>NZ_RZYA01000010.1 GCF_004005495.1 Streptomyces antnestii
GTTGAGTTCTCAAGGAACGGACGCTTCCTTTGTACTCACCCGAATCTCTTCGGGCTTTCCTCCGGGCAGTTTCCCTTCGGTCTTGCGTTTCCGACTCTATCAGATCTTTCCGATCCGATTTCCTCGGCGCCTTTCAGGTTTTCGCTCCGGCCTTTCGGCTTTCACGTTGTCCTTTCCGGCGGTTCCGACTTTATCAGAGATTCTGAGTCGGAATTTCCGTCCCACTCGGGGAATTGAATCGGGCACGTGAGTGCGCCGGGTTCCCCTTGGGCGGAGCCGTAAACCTACTGGAGCGGGGCGCCCCGATGCAAATCGAGGCGCCCCGCTCCTCCGGTGCGTCAGACCTCCACGACGACCGGGAGGATCATCGGGCGCCGGCGGTAGGTGTCGGACACCCACTTGCCCAGCGTGCGGCGGATCAGCTGCTGCAGCTGGTGCGGCTCGACGACGCCGTCCTGCGCGGACTTGTCCAGGGCTTCCTGGATCCGTGGCATGACGGCACTGAACGCCGAGTCCTCGATGCCGGAGCCGCGCGCCGTGATGGTCGGGCCACTGGTGATCTTGCCGGTGGTGGAGTCCACCACCACGAACACGGAGATGATGCCCTCGTCGCCGAGGATCTTCCGGTCCTTGAGCGCGGGCTCGCCGACGTCGCCGACCGAGAGGCCGTCCACGTACACGTAACCGGCCTGGACCTTGCCGGTGATCTTGGCCTTGCCGCCGACGAGGTCGACGACGACGCCGTCCTCGGCGATCACGATGCGGTCGTGCGGGACGCCGGTGAGGGCGCCGAGCTCGGCGTTGGCGCGCAGGTGGCGCCATTCACCGTGGACCGGCATCAGGTTCTTCGGCTTGCAGATGTTGTAGAAGTACAGCAGCTCGCCGGCCGAGGCGTGGCCCGAGACGTGGACCTTGGCGTTGCCCTTGTGGACGACGTTGGCGCCCCAGCGGGTCAGGCCGTTGATGACGCGGTAGACCGCGTTCTCGTTGCCCGGGATCAGGGACGACGCCAGGATCACCGTGTCGCCGGAGACGATGCGGATCTGGTGGTCGCGGTTGGCCATCCGGGACAGGGCGGCCATCGGCTCGCCCTGAGAACCCGTGCAGACCAGGACGACCTCGCTGTCCGGGAGGTCGTCGAGCGTCTTGACGTCGACGACGAGGCCCGGCGGGACCTTCAGGTAGCCGAGGTCGCGGGCGATGCCCATGTTGCGGACCATCGAGCGGCCGACGAAGGCCACCCGGCGGCCGTACTCGTGCGCGGCGTCCAGGATCTGCTGGATGCGGTGCACATGGCTCGCGAAGGACGCGACGATGATGCGCTTCTGGGCGCCCGCGAAGACTCCGCGGATCACGTTCGAGATGTCGCGCTCGGGCGGGACGAAGCCCGGGACCTCGGCGTTCGTCGAGTCGGTGAGGAGAAGGTCGATGCCTTCCTCGCCGAGCTTGGCGAACGTGGGGAGGTCGGTGAGGCGCCGGTCCAGCGGGAGCTGGTCCATCTTGAAGTCGCCGGTGTGGACGACCATGCCGGCCGGCGTGCGGATGGCGACCGCGAGCGCGTCCGGGATGGAGTGGTTGACCGCCACGAACTGGCAGTCGAAGGGGCCGAGACGTTCGCGGTCGCCCTCGGCGACCTCGAGCGTGTACGGGCGGATGCGGTGCTCCTGGAGCTTCGCCTCGATGAGGGCGAGCGTCAGCTTGGAGCCGATCAGCGGGATGTCCGGCTTCTCGCGCAGGAGGTACGGGACGCCGCCGATGTGGTCCTCGTGGCCGTGCGTGAGCACGATGCCGTCGATGTCGTCGAGGCGGTCCCTGATGGACGTGAAGTCCGGCAGGATCAGGTCGATGCCGGGCTGCTCCTCCTCGGGGAAGAGCACGCCGCAGTCGACGATGAGCAGACGGCCGTCGTACTCGAAGACCGTCATGTTGCGGCCGATCTCGCCGAGGCCGCCGAGCGGGGTGACGCGCAGGCCGCCCTTCGGGAGCTTCGGCGGGGCGCCGAGTTCAGGATGCGGATGACTCAAAAGACTCTCCTCACCACGCGCGCCACGTACCTCTAGGGCACGTGGCGCGCGTGACGTTCGTGCAGTAGCAGTTGTCTTGTGTGGGTGCAGGAGCGATGTCCTGCGGGTCATGCGTATTCAGTTGTGAAGTCTGTGTTCAGAGGTGTACCCCGCCGGCGGCGAGATCGATCTTGAGCTGGGCGGTCTCGTCCGCGGTCAGTTCCACGAGGGGCAGGCGCAGCGGACCGGCGGGCTGGCCCTGGAGGGCGAGTGCCGCCTTGGTCGTGATGACGCCCTGCGTGCGGAACATGCCGGTGAAGACCGGGAGCAGCTTCTGGTGGATCTCGGTGGCCTTCTGGACGTCGCCGCTGACGAACGCGTCGAGCATGGCGCGCAGGTCCGGGGTGACGACGTGGCCGACGACCGAGACGAAGCCGACCGCTCCGACGGAGAGCAGCGGCAGGTTGAGCATGTCGTCGCCGGAGTACCAGGCGAGGCCGGAGCGGGCGATGGCCCAGCTGGCGCGGCCGAGGTCGCCCTTGGCGTCCTTGTTGGCGACGATGCGCGGGTGCTCGGCGAGGCGGACGATCGTCTCGGTGTTGATGGGTACGCCGCTGCGGCCCGGGATGTCGTACAGCATCACGGGGAGCTCGGTGGCGTCGGCGATCGCGGTGAAGTGCCGCAGGAGGCCTTCCTGCGGGGGCTTGTTGTAGTACGGCGTCACCGTGAGCAGGCCGTGCGCGCCGGCCTTCTCGGCGGCGCGGGCGAGCTCGATGCTGTGGCGGGTGTCGTTCGTGCCGACGCCGGCGATGACGTGGGCGCGGTCGCCGACCGCCTCCCGTACGGCTCGTACGAGGTCCGATTTCTCCGCGTCGCTGGTGGTCGGGGACTCGCCGGTGGTGCCGTTGACGACGAGTCCGTCGTTGCCTGCGTCCACCAGGTGGGCGGCCAGTCGCTGCGCGCCGTCGAGGTCAAGTGCGCCGTCCGCCGTGAAGGGCGTGACCATTGCGGTGAGGACCCGCCCGAAGGGGGTCTGCGGAGTGGAGGTCGGAGCCATGGGTAATACGCTACTCGCTGCTCAGCGCGCGGTCCCCCCTCGGGGGACACCAGGGGGTGTGGCGGGGATGGATCCCGGCACTGCCTGCTCGGGGGTTCAAGCAGTGCCGGGTCCGTTTGATCAGGCTAGATGAACTTTCCGAAATGCCGCAATACGGACACTTCGCAGGGCTGAACCGTACATCTGTGCCGTATCCACCTTCCGCCCGCTACGGGGCGACCCGGCCGTTGGCGTTGAACGCGGCGTAGGTGAGCGGCATGAGCTTGGCCCACTCCGCCTCCATCTTCTCGCCGACCATCTCGATCTCCCGCTGCGGGAAGGACGGCACCTTGGCCAGCTCGTGCTGGGTGCGCAGGCCGAGGAAGTGCATCAGGGAGCGTGCGTTGCACGTCGCGTACATGGAGGAGAAGAGGCCGACGGGGAGGACCGAGCGGGCGACCTCGCGGGCGACGCCCGCGGCGAGCATCTCCTGGTACGCCTCGTACGACTGGCGGTACGAGTCCTCCATGACGCGGCCGGTCAGCTCCTGCTGGCCCTGGGTGCCCTCGACGAACTGGTACTTGCCCGGGCGGCCCTGCTGCACCAGCTTGCGGGAGGCCTCCGGCACGTAGAACACCGGCTGGAGCTCCCTGTAGCGGCCCGATTCCTCGTTGTACGACCAGCCCGCGCGGTGGCGCATGAACTCGCGGAAGACGAAGATCGGGGCGTTGATGAAGAACGTCATCGAGTTGTGCTCGAAGGGGCTGCCGTGACGGTCCCGCATCAGGAAGTTGATCAGGCCCTTGGAACGCTCCGGATCCTTGGTCAGCTCGTCGAGGGACTGCTCTCCCGCGGTGGAGACGCGGGCGGCGAACAGTACGTCGGTGTCGCTCGCGGTGTGCTTGACCAGCTCGACCGTCACGTCGCCGCGGAAGGTCGGCTTGAGGTCGTCAGCAGGGGTTTCGGTCACGGTCGAGGGGTCCTTCCATCACTTCACTCGGGCGGCGCCCACTCTACGGGCAGGCACTGACAACGGGGCATTCGGTCGCGCCTCGCGACATTCCGCGCCGAACATCTGCGAACTTCAGTGAAATCGGCGAAACAGGGCACCATTGGGGACATCTGTGCGTCTGTACGGGTAGAGCCCGTCCACAAGAAGTTCTCGATCTTGATCAGGAGAAGCAGCACCCATGTTCGTCCCCCAGCTACCGCCGGGTGGGACCCCCAGCGAACCCGTCCCGTTCGCCTTCGTCGCCGAAGCCGACAAGTTCCGCAGTAACGTCACTCCACCCCCGCGCGAACGGGCGTCGGCCGGACAGCTCGCCGCTCGCTCACTCCTCGGTCTCACCATCGTCGCCGGGCTCGTGGGCGGCCTGCTCCTGGGGATGCCCGCCCTCTCGCCCGCTCAGGCGCCGGCCCACACCCACCAGTCCGAGGCGTCCGACGGTCGTTGACGACTCCTGGCCCCCTCCGGCCCCCCGGAGGTGGAAGCCGGGTGGACGCCTCGGTAGCCTCACCCGGCACAGCCCGAAATACAGCGTGCATCGAGTGAGGACCAGTCGTGCCCCTGCCCTTCCTGACGGCCGACCGCGCTTTTGACGAGGTGGCCGACGACGTCGCGCTCCCGTTCGACGATCGTGACCAATGGCGGCGTCCCTACCGGCCGGGGCCGTGGCGCGTGGCATCCGCCGCGCTGCTCCTGCTGCTCGCCTCCTACGTCCTGTTCGCCGCGGTGATCATCGCCTTCGCCGGCGGCCTCGGCGGCGCCTCGGTGGTCGGCGTCATCGCCCTGCTCATCATCGCGTCGGCCCTCCGGCTGCTGCGGGTGGGCACCTGGGTGAGCGCGCTCGGTCTGCGGCACGTGGCCTTCTTCCAGACCCAGACCGTCCCGTGGGCCCAGATCGTGACGGTCCGCACCGTCCAGCAGCCCGTCCGCTGGCTCGGACTCCCCCGCACGGTCCAGGGGCAGGCGCTGCTCCTCGTACGGCGGGACCGGCCCGCGGAGAAGTGCGCGCTGCTCACCAGCCACAGTGCGGACTTCCTCGCGCGGACCGAGGCGTTCGACCGGGCGGCGGACTCCATCGAGGTGTGGGCGGAGGAGTACCGGCCGCAGCACGCCTGACCCACCTGTACGAAGAGGGGCCGCACCGGATCACCGGTGCGGCCCCTCTTCGCATTCGTGCTCAGACGCTGAGCGTCCGCCCCTCCTGGAGGGCGATGGCGCGCTGCATCGCCTTGCGGGCGCGCGGGGTGTCCCGGGCGTCCCGGTAGGCCACGGCGAGGCGGAACCAGCAGCGCCAGTCCCCCGGCGTGTCCTCCGCCTCCGCCTTGCGCCGGGCGAAGACCTCGTCGGCGGAGTCACGGTCGATGCGGCCGTACTGGTCGCGGCGCAGCTCGTCCACGGGCAGGCCGCCCTCGGCCTCCAGGAGGTCGGCGAGGCGGTTGGCCTTGCGGACGAACTGCGTGTTGGCCCAGAGGAACCAGAGACCGATCACCGGCAGGATCAGCACGGCCACGCCGAACGTGACCGTCAGGAGGGTGCCCTGCTCGATGAGCAGGAGACCGCGGCTGCCGACCA
Organism: Streptomyces antnestii; assembly: GCF_004005495.1. Taxonomy (GTDB): domain Bacteria; phylum Actinomycetota; class Actinomycetes; order Streptomycetales; family Streptomycetaceae; genus Streptomyces; species Streptomyces antnestii. Next base: position 5,618 of record NZ_RZYA01000010.1, read on the forward strand.
GGACGAAGTAGAAGACCAGGACGGCGGCGGTGAGGACGTAGGTGAGCTTTGCGCGCATGGGGACCGTCAGACGTTCAGGTCGAGGAAGTGCTCCAGGCCGAAGGTGAGGCCGGGGGCGGAGACGACACGGCGGGCACCGAGCAGGATGCCCGGCATGAAGCTGCTGTGGTGCAGCGAGTCGTGGCGGATGGTCAGGGTCTCGCCCTCGCCGCCCAGGAGGACCTCCTGGTGGGCGAGGAGGCCCCGCAGGCGCACAGAGTGCACCGGGACGCCGTCTACGTCCGCACCACGGGCGCCGTCGAGGGCGGTGGCCGTGGCGTCCGGCTGCGGCGCGCTGCCGGCCTTCTCGCGGGCCGCCGCGATGAGCTGCGCCGTACGGGCGGCCGTGCCGCTGGGCGCGTCCACCTTCTTCGGGTGGTGCAGCTCGATGACCTCGACGGACTCGAAGTACGGCGCCGCCGCCTCCGCGAACTTCATGGTGAGGACGGCCCCGATCGAGAAGTTCGGGGCGATGAGCACGCCCGTCTTCGGGGAGTCCGCGAGCCAGGCGGTGAGCTGGGCGAGGCGGTCGTCGGTCCAGCCGGTGGTGCCGACGACGGCGTGGATGCCGTGGCCGACGCAGAAGTCGAGGTTGCCCATGACCGAGTCGGGCGTGGTCAGCTCGACCACGACCTGGGCGCCGGCCTCGGTGAGGGTCTCCAGCTTGTCGCCCCGGCCGAGGGCCGCGACCAGTTCCATGTCGTCCGCGGCCTCGACGGCCCGTACGGCCTCGGATCCGATCCGGCCCCCGGCGCCGAGGACCGCCACGCGCAGCTTGCTCATCTTCTTGATTCCTTACGCGAGTTACGTACGCGGTTGCGAGCGGGTGGGCTAGGCCACCGCTTCGTGCAGGCGCGCCGCCTGCTTGTCCTTGAGCGGGCCGATGACCGACAGGGAGGGGCGCTGCCCCAGGATGTCGCGGGCCACCGCGCGCACCTCGTCGGGGGTGACCGCGGCGATCTCCTCCAGCATGTCGCTCACCGACATCTGCTCGCCCCAGCAGAGCTCGCTCTTGCCGATGCGGTTCATGAGCGCACCCGTGTCCTCGAGGCCGAGGACGGTCGAGCCCCTGAGCTGGCCGATGGCGCGGCCGATCTCGTCGTCGGACAGGCCGTGCTGCGCGACGTGGTCGAGCTCGTCGCGGCAGATCTTGAGCACGTCGTGCACCTGGCTGGGCCTGCAGCCCGCGTAGACCCCGAAGAGGCCGCAGTCGGCGAAGCCGGACGTGTACGAGTACACGCTGTAGGCCAGGCCGCGCTTCTCCCTGACCTCCTGGAAGAGGCGGGAGGACATGCCGCCGCCCAGGGCGGTGTTGAGGACGCCCATGGCCCAGCGGCGCTCGTCGGTGCGGGCCAGGCCCGGCATGCCGAGGATGACGTGGGCCTGCTCGGTCTTGCGGCCGAGGAGCTCCACGCGGCCCGCTGCGCGCACGGCCTTGCGGCCGTCGCGCGGGGCCATGGGGACGGCGTCGGTGCGCGTGAGGGCACCGGCCTTGTCGAAGGCGGCGCGGACCTGGCGTACGACCTTGTTGTGGTCGACGTTCCCCGCGGCGGCGACGACGAGGTGGGTCGGGTCGTAGTGCTTCTTGTAGAAGCGGGCGATCTGGCCGCGGTCCAGCGCGTTGATCGTGTCGACCGTGCCGAGGACCGGGCGGCCCAGCGGGGTGTCGCCGAGCATGGTGTGCGAGAACAGGTCGTGCACGCAGTCGCCCGGGTCGTCCTCCGTCATCGCGATCTCTTCGAGGATGACGCCGCGCTCCGCGTCGACGTCCGTCGCCTCGATGACTGAGCCGGTCAGCATGTCGCAGACGACGTCGATCGCGAGGGGGAGGTCGGTGTCGAGCACGCGCGCGTAGTAGCACGTGTACTCCTTCGCCGTGAAGGCGTTCATCTCGCCGCCGACCGCGTCGATCGCGGCGGAGATGTCGAGGGCGCTCCTGCGGGACGTGCCCTTGAAGAGGAGGTGCTCCAGGTAGTGCGTCGCGCCGTTGAGCGTGGGCGTCTCGTCACGGGAGCCGACGTTCGCCCAGATACCGAAGGTCGCGGAGCGTACGGAGGGCAGGGTCTCGGTGACGATGCGCAGGCCCCCGGGGAGGGTGGTCTTGCGGACCGTACCGATGCCGTTCTCGCCCTTGATCAGGGTTTGGGTACGGGCGACGGCCCGCGCCTCCGAGGAGGTGCGGGCCGTCGCCTTGGAGCTACGGGACGTCACTTGTCGGTGTCGTCCTTCTCGTCGCCCTCTTCACCCTCGACGACGGGGATGAGGGAGAGCTTGCCGCGGGAGTCGATCTCGGCGATCTCGACCTGGACCTTGGCACCCACGCCGAGGACGTCCTCGACGTTCTCCACGCGCTTGCCGCCGGCCAGCTTGCGGATCTGCGAGATGTGCAGCAGGCCGTCCTTGCCCGGGAGCAGGGACACGAACGCACCGAAGGTCGTCGTCTTCACGACGGTGCCCAGGTAGCGCTCGCCGACCTCCGGCATGGTCGGGTTGGCGATCGAGTTGATCGTGGCGCGCGCGGCCTCGGCCTGCGAGCCCTGCTGGGCACCGATGTAGATGGTGCCGTCGTCCTCGATCGTGATGTCGGCGCCGGTGTCCTCCTGGATCTGGTTGATCATCTTGCCCTTCGGGCCGATGACCTCACCGATCTTGTCCACGGGGATCTTGACCGTGATGATCCGCGGGGCGTTCGGGGACATCTCGTCCGGGACGTCGATGGCCTCGTTCATGACGTCCAGGATGTGCAGACGCGCGTCACGGGCCTGCTTCAGCGCGGCGGCCAGGACCGAGGCGGGGATGCCGTCGAGCTTGGTGTCGAGCTGGAGCGCGGTCACGAACTGCTTCGTACCGGCGACCTTGAAGTCCATGTCACCGAACGCGTCCTCCGCACCGAGGATGTCGGTGAGGGCGACGTAGTGCGTCTGGCCGTCGATCTCCTGGGAGATGAGACCCATGGCGATACCGGCGACGGCAGCCTTCAGCGGCACACCGGCGTTCAGCAGCGACATGGTGGAGGCGCAGACGGAACCCATGGACGTCGAGCCGTTGGACCCGAGGGCCTCGGAGACCTGACGGATCGCGTAGGGGAACTCCTCGCGCGTCGGCAGCACCGGCACGATGGCGCGCTCGGCGAGCGCTCCGTGGCCGATCTCGCGGCGCTTGGGCGAGCCCACGCGGCCGGTCTCACCCACGGAGTACGGCGGGAAGTTGTAGTTGTGCATGTAGCGCTTGCGGGTCACCGGGGAGAGGGTGTCCAGCTGCTGCTCCATACGGAGCATGTTGAGGGTGGTGACGCCCAGGATCTGGGTCTCGCCACGCTCGAACAGCGCCGAGCCGTGCACGCGCGGGATGGCCTCGACCTCGGCGGCGAGCGTACGGATGTCCGTCACGCCACGGCCGTCGATGCGGACCTTGTCCTTGATGACGCGCTCGCGGACGAGCTTCTTCGTCAGCGCGCGGTACGCGGCGGAGATCTCCTTCTCGCGGCCTTCGAAGGCCGGGAGGAGCTTCTCGGCGGCGATCTCCTTGACGCGGTCGAGCTCGGCCTCGCGCTCCTGCTTGCCGGCGATGGTCAGCGCCTGCGAGAGCTCGGAGGTGACGGCGGCCGAGAGGGCCTCCAGGACGTCGTCCTGGTAGTCGAGGAAGATCGGGAACTCGGCGGTCGGCTTGGCGGCCTTCGCGGCGAGGTCCGACTGGGCCTTGCAGAGGACCTTGATGAAGGGCTTCGCGGCCTCGAGACCGGCGGCGACGACCTCCTCGGTGGGGGCCTCGGCGCCGTCCTTGACGAGCTGGATGGTCTTGTCGGTGGCCTCGGCCTCGACCATCATGATCGCGACGTCGCCGTCCTCGAGGACGCGACCGGCGACGACCATGTCGAAGACGGCGCTCTCGAGCTCGGTGTGCGTCGGGAAGGCGACCCACTGGCCGTCGATCAGCGCGACGCGGACGCCGCCGACCGGGCCGGAGAAGGGCAGACCGGCCAGCTGCGTGGACGCGGAGGCGGCGTTGATCGCCACGACGTCGTACAGGTGGTCGGGGTTGAGCGCCATGATCGTGGCGACGACCTGGATCTCGTTACGCAGGCCCTTCTTGAAGGAAGGGCGCAGCGGGCGGTCGATCAGGCGGCAGGTGAGGATCGCGTCCTCGGAGGGGCGGCCCTCACGGCGGAAGAAGGAGCCGGGGATCTTGCCCGCGGCGTACTGCCGCTCCTCGACGTCCACCGTCAGGGGGAAGAAGTCGAGCTGGTCCTTGGGCTTCTTCGAGGCGCTCGTGGCCGACAGCACCATGGTGTCGTCGTCCAGGTACGCGACGGCGGAGCCGGCGGCCTGGCGGGCCAGACGGCCCGTCTCGAAGCGGATGGTGCGGGTGCCGAAGGTGCCGTTGTCGATGACGGCCTCGGCGTAGTGGGTCTCGTTCTCCACTAGCGTTTTCTCCGTTACTTTTCGTCTTTTGTCCCTTCGCCCGTGTGGCGGGGGACGGGGGCGGAGAAGCGCGCGTGCGGGCCGGTCTTCGATCGAAGCACCCGGTGCGGACGGAACGCGTCTCCCGGGGGCCACTACCGAGGACCGGCGGCGGCGAGAGTGCGCTTCTCCTCGTTCGGTAATGCCTGGGTGGTGCTGGGGTGGAGCTTTTGTCGTGCGTCCAGACTACAAAGCGTCTGTGACAGCGCGCACGTACAGCAAAGGGAGCGGCCCCCCTACTCGGTGGGAACCGCTCCCTTCACGGCGTCTTATCGGGCGCCGGCCGCACCGCGGCGGATGCCGAGGCGCTCGACCAGCACACGGAAGCGCTGGATGTCCTTCTTGGCCAGGTACTGCAGCAGGCGGCGACGCTGGCCGACCAGGATCAGCAGACCACGACGGGAGTGGTGGTCGTGCTTGTGCGCCTTGAGGTGCTCGGTCAGGTCCGAGATCCGGCGGGAAAGCATGGCGACCTGGACCTCGGGGGAGCCGGTGTCGCCCTCCTTCTGGCCGAACTCGCTGATGATCTGCTTCTTCGTAGCGGCGTCGAGCGACACGCGTACTCCTCGTAGTCTTTTCGTGGCCACCGAGTGCCCCTGGTCCACATCTCAGGGGAGCTTCCGTTACTCGGGAGGCGGGGTCCGCTGGGCGCAGTCTTCAGATTCCGGAGAACCGGGATCCGAGGGCGCGTACACAAACGGCCGTCACACAGCGTACCAGCCGCTGCGTGTGCACCCGACCGTACGGTCAGCCGGTCATCGCGCGGGCCTGTGCGTACACGTCGAACACGGCGAGCGTCAGCGGTACCAGGGTGAGCAGGACGAACGTCTCCGCGATCTCCATGAAGCGTCCCCAGAAGGGGGAGACCCCGCGGCGGGGCGTGATCAGGCCGATCGAGGTGATCAGTGCCGTGGCCGCCGCGATCACCGCGACGAGCCAGACCGTGCGGATGTTGAGGGCCGTGGAGTCGTGCTTCATGAAGAAGTCGGTCAGGTAGTCCAGCGGCGGGTGGAGCGAGAGGCCGATCCCGAGCAGGACGAGGGCGGCCAGGCCGGCGGCGAGAAGGGAGGCGACCTGCGCGGTGTAGCGGAAGATCTGGGCGCGCATCAGCATCGCGACGCCGGTGGCGAAGGCGAGGAGCTGGCCCCACACGTCGTGCGAGAAGCCGAGGACGGCCGCGGCACCGACGGCCACCAGGGCGCAGCCGCCGACGAGACCGACGAGCAGCTCGTGGCCGCGGCGGGCCTGGGCCGCGATCCGGTCGGCCTCGACGGGCTCCTGATGTGCGGGGTCGGCGCCGTACTCGCCGCGGGCCATGCTCGGGGGCTCGAAGCCGATGGGGAGGCGGGCGAAGCGCATGGAGAGGCCCGGCAGGAACGCGAGGGCTCCTACGGAGAGGGGCGCGCACAGGGCGGCCGTCTCGACGGCCGTCAGGTCCGTGAGGATGGCGATGAAGGTCGTGAGCACCCCGACGGCCGACGCGAAGACGAAGGCCACGAAGGGGCCGTCGCCGCGCGGTGAGACGAGGGTGAGGATCACGGAGGCGATCAGCACGGCGGTGCAGGCCAGGAGGAACTGAAGGCGGCCGATCCCCTGGTGGTCGGCCAGGGGCAGCAGGCCGGAGCCCGCCACCCCCACGTTCGGCAGGGCGCCGAGGCCGAGGGCGATGGCCGAGCCGTGGTCGTCGTAGACCCGGGCGCGGATGCCGGCGAGGACGACCAGGAGCAGGCCGGCCACCGCGGCGAGGACGCCCTGGAGGGTGTTCATGTCGTGGTGCGGCTGGGCCGTCCAGGTGACGAAGGCCAGGAGGGCGGGCAGGACGCCCGCGCCGATGAGGCCCGCGCCGCGGGTCAGCTCGCCGCTCCACAGGGTGCGGTCGCGCGTGACGGCCGAGGCGACCGCTTCGGAGACGTCGTCGAAGACGGCCGGCGGCAGCGACTCGGAGAACGGGCGCAGGGTGAGCAGCTCGCCGTCGAGGATGCGCTGCGCGGCGAACGAGCGGGCGCTGTCGAGGACGGTGCCGTCACGGCGTACGAGGTGGTAGCCGACCGGAGCGCCCTCGGCGGGGCTCTGCTGGGAGAGCCGCAGGATCTCCGGGTAGAGGTCGGCGACGGGTACGTCGTCGGGCAGTGCCACGTCGATCCGGCTGTCGGGCGCGACGATGGTGACGCGGCAGAAGCCGAGGCCCGTTCCGGCCCCCGAAGGGGCTCCGGTACCCGCTGCGCCGGTCGCGCCGGCCGTCGCGGAAGCGGAAGCCGTCATGCTCACCTGCTGTTCCCCCTCGGTTGGTGTGTCCGGCCGTGCAGCCGTGGTGCGTGCAGCCGTATGTGGAGGTGTTGTGTACGTCGCTTGCGCGCGTTCCCGCCGCCCGTCAACAGGGCTTCCAGGACCGGCGTTCACGGTCCGCGCTCGCCCCCGACCGCGTGAAATGCCCTGATTCCCCGGGCGGATCCACGGTGCTCGACTGCACCTCCGGCACCCTACCGCCCACCGTTGTCAGTGACCGTCAGTAGGATCGCAAATCACGATCGACGTCCGCCTGACACGGGGCGGCGGACGGAACACCTCGGTCCGGCAAGGGAATTGGTGCGAAGTGAGTCACATCGTCGTGAAGCGCCCGCCTCGGGCGCTGCCGTCCGAAGTGCCCACAGAAGAGGTGGTCCTGCAGCCTCCGCCCGAGCTGCCGCGCGGGCAGCAGGAAGGCGCGATGATGCAGCTCCTGCCGATGCTCGGCATGGGCGGATCCGTCGTGTTCTTCTTCAGCAACCCCAACGGTCATCCGTTCATGAAGATCATGGGCATGGTGATGATCGCGTCGACGCTCGCCATGGGCATCTCGATGCTGGTGCGCTACCGGCGCGGCACTCAGGGCCAGATGTCGGACATGCGTCGCGATTACCTCCGTTATCTGTCGCAAACCCGGCGCGAGGCCACGAAGACCGCGAAGGCGCAGCGCGACGCGCAGTACTACCTGCACCCCTCCCCCGAGCAGTTGTGGGCGCTGGTCGCCGAGGGCAGCCGCGTCTGGGAGCGGCGCACGGGCGACGAGGACTTCGGACAGGTGCGCGTCGGACTCGGCCCGCAGGGGCTCGCCACGCCGCTGATCCCGCCGCAGACCGCGCCCGTGGACGAGCTGGAGCCGCTCACGGCGGGCGCCATGCAGCGCTTCCTCGCCGCGCACGGCACGCTCGAGGACCTGCCCATGGCGGTCTCGCTGCGCGCCTTCTACCACGTGACGGTCAGCGGTGAGCCGCAGACGGTACGCGGCACGGCCCGCGCCCTTGTCAGCTCGCTGGCGTCGCTGCACTCCCCCGAGGACCTGGTGATCGCCGTGGCGACGGGCCGGGAGGCCGCGCCGCAGTGGGAGTGGGCCAAGTGGCTGCCGCACAGCCAGGCCCCGGGCCAGACGGACGGCGCCGGCAGCCGCCGGCTCATCACCACCGACCCGATGGAGCTGGAGGCGATGCTGACCACGCGCCTCCAGGGCCGTCCGCGCTTCCACCCCGGCGGTGCGCCCGTCCCCGAGCAGCCGCATCTCGTCGTCGTCCTCGACGGGGTGTCCCTGCCGCCGGTGTCGATGCTCGCCAGCCCGGAGGGCCTGCAGGGTGTGTCGGTCGTCGAGGTCGTACCGGGCGACCTGACGACGGGCCGCGGCGACCTCTCCATCGTCGTGCAGCCCCGCTACCTGACGCTGGAGTCGACGCACGGTGTGGTCTACGAGGGCACGCCCGACCTGCTGTCCTACGAGGCCGCGGACGCGCTGGCGCGGCAGTTGGCGCCGCTGCGCATGGCCACGGGCGGCGACAGCGACGACGAACCGCTGCTGGCCAACCTCGAGTTCACCGATCTGATGAACCTGGGCGACGCGGCCACCGTCGACACCAAGCGCACCTGGCGGCCGCGCTCGCAGTCCGAGCGGCTGCGCGTGCCGATCGGTGTCGGTGACGACGGCCGGCCCGTGATGCTGGACCTCAAGGAGGCGGCGCAGGAGGGCATGGGCCCGCACGGTCTGTGTGTCGGTGCGACGGGTTCCGGTAAGTCGGAGCTCCTGCGCACCCTGGTGCTCGGCCTCGCGGTCACGCACTCCTCGGAGACGCTGAACTTCGTACTCGCCGACTTCAAGGGTGGTGCGACGTTCGCGGGCATGGCCCAGATGCCGCACGTCGCGGCGGTCATCACGAACCTCGCGGACGACCTGACCCTCGTCGACCGCATGGGCGACTCCATCCGCGGTGAGCTCAACCGCCGCCAGGAGATGCTCCGCGACGCGGGCAACTACGCGAACATCCACGACTACGAGAAGGCGCGCGCGGCCGGCGCCCCGCTCCAGCCGATCCCGTCCCTCGTTCTGGTGATCGACGAGTTCAGCGAGCTGTTGACGGCGAAGCCGGACTTCATCGAGATGTTCGTGCAGATCGGCCGCATCGGCCGTTCCCTCGGCGTGCATCTGCTCCTCGCCTCGCAGCGCCTCGAAGAGGGCCGGCTGCGCGGCCTCGAGACCTACCTCTCGTACCGGATCGGTCTGCGGACGTTCTCCGCCGCCGAGTCGCGCGCCGCGCTCGGTGTGCCGGACGCGTACGAGCTGCCGAACGTGCCGGGTTCCGGCTTCCTGAAGTACGGCACGGACGAGATGGTCCGCTTCAAGGCTGCGTACGTGTCCGGGACGTACCGCACCGGTCCCGCGCAGGCCGCGGTGCCGGGCGGAACGCTGCCGGTGGACCGTCGTCCGGTGCTGTTCACGGCGGCCGAGGTGCCGGTGCAGTACGTGGCGGTGCCCCAGCAGCGCCCCGAGACGGCAGCGGCCAAGACCGACGACGCGCTGGCGGACACCGTCCTCGACGTGATCGTGCGCCGGCTTGAGGCGCAGGGTCCGGCGGCCCACCAGGTGTGGCTGCCGCCCCTGGACAGCCCGCCGTCGCTCGACAGCCTCCTGCCCGGTCTGGCCCCCGTACAGGGCCGCGGCCTCACGCAGCCGGGCTACGAGGGCGCGGGGCGCCTGGTCGTTCCCGTCGGCCTCGTCGACAAGCCGTACGAGCAGCGGCGCGACCCGCTGTGGGTCGACTTCTCCGGTGCCGCCGGCCATATGCAGATCCTGGGTGGCCCGCAGTCCGGTAAGTCGACGCTGCTGCGTTCGCTCATCGCCTCGTTCGCGCTGACGCACACCCCGTACGAAGTGCAGTTCTACGGGCTCGACTTCGGTGGTGGCGGTCTGGCGGCCGTCTCCGGGCTTCCGCACGTCGGCGGGGTGGCCTCGCGCCTCGACCCCGAGAAGGTGCGCCGCACGGTCTCCGAGGTCTACGGCGTGATGATGCGCCGCGAGGAGTACTTCCGCTCGGCGGGCATCGCCTCGATCGCCGACTTCCGCGCGCGCAGGGCCCGCGGTGACATCTCGGTCACCGACCAGCCGTGGGGTGACGTGTTCCTCCTCATCGACGGCTGGGGCAACTTCCGTACGGACTACGAGGGCCTGGAGCCCGCGGTGCTCGACATCGCGGCCCGCGGCCTGGGCTACGGCATCCACCTGGTGCTCACGGCCTCGCGGTCCATGGAGGTCAGGGCGAACATGAAGGACCACCTCATGAACCGCCTCGAGCTGCGGCTCGGCGACACCATGGACTCCGAGTTCGACCGCAAGGTCGCGGCGAACGTGCCGACGGGCGTGCCAGGGCGTGGCCAGTCGCCGCAGAAGCAGCACTTCATGGCGGCGGTCCCCCGTATCGACGGCCTCACGTCGGACACGGACCTCGCCGAGGCCACGGCGGCGCTGACCGCCGAGGTGACGCGGCACTGGACGGCGCCCGGCGCCCCCGAAGTGCGGCTGCTCCCGCGCGAGTTCGCGGCGGACCGGCTGCCCCCGGGCAACCTGTTCCCGGACCGCGGTATCTCCTTCGCGCTCGACGAGGACAACCTGGAGCCGGTGTTCCTCGACTTCGAGCAGGACCCGTTCTTCCTCATCTTCGGAGAGAGCGAGTCCGGCAAGTCGAACCTGCTGCGCCTGCTCATCAAGCGCCTCACCGAGCGCTACGACGGCAACTCGTGCAAGCTCTTCGTGGTCGACAACCGTCGCGCCCTCCTGGACGTGACCCCGGCGTCGCACCTGGCGGAGTACATCCCCATGTCGAACTCGATGGGGCACCACATGGACGCGCTCGCCGACCTGATGCAGCGGCGTACGCCGACGGCCGAGGTGACGGCGCAGCAGTTGCGCGACCGCAGCTGGTGGCGCGGGCCGAACGTCTTCGTGATCATCGACGACTACGACCTGGTCTCCACGTCGAGCGGCAACCCGCTCTCGGGCCTGACGGAACTGCTCCCGTTCGCGCGGGACGTCGGCGTCCGCTTCATCATCGCCCGCTCCTCCGCGGGCGGTGGCCGGGCCGCGTACGAGCCGTTCATCCAGCGCATGAAGGAGCTCGGCGCCCAGGGCCTCGTCCTCGCGGGCGACCCGGGCGAGGGCGAGCTCCTCGGCGGGGTGCGGCCGCGGCCGATGCCGGCGGGCCGGGGTGTCTTCGTCTCCCGCAAGCGCGGGAAGCCGCTGGTCCAGACGGGACTCATGCCGTCTGATCACTGACCCGTCCGGGCAGTGCCCCGTCCGTTCACTGCCCGTCCGGGCGGTGCCCCGTTTTGAGCAGTGACCCGTCTGACGGAACTGTGGCGTATCCAGACCGTCACAGTTCCGTAAGGCGGCTTGAACTGACTGGATCGCTCTGGTCAGTTGGGTGCGATGTGAAGCGCCCGCCCCGCCCTCCGCGACCTCCGCGAGGGCGGGGCGGACAGCACGGGAGCACGTCCGCGACACGGGGAAGGTGTCAGTCGATGGCCTGGGACGAGTGGGAGCAGCTCAAGGCGAACGCCCAGCAGAGGGGGGACGCCAAGATGCAGTTGAACCAGCTTGCCGATCCGGGCGGCGGCGGTGGCGGTGAGAACACCCAGGGCGACCTGACGGTCGACTTCCCCGACCTGGCGGCCATCGGCGACGCGGCCTACCGGCTGCGCACCCGTATGGACCGCGAGAGCGACCACGCGCGGATCTCCTCGATGAACGCCGCCGGCGGGCTCAAGGCGGAGTTCGCCATCGGCAAGGCCCTGGACCATGTGGCCGTGCGGTGGGTGGACCAGGTGCAGTCCCTCCTCGACGCCTGCGCCCACATCTCGAACCACCTCGACTACACCAAGGGCGCGCACAAGGGCGACGAGGAGCACATCTACGGCGTCATCAGCAGTATCTCCACCCTGGACAAGGGCTTCGACGAGAAGCGGGGGAACTGACCGATGGACCTCGACGCACTGCGTTACGGCAACTTCGCGGCGCTTGGCGAAGCCGTCGGCGACTGGGAGGAGATGGTCGTCAACCTCAAGTCCCTCCAGGACGACGCCGAGCGTGATCTCAAGGTCAAGGCCGACCGGGCGAACTGGCACGGCGCGAACGCCACGGTGTCGCGCGAGTTCGTGGACAAGACGGCGGGAGAGTTCGCCGACGCGCACACGCAGGCCAACTCGATCGCCAAGATCCTCGGCGACACCCGCAGCGAGCTGATCGACTACCGGCAGCAGCTGAACGACGCGATCGACCGCGGGATGAAGAAGAACCTCACGGTGGTGGACACCGGCAACGGCGGGTTCACCGTCACGATGAACATCCATCCCGACCGCGCCGGCAAGGGCACGACGCTGCCCGAGCACACCGTGCAGGACGAGACAGACCTGCGCGACGAGGTGCAGCGGATCCTGGGCGGCGCCACGGAGAGCGACAACACGGCCGCCAGAGCGCTCAATCTCATCGTTGACCAGGCCACGTACGGCTTCTCCGGGGCCGACTACGGCGACCGGGACGCGGCCGCGAAGGCCATCAAGGAGGCCGATGACCTGGCCAACCTGATGAAGAACAAGGGGGACGACATGTCCCCCGAGGAGTTCGACCGGCTCAACGCCTCTCTGGCCCATTACAAGGACGACCCGCTGTTCCAGGAGGAGTTCGCCAAGACGCTCGGCCCCAAGGGCACCCTCGACTTCTGGGCCGACCTCTCCGACCCCTCGGACGGCGGCTCTCTGCAGCGGGCCCGCCACGACCAGCTCGGCGACTTCCAGAAGAACCTCGGCATGACGCTCGCCGGCGCGACGCAGTCCGACTCGGCCGACATGCGGTCCTGGAAGGACAGCATGATCGACCTCGGCGGGAAGACGGTCCAGACGCGGGGCAGCAACGTCTACGGGTTCCAGCTGATGAGCAACCTCATGCGGACCGGCAACTACAACGACGATTTCATGAACAGGTACGGCAACGCGCTGGTCGAGACCGAGAAGAAGATGAAGCTCCCCGACCACTACTGGCAGGGGGCCGGCGGACCGCCGATGCCGAAGATGAACTTCATCGGTGACGACTTCGGCCGTGACCCGATGACGGGCTTCATGACCGGCCTCTCCAACAGCCCGGACGCCGCGACCGCGTTCTTCAACGAGACGCATCCGCAGGACAACGCGGAGTGGGTGCTGAAGGAACGCCACCCGTTCGACGACACCCCGCTCGACGACGGGGACGGGAACCAGTCGCGGGACGCGACCGGCAAGGCGCTCCTGGCGGCCACCAGCGGCATGAACCCGAACGACCCCAACGCCACGTACGTCGAGCACACCCCGGAGAACCGCCAGGCCCTGGACCGGTCGCTCAAGTATCTCTCCGAGACCGGGGACGACTTCCCGCGCGAGATGCGCGACGACATGGCGAAGGCCCTGGTGAACTACGGGGACGAGACGCACAACACGATGAGTTCCCAGGCGGACCACCCCGACGACCCCCGCCAGCTCGACCGGCACCAGCTCCTCGAAGTGACCAAGCAGATCTCCCGCGACCAGGACTCGTACGGGCTGCTGAACGACGGGCTCAACCGCGAGATCGTCCACGACATCAACACCGATCACCCGAGCGATCCCAAGGAGACACTGCAGCGGGCCGGCGCGACGGTCGGCTTCCTGGAGGAGGCGCGCTACCAGGCGCTCGACACCGACAAGGAAGACCCGTCCTGGAAGGCGAAGTGGGCCTACCACGGCATCGGTGGCGCGGTGAACTTCATCCCGGTGGTCGGCGACGCCGCGCAGCGTGGCGTCGACGCGCTGACCTACCAGTGGCAGCAGGACGAGCAGGGCCGCATCGACGACGAGAACCACCAGCAGAACGGCAAGACCTTCACCGGCCGTGAGGGCCAGCTGGAGTCCCTGGCGAAGATCTGGGCCGAGGCCAACCCCGGCCAGACCGAGAACAACTCCTACACCTTGACCAACGAGATCAACGCGGCTGCCTTCGACGGCAACGCGCGGGCGCGAGGACTGGCGGGCGATCAGTGAGGCGGAGGGTGCGGAGGGTGCTGTCCACACCGTTGCGAGCCGTCGCCGTCGCGGCCCTGGCGATGTCCACGGCCGCGGCGTGCACGGGTTCGTCCGGGAAGGACTACGCGGTGCCCAAGGCCGTGTGCGGAGTCCCTGTGAAGTCCAGCCTGCTGTCCCCACTCCTCCCCGACGGCAACAAACTCACCGAACGGGATTACGACTTCGGTCCCACGCAGCCCCGTTGCCAGCTGAAGGTCGACAGGAACCTCGTCGTGTACTTCTCCGGCGACGTGGTTCCGGCCGGTACTGATGTCATCGCGGTGAACGAGCGGGACATGCGAGCTCTGGGCCACCCGGCCGCCGCGGACATCGGCCGGGCCGCGCGCGTCGCGGACCGCGGAGCGCTGGCCGTGGACGCGTGCGTATACGGCGGGAAGCGTCAACAATTCGTCGCGAACATCGAGCTGAAGCAGCAGGCGACCGATGACGTACCCAAGCGACGTGACGCGCTCCGCGCCCTCCTGAAGGCGTATCTTCCGGCGGCGATGAAGGACGTGGGCTGCGGCTGACGCCGGGTACTTCTGGGTGTACCGGGGTGCACCGGGTGCACCGGGGGGTGCAAGTCGCGCGACGCGCCGCGCACCCCCGGCTGCCCCAAGTAGGCTTGCCGCACGTCAGGTACGCAGAGCGGGAAGGGGCCCCGGATCATGGCCGAGGCAGCGCAGGACGCCGAGCAGAATGCGGGAACCAACGCGGCCGGGGAGTCCCCCGAGGACGTCGCGGCACGCAAGGAGCGGGAGAAGAACGAGCTTTACGCCCTCGACATCTCCGACGCCACCTGGCACAGCGCCCCCGGCACCGAGACCCACGAGGAACGCGTCGAAATCGCCTACCTGCCGGCCGGCGCCGTGGCCATGCGGTCATCGATGGAACCGGAGACGGTGCTGCGCTACACGGAGGCGGAGTGGACGGCGTTCGTGCTGGGGGCTCGGGACGGGGAGTTCGACCTGGAGGATGCGGCGGGCGAGTAGGGGCGGCGGGCCGGTCGAGCGAGATTCACTTCAGAAGACCGGCAGCGCGTACAGCCGGTTGTCGACCGTGACGAACACCCGGTTGCCTGTCACTGGCGAAGACCTCTCGGCTGACGGCGTCGTGGACGGCGAGGCCTCGACCACGAAGCGTTGCGGGTCCGCTCCGGGCAGAGGCACACCCAGAAGCACGGCGCGGTCGGGACTGCGGGCGATGTAGCGGGTCTCGGGGACAGTGACGGCGTGGACTGCACGACTGTCGAGACGGGTCATGGGGGTGTGGGGGCCAGTACGGCCCCCGTTGGTCATCTCGTTCATCAACCCGCGCTGCCCACGCCGAAGGCCAGCCATTCAGGCACAGGCTGTCCCTTGATCACTTCTCCGCGCACCATGTTGCTACCGAAGAAGATGCGCCCGTCCTCAACTACTACGTCACTGAATTTCGTGTACGTCAGATCCATGGCCTGGCTGAGAACAGTGAAGTAGAAGTAGACCGTCTCGTTTCCGGTACTCGGATCGAGGCTCACCAGCGAGAATGGCGCGTAGTTGTCAGTGCCGCGCCTGAACGCGAGAAGCCGGTCACCGCTCATCCGGATGGGATAAATCATCTGGTCCGGACCCGCCTCGAACTTCACTACAGGCTTCCCGGTTCCTAGATCGAAGGAAACGATGCGGTTCGTCTGGTGATTGGACCCGCCGACCTCTTCGCTACTGTTGATGAAAACTTGACCGTCGCCGACAGCGATGTCGCTGCAGTCGTCGACGGCCGAATAAACGACAGCATCGTCACAATCTACTTCGTAATGGCCACCGTCCAAACGGACGGTTGCCCTGTACTTCCCTCTCTCGTCAAGTGAGATGAGGTCAGAAATACTGTCCTCACCGGCTGCGACAGCCAGGACAGGCGGTTCGGAAGAGACAATAAACGTGAGAGCAATCTTCTTCGCAACGTTGTAGCGCCACTTTTCCGCACCTGTGCGCGGATCGATTTTGGCGATAACTTTGCGCGTCGGCTCATAGATCGATGTCGTGCAATCCATTCGAAGCAGCAGCGTCTTGCCCCCGGAAAAACCACCTTCGCGACATTTGGCGGTCGCCTTTCGCTCCCAGAGACGCTTCCCTGAATTCATGTCATAGCCAGCAGATCCGGTTTTCCAAGAAGATTCCACAACGCCACGGGTCATCGTCACATTCGGGAGCTCACCAAAGCCGGAATCTTTCCACGGAATTACTACCTGCCAAACCTTCCTTCCCGAATCCAGATCAAACAGCGCGAGCCGATTGCAGCCACCGTCCTTCTTTTTGTCCTTGAAGGCGATGGCTGTACGGCCATCGACCGTCACGTGCTTCGTCCAGGCACAGATGGATCCGGAGAGGTTACGTCTCCACGCCGCGTGACCCGAACCGGTCTCGGCTGCTTGCAGGACGTCGTCGTTGCCCTTGACCAGCACCTTGTCCGTCGCCCAGGTTCCAGGCGTCTCCTGGTTCTGATTCGGCTTGACGCCACGGTCCTGCACCGACGCCACCAGATGACCTGCTGCGCCACGTGGACGCTTCTCTACGGTCTCCCGGATGTCATCGGGCGCCTGCTGAACAGCTGCTGCTTTGTTCTCCGTTCCCGACCCGCCGCTCCCCGGCAACCCGGCAATCAGAAACCAACCGCCCACGCAGACCACCGCCACCAGGGCCAGAACAGCGGAACCCCACACCTTCACGCGTCGGCTGCGACGCTCTTCTGCCACACGCGTCGACTGTGTGAAAGGTGATGGTGGTGGTCCGAAGCTCATTGCGTTCTTCCGTTTCCATGAAGCGCTTGTTGCGCACCGGCATGACAACGGGGTGGGCGCCTCCCGCGCGCGCCCACCCCGCGTTCTGTGCTGTCCCTTTAGAGGAAGAAGCTGGCGGCCTTCTTGTCGCCACCCATGTAGTCACCGCCGGCCTGGTGCACCACGTGGCCGATCTGCTGAAGGGCGTTGTGGATGTCGCGGGCTTCCTTGTCCCACCTCTGCTGCTCGCGACCGTAGGCGTTCTGCGCCTCGCCTTCCCAGTAGGCGACCGTGCCGGCGACCAGTTGCTTGATCTCCTCCAGGTCGGAGTCGAGCTGCTTGGCCATGTTTCCGATCTCGGTGGCCGCCGTGTCGAGAGAGCCGTACTTGACGACCATCTCGTCGTGGTTCATACCCATGATCTACTTCTCCATCTCCCGTGGATTCGCTGACTATTGACGCGCGAGAACGCGGGTGTTTAGTAGCCGCTGAGCGTGGACTTCGGGGCGCCGTCGTACACGTCGATCTTCTTGACCGCCTGGAGCACCTGGTCCTCGGAGTCGTCCTTGATCTTCCGGGTGCCGCTCATCGCGTCGAGGAACTTCACGAGGATGCCGCCGATGTTCTTCAGCGACGTGTTGATCTCGTGCTGCTTCGTGTTGAAGGCGTTGGCGCCGATGCCCTTCCAGTTACCTTCCAGGCTGTCGATCGTTCCCTGAAGTCGGTGCACCGTCGACTTGATGTTGTCGAACTTGTCCGCGATCTTGCGCTCGAGCGCAACCATCTCGGAATCTGAGAGCCGCTGACCCTGTGCCATGTTCGGCCTTCCTCTCGTGAATTACTGATGGAACTTTCCGGATTCCCGACGGGGCCGGGGTAAGGAACTGGTCCCCCGCTCGACGGGCGCTGGACGATGAACCGGACTCAGCCGGAGCGTCGAGCCCGCACCACCGCGAACGCCCCGCCCCCGATGACCACGACCGCGGCCGCGACTCCGAGGGCGAGCCACAACTGGTCGTTGCCGTTCGAAGAAGACTTCGAAGTCGATCCTGCCGCCGCGGTCTCGCCGCCTGAAGTGGATTTCGCGGGCTGTGACGAGGCTGGTACGGAAGCGGAGGGGCTGTCGCCGGTGGGGGAACCGGCAACTGACGTCTTCTCGTTGGTGATCGGATCGACGTCGGGAGCCCCGGGGTTCCCCCTGCCGGCGATCAGGTTCTGGGCGGGCCTGATCAGCCCGTAGCCGAGGTACTTGCTCGGCTTGTTCTTCGGCCAGTCGCGGGCGGCGGTGTCGATCATGACCCGGAGTACCTGGCTGGCGGTCCACTTGGGGTGCGCGGACCAGATGAGGGCGGCGGAGGCCGAGGCGATGGCGGTGGCCTGGCTCGTGCCCTTACCCGGGCAGTACTGCTGGAAGGTCGCGTCGCACCAGGTGGGCACGTTCACGCCGGGGGCGGCGAGATCGATGTAGTCGCCGGACTGGGAGAACTTGCCGACCGTGCCGGTCTCATCAGAGGCGCCGACACCGACGACTTCGGGAAGCGCCGCCGGGAAGCCGATAAAATTGTCCTTGTCTCCGGAGTTCCCGACCGCGGCAAACATCAGCTTGCCCTTCTTCGCCGCGTACTCGATCGCACTCGTCTCTTCGGCATTCGGGTACTCGGCACCGAACGACATGCTGATGATCTGTGCGTCCGAGTCTGCGGCAGCCCTGATCCCCTGTGGAATCGAAGCGGTCTTCTTGCGCTCGGCCTTGTCCTTGAGCTGGTCGAGCTTGACGCGCACCGGAATGATCCGAGCCCCGGGTGCGAGGCCTTGCAGACCGCCACCGGCCCCGGAGCCCGCGATGAGTTCCGCCATGCTCGTGCCGTGACCGCCGTAGTCCTTGGTCGCTCCGTACGCCGCTGCGGCGGGGACGTCGTTCTCCAGCACCTTCCCCCTCAAGGACGGCGTGGAAGGGTTGACGCCACTGTCGACGACCGCGACCTTGATGCCCTTACCGGTGCTCACCTTCCAGAGCCTGTCGGCCAGCATCTTGTCCAAGTACCACTGCTGCGGCCGGACATCGTCGGCGACTGCGCTGGGAGCCATACCCGTGGACAGAACGGCAAGAGCACCGAGCATCGCCGCCGCGCCGGACGCAACCTTCCCTGCGCGTCCCCCGAGCGGCGTCGCCCATCTGCCACGACGGTTGGTCCCTGAATTCATGCTCTCTACGTCCTCGCTCGTGCTTAGTCGATCACCGGCGGCACATCGCGCTGCGGCTTCTTGGGGACATGGGTCTGCTCGTCCTCGACCAGGTGGTCGGGCCGCTGCACACCGTCGCCCGTCTCCTGGTCAGCACTCCGGTTAACTTCGGACCCTCGTACGAGGCCGGACCCGCCGGCGGTGAAGCCGTTCCTGCCTGCGCGGGAGCCGGGATTACGTCCTGCGGGAGTGCCGGTCACACCGTCGGAGCCGCCGAGGGAACCGCGCCCCGGCATCTGGTTCCTGGCGGCACTGTTCGTCGCGCTCGGCGCCCCCATGACTCCTCGCTGGCTGATACCGCCCCTGGAAGTCCCTGAACCGGTAGCGCCCTCGCCCCCGATGACCGTGCCCTTCGGCACCTTGGAGCCCGGCTTCGCGGACGCACCCGTCGTGGTGGGCTTTCCGCCTATGACGCCACTGTCACCACGGCCTGTACCCCTCGGCCCCATGCCTTGGCGCCCGGACGGCGTTCCTGCGGGCTTGGCGGTTCCGCCGGTGACTCCGTGTCCCATGGCGGTCGGCCGGCCTCCGGGCATTCCGCCCTTGACGCCGGCCTGGCCGGTCGCGCTGGGGCGGCCCATCGGGTTCGTTCCGGTCTGGCCCAGTCCTCGGGCCGTGACAGGTCCCGTTCCGGCTCGCCCCTGTGCGCTCGCTTGAGTCCTCGGCATACCGTTCGGACCAAAGGGACGTCCGACCTGCCCCTTGGCCAGGGGGTTGGGACCGCCCTGGACATAGGGAGGAAGTGGGAGTCCCTGCGGGCCGGTTGTCGGCGTCGTCGGGGTGGTGGTGTTGGTCACGGAGGTCGGCGTGTGCTGAGGAAGCGTCTCGACGCTGTCGATCGCCGTTCCGATGTCTCGGACCGGGTGGCCGGTCGAGTCAGGGATGTACTTGATCGGATCCAGGCCGACGTTCGCGTGCCGGACATCGGTCGGGTGAGGCTGCACTGTCGTGTGGTCGGTGGGCGGCGCATGATGTTGGAACGTTCCTGACTCACGGCCGGTCGGAACGCTGCTCCAGCTGCCGCCAGTGGGCTTCGGCACCCCCACATTCGGCATCGCCTCGAACGTGGGTGGTTTCAGGCCCTTCAGGGACTGTTCGGAGACCACGTAGAAGGACGACAGCCTGTTCATCTGGTTGATCGCCTCTTGGCGATGGCCCTCGACCTTCGTGGCCGCCACGTAATCGTGGTTCGTGTCGATGCGGGCGACGACAGGGATGTCCTTCACCGACGTCCGGACCATCCGGGTGTCGCGCGGCGGCATCGCGCTGCGTACCGACGCCAGGCCCGTCCCGGCGGAGGTGATCTGCACGCCGGCGGCCTTCGCGTACTCCGCCAGGTCGTCGGCGTGGCCGGCCAGGCCGGTTCCCCAGATCTGGAACGCCTTGCCCGCCTCGCCCTGCCAGTCGTCCTCCGCGGCCTTCAGGTGACCGCGGAGTTCAGTCGCGGCGTCGGAGATCGCCTTCTGCGCCTTCCAGAGGGCCTCGCCGGCGCTCTCCAGATCGGCGGGGTTCGTGTGCTCGACGATGTCGAGCATGTCGTTGAGCTCGTGGTCCTCGAAGTTCGTCTTCTGACCGGGGACGCGGAGCCTGCCGAAGCCGAACGCGTCGTGCATGACCTCGGACATCCGGTTGGTCATGTCGGTCACGCCGACCTGCAGATCGCTCTGCTGCTGGCCCGTCAGCTTTTCGTAGTCGTCCTTGGCCGAGTCGCCCTTGGCCGAGTTGTCTTTGCCGGTCACAGCCCGAACCCCCCACCCGCGTGCTTCTTGTCGTTGCGCGGCGGCGCGGGCTTGCCGGCCTTCTCGCGCTCCGCGGCCTGCTCGTCGTGCTGGATCTTGGCCTGGATGGCCCAGAAGCGACGTCGCTGCTCGTCCTCGAGCTTGTCGTAGCCGACCTCGGCGCCATGCGCGGCGATACCCATCGCCTCGATCTGCAGGCTGAGCGTCTTCGACAGGGAGGTGAGGCGCTCGTGTACGACGTTGTACTGCTGGTACAGGCCGTCGGCTTCGGGGAACGACGTCCCCGCGCCCCGCAACGAGGTCGGCTGGATGACCTGGTTGCCCACCTTGGACGACGAGCCGTCCGAGCCTTCGAACTCGGTGAGCAGCTTGTCGACGCGCTGCTTGAAGGACTTGAGGACACCCGCGCCGACCTTCAGGTCGGCGGCCGTCGCCGCGGAGACACCGCCCATACCCATGTCAGCAGGAAGCACGACGTGTCCCCTTCCCCGTTCCCCGTAAGTCCATCAGCCCCCGCCACCCGCAGCGCGGTGGCGCGAGGGTCCCTCATCGCGCCTTTACCACTCTAGCTACCGCGAACAACCGAACCAACTGAGCTATGTGCTAAGTCAGTTACGAAACGTGCCGCTCTCACCGGGCTTTCGGGGGCAAACTTCCCATCTTGCGCCCCTTCCAGAAGGCCAGGGCGGCTGGGGCACTTTAGGTGTACGGGACCTCAGGGGATACACGGTGAACAGGCCCCCATGAAATCTTCACCTTCGTTACGGAAGGGAAGAGTGGTCACATGGGGACCTGCCGAACAATCAGTCTGATTTCGCCTGTCGGGAGGCGCGGTGCAGCCGAAAGGGTCAGCTGGCGGCCGGGGTGGGCTTCTCGTCGGCCTTGATGCCGAAGTTGATGTTGCTTCCCTGGACCGAGGAAACCTTGACCGTCACGCCGAGCGTGCTGCCGTCGCTCGCCGTGAGCGTGCAGCGGCCGGTGTTGCCGACCTTGCCCACGAGGTCCTCGGGGCAGGTGACGTCCGGCTTCGGCTGGCCCGTGGTGGCGGCGAGCTTCTCGGCGACCGTGTCGGCCAGCTTGGCCTTGGACAGCTCCGGGTCGGACTTCCCCGCGCTCACCGACGCCGAGCAGCCGACAAGCATCGCACCTGCAGCTACGACCGACAGGGCCCACGTTGCGGCGGAGAGGCGGGACTTGATCATGGGGTGGAGTCCATTCCGGTGGTCGTCGGCAGCTGGTCACAGACAGCCGGAAGGGCTGGCCGCCCCGTCGGCGCGCCCAGCATATGGCGCATAGGAGACACCCACTTGGCACACTTCCTTTAAACTAGGGCAAATCGGACCACTTCACCGACTCTTCGCCCCAACGGCAAACGATCTTCACTCGCGTCATCACGGGTTGGCGGTCACGACGTCGGCCTCGGTTCACAGGAGCACACGACGTCGGCAATAATCCGGCCCATGGAACAGCTGAGTGGGATCCTGTTGAAGGGCCTCGTGTACGTACTTATTTCGGGATTGGTCGTGCTCGCGATCCGGGGGATCCTGCGCCTTAACCGAGCGGGCGATCAGATCCAGAAAGAGTGGGCGGAACTCGAAGGGGTCGCCGCCTCGCGTGGCTGGACCTATGAGCGGCAGGCGCCCGGACGGGCCACCCAGTATTGCGGCGTGGGCCCGATGCCGGGCAAGGGATCGAACCTGACCGCGTGGCACCACATCACAGGGGAGTTCCGCGGCCGCTCCTTCAAATGCTTCGAGTACCGCTACGTGAATCCCATGTCGAGCACGACTCAGACCGGGAGCAAAAAGCTTACGCACGAGTCAATGTTCCTCATCGCTGCGCCCGGCTCGGGACCATTCATGCAGGTGGGGCGACCGAACAAGCTGGACAGGTTGATGGGCCGAAGGCCCAGGACACTGCTCGGCGTACCGGAATTCGATGAGAAGTTCCGAGTTGCCACGGATGATGAAGGTTTCGTCCGGAACGTGCTCACCGACGACGTGAGGGCCTTTCTCCTCTCGGATCCGCGTGCAGCGAGGAGACCCCTTCGCGTACGCGACGATGAACTCTTCACGTGGTACACCGGTTATCTGTCGCAGCAGGCGATCGAGGACCAGTTGAACTACCTGTGCGACGTGATGGACCGGATTCCCGCGCAGGCGTGGACATCCGCCTGAGAAGAATCAAAGAAGCCCCTTGGCCCGGATCAAGAATGCGCCGGGACAAGGGGCTTTTCACGTGTATCGACGGCTAGTTGGCCCCGGCAGCGGAGTCATCGGCCTGCTGCACCGTACGCAGGAATTTCTTGTAGTCCTCGATGACTTCGCCGAGTTGGTCCCGCGTCGCGGTGAGGACGATTTCGATCACCGCGCGCTGAGCGGGGTTCCGTACGTCCTCCATGCCGAGGAACACCTGGCTCTGGCACAGCTCGATGGGCTCCCCTCGCAGCGTCGTGGAGAGGACGACGTTCTGCACGATTCCCGGAGAATCCGTGAGCCCGGGGAGGTCCGGCGTACCGATCTCGGTCTTCTTGAGGACGCGCACGGGCCCGCCCTGCTCAAGCCGCGGGATCGATTCGTCGGCGATCTGCGAGATGGTGGCGCCGTCGTTGCGCATCTCACCGGAAATGGTGATGTTCGCTGTGAATCCGCCGTCGACGGAGGCCGGGTGGAGCGCGACGAACGCGACGTTCGGCGCGCCGACCTCGTCCGGCGGTGCCGCCACCCAGCCGTCCGGCAGCGAAAAGGAAATCTTGACCGGCAACGTGGCTGCCATGGTGGATCCAATCCTTCGGTGAAC
This sequence comes from Streptomyces antnestii, assembly GCF_004005495.1. Taxonomy (GTDB): domain Bacteria; phylum Actinomycetota; class Actinomycetes; order Streptomycetales; family Streptomycetaceae; genus Streptomyces; species Streptomyces antnestii. Next base: position 29,017 of record NZ_RZYA01000010.1, read on the forward strand.
TTCAGCGCGGGCTAGAAACGGCGGGTCAGAACCAGCTGCCGACTGTGCTGTCCCAGGCGTCGCCCACGGCGTCGGCACCATCGCTGAGCGCGCCGGTCAACTTGTGGGTATCGACGGTGACATTGAATCCGACCTTGCCGCCCAGACCCAAACCCACGCCGACATCGCCGCCGATGGTGAACTTGCCGTCCTTCATTCCGAGATCGCCATGCGCTTCGGCACCCACGCCGGCCCAGCCCTCGGCGTTCACACCAGCGCCGACACCACCGACGTCGGCGGAGGCGGATCCTGTCGCCTTGGCTCCGGCGAACGCCTCGGCGCCGGCGTGCACTCCGTCTTTCCCGACGGAGACGTTCGCCGACGCATCGGCACCCACGAAGGCTTTCGCCTCACCCTGTACTGCGGCGACGCCGTACTCCACGCTGCCGTTCGCGGAAGCCTGGGCGAGATACGCGGTTCCCGAGACACCGGCCTTGAGTCTTCCGTCGGTGGCACTGAAACCGGCCGAACCGTCCACACCCAGCGCCTGGACGCCTGCCCCGTACTTGTACTTGGCGTCGCCCCACTTCCCGTCGTCCTCGACGCCGGCCGACCACACGCTGGCCTTGCCCGACCACTCGGCGAGTTTGATCTCTACCGGCACCTTCTTCTTACCTGGTGCGGCCTCATCGTCGCCAGCGGCCGGATCGGGCTTGTCCCGGAAGTACCACTTACCGTCCTCGTCCTTGCCCCACACCTTGTCCTTGCGGCGCGGGTTGGTCTCGTCGCCGAACCACGACTGCTTCTCCCTTTGCCACGCCTCCGGCGCGATGGCGCTCTTGCCGACGCCGTGGTCCTCCAACCACTTGTCGGCGTCCACGCCGCTTCGGACCGCCTGAAGCCAGCCAGGGCTGTCCTTGGAGTCGCCCGCGAGGTCATGAAGCTTTTTGATGAGCTTCTCGGCCTCTGTCTTGAGCTGCTTGCGCGCTTCGCTCAGGATCGTTTCGGCGCCCGCGTGGTCGCCGGCCTTCCACTTGTCGATCGCGTTTCCGGCCTGCCCCTGCGCCCAGGTCAACATGGAGACGTACGAGTGGACGGCCTTGGAAGCCCCGTCCAACGCATCGCCGGCGGAGTACCAGTTGGTCTTCTCCTTGGCCAAGGTGGGCCAGAAGGCGTCGCTGGCCTCACCGACCCAGCCCTTGATGCGCAGATCGCGCAGGCCGTCGCCGACCTTCTCGAACTTGTCGGACCAGCTGTTGAAGGTGGTCTCGATGTCGCCGAGCTTGCCGGCGTCCCCCGGAATGAGATCCTTCGGGTCGTCGGTCGACCCGAGCGTCGCTGCCATGAGTGCGGAATCCCTGCTCTTCTTCTTGAGTTTGTGCGTGCGTCTACGTCTACGACTGCGTCTGGCTCAACACCGTTAGGCCAGCGCGGACTTGACGGACTTCACAGCGTCGCGGATGGCCTCGTCCGTGTCCTGGTAGTTGCCGTCCGCCGCGTCCAGCCCGTCTGCCAGCGTCGCCGCGCAGTCGGCCAGGAACGCGCCCCCCGCCTCCCACGTCGCGCAGAACGTCACCAGGGCGGCGGCCGCGTCGTCGTCGCCCACCTTGGTGGCCACATCCGCCGCGTCCCCGAGGTCTACCTTCTTGACCGGTTTGAGGACCTCGACGATGTCCTTCCCGCCCTGCTTCAACTCGCCCGGGCCGACTCCGAGATCCTTAGCCACGGCGGCTCCCCCTCTTTCAACTCCACCTGCACACACGCCCGACAGCGGTGGGCAAAGGCACGCTACCACCGGAAATACGCCTCACAGCGCGCCCTCACCGGCCCTTCACAGTCGGGCTCACGGACCCCTTCGGCATCGAGAGATCGCCCGTCCACGCCGCGCCGAAAAGACGGCACCAGGGTGAACACAAGGGGAGAATTCGCCAGTTCGCGAACTCCGTTACCCAAGGCCGCGGTTGCCGAAGGCCCCGGACCTCAGGGGCCTCAGGGATCTCAGGGACCTCAGCAACCACAGCACCCTCAACAGCACTTCAGCACCCGCCCCGCCGCGAAGTGAGCATCACCGTCACGCCCCGCCGGCCGCCTTCCGGCTCCGGCGTCGTGCGTCCCGTACCGCCACGGACGCGCCGCCCAGGCCCGCCACGAGCACGGCGGCTCCGACGACCGTGTACGTGGCGAGGCGGGTGTCGCGCTGGTCCGCCGTCTCGCCGAAGTGGAGTTTCGCCACTTCGGGAGCCTTCGCCCGGGTGACCCCCTCGTGGGCCGACGGGGTCTCGATCGGGTGGTCCGGGTCCTCCGTGACCGCGCGGAGCGGGTCGACGACGCCCCAGCCGACGAGGCGGTCGTGGCCGGCGATCGAGCGTTCCGCGGTCTGTTCGATCTGGGCGACGACCTCGGCCGCCGTCCAGTCGGGGTGCTTCGCCTTGACGAGGGCGGCGACCCCGGCCACGTACGGGGCGGAGAAACTGGTGCCGTTGTCGGAGCAGTGGCCGCCGCCCGGGACCGTGGAGACCATGTCGACGCCCGGCGCCGCCACTCCCACGAAGTCGCCGGACTGGGAGAACGCGGCGCGTTCGTTGTTGCGGTCCGACGCGGCGACCGCGAGGACGCCGGGGAACGAGGCCGGGTACGTCGTCTGCACCTTGCCGTCAAGGCCGTCGTTGCCCGCCGAGGCGACGACCACGATCTTGGCGTCGAGGGCCGCGTTGACCGCGTCCTGCAGCGCCTGGGCAGGCCTGACCGCGTTCGCCGTGTCCTGGGAGATGTTGATGACCTGGGCGCCGACGGACATCGCGTAGCGGATGGACTTCGCGAGGGTCTCGGCCGTGCCGTGGCCGTCGGCGTCGTTCTGCTGGATCGGGATGATCGTGGCCTTGGGGGCGAGGCCGACGAAGCCGGTGCCCTTGGCCGGGCGTGCGGCGATGATGCCGGCGACGCGCGTGCCGTGGCCCACGGTGTCGGTGGTGCCGTCCTCCTTGCCGCGCGCGATCTTGTTGCCGTCGGCGTCCTTGAGGTTCGGGAGCATCTCGTTCTTGCCGAGCGACGTGTCGACGGCTCCCCTGAGCTGTGGGTTCTTGACGTCGACGCCCGTGTCGATGACGGCGACCTTGACGCCCTTGCCCTTGGTCTCGCTCCACAGGTCGTCCAGGAGGACGCGCTGGAGCGACCAGGGGCGGCCCGCGTACTTCGGGTTCTTCGGGCCGAAGGTGCACTGCTCGCCGTCGGCCGCCGCCGGGCCCGCGGGCAGGATCACGGTGGTGGTCACCGTCACTGCCAGCGCGCCGACGAGCGCCGCCTTACGCGTCCACGCCGGCGCGGACTTTCCTGACGCTGATGCGTACGCCATCGTGTCCCCCGCCCTAGGAGCCCTGCGGCTGGCTGGCCGCAGTGGTGGACAGGCGCGGGCCCGTGGGCAGGAACTGCGACCAGGCGAGCGGGATCGGCGCCGGGTCGACCTTGTCGTAGCCGAGCCTCGTCACCGCCAACTTGGCCTCCGAACGCAGGTCCTTGCGCTCCTTCTCCGTGGTGCCGATGCCCGAGTCGTCGGCGCCGCTGTCGCTGTTGGACTGCATCGCGTAACGCAGGCCCGTGTCGGTGACGAGGAACACGGGGCCCACGCTGGTCTCGGTGCCCGTGAACTGACGGTAGAGCTGGCCCGAACCGGCCGTGACGTAGGCGCTGGAGGAGCCGACGGGCAGGGGGGCGGGGAAGTGCTTGCCGGCCCACGTGCTGAGGGTGGTGGCGCCGCTGCCGGGGTCGACCTTGTCGAGGACGTTGCAGACGGTGTTGCGGCTACCGGCTGCGGTGGTGGCCTCGTTGACCGTCTTCGGCTCGTACTTCGGCCAGTCGGCGGGCCCGAAGCTCTGGCCGGCGACGATGGCGCCGGGGCCCACCTTGAGCGGCTCGCCGTTCTGGCCGAGGGGGTCACCAGGGCTGCCCAGGAGCAGGTGGGCGGTGAAGTCCGTGACCGGGGCGACCGTGTGGGGCAGGACGACGTAGTACTGGCTCGGCGTCTTGAGGACCATGCCGACGCGGTTCGCGGTGCCGTCCAGCGTGCTGTTCGTCCGGGCGGCGGCGCCGGGGGTGCCGTCGAGCTTCGGGAACGAGATCTGCGTTCCCTTGTTGAGGGTGTCCAGCCAGTCCCTGGAGACGCGCTCCGGCTTCTGGCCGGCGGGGAGGTTGATGCCCAGGGCGCGCAGGAGCTGTTCCTTGTCGGTGCCCTGTTCGATGGAGTAGGCGGTGCCGTGGGCGTCGACGACGTACTCGGTCTTGGCCTTGTCCGGGCCGACGACGTACATGAGGTCGCCGCCGCGCAGCTTCGACTCGGGGCCTTCGGTCTTGCCCAGGTCACGCTTCGCGAGGACGAACGCCGCCTTCTGGATGGCGCGGCCGCCCTCGCCCGGGCGCTCGCAGACGGCCCAGCGCTTCGCGGACTCCGCCTCGGAGTCCGCCGGCAGACGGTCGGGGGCGTACGGGATGCCGATCGTGGCGCCGTGCGGGATCTTGCCGCTGTCGAGCACGTCCTCGGACACCGTCACCGGGGGGTTGTTGCTCGGGTCCACGAGGAGCTTGGCCGAGGCCATGTTGAGGACGGGGTGCAGCTGCTTCTTGCCGTCCGTCATCAGAACCACGTACCGCGTCGTCGACTTGCTCGCGACGATCACGTTCTTGTGGAGTTCATCCCATTTGGGCGGCGCTGTCGGCTTGAACATCCCCCACGCCCCGAACACGGCGAGGACGACGACGCCGACGATCACGCCGGGCATCACCGCACGCAGCGGTTTCGGGGCCCCTTCCTCCGATCCGGAGGGTGAGGGCTGGAGAAAGGACGCGAGCGTACGACGCTTCGCGAAGGTGTAGGCGTTGAGTTCGTCCCGCCGTGATGCCATCTGTGTCCGCTTCTCCCCGTGCAGCGCTCGGGGGTACCTGCGTCCCCCGCCCTCCGTTGTCAGACCCGGCCCCTACTATGCCTGTTGCGTGCTTGTGCGTGTGGGACGGGTAGGGTGCTGGGGCCTTCAAAGACCCTGTGCGTCAGGGATTTTCGGGAGAGTTCGGGGGGTTTGGAGTGATGGCTTCCGCAACGCGGACCCGGTCACGGTCGCAATCCCGGTCGCGGTCGGCAGGCCGGCCGGGACGGGGAGACGGTGCGCCGGCGACGCGGGCCGGCGGGCCCGCCGGCCCTCCGGTGGCGACCGGTGGTCCGGTGTCGCTGCATCTGAAGTCGCGTTCCGGACGGACGGGATCGTTCCGGCTTCAGCAGATGGTGATGATCGAGCTCGCCGCGGCGCTGCTCGTCGGCGGCTGGGTCGCCGGCCCGCTGGCCCTGGTGCCCGCGGGCGTCGTCGCCGCGATCCTCGTCCTCTTCGCGGTGGTACGCCGCCGGGGGCGGTCGCTGCCGGAGTGGCTCGGCACCGTCCTGGCCCTGCGTGCGCGCAGGCGCCGTGCGGCGAGCACGCCGGTCCCGCCCGGCACGGAGCCCGGTCTCGCGCCCGCCGTCGAGTGCGACCCCGCGCTGCGGACGTACAGCTACAGCCGGGGGGACGACCGCGACCAGCGCCCCATCGGCATGGTGGGCGACGGCGGCTTCCTGACGGCCGTGCTCCAGGTCGAGTCGGACGCCACCGCCCTGCGGGCCGAGCGTTCCCGGCGACCGCTGCCCATCGGGATCGTGCGGGACGCCCTCGAAGTCGACGGAATCCACCTGGAATCGGCACAGATCGTGCTGCACACGCAGCCCGCGCCCGCGCTGCACCTGCCGCAACAGTCCGTGGCGGTGAGCAACTACGCGCCGCTGCAGGCCCAGACCGGTTCCCCCGCGGTCCGCATCACGTGGATCGCCCTGAAGCTCGACCCCGAGCTGTGCCCGGAGGCGGTGGCCGCGCGCGGCGGCGGCACCCTGGGGGCGCAGAAGTGCGTGGCCCGCGCGGCGCAGCATCTCGCGAGCCGGCTGACCGGCGCGGGGTTCCGCGCCAGCGTGCTGACGGAGGAGGAGCTGACGGCCGCCGTCGCGACGTCGGCGTGCGCCAACCCGATGGTGACGGCGCAGGCCGGGCGGAGCGAGGCGCCGCAGCGCAGGACCGAGGAGTCGGGCCGCAGCTGGCGCTGCGACAACCGCAGGCACACCACGTACTGGGTGCGGCGCTGGCCCCAGCTCGGTGGCTCCGGGCCCGCGCTGCACCAGCTGGTCGCGCTGCTCACGACGGTGCCCGCGCTGGCCACGACGTTCAGCCTGACGCTGTCCCGCGGTGACCAGCGGGACATTCGGCTCGCGGGCCACATGCGGATCACGGGACGCAGCGACAGCGAGCTGACCACGGCCCGGCGCTCCCTGGAGACCGCGGCCCGGCAGGCGAGAACGGGCCTTGTGCGGCTCGACCGCGAACAACTGCCCGGAGTTCTCGCCACGTTGCCCCTCGGAGGTGCGCGCTGATGGCCATGACGTCATCTCCCCCGGCCGGAGCAGGAGCCTGGGACGGCAGTTCCTGGAACCGAAACGGGAACGGTAACGGGATCGGGAGCGGCAACGCGGGTGCGCCTGCCACGCCCGCCGCCGGTGACCGCGCCCGCACCGGCTTCGGCCTCTTCGGGCCGCGTCACCAGCGGCACACCCTGTCCGTCGAGCAGCTGGACACGCTCGCGCTGCCCATCGGTGACGACGGAGTCGTCGTCGGTGTGGACGCGGACGGCCAGCCCGCCGTGCTCGGGGTGAACAGGCCGACGCCGTACGACATGGTGCTCATCGGCGGTCTGTGGACGGCGCAGGTGCTCGCGCTGCGGGCCGCGGCGACCGGGGCGCGGGTCGCGGTGGAGACCGGGCGGGCGCAGGCCTGGGCCCAGATGGTGCAGGCGGTCGGTGGCGGCCAGTCCGGCATGACGGTGCACGACGTCGGCCGGGTGCCGCCGCAGGGCGCGTCGGCGGGCGGTCCGGTGCTCGTGGTGCGGGACTGCGGTATGCGTCCGCCGCGCGGGCGGGTGGCCTCGGCGCCGTGGCAGTCCGTGCTGACGCTGCTGCCCTATCTGAGCCCGGTGGCGCCGCGGTTGATGCGGCAGGCGCGGCTCGTCGGGGTCCAGCGGGTGTCGCCGGACGAGGCGGCGGAGATCGGCCGTGTCATCGGCCTGCCGCGCGCGGAGTGGGAGTCCCTGCCCACGCTCGCCGACGGCGTCACTCTGTGGTGTACCGATCGCGACCGCCAGTACGTGATGACCCAGGCGACCGACGCCGAGACCGGATTGTTGGGTAACGCACGCCGGATGGACTGAGGCCGGCCCGGGGCCCGCCCCGGGCGCCTTCGGCGATCGAACTCGTTCCCCTTTGCGGCCTATTCGGGCAGTTTGCGTGCGCCGGACTGCGGGGTGTTCGTCACTTCCGTATCGCTTGGGCATCACTTGTTGGCCGCGTGTGACCTGGCAGGCGGCTCCGGAGAGACGGACGGGCCTGCCGTGCTCGTGGATTTGGTGATTAGGCTGGGACAAGACGCGCGCGTGAACCCATGAGCGGCTCGTACGCGTCCCAGGGGAAGAGCGCGGCGGATCGGACGACAGGAACGGTCGCCCCCCACCACGGCACGAGGGTGCTCGACCACACCAGGAGGCATTGTGAACAGCGATCGGAACGGAGTCCGCGGGGGCTGGGACACACCCGGGGATGATCACTCCGACGCGGAGTCCGCCACTGAGACGACGGGCGAGTTCACCATCGACTACGCCCCACCGGCCTGGTACACGCAGAACGCGTCGTCCGGCACGGGCGAGACTCCCTCGGCCACGCCTCCGCCTCCGGCGCCTCCCGCTCCTACGCCCGTCGCGCCCCCGGCGCCTCCCGCGCCGTACACGCCCTACGCGGCCGCCGCCGCGAACCCCGGGCCCGAGGCGGGTTCCGGGACCGGGGATCTGGAGAGCGGCGCGACGATGCGGTTCTCCGCGGCCGCGTTGAAGCGGGAGTTCGCCGAGCTGGCCGCGAAGGACGAGCAGAAGGCTGAAGCGACGACGGAGGAGCAGGCGGGCGGCGCCGATGTCGACGGCTCGGCCGCCGGCGGCTCTGACTCTGGATCTGGCTCTGGCTCTGGCTCTGGCTCTAGTGGTTCGGGTGGCTCCGACGACTCCGGTGACTTCGCCGTGGTCGCCATCGCCCCTGCCGCGCCCGACGCGGACGAGAGCGTGGACGGCGCCGGGGACGACGCGGTGACGGGCGACGCTTCGGACGACGCCGGTACGGGCTCCTCCGCCGATTCCGATGCCGACGCCGACGAGGACGCCGAGACCGGCACCGACAGCGAGGCCGCCCCCGACGCCGACACCGCTGCCGACGTCAGCGCGGACGCGGGCGAAGGCGCCGACGTCAACTCCCCCGCCCCCGGCACCCCCGAGGAAGCGCAGGGTGCCCCCGCCGCGTGGGCCCCGCCGCCCGTGCCGCAGGAGGGCGTCCCTCCGCTGCCCCCGGCGTTCCAGCCCGCGGCCCCCACCGCCGCCCCGCAGTGGCCCGCGCCGACGCCCACCGCGACGCCGGAGCAGCCGCAGGCCCAGCCGGCCGCACCGGTTCCGGCCCAGGGGGCGCCCGCGCCGCAGGGCTGGCCCGGGCAGAACACCCCGCCCGCGCCGCAGAGCGGTTACGGCTTCCCGCAGCAGCCCGCGCCCGGCGCCCCGCAGCAGGGCTACGGCTTCCCCCAGCCGACGCCACCGGCACCGGTCGCCCCCAACCAGCAGGCCCCGCAGGGCGGTTACGGGTTCCCGCAACCGCAAGCGCAGCCCCAGGCCCAGCCCGGTGCGGGTTACGGCTTCCCGCAGCCGCAGCCCGGCGCGCCCGTTCCCGGCCAGCCCGCCCCGCAGCTCCCGGCGCAGCAGAACCCGCAGCAGCCCGTCGCAGGCCAGCAGCCGCACCCGCAGCAGCCCGCGCCACAGCCCCACGCCCAGGCCCAGGCCCAGCACCCCGAATCCCAGCCCGGCCAGCACGCTCAGCCGCCGTACGCCCAGCAGGGTCAGCCCGACCAGCCCGGTCAGCCGTACCCCGGTCAGCAGGGTCAGCCCATGCCCGCCGCCGACCCCCGTACCGGTGGCGCCTGGCCGCAGCCCGTGCAGCACGACCAGCGCACGCCCACGAACGTCGGTGGCGCGCCGCTCGGTTACACGGCGGCCGTGGAGCTGTCGGCCGACCGACTGCTCAACAACAAGAAGCAGAAGGCGAAGAGCACCCGCCCCGGCGGTGGCAACGCGCGCTTCAAGCTCGGCGGCAAGAAGGAGGAGGCCGAGCGGCAGCGCAAGCTCGACCTGATCCGCACGCCGGTCCTGTCCTGCTACCGGATCGCCGTCATCAGCCTCAAGGGCGGCGTGGGCAAGACGACCACGACGACCGCGCTCGGTTCGACGCTCGCCACGGAGCGCCAGGACAAGATCCTCGCCATCGACGCCAACCCGGACGCCGGCACGCTAGGCCGCCGGGTGCGCCGTGAGACCGGGGCGACCATCCGCGACCTGGTGCAGGCGATCCCGCACCTGAACTCGTACATGGACATCCGGCGGTTCACCTCGCAGGCGCCGTCCGGCCTGGAGATCATCGCGAACGACGTGGACCCGGCGGTCTCGACGACGTTCAACGACACCGACTACCGCAGCGCGATCGACGTGCTCGGCAAGCAGTACCCGATCATCCTGACCGACTCCGGCACCGGTCTGCTGTACTCCGCGATGCGTGGAGTCCTCGACCTCGCCGACCAGTTGATCATCATCTCGACGCCGTCCGTGGACGGTGCGAGCAGCGCCAGTACGACGCTCGACTGGCTGTCGGCGCACGGGTACGCGGACCTGGTGTCGCGTTCCATCACGGTCATCTCCGGGGTCCGCGAGACCGGCAAGATGATCAAGGTGGACGACATCGTGTCCCACTTCGAGACGCGCTGCCGCGGCGTCGTGGTGGTGCCGTTCGACGAACACCTGGCGGCCGGCGCCGAGGTCGACCTCGACATGATGCGGCCGAAGGTGCGCGAGGCGTACTTCAACCTCTCGGCGATGGTCGCGGAGGACTTCGCGCGGGCCCAGCAGCAGCAGGGCCTGTGGACGTCGGACGGGAACCCGCCGCCCACCATGGCTCCGCCGGTGCCGGGTCACCAGCAGCAGCCGTACCCCGGGCAGCAGCCGTACCCGGGCCAGCAGCCCGTTCCGGGTCAACAGCCCGCCCCGGGCCAGCAGTTCCCGGGTCAGCCCGGCCAGCCGTACCCCGGTCAGCCCGGTCAGCCGTACCCGCAGCAGCCCAACCAGCCCGGCGCCCCCGCCCAGCCGCAGCCGTACCCGCCCCAGCAGGCCCAGCCGCAGCCCGGCGCCCCCGCGCAGCCGCAGCCCGGCCCCCCGCAGGGCTGGCAGCAGCAGCCCGCACCCCCGTACGGCGCGCAGCCACAGCAGCAACAGCCGCAGCCGCAGCCGCCTCAGCAGTAACACCGCAAAGCAACGCCACGCAGCACGACTCCGAGCGCCCAGGGCCCGCACCGTCACCACAGGTGCGGGCCCTGGGCGTTCTCCGACACACTCGACGGAGCTCGCCCCATAAACACATAACACCCCATCAAAAACGCATAAGGTGCGCCAAGGGCATCACGCCCTGGCCTGCCAGGCGTCAGAGGTCTCGACCAATGTGCGTGAAATGCGGGTCAACTCGTTATTTCCGCAGGCCACATGGGGTTCATGCGCCGTTGACGTGCGCAGACCGCCGCTGATAGACACACACATCAACCAGCTGGCGTCCCATGATCAACCTGCCACTCCTGCGCGAGCAACGACGCGAGGTCATCGAGCCATGGACACACAAGATCAGCCCAAGAAGGCACAGAGAGCACACGCTCCGCTCTTCTCCCGTTCCCCCCGTCGCGCGCCCCGCCGGACCCCGCGGGTCCTGCTGGCGGCCGGCGCCGCGGCGTTCACCCTGACGGCCGGCCTCGCCACGCCGCTCAACCCCGCGCCCCAAGAGGCCAAGGCGGCCGACGGCGGCAAGAAGGTCCTCACCGTCGCGCTCGCCCAGAGCGTCGACTCTCTGAGCCCGTTCCTCGCCCAGCGACTGGTCAGTACGAGCATCCACCGGATGATGTACGAGTACCTGACCAACTACGACCCGAACGACAACCACGCGGTCCCGGGCTTCGCCACCGCCTGGAAGCCGTCGGCGGACAAGCTCACCTGGACCTACACCATCCGGTCCGACTCGAAGTGGTCGGACGGGCAGCAGGCCACGGCGGCCGACGCCGCCTTCACCTTCAACAAGATCATGACGGACGAGGGCGCCGCGACGGCGAACGGCAGCTTCGTCTCCAACTTCAAGAAGGTCACCGCTCCGAGCCCCACCCAGCTGGTCATCGAGCTGAAGAAGCCGCAGGCCACCATGGCCGCGCTCGACGTCCCGATCGTGCCCGAGCACATCTGGAAGGACGTCAAGGACTTCTCGAAGTTCAACAACGACAAGACTTTCCCCGTCGTCGGCAACGGCCCGTTCGTCCTGACCGACTACAAGGTCGACCAGTACGTGAAGCTGAAGGCCAACAAGAGCTTCTGGCGCGGGGCGCCCAAGTTCGACGAGGTCGTCTTCAAGACGTACAAGGACCAGGACGCCGCGGTCGCCGCCCTGCGCAAGGGCGAGGTCTCCTTCGTGGCCGGCTCTCCCGCCCTGACGCCCGCTCAGGCGGCCTCGCTCCAGGGCGAGAAGAACATCAAGGTCAACGAGGGCCCGGGCCGCCGCTTCTTCGCGCTCGCCACCAATCCGGGCGCGCAGACCAAGGACGGCAAGAAGTTCGGCAACGGCAACAAGGCCCTTCTCGACCAGAAGGTGCGCCAGGCGCTGTTCATGGCGGTCGACCGCAAGACGATCGTCGACAAGGTCTTCCAGGGCCACGCCGTCGAGGGCGAGGGGTACATCCCGCCGCGCTTCGGCGACTACTTCTGGAAGCCGTCCGGCAGCCAGGCCCTCGGCTACGACCCCACGCGGGCGGGGAAGCTGCTCGACGAGGCCGGTTACCGGATGAAGGGCAGCGAGCGCGTCGGCAAGGACGGCAAGCCGCTCAACCTCCGCATCCTGTGCCACGCCACGGACCCGAACGACAAGGCGATCGGCAAGTACCTCAAGGAGTGGTGGGGCAAGCTCGGCATCGGCCTGAAGGTCGACTGCCTCGACGACGTGTCGGTGCCCTGGTACGCCGGTGAGTACGACCTCGCGTTCGACGGCTGGTCGGTCAACCCCGACCCGGACTTCGTCCTCGGCATCCACACCTGCGCGGCCCTGCCCGTCAAGGCCAAGGAGACCGCGCAGACGGACAACTTCATCTGCGACAAGACGTTCGACGGCCTGTACAAGAAGCAGCTCGCCGAGTACGACCCGGCCAAGCGCGCCGGCATCGTCAAGCAGATGGAGTCGTGGCTGTACGACTCGGGCTACATGAACGTCATCGCGTACCCGAACGCCGTCGAGGCCTACCGCACGGACCAGATCAAGTCGATCCGGACCATGCCCACCGCGGCCGGCAACATCTACGGCCAGGACGGGTACTGGAGCTGGTGGTCGGCCGTTCCCGCGGACAGCACGAGCGACTCGAACGGCACCGGCGGCGGTTCCGGCTCGACCGGCGTGATCATCGGTATCGTCGCGGCCGTGGTCGTCCTCGGCGGCGGCGGGCTGCTCCTCGCGAGGCGCCGGCGCACCACTGCGGACGAGCGCGAATAGCGGCACCCGGTACCGCACGAGTAACGAGAGTTCCCCATGACAGCAGAGAGCACTCCGGCGCTCGTGCAGAGTGCGGACACCGACGGCCCGGCTCAGGCCGGGCCGTCGGCGGCCCGCGGTCCACGGGCGCGCAACACCAAGGCCTATCTCCAGTACGTGGCGGGCAAGATCGCGGGGGCGGTCGTCTCGCTCTTCGCGGTCCTGGTCACCAGCTTCTTCCTGTTCCGGCTGATCCCCAGCGACCCGGTGAAGCAGATGACCGGCGGCCGCCGCGTCTCCGCGCAGCAACTGGAGTCGCTGCGGCACCAGTTCGGCCTCGACCTGCCGATGTGGCAGCAGTTCACGAACTACATCGGGGACGCGCTGACCGGCGACTTCGGCACGTCGTACCAGTTCCACGCCCCGGTCATCGACAAGATCTCCGAGGCGCTCCCGGCGACGCTGCTGCTCACCGGCACGGCGTACGTCCTCTACACCGCGCTCGGCATCTGGCTGGGCACCCGCACCGCCTGGCGCAACGGATCGCGCAGCGACCGCTTCAACACCGCGTTCGCGCTCACGCTCTACTCGGTCCCGTCGTTCTGGCTGGGCCTGCTCCTCATCATCGTGTTCTCAGTGGGCCTCGGCCCGATCCCGGGCCTGTTCCCGACGGGCGGCCTGGAGTCGGGCGGCGAGACCGGCTTCGCGTACGTCGTCGACGTCGCGCACCATCTCGTCCTGCCGGTGATCACACTGGTGGCGGTCGGCTACGCGCAGACGCTCCTGGTGATGCGCTCCTCGCTGCTCGACGAGATGGGCAGCGACTATCTGACGACGGCGCGCGCGAAGGGCCTGCGCGACGACGTCGTACGCCGCAAGCACGCCGTCCCGAACGCGATGCTGCCCACCTTCACGCTGATGTTCGTGAACCTCGGGCATGTCGTCGCCGGGCAGATCCTCGTCGAGACGGTCTTCTCCTGGCCGGGCCTCGGCGGGCTTTTCTACTCGGCACTCAGCGTGCCCGACCTGCCGCTCGTCCAGGGCCTGTTCTTCGTCTTCGCCACCGCGGTGATCCTCGCGAACACCCTCGCCGACGTGCTGTATCCGCTGCTCGATCCCCGGGTGGGCCGATGACTGCCGACACGAACACCGACCTCGACACCGACCTCGACAACACGCCGGTGCCGCCGCCGGCCGCCAAGAGCGCGCGGGCCCTGGCGCGCGCCCGTAAGCGCCGGTCCGCCGCCCGCTTCTGGCGCGAGTACCGCACGCACAGGAGCGGCCTGTGGGGTCTCGCCGGGCTTGTCGTCATCGCCCTCGTCGCACTGTGCGCGCCCCTGCTCGTCGGCGCGGACTCCCAGTCGGTCACCGACGCACCGGGCGGCGCGCTCGAAGCTCCCAGCGGTGAATTCCCGCTCGGCACCGACCAGTTCGGCCGCAGCGTGCTCGCCCTCCTGGTGTGGGGAGCGCGCGTGTCCCTCACCGTCGGGCTGCTCGCCGCGTTCCTGTGCGTGGCGATCGGCACGGTCGTCGGGATCGTCGCGGGCCACTTCCGTGGCTGGTACTCGACGGTCCTGATGCGGGTCACCGACTGGTTCCTGGTGATGCCGACGCTGGTCCTCGCCATCGCGCTCGCGACCGTGATGTCCCGCTCCCTCTGGACGGTCATCCTGGCGATCGGCGTGACGACCTGGCCCACGACGGCACGCCTGGTCCGCGCCCAGACCCTGGCCGTGGAGTCACGGCCGTACATCGAACGCGCCCGCGCGCTCGGCGGCGGGCACGGGCACATCATGCAGCGGCACGTCCTGCCGAACGTGATGCCGCTCGTCCTCGCTCAGACCACCCTCGTGATCTCCAGCGCGATCCTGACGGAGGCGACGCTCGCGTTCCTCGGCCTCGGCGACCCGACGATCACGTCGTGGGGCGGCATGCTCCAGGACGCGCGCGAGGCGGGCGCGGTCAGCGCGGGCGACTGGTGGTACCTGGCGCCGCCCGGGCTCGCCATCGCCCTCGTCGCGCTCGCGTTCACGCTGTGCGGCCGCGCCGTCGAAGCCGTCCTCAATCCGAAGCTGAGGGTGGCCAGGTGAGCCTTCTCGACGTCAGAAACCTCGAAGTGACGTACGCGGGCGGGGCGCGGGCCGTGCGCGGTGTGGACCTCAGTGTCGAGGCCGGCCAGAAGCTCGGCATCGCCGGCGAGTCCGGCTGCGGCAAGTCGACGCTCGCGCTCGCGCTGCTGCGTCTGCTGCCCGCCGGGACGAAGGTCTCCGGCGAGATCCTGCTGAACGGCGAGGACGTCCTCACCATGAAGTGGGGGCAGGTCAGGGCGGTGCGCTGGGCCGGCGCCTCGATCGTGTTCCAGGGCGCCATGCACTCGCTGAACGCGGTGCACCGCATCGGCGACCAGATCGCCGAGCCGATCCTGCTGCACAAGAAGGCGACGCCGTCGGGCGCGAAGAAGAGGGTCGGCGAGCTCCTTGAGCACGTCGGCCTGCCCGCGGCCCGCGCGGACGCGTATCCGCACGAGCTGTCCGGCGGGCAGCGCCAGCGCGTGATGATCGCGATGGCGCTCGCCTGCGACCCGGGCCTGATCATCGCGGACGAGCCGACGACCGCCCTCGACGTGATGATCCAGGCGCAGATCCTGCGCCTGATCGAACAGCTCGTCTCCGACCAGGACCTCGGCCTCGTCATGATCAGCCACGACCTGGCCGTCCTCTCGGACACCTGCGACCGGCTCGCGGTGATGTACGCGGGCCGCGTCGTCGAGGAGGGCCCGGCCTCCCAGGTCTACGAGAACGCCCGGCACCCGTACGGGAAAGCCCTGTCGGCGGCGTTCCCGCGCATCGGCGACGTGGCGTCCCGGTTCGCGCCGCGCGGTCTGCCCGGCGACCCGCCCGACCCGTCGGCCCTGCCCACGGGCTGCACGTTCCACCCGCGCTGCCCGGTGGCGCTCGACGTGTGCGCCACCGAGGACCAGGAGCTGCGGAACGCGGAGCCCGGACGGCGGGCGGCCTGCGTGCACGTGGGCGCCGCCGTCACCGACGCAAGGAGCACCACAGCATGACGAGCAGTACGTCCCCCCTGCTGACCGCCGGCGCCCTGCACGTGACCTTCCCGGGCCGCCGGGGCGCGGACCCCGCGCGGGCCGTGGACGGCGTCGACCTGGACATCGCGCCGGGCGAGATCGTGGCGCTCGTCGGCGAGTCGGGCTGCGGCAAGACGACGCTCGCCAGGTCCCTGCTCGGCCTGGTCCCGCCGACGTCCGGCCGGGTCACGTTCGACGGGAAGCCCCTCGACTACTCCTCGCGCGCCCTCAAGGCGTACCGCAAGCGCGCCCAGCTGGTCCTCCAGGACCCCAGCGGCTCCCTGAACCCGCGGCACACCGTGTACGAGGCCGTGGCCGAGGGCCTGCGGATCCACGGGTACGCCGGAGACGAGCGCGAGGCGGTGTCACATGCCCTGTCCCGGGCGGGACTTCGCCCCCCGGAGCGCTTCTTCCTGCGCTACCCGCACGAACTATCGGGCGGCCAGCGCCAGCGCGTGGTCATCGCGGGCGCGCTGGTCCTGGAGCCCGAACTGATCGTCGCCGACGAGCCGGTGGCCTCCCTGGACGCGTCCGTGCGGGGCGAGATCCTGGCCCTGCTGCTCCGCCTGCGGGACGAACTCGGCCTGGCCGCGCTGGTGGTGACGCACGACCTCGGCCTGGCCTGGAACATCGCGGACCGGGTGGCGGTGATGTACCTGGGCCGGATCGTGGAGACGGGAACGGTGGAGGATGTCCTGACGGCACCTCAGCATCCGTACACACAGGCGCTGTTGTCGGTCCTGCCGGAGGCGCCCGGCGACCCGGTGGTCCTCACGGGCGAGCCCCCTGACCCGTCCCGCATCCCCGGCGGCTGCCGCTTCCACGCGCGGTGCCAGGTCCTGGCCGGAGGCGAGGCGGAGCGGGCCGGCGTCGCGGAGTCCTGCCGGACGGTGGATCTGCCGGTGCTTTCGGGGGGTGGCGGGTCACAGGTGGCCTGCCATTGGGCTCTCGCCCGGGGGGTGGATTAGCGTCTGCGGGTTGTGGTGGGCTGGTCGCGCAGTTCCCCGCGCCCCTTTCAGGGGCGCAAGACCTGAGCCCCTTAAGGGGCGCGGGGAACTGCGCGAGCGGCCACCGACGGTCCGCACCCGGCAACGCACCGGACCCGGCCCGCCCCTCACTCCAGGGGCGACGCCATCCCCACCTCGTAGTCCCCGCCGGGCTGCCGCACGATCGCGTTCAGGCGGTTGAACGCGTTGATGCCCGCGATCAGGCAGACCAGCGCGGCCAGTTGATCCTCGTCGAAGTGCTTGGCCGCGTTCGCCCAGGCCTCGTCGGAGACCCCGGCGCCGTCGGCGAGACGCGTCCCCTGCTCGGTGAGTTCCAGCGCGGCGCGCTCCGCCTCCGTGAAGACCTTGGCCTCGCGCCAGGCCGCGACGAGCATCAGCCGCTGCGGCGTCTCCCCCGCGGCGACGGCTTCCTTGGTGTGCATGTCGAGGCAGCCCGAGCAGCCGTTGATCTGGCTGGCCCGGATCTTCACCAGTTCCTGTGTCGCGGCGGGCAGGCCCGCGTCGGCGAGCGGTGCGTGCGCCGCGACGAGCCGCTTCACGAAACCGACCGCGGCCTTGCTGGCGAACATGTTGAGACGGGGTTCCATGACAAGCTCCCTGTTCCGTCGTGAAGTGCGCTGACACTTACCTGACGAGACAGGGCGGCCCCCATGTGACATCCCAGGATGTGACCTGGGGCACATGTGTGCGGCGGCTAGCCCTCGTACGCCTCGATGAGCTCGCGCGAGCGCTTCACGTCGTCCGCGATGGCGACCAGCAGCGCGTCGATCGAGTCGAACTTGGCCATCCCGCGCACATAGGCGAGGAAGTCCACCGCCACGTGCAGGCCGTACAGGTCGAGGCCCACCCGGTCGATGGCGTACGCCTCGACGGTGCGCTCGGTGGCGTCGAACTGCAGGTTGGTGCCGACCGAGATCGCGGCGGGCATCGCCTCGCCCTCGACGTGCAGCCAGCCCGCGTACACGCCGTCGGCGGGGATCGCGGTGTGCGGGAGCGTCTCGACGTTGGCGGTCGGGAAGCCGAGTTCGCGGCCGCGCTGGGCGCCGCGCACGACGACGCCCTCGACGCGGTGCGGGCGGCCGAGGATCTCGCGCGCCCCCTCCACGTCCCCCTCGGCGACGAGCCGCCGGGTCAGGGTCGACGAGAAGGGCTCGCCGCCGCCGGCCGAGCCGGACACGTACAGGTCGACGACCTCGACCTCGAAGTCGTACGTCGCCCCCTGCTCGGTGAGGAACGCGACGGTGCCCGCGGCCTTGTGGCCGAAGCGGAAGTTGGGGCCCTCGACGACGAGTCGGGCGTGCAGCTTGTCGACGAGGACCTTCGCGACGAACTCGGCCGGCGACAGCTTCGAGAACTCGGCGGTGAAGGGGAGGATCAGCAGGGCGTCCACGCCGAGCTCGGCCATCAGCTCCGCGCGCCGGTGGTGCGGGGCGAGCAGCGGGGGGTGGCTGCCGGGGCGTACGACCTCGCTGGGGTGCGGGTCGAAGGTGACCACGACGGCGGGCACACCGAGTTCACGGGCCCGTTCGACGGCGCGGCCGATGATCAGCTGGTGGCCGCGGTGCACCCCGTCGTAGGAGCCGATGGTGACGACGCTGCGCCCCCAGTCCTGGGGGATGTCCTCCAAGCCACGCCAGCGCTGCACGGTGATTGCTCCTCGCGAACCTGTGTACGACCGTTACGTCTCTTTGCCGAATACGCAGGTCTAAGAGTGCCATGCCGAGTGCCCGCGCCCCGCATCGGGAGGCGCCGCAGCGGCCTGAGCAGGTCAGGCGGGCACCCGCACCCCGGCCAGGCGCTCGATGACCCGGCGGGCGCTCGGCCCGACGAGCACGGCCCACTCCCCCGGCGCCTGAGCGAGGCACCGGACGACGAGGGCGGCGAACCCGGGCACGGCGTCGGCGCTCCCGACGAGCCCGCGGTCGAAGCGCGCGGCGCCCTCGGGGGTGCGGACGAGCCGGAGTCCGGTGCGCCGCAGCAGGTCGCGGGTGCGGGCCTCGCCGGCGTCCGGGGCGTTGCGGGCGGCGGTCCGCAGGACGGCGTCGAGCACGTCCGGGTCGTCCTCGTGGGCGAGCAGCACGTCGACGAGTTCGGCGCGCAGGGCCCGTGACGCACCGGTGCCGGGCAGCGCCAGTACGGGCGCGAGGGCGGCGCGCACCGGGGCCGGGCAGGTGCGCAGAAGGCCGGTGACGAGCGGGAAGAGCACCGCCCGGCCGGCCGGTCCGTGCTCCAGACACCGGTCGACGTAGTCCGCCACGTCCCGCGCCGCCTCGGGCCGGTCCGCCGGCAGGTCCCGCACGAGGGCGGCCGCGCGCCGGGTGAGGGCGGGCGCGGTCACATCGGCGAGGGTGCGCAGCACGCCGGCCGCGCCCCCGGGCTCCCGCACGCGCGCGTGGAAGGCGCGGAACACGGCCTCGGGGTGGGTGGCCAGAGCGCCCGCGAACGCGCTCGCGGGCAGCAGGGGATCGCCGTCCGCGAACCGCGCGAGGGCCCGCGCCAGATACGTGTCACGCGTCGCCGGGTCGCGTACGAGGAGGGAGAGCGCCGCCCCGTGCGCGACGCCGTCGGTGGTGCGGGCGAGCAGGGCGAGCGCGGCGTAGCGCAGCAGGCGCCGGTCGGCGTCCGTGGTGACGTGCGGGGCGACGCGCAGGGCGTAGGTGACGGCGGCGGCCCGGCGGGCGGGGCGCTCGTCGTGGGACCAGCGGTCGACGGCGCGGCACAGCGCGGAGGGCTCCTCGTCGGCGAGCACGGCGAGGAGTTCGTCGCCGCGCGGGTGCGCGCAGTCGGCGAGCGCCTCGGTGAGGTCGTCGACGCCCCGGTGGCGGTGGGTGTGCAGGAGGGCCTGGGCGGCGGTGGCGACGGTCGCGTCGGGCAGGGCGGGCAGCGGCCGCTCGTCGTCGAACCAACTCGTGAGGTGGGCCTGGACGCGGGCCGGGTCGGCGGCGAGCATTTCGGCGACGGTGTCCAGGTGGCGGGCGTGGTCCCCGGGCGGCGGATCGTGCACGACGAGTCGGCGCAGGAGGGCGAGGCGGTCGGCGTCCGTGACGGGGAGGCGCCGCCAGAACGAGGGGTCGAGGCACCCTCGGTCGGCGAGCGGCTCGAGGACGTCCAGATAGGGAGTGGCGTCGGGCACCCGCAGCAGCGCCTCCTCTACGAGGTGCCCCGCCCACCAGGAGGCTTCACCGTCGCCCGGCGTGAGCGACCGCAACGCCAACTCCGTGAGATACGCGCCGAGTTGGGCCAGGCCGCGCTGCCGCTCCACGAGGAGGAGGGCCTGGACGACGGGGCCCGCGCGGTGCCGGGGCACGGGCACGGTGGGCGCCGCCCGTCCGGCCTGGCGCTCGCGGTGCACGAGCGCGCGCAGCGCCTCGTCCAGGTCCAGGTGCATGCCCTGGATCCAGTCGGCGACCTCCTCGTGCGCGAACCGGTAGCCGCGGCCCGCCGGGACCAGTACACCCTCGGCGAGGACGGCCGGGGCCCAGGCCGTGACGCCCCCGCCGCGGCGCCCCGGCAGCGCGCCCCACGGGAACACCTCCTGGAACGCCTCCCGGTCCAGCTCGCCCTGCCCGGGACCGAGACAGCGCCGCGCCGCCTCGTGGACCTGCCCGGACACCCGCGCGGCGAGCCTGCGGACTGCGGTCCCCCGCAGCCCGTTCACCGCCGCGAGGCGCACCGCCACACGCAGGCACATCAGGTCGAGGTACGCGGCGAAGACGGCGTCCCGGTCGGCGCTGCCCGGCACAGGCCCGCCCAGCGCGGCCCGCACCTCGGCGAGGAGCCGCAGCGCGAGGGGGTGGCGGGCGTCGCGGGCGGCGAGCGCGTCCTCGGGCAGCCCGTACCGTACGTGCGCCAGGCGTGCCTGGTCCGCGGTCAGCTCCCCCAGCGGCACACACGCGGGCAGCCGCCCGGCCCTCCCGTACAGCGCGCGGGCGGGAAACAGCTCGCCCGCGCGCTCCCAGTACTCCCCCCGGCACGCCACGACGAGCCGCACGCCGGTGTCCCGCAGCCAGCGGGCCGTGCCGTCGGTCCACTCGGCGAGCCGGTGCGCCAGGACGGGCGGCATCTCCTCAGGCCCGTCGAGCAGCAGGACGAGGGGCCGGCCGGCGGCGCGGGCGGGCGCGGCGATCCGCTCCGGCGACACGTCACCGATCCCGCCGCCGCACGCGCCACCGCACCCTTCGGCCCCCCCGGACGCGCCGGTGCGTCCGGGCACGGCTCCGGGCACGGCCCCAGGCTCCGCTCCGGGCACGGCTCCCGGCAGCGACGCCGCGACGATCCGCCCCGCTCTGACCAGGGCGCGCCGCGCGGCGTCCGCCACGCTCCGGTCGTCGCCGTGCAGGTCGGCGCCGCGCAGCCAGAGGGTGGGGGCGGGATGGGCACCCCGGCCGCGGCGCGCGGCGTACGCGGCGAGCTCCGTCGTCCGGCCGCTGCCCGGGGCCCCCACGAGGGCGAGCACCGCCGCGTCCGACCCCTCGAAGGCAGTGAACTCCCGTGCCACATCGGGCCGTTCGACCGGTTCGGGGTCGAGGACGCCGGCCGGTCCGTCGGAGCCGACCGATGTGGCCGTCAGCTGGAGGGCGCCCGCCAGGTTGAGTTCGTCCCCGTAGACCGGCACGGTGGCGGCGTTCCGCGCGAGGAGCGCGGCGAGCGGGCCCGCGGGGTCAGTGGCGGCGGCTTCGCGCAGCGGTACGGCGAGACCGGCGGCGCGGTGACCCGCCTGGAGGGCCGGGCTCAGTACGGCCAGGACGGCACCCGACGCGGCGTCGAGGACGGGTCCTCCGGCGGCACCGCCGCCGGGCCGCAGCGCGTCACGGCCGTCCGTGCCGATCGCCAGCTCCATCGCTCCGGAAATCGTGTGGCCGCGGTCGCTCGCGGCGTAGGTGGCGTCGACGTGTCCGAGGACGCGCGCCTCGCGCCAGCCCCCGGCGGCGATCCGCACATATGAACCGGCCGGGGCGGGGGCCCGGACGGCGACCGGCAGCGGGCGCAGGCCGAGGCCCTCGGTCCCGTCGGTGCGGATGAGCGCGAGCGCGGAGCGGGGCAGCGGGGTGATGTCGGCGGTGCCCGCGACGCAGGTGGTACCGGCGGGGGCCCGCAGCACGAGGCGGGCGAGGCCGTCGACCGCTTCATGGCTGGTGACGACGGTGCCGCGGTCGTCCGCGACGAAACCGGTACCGCGAAGGCGCCCGGCGAGATCGAGGACACGGACGAGGGGCGGACCGGCCTCGGGACCCGTCGCGTCCCCGTCTCCGGCCCGGGGGCCCCGTCCCGCCATCGTCGAACCTCCCGCCATGCCCCGTAGGACCGACGGTAGGCGCGTGGTGATCAGTGGGACAGGCGCCCGGGCGAACGCGCCCCCTTCCACTCCCTCGGTTCACTCCGAGCGCCCGCCCGAAGGGGTGAACGGATCGGGGGTGATGGATACACCCTTGGAGAGGGGGATCGTGGAGCGGCCCGCGACCGACGGGCGCGGGCCGCTCCACGGTGGGGGCACTTCGGGTCAGCCGAAGACGGCGAGGCTCTTGGCCTTGCCCTTCGACTCCTCCACGAGCGCGAGGAACACGCCCGCGGGATCGAACACGGCGACGGGCCCGGCGCCCGCGTACTCCGCGGGCATGTCGAGCCGGACCCCGTTGAGCAGGAGCCCCGCGCGCTTGGCGTCCACGTCCCAGCGGGTGAACGCGGCGGTCGCGGCGTCCGCGACGGGCATCACGGTCAGCTCCTCCTGGAGCTGGTCGAGCGTCCGCGCGGAGTCCAGCTTGTACGGGCCGACCCGCGTGCGGCGCAGCGCGGTGAGGTGCCCGCCGACGCCCAGACCGGCGCCCAGGTCCCGGGCGAGGGCCCTGATGTACGTACCCGACGAGCAGACCACCGAGACGACCAGGTCGAGGACCGGCGTGCCGTCCTCGGCGACCGCGTCCCGGATGTCGTAGACGGTGAAGGACGAGACGGTGACCGGCCGCGCCGGGATCTCGAACTCCTCACCCTCACGCGCCCGCTTGTACGAGCGCACGCCGTTGATCTTGATGGCGCTGACCTTGGACGGCACCTGCATGATGGCGCCGGTCAGCTTGGCGACCCCGGCGTCGATCGCCTCGCGGCGCACGCCGGACGCGTCGGTGGACGACGTGAGGTCGCCCTCCGCGTCGTCGGTCAGCGTGTTCTGGCCGAGCCGGATCGTGCCCAGGTACTCCTTCTCGGTCAGCGCGAGATGGCCGAGCAGCTTGGTCGCCCGCTCCACGCCGAGGACCAGGACACCGGTCGCCATGGGGTCGAGCGTGCCCGCGTGGCCGACGCGGCGGGTCTTGGCGATCCCGCGCATCTTGGCCACCACGTCGTGCGAAGTGAAGCCCGACGGCTTGTCGACAATGACAAGACCGTCGGGCGTCGGGGTGTTCTTCTGCGTCATTCCGAGGCTTCGCCGTCCTCGTCGTCCTCGGGCTTGCGGTACGGGTCCGCGCCCCCGGCGAACTCGGCGCCGGCGGACGCCTCCCGGACCTTCGCGTCCGAGATCCTGGCCTTGTCGAGGAGGTCGTCGATGGCCTTGGCGTTGTCCGGCAGGGCGTCCGCCACGAAGGCCAGGGTCGGCGTGAACTTCACACCGGCCGCCTGACCCACCGCCGAACGGAGTACGCCCTTGGCGCTCTCGAGGCCGGCCGCGGCAGCGGCACGCTCCTCGTCGTCGCCGTAGACCGTGTAGAAGACCGTCGCCTCCCGCAGGTCACCCGTCACCCGGGTGTCCGTGATGGTCACATGCGTACCGAGCCGCGGGTCCTTGATCCCGCGCTGGAGCTTCTGGGCCACCACCTCTCGGATGAGGTCCGCCAGCCTTTTCGCCCGCGCGTTGTCGGCCACTGCGCCGTCTCCTTCTTCGCCTTGCTCTTGCGGTCAGTCTTCGTCGCTGTGGAGCCTGCGTCGAACGGAGAGCAGCTCCACCTCCGGACGGGCGGCGATCAGACGCTCGCACCGGTCCAGTACGTCGGTGAGGTGCCCCGTGTCCGCGGAGACCATCGCCAGGCCGATCTCGGCCCTGCGGTGTAGGTCCTGGTTCCCGGTCTCCGCCGCACTCACTGCGTACTTGCGCTGGAGTTCGGCGACGATCGGGCGGACCACGGAGCGTTTCTCCTTCAGCGAGCGAACGTCGCCGAGGAGCAGATCAAAGGACAGAGTCCCCACATACATGTGTGTCCGGATGTCCCGCCGGTTCGGGTTCGTGGCCCCGCCAACCACTTGGCGGGGACACCAGAACCGTACACGGAACGGCCGGGGCCGATCGACGGGATTTCGTCCCGCCGACCGGCCCCGACCTTGAGCCGTGCGCGGATCAGGCGCGCGGCTTCTCGCGCATCTCGTACGTCGCGATGACGTCGTCGATCTTGATGTCGTTGAAGTTTCCGAGGTTGATACCGCCCTCGAAGCCTTCGCGGATCTCAGTGACGTCGTCCTTGAAGCGACGCAGACCGGAGATGTTGAGGTTCTCCGCGATGACCTTGCCATCGCGCAGCAGGCGCGCCTTGGTGTTGCGCTTGACCTCGCCGGACCGGACGAGCACACCGGCGATGTTGCCCAGCTTGGACGAGCGGAAGATCTCGCGGATCTCCGCCGTACCGAGCTCGACCTCTTCGTACTCCGGCTTGAGCATGCCCTTGAGGGCCGCCTCGATCTCCTCGATGGCCTGGTAGATCACCGAGTAGTAGCGGACGTCGACGCCCTCGCGGTCCGCCATCTGGGCCGCGCGGCCCGCAGCGCGGACGTTGAAGCCGATGACGATCGCGTCGGAGCCGGTCGCCAGGTCGATGTCCGACTCGGTGACCGCACCCACGCCGCGGTGCAGGACGCGGATGTCGACCTCTTCGCCGACGTCGAGCTGGAGCAGCGAGGACTCGAGAGCCTCCACCGAACCGGACGCGTCGCCCTTGATGATGAGGTTGAGTTCCTGCACCAGACCGGCCTTGAGGGCCTCGTCCAGGTTCTCCAGGGAGAACCGGACGCCGCGTCGCGCAAAGTTGGCGTTGCGCTCGCGAGCGGCACGCTTCTCGGCGATCTGACGGGCCGTACGGTCCTCGTCGACCACCAGGAAGTTGTCGCCGGCACCCGGGACGTTGGTGAGACCCAGGACGAGGACGGGGGTCGACGGACCCGCTTCCTCGACGTTGTTGCCGTTGTCGTCGAGCATCGCCCGGACACGGCCGTACGCGTCGCCGACCACCATCGTGTCGCCGATGCGCAGCGTTCCGCGCTGGACCAGGACCGTCGAGACGGCACCGCGGCCACGGTCGAGGTGGGACTCGATCGCAATACCCTGCGCGTCCTGCTCCGGGTTGGCCCGCAGGTCGAGCGAGGCGTCCGCGGTCAGGACCACGGCCTCGAGCAGGGAGTCGATGTTCAGACCCTGCTTGGCGGAGATGTCGACGAACATCGTGTCGCCGCCGTACTCCTCGGCCACCAGACCGAACTCGGTGAGCTGACCGCGCACCTTGGTCGGGTCGGCACCCTCGACGTCGATCTTGTTGACCGCGACGACGATCGGCACGTTGGCCGCCTTCGCGTGGTTCAGCGCCTCGATCGTCTGCGGCATGACGCCGTCGTTGGCCGCCACCACGAGGATCGCGATGTCGGTCGACTTCGCACCACGGGCACGCATGGCGGTGAACGCCTCGTGACCCGGGGTGTCGATGAAGGTGATGCGACGCTCTTCGTCGTTGACCTCGGTGGAGACCTGGTACGCACCGATGTGCTGCGTGATACCGCCGGCCTCGCCCGCGACGACGTTCGTCTTGCGGATGGTGTCGAGCAGTCGGGTCTTACCGTGGTCGACGTGACCCATGACGGTCACGACCGGCGGACGCGCGACGAGGAACTCCTCGCCACCCTCGTCCTCGCCGAACTCGATGTCGAAGGACTCGAGCAGCTCGCGGTCCTCCTCCTCGGGGCTGACGATCTCGAGGATGTAGTTCATCTCATCCGCGAGGAGCTTCAGCGTCTCGTCGGAGACGGACTGCGTGGCAGTGACCATCTCGCCGAGGTTCATCATCACGGCGACGAGCGAGGCCGGGTTGGCGCCGATCTTCTCCGCGAAGTCGGTGAGGGAGGCACCGCGCGACAGACGGACGGACTGTCCGTTGCCGCGAGGCAGCATGACGCCGCCCACCGACGGGGCCTGCATGGCCTCGTACTCCTGGCGCCTCTGCCGCTTCGACTTGCGGCCACGACGGGCGGGCCCGCCGGGACGGCCGAACGCACCCTGCGTGCCACCACGGGCACCGGGACCGCCGGGACGGCCACCACCGGGACGACCGGCGAAACCGCCACCGCCACCGGGACGACCGGCGAAACCGCCACCGCCGCCACCCGGACCTGCCGGACGGCCGGCGAAGCCGCCGCCGCCACCACCGGGACGACCGGCGAAGCCGCCGCCACCGGGACGACCGCCGCCGCCACCCGGACGACCGCCGCCGCCACCGGGACCACGGCCACCGCCGGGGCCACCACCGGGACGCGGGCTGCCGGCAGCGGGACGCTGCGGCATCATGCCCGGGTTCGGACGGTTACCACCGGGGGCACCACCGGGACGCGGGGCACCGCCCTGCGGACGAGGCATGCCGCCCGGGGTCGGACGGGCGCCGCCCTGACCCTGCGGACGCGGGGCGCCACCGGGGCCACCCTGCGGACGCGGGCCACCGGGGCCGGCCTGGCCGCCACCGGGACGCGGGGCACCGCCCGGACGGGGCGCCTGCGGGCGCGCCATGCCGGTGGAGCCACCAGAGGTGAACGGGTTGTTACCGGGACGCGGGCCGGCGGGACGAGCGCCGGGGCGCTGACCCTG
Organism: Streptomyces antnestii; assembly: GCF_004005495.1. Classification (GTDB taxonomy): domain Bacteria; phylum Actinomycetota; class Actinomycetes; order Streptomycetales; family Streptomycetaceae; genus Streptomyces; species Streptomyces antnestii. The sequence goes on from NZ_RZYA01000010.1 coordinate 55,596, forward strand.
ACCACCCTGGCCGCCGGGGCGCGGGGCACCCTGACGGTCGCCGCGGTCGCCACGGCCCTGACCCTGAGCACCCTGGCCGGGAGCGGCCGGACGGGCACCGCCGGGCTTCGGGGCGCCGGGACGGGCACCCGGGCGCGGACCGGCTGCCGGGGAGGCCGCGGGGGCCTGGGCAGCGGGGGCCGGAGCCGCGGGCGGAGCCGTGAACTCGGGCACGGCCGGGGCCGGGGCCGCGGGACGCGGAGCCGGCTTCGGGCCGGGCGTCGGACGCTGACCGGCGGCCGGGGTCACCGGGGCGGCGGCAGCGGGCTTCTCCGCGGCGGCAGGCTTGGGAGCCGGCGGGCGCGGAGCAGCAGGCTTGGCGGCCTGCGCCGGAGACGGGGTCGGACGGGCCGGCGAGGGCTTCGCGGGCGCGGCCTTGCGCGGGGCGGGCTTGCCGCCGCCGCTGCCCTGCTGGAGGGCGTCAGTCAGCTTGCGTACTACAGGCGCCTCGATCGTCGAGGACGCCGAACGGACAAATTCACCGAGTTCTTGGAGCTTGGCCATGACGACCTTGCTCTCCACCCCGAACTCCTTGGCGAGTTCGTATACCCGGACCTTAGCCACTTCGCTCCTTTTAGGTCCGGGTTACGCCGGACCGTCGCTACTTCATGGGCGTACTCATCGCGTGCTCATCGAGTGCTCATCGCAATCTCGACCTACTTCCAACTCGCGGGGGTACCAGGACCGCACGGGGTCCCGTACGGCACGTTCTACGGTGTTACCTGCTCGACGCGGTGGCGCAAGGCCTCCGTATCGAACGGGCCAGGGGCTTTGAACGCCCGCTGGAACGCCCGGCGGCGGACCGCCAGGTCGAGACAGACCAGGGCGGGGTGCACATACGCACCCCGGCCGGGCAGCGTACCGCGAGGATCGGGGACACATTCGCCCTCGATCACCACGATGCGCAGCAGATCGCTCTTGGCCGCTCGCTCCCGGCAGCCCACACACGTGCGCTCTGGGCATGCACGGGCATGCGTCCGGCCAGACACGGTTAAGTCTACCTCCCCGTATCGACCTCACCCCTTTGGGGCAAAAATCGAACGGTTGTTGTCGTGATCTTTGTGGTCGCCACGCGCAACCGCCACCGATTATTCGGCCGGCTGCTGCTCCGTGTCCGGACGGATGTCGATCCGCCAGCCGGTGAGACGCGCGGCGAGGCGGGCGTTCTGGCCCTCCTTGCCGATGGCGAGCGACAGCTGGTAGTCCGGCACGATCACGCGCGCGGAGCGGGCCGCCATGTCCACGACCTCGACCTTGGTCACGCGGGCCGGCGACAGGGCGTTGGCCACCATGTCCGCCGGGTCGTCGGACCAGTCGACGATGTCGATCTTCTCGCCGTTCAGCTCCGCCATGACGTTGCGCACACGGCCGCCCATCGGGCCGATGCAGGCACCCTTGGCGTTCAGGCCCGAGCGGGTCGAGCGGACCGCGATCTTCGTGCGGTGCCCGGCCTCGCGCGCGATGGCGGAGATCTCCACGGAACCGTCGGCGATCTCGGGGACCTCGAGCGCGAACAGCTTCTTCACCAGGTTCGGGTGCGTGCGCGACAGGGTCACGGACGGGCCGCGCACACCCTTCGCCACGCGCACCACGTACGAGCGAAGCCGCGTGCCGTGCACGTACTCCTCGCCGGGGACCTGCTCCTGCACCGGCAGGATGGCCTCGAGCTTGCCGATGTCGACCAGCACGTTCTTCGGATCGCGGCCCTGCTGGACCACGCCCGTCACGATGTCGCCCTCGCGCCCGGCGTACTCACCGAGCGTCGCGTCGTCCTCGGCGTCGCGCAGCCGCTGCAGGATGACCTGCTTCGCGGTGCTGGCGGCGATCCGGCCGAAGTCGGACGGGGTGTCGTCGAACTCCCGGGCCTCCTGGCCCTCTTCGAGGTCGGACGGGTCCTCCTTCGCCCACACCGTCACATGGCCGCTCTCGCGGTCGAGGCGCACGCGCGCGTGGCGGCGGCTTCCCTCGGTGCGGTGGTACGCGATGAGGAGGGCCGACTCGATCGCCTCGACCAGCAGGTCGAAGGAGATCTCCTTCTCCCGCACCAGACCCCGCAGGGCACTCATGTCGATGTCCACGGCTACGCCTCCTCCGCATTCTCTTCGTCGTTCTTGTTCTTACGGTTGAACTCGACCTGGACACGCGCCTTGGCGATGCCGTCGAAGGCGATCCTGCGGGCGGTGGGCTTGCGCCCCTTCACGCCGGGCACCTCGAGGTCCAGGCCCTCGTCGTCCACGGTCAGGATCCGCGCGACGAGCTCGCTCTCGTCGGCCAGCTGGAACTTCACCAGGCGGCCTTCGGCTCGCACGTAGTGGCGGTGCTCGGTCAGGGCGCGCTCGGCGCCGGGGGTGCCGACCTCGAGGTCGTACTCGCCCTCGCCCATGGCGTCCGTCTCGTCCAGCTTCGCCGAGAGCGCGCGGCTCACATCGGCGACCTGGTCCAGATCCGCTCCGGTGTCGGAGTCGACGACGACCCTCAGCACTCGCTTACGTCCGACCGATGCCACTTCGATCTCTTCGAGATCGAGGCCCTGGGAGCTCACGAGCGGTTCCAGTAGTGACCGCAGCCTCTCGCTCTGGGTGGTGCTCATCCGGGTGACTCCTCGGCCGCGTGTGCTGTTGTGGTCTCGTCGTGTGTCAGGTCAAAGGGTATCCGGTCCAGGGGGGTGTTGCCGTCCACCCGGCGCGGGCCGCAGGTACGGTGATCACCGGGCCTGCGCCCACTACTCCCGCCGATCCTGCTGAATCCTTCCTGCCATCCTTACCTGCCCGAGGACGTCTGCCGTGCCTTTGACCACTGGGGCCCTCTCCGGGCCGCGAAGAAGGAGCCTGCTGGCCGGGGTGGCCGGGGCCGCGCTCCTGACGGGCTGTTCCGACGCCGGGGAGCCCACCCCGGGCGGCGCGCGGGGCACGCGCAGCGCCTCGGCCGCGCAGCGGATCACGGCGCGTGCGGCCCGCGACAGCGAGGGCCTGCTCGACCGGTACGACGCCGCTCTCGCGGCCCATCCGGCCCTGGCCGCCCGGCTCGGCCCGCTGCGGGACGAGGTGGCCCGGCACGCGAAGGCCTTCGGGGCCCCGGCGCGTCCGTCGGCGCCCGCCTCGCCCACCCCGACGGCGTCCGCCACGGCTCCGGCCTCCGAGAAGGACACCGTGCGGGCCCTCGCGGCGGCCGAACGGGACCTCGCCGGGCGCCGGGCCGCCGCCCTGGTCGACGCCCCCGCCGAACTGGCCCGCCTGCTCGCCTCGGTGGCCGCCGCGGGCGCCGGCCACGCGTACCTGCTGACGGAGGACTGACATGGCCGGCACGAGCCGCCGCGACGACGGCGACAAGAAGCTCCTGGCCGCGGTCCAGGCGGCGCTGGCCGCCGAGCACGCGGCCGTGTACGGGTACGGCGTGGTCGGCGGCCGGATCCGTGAGGACCGCAGGGCGGAGGCGCGTACCGCGTACGACGCGCACCGTTCCCGCCGGGACGGCCTGCGGCGCACGGTCCGTGACCTCGGCGGCGAGCCCGAGCCGTCCGCGGGCGCCTACGCGCTGCCCTTCCCCGTGCCGGACTCGGCGGCGGCGGCGCGGCTCGCGGCGGACATCGAGGACCGGGTCGCCGGGGTCTACTCGGACCTGGTGCGGGCCTCCGAGGGGGCGCGGCGGCGGGGGGCGGCGGACGCGCTGCGGGAGGCGGCGGTGCGGGCGGTGCGGTGGCGCGGCGGCAGCGTAGCCTTCCCTGGTCTCGCCGAGCGGTCCGCGGCGCCCGAAGCGTCCGCGACACCCAAGGCGTAGCCGGTCACGGTCACACCGACGGTCCGCGGGTCACGGGGACGGTCACGGGGAAGGGAGTTGCTCGCGCATGTCTTTCGAACCGCCGAAGCGGCTGGTCAACGCGCTCGGCGAGGTGCGTGACGACGGGGCGTCCGGTTGGCTGGCGAGGCTGCCGGAGATCCTCCAAGAGGCCGTGGAACGGCTTGAGTTGACGGTCGAGCGGGTGCATGTGCCGGGTGGGCGCAGCAGCCTCGTCGTGCTGGTGCGGCGGGCCGACGGCACCCCCGCCGTCCTGAAGCTGGCCCCGGAGCGCTTCCGTCCGGAGGCCGAGCACGCGGCACTCACGCACTGGAACGGGCTGGGGGCGGTGCAGCTCGTCGGCGACGGCGGGGACCTGCTCCTCGAACGGCTGCACCCCGATGTGTCCGTGCGTTCGCTGCCCGAGGCGAAGGCGCTCCTCGAGGCCGCGGGCACGCTGCGCAGGCTGTGGGTGGACCCGCCGTCGTGGCGGTCCTGCGAGACGGTCGCCGACCGGACAGGCAGGCAGGCGGAGGCCATGCGGGCGACGGCCGCCACGGAGCCGGAGGTCGTACCGCTGGTCGACGCGGCGCTCACGGCGCGGGACGAACTGCTCGTGGCGCCGCCGGAGGTGCGGTTGCTGCACGGGACGTTCCGGCAGAGCAAGGTCCTTGCCGGGGAGCGGACGCCGTGGCTCGCGGTGGGGCCGGACCCGGTCGTCGGTGAGTGCGCCTTCGATCTGGCGCGGCTCGTCCGGGACCGGGTGGAGGACCTGATCGCGTCGCCGTCCGGGGCGGCGACGACTCGGCGGCGGGTGAAGCGGCTCGCTGAGTCGCTGGACGTGGACCAGGAGCGGTTGCGGGGGTGGACGCTGTTCCGGGCGGTGGAGTCCGGTGTGCGGGCACTGCGCGTGGGGCGTGAGCGGGATGCGGAGTTGTTGCTGGAGTTCGCGGGGTGGTTGTAGGGGGTGGCTGTCGGGGCGTTTTCTTCTCCCCCAGCCCGCCCCTTCCCGAAGTTTCGGGGCTCCGCCCCGGGCCCCGGTCCTCAAACTCCCCCAGACTCCGTCCGGGGGGACCCCCAACGGGCTGAAAAGAAACGCCGGACGGGCTGGAGTGATCCAGCCCGTCCGGCGTTCTCAGTTTCTGGTTATGCCGTCAGGCGGGCGATGGCCTCCTCGACCGTCAGTTCCTCTCGCTCGCCCGTCTTGCGGTCCTTGAGTTCCACGATGCCGTCGGCCGAGCGGCGGCCGGCGACGAGGATCTGCGGGACGCCGATCAGTTCCGCGTCGGTGAACTTCACGCCCGGGGAGACGCCGGCGCGGTCATCGACGAGGACGCGGACGCCGGCGTCGGCCAGCTTCTGGGAGACCTCGAGGGCCAGTTCCGTCTGGAGCGCCTTGCCGGCGGCGACCACGTGGACGTCGGCCGGGGCGATCTCCTTGGGCCAGCACAGGCCCTTGTCGTCGGCGGTCTGCTCGGCGAGGGCGGCCACCGCGCGGGAGACGCCGATGCCGTAGGAGCCCATGGTCACGCGGACCGGCTTGCCCTGGTTGCCGAGGACGTCGAGCTGGAAGGCGTCGGCGTACTTGCGGCCCAGCTGGAAGATGTGGCCGATCTCGATGGCGCGGTCCAGGCGCAGGCCGGTGCCGCACTTGGGGCAGGGGTCGCCCGCCTCGACCACGACGACGTCGAGGTAGTCGTCGACCTCGAAGTCGCGGCCCGCGACGACGTTCTTCGCGTGCTTGCCCGGCTTGTTGGCGCCGGTGATCCAGGCCGTGCCGGAGGCGATGCGCGGGTCGGCGATGTAGCGGACCTTCTCCAGGCCCTGCGGACCCACGTAGCCGCGTACGAGGTCGTCGCGGCCCTCGAAGTCCTCGGCGGTGACGAGCTCGACGACGGCCGGGGCGAGGTGCTCGCCGAGCTTGCCGAGGTCGACCTCGCGGTCGCCGGGGACGCCCACGGCGACGATCTCGCCGTCGACCTTGACGAGGAGGTTCTTGAGGGTCGCGGAGGCCTCGACGCCGAGGTGGGCCGCGAGGGTCTCGATGGTCGGGGTGTCGGGGGTGTCCAGCTCCTCGACGGCCGGGTGCTCGGCGGTCTCGACGGCCGTGGCGGCGAAGGTGACGGCCTCGGTGTTGGCGGCGTAGTCGCACGCGGGGCAGTCCACGAAGGTGTCCTCGCCGGCGGGGGCCGGGGCGAGGAACTCCTCGGAGGCCGAGCCGCCCATCGCGCCGGAGACGGCGGAGACGATGCGGTGGTCGAGGCCGAGGCGCTCGAAGATCTTGATGTACGCCTCGCGGTGCAGGGCGTACGACTCGGCGAGACCCTCGTCCGTGGTGTCGAAGGAGTAGGAGTCCTTCATCAGGAACTCGCGGCCGCGCAGGATGCCGGCGCGCGGGCGGGCCTCGTCGCGGTACTTGGCCTGGATCTGGTAGAGGATCACGGGCAGGTCCTTGTAGGACGAGCACTGGTCCTTGACCAGCTGCGTGAAGATCTCCTCGTGGGTGGGGCCGAGGAGGTACTCGGCGCCCTTGCGGTCCTTGAGGCGGAACAGCTCGGGGCCGTACTCCTCCCAGCGTCCGGTCGCCTCGTAGGGCTCCTTGGGCAGCAGGGCCGGGAGCAGGACCTCCTGGCCGCCCATCTCGTCCATCTCCTCGCGGACGACGCGGGCGACGTTCTCCAGGACCTTCTTGCCGAGCGGGAGCCACGACCAGATGCCCGCCGCCGTACGGCGCACGTACCCGGCCCGGACGAGCAGCTTGTGGTTGAGCGTCTCGGCGTCGGCCGGGTCGTCACGCAGTGTCTTGACCATCAACCGGGACATGCGCTGGACCTGGGCCATGATTTTGACTCCTGCTGCGAAAGGTAGGGATGCCCAGGAGGTTAGCCGGGCGCGGGCCGCGCCCGGAAATCGGCTGCGGTCAGCGACGCAGCGGAAGCGCTGCGCCCATGACCGCGTAGGGCCGGGAAGCGCTGGGGAAGAGGACCTGCCGGGCGAGGTCCTGGTAGCCGAGCGAGCGGTACAGGCCGCGGGCCGGGCTGTCGAAGTCGATGGCGGACAGGATCGAGCGGGGCTCGTCGGCGCTGTCCGTGATGGCGGTGATGAGGGACCGTCCGACGCCGCGGTTCTGGTAGCGGGGGTGGACGTGCAGTTCGGTGATCACGAAGGAGTCGTCGAGCCACCAGTCGAGGTCGCGGGTGCGCAGATACGGCTCGACGACGGTGGACCACCAGTGGGCGCGGTCGTTCGGCATGCCGTAGACGAAGCCGACGAGGCGGCCGCTCCCCGTGTAGGCGCCGAGGGCGCGCGCTCCCGGGTACGTGAGGTGCCGCAGCACGATCTGGCGGCGCACGGCGACCTCGTCGTCGCTCAGACCGAAGGCGTACGCCTGCACGGCGAGTGCCTCGTCCACGTGTGCCGCGAGGTCGAGAGGCCCGATGGTGACGACGTCGTCCTGGGTCATGACGGGGAGACTACAGGGCCGTCCGGCGGCCCTCAGCTGATCAAACGGGCAGGCGGGGAACGCTGTCGAGCAGCCGCCGGGTGTAGGGGTGTCCGGGCGATCCGAGCACGTCGCGGGTCTCGCCCTGCTCGACGACGCGTCCCCGTTCGAGGACGGCGGTCCCCTCGCAGAGGGCAGCCACGACGGACAGGTCGTGGGAGACCATGACGATCGTCAGGCCACGCTCGCGCTTCAGTTCGGCGAGGAGGTCGACGACCTTGACCCGGGTGGTCACGTCGAGGGCGCTGACGGGCTCGTCGGCGAGCAGGACGCGCGGGTCGCAGACGATGGCGCGGGCGATGGCGATGCGCTGGCGCTGGCCGCCGGAGAACTCGTGCGGGTAGCGGGACGCGGCGTCCGCCGGGAGCCCGACCTGTTCCAGCGCCTCGGCCACCTTCGCCCGTGCCTCGGCGACGGTGGCGACGCCGAGCGAGCGCAGCGGCTCGGCGACGATGCGGCTGACGCGCTGGCGGGGGTCGAGGGAGGCGTACGGGTCCTGGAAGACGCACTGCACGGAGCGGCGGAAGCGGCGCATCTGCGCGCGGTCGCCGAGGGCGAGCGGGTCCCCGTCGAAGCGGACGGTTCCGGTGGTGGGGCGGGCGAGCCCGAGGAGCAGCCGGAGCAGGGTCGTCTTGCCGGCGCCGGACTCGCCGACGAGCGCGAGGCTGTGCCCGGCCTCGACGCCGAGGGAGACGTCCGCGACCACGGGAGCGGCGCTTCCGCGGTAGGTGTGCCCGACGGAGTCGAGTGCGAGTACGGCGGTCATCGGGGCCCTTCCAGGTCCAGGGCGGATTCGAGCCGCCGGGCGCTGTCGACGAGCGCCTCGGTGTACGGCTGCCGGGGCGCGCGCACCAGGTCGCGCACGGTGCCGTCCTCGACCGCGCGCCCGTCCTTCATCACGAGGACGCGGTCGGTGACGCGGGAGACGACGGCCAGGTCGTGGCTGACGAAGAGGACGGCCATGCCGCGCTCCCCGACGAGGGTGTCGAGCAGGACGAGCATCTCGGACTGCACGGTGACGTCGAGCGCGGTGGTCGGCTCGTCGGCGATGAGCAGGTCGGGCTCGCAGGCGAGGGCCATGGCGAGGGCGACGCGCTGGCGCTGGCCGCCGGAGATCTCGTGCGGGAACGCGCGGGCGATGCGCCCGGGTTCGGGCAGCCTGACCTGTTCGAGGGCTTCGGCGACGGCCTTGCGGAGCGCGTCGCCCTTGAGGCCGCGGCGGCGGCGCAGGGGTTCGGCGAGCTGCCGGCCCACCCGCATCAGCGGGTCGAGCGCGGTCAGCGGCTCCTGGAAGACGATCGCGGCGGCGCGGCCCCGGACCTCGACGAGACTCTTCTCGCTCGCGCCGACGATCTGGGTGCCGTCGAGTTCGACGCTGCCGGTGGTGGTCATGCCGTCGGGGAGGAGGCCGAGCGTGGCGAGGGTGGTGAGGGACTTGCCGGACCCGGACTCGCCGATCAGGCCGAGGCGTTCGCCCCGGTCGACGGAGAAGGTGAGGTCCGAGACGAGGGCGCGGCCGTCACTGGTGCGGATGGTGAGGTCGCGTACGTCGAGCAGGCTCATGCCGTCGTCCTCCTGCGCCGGGCCGGGTCGAGGGTGTCGCGCAGGCCGTCGGCGACGAGGTTGACGCCGATGACGAGCAGGACGAGGAGGATGCCGGGCGCGAGGGCGCCGGCCGGTGCCGTGGTGAACGTCGCCTGTGCCTCCTGGAGCATGCGTCCCCACGAGGCGTTGGGCGGCGGGGCGCCGAGGCCGAGGTAGGACAGGCTGGCCTCGGCGAGGACGGCGAGGCCGAACTGGAGCGCCAGGTTGACCGCCAGGGTCGGCCAGATGTTGGGCAGGACGTGGGCGCCGACGATGCGGGGCCAGGACGTGCCGGAGGTGCGGGACGCGGTGATGTAGTCCTGCGCGAGGACGCGCTTGACGAGGATCCGGGTCAGCCGCGCGACGATCGCGCTCTGGGCGAGACCGATCGCGATGATCGCCGAGGTGAGGGTCGCCGAGCGGGCGGAGACGATCAGCATGGCGAGCAGCAGCGTCGGGAACGCGATGAGGATGTCGAGGAACGCGGAGACGGTGTCGTCGAACCAGCCCTGGGCGAACGCCGCGACCAGGCCGAGCGTGATGCCGACGAGGGCCGCGATGGCGACGGATCCGAGGCCGGCGGCGAGCGCGATCCGGGACCCGGTCATGAGCTGCGTCAGCAGGTCACGACCGAGCTTGTCGGTGCCGAGCAGATGAGAGCCGCCCGGCCCGGCGAGCCGCGTGCCGGAGGTGTCCGAGGCGTCGTACGGCAGCCAGAACAGGGAGACGAGCGCGACGAGGGCGATGAGTCCGGCGAGGACGCATCCCGTCCACAGGGTCGCGGAGCGCTTCATCGGGCACCTCCCGAGAGCCGGCCGCGCAGGCGCGGGTCGATGGCGCGCTGCACGAGGTCGGCGGCGAAGCCGATGAGCAGCACGGCCAGGGTGGAGACGAACAGGACGCCCTGGATGACGGGGTAGTCGTGCTGGGCGATGCCGGTGGCGAGGAGGGAGCCGAGCCCCGGCAGCGCGAACACGGACTCGACGACGACGGCGCCGAGGAGGGTCGACGCCAGTTCGATGCCGAGGATCGAGATGACCGGCACGGAGGCGTTGCGCAGTCCGTGGCGCCACATGGCCTGGCCGAAGGACGAGCCGAGGGCGCGCGAGGTGCGCAGGTAGTCGCTGTCGAGGACGTCGAGGGTCGCGGACCGTACGTAGCGGATCAGGGACGCCGACATGACGAGGGCGATGGTGACGACGGGCAGGACGAGCGAGCGGATCGCCTGGGCCGGGTCGGACCAGCCGTCCTGCGGGAACCCGCCGGACGGCAGCCAGCCCGCGTTCAGCGCGAACACGACGACGAGGATCATGCCGAGCCAGAACACCGGGACAGCGATGCCCAGTTGGGACACCCCGCTGAGCAGGGCGCCGTACCAGGTCCGGCGCTTGTGCGCGGCGACGAAACCGGCCGGGACCGCGATCAGCACGGCGAGCACGAACGCGGACAGGGTCAGCGGCACGGTGACGCTCAGGCGCTGTACGACCTCGGGGCCGACCGGCAGCGAGCTGACGAAGGACGTGCCGAGGTCGCCGGTGGCGAGCTGCCCGATCCAGTGGGTGAACTGTTCGGGCAGCGGCCGGTCGGAGCCGATGGAGTGCCGCGCCGCCGCGATCTGCTCCGGCGACGCGCCCACGGAGGTGAGCGCGTTCGCCGGGTCGCCGGGCAGCATCCTCAGGAGCACGAAGAGGACGATGCTCGCGAGGACGAGGGAGACGACGAGGAAGGCGAGGCGGCGCAGGAGGTAGCCGGTCATCAGCCCTTCTTGATGTCGTACGCGAAGAACTGCGAGTTGAGGCCGTTGAGCGGGTAGCCGGACACCTTGCTGCTCGCGACGACGATCTGCGGGTACAGGTAGAGCCAGTCGCTGGCGGCGTCCTCGGCGGTCTTTCGGTTGACCTTCTTGAGGAGCTCGGTCTGCGCCTGCGTGGTCGACGCCTTCTCGGCGTCCGCGACCCACTGGGTGACCTGCTTGTTGTCGTAGCCCCAGTAGAAGTCGGGGTTGCCGTACCAGACGACGTCGCGGTCGTTGACGTGCTCCTGGAGCGTGGCCGTGAAGTCGTGGTTCTTGTAGACCTTCGTGTACCACTCGTCGGGCGTGATCGTGTTGATCTTGACGGTGATGCCGACCTTGGCGAGCTGCGACTTGATGAAGGTGGCGGCCGTGGGGTGCGGGTCGTAGTTCGGGGTGTCCAGCGTGAAGCTGAAGCCCTTCTCGTAACCCGCCTCCTTCAGGAGCTTCTTGGCCTTCGCCGTGTCGTACGCGTTGACCTTGGTCAGGTCCTCGTACCAGGGGTCGGTGGGCGGCACCATCGACCCGATCTGCTTGCCGTAGCCGCCCCAGACGGATTCGAGGAGCTTCTTGTCGTCGATCGCGGACGAGACGGCCTGGCGGACCTTGACGTCCGTGAACGGCTTGGCCTTGTCGTTGAAGGCGAGGAGCAGCTTGGTCGTCGAATTGCCGTCGGTGACCTTGTAGTTCTGGTTGGACTTGAACTGGTCGAGGGCGTCGGGCGACTGCTCGCTGGTCACGACGTCGACGGCGTTCGTCAGGAGCGCGTTGTTCAGCGCCGTCGCGTCCTTGTAGTAGTGGAAGACGGCCTGCTTGTTCGTGGTGGCGGTGCCCCAGTAGCCGGCGAAGCGGTCGAGGCTCAGGGCGGAGCCGCGGGTCCACTTGTTCAGCTTGTACGGGCCGGTGCCGTCCTCGCTGGTCTTCAGGTTCTTCGCCTGGTCGTTGATGATCCAGACGTAGGAGAGGTTGTAGACGAAGGAGATCGACTTCTGCTTCAGCGTGACCTTCACGGTCTGCGCGTCGGGGGTGTCGATCGTCTTGATGACCTCGAGGTTGGACTTGCGCGCGGACTGCGAGTCCGGCGCGATCACCTTCTCCAGGCTGTACTTGACGTCCTTGCTGGTCAGCGCCTTGCCACTGTGGAACTTCACGCCGTCGCGCAGGGTGAAGGTGTAGGTGAGGCCGTCCGGGGAGACCTTGTAGTCCCGGGCGAGGAGCTTGTCGACCTTGCCGTCGTCGGTGAGCTTGAACAGGCCCTCGTAGACGTTGCCGTTGAGCGCCTCGGTGACGCCCTGGCCGCCGCCCGCGGTGTTGTCGAGGTTCTGCGGCTCGTACAGGGAACCGATGTTGACGGTGGCGTTCTTGTCGTACGCGCCGCCGCCGCTGCTGTTGTTGTTGCCGCCGGATCCGCCGCAGGCGGCGAGGGTCACGGCGAGGGCGACGGTGAGCACACCGGCGGACAGGGGCTTCTTGGGGAGGTTCATGGGACTGCCTTCGTACGGGCGCGGGGAGGGGACGGGAGCGCGGGGATCAGTGCTGGTCGGCGAAGCCGTCGCGGAAGACCGGAAGCTTCTCGCCCGCCTCGACGGGCAGGTGGAAGCGGTTCTGTCGCGGCGGCATCGGACAGTTGTACTGATCGGAGAACCCGCACGGCGGCACGAACGCGCGGTTGAAGTCGAGGCGGACCCGGTCCTCGCCCGCGTGCTCGACGAAGAGGAAGCGGCCCGCGCCGTAGGTGCCCGATCCGTTGGTCGGGTCGCCGAAGACGAGCAGCAGCGTGCCGTCGTCGTCGAAGGCGGAGAGGGTGTACTCGGTGCCGTCGACGGTCACGGCGATGTCGCCGGGGACGACCTTGTCGCGGGTGCCGCCGTTGTCGCGCAGGTGCTCGAAGGCCACGCTGCGGGCGCCCTCGACGGGCGTGTACGTGGCGTCGAGGACCCAGGCCGGGTCGTACGGGAAGGTGTCGACGCGCTCGAAGGCCGTCAGGGCCGGGGAGTTCGCGTCCCAGAAGCGCAGGCCGTGCTCGGGTTCGCCGGTGACCATGTCGGTGCGCTCGAGGGCGGTGACGGTCACGCCGTCGGGGAGGTCCGCGCGGGCGGCGTCCAGGTCGGGGAGCTCGCCGGCGGGCAGCCAGCGGGTCTCGACGAGCGCGAGGTTTCCGGTGGGGGCCGTGACGGAGCGGCGGCGGTCGGCACGCCATTCCTGCCAGGCGGCGATGCCGGAATCGGACCCGGGAGCAGACATCGTGTGGCACCTACACTCAGTGAAGATTGAACCAAAGCTTCCCCTTTATGGTTCATAAGTCTCACTAATGTCAAACCGTGTCGAACAGCTGAGACAGGGGGACACGTGGGGCGAGGTGGGCGCGGGCCGGAGTGGACCGGAGTGGGCGCGGGTCAGAACAGGACGCTCATGAACGCGCCGACTTCCTCGAAGCCGACCCGTCGGTACGCGGCCCGCGCCGGGGTGTTGAAGTCGTTCACGTACAGGCTGACCAGCGGCGCGACATCCGCGAGCGCATAGCGCAGGACGGCCGCCATGCCGGGGGCGGCGAGGCCCCGGCCGCGGTACTCGGGGGCGATCCACACGCCCTGGATCTGGCAGGCTCGCGTCGTCGCGGCGCCGATCTCGGCCTTGAAGACGACCTTGCCGTGCTCATCGAGCCGGGCGAACGAGCGCCCCGAACCGACCAGTTCCGCCACCCGCGCCTGGTACAGCAGGCCCCCGTCACCGGCGAGCGGCGAGACGCCGACCTCCTCGGTGAACATCGCCACACACGCCGGCATGATCGTCTCCATCTCGTCCTTGCGGACGCGGCGGACGTACGGGTCCGGGGCGATGTCGCCAGGGAGCCGGTCGGTGACCATGAGGGGCTGCTGGGCGCGGACCTCACGGGCGGGGCCCCAGTTCGGTTCGAGCAGCCGCCACAGCTGGGCGGTGGGCTCGGCGGGGCCGACGATGGAGGAACAGCGGCGGCCGGCCCGGCGCGCGCGGTCCGCGAACCCGCGCACGGCCCTCGGGGTGGCGCAGATCGGGACGAGGTTCGCGCCCGCGTAGCAGAGGGACTCCAGCATCCCGTCCTCGTACCAGCCCCACATCTCGCCGCCGAGGCGCCACGGGTCGAGGCCCGCGACCTGGACGCGGGATGTCACGAAGGCGTTGGCGACCGGCTCGCGGTCGAGCACGGCGAGCGCGGCGTCGAGGTCACTCGGATCGAGGACCCGGGTGGTGGTCTGAGTCAACAAGTGCGGGGGCCTCACGGCGGGGCGGGACGAGTCTGCTGGTCTCCGCACTTTACCCGGCGGGGTTGCGGGGGGCGCTCCCGTGTGCGGGGTTCTTGCTGCTGGGGAGGCTGCGGCGCCGTCGTGGCTGGTCGCGCCCACGCGGCGGAGCCGCAAAATGTCACAGCCCCGCGCCCCTGGAGGCATGCGGCTTCGCCGCTGTGCCTCCAGCGGGGAGATGCCGCCCGCAGGGCGTGCATCTCAGGGGCGCGGGGAACTGCGCGACCAGCCACACACAACCTGCAGCCGCCCCAGAACAGGCACCCGGCACCCCGCACCGGGCGCCGCGGCGTCAGCCCGCGATCGCGACCGTCGGCTCGCCCGAGGCGACGCCGTCCTTCTCCATCTGCTCGGCGATCTTCAGCGCCTCTTCGATGAGGGTCTCGACGATCTTCGACTCGGGGACGGTCTTGATGACCTCGCCCTTGACGAAGATCTGGCCCTTGCCGTTGCCGGAGGCGACGCCGAGGTCGGCCTCGCGGGCCTCGCCCGGGCCGTTCACGACGCAGCCCATGACGGCGACGCGCAGCGGCACCTCCATGCCGTCGAGGCCGGCGGTGACCTCTTCGGCGAGCTTGTAGACGTCGACCTGGGCGCGGCCGCAGGACGGGCAGGAGACGATCTCCAGGCGGCGCGGCTTGAGGTTCAGCGACTCCAGGATCTGGTTGCCGACCTTGATCTCCTCGACGGGCGGGGCCGACAGGGACACCCGGATCGTGTCGCCGATGCCCTCGGAGAGCAGCGCACCGAACGCGACGGCGGACTTGATCGTGCCCTGGAACGCGGGGCCCGCCTCGGTGACGCCGAGGTGCAGCGGGTAGTCGCACTGGGCGGCGAGCTGCCGGTACGCGTTCACCATGACGACCGGGTCGTTGTGCTTGACCGAGATCTTGATGTCGCGGAAGCCGTGCTCCTCGAAGAGGGACGCCTCCCACAGGGCGGACTCGACGAGCGCCTCGGGGGTGGCCTTGCCGTACTTCTTCAGGAGACGGGCGTCGAGCGAGCCCGCGTTCACGCCGATGCGGATCGGGGTGCCCGCGTCCTTCGCGGCGCGCGCGATCTCCTTGACCTTGTCGTCGAACTGCTTGATGTTGCCCGGGTTCACGCGGACCGCGGCGCAGCCGGCGTCGATGGCGGCGAAGACGTACTTCGGCTGGAAGTGGATGTCCGCGATCACGGGGATCTGCGACTTCTTCGCGATGACGGCGAGCGCGTCGGCGTCGTCCTGCGTGGGACAGGCGACCCGGACGATCTGGCAGCCGGACGCGGTGAGCTCGGCGATCTGCTGGAGCGTGGCGCCGATGTCGGACGTGCGGGTCGTCGTCATGGACTGCACCGACACGGGTGCGTCCCCGCCGACCGCCACGGTGCCGACCTGGATCTGCCGGCTCTTGCGGCGCTCGGCGAGCTTGGTCGGAACGGACGGCATGCCGAGAGAAATCGCGGTCATCTGCTGTGCAACCCCAAGGTGTGGAATCGAGACCCGAGAACGAGACACGGATCGGCGTCCCGTGGTGAGCGGGCTCCAGGATTCGAGATTACGTCACCGGCCTGGGCCGGAGCACATCACGTCCGGAACTCCACCCAAAGGTAGGCGGCCAGGCACAGACCATGCCTGGCCGCCCATAACGATGGGTAACTATGTGATTTTGACCGGATTTACCACGTCCGCGATCAGCACGAGGACGGTGAAGCAGACGAAGATCCCCGCCACCACATAGGCCACCGGCATCAGCTTCGCCACGTCGAACGGGCCGGGGTCGGGGCGTCTGAAGACCTTGGCCACGTGCCGGCGGAGCGACTCCCACAGGGCGCCGGCGATGTGGCCGCCGTCCAGGGGGAGCAGCGGCAGCATGTTGAAGAGGAACAGCGACAGGTTGAAGCCCGCGACGAGCATCAGGGACATGCCGAGCTGCTGGGTGGCCGGGATGTCCAGGTTGAAGATCTCCCCGCCGACCCGGGCCGCGCCGACCACGCCCATGGGCGAGTCCGGTTCACGGGGGCCGTTGCCGAAGGCGGCGTCCCACAGGGCCGGGATCTTCCCCGGCAGCGCGGCGAGCGAGTGCACGGAGTCGTCGACGCGGTCGCCCATCCAGGTCACGGACTCGCCGAAGTCCAGGCGTACGACTCCGGTGGCGGCGCTGAAGCCGAGGAAGCCGGCGTTGACGTACTGGCCCTTGACGATCTGGCCGCTGCTGTCCTTCTTCGCCACCTGGTTGGTGGCGATCTTGGCGTGCAGGACCTTCTCGTGGCCGTCGCGCAGGACGACGATGTCGACGGTCCTGCCGGGGTTGGCGCGGATCTCGTCGGAGAGGGTGTTCCACCGCTCGGTCTTCACGCCGTCGAACGAGACGATCTTATCCTTGGCCCGGAGCCCTGCCGCGGCGGCCGGGGACGCGGGGTCGGACTTCTTGCAGGTGTCGCGCTTCTCACTCTGCTTGACCACGCACTTCTGCACCTCGCTGACCGTGGTGGTCTCCTGGGTGGTGCCGAAGCCCATCAGGACCGTGAGGAACAGGCCGAACGCGAGGATCAGGTTCATGAACGGGCCCGCGAACATCACGATGACCCTCTTCCACGGCTTGCGCGTGTAGAAGAGGCGGTCCTCGTCGCCCGGTTCGACCTCCTCGAAGGCCGCGGCGCGCGCGTCCTCGACCATGCTGCGCAGCGGTGACGTCGAGCGGGACTCGATGCGTCCGTCCGGGCCGGGCGGGAACATGCCGATCATGCGGATGTAGCCGCCGAGCGGGACCGCCTTGACGCCGTACTCCGTCTCGCCCTTCTTGCGCGACCAGATCGTCGGGCCGAAGCCGACCATGTACTGCGGCACGCGGATCTTGAAGAGCTTCGCGGTCGACAGATGTCCCAGCTCGTGCCAGGCGATCGAGATGAGCAGCCCGATCGCGAAGACGACTATGCCGAGGATCATCATCAGGGTCGTCATGCACGAGCCTCCGCGGTCGATGTCGCCTGTGCCGTCAGTTCGCGGGCCCGGGCGCGTGCCCAGGTCTCCGCTTCGAGGACGTCCGCGACGGTCAGGGAAGTTCCCTTCGCGGGAACGCCGTGTTCTTCGACGACCCTCGTGACGGTGTCCATGATGCCGTTGAACGGCAGTGAGCCGTTCAGGAACGCGTCCACGCACTCCTCGTTCGCCGCATTGAACACTGCCGGGGCCGTGCCCGCGAGCTTGCCCACGTGCCGGGCGAGCCCGACCGAGGGGAAGGCGTCGGTGTCGAGGGGGAAGAACTCCCAGCTGGACGCCTTCGTCCAGTCGAACGCGGGTGCCGCGTCGGGGATCCGCTCGGGCCAGCCGAGGCCGATCGCGATGGGTCCTCGCATGTCGGGAGGGGTGGCCTGGGCGAGGGTGGAGCCGTCCGTGAACTCGACCATGGAGTGCACGTAGGACTGCGGGTGGACCACGACCTCGATCCGCTCGAACGGAATGTCGTAGAGGAGGTGGGCCTCGATCACCTCCAGGCCCTTGTTGACGAGGGTCGCGGAGTTCACGGTGATCACCGGGCCCATCGCCCAGGTCGGGTGCGCGAGCGCGTCCTGGGGGGTGACGTTCGCGAGGTCCGCCTTCGTGCGTCCTCTGAAGGGGCCGCCGGACGCGGTGACGACGAGCTTGCGCACGTCGGCGCGCTTGCCGGCCGCGAGGGCCTGGAACAGCGCGGCGTGCTCGGAGTCGACCGGGATGATCTGGCCCGGCTTCGCGAGCGCCTTGACCAGGGGGCCGCCGACGATGAGCGATTCCTTGTTGGCGAGGGCGAGGGTGCGCCCGGCCTCCAGGGCGGCGAGGGTCGGGGCGAGGCCGATGGATCCGGTGATGCCGTTGAGGACGGTGTGGCAGGGGGAGGCCGCGACCTGAGTGGCCGCGTCGGGGCCCGCCAGGATCTCGGGGAGGGGCTCGCCGTCGGTGTAGACGGCGCGCAGGGCCTCGCGCAGGGCGGGCACGACGTCCTCACGGGCGACCGCGACGGTCCGTACGCGCAGCTGCCTGGCCTGTTCGGCGAGCAGGCCGACCCGGCCGCCCGCGGCGGACAGCGCCGTGACCGTGAAGCGGTCGGGGTTGCGCAGCACCAGGTCGATGGCCTGGGTGCCGATCGAGCCCGTGGAGCCGAGGATGACGATCTCGCGCGGGCCGTCCGCGCCGGCGGGATCGTAGACGAGGTGCGGGTCCGCGAGGGGGGTTGCGCTGTCGCTCATACCCCCCATTGTGTCGTGGCCGCGGGGGCCGACGGACAGCGCGTCCCCCGGCGGTTCGGCTCAGTGCCCCGTCATGGAGCGGACGTAGTGGCTGAGATTCGCGGTGATGACGCCCCGTACGTAGAAGACCGCGCCCACCAGGCCGATCGGGACGGAGAGGGCGAGGACGGCGAACAGGGGCGGCCAGGCGTCGAGGACGCAGCTGTCGTAGACGCGGCCGTCGTAGCTGCCCCTCACCGTCTCGAAGAGGAGCGGGCCGTCACAGCCGGAGCCCCCGTGGCCGCCGGACGCGAGGAAGATGCCCGGCGGCAGCAGGAGCCTGGCCAGCAGGAACAGCCACATCAGCGCGGCTGCGACGAGCAGCCAGAAGCCTCGTGTACGCGTCTTCAGCGCGCCGGCGAGGAACCGCCGTTCCAGGTCGTTGCGGTACGTGCGGTCGTCTCGCATGGCTGCAGTCTCCCCCGAGGCCCGTGAGCGGTCAGATGCGCACGGTACCCGCAGGCCCCGGGGCAGGGCTCAGCGGATGGGGCGGTGGACGTTCTTGCGCTGCGAGGGTCCGGGGGTCGCGTCCGCGATCCACGGTCCTTCGCCGCTCGGGTCGATGACGCCCTCTTCCAGCCAGGTGTACGTGCCGCCGAGCACGCCCTTGGTGACGGCGCGGTCGAGGTCGTCGGTGTTGGTCCACAGGCGGCCGAAGAGTTCGTCGACGCGGATGCGGGACTGGCGGCAGAACGCGTCGGCGAGCCGGTAGGCCTCGCGGCCGTGTTCGCCGGTGGCGCGCAGGTGCTCGGCCCGTACGCAGGCCGCGCTCATCGCGAAGAGTTCGGCGCCGATGTCGACGATCCGGCCGAGGAAGCCCTGCTTGGTCTCCATCTTTCCCTGCCAGCGGGACATGGCGTAGAAGGTCGAGCGGGCCAGCTTGCGGGCGGAGCGTTCCACGAAGCGCAGATGGCCGGACAGGTCCGCGTGCCCCTCGGGGTGGAACTCGCTGTACGAGGTGGGGAGTTGGCCGGGGCCCGCGACGAGTTTGGGCAGCCAGCGCGCGTAGAAGCCGCCTGCCTTGGCGCCCGCTTTCGCCTTGTCGGACAGGGACTTGTCGGGGTCGATGAGGTCGCCGGCGACGGAGAGGTGCGCGTCGACTGCCTCGCGGGCGATGAGGAGGTGCATGATCTCCGTCGAGCCCTCGAAGATGCGGTTGATGCGCAGGTCGCGGAGCAACTGCTCGGCGGGGACGGCGCGTTCGCCGCGGGCGGCGAGGGACTCGGCGGTCTCGAAGCCGCGGCCGCCGCGGATCTGGACCAGCTCGTCGGCCATCAGGCAGCCCATCTCGGAGCCGTAGAGCTTGGCGAGGGCGGCCTCGATGCGGATGTCGTTGCGGTTCTCGTCGGCCATCTGTGAGGACAGGTCGACGACGGCTTCGAGCGCGAAGGTCGTGGCGGCGATGAACGAGATCTTCTGGCCGACCGCCTCGTGGAACGCGACGGGCTTGCCCCACTGTTCGCGGGCGGCCGACCATTCGCGGGCGATCTTCAGGCACCACTTGCCCGCGCCGACGCACATCGCGGGCAGGGAGAGCCGTCCCGTGTTGAGGGTGGTGAGGGCGATCTTGAGGCCCGCGCCCTCGGGTCCGATGCGGTTGGCGGCCGGGACGCGGACCTGGTGGAAGCGGGTGACGCCGTTCTCGAGGCCGCGCAGGCCCATGAACGCGTTGCGGTTCTCGACGGTGATGCCCTCGGAGTCCGCCTCGACGACGAACGCGGTGATGCCGCCCTTGCGCCCCTCCCCCTTCGGCACACGCGCCATCACGACGAGCAGGTCGGCGACGACGCCGTTCGTCGTCCACAGCTTCACGCCGTCGAGGACGTACGAGTCCCCGTCGGGCACGGCGGTCGTGGCGAGGCGGGCCGGGTCGGAGCCGACGTCGGGCTCGGTCAGCAGGAACGCCGTGATGTCGGTGCGGGCGCAGCGCGGCAGGAACGTGTCCTTCTGCTCCTGCGTGCCGAAGATCTTCAGCGGCTGCGGTACGCCGATGGACTGGTGGGCCGACAGGAGCGCGCCGAGCGCGGGGTTCACGGAGCCGACCAGGGCGAGGGCCTTGTTGTAGTAGACCTGCGTGAGGCCGAGGCCGCCGTACTTGGTGTCGATCTTCATGCCGAGCGCGCCGAGCTCCTTGAGCCCGTTGATCACCTCGTCGGGGATCTTCGACTCGCGCTCGATGCGGGCCCCGTCGATCCGCGTCTCGCAGAAGTCGCGCAGCTTGGCGAGGAACGCCTCGCCGCGGCGCACGTCCTCGTCCGCGGGCATCGGGTGGGGGTGGATCAGGTCCAGCCGGAAGCGGCCGAGGAACAGCTCCTTGGCGAAGCTCGGCTTGCGCCAGTCCTGTTCGCGCGCGGCCTCGGCGACCTGCCGGGCCTCGCGTTCGGATACGGAGGGCTGCTGGGGAGTCGTGGCCGCCATGAGGGCTCACCTCGTCGCGAGTAGGGGTCCGTGCGCCATCGGTTACCGATCGGTGCTACTCGGTCGTATGTACCCGAAAACCGGCAACCCGGCCACCCCTCGCGCACCGATCGGGTCGGGTGCGCCCGCATCCGGGGGACCCCGGACACACGAACGGCCGGAGCCCCCGCACAGTGGGCTCCGGCCGTTCTGGGCCGGCGTACGGATCAGGCGTACGCCGGTGTCTTGGTGGTCGTGCTTACAGGGCCAGGCCCGTCAGGACGAGCACGCGCTCGTAGGTGTAGTCGTCCATCGCGAACTTGACGCCCTCGCGGCCCACGCCGGAGCGCTTGGCGCCGCCGTACGGCATCTGGTCGGCGCGGTAGGACGGGACGTCGCCGACGATCACGCCGCCGACCTCCAGGGCGCGGTGGGCGCGGAAGGCGGTCTGCAGGTCGTGGGTGAAGACACCCGCCTGGAGGCCGAAGTCCGAGTCGTTGACCGCGGCGAAGGCCTCGGCCTCGCCGTCGACCTTGGCGATGGTCAGGACCGGGCCGAAGACCTCGGCGCGGGCCAGGGTGACGCCGGCCGGGAGGTCGGTGAGGACGGTCGGGGCGTAGGTGGCGCCCTCGCGCTTGCCACCGGCGAGGAGCGTGGCTCCGGCGGCGACGGCCTCGTCGACCCAGGACTCGACGCGCTTGGCGGCGTTCTCGTCGACCAGCGGGCCGACGTCGGTGCCGGCGTCGGCCGGGTCACCGGTGACCTGGGCCTCCACGGCGGCGACGATCTTCGGCACGAGACGGTCGTAGACCGACGCGTCGGCGATCACGCGCTGCACGGAGATGCAGGACTGGCCGCCCTGGTAGTTGGAGAAGGTGGCGATGCGGGTCGCCGCCCAGTCCAGGTCGGCCTCGGAGGACCAGTCGGGCAGGACGACGGCCGCGGCGTTGCCGCCGAGCTCCAGGGTGCAGTGCTTGTGCGGCACCGACTCCTGGATGGCGTAGCCGACCTTGTCGGAGCCGGTGAAGGAGATGACCGGGAGGCGCTCGTCCTGGACGAGGGCGGGCATGCGGTCGTTCGGCACGGTCAGGATCGACCAGGAGCCGGCCGGCAGGTCGGTCTCGGCCAGGATCTCGCCCAGGATCAGGGAGGAGATCGGCGTCGACGGGGCCGGCTTGAGGATGATCGGGGCGCCGACGGCGATGGCCGGGGCGACCTTGTGGGCGCTGAGGTTCAGCGGGAAGTTGAACGGCGCGATGCCGAGGACGACGCCCTTGGGGATGCGGCGGGTCAGGGCGAGCCGGCCCACGCCGCCGGCCTCGGTGTCCAGGCGCTGGGCCTCGCCGGCGTTCCAGCGGCGGGCCTCCTCGGCGGCGAAGCGGAAGACGGAGACGGCGCGGCCGACCTCGCCGCGGGCCCACTTGATGGGCTTGCCGTTCTCGGCGGAGATCAGCTGGGCGATCTCCTCGGTGCGCTCGGCGAGCCGGTCGGCGACGTGGTTCAGGGCCGTGGCCCGTACGTGCGACGGGGTCGCGGCGAACTCGTCGACGACGGCGTGCGCGGCGGCGACGGCCTCCTCGACCTGGGCCTCGGTGGGCACGCTGACCTTGCCGACCAGCCGACCGTCGTAGGAGTTGGTGACGTCGAAGGTGACGTCGCCGGTGGCCTCGCGGCCCGCGAGCCAGAAGGCGTGAGTGGCGGTCATAGTCGGTCCCGGCCCTTCCGCAGTGGGTGTGTACTGAGGTCTTTCCGGACCAACGGTAGGCGGGCGGGGGCGCGTACGTGTTTGTCCGGGGTGGCGGAGTCCGGCCGGGCGGCGCGCCGCTTTGGCAGGGGCGGGGTCGGGGCGGGGTGTCTACTCCCCGCTCGCGCTCGTCGCCTTCAGGGCCAGCCACAGCTCCATGCGGACGTCTGGGTCGTCCAGGGAGCGGCCGAGGATCTCCTCGACCCGGCGCATCCGGTACCGCAGCGTGTGCCGGTGGACGCCGAGGTCGGCGGCGGCCGCGTCCCACTGGCCGTGCCGGGAGAGCCAGGCCCGCAGCGACGCCACCAGGTCACCGCGGCCGGTCGCGTCGTGGTCCTTGAGGGCGCGCAGGAGGCCGTCGGCGAAGGCGCGTACGGCGTCGTCGGCGAGCAGCGGCACGACGGAGCCCGCGGCGACCTCCTCGTGCTCGACGAGGGCGCGCCCGCGCCGCCTGGCCACCGAAAGCGCCTGCTCGGCCTGCTTGTACGCGGTGGCGGCGGCGATCGGCCCTGCCGGGGCGGACAGACCCACGACGAGTTCGTCGTCCTCGCTCCCGCCGCCCTGTTCGCGCTGGGTCAGGCGGGCGGTCTCCAGGACGTCGGCGTACTGGGTGCAGGCGTCCGTCGCCGCGCCGCCGTCGGCGGCGAGCAGGACGAGGCGCTCCCCGTCGGGCACCACGAGGACGGCCTCACCGGAGCGGGCCGCCGCCGCGTCCACGACGTCGGCGAGCCCGGTGAGCGGGTCGCCGCCGGACGCCGGGGCGGCCGCCGTCCCGCTGCTCGCGGCGGGCCGCTCCGGCTTCTCGGGCGCCACGCGCGCGTGCCCCTCGGCGTGCGCGCGGCCCGCCGACGCGGAGGCGACCTCGGCGACGATCACCCGGAACGGCGCGTCGAGCAACCCGCCGTAAAGGTCTCCGGCGACGGTCCTGGCGTGCTCGGGCTCGCCCGCGAGGAGCATCCGCAGGACCGCGGCGCCGATGCGCTGCTCGGCGGCCTGCAGCGAACGGGAGCGCTCGGTGGTGAGGGTGAGCAGGGCGATGGCGGAGTGGAGCGCGTAACGCTCGGCCGTGCCGAGGGCGGACGCGGTGCCCACGGCGAGGGCGGCGCGCGGCCTGCGCCCGGTACCGAGCGAGTGCAGTTCGACACGGTCCTCGTCGCCGTCGCCCTGCTGGTCGCCCCCGCCCCCGCCCACGACGGCGCTGGCCGGGGCGGGCCGCTCGCGCAGCCGCTCGACGTCGGCGACGAGCCGGGCGGCGCGGCGCCCGGCCCACTCGGGCGCGGCCGCGACGACGGCGCCCGAGGCGTCGTACAGCGCGGCCCAGCCGGCGATCTGTCCGGCGAGTGCGCCGAGCAGCCCCTCGGGGCCTTCGTTCAGCGCCTGCTTGGTCAGCTCGCGCTGGGCGGCGAACCCGGCGGTGACGGCGCGGTACTGGTCGGCGGCGATGGCGGCGGAGACGGCCTTGCTGATGGCGATGAAGGGGGTGCGGCGGGGCACTTCGAGGAGCGGGAACCCTTCGTCGCGGGCGGCGTCGACGAGGGCTTGCGGGATCTCCTCGTAGTTGACGCCGATGGCGAAGCCGAGTCCGACGACCCCGGCGCCCGCGAGCCTCTTCACATAGCGGCGCATCGCGGCCGGGTCCTCCGCGTCCAGTTTGAGCGCGGTGATCAGGAGCAGCTCGCCGCCCTCCATGTACGGCACGGGGTCGGCGAGCTCGCTGACGTGGGCCCAGCGCACGGCGGTGTCCAGGCGCTCCTCCCCGGCGCGCACGGTCAGTTTGAGCGCGGAGTGGTGGACGAGGGAGGCGAGCGTGGGCGGCATGAGGCCTTCAGGTGAGCTGGGAGATCGCGGGCGGCTTTTGGACGGCGCGTATGAACATCCTGTGCCAATTCTGCCTCACCGTATGGAGCCTCGCGCTCAGTCGCGCAGGTCCACCAGGAGCGGCGGCGCGTGCTCACCCCGGACCGTCGTCAGGGACAGGACGGCGTGGCCGGGCGGTACGCCGTGCGCCAGTTCCGAGGCGGACCAGCGCTCGCGTTCGACCTGGCGGACGGTGACGGCGTCCGTCGTGACGGCCTTCCCCGTGACGAACTTGCGCAGCGCGTGCAGGGCGCGGGTCATCGGCTGGGCGGCGAACACGGTGTGCTGGGCGACCTCGGTGGTCTCCACCCACTCGGTCCCCCACGCCTCGGCGAACCGCCGCCCGTCCCACGTGGTGACGCCCGCGAACGCCATCCGGCAGCCGGCCGCCGCGTACAGCGGCCCCTGCAGCGCCTCCGGCACCTCGCCGATCGTCCGCAGGCCGAGGACGACGCCCGCGTTCAGGGACCGCAGCCGCTGCACGGCGCGCACGCTCTCGGCGCTGAGGGTGCGTGCGGCGTCGTCGAGGACGAGACAGGCGAAGTGCGTACGAGAACCGCCGCGCGCGACGTACGAGAACTGGGCGAGCAGCAGTCGGGCCAGGAGCCGCGACGCCTCCTCGTGGCCCTGCTCGGGCAGGTCGACGCGGACGCTGACCGGATGATGGGCGACCGCCCGCAGCGAGAAGGCGCGCCCCTCGCCGCCGGTGTCGAAGAAGTCGGCGAAGGCCGGTCGGTCGAGCACGGCAAGCCGGTCGGCGAGCGCCGGACCGGGGTCCCCCGCGGTGCCGGTCTGCCGTGTTCTGGCATCGAGTTCGCGGCGCATGGCCGCCTGTCCTTCCGCCGCTTCCAGCCGCTCCCTGAGTGCGTCGACGGCGGCCGGCTCGCCCTCGAGCAGTTCGCGCAGCACGGGGACGGACGGGAAACATCCGTGCACGCTGCGGTAGGGGCCGAGAAGTTGGGCGAGGGCGGTGGCCCCGCGCCGGGTGTCGACGGCTTCGAGGTCACCGATCAGGCCCTCGGCGAGGAAGGCGGCCGCCTCGTCCGGGTCGGCGCAGCCCGCGTACAGGTCCAGGTCGTACGCGGAGGCCGGGTCGCCCGGCCTGATCACGACGTCGTACGCGGCGTCGGGCCCGAGGTCCGTGCCGGCCGCGCACACGGCGACGACCGCTGCCTGCCCGGTCAGCGACTGCAGGGTGAGCGCCTCGACGACGGGGCGCATCAGGCGGCCGGTCTTGCCGGATCCGGAAGGGCCGACGGCGAGCAGAGACGTGCCGAGCAGGGAAGGGTCGAGGGCGGCGTGGGCGCCGCGGACCGGATACGGGTTGCGCTTGTCCTCGGCGTACCGGCCGATCCTGAACTGGCCGACGAGCAGGTCGTGGGTGGCGGTGCGGACCGGCAGGTCGCGCCGTCCGGAGGGGTGGGCCCAGGCCGCGGCGCCGTGCCGGGCGACGGTTTCGGCGAACGAGGCGCGGCCGGCCGGTCCGGTGACGGTCTGCCAGACATGGCTGACCCGGGCGCAGTCGACGTCGTTCATACGCCCGCCGAGCAGTTCGGCGGAGAGCAGGTCGGCGGCCTCGTCCTGGCCCGCGGCGCGCAGGGCGGGCCAGTGCGCGCGGCCGGTCGTCCCGGCGGGCGGGGGCGCGGCGGCGGGCTCGCGGGACGGACGGTCGGGCGCCGGGCCGCGGCCGGCACGCAGCGCCGCCCACCAACCGCCCGCACGGGCGAAGGGCCACAGCACGGCGAGCGTGATCGCGGTGTAGATGACGTCGGTGACGACCGGGGAGGCGAACACCTCGTAGCCGCCCGCGACGAGGGCGACCAGGGAAAGGACGGGGCCGACGACGGGCAGCGGCCGCCAGTCGAGCCCGAGGGCGCCCGGCCAGACGAAGACGAGGGCGGCGACGGCGCCGAGCGAGGCGAGCAGGGCACGGGACGGCTGCCGGCGGCGCACCACGAAGTGCCGGATGCTCTCGGGCCAGGAGCCGAGCCTGCCGACCGTGTAGACGAGGGCGGCGAAGACCACACCGTCGTAGACGACGAGGGCGTCGGAGCCCTGCCACTGCTTGGGCTGGCTACTGCCGCCCCACCACCAGTCGCCCGGGGTGAACAGCTTCAGCAGGGCCCACTGGTACGGGACGGTGCCGTGCCGCCACATCGACCAGAACACCAGGCCGAGCAGGGTCGAGACGACGAGGCCGAGCACGCGCCTGCGCCGGGCGGCCTCGACGTCCGGCTCGGGCTCCGGCGGCCGGTGGCCGAGGCGCCAGATGCCCGGCGCCGCCTCGGGGCGGGGGGCGGCCAGCCACTCGGCGACGGAGGCGGCACGGCCGGCGCCTCCGGCGGACGCCCCGGGGGCGCCGGGTGCGTGTGCGGGGCGGGGCGGCGGGGCGGCGGGGCGAGCGGGTGCGCCGAGGCGGGCAGCCGTGCCGGAGCGGACAGGTGCGCCGGGGCCTGTTCCCCCGTTCGGCGTCCCGGACGCGGACGAGGGCGGTCCGGCCGGTGGCGTCGGCGGCCCCGCCGGGCGCGGCACCGGTGTGGCGTGTGTGCCACGAGCGTCGTGCGTGTCGCCGGCGCCGTGCGTGCCGTCGGTGTCCATGGCCCTTGCCCCCTGACCTGCCGGTCCTTGTGTCCGCGGGCCAATCTAGTGCCCCTGACTGGGGAGTTCACCGGTTACGCGCCCGGACCCGGTGCGAACCGCCTCGCGCGGGCCTATGTCCACGACGGACAACGCGCGGCGCGAACCGCGCCCCGATGGAGCATGCTCCACCCCGCCCCTCGCCCCTAACCTGCGAAGAAAGCAACCGAAACACCCCCAGGAGCCCCGCATGAGCGCAGTCCCGCAGGAGCGCCGCGTCGTCACCGCCATCCCCGGTCCGAAGTCGCAGGAGCTGCAGGCCCGACGTACCGCCGTGGTCGCGGCCGGCGTGGGCTCCACGCTTCCGGTCTTCACCGCCCGCGCGGGCGGCGGCATCATCGAGGACGTCGACGGCAACCGCCTCATCGACTTCGGTTCCGGCATCGCCGTGACCTCCGTCGGCGCCTCCGCCGAGGCCGTCGTGCGCCGCGCGTCCGCCCAGCTGCAGGACTTCACGCACACCTGTTTCATGGTCACGCCGTACGAGGGCTACGTGGCCGTCGCCGAGGCGCTGGCCGAGCTCACGCCGGGTGACCACGCCAAGAAGTCCGCGCTGTTCAACTCGGGCGCCGAGGCCGTCGAGAACGCCGTCAAGATCGCCCGCGCGTACACCAAGCGCCAGGCCGTCGTCGTCTTCGACCACGGCTACCACGGCCGTACGAACCTGACGATGGCGCTGACCAGCAAGAACATGCCGTACAAGAACGGCTTCGGTCCGTTCGCGCCCGAGGTCTACCGCGTGCCGGTGGCCTACGGCTACCGCTGGCTGACCGGTGCCGAGAACGCCGGCGCCGAGGCCTCGGCCCAGGCGATCGACCAGATCACCAAGCAGATCGGCGCCGACAACGTCGCCGCGATCATCATCGAGCCGGTCCTCGGCGAGGGCGGCTTCATCGAGCCGGCGAAGGGCTTCCTGCCCGCGATCCGCAAGTTCGCCGCGGACAACGGCATCGTCTTCGTCGCGGACGAGATCCAGTCCGGCTTCTGCCGCACCGGCCAGTGGTTCGCCTGTGAGGACGAGGGCATCGTCCCCGACCTGATCACGACCGCCAAGGGCATCGCGGGCGGTCTCCCGCTCGCCGCCGTGACGGGCCGCGCCGAGATCATGGACGCCGCGCACGCGGGCGGCCTGGGCGGCACCTACGGCGGTAACCCGGTGGCCTGCGCCGGTGCGCTCGGCTCCATCGAGACCATGAAGGAGCTCGACCTCAACGCCAAGGCGAAGAACATCGAGGCCATCATGAAGGCCCGCCTGGGCACCATGGCCGAGAAGTTCGACATCATCGGCGACATCCGTGGCCGTGGCGCGATGATCGCCATCGAGCTGGTCAAGGACCGCGCCACCAAGGAGCCGCACCCGGAGGCCGCCGCCGCGCTCGCCAAGGCCTGCCACCAGGAAGGCCTGCTGGTCCTCACCTGCGGCACCTACGGCAACGTGCTGCGCTTCCTGCCCCCGCTGGTCATCGGTGACGACCTCCTCAACGAGGGCCTCGACATCATCGAGACCGCCTTCGCGGGTGTCTGATCGCTTGCGTGACTTCAGGTAACGGTCAGGGCGTGTGAAGAACGTGTGCGGGGCCCATGACGGGTTACCGTTCCGACTGTCAGACGTCCACACCCTGCCGTACGGTTTCTGCAGATGAGAGAAACACCCCGCCCACAGGGGACTGTGGGCGAAACCGGGTCGGAGCCTCCCCAGCCCCGCCCTGGTCGTGCCCTCGCGCACAAGCCCGGAGCTTCCGGCTCCGGAACTCCTCACCGATCGGATGGCCGCCCGCCCCAAACCCCCCGGGGCGTGCGGCGAGCCGATCAGGTCGGCCGCCTCGGAACTACCCCCCCTGTTCCGGGGCGGCCGACCGTTTTTCATCACTGGGCCGCCGTGGTGAGCGCCCTGCTCTTCCTCTTCATCGCCTGGCAGATCTCCGTCGGCGGACCATTGCTCCGCGTGGACGAACGCCTCGGCAACGCGATGAGCAGCGGAAATCTGCCGGGTGGGGTGGCGCAGCTCCTCTCCGACCTCGGCAGCGTCGACGTCGCGCTCCCGGTCCTCGCCGTCGCCCTCGCCCACACCGCCTGGCGCGGCCACCGCGACGGCCTGCCCCAGTGGTGGCTGCGGCCCCTTGTCGCCGCGCTCACCATGACCGCCGTCCCGGCGCTGGTCGTCCCCCTCAAGAAGGTCATCGCCCGGACGGGCCCGGCCGCGATGGGCCCCAGTACCGGCTACTACCCGTCCGGACACACGACGACGGCGGCGGTCGCGTACGGGGCCTGTCTGCTCCTCCTGCTGCCGTACGTGCGCGGCGCCTACGCGCGTCGGGAACTCACCATCGGCTACATCATCGTGAACGCCGGCGTCGGCCTCGGTCTGGTGCGGCGCGGCTATCACTGGCCGCTGGACGTCGTCGGTGCCTGGTGCCTTTCGGTGGTCCTCCTGTACGCGATGTGCGCGATGTGCGCGGCGTGGGCGGGCCGGGCCCCGCGGGACTGACCCGGCCCGCGGCACCTACCGCGGTGTGTCGTCCCGGGCGAGCTGCGCCGCCGCCTCGTGCATCGCCAGTTCCAGCACGGTCGGATCAGTGAGGGTGCCCGAGCCGTCGGGCGGGATCAGCCAGCGGACCCCGCCGGCGCCGCGCCCCGGATAGGGCACGACGATCCAGGTGCCGCGGCCCGCGCCCCGCACTCCTGTACCGAGCCAGCGCGTGGCCGTGCCCGCCGGCACGAAGAAGCCCATCCGGGCGTCACCGAAGTCGGCGAGCACGGGGCCCGGCCGGTCGATGACGCGGGTGAGCACGTCGAGCGTCGGATACCCCAGCTCGCCGGGGAGGATCAGTACGTCCCAGAGCCTGCCCGCGGGCAGGAGCGCGACCCCGAGGGGATTGCGCTCCCATTCCCAGCGGCAGGCATCAGGATCAGGTGTCACGGACGCCAGCCACTCGACCGCCGACTTCGCCCCCGAGCCAGTCATGGCGGGACCTCCTCTTCCTGGTACGCGCCGCTGAAAGTCGGTGCGTGTCACCAGGGAGAGGAGGCCGGGAAGCGATCATTACGCGGGTTGTGCCCACCAATTACGGGCGGGCCTCCCTGACGGGATCAGCTGTCGAAGCCGAGGCCCGCCTTGTCCATGGCCTTCAGCCACAGGTTGCGCCGCCCGCCGTTGTCGTCGGCGCGCGCCAGGGACCACTTGGTGAGCGTGATCCCGGTGTACGCGAACGGCTCGGGCGGGAACGGCAGCGGCTTCGTGCGGACCATCTCGAGCTCGGTACGTTCCGTGCGCTCGCCGGAGAGCAGGTCGAGCATGACGTCCGCGCCGAAGCGGGTCGCGCCGACGCCGAGTCCGGTGTACCCGGCGGCGTACGCGACGCGGCCCTTGTGGGCCGTGCCGAAGAACGCGGAGAAGCGGGAGCAGGTGTCGATGGCCCCGCCCCAGGCGTGGCTGAAGCGCACCCCTTCCAGCTGCGGGAAGCAGGTGAAGAAGTGCCCGGCGAGCTTCGCGTACGTCTCGGGCCGGTGGTCGTACTCGGCGCGCACCCGGCCGCCATAGGGATAGATCGCGTCGTAGCCGCCCCACAGGATGCGGTTGTCCGCGGACAGCCGGAAGTAGTGGAACTGGTTGGCCGAGTCGCCGATGCCCTGGCGGTTCTTCCAGCCGATGGACGCCAGCTGCTCGTCGGTCAGCGGCTCTGTCATCAGCGCGTAGTCGTAGACCGGGACGGTGTACGAGCGCACGCGCTTGACCAGGGACGGGAAGACGTTCGTGCCGAGCGCGACGGCCTCGGCGAAGACGCGGCCGTACGGGGTGCGGACGGCCGTCCCGGAGCCCGACGAGGACAGGTCGAGCCCGGGGGTGTGCTCGTAGACGCGCACACCCGCGTCCAGGCAGGCCTGCTTGAGGCCCCAGGCGAGCTTGGCGGGGTGCAGCATCGCGACCCCGCGCCGGTCGTACAGGGCGCCCAGGAAGGTGGGTGAGTCGACCTGCTCGCGGATGGCTTCGGCGTCGAGGAGTTCGGTGCCGTCCGCGAGCCCGGCCTCCGTCAACTCCTCGTGGAATTCCCGGAGTTCGGCGACCTGGTGGGGCTCGGTCGCCACGTCCAGTTCGCCGGTGCGCTCGAAGTCGCAGTCGATGGAGTAGCGGGCGACGGCCTCCTCGATCGCGTCGAGGTTCCGGGCGCCGAGCTCCTCCAGCTTCGCGATCTCGCCGGGCCAGCGGGCCAGTCCGTTCGCGGTGCCGTGGGTGAGGGATGCGGCGCAGAAGCCTCCGTTGCGGCCGGACGCCGCCCAGCCCACCTCCTGCCCCTCGAGCAGGACCACGTCGCGGCCGGGGTCGCGCTCCTTGGCGAGGAGCGCGGTCCACAGGCCGCTGTAGCCCCCGCCGACGACGAGCAGGTCGCACCGCTCGTCGCCGGTGAGCGCCGGCCGGGCCTCGGGCCTGCCGGGGTCGTCCAGCCAGTACGACCCCGGCTTGGCGTCCGCCAGCGACTTGATCCAGTCGGCATTACGGTTCATGGCGCGTGCGGCCATGATTTCAACTCCCTCAGACTGCCTTGTACTTGTCAGACTGCCTTGTTCTTCCGCTTGCCGAGCAGCATCGCGGCAAGGACGAAGAGCACGGCGACGATGAACATCGTCGTGCCGATGACGTTGATCTGCACGGGCGTGCCGCGCTGCGCCGAGCCCCAGACGAACATGGGGAAGGTCACGGTCGAGCCCGCGTTGAAGTTGGTGATGATGAAGTCGTCGAAGGAGAGCGCGAAGGCGAGCAGCGCGCCCGCCGCGATGCCGGGGGCGGCGATCGGCAGCGTGACCCGTACGAAGGTCTGGACGGGACCGGCGTAGAGGTCCTGGGCGGCCTGTTCGAGGCGCGGATCCATCGACATGACGCGCGCCTTGACCGCCGTCACGACGAAGCTGAGGCAGAACATGATGTGAGCGATGAGAATCGTCCAGAAGCCCAGCTGCGCGCCCATGTTGAGGAAGAGCGTGAGCAGCGAGGCGGCCATGACGACCTCGGGCATCGCCATCGGCAGGAAGATCAGCGAGTTCACGGCGCCGCGGGCCCGGAAGCGGTAGCGCACGAGGGCGAAGGCGATCATCGTGCCGAGGACCGTGGCGCCGATCGTCGCCCACAGCGCGATCTGGAGGCTCAGCGACAGCGAGCCGCACATGTCGGCGACGCCGCAGGGGTTCTTCCAGGCGTCGAGCGAGAACGCCTGCCACTCGTAGTTGAAGCGTCCCTTCGGCTTGTTGAAGGAGAACACCGTCACGACGACGTTGGGCAGGAGCAGATAGCCGAGGGTGACGAGACCCGCGATGACGACGAGATTGCGGCGCAGCCAGCGTACGAAGGGCATCAGACCAAGTCCTCCGTTCCGGACCGGCGGATATAGACGGTGACCATGATCAGGATCGCGGCCATCAGGATGAACGAGAGCGCCGCCGCGGTCGGGTAGTCCAGGATGCGCAGGAACTGCGTCTGGATGACGTTGCCGACCATGCGGGTGTCGGTGGAGCCGAGCAGGTCCGCGTTGACGTAGTCGCCGGCGGCGGGGATGAAGGTGAGCAGCGTGCCGGAGACGACACCCGGCATGGAGAGCGGGAACGTCACCTTGCGGAAGGTGGTGGCGGGGGTGGCGTACAGGTCGCCCGCCGCCTCGTGCAGCCGGCCGTCGATGCGCTCGAGGGAGGTGTAGAGCGGCAGGATCATGAACGGCAGGAAGTTGTACGTGAGTCCGCAGATCACGGCGAGCGGGGTCGCGAGGACGCGGTTGCCGTCGGTCATGCCGAGCCAGCTCGTGACGTCGAGGACGTGCAGCGCGTTCAGGGCGCTGACGACCGGGCCGCCGTCGGACAGGATCGTCTTCCAGGCCAGCGTGCGGATCAGGAAGCTGGTGAAGAACGGCGCGATGACGAGGATGAGGACGAGGTTGCGCCAGCGGCCCGCGCGGAACGCGATGAGGTAGGCGAGCGGATAGCCGAGCGCCAGGCACAGGATCGTGGCGGCGCCCGCGTACAGCACCGAGCGCAGGAACTGCGGCCAGTAGTCGGCGAGCGCCTGCCAGTAGGTCGCGAAGTGCCAGGTGACCTTGAAGCCGTCCTCCAGGGAGCCCGTCTGGATCGACGTCGACGCCTGGTAGACCATCGGCAGGGCGAAGAAGACGACCAGCCAGAGCAGTCCCGGCAGGAGCAGCCAGTAGGGGACGAGGCGGCCGCGCTTACGGGGCGGGCGGGCGGTCTTGGCGACCGGTGGCGCCGCGGGTTCTTCGGTGACGGTCGTCGTCATGCGGCTGCGTCCTCCTCGACCTTCGCGGCGCCCGCCTCGATGTCCTGGGCGGCGTCGAGGCCGAAGGTGTGCGCGGGGTTCCAGTGCAGGACGACCTCGGCCCCGGGGGCGAGCCGGCTGTCGCGCTCGATGTTCTGGGCGTAGACCTCGAAGGCGTCGCAGAGCGGGCTCTCGATGACGTACTGCGTGGAGACGCCGATGAAGCTGCTGTCGGCGACGCGGCCGGTGATGCGGTTGCGGCCGTCGGGGATCGTGCCCGCGTCGTCGGCGTGGGTGAGGGAGATCTTCTCGGGGCGGATGCCCACGAGGACCTTCTCGCCCGTCGCGGCCGATGCCGTACAGCGGGAGACGGGCAGGACGAGCTTGCCGCCGCCGGCCTTCAGGGTGAGGTCGTCGCCGCTGCGGCCCGCGACCTCGGCCTCGATGAAGTTGGACGTGCCGAGGAAGTTGGCGACGAAGGTGGAGGCCGGGTTCTCGTAGAGGTCGGCCGGCGCGCCCAGCTGTTCGACGCGGCCCGCGTTCATCACCGCGACCGTGTCGGCCATGGTCATGGCCTCCTCCTGGTCGTGGGTGACGTGGATGAACGTGATGCCCACCTCGGTCTGGATGCGCTTGAGTTCGAGCTGCATCTGGCGGCGCAGCTTGAGGTCGAGGGCGCCGAGCGGCTCGTCGAGGAGCAGCACCTTGGGGTGGTTGATCAGGGCGCGGGCCACGGCGACGCGCTGCTGCTGGCCGCCGGAGAGCTGGTGCGGCTTCTTGCGGGCCTGCTCACCGAGCTGGACCAGGTCGAGCATCTCGCCGACCTGCTTCTTCACGGACTTGACGCCGCGGCGGCGCAGGCCGAAGGCGACATTCTCGAAGATGTCGAGGTGCGGGAAGAGCGCGTACGACTGGAAGACGGTGTTCACCGGGCGCTTGTAGGGGGGCAGCGCGGTGACGTCCTGGTCGCCGAGCATGACCGTGCCGGAGCTGGGCTCCTCAAGTCCCGCGATCATGCGCAGAGTTGTGGTCTTGCCGCAGCCCGAGGCGCCGAGGAGAGCGAAGAAGGAGCCCTCGGGGACGGTGAGGTCCAGCGGCTGGACGGCCGTGAAGGAGCCGTAGGTCTTGCTGATCCCGGTGAGGCGGACGTCGCCGCCGTGGTCTGTCGTCATGGTGCAGTCCAGGGAGTCGTGGGGTCTGGGGGGCTCGGTGCTGCGGTGCTCACGCGGCCGCGGTTCGTACGCGGCCGGGGTTCTCACGCAGCCAGGCGTCTCACGCGCCGGTCAGCTGGGCGAACTTCTCCTCGAACGCCTTGTCTTCCTTGGAGCTGAGCGAGCGGAAGAGGTGCGCCTTGGCACTCATGGCCTTGTCGGGAACGATCAGCGGGTCGTTCGCGATCTTCTTGTCGATCTTGGCGAGTTCGGCCTTCACGCCCTCGACCGGCGAGACGTAATTGATCCAGGCGGCCAGCTGGGCGGCGACCGGAGGCTCGTAGTAGTAGTCGATGAGCTTCTCGGCGTTCGTCTTGTGCCGGGCCTTGTTGGGGATCAGCATGACGTCCGTGCCGGCCAGGTAACCGGAGTCGGGGATGTGGAACTTGACGTCCGGGTTGTCCACCTGGAGCTGCACGATGTCGCCCGACCAGGCGAGACAGGCCGCGAGGTCGCCCTTGCTCAGGTCGGAGATGTAGTCGTTGCCGGTGAAGCGGCGGATCTGCTTCTTGTCGACGGCCTTCTGCATCCGGGCTATCGCCGCGTCGAAGTCGTCGGCCGTGAAGGTGCCCGGGTCCTTGCCCATGTCGAGCATCACCATGCCGACGGTGTCGCGCATCTCGGACAGCAGCCCGACCCGGCCCTTGAGCTTGGGGTCGTCGAGGAGCTGCGAGACCGAGGTGATCTCCCGCCCGTTCGTGGCCTTGGTGTTGTACGCGATGACGACGGCGATGCCCTGCCACGGGTACGAGTAGGCGCGGCCCGGGTCCCAGTCGGGGCTGCGGAACTGGGAGGACAGGTTCGCGTACGCGTGGGGCAGGTTGGCCGGGTCGAGCTTCTGGACCCAGCCGAAACGGATCAGCCGGGCGGCCAGCCAGTCGGTGAGGACCATGACGTCGCGGCCGGTGTCCTGGCCCGCCGCGAGCTGCGGCTTGATCTTGCCGAAGAACTCGACGTTGTCGTTGACGTCCTCGGTGTAGTTGACCCGGATCCCGGTGCGCTTCGTGAACGCGTCCAGGGTGGGCCGGTGCTTCTCATCGGCGCTGAGGTCGATGTACTCGGTCCAGTTGGAGAAGTTGATCACCTTCTCCTTGGCCGAGTGGTCCTCGGACGAGACGCCGCCCTGGCCCTGGCTCGCCGCGGGAATGCCGCAGGCGCTCAGGGTCCCGAAGCCGCCGACGGCGAGCGCGCCGCCCGTGGACGCGCGTAGCAGGGAACGGCGGCTGAGGGCCGCCCTGCCGTTGCTGAGACTGCGCCGCATGGCGGCGAGTTGTGCCGGGGAGAGGCTGTCGGGCTCGTACTGCTCCATGCGCGTGGGTGCCCTTTCGGGAGGGAGATGGCCGCCCCTCGTCGGGGGCGGCCGCCGGCTAGGTATCAGTCCCCGAAGATCGTGCGGTGCCAGGGCTTCCTGGCGACCGCGGTGTTGTCGAACATGACGTGCTTGATCTGCGTGTACTCCTCGAAGGAGTAGGCAGACATGTCCTTGCCGAAGCCGGACGCCTTGTAGCCGCCGTGCGGCATCTCGCTGAGGATCGGGATGTGGTCGTTGACCCAGACGCAGCCCGCCTTGATGTCGCGGGTGGCGCGGTTCGCCCGGAACACGTCCCTGGTCCAGGCCGAGGCGGCCAGGCCGTAGGGGGTGTCGTTGGCGAGGCGGATGCCCTCGTCGTCGCTGTCGAAGGGCAGCACGACGAGCACCGGGCCGAAGATCTCGGCCTGGACAATCTCGCTGTCCTGGGCGGCGTCCGCGACGAGCGTCGGACGGTAGTACGCGCCCGCCTTCAGGTCACCCTGCGGGATGACGCCGCCGGTGACCACGCGCGCGTAGGAGCGGGCCCGGTCGACGAAGGCGGCGACGCGGTCGCGCTGGGCGTGCGAGATCAGCGGGCCGAGGTCGGTGTCCGGCGCGAACGGGTCGCCGACCCGGAGGCTCGCCATGAGGTCCGCGACGCCCTGCACGAAGGCGTCGTACAGCGGGCGCTGGACGTACGCGCGCGTGGCGGCCGTGCAGTCCTGGCCCGTGTTGATGAGCGCCCCCGCGACCGCGCCGTGCACGGCGGCCTCCAGGTCGGCGTCGTCGAACACGACGAACGGCGCCTTGCCGCCGAGCTCCAGGTGGAGCCGCTTCACGGTGGAGGTGGCGATCTCGGCGACGCGCTTGCCGACACCCGTCGACCCGGTGAAGGAGGTCATGGCGACGTCGGGGTGCCCGACCAGGTGCTCCCCCGCGTCCCGGCCCGCGCCCGTGACGATATTGACGACACCGTCGGGGATGCCCGCCTCGGTCGCGGCCTGCGCGAACAGGAGGGAGGTGAGCGGGGTGAGCTCGGCGGGCTTGAGAACGATGGTGTTTCCGGCCGCGATCGCCGGCAGGACCTTCCAGGCGGCCATCTGGAGCGGGTAGTTCCAGGGGGCGATGGAGCCGACCACACCGATCGGCTCGCGTCGCACGTACGAGGTGTGGTCCGCGCTGTACTCGCCTGCGGACTGGCCCTGGAGGTGACGGGCCGCGCCCGCGAAGAACGCGGTGTTGTCGACGGTCCCGGGGACGTCGAACTCGCGGCTCAGCTTGAGCGGCTTGCCGCACTGGAGGGACTCGGCCTGCGCGAGCTCCTCGGCGCGCTCGGCCAGGACGCCCGCGAAGCGGTGCATCGCGTCGGAGCGCTCGCCCGGGGTCGCGCCGGCCCAGCCGGGGAAGGCCTCGCGGGCCGCGGCCACGGCGGCGTCGACGTCCTGGGTGCCGGCGAGCTCGTAGGTGTAGACGTCCTGGCCGGTGGCCGGATCGACGACTGCGTGGGTGCGACCGGACGTGCCCTTGGTGAGGCGGCCCGCGATGTACTGGGCGCCTTCGGCGAACCGGTCCTGGGCCTGGAAGCGGGTGCTGTTGCCAGGGTTGTGCATTATCGCTCTCCTCCGTCGGCGACCCGTCCCACGGGTGACCGGCGTAGCTCCAGCTCGATTTGAGTGCCGATCCTGACAGAGGCGATGTACTGCAACAAGTGATTCCGTTGTTGCCTTTTGGTTACGCGACGGAATCTGTCGACCAGGTGTCGAGTCGCCCAGAAAAACCAGGGACGGAGTGTCAGTGGTGCCTGCCAGACTCGCGTGCATGGGGAAGATCGACGAGGTGACGGAACCCGGTCGGCCGCGCGACCAGGACGCGCTGGTCAGAGCGGTGGAAGCGGGTGTACGGGTCAAGTACCTGCACTTCTGGGGGCACGCGCCACGGGCGGACGGCACGCTGGGGGCGAGTTGCCTCAGCCAGTGGTGGCCCGCGCCGTTCACGGTGGACGGTGTCGAGTACGCGACGGCCGAGCACTGGATGATGGCCTCGAAGGCCCGGCTGTTCGGGGACGTGGACGCCGAGCGCATCGCCGTCGGGGCGGCCCATCCCTCGCAGGCCAAGAAGGCGGGGCGGATCGTGCGCGGTTTCGACGAGGACGTCTGGGCGCGCGAGCGGTACGGGATCGTCGTCGAGGGCAGCGTGCACAAGTTCGCGGCGCACCCGGATCTGCGGGCGTTCCTGCTCGGGACGGGCACCCGCGTGCTGGTCGAGGCCAGCCCGCTCGACCGGGTGTGGGGCATCGGCCTCGCGGCGGACGCGGCGGGCGCCGACGATCCGAGACGGTGGCGCGGGCCCAATCTGCTGGGGTTCGCGCTGATGGAGGCGCGGGAGCGGCTGCGGGGGCCGGGGCGGGCGTAGGCGCAGGGGGCCGGGCGCCCCGGTCCCCCGGCCGGCACCGGCTTCCTTACGCCGCCGCGGAGTAGCCGCTGCCGTCGTGGCTGTTGCTGTCGCCGGCGGAGCTCGCCTGGGAGATGACGAAGGCCATCATGAGCACGGCGAGGATCAGTCCGCCGATGCCGCAGATCAGGCCGGCCAGGGCCTGGCCGCCGTTCGTCGCCCCGCCCTTGGTGGCCCGGGCCCGGCCGATGCCGCCGAAGATGATGGCGAGGATCCCGACCACGATCGCTATCGGCCACAGGACGAAGCCCACGGCCGAGATGATCCCGAGGGTGAGGGCGGCGACGCCCATGCCGTTGCTTGGCGCCGCCGGCATCCCCGGCCAGCCGTAGCCGGGGCCGCCGTAGGGCATACCGCCCGGGCCGGTCGCGGCGTGCCGGCCATAGCCGTACGGGGCGGCCGGGTAGCCGTGGTCCAGCTGCCCGGGCCCGTCGGGCGAGACGGGCGGCGGGGGCACGGGCTCACCGGGCGGCGCGAAGGGGTTGGCCTGCGGCGCCCAACCGTAGGGGGCACCCGGCGAGGGGGCCTGCCCTTGCCCGGGGGCTTGCCACTGCTGCGGCTGTGGCTGCGGCTGCGGCTGCGGTGACCAGGGGCCGGGTGTGCCGGTGGTGGCGGGGGACGGCGGGGCGAACGGGTTGTACTGCTCGGCGGGCGGGGAGGGCGGGGCGAACGGGTTCGCGGGGGCCTCGCCCCGAGTGGGGGCGGCCTGGGTAGCGGCGGTGTGCGGGGCCTGCGCGCCGGCGGGCGACTGATCCTGCACCGGCGGCACAGGCGTGTCCGCCAGGGCCTCCCCCTGAACCACAGGGCCCGGTACGTCCAGCAGCGTCTCCCCCTGTGACGGCGAAACCGTCGTCTCCGCAGGCGGGGGCCACGGCGCGGACAAATCCGGCTTCCCCAGAGACACCCCGTCCCGGGACGGATCGTCCCGGAGCGGATCCCCCGCACTCCGGTCCCCGGCGCCCTGGTCCCCCGTGCTCTGGTCCCCCACGCCCTGCTCCCCCATGTTCCGCTCCCCCATGTTCCGATCCTCGGTCATCGCTCGCTCGTCCCCCTTCATCAGCCCACCCGGACGTCCCGTCATGCTACGGCCGCCGCCAGGTCAGGGCGGGGGCCCGCCTACGATGGCTGCGACCCGTCGATCAGCCGATCAACCAAGTTCCTGGGGAGGAATCCGTGACCGATCTGCAGGCCTTCATCGCCGGACTGCCAAAGGCAGAGCTGCATGTGCACCACGTCGGCTCGGCGTCCCCCCGGATCGTCTCCACGCTCGCGGCCCGCCACCCCGACTCCAAGGTCCCGACGGACCCCGAGGCGCTGGCCGACTACTTCACGTTCACGGACTTCGCGCACTTCATCGACGTGTACCTCTCGGTCGTCGACCTGGTGCGCACCCCCGAGGACGTCCGGCTCCTCACGTTCGAGATCGCGCGGGACATGGCCCGGCAGAACGTGCGCTACGCCGAGCTGACCATCACCCCGTACTCCTCCGTGCGCCGCGGTATCGACGAGTACGGCTTCATGGCGGCGATCGAGGACGCCCGCAAGGCCGCCGAGGCCGAGTTCGGGACCGTGCTGCGCTGGTGCTTCGACATCCCCGGCGAGGCGGGACTCGAATCCGCCGAGGAGACCGTGCGGCTCGCGACCACCGACACGATCCGCCCGGAGGGCCTGGTGTCGTTCGGGCTCGGCGGGCCCGAGATCGGCGTACCGCGGCCTCAGTTCAAGCCGTACTTCGACCGGGCGATCGCCGCCGGCCTGCACTCCGTGCCGCACGCCGGCGAGACCACCGGACCCGGCACCGTCTGGGACGCCCTCGTGCACCTCGGCGCCGAGCGCATCGGACACGGCACGACGTCCGCCCAGGACCCGAAGCTCCTGGCCCACCTCGCCGAGCACCGCATCCCGCTCGAGGTCTGCCCGACGTCGAACATCGCGACGCGCGCCGTGGCCACCCTCGACGAGCACCCGATCAAGCAGTTCGTCGACGCCGGTGTCATCGTCACGATCAACTCCGACGACCCGCCGATGTTCGGCACGGACCTCAACAACGAGTACGCCGTCGCCGCCCGTCTCCTCGACCTCGACGAGCGGGGCCTGGCCGCGCTCGCCAAGAACGCGGTGCACGCGTCCTTCCTCGACGAGCCGGGGAAGACCCGTATCGCGACGGAGATCGACACGTACACCGAGGCGTGGCTCGCCGGAGCGTGACCGGTGTGCCGCGGGCGCCCGGCTGACCACAATGGGGCCATGCGTACCGTGACTGCCGTGGCCCACCGGGGCGACCCCTACCGCGTCCGTGAGAACACCCTCCCCTCCCTGCGCTCGGCGCTGGAGCGGGGGGCCGACGCGGTCGAGATCGACGTCCGCCTGACCCGCGACGGCGTGCCCGTACTGCTGCACGACGCCACGCTCAAACGGCTGTGGGAGCACGACCGCCCGCTGTCCGCGCTCTCGGCCGACGAGGTCCGCGGGGTCACGGCGGGCGGCGTGCCGACGCTCGCGCAGGCCCTGGAGGTGCTGGGCGAGCGGCGCGTGATGGTGGACCTGCCGGGCGCGGACGCGCGTGCGGTGCGCACGGTCCTCGGCGTCATCCGTGACTGCGGCGCCGACGAGCGTGCCTACTACTGCGCGGGCGCGGAGACGATGCTGGCGGTACGGGCCGCGGACCCGGCGGCCGAGATCGCGCTGACCTGGACGACGCTCGCCCCGCCCCGGCCCGCGCTGCTCGAAGCGGTCAGGCCGGCCTGGCTCAACTACCGCTTCCCGCTGGTCGACCGGGCCCTGGCGGCGCATGTGCACCGCCAGGGCCTGCTGATCTCCGCCTGGACCCCGGACACCAAGGCGTCGATGCGCCGTCTCCTCGGCATCGGCGCCGACTCGATCACGACGAACCGCGTCGACGTCCTGTGCGGGCTGCGCGACGGGTGAACGTACGCCCGGTTCTACCCGGTCGAGTGGCGTTCGACCGTTCGAGTGGCGTGCGTCACCGGGCGGTCGTAGCGTCGGAGGCGACCACCCGCGGGGGACGACCGACAGGCCCCGTCGCAGCCCCTGTGGAACGAGCAGCGCGGGACGCACGGTCCCGCAGACGGCCGGGAGCGCAATCTTGCGGAGCAACACACTGAGGGCGGCGATCACACTCTGTGCCGCCGCGTCCCTCGCGGCAGCCATGGCACCCGCCTCAGCCACCGGCACCGCGCCACCGGCGGCGGCGTCCCGGCGGGCCGAGGTTCCTGTGCTGGTCGACTGCACCTTCGCGCCACAGGTGCGCCCCACCGACTTCATCCTCGCCTGCGGGGACGGCAACAGCCGCCTGGCCTCGCTCCACTGGTCGCAGTGGGGACCGGCCAAGGCGGTGGCGACGGGCACGAACTGGGTCAACGACTGCAAGCCGTACTGCGCGGCGGGCAAGTTCCACGCGTACAAGGTCGCGGTGCGGCTCGACCACCCGCACGCGTGGACCAAGCATCCCGACCGGCAGCACTACACCCGGATCACGCTGACCTACACGGACGGCACCCCGGACCCCTCCACCCGCGTGACGACCTGGCCCCTGTGGAACTGACTACAGCCCCGCGATCGCGTTCCACCGCTTCGAGAACTCCGTGCGCTCCTTCGACGTGATGTCGCGGGCGATCGCGAGACGGCCGCGCATCGCGTCGTCGGGGAAGATCAGCGGGTCCTCGGCGAGGGCCGCCGTGTCCTTGTCCTTGGAGTCGGCGAGGACCTCGCGGGCGGCCGGCACGGGGCACACGTAGTTGACCCACGCGGCGAGCTTCGCGGCGACCGCGGGCTCGTAGTAGTAGTCGACGAGGCGTTCCGCGTTGCGCTTGTGCGCGGCGAGGTTGGGGATCATCAGGGACTCCGCCCACAGCTCGGCGCCCTCCTCGGGCACGACGAACTCGATGTCGGGGTCGTCGGCCTGGAGCTGGATGACGTCACCGCTGTAGGCCTGGCAGGCGAGGACGTCGCCGCTGGAGAGGTCCTTGATGTAGTCGTTGCCGGTGAAGCGCCGGAGGTGCTTCGTGTGCACGAGCTTCTCGACCTGGTCGCACACGTGGTGGAAGTCGTCGGCGGTCCACTTCGTGATGTCGACGCCGTTGCCCTGCATGAGCAGCGCGAACGACTCGTCGAGCCCGGACAGCAGGGTGACCCGGCCCTTGAGATCGTCGGCCCACAGGTCGGACACGTGCTTGATCTCGCGCCCGACCTTGCGCCGGTTGTACGCGATGCCGGTGATGCCTGACTGCCAGGGCACGGTGAACTTGCGCCCGGGGTCGAAGTGCGGCGAACGCAGCAGCGGATCAAGGTACTTGGTGACGTGCGGCTGGCGGGCGCGGTCCATCTCCTGCACCCAGCCGAGCCTCACGAAGCGGGCGCACATCCAGTCGCTGATGACGATCAGGTCGCGGCCGGTCGACTGGTGGTTCATCAGGGACGGGCTGATCTTGCCGAAGAACTCGTCGTTGTCGTTGATCTCCTCGGTGTACTTGATGCCGATCCCGGTCCGCTTCGCGAACGTGTCGAGGGTGGGGCGCTTCGACGGATCGTCGTCGTCGACGTCCACGTAGAGCGGCCAGTTGGCGAAGACCACCCGCTTGTCGCCGGCGGACCGGTCGTCCGCGGCCCGCTCCCCCGGCGCGACGTAGGCGGCGGGCACCCCGCATCCGGAGGCGAGCGCGCCGACCGCCGTGGCCATGGCACCACCGCCAAGGGCACGGATCAGGGAACGGCGGGACGGGGGACGCGTGGGGTTGATCGGAGTCGCTCGCACGACCGCAGGATGCCCGCGTCCGGCACGACCGGACAATGGACGCTGCGTCAAGCCGAAGGGGTGAGAGCCGACACACTGTCGATCACCCGGGACACCCGTCACGCCCGCGTCACCCCTGGTGAACGGCCCCGGCACGCAGACGCCCCCGCGCGGCCGTAGCCACGCGGGGGCGGGGCCGGACAGGTTCATCCGGCCATCAGATCGGGCGAGTCGGGGCTCAGCCCTCGATCGACGTCATGACGTGCTTGATGCGCGTGTAGTCGTCGAAGCCGTACGCCGACAGGTCCTTGCCGTAGCCGGACTTCTTGAAGCCGCCGTGCGGCATCTCGGCGACCAGCGGGATGTGGGTGTTGATCCACACGCAGCCGAAGTCGAGGATCTTGGACATGCGCATCGCGCGCGCGTGGTCCTTCGTCCAGACCGAGGAGGCGAGCGCGTACTCCACGCCGTTCGCCCACTCGACGGCCTGCGCCTCGTCCGCGAAGGACTGGACGGTGATGACCGGGCCGAAGACCTCGTTCTGGATGATCTCGTCGTCCTGCTTGAGGCCCGAGACGACGGTCGGGGCGTAGAAGTAGCCCTTGTCGCCGACGCGGTGGCCGCCGGCCTCGACCTTCGCGTGCGCGGGAAGGCGCTCGATGAAGCCGGTAACCTGGGCGAGCTGGTTCGGGTTGTTGAGCGGCCCGTAGAGCACGTCCTCGTCGTCCGGCTGGCCGGTCTTCGTGTCGGCCGCCGCCTTGGCGAGGGCCTGCACGAACTCGTCGTGGATGGACTCCTGGACGAGGACGCGGGTGGCGGCCGTACAGTCCTGGCCGGCGTTGAAGAAGCCCGCGACCGAGATGTCCTCGACGGCCTTGGCGATGTCGGTGTCCTCGAACACGACGACCGGGGCCTTGCCGCCCAGCTCCAGGTGGACGCGCTTGACGTCCTTGGCGGCGGACTCGGCGACCGAGATGCCGGCGCGCACGGAGCCGGTGATGGAGGCCATCGCCGGGGTCTTGTGCTCGACCATGGCGCGGCCGGTCTCGCGGTCACCGCAGATGACGTTGAAGACGCCCTTGGGGACGATCGAACCGATGATCTCGGCGATCAGGACGGTGGACGCCGGGGTGGTGTCCGAGGGCTTCAGGACGACGGTGTTGCCCGCGGCGAGCGCCGGGGCGAACTTCCAGACGGCCATCATCATCGGGTAGTTCCACGGCGCGACCTGGGCGCATACGCCGATGGGCTCGCGGCGGATGATCGAGGTCAGGCCCTCCATGTACTCGCCGGCCGAGCGGCCCTCGAGCATGCGCGCCGCGCCCGCGAAGAAGCGGATCTGGTCGACCATGGGCGGGACTTCCTCGGACCGGGTCAGGCCGGTCGGCTTGCCGGTGTTCTCGACCTCGGCGGCGATGAGCTCCTCGGCCCGCTCCTCGAACGCGTCCGCGATCTTGAGGAGGGCCTTCTGGCGCTCGCTGGGCGTGAGGTCACGCCAGGCCGGGAACGCGGCCTCGGCGGCGGCCATCGCCGCGTCGACGTCGGCCTGGCCGGAGAGCGGGGCGGTCGCGTACGCCTCACCGGTGGCGGGGTTGACCACCTCGGTGGTCCGTCCGTCGGCGGCGTCCCGGAACTCACCGTCGATGTAATTGCGCAGACGACGCAGCTCGCTGGTCACTGGGGCGGCCCTCCTGGTCGGATGGATGTCCATGGATGTCCAATGGGGATGAGATACCACCCTAATCCGTAGCCCCACGGTTTCAACACCCCTC
Source organism: Streptomyces antnestii (assembly GCF_004005495.1). Taxonomy (GTDB): domain Bacteria; phylum Actinomycetota; class Actinomycetes; order Streptomycetales; family Streptomycetaceae; genus Streptomyces; species Streptomyces antnestii. The sequence continues at coordinate 100,182 of NZ_RZYA01000010.1, forward strand.
GACCCGCCAGATCTGCGAAATCCGTGAACTTCGAACCCTCAAACAACGAATTTCATCGATCTGGGCTTGCGGAACTGTCGACTCCTCGTGCACAGTGAGGGACGTGGCCAGTCGCAGCGCAGACCCAAAGGGATCCAGGAACGGCAACGGCGCTCCGCAGCTGGACGCCGTTTCCCTCGCCATCATCGAGCAGCTCCAGCAGGACGGTCGTAGGCCGTACGCCGCCATCGGCAAGGCCGTGGGCCTCTCCGAAGCGGCCGTGCGACAGCGCGTCCAGAAGCTGCTCGACCAGGGCGTGATGCAGATCGTCGCCGTCACGGACCCACTCACCGTGGGCTTCCGCCGGCAGGCGATGGTCGGCATCAACGCGGAGGGCGACCTCGATCCCGTCGCGAACGCGCTGACGGCCATGCCGGAAGTCGAGTACGTGGTCATGACCGCGGGCTCGTTCGACCTCCTCGCGGAGGTCGTGTGTGAGGACGACGACCAACTGTTGGACGTCATCAACAAACGCATCCGGGCCATTCCCGGCGTGCGCTCCACCGAGAGCTTCGTCTACCTCAAGCTCAAGAAGCAGACCTATATGTGGGGAACCCGATAGCCGTGAGCAAGGACCTGAGCCGAACCGCATACGACCACCTGTGGATGCACTTCACCCGCATGTCGTCGTACGAGAACGCGCCCGTTCCCACCATCGTGCGTGGCGAGGGCACCTACATCTACGACGACAAGGGCAAGAAGTACCTCGACGGGCTCGCCGGCCTGTTCGTGGTGCAGGCCGGCCACGGTCGCAGGGAGCTTGCCGAGGTCGCCGCCAAGCAGGCGTCCGAGCTGGCCTTCTTCCCTGTGTGGTCGTACGCCCACCCGAAGGCGGTGGAGCTGGCCGAGCGCCTGGCCCACTACGCCCCGGGTGACCTCAACAAGGTCTTCTTCTCCACCGGTGGTGGCGAGGCCGTCGAGACCGCCTGGAAGCTTGCGAAGCAGTACCACAAGCTCAACGGCAACCACACCAAGTACAAGGTGATCTCCCGCGCGGTGGCCTACCACGGCACCCCGCAGGGCGCGCTGTCCATCACCGGCCTGCCGGGCCTGAAGGCCCCGTTCGAGCCGCTGGTGCCGGGCGCGCACAAGGTCCCGAACACCAACATCTACCGCGCGCCGATCCACGGCGACGACCCGGAGGCCTTCGGCCGCTGGGCCGCCGACCAGATCGAGCAGGAGATCCTGTTCGAGGGCCCCGAGACCGTCGCCGCCGTCTTCCTCGAGCCGGTACAGAACGCCGGTGGCTGCTTCCCGCCGCCGCCCGGGTACTTCCAGCGCGTGCGCGAGATCTGCGACCAGTACGACGTGCTGCTCGTCTCCGACGAGGTCATCTGCGCCTTCGGCCGTCTCGGCACGATGTTCGCCTGTGACAAGTTCGGCTACATCCCGGACATCATCACCTGCGCCAAGGGCATGACCTCGGGCTACTCCCCGATCGGCGCGACCATCGTGTCGGACCGCGTCGCGGCGCCCTTCTACAAGGGTGACAACACGTTCCTGCACGGCTACACCTTCGGTGGCCACCCGGTCTCCTCGGCCGTGGCGCTGGCGAACCTCGACCTGTTCGAGCGCGAGGGCCTCAACCAGCACGTCCTCGACAACGAGGCCAACTTCCTCAAGACGCTGCAGAAGCTGCACGACCTGCCGATCGTCGGCGACGTCCGCGGCAACGGCTTCTTCTACGGCATCGAGCTCGTCAAGGACAAGGCCACCAAGGAGTCCTTCACGGACGAGGAGTCGGAGCGCGTGCTCTACGGCTTCGTCTCCAAGAAGCTCTACGAGTACGGCCTGTACTGCCGCGCCGACGACCGTGGTGACCCGGTCATCCAGCTGTCGCCGCCGCTGATCTCGGACCAGTCCACCTTCGACGAGATCGAGGGGATCATCCGCCAGGTCCTCACCGAGGCCTGGACGAAGATCTGAGCCACCCGGCTGCGAGAACCGGCCCGGCTGCGCCCATCCGAGTGAGATGGGAGCGGCCGGGCCGCGTCCTTTCCCGACCCGCGCCGCCTGAATACCTAGCGTGCCAGTGACCGATCGGCCCTGCCTTCGTTCCCCCGTACGGGGGACGACTCGTCTTACGGCAATTCTGATCTGCAGTCTCTGAACGAGGTGTTAGCCATGGTGGCCCCGCCGGACAACGACGTGCTCTGGGCACGCGCCCTGCACTTCTCCCACAACGGCTCGCCCGCCCTCACCGGCGTCTCGCTCGGTGTCCGCGAGAGCGAGATCCTCGCCGTCACCGGGCCGCGCGGCAGCGGCAAGACGACGCTCCTGCAGTGCCTCTCCGGACAACTCCTGCCCGCGCAGGGCGAGGTCTGGTTCAACAGCACCCCCGTGCACACCATGGGCCCCCTCGTACGGGAACGGCTGCGCCGCGACCGCTTCGCCTGGATCGACCCCGAGCCGCACCTCGTGCCCGAGCTGAACGCGTGGGAGAACACCGCGCTCGCCGTCATGATGCGCGGCGGCGGCCGCCGCGCCGCCAAGGCCGCCGCCCTGGAGTGGCTGGAGCGCCTCGACATCGGCATGTGCGCCCGCAAGCGCCCGCACGCCCTGCTCCAGTCGGAGCGCCAGCGCGTCGCCATCGCCCGCGCCCTGGTCACCGCCCCCTCGGTGCTCTTCGCCGACGAACCGACCGCGCCCCTGCACCGCGCCGACCGCGCCCACGTCCTGCGCACCCTGATGGCCGCGGCCCGCTCGCACGGCATCACGGTCGTCCTCGCCACGCACGACACCGAGGTCGCCGCCCTCGCCGACCGCACGGTGGCGCTCCTCGACGGGCGCCGGGTGAACACGGTCCACCTGCCGGGTGCGTCCGACGGCGGCAGCGACACGGAAGGCCGCGCCGCGTGCTCGCTCTCCGTCTAGCCCGCGGCGGACAGCCCGTCGTCCAGCTCCGCAGGCTCCTGGTCGCCGCCGCCTCGGCCGGCAGCGGATTCCTGCTGCTGTGCACGCTCGGCTACGCGATGGGCCACCCGGACGCCTCCACCGGATCGCTGCTGCGTCTCGCCTGGTGCGTGGTGCCGCTCGCCGCGACCGTCCATCTCGCCATCGCGGTCGCCCGTACCGACCCGGCGACCAAGCCGCGCCCCGGCCTGTCCGCGGTGGGCCTCGGTCCGGCGCGGCTCACGCTCATCGCGGCCGTCTCCACGGCGGTGGCCTGCACGCTCGGCTCGCTGCTTGCGCTGCTGTTCTTCCTTCATCTGCGCGGCGACCTGACCGGGCTGCCGTTCGACGGCGCGGCCCGCGGTCTCCTCGCCGCCGACCGGCCCCTGCCGCTGGCCGCCGTCCTGACCCTGCTCGCCGTGGTCCCGCTCGCCGCGTCGGCCGCCTCCGCCGCCGTACTGCGCCCGCGCGCCGCCAAGCCGGGCGAGAGCCAGGAACCGGCCGCACCGGCGGCCCCCGTACCCGCCCCGACCGGCCTGCCCTGGGGTGTCGCGCTGCTGGCCGTGGGCCTCGCCGTGGAGACCTACGCCTCCCGCGCGCACGGCACTGCGGGCTTCCCGATGCCGGGCGGCCTCGGCGGCAGCCCGAGCGGTGTGCTCGCCGGGTGGACGGTGACGGCCCTCGGCCTCGCGCTCGCGGGGCCCGGGCTCACGTACCAGTGCGGCAGGGCACTCCAGGCGGTGCGGCCCGGCGCGGCGCGGCTGCTTGCGGGCCGGGTGCTCCAGGAGGAGGCCCGCCGTATCGGCCGCCCGCTGGGCGTGGTCTGCGCCGTGGCCTCCGGCGCGTACGCGGGGATCACTCTCTGGTCGGGGCGCCATCCCGGCCTGGGTCCGCTGTCCACGCTCGGCGCCGTCCTCGTCGTCGGCTGCACCGTCGCCACGCTTCTGACCGCCGCGATCGAGGCCAAGCAGGCCCGGTCCGACACCACGGCCGCCCTGCTCCGGCTCGGCGCCCCCGCGGGGCTCCTGCGCAGCGCGGCGGGACTGCGGGCGGCGGCCCTGCTCGCCGTGTTCGGGTCGCTGACCTGGGCCGTCGCGGAACTGGCCGCGCTCCCGCTGGCCCCGTAGAGAAGATCGAAAGCCCCGTAGAGAAGATCGAAAGAAAGTTCGCGACGGGCGATGAGTTACGGGCATGCCGTCCGTCTAACCCTGCGTACGGAACAGCGACACCGCACCCGACACCAGCGAGCGAAAGAGACGAACCCGTCATGTACCAGCAGATGATCTTCGCGAACCTCGCCGTGAACGACCTCGACGCGTCGAAGAAGTTCTTCACCGAGCTCGGCTACACGATCAACCCGCAGTTCTCCGACGAGACCGCCGCCTCCGTGGTGATCAGCGAGCACATCGTGGTCATGCTGCTCACCAAGGAGAAGTACGCCGGCTTCACGAAGAAGCCGATCATCGACTCGACGAAGGGCAGCGAGGTCCTGCTGTGTCTGAGCGCCGAGAGCCGCGAGAAGGTCGACGAGCTCGTCGGCAAGGCGATCGCGGCGGGCGGCACCGAGACCGGCGAGACGCAGGACTACGGCTTCATGTACGGCCGCGCCTTCGACGACCCGGACGGCCACACCTTCGAGATCATGTGGATGGACCCGGCGGCGGTCCAGGGCTGATCCGCACGGAGGCCGTCTACGCGGGCGACGCGCCGTCCAGCACCACGATCTCCGCCGCGTCGAACGCCACGCCGACCTCCTCCCCGGGCTCCGGCGCGTCCCGCAGCGCGCACGCCGCCTCGAGCCGGGGAGCCTCCGTCGCCTGGAGGTGCACGGCGACATGGGTGCCGCGGAAGGTGCGCGTGGTGACCGTGCAGGTCAGCTGCGCGTCGGCGGGCGGCACGAGGCGTACGCCCGCCGGCCTGACGAGGATCTTGGCGCGGCCCTGCGGGGACCCCGCGGGGACGGGAACCTTGCCCCAGGGCGTGTCGGCGGCCTCGCCGGCGACCGTGGCGTCGACCACGTTGTCGAAGCCGAGGAAGCGGGCCACGAACTCGTCGGCCGGGTACCGCCACACGTCAAGTGGCGTGCCGGACTGGGCGATCCGGCCGTCCCGCATCACCACGACCCGGTCGGCGAGCGCGAAGGCCTCGCCCTGGTCGTGCGTCACGGCGAGCACGGTCGTACCCAACTCGCCGAAGAGTTCCCTCAGTTCGACGACGAGCCGCTCCCGCAGCGAGCGGTCCAGCTGGCCGAGCGGCTCGTCGAGCATGAGGAGGCGGGGGCGCGGCGCGAGGGCTCTGGCGAGGGCGACGCGCTGCTGCTCACCTCCGGACAGCGAGGCGACGGCGCGCCGCTCGGCCCCCGGCAGCCCGACGAGCTCCAGCAACTCCCGTACGCTGCCCTGCTGTTCGGAGCGGGCGGCGCCGTGCATGCGCAGCCCGAAGGCGACGTTGGCGCCCACGTCGCGCTGCGGGAACAGCTGGTGGTCCTGGAACATGAGGCCGACGCCTCGCCGGTGCGCGGGCACGCCCGCCTGATCGCGGCCGTCGAGGAACACGCGGCCCCCGTCGAGCCCCTGGAGCCCGGCCACGACCCTCAGCAGGGTCGACTTGCCGCTGCCGCTGGGGCCGAGCACGCACACGATCTCGTGTTCGGCGACCTCCAGACCGACCCGGTCGAGCGCCGCGTGCGCGTTCCTTGACGGGCCGCCGAAGCGTACGGTCGCGTCGTCCAGGGTCAGCAGGGCCATCAGAACTCCCCCGTCGTGCGGTCCGTGCGGATGCGTTCGAGCAGCAGCAGCGACACCGCGCACACCACCATGAGAATCGTCGAAAGGGCCATCGCCTGGCCGTAGTTGAGGTCGCCGGCGCGACCGAGGAGCCGCGCCACGGCGACCGGCAGGGTCGGGTTGTCCGGGCGGGCGATGAAGACGGTCGCGCCGAACTCGCCGAGCGACACGGCGAAGGCGAACCCGGCCGCGATCAGCAGCGCCCTGCGCACCATCGGCAGATCCACCTCGCGCCAGGCCCGCAGCGGCGAGGCGCCCAGGACGGCGGCGGCCTCGCGCAGGCGTCCGTCGACCGCGCGCAGGACCGGCAGCATGGTCCGTACGACGAAGGGCACGCCGACCAGGGCCTGGGCGAGCGGGACCAGGATCCAGGTGCCGCGCAGGTCGAGGGGCGGCTTGTCCAGGGTGATCAGGAATCCGAAGCCGACGGTGACGGCCGAGACGCCGAGCGGGAGCATGAGGAGCGCGTCGAAGCCGCGTACGAGACGGCCAGATCTCCGGGTGAGGGCAGCGGCTGCGAGGCCGCCGATCACGACGGCGATGGCGGTCGCGGCGAGCGCGTACTGGAGGGAGTTCCCGATCGCCTGGATCGGGGGCACCAGGAACGCGCCGCTGTCGGACGAGGTCAGCGCCTTGTAGTAGGCGAACCCGAAGCCGTCGGGCCCCTGGAAGGACCGCTGGATCAGCACGCCGAGCGGCAGCAGGATCAGCACCGCGACCGTGGCGACGACCCCGCCGAGGAGCGCCCACTGGCCCGCGCCGCGCGGGCGCCGGGCGGTGTGCGCGGCGTCGACGAGGCGCAGCGCGCTCTCCCGGCGCCGCACGCTCCACGCGTGCACGGCGAGGATGACCCCGACCGCGGCGAACTGCACGATCGTGAGGACGGCGGCCGTGGAGAGGTCGAAGATCTGCGCGGTCTGCCGGTAGATCTCCACTTCGAGAGTGGAGAACGTCGGACCGCCGAGGATCTGGACCACGCCGAACGACGTGAAGGTGAAGAGGAAGACCATCAGCGCGGCGGCCGCGACGGCGGGCCCGAGCGCGGGCAGCGTCACCGTGCGCCAGGCGGTCCAGCGGGAGGCGCCGAGCATGCGCGCGGCCTCCTCCTGCCGCGGATCGAGCTGGGACCAGAGGCCGCCGACGGTGCGCACGACGACGGCGTAGTTGAAGAAGACATGGGCGAGCAGGATCGCCCACACGGTGGTGTCGAGGCGCACGCCCCACAGCTGGTCGAGCAGTCCCCCGCGGCCGACGAGCGCCAGGAACGCCGTGCCGACGACGACGGTCGGCAGCACGAACGGCACGGTGACGACCGCCCGCAGCACCTGCTTGCCCCTGAAATCGAAGCGCGCGAAGACGTACGCGCCGGGGAGCGCGATCAGCAGCGTGAGCGCCGTCGAGGCGAACGCCTGCCAGGTCGTGAACCACAGGACGTGCCGGATGTCGGACTGCCCGAGCACGTCGGTGATCCGCCCGAACTGCCAGTGGCCGCCCGTCTTCAGGCCGCGGGCGACGATCGCCACGACCGGGTAGGCGAAGAAGAGCGCGAAGAACACGGCGGGCAGGGTCATCAGACCGAGCCGCGCCGCGCTCCCGCCGCCTCGGAAGTCCCGCTTCCGGGGCGCTACTTCAGTACGAGTGAGGTCCACGTCTTGACCCACGCGTCACGGTTGCCGGCGATCTTCTTCGGCGCCATGGTCTCCGGCTTGTCCACCTTCACCGCGTACTTGGCGTAGGAGGCGGGCAGCGCCGCGTCCTTGGTCACCGGGTCCACGAACATGTTCAGCGGCATGTCCTGCTGGAACTCCCTGGTGAGCAGGAAGTCGAGGAACGCCTTGCCGCCCTTCGTGTTCTTCGCGTTGCTCAGCAGGCCCGCGAACTCGGTCTGGCGGAAGCAGGTTCCGGCGGCCACCCCGGTCGGCGCGGTCTTCGGCTGCGGGTCCGAGTAGATCGCCTCGGCCGGCGGGGAGGACGCGTACGACACGACGAGCGGCCGGTCGCCGCCCGCCTTCTTGCCGCCGGCGCTGCCGGAGAACTCCTCGTTGTACGCCTGCTCCCAGCCGTCGACGACCTTCACGCCGTTGGCCTTGAGCTTCTTCCAGTAACCCTGCCAGCCGTTGTCGCCGTACTGCGCGGCGCTGCCGAGCAGGAAGCCGAGGCCGGGCGACGACGTCGCCACGTTCTCCGTGACGAGGAGGTTCTTGTACGCCGGCTTGGCCAGGTCCGCGAAGGAGGCGGGCGGCGTCAGCTTGTGGTCGGCGAAGTACTTCTTGTCGTAGTTGACGCAGATGTTGCCGGTGTCGATCGGGGTGACCCGGTGCTTGTCCTTGTCGAGCTGGTACTCCGCCCGGACCTGGCCGAGACCCTTGGCCTCGTACGGCTGGAAGAGGCCGTTGTCGAGGGCGCGCGAGAGCAGCGTGTTGTCGACGCCGAAGAAGACGTCGCCCTGCGGGTTGTCCTTGGACAGGATCGCCTTGTTGACGGCCTCGCCCGCGTCACCGTCCTTGAGGACCGTGACCTTGTAGCCGGAGCTCTTCTCGAAGTCCTTGAGCACGCTCTTGGAGACGGCCCACGAGTCGTGGCTGACGAGCGTGACCGTCTTGGAGTCCGCCTTCGCGGAACCGGAACCGGATCCGCCGCACGCCGAGAGCGTGACGAGGCCGAGGCCGGCCGCCACGGCGACGGCCGTGGCCCTGCTGATGGTGCTCACTTAGGTTCCCTCCTGGGTGACCAGGAAGAGACGCGGCCCTGCCCGGGGACCTTCGAGGCCTCCCGGGCAGGGCACAACAGCTTGAGCGGCGACCGAACTTCCTACCCAGAATGACCTGGGCGAGGTTCAGAGGGTCTGCGGCCGATGCCGCACTCTCAGCGCTGTGGCGCTCCCCTGTCGGAATATGAAGATGTACGTACGGCAGCCAGGTTACCGCTCGGTGGCGGCGAGCTGACCGCACGCCCCGTCGATCTCCTGGCCACGGGTGTCGCGGACGGTGACCGGCACGCCGTGGGCCGCGATGGCCTCGACGAAGGCCTTCTCGTCCTCGGGGCGCGAGGCCGTCCACTTCGAGCCCGGTGTCGGGTTCAGCGGGATCAGGTTGACGTGGACGCGCTTGCCCTTGAGGAGGCGGCCCAGCCGGTCACCGCGCCACGCCTGGTCGTTGATGTCCCGGATGAGCGCGTACTCGATGGAGATGCGGCGGCCCGACTTCTCGGAGTACTCCCACGCCGCGTCGAGGACCTCGCGGACCTTCCAGCGCGTGTTGACCGGGACGAGGGTGTCGCGCAGCTCGTCGTCGGGCGCGTGCAGCGAGACGGCGAGACGGCACTTGAGGCCCTCGTCGGCGAGGCGGTGCATGGCCGGCACGAGTCCGACGGTCGAGACGGTGATCCCGCGCTGCGAGAGGCCGACGCCGTCGGGCTCGGGGTCGGTGAGCGCGCGGATGGCGCCGACGACCCGCTTGTAGTTGGCCAGGGGCTCGCCCATGCCCATGAACACGATGTTGCTCAGGCGGGCGGGCCCGCCCGGGATCTCGCCGTCGCGCAGCGCGCGCATGCCGTCGACGATCTGGTGCACGATCTCGCCCGTCGACAGGTTCCGGTCGAGGCCGGCCTGTCCCGTGGCGCAGAACGGGCAGTTCATCCCGCAGCCCGCCTGCGAGCTGATGCACATGGTGACCCGGTCCGGGTAGCGCATCAGGACGGACTCGACGAGCGTGCCGTCGAAGAGCCGCCACAGCGTCTTGCGGGTGGTGTCCTGGTCCGTCGACAGATGCCGGACGACCGTCATCAGCTCGGGAAGCAGCGCCTCCTGCAGCTTGCCGCGCGAGGCGGCGGGGATGTCGGTCCACTCCGCGGGGTCGTGCGCGAACCGCGAGAAGTAGTGCTGCGACAGCTGCTTGGCGCGGAACGGCTTCTCACCGATCGCGGCGACGGCCTCCTTACGCTCGGCGGGCGAGAGGTCGGCGAGGTGCCGCGGCGGCTTCTTGGCTCCGCGCGGGGCGACGAAAGTGAGTTCTCCGGGCTTAGGCATAACTCCTCAAGTGTCGCAGACATACGACGACGGGCCCGCCGCCCTGTGGACAACGAGCCCGTCACATACATCCGCGCAGGTCAGCCGGCCCCGACGAAGATCACCAGCAGCAGCCACACCACCGGCGCCGTCGGCAGCAGCGAGTCCAGGCGGTCCATGATGCCCCCGTGGCCCGGGAGCAGCGTGCCCATGTCCTTGATGCCGAGGTCGCGCTTGATCATCGACTCGCCGAGGTCGCCGAGCGTGGCACTGGCCGCGACCACGAGGCCGAGCACCAGGCCCTGCCACCAGGCGCCGCCGTCGATGAGGAACTGCATGCACAGCGCGCCCGCCGCCATCGCGAACGTCACCGCGCCGACCAGGCCCTCGCGGGTCTTGCCGGGGCTGATGCGCGGGGCGAGCTTGTGCTTGCCGAAGCGCCAGCCGATCGCGTACGCGCCGGTGTCGCTGACGACCGTCAGGAGCAGGAACGTCAGGACGCGCTGCGGCCCGTCGTCCGCGGTGAGCATCAGCGCCACGAACGTCGCGAGGAACGGCACGTAGAACGCGGCGAAGACACCGGCCGTGACGTCCCTGAGGTAGCCCTCCGGGGGCTCCGTCATGCGCCAGACCATGACCGCGAGCGCGGTGAGCGCCATCGCCACCCAGGCGCCCTCGGTGCCGCGGACGTAACCGGCGACGACCATCGCCGCGCCGCCGACCGCGAGCGGCACGAGCGGCGCCTTGATGCCCTTGCGCTCCTCGAGCCGCGAGGTGAGCTCCCACAGGCCGACGACGACGGCCACCGCTATCACGCCGATGAACACGGCCTTGACGATGAACAGCGAGGCGACGATCACCGCCCCGAGTCCGACGCCGACTCCTATGGCTGCCCCGAGGTCACGGCCCGCACTCTTCTTCGGCTGTGCGGGGGCGGGCTGTGCGGCGCTTGGCATGGGCTCCTGCCGACTCTCGTGCTGCTGCGCCTCGTGCGGCGTCTCGTGCGTCTCGCTGAAGAGGGGACCGCTCGGCCGAGCAGCCCCCCGATCGTCGTCCTGGCCACCGCCACCGGCGGGTACGTCGGGCATTTCGGGCACGATGGGCATGGGCCGAGTCTCCTCAACCGCATGCTGTTCGTACGCGGGACCCGCCGGGGAAGCCCCCTGGGAAGGCCCCTGGTCGGGCGGCCCCCAGTACCCGGCTCCGGTCGGCGCTCCCCAGGAAGAGTCGTTCACGGATTCCTCAGACCTCGAGAAGCTCGGCTTCCTTGTGCTTGAGCAGCTCGTCCACCTGCGCGACGTACTTCGCGGTGGTGTCGTCGAGCTCCTTCTCGGCGCGACGGCCCTCGTCCTCGCCGATGTCGCCGTCCTTGATCGCCTTGTCGATCGCTTCCTTGGCCTTGCGGCGGATGGAGCGGATCGAGATCTTGGAGTCCTCGGCCTTGGTCTTGGCGACCTTGATGTACTCCTTGCGGCGGTCCTGGGTCAGCTCCGGGAACGTCACTCGGATGATGTTGCCGTCGTTGCTCGGGTTGACGCCGAGGTCGGAGTCGCGGATCGCCTGCTCGATGTTGCGCAGCGCGCTCTTGTCGAACGGGGTCACCACGGCCATCCGCGGCTCGGGCACCGAGAACGAGGCCAGCTGGTTGATCGGGGTCAGCGCGCCGTAGTAGTCCGCCACGATCTTGTTGAACATCGCCGGGTGCGCACGGCCGGTGCGGATCGCGGCGAAGTCCTCCTTGGCGACCACGACGGCCTTCTCCATCTTCTCCTCGGCCTCGAGGAGGGTCTCTTCGATCACCACTTGCTCCTGCGTGTCTTGAGTGAGGCCCGGCATGCGCCCTGGGCGGCCGGCTGCGTCGTGTGTCTTTCCTGCACGGTGTCCGACCGGCAGGACATTGTCCATCCCCTGGCGGGGGGAGGGGTCAGGCCCGCGTTCCGTGGTCGCCCACGAGCGTGCCGATCTTCTCACCCTTGACGGCTCGCGCGATATTGCCCTCGGCGAGCAGTTCGAAGACGAGGATGGGCAGCTTGTTGTCGCGGCACAGGGTGATCGCGGTCATGTCGGCGACCTTGAGGTCGCGGGTGATGACCTCGCCGTAGCTGAGCGCGTCGAACTTCACCGCCTCGGGGTTGGTCTTCGGGTCGGAGTCGTAGACCCCGTCCACCCCGTTCTTACCCATGAGCAGCGCCTCGGCGTCGATCTCGAGGGCGCGCTGGGCGGCGGTCGTGTCAGTGGAGAAGTACGGCATGCCCATGCCGGCGCCGAAGATGACGACGCGGCCCTTCTCCAGGTGGCGCACGGCGCGCAGCGGGATGTACGGCTCGGCGACCTGGCCCATGGTGATGGCGGTCTGCACGCGGGAGTCGATGCCCTCCTTCTCCAGGAAGTCCTGGAGGGCGAGGCAGTTCATGACGGTGCCGAGCATGCCCATGTAGTCGGAGCGGGCCCGGTCCATGCCGCGCTGCTGGAGCTCGGCGCCACGGAAGAAGTTGCCGCCGCCGATGACGACGGCGATCTGCGCGCCGTCCCGTACGACGGCGGCGATCTCACGGGCGATCTTGTGCACCACGTCGGGGTCGACACCCAGCCCCCCGCCACCGGCGAACGCCTCGCCGGACAGCTTCAGCAGAAAGCGCCCCGCGCCTTTGCCGTCGTCGCTCTTCTCGCCCTTGTCGGCCTTGGTGGTGGTGGTCATGGTGTTCTCGCCTCTTTACTTGGCACACATACAAAGAAGGCCATTGCCGGTGGGGTGTGTTCGCATCCCATGCTCGGCAATGGCCTCCTCGTCACATCTGCGGTCGCCGGTCGCGCACGCGCGCGGTGGCGGCGTACGCGGGCGACTGCTTCGACCCTACTGGGATCTCGTCGACCCTAGCGGTGTCTTCCGGCTGTCGCGGTACGGACTCAGATGCCGACCTTGATGCGCGAGAAGCGCTTCAGGGTGACACCGGCCTCGTCCAGGACCTTCTGCACGGACTTCTTGTTGTCCAGCGCGTACGGCTGGCCGAGGAGGGTGGCCTCCTTGAAGAAGCCGTTGACGCGACCCTCGACGATCTTCGGGAGCGCGGCCTCCGGCTTGCCCTCGGCGCGGGTGGTCTCCTCGGCGACGCGGCGCTCGGACTCGACGACCTCGGCCGGGACGTCCTCCTTGGAGAGGTACTTCGGCGCGAAGGCGGCGATGTGCTGCGCGATGCCCTTGGCGAGGTCGGCGTCGGCCTTGTCCAGCTCGACCAGAACACCGATCTGCGGGGGCAGGTCGGGCATGGTGCGGTGCATGTACGCGGTGACGAACGCGCCGGAGAACTGCGCGAAGCGGTCGAGGACGATCTTCTCGCCGAGGTTGGCGTTGGCCTCGTCGACGTAAGCCTGGACGGTCTTGCCGGGCTCGATCTCGGACGCGAGGAGCGCCGCGATGTCGGCCGGGTTCGTCTTGGCGGCGTGGGCGGCGAGGGAGTTCGCGACGGCCTGGAACTTCTCACCCTTGGCGACGAAGTCCGTCTCGCACTTCAGCTCGAGGATGACACCGGAGGTGTTGTCGTCGGCGATGAGGGAGACCACGGCGCCGTTCTCGGCGGAGCGGCCCTCGCGCTTGGCGACGCCCTTCTGGCCCTTGATGCGCAGGGCCTCGACGGCCTTGTCGACGCTGCCGTCGGCCTCGTCGAGCGCCTTCTTGCAGTCCATCATGCCGGCGCCCGTGAGCTCGCGGAGCTTCTTGACGTCAGCGGCGGTGTAGTTCGCCATGATCCTGAAATTCTCTCTCGAAGTCTGGAAGATCTACGGGTGAACGGCGGGGGCCGACCCGGCCCCCGCCGTCAACTACCGAACCTGTGAGGGTCAGGCCTGCTCGGCGTCCGCGGCCGGAGCCTCGGTGGCCGGAGCCTCGGCGGCAACCTCGGCCTCGGCGTCGGCGACCTTCTCCGTCTCGGCAGAGGTCTGGACCTCGGCCTCGGCGGCCTTCTCGTCCTTCTTGTCACCCTCGAGCAGGTCGCGCTCCCACTCGGCGAGCGGCTCGCCCGCGGCCTTCTCGCCCGGCTTCTGGTCGCCCGTGGCGGCACCGGAGCGGGCGATGAGGCCCTCGGCGACGGCGTCGGCGATCACGCGGGTGAGCAGGGTGACGGAGCGGATCGCGTCGTCGTTGCCCGGGATCTTGTAGTCGACCTCGTCGGGGTCGCAGTTGGTGTCGAGGATGGCGACGACCGGGATGTTGAGCTTCCGGGCCTCACCGACCGCGATGTGCTCCTTCTTGGTGTCCACGATCCAGACGGCGCTGGGCACCTTGGACATCTCGCGGATACCGCCGAGGGTCTTCTCCAGCTTGGCCTTCTCGCGGGAGAGGACGAGCAGCTCCTTCTTGGTGAGGCCGGACGCGGCCACATCCTCGAAGTCGATCTGCTCGAGCTCCTTGAGGCGCTGCAGACGCTTGTAGACGGTCGAGAAGTTGGTGAGCATGCCGCCCAGCCAGCGCTGGTTGACGTAGGGCATGCCGACGCGGGTCGCCTGCTCGGCGATCGCCTCCTGCGCCTGCTTCTTCGTGCCGACGAACATGACCGTGCCGCCGTGGGCGACGGTCTCCTTGACGAACTCGTAGGCGCGGTCGATGTACGACAGCGACTGGAGCAGGTCGATGATGTAGATGCCGTTGCGCTCGGTGAAGATGAAGCGCTTCATCTTCGGGTTCCAGCGACGGGTCTGGTGACCGAAGTGGACGCCGCTCTCCAGCAGCTCCCGCATCGTGACGACGGCCATGGCCGTACTCCTTGGGTTCTCGGTTGCCGCGACCGCAGGATTGCTGTCGCGCCTGACGCCCCGCGCGCTGTGCCACGAGGGACCGAGGAGCGCGGACACCGTCACGAATGAACTGGTGTTGGGGCGTGCGAAGTCGATCCGGTGACCCGGATCGCCATCAGAAGTGTACGGGACCCACGGGGTGCCGGGTGACGCCGCTGTCCACAACCGGTCGGTAGTCCACAGTTCCGGTCCATGATCCCCGCGCAGCGCGCCGGAAGAGGACCGTTCGGTGCATGCGACTGATGCTGATGCTGACGATGACCGCGGCACTCACGGGCCTTGGGGCGCCACTCCCGGTGCCCGCCGTACTCCCGGTGCCCGCCGTGGGCGGAGCCTGGCCGGTGAGGACAAGGCCCCCGATCGTACGCGGCTGGGTCCCGCCGGCGACGGAGTACGGGGCGGGCCACCGCGGGGTGGATCTGGCCGCGCCCGTCGGTTCCCCCGTCAGAGCGGTGGCCCCCGGCCGGGTGTCCTTCGCCGGCCGGGTGGCGGGCAGAGGAGTCGTGGCCGTGGAACTGTCGGACACCGGCGAACCACCCCTGCGGACGACGTACGAACCGGTGACGGCTTCCGTGAAGGAGGGCGAGACGGTGACGTCGGGCGAGGCGGTGGGGACCCTTGAGCCCACGACGGGCCACTGCGGGCCCGCCTCCTGCCTGCACTGGGGCCTGCTCCGGGGAAAGGTGTATCTGGACCCGCTGTCCCTGCTGCCGCCGTGGCTGCTGCGCCGGGGGCCGTCCCGCCTGCTGCCGGTCCCGCCCGCGGAGCTGTGGCTCAGCCTCGAACGCCCCGCAGGGCCATACTCACGGCCGCTTCCGTGATCGCCGCCGGGTCCTCGGCCGCGCCCAGTTCGATCCGCCGGACCGCCGCGTCCACGACCCCCTGAAGGAGCATCGCCGCGAGCCGCGGCTCCTCGTGGCCCATCTCGCCGAGCGCCTCGACGATCATCGCGACCAGGCCGCCGTGCGCGGCGCGGATCTTCTCGCGGGCCCCGGAGTCCAGTTCGCTCGCCGAGATGGCGACGACGGCCCGGTGACGCCGGTCCCCCACCAGCGAGAGCTGTTCCCGCACGTACGCCTCGACCTTGCCCTCGGGATCGGCGGCCCGCTCCATCGCGGCGGAGACCTCCGCCGCCCACACGGGAAAGTCGACCTCGCAGAGCTCTTGCACGACGGCGGCCCGCGAGCGGAAGTACTCGTACACGGAGGACCGGGCGAGCCCGGTGCGTTCGGCGAGCGCGGGGAAGGTCAGCGCCTCCGTCCCGCCCTCGGACAGCAGGGTGCGCGCCGCGTCCAGAAGGGCGCCGCGCTGCATCGACCGGTGCTCGGCCACTGAGGCCGCTCGAATCCTTGGCACGTCACCACTTTACGGACGGGACGCGCGCCGCGGGAGTCGTCCCGCCTGTGCACCGCCCCACGCTCACCGGCAGGGACGATTCCGCGCCGCGGGCGTCGCGGGCCGTCAGCGGCGGAAGCTCGCCAGCTTCGCGCGGAGCTGGAGGACGGACTTGGTGTGGATCTGACTGACGCGGCTCTCGGTCACCCCGAGTACGTTGCCGATCTCCGCGAGGGTGAGGCCCTCGTAGTAGTAGAGCGTCACCACGGTCTTCTCGCGTTCCGGCAGCGTGTTGATCGCCCGCGCGAGATAGCGCCGCAGCTCGCGGTCCTCGGCGACCTCGACGGGGTTGTCCGCGGCCTGGTCCTCGAGCGTGTCCATGAGGCTGAGGCGGTCGCCGCTCTCACCGCCGGCGTGCAGCAGTTCCTCGAGCGCCACGACGTTCGCGAGGGACAACTGACTGAAGACCGCATGCAGTTCCTCGACCTTGATGCCGAGCTCCGCGGCCACCTCGCTCTCCGAGGGGGTCCGTCTCAGCTGCGCCTCGAGGGTGGCGTAGGCCCGCTCCACATTGCGCGCCTTCTGCCGTACGGAGCGCGGAATCCAGTCGAGCGCCCGGAGTTCGTCGATCATGGCGCCCCGGATCCGGGTGATCGCGTACGTCTCGAACTTGATCTCGCGCTCGATGTCGAACTTCTCGATCGCGTCGATCAGTCCGAAGACCCCTGAGGACACGAAGTCGGCCTGTTCGACATTGGGCGGCAGGCCGACGCTGACGCGGCCCGCGACGTACTTGACCAGCGGCGAGTAGTGCAGGATGAGCTGCTCGCGCAGCCGCCCGTCGCCCGTCGCCTTGTACGACCTCCACAGCTCCTCGAGCGACGAGGGAGCCGGAGGCCGCACGCTGCCACGGGCGGCGGGGGGAACCGCAGCCCGGTCAGACCCGGAGGTGTGCTGGGGCATTCGTCGCCTTGTGCCGTTCTGCCGTGGACTGGGGATGTGGGTGCCTGGCGCGGGACTGGTGCGGAAGGTCCCGAGTTGCCTGTCTGATGTTCGGTTACCGATCTGGTCGTCGTTGTTCTTCTTCGCCGGACTGATTCCGGATTGAACGGAACGAGCCGGAATCCTGGTGAGCGTAGCGTGACTGGAGAGTCGCAGTGTGCGAAGGCTATGGGATCGCACGTGCGCAGATACGTTCCGTTGGGCGACTTGCACGGCCGTGTCCGTCGCTGTACGTGACGGGCCCGCATCGCCAACACCCCGTAATGCCAAGGGCTTCGGCCCGTCATCCGGACGGCGCAACACCCTCCGTCACTGATCGTCCCCTTCGGGCAAGACAGGCTGGATCGCCTGGCGTGTCAACTGCCAGCCGTCGCCAAGTCGTTCGACGAACCCCAGTGAGCGCAGTTCGTACAACCTCCCGATCGCGTCGTCGACTCCGGTGCCCGCGGCCCGGGCGACGTCCCCGGCCCCGACCGCGCCGCGCGAGGGCAGCGCGGCCAGGACGGCGGCGGCGCCCGGCGCGAGCAGGTCGTGCGGCAGGACGGGGCCTCGGCGCGGCGGCGCCAGCTCCCCCATGTCCCCGACCAGCTCCATGACTTCCGCCGCATCGGTGACGAGAACGGCTTCCCCGCGTAGCAGTTCGTGCACCCCGGCGGAGCGGGTGCTCGTGACCGGTCCGGGCACCCCCATCGTGTGACGGCCGAGCCGCTGCGCCCAGCGCGCCGTGCCGAGCGCTCCGCTGCGGTAGGCGGCCTCCACGACGACGGTCCCCCTGGTCAGAGCGGCGATCACGCGGTTGCGGAGGATGAACCTGCTCCGTGTCGGATGATCACCAGGCGGCAACTCCGCGATGACGAGCCCCTGTTCCGCGATCCGCTCGATCAACTCGATGTGACCACGCGGGTAGGGCCGGTCGACGCCGCACGCGAGGACCGCCACGGTGGCGCCGCTCGCCCCGAGCGTTCCCCGGTGGGCGGCCGCGTCCACCCCGTACGCGCCGCCCGACACGACGACGCTGCCGCGCTCCGCGAGCCCCGCGCCGAGACTCGCCGCGACGCGCGCCCCGTAGTCCGTGCAGGCCCGCGCCCCCACGACCCCGACGGAGCGCAGCGCCCACATCCGCAGGGACGGCCGCCCTCGCACCCACAGGGCGACGGGGCGCGCGTCACCGAGATCGTCCAGCTGGGCCGGCCACTCGGTGTCCCCGGGACACACGAGCCGCGCGCCCACTCCCGCCGCCAGCTCCAGATCCCGCTCGGGCCGCACATCGGCCGCTCTGGCCCGCAGCCCCGCCCAGCGCCCGTCACTCACCCCGGGCAGAGGCGCCCCACCCCCGACGACCCGCCGCACGACCTCCTCGGCCCCGAACTCCCGCAACCACCGCCCCACCACCTCGTCACCGGGCTCCACGATCCGGGTCAACGCGGCCCGCGCGAGCCGAGCCCCGTCACCCACCCCTGGCCCCTCGGAAACCCCTGCCCCACCGACAACTTCTGCCCCCACAAAAACTTCTGCCCCATCGGAACCTCCTGCCCCCTCCGAACCCCTCACGCCGGCCCCCCGATGGCCATGGCCACTCCGCGCGAGATCCCGGTGCGCAGCTGGAGCGCGAGTGCCACGTCCTGTGCGTGTGGTCGGTCGCGGCCGCAGAGGTCGGCCACGGTCCACGCCACACGGAGTACCCGGTCGACCCCTCGGGCCGTCAGGAAGCCCCGTTCCAGATCGGTTTCGACCTCGTCCATGGCTCCTGGCAGCGCGGGCCACCGCATGCGCAGCGCGTGCCCGGGCACTTCGCTGTTCGTCCGCCAGGGTGTGTCCGCGAGCCGGGCCGCGGCGCGCTCCCGGGCGGCCCGCACCCGCTCGCGGACGACCAGCGTGCTCTCGCCCCGCGAGCCGCTCCCGGACAGTTCCGCGCGGGTGACGGGCTCCACGTCCACCTTGAGGTCGACCCGGTCGAGCAGGGGGCCGGAGAGCCGCGCCTGATAGCGGCGGACCGCCGCCGGCGGGCATTCGCAGCCGCCGCCCAAGAGCGAGTGGTTGCCGCACGGGCAGGGATTGGCGGCCAGGGCCATCAGGAAGCGGGCGGGCAGACGCACCACCCCCGCACTGCGGGCGATGACCACATGGCCCGACTCCAGCGGCTGGCGCAGCGCGTCGAGCGCCCGGCCGCTGAACTCCGGCGCCTCGTCCAGAAAAAGCACCCCTCTGTGGGACAACGACACCGCGCCCGGCCGCGGCATCCCCTGTCCGCCGCCGACGAGCGACTGCATCGTCGCCGAGTGGTGGGGCGCGCAGTAGGGCGCGGCGTCGACCATCGGCTTGCCCGGCGGCAGCATCCCGGCCACCGAGTGGATGGCCGTCACTTCGAGAGCCTCCTCGCGGGTGAGCGGCGGCATGACCAGCGGGAGCCGCTCGGCGAGCATGGTCTTGCCGGCGCCCGGCGGACCTTGCAGGAGCACATGGTGGGCCCCGGCGGCCGCGACCTCGATCGCCGTGCGGGCGGCGCGCTGCCCGACGACATCGGCCAGATCGAGGATGTGGGCGTCGTGCGGCATCCCGGCGAGGCCCGCGCCGAGGCCCTGGCCCGGGATGCTGAGGCCCGCGAGCAGCGGATCGGGGCGTCCCGTCTCGTCCGGCGGCTCGTCCGGGACCGGCTCGTCCGTGAGGACCGCGATGAGCTGGCGCAGGCTCCGTACGCCGAGGACGGAGACGCCCGGGACGAGCGCGGCCTCGCCGGCCGAGCACTCGGGGACCACGACCTGCTCGTACCCCGCGTCGGCCGCGGCGAGGACGGCCGGGAGGATGCCGCGGACGGGCCGGACCCGGCCGTCGAGCCCCAGCTCGCCGATCATCACGACGTCGGCGAGGACCCGCGGGTCGATCCGCTCGGCCGCGCCCAGTACGGCGCTGGCCACGGCGAGGTCGAATCCGCTGCCGCTCTTGGGCACGGAGGCCGGGCTGAGCCCCACGGTGAGTTTCTTCTGCGGCCACTCGCCGCCGGAGTTCACGACCGCCGCCCTGACCCGGTCACGGCTCTCCGACAGGCTCTTGTCGGGCAGTCCGACCAGGGTGAACGCGGCGACCCCTGGCTCGAGGTCGGCCTGGACCTCGACGACGACGCCCTCGACCCCGACGAGGGCCACGGAACACGTACGCGCGAATCCCATCAGGCCACCCCCCGCGCGTGCTCGACGACGGGTGCGCCGCGGGCCGGCAGCAGGACCCCGACCAGATCGATGCGTACGCCGCCGGGTGGCGCTCCCCCGTGTTCCTGCACCCAGCGCTGTGCGAGGTCGCGCAGCCGCTGTGCCTTGACGGGGGTCACCGCGGCCATCGGATGTTCGTAGTTCCCGGCGGGGCCGGTCGCCCTGCGGGTCTTCACCTCGCAGACGACGAGGGCGTCGCCCTCCCGGGCGACGATGTCGATCTCACCGGTCCTGCCCGCGCGCCAGTTGCGCTCGATGACCGTCATTCCGGACTCGGCCAGCCGCCGTGCGGCCAGCTCCTCGCCGTACCTGCCGAGTGCGTTGCGTGCCCTGGACGCGTTCATGTCGGCACCACCTCCGACGCCCACGCTGAGGCATGGGCGCCGAAGAAGTGGATCTTGGTGCACTACTCACGGGTTGTGGACAACCCGGTCACCCGACCCGGCGACCGGAACCCGTCCGAAACTCGTCACTCAGCCACCCGGAAGCTCCAGGTCACTCTTGTTCAGCTCCTCGATATTCACGTCCTTGAACGTGAGTACCCGTACCTGCTTCACGAAGCGTGCGGGCCTGTACATGTCCCAGACCCAGGCATCCGCCATGGACACCTCGAAGAAAACCTCACCCTGGACCGAGTGCACCTGCATCTCGTAGTCGTTGGTGAGATAGAAGCGCCGTTCGGTCTCGATCACATATTTGAACAGACCGACGACGTCGCGGTACTCCCGGTAGAGCTTCAGCTCCATCTCGGTCTCGTACTTCTCGAGGTCCTCGGCGCTCATGGCATGTTCCCCTTCAGCCGTGCGTCCCCCTATTGTGCGTCAGCCCCGCGGGCCTCTAGACGATTTCCGTGTCGAGGACTTCGGGGCGACTCGGGGGACCCTCGTCGAGCAGCCGTCGCAGCAGCCCGGCGAGCCTGGTCGGATACACCGTCTCATGTGCCTCGGTCAGTTCCCGGCACGTCCACCAACGTGCTCCGGCGACACTGCGCCGCTCCAGGTCCGTCAGGCCCTCGCCGACGATCTCCGCCTCGGCCACCGCCGCGGTCGTACGGGCCAGGAAGAACCACTCGTGCTGGTCCCAGCGCCGGCCGGCGAACGGGAAGGAGCAGGTGCGCTCCCACAGGACCGGGCCGAGCTCGACGTCGGTGATGCCCGTCTCCTCCGCGAGCTCGCGCAGCGCGGCCTGCTCATGGGTCTCGTCGCCCTCCAGGCCGCCTCCCGGGGTGAACCACCAGTCGTCGGCGGTGTCCCCCGGCTCGTGCCCATGCAGCAGCAGTACGCGGTCGTCGGGGTCGAGCAGGACGACCCGTGCGACCTTGCGCGGCTCCCGGCCGATGCCGGTCGGTTCAGCCTGCAAGGGCCCGCTCCCGCTCCGAGGCGCCCGCCCGGCCGCGGCTGCGGCCCGAGCGCTTGGCGATCGGCCCGTACGCGGCGCCGCCGAGCACCAGGACCGCGCCCGCGACCACGGCGCCCAGGACCAGCTGCAGGGGGCCCGGCTGCGAGATCCCGCCCGGCAGCGACTCGAAGTTCGTGGGCCGCGCGAGCATGCCGTTCATCGGCCAGGCCACGGCGTCGACCCGGGCGGCCACCGCGCTGCGCGGCACCGTGCCATGGTTCGAGTCGCCGATGTGCACGCTGGAGTCGAGGGAGCCGCTGCGCTCGTCACCGAGCAGGAACAGGCGTCCCTCGGGGACCGTGGTGGACGGGATACCCGTGGCCGAAGCGCCCTGCCCCTTGGGGAGATACGGTTCGTCGATCTGCTTGCCGTTGACCGTCAGCTTGCCCGCCTGGCAGCAGGCGATCTTGTCGCCGCCGACACCGACGACGCGCTTGACCATGGGCATGTCGCCCCAGGTCGCGTCCGTGAAGACGACGACGTCGCCGCGCTTCACCTCACTGCCGTCGATCCGCTGTGCGAGGACCCGGTCACCCGCTCCGATCGTCGGCGTCATCGACTCGGTGGGCACGGTGTACGGCTGGTACACGATGGCGCCCCACACGAACCCGCCCAGGAACAGCACACAGCCGAGGGCCACGGCCAACCCCGACAGCGTGCTGCCGAGCCGACCCTGGCCCTCGTCCGTACGATGTGTCCTGCTCATCCCAGTTGCTCCCCGCCTCGGAGATTCGCCGTGGAAGATCGGCGATCTGGGACGGCACCCTACCCGGCGGTGTTCGCCTCAGAAACCCGGGTGTTCCCCTGGGTAAGCCGGCGCCTGCGCCAGAGGACGAGCGGTGCGGCGCCCGCGAGCCCGAGCACGCCCGGAGCCGCGCCCATCGCGGTCTTGACGCCCGGCTGGTCGAACGTGTCCGGCACCGGCAGCGTGGCCCAGCGAGTGGGCGGCCAGGCGACGACGATCGCACGGCCCACGACGTTGTCCACGGGGACGAAGCCCTGGTGGCTGTCCTGCTGGTGGTACCGGGAGTCCATGGAGTCCTGGCGGTGGTCGCCCATGACCCAAACTTTGCCGATGGGCACGGTCACCTTGAACTTGCCGCCCATGTTGTCGTCGCTGCACGGGGTGTTCCCGGCGTAGACGTAGGGCTCGTTCAGTGCCTTGCCGTTGACCTTGAGCGGGCCGGTCCCGTTGCACTCGACGGTGTCGCCGCTGACGCCGATGACCCGCTTGATGAGGTCCTTCTCGTTCGTGGACGGCATGAGGCCGATCCAGCCGAGGACGCGCTGCACCGGGTTCGGCTCGGCCGTCGGCTCGTCCTTCAGCCAGCCGTCCGGGTCGTGGAAGACGATGACCTCGCCGCGCTCCGGCTCGGCGCCGAACCACGGGGTCAGCTTGTCGACGAGCACCCGGTCGCCGATCTGCAGGGTGTTCTCCATCGAAGCCGACGGGATCGAAAACGCCTGGACCAGGAACGTCTTGATCACCAGCGCCAGGACCAGCGCGATGACCACGAGGAGCGGAAGCTCCTTCCAGAAGGAGCGGGGCTTCTTGGGAGCCCGCCCTCCGGCCCTGCTCCCGCCGCCCGAACCGCCCGCACCGCCGCCCGGGCCACCGCCGGGTCCTTCACCGTCCATGTCGTCACTCTCGAGGTTCACAGCGCCCGTCGCGGCCCGTCCCGCTCCGTCGTCGGACCGCCCGGGCTGCTCGTCGGGCCCATGCCCTGACCGTGCGCCGACCGCCAAGTCCCCCACATCCACTCCTCACTCCGTGCCGCTGCCTGTCCCATACGCGATGCAGGCCCACCACTCCCATAACGAGCGGGAGTTCCGCAGGGCTCGGGAGAGGGATCAATCCGTTCAGATCCGCGGGGGCCACCCTATGCGACCGCCGCGGGGCTGCGACCGCCCCGTTCTGCGCGTCGGCCACCGAGGCGTACGTGTCCGGCTCCTTCAGCATCCGCCAGTGACCGACCGGCCAGGCGATCACGCGGGCCCGGCCCACCACCGACTCCTCCGAGACGGTGCCGGCGAACGCCTCCGTGCGGTGGAAGCGGGAGTCGGCCGAATTCGAGCGGTGGTCACCCAGCACGAACAGACGCCCCTTCGGCACCTTGACCTCGAAGTCGAACTTGGAGGGCACGTCACCGGGATGGATGTACGGCTCGTTCAGAGGCGTCCCGTTGACCGTGATCCGGCCCTGCTTGTCGCAGCACTTGACGGTGTCGCCGCCGACCGCGACGACCCTCTTGATGAGGTCGCGTTCGTCGTCGGACGGCAGAAGGCCGATCCAGGTGAGACCTTCCTTCACCTGCTTGACGCCGACGGGCGCGTCCTTCTTCGTGCCCTGTTCCTGTTCCAGCCACTTGCCGGGGTCCTTGAAGACCACGACGTCGCCGCGGTGCGGCTTCGCGCCGAACCACGGAGTGAGCTTGTCGACGAGGACCCGGTCGCCGATCCGGATCGTCTGCTCCATGGAGCCCGACGGGATCACGAACGCCTGGACGAGGAACGTCTTCAGGACGAGTGCTATCAGCAGCGCCACGCCTATGAGGAGAGGGATCTCCTTGATCGCGGAACGCTGTCGGCGCCGCTTGACCTTGCGTGCCAGTTTCCGCCGCTCCGCGCGGCCCGGCAGCGCGGGCTCGCCGGCGCGACGCGTCCCGGTGGGCAGACGGGTGTCGCCACCTGCGCGACGCCTCCCGCCCGGCCGGCCCGTGTCGCCGCCCCCGCGGGAAGGAGCGCGTCCGCGGTTACCCATGGGCACCGCCGGGTGCGGGCACGCGCGCGTAGACGTCGTCACGGGACAGGGAGCCCCAGTGGCCCGTCGGCCAGGCGATCCACCGGGCCTCGCCGATCACCGAGCCCACGGGGATCATGCCGCCGCCGGGCGCGCCCAGGTAGTCGCGTGAGTCCCGGGAGTCGCCCCGGTGGTCGCCGAGCAGGAAGAGGGTGCCGTCGGGCACGACGAGGTCGAAGGGGACCGCCGAGGGGGCGTTCCCGGGGTACAGGATCGCGAGCTCGTCCACGGGTTCGCCGTTCACCGCGATCCTCCCCCTGCTGTCGCAGCAGACCACATGGTCTCCCCCCACGCCCACGACCCGCTTGATGTAGTCGGCGTCGCCGAAGTAGCCGGTGCCGTCGAAGACCACGACGTCACCCCGCTGCGGCTCGGCACCGAAACGGTACGCCACCTTGTTTACGAGAACGCGGTCCCCGGCCCTCAACGCGGGCTCCATGGAACCGCTGGGGATCTCGAACGGCTGCATGACGAAGACGCTCACGACGAGCAGGAGAACGAGGCAGAGCAGCGCCGACAGGGTCAGGCGGCCGCCGGGCAGCAGGGACACCACGTCCGGCAGAAACGCGGAACGCGACCGCTCCTCCTCCCCCTCGTGATCAGAGTGATCGGAGGGGTGGGAGGGGCGGTCGCGTTCCGTCGGCTGTGCTTGGGTGTCCATCGAGGCCAGATGCTATCCGGCCCCGCTGTGACGCCGTGCGCGAGCTCAGTTGTCGCGCTTCTCCTTGATCTTCGCGGCCTTGCCGCGCAGCTCACGGAGGTAGTACAGCTTGGCGCGACGGACGTCACCGCGGCTGACGAGCTCGATCTTCTCGAAGATCGGGCTGTTCACCGGGAAGGTGCGCTCGACGCCGACGGAGAAGGAGACCTTGCGGACCGTGAAGGTCTCGCGGACACCGGCGCCCTGGCGGCGGATGACTACGCCCTTGAACTGCTGCACACGGGAGCGGTTGCCCTCGATGACGCGGACGTGGACGTTGACGGTGTCACCCGGGCGGAAGGCCGGGATGTCGCTGCGCAGCGACGCGCTGTCGACGGAGTCGAGCAGGTGAGACATGATCGTCTGCTTTCTTCACCGATGCCACAGGTCATCGGCGGGATCTTCGAAATGAGGATTCGGTAGCTGATCGCGTCGGGCGGACGTCGTTCCCCCTGTGGCAGGGGCGCACGCTGGACGTACAGCAGCGGCCTATTCTTCCACGGCGTCGGGGTCTCGCCCAAATCGGCCGTCGGGACCCGGCCGCCAGCCCAGGATGGAGAGCATCTCGCGGTCCTTCTTGTCGAAGGCCGAGGGATCGCAACGCTCCACGAGGTCGGGCCTGTTGCGGGTCGTGCGCCGCAGCGCCTCGTCCCTGCGCCAGCGCGCGATCTTGCCGTGGTGGCCGCTCAGGAGGACGTCCGGGATGCCCTGGCCGCGCCACTCGGGGGGCTTGGTGTACACGGGCCCTTCGAGGAGGTTGGCCATGGCGCCGGGAGCGAACGAGTCGTCCCGGTGGGACTCCGCGTTGCCGAGGACGCCGGGCAGCAGCCGGGCGACGGCCTCCGTGATGACGAGTACGGCGGCCTCACCGCCGGCGAGCACGTAGTCGCCGATGGACACCTCGTAGACCGGCATACGGGTCGCGTACTCGTCGATGACGCGGCGGTCGATGCCCTCGTAGCGCGCGGGCGTGAAGACCAGCCAGGGGCGCTCGGAGAGCTCGACGGCGAGCTCCTGGGTGAAGGGGCGTCCGCTGGGCGTGGGGACGACGAGGGCGGGGCCGTGGGACCCGTTCTCGTAGCCGTCGGCGAGCACGTCGTCGAGGGCGTCACCCCAGGGCCCGGTCTTCATGACCATGCCGGGTCCGCCGCCGTAGGGGGTGTCGTCGACCGTGTTGTGCCGGTCGTACGTCCACTCCCTGAGGTCGTGCACCCGTACGTCGAGCTGCCCGCGCGCGCGTGCCTTGCCGACGAGAGAGACGTTCAGCGGGTCGAGGTACTCGGGGAAGATCGTGACGACATCGAGCCGCATCAGACGTCTCCCGCCTTGTCGTCGCCCGCCTTGCCGGCTTCCGCGGGGCCGTCGTCCCGGGTGGAGACGATCTCGGCGCGGTCGTCGATGAGGCCGGGCGGCGGGTCGATGATCGCCCGCTGCTCCTCCAGGTCGATCTCGGTGACGATCTCCTCGACGAAGGGGATCATCACCTCGCTGCCGTCGGGGCGCTCCACGATGAACAGGTCCTGCGAGGGCAGGTGCGAGATCTCGGTGATCCGGCCGACCTCGACGCCGTCCACGGTGACCACGTCCAGGTCCATCAGCTGGTGGTCGTAGTACTCGTCCTCGTCCTCCGGCAGTTCCTCCGGGTCGACCTCGGCGATGAGGAGGGTGTTGCGCAGCGCCTCGGCGCCCGTACGGTCGCGTACGCCCTCGAAACGCAGCAGGAGGCGGCCGCTGTGCACGCGGCCGGTCTCGATCGTCAGCGGCCCGACGGAGGCGGGGTCGGTGGCGAGCACGGCACCGGGGCCGAGCCGCAGCTCGGGCTCGTCGGTGCGTACCTCGACGGTGACCTCGCCCTTGATGCCGTGGGCGCGGCCGATGCGCGCGACTACCAGCTGCACGTGAACAACTCTCCTGTCATACGGCCACGGGCCGGGGACGGCCCTGAGGCCCTCCCCGGCCCGAGCCGGTGCTTCATGTGTCGCCGAACCGTTGGTCCGGCTCAGCGAACCTGGTCCACGTCGACGAGGTCGACGCGGACACCGCGGCCGCCGATGGCGCCCACGACGGTACGCAGGGCGCGCGCGGTGCGGCCGTTACGGCCGATCACCTTGCCGAGGTCGTCGGGGTGGACCCGGACCTCGAGTACGCGTCCACGGCGCAGGTTGCGCGAGGCGACCTGCACATCGTCGGGGTTGTCGACGATGCCCTTCACGAGGTGCTCAAGAGCCTCCTCGAGCATGCTCAGGCCTCGGTGGACTCGGTGGACTCGGCCGCCGGGGCCTCGTCCGCCTTCTTGTCAGCCTTCTTGGCCTTCGGGGTGATGGCCTCGCCCTTGGCGTCGTCGCCCTCGAGACCCTTGGTGAAGGCCTCGAACGCGGCGCGCTTGTCCTTGGGCTCCGCGACGAGCAGCGGCGCCGGGGCCGGAAGGCCCTTGTGCTTCTGCCAGTCACCGGTGAGCTTCAGGATGGCCATGACCGGCTCGGTCGGCTGGGCGCCGACGGAGAGCCAGTACTGGGCACGCTCGGAGTTGACCTCGATGCGCGAGGGGTTCTGCACCGGGTGGTACAGGCCGATCTCCTCGATGGCCCGGCCGTCACGGCGGGTACGGGAGTCGGCGACGACGATGCGGTAGTGAGGCGAACGGATCTTGCCCAGACGCTTCAGCTTGATCTTGACTGCCACTGGAGTGGTGTCTCCTGGTCTTGACGTGGTTGGGCACAACGGGATGCCACGTGGGGTTGCGGTACTCGGAGTGCCCGATGGACGCGTCAGCCGGAGGCGAGAGGGTTCCTGTGCGGCTGTCGAGTACAGCTGTTCATTGTGCCATACGTCGCCGGTGCGGCCGAACGGGGTCCGGCCACCTCACCGCAGGTCCCACCCCCACTCGGGGACCTCACCCGACGCCGGCGCCGACGGCTTCCGGGATGCGGAACGGCTTGCCGCAGCCGCCGCAGACGATGGGTGCCTGGGCGAGCACCGAGGGCACCACGCGCACATTGCGCCCGCAGTCGCAGACCGCCTTGACGCGGACGCCGCCCCCGGAGGAGCCGTGCCGCGCGGCCGGGCCGCGGAAGCTGCGCTTGGTGTCCGCGGCCGTGGCCGCGGTGTGCGCCTTGAGGGCGCCCTTGAGCCGCTCGATCGTCTGCCGGTAACGCTGCTTCGCCTCGGGGTTGAGCGTGACCAGTGAGAAGCCGCTGCTCGGATGCGGCTCCTCGGGGTGGTCGAGGCCCAGCTCCTCGGCGATGGCGAGGAATCTGCGGTTGTGGTACCGGCCGGCGCGGGAGGTGTCGCGTACACCTCGCGCGGCGGCGATGCCATGGACTGCCTCATGGAGGAGTCGCTCGAAGGAGAGCTCGTGTCCGCAGGCGGACGACGACTCCCCGATCAGGGATTCGGGCGCGGCTAGATCTGGCAGCTCGGGGTGGTGCCGCTGAATGTCGGCCCACGCCTGTGCCAGCTCTGCGGCGAGAACAGGTGGTGTCGTGCTCACGTCGTGACAACGAGCCGGGATGCCTCTGTGTTCCTATTCCGGGCCATCCCAAATAATTTGCACGTACCCGTCAGTTGCCGCTCATGCGTCCGGACGAGGGCGGGTGCGCTGATCTGCGGAGAAGCCTCACAGCTCACACCAAGGTGGTACGTAGGCGTACGTACGCCCCGGAGGGGAGCCGCCGTGCGGTGGCTCAGTACGCGCGTGCCACGACCGCGACGTTACCCGGCGCGTCGTCCGCGTCCGGCACCGCCCCGTCCTCGGTGACCAGACACCGTACGGAGACGGAGTGCTCGGCGAGTGCGGCCTCGCCCGCCTCGCCGAGGGTGGCCCACGGGATGCGCGCCCAGCCTCCGGCGGTGGCGGCCTCCACGGCCTCGTCGACCGTGGTCACCTCCGCCGTGCGGGACTCGCGGCGCTCGCGGGCCTGCTTCAGGAGCAGTGCCTGGTCCTCCTCCAGGACGGTGGGCAGCAGTGCGGCGAGCCTGTCGACGGCGATCGCCTCCTTGCCCCCAGGAATGCGCCGGGCCAGCATCGCGGTGCCGTTCGCCAGGTCGCGCGGGCCGATCTCGACGCGTACGGGCACTCCCTTGAGTTCCCAGTCGACGGCGCGGCGGCCGAACGGGGTGTCCGTGCGGTCGTCGACGTGGACGCGGATTCCGGCCGCCCTCAGCGCGTCGCCGATCTCATGGACCTTGGCCAGCACCGCGTCGTCCCCCTTGATGGCGAGCACCACGACCTGGGTGGGTGCCAGCCGGGGCGGGATCCTCAGGCCGTTGTCGTCGCCGTGCATCATCACGAGGGCGCCGATCATGCGGGTGGTCGAGCCCCAGGAGGTCTGCCAGACCAGTTCCTGCTTGCCCTCCTTGGACAGGTACTGGGTGTGGAAGGCCCTGGCGAAGTTCTGGCCGAGCTCGTGGCTGGTGCCCATCTGGAGGGCCTTGCCGTCGGCCATCATGCCTTCGAGCGTGAGGGTGTTGATCGCGCCGGCGAAGCGCTCATGGGCGGTCTTGCGGCCGAGGACGAGGTCCATGGCGAGGACGTTCTCCATGAAGTCCGCGTACACGTGCCGGTGGACGCGGGCCGCGAAGTCGCGGGCCTCCTCGTACGTGGCGTGCGCGGTGTGCCCCTCCTGCCAGAGGAACTCCGTGGTGCGCAGGAAGAGGCGGGGGCGCAGCTCCCAGCGCACGACGTTCGCCCACTGGTTGATGAGGAGGGGCAGGTCGCGGTAGCTCTGCACCCACTTGGCGAAGTACTCGTTGACGATCATCTCGGAGGTGGGGCGGACGACGGCGGGCTCCTCCAGCTCCTTGCCGCCGCCGTGCGTGACCACGGCGAGCTCGGGGGCGAACCCCTCGATGTGCTCGGCCTCCTTGTGGAGGTGGGACTGCGGGATCAGGAGCGGGAAGTACGCGTTCTGGGTGCCCGTCTCCTTGATCCGGGCGTCCATGTCCTGCTGCATCCGCTCCCACAGGCCGTAGCCGTACGGTCGGATGACCATGGTGCCGCGCACCGGACCGTTCTCGGCCAGTTCGGCCTTGCTGACGATGTCCTGGTACCAGCGCGGGAAGTCCTCCGCCTGAGGCGTGAGAACGGGTGTCTTGGCCATGGCGCGCATGCTACGGCGCGGTTACGCCCGATCAGCAATCATTTTTCCCCCGGACAGCCGCCCGACGTGGGCCCGCGCGCGGCATCCGCACGCCCTGCCGAACACCCCCTAGACGCGGCGGCGGATGGGGAGTTCTCTGGCATACGGGGGAACGGGGAGCGCACGTGTACGGGGGCGGACGAACCGCAGGAACACGCCACGGCAGTAACTCTCGGCGGATTGGGGCGCTTTCGATGACACCTACGCTCGTGCGACGGCACCGCTCCCACGCGGGGCGCGTGCCCTCCGTGGACCGGTGTGCACGCGCGCGTGACTGGGCGGAGATTCAGGAACGGATGCTGGTCCCGCTCTACGAAGCGGTCTACGAACGACTGGAGGTCGGCGGCGCGGCCGGCACCCGGCTCCTCGGCCTCGGCTGCGGCTCGGGGCTCGCCCTCCTGATGGCGGCGGCGCGGGGCGCGGCGGTCACCGGTGTCGAGGCGGCCGCGCCCGAGCGGCTCGCGCTCGCCAGAGAGCGTCTCCAGGGCGAATCCCTCCAGAGCGAGTCCCTCCAGGGCGACCGGGCCGATGCGTGGGGCACGCGCGCGCGTGGAGGCGCGCGACTGGTCGAAGGGGACCCTGCGGACGCGGTGGGTCCGGGCGATCCGCCGTTCGACCTGATCACCGCGTTCCAGCCGGTCGGCGGCACGGCGGGTGACTCCGAAGGGCTCTGCGCGCTCCTGGAGTCGGCCGCGCCGCTGGCCGAGCGGGGCGCTCCCGTGGTGCTCGCCGGGTGGGGGCCGCCGGAGCGGTGTGCGACGTCGTCGGTCCTGCGGGTCGCGACGAAGCTCGCGGATCCGCTGCGCGGCGCGGGGAGTTGGCGGCCGGCGCTGCGCGACGACCTGGAGGAGATCACGCACCGGGCCGGTCTGAGGCCGGACGGTTCGGGCCGGGTCGCCTGTCCGTTCGGGTACGCGGACATGGACAGCGCGGTGCGGGGGCTGCTGTCGACGGGCCTGTTCGACGCGGCGATCGGCGCCACGGACCCGGCCCAGGTCGAGAAGGAGATGACGGAGGCACTGCATCCGCATCAGCGGCGGGACGGGACGGTGTGGATGCCGAACGTGTTCCGCTACGTGATCGCGCGCACCACGTGACAGCGACGCCGGCTACTGCTCCTTCGTGAGGCGGGTGACGCCGGCGACGCGGTAGGCCTCCGCCTCGTCCAGGGTCTCGTTCTCCAGGAGCGCCGCGGCCAGGGCGTCCAACTGGCCGCGGTGGTCGCGGAGTTTGGTGCAGGCCTCCTCGTAGCACTCGTCGACGATGCGGCGCATCTCGTGGTCGATGGAGTCGAGGGTGTGCGGGGCGGCGGAGAGTCCGTAGGCCTGCTGGGCGTCGCCGGGCAGGGCGGAGAGGCGGCCGATGCGGTCGCTCATGCCCCAGCGGGCGACCATGCCGCGCGCGATGTTCGTGACCTGTTCGAGGTCGTTCTCGGCGCCGGTGGTGACGACCCCGTACACGACGTGTTCGGCCGCCATGCCGCCGAGGGCGCCGATGATGCGGCCGCGCAGGTACTCCTCCGTGTAGGCGTAGCGGTCGACTTCGGGGGTGGAGAGGGTGACGCCGAGGGCGCGGCCGCGCGGCACGATGGTGATCTTGCGGACGGGGTCGGCGCCGGGCTGGAGCATGCCGAGCAGGGCGTGGCCGCTCTCGTGGTACGCGGTGCGGCGGCGTTCCTCGTCCGGCATGACCAGCGGCCGTTCGGCGCCCAGCTGGACCTTCTCGAGGGCCCGGGAGAGGTCGGACTGGGTGACCGATCTCTGCTGCCGTTTGACGGCGAGGAGCGCGGCCTCGTTGGTGAGGTTGGCGAGGTCGGCGCCGGTCATGCCGGGGGTCGTGCGGGCGACCTGGGTCAGGTCCACGTCGTCGGCGAGCGGGATCTGCCGGGTGTGGATCTTGAGGATGGCCTCGCGTCCGCCGCGGTCGGGCGGGCTGACGGTCACGACGCGGTCGAAGCGGCCGGGGCGGGTGAGGGCCGGGTCGAGGACGTCGGCGCGGTTGGTGGCGGCGATGACGATGACGCCCTCGGAGCCGGAGAAGCCGTCCATCTCGGTGAGGATCTGGTTGAGGGTCTGCTCGCGCTCGTCGTGGCCGCCCATGCCGGAGCCGCCGCCGCGGGCCCGGCCGATGGTGTCGATCTCGTCGATGAAGATGATCGACGGCGCCACCTTGCGGGCCTCGGCGAAGAGTTCGCGTACGCGGGAGGCGCCGACGCCGACGATCATCTCGATGAACTCGGAGGCGGACGCGGAGAAGAACGGGACGCCGGCCTCGCCCGCGACGGCCCGGGCCAGCAGGGTCTTGCCGGTTCCGGGCGGGCCCGACAGGAGGACGCCGCGGGGCATCTTGGCGCCCATCTCGCGGTAGGCGTCGGGATTCTTGAGGAAGTCGACGACGTCGTCGACCTCGCCCGCGACCTCGTCGATCCCGGCGACGTCGGCGAACGTGGTGCGTTTCGTGCCGGGGTGCAGCTCGACCGGTTTCGGGGGCTGCTTGCGCCCGAGCATGCCTCCCCCGAAGCCACCGCCCATGCCGCCCTGCTGCATCCGGCGCGCGATGAAGATCCACAGCACGACGAGCAGCACCATCGGGGCGAGCGAGATGAGGAGGTTGGCGAGGAAGCTGCGCTCCCGGACGACCGGTTCGGCCGTGACGACGACGTGGTGCTTCTCCAGGTTCACCCAGAGGCTGTCGTCCGCGAAGGACGGGCGCTGGGTCGTGAACTTGGTGTAGTTGTGGCCGCCGCGCCCGGGCGTGGGCTGCTCCTTCTTGAGCTGCCCCTGGATCGCGTCGCCCTTGGAGTAGATCTTGGTGACGTTGTCGTCGGCGACCTGCTTGCTGAACTCGGTGTACGAGATCGTCGGCTCGTTGCCCTTGTTGAAGAAGGACAGGGCGAGGTTGGCGATGAGGTAGACGATCAGGGCCGTGAGGATGAGGCCGCCCCAGCCGCCCGGCATCTTCTTCTTGGGCTTGGAGGGCGGCGGAGGCGGCGCACCCTCGGAGCGCCACGGCTGGTCGGTCCGGTCGCGCGGGGGTACGGGGTTGGCCACGCCTCTCTCCTCCTGCCGTCACGCCTCTCGCTCATGACCGCACACATCCGTGGCCCTTGCCAGTCGGGGACGGGAGCCTTCCCCCGTAGACATGCGTAAGGGGCGCCCGCAATAGCGAGCGCCCCTTACACGTACGTCTACGGAGTCAGCGAGTGACCCGTCAGCCCACGTCAGCCCATGAACTTCTTGAACTCGTCCGGCAGTTCGAACTTCTCGTCCTGAGCGGCGGCCGGCAGGCCGAACGCGTTGCCGCCCTGCTCGGCGGCCTCGCGGCGCGCGGCCTCCTCGAGCTCCTGCTGCTTGCGCTTCATCGGGTTGCCGGAGCGCTGCTTGCCCTTGGCGGCCTTCTGCTTCTTCTTCTGCCGGCCGGGACCGCCGCCCATGCCCGGCATCCCGGGCATCCCCGGCATGCCGCCGCCCTGCGCCATGCGGGACATCATCTTGCGGGCCTCCATGAACCGCTCGACGAGGCTCTTGACGGCGCTGACCTCGACACCGGAGCCCTTGGCGATACGGGCGCGGCGCGAGCCGTTGATGATCGTGGCGTCGGCACGCTCGGCCGGGGTCATCGACTTGATGATGGCGGCCGTACGGTCGACGTCACGCTCGTCGAGGTTGTTGATCTGGTCCTTCATCTGCGCCATGCCGGGCAGCATGCCGAGCAGCTTGGAGATGGAGCCCATCTTCCTGACCTGCTCCATCTGGGCCAGGAAGTCGTCGAGCGTGAAGTCCTGGCCCTTCTTGGAGGCCAGCTTGGAGGCCATCTTCTCGGCCTCCTGCTGCGAGAAGGTCTGCTCGGCCTTCTCGATCAGCGTGAGCATGTCGCCCATGCCGAGGATGCGGGACGCCATGCGGTCCGGGTGGAACGCGTCGAAGTCGTCCAGCTTCTCGCCGTTCGAGGCGAACATGACCTGGCGGCCGGTGACGTGCGCGATCGACAGGGCGGCACCACCACGGGCGTCACCGTCGAGCTTGGAGAGCACGACACCGTCGAAGCCGACGCCGTCGCGGAAGGCCTCGGCCGTGTTGACCGCGTCCTGACCGATCATGGCGTCGACGACGAAGAGGACCTCGTCGGGCGAGACGGCGTCGCGGATGTCCGCGGCCTGCTGCATCAGCTCCTGGTCGATACCCAGGCGGCCGGCGGTGTCGACGATGACGACGTCGTACTGCTTCTGCCGGGCGAACTCGATCGAGTCCTTGGCGACCTGGACGGGGTCGCCCACGCCGTTGCCCGGCTCGGGGGCGAAAATGCCGACGCCGGCGCGCTCGGCGACGACGCTCAGCTGGTTCACGGCGTTCGGGCGCTGGAGGTCACAGGCGACGAGCAGCGGCGCGTGACCCTGCCCCTTCAGCCAGTGGCCGAGCTTTCCGGCGAGGGTCGTCTTACCGGCACCCTGCAGACCCGCGAGCATGATCACGGACGGCGGGTTCTTGGCGAACCGCAGGCGCCGGGTCTCGCCGCCGAGGATGCCGATGAGCTCCTCGTTGACGATCTTGATGACCTGCTGGGCGGGGTTCAGTGCCTGCGAGACCTCCGCGCCGGCCGCACGCTCCTTGACCTGCTTGATGAAGGCGCGGACGACGGGCAGCGCCACGTCCGCTTCGAGCAGGGCGATACGGATCTCGCGCGCCGTGGCGTCGATGTCCGCCTCGCTGAGGCGCCCCTTGCCGCGGAGGTTCTTGAATGTCGCTGCGAGGCGGTCGGAAAGAGTGTCGAACACGGCGGTCGCGAATCCTCGGGTTGAAGGGCGGGCGGACAGGTCGTCCTCCAGGGTATCCGGAGGTGTCCAGTGGGGTCTCCACCCCATTCGTACGAAGCCGTCCCTGGGGCGGACCTCACCTGCCCTCTACTCCCGCAGCGCCCCTTCCAGCGCACGCGCCACAGAGGCCGCGTCCGCCTCGGGGAGCGCGGCGCCGTCCGCCCGCGTGACATAGAACGCGTCCACGGCGTTCGACCCGAGCGTCGACACGTGCGCGGACCGCACCCGCACATCCGCCGTCTCGAGAGCCCTGCCGATCCGGTGCAGCAGGCCCGGGGCGTCCTGCGCCCGCACCTCGATCACCGTCGCGTGCCGGGAGGCGTCGGAGGCGACGGTGACCCGGGGCGGCGGCGGCACGGTGCCGCGCCGCCGCGGGTAGGCGGCGTCGCGTTCGGCGAGCCGGGCGGCGATGTCCAGGGAGCCGTCGAGCGCCCGTACGAGGTCCGTGCGCAGCCGGGCGGCCTGGGGCAGGGATCCGTACTCGGCGGCGACCCGCCAGTCGAGGAGCAGGGCCGTGCCCGGCACCTGGGCGGGCAGGTCGAGGGTGCGCAGCTCCGCCGTGCGGACGGTGAGCCGGTGCAGGGCGAGGACCCCGGCGACGGCGGGCAGCACGCCGGGCTGGTCGGGGACGGCGATGAGCAGTTCGACGCCGAGCGGCTCCGGGTCGGCGGGAGCGGCCTCGCCGGCCGGGGCCTCGGTCTGGGCCCGCAGGGACAGCACCGGGCCGCCCGTGCGGAACGCCTCCACGGCCAGCCGCTCCTGTTCGGCCGTCGGCTCTGCCTCGGCCGGACCCTCTCCCGCGCCCGTGGCCTCGCCCGAGAGGACCGCGGCGACCCTCCTGACCAGGTCGCTGACGAGTGACCCGCGCCACGACGACCAGGCGGCGGGCCCGGTCGCGAGGGCGTCCGCCTCCGTCAGCGCGTGCAGCAGTTCGAGCGTCCCCACGGATCCGACGGCGTCCGCGACGGCCCGCACCGTAGCCGGGTCCTCCAGGTCGCGCCGCGTCGCCGTCTCGATGAGCAGCAGGTGGTGGCGTACGAGGGTGGCGACGACGGTGACGTCGGTGCGGTCGAAGCCGATGCGCGCGGCCACGTCCCTCGCGATGGTCTCGCCGGCCACGGAGTGGTCGCCGGGCCAGCCCTTGCCGATGTCGTGCAGGAGCGCGGCGACGAGCAGCAGGTCGGGGCGGCCGACGCGGCGCGTGAGGTCGGCGGCGCGTACGGCCGTCTCGACGAGGTGCCGGTCGACGGTCCAGGTGTGCACGGCGTTGCGCTGGGGCCGGCACCGCACCCGCTCCCAGTCGGGCAGCAGCCGCGTGATCAGGCCCTCGGCCTCCAGCGCTTCCCACACCTCGACGGTGGGCCGCCCCGCGCCGAGCAGCGTGACGAGCTGTTCGCGGGCCTCGGCGGGCCACGGCGTGGGCAGGGGCCGTGCGGCGGCGGCCATCCTGCGGACGGCGTGCAGGGACAGCGGGAGTCCGGCCTGGGCGGCGGCAGCGGCGGCGCGCAGCGGGAGGACGGGGTCGCGCTCGGGCCGGGCGGCGCGGGCGAGTACCGCCTCGCCGTCCTGCTCGACGACGCCTTCGGCGAGCGGCGAGCGCTCGGTGACCGGTTTGGTGCCGCCGCCGAGCATGGCCCGCAGCCGGGGCCGCACGGACCGTGACGTGAGGACTCGGCCGACCTCGCGCCAGGTGACGTCGCTGGCGTAGGACACGGTGCGCGCGGCCTCGTAGACCTGACGGAGCAGGGTGTCGGCGTCGAGGAGGCCGAGTCCGGCGGCGACCTGGTCCTGTTCCTGGAGGGCGAGGCGGTCGGTGGCGCGGCCGGTGGCCAGGTGGAGTGCGTCGCGTACGTCGAGGAGGCGGCGGCGCGCGTCGTCGAGGCCTTCCCTGGGGGCGTCCGCGAGCCAGGAAGCGGCGACGGCGCGCAGCGCGGTGGCGTCCCTGAGCCCGCCCCTGGCCTCCTTGAGGTCGGGTTCGAGGAGGTACTGCAACTCGCCCTGGCGCTCGGCCCGTTCCTCGCACAGCTCGCGCAGTTCGGGCAGCCGTTTCGGTGCCTGGTTGCGCCAGTCGGCGAGGACGGCGGTGCGCAGGCCCGCCGTCAGTCCGGGGTCCCCCGCGAGGTGCCGGGCGTCGAGGAGCCCGAGCTGCACCTTGATGTCCTCGCCCGCGGTCCTACGGGCCTCGGCCGGTGTGCGGACGGAGTGGTCGAGGGCGAGCCCGAGGTCCCACACGGGGTACCAGACGCGGTCGGCGAGCGAGGCGACGGCGCCGGGGTCCGCGTTGCCGTCGTGCAGGAGCAGCAGGTCGAGGTCGCTGCGCGGGGAGAGCTCGCCGCGTCCGTAGCCGCCGACGGCGACGAGGGACACTCCCGTGAGCGCGCCCGCCCCGGCGTCGAACAGGGCGGCGAGCCAGTCGTCGGTCAGTCCGGCGAGCGCGGCACGGCGCGGCGGCCCGGGCCGCGTCTCCCCCTGGAGGAGCCGCAGCCGGGCCGCCGCGTAGCCGCTGGGTGCCGACTTGTCGTCGTCCGGTTTGTCGGTCTGCACTTCCACACTCGTCACCCAGCGACTCCTCTCATGCAAGTACAGCGCGTCCGATTACAGCGCGTCCGGTCCGCGTTCACCGGTGCGGACCCTGACCGCCGTCTCGACCGGGACGGCCCAGACCTTGCCGTCCCCGATCTTGCCGGTCCGTGCGGCCTTGACCACGACATCGACGAGCTGTTCGGCGTCGTCGTCCTCGACCAGTACCTCTATGCGGATCTTCGGTACGAGGTCGACGGTG
Organism: Streptomyces antnestii; assembly: GCF_004005495.1. GTDB lineage: Bacteria > Actinomycetota > Actinomycetes > Streptomycetales > Streptomycetaceae > Streptomyces > Streptomyces antnestii. The sequence continues at coordinate 137,870 of NZ_RZYA01000010.1, forward strand.
TACTCGGCGCCGCGGTAGACCTCGGTGTGGCCGCGCTGGCGGCCGTAGCCGCTGGCCTCGGTGACGGTCAGGCCCTGGACGCCGAAGGCCTGGAGGGCTTCCTTGATCTCGTCGAGCCGGTGCGGCTTGACGACGGCCGTGATGAGCTTCATGCGTCCACCTTCTTGGTCTGCGCTGCTGCTGCCTCCTGGACCGGCCCGGGCGCGGCCGAACGGGGGGCCGTGCCGCCGCCCGCGCCGCTGAAGTCGTACGCGGTCTCGGCGTGCTCGACCTGGTCGATGCCGGAGACCTCGTCGTCCTCACTGACCCGCATACCCATCGTCCTGTCGATCAGGAAGGCGAGGATCGCGGAGGCGACGAGCGAGTACACGAGGACCGCGCCGACGCCGGCGAGCTGCTTCCACAGCTGGGTCAGGCCGCCGCCGTAGAAGAGGCCCTTGGCGTCGGACTGGCCGCCGCCGGTGGCGAAGAAGCCGATGAGGACCGAGCCGATGACACCGCCGACGAGGTGGACGCCGACGACGTCGAGGGAGTCGTCGTAGCCGAACTTGTACTTGAGGCCGACGGCCATGGCGCACAGGACGCCCGCGATGGCGCCGATGGCGATCGCGCCGAGCGGCGAGCAGGAGCCGCCGGACGGGGTGATGGCGACGAGGCCCGCGACCGCTCCGGAGGCGGCGCCGAGCGTGGTGAACGCGCCGTGCCGGATCTTCTCGTAGAGGAGCCAGGCGAGCATGGCGGCGGCAGTGGCGACCTGGGTGTTGACGAACATCAGCGCGCCGACGCCGTCGTCGTTGCCGAGCCACGAGCCTGCGTTGAACCCGAACCAGCCGAACCACAGCAGACCGGCGCCGAGCATCACGAGCGGCAGGGAGTGCGGCCGCATCGGGTCCTTCTTGAAGCCGACGCGCTTGCCGATGACGAGGATCACACCGAGAGCGGCCGCACCCGCGTTGATGTGCACCGCGGTTCCGCCGGCGAAGTCGATGACGCCGAGGTCGAACGCCCAGCCGCCGGTGCCCCAGACCCAGTGCGCGACGGGGAAGTACACGATCGTGACCCACAGCGTGATGAACAGCGCCCAGGCGCTGAACTTCACGCGGTCGGCGAGCGCGCCGCTGATCAGCGCGGGCGTGATGATCGCGAACATCAGCTGGAAGACGGCGAAGACGTAGACCGGGATGGTGTAGCCGTCCCACAGCTGCGTCAGGCCGATGCCGCTGAGCCCGACGTAGTGCGAGTTCCAGCCGATGATGCTGCCGTGGTCGGTGCCGAAGGCGGCGGAGAAGCCGTAGAGAACCCACAGGATCGTGACGATCCCGAGGCTGATGAAGCTCATCATCAGCATGTTCAGGGTGGACTTGACGCGGACCATGCCTCCGTAGAAGAAGGCGAGTCCCGGCGTCATGATCATCACCAGGGCGGAACAGATCAGCATGAACCCTGTGTTGGCGGCAGACAGCGTGGGCGTGTCTGCGGCAAGCGTGATGCCTGGGGGCATCGGCGTCTCCTCGTCGTTGGTACGGCCCCGTGCGGGCGAAGCCTGTGCGGTCAAGAGGGGTGGGCCGGTTATGCGCCATGAGACTGGCGCAGCGCGGTTTCCGTGGACGCCCCTCGATGTTTCGCCGCAGTGACGAAGACGTCGTGCGTGTTACGCGTCAATGAACTGCCGGATGCCGGGCGGGACGGTCGTTACCGTGACGCGACCGGCGGGAACCGGCCGCGGCGGGCCGTCCGGTCGGCCTGGCGCGGGGGAGCCGGGTCGGGCTGTCCGGGACGGGCCGGCCGCGGCCGGGGACCGGGGTCAGACCGCTTCGGCTGTCTCGGGCAGGTGGATGGCGAGCTGGTCGGTGAGGTGCGCGACCTCGGCGACGTCCCCGAAGTCACGGACCGCGGTGTCGACGGTCTTGCGGATCCGGGTGTTGACCCGCTCGGAGCGGACCTTCTTGGCGATCACCATGGCCTGCTCGGCCAGCACCGTGGACTGCTCGGGCTCGCGCTGGAGCAGATGCACGGTGGCCATCCCGATCAGGTTCAGCGCGTACGACCGCTGGTGCTCGGAGTCCTTCCCGAAAAGCTCGACGGCCCGCCGCATCAGGGGCTCGGACATCGAGGCGTACGTGGGGCTGCGGCCCGCCACATAGGCGAGGTCGCGGTACGAGTGGGAGTTCTCCCCGTGCAGCTCGGCCTCGGAGAAGAAGCGGATCCAGTCGGGGTCCGGCTCGTCCCAGTCGTCGGCGTCGTGGAACGTCTCCTCGGCCATCCGCACGGCCCGCTTGCACTTGCCGGGCTGCCCGATGTTCGCGTACGCGCGGGCCTCCATCGCATACAGCATGGCCTGGGTCCGCGGACTGGCGCAGTCCCGACTGCCGTACTGGGCGAGATGGATCAGTTCGAGCGCGTCGTCGGGCCTGCCGAGGTGGATCATCTGCCGGCTCATGGAGGAGAGGATGTACGAGCCGAGCGGCTTGTCGCCGGCTTCCTTGGCGGCGTGCAGGGCGAGGACGAAGTACTTCTGGGCGGTGGGCTGGAGGCCCACGTCGTAGCTCATCCAGCCCGCCAGCTCGGCCAGTTCGGCCGCGACCTTGAAGAGGCGCTTCGTGGTGGCCTCGGCCTGTGGCTCCTGCAGCAGGTCGGTCACCTCGTGCAGCTGGCCGACGACGGCCTTGCGGCGCAGCCCGCCGCCGCACTGGGCGTCCCACTGACGGAACATGACCGTCGTGGACTCCAGGAGGTCGAGCTCGGGCTTCGAGAGCCGGTGGCCGCGGCCCAGGGCCGAGGGGTCCGGCTCCGCCACCGGAGTGCCGGGCGTGGGCACGAGCCAGCGCTGCATGGGCTCGATGAGGGCGGGGCCCGCGGAGAGCGCGAGGGCGCTGCCGAGGAAGCCGCGCCGCGCCAGCATCAGGTCACTGCGGGAGAACTCGCCGATCAGGGCCACGGTCTGCGGACCAGTCCACGGCAGGTCGACGCCGGACACGGAGGGCGACTGGTGCGCGGCGCGCAGCCCGAGGTCCTCGACGGCGACGACGCAGCCGAAGCGCTCGGAGAACAGCTCGGACAGGATCCGCGGGATCGGCTCGCGCGGATTCTCCCCGTCGAGCCAGCGGCGTACGCGCGAGGTGTCCGTGGAGATGTGGTTGGCGCCCAACTGGCGGGCACGCCGGTTCACTTGGCGTGCCAGCTCGCCCTTGGACCAGCCGCTGCGCAGGAACCAAGAGCTCAGCAGCTCGTTGGGGAGCTTCTCAGCGTTCGTCACGCTTCCGTCGCTGCCGCCCACTGGAACGCCCCCATCCCTGAAGCCACCTCTTCGCCACCCCGCCGTTGCGCGGTGCGACGTGTGCCAAGCCCTACCAGCATGCCGTCAACCACGGCCGCCCGTCCGGCAGTTGTCACTCCTCGAACAGGAAACCGACTTGCCTGCGGCATACCCAAAATTGCATGTGTTCCCGGGGCTTGTGTACCGAAAGTAATCCTACGATCACCCCTCCGGCCATGGCGAACCCGGAAACGCCACCATTCGCCACCCCTTCGAATGAACTGGGGGAGCGCGACACACGATTCACTTGACATAGGACGGCCGAAAGTGGGCGGAGCGGTGTACGCCGGGGCGCGCGACACCGGGCGCACCACCCCCAAGTGACGTGACGCCGCCCCGAGCCGGTGGTTCACGACCTCGACCGCAGCAGAGGGTCACGATCCGATTCCGTCTCGTAACCACCGGTGCGCAGGACCCGTTGGAGGGGGCATGGGCTTCACGATCGGCGGCAGCCGCGGGATTCTCGACATCCGGACCGGCGCGCGCCGCCGCGGCCGCACTTCGGGCCGCGCGTCGGACTGCACCTCGGTGGCCGAGTTCACCGGGCTCTGGGGCTGGGAGGCGGTGCCGGGTGCGCGCGCCTCGGCCGGCGCCTGTTCCTGCGGCAGAGCCGACTGCCCCTCCCCCGGCGCCCACCCCCTCGACCAGGCGCCGACCGTGCCCGCGGGCGCGACGCTCGACGACGTGACCGAGTCCTGGGGGCAGTTCCCCGGCGCCGCGGTGATGCTGCCCGTCGGCCGGGCGTTCGACATCCTCGACGTACCCGAGGCGGCCGGCCGTCGCGCGCTCGTCCGCATGGAGCGCATGGGGCTCCCCCTCGGCCCCGTCACGGTGACCCCCGAGGGGCGCGCCCACTTCTTCGTCGCACCGGGCTCCGCCGCCGAACTCGGCTCGCTGCTCTACCGCATGGGCTGGGACGACGCCGCCCTCGACCTGCACGCGCTCGGCCCCGGCAGCTTCATCACCGCCCCGCCCTCCGACCGCGGCGGCCTCGGCCCGGTCCGCTGGCTGCGCGCCCCCTCGCTCGACACGGCGACACAGCCACCGCAGGCCCGCCTCGTCCTGGGGACCCTGGCGTACGTCGCCCATCGCTCCCCGGCCGGCTGACGGCACCCCGTCACACGAGAGCGCCCGCTCCCTGACCGTGTCAGGGGCGGGCGCTTCCTCGTGACCGCGCGGCTACTCGCCGATCAGCGCGTCCACGAACGCCTCCGCCTCGAAGGGCGCCAGGTCGTCGGGGCCCTCGCCGAGGCCGATCAGCTTCACCGGCACGCCGAGCTCGCGCTGCACGGCGATGACGATGCCGCCCTTGGCGGTGCCGTCGAGCTTGGTGAGCACGATGCCGGTGATGTCCACCACCTCGGCGAAGACGCGGGCCTGGACCAGGCCGTTCTGCCCGGTCGTCGCGTCGAGGACGAGCAGGATCTCGTCGAGCGGCGCGTGCTTCTCGACGACGCGCTTCACCTTGCCGAGCTCGTCCATGAGGCCGGTCTTGGTGTGCAGCCGGCCCGCGGTGTCGATGAGGACGACGTCGGCGCCCTCCTCGATGCCCTCCTTGACGGAGTCGAAGGCGATCGACGCGGGGTCGCCGCCCTCGGGGCCGCGCACGGTGCGGGCGCCGACGCGCTCGCCCCAGGTCTGCAGCTGGTCGGCGGCGGCGGCGCGGAACGTGTCGGCGGCACCGAGCACCACGTTCTTGCCGTCGGCGACCAGGACGCGGGCGAGCTTGCCGGTGGTGGTGGTCTTGCCGGTGCCGTTGACCCCGACGACCATCACGATGCCCGGGCCCTCCAGCGCCTCGGTGTTGACCGAGCGGTCGAACTCCGGGACGAGGAGCTGGAGCAGCTCCTCGCGCAGCAGCGCGCGCAGCTCGTCGGGCGTGCGGGTGCCGAGCACCTTGACGCGCTCGCGCAGCCGGTCGACGAGCTCCTGCGTGGGCTGCACGCCGACATCGGCGGTGAGCAGCGTGTCCTCGATCTCCTCCCAGGTGTCCTCGTCCAGGTGCTCGCGCGAGAGGAGCGTGAGCAGCCCCTTGCCGAGCGCGTTCTGCGAGCGGGAGAGCCGGGTGCGCAGGCGCACGAGGCGCCCCGCGGTCGGCTCCGGAACCTCGATCTCGGGCGCGGCGGGAGCCGGGGGCTCCGCGACCGCGGTGGGCGCGGACGGCTCCGCCCCGCTGACCGGGAGGTCGACCTCCTCGATCGTGCGGCGGGGTTCGTCGCGCGGCGTCTCGGCCTCTTCGCCGATGTGCGGCTCGGCCGGAGGGGCGGTGATGTCGGGAACAGAGGGGGGCGGCGGGGGCAGCCGCTTCTTCCCGCGGCTGCCGACCACGAGCCCGCCGACGAGTGCGCCGACCACGACCACGGCGATGACTACAGCAAGGATGACGATTTCCATAACTCGTCCAGTATCAGCCATGGGCCCCCGGAACACGGCGGTTGCGGCCGCTTGTGGTTTCCTCCGAAGAACATAAGCCTCTTGAGTGCATTACTCGGACTAAAGTACGATGGAAGAGGCCGCGTCAACGCGCGTAGAGTCCAACGCGTCCCCTCCCCACACCCCCCACCGGCTCTCCCGCCCCAGGGAAATGAGCCGAGCGAGAGGCACGGAACCCCACCGCATGAGCAAGACCGCCGAAACCGAAGGCGCCCTCGAAACGCGCGGCATCGAGCCCGTCCCCGAGTCCGAGCGCACCGCCAGGACCCGTGAGCTGTTCCCGACCTGGGTCGCCGCCAACATCAGCGTCCTGCTGCTCACGATGGGCGCGAGCCTGATCGTCGCGTACAAGCTCAATTTCTGGCAGGCGCTCGTCGTCGCGATCGCCGCCCCCGTCGTGTCGTACGGCCTCGTCGGCCTGATCGGCATCGCCGGCAAGCGCGGCGGCGCCCCGGGCATGGCCCTGTCCCGCGCGGTCTTCGGCCAGCGGGGGAACCTGCTGCCGGGCTCGCTGATCTGGGTCGCCCGCTGGGGCTGGGAGACGATCAACGCGGTGACCGGCGCCTACGCCGTGCTCACCGTCCTGGACATCCTCTTCGGCGTGAAGAGCAACAAGGTCCTGGTGATCGTCACGCTGCTGCTCTTCGTCGTCGCGACGTTCGTGATCTCCGGCCTCGGGATCAACGCCGTACAGAAGTGCAACAAGTACGCGACCTACCTCTTCGGCCTCTTCTCGGTGCTCGTGCTCGTCTATCTGATCGCCAACACCGACTGGGCCCGGGTCTTCCACCAGCCCGCGGGCAAGACGTCGCTGATGTTCGCCGGCATCGGCCTGATCGCCGCGGGCGGCGTCAGCTGGATCCCCGCGTCGCCGGACTTCACGCGCTACCTGCCGCGCACGGCCTCGTCGGTGGCGATCGTGCGCAACTCCGTCGGTGGCGCCGGCATCGTCGTCCTGCCGATGGTCCTGATGGGCGCCGTCATGGCGGTCTCCACGCCGTCCCTGGCCTCGGCCGCCGACCCGGTCTCCTTCCTCGGCGAGATCCTGCCGCTGTGGATCGCGGTCCCGTACCTCCTGATCGCCCTGGTCGGCATGCTGCTGATCAACGCGATGTCGATGTACTCGGCCGGCTTCACGGCCCAGACGCTCGGCTTCAAGGTCCCGCGTCACTGGGCCGTCTCGGTGAACGCCCTGATCTCGCTCGTCTTCGGCGGCATCCTGATGCTCGTCGCGACCAGCTTCATGGGCTCGTTCATCGCCTTCCTCTCGCTGCTCGCCGTGGCCTTCTCGGCCTGGGTCGGTGTCTTCGGCGCCGACATGCTGCGCCGCACGGAGTACGACGCGAAGGCCCTCGTCGACACCACGCGCGCCAGCGCCTACTGGTACAAGGGCGGCTTCAGCCCGGCGGCCGTGGCCGCGTGGGCGATCGGCCTGGCCGGCGGCCTGCTGTTCACCACGTCGGACTGGTTCACCGGCCCGCTCGCGGCGAACAACCCGATCGGTGAGTACGGCCTCGGCTGGGTCGCCACGATCGTGATCTCGGGCCTGCTCTACGTGGTCCTGCCCAAGCCCGCCGTCGTGACGCCCGAGGCCCCGGCCGAAGAGGAGCGCGAGACCCTGGCTGTCTGACGTTCCGTCAGCTACCGTCCCCCTTCACCGGCGGCCCCCGTCCCCGCCGGGTGAAGGGGGATTTCTCATGCCCGTCACGGTCGTGCGCTTCAACCTGGTGGACCCCGCGGCCACACCCGAGTCACTGAGCGCCCGCTACAAGGCCGCCGTGGAGATGGCGGCGTACGCCGACGACCGCGGCATCGCCACCGTCCAGACCGAGGAGCACCACGGCGTCGCCAACAACTGGCTGCCCTCGCCGTTCACCTTCGCCGGCGCCGTCTTCGGCGCGACCCGGCGCATCGCCGTCACGGTCTCCGCGATCATCGGCCCGCTGCACGACCCGCTGCGCCTCGCGGAGGACATCGCCGTACTCGACCTGCTGAGCGGCGGCCGGCTCGTCACCGTCGCGGGCATCGGCTACCGGCCCGAGGAGTACGGGCAGTTCGACGTGGAGTGGAAGCGGCGCGGCCGGCTCCAGGACGAGCTTCTGGAGACGCTGCTCAAGGCCTGGACGGGCGAGGAGTTCGAGTTCCGCGGGCGCACGGTCCGCGTCACGCCGCGCCCGTACACCCAGCCCCACCCGCTGCTCCTGGTCGGCGGCTCCTCGAAGGCGGCGGCGAAGCGCGCGGCCCGGCTCGGCCTGCCGTTCTTCCCGAGCGCGCATCTGCCCGACCTCGAGGCGTACTACAAGGAGCAGCTCGTCGAGCACGGCACCGAGGGCTGGACGATGATGCCTGCCGCGGAGACCGCGCTGCTGCACGTCGCCGAGGACCCCGACCGCGTCTGGGCCGAGTACGGCGAGCACTTCCTGCACGAGGCGCGAACGTACGCCTCCTGGCAGTCCTCGGACATCAAGTCGGCGGTGAAGTCGGGCGCGACGACGGTCGACGAGCTGCGCGCCGAGGGCGTCTACCGGATCCTCACGCCCGACGAGTGCGTGGAGCAGGCCCTCGACACCTATGTGCTGCACCCTCTGTCGGGCGGGATGCCGGTCGACGAGGGCTGGCGCAGCCTGCAGCTGTTCTGCGAAAACGTACTGCCCCGGCTCGACGACCAGGAGGTCTGAGCCGGGGCAGTGACGAGGGTGAGGAGATGGCAGCGGGGACTTAACCCATCTCCTCCAACGCCTTGCCCTTGGTCTCCTTCACGAACTTGAGCATGAAGGGGATCGAGAGCGCGGCGAAGACTGTGTAGATGATGTACGTGCCGGAGAGGTTCCAGTCGGCCAGCGACGGGAAGCTCGCGGTGATCGCCCAGTTGGCGATCCACTGCGCGGAGGCGGCCACACCGAGCGCCGCCGCACGGATCTTGTTCGGGAACATCTCGCCGAGGAAGACCCAGACGACGACGCCCCAGGACATCGCGAAGGACAGGACGAAGAAGTGGGCGGCGATCAGGGCGACCCAGCCCTGCGTGGCCGGCAGCTTCCCGTCCACCAGGTCGTACGAGAACGCCCAGGCCTCCAGGGCGAGACCGATGACCATGCCCGCGGAACCGACCAGGGCCAGCGGCTTGCGGCCGACGCGGTCCACCAGGACCATCGCGATCACGGTGCCGATGATGTTGATGATCGACGTGGTGAACGAGTAGAAGAACGAGTCCGTCGGGTTCACGCCGACCGACTGCCACAGCGTCGAGGAGTAGTAGAACGCGACGTTGATGCCGACGAACTGCTGGAAGACGGAGAGGCCGATGCCGATCCAGACGATCGGCTTGAAGTAGAGGCCGCCGTTGCCCTTGCCGGAGAGCAGGTCCTTGAACGTGGACTTGTGCTCGCTCTTCATCGCGTGCTCGATCTCGGCGACGCGGGCGTCCAGGTCGATCTTCGTGCCCTCGACCTCGGCGAGGATCTCCTTGGCCCTGGCCTCCTTGCCGACCGAGATGAGGAAGCGCGGCGACTCGGGGATCGCGAAGGACAGCATGCCGTAGAGGACGGCCGGGATGACCATCACGCCGAGCATGACCTGCCAGGCCTCCAGGCCCATGACCTGACCGCGCTGGTCGCCGCCGGCGGCTTGCAGGATCCCGTAGTTGACGAGCTGCGAGATGGCGATGCCGACGACGATCGCGGCCTGCTGGAAGGAGCCGAGCCGGCCGCGGTAGGCGGCGGGCGAGACCTCGGCGATGTAGGCCGGGCCGATGACCGAGGCCATGCCGATGCCGAAGCCGCCGATGATCCGCCAGAAGGCCAGGTCCCAGAGGGCGAAGGGGAGTGCGGAGCCGACGGCGCTGACGGCGAAGAGGACGGCCGCGATCTGCATGCAGCGGATGCGGCCGATGCGGTCGGCGATCCGGCCGGCGGTGGCCGCGCCGATGGCGCAGCCGATCAGTGCGATGGCGATGACCTGGGCGAGCGTTCCGGAGCCGATGCCGTAGCGGTCGCGGATGGCCACGACGGCTCCGTTGATCACGGCACTGTCGTAGCCGAAGAGGAAGCCGCCCATGGCGGCAGCCGCCGTGATGAAGATGACGTGGCCGAGATGATCGGGATGCGCTTCCCGGGCAGCCGGCGGCTTCGCTGTGCTGGTCACGTGTACTCCTCGGGCCACGGCAACGGTGCCGGGGTGGGGGTGAGAGCCCTTCCAGTGGCGCACAACTTCGCGCCGCCCACCACTGAAGGTAAAAGCAACGTTGCAGAGACTATGCCTTCAAGTTTCGAAGTCAAGAGGGGGGTAGCAGGGCTTTATAGACGCGCAGGTGACGAGCTTCATTCAAGTAATGAACTCTGGGCGCGCGCGGCTAGCGCAGCCGCTGGCTGATCACCTTCGACACCCCGTCGCCCTGCATCGACACCCCGTACAGCGCGTCGGCGACCTCCATCGTGCGCTTCTGGTGCGTGATCACGATGAGCTGCGAGGCCTCCTGGAGCTCCTGCATGATCCGGATGAGGCGCTGCAGGTTGGTGTCGTCGAGCGCGGCCTCGACCTCGTCCATCACATAGAAGGGGCTGGGGCGCGCCTTGAAGATCGAGACGAGCAGCGCCACGGCGGTCAGGGAGCGCTCGCCGCCGGAGAGCAACGAGAGCCGCTTGACCTTCTTGCCCGGAGGGCGGGCCTCCACGTCGACTCCCGTGGTGAGCATGTTGTCGGGATCGGTCAGGATCAGCCGGCCGTCGCCACCGGGGAACAGCCTGCCGAAGACCCCCTCGAACTCGCGGGCCGTGTCCCGGTACGCCTCGGTGAAGACCTGCTCGACGCGCTCGTCGACCTCCTTCACCACCTGAAGGAGGTCGCTCCTCGTCTTCTTCAGGTCCTCGAGCTGCTCGCTGAGGAACTTGTGGCGCTCCTCCAGGGCGGCGAACTCCTCCAGGGCGAGCGGATTCACCTTTCCCAGCTGCTGATACGCCCGTTCGGCTGACTTGAGGCGCTTCTCCTGCTCCACCCGGACGAACGGGCGCGGCTGGTTGCGCGGATGTTCCGGGTCTTCGGGCAGTTCCTCGCCCTCGGCGGGCAGCGAGGGCGGTACGGGCTGCTGCGGCCCGTAGTCCGCCACGAGCCCCGCCGGTTCGACGCCGAGTTCCTCCAGCGCCTTCGCCTCCAGCTGCTCGATCCGCAGCCGCTTCTCGGCGCCGAGCACCTCGCCCCGGTGAACCGAATCCGTCAGCTTGTCGAGTTCCGCCTTCAGGTCCCGGCCGCGGCCCCGCTCGGCGACGAGCTCCCGCTCCCGCTCGGCCTTGGCGCTCTCGGCGGACGCCCGTTCCTGCTCGGCCCGTCCGACGGAGACCTCCACATGGGCGAGGAGCTGACGGGCGCCGGCGGCGACGGCCCCGGCCACCGCCGCCTCGTGGCGCAGCCGGGCGCGCTGCCGCTCGGCACGCGCGCGTGCCTCACGCTCCGCACGCGCCGCCCGGTCCAGCGAATCGGCGCGCCCGGCAAGGCCCTTCACCCGCTCCTCGTGCGTACGCGCCTGGAGCCGGGCCTCCATCTCGGTCTGGCGGGCGTTGGCCCCGTCGGCGGCGAGCCGGTCGCGCACGGAGGTGTCCGGTTCCTCGTCGGCCGGCATCTCCTCGGCGACGGCGAGCCGTTCGGCCAGCTCCTCGGCGTCCTGTACGGCCTGCTCGAGGGCGTCCTGCGCCTTGGCCGCCGCGGCGGCGCTGCGCTCGGCCTCTCCGGCGGCGCCACGGGCCTGCCCGGAGAGCCGGCCGAGCTGCTGCGCGACGGACGACTTCTCCCGGTCGGCTGCCCGGCGCCGCTCCCCCAGCTCCTCCACGAGCGCGGCGGCCTCGGCGCGCCGGGCGGCGGCGGTGTGCTGCGCCTCGGTCAACTCCTCGCAGCGCACCCCGAGTTCGGCCAGTTCGGCGGCGGCCTCGTCGACGGAGGCCTGCACTTCGAGGAGGCTGGGCGCGCCGGCCGATCCGCCCTGCGCGAAGTGCGCGCCGAGCAGGTCCCCCTCGGCGGTGACGGCGGTCAGCTCGGGCCGCGCGTAGACCAGGTCCTCGGCGTCCTCAAGCGTTCCCACGACCACGATCCCGCGCAGCAGCCGCCGCACCGCGGGCATCAGCTCGGCGGGGCCCCGCACCAGATCGGCGGCGAGCGGCGGGCCGTCGCTCTCCGGCGCGTCGTCCGGCGCGAGGTCCGCCCCGTCCCTGGCCAGCAGCAGCGCCGCGCGCCCCGCGTCCTGCTTGCGCAGCAGGCGGATCGCCTCCGCGGCCGAGGCGGGGGTGGTGACGGCGACGGCGTCGGCCGCGGCGCCGAAGGCCGCGGCGACCGGGACCTCGAAGCCGGGCGTGACGGAGAGCAGTTCGGCCGCAGGGCCGAGGACGCCGGTCAGCGCGTCGCGGGCGCCGAGCAGCGCGCCCGTACCGTCCTTGCGGCGCAGCCCGAGCGCGAGGGCGTCGTGCCGGGCCGCCACCGCTGCCCGCTTGCGCTCGGCGGACGTCAGGGCCTCCCGGGCGGAGGTGAGCGCGGACTCGGCTTCGGCGAGGGCGGACCTGGCCGCGTCGTGCCGCTCGCCCAGCTCCGCGTCCCCGGCGTCGAGGCCGTCGACCTCCGCCTTGAGCTGCTCGTACTCCTCCTGCGCGGCGACGGCACGCTCCCGCGCCTCGTCCCGCGCGGCGGCGAGCCGGTCGATCTCGGCCTGCGCGGAGGCGGCCCGCGAACGGGCCGCGTTCACCTGCCCGTTGAGCCGGGCGAGGCCCTCGCGCCGGTCGGCGATGGCCCGCGCGGCATCCTTGAGGCGGCGCTCCTCGGCGGCCAACTCCCTTTCCAGATCGGCACGGTGGGCAACGGTGTCGTCGAGGGCCCGCTCGGCCGCTTCGAGCGCGGCCGTCAACTCGGCCTCCTGCTCGCGGATCCGGGCGGCCTCGCGCTCCATGTCCTCGGGGTCGCGGCCGCGCCGCTCCTCGGCGGGCGCGGACGTGGCGCTCTTGACCCGCGCGTCGGCCAGCGAGACCGTGCCGCGCACGCGCTCGGCCAGCTGCGACAGCTCGTACCAGGTCTGCTGGGCGCGCTGCAGGCGTGGGCTGAGCTGCCGCACCTCGGCCTCCAGGAGCGCCTCGCGCTGGAGTGCCCTCTTCAGCTCGGCCTCGGCGGTGTCCCTGCGTTCCTTGAGCGCAGCCTCGTCCTCGATCTCGGCGCGCAGCGCGCCCCGCATCCGTACGAGGTCGTCGGCGAGGAGCCGCAGGCGTGCGTCACGGAGGTCGGCCTGGATGACGGCGGCCCGGCGCGCGACGGCCGCCTGGCGCCCCAGCGGCTTCAACTGCCGCCGCAACTCGTCCGTCAGGTCCTGCACGCGCGCGAGGTTGGCCTGCATCGCGTCCAGCTTCCGCAGCGCCTTCTCCTTGCGCTTGCGGTGCTTGAGTACGCCGGCCGCCTCCTCGATGAAGGCGCGGCGCCCCATCGGGTCGGCGTGCAGCACGGAGTCGAGCTGGCCCTGCCCGACGATGACGTGCATCTCGCGGCCGATGCCGGAGTCGGAGAGGAGTTCCTGGATGTCGAGCAGCCGGCAGGTGTCACCGTTGATCTGGTACTCGCTGCCACCGTTGCGGAACATGATCCGCGTGATGGTGACCTCGGCGTACTCGATGGGCAGCGCGCCGTCGGAGTTGTCGATGGTGAGGGACACCTCGGCGCGGCCGAGTGGCGGGCGGCCGGTCGTGCCGGCGAAGATGACGTCCTCCATCTTGCCGCCGCGCAGCGACTTGGCACCCTGCTCGCCCATGACCCAGCTGAGCGCGTCCACGACATTGGACTTGCCGGAACCGTTGGGGCCGACGACGCAGGTGATGCCCGGCTCGAACCGCAGCGTGGTGGCCGAGGCGAACGATTTGAACCCGCGCAGGGTCAGAGCCTTGAGGTGCACGCCGCCGGACTCTACCCGCCGCGCGTGTCTCACTCCATGAACCCGCGGTTTCACCCAGGAGGGTGCAGGGCACACCAGACGGTGAAGAAGCACGTCGGGGCACGGGGCATCCGAGGGGGCGCTGTACAGAGCGGCGCAGAGGCCGGAAAGTCAGAAAGAAGGGACGCTGAAGCGTCCCTTGCAGATCTGAGCAATCTGATCAAGCGGCTGATTGAATCGGGCTGCCTGACCACTGGTGTCGTGTATGGATGTGGTCAGGTGAGCGCAGGCTCCGCCTGGGGTACGTCGATGCTCTCCAGGAGCGATTCGTGAGAAGCGGCAGCCGCGAGCGCGTCGTTCTCGGCCTGGATCCGAACGAGTTCGGACTCGAGGTCCTGGACGCGCTGCTGGAGCCGTCGCATCTCGGCGAGGAGTCGCGGGTCACTGCCGCCGACGTAACCGAGAAGCGCCTTTGCCATGATGGATGGTCCTCCACAATGAGTGACCGACCTATGCGGTGTGGGTCGTGAGGGATTCGCACCCGCGGTGCCTGGCACTCGTTGTCTTGCTGCCGTTCATACATGCCAAACAGCTAAGGTGCGCGGGGCTTCCAGAGTCTCACCAAAAAGTTTGACGGTCAACACGATCACACCCCGTATCCGTGGGTAAACCCGGGGGCGCGGCGCCGTGAACGGTCCGGCGCGGCCTCACTTCGGGCCCCTGGGGGCGTGGAGATCATCCTTACTTCGCGAGCCTGCCACGACAAGTCCTTATTGGCAACCACCAGGTCATTCCTGCCCCGAGCGGTTGCCAGGGGCATGCCAGGTGTCACTCGCACGGTCCTGGCCTGCGGACCCTTCTCAGCGGATCGCGAAGTCGGCGTATCCGCCGCGGGGTGTGTCCCAGATCTCCGTGACTCCGTCGACCCTGCCGGGCGTGTCGCCGTCGCGGAGCCAGTCGAGGAGTCCCTGACACCCCTCGGACGGCCCCTCCGCGACGACCTGGACCCGTCCGTCGTCCAAATTGAGAGCAAAGCCACTCAGGCCGCCGATCTCGAGTGCCTTCGCACGCGTGAACCAGCGAAAACCCACACGTTGGACGCGTCCGCGCACCCAGGCGGTGAGTCGTACGTCTTCGTTCATGGGTGCACGCTAACCGGCCGATCGCACTCGGAGCATTCGCCCCCTTCCGTCTTGGGGTACCGTCGCGGACCGATGAGCCTCACTCGTACGAGTGAGTCGCATTGACCACAGCGAGGACGAGGAAGGCCACAAGATGGGACGCCACCGACGCTCCGCCGCCGGCCGCGCCGCCACCGGCCGGGCCACGGACACCACCACCGGCACACCGGGCGGACACGACGGCTCGTACGAGCCCGGGCACACCGGCGCGCACGACCCGCACGCCGCCGACCCCTACGGAATAGCCGCGTTCGACGCGGTTTTCGGGGACTCGGGCAACCCGGGTGCCGGCGACGCACACCCCCCGGCCGACGGTCAGGACAGCGGTTCACACCGGCGCAGGAAGCGTGTCGGCAGGCCCGTGCGGGCGGGGCTCCTCGGGGTCTCGGTCGCCGTGGCGCTGGGCGTCGTGGCCGTCGCCTCCGGCGCGCTCCCCGGCCTGGAGAACTACTCGCTCGGCGGCCACGGCACCGACAAGGCGCACGCCGCCGGCTCCCCCTCGGGGCTGCAGACGCAGGGCGGCAGGGACGGCAGTGCCGACCGTGCCCCGTCGTCCGCGAGCCCCGATACACCGCGCTCCGCTTCTCCTTCCGCTTCGCCTTCGCAATCTCGGTCGAAGCCGTCGGCGACTCCCTCGAAGACTCCCTCGAAGACCCCGTCGAAGGCGCCCGCCAAGACGCCTTCGAAGAAGCCGTCGCCGAGCAAGTCATCGGCTTCCGCTTCGCGTTCCGGTTCCGGCGGCGCGGCGACGTCTCCCAAGACCGCCGCCCCGTCGCGGACCGCCACCGCACGGCCGAAGCCCGCGGTGCCGAGCCTGCGGGCCCTGTCCTCCGAGGCGGCGGCCGAGTCCCAGGTGCTCGCGCTGGTCAACCAGGAGCGGGCCAAGGTGGGCTGCACCCCGGTGACCGCCAACGGCGGTCTCGGCAATCTCGCCGAGAACTTCAGCGACGACATGGCGGCACGCGGCTTCTTCGACCACACCGACCCGGACGGGAAGACCCCCTGGGACCGCGCGAAGAAGGCCGGCATCACGGATCTGGGCGGCGAGAACATCGCCCGGGGCCAGGCCGACGCCAAGGCCGTCATGAACGCCTGGATGAACAGCGCCGGCCACCGCGCCAACATCCTCAACTGCAGCTACAAGACGATCGGCATCGGCGTGCACTTCGGGTCGGGCGGCCCGTGGTGGACGCAGGACTTCGGCTTCTGACCCTCGCGAACCTCCGGCTTGCGCTAACCATCAGTTAGCGCAAGCCGGAGGTTCGCGCTGTGCCGGAGTAGGGTGACGGCATGGAATCGACCGCCGGCGACCTCGCGTACGACGTGTTCTCCCGCGCGTGCCCGTCCCGCGGCACGCTTGAGCATGTGACGGGGCGCTGGGGGTCGCTCACGCTCGGCGCGCTGCACGAGGGCGGCTGCCGCTTCAACGAACTGCGGCGGCGCGTGGACGGCGTCAGCGAGAGGATGCTGTCCCAGACCCTGCACGCGCTGGAGCGGGACGGCCTGGTGCACCGCGAGGCGCAGCCGACCAACCCCCCGCGCGTGGACTACGAGTTGACGCCGCTCGGGCGCGAGGTCGCCGACCGGCTCCTCGCCCTCATCCGGTTCGTCGAGGGACGGATGGACGACGTGCTCGCGGCCCGCGCCCGTTACGACACGGCGGCCGGGGCGCGCGGCGGGCGCTGACAGCGCGGGCAGAAGTAGCTGGAGCGGTTCATCCACGGGCGCCGGCGGATGGTCGTCCCGCAGCGCCGGCACGGCTCGCCCTCGCGCCCGTAGGCGTCGAGGGAGCGGTCGAAGTAGCCGGACTCGCCGTTCACGTTCACGTACAGGCTGTCGAAGCTGGTGCCGCCGACGGCGAGGGCCGCGTTCATCACGTCCCGTACATGGCCGAGGAGTTCGGCGGTGCGGGGGCGGGTGAAGCCGGTGGTCGGCCGCTCGTAGTGCAGCCGCGAACGCCAGAGCGCCTCGTCCGCGTAGATGTTGCCGACCCCGCTGATCAGCGACTGGTCGAGCAGGGCCCGCTTGATGGTCGTACGGCGTCGGCGCAGCGCCTCGTGGAAGGCGGCGTCGTCGAACTTCGGGTCCAGCGGGTCGCGTGCGATGTGCGCGATGACGTCCGGCAGTCCGTCGGGGCCCGTCTCGTGCAGCGAGAGGCCGCCGAAGGTGCGCTGGTCGATGAAGCGCAGCTCCGTGCCGAGCGCGTCGGCGAAGCGGACCCGGATGCGCAGGTGCTTCTCGTCGGGGGCCTCGGCCGGCTGGACGAGCAGCTGTCCGCTCATGCCCAGGTGGGCGAGGACGGCGCCGCCGGTCGGCTCCAGCGGCAGCCACAGATACTTCCCGCGCCGCTCGGGTACGCCGAAGCGCTGCCCCTTGAGGCGGTGCGCGAAGTCCTCGCCGCCCGCTATGTGCCGGCGCACGGCGCGCGGGTGCAGGACCTCGACGTCGGCGACGGTGCGGTGGGCGACCCAGCGTTCGAGTCCGCGCCGTACGACCTCGACCTCGGGCAGCTCGGGCACGGTGACTCCTCCGGAAAGCTCTCTGTTGCGAAACGAACGGTGCCGGCCGTCCCGAGGGACGGCCGGCACCGGACAGTTCGGATGCGGGCGTCAGGCCGACGCCGAGGGGGAGTCGGCGTTCCCCTCGGCCGCCAAGGTGGCCGGGGCGGCGTCCGCCGCCTGGTCCGCCTTGGCACGCTCGTCGGCGGCGGCGCGAATCTCGCGCCATGCCGACTCGGCGGCCTGCTGCTCCGCTTCCTTCTTGCTGCGGCCGGTGCCGGTGCCGTACGAGACGCCTCCGACGCGGGCGGCAGCAGTAAAGGTCTTCTCGTGGTCGGGGCCGGTCTCCGAGACCAGGTACTCGGGAACACCGAGTCCCTCGGTCGCGGTGAGTTCCTGGAGACTGGTCTTCCAGTCCAGGCCCGCACCCAGATTCGAGGACTTCTCGATCAGGGGATCGAAGAGACGGTGGACGAGTTCGCCCGCCGCGTCCAGACCCTGGTCGAGATAGACCGCACCGATCACCGCTTCAAGGGTGTCGGCGAGGATGGACGCCTTGTCCCGGCCGCCCGTGCCCTCTTCGCCCCGGCCGAGCCGGATGAAGGAACCCAGGTCGAGCCCACGGCTGACCTCCGCCAGTGCACGCGAGTTGACCACCGCGGCCCGCAACTTGGCCAGCTGGCCTTCGGGCAGGTCGGGGTGGGTGGTGTACAGCGTGTCCGTGACGACGAGGCCGAGCACCGAGTCCCCGAGGAACTCGAGCCGCTCGTTCGTCGGCAGACCGCCGTTCTCGTACGCGTACGAACGGTGGGTCAGTGCACGCACCAGAAGGGCGGACTCGAGCTTGTACCCGAGCCGCCCTTCCAGAAGCGTGTGGGACGAGGCATTGTCCGTCTTGTTCGACTCAGACATTGCGCCTCTCACCAGCCGCTCAGACCTCGAGGACCTGGCGCTTGTTGTAGGTGCCGCAGCTCGGGCACGCGATGTGCTGCTGCTTCGGCTCCTGGCAACGCTCACACGAAACCAGGGGGGTGACCGCAGCCTTCCACTGCGACCGGCGGTGGCGCGTGTTGCTGCGCGACATCTTCCGCTTCGGAACAGCCACGGCTACTTCTCCT
Source organism: Streptomyces antnestii (assembly GCF_004005495.1). Taxonomy (GTDB): domain Bacteria; phylum Actinomycetota; class Actinomycetes; order Streptomycetales; family Streptomycetaceae; genus Streptomyces; species Streptomyces antnestii. The sequence goes on from NZ_RZYA01000010.1 coordinate 156,307, forward strand.
GCTTCTCGTCGACGCCAGCTTCGGCGCCGCTCATCTCGTCCTTCTCGCCGTCCTGGATGGTCCCGGCGAGTCCCTGCAGTGCCGCCCAACGGATGTCGACGGCGTCGTGGTGGTGGTCCGGGTCGTCCGCGAGCCGCGCTCCACACTGGGAGCACAGACCCGGGCAGTCTTCCTGGCACACCGGCTGCATCGGCAGTGCGAGCACCACCGCATCACGCAGCACAGACTCGAGGTCGAACAAGCCGTCCTCGAGAAAGAGCCTGTCCTCGTCTTCCTCGGCGTCGTCGGCCGGTTCCGCAGAGCGGCCCCGGTCGTCGGCGTCAGGGTACGAGAACATCTCCTGGAAGTCCGCGTCGACCTCGAGGCCGAGCGGCTCCAGACACCTTACGCACTCCCCCTTCGCCGATGCACGGGCGGTGCCTGTGACAAGCACACCTTCCATGACCGACTCGAGACGGATGTCGAGCTCCACCGGTGCGCCTTCCGGCACTCCGACGACCCCTTCGATACCGAAGTCCACGGGGGCGTCGACCGTGCGGGTCAGCCGCTGCTGGGCACCAGGACGCCGTCCCAGCTCGTGCGTATCGAACACGAGAGGGTTGCGGTGGTCGAGGTGCGTACTCAGGGCTGGTCCTGCTTTCGGTCTTCGAAGCTCAATTTGCTCAAGGGGGCTGCCCCGACATGATCCGGGCAGCTGTGATCGCGGGCGTACACGCGACCGAAGAGCCAGGATACTGGACCTTTCGCTCACGGCCCAATCCGGTGTCAGCGACCCTGTTCGTACTGCCTCAGCTGCTCGGCGCTGATCATGCCCGTGTCGAAGAGGCTGGTCTCCTCGAGCGCCGCCGGCCCGGGCTGCGCCTGCGGCTGCCCGTACCCCGCCTGGGCCTGCTCGTAGCCCTGCTGCTGGTAGGCGTACGGATCCTGCTGCTGGTACGCGTACGGGTCCTGCTGGTACGCCGCGTACGGGTCCTGCTGACCGTAGGGCTGCTGCGTCTGCTGCGGCTGCTGGTACCCGGCGTACAGGTCCTGCTGCGGGTCCTGCGCCTGCGCGTACACCGGCTGCTGGGCCGGGATCTGCGGGGTGCGGAGGGCCTCGCGGTCCGGCTCCGCCGGGGCGTTGCCGATCTCCGCGAGCCCGGCGAGGTAGTCGGCGTCGCTCGTGTGCTGACCGCCCGTGCCGTCCTCGCCGAGGGTGCCGAGTTCGTCGCTGGCGACGCGGCCCTGGAGCGTGTACCGGCCCTTGCCGACCGCCTCCAGGGTCTTGGCGAGGACCGCCTCGAAGGCGCCGAGCTTGGCGTCCACGTAGGTGTCGGCGTCGCGGCGCAGGGTCTCGGGGTCGTGGCTGCGCTCGGGGGCGTCCTCGTCCTCGTAGCCCTGGTCGTCGACGCCCGGGCCGGTGCCGAGGAGCTTCTCGCGGCCGCGGCCCACGGAGCCGAGGGTCTTGGTGAGGACGACCTCGAAGTTGGCGAGCTTGGAGTCGACGTAGTCGTCGGCCTCCGCGCGGATCTCCTCGGCCTCCTTGCGCGCCTCGGCGAGGATCCGCTCCCCCTCGTCCTGGGAGCGGCGCGCGACCTCGGTGTCGGAGATCAGCGAACCGCGCTCGGCGTGCGCGGTCTCGATGATCCGCTCGGCCTCCTGACGGGCCTGCTCGACCATCTGCTCGCGGCCGCCGATGAGCTCCTGGGCCTGGGCCAGGGAGCCGGGCAGTGCCTGGCGCACCTCTTCGAGCATGGCGAGCAGGTCGGCGCGGTTGACCACGCACGAGGCCGACATGGGCATGGACCGGGCATTGCCGACCGCGGCGACGATCTCGTCGAGCTTCTGTTGCACGTCCACCGTGTGCTCGCCACTCTCTACAGGGGTGTTGGAGACGGACAAGGCGACTGTACGGCCAACTGGCGCCCGAGTGTCACTTCTTGGGGAGGCGCTCGGTGAGCTTCGCGAAGACCGCCGGCGGCACCAGGTGGGAGACGTCGCCGCCCCAGGCCGCGACCTCCTTGACCAGGGAGGAGGACAGGAAGCTGTAGGTGGGATTGGTGGGGACGAAGAGGGTCTCCACCCCCGTGAGCCCGTTGTTCATCTGGGCCATCTGCAGCTCGTAGTCGAAGTCGCTGACGGCGCGCAGGCCCTTCACGATGGCCGGGATGTCGCGCTGCTTGCAGAAGTCGACGAGCAGTCCGTGGAACGACTCGACCTCCACGTTGCCGAACTCGGCGGTGACCTCGCGGATCAGCTCGATGCGCTCCTCGATCGAGAAGAGGCCCTGCTTCGACTGGTTGATCATCACCGCGACGTGCACGACGTCGTACAGCTTGGACGCTCGGCCGATGATGTCGAGGTGGCCATTGGTGATGGGGTCGAACGACCCCGGACAGACGGCGCGGCGCAACGTGAGTCCCTCGCTCTCCGGTCCGGTCACGGTGCTTCCTCGCACGTGACGGTGCTCTTCAGGGCGGCGCGACCGTACCAAAACGTTCCCTCGCCGTAACGACGGGACCTCAGGGCCTCGAAACCGTCCGGCCAGGCGAAGACACCGCCCCTGGTGCTGCGCTCCACGGTGACGAGCGCTTCGTCCGCGAGCCAGCCCCCGGCGGCGAGTGTGAGCAGAATCTCCCGAAGATCGTCGTCGGAGACGGCGTACGGCGGGTCGAGAAAGACCAGGTCGTAGGGGGTGGACGGGGCCGAACCCCGGACGATCTGTTCCGCTTTGCCCGCTCTGACCTCCGCGCCCGGCAGACCGAGGGACTTCACGTTCTCGCGGATGGTGCGGACCGCTTTGGCGTCGGCCTCGACGAGGAGCGCGTGAGCGGCACCGCGTGACAGCGCCTCCAGGCCCACGGCGCCCGAGCCGCCGTACAGGTCGAGCACGCGCTCGCCGTCCAGGGGGGCGCCGCCGAGCAGCGACTGCCAGGTGGAGAACAGGGCTTCGCGCGCCCGGTCGGACGTGGGACGGGTGCCGTTGCCCGGCGGGACGGACAGGCGACGTCCGCCGGCCCGGCCGGCGATCACGCGGGTCATCTGAGTCCTAGAGGGAGAAGAGGGAGGGCGAGGGAGGGGGAAGGGGCTGACGACCTCCAGTTTGTCAGCCCTCGCCGGGGCGCGGCGTGCCAGCCCTTGCCCGGATCCTGCCCCACCTCTCGCCGTACCTTGCCCTCAGCCCTTGTCGAGGTACTGCTCGCGTTCCTCGTCGAGGAGCGCGTCGAGGGCCGTGCGCAGGCCCGGCAGGTGCTCCAGATCCGGATCGGCCCGTACGACCTTGGTGGCCTCCTCGCGGGCCTCGGCGATGATCTCCTCGTCCTCGATGACGGCCAGCATGCGCAGGGAGGAGCGGACGCCGGACTGGGCCTGGCCGAGCACGTCGCCCTCGCGGCGCTGCTCCAGGTCGATACGGGAGAGCTCGAACCCGTCGAGCGTGGCGGCGACGGCGCCGAGGCGGGCGCGGGCCGGACTGGCCTCCGGCATCTCGCTGACGAGGAGGCACAGGCCGGGCGCCGCGCCACGGCCGACGCGGCCGCGCAGCTGGTGGAGCTGGGAGACGCCGAAGCGGTCGGCGTCCATGATCACCATGGCGGTGGCGTTCGGCACGTTCACCCCGACCTCGATGACCGTGGTCGCGACCAGGACGTCCGTCTCGCCCGCGGCGAAGCGGCGCATCACGGCGTCCTTGTCGTCGGGCTGCATCCGTCCGTGCAGGACCTCGACCTTCAGTCCCCGGAGCGCGCCGTGGGCGAGCTCCTCGGCGACGTCGAGGACGGCGAGCGGGGGCCGCTTCTCGGCCTCGTCCTCGGCGGACTTCTTCTTGCCCTTCTTGGCGCTCTCGTCCTGGTCGTCCCCGATGCGGGGGCAGACGACGTACGCCTGGTGCCCGCTCTCCACCTCCTCGCGCACGCGCTCCCAGGCGCGCGCGAGGAAGTGCGGCTTGTCGGCGGCGGGCACGACATGGGTGGCGATCGGCGAGCGCCCGGCGGGCAGCTGGTCGAGGACGGAGGTCTCCAGGTCGCCGAAGACCGTCATCGCGACCGTACGGGGGATGGGGGTGGCCGTCATGACCAGCAGGTGCGGCGGCTGCTTGCCCTTGCCGCGCAGGGCGTCGCGCTGCTCGACGCCGAAGCGGTGCTGCTCGTCGACGACGACCAGGCCCAGGTCGTGGAACTGGACCTTGTCCTCGATCAGGGCGTGGGTGCCGATGACGATGCCCGCGTCGCCCGTGACCAGGTCGAGAAGCGCCTGGCGGCGGGCCGCGACGCCCATGGAGCCGGTGAGCAGGACGACCTTGGTGGAGTGCTCCGCGCCGCCGAGCATGCCGCCCTCGGCGAGCTCGCCCATCATCTCGGTGACGGACCGGTGGTGCTGCTGGGCGAGGACCTCGGTGGGCGCGAGCATCGCGGCCTGTCCGCCCGCGTCGACGACGGCGAGCATGGCGCGCAGGGCGACCATCGTCTTGCCACTGCCCACCTCTCCCTGGAGCAGCCGGTGCATCGGGTGCTCGGTGGCCAGGTCGTCGAAGATCTCCTTGGAGACCTTCTCCTGGCCGTCGGTGAGGGTGAACGGGAGCTTCTTGTCGAAGGCCGTGAGCAGGCCGTCCGGCCGGGGGACGCGGGCCACGGCGGGCAGCTGCGCGTCGGCGAACCTCCGCCTGGCGAGGGCGACTTGGAGGACGAACGCCTCGTCCCACTTGAGGCGGGCCCGGGCGTCGGCGACGTCCGCCTTCGTGTGGGGCCGGTGGACCTTCAGGAGTGCTTCGGGCAGCGGGACGAGGCCGCGGCCCTCACGCAGGGAGTCCGGCAGGGGGTCGAGGGCCTCCTGGGCACTGGGCAGCACCATGTCGACCGCCTTGGCGATCTTCCAGGACTCCAGCTTGGCGGTGGCCGGGTAGATCGGGATGAGGGCGCCGGCCCAGGAGCCGATCGCCTCGTCGGCCTCGCCCGCGTCCAGGGCGTCGGCCCGCAGCAGCTCGTACGCCGGGTGGGCGAGCTGCATCTTGCGGTTGAAGACGGAGGCCTTGCCCGCGAACATCGCGCGCGTCCCGGGCAGCAGGTCCTTGTGCGGCTTGTGGATGCCGCGGCCGAAGAAGACCAGCTGGAGCTGGCCGCTGCCGTCCGTGATGGTCACTTCGAGGCGCTGGCCGGTGCCTCCGTTGAACTTCAGGATGCGGGCGGTCGCGACCTGGGCGACCACGGTGACGTGCTCGTCGAGCGGCAGGTCGGCGAGGCGGGTGAGCTCGCCGCGCTCCGCGTATCTGCGCGGATAGTGGTGGAGCAGGTCACCGACCGTGTGCAGGCCTAGGTGCTCGGCCATCACCTTCGCGGTGGCGGGACCGAGCGCTTTCTTCAGCGGTTCTTCGAGCGCGGGCACGAGATCCATTGCACACCACCCCACTGACAAAGGGGGCGACGCGGGGGCTACTCCACGCCGATCAGCATGAGCGCCGAGTTCCGTCCGCCGCGGTAGACCACGGTGTCGACGGCCAGATACGTCTCGCGTACGTGCCGTTCGAGCTGGTCGGCGACCTCGTCGGGCACGGCGTCGCCGAGGACGAGGGTGACCATCTCGCCGCCCGCGGCCAGCATCCTGTCGAGGGTCGTACGGGCCGTGTGCGCCACCTCGTCGCCGATCACGGCGACGTCCCCGTCGATGAGGCCGAGGACGTCACCGGCCTGGCAGATGCCGGCCATGGTCCACGACTGCCGTTCGGCGACGGCGAGTTCGGCGTAGCGGGTCGCGCCCGCGGCCGACGTCATCGCGACGACGTCCTCGTCGAAGCGGCGCTCCGGTTCGTGGACGGCGAGCGCGGCGATGCCCTGGACGGCGGACCGGGTGGGGATCAGGGCGACCCGCACGCCCTCGGTGCGGGCCTGCTCGGCCGCGGCGGCGGCGGTGTGGCGCAGCTCGGCGTCGTTCGGCAGGAGCACCACCTCGCGCGCGTGCGCCCGCCGGATCGCCTCGACCAGCTCTCCGCTGCCGGGCGCCTCGCCGGGCCGCTCCGGTACGACGGTGGCGCCGGCCTCGCCGTAGAGCCCGGCGAGCCCCTCGCCGGGGACCACGGCGACGATGGCGCGCTGGGCGCGTTCCCCGGTGGGCGCGGACACGGCATGGCTCGTGTGGGCGTCGCCGGCGGCGAAGTGGGTGATGCGGATGCGGTACGGGCGGCCGGCCTCGACGCCCGCCTCGACGGCGGCGCCCGCGTCGTCGACGTGCACATGGACGTTCCACAGGCCGTCGCCGCCGACGACGACGAGGGAGTCGCCGAGGCCGTCGAGCCGGGTCCGCAGCCGGGCGACATCCTCGTCGTCGGCTTCCAGGAGGTAGATGACCTCGAAGGCGGGGCCCTCGCCCTCGGTGCAGTCCAGCGGCAGGTCGACCGCCACGCGCGCGTGGTGCACGCCCCGGCCGCCCGCCGGCGGCACCGGGGAGCCCGAGAGCGCCTGGGTCAGCGCGCCGAGGACGTCGACGAGCCCGCGCCCGCCCGCGTCCACGACGCCCGCGCGCCCGAGGACCGCGAGCTGTCCCGGCGTCGCGTCGAGGGCCACGAGGGCGCCGTCGTACGCGGCGCGGGCCACGGTTCCGCAGTCGCCGGCCGGGCCCCCGGCAGCCTCCGCCGCGTCGGCGGCAGCGGCGGCCACCGTCAGGACCGTGCCCTCCACGGGGTGCGCGACCGCCTCCCGGGCGGACTCGGCGGCCCGGCGCAGCGCGAGGCGCAGGCTGTTCCCGTCGGCGCTTCCGCTGTGATCCGCCTCACCGCCGACGCCGCCCGCGCCACCGGCGCCGCCCCCTTCACCCGCTTCGCCCGCTTCGGCCGCGAGCACCTGGGCCATGCCGCGAAGGAGCTGCGCGAGGATCGTCCCGGAGTTTCCGCGGGCTCCTATGAGGGCTCCGTGGGCCATCGCGTGCACGACGTCGGGGAGGGCGGGAGGTGCGGGCTCGTGGCCCGTGAAGACCGCTTCCACGGCCTGCACGGCGGACTCGACGGTCAGATAGAGATTCGTGCCGGTATCCCCGTCCGCGACGGGATAGACGTTGATCGCGTCGATCTCCTCGCGGTCCCGCCCGAGCGCCTCCAGGGCCAGTGCGCACCAGGCGCGCACCGCGTGGACGTCGAGCACCTGCGGCACCTGCAGCCTCCTTGAACAGCCGGACTGGCATCGCAGCGTAGACCTCGGTGGGGGCCCCTCCGGAAGAGGGCCGGGGGCGATGGCCGGGGCAGCCATGGTAGTTTCGTTGAACCGAAGCAGCCGTTGTATGCTGCTCCGGTTGCCCGATATCCATCGGGCCTTCCCCTGGCACCGCCACTCAGATCCTCCGATCCGATCCCGGCATGCCGGGATCAACCGTAAGTGCATCTGAAGTCTTGGAGTGACCCGTGGCTGCCAACTGCGACGTCTGTGGCAAGGGGCCGAGCTTCGGCAACAACATTTCGCACTCGCACCGCCGTACGTCCCGTCGCTGGAACCCGAACATCCAGCGTGTGCGTGCAGTGGTCGGTCGGACGCCGAAGCGCCTCAACGTCTGCACCTCGTGCATCAAGGCCGGCAAGGTCTCGCGCTGACGTAACGCGTAGCGCGGCCACCTAGCTGGTTGCTTAGAAGACCGGTCCCTTCGGGGGCCGGTCTTTTTTATGCCCAGCCGCTTTGTGCCCGGCCGTTTTATGGAGGGCCGCGTGTAACCCCTGCCACAATCTGCCCAATGCGCTTCGGCATCCTCGGCCCCCTCGACGTACGCGCCCCCGACGGCACGCCCCTGGACCCCGGCGGTCCGCGTCCGCGCGCGCTGCTCACGCTGCTGCTCCTGGAGGCGGGCCGCACCGTCCCGGCCGAGCGCCTCATCGACGGCCTGTACGGGGAAGCGCCCCCGGCCGGTGCGGCGAACGCGCTGCAGTCGCAGGTCTCGCGGCTGCGCAAGCGGCTCTCCCTGGACATCGGTGCGATCCCGGCCGGCTACCGCCTGGCCGTCGGGCCCGACGACGTGGACGTGCACCGTTTCGAGCGGCTGGCCGCCCAGGGCGGGCAGGCGCTCACCGCCGGGGACCCCGCGCGCGCCTCCGCCCTCCTCCACGAGGCGCTGGGGCTGTGGCGCGGTCCCGCGCTCGCCGACCTCCCGGCCGCTTTCGGCAGCCATCTCAAAGAGGTCAGGCTCACCGCCGCACAGACCCGAATCGAAGCGGAACTCGCCCTCGGCTCCGGGGCCGGCCTCGTCCCCGAACTGCGGGACCTGATCGCCGCGCACCCCCTGAGCGAACGCCTCTACGGTCAGCTGATGCGCGCCCTCCACGCGGGCGGGCGGCCCGCGGAGGCGCTCGCCGTGTACGAGGAGGTGCGGCGCGTCCTCGCCGACGAGCTGGGGGCCGACCCGTCGGCGGAGCTCTCGGCGCTGCACCTCGAACTCCTGCGGGGGCGGGAACCCGCGCGCGGGCGAGGCGTTCCCGCCCAGCTGACGCGGTTCGTCGGCCGGACCGACGAGCTCTCCCGGATCGGTGCGCTGCTCGCCGGATCCCGGCTCGTGACGCTGACCGGGCCCGGCGGCGCGGGCAAGACGCGGCTCGCCGCCGAGGCCGCGCGGGACCGGCCCGGGGTGTGCTGGGCCGAGCTCGCGCCGCTCGCCGACGGTGAGCAGCTGCCGTACGCGCTCCTCGCGGCGCTCGGGGTGCGCGGGGGATTCCGCGGGCCTCAGGGGGATCCGGTGGGCCGCCTGATCGACGCGCTGCAGGAGCGGGAGGTGCTGCTCGTGCTCGACAACTGCGAGCACGTCGTGGACGACGCGGCCCGCACCGCGGGCCTGCTGCTCGGCGCCTGTCCGGGGCTGCGGATCCTCGCCACGAGCCGGGAGGCGCTCGGCATCACCGGTGAGGCGCTGTGCCCGGTGCCCCCGCTCGCGGCCGGTCCCGCCGCACGCCTGTTCATGGACCGGGCCGCCGCCGTACGGCCCGATGCCGATCTGCACGCGCGCGTGGAGGCCGTCCGCGGGATCTGTGAGGCGCTCGACGGGTTGCCGCTCGCCATCGAACTCGCCGCCGCCAGGCTGCGCACCCTCACCGTCGACGAGCTCGCCGCCCGCCTGGACGACCGCTTCAGGCTGCTGTCCCGGGGCGACCGCACCAAGGCGCCCCGGCACCGCACGCTGCGCGCGGTCGTCGAGTGGAGCTGGGAACTCCTCAAGGACGAGGAGCGGGAACTCGCGCGACGGATGGCCGTGTTCTCCGGAGGGTCGTCCGGGGGCGCGACCCTCGCCGCGGTCGGGGCGGTGTGCGGGGTGCCGTACCCGGAGGACCTGCTGGCCTCGCTCACGGAGAAGTCGTTCCTGGAGGCGGCCGACGGGCGTTACCGGATGCTCCAGACGATCCGCGCGTTCTGTGCGGAGCGGCTGGCCGGTGAGGGCGAGGTGTCCCGGCTGCGGGACGCGCACGCCGCGTACTTCCGGGCGCTGGCCGCCGAGGCGGAGCCGCATCTGCGCGGGGGCGGGCAACTGCCGTGGCTGGCCGGCCTCTGGGCGGAGCGGGACGACCTGTCGGCGGCCCTGCGCCATCTCGTGCGCACGGACGCGCGCGCCGGGCTGCGGCTCATGGCGGACCTGTCGTGGTTCTGGCGGCTGCGGGGGCTGCACGGCGAGCACGTGCCACTGGCGCGCGAACTGCTCGCCGCGCTCGGGGACGAGCCGCCGGAGGGGATGGCGGAGGAGTACGTCCTGTGTGTGATCAACACGGTCGCGGGCGACGGGAACGACCCGGCCGAACCGGCGCGTCTGGCCCGCGCGGAGGCCGTGCTCGCCCGTCTGGACCACGCGCTGCGGCGGCCGTTCGTGGTCGTCCTGTGGTCGGTGGCGCACGGCCCGCAGCACGCCGTGAAGGAGCGGGTGCGCCGGCAGGTCGGGGAGGCGCCGTGGGGGCTCGCGCTGCTCGATGTGGGCCTCGGCTTCCAGGAGTTCTTCGCGGGCCGCCCCGACGCCTCCGAGGAGCTTTTCGCGCGCGCCCTCGACGGGTTCCGGGCGACCGGGGACCGCTGGGGCATGGCCAACTGCCTCGATCCGCTGGGCATGTTCGCCGACTGGCGCGGTGAGCGGGAGCGGGCCCTCGCACTCCTCGACGAGGGCCTCACGCACGTGGCCGCGCTCGAAGCCCCGGAGGAGACGGCCGACTTGCTGCACCGCCGCGCGTACGTGCTCCTGCATCAGGACCAACTCCGGGACGCCGCCGACCACTTCACCCGGTCGGCCGCGATGGCCCGCGCGGCAGCCGTCCCCGACAAGGTGGCGAGCGCGTGGCGCGGGCTCGGCGACGTGGCCCGCGCCGGCGGGGACACGGAGCGGGCCCGCGCGCACTACGAGGCGGCTCTCGAACTGTGCGCCGCGAACTGGTTCAGCGTCGGCGAGACCGTACGGACCCTGATCGGCCTGGGCCGCGTCGCCCTCGCCGTGTCGGGGGCCGAGGAGGCCCACGACTGGTTCGGGCAGGCCCGCGCGCTCTGTGACGGCCCCTCCCGCGCCCTCGAACTCGCCGACGTGGCCGAGGCGTTCGCCTCCGTGGCGGACGATCCGCGGGAGGCCGCCGTTCTCCTGGGGGCCGGTGCGGGGCTGCGCGGCCTCTCGCTCGCCGGGGACCGGGACACCGCCCCCGTAGCGGCGCGGGCCCGTGAGGCGCTGTCCCCGGAGACGTACGAGAAGGCGTTCGAGGAGGGCCGGGCGATGCGGTCAGCGGCGGTCAGCGACCGGTAAGCGTGCGGTCAGCGGCGCCCGCGACGCTCGGCACATGACGAACACCAGCGCACACCTGACCGCCGGCTCCGCAGGCCGCCTCTCCCACCTCCGTGTCCTCGTCTCCGGCGCCAGCGTCGCCGGCCCGGCCGCCGCGCTCGCCCTGTCCCGGTACGGCGCCCATGTCACCGTCGTCGAGAAGGCCCCCGCCCTGCGCGAGGGCGGTTTCGCCGTCGACTTCCGCGGCTCCGTGCACCGCACCGTCCTGACCGCGCTCGGCATCTGGGACGACATCCACACCCGGCAGACCCACATGGGCCGCCAGACGGTCGTCGACGCCGACGGCACCCCCCGCGTCGACCTGCCCGCCGAGATGATGAGCGGCGACGTGGAGATCTTCCGCGGCGACCTCGCCCGGATCCTCTACGAGCACAGCGTGGGCAGGGTCGAGTACGTCTTCGGCGACTCGATCGCCACCATGGACGAGGACGGGAACGGGGTCGATGTCACCTTCGAGCGGGCCGCGCCGCGCCGCTTCGACCTCGTCGTGGCCGCCGACGGACTCCACTCCCCCACCCGCCGCCTCGCCTTCGGCGACGAGTCCCGGTACCTGCGCTTCCTCGACCACTACGTGGCCGGCTTCGCCGTCCCCAACCACCTGGGCCTCGACCGCGCGGGGCTGCTCCACAGCGACCCGGGCCGCGCGGTCGGCGTCAGCAACTACGACGGGGACCCGGACCGCGCGGGCGCCCTGCTGGTCTTCCGCTCGGAGCGGCTCGACTACGACCGCAAGGACATAGCGCAGCAGAAGAAGATCCTCACCGACCGGTTCGCCGGCATGGGCTGGGAGGCGCCGCGCGTCATCGAGGCGCTGCGGGACGCCGACGACCTGTACTTCGACGCCATCGCCCAGATCCACGTCGACCGGCTCGCCGAGGGCCGCGTGGTGCTCCTCGGCGACGCCGGGTACGGCGCCACGATGGGCGGCATGGGCACCGGCGTCGCGATCGTCGGCGCGTACGTCCTGGCCGGTGAGCTGGCGCTGGCCGGCGGCGACCACCGCAGCGCCTTCGCCGCCTACGAGGCGCAGATCGCGGACTTCGCGAAGGGCTGCCAGAAGATCTCGGGCAACGCGGGCCCGTTCTTCGCGCCGCCCACGGAGCGGCGGATCCGCAGCCGCGACCGGATGTACCGGCTGCTCAGCTCGCGCCTGCTCGCCGGGTTCTTCAAGCGTCTGACGGAGAAGGCCGCGACCGCGCTCGACCTGAAGGACTATCCGGCCCTCCTGGGCGCGCCCGGCCCGTTCGCGGGCCGCTGAGGCGGGCCCACGGGGTCACGGGGGCGCGGCGGTGGTGCCGCCGCGCCCCTGGACGCCGTCCGTCAGGCTTCTATGTCCCCGAAGTGGTCCCAGCCGCCCTTGTTCGTCCAGGCGGCGCCGTCGACGGTCACCTGGGGCAGCGCGGACGGGTTGAGGACCTCGCCGATGACCTTCCAGCGAGCGGGCAGCTTCACGTCCGGCGGGAAGGTGGCCACGATGGCGTGGTCCTCTCCCCCGGTGAGCACCCACTGGATCGGGTCGACGCCGACGGCCTGCCCGATGTCGTTCATCTGCGACGGCACGTCGACCTTGCCGGACTTGATGTCGATCCGGACCTTGCTGGCCTCCGCGATGTGGCCCAGGTCGGCGATGAGGCCGTCGCTGACGTCGCACATGGCGGTGGCGCCGAGCCCGGCGGCCGCGGGGCCCGCATGGTACGGCGGCTCGGGCCTGCGGTGGGCCTCGACGAAGGCGCGGGGCGAGCGGAAGCCGCGCGAGAGGACCGCGTGGCCGGCCGCGGACCAGCCGAGCCAGCCGGTCACCGCGACGACGTCGCCGGGCTGCGCGCCGGAGCGCGTGACCGGCTCGTGGTTGCGCATGTCGCCGAGCGCGGTGATCGCGACGGTGATCGTGTCCCCGCGTACGACGTCGCCGCCGACGACGGCCGCGCCGGCGACCTGGCACTCGTCGCGCAGGCCGTCCATCAGCTCGTTCGGCCAGCTGGCGGGGAGTTCGGCCGGGACGACCAGGCCGAGCAGGAGAGCGGTCGGGACGGCGCCCATCGCGGCGATGTCCGCGAGGTTCTGCGCGGCCGCCTTGCGCCCGACGTCGTAGGCCGTGGACCAGTCGCGGCGGAAGTGCCGCCCTTCGAGGAGGATGTCCGTGCTCACGACGACCCTGCGGTCCGGCGCGGCCACCACGGCCGCGTCGTCGCCCGGGCCGAGTCGTACGGCCGGGGTGGTGGTGAGCCGGGAGGTGAGCTCTCGGATGAGCCCGAACTCGCCGAGCTCGCCGACGGTGCCCTTCATGCGCGTACTGCCCCTTCTGCCCCGGTCCGCTTGCGGTCGCGAGCCGTCTCTGTCATGGGTACGGTCATTGTCATGGGCGGGACCGGCCCGTCGACCGGTGCCCGCCGTCCGTCAGTCGCAGTGTGTACGCCACAGCCACCGCGGGTCTCCCCGCGGCGAGCGGCGACGCGATACCGTGGCGTCTCTTCTCCCCACATGATCCTCGTGGCCGCCCTGGAGGTTCCGTGGTACAGGCGTACATCCTGATTCAGACCGAAGTCGGCAAGGCGTCGACCGTAGCCGAGACGATCGGCAAGATCCCGGGGGTGATCCAGGCCGAGGACGTGACAGGTCCCTATGACGTCATCGTGCGCGCACAGGCCGACACAGTCGACGAGCTGGGCCGCATGGTGGTCGCCAAGGTCCAGCAAGTGGACGGCATCACCCGCACCCTGACCTGCCCGGTCGTGCACTTGTAGCCCCCGTCTAACCTTGGCCGGTGAACTTCTTCCGTCACCGGCCGCGCTTTGCCCTCGGGCTCCCCGCCCTGACCGTGCTGCTCGCCGTCTCGGGCTGCTCCTCAGCAGACGACACGGCGCACGCAGCGGTTCCCACCCCGGACGCCAAGGTCACCGGCCTGTGCCGGAACCTGCACAAGCGCCTTCCGGAGAATGTGGACGGGCACGGAAGGAACGACCCCTCTCCGCGGTCCGAGCTGACCGCGGGGTGGGGAGATCCGGCGATCATACTGCGCTGCGGTGTCGCGCGGCCCGCCCTCATGGACGACCCCCAGGCGCTCCCGGTGAAGGTGAACGGCGTGGGCTGGGCCTACGAGAAGCGGGACGACGGCACGCAGGTGCTCACGACCACGCTGCGCCTCGCGTACGTGGAGGTGACCCTGCCGAAGGCGCTGGCCGCAGAGGGCGCCGGTCCCCTGGTCGACTTCGCCGAACCCATCAAGAAGGCGATCCCCGAAGGGATCGCCGACTGACGTGCCCGGGTGCGGGCGCCGCTAGCGCAGCCCCGTCGACCGGTTCAGCGCCGCCTGGATGAGGCGGTCCACCAGCTCCTGGTAGCTCACGCCGCTCTCCTGCCACATCCGCGGGTACATGGAGATCGGGGTGAAGCCGGGCAGCGTGTTGATCTCGTTGATCACGAACTCGCCGTCCTCGGTGAGGAAGAAGTCGGCGCGCACCAGGCCCTCGCAGGACACCGCGTCGAACGCCTCGACCGCGAGCCGCTGCACCTCGGCGGTCTGCCCGTCGGTGAGCGGCGCCGGGACGATGCCGGACGCCGAGTCGATGTACTTGGCCTCGAAGTCGTAGAAGTCGTGCGACTGGACCGGCGGGATCTCGGCCGGCACGCTCGCGCGCGGCCCGTCCTCGAACTCCAGGACGCCGCACTCGATCTCGCGGCCGACGAGCGCCGCCTCCACGATGATCTTCGGGTCGTGGCTGCGGGCCTCCTCGATCGCCTCGTCGAGGCCGTCGAAGGAGTCGACCTTGGTGATGCCGATCGACGAGCCCGCGCGCGCGGGCTTGATGAACAGCGGCCAGCCGTGCTCGCCGACGAAGTCCGCGACGCGGCGGCGGGCGCCTTCCTGATCGCGCTCCCACTCGCGCGGCCGGATCACCAGGTAGGGGCCGACCTTCAGCCCGAACGAGGTGAACACCCGCTTCATGTAGTCCTTGTCCTGGCCGACGGCCGAGGAGAGGACGCCACAGCCGACGTAGGGCGTCCCGGACAGGTCGAGCAGGCCCTGGATGGTGCCGTCCTCGCCGTACGGGCCGTGCAGGACGGGGAACACGACGTCGACGTCACCGAGGACCTTGGGCACGGAGCCGGGCTCCGTGTAGACGACCTCGCGGCTCGACGGGTCGACGGGCAGGACGACGCCGCCCTCGGAGGACTCGGCGAGGTCGGCGACGTCCGGGACCTTGCGGTCGGTGATGGCCATCCGCTCGGGTTCGTCGGCCGTCAGGGCCCAGCGACCTTCCCGCGTGATGCCGATCGGCAGCACGTCGTACTTGGTGCGGTCGATGGCGCGCAGCACGGCGCCTGCGGTGACGACGGAAACGCCGTGCTCGGAGCTGCGACCGCCGAAGACGACGGCCACACGGGGCTTCTGGCCCGACGGGCGGCTGCTCTGGGGAAGGTTCTCGCTGCTCATATCGGATTGAGCGTACCTGCTGGTAGGGCCGGAGTCAGCGTCCGGAGAGCCCCGCGTCAGCGCCGTTCGGGCTTGGCGCTGCGCGACATCATCTCCTTCAGGGCGACGACCGGCGACTTCCCCTCGTGGACGATGCCGACGACGGTCTCGGTGATCGGCATGTCGACGCCGTGCCGGCGCGCCAGGTCGAGCACCGACTCGCAGGACTTGACGCCCTCGGCGGTCTGCCTGGTGACGGCGATGGTCTCCTGGAGCGTCATGCCCTTGCCCAGGTTGGTGCCGAAGGTGTGGTTGCGCGACAGGGGCGAGGAGCAGGTGGCGACGAGGTCGCCGAGGCCCGCGAGTCCGGAGAAGGTGAGCGGGTCGGCGCCCAGCGCGAGGCCGAGCCGGGCGGTCTCCGCGAGGCCGCGGGTGATGAGCGAGCCCTTCGCGTTGTCACCCAGGCCCATGCCGTCGGCGATGCCGACTGCGAGCCCGATGACGTTCTTCACGGCTCCCCCGAGTTCGCAGCCGACCACGTCCGTCTCCGTGTACGGGCGGAAGTAGGGCGTGTGGCAGGCCGCCTGGAGACGCTGGGCCACCGCTTCGTCACGGCAGGCGACGACGGCCGCTGCGGGCATGCGGGCGGCGATCTCGCGGGCGAGGTTGGGTCCGGTGACGATCGCGATGCGGTCCTCGCCGACCTTGGTGACGTCCTCGATGACCTCGCTCATCCGCATGGCGGAGCCGAGTTCGACGCCCTTCATGAGGGAGACGAGGATCGTGTCGGGCGCGAGGAGCGGCGCCCACTCGGCGAGGTTGGCGCGCAGCGTCTGGGACGGCACGGCGAGAACGGTGAACTCGGCGCCGTCCGCGGCCTCTGCGGGGTCCGTGGTGGCCCGGATGTTCTCCGGGAGTTGGATGCCGGGGAGGTAGTCCGGGTTCGTACGCGTGGAGTTGACCGCTTCGGCCAGTTCGGGCCTGCGCGCCCACAGGGTGACGTCGCACCCCGCGTCGGCGAGCACCATGGCGAAGGCCGTGCCCCAGGAGCCGGTTCCGAAGACGGCCGCCTTGACGGGTCGGGTCACTTGCTCTCCTCAGGACTTCCGTGCTCCAGGGTGGCCGAACCGGCCTGCCCCTCAAGGGTGTTGACCTCCACGGCCTCCACGGCCGCGCTGGCCTTGCGGCGCTGCGCGATGCGGGCCTCGCGGGGGTCGTAACGCCGCTGCGGGGGCTGCTCGCCGCGCAGTTCACCGAGCAGTGCGGTGATCGCGTCCATGATGGCCTCGGTGGCCTCCTTGAGGAGGTCCGGGGTCATCTCCCTGTCGTAGAAGCGCTCCAGGTCCACCGGCGGTCCCGCGAGGACGTGGTGCGTCTTGCGCGGCAGCAGGTCGGGCTTCTTCGCGTACGGCGGGAGTACGAGGTTGGCGCCCCACTGCGCGACGGGAATGACAGGGCACTTGGTCTGCAGTGCGACGCGCGCGACGCCCGTCTTGGCGGTCATGGGCCACAGGTCGGGGTCGCGGGTGAGGGTGCCCTCGGGGTAGAAGGCGACGCACTCCCCGCGCTCGACGGCGTCGATGGCGGCACGGAACGCGCTGAGCGCGTTGGTGGTCTCGCGGTAGACGGGGATCTGTCCGGTGCCGCGCATGACGGCGCCGATGAAGCCCTTCTTGAAGAGCCCGTGCTTGGCGAGGAATCGCGGAACGCGCCCGGTGTTGTACTGGAAGTGGGCGTACGCGAACGGGTCGATGTGCGAATTGTGGTTCACCGCGGTGATAAATCCGCCGTCGGCCGGAATGTTCTCCATTCCGCGCCAGTCCCGCTTGATCAGAACCACCAGCGGCGGTTTAGCGATGACCGCCGCCAGGCGGTACCAGAAGCCGATTCTGCGGCGGGACACTCGGACACCTTTCTCCATGGACCCTGAAGGCCCTCTCGGACCTGGTCAGCCGCACAAGTGTCGCCCCAGGCCGCCGGTCTGTCGAGAACACCGTACGCCCGGACGTTTATGCCCACCTCACACACCGGGCCACAATGAGCGCGACGCGAAGGGACGGACCTCACGTGCAGTGGACCCTGGTGATACCGCTGAAACCCCTGGTGCGGGCCAAGAGCAGGCTGGCGCCCACGGCGGGCGACGGGGTGCGTCCCGGACTCGCGCTGGCGTTCGCGCAGGACACGGTGGCCGCCGCGAGCGCCTCGGCGGGCGTGCGGGATGTGGTGGTCGTCACGGACGATGTCCTCGCCGGGCGTGAGCTGGCCGCCCTGGGCGCCCTGATCGTCCCCGACGCCCCGGCGGCGGGCCTGAACGCGGCCCTCGCGCACGGTGCGGCGGCGGCGCGGGCCCGGCGCCCCGGTGCCGCCGTCGCGGCACTCAACGCCGATCTGCCGGCGCTCCGGCCGGTGGAATTGTCCCGGGTTCTCGCGGAGGCGACCCTATTTCCCCGGGCATTTCTCCCCGATGCGGCGGGAATCGGCACCACTCTTCTCGCATCGGCTCCGGGAACGGAATTGCGCCCCGCATTCGGCACCGCGTCCCGCATTCGGCATGCCGCCTCGGGCGCCGTGGAACTCCCGCTGACGGGCGTCGACTCCGTACGCCAGGACGTGGACACCGGCGAGGACCTGCGGGTGGCGCTGGCGCTCGGCGTCGGCCCGCGCACCGCGGGGGCGGCCGCCGGGCTGCTGATCCCGGACTGAGTACGCTGACTTCATGCAGGCCACCGCGTACACATACGACTCCGACTCCCGCTCCGGCAGCGTGCTACTCGACGACGGGACCCCCGTGTCCTTCGACGCCCCGGCGTTCGACGCGGGCGGTCTGCGGCTGCTGCGGCCCGGGCAGCGGGTCCGTATCGAGGTCGAGGGCGAAGGGGACGCGCGGCGCATCACGCTGGTGACGCTGCAGACACTCTGAGCGGCCCTTGGCCGGGCCTTCCCCGGACACACCGCGGGCCGGGCTCCCCTGGGGGAGCCCGGCCCGGCGCGTGAGGAGCCCTTGAGGCCGCCCGTCCCTTACTTCTTGCGGGCGGTGGTCTTCTTGGCGGTGGTCTTGCGCGCCGTGGACTTCTTGGCGGGCGCCTTCTTGGCCGTGGCCTTCTTGGCGGGCGCCGTCTTCTTCGCGGTGGCCTTCTTCGCGGCGGTCTTCGCCGGCGCGGCCTTCTTGGCGGTGGTCTTCTTCGCCGTCGCGGTGGTCTTCTTCGCCGCGGCCGTCGTCTTCTTGGCCGTGGTCTTCTTCGCCGCGGCCGTCGTCTTCTTGGCCGTGACCTTCTTGGCGGTGACCTTCTTCGCCGTGACCTTCTTGGCGGTGGCCTTCTTCGCCGCGGCCTTCTTGACCGTCGCGGCGGCGCCGCCGGTCAGGCTGCCCTTGGGCGCCTTCTTGACCGCGACCTCTCCACCACGGGGGAGCTTCTTCGAGCCCGCGACCAGGTCCTTGAAGCCCTGACCGGCACGGAAACGCGGAACGGAGGTCTTCTTGACCCGCACGCGCTCACCCGTCTGCGGGTTGCGGGCGTAGCGGGCCGGGCGGTCGACCTTCTCGAACGAGCCGAAGCCGGTGACCGAGACCCGGTCCCCGCTGACGACGGCACGGACGATGGCGTCCAGGACCGCGTCGACGGCGTCCGCGGCCTGCTGACGGCCGCCGACCTTGTCGGCAATCGCTTCTACGAGCTGCGCCTTGTTCACGTCTTCCCCTTCGGAGACATTGCCGGAACGTATCCGCTCCGGCGTTTTCGCACGTTAGGCAGATATATACCGCAAATCAAACACGAAACGGGCTAATCACCCTTGTGCCGCAACGTACTCGGGCTGTCACGAAGTTCTTCAGTGGTCCTCTTCCGAGAATCGACCCTCGTCGAGGTCCACCATGAATCGGTCCAGACGCCTTGCCGCATCGGCGAGATCGTGCTTGGCCGCGGCCGTAATGACCAGCAGCTTCCGGGTCAGCGCCATCCGTACGCCCTCCGGGACTTGCAGTGCACGCACTCTGGAGTGCGCTTCCTTGAGTTGGTTCGCGACCGCCGTATAGAGCTGGAGTTGGCCGTCGTGTCCCATGCACAGATTGTGCCATCTGGGGCGAGTTGTCGCCTCCGCAGGGGGTAACTGCCGTGTCTGGCGCGCCTTCTGGGCCCCTCCGGGCGCCCTGCGCGGGAGGGGGCCGCCAGGGGCACGTACCTCATGAACACCCTTGAGGACCAGGGAAGTTGGGGCCGCCCGAGCGGCCCGGCCGGAGCGTTCCGGGGCCCGACACAGCTGTACCCCCAACCGTCCACGATTGGGGGTACAGATGCTCGTCGCGATGGCCGGAATCAGCCTTGCAGAGTTCAGATCTGCACGGTCTGCGGCTTGTAGGCGGGACGCTTCGACTCGTAGGACGCGATGTCGTCCTCGTTCTGCAGCGTGATGCTGATGTCATCCAGGCCGTTCAGCAGCCGCCAGCGGGCGTTCTCGTCGAGTTCGAAGGCCGCGGTGATGCCCTCGGCGCGCACCTCGCGCGCCTCCAGGTCGACCGTGATCTCGGCCTGCGGGTCGTTCTCCACGAGCTCCTGGAGCGCGTCGACGACCTTCTGGTCGAGGACCACGGTCAGCAGGCCGTTCTTCAGCGAGTTACCGCGGAAGATGTCGGCGAACCGGGAGGAGATGACGGCCTTGAAACCGTAGTTCTGCAGGGCCCACACCGCGTGCTCGCGGGAGGAGCCGGTGCCGAAGTCGGGGCCGGCCACCAGGACCGTGGCACCCTGCCGTTCGGCCTTGTTCAGCACGAACTCGGGGTCCTTGCGCCAGGCCTCGAAGAGCCCGTCCTCGAAACCGTCCCTGGTGACCTTCTTGAGCCAGTGGGCGGGGATGATCTGGTCGGTGTCGACGTTGCTGCGGCGCAGCGGGACGGCCCGGCCGGTGTGCGTGGTGAAAGCTTCCATGGCTGATCAGACTCCAGCGGGCGTACGGGCGTCGGTGTCGGACAGGTCGGCCGGGGAGGCCAGGTGGCCGAGGACGGCCGTGGCCGCGGCGACCTGCGGCGAGACCAGGTGGGTACGGCCGCCCTTGCCCTGCCGTCCCTCGAAGTTGCGGTTCGAGGTGGACGCGGAGCGCTCGCCGGGGGCGAGTTGGTCGGGGTTCATGCCCAGGCACATCGAGCAGCCCGCGTGCCGCCATTCGGCGCCGGCCTCCTTGAAGACCTTGTCCAGGCCCTCGGAGACGGCCTGCAGACCCACGCGCGCCGAGCCCGGCACGACCAGCATCCGTACGCCGTCGGCGACTTTGCGGCCCTCGACGATCGCGGCGACGGCGCGCAGGTCCTCGATGCGGCCGTTGGTGCACGAACCTACGAAGACGGTGTCGACCTTGACGTCGCGCAGCGGCTGTCCGGCGGTCAACCCCATGTATTCCAGGGCCTTTTCGGCGGCCAGGCGCTCCGAAGCGTCCTCGTACGAAGCAGGGTCGGGGACGTTCGCCGACAGGGGCGCGCCCTGGCCGGGGTTGGTGCCCCAGGTGACGAACGGCGACAGCGCGGCGGCGTCGATGACCACCTCGGCGTCGAATTCCGCGTCATCGTCCGACTTCAGCGTCTTCCAGTACGCGACCGCGGCGTCCCAGTCCTCGCCCTTGGGCGCGTGCGCGCGGCCCTCGAGGTAGGCGAAGGTGGTCTCGTCGGGAGCGATCATGCCCGCGCGGGCACCGGCCTCGATCGACATGTTGCAGATGGTCATGCGGGCCTCCATCGAGAGCTTCTCGATGGCGGAGCCGCGGTACTCCAGGATGTAGCCCTGGCCGCCGCCCGTGCCGATCTTCGCGATGATCGCGAGGATCAGGTCCTTGGCGGTGACACCCTCGGGCAGTTCGCCGTCGATGGTGATGGCCATCGTCTTCGGGCGGGCCAGCGGCAGCGTCTGGGTGGCCAGTACGTGCTCGACCTGGGAGGTGCCGATGCCGAAGGCCAGCGCGCCGAACGCGCCGTGCGTGGACGTGTGGGAGTCGCCACAGACGACCGTGGTACCCGGCTGGGTCAGACCCAGCTGCGGGCCGACCACGTGCACCACGCCCTGCTCGACGTCACCCAGCGAGTGCAGGCGCACACCGAAGTCGGCACAGTTCTTGCGCAGCGTCTCCAGCTGGGCGCGCGAGACCGGGTCGGCGATCGGCTTGTCGATGTCGAGGGTCGGGGTGTTGTGATCCTCGGTCGCGATGGTGAGGTCGAGCCGCCGCACCTGGCGACCGGTCTGGCGCAGGCCGTCGAAGGCCTGCGGGCTGGTCACCTCGTGCAGCAGGTGCAGATCGATGAAGAGGAGGTCGGGCTCGCCCTCGGCGCGCCGGACGACGTGGTCGTCCCAGACCTTCTCCGCGAGTGTCCTACCCATCGCTTTCCCTCCGGCCGGCATCGTGAGCCGGCCCAACTAGAGATCGTGGTCGCCGACGTCCGTACCCCTCGTACCGGACGTGAACGTCCCGGCCCGTTGGTCCGCGGGCCGCTATACGTACAGAGTGGCAAGTTCCACGGGAAATTGAACTTGCGTTTCACAGAGTGAGACGCGAGTATCGACGCATGGACAACTCTAGCGGCGTCGGCGTTCTGGACAAGGCGGCCCTTGTTCTCAGCGCCCTGGAGTCCGGTCCGGCCACCCTCGCGGGGCTGGTCGCGGCGACCGGACTGGCAAGACCCACGGCTCACCGTCTCGCCGTGGCACTGGAACACCACCGCATGGTGGCGCGTGACATGCAGGGCCGTTTCATTCTCGGCCCGCGGATGGCCGAGCTGGCCGCCGCGGCGGGCGAGGACCGCCTGCTTGCGACGGCGGGCCCCGTGCTCACCCACCTCCGTGACGTGACGGGCGAGAGCGCGCAGCTCTATCGCCGGCAGGGCGACATGCGCATCTGCGTGGCCGCCGCCGAGCGTCTGTCGGGCCTGCGGGACACCGTGCCGGTGGGCTCCACGCTCACGATGAAGGCCGGCTCGTCGGCGCAGATCCTGATGGCCTGGGAGGAGCCCGAGCGCCTCCACCGCGGCCTCCAGGGCGCCCGCTTCACGGCGACGGCCCTGTCGGGCGTACGGCGCCGCGGCTGGGCCCAGTCGATCGGTGAGCGGGAGCCGGGCGTCGCGTCCGTCTCAGCGCCTGTACGCGGCCCTTCCAACCGCGTCGTGGCCGCGGTGTCGGTCTCCGGTCCGATCGAGCGCCTGACGCGCCACCCGGGCCGGATGCACGCGCAGGCCGTCATCGATGCGGCGGGCCGCCTCTCCGAGGCCCTGCGCCGCTCCGGCTGACCCTTCTCCCGCCACCTCGTGCCCACTCGGGCCGGTCGCCCCAACGCCGCGGCGACCGGCCCGAGTTGAGCCCTCGGCGAGCACGTGAGACCGGATACGCGAAGAGGCCCTCCCCTGCTGGGGAGGGCCTCTTGCTGTGTTGTACCCCCGACCGGATTCGAACCGGCGCTACCGCCTTGAGAGGGCGGCGTGCTAGGCCGCTACACAACGGGGGCAAGGATCTTGACTACTGTCGCGATCCAGCTGGGCTACCAGGACTCGAACCTAGAACAACGGAACCAGAAACCGTCGTGTTGCCAATTACACCATAGCCCACTGCGATCCAAGCCTTCCGGCCTGTGATCAGTACCCCCGACCGGATTCGAACCGGCGCTACCGCCTTGAGAGGGCGGCGTGCTAGGCCGCTACACAACGGGGGCCCTAGCGATCCTGCATGAGACACAGCGGGTGCGACCCGGACTGTCCCCCTGGGAAGGATCTGTACCCCCGACCGGATTCGAACCGGCGCTACTGCCTTGAGAGGGCAGCGTGCTAGGCCGCTACACAACGGGGGCTTTGCGGATCTGGAATCCGCGATGCAGATAAGCTCTGCGAGCTGGCCTACCAGGACTCGAACCTAGACTAACGGAACCAGAAACCGTCGTGCTGCCAATTACACCATAGGCCATCAAAACACAACCCCTTGCGGGGTTCTTTTTGATTTACGCTTCGGTCCCGGGCTCTTGTCCCGCTCCCCTCGGCGCAGGAAGAACATTACCCGAAGGTGGACGGCGCTCCAAAACGGGTATCAGGGGCCAGCAGGGCGGGAAGCTGGTCGAGGCCCGTGATGCGGGTGAGTTCGGGCCGGCCGCCGGTCTCCGCGCGGTCCAGCCAGATGCCAGTCAGGCCCGCCTCCATGGCGCCGCGGGCGTCGATGTCCGGCTGGTCGCCGACGTACGCGACCTCGTGCGGGGGCAGTTCCAGGGCGTCGCAGGCGGCGTGGAAGGCGGCGGCCTCCGGCTTGGCCACGCCGAGTTCGGCGGCGCAGACGACTGCCTCGAAGCGGTCCCTGACGCCGAGGACGCGCAGCTTGCGGTCCTGGTTGTGGAGCGAGGAGTTCGACAGGACCGCGTGCCGGTAGCGGCCGGCGAGCAGGTCGAGCGCGGGGACGGTGTCGGGGAACAGTGCCCAGGCGGCCTCGTAATGGACGATGTAGCGCCCGAACCAGGCGTCCGCCTCGGCGTCGCTCATGTCCTCGCTCCCGCGCCCCACGAAGCCCCTCACACGGTCCCTGCGCTGGCTCTCCCAGTCGGTCTCGCCCGACTCGAAGCGCGCCCAGTGCTCGCGGGTGAGGGCCCGCCAACGGGCGAGGGCCTGGCCGACGGAGGTGAATCCGTCGGCCAGGCCCTCGGCCCGCAGGTGCTCGCTCATCCCGGCGCGGTCGGCGTTCGCGTAGTCGAAGATCGTGTCGTCTACGTCCCACAGGACCGCGCGGATCGGCATGCGGCCGAGCTTAGTCAGGCGCGTTACGCCGCCAGCTTCGCCAGGGCCGCGTCGATGCGGGTCAGCGTCTTCTCCTTGCCCAGGATCTCCAGGGACTCGAAGAGGGGGAGGCCGACCGTGCGGCCGGTGACGGCGACGCGGACCGGGGCCTGCGCCTTGCCGAGCTTGAGGCCGTGCTCCTCGCCGGCGGCCAGGACGGCCTCCTTGAGGGAGTCGGCCGACGTCCAGTCCGCCGCTTCGAGCTTGGCGCGGGCCGTGGTCAGGAGGGCGGCCGGGTCGCCCTTCATCGCCTTGGTCCAGGACGCCTCGTCCTCCACCGGCTCCTTCAGGAAGAGGAAGTCGACGTTGGCCGTGATGTCGGACAGGACGGTGACGCGGGTCTGCGCGTGGGGGGCGATGGCCTCCCAGGCCGCCTGGTCGAAGTCCTCGGGCGCCCAGTTGGCGAACGGGGCGCGCAGCCACGGCTCGCAGGCCGTCGCGAACGCCTTCACGTCCAGCATGCGGATGTGGTCCGCGTTGATCGCCTCGGCCTTCTTGAGGTCGAAGCGGGCCGGGTTGGCGTTCACGTCCGCGAGGTCGAACTTGGCGACCATGTCCGGGATCGAGAAGACGTCCTGGTCCGCGGAGAAGGACCAGCCAAGGAGGGAGAGGTAGTTGAGCAGACCCTCGGGGAGGAAGCCGCGCTCCCGGTAGAGGTTGAGCGAGGCCTGGGGGTCGCGCTTGCTCAGCTTCTTGTTGCCCTCGCCCATGACGTACGGGAGGTGGCCGAACTCGGGGATGCCCTTGGCGATGCCGAGCTCGATCAGCGCCTTGTACAGGGCGATCTGGCGGGGGGTGGAGGAGAGCAGGTCCTCGCCGCGCAGGACGTGGGTGATCTCCATGAGGGCGTCGTCGACCGGGTTGACCAGGGTGTACAGCGGGGCGCCGTTGGCGCGCACGATGCCGTAGTCGGTGACGTTCTCCGCCTGGACGGTGATGTCGCCGCGGACCAGGTCGGTGAAGGTGGTCGCCTCGTCCGGCATGCGGAAGCGGACGATGTGGCTGCGGCCCTCGGCCTCGTACGCCTGCTTCTGCTCGTCCGTGAGGTCGCGGCAGTGGCCGTCGTAGCCGGACGGCTTGCCGGCGGCGCGGGCGGCCTCGCGGCGGGTGTCCAGCTCTTCGGTGGTGCAGTAGCAGGGGTAGGCGTTGCCGGCGGCGAGGAGCTTCTCGGCGACGTCCTTGTAGATGTCCATGCGCTGCGACTGGCGGTACGGGGCGTGGGGGCCGCCGATCTCGGGGCCCTCGTCCCAGTCGAAGCCCAGCCAGCGCATCGAGTCGAGCAGCTGGTCGTACGACTCCTCGGAGTCGCGGGCCGCGTCGGTGTCCTCGATGCGGAAGACCAGGGTGCCCTGGTTGTGCCGGGCGTAGGCCCAGTTGAAGAGGGCGGTGCGGACCAGGCCCACGTGGGGGTTGCCGGTCGGGGAGGGACAGAAACGTACGCGTACGTTCGTCGCGTTAGCCACGCTTGATCACCTTGTTGGTGAGAGTGCCGATGCCTTCGATGGTGACGGCGACCTCGTCGCCGACGTTGAGCGGGCCGACCCCTTCCGGGGTGCCCGTGAGGATCACGTCGCCGGGAAGCAGCGTCATGGCCTCGGAGATGTTGACGATCAGGTCCTCGATCGAGTGGATCATCTGGGACGTGCGGCCGAGCTGGCGCTGCTGTCCGTTGACCGTGCACTGGATCGTCAGGTCGCTGGGGTCGACGTCCGTCTCCACCCAGGGGCCGAGCGGGCAGGAGGTGTCGAAGCCCTTGGCCCTGGCCCACTGCTTCTCACGCTTCTGCACGTCACGTGCGGTGACGTCGTTCGCGCAGGTGTAGCCGAGGATGACGTCCTTGACGCGCTCGCGCGGGACCTCGCGGCACATGCGGCCGATGACCACGGCGAGCTCGGCCTCGTGGTGCAGCTCCTGCGAGAAGGAGGGGTACGCGATCTGGTCGCCGGGGCCGATCACCGAGGTGGACGGCTTGAAGAACGCGAAGGGGGTGTCCGGGACCTCGTTGCCCAGTTCCTTCGCGTGCGCCGCGTAGTTGCGGCCGAAGGCGACGACCTTGTTCGGGAGGACCGGCGGCAGGAGCCTGACCTTGCTCAGCGGGACCTTCGTGCCGGAGAGCTCGAAGTCCGCGAAGGGGATGCCCTTGATGATGTCGAGGACAAGTCCCTCGGTCGTTCCGGGGGGACTGTCGCCCTCGACCGCGCCGAAGGCGACATTGCCGTCGATGGAGAATCTGGCGATCCGCACGGGTTGGCTGCGCCCCTTTTGTTGCTTGTGCCTGGTGGAGTGTGACGCTTCAGGCTAGCGCGGGTGGGGGGCCAGGGGCTTGTTGCCCTGCTCGCCGCCGGTGGGGGCTGGTCGCGCCCGCGCGGCGGAGCCGCACATCGATACGGCCCCGCGCCCCTTCGGGGCGCGGAGTCAGGGGCGCGGGTTTCAGCGGATCTGGGTTCAGGCCACCGGGGTCGTCTCGGGGGCGACCATCAGGATCGTGCGGCGCGTGTTGGCGGTCTGGGTGGGGAGGTCCACGGAGTACTCCGGCTGCTCCGGCGCCGTCTGCAGCTCGTCGGCGTCCTTGAGGTGCGCCAGGGTGGTGCGCCGCGGGTTGGCGATGTTGCGGAACATCGCGGACTTCACAGTCTTCATCTGTCGCTCGTGACCTTGTCGGTGCGGGCGCCCGCAGGGCGCCGGTTGTCGGATTCGCCATCCCTGTAAAGCGTCAGGCTAAACATCTGATTCCCGTCAAAAGCGAGGGGGAGGCGATCTTCTTCATGTGAGTTTGCTCACCAGAGGGCGGGCATTCGTGTCAATTCGGACCCGAAATACGGCCAGCTGAAACAGACATTCCCTGACTGAAGCCACCATTCCGCGGCCGATCATGGCGACTGGGACACCCCCGGGGTGTAGGTGGAACGTCCGGAGAAGTCCGTTATCGACTAGATCACTTTCTACGTCTCGTGACGCAATCCTCACACGGCGTCACACTGACCCCGCCCTGTACCGCGGCCCTTGTTGGAGATCCTGCACTGTGCTGGAATTCGCGGGACCGCCGCGAGATCGAGCCGGCGCGCACGGGGCGCAACGCAGCGCCGAGTCGCGGCGGAAAGGGGGAGGAGCGCCGGTCACCGACGACCGACAGGGGGCGTGTCAGCTCGCCCCGAACTACGCCGACACCGTCCCATCCGCGCACGCGGGGGGACGCCTGGTCCAGAGGTTGCGACGCTAGTGCAGGGACGTAAGAACAGGGATGGCAGCGCTGCGGCGGAGCCGGAGCCGCGCGGCGGGACTGGCCCGATGACAGGCAGTTCCTCGCCCCAGCACGCCCAGAACCCGGGCCGGACCGCGTCCGTCGAGGGCGGTACGGGGCCCTCGGCCGGCAGTGCGCCCAAGGCCGCCCCCCGGCCCAAGGCCCCCACCGGCCCCGGCTCGCGCATGGCCCTGCGCAACTGGCGTATCTCCACCCGCCTCGTGTCGCTGCTCGCCCTCCCCGTGGTCGCCGCGACCTCGCTGGGCGCGCTGCGCATCACCGAGTCGATGAGCGACATCCAGCAGCTCGACAACATGAAGCTGCTCACCGACATGACCAAGCAGGCCACCGAGCTCGCGTCCGCGCTCCAGGAGGAGCGCGACCAGTCGGCCGGCCCGCTGGCCAACGGCGGCAAGGCGTCCGAGGACTACACCGTCAAGGGCGCGCGCGAGAGGACCGACCGCGCGCGCAAGGCCTTCATGGAAGGCACGTACGAGATCACCGACGGGACCAACAACAGTGGTCTCGACGGTGTGCAGGACCACGTCACGCAGATCGCCGGCCAGCTCAACAACCTCAAGGGCATCCGGCAGGACGCGTTCCGGGACCGCAGCACCTCGTCCCAGACGATCGACGCCTACAGCCGCCTCGTCGAGCAGCTGCTTTCGCTCTCCACCGACATGGCGCAGGCGACCAGCAACCCCGAGATGATCAAGCGCACGCGCGCCCTGGCGTCGTTCTCCTCCGCCAAGGAGTACGCGTCCGTGCAGCGCGCCATCATCGCGGCCGCCCTGCCTCCCAACAAGCGTGACTACGGCCAGCTCTCCGAGACGGACCGCCGCTACGGCGAGGCCGCCCTGGAGAACCAGGAGTCGGACCTCAAGGGCTTCAGCTCCGTCTACGGCAACGTCGCCGCCACCGAGCTGATGAAGCCCATCGACTCGGGCAACGCGACCATCAAGGCCGCCGACCAGTACGCCCGCCGCGCCCTCAGCCAGGAGGGCGGCATCAGGATCCAGGACAAGCGGTCCTACAAGGACTGGGTCGACGCGGACAGCCAGCGTCTGCAGGAAATGTCCAAGATCGAGCTGACGCTGCTCAACCAGATGGAGCAGCAGGCCCGCGAGCTGCGCAACGAGTCCGAGCGCACGGCCATCATCAACGGTGCGCTGATCCTGCTCGTCCTCGGCGTCTCGCTCGTCGGCGCGTTCGTCGTGGCCCGGTCCATGATCCGCTCGCTGCGCCGGCTCCAGGACACCGCGACCAAGGTCGCCCAGGACCGCCTGCCCGAGCTGGTCAAGCAGCTGTCCGAGTCGGACCCGCAGGACATCGACACCTCCGTCGAGTCCGTCGGTGTGCACTCGCGCGACGAGATCGGCCAGGTGGCCTCGGCCTTCGACGACGTGCACCGCGAGGCGGTCCGCCTCGCCGCCGAGCAGGCCCTCCTGCGGGGCAACGTCAACGCGATGTTCACCAACCTCTCGCGCCGTTCGCAGGGTCTGATCCAGCGCCAGCTCTCGCTCATCTCCGAGCTGGAGTCGCGCGAGGCCGACCCCGACCAGCTGTCCTCGCTGTTCAAGCTCGACCACCTCGCGACCCGCATGCGTCGTAACGGTGAGAACCTCCTCGTCCTCGCCGGTGAGGAGCCCGGCCGCCGCTGGACCCGCCCGGTCCCGCTGGTCGACGTGCTCCGTGCCGCGGCCTCCGAGGTGGAGCAGTACGAGCGCATCGAGCTGGCGTCGGTCCCCGCGACCGAGGTCGCCGGACGCGTCGTCAACGACCTCGTGCACCTGCTCGCCGAGCTCCTCGAGAACGCCACGTCGTTCTCGTCGCCGCAGACCAAGGTCAAGGTCACCGGTCACGCGCTGCCCGACGGCCGTGTGCTGATCGAGATCCACGACACCGGTATCGGCCTCTCCCCCGAGGACCTGGCCGCGATCAACGAGCGGCTCGCGTCGCCGCCCACCGTGGACGTGTCGGTCTCCCGCCGCATGGGTCTGTTCGTGGTCGGCCGTCTGTCGCAGCGCCACGGCATCCGTATCCAGCTCCGCCCGTCCGACTCCGGCGGTACGACGGCGCTCGTCATGCTGCCCGTCGACGTCGCCCAGGGCGGCAAGAAGGCTCCCGGCAAGGGTGGCCCCGGTGCTGCCCCCACCGGTGGTCCCGCCGCGGCGCAGGCCGCCGCCGGTGTGGCCGCCGCCCGGCGCGGGACCGGCCCCGCCCTTCAGGGTGGTCCCGGTGGACCCGGCGGACCCGGTGGTGCGGGCCGGCTCAACGCCGGTCCGGGCGCGGCGCGTCCGCAGGTCGCGGGCTCGGGTCCGCGTGCGGCGCTGCCCAGCCGCGACGGCAACGGCCCGCAGGCGCCTCAGGAACCCCGGTCCCAGCAGCCGCAGCTGTCTCCGCAGGCCCCGCAGTCTCAGCAGTCTTCGCAGCAGGGCCGTCCGGCCGGCGCCGGCATGTTCGGCGCGCAGGGTCCGCAGGGCGGTCCCGGCCAGGGTCAGCCGCAGGGCCAGGGTCTCGGCCAGGGCCCGGGCCAGAACGGTCCCGTGCCGTCCAAGGAGCGGACGAACCAGGCGCCCGAGCAGGGCCGCCGCCCGGTCCTGCCGCCGCGTGGCGGGCCGCGCGCCGAGCTGCCCGGGGGCAACCCCCAGCCTCGCGTGCCGAGTTGGGGCAGCGACGACGCTCAGCCGCCGGTGCCGCGTGCCTCGCTCGACGCGCCGCGCGGGCACGACGAGTCGGACTCCACGTCGCAGTTCCCGCAGGTGGACGACCGGCAGGGCCCCGGCTCGACGGCCGAGTTCGCCCGGCCCGACTTCGACGCGCCGTTCCCCGGTGGTCCCGCCCCGCACGACCAGGGTCAGGGTCAGAACGACGGTCCCTTCGTCCGTAACGACGTCTTCGGCGGCCACCAGGGCCAGTCGCAGAACCCGAACCACCAGAACCCGAACCACCAGAGCCCGCAGAACCAGAACCCGCAGCACCAGGGCCACCACACCGGCCAGTTCGCGGCTCCCTCCTACGACGACGGGCTGCGCCCCGTCCCGCAGGACCCTGCCGCCACCGGCCAGTTCGCGGCCCCGAGTCACGACGACGCCGGGCAGCAGGGCCGTCGCGGCGGTCCCGCGCGTGACCTGCCGCAGCTCGGCTCCCGTGACGCGGCCGACTTCTCCATGCCGCGCCCGCCCGGCCAGGGCTCCCAGGACCAGGGACTCCCGGCCCAGCCGCGCCCCGAGCGCCAGGACGCCCTGCCGCCGGCCGGGCCCGGCGACGGCCGTACGCCGCTGTTCGACACCCTCGAGACCAACTGGTTCCACGGCCAGCAGTCGGGACAGCAGGCCGGGCAGCAGCAGCCGGACCAGCCGCAGGGTCCCGCGCCCCAGCAGAACAACGGCCGCCCGGGCTCGGGCCTGCCGCAGCGCTCGCCGCAGCAGCAGCAGCAGCAGCAGCAGCAGTCTCCGTCGCCCGCGTCCCCCGCGCCCGCCCGCCCGGCGGCAGCCGCACCCGCGGCGCCCCAGCAGGCCCAGGCGCCCGCCAACTGGCGCCAGTCGCCCAACGACGAGCTCGGCCGCCAGGCCGAGCGGGTCCGCCAGCCCTCGGCCGGCGGGGTCACCGTCTCCGGGCTCCCGCGTCGCGTCCCGCGTGCGAACCTTGTCGCGGGTACGGCTCAACAGCAGCAGCACCCAGCCGGGCCGCAGGTCTCGCGTTCGCCTGACGAAGTCCGTGGCCGGCTGACCAATCTCCGTCGGGGCATTCAGCAGGGTCGCCAGGCCGGTAGCACGGGCCAGACCGGCAGTTTTCCGAGGCCCACTCACCAGCAGGAGCGTTAGTTGACCCAGATGAGCCAGGCGGCACAGAACCTGAACTGGTTGATCACCAACTTCGTGGACAACACGCCGGGGGTCTCCCACACCGTCGTCGTGTCCGCGGACGGCCTGCTGCTCGCCATGTCGGAGGGGTTCCCCCGGGACCGCGCCGACCAGCTGGCGGCCGTCGCGTCGGGCCTCACCTCGCTGACCGCGGGCGCGTCCCGCATCTTCGAGGGCGGCACGGTGTCCCAGACCGTGGTGGAGATGGAGCGTGGCTTCCTCTTCCTCATGTCGGTATCGGACGGCTCGTCCCTCGCGGTGCTCGCGCACCCCGAGTGCGACATCGGCCTCGTCGGCTACGAGATGGCGCTGCTCGTGGACCGCGCGGGTTCCGTACTCACCCCTGACCTGCGCGCCGAACTGCAGGGCAGCCTGCTGCACTAGTCACGACCTCCCCCACACGCACGTACGACCGCACCGTCCGGCCGCCACGTCCCCCCACCGGCCCCGTCAGACGGCATGCAGACCACCTGCTGTCCCGCCCGGAGGATCCATGACCCCGCCCACCGCCTCTCACGACCCGTACGGTGTGTCTCCGCACGCCTCGTACGGTCCTGAAGGCGACCAGCCGCTGGTGCGTCCTTACGCGATGACCGGTGGCCGGACCCGGCCGCGCTACCAGCTCGCCATCGAGGCGCTGGTCAGCACGACCGCCGACCCGGCCCAGCTGATCGGGCTGCTCCCCGAGCACCAGCGCATCTGCCACCTGTGCCGCGAGGTCAAGTCGGTGGCGGAGGTCTCGGCCCTGCTGACGATGCCTCTCGGTGTGGCCCGGATCCTCGTCGCGGACCTGGCGGAAGCGGGACTGGTGGCGATCCACCAGCCCGGCGGCGACGAGAACGCCGGCGGCCAGCCTGACGTGACACTGCTCGAAAGGGTGCTCAGTGGACTTCGCAAGCTCTAACGGCGGAGGCGGCCGTTCCACCACGTCCGCGAAGATCGTGGTGGCCGGCGGCTTCGGCGTCGGCAAAACCACCTTCGTGGGCGCCGTCTCGGAGATCAACCCGCTGCGCACCGAGGCCGTCATGACGTCCGCGTCCGCGGGCATCGACGACCTCACCCACACCGGAGACAAGACGACGACCACCGTCGCCATGGACTTCGGCCGCATCACCCTGGACCAGGACCTGATCCTGTACCTCTTCGGTACGCCCGGACAGGACCGCTTCTGGTTCATGTGGGACGACCTCGTGCGCGGCGCCATCGGTGCGATCGTGCTCGTCGACACCCGCCGTCTCGCCGACTGCTTCCCCGCCGTCGACTACTTCGAGAACAGCGGACTGCCCTTCGTCGTCGCCCTCAACGGCTTCGAGGGGCACCAGCCCTACACGCCCGACGAGGTGCGTGAGGCGCTGCAGATCGGCCCGGACACCCCGATCATCACCACCGACGCCCGACACCGTGCGGATGCAAAGAGTGGCCTGATCACCCTGGTCGAGCACGCCCTGATGGCCCGTCTGAAGTAGCCGGAACGCCGGAAATCCGGCCACCAAGTGGGTAGATCCATACGGCAGTTGTCGTAGTGCTCCCGGAGGCCGCTGTGTCCTATGACACGGTCGGCCTCCGCGTTCATAACGTTTCGACAGAGAATTCCGGTGCCTCCGACACACGTCGCGCACACCCGGTTCCACTGCGCGCACAAGAGCCCCGCCTTTTGGCGGGGCTCGCTCTTTATGACCGTTTTATCTGGGGCATACGTCACTCGGAGCTTCCGGTTCCCAGTGTTTGGAAGAGAACCGCCTGACGTGCTGGAATGCGCTGAACTGCCCAGTAGGTTAGGGCCTGGAGACAGCGGCACAGCGTAGGTGCCGACGCCGAGAGGTTGTTGGTCGAGTGAGGCGAAGCAAGAACGGTCCCGAGCCGTCTTCGGCGCGGGGCAACTTCACCCCGCCGCCGCGTACGGCGGCGCCTGCCGCACGGGCGTCACGGGCCGAGCAGGCCCCGGCGCCGTCCGGCGGCCGCATGTCGCCGCGCAACTGGCGTGTGCCGACGAAGCTGAACGCGATCCTGCTCATACCCGTGCTCGTGGGTCTGATCATGGGTGGCTTCCAGGTCAAGAGCTCGATCGACACCTGGAACGAGGCCAACGACGCCGAGAACACGGCGCGTCTGGTGCAGGCGTCGCTGACGTACGCCAACACCCTCATCGACGAGCGCGACATCACCGCCGCTCCGCTGCTCCTGGGCAAGCGGAACGACCCGAAGGTCCTCAAGGCCCGCGCCGCGACGGACGAGGCGGCCCACGCCTTCGACGCCGCCGCGAAGAACATGCCGGCCAAGGAAGGCCTGGAGCGCCGTCTCGCGCAGTTCAAGAAGGTCGAGCCCGGCCTGGAGAAACTGCGGGCCGCCGCCTACACGAGCAAGCTGCCCGGCGTGATGACCGAAGAGGGCTACGTCGCGATCCAGCACCCGCTGATGGAGTTCGCCAACGAGCTCGGTCTGGGCACCGGAAACATCACCAGCTACGGCCGCACCGTCTACGCGATCTCGCTCTCCAAGGCCGCGCTGTCCCTCGAGCGCTCCATCGGCACGCACCTGCTGGTCAAGCCGGGCCCGTCGGCGACCAGCTTCGGCAAGCAGAAGATCGCCCTCTCCTCCTACGCCTACCTCGAGGGCATCGCCATCGAGGAGTACCAGGGCGGTGGCACCCAGGCCGACGTCGACAAGCTCGACGCCGCCAAGAAGCAGCTGAAGACCGACGGCGCGAAGCAGGCCAAGCAGGCCGCCATGGCCGCGAAGGCCCAGGGCAAGACGTACGTCCCGCCGCCGGCCGACCCCAGGGACATGGTCGCCGTCATCGCCATGCTGCCCTCCACGCAGCCCCTGGCCCGGCAGGCCATCGCGCAGCGCGGCGTCACCGCGGAGAACTGGTGGGCGGTCAACACCGCCAAGTTCAACGCGTACCGCACCATCGAGTCCGACCTCGCCGACAAGGCGGTGAACGAGGCCGCCGGCATCGCCGACGACGCCAAGCAGTCCACCTTCGTCACCGGCGCCATCGTGCTCGTCGCCCTGCTCGCCGCGTTCGTCCTGGCCGGCCTCATGGCACAGCAGATGAGCCGCTCGATGCGCCGCCTGCGCACCGCCGCCTTCGACGTCGCCGAGCAGCGCCTGCCGATGCTCGTCGACCAGCTCTCCCGTACCGACCCGGGCCGCGTCGACACCCGTGTCACGCCCATCCCGATCAACTCCACGGACGAGATCGGCGAGGTCGCCCGCGCCTTCGACCAGGTGCACCGCGAGGCCGTCCGGCTCGCCTCCGAGCAGGCCCTGCTGCGCGGCAACATCAACGCGATCTTCACCAACCTGTCGCAGCGCAACCAGTCGCTGATCGAGGGCCAGCTGACCCTGATCACCGACCTGGAGAACAACGAGGCCGACCCGGACCAGCTGGAGAACCTCTTCCGCCTGGACCACCTCGCGACCCGTATGCGCCGCAACGGCGAGAACCTCCTGGTCCTCGCCGGCGAGGAGCCCGGCCGCCGCTGGGACCAGCCGGTCCCCCTGGTCGACGTCCTGCGCGCCGCCTCCTCCGAGGTGGAGCAGTACGAGCGCATCGAGCTGTCGGGCGTCCCGGAGGCCGAGATCCACGGCCGCTCCGTGACCGACCTCGTGCACCTGCTCGCCGAGCTCCTGGAGAACGCCACCACGTTCTCCTCGCCGCAGACCAAGGTCCGCGTCACCGCGACCCGTCTCCCCGACGGCCGCGTCATGATCGAGATCCACGACAAGGGCATCGGCCTCACCGCCGAGGACTTCGCGGACATCAACCACAAGCTGGCCAACCCGCCGACCGTGGACGCCGCGATCTCGCAGCGCATGGGCCTGTTCGTGGTCGGCCGCCTGTCCGACCGGCACGGCATCCGGGTCCAGCTGCGTCCCTCGGGCGAGCAGGCCGGCACGACGTCGCTCGTCATGCTGCCCGACGTCATCACCCACGGTGGCAGCGGCGACCAGCTCCCCGAGTCCGAGTTCACCGTCTCCTCGATGATCCCGTCGCAGTCGGCGTACGAGCCGGCCCCGCTGCGCACCGCCGCGGAGCTCGGCTTCGACGACAGTCAGTACGGCGACGTCCCTGACGACCTGCGCGACCTGGACCCGGTCGGCCGTTCCCTGATGCGCGAGGAGCGCCGCGCGGCCCTCGAGGCCCAGACGCACACCGGCGAGGACGACGGCCGTCCGCTGTTCCGCGACGAGGTGACCGCCCCGGCCGCCGACCCGTTCGAGCGGCAGGAACAGGCCGCGTACAACCCCGCGCAGCCCGCGTACGACGACCGTCCGCAGCAGACGTACGAGGACTCCTCGGCCGTCTACGCGACGGACCGTCAGACGTACGAAGAGCAGCCGCAGACCGGGTCCTACGACGACTCGTTCTTCGCCTCGCAGTCCGGCTACGCGTCCCAGGACGGCTATGCGGAACCGGCGCAGGAGACCTTCCCGGCCTTCGGCGGCGGCCCGCGGCGCGGCTCGCAGCAGGACGACTGGCCCACGCGCGACGGTTACCAGGATCAGTACGGATCCGAGTACCCCGCACAAGCGGAATCCGCTCAGCTCGCTGACGCCGGTGAGCAGGAGCGCGTAGGCTTCGACGCGCACGGTCCCGCCGCGCCGGCCGGGCCCGCCCCGTCGGCCGCACACTCGCTCACCGACGCCGGACTTCCGCGGCGCGGTGCACCGACGGCGAGTTCGTCGGACGACCGTGCCGACAACACCACCCAGGACAACGGCGGCGGCAGCACCGGCGGCGGCACCGACGACTGGCGTTCGTCCAACGACGAGCGCTGGGTTCGCGCGGAGCAGCTCCGTAAGCCGAAGGCGGGCGGAGTCACCTCCTCCGGCCTGCCGCGCCGGGTGCCCAAGGCCAACCTGGTCGAGGGCACGGCGGAATCGACCCCGCAGGGCGGCCCCCAGGTCTCCCGCGCGCCGGAGGACGTCAGGGGCAGGCTGAGCAACCTGCGCCGGGGCGTGCAGCGGGGACGTGAAGCAGGAAGTGACACGAACGGCCAGGCCACGAATCAGCACAGTGGTCCTGACAGCACCTACAACCAGGAGCGTTAGTGTGAGCCCGATGAGCCAGGCGGCACAGAACCTGAACTGGTTGATCACCAACTTCGTGGACAACACCCCCGGGGTGTCGCACACGGTGGTGGTCTCCGCCGACGGACTCCTTCTGGCGATGTCCGAAGGGTTCCCGCGTGACCGTGCCGACCAGCTGGCGGCCGTCGCGTCGGGACTTACCTCGCTGACCGCGGGAGCGTCCCGCATCTTCGAGGGCGGCAGCGTGAACCAGACAGTTGTGGAGATGGAGCGAGGATTCCTCTTCATCATGTCCATCTCCGACGGTTCTTCTCTTGCTGTCCTCGCACACCCGGAGGCGGACATTGGCCTCGTCGGGTACGAGATGGCACTTCTTGTCGACCGCGCGGGAACGGTTCTCACTCCGGACCTGCGGCAGGAGCTTCAGGGGAGCCTTCTCAACTGACAGACAGGCGGTGCGTTTTCGCGTTCCGTGGCCGTAAGGTTTCGGGACGCGGCTCCACGGTGATGGTGTCCGGCACAGTTGGAGGAGGAGTACGTGACTGGTTCTGCAACACCCCCGAGCGGTTCATCGGCGAACTGGTCCTACGGGCCTGGCCAGGGCCAGGGTCAGGGTCAGGGTCCGGGTCAGGGTGACGCGCCGAACCGGTACAACTTCCCCTCCGCGCCGAGCCACCGGCGTCCGTCGTACGCGCCCCCGAACCCGCCGCAGCCGCGGCAGCCGGGGCCGTACGACCAGCCGGCCGCACCGCGCATCCAGCCCGTGCAGCCGCAGCGGCGTCCCGAGACCCCTGCGCCGGCTGCCAACAACCCCCTGGTGCGTCCCTACGCCATGACGGGTGGCCGCACCAGGCCGCGTTACCAGCTCGCCATCGAGGCGCTGGTCAGCACGACCGCGCAGCCGCACCAGTTGCAGGGCCAGTTGCCCGAGCACCAGCGGATCTGCACCCTCTGCCGAGAGATCAAGTCGGTGGCCGAGGTCTCGGCCCTGCTCTCCATCCCCCTCGGCGTGACCAGGATTCTCGTCGCCGACTTGGCGGAGGCGGGCCTGGTCGCCATTCATCAGCCCGGCGGCGACGAGAACGCCGGCGGCCAGCCAGACGTGACTTTGCTCGAAAGGGTGCTCAGTGGACTTCGCAAGCTCTAGCGGAGGGCCTTCCCGCTCCACCACGTCCGCGAAGATCGTGGTGGCCGGCGGCTTCGGCGTCGGCAAAACCACCTTCGTGGGCGCCGTCTCGGAGATCAACCCGCTGCGCACCGAGGCCGTCATGACGTCCGCGTCCGCGGGCATCGACGACCTCACCCACACCGGAGACAAGACCACCACCACGGTGGCCATGGACTTCGGCCGCATCACCCTGGACCAGGACCTGATCCTCTACCTGTTCGGCACCCCCGGACAGGACCGCTTCTGGTTCATGTGGGACGACCTCGTCCGCGGCGCCATCGGCGCGATCGTGCTCGTCGACACCCGCCGTCTCGCCGACTGCTTCCCCGCCGTCGACTACTTCGAGAACAGCGGACTGCCCTTCGTGGTGGCGCTGAACGGCTTCGAGGGCAATCAGCCGTACCAGCCGGACGAGGTCCGTGAGGCGCTGCAGATCGGCCCGGACACCCCGATCATCACCACCGACGCCCGACACCGCGCGGACGCCAAGTCGGCGCTCATCACTCTCGTGGAGCACGCGCTGATGGCTCGCCTGCGCTAGCCTGCGGCGCTGCCCCGGACATGGGAAAGCCCCCAGTGACCTTCGGGTCACCGGGGGCTTTTTCGCCCTTCGGGCTCGTCCTCAAACTCCCCCAGACTCCGTCCGGGGGGACCCCCACGGGCTGATTAGCCCTGCCAGCTGTGGGGCGCCCGGAAGCCGTGCTGGCGCTCCAGGCGGCGCCACCCGGCCTTGTCGCGGCCGCGCAACGCGGGGATGTCGGTCGGTGCGGCGGCGGCGCGGGCCAGCAGGATCGCGGTCAGGGCCGCGACCTCCTCGGGCTCGGCGTGGCCCTTCTCAACGCGGATGTCGGGTGCAGACATGTGCAGTGATCTCCTTGTGGGGTTACTGCGGGGGGTTGCCGTGCTTGCGCGAAGGCAGGTCGGCGTGCTTCGTGCGCAGCATCGCGAGGGAGCGGATGAGCACCTCGCGGGTCTCGGCGGGGTCGATGACGTCGTCGACCAGGCCCCGCTCGGCCGCGTAGTACGGGTGCATCAGCTCTGCCTTGTACTCCTTGACCATGCGGGTGCGCATGGCCTCGGGGTCCTCGGCGTCCGCGATCTGACGGCGGAAGATGACGTTGGCGGCGCCCTCGGCACCCATCACGGCGATCTCGTTGGTGGGCCAGGCGTAGGTGAGGTCGGCACCGATCGACTGGGAGTCCATGACGATGTAGGCACCTCCGTACGCCTTGCGCAGGATGAGGGAGATCCGCGGCACCGTCGCGTTGCAGTACGCGTACAGCAGCTTGGCGCCGTGCCGGATGATCCCGCCGTGCTCCTGGTCGACGCCCGGCAGGAAGCCGGGGACGTCCAGGAAAGTCACGATCGGAATGTTAAAAGCGTCGCACATCTGGACAAAGCGGGCAGCTTTTTCGCTGGCCTCGATGTCCAGGACGCCCGCGAGGGACGAGGGCTGGTTGGCGACGATGCCGACGACCTGGCCGTCCAGGCGGGCCAGGGCGCAGATGATGTTGCGCGCCCAGCGCTCGTGGACCTCGAGGTAGTCGCCGTCGTCGACGAGCTCCTCGATGACCTTGGCCATGTCGTACGGGCGGTTGCCGTCGGCCGGGACCAGGTCGAGGAGGACGTCCGAGCGGCGGTCGGCGGGGTCCTCCGAGGCCACGGTCGGCGGGTTCTCACGGTTGTTCGAGGGCAGCATCGAGATGAGGTAGCGGACCTCGGCGATGCAGGTCTCCTCGTCGTCGTACGCGAAGTGGCAGACGCCCGAGGTCTCGGCGTGCACGTCCGCGCCGCCGAGGCCGTTCTGGGTGATCTCCTCGCCGGTGACCGCCTTGACGACGTCCGGGCCGGTGATGAACATCTGCGAGGTCTCGCGGACCATGAAGACGAAGTCGGTGAGGGCGGGGCTGTAGGCCGCGCCGCCGGCGCACGGGCCGAGCATCACGCTGATCTGCGGGATGACACCGGACGCCTTGGTGTTGCGCTGGAAGATGCCGCCGTAACCGGCGAGGGCGGAGACGCCCTCCTGGATACGGGCGCCCGCGCCGTCGTTCAGGGAGACCAGCGGGGCACCGGCCGCGATGGCCATGTCCATGATCTTGTGGATCTTGGTGGCGTGGGCCTCGCCCAGGGCGCCGCCGAAAATCCGGAAGTCGTGCGCGTAGACGAAGACCGTCCGGCCCTCGACCGTGCCCCAGCCGGTGATGACACCGTCGGTGTACGGCTTCTTGGTCTCCAGGCCGAAGCCGGTGGCCCGGTGCCGGCGCAGCTGCTCGACCTCGTTGAACGATCCCGCGTCGAGCAGCAGCTCGATCCGCTCACGCGCGGTCAGCTTGCCCTTCGCGCGCTGGGCCTCGGTCGCCTTGTCGCTGGGCCCGCGCAGCGCCTGCTCACGGATCGCGTGCAGCTCTGCGACGCGCCCGCGCGCGTCAGTGGGCTCATCTCCGGGGGAACCGGCCGATGCGGTGTCGTCCAAAACGGTCATGTAGCGACCTTACGAAGGCGACCAAGCAAAACGGGCCGTCGACTCCGTACAGTCTCCGGCCCGTTTTCCTGGTTAGCCCGAACAGAACGCCGCCCTTATGCAGCCGAAGTGACTGCTCAGGGCCCTGCCGCCTTGTAGGGGTCACACAAATGGGTCAGTTGAGAGTCACCTCACACCGATGGCTCACGCATGCCGTCCCCGGAGTGACGCGCAGCCGCAGCCTACGGCCCGTGGCGACCACCTCGACGGACGGGTCGTGGCTGACGACGGAGCGCACGGGCCGGTCCCAGACGACGTCCACGGACTGCCCGGTGCGCGGCGGTTCGCTGACGACCAGTGTCGCCGCAGGCCCCTTCCTGCGCACCAGGACGCTCGCCGGGGCCGACACGGTGAGGTCTCCCGCGCTCCCCTCCTGCCAGAAGTTCGCCGCGGTCACCCCCTGGGAGGGCACGGCGACTGCCTGGACGGCGGCCGTGTTGGCGAGGACCGACAGCCAGCCGCGGTCGTCCGCGCGCTCCGCCACCGCCTCCTTCGAGGCGCCCGGCATCAGGAGGTAGGAGTAGGCGGCGTCGGTGGGGTCCGTGCCGTGGTCCAGCCAGAGCGTCTGCCAGCGGCGGGTGCGGCGCTCGGTGGAGCTGGTGGTGTTGATGTCGGACCACGCGCCGGCGCGGTCCTCGCGCAGGTGCTTCAGCGGGGCGCCGCCCGGGAAGACCCAGCCGCCGTGGCCTTCGAGGTGGGCCCAGCCCGGACGCGTTCCGGAGCCGACGGTGAAGTCCTGCGTGCCTCCCTCGCCGAGGTTGCGGTTGTCGACGACGGTCTCGACGGGTACGCCGTCGGCCGCGGTGATCCCGGCGCCGAGGCAGACCACGCTGTCGGCGAGGCAGAACCACGACTTGCGGGCCTGGAGCGTCGAGCCCAGGCCCTTGACGTGCTGGCCGACCGCCGCGAACTCGCCGTCCGTGGCGCCGCCGACCCACTTCACGGCGGGCCGGGACGCGCCCCACTCGCCGCCGGCCTTGTCGGCGAGGCGCTTGGTGGACACGGTCGTGCCGGGCAGCCGGTAGTAGTCGACGGTCGGCCAGAACCAGTCGGTGTACTGATCGGAGCGCTCCCCCGCCGCCCACCACAACACCATGCCGGCCCCCGTGTGCCAGCCGCGCGGGTTCTCGCCGTTGCCGCACTCGTAGTACGCGATGCGGTCCGAGGACATGGAGATGTTCGCGGCGAAGCGGGGGCGCTTGTGCACCGCGCGGTCCATGGAGGCGAACAGGGTGTGGCCGACGGGCTCCGGGGCCGCCTCGACGGCGGAGTCCGCGATGGCGTGCAGCCGGGACAGGTCCGCGACCCCGAACTGCTTCGCCGTCAGGAGCGGTGTCACGGTGTCGCGCTCGATCCAGCCCTTGATGCGCCCGTGCCAGCGTTCCCGCTCGGCGGGACTCGCGCCGGCCGCGAGCTGTGCCATGGCGGCGATCAGGCCCTGGCCGTGGAAGTGGTCGCTGCGCATGACGTGGAGGTCGTCGCTCTTGAGGTAACCACGGCTGATGGCACGGCCGTTGACGCTGTCCATCATCAGGCCGTCGAGGATCAGCGGGGCGTAGGCGTGCTCGACGCTGTCGAGGATGATCTGCCGGTTCGGGTCGGTGACGGCCCAGGTCGACCCGGCGAGCAGCGCGAAGAGGCGGCCGAGCCCGTCGAGCATGACCTGCCCATAGGTGCCGGAGTAGGCGATGTACGTGTGCTGGACGAAGGACCCGTCGGCGTAGAGGCCGTCGCCCCTGGTGACGTAGGGGAAGACGGGCGAGAGGGCGTCGCGGGCCAGGGCCGTCTTGTCGGGGTTCTTGCCGAGGATCCCGCGCAGGGCGACGGAACGGCACAGGTCGACGCGGTTGGCGCCGGTGGAGGTGCCCGAGTAGGTGCGGAGCACCGAGTCGGGGATGAAGTGGTCGACGGCGGCGAACGCGGCGTCGCGCTGGTCCTGGGTGAGGTGGTCGTACAGGGCCGCGACGATGTCCATCAGGAGGCGGGGGCTGCCGATCTGCCACTCCCACCAGTTCCCGTACGGAGCGGTGGTCGCCTTGTAGACGGTCGTGGAGAGATGGTCGAAGCCCTTGATGACGTCGGCGAGGAGGCCCGCGTCGCCGGTCGATCCCGTGCCCTGCTGCACGTACGCCTGCGTCATCGTCCACAGGCGGCTGTAGCCCTGGGTGATGCCGGCCGGGGGGTCGAAGGGGTAGCCGGGCCACAGGGATGTGGCGGTGGGCGTCATCGTCGCTCTGAAGCCGCGGGCGAGGTCGCCGAGTTGCTTCAGGCGGGAGGCGTAGGGCTCGGCGGTGGCGTCGTAGCCGGTGCCGAGGGAGATCTCCAGCCAGCGCCTGCGCAGGGTGTCGTACTCGTCGTCCGCGGCGGAGGCGGCCGAGGCCGACCGGGCCGAGGCGGCCTCGGCCGGCAGGGCGAGCGCGGTGCCCGCGAGGAGCGTGGACGCGATGAGGAACGTGCGACGCGTGGGTGTCATGGAGCTGCACCTAATCAGTCGTAGAAAGCGCTGTCTACGGTGTGCGCGGAAAGGGCCCCGCTCCGGGGAGCGGGGCCCGGGAGCCGGTGGGATCAACTGCCGCAATGGAAGCGGGCATTGCCCCAGTCGGCGTGGTCGTTCCCGTTGCCGTCGCCGCCGTCGCCGACGACCAGGTCGACGTACTTGGCGCCGGTGACGTCGGCGGTGAGCGACCAGGCGTTGTCGGCGGCCTTGAGGACCGGCGACTTCACCTTCTCCGTGCCGTCCGCCGCGACGGAGAACTGCACACTGCCGCGGGTCGTCTGGATGTCGTCGACGCCGACCTCGGCGGTGAAGGACGTGCACTGGCCGCCGAGGTAGTAGCGCACCTTGGCGGGCGCGTGCGTGCCCAGACCCTTGGCGTACGAGACGCCGCCGATCTTGATGGGCGTGCCGTCACCCTGCCCCTGCTCGCCGTTGGACAGGTCGCGCTCGACCGGCCCCCAGCCGTTCGTGGCGGACGTCCAGTCCAGGTCACTGGCGTACGTGTCCTTGGTGGGCGGCGGCGGGAGGGTGCGCACGGTGGCGCCCGCGGTCAGCGTCCGCGCGCTGTCACCGACCTGGTACGTGACCTTCGAACTCAGCTGGTACGGCTGGTACTTGGCGTCCACCGGCGGGGTGACCTGCCAGGTGGCGGTGGCCTTGGCGCCGGGGGCGACCGGACCGAGCGCGACCGGGCCCGCCGGCTCGGCCTTCCAGCCCTCGGGCAGGTCGAGCGCGACGGACGCGCCGTCGACCTCGCTCGCCTCGTAGTTGGTGAAGGTGGCCTCGACCTTGTTCTTCTGACCGGGCTCCAGGGTCTCGTCCGACGTCAGGGCGAGGGTGCCGCAGGCCGCCTTGTCCTTGGCCGGGCCGAGGTCGGTGACGGTGAAGTCGTCGAGAACGAAGTCGGCGCCGTCCGGGGCCCCTTCGAGCTTGCGCAGGCCCGTCCAGGTGTCACCGCAGCCGGCCGTGACCGTGCCCTCGTAGTGGCCGGTCGTGCGCTGCTGACCGATCGGGGTGCTCGCGGTCTCGACCTGGTCAGGGGTGCCGTCGGCGGCGACGCGGTCGTAGCCGCTCACCCACTGGTAGGCGCCCGCGTGGCTCGACTGGTAGTCGAACTCGACCTTGTAGGCGTGCCCGTCGGTCATCGGCACGTCGGCCGGGGACGTCCGGTAGACGACGCCGTCGTTCTCCTCGTGGGACTTCAGGGACTCGCCGCCGTCGATGACGTCGTCGACGAGCTTCCCGTTCCAGCCTGCCCGGGTGTACGGGGCGTGCTGCTGCGCGATGTGCGTGCGCGGGTCGGTGACACCGCCCGCGTCGCCCTTGTCGAAGGGGCCCCAGCCCTGGTCGACGTTCTCGAAGTCCTCGTGGACGACGGTGCCGGGCTTCATGGTGGGCGCGTCGGCGACGAGGCGTACGTCGTCCACGCGCACGGTCGCCGGCGAGCCCTCGGCCGCCTCGATCCGCAGCGTGGCGCGGCCGTTCGCGGGCGCCGTGAAGTTGACCTTCACGCGCTGCATGGAGGTGCCGCCCCAGTCGCTTGCGGCGATGGTGTTCTCCAGCGTCGAGCGTTCGACGGCCACGGACCTGCCGCCCGCGCTCAGCGTCGTGCGGCGGGACTTGCCCGGTTCGACCTCGACCCAGGCGGAGGCGGTGTAGTGCTTGCCGGCGTCCAGGCCGCTGACGCGCTGCTCGACGGCGGCGGTGCCGGTGCCGCTCAGGGCGGCGCTGTTACGGCCGTGGTCGTCGGTGTCGCGCTTGACGGTGCCGGTCTTGTCCCAGGCCGTCAGGCGGTCGTCGTTGAAGCCGGGGTCCTTGACGTGTGTGCCCTCGCCCCAGGCGGGGTCGACCGCGTCGGGCGTCTCGTCGGCCGGGTAGAGCACGTACGGCTGCTTGGCGTCGGCCTTCAGCGTGATCTTCCCACCGGAGGCGCGCACGGTGCCGGTCTTCACGCGGCCGTTGTCGGTGAGCTTGTACACCGTGTACGAGGAGCCGGGCACGTCCCAGCTCGTCGTGCCGCCGCTCCTGCTGTAGTGGTAGAGCTTCTTGCCGCCGTCCCACGGGAGCAGGTAGTCGGTCCCGTCGAGGACCTTCCTGCCGTGGTCGTAGAAGGTGCGGCGGCCGTCCTCGACGGTGCCGCGCAGC
Source organism: Streptomyces antnestii (assembly GCF_004005495.1). Taxonomy (GTDB): domain Bacteria; phylum Actinomycetota; class Actinomycetes; order Streptomycetales; family Streptomycetaceae; genus Streptomyces; species Streptomyces antnestii. The sequence continues at coordinate 200,727 of NZ_RZYA01000010.1, forward strand.
CCGCCGGTGAGGGTGATGTCGTCGCCGTTCCAGCGGGTGATCCGCTGGTGCTGGAGGAACTTGGCGGGCAGGTCGCGCTGCCAGATGTTGTCGTAGAAGGAGTTCCAGTCGTTCTCGCCGGTCCAGCCCTCGAACTCGTCGATGGCGCTCTGGCCGAGGACGAGGTCGTTGTTCCAGACGTCCTTCTCGCCGTTGCGGATGAACCGGATGATCTTCGAGTTGAGGCCCTTATTCGTCCTGGGCCCGTAGTCGAGGTCGTTGGCCCAGTGCGACCACAGGGACTGGCGCTCGAACTTGTCGGCCCACTCGGTGGCCATGTTCCAGCCCTGCGACCGGATGGCCTCGGCGGTCCGCTCGGCGATCCAGCCGTGCGTGTAGTAGACGTCGACGTAGATCGTCGTGAGGTTCGGGTCGGTCTCGTCGCGCAGCTGCTTGAAGCGGGCGGCGAGGTCGCCGCTGTTGATGTCGCGGCGCTGGTTGATGTAGTAGCTCTGGTCGAGCCAGTTCCAGCCCGGGGCCTTGGGGTCGACGAGGTCGCCGCTGAAGTTCTTGGCGACGGGGTACGCCTCGGTGGCGTTCACGTGGACGCCGAAGCTGGTGCCGAACCTCTTGCCGGTCTTGAGGAGCTTGTTGAGGTCCTTGAGGCCGCCGGCGCGCTTGTTGGTGTTGCCGCCGTAGTCGGGGTGCGCGGAGTCGTGGCCCTCGGAGGCGTAGCCCTTGAGGAGGGCGAACTGGCCGAGGTTGTCGGTCGCGAGAGAGATCCGCTTGACGTCGTCGAGGGTGCGCAGGAAGGGGTGCGTGGCCTGGCTGGCGAAGTTGAACGGGATGTGCGTGATGACCCGGTCGGGGGTGCCGTCGCTGCCCTTCGCCTTCACACCGATGTCGTGGAAGGCGACCGCGCCGTCCTGCCAGTCGACCTTGCCGTCGCCGTTGGCGTCGGGGGTGACGACGACCTTCGCCCACGGCAGGTCATTGCCGGTGGCGGGGGTGGGCGCACCGTCCCCGCGGTAGGTCCACTGGCCCGACCAGACGCCGACGCGGGTGGAACCGTCGGCGGATTTGCGGGCCTGGTGCCAGAAGCGGGCGTCGTCACCATTGGTCTTGCCGCTGGGCTTGTCGTACGTCGAGTTGGACTCGACGGCGGCGGCGAGCGAGCCGGTGTTGACGATGGCGTACGAGGCGCCGGCCGGCGAGGCGTCGGCCGGGGTGCCGGCCGTGACCTTGCCGAACACGTCGGCGGTGCGCGTCGAGTCGTTGTCGAGCGTCGTGAACGCGGTCTCGGCGCCGCCGTCCGAACTGCCCACGGAGACGAGGTCGTGCCCGGGGATGTCGATCGTGCCGACCCGGAAGGCGTCGGTGTCGCGCACGGCGGTCACCTTGAAGGTGGTGGCGCGCCCGCTGACGCTCAGCGAGGCGTCGATCTCGACACCGGCGAGGTCGGGGAAGGTCAGGGTGTACGCGGCCGTGGAGCCGGTGACCTCGGGGGTGCCCTTGACCGCGACGGCGTACGCCTTGCCGTTCAGGGTGACCTTGTCCACCGGGCTCGTGCTGCCGAGGAGCTGCGCGCCCGAGGCGCGGTCGGTGTACGACAGGACGCGCGGGAAGTCGTCGGCGACGGCGACGGACAGCTGCGCGGATCCGATGACGGCCTGCGCCACGGCGGGCGTGGGGTCGGCGGCGGCCGGCAGCACGGGGCCCGTGAGGGCGAACACGGCGGACGATGCGGCGACGACGGCGACGGAGCCTGCGGCGCGAGATCTTCGTGACATAGAGGACTGGGTATCCGCGGTGACACGGCCCGGTCAACGGAGCAGGGCCTTCCGGGCGGCGGCAGTCCAACAACCACCGCCCGGAAGTCCAAGTCACCGCGTGTAGCCGCCGGTTCGGTCAGCAGCCGCCGCAGTTGTAGTAGAGGACGTCCCAGTGACTGCCCTCGTCGGCGTAGATGTTGCCGGAGCCCGACTTGTACTGCGGGGCTCCGTCGCCGCGCAGGCCGATGTAGGTGAAGGTGTTCTTGATGTAGCTGGTGACACAGGTGTTCTTGCCGTAGTCGAGCTTGTAGCCGTTCCAGTGCGAGTACGTGCCGCTCGCGTGGCCCGTCTCGGTGCCGCCGGTGATGTTCAGGGCGCAGCCGGTGGCGCGCTTGAGGGTCTGGGCGCCCTGGGCGGTGGCGAGGTTGAGCTGCTCGAAGGACGTACAGGTGGGGTTGTTGCGGTCGGAGCAGCCGCCGGAGGACGACCAGGTGATGCCGACCTCGCGGAACATCGACGTCGCGGTGGCGTGACTGATCTTGGTGGCGGCCTGGGCGTCGGTGGCGGAGCCGAGCACCCCGAAGCCTGGGGCGAAGAGGGCGCAGAGGACGAGCGCGAGCGCGCTCGCGGCCGAGCGGATTCTCATGGGAGGGGTCCTTCCTGCTGGAGACCGTGCTGACTGTGAGACGGCTGTGCAGGTGGGGCAGGGAGATAGTGCCCGAGTTCTACGCGCGTCCGCCAGAGCGCGTCACGCCATGACGCGGTGTAATCGTGGGGAGACTTTGCGCTTGATGTTGAAAGTTGAACAGAATGGCGCTACAGTCATTCTCGTTGAAGGTTAAACATTCAACGACCAACCGCCCCGCCCCGTCCCCAAGGAGCACGTCATGGGTCTCTTCGGCCGTAAGAACGACGCCACCACCGCCACCACCACCGACGCGGTCAGTGCCGACCTCGCCGCCCTGTCCGGCGACTACACCATCGACCCGTCGCACTCCACGATCGGTTTCGTGGCCCGCCACGCCATGGTGACCAACGTCAAGGGCTCTTTCCAGGACTTCACCGGCGCCCTGCACCTGGACGGCGGCGACCCGTCGAAGTCGACCGCGTCGATCGACGTCAAGATGGACAGCATCGAGACGGGCTCCGCCGACCGCGACGGACACCTGAAGAGCTCCGACTTCTTCAAGACGGACGAGTTCCCCACGATGACGTTCCGCTCCACGTCCGCGCAGGCGCTCGGCGGCGACGACTACCGGATCACCGGTGACCTGACGATCCTCGGCACCACCAAGCCGCTCTCCATCGACCTGGAGTTCAACGGCTCGGCGAAGGACCCGTTCGGCAACGAGCGCGTCGGCTTCGAGGGCAAGGCCCAGATCGTGCGCTCCGAGTGGGGCCTCACCTGGAACGCGGCCCTGGAGACCGGTGGCGTCCTGGTCTCGGACAAGATCAAGCTGGTCTTCGACATCTCGGCGATCAAGAACGCCTGATCGCCCCCTCGGTGAGCCGGCGCCCCGCGCCGCCCACCCCCTGAGCGCGCCCGCCCTTCCCGTTCCCCCACGGACGAAGGGCGGGCGCTCGGCGTTGGCGCACACGTAACCCTGGCCTCGCCACGGGAAGTTGAAGGTTACATTCCGGTATATCGGAAGATGAGACGCCTCCTTACACTCCCTTCACTTAGGCACCATGCGGCGTTACGCTGCGTCGGACTGCCGGGCGATTTCCGTCGCTCGCCGGTCCGTCCCCCCGCGCTCCGCACAAGCGGCCCCACCCCATGACCCCGGGCTCCCTCACCCCGCCGGGTCATGTCGGCGTCGCCGGTCGGGCCGTCTGCCGCTCCCCGAAAGGCGCCACCGTCCGATGAGCACGAACAGAGGGCTTCAGGCCAACGCCCTCGGCACCTCCGACAGCATCGTCATGGCGGTCGCTGGCAGCGCGCCCGCCTACTCGATCGCCGCCACCACCGCCGTACTGATCGGCACGGTGGGCCTGGCCGCGCCGGCCGCGCTCCTCTACTGCGCGATACCCATGCTCGGCATCGCCTGGGCCTTCAACTACCTGGGCCGCCTGGACGTGAACGCGGGCGCCAGCTACTCCTGGGTCGGCCGCGCCCTGCACCCCTTCCTCGGCTTCATCAGCGGCTGGTCCCTGGTGATCTCGGCGACCATCTTCATGGTCGCGGGCTCGCTCCCCGCGGGCGCGATGACGCTCGAACTCGTCGCGCCGTCCCACGCCGGGAACACCGCGCTCGCCGCGGCCGTCGGCGCCGTCTGGTTCCTGGCCATGCTGTGCGTCGTCCTCATGGGCGCCAAGCTGACCGTCCACGCGCAGCTCGTGATGTCCGGGATCGAGCTGGTCATCCTGCTCGTGGTGGCCTTCGCCGCCGTGTTCAGCGACAAGCGCGTCAACGAGTTCTCCTGGTCCTGGCTCGGGTTCTCCCACTTCGACGGGCCCTCCGGGTTCGCCGCGGGCGCGCTGATCGCCGCGTTCTACTACTGGGGCTGGGACGTCACCAGCAACCTCAGCGAGGAGACCCGTAACAGCCGCAAGACGTCCGGGCTCGCCGGGCTGATCGGCGTCGCCATCGTGTTCGTCCTCTTCGAGGTCTTCACGATCGCCACCAACATGCTGCTCACGCCCAAGGAGATCGCGACCAGCGACAACATCATGGGGCTGCTCGGCGACCGCGTACTGCCGGGCCCCGGCGGCAAGTTGCTGATCGTCGCCGTGATGCTGTCCACCATCGCCACCCTGGAGACCACGCTGATCCAGGTGACGCGCTCCCTGTTCTCGATGGGCCGTGACAAGACGCTGCCGTCCGCCCTCGGCAAGTCGCACCCGCGCTGGCAGACGCCGTGGGTCGCGATCGTCGTCGTCGGCGTCGTCGCCCTCGGGCTCTTCGTGGCGTCGACCGCGCTCGGTTCGGTCTCGGCCGTCCTGGAGGACGCCGTCGCCGCGATCGGACTCCAGATCGCGGTCTACTACGGCCTCGCGGGCCTCGCCGTCGTGGTCGCGTACCGCAAGCTGCTGTTCAAGTCGGCGGCCAACTTCTTCTTCGGCGGTCTGTGGCCGCTGGCCGGCGCGCTCTTCATGATCTGGGTGTTCGTCGAGTCCCTCGGCAGCCTGTCGTCCACGGCGATCGCGATCGGTGTCGGCGGCATCGCCGTGGGCATCGTCCCGATGCTCTGGTACCGCGCCAAGGGCGCCGCGTACTACCGGCCCGCCCGCCTGGACGCGGCCCGCGCCGAGCAGGTGCACGCCGAGTACGGGAACGAGACGCCGGTGTACGCGGCGTCGAGCGGTGACACCCTGTCCACGGACTTCTGACCCCCGTCGTCGTCCACCACCACTCACACGTCACCACTCACTACCGACTGGCGAGGCCCCGATGACCGTCCGTTTCGATCCCACGAACGGCGACCGGGCCCTGGCGTCGGCCCGGCAGGACATCGCGATCGGCCGCTGGCAGGGCCTCGCCGAGCTGTGCGCCGCGACCGGTTCCGACTGGGACCGGCGCACGTTCCGGATGCGGCTGCTCGCCCAGGCCACCGCCGGCACGTCGGTCGCGGAGTCCTGGCACGAGTCTCAGCCCCGCAACGCCGACGCGCTCGTCCTGCGCGCCGAGACCGAGGTGATGCGGGCGTTCAACCTGGCCATGGCGGCGGGCCCCGGAAACCCCGTGGACCCCGGCCAGTTGGAGCTGGCCGTGCGCACCGCGCTGCGCGCCGCGGACGCCTACCCCGCGGATCCGGTGCCCTGGGTCTCCCTGATGACGGTCGCGCGCCTCTTCCCGGGCGGGCACCCCTCGATGGAGCTCTGGTGGAAGGAGCTGCACCAGCGTGACCCGTACAACCGCGAGGGCCACCACCAGGTGCTGCGTCATCTGTCAGCGCGCTGGCACGGCTCGCACGGGGTCATGTACAACTTCGCGCAGGACGTGACGGCGACCCTCCCGCCCGGGTCGCCGCTCGCCGTGCTGCCTCAGGTCGCCCGGGTCGAGGAGTACCGCTACCGGGTCGAGCGGGAGGGCGCGCAGGCGATCGGCCTGCTCCAGTTCTGGAACAACGAGAACACCGCGTCGCAGGCCCGGCGCACCTGGAACCTGTGGATCGCCCAGCGGAGTTACGCGTACGCGCAGGACATCGCGGACCTCAACACCCTGGCGCACGCGTCGTGTTACGCCGACCTGACCGAGGAGGCCACGTACCTGTTCCAGCTCCTGGACGGGCAGGCGGCCCGGGTCCCGTGGTCGTGCCACGGCGCTCCCGAAGAGGTCTTCCACCGCTGGCAGGCGAAGCTGCTGGGGTAGGGCCTCTCGTTTGGATCAGGCCGACGGCGTCATGTGCGGCTGCCGCCGCGGGGGGAGCGGGGCCTGGTGCCGTGCATCGCAAGGCGGAGGAAGGAGCCCACGCGGTGGGGGCACCTCCCAGCGGTAGCTGGGGGAGTAGGCGACTGACGACAACGCCGCGAGGTGCGGTGCCAGGCCCCGCGAGCCCGGCATGATCCAAACGAGAGGCCCTAGCCATGTGACCTGTGCCACATCGTGGCTCCGTGGTGTCACAAACCCGCCCGCCGTGGCCGTCCAAGGGGTGAGCGCCACACGGGAGGAGCGAGCCCATGTCCGGAAGGGCCACGGAAGGCAGCACGGGGACGGTGCGCGGGAGGGGGCGGGCCCCGGCCGGTGAACGCGTCGCGGACTGGGCCGACGGCCGCCTGGGACTGCACACCCTCTCCAGGAAGTACCTGCGCAAGGTCTTCCCCGACCACTGGTCGTTCCTGCTCGGCGAGATCTGTCTCTACACGTTCGTGATCCTGGTCCTGACCGGGGTCTATCTCACCCTGTTCTTCCACCCGTCGATGAACGAGGTGGAGTACCACGGCAGTTACGTCCCGCTGAACGGCATCCGGATGTCCGAGGCGTACGCCTCCACGCTCGACATCAGCTTCGACGTGCGGGGCGGCCTGCTGATCCGGCAGATCCACCACTGGGCGGCGCTGCTCTTCGTCGCGGCGATGCTCGTCCACATGATGCGGCACTTCTTCACGGGGTCGTTCCGCAAACCGCGCGAGCTCAACTGGCTGTTCGGCTGGCTGCTCCTCGTACTCGGCCTGTTCGAGGGCCTGTTGGGGTACTCACTGCCGGACGACCTGCTCTCCGGCACCGGCATGCGCTTCCTCGACGGGGCGATCCTGTCGGTGCCGGTCGTCGGGACGTATCTGTCGATGTTCCTGTTCGGCGGGGAGTTCCCGGGGCACGACATCGTGGGGCGGTTCTACTCGGTGCACGTGCTGCTGTTCCCCGGCATCATGGCGGCGCTCGTGCTGACCCATCTGATCCTCGTCGTGTACCACAAGCACACGCAGTTCCCCGGTCCGGGAAAGACCGAACGCAACGTGGTGGGCGCGCCGTTCTTCCCGGTGTACCTGGCCAAGGCGGGCGGCTTCTTCTTCCTGGTGTTCGGCATCGTCGCGTTCATCGCGGCCGTCGCGTCCATCAACCCCGTCTGGAACTACGGGCCTTACCGCGTCGACCAGGTGTCCACGGGTGCGCAGCCCGACTGGTACCTGGGGTTCGCGGAGGGGCTGCTGCGGGTGATGCCGGGCTGGGAGATCACGCTGTGGGGGCACACGCTGGCCCTCGGCGTGCTCATCCCGTTGGTCGTGTTCCCCGCCGTCCTGGTGGTGATCGGCGCGTATCCGTTCCTGGAGGCCTGGGTCACGGGTGACCGGCGCGAGCACCATCTCCTGGACCGGCCGCGCGAGAGGCCGGTGCGCACGGCGCTCGGGGTGGCGTGGCTGACGTTCTTCCTCGTGGCCCTGGTGGGCGGCGGGAACGACATCTGGGCCACCCGCTTCCACATCTCGCTGAACGCGGTCACCTGGTGCGTGCGCGGCGCGCTCGTCGTGGGCCCGGTGATCACCTTCGTCGTGACCCGGCGGATCTGCCTCGGTCTGCTGCGCCGCGACCGTGACCTGGTGCTGCACGGCAGGGAGTCGGGCCGGATCACGCGCCTCCCGAACGGCGAGTACGTCGAGACCCATGTCCCGCTCAGCCAGGCGGAGCTGCACACCCTGACCGCGCACGAGCAGCCCGCGCCCCTGGAGCTCCCGCCCGCGACCGACGCGAACGGTGTGCGGCGCCGGGTGCCGCGCGGCGAACGGCTCCGGGTGCGCCTCTCGCACGCGCTGTACGGCGAGGGGGCGCACGTCCCGAAGCCGACCGCCGGGGAATACCTGCGGGCGTGGGCGCCGGGCAAGGCACCCGGCGGCGCTCAGAAGCCGCCGCCTCCGCCGAAGTCGCCGCCGCCCCCGAAGTCGCCTCCCCCGCCGAAGTCCCCGCCGCCGCCCCCGAAGTCACCGAAGTCGCTCGAGTCGAAGTCCGCCCCCGAGTAGTCCCCGCCGTCGTACCCGGCTCCGGGGCCGAAGTCCCCGTACCCGGAGCCGTACTCGGCCGCGTAGGCGGGGCTCGACATCATCGTGCCGAGCAGCGTGCCGAAGAGGAGGCCGGGCAGGATGCCGCCGCCGAAGTAGCCGCCGGCCCAGGGGCCGTAGGCGGGGCCCGCCTCGTAGTAGGGGCGGCGCTCGCCGTAGCCCGTGTCGACGGTGCGGACCATCGGGTCGGCGCCGTCCTTGATCCGGGCCGCGTCGGCCGCGCAGACCGGGACCTCCCGCTCGGCGCCGGTCGGCGGCGCCCAGGGCGCGTCCGTCACGGAGGGCCCGTGCCGCGGGTCGAAGAAGCAGGGCGCCCGGCGCTCGGGCAGCGGCCGGCCCTCGCGGCGCGCGGCCAGCATGGCCAGCGAGAACCGCCCGTCGTCCAGGGCCTGCGTCACCCCGCGCACGTCCTCGGGGCGCTCGGCGGCGGCCATGAACTGTTTCGCCTTCTCGTACGAGTCGAGCCCCCGCTCGTAGTCGGCGCGCATCGCGTCGTCCGCGCCCGGCTCGGCGGGGTGGAAGTCGAGCCGGTCCAGCTCCTCGCCGAACGCCGTGATGTCCTCGTCGACGACGACGCGCAGCTGCTCCAGGGCGGCCCGCTGCTCCTCCTCGTGCTGCCGGCGCCGCCTGCGGAGCACCGCGTATGTGACACCGCCGCCCGCGACGACGACCGCGCCGATGCCGATCAGGGGCCCGACCGGGCTGCCGCCGCCGCCCGCGCCCCACTCGGCGGGCGCCGTACCGTTCGCGTTGCGGACGGCCGTGTCGACGAAGTCGTTGAGCTGCTTGGTGACGTTCTCGCCCTGGACGCTGCTGGTCAGGTTTCTGACGGCGGCCGGCGACATCACCTGCCGGTCGGCCCTGGCGTCGAACCTCTGGCCGAGGCGGATCGCGTAGACGCCGGTGATGCCGGTCTTGGTGCGCAGGTTCGTGAACAGCGCCTGCGTCGGGAAGCCAGCGGGCAGCACCGCCACCATGACGGGCTTGTCCGCGTCCTTGATCTTCTTGGTGAGGGCGTCGGCGTCCCCGGCGGCCAGCTGCTCGGAGGCGGCCGGGTCGACGTACACGGGGCTGTGCCGCAGGGCGTCGGCCACGGTGGAGACATCGGAGGGGGCGGCAGCCCTGGCCCCCGGTGTCACCGCCGCCATGGCCCCCAGGGCGAGCAGTGTTCCGGACAGGGCGGATATCAGGCGCGATGCCCGGCGCGTGGGCCTCATACCTCGACGCTAACGCAGGAGGGGCCCGCGTGCTGCCCGTACCGGAGGGCAGCACACGGGGCCCTGAGGCGTGCTATTCGACCGGCTCGACCCCGGCCCGCAGCAGGCCGTACGTGTACGCGTCCTCGAGGGCGCCCCACGACGCGGCGATGACGTTCTCGGCGACGCCGACGGTGGACCACTCGCCCGCGCCGTCGGTCGTGGAGATCAGGACCCGGGTCGTGGAGGACGTGCCGTGCTTGCCCTCCAGGATGCGCACCTTGTAGTCGACGAGCTCCAGCTTGGCGAGCTGCGGGTAGATCCGCTCAAGGCCGACGCGCAGGGCGCGGTCGAGGGCGTTGACCGGGCCGTTGCCCTCGGCCGTGGCGACGATGCGCTCGCCCTTGGCCCACAGCTTCACGGTCGCCTCGTTGGCGTGGGTGCCGTCGGGGCGGTCCTCGACGATGGCCCGCCACGACTCGACGCGGAAGTAGCGCCGCGCCCGGCCCTCGGCCTCCTCGCGCAGCAGCAGCTCGAAGGAGGCGTCGGCGGCCTCGTACGTGTAGCCCTCGAGCTCGCGCTCCTTGACCCGCTCGACGACGCGGCCGACGAGCTCGCGGTCGTCGGAGATGTCGACGCCGAGCTCCTTGCCCTTGAGCTCGATGGACGCGCGGCCCGCCATGTCGGAGACGAGCATGCGGATGCGGTTGCCGACGAGGTCGGGGTCGATGTGCTGGTAGAGGTCCGGGTCGACCTTGATCGCGGAGGCGTGCAGGCCCGCCTTGTGGGCGAACGCCGAGACGCCCACGTAGGGCTGGTGCGTGGACGGGGTGAGGTTGACGACCTCGGCGATGGCGTGCGAGATGCGGGTCATCTCCCGCAGCGCGCCCTCGGGGAGGACCTTCTTGCCGTACTTGAGCTCCAGGGCGGCGACGACCGGGAAGAGGTTGGAGTTGCCGACGCGCTCGCCGTAGCCGTTGGCCGTGCACTGGACGTGGGTGGCACCCGCGTCGACGGCGGCGAGGGTGTTGGCGACGGCGCAGCCGGTGTCGTCCTGGGCGTGGATGCCGAGGCGGGCCCCGGTGTCGGCGAGGACGGTGGCGGTGATCGCCTGGACCTGCGCGGGGAGCATGCCGCCGTTGGTGTCGCACAGGACGACCACGTCGGCGCCTGCCTCGTGCGCGGCCGTGACGACGGCCTTGGCGTACGTGGCGTTGGCGCGGTAGCCGTCGAAGAAGTGCTCGCAGTCGACGAAGACGCGGCGGCCCTGCTCGCGCAGGTAGGAGACGGTGTCGCGGACCATCTCCAGGTTCTCGTCGAGGGTGGTGCGCAGGGCGAGTTCGACATGCCGGTCGTGCGACTTGGCGACGATGGTGACGACCGGGGCGCCGGACGCGACGAGGGCCTTGACCTGCGGGTCCTCACTGGCCTTGGAGCCGGCGCGGCGGGTGGCGCCGAACGCGACGAGCTCGGCGTGCTTGAAGTCGATCTCCGCCTGGGCGCGGGCGAAGAACTCGGTGTCGCGGGGGTTGGCGCCCGGCCAGCCGCCCTCGATGAAGCCCACGCCGAAGTCGTCCAGGTGCCGGGCGATGGTCAGCTTGTCCGCGACGGTCAGATTGATGCCCTCACGCTGCGCGCCGTCGCGCAGTGTGGTGTCGAAGACGTGGAAGTCGTCGTCGACGCGGGAAGCGGGGTAATGGTCGTCGGTTGCGTCCGTCATGCTGATCTGGCTCCTGTGTCGGATCTCGGTCTACCGGAATGACCGGCTCCACCGTCCCCCTATGATCCCTCGCGCTCCGGTCCCGGCTTGAGGTGGGCCAGGAAACGAAAAAACCCCTCGCGGGTGCGAGAGGTCTGCGCGCGGGTCGAGACGACGATGTCCGCCCGTACGTGGTCGTACGTGGCGGTCACTGCGGACCGGCGCGCCTGCTGCCAATAATCATGGCGAACGAGAGCACGTCGGCAGTGTGCCACAGCCCGGGCGTGGCCCGGGCCGTGGTCTCACGATGTGGGCTCAGACCGCTTCGGCCGGGCGCTGCGCGGCCCCGGGCGCCGGGACCGCGACCCGGTTCAGGTCGATGTCCCTCGTCTCACGCATCGTCAGGTAGACGATCAGGGACACCGCCGCGCACCCGGCGACGTACCAGTAGAAGCCCGACTCCGCGCCCGCGTCCTTGAACCACAGGGCCACGTACTCCGCCGTGCCGCCGAAGAGGGCGTTGGCGATGGCGTACGGGAGGGCGACGCCGAGGGCGCGGATGCCGGTCGGGAAGAGCTCGGCCTTCACGCACGCGTTGATCGACGTGTAGCCGGTGACCACGACGAGGGCGAGCAGGGCGAGGCCGAGGGCCGGCCAGAACGAGCCCGCGTGCTTGAGCATCGTCATGATCGGCACGGTCAGGAAGGTGGAGCCGACCGCGAAGGTGATCAGGAGCGGGCGGCGGCCGATCCGGTCGGAGAGCCGGCCCGCGAGCGGCTGGATGCAGGCGAAGACGATCAGCGCGCAGAACGAGACGAGCGTCGCGGTCTCCTTGCTCAGACCGGCGGAGTTCGACAGGTACTTGGTGAGGTACGTCGTGTACGTGTAGTAGGCGACGGTGCCGCCCATCGTCAGCGCCATCACCAGGAACGCCTCGCGCCGGTGCGCCCACAGAGCCTTGATGGTGCCCTTCTGATCGGCGCCCGCGTCGTCGGCGGACTCCTCGTAGACGTCGGTCTCCAGCATGTTGCGCCGCAGGTAGAAGATGACCGCGGCGCCGAGCGCGCCGACGATGAACGGGATGCGCCAGCCCCAGCTGTGCAGCGCGCCGTCGGACATGGTGCGCTGGAGCACGATCTGGAGGCCGAGGCCGACGATCTGACCTGCGGTCATGGAGACGTACTGGAAGCTGGAGGCGAAGCCGCGGCGGCTCGGGTCGGACGCCTCGGTGAGGTAGGTGGCGCTGGCCGCGTACTCGCCGCCGACCGAAAGTCCTTGCAGGAGACGGGCGACGAGCAGGACGACGGCGCCGCCGTACCCGGCCACCGCGTAGGTGGGCGCGATCGCGATGAGCACGGCGGACGCCGACATGAGGGTGACGGTCAGGGTGAGTGCCGCCTTGCGGCCCTTGCGGTCACCCACCCTGCCGAGCAGCCAGCCGCCCACGGGCCGCATGAAGAAGCCGACGGCGAAGATGCCGGCCGTGTTCATCAGCTGCGCGGTCGGGTTCCCGTCGGGGAAGAAGGCCCCGGCGAAGTAGGTGGCGAAGCTCGCGTACACGAACCAGTCGAACCACTCGACCATGTTCCCGGCCGACCCGACCAGGATCTTCTTCCATTGCTCTCGTCCCATGGACGGCCACGCTGCCGGACCGCTTCACTCCGTGACAAGGGCGTCACAGGCAACGATCGCGCCTACTTGCGTTCTTTGTGGTCATGGCTTGGCGGTCAGGCGTCGAGGGCGAGCACGGCGAAGGTGGCCAGCCAGTGATCGGTGGTGAAGTCGCCGCGGTCCACGGCGGGCAGGCCCGCCGCCAGGTGGGCGTCCGCCGCCTCGGCGAGGCGCGTGCGGACGGGACCGTCCGGCAGCGCGCCCGCGACGGTGCGCAGCGCCGCCGCCTTGCTGAGGGCGAGGCCGAGGAGGTGGCCGATCTGCGGGTCGGCGTGGTCGGAGACGACCGGAACCTCCAGGAGGGGGCAGGGAGTTCCGGCGCGCAGGGCGGGCAGGAACCGGTCCAGCCACGGCTCGAACTCCGGCCCCGCGAGCACGCGCCGCATCGCGTCGGCCTCGGTCAGCGCCGGGGACAGGAAGTCCTGCCCCGACGGCTCCCAGTGGGCGGGCGCGTCGTGGTCGTCGCCGAACCAGGACCGCAGCCGCTCCCGTACGGCGTCCAGGGTGGCCGCGGGCAGCCCGGCCCGCTCCCCCGTGTCGAGGACGAGGCCGAGCGAGAACGCGCTGTTGGGATGGTTGCCGTGGCGCACGGGATAGGTGGCCTTGGGCAGCCAGTCCAGGAGCAGCCGGTCGACGGTGGTGACGGCGGGGGCGAGGGCGTCGGCCCAGCGCTCGCCGTCGGGTCCGCCGTGGGCGCGGCACTCGGCCGCGAGCGCGATCAGCCAGGCCCAGCCGTACGGCCGCTCGAAGGACGGCCGGCCCTGGAGGTAGGTGGCTTCCGTGGCGAGGTGGCCGGGGGTGAGGTGCCGGTCGAGTACGGCGGTGACCTCGGCCACCTGCGCGGGGTCGGGCAGCTCCTTGAGGAGCCGGACGAGCAGCCAGTGCATGTGGACGGACGAGTGCCAGTCGTAGGCGCCGTAGAAGGCGGGGTGGAGGGCACTCGGGCGGGTGTCCTCGTCGGCCGAACTGACCAGGTGGGCGGGGAAGTTGGGGTATTCGCGGGTGACGTTGGCCAGGGCGAGGCGGGCGACGTCGGCGGCGTCGGGCATGGGAGGTCCTTCCTGGTGGGCGGCCGGGGCCGGGGTCAGTGCGTCGCGCCTTCCGTCACCCTGACGTCCACCGTCGTGCCCGCGGCGGCGAGCAGCAGGGCCCGCAGTCCGCGGGCGACGGTCTCGGCGGGCAGGGCCGCGGCGGTCCCGTCGGGGACCTGCTCCGGCGCCCACGGCACGTGCACGAACCCGCCGCGTACGCCGGGGAGTTCGGTGGCAATGAGGTGGCCGAGGCCGTACGCCACGTGGTTGCAGACGAACGTGCCCGCCGTGTTGGAGACGGCGGCCGGCACCCCGGCCTCCCGCATCGCGGCGACGCACGCCTTGATCGGCAGCGTGGAGAAGTAGGCGGCGGGCCCGCCCGGGACGACCGGCTCGTCGATGGGCCGGGCGCCCGCGTTGTCGGGGATCCGGGCGTCGTCGACGTTGACGGCGACGCGTTCCACGGTGACGCCGGGGCGGCCGCCCGCCTGGCCGACGCACACGACCAGGTCGGGGCGGGTCTCCTGGACGGCGCGGCGCAGGACGGCGAGGGACTCCCCGAAGAGGCACGGGAGCTGGACCGCGGTGACGGTGAGCCCTGCGGGCGGCTGGTCGGCGACGAGGGAGGCCGCCTGCCACGAGGGGTTCACGCGCTCGCCGCCGAACGGCTCGAAGCCGGTGATGAGGACACGGGTCATCGGGTCAGCCCTTTCTGGCTTTCTGGACTCGTTCCGATCGCTTTCCGATCGCTTTCCGAACGCTTTCCGAACGCTGCCTAGTAGGCGAACAGCGCCATGATCACGATGTTGCAGCCGAGCAGCACGAGTCCGGTCGGCAGCTGTGCCTTGATCGGGCCGTACTGGTCCTTCAGTTCGAGGAGCGAGGCCGGGACGATGTTGAAGTTCGCGGCCATCGGCGTGCAGAGCGTGCCGCTGAAGCCCGCCAGCATGCCGATCGCGAGGACGGCGGCCTCGTTGCCGTGCATCTGCTGGATGAGGACGGGCCAGCCGATCGCCGCCGTCATCACGGGGAACGCGGCGAAGGCGTTGCCCATGATCACGGTGAACAGGAACATGCCGACGCAGTACGCGATCACGGCGAGGTACTTGGAGTTGTTCGGCAGGACGTCGTTCACGAGCGTGCCGACCTGGGTGCCGACGCCGGCGACGGCGAAGATCGAGCCGAGCACGGCAAGCAGCTGAGGCAGCAGCAGGGCCGAGCCCATGGCCTCCAGCATGGAGCGCCCCGCGTGCAGGGGGACGGAGATCTTCCGCTCGCCGGTGACGAACATGCCGACGGCGAGGGCGGCGATACAGCCGAGGCCCAGGCCGATGAGCGTGGCCTTGCCCGTCTCGAACAGGCCCGACCCGTCGAGGAAGGACGCGCAGACGATGGCGACGACCGGGATCGTCAGGGCGGGGATGAAGATCTTGCTGCCGAGCCGGGCCGCGGAGGCCTCGCGCTGGGCGGTGGTGGTGGTGACGGGGACGCCCTTGCCGATGAAGTTGAATCCGGCGAGCACGATGAGGGCGAGGACGGCGAGGCCGAGGGGTTCGGCGGGCAGCGTCCAGCTCGCGGAGCCCGGCTGCGCCGCGTTCAGCTCGGCGTTCACGACGCCGGTGCCGTAGGGGAAGGTCAGTCCCAGCAGTCCCCAGAACGCGGCGGACGTCCAGCGCTTGGGGTTGGTGCGGTCGGCCGCCATCTGGGCGGCCATGACGACGAAGACGAGCCCGATGAGCCAGTAGAGCCATTCGACCTTGATCACTTGCCGGCCTCCTCGGACCCGTTGCCCGTGCGGGACGCCGCGGCCCGCGGGGGCGGCGGCAGTTCGTTCTCTGCGGCGTGCAGCGCCATCTCGCGTTCCAGCTTCCGGTCCAGGAGCAGCAGCCGGGCGCCGTGGACGACGAGGGCGCAGACGGCGAGCGGGATCGCCCACAGGGCCAGCTGGGTCGGTTCGAGCTGCTGGTGGTACGTCGAGTTCACGAACCCGGTGATGAGCAGGATCGAGCCGATCGCGATGAAGCAGTCCTCGCCGAAGAACAGGCCCACGGTGTCGGACGAGGCGGCGAACGACCGGACCTTCTCGCGCAGCCGGTCGGGCAGCGGGCCGCCGGTGGTGCGTTCGGCGGCGGCCTCGGCCATGGGCGCGACGAGCGGGCGCACGGTCTGGGCGGGGCCGCCGATGCTGTTGAGTCCGAAGGCCGCGGTGACCTGGCGGATCAGCAGGTAGACGGCGAGGAAGCGGCCCGCGCTGAGCTTTCCGAGCCGGCCGATGAGGGTGCGGGCCTGCTCGCGCAGGCCGTACCGCTCCAGGAGGCCGATCACCGGCAGGACGATGGCGAAGACGGTGACCGAGCGGCTGTCGGCGAAGGACCTGCCGAAGGCCGCGAGGACCTCCAGCGGGTTCATTCTGCCGAGCAGTCCGGTGACGATACCGGCGACGCCCACCACGAGGACGGGGTTGCGGCGCGTGACGAATCCGAGGATCACCACGAGCACGCCGAGAAGAACGATCATGCGGCGGCCTTCTTCAGGGCACGAGGGGACACGGACCGGATCATGCGCTTCCGGCTCCGTGGGGGATGCACGGACCGTAGAGGATCGTTCAACGATCGAACAAGGGGTCGGGGGCGTCCGTGACAAAAATCGACCCCTTGTCGGATCGTTCAACAATCCTCTACGTTTACCGACGTGCGCCCCGACCTCTTCGAACTCTTCGACCTCAACGCCGACCTCGGCGAAGGCTTCGGCCGCTGGACCCTCACCGACGACGAGGCGCTGCTCTCCGTCGTGACCAGCGCCAACGTCGCCTGCGGCTTCCACGCGGGCGACCCCTCCGTGATGCGCCGCGTGTGCGACCTCGCGGCCGAGCGCGGCGTACGGATCGGGGCCCAGGTGTCGTACCGCGACCTGGCCGGGTTCGGGCGGCGCGCGATGGACGTGCCCGCCGGCGAGCTGGCGGCCGAAGTCGCGTACCAGATCGGCGCGTTGAGGGTGTTCGCCGAGGCGGCCGGGGCCGAGGTGGCCTATGTGAAGCCGCACGGCGCCCTCTACAACCGCACGGTCCACGATGAGGATCAGGCGGGCGCCGTCGTCGCGGGCGTCCGGCTCGCGGGCGGCTCGCTGCCCGTGCTCGGCCTTCCCGGCTCCCGGCTGCTCGACGCCGCCCGGGACGCCGGTCTCGAAGCCGTGCCGGAGGCCTTCGCCGACCGCGCCTACACCTCCGGCGGCACGCTCGTGCCGCGCGGCGAGGCGCATGCCGTGGTCGCCGACGAGGACACCGTGGTGCGCCGCTCGGTGGCGTTCGCCGTCGACCGTGCGGTGGACGCCGTGGACGGCACTCCCGTCGCGGTCGCCGCCCGCTCCCTGTGCCTGCACGGCGATACCCCGGGCGCGGCCCGGCTCGCGGCCCGGGTGCGTCAGGCGCTCGAAGAGGCCGGGGTCAAGGTCGGGGCGTTCGCGTGACGGCCGCCCCGCCGTCGATGGCGGTACGCCCCGCCGGGCGGCACGCGCTGCTCGTGGAGCTGCCGGACGCCGAGCGCACCGGCGCGTTCCACGCGGAACTGCTGCGCCGCCGCGCCGCCGGGACGCTGCCTCCGGTCGCCGAGATCGTGCCGGGCGCGCGCACGGTCCTGCTCGACGGCGTGGGCGACCCGGAGCTCCTGACCCGCCAACTCGCCACCTGGGACGTCCCGTTGCACGCTCCCGGGGAGGGCGCCGTCGTCGAGATCCCCGTGGTCTACGACGGTCCGGACCTCGCCGGGGTGGCCGCCCTCTGGGGCATCGGCGAGGACGAGGTCGCGGCCCGCCACTCCTCGTACACGTACCGCGTCGCGTTCTGTGGCTTCGCCCCCGGCTTCGGCTATCTCACGGGCCTGCCCGACGCGTTGCACGTGCCGCGCCACGCGACCCCGCGCACCCGTGTCCCCGCCGGGGCGCTCGCGCTCGCCGGCCCCTACACCGCCGTCTACCCGCGCGCGACGCCCGGCGGCTGGCAGCTGATCGGCACGATGCCGGACCCGGCGCCGCTGTGGGACCCGTCCCGGGACGCGGCGGCGCTGCTGACCCCCGGCACCCGCGTGCGCTTCGTCAGAGGTGACGCATGACCGCCGCCAAGTTCACCGTGGTCCGCGCCGGGGCCCTCACCACGATCCAGGACGCGGGCCGAACGGGCCATGCCCACCTGGGAGTTCCGCGCTCCGGAGCGCTGGACGCGCCCGCGATGCGGCTCGCCAACCGGCTGCTCGGCAACCCCGGTGACGCCGCCGTCCTGGAGACCACGCTCACCGGGTGCGCCCTGCGGCCCGACCGGGCGGTCACCGTCGTCGTCGGCGGTGCGCCCTGCCCGGTCACCGTCGACGGCACGCCGGTGCCGTGGGGCGCCCCGGTGCGGGTGCCCGCGGGCGCGGTCCTCGACGTGGGGACGGCGGCCTCGGGCGTGCGCTCGTACGTGGCCGTGGCGGGCGGGATCACCGTCGAGCCCGTGCTCGGCAGCCGCTCGACGGATCTTCTGTCGGGGCTCGGTCCCGCTCCCCTGGGCAACGGCGACGTGCTGCCCGTCGGCTCCCCCGGCCCCTGCCCGCCGCTGCCGCCCGCCGCCCCCTGGCCCGCCCCGCCGGCCGCGCTGACGCTGCCCGTGCGGCTCGGCCCCCGCGCCGACTGGTTCACCGCCGGGGCCCTGCGCACGTTCACGGCCGCGGCCTACCGCGTGTCCGCGCACAGCAACCGCATCGGCCTGCGCACCGAAGGACCGGCCCTGGAACGGGAGTTGACGGGCGAGCTGGCCAGCGAGGGCATGGTGCTCGGCGCGGTACAGGTGCCGCCCGACGGCCGCCCGGTGGTCTTCCTGCACGACCACCCGACGACCGGCGGCTACCCGGTGATCGGCGTGGTCCCCGAGACCGCCCTCGCCGCCGCGGCCCAGGCCACCCCGGGCACGCTCCTGCGGTTCGTTTCGGCCGGTTAGGGCGTGTCCGGCGGATCAGGGTCGGACAGGTCGCGGCGTCCGGTGCGGTGCATCGCAGGGCACCGGAGCGTCCTGACAGCGGAGCTGTCCGGGCGTTTCGGCAACGCGGCGAGGCGCCGTGCGAATGGGGGCACCCCCAGCGGTAGCTGCGGGAGTCGCGACCCCGGCCATGATCCGAACGAGAGGCCCTAACCGAGCGCCTCGTCCAGGAACTCCCGTACGTGGGACAGGATCCGGCCGCGGTCCGTGCCGCGCAGGCCGATCGCGACGTGGATGGAGAAGCCGTCGAGCAGCGCCCGCAGCCGGGACGCGAAGCGGTCGGGATCGAGCGACGGGATCTCGCCGCTGGAGATGCCCTCGGCGAGCAGGGCGACGAGGTCGCGGTGCCAGGCCCGCTCGATCGCGGCCTGCCGCTCGCGCGCGTCGTCGTCCGCGTTCTGCGAGCGGTTCCAGACCTCCAGCCACAGCGTCCAGTGCGGATCACCCTCCGCGTCGGGGACGTACAGGTCGACGTAGGCGTCGATGCGCTCGCGGACCGTGCCGCCGCCGACGAGGAGCCGCGCCCGCTCCCCGCCGAGGCGGCCCTCGCTCCACTCCAGGGTCCGCAGCAGCAGCTCGTCCTTGGAACCGAAGTAGTAGAGCAGATGGCCGCTGCTCATGCCGACCTCGCGGCCGAGCGCGGCCATGGTGAGCTTCTCCAGGCCGCGCTCGGCGATCATCTCCATGGCGGCGGCGAGGACTTCTTCGCGCGGAGGGGCGTGCTTCCGGCGGGCCTGGGCCACGGGGACTCCTGCGGATGTTTCAGTGTGCGGACGTGATCTTCGGCTGCTGCTGGGTGATGCAGTGGATGCCACCGCCCCCGGCGAAGATCGTACGGGCGTCCACGAGCTGCACGGTCCGGTCCGGGAAGAGACCGCGGAAGATCCCGGCCGCGACCTCGTCGTTCGGGTCGTCGAACGAGCACAGGACGACGCCGTCGTTGCACAGGTAGTGGTTGATGTACGAGTAGTCGACCCAGCCCTCGTCGTCCTTGAGGACGGTCGGCGCGGGGACCTCGACGACCTCCAGGGGCCGGCCCTTGGCGTCGGTCTCGCCCTTGAGCTGGGCGATGAGCTGCAGGCTCAGCTCGTGGTCGGGGTGGGCGGAGTCCTGCTGCGAGTGGACCAGGACGACGCCGGGCGCGGCGAACGCGGCGACGATGTCGACGTGGCCGCGGGTGCCGTACGTGCCGTAGTCGCCGGCCAGGCCGCGCGGCAGCCAGATCGCCTTGGTGGTGCCGAGCCGGGCGTGGATCTCCTGCTCGACCTCGGCCTTGGTGAGGCCGGGGTTGCGGTCGGGGTCGAGCTGCACGGTCTCGGTGAGGAGCACGGTGCCCTCGCCGTCGACGTGGATGCCGCCGCCCTCGTTGACGAGCGAGGTGGAGTGGACGGGCACGCCGGCGAGGTCCGCTATGTGGCGGGCGATCTTCGAGTCGTGCTCCCAGACGGCCCAGTCCTGGGCGCCCCAGCCGTTGAACGTCCAGTCGACGGCGGCCAGTTCACCGTCGTCGCCGACGACGAACGTGGGGCCGATGTCGCGCATCCACGCGTCGTCGAGGTCGCGCTCGACGAGGTCGATGTCGTCGCCGAGGAGCGCGCGGGCCGAGTCGGTCTGGCCGGTGCCGACCACGACCGTGACCGGCTCGAAGCCGCGTACGGCGCGGGCGACGGACGCCCAGGCCTCGCGCGCCTCGGCCAGCTCGGCGTCGTTGGTGAAGGTCGGGTTGGGGCTCGGCCACGCCATCCAGGTGCGCTCGTGCGGGGCCCACTCGGGGGGCATGTGGAAGCTGCTCATGAGGGGGTCCTCACAGGAAGTAGAGACGGTTCAGGGAGACGGAGTCGGCCGGTTCGGACTGGACGGGACTGCCGTCGAGGGTGACGAGTCCGGTGCGCTGGTCGACGTCGATGGAGCCGGTGCGGGAGTTGAGGCGCAGGTCGGCGGGGCCGATGCCGCGGGTGCCGCGGACGGCGACGCGACGGCGGCGGGTGGGCATCTTGTCGTTGCCCTGGTCGATGGCGGCCTGGGCGACGAAGGCGACGGAGATGTCCGCGGCCGTCGCGCCGTACGAGCCGAACTGCGGCCCCAGGACGAGGGGTTCGCAGGTGTCGGTGGCCGCGTTCGGGTCGCCGACGACGCCGTACGCGGGGAAGCCGGACTTGAGGACGAGCTGGGGCTTGGCGCCGAAGAACTCGGGGCGCCACAGCACGATGTCGGCGAGCTTGCCGACCTCGATGGAGCCGATCTCGTGGGAGAGGCCGTGCGCGATGGCGGGGTTGATGGTCAGCTTCGCCATGTAGCGCAGGACGCGCGCGTTGTCGTCGTGCGCGCCGTCGCCGTCCATCGGGCCGAGTTCGCCCTTCATCTTCGCGGCCATGGCGAAGGTGCGGCGCACGGTCTCGCCGGCGCGGCCCATGCCCTGCGCGTCCGAGGACGTGATGCCGATGGCGCCCAGGTCGTGCAGGACGTCCTCGGCGCCCATCGTCCCGGCGCGGATCCGGTCGCGGGCCATCGCGGCGTCGCCCGGCAGGTCGGTCTTCAGGTCGTGGACCGAGACGATCATGCCGTAGTGCTCGGCGACGGCGTCGCGGCCGAAGGGCAGGGTGGGGTTGGTGGACGACCCGATGACGTTCGGGACGCCGGCCATCTTCAGGACGTTCGGTACGTGTCCGCCGCCGCAGCCCTCGATGTGGAAGGCGTGGATGGTCCGCCCCTCGAGCACCTTCAGGGTGTCCTCGACCGACAGGCACTCGTTCAGGCCGTCGCTGTGCAGGGCGACCTGGACGTCGTGCTCCTCGGCGACGCGCAGGGCGGTGTCCAGGGCGCGGGTGTGGGCGCCCATGTCCTCGTGCACCTTGAAGCCGGACGCGCCGCCCTCGGCGAGCGCCTCGACGAGCGGGGCGTCGTGCGAGGACGAACCCCGGCCGAGGAAGCCGATGTTGACGGGCCAGGCGTCGAAGGCGTTGAAGGCGTGGCGCAGCGCCCAGGGCGAGTTGACACCGACGCCCCACACGGGCCCGAACTCCTGGCCGATGATCGTGGTGACGCCGGAGGCGAGCGACGCCTCCATGATCCGTGGCGACAGCAGGTGTACGTGGGTGTCGACGGCGCCCGCGGTGGCGATGAGGCCCTCGCCGGACACGATGGACGTGCCGGTGCCGACGACGACGTCGACGCCGTCGAGGGTGTCGGGGTTGCCGGCGCGCCCGATGGCGTGGATCCGGCCCTCGCGGATGCCGATGGAAACCTTCCGGATCCCCTGCACAGCGTCGATCACGACGACGTTGCTGATCACGACATCGCAGGTCTCGCGGACGGCGGCGGCCTTGAGGTGCAGTCCGTCGCGGGCCGTCTTGCCGAACCCGGCCAGGAACTCGTCGCCGTACGCCTGCGCGTCGGACTCGACCCGGACGGTCAGGCCCGAGTCGCCGAGGCGGACGCGGTCACCGGCGCGCGGGCCGTGGGTCGCGGCGTACGCGTGGGGGTCGATGTGCCGGCTGCCCGGCGCGCAGTGATCGCTGTGCTTGGTGGGCCTGCTCATGCGCCCGCTCCCTTCACTCCCAGATATCCGCAGGCGGCGGCCCTGCGGAGGGCCTCCGCCTTGGCGCCCGGCGCGTCCAGCGGGCCGTCGACGAGGCCGGCGAAGCCGATCGCCACGCGCGCGCCGCCGATGGGCAGCAGGCCCACCTCGACGCTCTCCCCCGGCCCGAACCGCACGGAGGACCCGGCGGGGACGGCGAGGCGCATGCCGTAGGCGGCCTCGCGGTCGAAGTCGAGGCGCGGGTTGGCCTCGAAGAAGTGGAAATGGGAGGTGACGGAGACGGGGACGGTCGCGGTGTTGGTCGCCGTGAGCGTCACCTCGGCGGGCGGGTCGTCGTGCTCGGGGCCCGGGAGCAGCGCGCCCGGCGCGTCCTCGCCGAGCGACGAGCCGATCGGGTCGCTCACGACGGCGAGCCGGGACCCGTCGTCGAAGACGGCCTCGACATGGACCTCGGTCACGACGTCGGAGACGCCGGGGAGCACGTCGCCCGGGCCGAGGACGGAGCGGGCCGCCTCGATGGCCTCGGCGAGCCGCCGGCCGTCCCTGGCCGCCTCGCACACCGTGTCCGCGATCAGGGCCGTCGCCTCGGGGACATTGAGCCGCAGGCCCCTGGCCTTCCTGGCCCTGGCCAGCTCGGCGGCCCCGAACAGCAGCAGCCGGTCGCGCTCCGTGGGGGTCAGACGCACGCCACCACACCTCCGTGTCCCAAGTCGTTGCCTGAAGCCGTCCCGCCCGCTGTCCGTCGCTTTCGACGTGAGCCACTACCACTGGACGGGCTTCAATTTAGAGCATCACTCTAACAATCGATTTCCTGTCCGTGAAGTGTTGACGCGCGTTGGCATGTCAGTCACATTAAAACGTCATTGAGCGACGCTCTAACTCGTGAATCCGCCCCCCAGGAGAGCACGCATGCCGATCGAAACGCGCGGTGTCGACACCGTCCCGGACGAAGAACGCACGAGTCGTCCACGGGACCTGGTCAGCATCCTTCTCGGCTCCAACCTCGCGCTCGGCGTGATCATCTTCGGCGCGCTGCCGGTGACGTTCGGTCTCGGATGGTGGGACTCCTTCACGGCGCTGGTCACCGGCACCGTCGTCGGCAGCATCCTCGTCGCGCCGCTCTCCCTGGTCTCCCTGCGCACCGCGACCAACCTCTCCACCAGCAGTGGCGGGGCCTTCGGCGTACGGGGCCGGCTCCTCGGCTCGATCATCGGCCTGCTGCTCTCCCTCGGCTACACCGCGCTGACCCTCTGGGTCGGCGGTGACTCGGTGGTCGGCGCCCTGCACCGCGTCGTCGGGCTCCCCGCGAACGGCGTGACCACCGGCATCGTCTACGCCGTGCTGGCCTTCGCCACCGCCTTCGGCGCCGTGTTCGGCTTCCGGCTGCTGCTCCGTATGAGCCGGGTACTGGCCATCGGGATGACGATCCTGCTGATCCTGGGCGTCGTCGCCTACGCACCGCACTTCACCACCGCCGCGCCCGATCCGAGCGGCTACGCGCTGGGCGGCTTCTGGCCGACCTGGATCCTCTCCGCCGTCGCCGCGGGCCTCAGCGGTCCGATCGCCTTCATCACCCTGCTCGGCGACTACACCCGCTACATCTCGCCCAGGCGCCACAGCAGCAAGGCCGTCTACCTGTGCACCTACGCGGGCCTGATGGCCGGCCTGCTGATCCCGCAGCTGTTCGGCACGTTCAGCGCCATCGCCGTGCACGCCGACGACTGGGCCGTGGGCCTCGTCTCGGCGGCCCCGGGCTGGTACCTGGTCCCGCTGGTGCTCGCCGCGTCCGCCGGCTCGGTCGGCAACGCCGGTCTGATGCTCTACAGCATGGGCCTGGACATGGACGCGATCCTGCCGAAGGCGAGCCGCACCCAGTGCACGTACGTCATCGCCGGCGCCTCCACCGTCCTCGTCTACGCCGGCCACTTCCTGTGGAACGCGACGGACGCCATGACCGCGTTCGTACTGATCCTGACCGCCCTCGGCACCCCGTGGGCGGTCATCACGCTGCTCAACCACTTCCGCTGCAAGGGCGTGTACGACTCCGAGTCGCTCCAGGTCTACAACCGCGGCACCGTCGGAGGCATCTACTGGTTCCAGGCCGGCTGGAACGTCCGCGCCGCCGTCGCCTGGGCGATCGGCGCGATCGTCGGCGTCCTCTGCGTCGACGCGACCCCGACCTACACCGGCCCCCTGGTCGCGCACACCGGTGGTATCGACTTCAGCTTCCTGCTGTCCGCCACCATCACGACCGTCGCCTACCTGACGCTGAACATCGGGCAGAAGCCCCCCACTGTCCCGGCCACCACCGAGGCGGCGCAGCCGGCGGCGGAGGCCGTGGCGGCCGCGACCCGATGACGCCTCCGGCGGGGCGTCATCGGGTCGCGGCCGCCGGGACACCACCGTCCCACCGCGCACACCCGAGATGACAGATGACCCGGCAACTCGACGTTGCCGGGTCATTCGTTCTCACCACGATGCGCTCGCCCCCGCCGGCGGGCCGGCGGGGTGTCCGGGACTAGCCCAGCGGGTGCATCCAGCCGTGCTTGTCCTCGGTCGTGCCGCGCTGGATGTCGAGGAGGGCCTCGCGCAGCTTCAGCGTGACCTTGCCGGGCTCGCCCGCCGACTGCTGCCACTCGCCGCCGGCGCGCTTGACGGTGCCGACGGGGGTGATCACGGCGGCGGTGCCGCAGGCGAAGACCTCGGTCAGCGTGCCGTTCTCGGTGTCGGCCTGCCACTGGTCGATGGAGACGCGGCCCTCGACGGACTCGAAGCCGAGGTCGCGGGCGACCGTGAGGAGCGAGTCACGGGTGACGCCCGCGAGGAGCGAACCGGTCAGCTCCGGGGTGACGATCTTGTCCCCGTACACGAAGTACAGGTTCATGCCGCCCAGCTCCTCGACCCACTTGTGCTCGACGGCGTCGAGGTAGGCGACCTGGTCGCAGCCGTGGGCGCTGGCCTCGGCCTGGGCGAGCAGGGACGCCGCGTAGTTGCCGCCGGTCTTGGCGTCGCCCATGCCGCCGGGGACGGCGCGGACGCGGTCCTCGGACAGCCAGATCGACACCGGCTTGACGCCACCGGCGAAGTAGGCGCCCGCGGGCGAGGCGATCACGATGAAGAGGTACTCGTTGGCGGGCTTCACGCCCAGGCCGACCTCGGTCGCGATCATGAAGGGACGCAGGTAGAGGGACTCCTCGCCGCCGTGCGCCGGGACCCACGCCTTGTCCTGCTGGACCAGCAGGTCGCACGCCTCGATGAACGTCTCGACCGGCAGTTCGGGCATCGCCAGACGGCGGGCCGAGGCCTGGAAGCGCTTGGCGTTCATCTCGGGGCGGAAGGTGGCGACGCCACCGTCGGGCTGCCGGTAGGCCTTGAGGCCCTCGAAGATCTCCTGCGCGTAGTGCAGGACGTTGGTCGCCGGGTCGAGGGAGAGCGGCCCGTACGGCACGAGCTGTCCGTCGTGCCAGCCGCGGCCCTCGGTCCACTTGATCGTCACCATGTGGTCGGTGAAGTGGCGGCCGAATCCGGGGCCGGCCAGGATCGCCTCACGCTCCGCGTCGGACAGCGGGGTGGAGGAGGGCTTGAGCTCGATCGTGGGCGTCGTCATGGTTGCGT
This sequence comes from Streptomyces antnestii, assembly GCF_004005495.1. GTDB lineage: Bacteria > Actinomycetota > Actinomycetes > Streptomycetales > Streptomycetaceae > Streptomyces > Streptomyces antnestii. The sequence continues at coordinate 226,668 of NZ_RZYA01000010.1, forward strand.
GTCCTTCACCGGTTGTGTGTGACGGACCGCATCCACGCTCGCGCAACGGAAGCCCGAACCAACCGACTACTTGGTCGTCCGAGCTTCTGCGTTCACCGCGGCCCCACGTTCGATTATCGCTCGTGAGGTCCGGCGCACGAAAACTGCCCGTACGGGTGCGGCGTGAGGTGCGGTCCTGGGGTTGATGGTGGCACCCGGGGACCGCAAAGGTGAAGCCGCCGGGTGCGGAAGCGACCCGGCGGCTACTTAAATGCTGGAAGTGCTCTAAGTGGCTCGGCGGGTGTCAGCCGGCTACTCGGCCGGCGAGCGCGTCGCCGATCTCGTCGGTCGTACGCGCCGTGGTGCCGCGCTCGGCCAGGTCGGCGGAGACGGCGTCCTCGATACGGACGGCCTCGGCCTCGTAGCCGAGGTGGCGCAGCAGGAGCGCGACGGACAGGACGGTGGCCGTGGGGTCGGCCTTGCCCTGGCCGGCGATGTCGGGGGCCGAGCCGTGGACCGGCTCGAACATCGACGGGAACTCGCGGGACGGGTTGATGTTCCCGGAGGCCGCGACGCCGATGCCGCCGGAGACGGCCGCGGCGAGGTCGGTGATGATGTCGCCGAAGAGGTTGTCGGTGACGATCACGTCGAAGCGCTCGGGGTCGGTGACGAGGAAGATCGTCGCCGCGTCCACGTGCAGGTAGTCGGTGGTGACCTCGGGGAACTCGGCCGCCACCTTGTTGAAGATGTTCGTCCACAGGTGGCCCGCGAAGGACAGCACGTTGTTCTTGTGGACCAGCGTGAGCTTCTTGCGGGGGCGGGCCTGGGCGCGGGCGAACGCGTCACGGACCACACGCTCGACACCGAAGGCCGTGTTGACGGAGACCTCGGTGGCGACCTCGTGCGGGGTGCCGGTGCGGATCGAGCCGCCGTTACCCGTGTACGGGCCCTCGGTGCCCTCGCGGACCACGATGAAGTCGATCTCCGGCTCGCCCTTGAGGGGCGTCGCCACACCCGGGAGCAGCTTGCTCGGGCGGAGGTTGACGTGGTGGTCGAAGAGGAAGCGGAGCTTGAGCAGGAAGCCGCGCTCCAGGACGCCGGACGGGACCGAGGGGTCACCGATGGCGCCGAGCAGGATGGCGTCGTGCTGCTTGAGGGCCTCGGCGTCCGCGTCGGTGAGGGTCTCACCGGTGGCGTGGTAGCGCCGCGCGCCGAAGTCGTACTCCTTGGTCTCCAGCTTCACATCCTGCGGGAGGACGGCGCCGAGGACCTTGAGCCCCTGGGCCACGACCTCCTGGCCGATGCCGTCACCGGGGATCACTGCGAGATTGAGGATGCGAGAGCTTGCCGACATACGGGCACCCTACTCGCCGTCCCATGGAATGACACTGGCTGTCCGCCATTCGGACGGCGGTATGTGGAGTGCCGGGCCGCCGTGACTGTCGAGCCGTCAGATTCTGTTCACCCGTAGGTATGGCCGTCGTTCCGTGTTGCTGGGAAGTTGCCTTCCTATGACTGTGTCTTCCAGGGGGACACCCCCCGGACCCCCCACTCCGAACGTCGGGATACCCGAGCAGCTGGCCCGCCGCCTGAGCATGCCGGAACAGCACGAGTACCTGCGGGCCCGGTTCAGCAGGCGGCGCGCGCTGGCCGGGACCGCGGGGAGCCTCGGCGGCCTGGCGCTCCTGAGCGGTTCGGCCTCCACGGTGTACGCGGCGCCCGCCGCCCCCGTGCGCTCGGCGGCCGCGCGGGTCGACGGCTCCCTCGTCGCCCCCTTCGCCCGGCATCTCGCCTTCGGCGCCGACCCGAAGACGCAGATGCGGATCTCCTGGCAGGTGCCGTTCGCGGTGCGCAGGCCCTTCGTACGGGTGGGCCTGAAACCCTGGGACCTGAGCCGGAAGATCGAGGCGGAAGTGCGCGCCCTGCACACCCCGGCCCTGTCCGGCAAGCTCCCGGCGGTCGAACAGCACTACCTGCACGCGGCCCTGGACGGCCTCGCGCCCGGCACGACGTACTACTACGGGGTGGGCCACGACGGCTTCGACCCGGCGTCCGCGGAGCGGATCGGGACGGTCGGCTCCTTCCGCACGGCGCCGGCGCGCACGGAGAAGTTCACCTTCACGGCCTTCGGCGACCAGGGCGTCAGCTATGACGCGCTCGCCAACGACCAGCTGATCCTGGGTCAGAATCCCGCGTTCCACCTGCACGCGGGCGACATCTGCTACGCCGACGGCACCGGGCACGGCAGGGAGTCGGACACGTACGACGCGCGCGTATGGGACCAGTTCCTCGCGCAGACGGAGTCGGTCGCGAAGTCGGTGCCGTGGATGGTGACGACCGGCAACCACGACATGGAGGCCTGGTACTCCCCCAACGGCTACGGCGGCCAGTCGGCCCGCTGGACCCTGCCGGACAACGGCCCCGACCCGGCGAACGCGCCGGGCGTCTACTCGTTCGTGTACGGGAACGTGGGCGTCGTCGCGCTCGACGCCAACGACGTCTCGTACGAGATCCCCGCCAACCGCGGCTACACGGACGGGAAGCAGACCGCCTGGCTGGGGCGGCGGCTCGGTGAGCTGCGCGCCCGCGACGACATCGACTTCGTGGTGGTCTTCTTCCACCACTGCGCCTACTCGACGTCGACGCACGCCTCGGACGGCGGGGTGCGCGCGGCGTGGCTGCCGCTGTTCGCCGAGCACCAGGTGGACCTGGTGATCAACGGCCACAACCACGTGTACGAGCGCACGGACGCGATCAGGAACGGAGAGGTCGGCAAGCCGGTGCCGGTCGGCGCGTCGACCGATCCGACGCGCGACGGCATCGTGTACGTCACCGCGGGCGGCGCCGGCAAGGACCTCTACAGCTTCGGGCCCGGGGTCGAGGACAGCTACGAGGGGCATGTCCGCGACCGCGAGTCGATCGTGACGTTCCACTGGACGAAGTCACGCCTGCCGGCCCCGGACACCGTTCAGTGGTCGCGGGTGCGGTACACCGGCTTCTCGTTCCTCGCGGTCGAGGCGGAGGCCGGCGGGACGGGCGTGTCCCCCAGGCTGAAGGTCTCGGCACTGGCCGAGACCGGGCAGCGCATCGACTATTTCGAGGTGGTCAGGAGCGCCCCGTAAGGGGCGCGGGGAACTGCGCGATCAGCCACACACAACCCGCAGTGAACAGGCCGGGCGTGGCGCTCAGCTGACTTCGTGACCGGTCTCGCCACCATTGTCCCGGCGGTCGAGCGCCCGCTGCAGAGCGGCGGCGGCGTTCTTGCGGTCCTCGCCGGACGGCGAGGTGTGACGGACTCGGCGGCGGACGGGCGTCGCTGTGGCCATGAGAGATCGACTCCTTGAGATCACGGGGGATTTCGAGGCGCCGGAAGAGGCGGGGAGCCTGGAGCCACAGGGGTTACCTGCCTTCTGCTCCGCTCACGACCGCCATTCGCTGGATCGAGCGAGACGTTCGGCTCCTCCAAAGCTAAGCGAGGACCCGGCATCTGTCTCCACCATTACTCGGACTTCCTACTATCTGAGACGGGACTCACGCGGGAGGGTGATCAACACCGAGGTCAGGGGGTGTTCGGGGCGACTTTCGGGGCGGCTTGCGGGGAGGCGTGCGGGCGCCTCGGGGGCGCTTGGGGGGCGCTTGGGGGGCGCCTTCCGGGCCCGTCCTGAGGCGACGGAGTTCGCGGATCAGGGCGCGTACCGCGTCGGTCGCGGCCAGCTCGGGGGTGGTCACATAGCCCACCGACCGCGACGGCCGCTCCGGACCGAGATCAGTGATCTCGACGGTGTGCGGTGCTCCGGTCAGGGACAGCGCGGGCATGATCGCCATACCGAGACCACTGCTCACCATCGAGAGCACCGCTCCGTCATCCTCGGCCCGCACCGTCGCGCGCGGGATCCAGTCCTGCCCGTCCCACCACTCGCGCGTATAGGAGGAGCAGTTCTCCGCCCAGTCCACGAGAGGCAGCGACCGCGGCTCCGGGTGCCCGGCCGGGTGCACCAGCGCGTACGGCTCGTCGAGGAGCACGTCGCCGACCAGGCCCGGCGGCACCGGCGAGCTGGTGCCGATCGTGGCGATGCCCAGATCGGCCCGCCCCTCCGCCACCTCGCCCGCGGTCCCCGCGCCCCACTCGCGCACCACGCGCACCTCGGGCTCGATGCCCGGGTGCAGGGCGGCGAGCCGCTCGAGGGCGGGCGGAAGCAGCTGGAGCGCCGCGCTGCGGAAGGCGGCGATGCGCAGCGGACCGGCCACCGCCCCGGAGGCGGCGCCGCGCGTCTCGGCGGCCATCACGTCGAGCAGGCGCAGCACACGGCGGGCGTGGGCGACGGCACGGGCGCCGGCGGGCGTGGGGCTCGCGCCGGAGCGGCCGCGGTCGAAGAGGACGGCGCCGAGCTTGCGTTCGCTGCCGCGCACCGAGTGCGAGACGGCGGACTGGGTCAGGCCGAGCGAGGCCGCCGCCGCGGAGAAGCCGCCGTCGTCCGCGACGGCCACGAGGATGCGGAGTTCGTGCGGCGCGATATCGGGCATGACGGCTGGCTCACCTGCTTCTATGAGGACCGCTCATGGATACGGCGGTTCCATGAGCCAAACCCTCTGCCCGGCCCGGGCATTCCTCCGTACGGTCACCGACATGACCGAGAACGCGCTCACCGTGCACCAGATCGCCCGCCCGCACGGCTTCCCCACCGCCGCCGACCACTTCCGCCTCGTCGAGTCGCCGGTCCCCGCGCCGGCGCCCGGCACGGTGCTCGTCGAGAACCTGTACTGGTCCGTGGACCCGTACCACCGAGAGATGATGGACGGCGACTTCGCGCTCGACGCGCCCCTGGAGGGCCGCACGCTCGGCCGCGTTCTCGCGTCCCGCGCGCCGGGGTTCTCCGAGGGTGAGATCGTCTTCCACCGGCACGGCTGGCGTACCCACTCGGTCGTGCCCGCCGCCGAACTCCGCACCGTGCCGCGCTTCGAGGGAGTGCCGCTCTCGGCGCACCTGAGCGTCCTCGGCGGCACCGGCCTGACCGCGTACGTCGGGCTGACCCGGATCGCGCGGCTGCGCGAGGGCGACGACGTGTTCGTGTCGGCCGCGGCGGGCGGGGTCGGCACGGCGACGGGGCGGTTCGCCCGGCTGATGGGCGCGGGCCGGATCGTGGGCAGCGCCGGGTCGGCGGCGAAGGTCGCGTACGCGGTGGAGAACGCGGGGTACGACGCGGGCTTCGACTACCGGGCCGGTCCCGTCGCCGCCTCCCTCGCCGAGGTGGCACCCGACGGCATCGACCTCTTCGTGGACAACGTCGGCGGTGAGCAGCTGGCCGCGGCGATCGGCGCGCTGCGCGAGCACGGGCGGGTGGTGCGGATCGGCACGATCGGCCAGTACAACACCCCGGACGCGCCGGTCCCCCTCTTCGACCACGCGGACATCGTGGAGAAGAGCCTGCGCATGGAGGGCTTCCTCGTCCGCAACTACCGTGATGTGCAGGAGGAGTTGTACGAGTTCGCGGTGCCGCATCTGCGGAGCGGGCGGCTGGGGCTCGACGAGACGGTGGTCAACGGGTTCGGGTCGATCGTGGAGGCGTTCCTCGGCATGCTGCGCGGCGAGAACGTCGGCAAGATCATCGTGCGGGGCGCCGACGTCTGAGGACCTAGGGCGCCGGACACGCCCTAGAGGATGTCGCCGCCTCGCCACTCGAAGAGGAGCGGGTGGGCCGGGTCGAGTGCGGCGGTGACGCGGCGCAGGTAGGGCGGGTTCTCGTCGTCCGGAAGCCGCACCGTCCCGCCGGGGCCGTACGCGGCGAAGTCCCCGCCCCACTCCTCCCAGCCACGCGCCCGGTACAGCCCCACTCCGTCCTCCGACGCCGACAGCGCGCCCAGCACGTAGGCCCCGTCGATCACCCGCTCCAGAGCCGCCATGACCTGCCCGCCCAGTCCGCTCCCTCGGGCGTCGGCGCGGACGGCGACGCCCTCGACGTAACCGGTGCGCAGCGAGCGGCCGGCGTGCGTGACCCGGCGCTGCACGACCGAGCCGTGCGCGACGAGGGCGCCGGTGCCGTCATGGACGAGGGCGTGCACGCCGCCGAGGGTGTGGTCCCAGTCGTCGTCGCTGAACCCGCCGTCGAAGGCGTCGTCCAACAGGGCCCGGATGTCCCGGAGTTCGGCGTGGGTGAGGTCGGCGGTGTGTGCGGTGCGCGGCATGGTCACCGGGACACGGTACTCACAGGCCAGTTGAGTACGCGTGCCGATTTCAGGCCGCTCCGGCGGCGGCACAGTCGTATGCATGAACGGCCTCCACGCTCTCAAGCCCCGGTACGCGGACCGGCTCTCCGGCGTGCGCCGCGCGCTCGCCGCCCGACAGGTCCCGCCCGGCGCGCTGACGGCGGCCGGTGTCGGGTGCGCGGGGGGTGCGGCGGCGGCGCTCGCCTTCCTGCCGGCGCCACTGGCCGCGCTGCCGGTGGCCGTGCTGCTCGCGGCGCGGCTCGCGTGCGCGCACCTGGCCGGCGCGCTCGCCCGCGACACCGGACGGACGACGCGGCGCGGCGCGGTCCTGAACGAACTGGGTGACCGCGCGGCCGACCTGCTCGTCGTCGCGGGCTTTCTGCCGCCGGCCCCGCTGTGGCTTGTGGCGACGGCGGCGTTCGCGGCGACGCTGCCTTCATGGGTGTCCCTGGCGGGCGCGGCGGCGGGCGCCCCGCGCCGCAGCGGCGGCCCGGTCGGCAGGACGGAGCGCTGCCTCCTGGCGATCGTGGCCGCGGCCTCGGGCTTGGCCGTGCCGGTACTCGCGGTCATGGCGGCGGGTTCGGCGGTGACGGCGCTGATACGGCTGGGGTGGGTGTGGCGGAGGCTGGGCCAGGGGCAGACACAGAGGCGGGGGCAGGGGCAGGGGCCGGGGCAGGGGCAGGGTGCGAGGGAGTCTGTGGTGCGGGTCGAGCCCGTCACGTCCCCGGCAAAGCCCCCGGCCCCCGCCCCGCTCCCCCGGCGCCGCCCCTTCGCCACCCTCAACTCCCCCAACTCCCCTTCCCGGCAAGCCGATCGGCGCTCCTGTCTCGACCCGGGCGAGGTGTCCGGTGGCATCACGCACGCCCGCGCGCAGTCCTCCGTGGACCAGGGTGCGCGGGGCCGGGGTGCCCGGTGAGTGCCGTATTCGTCGCCGGGAGGCGCCGGGGAGACGGCGGGGCGGGCGGGGCCGGTCGCGGTGGGGGGTCCTCGGCCTCGCCGGCCGACCGGCCTGCGCGATCACCACGGCTCCCCGCCCCCACCCACGTACCTTCGGGTTCATGAACTTATCTCCCTCCCGCAGGACCCTCCTCGGCGCCGCGGCCCTGGCGCCCGGCCTCCTCTCCGTGCCCGGCACCGTGAGCGCGGCACCCGCTCCGGACGCCCGGCGCCGGCTGCGTGAGCTGGAGGCGGGGTACCCCGGCCGCATCGGGGTGCACGCCCTGGACACCGGTACCGGCGCCTGCCTCGCCTATCGCGCGGACGAACGTTTCGCGATCGCCTCGACGTTCAAGGTGCTGGCCGCCGCGGCGGTCCTGCGCAGGGCGCGCGAGCAGGAGCCCGGGCTGCTCGACGTACTGGTCCGCTACACGCGCGACGACCTCGTGGCCGCCTCGCCCCGTACCACGATGCACCTCGAAACCGGCATGACGGTACGGGAGTTGTGCGACGCCACGATCACGTACAGCGACAACACCGCGGGCAATCTGCTGCTGCGCAGGATCGGCGGCCCCTCCGGCGTCACCGCGTTCGCCCGCTCGCTCGGCGACCGCGAGACCCGGCTCGACCGGTGGGAGACCGACCTCAACACGAACCTCCCCGGCGACCCGCGGGACACCACGACGCCGGCCGCCATGACGGCGGACCTGCGCGCGCTGGTCCTCGGCGACGCCCTCCACCCGCTCGACCGCGGCCAGTTGACCCGGTGGCTGGTGGAGAACACCACCGGCGACAAACGGATCCGCGCGGGTCTCCCGCCCGGCTGGCGGGTCGGCGACAAGACCGGGTCCCCGGCCTACGGAGGGGTCAACGACGTGGCCGTGGCCTGGCCGCCGGGCGGCCGGGCGCCGCTGGTGATCTCCGTCTACACGACCCGGCTCGACGCGGACACCCCGGGCGAGGACCGGATCGCCGCCGACATCACCCGCATCGCCGTGGACGCGCTGAGCTGACACCGAGGGCCCCAGAAAACGACACCGCCTCCGACCGGGGTCAGGGCCCAGGTCGGAGGCGGGAGTCAGGAAGGCGCCGGAAGGGCGCCGGGCGGGTGTCAGCCCATGTGCGGGTAGCCGTACTCGGTCGGCGGGACCAGCGTCTCCTTGATGGCGCGGGTCAGGGTCCAGCGCTGCAGGTTCTGCGGGGCGCCGGCCTTGTCGTTGGTGCCGGAGGCGCGGCCGCCGCCGAAGGGCTGCTGGCCGACGACGGCGCCGGTCGACTTGTCGTTGATGTAGAAGTTGCCCGCGGCGTAGCGGAGCTTCTCCATCGTGTGCGCGGCGGCGGCGCGGTCGTTCGCGATGACCGAGCCGGTGAGCGCGTAGTCCGAGACGGACTCCATCTGCTCCAGCATCTCGTCGTACTTGGCGTCGTCGTAGACGTGCACGGCGAGGATCGGGCCGAAGTACTCGGTCGTGAAGACCTCGTTCGCCGGGTCGGCGCACTCGATGACGGTCGGGCGGACGAAGTAGCCGACCGAGTCGTCGTAGGTGCCGCCCGCGACGATCGTGCAGGAGTCGTCGGCCTTGGCGCGGTCGATCGCGGCCTTGTTCTTGGCGAAGGCGCGGTCGTCGATGAGGGCGCCGATGAAGTTCGTCAGGTCGGTGACGTCACCCATCTTGATGCCGTCGACCTCGGCCGCGAACTCCTCCTTGAAGCCGGAGTTCCAGATGGAGGCCGGGACGTAGGCGCGCGAGGACGCGGAGCACTTCTGGCCCTGGAACTCGAAGGAGCCGCGGGTCAGGGCCGTCTTGAGGACGGCGCGGTCGGCGCTCGGGTGGGCGACGACGAAGTCCTTGCCGCCGGTCTCACCGACGAGCCGCGGGTAGGTGCGGTACTTGTCGATGTTCGTGCCGACCGTCTTCCACAGGTGCTGGAAGGTCCTGGTCGAGCCGGTGAAGTGGATGCCGGCCAGGTCGCGGTGGTTCAGGGCGACCTCGGAGACCGCGATGCCGTCACCGGTGACGAGGTTGATAACGCCCTTGGGCAGACCGGCCTCCTCCAGGAGCTGCATGAGCAGCACGGCGGCGTGGGTCTGCGTCGGGGACGGCTTCCAGACCACCACGTTGCCCATGAGGGCGGGGGCGGTGGGGAGGTTGCCCGCGATGGCGGTGAAGTTGAACGGCGTGATCGCGTAGACGAAGCCCTCGAGCGGGCGGTGGTCCATGCGGTTCCACACGCCGGTGGAGTTCGCCGGGGGCTGCTCGGCGAGAATCTGGCGCGCGTAGTGCACGTTGAAGCGCCAGAAGTCGACGAGCTCACAGGGGGTGTCGATCTCGGCCTGCTGGGCGGTCTTCGACTGGCCGAGCATCGTGGACGCGGCAAGCGTCTCGCGCCACGTGGTGGAGAGCAGCTCGGCGGCGCGCAGGATGATCGCGGCGCGGTCGTCGAAGGACATCGCGCGCCAGGCCGGGGCGGCGGCGAGCGCGGCGTCGATCGCGTCCTGCGCGTCCTGCTGCGTGGCGCCGCGGCCCGTACCGATGACGGCCTTGTGGTTGTGCGGCTGGACGACGGTGAACTCGTCACCGCCGCCGAGGCGCTTGACGCCGCCGATGGTCATCGACAGCTCGATCGGGTTCTCGGCCAGCTCCTTGAGCTTGGCCTCGAGGCGCGCACGCTCCGGGGTGCCGGGGGCGTAGCCGTGCACCGGCTCGTTGACGGGAGCGGGGACCTGGGTTACAGCGTCCATGAGTCTCTGAACTCCTTTGAGAGGGGTGGGGCTCAGCCCTTGGTGAGGATGGAGCGGGCGAAGAACAGCAGGTTGGCGGGCTTCTCCGCGAGGCGGCGCATGAAGTAGCCGTACCAGTCGGTGCCGTACGCGGTGTAGACGCGCATGCGGTGGCCCTCGGCGGCGAGCCGCACGTGCTCGTCGCTGCGGATCCCGTACAGCATCTGGAACTCGTACTCGTCGAGCTTTCGCCCGGCGCGGCGGGCCAGCTCCTGGCTGATGGAGATCAGGCGCGGGTCGTGGGACCCGATCATCGGGTACCCGTCGCCCTCCATCAGAATCTTCAGGATGCGGACGTACGCCTTGTCGATCTCGGCCTTGTCCTGGTACGCGACGGAGGCGGGCTCCTTGTAGGCGCCCTTCACGATGCGCACGCGGCTGCCGGCGGCGGCGAGCCGGGTCGCGTCCTCCTCGGTGCGGAAGAGGTACGCCTGGATGACGCAGCCGGTCTGCGGGAAGTCCTTCCGCAGCTCCTCGTGGATGGCGAACATCGAGTCGAGGGTGGTGTGGTCCTCGGCGTCGAGGGTGACCGTGGTGCCGATCTCGGCGGCGGCCTCGACGACCGGGCGGACGTTGGCGAGAGCGAGCTCGTGGCCGCCCTCAAGCGCCTGTCCGAACATCGACAGCTTGACGGACATCTCGGCCTTGGTGCCGAGGCCGAGGTCCTTGAGGTGCGCGACGAGCTCCAGGTAGGCGTCGCGCGCGGCGGCGGCCTGCTCGGGGGTCGTGATGTCCTCGCCGACCACGTCGAGGGTGACTTCGAGGCCCTTGGCGCAGGCGTCCACGACGATCGGTACGACGTCGTCGACGGTCTCACCGGCGATGAACCGGTCGACGACCTGCTTGGTGCCGGGGGCCGCCGAGATGAAACGGCGCATCTTGTCGCTGCGTGACGCGGCGAGAATCACGGGACCCAGCACGGGGCACCTCCACGGGGAGTACGAACGAGGGGCCGTATCGGTGTGAACGATGTAGATCGCTGTAAACGAAGTACACCGGAACAAACCGGTACGGCACGGAGAACCACCGTGAAATCTAAGGATCCCTCCGATCCTGTGCCATCGACAGCTGTCACGCATCTGTGGCCGCCACCTCAGACACATGTATGAAGGGCTCCGTGAGGTGCGCGAGAATGGCGGGGTGAAGGGCGACTACCAGGAACTGGTCGACGAGATCTCCGCGCTGCTCGGCACCCCGGCGACACTGGAGAACCGGGATTTCGGGCTGATCGCGTTCGGCGCGCAGGACAGCGACAGCGAGTTCGACGAATCCACCCTCGACCCGGTCCGCACCCGGTCGATCCTGACCCGGCGCTCCACCCCGGCGGTGCGCACCTGGTTCGAGGGCTTCGGCATCGCCCGCGCCACCGGCCCGGTCCGCATCCCGGCGACCCCGGAGGCCGGCGTCTACCGGGGACGCATCTGCCTGCCCGTACGCCATCGAGGTGTCGTCCTCGGCTACGTGTGGCTGCTCGACGACGAGCCGGGGCCGACCGAGCAGCAGCTCACCGCCGCGATGGAGGTGGCGTCCCGCGTCGGCGCGCTGCTCGCCGACGAGGCGCAGGCGGGCGCGGATCTGACGCGCGAGTTCCGCGAGGTGCTCACGGCCGAGCGCGGCTGGCAGCGGGACATGGCGGTGGCGGCGCTGCGGACGGCGCTCGGCACCCGCGCGGACGGCCTGCACGCGGTGGTGTGCGTGGCGCCCTGGCCCTCGGCCGACCCGGACGACGCGCCTTCCTTCCGTACGATCCCGGCGGCCGACGCGCTGTGCACGGTGCCGTGGGGCGCGGCCGGGCAGGCCCTCGCCCTCCTGGTGCGGCTGCGCGCGGCGGACGCGCTCGGTCCGGCGCTCACGGCGGCGGCGAAGCTGCGGGGGCGCGCCGGCTCGGCGGACGTCGCGGCGGGGTTCGCGACGGCGCGGCGCGAGCTGGGCGAGCTGGGCGCGGCCTGGCAGGAGGCGACGGCGGCGGCGCGGGCGGCCCTCGCCGAGCCGAGCCTCGGGCCTGACGCGCACTGGGCGGCGATCGGCCCGTACCGGCTGCTCACCGCACTGCCCCCGGCCACGGCGCACGACCCGGCCCTGGCCCCGCTGCTGATGCCCGCCAACCGCCAACTGGCCCGCACCGCCGAGGCGTTCCTCGACTGCGCGGGGCAGGCGGGCCGCACGGCGGCGGAGCTGGGCATCCACCGCCAGACCCTCTACTACCGTCTGTCGCGCGTGGAGCAGCTCACCGGCCTCGACCTGGACGACGGCGAGGACCGTCTCCTGCTGCACATGGGGCTGAAGGCTTCACGCCTGTGACGTCCGGTCCGTGGCGGCCATCAACTGCCGTACGCCTTCGGTGAGTTCGTCGGCGGTCGGCGCGGTCTCGGGGTCGAGCATGTACTGGGTGATGAGCCCGGACATCAGGGTCATGTAGAGCTTGCCGAGGGTGTCGACGGCGGGGTCGTCGGCGGGCGGCTCCTCGCCGCCCATGAACATCGGGATGACCCCGCGCCCGCCCTCGCGCTGCGCCTTCGCCACGAGGTCCCGCACAGCGGGCAGCTTGTCACCCATGGCGACCAGTTCGATGCCGAGGTGCCAGATCGAGCCCGGCTTGCCCATCGACTCGATGACGTTGCCCCACACCTCGTGGAAGCGTTCGAGCGAGCCGGGCGCGGTGGCCAGCTCCCCGCCCCCGTCGAACTGGTCGGACGAATCCTCGACCAGGGCGATGTAGGCCTGACCGAGCAGCGCGTCCTTCGACCCGTAGTGGTAGCCGATGGACGCCAGGTTCGTCCCCGACTCCTTGACGATGTCGCGCGCCGTGGTGCGCACGAACCCCTTCTCCAGAAGGCAGCGCTTGGCGCCTTCGAGCAGATCCTCGCGATGTCCCATGCGGTCACGGTACCGCGATCCATACGGCCGTCCTATACGCGCGACCTATACGCCCGGCTTATACGCCCGACCTATACGCGCGTACTAGACAGGCGTGTAAGACGCCCGTACAGTCCTGCCCATGGCGAACATGACGAACACTCCGAGCACCAACTCCCGGGCCGGGCGCCGCGAATGGACGGCTCTCGCGGTCCTGATGCTTCCGCTGCTCCTCGTCTCGATGGACGTCTCCGTCCTCTACTTCGCGATCCCCTCGATCAGCGCGGACCTGGAGCCGACCGGCACCCAGCAGCTGTGGATCTTCGACATCTACGCGTTCGTGCTCGCCGGGCTGCTGATGACGATGGGGGCGCTCGGCGACCGCATCGGCCGCCGCAAGCTCCTGCTGATCGGCGCCGCCGCGTTCGGCGCGGCCTCCGTGGGCGCGGCCTACGCGAACAGCGCCGAGATGCTGATCGCGGCCCGCGCGGTCCTCGGCATCGGCGGCGCCACCCTGATGCCCACGACGATGGCGCTGGTCCGCAACATGTTCCGCGACGACAAGCAGCGCGCCACCGCCATCGGCATCTGGTCCGGTGTCATGACCGGCGGCATCGCGCTCGGCTCGGTGATGAGCGGCATCCTCGTCGAACACTTCTGGTGGGGCTCGGTCTTCCTCGTCAACCTGCCCGCGATGGCGCTGCTCCTGCTGCTCGCGCCGGTCCTGCTCCCCGAGTTCAAGGACCCGAAGCCGGGCCGCTTCGACTTCTTGAGCGTCCCGCTGTCGATGGCCGCTGTGCTCCCCCTCGTCTACGGCATCAAGGAGATCCCGTCCGAGGGCATCGAGCCGGCCTACGTCGCCTCGATCCTGGCCGGCCTCGTCTTCGGCGTCCTGTTCGTGCGCCGCCAGCGCACGGTCGCGTCACCGATGATCTCGCCGGCCCTGTTCCGGGGCCGCGGCTTCGGGCCCGCCGTCGCCCTGAACCTCGTCTCGGCGTTCGCGATGATGGGCTCGGCGTACTTCACGACCCAGTACCTCCAGGCTGTCCTCGGCAAGAGCGCGCTCGAAGCGGCGCTGTGGGCTCTCGCCCCGACCGTCTTCATCGGGTTCGCCGCACCCGTCGCCACCGTCCTCGTCCAGCGGGGCGTGAACCGTGGCACCGTCGTCACCGTCGGCTTCCTCACCAGCGCGTGCGGCTACGGGCTGCTGACGCTGACCGGCACGGACTCGCTGTGGACCGTCCTGGCCGGTGCGGGCGTCCTCGCCTCCGGAGCGGTGATCGTGGGGTCCCAGCTCACGGACCTGGCGCTCGGCGCGGCCCCCGCGGAGCAGGCCGGCGCGGCGTCGTCCCTCCTCGAAACGGGCCAGGAGTTCGGCGGCGCGCTCGGGATGGCCGTCCTCGGCTCGATCGGCACGGCGGTCTACCGCGGCGAGATCGGTGACGCGCCGGCGGAGGCGAGGGAGACGCTGGGCGGGGCGCTCGCGGTCGCCCGGCACCTGCCGGTTCGCGCTGGCGACGCGCTCCTCGCCTCGGCCCGGGAGGCGTTCACCAGCGGGATGCATGTTGCGGCGGTGGCGGGGGCGGTGGTCCTTGTGGGGGCGGCTGTGCTGGCCCTGCGGGGCCTTCTCCCCCACCCCGCCCCTTCCCGAACCGGGGCTCCGCCCCAGACCCCGGTCCTCAAACGCCGGACGGGCTGAATTTGCTTGGCCGGGCCGGGAAATTCAGCCCGTCCGGCGCTTGAGGACGAGCCCGAAGGGCGATCGCGGGGGTCAGGGGGCGCGGCCCCCAGGGCTTTCGGGAAGGGGCGGGGTGGGGGAACAAAAAAAGGGGCCCGCGCCACCCACACAGGTGACCGGGCCCCTCCGACGTACGTACTAGTCCGTCAGGTTCACCGAGCGCGCCGACGTCGCGCCGATCTCCTCGGCCAGTTCGGCGAGAACCCCCGCGGGGACCGTGTCGTCGACGGTCAGAACCGCCAGCGCCTCGCCACCCACGTCCGCCCGGGCGACCTGCATGCCGGCGATGTTGATGCCCGCCTCACCGAGCACGCGGCCCACGGTGCCGACGACACCGGGACGGTCCTCGTAGCGCAGGACGACCATGTGCTCGGCCAGCGCGAGGTCCACGTCGTACTGACCGACGGCGACGAGCTTCTGGAGGTGCTTGGGGCCGGCGAGCGTGCCGGAGACCGACACGTCCTGGCCGTCACCGAGGGTGCCCCGCACGGTGACGACGTTGCGGTGGTCGGGCGACTCGGACGACGTCGTGAGGCGGACCTCGACGCCACGTTCCTGCGCGAACAGCGGAGCGTTCACGTACGACACCGTCTCGTCGACGACGTCCTCGAACACGCCCTTCAGCGCGGAGAGTTCGAGCACCTTCACGTCGTGCTGGGTGATCTCGCCGTAGACCTCGACGTCGAGGCGGACGGCCACCTCACCGGCGAGCGCGGTGAAGATGCGGCCGAGGCGCTCGGCGAGCGGCAGGCCCGGCTTGACGTCCTCGGCGATGACACCGCCCTGCACGTTCACCGCGTCCGGGACGAGCTCACCGGCGAGCGCGAGCCGCACGGAGCGGGCGACGGCGATACCGGCCTTCTCCTGCGCCTCGTCCGTGGAGGCACCGAGGTGCGGCGTGGCGACGACCTGGTCGAACTCGAACAGCGGGGAGTCCGTGCAGGGCTCCTTCGCGTACACGTCGAGGCCGGCGCCGGCCACGCGGCCCTCCTTGAGCGCCGAGTACAGCGCCGCCTCGTCGACGATCCCGCCGCGCGCGGCGTTCACGATGCGGACGCTCGGCTTGACCTTGCGCAGCGCCTCGTCGCCGATCAGACCGACGGTCTCGGGGGTCTTGGGGAGGTGCACCGTGATGAAGTCGGCGACCTCGAGCAGCTCGTCGAGGGTGAGGACCTTGACGCCCATCTGCGCGGCGCGCGCCGGCTGCACGTAGGGGTCGTACGCCACGACCTTCATGCCGAACGCGGACATGCGCTGCGCGACGAGCGCGCCGATGCGGCCGAGGCCGACGACGCCGAGGGTCTTCTCGGCCAGCTCGACGCCCGTGTACTTGGAGCGCTTCCACTCGCCGGCCTTGAGGGCCTGGCTGCCCTGCGGGATGTTGCGCGCGGTGGCGATGAGCAGGCCGCAGGCGAGCTCGGCGGCGGTCACGATGTTGGAGGTCGGGGCGTTGACGACCATCACGCCGGCCTTGGTGGCGGCGGAGACGTCGACGTTGTCCAGGCCGACGCCGGCTCGTGCGACGACCTTCAGCTTCTTGGCGGCGGCGATCGCCTCGGCGTCGACCTTGGTGGCCGAGCGGATCAGGATCGCGTCGACGTCGGCGATGGCCGGGAGCAGCTCGCCCCGGTCGGCGCCGTTGCACCGGCGGATCTCGAAGTCGGGGCCCAGCGCGTCGACGGTCGCGGGCGACAGCTCTTCCGCGATGAGTACGACGGGTTTGCCGGTTGCAGCAGCAGTGCTCACGTGTGAGTCCTCACAAGTCCCATTGCGGACGGCCGTCCCGATGGCCGCAGGCGGTGGAGGGTTGAGGGAGTGACGAAAACACTCCCTGAGCCGCGTGGAAGACGCACGACGCTGTGGGCCCGACGCGAATGTGTTCAGCAGTCTAGTGGCGCTTCGTAAGTGCTCTTGCGCCACGGTGGAAGGATCACCCGTCCGTGGCTGGACGGGGTGGACAAGCCGGTTGACGCGGGAGCGCCGGGGGCCGTCCGAACCGACTGCGGGGCCGGGGCGATGGCCCCGGCCCCGCAGTCCCGAGGCTTACGCCTCGTCGTTGTCGACCCAGCTCATGAGCTTGCGCAGCTCCTTGCCGGTGGTCTCCAGGAGGTGGTTCTCGTCCTGGGTCTTGTACTCGTTGTACTTCTTCAGGCCCGAGTGGTACTCGTCCATCCAGTTCTTGGCGAACGTGCCGTCCTGGATCTCGGCGAGGACCTTCTTCATCTCGGCCTTGGTGGCGTCCGTGATGATGCGCGGGCCGGTGACGTAGTCGCCCCACTCGGCGGTCTCGGAGATCGACCAGCGCATCTTCTCCAGGCCGCCCTCGTACATGAGGTCGACGATGAGCTTCAGCTCGTGGAGGCACTCGAAGTACGCGATCTCCGGCTGGTAGCCGGCCTCGGTCAGCGTCTCGAAGCCCGCCTTGACCAGCGCGGCCGTACCGCCGCAGAGGACGGCCTGCTCACCGAACAGGTCGGTCTCGGTCTCCTCGGTGAAGGTCGTCTTGATGACGCCGGCGCGGGTGCCGCCGATGCCCTTCGCGTAGGAGAGGGCCAGCTGGAAGCCGTTGCCCGTGGCGTCCTGCTCGACGGCCGCGATGCACGGAACGCCGCGGCCCTCTTCGTACTGACGGCGCACCAGGTGACCCGGGCCCTTGGGCGCGACCATCGCCACGTCCACGTTGGCCGGGGGCTTGATGAAGCCGTAGCGGATGTTGAGGCCGTGGCCGAAGAACAGCGCGTCGCCGTCCTTCAGGTTGTCCTTGATGGACTCCTCGTAGACCTGGGCCTGGATCGGGTCCGGGACCAGGATCATGATGACGTCGGCCTCGGCGGCGGCCTCGGACGGCGTCACGACGCGCAGACCCTGCTCCTCGGCCTTGGCCTTGGACTTGGATCCCTCGTGCAGACCGACGCGGACGTCGACACCGGAGTCACGGAGCGACAGCGCGTGGGCGTGGCCCTGGCTGCCGTAACCGATCACCGCGACCTTGCGGCCCTGGATGATGGACAGGTCGGCATCGTCGTCGTAGAACAGCTCGGCCACTGGATTTTCTCCTTGGTGTGCAGGTGTTGCGTCCCACCGTACGGCGGGAGTGAGCGGGAAAGGTTTCGGGTCTCGGTATACGAGAGGGCGCTGGAGAGCGCCTGGGGGCTCAGGCGCTGCGGTCGAGCGCCCGCAGGCTCCGGTCGGTGATCGAACGCGAGCCGCGGCCGATCGCGATGGTGCCCGACTGGACGAGCTCCTTGATGCCGAAGGGTTCCAGCATCTTGAGCATCGCCTCCAGCTTGTCGCTGGAGCCGGTGGCCTCGATGGTGACGGCCTCCGGGGAGACGTCCACGGTCTTGGCGCGGAACAGCTGGACGATCTCGACGATCTGCGAGCGCGTCTCGTTGTCGGCGCGGACCTTGGCGAGGACGAGCTCGCGCTGGACCGCGGAGCCGGACTCGAGCTCGACGATCTTCAGGACGTTGACCAGCTTGTTGAGCTGCTTCGTCACCTGTTCGAGGGGCAGGGCCTCGATCACGTTCACCACGATGGTGATGCGCGAGATGTCGGGGTGCTCGGTGATGCCGACGGCCAGCGAGTCGATGTTGAAGCCGCGGCGCGAGAACAGGGCGGTGATCCGGGCGAGGACACCGGGCTTGTTCTCGACCAGGACGGAGAGCGTGTGCTTGGTGGACATGACTGAAGGTCTCTCTTTCGCTCTCGGTCTCAGTCGTCTTCGTTGTCGCCGAAGTCGGGGCGGACCCCGCGGGCGGCCATGACCTCGTCGTTCGAGGTGCCGGCGGCGACCATCGGCCACACCATGGCGTCCTCGTGGACGATGAAGTCGACGACGACGGGGCGGTCGTTGATGGAGTTGGCCTCGGCGATGACCTTGTCCAGGTCCTCCGGGCGCTCACAGCGGATGGCGTGGCAGCCCATGGCCTCGGACAGCTTCACGAAGTCCGGGACGCGCGTGCCCTTGTTGGCCTGCACGTCGTCGGGGCCGCTGTGCAGGACGGTGTTGGAGTAGCGCTGGTTGTAGAACAGCGTCTGCCACTGGCGGACCATGCCGAGGGCGCCGTTGTTGATGATGGCGACCTTGATCGGGATGTTGTTGAGCGCGCAGGTGGTCAGTTCCTGGTTGGTCATCTGGAAGCAGCCGTCGCCGTCGATCGCCCAGACCGTGCGGTCGGGCTGACCGGCCTTGGCGCCCATCGCGGCGGGCACCGAGTAGCCCATCGTGCCGGCGCCGCCGGAGTTGAGCCAGGTGGCGGGCTGCTCGTAGCGGATGAAGTGCGCGGCCCACATCTGGTGCTGGCCGACACCCGCGGCGAAGATCGTGCCCTCGGGGGCGAGCTGGCCGATGCGCTCGATGACGTTCTGCGGCGAGAGCGAGCCGTCCTCGGGCTGGTCGTAGCCCAGCGGGTACGTGTCGCGCCAGCGGCTGAGGTCCTTCCACCAGGCGGTGTAGTCGCCCTTGTTGCCCTCGCTGTGCTCCTTCTGCACGGCCTGGACCAGGTCGGCGATGACCTCGCGGGCGTCACCGACGATCGGCACGTCGGCGGCGCGGTTCTTGCCGATCTCGGCCGGGTCGATGTCGGCATGGACGATCTTCGCGAACGGGGCGAAGCTGTCCAGCTTGCCGGTGACGCGGTCGTCGAAGCGGGCTCCGAGGGCGACGATCAGGTCGGCCTTCTGCAGCGCGGTGACGGCGGTGACCGCACCGTGCATGCCCGGCATTCCCACGTGCAGCGGGTGGCTGTCGGGGAATGCGCCGAGCGCCATCAGGGTGGTGGTGACGGGCGCTCCGGTGAGCTCGGCCAGGACCTTCAGCTCGGCCGTGGCGTGCGCCTTGAGCACACCGCCGCCGACGTAGAGGACGGGCCGCTTCGCGGCGGTGATCAGCTTCGCGGCCTCGCGGATCTGCTTGGCGTGCGGCTTGGTCACCGGGCGGTAGCCGGGCAGGTCGGTCTGCGGCGGCCAGCTGAAGGTGGTCTGTGCCTGGAGGGCGTCCTTGGCGATGTCGACGAGGACGGGGCCCGGACGGCCGGTGGAGGCGATGTGGAACGCCTCGGCGATCGTCTTGGGGATGTCCTCGGCCTTGGTCACCAGGAAGTTGTGCTTGGTGATCGGCATCGTGATGCCGACGATGTCCGCCTCCTGGAAGGCGTCCGTGCCGATGGCCTTGGAGGCGACCTGGCCGGTGATCGCGACGAGCGGCACGGAGTCCATGTGCGCGTCGGCGATCGGCGTGACCAGGTTGGTGGCGCCGGGGCCCGACGTGGCCATGCACACCCCGACCTTCCCGGTGGCCTGCGCGTAGCCGGTGGCCGCGTGGCCGGCGCCCTGCTCGTGGCGGACGAGCACGTGACGGACCCGGGTGGAGTCCATCATCGGGTCGTAGGCCGGAAGGATGGCACCGCCGGGAATGCCGAACACCGTGTCGGCCCCGACCTCCTCGAGCGAACGGATGAGGGACTTCGCACCCGTGACGTGCTCGACGGGGGCGGACTGCTGTCCTCGGGGCCGCGGCTGCGGATGGTGGGCCCCGGTGGCCTGCTCGGTCATCGGCATTCTCTTCTCGATGCTGAGGGTTTTTGCGAGGTTTGGGCGGTGTGCGTCAGTTGCCGGAAAGGCGCCTGTGCAACAAAAAACCCCTCGTGCCGTGAGGCAAGCGAGGGGAGCGCGTCGGGTGCGGTCGCTGGGGATCCGGTGTCAGGACCGGCGTCCCAGCTTCAGCCGACGCGCTTTCCAAGTACGAGAATTCGGGTGCGCATGGCACTGACCCTCCCTCCGGCGCACTGCGTGTGTCAAGTAGGTGGGACGGGAGTCTCATCATGTGAACGGAGCAGTGTCGTCCGGCCGGCCGGCGACGGGATGCCCGCGAACACCGGCTCGGCCGGTCCACTGGGCACGGGATAGCTCCCGGAGGCCAGCGCGCGGCGCAGCCGGTACTCGTCGAGGGGACCGGAGAACGCCATGCCCTGCCCGTGCGTGCAGCCCATGGCGCGCAGCGCGACGACCTGCTCGGGCAGGTCGACGCCGTCGGCCACAGACTTCAGACCGAGGTCGCCGGCGATGCGCAGCAGGCCGCTGGTGATCTTGTGCAGGCGGGCGGATTCCACGACTCCTTCTACGAGACTGCGGTCGAGTTTCAGTACATCGACAGGCAGCCTGCGCAGCGCGGTGATGGCCGCGTATCCGCTTCCGAAGCCGTCCAGGGCGATACGGATCCCGAGCCTGCGCAGGGCGGTGAGGCGGCGCTCCAGCTCGTCGAGGGGCACCCTGGGGTCACTGTCGGCGAGCTCGATGACGAGCGCGCCCGAGGCGAGCCCGTGCCGGGTGAGGAGCGCCTCGATGGAGCCGAGGGGCAGCGACCGGTCCAGGAGTCTGCGGGCGCTCATCCGGACCGCGACCGGTACGGCATGGCCCCTGCGGCCCCGCTCGGCGGCCTGCTCGACGGCCTCCTCCAGCATCCACCGGCCGAGCTCGGAGGTGCGCTCGCCCTCCTCCGCGGTGCGCAGGAACTCGGCGGGCGTGAAGAGGATGCCCTGGGCCGACCGCCAGCGCGCCTGCGCGGCCACCGACGTGATCCGGCCGCTGCCGAGGGACACCACGGGCTGGTGCAGGAGGGCGAACTCGCCGTCGTGCAGGGCGGTGCGCAGCCGGGAGGCGAGCTGCGCCTTGCGGACGACGTCGGCCTGCATCTGGGGCGCGTACAGCTCCACACGGCCCTTGCCCGCGGCCTTCGCGCGGTACATCGCGAGGTCCGCGTTCCGCAGCAACTCCCCTGCGGACACGTCGGGTTCGGCGAAGGCGACGCCGATGGAGGCGGCCACCCGGACATCGTTGCCGTCGATGGAGTACGGCTGGGAGAGGGTGACCCTGAGTCGGTCCGCGAGCTCGTAGATGTGCTGCTCGCGCGCGGTGTCGTCCCGGCCGCCGTCGCCGACGATCAGTGCCGCGAACTCGTCGCCTCCGAGGCGGGCGGCGGTGTCTCCGGAGCGTACCGATTCGGCCAGTCTGCGGGCGGCCTGGACGAGGAGCTCGTCGCCCGCCTGGTGGCCGATGGTGTCGTTGACCTGCTTGAAGCCGTCGAGGTCGATGAAGAGGACGGCCGTGCCGCGGTCGGTGGCGCGGCGGCCGCCGAGGGCGTGGCCGACCCGCTTGGTGAACAGGGCGCGGTTCGGCAGGTCGGTGAGC
The DNA here is from genome assembly GCF_004005495.1 of Streptomyces antnestii. Taxonomy (GTDB): domain Bacteria; phylum Actinomycetota; class Actinomycetes; order Streptomycetales; family Streptomycetaceae; genus Streptomyces; species Streptomyces antnestii. The sequence goes on from NZ_RZYA01000010.1 coordinate 248,354, forward strand.
GGGTCGTGCTCGGCGTTGTGCTGCAACTGCGCCTGGAGGCGCACCCGTTCGGTGACGTCGCGGCTGTTGAAGATCAGGCCGCCGTGGTGGCGGTTGACCGTCGACTCCACGTTGAGCCAGCCTCCCCCACCGCCCGAGCGGAAGCGGCATTCGATGCGGGTCGTGGGCTCCTCGATCTGGCTGGCGGCGAGGAAGCGGCGCACCTCGTGGACGACGCGTCCCAGGTCCTCGGGATGGATGATCGACGCGAGTTCGGACCCCACGAGTTCCTCGGCGTCCCGCCCGTAGACCCCGGCGGCGGCCGGGCTGACGTATCTGAGGATGCCGTTCGGAGCGGCGATCATGATGACGTCGCTGGAGCCCTGCACCAGGGAGCGGAAGTGGTTCTCCTTGTGCGCCAGCTCCTGGGTGAGGGTGATGTTGTCGAGGAGCATGATGCCCTGGCGCACGACGAGGGCCAGGACGACCATGCAGGCCGTGAAGAGGACGACCCGGTCCACTCGGTGCCCGTTCAGCACGTTGTAGAGGATCCCCAGCGTGCAGACGGCGGCGGCGAGATAGGGGGTGAGGGCCGCGAGGGATCCGGAGATGGGCCGGGTGACCTGGTAGCGGCCGCCGCGCCGCGCGAACGCCGTCTCGTCCTCGTGCTCCCCTCTCCGCGGCCCCACCCAGGGCGCGTACGCGAGCAGCAGCGACCCGGCGAACCAGCCGGCGTCGAGGATCTCGCCCGAGTGGTAACTCGCGTGCAGCAGCGGCGAGGTGAAGAGGGCGTCGCACATCACGGTCAGGGCGAGCGCGCCGATCGCCGTGTTCACCGCCGTGCGGTTTCCGGGGGAACGGCGGAAGTGCAGCGCGAGCACCATGCTGACGAGCGCGATGTCGAGCAGCGGGTACGCGAGGGAGAGCGCGGTGCGGGCGACGCTCGGGCCGTCGAACCGCGCGGCGTGCGCGAGAGCGAGGCTCCAGGACAGTGTGATCAGCGAGCCCGCGATGAGCCAGGAGTCGAGCGCGAGGCAGACCCAGCCGGCCTTGGTCACGGGGCGCTTGGCGAGGACGAGCAGCCCCACGATGGCGGGCGGGGCGAAGCACAGGAAGAACAGGTCGGCGAGGCTCGGGGTCGGTACGGGGCGCTGCAGGACGACCTCGTACCAGCCCCACACGCCGTTGCCCAGGGATGCCATGGCGGAGGAGACCGCGAACAGGATCCAGGCGGGTCGAAAGCGGCTGCGCCCGCTGCGCGCGTACGCGAAGTTCGACACGGCGGCGACTGCGGCGGCGGCACTGAGGCCGAAGTCGCCCATGAACAGGGCCAGTCGGTCGGATCCCCAGCCGAGGGCCGCCCCCGTGGCGTACCCGGCGCACAGGAGCGCGAGCACGAGCTGTGAGGCGAGGCTCGCCCCTCCGCCCTGGAACAGGCGGCGGCCGGTGAGCAGGGCTACGGGGGCGCTCACGGGGCCACTCCGGTCCGCACCGCCCCCGAGTCCCGGTGTCCGTGCCCGGCGTGCTGAGGCCTGCGGCGTGCGCCGCTCCGGTGCCGTCCGCCCCTGCGGGGGGCGTGGCCGCCGTGCCGGATTCTGTGGGCCGGTGCGCGCGCGGGCCGTCGCCGGCGGCCCCGCCGCGTCGGATCGTTCGCCCATAGACCGTGCATCGCCCGTCGCCCCCCTCGCAGTCCCGGTTGTCCGTCCCCGGCGCCGAACTCTCCACGGCGCTACCCCAGTCGGGACGATACACCAGACTCGTCACTCAGGGACATAGCCTCTCTACTCTCCGTGACGACCAGCGGTGATGCCCGTACGGGACGCGTCCGGACGGGCGCAGAGAGTGTTCGGGGGGCGTGGGCCCGGCCCGTCGTCGGTCTCTTGCAAGTCGGTCGTGAGGCGGCTGTCAGTCGGCTGTCATTCAGTTGTCAGAACGACGTTCTCCACCGGCTCTCCCGCCGCGAACCGGGTGAGCTGGGCGGCGAGCAGGCGCTTGGCCCGCGGCCAGAAAGCGGAGGTGGAACCGCCGACGTGCGGACTGACGAGCACTCCCGGAGCGTGCCACAACGGGTGCCCCTGGGGCAGCGGTTCGGGATCGGTGACATCGAGTGCGGCGGTGATCCGGCCGCTCTCCAGTTCGGCCAGGAGCGCCTTGGTGTCGACGACGGGGCCGCGCGCGACGTTCACGAGCAGGGCGCCGTCCTTGAGTCGCGCCAGGAAGCCGGCGTTCGCGAGCCCACGGGTCGCCTCGTTGAGGGGCGTCGAGAGGATCACCACGTCCGCCTCGGGGAGCAGCACGGGCAGTTCGGCGAGCGGGTGCACCGGGCCGCGCTCGGTGGTGCGGGCGGAGCGCGCGACGCGCACCACCCGCGCGCACTCGAAGGGAGCGAGCCGGTCCTCGATGGCGGCACCGATGGACCCGTAGCCGATGATCAGTACGTTCTTGTCGGCGAGCGCCGGATAGAAGCCGGAGCGCCACTCCTCGCTCTGCTGTCCCCGCACGAACCCCGGGATGCCCCTGAGTGAGGCCAGGATCAGGGCGAGGGTGAGCTCGGCGGTGCTCGCCTCGTGCACCCCGCGCGCGTTGCACAGCTGTACGCCGGGCCGGAGCGACGCGAGGCCTCCCTGGACGTGGTCGACGCCGGCGGAGAGCGTCTGCACGACCCGTACGGACGTCATCTGGGCGAAGGGGCGCACACCGACGTTCGCGCCCTTCATGTAAGGGACCACGTAGAAGGCGCAGTCGGCCGGGTCTGCGGGGAAGTCGGGGCCGCCGTCCCAGAAACGGTAGTCGAGCCCCTCGGGCAGCCCGGGGACCTCGTCTTCACGGAACGGGAGCCATACGTCGGCGGATACCTGAGCACTCATGGTCAGGAGGCTAGTGGGCGGGAGGCTGTGCGCGGCGGGCCGGGTCCCAGAGGTTAGTTTGGGTGCCTGTCGAACACACAGGGGGAGGCTACTTCCAGGTGGAGCGCAGGACGATCGGGGCGGCAGCGCTCGAGGTGGGCGCGATCGGGCTCGGATGCATGCCGATGAGCTGGGCCTACACCGGCTCGCGGCAGCGGGGGGAAGAGTCCGTGCGCACCGTGCATGCCGCGCTGGACCGGGGGTCGACCCTGCTGGACACGGCGGACATGTACGGGCCGTTCACGAACGAGCTGCTCCTGGGGCGGGTCCTGAAGGAGCGCCGGGCCGACGCGTTCGTCTCGACCAAGTGCGGGCTCCTCGTCGGGGAGCAGCACGTCGTCGCCAACGGGCGCCCCGGGTATGTGAAGCGGGCCTGCGACGCGTCGCTGCGCCGGCTGCAGACGGACACCATCGACCTGTACCAGTTGCATCGCGCCGACCCCGAGGTGCCCGTCGAGGAGACGTGGGGCGCCATGGCGGAGCTGGTGGGCGCGGGGAAGGTGCGGGCGCTCGGGCTGTGCGCGGTGGGGGCGCGGGCCACGCGGCGGGGCGGCGCCGGGCTGCACGCGGGAACGCTCCGGCAGCTGGAGCGGGTGCAGCAGGTCTTCCCGGTGAGCGCGGTGGAGGCAGAGCTGTCCGTGTGGTCGCCGGAGGCGCTCGGAGAACTGTTGCCGTGGTGCGAGTCGCGGGGTGTGGGATTCCTGGCCGCGATGCCGCTCGGCAACGGGTTCCTCACAGGCACGCTGACGCCCGGGCAGGGGTTCGAACCGGACGATCTGCGGGCCCGGCATCCACGGTTCACCGCGGAGATGATGGCGGCCAACCAGTCGATCGTGGCCGGCCTGCGCCGGATCGCCGCCCGGCACGGGGACGAGGTGACTCCGGCCCAGGTGGCGCTGGCGTGGGTGCTGGGGCGTGGCCGGCACGTGGTGCCGGTGCCGGGTGCGAAGCGGGAGCGCTGGGCGGTGGAGAACGCGGGGGCGGCGGAGCTGCGGCTCACGGAACGTGACCTGGCGGAGATCGCGTCGCTGCCACGGGCTCGAGGGTCTTGGGACTGAGAGACGGGGTCTTGGGCTGAGGGGCTCGGGGCGGCCGGTGAGCGGCTGGGCGCGCCGGAGACGGTGGTCAGGGGATGCCGGTGGCGGGACCAGGGTCGGGGTCGGGCGCTGCTCAGGGCTCGGGATCGGGATCGGGTTCGGGTTGCGCCCCGTCCGGTGGGGTCTGGGTGGGGACGCGGACGACCACCTTGCCCGAGGTGAGGTCTATCGGGCCGCGGCCCGGGTCGCCGTCGTTGAGGTCGACGCGCGTGAGCTCGAGCCGCTTGCGTTCCTCGTTCGTGTGCTTGCGTCCGGGCGAGAACAGCTCCTCGAACATGTTGAACACGGCGCCTCCTGGTGGCCGAGAACTCGAACCAGCGTACGGCAGTGCACATCGGGACCAACCGGAATGATCTTGAACGATCCACCCCGGCTGCCATCCCTGGCCGCGACCCGCCCGCCGCCCCGCCTCAGCCCACGGCGGCGAACAGCCTCAGCCGGTGGGCCAGGGCGGCCGCCTCGCCCCGGCCGGCGACGCCGAGCTTGGCGAGGATGTTGGAGACGTGGACGCTCGCCGTCTTCGGGGAGATGAAGAGCTCCTCGGCGATCTGGCGGTTGCTGCGTCCGGCGGCGACGAGGCGCAGGACATCGCGTTCGCGGCTGGTCAGGCCGAGTTCCTGGGCCGGGTCCGCCGGTTCCGCCGGGGTCCGGGGGCGGGGAGCGGCGGGGTTCAGGGTGAGGCGGGCGCGCCGGGCGAGGAGGGCGACCGATTCGGCGAGGGGGCGCGCGCCGAGGTGTTCGGCGACGGCGCCCGCGAGCCGCAGCAGTTCCGTGGCGCGTTCCCGCTCGCCCTCGAGGGTTCTGTCGGCGTCGGCGGGGGCCGGTGCCGGGCCCTGGGCCGTCGGCGGCATGGCGGCCGCCGCGAGAAGGGACTCCGCCGCGCGGAAGCGGACGCGGGCCAGGTCGTAGGGGCGGTCGAGCGACTCGAAGGTGGTGAGAGGGAGGGACCAGTCGTCGGGGGTGTCGCGGCCTTCGGCGCGCAGGAGTTCGGCGCGTACCCACTGCTCGTGGGCGAGCCACACCGGCACGGGGGTACCCAGGCGCTTGGCGGCCGTGCGGATGCGGTCGACGGCTCCGGCACGGCCGGCGTCCGCGGCAGGCAGGCCCCGCGCGTCGGCCTCGGCCGCGGCTGCCGTGGCGAGCAGGGGCCAGACGTAGCGCTGGTTGCTGGGCGGGATGCCCTCGGTGACCACGCGGGCGAGTTCGGCGCGGGCGTCGAGGAGTCCCTGGGTGCCGCCCGCGGCGGCCGCGATGCCCACGGCGAGGGCGGACAGCGGAAGGGTGTACTGGGGCATGGAGTCGTGGGCGCCGTAGTGGGTACGGGCGGCGGTGAGCTGGGCGGCCGCCTCGGTGTGGTCGCCGCGGCCGAGAGCGACGACCGCGAGGCGGGTGCCGGCCGTGCCGCGCGGCTTGGCGCTCAGGGCGGACCGCAGCGCCGTGTCGACGACAGTGGCGGCCTCCGTCCAGCGGCCGAGGGACGTGAGGGACTCGGCCATGTTGGTCAGGATCCAGCCCTCCGCGTCGAGGAGGCCGTAGCGGCGGCACAGGTCCATGCCGGCCTCGGCGACGGACACGGACTCGTGGGAGCGGCCGGCGCCCTCCAGGACGGACGAGAGGTTGATGTGGACGCGGCCGATCTGCGGGACGAGGCCGGTCTCGACGACCCGGTCACGGACGGCGTACATCTCCGCGAAGCCGCGGTCGGTGTCGCCGGCGTCGACGAGGAGGCTGCCGAAGGTGAGTCTGGCGTTGAGTTCGATCTCCTCGGCCCGGACCATGCGGGCGTACTCGACGGCCCGTTCGGCGGCGGCCAGGGTCTCCTCGCCGGGGTTGTGGAGCATGCCCCAGGAGGCCACGTTGGTGAGGACCTCGGCGTGGACCTCGGACGGTGGCAGGCCGCGGACGAGTTCCTGGGCGGTGGCGATCTCGGCCCAGCCGTCGCCACGGCCGAGGGAGGAGACGAGACGGGAGCGCTGGATCCAGAACCAGGCCGAGCGAAGGGAGTCCTTCTCGGCGTCGGAGTCGTCGATGAGGCGCAGGGCGCGCTTGGTGATCTTGAGGGCGCGTTCGCGCTCGCCGCACAGACGGCCCGCGACGGCCGCCTCGGCCATCAGGTCGAGGTAGCGAAGGGGGGTGGCGGGGTCGCAGCCACAGGGAGGGTAGACCTCGGTGTAGTCGACGGGGCGCAGCCGGGCGCGGATCTCCTCGGGGGCCTCGTCCCAGAGCTCCATCGCCCGTTCCAGGAGCCGCAGTTGCTCGGAGTAGGCGTGCCGGCGGCGGGCCTCGACGGACGCGTCGAGGACTGCGGGCAGGGCCTTGGCGGGGTCGTGGGCGCGGTACCAGTAGCTGGCGAGGCGCGTGACGCGTTCGTCGGCGCGGACGAGCGAGGGGTCGGCCTCCAGGGCTTCGGCGTAGCGGCGGCTGAGGCGGGAGCGTTCGCCGGGCAGCAGGTCGTCGCCGACGGCCTCGCGGACCAGGGAGTGCCGGAAGCGGTAGCCGTCCCCGTCGGGGGTGGCGAGCAGGATGTTGGCGCCGACGGCCGAGCGCAGGGCCTCGATCAGGTCGTCCTCGCCGAGCCGGGCGACGGCCGCGAGCAGCGCGTACTCGACGGTGGAGCCGCCCTCCGCGACGATCCTGGCCACGCGCTGGGCGTCGTCGGGAAGGCTCTCGACGCGGACGAGGAGCACGTCGCGCAGCGTCTCGGACAGGCCGGTGCAGCAGCCGTCGCTGGTGGCGACGGCCAGTTCCTCGACGAAGAACGCGTTGCCGTCGGAGCGCTCGAAGATGTCGTCGACGACGGCCTGTCGGGGTTCGGCCGCGAAGATCCCGGCGATCTGGCGGGACACCTCGTCGCGGCTGAACCGGTCGAGTTCGATCCGGGTGACGGTGCGCAGCCGGTCGAGCTCGGCGAGCAGAGGGCGCAGCGGGTGGCGGCGGTGGATGTCGTCGGCGCGGTAGGTGGCCACGATGACGAGGCGGCCGCTGCGCAGCGTGCGGAAGAGGTAGGAGAGGAGGTGGCGGGTGGAGGCGTCGGCCCAGTGCAGGTCCTCCAGGACGACGAGGACGGTGCGGTCGGTGGCGACGCGTTCGAGGAGACGGGCGGTGAACTCGAAGAGCCGGGCCATGCTCTCCTCGTCGGGGCGGCCGTCGCGTCCGGCCGGCGCCGGGGAGAGTTCGGGCAACAGCCGTGCGAGTTCGGTCTCCTGTCCGGCGGCCGCGGCGCCGAACTCCTCGGGCAGCGAACGGCGCAGGGCCCGCAGCGCCGCCGAGAAGGGGGCGAACGGGAGTCCGTCCGCGCCGATCTCGACGCAGCCGCCGAGCGCGACGACGGCGCCCTCGCGGCGTGCGGCGAGCGCGAACTCCTCGACGAGACGGGTCTTGCCGACCCCCGCCTCCCCGCCGAGCAGCAATGCCTGAGGCTCCCCCGTGGTGGCACGGGCGAGCGCCTTTTCTAGTACGCCCAGTTCGCCGGCTCGGCCGACGAACACCGGGCTGACGCACCTGGTCTCCACAGGCCCGAGCATCGCACAGGGGCCCGACGCGGCGGCACCTGCTGTCGCCGGCCATGTGTCCGTCGTCATCGTCACGCCGCGCGGGCGAACCGGTGGCGGCGCGCGGGACTTTGATCCTGGCCCTCCGCGTCCTGGCCGGCCGGGGCGGCGCGGCGCTCCGCCCGCTCCGTGCGCCGGGCGTCGCGCGCCTCGCGGACCTGGCGGCTGCGCTCGGCCCGGCGGACCAGTTCGGCGGCGCGGACTTCGTGGATCCGGGTCTGGTACTCGAACATCTCGTGCTCCTGGTGACGGGTGGGTGTCGGTATCGCCTGTCGCGATGCCTCAACACTCGTCTCCCAGGGGGGTCGGCCACATCGGGAGAGTGCCGCATGTTCCCGGTACGGGGTGCCTTAGACGTGCCCACGGGGGGACTCAGACGGCCCCGCACCCGTGGGCCTCGGACGGACCCGCACCCGTGAGGGCCTCAGAGCGACCTGACTCAGGAAGAGGCCGAGGGGAGTGCCATCAGGATGTCGGTGTACTTGGCCACCGCCAGGACGAGCCCGATGACGCCGAGCGAGACACCCGCCCAGGCGACCGACTTGATCCACACGGCCTGCGGCTTGCCCGGGGCGCCGAAGGCGGGCCTGACCAGAACCACCGCGCCGACGATCAGGGCGAGGAGCGAGAAGATCCCGCCGACCAGGGCGGTGGCGTGCCAGGAGTCGCCGTAGACCGCGGAGATCTGCTTGGCGACGCTCGCGCTCTGAGAGGTCTGGAGCTGGCCGATCAGGGACTCGCGGGCCGAGGCGACGGTCGCGACCCAGCTGCCGCTGAGCGCGACGACGCCGAGCGCGGCGGAGACGACGGCGCCGGCGCCCTGTCCCACTCCGGAGGAGTTCTCCGCGGGCTCGGCGACCTTGAACGGCTCGTCGTCCAGGTCCGCGTCCGTTTCGGTGCCGTCGGTGCCTTCGGTGCCATCGGTGACCTCGATGGCGTCCGCGTCCTTGGTGACCTTCGTGTCCTTCGTGTCCTTCGTGGCCTCAGGGGTCTCGGCCGTCTCGGTCGTCTTGGCCGTCTCGGCCGTCGTCTCGTCTTCAGTCTTCGTAACCATGCCCCGCACCGTACGGACGGAGTCTGAGAGCTCTCTTAACGACCTGAGTCCGCGCTGTGCCCGGCCTGTGAGCGGCAGGGGCACCCGTCCGGCCACCACGGCCTTCGAAAACCCGTCGCACCCGCGCGCCCCTCCCGGTACGGTCCCGAGCGTGTGTCCGGCAGTTCCGACGCTGAGAGCAGGTTTCGTCCATGGCATGTCGTATCAGTGAACTCGTGCTCGGTTGCCGCGAACCCGAGGTGCTGGCGCGGTTCTGGTGCGAGGTCCTGGACTTCGTCGTACTCGACCGCGAAGGGGACGACATGTTCGAGATCGGGCCGCGCGAAGGGTTCGGCGGCGCCCAGCCGACGATCATCCTCAGCCGCAGGGACGAGCCGGAGCCGGGGAAGACGCGGCTGCACATCGACGTCAACCCCACCGACCGCGACCAGGACGCCGAGCTCGAACGCCTCCTGAAGCTCGGGGCGCGCCCGGCCGACATCGGACAGACCGGCGAGGAGCAGTGGCACGTGCTCGCCGACCCCGAGGGCAACGAGTTCTGCCTGCTCAAGGCCCGCATCCCCCAGCTCTGACGGCTCCGCGGCTCCGGTGGCTCCGGTGGCTCTGGCGGCAGGCACTAGGTGCGGTCCTCGACGACCTCTCCGCGGCGGTGGCGGCGGGAGGCGAGCAGGCCGCCGAGGAACCCCGTGACCAGTCCCCACAGAACGGCTAGGCCGAGGGCGGTCCACGTGTTCGGGCGCAGCGACACCTCGCCGCTGAGGCCGCCGCCGATGTCGCCGATGCCGAGGAGCGACAGGCCGTAGTGCGCGGAGATGCGGGCGAGCAGGCAGATGGCGAGCACGGTCAGTAGGAGGGCCGCCGCCATGTGGAGCGCGTGCTGCCAGGCCCGCATCCGGGCGGGTGACCGCAGAGCCATGACGAACGCCGCCCCGAGCGTCAGCACCGCGGCCACGGCGACCGTCCACCAGACGCGGCCGTCGTGCTCGGCGAGCGTGCGGATGTTGACGGTGGAGATGTCGGGCGTACGCAGCACCTCGGCGAGGACGTGCGGCATGGGCAGGCCGAAGGGGCCGTCGACCTTGCCCTCCCAGGACGCGCCGAGGCCGAGGGTGTAGGCGAACCAGACGAGGTTGGGCAGGCCGAGGAGGATCACGGCGAACGTCTCGGCGGCGTGGCCGCGGGTCGCGGCGACGACGAGACCGATGACGACGCCCACGGCCACGCACGCGAGCAGCAGCGCGACCATCGCGTACGCGGCCGGGCGCACGGACTCCTGGAAGCGGACGAGGCGGGCGGGGAGCGGGGCGCCGCGCGACACGAGGACGGCGAGGACGAGGACGCCCGCGAGCCAGAGCACGCCGAAGAGGAGCGTGAGGGGCACGTCCGTCCGGAACCCGACCGTGGGTCCGCCGCCCAGGATGCCCTCGATGATGCCGCCCGTCGGGTCCTGCACGGGAATCTCGAAGTCCTGCCGGGCGAGGACCGAGAGGACGACGAGGACCACCACCCACGGAACGGCCAGGCGCCCGGCCCAGCCGGCGAGTTCGCGGCCGCTCGCGATGGCCCGGTGCCGCAGGGGCCGCAGAAATCCGGCGGCGATCACGAGGGCCCCGGCGAGGGTCACGGAGAGCGGCAGGACCGAGATGTCGGCGTGGGTGCGGGCGAGTTCCCCGGCATTCCCGGACAGTTCGACGGAGCCGCCGGCCGCCATCACCACGACGGCGGCGACCACTCGGGGGAAGGCGCTTCCGGGGAGCCCGGTCGCGCCGGCGGCCCACAGGCCGAGCGCGGCCGTGACCACCATGGCCACAAGGCCGGCGAGCACAGCCGCGAGGGCGGCGGCCCAGCCGTGTTTCGCGCTGTGCCGGGTGCCGGTCGGGCCGTCGGTTGCCTGTTCGCTCACAGGGCCACGCTAGGCAGGCGCCCGGCGACCCGCCCCTCGGGAGGGCCCGCACGGGTCCGGTGTGAACCTCTGCCCTCCAGAGGGCCCGGCCGGCCAGAACCTCCGGCTCGGCCGACTCGGATCGGACCGGATCAGGCCGGTCAAGCCGGAAAGCGGCAGCCCCTACTCCCGGCCCGCCCACGTCCGCAGCAGTTGCTCCCGCTCCGTCGCGCGGGGTGTCGCGCCCGCCCCCGCGCGGCCCCAGTCCGACATCGCCGCGAGCGTCGTCTCCATCGTGGCGGCGCCCTCCGTGAGGCGGGACAGGACGGCGAGGGAGAGGTCGACCTCGGTCTGGGGGTAGCCGACGGCCGCGGCGCCGTAGGCCTGGAGCTCGCGGACGGTGCCCGACGAGGTCACGCGCACCGTCATGATCGGCGGGGCCTCGTCGACCATGCCGACGCCCACCGGCATCGCCAGCTGCTTCACCGTGCCGAGGGCCAGGTCCTTGACCACGCCGACCTGCCGCATCAGGGACTTCACCGGGACGTCCGTCACCGTCAGGGCGCTCACGTCCTCCCACAGTTGGAGGCCCGACTGCCGGTCGCCGAGGCCCATCACGCCCTCTGAGGTCAGGCGCACCCCGGGAGCCAGGCCGGACGGCTTGGCGCCCACGTAGACGTCGCCCTCGGCGATCCAGAAGAGGCCCACCATGGCCATGCGTTCGCTCGCTTCCCCCGACGGCGGCCCGGCCGCCGTGCGGCACTCCACACATTCAAATGATCAAGCAGTCATGATCCATGACGCGCGAAGCCACCGCGAAGTTCCCGGTCACCGCCCCGGTCACCGCCCCGTGCGCCACTCCGGTGCGAGTACCGACCAGACCTCCAGGTCCTGCCGCAGGCCCCGGTGGGAGCCCGCCTCGCGCAGCACCCCGTCCCGCTTCATGCCGAGCCGCCGCGCCACGTTCAGGCTGGCCTCGTTCGCGGAGGAGGCGACCCACTCGACGCGGTGGATGCCGCGCTCCTCGACCGCCCAGTCGATGAGGACCCGCGTGCCGCGCGTGACGAGACCGCGGCCGGCGGCCGCGGGCTCCAGCCAGCAGCCGGCCTCGCAGGTCCCGTGCTCCGCGTCGAAGATCCGGAAGATCACGCCGCCGACGAGCGTCCCGTCCAGCCAGAGCCCGTGCATGCTGCCGGTGTCCGCGGCGCGCTTGTCGGCGTAGGAGCGGAGCAGGGCGCGCGCCGACTCGACGTCCGTGACGTGCGCGCCGAAGCCGATGTGCTGCCCGATGAACTCGCGGCCGCGCTCCAGGTGGGCGAGGAACTGCTCGGCGTGCCAGGTTTCCATGGGGCGCAGCTCCGCACCGTCGTCACCCAGGGAGATCGCGTACATCCTGTTTCCGTTCCTCGGCTTCGGCCTTGATCAGAGCGTCCAGCATCGCGTCGTCCTCTTCCGGGCGCTGTCCCGGAATCGTGTCATGGGGCGTGCGGCACTCGGGCGGCTCGATGCTGATGCGGGGCAGGCGGCGGTCGAGCCACTTCGGCAGCCACCAGTTGGCGCCGCCGAGCATGTGCATCAGGGCGGGCACCAGGAGGGTGCGCAGGACGAACGCGTCGAGGGCGACGGCGGCGGCGAGCGCGATGCCGAACATCGCGATCACGCGGTCGCCGCTGAGGACGAAGGCCAGGAACACCGAGATCATGATCACGGCGGCGGAGTTGATCACGCGACTGGTCTCGGCGAGCCCGACGCGGACGGCCCGCCGGTTGTCGCGGGTCTCCAGCCACTCCTCGTACATGCGGCTGACCAGGAACACCTGGTAGTCCATCGAGAGGCCGAAGAGGACCGACACCATGATCACGGGAAGGAAGGGCTCGATGGGGCCCGCCCTGCCCAGGCCGAGCAGGTCGCTGCCCCAGCCCCACTGGAAGATCGCGACGACGACCCCGAAGGCGGAGGCGACGGCCGCGACGTTCATCGCGGCGGCCTTGAGGGGGATGCCGATCGAGCGGAACGCCAGGAGCAGCAGGACGCAGCCGAGGCCGATGACGACGCCCACGAAGAGCGGCAGCTTGCCGACGATGACGCCGGCGAAGTCGTCGTAGCTGGCGGTGACGCCGCCGACCTGCACGTCGAGGGTCGTGCCCTTCTCGGCGGCGGGAATGACGTCGGTGCGGAGCCGATCGACGAGTTCGCTGGTCTTCTGCGACTGGGGGGCGGAATCCGGCACGACGGTCAGGAAGGCGGCGGTGCCGGCCTGGTCGTACGTCGCCGGGCTCACCGAGGCGACGCCCTGGACGGAGCCGAGCGTGGACTCCAGGCGGCTCAGGGCGACCTGGTCACCGGCGCCGTCTATGGGGGTGACGAGGGTCAGCGGCCCGTTCACACCGGGCCCGAAGCCCCCGGCGAGCAGGTCGTAGGCCTGCCGGGTGGTGGAGGACGCGGCGTTGTTGCCCTGGTCGGACGTGCCGAGGTGGAGGAAGAACGTGGGGACGGAGAGCACCGCGATCACGGCGACGGCGAGGCCGCCGAGCAGGCGGGGCCGGCGCTCCACGAAGGCGGCCCAGCGGGCGGCGAGCCCGGTCGGCAGTTCCGGCTCGGGCCCGTGCTCGGCCAGTCGGCGCCGCTGGCGCCTGCTGAGGGCACGCATGCCGATGAAGGAAAGGAGTGCGGGCAGCAGCGTCACGGACGCGGCGACGGTGAGGAGCACGGTCAGGGACGCGGCGATCGCGACGCCGTTGAGGAAGCTGAGGCGCAGGATCAGCATGCCGAGGAGCGCGATACAGACGGTGGCGCCCGCGAAGACGACGGCGCGCCCGGTGGTGGCGACGGCGCGTTCCGCGGCCACGTTCACCGGGAGGCCCTGTTTCAGGCCGCGCCGGTGCCTGGTCACGATGAACAGCGCGTAGTCGATGCCCACGCCGAGGCCGACGAGCATGCCGAGCATCGGGGCGAAGTCGGCGACCGTCATGACGTGCCCGAGGAGCACGATGCCGGAGGCGGCGGTGCCGACGCTGACCAGGGCCGTCGCTATGGGCAGGGCGCTGGCGGCGAGGGATCCGAAGGCGAGCAGCAGGACGACGGCGGCGACCACGACGCCGACGATCTCGGAGAGATGGCCGCCGGTCGACTCGGTGAGGGCGACGGCGCTGCCGCCGAGCTCCACGCGCAGCCCGTCGGGGCCGTTGGTCTCGGCGGCCTTGGCGGTGTCGACTAGGCGCCGGGCGTCGGCCTTGGGGATGTCGCTCGACTGGCGGTCGAAGGTGACCGTGGCGTAGGCGGTGCGTCCGTCCGCGCTGATCTGCGCGGCGCCCTGGGCGTCGTACGGGCTGGTGACGGCGGCGACGCCGGGCAGGTGCTCGATCTTGTCGAGCGTGTGGGTCATGCGCTCTTTCACGTCGGCGGCGCGGACCATGCTGCCGTCGGTGTGCCAGACGACGGTGTCGCTGTCGCCGCCGAGGCCGGGGAAGCCGGCGTTCAGGAGCTGCGTGGCGCGACCCGACTCGGTGCCGGGCGCCTCGTAGTCGTTCGAGTACGAGGAGCCCGCAACGGCCGCCGCCGCGCTGGTGCCGCCGAGGGCGAGAAGCCACAGCAGGACGACAACGAGGCGGTGCCTTGCACACCAGCGTGCGAGTGCTGCCACGGACGTGCTCCCTGGGTGTTTTCTGGATCTTTACCGGGAACGCCCGCAAAGAACACATGAGCAATGGCAAGCCACTCTTACAGCAACAAGAGATCCTTTGTCGCTTTCGTGTGCTTACTCACAGGGGCCGTGGCGCAGGTCGCGGGGGCGCGGGAGCTCACAACTTCTTTATGTGAACTCCCGCGCGGCCCCGCCGGGTTCGTCAGCCGGACACGCTCGCGTGGCCGTTCTCGATGTGCCCCATGAGGCGGCGCCGGAAGGTTCCCCCGGGACCGGCGGTGACTTGGAGGTCGTACCAGCCGTGGGCGTCGCCCGTCTCGTGGACCACGGTCACCGACCGCCCGGGCTGCACGGTCACCGTCCGGTCCGCCGCCTTCCCGTACGCGAGCGTGGCCACGGTGAGGACAAGCGGGTCACCGCCCGTGTTGCGCAGCTTGAGCCGCACGGCACGCGCGCGCGTGTCGAGGGTCGTGGTCACCTCGGCGCCCGCGTCGGCCTTGCCGGCGAACTCGCGCCGGAACCCGTTCGGCCCCGTCACCACGAAGTCGTACGCGCCGCCCCGCACGGGCACGTCCCAGCTGCCGTCGCGGACGACGTCCTGGTGCTGCGGTATCGCGAACTCGCCGGCGTACGGCTGGAGAGCGAAGTGCACGCTGGAGCTGCCGGTGTTCAGGAGCCGGACGGAAAGGCCGCCGGAGGCCGCGGAGGCGTACGCGTCGGGCTGGTACGGGAGCGCGCGGGCGGGCCGGGTGCCGGGCTCCTGCTCGGGCATCGACTGCTGCGCGGGCGGCTGCGGGGACCAGCGGCCGCTGAACGCCGGGACGGCTCCGGGCTGGTGGATCTCGGGGCGCCGCTGGGCGCGCTGGAAGTCGAAGGCGCCGGTGAGGTCGCCGGTGACCTGGCGCCGCCAGTCGCTGATGTTGGGCTCGTGGACGCCGGTCCAGCGCTCCAGGAAACGGATCACGGACGTGTGGTCGAAGATCTCCGAGCAGACGTACCCGCCGACGGTCCACGGCGAGACGACCAGCATCGGCACGCGCGCGCCGAGCCCGGTGGGCAGGCCCTTATAGCGCTCCTCGGTGTTGTCCGGGCCCGGCACGGGCGGCGGCACGTGGTCGAAGAAGCCGTCGTTCTCGTCGTAGTTGATGAAGACGGCGGTGCGCTTCCACACGTCGGGGTGGGAGGCGAGCGCGTCGAGGACCTTGTAGACGATGGTCGCGCTGTGGATCGGCGACGAGACGGAGGGGTGCTCGGAGTCGACGGCCGAGGGCACCAGGTAGGTCACGCGGGCGAGCTTGCCGTCGGCCACGTCCTTCGCGAACGTGTCGGCGAGCTTGCCGGTGGGCACGCGCCGCAGCCCCCGCTCGAACAGCGAGCGCTCGCCCTTGCTCAGGGTCGCGACCCCGTCCTCGAGCGTCGCGAGGAGCTTGCCCCGCTCAGCGTCGTCCTTCGCGTCGCGCACCTTCGTGTAGAAGGCCTCCATGTAGGTGAGGCCGGTCCCGGCGAGCACCTTGCGGGCGATCGCCTTGAAGGTCGTGAAGAACTCGATCTGGTTGTCGGTGAAGTTCTCCCACTCCGTGTACGTCTGCCAGCTCACGCCCGCCTGCTCCAGGCGCTCGGCGTACGTGCCCCAGCCGTAGCCGGGGTGGGTGCCCTCGGAGTAGGCGTCGTTGCCCACGGCACGGTTGCCGTTGGCCTCGAAGCCCGTCTTGCCGCTCCACAGGTGGTTGCGGTTGGGGCTCGTCGAGGAGTGGATGGACGAGTGGTAGGCGTCGCAGACGGTGAAGGTGTCGGCGAGCTCGTAGTGCAGCGGGATGTCCTCGCGGGTGTAGTACGCCATCGTCGCCGCGGTCTTCGCGGTGACCCAGCCGTCCATCCAGCCGTCGTGCCAGGCCTTGGCGCCACCGCTCCAGGAGTGGTCGAGGGCGCCGATGTACTGGAGGTCCTTCTTCTGCGTGGCGGCGGCCTCCCGTACGGGGAACGGGAGCACGGTCCGCAGGGGCCCGGGCTGCTCGAACACGCTCTTGCCGCCGGGCAACCGGACGGCGTTGCGGTCACCGAAGCCGCGGACGCCGCGCAGGGCGCCGAAGTAGTGGTCGAAGGACCGGTTCTCCTGCATGAGGATCACGACGTGCTCGATCGCGTCGAGCCCGCCCTTCGGCGGTTCCTGCTGCGCGGCGACGGCCTGCTGCAGTGACGGCGGCAGGAAGGATCCGGCCACGGCGACGCCGAGGGCACCGCCTCCGACGGCCATCAGACGCCTGCGGGACAACTCCGGGGACGGGGACGGGGACACGGGACCTCCGCGCGTAATGGTCTTGATGCGACCCATTGGCTGGTTCAGCCGCGACGGTAGCCACGCGAGATGTCCCCCGGAAGTACACGAACCAGCCGAAACCTAAACGTCCAAGTGTCCGTGACAAAGGTCCAATTGCCCCCTGTGTCCTTCAACGCCAAACGCCGGCCGGGCTGTTTTCAGCCCGGCCGGCGTTTGAGGCCAAAGGACGCGGGGGTACGGGGGCGGAGCCCCCGCACCAACCGCCTCAGCCCTCGCTGACGCCCAACTTCTCGAGAATCAGTTCCTTGACGCGTGCCGCATCGGCCTGGCCGCGCGTCGCCTTCATGACGGCACCGACCAGCGCGCCGACCGCCTGGACCTTGCCGCCGCGGATCTTGTCGGCGATGCCGGCGTTGCCCGCGATCGCGTCATCCACGGCAGTGGACAGCGCACCCTCGTCCGAGACGACCTTCAGGCCGCGCTTCTCGACGACCTCGTCCGGCGTGCCCTCGCCCGCGAGGACACCCTCGATGACCTGGCGCGCCAGCTTGTCGTTCAGGTCGCCGGCCGCGACGAGCGCCGCCACCCGGGCGACCTGCGCCGGGGTGATGGGCAGTTCGTCCAGGGCCTTGCCCGACTCGTTGGCGTGACGGGCGAGTTCGCCCATCCACCACTTGCGGGCCGAGCCGGCGTCCGCGCCGGCCTCGATCGTGGCGACGATCGGGTCGACCGCGCCCGCGTTGAGGATCGACTGCATGTCGTGCTCGCTGACGCCCCACTCCTCGCGGAGCCGGTTGCGGCGCACGCGCGGCATCTCGGGCAGCGTCGACCGAAGCTCCTCCACCCACGCGCGGGCGGGCGCCACGGGCACCAGGTCCGGCTCGGGGAAGTAGCGGTAGTCCTCGGCGTTGTCCTTGATGCGGCCCGCCGTGGTGGAGCCGTCCTCCTCGTGGAAGTGACGGGTCTCCTGCACGATCGTGCCGCCGGACGACAGGACGGCGGCGTGCCGCTGGATCTCGAAGCGGGCGGCGCGCTCGACGGAACGCAGCGAGTTGACGTTCTTCGTCTCGCTGCGGGTGCCGAACTCCTCGCGCCCGTGCGGGCGCAGCGACAGGTTCACGTCGCAGCGCATCTGGCCCTTGTCCATGCGGGCCTCGGACACGTCGAGCGCCCTGATGAGCTCGCGCAGCTCGGCGACGTACGCCTTCGCGACCTCGGGGGCACGCTCCCCGGCGCCCTCGATCGGCTTGGTGACGATCTCGATGAGGGGGATGCCGGCGCGGTTGTAGTCGAGCAGGGAGTGCGAGGCGCCGTGGATACGGCCCGTCGCGCCACCGACGTGCAGCGACTTGCCGGTGTCCTCCTCCATGTGGGCGCGCTCGATCTCCACGCGGAAGACCTCGCCGTCCTCCAGCTGTACGTCGAGGTAGCCGTTGAAGGCGATGGGCTCGTCGTACTGGGAGGTCTGGAAGTTCTTCGGCATGTCCGGATAGAAGTAGTTCTTCCGGGCGAAGCGGCACCATTCGGCGATCTCGCAGTTGAGCGCGAGGCCGATCTTGATGGCGGACTCGACGCCGATCGCGTTGACGACCGGGAGCGAGCCGGGCAGGCCGAGACAGGTGGGGCAGGTCTGCGAGTTGGGCTCGGCGCCCAGCTCGGTGGAGCACCCGCAGAACATCTTCGTCTTCGTACCCAGCTCGACATGGACCTCGAGGCCCATGACGGGGTCGTACGTCGCGAGTGCCGCGTCGTACGACATCAGTTCAGTGACGGTCACGGTGAGACTTTCCCTCTCAGCCCAGCAGGACGTCGTCGTCGCCCAGGCGCTTCAGCTCCCGGTAGAGGATCGCCAGGCCGGTAACGATGGCGGCGGCGGAGACCGCGGCGTCGATCAGCCGCAGCGTGTCGTGGTCGTTGCGGGCCAGCCTGGCCTGCTTCGCGACACTGATCGCGCCGAAAGCGGTGCTCGCCAGGGACACGTACACGCCGGTCTTCGACTTCTTGAAGTTCTTGGCCTTCTTTGCCATGGCACTCACAGCGACGGAGCCTCCTCGAGCAGCGGGTGACCCCACTTTTCCACGAAGGCGGCCTCGACGGCGGCGCCGACCTTGTAAAGGCGGTCGTCCTTCATGGCGGGGGCGATGATCTGCAGCCCGACGGGCAGGCCGTCCTCCGGCGCGAGGCCGCACGGCAGCGACATGGCGGCGTTGCCCGCCATGTTGGTCGGGATCGTGCACACGTCGGCCAGGTACATCGCCATCGGGTCGTCGGCGCGCTCGCCGATCGGGAAGGCGGTGGTGGGCGTCGTCGGCGAGACGATGACGTCGACCTGCTCGAAGGCCCGCTCGAACTCCTGGGTGATCAGGGTGCGGACCTTCTGGGCGCTGCCGTAGTACGCGTCGTAGTAGCCGGAGCTGAGCGCGTACGTGCCGAGGATGATGCGGCGCTTGACCTCGTCGCCGAAGCCGGCCTCACGGGTGAGGGCGGTGACGTCCTCGGCGGACTTCGTGCCGTCGTCGCCGACCCGCAGGCCGTAGCGCATGGCGTCGAAGCGGGCCAGGTTCGAGGAGCACTCGGACGGCGCGATCAGGTAGTACGCCGACAGGGCCAGGTCGAAGGTCGGGCAGTCCAGCTCGACGATCTCGGCGCCGAGCGACTTGAGCAGCTCGACCGACTCGTTGAACCGCTGGACGACGCCGGCCTGGTAGCCCTCGCCCGCGAACTGCTTGACGACGCCGACGCGCATGCCCTGGACCGAGCCGTTACGGGCAGCCTCGACGACCGGCGGGACCGGGGCGTCGATGGACGTCGAGTCGAGCGGGTCGTGCCCGGCGATGACCTCGTGCAGGAGCGCCGCGTCCAGGACCGTACGGGCGCAGGGCCCGCCCTGGTCGAGGGAGGACGAGAACGCCACCATGCCGTAGCGGGAGACGCCGCCGTAGGTCGGCTTGACGCCGACGGTGCCGGTGACGGCGGCGGGCTGGCGGATGGAACCGCCGGTGTCCGTGCCGATGGCGAGCGGGGCCTCGTAGGCGGCGAGGGCCGCGGAGGAACCGCCGCCGGAGCCGCCGGGGATGCGGGTGACGTCCCACGGGTTGCCGGTCGGGCCGTACGCGCTGTTCTCCGTCGACGACCCCATGGCGAACTCGTCCATGTTGGTCTTGCCGAGGACGACGACGTCGGCGGCCTTGAGCTTCTTGACCAGCGTCGCGTCGTACGGCGGGATCCAGCCTTCGAGGATCTTCGAGCCGACGGTGGTCGGCACGCCCTCGGTGGTGAAGATGTCCTTCAGGGCGAGCGGTACGCCGGCCAGCGGGCCGAGCTTCTCGCCCGCGGCGCGCTTGGCGTCGACGGCGCGGGCCTGCGTGAGGGCGCCCTCACGGTCGACGTGCAGGAAGGCGTGCACCTTCTCGTCGACGGCCTCGATCCGGGCCAGGTGGGCCTCGGTGACCTCGACGGCCGTGAGCTCGCCGGCGGCGATCTTCGAGGCGATCTCGGCGGCGGTGAGCTTGATGATGTTGCTGTCCGTCATGGTGGTTAGTCCTCCCCCAGGATCTGCGGCACCTTGAAACGCTGCTGCTCCTGGGCTGGGGCGCCGGAGAGCGCCTGCTCGGGGGTGAGCGACGGACGGACCTCGTCCGCCCGCATGACGTTCGTCAGCGGAAGCGGGTGGGAGGTCGGCGGTACGTCTTGGTCGGCGACCTCCGAGACGCGGGCGACCGCGCCGATGATGTCGTCGAGCTGTCCGGCGAAGTGGTCGAGCTCTTCGTCCTTCAGCTCCAGACGCGCCAGCCGTGCGAGGTGTGCGACCTCCTCGCGCGTGATGCCAGGCATGCAGCGATCCTCTGGGGTGAGTGAGTGTGGTTCGGGCCGGGGCCAGTCGTCTTCTTCCCGTCGTCCGCCCGGAGGGCGGGTCGTGCGCCGTCTGGTGCGTGCGATCGCAAGGCGCCGGAGCGTCCTCGTGGCGGAGCCACGTGGACGATTCGGCAACGCGGCGAGCGTGCGTGCCGGGCGTCGCACGACAGACAGGAAGGGACGACTGGCCCCAATCCTATGGGGCACGGTGGCGTGCCTGTTAAACGGTTTCCCCTTCGGAGGTCCGTGATGCCCCCGGTCACCCCTGCACGGCTCAGTTGACCGCCTGTCCCGACGACTGGTCCTCGGCCTCGGCCGCCAGGACCGAGGGGCGCTGCCAGCCGCGGGAACCGCGTGCCCGCAGCCAGGCCGTGGTCTCGTCCGGCGGCATCGCGGCGGCGACCAGCCAGCCCTGCACCGCGTCGCACCCGAGGTCGCGCAGGCGTTCCCATGTCTCGTCGTCCTCGACTCCCTCGGCGACCACGAGGAGGCCGAGCGAGTGGGCCAGGTCGATGGTGCAGCGGACGATCTCCGCGTCCTCGTTGTCCACGGCGAGGCGGGCCACGAACGAGCGGTCGATCTTCAGCTCGCTGACCGGGAGCCGGCGCAGATGGACCAGGGACGAGTAGCCGGTGCCGAAGTCGTCGAGGGACATCTTCACGCCGTGCCCGGTGAGGCCGGCGAGGGTGTCGGCGGCGCGCTGGGGGTCTTCGAGCAGTACGTGCTCGGTTATCTCCAGCTGCAGGGCGCCGGGCGGGACACCGTGCCGGGCGAGCCGCGCGGCGACCGCGCCGGCGAATCCGGGGGTGTGCACGTCACGCGGCGACACGTTGACCGCGACCGGTACGCGCAGGCCCTGGGCCCGCCAGCGCGCGACCTGCGCGAGCGCCGTCTCCAGGACGTACTCGGTCAGATGGGGCATGAGTCCGGACGACTCGGCGATGGCGATGAACTCGTCCGGCGGGACCTTCCCCCGCTCGGGGTGCACCCAGCGCACCAGCGCCTCCAGGCCGGCGACCTGTCCGTCGAAGCGGACCTTCGGCTGGTAGTGCAGCTCCACGTCGCCCGCGTCGAGCGCGCGCCGCAGATCACCGAGGAGGCCGAGGCGGTCCGGGGTGTTGGAGTCCCGCTTCGACTCGTACACCTCGACGCCCGTACGGTCCCGCTTCGCCTGGTACATGGCGACGTCCGCGCGGCGCAGCAACCCTTCGGCGTCGAGCGCGTGGTCGGGGAAGACGGCGAGCCCGGCGCTGGCCTCCAGGACGAGGGTGAGTCCGTCCAGGTCGAGCGGGGAGCCGAGCGCGGCGACCAGCATCCGGGCCACCCGGGTGGCGGACGTCGTGGAGTCGGCGACGGGCAGCAGGACGGCGAACTCGTCACCGCCGAGGCGGGCGGCCTCCGCGCCGCGCGGCAGGGCGAGCCGGAGCCGGTCGGCGATCTGGAGCAGGAGCCGGTCGCCGGCGAGGTGACCGAGGGTGTCGTTGACCGACCGGAAGCGGTCCAGGTCGATCAAAATGAGGGCGCTGCGGGCGCCGATCCGCTCGGCGTCGTCGAGCGCGGACCAGGTCCGCTCCAGGAGCCACTGCCGGTTGGGCAGGCCGGTGAGCGGGTCACGCAGCTGCTCCTCGGCGCGGGCGCGGGCGATCCACAGCGTGGAGTCGAGCGCGATGAGCGGGACGGCGAACAGCGGCAGCAGCACGGGCAGCGCGACCGCGACGACGCAGATCAGCGGGGCGATGCCGAGCAGCGCGACGCCGACGAGGCCCTGCCGGACGAGGGCGGTGCGGGCGACGGTGGGCAGCCCGGGGGTGCGCGGCGCGTGGACGTACCAGAGCAGCATGCGGGTGACCGCGAGGTAGACGGCCGCGACGAGCGCCACCTCGGGGGCGTCGAAGACCGTCCAGGTCTCCGGCCTCCATGGGGCTTCCACGGACGGGACCTCGCCGAACGCGGCGAGCACGAGGGCGCCCGCGCCGATGCCGATGATGTCGACGGAGCCGTGCAGGACGCCCTGGCGCCAGCGGTGCCGGCGGGCGATGCCGACGAGGACGACGACGGTGAGGCTGACCATGCCGGCGGGGACCCAGCCGTAGAGCAGCAGGACCGCGAGCGTTAAGGCCGCGCCCGAGCCCGTGCCGCCCCACCAGCGGTCGCGGCCGAGCGCGACGAGGTGGCCGACGATGACGCCGGTCAGGACGGCGAGGGACCAGCCGACGGCGGCGGACGGAAAGAGCGCGTGGTCGCCCAGGAAGGCGCGGTAGAAGCCGGTGCCGAGCGTGATGCAGGCGAGGGAGACGATCGCGAGGGGCAGCAGGGGCAGCGCGCCGAGCCAGGAACGGTCCCGGCCGTCGCCGCTCTCGCCGAAGGCCCCGTACGCGCCGCGTCCTGACGCGCGGTGCGGCCAGCCGCCGGTGTTCGCCGCGTCGGTGCCCGTCCAGCCGGACCGGCCGTCAGCGACGGCCCCGGTCCAGCCGGTACCGCCGCTCACCGCCGCTCCGGAGGAGGCGCCGTACGCGCCCGCCGTGCCGGAGCCGGGGACGCCGTAGGCGCCGATCCCGGCTCCGCCGTTCGTACCCGACTCGGGCCAGCCCGGGGCGGGCGCACCGGATCCGGGGGCGGCGCCGGAGCCGGCCGCGCTCCGCGGCCGGCCGCTCGCGCCCGAAGCACAGGAGTCCGTGCCGTCGGCGCGTGCCGCGCCGCCGATCCCGAGAACCCCGCGCCACCAGCCGCGCCGGTACGCCGGTCCGCCGTGCCCGGCGCCTCCCGGGCCGTCGTCCGTGGGGTGTTCGTCCCGGGCGGACCCTTCCGTGCCCGGCACGGCGTGCGCGGCGGACGCCGTGCTTCCCGTGCCTCGCCACGCGCGCCAGCGCGTGCGCAGCCGTGAGTCCGGAGCGGCGCTCTCGGTCGGTTCCATTCCCGTCCCTCTCACAGCCGGCGGTGCCCACGCCACGCGATCCGATGCGGACGATTTCCGTCAGCCGTACCGCGTCCTCGTTCCGTACCCCGGGCCCGTCATGGGCAGGGGGTGCCCCATCCGCAGCCGGGCACGGCAGGGCGCACCCCACAACAGTAGGCCGCACAAGGCTTCCAGGGGCAGCGGTCGGCGACGGTTGCCCGAATGCGCCCCAGCCACCCGTATGCATCTGGTATGCGCCGAACGGGTGGCCTTCAACCGCTACTCCTCGGTCGGAAGAGCGGCGTCCGCGGCGGCTTCCGGCCCCTGTTCGAGCAGGACAGCGAACCCGTCCTCGTTCAGAACGGGGACTTTCAGCTGCATCGCCTTGTCGTATTTCGATCCCGGATTGTCACCTACTACGACGAAAGAGGTCTTCTTCGAGACCGAACCCGTCACCTTGGCGCCTCTGCTCTGCAGGGCCTCCTTCGCGCCGTCACGGGTGTGGTGCTCGAGGGTGCCGGTGACGACGACCGTGAGGCCTTCGAGCGGGCGCGGCCCCTGCTCCTCACCCGCGCCCTCTTCCTCCATGCGGACCCCGGCGGCCCGCCACTTGCGCAGGATCTCCCGGTGCCAGTCCTCCGCGAACCACTGCTTGAGCGAGGCGGCGATGATCGGCCCGACGCCGTCGGTGGCGGCGAGCTCCTCCTCGGTGGCCTGCTCGATGCGGTCGACTGAGCGGAACTCGCGGGCCAGCGCCTCGGCGGCGACGGGGCCCACGTGCCGGATGGACAGTCCGGTGATGACCCGGGCGAGCGGCCGGTCCTTGGCCGCCGCGATGTTCTCCAGCATCGACAGCGCGTTCTTACGGGGCTCGCCCTGCTGGTTGGCGAAGACCGTGGCGATCTTCTCCTCGCCGGTCTTGGGGTCCCGCTTGGGCAGGCCGCTGTCCTGGTCGAGGACGTACGCCCTGATGGGCAGGAGCTGCTCGATGGTCAGGTCGAACAGGTCGCCCTCGTCGGCGAGCACCGGCTCGCTCGGCTCCAGGGGCTTGGTGAGGGCGGCGGCCGCGACGTAGCCGAAGTTCTCGATGTCGAGGGACTTGCGGCCCGCGAGGTAGAAGAGGCGCTCGCGCAACTGGGCAGGGCAGGAGCGGGCGTTCGGGCAGCGGAGGTCGATGTCGCCCTCCTTCATGGCCCGCAGGGGTGTGCCGCATTCGGGGCACTCGGCGGGCATCACGAACTCCCGCTCGGTGCCGTCGCGCAGGTCCGCGACGGGGCCGAGGATCTCCGGGATGACGTCGCCGGCCTTGCGCAGGACGACGGTGTCCCCGATGAGGACGCCCTTCTTCTTGACGACTTCCTGGTTGTGCAGGGTCGCGAACTCGACTTCGGAGCCGGCCACGGTGACCGGCTCGACCTGCGCGTACGGCGTGACGCGGCCGGTGCGGCCGACGCCCACCCGGATGTTGACCAGCTTGGTGTTGACCTCTTCCGGCGGGTACTTCCAGGCGATGGCCCAGCGCGGCGCGCGCGACGTGGAGCCGAGGCGGCCCTGCAGCGGGATCTCGTCGAGCTTGACGACGGTGCCGTCGATCTCGTGCTCCACGGAGTGCCGGTTCTCCCCGTAGTACGCGATGAACTCCCGTACGCCGTCGAGGTCGTCGACCACCCTGTTGTGCCGCGCGGTCGGCAGGCCCCATTCGCTGAGCAACTCGTAGGCCTGGGAGAGGCGGTCGATGTCGAAGCCTTCGCGGGCGCCGATGCCGTGCACGACCATGTGGAGCGGGCGGGTCGCGGTGACGCGGGGGTCCTTCTGGCGGAGCGAACCCGCCGCCGCGTTGCGCGGGTTGGCGAAGGGCTTGTCGCCGGCCTCGACCAGGCGTGCGTTCAGCTCCTCGAAGGCTTCCATGGGGAAGAAGACCTCGCCGCGGATCTCCACGAGTGCGGGGATGCGGTCGCCCTTGAGGCGGTGCGGGATCTCGGCGATCGTGCGCACGTTCGGCGTGATGTCCTCGCCGGTGCGGCCGTCGCCGCGCGTCGCGGCGCCCGTGAGCCTGCCGTCCTCGTACGTGAGGTTGACCGCGAGTCCGTCGACCTTGAGCTCGCACAGGAAGTGGTAGTCGGACGTGCCGACGTCCTTGGCGACGCGGTCGGCCCAGGCGGCCAACTCGGCGTCGTCGAAGGCGTTGTCGAGGGAGAGCATGCGCTCGCGGTGCTCGACCGAGGTGAATTCGGTCTCATAGGCGCCCGCGACCTTCTGGGTCGGCGAGTCGGGTGTGCGCAGCTCGGGGTACTGCTCCTCCAGCGCCTCCAGGGAGCGCAGGAGCGTGTCGAACTCGCCGTCGCTGACGACCGGCTGGTCGCTCACGTAGTACCTGAAGCGGTGCTCCTCGATCTGCTCGGCGAGCTGCGCGTGCTGCTCCCGTGCCGTCGCGGGCACCTGTGCGGGCTGTGCGTGCTGCTGTTCGCCGGCCACCGTCTCGTCCTCCCGTTCGTCCCTGTGCGGTCCCCTGCCCGTCACTCCGGGTTGTCCGCGAGTGAGCGCGCCGCCCGGACGCAGTGGGCGAGCGCGGCGCGCGCGTACGCGGGAGAGGCCCCCGCGAGTCCGCACGACGGAGTGAGCGTGACCGACTCCGCGAGGGAGCCGGGATTCAGCCCCAGCCTGCGCCACAGCGTCCTGACTCCCATGACGCTACCGGCAGGGTCTGACAATGGGGTGTCGGTGCCGGGGACGACACCGGCGAAGAGCCGCGTGCCGGCCTCGACGGCCTCGCCGATCGCGTCGTCGTCACGTTCGGTGAGGAGCGAGAAGTCGAAGGAGACGGCGTCGGCGCCCGCACGGCGCAGCAGGGCGAACGGGACGTCGGGGGCGCAGGAGTGCACGACGACGGGTCCGTCGTGGACCGCCAGTACGTCGCGGAGCGTGCTCTCGACGAGCTGCCGGTCGACGGCGCGGTGGGTGCGGTAGCCGCTCGCGCTCCTGACCTGTCCGCGCAGCACGGCCATGAGGGACGGCTCGTCGAGCTGGAGCACGATCTCGGCGCCGGGGACGCGGCGGTGCACGTCGTCGAGGTGGAGGCGCAGTCCCTCGGCGAGCGAGCCGGCGAGGTCGCGGCAGGCGCCCTCGTCGGAGAGGGCGACCTCGCCGTTACGCAGTTCCAGGGCGGCGGCGAGCGTCCAGGGCCCGACCGCCTGCACCTTCAACGGGCCCTCGTAGCCCTGTGTGAACTCCTCCAGGGCGTCCAGGTCCTCGCCCATCCAGGACCTGGCCCGCCGGGTGTCCCGGCCGGGCCGGTCGCCGAGCCGCCAGCCGCTGGGCTCCACGCGCGCGTACAGCTCGACGAGCAGTCCGGTGGTCCGGCCGATCATGTCGGCGCCGGGTCCGCGCGCGGGCAGCTCCGCCAGGTACGGGAACTCCTCGATGCTGCCGGCGACCGTCTTGGCCGCCTCGCGGGCGTCGCCACCGGGCATGGATCCGACGCCGGTGGCGGGCCCCGGCCTGAACTTGCTGTTTTCGCTCACCCGCGAAGCCTACGTAAAGGCTCGCGGGCCGGCCCGGGGTGCCGGGGGCTCAGCGGCCCGGACGCACCGTCAGGTCGTTGATCTCGGCGTCGCGCGGCAGGTCGAGGGCCATGACGATCGTCGTGGCGACGGACTCGGGGTCGATCCAGCGGGCGGCGTCGTACGGCTTGCCCTCCTGCTGGTGCACCTTGACCTGCATGGCGCTGGCGGTGCGGCCTGGGTAGACCGACGTGACCCGCACGCCGTTGCCGTGCTCCTCCTGGCGCAGGGAGTCGGCGAGCGCCTTCAGTCCGTGCTTGGAGGCGGCGTACGCGGACCAGTCGGCGTGCGCGCTGAGGCCTGCGCCCGAGTTGACGAAGATCACGTGGCCCTTGGAGAGCCGGAGCTGGGGCAGGAAGTGCCGGGTCAGCTCGGCGGGCGAGATCAGGTTGACGTTCAGCTGGTGGCGCCACGACTTGGGGGTGAGGTCGCCGACCGGGCCGAGGTCGACGACGCCCGCGATGTGCAGCAGTGAGTCCACCCGGTCGGGCAGGGACTGGTGCGAGAACGCCCATGACAGCTTGTCCGGGTCGGCGAGGTCGCCGACGAGGGTGCCCGAGCCCGGGAACTGGGCCGCGAGCTGCTTCGCGCGGGCCGCGTCGCGCGCGTGGAGGACGAGTTCGTCCCCGCGTGCGTGCAGACGGCGCGCGACGGCCGCGCCGATGCCTGATCCGGCCCCGGTGATCACATGTGTTGCCATACGGGCCATGCTCGCATCACCGGGCCCCGAGAGATTCTTCGAGGTACGCCAGCGCGCCGACAGGTTCCTCCGCGAAGAACACGAGCTCGGTCAGAGGCAGCGGCAGGAAGCCCTCGTCCTCCATGCGGCGGAACTGCTCCTTGAGGCCGTCGTAGAAGCCCGCCGAGTTCAGCAGGACGACCGGCTTGGTGGTCTTGCCGTGCTTCTTCAGCTCCAGGATCTCGGTGGCCTCGTCGAGCGTGCCGGTACCGCCCACCATGATCACGACGGCGTCGGCCTTCTCCAGGAGGAGCCGCTTGCGCTCGGCGAGATCCTGGGCGATCACCATCTCGTCGGCGTCAGCCCGCGCCTTGGCCGCGAGGAAGTCCACGGAGACGCCCACGAGACGCCCCCCGGTCTCCTGCACGCCGTCGGCGACGACCTTCATCAGGCCGCTCTCCGAACCGCCCCACACGAGCGTGTGCCCGCCCTTGCCGAGCAGTTCGGCGAACTCACGGGCGGGCCGGGTGTAGCGCTCGTCGAGGTCGGCGGCGGAGAGGAAGACGCAGATATTCATGCGTCCTACCGTACGGGGGGAAGAACCGCGCCCCCGCGCGCGCTGTCCCAGGTATGGCTGATGGACACACGATCACGATCGAACAGGGCACCGGTGCCGTACGCGTCGTCCACGACGGACAGGTGCTCGCGCAGAGCTCCCGCCCGCTGCTGCTGCGCGAGACGGGCTGCCCGGTGCGTTACTACATCCCCGCGGCGGACGTCCGCACGGACCTGCTGACGCCGTCCGGCACGCACACGTACTGCCCCTTCAAGGGAACGGCCTCCTACTGGTCCCTGCCGGACGCCCCCGACCTGGTGTGGGCGTACCCCGATCCCAAGCCGGAGGTGGCCGAGATCAAGGACCACCTGTGCTTCTACGAGGTGGAGACCGACTGACGACCGGCTGACGACCGACCGACGGCCGACTACTGAGCGGCCGCCGTCTTCGCGCGCGTGGTCGTCGCGATCGTCGCCGAGCCGACCACGCGCGTGCCGTCGTAGAGCACGATCGCCTGACCGGGCGCGACGCCGCGCACGGGCTCCTCGAAGGAGACCTCGAGCGTGCCGTCGACCAGCTCCGCCGTCACCGTCGTCTCGCCGCCGTGGGCCCGCAGCTGCGCCGTGTACGTGCCCGGTCCCGAGGGGGCCGTGCCGCACCAGCGGGGCTTGATCGCCGTGAGGGCGGTGACGTCGAGGGAGCCGACGGGGCCGACGGTCACCGTGTTGTTCACGGGCGAGATGTCCAGGACGTAGCGCGGCTTGCCGTCGGAGGCCGGTGTGCCGATGCGCAGGCCCTTGCGCTGGCCGATCGTGAAGCCGTACGCGCCCTCGTGCGTGCCGACCTTGTCGCCGGACTCGTCGACGATGTCGCCCTCGGCCCTGCCCAGGCGGTCGGCCAGGAAGCCCTGGGTGTCGCCGTCCGCGATGAAGCAGATGTCGTGCGAGTCGGGCTTCTTGGCGACGGCGAGGCCGCGGCGCTCGGCCTCCGCGCGGATCTCGTCCTTCGTGGTGACCGTGTCGCCGAGGGGGAACAGCGCGTGCGCGAGCTGCCGGTCGTCGAGCACTCCGAGGACGTACGACTGGTCCTTGGCCATGTCGGAGGCGCGGTGCAGCTCGCGCGTGCCGTCCGGGTGCTCGATCACCTTCGCGTAGTGGCCCGTGGCGACCGCGTCGAAGCCGAGGGCGAGCGCCTTGTCGAGGAGCGCGGCGAACTTGATCTTCTCGTTGCAGCGCAGGCACGGGTTCGGGGTGCGGCCGGCCTCGTACTCGGCGACGAAGTCGTCGACGACGTCCTCGCGGAAGCGCTCGGCGAGGTCCCACACGTAGAAGGGGATGCCGATGACGTCGGCGGCCCGCCGGGCGTCGCGGGAGTCCTCGATCGTGCAGCAGCCGCGGGCGCCGGTGCGGAAGGACTGCGGGTTCGCGGAGAGGGCGAGGTGGACGCCCGTCACGTCGTGGCCCGCTTCCGCGGCGCGGGCGGCGGCGACGGCGGAGTCCACGCCGCCCGACATGGCGGCCAGGACCCTCAGGGGGCGGGCGGGGGCGGGAGCGCTCTGCGGGGTCTGCGAAGTCATAGCCCTAACAGGGTACGGGGCCGCGGGAACCGAATCCCGCGAGTATCCGTTGTGGATCTCGTACGACGTGAACGGGGGCGGGTCGTGGGAGCGAAGGGAAAACCCGGGGGGAAGTCCGGGGGGCGCGGGAAGGGCGACGCGGGCCGGGGCGTCAGCCGGCGGACACTCCTCGTCGGGGGCGCGGCGGCGGCCGTGGGCGTGGGGCTGCTCGCGCGCGGCGACCTGGCGCACATGTGGTGGCAGGTGCCCGGCGTCGACAAGCCGCGCAAGGCCGGCGAGGTCGACTTCAGGGGCGCGGAGTGGGTGGCCGCGGCGGCGGCGAACTGGCGGCGGGCGGACCGCCCCGCCGACTACGCGATCGACCGCGTGATCATCCATGTCACGCAGGGCAGCTACCAGGGCACGCTGAAGGTCTTCAAGGACCCGTGGCACGGTGCGGCCGCGCACTATGTGGTGCGCAAGGACGGGCACATAGCGCAGATGATCCGCGAGCTGGACGTGGCGTTCCACGCGGGGAACAGGGAATTCAACGAGCGGAGTGTGGGGATCGAGCACGAGGGGTTCGTGGACCGCCCGGCCGACTTCACGGACGCCATGTACGCGTCCTCCGCGCGGCTCACCGCCGGGATATGCCGGCGCTACGGGATACCCGTCGACCGCAAGCACATCATCGGCCACGTCGAGGTGCCGGGCACGGATCACACCGACCCGGGCCCGCACTGGGACTGGGACCGGTACATGAAGCTGGTGCGGCGTGCGTACACGGAGAGACGCGCGGCGAAGGCGTAGCCCCCAGGAGGGGGCGAGCCCTACGTCAGTCCGGCCGTCCGGGCCCGTTCCACCGCCGGTGCGATCGCGCGCGCCACGGCCTCGACGTCCGCCGGGGTCGACGTGTGGCCGAGGGAGAAGCGCAGGGTGCCGCGGGCGAGGTCCGGGTCGGTGCCGGTGGCCAGCAGGACGTGGCTGGGCTGGGCCACGCCCGCCGTGCACGCGGAGCCGGTCGAGCACTCGATGCCCTGCGCGTCCAGGAGCAGGAGCAGCGAGTCGCCCTCGCAGCCGGGGAAGGTGAAGTGGGCGTTGGCCGGCAGCCGGCCGCCGGGGGCCGGGTCGCCGCCGAGGATCGCCTCGGGGACGGCCGCGCGCACGGCCTCGACCAGGTCGTCGCGCAGGCCGCCGATCTCGCGGGCGAACCACTCCTGATGTTCGGCGGCGAGCCGTCCGGCGACGGCGAAGGCGGCGACGGCCGGCACGTCGAGCGTCCCGGAGCGCACGTGCCGCTCCTGCCCGCCGCCGTGCAGTACGGGCACGGGGGTGTACTCCCGGCCGAGGAGCAGCGCTCCGATGCCGTAGGGGCCGCCGATCTTGTGGCCGGACACGGTCATCGCGGCGAGGCCGGACGCGGCGAAGTCGACGGGGAGCTGACCGTAGGCCTGGACGGCGTCGGCGTGCAGCGGGACGCCGAACTCGGCGGCCACGTCGGCGAGTTCACGGACGGGCTGGATCGTGCCGATCTCGTTGTTGGCCCACATGACGGTGGCGAGGGCCACGTCGTCGGGGTTGCGGGAGATCGCCTCGCGCAGGGCGTCCGGGTGCA
Source organism: Streptomyces antnestii (assembly GCF_004005495.1). Taxonomy (GTDB): domain Bacteria; phylum Actinomycetota; class Actinomycetes; order Streptomycetales; family Streptomycetaceae; genus Streptomyces; species Streptomyces antnestii. The sequence goes on from NZ_RZYA01000010.1 coordinate 279,460, forward strand.
CGCGCCCGTACGTGTCGACGGGCAGATACTCGACGGTGGCGCCCTCGTGCTCTCCGAGCCAGTGCACGGCGTCGAGGACGGCGTGGTGCTCGACGGGGCTGGCGAGGACGCGGGTCCGGGCGGGGTCCGCGTCCCGGCGGGACCAGTACAGGCCCTTCACCGCGAGGTTGTCGGCCTCGGTGCCACCGGAGGTGAGGACGACCTCACTGGGGCGGGCGCCGAGGGATTCGGCGAGGGTCTCCCGGGACTCCTCGACGGTGCGTCGGGCGCGCCGGCCCGCTGCGTGCAGCGAGGACGCGTTGCCGGTGACGGCGAGCTGGGCGGTCATCACCTCGACGGCCTCCGGGAGCATCGGAGTGGTCGCGGCGTGGTCGAGGTAGGCCATGGTGGGCACGATTCTACGAGCCCCGGCCGCGGTGCTCCGCGCCGCGTGGGGTCCCGTCCCACGCAGGGCGCTACATCAGGCCGTTACGGGAGTCAGCCCGCGAGGCTCCAGGAGACCGTGTGGTCGGCGGCGACGAACGCGGCGAGGACCGCGAGGTCGGCCATGCCGAGGCCGAGTCCGAGCAGCGCACGGCCGCGACGGGCGGTGCCGCGCCACAGGGCGAGTCCGGCGAGCACGATGGCGACGGGCCCGAGGAAGAGGTTGAGGACGAGCAGTCCGAGCAGCCCGAGAACGAACGAGGCGACGGCCATTCCGTCGGCGTCGCGCGCAGCGGTGCGCGGCAGCGGATCACGAACGGTTTCGGTGTCAGCGGTGAGTTGCATGGTGGTACCCCCTCTGGTGAAGCGGGACGGATCAGTGCTGGTGGCGCCGGCGGGCGGACCGCTCGCGCACGGCGAAGACGACGAGCCAGACGCCGATGACGGCGGCGGCGACAAAGGTGACGGGAAGCGGCGCGTGGGCGACGGAGCCCAGCGCGACGCCCAGCAGAAGCAGGGCGGCTACGAGGAACAGCATGAGTGCCTCTCATGGTCGGGGTGACCGGTCCGGTCGGCGACCGTTGGGATTACAACCGTTCACTGACTCTTGAGTCTAACGCTCGTACCGGCTTCCGGATTACAGAGAACAAGTGTTAACTGCATGGCATGAGTCACACCCTCGGCGTCCGGCAGGCCCAGAAGCAGAAGACCCGACAGGCCCTGCTCGACGCGGCGTTGGAGCTGCTGGAGAACCAGAGCCTGTCGAGCCTCGGACTGCGCGAGGTCACCCGGGCCGTCGGGGTCACGCCGACCGCGTTCTACCGGCACTTCGACTCGACGGCGGACCTCGGGGTCGCGCTCGTCGAGGAGGCGCTCGGCAGCCTGCACGCGATGATCACGACGTTGCTGAACACGACCGGGAGCAACGAGGAACGCCTCGGCCGGACCGTGGAGTTGATCGCCCGTCACGTCCGCACGCACCCCTCCCACGTGCGCTTCGTCGCGCGCGAGCGGCACGGCGGCGTGCAGCGGGTACGGGAGGCCATCGGCGGGCAGTTGGCGCGGTTCACGGAGGAGGTGGCCGAGGCGCTGGCGGCGGACCCCGAGTCGGCGGGCTGGAGCCGGGACGACCTGCGGATGCTGGCGTGGCATCACGTCCAGCTCATGCTGACGACCGCGTGCGTGTTCCTGGAGACAGCACAGGAGGACATGGACGCGGCGGTCGACCTGGCCACTCGCCAACTGCGGCTCGTCCAACTCGGCAGAAAGCACTGGCTGGACTGAGCGGCGCCCCGGCCGAACTGACCGGCGCGCTCAGCGAGTTCCTCCGGGCGGAGGGTACGCAGCGGCGAGCGCGGCCGGCGAAGAACGGATCAGAGGAACGGGTCAGAAGAACGCGTCAGCTGAGCTTCGCCCGGGCGAGCTGGCGGGACTGGGCCACGAGGCGGTCGGCGCTGTCCCAGACCTCGGCGTCCTCCTCCAGGAATCCGCCCGCGAGGTTGCGGGTGGTGATGGAGACGCGCAGGGGGCCGGGCGCGGGGCGGCAGCGCACATGGACCGTCAGCTCGACGGTCGGGACCCACCCCTTCAGGCCCATCTCGAACGCGGTCGGAGGCAGCGCGTCCACGGCGAGGAGCAGCGAGAGCGGGTCGGCGTCACGCCCGTCCGCGAGGCCGAACCAGGCCCGCATCTCGCCCTTGCCGGAGGGCGAGCCGAGCGCCCAGCCGAGCGTCGTCGGGTCGAGCTTGAGGTCGAGCCGCTCGGTGATGGCGGAGCTGCCCTGGACCGGCGAGGGCCCGTCCTGGGCGCCGAAGCACTGCTCGACGGGCGGGAAGTGCGGGGGCTTCGCGCTGGTGCGGACGTCGTCCGGGAGTGCGTCGAGGTCGCCGTAGGAGGCGAGGACCCGGATCCGCTCGACCTCGGCGCCCTCGTCGTCGTACTGGAAGAGGGAGGCCTGGCCGGTGGAGAGGGTGCGGCCGGTGCGCACGACGTCGGTCCTGATCACGGCCGGGCCGGGGTGGGACGCCGTCAGATAGTGCGCGGAGATGGTGAACGGGTCGCTGTGCGGCAGGGCGTCACCGAGGGCGCGGCCGAGCACGGCGAGGAGATAGCCGCCGTTGACGGCGTTGATGATCGTCCAGCCGGCCGAGAGGTCGATGTCGTACACGCCGGGCTCGCGCCGGGTGACCGTGGTGTCGCGGTCGAACTCGCTGTCACCGATGACCGCCTGCGCGGCGGACGATACCGATACCTGTGCCATGCAGGTACGGTACAACACGTCACTACTAAGCGGTAGCTTTTGCCGAGAAGCTCACCGGACTCACGGCGTCTCCTCCGGCAGCTCTGTCGCCGACGACCTGCGGTGCCAGGCCCGCGGCGCGCGCCAGTGGAAACGCATCGCGAGCAGCCGCAGCACGAACGCCGTGACCACCGCGGCGCCGCTGGTGAACGCGGACAGCGCGTCGAAGTGGATGGCCACGACGATGATCGTCGAGCCCACCATGGCCGGCACCGCGTACAGGTCGCGGTCCCAGCGGACCAGGGACGGGACCTCGTTGGCGATGATGTCGCGCAGCACACCGCCACCCACGGCGGTCGCGAGGCCGAGCGCCGCGGAGGCCGTGAGCCCGAGCCCGTAGTCGTACGCCTTGACGGTGCCGGTGACGCAGAACAGGCCGAGACCCGCCGCGTCGAAGATGTTCACCGCGACCTGGGTGCGCTCCACCTCGGGGTGCAGGAAGAACACGAGGGCGGCGGCGACCAGCGGGGTCACGAAGTACCCGAGGTCGGTGAACGCGGACGGCGGCACGGCTCCGATGATCAGGTCACGGAACAGCCCTCCGCCCAGCGCGGTGACCTCGGCGAGTACGGCGATGCCGAAGACGTCGAAGTTCTTGCGGACCGCGAGGAGCGCGCCGGAGATCGCGAACACGAAGATCCCGACGAGGTCCAGCCAATGCTGGACGGAGGGGGTGAAAAGTTCCTGAAGCACCCGACATTGTTACCTACGGTCGGGTGCCCGTCGTCACCAGGCAGGCTCGCCCGTCGTCACCAGGCAGGCTCGCCCTTCATCACCAGGCGGGCTTGCCCTTCGTGGAGAGCCAGGTCCGGAAGAGACCGTCGAGGTTCTGTCCGGAGATCTTCTCGGCGAGCCGGGTGAAGTCGGCCGTGCTCGCGTTGCCGTAACGGTGCTGCTGCGTCCAGGTCTTCAGGAGCGTGAAGAAGGCGTCGTCGCCGATGCGTTCCCTGAGCACCTGGAGCGTCAGGGCGCCGCGCCGGTAGACGGCGGAGGCGAACATCGTGTCGCGCTGCGGGTCGTCGACGGTGATCTGCCAGAACGGGTCACTGGCGGGCCGATTGCCGTAGTACGCGCGGGCGAGATCGTGCGCGGTGCCGCGGCCCTTGTGCTCCTCCCACAGCCACTGGGCGTAGCTGGCGAAGCCCTCGTTGAGCCAGATGTCCTTCCACTGCCTCACCGAGACGGAGTCGCCGAACCACTGGTGCGCCAGCTCGTGCACGATCGTCGACTCCGAGCGGACGGCGGAGTAGCTCGGCTTGGACTGGGTCTCCAGGGAGAAACCGGCCTCCGGCATGTCGTCGACGACCGCGCCGGTCTCCTCGAAGGGGTACGGGCCGAAGACTTGGGACCAGTAGTCGGTGGCCTCCGCCGTGACGGCGTACACGTCCACGTTGTTGCTGTTCTTCAGAACCGGGTCGATGGCTACGTAGATGGGGGTGCCGCCGGGGGTCGTGCCGGTCTTCACGTCGAACTTGCCGATGCTCGCGGTCGCCAGATAGGTCGCCATGGGCCTGCTCTCGCGCCAATGGGTGACCGTCTGGCCGCCCTTGACGTCGTGCGTTTCGACGAGCCGGCCGTTCGAGACGCCCGTCAGGCCCTTGGGCGCCTTGATCGTGATGTCGTAGGTCGCCTTGTCGGCGGGGTGGTCGCTGGAGGGGAACCAGGTGGAGGCGGCGTTGGGTTCGCAGGCGACGAAGACGCCGTCGGCCGTCTTCATCCAGCCGTAGTCGGAGCCGAAGACGATGGGGCCGTTGAGCGCCTCGGGCACACCGCCGTAGGTGACGGTCGCGGTGAACGTGCTGTCCTTGTGCAGCGCGCCGCGCGGGGTGACGCGTATCTCGTCGCCGGTGCGGGTGAACTGCGCGTCTTTGCCGTTCACTTCGACCGAGGTGACGTCCAGCTTCTGGAGGTCGAGGTCGAAGGAGGAGAGGTTCTGGGTGGCGCGGGCGGTGACGGTGGTGACACCGTCGAGCCGGTCGGTGTCCGGGTTGTACGCGACGTCGAGGCCGTAGTGGCGTACGTCGAAGCCGCCGTTGCCGAGCTGCGGGAAGTACGGGTCGCCGATGCCGTCGGAGCCGGGGGTGGGGGCGGGGGCTGCGGCGATGAGGCAGAACGAGGCGGCCGCGGTTGCGACCGCCGCCAGACGTGCCGAACGGGAGAGTGCCATGAGTCGTCCCTTCGCGCGTGTTCCGGTGTAACGGACACGCAGACTCTGCACTCTCCCGTCCGGGCGTGTACATGACCCTCTCGGTCAAATCACGCTACTTGTCGGTTGACTCCTGTACGTCATCCGGCTCGTCCGCATCGGCGGACGGCTGTACTTCGCTCTCGTCACCAGAGTCAGCCGCGTCACCCGAGTCAGCCGCGTCCGTCTCGTCAGCCGCGTCCGTCACGTCAGCCACATCCGAGGTCTCCGGCTCCGAATCCGGCTCCGACTCAGTCGCCGGTTCCGGCTCCGTGTCCGTCCGCGCCAGCGTCACCACCTCGATCGCCTCCTTGGCGACCGCGAGCAGCGTGGTGTCGTCCGGGGCCTGGTCCTCGGCGTTCTCCGGGTGGTGGCAGGCCACCTGGCGTCCCGGGGCCAACTGGAGGAGCGGCGGCTCGGACGTCTTGCAGATCTCCGTCGCCTTCCAGCACCGCGTGTGGAAACGGCAGCCGCTGGGCGGCGAGATCGGCGAGGGCACGTCGCCCTTGAGCAGGATCCGCTCGCTCTTGGCGCCCCGGCGCGTGGGGTCGGGGACGGGCACCGCCGACATCAGGGCCTTGGTGTACGGGTGCATCGGCGCCTCGTACAGCGAGGTGCGGTCGGCGAGTTCGACGATCTTGCCGAGGTACATCACCGCGATGCGGTCCGAGACATGGCGTACGACGGAGAGGTCGTGCGCGATGATCACGTACGTCAGGCCCAGCTCGGACTGCAGGTCGTCCATGAGGTTGACGACCTGCGCCTGGATGGACACGTCGAGCGCGGAGACCGGCTCGTCCGCCACGACGAGCTTCGGCTTGAGGGCGAGCGCGCGGGCGATGCCGATGCGCTGGCGCTGGCCGCCGGAGAACTCGTGCGGGTAGCGGTTGAAGTGCTCGGGGCTGAGGCCCACGAGCTCCAGGAGGCGCTGGACCTCCTTCTTCACCCCGCCCTCGGGCTCCACGCCCTGGAGCCGGAACGGCGCCGAGACGATCGAGCCGATGGTGTGCCGGGGGTTCAGGGAGCCGTACGGGTCCTGGAAGATCATCTGGATGTCCCGGCGCAGGGGGCGCATGCCCCGCGTGCCGAGCTTGGTGATGTCCTGGCCCTCGAACTCGATCTTCCCGCCGGTGGGTTCGATCAGCTTCGTGATGACCCGGCCCATGGTCGACTTGCCGCAGCCGGACTCGCCGACGACGCCCAGGGTCTCGCCCTTGCGGACCTCGAAGTCGATGCCGTCGACGGCCTTCACCGCGGCGACCTGCCGCTGCAGGATCCCCTTCTTGATCGGGAAGTGCTTGACCAGGCCCTCGACCCTGAGCAGCACCTCGCCGTTCTCGGGGGACGTCGCCTGCGCGGGCACGGCGGCGGCCTGCGGCTCCGCCTTCTTCGTCACGCTCACGGGCGTCTCGCTCACGGGCTCACTCACAGCTTCGGCGCAATCTCTTCGGTCCAGATCCGCGTACGGTCCTCCGGGCTGAGGTGGCAGGCGGAGAAGTGGTCGCCGCCGACCTCCTGCAGCTCGGGCCGCTGGGTGCGGGTGATGCCGCCCTTGGGCAGGTCCGCGTACGGGCAGCGCGGGTGGAAGGCGCAGCCCGAGGGGACGTTGATCAGGGACGGCGGCTGGCCCTTGACGGGGACGAGCCGCTCGGTCTGCTCACGGTCGATGCGCGGCATCGAGCCGAGCAGGCCCCAGGTGTACGGGTGCTGCGGCTCGGCGAAGATCTGCTCGACCGGGCCGCGCTCGACGCAGCGTCCGCCGTACATGACGAGGACCTGGTCGGCGATCTCGGCCACGACACCCAGGTCGTGGGTGATGAGGACGACCGCGGACTCGAACTCCTTCTGCAGATCCCTGATCAGGTCGAGGATCTGCGCCTGGACGGTGACGTCGAGGGCGGTGGTCGGCTCGTCGGCGATGAGCAGCTGCGGATTGTTCGCGAGGGACATCGCGATCATCGCGCGCTGGCGCATACCGCCCGAGAACTCGTGCGGGTAGCTGTCGACGCGCTTGGCCGGCTCGGGGATCCCGACGCGGTCGAGCAGTTCGACGGCCCGCGTGCGCGCGACCTTCTTGGACACGTTGTTGTGGACGCGGTACGCCTCCACGATCTGGTTGCCGACCGTGTAGTACGGGTGCATCGCGGACAGCGGGTCCTGGAAGATCATCGCCATGTCGCGGCCGCGGAGCCTGCGCACGTCGTCCGGGGCGGCGCCGATCAGCTCCTTGCCGTCGAGCCAGATCTCGCCGGACATCTTCACGTTCTTGCCGCGCGCGCCGAGCCGGTGCAGGCCCATGATCGCCAGCGAGGTCACGGACTTGCCGGAGCCCGACTCGCCCACGATCGACAGGGTCTTGCCCCGCTCCAGCTTGAAGCTGAGCCCGTCGACGGACTTGACCAGGCCGTCGTCGGTCGGGAAGTGCACCTTGAGGTCCCGCACTTCGAGGAACGCGGTCGGGGGCTTCGAGGGCCCCTCGGCGACCGGTTCGCCCACGGCGGCACCGGTTTTGGACAGTTCGGTCACGAGAGCCTCACCCGCGGGTCGGCGGCGGCGTAGAGAAGGTCCACCAGGAGATTGCAGAGCACGACGAAGAACGCGGCGAGCAGCGTCACGCCGAGCACCGGCGGCAGGTCGTTGTCGTTGATGGCCTGCACGGCGTACTCACCGATGCCGTGCAGCGAGAAGACCCGCTCGGTGATCAGGGCGCCGCCGAGCAGCAGACCGAGGTCCATGCCGAACACGGTGATGATCGGGGTGAGCGCGGCGCGCAGCCCGTGCCGGGCGACGACGGTGCGCTCCGGCAGGCCCTTGGCGCGGGCCGTGCGGATGAAGTCCTCGTTCATCGTCTCCAGCATCCCCGAGCGGGTGAGCCGCGCGTAGATGGCGGAGTAGAGCAGGGCGAGCGAACACCAGGCGGGAAACAGGGTGTTGGCCCATTGCGCCGGGTTCGTGGTGAGCGGCACATAGGTGCGGCCGAAGATCGGCCACTGATAGGTGAAGAGCAGCAGCGCGAGCTGTCCCGTGAAGAAGATGGGCAGCGAGACACCGGCCAGGGCGACACCCATGAAGGAACGGTCGAAGAACGAGCCGGGCTTGAGGGCCGAGACGACACCGACGGTCACACCGGCCACGAGCCAGATCACGGCCGCACCCACGGCCAGCGACAGCGTGATGGGAATCCGGTCGGTCAGCTCGGGCCACACCGCGACATGGTTCTTGAACGAGTAGCCGAAGCACGGCGCGTCGCAGTGCGCCGTGGTGGGCCCGAGGTTGTACTCGGCCCCGGTGACGATGCCCTTGATGAAGTGCCAGTACTGGAGGTACACGGGCTGGTCGAGCCCGAGGTTGTGCTTGACCATCGCGACGTCGGCCGGGGTGGGGCTCTTGCCGATGTACTGCTGTGCCAACTGGTCGGCGGTCTGCCCGGCGAGCCTCGGCAGCAGGAAGAAGATGCCGAAGGTGACCGCGGTCACGACCAGCAGCAGGATCACTGCCGCGACAAGCCGGCGGAGGATGTACGAGATCACGGGGACCGGCGCCGGTGCCCGCGGGCCGTGAAGCCCGCGGGCACCAATGCCTTCACCTGCCTTCCGGGGCTACTTCTTCGTGGTGCCGATGTTGAGGTAGTCGTACTGACCGCTGAAGGCGGCCGTCGACACCAGGTTCGTCGCGTAGGGCGAGCGGTACAGCAGGATCTTGAAGTACGTCAGCGGGACGAGCGCGGCCTGGTCCATGGCGGCCTGGTCGATCTGGCCGTACAGGTCGTTGCGCTGGTTCTCGTCACCGGCCGCGATCGACTGGGCGAGGAGCTTGTCGATCGGCTTGTTGCTCAGGTACGAGAGGTTCGTGTTGCCCGAGGTGCCGATCGCCTTGCTGTTGAGGATCTGCTGCAGGAAGCCGTAGCCGGACGGCCAGTCGGCGCCCCACTGCATCATCATCAGGCCGACGTTGTTCTTCTTGTCGAACGCCGGGACGCCCGCGTAGTCGGTGAAGTACTTGCCCGACGGGAACTGCTTCAGGCTGGCGTTGATGCCGACCTTCTTCAGCGACTCGATGATCGCCGTGGCCGCGTCGACCTCTTCCTGACGGTCGCTGCGCGCGGTGATCGTCGTCGTGATCGACTTCTTGCCGCAGGCCTTCAGCTGGTCCTTGGCCTTGGCCACGTCGCCCTTGTTGCCGGGCGTCGCGTACGTGTCGGCCTTCTTGTAGCCGGTGATGTCCGGCGGCAGGACGGTGGAGGCGATGTCACCGCGGATGGCGCCGCCCTCGGCGGTCTGCACGGAGACCTTGTCGACCGCGTACTCGACGGCCTTGCGGCACTCGACCTTGTCGAACGGCTTCTGCGTGGTGTTGATCGCCATGTAGACGAGTCGGCCACCGTAGGTGTTGTCCGTGCTGGCCAGCTTGGACTTGTCGTTGACGAGCTGCGCCTGGGTCTGGGTCTCGACGCCCTTGCCCTGCAGGTCGATCAGGGTGTCGCCGGCCTGGAGGTCCTTGTCGATCGTCGACTGGTTGACCTTCAGGTTGACGACGATCTTGTCCGGGTACTGCTTGCGCAGCGGGTCCGTCTTCGGGTTCCAGTTCTTGTTGCGGACCAGGACGGCCTGCTTGCCCTCCTGGTAGCTCTGGAACTGGTACGAGCCCGAGGACACGATGTGCTTGACGTAGTCGATGCCGTCGTCCTTGGCCTGCGGCACCGGCGCGGTCTGCGGCGTGGCGACCAGGTAGTCGAACTCCTGGAACGCCTGGTTCAGGTGGAAGACGATCGTGTTGTCGTCCGGGGTCTCGATCGAGTCGAGACCCTTGCCCTTCTTGTCCTTGTAGGGACCCTTGTACTTGTCGCCGCCCTGCATGAACTGCTGGAAGTAGTTCGGGCCGAGCTGCAGCACGTCACGCGCGAAGTTGGAGCGCTCGACGGCGTACTTGACGTCCTTCGACGTGATCGGCGTACCGTCCTGGAACTCCAGACCCTTGCGGATCGTGTACGTCCAGGTCTTGCCGCCGTCGGACGCCTTGCCCGGCGCGGAGGCCAGGTCGGGGACGAGCGTGTTGCCCTTCTCGCCCGCGTCCGGCTTGAACGTCATCAGCGGGCGCGCGTAGAGCCGGCTGAAGTTGTACATGTACGCGTAGTACGTGTTGCCCGGGTCGAACGAGTCGGGGACGTCCGACATCGCGTAGGTGACCGTGCCGCCCTTCTTCGTCGACGCGTTGACCATGTGCTTCGTCGCGGCGTCCGCCCCGGCCGCCTTCGCTTTGCCGTCGCCGGTGCCGTCGTCCGCCTTGCTGCAGCCGGCGAGCAGCAGGCTCACACTGCCGATGGCCGCAACAGCGGCAATTGATGACCGTCGCATGATGCTCGGGATCCCCTCCATTGTCGGAAACTTGTGGAGCTCTCTGGCTCTCCGTGCGGCCTGACTCAGCGACTGCGCGGGTCGAGAGCGTCGCGGAGACCGTCACCGAGCAGGTTGAACGCGAGCACGGTGACGAAGATGGCGAGGCCCGGGACGATCATGTACTGGGGGTCGACCTGGAAGTAGTCGACGGCCTGGTTGAGCATGCCGCCCCAGGACGCCTGAGGCGGCTGGATGCCGACTCCCAGGAAGCTCAGCGAAGCCTCGAAGATGATGTTGGTCGGGATGAGCAGCGTCGAGTAGACGATGATCGGCCCGACCAGGTTGGGCAGCAGCTCCCGGAACAGGATGTACGGGCCGCGGGCGCCCATGCCGCGGGACGCGTCCACGAACTCCCGCTCGCGCAGGGCAAGGGTCTGGCCGCGCACGATCCGGCCCAGATAGGGCCAGTTGAAGAATCCGATCACGAAGATCAGCACGCAGATGTGCAGCGGGAGCCCGTCGAGCCCGAACGCGCCGCCCTGCAGTGTCGCCGAGATGGAGATGGCGAAGAGCAGCAGCGGGAAGGCGAGGAACGTGTCCATGAGGCGGCTGATGACCGCGTCGACCCGGCCGCCGTAATACCCGGCGACCACGCCGAGGATCGCGCCGATGACGTTCGACAGGACGGTCGCGCCGAAGGCCACCACCAGGGAGACCCAGGAGCCCTCGAGGATGCGGGCCAGGATGTCGCGGCCGAACTTCGGCTCGACGCCCAGGGGATGGTCGGCGCTCATGCCGCCCATGCCGCCCTTGGGCAGTGAGGTGCTGGCGTCGATGAGGTCCTGGTGGAAGGCGTTCGGGTCGAGGCCGAGGAGGGACTGGATCGGGCGCGCCAGTGCGGCCACCAGGATCAGGAGGATGACGATGACGCCGCCTGCGACGGCGACCTTGTCCCTCTTGAAACGGTTCCAGGCGATACGCCCGAGGGAACGCCCCTCGATCTGCTGCCCCTTGGCGCCGGCGAGTACAGCCTCGGGCTGCACTTCGGCCTGGGCCCCGGTGGTGTCGATCGGTGCGGTCACGGTGTGGTTGACCCCTCTCGGCCGACGGTGGCCGGCCCATGCCCGCCGCGGGTAGCGGCTTGATCCTGTTTCACACGCTGGACGGTCCGGGGGCATGGCCTCGAAGTCGACCGTTCAGCTCGTACACAGAGTCGAAACCCCGTGTCTGCAGGGAGTCTTCAATGCGTCTGTGACCAGCCGCCAGACCTCACCGGGAAAGGTTGCGCAACCGTGATGAGGCGGGAGTCGTGCAGTATGCGGACGCGTAATCCGGCTGAGCGGACAATTCGCTCCCCTGACGGCGCGCGCCGTGTCACGCGCCGCCGGGTCCGGAATGCACCACCGTGACCGGGGTTGCGCCCATACCCGGTGTGATGCGCCAACTGCCCGTCAACCAGGGCGGGTCACGACCAGGGCAGGCGCGCGGCGGCCTCCTCGGCGGTGACCAGGGCGTGCAGCGCGGCGAGCAGCCGCTGGACGAGCCGGACCGACGGCGAGGAGTTCGTCGCGCGGGTGGAAGTGGACGTAGTTGAAGGTCACTTCGAAGGGGTTGCGGCCGAGCAGCCTGCGCAGTTCCGAGTGCGGGAAGCGGCGGTGCGGCAGGAGGGCGTTCTCCGCGTCGAGGGCGCGGCGGGCCGCGGTGCGCCAGTTGGCGCCGCGCAGGTCGAGGCGCATCGGCTGCTGGCTGAGGAAGAGCCCGAGGGTGACGTCGGCGCCGGTGCGCTCCGGCCGGCCATTGAGGAGCAGGCCGACGACGGGTGTCTCGGTCTCCCACACGGCGCCCACCGCCACGCAGTTGGCGGCCGGCAGCAGGCTCTTCACCGGCAGCCCCCACCGCGCCGGGTTCGTTCAACCCGCCGCTGCGTCAGGCCACTTGACGACCGGTCGGTTCCGGACGTCCCGGCGTCTCAGTACGTCCCGTGCGGCGGGGGGTATCCGTAGCCCGCGGCCGGGGAGGGGGCGGCGGGGGCCGCGTGGGACTCACGGTCGTAGAACGGGCGGGCGTTGGCGCGCAGCCACATGGCGACGGGGTCGTGCTCGTCCGACATCGCGACGGTGGAGACGGGCAGCCCGTCGGGCACGGCGACGACCGACTGCTGCATCATGGCGCGCACGGCGTCCACGGACACCGGCGACGTGTCGTACACGTCGAGGCCGATCGCCAGGTAGGGCGCGCCGAGCGTGGGCTGGACCCAGGCGCGGCGCAGCGAGCGGATCGCCGTGGTGCGGTGCGCGTTCTGCGCGAGCAGGGCGTAGAACTGCGGGATCTCGATGGCGGGGTCGCTCAGGCGCAGCGGTCCGGCCGGCTGGCGGTCGAGGCCGCCCGCGATCCGGCGCAGGTCGAGCCACGGGACGCCGACGCCGCCGCCGGGCGCGTGCGGGTTGAGCCAGAGGCCGTAGTGGTCGGGGTAGAGGGTGCGGGCCGCGTCGACGCCGCCGACGACCTCGTAGGCCCGGCTCCAGCCGGACGCGGACAGCTCCTGGGCGGAGGTGACGCAGGGGGCGTACGAGAAGCCGTCGACCTCCATGTTCCCGTACTGGGCGTCGGGGGAGCCGGCCTGGCCGTGCCAGAGCAGCATCCACACCTGGCCGGTGCCCGGGTCGGCGAGCGCCTGGAGGAGCGCCTCGTAGGCGTCGAAACGCCCGGGCGTCACCTGGCGCAGCATGTGCTCGACCGTCCCGGCCGCAGCCGTGCCCGACGCACTCACCCGTAACCGCCCCTTCGTGACGTATCCGACGATGTCGACCCGCTCCCCGCGGCGGAACCGCCCAGACAGGTCATGAAACCAGCTTAAGCGGCGATCCTGACACCGACTTGACGTACGCGCGGTCGGCCTTTCCTTGTCGGGAAGCCCGCCGGGACCGTCAGACCCCGGCCGTCAGACCCCGGCCCGTCGGACCCGGGCCGTCAGTGGCCCTGCGTGTAGAACGGCCGCAGTGTGGCGCGCATCCAGTCCCCGACCGGGTCCTCGGTGATGTCGAGCAGGACGAGGTTCACCGGCCAGGGCGCCGGGCACCGGCCGAGGGCGCGGCCGAGGGCGTCCATGGGGAGGTTGCGCGCGGGCCCCTCCCACTGCGAGAGCTCGACGCCGACGAACAGGACGGGGTCGTCGCCCTCGACGCTGGCGAGGCAGCGGCGGGCGGAGCGCACGATGCCGGTCGCCTCGAACTCCTCCCGCACGGCGGTCAGGAAGTCCATCGGGTCTTCCTGCCAGTCGGGCTCGTAGAGCGTGACCCGGCCGCCCGAGGTGGGCCCGTCCAGCGGGGTGCGGCCCGACCGGCACAGTTCGGCGACGGCGAGCGGCGGCAGCGGGATGCCGACCGCGCCGTCCGGGTTCACCACGATGCCGACCTGCGGGGGCAGCCCGCGCGCGAACTCGACGGCGGGAGCCACGGTGCAGCCCATCCGGTCGCCGACGACCGCGAGGAACTGCGCTTCCGAGCTGAAGACGGGCACATACGCCTGGCCGTCGATCTCGAGCGTCGGCAGGTCGAGGTTCGGGCTGCCGGGTCCGCCGCCCTGGGGCAGCGGTATCCACAGGGGGCTGCGCCCGAGGACCTCGACGATCCGGCCGCCCGCCGAGTCGACCCCGACGGAGGCGGCGAGCACCTCCTCCAGCTCGTTGGCCGGCCACCCGCCGTAGGGATGTGCGTGAGCCTGCGCCGGAATGTCCATGTGCCTACCACCCGCTCGGGAACCGCTCTGTCTGCGGCCGAACCCTAGCGCGTACGGGCACCCCGGCACCCTGCGCGTCCCTGCGCACACGCGCGCACGGCACGCCGCGCGGATCAGCTCCCCTCGAACCCGATCCCGTTCAGCACGTCCGTCGCGTCCCGGTCGAGCAGGACGGCGGACGCGCAGCCCCACGGCAGGGCGCCGCGCTCGGCGGACTCCACGAGGCCCGCGACCGCGCGGCGGTGCCGGGCGAACGCGTACCGGGAGACCCCGCGGCCCCGGTCGCGCTGGCCCGCGAGCGCCGTGTCCGCGTCGACGTCGAGCAGCATCAGGTGCAGCTCGGCGCCCCGCCGCCCGGCCTCCCTGGCCAGCCAGCGCCGCACCCAGGCCTGCGTGCCGCAGTCGTGCAGGACGACGCTGCCGCCCGAGCGCAGGGCCCGCCGGAGCCCGGCGAAGTGCGCGAGCCGCACGAGCGGGCGGTAGACGGCGTACGGGAGCAGCCGCGGAAGGCGGGCCGCCCAGCGGTCCCGGGTGTCCTGCGAGTCGACGCGCACGGCTCCGCCCGCGCCGACCACGCGGCGCATCAGCGTGGACTTGCCGCTGCCGGGCAGGCCCGAGACGACGATCAGGTCGCCCCGCGCGAAGCCGAGGCGGCGCGGGGTGCGGCCCGCCCTGCCACGCAGGTCCCTGACGACGGGCCCGCGCCCCGTCGCCGCCCGCTGGCCGGGCACCGCGCGCCGCGCGGCCCCCGCCGCCACGTACGCGCCCGCGACTGCCTTGTGCACCGTGATCGCCCTCCCCGCTCCGGTCACGCCACGCCTGCCCGTTCACTGTCCCGCCAAGTGTAAAGAGAAGGTAATGCGGGACAAGTGGTTTCCCCGTACGGCGGGCATGCAATGATGTGCGCGCCGAGAGGCACCACCAACTGCATACCGGCCGCTTGAATCCGCGCGGGAGAGCTCCCGGACGCCTACGCGTCCCCGGGAGCGCCGAAGGAGCAAGTTCCTCCCTTGAATCTCTCAGGCCCCGTACCGCGCGGGCGAGGCATATCTGAAAAGCGGGTGGCCCTCGGCCGCTCCACCCAAGGTGCAAGCCGTGACCGCCCGTGTGGCGCCGGCGAACCTCTCAGGTTCCGATGACAGATGGGGAGGGCCACCATCGACCTCGTCTGTCATGCCCTGGGATCCTGGAGCACCACTCATGAGCAACACCCCCCGCAAGACCGCCCTCGACGCCCTGCACCGCTCGCTCGGCGCCACGATGACCGACTTCGCGGGCTGGGACATGCCCCTGCGGTACGGCAGCGAGCGCGACGAGCACGTCGCGGTCCGCACCAGGGCGGGCCTCTTCGACCTCTCGCACATGGGCGAGATCACGGTCACCGGGCCGCAGGCCGTCGACCTCCTCGACTACGCCCTCGTCGGCAACATGTCGACGATCGGCCCCGGCCGCGCCCGCTACACCATGATCTGCCAGGAGGACGGCGGGATCGTCGACGACCTGATCGTCTACCGCCTCGGTGACACCGAGGCCGATCTTCCTAAATACATGGTCGTCGCCAACGCGGGCAACGCGCAGATCGTCCTCGACGCGATCACCGAGCGCGCCGCCGGCTTCGACGCCGAGGTCCGCGACGACCGCGACGCGTACGCGCTGATCGCCGTCCAGGGCCCCGAGTCCCCCGGCATCCTGAAGTCGCTCACGGACGCCGACCTGGACGGCCTCAAGTACTACGCGGGCCTGCCCGGCACCGTCGCCGGCGTCCCCGCCCTCATCGCCCGCACCGGCTACACCGGCGAGGACGGCTTCGAGCTGTTCGTCGCCCCCGAGCACGCCGAGAAGCTGTGGCAGGCGCTGACCGACGCGGGCGCGCCGGTCGGCCTGATCCCGGCCGGCCTCTCCTGCCGCGACACGCTCCGCCTGGAGGCGGGCATGCCGCTGTACGGGCACGAGCTGACGACGGCGCTCACCCCCTTCGACGCCGGTCTCGGCCGGGTCGTGAAGTTCGAGAAGGCCGGTGACTTCGTCGGGCGCGAGGCTCTGCAGGCCGCCGCCGAGCGCGCCGAGACCGCCCCGCCGCGCAAGCTCGTCGGCCTGGTCGCCGAGGGCCGCCGCGTGCCGCGCGCCGGGTTCTCCGTCGTCGCCGGCGGCGAGGTCATCGGCGAGGTCACCTCGGGCGCCCCCTCCCCCACGCTCGGCAAGCCGATCGCCATGGCCTACGTGGACGCCGCGCACGCCGCCCCCGGCACGAAGGGCGTCGGCGTGGACATCCGCGGCACCCACGAGCCGTACGAGGTCGTGGCGCTGCCGTTCTACAAGCGCCAGAAGTAGCCCCGCCCGGTCCTCACCGGGGGCGCCGGAAGTAACCCAGCGCACACCCCTCTCGTTCCGCAGCACCCACCCGCGTACAGGAGAATTCAGATCATGAGCAACCCCCAGCAGCTGCGCTACAGCAAGGAGCACGAGTGGCTGTCGGGCGCCGAGGACGGCGTCTCGACGGTCGGCATCACGGAGCACGCGGCGAACGCGCTCGGTGACATCGTGTTCGTCCAGCTCCCCGAGGTCGGCGACACCATCACCGCGGGCGAGACCTGCGGCGAGCTGGAGTCGACGAAGTCGGTCTCCGATCTGTACTCCCCCGTCACCGGCGAGGTCACCGAGACCAACCAGGACGTCGTGGACGACCCGTCTCTGGTCAACTCGGCGCCGTTCGAGGGGGGTTGGCTGTTCAAGGTCCGCGTCTCCGAGGAGCCGAAGGACCTGCTGACCGCCGCCGAGTACACCGAGTTCTCCGGGAGCTGACCCTCTGATGTCCGTACTGAACGAATCCCTGCGCGAGCTCGACCCGGACGTGGCGGCGGCGCTCGACGCCGAGCTGCACCGCCAGCAGTCCACCCTCGAGATGATCGCGTCGGAGAACTTCGCCCCGGTCGCCGTCATGGAGGCCCAGGGCTCCG
>NZ_RZYA01000059.1 GCF_004005495.1 Streptomyces antnestii
AGCGCCACACCCGGACCCGAGGTGGTGGTGACAGCCAGCGAACCCCCGAACGCCGCCCCCAGCGCCGCCCCGATCCCCGCGATCTCGTCCTCCGCCTGGAACGTGCGCACCCCGAAATTCTTGTGCTTCGACAACTCGTGCAGGATGTCGGACGCCGGCGTGATCGGATACGACCCCAGATACAACGGCAGATCCGCCTGCTTCGACGCCGCGATCAACCCGTACGACAGCGCAAGATTCCCCGAAATATTGCGATACGTACCCGTCGGGAACGCCGACGTGGCCGGAGCGACCTCGTAGGAGACCGCGAAATCCTCCGTCGTCTCACCGAAGTTCCAGCCCGCACGGAACGCCGCGATGTTCGCCTCCGCGATATCCGGCTTCTTCGCGAACTTCGACCTGAGGAACTTCTCCGTCCCCTCGGTCGGCCGGTGATACATCCACGACAGCAACCCCAGCGCGAACATGTTCTTCGACCGGCCCGCGTCCTTGCGCGACAGGTCGAACTCCTTCAACGCCTCCACCGTCAACGCCGTCAAGGGGACGGGGTGCACGTGATAGCCGTCGAGGGAGCCGTCCTCCAGAGGACTGTCCGCGTAACCGACCTTCGCCATCGCCCGCTTGGTGAACTCGTCCGTGTTGACGATGATCTCCGCACCACGCGGCACATCCGCGATGTTCGCCTTCAACGCCGCCGGATTCATCGCGACCAGCACATTCGGCGCGTCCCCCGGCGTCAGAATGTCGTGGTCCGCGAAATGCAACTGGAACGACGACACACCCGGCAGCGTCCCCGCAGGCGCCCGGATCTCCGCCGGGAAATTCGGCAACGTCGACAGATCGTTCCCGAACGACGCCGTCTCCGACGTGAACCGGTCCCCCGTCAGCTGCATCCCGTCACCCGAGTCACCCGCAAACCGGATGATCACCCGGTCCA
>NZ_RZYA01000011.1 GCF_004005495.1 Streptomyces antnestii
CGGCCGGCGGCAGGGGCCGGTCGGACCGGGTTCCGGGCCAGGTGGTCCCCACGCGCGTCGAGAAGGGGCCGTTGGTGCCGGGAGGTTCCGCTCGGCCGGTCAAAGAGGGCCGCCCGGCCCATGTGGCGAGCGTCGATCGCAGGCACGCTGGAATGCAGGAGGGTGCTCCGCGCGAGGGGGCGTCGTGCGGTGCCCGCCGCTTGTGGGAACGGGCGGCGGAACGCACGGAGCGTGCCGACAAGCTGCCCAGGCCGTCGTTCGCGCGATCAGCAGCCGTCAGGCACGGAAGGGATCGTCATGAAGGCACTCGTGTTCCACGGCCCCGGAACGTCCGCGTGGGAGGACGTCCCGGACCCTGCCGTCCAGGACGCCGCCGACGCCGTCGTGCGCGTCGAAGCGGTCACCATCTGCGGAACCGATCTCCACATCCTCAAGGGTGACGTGCCCGAAGTACGTCCCGGCACGGTCCTCGGGCACGAGGCCGTCGGGGAGGTCGTCGAGGTGGGCGGCGCCGTGCACGACGTGCGCCCGGGCGACCGTGTCCTGGTCTCCTGCATCACGGCGTGCGGCCGGTGCCGCTTCTGCCGGGAGGCGGCGTACGGACAGTGCCGGGGTGGTGGCGGCTGGATCCTGGGCCACCTGATCGACGGCACCCAGGCCGAATACGTCCGCGTCCCCCACGCCGACCTGTCCACGTACCCACTGCCCGGCGCGGTGGACGTCAAAGACGCGGTGCTGCTGGCCGACATCTTCCCCACCGCGTACGAGGTGGGTGTCCTCAACGGGCGTGTGGCACCGGGAGACACCGTCGCCGTGGTGGGGGCCGGCCCCATCGGTCTCGCCACGATCGCCACAGCGGGGTTCTTCACCCCCGAGAGGATCATTGCCGTGGACCTCGCCCCGGCCCGGCTCGACGCCGCGAAGAACCTGGGTGCCGACGCCGTGGCCCTCGCGGGCGACGAAGCCGAGCAGTTGGTCGCGGACCTCACCCAGGACCTCGGCGCCGACGTGGTGATCGAGGCGGTGGGCGTGCCGGAGAGCTTCGAGCTGTGCACACGCATCGTGCGCCCCGGCGGGCACGTCGCCAACATCGGCGTACACGGGAAGCCGGCGACGCTCCACCTCGAAGACCTGTGGATCAAGGACGTGACGATCACGACCGGCCTGGTCGACACGCGCTCCACCCCCACCCTGCTGCGCATGATGGCCGCCGGGCGCCTGCCCGCGTCGTCCATGGTCACCCACACGTTCCTGCTGGACGACATGGAGGAGGCGTACGACGTCTTCTCCCGGGCGGCCGACACCGGCGCACTCAAGGTGGTACTCGGCGGACCGCGGCACGACGCGGTGACGGTCAGGGCGTCGCGGCAGGAGAGGTGATGCGCCATGTCGGAGCACGTACGGCCGGATGCGGCGGCAGGCCCACAGGGCGACATCGGACGCCGTATCGCCCAACGACGGGAGGAGCTGGGTCTCACCCGCGAGGAGACGGCCGCCAGAGTGGGCACCGCTCCGGGGTACATCCGATACCTGGAGGAGAAGCCCAGCGCCATGCCGGGCATCGGCGTCCTGGTCAGACTCGCCGACGTCCTGGGCATGGGCGTCTCCGCTCTGCGCGGGGGCGATGCGGGTCTGCCGCCCGGCATCGGCAAGGCGGCCCACCGTCCTGAGCTGGCCGAGATGAGCGTGGACGAATGCTGGCAACGGCTGTCGACGCACGGTGTGGGCAGGGTCGCCATCGACGGCCCGGCCGGACTGCTGGTCGTCCCGCTGAACTACACCGTCGTGGACGGCGCGATCACTTTCAGGACGGCGCCGGACACGGCACCCGCCACCGCCGTCGGCAACCAGGTCGCCTTCGAGGTCGACCGGATCGACGAGGCGCTCAGCCAGGGATGGAGTGTGCTGCTGCAGGGCCGGGGCCGGGCCGTGACGGATCCGGACGCGGTGCGGCGGCTCAACGCGCTTGCCTACAGCGGTCCTTGGGCGGGTGGCGAGCGGGACATGTGGGTGCGGGTCGAAGCGGACAGCGTCACCGGGCGCCGGATCGTGGTGCGTCGAGGGGGATGAAGCCATCGATGCCAAACCCGTCGCTCTCACCCCGGCAGGACCGGGCAGAACCAGGCAGGACCAGGCAGGACCAGGCAGGACCAGGCAGGCGGGCAGCTGCATCGCAGGAGAGTTGAGCCCGGTGATGTATCCCAGGGACGGCATTCGAGAAATCGACCGGCAGGAGTGCCTGCGGCTCCTGGCCACGGCCCATGTCGGCCGCATCGTCCACACGCACCACGCCCTGCCGGCGGTGCTGCCGGTCGCCTTCAGTCTGGATGACGACTTCTCCGTGGTGGTTCGGACATCGGCCCTGTCACCGCTCGCGCACGCGATCGATCAGGCGGTGGTCGCCTTCCAGACGGACGAAGTGGACCCCTCCACGGCCAGCGGCTGGAGTGTGCTGGTCACCGGGCGCGCCACCGTGGTGACCGACCCCGAGGACCACCTGCGACTGAGCCGGACCGGTCCACCCGCCTGGCGGTCGTCTCGCCACGACGTCTTCTTCCGCATCGAACCGGTGCTGGTCACCGGGAGCGCGCTGGGGGCGAAGAGCGAAGCCCCGGAAGGGGCCTTGAAAAGAGCCTTACGGCCGACGGCGACGACAGCACCCGCGACTTCCTGACATGCCTTCGACGTCCGGATGACAAGGGCCGAACGGGGCACCCCGAAGCCCCGGCGGCCCTCGCACGGGCCGCCACGCAGGTGTTCTCCTGAAGACGAGGAGGGGCTCGTCCCAAGGACGCGGAGAAGTGGCTTCGTGCCGCGCACCGCGCGATCAGGATCCGCGAGAAGCGGGTGGCCCCTTCTCCCCTGAAGCTTCGGGCTTCATTCGGGCTTCAAGGGGTCTCGATGGTGGCCGAAAGGGCCGTCCGGTCGTGCCCGCCGCGCTGCCGGCGTGAGAGGTATGAGGTTGTGAAGGGTTGTGAAGGAGGAGTCATGGCCAGCGATCCCACCGCCCGGCCGGAGCTCGGGAATATCGTCGTCGGTGTCGACGGCTCACCCTCCGCGCGGACGGCCGCGCTCTGGGCTGCCGCCGAGGCCGATCAGCGAGGGCGGCCCCTGCGCCTCGTCCACGCCGTCGACACCGACCGCCGCGCGCTCTTCGCCAACGCCGACACGATCCAGACGGTGCGCGAAGCGGGCCGCGACCTGCTGACCGAGACGGCGAACGCGGTGCATGAATGCTTCCCGGACCTCACTGTCACCAGGGAACTCAGCCGGCAGGAGCCGATCGCGGGTCTCCGCGCATCCGCCGGCCGTCGCGGAACGATCGTCGTGGGCCACCGCGGTCTGGGCGGCTTCTCCACCCTCATGCTCGGCTCCGTCGGCCTGGGTGTGGCCGCACGCGCCGACGTGCCCGTGATCGTCGTCCGAGGGGAGAGTGAGCGCCCGGAGGCCGGCTCGGTCACCGCGGCCGTGTCCGATGCCACGGACCTGGGATGGCTGCTGTTCGCCGCCGCCGAGGCCGACGCCCGCAAGGCGGTCCTGCGCCTGGTGAGCGTCTGGAACGTGCTCACCCATGTGGGCCGCGTCGCCACCATGCTGGACGACCTCGACGGGATAGCCCGCGCCCGCGTGCAGCAGGTGAAGGATCTCGCCGACCAGGTCCGCGAGGTCTACCCCGACCTGATCGTCGGCCACCATGTGGAAACGGGTACGAGCACCCCCGGCATCCTCATCGAGGCAAGCGTCCACACCGACCTGGTCGTGATGGGCCGTGGCCGTCGCCCCCTGGGGATCGGGCCCTCGCTGGGGCGCGTCGCCCACACCCTGATTCACCACGCCCACTGCCCCGTGGAGATCGTCCCGTCCAGCTTCGCGGCCGGCGACGACGAGTCGGGCGAGTCAGGAGCAACGACAGGCTGACTCGACCGCCGCCGGGGGGGGGCGGCTGGGTCACGCGAAAACCGTCCAGGCTCGCGCAGGCCCGGGGTTCGTCATTGCCCTTCCCCGGCTTTCCGGTCGGCTCGCCGCACTCGCCGCACGGGGATGGTCCGCCGTGTCCCGGCCTTTTCCTCCGGGAGCGGCACTCGGACGGTGAGGATGCCGTCCTCGTACGAGGCGTCGACGTCGTCGACGGGAATCGTCATCGGCAGCCGGACGGTCCGGCGGAAGGATCCGTAGCGGAACTCCGAGTGCTCCTTGTCCTCCTTCTTCTCACTGTGCTCCGCGCTCACCGTGATGAGGTTGTCGTCGACGGTGAGATCGATGGCGTCGGGATCCATCCCCGGCAGTTCGGCCCGCAGCACGTAGGTGCCGTCATCAGTGGAGACCTCCACCGGGATGGAGTGGGCCGCCACACCGGGGCGCCATCCGGGCAGCCCCGGGAACTCACGGTTGAACCAGTCGTTGAGGTCGGGGAAGCGGCTGCGCCTGCGTTCCACCTTGTCTCCGGTCATCGCTCAGCTCCTCGTGTGCGGGCCCGGTCGAAGGGTCGGGTCGTGGAGCCCGGTCCGGCTCCCGCATCCACCCTCGCACCGGGCCGCCCGGGGACGCAGTGCCCAAGGGGGCTGTCGGGGAGGGCCGAACGGCCGTACCGGGCGAGGACCGACCGGCCCATGCGGCCGCCGCGCGGCGCGCCGGTCCGGTCAGGTCTCCCCGGGCGCTCCACCGTTCTCACCGCCTCACCGCCTCATCCGGTGATGCCGCCCCGCCGGCGCAAGGCACCCGCGGGGCCGCACGTCACATGTTGATCATGTGTCCGGCGAGTCCGTGGACCGCTTCCTTCACGGCCTCGCCGAGCGTCGGGTGGGCGTGCACGTTGCGGGCCACCTCGTGCACGGTGAGGTCCCACTGCTGGGCCAGGGTCAACTCCGGGAGCAGTTCGGTGACTTCGGGTCCGATGAGGTGCGCGCCGAGCAGCTCGCCGTACCGGTTGTCGCTGATGACCTTGACGAAGCCGACCGGGTCGCCGAGGCCGTGGGCCTTGCCGTTCGCCGTGAAGGGGAACTTCGCGACCTTCACGTCGAAGCCCTGCTCGCGGGCCTGAGCCTCGGTCCAGCCGAAGCTGGCGATCTGCGGCTGGCAGTAGGTGGCGCGCGGGATCATGGTGAAGTCCACCTCCATGGTCTCGACGCCGCCGATCGTCTCGGCCGCGATGACCGCCATGGCCTCCGCCGCGTGCGCCAGCATCAGCTTCGCGGTGACGTCGCCGATCGCGTACAGGTGGGGGACGTTGGTGCGGCCGCGCCCGTCGACGTCGATCGCGCCGCGGTCGGTGAGGCGTACGCCGGTGTTCTCCAGGCCGTATCCGGTGGTCCGCGGGGCGAAGCCGATCGCCTGGAGGACCTTGTCGGCCTCAAGGACCTGCTGCTGTCCGCCCTTGGACACGGTGACGCGCACCTTGGCCGCCGGGTCGCTGTCGTCGATGGACTCCACCCGTGTCCCGGTGAGCACGTCGATGCCCAACTTGCGGTACTGGCGGGCGAGTTCCTTGGAGACGTCGGCGTCCTCGGTGGGCACCATACGGTCCAGGAACTCGACGACGGTGACCTTGACGCCGTAGTTGTGCAGCACGTAGGCGAACTCGACGCCGATCGCTCCGGCGCCCGCGATGATGATGCTCTCCGGGAGCGTCTCCGTGAGGATCTGCTCCTCGTAGGTCACCACGCGGTCGCTGAGGGCGGTGCCGGGGAGGAGGCGGGTGGTGGCGCCGGTCGCGATGATGCAGTTCCCGAAGGTGATGGTCTCCGTGCCGCCGGCCGAGAGGGCCACCTGGAGCGTGTGGGCGTCGAGGAAGAAGCCCCGGCCGTCGTACTCGGTGATGTCGTTCTTCTTCATCAGGTAGTGCACGCCCGCGACGCGGCCGTCGGCGACCTTGCGGCTGCGCCGGTAGGCCTCGCCGTAGTCGAAGCTGACCTGTCCCTCGACGCGGATGCCGAAGGTCGAGGCCTGCTGAGTGAAGATGTGCGCGAGTTCGGCGTTGCGCAGGAGCGCCTTGGACGGGATGCACCCCACGTTCAGGCAGACGCCGCCCCAGTACTTCTCCTCGACGACTGCCGCGCGCAGGCCGAGCTGGGTGGCGCGCACGGCGGCGGTGTATCCGCCGGGCCCGGCGCCCAGGACGACGACGTCGTAGTGCGTGGTACTCATGGTGCGTTCCTGCCGTTTCGGTGAGACGCGAGTCTGGCGCTGACGTGCACGACGGTACGACGACTCGCCGACTACGCGGAAACGCAACACCCGCGCCGCGCCGGTCGGCGCGGGGGTCACGGCCGGGCCGGGTTCAGGAAACGGCCGAGGTCAGATACGTCAGGTACACCCCTCCCTCGCAGTGCGGCATCTTCCGCAGGGCCCAACGGCCTTCGACGGTCGCGGAGGCGAAGTTCGACTCGGCGTCGTCCTCCTCCACCTCACCCTCCTTCAGGGCGTATCCGGCCTTGGGGAGCTTCTTCTGCAGGAACGTCAGGGCGGCGTCGAAGCCGCCCCGAACGACGGTGGCGACGACGAGCCGGCCGCCGGCGCGGTGCTCCACCGAGGTCACCACCGCCCCGTCCGGCAGCGGCAGGCTCTTGGGGAAGTCCCCGGGGAGCGGCAGGGACGCGGCGGTGGGGCACGCGCCGGCTGCGGCGTCGGCCGGCTGCGCGGCCGACGGATGTGGTGTCCGCCGGGCCGCGACCGGTGCCGTACCTGAGGGCTCGGCGTGCTGCGCCGTCGCCGAGCATCCGGTGACGGCCGCCAGGCCGAGGACGGCGCCGGTCAATGCCGCAGCCGGGGGCGCGAGCTTCACCTACTGACCTCCCCTGGACTTCTTGTACTTGGCGCCGGCGACGGCGTCGAACGCGCCGTACAGCGTGCTGCCGGAGGACTGGCGGGCGATGGAGGCCAGTGCGTCGAAGTTCTGCGCGCCGCCGGTGGCGCAGGTGCCGGTGCAGCCGTCGGCGTAGGCGGCGAGCACGCGGCCCTGGGCGTCGAGGGTGATGTCGTTGAAGTCCAGGAGGTTGCGGTCGTTGCCGCAGGTGGTGCCGCCCGTGCAGATCGACCCCTTCTGGACCGGGTCGGTGGGGGTGGCGTCGACGGTGACCCAGGACTGTCCGCCGTCGTAGGTGGTGGCCACGTACAGGTGCCAGACGCCCTTGAAGTTGGCCGAGTCCTGGTAGTTGCCGCCGGTGGTGGTGCCCAGGAAGGCGAAGGCGGCGCGGTTGTCGTCGCCCGCGGTCACGGCCGGGAAGACGCTGTTCTTGATGCCGAGGCCGGCGCCGACGTTCTGGTCGTAGAGCCACGTCTTGCCCTTGTCGTGGCTGACGGCGATGCGCGCCGTGCCGTCGCTGTTCTGGTAGCCCATGTAGACGGTCCCGCCGGCGCCGACTCCCACGCTGGGGTCGGAGTCACCGGGGGTGCTGGACGGGTTCGGGCGGACGTTCCACGTGAGCCCGTTGTCCTCGGACACGGCCACGGCCTGGTTGCCGCCGCAGCCCTTGTTGGGCACGTACACGGTGCCGTCCGGGGCGACCTTCACATGCCCGTGCAGGCCGCCGCAGTCCAGCAGCGAGTACATCGGAACGGCGGGTCCGTACGTCAGACCGCCGTCCCGGCTGACCGCGCAGGAGGCGTCGGCGATGTCCTGGGAGCAGTAGTAGACGGCGTTCGGGTACGACGTGACGGCGCCCGGTCCGCCCGGGGCGAAGTGTCCGCCGCCGATGGTCTGGTGGTCCACACCGGAGTTGATGCCCGAGCCGCCCGTGGGCGTCCACGTCTCGCCGTCGTCGTCGGTGTAGCAGGTCAGCGCGGTCTTGCCGGCGAGCTGCGACTCGAAGGTGCGGTGGGTGTCCGGGTCGGTGAACAGGATCGGGTCGAGGCTGGTGGTGCTGCCCTGGGGACAGCCCTTGGCCGCTGTCGCGCTCTTGTCCTGCCAGGTGGCGGTGCCCGCGCTGTCGTAGGTGACCTTGAGCGTCGAGGTGTACGACTGGAACATCGCGGCGCCGCTCGCGCGGTTGACGCCGATCGAGGGTTCACCGGCGTTGTGCGCGTCCTTGATGCTGCCGGGTGCCGAGGAGTTCCCGTACGTCGGCGGGGTGGCCGTACTCGGCGGCGGCGCGGCCGGGTTGGTGACGAGCCTCGCGTCGGCGGTGAAACTGTCGCCGAGCGGCGCGAACGGCACCACGCGCACGGTGTACGACGCCGACACCGCCGGGAGCAGCACGGTCTCGGGGTCGCTGGAGGAGGCCGAGGCGGCCACCTCACGGCCGTCCGGGCCAAGGACGTACAGGTCGAAGTCGGCGGCGGAGTCGGGCCACTTGACGTCGATCCGCAGGCTGTGACCGGCGTCGTAGCCCGCCGGTACCGACACCTTCAGGGCGTGGTCGTCGCAGAGTTGCGGACTTCCACAGGTCACTGTCCCGGCGGTGCCCGTGACGTTCGGGACGGCGAAGGGACCGGCGCTCCACGTGTACGTGGGCGCGGTGTCGCTGACGGATCCGGAGGTCGGGGTGGCGGCGTCGGCCGAGACGGTCGGCAGGGCGCCGGCGAGGAGCGCCAGCAACCCGACGGCGACACGCCCCCGCGACCACGGACGGCGGTGCGGACGGAGTGCAGAGAGGAGAGCCACAGGTACCTCGAAGGTTCGCGAGTCGGACGAAGGGGGTGGTACGCGGCGGTACAGGTGGTGCCTTCTTCTGCTCTACGGGGAGGCGGGCGGCGTCCGTCGCGAGAATTCGAACTCTTTTCGGACGATCAACTGCATATGCTGGGCGCGCGAGAAGGGACGAGTCAGGTGACCGCGTAGTGCGGTCATGACCGCCCACCGCCGTACCGTCCGACGTGAGGAAGCCGATCCGCCATGTCCTTCGTCCCCGCCGACCCGACCGTGCTGCACCCGATGCCGGGGCAGTCACGTGTCGTGCTGCTCAAGCCGCTGGTCACCTCGCCGCTGATCGAGGTGGGCGAGTTCTCGTACTACGACGACCCGGACGACCCGACCGCGTTCGAGACGCGGAACGTGCTGTACCACTACGGGCCGGAGAAGCTGGTCATCGGCAGGTTCTGCGCCCTGGGTGAGGGCGTGCGGTTCATCATGAACGGCGCCAACCACCGTATGGACGGCCCGTCGACGTTCCCCTTCCCCATCATGGGTGGTTCGTGGGCGGACCACTTCGACCTCGTCAGCGGGCTGCCCGGCAGGGGCGACACGGTGGTCGGCAACGACGTGTGGTTCGGCTACCGGACCACGGTGATGCCCGGCGTACGCATCGGGCACGGGGCGGTCATCGCCTCGGGCTCCGTGGTCGTCGACGACGTGCCCGACTACGGCATCGTCGGCGGCAACCCGGCGAAACTCATCCGCCGCCGCTACTCCGACGCCGACGTCGACCGCCTCCTGGCGCTCGCGTGGTGGGACTGGCCCGCGGAGCACCTCACCGAGCACATCCGCACCGTCATGTCCGGCAGCGTCGACGCCCTGGAGGCGGCGGCGCCCAAGCCGCGGTAGCCCGGCCGGGGGGCCGGGGAGTCCGTCTCTACGTCTCTACTTGCCCAGTTCGGCGGCGCGGGCCGTGCGGCGGGCGAACACGCTGTGCCGCCTCTCCTCCATCTCGCGCAGCGCCTCCTTGCGTTCGCGCCGGGCGAGGCGGTCGAGGTAGGTGCGGCCGTGGAGGTGGTCCGTCTCGTGCTGGAGGCAGCGCGCGAAGTACCCCCTGCCTTCGATCACCAGCGGGTTGCCGTCCTTGTCCTGCCCCCGGACGACGGCTTGGTCCGGGCGGGCCACGACCTTGTAGGGCCCGGGGACCGACAGGCAGCCCTCCGACTCCTCGACCAGGACGCGCCGCGCGGCGGGCAGTTCGTCGAGGACGGGGTTCGCGATGTGTCCCACGTGGCGCACGCCCCAGTCGTCGGTGATGTCCCACACGAACAACTGGAGGTCCACGTCGACCTGATTGGCCGCGATGGCCGCGCCGTCCGCGATCGCGTTCGTGGCGAACATGTCGTCGATCAGCCGCGCCAGCTCGGGCGTGCCGAACTGTGTGACCTCGCGGCAGCGCCGGCTGAGGATGTCCTCGCCGACGACCGTGATCCGGCGCACCGTTCCCCGCGCGACCTCCGGCGCGGGTGTGGGGTACGAGTCCACCGGGACGCCCTGCACCCGCACTCGACGGTCCCGTGATGCTCCGTCATCGAACTGAACAGTCATGGGTGTTGATGCCTCCCGCGCGACGGACTCGACCCAGATCTTCGCAAAGTAGCAATGCTACGTGACAGTGTGGGCCGTTGATCAACTACCCTGCCTGCGACCGCAGTCGCAGACGATGCATCGCGGTACCCCGGCTCCCCAGCGGCATATCCCGAGAGATGCGGTCCTCAGATGCGATCCGACCTGCGCGAAGACACCCTCGTCCACGCCGCCCCCGGCGTTCACCTGGTGCACGGCAGCAACACGAACTGGGTCATCCTGAGCGAGGGCGACGCCGTCACGCTCATCGACAGCGGCTACCCCGGCGACCGGCAGCAGGTCCTCGACTCACTGGCCGCGACGGGCCACTCCCCCGAGGCCGTGACGGCGGTCCTGCTCACCCACGCGCACAACGACCACCTCGGCAACGCCGAGTACCTCAGCCACACCTTCGGCGCCCCCGTGTACGCCCACACCGCCGAAGTACCGCACGCCCGGCGCGAGTTCCTGCACCAGGTCTCGATCGGCCAGGTCCTGCGCAACAGCTGGCGCCCCGGCGTCATCCCGTGGGCCGTCCATGCCCTGCGCTCCGGCGGCACCGCGGACGCCCGCGTCAACCGGCCCGCGCCGTTCCCCACCAAGGGCGCCCTCGACCTGCCGGGCCGCCCCGTACCGGTCCACACCCCCGGGCACACCGCCGGCCACTGCGTCTACCACCTGCCCGGCGCGGGCGTCGTCATCTCCGGCGACGCCCTCGTCACCGGCCACCCCACGTCCCGCACGCGGGGGCCCCAGCTCCTGCCCGCCATGTTCGACACGGACCGTGCCCGCACCCTCGCCTCCCTCGACATCATCGAGAAGCTCGCGGGAGACATCCTGCTGCCCGGCCACGGCCCGGTGCACCACGGCTCCGTCGCCGAGGCCGCCCGCACGGCACGCGAACGCGCGACTTCTTCGTAAGGCGCAAGGCCCCGGCTCAGCCCCTCGTGCCGGAGCGCCGCCTCGCCGCGTACACGCCGGCACCCAGGGCACCGGCCACCAGCGCGGTGCCCGCGATCAGCTGGGTCGCGTCGAGCCGGGAGAGGCTGCCACCGACACCGGCCTGTACGCCCTGCCGCACGGGTGCCGGGGTGGCGCCGCCGCCCGAGATGGTGAGCGTCGTCGTGCCCCGCTCCCCCTTGCACTCGAACGTCACGGTGTACCGGGCGCCCGGCTTCGCGTCGGGAAAGACGGTGGCCGTGGCCGAACGTCCCGCGGTGAGCGTGACGTCGTCGAAGACCGGCGCCGTGACACGCACGGTCGGCGCCTCGCACCCGGTGGCGTTGAGGGTGACCGTCCCGCCGGGGGACACGGTCGTCGGCGAGACCGTGAAACCGAACGAGGTGATGTTGTGGCCACTGCCCTCATCACGACCACCGTCACCGGAACCCCAGTCATTGCGACCACTGCTGCTCGGGCCGATGCCGCTCGGGCTACTGTCATTACGGCCGCTGTCGGCCTGGCCGGTGTCACTACGGCCACTGTCGGTCGGGCTGATATCGCTCGGAGTGATGTCGCTCGGACTGATGTCGCTCAGGCCACGGTCACTGCGACCGCTGTCGGCCTGACCCGTGTCACTGCGGCCGCCGCCGCTCAGGCCACTGTCGCTGCGACTGCTGTCAGTCTGGCCACCGTCGCCGATGCCCGCGTCGTCCGCCAGGGCCGCCGGGGCGGTCACGGACAGTACGGCGGCGGCGAACAGTGCCGCGGAAGCAATACGTATGGAACGCAAGGTGAATCCCTCCAGGTCGCAAGGGGCACACCACGGGATGCGTCCGTGATATCCATATTCGGCAGAAATGCCCCTTGCCCGCAGGGAACGCTAGGTTCGGCGCCGGGCGGCAGCGACCCGGGCGCCGCCGAACGGAGCACCCGTGGCCGGTGCCCTACGAGAGGGCACCGGCCACGGGGGTGACACGGATCGGTCGGGCGCTACCGGCCGGCTACCAGATGCGCACGCGGTCCGCCGGGTCGAGCCACAGGCCGTCGCCGACAGCCGTGCCGAACGCGTCGTGGAACTCGTCGAGGTTGCGCACGATGTTCGCCCGGAACTCCGGCGGCGAGTGCGGGTCGATGGTCAGGTACTGCTGCTCCTGCTCCTTGCGCCGCTTGGTGCGCCAGCAGTAGGCCCAGTTGAGGAACAGCCGCTGGGAACCGGTGGTGGCGCCGTGCTCCGGCGTCGGGGTGTCCCCGAGCGAGATGACGTACGCCTTGTGGCCGATGGTGAGGCCGCCCAGGTCGCCGATGTTCTCGCCGACGGTCAGCGCGCCGTTGACGGTCTCGCCGGGCAGGTTGCGCGGCGAGAAGCCGTCGTACTGCTCGATGAGGGCCTTCGACTTGGCCTCGAACGACGTCTTGTCGGAAGCGGTCCACCAGTCGTTCAGGTTGCCCGCGCCGTCGTACTGTGCGCCCTGGTCGTCGAAGCCGTGGCCGATCTCGTGGCCGATCACGGAACCGATGCCGCCGTAGTTCTCGGCCGCCTCGGCGTCGGGCGAGAAGAACGGCTTCTGCAGGATGCCCGCGGGGAAGCAGATCTCGTTCGTGCCCGGGTTGTAGTACGCGTTCACCGTCTGCGGCAGCATGAACCACTCGTCGCGGTCGACCGGCGAACCGATCTTGGCGAGCTCGCGGTCCGTCTCGAACGCCGTCGCCGCGTGCACGTTGCCGAGCAGGTCGTCGGGGGTGACGTGGAGCGCGGAGTAGTCGCGGAACTTGTCCGGGTAGCCGATCTTGGGGCGGAACGTGGCGAGCTTCTCGTACGCCCGTTCCTTCGTCTCGTCGGTCATCCAGTCGAGCTGGGCGATCGACTGGCGGTAGGCCTCGAGGAGGTTGGCGACGAGCTCGTCCATCATCGCCTTGGAGGCCGGCGGGAAGTGCCGGGCCACGTACTCCTTGCCGACGGCCTCGCCCATCGCGCCCTCGACGAACGCGACGGCACGCTTCCAGCGGGCGCGCAGCTCCGGGGTGCCGTTGAGCGTTCGCCCGTAGAAGTCGAAGTTGTTCTGGACGAAGTCGTCCGAGAGGTACGGGGCGGAGGCGCGCAGCAGGCGCACGAGCGTCCAGTCGCGCCACTGCTCGACGGGGAACTCGGTCAGGACCTGGGAGAGGTGCGAGAAGTACGACGGCTGCCGCACGCAGGTCTCGGCGATGGTCGCGTCGGTCCCGCCGAACCCGGCGGCGTACCCGTGCCAGTCGAACTCGGGCGCGAGGGCCTTCAGGTCGTCGAGGGTGGTGAGGTTGTACGTCTTCTGGACGTCGCGGGTCTCGGCCCGCTCCCAGTGCCCCTCGGCCAGCCTGGCCTCGATGGCGAGGACCGTCCGGGCGGCGCCGGCCGGGTCGGCGTGCTCGGCGAGCGTCAGGAGGTCGGTGAGGTAGCTGAGGTACTTGTCGCGGATCTCGGCGAACTTGTCCTCGCGGTAGTACGACTCGTCGGGCAGGCCGAGGCCGCCCTGGACGATGTTCACGAGGTAGCGGTCGGAGTTGCGGTCGTCGGTGTCGACGTACGAGCCGAAGAGGCCGGAGCCGCCGACGCGCTCCAGGCGGCCGAGGAACGCGGCGAGGGCGCGGAGGTCGCCGATGGCCGCGATCTCGTCGATCAGCGGGCGCACCGGCGCGAGGCCGAGCGCGGCGATGGCCCGCTCGTCCATGAAGGACGCGTAGAGCGCGGCGATCTTCCGTGCCTCACCGCTGTCGGCCGAGGCCGCCCCGGCTCCCGCCGCGAGTTCCTCGATGATCGCCTTGACCTGCTCCTCGGCGGTGTCGGCGAGCTGCACGAAGGGGCCCCAGCTCGAGCGGTCCTCGGGGATCGGCTCGGTGTCCAGCCAGTGACCGTTGACGTGGCCGAACAGATCGTCCTGCGGTCGGATCTCGGGGTTCATTCCCGGGCGGGCGTCATCAAGAATGCTCATCGAGGCAGCTTATGCGAGGCGGGGCCGCGGCGGCATCGTCGCGACAGCGGTCACCGGGGTGCGCGCGTCGCCCTGACGTCGAGCCGTACGGTCAGACGGCGGCCGGCCATGCCCTTCGCCGCGGTCACGCCGAACGCGTACCGGTCGACGACGGCCCGCCCCAGGACCGTCAGCCGGGGCCCGTCCACCGCCACGGAGTCGACCGTCACGTCGACGGGCCCGGTGACTCCCCGAACGGTCAGCTCCCCCTTCAGGACGGCCCCGCCGGGACCCACCTCCACGCCCTCGCCGACGAAGGCGATCTCGGGGTGGGTGGCCACGTCGAGGTAGTCGCCCGACCTGACGTGCTCGTCGCGGCGCCGCACGCCCGAGTCGAAGGTGGCGGCACCGATCCTCACCTCCACCGTGGACTTCACGGCAGGTCCGGCCACGTCGATCCGCCCCCGCCCGATCCGGAAGCTGCCCCGCACCGGGATCAGTCCGAAGACCGAACGGGTACGGAAGTTCACGCTCGACGCCACCGGATCGATCTCGTACGTGCCGCACTCCGGCACGGGATGCTCTCCCGCGTGCGATGCCACCATGGCCCCCTGTCGGTCTCGTCGCCGCCACCTCGGCGGCTGACCTCAGCATGTCGCGGGGGCGGTGGGGTGCGGCAGAGCGGGATGTCGTCGCCCGGCCGGTACAAATGTCACTGCCGTGCGGGTGCCCGGGGTGGTGGTTCCGCGGTGGTTCCGCCTCCAACGGGCTTCCCACGTATGGGTGTTCCACCGTTGGGGTGGGGTCGTACACGGTGTCACCCCACCTGCACTGCGCAGGGGCAATGCGCCGAAGGACCGTGCACGAGTGTGTGTGGTGTGAGTACCCTTCGGCACCAACACACCAACACAGCCCCACATCCACAGGAAGCGGGCAGTCATGACGGACGCCAACACTCTCAAGTCCCAGTACTCCGCACAGGTAGAGGCGGACCTCGAGCGCAACGCCAAGGAGCAGGAGCGCATCACCGCCGAAGTGGCCGCCCTTCAGGAGCAGCTGCGGACGCTCGACCACGACCGCACCCTGCTGGTGGGGATGCGTGAGGCGCTCTCGGTGCCGGGCGCCGCCCCGGTGGCCGAGGAGACACCTGCCGCCGCGCTTCCCAAGGCACGTAAGCCGAAGGATGAGAGCGCGGCGCCCAAGCAGCGTGCGAAGAAGGCCGCGGCGGGCAAGAAGGCCGCCCCCGCGAAGAAGGCACCGGCCGCCGCGCAGCCCCGGCAGGCGGGGACGCCCACGCTGCGGGAGCTGGTCCTGACCCTGCTCACCGCGAGCACCGAGCCGCGCTCGGCGGCCGAGGTCACCACGACGCTCGGCGAGAGCCACCCGGAGCGCAAGGCGGGCGGCACCGTCGTGCGCAACACCCTCGAGTCGCTCGTGGCCCGCGGCCAGGCCGAGCGCACCAAGCAGAACAAGTCCGTGTTCTACACCGCCCTTCCGGCCGCCGCAAAGGACTCGGGCAAGGACACGTCCAAGGACACCGTCGAGGAGGCCGCCACGGCCGGCGCGTGACGGGTGGCGAGCGCCTGGCACACAGGTGCGGGTGAGGTCACACCGCCGGGGCGGTGGTTCCGTGGCTGACGTGCACACCCATGGCCCGCCCCCCGTAAGCGAGTTCAGGGCGCACGATTAATGTCATGCGCACCAACTCGGCGAACTGACCAGGGAGCGCACCATGCAGGCATTCCGCAAGGCCGTCGAAGCGAACGACCACGACGCGATCGAGGCCCTTCTGGCCGAGAACGTCGTGTTCACCAGCCCGGTCGCCTTCCGCCCCTACCCGGGCAAGGCCATCACCGCAGCGATCCTGCGGGGTGTCTCGCGGGTCTTCGAGGACTTCCGCTACGTACGGGAGATCACCAGCGCCGACGGCCGCGACCACGCCCTGGTCTTCGTCGCCCGCGTCGGGGACCGCGAGATCAACGGCTGCGACTTCCTCCACCTCGACGAGGACGGGCTCATCGACGACTTCACGGTCATGGTGCGCCCGCTGTCCGGGGCGGAGGCCCTGTCCGCCGCCAT
Source organism: Streptomyces antnestii (assembly GCF_004005495.1). Taxonomy (GTDB): domain Bacteria; phylum Actinomycetota; class Actinomycetes; order Streptomycetales; family Streptomycetaceae; genus Streptomyces; species Streptomyces antnestii. The sequence goes on from NZ_RZYA01000011.1 coordinate 16,162, forward strand.
GGGCGCGCAGTTCGAGCGCATCCGGGAGGAGGCCGCGGGCGCGTAGGCCCACGCAACAGCCGAGTGGCCGGCGCGAGGGCCTTCCCGGATCACCAGTCCCGGCCCGACTCCAGGAGCCGGTCGCGGACGAGCGCCACGTGCGGGTTGTCCGCCGTGCCCGGGCGCTGGACGAGGTAGCCGGTGTTGAAGGGTGGGTCCTCCGGGTCGTGGAGGAGGACCAGCTCCCCGGACGCCAGCGGGTCGCGGCACAGATAGCGCGGCAGCACGCTGAACCCCGCCCCGGCCGCCACGGCGGACAGGACGCCGCGCAGATCGGGCACGGTGACGGCGGCCTTGCAGGTCAGGCGTCTGCCGAAGACATGGCGCCAGTACCGGCGGGCGATCGGCAGGTCCTCCGCGTAGCTGACGAGCGGGACGGTGTGCAGCGCTCCGGGTCCTTCGTCGGCGATCCGCTCCGGGCCACCGACGCGGTCCGCCCAGGAGGGCGCGGCCACGAGGACGAACTCCTCGTCGGCGAGGGGCACCGACGTGAGGCTGCGGCCGCGGGGCCGGGCGGTGGCGATGACGAGGTCGTGCCGGCCGGTGCGCAGTTCCTCGAGGAGCGGGTCGGTCAGGCCCGTGGTGACCCGCAGCCGCACACCCTTCTCGACGAGCGGCGCGAGGGCCGGCAGGACGCGGTGGCACAGCAGCTCGGCCGGGCCCGCCAGGTGGACGGGCTCGCCCGTGGCGTCCGTACCGTCTCCGCCCGTGACGGCCGACAGTGCGTCGAGGGGGTCGACGACCCGGGACGCGAGCTCGTCCGCGAACGGTGAGGGGGCGACGCCGCGCGGCAGCCGCTCGAACAGTTCCCGGTCCAGTTGCCGCTCCAGCGCGCGGATCTGCGTCGTGACGGTGGGCTGCGACAGGCCGAGCAGTCGCGCGGCCGCGGTGAAGGACCCCGACCGGTACACCGCGAGGAAGGTGCGCAGCAGATTCAGGTCCGGCGGACCCGCGTGCGCCGTCCGGCCTATTCCCGGAGACTCATTCGAATCCCTATTTCTCATATGGGCCACCCTATTAGATTCCTATGGCAGACCCGTCCTACGGTCGGTGCCATCGCCCACCGACCGCACCTTCGGAGCACGTCACCATGTCGAAGATCCTTTTCGTAGTCACCGGCGCCACCTACTGGACCCTGGCCGACGGCACCCTGCACCCGACCGGCTTCTGGGCCGAGGAGGCCGTCGCCCCGTACGAGGCCTTCAGGGCCGCCGGGTACGACATCGTCGTCGCCACGCCCGGCGGGGTCGTCCCGACCGTGGACAAGGGCTCGCTCGCGCCCGAGTTCAACGGCGGCCAGGAAGGCGCCGACAAGATGACGGCGGCGCTCGCCTCCTTCACCGAACTCCAGCACCCCGTCAGGCTCGAGGACGTGAACCTCGACGACTACGCGGCCGTGTACTACCCGGGTGGCCACGGCCCCATGGAGGACCTCGCCGTCGACGCCGACTCGGGCAGGCTCCTCACCCGCGCCCTGGAGTCGGGCAAGCCGCTCGGCATCGTGTGCCACGCGCCGGCCGCCGTGCTGGCCGCGATCAAGAGCGACGGCACTAACGCCTTCGCCGGCTACGAGCTGACCGGCTTCACCAATGCCGAGGAGGCCCAGGCGGGCCTCGCCGACCGGGCGAAGTGGCTGCTCCAGGACCGTCTCGTCCAGGCGGGCGTCGACTTCCAGGAGGGCGAGCCGTGGGCCCCGAAGGTGGTCGTCGACCGGAACCTGGTCACCGGCCAGAACCCGTCCTCCTCCGCCCCGCTCGCCGCCGAACTCCTCAAGAAGCTGGGCTGACGACGCCCGGCCGGCCGTCACCCGCGTCGATCACGCTTCAGGGCGATACATCCGGCGGGTGACGGCGTCCGGCGGGCCGCGGCCGTGATCCGCGGCGGATCGCCCGGATCCGGCGACACTGTGGCACCCGCAGGGGCACCCGCGGTCGCCGCCACCCCCTGTCCTCCCGCCCGACACCCCACCGGGCACCCACTCGTGAGGAGACCCCTCGTGACCGACATCGACGACCTCGTCGCCCGTCTCCGCGCCGCCTTCGCCACCGGCCGCGCGAGGCCGCTCGCCTGGCGCAGGGAGCAGCTCACCCGGCTGCGCTCCCTGTTCACCGAGCACCGGGGGGACATCGCGGACGCCCTGTACGCCGATCTGCGCAAGCCGCGTGCCGACGCCTTCGCCACCGAGATCGACTTCCCCGTAAGGGAGATCGACCACACCCTGCACCACCTCGACGGCTGGCTGCGCCCCCGGCCCGTCTCCTCTGGGGCTCTCGCGGGCCTGCCCGACGGCTCGACGGCCCTCACGCAGTACGACCCGCTGGGCACGGTGCTGATCATCGCGCCGTGGAACTATCCGGTGCAGCTGCTGCTCGTCCCGCTCGTGGGCGCGCTCGCGGCCGGCAACACCGTCGTCCTCAAGCCGAGCGAGGTCACCCCGGCGACCTCCGCGCTGATGGCGCGCCTGGTGCCCCAGTACCTGGACACGCGTGCCGTGGCCGTCGTCGAGGGCGGCGTCCCGGAGACCACGGAACTGCTCGCACAGCGCTGGGACCACATCTTCTACACCGGCAACGGCACGGTCGGCCGGATCGTCATGCGGGCCGCCGCCGAACACCTCACCCCGGTCACCCTCGAACTGGGCGGGAAGTCACCGGTGTTCGTGGACCGTGACGTCGACCTGGCCCGTGTCGCCGCGCGCCTGGCGGCCGCCAAGTTCCGCAACGCCGGGCAGACCTGCGTCGCCCCCGACTACGTACTGACCGACCCGGAGACCGCGCCGGCGCTCGCCGCCGCGCTGGGCGCCGCGGTCGAGGCGCTGTTCGGCCCGGACCCGCGGTCCTCGCAGGCGTACGGGCGCATCGTCAACGAGCGGCACTTCGACCGGGTCGCGGCGCTGCTCGGCTCCGGCACGACGGCGTTCGGCGGGCAGACCGACCGCGCCGACACCTACATCGCGCCGACCGTCCTCACCGGGGTGAAGCCCGACGAGCCGGTCATGCAGGAGGAGATCTTCGGCCCCGTCCTGCCCATCGTCGAGGTGGCCGGGCTCGACGAGGCCATCGCCTTCATCAACGACCGCGACAAGCCGCTCGCCCTCTACGGCTTCACGGAGAACGAGACCACCCGGCGCCGCCTCGCCGACGAGACGTCCTCGGGCGGTCTCGGCTTCGGGCTGCCGATGGCCCATCTCCGCGTCCCCGAGCTGCCGTTCGGCGGGGTCGGCGAGAGCGGTCTCGGCAATTACCACGGCCCGCACTCCCTGGCCACGTTCAGCCACCGCAAGGCCCGCCTCGACGTGCCGCTGCGCTGAACCGGGGTCCGTACGTGTGTGGCAGTGATGTGCGGATTTCGCCGTCCGTTCGCGCTCGCCGCCGCCCGCGCCCTAGGCTGCCCGGTTGATCAACTCAATCGTGCGCGCCGGGAGGCACCCCCATGGACGACCCGACAGACTCCCCAGAACCCGCTCGCCCCGCAGGTCCCGGACGGCGCAGGGTGCTCGCGTATCTGCTCGCCGCGCCGACGCTCGCGGTCGGCGCGCGGGTCGGACTCGACGCGGCCGGCGGTGAGTCCGCCGAGGCGGCGGTGCCGTCACTGCCGCAGCCCGAGGAGCTGTTCGACCTCGGTGACATGCAGACCCTGGCGGCGGCGCCCACGTCCGGTCTGATCTCGGTGCAGGTGCACACCGACGGGACGGCGTCGTTCGCCGTCCCGCGCGCCGAGGTCGGCCAGGGCATGACGACCGCGGTCGCCATGATGATCGCCGAGGAGCTGGACCTCCCCCTGGAGAAGGTGCGGGTGTCCCTGGCCGACGCCCGCCCGGAACTGCTGATGAACCAGCTGACCGGCGGCTCCAACTCGATGCGCAGCATCTACCTCCCGGTGCGTTCCGCCGCGGCCGTCGCCCGGCAGCGCCTCGTCGCCACGGCGGCGCAGCAGTGGGGCGTACCGGAGTCCGAACTCACCACCGCGGACGGCGTGATCAAGCACGGCTCGGGGCGGAGCGCGACGTACGGCTCGCTCGCCGAGGCCGCCGCCAGCACGCGTGCGGTCGTCGCCGCCGCCCACCTCAAGTCCCCGTCCGAGTTCACCGTGCTCGGCACCCCGCGCAACCGGATCGACGCACGCGACATCGTGACCGGGCGCAAGAAGTTCGGGATGGACCTCCGGGTCCCGGACGCCAAGCCGACGATGGTGCGCAGGCCTCCCACGGTCAACGGCACGGTGGTATCCGTCTCCAATGCCGACGCGGTCAAGGCCATGCCGGGCGTCACCGATGTCGCCACGCTGCGGCACGGCGTGGCCGTCCGGGGCGAGACCTTCGGCCAGTGCATCGACGCGCTCCGGGCGCTGGACGTGACCTGGGGTCCCGGCACCGTCGACAAGGAGTCGGACGACACCGTCCTCGCCGAACTCAGGGCGGCGGCGCTGCCGATGACCGTTCCGGCGCTCCTCACCAAGAAGGTCGACGCCGAGTTCACCTTCGCGTTCGCCAGCAACAGCCCGCTGGAGCCGGACAACGCGATCGCCGACGTGCGCTCCGACCGTGCCGAGATCTGGGCGAGCCTCAAGGTGCCGATCGTGGCGCAGCGTGACATAGCCGACCGGCTCGGCCTGCCGCAGTCGGCCGTCACCGTGCATGTGGTGGAGGGCGGCGGTTCGTTCGGCCGGCACCTCTTCCACGACGTCGCCGCCGAGGCCGCGGAGATCTCGCAGAAGATGGGCAAGCCGGTCAAGCTGTCCTGGTCGCGGACGGACAACTTCCGGCAGGGCAGGACGCATCCGATGTGTGTCTCGCGGGTGCGCGCCACCTACGCCCTCGGCAACGTCCTCAGCTACGAGCAGCGCCACACCAGCTCCGAGACCGACTTCGGACACGGGCTCGGCGAGATGATCACGTCGACGGCGGCGAAGCTGCCTGTGGCGGGCAACCTGACGTTCGCCGAGACCATCTTCCAGCTGACGCAGTCCACGCCGTACAACTTCGGTGTCACCACGCAGCTCCTCAACGAGGTGCCGCTGAAGTTCAACACCGGCAGCATGCGCAACATCTACTCGCCGAACGTGGCGTGTGCGCGGGAGCTGATCGTCGACCAGCTCGCCGGGAAGATGGGCAAGGACCCGGTCGCGTTCCGGCGGGAGTTCCTCAAGGAGGAGCGGCTGCGTGCCGTCCTGGACAAGGCGGCCGAGGCCGGGGAGTGGGGCAGGGCGCTGCCCGACGGTGTGGCGCAGGGGATCGCGCTGCACACGGAGTACCGAGGCGCGGTCGCCTCACTCGTCGAGATCGACTGCCGGCCGGAGACCGTGAACCGCAAGGTCAGGGACGGTGTGACCGGCCCGCGCGTGACCCGGGCCCTGATGGTCGTCGACGCCGGTTTCGCCATCAACCCCCGTGGTCTGGAAGCCCAGATGATGGGCGGCCTCAACGACGCGCTTGCGATGGCCCTCACGTCGAGCCTGCACATCAAGGACGGCATCCCGCTCGAAGGCAGCTGGGACAACTACTTCTACACGCGGCAGTGGAACACCCCGCCCGACCTGCGCGTCATCGTCATGCCGTCCACGGGTGACAAGCCCTCGGGGGCCGGTGAGCTGGGTGTCGCGCCCGCGTTCGCCGCGATCGCCTGCGCGTACGCCCGCGCCACGGGCACCCTCCCGACCAGCTTCCCCGTCAACCACGCCACTCTCTCCTTCGACCCGCTGCCGCTCGAACCGTCCACGCCCCAGTCCCCCACCGACGGTCTCGACCGCGCCTTCTGAGGAGTCCCGCCATGCCCAGTCACACCTTCAAGCTCAACGGCGAGCAGATCACGGTCGAGGCCGAGGACGACGTACGGCTCCTGTGGGTCCTGCGCGACCTGCTCGGCGTCACAGGTCCCAAGTACGGCTGCGGCCTCGGTGTCTGCCAGGCCTGTACGTCGCACATCAACGGCAAGGCGTTCAACCCGTGTTCGGTGCCGGTGTCGAAGATAGGCGCCGACGACGAGGTCACCACCATCGAGGGTCTGCCCGCCACCGTGGGCAAGGACCTCCACCCGATGCAGGAGGCCTGGCTCGACCTCGATGTCGCGCAGTGCGGATACTGCCAGCCCGGTCAGATCATGACGGCGGTCGCCAAGGTGCGCCGTGCGGCGGAGTCCGGCCGTGAGATCACGGACGCGGACCTCGACGAGATCCGCAACATCTGCCGCTGCGGCACGTACACCCGCATCCGCGAGGCGATCAAGGCGGGTGCTGAGAAGATGTGACTCCCCCCGACACGCCCTTCTAGGGCGTGTTTCGAAAGTAGCGTCGTCCGCCCGGAGGGCGGGCCCCGCGGCGTCTGGTGCGTGCGATCGCAAGGCGCCGGAGCGTCCTAGGGGGTGTTTTGAAAGTGCCGTGATCTGGGAGCATGGCCCGATGGATCTTGTTCGGCAGTTGATCAGTTCTGGCTCACCACTTGAACCCCAAATCGGATTTTCCCGGGCAATTCGGAAAGGGGCGCACATCGCGGTTGCCGGCACCGCCCCCATTGGGGACGACGGGATGACCGTGGGGCAAGGCGACGTCTATGCCCAAATCGTGAGGTGTCTAGACATTGCAGAGGCTGCACTGACGGCAGCCGGGGCCTCGCTGGGGGACGTTGTGCGCACCCGCATCATGCTCACGGACGTGACTCGTTGGAAGGACGCCGCGCGAGCACACGGAGAGCGATTCGCATCTGTCCGGCCGGCCTGCACCTTCGTTGAGGTCTCACGCTTTATCGATCCCGACTGGCTCGTCGAAGTGGAGCTTGACGCCATAGTCGACTGACGCCCGAAGGCGCTGGTCACAGCCACTCGTTGATGGCCGCGACCAGCACCGTCGCCTCGTAGCGGACGGCAAGCTTGTCGTATCTCGTAGCGACTGCGCGGTGGCGCTTGAGGCGATTGATTCCGCACTCCACCGCATGGCGTTCCTTGTAGTCGACCTTGTCGAACTTCGGCGGCCGGCCTCCGTGGGAGCCGCGCTTCTTGCGGTTGGCGATCTGATCGCGCTTCTCCGGGATCGTGCAGCAGATACCGCGTCGGCGCAGATAGGCGCGGTTCCCGCGGGAGCCGTATGCCTTGTCGGCGCGAACCTTGTCGGGCCGGGTGCGCGGGCGCCCGGGACCGATCCGGGGCACGCGGATGCGGCCGAGGACGACCTGGAACTGTGGGGAGTCCCCACGCTGCCCGGCCGTGATCACCAGCGACATCGGCTTCTGGGCCTGCTCGACGGCCAGGTGGAGCTTGGTGGTCAGCCCGCCGCGGGAGCGTCCGAGCCCGTGGTCGGCGGGCTCGGTGAAGACACCGCCGGGCGCTTCGACCTGCAGCTCCCCTTTTTGCGGGCACCGGCCGCGTGCTGGTGGGCACGAGCGACCGTCGAGTCCACGGAGACGTCCCAGGCGATCAGGCCCTCCGCATCGGCCCGGGCCTGGAGCTGCTCGAAGATGCGATGCCAGGTGCCATCCCGCTGCCAGCGGCGGAACAGCCCGTACACCGTCCCCCAGGGCCCATAGCGTTCGGGCAGGTCCCGCCACGGTATGCCCGTCCGAGTCCGGAACCGTATGCCATTGATCAGCTGCCGCTTGGTATGCACTGAAGGACGGCCGGACTTGACGCCCCGCGGCATCAACGGCTCCAGCACCGCCCACTGAGCGTCTGTCAGATCTCCCCGAGCCACGAAACGTGATCATCGCACGACCTTGATCCACTTCTGAAACACGCCCTAGTGGCGGAGCCACTCGGACGTTTCGGCAACGCCGCATGGGGGTCCCCCCGCTCGAGCGAAGCCGAGAGTGGGGGAGTGCGTGCCAGGCGTCGCGGGGCAGGCGGGGCTTTCAAAACACGCCCTAGGTGAGCGGCCGGGTCGGGGCCGGGCCCCGGCCGACGTCGCGTACGAGGTCCAGGCCCAGCACCCGGTCCACGTACGCGAACGTCTCGAACAGGGCCCCGGCCGGGGCGTCCCCGGAGTGTTCGAGTTGGTGCAGGGTGCGCAGCACGCCGGGCAGGTCGAGGTCGTCCTCCAGGCAGTCGCGGATGGTGTCGCGGGCCGGGCCCGGCATGGGGCGGGACGGGCTGTCCGCCCAGGTGGCCACCGCGTGGCGCCAGCGCAGCAGCGTGTGGTGGGCGGCGGCCACGGACGCGGGTGTGAGGTGGACGGGCTCGGTGCGCGGCTCGGTCAGCAGGGCGAGGCGCAGGGCCAGGGGGTCGTGGCCGCCCTCCGTCGCGCCGTCGGCGGCCCGGGCGTCGCCGACGGCGAGCCGGATGACGTCGCCGCCCGAACCGTTGACCTCGCGCGTCGTGTCCCGGGGGCCGACGACCCGGACGGCGAACGGGCCGCCAAGGTCGTGCGCGGTGCCGCGCTCGTCACCGTGCGCGGCGGCGGGGTGCATGCCGAGCTCGGCGGCCCGCGCCTGGAGCGCCTCGCGCCGCTCGTCGGACGCGTCGGGGCAGATCAGCCCCGTGTACGCGATCGTTCCCGACAGTTCGAGGACGCGCGTGAGGATGTCGGCGGTCAGCATCGCCCGTACGTCGGACAGGGTCTCGCCGTCCTCGGGCAGCGCCACGGGCACACCGATGCGGACCACGCTCCGATGCATGACCGGAGCGACGGGACGGCCCGAGGGGGCATCGACGAGGCGCAGCATGCGCCGAGCCTATGCGTAACTCGCCGCCCGCGCCGAGACGTGCGGCCGAATCCGCCCCTCTCGCGTGGTGGTTCACCTGATGGTGGCCCGGCCGCCACGCCAACTGGAGGACACCGCCGAGGGGTTGACGGGTCGCTCACGCACGGCGGCGCATGCCGCCGCTCACCGCCAGGAGGACGACGGCCGCCGCCTGGATCGCGGCCACCACCGCGATCAGCACCGGGATCGACACGTCGTAGAGCACCCCGGTCAGCGCCCCGCCGGCGAACGCCGCCGCGCCCACGAACGCCGCGAAGACTCCGTAGGCCGTCGCCCTGCGGCCCGGTGCGACGAGGTCAGCGACGGTCGCGCGCAGGGTGGACTCCTGTACGCCGGTCGCCGCACCCCACAGCAGGGAGCCGAGGACGACCGGGGCGAGGGAGTCGGTGAACGCGAGCGCGGGCACGGCCGCCGAGAGGAGCGGCAGGACGATCAGCACGCGGGGCCCGACCCGGTCGTACGCCCACCCGGTGGCGAGCGCGGCGAGGGCGTCGACGGCCATCGCGGCCGCGTAGAGCAGGGGGACGGCCGCCGTGGGCAGCAGGCCGCGCGCGACGATGTGGAACGAGAGCACACCGAACGTGGCGAAGCCCGCCATGGTCGCCGCCGTGAAGGACGCGTACACCCAGAACGCGCGGGGCAGGCGGGCGCCCGGCTCCTGCCGCTCGGCGTCGCGCGTCACGGCGCGTTCGTAGGCCGCCGGGTCGGGGACCTGGCGGCGAAGCCGGAACAGGAGCGCGAGGACCGCGATGCCGGGCAGGGCGAGGATCCCGAGCGCGGGTCCGTAGTCGTCGCCCGTCAGGGCCAGCATCCCCGCCACGGTCAACGGGCCGATCAGCGCGCCCACCTGGTCCATCGCCTCGTGCACGGCGAATCCCCTGCCGCGCCCGGTGGCGGCCGTCGCATGCGAGAGCAGCGTGTCCTTGGCGGGTGCGCGGACCGCCTTGCCGACCCGCTCGGCGATCACGAGGACGCACGCGATCCAGAGCACCCCCGTCGCACCGAGCGCGGGGACACTGGCGACGGTCAGGGCGTAGCCGGCGATCGCCCAGCCCCAGAACCGGCCGCTGCGGTCGGCGAGCGGTCCCGAGCCGAGGCGCAGCAGGAGCGCCGCCGCCTCGCCCGCTCCCGTCACGACTCCGATGAGCGCCGCCGACGCGCCCAGCGAGGCGAGGAGCGGGCCGGTCACCGAGCGGGCGCCCTCGTAGACGAAGTCGGCGAGCAGGCTGACCGTGCCGAACCAGATCACGAACCGCCAGGGCCGCATCACTGTCGCCTCTTCGCTCATCCGGCTTCCTCCCCGCCGCCTTTCGGGTGCGACGGCCGCGCCCGGACCGATGATTGTGCGCCGTACGGGGAGTCTTCCCTTCGACCCCCGCACTCGAGAAGGTGGACCGATGACCAGCTTGCAGGACATTTTCGCGCCGCACGTCCGTGACGGTTCGCTGCCGGGAGCGGTGGCCCTGGTCGCCCGGGGTGACCGGGTGGAGGTGGAGACGGCCGGCTCGGGCGGCCTCGGCGGGGGTGCGCCGATGGCCCGGGACTCGATCTTCCGGATCGCGTCCGTCACGAAGCCGGTCACTGCCGCGGCGGTGATGATGCTCGTCGACGAGGGGCGCATCGGGCTCGACGACCCGGTCGACCGGTGGCTGCCGGAGATCGCGAAGCCGGTCGTGGTCCGCACGCCGGACGCCCCGGTCATCGACGTGGTCCCCGCGGTCCGGCCGATCACGGTGGCCGACCTGCTGACGTTCCGCGCGGGGTGGGGCTTCCCGTCCGACTTCTCGCTGCCGGCGGTCCAGGCGCTGTTCGGGGTGCAGAAGAACGGTCTCTCGCCGCAGCTGGTGCCGCCGCCGGACGAGTGGATGGCGGACCTGGCCCACGTCCCTCTGCTTCACCAGCCCGGTGAGGCGTGGCTGTACAACACGTGTTCCGACATCCAAGGGGTGCTGATCTCGCGGGTGTCGGGGAGCGCGCTGCCCGACTTCCTGGCCGAGCGCGTCTTCGAGCCGCTGGGGATGACCGACACCGGGTTCGAGGTACCCGCCGGCAAACTCGACCGGTTCACCACGTCCTACCGTCCCCTGCCCGAGGGCGGCCTCGAAGCGGTGGACGCTCCTGACGGGCAGTGGAGCAGTCTCCCGAGGTTCGCGTCGGGTGCGGGCGGGCTCGTCTCGACGGTCGACGACCTGCACGCGTTCGCCAGGATGCTGCTCGCGGAAGGGACGGTCGGCGGGCGGCGCCTGCTGTCGGCCGACGCGGTGCGGCAGATGACCACGGACCATCTGACGCCCGCGCAGCGCGAGGCGAGTGGCTTGTTCATGGAGGGACAGGGCTGGGGGTTCGGCGGGTCGGTCGACGTGGCGCCCGTCGATCCGTGGAACGTCATGGGCCGCTACGGCTGGGTCGGCGGCACCGGCACGGCGGCGCACCTCGTCCCGTCCACGGGCGCGGTCAGCGTCCTGCTCACGCAGGTGCAGATGACCGGCCCGACCCCGCCGCAGCTGATGCGGGACTTCTGGACGTACGCCGCCACCGCGACCGTCTGAACGCCGGGCCCGGGCCGCAGGGGCGCCCGGGCGCTCAGTGCGCGATCGAGTCGATCAGCTCACGCGCCCCCTGGCGCAGCAGCGCCACGGCGACGGAGGTGCCGAGCGTGGCGGGGTCGAGCGGTCCCGCCCACTCGTGCGCGTTGAGGATCGTCTTCCCGTCGGGGGTGAACACGCAGGCGCGCAGCGACAGGCCGCCGCCGCGCTCCGCCCGGGCGAATCCGGCGATCGGGCTGTTGCAGTGGCCCTGGAGCACGTGCAGGAACATGCGCTCGGCGCTCGCCTCGCGGTAGGCGTCGGGGTCGCCGAGCCCGGAGATCGTGTCGATCACCTCGGTGTCGCCCTCGCGGCACTGAAGGGCCAGGATGCCCGCGCCGATCGGCGGGCACATGACGTCCGTCGACAGGATCTCGGTGATCACGTCGGTGCGCCCGATGCGTTCGAGCCCTGCGGCGGCCAGCAGGAGCGCGTCGGCCTCGCCCGCCGCGAGCTTCTCCAGGCGCCGGTTCGCGTTGCCGCGCATCGGGACGCATTCGAGGTGCGGGTGGGCGGCGGCGAGTTGGGCGATCCGGCGCACGGACGAGGTGCCGATGCGGGTGCCGGGCGGCAGCTCGTCGAGGGTCAGGCCGCCGGGGTGGATCAGGGCGTCCCGGATGTCGTCCCGTGCGAGGAACGCGGCGAACACCGTGCCGGCGGGCAGGGGCCGGTCGGCGGGCACGTCCTTGACGCAGTGCACCGCGAGGTCGGCCTCGCCGGCGAGCAGGGCGGCGTCCACCTCCTTGGTGAACGCCCCCTTCCCCTCGACCAGGGACAGATCGCCCATCCACTTGTCGCCGGTCGTCTTGACGGGGACGACCGTGGTGCGGATTCCCGGGTGCAGGGCGGCGAGTTCGGTGCGTACGCGCTCCACCTGGGCCAGCGCCATGGGCGAGTCGCGGGACACGATACGGATCAGTTCAGGGGCGGACATGGCTCCACGATAGGGGGTCATGTCCGCCGCCATGACGTGACGGGTTCAGCCTCATGGCGTGAACTTGTCACCCGTCACCGTGACCTGGCGCCCGTCCGGGGTGTCCGTCGACGTGCTGCTCAGACAGCTGCCCGACGCGGGGTCGGTGACGGTGGGGAGGCTTCCGGTGTACGTGGTGCCGCCCTCCGTGCCGACGGGCCTGCCGTAGGTGACGGTGACCTGCTGTGCGCAGCCCGCCGTCAGATACGGCTCGATGAAGCCCTGGTCGGCGGCCTTGAAGCGGCCCGAGGCGACCGGGAGCCGGAAGCTGCCGATGTGCGCCACGCCGGCGCCCGTCTCGGTGTTGACGACCTCGCCGTTCATCAGCTGGGTCGTGCCGTCGTCGCTGACGCGTTCCAGCTCGACGGCGTACATCGTGCCCTTCGTGTAGGGGAACTGGACGGCGCAGCTGACGCCCGCGCCGCCGTCGGCCCCGTACTTGCAGTGGCTGTCCGTGGTGGTGGCGTTGGCGTTGAAGGAGCTGAAGATGGCCTGGAGGGTGGGCTGTCCGTTGACGGCCGGCTTGGGCTGGAAACCGGCGTAGGGCCGGGTCCCGCTCTCCAGGGTGGTGTAGTACGCGAAGTAGATGCCGGACGCGTCGGGAGCCGACTCGAACGACATGGGCAGGGTCAGCTTGGTGACGGGCGTGGGCGCGCCCGTCGTCCAGCGGACGGTGGGCGTCGAGGCCCAGCTCTGCCCCGCCGCGCCCAGGGTGAGCAGTGCGGCGGCTCCGGCGGCGGTGGCCAGACGTAGCGGCTTCATCGTCTCTCCTCGGATCTCGTGGTGTCGTACGGATTCCGGATCAGTCGGTGAGCGTGCTCGGGTCGACGGCAGGCCTCGGCAGCTTCAGTGCGGCGAGGGCCTCGACGCCGGCCGCGTCGAGCGGGAAGGCCCAGCTGCGGACGAAGAACTCCGTGAGGTCGCGGCCCGCGACGCGGCTGGCGTTGGAGGCCAGGGCGAGGTACTGGCGGGCGTTGACGACCGGGTCGTGGGTGTAGTCGTCGACGGGCGCGTCGTCCTGGTGCTCCTCGCGCACGAGCCGGTGCAGCCGCGGCCAGAAGTCCTCGCCGAAGGCGAGCTCCAGCTGCCGCAGCGGGATCAGCTTCTCGTAGGCGCCGAAGGACTTCTCGTAGGCGAGTCCCGCGGTGCCGAGTTTGGGCAGGGCCGTCTGGTAGTGGTTCAGGCCGGTCCTGGGGTCGACGGTGAGGAGGTTGGAGGGCCGGCCGAGGGTGCGCTGGGCGGCCAGGGAGTAGATGTTGACGGTGACCTCGGTCAACTGGTCGGCCTGGTAGGCGGCTTGCTGGTGGAGGTGGCCGAGCTCGTGGTAGAGGCCCCACCCGCGCGTGGTGAGTCCCTGCACCGTGCACAGCCGGTCCATGTAGGCGCGCGGGAAGCCGTTGTAGCCGTGCCAGGCGTAGGCGCCGACGCCGTTCGGCACGCGGCTGACCTCGTTGAAGTGGTAGCGGCCCGCCTTGGGCTTGTCGAGCGGTCCGCGTCCGTCGAGGCCGCTGATGCGGGCGTGGGAGTCGATGACGGTGTCGAAGAGCGTCATGAGGGCGGCGTGGTCCTCGCCCCGGTAGAGCAGCGCGCCCTCGCGGGTCAGCGTGAGGATGGCCTGTCCTGTGGTGAGTTCGACCCACGGCACGTCGGTGATCGCGTCCAACTGGCGCTGGAACGCGGCCTCGTCGGTGCGGCCGAGCTCGAAGACGGCCATGTGCGGGGTGTCCGCTCCGAAGGTGACGGCGGCGCGCTCGCCGTATCCGGCGAAGCTCAGGTAGAGCGGGCCTCCGTGGGCGTCGGTGACGGTGTTGCGGCCGGGCCGCAGCGGGAAGGCGCGGGGTTCCTGGAGGGCCTTGTCGGGGTGGTAGTAGTCGTACGTGCCGATGTGCAGGGTCGGCACGGCGTCGCCGGCGGGGCGGACGGTCACGGTGACGGGCGCGCCGGGCCGGGCGTAGCGGCCGGTGGGGATGAAGTCGCTGGAGCGCAGGGAGCGGGCGAGCCGCTTGCGTTCGGTCTCGGCGTCGGCGAACGCCTTGACGAGGAGGGTGTCGCCGCCGGGTCCGGGGGTTCCTTCGGCGGCGACGGCGGTGCCCGGGGTTCCTTCGGCGGCGACGGCGCCGCCCGCTCCGAGCAGGGCGGCGGCCCCGGCCCCGACGAGGCCGGCGAGGACCGAGCGGCGCCCGGGCGCGAACGCTCCGAGGGCGGACGGCGCGAACGGGGAGGTGGCGCCGTCCGGCGCGGGTGCGGCGGCGTACGGGGAGAGCAGGGGGCGTCGGGCAGGGCGCATCGGTCAACTCCCATGAGAAGCAAGGACATCGGAGTGGTGTGCCGGCTGCGCGACAGCATGTAAGCGTTTGCTATCCACCCGCAAGGGGGCCCGCGGTGTTTCTGTCTTTTACTATGGCGGCGACGATTTGACGGGTAGTAACCGCTCACATCGAGCGGTGAGGTCCCGTACGCCCCGATCCGGCATACGAGAGGCGAGAAGTCCGTGGACACGAGCCAGGCCCGGCCCACCCCCGACGGCGTCACCGTCCGCAAGGGAGGGGCCGAGTTCATCGACCGCCTCGGGCCCCTGTGGCTCGCCCTCCACGCCCACCACCAGGCCGTGCAGCCCGGGTTCACGTACTTCACCGACGAGGAGTCCTGGGAGCTGCGGCGGGGCTGCTACCGGCGCTGGATCCTCGACGAGGGCTCGTTCGTGCTGCTCGCCGAGCGGGACGGTCTCCTCGTCGGCTACGCGTTCGTGCAGATGGAGGAGGGGCCCGACGACACCTGGGTCACCGGCAGCCGCATCGCCGAGCTCCAGACGCTGTCCGTCCTGCCGTCCGAGCGGGGCGCGGGCATCGGCACGCTCCTGCTCGACCGGGTGGACGCCGAGCTGGACCGCCTGGGCGTCGCCGACCTGCTCATCGGCACGCTGGCCGCGAACGAGGGAGCGCGGCGCCTGTACGAACGCCGGGGGCTGCGCCCGGCGTTCGTGCACTACGCGCGGTTCGGCGCCGACGACAAGCAGGGCCTGCCGTAAGGCCTCTCGCCGCATTCCGTCGTACGGCGGCGGGGCGAACCCCGCCGTCCGTGTCAGGCGCCGCCCATGCCGCCCTGTGCGGCCACCATCGTCATGCCGAGGCCGCCGATCGCCTTGCCCAGACCGGGTGCCACGGCGTCGAGCCGCGCGGTCAGCTCCTCGACGCGGTGCTTGCGGGCGTGGGCTTCGGCACGGGAGACGACGGACCGGATGCCGCCGGCCACGGCGAGGGCGACCAGTGCGGCGTCGGCGGGCGCGATCCGCGCGGCGGGTTCGGCGCCGTGCAGGAGTCCGGCCGCCGTGGCCTGGAGGGAGGTGACGGCGGAGGCGTCTCTGACAGTGACAGCGCGCCGGGTCCGGCCGAAGGACTTCTTGTCCTCGACGGCCAGCACGCCCTGGGCCGCGAGCCGGTCCTCGACCGCGAGCAGGGTCTCCTTGCGGTCGTGCTTGATCCAGGACTTCCAGCCGCGCCGGTCGCCCGCGACACGGTCGAGGGTGAGGTCGAGGACCGGGTCTCCGGTCGGGCCGGGCGTCGCGACCGTCACGTCGCCGCCGGACTCGGCGAGGTGGCCACGGATCGCCAGCTCGGCGAGAACGGCGGCGCGGAGCAGGAACCCCGTCCTCGTCCGGTCGTAGAGGTCGTGGGCGGAGGTGTCGTAGGCCGTGAGGTACATCCGGGAGTAGAGAGGCTGCGTCATGGCATCGACGCTACGGCGTGGAGGTAGCTCTCCAGCAGGTCGGCGAGTTCTTTCGGGTGGCTCAGCGCCGTCAGGTGCCCGCCCGGCACCTCGTCGGGGGTGATGCCGAGCCGGTCCTGTGCGACCCGGCGCTGGAACTCGGCGGGGAAGAACCGGTCGCCTCGGGCGGCCACCACGCGCGTGGGCACCGCCGGCCACGCGTCCAGGGGGAACGGCGTCGCGAAGACCGCCTCGGACTCCTCCTGCATGTGTTCCGCCGAGGCGTCGATCTGCTCCTGTGACAGGTCGTGCAGGAAGTACGTCGCCAGGTCGAACTCGGCGTCGGGGTCGCGGCCCTCGCGGACGTCGTTCGCGCGGCGGGCGGCCTCCTGCCCGGTGTGGGCCCACCACTCCCCCGGTGTCTCGCCGGGCCGCGGGATCATCCCGTTGACCAGCACGAGGAGCGACACGGGCCGTCGCGCGCAGACCAGGGGCGCCGTGTACGCGCCGAGCGACTGGCCCACCACGACGAGGTCGCTGCGGTCGCCGACCGCGTCGACGACGAGGTCGGCGTACTCGGGGAGCCCGGCCCCCGGGTCGGGGCCGGGGAGATCCACGGCCACCACGTCGTGCCCCCGGCGGCTCAGTTCCGCACCGACCGGATGCCAGTACCAGGCCGAGCCGCCGGCTCCGGGGATCAACACGTACGTGGTCATGGTCCTACCTCCGCGATGGGGCCGTCCGTCCTCTCTGTGACTGTCGGCCCCCGCGGAACTCATCGCATGTCGGCGGGCCGCTCCGAGGACTCGAACGGGAAGCGGCGGCGGAAGTCGTCGGCCGCGTCCTCCAGGGTGCAGAAGGACACTCCCTCGTGCGACGAGACGTACTCGATGAAGCGCTCCAGCATCAGCAGCACCTGGGGGCGGCCGGAGACGTCCGGGTGCAGGGTGACGGGGATGACCGCGTAGTCGAGCTCGCGGTGGACCCAGTCGAACTGGTCCTTCCAGTCCTGCTCCAGGGCGCGCGGGGACACGTAGCCGTGGCTGTTGTGGGAGTGCTTGTTGAACATCATGGGCGGCAGGTCGTCGACGTACCAGTTGCCGCAGAACTCGACGAGGTCGACCTCGCGGCCGTGGATGAGGGGCTTCATCCAGTCCTTGGCCTCGGCCTTGTAGTCGATCTTCGTCCAGGAGTCGCCGACGCGGGCGTAGAAGGGGGTGAAGTCCCGGTAGTTCTGCGAGTGGTCGTAGGAGAAGCCGTACTTGTGGAGCAGGGCGGCGGTGGACTCGGACATCTCCCACCAGGGGGCGACGTAGCCCTTGGGCTTGCGGCCGGTGAACTCCTCGATGAGTTCGACGGACTTGGCGAGGACGTCCTCCTCCTGCTGGGGCGTCATCGCGATGGGGTTCTCGTGCGAGTAGCCGTGCGCGCCGACCTCGTGGCCCGCCTCGACGACCATGCGGGTCTGCTCGGGGAACGTCTCGATCGAGTGACCGGGGATGAACCACGAGGTGCGGATCCCGTAGCGCTCGAACAGCTTGAGCAGGCGCGGGGTGCCGACCTCACCGGCGAAGACACCGCGCTGGATGTCGTTCGGGGAGTCCTCACCGCCGTAACTGCCGAGCCAGCCGGCGACGGCGTCGACGTCGACTCCGAGGGCGATCTTGATGTCCTTCATGGGGGGCAGCTCCTTGTGTTACAGGGCGGTACGGATGCGGGTGACAGCGGCCTCGATCGCGGCGGTGTCGGTGGGTGTCCACGCGCGCTCGGAGAGGCTGTGGACGGAGATCCAGCCGGTCATCGCTCCGCCGGTCTCGACGGGGGCGAGCATCTGGGCCTTCACTCCGTAGACGTCGATCAGGGCCTGCGGCGGGTTGGGCGCCTCGTTGAAGTGCGGCTGGATCAGCGTCCGGCGGTTCTCTTCGAGCCACTCGACGGTGTTCAGGCGCCGCTGGTCGAGCGAGGAGTCGCGGCGGATGGAACGGACTCCGGTGCCGAGGGCCTCGCCGGCCGTGATGTCGACGTTCAGGTCGTGTTCCGGCAGGTCCACGCGGAACGTGGTGCGGTCGGCGCCCGTCTCGGCGAGCAGGCCGGTCAGGGTGTCCTGGATCAGGGCGCGCAGGCTGCCCGAGCGCAGCAGGTCGCCGTGGCCGGTGATCCGGGGCGCGGCGCCCGCGAGTTCGAGGGCCTTCCAGAGGGTGACGGTGACCGAGTCGAACACCGGGATGTCCAGGGTCTGTTCGAGCCGGTCGGCCTCACCGGCGCCGTGCACGTTCGTGCACAGGACCGTCACGGCGTGGGTGTCGCCCTCGGCCGCCTGCTCGATCTGACGGGCGACGTCGGCGGCGGGGATCCGGCCGAAGGCCTCGTTGTCGTCCTCGTCGAACGGCTCCGCGAGGGAGCACTCGATGCCTTCCTTCGCGTACGTCGCGACGATCTGGTCGCACACGTCGCGGGTGTAGGGGAGCGCGAGCCCGAGCCGGGTGACGCCGTACGCCTTGCAGGCGTCGAGGAGGGCGAGGGTGGAGGTGGTGGCGGGGATCCCGGTCTCGGCGGTGATCGCGGCGGCGAGCGCGCGGTCGCGCTCGATGCCGAGCCACGAGCCCGAGGTGCCGTTCCACGCGATCACGTCGACCTTGGCGTCGGCGAGCTGGCGGGCGGCGGCGAGCATCGGCTCCAGGTCGAACTGGGAGTCGCTGTCGCCGTCGAGCGCGATGCGGGTGACGGGCACACGGGCGAAGTGGGCGGTCGCGGCGTCCGTGCCGTGCAGGAGCTTGTAGGTCTCCGGCTCCAGGGCGGTGTTGGACGACGGGGTGAGCATGCCCAGGCGGGGCGTGTTGCTGGTCATCGGGTGGCAAGCCTCTTCGAGTAGTCGATGACGAGGGACGAGAGGGTGAACAGGACACCGGCGCCGACGAAGTAGAGGAGCGCCCAGGTGTAGGACCCGGTGCCGCCGACGATGAAGCCGACGGCGATGGGGGTGACGATTCCGGCGATGTTGCCGGAGAGGTTCATGGCCGCGCCGACGACGCCGGCGTTCGCACGGCCGCCGAGGATGGACGGCAGGGACCAGAAGAGGCCGGCCCAGCGCAGGAAGAAGAGCACGCCGGAGAGCAGCGCGACGGCGGTCATGGCGTCGGGGACGAGGACGACACCGAGGAGTCCGGCGACGACGGCGACGCCGGCCACTCCCATGAGGGTGCGCATCACACGGTTGACACTGGCGCCGGTGGCCTGCCAGCGGTCGTTGATCCAGCCGCCGATGAGCTCACCGACGAAGCCCGCACCGAAGATGGCGAGGGTGGACCAGCCGATGGTCTTGATGTCGAAGCCCTTGGTCTCCGAGAGGTAGAGCGGGCCCCAGGTGAGGATGCCGTAGAAGACGCCGTTGAAGCCCATCCAGCCGAGGCACATGCCCCAGAAGGAGCGGTACTTGAGGTAGGCGCTGAGTGGGTTGCGCTTGTCGGTGCCGACAGCGGCGTCCTCGGCCGCGTGGGCGGCGTCGATGAAGTCGGCCTCGGCCGCGTTGACGCCGCGGTGGGCGCGCGGGGTGTCACGCAGGAACCAGAGGGCGAAGAAGCCGATGGCCGCGGTGAGGACACCGGCGACGACGAAGCTGATGCGCCAGCTGCCGGTCCAGGCGATGAGGCCGGAGATGGCGATGCCGCCGAGCGCGGAGCCGAGCGGCGCGCCGCCGTCCATCAGTACGGCGCCACGGCCGCGCTCCTTGGCGGGCAGCCAGTTGGCGTTGAGCTTGCCGCCGGCGGGCATGACCGGCGCCTCGACGGCGCCGAGGAGCAGGCGGAACCCGAGGAGGGAGCCGACGCCGGTGGCCGCGGCGGTGAGACCGGTCGCGGCGCCCCAGCCGATGCAGGCGCCGCCGGCCATGTACCGGGGGCCGAAGCGGTCGATGAGCCAGCCGCTGGGGATCTGCATGAGAGCGTACGTCCAGAAGAACGCGCTGAGGACGAAGCCGGTGACCTCTTTGGTGAGGTGCAGGTCCTTCGTGATGAGCGGCAGAGCCACCGAGACCGAGCCTCGGTCGATGTAGTTGAGCGACACTACGCCGAGAAGAAGGAGGAACACCTTCCAGCGGGTGCGGGAGGGCCGGGCGACGGAGGTGGCGACCCCGTCGGCCTCTGGTCTCTCGCTTGCGGTGTTTATCTGGTTGATCTTCGACATGGCGGACCTCGAAACGATGGACTTCGGGTACGTGCTGACGTGCAACTTCCGCGTTATGGCATCCCAAACAATGAGGGAACTCCAGAGCCCCGTCAAGCGTTTGGTATACCGTAAGAGCAACTTTTCGGGGAGGACATATGACACAGGCCCAGACCCGGGGCGCCGCGCCCCTGACCGGGACCGTGTGGCTGCGGGACCAGGTCTGCGAGGGGATCCGCGACCAGATCATCACCGGCCGGCTCAAACCGGGCGACCGGCTGGTGGAGCGGGACGTGGCCGAGGAGTTCGGCGTCTCCCGCATCCCGGTGCGCGAGGCCATCCGCATCCTGATGAGCGAGGGCTTCCTCCAGGCCCTCTCGCCACGGCGCATCGTCGTCAAGGAACTCTCGCGCCAGGACGTGGTGAACCTCTTCGACATGCGCGAGGCGCTGGAGGTCCTGGCGGCACGGCGCGCCGCGGAGAACGCGGACGCGGCTCAGCTACGGACGATGAAGCGCCTGCTCGAGACCGCCCGCAAGGCCACGCTGGCCGGGCGCCCCGAGCGGATCTCGCACGCCAACACCGCCTTCCACCACCACATCGTCGAGACCGCGGGCAACGAACTGCTGGCCGCGACGCTCGAACCGCTGGAGGGCCGGCTGCACTGGCTGTTCCACCAGATCGACGACGCCGGCTCGGTGTACGAGGAGCACCGCCGGCTCTACGAGACGATCGCCGCGGCCGACGCCGAGGCGGCGGCGGCGTGCGCGCTCACGCACGTGCGCCACTACCGGGAGGTGGCGCTGCGCCTTCTGTTCGACGAGGCGGACAGCATGCGGTCCGCGGATTCCGCGCCTGCCCGCCCCTGAGATCCGGGTCCGGCCGGCCACCCGTGACGCGGGGTGCGCCGGCCGCGTACGCGGGGCGCGCTCAGTGCCCGGCGACCAGCTTCACCCCCACCACTCCGACGCCGATCGCCGCGTCGACCACGGCGGCCAGGCACGACACGAGCAGCCCGCCGCCCATCCGGCGGCCGCCCGCGTAGCCCCAGGCGGCGAGCCCCGCGATGTCCGCGCCGACCGCGGTCCACAGGGCGGTGCTGAGGTGGAGGGCGCCGGTCGCGGACAGCGCGTCCATGAGAAGGGGCCCGGCCGCGGACGACAGCAGGGGGCTGGTCACGTACAGCATGTGCCGCACCTCGGCGCGGCCCGGGAAGCGCTTGTGCACGACGCGGTGCGACTGCACGTCCGCCACGAGGGTGGCCAGCCACAGGCCGACCGCGGTGCCCGCCACGTAGACGGCGGCGGTCCAGTGCTCCGTGTGCGGGTTCTGCGCGAGACCCACGACCACGGCGACCATGGTGATCGCCGCGTAGATGCGCTCCTTCAGCCGCTCGCGCAGCGTGTCGAGCAGCTCGCTTTTTTTCTCCGCGTCTCCAGCCATGGGGCGAACACTAAGTGCAGCGCCCACCGGGACACCGCCGCTGACCTGCCCTACGGCAGGCGCGCCACCCCGGCGTAGATCCCGCCGGCCTCCGCGGGCGGCGCGTCCGTGCCCCGGTACCACTCCGTCGCCGTCACGAGACCGGGCTCCACGAGGTCGAGCCCGGCGAAGAAGCGGCCGACCCCGTCCCTCGTCCGGAACCCCAGCTCGATCCCGCCCTTCGCGTACTCGGCCGTCACCTGCTCGGCCAGCTCGGGATAGATGTCGGACGACGCGTGGGACAGCACGAGGTAACTGCCGGAGGGCAGCGCCTCGAGGAGCGTGGCGACGATGTCGTACGGCTCCTGCTCACCGGGGATGAAGTGCATCAGCGCGATGAGCGACAGCGCGATCGGCCGGTCGAAGTCGAGCAGCTTGCGGGCGTGGTCGAGGATCTCGCCCGGTGCGCGCACATCCGCCTGGACGTAGTCGGTCATGCCCTCGGGGTGGCTGACGAGCAGGGCTTCTGCGTGCCTCAGGACGATCGGGTCGTTGTCCGTGTAGACGACGCGGGACGTGGGCCGGACCTTCTGCACGATCTGGTGCAGGTTCGGCGCGGTCGGGATCCCGGTGCCGATGTCGAGGAACTGGTCGAGGCCGCTGCCCGCCAGCCATGCGACGGCGCGGTGCATGAACTCACGGTTCTGGCGCGCCGCGTCCCGCGCCTCGGGCGGCAGTTGCTCCCCCACTTCCTCGTCCACGGGGTAGTTGTCCTTGCCGCCCAAGAGATAGTCGTACACGCGGGCCGGGTGGGGCTTGCTGGTGTCGATCCGGGGGGTGGGCTTCGCTGCCGTCATGGCGTGCAGTCTGCCACAGCAACTCGCCTGCCAGTACGGAAGGTTGGCCGGCGGCCCACGATCCGTCAGCTCACGCTGAGCGAGGTGTCGTCGACGACGAACGACGTCTGGAGCTTGGACCCTTCCGTGCCGGTCAGCTGCACCGTCACCGACTGCCCGGCGTACGCGCCCAGGTTGAACGTCTTGAGGGCGTAGCCGGAGCCCGCGTCGAGGTTGGAGTACGTGCCGAGCGTGGAGAGGACGGTGCCGGCATTGTCGAGGACCTGCACCTTGAGGGTGTCGTACGCGGTGGTGGTCGTCGTCTCGGCGGTGTCGACGTGGAGGTAGAGGCCGAGGGTGGCCGCGCAGCCGGTGGGGATGGTCACCGACTGGGACAGGGTGTCGGTGTGGGCGGCGCCGTAGCCGTTCAGCCAGGCCTTGTAGCTGCCGGTGCGGGCGGGTTCGGCCGGGTCGTTGTTGATGACGCCGGTGGACGCGGTCCAGGGGGCGCTGCCCGACTCGAAGCCCTGGTTGCCGAGGAGTTGGGCCGCGGTGCAGGTGCCGCCGCCTCCGCTGCTGCCGCTCGCCCCGGAGAGCCATTCGGTGGCGTTCAGCGCGAGGGCGGCGTCGGTGCCCGCGGGGTCGTCCCAGCCGTTGAAGAGGGTGTTGCCCGCCTGTCCGGTCCCGTCGTCGATCGGGGAGCTGTCGCCCCAGAACGCTACGCGGCCGCTGCCGAAGGTGCTGGTGGCGAAGAAGGCACCCGTGTTGCCGGAGTATCCGGTGCGGTAGACGACGCCCTTGACCGCGGCGTTGTCGGCGGGCTTGAGCGTGGCCGTGGTGCCGTTGCGGATGATGCTTCCGCCGACCTTGCCGAACGACCCGTTGATGACGGGGTCGGTGGTGGAGGTGATGGCCTTCGGGTTGTCGGTGGCGATGTTCAGGACGTCGACGGAGAAGCCGAAGGGGTCGGTGGAGTCGACGCTGTTGTTGGTCATGAGGTCGTTGATGACCTTGACCGCGTCGGCGCCGTCGTTGTTGCGGTCCGCGCCGGTGTGGTCGGAGACGAGAAAGAGCCCGCCGCCGTTCTTGACGAACGTCATGACGGCGGTCTTCTCGGCCGCGCTGAGCAGGATGTTCGGCTCGGGCAGCACGAACGTGTCGAAGTTCTTGAGGTCGAGCGCCGACGTGGTCCCGTAGGTGATGGTGTTGCCCGCGGGCAGCGTCTTGAGGGAGTAGTTGCCGGTCTTCTGGAGGCCGACGCCCCAGGCCGAGATGGCTCCGGTCCAGTCTGTCTCGACCGTCGGGTTCGCCTTCTGGCCGAGCGGGTCGGGCTGGCTGGTGCCGATGATCCAGTCGGCGTTGCCGGCGGTCTCGGCCTTGGTGTTGTCGAAGAGCACGCGGTGGGGGGTCGCGGTGGCGGCCGGGCCGGCATCGGCCTGACCTGCCGTCACACCGGCGAGGAGCATTCCGAGGACGGCGGCCGCGCAGGCGACGCGGCGGCGGGGACGTCTTGATCCGAGCATCCGTCATACCTCCGTGAGGGGTGGGGAGAAGGCGGTGCGGGCGTCGAGTCTGCGCGCGTAGAACACCGTCCGTGCGGAGGGAGAGCCACGCGTGATTGAACAGTACATGGCAATCTGGTGCGCGGACAGGTGTCTGCTACAGCCCCATGCGCCGCGCGATCTCCTCGGTGTGCCGCAGCCTCGCCGGCGCGTCCTCGCCGAGCGCCGCGACGACCCCCGCGACGACGGTCTCGATCACCGCGAGCGTCGGCACGAAGCTGTCGTACGGCGACGGCGTCGTGACGAGGCTGGTCAGTACGACCTCGGCGTGCGCGGAGACCGGGGACAGCCATCTGTCGGTGAACAGGACGACCTTTCCCCCCTGCCGCACGGCGAGTTCGGCCATGGTGACCTTGTCCTGCTCATAGCGGCGGAAGTCGAAGACGACCAGCACGTCACGGCGGGTGAGGGCGCCCAGGGTCGCGGTGCGCTCGACGTCGAGGGCGGGCAGCAGCTTGACGTCGTCACGCAGTTGCATCAGGTGCAGGCCCAGATAGTGGGCGAAGAGATGCGTGAAGCGGCCGCCGGCCAGGACGATGCGCCGCTTGCCGTCGGCCAGCAGGGAGACCGCGCGTTCCAGGTCGTGGGGCGGGAGCTCGGCGAGGGTCTGGGCCACGGCCGAGCTGAAGACGCCGGCGCCCCGCTGGATCAGCGAGTTCTCCCCGTCCGCCGTCTCGGTGAAGCGGCCGTGGTCGGCGGACTGGTACAGGGACAGGGGCGAGGCGTTGCGCTCGTCGAGCTCTTCGCGCAGGGCCGTCTGGAAGTCGGGAAACCCCTTGTAGCCGATCCGGTTGACGAAGCGGATGACGGTGGGGGCGCTCACGGCCGCCCGTTCGGCGAGCACGGCGATTGTCTCGAACCCGGCGGACGGGTAGTTGGCCAGCAGGACGCGGGCGACCTTGCGTTCGGCCGGACTGAGGTCGCCCAGCTTCTGCCGGATCACGTCGGCGAGTGCGCCGGAGGCCATCGTGGGTTCCTTTCGCTTCGTCAGCGGGCGCGGGCCCGTGCCGCGAGCCTAGTGCCGACGGCCGGAGCCGGGCTCCCGGGCCCACCCGGATCGGCGGGGGCTCCCGCACCGGCCGACGGCGCGATGAAACCGGTGCGGGAGCGTCATGGGGCCGCGTCAGCCGCGGCGGCCGTCGCCGAGGTCGGCGATCAGCTCCGCCAGCAGGGCGACCCGGCCGGGGACGGAGGCGGTGTCCAGCCACTCCTCGGGGGTGTGGTCGGCGCCGCCGACCGGCCCGAGGCCGTCGAGGGTGGGCACCCCGCAGCCGGCGATCGTGTTCGCGTCACCCACCCCGCCCGTCGCCGCCCCGCCGAAGGACAGCCCGAGGCGCGCGCCGATGTCCCGGGCCCGGGCCAGCATGCGGCGGGAGGCGTCGGTCTCTTCCATCGGCGGGCAGGATTCCAGCTCGTGGACCTCGGCGCCGGTACCGGGAACGGCGGGCCGGCCGGCGAGCGCCCTGAGCGCGGCGACCGCCTCGCGCATGCCGACCTCGGTGACGGAGCGTATTTCGACGAGGAGTTCCGCCGCGGGGCAGACGATGTTGAACCGGTTGCCCGCGCGCACGACACCGACGTTGAGGGTGACGCCGTCCCAACGGCCGTTCAGCGCCTGGATCGCGATGACGAGGTGGGCGGCGGCCAGGGCGGCGTTGGCTCCCCGTTCCGGTTCGATGCCGGCGTGGGCCGCGCGCCCGGTGACGGCGAGCCTGAAGTCGGCCACCCCCTTGCGGGCGATGACCAGGTCACCGTTCTCACGGGCGCATTCGAGGGCCAGGGCGTGGTGCACGCCCTCGGCGGCCCGCCGGGTGACCGGTCTGCTGACGGGGGATCCGATCTCCTCGTCGGGCGTGGCGAGGAAGACGAGTTCCGCGTAGTCCTCCCGGCCCGCGCGGTTGAGGATCTCGACGGCGGCGAGCCCCGCGACCAGGCCGCCCTTGTCGTCGCTCACCCCCGGGCCATGGGCGATGCATTCCGAGACGGTGAACGGCCGTTCGGCGGCGGCGCCGTCCTCGAAGACGGTGTCCAGGTGCGCGGCGAGCAGGATCCTGCGGCCGCCGTCGGCCACCGCGAGGCGGCCCTTTCTGCGGCCGACGAGGGCGTCGCCGACGCGCCGGCCGTGGGCCGGGGGCAGTGGCACCCGTTCGACGTCGAAGCCCAGGCGTTCGAGCTGGGCTCCGACGAGGTCGGCGACGCGGTCGACGCCGTCGGCGTTGTGGGATCCCGAGTCGACGGCGACGAGCCGGGCGAGGTCGGCGAGGTAGCGCGCCTGGTGCGCGTGGGCGTGGGACAGCAGCGTCTCGTCACGGGAGCGCTGCCGGGCAGGGGCGCTCACAGGACCTTCGAGAGGAAGGCGCGGGTGCGCTCCTGTTCCGGTTCGACCAGGACACGCCGGGGGTCGCCGGACTCGACGACGACACCTTCGTCCATGAAGACCGCCAGGTCGGCGACCTCTCGCGCGAAGCCGATCTCGTGGGTGACGACGACCATCGTCATGCCGTCCTCGGCGAGCCCGCGCATGACGTCGAGGACGTCGCCGACGAGTTCGGGGTCGAGCGCGGACGTCGGCTCGTCGAACAGCATCAGTTTCGGTTTCATCGCCAGGGCGCGGGCGATGGCCACGCGCTGCTGCTGGCCGCCCGAGAGCTGGGCCGGGTAGTGGCCGGCCCGGTCGGCGAGGCCGACCTGGCGCAGGAGGCGCAGCGCGTCGTCCCGCGCCTCCGTCCTGGCGGTGCCCGTGACCTTGACGGGCGCTTCCATGACGTTCTCCAGGGCTGTCAGGTGCGGGAAGAGGTTGAACCGCTGGAACACCATGCCGATGTCACGGCGCCGCGCGGCCACCTCGCGTTCACGCAACTCGTGGAGCCGGGAGCCCTGTTCGCGGTAGCCAACCGGCTCCCCGTCGACGCGGAGCCTGCCGCCGTCCGCCCTCTCCAGGTGGTTGACGCACCGGAGGAAGGTGGACTTGCCCGACCCCGAGGGCCCCAACAGGCAGCACACCTGGCCTCGTTCGACCGTGAGGTCGATCCCCTTGAGGACCTGGAGCCTCCCGAAGTGCTTGCGCACGCCCTCGGCGTGCACCATGGGTGTGCTCAACGTGCCGGATCCTTCCGTGTGCGGGTGCGTGTTCCGGTGAGCAGTCCGCCGCACAGACGTCGCAGCGGTGAGGCGGCGGCACCGCGGGCCGTGCCGCGTCCGTAGCGGCGTTCGAGCCATGTCTGCGGGAGGCTCAGCAGGCTGACCAGGGCCAGGTACCAGAGGGACGCCACCACCAGCATCGGGATGACCTGGTAGTTCTGCCCGTACACGTCCTGGATGTTGGACATCAGGTCGTGCGCGGCGATCACCGACACCAGGGCGGTCATCTTGAGCATGTTGATGGTCTCGTTGCCCAGCGGCGGGATGATCACCCGCATCGCCTGTGGCAGCACGATCCGCCGCATGGTGAGGGCCGGGCGCATCCCGAGGGAGTGCGCGGCCTCGGTCTGTCCGACGTCGACCGACTGGATCCCGGCGCGCACGATCTCGGAGGCGTAGGCGGCCTCGTTCAGACCGAGCGCGAGGAGGGCGGCGACGGACGGGGTGAGCAGGCTGTTGGTGTCGGCCTGGAAGAAGGTCACGCCGGTGAACGGGATGCCGATCATCACGTGTTTGTAGAGGGCGCCGGCATAGCCCCAGAAGATGATCTGGACGAGCAGCGGAGTGCCCCGGAAGACCCAGACGAACAGGGACGAGAGGCCGTACAGGACGGGGTCTTCGGAGAGGCGCAGGACGGCCACGAGGGTGCCGAGGACGAGGCCGAGGGTCATCGCGGCGGCGGTCAGCCACAGGGTGGTGGCGAGGCCGTCGAAGACGAGGCCGGCGAACAGGTAGTGCCCGATGACGTCCCAGTGGAGGTTGCCGTTGCGCGCGAGCGAGCCGATGAGACCGGCCAGTGCGGCGACGGCGGCGACCGCGGCCACGGCACGGCCCCAGTGGCGTACGGGGACGATGTGGGGGGTGTCGGGTGCGGGGCCGTCGCTGTGGCGTGGTGTGCCGGTGGCGGTGCTGGTCACGGACATCTCTAGTCCACCGCCGCGTTCTGGGTGGCCTGCTTCGACGCGATGCCGGCGACGCCGTACTTCGCGCAGATGCGGTGGAGCGTGCCGTCGTCCATCAGTTCCTGGAGCGCTCGCCGGATCGCGCTCGTGAGCCGGGGAAGCTGCTTCGACACGGCGATGCCGTTGGGTGAGGCGCGGTAGCCGGCCGGTGCCTGGGGGTCCTCCGCGAGGTCGAAGGCCTTGCCGCCGTCGGCGGTCTTGGCCGCCCAGCCGGCGGCGGGCTTGGTCACGACGACGGCGCTCACCTTGCCGGAACGCAGGGCGAGTTGGGCGTCCGAGTCCTTGGGGAAGGTCTGGATGTCGGCCGGCCGGTGGCCGGCGGACCGGCACACGGACTGGTGGGCCGTGAGCAGCTTGTGCTGGTTGGTGGCGGCCTGGACGCCGACCGTCGCGCCGCAGAGGTCGTCGAGCGTGACGATCTTCTGCGGGTTGCCGTCGGCCACCAGGATGCCGGAGCCCGAGTGCGAGTAGTCGACGAAGTCGAGCAGTTTCTCCCGCTCCCGGTTGTCGGTGAGCGCCGACATCGCCACGTCGAACCTGCCCGCCTGGATCGCCGGCACGATGCCGTCGAACTTCGTGGGCGTGAAGGCGAATCTCACGCCGAGTTTCGCGCCCAGGGCCTGGCCGAGGTCGTAGTCGAGGCCGGTCAGACCGCTCTTCCCCGCGGCCACGAACATGGCGAACGGCGGGTACGGAACGTCGGTGGCCACGCGCACGGTGCCCGCCTCCCTGATCCGCGCGGGCAGTGCCGCGTGCAGTGCCGCGTCCCGCTCGACGGCGATGTCCGCGGACTTGTCGGGGGCGGCGGGTCCGCCGGGGGCGCCGCTCGCCCCGCAGCCGGCGACCACCACCGTGGCCGCGCAGGCCAGCACGGCCGAAGCCGCGCGGCGAGGCACAGAGATGTACTTCAACGTCGTTCCCTCTCGGAGGTACGAGGCGCGCGGAGACCCCGCGGCCGACCTCCCAGAAGTTACACATCAAGCTCTTGAATGGCTAGATGTAATGCACGTTACGTCGAGCCGGGCGGGCTACGCGGAGCTGGACACCGGGGTCGGAGCGGGGCGGCGGACGTCCGCCATGCGGCGTTCCGGGCCGCGGCGGCTCAGGAGCGGGTGGCCTACGAACGCGGCGGGCGCCCGGCAGCGCGTCGAGGACCTCGATGATGTCGCGCGGCATCACCGGACCGGCGCCGGTGCTCAGCACGTGGTCGGCCTTGCCGAGGATGTGGGAGGTGGCGGGCACGTTCGCCATCTCGCAGGTGAGGGGCTCGTCGGGCAGGCGCCGCACTAGGTCGCGGGTGTCGTAACGGAAGAGCGGCATGCACTCCCGGTACGGGTAGAACAAAGGCGTGGCGACGACGGTGCCGAGCGCGCCCGGCTCCGCCGGCTCCCCGGTCCCCAGGTCGCACACCTCGACCAGGCCGATGCCGGCGTCGATGTGCAGATGGCGCCGCGCGCAGATCGCGCCCGCGACGGGCGTCACCTCGGTCATGCCGTAACCGTCGTGGACCGGGGCGCCGAAGGTCTCCTCGGCGGCGGACGCCAGGGCGGGCGACAGCACGCAGCCATTTTCTTTCTGCCGTTCACCCCGATCGCAGCTGGATTTTCGTTCGCACCCGCAGGCCTCGGTCGCCGGACCGGCCGCCGCGACCGCCCTCTACGATGACGGGGCACCGCCGCTCCTGTGCCGGCGGGCCGCCGGTCGGGAGGGGCCACCAATGATCATTTTCTTCGGTACGCGGGGTTATCTGTACCAGCTCGCGATGCTCACGTTCGTGTGCGGCAACTGCGGCAACCCCGCGGCGCACGCGCTGCGCAAGTACGTCACGAAGTTCACGCTGTTCTTCGTGCCGCTGTTCCCCATCTCGACGAGGTTCCGTTCGCAGTGCACGTTCTGCGGGATCGAGCACCAGCTCACCAAGGAGCAGGCGGAGGCGCTGCTCGCGCAGGCCGCCGCGCCCGCCGGCTACCCGGCCCAGGGTCAGCAGCAGCCGGGCCAGCCGCTCGGCCAGAACCCCTACCAGCAGTAGCCGGTCAGGGGCTGGCGGCGAACGGCGCCGTGAGGCGCAGCCGCCAGTCCCGGTCCGTACGGACCACGAGGTCCACGCGCCAGGCCGCCCCGCTCAGCGGAAGCAGCGGCCGCGCACGCTCCCGCACCAGCGCCGCCTCTTCGTCCGTCGCCCCCGTCACCAGCGTGACGTGCGGTTCGGGACGCTCCCCGAACCGGCCGCCGTAGGGCACGATGTGCGGCCACCGCCCGTAGAACGCGTCGGCCACGGGCCGTAGCGCGGGTACGGCCACCCCGACGAAGCCCGGCGCCTCCACGAAGTCCGTCAGCTCGGTCTCGACGGTGCGCAGCGACGCCGCGAGGTCACGCACCTCGGTGTCGACCGGACCCGTCAGCTCCGCCACGGGCAGGAACGGGTAGAGCAGCGAGACATGCGCGGGCAGGCCCTTCCTGATGAGCCCGGGAGTGACCTCCGCCGCGGCTTCGAGAAGCGGGTTCGCCCAGGGCAGGATGATGACCAGAGCGCTCCGGTCCTCCGGGGCGCGCCCCTCACCGACGGCCGCCATGGCCACCTCACCTCCGCGTCGCGCCGGCACATGTGCGGGGCGGACCGGGAAACGGTCCGCCCCGCACATGTTCTCAGCCCCTGACGGGGCGCCGCGCCTCGGTCTCAGCCCTGAGCGGAGCCGCGGCGCCTGCGCGTCGCCCACACGAGGCCGGCGCCCGCCACGATCACCACGGCGGCCGCCCCGGCGATGACCGGCGTGGCGCTGGACGAGCCCGTCTCGGCGAGGTCACCCGAGTCGGCGCCGGGCTTGCTCGACGGCACCGGCACCGCCGCGGCGGAGGTCGCCGCCGCGCTGGGCGCCGAGCTCGGCGTGGCAGCCGACGAGGGGCTCGACGCGGACGGCGTCGGCTTCGGGCTGACCGACGGCTTCGGCGCGCCTTCGCACACCGGGGCCGTCTTCTTCTCGTCACGCGAGTACTGGTCGCCGTCGCCCGCCTTGACGACGAGACGGACGGTCGACTCCTTGCTGTGTTCGGGGAGTTCCAGCTTCTTGTGGAATTCCCTCTGGAACGTCTCGGTGGGCAGCAGGTCCTTTCCGTCCACCGTGACGTTCACCGTGTTGTCGGCCTTCGACCCGTAGTTGGTCAGGTCGAGGCTGACCTGGGAGCAGGTCACCTCCCATTCGGGCGTGTGCGCCTGGGCGGGGCTCGCGAAGAGCCCCACGCCGAACGCACCTGCCGTGGCGGCCGCTATGAGAGCGCCCGACGTCCGCCACGTCTTCTTGTTCTCGGTCACAGAATTGTCCTCCGCGAGGTTCGCCCCGTTTGACAGTGCGCGCACCCTACTCCTGGCGCAGACGGGTCTCGCCACCGCCTCCCCTTTTCCCATCAGCCCCTGGATCAAAGGGAGTTGGGGGCGTCTCCGAAGTCCGGGATGTCCAGCCGGGCGCCACCGCGCAGGGCGGATTCGTGGGCGACGATGCCCGGCAGGGTGTAGCGGGCGGCGACCCAGGCGTTGACCGGCGGCAGGGTTCCGGTGGCGACGGCGGTGACGAAGTCGTCGACGAGGAAGTGGTGGCTGCCCTCGTGACCGTTGGGCATGTGGTCGAACTCCCGGGGCAGCCGCGCGCGGTCGTGCACGGGCGCGGAGCCTGAGGTGAACGCGTCGCGAAGCGCGGGCGCGATGTGCTGGAGCGAGGGGTCGTCGGCGGGCAGGGTCGGCTTCGGCCGGAGGAGTTCTGAGATGTCCCGCACCCCCTTCTTGTCCTGCCAGAAGCTGACGGTGGCGAGCTGCTCCATGCTGGCGTCCGTGCCGAAGAACCGGAACCGCGATTCCCTGATGTGTGACGGGTAGCCGACCCTGCGGAACTCGTTGGTGCGGAACGAGCCGCCGCCCGCGACCTCGAAGAGCGCGGTCGCGTTCGACAGGTCGTTGCCGAACTGGCTGACCTCCTTGTCGAAGACCCCGTCACCCCTCTCGTCGGGCACCCCGATCGCGGAGACGCTCACGGCATGGGTCTGCCAGGCGCCGAGCACACCGCCGACGGAGTGCGTCGGGTACAGCAGGGGCGGATAGCTGGCGGTGGCCTTCCAGTTGTCGCCCCCGCTGTACCGGTAGGCGTCGTAGAAGCCGAGGTCCATGTCATGGACGTAGTCGCCCTCGGCGTAGAAGAGCCGCCCGAAGGCGCCCTCGGCGATCTGGTTCCGGGCGTGCACGGTCGCCGGGTTGTACTGGCTGGTCTCGCCCATCATGTAGGTCAGGCCGGTGTCGCGTACGGCGCCGACGATGGCGGCGATCTCGTCCTCGGTGATCGCCATGGGTACGGCCGAGTAGACGTGCTTCCCGGCCCGCAGCGCCTGCAGCACGAGCGGTCCGTGGGTCCAGCGCTGGGTGAAGATCGCCACGGCGTCGACGTCGGCGGACTCCAGCAGGGCGTCGAACGAGGGGAACGTGCCGGTGAGCCGCTCGGCGGCGGCGAGCCGTTCGGCGCGCTCGGGCAGCAGGTCCGTGACGTGGATGTCGCCGACGCCCGGGTGGGCGCGGAACAGCTTGGCGAACTGCCCGGAGAACTGCCCGGCGCCGACGATGCCGATCGAGAACGTCATGGGGGTCCCTTCACACGGGGGTGGGAACGTCACTCACACAGGGGTGGGAACTTCACAGGGAATGCCGGGGCCGGTCAAGACCGTCGGTCAAGACCGGGGTGGCTCTCCGGCGGGCGCCGACGCATGGTGGTGGTGCCGGGACAGCCGGCGGTGGGGGGAAGCAGACAGGGAGTGTGAACGATGTCCGGGACCCCCGAGACCGCCGACGGCGTGGAGATCCAGCGCAGCGACTTCGGGCGGCGCGTGGCCGCGCGGCGGGTGGCTCTCGGCCTGTCCGTCGAAGAGCTGGCCGAGCGGGTGGGCGCCTCGGAGTCGTACGTGCACTACGTCGAGACCCAGCCGTCGCGCCCGGGCATCGGCTTCGTCACGCGTTTGGCGGATGCCCTGGACACGACCACGGACGATCTCGCCGGCGGTACGTACGAGACGCCTCCGGGCACCGCGGACGCGTCCCGGGCACCACGTCTCGTGAAGCTGTCCGAGCAGGAGTGCCTGGCCCTCGTCTCCACCCACGGAGTGGGCCGGCTCGGGCTCCAGCTGCCCGACGGGCCGCTGATCCTGCCGGTGAACTATTCGATCACCCAGGACGGCTCGATCGCGTTCCGGACCGATCCGGGATCCGTCGCGGCGGCCGCGGACGGCCACGTCGTCGCGTTCGAGGTGGACCGGATCGACGACGCGATGAGCGAGGGCTGGAGCGTCCTGCTCGTCGGCCTCGCGACCGCCGTGACGGACCTGGCCGTCGCGAGTGAGCTGGCCGAGCACGCGTACTCGTCGCCCTGGGCGGGCGGCGACCGCACCCAGTGGATGGTGGTGAGGCCGCGGCGGACGACCGGACGCCGGGTGATCAGCTCCCTGAATCTGGAGGCGCCGTACGTGGAGCGAGGTAGTGAGGGAAGTAACAAGGAGGAGCAGGAGTAAGGGGCACCCCCTGCGGGGGCGCGGGCCGAAGATCGCCCTCTTACCTGGCTCACAACCAGCTCTTTACCGACCGTAGGACCCCTCTCACCGGCCGCAATTAGCGTCCCGTGCCGTGCGATTGACAGAAGGACAGCAGCCGACAGAGCGGGTGAGCGTGATCGTGATCGCGCACGACGACGCCGGGCACGTACCGGACGCCGTGCGATCCGCGCTGGCCCAGGGCGAGCGCGTCGCCGAAGTCATCGCCGTGGACGACGCGTCCGGCGACGGCACCGGGGAGGTGCTCGACCGGATCGCCCGCAAGGAGCCACGCGTGCGGGTCGTCCACCACACGCTCAACAGCGGGGGCTGCGGCACGCCCCGCAACACCGGCCTGCGGCTGGCCACGGCGCCCTGGGTGATGTTCCTCGACAGTGACGACCTGCTCCCGCCGGGCGCCGTCGACCGGCTGCTCGCCGCCGCCACGCGGCACTCCGCCGACGTCGTCGCCGGGGCCTGCGTACGCCGGGAGATCCCCGACGGGCGAGAGGTGCGCTGGCAGCCCCAGCTCTATGAGACGGAAGCTCTGCACGAGGACACGTCCGCCCACCCCGAGCTGCTCCGCGACACCGTGTCCGTGAACAAGCTGTACGCGCGCGAGTTCCTGGACCGCCATCACATCCGCTTCCCGGACGGACGGTTCCCGTACGAGGACTTCGTGTTCACCGCCCGTGTCTACGCGGCCGCCGCACGGCTCGCGGTGGTCCCCGACCCGGTCTACGTGTGGCAGGTGCGCCGGCAGGCCCGCCGGCTGTCCATCTCCCTGGCCCGCGACACCATCGGCAACTGGCGCAGCCGCGTCGCGGCCCAGCGGTTCGCCGTCCACACCCTGGCCCACGGGGGCCACGGCGGGCTCGCCGACGCCGCGCGCGTCCGCTTCCTGGAGCACGACCTGCGCATGTACCTGCGGGAGCTGCCGCTGCGCTCCGCCGAGTACCGCGAGGCCTGGTGGACCGACACCCGTGCCCTCCTCAGCGGCGATCCGCGCATGGAGCAGGCGGTCAAGTCGGCCTCGGCGCCCGCACGTTGGGCGGCCCTGACCGTGCTGGCCGCGCCGCACCCTCCGCAGGACGACGGCCTGCGACGGCTCGCGGCTCTCGCCGGGCGGCCCGGACGGCTGCTGCCGCCGTACGCCCTGGGCCGGGCGGGCGTCCCGGTGTGGTCCGAGGAGCTGCCCGCGGAACTGGCCGGTCTCGAAGCGCTCACCCCCTGCGAGCTGCCCGTCACCGTAGACGCCGAGGTGACCCCCGGGCCGCGCACCCGCGTCGACCTCACCCTGCACGACCTGTACGGCAGGCTGCGCGCCGCCGGTCCCGAGAGCGTCGACCTCGAACTGGTGGACAGGGCGACGGACCGGGTGGGCCTGAGCGTGCGGGCGGCGTGGACCGACGCGGGCGAGCCCGTGGCCGGCCCCGGCAAGGACGAGCGGCACCGGCACGCCCGCTGGACCGCCCGCGTCGACGGGCTCGCGCTCGCCGGTCTCACCGCGTCGCACCCCGTCGCCGCGTGGGACGTACGCGCCCGCGTCCGCTTCCGGGACGGCTCCGTGAACGAGACCACCGTGCGCGCCCTGCGCCCGGGCCTGCGCCGCGTCGCCGTCCCGCACGCGCGCCGCCTCGTCGTGCTCCTCCAGCCGTACGCCACGCATGACGGCTCGCTCGCGTTCCGCGTCGCGCCCGGTGTCCGCGGTGCCCTGCGCATCGCCGGGGCGCGCGCCGGACGCGTACTGCGGGACCGCCTCCCCGCCCGCCCCGACACCGCACCATCCGCCCCCGCCACCCCCGCCCCACCCGTTCGGCCCGCCGGAGACCCCACATGACCAACCCCGACGTCAGCTTCGTCGTCACCGCCCACAACGCCCAGGGACGGCTGCGCGCCGGCGTCGGCAGTCTGCTCGGCCGGGCCGCCGCCATGGAGTCCGAGGTGATCGTCGTCGACAACGGGTCGGCCGACCTCACCGGCGCCATCGCCGACGAGCTCGCGGCCGAGCACCCCTCGGTGCGCGCCCTGCGCCTGCGCGAGACCCAGCTTCCCGGGGTGGCCCGGGAGGCCGGCGCGCAGCTCGCGCGGGGCCGGTACCTGCTGTTCCTCGACGGCGGCGACGAGCTCGTGCCCGGGTCCCTCGACGCGCTCGGTGCCCGCCTGGCCGAGGCCGGTGAGGACGGTGAGCGCCGTGAGCCTGACGTGTTGCTGTTCGACCACGCCCGGGTCGACTGGCGCGGCGACAGCACCCCCGGCGGGGACAGCGCGCGCCTGGCGCGGGCTGGCCGCGTGTTCGCGCCCCTCGCGAGCCGGCCGTGGCTGCTGCGTACCTCCCGTGTCCTCGCCAACCGGCTGATCCGGCGGGACTTCCACCTCGCCCGGCGCGACCTGTTCGAGCGCGAAGGGCCCGACGAGGCCCTCGCGGCGCACGGAAGCCTGCTGGCCGCGGCGGACATCGGCGCGCTCGACCGCGTCTGCGTCCTGCGGCACGAGCCCCCGGGCAGCCGGCGCTCCCCCGTGTCCGCCGAGCGGTACTTCGAGCTCTTCGACGACTACGAGCGGCTGATGGCGCTCGCCGGGGAACCGGCCGTGCAGAACACACTGTTCGACCTGATGATCCGTCACTACATGGCGGTCGTCGCGGGAGAGGACCTGCCGCGGTCCGAGCGTGCCCGGTTCTTCCACCGTGCCGCCGCCGACTTCGCCCGTCACCGGCCGGCCGGCTACCGGCGCCCCGAGGGCCTCACCGGTATCCGTCACGCCCTGCTCGAACGCGACACCTACGCCGGCTATCCGGCGCTCCAGCAGGCGAACCGGGGCCGCCGCCGGCTGATCGGCGCGGCGGGCGCGGCCAAGCGGGGCGCGGGCCGACGTGCCGAAGGGCTCTTCTACCAGGCCCGGTCGAGGGCGCCGCTCGACCCGAACCTGGCGGTGTTCTCCGCGTACTGGGACCGGGGCGTCACCTGCAACCCCGCCGCCATCTCCGCCAGTCTCGCCGAACTCGCCCCGCACATCCGGCAGGTGTGGACCGTCCGCCGCGCGGGCCGCGCCCTCGTCCCGCCGGGCACCACCGTCGTGTCCACCGACGAGCGCCGCTACTGGGACGTCATGGCGCGCGCCACGTACTTCGTCAACAACGTCAACTTCCCCGACTCCCTGGTCAAGCGGCCGGGCCAGATCCATGTGCAGACCCATCACGGCACGCCGCTCAAGCGCATGGGCGTCGACCAGCTCGCGCACCCCGCGACCTCGCGCGGTGTCGACTACGACGCGCTGCTCGCGCGCTGTGCCCGCTGGGACTACAGCGTCTCCGCCAACCGCCACTCGTCGGAGGTGTGGGAGCGCGCCTACCCCGTCGGCTTCACGTCGCTCGACCACGGCAGTCCGCGTAACGACGTCTACTACCGGGCGACCGCCGACGACGTGCTGCGTGCCCGGGCCCGGCTCGGGCTCGAACCCGGCACCACGGCGCTCCTGTACGCGCCGACGCACCGCGACCACGAGGCGGGCTGGACGCCCCGTATCGACCTGGAGCGCTTCGCCCGCACGCTCGGTCCCGGCTTCAAGGTGCTGGTGCGCGGCCACTACTTCTACGACCGGGGGGCCTCGCCGCTGAGCGCGCTGCACCGCGCCGGTTCGATCATCGATGTGTCGGACCACGACAGCGTGGAGGAGCTGGCGCTCGCGTCGGACGCCCTGGTCACGGACTACTCGTCGCTGATGTTCGACTACGCCAATCTCGACCGGCCGATCCTCGTGTTCGCGGACGACTGGGAGACGTACGCGACCACCCGTGGCGTCTACTTCGACATCACCGAGGAGGCTCCCGGTGTCGTCGCCCGCACGCAGGACGAGCTTCAGGAGGCGCTGGTGAGCGGCGAGTGGCAGGGCGCGGAGGCGGCGCGGAGGCGCGCCGCGTTCCGGGAGCGGTTCTGCGAGTTCGACGACGGCCGGGCCGCCGAGCGCGTCGTGCGCCGGGTGTTCCTCGGCGAGACCCGGCTGCCTCCGGTCGTGCCGGTCGCCCTGCGCACCCCGGCGCCGACACCGGCCGAGGCGGAGCTCACCGCCGTCCGCATCCCCGCGGCGCGCCAGAGCTCGTCCCACGCCTCGCACTGACCCGAACGCCCGGAACCGAACCTCTCGGAGAATCACGATCCATGGCTCCCGAAGTCACCCTCACGGTGATCGTCCACAACGACGCGCACCGGCTGCCGCGCGCCGTCGCCAGCCTTCGTCGGCAGACCCTGCGCGACGTCGAGATCATCATCAGCGACGACCACTCCACCGACAACACCCCTCAGGTGGCACAGGAGTTGGCCGCCCAGGACCCGCGGATCCGGTTCCTGCGGCTCCCGGAGAACAGCGGTGGCTGCGGCGCTCCGCGTAACGCGGCGATCGAGGTCGCCCGCGCCCCGTACCTGATGTTCCTCGACAGTGACGACGAGCTGCCAGAGGACGCGGCCCGGACGCTGCTCGACGCGCTGCGGGGCAGCGGCGCCGACTTCGCCATGGGCGGGGTCGAGCGGGTCCGCACCGACACCGGCCGCGTCACGCGGTGGCATCCGCACCTGTTCGGCGAGGCACGGACCGTCCAGGGCATCGGCGAGAGCCCCGAGTTCCTCTTCGACCACCTGTCGACGAACAAGATGTACACGAAGGAGTTCATCGACCGCTGCGACCTGCGGTTCCCGGTCAAAATCCACTACGAGGACCAGCTGTTCTCCGCACAGGCGTACTGTCTCGCCCGCTCGTTCGCGGTCGTCCCGGAGCCGGTGTACCGCTGGTACATCTCGCCGTACGAGGCCGAGGACGCCCTGTCGATCTCCAATCAGCGCCACCGCATCGAGAACGTGCGGGACCGGGTCGGCGTCGCCCGGCTCATCGACACCTTCCTGACCGAGCACGGCCAGGAAGGGCTGCGGCCGGACAAGGACTACAAGTTCCTCAAGCACGACGTCCGCATGTACGCGGGCGACCTCCCGC
Source organism: Streptomyces antnestii (assembly GCF_004005495.1). Taxonomy (GTDB): domain Bacteria; phylum Actinomycetota; class Actinomycetes; order Streptomycetales; family Streptomycetaceae; genus Streptomyces; species Streptomyces antnestii. Next base: position 54,779 of record NZ_RZYA01000011.1, read on the forward strand.
AGCGCGACCCGGACTGGATCAAGCAGTTCGCCGACGAGATCTGCCCCTACCTGGACACGCTCGCGCCCGCCGCGTACGCGCGGCTGCCGCGTGACCAGCGGGTGGTGCTCGGCCTGCTGCGGTCGGGGCGTCTTGACGAGGCGAGGCTCGCGGCGCGCTCCCTGGGCCGCGCCGTCGCCCCGCGCGAGGTGACCCGGGACGCGGCGGGCCGGACGTTCTGGGGCGACTCGGTGCCGGCCGAGCCCGACCTGGTGTCCGAACTCGACGTGCGCGACCTGGAGTTGACCACGCGCCGCTTCTCCCGGGCTCTCCTGCGGCACGAGATCACGCGGATCGAGCCGGGGCCCGACGGCGTCCTCGACCTCTCCGTGCGGACCTGGGACCCCGGCCTCCAGCTCCCGGTGGGCCCGGTCGCCGCCACCCTGCGGCTCGCCGCGGGCCGGGGGCTGAGCACGTCGTTCCGCCTCGACGCGGTACGCCCCGGCCTCTACGAGGGTGCGGTCCGCCTGAACCTGGCGGCCGTCCGGATGCCCCCGCACGGCTTCGCCGGGACCCGCCACCCCGCGCTGACCCTCACCCACCGCGGGGAACGCAACAGCGGCCCGCTCTTCGCCCCGCTCGACTTCCCGCGGCAGCGCGGACCCGTCGCCGGGCACCTGGTCACCGTGGAACCGGAGGGCAGGGGTGCGGGCCGCCTCCAGACAGTGTGGGAGCGGCAGGGCACGGCGGCCAGGGTGGAGCCGCTGCTCGTTCCGCTGCGCCGTACGGCGGGCCCCCGGCTGAGGCGGGCGCGCAAGCTGTGGCGGGGGCTCACGAAGAACTGACGGCGGACGTGCCCTACTGGTCGCAGGAGACCGGCCGGAATCGGCCCGGGTAGTGGCATCGTGGAAGGTGAGCGCACCGGTCGCCGGTTCCGCTCCGCGCGAGCGGATCCCACGGCGGCGCGCCGCTGCAAGCGAAGGCGGTGACGGCAGTGGCAAACACCCTGAAGGCCGGAGGGAGCCGGTTCAGGCCGGACCGGCAGCTGACCGCGCGCATGCTGGTCACCGTGTTCCTGCTGGGCCTGCTGTACGTGGCGTTCGTCGGCGCGCTCCTGGTCCTGCTGAAGTCGACCTTCCTGGTCATCGTGCTCGCCGCGGGACTCCTCTGGGCGCAGTACTGGTTCTCCGACCGGATCGCCCTGTACGCGATGCACGGGCGCATCGTCACCCGTGAGGAGAACCCGCAGCTGCACGGCGTCGTCGACCGGCTGTGCGCCACGGCCGACATGCCGAAGCCGCAGGTGGCCATCTCCGGCACCGACCTGCCGAACGCCTTCGCCACCGGCCGCAACGCCGACCACGCGGTGCTCTGCGTGACCCAGGGGCTGCTGCGCCGCCTGGAGCCCGACGAGCTGGAGGGTGTCCTCGCGCACGAGCTGTCCCACGTGGCGCACCGCGATGTCGCCGTGATCACCGTGGCCTCGTTCCTCGGCGTGATCGCGGGCATCGTCGTGCGGTTCGCGTTCTACTCGGAGATGCTCGGCGGCCGCCGCAGGACCGACCAGAACACCCTGATCGTGCTCGGTGTCGTGGTGGGCGTCTCGGTCGCCGTCTACGCCATCAGCTTCGTGCTGATCCGGGCGCTTTCGCGGTACCGGGAGCTGGCGGCCGACCGCGCGGCGGCGCTGCTCACCGGCCGGCCGTCGGCGCTGGCCTCCGCGCTGACCAAGCTCGACGGGGACATCGCCCGCATCCCCAGCGAGGATCTGCGCACGGCCCGGGCGTTCAACGCGTTCTACTTCATCCCCGCGCTGAACAAGAACTCCCCGCTGCCCCGCCTGTTCTCCACCCACCCCTCGCTCGAAAAGCGCCTCGCCCAGCTGGCGGCGATCTCCGCCGACCTGGGCCGTCCGGCCTGACGGGCGCACCGAAGGGATCCGCCATGGGTTTCCTGGACATCCTGCTCGGGCGCACGAGACCTGCCCCGCCGGACCTCGACCGGCTGTTCGGCCTCCCGTCGGCCGCGGTCACCTTGGAGGCGGCCGCGGGTTTCGTCCCGACCGGGCAGGGCTCGGTGTGCTTCACCACGGTGGAGGGCACCGCGTTCGACGAGATCCGCCAGGAGGCCGGGGCGCTCCTGAACGCGGACACCGAGCGCGACGCGACGGTCGAGTTCAGCCGGGACGAGTACGGCTACACCTGGCTCCTGTCGCGCCGCGCGCCCTCGGACCTGCCCGCGCTCGTCGGCGATCTGCACGCGGTGAACACGGCCCTGGAGAGCGGCGGCTTCGGCCCGCAGCTGCTGTGCTCCCTGGTCGGCTTCCGGGACGCGGAGGGCCGGACGCTCGCCCTCGTGTACCTGTACAAGCGGGGCACGTTCTACCCGTTCGCGCCGCTGCCGGGCAAGAAGCGTGACAACGCGCTCGAACTGCGGATCCGCGCGGTCGTGGGGGACGATCTGCGGATCGAGCAGGACCTCGAGCGGTGGTTCCCGGTGTGGGGCGCGCCCGGTCTTTAACAGGGCGTGTTCAGGCGTTCAGGGCGACGACAGCCTCGTCCGTGTACATCAGGAACGTCAGCGTCTCCTGGAAGTACAGCTCGACGCCTGTCGCGTCGTGCGCGGTGTAGCCGATGGACAGGTCCTGGCCGATGCGGAGTTCGTAGTCGCCGCCGCGGGTGGACAGGACGAACGCGCCGTTGATCGCCGGGGCCCAGATCAGGTCGCCGTCCAGGAGCCGGGCGATGTGGCCCGAGACGGGGAAGCCGTGGTCGGTGGTCTCGCTGACCGCCGTGTACGCCTCCGCGCCGAGCAGCAGCGAGTACGGGCCGTCCACACCGGCGAGGCGCAGCGCGCTGAGGGCCCGGCTGATGGTGTCGGGGTAGTCGCGGGGCTCGGCGGGCAGGCTCAGGACCGGGTTGGAGGTCCGCTCGCGGACACCGGCGATGTTCGCCGCCGCGTAACCGTCGAAGACGGCCTGGTCCTCGGCGAACGCCATGGTGCGGGCCGCGTCCTTGACCGGCTGCCAGTCGGAGTCGTTCGAGCCGCGCTCCACGTCGTCCACGGCCTCGCGGCTGACGGTGAACGGGACGCGCAGTTCCACGAGGGGCTGGGCCTCGCGCAGTCGCGCGAAGACGCCGGGGGCGGGGGGTGTGACGGAGCGCAGGTGGCCGGTGCCGACGGCCGCGAGTTCGAGGCCGTCGGGCCCTGTGACGTCGAGGACGCGGCGTCCCGCGACATGGCGCTGGAACGTGCGGCTCGCCTCTTGCTCGATCTCCGCCCAGGCGGCGTCGCTGATGGGGGCCAGTTCGCGGTGCAGGTTGTTCATGACGCGGGGGCTCCTTTGAGGCCGCCGATGCCCAACGAGCCGTCGGACGGGGAGGCGGCGGGCAGCGGTGACGCGACCGGGGCGGGAAGCTCCCCGGCGGCGTCCCGCGCGGCGGGCGGATCGGGCAGGTCGTCGAGGAAGTCCGCGGTCGGGACGAAGAACAGGTTTCCCGTGACGGCGGTGGAGAAGTCGAGGATCCGGTCGGTGTTGCCGGGCGGGCTGCCGATGAACATGTTCTCGAGCATCTGCTCGGTGACGGCCGGGGTGCGCGCGTACCCGATGAAGTACGTGCCGAACTCGCCGCGTCCGACGGTTCCGAAGGGCATGTTCTCGCGGACGATCTTGCGCTCCTCGCCGTCCTCTCCGGTGACGGTGTTGAGGGCTACATGGGAGTCGGCGGGCTTCGTCTCGTCGGACATCTCGATGTTGTCCGCCTTCGAGCGGCCGATCACCTTCTCCTGGTCCTCCGTGGACAGGGCGTTCCAGGCCGCCATGTCGTGCAGGTACTTCTGTACGACGACGTAACTGCCGCCCGCGAACGGGGCGTCCTCGTCGCCGACGAAGACGGCCGCGCGGGCTTTCTCACCGGTCGGGTTCTCGCTGCCGTCGACGAAGCCGAGGAGGTCGCGGTCGTCGAAGTAGGTGAAGCCGTGCACCTCGTCGGTCACGGTCACCGCGTCGCCGAGCTGTCCGACGAGGTGGCTGCTCAGTTCGAAGCAGAGGTCCGTGCGGCGCGCCCGCACGTGGAACAGCAGATCCCCGGGCGTGGCGACGGCATGGTGCCGGTCGCCGGTCAGCTCGCGGAAGGGGTGCAGTTCGGCCGGGCGCGGTCCGTCGAACAGCCGGTCCCAGGCCCGGGAGCCGATCCCTACGACGCACGACAGGGCGGAGTCCGGGGAGCGGAACGACACCGAGCGCACCAGTGCGTTGAGATTGCCGAGCCGGTCACGGACCCGCTGTTCGGCGCCCGGGGCGATGGTGACCACGAGGAACACGGCCGCTGTCGTGTGCGGCGCGATGACTGGCTGCGCTTGCGTCACTGACTCTCCCGCCGGGCAGGCACAGGTGCGATGCGGTCGGCTGACTCCCGTCACCCTAAGCGGGGCACAGGCCGCCCGCACGGTCAGTCGGTGATCCGCCGTGGGTCCCGTCCTCTGCGGACGTCCTCCACCAGGTGCATCGCGGCCTCCTCGGCCGACGCGGCGGCGCCGTCGATGCCGACGTCCTCCGCGAACAGGTCGCTGTCGTCGTCCTCCCGGACCCCTTCGCCGGGTGCCACGAGCCGCCCTGATCGTGCCTCTCCCACCTCGTCGTCGAGTGGTTCGCCGTCGGTGTCCCAGACGTCGCCGATGCCGTCGCCCTCCGGCAGGGACACGTCGGGGACCTCCTCGGAAAGGCGCTCGTCGAGCGTCTCGCCGAGCCGCTGCTCCGTACAGGTGACGCCGGTGTGCTCGACTCCCCAGGGGCGCTCGGGCGGCGAGTAGCCCTCGTCGAGCGGATCGGTGACACCGCCGCCCATGAGGGTGTCCTCCGTGTCGAGGAGGCCTTCGTCGTCCTGGACCTCGGACCCGTCGGGCTGGTAGACGTCGTCTCCCCGCCCTTGATCGTCGATGTCCACGCTCGCCTCCTTCATGAGGCCGGGCTCGGCCGGCGGGCTCAGCGTGACCTCTGCCTCCATTGTGGGCGGCGAGGGGACGATGCGTCCTGCTGGGAGGGATCTCCGGCCCCCGGGACCGATGAAAGTGCCCCGACCGTGACGGGGGATCACGGCCGGGGCGGTCTTCGTGGCCACGGACGGCGGTCGCCTCTCGGCGGTGGCTCCACAAGGCTTCAGCCGAACGATCTTCCTTGCAGGCTTATGAGATGAGGCCCGGGGACACTGTTCCGTCCGCGTCCACGCCCTCTTCAACGACTGACCACCCCGGGGAATTCCCCCACCGCCGGGCATCCCGGCATCGCCTGGGTCAGGGCGTCGCCGGCGCCTTCTCCAGGGCCTCGATGCGGCGCCCGATCGCCTCCAGGGCGCCGGGCCTGCGGCCGGGGACCGCGCGGCGCAGCCGGGTCAGGGGCGCGGCGAGCGCGCGGGCCCGCGCCGGGTCGCCGAGCTGCTCCCACTGGTGGTGGGCCCGGTCCACGGCGGCCTCGACGTCCTCGGTGCCGGGCGCCTGGCCGCGCGCAAGACGGGCCTCGGCCGCCGCCATCCACAGTTCGCAGCTGCGGGCCGGTTCCCGCGCGAGCCGCGCCAGGTCCGCGCGTACCTCGAGCCAGTGGAGCGCCTCCGGCGAGCCCGCGCCATGGGTGCGCAGGGCCCTGCTCTCCCACATCGCGGCGAGGGCGGCGGCCTCGCCGTGCCGGCCGGACTGCGCGGCCGCGAGGATCGCCGGGTGCGGGTCGGCGTCGGGAGCCTCGGGGGCGCGGGCGGGGGCGACGGCCACCGGCTCGGGCGCCGGGGCCGGGGCGGGCACGGTAGGAACCGGAGTGGGAGTACGGGCGCTGTCGGCCGCGAAGAACAGCGCGTCGGCGGGGCCCGACTCGCTTGCCGCCTGGGCGTGCAGGTGCGCGAGGGGCGGGCGGTGGCCGTTGCGCCATATCGACGCGTACGTCCTGAGGTAGGCGGGGGCGGCGACCTTGCGGCGCTGCGGGGGTGGGGTCACCCTCCCGTACACGCGGATCCCCGGACCGAGGCCGAACGCGCCCGCCCGCACCTGCTGCCAGGCGTCGGCGTCGGCCACCAGGTCGAGGACGACCGTGGTGGTGTCGGGGCGGCGCAGGGCCAGTTCACCCGTGAGCCAGTGCCAGGGCAGGGCGGTGTAGCGCAGGGTCGCCGGGGTGGTGCGGGCCAGGGCGAGGTGGAGCAGGCGCTGGCGGTGGTCGAGGTGGAGCTGTCCGGCCACGTAGAGGGTCAGGGGGCCGGGCGCCGCGGCGGCGGTGCGGACGCGGGTGAGGACCGTCTGCGGGTCCACGGGGTCGGCGAGCTCGACGACGGTGGCGGAGGCCGTGCCGGCCAGCGCGCTCGGGGGTACGGCCGCCAGGGCGGGCAGCACCGAAGTCGCGTCGATGAGGCAGCTCTTGTTCGCCGGGGCCGCCGCGAGGAGCAGCGCGGTCCCGGTCACTGTCTGTGCCCCGTTGTCCTGCTGAGTGATCACCACTACAGCACCGTAACTGGTCCCCCCGCGCCGCGCGTCGCCGGTGGCGCGGGCTCGACTGGCACCCATACAGGGCGATTTGGGCGGAAGAGGGGCGCCATGACCGCAGGCCGGACGTGATGCGCCGATCCCTGCCGGTCCGGCCGCACACGCCCCATTCTTGGCGGCGTCTTGGGGAGAATTTGGTACGCGGGCACGGTCCTGGGCGAGCGGCGCGCCGCGGGCCCGTGGGACCGTCCGGGTGCGGAGCCCAATCCCGTCACGGAAGCTGAGGACCATGGACGAACCTGAAGGCTTTCCCCCTGTCGTCGTGCACGCCGCCCAGCCCGGCGGGCGCCGTGTGACCATCCGCGGCGAGGACGCCGGGCTCGCCACCGGGCAGGAGGACGTGCTCGAGTTCCTGCGGCGCGCGGGCCTCGAGGACGCCCGGCTCGACGACCCCGACCTGGTCGAGTGGCGCGGCGGCGGTACGAAGGTGTGGCCCGCGCAGATCTGACCCGTCAGCGGTATCCGCTCGCGTCGGCCGGCTTGCCGGGGTCCTGGACCTCGGTGAGGTAGCGCCACGCGTCGGGGCGGCTGCCGTCGACGTCCGTGAACCCGTACACCTGGGCGAGCGCCCCGCTGGACGTCGACTGCCCGTTCCAGCGCGCCACTTGGGGGTCGGCGGCGAGCGCGGCGACGGCCCTGCCCACGTAGAACGGCGTCTCGGAGATGCAGAAGTGCGGCACCTGGTCCAGGGCGTCGCGCCAGTTCTCCTCGGTGACGCCGAAGTGGCCGAGCATGATCTCCGAGCGGAGCCAGCCGGGGGTGAGGGCGAGCGCGGTCGCGCCTCGCGGGCCCAGCTCCTGCCCGAGAGCGAAGCCCATCCTCAGGACGGAGCTCTTGGCGAGGTCGTAGAAGAACGAGACGCGGTAGTTGTCGCGGTTGTACTCGGCCGTTCCGTCGGTCACCTCCACCACGAGGCCACCGGGATTGCGCAGCAGCAGCGGCAGTGCGTGATGGCTGGTGATCGCGTGCGTCTCGACGGCGAGCCGCAGCAGCCTGAGGCCGTCGTCGAGGTCGTGCTCCCAGACCGGGGTGTCCCAGGCGAAGAGGTGCTCGCCGCCCCAGATGTCGTTGACGAGGACGTCGAGCCGGCCCTGTTCCGCCGCGATGCGGTCGACGAGCGCCCTGACCTGCGCGGGGTCCAGATGGTCGGTGGGCACGGCGATACCGCGCCCGCCCGCCGCGGTGACCAGGTCCGCCGTGTCCTCGATGGTCTCGGGCCTGTCGTACTCCGAGCGCCGGTCCCGCGTCGTGCGGCCGGTCACGTACACCGTGGCGCCGGCCGCGCCGAGTTCCACGGCGATCCCCCGGCCCGCGCCGCGGGTCGCGCCCGCCACCAGGGCGACCTTGCCGTCCAGCCTGACCCTCGTGCCGGTCCCTGTCCCGGGTTCCCGCGTCATCGAACCGCCTCCTCGTCGCCGCTCGGGGCCTCGCGCCCCTCTTCGGTCGAGCATGACCCGGAATCCGGACAACCCGCGTCGTGATTCATCCGACGACGCGACTCGGGCGTCGTTCGATACCCGCGCTCGTATGCTGGATGCCCCGGGGGGTATCCGGCCACAGGTCGCGGCACCCCAGAGATCCCAGCGCACGAGGAGAGACGCACCGCATGACCACCACCCTCGCTCCCGCCGAGCTGCACGCCCGCCCCGCCGACGACACCCTCGTCATCGACGTCCGCGCCCCCGGTGAGTACGCCGCCGGACACATCCCCGGCGCCCTCAACATCCCCTCCGAGCACCTCGACACGCTCCTCCCGGAGCTGCGCGCCGCCGCCGAGCGGCGCCGGATCGTCGTCGTGTGCGCCGCGGGGCAGCGCTCCGCCGCCGCCTGCGCGCGGCTCGCCGAGGCCGGGATCGACGCGGTGGGCCTCACCGGCGGCACCCAGGGCTGGACCGCGGACGGGCTCCCGGTGAACACCGCTCAGACCCACGGCCGGACGGTGTGGGCCATGGACCGGCAGGTCCGCTTCACCGCCGGGTCCCTGGTCCTGCTCGGCCTCGCCCTCGGCCGCCGTGCCCCGCGCGGCCGGCTGCTCGCCGCGGGGGTCGCCTCCGGCCTCGTGTACTCGGGGCTCAGCAACACGTGCGGCATGGCCGCGGTGCTCGGCAAGCTGCCGTTCAACCGGCCCGCGCCCCACACGCTCGACACCGCCCGCGCCGCCCTGCGCGGCTGAGCCGGACCTGGACAGGAGGACCTCGGTGGGTGCGACCGGCGACCCGGCAGCCATGGACGCCGTGCTCAGACGGCTGCGGCGCGCGCAGGGGCAGCTGGCCGGCGTGATCGCCATGATCGAGGCGGGCCGCGACTGCAAGGACGTGGTGACCCAGCTCGCGGCGGTGTCGCGCGCCCTCGACCGGGCCGGATTCAAGATCATCGCGTCCGGCATGCGGGACTGCGTGAACGCGGCCGACGGGGACCGGCCGCCGCTGAGCGAGGAGGAACTGGAGAAGCTGTTCCTCTCCCTGGCCTGATCAATCAGCGGAACGGACGACTCCGGAGCGACTTCAGCGCACTCGTCGCCCGGGGCCGGCCGGCGGCCGGCACGCCCCCGAGGAACCCGGCGGTCATCACCGTGACGCCGCGCCTCCGGCGGTCCGAGCAGCGCCCGCCTGCGCCGCGTCGCACGCGACCCCTCTCGCGATGGGCAAGGGCATTCATCCGAGATACGCTCCTTAAGCGTTGTTTCGGGTGAAATACGAAAGTCGTCGTTCGCCGGGAGACCAGACTGATGCTCGTACGCACCGTCCTGGCGGCCTCCGCCGCCGCGCTGCTCGTGTCCGCCTCAGCCGCTTCGGCCCAGGCCAGGGACGCGACCCCCGCCGCCGCACCGGCCGCCGCCCTCGAACCGTGCGCGGAGAAGGCGCTGACGGTGCGGGCGACCCCCTCCGGCCAGGACAATGTCCTGCGCCTGAGCGTCACGAACCACACCCGCCACACCTGCCTCGTGGACCGCATCCCGCTCGTCACGTACGGGCATCTGGACGGGGCCGCGGTTCCCTTCCCGCTGTCCGGTGACGCCGCGTACACGCTCGGCGCCGGGAAGACCGCCCACGCGGCGGTGCGGTCGCTCTCCGCGAGCGGTGACCGCGACGCGCGGTCGGTCGGCTACGTCGTGGTGGCCGCGAACCCGGAGCACCACGGCACGAAGTTCAGCGCCGTGTCGCTCTCCGAGCCGGGCGGGCTGCGTGTCTGGGAGCCGGTGACGACGCTGTGGCAGCCGACGCGGGCACTGGCGGACGAGGTGCTCGCGGAGTCCGACGGCGGAGGCGTCCTGAAGGTCTGACCCCGCCCCTGACCACAGCCGCTGGTCTCTGGCCTCAGGTCTCAGGTCTCAGGTCTCTGATCGCTAGGCCGCGGACCGTACCGCGAGGAGCGAGGCGTCGTCCTGGAGTCCGCCCTCCGCGTGGCGGAGCAGGTCGGCGGCGAGGGCGTCGGTGAAGTCGTCGAGGTCCGCGTTCGGCAGGACGGCGGCCCGCTCGGCCAGCGGGTAGAACACCCCGCGCGCGTCCCTCGCCTCGCTCACCCCGTCCGTGTAGAGGAGCATGCACTCCCAGGCGGTGGCCGGCACCGGCTGGGCGGCGCACCAGCCGGAGTGGAGGTCGAGGAGCCCGAGCGGGGGCGCGGGCGCGGGGACCGCCGCGTGCACGGCGGCACCGTCGCGCAGCAGGACGGGCGGCGGGTGGCCGCAGCAGACCAGCTGGGCGGAGCCGTCGGCCTCGACGCTGAGCAGGGTCGCCGTCACGAAGCGGTCGGGTTCGTCCGAGTGCGCGACGAGGGCGTGCAGCCGTACCGCGACCCCTTCGAGGCGCGCCTCGCAGACGGCGAGGTCGCGCCAGGCACGTAAGACGGAGTCCGCCGTGCGGGCGAGTTCGTGCCCCTTGCCCATCACGTCACCCATCAACAGGCGGGTGCCGAAGGGCGATTCGACCACTCCGTACACGTCTCCGCCCGCTCCCGCGTGACTCCTCTGCGACGGCGCGAGGCCGGCGCTGTGCAGGTGCCGCGCGCTGACGCGCAGCGTGCCGACCCGCTCGGGGAGGGACGAGACCGGCTGGGAACGGGCAGTCATGCGGGGCCTTCCGGGTACGGCCGGACGAACTGCCCGGCGTGACGCGCCGCGCAAGTGTAGCCAGTCGGGCGCGCCGGGTGACGGGTTGTCACCGAATCCGCCCGGCGGGTGCGCCCCACCTGCAGTTAGTCAACTCCTCGGATCAGTAGGCGAGTTGACTTGCCCACGACACCGGTTGCCCCCTCCGGTCGAGCGTCAGCCGCACGGCGCGCCTCAGTCGGTGAGGTCGGCCCGCAGCGTCAGCAGGTTCGTACCGAGGGCGCGCACCACCGCGCTGTTGTAGCGCGGCAGGGAGGCGAGCCGCGCGCGGGCGTCGTCGTCCGGCAGCAGGTGCGCCGTGCCCGTGTGCCACACGCCCTTGATGCGCACGCGGACCGTGGGGTCGGCCTGGATGTTGCGCACGTACTGCGACTTCTCGCCGTACTCGGAGACCCACCAGAACTCACGGCCCACCAGGCGTCCGCCGACCGGGGTCCGGCGGGGCAGGCCGGACGAGCGGCCCGTCGTCTCCAGCAGGATCTGGCCCGGAAGCCGGACGCTCAACGGATTCACGACCCGTCGCTGGAACGACGTCACGGCCCTGAACTTGACCTCGCGATACCGCGACATGCGTGTCCCTCCGCTCGCTTCGACCGGCGCCTGCACCGGTGGCCATCGCACTGTAGGCGACGCGGAGGGACCGTCAGGCAGGCGCCCTCTCCGGGGTGTCGGGGGCAGGCGTGGCTTTCGAAACACGCCCCAGGGCCAGGGCCGCAGCCACCGCGAGCGCGCCGACGGCAGCGGCGGTGAGCCAGCCGTGGCGGAACGCGGTGAGGGCGGCGTCCGCCGTGCGGGGTTCGCCGATCAGGCCGACCATCAAGGCCACTCCGAGCACCGAGCCGGTCTGCCGGGCCATGGTCGTGACCGCGGACCCGGTGGCGAACCGGCCGGGCGGCAGTGCCGTGGCGGCCGCGCCGACGAGCGTGGGGAGGGCGAACCCGACGCCGATGCCGGTGACGAGCATTCCGGGCAGGAACGCGGTGGCGTAGTGCGGCGCCGCGTCGAGGGCGAGGGCCCACCAGAGGAGTCCGCCCGCGAAGAGGAGGCAGCCGGTCGCCGCCGTGCGCCCCGCACCGAGCCGTCGCACGACGGGTCCTGACGCCATGGCGAGTACGGGGACGACGAGCGGTCCCGGCGCGATCGCCAGGCCGGTGCGGATCGCCGAGTAGCCCCACACCTGCCGGCACCACAAAACGGAGGTCAGCAGCATGGCGGCGAACGCGACCGTGAAGAGGAGTGCGGCGAGCGTCGCGAAGGCGAAGGCGGGGACGCGCAGGAGCGGCAGTTCGACGATGGGGACGGGATGGCGGGCCGAGCGCCGCCAGAAGGCCGCCGCGAGGATCACCGAAGCGGCGAGCGAGCCGAGCACCCGGCCCGAACCCCAGCCCCACGCCTCGGCCTTGACGAGTCCGAGCGCGAGGGACCCGATGGCGAGGGTGAGCAGGACGGCGCCCGCCAGGTCGGGCAGCGGCCCGGCGCGGTCGGGCCGGTCGGCGGGCAGCAGGCGTATGCCGGCGACCACTCCGGCTATGCCGACCGGCACGTTGACCAGGAAGACCCAGCGCCAGTCCGCCTCCACGAGCAGTCCGCCCGCCACGGGGCCGAGGCCCGCGGCGATGCCGCCGATGGCCGCCCAGCCGCGGATCGCGCGCGGGCGGCGCTCCGCCGGGGTGGCGACGAGGAGCAGGGCGAGCGACGTCGGCATGAGGGCGGCCGCGCCCGCGGCCTGCAGGGCACGCGCCGCGACGAGCCACCCTGCGCCGGGGGCCGCGGCGCACAGCGCGGAGGCGACGGTGAACACCCCGAGGCCGAGCAGGAATCCCCTGCGGTGCCCGTACCGGTCGGCCAGGCGTCCGGCGGCGACGAGCAGGGCGGCGAAGACGATCGCGTAGGCGTTCAGGACCCAGGACAGGGAGGCGAGCGACGCACCGTCGAAGGACGTGGCGAGGGCCGGGACGGCGACGTTGACGATGAACAGGTCGAGGTTCACGACGAAGACACCGGCGGAGACGATCCACATGGTGGCCGTTCTTGTGGCCGTTCTTGTGGCCGTTCTTGTGGCAGCCCCAGTAGCCGTCACTGTGGCCGTTCCAGGAGGGGACGCATCGGTCGTATCAGGTGAGTTTGATTTTCCAACGGTCATGCGGGCAACGTAGCGTGCGTGCGCCGGTTCGACAAGCGCGGCCGTGATCATCAAGACTGCGGATCATGCGATTCGGCGTGAACCTTCTGAACTTCGGCACCGGCACGACCCCGCGAACCCTCGAGCGCCAGGCGACGGACGCCCGCGCGCTGGGCTTCACGTTCGCGATGATCTCCGACCACATAGCCGTCACCCCCGACGTCCATGAGGTCTACCCGGCCCCGTTCTACGACCAGTTCGTCCTGGCCGCGCATCTCGCCGGGCGCGTCCCGGGGCTGCAGCTCGGCACGACCATCACCGTCATCCCGTACCGGCACCCGCTCCAGACGGCGCGTCTGGCGGCCAACATCGACCAGCTCAACGACGCCGGGTTCATCCTCGGCGCCGGCGTGGGCTGGTCGGCGGCCGAATACCGCGCCCTTGGCGTCCCGTTCGAGGAGCGCGGCGCCATCACCGACGAGTATCTGGCCGCGATCCGCGCCGCCTGGGCGCAGGACCCGTGCAGCTTCGAGGGGCGCTACGTCTCCTACGAGGGCATCCGCACGGCCCCCGCGCCCGCCGCCGCGCAGCTCCCCGTCTGGGTCGGCGGCGACTCCCCCGCCGCGCTGCGCAGGGCCGGGCGGCTCGGCGAGGGCTGGCACCCGTTCATGCCGACCCTTCAGGGCCTGCGCGCGAAGCTGCCGGTCCTCGCCGCCGCGGCCGAGGAGGCGGGACGCCCGGTGCCGGAGCTCGTACCGCGGCTGCAGATCGCGCTCGGGGAGCGGCCCGACACCGAGGACCGCCCGCTCGGCCACGGCAGCGTCGAGCAGATCCGCGGCGACCTGCGCGCCCTGGCCCAACTCGGCGCCACGCACGTGCTGTTCGACACGTACCCGGGCGACCCGGCGGCCCGGGGCACGGCGGACGACGACCGCCGGGTCCTCGAGACCATCGTCGAGAAGGTCGTCGACCCGGCCACCGGCGAGGTGCGCTGACGCCTCGGGCGCGTCCCGAAAGCCCCCACCCCGCGACGCCCGCCCGGCGACGCCCACCCCGCCACGCCCGCCCCGTCACCCCTGGCACACACGCTCGGCGTCAAGCCCGGCCGAGAGGCTCACGTTCGGTCAGTCCCGGCCCTGGCCCTTGCCCCCGGCGAGCGCCAGGGCCGCGCCGTCGCCGTCGGCGTCCCGGCCGCCCCGGGACCGGCCCAGCAGGGTTTCCGCTGGCCGGCGGCCCGTGGGCGGAGTGGGGCGACTGCCGCCCGACCGCGCGGTACGGTTCCGTGTCCGGACCCCGCCGCCGGGAGGACTCGGGCATATGCCAGAAGCATCACCGCGTCAGGTGTTGCCAAATCCCTTACGGCGCCTCCCCGGCTGTGCGACAGTCAGTACCGGTCCTTCCGTCTGTCCTGGTCGTACCGCGCCAGTATCGGAGTTCGTCATGCCGCCCCATGTCTTCGCGGACCGCCCCGCCGCCCAGCCGCCGGAGCCCGGTTCGGTCGACGCGCTGATCTCGCAGACGCGCCGGCTGCTCGGTGACGTCGACGCCGTGCGGCGCGAGGCCACCTCCGACGACGGTGATCCCGAGCGTCGCTGGCAGCGCGCCCTTTACGAGCTCGCTGTGCACCAACTCACCGATCTCGACAAGCACTTGGCGCAACTGCGCGACGGACTGCCGCGTCCGACCGTGGACTCCCTGGTCCCCGAGGCCCGCGGTGCCACCCCGGCCGAGCCCCAGGACGACTCCCTGCTCAGCCGCGTGGGCAGCGCCGAGTGGAACCTCCTCACGGACGAGGCGAGCTGGTCCGGGGAGCTGTACGAGATCCTCGGCCGCAGCCAGGACGCGCCCCCGCTGACCCTCGACGAGCTGCCCTCCGTCGTGCACGCCGATGACCAGACCATGCTCACCAGGATGGTGACGGACTGTCTCATCGAGGGGAAGCCGATCGACGGCGAGTTCCGCGTCCTGCGCCCCGACGGCACCGCCCGCACGGTGCACATGATGGGCGAACCCGTGCTCGACGCGAACGGTTCCACCGCCTCGATGTGGGCGGTCCTGCGGGACGTCAGCGAACTGCGCCGCACCCAGCGCACCGTACGCGAGACCCATGACACGCTGCAGCGCCGGCGCCACATCGAACAGATCGAACAGACGGAGCACCGGCTCGCCACCGAGCTCCAGGAGGCCGTCCTGCCTCCGTGGGGCGGCTCCCTGCGGTTCTCCCAGGGAGCGCCGCAGGACCTCGATCTCGCGGCCCGCCATCTGCCGTCCTCGGCGAACGAGCTCGTGGGCGGTGACTGGTACGACGCGCTCGAACTGCCCGACGGACAGACGCTGCTGAGCGTGGGCGGACTGGCCGGGCACGGTGTGACCGTGACCTCCGGCATGGCCATGCTCCTGGGCGCGCTGCGCGGCATGGCCGTCACCGGCACCCCGCCCGACCAGCTGATGGGCTGGCTCAACCGGCTGACCGACAGTGCCACGCAGCCCACCCTGGGCAGCGCCGTCTGCTGCCGCTACGACTCCCGGTCGCGCACGCTCACCTGGGCACAGGCGGGACACCCCGCCCCGCTGCTGTTCCGCGACGGGGTGGGGCGCGCGCTGACGCCGCCCGAGGGCGTGCTCCTCGGAGCGACCCCCGGTGCCACGTACGGGCAGGCCGAGGAGTCGCTCCGCGCGGGCGATCTCCTGCTGCTGCACACCGACGGCCTGGTCCCCCACCTGACCGGCGCGGCGGCGGCGAACCGGCTCCTCGATCTCGCGCCACGACTCGCCGGGGCCGCCACCGCGCAGGACTGCGTGCGGACGGTCTTCGAGGAGTTCGGCGCCCACGAGCGCGCGGACGACGCCTGTGTGCTGGTCGCCAGGATCGGCTCCTGACGCGGACAGCTACTGGTTGTCGAGAGCTACCTGTGTCCGTACTCGTTTAGTCGTTTAGTCGTTCACTCGTTGAAGTCGGGCCGCGTGCCCCGGTAGGTCATGCCTGGGCCCGGTTGCCTCCCTGGCTCTTGCCCGCGCTCTTCGGCAGCGCGAGCTGGATCTCCTCGCGCAGGTCCACGATCTTCGGGTAGCCCGCGTACTGCCCGGTGAGCCGGTACATCTCGCGGAGCCGGTCCCAGGTGCGGTGGGAGGAGTTGGCCCCCATCGACACCAGGGCCAGGCGCGCGTACCGGTCGGCCTGCTCCGGGTCGTCGGCGATGAACAGGGCCGACGCGAGCGAGATGTAGTCGAAGATCTGTGACCGCTGCCGTCCGTTCGCCCGCAGTTCGAGGGCCTCCTTGGCGTGGCGCTGGGCCGTGTTCGCCGCGGCGGGCTCGTGGTCGGCGAGGGTGCGGTACGCCAGGGCCTGCATCCCGTGCAGGTCCGCCTCGTCGAACATCTGCATCCAGCTGGGCGGCGGGACATCGCCCTTGTCGGAGACGAAGAGGTCCTCCGCCTCGCCGAGGGTGCGGCGCATGGCCTGACCCTTGCCCATCGACGCCTGCGCCCAGGCCTCGATGGTGTAGAGCATGGCCCGGGTCCGCGGCAGGGTCTCGTCGCCGGATCCGGATTTGGCGAGCTTCATGAGGTCGAGGGCGTCGTCGGGCCGGCCGAGGTGCACCATCTGGCGGGCCGCCCTGGACAGGGCCTCCCCGGCGCGCGGCCGGTCGCCGCCCTCACGGGCCGCGTGCGCGGCGATCACGAAGTACTTCTGGGCCGTGGGTTCGAGGCCGACGTCGTGGGACATCCAGCCCGCGAGGACGGCCAGGTTGGCGGCGACGCCCCACAGGCGCCGCTGGAGATGGTCGGGGTGCCGGTAGCTGAGCATGCCGCCCACTTCGTTGAGCTGGCCCACCACCGCCTTGCGTTGCAGTCCGCCACCGCGGGCCGCGTCCCAGGCCCGGAACACCTCGACCGAGCGCTCCAGTTCCTCGATCTCCTGCGACCCGATGGGGGCGGCCTCGTAACGGTCGTACCCAGCGGGGTCGGCGTGCAGGGGGTCGTCGAGGCGTGGAGCGTCGGCCGCGAGGGCCGGGTCGGTGTGGAGCCAGTCGTGCATGGCGCTCTTGAGTGCAGATCCTGCTGTGAGCGCGGCACCCGCGCCCACCAAGCCGCGTCGGTTGAGCATGAGGTCCATTCCCGTGAATTCGGTGAGGACCGCAGCAGTCCGCTCGGGCGCCCACGGCACGCCGTCGGGGTGTTCCACACCCCGCTCGTCACGCCGTTTCCCCGTGCGCCCCTGCCGGACCAGACCGAGGTCCTCGATGGTCACGACACGGCCGAGTCGCTCGGTGAACAGCGCCGCCAGCACCCGTGGCACCGGATCGCGCGGGATCTCTCCCATGTCGATCCAACGCCGCACCCGTGAGGTGTCGGTCGCCAGCTGGGGGTGGCCCATGGCCGCCGCCTGCCTGTTGACCAGCCTCGCGAGTTCGCCTTTGGACCAGCCGGCCAGGCCGAACAGGTCGTTCAGGCGGGTGTTGGGTTGTCCGTTCACGTCAAGCCCCCAGGTTCTCGGCTGAGTTGACAGTAACCCTCTGTCAGTTGCAGAGCGACTATTCGCCAGGGTTCGCCAGGGTGCGCCAGATGGTGTGCCAGTGGGCACGGGGTGTCAGGTAGGAATGCGCCACCCCGACCCGGTTGCCGCGGCTCACTCCCCAGGGTGCACCACGGTTCCCGGGGCGGGTGGCGCCGGCAACTCGCAGGCACACGAAGGGATCTGTTCGCCCATGTACGCAGCATCGTCCTCCGTGTCCGCCCCGCCCCGGCCGCTCTACGCCCGGCCTCCGGCCCGCGGCAACGGCCGCGCGGGAGAGGCACCCACGGCGGGCAGCGGCCCGTATCTCGACCCCGCGCGGCCCGCGGCCGCGGCGCTCGGCCCCAGTCGGACCAGGCGTGTCCCGGGGCTCGGCACCCAACCGCTCAGCGGGAGACTCGACTTGTCCGGCCCCCAGGGCGCGCAGCTGCGCACGGCGATCGCCTCGGTGCACCGGATCTGCCCGGAGTTCAATCCGGTGCAGGTGCTGCGCCGCAGTGGACGGTCGGTGCTGCTCGTCGGCACCACAGGGCGCAGCACCGCCGTCGCCAAGTGTTTAGTGGATCACTCCCCCGTCTGGGCCGAGCGGATCCGGCACGAGATAGCGGCATACCGCTCGTTCGTCCGGCACCGGCCACCGGTCCGGGTGCCGCGGCTCATCGCCGCGGACCCCGACAACTGCACGCTGGTGATCGAGCGGATGCCCGGCCGCGTCGCCGCCCTGCAGCGGCACCCGGCCGAGGCACCGCCCCGGGCGGACGTGCGGGCCGCGCTCGGCGCGATCTGCCGGCTCAACCTCTGGCGCCCGCCGGCCGGTACGTTCAACGCTCCGCTGGACTACGCGGACCGGATCTCCCGGTACCACGACCTCGGGCTGCTGACCGACCGGGACATGGGTGACCTGCAGAAGCTGCTGCACGGCATCGCCCACGCGTCGGGCCGCCAGGGCATGGGCCAGTTCTGTCACGGGGACGCGCTGCTTTCGAACATCCTGCTGTCACCCGCGGGCCCCGTGCTCGTGGACTGGGAGCACGCGGGCTGGTATCTGCCGGGGTACGACCTGGCGACGCTGTGGTCGGTCCTCGGTGACGCGCCGGTGGCGCGGCGCCAGATCAGCCAGCTCGCGCAGTCCGGTGGGCCCGCGGCGCGGGACGCGTTCCTGGTGAACCTGATGCTCGTGCTGACCCGGGAGATCCGGACGTACGAGACGGCTGTGCAGCGTTCGATGCAGGACACGGCCCCGGCGGCGGCGAGCACGGCCCCGCAGGGTGCCCTGCCGACCGGTGAGGAACAGCGGCTGCTGCTGCGGCGGCTGCACGACGACTGCCAGCTGGCCCGCCGGGCCGTGCGGGCGGCGGTCGGTACCCGCTGACGGACGGACAGAGATCCGCGGTGCGCCAGGACAACGGCGCACCGCGGACTTCGCGTGCCCCAGGGGGTGTTCGCGTTCCCTAGGGAGTGTTCGCGTGCCCCAGGCGGTGTCTGACACGAGGTGCAGCTCCCCGCCCGGTCATGGCCGCGGCGAGGCCGCGTCCGGGAGGGCACGGCCGGCCTAGGTGAGCTCGTGCGTGGTCGGCACGGACGGCCCGCCCGGAGTACGGCGGCCCCGGCCGGGGAAATCGCCCCCTCTACTGGGACCTGCGCACGCGGCGCGACGAAGTCGAGCGCGTCTTCACCGTGTGACGCCGCCCCGACCCGGCTCGACCCGGCTCGACCCGGCTCGACCCGGCCCGGCCCGGCCATCGGGGCCATAAGCGCCCGGGAACATCCGAGCGGCCCATCCTCCGATCAGGTGGAGTACGCGGAGGAGTTCGGGCGGCCGCTCCCGTATGCCGAGACAGTGGCCGCACGGTTTTCGTGCGGCCATTGGTCCACTCCACTGACGCGCCGCAGGCGGTGCGGCCTCCTCGGCGAAACCCCGTGGAACGCGTCCTGACATGGGAAATCCCTTGCCCTGAGCATGATTGACGGATCGTCGGAGAGCCGGTACCACTGACCCACGATCGCCCCCGCACTCCCGTCGAGCTCATCCGTCCCAGGACCGTTCCCAGGAGGCCGCTTTGCCCTCGACCACCAGCGACCGCGCACCGGCCGCCCGCAGACGCACCCACCAGGCGGCCCGGGCGGCGGGGACGCTCGCCACGGCGGCTCTGCTGCTCCCCCTCCTCGGCGCCGCGCCGCCCGGTGCGGCCGAGGAGGCATCGCCGTCACAGCTCCAGCACGCGTTCGCGACCGCGGCCGCCGAGTACCGGGTGCCGCAGAGCGTCCTGCTCGGCGTGTCCTACCTCCAGTCCCGCTGGGACAGCCACGGCGGCGCACCGAGTGTCACCGGGGGCTACGGCCCGATGCACCTCACCGACGCCCGCGCCGCGCTCGCCGGGGTGGCCGCGCACAGCGAGGCGGCGGGCGATCCGCGCGGGGACTCCTCACGGGCTGCGCTCACCCCGAAGGCGAAGGTGCCGCGCGACTCCCAACTCCCGGCCCGGCTAAAGTCGTTGACCCGCGCGGCCCAACTCAGCGGCATCCCCGCCGAGGAGCTGCGCACCGACCCCGCGGCCAACGTGCGCGGCGGCGCCGCCCTGCTCGCCGCGGCCCAGAAGGCCCTCGGCAAGCCCCTCAGCTCCGACCCGGCCGACTGGTACGGGGCGGTCGCGAAGTTCTCCGGCGCCGACGACACGGCCACGGCGGCGACGTACGCGAACGACGTGTTCGCCGTGATCCACGACGGCGAGCGCCGCACCACGGACTCCGGGCAGCGCGTGCGGCTGACGGCCGACCGCGCGCTCAAGGCCGACGCGGCGCAGGTACGGAGCATGGGCCTGCGGAAGTCCGACGAGAGCGGCACCGAGTGTCCGCCGACCGTGTCGTGCGAGTGGATCCCGGCGCCCTACGAGGAGTTCGGGGACGGCGACTACGGCAACCACGACCTCGCCGACCGGCCGAACGACCAGAGCATCGACTACATCGTCATCCACGACACCGAGGGGCCGTGGGACACGACGCTGCGGCTGGTGCAGGACAAGACGTATCTGGCGTGGCACTACACGCTGCGGTCCACGGACGGGCACATCGCCCAGCACGTGAAGGCCAAGGACGTCGGCTGGCACGCGGGCAACTGGTACGTCAACGCCAAGTCCGTCGGCCTGGAGCACGAGGGCTTCCTCGCCCAGCCCGACTCCTGGTACACGGAGGAGATGTACCGCGCGTCGGCGCGCCTGGTGAAGTACCTGGCGAAGAAGTACGACATCCCGCTGGACCGGCAGCACATCCTCGGGCATGACAACGTGCCGGGGACCACGCCCGCCGGGATCAAGTCGATGCACACGGACCCCGGTCCGTACTGGGACTGGGCCCACTACTTCGCCCTGATGGGCAAGCCGTTCGAGGCCACCGCCGGCACGAAGGGCGGCCTGGTCACGATCGCCCCCGACTTCGCCACGAACAAGCCGGTCTACACCGGCTGCGTCAAGGCGGGCGAGGCCTGCGCGGCTCACGGTTCCGGTGCCGTGCGGGTGCACACCGCGCCCAGCGAGGACGCTCCGCTGATCAAGGACATCGGCCTGCGTCCGGGCGGCGGGCCCTCCACGACCGACGTGAACGACATGGGCGCGCGCCTGTCGACCGGCCAGGAGTACGCGGTCGCGGAGCGCAAGGGTGACTGGACGGCGGTCTGGTATCTCGGCCAGAAGGCCTGGTTCGAGAACCCGGAGAAGCAGCCCACGGCCGTGAACGCGAAGGGCCTGGTCGTCGCCCCGAACGCCGGCCGGACCGACGTCCCGGTGTACGGGCGCGCCTACCCGGAGAAGGAGGCGTACCCGGCGGGCATCACCCCGCAGGCGATCACCCCGCTGCCGTACAAACTCCTCGCGGGGCAGCGCTACGTCGTCGGCGGCCGGACGACCGGCGAGTACTTCTTCTCGCCGACGTTCGACACGACGTCGCACCGGGTGGTGCGCGGCACGGACGCCTACTACGAGATCCAGTTCGGTCACCGGGTGGCGTACGTGCGGGCCGCGGACGTGCAGGTGCTGCCGTCGGACGCGTAGCCACACGGCGAGACGGCCGGGCCCGGACCTGCTCAGAAGCAGGTCCGGGCCCGGCCGTTTCGGAGTGTGTGTGTCAGGCCTGCTGGAAGAGCTCGGGGGGCAGCGGCTTCAGGAGCGCGTAGAGGTCGTCCGTGATGGGCCGGTCCCAGGCCGCGATGGTCACGAGGACGTTGTCGCTGCGGTCGAACTGCACGCAGGAGATACGGCTCTCGGAGAGCTTGAGGCGGCGCACGATGAGGAGGTTGTCGCCCTGCATCACCGGGATGTCCTCGGTGTCGACGACGGTGACCTCTTCGTCGTTCTCGAGCGCCAGGAGGAGCTGGCCCACCTCGAAGGGGATCTCTCCCTCGGCGACCTCACGGGCGGACGAGCCCTCGGGGAGGTTGCCGATGATCATCGCGGGGCCGCGGCCGCCGAACAGGTCGTAGCGCAGGAACACGCCCTGGCAGCTGCCGTCGGGGGCGGGCAGCAGGCCCGCGCCGAGATTGCCCGGCCAGTCGCCCGGGTCCATGGCGAGGACATCGAAGTCAGGACCCGCGGGTGTGGCGGAGCTGCGTCGGCGGAGGAAGGACATGCCGCAATGGTACGTGCCGCGCGGGGTCACGCGGGCCGGGGCTCCGCACCGCACCCCGCGTCCCTTGTCCTCAGACGCCGGACGGGCTGGACATACCCGCCGCACAGCCCGGATCAGGCTTCCGCGCGGTGCCGTTCGTGGTGGCGGGCGACCCGGGCGCGGTTTCCGCAGGACGGCTTGCACCACTCCTGGCGTGGGTGGTCCTTGAGGAAGTAGCGCACGCACCGCGGGGCGTGGCAGGAGCGCAGGCGTTCGCGGTCCTCGCTCGCGAGGAAGGCGACGGCGGCGCGGGCGAGGGCCGCGGTGAGCAGGTCGGGCGCGGGTGCTGCGGTGCGCGCCTCGTGGCGTACGAGGGGGGCGGCGCCCTCGGCCCAGGTGAGGACGGGGACGGTCGGGGCGAGTGCCGCCGCCGCGTTGAGCCGCCGCACCGCCTCGCTCACGGGGAGCAGGCGGTCGGCGTCGGCGGGGCTCGGGGCGGCCGGGCGCACGGCGTGCGCGAACAGCGCGCGGACGGCGGCCCGCACCTCGCGCACCTCGGCGAGCGCCGTCGCGTCCGCCTCGAAGCCGGCGGCGTCCGGCAGTGCGCCGGCGCGCTCCCGTACCCAGGCCGTCAGTGCTTCGGGGCGGTCGAGGTCGTCGGCGACACCGCCGTGTCCGTCGTGGCGGATGGTGAGGGCGAGGTCCAGGGAAAGGGATGTGTCCTGCGCGCCCGCACTGATGTCACTCATGGCGCTAATGATAGGGTCCCGCGCATCCATTAGCTGACCCTTGGCCTGGAGGGAGAGTCCGGGTGCTGCTCAATTACTGGCGGGCCGGCCTGCACGACGTACCGGACGAGGTGTGGGAGCACCCGCGCCTGGAGGTCCTTCTCCTGCCGGACAACGCGCTCACCCGGCTCCCCGAGCGCATCGGCTCGCTCGCCCACGTCCACACGCTCGACCTCGGGCACAACCGGCTCACCTCGGTCCCGGACACGCTGGGCGACCTTGTGGGCCTGACCCGGTTCCTCTATCTGCACGACAACGCGCTCACCGACCTGCCCGACACGCTCGGCAAGCTGTCCCGCCTCGCCTATCTGAACGTCGGCGAGAACCCGCTCTCCCGCCTGCCCGCGTCGCTCGGCTCGATGGCGGGCCTCGTGGAGCTGCGCGCCCAGCACGCCACCCTCGCCCGGCTCCCCGAGTCGATCGGCGGTCTGAGCGCGCTGCGCGAGCTGTGGCTGCGCGGCAACCGGCTCACCGCCCTCCCCGACTCCGTACGGCACCTGCGTGAGCTGCGGGAAATCGAACTGCGCGAGAACGCCTTCGCCGACGTGCCCGCAGCGCTGCGCGGCCTCCCGCTGCTGCGCCGCCTCGACCTGCGGTCCAACCGGCTGCGCGCGCTCCCCGACTGGATCGCCGAGATGCCCGCGCTGGAGAAGCTGGACCTCAGGTGGAACGACGTGCGCGTACCGCCGGGGGTGGCGGACGCGCTCATGGCTCGGGGCTGTGCGGTGCTGTACTGAGACGACAGCCCTAGGACTGCGCCCCGGCCACGTCGTCCGTGGCCGGGGGTACCACCGCGACCGGGCTCGCCGCGTGCAGCAGCACCGCCTGGGTCACCGAGCCGAGCATCGGCGCGGGCCGCGTGAAGCGGCGCCGGTGGCGGCCCACGACCACCAGGTCGGCGTCGCGGGAGTTCTCCACGAGGTGTCCTGCCGCGTCGCCCGGCGCCACGTACAGGTCGACCTGTACGTCCGGGTGCTCCTTGCGGAAGGGCGCCACCGCCGCGTTCACCAGGGTCAGCGTCTCGTGCTCGGCCGCGTCCTGGTCGACGGTCGTGGGCGTGAAGTCGCCGAACGTCGTCCAGGCGAGGACCGGCCACGGGAACGCGGCGATCACCTGGAGCCGCGCCCCGGAGCGCTCCGCCTGCCCGAAGGCGAAGGCGAGGACGGTGCCGTCGGGATCGTCCGCGTCGACGCCGACGACGACCCGCGGTCCGGGCGGTACGTCGGCGTCGCCGTGCACGTCACGCCCGGGGCGCGGCACCACGACGACGGGGCAGGTGGCGTCCCGCGCGGTCGCCACCCCGTTCGAACCGAGCAGCAGGCTCGCGAAGCCGCCGCGGCCCCGCGAGCCGAGGACCAACAGCTCTGCCTCGGGGCCGAGTTCGGACAGGACGGCCGCGGGCGCGCCCTCCAGGGTCACGTACTCCACGGGCGGCAGGTCGTCCCGACCCGCCAGGGTGGCGCGGACCTCGTCGAGGACCCCGTCCACGGCGGGCTCCGGCGGGCCCAGCACCCCGGGCCGCGTCCAGGGACCCTCCTGGCGCACATGGACGATCCGCGCGGGCGCCCCGCACCTACGTGCCTCGGCGAGCGCCCACTCCAGCGCGCGCAGACTGTCCTCGGATCCGTCGACGGCCGCCACGACGGGCAAGGGGCGCGGGGTACTCATGTCCAACCTCCGGCACGCTCGGCTGTTCCTGCCCCCAGCCTCGCGCACGGCGGGGCGAGGAGGCAGGAGCACAGGTCACGTGTCGGAGCCGGGCCCGCTCGGCCCCCATGCCGGCGGCCAGGTGGGCCGCGGCGGGGCCCGCTCAGGTCAGGTCGAACTCTCCCTCACGCGCCCCGAGCACGAAGGCTCCCCATTCCGCGGGCGTGAAGATCAGGGACGGGTTCTGCGGGCTGCCGCCGTTGCGCATCGCGATGAAGCCTTCGACGAAGGCGATCTGGACGTCCCCCAGACCCTTGCTGCTCGAATGCCAGTCCGCGGTGCTCAGGTCGAGGTCCGGCTTGTCCCAACCCGCGATCGTGCGCTGCTCGATGGTGCTTTCGGCCACGTCCGTGCTCCTCCCGGTTCGTCGTCCGCCCGCCAGCCTAGCGACCGGTCCGCGCGCCGGACAGGCCGCGGCGGCGAGCCGTTCAGGACGTGGGGGGCTCCGCTCCGACGAGCCACATCGAGAAGAACTGGGCACCGCCGCCGTAGGCGTGTCCGAGGACCTTCCGTGCGCCGTCGACCTGGTGTTCTCCCGCCTGCCCGCGGACCTGGAGCGCGGCCTCCGCGAAGCGGATCATGCCGGAGGCGCCGATGGGATTCGTGGAGAGGACGCCGCCCGACATGTTGACGGGAAGGTCCCCGTCGAGTTCCGTGACGCCGGACTCCGTGAGCTTCCACCCCTCGCCCTCGTCGGCGAAGCCGAGGTTCTCCAGCCACATCGGCTCGTACCAGGAGAACGGGACGTACATCTCGGCGGCGTCGATCTCCCGGCGCGGGTCGGTGATGCCGGCCTGCCGGTAGACGTCGGCGGCGCAGTCCTTGCCGGCCTGCGGTGACACGAAGTCCTTGCCCGCGAAGAGCGTCGGCTCGCTGCGCATCGCCCCGCCGAGCATCCAGGCGGGCGGCCGCGGCGAACGGGCCGCCCCGGCACGGTCGGTGAGGATCATGGCGCAGGCTCCGTCGGACGACGGGCAGGTCTCCGAGTAGCGGATCGGGTCCCACAGCATGGGCGCCGCCTGGACCTTCTCCAAGGTGATGTCGTGCTCGTGGAGGTGGGCGTAGGGGTTCTTGAGGGCGTTGCGGCGGTCCTTGTAGGCGACGAGGGAGCCAACGGTGTCGGGCGCTCCGGTGCGCCGCATGTACGCGCGCACGTGCGGGGCGAAGAAGCCGCCGGCGCCGGCGAGGAGCGGCTGGGTGAAGGGGATCGGCAGGGACAGGCCCCACATCGCGTTGGATTCGGACTGTTTTTCGAAGGCCAGGGTGAGGACGGTCCGGTGGACGCGGGAGGCGACCAGGTTGGAGGCGACGAGTGCCGTCGAGCCGCCGACCGAGCCGGCCGTGTGCACCCGGAGCATCGGTTTACCGACCGCGCCGAGGGCGTCGGCCAGATAGAGCTCCGGCATCATCAGGCCCTCGAAGAAGTCGGGCGCCTTGCCGATGACGACGGCGTCGATGTCGGCCCACGTCAACTCGGCGTCCTGGAGGGCTCGTTGGGCCGCCTCGCGGACGAGTCCGGCGATCGAGACGTCCTTGCGGGCCGCGACGTGCTTGGTCTGGCCGATACCGACGACGGCCACGGGTTCTTTGGCGACACTCACTGGGCGTCCCCTTCCAGTACGGCGACCAGGTTCTGCTGCAGACAGGGACCGGAGGTCGCGTGCGCGAGTGCCCGGTCGGACTCACCGCGGTGGATGCGGGCGGCGGCCTCGCCGAGCCGCAGCAGGCCCGCGGCCATGAGCGGGTTGGCGGCGAGCGCCCCGCCGGAGGGGTTCACGGCCACGTCGTCGCCCAGCTTCAGGGCCTTGCGCAGGACGACCTCCTGCGAGGTGAACGGGGCATGCAACTCGGCGGTGTCCACGGGCCGTTCGAAGGCCCCGGCCCGCTCGGCGGCGAGCCGCGTCGACGGGGAGTCGGTGAGGTCGCGCACCCCGAGGCTGTGCGCCTCGATGCGGTGGTCCATGCCGCGGATCCAGGCGGGCCGCTCGCACAGCTCCCGTGCCTTGTCGCCGGCGGCGAGGATCACCGCGACGGCGCCGTCGCTGACGGGCGGGCAGTCACCCTTGCGCAGCGGCCGCACGAGGTAGTCGCCCTGCGGCACCGAACCCTTCACCTGCGCATGGGAGTTGGCCGCCGCCGACTCCCGGCTCCTTACGGCGACACCGGCGAGCGCGGGCTCGTCCGTCTCCCCAGCGTCGATCAGGGCCTGCGCCTGCAGCGCGGCGAGCGCGACCGCGTCGGGCCACAGCGGGGCCACGTAGTACGGGTCGAGCTGGCGGGTCAGCACGTCGCGCACCGAGCCGGGCGAGGACTTGCCGTACGAGTAGACGAGCGCCGTGTCGACCTCGCCGGTCAGGAGCTTCACCCAGGCCTCGTACATCGCCCAGGCGCCGTCCATCTCCACGTGCGACTCGGAGATCGGCGGCCAGGCGCCGACGCCGTCGAGGGTCATGGTGAAGGAGAACGCGCGGCCCGCGAGATAGTCGGAGGAGCCGGAGCAGGTGAAGCCGATGTCGCTGGTCCTCAGGCCGGTCTGCGCCAGGACCTGGTGCAGCACCGGCATCACCATGTCGACCTCGGAGAGTTCGTCGGTGGTGCGCAGATGGTCGCTCTGCGCGAAGGCGACGATCGCTACCTCTCGCATCTACACCAGCTCCTTGTACGTGTCGTAGTCGGCGTCCGGCTCGCCGGTGGGCCGGTAGTGGTCGGGGTAGCGTCCGCCCTCGGTCCACACCGGCTCGACCCTGAGGCCCATGCGCACCTGGTCGTAGGGGATGCCGCCGATGCGGCCGTGGAGTGCGAGTCCGGCGCCGTCGAGCGCGATGTGCGCGTAGACGTAGGGCACTTCGATGTCGAGGTTCCTGGCCTTGATGTTGACGATGCAGAAGGTGGTGACGGTGCCGGCCGGGCCGACCTCGACCTGGTCGGTGGTGGCGACGCCGCAGGTGGGGCAGGCGCCGCGCGGCGGGACGTAGACCTTGCGGCAGGAGGGGCAGCGTTCGCCGACGGTGCGCCGCTCGGCGAGGGCGTTGATGTAGGCGGTCTGGGCGCGGCCGGGCGAGTAGGTGTAGTCGAGGCGGGCGGGCGTGACGATCCCGGTCACCTGGTCGGTGAACTCGCCTGCGTGCGGCGCTACTTGACCGGCCTCTTCGGAGCTTTCGTGCGGCTCGAAGCAGGCGATGTCGGTGATGGCGCCGGTGCGTTCGGCGGCCCAGCGGACGCGGACGCGCATGCCGGTGGTGACGGCGTCGGGGCCGGTCGCGTCGAGGGCGTGCAGGACGGCGGTGTCGGCGCCGTCGAGGCGGACGAGGACCCAGGCGAAGGGGGTGTCGAGGGGCTGGCCGCGGCGGGGCTCGGGGTTCCAGGCCCAGGTGGTGACGGTGCCGGTGGCGGCGACCTCGACGAGGTCGCGCAGCTCGTCGGCGGTGACGGGGTCGTACTCGACGGGCGGGACCATGATCTTGCCGTCGGTGGCCCTGACGCCGAGGACGGTGCGTTCGCGCAGGCCGGTCAGGAACGCGCTCTGGACCGGGCCGAGCGAGCGGGTGAAGGGGAACTCGACGACGAGAGGGGCTGTGAGGACTTCGACTTCGGGCACTTCATAACTCCTTGGCGGTCAGAGAGGGCTTCACGCGCGCCGGTAGACGGCGGGACGCTTCTCGGCGAAGGCCCTCGGGCCCTCCTTGGCGTCCTCGGTGGCGAAGACCGGCCAGCCGCGTTCCAGTTCGGACTTGAGGCCGTCGGTCTCGGTCATCTCGGCGGTCTCGTACACCGAGGCCTTGACCGCCTCCACCGCGAGCGGGCCGCAGGCGTTGACCTGCTCGGCGATCTCCAGGGCCCGGTCGAGGGCGGCGCCCGCCGGGACGACACTGCCGACGAGGCCGATGGAGAGCGCCTCGGCCGCGCTGTAGTGCCGGCCGGTCAGCAGCATCTCCAGGGCGTGGGTGCGCGGGATCTGCCGTTGCAGCCGTACGGTGGAGCCGCCGATCGGGAAGAGGGCGCGCCTGACCTCGGAGAGTCCGAAGGTCGCGGTATCGGCGGCGACGCGGATGTCGGTGCCCTGGAGGATCTCGGTGCCGCCGGCCACGCAGTACCCCTCGACGGCGGCGATCACGGGCTTGCGGGGCCGGTGGTGGCGCAGCATCGCCTTCCAGTGCAGGTCGGGGTCCGCCTTGAGGCGGTCGCGGTACTGCTCGCCGGCCATGCCCTTGCCGGCCAGGGCCTTGAGGTCCATGCCCGCGCAGAAGCTGCCGCCCGCGCCGGCCAGGACGACGGAGCGGATCGTGTCGTCCTCGTCGGCGGCGATCCACCCGTCGTACAGGCCGACCAGCATGGGAAGCGAGAGCGCGTTCTTGGCCTCGGGCCTGTTGAGCGTGAGTACCAGGGTGGCGCCTTCGCGCCGCACCGTGAGGTGTTCCGTCCCGTGTTCCGTCCCACCCATTGCCGTACTCCCGTCTCGGATGCGTCGTGTACGTCATGCGCCGTGCGTACGTCCCGGATGCGAGAACAGGTTGCAGTAGGCGGGTGGCCAGTTCAATAGTTTTCTGACACTCAGTCAGATTTCTTGGGCTGGGCCCTTCCCACTTCCGTACGGCTCTGCTGTGATGACGGCCATATCGAGACGGTGCCTGGGTCAGGAGGAGCGGTGGAGTACAACCTTGCCGACCTGTTCGAGTCGGTCGTCGACGTGGTCCCGGACCGCGAGGCGCTCGTGCACATCGACCATCCCGGCACGGGCGCCGAGCGCCGGCTCACCTACGCCGGACTCGACGCGGCCGCCAACCGCCTCGCGCACCACCTGATCGACAGCGGGCTTCGCCCCGGCGAGCACCTGGGCCTGCACCTGTACAACGGCATCGAGTACCTCCAGACGGTCCTCGCCTGCCTCAAGGCCCGGATCGTCCCGGTCAACGTCAACTACCGTTACGTGGAAGAGGAGTTGGTCTACCTCTACCGGGACGCGGACCTCGCGGCGCTGGTCTTCGACGCGGAGTTCACCGAGCGCGTCGCGGGCGCGCTCCCCCGGACGGAGAAGCTGCGGCACCTCGTGCGGGTCGGGACGCCGCCGCCCGGCGCGCCGCCCGTGAAGGCCCTGGACTTCACGGAGGCGGAGGCGGCCGGTTCACCGGAGCGCGGCTTCGGGGCGCGCTCGGCCGACGACCTGTTCATCATCTACACCGGCGGCACGACCGGTATGCCCAAGGGCGTGATGTGGCGCCAGGAGGACCTGTTCTTCTCGGGGCTCGGCGGCGGCGCCCCGACGGGTGAGCCGGTCGGCAGGCCGCAGGAGCTGGCGGAGCGGGTGGCCGCCGGCGGTGACGGCATCACGTTCTTCCCCACCCCTCCCCTGATGCACGGGACCTCTACGCTCACGGCCTTCATCGGCTTCAACTTCGGCCAGCGCATCGTCATCCACACGAAGTTCGCGCCCGAGGAAGTCCTGCGCACGATAGAGAAGGAGAAGGTGACGAGCATGTCGCTCGTCGGGGACGCGATGCTGCGCCCCCTGATCGACGCGCTGAACGGGCCGATGAAGGGCACCGACTGCTCGTCGATGTTCAGCGTCTCGTCGTCGGGCGCCATCATGTCGGAGACGGTGCGCGCCCAGTTCCAGGCGCTCGTCCCGAACGTGATGCTCCTCAACAACTTCGGCTCCTCCGAGTCCGGGTTCAACGGCACGGCGACGGAGGACTCGGGCCCCGAGAAGGGCTTCCGCCTCCGGGTCAACTCCCGTACGCAGGTGGTGGATCCGGCGACGTACGAGCCGGTCGTGCCCGGTGAGCCCGGCCGTCTCGCGCAGCGCGGACACGTGCCGCTCGGCTACTACAACGACCCGGCGAAGACCGCCGAGACGTTCTTCCAGCGGGGCGACGAGCGGTGGGTGCTGCTCGGCGACATGGCGACGGTCGACGAGGAGGGCATCGTCACCGTCCTCGGCCGGGGCTCCCAGTGCATCAACACGGGCGGCGAGAAGGTGTACCCGGAGGAGGTCGAGCAGGCCCTCAAGTCCCACCCCGACGTCTACGACGCGCTGGTGGCCGGGGTGCCCGACGCGAAGTGGGGCAACCACGTGGCGGCGGTCGTGCAGCTGCGCGACGGCGCGGCAAGGCCCTCCCTCGACGACATCCAGACGCACTGCCGCACCCGGCTCGCCGGTTACAAGATCCCCCGCCGCCTGGTCCTCACGGACAGCATCCAGCGCTCACCGAGCGGCAAGGC
This sequence comes from Streptomyces antnestii, assembly GCF_004005495.1. Classification (GTDB taxonomy): domain Bacteria; phylum Actinomycetota; class Actinomycetes; order Streptomycetales; family Streptomycetaceae; genus Streptomyces; species Streptomyces antnestii. Next base: position 85,339 of record NZ_RZYA01000011.1, read on the forward strand.
GGACTACCGGTGGGCGCGGGCGGTGGCGGCGGACGGCGCCTGACCGGGCGGGACAGGCCCCGGGTGGCGCGGGCGCCGGGCCGGGCGGGTTCCGGGTCGTGCGGGGGCCGGGCCGTGCGGGGGCCGGTCCGTGCGGGCGGCGGGCCGCGGGGAATCCGGTTGCCGCGGCTCCGCGCCGGTGCTGAAGTGGCCGGATGGATCACGACGAGGTACTGGCCCTGTTCGACCGCCAGATGAGACGCGACGCCGGGCCCGACGCATCCGGCACGCGGGTCGAGCGCGTGGACGGCGTGGTGCGGCAGACCGGAGCGGGGGACGGCTGGAGCGCTGTGGTCTGGTCGGACCTCGACGAGACCTCCGCCGACGCGGCGATCGCCGCCCAGGTACGCCACTTCACCGAGCTCGGCCGCGAGTTCGAGTGGAAGGTGTACGGGCACGACCTGCCGTACGATCTGCCGCGGCGCCTCACGACCGCCGGGTTCGTGGCCGAGCCCGTCGAGACGCTTCTCGTCGCCGAGGTCGCGGAGCTGCCCACGGACGTCCCGCCGCCCGACGGGATCCGGCTGCTGCCCGTCACGGACGCCTCCGGTTTCGACCTGCTGGCGGAGGTCCACGACAAGGCGTTCGGCAGGAGCCTCGGACTCACCCGGCACCAGCTCCTCGCCCAGCTCGCCGCCGACGGCGACGCCGTGCCCGCGGTCCTCGCGATGGCCGGGGACGTCCCGGTGAGCGCCGCCCGGATGGAGCTGCATCCCGGCACGGACTTCGCCAGCCTGTGGGGCGGCGGCACGGTCGCCGAGTGGCGCGGGCGCGGGATCTACCGCAGCCTCGTCGCGTTCCGCACCCGCATCGCCGCCGAGCGAGGCTACCGCTACCTCCAGGTCGACGCCTCCCGCATGAGCCGCCCGATCCTGGAACGACTCGGCTTCGCGGCCCTGAGCACGACGACGCCGTACGTCCACGCGGGACGGGCCGCGCAGGGCTGAGCGGCGAGATTCCCCGCACCCCTCTTGACGCACGCCCCGCCCCTTGCCTTACTGAGCCTGAACAGGTCAACCGAACGATCGGTCGATGATGACGGAACTGCTCGACGCGGGGGAACGGCTCGGACCGGAGGAACTGCGCGCGGCGCAACTGGAGCGGCTGCGGGCGACGCTGGCCCGCGTGTACGAGCGCGTGCCGTTCTACCGCGCGTCCTTCGACAAGGCGGGCGTGCGCCCCGACGACTGCCGCTCGCTCGCCGACCTGGCCCGCTTCCCGTTCACCACCAAGACAGACCTGCGCGACAACTACCCCTTCGGGATGTTCGCCGTACCGGAGACGGACGTGCGCCGGCTGCACGCGTCCAGCGGTACCACGGGCCTGCCCACCGTCGTCGGCTACACGGAGAACGACCTGTCGATGTGGGCCGACATGGTGGCCCGCTCGCTGCGCGCGGCCGGCGCCCGCCCCGGCCACAAGGTCCATGTGGCGTACGGCTACGGCCTGTTCACCGGGGGCCTCGGCGCCCACTACGGCGCGGAGCGCCTCGGCTGTACGGTCATCCCCGCGTCCGGCGGCATGACCGCACGCCAGGTGCGGCTGATCCAGGACTTCCGCCCGGAGGTCATCATGGTCACGCCCTCGTACATGCTGACGATCCTCGACGAGTTCGAGCGGCAGGGCGTCGACCCGCGCGGCACGTCGCTGAGGGTGGGGGTCTTCGGGGCCGAGCCGTGGACCGAGGAGATGCGCCGCGAGATCGAGGAGCGGTTCGCCATCGACGCGGTCGACATATACGGCCTCTCCGAGGTGATGGGTCCCGGTGTCTCGCAGGAGTGCGTGGAGACGAAGGACGGGCTGCACATCTGGGAGGACCACTTCTATCCGGAGGTCGTCGACCCGTTCACCGGCGAGGTGCTGCCCGACGGCGAGCAGGGCGAGTTGGTCTTCACCTCGCTCACCAAGGAGGCCATGCCCGTGATCCGTTACCGGACGCGGGACCTGACCCGGCTCCTGCCCGGCACGGCGCGCCCCGCGTTCCGCCGTATGGAGAAGGTGACGGGCCGCAGCGACGACATGGTGATCCTGCGCGGGGTGAACCTCTTCCCCACCCAGGTCGAGGAGATCGTGCTGCGCACACCGGCCGTCGCGCCGCACTTCCAGCTGCGCCTGACGCGCGAGGGCCGGATGGACGCCCTGACGATCCGCGCCGAGGCCCGCGCCGGCGCGACCCCCGAGGACCGGTCCGCCGCGGCCCTCGCGATCGCGACCGCCGTGAAGGACGGCATCGGCGTCTCGGTGACGGTCGAGGTCGTCGACCCGGAGACCCTGGAACGCTCGGTCGGCAAGATCAAACGGATCGTGGACCTGCGGGGGAAGGAGGGGTAGGCCCCCTTCCTCCACGAGGCCCCCCTTGCCTCATGAGGCCTCCTTCCCTCATGAGGGCCCGACCCGGCGTCAGTTCACGCCGTCCCACAGTTCGCCCGCGTACGCCTCCACCCCGGCCGCTATCCCGGCCAGCGCCTCCTCGGCGGAGAGCGGGGCGAGGCGGCGGCCGTCGCGCAGGCGCAGGGCCACGTGGCCGTCGGCGGCCTCCTTCGCCCCGATGACGGCCTGGTAGGGGGCGAGCCGGGCCTCCCGGACGCGGGCGCCGAGGGTGCCGCGTTCAGGCCCTGCGATCTCGGCGCGCAGACCCCGTTCCCCGCACTGCCTCAAGAGGGCTTCCGCGTCCGGGAGTTCGGCTTCCGAGATCGGGAGGATCGCCATCTGGACGGGGGCGAGCCACGCCGGGAAGGCGCCGCCGTGCGCTTCGACGAGGTGGGCGACGGCCCGCTCCACACTGCCGATGATGCTGCGGTGGACCATCACGGGCCGGTGTTTCGCCCCGTCCGCGCCGATGTAGTGCAGATCGAACCGCTCGGGCTGGTGGAAGTCGACCTGGACGGTGGACAGGGTCGACTCGCGCCCCGCGCCGTCGACGACCTGGACGTCGATCTTGGGGCCGTAGAACGCGGCCTCCCCCTCCGCCGCCTCGTAGGCCAGGCCCGAACGGTCGAGGACGTCGGTGAGCAGCGCGACGGACCGTTCCCACATCTCGGGTGCGGCGACGTACTTGCCGCCGGGCCCGGGCAGGGAGAGCCGGTAGCGGGCCACGCCGATGCCGAGCGCCTCGTACGCCGCGCGGATCATCTCCAGGGCGGCCGCGGCCTCGCCGGCGACCTGGTCGAGGGTGCAGAAGATGTGCGCGTCGTTGAGCTGGATGGCCCGTACGCGGGTGAGTCCGCCGAGCACGCCCGACAGCTCGGAGCGGAACATGCCGCCCAACTCGGCCATGCGCAGCGGGAGTTCGCGGTAGCTGTGGGAGCGGGAGCGGTAGATCACCGCGTGATGGGGGCAGAGGCTCGGCCTAAGGACGACCTGCTCGCCGCCGAGGTCCATCGGGGGGAACATGTCGTCGCTGTAGTGCGACCAGTGGCCGGAGATCTCGTACAGCTCGCGCTTGCCGAGGACCGGCGAGTACACGTGCCGGTAGCCGGCGCGGCGCTCGGCGGCGCGGATGTACTCCTCCAGGGCGTGCCGTACGGCGGCGCCGTCGGGCAGCCAGTACGGCAGGCCCGCGCCGATCAGGGGGTCGGTGTCGAACAGGCCGAGTTCACGGCCGAGCCTGCGGTGGTCGTGCTTCGGCTTGTCGCTCAGGGGATGCGGGTGGGTGTTCATGGGTGGGGCCTCTCGCGGTCTGCGGGCGAGTGACCCCACGGCGAAGCCCCGGGGCCATCGCCCCGGGGCTTCGGACAAGCACAGCTGTCAGCGCGCCGGGACACTCTCCGGCGTCGTCGTCATGGCAGCGGCGCGTCGCTTCATGCCGGAGACCGTAACAGGACCCGGGCCGGTCGCGCGCTCCATTTGTTTCCCGTGCTCAGTCCACTTGATTCCCATACTCAGTCCGCCGCCGCGAACCGGTCCCGCAGCTCCCGCTTGAGGATCTTGCCGCTGGCGTTGCGCGGGAGTTCGGCCACGAAGACGACCCGCTTGGGCGCCTTGAAGTGGGCGAGCAGCTCGCGCGCGTGGTCGATGAGTTCCGCCTCGGTGACGTCGGCGCCGCGGACGACGACCGCGGTGACGGCCTCGATCCAGCGCTCGTCGGGCAGTCCGACGACGGCGGCCTCGGCCACCGCCGGGTGGGTGTACAGGGCGTCCTCCACCTGACGGGAGGCCACCAGGACTCCCCCGGAGTTGATGACGTCCTTCACCCGGTCGACGACGGTGAAGTAGCCCTCGCCGTCGCGCACCGCGAGGTCCCCGGAGCGGAACCAGCCGTCGCGGAAGGCCGCCTCGGTCTCCTGCGGCTTGTCCCAGTAGCCGTCGCACAACTGCGGTGAGCGGTACACCACTTCGCCGGGGGTGCCGTCGGGCACCTCCTTGCCGTCCTCGTCGACGACCCGGGCCTCGACGAAGAGGACGGGCCGCCCGCAGGAGTCCATGCGGCCCTCGTGCTCGTCGGGTCCGAGGACGGTGGCGAGCGGGCCGATCTCGCTCTGGCCGAAGCAGTTGTAGAAGGCGAGTCCGGGCAGGCGTGCGCGGAGCCGTTCCAGGACCGGCACGGGCATGATCGACGCGCCGTAGAAGGCCTTGCGCAGGGCGCTCAGGTCGCGGGTCGCGAAGTCGGGGTGCTGGGAGAGGCCGATCCAGACGGTGGGCGGCGCGAAGAGGCTGTCGGCGGCGCCCGCCTCGACGAGGTCGAAGATCTTCGCGGCGTCGGGTCCGTCGAGGATGGTGTTCTGCGCGCCGACGGCGAGGTAGGGCAGCAGGAAGACGTGCATCTGGGCCGAGTGGTAGAGCGGCAGCGAGTGGACGGGCCGGTCCGTCTCCTTGAGGCCGAGGGCGTGGATCGCGCTGACGTACTCGTGGACGAGCGCGCGGTGGGACATCATCGCGCCCTTGGGGAGCGCCGTCGTGCCGGAGGTGTACAGGAGCTGCACGAGGTCGTCGGCGTGCGGCTGCGGGCCGTCGTACGGGGCGGCGGTCGCGATGCGGGCGAGCAGGGAGTCGTCCGTGTCGCGCAGCGCCAGGGTGCGCGCACCGGCCGGCAGCCGGTCCGCGAGGTCCGGGTCGGTCATGACGAGCGCGCTGCCGGACTGGCCGACGATGTAGGCGAGATCGTCGCCGGTGAGGTTCTGGTTGACCGGCACGTGCACGAGCCCGGCGCGCGAGCAGGCCAGGAAGCCGATCAGGTAGGCGTCCGAGTTGTGCCCGTAGGCGCCGACGCGGTCGCCCGGTCCGAGGCCGAGCCCGCGCAGCACCGTGGCCGCGCGCGAGACCGCCTCGTCGAGTTCGGCGTACGTCCATGTGCGCGCGCCGTAGCGGACGGCGACCCGGCCGGGGGCGCGTCGGGCGCTGCGACGCAGCGTTCCGTCGACCGTGCTCGCGCGTACGTCTCGTTCGTTGCTGACACCCGTCATGGCGTGATCCTGTGCCCCGGCCGACGCGAAATCAAGGCGGGCGACACGCGTCGCGGGAAGGTGTTTCCGGACCCCGCACCTCCGTGCATACCGGTTGGTACGCTCAAGCGCCTCTGTCCTCACAGCAGTTGGGAGCACGATGCGCACCCGCCCGAGACGCCTCGCGGTCATGGGTTTCGCCCTGTTGACCGCCTTGAGCACCACGGCCTCGCTCCCGTCGGCCGCGGCCGACGGCCCCGGCCGGCCCGAGAACCACCCCCACGGCGGCGGCCTGTCCGCCACGATCCGCTACACCGAGTACGGCATTCCGCACATCGTCGCGAAGGACTACGCGGACCTGGGCTTCGGCACCGGCTGGGCGCAGGCCGCCGACCAGGTGTGCGCGCTCGCCGACGGGTTCGTCACCGTACGCGGCGAGCGCTCGCGCTACTTCGGGCCGGACGCTGCCCCCGACGGCTCCCTGTCGTCGGCCACCAAGAACGTCTCCAGCGACCTCTACTTCCGGGGTGTGCGCGAGGCGGGCACGGTGGAGAAGCTGCTCGCCACACCCGCGCCCGCGGGACCGGGGCGTGAGGTCAAGGAGACGATGCGGGGCTTCGCCGCCGGGTACAACGCGTGGCTCAAGCAGAACGAGATCACCGACCCGGCGTGCAAGGGCGCGGACTGGGTGCGCCCGGTGACACCCCTCGACGTCGCGACGCACGGTTTCGCGCTCGCCGTACTGGGCGGGCAGGGACGCGGCGTCGACGGCATCACGTCCGCGCAGCCGCCCGCCGCGGGCGCGCCCGCCCGGGCCGGCTCGCCGGACAAGGCCGAAGTGGCCGCTGGCGCACGGAAGTTGTTCTCCGCCGAGGACGCCGACATGGGGTCCAACGCCGTGGCGTTCAGCGGCGCGGCCACGGCGAACGGCCGCGGTCTGCTCCTCGGCAACCCGCACTATCCCTGGCAGGGCGGCCGCCGGTTCTGGCAGTCGCAGCAGACGATCCCCGGCGAGCTGAACGTCTCCGGCGGCTCGCTCCTCGGCTCGTCGACGATCTCGATCGGGCACAACGCGCACATCGCGTGGAGCCACACCGTGGCGACCGGCGTCACCCTGAATCTGCACCAGCTCACCCTCGACCCGGCCGACCCCACCTCGTATCTCGTGGACGGCCGGCCGGAGCGGATGACGAAGCGGACCGTGACCGTGGCGGTCAAGGACGGCGCCCCGGTCACCCGCACCCAGTGGTGGACGCGGTACGGGCCCGTCGTGAACGGGCTCGGCCCCTCGCTCCCGCTGCCCTGGACGTCCACGACGGCGTACGCGCTCGGCGACCCGAACGCCCTCAACCTGCGCGCGTCCGACACCGCGCTCGGGTTCAGCAAGGCGCGTTCCACCGACGACGTGCTGAACACGCTGCGGCGCACGCAGGGCCTGCCGTGGGTGAACACGATCGCCGCCGACTCGGCCGGGCACTCGCTGTTCACGCAGTCCCAGGTGATTCCGCGGATCACCGACGATCTGGCGGCGCGCTGTTCGACGCCGCTCGGCAAGGTCACGTATCCGGCGGCCGGGGTCGCGGTCCTGGACGGCTCGCGCGGGGACTGCGCGCTCGGGTCCGACAAGGACGCCGTGCAGCCGGGGATCTTCGGGCCGTCGAAGATGCCGGTCCTCAAGGACGCGCCGTACGCGGAGAACTCGAACGACAGCGCCTGGCTGGCCAACGCCGACCGGCCGCTGACGGGGTACGAGCGGGTCTTCGGGACGGTCGGCACGCAGCGGTCGATGCGGACGCGCGGAGGCGTGGAGGACGTCGCGGCGATGGCGCGCAAGGGCGGGCTCACGGTCTCCGATCTCCAGCGGCAGCAGTTCGCCGACCGGGCGCCCGCGGGGGATCTGGCCGCGGCGGACGTGGCGCGCGCGTGCGCGGCGCTGCCGGGCGGCACGGCAACGGGCGGTGACGGCAAGCCTGTTGACGTCCGTCAGGCCTGCGATGTGATCGGGAAGTGGGATCACTCCATGAAGACGTCGAGCCGTGGAGCTCTGCTCTTCGACCGGTTCTGGCGCAAGCTCACGGCGGCCGTACCGAACGACAAGCTGTGGAAGGTGCCGTTCTCGGCGACCGACCCGGTGCGCACGCCCAACACCCTGAACACGGACGCGCCGGGCTTCGCGACGGCTCTCGCCGACGCCGTGGGCGAGCTGCGGTCGGCGGGGATCGGCCTCGACGACCCGCTCGGCGACCACCAGTTCGTGGTGCGGGGCGGCGAGCGCCTCCCGGTGCACGGCGGCACGGAGTCGCTGGGCGTGTGGAACAAGGTCGAGACGGTGTGGGACGCCAAGGCCGGCGGCTACACCGAGGTCGTGCACGGCTCCAGTTACATCCAGGCCGTCGGCTGGGACGGCGGGCGCTGCCCGGTGGCCCGCACGCTGCTGACGTACTCCCAGTCGCCGAACCCGAACTCGCCGCACTACAGCGACCAGACGCGGCTGTTCTCGAAGGGCGCGTGGGTGACGTCGCGGTTCTGCGAGAAGGACATCCTGGCCTCGCCCGCGCTGAAGGTGGTGCGGGTGCACGACTGAGGCGGCGGGGTGGTCCGGGTATCCAGAAGGGCACCCGGACCGCCCCGGTCTCACATCGCCCGGGTGCGCCCTTCCCAGTACGGGTCGCGCAGGCGGCGCTTGTAGAGCTTGCCGTTGGGGTCGCGCGGCATGGTCTCGATGAAGTCGACGCTCTTGGGCCGCTTGTAGCCGGCGAGTTGCTTCTCGCAGTGGGCCAGGATCTCGGCGGCGAGTGCGTCCCCGGCCGTGTACCCCTCGGCGGGTTCCACGACCGCCTTGACCTCCTCGCCCCAGTCGTCGTGCGGGATCCCGAAGGCGGCGGCGTCGGCGACGGCCGGGTGGGTGAGGAGCGCGGACTCGATCTCGGCGGGGTAGATGTTCACGCCCCCGGAGATGATCATGTCGATCTTGCGGTCGCGCAGGAACAGGTACCCGTCCTCGTCGAGGATGCCGAGGTCTCCGACGGTGAAGAAGTCGCCGATGCGGTTCTTCTTCGTCTTGCTGTCGTCCTTGTGGTACGAGAAGCCGCCGGTGCTCATCTTCATGTAGACGGTGCCGAGTTCGCCGGGCGGCAGCCGGTTGCCGTCGTCGTCGAACACGGCGAGTTCACTGATCGGCCAGGCCCTGCCGACCGTGCCCGGCTTCTTCAGCCAGTCCTCGGCGGTGGCGAAGGCGCCGCCGCCCTCGCTGGCCGCGTAGTACTCCTCGACGCTGTGGCCCCACCAGTCGATCATCGCGCGTTTGACGTGGTCGGGGCACGGCGCTGCGCCGTGGATGGCGTGCCGCATCGACGACACGTCGTACGCGCCCCTGACACTGTCGGGCAGGGCGAGCAGACGGTGGAACTGGGTCGGCACCATGTGGGTGTGCGTGCACTTGAAGGTGTCGATGAGGCGCAGCATGTCCTCGGGGGTCCACTTGTCCATCAGGACGAGGGTGTGCCCGATGTGCAGGGACGCGCCCGCGAACTGGAGCACGGCGGTGTGGTAGAGCGGCGAGCAGACGAGGTGGACGTTGCCGTCGAACGGCTTGATGCCGAAGATGCCGAGGAAGCCGCCGAGGTACGTCTCCTCGGGGAGCTTGCCGGGCAGGGGGCGGCGGATGCCGCGGGGGCGGCCGGTGGTGCCCGAGGTGTAGTTCATGACCCAGCCGAGGGTGCGGTCGTCCGGCACCGACTCGGGCTGTCCGTCGAGGAGTTGGGCGTAGGGGCGGAAGCCTTCGACGGCTCCGACCGCGTAGCGGTGGGTGGCGGGCAGCTTCGCCTCGTCGGCGGCCGCGGTGGCCTGCTCGGCGAACCGCTCGTGCGCGATGAGCACCTTCGCGCCCGAGTCGGCGACGATCCAGGCGATCTCCGGGCCGACGAGGTGGTGGTTGACCGGGACGAGGTAGAGACCGGCCTGGGAGGCGGCGAGGTACGCGGTGAGGAACTCGACGCCGTTGGGCAGGACGACGGCGAACGCGTCGCCGCGGCGCAGGCCGGCCGCGCGTAGTCCGTGGACCAGTTGGTTGGCGGCGGCGTGGAGCCGGCCGGCGGTCCATTCCTCGCCGTCGGGCGCGACGAGCACGGTGCGACGGGGGTCGGCGGTGGCTTGCGCCCAGAAGCCGTTCGGGCCGGTCTGGTCGGGCATGGGGTGTCCCTTCTGGATTCATTGCCGGGTGCGGGTGAGTGGGGGCGGGTCGCGCAGTTCCCCGCGCCCCTCAAGGGCGCACTGCGTGCGCCTTCGTGACGGGCGCGGCCAAGCGCGCCCTTCCTGGTGCGCGGCGAAGCCGCGCATTCAGGGGCGCGGGGCTGTGTCAAATGCGGCTCCGCCGCGTGGGCGCGACCAGCCACGACGAAGCCGGCACCCGGCAGCCAACCCACACCCCCGCGGCGCACCCCGTCATCTCCCGGCGATCCGATTGACCCGGTCGATCGCCTTCTCGAATCCCCGCGTCAGCTCGTCGAAGACATCCCTCACGCTGCGTTCCTCGTTCATCCGCCCCACGATCTGCCCCACGGGCGTGCCGAGGAGCGGATCGACCTCGTACTTCTGAATGCGGGAGACCGCCTCCGCGACGAGCAGTCCCTGGAGCGGCATGGGCAGCGTGCCGGGGCCCGCCGGGTCGTCCCAGGCGTCCGTCCACTCCGTGCGCAGCTGCCGCGCCGGCTTCCCGGTCAGCGCGCGGGAGCGCACCGTGTCGCCGGATCCTGCCGCGAGGAGTTTGCGGGTGAGGGCGGGCGAGTGGAGGTCGGCCTCGGTGGTGGTGAGCCACAGGGAGCCGAGCCAGACGCCCTGGGCGCCGAGCGCGAGGGCCGCCGCGATCTGCTGTCCGCTGCCGATGCCGCCGGCCGCGAGGACGGGCAGCGGGGCGACGGCGTCGACCGCTTCGGGCGTGAGCACCATGGAGGCGATCTCGCCGGTGTGCCCGCCGGCCTCGTAGCCCTGCGCCACGACGATGTCGATGCCCGCGTCCGCGTGCTTGCGGGCGTGCCGGGCGCTGCCGGCGAGCGCGGCGACGAGTACGTCGTGGTCGTGGGCGCGCCGGATGACGTCGGCGGGCGGGGAGCCGAGCGCGTTGGCGAGGAGTTTGATCGGATAGTCGAAGGCGACATCGAGCTGGTTGCGGGCGACCTGTTCCATCCAGCCGGTGATGCGCCAGCCGGAGGCCTCGCCCTCGGCGAGTTCGGGCACGCCGTGTTTGGCGAGGGTGTCTTTGACGAACTGGCGATGTCCTTCAGGGATCATCGCCTCGACGTCGGCCTCGCTCACCCCCTCCACCTTCTTCGCGGGCATCACGACGTCGAGGCCGTAGGGCGCTCCGTCGACGTGTTGTTCCATCCAGTCGAGATCGCGGGCCAGATCGTCGGGCGCGGTGTAGCGGACCGCGCCGAGTACGCCGAGCCCCCCTGCCCTGCTGATGGCGGCGGCCACGGCCGGGAAGGGCGTGAAGCCGAAGATGGCGTGCTCGATCCCCAGTTTCTTGCTCAGCTCCGTCTGCATGGGCGCAGAATGCCGCACTCCTCCGCACGAGGGAAGAGCGTTTCTGATGCTGCGTCAGATTTCTGCGGCGCATTTCCGAGGCTTGACACGACTCGAACGTGACATGAAAGTTTCATGCGTTGAGCCAGATCCCGAAAGATTCTTTCAGAAGGGGTTCGTTCATGACCGACGGCGCGGCGGACAGACGGCACGACACGGGCGACGGCTTCACCCGTCGCCAACTCGGCGCGGGAGTACTGGCCTTGGGCGGGGCACTGGCCATCGCGCCGTTCCCGGCGGGGCCCGCGGCCGCCGCGGACGCGCAGCCGGACGGGCGCGGGCCCACCCTGCGCCGCGGGTCCGCCGAGCAGGCCGGGCTGATCGCCGGACATCTGCGCCAGCTCGTCGCCGACGCCGAGAAATACCTCGGCCCCTCCCCCAAGCACCCGTGGTACGCGGGCGCCGTGCTGCTCGCGGGCCGCGGCGGCACGGTCGCGCTCCACCAGCCGATCGGCAAGGCCGTGCGCTACGCCGCCTACGACGACAAGACCGACACCGGGGTGGAGTTCCCCGCCGACCAGCAGATCCCGGCCGCCGAGGACACGGTCTACGACCTGGCGTCCGTGTCGAAGCTGTTCACCTCGCTCCTCGCCGTACAGGAGATGGAGCGCGGCGCCCTGGAGCTGGAGGCCACGGTCGCCTCCTACCTCCCCGACTTCGCCGGCGCGGGCAAGCAGGACATCACGATCCGTCAGCTCCTCACGCACACCTCCGGATTCCGCGCCTGGATCCCCCTGTACAAGGAGACGACGCGCGAGGGCCAGCTCCGCCTCATCTGGAACGAGGCGCCGCTCAACCCGCCCGGCACCAAGTACCTCTACTCCGACCTCAACCTCATCTCCCTCCAGCTCGTCCTGGAGAAGCTCACCGGGCAGACCCTGGACGTGCTCCTGCGCGAGCGGATCACCGAGCCCCTCGGCATGCGCCGGACCCGCTACAACCCGCCCGCGTCCTGGAAGCCGAAGATCGCCGCCACGGAGGACGCGCGCCTGCCGTGGTCCGGCCTGAACCGTGGCCTCGTCTGGGGCGAGGTGCACGACGAGAACGCGTTCGGCCTCGGCGGTGTGGCGGGGCACGCCGGCGTCTTCTCCTGCGCGTGGGACCTCGCGGTCCTCGGCCGCACCCTCCTCAACGGCGGCTCGTACGGCACGGAACGCATCCTGTCCGAGGACTCGGTGCGGCTCCTCTTCACCGACTTCAACCAGGCGTTCCCCGGCGACGAGCACGGCCTCGGCTTCGAGCTCTACCAGCACTGGTACATGGGCGCGATGGCGACGCCCCGCACGGCCGGACACACCGGGTTCACCGGTACGTCCATCGTCCTCGACCCGACGACCGACTCGTTCCTCGTCGTGCTCGGCAACTCCGTGCACCCCGTGCGCTCCTGGCGATCCGGCTCCGCTCCCCGGGTCGCCGCGGCGAACAACCTCGCCCGCGCCGTCGCCGTACGCCCCGCGCACGGCCGCACCGCGTGGTTCTCCGGCATGGCGAGCGCCACGTCGGCCACGCTCACCCTGCCCGGCCTCGACATCACGTCGGACGCGGCACGCCTCGACTGCGACCTGTGGTGGGACACGGAGCCGCACTCCGACTTCCTGTACCTGGAGGCGTCGGCGGACGACGGAGCCGGCTGGCAGCCCCTGCCGTTCACGACCACCCGCAAGGGAGAAACCGCCGAGGAGCACCCCACGGGCACGGCCGACGGCTGGTCGGGCCGCGCCTGGCACCGCCTGACCGCCGGTCTCGGCGCCTTCAGGGACGGCCACGTCCGCCTGCGCTGGCGCTACGCGACGGACCAGCTGTACGTGGGGCGCGGGGTGTACGTCGACGGGATCCGCGTCAGCGACGGCCGCCGTACCGTGTTCGACGAGGACCGCCCGGCCGACGCGGCGGAGATCGCCGCCGTGGGGTGGGCACCCTCACGGGACTGAGCGAGCGCTGCACGGTGCCGGGCGGCTGCCGGGGCCGAGCCGGGCCATGGCGCGCAGGACGTGCTTCGGCGGCAGTTGCCAGCGCACCCGGGCGGGAACACAGCGCAGGACGGTGCCCGTGGTCCGCAGTCCGCGGGTCACGGCGGAGGGCGACGGTGCGGGCCTGCCGTACAACTCGTGGGCGTACGGCGGCAGGGAGGCGTACGCGAGGGTCGACACGCGCCGCCACAGGGTCGCGCGCGCCGGGGTCACGAGGGGGTGCACGGGCGGCCTGCGCAGGAAGTCGTCGACGTCCCTGGCCTCGGGCCCGGCGGCGAGCCGCGGCCTCATCCCCGCCAGATACGCGGCGAGTTGGGCCCGGTCACCGGGCACGTCGGCGGGGTCGAGCCCGACCAGGCGGGCGCTGGTGCGGTGTTCGGCGACGTACCGGTCGGCCTGTGCGTCCGTGAGCCGGAACCCGGAGCGGCGGGCGACGTGCAGATAGGAGTCGATCTCGGCGCAGTGCACCCACAGCAGCAGGTCCGGCTCGTCGACGCCGTACCGCTCCCCGGTGTCGGGGTCGGTGACCTTCAGCAGGCTGTGGATCTTCCGCACGCGGGCGCCGGCCCGCTCGGCGGCCTCGGTGGTGCCGTACGTCGTCGTGCCGACGAAGTTCGCGGTCCGCATCAGGCGGCCCCAGGCGTCCTTCCTGAAATCGGAGTTCTGCATGACGCCGCGCACGGCGCGCGGGAGGAGCGCCTGGTAATAGAGGGCCCGCACTCCGGCGACCCACATCATGGGGTCCGCGTGCACCTGCCAGGTCACCGACGCGGGCCCGAAGAGCCCCGGATCTCCTGGACGTCCCGGGTCTCCTGAGTGCCCTGCATGTCCTTGTGGCGCCGCACCCCGTGCCGTTCCGCCCACGCCGTGGCCTCCCGTCCTCCCCGTCAGTGTGCACCGGGGCGGACCTCTTGGCGACGGTACCGGCGTCGGCCCCCGAGCCCGGCCGCGAAGTCCTCGAACCACACCAGCATCTCGGGATGGGTGACGGCACCCTCGGCGCTCACGTCCGCGGCGCGAGCCCCCTGGATGATCCGCTTGACGGGAACCTCCAGCTTCTTCCCGGTCAGGGTGCGCGGCACGGCGGCTATCGCGTCGACGACATCGGGAACGTGCCGGGGCGAGAGCTCTCCCTTGATCGCTACGGCGATGCTCCCGCGGAGCGCGTCGTCGAGGACCGCGCCTTCGGCGAGGACGACGAAGAGCGCCATGACGTAGTCGCCGTCGGGCAGTTCGGCGCCGATGACCACGCTGTCCGCGATCTGGGGAAGCTGTTCGACGACGGCGTAGATGTCGGCGGATCCCATCCGTACACCCATGCGGTTGAGCGTCGAGTCCGATCGTCCCGCCACCACGACCGACAGGTCCGGGCCGACCGTGACCCAGTCGCCGTGCCGCCAGACCCCGGGGTAGACGTCGAAGTAGCTGGCCAGGTAGCGCCGGTTCCCGGGGTCGTCGACGAAGTGGAGAGGCATGGAGGGCAGGGGCGCCGTCACCACCAGCTCCCCCTGCTCACCCACGAGTGGCCGGCCGGCGGGATCCCACGCGGCGAGCGCGACACCGAGCGCGGGGCACTGGATGCGGCCGGTCCTGACCGGAAGAAGCGGAGAGCCGCCGGCCAGGACCGAGCAGATATCGGTGCCGCCGCAGATCGACTGCAGCCACACATCGGGGTGCAGCCGCTCGTAGACCCAGCGCCAGGTGCTTCCGGGGAGGGCGGAACCCGTCTGCAGGACGGACCGCAGGGCGCTCAGGTCGACGGCGGCCGCCGGATGGGCGTCCGCCTTCTCCGCGGCGACCAGGTAGGCCGCGCCGACGCCGACCATCGTCGCCCGGGTCCGCTCGGCGACCTTCCAGACGCCGTTGACGTCGGGGTGGGTGGGGCTGCCGTCGTACAGGACGAGGGTGGCTCCGTGCAGCAGGCCGCCGACCATGAAGTTCCAGACCATCCAGCTCGTGGAGGTGTGGAAGAAGTAACGGTCCTCGCTCCGGAGGTCGGCGCCCAGGCCGAGAGCCTTGAGCAGTTCGACGACGATGCCGCCGTGGCTCTGCACGATGCCCTTCGGTACGCCCGTCGTGCCCGACGACCACAAGACCCAGAGGGGGTGGCCTGCGGGAACGTCGGCGAAGCTCAACTCCGCCTGATGCGCCAGCAGTTCGGACCATGCATGCTGCACCGCGTCCGTGCGCCGCGACCACGGCGACGCGGTAGAGGAGGCGGAGAGGTGGCCGATGGCGACGAGGTGGCGGACCGTGGGAAGTCCGTCCATGATCTCGGCGACCTCGGGGCGGCGGTCGAACTCCTTGCCCGCGTAGAAGTAGCCGTCGGCGGCGAAGAGGACCGTCGGCCCCACCTGTTGCAGCCGGGCGAGCACACCGGTCGTGCCGAAGTCCGGCGAGCACACCGTCCACACGGCTCCGACGGCGGCGCTCGCCAGCAAGGCGATCACGGCGTGTGCCGTGTTCGGCAGGTAGCCGGCGACGCGGTCACCGGGGCCCACGCCCATCGCCCGAAGTGCGGCGGCGACTGCGGCGACCTCGTCCCGGAGCTGCCGCCAGGACGTCTCCGTGGGGCCGCCGGCCTCGGTGACGGAGATCAGGGCCGGGCGGTCGTCGTCGCCGGTGGGGGCGAGACAGCGCTCGGCGAAGTTCAGCCGCGCTCCCGGGAACCAGGAAGCCCCAGGCATCGACGCGTCGGCCAGGACGTCGTCGTAACCACTGACGGCGTCGAGGCCGTAGAACTCCCACACCGCCGACCAGAACGCGGGCAGGTCGGTGGTGCTCCACCGCCACAGTTCCGTGTAGTCACCGTCGCGGAAGGACAGACCTCGGGTCGTGCTCAGCCGGCGCATGAAGGCGGCGACGTTCGAGCCTTCGGCCGTGGAGCGGCTCGGCGACCAGAGGAGGTCAGGGACGGGGTTGGTGCTGGTACTGGTGCCCAGGTCTGTATTTTCGGTCTCGGTCTCGGTCTCGGGGTTCACAACGCCTCCGGGGCGGGGTCGAGTTCGCGTATGAACTCCTCGGCTCGCGGCCATGCGCCGTAGCCGGACGCGGGGTTGAGGTGGCCGACCGGGCCCAGGTTCACCAGGCGGCTGCCCCAGGCGCGGGCGAGGCCCGCGACGCGGTCGAACGTGGCGAGGGGGTCGTTCGTGCTCGCGGCGACGATGCTGCGGAAGGGCAGGGGGCTGCGCGGGATCGGCGTCCAGCCGTTCTCGCGCAGGGCCTGAGCCGTGGGGTAGCCCGCCGGCAGCGGGGTGTCGAAGTCGGGGGGCGCGGCCAGCAGCGCGCCCGTCACCGGACGCCGGTGGCGCTGCGCCCAGTGCACCGTGGTCATCACGCCGGCGCTGTGGGCGACGAGGACGACCGGTCCCGGGATGTCCGCCAGGACCGATTCCAGGGCCGCCACCTGCGCGTCACGGCTCAGGCGGTCGCCCGTCAGGGGTGGGACGGAGCGGGCGCCGACGGTCTCGGCGGCGAGCACGGTCTGCCAGTGCTCCTCCACATGGTCGCGCAGCCCGGGGACGATCACGACGGTCGGCGAAGCGGTACGGCTCATGGTTGCGGCTCCAGGTCTCTGACGTGCGCCTCGGGAAGCAGGTCGAGGCGACGCAGGTCCTTCTCGTAGAAGAACCTGCCGAGGGCGAACGCGGCGGCGCCCACGACCGCGACGAGCGGAACGACCTGGAGTGCGCGGAGCAGGCCCATGTGGTCCGCGAGCACTCCGGTCACGGCGGGGCCGGGGGCGAGTCCGAGCAGGCTGTTGGCCAGGGTGAGGGTGGCCATGGCGGTCGCCGAGATGGCGGTCGGGGTCAGGCGCGCCACCATGGCGGCCGCCGGGCCGGCCGTGGCGCAGGACAGCAGGGTGCCGGCGCCGATCAGGACGAGCTGGGGCGCGCCGGTCGGCGAGCGGAAACCGGCCGTCAGGAGGACGAGCGAACCGAGGCTGCAGCAGACGGCCACCGTCCAGGTGCGGGCCCGGACCGTCCGGCAGAGGCGGTCGGAGACGAGCCCGCCGGCGATCATGCCGATGCCGGTGATCAGCGCGAACACCCCGGCCACCACGCCCGCCTTCGCGGTGGGCATGGCGTAGTAGCGGTTGAGGAAGCTGGGCATCCAGGCGAGGAGGGCCATCGCGATGAACATCTGCAGTCCGCTGCCGACGTAGGCGCAGATGACGGAGACGGACGAGACGAGCCGGGGCAGCAGGGTCCGCAGGGGTGCGCCCCGGCCGGTTGTTCCGCTCAGGTCTCCGGTCGCCGGGCCCAGCTTCTTCTCCGTGACGACGACGGCGTAGACCGCGGCGAGCACGAGTCCGAAGAGGCCCATCACGCCGAACGTCCAGCGCCAGCCGAGGTGTTGGGCGACGACACCGCCGACCGACACGCCCAGCACCGATCCGAACGAGCCACCCGCCATGAACGCGCCGGAGAGGGTGGCCCGCAGGCGGACGGGGAAGACGCTGAGGACGACGGCGATACCGACGCTCCCGTAGGCCGCCTCCCCTACGCCGACCATGAAGCGGGCCAGGAACATCTCGCCGTAGCTCGCCGAGACCGCGCAGCCCACGGTCGCCAGGCTCCACACCACCGCGGCGATCACCAGGCATCTGACCCTCCCCCAGCGGTCCGCGAGGAGCGAGAGCGGGAAGGTGAGCACCCCGACCATCAGTGCCACGATGCCGCTGAGGGATCCCAACTGGGCGTCCGACAGCAGCCATTCGGCCTTCAGGAGCGGAAAGACCGCGTTGAGGACCTGACGCGACATGTAGTCGGACAGCAGGAGCCCGAAACTCAGGACGAACACGAGCCAGGCATACGTGCGAGATATCGCTGGTACGGCGGGAGACGTCCCCGGTATCCCCGGTACAGCCGTACCGGCAGTGTGAAGTCCCATCGGCGTCACCTTTCTCGTCGGGGGTGGGGACTCAGAAGGTTCTGTCGCCGACGATTCCGGCGCGCTCCATCTTGCGGACGGCGGGCCAGTAGTCCTGGACGGCGTAGTGCTGGGTGGAGCGGTTGTCCCAGATGGCGAAGCTGTTCGGCTGCCAGCGCCAGCGCACCTGGTACTCGGGGACGGCAGCCTGGCTGGTCAGGTAGGTCAGGAGGTTGGCGGCGCCCGGCGCGTTGTCCTGCCCGAAGCGCACGTTCTCGGGGGTGTGGAAGTTCACGAAGTGGGTGGTGAAGGAGTTGACGAAGAGGATCTGCTCGCCGGTCTCCGGGTGGGTGCGCACCACGGGGTGCTCCGCGTCCGGGTACTGCTCCTTGAGGCGGTGCCGCCGCTCCTGCGTCATGACGGCGCCGAAGCTCGCCTCGATGCTGTGCCGGGCGCGCAGCCCCGCGATCTGCGTCTTGATGTGCTCGGGCAGCCTGCGGTACGCCTCGGCCATGTCGACCCAGATCGTGTCGCCGCCCACCGCGGGCGTCTCGACGCAGCGCAGCACGGCGCCCATGGGCGGGCTCTCGCGCCAGGTGCCGTCGCAGTGCAGCGCGTTCTCGTAGTGCTCGGGCTTGCTGTCGAGGTCCTTGTAGATGCGGACGAGGCCCGGGTGGTCGGGGTCGCTGCCGACCACCGGGTGGTCCTCCAGGGTGCCGAAGCGCGACGCGAAGGCGACATGTTCGGCGCGGGTGATGTCCTGGTCGCGCAGGAAAAGGACCTTGTACCGCAGCAGCAGCTGTTTGATCTCCGCGAAGAGGTCGGCGTCGCGGGCGGCGTCGCCGAGGTTCACTCCGGCCAGTTCCGCGCCGATGGTACAGGTCAGCGGCTCGACCGTGATCGAGGTACGGAGGATGTCCGGGCGCACCAGGGCGGGCGCGCCCTTCCTCGGGTGAACGGTCTGGGGGGTCATGGTGCTCACTCCTTCACAGTCGGTGTGCTCAGTCGTGTGCTCAGTCGGTGTGCTCACAGGACGAAGACGGAGGAGCCCGTGGTCCGTCCCGCTTCGAGGTCGCGGTGTGCCTGGACCGCGTCCTGGAGTGCGTAGCGCTGGTTGATCTCGATCTTGATGCGTCCGGCGGCGACGTGGCCGAAGAGCTCACCGGCCAGGGCGTCTCGCTCGGCGGGGTCGGCGATGTAGTCGGCCAGGGCGGGCCGGGTCGCGAACAGCGAGCCGTGCAGGGCCAGTTGCATGGCGTCGAGCGGCGGAACTCCGGAGGACGTGCCGAAGCACACCAGCAGACCGCGACGCCGCAGTGAGGCCATGGAGCCGGCGACGGTGTCCTTGCCGATGCTGTCGAAGACCACCGGCACGCCCTTGCCGTCGGTCAGTTCGCGCACCCGCTCGGCCACGTCCTCGCGCCGGTAGTACACGATGTGGTCGCAGCCGTGGGCGCGGGCGATCTCGCCCTTCTCCTCGCTGGAGACCGTGCCGATCACGGTGAGGCCGAGCAGCTTGGCCCACTGCGAGAAGATCAGGCCGACGCCGCCGGCGGCCGCGTGGAGAAGGACGGTGTCGCCGGACCGCAGCGGGTGGATCCGGCGCAGCAGATAGGCCGAGGTGAGGCCGCGCATCGTCATCGCCGCCGCCGTCTCGCAGCTGATCTCCTCCGGCAGCCTGATCAGCGAGTCCGCGGGCATGACGCGCTCGGTGCTGTAGGCGCCCAGCGGGCTGCCGGTGTAGGTGACCCGATCGCCCGCTGCGACGTGGGTGACACCGTCCCCGACGGCCTCGACGACTCCCGCGGCCTCCACGCCGAGCCCGGCGGGCAGCGGGGCCGGGTACAGGCCGGTGCGGAAGTAGGTGTCGGCGAAGTTGAGTCCGACGGCGACGTGCCGGATACGTACCTCGCCCGGGCCGGGGTGGCCGACGGTGACCTCTTCGTACCGCATGACGTCGGCGCCACCGGTGTCGTGGAAACGAATGGCGTGTGCCATGACGTGCTCCGTTGCTCGCTGCTCGTTGCTGGTTACTGGTTACTGGTTACTGGTTACTGGGTTACTGGTTACTGATCGCTGGTCACTGGTTGCTCGTGGCGTCGTCGCGCAGCATGAAGCCGCGGTGGCCGGGGCGGCGGTTGGGCACCATGCCGAGCCGGTTCAGGGTGTCGTCGGCGTTCGCGTACCACTCGCCGATCCGGTAGATCTTCCTGGCCTCCTGGCCCGTGGCGATCTCTCGGCCGACCGCGTCGGCGATCCGGACCATCTGCTCGACCTGCTCGACGGAGGACATCCGCTCGCCCTTGCGGCGCCACAGGTTGTCCTCGTTGCCGACGCGCACGTGGGCGCCCAGCGCGATGCCGATCGCGTTCATCGGCGCGACGGCGCGCATGGAGGCCTCGATGGTGAGGACGGCGCCGTCCGGGACGCGGCGGACGAACTCGATCAGGTCGGCGGGGTGACGGCCGGCGAAACCGCCCCCGATCGCCACGTAGTTGAGCACGAGCGGGCCGCTGTAGACGCCCTTGCGGATCAGTCGCTCCACGGTCTCCAGCTGTGCCATGTTGGCGAGTTGGAAGTGCGGCTGGATGTCCTTGGCGCGGAGGCGTTCGAGGTGCTCAAGGTAGAAGTCGGGCCCGGCCTCGACCACCATGTCCCGATAGGCCTTGTAGAACGCCGGCTTGGCCATCGACGTGCCCTCGATGTCCTCGTCGTCGAAGATCTCGACGATGTTCATCTGGTTGGTGTTGATGGCGATCGTGACCTGGTCCGGCCCGGGGGTGATGTCGGCCAGCATGTGGCGGGTGTCGTAGCTGAGCCACTTGGCGTCGCCGCCCTCGTCCTCGGGGGCGAAGGAGATCGAACCGCCGATCTGCAGAACCATGTCCGGCACCGCCTCGCGCAGCCGGGCCATCAGTTCGTTGAACATGGACATGCGCTTGGAGCCGTGGCCGTCCAGTTCTCGCACGTGGATGTGGAGCACGGTGGCGCCGGCCTCGTAGCAGTCGACCGCGGCCTGCACGTGCTCGTCCATGGTGAGCGGCAGGTCGTCGGCGTCGCCGGGCAGCCACTCGGGCCCGTAGGGCGCGGCCTGGATGACCAGCTTCTCCTGGTTCTCCGGGTACAGGGAGTCGTCGAGGAAGTGCATGGTCCATCTCCTTTGATGAGGGCATGACAGGGACCGCAGGGACCCCGCGAATGGGGAACGGGTCCGAACGAATCTTGGAGTGGAGGGAGAGGCGGCCTCAGGCAGGCAGGGTCCCTGCTGTCCTCGTGCGGCCGGCGGTCTCCCTTGCGGTAAGGCAACGTTAACGGCCTGTTACGCCGGGCGCTTAGCCCCAGGTGACATCAGACTTACCACTTGGGGACACCCGCGCTCACGCCCGTGGCGCGGCCTTGCGGGTGCGCCACTGCCGGGGGCTGCAGCCGAAGTGCTCGCTGAACCAGCGCGAGAAGGCGCTCGGCGCGGAGAAGCCCAGCAGACCGGAGATCTCCGTCAGCGAGCGGCGCGGGTTCGCCACGAGCTGCTCGGCGAGCTGGGCGCGCGTCGCGTTGAGGAGGGAGGAGAACGTCTCGCCGGCGGCGGCCAGTTGGCGGTGGACGGTCCGCCGGTCCACGCCGAGGCTGGAGGCGACCTGCTCGATGGAACACCGGCCGGTCGGGAGCAGTACTTCGATCAACTCGCGCACACGGTCCGCCACCGTCGTGTCACGCGACACCGCGAGCGACTCGAAATACTGCCGGGCGTACGTCCGCAGCTGCGGGTCGGACATCGGGTTGGGCGCGTTGAGATCACTCGCGTAGAAGACGATCCCGTTGAAGTCCCGGTCGAATTCCACCATGGTGCCGAAGACCCGGCGGTGGGTTCCGGTGTCCGCGGGGGCGGAGTGGGTGAAACACACGGACACGGGCTGCCACCGGGCGCCCAGGAAACTGCGAAGGACCTGGTGGAAGGCGCCCACGGCCAGTTCGACGGCCTGGCGGGTCGCGACGGCCTCACCGGGCTCGAGGCTCACCTTGAGGGTGGCCAGGCCGCTCGCCTCGGAGAGCCGGCTGTGCAGCATCTCGTTGTACATGGACTCGTGGCGGACCAGCAGTTCCAGGGCGCTGCGGGTGTCGGGCTCCTCGCGGATGACGAGGCTGATGGGGCCGAGGTTGGAGAAGCGGCGGCGCTCGGCGAGGAGAAGGCCGAAGTCCTCGTGCGCTGCGGCGGCCGCCGAGAGTTCGAGCAGCTCGGTCACGGCGACGCCGGAGATCCATCTGTCCTGGACGGCGAGACCGACGGGATCCAGGCCCACGCGTTTCATCAGGGCCCGCGGGTCGATGCCGAGTGACTGGCTGAGCTCGACGTAGCTGCTCAGCGCCGCGTTACGGACAAGGGGCTTCATGGGCGCACTCCCACCTGCTCTGTCCCCAAGTGATAAGTCACACGTCACATCACGTCAAGCGATGCCCCATGGTGTGACCTAACGTAGCCCCGGAAAGCGGCATGAAGACGACGACGAACACCGGCAACAGCACTCTCCGCCACCCGTGACTCCACCAGCTCAGACCAAAGGGGAAAAGCGCATGGACAACCTCGTCGACCGGCTGGCGGAGCGCGCCCGGTCCGATGGCGACCGGATCGCCGTCCGCGAGGACGAAGTCGCCCTGACCTACGCGGAGTTGAACGACGAGAGCGCCCGGGTGGCCGCCCTGCTGCGGGACGAGGGCGTACGGGCGGGCGACCGCGTGGCGCTGGTCATGCCCAATGTCACCCGCTTCCCCGTCGCGTACTACGGCATCCTCCGGGCAGGCGCCGTGGTCGTTCCGATGAATCCGCTGCTGAAGGCGCGCGAGATCGCCTTCACCCTCCGGGACTCCGGCTCACGGATCGTGCTGGCGTTCCCGCAGTGCGCGGACGAGGCCGTCAAGGCCGCGGCGGAGGTGGGCATCGCCTGCCTCGTCACGGATTCGACGGCCTTCGACGCCCGGGTGCGGGCCACCGAGCCGATGCCGGGGTCCGTCCCGCGGGCGCAGGACGACACGGCCGTGATCCTTTACACCTCGGGCACGACGGGCACCCCCAAGGGCGCCGAGCTGACCCATCGCAACCTCCTCACCAACGCGGCCACCGCCGCCGAGACGCTCCTCCAAGTCGGGCCGGACGACGTCCTGTTCGGGGGCCTGCCCCTGTTCCACGCCTTCGGCCAGACCTGCGCCCTCAACACGGCCGTCACCGCCGGCGCCACCCTCACACTGCTGCCCCGCTTCGACCCGGCCAGGGCGCTGGAGATCATGCACCGCGACGGGGTGACCGTCTTCCTCGGCGTCCCCACGATGTTCACGGCCCTGCTCACCACCGGCGCCCCCGACGATCACGACCTCTCGCGGCTGCGGCTGGCCGTCTCCGGCGGCGCCTCACTGCCGGTCGAGGTGCTGCACTCTTTCGAGCGGAAGTTCGGCATCACCGTCCTTGAGGGGTACGGCCTCTCGGAGACCTCACCGGTCGCCGCGTTCAACCCCCCGGACCGGCCGCGCAAGCCCGGCTCCATCGGCCTCCCCGTGCGCGGGGTGGAACTCAGACTGGTCGCGGACGACGGCACCACGGTGGGCCCGGGCGAGATCGGCGAGATCGCGATCCGCGGCGACAACGTCATGAAGGGCTACTGGAACCGCCCGGACGCGACCGGGGAAGCCGTCCGGGACGGGTGGTTCCACAGCGGCGATCTCGCCCGGGTCGACGACGACGGCTACTACTTCATCGTCGACCGCAAGAAGGACCTCATCATCCGCGGCGGATACAACGTCTATCCGCGCGAGATCGAGGAAGTCCTGTACGAGCACCCGGCCGTGGCCGAAGCCGCCGTCGTCGGCGTGCCGCACGAGGTCCACGGCGAGGAGGTGGCCGCCGTGGTGACACTCAGGCCGGGCGCGCACACCAAGCCCGACGAGGTACGCGACTTCGTCCGCGAGCGCGTGGCCGCGTACAAGTACCCGCGGATCGTCACCATCGCCGACGCGCTCCCCAAGGGGGCGACCGGCAAGATCCTCAAGCGCGAGATCGTCGTCGGCTAGCCCCTGCCCCGGCACCCTTCCGGCCCGATCGCGGTCGACCGCTGTCGATCGCGGTCGACCGCGGGCCGGTCAGAAGCCGGGCGCGAACCGGTCAGCGGCGGACGCGGGGCATTCCCAGGCCGATCCAGGAGATGATCTCGCGCTGGATCTCGTTGTTTCCGCCGCCGAAGGTGAAGATCACGGCCGATCGGTAGCCGCGTTCGAGTTCGCCGTGCAGGACGGCGCCGGCCGATCCCTCCTTGAGTGCCCCGGCCGCGGCGACGACCTCCATCAGCCACGCGTACGCCTCGCGGCGCGCCTCGGAGCCGTACACCTTCACGGCGGAGGCGTCCTGTGGGGTGAGGCTGCCGTTCTGGACGGCGTTCACCATCTGCCAGTTGAGGAGCTTCATCGCGTCGAGCTTGGTGTGGGTCTGGGCCAGGCGCTTCCTCACCCAGCCGAGGTCGATGACGCGGCGTCCGTCGGCCAGCTTGGTGTCCATGGCCCAGCGCTGCACGTCGCGCAGGGCGCGGATCGCCATGGTGCCGTGGGCGGCGAGGGTGACCCGCTCGTGGTTGAGCTGGTTGGTGATCAGCCGCCAGCCCTTGTTCTCCTCGCCGACGCGGCGGCTCACGGGGACGCGGATGTTCTCGTAGTAGCTCGCGGTGGTGTCGTGCGAGGCGAGCGTGTTGATGACCGTGCAGGAGTAGCCGGGGTCGGACGTCGGCACGAGCAGCATCGTGATGCCCTTGTGCGGCGGGGCGTCCGGGTCCGTGCGCACCGCCAGCCACACCCAGTCGGCCGTGTCGCCGTTGGTCGTCCAGATCTTCTGCCCGTTCACCGTGTAGTGGCCGGTGACCTCGTCGCCCTCCCGCACCGCGCGCGTCTTGAGCGCGGCGAGGTCGGTGCCCGCGTCCGGCTCGCTGTAACCGATGGCGAAGTCCAGCTCCCCGGAGAGGATCTTCGGCAGGAAGTACGCCTTCTGCTCGTCCGTGCCGAACTGCATGATCGTGGGGCCGACCGTGTTGAGCGCCATGAGCGGCAGCGGTACGCCCGCCTGCGCGGCCTCGTCGAAGAAGATGAACTGTTCCATGGGCGTGAGGCCGCGCCCGCCGTACTCCTTCGGCCACCCCACGCCGAGCCATCCGTCGGCGCCCAGCCGGCGCACCGTCTCGCGGTAGAACCGCTTCTGCGCGGCCGGGTCCTCGTAGCGGGCGTACGCGTTGTCCGGCACCAGCTCCGCGAAGTAGGCGCGCAGCTCCGTGCGCAACTGCTGTTGTTCGGGCGTGTATTCGAGGTGCACGGCCCCTCCTGGCGGTCGCTGGTACACCGGGTCCCGGTCTTGACGGCGCACACAGTAGAACGCGTTCCAGAAATAGGGAATGGCCAGGGGCGGACCGGTCGGAAGCCGGGGCGTCTCAAGTGCTCAGTGTCGCCAGGAAGTCCGAGCAGGCGCGCGCGCAGGCGCGGCACGCCTCGCCGCACGACTCCGACTCGGACCTCAACTCCGACTCGGACCTCCACTCCGCCGCCCACTCCACGTCCGGCCCCGCGTCCGACTCCGCGTCCGACTCCGTCGTGCGGTCGCAGGCGCGGGCGCATTCCAGCGCGACCGCCCGGCACCACTCGACCTGGAGCCGGATCGTGTACTCGTCCCGCCACGCCTCCTCCGACAGAAGGCGGCACGTCGCGTCGCAGACCTCCACGCACAGCAGCGCCCTGCGGCGCAGTTCGGCCCCACGCCGTGGGCGCAGTTGCTCCTCCAGGGACGACGTGACCCCGGGACCGCCCTGGACCGCGGCCGGTTCGAGCTCCACGAAGCTGACGCGGAGCGCACAGGCGCGAGCACATTCGACGCAGGCCAGAGCGCAGGCGAAGCGGTCCTCCAGAAAACGGACGAGGGCGGCCTGGCCGGGCGGGGCGTCCGCGCCCACGTCGGCGCCGGGTGAGGTGTCCGCTCGGGTGGTTCGGGCGTCCGCACCGGCCAGGGTGCCCGCACCCGGCACGGCCTCCCGCGGATGCGCGGCGCCACCGGCCACGCGTTTCGGGGTGAGGGTCACAGTCGGCTCCTTCCCTCCCGTACCGGGGCGCGCTCGCGCCCCGGGCGTCGTCCGCTCCCTGATCGGGTTGCCGCACCGTGGCCGCCCAAACACCATGCGCGACACCGGACCGCACGGGATCAATCCCATTGCGGCGGCCGCACCCGGCGGCTACGTTCTGCGGGTCCCGAACCCGCCCCGCAAGGAGCCGACTTGACACCGCACCTCACCCCCCTGACGGACCCGACCGTCGGTCCGGACGCCCGCCGTCTCGTCTGGCTGGCGTCCGACGCCGACGGGAATCCCGTGGGCTCCGCGTTCATGCGGCTCGCCGACCGGGACGGGCAGCGGCACCTCGCCGAACTGTCGCTCCAGGTCCATCCCGCGGAGCGACGCCACGGAGTGGGCACCCGGCTCCTCGACGCGGCGGTGACGGCCGCGAAGGACGACGGCCGGCGCTCACTCGTCGCCCCGGCCGACGACGCGTCCCCCGCGGACCTGTTCCTCGCCGCGCGCGGCTTCCGCCGGGTCCTGAACATGACGTACGCCAGGCTTCCGCTCGCGGACGCGGACGTATCGGCCCTGGAGCGGACGGTGCTCGCGGCGCACCCCGGGTACCGGCTGATCTCCTGGGAGGGGACGGTTCCTGACCACCTGGCGGCGACGTTCACCGCGTCGCGTCGCGCCATGGACGACATGCCGATGGACGACACCGACTACGGGAAGGTCGAGTGGACGGTGGACCGGGTCCGCGCCGCCGCGGCCGCGGTCGAGCGGCGCGGCGAACTCCTTGACACGGTGGCTGCGATCGACGCCTCCGACGGCAGCGTCGTGGGGTTCACCGAGCTCGTCGTCCCGGGCGACGGCACGGGAGACGGACAGCACTACGGAACAGGGGTACTGCCCGAGCACCGTGGCCACGGTCTCGCACGCTGGATGAAGGCCGAGTCGATCCTGCGTGCCCGCGGCCGCCACCCGGGCCTCTCGGGCCTGCTCACGGACACCGCGGACAGCAACACCCACATGCGGGCGGTGAACGACGGTCTCGGCTACGCGCCGACTCACCGGACGTACCAGTACCAGCTGGACCTCCAGCGGGGCCACTGACACCGACGGCCGACGAGCCACGGCCCGCGGCCCACGTCCCACCGCCGACGTCACGGTGGCCATCGTCACACCCTGTGTGGGGCACGGCCGACCGTAATGGTTGTAGAGTACAACATGAGCGAAGGTTGTAAACGCCAACATCTTCATTGAGTTGCATACGCCAACGCCCAG
Source organism: Streptomyces antnestii (assembly GCF_004005495.1). Classification (GTDB taxonomy): domain Bacteria; phylum Actinomycetota; class Actinomycetes; order Streptomycetales; family Streptomycetaceae; genus Streptomyces; species Streptomyces antnestii. The sequence goes on from NZ_RZYA01000011.1 coordinate 112,537, forward strand.
CACCGCTCTCCGTCCATCTCTGGAGGTCCTGCCCATGCCCGCCGACCACAAGGCGCACCGCCCCTCGTCCGGGGGCGCCGCGCACGGCGTGCGGAATCCGGCCCTGCGCCACGTCCTGACGCACCTCATCACCCCGCTGCTGATGTGCGTGGGCATGGGGCTCGCCTACATGGGGGCCTTCGTGTCGCCCGAGCCGCACCATCTGCCGGTGGCGGTCGTCGGCGCGGGCCCCGAGGCCAAGGTCTTCGCCCAGACGGTGAAGGACAAGGCGGGTGACGCGCTCGACGTCCGTACGCTCGGCACCCGCGCGGCGGCCGTCGACCAGCTGCAGTCCCGGAACATCGACGGCGCCTACGTCCTGAGCGCGAAGTCCCCCGAACTGCTGGTCGCGACCGCCGGGTCCGACATGAGCGCGATGGCCGCGGAGAAAGTCTTCACGCCGGTCGCCGCGCAGCAGGGCGTGCCGCTGAAGGTGACGGACGTGACCCCGACGGTCTCGGACGACCCGACGGGCCAGGGCCTGTTCTTCCTGCTCGTGGCCCTGAGCATCGGCTCGTACGCGTCGGTGGCCGTGATCGGCGGGGCGGGTTCCGCGCTCTCGATGCGGTTGCGGGCGGCTCTCGTGGCCGGTGTGTCCGGCGTGGTCAGTCTCGTCGGCGCGGCTCTCGCGGGACCCGTCTTCCACCTGGCCCACCACGGCCTGTGGGGCATGTGGGGCATGGCCTGGCTGTACTCGGCGGGCATCCTGTTCATCGGCGTGGGGCTGCACACGTTCCTGAAGCGGTGGACGACGCTGGCGCTCATGGTGCTGTTCGTGATGCTGAACTTCACCAGCTCCGGCGGCCTCTTCCGGCCCGAGCTGCAGAACGGCTTCTTCGGCACCCTGCACGCCTTCTGGAACGGCGCCGGCTTCGTCGAGGGCTCCCGCAGCTTGCTCTACTTCGGCGGCCACGACCTGTCCAGGAACGTGTGGACGCTGGCCGCCTGGCTCGTCGTCGGCCTGGTCATGACGGGGCTCGCCGCGCTCACGGAGCACCGGCGCGCTGCCGCCACGGCCGAGCCCCGGCAGGACGCCGCGCACGCCGTGGCACCGGCCCCCTCCCGTTCCGCCCGCGCCGACGAGCAGACCGACGAGCAGACCGAGGAGATGGAGGAGGAAATGGAGGAGGCGGTCGCGGTCTGACCGCCGCCGTCACCCCCACCACCGCCGCCACCACCAGACGCACGTCGAACGCCGGGTTCCCCGCGAGGGGCGCCCGGCGCTCGTGCGTCCGCGGGTCAGACCCCTGTCCGCGGGTCAGACCCTGCCCGCAGGTCAGACCCCTTGGGGAATCCGCTTGGCCCTGCCGTGCAGCTGGATCGCCGTGACGACCTCCACGGCGCCCACGGCGATCAGCCACCAGCCGCCCACCAGGGTGAGCACGGCGACGGACTGGAACGGCGACACGATCAGGACCACGCCGGCCAGCGCGCTCACGACGCCGAGGAAGACCTGCCAGCCGCGCGCCGGCATCCCCGGGTCGGAGGCGGCGGCCACGGCCTGGGTGATGCCGCGGAACAGCCAGCCGATGCCGATCCACAGCGCGAGCAGCAGGATCGACTGCATCGCTCCGCGGAAGCAGAAGAGGCCGAGCAGGATCGACAGCGCGCCACTGATGAACGCCATGACGCGCAGCCCTGTCGTGACGTGCGTCCCGAACGCGGCCACGAGCTGGAAGACGCCGGTGACGAGGAGATACACGCCGAAGAGCACTCCGGCGGCGAACAGGGAGGCGCCGGGCCAGACGAGGACGAGTACGCCCAGGACGAGGGCGGCCAGGCCCGCGAGGAACACGATTTGCCACGCCGACTGTGCGAGGCGTCCCAGCGGGCCCTGTAGCGGGAACGGCTGCTCCTCGCGGGTGCGTTCGGACGCCGGGGTTCGGGGTTCATGCGGTGCGTGCGTCATGTCCGACTGTTCACACGGCACCGGCGTGGCCGCCACTCGGGTGAGGCGAACGACGTACGCGCCCGGCCGGAGCCGTAGCCCGAGCGGCGGTCACCCGCGGACACGAAGCGCGCGAAGTCCGCAGAATCGGTCCATGACGGAACGCTCCAAGAAGACCGAACCGCACTTCCGGGTCCGCCGGGTCTACGATCCGCCGTCCCCCGACGACGGCGTCCGGGTGCTCGTGGACCGGCTGTGGCCGCGCGGCGTCTCCAAGGAACGGGCGGACGTCCAGGAGTGGATGAAGGAGCTCACGCCGTCCTCGGCGCTGCGCTCCTGGTACCACGAGGACCGCGCGTCCCGCTTCCCCGAGTTCGAGCGCCGCTACCGGGACGAGCTGGAGCTCCCGGAGCGCGTCGAGCTGACGGACCGGCTGCGCGAGCTGGCCCGCACGCGCACGGTCACGCTGGTGACGTCGGTGAAGGACGTCGAGCACAGTCATGTGCCGGTCCTGGTGCGGCATCTGACCGGCGACTGACCCGCCGGCGGACGTCCGGCCCCGGCACACTTCAGGTGCGAAACGGTGCAAGCTATGCCAATTTGGTGCGAAGACGCACCACTTGGACGCATGGCCGTGTCCGAGCTACTTGGGCACCGCTGACCCCGGGGCCCTCTCAGGCGCCCCCGGGAGGGCCCGTATGAGCACCACGGATGTGCCGTCCGAGATACCCCGGCCGCAGACCAAGGCCGCCGGACAGGTCGCGGTGCCCGCCATGAAGTGGGTGACGCTGGCGCTGATGACGACCTCGTCGGTGGCGAGCCTGCGCTCCGCCCCGACCATGGCCGTGTACGGCCTGGCCTGCGTCTTCCTGTACATCGTCCCCGCCATCGTGTTCCTGCTGCCCACCGCCCTGGTCTCGGCGGAACTGGCGTCGGGATGGAGCGGAGGCGTGTACCGGTGGGTCAGCGAGGGGCTGTCGAAACCGCTCGGATTCCTCGCCGTCTGGTGCCAGTTCGCCATGACGATCTTCTACTACCCGAGCCTGCTCGCGTATGTGGCCAGCACCATCGCGTACGTCATCGACCCCTCGCTCGCCTCGGACGGTGTCTACACGGCCATCGTCATCATGGTCCTGTACTGGACCGGCGTCTGGGTGTCCTCGCGCGGCACGAAGGCCGTGGCGGGACTGTCGTCGTGGGGCCTGGTCATCGGCACGCTGGTCCCGGGCACGATCCTCGTCGTCCTCGGCCTCGTCTTCCTCGGCCAGGGCAACGCGTCGGCCGCCCCGATGGGCGCCTCGCACCTCTTCCCGCAGTGGACCGGCCTCGCCAGCCTGGTGCTGATCGTCAACAACTTCCTGAGCTACTCCGGAATGGAGATGAACGCCGTCCACGTCTCCTCGCTCAGGAACCCGGCCAGGGAGTACCCACGGTCGATGTTCCTCGCGATGGCGCTCGTCCTGCTGATCTTCATCCTGCCCGCGCTCGCCATCAGCTGGGTCGTGCCGTCCGACCAACTCAGCCTCACCGCGGGCGTCATGCAGGCGTTCGACGCGTTCTTCTCGTACTTCCACGTCGGCTGGCTCACCCCGATCGCCGCCGTCATGCTCGTAGCGGCCGCGCTCGGCGGCATGCTCACCTGGCTCGCCGGGCCGTCCAAGGGCCTGCTGCTGATCTCCCGCGAGGAGGGCTACCTGCCGCCGTTCCTGCAGAAGCTCAACAAGAACGGCATCCAGCAGAACATCCTCGTCACCCAGGGCGTCGTGACGACGGCCATCGCGCTGATGTACGCGCTGATCCCGGACGTCTCCAGCGCGTACTGGATCTTCTCGGTGATCACCACGCAGGTGTACCTCATCGTCTATCTGCTGATGTTCGCCGCCGCGATCCGGCTGCGCAGGACCCGGCCCGACCACCCGCGCGGCTACCGCGCGCCGGCTCTGACGCTGCTGTGCGCCGTGGGGCTCGTCGCCTCGCTCGCGGCCCTCGTCATCGGATTCGTGCCGTCCTCGCAGTTCGGCGGGAGCAGCGTCTGGACGTACATCGGCATCATCGGCGGCGGTCTCGTCGTCCTCGGGCTGCTGATCCCCTGGCTCTTCCTCAGGTTCCGCAAGCCGAACTGGCGCACCGCCGCGGCCACCGCCGACGAGGGGAGCGCGGTATGAGCCCCACCAGGTTCGCCTCCGAGCACCGGTGGATCTATCTCTACGCGATCCTCCTGCTGCTGGCTCTCGTGGTCATCGGTCTCATCCAGTACGACGGCGTGAAGACGACCAACGAGGCTCACAGGAAGGCAAATCAGCTCTCGGACGCGCTCGTGGCCGCCGGGTACAGCGCGCCCGACACCGGTGGCATCGTCCGCACGCTCGGCACCGACGGCGGCAACGTCTGCGACGACCCCGCGACGGCCCTCAAGTCGAGCCTGTGGAAGATCAACCTGTCCAACGGGTCGAGCGGTCCCGGCCAGCGGCCCGTGATCTCGGACCGGCGGGTCGTGGAGGCCGAGGCCCTCGTCCTGGGCGTCTACTGCCCCGACAGGCTCGACAGGATCCAGGACAGGCTGGACGCCCTCAGGACCGACGACACAGTGAGGCGATGACCCATGCCCGCGTCCGACCGTGAACCGGATGAACTGGCCACGCGCATCGCCGAGTTGATGCCGCGCGCCAAGGCCGACCTGACCGAGCTCGTCGCCGTGCCGTCCGTCGCCGATCCGCGCCAGTACCCGCCCGAGGAGTGCCGCAAGGCCGCGCAGTGGGTCGCGGACGCGTTCACCGAGGCGGGCCTGCACGACGTCCACCTCGCCGAGACCCCCGACGGCAGCCACGCCGTCGTCGGTCACCGGCCGGCACCGGCCGGCGCGCCGACCGTGCTCCTGTACTGCCACTACGACGTGCAGCCCCCACTCGACGACGCGGCCTGGACGTCCCCGCCGTTCACCCTCACCGAGCGCGACGGACGCTGGTACGGGCGGGGTACCGCCGACTGCAAGGGCAACATCGTCATGCACCTCACGGCGCTGCGCGCGCTCGGTGACGACATCCCGGTGGGCGTCAAGTTCGTCGCCGAGGGCTCGGAGGAACAGGGCACGGGCGGTCTGGAGGCCTACGTCGCCGAGTACCCCGAGCAGTTCCTCGCCGACGCCCTGCTCGTCTGCGACACCGGGAACGCGGCCGTCGGGACCGGCACGGCGACCACGTCCCTACGGGGCCTCACCAACGTGGTGGTGACCGTCGACACCCTGGCCGGCGAGGTGCACTCGGGCATGTTCGGCGGCCCCGCCCCCGACGCCCTCGCCGCACTCGTCCAGATCCTGTCGACCCTGCGCGACCCGAAGACGGGTGCCACGCGCGTCGACGGCCTTGACGGTGCGGGCACCTGGGAGGGCGCGGGCTACGACGAGGACCGGTTCCGCGCGGACGCGGGCGTCCTCGACGGAGTGCGGCTCACCGGCACGGGTTCCGTCGCCGACCGTCTCTGGGCGCGTCCGGCGGTCACCGTCCTCGGCATCGACTGCCCGCCGGTCGTCGGCTCGTCCGCGTCCATCCCGGCGACCGCGCGCGCGAGGGTCAGCCTGCGCGTGCCGCCCGGCACCGACGCGGACGCCGCGCGCCGGGCGCTCACCGCGCATCTGGAGGCAGCCGCCCCGTGGGGCGCGCGGGTCCGCGTGGAGGCCGAGAGCACCGGCGCCCCGTTCCGGGCGGCCACCGACGGTCCCGCGTACGCCGCGCTCGGCCGCGCCATGAGCGACGTGTACGGGAGACCCATGGAGTTCCTCGGCCAGGGCGGCTCCATCCCGCTGTGCAACGTCCTCGCCCAGGCCTTTCCCCGCGCCGAGATCATCCTGATGGGGGTCGAGGAACCGCAGTGCCTGATCCACGCCCCGAACGAGAGCGTGGACCCCTCCGAGATCGAGCACATGGCGCACGTGGAGGCGCTGTTCCTGCGCGCGTACGGCGCCGCGGCGCGCCGCTGACACACACCCCTGGGAGACCGACGTGACCACGACCGATGCCCCCGCACCCGACTTCGCCGACCGGACCGACTTCGAGGAGGCGGACCGGGGGCTGCTCGCGCCCCCGCCCACCGCGACGATCACGGCCGAGGACGGGCGCGTCGTGTGGAACTTCGGCGACACCGCGTTCCTCGACGAGGACTGCCCCGACACCGCTCACCCGAACCTGTGGCGGCAGTCCCAACTCTGCGCGCGGGCAGGCCTGTTCGAGGTCACCGAGGGCGTGTACCAGGTGCGCGGCTTCGACCTGTCGAACATGACCCTGATCGAGGGCCGGCGCGGCGTCGTGGTCGTCGACCCGCTCGTGTCGGCCGAGACGGCGGCCGCCGCGCTGGCCCTGTACCGGTCGCAGCGCGGCGACCGGCCGGTGACCGGCGTCATCTTCACGCACTCCCACATCGACCACTTCGGCGGTGTCCTCGGTGTCATCGACGCCTCCGACGACGTACCCGTGGTGGCCCCGCAGGGCTTCATGGAGCACTCGGTCGCGGAGAACGTGTACGCCGGTACGGCGATGCTGCGGCGCGGCATGTACTACTCGGGCGCCAACCTGGAGCCCGGCCCCGAGGGCCTGGTGGGCATGGGACTCGGCTTCACCGCGTCCGCCGGCACCCCGGGCCTCGTCCCGCCCACGGTCGAGATCCGGCACACCGGGCAGGAACTCACTCTCGACGGCGTCGTGTTCCGCTTCCAGATGACACCGGGCACCGAGGCGCCGTCGGAGATGAACTTCCTGCTCCCGCAGCTGCGCGCCCTGTGCATGGCGGAGAACGCCACCCACAACCTGCACAACATCCTGACCCTGCGCGGCGCCGTCGTGCGCGACGCCCGGATCTGGGCGCGCTACCTGGGCGAGGCCATCGAGCTGTTCGGCCACGACGCGGACGTCCTGTTCGCCTCGCACCACTGGCCGACGTGGGGCGGCGACCGGATCCGCTCCTTCCTCGCCGAACAGCGCGACCTGTACGCGTACCTGCACGACCAGACGCTGCGTCTGCTCAACCAGGGGTGCACGGGCGCGGAGATCGCCGAACGGATCGAGCTGCCGCCCGCGCTCGCCTCGGCGTGGCACACACGCGGCTACTACGGCTCCGTCAGCCACAACGTGAAGGCCGTCTACCAGCGGTACATGGGCTGGTACGACGGCAATCCCGCGTCCCTGTGGGAGCACACCCCCACGGAGACCGCGCGGCGCTACGTCGACTGCATGGGCGGGCTCGACGCGGTGCTCGGCAAGGCGCGTACGTACCTGGAGGAGGGCGATCTGCGGTTCGCCGCACAGCTGTTGAGGCACGCGGTCTTCGCCGAGCCCGACAGCGCCGACGCGAGGGAACTGCTCGCGCAGACCTTCGAACGGCTCGCGCACGGCGCCGAGAACGCCACCTGGCGCAACTGCTATCTCACCGGCGCCCAGGAGCTGCGCCACGGCGTCAAAAAGACGGGTCTCGCGTCGGGCAACATGGCGGCCGCCCTGAGTGTCGAGCAGCTCTTCGACTCGCTCGCGGTCCGGGTCGACGGGCCGCGGGCGTGGGACCACTCGCTCGTTCTGCACTGGCATCTGTCGGACCTCGGCGAGATGTACCGCATGACGCTGCACAACGGCGTCCTGGTCCACACCCGGACGACCCGCCCCGCCGACGGCGCGGACCTCTCGCTCACCCTCACGAAGCCCCAACTCCTGGAGGTGCTGGCCGGGAAGGGGCTGAACGGCGTCTACCACGCGGGCGACGTGGAGGTGCTCGACACCCTTCTCTCGGTCCTCGACGAGAACGACCCGGACTTCGCGATCGTCACCCCGTGACCAGTGCGGTGGCTGTCAGGTGCCGCGTGCGGCGCGCCGCACGGCGCGCGGGCGGTACTCGACCACGATCAGGGCCAGGGACACGTACCGCTCCACGAGCTCGTCCAGGGAGACCGGGCCCTCCGCCTTGTACCACTCCGCGATGGCGTTGCACATGGCGATCACCGCGCGCCGGGCGTCGTCCGGGTACGGCGTGAGAAAGATGCCCTGCGCCACGCCCCGCTCGACGACCTCACGGAACTGCTGGGTGCCGCGCGCCTCGTTCTTCCTGTAACGCGCCAGGTGCTCGGGCTCCAGGCTGCGCCCCTCGGTCAGCACGATGCTGCTCTTCACGGGGTGCTCCGTGCGGAACCGCACCGTCGCCGCGACGAGGGCCTCCAGCTGCTCGGCCGGATCGTCGCCCGCCGCGGCCAACGCCGCGTCGCACGCGCTGAAGTAGGCGTCGAGACCGTCTTCCAGGATCGCGACCAGCAGATCCTGCTTGCCTTTGTAGTAGTAATAGAGCGCGGACAGGCTCACCCCGGCGCGCTGGGCGATGTCACGGATCGAGGTCGCCCCGTAGCCGCGTTCGGAGAACTCCTGCCGAGCAGCCTCGACGATGGCCTTGTGGCCTGCCGGTTGCGTGGACACAGCTCTCCGATCTCGTCATCCCGTTCCTGGGGCCACGGTGGACTGAACGAACGGTCGAACAGCCGTGGCGGGACATGGCCGAGTGTACCGGCCCACCCGGTCAATCGGCCCGGCACAGGGCGAATGACCAGCGCAGACGCACCGCAGGGGCGCCCGGAACGGCAGGCCGTCGGGGCGCGTGACCACCGTCACAGCCGCACACCCCTCCCGGGCTGGCAGCATGCCGACCATGGGTGCCCAATACAACCAACTCGCCGTGCCGCCGCAGGCGCACGCCCCGGCCCGCCGCGCGGGCCTGCTCCCCCTCGCCGAGGCCCTGGAGATCGAGGCGTCGGGCGACGGCGCGTTCACCGGCATGCCGCACATGGGCCGGCCTCCGCGGGCCTTCGGCGGGGTCACTCTCGCGCAGGCCCTGCTCGCGGCGGGCCGCACCGTCGACGGCGGCCGCAGGCCGCACTCCCTGCACGCCTACTTCCTGCGCTCGGTCGCCCCGGAAGCGCCCGTCTCGTACGAGGTGGAACGCCTGCGGGACGGCTCCTCCTATGCAGCGCGCCAGGTGGCGGCGCGGCAGGACGGCATGTCCGTGCTGAGCCTCTCCGCCTCGTTCAAGAAGCCCGAGAACACGCTCGACCGTCAGGCGAAGATGCCCGGCGCGCCCGCGCCGCACGACTGCGACGCCCCGTACGAGGTGATGGCCCGTGAGCGCCCGGAGCGCTATGCGGCGTCCGTCATCCCCCGCGTCGTCGACCTGCGGCTCGTGGCGCCGGACGCCGACGAGGAGGCGGCGCGGGCGGAGGGCATGTCCCGGCAGCGCTGCTGGCTGCGGGCGGCCAGGCCGCTGCCCGACGAGCCGCTGCTGCACGCCGCCGCGCTCGCGTACCTGTCCGACCTGACGCTCTCCCCCACCGCCGCGCTGCCCTGGGAGCCGCACGGCGCGCGGCGCACGCGGCCGCCGGCGGTGATGTTCGCATCCCTGGACCACGCGATGTGGTTCCACCGCCCGGCACGCGCCGACGCCTGGCCGCTGTACGCCCAGCACACCACGAGCCTGTCCGACGGGCGCGCCACGACGCGGGGTGAACTCTGGTCACAGGAAGGCGAGTTGGTCGCGTCAGCACTCCAGGAGGCACTGATCCGGCACCGGGCCGCGACCACGTGACCGGCACGTACACGGTGGTGGGCAGGGCACTGAAGGCGGGGCGGGGCCGCGCGCGGGCGCTGCTGCAGAAGTCTGGACACGAGCCGACGGGAACCGTAGCTTAACGAATGTTCTGACAGCACGCCTGTCGCGCCTGTCGCGTCCGTCGACAAGGGAGTTGCCGCGTGATCCGTCGCCACCCGAAGGGCATGCCGGCCCACCTCTCCTATCCGGAGGCGTCCGTCGGCGATCTCCTCGCCGGCTCGGCCAGGCGCTACCCGGACCGCGTCGCCCTGCGCGACGGCGACCACACGCTGACGTTCGCGGAACTCCACGAGCAGGCGCTCCGCTTCGCGCGAGGACTGCGCGAGCGCGGCATCACCGAGGGCGACGTGGTGGCACTCCACCAGCCCAACTCCCTCTGGTTCCCGGTCACTTACTACGGGATCCTGCTGGCCGGCGCGGTCGTGGCGCCCGTGAACCCGACGCTTCCTGCCGCGGCCCTGCGCGCGCAGCTGGACGAGGCGGGGGCGCGGGCCGTGGTGACACATCCGGCCACAGCCGCGACGCTGCGCGAGGCCGGCACCGACGGGCTCGAACCGGTCGTCCTCGTACCGCCGTCGGACGCCGCGCCCGGCGATCCCGCACCCGTCGACGGCACGGTGCCGCTCGCCGCACTGCTGGCGGGCGTCCCGGAGCCCGGCCCCCGGGTCTCACCCGACGCGGTCGCCCATCTGTCGTTCACCGGCGGCACGACGGGCCGCTCGAAGGCGGTCGAGGTGAGGCACCGTCATGTCGTGGCGAACTGCCTGCAGTTCACCTGCTGGCGCGCGGCCGCGCTGCCCGCGGTGGACCTGGACGGGGGTGTGTTCCTGGACCCGGTCGACGGGGCGGCCACCGAGTACATCACCCCGCCCGGGGAGGGTGTGTCCATCGCCGTGGCGCCGTTCTTCCACGCCATGGGCCTGGTCGGCCAGTCCATCGGCGTCCTGTCCGGGACGACGGTCGTGCTCTGCGGCCGGTTCGAGCCCGGGCGGTTCCTCGACCAGGCGGAGAAGTTCGCGGCCACCGCGATCGCCGGGTCCCCGGCCCTGTTCCACGCGCTGCTCGCCGCCCCCTCCGCGCAGGGCCGCGCGCTCCCCACGGTCCGCGTCGTCAACTCGGGTGCCGCGCCCATCGACACGACGACACTGCGGGCCCTGCGGACGCTGTTCCCGCGCGCGTGCGTCGTGGAGGGCTACGGGCTGACCGAGGCCACCATGGGCGTGACCTCGGGGATCACCGACCCCGACGACCTCGTCCCGATCGGGTCGGTCGGCCTTCCCGTCTTCGACACCGACGTCGAGATCCGCGACCTCGTCGACACCGGACGGTGTGTGCCCGACGGCGAGACGGGAGAGCTGTGGGCCCGCGGCCCGCAGATCACGGCGGGCTATCCCGGGCATCCGGAGCTGACGGCCGAGCAGTTCGTCGACGGCTGGCTGCGCACCGGCGACCTGGCACGCTGCGACGAACGCGGCCACGTCTACATCGTGGGCCGCGCCAAGGACATGCTCATCTACAAGGGCTACAACGTGTATCCGGGCCAGCTGGAGGAGATCCTCAGCGGCCATCCGGCGGTCGCGCAGGTGTCCGTGGTCGGCGTCCCCTCGGCGGAGGCGGGCGAGATCCCGGTGGCGTACGTCGTGGCGCGCGCGGACGCCTCGCCGGGCGCCGGTCCCGCGCTCGGGGAGGAGCTGATGGCGCACGTGTCCGCCCGCGTCGCCCCGTATCAGCGGGTGCGTGAGGTGCGGTTCCTGGACGCGCTGCCCACCTCGGCCGCGGGGAAGATCCTCAAGGCGGAGCTCCGGCGGACGTACCGGCCGTCGGCTTAACGACCGTTCAGCACCCTTGGCACGGCCACCCGCCGTCGACGGTGGCCTGAACCCGGCCCTCCGCGCACCTCCCGCGCGCCGGGCCCGCATGCCGGGTGACGTTCCGGGCAGGCGACCACCGTACGTGCAGGCCCCGTCACCCGATCGGGCTAACCCGAGATGTCGTGGAGACGATCCGCACGCACGTTTGGAACGTAGAGCCCGTGGGGTGCGTACCCGTCGGCAACCGCGCCGACGACCGGACGGGCGCCGGGGAGGTGCGTGATGCCAGAGATTTCCGTGGACGTCCACATCGGCCGATCCGTCACTGAGGTGTACGACTTCCTCTCCGACGCACGGAATCTCGAACTCTGGTTCTCCGGGGTCGACACCGTCGCAGAGAGCCCAGGGCCGGCCGGACCCGGTGCGGCCCATGTGTACCGCTTCCCGGGGCGCCACCGGGACCATCTGCTCCAGTGCGTGGCGTACGTGCCCGGGGAGCACCTCGTCTTCCGTGGCGACCGGATGTGGAACCCGCTCGGCACCCAGACGCCCGTCTACTCGTTCACGCTCTCCCCGCGCCGCCGCGGCACGCTCCTGCGCCTCACGGTGCAGAGCCGCCTCGCGGGTGCCCTGGTGCTGCTCTCCCCCATGGTCGCGATGGCCTGGCGCCGCGACCTGCCGAGGGACGTACGCCGGCTCGGCGAGCGTCTGGGAGCCCCGCACTGCCACGTCATCGACGCCCCGCGGCGGGTCCGCCTGCCCGTTCCGCCGTTCCCCCCGGCCCCCGCTCGGCCGGCCACTCCGCCCGCCTATACGCCGACCGTCCCGCCCCGCCCACAGGTCCGGCCCGAGCTGCGTGCCGAGCAGCGCCCCGCCTCGGTCCCGGCCGCCCCGGAGCGCGCCCCGCGCCCAGCGGCCTGACCTCCGCACCACACGCTCACGCCGGACGTGAGCCGGCCCCGGGCGCACGAGAAATCAGCGTGCGCCCGGGGCCACGCGGGCAGTAGCGTCGCCGTCCATGACTCTCTCCCGCGTACGGCCTCCCTACGACGCCGACGAACGCACGCAGCTGGTCGCCTGGCTGGACATGCAGCGCGCCATCGTGGAGTGGAAGTGCGAGGGCGTCTCGGAGGAGGACGCCCATCGCTCCGTCCTCCCCGCGTCCCCGGCGATGACCCTGGCGGGGGTGGTGTCCCACCTGCGGTGGGTCGAGCACTGCTGGTTCGAGGTCATGCTGCTCGGCGGCCCGGCCACGGGCCCGCAGTTCGACGACGGGCCGGAGGACGCCGACATGCTCGTCGACGGCGTTCCGCTCGACCAGCTCCTCGGCGAGTACGCGCACCAGTACGCCCGGTCGAACGAGATCACCGCCGCGCACTCGCTCGACCAGGCGGGCCGGCACCCCGAGTTCCGTGCGGGCTCCGCGAACCTCCGCTGGATCCTGCTGCACATGATCGAGGAGACCGCCCGGCACGCCGGCCACCTGGACACGATCCGCGAACTCCTCGACGGCCAGAAGGGCTACTACTGACGGACCGGACCCCGAGCGCTGTGCCGACTCCCGTCGGCGAGCTGCTGCGCGCGAGCCGCCAGGTCCACCTTCCGGATCTTCATGGTGGTCGTCATCGGCATCTCCTCGACGATCTCCACGAGCGGAACCTTGTACGGCGCCATGCTCTCGCGGGCCCATTCCCGCAACACCGACGCGTCCACCGAACCTTTCTGACGGAGCGTCACGAAGGCGACCGGGACCTGGCCCCTCGTCGCGTCGGCGGCCGGGACCACGGCGGCCGTGTGCACCTCGGGGTGGCGGCACAGCAGCATTTCGACCTCGGCGGGAAAGACGCTCATGCCCTTCACCTTGATGAGGTCCTTGTCCCGGCCGAGGTAGTGCAGACAGCCGTCCTCGTCGATCCGCCCGTTGTCCCCCGTGTGCAGCCAGCCGTCGCGCAGCTGGCGGGCCGTGGCGTCCGGCTTGTTCCAGTAGCCGGTCGTCACCGAGGGGCTGCGCACGATGATCTCGCCCGCCTCGCCGAGCGGCAGGGGTTCGCCGGTGACGGGCGACACCACGGCGATGTCCGTGCCGGGCATGGGCAGTCCGCAGAAGACGGGCTCGGCGTGCAGATCGTGGTCCCCGTCCTGGAACCCGTAGGGCGTCACGTCGATCGTGTGGGTCTCGGTCATCCCGTACGCGGCCTCGCGCAGGACCGAGTGGGGACCCGCGGCGGCCGTCCAGGCGCGCCGGACCTCGACGTCGAGCTTGCGGATGAACGAGGTGCACAGCGGGTCGACCAGGGAGCCGAGGTCGTACGAGGCGAAGTCGGGCCTGGCGAGCAGTTCGAGGTAGTTCTCGACGGTGCCGACCATCGTGGTGACCTTGTGGGCGTCGACGGCCCGCAGCACGCGCGCCGGGTCCCAGCGGGGCAGGAGGACCGAAGTCCCGCCCATCATCAGGGGGTTGAGGATGCCGAGGTCCTCACCGGCGATCCAGAATATGGGGATGTAGCACAGGATCACGACCTCGCCGTCGGCCGTCTGGCGGGTGGCTCCGGCGCTGGTGGCGATGGTGTAGATCATGTGCCGCTGGGAGTGCATGCAGCCCTTGGGGAGGCCGGAGGTGCCGCCGGTGTAGTTCAGGGCGGCCAGCGCGTCGAGGTCGGCCGGGGGGCCGTCGACCGGTTCGTGGGCCACTGCCTGGGCCCAGGTGTGGACCGGGAGCCCGTCGACCGCCTCGGGTTCGGGGGCCTCGCCCGCGTCGGTCATCTCCAGGAGCGTGGTGACGAACACCCGGCGCACGGCGGTCTGTTCGCGCACGGAGGCGAGCAGGGGCAGGAAGGTGTCGAGGGTGACGACCGTCTCGGCGCCGCTGTCCTGGAGCTCGTAGGCGAGTTCGGCGCTCTGGAACATGGGGTTGACCGGCACGTGTACGGCGCCGAGGCGCAGGATCGCGAGGAACGCGATGAGGAACTGCGGGCAGTTGGGCAGGTGGACCGCGACCCGGTCGCCGGGTGCCACCCCTTCGGCGGCGAGCCGACCGGCAAGGCGGCGGCTCAGCTCGTCGAGTTCCCGGTAGGTGAGCGTACGGTCCTCGAAGACGACGGCCGCCCGGTCGGGGCGCAGCCTCGCCCAGTGGGCGACATGGTCCGGGACGGAGATCTCGCCGAGCGGGTAGACCGCTTCGGACGGTGTGCCGTGCGGGCGGACCCGGGCCTGACGGGCGCGCAGGTCCGCCAGATACTCGTCGTACCCCTCTGTCTTCATGCCGCTCCTTGGTTGTGTCCCGACCTGGGCTATCCGGACCTTCACCGCACCGGCGTCACCACGTGTCGACGAACCGACGGCGTTCGGGCGCCGTGGCCGCCCGCGGATCCGGGTGCGGGGTGTGCTGGGCGAACGTCATGGTGATCCAGCGGCGGGTGTCGGCGGGGTCGATCACGTCGTCGACCTCGAAGGTGGTCGCCGCGCTGAGCGCCTTGCCCTGCTCGTAACTCTGCGCAAGGAGCTCGTCGTACGTGCGCTGCCGCTCCTGCGGGTCGGCGACGGCCTCGAGTTCGCGGCGGTAGCCGAGCCGGACGCCGCCTTCCAGGCCCATCGGGCCGATCTCGCCGGTGGGCCAGGCGACCGTCGCCGTGTGGGCGCGGAAGCCGCCGCCGGTCATCGCCATCGCGCCGAGGCCGTAGCCCTTGCGCAGGACGGCGGAGAAGACCGGGACGCCGAGGTGGGCGCCCGCGACGAACAGCCGGCTGAAGTGGCGTACCGTCGCCGTCTTTTCGGCGTCGGGGCCCACCATGAACCCGGGGGTGTCGCACAGGGTGACGACGGGCAGGCCGTGGGCGTCGCAGAGTTGCAGGAAGCGGGCCATCTTGTCGGCCGCGTCGCTGTCGATGGCACCGCCGAGGTGCTGGGGATTGTTGGCGACCACGCCCATGGGGCGGCCTTCGACCCGTACGAGCGCGGTGATGACGCCGACGCCGAACCGGGGCCGCAGTTCGAGGACCGAGCCGGTGTCGGCGAGGAGGGTGACCGCCTCGCGGACGTCGTACGCGCGCAGCCGGTTCTCGGGGACGACGTGCCGCAGGAGGCGCTGGTCGGCGCAGTCCCATTCGGTCAGGTCGCCCTGGAAGTAGGAGAGGTACTTCTTGGCCACGGCGACGGCCTCGGCCTCGTCCTCGACCAGGATGTCGACGACGCCGTTCGGGACCTGGACCGACATCGGCCCGACCTCCTCGGGCAGGAACTGCCCGAGGCCGCCCGCCTCGATCATCGCGGGGCCCGCCATGCCGACCGAGGCGTCGGCCGTCGCGATGATGACGTCGCAGCAGCCGAGGAGCGCGGCGTTGCCCGCGAAACAGCGCCCGGCGACGACGCCGACCGTCGGCACCTGGCCGCTGAGCCGGGCCAGCGTGGCGAACGTCGGCACGTCGAGGCCCGCGACCGCCATGTGGTCGGTGTCGCCCGGGCGTCCGCCGCCGCCCTCGGCGAAGAGCACGACCGGTATCCGCTGCCGCTCGGCGAGTTCGAGCATGCGGTCGGTCTTCTTGTGGTTGAGCATGCCCTGCGTCCCGGCGAGGACCGTGTAGTCGTACGCAAGGACCGCGCACTGGCCGCGCCGTTCGCCGAACAGCTCGCCGTTGACCTGGGCCACGCCGGTGACGATGCCGTCGGCGGGGGTGTTGGCGATCAGGTCGTCGAGGGTCCTGCGGCGGCGCTGAGCGGCGATGGCCAGGGCGCCGTACTCGGTGAAGGTGCCCGGGTCGCACAGGTCGGCGAGGTTCTCGCGGGCGGTGCGGTGGCCGGTGCGCCGGCGCCGCTCGACGGCCTGCGGCCTGGCTTCGTCGAGGCCGACGCGGTGGCGCTCGACGACCTCGGCGAGGTCCGGCCTGATCGCGTCGAGATCCACCTCGGCCGCCGCCTGCCCGGCGTTCTCGCTGTCCGACGACGGTGTGAAGACGACGAGTTCGGCCCCCGCGGGCACGACGTCACCGACGCTCGCGCGGACCTCCCGCACGACACCGCCGCGGGGCGCGGTCAGGACGTGTTCCATCTTCATGGCTTCCAGCACGACCAGGGGCGCGCCCGCGGCCACCTCGGCGCCCGGCGCCACGCACACCTCGACGACGCTGCCCGCGGACGGGGCGGTGAGGGCCGAGCCGTGGTTGTCCCGGGAAGGGGCGGCTCCCGGTACGAGCTTGTCGAGGTGCTCGTTGACGAACGCGGTCGTCACCGTGCCGTCCCGGAAGGCGTCGTGGCGCAGGACGGCGCGCAGCAGCGGAACGTTCGACGGGACCCCGGCGAGCGTGAACTCGTCGAGGGCCCCGGCCGCGCGCGCGGCCGCGTCGGCGAAGTCACCGCGATGGGTACGGGTGACCACCTTGGCGACGAGCGAGTCGTACGACCCCGTGATGTCGAGTCCCGCGCGGCCGTGGGTGTCCACGCGCACGCCGGGGCCGCCGGGTGCCTCGAAGGCGGTCAGGGTGCCCTGCGACGCACGGGCCGTGCCGTCGGCGGACAGCTCCTCCAGGTTGACGCGGGTCTGGATCGCGAAGCCGCGCGGCTCGGGGATGTCGCCCTGGAGCAGGCCCAGTTCGGCCAGGGTCCTGCCCTGGGCGAGGCGCAGCTGCGTGGCGACCAGGTCGACGCCGGTGAGTTCCTCGGTGATGGTGTGCTCGACCTGGAGCCGGGGGTTCGTCTCGATGAAGTAGTGGGCGTCCGGGTCGTCCGCGTCGACGAGGAACTCGAAGGTGCCGAGGCCGAGATAGCGGGTCGCGGAGGCCATCGTGAGCGCCGCTTCGATCAGCCGGTCGCGCGCGGGGGCGGGGAGCCAGGGGCTCGGGGCGACCTCGATCAGCTTCTGGTTGCGGCGCTGGACCGAGCACTCCCGGTCCCACAGGTGGGTCACCTGGCCGGTGCCGTCCCCGACGACCTGGATCTCGATGTGCTTGGCGCGGGGCAGCAGTTGCTCGACGTACACGTCCCCGTTGCCGAAGGCGCGCTCCGCCTCGGAGCGGCAGCGTTCGTAGGCCCAGGGCAGGTCGGAGGCGTCGCGCACGGCGCGCATGCCGCGGCCGCCGCCGCCGGCGACCGCCTTCACCATGACGCCGTCGCGGACGCCGGCGAGGAACTCCGTGGCCTCGGCGAGCGAGGTCGGGGCGTCGGTCGCGCCGAGGACGGGGACGCCGTGCCGGACGGCGAGCGCGCGTGAGCTCGCCTTGTCGCCGAAGAGGGCGAGGAGCTGCGGAGTGGGTCCGACGAAGGTGAGGCCTGCCGCCGCGCACGCCTCGGCGAACGCGGCGTTCTCGCTCAGGAACCCGTAGCCGGGGTGGACGAGCCCGCACCCGGCGCGGCGCGCGACGTCGACGAGCTGTGCCGCGTCGAGGTACGCGGCGACGCCCTCGCCCCTGAGCAGGTGGGCCTCGTCGGCCAGGCGCACATGGGCCGCGTCGCGTTCCTCCGCCGTGTACACGGCCACGGTCCGCAGGCCTAGCGCCGCCGCGGCCCGGTGGATGCGCACCGCGATCTCACCGCGGTTGGCGATCAGGACACCTGTCTGGACATCTGTCTGGACGCCTGCCCGAACACCTGCCTGGACACCTGTCATGGGACGTCTCCTCCACGGGCCGGTACGTGACGGCTTCCGGACCCGCCGGGGAACGGCGGACGGACCGGTGCGTTGACGTTGGTGTCAACGTCAACAGCGGCTCCAGTCTGCGTTGACGCTCCCGTCAACGTCAATATCCTGAGGGCATGC
The DNA here is from genome assembly GCF_004005495.1 of Streptomyces antnestii. Lineage (GTDB taxonomy): Bacteria > Actinomycetota > Actinomycetes > Streptomycetales > Streptomycetaceae > Streptomyces > Streptomyces antnestii. The sequence continues at coordinate 130,652 of NZ_RZYA01000011.1, forward strand.
CGATCGCGAGAAACTCCTGGACCGTGCGCGACAAGCTCGACCGCCAGGACAGTGCCACCCGCGCCCGCCTGCTCACGGCGGCCCGCACGGTCTTCGAGCGGCGCGGCTACGCACGCACGACGATCGCCGACATCACGGCGGAGGCGGACGTCGGCCGCGCCACGTTCTACGTCTACTTCGCCTCCAAGCAGGACGTCTTCGCCGTGCTCGCCGCGGACCTGCGGGACCGGTTCCTCGCCGCACAGGAGGCCACGGGCCCCGACGCCGAGGACCCGTACCTGCTCGCCGAGCACACCAACGCCGCGTTCCTGGACGCGTACGTCGACAACCTCGCGTTCCTGACGGTGCTGGAACACCAGTCGCTCACGGATCCGGCGATGCGGGGGCTTCGCGACGAGATCCGCGACCGGCCGCGCGGGCGCACCGCGCGCTACATCGCCCGCCTGGTACGGCAGGGCCTGGCCGAGCCCGCCGGGTCACCGGAGTCCGTGGCCGCCGCCGCGGGCGGCATGGTCGCGAGCTTCGCCCAGACCGTCGCGGCCGACCCCACGACACGCGACCGGGCCGTCGCCGAGCTGACCGCGATGTACCTGCGGCTGCTCGGGCTCACGCCCCGGGCCGGACAGCGGCCACCTCAGGACGTGTGACGCCCGCCCCCGTCAGCCGTACGGCTCTCCCCCGCTCGCGTCCCGCCACCGCTCATGTGTTGGCTTGACCAAAGCGTCCGGACGGAGGGGGAAGTTCCTCATGGAGACACCGCGTGCGCCCTACGGCCAGAACCCCGGCTACGGGCAGGATCAGCAGCACTTCTACGGGCCCGACCCCGCGCACCCCGGCTACCCGGACTACGGGCCGACCGTCGACGGCCCCGCGCCACCGCCCCCGCGATCACGCGTCGACGCCCGCAAGGTCTGGTCCGGCGGCGTGATGACCGCGCTCGTCGCCGCCCTGACGGCGGTCGCCGGGATGCTGCTCGTGCGCGGAGTCCTCGGCATCGCCGTGTTCGCGCCCGAGGGCGACGGCGCGATGGGCGACGCCTCCACGGGCCTGCTGGCCGGTGGCGCCGCCGTCGCGGCCCTCGTCGCGACGGTGCTCCTGCACCTCCTGTGCCTCGGCACGCCGCAGCCCTGGCGGTTCTTCTCCTGGATCGTCACGCTTGCCACGTTCGTCATGGTGCTGCTGCCCTTCACCACGTCGGCGGACGTCGCGACGAAGGTGGGCACGGCCGCCGTGTTCGCCGCCGTCGGACTCACCATCGGGATCCTCCTCACCCCCGTGGCCCGCGGGGCGGTGCGCGGGCGCTGACAGCGCCTGACAGCGCCTGACCGGGGGTCCCGCCCCCGCCGCGGGCCGGTGAGCACGCCCGGCTACCGTGGCGCCATGGAACTCATAGGTGAGATCACCGCCGGCCGCCCCCTGCTCGTGCTGGCCGTGAAGGAAGAGGCGCAGTTCCTCGACACCGGTCTCCCGGTCCTGCTCACCGGCATGGGCAAGGTCAACGCGGCCACCGCCCTCGCCACCGTCCTGGCCCGCGGCCCCCGCCCCTCGGGCATCGTGAACCTGGGCACGGCGGGCGCGCTGCGCCCCGGATGGACGGGCACCCATGTCATCGGCTCCGTGCTCCAGCACGACCTCGACGACGCCGTGCTCGCCTCGCTCACGGGCGAGACCTACGGTCCGCCGATCGAACTGCCCGACCGCGACGGCCCCGCCCTCGCGACGGGCGACTCCTTCGTCTCCGACGAGACGGCCCGCGCGCGCCTGGCCGAACTGGCCCCGCTGGTCGACATGGAGGGCTACGCGCTCGCGTCCGCCGCCCAGCAGGCCTGCGTCCCGCTGCGCATCGTCAAACACGTGAGCGACGAGGCGGGCGACGGCGCGGCGCTGACGTGGCGCGAATCGGTCGCCGGGTGCGCGCGCGTCCTCGCCGACTGGGCCGCGCGGAACCTCCCAGTACACCCCTGACCGACTCCCCCGGCGGGTGCGGGCGACCGCGATGAGATGATCGCGGCCCATGTCCCCGCGCGTGCGGCGGCTCTTCCGCAGAGGCCGCCGGGCGCCCTCCGACCGAGACGAGCACGCCTTGGGAACGCGGCCGACGGCCCCGGCCATCCGCACCGACCCCTCCCCCGCCGACGTACCGCCCGCCCCGCATCCCTCATGGACGTCGGCCCTGCGCCGTACCCCCGTGTCGATGTGGCGCGACGACGTGTCGGACTGGGCCGCGGCGCTGACGTACTACGCGATCCTCGCCCTGCTGCCCGCGCTCCTTGTGACCGTCTCGCTCATCGGCCTGGTCAGTCCGGCCACGACGGACGAGGTGATCGCGCACGTGACGGCCTGGGCGCCGGCCGAGTCGGGCGGGGCCCTGCACGACGCGCTGCGTCACATGGCGCACGAGCGGTCCGCAGCCCTCACGGTCACGATCGCCGGAGCGGTCAGCGCCGTGTGGTCGGCGTCCAGTTACTCGGCCGTGTTCCGCAGGGCCCTGCACGCGATGCACGGCGTGCGCGACACCCGGCCGGTGTGGCGCAAGGCCCACCGCATCCTCCTGACCGCCTGCACACTCCTCGCGCTCCTCATGACCAGCGCGCTCGTCCTGGTCCTGAGCGGTTCCCTCGCCCAGTCGCTCGGGCGCCGTCTCGGCCTCGGCGACGCGGGGGCCGCGGCCTGGAACCTCCTCAAGTGGCCCGCGCTGCTGTGCCTGGTGGCGCTGCTCGTCCTGGTCCTGTTCCGGTCGGGGCCGCCCGCCGCCCGTGGGTGGCGGCACGGTGTGCCCGGCGGCGTGCTCGCCGCCCTGATCTGGCTCACCGCGTCCGCCGGCTTCACCTTCTACGCCGCGCAGTTCGGCACCTACAGCAAGCTCTACGGGTCCCTCGCGGGGGTCGTCGTCTTCCTCGTCTGGCTGTGGGTGTCGAACCTGGCGCTGCTGGCCGGCGCCCAGTTCGCCGTCGAACTGGACCGGGCCGCGCCCCTCGCGCCGCGCGTCAGCGCCTGCGACGCAGCGCCTGCGGAGTGAGGTCGGCCAGAGTCGGATAACCGTCGACCGCCATGATCAGGTCGGTCTCGGCGAGCAGGGACCGCAGTACGTGGACGATGCCGTCGACGCCGCCGAGCGCGAGCCCGTAGGCATAGGGGCGGCCTATGCCGACCGCTGTCGCGCCGAGCGCGAGCGCCTTGACGACGTCGGCCCCGGAGCGCACACCCGAGTCGAACAGCACGGGCAGTCCGTCGGCGGCCTCGACGACGTCCGGCAGGGCGTCGAGCGCGGCGAGTCCGCCGTTGGCCTGCCGGCCGCCGTGGTTCGAGCAGTAGATCCCGTCGACGCCGCCGTCCCTGGCGCGCCGTACGTCCTCGGGGTGGCACAGGCCCTTGACGAGGAGCGGCAGGCTGGTGAGCGACCGCAGCCAGGGGAGGTCGTCCCAGGTCAGCGGGTTGCCGAAGACGCTCGCGAACTGCATGACGACGGCCTGTGTGTCGTCCTCGCGGCCCACGGGGAGCCGGGAGCGGAAGACCGGGTCGGAGGTGTAGTTGCCGAGGCAGTGGCCGCGCAGCTGGGGGAAGTTGCCGGTGGACAGGTCGCGGGGCCGCCAGCCGGTGACCCAGGTGTCGAGGGTGACGACGATGCCCTTGAAGCCGGCCGCCTCGGCCCGCCGGACGAGGCTCTCGGCGAGGTCGCGGTCGGTCGGCGTGTAGAGCTGGAAGAAGCCGGGGGTGTCGCCGAACTCCTTCGCGACGTCCTCCATCGGGTCCACGGACAGCGTCGAGGCCACCATCGGAACTCCCGTACGGGCGGCGGCCCGTGCCGTCGCGAGGTCCCCGTGCCCGTCCTGCCCGCAGAGCCCGATCACGCCGACGGGACACATGAACAGCGGGCTCGCGAGCTTCAGCCCGAAGAGGTCCACGGTCAGGTCGCGCCGGTCCGCTCCGACGAACATGCGCGGTACGAGTCCCCACTGCTCGAACGCGGAGACGTTGGCCCGCTGGGTGAACTCGTCGCCCGCGCCGCCCGCGACGTAGGACCACACGGAGGGGGCGAGCGCGGCGGCGGCCCGTTCCTCCAGCTCCGCGAAGGCCATGGGCAGGGTCGGGACGACACCCCCGAGCGCCTCGAAGTAGATCTCGTGCTGGTAGTCACCGAACTGCTGCGCCATCACGGCCACCCTCCTCGTCGACCGCCACCGGGTCCTGGCGGTGGCGATCAGACACTAGTGCGCATGGGGCCGGCTGTGGGGTGCCCGTGGAACGCGGGGTCAGGTCCGCGCCCCCGGGCCGTTTCGGGGACGGCTACACGCCGGAGGGCATGCGCCGCACTGCGGCCTGTGTCTGCTCCCGGCGATCCTGCGGTGGGAGACGCCGGCGACGCCCTCCTCGGCGATGTGGTCGAGGGTGGCGGCGAGCATGCGCTCCAGATGGGTGCGCGGGTCGCCGGCGAAGTAGTCCGTGGTCATGGGCATGCGTACGATCGCACCCTCCGGAATGCACGAACGTACTCTCCATTCACCGGCCCGCTGACGCCGACCGGATGAACTCCGCGAGGGCGGCCCGGTACTCCTGCGGGTGGGTGATGTGCGGGATGTGGCCCGCGCCCTCGAAGGTGTGGCGCTGCGTGTGCGGCAGGGTCGCGGCCAGGCGGTCCATGACCTTCGAGAACCAGGTGGGGCTCACGCTGCCGCGGCTCAGCAGTACGGGCACGGTGCAGGCGGCGAGCCCGTCGACGTCCAGTTCGGCCCAGGACGGGTCGGTCTGTTCGTCCAGCCACGTCTGGGCGTTCGTCACGAACGTCTCGCGCAGGGCAGCGGGCAGTTGGTCCCACATTCCGGGCCCCAGGGCCACCTCCTCCACGAACAGACGCGCACCCTGCTCGTCCTCCCCCTTGCGGAGGTGGTCCATCACCGCGTCGCAGGAGATCATCGTCGGTTGCACCTGGGCAAGGGACTCCGGATCGTCGGCCACGACGCCCACCAGCGGGGGCTCGTGGACCGTGATGCTGCGGAACAGCTCGGGCCGGCTTGCGGCCAGGCCGAGGACGACCGAGGCGCCGAAGGAGTTGCCGGCGACGTGCGCGGGGGCGTGGCCGAGCTCCTCGATCAACGCCGCGAGGTCGTCCTCGTCCTGCCTCCGGGTGCCCTGGCCCGGCACCTTCTCGCTCTCGCCATGACCACGACGGTCGTACGAGACCACGGTGAAGGACGCGCGGAGGTCCGCCTCGATCGCCGGCTGCCAGCTCGTGTGGTCGTTCCACGAGCCATGGACGAGTACGAGCGGCTCGCCGTCCCCCACGGTCTCGTAGAAGAGATTCACGCTGTTGGCGTGTACCTGTGGCATGCCGTGCCTCCTCGGAGAGATGCAGCGGACGCCCGGTCCCGGAGCGCCGCCACAGAGGTCTCTACCGCACCACCCCACGCCACACTCGCCGCCGCGCCGCACGTGATCTCTACCGCGCGTCACTGACAGCACCACCTGTCAGCCGCGCGCACTGCGGCTGGCTACGCACGCCGCCGACAGCTGGATCGGGGAGACAGGCCCTAGGCGTCGAGGGACTTCGCGACCTCGCGGATCACATCGAGGACGAAGTCAGGATGCGAGAGCATGGGAACGTGGCTGCTGTCCACGGGACGGACATTGGCGCCCATGCGCTCGGCGGCGGCCCGCTCAAGGTCGGGGTGCACGGTACGGTCGTTGTTGGCGACGATGAACCAGCTCGGCTTCGTCCGCCAGGCAGTTCCGGGAACCTGCTGGTTGAACAGGTCAGCCACTGGCACAGCGCCCGTCGCCAGGACGAGCTTCTGCTCCGCTTCCGGGAGGTCGCCGCAGAAGTCCCGGAGCCCCGAAGGCTTGAGCCACACGCGGCCGTCAGCGACGTCCACGTGCTCGAAGATGGGCGTGCGGGGGAATTTGTCCTGCTGTTCCTGCGACGTCTCGTCCTCGTCCGGGGCGAGCGCGGCGATGTACACCAGAGCGCCGACGCGGTCGTGGGTGCCCGCTTTGGTGATCAGGGTCCCACCGTAGGAGTGACCGACCAGCACGATGGGGCCGGGGACGTGGTTGAGCGTGAAGTTGACGCACGCGACGTCGCTTTCGAGCGAGTCGAGGCCGTGCTGTGAGGCGAAAACCTCATGGCCTTCAGCCTGGAGCGTGGGGATGAGCTTGTTGAAGCACGACCCATCCGCCCAGAGTCCGTGGGCGAAGACAATGCTGGGCTTGCCCGCCATGACATTTCCTCCTACGGAGAGATCAAGTATGGAACGTTGCACCACATTGCCCGTTCAGTGCCCAGTTTTTTGTGTGAGGGCCAGGTGTGTCGCCACATCCCCATCGTTGGGCCTACGAGGTTGAACTGCCTTCAGGCCCTGGGGTTGATGACGGTGACGCCGCTTCGGGCTTCCAGCGTTGTGCGCAGAGTTGCGTCCTCCCGGGTGAGGCGCTCGTAGATGTGCTTTCGCGGCGGTCTTCCCACCCGGGGTGTGTCGGGCGCTGCCCGCGGGCGCGTTGCAGTTGGGGCAGTCGTGACGTTCGACCGCCGATGCAGCCTGATCGGGCGTGAAGTCCATGACGGCAGCCTCTAAGAAATGCCTCGCACAACATGTGGGCTTCGAGAGGACTTTCGCGAAAGGCGACTTGCGGAAACATGGGCACTCCGGGGGGGCTCGGTAGTGCAGGATCGCCCATCCGCTCGACGAGGCAGCCGGCGCCTTCGGAACTCAAGGCGGCCGCCGGAACCCGCACCATTCCCGAACCGTAGGATTCCGTCCTGTCTTCGAAACCTTAGGATTCCGCATCACCGGCCTCACGGCACACCTGGTCGCGAGGCCGGCACAGCACTCCCCGCACCGCTCACCGCACCTCCTGGAGACCTGATGTACGCCGTCACCGATCCGTCCACCGGCACGACCACCCAGACCTACCCGACCGCTACCGACGCCGAGGTGGCAGCGGCCGTCGACGCCGCCCACGCGGCCACCGCCTGGGGACGCAGCACCTCCGTGGCCGAGCGTGCCGCGCTCCTGCGCCGGCTCGGGGATCTGCACGCCGAGCACCGCGCCGAACTGGCGGCAAGCATCGTGAGCGAGATGGGCAAGCCCCTCGACGAGGCGGAGGGCGAGGTCGACTTCTGCGTCGACATCTACCACTACTACGCCGACCACGCCGAGAAGTTCCTTGCCGACGAGGAGCTCCCCGTCACCTCCGGCCCCGGCCGCGCCGTCATCCGGCGCAGCCCGGTGGGTGTCCTGCTCGGCATCATGCCGTGGAACTTCCCCGCCTACCAGGTCGCCCGGTTCGCCGCCCCGAACCTCGCTCTGGGCAACACCATCGTCCTCAAGCACGCCCCGCAGTGCCCGGCCACCGCGGCGCTCCTCGAGCGGCTGATCACCGAGGCCGGCTTCCCCGCAGGCGCGTACGTCAACGTGTACGCCACCAATGAGCAGATCGCCGACGTGATCGCCGACCCGCGCGTCCAGGGCGTGTCCCTGACCGGCTCGGAGCGGGCCGGCGCGGCCGTCGCCGAGATCGCCGGTCGGCACCTGAAGAAGGTCGTCCTCGAGCTCGGCGGTTCAGACCCGTTCATCGTGCTGTCCACCGACGACCTCGACTCCGTCGTCGACTCCGCCGTCTCCGCCCGCCTCGACAACACCGGTCAGGCCTGCAACGCCGCCAAGAGGTTCATCGTCACCGCCGGTCTCTACGACTCGTTCGTGGAGAAGTTCACCGCCTCGCTGCTCGCCCGCCAGTCCGGGGCTCCGTTGTCCTCGGTCGCCGCGGCCGACACCCTGGAGCGCCAGGTGGCCGCCGCCGTCGAGGAAGGCGCGACGCTGCACACCGAGGGCGAGCGCAAGGGTGCCCACTTCCCGGCCGGTGTCCTCACCGGTCTCACCACCGAGCACGCCACTGCACGCCAGGAGCTCTTCGGCCCCGTCGCCATGGTCTTCCGGGCGGCCGACGAGGAAGACGCGCTGCGGATCGCCAACGACACCCCGTACGGCCTCGGCTCGTACGTCTTCACCACCGACCCCGAGCAGGCCGCCCGGGTCGCCGACGGCATCGACGCGGGCATGGTGTTCGTCAACGGCGTCGGCGCCGAGGGCGCCGAGCTGCCCTTCGGCGGCATCAAGCGTTCCGGCTTCGGCCGCGAGCTGGGCCGCCCGGGCATCGAGGAGTTCGTCAACAAGAAGCTGATCCGCACGGTGGCGTAGGCAGCGACGGACCTGGGGGCCGTGACCAGGCAGTCCCCGTGAGGCGCTCGTCGGGGCGCAGGTTCACCCGTGCATCTGCCTCCAGCCCCCAGGTCCCGACAGCTCGGACTCAGAGGTGGCACAGACCGATCCACGCGACCAGACCAGGGGCTTTGACCGGGGCGCCAGTCGGTCGGGACGGTGACGCCAGGTCGACCGGCTGTTCGGGTCAGCCCGATCGCCCAGGGCCGCAGGGCGCAGTCGTCATCGTCGTGGCGAGCAACCAGAACGCGCTACCGACGGCCGCGCCATAGGCAAGGTGTGCTCCGAGGTCCAGGGCCACCACCTTGGCTTCGTACTCCCAGATCGGCTTGTAGAGACCCGCGACCGGCAGGAGAACGTAGTCGCCGGCGAACACTGTGATGCCGAAAGGCACCCCGTACGCGGGACGGGGCACCGGCAGCGATCCGGCCACGATGCCGTACACGGCGCCCAGCCCCGATCCGTAGCCCCAGTGCGCAACGGTACCGACGAGCCAAGCCGAGCGGTCGGGGAGTTCACGTTGAGTGAACCCTTCGATCACCCGCTTGGCCACCTGCCCAGGGGCCGGTGCCTTCTCCCAGGACTCGACCGGCGCGAATTCCCACGCGACAGGGCTGTCCGTGCCGCCGCCACGGCGGTACTTCAGGTAGTGAACGGCGTCCAGGCACACTGTCCCTACGGCCCCGGCCAACAGGCCGGCCGCCGCTGCCGCAAGCGGAGTCATCCTGGTCAACGATGTACGCATGGCATGTTCTCCTGTCCTGTTTCACCAGCGAGGTCATCGCAGGACGAGTTGCTGACCACCGTCGACGGTCGCGCTTCTGAGGTCGTAAGGCTCACAGTTGGGGAGGTACGTCGCCGCCGAGGAGTGTGATCAGGTGGCCCAGGCGTGTGTCGAATTCGCGGCCGGTCTCGGTGATCTGTGGGTTGTCGTAGCTATCGAACAGGAGGCTGGGCTGGTCGACGGCGAGTTTGGTGTCCCCGTCGGGGTCGGCGTAGATCACGGCCGGCAGTGGTGCGTGCAGCGCGGCCGACGCGTCCTCGCGGAAGGCGCGTTCGGCGAGGATGTGGTTGCCGATGAGGTACTGGGTGGCCTTCCAGAGGGACTGCGAACCGACCATGAGAGCGCAGATGTCGCTGCGGTAGTAGTGCATGAACCCGTGCGGGGCGTTGATCTGGTCGAGTTCGAGGGTGGCGTTCCAGGAGCCGAGTTGGAAGAAGCGGGAGAGATCGGCCTGGGGGACGAGGGTCTCGAAGTGCTCGCACGCGGCGTCGTAGGGGCGCGGGAGCGTCACGACGAGCCGCCGGGCCACATGGTCGGTGGAGGCGTTGTCCGTGGTCATGGCCGTACCTGTTCGTCGTCGGAGCGGATGAGCTCAACGCCGTGGACGTCGACCGTGATGGAGGGGAAGTTGAGGTTGACGCTGTTGTCGGGGTTGCGGCGGAACATGCGTCGTCGCGTCGGCATGACGAGCCCGTCGAAGCTTTGGTGGTGGCCGGTGTAGTGACCGACGAGGAAGCTGTTGTTGATCTCGGCGACGTAGTCCATGCGGCGTTGGAGGCCGAAGGCGTCGTAGTAGAAGACCGCGTTGGGGCTGTGCGTGGCGATCTCGGGCGGGAAGCGCACCTGCAGACGCCGCCAGGTCTGTCCTGCCTCGTGCCATGGTTCGATCTCATGGGTCCGCACGCCTGGATATGCGAAGAGGAACGGGCTGGTGAAGTAGTTCCAGCACGCGTAGCCCAGGAAGTAACCAAGGTGCGGTGCGTCCCAGTCGGTGTTCCGCAGCATTCCTTTGAACGCGGCGCGGGCGGGAGTGAGGGTGTCGACCGGTTCGCCGTCGAGTGTCTGCACGGTGACGCTGTCGGTGGCGGCGTCGAAGACCATCTCCCACTCGGGGCGGGTGAACGGGGTGAAGGTGATGTGTTCTCTGGCCGTGTCGACCGTCAGCACCTGGTCGAAGCTCGTGCCCGGGGGCCAGCCCTTCAGCCCCCAGACCGGGCCGCCGATGGAGACGTCGGCCTTCAGGCCACGCACGGTGTCCCAGAGTTCTTCACCGCCGGCGGTGTCGATGGCCAGATCGAGGAGTTCAGTGCTCATGGCCGTGACGCTTTCCTCGCGAATGCGTACCTTGCCAGTGTCTCGCAGCGGAGGAGGCGGGCAACTCGCAGGAACCGTACGCCACCGTCGCGGCCAGGGGGCGCTGCGAGCCCGCGGGCTTCGCCGGCGTTTCGGTCACGCCTCCCCTTCGCCCTTTGGCAGGCACGTCACCGCCTCACACGGTCGGTCCGCGCTCGGCGAGGTGGTGCTTTACGGAGCAGCGGTGGCATCCCGGTGCGCGGGAGCGGTGCGGGGCGCATGCTGGGAGGGAGGCCTCGACGGTTCTGTCTTCTCGAACCTGGGAGCAGGTCATGCCATCCCTGCATTTCCCTCTGACCTCCTCGATGAGCCCCTCTGATCATTCCCTTCGCCGGACCCGTGTTCCGTAAGTCCTTCAAGGCCACGAGGTCGGTGCCGCGCTCGCGCTGCCAGCGGGAGTCGCCCATGCTGACCGGCATCTCGGTCAGGAGACCTGCCCGATCCCGTCAGGGACCCCGGCCCGCCGGCGCCGCCGGACATCACTCTCCCATTCCTCAGGCAAGTGACTGGTTCACGAACTGCTACAGGGCCTGCATGTTCCCGGCACGCCATTCGAGTCTGTTCCACCTGAACAGCGGCAGTGCCCGTGCGCACGGCCACCGACCCCAGGGACCCTGACCAGGAGGTCCACAGGGGCGAGGGAAGCCGGCAGTCGACAGGCTCGTGCCGACGGAAGGGCAAGGCACCGGCCAGAAGGGCGGAACACATTGAAAATCGTGGTGGCATTGCGGGTCAATGAAGCTGCAGCTCGGTTGTCCCTCGACGGCCCCGAGACCTTGTTGGACGCCCTGCGGGACCAGATGGGTCTCGAGGGCACGAAGAAGGGCTGTGACCAGGGAGCGTGCGGTGCGTGCACCGTGCTGCTCGACGGGAAGCGAGTGCTGTCGTGCCTGACCCTGGCAGCGCAGTGCGACGGTCACGAGGTGACCACCGTCGAGGGGCTGGCGCCCGACGGAGGCGTTCATCCGGTGCAGGCGGCCTTCATCCGTCATGACGCTTTCCAGTGCGGCTATTGCACGCCCGGCCAGATCATGTCGGCCGTCGCGCTGCTGGACGAAGGGCGGGCGGGGTCCGACGAGGAGATCCGGGAGTTCATGAGCGGCAACCTGTGCCGCTGTGCCGCGTATCCGAACATCGTGGCCGCGATCCGCGACGTCGCCGGGGAGGTGGCATCGCATGGCGCCGACTCCGGGGTTTGAGTACGTACGGCCCTCCTCCGTCGAGGACGCGGTCGCCACCGTGAGCGGAGATCCCACAGCCGCCTATCTCGCGGGCGGCACGACGCAACTGGATCTCGTGCTCAAGGACCGGGTGATCTCGCCGCAGCGACTCGTCGACATCACCCGGCTACCGTTGCGTGGGGTCACACGGACGTCAGACGGGCTCCAGGTCGCCGCCATGACGACGATGGAGGAGCTCGCGGCCGATCCGACAGTGACGCGGGAATTGCCACTGGTTCGCGAGGCTCTGCTGAGCGGGGCGTCGACGCAGCTCCGCAACATGGCGACCATCGGAGGAAACCTCCTGCAGCGCACGCGCTGCCGGTACTTCCGCGACCCGACGGTGGCGGCCTGCAACAAGCGTGATCCCGGGTCGGGTTGCGCGGCGGTCACCGGTCACGCCCGGATGCACGCGATTCTCGGGGCGAGCGAACACTGCATCGCGTCGCACGCCTCCGACCTGTGTGTGGCTCTGGTCGCGTTGGACGCCGTCGCACATCTCCAGAGCATGGGCGGCCTGAGCCATGTTCCGCTCACCGAGTTCTACCGCGTACCCGGGGACCGGCCCGATCGGGAGACCGTCCTCGAGCACGGCGAGCTGGTCACGGCGATCGGCATTCCGCTGCTGCCTCCCGGCACCCGGTCGTCCTACCTCAAGGTGCGTGACCGCGCGTCCTACGAGTTCGCGCTCACCTCGGCGGCCGCTGCTCTCGTCGTCGAGCACGACGTGATCAGGTTCGCGCGTCTGGCCCTCGGTGGAGTCGGCACGGTTCCCTGGCGCGCTTACGAGGCGGAGGGCATCCTCGTCGGCGCACCGGTGAGCGAGGGCGCGTTCCGTGCCGCCGCCGAGGCCGCTGTCAACGACCCGTTCACGGTGTCCGGCACCGAGTTCAAGGTCGAGCTCGCCAAGCGGACCGTCGTCCGCGTCCTTCAGACGGTAGCGAGGAACGCGTCATGACCGAGACGAAACCGGCACCGACGCTGCTCGGCGCCGGCGTCGACCGCGTCGATGGACTGTCGAAGGTGCGGGGCGAGGCGCCCTTCCCGTCCGACGTCACCTACCCCCGGCTCGCACACGCCGCCCTCGTCCGCAGCACGATCGCGGCCGGCCGTATCAGCCGCATCACCACACGGGCGGCCGAGGAGGCGCCAGGCGTCCTGGCTGTGATCACGCACCAGAACATGCCCAGGCTGGAGCGTGGCCCGGCGACCCTGATCGGGCCCTCTCCTGTCTCGCCGCTGCAGGATGACCAGGTGTTCCACCACGGGCAGTACGTCGCTGTGGTCGTCGCCGAGAGCCTCCAACAGGCGTCGGCGGCAGCCGAGTTGGTGGACGTCGAATACGAGGTGGCCGCGGGGGTCTTCGATCTCGACGACCCCCGCGGAGAGCTCCGCGTCGACCCGTGGGGCTCCGGCGCGCGGCGGGGCGACGTGGAGGGCGCCCTCGCGTCGGCGGAGGTCACCTTCGAGGCGTCGTACTCCACCGCGGCCAACACGAACAACCCGATCGGTCTCTTCACGACGGTGGCGGCCTGGGAGGGAGACACCCTCACCCTGCACGACTCGACGCAGTGGACGGCCAACGTCCGCACCACGATCGCGGCGCTCTTCGGGCTCCCCGAGGAGTCGGTGCGTGTCCACGCGCCCTTCCTCGGCGGCGGGTTCGGTGCCGGCCTGCGTGTCTGGCCCCATGCCGTCATCGCGGCCGTCGCCGCGCAAGTGACCGGGCGCCCCGTCAAGTTGGAGCTCACCCGCCCGCAGATGTTCACTGGCATCGGCTACCGGCCCGCCACCGAGCAGACCGTCAGGCTCGGCGCGCTGCGCACCGGACAACTCGTCGCACTGCAGCACCACGCGACCATCGCGATCGGCATCGTCGACGAGAACCCCGAGCCTGTCACCCTCATCAGCCAAAGTGCGTATGCCTGCCCGAACGTCGACGTCAGGGATGACGAGCGCCGACTGAACATCCCGCCGCCGGGACCGTTGCGCGCACCTGGTGCGGCACAGGGTACTTTCGCGCTGGAATCCGCCTTGGACGAGCTGTCGTACAAGCTCGGCATGGATCCGCTGGAGCTGCGGCTGCGCAACTACGCCGAGGTCGACGCGCATTCGGGGCTTCCCTGGTCGAGCAATGCGTTGCGGGACTGCTATGCGGTCGGTGCGGAGCGGTTCGGCTGGGCGCAGCGGAATCCCGAGGTGGGGTCGATGCGGGAGGACTCGTGGCAGATCGGCTACGGCGTCGCATCGCTCTCCTACCACTGGTGGCAGGTGCGTTGCGAGGCGCGGGCGACGATCGGGCGCGACGGGACCGCGTTCGTACGGAGCGCGGCCAACGACATCGGCACGGGCACCCGCACAGTGATGACGCAGTTGTCGGCCGAGCTGCTGGGCCTCGGCCTGTCGGATGTCCGCTTCGACCTCGGCGACTCCACGATGCCCTGGTCACCTGCGGCCGGCGGATCGGGTCTCACGACCTCGCTCGGCGTGGCTGTCGACGACGCCTGCCGTTCCCTCCGTGGGAAGTTCCTCGAACTGGCCGTGCAAGGCCCCGGCTCCCCACTGGCTGGGTGTTCGAGCGACGATGTGGTCGTCTCCGGGGGACGCCTGCACCGCAAGGACGATCCTGGCGTGGGCGAGAGCTACGCGGAGGTCCTGGCCCGCCACGGCCTGGACGAGCTGAGCGCCGACGGCCTTGGCGCCCCGCCCGATCCTGCGCAGACGGGCCTGGCGCTCTCCCCACCGTTCGCCGCGAAGTTCGCCGAGGTCAGGATCGATGCCGATCTCGGCATTCTCCGAGTCGCCCGCCTTCTGACCGTCGTGGACGCGGGGCGGATCCTCAATGAGAAGCTCGCGCGTAGTCAGATCGTCGGCGGAACGATCGGCGGCATCGGGCAGGCGCTCTTCGAGGAGACCAGCTTCGATCCCGGCACCGGGCGGATCGCGAACGCGACGTTCGGGGACTATCTGATCCCGGTCAGCGCGGACGTGGGTGACGTCGACGTCGCCTTCGTCGGGCAGCCCGACCCGCTGACACCGGTCGGCACCAAGGGAGTGGGCGAACTGGGCCTCCCGGGAACCGCCGCGGCGATCGCGAACGCCGTCTACCACGCCACGGGGCGGCGCCTCCGCTCCCTTCCGATCGCCATCGAGCAGCTGTACTAGGCAACAATCACGCACACCGAGGGCGACACCCGCCGCTGGGCGGGCGCGGCCCGAGCGGTGTCAGCCAGTCCTCACCACCCTGCGACGTCGACGTCGACGACAACGGCCTCGGCGAAACCCTGTGGCTCCTCCTGAGGAACGTTGTGGCCAACGTCCAGGCCATCAACTCGCCGGACCGGATCGGCTTCTGACACCTCCGGCAGAGGCGGCGCCCCTCACTCGAGGAGTTGCCGGTACACACGGTCGCAAGTGCAGGCCGGGCAAGCCGTTGGATGACGCCGGCCAGGAGCTTGAGGATCTTCGCTGTGTCCTGCACAGCAGGGAGGAACGAGATCGTACGGGTGGCGGCGGGCGTGACGCGGTCGAGCACGTCGGCGATGAACGCGGCTGCAGTCTCCAACGGGCAGGCCCCGTCCTTGGCGGCGGCGTCGTGGGCATCGTGCACCATCCGGACCTCGAGGAAGAAGCCGTCGAGCCGGCGTCCCCTGGAGGCACCGGGGATACGTCTCTCCCCGCCCCGCCGGTCAAGCCGCTCCGATCAGGCCGCAACAGGTGCTCGGCGCAAGTCCTCCGTCGATACTGGCGATGGGTCGCCACCGAGGCGGCCTGACACAACGTCACCAAAGACGCAGGTCCGCGCAGTAACTCCTCACGTCACTCGGAGGTACCAGTGAGAATGTTGATCAACGTGGCCGAGACCGTCGTCGCCGACGCGTTGCGGGGAATGGCCGCGGCCCATCCGGAGCTGGTCGTCGATGTCGAGAACCGGGTGATCGCGCGCAGGGACGCCCCCGTCGAGGGGAAGGTCGCGCTCGTATCGGGTGGCGGGTCGGGGCACGAGCCGCTGCACGGCGGGTTCGTGGGGCCCGGGATGCTGTCGGCCGCGTGCCCCGGAGAGGTGTTCACGTCGCCGGTGCCCGACCAGATGGTGCGGGCCGCGGCCGCCGTGGACAGCGGCGCCGGTGTGCTGTTCATCGTCAAGAACTACACGGGCGACGTGCTCAACTTCGACATGGCCGCCGAACTCGCCGAGGACGAGGGGATCCAGATCGCCAAGGTCCTCGTGAACGACGACGTGGCCGTCACCGACAGCCTGTACACCGCAGGGCGGCGCGGCACGGGCGCGACCCTGTTCGTCGAGAAGATCGCGGGCGCGGCGGCCGAGGAGGGACTGCCGCTGGAGCGGGTCGAGTCGATCGCCCGTCAGGTCAACGCGAACTCACGGAGTTTCGGTGTGGCCCTCAGCGCGTGCAGCACTCCTGCCAAGGGCAGCCCGACCTTCGATCTGCCGCCCGGCGAACTGGAGTTGGGCGTCGGCATCCACGGCGAGCCCGGCCGTGAGCGGCGCGCCATGATGACCTCGGGCGAGATCGCCGACTTCGCCGTGGACGTCGTCCTGGAGGACCTGCAGCCGACGGATCCGGTCATCGTCCTGGTCAACGGCATGGGCGCGACCCCGCTGCTCGAGCTGTACGGGTTCAACGCCGAGGTCCAGCGCGTGCTGAGCGAACGCGGTGTCCCGGTGGCGCGCACACTCGTCGGCAACTACGTCACCTCGCTCGACATGGCCGGCGCCTCCGTCACCCTGTGCCAGGTCGACGAGGAGCTGCTGCGCCTGTGGGACGCACCTGTGAGCACGGCGGGCCTGCGCCGGGGCATGTGAGGCACCCTGTCGTCCGTACCGACACGACCACGCAAGGAGATGACGTGCTCGACGCCGATTTCTTCCGTCGCTGGCTGACGGCGGCCACCGCCGCGGTCGACCGGGAGGCCGCACGGCTCACCGAACTCGACTCGCCGATCGGTGACGCCGACCACGGCAGCAATCTGCAGCGCGGCTTCGTCGCCGTGAGCGCCGTCCTGGACAGGGAGGCGCCGGACACCCCCGGCGGCGTACTCACGCTCGCCGGGCGCCAGTTGATCTCGACGGTGGGCGGCGCGTCGGGCCCGCTGTACGGGACGCTCCTGCGCCGTACGGGCAAGGCGCTGGGCGACGCGCCCGAGGTGAGCGAGGCGGACCTCGCGACGGCACTGCGGGCCGGGGTGGACGCGGTCATGACGCTGGGCGGGGCCGCGCCCGGTGACAAGACCATGATCGACGCGCTGGTCCCGGCGGTGGACGCGCTCGCCACCTCCTTCGACGCGGCCGCCACCGCGGCCGAGCAGGGCGCGCTCGCGACGACGCCGATGCAGGCGCGCAAGGGGCGGGCGAGCTATCTGGGCGAGCGCAGCATCGGGCATCAAGACCCGGGGGCCACGTCGTCCGCGCTGTTGCTCGCGGCGCTCGCCGAGGCGGCCCGCGATGAGTGACCCGGGGAGCACAGACACAGGGGGCGCCGCCGCGAAGGTCGTCGGGATCGTGCTCGTGTCGCACAGCCGCGCTGTCGCCGAGTCCGTGGCGGAGCTCGCGAGGGGTCTCGCGGGCGGCGGTGCGGACGTGCCGGTGGCGCCGGCGGGCGGCACCGAGGACGGCGGGCTCGGCACGAGCGCCGAGCTGATCTCCGGCGCCGCGCGCGCGGTCGACCGGGGTGCGGGCGTCGCGGTGCTCACCGACCTGGGCAGCGCGGTGCTCACCGTGAAGGCGCTGCTGGCCGAGGGTGACGAACTCCCGGACGGGGCACGCCTGGTGGACGCCCCCTTCGTCGAGGGGGCGGTGGCCGCGGTGGTCACCGCGTCGGCCGGGGCCGATCTGGACGCGGTGGAGGCGGCCGCGGTGGAGGCGTACTCGTACCGGAAGGTGTGAGGGGGCGGGGGCGGCGGCGGTCCGTCCGTCGCCCCGGTCCGCGCCGGGCCGCCCCGGTCCCCGCCGGGCCGGGCCGGGCTCAGTTGTCGCGCAGGAACTTCCTCGCCTGTGTCTCGCCGAGCGCGACGGCGGCGCGATGGCTCTCGATGGGCCGGACGCGGGTGTTCCTGAACAGGATGTACGTGACGTCTCGGCGGGCGCCGCCGCGGACGGGGTGGGGGTTGATGCCCAGGTTCGCCGCGGTGGCGTACGACGCCTCGCCGATGAGGCCCTTCGGGCCGGTGTCGCCGACGATGGCGTACTGGACCTTGTCCCGGTAGACGACCGCGGCGAGCGTTCCGCCGCGGATGCCGTCGGCCGCCGGGTTCCAGACGCGGCTCGCTCCGGGGATGACGACGTACGGGAGGCGCTCGGAGCTGAGCCGGCCGCCGCGGGAGTCCTGATAGGCGGTCATGCCGGTGAAGAACGGGTCGGTGCGGCGGTTGCAGTGGCGGCCGGGGCGGCCGTCGCAGTCGATGTCCATGTCGGCCTTCCAGTACACGGCGCCGCCTCTGCCGCACACGGGGATGTTCGCGGGGGTGCCGTCGTCGCCGCGATAGCGGCCGCGCGAGATCTGTGTGCAGCGTCCCAGCTTGCCGAGCAGGTCGGCGGCCCGCACGGAGCCCTCCCGCACGCCCGTGGCCCGGTGCGTCGCGCGCTCGCCGTCGTCGGGCACGCGGGCCAGTGCGGGCAGCGCGGGGACGAGCAGGGCGGCGCCACAGACGGCGGCCAGGGACAGGGGGCGCATGCGCATCAAGAAGGGCCTTCCACGAGGGGACACTGACGCTCGAACACAAACACCCAATCTGGGGCGAGTTGACCGTACCGTCCACCGCTCAGGGGCCGGACGTGCACGATGCGCGCGACACGCCGCTCTTGATGTGACCCCGTCACTCATGTCATACAGGTCCGTACCAATGCTTCCCGGCGGAAGGCCTGCTCGTGCGACGCACCCCCATACGCTCCCTGCCGTACGCGGCCTGCGGCCTCGCCCTCCTGCTCGTCACCTCGTGCGGCCTGCTCGACGACGGCACCCCGCGAGGCCCCGCCCTCACCGCTCCCGCCGGCGTCACGGCGCAGGCGGGCAGCGCCACCTCCGTCCACGTCATGTGGAGCCGGCCCGAGGGCGGCGCCGAGGTCAGGAGCTACACGGTGTACCGCGGCGCCACCCGCGTGAAGGAGGTGCCCGGCGAACAGCACATGACCGACGTCGTCGGGCTGCGCCCCCGCTCCGCGTACACCTTCTCCGTACGGGCCGAGGGCCCTGACGGCGCGTCCGGGCCGCTCAGCGCGAAGGTGGCCGTCACCACCCCGGCCGCCGTGGCCGAGGACCGGTCGGCCCCGAGCCGGCCGGGCGCGCTGCGCGGCCACGCGGACGGCGGGCGGGCCGCGTCCCTGTCGTGGGGCGCGTCGCACGACGACAAGGGCGTCGTCTCGTACGACATCTACCAGGGCACCTCGAAGATCCACAGCGTCGGCGGCGGCGAGACCCGGGCGCTGGTCACCGGCCTTCGGCCCGGCACCGCCTACGCGTTCACCGTGAAGGCGCGCGACGCCGCCGACAACACCTCACCCGCGGGCCCGCCCCTCCGGCTCACCACCGCGAAGGGCTCCGGCGAGGGGCCGGGCACCGCGCCCACGGACTTCCGCGCCGCGTCGCACCGGGCGGGCGGGGCGTACTACATCGACCTGTCGTGGACGCCGCCGCGCACCGGCGGCACCGTGCCCGCGTACCGCATCTATCTGGACGGGCGGCTCGCGACCACCCTCGTCTGGGGCGACGCACCGCCGAAGGGCACGGCGCGGAACAGCTTCTACGTGGGCAAGGAGGCCGGTGTCCGGCACCGCGTGAGGATCCGCGCCCAGCTGCCCGACGGCACGTGGGGCGCCCCGTCCGCCGAACGGGGCGTCAGCACCGGGCCCTGAAGCGCACCGCGTGGGCCGGACGATGGAACCTGTCACCTGCCCGGCTCCTGTCCGCATGCGCCCGGCCCGGCCCGCAAGTTGGCTCTACGTCAGGTAGCACGGGCGTTTGCCAACCATCGGCGGGGCATCGAAGTGCCGCCTCCCGTGCCGCCGGAGGGCAGAGTCATGCGTACTACTCAGATATTCGTCCGTTCGACGCTCACCGTCGCCGCGGCGGCCGCGCTTCCCCTGACCGTGGCCGCGCCGTCCGCCTTCGCGGGCGGCCCCCCGAGCGGCGGCGGGATCGCGGTGACGGCCAACGGGTCCACGGTGCAGGTCAGCACCCGGGCCTGCAGAAACGGCGGCACCGCGAACCTCCTGTCCAGCAGCCAGGCGCGACAGGCCGCGCTGTCCGGCGGGACCGCCTCTTTCCAGAACGTCAGCCCCGGCACCTACACGGTGACGGTCATCTGCACCGGCCAGAGCACACCGGCGGGCACCCAGTCCGTCACCGTCAGCTCGACGCCGACCATTTCGGCGACCTCGATGCCTGCACGCGGTGTGCAGGGCGGGCTCGGCGGAAGCTCGACGGACCACCGCACGGCGACGTACGTCGTCGGCGGGGCCCTCGTGGGCACGGGTGTCATCGGCAGCGCATGGTTCCTCCGCCGCCGTGGCGCACACCACCGGACGTAGGTCCCCGTCCGCGCAGCACTGCCGCCGCTCCGGCTCCGTGCCGGGCCGGCGGCGGTTCTGTGTCAGGCCGGGTCCGGACCGAAGGCCCGGTCCTTCTCGTCACCGTCGAGGCCGAGTTCTTCCAGCGTCTGTTCCAGCCAGCGGACCCAGAACGTCTCCAGGTCGATGCCCGCGCGCAGCACCACGTGCCGCAGACGGTCCGGGGCCGCGTCGAGGCCCGGCGGGAAGTCCCGCTTGTCGATCTCCTCGTACTCCGCCAACTGCCGCCGGTGCAGGCCGAGATGGCGGCGCAGGTCCGCCTCGATGCCGTCGGTGCCGACGACGGCGGCGGCTCGAAGCCGCAGGAGCAGCGGGTCGCGCAGCGGCTTGGGGTCCTGGCTCGCGGCGGTCCAGCGGGCCAGTTCCGCGCGGCCCTCGGGCAGGACCTCGTACTCCTTCTTCTGGCCGCGCGCGGGGGTGGGCGCGGGCAGGGCCCTGATGTATCCCTCGCCCTCCAGGCGGCCCAGCTCGCGATAGATCTGCTGGTGGGTGGCCGACCAGAAGTAGCCGATCGACTTGTCGAAGCGACGCGTCAGTTCGAGGCCCGACGACGGCTTCTCCAGGAGAGCCGTGAGGATCGCGTGCGGGAGTGACATGGGGTGCAGCCTATGTGGAGGGGTGCGGCCTGTGCGGAGGCGTTCACGCGGCCGGCGGGCCCGGCCGCGTGAACGCCGGTCTCACAGCGCGGCAGCCAGCTCGGTGCCCTGGCGGATGGCACGCTTCGCGTCCAGTTCGGCCGCCACGTCGGCGCCGCCGATCAGGTGCGCCGCGCGGCCCGCGGCGAGCAGGTCGTCGTACAGGCCGCGGCGCGACTCCTGGCCGGTGCACAGGACGACGGTGTCGACGGGGATGACGGTGGACGTGCCGTCGACGGTGACGTGCAGGCCCGCGTCGTCGATGCGGTCGTAGGTGGCGCCGGCGACCATGGTGACGCCGCGGTGGCGCAGTTCGGTGCGGTGGATCCAGCCGGTGGTCTTGCCGAGTCCGGCGCCGACCTTCGACGTCTTGCGCTGCAGGAGGTGCACGGCGCGCGGCGGGGCGGGGCGGTCGGGCTTCGCGAGGCCGCCGCGGCCCTGGTAGTCCATGTCGACGCCCCACTGCCGGAAGTACGTCGCCGGGTCCTGGCTGGCCTTGTCGCCGCTGTCGGTGAGGTACTCGGCGACGTCGAAGCCGATGCCTCCCGCGCCGACGATCGCGACGCGCTCCCCGACGTGCGCGCCGTCACGCAGGACGTCGAGGTAGCCGACGACGCTGGGGTGGTCGATCCCGTCGATCTCGGGGGTGCGGGGGGTGACGCCGGTGGCGACGACCACCTCGTCGTACGCGTCCGCGCCGAGGTCCCCGGCGGTGACGGGGGTGTTCAACCTGACGTCCACGCCGTGCAGTTCGAGCTGGGCGCGGTAGTAGCGCAGGGTCTCGTCGAACTCCTCCTTGCCGGGGACCTTGCGGGCGACATTGAGCTGGCCGCCGACCTCGGACGCGGCGTCGAAGAGGGTGACGGCGTGGCCGCACTCGGCGGCGGAGACCGCGCAGGCGAGCCCGGCGGGACCTGCGCCGACGACGGCGACGCGCTTGCGCCGGCGGGTCGGGGCGAGGACCAGTTCGGTCTCGTGGCAGGCGCGCGGGTTGACGAGGCAGGAGGTGATCTTGCCGCTGAAGGTGTGGTCGAGGCAGGCCTGGTTGCAGCCGATGCAGGTGTTGATGGTGTCGGAGCGGTCCTCGGCGGCCTTGTTCACGAAGTCCGGGTCGGCGAGCAGGGGCCGCGCGAGGGACACCATGTCGGCGCAGCCGTCCGCGAGCAACTCCTCGGCGATCTCCGGGGTGTTGATGCGGTTGACCGCGACGAGCGGGATCGAGACCTCGCCCATGAGCTTCTTGGTGACGAAGGCGTACGCGCCGCGCGGCACGGACGTCGCGATGGTGGGGATGCGGGCCTCGTGCCAGCCGATGCCGGTGTTGATGATCGTGGCGCCGGCGGCCTCGATCTCCTTGGCGAGCTGCACGACCTCGTCGAGGGTGGAGCCGCCCGGGACGAGGTCGATCATCGAGAGCCGGTAGATGAGGATGAAGTCGGTGCCGACGCGCTCCCGGACGCGGCGGACGATCTCGACGGGGAAGCGGGTGCGGTTCTCGTACGAGCCGCCCCAGCGGTCGGTGCGCCGGTTGGTGGCGGCGACGATGAACTCGTTGATGAGGTAGCCCTCGGAGCCCATGATCTCCACGCCGTCGTAGCCGGCGCTCTTCGCGAGTTCGGCGGCGCGCGCGAAGTCGTCGATGGTCTGCTCGACCTCGGCGTCGGTGAGCTCGTGCGGCGGGAAGGGGCTGATCGGCGCCTGGAGGGGGCTGGGGGCGACGAGGTCCTGGTGGTAGGCGTAGCGGCCGAAGTGCAGGATCTGCATGGCGATCTTGCTGCCGGCGGCGTGCACGGCGTCGGTGACCTGGCGGTGCTCGGCGGCCTCCGCCTCGGTGGTCAGCTTGGCGCCGCCGTCCCAGGGGCGCCCGGCCTCGTTGGGGGCGATGCCACCGGTGACCATCAGGCCTACTCCGCCGCGGGCGCGGGCGGCGTAGAACTCCGCCATGCGCGCGAAGCCGTTCTCGGCCTCCTCCAGGCCCACGTGCATGGATCCCATCAGGACCCGGTTGGGGAGTGTGGTGAAACCGAGGTCGAGCGGGGTGAGCAGGTGCGGGTATCGGCTCATGGGGCCCTCCGTGCGCGGCGAACGTCGTCACAGTTGTAGACGACGGCAGCTCCCTTTTGCAACAAGTTGCATAAGAGAGGTGCGCCACGACGGGTGCGCCACGGCGGGGCCCGGCCGGGGCTACTTGTCGGCGATCTCCGCCACCCACCCGTACGGCAGTTCCTGGCCGTCGACCGTCACGGCCTCGACGGTCCGGGTCTCGGGGTCGATCTCGGCCTGCACCCCCTCCCCCTCGAAGCGCGGATAGCCGGACTCCCCGTACGCCCCCGTGGCCTCGACGGACACCACGCGCAGCGGGTTGCCGTGCACGGGGTGGCCTTCCTTGTCCGCGAGTTGGGGCTTGACCAGGACGGTGTAGCGCGCGGGCGCATCACTGGTGTCGCTCATGTTCAGGAGGCTAGCCGCGGGCACGCGAACGCGCCTGCGCGCGGCCGGCCTCCCCTCAGCACACCGTTCGGTTGTAGAATGCAACGAGCAGCCGGGTGGGCTGCGCGGACTGCGAGGACTGCACGTGGAAGACCGTGAGACGGCCGTCGAGACCATTCAGCGCGAGATGACGTCCTTCGCGCGGCGCGCCAGGGCGATGGCGGGGCGCATGCACCCCGAGCTGTCACTCGTGTCGTACACCCTGCTCAGCCACCTGGACGAACAGGCCGGCTGCCGGGCGACGGACCTCGCCGCGCACTACGCCCTGGACAAGTCCACGGTGAGCCGGCAGGTCGCGGCCCTCGAGCGGGCCGGGCTCGTGACGCGCCGGGTGGACCCGGACGACCACCGCGTCCAGGTCCTCCATCCGACGGAGGCAGGCGCCGACATCCTCGCCCAGGTCACCGTGAGCCGCCGCCAGGCGTTCCGGGAGCGCGTGGCCGACTGGCCCGAGGAGGATCTCGTGCGGTTCGCCGACTACCTGCTGCGCTACAACGCGCGGGTTCAGGAATAGGGCGTGTCCGGCGGATCAGGTCGGACAGGTCGCGGCGTCCGGTGCGGTGCATCGCAAGGCGCCGGAGCGCCCTGATAGCGGAGCTGTCCGGGCGTTTCGGCAACGCCGCGAGGTGCCGTGCGAATGGGGGCACCTCCCAGCGGTAGCTGGGGGAGCCGCGACCCCGGCCATGATCCGCCGGACACGCCCTAGGGCGTGTTTCGAAAGTAGCGTCGTCCGCCCGGAGGGCGGGCCCCGCGGCGTCTGGTGCGTGCGATCGCAAGGCGCCGGAGCGTCCTAGTGGCGGAGCCACTCGGACGTTTCGGCAACGCCGCATGGGGGTCCCCCCGCTCGAGCGAAGCCGAGAGTGGGGGAGTGCGTGCCAGGCGCCGCGGGGCAGGCGGGACTTCCGAAACACGCCCTAGGCCTGACCCGCGCCGACCACGGCGAAGCCGTCGGACTCGGGGGCGCGGGCCGCCATGAACCTCGTGGTGCGCCGCAGCCGGAAGCCCAGTGACTCGTACAGCCTGATGGCGTTCGTGTTGCGGGCCGAGGTGTGCAGGAACGGGGTCTCGCCGCGCTCCCTGATGCCCGCCGCCACGGCCAGGACGAGCCGGCCGCCGAGCCCCTGTCCCCGGTGCTCCGGGTCGGTGCAGACCGCGCTGATCTCCGTCCAGCCCGGCGGGTGCAGCCGCTCCCCCGCCATCGCGACGAGCGCGCCGCCCCGGCGTATCCCGAGGTACGTGCCCAGCTCGACGGTGCGCGGCAGGAACGGGCCCGGCCGGGTCCGCGCCACCAGGTCCAGCATCTCGGGCACGTCGGCGGCGCCGAGCCGCACGGCCTCCGGGTCCGGGGCGGCGGCCACACCCTCGTCGACGAGCTGCACCCCGTCCATGTCCATCGTGAGTTCCCAGCCGTCCGGCGGCGGCGTACGCATCCCGGGCAGCGGCACCGTCTCGCCCGGGCCCGCGAGCGCGGCGAGGTCCGCCCAGTCGCCGGGCGCCGGATCGTCGGGCAGCGCGAGCCACGGCGACACGTCCAGGGGGTACCGCAGGACCCGGCCCCGCCGCTCGGCGAAGTGCGCGTGCGGGCCGGTGAGGGAGGCGTACGCGGGGTTGTCCAGCGGGTGGGCGGGGGCGGCGGCCGGGACGGTCATGCGGCGGGCTCCAAGAGGGCGGCGGTGGTGTACGGGCGGGTGGGCGGCCGTGCCGACCATGGCCGCCCACTGATGAAAGCCCATGTCACCGCAGGCTGATTCCCTCACGAGGCGAAGTTCACAAGGCCGCAACGATGCGCGCCGCGGGGTGCGCGTTGCCGACGCGTGAACGTTCTTGACATGCTGGCGCGATGTCCCCCGTACCCCTGAGTGACCGCGTCGAGGAACTGCTCGCGGGCGAGCACCCGTTGCCGGTCGTGGAGGCGGGCGACCCCGTCCTCCGGTCCCCCGCGCAGACCTACGACGGTCAGCTCGCGCCCGCGCTCCTGGAGCGTCTGATCACCGCGATGCGCGCGTCGATGCACGCCGCTCCCGGGGTCGGGCTCGCCGCACCGCAGATCGGCGTCCCGCTGCGGCTCGCCGTCATCGAGGACGCGGCCGAGGTCCCCGACGAGGTACGCCTGGTACGCGGCCGGGTGCCGCAGCCGTTCCGCGTCCTGATCAACCCGTCGTACGAGCCCGTGGGCGCGCACCGCGCCGCGTTCTTCGAGGGCTGCCTGAGCGTGCCGGGCCTGCAGGCCGTGGTCGCCCGGCACGAGCGGGTGCGGCTGCGGGCGCTCGACGAGCGGGGCCGCCCCGTGGACGAGGAGTTCACGGGGTGGCCCGCCCGGATCGTGCAGCACGAGACCGACCATCTGCACGGCACGCTCTACCTCGACCGCGCCGAGCTGCGCTCGCTGTCCACGCGGACCGCGATGGCCGAGCGCTGGACGCAGCCCACGCCCGACCTCGCCGCGAGCGCGCTCGGCTTCTCAGTCCCGTAGGGGCCTGTCGTCCGGATCAGGCCAGGTCGGGCATCTCGCCCTGGGTCGTGCTCATGTCGATCACCGAGAACGCGGCACCCTGCTGGTCCGCGACCGCCGCGAAACGGCCGAACGGTGAGTCCATCGGGCCGAAGTGGAGCTTCCCGCCGAGCTTGGTCGCCGTCGCGACCGCCGCGTCGCAGTCGTCGACGGCGAAGTAGACGTTGACGTACGACGGGACCTGCGGCGGGAAGTCCTCGGTCATCTTGAAGCGGCCGAGCTGGGGCCGGCCGTCGAGCTGCCAGACGTTGAAGTCGACGTGCTCGTCCACCATCTTCTTGACCTCGTACGGGAAGACGGCCTCGAAGAACGCGTCCGTCTTCGCGGGGTCCCTCGTGGTCACCTCGGCCCAGGCGAACGAGCCGGGTTCGCCGGTCTTCTCGAACCCCTCGTGCGTACCCGGCTGCCAGAGGCTGAAGAAGACGCCGGCGGGGTCCTGGGCGGTGACCATCGTGCCGAAGTCGGCGACCTGCATCGGCTCCATCGCCAGGGCGCCGCCGGCCTCCTTGACACGGGTCACGGCGGCCTTGATGTCGGGCGTGGCCAGATACAGGTTCCAGGCCGCCGGGACGCCCTCCGTGCCGGGCATCTGCGGCGCGAGCGCGCCGACCCGCTTGCCGTCGGACCTGGCCTGCGTGTAGTTGCCGAACTCCTGCTGTCCCTCCTCGAACGTCCAGCCGAGAAGCTCGCCGTAGAAGCTCTTGGCGGCCTCCAGGTCGGGGAACATGGCGTCGGCCCAGATGGGCGCGCCCTCCGGTCGTGCGGCCATGACGCGAACCCTTCTTCGGTGTGGGGAAAACCTTCTTCCGTCCTCGGTTCACGCTAGCCGCGAGCGGACGGGGCCGCGCGACAAACCCTTACGGAGCGGTGACGTACCGGAGCGGAGCACCGTCAACGCGCCCCCTCCCGCCTAGCGTGGGCGGCATGCGTGTACTGGTCACCGGCGGTGCCGGGTTCATCGGGTCCGCGGTCGTGGACACCCTCTCCGCTCGCGGGCACGAGGTCGTCGCGCTCGACGTCCGCCCGCCCGGCCCGGACGAACGGCGCCCGTGGACCGTCGCCGACGTCCGCGACCGTGCCGCCGTCGAATCGGCGCTCACCGGAGTCGACGCGGTGTGTCACCAGGCGGCGAAGGTCGGCCTCGGCAAGGACTTCGCGGACGCCCCCGACTACGTCTCCCGCAACGACCTCGGCACCGCCGAGCTGCTCGCCGCGATGGCCGCGGCCGGCGTACGCGACCTGGTGCTCGCCGGCTCGATGGTCGTGTACGGGGAGGGCCGGTACGTGTGCGGGCGCCACGGGGTGGTGCGGCCGGGGCCGCGGGCCGAGGCGGATCTGCGGGCGGGCCGGTTCGAGCCCGTGTGCCCGCGGTGCGGCGCCGCGCTCGACCCCGGCCTCGTCACGGAGGACGCCCCCACGGACCCCCGCAACGTGTACGCGACGACGAAGCTCGCCCAGGAACATCTGGCGTCCGCCTGGGCGCGGGCCACCGGCGGGCGCGCGGTGTCGCTGCGCTACCACAACGTGTACGGGCCGGGGATGCCACGCGACACCCCTTACGCGGGCGTCGCCTCGTTCTTCCGCTCGGCGCTTGCCAGAGGTGAGGCTCCGCGCGTCTTCGAGGACGGGCGCCAGCGGCGGGACTTCGTCCACGTACGCGACGTGGCCGCGGCGAACGCCCTCGCCCTGGAGGCCCTGTGCGACCGGCCGGCCGGGGCGTGCTCCGCGTACAACACGGGCAGCGGGGATCCCCGCACGGTGGGTGAGATGGCGCATGCGCTGGCCGCCGCCCATGGTGGCCCGGCGCCGGTGGTGACGGGCGAGTACCGGCTGGGCGACGTACGGCACATCACGGCGGACCCGTCCCTCCTCAAGGCCGAGCTCGGGTGGCACGCGGAGATCGAATTCGAGGCGGGCATGCGGGAGTTCGCGAAGGCGGAGCCGGAGTGACGGGCGCGCTCCGGTGCGCGCGGGCTACGCTCCCGCGGCCGGCAGCGTCACCTCGAAGCAGCAGCCGCCCGCCACGTTGCGCACGGTGGCGCTGCCCCGGTGGGCCTCGACGATGCCCCTGACGATGGCGAGGCCGAGGCCCGCGCCCGACGGAGGTGTGCGGGCGTGGCTGCCGCGCCAGCCCGTGTCGAAGACCCGGGGCAGGTCCTCCTCGGGGATGCCGCCGCAGCCGTCCGTGACCGTGAGGACCACGCCGTCCGCCGAGGCCGCCGCCGCGACGGCGACCGTGCCGTCGGCCGGGGTGCGCCGGATCGCGTTGATCAGGAGGTTGCCGAGTACCCGGCTCATCTCCTTGGCGTCGACCTCCACCGCGAGCGCGTCGATCGCGTCGACGAGGTCGCCGACGAGCCGTACGCCGTGTTGGCCGGCGAGCGGGTCGGCGCCCGCGAGCGCGTCGCCCACCAGGTCGTGCAGGGAGATCCGGGACGGGCTCAGGACGAGCGAGCCCGCGTGGATGCGGGACAGTTCGAAGAGGTCGCCGACCATGTCGTTCATGCGCTCGACCTCGGCGCGGATCTGGCGCAGGTAGCGGTCCGGGTCGGCCGCCATGCCGTCCTCGAGCGCCTCGGACATCGCGCGGAGCCCGGCGAGCGGGGTGCGCAGATCGTGCGAGATCCAGGCGACGAGCTCGCGACGCGAGGTCTCCAGGGCGCGCTCACGGTCCCGGGACACGGCCAGCTTGGCACTGGTGGCTTCCAACTCCCTCGACAGCGCGGAGAGTTCCGCGGTGGCGGGCAGCGCGGGCGCGGCGAAGCTGCCGCCGTCGCCGAAGGAGCGGGCCGCGAGCGTCAGCGCGTTGCTGCGGGCGACGACCCAGCGGCCTAGGAGCAGTGCGGTGGCCAGCGACACGGTGGCGGCCATCGCGGCGACGGTCGTCACGACGGTCAGGTCGTGCGGGGAGAGGAACATCGCCCAGGCCACGACGAGCGTTCCGGCGAGCATCGCCGTCACGGCGACGGCGGCCACCACCGTGAGCGACACCGTCAGGGAGCGCCGGCGCAGCACGAACAGGGCGAGCGCGCCGAGCAGTCCCGCCCCCACGGCGCCGAGGAACGCGAACAGGGCGATGAGGAGGATGTCACGCACGGGGTCCGGTCCGTTCGGTCTGCTCTGTCCATTCGGTCAAGTCGGTCTGGTCGTGCGCCACCGTCGGGCCGGGCTGGGGCTGGGGCTCGGATCCGGGGTCGAGGCGGTAGCCGACTCCCCAGACCGTCTGGATCAGGCGCGGGGCCGCCGGGTCGTCCTCGATCTTGCCGCGCAGCCGGCGGACATGCACCGTCACGGTCGACAGGTCGCCGAAGTCCCAGCCCCACACCTCCCGCATGAGCTCCTCACGGTCGAAGGCGCGGCCCGGATGCCGGAGGAAGAAGGCGAGAAGGTCGAACTCCCGTATGGTCAGGGCGAGTTCATCGCCCCCCTTGGTCGCACGACGGGCCGCCGGGTCGACGGTGAGGGCGCCCGCGCGGAGCGGTCCCGACGGTTTCGGCGCCCCGGCCGCCCGGGCCCGGCGCAGCACCGACTCGACGCGCAGGACCAGCTCGCGCGGGCTGAACGGCTTGGTGACGTAGTCGTCCGCGCCGACCTCCAGGCCGAGGATGCGCTCGCCCTCGTCGCCGCGCGCCGTCAGCATGATCACGGGGACGGGGCCGCGCTCCCGGAGCCTGCGGCACACTTCGAGACCGTCCATGCCGGGCAGCATCAGGTCGAGGACGACCAGGTCGGGCGGCTGCGCGTGGGCACGGTCGAGGGCGGCGGGGCCGTCGGCAGCCCGGTCGACGTCGTAGCCGGCGCGGTCCAGATAGCCCGCGACGACCTCGGCGACGGTCGGGTCGTCGTCGACGACGAGTACGCGGCCGAGCGGTGGTGTCTGCATGGGACCAGCGTCGCACCACGCCCCGTCGGGCCGCTTCGCGCCAGGGGGCCACCGGGCTCATCGTCCGCGTTTCGTAAGGTTCCGGGGCCCGGAATGTCCGTTCTGGATTCGTAGGGTGACACACGTGATCCCCCCTGACTCCAACTCCCCTGCCGGCCCCGCCCCCTCGCACCGGACCACCCCCTGGGCACTGTCGGTCGATGTCGTGCTGCCGTGCCTCGACGAGGCCGCCGCGCTGCCGTGGGTACTGGCCCGTATCCCGGACGGCTGGCGGGCGCTCGTCGTGGACAACGGGTCCACCGACGGCTCCCCCGAGGTGGCCCGGTCCCTGGGCGCGACCGTGGTGACGGAGGCCCGGCGCGGCTTCGGGGCCGCCTGCCACGCAGGCCTGCTGGCCTCCGACGCGGACATCGTCTGCTTCTGCGACTGCGACGCCTCGCTCGATCCCGCCCTGCTCGCGCCGTTCGTGCGGGATGTGGCCGCAGGCCGCTGCGATCTCGTGCTCGGCCGGCGCAGGCCGCTGGGGCGCGGCGCCTTCCCCGTCCACGCGCGCGCCGGGAACCTGGCGCTCGCTCGGATGCTGCGGCGGCGCACCGGCCTTCGCCTGCACGACCTGGGCCCGATGCGGGCCGCACGCCGCGTGCCCCTCCTCGCCCTGGACCTCACGGACCGCCGCAGCGGCTACCCGCTCCAGATGGTCGTACGGGCCGCCGACGCGGGCTGGCGCATCGCGGAACGCGCGGTGCCGTACCGGCCTCGTACGGGAAAGTCCAAGGTCACGGGCACATGGAAGGGCACGTGGCAGGCGGTCCGTGACATGCGGGCCGTTCTCGCGGAGCCACCGCGGACACCGCACCCGGCACGC
This sequence comes from Streptomyces antnestii, assembly GCF_004005495.1. GTDB lineage: Bacteria > Actinomycetota > Actinomycetes > Streptomycetales > Streptomycetaceae > Streptomyces > Streptomyces antnestii. The sequence goes on from NZ_RZYA01000011.1 coordinate 161,197, forward strand.
GGGGAGGCGGCGCCCCGATGAGGTCCTCCGAAGCCGGTGCGCTGCCAGCCGCTCCCGGCACCCCCACCACCCTCCTCGTCATCGCCAAGTCCCCCGTGCCCGGGCAGGTCAAGACCCGGCTCACGCCGCCCTTCACTCCCGGGGAGGCGGCGCGGCTCGCGGAGGCGGCGCTCGTCGACACCTTGCGCGCGGTGCTCGCGGCCCCCGCACGGCGCCGGGTGCTGGTGCTCGACGGGGCGCCCGGGGCCTGGCTGCCCGACGGCATCGAGGTGGTCGCCCAGTGCGGCGGCGGCCTCGACGAGCGGCTCGCGGCGGCGTTCGCCGGATGCGCGGGGCCGGCCGTCCTGATCGGGATGGACACGCCCCAGGTGACCCCCGCACTGCTCGCCCCGGCGCTCGGGGCCGACGCCTGGCGGGACTGCGACGCCTGGTTCGGGCCCGCCGACGACGGCGGGTTCTGGGCGCTCGGGCTGGCCGAGCCTGACCCCGGGCTGCTGCGGGGGGTGCCGATGTCGACGGCGCACACGGGTGCGGTCCAGCGGGCCCGGCTCACCGCGGCGGGGCTGCGCGTACGGGACCTCGCGGCCCTGCGGGACGTCGACACGGCGGACGACGCCGCCCTGGTGGCGGCCGCCGCGCCCGACGGCCGCTTCGCCGCCGAACACGCGCGCCTGACCCGGGCGGTCCGCCCATGAGCACGACCCACGAGGCGGCACCGCCCTGGTGTACGGATCCTTACGCCGACGCCGTGCGCAACGAACGCGGGCCGCTCTTCCTGCGGCGCGCCGACGGCTGGCTGCTGCCGCTGGAGGTGGAGCGCTGGTGCGCGGGCCCCGACGCCGCCGACCTGTCGGCGCTGCGGCACTGCGAGGGGGCCGTCCTGGACATCGGCTGCGGCCCCGGCCGGCTGGTCGCCGCACTCGCCGCGGCCGGCCGTCGCGTGCTCGGCATCGACGTGAGCGAGGCCGCCGTGGCGCGGACGGTCAGCCTCGGGGGTGCCGCGCTGCGCCTGTCCGTGTTCGACCCCCTGCCCGACGAGGGCGGCTGGGGGACGGCCCTCCTGCTGGACGGCAACATCGGGATCGGCGGCGATCCGGGCGCCCTGCTGACCCGTGTCGCCGAACTCGTCCGCCCCGGTGGCCTGTTGACGGCGGAGACGGCGCCGCTCGACGTGGACGAGCGGGTGGAGGTGCGGGTGGACGACGGGCGGGGCGCGTCGGGTTCGCTGTTCCCGTGGGCCCGCGTGGGCACGCGCGCGCTGCTGCGCGTCGCGCGCCCGCTCGGCTGGCGGCCGGTGGCTCAGTGGTCGGTGGGCGGGCGCTCCTTCGTCTCCCTGCGTCGCTGACGTTCCCGCTCCCGCTCGCGTTTCCGCTCCTGTCGGCGCGCCCTGTGGGCCTGCCGCCAGGGCGACCCCGGGGCGAGGAACGTGCGCGTCACGAACCACAGGGCGGACGCGGCGAACAGACCGGCCGTCAGGAGCAGCCAGTGCTGCAGGAAGGCGTCCTCCGAACGGCCGGTGACCAGGGCGTAGTGCTCCGGTCGCGCCCGCGAGATCAGCGGGTACCAGACCAGGAGCAGCAGCCCCGACAGGAACGCGGGGACGCGTGCGTACAGCACCGCCGAGCGGTCACGGCCCCCGAGGGCCTTGCACGCCGCGCGGTCCGCGAGCGAGTACAGCGGTACGAGCACCAGGTCGTGGAGGAGGGCCGCGCCGACGAACCACATCGCCACGCCCCATGCGTCGCCGGCGAGGAGCCGCACGCCCGCGTACCACGCGAGGGCGAACGAGGCGGCGAGGAGCGGGAGTTGGAGCGGACTCTCGCCGTACCAGCGCTCCGTCGGATGCAGGTTCAGGTGCGGGTTCAGCTTCGGCAACCGCTTCAGCCATCGGCTCGCTCGTCCGCTCATCGCAGCGCTCCGAACGTCAGCCGTGCCACCCATTTCGTGTTCAGGACGCCCGGCGCCGCGGGGACGATGATCCGGGCCGGGTAGCCGTGGTCGAGCGTGAGGTCGGCGCCGTCGACGCGGAGGGCGAGGAGCGAGCGCGGGTCGTGGACCTGGTTGTGCCGCAGGGCCGCTTTGCGGAAAGCCCCGTGCTGCTGGAGGGACTCGACGAACACATCGGTGTCGCCGTCGGTCCCGGCGAGCACGGCCAGGTCGCGCAGTCGTACCCCGCTCCAGCGCCGGTCGTCCGTGGACCAGCCCTCGACACAGGCGATGGGCAACGAGGCGGTGTGCTGCGGGAGTTGGAGTAGGTCGGCGCGAGTGAGCCGGTGGACGGTGCCGGACGGGCCGGTGACGACGAGCCGCCAGGGGGCGCCGGCGTCGGCGGCCCGGACGCCCGCCACGGCGGCCGTCTTGTTGATCTGGAACCTGTCGGAGCCCGTGCCGGGATCCTCGCCGCCGTGCGGGGCGAGGAGCGCGGTGCGGCGCCATACGCCGCCGATGCTCTGGCCCGCGGTCGTGACGAGGAGCAGGAGCGAGCCGGCGCCGACCATGGCGAGCGCGCCCCGCCGCGAGACGGTGGGCTCGGCGGGCTGCGCGGGCACCAGGTCACCCGTCTCCGCGACCCCCGCCTTCCGCTCGCGCAGCACGCGCAGCGCCTGGGGTACGCGCAGCACGGCGTGGACGGCGAACGCACTGATGAACACCCAGGCGCCGTAGAAGTGCAGCGGGTAGAAGGACCCGGGGAACAGGTAGTCGAGCTGGACGTTGAGGATGCCGGTCACGAACTCGAAGAGCGCGCCGCCGACGAGCAGGAGCAGTGAGAGCCGTTCGAGGGCGTGGCCGAGGGAGCGGACCGGCGGCAGCGTGAACAGCTTGGGCACGACCGACCACAGCTTGGCGAGGAGCACCGGCACGAGCACGACCCCGACGGTGACGTGCAGGCCCTGGGTGAGCCGGTACAGCCAGTGCGGGTCCGTCGGCCAGGAGAACAGGTAGAAGCCGAGCAGGCCCTTGTCCGGCGTCTTGTCGTTGACCGCCGCGAGGTTCGGGTTGTAGGCGGCGTACGACAGCAGGCCGGTCACGAACAGGAGGGGCATTCCGGCGAGGAGGACGAGACCGAGGACGGCGGTGAAGCGGGGGCCGCGCAGGGGGCTGCGCCACGGATCGGGGAGCGTGCGGGGGAGGTGGAGGTCGCGCATGCGGTTCCTTCAGGCTGTGCGCGGCGGGGACCCGCCGGCCTGCTCCGACGGTAGTGCGGACGGCCGTCGGATCCGCGGAGGAAGATCTGACGGTTCGGTGACGCCACCCCGCGCTGCCACCGGACGGGAGGGTCCGGCGCCTAGCGTTCCGGGTGTGAAGCTGCAAGCACCCCGCACCGCGCGCCCCACCACCGCGTCCGACTCCGGCGGGACGCGCCGTGACCTGCTGGCCGCCGCGGTGGCGGCGGCCCTGGTCGCGACGGCCGTCCTCGTGGGCCGGTACATCGAGGACCACTACGGCACCCTGCACGTCAACTGGCCACCGCTGTACGCCCGCTGGTACCCGCACGTGGGCCCGGGCACTCCGGCGGCGGTGTGCGTCGCCGTGCTCGTCGTGGCGTACGGGCCCGTGGTGGCCGCCCGGCTGCGGTGGCGGCTGCTGCTGCCCGCCGTGTGGGGCGCGTCGGCGGCCTGGACGTTCTCGCTCGCGCTCGTCGACGGCTGGCAGCAGGGCGTCGCCGGGCGCCTGACCACGTCGTACGAGTACCTCACGGTCATCGGCCGGTTCGGGGACGTCGGCGCGACGCTGCGGGACTTCACGCGGCACATCCTGCTGCACTCCCCCGGCCACTGGCCGCCCCATGTCGCGGGCCATCCGCCCGCGGCGACCCTGACCTTCGTCGGCCTGGACCGGATCGGGCTCGGCGGGGGCGCGTGGGCCGGGGTGTGGTGCGTGACGGTGGGCACCACGGCGGCGGTGGCCGTCCTCGTCGCGGTGCGCGCGCTCGCGGACGAGCGGACGGCGCGCCGCGCGGCGCCGTTCCTGGTGCTCGCGCCGGGCGCGGTGTGGGTGGGCACGTCGGCCGACGGGTACTTCGCGGCGGTCGCCGCCTGGTCGCTCGCGCTGCTCGCGGTGGCGGCGACGCGCGGGAGCCGCACGGCGGCGCTCGGCAGCGGACTGCTGTTCGGGCTCACGTGCTATCTGTCGTACGGACTGACGCTGATCGCCGTCGTCGGGGCGGCCGTGCTGGTCGTGGCGCGTACGGCGCGGCCGCTGCCGCTGTTCCTCGTGGGGGCGGCGGTCGTGCCGGTGGCGTTCACCCTCGCCGGGTTCAACTGGTGGGAGGCGTACCGGCTGCTGACGGAGCGCTACTACGAGGGCGCGGGCGGGGTCCGGCCGTACGGCTACTGGGTGTGGGCCAACCTCGCGTGCACGGTGCTGATCGTGGGGCTTGCCACGGCGGCGGGGCTGCGCCGGGTTCCCGGGCAGGTCCTGCGCGCCCGCGGGGAGCCGGCGGGGCGGCTCGCGACGGTCGTGCTCGGCGCGGCGCTCGCCCTGCTGGCCGCCGATCTGTCCGGTATGAGCAAGGCGGAGACGGAACGGATCTGGCTCCCGTTCGGCGTGTGGCTCCTCGCGGCCACCGCTCTCCTGCCGGAGCGGTGGCGGCGCGGCTGGCTGACCGCGCAGGCGGTGCTCGCCCTGCTGGTCAACCATCTGCTGTTCACGGGTTGGTGATCCCGACCGGCTGCGGCTGGTCGTCGCGGGCGGCGGGCCGGCTGCGGATCAGCTGGCGCAGCCGCTCCGCGGGGCGCGGCAGGACGACGAACGCCTCCGCCTGGAGGCAGGCCCAGCTGATCCTCGGCAGGTCGCGCACCGTGGGATAGACGACGAAGCGGGGCTCCCACACCGGGCGGAACTTGGCGTTGAACCGGTACAGGGACTCGATCTGGAACCAGCGCGACAGGAACACGAGAAGCCCGCGCCACACCCGCAGGACCGGCCCCGCGCCGAGGCGCTCGCCGCGTGCGAGAGCGGCCCGGAACACGGCGAAGTTGAGCGACATGCGCTGCACGCCGAGCCCGGGGGCGCCGCGCAGCGCGGCCACGATGAGGAGCTCGTTGAGGCCGGGTTCGGCGGTGCGGTCGCGGCGCATCAGGTCGAGGGAGAGACCGTCCTCGCCCCAGGGCACGAAGTGCAGCAGGGCGCGTACGCGGTCGTTGCCCGCCTCGTCCTCCTGGTGGGCGGTGACGACGACGCAGTCCCCGTCGCCGGGGTCGCCGAACCGGCCGAGCGCCATGGAGAACCCGCGTTCGGTCGCGCTGCCGCGCCAGGCCGCGGCGGCCTCGCGCAGCCGCTTCTTCTCCTCGTCGGGCAGATCGCGTACACGCCGCATGCGGCAGGTGTAGCCGCCGCGCTCGATGCGGTTGACCATCTGCCGGACGTTGCGCATGGAGCGTCCCGCGAGGCTGAACTCGGCGCAGTCGACGATGGCCTCGTCGCCCAGCTCCAGTGCCTTGAGGCCGCCCTCGCGGGTCCAGACCTGTCCGCCGAGTTCGCTGCAGCCCATCACGGCGGGGGTCCAGGCGTGCAGGTCGCACTGGCGCAGGAACTCCTTGATGGCGCCGGGCCACGCCTCGTAGTCGCCGATGGGGTCGCCGCCCGCGAGGGCCACGCCGGACACCACGCGGTAGGCGATGGCGGCCTTGCCCGAGGGCGAGAAGAGGACGCTCTTGTCCTCGCGCAGCGCAAAGTAGCCGAGCGAGTCGCGCCGGCCCTCGTCGGCGAGCAGGGAGCGCAGGCGCTCGTCGCTGTCGGCGGGACGCAGGGTGACGGGCCGCAGGGCGAGGTAGACGCTGGTGACGGCGGTGACGACGCCGAGCGCGAGCAGCGAGAAGTGGACGATGTCGCCGATCCGGTCGCTGGTGTAGTCGATGGGGCCGTACGCGCCGATCAGTCCGTAGCCGACCTGCTGGACCCGGTCGGTGAACGAGATGGCGTGGCCGGCTTCCTGGTCAGCGCGTACGCCGACGATGAGGAGGCCGAGGCCGAAGCTGCAGCCGCCGAGGACGACGAGGTTCCACAGGGCGCGCGTTCTGCCGCGTGGGTCGCCGAGCGCGTAGAACTCCTTGCGGTACGCGATGAGCGCGACGCACAGAACCGCCGAGACGGCGGCGGGGATGAACGCGTGGTGGCGGAAACCCTGAAGGAGCGCGCTGACGGCGAGCAGCCCGACGGCCGCCTCCCAGGCGCGCCGCTTCCGGCGGCGCAGGCCTCTCGCGAGCATCACGAGCAGCAGGCCCGCGGCGAGCGCGGCGGCGCGCGCCATCTCCTCGGCGAGACCCGGCACGTACGGTGCGATCCGCTCTATGCGGGTCTCGTGGATGTGCGGGGCGATCGCCGAAGCGATGTCCAGAATTCCGATGATCAGGCACGTGTGACCTGCCACGGCGGCGGGGCGTTGTTTCACAGTGACTGAGCGTAGAAGCGCGACACCACCGGGGAGTAAGAGCGACACAGGGGCTCGGTAAGAACACGGCCGAAGGCAAACCGTCCGTGTCCATCCTGCCTCTTTCCCCATGAAAACTGCTTAACAGTGCAGATGACGGCTGAAAGTTGAGGAAGACATGGGCCTGACGAGCCGGTCACTGGAATACGCAACGGTGCTGGCCGCACTGGTGTGCGTGGGGCTCACTGTCTGGGTGTGGCCCCGCCTCGCCCGGCGCGGGCCCGTGGCGGTCCTCGGACGACTCGGGGTGATCGCGGTCACGCAGTTGACGATCATCACCTCGTTCGCCGTGGCGGTGAACACCCAGTTCGACTTCTACGGTTCCTGGGGCGAGCTGCTCGGCCATGTCGACAAGGCTCCGGCCACGGTCACCGCCCTGGGCAAGTCCGGTGTCTACTCCACCGTCGGAGCGGTCCAGGGCCGGCTCGTGCAGCCGGCCGGACCGCAGGGCCTCGACCGCGTGAAGGGCCTGCCGCACGGGCCCGCCGCGCAGGTCGGCCGGGTCGAGTCCGTGCGCATCATCGGACGGCGCACCCGGGCCGTCGACCCGGGGTTCGTGTACCTGCCGCCGCAGTACTTCCAGAAGCAGTACCACCGCCAGCGCTTCCCGGTGATGGTCACGATCAGTGGCTATCCGGGCGGCATCATGAACCTCGCCCAGTATCTCCAGGTGCCGCAGACCGCACAGCGGCTGCTGCAGCAGAACAAGATGCAGCCGACGGTGATCGTCATGGTGCGTCCGACGATCGCGCCGCCGCGTGACACCGAGTGCGTGGACGTCCCGGGCGGCCCGCAGGCGGAGACGTTCTTCACGAAGGACCTGCCGGAAGCGATCAAGCAGACGTACCGCGTGGGACACGACCCGAGCGCGTGGGGCGCCCTCGGTTACTCGTCGGGCGGCACGTGCTCGCTCCAGCTCGCGATGCGCAACCCCAACGTGTACACGTCGGCCGCGTCCCTGTCCGGGGACTACAAGATCGCGGACGACCTCACCACGGGCAGCCTCTTCGGCTCGGGTCCGGCCGGCGCCCGGCGCCGGCGGGAGCACGACCTGGTGTGGCGTCTGAAGCACCTGCCTGTCCCGAACGTGTCGGTCCTGGCCGCCAGCAGCCGGCAGGGCGAGAAGGACTACGCCGACACGATGAAGTTCCTGCACGCGGTGAAGTCGCCCATGACGTCGGCCCAGATCATCCTGCCGCGCGGCAGCCACCACTTCACGACGTGGCTGCGGGAGATCGCGCCGGCGATGCAGTGGATGAGCGGTCAGCTGACGTTCCCGCAGGACATCACTCCGGCCCCGGCCAAGCACCGCCCGGGTGCGACCGCCCACAAGCCGGCCTCGGCGCCGGCCCACTCGCCCACGACCCAGGCCGCGGGGCGTCCGCGCCGGTGACGGCCCCTCCGAGTCCACCCCGGCGCGCCGGTGCCCGGGGCGGGCGGAGGTCCTCGCGCGGGGGCCGACCGGCCGCCGGTGATCGACGACCCGTTACGGTGGCCTGGCAGCACCGCCGTCCCGGCGCACCTCCCCCGCCCGACCAGGAGCACCCGCATGCCCCAGTCCGCCCGCCCCGCACTGGCCAGGCCCGGCGCGGCACCCGGTGACGTGGCCGCCGTGTGGTCCGTCGTGACGGGCATGTACGAGGCGTACGCAACCGGGGACCGGGCTCAGGTCGACGCGCGGCTCGACCCGGAGGCCACGATCTGGGACCCGTCGGCCGAGCCGCTGCTGCTCGGCAAGCCGGACCTGGACCGCGTACGGTCCGAGCGGCCGGCGGACGGGGACGGCCCCGTGAGCAGCGGGCCGCGCCCCTACGACCCGGTCGTCGACGTCTTCGGCGACACGGCCGTCCTGCGGTACTGGCTGCGCGCCGCGTTCGCGCCCGGGCCTGACGGCGCCCCGCTGCGTCCCGAACTGATCCGGAACACGGCGGTCCTGCGCAAGGATCCCGCGGGTGGACGCTGGCTGATCGTCCATCTCCACGAGGACGTCCGGCAGGCGGGCGGGGTGCCCGACACCGCGCGTTAGCGCCTTCTCGTGGCCACCAGGAGCCGGCACCTGGGGCTGCCGTCCCGCCGCTCACCTAGTTCCGGGAGCGCGTGGAGCGCCACGTCGAACCCGGCCCAGGCCAGCTCGCCGCGCACGTCGCCGAGGCGGAAGCCGCGGTAGTACATGACAAAGGGCGGCCGCCACAGCGCGTTCCGCACCCGCATCGCGCCGTCGAAGGCCAGCATCGCGAAGTAGCCGCGGGAACCGGGCCGCGCGGGCGCCGGCATCGGGAACGCGAAGCGGCCGCCGGGCTTCAGCACGGAGTGGACCTGGGCGAACAGTGCGGGCCGCTGCCGTGGCAGGAAGTGCCCGAATGCCCCGAAGCTGACGACCAGGTCGAACACCGGCCCGAAGGGCAGCGCGAGCGCGTCAGCGCGCACCAGGTCCGCGTCGCTCCCGTGCGCGGCGCGGCCCGCCGTGAGCATGCCCGCGCTGATGTCGACCCCTACGGGCCGCTCGCGGCACACCTGTCGCAGCACGCCGAGCCCCGCGCCGGTCCCGCAGCACAGGTCGAGCCCGCGCTCGAAGGGGCCGAGGCCGTGCAGGGCGCGGGTGACGGGGGCGAGGACGGAGCGGGGCGTCCGGAACGGCGTGTGGTCGAACCGGGGGGCGAGCAGGTCGTAGCCGTGCTCGACGGAGGACAGCGCCTGGACGGCGAGCTCCCGGACCGTGGGACCTTCGGGTGCGAACATCGGGGCCAGCATAGGGCGCCCTCGCCGGGCGCTCTTGCGGGGCGGCGCCCTCATGGTGTTACAGTGCAAATGGCACGTGTGCTAGCCGCCTCTTCGGCGCCGGTGCCAGTCTCCCTCCTCGAATCGCCGCGATTCCGGCGTTCGACGAATCGATGTCAGCGATGCGCCAGGCGGCGCCGACGCGCCGTACCCCGCATCGTTTCTCCCCCGGCCACAGGCTTCTGAGGGGCGTGTTGTCACCGCCCCGGCCCGCCGGATCCCCCACCCCTCCCCTGCTTCACCTCGTACGAACGACCTCGTACGAACTACCTCGTACGAACGTCCTCGAAAGGACTGATTCCGATGACCACCACACTCGAACCCCCCACCGCCACAAAGGCGTTCACGACGGCGCCGCCGAAGGAAGCGGTCGCGGTCCGGGCCGCGGGCGTCCTCGACGTCCCGGGCAGCGGGCCCGGGTTCCTGCGTCGCACCGACCTGCTGCCGACCTCGCACGACGTGCAGGTCCCGGTCGCACTGATGCGCCGACTGGGCCTGCGCAAGGGCGACTTGGTCGAGGGGACCTGCGGCAGGCCGCGTGTGCTCGCCGAGGCCGAGCGCGTCAACGGGCGCCCCGTCCACGAGCTGCGCGCGCGGCCCCGGTTCGGCGACCTCACTCCCCTGCACCCGCGGCAGCGGCTCCGCCTCGAAACGGCGACGGGCGGCGTGACGCCGCGCCTCGTCGACCTGTTCACCCCCATCGGCAAGGGACAGCGCGGGCTCATCGTCGCGCCGCCCAAGACCGGCAAGACCGTACTGCTGCAACAGCTCGCCGCGTCCGTCGCCGCGAACCACCCCGGGGCCCATCTGATGGTCGTGCTCCTCGACGAACGCCCCGAGGAGGTCACCGACATGCGGCGCTCCGTGCGCGGTGAGGTCTTCGCGTCGACCTTCGACCAGCCCGCCAGGACCCATGTCGCCCTGGCCGAACTCGCCGTCGAGCGCGCCAAGCGGCTCGTCGAGGACGGCCGGGACGTCGTCATCCTGCTCGACTCCCTGACCCGCCTGTGCCGCGCCCACAACAACTCGGCGTCGTCCGGCGGCCGTACGCTCAGCGGCGGTGTCGACGCCTCCGCGCTGATCGGGCCCAAGCGGTTCTTCGGGGCGGCCCGGCTCGCCGAGGAGGGCGGCTCGCTCACCATCCTCGCGACCGCGCTCGTCGACACCGGCTCCCGCGCCGACGACTACTACTTCGAGGAGCTCAAGAGCACGGGCAACATGGAGATCCGCCTCGACCGCGGCCTCGCGGAGCGCCGGATCCACCCCGCCGTCGACCTCGCCCGGTCCGGCACGCGCCGCGAGGAACTCCTGCTCTCCGAGGGCGAGTTGACGGTGATACGAGGTCTGCGCCGCGCCCTGCTGTCGCGGGACGGGCACGCCGGGGTCGAGACGCTCGTCGAGCGGATCCGGCAGACGCCGGACAACGCGACGTTCCTGCGGCAGGTGCAGTCCACCGTCCCCGGCGCGTGAGACGTCCGCCGTACACCTTCCCGGTCGATCGGCCGGCCAGGATGCGTAATACTCAGCCTATGAAGTCGAGCATTACAGCCGCGGGGAGCGCGGGGGACGGCGGGGCGGTCCGGGTGCGCCGGGCGACGGCCCGCGACGCCAAGCGGCTGACCCGGCTCGTCCGCACGTCCCGCGCCTACGAGGCCCCGTACGCGTCGATGGTGGCCGGCTACCGGGTGGGCCCCGACTACATCGAGACCCATCGGGTCTTCGTCGCGGTCGGCGCCGATGACCTGGTGCTCGGGTTCTACGCGCTCACGCTCGTACCGCCGGAGCTCGACCTGATGTTCGTCGCCGACGTGGCGCAGGGGCTCGGCATCGGGCGGCTGCTCGTCGAGCACATGAAGGACGAGGCGCGCGCGGCCGGGCTCACCTCGGTCCGTGTGGTCTCCCACCCGCCGGCCGAGGGCTTCTACCGGAGCGTGGGAGCCGTACGTACCGGCACGGTCGCCGCCGACCCGCCCGCCGTGATGTGGGACAGGCCCGAATTGGAGTTCCCGATCGGCTGACGCGCCCGCACTCCCGGGCGCACACTCGGGGTGGACGAGGAGGCCGGTTTGGACAACGAGGTCCGTCACACCGACGAAGCCCGCACCCCCGACGGGATCCACGCGTTCGACGTGACCGTGGAGATCCCCCAAGGCTCCCGCAACAAGTACGAGATGGACCATTCCGTCGGCCGGATCAGGCTCGACCGGATGCTGTTCACCTCCACCCAGTACCCCGCGGACTACGGATACATCGAGGGCACGCTCGGGCGTGACGGTGATCCGCTCGACGCGCTCGTACTCGTGGGCGATCCCACGTTCCCCGGCTGCACCGTGGAGTGCCGCGCGATCGGCATGTTCGTCATGCGGGACGAGAAGGGCATGGACGAGAAGGTCCTGTGCGTGCCCGCGCACGACCCGCGCCACGCCGCCGTGCAGGACATCGAGGACCTCTCCGAGTTCGACCGCCTGGAGATCACGCACTTCTTCGAGGTCTACAAGGACCTGGAACCCGGCAAGTCCGTCGAGGGCTCGCACTGGGAGGGCCGCGACCTCACGTACGCGGAGATCGCCGCCGCGCGCGACCGGGCCGCCGCCCGACGGGGCTGAAGGCGGCCACGGCGGCGCGCACGTGTCAGTGCGCGCCGTCCGTCGCGCAGTGCTTGAGCAGGTCCTCGGTCGCCGCGTCGACGACGCGGTAGCGCACGATCCTGCCCTCCTTCTCCCCCTCGACCACACCGGCCGCGCGCAGCAGCCGCAACGCCTGGGAAACCGCGGGGTCGTTCATGCCCGTGGCCACGGCGAGGTCCGAGACGGCCAGCGGCCCCGCGCGGTACAGGGCGAGCAGCAGTGCGAGCCGCCTGGCGTCGGCGAGGAGGGAGAACCGGTCGGCCCAGGCGCGGACATGTCCTGGCTCACCGATGGCGGCGATGGCGTCGCAGACCCGGTGGCCGTCGATCGTGCGACGGTCGGCGCGCTCGGCAGGGACGAGATGCATGGCCCCATCTTCTCAGCCGCCGATGTGATCTTGAATACCCGCGCACACCTACGCAGCTGTGCAGCCTTGCAGGCGTCGCGGCCCGGCCTCTACTGTGGGCGGGCCGTGGTGCTCGGGAATTCGGTGACAGTCCCTCAAGGACTCAGACCGAAGCGGCCCTCGCCACTGTGATCGGGCCCCGGGCCCCTCGGCAACGAGACGACCCGGGACGCCTCGCCCCACCACGCCACTGGCTGCTTCGCGCGGCTGGGAAGGCCGGGGCGGACGCGGACACCCGTCAGCCAGGAGACCGGCCACGGCATCTCACGAAGTGATCCACGAGGTGTTGGAGCGTGACCGAATGACCCTGCCTGTGAAGACCCCTGAAACCGGACGCTCCGCGTTCGCCTGGCGGCGCGAGGACACCGTCCGCACCGCCGGACTCCTCGCGGTGATCGCCGCACTCCATGTCGTCGCGTTCGGCATCCTGTTCCTGCTCGTCGTCCCGGAGCACTACGAGGTCGGCTCCAAGGCCTTCGGGATCGGCCTCGGCGTCACCGCGTACACCCTGGGGATGCGGCACGCGTTCGACGCCGACCACATCGCCGCGATCGACAACACCACCCGCAAGCTGATGGCCGACGGCAAGCGCCCGGTGTCGGTGGGCTTCTGGTTCGCGCTCGGGCACTCCAGCGTCGTGGTCGTGCTCGCCGCGCTCATCGCCGGCGGCACGCAGCTGGCCGGACGCATCATGAACGAGGGGTCGGCCACCCATCAGACGCTCGGCGTCATGGGCACCACGATCTCCGGGTCCTTCCTGTACCTCATCGCGGCGCTCAACCTCGTCGCCCTGGTCGGCATTCTGCGGGTGTTCCGGGCCATGCGCGGGGGCTCGTACAACGAGGCGGAGCTCGAACAGCACCTGGATTCACGGGGGTTCATGAACCGGATCCTCGGCCGGTTCACCAGGTCCGTCAGCCGCCCCGGCCAGATGTTCCCCCTCGGCTTCCTCTTCGGCCTCGGCTTCGACACGGCGACCGAGGTCACGCTGATGGTGATGGCGGGCAGCGGGGCCGCGGCCGGACTGCCCTGGTACGCGATCCTGTGCCTGCCGCTCCTGTTCGCCGCCGGGATGAGCCTGTTCGACACCCTGGACGGGACGTTCATGAACTTCGCGTACCAGTGGGCGTTCTCGAACCCCGTGCGCAAGGTGTTCTACAACCTCGCCATCACCGGCCTGTCCATCGCCGTCGCGTTCCTGATCGGGACCATCGAGCTCGTGGGTGTCCTGCACGACAAGCTCGACCTGCGGGACTCGGTGACCGGCTGGATCGCGGGACTGGACCTGGACAACGTCGGGTTCATCATCGTGGGCCTCTTCGTCGTCGTCTGGGCGGCGGCCATCGGGTACTGGCGGTTCGCGAAGGTCGAGGAACGGTGGGCCCTGCGGTCCTGATCCGGGAGGCCGCGGGGGCCGGGACTCCGTAAGGTCGTGCGGGTGAGCGAAGGCAGCGGTCCCGCGGCGGCTTCCGCGCCGGCGGCGCACCGGTCCGGCCTTCCCGCGGCCCTCACGGTGCTCACGCTGGTGAGCGGCTTCGTCGACGCGGTCAGCTATCTGGGCCTCGGCCATGTCTTCGCGGCGAACATGACCGGGAACGTCGTCATCATCGGCTTCGCCGCCGCCGGCGCTCCCGGATTCTCCGTCCTCGGGTCGCTCACGTCCCTCGGCGCGTTCCTCGCGGGCGCGGTGTGCGCGGGGCGGCTCTCGACGGCGTTCGCCGGGCGCGCCCGGCGAGCCTGGGTGCGGTCGGTCTTCGTCACCGAGGCGGTCCTGCTCGCGGTGGCGGCGGCCATCGCGTTCGACCGGCCGGGCGGGGCGACGTACGCGCTCATCGCGGTCCTCGCCTGGGCGATGGGGCTGCGCAACGCCACGGTCCGCAAGCTCGCGGTGCCCGACATGACCACCACGGTCCTGACCATGACGCTGACGGGGCTCGCCTCGGAGTCCTCGCTCGCCGGCGGGACCGATCCGCGGGCGGGGCGGCGGCTCGTCTCCGTGGCGGCGATGCTCGGGGGCGCCGCGCTCGGCGCGCTGCTCGTCCTGTACCACGGCCTCGGCTGGCCCCTCCTCGCCGGCGCCCTGCTCGTGACGGGCGCGGCGGCCTGTTGTCGCGAGTCCGGCGCCGCCGGGGACACGGGCGCGGGTGACCACCGATCGGCCTAATCCTGCGGGCGCCGTCCTCCCGGGCTAACTACCGTCCTGAGCAGGGCCGCAGCGATCTGCCGCGGCGCCACAGGGACCCGGAGAGGCGCCTCATGTTCTGCCCGATAGCCACCGTCATGACGACGACCGCGTGCCTGACCGCACTCGCGCCCGGGACCGTCAGCGCACCCCACCCGATGACCGCGCCCGCCAGGGTCACCGCGCCCGCCGCGGTGACCTCACAGGACTCCGCGGGCTCCATCGGCTCCGAGGTCCCTCGGGACAGCGTGGGCCCGTCCGGTGACAGCGCCACCGCGCGCGCCACGAGCGTCGCGGAGGTGTTCCTCTCCCCGACGACCGTGTCGGCCTCGTCCACGGTCGAGATCACGGTCTCCTGCGGACGCAGCGGGCAGGGTTCCATCACGGCCAGCTCCCACGCCTTCGCCGAGGGCTCCGTCACGCTCCCTTCGAGCGGCGGTGCGCGGGGCCAGGACGGCGACCGCACGCAGTACCGGGGGACGGCGCGCCTCGCCGGGGCGAGCGGCTTCACGGCCGCGGCCGGCTCACAGTTCGCCGTGGACGGGTCCTGCCCCGACGGCAAGCGGTGGAGCGCGCCGATGACCGTTGAGCACGACACCCCGCGTGCCGCCCGGGCCGGCGTCGGCGGCAGCGCGGAGAGCGGCGTCGACCTGGGCAGGATCGGCCTCGGCACGGCGCTCGCGGGCGGCTCGGCCTTCCTGCTGTGGCGCAGGACGCGCGCTCCGCGGGAGGGCTAGAGCCTGGTACTTGGAAGCCCGGGGCCTTGGGACTCAGCTCGTCAGCCAAATGGGCGGCACCTCGGACGGGCTAGCCCGACGGGCTGAACTCTCCGGTCCCGCCGAAGCTGAGGGCCAGGCGCCCGCGCGCGAGATCGGAGATGTCCATGAACGGTTGCGCTGAGGCGATGTCCACGGTCGTGCCGGAGCCGGACAGGCGTGCCCGCCTCTCCGCTCTGCCAGGCACCGGTCGCGGCCTGTGAGTACCAGATTCACGCGGATCGCGGTGATCGGGGACTGTCCCCTCTTCCGACACGGCGTTTCGCAATTGGTCCGCACGGCTCCCGACCTCCACCTGGTCGCCACGGCGTCATCTCTCCAGGCCGCGGACGGCACACTGCGTGGCGCCGATGTGGTCCTGATGGACCTTCAGCAGTCGCCCGCGAGGCTCGCCGCGACCGTGGCGGAGCTGCGGAAGCGGGGACACGCCGTCATCGTCACGTCGTCCGCTGTGCAGATCGACGCGGCTCAGGTGATCCGGGCAGGCGCCGACGGATATCTGAGCCGGCAGGCCGAGGGGGACGAATTGCTGACGGCGATTCGGGTCGTGGGCTCGGGCCGCAGTTACGTGTCCGCGCCCGCCGGCTATTTGCAGGAAAAATCACTGCACTTCACGGACCGGGAGCAGGAGGTCCTGAGGCTCATCGCCAACGGCGCGACGGACAGCGAAATCGCCGACAAGCTGTGCATCAGCAAGCACACTGTGCAGTCACATCTCGACCGGATCCACGGGAAAACGGGTTATCGGCGCCGCTCGGACCTCACCCGGCTCGCGATCGAATACGGGCTCACCGGCCCATGAAAGAGCCGCCGTGCACGGCTGCCGTGGCTAGTCGTACCCCGCCACTCGTGGGTAGTTGTCCCCCTTGACCACCACGGCGCGAAGCTGGACCTTGGTAGGGGAAAACTTCGCCGGACCAGTCGGAACAGCGAATCGGCATTCATTCCCGGACACGCTGCACCTTGACAGCCGAACGGGAATTCCATTCGCGTTTCGCTCTGCAGCGCGAGCCGATAAGCTAGGAGAAGTCATGCGCAATCGCATCGCAATTCTCTGCGCCACAGCGATACTCCCTCTGACAGCCGTGGCGTCGTTCGCGGCCGCGAACCAGGCAGCAGCCGACCCGGCAAGTGGTGAGGTCGTGGTCACAGGGTCGGTCGACGACTGCGGGACCGGATCAGCCCCCCGGTCGGTGCAGATATCCACGAACCTGGAAACCCAAACCGACGGAAATAAGGGCGTGGTGAGGGCGGGCGCGTACTCGGTCACATTCCAGAACATCCCCAGGCACAAGCACGTGAGGGCCACGGCCCTCGTGACCTGCAGAGACGACTCGTACACGGACCACCTCACGATCCAGCGGCCGCCCACATCGGGTGACCTGGTTCAGAGGGTGGATCTCACGGCGCCGTAAGGCCGCGCAGCCCCGGTCGGCATGACCGCCGCCGCACGACGACCGCTCGCACGCCGGCAGCCACCGTACAGGCGGTCGGCCGGGTTTCGACTCCGCGACCTGGCCGACCGCTTTTGCCGCGTACGGCTCCGTCCGGTCCGGCCTTTCTTTGCCCGGACCGGCGACGAGACGTCGTCCATGCTGGAGTTCTACCGCACCGCCCTGCTCCGTCGCCGCGAGTACCCCGCCCTCGGCGACGGCACCCACGCCGGCTGGAGGCCCCAGCCGGCGTCCTCGCGTCCAGCCGCGCTCCCGGCTTACGTTACGCGACCGACCCCCGCCCAATTCCCGCTGCCCGGCGTGCTGTTCACGCCCCCACGGGGGTGAACAGCACCGGCAGGGACTTCGGGCCGCGGGTGAACACGCCCTGCTCCACCGGGTCGAACCCGTCGGCGAGCCGCACATCGGGCATGGCGTCGAGGAGTTGGCCCACGCCGATCTCGACCTCCGCCTTGGCCAGGAGCGCGCCGACGCAGAAGTGCCGGCCGAGCGCGAAGGAGAGGTGGCCGGCGGCCGCCGAGAACGCGTTCGTGGCGGTGAGGTCCTCGCGGAAGATGTCGAAGCGGTCGGGCCGCGCGTAGCGGTCCTCGTCACGGTTGGCCGCGCCGATCAGACAGGTGACGGTCGCTCCCGCGGGGATCGTTCCGCCGCTCACCTCCACGTCGGTCGCGGACTGGCGCATGATCATGTGCACCGGCGGGGTGTGGCGCAGCGTCTCGGCGAAGGCGCGGGCGATCAGCGTGCGGTCCTCGCGGACGGCGTCGAGCTGGTCGGGGTGGGTGAGCAGGTTGGCGAAGATGCTGGCGATGGCCTTGTCGGTGGTCTCGCCGCCGGCCGCGAGCAGCAGGCTGCAGAACGCCTTGATGTCCTCGTCGCTCATGCGGACGCCGTCGACCTCGGCGGCGCACAGTGAGGAGAGCAGGTCGTCGCCGAGGTCGTCCCGGCGCCGCCGGATGACCGGGATCATGTACTCGGCGAACTCGACGCGGGTACGCTCCCCGGCCGCCGCCACCTCGGGGTCACCTGAGAGGTTGCCGAGGAAGGCGATGACGGTGGTGTACCAGCCGTGGAACCGCGCGTGGTCGGCCTTGTCCAGGCCCAGCATGTCGGCGATCACGTTGACGGGAAAGCGCGTCGCGTACGCGTCCACGAGGTCGACGGCGCCGTCGGCGCGGAACGTGTCGATCAGTTCACGGGAGTTGCGCTCGATGACCGGCAGGAACTTCTCCTGGAGGTCGCTCCCGCGGAAGGCCGGTGCGACGAGAGCGCGCCGCACCGCGTGCTCGCGCCCGCTGAGCTGAAGGATCGTCCTGCCGTGCACGGGCTCGATCTGCCAGTTGTAGTTGTCGGTCGTGAACTGCGACTCCTTGTCCTTGAAGACGCGCTCGACGTCGGCGTACCGGGAAATGATGTAACTCTGCGTGGGCTCATGCCAGATGAGGGGTGCGTGCTCGCGCATGGCCGCGTAGACGGGGTACGGATTCGCGGCGAACTCCGGCGACAGTATGTCGGGGACCTGTGCGGTGGACATGTTGCTCCTCAAGTCGGTGACTCGGTAACTGGCAAGGCCCTTCAGGTTATTGACACTCCGTCGACACAGACACCCCGTGGGGGTTCCCGCGGGAGGGTGTGCCGCACGGGCGGGCAGCAGGTCGCGTAAGCGGTGTGTCACGTAGGGCGATGGGGGCGCCCCTGCACGGGGCGATGAAGGCACCCCTGCACGGAGAGCCACACCCCCGGCACAGAAGCGGGGATGCGCTCGCCCTCGGGGTGCCGTCCAGCCTCCCTCGGAGCACCGTCCGGCCTCCCGCGGGGCGGGTCATGCGCGTGACCTGGGCAACTCCGGCGGGCCTGCGGCTGTGAGGCGCCCCATAGGGGCCACGTCACATACCAAGGACGTTAGTAGCGGGTGAGCCGCCGGTCGGCGTGCGCCCCCACACTCCGAGTCCAACATTTCGGACATTCCTCCGTAGTGGGGTAGTACGTCACATCCTTGCGCCCTCCTCAGGGCGCCGTTAACCATGGCTGACGTCCCGGAGAGCGGGTCGGAGCACGAGCGAAGGCGCTCGCCCCGATCCCTCCGTGCCACGAGGCATATCCCCCGCTCCGCTCCAGGTGCCGCCACACCGGCTGCCACCCCACGACGCCCAGAAGAGGTACTCCACGTGACCGTCTCCACCCCGATCACCGCCGTCACCCGCCCCAGCGCCTTCCGCCGCGCCACCGTCACGGTCCTGGCCGCCGCCGGCCTCGCGGGCGCCGCGCTGACCTTCGCCCCGTCCCCGGCGCACGCCGCCGAGCCCGCCGCGGCGCCGAAGGCCGCGCACGCCGTCTCGACGAAGGCGAAGCCGTCCTACCCGGACAACCTCGATGGCTGGATCCGTGAGGCCCTCTCGATCATGAAGGCCAAGCACATCCCCGGCTCCTACGAGGGCCTGCACCGCAACATCATGCGCGAGTCGTCCGGCAACCCGAACGCCGTGAACAACTGGGACGTCAACGCGGTCAAGGGCACGCCGTCCAAGGGCCTGCTCCAGGTCATCCAGCCGACCTTCGACTACTACCACGTCGCCGGCACCTCCCACAGCCTGACCGACCCGGTCGCCAACATCACCGCGGCCGCCAACTACGCCGCCGACAAGTACGGCTCGATCGACAACGTCAACTCCGCCTACTGAGGCACCCGTTATCGATCCCGCCGAACCGATCCCCCTCGAACGGAGGGCAAGCGCACATGCCGCACGACAGCGGAGACGAAGGGCGCGCGCCCACCACGGACGCCCCTGAACACGCCGGCTACGGCCCGGCCAACACGCACCGCTCACGAGGCGGCTCACGCAAGAGGCGGTGGCGCGCCGTCACCGGCGCCGCGCTCGGCGTCGCCCTCGTCGCGGGCGGGGGCGTCGCCTACGCCTGGTCGCACCTGAACGGGAATCTCAAGAGCACGGACATCAACGCCGCGCTCGGCAAGAACCGTCCGGACGCGAGCCACGACGGGGCGATGAACATCCTGCTCCTCGGTTCCGACTCGCGCGCGGGGACCCACGGCCGGTACGGCAGTGGGATCACCGGCGCGCGCTCGGACACGGCGATGGTGCTGCACGTCGACAAGGCCCACAAGAAGGCCTCCGTCGTGAGCATCCCGCGCGACACGATGGTCGAGCGGCCCGCGTGCGCGAAGCCGTCCGGCGGCACGGTGCCGGGCGCGCGGCAGGCGATGTTCAACGAGGCGTACGAGGTCGGCGGTCCCGCCTGCACCGTGAAGACGGTGGAGAAGATGTCGGGCGTCCGCATGGACCACTACCTCGAGGTCGACTTCGAGGGCTTCAAGAAGTTCGTCGACGAGCTCGGTGGTGTCGACATCACCACCCACCGGGCCATCAAGGACGCCAACAGCCATCTGTCGCTGAGCGCTGGCAAGCACACCCTCAAGGGTGAGCAGGCCCTGGCGCTCGTGCGGACCCGGCACGGCGTCGGCGACGGCAGCGACCTCGGCCGGATCCAGCTCCAGCAGGCGTTCATCAAGGCACTGATCCACCGCGCCGAGTCCATCGGCGTGATCAGCAACCCGGCGCGGGCCTACGACCTCGCCGACACCGCGACCAAGACCGTCAGCGCCGACTCCGGCCTCGCGTCCGCGGACAAGCTGCTGGGCCTCGCGAAGGACCTCAAAGGCATCAGCCCGGCCCATATGAACATGGTCACGCTGCCGGTCAGCTACGACGCCCAGGACGCCGGCCGCGTCCTGCCCCTGCCCAAGGCGTCCCACCAGGTCTGGCAGGCCCTGCGCGACGACCGGCCCATCCCGAAGTCCGCGACCGCGAACTCGGTGGCCGCGCGGACCGACTCACCGGTGTCCGCGGGCGCCTAGGGCCTTTCGTCTGGATCACGCCGTCAGGGCAGGTCTCTGCGGCCGAGCCACGCCGGCTTCACCGGCACCCCGTCGTCGTACCGTGCCACGGTCGTCCCCGATGACGGGGTGCCGGTGTGCTCCGGTGGTGTCGCGCCACGCACGCTTCCGCCCGGAATCACCCGCCCGGCGAAGGGTCTGCCCGCCTGGGCCATCAGCAGTGGCAGGCCGGAACACCGGCTCATAGCTTCGCCGTATGACCAAACGACAGATTGTGCGTCTCGCCTGCGTCGTGGCCGCCTTCGCGTCGGGCCTCGGGGCCGCCCCGCCGGCCGCCGCCCACACGGTGCACCGCGTGAACCCGGGCGAGTCGATCCAGCAAGCCGTGAACTCCGCGAAGCCGGGGGACGTCATCCGCCTCGCCCCCGGCACTTATCACGAGAGCGTCTCCATCACCGTGTCCGGCGTGACCCTGCGGGGCTCCGGCGCCGGGTCCACCGTCATCGTCCCCGGCACCTCGTCCACCGACAGCGCATGCGCCAAGGCGGGCAACGGCATCTGCGTCACCGGGAAAGAAGGCGCCCCCGTCGAAGACGTCACCGTCCGCTCCCTGACACTCCGGGGCTTCGCCAAGACCGGCCTGTGGGCGACGCGGACCGACGGGCTGCGGGTCCTGAGGGTGAGCTCGGAGAAGAACGGCCAGTGGGGCATCGCCCAGGAGCGGTCCGTGCGCTCGGTGTTGCGCCACAACGTCGCCGAGGGCAACGGCGACGCGGGACTCTTCCTCGCCAACACGGTCGCCGCCGAAGAGGGCGCCCTGGACACCCAGAACACGGTGCTCAGCCACAACCTTCTGCTCGGCAACCGGATCGGCGCCACGGTTCGGCGCCTGCGGGACCTGACCGTCGATCACAACGAGGCGACCGGCAACTGCACCGCGATGTTCCTCGTCGGCGACGAGAACAAGCCGCGCCCCGGCGCACTGCGCGTGCTCCACAACTACGTCCACTCCAACAACAAGTACTGCCCCAAGACCGCCCGGCTGCCCTATCTGCAGGGATCGGGGATCGTCCTCACCGGTGTCGAGGACACGCTCGTGGCGGGGAACACCGTCGAGGACAACGTGGGCAAAGCCCCGATGTCGGGCGGCATCGTGCTGGCCCGCAGTTTCCAGAACGCGCTCAACCAGCGCATCGAGATCCGCGACAACATCGCCCTGCGCAACAGCACCGCCGACCTGGCCGTCCAGGACAAGGGCGCGGGCAACGTCTTCCGCGACAACCGGTGCGCGGTCTCCCAGCCCGGCGGAATGTGCTGATCCCCAGAGCATGTCCGCACCCCCATCACGCAGGCAGAAGCGAGGCAACACATGACGACCGTTGATCCGGCTCCCGCGCCGGAGTCGGCTCCCGCGCCGCCCATGAGGCTGAGGGAGCTGGTTTTCGGGGCGGCGTGCGCCGCCGCCGTACGCGCGGCAGCCCGCCTGGGTGTCGCAGACGCCCTGGACGAGACACCCAAGAGCGTGGAGGACCTGGCCGCGGCGGTGAAGACTCAGCCGCAGACACTGCGCCGGCTGCTGCGCGCGCTGTCCAGCCAGGGGGTGTTCACCGAGCGCCCGGACGGCACGTTCGCGCACACGGAGATGTCCCGTCTCCTGCGCGAGGACGATCCGCACAGCCTGCGCTACATCGCCCTGTGGTGCACCGAGCCGTGGACCTGGGACGTGTGGCCGAAGCTCGACGAGGCGGTGCGCTCCGGCCGGAACGTCTTCGAGGACGTGTTCGACAAGGAGTTCTTCACCTACCTCAACAACGACGCCCCCGAGTCGGCGCACGTGTTCAACCGGGCGATGACGACGTCCAGCGAGCAGTCGGCGCGGGACGTGGCCGAGCTGCTCGATCTGCGGGGCGTGACCTCGGTCGCGGACATCGGAGGCGGCCAGGGCCAGGTCGTGGCCGGTCTGCTGGAGAAGCACCCCGGGATGCACGGCACGCTGCTCGACCTGCCAGGCGTCGTCGAGAACGCCGATCCCCGTCTGCGTGAGGGCGGGGCACTGGCCTCCCGTGTGCGCATCGTGGCCGGCGACTGCCGTGAGGACATCCCGGTCCAGGCGGACGTCTACATCATCAAGAACATCCTGGAGTGGGACGACGACAGCACGCGCAGGGCGCTGGCAAACGTGCGCAGGGCGGCGCGTCCGGGTGCCCGTGTCATCGTCATCGAGAACCTCGTGGACGACACCCCGTCGATGAAGTTCACGACGTCGATGGATCTGCTGCTGCTCCTCAACGTCGGCGGTGCGAAGCACACCCGGCAGAGCATGGTCGACCGGCTGACGGACGCGGGTCTCGTCATCGGTGAGATCCGTCCCGTGAACCCGTACCTGCACGCCTTCGAGTGCACCGTCCCCCACTGACCGGGCTCAACCCGAGGCCGCCGGCCCCGCGTCTGACGCGGAAGCCGGCGGCCTCGGGTTGTGTCCGGACGTCCCGTCAGGACGGGGCGCCGCGCTCCCAGCGGTAGAAGCAGTGCGCCATGGCGTCCTTGGGGCTGCGCCAGGTCTCCGGGTCGTACGCGCTGACGTACGGCGAGAGCTGCTCGCTGACACTGCGGAACTCGGGGTGTCCGGCCACCTGGGCGATGGCGGATGACGGGTCCTGGTCCGACTCGATGAGGTGCAGGTACACGTCGCCGAACTGGAACAGGCTGCGCCGGTTGACGCCGATGAGGTGCGGCAGTTCGCCTCGGTCGGAGGCGGCGAACACGTCGGAGATCGCCGGCGCCGAACCGGGCGCCATGCGGGCCACGATCAGGGCGTGGTGCATCGGGTTTCCTTCCTGGGCGGGCCGGCGGTCAGCGCGGCACGGACGCGCTCTGGCGCTCCCGCGCGACCTTTTCGATCTTGTCGCGGATGAGTGCCATCTGGGTGACGGAGTTGCGGTTGATGTTCTCCGTCATCCAGGAGTCGTCGACCGGCGCGTCGGGCTTCATCGCGAAGTCCTGCACCCAGTCCATGCGGGTGCCTTCCGGGGTCTCGGTGTAGTCCCACCGGATGTCCATGTGGGCGAAGGGACCGGTCTCGACGCGGCGGGCGCGCACGGTGCGCTCGGCGCGGTTGACGGTCCGCTCCGAGACCCAGCTCCAGACCTTCCCGTTGTCGTCCGGGTGCATGGTCAGGCGGAAGCTCGTCGTGTCGCCGTCGCGGGAGAGCACTTCGAGGGACGCGTACTCGCTGAAGAGCTCCGGCCACTTCTCGATGTCGTTGGTCATGTCCCAGACGAGGTCGAGGGGGGCGTCGATGGTGATGCTGTTCTCTGTGTGTCCCGACATGTCAGGCTCCAGCTTTGAGGGTGTTGTTGACGAGGTCGAGGAACTCGCGGGGCGTCTTGCAGCGCTCCGAGTCCGGGGGCAGCGACTGGCTGTACCGGTTCTCGATCTCGCCGACGATGCCGAGCAGGCCGAGCGAGTCGATGCCGAACGAGTCGAAGGGCCTGTCCGGGTCCTGCGTGAGTTCCTGGGGGTCGACGGTGATTCCGGCCGCCTTCTTCATCAGGGTGGCCAGTTCGTCGAACGTCACTTCGGTGGTGATCATGCGAGTGTTCTCCTTCCCGCCCGGTGCTACAGGGCGGAGTCGCTGCCGCGGCGCACTACGAGCGCCGCGTTGGAGCCCATGAGTCCCCTGCTGAGGACCAGGGCCGTGCGCAGCTCGGCGGGGCGAGCGCGAGACATCACCAGATCGAGGTCGTGGCAGATGTCGAACACGTTGGGGGTGGGGGGGATCAGGCCGTGTTCCATGGCGAACACGGCGGCCGCCACGTCCAGGACGGGGGCCGCACAGTAGGCCCTGCCCATGCCGGTCTTGGGTGCCGTGACGGGTACGCGCCTGCCGTGCGCGCCCAGGGCGTCGGCGATCGCCAGTGCCTCGGCGCGGTCCGCGTCGGGGACGCCGAGGGCGTCGGCGAACACGACGTCGATCTCTTCGGGGGCGCAGCCGGCCTCGTCGAGGGCGCCACGGATCGCGTGGGCGAGACCCTCTCTCGACCGCTCCCACTGGGAGGCGCCGGTGAAGGTGGCGGCATGACCGGCCACGACGGCGCGAACGGGTGCCTCCCGCTCGCGGGCGCGGTTCTCCTCCTCCACCACGACGACGGCGCCGCCCTCGGCCGGCGTGAACCCGCGGGCTGCCGTGGTGAAGGGCAGGTAGGCGCGTTCGGCGTCCTCGGCGGTGCTGAGCTCGGGGTATCCGAGCTGGCACACCATCGAGTACGGGGCGAGGGGGGCCTCCGCGGCGCCGACGACCATGGCCCCGGTTCCGCGCCGGACGGCGCGGGCCGCGTGTGCGAGGGCGTCCAGGCCGCCGGCCTCGTCGCTCGCGACGACACCGCACGGCCCCTTGAAGCCGCTCCAGATGGAGATCTGGCCGGTGCTGGCCGCGTAGAACCAGGCGATGGACTGGTAGGGGCCGACGAACTTGGAGCCCTGGCCCCACAGTTTCTGCAGCTCGCGCTGCCCGAACTCGCCGCCGCCTGATCCGGCGGCGGTGACGACGCCGATCGAGTACGGGTCGTCGGGCTCACCCCTGCTGAGGCCCGCGTCTTCGAGGGCCAGGGCCGCCGCGGCCATCGCGAAGTGGCTGAACCGGTCCGTCTGGACCAGGAACGGCTCCTCGATGTGATCCTCGGCGTCGAAGGTACGGACCTCGCCCCCGATACGGAGCGGCAGGTTCTCGCATCCCTCTCGGGTGATCCGGTCCAGGACGAAGAGGCCCTCTCTGACGGATTTCCAGTAGGCGTCCGCGTGCAGTCCGTTGGGCGCGATCACACCGATCCCGGTGATGGCCGCGCGCCGGGGGCGCTGACCGCTCATCGTGTCCTCCCGCCGGGCCCGGCCAGCAGCACCGCGGACTGGAAGCCGCCGAATCCGCTGCCTACGGAGAGCACGTTCCTCAGCTTCCGCGGGCGTGCGGTGCGCGGCACGTAGTCCAGGTCGCACTCGGGGTCGGGCGTCTCGTAGTTCGCGGTGGGCGGCACCACTTGGTGCTTCAGGGCGAGGACGCAGGCGACCACTTCGATCGCGCCGATCGCGCCCAGGGAGTGGCCCACCATGGATTTGATGGAGCTCATGGGGGTGTCGTAGGCGTGGGCGCCCAGGGACAGCTTGACCGCGGCCGTCTCGTGCCGGTCGTTCTGTCTGGTGCCCGAGCCGTGGGCGTTGACGTAGTCGATCAGTGTGGGGTCGAGGCGAGCCTGGCCGAGGGCGGTGTCGATCGCCCGGGCCATCTCCAGACCTTCGCTGGTCAGACCGGTCATGTGGTAGGCGTTGCCGTAGGTGGCGTAGCCGCTGATCTCGCAGTACACGTGCGCACCGCGGGCGCGGGCGTGTTCGGCCTCCTCCAGGACGAGGACCGCCGCTCCCTCGCCCATCACGAAGCCGTTGCGGTCGGCGTCGAAGGGTCTGGAGGCGTGCTCGGGATCGTCGTTGTTGGGTGAGGTCGCCTTGATGGCGTCGAAGCACGCCATCGTGATCGGTGACACCGGGGAGTCGGACGCGCCGGCGATGCAGATGTCGGCCCGGCCCTCCTCGATCTGGTGGAAGGCGTAGCCCACCGCGTCGAGTCCCGAGGTGCAGCCGGTGGAGACGGTCTGTACGGGGCCCTGGGCGCCGAACTGTTCGGCGACGACCGCGGCGAGCGTGCTCGGCGAGAACGCCATGTGCAGTTTCGGTTCGGCCGCGCGGTGGTCCACGTCCCATCGCTGCCCGCCCTCGCTGACGAGGACGTAGTCGTGTTCCAGGCGCGTGGTCCCGCCGATGGCGCTGCCCAGGGAGACGCCGACGCGCCAGGGGTCCTCCCGGCCGGTGTCCAGTCCGGAGTCGCGCACGGCCTCGCCGGCGGCGACGACCGCGAACTGGATGTAGCGGTCGGCGTGTTCGCGAATCTCGGGGTCGAGTCCGTGTGCGTCCGGGTCCCAGTCGCATTCGGCGGCGATACGTGAGCGCAGGCCGACCGGGTCGAACAGTGTGATGCCGCGGGTCGCTGTACGGCCGTTGGCCAGGAGGTCCCAGAACGCCGTCGCCCCGATCCCGCCGGGAGCGACCACACCGACACCGGTGACAGCCACCCGCCGGGTCACTTTATGACCTCGCTGGGCACGGTCTCCTCGGTGTCGACGTGCCCGAGGCGCGGTTCCGGGGCGAGCGGGCCGAGGTGGAAGACCATGCGGGCCTCGACCTCGCCGACGTTGCGGAAGCGGTGCCGCATGTTGATCGGGATCAGGAGTCCCTGGTCCGGCCGCAGTTCGTGCGTGTCACCGTCCAGGTCCACCTCCAGGGCGCCCTGGACGACGTACACGAACTCCTCGGAGTACGGGTGGTAGTGCTCGCCGATGCGCTCGCCGGGCTGGACGAGGGCCAGGCCCATGAAGCCGCTGGTGGAGCCGACGTTGGCGGGCGTGAGCATGGCCCGCAGGTCACCTCCGCGCCGGCGGTTGGGCTCGGTCTCGCTCAGGTCCACGATGCGTGGATGCTTGATCATGGTTGATACCTCCGGGTGGGGCGATGGGGTTCCGGGCCGTGCCCGCGGACACCCCGGGGTGGTCCGTCAGGAACCCGCCGAGCTGCGGTCGGTGACGGGCGTCATGTCGGCGTGCGACAGGAGCCGGTTGATGTTGCGGTCCGTGTACAGGGAGCCCTCCACGCCGATCGCGGCGCCGTCGAGCAGACGATCGACCTCGGGGTCCCCCTCCAGGCCCTTGAGGCCGACGGCCGCGACGGGGTCGGCGTCGAGGTCACCCGTGATGTCGATGAGGCGCACCACGATGTCGTCCCGCTGGAAGACCGTGCTGGCGTACACCGGGTTGGCGGGGTCCTCCGCGGCTGCCGCGTCCTGGTGGGCGAGCAACCGGGCCAGCTCCATCCCGCGGCCTTCCTTGGCGGGGTAGTGGAGCGCGTGCCGGCGCAGCTCCGCGGGGGCCTCACGGTCGGACACCACGTGGTGGACGGCCGGGAGCGCGGCCCGCGTGAAGAACACGCGCGCGGACTCGGGGTCGGTCAGGTCCCTGTGCTGCTCCAGGTAGGGGTTGATGGCTTCCTCGACCGCCCTGACCTCGGGCTGACGGGCCACGTGGCGCAGCGCCGCCAGGAGGTCGCCCTCCACCTCGACGGCCCGCACGACGCGGTTGCCGTGCATGAAGAGCGAGGTGCGGCGCAGGCGCGTGGTGTCGTCGACCTGGGCCTGGGGCGACTGGTACCCGGCCAGGATCTCCGCGACCTTGGACTCGGAGCCCGGCTTGACGGTGAACGTGAGGGCGTGGCGCGCGGCACCGTCACCGACGCGGGCGGCCACCTGTGTGGCCGGCGTCTTCGGCTCGGGCGTGCGCGGCTGGGCCGGGGTGGTCTCGCGGAGGATGCTGTAGCGCATCGACCGGGTGTCCCTGACGCAGCTGTGCATCGGCCGGACGGTCTCGACGTGCTCCTCGCTGTTCACCCAGGCGAGGAACGGCGGGGCGCTCTCCCACTCGCTGGTGATGAGCCACTGCGAGGGGTTCTCGATCGACTGGCAGAGCTGGTCGCTGAGGTGGCCGGGCACGGACGCGACCTGGTTGCGCATGTGCTCGTACGCGTCGAGGAACTGCTGCTGGGCTCCTTCGTACAGATCGAGCAGGAGTATCACCCGCAGCCTCGAGCCGTCGAACGCCGACTGCGATATGCGTCCTGAGATGGTCATACGGCACGCCTCTCTCATCTTCACGGAGGGTCGGGGGCGCGACCGTCGCGTCCGAATCAGCGCGGTCGCCATGAGCCGATCGTTGTTGCGACCCCCGGCGGGCGCGATCCGCACGGTCCGGACGGGTGAACCAGTCGTCCGGGTGCTGCTTCCAACGCGCGCAGTGGTACAGCGCGGCGTTGCAATGTGGGTCCAGATCCCTCTCTCACGTCGCAGGTGACGCTGGAGGCAATCAATGAACCGATCGGAAGAGGCCCCGGAGGCCACTCAGCACACGCCGGTGCTCATCGTCGGCGGCTCCCTCGTGGGCCTGTCCACCTCGCTCTTCCTGGGGCGACTCGGCGTTCCGCACGTGCTGGTCGAGCGCCACTCGGGAACGTCGATCCATCCGCGCGGACGCGGCAACAACGTGCGCACGATGGAGCTGTTCCGGGTGGCGGAGGCACAGCGGAGCATCGAGGAGGCCGCGTCGGTCCTGGCCGACAACCACGGCATCCTCCAGACCCCGACGCTGGTGGGTGACGCCGGCGAGTGGCTGTTCAAGGAGATCGACCCGGGTGGCGGACTCGCCCGTTTTAGCCCCGCCGGCTGGTGCCTGTGCAGCCAGAACGACCTGGAGCCGGTGCTCCTGGAGCGCGCCCGGGAGCTGGGCGGCGATCTGCGGTTCCACACCGAGCTGATGTCGTTCGAGCAGGACCCCCAGGGCGTGACCGCGCGGCTCAAGAGCCGGGACACGGGCGAGCACACCACCGTCCGGGCGGACTACCTCGTCGCGGCGGACGGGCCGCGCAGCCCGGTCCGCGAGCATCTCGGCATCGGGCAGAACGGCCCCGGCGACCTGTTCCACAACGTGAGCATCACCTTCACCTCACGCGCCCTCGCGGACGTCGTGGGCGACCGGCGCTTCATCGTGTGCTACCTGACGAACCCGGAGGCCGACGGCGCGCTCCTGCCGGTCGACAACCGCGAGCACTGGGTGTTCCACGCGCCGTGGCACCCCGAGAACGGCGAGACGCTGGAGGAGTTCACGGACGAGCGGTGCGCGGAACACATCCGGCGGGCGGTCGGGGTGCCGGACCTCGACGTGAAAATCACCGGCAGGGCCGCCTGGCACGCCGCCGAGCGGGTCGCCGAGCGGTACGCGGACGGTCGGGTGTTCCTCGCCGGTGACTCGGCCCACGAGATGTCCCCCACCGGGGCGTTCGGTTCCAACACCGGTATCCAGGACGCGCACAACCTCGCCTGGAAACTGGCCGCCGTCCTCGGCGGCTGGGCCGGCCCCGGCCTGCTGGAGTCCTACGACGAGGAGCGCCGGCCGGTCGCCGAGGCGACGAGCGCACGCGCCTCCTCGCGGTCGGTCGAGCACAGCCACCCCGGGTACACCCCCGGCCCGGGAGCGGGCGGCCCCGGAGGCAGGAAGGGCGGGATCCTCAACGTGGCGCTCGGCTACCGCTATCCGCGCGGGGCCGTCCTAGGCGCCGATCCGGCGACGCCCGTCGTGCCCGAGGGCATGCGGCTCACGGGAGAGCCCGGCAGCCGCGCCCCCCACCTGTGGCTGAACCGCGCCGGCGCCCGGATCTCCACCCTCGACCTGTACGAGCGGTCCCTGGTGCTCCTGAGCGCGGGCGACGACAGCGGCGACGGTGACGCCGGCTGGCATTCCGCGGCGAAGCGCCTCGCGGAGGTGATGTCCGTACCGCTCGACTCGTACCGGATCGGATCCGGGCCCGGCGCCGAGCTGTCGCCCGCGACCGACGCGGACTGGGCGCAGGCGCACGGCGTCCGCGCGGGCGGTGCGGTCCTTGTCCGCCCGGACGGATTCGTCGCGTGGCGGTCCGAGGGGCCCGCGGCGGACCCCGAGTCGGAACTGCGGAACGCGCTCACGGCGATCCTGGCCCGGAACTGACAACTCCGCTCACTCCGCCCGGGAGGGGGCGGGGAGCGGAGCGGGGCGAACGGGGGAGGGCGAAGGGGTGCGGGGCGTACAGCCGTTCAGACGAGGTGGGCGAAGACCACCAGGTTGTCGGTGTAGTCCTTGACGGAGCGGTCGTACTCTCCGGCGCACGTGATCAGCCGGACCTGGGCCTGCGGGGTGTCCCCGTACACGCGCTTGTCGGGGAAGTCGTCCTTCGCGAACTCCTCGACGCTGTCGACCACGAACGAGGCCGTCCGCTTGTCGGACCTCTTCACGGTGAAGTGGTCGCCCTTCTTCAGGTCGCTGAGGCCGGCGAACACCGCGGCCGAGGTCTTCGTGTCGACGTGTCCGGCGATGATCGCGGTGCCCGCCTCGCCGGGTGACACACCGTCGGCCTGCCAGCCGACCAGGTTCGTGTCGTCGGCGGGCGGAGGCTGGAGCTGACCCGTGGGGCCGATGGCGAGACCGGTGAAGGGGGCGTCCACACCGATCTTCGGGATGAGCAGCCGTGTCGGTGTCGCCCGCGGCAGATGCTTGCCCTCGGCCGGCACGCCCGAGGAGGACGGTGCGGGGGCCGGCGCATGTGTGGCCGCGGAGCCTGTCGTACCGGACGGGCCGGACTGTTCGTCATGACCGCCGCCGAACAGGCTGACTGCCAGGAACACGATTCCGAGGGACCACGCGATCCACGCGCCGGTACGGAAACGGCGCCCGGGCGGCGCGGACTCGGGTCGAGCGGGGGAAGGCAACCGGGCTGCCATCAGGAACCACCTCACGGGAACGAGCGGAGCGGGTACTGCACAGGGAGCGGGTACTGCACAGAAGGGAACGGCCAGCCGGGCCGCCGCGTAGTGTTCACGCGGCGGCCCCGGCCGCTATGACAGGCACCGGTCAGGACGCGTCGGACGCGCTCTTACGGCGCATCGCGTAGACGCCTGCCGCGGCGACCCCGAGGATCGCCAGGCCGCCGGCGGTGACACCGGGCGTGGCGAGACCGCCGCCACCGGTGTGCATGCCACCGCTGGGCTTCTCGTTGTCGGAGCCCCAGGAGTCGTTGCCCTGCTCGCCGTCCTTCTTGTAGGTCTCCGGGTCCCACTTCTCCTTGTCCTTGGTCCAGTCGTCGCCCTTCACGGCGGTCAGCGCGCCGCCGCCGGTGTGCATGCCACCGTGGGGCTTGCCGTGCTCGTCGCCACGGGAGTCCGAGTCGTCCTTCTTGTTCTCGTCCTTCTTGTTCTCGTCCTTCTTGTTCTCGTCCTTCTTGTTCTCGTCCTTGCTCCAGTCGTCGCCCTTCACGACGGACAGCGCGCCGCCACCGGTGTGCATGCCACCGTGGGGCTTGCCGTGCTCGTCGTCGCCGGAGTCACGGCCGTGCTCGTCGTCGCCGGAGTCACGGCCGTGCTCGTCGTCGCCGGAGTCACGGCCGTGCTCGTCGCTACCGGAGTCCGAGTCGTCCTTCTTGTTCTCGTCCTTGTTCCAGTCGTCGCCCTTCACCGAGGTGAGCGCACCGCCGCCGGTGTGCACGCCACCGCTGGGCTTGCCGTGGTCGCTGTCCTTGTCGTGGCCGCTGTCCTTGTCGTGGCCGCTGTCCTTGTCGTGGCCGCTGTCCTTGTCGTGGCCGCTGTCCTTGTCGTGGTCGCTGCTGTAGGAAGAGTCATCGTGGTTCCAGTCGCCCCCCGCGGCGGCGAGGGCGCCGGGAGCAGCGATCGCGAGGGCGGCCGTGGCCGTCGCGGTAGCGAGGAGCATGCGGGCAGAACGCATCGTCGAGTCCTTCCGCCGTGGCCGGACCGCTGACTCTTTGTCAGCTCGTGAGACCGGCCCCGACGTGATCACCGTCAGCCAGACCTGACGCGCGCACCACTTGAGCCATCCACCCGGATCACCCCCGCGGCCCCTTGCCTGCCGGTGCCCGTCCACTCTCCGCGGGTCAGTCACCGATCCTGATCAGGCATTTAACGGCGTGTGAGGATGTGTCGGCGGCCGGCGAAGCGCTGTCGGCACAACCCGATCGGCCGCGACACGAGTGCGCGCCCGCGTCCCTCGAACGCTTCGTCCGGCCCATCCCCGCCCTTCCCCGCTCTTCCCGGTCCGGCCGGTCGCTGACGATCCGTCCACAGGGAGTGCGCGCGCAGATCACCGCCCCCTCATGGTGGCCCCGCGCATAGCCACGCCCGAAACTATGGTGCCCCACCACATGTGCCGTTGACCTGCGTCTTTCTACCTTGTGCCCACACGGACCCGTCCCCGCCAACGCCTGGAAGTGGTGCCACATGGCCTCCGCAGCAACCGCTCCCCCACCGCCCGCGAACCTCCGGCGGATCGTCGCCGCGAGCCTCATCGGCACCACGATCGAGTGGTACGACTTCTTCCTGTACGGCTCCGCGGCCGCGCTCGTCTTCAACACGCTCTTCTTCCCCGGCACCGACCCGCTCGTCGGGACGCTCCTCTCCTTCCTGACGTACGCCGTCGGGTTCGCGGCCCGCCCCCTCGGCGCGCTCGTCTTCGGGCACTTCGGCGACCGCATGGGCCGCAAGAAGCTGCTGGTCCTGAGCCTGCTCATGATGGGCGGCGCGACCTTCGCCATCGGCCTCGTACCGACGTACGCCACGATCGGCGCGGCCGCCCCGGTGCTGCTCACCGTGCTGCGCCTGGTCCAGGGCTTCGCGCTGGGCGGCGAGTGGGGCGGCGCCGTGCTGCTCGTCTCCGAGCACGGGGACGGCAGGCGGCGCGGCTTCTGGGCGTCGTGGCCCCAGACCGGTGCCCCTGCCGGACAGTTGCTCGCCACGGGCGTGCTCTCCCTGCTGACCGCCCTCATCTCCGACGCCTCCTTCAGCTCGTGGGGCTGGCGCATCCCGTTCCTGCTGTCCGGGGTCCTCGTCATGGTCGGACTGTGGATTCGTCTCTCTGTCGATGAATCGCCTGTCTTCAAGGAGGCGTTGGCCCGCGCCGAGGAGCGGAAGGCCGCGGCCGGCGGCGCCGCGGAGAAGACGCCGCTGATCGCCGTCCTGCGCCACCACTGGCGTGACGTCCTCGTCGCCATCGGCGCGCGCATGGCCGAGAACATCAGCTACTACGTCATCACCGCCTTCATCCTCGTGTACGCGACCACGTCGGCCGGCGTCTCGAAGCAGACCGCGCTGAACGCCGTACTCATCGCCTCGGCCGTGCACTTCGCCGTGATCCCGGCCTGGGGCGCACTCTCCGACCGGCTCGGGCGCCGGCCGGTGTACCTGTTCGGAGCCGCCGGCATCGGCCTGTGGATGTTCCCGTTCTTCGCCCTCATCGACACGGGCACCTTCGGCAACCTCCTCCTCGCCGTCACCGTCGGCCTCGTCCTGCACGGGGCGATGTACGCGCCGCAGGCGGCCTTCTTCTCGGAGATGTTCGCGACCCGCATGCGCTACTCGGGCGCTTCCATCGGCGCGCAGTTCGCCTCCGTCGCGGCGGGCGCTCCCGCCCCGCTGATCGCCACGGCCCTGCTCGCCGACTACGGCACCTCCACCCCGATCGCCCTCTACGTGATCGCCGCGGCCGTGCTGACGCTGATCGCCGTGGGCGTCGCGAAGGAGACCCGGCACCGCGATCTGGCCCACGTCGAGGAGGACGGCGCCGCGGGCGAGGCGTCCACCGTGGGGCACGCCGCTGACGCACGGACCGCCTGAGCCCGAGCCCGAACCTGAGCCCGACCCGCCCCGCCCCGCCCGTCACCGGCCTCCGTACGCAGCCCGCGTACGGGGGCCGGGCTCCCTTCAGGCGCTCGGGGCGGGTCGGTCCGGTATCGCCCCGGTCAACCGGTGCAGCCGCAGCGCGAGTTGGATCTCCAGGGCGCGGGCGGGTGACTGCCAGTCGGGGCCGAGCAGGCGGCCTATGCGTTCGAGGCGCTGCGCCACCGTGTTCACATGGACGTGCAGCGCGTCCTTGGTGCGGGCCGGGCTCATGCCCGAGGCGAAGTACGCGTCCAGCGTCCGCACGAGGTCGGTCCCCCTGCGCCGGTCGTACGTCACGACCTCGCCCATGGTGCGGTCCACGAATCCGGAGACGTCCCTGCTGTCCGCGAGGAGCAGCCCGAGGAAGCCGAAGTCCTCCGCGGCCGCGCCCTCCCCCGCTCTGCCGAGCAGGCGCAGGGCGTCCAGGCAGCGCTGCCCCTCCGCGTAGGCCGCCGCGACGGTGTGGGTGCGGGTGGCCAGGTCCTCCAGGGGCGCCGACGCTCCGACGGTGACCGGCTCGTGCACGGCACAGGAGAGGTGCCTGGCCGTGCGGCGGGCGAGGTCGGAGGCCCGGTCCGCGGCTCTCAGGGGGAGCAGCAGGACCGTACCCCCGTCACGCGCGGCGGCGAGGCCGTGCCCGGTGGCGGCGAGATGGGACGCGGCGGACCACAGGCGGCGCCGGGCGGCGGCCTCCTGTTCGGCGTCGGCACCCGGGGTCTCCAGGCGCGCGGCCAGGACCACATGGACGGCGTCCAGGTCGGCGTGCAGCCTGGCGGCACGCTCGCGCAGCAGGCGCGGATCCCGGTCGCGCGCGTCGAGGAGGTCGTCCAGCAGCTCGCCCCGTACGCGCTGTTCGGCCTCGGAGGCGGAGCGCCGGGCGAGCAGCAGGAGCGAGGTGACCATCGCGGCGCGCTCCAGGGTGCGCTGGTCGACGGGGTCGAGCCCGGGGTGCCCGCGCAGGACGAGGGCGCCGAGCAGTTCGTCGCCCGCCGCGACGGCGGCGACCCAGTCGTCACCGTCCCGCACGGCGTGCCCGTCGGCGCGCGAGGCGTCGAGGGGGGTGGCGGGGGCGGTGACCGCGTCGGCGAACTCCACCGTCCCGTCGAGGACTTGGGAGACGGCGGCCGCCACGTCGTGGACGCCGCCGCCCCGCAGGACCAGTTCGGCCAGGCGGTCGTGGACGTCGGAGGCCCGCTCGATGACGCCGCTGCGGTCCCGGATGATCTCGTTGGCGCGCTCCAGCTCGCCGAGCGCCTCGCGGGTCTCGGAGAGCAGGTTCGCGGTGTCGATGGCGGCCGCGGCGAGCGCCGCGAAGGAGCCGAGCAGCGCGATCTGCTCGCGCTCGAAGACCCGCGCACGCCGGTCCGCGGCGAACAGCACGCCGATGACATGGGGCCCCAGCATCAGCGGTACGCCCAGGATCGCGACCAGTCCCTCGTCGTGCACGCCGGCGTCGATGGTGCGTGTGTGCTGGAAGCGCACGTCGTGCGTGTAGTTCTCCGTGACGTAGGGTCGCGCGGTCTGGGCGACGAGCCCGCCGAGCCCCTCCCCCATGCCGAGCCTGAGCTGCTGGAAGCGCGCGGCGACGGAGCCCTCGGTGACCCTCATGTAAGTGTCGCCCCTGGCCGGGTCGTTCAGCGTCAGATAGGCGACGTCCGTGCCGAGGAGCGAACGGGCGCGCTGCACGATGGCCTGGAGGACGGCGCTCAGGTCGCGCAGCCCCGCGAGGTCGTGCGCGGTCTCGAACAGGGCGGACAGCTCCGCCTCGCGGCGTCGTCTGCCCTCCAGGTCCGCGCGGACGCGCAGGGCGAGCGCCTTCGCGCGGTCGAGGGCGTCGATCCGCTCCTGCGGCTCGCCCTCGGCGCGGGCGACCAGCACGGGCTGTTCGTAGGCGTCGGCGGACGCGCCCCGGGCGAGGAGCTCGAGGAACGGCGTCTCGGCGCTCGATGCGGGGCTCGCGGGCTCTGCGGCGTACTGCGTTGGATCGTGCGACATGCTCACCAGGATTACCCGCCGCACGGCCGGCCCCGCCAGCCCTGTGGACGACTCGATGGATCAGACAAAACCCGTCACTCACAAGGGTGGTCAGTGTGCGGTCCAGCCTCCGTCCATCACCAGGGACGTCCCGGTGATGAAGGAGGCCTGCGGGCTGCACAGATACGCGACCGCCTCGGCGACCTCGTCGGGTTCGATGAGCCGCTTGAGCGCGCTGTCCTGGAGCATGACCTCGGCCAGGACACGTTCCTCGGGGATGCCGTGGGCGGCTGCCTGGTCGGCGACCTGCCTCTCGACGAGGGGGGTGCGGACGTAGCCGGGGTTCACGCAGTTCGAGGTGACGCCGTGCGGGGCGCCTTCGAGCGCGGCCGTCTTGGAGAGCCCTTCGAGGCCGTGCTTGGCGGCGACGTAGGCCGACTTGAACGCGGAGGCGCGCAGCCCGTGCACGGACGAGAGGTTCACGATGCGCCCCCAGCCCTGCTCGTACATGTGGGGCAGCGCGCCGCGCACGAGGCGGAAGGGTGCCTCCAGCATCACCGTCAGGACGGTGTGGAAGACGTCGGGCGGGAACTCCTCGATGGGGCGCACGAGCTGGAGCCCCGCGTTGTTGACGAGGATGTCGGCGCCGGCGGCGGACTCCTCGGCGGCGTCCAGGTCGGTGAGGTCCAGGGCGCGCGGCTCGATGCCGCCGGCGGTGGCGGCGGCCTGCTCGGCCAGCGCGTCCAGTCCCGCGCGGTCCCGGTCGACCGCTCTCACCTCGGCCCCGGCGGCGGCGAGCCGCAGCGCGCAGGCGCGGCCGATGCCGCTCGCGGCGCCGGTGACGAGTGCGATGCGGCCGCCGAGGTCGAGCGGCGCGGTGAGGGGCGTGGTGGGCGCGGTCATGCTTCGCACCCTAGGCAGCGGCCGCGCCCCGCCCGATGTGGTCGGCACCCATACTTCAGCGCTCGGACATGGTCTCGAACCATGTCGGCCCGTCGGCCGCCGCCTGCTTGATCCGCAGCAGGCAGAAGTCACCCAGCGGGGGCAGCGCGTCCAGCTCGAACCAGGCCACTTCAAGGGACTCGTCGTCGTTCACGCGCGCGTGGCCACCGGTCGCACGGCAGCGGAACGATATGTCGGTGAACTGGCACTGGTCGCCGTTCGGGTACGTCACCGGCTTGAGGGTCTTCACCAGGACGACCCGCTCGGCCACGCACTCGACGCCCGTCTCCTCGTACACCTCCCGCACGGCGGCCTCGGCGGGCTGCTCCCCCGGCTCCGGGATCCCGGCGACGACCGCCCACTTCCCGGTGTCGGCCCGCCGCCCGAGGAGGACCCTGCCCTCGTCGTCGAAGACGACGGCGCTCACGCCGGGCAGGACGAGGAGGTGGTGGCCCACGGAGGACCGGATCGTGCGGATGAAGTCTGGAGTGGCCATGCCCGCGACCCTATCCGGCGGCGCGTCGGCCCCTGCGGGCGCGCACCACGGACCAGCCGAGACCAGCCACGCCGATCGCCACGAGCAGCGCCTCCGGCCCGCCGCCCAGGCGCGTCGCGAGGGTCAGCGAGGTCCGCCTGGGCACGTCGGCGACGAGGGTGTCGGCGACGAACATGCCGGTGTGCCGGGCGACGGACCCGTCGGGCCTGATGACCGCGCTGACCCCGCTGGTGACCGGCACCATCACGGCGCGGTCGTGCTCCACGGCGCGCACCCGGTCCATGGCGAGCTGCTGGTAGGTCATCTGGCTGCGGTCGAAGGTGGCGTTGTTGCTGGGCACGGAGAGGATCTGCGCGCCCGCCTTCACCTGGTCGCGCACGACGGAGTCGAACGCGGCCTCGTAGCAGGTCACCGGCCCGACCCTGGTGCCCGCCATGTCGAAGACGACGGGCTTCTTACCGGCCACGAAGCTGCCCGCGCGGTCGACGTCCTTGCTGAAGATCCGGAAGAAACTGCGGTACGGCATGTACTCGCCGAAGGGCTGGAGCTGCCGCTTGTCGTAGACCGCGCCGGGGCCCGTCTTCGGGTCCCAGAGGATCTGCCGGTTACGGGGCGTGCCGTCCTCGGCGTTGACCACGGCGCCGACGGAGATGGGTGCGCCGACGGCCTTGGCCGCCTTGTCGATCTCGGCGTACGCGTCGGGGTTGACGTAGGGGTCGATGTCGGAGGAGTTCTCCGGCCACAGGACCAGGTCGGGCTTCTTGGTCCGGCCCGCCTCGATGCGCGTCGCGAGCTTCATCGTCTCCCGTACGTGGTAGTCGAGGACGGCCCGGCGTTGGGAGTTGAAGTCGAGGCCCATGCGCGGCACGTTGCCCTGGATGACGGCCACGCGCGCGGTGCCGTCCTCGGGCGCGTCGGAGACGAGCGACGCGGTGGCCGCTCCGGCGATGACGGGCGCGACGGTGAACACGGCGGCGACCACCACGCCACGGTCCCGCACACCCCGTACGTCCTTGAGTCGCAGCGCGAGCGCGGTGAGGCCGAAGCCGCACAGGACGACCGCGAAGCCGAGGAGCGGGGTGCCGCCCAGGGACGCGAGCGGCAGGAACAGGCCACTGGGCTGACCGAACGCGAGCTTGCCCCAGGGGAACCCGCCGAACGGGAAGCGGGCCCGCAGCGCCTCGTCCGCGATCCATACGCCCGCGGCCCAGAGCGGCCACAGCGGCAGCCGTGACACACAGGCGATGCCGAGGCCGGCCAGGCCCACGACCAGCGCCTCCGTGGCGGCGAGCGCCAGCCATGGCAGCGGACCGACGTCGACGCCCGTCCAGGACAGCAGCGGTACGAGGAAGCCGAGGCCCATGAGGAAGCCGAGGCCGAAGCCCGCGCGAAGTCGCCGCCCGTGCACGGACGCGCCGAAGAGCGCGAGCGCGAGGGGCGCCAGCCACCACAGTTCACGGGGCGGGAAGGAGGCGTACAGCAGCACTCCGGAGAGTGCCGCCGCGACGGCCGGGGCGATCCGGCGCAGCAGGCGGGCCCCGCGCGAGGCGGGCTCCGGCTGCGGATCGAGCTGCTCCGGGCCGTCTACGGAAGTTGCGGTGGCGGTCACCCCGGGAGTGTACGGCGGCCCACCTGCACGGGGACACGGCGGTCCGCGTGGGACCTTGCCCGGGGCGCGGGGGCCTCGGCGCAGGCGCTGGGCCCGACCACGACAGGCCTCGCCCGGCGCCGGGGCCTCGACCACAGGAACCTGCCCCGCCAGGCGCTGGGGCCGAGCACGGGAACCTGCCTCGCCAAGCGCCAGGGCCCAACCACGAAGGGCCTCGCCCGACGCCGGGCCGAGCACGGGAACCTGCCTCGCCAGGCGCTGGGGCCCGACCACGAGGGCCTCGCCCGACGCCGGGGCCCGACTACGGGAGCCTGCCTCGCCAGGCACTGGGGCCCGAGCACGGGAGCCTGCCTCGCCCGGCGCCGGGGCCCCGACCACGGGAACCTGCCTCGCCAAGCGCCAGGGCCCAACCACGAAGGGCCTCGCCCGACGCCGGGCCGAGCACGGGAACCTGCCTCGCCAGGCGCTGGGGCCCGACCACGAGGGCCTCGCCCGGCGCGAGAGCCGCTCCGTGCAGCATCGTTCCTGCACAACCCGTCCACAAATCCCGTGTCAGCCGTTACCGTGTGCCCGAGTCCCCGACGAAGGGCCGGATCCGGCCATGACGCTCGGGGCCCGTCACAGTCGGGGGGCGACGGGGTGGTGGGGACCACGGGGATGTCGTCGACGGCCGGTCCGTCGACGGAAACGGAGTACGAGCGGCACAACGTCGCGGACGTGGCGGGTGTCGTCGCGCTCGGGGCGTGCGCCGTCTGGTCGCTGATCACGGCGACGGCCCGCGCGGGCCGGCCCGAGGGCGTACTGCTCGCGGTACTCGCCGTGGCGGCGGGTTACGTGTGCGGCCGGATCTCCGGGGCGCTCGTGCCGATGGCGGCGCCCTGCGCGGCCGCCCTCGCGGAACTCGGGCTCGCACTCGCGTCCCCGCACGCCGTGCCCGCACCTGACACCGGATCACCCCTGGGCCGCACGGGCGCGACCGCCGCCCTCCTGGTGCTCGCCACCGGAGCGGCCTGCTGCGCGGCCTGGGCGACACGGCGCCTCCCCGCGCGCGTGGCCCTGTTCCTGCTGGCCGGCGGCGCGGTCGTGGCGGCCGTCGACGCCGGTTCCGTCGTCGCTGTCACCGCGTGCACGGGCGTCCTGCTGTGCTCCCTCGCATCGGCCCGGATGCGCTACCGGGGCCTGGGGCTCGCCGGGTTCGGACTCGTGACGGCCCTGGTGACCGGACTCGCCCTGGCCCTGCTGAAAGGCGTACTCCCCTCAGGGCTCGACGACTCCCTGTCGGGGCAGCTCACTCAGCACCGGGTCCTGCTCTGGCGGGACGCGTTGCGCCTGACCGAGTCAGAGCCCGGTCTCGGCGTGGGTCCCGGGCGCTTCGGGGAGCTGAGCCCCACGGCCGGCGAGACGCTGCTGTCCGACGGGAAGCCGCATTCGGCGCCGCTCCAGATGGCCGCCGAGCAGGGCCTCGTCGGCGTCTGCCTCCTGGTGGCGGTGTTCTGCTGGCTGCTCTACGTCCTGTGGCGCTCGGCGCGCTCCACTCCGGTGGTCCTGACGGCGGGCGCGGCCCTGACCGCTCTCGCCGCCCTGGCGACGCTCGGCAACGCCCTGAGCTTCACGACCGTGACGGCGGGCGCGGGTCTGCTCGCGGGGGTGGCGACGGCGAGACCGTGGGGTGACGAGCCCCCGGACAGCATCACGGCCGCCCCGATACGTGCCCGGGACGGCCGTGCGTCATAGAGGTCGCAGATGAGACATCGCAGATGACACAAATGCCATATACGGGACAGGTGGGGTGGCGCGGTCAGACTGGGGAGCCCCTCCGTGGTGGCTTGAGCCGGTCGCGGATGGCGGTCACCGCCGACTCCGCGTCGTCCACCGTGACGGTGAACTTCCTGCCGTCGCCCAGGATCAGCACGACGCCCTCGCCGCGCCGGACGATGACGGCCGTGCCCTGGTCGGGGCGCCAGCGGTAACCCCAGCCGCCCCACTGCCGGGGCGTGACGCGAGGCTCGAACTCGGCGCCCACGACATGGGAGAGGGGAATGCGGCGGCGCGGAAGCCCTATGTGGCCGCACCGCACCTCGAGGGAGTCCTTGTCGACCTTCACGGCCACATGGACGAAGGCGAGGGTCCCGAAGAGGACCAGGAGACCGGCCGCGATGCAGCCGACCACCGACATCGCCAGCGGCGCGATTCCGGATGTCCACGTGGAGTCCACGGCGAGCTGGACCCCGAGCGCCAGGAACGCGGCTCCACCCAGCGCCGCCAGCCACTGCACGCGGTTGCGCGCACGGCCGGTCCAGACGTCGGGGGCGACGGACACGCGCCGCTCGCTACGGGAGTGGTCCCTCATGAAATCGAGAGTACTCATGTTCCACAGCGAAGGCACCGGGCAGCACAGCGTGACGGCGCCCGCGTTCGGCCGCCACGAACCGTCCGGGTGATCCCCTACATCGTCACCCTGCGTGGCTGACGGCCTGGAGCAGCCTGCCCTCGGCGTAGGCGAGCGCGGCGGGCAGCTGCAGCGCGGACGGGCGGCCGCTGAGGAGGACCGTGAGCGCGCCCTGCGTGCGGGCGTCGGCGTCCGGGCCGGAACCGATCCTGCGCAGGGCCTGCGCGGCGACGGCGCCGGCGCTGCCGTGCAGCACGAGGGGCGGCGTTCCCGGCTGCTGGACGGCGGCGCGGATACGTTCCGCCACGAGTTCGTAATGGGTGCAGCCCAGGACGACGGCCCTTACATCACGAGGGGTGAGCGCCGCGGCGGCGGCGATCGTCCGGTCGATGGCGTCCTCGTCGGCGTGCTCCACCGCGTCGGCGAGTCCGGGACAGGGCACCTCGGTGACCTCGACCCCGTCCGCGAACTCCTGGATGAGGCCGCGCTGGTAGGGGCTGCCGGTGGTGGCGGGGGTCGCCCAGATGGCGACGGGCCCGGAGCCGGCGGCGGCCGGCTTGATCGCCGGGACCGTTCCGATGACCGGGATCCCGGGTTCGAGGCGGGCCCGCAGGGCCGGCAGGGCGTGGACCGTGGCGGTGTTGCACGCCACGATGAGCGCGTCCGGGCGGTGCTGTGCGGCGGCGTCGGCGACGGCCAGCGCCCGCTCGACGATGCCTTGCGGACTGCGCGGCCCCCAGGGCATGCCGTCGGGGTCGGAGGAGAGGATGAGCTCGGCGTCGGGGCGCAGGCGCCGTACCGCGGCCGCGGCCGCGATGAGTCCGATTCCCGAGTCCATGAGCGCGATCTTCACCCGGAAACCATAGACGATGGGCCTTGTACGGGGTGTGGGGTGGGGCAGACTGCGGCAAATGGACGCCGTTGTGTGGATCACCGCAGCATCGCTGGCCGCGTGGGTGTGGCTGCTGGTCGGGCAGGGCTTCTTCTGGCGCACGGACCTGCGCCTCCCTCCGCGTACGGATCCCGCCGAGTGGCCTTCGGTCTGCGTCGTCGTCCCCGCCCGCGACGAAGCCGCCGTGCTGCCGGAGAGCCTGCCCTCGCTGCTCGCGCAGGACTATCCGGGGCGGGCCGAGATCTTCCTCGTCGACGACGGCAGCACGGACGGCACCGGGGCGCTGGCCGGGGAGCTGGCCCTGCGGCACGGCGGGCTGCCACTCACGGTCGACTCGCCGGGCGAGCCCCCGGCGGGCTGGACGGGCAAGCTCTGGGCCGTGCGGCACGGGATCGGCCTGGCACGCGCGCGTGACCCCGAGTACCTGCTCCTCACCGACGCGGACATCGCGCACGAGCCGGACAGCCTGCGGGAACTGGTGGCCGCGGCCCGTGCGGGCGGCTACGACCTCGTCTCGCAGATGGCGCGGCTGCGCGTGGAGAGCGTGTGGGAGCGCCTTGTCGTGCCGGCCTTCGTGTACTTCTTCTCGCAGCTGTACCCGTTCCGCCGGATCGCGCGGAAGGGCTCGCGTACGGCGGCGGCCGCGGGCGGCTGCGTGCTCCTGAGCGCGGGGGCGGCCGAGCGTGCACACGTGCCCGACTCGATCCGGCACGCGGTCATCGACGACGTGGCGCTCGCCCGCGCGGTAAAGGGGTCAGGAGGCCACATCTGGCTGGGCCTGGCCGACCGCGTCGACAGTGTGCGCCCCTACCCGCGCCTCGGCGATCTATGGCGCATGGTGTCGCGCAGCGCGTACGCCCAGCTGCGCCACAACCCGCTGCTCCTGGTGGGCACGGTGGCCGGGCTCGCGCTCGTCTACCTGGTGCCGCCGGTCGCGCTGGTCTCCGGCCTCGCCACCGGCAGCGGGCTCACCGCCCTGTTCGGCGGGCTCGCCTGGCTGCTGATGACGGCGACGTACGTCCCGATGCTGCGCTACTACGGGCTGCCGCTGTGGACGGCGCCGCTGTTGCCGGGTACCGCGTTCCTCTATCTCCTCATGACGGTCGACTCGGCGGTGCAGCACTACAGGGGACGCGGTGCGGCCTGGAAGGGGCGTACGTACTCCAGGCCGGACCCCGCGCCGGAACGGCAGTAGCCGCGCGGGCCACTACTTCCTGCCCGGCGTCCAGTTCATGCCCCACCCATAGGCGTAGTCGACGGTGCGCTGGGGGCTCACTCCGCGCTCCGGCACGAGGTACCGGGCCTCGCGCTGCACGGTCAGGTCGCTTCCAGTGTTCGTGATCAGCGCGAGGGCGCACACCGTCGACGGCACGGTGCACTCGTCCAGGGAGAAGTCGACGGCCGCGCCGAACTGGGGCTGGAGCGTGACGGTCGCGTGCAGGTCGGCGAAGCTGCGGGCGCCTTCGTAGATGGTGACGAAGATGAGGACGCGCCGCAGTTCGTTCTTGTGGTCGAGGTTGATCGTCAGGTTCTCGCCGCTGGAGACGGCGCCCGTGCGGTCGTCGCCGTCGAGGTGGATGTACGGCGGGCGTTGCAGCGCTCCGAAGGCGTTGCCCAGCGCCTGGACGACGCCCTTGCGGCCGTCGGTGAGCTCGTAGAGGGCGCACAGGTCCAGGTCGAGGTCCGCGTGCTGGGCCACGGCCCGGCCCAGTTTGCTGCCCCACCCCTTGAACTGCTTGTGCACCTCCCAGTTGAGGTTGACGCGCATCGCGCCGGAGGTGCCGCCCTGCTTGGTCAGGGAGACGGACGGCGCCGCCTTCGTGAGCGTCACTTTGGTGAGGCGGACGGGCTGCGTGGGCGCGGCGGGGGGCAT
This sequence comes from Streptomyces antnestii, assembly GCF_004005495.1. Lineage (GTDB taxonomy): Bacteria > Actinomycetota > Actinomycetes > Streptomycetales > Streptomycetaceae > Streptomyces > Streptomyces antnestii. Next base: position 205,220 of record NZ_RZYA01000011.1, read on the forward strand.
GGGCGGAGGCGGCGTCACGGGGGCGGCGACCGGCGGCGCGGGCTGCACGGGGGCGGGCCGAGCGGGGGTAGGAGGCGTCTGCGCGGCCGGCTGCGGTTCGTCGACCGTGATCCCGTAGTCGGTGGCCAGGCCCGCCAGGCCGCTGCCGTATCCCTGGCCGACGGCCCGGAACTTCCAGGTGCCCTGGCGCCGGTACAGCTCGCCGAGGACGAAGGCGGTCTCCACGCTCGCGTCGGCGCTGTCGTAGCGCGCGATCTCGGCGCCGCTCGCCGCGTCGAGGACTCTGATGTGGAGGCCGGGGACCTGTCCGAACGTGCCGCCGTCCGACGAGGCGGCGAGCACGACGCTCTCGATCGCGGGCTCCACGCGCGCGAGGTCGACCGCGAGCGTGTCGGTCACCTGGCCGTCCGCGTTGCGCTTTCCCTCGTGCCGTACGGCCCCCGAGGCGTGCGCCGGCTGGTTGTAAAAGACGAAGTCCGCGTCCGAACGGACCTTTCCGGAGACGAGCAGCAGGGCGGACGCATCCGTGTCGGGCACGCCCGCGCCCGAACGCCACCCCAATTCGACGCGCACAGCAGACGCCGGCACGACGACATTCTGACCTTTAGACATTGACATGTCCGCCCCCAACAGAGATCTCCGGGTACCTGACCAACCTATTCCCCGCGCCGGAAAGGGCACGAGGACATGCGTTTGATGATCACTGGACAACCGCCGGTAACCCGCCAGGAACTCGCCTTTACACGATCCGAACGCCGACCGACGACCGTTTTTGCCAAGTTCGCTCGCATTGGGGATCGCAAGTCACTGACGACACGCAAAACAACCCTCTTATCGGTCTCCCCAACCAGCACATCGTGGGCTTAACTTATGTGCCATGACCTCCCCCCGCTCCACCTATGGCGGCGGTTACTACTCCGCGCCGTCCTTCCCGGACACTCCGATCTACGACTCCCTCGTCGCAGAGCGGGGCACACCCCAGATCGCCCCGATCCGGGTCCCTGCCATGTACGACACCCCCGGCAGCCACCTGCCAGCGCTTCCCTCGGCGCTTCCCGCGCTGCCGGCAGCGCCCTCCGCGCCCATGCCCCAGTACGGCTACGCCGCACCGCAGCAGGCGCCTCTCCAGCACGCTCCGCAGCCGTACATCCCGCAGCAGGCCACCGCTCCGCGCGGTTACGCGGGCATGCAGCAACCGCAGCAGCAGCGGCCCGCGCCCGGCACCGGTTACGAGGCCATGCGCCCCGCGGCGCCCCGCCCCGCCGCCGCGCCGTACGAGGATCCGTACAACCGTCAGCAGTACCGCGGTTATTGATCTCCTGGCCATGGGGCTGTCCTCGCTTGCTGGCAGGATGGCCCCATGCCGAACGCCTCGCTCCACTCGCTCCACATCCACCCACTGAAATCGGTTCGGGGACACGCGCCGCGCGAGGCGGCCGTGGAGCCGTGGGGTCTCGCAGGAGACCGCCGGTGGGTGCTCGTCGACACCTCGGGCAAGGTGGTGACCCAGCGTCAGTACCCTGGCCTCGCGCTCACGGCCGCCGCGATACCCGACGGTGACAGTCTGCGCATGTCGGCCCCCGGCCGCGCGCCCCTGACCGTGCCGGTACCCGACGCGGCCGGGACGACGACGGTGAACATCTTCGGCGACAAGGTCGAGGCCGTGCTCGCCGAGGACGCGGCGCACCGCTGGTGGAGCGCACACCTCGACGCCGACGTCCGGCTCGCCCACCTCGACGACCCGGCGACGCGGCGCCCCGTCGACCCCGCGTACGCGAAGCCCGGCGAGACGGTCAGTTTCGCGGACGGTTACCCTCTGCTGCTCACCACCCTGTCCTCGCTCGACGCCCTCAACTCCCTCATCGCCCAGGGCGACCACTGCGACGAGGGCCCGCTGCCCATGAACCGCTTCCGGCCCAACGTGGTCGTGGACGGCACCCCGCCCTGGGCGGAGGACGACTGGTCACGCATCGCCATCGGCGAGGTCACGTTCCGTATCACGAAGAAGAGCGGGCGCTGCGTGGTGACCACCACGAATCAGACAACCGCGGAGCGCGGCAAGGAGCCCCTGCGGACGCTCGCCCGCCACCGCCGCTTCGGTGACCAGCTGTGTTTCGGGACGAATCTGGTTCCCGAGACGACGGGCACGCTCCGGATCGGTGACGCGATCACGATCCTGGAGTGACTGATCGCCCCATGTGAGGGAACCCCGCGCCAGGACACGGTCGTTGGAGCACAATGGAAAGGCCGGGACCGGCAGAGGCCGACGTCGAGCGGGGTGATTTCCCTCTCTCTTCGACCCACTCACGCGTGAGCCGTGCCGTTCACGGTTAAAACGGACGCGGAAGGGGGTGCTGGCCGTGCGGGCAATCGCCGGACTCTGGCGGTGGCGGCACAATCCGCTGCGCCGTGCGACCGACCTCGCGGAGGCCTGGGTCGCACTGGCGGCGGTGCTGCTGATCGTCGTCGTCGCACCGCTCATCGGCGTCGCGACGGGAGCAGCGGCCCAGGGGGCCCTGCTGCACTCCGTACAGGAACAGCGCAAGGACCGCAGGGAAGTTCCCGCCACGGTCGTCCGGAAAGTGGCCCAGCCGCCGCTCGACCCCGACCCCGAGACGTCCTCCGCGAGAGACGCGCACAGCCGGGTCGTCGCCGACTGGACGGGACCCGACGGCACGCACCACCACGGCAAGGTCCTGGCGAACCTCAAGACCCCGCACCCCGGTGACCGGTTCCCGCTGTGGGTCGACGCCGGCGGTCAGGTCGTGGGCCGCCCGCTGGACACGGCGACGGCCACCACACACGCCGCACTGGCCGGATTCGGCACCGCGGCCGTCGCCGCGGGCCTGGTCGAGGGCACGCGCCGCCTGATCGTCTGGCGCATGGTCCGCCGCCGGTACGAGCGTTGGGACCGCGCCTGGGACAAGGCGGGACCCGACTGGGGCAGGACCGGCGCGGGCAGCTGAGCCGCCGTACGGACCGGTCAACTCAGCGGCTGCGCGCACGCTACGGTGGACCCACCTTCGCCGCGGGGATCGCAGCGAGGACCCGCGTACGACGAGGTGGGGGCACGACAAAGCCATGGCACAGGGCACGGTCCAGGTGACGCACACCGGCACGTCGCGGTGGCGGCGCCGCACTGGGGAGTACGCATCGCTCGCCGCGGCCCTGGAGGCCGCGGGAGACGGTGACGTGCTGACCGTGGCGTCGGGCACGTACAGAGAGAACCTCGTCGTCGAGCGCGCGGTCACCCTGCGGGGCCCCGAAGGTTCGCCCGGGTCGGTGCGGATCGCCCCCGTCGACGGGGTGCCGCTCACGGTGCGCGCGTCCGCGACCGTCGCCGATCTGCATGTCGAGGGGCAGGACTCCGCGGCCCCCGCCCTGCTGGTCGAGGAAGGCGCTCCCGAGTTCGCGGACCTGCGCATCGTCACCCGCTCCGCGGCCGGCATAGAGGTGCGGGGCGGCGCGCGGCCGACCGTACGACGCTGCACCGTCGACAATCCCGGGGGCATCGGCATCGTCGTACTCGACGGCGGGGGCGGGGTCTTCGAGGAGTGCGAGGTCGTCTCGGCCGGGCAGGCGGGCGTGGCCGTACGGGGCGGCGCACACCCGCGTCTTGAGCGCTGCCGGGTGCACCACGCGTCGGGTTCCGGACTGTCCGTCACCGGCGAGCACAGCGGCCTGGAAGCCGTCGGCTGCGAGGTGTACGAGGTCAAGGGCACGGGGGTGCAGGTCACCGGCCGCGCCACCGCGCACCTCACGGACTGCGACGTGCACCGCACGACGTCGGACGGTGTCACGCTCGACACGGACGCGGTCCTCACCCTCGCCGACTGCCGTATCCACGACATCCCGGAGAACGCGATCGACCTGCGCTCCCGGTCGGTCCTGACGCTGACCCGCTCGACGGTGCGCCGGTTCGGGCGCAACGGCCTGTCGGTGTGGGACCCGGGCACACGCGTGGACGCCAACCAGTGCGAGATCCACGACAGTACGGGGGACTACCCCGCGGTGTGGGTGAGCGACGGTGCGGCCGCCGTCCTGGAATCGTGCCGCGTGCACGACGTGCCGGACGCCCTGTTCGTCCTTGACCGGGGCTCGCGCGTGGACGTCGTCGACAGCGACCTCTCCCAAGTACGCAACACGGCCGTGTCGGTGAGCGACGGAGCCACCGCACAGTTGGACGACTGCCGCATCCGCGAGGCCGCGACCGGCGCCTGGTTCCGTGACCACGGCAGCGGCGGCACCCTCGCCGGCTGCACCGTCGACGCCGTCCAGACCGGTGTCATCGTCACCAAGGGCGCCGACCCGACGATCGAGCGCTGCACGGTCACCTCCCCCACCGAGGCCGGCTTCTACGTGTCGGCTGAGGGCCGGGGAGGCTTCCACGGCTGCCGCGTCACGGGCAGCGAGGGCTACGGCTTCCACATCATCGACGGCTGCCGCACGACGCTCAAGAAGTGCCGTACGGAACGGTGTTCACGCGGTGGTTACGAGTTCGCCGAGGACGGACCCGTCGTCGAGGAGTGCACGAGCGACGAGAGCGGCGGGGTCCGTCCGGCCGGCAGGACAGCCGCGCCCGCGCCCGCCGTGCAGACGGCCACCCAGACCGTGGGACTGCTCAGCGCGCTGCCCGGCCAGCGGGCGACGGAGCCCTCCGTGGAGGCACCGGCCACCACCCGTACGCCGACGGACGTCCTCGGTGAACTCGACACCCTGGTGGGTCTGGACAGCGTCAAACGCGAGGTGCGCGCCCTCACGGACATGATCGAGGTGGGCCGGCGCCGCCAGGAGGCGGGCCTCAAGGCGGCCTCCGTCCGGCGCCACCTGGTGTTCACGGGCTCCCCCGGCACCGGCAAGACGACCGTGGCACGCCTGTACGGCGAGATCCTCGCCTCGCTCGGCGTCCTGGAGAACGGCCATCTGGTCGAGGTGTCGCGGGTCGACCTGGTCGGTGAACACATCGGCTCGACCGCCATCCGCACCCAGGAGGCCTTCCAACGCGCCCACGGCGGCGTCCTGTTCATCGACGAGGCGTACGCGCTGTCCCCCGAGGACTCCGGTCGCGACTTCGGGCGTGAGGCCATCGACACCCTCGTGAAGCTGATGGAGGACCAGCGCGACTCCGTCGTGGTGATCGTCGCGGGCTACACGGCCGAGATGGAGCGCTTCCTTTCGGTCAACCCCGGTGTGGCGTCCCGTTTCTCACGGACCATCACGTTCTCCGACTACGTGCCGGAGGAGCTGCTGAGGATCGTGGAGCAGCAGGCCGACGAGCACGAGTACCGGCTCGGCGAGGGCGCGTCCGAAGCGCTTCTGAAGCACTTCACGGCGCTCCCGAAGGGGCCCGCCTTCGGCAACGGCCGCACGGCGCGCCAGACCTTCGAGTCGATGGTGGAGCGCCACGCGGGCCGGGTCGCCCAGCTCGCCGAGCCGACCAAGGACGACCTGACCCTGCTCTACGAGGCGGACCTGCCCGAACTGCCTTGAGATCCGGCGGACTCGGCGGCCTCTCCGTCCGGGCGTGGTGCCGGGACCTCCGGGCGCAGACGGGCCAGCAGGCGGGCCCGCTCCTCGGCGAAGACCGGGTCGGCCTGGTAGTCGGAGTGGCCCAGGATCGCCGCGGGCAGCGGGTGTTGCTCGGTGCGGCCGTAGGCGAGGGGGTCCTTGAGGGGCGGGTGGTCGACCTGGGGGCCGCCTTCGCCGGGCAGCCGGACGGGCCCGCCGATCGGGTCGGTCTTGCGGTACAGGTTGCGCCAGCAGTCGACCTGGCGGTGCAGAGCGGTGAGCGCCTCGGGGCCGAAGTGGGCGGGGAACCAGCGTCCGTAGAGCCGCTCCAGGGGTGAGCCGTAGGTGAGCAGGGCGACGCGTCGGCGGACCGTGGGGGGCAGCTGCCAGGCGGCCGCCGCGGCGAGGACGCTGCCCTGGGAGTGGCCCGACAGGACGAGACGGCCGCCGGTGGTGCGGGTCCAGGTGGCCATGCGCCAGGTCAGGTCCGGGACGGCGCGCTCCGCGTAGCAGGGCGGCGCGAAGGGGTGTGCGGCGCGCGGCCAGAACGTGCCGACGTCCCACAGGATGCCGATCGTCCGGCGGGCCGACGCGTCGCGGTAGGCGCGCCTGCCCCAGGTGACGAAGAGTATGAAGCCGAGGCCGATGAGCCAGGAGCCCATCGCCTGCGCGGTCTGGGCGGCGCCCTCGACGATGTCGGGCGCGCCCTGCGCGGCCCGGCCGGGGACCTGATGGGTGGCCCAGGCGCCGACGAGTGCCCCCGCCCCGAGGAAGAGGGTCACGGCGGAGACGACGCCGATGATCATGGGCGCCTGGTCGGTGAGGGCGGCACGCGCGCGCGTGCCGGCGATGCGGCTGGTGCGGGCGGCGTCCTCGGGCTCCCCCGGGTAGTCGGTCGCGAGGGTGGCGGCCTCGATGCGCTTGAGGCGCAGGGTGCGTACGGCGAGGATCGCGCACACCACGGCGACGGCGACCAGGAGGGGCGGGATCACGGAGGCCTGCCAGGACAGCAGGACGGGCGGTCCGGCGAAGGTGCTGTCCGCGCCCGGGGTGCCGGGGCCGTCCAGCCAGTCGGCGACGCGCTGGGCGACTCCTCCGGACATCACGCCGCCCAGGGCGCAGGCGAGCATCGCGGTGGCGGGGCCGCCGAGGCCGCGCAGGGCGGCGCGGGAGTCGCGGGCGCGGCGGTGGATGGCGTGCGCGACCAGGGCGAGCGCCACGATCAGCGCGCCCTGCACGAGGACGATGCCGCCGAACGTGGCGTCGCCGGGGAGCCGGCCGTGGGACCGCCACTCGGGGCGTGACCAGCCGGCGTAGAGGAAGGTGAGGACGAGGAGGGTGAGTGCGGCCGCGGGCAGACGGCGGACGAGGGTGCGGTCGAGGGTCCGGTCGATCTTGTGCTCGCTGCGGCCCCTGCGGCACACCACCCAGATGACGATGACCGCGCCCACGACGAGGGCGCCGTCGAGGAGCCGGCCGAGCACGTCGAGGAGGGCGGGGCCGCCGCTCTCGCGGTCGAACCTGGCGGCGGAGGTGCCGACGGCCGCCGCGACGGTGAGCAGGCCCGCGGCGGTGTGCGCGGCGCGCAGCCGGGCGACGAGGCGGCGCCCGTACCAGAACCCGGGCCTGCCGAGCGCGGTGGTGGGGGCCTCGTCGGGGTCGGGCTGGTGAGGAAGGGGCTGCTGGGACTCATACGCGCTCCAGGTGCGGTGGGAGAGGTACCACAGGAGTGTGGTGAGGGCGGTGGGGACGGCGGAGGCGAGGGCGAGGCGGCGGCCGGGCTGGCTCCACCAGCCGCCGTGTCCGTGCGCGTCGACCGCCAGGAAGCCGAGCCAGGAGCGTCCTTCGGCGCACGCGTGCGTGCCCGCGCACTGCCAGGCCGTCAGATCGAGCGCCACCTCGCAGGCCGCGGCGACCAGGAGGACGGTGAGGCTGAGGCCGGCGAGGCGCACAAGGAGGCCGTAGGCGCGCACGGTCCGCGTCCGGCGGTGGGCGTCGGGACGCATCCAGTGGGCGAGGTTGACGACCATGAAGGGCAGCAGCAACAGCCATAAGGCGCGCGAGCCGTTGCCCGAGGTGAGGTTGCACCAGACGTACGCCTCGGGAACGGGCTTGCCCCGGTAGTCGTCGGGGCGTTTCTCCGCGTCGACGTCGGCGGCGCGGCGGTAGACCGCGGCCGTGTCGTCGCCGGAGACGCGGACCGTGCGCGGGTCGTCGAGCATCGCCGCGGGTGTGGTGCCCCCCACGCCGTGGACCAGTAGTTCGAGAGCGGTCTCGGCCGCCGTGTCACGCTCCACCGTTCGGTTCCCCCGATTGACGTGTACGTGTGGTGCCGGAATCAGAATCCCCGCTGACGCCCGCGCTACGCATCCGCCCTCACGGAATCTCCCCCATCCGTGCGACCGCACGTCATACGGGCCGCGCGAGCGGGCAGTGGTACGGGTGTCGGTGGCGCGTGCGAGGATGTGGCGACCGTGGACGGCTGTGACGAGGCGAAGGGATCCGACAAGGACGTGAGCGAGAATCAGAACCTCCTCGCGGAGCAGCGCCGGGCCCTGATCCTCGACGAGGTGCGGCGTCGAGGCGGCGTCCGGGTCAATGAACTCACCCGCAAGCTGGGTGTCTCGGACATGACGGTCCGCCGTGATCTCGACGCGCTCGCCCGGCAGGGCGTCCTGGAGAAGGTGCACGGCGGCGCGGTCCCGGTGGTCGAGGCGAGTACGCACGAGCCGGGCTTCGAGGCGAAGTCGGGGCTCGAGCTCAGCGCCAAGGAGGACATCGCGCGGGCCGCGGCGGCCCTGGCGGCGCCGGGCACGGCGATCGCGCTGTCCGGCGGCACGACGACCTACGCCCTTGCCCACCATCTCCTGGACGTGCCGGACCTGACCGTGGTGACCAACTCGGTGCGGGTGGCGGACGTGTTCCACAACGCGCAGCGCACGTCGGGGCAGCGGCAGGGCGCCGCGACCGTGGTCCTGACGGGCGGGGTGCGGACGCCGTCGGACTCGCTGGTGGGGCCCGTCGCGGACCAGGCCATCGCGGCGCTCCACTTCGACGTGCTGTTCCTCGGTGTGCACGGCATATCGCTGGAGGCCGGCCTGTCGACGCCGAACCTGGCGGAGGCGGAGACCAACCGGCGGCTCGTGCAGTCCGCGCGCCGGGTGGTCGTTGTCGCCGACCACACCAAGTGGGGGACGGTGGGCCTGAGTTCGTTCGCCTCGCTCGACCAGGTGGACACGCTCGTGACGGACGCGGGGCTGCCCGCGGAGGTGCGTGCGGAGATCTCCGACGAGCTGCGGCTCGTCATCGCGGGCGAGCCCGACACAGGTACAGACATCTGACAGCTCGACGGCTATGGTGACCCCTGCCTGACCACCGACCGATTCCGCTTGGGGGCGACACGTCCATGGCACGCCGACTGACGCCCGTGGGGCTCGAGTTCACCGAGTCCGCACCGCTGCGCCTGGTCTTCGCCCGTGAGGTGGCCGCCCCGCCGCGGGCGGTGTTCCGGGCACTCGCCGAGGACGTGGCGGGCTGGCCCGAGTGGTTCTCCGCGGTCACCGCCGTCCGTCCGACGGACGGCGGCGCGGGGCGCGAGGTGCGGCTCAGGGGCGGGGCCTGGATGCGCGAGACGATCCTCGCGGCCGATCCCGACGAGGTGTACGCGTACCGGGTGGACGAGACCAATGCGCCGGGGGTGCGGGCCCTGGTCGAGGAGTGGCGGCTGACGCCGTCGGGCACCGGCGGGACGCGGGTGCAGTGGACGTTCGCGGCCGACGGGGCCGCCGCGTTCCGGATGGGTCTGCGCCTCGGCCGCGCCGGGCTCGGCCGCGCGTTCCGCGACGCGGTGTCGGCGCTCGACCGCAGGATCGCGACGAACTCCCGCGATTCCAAGGCGAGTTAAGAGCTCGGCCAGACGCCCGTCGCGAGCAGCGTCTCGATGGCACGGGTGTACGGCGCGATGTCCAGGCCCTGGTCGGCCAGCCACTCGTCGGAGTAGTACTTGTCGAGATAGCGGTCCCCGGGGTCGCACAGCAGGGTGACGACGCTGCCGGTCCTGCCCTCGGCGACCATCTCGGCGACGATCTTCAGCGCGCTCCACAGGCCCGTGCCGGTCGAGCCGCCCGCCTTGCGGCCGATGGCTCCCTCCAGGGCGCGTACGGCGGCGACGCTCGCGGCGTCCGGCACCTTCATCATGCGGTCGATCGCGCCGGGCACGAAGCTCGGCTCCATACGGGGTCTGCCGATGCCCTCGATACGGGACCCGCAGTCGCACGTGACGTCGGGGTCGCCGGTCGTCCAGCCCTCGAAGAAACATGAGTTCTCCGGGTCGGCGACGCAGATGCGGGTGTCGTGCTGCATGTAGTGGACGTACCGGGCGATGGTCGCCGAGGTGCCTCCGGTGCCGGCGGTCGCGACGATCCAGGTGGGCTCGGGGTAGCGCTCGAGTTCCAGCTGCCGGTAGATCGACTCGGCGATGTTGTTGTTGCCGCGCCAGTCCGTGGCCCGCTCCGCGTACGTGAACTGGTCCATGTAGTGGCCGCCGGTCTCGACCGCGAGGGCCGCCGACTCGTCGTACATCGTGCGCGGGTCGTCGACGAAGTGGCACCGGCCGCCGTGGAATTCGATCAGGCGGATCTTCTCGGAGCTGGTGGTGCGGGGCATCACGGCGATGAAGGGCACCCCGATGAGCTTCGCGAAGTACGCCTCGGAGACGGCGGTCGAGCCGCTGGACGCCTCGATGACGGGGCGTCCGGGACGGATCCATCCGTTGCACAGGCCGTACAGGAACAGGGAGCGGGCCAGCCGGTGCTTGAGGCTGCCGGTGATGTGCGTCGACTCGTCCTTCAGGTACAGGTCGATGCCCCACTCCTCGGGGAGCGGGAAGCGCAGGAGGTGGGTGTCGGCCGACCGGTTGGCGTCGGCCTGGACCTTGCGCACGGCCTCTTTCAGCCAGCTCCGGTAGTCGGCGTCGGTGTGGTCCACGTCGAGCGTGTCCAGCGTGGACGACGTGGCTGACGTGTCCGACGTGATTGGCATGACTGACGGGACTGACGTGGCTGACGGGTGCTGCTGAGGGGTGCTCACCGCATGGCTCCTTCGCGTCGTTCGGCGCGCCGGTCCGACGCCGTCCGTATCCGGCCGTACGACCGGTCGGACGCCCCGATCATAAACACCTTCCGCACGCTTCTCACCTGCATAAACACACCTTTGGGCAACCCAAAGGAAGGCCTGTCCCCCGACGCGCTGGTGCCGGGGCCCGTGTGAGGGCAGACTGCATAGCGGAGCCGGTGAGCGCTCCCGGCGAGAGGGGTGGAACGACATGGCGGAGCCGGAGTTCACAGCGACGGGTGTGCGCATAGGTCGACTTCTGCGCTCGCTCACCCGGGCGGGCGAGGTCCGCATCGAGGGCGGCCGTCTCGAACTGCTCACGAGTTACGGCAGCGAAATCGACAGCGCGCCGCTCAAGGACGTGCGGGCCGGCAAGGCCTGGTTCGCGCCGGGCGACCGGGCGCTCGCCGATGTCGGCGGCAGGCGCTACCTGCTGAAACTCGGCGCCGACCGCGACGCGGCGGCCCCGGCCGCCCGCCTTTCCGGCGACGGCGGACCGTCCACGACCCGCCGTTTCCTGGAGGCGGTGCACAGGGCGCGCGGCCGGCGGACGTAGCCCGGCGCCTGCGCGGGGGCCCCGTCCGCGAGTTGCAGGCTCGCACCCCCTGGGTCAGTCTGGTCACACATCACTACTCAGGGTTTACCGGCGATAACGCTGCGAACCAGCCCGCCGGACACGCAGCAGGCGGGCCCCTGCTTCTCGCGGCCCCCTGCTGGATCGGTACTCCGCCTTCTTCCGGACCTTCAATTCGGGGAGTCGCAGCCGTGATCAGCCACCCAAGCAGGCATTGCACGGTGGAGCTCCAGGCCCTGCCGTCGCGGATCCGCCAGGTTCGCCGCATCATCTCGGCGCAGTTGCGCTACTGGCACCTGGATCCGCTGATAGACCAGGCGACACTCGGCGTGACCGAGCTGCTCACCAACGTCCACCGGCACGCCGGTCCCGACAAGATGTGCACCGTCGAGATCGAGCTGCTGCTCGACCGGCTCACAGTGTCGGTGCACGACCACGACCCGCATCTGCCACAGGTGTGCGAGGCCGACCCGGTCGCGACCTGCGGCCGGGGCCTCGCCCTGGTGGCCGCCGTCAGCGAGAGCTGGGGAGCGCGGCCGCAGGGCGAGCACGGAAAGGTCGTCTGGTTCACGCTCCCCGCGCCGTCCCCGACGACGGCTCAGGAGCCGGGGCCCGAGTACCGGGTCGAGGACGCCTTCCCCGAACTCACCGAGCCGGCTTCCCCGGTGGACCGCCGCACGGCCCGACATGCTCCCGCCCGGTCGGCCGTTGTCGGCTGACCGGGCGGTGACCAGCCCGGCTCACGTCACTCCGTGGCGATGGCCCGCAGCACGTCCAGGCGTGCGGCGCGCCGGGCCGGACGCAGGCCCGCCAGGGCTCCCGCGGCCAGGCCCACCAGGGCGACGACGACGAGCTGGAACGGGGGCAGGGCGAACGCGAACGCGCTGTCGCTCGTGCCGTCCGACGCCTCGACCAGGACCCAGCCGAGGAATGCGCCGAGCAGCAGACCGCCCGCGGTACCGAACGCGGCGACCAGGACGGACTCCCACCGGACCATGGCCCGCAGTTGGGCGCGGGACTGGCCGACTGCCCTCAACAGGCCCAGCTCACGCGTGCGTTCGTGGACGGCCAGGGTGAGCGTGTTGGCGATGCCGAGCAGGGCGATCAGCACGGCGAGGGCCAGCAGCGCGTAGACCAGGGTCAGCATCATGTCGATGCCGCTCGCGGACGACTTCGCGTACTCGTCGCGTGTCTGCACGTCCGGATTCCCGTACGCCGCGGCGATCTTGGAGACGGCGGCCTTGCCGTCGGCCGTGCTCACGCCGTCCTTGAACGTGACGGCGATCAGCGTGTCGGAGTCCTGGGCGCGGTGCGGGGCCCATGCCTCGCGCGTGATGACGTAGTCACCGGCGAGCTCGGACCGGCCGTACACCGCGCGGACGGTGAAGTTCTGGCGTCGGCCGTCGGTGAAGGCGAGGCGGGCGGTGCTGCCGGGTTCGAGGTGCTGTTTGCCGGCCTCCTTCTTGGTGATCGCGATGCCGGTCGTGCCGAGGTGATCGAGGGAGCCGCGCACGGTGCCGAGGTCGAAGGACCTGGCGAGCGCGGCCGGGTCGGTGACGGTGAGCGCGCGGCCCGCGCCGTCGACGTCCGCTACGCCCTTGCCCAGGCCGACGGCGGTCGCGACCTGCGGCTGCCGGGCGATGGCGGGGGCAAGGCCCGGGCTGAGGCCGCTGCCGCCCGCGCCGAACGAGGGCGAGGACACGGCGACATCACCGGCGAACGAGCGGGACACGGTCTGGTCCATGGTCGCCTTCAGCGAGGCGCCGAAGACGGTGAACAGGGAGACGACGGCGACGCCGATCATCAGCGCGCTCGCGGTGGCCGCCGTGCGCTTCGGGCTGCGCAGGGCGTTGCGCCGGGCGAGGGCGCCGGTGACGCCGCGCAGCTTGTCGAGGGGGCTGCCGAGGACGCGTACGGCGCGCGACGAGGCGACGGGGCCGAGCACCACGAACGCGGCGAGGATCAGCACGCTGCCGAGTCCCGCGAGCCAGACGGACGGTGTGGCGAGGACGCCGACGAGGATGACGGCGATCGCCGCGAGTCCCAGGGCCGTGCCGAGGACGGCGCGGCGGCGCGAGGCGCCGGACTGGTCGACGGCCGTCTCGCGCAGGGCAGCGAGGGGTGCGGTGCGTCCGGCGCGCAGCGCGGGCAGGAGCGCGGAGCCGAGGCAGACGAGGATGCCGACGGCGATCGGGAGCAGCATGGACAGGCCGCTGATCACGAGGGCGCCGTCGGGGAACGGGAAGCCGATGACGGGGAACAGTGCCTGGAGTCCGGCCGCGATGCCGATGCCGCCGGCGAGACCGGCGAGGGACGCGAGGACGGCGACTGCGCTCGCCTCGACGAGTGTGGCCGCGGTGACCTGGCGGCGGGAGGCGCCTAGGGCGCGCAGGAGCGCGTTCTCACGGGTGCGCTGGGCGACGACGATCGCGAACGTGTTGTGGATCGAGAACGTCGCCACGAGCAGGGCGATGCCGGAGAACACGAGCAGGAACGTGGTGAAGAGGGTGAGGAACTGGCCGGAGATCATGTCGGTGTTCTCCTGCGCGGACGCCTGGCCGGTGATGGCCTCGACTCCCTTGGGCAGTACGGGAGTCAGGGCGTCGACGAGTTCCCGCTGGCTGGTTCCTGGGCCGGCCCGCACCTGGATGGAGGCGGCCTCGCCGGGCTCGGGAGTGAGGTACTTCTCGGCGTCGGCCCGGGTCATGCCGGTGAACGTCACCTGCCCCATGCCGTCCTCGCCGCCGAACGTCGCGAGTCCGACGATCGTCACCTTGACGGGGTCGGGCGTGCGCAGGGTCGTGGTGTCGCCGATCTTGAGGCCGCCCTTGTCGGCGGCTCCCCGGTTGACGACCACCTCGCCGGTCTTCGACGGTACGTGTCCCTGCGCGAGGCGGTAGGGGTTGAGCCGGCGGTCGGTGATCCAGTTGCCCGCGAGCGTGGGCGGTCCCTGGCCGCCGATCGCCTTGCCGTCGCTGCCCACGAGTTGGCCCGCGCCCTGGATGTCGGGCACCGCGGCCGCGACACCCGGAGTGCTCGCCAGTTTCCCGGCGAGCGACGCGGGGACGGGCTGCCGGGTGCCCTGCCGCTGGCCGGGGGTCGTGATCACGTTGGTGCTGCGGACGACGGCGTCGGTGCCGCTCGACGCGTTGCCGAACAGGGTGTCGAAGCTGGCGCGCAGGGTGTCGCCCATCACGAGGGTGCCGGCGAGGAAGGCGACGCCGAGCAGGATGGCCAGGAAGGTGCCGGCGAAGCGCCGCTTGTGGGCGCGCAGCGACGCCAGGCTCAGGCGCGCGGAGGTACTGAGGGAACTCATGACGGCCCCTCACCCTCGCGTCGTGCGCCGCCGGACGCGTCGAATGCCTTCATGCGGTCGAGGACCTTGTCCGCGGTGGGGTCCGGCATCCGGTCGACCAGGCGGCCGTCGGCGAGGAAGACGACCTCGTCGGCGTGGGCGGCGGCCACCGGGTCGTGGGTGACCATCACGACCGTACGGTCCATCTGCCGCACGGCCCGCCCGAGCAGTCCGAGGACCTCCTCGCCGGAACGCGAGTCGAGGTTGCCGGTCGGCTCGTCGGCGAAGACGACGTCGGGGCGGCCCGCGAAGGCCCGGGCCACGGCGACGCGCTGCTGCTGCCCGCCGGACAGCTCGGACGGGCGGTGGTGCAGCCGGTCGCGCAGTCCGACGACGTCGACCAGGGCGTCGATCCACTCCCTGGACGCGTCGCCGTCCTTCGCGCCCGCGAGGTCCATCGGCAGCGTGATGTTCTCCGCGACCGTCAGCGTCGGCACCAGGTTGAAGCCCTGGAACACGAAGCCGATCCGGTCGCGGCGCAGCAGGGTCAGACGGCGGTCGTCGAGGGCGCTCAGGTCGGTGTCGCCGATGAAGGCGGAACCGGCGCTGAGCGTGTCGAGGCCCGCCGCACAGTGCATGAGCGTGGACTTGCCGGAGCCGGAGGGACCCATGATCGCGGTGAACCTGCCGGCCTCGAAGCCGACGCTCACGCCGTCCAGTGCGCGGACCGCGGTGTCGCCGCCGCCGTAGACCTTCACGGCGTCGACGACACGGGCCGCGGTCCGCGTGCGCGTGGCGGTGCTCACTCCGCACCGCCCTTGGTGCGGCCGAACTCCTCGTTCAGGACGGAGCTGCGGCGCCAGTACTCGTCCTCGTCGATCTCGCCCGCGGCGAAGCGACGGCCGAGGACGGCGAGGGGCGAGTTCTCGTCGGCGGCGGGCCGCCACGGGCCGCCCCGGCGGCGCCCGCGCCACCCGGTACGCCGCAGCAGCGTGACGACGCCGATGACGACGGCCGCCCAGATCAGCGGGAAGAACAGGATCCACGGGCCGGGCCCGCCGTCCCAGTTCGCCAGGGTCTGCATGAGAGTCATCTCCTCGGAACGTGTGTTCACGTCTTCTCGATGACTCGAGAATCGCTCCGAAGGGGGGTCGAAGTCGTCGTACAGCCAGCGGCACCGCGTGTACCACCAGGGGAGTACGGCGCTTGCCTTCCCCTACTCTCGGCGCAGCCTGCCCTACTCGGCCTGCGCGGTTCCGGCCTGTGTCGTGCGGCCGTCGTGGTGCACGGGGCCCGCGGAGGCCACGACCGACGTCGGCACCGGCGAGAGGACCGGGTACATGAGCCGGTTGGACAGGTACGCGAAGACCGGCCCGAGCGCGTTCATGGCGACCACGCAGACCCACGCCGCCCAGATGTTGCCCGGCTTGAAGCCGAAGCCGCCGAAGAGCGTGCCGAAGTAGCTGGCGAAGCCGAAGAACATGCCGGGGATCAGCGAGAACATCTTGATCCGGCCCGTGTACATCAGGGCGGTGTTGACGACCAGGATGATCAGGGCGAGGACCGCGTCCTGGGCGATCTGGCTGTCGCCGAAGGCCATGCCCACGTGCTGGTCGACGAAGACGATGATCAGGGCGAACGTGGAGCCCGCGGGCATCGTGCACCACAGCCTGCGTGCGTTCGCCCAGCTCGGCCCGCCGAGCGCGAAGACGGCCGCCCACGAGATGAAGATCGCCCAGGGCGGGAGATGGAGCGCGGTCCCTCCGATGAACGCCGTCAGGCCGGCGAGTACGGAGGCAACGATTTCGTGAGAGAGGCGTTCGCGCATGGGGATTCCTCTGCTGGATCTGCTGGATCTGCTGGAGTCGGGTGGCAGAGCGCGGGTGCCGTGCGGAGGCATGTGGGGGCGTGGGTGGGAGATCCGGTGGGGGTCAGTGGATGAGGAGTTCGCTGGTCCTGCTCGTGCGCGCCACCACCTTCCCCGCCTTGACGACCTGGGCGCGTTCGGGCCGGTCGAGGACGATGTCGTCGTAGATCTGCGTGTCGAGGACCACCAGGTCGGCGCGGGCGCCGGGCCGTACGCCGTAGTCGTCGGCGATGCCCACCACGCGGGCCGCGTCGTGCGTGACCATGCGCAGCACCCGGTGGAGGTCGGCGGGCCCGGACAGATGGCCGGTCTGGGCGAGGAGCAGCGCCGTGTCCAGCGGGTCGGCGCGCCCGAAGGGGGTGAAGGCGTTGCGGATGTTGTTGGAGGAGCAGGCGGCGAGCACGCCGTGGTCCCACAGTTCGCGTACCGGGGCGATCCCCCGACGGACCGCGTGGGTGTCGCGGCGGCCGCTGAGGTGCAGGTCGGTCGCGGGCAGCGGCACGACCGCGACGCCCGCGTCGGCGAGAGCCGCCATCGCCCGCGCCCGGTCCTCGGGCGCCCGGCCGCCGAGCGAGGTCATATGGCCGAGCGTCACCCGTCCGCCCAGGCCCCGTCGCGCCGTCTCACCGGCGATGAACTCGGCGAGCGCGTACCGGGGATCGGTGGCGTCGTCGGCGAAGTCGGCGTGCAGATCGGCCGGTACGCCGTGCCGCGCCGCGAGGTCGAGGACGAGCCGGACGTGACGGTGGCAGTCGTCGAGGGTGGCCTCGTTGTAAGTGCAGCCGCCGATCACGTCGGCGCCCGCCGCAAGCGCCTTGACCAGCAGCTTCTCGGTGCCGGGTGACCTCAGGACGCCTTCCTGGGGGAACGCCACGATCTGGAGGTCCACCACCTCGCGGTACTCCTCGCGCAGTTCGAGCAGCACCTCGACGCCGAGCAGCCCCGCGATCGGGTCGACGTCCGGGTGGGCGCGGATCACGGTCGTGCCGTTGAGGACCGCCGCTTCAAGGACGCGCCGCGCCCTCGCCCGTACGTCGTCGTACGTGAACGCGGCCTTCAGCTCGCCGGTCACGGCGATCGCCCCGGCGAGGGTCCCGTCCGGGTTGGGCCGGACGCTGTCCAGAAGGGCCTTGTCGAGATGGAGGTGCGGTTCGACGAAGCCGGGCAGGACGACCCGGCCCGCGCAGTCGATCACCTCGTCGGCGTCCAGGCCCGAGGCGTCCCCGACGGCCCGCACCCGGCCGCCGTCGATCACCACGTCGCTGACCGACGGGCTCTGCTCGACGCGTGCTTGACGCAGTATCAGTTGAGTCATGCGGGGCTCCCGTTCCGTGTCGGTCGGGCGGTCAGCCCGGGAAGTCCGCCTTGCGGATGAGGCAGTGGACGCCCTGGACCTCGTCGACGACCTGCGAGATCTCGAAGTCCGCGGCCGCGCTGAGGTAGGCGTACGCGGCGACGCTGTCCATGCCGAAGCGGTCCGTGAGGAAGCGGACGGCGGCCCGGACGGCAGCGCGCATCGCCTCGTTCAGGTCCTCGTGAAGGCCGACGGGGATCCAGTGCCGGTCGGTCTCCCCGAACGGGTACTGGAGCGTCTCGGACGCCGCGCGGGCCTTGTGGCCCTTGAGGAGGCTGAGCCGGAACGTGCCGCGCAGCGGCGCCTCCAGGGCTGTGAGGGCGACTTCGCCGTTGCCCTGCGCGTAGTGCGGATCGCCGGTGTAGAAGCCCGCCCCCTCCGTCTGCACGGGCAGGTACAGCGTGGAGCCCGTCGCGAGTTCCTTGATGTCGAGGTTGCCGCCGTGCCGGCCCGGCGGGACGGTGTGCTGCGGGTGGTCCGTGTCGGTGGCCACGCCCATGATCCCCATGAAGGGCCGCAGCGGGAACCGGACCGCCCGGCCCTCGCCGTACCGGATCACTCCGACGTCCCGGCCGCCCTCCCGCTCGACCTCGCAGAACGTGAACTCCGGTCCTGTGCGGGCGAACTGGTCGGGGAGCGCGCCGCGCCCGTGCCGGCTGGAGATGACGCCGTAGTCGGCGCGCAGGTGCAGGGACAGCACGTCGACCTTGAGGAGGTCGCCGGGTTCCGCGCCCCTGATGTGGACGGGGGCGGTGATGACGTGCGGGCCGTCCGCGTCCGGGTCGCGCGGCGGCGGGGACTTCGCGAGGAGGCGGGCGTCGGTGAGGACGTCGGTCGCGGCGATGCCGTACCCACCGAAGAAGGCCGCCGGGTCGCGGCCCTGGTCCTCCAGGATGCCCTCGTGCGAGACGGTGTCGAAGGTGACGGTGTCACCGGAGTCGATCGTGAGCGCCGGCGTGGTGCTGCGGCAGGGCAGCCGCCCCCAGCCGACGGATTCCGGAGTGGCCCGCACATAGTGCGTGCCGTCGATCGGTCCCTGTCCCGCTTCGAGTATCACTGCGGCCTCCCTGCCGTGACGGTGCCGTTGAGGGGTTCTGCGGTGGGTTCCGCGGTGGGTCGTACAGGCGTCGGGGCCGGGGCGTGCCCGAGCCAGGTGCCGCCCTGTCCGTCGAGGGCGGCGCCCAGTGCCTGTGGTGAGGTGATCAGCACCTGGCGGTCCGGGCCGCCGGCCAGGAAGTCCAGGGCGGCCCGGATCTTGGGGCCCATGCTGCCCGCCGGGAACTGGCCCTCCGCCAGCAGCCGTTCGGCCTCGGCGGGGTCGAGCCGGTCCAGGAAGCGCTGGGTGGGGCGGCCGTAGTCGACGGCGACGCGCTCCACACCGGTGGTGATGACCAGGAGATCCGCGTCGAGTTCCGCGGCGAGCAGAGCCGAGGTCAGGTCCTTGTCGACGACGGCCTCGACGCCCCGGCGGCCGTCGGGCCCGTCCGCCACCACCGGGATGCCGCCGCCACCGGCCGCGATCACGACGAGTCCGGCCGCGGACAGCGCCCGTACGGCCGCCGTCTCGAGGACCCGCAGCGGCCGGGGCGACGGGACCACGCGCCGCCAGCCCCGTCCGGAGTCCTCCGCCACCGTCCAGCCTTGCGTGCCGGCCAACTCCCGTGCCCTGGCCTCGGGGTAGAAGGCGCCGATGGGTTTCGTGGGGTGGGCGAACGCGGCGTCGTCCGCGTCGACCACGGTGTGGGTGATGAGGGCGGCGACCCGTTCCGGGTCCCGGCCGAGCGAGTGGAGCCGCCCGGCGATCGCGGTGGCCAGGATGTGTCCGAGGCCGCCCTGCGAGTCGGCGACGCACATGTCCAGGTCCAGGGCGGGCAGTTCGGGGTCCAGCTCCGCCGCGAGGTCCGCGCGGCGCTTGATGAAGCCGACCTGCGGGCCGTTGCCGTGCGTGACCACGACCCGCCACCCCGCGTCGGCGAGCGCCACGACGGGGGTGGCGAGACGCCGCGCGGCCTCGACCTGTTCGGAGACGGTGGCGGGACCGCCACCGCTCAGCAGCGCGTTGCCGCCGATGGCGACCACGGCTGTCCCGCACACGGTTCGGGGAGTCATGCCGGTCACCGTAGGCGTGGCCGGCCGAGGCGGTCATGGGCACCGGACGCCAGGATGAGCGGCCCGCCGTTGACACCCACTGACAAGTGACGCCCCCGACGACCTCAGGAAACATGGAAGTTACGCGCGGGGTATTACGGGTCACCCTCGGTTGTCGCATAGTGGCTGCGCATGACAGGTATCGGTATCGGTTCCGCCCCGACCGTCCCCTTCGACCTCTCTCCCGGCCTGACGGTGAGTGAGGCGCTGGCCCTGCCCTGCCTCAGCGGCGCGCGTCTCGTCGCCGGGGCGAGCGGCCGCGGCCGCCGTATCCGCGTCGTCAACATCATGGAAGTCCCCGACATCGTGCGCTGGATGCGCGGTGGCGAGCTGCTGCTGACCACCGCCTACGCCGTGCGCGACGACGCGGAGGCGCTGAGCGCCCTGATTCCCGTACTCGCCGAGCGTGGGCTCGCGGCCCTGGCCGTCAAAGTGGGGCCCTATCTGCCGGCGCTGCCGCCGGTGATGCTGGCCGTCGCCGACGAACTCGGCTTCCCGATCGTCGAGTTGCCGGGTGCCGTCATGTTCAACGACATCCTGTCCGAGGTCCTCGGCACCGTCCTGAACCGGCAGGCCCTGGAGCTGGAGCGCTCCCGGGCCATCCACGAACGGCTGACCGCGGTGGCCCTCGACGGGGGCTCCTACCAGGAACTGATGAACGTCCTCCTCGAACTGTCCGGCTGCGCGGCTGCCGTGCGCGACGAACACGGCTGGATCCTCGCCTCCGCGGGCTCCCCGCCCTCCGACCAACCACCCGCCGCCGAGCGCGCCATCGAGACGGGCACCGGCGCGAGCGGCTCCGTGGCGCTGTGGCGCGACGAGCGGGACCCCGCCCCGCCGGCTCCCGGTCCCGGCACCTCGGTGCCGGTGTCCGTTCCCGAGCTGGAGAACCACCAGCGGATGGCGCTCGAACACGCCACGACCGTCGCGGCCACCATCGCCGCCCAGGAGCGCGCCCTGGCCAGCCGTCAGCAGCGCTACCGCACCCTGCTCCTGATGGAGCTGGTGTCACGCCCGCCGCGCGACCGCGCCGAGACGGCACGCCGGGCCGCCGCCATGGGCTGGAACCTGCGGCTGCCCCGCGCGGTCGTGCTGGTCGAGGTCGCGTCCACCGGCGTCGGCGGCCCCGCCGACACCGAACTCGCCCTGGAGGAGCGGCTGCTGCCCCTCGTGCGGGCGGCCGCGGGGCCCGACGCGATCATCTGGGGGAGCCAGAGCGGACTCGTCCTCCTGATGGAGCCGGGGACGTCGCTGACAGGCCGATGTCAGACCCTCCACGCGGCGGTCACCGCCGCCCATCCCGACTGGGACGTGGCCGTCGCCGCCGGGACCGTGCGGGCGGACTTCACCGACTACCACCACAGTTACGAGGAGGCGTCGCAGACCCTGACCCTCGGCCGCGAACTGCACGGCCCCGACTTCGTGCGCGGGTACGCGGACCTGGGTGTGTACCGGCTCCTGGGGCAGCTGCCGGCGACCGAGCTCCAGACCCTGGTCGACGACGCCCTGGGTCCCCTGCTCGCGCACGACGCCGAGCACGAGGGCCACCTCGTCGAGACGCTCGGCGTCTACCTCCTGGAGGACCGCAACGGCGTGACGACCGCCTCCCGGCTGCACGTGCACTACAACACCCTGCGCTACCGGCTGCGGCAGATCGAGCGCCTCACCGGAGGCCTGGAGCGCCGGCCGAGCGCCCGCCTCCAGACCGAACTGGCCGTCCACGCCCACCGGCTGCTGTCCGCCCGCGACCGCCGCTGAGCCCGCGGGCGGCGGCATTGCGTCATTGTCACCCGTTGCCGGTAAATGCCCCGCGGGTTCTGGCACTTCGAGCCATGCCCAGCAGGGCGCACCGCTGCCTAGAGTCGTGACCATGGTGCTGCGAAACGCCGTGCACAAGGACCTGTACGCCGACTCCGTCGCCCTCATGAGGGTCGCCGCCCGCCTGGCCGAGCCGCCGGGCGTCGAAACGGTGAGCCTCGTCATGGGCACCCCAGCCAACCAGGACGTCCTCGCGCGCTCGGGGCTGCTGACCGACCCGGGCCGGACGGCCGGCCCCAACGACCTGCTCGTCGCCGTACGCGGCGCCCCCGACGCGGTGGACGCCGCGCTCGCCCAGGTGGTCGAGGCGCTGACCGCTACGGACGAGGGACCGGACGCCGGCGCGGCCGCCGGAGCGACGGCCGGGCCCGCGGTGCGCTCGCTCGTGGGCGCACCGGCCGACGCGAGTCTCGCGCTGATCTCCACCCCGGGCCCGTACGCGGCCGCCGAGGCTCTCAAGGCGCTGCGCCTCGGCATGCACGCGTTCGTCTTCAGCGACCATGTGCCGGTCGAGGACGAGGTGTCCCTGAAACGGGAGGCCGCACGGCGCGGGCTCCTCGTCATGGGGCCCGACTGCGGTACCGCCGTCATCAGCGGCATCCCCCTCGGCTTCGCCAACGAGGTGCGGGCCGGCTCCGTCGGCCTGGTCGGCGCCTCCGGTACGGGACTTCAGCAGGTGTCGAGCCTGCTGCACGCGAGGGGCGCGGGCGTCAGCCATCTGATCGGTACGGGCAGCCGTGACGTGAGCGCGGACGTGGGCGGGATGACCATGCGGGCGGGGCTCGACGCCCTGGCCGCGGACCCCGCCACGGAGGTGATCGTCCTGGTGTCCAAGCCGCCCGCCCCGCAGGTGGCCGAGCGGCTGCTGCGGCACGCCGGGACGCTGTCCAAGCCCGTCGTGGCCTGCTTCCTCGGCACGGAGGAATCCGCCGCCGCCCCGGCCGGCATCACGCTCGCGCCCACCCTGTCCGAGGCGGCACGGTGCGCCGCGTCCCTCGCCGTCGGCGGCCCCGTCCCCGACGAGGAGCTGCCCGAGGTCCCCACGCCGGCCGCACCGCGCCGACTGCTGAGGGCCCTGTACGCGGGCGGCACCTTCGCCCACGAGGCGGCCTTCCTGCTTGGCCCCGTACTCGGCGACATCGCGCGCACCGCTCCCCCGCCCATTCCGGGCGCCGTCCCGTCGCTGCCGGACGGTCATCTCGTACTCGATCTCGGCGACGACGAGTTCACCGCGGGGCGGCCGCACCCGATGATCGATCCCACAGTGCGCACCGCGTATCTGCGGGCCGCGCTCGCCGATCCGTCGTGCGCGGCGGTCGTCCTCGACGTGGTCATCGGACACGGCGCCGCGCGGGACCCGGCGGGGGCGCTCGCCCGCGCGCTGGCCGAGGCGCCCGCCGACGCGCCGCCCGTGATCGCGTTCGTCGTGGGCACCGACGCCGACCCACAGGGTCTCACCGCGCAACAGCGGATTCTGCGCGACGCGGGCGCGTACGTCGTCGACAGCAGCACGACCGCCGCGCGGGTGTGCGCCGGGCTGCTCGCCGGGGGCGACGAGCTGGTGCTCACCCCTGCCGCCTCCCGGATCGGAGACACCGCATGACCGCACAGGCCGTCCCCGTACAGGCCGTTCCGGCGCAGGGCCTGCTGACCTCCGTGCCGCACGTCGTGAACGTCGGTGTCGAGGGGTTCGCCGGGCCGCCGCGGGCCGCCGGCGCGACCGTGACCGCCGTCGACTGGCGGCCGCCCGCGGCCGGCGATCCGGAACTCGGCGCGCGGCTCGCCCGCCTTGTGGCGCACCCGGCCGTCGAGGCCGCCAACGCCACGGCCCTGAGCCGGATCCTCGGCGTCGTGCCGATGTGGACGGACGTCCGCCCCGCCGGCGAACTCGTCCCCGAACTCGCCGAGCAGAAGCTCCTGTTGCACGCCGGACCGCCGATCGCCTGGGAGCACATGTGCGGTCCGATGCGGGCCGCCGTCGTCGGCGCCGCCCTGCTTGAGGGCTGGGCGGCGACGCCGCCGGAAGCGGAAGCGCTCGCCGACAGCGGCGCGATCCGCTTCGCCCCGTGCCATCACCACGACGCGGTCGGCCCGATGGCGGGCATCGTCTCGGCGTCCATGCCCCTGCTCGTCGTGGAGGACGAGGCCACGGGCCTGCGGGCCTACTCCAACCTCAACGAGGGGCAGGGCCGCTGTCTGCGCTACGGCGCGCTCGGCGACGACGTCATGGAGCGGCTGCGCTGGATGGGTGAGCGTCTCGGTCCGGCCCTGCGGGCGGCGCTCGGCTCGCTCGCCGAGCCCGTCAACCTGCGGTCGGTCACCGCGCAGGCCCTGCAGATGGGCGACGAGTGCCACAGCCGCAACACCGCGGCGAGCGCCCTGCTGACCCGCGAACTGTCGGCGGCACTCGCCCGGCACGCGGACCTCGGCGGGATCGAGGCGCTCGACTTCCTGCGCGACAACAACTACTGGTTCCTCAACTTCTCCATGGCGGCGAGCAAGTTGGCGCTGATGGCCGGCCACGGCGTGCCGCACTCGACGGTCGTCACGACGTTCGCCCGCAACGGTGTCGAGGTCGGCATCCGCGTCAGCGGCCTCGGCGACGCCTGGTTCACGGCGCCCGCCGCCCCCGTGGACGGCCTCTACTTCGCCGGTTACGGGCCTGCCGACGCCAATCCCGACATCGGGGACAGCGCGATCACGGAGATGCACGGCCTGGGCGGTTTCGCGCTGGCCGCCGCCCCCGCGATCGTCGGTTTCGTGGGCGGCACACCCGAAGGAGCCCGCCGCGTCAGCCAGGACATGGCGACGCTCACCGTCGGCAGGCACCGCGACTACCGCCTCCCCGGCCTCGACTTCGTCGGGAGTCCCGTCGGCCTGGACATCCGCAAGGTCGTCGACACGGGCCTCGAACCGGTCGTCACCACGGGCATCGCCCACCGCGAGCCGGGCATCGGACAGATCGGCGCGGGCCTCACCCACGCGCCGATGCGCTGCTTCACGGACGCGCTGCGCGCCTTCGAGGAGCCTCCGGAGACGGCGGTGTGACGTGCTACGCCGGAGTGGTCAGCGCGGCGGTCGCCCCGCTCCTGCACGGCCCGCACCGGTCGGCCCGCGTCGTCGCCGTCACCCGTTACGCGGTCCATCTCGCCACCGGGGAACGGGAGTTGCCCGCGCTCGCCGTGGTGACCCGGGACGCGATCCGGCTGCCGAACGCGTTCGTCCTGCCCTTCTCCTCGGTGGAGCGGCCGCTGGACACGCTCCGGGGGCAGCCGGCCGGTCTCGGGGCGGGCGGGATCGCCATCGGCGCCGTGCGCTTCGAGCCGGGGGCGTCCTGGACACCGCCCCGTGTCCAGGACGTCCCCTCCCGGCCCGACCCCGCGCGCGTCCGGCAGGCGGCGGCGTTGCTCGACATACGGGCTCACCCCCTGCCGCCGCCGCTGGTGGCCCGCCTCGCCGGCCTGCGCCACGCCCTGCACACCGATGACGCGAGCGAAGTCCGGCGGGCCGCCCGCGCGCTCGTCGGCCTCGGCCCCGGGCTCACGCCGTCCGGTGACGACATCCTGTGCGGCGCGCTGCTGGCGAGCCGGGCCTGGGGTGGCCCCCTCGGCGCGCTCTCGGACGCCGTGGCGGATGCCGCCCGGCGCACCCCGCTGCTCTCGGCGGCGCTGCTGCGGCACGCGGTGCGGGGCGAATGCGTGGCGCAGGCGCGGGA
The DNA here is from genome assembly GCF_004005495.1 of Streptomyces antnestii. GTDB lineage: Bacteria > Actinomycetota > Actinomycetes > Streptomycetales > Streptomycetaceae > Streptomyces > Streptomyces antnestii. The sequence continues at coordinate 230,611 of NZ_RZYA01000011.1, forward strand.
GTTCCTGCGCGCGCTCGGCGGGGACGGTCCGCTGGATGCCGCGTTGGACGACCTGCTGGCGGTGGGGCACCACTCGGGGGGCGACCTGGCGCGTGGGGTGCTCGCGGTGGGCCAGGACAGGGCGCCCGGGACTACCCGTGGAAGTAGCGGTCGCCCTTGTCGATGAGGTGGTTGGCGTAGACCCGGCCGATGGCCGGCTTGCCGCGGTAGAGGCCTACGTAGCGCTGGGCGCTGTCCACGACGACGGGGCGGGCGAAGCAGGCGAAGCGGTTGCGCTGCTGCTGCTCGGCCCAGGCCACGGCGGCCGGGTCGACGCGCTCGCTGACCAGGACGGGGAAGGCCGCGACGCCGGTCTGGGCTCCGACCGGGAGGCCGCCCTTGTTGTTCTTCGCGTAGGTGAGGACCTGCGAGGTGAACGTGTCGACGCTCTGCACGGTGGTCTCAGGGACGGCGGCGGCGACGGTGAACAGGTGCAGGTTGGTGGCCATCCAGCGCATCCGGAAGTCGGCCCGCCGCCCGACGAGCACGGGCACGCCGAACCAGTCGTCCCAGCGCGTCGCGCAGCCGTCCGCAACGAGGCGGCTCTCGAGGGAGGTCAGATAGGCGCGGGCCGATTCACCGGTCATGGCGGTGATGGTGCACGGTCGGCCCGCCCGGCGGACCAGGGGGTGTCCCTGTCCGTGGCGGTCCGCGTGCGTCCTCAGGCCGGAGCCAGGCCCGAGAGCGGGTCGTCGAGGACCGGCTGCCACGCCAACTCGGCCGCGCCGACGAGGCTGTTGTGGTCGAGCGTGCACGCCAGGATGGGGACACCGCCGCTGCGGCCCCACAGGCTCCGGTCCGCGACGACGGCCCGCAGCCGGTTCGGATCGGCGTCGAGGAGCGCCCGGTGCAGGCCGCCGAGGATGATGCGGTCGGGGTTCAGGATGTTCACCAGGCCCGCGAGGCCGAGGCCGAGGCGGTCGATCAAAGCCTCGGTGGCCATCCGCACCTTCGGGTCGTCGAGGCTGCCGGCGATCAGCTCCCGGGCCTGATGGAGCAGGGAGCCGTCGGGTCCCGGTTCGCGGCCGGCCGCGTCGAGCAGCGCCAGCGGGTCGGTCTCCACGTCGAGGCAGCCGCGGCTGCCGCAGTAGCAGGGCCGGCCCTCGGGGTTCACGGTGAGGTGCCCGACCTCCAGGGCGAGGCCCGAACTGCCCGTGTGCAGACGGCCGTCGAGGACGAGGGCGCCGCCGACGCCGCGGTGGCCGGTGGCGACGCACAGCAGGTCGCGCGCGCCGCGCCCCGCGCCGTGCCGGTGCTCGGCGAGGGCGGCGAGGTTGACGTCGTTCGCGGCGAACGCGGGCCGGTCGATGCCCGCTTCGCGGACGCGCTCGGCGAAGATCTCGCGGACGGGGGCGCCCGCGGGCCAGGCGAGGTGCAGGGGGTTGAGGGCCGTGCCCTCGGGTTCGGCCACCGCGGACGGCACGGCGAGGCCTGCGCCGACGCAGTGGCGCCCGGTCTCGCGCAGCAGCCGGGCACCGGCGTCCACGACGGATCCGAGGACGCGCGCCGGGTCCGGGTCGATGATCTCGCAGCCGGGCGTGGTCGCGACGATCCGGCCGCCGAGGCCGACGAGGGCCGCGCGGTAGCCGTCCGAGTGGACCTGGGCGGCGAGGGCGACGGGCCCGTCCTCGGCCAGGGAGAGCCGGTGCGAGGGCCGCCCTTGCGAGCCGGCGGCGGCGCTGGGCTTGGCGTCGATCCTGATGAGGCCGAGTGCTTCGAGCTCGGCGGCGACGGCGCCCGCCGTGGCGCGGGTCACGCCCAGTTCGGCGGTGAGGACGGCGCGGGTCGGCGCGCGGCCGGTGTGCACGAGTTCGAGGGCGGGGCCGAGCGCGCCACGTCCCCGTTCGAGACGGGGTGAACGCGCGGAACCCTCCGCCTCGCCCGCCGTCTGTCCCCCGGCCCCGGAGGCCGCCTTGCCACGCATCAGCAACTCCTCGCCCTGATCACCGTGTCGCATCGTATCCGGTGAACGGTGTGGTCCCGGCGGGTGAACTCACCTCCCGGGTGACGCAGGCCCGGTGAGCCCGGTGACGCGCATCGTGAGGTTGAGGCGGCCCGTGGCGAGCCCGGTAGCGGGGTCGCCGGTGCCGGGATACACCTTCGGCACGCCGTGGAAGGCGAGCCGTGACGGCCCTCCGAACACGAGCAGGTCCCCGGAGACCAGCTCCACGTCCTCGTAGGGTCTGCCGCGGTTCTCCGTGTTCCCGAGCCGGAAGACGCAGGTGTCGCCGACGCTGAGGGAGACGACGGGGGCGCGGGACCGCTCGTCCTTGTCCTGGTGCAGGCCCATGGTGGCGGCGCCGTCGTAGAAGTTGACGAGGGCGGTGTCGGGGTCGTAGCCGTCGCCGGCCGCCTCGTCCTCGTACGCGTCGGTGAGTGCGCGCCTGCCCAACTCCCGCAGCCAGTCGGGGAAGGGGGCCACCCGGGCGCCGTTCACGTCGGTCGCCGTGCGGGTGTAGCGGTAGGGCTGCCAGTGCCATCCGACGCACACGGTCTGTACGGACATGACACCGCCGCCCGGCAGTCGCGTGTGGCGCATGGGCACCGGCCCCGCGGCCCAGCCGCGGCAGGCGTCGACGAGGGCGCGCTGAGCGGCGGCGTCGAGCCAGCCGGGCACGTGCACCGCGCCAGGGGTGATCTCCCTGCGCTCCCGGGTCAGCGGGAAGAGCGGGGGCGCGTGCGGTTCGGGCCGGCTTGCCATGACGCCATTGTCCCCGGTACGAGGGGTCCTCGTACCGGGGCCGGGTGGTCGCGGGGGTCAGCGGCGCATCACCTGGACCAGTTCCGTCACGGTGCGGACCATCGCCTCGCGGCCCACGCTCAGGTACTTGCGGGAGTCGACGGCGTCGGGGTGTGCGGCGAGGAACTCCCGGATGGCTCCCGTCATCGCTATGTTCAGGGCCGTGCCGACGTTCACCTTGGCGATGCCGCCGCGGACGGCCGCCGTCAGTTCGTCGTCCGAGACCCCGGAGGAGCCGTGCAGGACCAGCGGGACGCCGAGGCCCTCGGAAAGCCGCTTGAGGAGGTCGTGGTCGAGCGCCGCGGTGCGGGTGGTCATGGCGTGCGAGGAGCCGATCGCGACGGCCAGGGCGTCGACGCCCGAGTCCGTCACATAGGCCATGGCCTCGCCGGGGTCGGTGCGGGCGCCCGGCGCATGGGCGTCGAGCGGGGCGGCGCCGTCCTTGCCGCCGACCTCGCCGAGCTCCGCCTCGACCCAGAGCCCGTTGGCGTGGCCCCACTCGGCGGCGGCGCGGGTGGCCGCGAGGTTCTCGTCGTACGGCAGCCGGGCGGCGTCGTACATCACCGAGCTGAACCCGGCGTCGGCGGCCTGGCGGAGCAGTTCGTCGCTCTGGACGTGGTCGAGGTGGAGCGCCACGGGCACGCGGGACGCCTCGGCGGTGGCGGCCGCGGCCCGGGCGAGGGGCAGCAGCCGCCCGTAGCGGTAGCGCACCGCGTTCTCGCTGATCTGGAGGATCACCGGCGCGTCCGCGGCCTCGGCGCCCGCGACGACGGCCTCGATGTGCTCCAGGGTGATCACGTTGAACGCGGCGACCGCGGTGTGCGCCGCGGTGGCCTCGGCGACGAGCGCGCCGGTTGCTGCGAGGGGCACAGCCCCTCCTTTCGGAAGGCTCTACAGGTTCGGAAGGCTCTACAGGTCGGGCGGCGGTCAGCTCGCGGTGAGGATCACCGAGCGGGTGAGGTGGCGGGGCTGGTCGGGGTCGAGTCCGCGGGCGGCGGCGACGGCGACGGCGAGGCGCTGGGCGCGGACGAGTTCGGCGAGCGGGTCGAGGCCGCCCTCGATCCACAGCGCGCCGGTGCCGCCCACCTGCTCGGCGAGCCCGTCGGGGGCCTCGCCGATCATCCAGGTGGCGGTGCCCGAGGTGGTGACGCTGATGGGGCCGTGGCGGTACTCCATCGCGGGGTACGCCTCGGTCCAGGACAGGGACGCCTCGCGCATCTTCAGGGCGGCCTCGTTCGCCAGGCCGACGGTCCAGCCGCGTCCCAGGAACGTGAACTGGCCGCATTCCACGAGGCCTTCGGGCAGCGGCGTCTCGAGCGCGGTGCGCGCGTCGGCGACCGCCTGCTCGGTGTGCAGGCCGAGGTGGGCGCGCAGGAGGGTGAGCGCCGTCGTCGCGAAGCGGGTCTGGACGACGGACTTCTCATCGGCGAAGTCCAGGACGATCACGTCGTCGGCGGCCTCGACGATCGGCGTGTTCGGGTCGCCGATGATGGCGGTCGTACGGACGCTGCCCTTGACCGCGGCCAGGAGCTCGACGACCTCGGTCGTCGTGCCGGACCGGGAGAGCGCGATCAGCCGGTCGTACGGGCGCCCGGCCGGGAACTCCGAGGCGGCGAACGCGTCGGTCTCGCCCTGTCCGGACTGCTCGCGCAGCGCGGCGAAGGCCTGCGCCATGAACCACGAGGTGCCGCAGCCCACGATCGCGACGCGCTCCCCCGGCGCGGGCAGCTTGGCGGCCTCGCCCGCGGCCAGACCCGCCGCGCGCGTCCAGCACTCCGGCTGGCTGTTCAGCTCGTTCTCGACATGGCTCATGCCGTGCCCACTCCCTGATGTGTCGTGTCCGTCGACCGGTCCCATACGCCGAACCAGTCGAATCAGTCGAATACGTCGAAACGCACGGCGCAATACGCCGCAATACGGCGCGTTCGAACCGCCTCCCGAGCTTATGCTCGTTCCTGCAAGATATAGATATGTTTCGAGCATAACCAAGCATCTGGTAGTGCGCTAGGGTCACCGGAGATCGACGATTGGAGGCCGCGGATGTCCCGCGACGCCCGCTGGAAGTCCCTGCTGGAGCTGCTCGTCGAGCGGGGGCGCCTGGATGTCGAGGAGGCGGCGACCGACCTCGGCGTGTCGGCGGCCACGATCCGACGCGACTTCGACCAGCTCGCCGAGCAGCAGATGCTCGTACGCACCCGCGGCGGCGCCGTCGTCCACGGCGTCTCGTACGAGCTGCCCCTGCGCTACAAGACCGCGCGCAACGCCTCCGAGAAGGAGCGGATCGCCAAGGCCGTCGCCGAACTGATCACGCCGGGCGAGGCGGTCGGACTGACCGGCGGCACGACGACGACCGAGGTGGCGCGCGCGCTCGCGGTCCGCCCGGACCTCGCCTCCGGCTCCCCCGCACTCACGATCGTCACGAACGCGCTGAACATCGCCAACGAGCTGGCGGTGCGGCCCCAGTTCAAGATCGTGGTCACGGGCGGTGTCGCCCGGCCTCAGTCGTACGAGCTCATCGGGCCGCTGGCGGACGGCGTACTGAGTCAGATCACCATCGACACGGCCGTGCTCGGTGTCGTCGGTTTCGACGTCGCGCACGGCGCCGCCGCCCACGACGAGGCGGAGGCGGCCATCAACCGGCTGCTGTGCGAGCGCGCCGAGCGGGTCATCGTCGCGGCGGACTCCAGCAAGCTGGGCCAGCGCGCGTTCGCCCGGATCTGCGCGACGGAACGCATCGGCACGCTGGTCACCGACAGCGCTGTGGATCCCGGGACGGTGGAGCGTTTCGAGGAGGCGGGGGTCAAGGTCCTCGCGGTGTGACACCCGCGAGTGTGCGCGGCTGTGGCCCTGCCCGTCCGGGCGGGGCCACAGCCATTCCCCTGAGTTGTCTCCCCTGAGTTGTCTCATGTGTGTCTGAATATCGAGCAGCGCTCTCGGCCTGTGGCTCGCTAGTGTTCACGGTCCAGCTGATGGACGTCACGCACGTCGGGGGGCATCGACAGGGCATGGAGACACCCGAGAAACCCGAGGTGGCGCCGCAGCCTCCGCCGACGTCGAAATCTCAGGCGTCCCCCAGCGACAGGCCCTGGCACAACCGAGTCGCTCCTCCGCCCCTGCCGCCACTGCCCCCGCATCTCGGGGGCAGCGTCAACCTGAAGGTCGGTAAACGGCTGTTGTGGGTCGGCGGTGCCGCCTACCCGCTCAGGAACATCACGCGGGTGTACACGTTCCTGCTCACCCCGCGGCGCGGTGAGGCGACCATGCTCTTCCTCAAGCGCGTCGGCATCGTCCTGTCGGTGGCCTTCGCCCTGGGGATCGTCAACGGGCTTACCCGCTTCGGCTCCGAGGACACCTCGAACACGATCTCCCGGCTCATCTGGTTCGGCGCCGTCACGGCGCTGATCTTCTGCGCCGTGGAGTTGGGGGTGGTCCTGACCGCCCCCACCCACTGGGTGCTGGCCATCGAGACATCCGGCGCCTCGACAGCCCTGGTGACCAGCAAGAACACGCAGCATCTCCATGAGCTGGTCGGTTACGTCGTGAACGCGATCGAGAACCCCGAGGTCGAGTTCCAGGTGAAGGTCGAGACACTCATGATCAACCCCAGGAACTACCACTTCGGGGACAACGTCAACATGTACGGCGGATCCGGCAACGTGGGGATGGCGAAGTCATGAGCGGCGACAACTACCACGTCGGTGACAAAGTCATCATGAACGGCGGCACGAACAACAAGGGAATCGTGAAGAACGCGGCGCCGACCGCCGCCATGGGTCCTGAACTGGCCTCCGCCATCGCCGCGTTGACGGAGGAGCTGCGGCTCCTGCGCGCGCAGGTGTCACCTCTGGGCGCGCAGACGATCGACGAGTCCCTGCCGGTCCTCGCCCCTGACGCCGTGGTCCAGCCGCAGGCCCGCACGCGCGCCCTGATGGCTGTCGCCGGCGTGGCCGCGACCGCCGGCGCGCTGGGCGTACCGATCGTCGAAGCGGTGAACCGGATCCTCCAGCTCCTGGGCGCGCAGTAGCGGACGCGGCTCCCGGCGAGGACGCCCCCCCCCCGGCTTCGTCGTGCGCGTCGAAGCTGACTCTCGGCGGTAGCGCCGCCGGTGCCCGCTGCCACGGCGACGGCCACCGCCACGGTGCGGGCAGTCCGCCGCGGGCCGACCAGGTGGAGTGCCCCTGGGGCGTGTCCTGCGGATCAGCGTCGCGACCCCGGCCATGATCCGCCGGACACGCCCTAGCTGTCGCCCCGGCCGAGGCCGTTCCCCTACACCCGGGCTGCCCTCTATCCTGACTTTGTGCCGACACTAAACAAACTAGGGACCGTCAAGGACGACGGCCCGCGGACCTCGCCCCTCACCCGCCTCCGTATCGCCCTCACCGTCTTCTTCGCGCTCGACGGCTTCATCTTCGCGGGATGGGTCGTGCGCATCCCCGCCGTGAAGGAACAGACCGGCGCCTCCGCGAGCACGCTCGGCCTCGCGCTCCTCGGCGTCTCGGCGGGCGCCGTGATCACGATGATGCTCACGGGGCGCCTGTGCCGCCGCTTCGGCAGTCATCCGGTGACCGTGGCGGGCGGTGTGCTCATGGCCCTGAGCGTCGCGCTGCCCCCGCTGACCCACTCGGCGCTCACCCTCGGCCTCGTCCTGCTCGTGTTCGGCGCCGCGTACGGCGGGATCAATGTGGCGATGAACAGCGCCGCCGTCGACCTGGTCGCCGCCCTGCGCCGCCCCGTCATGCCGAGTTTCCATGCCGCGTTCAGCCTCGGCGGCATGCTGGGCGCCGGTCTCGGTGGCCTGGTCGCGGGCCACCTCTCCCCCACCCGGCACCTGCTCGCTCTCACCCTCGTCGGCCTGCTCGTCACGGCCGCCGCGGGCCCCGCACTCCTGCGCCACGAGGCCCCGACGGCCGACGCGGAACGCGGTCGCCCCACGGCCGACGCGGACCACGGACGCCCCACGGCCGGCGCGGACCACGGTCCCGCGCGGGGCGGGCCGGAGACGGCGACCGAGGCGCCGGCCGGACCCGGGCGCGTACGCGGGCTCCGCCGGCTCGTCTTCGTGTTCGGGCTCATCGCCCTGTGCACCGCCTACGGCGAGGGCGCCCTCGCCGACTGGGGCGCGCTGCACCTGAAGGAGGACCTGCACGCGCGTCCGGGCCTGGCCGCCGCCGGCTACTCGTGCTTCGCCCTGGCCATGACCATCGGCCGGATCAGCGGGACGACGCTGCTCGAACGCCTGGGCCGTACCCGTACGTTGGTGTTCGGCGGGGCCACCGGAGCGGCCGGCATGCTGCTCGGCTCACTGGCCCCCACCGCGTGGGCGGCGCTCCTCGGCTTCGCCGTGACAGGGCTCGGCCTCGCCAACATCTTCCCGGTGGCGGTCGAACGGGCCGGGGCACTGGCAGGACCCACCGGGGTCGCCGCCGTTTCCACGCTCGGTTACGGCGGCATGCTGCTCGGACCGCCGATGATCGGCTTCATGGCGGACTGGTTCTCGCTTCCGGTCGCGCTGACCAGCGTGGCCGTACTGGCGGGCGTCGCGGCGCTGATCGGGTTCGCCACCCGGCGCTCGGCCGTCACCTGACCGCGCGCTCCACGACCATCCGCAAGACCGGGTCACAGGCGGGCCGCGTCGGGCAGACTCCCGCCATGGAGACCGCGGAACACATCAAGACGATCGCCGAGGAGGGCCGCCTCCTCGCCCGCGCCGCCGAGGCGGCCGGGACCGACGCCAAGGTGCCGACCTGCCCGGGCTGGCACGTACGCGACCTGCTGCGGCACGTGACCATGGTGCATCGCTGGGCGACCGCCTTCGTCGCCGAGGGGCGCACGTCGTACCACCCCGCCGAGGAGCCGACGGAACTGGACGGCGCGGAGCTGGTCACCTGGTTCCGCGAGGGCCACGAACGGCTCGTCGAGACGCTGGCCGGCGCCCGGCCCGACATGGAGTGCTGGACGTTCCTGCCCGCGCCGTCGCCGCTGGCGTTCTGGGCGCGGCGGCAGGCGCACGAGACGACGATCCACCGGGTGGACGCCGAGTCCGCGCTGCCCGCGACGCCCGGCGTGATCCCCACGGAACTCGCGGTCGACGGGATCGAGGAACTGCTGCTCGGCTTCCACGCGCGCGGCAGGAGCAAGGTCCGCTCGGACGTTCCGCGGCTCCTGCGCGTACGGGCCACCGACGCCGGCCGGACGTGGACCGTACGGATCTCGCAGGAACCGACGGTCACGGAGCGGGAGGGCGCAGGTGAGGCCGACTGTGAGCTGTCGGGGCCCGCGGCGCGGCTCTATCTGTCGCTGTGGAACCGGCTGCCGTTCCCGAGCCTGACGGGGGACGCGTCGCTGGCCGCGCTGTGGCGGGATCGGTCGGGGATCACCTGGAGCTGAGGCCCGCGGAGCCGCGAACGCGTCAGCCTTCGGCGCCGCCCGCGAGCATCCGGCCGAGGATCGCGCGCTGCAGCGGACGGACCTCCGCGTGCAGTTCGCGACCCTTCTGCGTGAGCGAGACCCGTACGCCGCGACGGTCCTCGGCGCACATCCCGCGCTCCAGGAGGCCGTCCTTCTCCAGGCGGCCGATCAGGCGCGACAGAGCGCTCTGGCTGAGATGGACCTGCGAGGCGATCTCCTGCACGCGGTACGAGCAGCTGCCGTCCTCCGCCGAGCCCTCGGCCAGGACGTCGAGCACCTCGAAGTCGCTGGCGCCCAGGCCGTGCTGGTGCAGCTCACGGTCGAGCTCGCACATCGTGCGCGCGTGCACCGCGAGGATGTCCCGCCACTGATCCACGAGGCCGGGACCAGCCTTTTTCGCCGTCATAACCGCACCGTAGCAGAAAAGACAGACTTTGTTGCATCGGAATTAAATGCACTTGCAGTCAATGCATATGCATGTAGCGTGCTCCGCATGACCTCTCCGCTCGCCACCACTCCTGCGTCCCAGGAGCGTTGGTCCCCCCGTCTGTGGGGCACCCTGCTCGTGCTCTGCGCCGCGATGTTCCTCGACGCGCTCGACGTGTCGATGGTCGGCGTCGCCCTGCCGTCCATCGGTTCGGAACTCCACCTGACGACCTCGACGCTGCAATGGATCGTCAGCGGCTACATCCTCGGCTACGGCGGCCTGCTGCTGCTCGGCGGACGCGCGGCCGACCTGCTCGGCCGGCGCCGGGTGTTCCTGATCGCCCTCGGCGTCTTCGCTCTCGCGTCCCTGCTCGGCGGACTCGTCGACTCCGGGCCGCTGCTCATCGCGAGCCGCTTCATCAAGGGCCTCAGCGCCGCGTTCACCGCACCCGCCGGCCTGTCCATCATCACCACGACCTTCGCCGAGGGCCCGGTCCGCAACCGCGCGCTCTCCATCTACACGACCTGCGCCGCCACCGGCTTCTCCATGGGCCTCGTCCTGTCGGGCCTCCTCACCGAGGCCAGCTGGCGCCTGACCATGCTGCTGCCCGCGCCCATCGCCGTACTCGCGCTGCTCGTCGGCATCAAGCTCATCCCGCACAGCGAACGCGAGAAGAACCACCGCGGCTACGACATCCCCGGCGCCATCACCGGCACCGCGTCGATGCTGCTCCTCGTGTTCACCGTCGTCCAGGCCGCGGAGGCGGGCTGGGCCTCGGCCCGCACGCTGCTCTCCTTCGCGGCCGTCGCCGTCCTGCTCGCGGTCTTCGTCACCATCGAACGCCGCTCGGCGGGCCCGCTGATCCGGCTCGGCGTCCTGCGCTCCGGCTCACAGATCAGGGCACAGCTCGGCGCGATGGCGTTCTTCGGCTCGTACGTGGGCTTCCAGTTCCTGGTCACCCTCTACATGCAGTCCCTGCTCGGCTGGTCCGCGCTGCACACCGCCCTCGCGTTCCTGCCGGCCGGCGCCCTCGTGGCGCTCAGCTCCACCAAGGTCGGCAACATCGTGGACCGGTTCGGCACGCCGCGCGTCATCGCGGTGGGCTTCACCTTCATGGTGATCGGCTACGCGCTGTTCCTGCGCATCAACCTCGCCCCGGTCTACGCGTCCGTCATCCTGCCGACGATGCTCCTGATCGGCGCCGCCTGCGCCCTGGTGTTCCCCTCGCTCAACATCCAGGCCACGAACGGCGTCCACGACGACGAGCAGGGCATGGTCTCGGGCCTGCTCAACACGTCCGTGCAGGTCGGCGGCGCGCTCTTCCTCGCCGTCGTGACGGCCGTGGTCACCGCGAACGCCGGCGAGGGCTCGTCCCCGCAGGCCGTCCTCGACAGCTTCCGGCCCGGTCTCGTCGTCGTCACCGCGATCGCCCTGGTGGGCCTGCTGATCACCCTCACCGGGCTGCGGACGCGGCGCCCACAGACCAGCGTCCTGATCGCGAAATCGGTCCAGGAGGAGTCGGTACGGGAGGAGGCCGATCCCGTACTCGCAGAACGCGTCGCCGTCCGCGACTGACCCACAGGTCCTGAAAACGATCCACACGGTGCGATCCACACGGGTGCGCCCGGCCGGCAGTCCCCTGCCCGCCGGGCCACCCGTGTCCCGTGTCCCGCGTCCGCTCAGCCGAGCCAGCCCGGCCGCACCAGGCCCGACTCATAGGCGAGCACGACCAGTTGGGCCCGGTCGCGCGCACCCAGCTTCACCATCGTGCGGCTCACATGTGTCTTCGCGGTGAGCGGGCTGACGACGAGGCGGCGCGCGATCTCCTCGTTCGAGAGGCCGATGCCGACCAGCGCCATCACCTCACGTTCCCGCTCGGTGAGCCGCGCGAGGGACGCGGCTGCCGCGGGCTCCTTGGATCGGGCCGCGAACTCGGAGATCAGCCGGCGCGTCACCCCCGGCGAGAGCAGCGCGTCGCCGTGCACCACCGCCCGTACGGCGCGCAGCAGTTCCTCGGGCTCGGTGTCCTTGACGAGGAACCCGGAGGCTCCGGAGCGGATCGCCTCGAAGACGTACTCGTCCAGCTCGAAGGTGGTCAGCATGACGACCTTCACCGTCTCGAGGGCGGTGTCCTCGCTGATGCTCCGGGTCGCGGCGAGGCCGTCGAGGACCGGCATGCGGATGTCCATCAGGACGACGTCGGGCCGCAGTTCGCGGACGAGCCGCACCGCCTCGCCGCCGTCGGACGCCTCCCCCGCGACCTCGATGTCGCTCTGTGCGTCGAGCAGCGCCCGGAATCCGGCGCGGACGAGCGACTGGTCGTCGGCGAGCAGTACGCGGATCAACGGTTCTCCTCCGTCGGCGTCAGCGGGAGTTCGGCGAGCACCCGGAAGCCGCCGTCCGGGCGCGGGCCCGCCTCGATCGTGCCACCCAGGGCCGCGGCCCGCTCCCGCATTCCCGCAAGCCCGTTCCCACTGCCGCCGGCTGCCTCGTGAGTCGCCGGCCCGTCGTCGTCGATGCGCAGCGACAGCACGGCCGGGCTGTACCGCACCTCCACGCGCGCGTGACGCGACTCCGAATGCCGTACGACGTTGGTGAGCGCCTCCTGCACGATGCGGAACGCGGCGAGGTCGGCGCCGGGCGGCAGCGCGACCCGGCCGCCCTCCGTGGTGACGTCGACGGTCAGGCCCGCGCTCGCGGCCTGCTCGACCAGTTCCGGGAGCCGGTCGAGGCCGGGGGCCGGGGCGCGCGGGGCGTCGCCCGGCGTCCGGAGGGTGTCGAGGACCTGGCGGACCTCCCCGAGTGCCTCCTTGCTCGCGGCCTTGATGGTGGTGAGGGCGGTACGGGCCTGCTCGGGGTCGGAGTCGAGCAGGGCGAGGCCCACGCCCGCCTGGACGTTGATGACCGAGATGGAGTGCGCGAGGACGTCGTGCAGTTCCCGCGCGATCCGCAGGCGCTCCTCGTCGGCCCGCCGCTCCGCGGCCTTCTCGCGCTCCGCATGCTCCTTCGCCCACTGCTCACGGCGCACCTTGACCAGCTCGGCGAACGCCACGATCGCCACGACCCACGCGGCGATGACACCCTCCTGCCCCCAGGATGCGGCGTGGTCCCCCGACGGCGGCAGATACGCGTACAGCCAGTGCGACACGAGGACATGGCCCACCCAGAACATGCCGACCGCCGCCCACGCGGCCCTCCGGTGTCCGGCCACGACCGCGGAGTAGCAGCCCACGGCCACGGTGAGGAAGACCGGCCCGTACGGGTATCCCGCGCCGAGATAGACCGTCGCGCACGCCGCCGTGCCGAAGGCGACGAGGACCGGATACCGCTGACGCCACAGCAGCAGGACGCCGCCCGCGAGCAGCAGCACCCGCGCGAACACGTCGAGCTGCGCGCGCCCGGTCTGGGCGTGCGCCGCGAACGTCGACCCGGCGAGGACGAACGCGGTGATCAGGACCGTGGACCGCCAGGGCCACCGCGGCCGGCGTCCCGGGCCGCCCCACCAGGGCGGGCCCTGACGCCTGAGGTACGGCGGGCCACCCCAGGTCCGGGGCGGTCCGCCGCGACCGCGTACGCGCTGCTCGTCCATGACGGCAACGCTAGACGCCGGACGCGGCTCCGGGCGTCAGCCGGGCGTGGTGATGACGCGTACTCCCCGCGGAGTACGCGTGACGGTGCGAGTGCGGCGGCGTCGTGTGGGGGCTCGCCCGTCACGCCCGGGAGCTCGCCAACCCGTCACGCGCGGGGCAGTACCAGGCCCACGCCGTGCGCGAGCTGCGTCGCGGCGTGCGAGAAGAACGCGGCGCGATCCTCCACGACCCGGTTGAACTGGCCGAACAGCTCGAACCCGATCAGGCCGAACAGCTGCGCCCAGGCGGCGACGAGCGCGGCCACGACCGCCGGCGGCAGATCGGGCGCCAGTTCGGCGGCGAGCCGCTCGGCCTCGGGACGCAGCTCGACGGACAGCGGCGGCTCCGCCACACCCCGACCCTGGTGCGCGTCACGGACGATGCCGATGAACAGCAGCCCGACGCGCGACGCGGCCGGGACGGTCGTCATCGGCGCGGTGTACCCGGGCACGGGCGATCCGTAGATGAGCGCGTACTCGTGCGGGTGGGCGAGGGCCCAGGCCCGCACGGCCTCGCCGACGGCGACCCAGCGGCGCACGGGCGCGACGCCGTCGCCCTTCTTGAGGAGGGCCGCGTCGGCCCGCTCGGCGGCCTCGCCGATGGAGTCGTACGCGTCGATGATCAGCGCGGTGAGCAGGTCGTCGCGGCTGGGGAAGTAGCGGTAGAGCGCCGAGGAGACCATGCCCAGCTCGCGGGCGACGGCGCGCAGGGACAGCTTCGCGGCACCCTCGGCCGCGAGCTGTCTGCGGGCTTCGTCCTTGATGGCGGCGGTGACTTCTTCCCTCGCCCTGGCCCTGGCTCCTCGTGTGGTGCTCATACGGGCAGTGTCCCACGCTTCGGGAGCAGTGCACACGTTCCGGAGCGGCGCACGCGTTCTAGATCGCTGCGCATGTTTCGGATCGGTGCGCGCGCTCCAGATCGGTGCACAAATTAGAGAGCACTGCTCTTGCCTTGGATCACCGATCCCGTGCACACTGATCTCAAGCGAGAGCACTGCTCTCGAAAACGCTCCGGCGGCCGGCCCACCCCGCCGCCGCCCGCACACACTCGGGAGAACGCCATGACCGCGAACACCTCGCCCGCATCGTCCGGCTCCCCCACCCCCTACTACCTCAAGGCCAGCCCTCTCGGGGTGCGGCTCAACGGCGTGATCGGCTGGCTCGCGCGGCACGGCCTCAGCCTGGCGGGGTCCGCCGAGCTCTCCGTACGCGGTCGCAAGAGCGGCCAGCTGCAGCGCATCCCGGTCAACCCGCACACGCACGGGAACGCGCAGTACATCGTCTCGGCGCGCGGGCACTCCCAGTGGGTGCTCAACATGCGGGTCGCGCAGGGCGGAGAGCTGCGGGTCGGGCGCAAGGTGCGTACGTTCACCGCGACGGAGGTGCCCGACAGCGAGAAGCCGGCGATCCTGCGCAGCTACCTGGAGAAGTGGGGCTGGCAGGTCAACGGGTACTTCAAGGGCGTGACCGCCGCGTCGACCGAGGCCGAGCTCACCGCGGCCGCGCCGGACCACCCGGTCTTCCGGATCACGGTCGAGAAGTAGCGTCCGCGGCGTCGTCGTCCGACGGCACGGCCGGGGACGCCGCCTCGGACGCGGCCTCGGTCGCCGGCCCGTCCAGGCGGCTCAGGACGCGGCCCGCGACCGGATGCGTCCTGACGATCTCCGCCAGGGACGTCGACCCGCGCGTGATGCGGGCGAACGCCTTCCACGCCGGCCGGAACCCGGTGATCGCCGCGTGCATCATGCCGGGCCTGCGCTCGAAGACCGTCAGCATCCGCCGGCCGACGCTCATCTCGACCCCGAGCCCCGCCTTGACGGCGAACGCGTAGTTCAGCGCCTGCCGGCGCGCGTCCACCGCGTCGTGCGCCTCGGAGACGCGCACCGCCCACTCCCCCGCGAGCCGGCCGGACCGCAGCGCGAACGAGATGCCCTCGCGGGTCCACGGTTCGAGCAGGCCCGCCGCGTCACCGCAGACCAGGACGCGGCCGCGCGACAGCGGCGAGTCGGCGGCGCGGCAGCGCGTCAGATGGCCGGAGGAGATGGACGGTTCGAAGCCGGCGAGGCCGAGCCGGCCGATGAAGTCCTCCAAGTACCGCTTGGTGGCGGCTCCCTCGCCCCGCGCGGAGATCACGCCGACGGTCAGGGTGTCCCCCTTGGGGAAGACCCAGCCGTAACTCCCCGGCATCGGGCCCCAGTCGATGAGGACGCGGCCCTTCCAGTCCTCGGCGACGGTCTCGGGCACGGGGATCTCCGCCTCCAGGCCGAGGTCGACCTGGTCGAGCTTCACCCCGACATGGGCCCCTATGCGGCTGGCGCTGCCGTCCGCGCCGACGACGGCGCGCGCGAGGATCGTCTCGCCGTCCTGGAGGATCACGGCGACGGTGCGCCGGTCGGGCACGGCCGAGCCGTGCTGCTCCACACGCGAGACCGACGTCCCGGTGCGCAGTTCGGCGCCGGCCTTCTGGGCGTGCTCGACGAGCCGCTGGTCGAACTCGGCGCGGTTCACCAGGCCGAAGAGGGTGCGGCGGGAGCGCCGGGTGCGGGTGAACTTCCCGTCGAGGGAGAACGTCACCGCGTCGATGCGGTCGCGCAACGGCAGTTCGAAGCCCGGGGGCAGCGAGTCGCGCGACGGTCCGATGATGCCGCCGCCGCACGTCTTGTACCGGGGCAGTTCGGCCTTCTCCACGAGGAGGACGCTGCGTCCCGCGACCGCCGCCGCGTAGGCGGCCGAGGCGCCCGCGGGGCCGGCGCCCACCACGACGACGTCCCACACCCGCCCGCCGTCGCCGGCGTCCGCCGTGTGCTCGCCCGTACCCTTGCCGCCCGCCGAGTTGTCGCTGCTCACGATGGTCTACTGCTCCCGATCCAGCCGCCTGCCGCACCTTTCCCAGGCATCCTACGGCGGTGCCTCCCCGGACCCCTGTGGCAGGATCGGCAGCCGCGTACGTACACACCACGTACACACACGTATCAGCACCACGTCGCACCTACGAGGAGCGTGCCCATGTCGCCGAATCCGATCGCCGAGACCGTCGCCTCACTCATGCCCGGGGCCCGGACCGAGCTCGCCGAACTGGTGGCGTTCAAATCGGTGGCGGACTTCGACCAGTTCCCGAAGAGCGAGAGCGAGGGCGCCGCGAACTGGGTGGCCGACGCGCTGCGCGCCGAGGGCTTCCAGGACGTCGCGCTGCTCGACACCCCGGACGGGACGCAGTCGGTGTACGGGTTCCTGCCCGGCCCCGAGGGCGCCCCGACCGTCCTGCTCTACGCGCACTACGACGTGCAGCCGCCGCTCGACGAGTCGGCCTGGGTCACGCCGCCGTTCGAGCTGACGGAGCGCGAGGACGGCCGCTGGTACGGGCGCGGCGCCGCCGACTGCAAGGGCGGCGTCCTGATGCACCTGCTCGCGGTGCGGGCGCTGAAGGCCGACGGCGGTGTCCCGGTGAGCGTCAAGGTGATCGCCGAGGGTTCCGAGGAGCAGGGCACGGGCGGTCTGGAGCGGTACGCCGAGCAGCACCCGGAGCTCCTGAAGGCCGACACGATCGTCATCGGTGACGCGGGCAACTTCCGGGTCGGCCTGCCGACCGCGACCTCGACGCTGCGCGGCATGACGCTCGTCCGCGTCCAGGTCGACACGCTCGGGGGCAATCTGCACTCGGGCCAGTTCGGCGGCGCGGCCCCGGACGCGCTCGCGGCGCTCGTGCGGGTCCTCGACTCGCTGCGCGCGGAGGACGGCTCGACGACGGTCGACGGGCTCGCGGGCGACGCGGTGTGGGACGGTCTCCAGTACGACGAGGGCCAGTTCCGCGAGGACGCCAAGGTCATCGACGGTGTCGAGCTGATCGGTTCGGGCACGGTCGCCGACCGCATCTGGGCACGGCCCGCCGTCACCGTCCTCGGCATCGACTGCCCGCCGGTCGTCGGCGCGACGCCGTCCGTGCAGGCCGGGGCACGCGCCCTGATCAGCCTGCGCGTGCCGCCGGGCACGGACGCCGTGGAGGCCACCAAGCTCCTCGTCGCGCACATCGAGTCGCACACCCCGTGGGGCGCCCGCGTCCAGGTCGAGCAGATCGGCCAGGGCCAGGCGTTCCGCGCGAACACGGAGAGCCCGGCGTACGCGGCGATGACCGAGGCGATGAGCCTCGCGTACGACGGCCAAGAGATGCAGTACGCGGGCCAGGGCGGCTCGATCCCGCTGTGCAACACGCTCGCGTCCCTGTACCCGGAGGCGGAGATCCTGCTGATCGGCCTGAGCGAGCCCGAGGCGCAGATCCACGCGGTGAACGAGAGCGTGTCGCCCGAGGAGCTGGAGCGCCTCTCGGTCGCCGAGGCGCTGTTCCTGCAGAAGTACGCCGCGATCTGAGACGCGTAGCGAGCGTCGCCCACGCCCCGGGCAGAACCCTTCTGCCCGGGGCGTAGGCGTCTCGCCCCGGCCCGCCGCCCGTCCTTATGGTCGAGCCATGAGTGTCTACGGCATCACCGAGGTGATCAAGGTCGTCCCGCGTCTGCACCTGTTCCGCTTTCCGGTGGGTCAGGCCTGTCTCTGGGACGACGGGGACGAGTTGACCCTGGTGGACGCGGGTGCCGCGGGCGCCGGGCAGGCACTCGCCGACGCCGTGCGCGGGCTCGGCCGCGATCCGCGCGAGGTGCGCCGGGTCGTCCTGACGCACTTCCATGAGGATCACGCGGGCGGAGCGGGCGAGTTCGCGGCGCTGAGCGGGGCGGCGGTGTACGCGCACGGGCTCGACGCGCCGTTCGTGCGCGGTGAACGGCCGGGACCCGGCCCGGTGTACGAGGACTGGGAGCGGCCGCTGCACGCGCAGGCCCTGAAGCTGCTGCCACCCCAGCCGGCGCATCCCGTACTGCCGGAAGAAGTAAGGGAGTTGACGGACGATGACGTGCTCGACTTCGGCGGCGGCGCCCGCGTCGTGGCGGCTCCCGGGCACACGGACGGCAGTGTCGCGTTCCATCTTCCGTGCCACGGCGTCCTGTTCACGGGTGACGCGGTCGCCGCGTCCCCGGTGGACGGCCAGGTCATGCTGGGCGTCCTCAACCTCGACCGCGCCCGGGCACTCGACTCCTTCCGCACCCTGGCCGCGCTCGAATCCGAGGTGGCCTGCTTCGGCCACGGCGCCCCCGTGACCGGCGGGTCGGCGGCGGTCCTGCGCGCGGCGGTCGCCGGCTACGACGGAGAGTAGGCGGCGGCGCCGAGGCGTCAGGCCGCCCCCTCACTCATGCTCAGCGTCCCGTCCCGCTCTGTGTAGTGTTCGCCCGTCTGTGGGCACACGAACCGGTACTCGCCTGCCGGTTCCAGCGGGACACCGGCCCGGCCCACCCACTTCAGCCGGCGCGCCGGGGCCCCGGCCACCAGGGCGAAGTCCGGGACGTCCCGCGTGACCACGGAGCCGGCCGCGACGAGCGCCCACCGCCCGATGGTCACCGGGGCCACGCATACCGAACGGGCGCCGATGGAGGCGCCGCGGCGGACGGTGACCCCGACCGGTGTCCAGTCCCCCGCCCGTTTGGGCACCCCTTCCGGGCTGACCGCGCGAGGGTAGAAGTCGTTGGTGAAGATGACGGCGGGGCCGACGAAGGCCCCCTCCTCCAGCCGGGCGGGCTCGTAGATCGCCGCGTAGTTCTGCACTTTGCAACCGTCCGCGACGGACGCGCCCGGACCGATGTAGACGCCCCGGCCGATGGTGCAGTCGCGGCCGACCGTGGCGCCCTCCCGGATGTGGGCCATGCCCCATACCGACGTGCCGTCGCCCACTGATGCCCGTGCGTCCACTTCCGCGCCGGGATGGATGCGTGGCCGGGACCGTGTACGGGCCATGAGGAACCCTCCTTCACTGCGTCGCCGCCAGCGCCGTGGCGAGCGTGTCGGCGACGCGCTCCTGCTGCGCGGCGGTGATGTGAGGGAAGAGGGGAAGGCTGAGGAGTTCCTCGGCGGCGCGTTCGGCCACCGGAAAGTCTCCGCGGGCGTACCCGAAGGGGCGGAAGGCGGGCTGGAGATGGACGGGCACGGGGTAGTGCACCCCGGCTCCGATGCCGTGTCCCTGCAGATGGGCCAGCACGGCGTCCCGGTGGGGCACCCGCACCGCGTACACGTGCCAGATGTGCTGGTTGCCCGGCAGGACGGCCGGGAGCAGCACACCGTCCATGGCCCCCAGCAGGGCGGCGTACCGCTCGGCCGCCGCATGCCGTCGGGCGTTCCAGTCGGCGAGGCGGGTGAGCTTGGCCCTCAACACCACCGCCTGGAGGGTGTCCAGGCGGGAGTTGAAGCCGTGGCGCTCGTGGACGTACTTGTGGCGACTGCCGTGATCGCCGAGGAGGCGGACGGTGTCCGCCAGTTCGGCGTCGTCGGTCAGGACCGCGCCGCCGTCCCCGTAGGCGCCGAGGTTCTTGCCCGGGTAGAAGCTCGTGGCGGCCAGCCGTCCCCAGGCGCCGGCCGGCCGGCCGTACCGCTTAGCTCCGTGGGCCTGGGCGGCGTCTTCGACGACGGTCAGGCCGTGCCGGCGGGCCAGTGCCAACAGGTCCTCCATGGGGGCGAGTTGCCCGTGCAGGTGGACGGGCACCAGAACCTTGACGCCGCGGCCGCCGCCGTCGGCGTCGAGTGCGTCGGGGACACGCGCCGGGTCCATCAGAAGGCCCTCGGGGTCGACGTCCACGAGCAGCGGCCGGGCTCCGGCCCGCAGCACGGCCTCGGCGGTGGCGATGAAGGTGTTGGCGGGCAGCAGAACACTGTCGCCGGGGCCCGCTCCGGCTGCGCGCAGGGCCAGCTCGACGGCGTCGGTTCCGCTGGCCGTGCCTACGCAGTGGCGCACCCCGCAGAACGCGGCGAACTCCTCCTCGAAGGCGGCGACATCGGGCCCCTTGATGAACTGGGTGGTGGCGAGCACCCGCGCGAAGCCTGCCTGGACCTCCTGGGCCACCTCGGCATGGGCTGCTGCCAGGTCGACCAGCGGCACCGGGGCGAGGCGTGGTGGGGAGAGCGTCATGACAGGGCACCTGCCGGGGTCGTCGCGAGGACGGGCGCCCCGCTCTGTTCGAGGCTGCGGTCGACGGCGTGCAACAGGTCGAGGACCCGCACGCCGGACATGCCGTCGGTGAGGGGCTCCCGCCCTTCCGTGATGGCGCCGGCGAACTCGGCCAGCAGCGCCTGCAGCGGCTCCTGGCCGGGCAGCGCCGGCGAGTCGGCGTTTCCGAAGCGGTCGTGCAGGGTCAGCCGGTGGTGGGCGGCGAGGTCGTCCCACAGCAGTGTGGCGCGGGTTCCGCCGATCGAGGTGGTGCGGACCTTGACCGGTGCGAGCCAGCTCAGCCGGATGTGTGCGAGCGCGCCGTTGGACAACCAGATGGCCAGGTAGGCGATGTGGGCGCGTCCGGTGCCGAGCGGGTCGGATGCGCAGGCGCTCACGTGGGTGGGACGGATTCCGGGTGGCAGGACGAAGTCCAGGATCGACAGGTCGTGCGGGGCGAGATCCCACACCGCGTCCACGTCCGTGCGGATGGGACCGTGGTTGAGGCGGGCCGAGTCGAAGGAACAGAGGTCGCCGAGCTGTCCTGTCGCGGCCAACTCGCGGATCTTCCGGACAGGAGGGCTGTAGCAGTAGGTGTGGTCGCACATCAGCACGAGCCCTTGGGTCTCGGCGAGCCGGACCAGGGCGAGCGCGTCGTCCCGGCGGGTGCACAGCGGTTTCTCCATGAGCAGGTGTCTGCCGGACTCCAGGACGGCCCGCCCCAGCGCCGCATGGGTGGCCGCCGGGGTCGCCACCACGACCGCCTGGACCTGCCGGTCGTCGAGCACCTGGGCGAGGGAGTCGGTGACCCGGACGATGGAGTACCGTCCCAGCTGTCCGGCCGCCCGCTCCCGGTCCAGATCGCACACCCATCGAAGCCGCAGCTGCGGCGCCGAGTGGGCGGCCCGGATCAGCTGGGTGCCCCAGTATCCCGCGCCGATCACGGACGTCCCTATCCCGTTCACTCGGCTTCCTCGTTCGCGACGAGCTCCGTGACTCTGGGCTCCAGCACCGTCGAGAACCAATGGATGGTCCGTCGCAGCCCTTCGTCCAGCAGGGTCGTCGGGCGCCAGCCGAGCTGGGCGCGGGCCAGGGTGATGTCCGGGCAGCGCCGCTCCGGGTCGTCCTGCGGCCGGGGCACGAGAAGGATCTCCGCGGGGGAACCGGTGAGGTTCCGGATCCGGTGCGCCAGGTCGAGCACGGTCCGCTCCTCCGGGTTGCCCAGGTTCACCGGGCCCGCGAGGGAGCACCGGGCCATGCGCACGATCCCTTCCACCAAGTCGTCGACGTAGCACAGGGACCGGGTCTGTTTCCCGTCACCGGTGACGGTCATCGGCACGCGGCCCAGGGCCTGCCGGATCAGCGTGGGCACCACCCTGCCGTCCCGGACACGCATCCGGGGGCCGAAGGTGTTGAAGATGCGGACGATGCCCGAGTTGACCTTGCCGGTGCGGCGGTAGGCGGCGGTCAGTGCCTCGCTGAACCGTTTGGCTTCGTCGTAGCAGCTGCGTGGCCCGACGGGATTGACGTGCCCCCAGTACGTTTCGGGCTGCGGGTGCACCTGCGGATCGCCGTACGACTCCGATGTCGAGGCCAGCACGAACCGCGCGCTCTTCCGCCGTGCCAGCTCCAGGGCGTTCCAGGTGCCGAGCGAGCCCGCCCTGAGGGTCTCCAACGGGTGGCGCAGATAGTCGACGGGCGAGGCCGGGCTGGCCAGATGCAGGACCACGTCGACGGGGCCGGGTACGTGGAGGGGTTCGGCGATGTCGTAGCGGGCGAGCCGGAAGCCGTCCCGGGCGGTGAGCGAGTCGAGGTTGCGAGCCGTGCCGGTCAGGAAGTTGTCCACGCACAGGACGTGGTCGAATCCGGAACCGAGGAGCCGCTCACACAGGTGCGAACCCAGGAACCCGGCGCCCCCGGTGACAACAGCGCGTATCGGCATATGCATTCCCTTCGGGTTCTCTCCATCAGGCCCGACATGCCGAGGTCACCGCGACAGCGCTTGACCTGTTCGGGTGATTCGATGGGAGTGGTTCGAAGGGCTGATCCGGGACAGGTCCTCGCCACCGCGTCAGCCGACCGGTACCCCTGCCTCCAGGTAGAGCGCGGCGCCGCGCTCGCGGGCCCGGAGCGCCCAGCGCAGACGCTCGTACCGCACGGGTGGCAGGAGTCCGGCGGCCTCCTGCTCGGTGACGAACCGCCAGCCCCGCAGCTCCGGACCCGGCAGCAGCACGCGGCCGGCCTCGGCGCTGTCGAGGCGCCCGCCGTCGAAGAGCAGCCGCAGACCGCCGTACGCGGGTGGTGCGGGCGCCTCCCAGTCGACGACGAGCAGGCCGGGCACCTCGGCGAGCCGGATCCCGGTCTCCTCGGCGACCTCCCGCACCCCGGCCCTGGCGGGGGCCTCGCCGGGTTCCACCACACCGCCGGGGAACTCCCAGCCGGCCTTGTAGGTGGGGTCGACGAGCAGCACACGGTCCTGCTCGTCGAAGAGGAGCACGCCCGCGGCGACGGTCTCGCCGGTGGGCTCGGGCGTCTGCACGATCTCGCAGACCCCGGCGGCGCCGGTCCGCACGGCGTCGGCGATGCGGACGGCCGCGCCGTACGGGCTGAGCGCGCTGGTGTCGACCGGGTGGGCGTCGGCGGTGAGCCAGGTGGCGAGCGCCGTGCGGTAGGCCTCGATGTGGTCGTAGGCCCACTGGCGGTCGGGTATCGCGCCGCCGGGTAGCGCGCCTTCCCGTATCCCGCCGTCGGGCGGCTCGCGCCGTGCGATCCGCTCGCGCAGGATCGTTTCGGCCGGGGTGAGGAGCACATGGAGCACGGGGATCCTGCGGGCGGCGAGCCCGCCGAAGATCTCGTCCCGGTACTCCTGCCTGAGCAGAGTCGCGGGGACGACGAGGACGCCGCCCACCTCGGCGAGCAGGGCGGCGGCCGTGTCGACGACGAGCCGCCGCCAGATCCGCAGGTCCTGGATGTCGGCCACCTCGGCGAGATGCTTCGCGGGCAGCAGCCGCGCCACTTCCCCGCCGACCACCTCGGGGTCGAAGAGCGTGCTGTTCGGGATCAGCTCGATCAGTTCCCGTGCTGTGGTGGACTTCCCCGCACCGAAAGCACCGTTGATCCAGACGATCACGGTTCCCCCTCCTCCGTCGGCCCCCTGAGGCTTGCCCGCAACAGCGTGCGGTGGAAACCAGGGCCTGATGGGGGGCGCGCCCGCGTACGCCCCGCGCCACCACCGCGAGATCCGTCGACCAGCCGCGGGGGCCGCTTAGGATCCGCTCCGTGGACCTCCCCGAAGAGTTGATTCGCATGCAGCACGACGCCGATGACAAGGGCCGCACCCTGGAGCACCTCGACGACGCGGAGCGTCAGGCGCAACGGGAGGCCTGGTTCGAGGCGGCGGCCAAGGTCGAGGCCGCGGTCACGGCGTACGCGCACGAGCAGGGCCTGAACCGGCACGACGTGGAGAAGGCCCTGCGCCAGGCCGCCCGCCGGCCCCACACCCGGAACTGATCCCGGCGGCCACCCTGCCCTCCCCTGCTATCCCTTACTACCCCTTGCTCGACCCCAGCGTGAGTCCCGCGATGAAGTGCCTCTGCAGGAGCAGGAACACCAGGATCGTGGGGAGCGCCACGAGGACCGAACCGGCGGCCGACAGGTTGTAGTCGGTGAAGAACTGGCCAACCAAGTCGGCCCGCCTGGGGCGATGGGGGAGAGTCGCCCGCGGCAATGTTCTGACCAGGCGTTAAGAGGTGGGATTGCTTGCCATTGAGTTCTATTGGTTGGCAACAGGTGAGACTCCTCCCACTCCCCAGTCCCTCCCCAGCCCATCAATTCTCCCCAGCTGCTCCCCAGAATCCCCCGAGGAAGGGCCCCACAGAGGGTCCTCGAACTGCGCAAAGAGCCGCTACAGGCTGCCGTCAGCGCGGCCTGGAACGTAAGGAATGCCGGCGCCCTCGGCTGCCGCACGGCGGGAGCTCGGGCTGAAAATCCTCGGCGGCGCCTTGAGGCTGATGCGGCGGTGATTGAATGGTGGGTTACTGAGCCGGGTTCACCGATTGGCGCTGAGTACTGCTGCGAGGCCTTCTTGCAGGTCCTTCACGAAGTACTCGGGAACCTCCAGCGACGGAAAGTGTCCCCCGCTGTCGGGCAAGCCCCACCTGACGATCTGTCGGTAGCGCTCCTGCGCCCAGGGGCGCGGGCACTTCTCGACGTCGCGAGGGTACGCAGTGATGGCTGACGGGACGTCGACCCTCAGTTCAGGGTCCAGCGAGTTGTGGCTCTCGTAGTAGATGCGGGCGGCTGACGCGCCGGTTCGCGTCAGCCAATACAGGGTGACGTTGTCGAGAATGCGGTCTCTCGAAATGGTCTCGAACGGGCTGTCCTCGGTATCCGACCACTCGGCGAACTTGTCGAGGATCCAAGCGAGAAGTCCGACCGGTGAGTCGACGAGCGAGTAGCCGATGGTCTGCGGTCGGGTCGCCTGCTGCTTCGCGTAAGCCGCGTGGTGGCGCCAGAAGTCGCGGGTTTCCTCGACCCATTGACGCTCGATCGCCGTCAGCCCGTCCGTCGTCAGTCCGGGCGGGCCCTCCGCGAAGGTGGTGTGGATGCCGAGGACATGCGCCGGGAACCTGCCGGCGAGGACCGTGGTGATATTGCCTCCCCAGTCGCCGCCGTGGGCCGCGAACCTGCGGTAGCCGAGCCTGCCCATCAGTTCCACCCAGGTAGCCGCGATCTTTTCGGTTCCCCAGCCGACGGTGGCCGGCTTGTCGCTGTAGCCGAAGCCCGGCAGCGACGGGACCACGACGTGGAACGCCGGCACGTCCCCATTCTTCGGATCCGCCAACTCGTCGACGACGTGGCTGAACCGGGCAATGCTGTCCGGCCAGCCATGCGTGAGAAGCAGAGGAGTAGCGTCCGCCCGCGCTGATCGGCGATGCAGAAAGTGGATACCCAGGCCGTCAATGGTCGTGCGGAACTGGCCGATCTGGTTGAGGCGCTCCTCGAACGCCCGCCAGTTGTACCCGGTGCGCCAGTAGTCCACGACGTCGACGAGGTCGGCGAGCGGAACGCCTTGTTCCCACCGTCGGGGGCCGGGTGGGGCGCGATGAACGGTCTCGGCCTCCGGTAGCCGCGCCGCGGCCAGTCGCGCGCGCAGATCGTCGAGGTCGGCGTCAGTTGCGTGAGCTTCAAATGCCTGCACATTGCTGATGGGACGGGGCATGAGACCTCCTGGCCGTCGCAAGCCGGCCGCGACCCATCGTGAACCGGCTACGACGGTTCTACTATGCCTTCACATAGGCGCGCAACCAGCTATGGTGGTTCCATGCGTTCGGGATTCCCTGACTTCCGCCTCGGCACCGTGCTGGCGACCAGCTTCACGGGGACCCTGTCTGAGCGTCATGGCGATGCCGTGGAGCGCATTCCCACACCGCGGCGACTCGTCGACTGGCTGGCGGTGTACGGCCTGGCCGTGGACTCCTGCACCACCACCCAGCTCGAACTGGCCCGGGAACTGAGGGAGTCGATCCACGCCGCCGCGACAGCGGCCGCTGCCCAGGAGCCTCTCCCTGCGGCCGCCGTCCAGGTCATCAATGACTGCAGCACCCAGGGGCGGGCAGCGGCCACCCTGACGCCAGAGGGCAAGCGGCAATGGCAGCTCGGCTCAGCTTCCCGCGTGGAAGATGCCCTCAGCGTGATCGCCGCCGACGCGATCAGCATCATCGCCGGCGAACGAGACGGAAAACTGGCCTTGTGCGCATCACCGACATGCCAAGCCGCCTTCTTCGACACCAGCCGAAGCCGCACCCGTAGATGGTGCGACATGAACACATGCGGAAATCGCCAGAAGAAGGCGCGCTTCAATGCCAATCGGAGCAAGGACCTCGCGTAGGGCAGATGCTGACGGGAGAGTAGTAGGCCCGCATCAGGACGGCGATCAGCTCCCGCAGCAAGGACGGCAGGCCAGAAAAAGCGGGCGGTGAGCCTTTTCGCATCCCGCCAAAGGCGGTGACAGGCCCGTGTTCGCCCACGCCGACTGTCTGGTCGCAGAGCCCCTCGCATCGCCCGTCCGAACGGTGGCCGACGGACAGGAGATCTTCCCCGGCGTGCAGGTCCGGATCACCGCCGGCCGCACCGCAGGGCACGCGGAGTTCACCATCACAGGAGGCGGGACCCGTCTGATTGCCTTCGTGACTCCATGCATTCACCGATCCAGGTGGACCACCCTGAATGGTCTTGCGTCTACGACCATGACCCTGCCCGTTCCGCCTACCACCGCCGCAGTCTCATCGCCGAGCTGGAAGAGCCCGACACGATCGGCTTCGGCATCCACTTCGCCGACGTCGTGTTCGGGCAGGTCAGACGGGACGGCCACGGCCCCGCCCGGCGCCCGCTGGACGTACAAGACGCTGGGGACAACAGGTGACAACGGCCATCGCCTGCGCCCGACCCGCCACGTCGCCCACCAAATACTGGCTAGACATCATCGCAGTCGCGCGGACCGCGACGGTCCAGGCCGCCAGACCATCGACGTCGTCTGGCGGTTCTAGCCCATTCTGGGGTGGCGGATGGAAGGCCCAGGTCAGATGGCTACCCCTTGCTCGACCCCAGCGTGAGTCCCGCGATGAAGTGCCTCTGCAGGAGCAGGAACACCAGGATCGTGGGGAGCGCCACGAGGACCGAACCGGCGGCCAGCAGGTTGTAGTCCGTGAAGAACTGGCCCCGGAGGTTGTTGAGGGATGACGTGATGGGGAGTTTGTTCGGGTTGGAGATGAAGATCAGGGCCCAGAGGAAGTCGTTGTAGACCCAGGTGAATTCGAGCGTGCCGAGCGCCGCGAGGGCGGGTCGGCACAGCGGCAGCGTGATGCGCCAGAACTGCGTCCACAGGCCCGCTCCGTCGACGATCGCCGCCTCCAGGATCTCCTGGGGAAGCGTCCGCATGAAATTCGCCAGGACGAAGACGCAGAATCCCAGCTGGAATCCGATGTTGACGACGATCACGGCCCAGTAGGAGTCGTACATCGTCAGTGAGTCCGACATCCACCACGGCAGCGGGATCTTCAGGAAGAGCACGTAGAGCGGTGTGACGATGACCTGGGGTGGCAGCAGGTTTCCCGCGGTGAAGAACATCAGGAGGACCATTCCGCCGCGCACCTTGAGGCGGGACACGGCGAACGCCACGAACGACGCCAGGAAAAGGGTGATCAGAACGGCCGGGACCGCGATGATCAGGGTGTTCTTGAAGTACTGGCCCATTCCCGAGTCGCTGAAGGCCTGGCGGTAGTAGTCGAAGGACAGGTGCTCGGGCAGCGAGAAATAGCCGTGCTGCGCCGTTTCCTCGTAGGGCCGCAGCGAGGCGTAGACCGCGAGGAGGAGCGGTGCCAGGAACGCGAGGGAGACGGCCGTCAGGAAGAGGTGCACGCCGAAGCGGCCGCGCCGGCGCGGGCGTTCGCGGTGCCGGTCGTCGCCGGCCCTCGCGCGTCCGGGGGTGGCGGCAGGTGTCGTACGGATGTCGGCGGTCATCGGTCGCGCGCACCTCGCAGCTCTTGGACCAGGAACGTCACGATGAATCCCAGGGAGACCGTGAGCAGGACGACCGCGATGGCGGAGCCGAACCCGATGCGGCTGGCCTCGCCGATGACGTTGTCCGTGATGAGGACGGACAGCAGTTCCAGGCCGTTGCGGCCCTTGTTCACGGCGTAGACGATGTCGAAGGCGCGCAGTGACTCGATGACGGTGATGACGGCGACGATGACGTTGACCGGGCGGAGGGTCGGGAAGACGACGCGCAGAAAGGTCTGCCGGGCGTTCGCCCCGTCGATCGCGGCGGCTTCCTTCAGCGTCGGGTCGACGGATTTGAGGCCGGCGAGATAGAGGATCATCACGTATCCGGTGTGCCGCCAGCTCGCGGCGAGCATCATCATCCAGATGTTGATGCGGGAGTCGCCGAGCCAGTCGACCGGGTTCTCGTGGTTGTCGAGAACGGTGTTGATGACGCCCTGATCGGTACCGAGGACGAGCTGCGCCATGAATCCGACGACGGCCAGCGAGAGCACCACCGGCATATAGAGCGTCGACTGGTAGAAGCGGCTGAAACGGACTCCCCGGTCGATGAGGACCGCGAGGAGGAGACCGAAAGGCGTGGCCACCAGGCCGAGAAAGGCGAGCCACAGGAGATTGTGGCGCACGGCCGGCCAGAACGGCGGATAGTTGTCGACGAGGTTCTTGTAGTTCTCGCCGCCGATCCAGTGGATGTCGCCTATGCCGTCCCAGGAAGTGAAGGACAGGCCGACGGAGGCGAGCGTGGGGCCCCAGATGATGACGATGTCGAGAGCGACGGGAATTCCCAGGAGCACGACGAGGACGGCGAGGTCACGGCGGGTGAACCGCCGCCGCCCTCGCCGTCCCGCGCGCCGCGCGGTGTCGGTCGCCACGGAACGCATTCCCCCACTGCTCAGCTGACGGCGGACGAGAAGATTTCCTTCTTCTGCCGCTCGATCCGGTTGACGAGACCGTCGACGTCCTTCGGGTCGGCGATGAAGTCCTGAAGCGCCTTGATCATCACGGTCTGCGCGAAGTCGGGCCGGGTGTCGCGGTCCATGAACTGCGATATCTGCTTGGCCCCGGAGACGAGTTCGGCCGACTTCTTCTGCAGCGGGCTGTACTTGGAGGTGTCGGCGCCGTCGTTCACGGCGACGTTGTTGGGGTCACCCGCCAGATAGACGTCCTCGGCTGCGGGCGTGCCGAGGTATCCGAGCAGGGCCTTCGCCGCGTCGGGATTCCTGGACTTTTTGGCGACCAGGAATCCGTCGATGGGCGCCTCGACCGCGTCCTGCCCGTACTGCGGGTCGATCTCGGGGAACGCGAAGAAGTCGATGTCGCCGCGCTCGTTCGCCGGGAACTGCTGGCCCGGATGCGGCATGCCGAAGACGGCCATTGCCGTCTGGCGCTTCTGCAGGCCCTGCGCGGCCTCCTCCCAGGTCCGGCCGAGCGCGCCCTTCTGGTAGTACGGCATGAGTTCGCGCCACAGGTCGAAGACCTTCTTGACCCTGGTGTCGGTCCAGGACTCGGTGCCCGCCATCAGGCCCTTGTGGAAGTCGTAGCCGTTGAGGCGCATGTCGATGTAGTCGAAGGTGCCCATCGCGGGCCAGCCGTCCTTGTCGCAGAACGCGACCGGGGTGCCGTCCTTGTGCATCGTCTTCGCGAGCGCGATGAAGTCGTCCCAGTTCTTCGGCTGCGCGTAGCCGCGCTTCTCGAAGAGGCTCTTACGGTGGAAAACGGCCCACGGATAGTAGTAGTACGGCACGAAGTACTGCTTGCCGCCGTGCGTCGACTGGTCCTTGAGCGCCTGGGAGAAACCCTTGAAGCCCTTCCAGACGTCGTCCACGTCCCGCAGCAGGCCCTTCTCGGCGAAATACTGCATGCGGTAGCCGGCGAACCACATGAAGACGTCGTCCGGGGTGCCCTGGAGATAGCGCGTGATGTTCGTCTGGAACTCGTTGTGCTCCGTGGTGTTGACGTCGACTTTCTTCCCGGACTTCTTCTCGTACGCCGCGAAGGCCGCCGCGAACGCCTTCTTGGGCACCTCGTCCGAGGCGTTGGACCCCACGGTGACCGTCTTCTTGTCGCCTCCCGGGCCGCTCCCGCACGCGGTGAGCAGCGCAGGAAGCGTGAGCGCCCCGGCGCCGAAGGCCGCACCGCGCAGAACACCTCGACGGGACATCCGATGTCCCGTCGCGCTCCGGGGCGCGCCGGAACCGTAGAACGATGACTGTGCCATGTCCCCCTCCTCGGGGTGCAACCCAACACAACCGAACGCGAGGGTTGGATCCCACTCCCAACTCCCGTGAGGGTCAAGGGTTCTGACAGGACATCGGCCAACCGTTACCGCATCTCTTCCAACAGAGTCCAACACGCCCTACCGTAAATCCGCACCATTGACGCGAACACGCCGTCACCCCACCTTTCGCGAGTACGGAGGAACGTCACGATGCGTCACCTTCCCACCCGCACCTCACGCACCACCCGCCGAAGAGTCGTCGGAGCGTTGGCCACCGGGCTGCTGTGCGCGGCCGGGGTCACGGCTCCCGCCGCCGTCGCCGCGCCACCGGCCCCCGAACCGGCCACGTCCCCCGCCGCGACCGCCCAGGAGGCGTCACCCACCCTCGCCGACGGCCTCGCCGCGACCCCTCCGATGGGCTTCAACAACTGGAACTCCACGCACTGCCGCGCCGAGTTCAACGAGTCGATGGTCAAGGGCATCGCCGACCTCTTCGTCGACAAGGGCCTCAAGGCCGCGGGCTACCAGTACGTCAACCTCGACGACTGCTGGGCCCTGCCGCAGCGCGACGCGAACGGCAAGCTCGTACCGGACCCCGTCCGCTTCCCCCACGGGATCAAGGCCGTCGCCGACTACGTCCACTCCAAGGGCCTCAAGCTCGGCATCTACACGAGCGCGGGGACGAAGACATGCAGTTCCATCGGGTTCCCCGGCGGCCTCGGCCACGAGTACAGCGACGCCCAGCAGTTCGCCGACTGGGGCGTCGACTACCTCAAGTACGACAACTGCAACAACCAGGGCGTCGACGCCAAGCAGCGCTACCGCACGATGCGCGACGCCCTCAAGGCCACCGGGCGGCCCATCGTCTACAGCATCTGCGAGTGGGGCTCCAACAAGCCCTGGGAGTGGGCCGCCGACGTCGGCCATCTGTGGCGCACCACCGGTGACATCAGCGACAGCTGGGGCTCGATGCTGTCCCTGATGAAGCAGAACCTGCCGCTCGCCCCGTACGCGGGACCGGGCCACTGGAACGACCCCGACATGCTGGAGGTCGGCAACGGCGGGATGACCGCGACCGAGTACCGCACGCACTTCTCGATGTGGTCGGTCATGGCCTCGCCCCTCCTCATCGGCACCGACCTGCGCAAGGCATCCGCCGAGACCCTCGACATCCTCAGCAACCGCGAGGTCATCGCCGTCGACCAGGACCCCCTGGGCAAGCAGGGCACCGTGCTCTCCTCCGAGGGCGGGCGCTGGGTCGTCGACAAGGAGATGCAGGACGGCAGCCGCGTCGTCGCGCTCTTCAACGAGTCGGGCAGCCCCCAGCGGATCGCCACGTCGGCCCACGCGGTCGGACTGCCGGACGCCGACGCCTACACGGTGCGCGACCTGTGGCAGCACCAGAGCTACAACACGGCCGGGACGGTCTCGGCGACCGTGCCCGCGCACGGGACCGTACTCGTACGGGTCTCCGCCGACGAGAAGTGGGCCGCGAACCCGCCCGCCGTCGAACTCGGCCTGGGCGGAACGCCGTTCGTCGAAGCCGGCAAGCCCGCCGCACTCACGACGTCCGTCACCGATCTGGGCCGCACGCCCGCGCGCCGGGTCTCCGTCGCGCTGAGCGGGCCCGCCGGATGGAGCGTCGAGCCGTCCTCGCCGACGGACACCGATGCCGTACCGACCGGCAAGGCCCTCACCACGTCCTGGACCGTGACCGCTCCGGCCGGGACCGCGACCGGCGCGTACGACCTGTCGCTCAGGGCCACGTACCGCTCCCCCACCGGGACGCGCGCCGCGAGCGTGCTGCCGCTGACCGCGCACGTCGTGGTCGCGCCACCGGCCGGCGCGTCGTCCCTCGGTGATCTGCCCTGGCTGTCCACGACGAACGGATGGGGGCCCGTCGAGCGCAACACCAGCAACGGGGAGAGCGCCGCGGGTGACGGCCACCCGATCAGCATCGGTGGGGTGGTCTACGCGAAGGGGCTCGGCGTACACGCGGACAGTGCCGTCGAGTACTACACGGGCGGCTCGTGCGCACGCGTCACCGCGCACGTGGGCGTCGACGACGAGACGGGCGCGAGGGGCACCGTCGCGTTCGAGATCTGGGCCGACGGCAAGAAGGTGACGTCGACCGGCGTCCTCACGAACACGGACGCCGCCCAGGCGCTCTCGGCCGACGTGAGCGGCGCGCAGGTGGTGCGGCTCGTGGTGACCGACGGCGGCGACGGGGTGGACTACGACCACGCGGACTGGGGGGACGCGGTGCTGACCTGTTAGCGGCTCGGGGGCCGGTGTGCCGGAACCGGCCCCCTTTTCCGTACAGCCTCGGAGCGGGGGCACCACCTCACAGCGGTGACACGTCCCGGTCCCGCGTGAGCGCCGCCGCCGCCGCTCCGACCAGGCCCGCGTCCGTGCCCGTCCGCGCCGGGGCCACCGTGAGCCGCCGCACGAACGACAGCGTCGCGTAGTCGCGCAGCGAACGGCGCAGCGGGGCGAAGAGGATCTCTCCGGCCTTCGCGACCCCGCCGCCGACCACCGCGATGTCGATCTCCACGAGCGTGGCCGTCGCGGCGATGCCCGCGGCCAGCGCCTGCGCGGCGCGTTCGAACGAGGCGACGGCCACCGTGTCGCCGGCCCGGGCGGCAGCGGCCACCGCAGCCGCCGACAGGTCACCGTCGGGGCCGGGTCGCCAGCCGTCCTCCAGGGCGCGCCGCGCGATGTTCGGCCCGCTCGCGATCCGCTCGACGCAGCCGCGCGCGCCGCAGGGGCACGGGTCGCCGTCCAGGTCCACGCTGATGTGTCCGATGTGGCCCGCGTTGCCCGTGGGGCCCGGGTGCAGCTTGCCGCCGAGGACGAGGCCGCCCCCGACGCCGGTGGAGACGACCAGGCACAGCGCGTTGTCGTGACCCCGTGCCGCTCCCTGCCAGTGCTCGGCGGCCGTCATCGCGACGCCGTCGCCGACCAGTTCGACCGGCAGGCCGCCGGTGACGGCGCGGACGCGCTCGACGAGCGGGAAGTCGCGCCAGCCCGGCACGTTGACCGGGCTCACCGTGCCCGTGGAGGCGTCCACCGGGCCCGCGCTCCCGATGCCCACGGCCCGTGCCCGATCCCACAGCGGGGCAGCCGTCAGCTCGCCGAGCACGGCCTCGACGGCCCGCATCACCGTGTTCCCGTCCTCCCTGGCCGGAGTCGGCCGCTGGGCGCGCAGCAGGATGCGGCCGTGGTCGTCCACCAGGGCCCCGGCGATCTTGGTGCCGCCGATGTCGAGCGCGGCGACGAGGTCGGTCTGCATCAGTGTGAGATCTCCTGGTGAAAAGGCAGGTCGGAGAATGGCGAGGGATAGTCTCTCCCGCATCTGACAACGTTGTCCAGGGCCTATGCTCGACGCCACATCCCCATACAGCATCATGAACCCCCTGGAACCGCAGCGACGACAGGACAGGACTTCCCACCGTGGACCGCACCGCCCGCCGCCCCGACAGCCGTTACGGCAACCGCCCGACCATGAAGGACGTCGCGGCGCGCGCCGGGGTGGGCCTCAAAACGGTGTCCCGCGTCGTGAACGGCGAACCGGGGGTCACCCCCGACACCGAGCGCCGCGTCCAGGAGGCCATCGAGGCCCTGGGCTTCCGCCGCAACGACAGCGCCCGGGTCCTCAGGAAGGGCAGGACCGCGAGCATCGGTCTCGTGCTCGAAGATCTGGCCGACCCGTTCTACGGGCCGCTGAGCCGGGCCGTCGAAGAGGTCGCGCGCGCTCATGGCGCCCTGCTCATCAACGGGTCGAGCGCCGAGGACCCGGAGCGTGAGCAGGAGCTCGTCCTCGCGCTCTGCGCGCGCCGCGTGGACGGGCTCGTGGTGATCCCGGCCGGTGACGACCACCGCTACCTGGAGCCCGAGATCGCCGCGGGCGTCGCGACCGTGTTCGTCGACCGTCCCGCCGGGAAGATCGACGCGGACGTGGTCCTCTCCGACAGCTTCGGGGGCGCGCGGGACGGCGTCGCGCACCTGATCGCGCACGGCCACCGCCGGATCGGCTTCATCGGCGACCAGCCGCGCATCCACACCGCCGCCGAGCGCCTGCGCGGCTACCGGGCCGCGATGGAGGACGCCGGGACAGCCATCGAGGACGCCTGGATGTCGCTCGGCGTCACGGATCCGGTGCGGGTGCGCAAGGCCGCGGAGGACATGCTCGCGGGCCCCGACCCGGTCACCGCGATCTTCGCGGGCAACAACCGTGTGACGGTGACCGTCGTACGCGTCCTGTCCGAGGTCGACCGCCCCGTGGCGCTCGTCGGCTTCGACGACATCGAACTCGGCGATCTGCTGCGCCCCGGGGTGACCGTCGTGGCGCAGGACGCCGCGCAGCTCGGCCGCACGGCCGCCGAGCGCCTGTTCCGTCAGCTCGACGGTGTCTCGGTGGTGCCGGAGCGCATCGAACTGCCGACCCGGCTGATCACTCGCGGCTCGGGCGAACTGCCCCCGGCCGACTGACGGTTGACCCTTCGGCGAGCGGTCAGCAGACGGGGAGTCCGGGGAGCGGCGCGTCGTTGTCGCCGCCCTTGAGGTAGACGTCACTGACGAAGACGTTCGTATTGCCGCTGTCGTCGTCCGTCTTCGCCCACCACACGTTCGTCCACTGCCCGTACGTCTCGCGGCGGCCCAGGTTCTGCTGACAGTAAAAGTAGTTGGTGCCGGCGTTCAGCACGCCCGCCCGGGTGCCGGAGGCGGTGTACGAGTCGGACGTGCGCCACACCGTGCAGTCGTACTTGCCGCCGCCGGCGGGGTGGCAGGCCGGCGCGGCCGGTGACGGGCCCGGCCCCTCCGCGGCACCGCCGCTCTTCGTGGGCCGGGGCGCCGCCGGGGCGGAGGCGGAGGGCGCGGGCCGGGTGGCGGACGGCTTCGGGTCGGGCTTGTGGGACGTCTTGCTGTCGCCCGGCGCCCGTGACTTCTGGTGGCCCTGGCCCGACGGATCGCCCGTGCCGCCCGCCCCGCCCAGGTCGGCCCGGCTGCGGTCGGGCTCCGGCGCGCCCGTCGTGGCGCCGGCCGAGGCGGCGGCACCGGTCCGCTGGCCGTCCGGCCCGTTGTCGATCGCGGCCACGGTCGCACCGGCCGCCCCGAGTACGGCGATCACGGCCGCCACGGCGAGCAGCACACGCCCACGACGGGGCCCCCGCGGCTCGGCCGGCACGTCGGAGGCGGCCGGTGGCGGGGGCCCGAAGCCGGGCGGCGGCGCACTCGGCACGCTGCGCACCGTCGTCTCGCGAGGACGCACCGTCGTCTCGCGGGGGCGTGGCGCGGGCTGCCGGAGCGCGGCGGTCGCAGTGTCGCCCGGCATCGCGGCGACCGCCTCCAGAAGCTGCCGCGCCCGCTCCGCGTCGGGCCGCGCCTGCGGATCCTTGTGCATCAACTCCCGGAGCACGGGGGCGAGGGGGCCCGCACGGTGCGGTTCCGGCAGCGGGTCGACGACGATCGCGGTGAGCGTCGACCACGTGGACGTACGGCGGAAGGGGGAGGCTCCTTCGACGGCCGCGTACAGCGTGGCGCCGAGGGCCCATACGTCGGATGCGGGTCCGGGGTCCTGGCCCTGGGCGCGCTCGGGGGCCAAGTAGTCGAGGGAGCCGACCAGTTCGCCGCTGCGGGTGAGGTGTGTGTCCGAGCCGTCGCCCGGGTCGTCCATCGTCGCGATGCCGAAGTCGGTCAGGACGACGCGGCCCGAGCGGTCGAGCAGGATGTTGCCCGGCTTCACGTCCCGGTGCAGAACCCCGGCGCGGTGGGCGGCGGAGAGGGCGTCCATGACCTTCGCGCCGATGGCGGCGGCCTCACGCGCGTCGAGCGGGCCATCCTTGCGCAGGGCGTCGTCGAGCGACGGGCCGTCGACCAGCTCCATGACGATGAGGGGGCGGCCCTCGACCTCGGTGACGTCGTGCACGGCGACGACTCCGGGGTGGCGCACGCGGGCGGCGGCGCGGGCCTCGCGCTGCATTCTCCGTCCGAGGTCGGCCAGTTCGGGTCCGGCGGCGTCGGTGTAGGTGCGCAGTTCCTTGACGGCGACCTCGCGGCCGAGCACCTCGTCGAAGGCCCGCCATACGACGCCC
This sequence comes from Streptomyces antnestii, assembly GCF_004005495.1. Classification (GTDB taxonomy): domain Bacteria; phylum Actinomycetota; class Actinomycetes; order Streptomycetales; family Streptomycetaceae; genus Streptomyces; species Streptomyces antnestii. Next base: position 266,744 of record NZ_RZYA01000011.1, read on the forward strand.
ATGCCGCCGCGCCCGAGCCGGGACCGTACCCGGTACCGCCCGGCGAGGAGGCGGCCGCCTCCGTCCGTCTCTTCCTGTTCCCCCGAAGACACCGCTGCCCCGTCCCTGTGACGCCAGTTAAGTGGCGTCCAGAGTACGGGGCAGCGGTGACAGAGCCGGAACGGCGTCACAGCACCGGGACGGTCAGCGCTCCTGCGCGGTCAGGTCGCCGCGGCGCGGGCCGGCGAAGCCCTGGAGGCGGGCCAGGGTGAGGCCGGTGATGCGGGTGACCTCGCCGGTGTCGAGGGCGCCGCAGTCCAGGCCGCGCAGCAGGTAGCCGGCGAGCGCCTTGGCGGTGGCGGGCTCGTCCATGACGTCGCCGTCCGCCGCGTGGTGGGCGTAGGCCGAGAGGCGCTTGGCGGCGGCCTCGAAGCCCTCGCGGTAGAAGGCGAAGACGGCGGCGTAGCGGGTGGGGATGTGGCCCGGGTGCATGTCCCAGCCCTGGTAGTAGGCGCGGGCCAGGGCACGGCGGGTGAGGCCGTAGTGCAGGCGCATCGCGTCGTGGACCTTGGCGGTCGTGCCGACGGGCAGGACGTTGGTGGAGCCGTCCGAGACGCGGACGCCGGTGCCGGCGGCGGCCACCTGCATGACGGCCTTCGCGTAGTCGGCGGCCGGGTGGTCGCTGGCCTGGTAGGCGGCGCTGACGCCGAGGCAGGCGCTGTAGTCGAAGGTGCCGTAGTGCAGGCCGGTGGCGCGCCCCTCGGCGGCTTCGATCATGCGGGCGACGGCGGCGGTGCCGTCGGAGCCGAGGATGGACTGGCTGGTCTCGATCTGGATCTCGAAGCCGAGGCGCCCGGCCTCCAGGCCGTGGGCCTTCTCGAAGGCCTCCAGGAGACGCACCATGGCGGTGACCTGCTCCGGGTACGTCACCTTGGGCAGCGTGAGGACGAGCCCGTCGGGGAGGCCGCCCGCCTCCATGAGACCGGTCAGGAAGACGTCGAGCGTGCGGATGCCACGGTCGCGTACGGGCTCCTCCATGCACTTCATGCGGATGCCCATGTACGGGGCGGCGGTGCCGTTCTTGTACGCCTCCACGACGAGACGGGCCGCGCGGGCGGCGTCCTGGTCCTCGTCGGCGCCCTTGTAGCCGTCCTCGAAGTCGATGCGGAGGTCTTCGACGGGCTCGCGCTCCAGCTTGGCGCGTACGCGCGAGTAGACGGGCTCCGCGAGGTCGTCGCTCAGACCGAGCACGGCGGCGAAGGAGGCGGCGTCCGGGGCGTGTTCGTCCAGCATCGCGAGGGCCTGGTCGCCCCAGGTGCGGATGGTGTCGGCGCCGAACTGCTCACCCGGGACGTACACCGTGTGGACGGGCTGCCGGGTGCCGGGGTCTCCGGGGTAGCGGCGCTCCAGCTCCGCGTCCACCGGGGCGAGGGAAGCGCTGATGCCCTCGCTGACCGCTCCGGCGAGGCTCGTTGCCACCTTCTCTTGCTGACCCATTCCTGCACCCTCCACACGCTCGACGTTCGTTCGCGAGTTTCCGCTTCACGGAATCAAGAATCCGTATAGCGAAGTTATCCGCGCTCGTCACCCGCGTCAATGGTCCCTCGTACGCGAACGGGGCCGCGCGGTGAAGATCACCACGCGGCCCCGTCACCAGCCCGGAGAAGCTCAGCCCTTGCGGGTGTTGATTTCCTGGGTGAGCTGGGGGACGACGTCGAAGAGGTCGCCGACGATGCCGTAGTCGACGAGGTCGAAGATGGGGGCTTCGGCGTCCTTGTTGACGGCGACGATGGTCTTGGAGGTCTGCATGCCGGCGCGGTGCTGGATGG
>NZ_RZYA01000060.1 GCF_004005495.1 Streptomyces antnestii
GACCAGGAAGTGCGCTGGTGCCCCGGCTGCGGTGACTACGCGATCCTCGCCGCCGTGCAGGGCTTCATGCCCGAACTCGGCCTGGCGAAGGAGAACATCGTCTTCGTCTCCGGCATCGGCTGCTCCTCCCGCTTCCCGTACTACATGAACACCTACGGGATGCACTCCATCCACGGCCGCGCCCCGGCCATCGCGACCGGACTCGCCTCCAGCCGGCGTGACCTGTCCGTGTGGGTGGTCACCGGCGACGGCGACGCGCTGTCCATCGGCGGCAACCACCTCATCCACGCCCTGCGCCGCAATGTGAACCTGAAGATCCTGCTGTTCAACAACCGGATCTACGGCCTCACCAAGGGCCAGTACAGCCCCACCTCCGAGGTCGGCAAGATCACCAAGTCGACGCCGATGGGCTCCCTGGACGCCCCGTTCAACCCGGTCTCCCTCGCGCTCGGTGCCGAGGCGTCGTTCGTGGCCCGCACCGTCGACTCCGACCGCCAGCACCTCACCAGCGTCCTGCGCGCTGCGGCCGCGCACCCGGGCACGGCGCTGGTGGAGATCTACCAGAACTGCAACATCTTCAACGACGGCGCCTTCGAAGTCCTGAAAGACAAGCAGCAGGCCGAGGAGGCGGTGATCCGCCTGGAGCACGGCAAGCCGATCCGCTTCGGCACCGACCTCGCCAAGGGCGTCGTGCGCAACCCGCAGACCGGTGACCTGGAGGTCGTCGACGTGAGCGAGGACAACCAGTCCCAGATCCTCGTCCACGACGCGCACGCCGCCTCACCCACCACCGCGTTCGCGCTCTCGCGCCTGGCCGACCCGCACACCCTGCACCAGACCCCGATCGGCGTCTTCCGCTCCACCGAGCGGCCCGTCTACGACGTCCAGATGTCCGACCAGCTCGACGAGGCCATCGAACAGAA
>NZ_RZYA01000012.1 GCF_004005495.1 Streptomyces antnestii
GCTCGGCGTTCCGCTCGGCCTCTTCGTCCCCTGGACCGGCAGGGGGACGGGCGCACTCGCCCAGGCCCTCCCTAAACGCCGACCATGCGGGGCCGATCACTCCGCCGGTGCCGCCGCCTCGCCCCGGGAGACATCCCGGGTCCGGCAAGGCCGACTAGCCCGTGCGGCCACCGTCCTTCCGGGGCCTCTTCCCCCCGGCGGCCGGGGGGAAGAGGCCCCGGAAGGACGGGCCGCCGCCGTCGGGAGGAAGGCCGCCGGGCCGGCGCTGAGGCCCGGCGCGCCTGGCGGGCCCCGCCCCGGTCATGGCGGGGGGAGGAAGCGCGTCGTCCGGCTTACAGGACTCGTACCGTCTGGCTTCAGGGGCCTCGTACCGCCCGGATTCAAGGGCTCGTACCGTTCGGCTTCAGAGGCAGGCCCGCACCACTGGGATTCAGGGCCCCGCCCCGCCCGGCGCATGGCGAACCGGCCGCCCTGCGCGTGGCGAACCGGCCGGTCGGGTGGGGTGTGGGACGTGTCCGCCACGCGGACCTCCGCCGCGCCACTCGGCGCGGGCCGGATAACGTGGGAGCACCATGAGTGCTTCGCAGCCCCGTCACCCCGCCGACGTCCCGGTCGCAGTTCCGGACGACGTCCCGACGCTCCTCGTCAAGATATTCGGCAAGGACCGCCCCGGCATCACCGCCGGGCTCTTCGACACCCTCGCCGCCTACTCCGTCGATGTCGTCGACATCGAGCAGGTCGTCACCCGTGGCCGCATCGTGCTGTGCGCCCTGGTCACGGAGCCGCCGCCCGGTCTCGAGGGCGATCTGCGGTCCACCGTCCACAGCTGGGCGGAGTCCATGCGGATGCAGGCCGAGATCATCTCGGGCATCGGCGACAACCGCCCGCGCGGGCTCGGCCGCTCGCTCGTCACCGTGCTCGGTCACCCGCTGACCGCGGAGACGACGGCCGCCATCGCCGCCAAGATCACCGGCACCGGCGGCAACATCGACCGTATCTTCCGGCTCGCGAAGTACCCCGTGACCGCGGTCGAGTTCGCCGTCTCCGGCACCGAGACCGAGCCGCTGCGCACCGCGCTGGCGACCGAGTCGGCGGCGCTCGGCGTCGATGTCGCGGTCGTCGCGGCCGGGCTGCACCGGCGCGCGCAGCGTCTCGTCGTCATGGACGTCGACTCGACGCTCATCCAGGACGAGGTGATCGAGCTCTTCGCGGCTCACGCCGGCTGCGAGGACAAGGTCGCCGAGGTGACCGCGGCGGCGATGCGGGGCGAGCTCGACTTCGAGCAGTCGCTGCACGCGCGCGTGGCACTGCTCGAAGGGCTCGACGCGTCGGTCGTCGACAAGGTCCGCAGCGAGGTCAGGCTCACCCCGGGTGCCCGGACCCTGATCCGTACGCTGAAGCGGCTCGGCTATCAAGTGGGCGTGGTCTCGGGTGGGTTCACGCAGGTCACGGACGATCTGCAGGACCGGCTCGGGCTCGACTTCGCCCAGGCCAACACCCTGGAGATAGTCGACGGGAAGCTGACCGGCCGGGTCACCGGCGAGATCGTGGACCGCGCGGGCAAGGCGCGTCTGCTGCGCCGGTTCGCCGCGGAGGCCGGGGTGCCGCTCGCGCAGACCGTGGCGATCGGTGACGGTGCCAACGACCTGGACATGCTGAACGCGGCGGGGCTCGGCGTCGCCTTCAACGCGAAGCCCGTGGTCCGCGAGGCCGCGCACACCGCGGTGAACGTGCCGTTCCTCGACACCGTCCTCTACCTCCTCGGCATCACCCGCGAAGAGGTCGAGGCGGCGGACGCCCACGACGACTGAGTGACGACTGAGTGACGACTGAGTAGGGTCACCTCACTCGTGCCGCTACGCCGACGGGCCCCGGTATCCGTGCGATACCGGGGCCCGTCGGCGTATCAGGGTCCGGTCCGGCGGCGCCGCGGGACCGGGGCCGTCACTTGGACGGCGCCCAGTAGTCGAGGAGGGTGGCCGCGCCCGGTTCGACCGCCTTCCAGGGGCCGGTGAAGGACAGGACCGCGAAGGCGGAGGTCGGGAAGCCGCGCCGGGCCATCCGCTCCCCCGCGTCGCCCTCGACCTTCCCGGCGAGGACATCGGCGAGCCCGTGGATGCCGGGGTTGTGGCCGATCAGCACCACGTTCCGCACGTCGTCCGGGGTCTCGTTGAGTACGGCGATGAGCTCGCCGGGCGAGGCCTCGTAGATCCGCTCCTCGTACACGGTCCTGGGCCGCTGGGGCAGCTCCGAGACGGCGAGCTTCCACGTCTCGCGGGTCCTCACCGAGGTCGAGCAGAGGGCCAGCTCGAGGTCGATACCGGAGTCGGCGAGCTTGCGGCCGGCGACGGGGGCGTCCTTGCGTCCCCTCTCCGCGAGCGGCCTCTCATGATCGGAGACCTGGGGCCAGTCCGCCTTCGCATGTCGGAAAAGGACAATCCTGCGGGGTTCTGCGACGCTCATGGGTCCCAGCTTCGCACGAAACCCGCCATAGGGCGCTGGGAGTTGACGTGCTCGACCTGCAAGGGTGAACAAGGCCTCCGGGGCCGCTCACGGGGCCGTGTGCAGCACCGCCTGCTGGATGCGGGCGAGGAGGTGGCCTAGCGCCGGGTCGCCGGTCGCGGCGTGCGCGTCGGCCGGATTGCGTATGAGAAGCAGGAGCGCGGCGAAGGTGATCGCGGGCAGGACGATCGCCCACCACGGGAGCCTGATGTCGACGCCGCCCGCTTGCGCCGGGTGGGGCCGGGTGTGCGTAGGGGCCGACATGACGCCTCCGGGGTCCTCGAGATGCTCGGTGCCGTGGCCGCGGTGTTCGCGGTCACATCTCGAAGGTACGGAAGCCGGGGCCCTCAACCCATCCGGTGATCCACCCAGTTGACCCTGAGACTGCCCCCCTAGGGGTTGGTGGGGCCAGCACCAGTGGATGGTGGGGCCGGCACCACCGTCCCCGGCCACAAGGGTCCGGGGACGCGGGTCACGGTGACGGTGACGGGATCGAAGCGCTGATCACGGTGACGTGGTGATCACGGCGAGGCGATCGACGCGATGACCGCGATGATCACGGTGATGGCCAGCATCGCGCCGAGCACCATGAGGAGCTTCTTCTGGCCGTTCTGGGGGTTCGGATCGAGCACAGGCGACATGCGGCCAGTCTCGCACCCTTTGCCCCGGCTTCCGGAGCCGGGGTGGGGTCCGTCCCGGCTTCCGGAGCCGGGACGGAGACGGGCCGGAGCCGGGCAGAACCCCGCCTGGCGGTCAGCGCGCGGCGGCCGGAGCCAGCTCGTCCTCGACCGTACGGTTGCGGCCCGCGAAGACGCCGACCACGATCTGCGGCACCATCAGCGCGGCCATGAGCGCGATCGGCATGCCCCAGCCGCCGCTGTGCTGGTAGAGGACGCCGACGAGGAGCGGCCCAGGGATCGAGATCAGGTAACCGGTGGACTGGGCGAAAGCGGAGAGCTTGACGACGCCGGCGCCCGTGCGGGATCGCATGCCGACCATGGTGAGGGCCAGCGGGAAGGCGCAGTTGGAGATGCCGAGCAGGACCGCCCAGATCCAGGCTCCGGAGGCCGGGGCGAAGTACAGGCCCGCGTAACCGGCCAGGCCGCACACGCCGAGGAAGACCACCATCGGGCCCTGGCTGGGCAGCCGGGCGGCGACGCGCGGGATGACGAAGCCGAGCGGCACACCCATCACCATGCAGACGGCGAGCAGCACACCGGCGGTCGAGGCGGAGACCCCGGCGTCGCGGAAGATCTGCGCCATCCAGCCCATGGTGATGTACGCCGCCGTGGCCTGGAGGCCGAAGAAGAAGGCGAGCGCCCAGGCGGTGCGGCTGCGGGCGATGCGCAGACCGCCGCCCTCGGCGCCGTCGGCGGGCGCGGCCTCGGCCGGTGCGGCCCCGCTCTCCTGCGCGGCGTCCTTCCGGCGTCGGACCAGCGGGAGCCAGGGCAGCACGGCGGCGGCGCCGAGGAGGGCCCACACGGCGAGGCCGGTCTTCCAGCTGCCGCCGAGGGCGCTGGTCACCGGGACGGTGATGGCGGCGGCCGTCGAGGTGCCCGCGGCCAGGGCCATCGAGTAGAGGCCGGTCATGGTGCCGACCTTGTCGGGGAACCAGCGCTTGACGATGACGGGCATCAGGATGTTGGCGACCGCGATGCCCATCAGGGCGAGGGCTGTGGCGGCCAGGAAGGCGACCGTGTTCCCCGTGTAGGGGCGGATGACCAGGCCGGCGGCGATGGCGGCCATGCCGAAGCAGACGACGGCGGCGGGGCCGAAGCGCTTGGCGAGCCGGGGCGCGGTGACGCCGAAGATCGCGAAGCAGAGCGGCGGCACGGAGGTGAGGACGCCCGCGACGCTGCCGCTCATGCCGAGCCCGTCGCGCACCTCTTCGAGGAGGGCGCCGAGGCTGGTGATGGCGGGGCGCAGGTTCAGAGCGGCGAGGACGATGCCCACTGTCATCAGACGCACGGTCCACGTGCGCGTGGGGGCTGATTTCGCTTCGGGTGCGGTCTCGGTTCGTAGCGGGGTCTGTGTCATCGTCGGGGTTTCCTCACTGGCCATGAACCCATCTTAGATTCATGGGATGATTGGATGTCCAATCGATCAGGGTCACACTGGTCACATCACACCGTCCGCCCCCGGTTCGCCCCGGACACTGCACCAAGGACCGTCATGCCCCTGACCTCCCCCAGGCGCTCGGCTCTCTCCGAACAGGTCATCGCCGAGCTGCGCGCCCAGATCTCGTCGGGCGAGTGGCCGGTCGGCTCGCGCATCCCGACCGAGCCCGAACTGGTCGAACAGCTCGGTGTCGCCCGCAACACGGTGCGCGAGGCCGTGCGCGCGCTCGCCCACAACGGCCTGCTCGACATCCGGCAGGGCTCGGGCACCTATGTCGTCGCGACCAGCGAGCTGGCGGGTGTGATGCAGCGCCGCTTCGCGGACGCCGACACCCGGCACGTCGCCGAACTGCGGTCGACCCTGGAGTCCAGCGCGGCGAGCCTGGCCGCGCAGCGCCGTACCGAGCGCGATCTCAAGCAGCTCGACGCACTGATGGTGCGCCGTGAGGACGCGTGGGAGTCGGGCGACGCGGAGGCGTTCGTGGCGGCCGACGCGACGTTCCACCTGGCGGTCGTGGCCGCGTCCCACAACGACGTGATGACGGCGATGTACGCGGATCTGGGCGAGGTCCTGCGGGACGTCCTGCGCGGCGACGTGGGCGAGCATCTGACGCCCGAGAACCACATGGACCACACGCGTCTGCTCGACGCGATCCGGGCGGGCGACGCCGAGGCGGCCGCGGCGGAGGCGGCGAGCTACCCGTTCCTGTGCCGCTGAGGCCTCCCCGGCCGGCCCGCGGACCGGTGAGCCGACGACGGCCCTCGCGCATCAGTCGCCAGTCCTGACCTCCTGACCCATCATTCGCCGGTCCTGCCCCCCTCAGTCGTCAGTCCTCGCGTGGCTGACCCAGGCCGAGCGGACCTCTTTCCAGCACCGGCCGGTGAGCCGCACGGTCTCGGCCGCACCGGCCGGGCGCGGCGCGCCGTCGCTGTCGATGTCCCACCAGCGGTCGCACTCGATGTGGAGGCTGACCGCGTCGGTCTCCGGATACGGGTTGTGGCAGTACGCCGTCACCTCCGAGCCGGTGACGGCCACCCGGCAGTCAGCCCCGAACGGTTCGGTCCTACGGTCGCCGTCGGACACGCGCGCGTGGGGTGCGGTTCGAGCGGTGTGGGAAGCGGCGTCGTACGGCACCGCGAGGAGGAGGACGAGGATCGCGATGACCGGGACACCACGCTGGGAGAGGCGCACAAGGGGGACCTCCTCGGCCGTACGGGTGAGGGGGAACGCCCTCTCAGCCTGCGTGACGGCCCCGCGCGCCCGCCCGGCCGGTGGGCCGAACGGGTGACGCCCCGCTCCCCGCGCGGTGCGGGGAGCGGGGCGTCGGCCACGTAAGGGCTGTCAGGCGGGTACGAGCGATCAGGCGCCGATCGCGTGCAGGCCGCCGTCGACGTGGATGATCTCGCCGGTGGTCTTCGGGAACCAGTCGCTCAGCAGGGCGACGATGCCGCGGCCGGCGGGCTCCGGGTCCTCCAGCTTCCACTCCAGCGGGGAGCGGCTGTCCCAGACGGCGGCGAGCTCGCTGAAGCCGGGGATCGACTTCGCGGCCATCGAGCCGAGCGGACCGGCGGAGACCAGGTTGCAGCGGATGTTCTGCTTGCCGAGGTCACGCGCCATGTAGCGGCTCGTGGCCTCCAGGGCGGCCTTGGTCGGGCCCATCCAGTCGTACTGCGGCCAGGCGAACTGCGCGTCGAAGGTGAGGCCGACGATGGAGCCGCCCTCGGTCATCAGCGGCAGCAGCGCCATCGTCAGCGACTTCAGGGAGAAAGCGGAGACGTTCATGGCGGTGGCCACGGACTCGAACGGCGTGTTCAGGAAGTTGCCGCCGAGCGCGTCCTGCGGCGCGAAGCCGATGGAGTGCACGATGCCGTCGAGACGGTCGCCCAGGTGCTCACGGACCTGGCCCTCCAGACGGGCGAGGTGCTCGTCGTTCGAGACGTCGAGCTCCAGGACCTTGACCTTGTCGGGCTGGGGCAGCTTCTTGGCGATGCGCTCGGTCAGCGTCGGCCGGGGCCAGGCGGTGAGGATGATCTCCGCGCCCTGCTCCTGGGCCAGCTTCGCGGCGTGGAAGGCGATGGAGGACTCCATCAGCACACCGGTGATGAGGATCTTCTTGCCCTCGAGGATTCCAGACGAGTTCGTCATCGTGCTCAGTGACCCATTCCCAGTCCGCCGTCAACCGGGATGACGGCTCCAGTGATGTACGAGGCGTCGTCGGAGGCGAGGAACTTCACCGTGGCGGCGATCTCCTCCGGCTGCGCGTAGCGGCCGAGCGGCACCTGCTTCACGATGCCCTCGCGCTGCTCGTCGGTGAGCGCCTTGGTCATGTCGGTGTCGACGAAACCGGGCGCGACGACGTTGAAAGTGAGGTTGCGCGACCCGAGCTCACGGGCGAGGGAACGCGCGAATCCGACCAGACCCGCCTTCGACGCGGCGTAGTTCGCCTGACCGGCGGAGCCGAGCAGGCCGACCACGGAGGAGATCAGCACGACGCGGCCCTTCTTGGCGCGCAGCATGCCGCGGTTGGCCCGCTTCACGACGCGGAAGGTGCCGGTGAGGTTGGTGTCGAGGACCGACGTGAAGTCCTCCTCGGACATGCGCATGAGGAGCTGGTCCTTGGTCACGCCGGCGTTGGCCACGAGGACCTCGACGGGACCGTGCTTGTCCTCGATCTCCTTGTAGGCCTGCTCCACCTGCTCGCTGTCGGTGATGTCGCACTTGACGGCGAGGAAGCCGGCCTTCTCCAGCTCGGCGGCGTCGCCCGAGCGGTACGTGATCGCGACCTTGTCGCCGGCGTCGGCGAAAGCACGGGCGATGGCGAGGCCGATGCCCCGGTTTCCTCCGGTGACGAGAACCGAGCGGCTCAACGGATCACCCTTTCGATAGCGGGTCTGGTACCTCGAAAACCTATCGGTACCGCCCGGGATACGGAGAATCGGCCACCGACAGTGGCGCCGGACAGTCGCTGTCGGGTCCCTACAGAAAAGTGTGGCCGCGGGGGCCGCCGACGCGACATGATCGGAGCTGACCGGTGCCCGCGTCCGGGGACGGCCGGCGCCCGAGGCTCCTGACAGCGCTCCACACCAAAGGGAGACATCCGTGCCCCATACGATCGATGAAGCCTTCACGGCGCTGCCGCTGCGGGCCCTCGCCGACGCCGCGCTGGCCCGCGCGCGGGCCCTCGGCGCCGACCACGCGGACTTCCGCCTGGAGCGGGTGCGCAGCGCGGCCTGGCGGCTGCGGGACGCGCGTCCGGCGGGCTCGTCGGACACCACGGACCTGGGGTACGCCGTACGGGTCGTGCACGGCGGGACCTGGGGTTTCGCGTCGGGCGTGGATCTGACGATGGACGCGGCGGCGAAGGTGGCCTCGCAGGCGGTGGCGATGGCGAAGCTGTCGGCGCAGGTCATCAAGGCGGCCGGGTCGGACGAGAGGGTCGAGCTGGCCGCCGAGCCGGTGCACGCCGAGAAGACATGGGTGTCCGCGTACGAGATCGATCCGTTCGCCGTGCCGGACGAGGAGAAGGCCGGGCTGCTCGCCGACTGGAGCGCGCGTCTCCTCGGGGCGGACGGGGTCGACCATGTGGACGCCTCGCTGCTGACCGTGCACGAGAACAAGTTCTACGCGGACACGGCGGGGACGGTGACGACGCAGCAGCGCGTGCGGCTGCACCCGCAGCTGACGGCGGTCGCGGTGGACGGGTCGAGCGGTGAGTTCGACTCGATGCGGACGCTCGCGCCGCCGGTGGGGCGCGGCTGGGAGTACCTCACCGGGACCGGCTGGGACTGGGACCGTGAGCTGGCCGAGATCCCGGAGCTGCTCGCCGAGAAGATGCGGGCGCCCAGCGTCGAGGCGGGCCTGTACGACCTGGTTGTCGACCCGTCCAACCTGTGGCTGACCATCCACGAGTCGATCGGCCACGCGACGGAGCTGGACCGGGCGCTCGGCTACGAGGCGGCGTACGCGGGCACGTCGTTCGCCACCTTCGACCAGCTCGGCAAGCTGAAGTACGGCTCCGAGATCATGAACGTGACGGGTGACCGCACCGCCGAGCACGGCCTCGCGACGGTCGGGTACGACGACGAGGGCGTCGCCGGGCAGTCCTGGGACCTGGTCAGGGACGGCACGCTCGTCGGCTATCAGCTGGACCGGCGCATCGCGAAGCTGACGGGCTTCGAGCGGTCGAACGGCTGCGCCTACGCGGACTCCCCCGGCCATGTGCCCGTGCAGCGCATGGCGAACGTGTCACTCAAGCCGGACCCGGGCGGCCTGTCGACGGAGGACCTGATCGGGGGCGTCGACCGCGGCATCTACGTCGTCGGCGACCGCTCCTGGTCGATCGACATGCAGCGCTACAACTTCCAGTTCACCGGGCAGCGCTTCTACCGCATCGAGAACGGCCGGCTCACCGGTCAGCTGCGCGATGTCGCGTACCAGGCCACGACCACCGACTTCTGGGGTTCGATGACGGCGGTCGGCGGCCCGCAGACGTATGTCCTCGGCGGCGCGTTCAACTGCGGAAAGGCCCAGCCGGGCCAGGTGGCGGCGGTGTCGCACGGCTGCCCGTCCGCCCTCTTCAAGGGCGTGAACATTCTCAACACCACGCAGGAGGCCGGACGATGACTCGACTGAGCACTCGTACGAACAAGCCGCACGAGATCGTCGAGCGGGCCCTCGAACTGTCCACGGCCGACGGCTGTGTGGTCATCGCCGACGAGCACTCCACCGCCAACCTGCGCTGGGCGGGCAACGCGCTCACGACGAACGGGGTCACGCGCGGGCGCACCCTCACGGTCATCGCGACCGTCGACGGCAAGGAGGGCACGGCCTCCGGTGTCGTCTCCCGCTCGGCCGTGACCGCGGACGACCTGGAGCCCCTGGTGCGGGCCGCCGAGGCCGCCGCCCGGGGCGCGGCCCCCGCGGAGGACGCCGGGCCGCTGGTCTCCGGTGTGCCGCACTCCCCCGACTTCACGGACGCGCCGGCCGAGACGTCGTCGGCCGTCTTCGCGGACTTCGCGCCCGCGCTCGGCGAGTCGTTCGCCCGCGCCCGAGCGGGCGGCCGCGAGCTGTACGGCTTCGCCAACCACGAGCTCGTATCGAGCTATCTCGGTACGTCGACGGGCCTGCGCCTGCGGCACGACCAGCCGAACGGGACCCTGGAGGTGAACGCGAAGTCGCCGGACCGGACGCGTTCGGCGTGGGCCGGCCGCTCCACGCGCGACTTCAAGGACGTCGACCCGGGCGCGCTCGACGCCGAGCTTGCGCGGCGCCTCGACTGGGCGCGCCGCCGTATCGAGCTGCCCGCAGGGCGCTACGAGACGCTGCTGCCGCCGACCGCGGTCGCCGACCTGCTGATCTACCAGCTGTGGTCGGCCGCGGCCCGGGACGCCGCCGAGGGCCGGACGGTCTTCAGCAAGCCGGGCGGCGGCACGCGGGTCGGCGAGCGGCTCACGGAGCTGCCGCTGACGCTGCGCAGCGACCCGAACGAGCCGGGCCTGGAGTCGGCCCCGTTCGTCCTCGCCCACGCCTCGGGCGACAGCGCCTCCGTCTTCGACAACGGGCTGCCGCTCGCGCCGACGGACTGGGTGCGCGAGGGCGAGCTGGCGCATCTGACGACGACCCGGCACAGCGCGGGCCTCACGGGTCTGCCGGTGGCCCCGGCGATCGACAACCTGATCCTGGACGGCGGCGAGGACCGCTCCCTGGACGAGATGGTCGCGGCCACCGGGCGCGGGCTCCTGCTGACCTGCCTCTGGTACATCCGCGAGGTCGATCCGGCGACGCTGCTGCTGACCGGCCTGACCCGGGACGGCGTGTACCTGGTGGAGGACGGCGAGGTGGTCGGCGAGGTGAACAACTTCCGGTTCAACGAGTCCCCCGTCGGCCTCCTGGGACGCGCCGTGGAGGCCGGGCGCACGGAAAAGACACTGCCCAGGGAGTGGAGCGACTGGTTCACCAGAGCTGCGATGCCGGCCCTGCGGGTGCCGGACTTCAACATGAGCTCGGTCAGCCAGGGCGTCTGACCGCCCCGGTCCCGGCCGTAGACTGGCGCGTACCCATCAGCACTTCTCGAGGAGACACACGACCGTGACGGACATCGTCGACGAGCTGAAGTGGCGGGGCCTGTTCTCCCTGTCCACCGACGAAGATGCACTGCGTAAGGCGCTCGCGGACGGTCCCGTCACGTTCTATTGCGGCTTCGACCCGACCGCGGCCTCCCTGCACGTCGGCCACCTGGTCCAGGTGCTCACCGTGCGCAGGCTCCAGCAGGCGGGCCACCGCCCGCTGGCGCTCGTGGGCGGGGCCACGGGCCAGATCGGTGACCCGCGGCCGACGGCCGAGCGCACCCTGAACGACCCGGAGACGGTCGCGAACTGGGTGAACCGGCTGCGTTCGCAGATCGAGCCGTTCCTGTCCTTCGAGGGCGAGAACGCCGCGGTCATGGTGAACAACCTGGACTGGACGGCCGGCATGTCGGCCATCGAGTTCCTGCGCGACATCGGCAAGCACTTCCGCGTCAACAAGATGCTCACGAAGGACTCGGTCGCCAAGCGCCTGGAGTCCGACCAGGGCATCAGCTACACGGAGTTCAGCTACCAGCTCCTGCAGGGCATGGACTTCCTGGAGCTGTACCGGCGCTACGGCTGCACGCTCCAGCAGGGCGGATCCGACCAGTGGGGCAACCTCACCGCGGGTCTCGACCTGATCCACCGCCTGGAGCCGGACGCCACCGTGCACGCGATGGCGACGCCGCTGATGGTCAAGGCGGACGGCACCAAGTTCGGCAAGTCCGAGAGCGGCGCCGTCTGGCTCGACCCGGAGATGACGACCCCGTACGCGTTCTACCAGTTCTGGCTGAACGTGGACGACCGGGACATCTCGACCTACATGCGGATCCTGTCCTTCAAGTCCCGCGAGGAGCTGGAGGAGCTGGAGAAGGTCACCGAGGAGCGGCCACAGGCGCGGACCGCCCAGCGTGCCCTGGCCGAAGAGCTGACGACGCTGGTGCACGGCGCCGACCAGTGCGCTGCCGTCATCGCCGCGTCCAAGGCGCTGTTCGGGCAGGGCGATCTCGGTGAGCTGGACGAGGCGACCCTCGCGGCCGCGCTGTCCGAGCTGCCGTACGCGAAGGTCGACGAGCTCGGCACGGTCGTGGACCTGCTCGCCGAGGTGGGTCTCGTGGCGAGCAAGTCGGCCGCGCGGCGCACGGTGAAGGAGGGCGGCGCGTACGTGAACAACGTGAAGGTCGCTTCCGAGGACGCCGTGCCGGCCCGCGAGGACCTGCTGCACGGGCGCTGGCTCGTGCTGCGCCGCGGCAAGAAGAACCTGGCGGCGATCGAGGTCGCCGGCGCCTGAGCGCACCACGCAAGAGAAGGGCGGCCCCGCACCTGGTGCGGGGCCGCCCTTCTCTTGCGTGTCAGGTGCGTTGCTTGTTGCCGCGCAGGGCCACCCAGGCCATGTCGCCGAGCCACACGATGACGACGGCTCCGGCCAGTTGGAGGAGGTGGCGGGTCCAGTCGATGCCCTTGGTGTCGTTGACCCCGATCCAGGTGGCGACCGAGTTGCCCACCACGCTGCCGAGGATGCCGAAGATCACGGTCAGCCACAGCGGGATCTGCTGCTTGCCGGGGATGATCGCCTTCGCGATCAGCCCGAGCACCAGACCCACGATGATCGCCCACAACCAGCCCATACTTTCGCCTCCTCCGTGGCGCGCGGCGCGCGTCTGCGCTCAGTCTTGGCCGATACGCCATACGGCGCATGTCGGGCGCGTCCGTACGCGGTGCGGCCCGATCGGGTGCGCCCAGGTGGGCCTGACCCGGTCTCCGCGACGGCGCAGGCCGGGCGTACCGTGGAAGCAGTCGGAACGGGGAGAGTCCGGCATGGGCAGGCAGGCGGTGGAACGTGATGCGGAAGCAGAGCAGCGGCGAGGTTTTCCGGATCACCGGGGCGAGGCAGAGTCTCGCCGAGGACGTCCGCGGCCGGCAGCGTCGCTATGTGATTTCGATGTCGGTCCGCACGGTGTCCGTGATCCTCGGTGTCGCGCTGTGGAATGTCGAGCGCCCGGTCGCGATCGCGGCCATGGTGATCGGTCTGCTGCTCCCCTACATCGCCGTCGTGATCGCCAACGCGGGCCGGGAGAACGCCCCTTCACTCCCGTCGACGTACGTTCGGGCGCCGGCACGGCCGATGCTCACGCCGCCCCCCGCGGCGGGTCCCGCGGAATCCGTTCCGGAGGACACGGCCGGGGCGCAGCACGAGGAAGAGCGTGATCACTCGGGCGACCGCGGCTGACCACGGACGATCCGCAAAGCTCAAGAAAAGCTCAGATCAATCATGTAGATCCGGTGCCGGGCGGACGGTCCCCCATGACATACTTCCTACGCGCTCCGCATCCCCCGTCGGAGCGACAGACCGACGCCGGGCAGCTCCCCCCGTGGCTGCTCGGCGTCGCCTTGTTTCCGGGGCCTTGTTCAGACGTAGTTGGTGGCCTTACCCGTGAGTGAAGAAACCCCGATCTGTTCCGCCAAGGGCTGCCGCGCAGACGCTGTCTGGGTGCTCGCATGGAACAACCCCAAGCTGCACACGCCGGACCGGCGCAAGACGTGGCTCGCGTGCGAGGAGCACCGCGAGCACCTCTCCCAGTTCCTGGGTGTGCGGGGCTTCCTCAAGGACGTGGTGGCCCTCAAGGACTGGGACGCCTGACCGACCGGGATTGCTGACCGACCGAGATTCCTGACCGACCCCGCACCTGCCTCGGTCAGCCGCCGATCGCCGACATCGGGCGCTCGGGCTGGAGGAACGTCGGGTCGTCCAGACCGGAACCGGCCTTCTTTCCCCACATCGCGAGCTTCCAGATGCGGGCGATCTCGTCGTCCCCGCTGTCCGAGCGCAGGGCCGCCCGCAGGTCCGTCTCCTCGGTGGCGAACAGGCACGTGCGGACCTGTCCGTCGGCGGTGAGCCGGGTGCGGTCGCAGGCCGAGCAGAACGGGCGGGTGACGGAGGCGATGACGCCGACGCGCTGCGGTCCGCCGTCGACCACCCAGCGCTCGGCGGGGGCGGAGCCGCGCTCCTCGGAGCCCTCGGCCGTGAGGTCGAAGCGCGTCCGCAGGGACGCCAGGATGTCACCGGCGGTGATCATGCCGTCGCGCTTCCAGCCGTGCTGGGCGTCGAGGGGCATCTGCTCGATGAAGCGCAGCTCGTAGTCGTGCTCGACGGCCCAGGCGAGGAGGTCGGGGGCCTCGTCGTCGTTCAGCCCCGGCATCAGGACGGAGTTGACCTTGACGGGGGTCAGGCCGGCCTCGCGGGCGGCTTCGAGGCCCTCGATGACGTCCTTGTGGCGGTCGCGGCGGGTGAGGGTCTTGAAGACGTCGGGGCGCAGGGTGTCGAGCGAGACGTTCACCCGGTCGAGGCCGGCCGTCTTGAGGGCTGCGGCGGTGCGCTTGAGTCCGATGCCGTTCGTCGTCAGGGACATCCTGGGGCGGGGCTCCAGCTGGGCCACGCGCTCCACGATGCCGACGAGGCCGGGGCGCAGCAGGGGCTCGCCGCCGGTGAACCTGACCTCGGTGATGCCGAGCTGCGTGACGGCTATCCGGATGAGGCGGACGATCTCGTCGTCGGTCAGCAGGTCGGGCTTGGCCAGCCACTGCAGTCCCTCTTCGGGCATGCAGTACGTACACCGGAGATTGCACCGGTCGGTCAGTGAGACGCGGAGGTCGGTGGCCACTCGGCCGTAGGTGTCGATGAGCACGTGGGCCCCCTCTCCGATGCGGGTCAGATACGTGTGAGCCTACGTGATGGGTCTGACAGTCGTGGGCGCCCGATCCCACGGGAGCGGGACGGCCGCGTCGTAGGTCTCTACGACAACCAGCGGCGCGGCCGTCCGGATCCGCAGGTCAGTGGGCTCCCGTGCCGGTCAGGGACCGGACTTCGAGCTCCGCGTACTTGCCGGCGTCGGCCTTCTCCTTGGACAGGAGGGTGCCGAGCCAGCCGAGCAGGAAGCCGACGGGGATCGAGATGATGCCCGGGTTCTCCAGCGGGAACCAGTGGAAGTCGACGCCCTTGAACATGGACGTCTTCGGGTTGCCGGACACGACGGGCGAGAACAGCACCAGGAAGACGGCCGTGAAGAGGCCTCCGTAGATCGACCAGAGGGCGCCCCGGGTGGTGAAGCGCTTCCAGAAGAGGCTGTAGAGGATCGTCGGCAGGTTGGCGGAGGCGGCGACCGCGAAGGCGAGCGCGACCAGCCCGGCCACGTTCAGGTCGCGGGCGAGGGCGCCGAGGCCGATGGAGACGATGCCGATGAAGACGGTCGCCCAGCGGGCCGCCTTCATCTCCTCCTTCTCGGAGGCGTTGCCCTTCTTGATGACGTTCGCGTAGATGTCGTGCGCGAACGAGGAGGACGAGGCGAGGGTGAGGCCCGCGACGACCGCGAGGATCGTGGCGAACGCGACCGCCGAGATCGTGGCGAGGAGGATCGCGCCCCACGACGAGTCGACGCCGCCCAGGTGCAGGGCGAGCAGGGGCGCCGCGGTGTTGCCCGCCGGGTTGGAGGCGATGATCTCGTCCGGCTTGATGAGGGCGGCGGCGCCGAAGCCGAGGGCGATGGTCATCAGGTAGAAGGCGCCGATGATGCCGATCGCCCAGTTCACGGACTTACGGGCGGCCTTCGCGGTGGGGACCGTGTAGAAGCGGATCAGGATGTGCGGCAGGCCCGCGGTGCCGAGGACGAGCGCGATGCCGAGCGAGATGAAGTCGATCTTCGACGTGGGCGTGGCGCCGTACTTGAGGCCCGGCTCCAGGAACGCGGCGCCCTTGCCGCTGTTGGAGGCGGCCTTGCCGAGCAGGTCGGAGATGTTGAAGTGGAACTTCAGCAGGACCAGGAAGGTGAGCAGGAGCGTGCCCGCGATGAGGAGCACGGCCTTGACCATCTGGACCCAGGTGGTGCCCTTCATGCCGCCGATGGTGACGTACACGATCATCAGGACGCCGACGAGGGCGACGATGCCGACCTTGCCCGCGTCGGACGTGATGCCGAGCAGCAGCGAGACGAGGACGCCCGCGCCCGCCATCTGTGCGAGCAGGTAGAAGATCGAGACGACGATCGTGGAGGTGCCGGCGGCGGTGCGGACCGGGCGCTGGCGCATCCGGTAGGCGAGGACGTCGCCCATGGTGTAGCGGCCGGAGTTGCGCAGCGGCTCGGCGACCAGGAGCAGGGCGACGAGCCAGGCGACGAGGAAGCCGATGGAGTAGAGGAAGCCGTCGTAGCCGAAGAGGGCGATGGCGCCGGCGATGCCGAGGAACGAGGCGGCGGACATGTAGTCGCCGGAGACGGCGAGGCCGTTCTGGAAGCCGGTGAACTGGCGGCCGCCCGCGTAGAAATCGGCGGCGCTGCGGGTCTGGCGGCCCGCCCAGACGGTGATCACCAGGGTGGCGAGGACGAACACCGCGAACAGGGAGATGATCAGCGGCCGGTGCTGTGTCGCCTCACCCGCGGCGAGTACCTGCGTGACTGCGGGGCTCATGCGCCGCCCTCCATCCGGGACTTGATCGCCTCGGCCTTGGGGTCGAGCCTGTTGGCGGCGTGGCGGGAGTACCACCAGGCGATGAGGAACGTGGTCAGGAACTGGGCGAGGCCCAGGACGAGGGCGACGTTGATGTTGCCGAAGAGCTTGGTGCCCATGAAGTCGCCCGCGTAGTTCGACAGCAGGACGTACAGCAGGTACCAGGCGATGAAGGCGACGGTCAGCGGGAAGGCGAACGAACGGTGCGTGTGGCGCAGTTCGGCGAACTCCGCGCTCTCCTGCTCAGCGATGAATTCCGCCGTGGTGGGCGGTGCGGGTCGGGTGCCGGAGCCGCCTTTCGACGGTGGCGGTGCATCGGTGGCCACGGAGTCTCCTCGCGGTACGGGTGCGGCGGGTGAAGCGGACATGGCGTTCTCGGACCTCATAGTGACGTGGATCACGTGGGCCGGGTGGCGATGGTAGGGCCGCCCGACGTGATCCGACAGGGGGCGTCGATCGTGCGCGTGCCCCCTGCTCAACGTCACGGGGACACGCGCGCGTCGGTTCAACTGCCTTGCCCGGTCATGCGTTTTCTTTGGGAAATCATTGCTGGCCTGCGAGGACCCGGGATACGTTCACCCCTGCACCACGCGTCATGTACCTGCCCGGGCACCACTGTGTTCGGGCTTTTCCATATACGACGGATGATGTGGAGATCCCATGGCTCATCTGCGCTCCAGACGCCGCCCAGCTCTCACCCTGCCGCTCGGCCTCGCGCTCACCGCTTCCCTCGGCTTCCTGCCCGGCGCCGCGTCCGCCGCGCCGGCCGACTCCCCCGCGCCCGCGGCCCGTTCGGCCTCGGCCGACGCCGGGTCGCTCGCGTACGTCGTGAACACCGGGACGGACCAGCGCACCCTCGCCTCCGTGAAGAAGGCGATCGCCACGGCCGGCGGCACGGTCGTCGTCTCGTACGACAAGATCGGTGTGATCGTCGTCCACTCGTCCGCCGCCGACTTCGGCAGGCGGATCCGCGCGGCCGACGGCGTGACCTCGGCGGGCGCCACCCGTACGTCCCCGCTGAAGGCGGCCGGCACCACGGACGAGGGCGCCGCCCGGGTCCTGTCGAAGGATGAGGTCAAGTCCCTTGCCGCGCAGGCCACTTCGGGTGACGAGCCGCTCGAGGCCGACCAGTGGGACCTGCGGGCGATCGGCGCCGACAAGGCCGCGAGGATCAACCCCGGCAGCCGCGACGTCACGGTCGGCGTCATCGACACCGGCGTGGACGACACCCACCCGGACCTCGCCCCGAACTTCTCGGCGTCGCAGTCCGCGAACTGTGTCGGCGGCAAGGCCGACACCTCGCCCGGCGCCTGGCGCCCGTACAACCCGGCCGAGGACTACCACGGCACGCACGTCGCCGGTGAGATAGCCGCGGCCCGCAACGGCATAGGCGTCGCCGGGGTCGCTCCCGGCGTGAAGGTCGCGGGCATCAAGGTCAGCGACCCGGACGACGGCCTGTTCTACCCGGAGAACGTGGTCTGCGCCTTCGTGTTCGCCGCCGACCACGGCATCGAGGTCACCAACAACAGCTATTACGTGGACCCCTGGCTCTACAACTGCATGGACGACCCGGACCAGAAGGCCATCGTCGACGCGGTGAACCGGGCCCAGCTGTACGCCCAGAAGAAGGGCACCGTGAACGTCGCGTCCGCCGGCAACTCCGGCGACGACCTGGACTCCGACGCGATCGTCGACGACTCCAGCCCCGACGACGCGACGCCGGTCACCCGCACCATCGACCCGCACGAGTGCTTCGACGTGCCGACGCAGCTGCCGGGCGTCGTCACCGTCAGCGCCACCGGAGTCACGAACCTCAAGTCGTACTACTCCAGTTACGGCAAGAACGTCATCGACATCGCGGCCCCGGGCGGCGACAAGTACGTGAGCCCCACGGACACCCCGTCCAAGAACGGCCGCATCCTGTCCACGATGCCGGGCGGCCAGTACGGCTTCCTCCAGGGCACGTCGATGGCGTCCCCGCACGCGGCCGGTGTGCTCGCCCTCCTGAAGTCGGCGCACCCGGAGGCCACCCCGGCGCAGCTCCAGGCCCTCCTCAAGGCGCAGGCCGACAACCCGGGCTGCCCGGACAAGCCGTACGACTGGAACGGCGACGGCAAGGTCGACGCCACCTGCACGGGCGGCGGCCGCGTCAACAGCTTCTACGGCTTCGGCATCGTCGACGCGCTCGACGCCGTCAAGAAGTGACGCACCGGCCCGCCGCCCCGCACCCCCGAACCACGACGATCCCTGGAGACACCATGACGGCGCCTCTCGCGCGCTCTCGCACCCTCCGCCGTTCCATAGCCGTCCCGGCCGGGATGGCCATGGCCACGGCGCTCGCGTTCCTGCCGAACGTGACGGCCTCGGCCGCCGGCCGGGCACCGCAGGCGGCCCCGGCCGCGACGAGCGGCCCCTCGCTCAGCTATGTCGTCAACGTCCGCCCTGGGGCTGGTAGTTCAGGGGTTCAGAAGGAGATCGCCGCGGCCGGCGGCACCGTCGTCATCGCGTACGACAAGATCGGTGTCATCGTCGCGCACTCCTCGAACCCGGACTTCGCGAAGACGATCCGCGGGGCCCGCGGGGTCGAGTCGGCGGGTGCCACGCGCACCGCGCCGCTGCCCGCCCAGTCGACGACCGACGTCGGCACCCCGAAGGCGCTGACCGCGGCGCAGGTCAAGGCCGCCGCGGGCGAGGCCACGGCCGGCCAGGACCCGCTGGAGCCGTTGCAGTGGGACCTGCCCGCCATCAAGGCGGACAAGGCGCACGAGAAGTCCCTGGGCAGCAGGGACGTCACCGTCGCCGTGATCGACACCGGCGTCGACGACACCCACCCCGACATCGCGCCGAACTTCGACCGCGCGGCGTCCGCGAACTGTGTGTCGGGCAAGCCGGACACCACGGCGGGGTCCTGGCGTCCCACCGCGGCCGAGAGCCCGCACGGCACGCACGTCGCGGGTGAGATCGCGGGCGCCAAGAACGGCGTCGGCATCACGGGTGTCGCCCCGGGCGTGAAGGTGTCCGGCATCAAGGTCGGCAACCCGGACGGCTTCTTCTACACAGAGGCCGTGGTGTGCGGCTTCATGTTCGCGGCCGAACACGGCGTCGACGTCACCAACAACAGCTATTACACCGACCCCTGGTACTTCAACTGCACCGACGACCCGGACCAGAAGGCCCTGGTCAAGGCCGTCGCGCGGGCCTCGCAGTACGCGGAGAAGAAGGGCGCCGTGAACGTCGCGGCGGCCGGCAACGAGAACTACGACCTCGCCTCCGACAAGATCACCGACCCGTCGAGCCCGAACGACACGACGCCCGGCGGCCGCGTGATCGACCCGTCCAAGTGCTTCGACATCCCGACCCAGCTGCCGGGTGTCGTCACGGTCGCGGCGACGGGCGCCAAGGGCCTCAAGTCGTCCTTCTCCAACTACGGTCAGGGCATCATCGACATCGCGGCCCCCGGCGGCGACTCGACGAAGTACCAGATGCCGGCCCCGCCCGCCGTGAGCGGCCTGATCCTCGGCCCGGTGCCGGGCGGCAAGTGGCAGTACATGGCCGGTACGTCGATGGCGTCCCCGCACGTCGCCGGCGTCGCCGCGCTCATCAAGTCGACCCACCCGCACGCCTCGGCGGACGCGGTGAAGGCGCTCCTGTACGCGCAGGCCGACGCGACGCCGTGCACCGACCCGTACGACATCGACGGCGACGGCAAGGTCGACGCGGTGTGCGAGGGCGGCAGGAACAAGAACGGTTTCTACGGGCACGGCATCGCCGACGCCCTGGACGCCGTGACCAAGTAGCCGCTTCAGCAGGGCAGTTCAGGTGGGCCGGGCGCTGCGCCCGGCCCACCTGTGTCGCTGCGGAGGCCGTGCGCGATAGTGCCCGCATGACACATGCACCGGTGGATGAGGGAACGCGGGCGGCCTGGGCGGCGCTCGGCGGCGACCCGGCCCTGACCTCGCACATCACGTCCGTCGTACGGGAAGGGGCGCTGCGCGCGCGGCTGCCCGTGATCGACCTGGCACGCGCGTGCGTGGGCGCGTGCTCGCTGGCCGCGGCCGAGCTGGCCGCGCGGCGCACCGGGCGGCCCGTGCCGCGGGTCGCCCTCGACGACGGCGCCCTGGCCACCTCGTTCGTCAGCGAGCGGCATCTGCTGATCGACGGGCGCGCGAGTGTCAACTTCGCGCCGCTGTCCCGGTTCTGGCGCACGGCGGACGGGTGGCTGCGCACCCACGCCAACTATCCGCACCACCGGGCACGGCTCCTGGCCGCGCTCGGGCTCGGCGACGACGCGTCCGTGGAGCGGGTCGCCGCGCTGCTGGCGGAGCGCTCCGCCGCCGAGGTCGAGGTGACCGTGTACGCCGCCGGGGGCCTGGCCGTCGCCCTGCGGACCATGGACGAGTGGGCCGCGCACCCTCAGGGAGCGGCGATCGCCGCGCGGCCGCTGCTCGACCGGGAACGGCTCGACAAGGCGGCGCCCCGGTCGCTGCCCCCGCTCACGGGCGACCCGCTGCTGCCCGCGTCCGGCCTGCGCGTCCTCGACCTGACGCGGGTCACGGGCGGGCCGGTCGCCACGCGCACTCTCGCCCTGTTCGGCGCGGACGTGCTGCGCGTCGACGCCCCGCAGCTGCCGGAGGATCCGGACGCGCACGCGGACACCGGGTTCGGGAAGCGGTCCACGCGGCTCGATCTGACGGCCGCGGCGGACCGACGCGTCTTCGACGACCTGCTCGCGGGCGCGGACGCCGTCGTGACCGGCTACCGGCCCGGCGCGCTCGACCGGTTCGGCCTCGCCCCCGAGGCGCTGGCCTCGCGCCGCCCGGGGATCGTGGTGGCGCAGCTGTCCGCGTGGGGCGCGTACGGGCCGTGGGGCGGGCGGCGCGGCTTCGACAGCGTGGTGCAGGTGGCCACGGGCATCGCGGCGGTGGAGGGGTCCGCCGAGCAGCCGGGGGCGCTGCCCGCGCAGGCGCTGGACCACGGCACGGGGTACCTCCTCGCGGCGGCCGTACTGCGCGCCGTCACCGAGCAGTTGGACACGGGCGGCACGCGCGCGGCGCGGCTCGCGCTCGCGGGGACGGCACGGTGGCTGACGCGGGGGCTGACACGGAGGCTGGCACCGGGGCTGACACCGGGTCTCGCGCACGGCGAGGCCGCGGCCACCGACACGTACGACCCCAAGGACCCGGCCCGCTGGCTGACCGAGACCGACAGTGCCGTGGGTCGACTGCGGCACGTGCTGCCACCGGCCGCCTTCACCGGAGGCCCTGTCAACTGGGCGCGCCCGTCGGGATGTTGGGGGACCGACGCGCCCGAGTGGCGGCATGGAGGCTGACGCCGGGTGCTCACGGCGCGGGATCACACCAACTGAGCCCACCCATCCCGGGGCGGGGTCACGTCGCGCCCGAGTAGCGGCACGGAAGCTGACGCCGGGTGCTCACGGCGCGGGACCACACCAACTGAGCCCACCCATCCCGGGGCGGGGTCACGTCGCGCCCGAGTAGCGGCACGGAAGCTGACGCGAGGGCCACGCCAACTGCGCTCACCCGTCCGGGGGGGGGCGGGGTCACGTTCGCGCGCCGAGTGGCGGCATGGCTGAAGGCTGGCCTTCAGGCGGAATGGTGCTGCGTCAGTTGTTTTCCCGGACTTGCCCGGGTCTGTGGGGACTGGTGAACATCTCGCGGTGAACTCCCCGCGAACGGCCACCGATCCTCCCGCGCCCGCCGAGCGCGACACCGGCGTCTCCTCGCGGCGGCGCCGCCTTCGCGGCCGGGGCGACCTCACGGCCGCCTACGTGCCCGCGCGTACGGAGGTCGCCACCCTGGCCGTGGTGGTCGCCGTGTCGGCCGCGCAGCGCCGGCTGCGCGGCCAGCGCGATCTGGGGGCCACGTGCGTGCCCGCGCGTACCGAGGTCACGGCCCTGGCCGTGGTGGTCGCCGTGTCGGCCGTCCCGACCGCGCTGCCGCTCCCGATCCGCTGGTCGTGAACCCCCGCGCGCGGGGCGTCAGTTGGTGACCAGCACCTTGAGCGCGGTGCGCTGGTCCATCGCCTTGTAGCCGTCGGGGACGCCTTCGAGGCCGACCGTCAGGTCGAAGACCGGGGACGGGTCGATCGTGCCGTCGAGGATGTCGGGCAGCAGCTGCGGGATGTACGTCCGCACGGGCGCGACGCCGCCGCGCAGCGCGATGTTCCGGTCGAACATGACGCTGAGGTCGAGTCCGGTGCCGCTGCCGTGCGGCACGCCGACGAAGCCGATGGCGCCGCCGTCGCGCGTGATGTTCACGGCCGTGCTCATGGACTGCTGGGTGCCGACGGCCTCGATCACGGCGTGGGCGCCCTGGCCACGGGTCAGCTCGCGGACGGCCTCGATCGCCGCGTCGCCGCGCTCCGCGACGACGTCGGTGGCGCCGAAGCGGCGCGCGATGTCGGTGCGGACCTGGTGGCGGCCGAGGGCGATGATCCGCTCGGCGCCGAGCCGCTTGGCGGCGAGGACCCCGCACAGGCCGACGGCGCCGTCACCGACGACGGCGACCGTGGCGCCCTCGCGCGCGCCCGCGCCGAGCGCGGCGTGGTGGCCGGTGCCCATGACGTCGGAGAGCGTGAGCAGGGCGGACAGGAGGTGGTCGTCGGAGGCGGCGTCGGCGGGCAGCTGGACGAGGGTGCCGTCGGCGTACGGGACGCGGACGGCTTCGCCCTGGCCGCCGTCGTAACCGACCGCGCCCCAGAAGCCGCCGTGCTCGCAGGAGGTGGTGAGGCCCTCGGCGCAGTAGTCGCAGACGCCGTCGGACCACATGAAGGGGGCCACGACCAGGTCGCCGCGCCGCACGCCCGTCACCTCGGAGCCGGTCTCCTCGACGATGCCGAGGAACTCGTGTCCGATGCGCTGGCCGGGCTGCCGGGCCGCCTCGCCGCGGTAGGCCCAGAGGTCGCTGCCGCAGATGCAGGCCCGCAGGACCCGGACGACGGCGTCGGTGGGGAGCTGGACGACGGGTTCCGGCACGTTCTCCACGCGCATGTCGAACGGTGCGTGGATGGTGGTGGCGCGCATGTGTGGGGGTCCTTCGTGCTGGTCAGAGGCGCCGCTGACGGATCGCGTGCGGGGCGTCTCAGGTGAGGCTCGGGTTCCTTTCACCGTACGCCGCCGCCGGTGCGGAGGGCGCGCCGAGGGCCCCCAGGGCGCCGCGGGCCAGGAGGTACTGGGCCGCGAGGTAGGTGAGCATCACCCAGAAGTCGGGGCGCGGGAGCTGCGGCCAGTCGGCGACCCCGGTGGCGATGAGGGTGTCGGACAGCAGGAACAGCGCGCCGCCCCACCCGGCGGTGCGGCCCAGGCGCGACGAGCCGTACGCCATCGCGGTCAGGAGCAGGCTGTATCCGGCGACGGGCCCGCGCATGTCGGCCGGCAGGTCGGGCCACAGGAGCGCCACGGTCGTGACGAGCGCGACGCCGTACGCGGCGGCGAGCAGCCGGCCACGCGCGCGTGCGGTGCCGTGGCGCTTGAAGAGGACGAGGTAGCAGACGTGTCCCGCCGCGAAGGACCCCATCCCGGCGAGGAAGGCGACGTCGGCGTGGAGGAGCAGCAGGACGTCGCCGCCCCAGCCGAACAGCAGGGCCGCGATCAGGAGCCGGGGGCCGCGGCGCACGGCGACGTACCCGGCGAGCAGCGGCATGAGGAGCGGTTTGGCCACGGTGTGCGGGGCGTGGGCCCCCGCGAGGAGGGCCACCAGGTCGACGGCGGTCACCAGGACGAAGGCGGCGAGCAGCAGGCGCGCCGCGCGCTCACGGGCCGGGGCGGGACCGGGAGCCGGAGTCACGCGGCGCCCTCGGCGGCCTTCTCCGGCGCCGCGCCCGTACCCGTACCCGTCTCGTCGGCCCGCGCCGCCCGGACGGGCCCCGGCTGCCAGCCCGGCCCGCCGAACACCCTGCCGCCGCGCTCGCGCCAGCTGGTGGCCGCCCTGAGGTCCCTGGCGATGGCCGCGTACTCGTGGGTGGCGACCCGGAGCGGGTTGTACGTGTCGATGTTCTTGGTCAGGCCGAACACGGGCCGCTCGACCTCGGGCACGAACGAGCGGAAGAGCCGGTCCCAGACGATGAGGATGCCGCCGAAGTTGCGGTCCAGGTAGCCGCCCTGGGAGGCGTGGTGGACGCGGTGGTGGGAGGGGGTGTTGAGGACGAACTCGAAGGGGCGGGGCAGCTTGTCGATGCGCTCGGTGTGGATCCAGAACTGGTACACGAGGCTGACCGACGAGCAGAACGCGACCGCCGCGGGGTGCACGCCCAGCGCGATGAGCGGCACGTAGAACGGCCACACCGTGAGCGTCGTCCACGGCTGGCGCAGCGCGGTCGAGAGGTTGAACTTGCGGCTGGAGTGGTGCACGACGTGGCACGCCCACAGGATGCGGATGACGTGGTGCTCGCGGTGCGACCAGTAGTAGAAGAAGTCCTGCGCGAGCAGCATCAGGGGGATCGTCCACCACAGGACGGGCACGCGCAGCGGCGTCAGCTCGTAGACCGCCGTGTAGATCGCGACGATCGGGATCTTCCACAGGAAGTCGAAGACGAGGCTGCCGAGCCCCATGCCGATGCTGGTCGCGGCGTCCTTGACCTCGTAACCCGCGGCGTCCTCATCGGGATGGATGCGTACGCTCACGATCTCCAGGACGGTGAGCAGCACGAAGGCCGGGATCGACCAGAGCACGACATCGGGCAGGTTCGGCGACATGCCTGCACCGTAGGGCTCCTGGTCGGTGAGGGCTAGGGGTTGTTACCGACAAGTATTACCGAGGGTAAGACGCGAGTTGTTGGCGCCTTCCGCCATTGATCTTCCGGCGCTCATCACACCCCCAGTGCCCGTCACACCCCGGCCGCCCCGAGCAGCGACCCCGCCCCGTACGTCACGGCCATCGCGAGCGCCCCGCCCGCCATGTTGCGCCACACCGCGGGCCGCACCGCAGCCGAGCCCATCCGCGCGCTGCTCCAGCCGGTGGCGGCGAGCGCGGCGAGCACGGAGACCACCGTGACAGGCAGGCGCCAGCCGCTCGGCGGCAGGACGATCGCGAGCAGCGGGAGCAGCGCGCCCACGGTGAAGGCGAGGAAGCTCGCCCAGGCGGCGTGCCAGGGGTTGGTGAGCTCGTCGGGGTCGATCCCGAGCTCCACGCGCGCGTGCGCCCGCAGCGCGTCGCGCCTGGTGAGCTGTACGGCGGCTTCCCGCGCCACCTCGGGGCTCAGCCCGCGATCCTCCAACAGGCCGGTCAGCTCCAAGAGTTCGGCCTCGGGTTCCTCGCGCAGCTCCCGTTTCTCCTGGGCGAGCGCCGCCTTCTCCGAGTCACGCTGCGTGGACACGGAGACGTACTCCCCCGCCGCCATCGACATGGAGCCGGCGAGGAGTCCCGCCAGGCCCGCCGTCAGGAGTGTGCCGCGGTTCTCGGTGGCGCCGGCCACGCCGACGACGAGCCCGGCGGTGGACACCACCCCGTCGTTGGCCCCGAGCACGGCGGCGCGCAGCCAGTTGAGCCGCGCTCCGAGCGCGCCGCCGTGGGACTCCTCGTGCGGTGCGTCCTGCACTTCGTCAGTCACGCGAAGAGCATCGCACCGCGGGTCACCAGATCCGAACCGACCCACCACGGGCGAACACCGGGCTGGTCGCGTCCTCCGGTGGCTCCTTGAGGGGTTCGTCCAGTTCCTGGACGGTCGGTCCGACGCGGGCGGCGATCGGGTCGAGCAGGCCCAGGTCGAACCCGTAGACGCGGGCCGCGTTGCCGCCGGCCATCGCCGCGATCTCGTCACGCGGCAGCCCCGCGTACGCGACCCGCAGACCTTCGCGCGTGTACGGGTACGTGCCCTCGTCGTGCGGGTAGTCACTGCCCCACATGATCTTGTCGAGGCCGATGCGGGCGCGCAGCGGCACCTCGTGCGGGCGCATGAAACTGGCCCCCACGTAGCAGTTGTCCCGCCACACCTCGGAGGGCCCCTTGCCCATCGAATCGGCGAGCCCCGCACCGAACTTGGACTCCGCCGTGTCCGCCCGCGTCGAGGCGGCCACGAGACGCCCGTGGTAGTAGTCCAGCATGTCCAGGACCCCGGGGATCCAGCCCGAGCCCTGTTCGGTCAGGACCAGTTTCAGCTCCGGGTGCCGGCGGAACGCGCCACCGAAGACCAGGTGCCACAGCGCGCGGTGCGAGAACCACGTCGTCTCCACCATGAACACGGCGCGCGCGGCCGGTTCGTCGCCGAGCGGCGGGGACGCCGAGCCGGCGTGGTGATTGACCGGCACGCCGAGCTCGGCGCAGGCGGCCCAGATCGGGTCGTACACCGCCGAGTGCAGCTCGGGCAGGCCCGAACCCGGCGGTGTGCCGGGCAGCAGGAGGCCGCCCTTGAGCCCGGCGGCCGCGGCCCACCGGATCTCCTTGACGGCCTCGTCGACGTCGTTGAGGAGGATCTGGAAGACGCCCGCCCGGCGCCCGGGAGCCGCGGCGCAGAAGTCGGCGAGCCAGCGGTTGTGCGCGCGCAGGCCCGCCCAGCGCCGCTCGAACTCCTCCCGCGTGGGCGCCGGGGCCATCAGGGACGCGGACGGGAAGAACGGCGGGATCGTGTTCGGGAAGACGACCTCCGCGACGATCCCGTCCGCCTCCAGTTCGGCGACCCGGCGCTCGGAGTTCCAGTTGCGGTCGGCCGTGTCCGCGAGCAGGTCGGCGTACGGGTTGACGTACGTGGCCGCCCACGCGTCGAACGCGTCGTGGTGGCGGGACTCCAGGTAGGGCCGGTAGTCGAGGAGGTCGGCGCCCGCGTGGCAGTCGGCGGAGATGACCGTGTAGCGGTCGCTCATGGGGTCACTCCGAGGGTCGGGAAGTCGTGGTCGGTCAGCCAGTGGCGGCCCACGTCGCGCGAGCGCGCCCAGGAGGCCTCGACGGCGCTCTGGTCGGCGTCCTGCCCGAGATCGGCGGGGGTCGGCCCGATACGGCGGGCCAGCGGGGCCAGCTTGTCCGTGTCGAAGCCGAACACCTCCGCGGCGGCCAGGCCCAGCATCCTGCGGGTCTCCGCGACCGGGATGTCGTGGAAGGTCCTCCGCAGCCACGCGCGGGTGTCCGGCCAGGTGCCCTCGGGGTGCGGGAAGTCGCTGCCCCAGAGGATGTTGTCGACGCCGATCTCGTAGCGCTGGGCGAGCTCGCGGCGCTTGGTGTTGGTGGCGCAGATGAACACCTGGCGGTCCAGGTACTCGTGCGGCGGACGCTTCAGCTCCGCGAACGGGGAGAGCTTCTTGCCGCCGTGCGCGCCCAGATAGAGCCGGTCCATGAACCAGAGCAGGTTGGGCAGCCACCAGCAACCCGACTCCGCCACACCGAACTTGAGTCCGGGGTGGCGCTCGAAGACGCCCGCCCACAACAGGAACCAGAGCGGCCGCGCGGGCCACCAGGTGACCTCGGAGACGTAGATGCCCAGGTGGTCGCCGTACTCGTGGCGCGGGGCCGCGCCGGAGTGGGTGACCATCGGCATGCCGGTCTCGGCGGCCGCCGCCCAGATCGGGTCGTAGCGGGGGTCGTGGTAGGGGGCCTTGTCCACCCACATGGAGGGGATCATCAGCGCCCCGAGCCCGGACTCCTTGGCGCGGTGGATCTCGGCGACGACCTTGTCCACGTCGCCGGTGATGGGCAACAGGGCGACCCCGCAATGCCGTTCGGGGTTCTGGGAGACGAACTCGGCGAGCCACCGGTTGTGCGCCTGCGCGCCCGCCATGCCCAGGTCGGGGTCCTGGTCGCCGGAGAGTCCGAGGCCGACGCCGAAGGGCGCGGCGGTCTGGCTGTCGACCGCGTCCGCGTCCGGGAAGACGACCTCGGCCGCCACCCCGTCCCCGTCCAGTTCCTTGAGCCGCTGGGTGGCGTCCCAACCCCCCTTCAGCCCTTCCTCGTTGTCGGTGAACCACTTGTTCGCGAACGCCTCGTTGCGCACCCCGAGCCGGGTCATCTCCTCGCGGCGGCGGTCCCGTCCGGCGAGGAACTCGTCGAAGTCCCGGTGGAACCGGGCGTCCAGGTAGGGCCGGTACTCCTCGGTGGGAAGCCCGGCGTGGCAGTCGGAGGAGATGATCAGATAGGGATCCTCGTTGCTCATCGTGTGTCCCCTCAGTCGAGAATGAAGCTCTCCAGGTACGCCGGGTCGGCCCGGTCCAGCATCGACTGCGACCTGGCCTTGATCTGCCGGTCGCTGTGCTCGCTCTCGGGAAGCAGCCAGAACCGGCCGGCCGCGACGCCCTCGGCGACCAGGTCCGCCACTTCCTCGACCGGCGTGAACCGCACCTCGTTCCCGGACTCCTTCATGGCGGCCTCCCATTGGTCGAGGCTGCGATAAGGCGTCTTACGGGGATGCTGCTTCGCATACCGCTCGGGCCGGTTGCGGTGCGACTCCCACAGGCCCGTACGCAGCATGTGGGGGCCGGGGAAGAGCACCGAGGCACCCACGCGCGCGTGCTCCGCCTTCAGATGCGCGTACAGCGACTCGGTCATCGTCACCACTGCCGCCTTCGTGACCGCGTACACGGACGCCGTCGGCAGGGGCGCGATCCCGCCGTCCCCGGACGAGGTGTTGACGACGTGACCCTCGTCGCCGGCCGCGATCATGCGCGGCACGAACGCCTGGACGCCATGGAAGACACCCCACACGTTGACGGCGAACGCCCACTTCCAGTCATTCGGTTCGTGCTGCCACATGCGGCCTTCGGCACCCGAGCCGACGCCCGCGTTGTTGCACAGCACATGGCAGGCGCCGAACGTCTCGTACGTGTCGTCGGCGAGCGCCATCACCTGCTCACGCTCGCTCACGTCGACCACGCGCGCGTGCACCGTCGCACCGTCCGAGCGCAGCGACTCGGCGGCCTTCTCCAGGGCGGACTCCTCGACGTCGGCGAGCACGACCTTCAGGCCGTCCGCCGCGAACCGCCGCGCCATGGCGAGCCCGATCCCGCTCGCCGCGCCCGTGACGACGGCCACCTGTCCCGCTTCGAGCCGCATCAGACGCTCCCCTCGGGCGGCCCGTCGAGGATCTGCTGAGGGTCGTCGTAGCGCTGGTGGATGTACGGCAACAGGGCCTGGGCGCTGACCCGTTCGACGATCTTGCCCGTCTGGTCGGTGGTCTTCTCGCCGATGGTGATCTCGACAAGGGAGCGGACCGGCAGATCGGCGACCGGGTCGTACATCGACTCGCGCAGGACCACGTCCCCGGTGACCTGCTCCAGCTTGCGGACCTTCTCGTTGCGTACGCAGTGCACGAGCACCGGCTCCACGTCGAAGCCCGAACCGTCCACCGCGGGAAGGAACTTGAAGTAGAAGTCCGTCTTCCGCGCGGGCTCGGGCAGTGGCAGCGGGCCGCTCACCGCGCCGCGCACCTCCACGAAGGCGATGCCGTGCCGGGCCAGCGCCGCCCGCACCACGAGGCCGTCCCGCTCGACCGTCACCTCGCCCAGTTTCTTGGGTTCGCCGAACACCTCGCGGCCGCCGATCAGGGCCCGCTCGTGGGTCATCGGCATGACGAGCGGATACCAGCCCTCGACGCCGCCGTGCTCCGCGGCGACGGCGACCGAGCCCGCGCCCAGCGGGTAGCCCGGCAGATCGACCTTGCTGATGTTGGCCCGCACCAGGGGGCGCGCGGTGGGCTTGAGCGGGGGCGGGAGGACCGCGGCGACCGCGTCCGGGTCGCTCTCCCAGACGGCCACCACCCCGGTGGACCAGATGTCGGGAAGCTTGGAGCTCGCGGTGCGCGCGGCGGCGATCTCCGCCTCGGTGCGCGCTCCGTATCGAATGCGTGCCATGTCGAATCACCCTTCGTCGGCGCGGAGTTGCGTGGACGGGTGTGCACTTGCGGATGCTCTGTAACACAGTTACAACAGCTTCCGTGAAGGGTAAAGACACGCGCACACATCTCGACCGGGAACAGGTGCTCGCCGCCGCCGCGAAGCTGGTGAAGCAGCAGGGCCCGCAGTCGCTGACGATGCGGAAACTCGCCGCCGAGCTCGGCACGGCCGTCACCTCGATCTACTGGCACGTCGGCAACCGCGAGTCCCTGCTCGAAGCCCTCGTCGAGCGGACCGTCGCCGACCTCGGGGAGATCCGCCCGCGCGGCACCACCCCGGAGCAGCGCGTCGCCTCCGTCGCCGGCGCCCTGCGCCGCCAGCTGCGCGAGCACCCGCACCTCGTCGCGATGGTGCACGAACGCGGCCTGACCGAACGGATGTTCCTGCCCGCACAGCAGGCCCTCGTGCGCGAGGTGCACGCCGCGGGCCTGCACGGCAGCCGTGCCGCCGGCGTCGTACGGGCCGTGCAGTTCCATGTCGTCGGCCATGTCCTGGTGGAGCGCCAGCGCGAGCGCGCGCCCGCGCAACGGCCCGGCGAGGAGGAGCTGTGGGGCGCGCTGACGGCGGCGGGCGACCCGGCGCTCGCCCGCGCGCTCAGCGTGCCGGCCGACCCGGAGAAGGTGTTCGACACCTCCGTCAGGGCTCTGGTCTCAGGCCTGTTGCGGACATAACGGGCGTGACCGCGGGGCCGGGCGACAGAACTGTCGGTCGTGGCCCGTATCCTCATGGACCATGCTCGAAGACCAGACGACCGCCGCGTCCGCCGCCCCGTGGCCGGCCGCGTATCCGCAGGGATACGCGGTCGTCGACGTGGAGACCACCGGCCTCTCCCGGAACGACCGGATCATCTCCGCAGCCGTCTACCGGCTCGACGCCCAGGGCGAGGTCGAGGACCACTGGTACACGCTGGTCAACCCCGAGCGCGACCCCGGCCCCGTCTGGATCCACGGCCTGACGAACGACGTGCTCGAAGGCGCGCCCCTCTTCAAGGACATCGCCGAGGAGTTCGCGGCCCGGCTCGACGGCCGCGTGCTCGTCGCGCACAACGCGGTCTTCGACTGGTCGATGATCGCCCGCGAGTACGCCCGCGCGGAGCGCACCGCCCCGGTCCGCCAGCGGCTGTGCACCATCGCGCTGTCCAAGGAGCTCGGCCTCCCGCTGCCCAACCACAAGCTGGAGTCCCTCGCCGCCCACTTCGGCGTCGTCCAGCGCAACGCGCACCACGCGCTCGACGACGCGCGCGTGCTCGCCGAGGCGTTCCGGCCGAGCCTGCGGGCCGCCGCGAGCGGCGGGGTGCGGCTGCCCCTCCTGGAGTGCCGGCCGCTCACCGAGTGGACGGACGGCGCGGCGCGGATCGGCCGTCAGGGTTCGGCGCCCTCGTCGTCCACGCCCTACGGAGGGGGCGGCAGCTGGCGCCCCTCGCGCAAGCGGCAGCCGTGCCCGTACCCGAACCCCGGCCGTTACGAACCGGGCAAACCTCTCAAGCAGGGCATGCGGGTGGCGTTCTCCGGAGACACCTCCGTGGACCGCCAGCTCCTGGAGGACCGCGCCGTGGAGGCCGGACTCCACATCGCGACGAGCCTGTCCCGGCTCACCAGCCTCCTCGTCACGAACGACCCCGACTCGTACACGTCGAAGGCCGTCAAGGCGAAGCAGTTCGGGACCCCGGTCATCGACGAGGCGGCCTTCGGGCAGCTCCTGCGGGACGTCGCCCCGGCGTCAGACGGGTGATTGCGCGGCGACTCGCCCGCCCGCCGCTCGCCCCGCGCGACCGCGACGCCCACCCTGTGGCGCATGGCACGTTGTGAAGTCTGCGGAAACGACTACGGAATGTCCTTCGAAGTGCACGCGCAGGGCGCGGTGCACGTATTCGACTGCTTCTCCTGCGCCATCCACCGCATGGCGCCGATCTGCGAGCACTGCCGGTGCCGCATCGTCGGCCAGGGAGTAGAGGTCGACGGGCACTGGTACTGCGGGGCGCACTGCTCCCGCGCGGAGGGGAGGGTGGGGATCGTCGACAAGGTCTGACCCACTGCCCCTGCGGCCCCCTCGGACACACCCCCGTGATGTCACCCCACGACCGAGTTGTACGGTCGTGGGGTGTACCGCTTCCTGTTGTCCCGGCAGTGGGTGATCCTCACCCTCATCACCCTCCTCCTCATCCCCACGATGATCGAGCTGGGCTTCTGGCAGCTGCACCGTCACCAGCACCGGGTCGCGCAGAACCAGCAGATCGGTGACGCGCTCGCCGCGAAGCCGCTGCCCGCCGAGCGGCTCACCTCCCCCGGGAAGCCCGTCCCCCGGGCCGAGATCCACCGCCGGGTCTTCGCGAAGGGGACGTTCGACACCGCGCACGAGGTCGTCGTGCGGCGCCGCACGAACTCCGACAGCGAGGTCGGCTTCCACGTCCTCACCCCGTTCGTCCTCGACGACGGCAAGGTGCTCCTCGTCAACCGCGGCTGGATCCCGGCCAACGGCGCGCAGACCGACTTCCCGAAGATCCCGGCGCCCGCGCGCGGCGAGGTCACCGTCACCGGCCGGCTGATGGCCGACGAGACGACCGCCGCGAGCGGCATCAAGAACATCAAGGGCCTGCCGGCCCGTCAGATCATGCTGATCAGCAGCGGCCAGCAGGCCAGGGCGCTCGGCGAGCAGGTCCTCGGCGGCTTCATCGAGCAGACGGCGCCGGACCCGAAGGGCGGCACCCCTCAGCTGATCCCCGCCCCCGACCACAGCGACATCGGCCCGCACATGGCGTACGCGGTGCAGTGGTGGCTGTTCTCGGCCGCGGTCCCCGTCGGCTGGGTCGTCCTCGTACGGCGCGAGCGCCGCGACCGCGCGGAGGCGGCGACGGCGGAGAAGACCCCCGCGGGCCCCGAGCCCGCCACGGTGTAGGGCACACGAACGCCGGGGCCCGCCCCGCGCTCACTCGCCCGGCCCCCGGTGGGATTGGCGGCCCGGTCAGCCGGGAACCCGCCTCACGTGCACCGACCCCTTGAGGACTACGCGCTCATCGGCGACCAGCAGACGGCCGCCCTCGTCTCACGTGCCGGCTCCGTCGACTGGCTCTGTCTCCCCCGCTTCGACTCGGCCGCGTGCTTCGCGTCCCTGGTCGGCGGCCATGACAACGGCCACTGGCGGCTCGCCCCGAAGGGCGCGGGCGACTGCACCCGCCGCTCCTACCGTCCCGGCACGCTGATCCTCGACACGGAGTGGGACACCGACGAGGGCAGCGTCCGGGTCACCGACCTGATGCCGCAGCGCGACCGGGCCCCCGACCTCGTACGCGTCGTCCAGGGCCTCAGGGGCCGCGTCACGATGCGCGGCACCCTGCGGCTGCGCTTCGACTACGGGTCGATCGTGCCGTGGATGCGCCGGGCCGACGGCCACCGCGTGGCCGTCGCGGGTCCCGACTCGATGTGGCTGCGCAGCGAGCCCCCCGTCCGCACCTGGGGCAAGGACTTCGCCACGCACTCCGAGTTCACCGTGGAGGAGGGCGAGACGGTCGCGTTCGTACTGACCTGGCACCCGTCGCACGAGCCGCGCCCGGACCTCATCGACCCTCTCGAGTCGCTGCGCAGCTCCGAGCAGGCGTGGCAGGAATGGTCGGCGCGGTGCCGCTACCAGGGTCCCCACCGGGACGCGGTCCTTCGCTCCCTGCTCACGCTGAAGGCGCTCACGTTCGAACCGACCGGCGGGATCGTCGCCGCGCCCACGACGTCGCTGCCCGAGGAGCTCGGCGGCGTCCGCAACTGGGACTACCGGTACTGCTGGCTGCGCGACTCGACCCTCACGCTCGGCGCGCTCGCGTCGGCCGGCTATCTCGACGAGGCCGAGGCGTGGCGGAGGTGGCTGCTGCGCGCGGTCGCGGGCGACCCGGCGGACCTGCAGATCATGTACGGGCTCTCGGGCGAGCGCCGGCTGCCCGAGACCGAACTGCCGTGGCTGGCCGGATACGCCCGGTCCACCCCCGTGCGCGCGGGCAACGACGCCGTGCACCAGCTCCAGCTCGACGTG
The DNA here is from genome assembly GCF_004005495.1 of Streptomyces antnestii. Classification (GTDB taxonomy): domain Bacteria; phylum Actinomycetota; class Actinomycetes; order Streptomycetales; family Streptomycetaceae; genus Streptomyces; species Streptomyces antnestii. The sequence continues at coordinate 34,033 of NZ_RZYA01000012.1, forward strand.
TACGGGGAGGTGATCGACTCGCTCGCCCTGGCGCGGCGCGCGGGCATGCCCTCCGAGCCGCACGCGTGGCGGCTGCAGCTGGCGCTCATCGAGTTCCTGCGCACGGCCTGGCGCGAGCCCGACCAGGGACTGTGGGAGGTCCGTGGTCCGCGCCGGCACTTCGTGCACTCCAAGGTGATGGCGTGGGTAGCGGCGGACCGCATCGTGACCGCCCTGGAGGAGGACGCCGGCCTGGCGGGCGACCTGGACGCCATGCGGCAGCTGCGCGACGACATCCACCGCGATGTCCTCGCGCGCGGATTCGACGCGGAACGCAACACGTTCACGCAGTTCTACGGCTCGACGGAGCTCGACGCGTCGCTGCTCCTGATCCCCCGCGTCGGCTTCCTGCCGCCCGACGACCCGCGCGTGGTCGGCACGGTCGAGGCCATCTGCGACGAGCTCTGCGAGAACGGCCTGGTGCGCCGCTACAGCGCCGAGGCGACCGGCGTCGACGGACTCCCGGGCCGCGAGGGCACCTTCCTCGTCTGCTCGTTCTGGCTCGCCGACGCGCTGCATCTGACGGGCCGCACGAAGGAGGCGCGCGAGCTGTTCGAACAGCTCGTGGCGACCGGCAACGACGTGGGCCTGCTCGCCGAGGAGTACGACCCGGTGTCGCGGCGCATGCTCGGAAACTTCCCGCAGGCGTTCAGCCACATCGGTCTGGTGGGCACCGCCTACACCCTGTTCGGGACCGGGTAGGGGTGTCCGGCAGGATAGGAACCATGGATCTTGGACTGAAGGACCGTGTCTACGTCGTCACCGGCGCCACCCGCGGCCTGGGCAACGCCGCCGCGCGTGAGCTCGTGGCCGACGGCGCGAAGGTGATCATCACCGGGCGGGACGAGAAGCGCGTGGCCGAGGCCGCGGACGCGCTGGGTGAGAACGCCGTCGGGGTCGCCGCCGACAACGCCGACCCCGCCGTCGCGGGCCGTCTGATCGCGGCCGCGCGCGAGCACTTCGGCGGCTTCGACGGCGTACTGATCAGCGTCGGCGGGCCGGCCCCCGGCTTCGTGGCGGACAACACCGACGCGCAGTGGGAGTCGGCCTTCGAGTCGGTCTTCCTCGGCGCCGTGCGGCTCGCGCGCGCGGCGGCGGCCGAGCTCGGCGAGGGCGGCGTCATCGGCTTCGTCCTCTCCGGTTCCGTGCACGAGCCGATCCCCGGCCTGACCATCTCCAACGGTCTGCGTCCCGGGCTCGCCGGGTTCGCGAAGTCCCTGGCGGACGAGCTGGGTCCGCGCGGCATCCGTGTCGTCGGGCTGCTCCCCGCGCGGATCGACACGGACCGGGTCCGTGAGCTCGACGGGCTCTCGGCCGACCCGGAGGTGACGCGCGCCGCCAACGAGGCGCGGATCCCGCTGCGCCGCTACGGCACCCCGGAGGAGTTCGGGCGCGCCGCCGCGTTCTTCCTGTCGCCGGCCGCGTCGTACCTCACCGGTGTGATGCTCCCGGTGGACGGCGGGTTCCGGCACGGATTTTGAGCCGGACCTCTGAGCCGGTCTTCTGAGCCGGTCTTCTGAGCCGGACCGAGAGCGCCTAGGGCGCTAAGTCACGCGCTCCGCGCGGTGCTTGACCGCGCGGAGCCGCACCTCGGCCGGCAGGGCGGCGAGGCCCGCGGAGTCCCGTGCGTGGGCGAGAGCCTCCTCGCTGATCCGCCGGAGCGCCGTCCCGGCTTCCGCGTGCGGTGCGAGGACCAGGCCCATACGGACGCGCGGTGTGGAGCGCCGCCCGGTCAGGAGGGCCCCGGCCCGCTCGACGCCGTCGAGCGACTCGGCCTCGCCGGCGAGCACCCCTTCGAGCGCGCGGCCGCGCAGCAGCGCGCCCTCGCCGTCCCCGGTGTCGACGAGGACCTCGGAGAGCCGGCGCCGGCGCAGCTGGGCGACCAGCCACCACAGGGCGAGCAGCACGCAGACGGCGAGCACGGCGATGACGGCGGGCCACCACCAGCCGTCGTCGTGCCACCGCTCGCGGTCCGCCGTGCTCAGCAGCACGTCGTGCCGCCCGTCGTAGATCCACCAGGACGGCGGGTGCGCGCCGAGGCCGACGGCGAGGACGGACCCGCCGAACGCGACGAGGATCAGGCCGACAAGTCCGACGACGACCCGGTTCACGGTCCTGAGCACGGGCTCACCCCTTCTTTCCGGGCCGCGCCACCCGCACGGAGAGGCCGGGCGTCCTGGTGAGCCCGAGCCCCTGGACGGCCTCACCGACCACAGTGTCCAAGTCAGCGCGTACGTCGTCGAGTTGGCGGAAGTGTGAGACGGCCCGCACCTCGGCCCGGTGGCGTTTCATCCGGACCCGGACGGACTGCACACCCGACACCTGCATGGCCCGGTCGCGCAGCACCATGGCGGCGGCGTCACGGTCAAGGCCGGCCCGAACATCGGTGTGGGCGCGCCGCATCGGCAGGACGGCGCGCAGTCCGGGCGTCACGGCGAGCACGACCAGCCAGAGCCCGAGCGCTGCGGCCACGCCGGCGCCGGTCAGCACCCACACGTCGTTCAGCGGCCGGTGCGCGAGTTCGCGGGCGAGGACGCGGCGCCAGTGCATCGCGGAGTGCCCGGCCCGCACGGCGGCGACGTCGTACAGCAGGATCCCGGAGGCGCCGAGGACGACGACGGCGACCAGGGCGGCGGGGATGCGGCGCGGCGACCAGAAGCGGCCGTCGGCGCCGTGGCCCTCCGGCGTGGGCCGCCCGGTGTAGGTGGCCGCGGATCCCGACTGGTCGAGGCGGCCCGGCCCGTCCTGCTCCCGCTCGACGACGGGCACGGGCTGTGTGGGCTCGCTCATCGGATCCTCCCCTTGGCGCCGCCGCGGTCGTGCGCCGAGTGCAGCCGTTCCACCTGGACGGCCACCTCGGGCACCTCCATCCCCGCCAACGCCCTTACCCGCTCGGCGACTTGGCGACGCACGGCGCCGCACTGCGCTCCGATGTCGCCGGGATAGTCCAGTTCGAGACTGATCCGTACGCGGGCGGAGTCATGGCGTACGGAGACGGCGGCGTGCGGCGGAGCCCCGTCGGCGGGAACCGCGGGGAGGGCCTCACGTGCCGCCTGTGCGGCGATCTTCGCCACGACCCGGTCGGCGATCCGGGTCGCGCCGCGCTCGGCGGGCGCGACCTGCGTCGTCACCCGTCACCGCCGCCGGTCGCCGCGCGTACGGAAGAACTCGCCGGGTTCCAGGTCCCCTTCGAGGAACCGGCCGGCGACGAATCCGATGGCGCCGAGCGCCGCCACCAGGAGGAAGGCCCCGAATCCACCGAAGTATCCGGCGAATCCGAGGGCCATTCCGGCGATCATGCCGATCACGGCCAGGTTCATCGAGCGCTCCTCCTCAGGGCAGGCTCGCAGGCTGATGACTACTGGAGCCGGGACTCCGGCTCCTCGTCCTCTTCCTCGGGCAGCTTCACGTCGCTGACCGCGATGTTGACCTCGACGACCTCCAGGCCGGTCATGCGCTCGACGGCGGCGACCACGTTCTCGCGCACGTCGCGGGCGACGTCGGCGATCGACACCCCGTACTCCACGACGATCTCCAGGTCGAGGGCCGTCTGCACCTCGCCGACCTCGGCCTTGACGCCGCGCGACACGGACTTGGTGCCGCCGCCGGGTACCCGGTCGCGTACGGCTCCGAAGGTGCGGGACAGGCCGCTGCCCATCGTGTGGACGCCGATGACGTCCCGCGCGGCGAGGCCGGCGATCTTCTCCACCACACCGTCGGCGATGGTGGTGCGCCCTCGCGTCCCGGGGGAACCGCCGCCCCGCTTGGTCACACTGGTCTTCCCCCCGGTCGCCTCGGCCGTCGTTTCTGCGGTGTCGGTCATCTCGGGTCGTCCCTTTCGAAGAGGTTCTCTCAGGTCGTTCTCCGGGAGTAACTGCTCTTTCGACCACACTAAGTGCGGTTCCCCGGTCGCGCGCCAGGGATACGGCAGGCTGGAGCAATGAGCGCTGACCGATGGACGCAGGCAGTACGGCACCAGCTCGGCCTGGGCAGGCTGGTGCCGCTGGGCGGGCCGCGTGACGGTTCCTGGCTCGCCGAGTCGGCGGCGCGGCCCGCGTTGCGCCGCGCGGTGCGGTCGGTGCCGGGGGTGAGCCTCGGAATCCTGCGGATCGAGCTCGCCGACCCGCACGGCACGTACGAGTCGGCCGTGCCGGCGCCGCCGAGTGCCCTGCCGCCGGGGCCGCTGAGGATCGTCGCCGAGTGTGCGGCCGCGCCGGACGAACCGCTGCCCGCCGCGGCGGCCCGGCTGCGCGCGGCCCTGACGGAGGCGGCGGCCGCCCGCCTGGGCCTCGCGGTGACGGAGGTCGACCTGCGGGTGACGGCGCTGCTTGACGACGGCCGGGCGGTCTCCGACGCCACGGAGCCGGGCGCGGATGCGGAGGCCGGCGTCACCGAGAGCGGCCGGACCGAGGCCGACAGCGACGAGAGTCGGGCCGGGCGGGCCGCGCTGGCCGTACCGGGGGTGGCACGGCTGACCGGCGCACTGGGTGGCCTGGGGCGCCCGGTGCACATCGGGGAACACCCGGAGGGCACGGCCGCGCTGCCCCGCCGCCATGTGCGGATCGAACTGGCCGTGTCGGGCGGGCGGCGGGTGCTCGATGTGACGCGGGACGTGCGGACGGCGGTCACCGCGGCCCTGGCGGATCATCCGTCAGTGGCCGTCCTGGTGACCGCCGTCAACTAGAGGCGGCGCGGCGGGCGTCAGTCGCCGAGTCCCGCGAGGTCGCGCAGCCGACGTCCCTGAGCGGCGCGCTCGGCGGCGCGCTGCTCCTCGTACGAGCGGGTGGAGACGCCCTGGAGCAGGGCCTTGGTCTCGATGACGGCGTCGCGGGGCGCGGCGATGAGGGCCTCGGTGAGGTCGCGCGTGGCGGCGTCGAGCTGGTCGGCGGGCACGACGAGGTTGGCGAGGCCGATGCGGGCCGCCTCGTCGGCGTGGACGTAGCGGCCGGTGACGCAGATCTCCAGGGCGCGCGCGTAGCCGACGAGGGAGACGAGGGGGTGCGTGCCGGTGAGGTCGGGCACCAGGCCGAGGCTGGTCTCGCGCATGGAGAACTGCACGTCCTCGGCGGCGATCCGCAGATCGCAGGCGAGGGCGAGCTGGAACCCGGCGCCGATCGCGTGTCCCTGCACCGCGGCGACGGTCACGATGTCGCTGCGCCGCCACCAGGTGAACGCCTCCTGGTACTCGGCGATGGTGTCGTCGAGCACGTCGTCGGAGCCACGCGCCAGGTCGATGAAGGACGGCTCGCCGTCGAAACCCTCAGGCGTGAACGCCTGACGGTCGAGGCCCGCGGAGAACGAGAGGCCCTCCGCGCGCAGCACGACGACGCGCACGCTGCCCGGCAGGGACTGCCCGGCGGCGGCCAACGCCCGCCACAGAGCGGGACTTTGGGCGTTGCGCTTGTCCGGGTTGGTCAGCGTCACCGTGGCGACGGAGTCGTCGACGGTGAGGCGGACCCCGTCCTTGTCGAATACCGGTGCGAACTTGCCGGTTCCGGTGTCGAGCGAAGCCATGTATGCCTCCGATGGTGTGCGCAGTCGGCCGAGGGCGTCTCTACACCCTGAAACTACTGCACAGTAACCAACCGGCCGGTCGGCGGACCGACCGGGTGGTCACCATCGAAGCCTGTGCACTGCCCGGGTCAGCCGGCCGCGGTCGCCTTCTTGCCGCGTGTAGCCCCGCCACGACCTCGCAGCGTGACTCCCGACTCACTGAGCATCCGGTGCACGAAGCCATACGAGCGGCCGGTCTCCTCGGCCAGCGCTCGGATGCTCGCACCGGAGTCGTACTTTTTCTTCAGGTCTGCCGCGAGCTTGTCGCGCGCGGCGCCGGTCACCCGGCTGCCCTTCTTCAGAGTCTCGGCCACCCGTGCCTCCTCATGGGAAGTGCGCTCTGGACTTCTCATGATCACCCCTCCCGGGCTTCCTGGCCACCCATTCGGCAAGGTCCGTACGAGGAGCTTGTGCGCACGGGAAGCCGTGGGCCCGGATGGAATGAGGAGTTCCGGGCGCGCTACCGCGGGCCCCGAATCGAGGCCCGCCATGAAGGTCCAGGTCAGCGCCCTGTCGCCGGGCACAAGGGGGCGAGCCGGGGTGCGGCGGCGAAATCCGTGTAGGACACACCGCGGTACGAGGAGATCTCACTCAGATGATGGATCACGGATCGGCCGAATGATCCATACCGAGTGGATCAGCCTTTCGATCAAGCCGTGCTGACGGCCGACCGTGATCGTGCGGGCCCGGACGCGGGCGCCGGAGGGGGTCAGGCGAGGCTGACCAGGTCCGCGTAGTCCTGGCCCCACAGGTCCTCGACACCGTCGGGCAGCAGGATGATGCGCTCCGGCTGGAGCGCGTCCACGGCGCCCTCGTCGTGCGTGACGAGGACGACGGCGCCCTTGTAGGTGCGCAGCGCGCCGAGGATCTCCTCGCGGCTGGCGGGGTCGAGGTTGTTCGTGGGCTCGTCGAGGAGCAGGACGTTCGCGGACGACACGACGAGCGTGGCGAGCGCGAGGCGGGTCTTCTCACCGCCGGACAGGACACCGGCCGGCTTGTCGACGTCGTCGCCGGAGAACAGGAACGAGCCGAGCGTCTTGCGCACCTCGACCAGGTCCAGGTCCGGGGCGGCGGAGCGCATGTTCTCCAGGACGGTGCGCTCGGGGTCGAGGGTCTCGTGCTCCTGCGCGTAGTAGCCGAGCTTGAGGCCGTGGCCCTCGATGACCTCGCCCGTGTCCGGCTTCTCGGCTCCGCCGAGCAGCTTGAGCAGGGTGGTCTTGCCCGCGCCGTTGAGGCCGAGGATGACGACGCGCGAGCCCTTGTCGATGGCCAGGTCGACGTCGGTGAAGATCTCCAGGGAGCCGTACGACTTCGACAGACCCTCGGCCATGAGCGGCGTCTTGCCGCACGGGGAGGGCTCGGGGAAGCGCAGCTTGGCGACCTTGTCGGAGACACGGACCGCGTCGAGCCCGGCGAGCAGCCGGTCGGCACGCTTGGCCATGTTCTGCGCGGCGACGGTCTTGGTCGCCTTGGCGCGCATCTTGTCGGCCTGGGAGTTGAGGGCCGCGGCCTTCTTCTCGGCGTTCTGGCGCTCGCGCTTGCGGCGCTTCTCGTCGGCCTCGCGCTGCTGCTGGTAGAGCTTCCAGCCCATGTTGTAGACGTCGATCTGGGAGCGGTTCGCGTCCAGGTAGAACACCTTGTTGACGACCGTCTCGACGAGGTCGACGTCGTGGGAGATCACGATGAATCCGCCGCGGTACGTCTTCAGGTAGTCGCGCAGCCAGACGATGGAGTCGGCGTCAAGGTGGTTCGTGGGCTCGTCGAGGAGCAGGGTGTCCGCGTCGGAGAAGAGGATGCGGGCCAGCTCGATACGGCGGCGCTGACCACCGGAGAGCGTGTGCAGGGGCTGGCCGAGCACCCGGTCCGGCAGGTTGAGCGCGGCGGCGATGGTGGCGGCCTCGGCCTCGGCGGCGTATCCGCCCTTGGTGAGGAACTCCGTCTCCTGGCGCTCGTACTGCTTGAGCGCCTTCGCGCGCGTGGCGCCCGTGCCGTTGGCGATGCGCTGCTCGTTGTCGCGCATCTTCTGGATCAGGGTGTCGAGGCCGCGCGCGGACAGGATGCGGTCGCGGGCCAGGACGTCGAGGTCACCGGTGCGGGGGTCCTGCGGGAGGTAGCCGACCTCTCCGGAGCGGGCGATGGTGCCGCCGGCCGGGACGCCCTCACCGGCGAGGCACTTGGTGAGGGTGGTCTTGCCCGCGCCGTTGCGCCCGACCAGGCCGATGCGGTCGCCCTTGGCGATGCGGAAGCTGGCGTTCTCGATGAGGATGCGGGCGCCGGCGCGCAGTTCGATGCCGGATGCGGTGATCACGGGGAAGTACTCCAGGAAAGGATTAACGGCTGGTTGACAGGGCGAGGGCCGGTCGGCGCCGCTAAACCACCCAGAGAAGGAACGTCATACGAGCCAGTTTAACGGTGGGATGCAAACGCTTTTGCCGGGCCGCTCTCCCGGGCCGTCCCGCGCGGCCCTCGCGGTGCGACACGTTCCGGTGAGCGGGGCCCGCTCACCGGGCGGATTGTCGGTGCCGGGTGCCAGTCTGGAGAAGGCAGCACGTTCCGGGCCGGCGAAGAAGGAGTGAGCACAGTGAGCGGTACGCAGGGCACACGGGGGCCGAGCCTCTTCCCGACATTGCTGTACGCCGACGCGAGGGCCGCGATCGAGCAGCTGACCTCGGCCTTCGGCTTCACCGCCGCCGCGGTGCACGAGGGCGACGGCGGCACGGTGGCGCACGCCGAGCTGACGTTCGGGAACGGCGCGGTGATGCTCGGCTCGAAGGGCCGCGGAGGCCGCTTCGACGAGGCGATGAAGGGCGCGGGGCCGACCGGGATCTATGTCGTCGTGGACGACGTGGACGCCCATCACCGCCGGGCCGTCGAGCACGGCGTGGAGATCCTCATGCCCCCGGCGGACCAGGACTACGGCTCCCGCGACTACATGGCGAGAGACGCCGAGGGCAATGTGTGGAGCTTCGGTACGTACGCCCCCCGAGGTGCCGGCCTGACCGCGGGGGCGGTGCGTCACACGCCGCCGGTGTGCACCTGGAAGGCGGCCCGGCGCACGGCCTTGGCGAGCGCCGGGTCCGGGTGCGCGGCGGCCAGCGCGACGAGGACCTGGACGGTCCGCGGGTGCCCGGCCTTCCTGACCTCGTCGAGGAGGGCCGGCACGGTGGGCTGTACCGCCGACTCCAGATGGCGCACCAGGAGCTGGGCCTCACCGTGGTCCGCGACGGCCGCGGCGGTGTCCACCCACAGCCACGTCGTCTCCTCCCGGGTCAGCACCAGATGCACGTCCTCGGGATCGGCGCCCTCGTACTCGGCGAGCCACAGCAGCGCGTACGGCCGCAGGGACGCCTCGTCGGCGACGGATCTCACCACGGGCTCGGCCGGGGCGCCCACGACGCGCAGGGCCTCGAAGGCGAGTCCGCGCAGCAGGGCGTCCTCGCCGCGGGCCGCCGCGATCAGCTCGGTGACGGCGCTGCCGACGGGCCGGGCGGCGAGCCAGGCGCGGTACTCGGCGCGTGCCGCGTTCGGCCGCAGTCGCGCACAGCCCCTGAGCATGTCCTCCGCGGCCTGCTCGATGTTGCCCGCCGGGGACTGCGCGGCCACGCAGATCTGCTCCAGCTTGACCCAGACCGCCCAGCTGCCCAGGGGCGTGAGGGTGGCCTGGCCGTCGGCGTACGTGAGGGCGCCGACGGCGGCGAGGCCGCGCAGGGCCCAGTCGAGCAGCGGGGGCAGGGGCGCGCTGGCGGGAACGGCGGGCTCGGGCTGCGGGCCGTAGGGGATCTCACAGCGCTCCGTGCGCAGTTCCTCGACGCGCTGGCCGAGGAGGTCGAGAAGTTGCGGAACCGGAACCGGCCCCGCGGACAGCTGAAGGAAGGAGAGCACCTGCGGCATCGCCTCGACGACCTCGGCGACCGCGGGGGCCTCCAGGCTCCCCTCGGCCGGGTGCGCGAGCGACCACGCGTCGAACAGCGCGACCCAGCCGCGCAGCACGGCGGTGTCGTCGCGGTCCCAGGCGCGCAGGCGCCAGCCGGGGCGCGCGGTGTCGCCGTGCACCTCGACGAGGCCCGCGAGGCGCGCGGTGTCCCAGTCGGCACGGACCTGCCGCGGGGTCAGGTCCAGGTCGGCCGCCGCGCGTTCGGCGGTGGCCACGGAGAGCGCGCCCCTGCCGTCGGGGGTGCCGTGCCCCCTGCCCGGGCTGAGGGCGGCGTCGGCCCAGCGGGCCACCCGCACGGCGCCGGCGAGACCGCGGCGGGCCATGCGGGCCAGTTCCGCCGCGGGTGGGGTGCCCTCCGGCGGGCGGGGCGCGGGGCGGGGCGGGCGCGCCTGGGTGGCCACGCCTTCGGGCCGCACGGGGGCGGCGGCGAGGGCGCGGGGGCGGACGAGTCGGAGCCTGGAGTCGCGCGGGATACGGGACGTCACGGGGGCAGTCTTCCGGTTGACGGTCCGAAAACCCAAACGGAATGGTTCCGGGGCTCCGCGCGGGCGGCACGGGAGGGTCCGCGAAGGGGCCCGGAGCGGGGTCTACGCGGGCCTTCCTGCGCATCTGCGCCGCACGGCCGGCGACCGTTCCGGGCACGACCGGCGCGCGGCCCCGGCACCACCGGCGCACGCCCCCGTCCGCCCGGCGCGGCTACATGTGCGGCGTCAGGAAGCGGCGCAGGGCCTCCTCGTACGTGTCCGGGTCCGCGTTCCACATGGCGCCGTGCGGGGCGTCGGTCACCGTGAGGAGAGTGACCAAGTCGGGCCGCCGGTCAGCCAGTTCCCGGGACAGGCGCCAGGGCGCGAGCTCGTCGTCGGGGCCGTGCGCGACCAGCGTGGGCACCCGGAGCGCGGCGGCGTCGGCCAGGCCGTGGGAACGATCGCCGTGCAGGCCCGTGCGGCCCTGTGCCGCGCGGACCGCGAGCGGCAGCAGCGGGCCGGGAACGCGACGGGCGTCCGCGAGGGCACGCAGCGTCACGTCCCAGGCGAGGACGGGTGAATCGAGGACGAGACCGGCGATGCGGTCCCGCAAAGCGGAATGCGCCGCCGCGTGCAGCGCCATGGCTCCGCCGGTCGACCAGCCGTGCACGACCACCCGCTGGGCGCCGTACCGCACGGCGTAGCGGATCGCCGCGTCCAGGTCGCGCCACTCCGTCTCGCCGAGGTGCCCGAGGCCGTCCGGGGAGCGGGGCGCGCCGAGGTCACCGCGGTAGGCGAGGTCGAGGACGGGGAATCGGTGCCGGTGCAGGAACTCCATGAGGACCATGGGCTGCTCGCGCGTGGTGCCCAGGCCGTGGACCGTGATGACCCATGTCGGGCGGGCGCCGGGGACGAACCACGCCGGAAGGGCGCCCAGTTCGCCCGGAATGTCGACGTCGGCATGATCGAGGCCGAGGGCCGCCTTGGGATCACCGATGTACACCTGGGGCGTGAGCCAGGCCTTGGCGCCGGGTTCCAGGGAGCCGTGGGTGACCCGCTCCAGACGGCGCACGACGGTGTCCGCGGCATGCGGCACGGAGTCGAGAACGGACCCGACCACGGCGTGGAAGCCGTCACCGCTCAGGCCGTACGTCCCGCGCCGCAGGGACGCCAGGTCCCGGGTCAGCGTGATCGTGCCGCCGGTGGTGGAGTGGACCGTGAGGCGTGGCTCGGTGGGCAGTGGCCGTCCGGCGGGCGCCTTGAGGGCGGCGTCGCTGGCGAACCGGCCGGCCGCGACCGCGGCCGCGGTCGCACCGATGACGGCGGTGACGGCAGCGGCCGTCGCTCTGGCGGTGCGCACCGTCCCAGTGTCCGCGCCCCGGCGCTCCCCGGCCAGTGGGGAGCGCCGGCGATGCGGCACACAGGGCCCCGGCTCACCCCCGCTGCCCGTACCCCCGCAGCTTCTCCTCCACCTCGCGCACCTGGTCGCGGGTGAGCAGGGCCGGGGCGAGACGCGGATGGGAGCTCGCGGTGAGCCAGACGCGGCACAGCCATTCCAGCTGGGCGGTGCGGTCGTACGCGGCGGCGAGCGAGTCGCCGTAGGTGAGGGTTCCGTGGTTCTGGAGCAGGCAGCCGGTCCGGCCCTCCAGGGCACCCAGCACGTTCCCGGCCAGCCGCTCGGTGCCGTACGTCGCGTACGGGGCGACCCGGACCGGGCCGCCGAGCGCGGCCGCCATGTAGTGGATCAGCGGGAGCTCGGGCACGAGGGTGGAGACGGCCGTGGCGTGGACCGCGTGGGTGTGGACGACGGCGCGGGCGGGGGTGGCGCGGTAGACCGCAAGGTGCATGGGGAGTTCGCTGGTGGGCTTGAGGGTCCCGGCGCGCCGCTCGCCGTCGAGCCCGACGGCGACGAGGTCGTCCGGGGTGAGCTCGTCGTACGGGACCCCGCTGGGCGTCACCAGGACGGTGTCGCCCACCCGTACCGACACGTTTCCCGAGGTCCCGACGACCAGGCCGTCGGTGACGGTCCGCCGCGCCGTCGCCACGAGCGCGTCCCACGCCAGGGCGAGTTCACCCTCGTCCCGCCGCGCACCGTCCGGTTCCTCGGCCATGCCCGCATCCTTCCAGCCGCCGGCCGGGGCCGCCCGGGTGACCAGGATCTCTTCGGCGGCTCACGGGCCCCGTTGCGGAGGTTCACGCGCGGCCGACGGAAGCCCTGCTTCCGCTCAACCCGGCGCCGATTCCGCTTCTCGAACACCCGGGTGCCGCCGCCCCGTTCCCAGCGGAATGGCGGCACTCCACATAGGGTCACTGTGCGGCCTGCCCCAGTTCATCTTCCGTTCACCCAGGTTGCCTACGGTCACCGTGCCACTGACGTCCAACAGAAGCCTGGGTAAATGGAACACATCACGCTTCTCCTCGGGATCGTGATCGTCACCGCTCTCGTGTTCGATTTCACGAACGGTTTCCACGACACTGCCAACGCGATGGCGACGACCATCTCGACCGGCGCTCTCAAGCCCAAGACGGCGGTGGCCATGTCCGCCGTGCTCAATCTGGTCGGCGCCTTCCTCTCCGTGGAGGTCGCCAAGACGATCTCCGGCGGCATCATCAACGAGGACGGACTGAAGACCGAGGTCATCTTCGCCGCGCTGGTGGGCGCCATCCTCTGGAATCTGCTGACGTGGCTGGTGGGCCTGCCCTCCAGCTCGTCCCACGCGCTCTTCGGCGGCCTCATCGGCGCCGCCGTCATGTCGATGGGCTGGTCGTCGATCGACGGCGGCACCGTCGTCACCAAGATCCTGCTGCCGGCCGTCGCCGCGCCGCTCGTGGCGGGCATCGCCGCGATGCTGGCCACCCGGCTGACGTACAAGATCGGCAGCAGGACCGACCAGAAGGCGACCGCCAAGGGCTACCGTGCCGGGCAGATCGCCTCCGCGGGTCTGGTCTCCCTGGCGCACGGCACGAACGACGCGCAGAAGACGATGGGCATCATCACGCTCGCCCTGATCACGGGCGGCGTCCTCGACCCCGGTGCCAACCCCCCGATGTGGGTCATCGTCTCGGCCGGTACGGCCATCGCGCTCGGTACCTACCTCGGCGGCTGGCGCATCATCCGCACCATGGGCAAGGGCCTCACGGAGCTCGCGCCGCAGCAGGGCTTCGCCGCCCAGACCAGTGCCGCGACCGCGATCCTCGCCTCCTCGCACATCGGCTTCTCGCTCTCCACGACGCAGGTCTGCTCCGGCTCCGTGATGGGCGCCGGCCTCGGCCGCAAGGGCGGCGTGGTCCGCTGGTCGACCGCGACCCGCATGTTCGTCGCCTGGGGTCTGACCCTGCCGGCCGCCGGTCTGGTCGGCGCGGGCGCCGAGTTCCTCACCAAGCAGGGCACGTGGGGCGTCGCCGTCACCGCGTTCCTCCTCATCGCGGGCGCGGCCACGATCTGGGCCCTGTCGCGGCGCAACTCGATCGACCACACGAACGTCACGGACGACGACATCGACGCCGACACCGCCGCTGTGCCGGCGGAGCCCGCCGGTGTGGTGACCACCGCGATCGCGGCCGTCACCCCGCCCCCGGCCGGCACGGTCACCCCGGCCGGCACGGTCGTGGACCCGGACGTGAAGACCACCCTCTCCGCCTCCTCCACCGCGCCGTCGGCGGAGCCCGCGCGACCGGCCACGGTCTAAGGAAGCAGCAGCGCTATGCATATCGACTGGGCAGCACTCGGCTCCGTGTTCGGAGTCAGCCTCGTGATCACGGTGGCCCTGGTGGGCCTGTTCACCCTCGGCATCGTCGGCCTCACCAAGCGGGAGTCGGCGGCGGCGCAGGGCGGTTCGGCGGCGCTCGCCGTCTCCGGCGCGTACGTCTGCTTCGCCCTGTGCGCGGCGGCCGTCGGCTACGGGATCTTCCTGATCGTGGCCTGACCGGGACGTGAGCCATTGAAGGCGGGGTGCGGGACGCGACAGCGTCCCGCACCCCGCCTTCGTGTGGGCCTCAGCACACTCTCCCGCCGCAGGTCAACGGCAAGTTGACGGGGTTCGCGGAGCGTGGTGGACTTCCCGTGCCATCTACGGCAGCAGGAGAGGAAGCCGGTGCGATTCCGGCGCGGTCCCGCCACTGTCACCGAGGTCCCCAGGACCCGGAAGCCAGGAACTCTCGCCGCCGGTCTCTTCCAACCAGGGCGTGGACACCCTGAGTGAGGACATATCGCCATGCGCGGCTGTCAGTTGCGGGCTCTCCCGCCGAGAACCAGTACGAGGGTTCCGTTCGCCGTAGCGGCGGGCTGATTCCGTGCGGGCCGAGCGTGTTTTCGCGTACGGCGGCGCCGCCGGGCTTCTCGGTGACCTCCTGTTCGGCGATCCTCGCCGCGGGCATCCGGTCGCCGCGTTCGGGCGGGCCGCGGGCGCTGTCGAGCGGGTGCTGTGGCGTGACCACCGCGGGTGGGGCGCGCTGCACACCGTCGTGTGCGCCGGGGGCGCCGCCGCCCTGGGTGGTCTCGCCGCGCGTGCCGTGCGCCGCTCCCCCGCCGCTTCCGTCGCCCTGACCGCCGCCGCCACCTGGGCGGTCGTCGGCGGTACGTCGCTCGGGCGCGAGGCGCGCGCCATCGGGGGCGCGCTGACCGCCGGTGACGTGGACGGCGCCCGTGAGCGGCTGCCGCATCTGTGCGGACGTGACCCGCAGGCGCTCGACGCGGACGGGATCGCGCGGGCCGTCGTGGAGTCCGTCGCCGAGAACACCTCCGACGCCGTCGTGGGCGCCCTCGTGTGGGGCGCCGTGGCAGGAGTCCCCGGGCTCGTCGCGTTCCGGGCCGTGAACACGCTGGACGCGATGGTCGGGCACAAGTCGGCGCGGTACGGCCGGTACGGGTGGGCGTCCGCGCGCCTCGACGACGTGACCGGCTGGCCGGGGGCGCGCCTCACCGGTGTGCTCGCCGCCGTCGCCGGCGGGCGTCCGCGCGGCGCGCTGAGGGCATGGCGTGCGGACGCCGCGAAGCATCCGAGTCCCAACGCCGGTGTCGTGGAGGCCTCGTTCGCGGGGGCGCTCGGGGTGCGGCTCGGGGGGACGTTGTCGTACGGCGGGCGTGTGGAGCACCGGCCCGTGCTGAACGCGCCGGGCCGGAGTGTGGAGGTCGCCGACGTCGAGCGGGCCGCCCGTCTGTCGCGGCGCGTGAGCTGGCTGGCGCTCGGCGTGTGTGTCGCCGGGCGGGCCCTGTGGTCGCGGAGGGGAAAGTCATGAGTGGTGGCGGACTGCTGGTGGCGGGGACCACCTCCGACGCCGGGAAGAGCGTGGTCACGGCGGGGATCTGCCGGTGGCTGGTGCGTCAGGGGGTGAAGGTCGCGCCGTTCAAGGGGCAGAACATGTCCCTGAACTCGTTCGTGACGCGCGAGGGCGCCGAGATCGGCCGGGCGCAGGCGATGCAGGCGCAGGCCGCCCGCGTCGAGCCGAGCGCCCTGATGAACCCCGTACTCCTGAAGCCGGGCAGTGACCGGAGCAGCCAGGTGGTGCTCATGGGCAAGCCGGTGGGCGAGTTGAGCGCGCGGGGCTATCACGGAGGCAGGCAGGCCGCGCTCCTCGACACCGTCGTGGGATGCCTGGAGGAACTCCGGGGCAGCTATGACGCCGTGATCTGTGAAGGGGCGGGCTCTCCCGCCGAGATCAATCTGCGTCGCACCGACATCGTCAACATGGGCATCGCGCGGGCGGCCAGGCTGCCCGTCCTGGTCGTGGGTGACATCGACCGGGGTGGCGTCTTCGCGTCGTTCTTCGGGACGGCGGCCCTGCTGAGCGCGGAGGACCAGGAGCTCCTCGCCGGGTTCCTGGTCAACAAGTTCCGCGGCGACGTGTCCCTGCTCGAACCCGGTCTCGACATGCTCAAGGGCCTCACCGGGCGGCCGACGTACGGGGTGCTGCCCTTCCAGCACGGCCTCGGCATCGACGAGGAGGACGGGCTCCGCGTGTCGCTGCGCGGCTCCGTGCGCGAGTCGCGGACCACGGCTCCCGTCGGCGAGGACGTGCTGCGGGTCGCCGTCTGCGCCGTGCCGCTGATGTCGAACTTCACGGATGTGGACGCGCTGGCCGCCGAGCCGGGCGTCGTGGTGCGGTTCGTGGACCGGGCCGAGGAGCTCGTCGACGCGGACCTGGTCGTCGTGCCCGGAACGCGCGGCACCGTCAAGGCACTTGAGTGGCTGCGCGAGCGTGGGCTCGCCGACGCCCTCGCGCGGCGCGCCGCCGAGGGGCGCCCCGTCCTCGGTATCTGCGGCGGCTTCCAGGCGCTCGGTGAGCGCATCGAGGACGACGTCGAGTCGCGCGCCGGGACCGTGGACGGGCTCGGGCTGCTTCCCGTACGGGTGCGGTTCGAACGCGAGAAGACCCTCGCCCGGCCCGTCGGCGAGGCGCTCGGCGAGCGCGTCGAGGGCTACGAGATCCATCACGGCGTCGCCGAGGTCTCGGGCGGCGACACCTTCCTGGACGGCTGCCGCGTCGGCTCCGTCTGGGGCACGCACTGGCACGGCTCGCTGGAGTCGGACGCCTTCCGCCGGGCGTTCCTGCGGGAGGTGGCGGCCGACGCGGGCCGCCGCTTCGTGCCGGCGCCCGACACGTCGTTCGGCGCGCTGCGCGAGGAGCAGCTCGACCGGCTCGGCGATCTGATCGAAGAACACGCGGATACGGACGCGCTGTGGCGGCTCATCGAGTCGGGCGCTCCGTCAGGACTGCCTTTCATTCCACCGGGAGCGCCCGCATGAGCACTGTGTTGTTGTTGTCGACCGCGGACACCGATCTGCTCGCGGCGCGGGCGTCCGGCGCCGCGTACCGGATCGGGAATCCGACCCGGGTCGACGTGGAGAGCGAGCTGCCGGGCCTGCTCGACGGCGTGGACGTCGCCGTCGTGCGGCTGCTCGGCGGGAAGCGGGCCTGGGAGGACGGGCTCGCGGCACTGCGGGCTTCGGGTGTGCCGACGGTGCTGCTCGGCGGCGAGAGCGTGCCGGACGCGGAGCTGATGGCCGAGTCGACCGTGCACGCGGGCGCCGTGGCGGAGGCGCTGCGGTATCTCGTCGAGGGCGGTCCCGACAACCTCGTGGAGCTGGCCCGCTTCCTCGTCCAGGACGTGCTGCTCAACGGGCACGGCCGGGCGGACGGCGCGCAGGAGCGCCACAGCGCCGAGCCGCGGAAGATGCCCGAGTTCGGGGTGCACGGCGTCCGTGAGCGCGTCGAGGGCCGCCCCACGGTCGGCGTGCTGTTCTACCGGGCGCACGAGCTGTCCGGGAACACCGCGTTCGTGGACACGCTGTGCGACGCGATCGAGGCGCGCGGGGTCAACGCCCTTCCGGTGTACTGCGGTTCGCTGCGGGGCGCCGACGCGGGCCTGTACGAACTCCTCGGCGCGGCCGACACCCTCGTGGCCACCGTCCTCGCGGCGGGCGGCACGCACGCGTCGCAGGCGTCGGCGGGCGGTGCCGAGGAGGCGTGGGACATCGGCGCGCTCGCCGACCTGAACATCCCGGTCCTGCAAGGCCTTTGCCTCACGTCGTCGAAGGCGGCCTGGGAGGCATCCGACGCGGCGCTCTCGCCGATGGACGCGGCGATGCAGGTCGCGATCCCCGAGTTCGACGGGCGGATCGTCACGGTGCCGTTCTCCTTCAAGGAGGAGGGCCCTGACGGTGTCCCGGTGTACACGGCGGACCCCGAGCGGGCGGCGCGCGTCGCCGGCATCGCGGTCCGGCACGCGCGCCTGGGCCACAAGCCCAACGCGGAGAAGAAGCTCGCCGTCGTCTTCACGGCGTACCCGACGAAGCACTCGCGGGTCGGCAACGCGGTGGGCCTGGACACGCCCGCGTCGGCGGTGCGCGTCCTGGACGCGCTGCGCGAGGCCGGTTACGGCGTCGAGGGCTACCCGGACAACGGCGACGAGCTGATCCACCGGCTCATCGAGGCGGGCGGTCACGACGTCGAGTGGCTGACGGAGGACCAGCTGGCGGCGGCGCCCGCGCGCGTGCCGCTGGCCGACTACCGGGCCTGGTTCGACAAGCTGGCGCCCGGGCTGCGCGACGGCATGCTGGAGGCGTGGGGCGAGCCGCCGGGTTCGTTGTACGTCGACGGCGACGACATCGTGCTGGCGTCCCTCCAGTTCGGCAACGTCGTGGTGATGATCCAGCCGCCGCGCGGCTTCGGCGAGAACCCGATCGCGATCTACCACGACCCGGACATGCCGCCGTCGCACCACTACATGGCGGCGTACAGGTGGCTGGAAAACAGTTTCGGTGCGGACGCGGTCATCCACATGGGCAAGCACGGCACCATGGAGTGGCTGCCGGGCAAGGGCCTCGGCCTGAGCGGGAGTTGTGCCCCGGACGCGGTGCTCGGTGAGCTGCCGCTGATCTATCCGTTCATCGTGAACGACCCGGGCGAGGGCACGCAGGCCAAGCGCCGCGGGCACGCCACGGTCGTCGACCACCTGGTCCCGCCGATGGCGCGCGCCGACACGTACGGCGACCTGGCGAAGCTGGAGCAGCTGCTCGACGAGTACGCGCTCGTCTCCGACCTGGACCCGACGAAGGCCCCGGCCGTGCGCGCCCAGATCTGGACGCTGGTCAAGGCCGCCGAGCTGCACCACGACCTGCATGTCGACGAGCAGCCGGACGACGGCGACTTCGACGAGTTCGTGATGCACATCGACGGCTATCTGTGCGAGATCAAGGACGTGCAGATCCGTGACGGTCTGCACATCCTGGGTGGCGGCCCGGTCGGCGAGCCGCGCGTGAACCTCGTGCTCGCCGTGCTGCGGGCCTCGCAGGTGTGGGGCGGCACGGCGAACGCGCTGCCGGGCCTGCGGGCCTGTCTGGCCGAGCACTTCGGGCTCGTCGAGAAGGAGCTGCTCGGTGAGCCGGGCGCGCCGGTGAAGGTGCCGGTGGAGCTGACGAACCTCGTCGACGGGCCCGCCCGCAGCGGCGCCGACGCGATCGACCTCCTGGAGCAGCTGTGCCGGCGCGCGGCCGAGGGCATGGAGGAACGCGGCTGGGACGCGGCCGCGGTCCCCGCCCTCGTACGCGAGGTCGTCGGGACCGAACTCCCGGACGCCGTCGCGGTGTTGGAGTTCGCGTGCCGTGAGGTCGTGCCGCGGCTCGCGCGCACGACGGACGAGATCGGGCACATTCTGCGCGCCCTCAACGGCGGGTACGTGCCCGCCGGGCCGTCCGGGTCGCCGACACGCGGTCTGGTCAACGTGCTGCCGACGGGCCGCAACTTCTACTCCGTCGACCCGAAGGCGATCCCGTCGCGGCTCTCGTGGGACGTCGGGCAGGCGCTCGCCGACTCGCTGGTGGCGCGCTACCTCGCCGACACCGGCGAGTACCCCAAGTCCGTGGGCCTGACGGTGTGGGGCACCTCGGCGATGCGTACGCAGGGCGACGACATCGCGGAGATCCTCGCGCTCCTCGGCTGCCGCCCGGTGTGGGACGACGCGTCGCGCCGCGTGACGGGCTTCGAGATCGTGCCGGTGGCCGAACTCGGCCGCCCCCGCATCGATGTGACGGTCCGTATCTCCGGCTTCTTCCGCGACGCGTTCCCGCACGTCGTCGGCCTGCTCGACGACGCCGTGCAGGCGGTCGCCGCACTCGACGAGAGCCCCGAGCAGAACTACGTACGGGCGCATGTCGAGCAGGACGCGGCCGAGCACGGCGACCGGCGGCGGGCCACGGCCCGCATCTTCGGGTCGAAGCCGGGCGCGTACGGGGCGGGCCTGCTGCCGCTGATCGACGCCCGCAACTGGCAGTCCGACGCGGACCTCGCCGAGGTGTACGCGGTGTGGGGCGGCTACGCGTACGGGCGCGGGCTCGACGGGCGGGCCGCGCGCGGCGACATGGAGACGGCGTTCCGGCGCATCAACGTGGCGGCGAAGAACGTCGACACCCGCGAGCACGACCTCGTCGACGCCGACGACTACTTCCAGTACCACGGCGGCATGGTCGCCATGGTGCGGCACCTGACGGGCGCCTCCCCCGAGGCGTACGTCGGTGACTCCGCCGTGCCCGACCAGGTGAAGACCCGCACGCTCGGCGAGGAGACGCACCGCGTGTTCCGGGCGCGGGTCGTCAACCCGCGCTGGATGGCGGCGATGCGGCGCCACGGCTACAAGGGCGCCTTCGAGATGGCGGCCACCGTCGACTACCTCTTCGGGTACGACGCGACGGCCGGCGTCGTCGACGACTGGATGTACGAGAAGTTGTCGGCGGAGTACGTCTTCGACGGCGAGAACCAGGACTTCATGCGCAAGTCGAATCCCTGGGCCCTCAGAGGCATCACCGAGCGGCTGCTCGAAGCAGCGGACCGCGGCCTGTGGGCGGAGCCGGACCAGGAGACCCTGGACCGGCTCCGGGCGACCTACCTCGAACTTGAGGGAGATCTGGAGGGGGACGCATGAGGCCCCTCGGAACCCCCGCGTCTGCGGGGAGCACGTCATCCCGCGCAGTGCCCACGGGTTTGACTTCGGACCACCCCCGCGCCTGCGGGGACCATGACTCGACCCTGACCGCTGGGCGCCCGCAGTGCGCGCAGAATTGCCATGAGGCACTCGAAGGAGTGATCCGCGCATGAGTACGCCTTACCCGTTCACTGCTCTGGTCGGGCAGGACGACCTGCGGCTCGCGCTGCTGCTCAACGCCGTGTCCCCGGCCGTGGGCGGCGTGCTCGTGCGTGGCGAGAAGGGGACGGCCAAGTCGACGGCCGTGCGTGCCCTGTCCGCGCTCATGCCCTCCGTGGACGTCGTTCCCGGGTGCCGGTTCTCCTGCGCCCCGGCGGCCCCGGACCCGGCGTGCCCGGACGGGCCGCACGAGGCCGGGCCCGGCACCTCGCGCGGCGCCCGCATGGTCGAGCTGCCCGTCGGCGCTTCCGAGGACCGGCTCGTCGGCGCGCTCGACATCGAGCGGGCGCTCGCCGAGGGCGTGAAGGCCTTCGAGCCGGGACTCCTCGCCGACGCGCACCGCGGGATCCTGTACGTCGACGAGGTCAATCTGCTGCACGACCATCTGGTCGACCTGCTGCTCGACGCCGCCGCCATGGGTGCGTCATACGTGGAGCGCGAGGGCGTGTCCGTGCGGCACGCGGCGCGCTTCCTGCTCGTCGGCACGATGAACCCCGAAGAGGGCGAGCTGCGGCCGCAGTTGCTCGACCGGTTCGGTCTGACCGTGGAGGTCGCCGCGTCGCGCGAGCCGGACCAGCGCGTCGAGGTCGTCAAGCGGCGCCTCGCCTACGACGACGACCCCGAGGGCTTCGCCGGGAAGTGGGAGGGCGAGGAGTCCGCGGTCCGCGCGCGGATCATCGCCGCGCGGGAACTGCTTCCGTCCGTGCGGCTCGGTGACGGCGCGCTGCGGCAGATCGCGGCCACGTGCGCCGCGTTCGAGGTGGACGGCATGCGCGCGGACATCGTGATGGCGCGTACGGCGACGGCTCTCGCCGCGTGGGCGGGCCGCACGGACGTGCTGGCCGAGGACGTGCGGCAGGCGGCGCTCCTTGCGCTGCCGCACCGCAGGCGCCGTAACCCGTTCGACGCGCCGGGACTCGACGAGGACAAGCTCGACGAGACTCTGGAGGAGTTCGGGGGGCAGGACGACGATCCTGATCCGGATGGTGACGGGGGCGGCGACGGGCCCGGTGGCGGGCAGCCCCCGCAGGACGCACCCGAGGGTCAGGGCCCGGACGCGGGCGGCGAGCAGGCCGCCGACATCCCCGCGCAGGGCGAGCCCTCCGAGAGCGGTACCGCACAGGCCCCCGCCGGTGGCGGTGAGCAGGCCGCCGCGCGGGCCTCCGAGCCGTTCCGTACGAAGATGCTGAGCGTTCCGGGCCTCGGTGAGGGCGCGGCCGGGCGGCGCTCGCGGGCGCGTACCGAGCACGGGCGTACGACGGGTGCGCGGCGTCCTCAGGGCGCGCTCACCAAGCTGCACCTGGCCGCGACGGTGCAGGCCGCGGCCCCGCACCAGCGGGCGCGCGGGCGCTCCGGGCGCGGGCTCGTGGTGCGGCGGGACGATCTGCGGCAGGCGACCCGGGAGGGCCGCGAGGGCAACCTCGTCCTGTTCGTGGTCGACGCCTCCGGGTCGATGGCCGCGCGGCAGCGGATGAGCGCCGTGAAGGGCGCCGTCCTGTCGCTGCTCCTGGACGCGTACCAGCGGCGGGACAAGGTGGGACTCGTGACGTTCCGCGGATCGTCCGCCGATGTCGCGCTGCCGCCTACGTCGTCGGTGGACGCGGCAGCCGTACGTCTGGAGTCGCTGCCCACGGGTGGGCGTACGCCGTTGTCCGCAGGCCTGTTGAAGGCGCACGACGTGCTGCGCGTGGAGCGGCTGCGGGATCCGGCGCGCCGGCCGCTGGTGGTCGTGGTGACCGACGGGCGCGCGACAGGCGGGCCCGAGCCGGTGGCGCTCGCGGGACGCGCGGCGCGGCTGCTCGCCGCCGAGGGGACCGCGTCCGTGGTCGTCGACTGCGAGTCGGGGCCGGTGCGGCTGGGCCTTGCGGGGCAGTTGGCCGGGGAGCTGGGCGGGACCGCCGTGACGCTCGATGAGCTGCGGGCCGATTCGATCGCCGGGCTCGTGAAGGACGTACAGGGTCAGGGTCAGCAGTCGTACAGCAGGAGGGTCGCGTAATGCCTCAGGGACAGCCGAGCGTCGTACCGGACGACGGGCTCACGACGCGGCAGCGGCGCAACCGGCCGCTCGTCGTCGTCCACACCGGCATCGGCAAGGGCAAGTCGACGGCCGCCTTCGGGCTCGCCCTGCGCGCCTGGAACCAGGGCTGGCCGATCGGGGTGTTCCAGTTCGTCAAGTCGGCGAAGTGGAAGGTCGGCGAGGAGAACGCGCTGCGCGTGCTCGGCGCCTCCGGCGAGGGCGGCACCGTCGACTGGCACAAGATGGGCGAGGGCTGGTCCTGGGTCCAGCGCGACGCGCAGATGGACAACGAGGAGAAGGCGCGCGAGGGCTGGGAGCAGGTCAAGCGGGACCTTGCCGCCGAGACGTATCAGCTTTACGTGCTCGATGAGTTCGCCTATCCGATGCACTGGGGGTGGATCGATACGGACGAGGTCGTGGACGTGCTGCGGAATCGGCCGGGGACCCAGCATGTGGTGATCACGGGGCGCAACGCCCCGGAGAAGTTGGTCGACTTCGCCGACCTGGTGACCGACATGTCCAAGGTCAAGCACCCGATGGACGCCGGCCAGAAGGGCCAGAGGGGCATCGAGTGGTGAGTACGTCGGTGCCCCGGCTCGTCATCGCAGCGCCCTCGTCGGGCAGCGGCAAGACGACCGTGGCCACGGGCCTGATGGCGGCGTTCGCCGGGCGCGGGCTCGCCGTGTCTCCGCACAAGGTCGGGCCCGACTACATCGATCCCGGGTACCACGCGCTCGCCACGGGGCGCCCGGGGCGCAACCTCGACGCGTTCCTGTGCGGGGAGGAGCTCGTCGCTCCGCTCTTCGCGCATGGGGCGCGGGGGTGTGATCTCGCCGTCGTCGAGGGCGTGATGGGGCTTTTCGACGGGGCGTCGGGGTACGGGGAACTGGCCTCGACCGCGCAGGTCGCGAAGCTGCTGCGGGCGCCGGTGGTGCTCGTCGTCGACGCGTCGTCGCAGGCACGGTCCGTCGCCGCCCTTGTGCATGGGTTCGCTTCGTTCGATCCCGAGGTGCGGGTTGCCGGGGTGATCCTCAACCAGGTGGGGTCCGAGCGGCATGAGGCGATCTTGCGCGAGGCGCTGGACGAGGCCGGGGTGCCGGTGTTCGGGGCGTTGCGGCGGGGGGCCGACGTCGTTACTCCCTCTCGGCATCTGGGGCTTGTGCCGGTCGCTGAGCGGGGGGCGGAGGCGGTTTCGGCTGTTGACGCTATGGGGGAGCTTGTTCGGGGTGGGTGTGATCTGGATGCGCTGTACGCCCTGGCGCGGAGCGCTCCGTCGTTGGCGGGTGCGGGTTGGGATGCGGCTGAGGTTTTGGGGGGTTCTTTCCCCGAGCCCGCCCCTTCCCGGAACCGGGGCTCTGCCCCGGACCCCGGTCCTCAATCGCCGGACGGGCTGAAATGGCCGGACACGCTGGAATGGCCGGACGCGCTGAATGGGCAAGCTCGCCCCGTCGTCGCCATCGCCGGTGGGCCCGCCTTCACGTTCTCCTATGCCGAGCACAGCGAGCTGCTCTCCGCCGCCGGCGCCGACGTCGTCACGTTTGATCCCCTTCACGACGAGCAACTGCCTGACGGGACAAGCGCGTTGGTCATCGGTGGTGGCTTCCCCGAGGTGTACGCCTCCGAGTTGTCCGCCAATGAGCCCCTGCGCAAGGCCGTCAAGGAGCTTGCGCTGGCCGGCGCTCCCGTCGTCGCCGAGTGTGCCGGGCTGCTCTATCTCGCGCGTTCGCTCGACGGGCGGCCCATGTGCGGGGTTCTGGACGCCGACGCCCGGATGTCGGAGCGGCTGACGCTCGGATACCGGGAGGCCGTCGCCGTGTCCGACAACGTGCTGGCCGCGAACGGGACGCGCGTACGCGGTCACGAGTTCCATCGCACGGTCCTCGAACCCGGGGCCGGGGCCGCGCCCGCGTGGGGCGTCACGCGTCCCGGGCGGCGCGTCGAAGGGTTTGTGCAGGGCGGGGTGCATGCCTCGTATCTGCATGTGCACTGGGCCGCCGTGCCCTCAGCGGCGCGGCGCATCGTCGCGCACGCATCCGAAGTCGCGCAGGCAACCGAAGGAGTCACCCCGTCATGACCAGCACCACGTACCGGCTGACCGGCGTCGGCGTGGGTCCCGGTGACCCCGAGCTCGTGACCGTGAAGGGCGTGAACGCGCTGCGCGAGGCCGCCGTCGTCGTCGTACCCGTCATGGACACCGGTGAGCAGGGCCGCGCCGAGGCGACCGTGCTGCACTACGTGCCCGCCGGCAACGTCGTACGCGTCGTCTTCGCGCTCAACGAGCGGACCGACCGGGCCCGGCGCGAGGCCGCCTGGGACGCGGCCGGGGAGCGGGTCGCCGCGCTGCTGCGGGAGCACGGGTCCGTCGCGTTCGCGACGATCGGCGACCCGAACGTGTACTCCACGTTCACGTACCTCGCGCAGACCGTCGAGGAGCTCGTCCCGGGGACGGACGTCCGGACCGTGCCCGGTATCACCGCCATGCAGGACCTCGCCGCCCGGTCCGGCGCCGTGCTCACCGAGGGGACCGAGCCGCTGACGCTCGTGCCCGTGACGGCCGGTTCCGCCGTGCTCAAGGAAGCTCTTGCCGGGCCCGGCACCGTCGTGGCGTACAAGTTCGGGCGGCTCGCGGGCGAGGTCGCGGCGGCGCTGCGGGAGACCGGGCGGACCGCCGACGCCGTGTGGGGGTCCGCGCTCGGGCTGCCCGAGGAGTCCATCCGGCCCGCCGCGGAACTCGGCGCCGACGCCGCGCTGCCGTACCTGTCGACGCTGATCGCGCCCGCGCGGCGCGACGGGGGACGGGGCGGGAAACTGTGACCCGCCGGGGGGCCGGCCGGGCGCTACTCCCCCGCCGCGCCGACCACCAGCCACATGACGGCGGCGCCGGCGATCGTGCACAGGAGCGTGGAGCGCGCCGGGTGGTGGTGGCCGGCCTCCGGCAGGATCTCCGCCGCCGCGATGTACAGCAGGACGCCGCCGAAGAACCCGAGATAGCAGGCCAGCGCTTGCGCCGGAAGGGTGAAGAGCAGCGTCGACGCGGCGCCCACCACGGGGGCGAGCGCGTCCGCGCCGACCATGGCGAGGGCCTTGCGGCGGGCGTTCCCGTAGGCGCGCGTGATCGTGTACGTGTTGAAGCCGTCCGCGAAGTCGTGCGTGATCACGGCGAGGGCGACGGTGAAGCCCATCGTGCTGCTCACCTGGAACGAGGCGCCGATCGCGACGCCGTCGGCGAGGCTGTGCCCGACCATCGCACCGGCCGCGCCGAGGCCGACCTCGGGGACCTGTTCCTCGCCCTCCTGCGCCCCGTGGGCGGCCTTGCGCATCGCGAGCAGCCGCTCGACGACATGCGCGACGAGGAAGCCCGCGACGAACAGGAGCAGCGCGGCGGGTACTCCGTAGATCTCGTTCCCGGCGCCGTGCAGGGCTTCCGGCAGCAGGTCGAAGCCGACGACGCCGAGCATGAGGCCGCCGGCGAATCCGAGCACCAAGTGGCGCCGGTCGGTGACGTGGTGGGCGGTCCAGCCGCCGACGAGTGTCATCACGAACGAGCCGAGGGCGACGAGGACTGCCATGGTCCTTTGCTAGCCGATCGGTACGGCCCGCGCACGCCCGGCGGCGGCTGAGCCGCCCGCCGCGACCCGTCCGATACCGCTCCTCCCGTACCTCTGTACGACCGAACCACGTACGACCGACCGCGTACGACCGAACCGCCCACGACCGAACCGTTCCTTGAGAGGACCCCAGTCATGCCCGAAGCAACCACCGGCGCAACCACCGGCAAGGTGACCTTCGTCGGTGCCGGGCCCGGCGCCGCCGATCTGCTGACGTTCCGCGCCGCGCGCGCCATCGCGGACGCCGATGTCGTCATCTGGGCGGCCAGCCTGGTGCAGGAGGAGGTCCTCGACCACGCGCGCGCGGGCGCCGAGATCCTGGACTCGGCGACGATGTCCCTCGAGGACGTCGTCGCCGTGTACGAGCGGGCGCACCGTGAGGGGCTGCGGGTGGCGCGTATCCACTCCGGGGATCCGGCGCTGTGGGGCGGTACGCAGGAGCAGGTCGACCGGTGCGCGCGGCTCGGTATCGCGACGGAGGTGATCCCGGGTGTCTCGTCGTTCTCGGCGGTGGCGGCGCTCGCGCAGCGCGAGCTGACGATCCCCGAGGTCGCGCAGTCCGTGATCCTGACCCGGCTCGGCGGCGGCAAGACGCCGATGCCGCCCGGCGAGGAGGTGCGGGAGTTCGCGCGGCACGGCACGACGATGGCCCTGTTCCTGTCGGCTGCGCGCAGCGGACAGTTGGTGCGGGAACTCCTTGAGGGCGGCTACCCGACGTCGACGCCGGTCGTCGTCGCGTACCAGGCGACCTGGCCGGAGGAACTGATCGTGAAGTGCACGATCAGCACCCTGGAGGAGACCGTGAAGCAGCACAAGCTGTGGAAGCACACCCTGTTCCTGGTCGGCCCGGCGCTTGACGCCGAGGGCACGCGGTCGCACCTCTACCACCCGGGCCACTTCCACGGTTTCCGCAAGGCCGACCCCGAGGCGCGGGCGGCGCTGCGGGCCGGGAAGTCCGCGCGGGCCGAATCGTGATCACGGTCTTCGGTACGGGGACGGGGGCCGCGCTGACCCCTGACCCGGCGCTGTCCGCGGCCGGGCTCGTGATCGGCGGGCGGCGTCATCTCGACGCGGCGGAGCCTCTGTTGGACCCGGGGGCGGAGCGGGTCGTGCTCGGGCCGCTGGCTCCTGCTCTCGACGCGGTCGAGCGGTACGCCGAGAAGGGGCAGGACGTCGTGGTCCTCGCCTCGGGTGACCCGGGGTTCTTCGGGATCGTGCGGGCGCTCGCCGAGCGGTTCGGGCCCGCGGCGCTCGACGTACGCCCTGGGGTGTCATCGGTGGCGGCGGCGTTCGCGCGGGCCGGGCTTCCGTGGGACGACGCGGCGGTGGTCAGCGCGCACGGCCGTGACCTGCGGACCGCGGTCAACGTGTGCCGCGCGCACCCCAAGACGGCCGTCCTCACGGGTCCCGGCGCGGGCCCCGCCGAGCTGGGCGCCGAACTCGCGCGCACGGGCGCGCTGCGGGTCCTCGTCGTCGCGTCCCGCCTCGGCGATCCCGCGCACGAGAGCGTGGAGCGGGTCACGCCGGCGGAGGCCGCCGCCCGTGACTGGGGCGACGCGGTGAGCGTGGTCCTGTGCCTGGACGAGGAGCGGGTGCTCGCGCCGATGGGCACGCTCGCCGGGCCCGGCCGTTCGCCGGCCCGATGGGCGCTCGACGAGAGCGAGTTCGCGCACCGCGACTCGATGATCACCAAGTTCGAGGTGCGGGCGCTGGCGCTCGCCCGGCTCGGACCGCGCCCCGGCGACCTGGTGTGGGACATCGGGGCGGGCTCCGGCTCGGTGGCCGTGGAGTGCGCCCGGTTCGGGGCGGCGGCCGTGGCCGTGGAGAAGACCGTGGACGGCGTGGCCCGGATCCGGGAGAACGCCGCCGCGCACGGTGTCGACGTACGCGTCGTGCACGGCGCGGCACCGACGGTCCTGTCCGATCTCGCGGACCCCGACGCGGTGTTCGTCGGCGGGGGCGGGCGTGAGCTGACCGCGATCGTGACGGCGTGCGCGCGGCGTGCGCGGCGCGCGGTGGTGGTGGCTGTGGCGGCGGTGGACCGGGTGGGCGCGGTGCGGGACGCTCTGGGCGCGGCCGGGTTCGCCTGTGACGGGGTGCTCCTGCAGTCCTCCCGCCTCGCCCCGCTGCCGGGCGACGTGTCGCGGCTCGCCGCGGCCAATCCGGTGTTCCTGGTGTGGGGCGAGCGGCCCGCATCCGCGAGCGCCGGCGCGCCGGGCTTCCCTGAAATGTCTCGAACTTCCTTGGATGAAGGAGTAGTTGAGTGATCGGCCTGATTTCCGCCACGGCGGCCGGTGCCGCGGCCCGCGACCGGCTCGCGTCGGCGTGGCCGTCGCGTACGCGGGTGTACGAGGGTTCCGTGGGGGACGCCGTGCGGCGCGCTTTCACGGAGTGCGAGCAGGTGGTGTGCTTCCTGGCGACGGGCGCCGTGGTCCGGCTCGTCGCGCCGCTGCTGCGGGACAAGCACGTGGACCCGGGCGTGGTGTGCGTCGACGAGGCGGGGCGCTTCGCGGTGTCGCTGCTCGGCGGCCACGAGGGCGGGGCGAATGCGCTCTCGCGCGAGGTGGCCGACGTGCTGGGCGCGGAGGCTGTGGTGACGACTGCCACGGACGCCGTGGGTGTGGCGGGGTTGGACACGCTCGGGGTGCCGGTCGAGGGGGATGTCGCCGGGGTTACGCGGGCGGCTCTGGACGGTGAACCGGTCGCTCTGCACGCCGAGTTGGCGTATCCATTGCCTGCCTTGCCTCTCAACGTCACGCCACAGTCCATTCACCCGGCACCTGACGCTGTGCCCACCCTCCCCCAAGCTCTCGACTCCGCTCGAGCAGGGGGGACCCCCATCGCCCCAGCGGAACCGCTGCCCACAGCAGGCGTCCGTATCACCGATCGGGTCGTCCAGCCCGCCGACCGCGAGGTCGTTCTGCGGCCGCCGTCCCTCGTCGTCGGTGTCGGGGCCAGCAAGGGCGCCCCCGTGGACGAGGTGCTCGGGCTCGTGCGGGACACCCTGCGCGACGCGGGGCTCTCGCCGCTGTGCGTGGCCCGGCTCGCGACCGTCGACGCCAAGGCCGGGGAGCCGGGCATCGTCGGGGCGGCCGAGGCGCTCGGCGTGCCCGTCGTGACGTACGACGCCGGGACGCTCGCCGCGGTCACCGTGCCCAACCCCTCCGACGCGCCGCTCGAAGCCGTCGGTACGCCGTCCGTGGCGGAGGCCGCCGCCCTGGCCGCCGGGGGTGAACTCCTCGTCCCCAAGCGGAAGTCGGTGCGCGCCGACGGGAAGCCGGCGATGGCGACGTGCGCGGTCGTGCGCAGCGCGCCGCGCGGCCGGCTCGCCGTCGTCGGGCTCGGCCCCGGCGCCCGTGACCTGGTGACGCCGCGCGCCCGCGACGAGCTGCGCGCCGCGTCCGTCCTCGTCGGCCTCGACCAGTACGTCGACCAGATCAGGGACCTGCTGCGGCCCGGCACCCGGATCCTGGAGTCCGGGCTCGGCGCCGAGGAGGAGCGGGCCCGCACCGCGGTCGCCGAGGCCCGCAAGGGGCAGGCCGTCGCGCTGATCGGCAGCGGGGACGCGGGCGTGTACGCGATGGCGTCGCCCGCGCTCGCCGAGGCGTCCGACGACATCGACGTGGTCGGCGTACCGGGGGTGACGGCCGCGCTGGCCGCCGCCGCGATCCTGGGGGCGCCGCTCGGCCACGACCATGTGTCGATCAGCCTGTCCGACCTGCACACGCCGTGGGAGGTCATCGAGCGGCGGGTGCGCGCGGCGGCCGAGGCGGACATCGTGGTCACGTTCTACAACCCGCGCAGCCGGGGCCGCGACTGGCAGCTGCCGAAGGCGCTCGGCATCCTCGCCGGGCACCGCGAGCCCGGCACCCCGGTCGGCGTGGTGCGCAACGCGTCCCGCGCCGACGAGTCCCACAGGCTGACCACGCTCGGCGAACTCGACCCGGCCTGGGTCGACATGATGACCGTCGTGACCGTCGGCAACACCGCCACCCGGCGCATCGCGGGCCGTATGGTCACCCCGCGCGGCTACCGCTGGCAGCACCCCGTACCCGACACCACCGACCACACCGGCACCACCCCCAAGGAGTCCTCGTGACCACCCCTCCCGCACTGCTCATCGCCGGCCACGGCACCCGCGACGAGGCCGGTGCCGAAGCCTTCCGCGCCTTCGTCGAGGAGCTCGGCCGCCGCCGTCCCGACCTGCCCGTGGCGGGCGGCTTCATCGAGCTGTCCCCGCCGCCGCTGACGGAGGCGGTCGGCGAGCTCGTCCAGCGGGGCGTGCGCCGGTTCGCCGCCGTGCCGCTGATGCTCGTGTCCGCGGGGCACGCCAAGGGCGACATCCCGGCGGCCCTTGCCCGCGAGAAGGAGCGGCACCCGGGGATCTCCTACACGTACGGGCGTCCCCTCGGCCCGCACCCGTCGCTGCTCACCGTCCTGGAGCGGCGTCTCGACGAGGCGCTGGGCGGCGGTGCCCGCACGCCCGAGGACCGGGCCGATGTGACCGTCCTGCTCGTGGGACGCGGTTCGACGGACCCGGACGCCAACGCCGAGGTGCACAAGGCGGCGCGGCTGCTGTGGGAGGGCCGCGGTTACGCGGGCGTGGAGACGGCGTTCGTGTCGCTGGCCGCACCGGACGTGCCGTCGGGACTCGACCGGTGTGTGAAGCTCGGCGCTCGGCGCATCGTCGTCCTGCCGTACTTCCTGTTCACGGGCATCCTGCCGGACCGCGTACGGCAGCAGACGGAGGGCTGGGCGGCGGCGAACCCGGACGTCGAGGTGCTCTCCGCCGACGTGATCGGCCCGGAGCCGGAGCTGCTCGACCTGGTCATGGAGCGGTACGAGGAGGCCGTGCGCGGTGACCTGCGGATGAACTGCGACACCTGCGTGTACCGGATCGCGCTGCCGGGCTTCGAGGACAAGGTGGGCCTGCCGCAGCAGCCACACTTCCACCCGGACGACGACGGCGACCACCACCACGGTCACGGCCACTCGCACGGGCACTCTCACTCGCATGCGCACTGACGACGGTCACGATCTGCGTCACCACGGGGACGCGGAGGTCCGCGGCACGGGGGCCGCTCTCATCGACCTCGCGGTGAACGTCCGCGCGGACACGCCGCCGGTGTGGCTGCGCGAGCACATCGCGGGGTCGCTCGCCGGGCTCGCCGCGTATCCGGACGGACGGGCGGCCCGCGAGGCGGTGGCCCGCCGGCACGGGCTTCCCGCCGAGCGGGTGCTGCTCACGGCGGGGGCGGCGGAGGCGTTCGTGCTCCTGGCGCGCGCCCTGAAGGTCCGTCACCCCGTGGTCGTGCACCCGCAGTTCACGGAGCCGGAGGCGGCGCTGCGGGACGCGGGGCATGCGGTGGAGCGGGTGCTGCTGCGCGCGGAGGACGGCTTCCGGCTCGACCCGGCGGCCGTGCCCGAGGACGCGGACCTGGCGGTGATCGGCAATCCGACGAACCCGACGTCGGTCCTGCATCCGACGGCTCTCATCACCCAACTCGCCCGGCCCGGGCGGGTGTTGGTGGTGGACGAGGCGTTCATGGACGCGGTCCCCGGTGAACGGGAGGCCCTGGCGGGGCGTACCGATGTGCCGGGGCTCGTGGTGCTGCGCAGCCTGACGAAGACGTGGGGCCTTGCGGGTCTGCGGATCGGCTATGTGCTGGCGGAGCCGGACACCGTCGCGGAGCTGGAGCGGGCCCAGCCGTTGTGGCCGGTGTCCACGCCGGCGCTGGCCGCGGCCGAGGCGTGTGTGTCGCCGCGCGCTCTCGCGGAGGCGTCGCACGCGGCGCACCGGATCGCGGCCGACCGGGCCCATCTGGTCGCGGGCCTCGCGGAGTTCGAGGCGGAGGGCGTGTCGGTGGCGTGTCCGGCGGAGGGTCCGTTCGTGCTGATGCGGGCCCCTGGTGCGGCGGCGCTGCGGGAGCGGCTGCGGGAGCGGGGGTTCGCGGTGCGGCGCGGCGACACGTTCCCGGGCCTGGGCGCCGACTGGCTGCGTCTCGCCGTGCGGGACAGGGCGACGACGGGCAGGTTCCTGCAAGCCCTCGACCAGGCGCTGACGAGCGCCTGACGGACGCGTGCGGGCGGGCGGGAGTCCCCCCTTGCTCCCGCCCACCGCTCCCCTCCCTTACAGGCCGGTCAGTCCCTGCAAGCCCTCGACCAGGCGCCGACGAGCGCCTGACCGACGCGTGCGGGTGGGCGGGAGTCCCCCTGCTTCCGCCCACCCGCTCCCCTCCTTACGGGCCGGGTCGGTCAGGCCCGCCCGCGCCGCGCGAACGCGACGCCTCCTGCGCCGGCGACCAGCAGGACGATGGCGCCGCCCGCGATGTACGGCGTCATCGCGTTCCCCCCGGTCTCCGCCAGATCCGCCTTCGCGGCGGGCTTCGCCGCAGGCTTGGCGATCGGCTCGGCGGCGGCCCCGCCCTGCGGCTTCACGTCGTCGGCCGGCTTGGCCGGCGGCTTCGACGCGGGCGCCGAGAGGGGCGTCTCACAGGTCGCGCCCGCCAGGGTCACCGTGCCCTCCACCTCCGCCACGTTCAGCTTGAGCGGGTTGACGGACACCTTCAGTTCGAGCGCGGTGGCGGCCGCCGTACGGGACGTGGTGTGTGTCTTCGACAGGTCGAGCCGGACCTCGCCCACGCCCGGGACCCTGACCTCGGTGGTGCCACCGGCGGACAGGGTCACCTTCTTGCCGAGGACCGTGACACCGCCCAGGACGTTCGACTCGGCGACAGGCCGCTTGCCCGCCTCGCAGACCGCCTTCGACGTGACCTGCCCGACCTCGATGAGGGAGAGCAGCGGCAGGCCGGGGACGTGCACCCTGGCGTGGGCGAGGTTGCTGTAGCCCTCGGCCCTGTGGTCGTCGGCGGTGGCCCGGGCGGTGGCCACGTCGGCCCGCAGGACGCTGAAGGGCTGTCCGCCGTCGACGCCGTCCAGCTTGACGGTGAGCGCGGTCTTCTCGGCGCTCGCGGGGGCCTGGACCTCGTTGAGCGTGGCCGTGAGCGGGACGTTCACGGTCTTGTTGAGCAGCGAGACGTCCAGGCCTGCGCGCAGGACGACCGCGCTCGACCTGCCTTCATGGCCGCCCGTCGCGTGTGCGGTGCCCGCGGTGGCGAGCAGGGCCGGGCCGACGGCCAGGGCCGTGGCGGCGGCCGACGCCGCGAGACGGCGTGCGGGCGTGCGGAAGGTGGTGCTGGGCATGCTGGTGGGACCCCCACATGAGAGATGGAGCCGTCGGCCCTGCCCCGCCATGGGGGACATCGCCGGGCGTGCGCGGACGGCCTCGACGCAGGAATCTTTACGCACTGAGAGTGAACGGTCAGCAAGCTGACGGGAGTTCACTCCAAAGTGAGGTTTCCGAGCTTGTCTTCGATTCTTTGGGCTCGGTTGTTCCCTCTCGCCCCTCTGCTACGCCTCTGCTGCCTCTCTGTTGCCACCCGGTCCGCCGGTGCGCGTCGAACGCACCGGCGGCCGCGCGGGCGCACACGAGTGGTGTGCAACGAGCGGGCGGGCCGCGGCGTCACGTTCCGTCAACCCGCGTCCGCCCGCGGCCTGTTCAGCCCACCACGCGTCCCCGCAGCACGATCCGCCGGGGTGCCGCGAGCACGCGTACGTCGGCGCGGGGGTCGCTCTCGTACACCACCAGGTCGGCCGGGGCGCCCTCCTCGAGGCCGGGGCGGCCGAGCCAGGCGCGGGCGCCCCACGCCGTCGCGGAGAGCGCGTCCACGGCGGAGAGGCCGGCCTTGCGCAGTTCGGCGACCTCACCCGCCACCAGGCCGTGCGCGAGCGATCCGCCGGCGTCCGTGCCGACGTAGACCGGCACCCCGGCGTCGTA
The DNA here is from genome assembly GCF_004005495.1 of Streptomyces antnestii. Taxonomy (GTDB): domain Bacteria; phylum Actinomycetota; class Actinomycetes; order Streptomycetales; family Streptomycetaceae; genus Streptomyces; species Streptomyces antnestii. The sequence goes on from NZ_RZYA01000012.1 coordinate 68,124, forward strand.
CGCCGCCCGCACGGTGTCGTAGCGGCGCTCGTACAGCCGGTTCAGATGGGCGGACCAGCGGGGGAACTTGGTCTCGCCGGCCGCCGCGATCTGCGGGAACGTGGCGATGTTGACGAGGGTCGGGACGATCGCGACGCCGCGCTCGGCGAACAGCGGGATGGTGTCCTCGGTGAGACCCGTCGCGTGCTCGATGCAGTCGATGCCCGCCTCCACGAGGTCGCGCAGCGAGTCCTCGGCGAAGCAGTGGGCGGTGACGCGGGCGCCGAGGCGGTGTGCCTCGGCGATGGCGGCCTCGACCTCCTCGCGGGGCCAGCACGCGGTGAGGTCGCCCGCGTCCCGGTCGATCCAGTCGCCGACCAGCTTCACCCAGCCGTCGCCGCGCTTCGCCTCCCGGGCCACGTACGCGACGAGCTCGGGCGGCTCGATCTCGTGGGCGTAGTTGCGGATGTAGCGGCGGGTGCGGGCGATGTGCTGGCCGGCCCTGATGATCCTGGGCAGGTCCTCGCGGTCGTCGATCCAGCGGGTGTCGGACGGGGAGCCCGCGTCGCGGATCAGGAGGGTGCCGGCCTCGCGGTCCGTGAGGGCCTGTTTCTCGGCGACGTCGGCGGGCACCGGGCCGTGGGTGTCCAGGCCGACGTGGCAGTGCGCGTCGACGAGCCCCGGCATGGCCCACCCGTCGACGGTGGTGATGTCGAGGCCGGGCCCGGCAGGGCGGTCGTACGTCACCCGCCCGCCCACGACCCACAGCTCGTCCCTGACGTCGTCGGGCCCGACGAGGACCCGCCCCTTCACGTGCAGCACCGTGCGCTCACTCATGTCCGAAGCCTATGAGGCCGGTGGGTACGCTCGGAACGGCAGCCCGCCGTACGAACTCGTGAACGAAGATCACGGGCGACGTGAGCCCAGAGAGCGAAGAGAGCGCGAACGTGACCCACCCTTTCCTTGACCTGGCCCCCCTGAGCGCCGACCACTTCGCCTCCGTCGAGCGGCGCGTGGCCGGGCTCATGGACACCTCGCAGGACGTCGTGATCATGCAGGGCGAGGCGCTGCTGCCCCTCGAGGGCGCGATCCGCGGCACCGCGCGCCCGGGCACCGTGGCCCTGAACATCGTCACGGGCCCCTACGGCCAGACCTTCGGCGACTGGCTGCGTGACTGCGGCGCGACCGTGCACGACCTGGCGGTGCCGTTCCACACCGCGGTGCCGGCCGCCCAGGTGCGTGAGGCGTTCGCCGAGCACCCGGACATCGACTTCGTCTCGCTCGTGCACGCGGAGGCCGCGACGGGCAACACCAACCCGGTGGCCGAGATCGGCGAGGTGGTGCGCGAGCACGGCGCGCTCTTCTACCTGGACGCGGTGGCGTCGATCGCCGCCGAGCCGGTCCTCCCCGACGCGTGGGGCGTGGACCTGTGCGTGATCGGCGCGCAGAAGGCCATGGGCGGTCCGGCGGGCGTGTCCGCGGTCTCCGTCAGCGCGCGGGCGTGGGAGCGGATGGAGGCCAACCCGCAGGCGCCGCGCCACTCGTATCTGTCGCTGCTCGACTGGAAGCACCGCTGGATCGACGGCGGGCGCAAGGCGCTGCTGCACGCGCCGGCGCAGCTGGAGATGCTGGCCCTGGAGGCGTGCGTCGAGCGCATCGAGACGGAGGGCCTGGCCGCGCTGACGGCCCGTCACGCCCACGCGGCGGCGGCCACCCGGGCCGGTGCGCTGGCGCTCGGCGGCGGCATCGAGCCGTACGTGTACGAGGCGCGGGACGCGGCGCCGGTGGCCACGACGCTGCGCGCCCCGGCGGGCGTCGACGCCTCCGAGCTGGTCGCGCGGGCGCTCGCGGTGGACCCGGCCCTGCCGCTGGTGGCCGGGGGCGGCGCGCTCGCCAAGGAGATGATCCGCGTCAACCACTACGGCCCGCAGGCCACCCGGGGTGTCGTGCAGTCGTCGCTCGCGGCGCTCGGCGGTGCGCTTGCGGAGCTGGACGGGGCGGCCGGGGCCGGTGCGCCGGTGGACCTGGAGGGGGCCCGCCGGGCCGTCACGGCGGCCTGGGCGTAAACACCCCGTAGACCCTTCGCCCCTCGCCTTCACAAAAGGAGGTGCCGCCCCTTCAATGGGGCGGCACCTCCTTTTGCATTCCGAGTCAATTCTCGCGCATTTCTCAGCGCAGCTTCCCATATTCTTCTGCCCGCTTTCCCGGGACGTAAACACTAAGATTTCAACAACGGGAATCGGCGTAATTCGGACGCGTCTCACGTGGGTTACCTTCTTGTGACGCACTCCACATCGGGGGAATTTTGCGTAGTTCATCCCGGACAGACCAGCACATTCTTCCGGGATCTCGCGTACGCGCCCCCACCCGCGCGATAACACAGGACGAGCGTTTACGTAACCCTCTCCCTCGATGCAATCCCAGAAATTGCTCGGTAAATTGAATTCACATGACCGCGCAATTCCTGGAAATGCCTGAGAGTCTGCGGATCGACCGGCCCGAGGTGGCCGACGGCGCCGCGATCTGGCGCATCGCCCGCGACTCGAAGGTGCTCGACCTCAACTCCTCGTACAGCTATCTGCTGTGGTGCCGGGACTTCGCCGCCACGTCCGTCGTGGCGCGGGACGCCGCCGGCTCCGTCGCCGGGTTCATCACCGGGTACATCCGCCCGGACGACCCGCACACCCTGGTGGTGTGGCAGGTGGCTGTCGACGACGCGCACCGGGGGCGCGGTCTGGCCGGGGCGCTGCTCGACGGGCTCTGGGCGAAGGCCGCCGCCGGCCACGGGACGACCGTGCTCGAGACGACGATCTCGCCCGACAACACCCCGTCGCAGCGCCTCTTCGCCTCGTTCGCGCGGCGGCACGGCGCACAGGTCGCGCACACCGTGCTGTTCGACGCGGGCCTCTTCCCGGACGACGGGCACGAGCCCGAGGTGCTCCACCGCATCGGCCCCCTCGTCTGACCCACTGAGTCCCCACCCCGACTTCACCCCCACCCCCACCCCCATCTCCCAGGAGATTCGCTGTGACCATCACCCAGCCGGACCTGAGCGTCTTCGAGACCCTTGAGTCGGAGGTGCGCAGCTACTGCCGCGGTTGGCCCACCGTCTTCGACCGGGCGCAGGGCAGCCGCATGTACGACGAGGACGGCCACGAGTACCTCGACTTCTTCGCGGGCGCGGGCTCCCTCAACTACGGGCACAACAACCCGGTCCTCAAACGCGCCCTCATCGACTACCTGGAGCGCGACGGCGTCACGCACGGGCTCGACATGTCGACGACCGCGAAGCGCGCCTTCCTTGAGTCGTTCCAGAACATCGTGCTGCGCCCGCGTGACCTGCCGTACAAGGTCATGTTCCCGGGCCCGACGGGCACCAACGCCGTCGAGTCGGCGCTGAAGCTGGCGCGCAAGGTCAAGGGCCGCGAGTCGATCGTCTCGTTCACGAACGCCTTCCACGGCATGTCGCTCGGCTCGCTCGCCGTGACCGGCAACGCCTTCAAGCGCGCGGGCGCCGGCATCCCGCTGGTGCACGGCACCCCGATGCCGTTCGACAACTACCTCGACGGGCGGACGCCGGACTTCATCTGGTTCGAGCGCCTCCTGGAGGACCAGGGCTCGGGCCTCAACCAGCCCGCCGCCGTGATCGTCGAGACGGTGCAGGGCGAGGGCGGCATCAACGTCGCGCGCGCCGAGTGGCTGCGCAAGCTCGCCGACGTGTGCGAGCGCTGGGACATGCTGCTCATCGTCGACGACATCCAGATGGGCTGCGGGCGCACCGGCGCGTTCTTCTCCTTCGAGGAGGCGGGCATCACGCCGGACATCGTCACCGTGTCCAAGTCCATCAGCGGCTACGGGCTGCCGATGTCCCTGTGCCTGTTCAAGCCGGAGCTCGACGTGTGGGAGCCCGGCGAGCACAACGGCACGTTCCGCGGCAACAACCCGGCGTTCGTCACGGCCGCCGCGGCCCTGGAGGCGTACTGGACCGACGGCGCCGCGATGGAGAAGCAGACGCTCGCCCGCGGCCAGCAGATCGAACAGGTCCTGGCCGCGCTCCGCGAGGAGCACGCCGGCGCGGTCAAGGAGTACCGGGGCCGCGGCCTGGTGTGGGGCATCGAGTTCCACGACACCGAGCGGGCGGGCGCGGTGGCCAAGCGCGCCTTCGAGCTCGGCCTGCTCATCGAGACCTCCGGCCCGCAGGGCGAGGTCGTCAAGCTCCTGCCGGCGCTGACGATCACGCCCGACGAGCTGGACGAGGGGCTGCGCACGCTCACGAGGGCCGTGCGCGAGACCGCCTGACACCGCAACACACTGGAACAGAAAGGCAGCAACTCACCGTGATCGTCCGATCGTTCAAGGAGATCGAGGGCACCGACCGGCATGTGAAGGCCGCGTCGGGGACCTGGGAGAGCAAGCGCATCGTGCTCGCCAAGGAGAGGGTCGGCTTCTCGCTGCACGAGACCGTCCTGTACGCGGGTACGGAGACCAGGATGTGGTACGCGAACCACATCGAGGCCGTGCTGTGCGTGGAGGGCGAGGCCGAGCTCACCAATGAGGAAACCGGCGAGAAGCACTGGATCGAGCCGGGCACGATGTACCTCCTGGACGGCCACGAGCGCCACACCATGCGGCCGAAGACGGACTTCCGGTGCGTGTGCGTCTTCAACCCGCCGGTGACCGGACGGGAGGACCATGACGAGAACGGCGTGTACCCGCTCCTGACCGAACCCGAGGAGGCCTGAGTTCCATGACCGGACCGACGAGCACCCAGTCGGCGACCACCGATCTCTACCCGACCCGAGGCGCGTCCGAGGTGGCGACGCCGCGCGTCGACCCGGTCGTCTGGTCGGCGCCCGGCGCGCCGGGCCCGATCGTCCCATCGGACCTGCAGTCGTTCGAACGGGACGGCTTCCTGGCGATCCCCGAGCTGATCGGGCCGGACGAGATCGGCGTCTACCAGGCGGAGTTGAACCGTCTGGTGACGGATCCGGCGATCAAGGCCGACGAGCGTTCCATCGTCGAGCCGAAGTCGCAGGACGTGCGGTCCGTGTTCGAGGTGCACCGGATCAGCGAGGTGTTCGCGAAGCTGGTGCACGACGAGCGGGTGGTCGGCCGGGCGCGCCAGATCCTCGGCTCCGACGTGTACGTCCACCAGTCGCGGATCAACGTCAAGCCGGGCTTCGGCGCCAGCGGCTTCTACTGGCACTCGGACTTCGAGACCTGGCACGCCGAGGACGGCCTGCCGAACATGCGGACGGTGTCCGTCTCGATCGCGCTGACCGAGAACTACGACACCAACGGCGGCTTGATGATCATGCCTGGGTCGCACAGGACGTTCCTCGGCTGCGCGGGTGAGACGCCGCGGGACAACTACAAGAAGTCCCTCCAGATGCAGGACGCGGGCACGCCCTCGGACGAGGCGCTGACCAAGTTCGCCGACCGGCACGGCATCAGGCTGTTCACCGGCAGCGCGGGCTCGGCGACCTGGTTCGACTGCAACGCCATGCACGGCTCCGGGGACAACATCACCCCGTATCCGCGCTCGAACGTCTTCATCGTGTTCAACAGCGTGGAGAACGCTGCCGTGGAGCCGTTCGCGGCTCCGGTACGGCGGCCGGAGTTCATCGGGGCGAGGGACTTCACTCCGGTGAAGTGACCTTCATAGAGGCATAGTTGAGGCGGCTCCTCGCAGGGAGCCGCCCCAACTGCATCTAGGGGGAAGGCGTCAGGCCGACAGGGCGGGGTAGTCCGTGTAGCCCTTCGCGTCGCCGCCGAAGAACGAGGACGGGTCGGGGGTGTTGTACGGGCCCTGCGTCCCCAGCCGGGCCGGCAGGTCCGGGTTGGCGAGGAACAGGGCGCCGAAGGTGACGACGTCGGCGAGACCGTCCTCGATCAGTGCGAGCGCCCTGTGGTCGGTCGGGCCCTCGGTGAACGCGTTGAGGAAGAAGGTGCCGCTGAACCGCTTGCGCAGATCGGCGGTGATCTCCCGGATCTCCGGCGTGGCCTCCAGGACGTGCAGATAGGCGATGCCGAGCGGCTCGATCGCCGCGACCAGCGCCTGGTAGACCTCTGCGGAGTCGGTTCCCGGCATGGAGTTGTAGGCGTTCAGCGGCGAGATGCGCAGCGCGGTGCGGTCGGCACCGATGGCGTCGGCGACGGCCTTGACCACCTCGGCGGCGAACCGGACGCGGTTCTCGACGCTGCCGCCCCACTCGTCGGTGCGCTCGTTGGAGCCGGGCGCGAGGAACTGGTGGATCAAGTACCCGTTGGCGCCGTGCAGTTCGACACCGTCGAAGCCGGCCGCGATCGCGCCCTGTGCGGCGGTGGCGTAGTCGGCGATCGTGGCGCGGATCTCGTCGGCGGTCAGCTCACGGGGCGTGACGAAGTCCTGGAAGCCGTCGTTCGTGAACGCCTTGCCCTCAGGTGCGATCGCGGACGGCGCCGCGGGGAGCCCGCCCTCGGGCTGCAGCGACGGGTGGCTGATCCGGCCGGCGTGCATGATCTGCGCGTAGATCCTGCCGCCCCCGTCGTGCACGGCGTCGGTGACCCTGCGCCACGAGGCGATCTGCTCGTCGCTGTGCAGACCCGGGGTCCAGGCGTAGCCCTGACCGGCGGCGGAGGGCTGGATGCCCTCGGTGATGATCAGGCCGGCCGAGGCGCGCTGCGCGTAGTACTCGACGGTCAGGTCGGTGGCGGTGCCGCCCTCGCCGGCCCGGCTGCGGGTCATCGGGGCCATGGCGATGCGGTTGGCGAGCTGGACGCCGGAGAGGTCGATCGGATCGAAGGCGGTGGTCATGACTGCTCCATCCAAGGGCGGGCGACGGCAGGGACGCTCGTTATGTGGTCGGCCAACTAAGTGAACCGTGTGCCACCGTAACCTATTCCTTGGCCGACCAAGGTAATCTCTTCGTGAAGAGCTGAGAGGGTGGGAAACCCCGAGAGACCGCACGATCCGGAGTCTGGAGTCGCCATGACGGACGAGCCCGCTTGTAGCGAGCAACTTGGTCGCGAGCAGCCTCGTAGCGAGCAGCCTTGTAGCGAGCAGCCTTGTAGCGAGCAGCTGCCCGAGGTCGCCCGGTGCGGCCCCGTCAGTCATGCGCTCTCCCGCGTCGCGCGCCTCCACCGGATCACCGCGGGCAAGCTGCTGCGCAGGCTCGGCCTCTACCCGGGCCAGGAGTTTCTGATGATGCACCTGTGGGACAAGGGGCCCGTGCGCCAGTCGGAGCTCATCAAGGCGGTCGACCTTGACCCGTCCACGGTGACGAAGATGCTCCAGCGGCTCGAACAGGCCGGTCATGTGCGCCGGTCCCCCGACCCGGGCGACCGGCGGGCCGTGCTCGTCGAGCCGACGGAGGCCGGCTGCGGCCTGCTCGGCGACGTGCAGCACGCGTGGGGCGACCTGGAGGACCACACGCTCCGGGGCCTCGACGAGCAGGAGCGGGCAGAGTTCCTGCGGCTCCTCGCCAAGGTCGAGGCGAGCCTGTGCACGGGGGCGGCGGCGGACTGCCCGACGGCGGTGCGGGCCGAGGAGTGAGTCCGGCCACCGGCGGCGAACGCGCCGGTGGCCGGACGGGGAACCGAACCGGGTCAGCCCTTCAGGGCCGCGAGGAGCCGGTCGACGTCGGACTCCGTGTTGTACAGGTGAAAGGCCGCGCGCAGGTTGCCCGCCCGGTCGGAGACCTCGATGCCCGCGCTGCTCAGCTCCGGCTGGCGTACGCCGAGACCGGGCACGGAGACGATGGGTGAGCCGGGCGCGGGGACCGGCGTGTGGCCGAGGGCGGCGAGGCCCGCGCGGAAGCGGTCGGCCAGGGCGAGGTCATGGGCGCGGATCGCGTCGACGCCGAGTTCCTCGACGAGCGCCAGGGAGTGCCGCGCGCCCGCGTACGAGAACAGGCTGGGGCTCTCGTCGAACCGCCGTGCGGAGTGGGCGAGTTCGGCGACGGGTCCGTAGCAGCTGTCCCAGGGGTGTTCGCCCGCGACCCAGCCGGCGAACAGCGGGCTGAGTCCGCCGAAGTCCTGCGGGACGACGAAGAAGGTCACGCCGCGTGGGCACAGGAGCCACTTGAAGGCGACGGAGGACGTGTAGTCCTGCGCGTCGGCGTCGACGGGGAGCCAGCCGGCCGACTGGGAGACGTCGACATAGGTGCGGGCGCCGTGGGCGCGGGCCGCCTCGCGGATCGCGGGCAGGTCGGCGATCCGCCCGTCGGCGGACTGGGCCGCGCTGACCGCGACGAGCGCCGTGCCGGGGCGCACCGCGTCGGCGATGCCCTCCAGCGGTGCGGTGCGCACCTTGAGGTCGCCGCGTCCGTGGAATGGGTTCACGGTGGAGCTGAAGTCGCCCTCGGCGGTGAGGACTTCGGCCCCCGACGGGAGCGAGGCGGCGATGACGCCGGTGTAGACGGCCACCGAGGCCCCCGCCGCCACCCGGTCGGCCGGGACGCCGGCGATCCGGGCGAAGGAGGCGCGGGCGGCCTCGACGTCCTCGAACATGTCGGCGGGCCGCCCGGCCGCGACGGAGGCGACCGCGTCCCCCATGGTCGCCACCGTGCGGGCCGGGAGCAGCCCGGTGCTCGCGGTGTTCAGATAGGTCGTGGTGGGCGCGAACTCGGCGCGCACGAGCGCGTGATCGAGAGTCTCCATGGGACCCACTGTGCCGCCTCGCCAAGTATCGGTCCATTGCGACTTGTTGAGCAGTACCGCTAAGCGTCACTTATAAATGCAGGTCCTGCGGGGTGTGTCCGCGTGTGTCAGCTCTGCGGGACCGCGCATCCGTCCGGGCCGCAGGCCTCCGCGCCGTCCGCTCCGTCGATGACCTGGAGCGGCGAGCGGTTCCCCCACGCCTGTTCGAGGGCCTGGGCGAAGACCTCGGAGGGCTGGGCGCCGGATACGCCGTACGTGCGGTCGAGGACGAAGAAGGGCACGCCGTTCGCGCCGAGCTCGGCGGCCTCGCGCTCGTCGGCGCGCACGTCGTCGGCGTACCGGGCGGGGTCGGCGAGGACCGCGCGCGCCTCGTCGGCGTCGAGACCGGCCTCGGCGGCGAGGCTCACCAGGTACTCGTCGGCGTCGGCGAAGACGGACCGCTCCTCGGCGAAGTTCGCCCGGTACAGGAGGCCGATCAGCTCGTCCTGGCGGCCCCGCTCCTTCGCCAGGTGGAGGAGGCGGTGCATGTCGAAGGTGTTGCCGTGGTCGCGGCCCTCGGTGAGGTAGTCGAGGCCCTCGGAGGCGGCGTTCTCGCCGAGGTTGCGCTCGGCGGCCTGCGCCTGGTCCTCGGTCATGCCGTACTTCTGCGCGAGCATCGGGATGACGAGTCCGTTGTCGCCCTTGGCGCGCGTCGGGTCGAGCTCGAAGGAGCGGTGGACCACTTCGACACCGTCACGGTGCGGGAAGGCGGCCAGGGCCTTCTCGAAGCGGGCCTTGCCGACGTAGCACCAGGGGCAGGCTATGTCGGACCAGATCTCGACGCGCATGGGGGTCACTCCAGATTCGTACGGCACAGGGGGTCCCCCTGCGACCCCGTTCAACGTCCGGCCGGGGCGTCCCATTCCCCGTCGCCCCGTACGGTCAGGAACCGTCCCGCTGCCCCCGCGGCCCCTCCGGGCGGAACGCGATCCGGTCGTAGGTGACGACGCAGCCGTCACCGACCGGCGCCTGCGCCATGAAGCCCACGAGGGCGGCGGCCGTCGACGCCTCGTCGCCCAGCGAGAAGACGCGGACGAACGTCCACTTCTCGCCGTCGGGCGAGGCGTGGAAGGCGAAGGCGGTGCCGGTGCGGCTGATGCGCAGCCACACCGTGTCGCCGCCCACGACGAACGCGTTCGCGTCGTCGGAGCGGCCGCGGGTGACGACGGTGCACACGGTCGGCTCGGCGGGCGAGCGCTCCAGGCAGAGCTTGGCCCACTCGTGCTCGCCGACGTGCAGGTAGAGCACGCCCGCGTCGAAGTCTGCGGTGAAGCCGACCGTGACGCGCGCGATCAGCTGGAAGTCACCCTCCGGCGCCGCCCCGAGCAGCCGGGGCGCGTCGGAGGCCGGGTCCAGGGCCGTACCGGCGGGCGGCACGAAGCGGTCCTGGCGGGGCCCGGCCCTGCCGGTGAGCACCCCGTCCTCGTACGCCCACTGCCCGTCGGGGCCGTAGGGACGCAGGGGGAACGGGAGCTCGGGGAGTGTGAGGAGTTCGGTGTCCATCGGGTCAGAGTTCCAGGTGAGTAGGGGGTCGGGTGCTCAGAGTTCCTGACGGCCCTCGTAGCGGCGCGGCAGGCCGAGGGGGTTGTCGTCGCGCAGCTCCGGCGGCAGGAGTGCCTCGGGGGTGTTCTGGTAGGCGACCGGGCGCAGCCAGCGCTCGACGGCGGTGCCGCCCACGGACGTCGAGGTGGACGTCGTGGCCGGGTACGGGCCGCCGTGGTGCTGCGCCGGGGCGACGGCGACGCCGGTGGGCCAGGCGTTGACCAGGACGCGGCCCGCGAGCGGGGTGAGCTCGGCGAGGATCTCGGCGCCGCGCCCCTTGCCGGCGGCCTCGCCCTCGGAGAGGTGGACGGTGGCCGACAGATTGCCGGGCAGCCGCGAGAGCACGGCGGTGACCTGGGCGTCGTCCTCGTAGCGGGCGACGACCGTGACGGGGCCGAAGCACTCCTCCAGGAGGAGGTCGTGGTCGCCGCCGTCGGTGGCCAGGCGCTGGGCGGGGACCGTGAGGAAGCCGGGGCTGACGGTGTGCTCGCTGCCGGCGCCCGGGGTGACGGGGGCGTCCACGTCGGGCAGGCCCGCGCGCTCGGCGACGCCCGCGACGAAGTTGTCCCGCATCCGGTGGTCGAGGAGGACCCCGGCGCCGGTGTCGCTGACGGCGTCGGTGAGGGAGGCGACGACACGGTCTCCGTCGGCGCCCGCGGGGGCGAAGACCAGACCCGGCTTCACGCAGAACTGGCCGACGCCGAGCGTCATCGAGCCCGCGAGCCCGGCGCCGATCTGCTCGCCGCGCTCGGCCGCGGCCTCCGCCGTGATGACCACGGGGTTGAGGGAGCCGAGTTCGCCGTGGAAGGGGATCGGGACCGGACGGGACGACGCGGCGTCGAAGAGCGCGCGTCCGCCCCGTACCGAACCGGTGAATCCGGCGGCGGAGACCAGCGGGTGCTTGACCAGCTCGACGCCCGCCTCGAAGCCGTGGACCAGGCCGAGGACGCCCTCCGGGATGCCGTGCCGCGCGGCGGCCCGGCGGATCACGGAGGCGACCAGCTCGGAGGTGGCCGGGTGGTCGGGGTGGGCCTTGACGACGACGGGGCAGCCCGCGGCGAGCGCGCTCGCGGTGTCGCCGCCGGGCACGGAGAACGCGAACGGGAAGTTCGACGCCGAGTAGACGGCGACGACACCGAGGGGCACCTTGTAGCGGCGCAGGTCCGGGATCGGCGGGGTCGCCGTGTCGTCGGGGTGGTCGATGACGATGCCGAGGAAAGCGCCCTCGTCGACGATGTCCGCGAAGGCGCGCAACTGGTAGCTGGTGCGGGCAAGTTCACCGGTGAGGCGGACCGGGCCGAGCGCGGTCTCCGCGTCGGCGGCCTCCACGAGGTGGTCCTTCGAGGCGTCGAGGAACTCGGCGGCGCTGCGCAGGAACGCGGCCCGCACGGTGCGGTCGGCGAGCGAGTCCACGGCGGCGCGCGCGGCGCGGACCGCCTGGTCGACCTCGCCGGCCGTGGCCTCGACCGCCACCTGTTCCCGGTGCTTCCCGGTTCGGGGGTCGACACTCCAGACTGGTGCTGCTGCCACCGCGGGTTCCTCCCAGATCTGCGCCGCTCACCCGACGACGAACAGCACCTGTTCGATATGCTGAACGCTGTCCCTGGTGATGAATATGCTACGGAGTCAGGACACTAAGTCCGGTCGAACGAAGGGGTCAAGCGCGATGTCGGCAGGCGAGACGGGCGGCGGGGCGCAGGTCAAGTCCGCGGTACGGACAGTGGAATTGCTCGAGTACTTCGCGGGCCGGCCCGGAATGCACTCGCTGGCCGCGGTCCAGGAGGCTGTCGGATATCCCAAGTCCAGCCTGTACATGCTGCTGCGCACACTCGTCGACCTCGGCTGGGTGGAGACCGACGCGACGGGCACGCGGTACGGGATCGGCGTGCGCGCCCTGCTGGTCGGCACGTCGTACATCGACGGCGACGAGGTGGTGGCCGCGGCCCGCCCCACGCTCGACCGGCTCTCCGACGACACCACGGAGACGATCCACCTGGCCCGGCTCGACGGCACGAACGTCGTCTACCTCGCCACCCGCCAGTCCCAGCACTACCTGCGGCCCTTCACCCGCGTCGGCCGCCGCCTTCCCGCGCACTCCACGTCGCTCGGCAAGGCGCTGCTCGCGACGCACACCGACGAGCAGGTCCGCAAGCTGCTCCCCGAGACGCTCCCGGCGCTCACCGAGAACACCATCACCGACCGCGAGAAGCTCATCGAGGAGCTGCACACGGTGCGGGAGCGGGGCTTCGCGGTGGACCGTGAGGAGAACACCCTCGGTCTGCGCTGCTTCGGCGTCGCGATCCCGTACCGCACCCCGGCGCGCGACGCGATCAGCTGCTCGGTGCCGGTGGCGCGCCTCACCCCCGCGCACGAGCAGCTGGTGAAGGACGCCCTGTTCGACGCCCGCGACCGGCTGGCCATGGCGACGCGGCGGCTCTGACGCCGGCGCGCGGCCGGGGACCGTGCCGGGGTCTTGATGAGGATTCGCTGAGAAACCGGTGCGGAACGGAACGATTCGCTCTTGGCCGCTCGTCCTGTGTGCGGGATGAACAAGACGATCAGACGCGCCTCGGTCTTCTGTCTGCTCCTCGTGCTCGCTCTGCTGGTGAGGGCGACGTGGGTGCAGTTCTACGACGGCCGGGCCCTCGCGGACAACAAGGACAACCGGCGGAACGTGATGCGGCAGTACGCGTATCCCCTGGGCGACATCATCGTGGGCGGCCAGGCGGTCACCGGCTCGAAGAGAACGAGCGGTGGCAGCGACCTCGCGTACAAGCGCACGTACAAGGACGGCGATCTCTATGCGGGTGTGACCGGCTTCAGCTCGCAGGTGTACGGGCAGACGCAGCTGGAGGGCATCTACAAGGACGTCCTCGACGGCACGGACGTGCGCCTCAAGAACCCGGTCGACGCGGTCACCGGCAAACACACCGAGCCGGGTGACGTGGTCACGACCATCGACCCGGGCGTGCAGAAGGCCGCGTACCGCGCGCTCGGCGACAAGAAGGGCGCGGCCGTCGCGATCGACCCGAAGACCGGCAAGGTCCTCGGCCTCGTCTCGACCCCGTCCTTCGACCCGTCGAAGATCAGCGGCTCGGACCCGGCCACCGACGGCACGGCGTGGACGGCGCTGTCGAAGGACAAGGACCGGCCGACGCTGAACCGCGCGATCAAGCAGGCGCTGCCGCCGGGCTCCACGTTCAAGCTGGTCGTCGCGGCGGCCGCGCTCGAGGACGGGCTCTACGGGTCGGTGGACACGAAGACCGACAGCCCGAACCCGTACCGGCTGCCCGGCACGGCCACCGACCTGCGGAACGAGAGCGCGTCCGCGCCCTGCGAGAACGCCACGATCCGTACGGCCCTGCAGTACTCCTGCAACAACGTCTTCGGGAAGATGGCCGTCGACCTGGGCCAGGACAAGGTCAGGGCGATGGCCGAGAAGCTCGGCTTCAACGACGGCGAGCAGGACATGCCGGTCCGGGCCTCGAAGAGCGTGTACCCGTCGGGCATGGACAAGGCGCAGACGGGTCTGTCGGGCATCGGCCAGTTCGACGTGACGGCGACGCCGCTGCAGATGGCGATGGTCTCGGCGACGATCGCGAACGGCGGCGAGCAGGCGGCGCCGCACATGGTGTCGCAGGTCACGGACGCCGACGGCAACGCGATCAAGAGCTTCGCGGACGGCGACGACAAGCGCGTCATGAGCGCGTCCACGGCCTCGCAGCTGCGGTCGGCGATGGAGACGGTCGTGTCGCAGGGCACCGGTACGAACGCGCGGATCGCGGGCGCGACGGTGGGCGGCAAGACCGGTACGGCCCAGCACGGCGAGAACAACAGCGAGACGCCGTACGCCTGGTTCACGTCGTACGCGAAGGACGACTCCACCGGCAAGGAGGTCGCGGTGGCGGTCGTGGTGGAGCAGTCGAACGCGGCCCGCTCGGAGGTGAGCGGCAACGGTCTGGCGGCGCCGATCGCGCAGGCGATGATGTCGGCGGCGCTCAAGGGATAGGCGGTAGGCGCACCGGTGGGGCCGGAACACGTGTTCCGGCCCCACCGATGTGCCCGCTAGCGGCGCCGCCCGCGCAGTGTCCGGAGCGCCAGGTGCAGGAAGCCGCGACGGCGCGGCGGGGCCGGCGGCGGTCCGGCGGGCGCGGACACCGGGTCGGTGGCGGCCGCCTTGGGACGCTTGAACCACGCGTACACGACCCAGTCGCCGCACGGCTCCCAGCCGTCGCGCGCGAGCCGCTCGTCGCGTGCGAGCTGCTCGGCGCGGCTCCCGCCCGCTCCCGTGGCCACCTCACGCCGGTACTCCCAGCGCCTCGGCCGCTCGGGGTCGCGGTGGCTGACGAAGCGGCCGGGCGGGTCGATCCGCTCGACCTCCCAGCCCTCGTCGCCGAACCGGTTGAGCAGTTCCTCGCCGGCGTACGTGTCGGCGAGGAAGCACCAGGTCTCCAGGTGCTCGTCGGCCGGGGCGGACGCCCTGTCCGGAGCGAGCCGCCGGGCGAACGCGTCGACCGGCCCGAACGCGTCCTCCGGCTCCGCTCCCCCGGCCCGCGCCAGATACGAGCCGAGGTCGGCGACGACGGCCGCGACATGGTCCGCCGGAAGCCCGTGCGCCTCGCGCAGCAGCTCCGCGAGGCGGTCGAGATAGCCGGTCACGGCACACGAGCCTACGGCCCGCCGGCGCTCACTCCACGAAGTAGGTCGGGTTGGGGAACTTGTACGTGCGGTCGGCGAAGCCGCCCTGGAGATCCGAGTACTGGTCGCCGAAGTTGCCGACGATGTCGTACCCGAGCGACTCGATGTGCTTGCGGGTGCCGGACTTGTACTGCACGGTCGTGCACTTCCAGGCGCTCGGGGTGGCGCAGTCGCTCAGGTAGGCGGGCGGATTCGCCTTGTCCTTGAGGAACATGTGGGCGGCGTCGAGGTTGACGTCGATGCCGGTCTTCCTGAGGTTGGCGACGGCGGCCGCGCGCTGGGACTCGCCGAGGCCGGAGTTGTAGAAGACCTCGACCCCCTGGGCCTGGGCGTAGGCGACGAGATCGGGTGTGCCGAAGACGGCGGGGCGGTCCGCCTTGGCGACGTACTCCTTCCAAGTGGCGTCGTTGTAGGTGTAGTTGGTCTTCTTCTCGTAGTCGAGGCTGAGGAGAAGCGTGTCGTCGATGTCGAAGACGACGGCGGGCTTGACGCCCTTGTGGTGCTCCCGGGCGGCCTCGGCGATCCGCTTCTTCGCACCGGCCTCGATCCGGGCGAGGTCCTGGGCGTACTGGCTGGACGGGGACGCCTGGTAGACGCCGTCGCTGCCGAGGGTGGTGCCGTAGTAGGAGTCGATCTCCTTGACGAGCTGCCCGATGTTGTGGGGCTCGGCGGTGGTGTCCGACGAGGCCGGACCGGCGCTCGCGGCACCCGTCCCGTAGAAGGCGGCGCCGGCAAGGACACAGGAGGCCGCGGTGAGGACCGCGATGCGTGTGGGCTTATGCATGACAGGTTTCTACGCGCGTCACACCGCCGGCGCGAGAGGTTTGCCGGTGGGCTTTGCCGGATCGATACATGAGCGGGCGCCTGGGGCGAGCGGCGTCAGGAAGCGGGCTTCCAGTCCGGGTCACGGCCGCTCAGGCCCACGGCGCGGTCGAGCAGGGGCGCCGACTCCGCCACCGGGACCACCGGGCCGAAGATCTCGGGGCGGGGGCCCTCCGCGGCCTGGAGGAGGAAGGCGTGGGCGGCCTGGAGCGCGGCCTCGTCGGGCTCGTACTCCTGGCCCGTGGCCCGCGCCAGGTCCCAGCTGTGGACGACCAGTTCGTCCAGGGCGACGAGCCCGGCCACCCCGCCGGGCAGGTCGACCCCGCCCGCCCGCGTCATCCCCTGCCAGGCCCGCGGGTCGCGCCAGGCCTCCGCCAGTTCGCCGAGCGCCTTCGTCAGGGTGTCGCGCCAGCCGTCGGTGATGTCGGGCAGGGACGCCGCCGGGTTCGTGTCGGTCGTCGCACCCAGGTCCTTGCGCCCGGCGTCGCGGAAGGCGACGGTCAGGCCGACGACGTGCCCGAGCAGGTGGCGCACGGCGTACTCCGGGCACGGCGTGGGCAGGCCGAGCTGGTCCTCGCCCACCCCGTCCGCGAGGCGCGCGACGATCCGGGTCTGCGGGCCGAAGTCCACCATCGGGACGGCCGGGCCGGTCTCATCGGTCGTGTCGGTCATGCGGGGGTCCTCCTTCGTTCAAACGCTCGTTCAAACGGCACGTTCAGTCGGTTCTTGCGACAGGTAGACCGTCATGGTCACCGAAACTCATCGCCCGCACGGGCAGCGACTCGACGGCCTCGGCGTGCTCGGCTTGCTCGGCGGCGGATTCCCGGCCTCCGCGCGAGACTTGACCGCCCCCGCGGCCGTCCCTAGCTTTTCCATCGCTGTGAATGCCGTGCACGAATGCGGCCACTCCGCTGACCGATTCGAGGAGATCCCGCATGCCCGCTCCCCGCACCGTCCTGCTCACCGGCGCCGCCGGGGGCGTCGGCACCCTGATGCGCGGGCTGCTCCCGGCCTACGGCTACGACCTGCGCCTGCTCGACGTGCGGCCGATCGAGGGCGAGCCGGACGCGATCACGGCCGACCTCGCCGACCGTGCCGCCCTGCGCGAGGCGGTGCGGGGCGTCGACGCGGTCATCCATCTCGCGGGCATCGCCCTCGAGTCCACGTTCGACAAGATCCTCAGGGCGAACATCGAAGGGCTCCACCACCTCTACGAGGCCGCGCGCGAGGAGGGCGTGCGCCGCATCGTGTTCGCCTCGTCGAACCACGCGGTCGGCTTCACGCCACGGCCGGCGGACGGCGGCCCCCTGATCCCCGTCGACACCCCCCACCGCCCCGACACGTACTACGGCCTGTCCAAATCCTTCGGCGAGGACCTGGCGCAGCTCTACTGGGACAAGTACGGCCTCGAGACCGTGTCCGTGCGCATCGGCGCGTGCCTCATGGAGCCGACGGACGTCCGGATGATGTCGGTGTGGCTGAGCCCGGGCGACGGCGCACGGCTCTTCGACGCGGCGCTCACCGCCGAGAACGTCGGGCACACCGTCGTCCACGGCTCGTCCGCGAACACCCGCCTGTGGTGGGACCTCTCCTCCGCGCGGGCGCTCGGTTACGCCCCGCAGGACGACTCGGAGCAGTACGCGGAGAAGCTGCTGGCCGAGTACGGCGAGCTGGACCCGGACAACCCCGGCCACACACGCCTCGGCGGGCACTTCGTGACGAACCCGCCGGTCTGGCCGCACTAGGGCGTGTCCGGCGGCGCGCACCCCTTCGGCGGGCAGGTGCGGAACTCCTCGGCAGGTAAGGGAACGGCAAAGCGGCCACGCTCGTTACCCCGGCATGACCGCTATGACCCCCGGCTCGAACATCCCGCTGTCCACCGCCCGCGTGGCGGTGGACGTCGCCGCCCCGGTGCGGCTCGACGTCTCGGGCCTGCTGCTCACCGCCGACGGCAAGGTGCGTTCCGACGACGACTTCGTCTTCTACAACCAGCCCTCGGGCCCGGGTGTGACCTACCGCTCGGGCGGCGGCACGGCACCGGACGCGATCGTGGTGGACACGGCCGCCGTGCCGCCGGGCATCGAGAAGATCGTCGTCACCGCGAGCCCGGACGCGGCCGGCCAGACCTTCCAGGGCATCGAGCCCACGGCCACGATCAGAGGCGCCGACGACGGCTCCGTGCTCGCCACGTTCACCCCGCCGCGGCTCGGCGGCGAGACGGCCCTGGTCGTCGTCGAGATCTACCGCCGCAACGGCGCGTGGAAGGCCCGGGCGGTCGGCCAGGGCTATGCGAACGGCCTGGCGGGCATCGCCACGGACTTCGGCGTGAGCGTCGAGGAGCCCGCGCCCGCCGCTCCGGTCACGGCCCCGGCGACCCCGGTGCAGGCCATGCCCGCCCCGACCACTCCCCCGGTCGACCCGCGCCTGGCACCGCCCGCGCCGCCCGCCGCCGCCCCGGCACCCGCTCCCGCGGCGCCCGCTCCAGGCGCCGGGAAGATCAATCTGGACAAGGGCCGCGTCAGCCTCCAGAAGAACCAGACGGTGTCCCTCGTCAAGGGCGGCCGGCCACTGCTGTCGCAGGTCAAGATGGGTCTCGGCTGGGAGCCCGCGTTCCGTGGCAAGGACATCGACCTGGACGCGTCGGTCATCGCCTTCGGACCGCAGCGCAATCACGTGGACAGCTGCTACTTCGGCAAGCTCTCGATCGTGAACGGCGCGATCAAGCACTCCGGTGACAACCTCACGGGCGAGGGCGGCGGGGACGACGAGGTGATCGTCGTCGACCTGGGCCGTCTCCCGGCGGAGGTGACGGGCCTGGTGTTCACGGTGAACTCGTTCTCGGGCCAGAAGTTCACCGAGGTCGCCAAGGCGTACTGCCGGCTCATCGACGCGGCGACGGGCGAGGAGCTGGTCCGTTTCGACCTGACGAACGCGGAGGCGCAGACCGGCGTCATGATGGCGAAGCTGATCCGCCAGTTCTCCGGGGAATGGGACATGACCGCGATGGGTGACTTCGTGAAGTCGCGGACGGTGCGCGGCATGGTGAAGCCGGCGGCGCAGGCGCTCTAGCCGTCGGGGCCGCACGGATACGGGGCATCACGGGACATCACGGGGTGTCACGGTGCGTGACGGGCGGATACGGCAGAGGCGGCCGGTGGCACGGGATTCGTGCCGCCGACCGCCTCCTGACCGTCCAGGGGAGAGCTGTCAGAGCTTCGACAGCTTGGAGAACGGGCTCAGGAACCTGCCCTGCTGCCCGGCGAAGTCGATGAGCACGGCGTCCTCACCCTCGACTCCGATGATCCTGCCGAGGCCGTACTGGTCGTGCGAAACCCGGTCGCCCACTTCGAACTGCTCTACCGGCGGAGCGGGCTTGGCCGGAACGTTGAAGGGGCTGCCCGGAAGGTGGCGGCGCGTACTGGGGGGCCTTGTCATTCATCGAGTATGCGCCCCGCGCACCCGCACACACCACGCCTACGTCCTCACACTTCGGTGACGATGTCCACACGGCCCGCCTGACCAGTAAGAAAAGCGCGCTGTACGCGTCGCCGGTCGGCGGTCGACCGGACGGACCCCATAGAGTCGTCGACGGTCGTCGAAGCAGGCACAGCACGTAACGCAGGCACGGCACGTAACGCAGGCACAGCACGTAACGCAGGTCCAGGAGGAAGCCGTCCATGGTGCGTCTCGCGGGATACCGCCTCGTCACTCAGCTCGGCGACGGAGCGGTGGGGACGGCCCATCTGGCGCGCTCCGCCGCGGGCCACGTCGTGGTGGTCAGGGCGGTGCACCGGCACCTGGCCGCCGATCCCTGGTTCAGGGAGCGTTTCCGGTGGGAGGCCGCGGCGGCGCGGGCCGTGCGGGGGCCTGCCACCGCCGCCGTGCTCGATGCGGACCCCGACGCCGAGGTCCCCTGGCTCGCGGTCGAGTACTGCGCGGGCCCCTCGCTGTCCGAGGCGGTGGCGGTGCTCGGCCCGCCGGTGCCGGGCGACCTCGCGGGGCTCGGCGCGACGCTGGCCGGGGCCCTGGCGGCGATCCACGCGACGGGGCTCGTGCACCGCGACCTCAAGCCGGCGAACGTCGTCGTGACGGCCGCAGGGCCCAAGGTCATCGACTTCGGTCTCGCGAAGGCCGTGGCCCCGGGCGACGGGACGCGCACCGACACCGGCCGGCGCCTCGGCTCCCCCGGTTTCCTGGCGCCCGAGCAGATCACCGGCGCCACCGAACCCGGGCCGCCCGCCGACGTGTTCGCGCTCGGCGCGCTGCTCGCCCTGTGCTCGACGGGGCGTAATCCGCACGGCGCGGGCAACGGCCCCGAGGCCCTGCACCGGACGCTGCACGACGAGCCGGACCTGCTGGGTGTCCCGGACCAGGAGTGGACCGCGTTCCTCTCCCGCTGCCTCGCCAAGTCCCCCTACGCCCGCCCCATGGTTCCCGAGGTCCTTCAGTGGTGTGCCGCGCGGGCGACCCCGCGGGCGTGGTGGCAGGACCCGGAGCCCGCGGCGCTCATCGAGGTCCACGAGGAGTCGCTGGCCGAGCGGCTGACGACGGAGGGCGACGACGACGTCCACGGCGACGGCGGCCACGTGGGGGCCGAGGGGCGGCCCGCGTGGTACGGCGGTGCCGTCGGGCAGCGCCCGCAGTCGCCGCTGCGCCAGTGGGACGCCCCGGACGTTCCCTGGTCCTGACGCGGCCACAAGGACGCGGGGGCACGGGCAGGGGCAGGAGGCAGGGGCCGGCTCAGGGAGTGGGAGCCGGCCCCTGCGGTGTGCATGCTCAGTTCGAGCGTGTGCGTGCTCAGTTCGAGCGCTGGCGCTTCCACGGCCCCGTGATGGCGAGCATGATGCCCGGGGTCTGGATGTTCGCGTAGAGGGTCCGGCCGTCGGGCGAGAACGTGACGCCGGTGAACTCGCTGTACTCCGGCTCCTGTTCGGTGCCGATGTTCAGCTCGTTGCGCGCGATCGGGTACGTGCGTCCGCCGTCGGTCGCGCCGAACAGGTGCTGGACGCCGTTGCCGTCCTCGGCGATGACGAGGCCGCCGTAAGGGGACACCGTGATGTTGTCCGGGCCGTCGAAGGCGCCGTCCTTGGCCGGGTCGGCGTTCACGCCGAGCAGGACCTTCAGCGTGAGCGTGCGGCGCTTGGGGTCGTAGAACCAGACCTGCCCGTCGTGCTGGACGGGGCTCTCGGTACGGGCGAACGAGGAGACGATGTACGCGCCGCCGTCGCCCCACCACATGCCTTCGAGCTTGCGGGCGCGGGTGACCTCACCGGCCGCGAACTGCTTGCGCACGGAGACCGTCCTGGCGTCGCGGTCCTGGACGTCGACCCAGTCCACGCCGTAGACCGTGCCGATCTGCGTGGCGCGGGACAGGTCGTCGACGAAGCGGCCGCCGGAGTCGAAGCACTTGGTGGCCTGGAGGACGCCCGCGTCGGCGGCGAGCGTGCGGAGCTTGCCGCGGCCGTGCTCGAAGCCCTGCGGCGGGGTCCAGCGGTAGAGCAGGCCGTTGGGGCCCGCCGCGTCCTCGGTGAGGTAGGCGTGGCCGCGCTTCGGGTCGATGACGACGGCTTCGTGCGCGTACCGGCCGAGCGCCTTGATCGGCTGGGGCGAGCGGTTGGCGCGGCGGTCGGCGGGGTCGACCTCGAAGACGTAGCCGTGGTCCTTGGTCATGCCGTTGGAGCCGGCCTTGTCCTCGGTCTCCTCGCAGGTCAGCCAGGTGTCCCAAGGGGTGCGCCCGCCCGCGCAGTTGGTGGCGGTGCCGGCGATGCCGACCCACTCGGCGACCTGGCCGTCGCGGCGGACCTCGACGACGGTGCAGCCACCCGCGGCGGCCGGGTCGTAGACGAGTCCCTCGGTGAGCGGAACCGGGTGGGCGGCCTTGGTGCGGGGGCCGCCGATCTCGTGGTTGTTGACGAGCAGCGTCGCGCCGCGCGGGCCCTCGAAGGTTGCGGTGCCGTCGTGGTTGGACGGGGTGGACTCGCCGGACTCCAGGGTCGTCTTCCCCGTGTACGTGATGACGCGGTACGAGAATCCGGCGGGCAGCGCGAGCAGGCCCTTCGGGTCGGCCACGAGGGGGCCGTAGCCGGGCGTGTGGCCGGCGTCGGCCTGGCCCTCGGTGCTCGCGGTGGCTTCGTAGTCACCTTCGGCGGCCAGCGCTCCGGGTGCGGTGGCGAGCGCGCCGACGGTACCGGCCAGGGCGATTCCCGCGCCGGCGGCGGCGGAGCGTCTCGTGAAGTCCCTGCGGGTGAGCGACATGGTGTCTCCTGTGACCGGGTGGCTGTGACGGTGCAGCGAACGGATGGTGCTGTTGCCGTTTCGGCCACACGCTCCCCGCCACGCCTGAACGGCGGCTGAACTCCGTACGACGCCGGAAGTACGCGAGAGGGGCGGGACGCCCTCGCGTCCCGCCCCTCTCAAGTCCCCGCCGCGGCCCGGCTAGCCCGCCTGCGCGGACCTCGCCTTGAACGCCGCCTTGCGGGCCTCCTTGGCGACCTTCTTGTCGGGGTGCAGCCGACCCATCGCCTCCAGGACGTCCGCCGTCGCCGGGTGGTCAACCTTCCACGCCGCCGCGAAGAACCCGCTGTGCTGGGCCGCGAGCCCTTCTACGAGGCCCTGCAGCTCGTCAGAGTTGCCCTCCAGCGCGAGCTGCGCGGCGATCGTGTCGACGGTGAGCCAGAAGATCAGGGACTCCGGCGGCGCCGGTACGTCGCTCGCGCCGTGCTCGGCGAGCCAGACCCGGGCGAGACCGCCGAGCTCCGCGTCGTCGAGGACCTCTCGCAGCGCCGGCTCCGCCTCGCCGCCGACCAGGGACAGTGCCTGCTGGCAGCGCAGCCGACGCAGCGGCGCGCCCGGGTCCGAGCCACGCGCCGCGGACAGCAACTCCCGTGCGGCCAGGAGCTGTTCGCGCCGGGCGAGCCACTGCTCGATCTCGGCCTGCGCGGCGGCCTGCGGGAACGCCGACGTGCCGTCGAGCAGCGTGTCGGCGCCCTTGTCCGCGAGGTCGCCGACGGCGGGCGCGTCGACGCCGGCCTCGATCATGCGTGCGCGGATGCCGTAGAGGCCGAGCGGGGTGAGCCGCACCATGCCGTACCGGGTGACGTCGGAGTCGTCGAACGAGTCGGCGGATTCGGTCGCCCCAGCGGCCCTGGCGGCCTCGTCGGCCTCGTCGATCTCCGCCATCAGCGCCTCGTCGACCGGCTGGAACTCGACGAGCCCCACCGGGTCGAGCAGCCGGAACTGGTCGTCCAGCTTCATCATCGCGTCCGACACCTGCTCCAGGATGTCGTCCGTGGGCTCGCCCATGTCGTCGGGCACGATCATCGACGCGGCGAGGGCGGGCAGCGGGACGGGCGCGTCGCCCGCGCCGCCCTCGGTGACGGTCAGCAGGTAGAGGTTGCCGAGGACGCCTTCGAGGAACTCGGCCTCCGCCTCGGGGTCCCAGTCGAGCTGCGAGAAGTCGGCCTCGCCGCCCTCCTCCATGGTGGCGACGAGATCGCCGATGTCCTCGATGTCGGGCACGCTCGCGTCCGCGAGGACCGCGTCCAGGGCGACGAGCCACAGGCCGAGGATGTCCTGGGGGCCACCGGAGGTGACGACGGCGAGGTCCTCGCCCGCGGCGACGGTGCCCTCCTCCTCGTCCACGATGTCGACGAGCCCGGTGTCGACGGCGATCCGCCAGGCCTCGCTGGCGTACGCGGCCCCGTCGGCGTCGGCGGCGAGCCCGAGTTCGAGGGCCGCGGCGGGCAGCTGTTCGTCGACGAGTTCGCCGCCCGCGCCGACCCGGGTGCCGGGGCCCGCCCAGCGGGCGAGCCGCACCGCGCGGGAGAGCAGCGGGGTGGCGAGGGCGTCCCGCGCGAGCTCCGCTTCGGAGTGCAGCCTGGCCGGCGGCAGGGGGGAGCTGTCTGACATCGCCTTGTTCTCCTCCGGACGTGTTGTGCGACCGCTCAGCCTAGACGGATTTGCCGGCATGCCGCCCGGTTCATGTACCCGTCAGAAACCGTCCACCGGCGAAACCTTGACAACTCCCCTGACCACACAAGACATTTACGCGCGTAGAAGCACGTCGCTCCACCCTCGTCCCGGCGCCTCACGCACGTCCCCGGAGGGATCCCTTGCCGAGCAAGAACACGTCGCGCCTCGCCGCGCTGACCGTCGCCGCCGTCTGCTCCACCGTCTCCGCCATCGTCCTCACCTCGCCCGCGCACGCGGACGCGATACGCATCCACGACATCCAGGGCACGACCCGCACGTCCCCGCTGGCCGGGCAACCGGTCACGGACGTGGCCGGGGTGGTCACGGGCGTCAGAACCTACGGCTCGTCCAAGGGTTTCTGGATCCAGGACACCGCGCCCGACGACGACCCCGCCACGAGCGAGGGCGTCTTCGTCTTCACCGGTTCGGCCCCGAAGGCCGCCGTCGGCGACGCGGTGCGGGTCTCGGGCACGGTCTCGGAGTACGTGCCGGGCGGCACGTCGTCGGGCAACCAGTCCCTCACCGAGATCACCAAGCCGGCCGTCACGGTCGTCTCCTCGGGCAACGCGCTGCCGGCCGCCACCGTCATCGACGCGAAGTCGGTCCCCGCCGCGTACGCCCCGCCCGGCGACCCCGCCGCGAACGGCTCGGTCAACGCCCTGCCGCTGCGCCCCTCCCAGTACGCGCTCGACCTCTACGAGTCGCTGGAGGGCATGAACGTACAGATCGGCTCGTCCCGCGTCGTCACCGCGTCGGACGCCTACGCCGAGCTGTGGGTGACGGTGAAGCCGCACGAGCACCCCACGCGCCGCGGCGGCACCGTCTACGGCTCGTACGACTCCCAGAACACGGGCCGTCTCCAGGTCCAGTCCCTGGGCACGGCCGCCGGCTTCCCGAAGGCGAACGTCGGGGACACCCTGGCCGGGACGACCGAAGGCCCCCTGGACTACAACCAGTTCGGCGGGTACACGCTCGTCGCGCGGGAGCTCGGCACCCTCGACAAGGGGGGCCTCGAGCGCGAGACCACGCGGAAGCAGAAGAGCGGCGAGCTGGCCGTGGCGACGTACAACGTGGAGAACCTCGACCCCGGTGACGCCACGTTCGACGCGCACGCCGCCGCGATCGTGAACCACCTCCAGTCGCCCGACATCGTGTCCCTGGAGGAGATCCAGGACAACAACGGCGCGAAGGACGACGGCACGGTCGCCGCGGACGTCACGGTGAACAAGCTGATCGACGCGATCGTCGCCGCGGGCGGCCCGAGGTACGACTGGCGGTCCATCGACCCGGTCAACGACAAGGACGGCGGCGAGCCCGGCGGCAACATCCGCCAGGTGTTCCTCTACAACCCCGAGCGGGTCTCGTTCACGGACCGCGCGGGCGGCGACGCCACCACGCCCGTGGGCGTGACCCGGACGGACGGCCGGGCGGCGCTCACCGCGTCCCCCGGCCGGATCGACCCCGCCGACACGGCCTGGAAGAGCAGCCGCAAGCCGCTCGCGGGCGAGTTCGTCTTCCACGGCAGGACGGTCTTCGTCATCGCCAACCACTTCGCGTCCAAGGGCGGCGACCAGGGCCTGACGGCCCAGTACCAGCCGCCGGCCCGCAACTCGGAGACGCAGCGCCACGCGCAGGCGGACGCGGTGAACGGCTTCGTGAAGGACATCCTCGCGGCGCAAAGCGACGCGGACGTCGTCACCCTCGGCGACATCAACGACTTCGAGTTCTCCGGCACCGCGCAGCGCCTGGAGGACGGCGGCGTCCTTTGGTCGGCGATCAAGTCCCTGCCGAAGAGCGAGCGTTACACCTACGACTACCAGGGCAACAGCCAGGTGCTCGACCAGATCCTGATCAGCCCGTCGATCCGCGAGGACGACGACTTCGCGTACGACAGCGTGCACGTCAACAGCGAGTTCAACGACCAGATCAGCGACCACGACCCACAGGTGCTGAGGTTCCGCCCCTAGCACGCGGGAGAAGGAGACGGAGCGCTCAGGTGAAGGTCCCGCCGGCGCTCCGTTCCGCCTCGGCGAGGATGGCGTACCGGTCGGCCACGATCGCCTCCGCGTCGGCCACCGCCCGCTCGGCGGCGAGGCGGCGGCCCGCCTGGGAGTGCGGGTCCGGTGCCGGGCGCCTGCGACGCCACCAGACGTCGCAGGCGGCGTGGACGCCGCTCGCGCAGAGGAGCAGGGGGACGGCGAGGACCAGGAGGATGTCACGCACGGCGGATTCCTTACATGGAGCTTTCACCCTGCTACGTCGGAATCCGGGCGGGCCTCCTGAAGGTCGCTCCTCGGCCAATATCCCGGCGAAACCCGGCCACACCCCCTCCATCTCGTAGCAAGCCTTGCCACTACCTCGTAGAAGAATTAAGTGGAGCTGTACGGTCCGGGCGCCGACACTGCACTCATGAACCTCGTGAACGCCCCGCACCCGCCCTTCGGCCGTGCCCTGTGCGCCATGGTCACGCCGTTCACCGCCGACGGCGCACTCGATCCGGACGGCGCGCAGCGCCTGGCCGCCCACCTGGTGGCCGAGGGCTGTGACGGCCTCGTCCTGTCCGGCACCACCGGCGAGTCCCCCACGACCTCGGACGACGAGAAGGCCACGCTCGTACGGGCCGTCAAGGAGGCGGTGGGCGAGCGGGTCCCGGTCGTCGCGGGCGTCGGCACCGCCGACACCCGCCACACCGTCCGGCTGGCGCTCGACGCCGAAAAGGCGGGCGCCGACGGCCTGTTGGTCGTCAGCCCGTACTACAGCCGCCCGCCGCAGGACGCCCTGGAGGCCCACTTCCGCGAGGTCGCGGACGCGTCCGGACTGCCCCTGATGCTCTACGACATCCCGGGCCGCACGGGCACACGTATCGAGCCGGACACCATGATCCGCCTCGCGTCCCACCCCCGGATCGTGGCGGTCAAGGACTGCGCGTACGACATGCTCGGCAGCCAACAGGTGCTGGCCCGCACCGAGTTGGCGTACTACGCGGGCTGCGAGGAGTTCGCGCTCCCCCTCTACGCGGTGGGCGGGGCCGGATTCGTGTCGACGGTCGCGAACGTGGCGCCGCGCGCCCTGCGGGCCGTCCTGGACGCCTTCGACGCGGGCGACACCGGCGACGCGGCCCGCCGCCAGCAACTGGCCGCGCCCCTAGTGGGGTTGATGATGGCGTCCGGCCTTCCGGGCACGGTCACCACGAAGGCGCTCCTGGACGCGCTCGGCCTGCCCGGCGGCCCGGTCCGCGCACCGCTGCGGCCCGCCGGCCACGAGGTGACCGACGGACTGCTGAGCGCGTACGAGAAGGTGGTCAGCGCGTCGTGAACTGCGGGGTCCAGCGGCCCGGGTAGTCGTCGGACGCCTTGCGGAAGTCGCTGAGCTGGACGACCTTGTCACTGCCCATGGTGAGCAGGAGCAGCTGGTTGCGGAACTCGCCCGTGCCGTTGCACTTCTTGGGGTCGCAGCCCCAGGCGATGAGCCGCTTGTCGTCGGCCCAGGCGAGCAGCTGCTGGCCGGGCACCTTGGTGACCGTCTTCCCGGTGGCGGAGTCGACGATCGCCGAGGCGATCTCGTTGCCCCGACCCGCGAACTCGCCTCCGATGAGCTTGCCGTCGGGCGACAGGCCCGCCTCCGCGTAGGACACGTGCCTCTCGGCGGCGGGTGTGGCCGCCTTGCGGCCGTTCAGGTCGTAGTAGATCCGGCCCGGCGCCATCGGGATCGGCTCGTAGACGAGCGTGCTGTCATGGCTGAACCCCAGGTCGGCGCGCGCGTTGGGCGACCAGCCCATCTCGTCCTTCCAGAACGGCAGCCGGTGCCAGTCCGCCTTGCCGGAGGCGACGTCGACGATCGTGAACCCGGTCCTGCTGGCGACCGGCCCCGCCTCGTCCTTCCCGTTCACGTTCATCTTGTGCGACCAGTAGTAGTGGTCGGGGTTCTTGGCGTACGTCGTGGCGACGAGCTTCTTGCCGTCCGGCGAGAACGACACCCCGGCCACACCCTTGTCGAGCTCGATCCACCGCTGCACCTTGCCGGTGATCAGGTCGAGCAGACCGATACGGTCGGCCGGGAGCCGCCGCTCCAGAACGGCGGCCGTCCGCATCCCCGGCGCCACGTCGATCCACGACCACCGCGTGGTCCTGTCGTACTTGCCGGTCTTCTGGTTGAGCAGTCCGTACGTGCGCCTCAACTCGGCGTCGTGGCCCGGCAGTTCGACCCTCTTGTACGTGGAGAACGCGGCGAGCGCCTGGTCCCCCGCCGCGATGAGGTCCCGTGGGGGCGACTGGTCCGGGTGCGCGATGATGTCGCTCTTGTTCATCTGGCTGGCGGGCCGCACGTCCTGGCCGCCGGGGTGCAGGACGGGCACGGAGACCACGGCGGCGACGGCGGCCACCGTGGCGAGTGCGGCGCCGGCGATGACGCGGGTCCGGCGGCGGCGGCGCGCGGCGAGCACCCGTTCGGCGAAGTCGGGTGGTGCGGTCGCGCCCTCGGCGGCCTGTTCGCGCAGTGCGTCCCGCAGCAGGTCATCGACGTTCACGGACGCACCTCCATGGGCGAGAAGTCACGGGACGGCAGGTCTTCGGCGTCGGCCGGGCCGAGCGCGGCGAGTTCGGGCGCGAGGCTGCGCAGCTTGGCGAGCGAGCGGTGCGTGGTCGAGCGCACCGTGCCCACCGAGCAGCCGAGGAGCCGGGCGACGTCCGCCTCGGGCAGGTCCTCGAAGTACCGCAGGACGAGCACGGTGCGCTGCCGGGCGGTGAGCCGGGCGAGCGCGGTACGCATCACGATGCGCAGGTCGGCGGCGTGGGCGGAGTCGACCCCCGTACGACTCTCCGGCGGCTCGGCGACGCTCAGTTCGCGCCCGCGCCATTTCAGGCGCCATCTGCTGACCTGCTGGCGGTAGAGGATCTTCCGTACGTAGGCCTCCGGCTCGTCGATCCGGTTCCAGCGTCCGGCCGCCTTGATCAGCGCGTTCTGGAGCAGGTCCTCGGCGGCGTGCCGGTCGCCCCCGCTGAGGAGCACGGCGGTCTTCAGCAGTGCGGAGGACCGGCTCGCCACGAACTCACGGAAGCTGCCCGAGCCGTCCGCGCCTCCCCCGTGGTCGGCGTCGGCCGCGCCGTACGCGTCACCTGCGTCGTCTGCCTTGCCGGCATTCATCGGCACCTTCTCTTCCCCGGTGGGCCCTTGCTGCCCCCTCGCTGACCCTTGTGACGCGCGCGGCGCCGCGCGGCTATGCCTGTGCGACGAAAAAAATTCTGCGTGTCACGTACGAGAGCGCCCTCCCCCGGCCGTACGGGCCGGGGAAGGGCGCTCGATGACGAGGCGTGCCGCGTCAGTTGTGGCTGTGCAGGATCTCGTTGAGGCCGCCCCACACCGCGTTGTTCGGGCGGGCCTCGACGGCGCCGGTGACCGAGTTGCGGCGGAAGAGGATGTTCGAGGCGCCGGACAGGTCACGGGCCTTGACGATCTCGCCGTCGGGCATGGTGACGCGCGTGCCGGCGGTGACGTAGAGGCCGGCCTCGACGACGCACTCGTCGCCGAGGGCGATGCCGACGCCCGCCTCCGCGCCGATGAGGCAGCGCTCGCCGATCGTGATGCGGACGTTGCCGCCGCCGGAGAGGGTGCCCATGGTGGACGCGCCGCCGCCGATGTCGGAGCCGTCGCCGACGACGACGCCCGCGGAGATGCGGCCCTCGACCATCGACGTGCCGAGCGTGCCGGCGTTGAAGTTGACGAAGCCCTCGTGCATGACCGTGGTGCCCTCGGCGAGGTGCGCACCGAGCCGCACGCGGTCGGCGTCGGCGATCCGGACGCCCTTCGGCGCGACGTAGTCCGTCATACGGGGGAACTTGTCGATGGACGTCACGGCGAGGTGCAGGCCCTCGGCGCGGGCGTTGAGGCGGACCTTCTCGACGTCGTCGACGGCGACCGGGCCGAGCGAGGTCCAGGCGACGTTCGCGAGGAAGCCGAACATGCCGTCCAGGTTCTGGCCGTGCGGCTTCACCAGGCGGTGCGAGAGCAGGTGGAGGCGCAGGTAGACGTCGTGCGCGTCCAGCGGCTTGTCGTCGAGCGAGGCGATGACCGTGCGGACGGCGACGGTCTCCACGCCGCGGCGGGCGTCGGTGCCGATGGCCTTCGCGGCGCCTTCGCCGAGCAGCTCGACGGCACGCTCGGCGGAGAGCCGCTCGGTGCCGGCCGGGCCGGCCTCGGCGACCAGCTCGGGGGCGGGGAACCAGGTGTCGAGGACGGTGCCGTCGGCGGTGAGCGTGGCGAGACCTGCGGCGACGGCGCCGGTGGTGCGCTGAGCGGTGGTGCTGGCGGGAGAGTCAGACATGAGTGAAACCTAACCGGAGGGGCACCACGGGGGCGAACCGGTACGACCACCGTCTCAGGTACCGGTCGCGAAACACTCCCGCGGCGGCTCGGGGGTGGGGTCAGCGGCCTGGTCGGCCGGGGGTGACGCCAGCGGCCCGGTCGGCCGGGGTGACGTCAGCGGCCTGGTTGGTCGAGGGTGGCGCCATCGGCCTGATCGCCGGGGGGTGGCGCCAGCCGCCCGGTTGCTCGGGGTGGCGTCAGCGGTCCGGTTGACGGGGTGGCGCAAGCAAGCCCGACCGGTCGAGGGTGACGCCAGCAACCCGGTCACCAGAGCCGGCGCCCGTGGCCCCCGGTCGCAAGGTTGGCGTCAGCTCTCGTCGCCCGGCGTGGCGCCGCCCGTCGCGTCGCCGGGGGCGCCGTCGATGATGCGGGCCAGCATGTCGCGTGCGTACTCCTCGTCGTAGACGGCGTCCGTGAGCAGTACCTGGAGGCAGATGCCGTCCATCAGTGCGACCAGCGCCCGTGCCGTGACCGGGTCCGTGCGGCGGGCGAGCCGGTCGGCGACGTCGTCGCCCCACTCGGCGGCGACAGGCCGCAGCGCGGGCTTGCGCAGAGCGGCGAGATACAGCTCGTACTCGAGCTCGACGCCGGTGCGGTCACCGGCGAGCCAGTCGCCGAGGACGGCGGCGAGACCGGCGGCGAGCCGGGAGCGCGGCGCCTCGAACACGGCGCTCCCCGCGACCGCCTTCGCGAACCCCTCGTTGGCCTGCCGCAGCGCGGCGACAAGGAGTTCGTCGAGGGTGCGGAAGTGGTACGTCGTCGAGCCGAGCGGCACGTCGGCCTCGGCTGCGGCACTGCGGTGGCTGAGCCCGGCGATGCCCTTGGCGCCCACCACCCGGATCGCGGCGTCGATGATGCGCTGCCGCCGCTCGGGGTCGTACCGCCGCGCCATCAGTGCGCACCGCCCAGATTGAGCAGCACCACACCGCCGATCACCAGGACGATCCCCGCGACCCGGGCGGCGGTCATCGCCTCGCCGAGGAAGAGCATCCCGATCCCGGCGATGACGGCCGTGCCGACGCCGGCCCAGATCGCGTACGCGGTACCGACCTGCACGGTCTTCAGGGTCTGGGCGAGCAGCGCGAAGGCGATCAGATAGCCGGAGACCGTGATCAGGGAGGGCCAGAGCCTGCTGAATCCCTCGCTGTACTTCATGGCCGTGGTGGCGGCCACCTCCGCCGCTATGGCGCCGGAAAGCAGTACGTATCCCATGTGTACGAGGGTACACATCGATGTGTACGGGCGTACACACCACGGTCGGGCTATGGTGTCGCGATCACTGTGGGGGGCCACAGGGACGAACGACTCCTGGGAGCACGGCGAGATGACCGACATGTGGGGACAGGGACCGGGGCAGGGACCGGGACAGGGACCGGGACAGAGACCGGGACAGGACCCGGAACAGGGTCCGGGACAAGGGCCGGAGACAGGGCAGGGGCAAGGGCAAGGGGCGGGCTACGGACCCGGCTATGGTCCCGGACCGGGGGCCGGCGGACACGGACCCGGCGGACCCGGCGGATATGGACCGGGCGGACCCGGCGGTTACGGCCCCGGTGGCTGGGGCGGTGGCTGGGCCCCCGTACCCCCGCCGCCCCAGCCCGGCGTCATCCCGCTCGCCCCGCTCGGCGTCGACCGCATACTCGGCGGCGTCTTCAAGACGATGGGCCGGCACGCGAAGCCGCTCTTCGGCACCGTGCTCCTCGTCTACCTGGTGCTCGGCGCGCTCGTGGTGGGCGCGGCCGCGCTCGCCTACGCGGCCGTGTCGGACGACGTACGGGCGCTCTTCGACCAGGCGCCCCACTTCGACTGGGACCACGCGCGGCCCGTGTTCGTCGCGTTCGGCGTGGTGTGGGCCGTCGCCATGGTGCTGCTGATGACCGGCACGGCGTTCATCCAGTCCGCGTGCACGGTGGTGCTGCGCGAGGCGGTGCTCGGCCGTCCGGCCCGCTTCGGCGCGGTGTGGCGGCACGCCTGGCGGCGCACACCGTCCGTGCTCGGCGTCAGCCTGCTGATGGCCCTGATCGCGCTGATCCCGACGGGCCTGGCCCTCGCATTCCTCGGAGCGGTCTTCGTCTCGCTGATCAGCCACACCGCCGCACCGGCCGGCCTGCTGTTCCTTCTCTTCGCGGTCACCCTGCCGCTCACCCTCTGGGTCTACATCCTGTTCCTGTTCGGCCCGGCGGTCGCCACGCTCGAGGAGGCCGGGCCGGTCCAGGCGCTGCGCCGCTCCGCACGCCTGGTGAAGGGCGCCTGGTGGCGCACGTTCGGCATCACCCTGCTCGCCGGCGCGATCATGTTCGGCGTGTCCCTCGCGGTGCGCGTCCCGCTGCAGTTCGCAATGCCCACCCCGTCGCCGTCGGCATACGGACCGGGCACCACCCCCTCCGACGTGCTCAAGACGATGATGCCGGACCTGGGCCTCATGATGGCGGTGTCCATGATCGGCAACCTCGTGGTGCAGCTGGTGAGTTCGGTCTTCGGGCCGCTGGTCTCGTCGCTGCTCTACATCGACCAGCGCATCCGCCGCGAGGGCCTCGCCCACACGCTGGACCTCGCGTCCCGCTCGGACGCCTAGGGCGTGTCCGGCGGATCATGGCCTAGCGGAAAAACGCAATACGGCCCCCGCACCGAAGTGCGGGGGCCGTACCGGCAGAAAGACCTGCGCGTCAGACGTTGAAGCCGAGCGCGCGCAGCTGCTCGCGGCCCTCGTCCGTGATCTTGTCGGGGCCCCACGGCGGCATCCAGACCCAGTTGATCCGGAGCTCGTTGACGATGCCGTCGGTGGCCGACTTCGCCTGATCCTCGATGACGTCGGTCAGCGGGCAGGCCGCGGACGTGAGCGTCATGTCGATCGTGGCGATGTTCGCGTCGTCGATGTGGATCCCGTAGATCAGGCCCAGGTTGACGACGTCGATGCCCAGCTCGGGGTCGACGACGTCGTACAGGGCCTCGCGGACCTCCTCCTCGGAGGCCGGCTTCATCTCAAGGGTCTCGCTCATACGGTCTTCGCCTCCTCCGCGAAGGCCTGGGCCGTCGCGTCCTTCCACGCCATCCAGCTCAGGAGGGCGCACTTCACACGGGCGGGGTACTTGGAGACACCGGCGAACGCGACCGCGTCCTCCAGCACCTCCTCCATCGCGTCGTCGGGCTCGATCCTGCCCCTCGACTGCATCAGCTCCAGGAAGGTCTCCTGGATCTTCTGCGCCTCGGCCAGGTCCTTGCCGACGAGCAGCTCGTTCAGCACGGAGGCCGAGGCCTGGCTGATGGAGCAGCCCTGGCCCTCGTACGAGACATCACTGATCGTCTGGCCGTCATACTTCACGCGCAGCGTGATCTCGTCGCCGCACGTCGGATTGACGTGGTGCACCTCGGCGTCGCCATCGCGCAGACCGCGCCCGTGCGGGTGCTTGTAGTGGTCCAGGATGACGTCCTGGTACATCGAATCCAGCTTCACGTTCCCAGCCAGCCCCTCAGCCGAAGAAGTTCCGTACGTGCTCCAGGCCGTCGATCAGCGCGTCGATCTCGCCGGGCGTGGAGTACAGATAGAACGACGCTCGCGTGGTCGCAGGAATTCCGTAGCGCAGGCAGACGGGGCGGGCGCAGTGGTGGCCGACCCGGACCGCGATGCCCTGCTCGTCGAGGACCTGGCCCACGTCGTGCGGGTGGATGTCACCGAGCGTGAACGAGATCGCGGCGCCGCGGTCCTCGGCCGTGGTGGGGCCGATGATCCGCAGGTCCGGGACCTCCAGGAGCCGCTTCACCGCGTACTCGGTGATGGCGTGCTCGTGGCGCTCGATGTTCTCCATGCCGATCGAGTTGAGGTAGTCCACGGCCGCGCCGAGGCCGACGGCCTGGGCGATCGGGGGCGTGCCCGCCTCGAACTTGTGCGGCGCCGGCGCGTACGTCGACGAGTGCATGGAGACGGTCTCGATCATCTCGCCGCCGCCCAGGAACGGCGGCAGGTCCTCGAGGAGCTCCTGGCGGCCCCACAGGACGCCGATGCCGGTCGGGCCGCACATCTTGTGGCCGGTGAAGGCCACGAAGTCGGCCTGCAGCGCCTGCACGTCGAGCACCATGTGCGGGGCGGCCTGCGACGCGTCGATGAGGACGAGCGCGCCGACCTCCTGGGCGCGGCGCACGATGGCCTCGACCGGGTTGAGCGTGCCCAGGATGTTGGAGACGAGGACGAAGGAGACGATCTTCGTCTTCTCGGTGATGATCTCGTCGATGTTGGAGAGGTCGAGGCGGCCGTCGTCGGTCAGGCCGAACCACCGCAGCTTCGCGCCGGTGCGCTGCGAGAGCAGCTGCCACGGCACGATATTAGAGTGGTGCTCCATCTCCGTGATGACGATCTCGGTCTCGTGGTCCACGCGGTAGGGCTCGTCGGCCCAGCCCAGCATGTTCGCCACGAGGTTGAGCGACTCGGAGGCGTTCTTGGTGAAGATGACCTCGTCGCGGCTCGGCGCGTTGATGAAGGCCGCGACCTTGTCGCGGGCACCCTCGTACAGCGCCGTGGCCTCCTCGGCGAGCACGTGCACGCCCCGGTGGACGTTGGCGTTGTGCTGCTCGTAGTACTCACTGAGCGCGTCGATGACCTGGCGCGGCGTCTGGGAGGTCGCCGCGTTGTCCAGGTATACGAGCTTCTTGCCGTCGTGGAGCACCCGGTCGAGGATCGGGAAGTCCTTGCGGATCGCCTCGGTGTCGAGGAGGCCCGGCAGCTGTGTCACGCGGATGCGCCACCCTTCGTGTAGGCCTCGTAGCCCTCTGCCTCGAGCTTGTCGGCGAGCTCCGGGCCACCGGACTCGACGATCCGGCCGGCGGAGAAGACGTGCACGAAGTCGGGCTTGATGTAGCGCAGGATGCGCGTGTAGTGGGTGATCAGCAGGGTGCCGACCTCACCGGTCTCGCGGACGCGGTTGACGCCCTCGGAGACCTGGCGAAGCGCGTCGACGTCGAGGCCGGAGTCGGTCTCGTCGAGGATCGCGATCTTCGGCTTGAGGAGCTCCATCTGCAGGATCTCGTGGCGCTTCTTCTCACCGCCGGAGAAGCCCTCGTTCACGTTGCGCTCGGCGAAGGAGGGGTCCATCTGGAGCTGCTCCATCGCGGTCTTGACCTCCTTGACCCACGTACGCAGCTTCGGGGCCTCGCCGCGGATCGCGGTGGCCGAGGTGCGCAGGAAGTTGGAGACCGAGACGCCGGGGACCTCGACCGGGTACTGCATGGCGAGGAACATGCCGGCGCGGGCGCGCTCGTCGACGGACATCTCGAGGACGTCCTCGCCGTCGAGGGTGACGGTGCCCTGCGTGATCGTGTACTTGGGGTGGCCCGCGATGGAGTAGGCGAGGGTCGACTTGCCGGAGCCGTTCGGGCCCATGATGGCGTGCGTCTCGCCCTGCTTCACGGTCAGGTCGACGCCCTTGAGGATCTCCTTGGTGGAGTTGTCGGCCTCGACGGTGACGTGCAGGTCCTTGATTTCAAGCGTTGCCATGGGTGCCTCAGGACTCCTGGGAGAGGGAGACGAGTACGTCGTCCCCTTCGATCTTTACGGGGTAAACGGGGACGGGGCGCGTCGCGGGAAGGCCGGACGGCTTGCCGGTACGCAGGTCGAAGGCGGAGCCGTGGAGCCAGCACTCGATCTGGCAGTCCTCCACCTCGCCCTCGGAGAGGGAGACGTTCGCGTGCGAGCAGATGTCGTTGATCGCGAACACCTCCCCTTCGGTCCGGACGACCGAGACCGGCGTGCCGTCGAGTTCCACCCGCTTCGGGGTGTCCTCCTCCAGCTCGCTCAAGCCGCAGGCGCGTACGAAAGCCATCAGACCGAAGCCTCCAGCTCGGCCTCGATCTTGGCCAGCAGGCGCTCCTGGACGTCCGGGAGGCCGATCTGCTGGACCAGCTCGGCGAAGAAGCCGCGCACCACGAGGCGGCGGGCGTCCTCGGCCGAGATGCCGCGCGAGCGCAGGTAGAAGAGCTGCTCGTCGTCGAAGCGGCCGGTCGCGGAGGCGTGGCCGGCGCCGACGATCTCGCCGGTCTCGATCTCCAGGTTCGGGACCGAGTCCACGCGGGCGCCGTCGGTCAGCACGAGGTTGCGGTTCAGCTCGTACGTGTCGGTGCCCTCGGCCGTGGCCTCGATGAGTACGTCGCCGATCCAGACGGCGTGCGCGTCCTGGCCCTGGAGCGCGCCCTTGTAGGCGACGTTCGACTTGCAGTGCGGGGCGTCGTGGTCCACCAGGAGGCGGTGCTCCTGGTGCTGGCCGGCGTCGGTGAAGTACAGGCCGAGCAGCTCGGCCTCGCCGCCGGTGCCCGCGTAGTTGACGCGCGGGTGCAGGCGGACGAGGTCGCCGCCGAAGGTGACGACGACGGACTTGAAGGAGGCGTCGCGGCCGACGAGCGCGTTGTGCTGCGCGACGTGGACGGCCTTCTCGTCCCAGTCCTGGACGGAGACGACGGTCAGCTTGGCGCCGTCGCCCAGGATGTAGTCGACGTTCGCGGCGAGGACCGCGTCACCGGTGTGGTCGATGACCACGACGGCCTCGGCGAACGCGCCGAGCTCGATGACCTGGTGCGCGAAGGCGGTGGGGGCCTTTCCATTCTGGGGTTCCCCGTGCACCGCGATGCGGATCGGCTCGGTGAGGACCGTCTCCTTGGGGACGGACACGACCGAGGCCTTCTCGAAGGACGAGAACGCCTGGGCGGCGATGCGGTCCACCGGCTTGCCGGCCTTGCCGACGCGGGCGTCGTCGCGCCCGACGGTCTCCTGGGTGACGCCCGCGGGGGCGGTCACCTCGACGCGGAGACCGCCCTCGGCGACCGCGGTGCCGTCGTGCAGGCCGCGCAGCCGCTCGAGCGGCGTGAACCGCCACTCCTCCTCACGGCCGTGCGGGACCGGGAAGTCCGCGACGTCGAAGGACGGGGGCGCGCTCATGCGCGTGGCGACGGTGGACTCGGCGGCCACCGCGATGGATCCGGCGGTGGTCGAACCCACCGGGATGTTCTGAGCCTCAGCCATGGCTGTCGTGGTGCTCTCTTCCTGGATAAGTCTGGTTCGCTGCCTGGGGGACGGTCGTCAGCCGACCGCGCCTTCCATCTGCAGCTCGATCAGCCGGTTGAGCTCGAGGGCGTACTCCATGGGCAGCTCCTTGGCGATCGGCTCGACGAAGCCGCGCACGATCATGGCCATCGCCTCGAACTCCGTCATGCCGCGGCTCATCAGGTAGAAGAGCTGGTCGTCGGAGACCTTGGAGACGGTCGCCTCGTGGCCCATGGACACGTCGTCCTCACGGACGTCGACGTACGGGTACGTGTCGGAGCGGGAGATCGTGTCGACGAGCAGCGCGTCGCACAGCACGTTCGACTTCGATCCGGCCGCGCCCTCGCCGATCTCCACCAGACCGCGGTACGAGGTGCGGCCGCCGCCACGGGCCACCGACTTCGACACGATGTTGGAGGAGGTGTTGGGCGCCATGTGGACCATCTTGGAGCCGGCGTCCTGGTGCTGGCCCTCGCCCGCGAAGGCGATGGACAGCGTCTCGCCCTTGGCGTGCTCGCCCATGAGGTAGACGGCGGGGTACTTCATCGTCACCTTGGAGCCGATGTTGCCGTCGATCCACTCCATGGTCGCGCCCTCGTACGCCACGGCGCGCTTGGTGACCAGGTTGTAGACGTTGTTCGACCAGTTCTGGATGGTCGTGTAACGGCAGCGGGCGCCCTTCTTCACGATGATCTCGACGACCGCGGAGTGCAGGGAGTCCGACTGGTAGATCGGCGCCGTGCAGCCCTCGACGTAGTGGACGTAGGCGTCCTCGTCGACGATGATCAGCGTCCGCTCGAACTGGCCCATGTTCTCCGTGTTGATACGGAAGTAGGCCTGGAGCGGGATCTCGACGTGCACGCCCTTCGGCACGTAGATGAAGGAGCCACCGGACCACACGGCCGTGTTCAGCGACGCGAACTTGTTGTCGCCGACCGGGATGACGGTGCCGAAGTACTCCTTGAAGAGCTCCGGGTGCTCCTTCAGCGCCGTGTCGGTGTCGAGGAAGATGACGCCCTGCTCCTCCAGGTCCTCACGGATCTGGTGGTAGACGACCTCGGACTCGTACTGGGCCGCGACACCGGCGACGAGGCGCTGCTTCTCCGCCTCGGGGATGCCGAGCTTGTCGTACGTGTTCTTGATGTCCTCGGGCAGGTCCTCCCAGGACTGGGCCTGCTTCTCCGTGGACCGCACGAAGTACTTGATGTTGTCGAAGTCGATGCCCGACAGGTCCGAGCCCCAGTTCGGCATGGGCTTCTTGTCGAAGAGGCGCAGGCCCTTCAGGCGCAGCTTCGTCATCCACTCCGGCTCGGACTTCTTCGCCGAGATGTCGCGGACGACGCCCTCGTTGATGCCGCGCTTGGCAGAGGCACCGGCGACGTCGGAGTCGGCCCAGCCATATTCGTACTTACCCAGACCCTCGAGCTCAGGGTGGGCAGTCTCCTCGATGGGGAGCGTCATGCGGGGTTCCTCCCGGCCGTGCTTGCAGATGCGTTGGTATCGGTATTGGGGGCGATCTTGGGGATGAACGTCGTGCACACCCCGTCGCCGTGGGCGATCGTGGCCAGCCGCTGCACGTGGGTGCCGAGCAGCTGGGAGAAGATCTCGGTCTCCGCCTCGCACAGCTGCGGGAACTGCTCGGCGACGTGCGCGACCGGGCAGTGGTGCTGACACAGCTGCTCGCCGACCGGTGCGCTTCGCGCCGTAGCAGCGTACCCGTCGGCGCTCAGGGCCTTGGCGAGGGCTTCGGCGCGGTCCTCGGGAGCGGCCGAGTCGACGGCCTCCCGGTACGCACCGGCCTGCGCGGCGATCCTGGCGCGGGCGAAGGCGACGACGGCGTCCTCGCCGCCCTCGCGCTCGGCGATCCAGCGCAGGGCGTCGGCGGCGAGCTTGTCGTAGGACTGGTCGAAGGCGTCCCGGCCGCAGTCGGTGAGGGCGAACACCTTGGCGGGGCGGCCGCGCGTACGGGCTCCGTAGATCTTCTGCTCACGTGCTTCGACGACGTCGTCGGCGGCCAGCGCGTCCAGGTGCCGGCGTACGGCTGCCTGGGTGAGACCGAGGCGTCCGGCCAGATCGGCGACGGTGGACGGGCCGTGGTCCAGGATG
Organism: Streptomyces antnestii; assembly: GCF_004005495.1. Lineage (GTDB taxonomy): Bacteria > Actinomycetota > Actinomycetes > Streptomycetales > Streptomycetaceae > Streptomyces > Streptomyces antnestii. Next base: position 107,308 of record NZ_RZYA01000012.1, read on the forward strand.
GAGCGGGCGACCCGGTTGCGCGTCGAGCGCTCACCGGTCGCGATCTCCTCCTGCGGGGCTCCCTGGGGAGCCTCCTGAGCCTCGCCAACGTATTTCACAACGCCATTGTTGCGTAATTCCTCAGAGCCTGACAAGCGGGGTCCGGGACGATCTCCGGTGCCCTGCATCACTTAGGCAGACCTAAGTACACCCCTGGGCTGACCTGCGGAAACGATCTTTGATCGATCAGTCTGGCCACGTCACACCGGCTCCGCACCCGTCTCCCACCCGTCTCCCACCAGCCCACTCGCCCCCCGCGGGCCCCGCGCGCCGGGCACCCGCGACACGTCCCTAGACTTGGCGCTCATGCGAAGCGAGCCCGTCGTCCGGATCCAGAGTCTGGTCAAGCGGTACGGAACCAAGACCGCGGTCGACGGCCTCGATCTGGAGGCCTCGGCCGGCATCACCGCCGTCCTCGGCCCCAACGGCGCCGGCAAGACCACCACCGTCGAGACCTGCGAGGGCTACCGCAGGCCCGACGCCGGAAACATCCGGGTCCTCGGCCTCGACCCGGTCGCCCAGGCCGGTGAGCTGCGCCCCCGGATCGGCGTGATGCTCCAGTCGGGAGGCGTCTACTCCGGCGCCCGCGCGGACGAGATGCTCCGCCACAAGGCGAAGCTCCACGCGCACCCCCTGGACGTGGACACCCTCATCGAGCGACTCGGCCTCGGCTCCTGCGGCCGCACCACCTACCGCAGGCTCTCCGGCGGCCAGCAGCAGCGCCTCGCGCTCGCCATGGCCGTCGTGGGCCGCCCCGAGCTCGTCTTCCTGGACGAGCCGACCGCCGGCCTCGACCCCCAGGCGCGCCGCGCGACCTGGGACCTCGTACGCGATCTGCGGGCCGACGGGGTCTCCGTCATCCTCACCACGCACCACATGGACGAGGCGGAGCAGCTCTCCGACGACGTCGCGATCGTCGACGCGGGCCGCGTCATCGCGCAGGGCTCCCCCGAGCAGCTGTGCCGCGGCGGCGCCGAGAACACGCTGCGCTTCTCCGGCCGCCCCGGCCTGGACGTCGCCTCGCTCCTCAAGGCCCTCCCGCCGGACTCGGCGGCCGCCGAGCTCACCCCGGGCGCGTACCGCGTGAGCGGCGAGGTCGACCCGCAGCTGCTCGCGACCGTGACCTCCTGGTGCGCCCAGCACGGGGTGATGCCCGACAAGATCTCGGTCGAGCGCCACACCCTCGAAGACGTATTTCTTGAGATGACCGGCAAGGAGCTGCGCGGATGAAGATGGCCGAGCCGACTCCCGGCCGGGGGTCCGGGGGTTGTCCCCCGGGAAGACACAGCCTTGAGATGACCGGCAAGGAGCTGCGCGGATGACTGCCGTCGGTACGTTCACGCCGAAGCCCGGGGCCGCGCCGCTGTCCCGCATGATCGGCGCGCAGGCCGTCCTCGAGACGAAGATGCTCCTGCGCAACGGCGAGCAGCTGCTGCTCACCGTCGTCATCCCCACCCTGCTGCTCGTCCTGTTCAGCTCGGTCGACATCGTCGACACGGGCGACGGGAAGGCCGTGGACTTCCTGACGCCCGGCGTCCTCGCCCTCGCCGTGATGTCGACGGCGTTCACCGGGCAGGCCATCGCGACCGGTTTCGAGCGCCGCTACGGCGTGCTCAAGCTGCTCGCGTCCTCGCCGCTGCCGCGCTGGGCGCTGATGACCGCGAAGACGCTGTCCGTCCTGGTCACCGAGGTCCTCCAGGTGATCCTCCTGACGGTGATCGCCTTCGCGCTCGGCTGGAACCCGCACGGCAACCCGCTCGCCGTCCTGCTTCTGCTGGTCCTCGGCACGGCCGCGTTCTCCGGGCTCGGGCTGCTGATGGCGGGCACGCTCAAGGCGGAGGCCACCCTCGCCGCCGCGAACCTCGTCTTCCTGCTCCTGCTCGTCGGCGGCGGCGTCATCGTGCCGCTCGACAAGTTCCCCGAGGCCGCGCAGTCCGTCCTCGGCCTGCTGCCCATCTCGGCACTCTCCGGCGGGCTGCGGGACGTCCTGCAGCACGGCGCGTCCATGCCGTGGGGTGACCTGGGGATCCTCGCCGTCTGGGCGCTCGTCGGCCTGGGCGCCGCGGGGCGCTTCTTCCGCTGGGAATAGGCGGCTCCAAGGCGAGCGTGCCGGGCGTCACAATCGTCCCGGATCGGCCCCCTCGTGAAGGGATGCACAAGCGGGCGTCCTACGATGGGGCCCGTGCCAAACGTGACCCGGGCCGACGCCGCCCAAGCCGTGCGCAACCCGCTCGCCTTCATCGCCGAACGCTGGACCCCCACTCAGCGGACGGTCCGGCGGGCCGCCCTGTCCGCCGTCGTCATGATGGTGGTCATCGTGGTGACCGGCGGCGCGGTGCGCCTGACGGGCTCGGGCCTCGGCTGCCCGACCTGGCCCAAGTGCACCGACCAGTCCCTCACCGCGACGAGCGCGATGGGCTTCCACGGCGCCATCGAGTTCGGCAACCGCATGCTGACGTACGTCCTGTGCGCCGCGGTCGGCTGGGCCATCGTCGCCGCGCGCTCGCAGAAGCCGTGGCGGCGCGGTCTGACCCGGCTCGGCTGGACGCAGTTCTGGCTCGTCATGGGCAACGCGATCCTCGGCGGCATCGTCGTCCTCGTCGGCCTGAACCCGTACACCGTCGCGGCCCACTTCCTTCTGTCGACGGCGCTGCTCGCGGTCGCCACGATCATGTGGGTGCGCGCCCAGGAGGGTGACGCCGAGCCGCGTCCCCTGGTCGGCAAGTCGGTCCGCCAGCTCGTCTGGATCCTGGTCGCGGCCACGGTGCTGCTGATCATGGTGGGCACCGTGGTGACGGGCTCGGGCCCGCACGCGGGCGACTCCAGCGACGTCCCGCGCATGCCGCTCGACTGGGAGACCATCAGCAAGGCGCACGCGGTCCTGGCCTGGATCGTGGTGACGCTGACGTTCGCGCTGTGGTTCGTGCTCAAGGCGGTCGACGCCCCGAAGGGCCCCCTGCACCGCACCCGTGACCTGTTCCTCGTGCTGCTGTCGCAGGGCGTCATCGGCTACGTCCAGTACTTCACCGACCTGCCCGAGATCCTCGTCGGCCTGCACATGCTGGGCTCGGCGCTTGTGTGGATCGCGGTCCTGCGGGTGCTGCTGTCGCTGCGCGAGCGTCCCGTGGAGGCGGCGGACGTGCCGGCCCAGGTGGACCCGCACCTGTCGACCGTCTGAGGCTTCAGGTCGTCAGCCCGTAGACCCGGCCCGCGTTCCCCGCGGCGACCATCCGGGCCACCCGCTGCGCGTCCGCCAGCGACCAGGCGCCCTCGGCGGCCCAGCCTCCGAGGACCCGGCTCAGGGCGTCCGTGAACAGGCGCGCCCCCACCACGTGCAGCTCCGGCAGGCCGTGCGCGCCGCTGGAGAACAGCAGTTTCCCGAACGGGGCGAGCTCCAGGATCTCCTCGAGGACCGCCGCCGCGCGCGCCCCGGTACGGGCGAGCGCCGGGCCGAGGTCCGCGTACACGTGCGGGAAGATGCCCGCGAGATGGGCCGCGTGCCGGTGGTAGGGGTAGCCGTGCAGCAGGACCAGGTCGGTGCCGAGTCCGGCCGTGGCGCGCGCGAAGTCCGTGAGCAGGACGGGGTCGGTGCGGTCGAGGCGCAGGCCCGGTTCGCCGAGTCCCGCGTGGAGTTGCAGCGGCAGGCCCGAGGCCACCGCGATCCACAGCAGATGCCGCAGGAGCACCGGGTCGGTGAGTGGTCCCCCGACCGGCCGTGCGGCCAGCCAGCGCCCCGCGGCGCCCCGTACCTCGCCGGGTCCCGGCGGCTGCGGCGCGAACGCCAGGCCGTGCCGTACGCCCGCCACGGAGGTGAACGCGACGGCGTTCGCGGCGGCGGCGTGCACGGACTCGGCGAGGTTGCCGAGGAAGGACTCGACGGTGCCCGAGGTGTCGGCGACCTGTTCGGCGAGGAGTTCGAGGCGGACGATCTCGTGCGCGTCCGCGTCGCCGGCCGAGGCCATCTCGCCGGGCCCGGTGAGGTCTCCCGGGAGTCCGGTGTCGACGAGGTACGTGGTGATGCCGCTGCCCCGCAGGAGTCTGCGGCCCGACTCCATGACGCCCAGTTCGCGGCGGCGCGCGAGGTAGCGGGCGGGTGGGCAGTGCGGTTCGAGGCCGAGGAGCGGCGGGCACCAGCGACGTACGGCGAAGCCGGTCTGGGTGTCGAAGAAGGTCGTGCCGGGGGCGGGCGGCCGGTCACCCCGGCCGAGGTGGGCCTCGAAGGTGCCGAGGCCGAGTTCCGTCCGCAGAACCCCGTGGCAGTACTGGTCCACGAGGGCTGGCGTGTCGATCATCCGGACTCCCGCGGCTGGACCGTGTCTCTGCCTCTCTACGGTCCTAACGGGTGAACCCTGCGCCAGGTGTTGCACTCGTACACCTGACGCATTGGTGGGGCCCGGACGGGCGGCCGCTACTTGTTGCCCGGGCCGCCGACCTGGATGCCCGCCATGCGGGTCCACTCGTAGCGTCCGGTCTTCACCTTGGCGGCGAATTCGCCGTCGAAGTCCTCGTGCATCGTGATGCCGGCCTTCTCGACGGCCTTGCGGGCGACGGTGTCCGAGGGCGCCACCAGGTTGCCCCACTCGCCGTCCTCGCCGACGAGCGCGATGCGGATGCCGCGCTCCCCCATGTACGCGAGCTGTCCGCCGGCGCCGCCGTGCCGCTTGGCGAACGCGCCGATCTCACGGGCGAGCCGGGCGGCCCTGCGCTCGTCCTTCGCCGCCTGCTTCGGGTCGTCAACCGCTTGAGTGTCTGCCATGAACAGGATGCTACTGAGAGGTAGATCGACTGGCGACGGGCGGGGTACGTGGCCTTGGCCACGTACCCCGCCCGTCGGCACGCCGTGTCTGCGGAGGTCAGCGCAGGAAGGGGTCCACCGCGACGGCCACGAAGAGGATCGAGACGTAGGTGATGGACCAGTGGAACAGGCGCATCTCCTTGAGCTTCGCGCCCGCCACCTCGGCCTTGGCGCGGTTCTGGAGCCCGTGCGCCTCCCACAGCCAGAACCCGCCGGCCAGCAGGGCGACCGCGGTGTAGAACCAGCCGGTGTAGCCGAGCGGCGTCAGGAGCAGGGAGACGGCGACCATCACCCAGCTGTAGATGACGATCTGCTTGGCGACGACCTTGTTGGAGGCGATGACGGGGAGCATCGGCACGCCCACGCGCGCGTAGTCCTCCTTGACCTTCATGGACAGCGGCCAGTAGTGCGGCGGCGTCCAGAAGAACATGACGAGGAACAGGATGACCGGGGCCCACGACATGGAGTTCGTGACCGAGGACCAGCCGATGAGGACCGGCAGGCAGCCGGCGATGCCGCCCCAGACGATGTTCTGCGAGGTGCGGCGCTTGAGGATCATCGTGTAGACGACCACGTAGAAGAGGAGCGCGCCGAGGGAGAGCCACGCGGACAGCCAGTTGACGGTCAGTCCGAAGAGCAGCGTGGAGATGACCGCGAGGGCGATGCCGAAGGCGAGGCATTCGCGGGGGCTGACCATTCCGGTGACCAGTGGACGCTGCGACGTGCGCTCCATGAGCGCGTCGATGTCGCGGTCGATGTACATGTTCAGCGCGTTGGCGCCGCCCGCGGACAGGTAGCCGCCGAGGCAGGTGAGGAACACCAGCTTCAGGTCGGGCACGCCCTGCTGGGCGAGGAACATGACCGGCACCGTGGTGATGAGCAGCAGCTCGATGATGCGCGGCTTGGTCAGAGCCACGAACGCCTTGACACGGGCACCGAGCGGCCGGCGACCCCGGCTGTTGCTCGTCCCGAGTGCACCCGCAGGACGCGATTCAACGGCCGTCACGCATACCCCTGACAGAGACTCCAGCGAGCCCCCGGAGAGAACCCTCGATGTGAAGTCCCGGTAAAGGCTCGCGCGTACCACGCCACTGTAGACGTTGCCTATACCTGGCTCTTCGTGGGGGTGGGTTCGTGTTTCGGGGTCCCCCAGATGAGCGGTCCTCTCATCACTTGGTGAGTGGCGCGGATGCCTGTCAGGAGGCGGATTCCTGCCCGGCCCGGCAGTCTGGATTGAGTCGAAAAAATGCGCGTACTCGCAAGGGTAGGCTCGACTTCAGCCGGTGAGACCGTCGTCACCGGTATTCGACATGTGGAGAGGAGCCCTGACCCAGGGTGAGCACCAAGCCGACCACCACAGACCTCGAGTGGACCGAGTTGGACCAGCGGGCCGTAGACACGGCTCGCGTCCTGGCCGCGGACGCCGTACAGAAGGTCGGTAACGGCCATCCTGGTACGGCGATGAGCCTGGCCCCGGCCGCGTACACCCTCTTTCAGAAGGTGATGCGGCACGACCCGGCGGACGCCGACTGGGTCGGGCGCGACCGGTTCGTCCTGTCCGCGGGACACTCGTCACTGACCCTTTACATCCAGTTGTACCTGGCCGGTTTCGGTCTGCAGCTGGACGACCTGAAGGCGTTCCGCACCTGGGGCAGCAAGACCCCGGGGCACCCGGAGTACGGGCACACCACGGGTGTGGAGACGACGACCGGGCCGCTCGGCCAGGGTGTCGCGAACGCCGTGGGCATGGCGATGGCCGCCCGCTACGAGCGCGGTCTGTTCGACCCGGAGGCGCCGGCCGGCGCCTCCCCGTTCGACCACCACATCTTCGCGATCGCCGGCGACGGCTGCCTCCAGGAGGGCATCTCCGCGGAGGCGTCCTCGATGGCCGGGCACCAGAAGCTCGGGAACCTGGTCCTGCTGTGGGACGACAACCACATCTCGATCGAGGGCGACACGGAGACCGCGGTCTCCGAGGACACCGTGAAGCGCTACGAGGCCTACGGCTGGCACGTCCAGCGCGTGGAGCCGAAGGCGAACGGCGACCTGGACCCGGCGGCCCTGTTCGCCGCGATCGAGGCCGCGAAGGCCGAGACGGAGCGTCCGTCGTTCATCGCGATGCGCTCGATCATCGCCTGGCCCGCGCCGAACGCGCAGAACACCGAGGCCGCGCACGGCTCGGCGCTCGGCGACGACGAGGTCGCGGCCACGAAGCGTGTGCTCGGCTTCGACCCTGAGCAGTCGTTCGAGGTGGCCGACGAGGTCATCGCGCACACCCGTGAGGCACTCGACCGCGGCCGTGAGGCGCGGGCCGAGTGGGAGAAGTCGTTCGCCGCGTGGCGCACGGCCAACCCGGAGCGTGCCGCCGAGTACGACCGCATCGAGGCGACCGACCTGCCCGAGGGCTGGGAGGCGCACCTGCCGACGTTCGAGACGGGCAAGGGCATCGCGACCCGCGCCGCGTCCGGCAAGATCCTGCAGGCGCTCGGCCCGGTCATCCCGGAGCTGTGGGGCGGCTCGGCCGACCTGGCGGGCTCGAACAACACGACGATCGACAAGACGTCGTCGTTCCTCCCGGCGGACAACCCGCTGCCGGAGGCCGACCCGTACGGCCGCACGATCCACTTCGGTATCCGCGAGCACTCGATGGCCGCCGAGATGAACGGCATCGCGCTGCACGGCAACACCCGTATCTACGGCGGCACCTTCCTGGTGTTCTCCGACTACATGCGCAACTCGGTCCGTCTGTCGGCCCTGATGCACCTGCCGGTCACATACGTGTGGACCCACGACTCCATCGGTCTCGGTGAGGACGGTCCGACGCACCAGCCGGTCGAGCACCTGGCGTCCCTGCGCGCGATCCCGGGGCTGAACGTCGTCCGCCCCGCGGACGCCAACGAGACCGTCATCGCCTGGCGCGAGATCCTCAAGCGCTACACGAAGGTGTTCGGCAAGGGCGCTCCGCACGGCCTGATCCTCACCCGTCAGGGTGTGCCGACGTACGAGGCGAACGAGGACGCGGCCAAGGGCGGTTACGTGCTGTTCGACGCCGAGGGTGGCGACGCCCAGGTGATCCTGATCGGTACGGGTTCCGAGGTGCAGCTCGCCGTCGAGGCGCGCGAGCAGCTGCAGGCCGCGGGCATCCCGACGCGCGTCGTGTCCATGCCGTCGGTCGAGTGGTTCGACGAGCAGGACCAGGCGTACAAGGACTCGGTCCTGCCGCCGTCGGTGAAGGCGCGTGTCGCGGTCGAGGCCGGTATCGGTCTGACGTGGCACCGTTTCGTCGGTGACGCGGGCCGGATCGTTTCGCTGGAGCACTTCGGTGCTTCCGCCGACGGCAAGGTCCTCTTCCGGGAGTTCGGCTTCACTGGCGACGCCGTGGCCGCCGCCGCCCGGGAATCGCTCGCCGCCGCGCAGCGCTGACGCTCATATACGACACGTAGGAGATGCAATTTCCATGACAGACGCACTGAAGCGCCTCTCCGAAGAGGGCGTCGCGATCTGGCTGGACGACCTGTCGCGCAAGCGGATCACGTCCGGCAATCTCGCCGAACTGATCGACCAGCAGCACGTCGTGGGCGTCACGACCAACCCGTCGATCTTCCAGAAGGCGATCGCCGGCGGTGACGGGTACGAGCAGCAGCTCACGGACCTGGCCGCCCGCAAGGTCACCGTCGAAGAGGCCATCCGCATGATCACGACGGCGGACGTCCGTGACGCCGCCGACATCCTGCGTCCGGTCTTCGACGCGACGCAGGGCCAGGACGGCCGGGTGTCGATCGAGGTCGACCCGCGCCTCGCCCACGAGACGGCGGCCACGATCGCCGAGGCCAAGCAGCTGGCCTGGCTCGTGGACCGGCCGAACACGCTCATCAAGATCCCGGCGACGAAGGCGGGCCTGCCCGCGATCACCGAGGTCATCGGCAAGGGCATCAGCGTGAACGTGACGCTGATCTTCTCGCTCGAGCGCTACCGCGAGGTCATGGACGCGTACCTGGCGGGTCTGGAGAAGGCGAAGGCCGCGGGCCTGGACCTCTCCAAGATCCACTCGGTGGCGTCGTTCTTCGTGTCGCGCGTGGACACCGAGATCGACAAGCGCCTGGACACCGTCGGCACGGACGAGGCGAAGGCCCTCAAGGGCAAGGCCGCGCTCGCCAACGCGCGCCTGGCCTACGAGGCGTTCGAGGAGGTCTTCTCCTCCGACCGCTGGGCCGCGCTCGACAAGGCGCAGGCCAACAAGCAGCGTCCGCTGTGGGCGTCGACCGGTGTGAAGGACCCGGCGTACAAGGACACCCTGTACGTCGTGGACCTGGTCGCGCCGGGCACCGTGAACACCATGCCGGAGGCCACGCTCGACGCGACCGCCGACCACGGTGAGGTCACGGGCAACACGATCGCGGGCACGTACGACGCCGCCCGCGCGGAGATCGAGGCCGTCGAGAAGCTCGGTATCTCGTACGACGACGTCGTGCAGGTGCTCGAGGACGAGGGCGTCGACAAGTTCGAGACGTCCTGGAACGACCTGCTCAAGTCGACCGAGGCGGAGCTGCAGCGCCTCGCTCCTTCGGAAGGCTGAGATCTTGACCCCAGTTCATGGAGCGAACCCGCTTCGTGACGCCGCAGACCGACGGCTCCCGCGTATCGCGGGGCCGTCGGGCCTGGTCATCTTCGGTGTCACGGGCGATTTGTCCCGTAAAAAGCTGATGCCCGCCGTTTATGACCTCGCCAACCGGGGTCTGCTTCCGCCGGGCTTCGCCCTCATCGGCTTCGCCCGCCGCGAATGGGAGAACGAGGACTTCGCGCAGGAGGTGCACGACGCGGTCAGCGAGCACGCGCGTACGCCGTTCCGCGAGGAGGTCTGGCAGCAGCTCGTCCAGGGCATGCGTTTCGTCCAGGGCAACTTCGACGACGACGACGCCTTCGAGCGCCTGAAGTCGACGATGCAGGAGCTCGACAAGGCACAAGGGACGGGCGGCAACTTCGCCTACTACCTCTCCGTGCCGCCCAAGTTCTTCCCCGAGGTCGTGCAGCAGCTCAAGAAGCACGGTCTCGCGGACGCGCCCGAGGGCTCGTGGCGCCGCGCGGTCATCGAGAAGCCGTTCGGCCACGACCTGGAGTCGGCCAGGGAACTGAACGCGATCGTGCACGAGGTGTTCGCCCCGGACCAGGTGTTCCGGATCGACCACTACCTCGGCAAGGAGACCGTCCAGAACATCCTGGCCCTCCGCTTCGCCAACACCATGTTCGAACCGATCTGGAACCGGTCGTACGTCGACCACGTGCAGATCACCATGGCCGAGGACATCGGCATCGGCGGCCGCGCCGGCTACTACGACGGCATCGGCGCCGCCCGCGACGTCATCCAGAACCACCTCCTCCAGCTCATGGCGCTCACCGCCATGGAGGAGCCCGCCTCCTTCGACGCGGACGCGCTCGTCGCCGAGAAGGCCAAGGTGCTCGGCGCCGTACGGCTGCCCAAGGACCTCGGCGCGCACACGGTCCGCGGCCAGTACGCGGCCGGGTGGCAGGGCGGCGAAAAGGCCGTCGGCTACCTCCAGGAAGACGGCATCGACCCCAAGTCGAACACCGACACCTACGCGGCGATCAAGCTCGGCATCGACAACCGCCGCTGGGCGGGTGTCCCGTTCTACCTGCGCACCGGCAAGCGCCTCGGCCGCCGCGTCACCGAGATCGCCGTCGTCTTCCAGCGCGCCCCCCACTCCCCCTTCGACCACACGGCCACGGAGGAGCTCGGCCAGAACGCGATCGTCATCCGCGTCCAGCCCGACGAGGGCATCACGGTCCGCTTCGGCTCCAAGGTGCCCGGCACGTCGATGGAGATCCGCGACGTGTCGATGGACTTCGCGTACGGCGAGTCCTTCACGGAGTCGAGCCCGGAGGCGTACGAGCGGCTGATCCTGGACGTCCTGCTCGGCGACTCGAACCTCTTCCCGCGCACGGAGGAGGTCGAGCTGTCCTGGAACATCCTCGACCCGATCGAGAACTACTGGGACAAGCACGGCAAGCCCGCCCAGTACCCGTCCGGCACGTGGGGGCCCGCCGAGGCGGACGAGATGCTCGCACGAGACGGACGGAGCTGGCGCCGGCCATGAAGATCGACCTCACGGACACCACGTCCAGCAAGATCAACAAGGCGCTCGTGCAGGGCCGCCGCGCCATCGGCACCCCGGCCGTGGGCATGGTCCTGACCCTCGTCATCGTGACCGACGAGGAGAACGCCTACGACGCCCTGAAGGCCGCGAACGAGGCATCCCGCGAGCACCCCTCGCGGACCCTCGTGGTCATCAAGCGCGTCTCGCGTTCGCCGCGCGACCGTACGACGTCCCGGCTCGACGCCGAGGTGCGGGTCGGCGCGGACGCGGGCACCGGCGAGACCGTCGTCCTGCGCCTGTACGGCGAGGTCATCGACCACGCCCAGTCCGTCGTCCTGCCGCTGCTGCTGCCGGACGCCCCGGTCGTGGCCTGGTGGCCGGTGAACGCGCCGCGCGACCCGGCCAAGGACCCGCTGGGCGCGCTCGCCCAGCGCCGCGTGACCGACTCGTACGCGGCGGAGCACCCCGACGCCGACCTCGAGGCCCGCGCCGGCGCCTACACGCCCGGTGACACGGACCTGTCCTGGACCCGGATCACGCCGTGGCGCTCCATGCTCGCCGCCGCCCTCGACCAGGTCGTCTGCGAGGTCACCTCGGTCGAGGTGGAGGGCGAGGAGTTCAACCCGAGCTGCGAGCTGCTCGCCATGTGGCTCGCGGACCGGCTCGACGTACCGGTCAAGCGGTCGCTGTCGTCGGGCCCCGGCCTCACGGCGGTGCGGATGGCCACGGACTGCGGCCCGGTCGTGCTCGACCGGCCGGACGGTTCCCTGGCCACGCTGTCCGTCCAGGGCCAGCCGGACCGCGCGGTGGCGCTCAAGCGCCGTGAGACGTCCGAGCTGATCGCGGAGGAACTGCGCCGCCTCGACCCGGACGACACATACGCGGCGGCGCTGCGGTTCGGCGTGGACCGGCTCGTCGGGCCGGCGGACGCGGCGACGGCGCAGGACGCTCCGGAGCCGGCCGCTGCGGCGGACGACCCGGCTCCCGCGCAGGAGGCACCCGCCAAGCCGGCGGCCAAGAAGGCGCCCGCCAAGCAGGCCGCCAAGAAGTCCTCTTCGAAGGCGGCCGCCAAGTGATGACCACGTCACCCCAGTTGGTGGTGCACCGTGACAAGGAGCTGATGGCACAGGCCGCGGCCGCCCGGCTCATCACGAAGATCGTCGACGCCCAGGCGGCCCGCGGGTACGCGTCCGTCGTCCTGACGGGCGGACGCAACGGCAACGGGCTGCTCGCCGCCCTGTCGGCCGCTCCCGCCCGGGACGCGATCGACTGGACGCGGCTCGACCTGTGGTGGGGCGACGAGCGGTTCCTGCCGGACGGCGACCCCGAGCGGAACTACACGCAGGCCCGCGAGGCTCTCCTCGACTCGGTGCCGCTGAACCCGGACCGGGTCCACCCGATGCCGGCTTCGGACGGCCCGTGGGAGGTGGACGCCGCCGCGCAGGTGTACGCCGCCGAACTGGCCGCCGCCGCGGGCCCGGAGGACCACGGGCCGGTGCCGACGTTCGACGTCCTGATGCTGGGCGTCGGCCCGGACACGCACGTCGCATCGCTCTTCCCCGAGCTGCCGGCGGTCCGGGAGACCGAACGCACCGTGGTCGGTGTGCACGGTGCGCCCAAGCCGCCGCCCACCCGTGTCTCGCTCACGCTCCCGGCGATCCGGGCCGCGCGCGAGGTGTGGCTGCTCGCGGCGGGCGAGGACAAGGCGGAGGCCGCGGCGATCGCGCTGTCCGGCGCGGGCGAGATCCAGGCGCCGGCCGCCGGCGCGTACGGCCGCTCGCGCACGCTGTGGCTGCTCGACTCGGCGGCGGCCTCGCAGCTCCCGCCGGAGCTGTATCCGCCGGCGATCGCGTAACTCCGCGACACCCCTAAGCCCCGTCTCCTGAGCTTGAGTTCAAGGAGGCGGGGCTTTACGCGTGCTGCGGGACCCGGTAGTCGGAACCGTCCTGCTCCCGTACGAGGAGACCGTCGATGACGCAGTAGCGGCGCAGGGCGGCGGTGTCGTCGTGGACCGTGCGCAGCGCCTCGTTGACCTCGCGCTCGCTGTAGGTGCGGTCGGCGTCGAAGAGGGTGTCCGTGAGATGCACGAGGAGTTCGTGGCGCACGGTGGGCCGGACCGGGATCGCGGTGAGGCGCCCGCGGGCGAAGAAGCCGGTGAGGTGGCGGGGAACTCCATTGACGGGCTCGGCGGTTCTGGCCCGGCGGAACACCTCGGGTCCGGCGCGCAGCGACCCGTCGTCGAGCCGCTCGACGAGCCCCGCGGCAATCAGCTTGCCCAGCTGCTTGCGCGCGGCCGGTGAGTCGGCCTCGCGCGGCGGGAGTTCGCCGAGCACGATGCGCGCGTACAGCCTGAGTCGTTCGGGGTCGGCGAGGGCCGACATGAGCTGGTCCACTGGGGTGCCTCCCGGCTGGGTCACGGACCGGCAGTCTCACCCGCCGGGCGGCACCCCCGCATCCGATTAACTCAACGGCCCCGCAGTTGGCGGTACTTGGCGACGAGGGCGGTGGTCGATCCGTCGAGTCCGGGCACGTCGGCGCCCTCCGTCAGGGCCGGTTCGATGCGCTTGGCGAGGACCTTGCCGAGTTCGACGCCCCATTGGTCGAAGGAGTCGATGTTCCAGATCGCGCCCTGGACGAACACCTTGTGCTCGTAGAGGGCGACGAGCTGGCCGAGGACGGACGGGGTGAGCGTCTTCGCCAGGATGGTGGTCGTGGGGTGGTTGCCCTGGAACGTCTTGTGCGGCACGAGCGCCTCGGGCACCCCCTCGGCCCGGACCTCTTCCGGGGTCTTGCCAAAGGCGAGGGCCTGGGTCTGCGCGAAGAAGTTGGCCATCAGGAGGTCGTGCTGCGCGACGAGCCCCGGCAGCAGGTCCGCCACCGGCTCGGCGAACCCGATGAAGTCCGCCGGAATCAACTTCGTTCCCTGGTGGATGAGTTGATAGTAGGCGTGCTGGCCGTTGGTGCCGGGGGTGCCCCACACCACCGGGCCCGTCTGCCAGTCGACCTTCTTGCCGTCGCGCCCGACGGACTTGCCGTTGGACTCCATGTCGAGCTGCTGGAGGTACGCGGTGAACCTCGACAGGTAGTGCGAGTACGGGAGGACCGCGTGCGACTGCGCGTCATGGAAGTTGCCGTACCAGACGCCCAACAGACCGAGCAGCAACGGCACGTTGGACTCGGCGGGGGCGGTGCGGAAGTGCTCGTCGACGAGGTGGAAGCCGTCGAGCATCTCGCGGAAGGCGTCCGGACCGATCGCGATCATCAGCGAGAGGCCGATGGCCGAGTCGTACGAGTAACGGCCGCCGACCCAGTCCCAGAACTCGAACATGTTGGCCGTGTCGATGCCGAACTCGGCGACCTTCTCGGCGTTCGTCGACAGGGCCACGAAGTGCTTGGCCACGGCGTCCTGACCGGCCCTCAGACCGGTGAGGAGCCAGTCGCGCGCGGAGGTCGCGTTGGTGATCGTCTCGATCGTCGTGAACGTCTTCGACGCGATCACGAACAGCGTCTCGGCGGGGTCGAGATCGCGTACCGCCTCGTGAAGGTCGGCGCCGTCCACGTTCGACACGAAACGGACCGTCAGGGAGCGGTCGGTGAAGGGCCGCAGGACCTCGTACGCCATCGCCGGGCCGAGGTCCGAGCCGCCGATGCCGACGTTCACCACGTTCTTGATGCGCTTTCCGGTGTGGCCGGTCCACTCACCCGAACGGACCTTGTCCGCGAAGGCCCCCATCTTGTCGAGCACGGCGTGCACGCCCGGGACAACGTTTTCCCCGTCGACCTCGATGACCGCGCCGCGCGGGGCCCGCAGCGCCGTGTGCAGCACCGCCCGGTCCTCGGTCGCGTTGATCTTCTCGCCGCGGAACATCGCGTCCCGCAGGCCGAACACGTCGGTCGCGGCGGCGAGCTCGCGCAGCAGGCGCAGCGTCTCGTCCGTGACCAGGTGCTTGGAGTAGTCGACGTGCAGGTCGCCGACGTCGAGCGTGTAGTCGGAGCCGCGCGTCGGACCGGCGGCGAACAGCTCACGCAGCTGCACGTCCCCGAGTTCTTCCCGGTGCTTGGCGAGCGCCGTCCACTCGGGCATCTGATTGAGCCGGGTACGGCTTTCTGCGTTCATCTCGGACATGCGCCTTCTCTCGTACCTGCGTACGTACCTTGCCCCACTGACTGACCAAACTTAATTGATCAGGGGGCGGTATACGGCATCTGTCCGGACGGCTAGGGCCGAACGAGCACCGGCCGGACACTCAGGAGTGTCCGGCCGGTGCTCAAGTCCTAGATCTCGCCCCGCAGTTTGGCGAGCGCCTCCGCGAGGATCGCCTCGCCGTCCGCGTCGCTGCGCCGCTCACGCACGTACGCGAGGTGCGTCTTGTAGGGCTCGGTGCGCGGGGGGTCCGGCGGGTTGTCCCGGTCCTGTCCGGCCGGGAAGCCGCAGCGCGGACAGTCCCAAGTCTCCGGCACCTGCGCGTCGGAGGCGAAGCTCGGCTGCGTCTCGTGCCCGTTCGAGCACCAGAAGGAGATGCGCAGGCGTGGCGCGGACTCGCCGCGCTCGGCCTCGCCCATCGGCCCCGCCCCGACCCGACTTCCTCGGATCGCGTTGCCACTTGCCACGGTCGTAACTCCCTGCGTGATGGTGCCGCGGAACGTGTCGGCGTCTCGCTCCGCCGCGGGCGCCTCAGTCTACGTAAGGCCCAACGCGCGTCCAGTGATTGGAGTTACACCCCCCGACCCCAGACGCAAGCCCCATGATAGGCCGCGCCCGAGGGCGCGTACCGGACATGGGGCCTTACGTGTGTGATGTGCGGGTGCGACGAGGTCAGTTGTTGACCTTCATGAGCAGGCCGAGCACGACAATGCAGGCGAACCAGAGCAGACCGAGCACGATGGTGATGCGGTCGAGGTTGCGCTCGGCGACCGAGGAGCCGCCGACGGACGACTGCATGCCGCCACCGAACATGTCGGAGAGACCGCCGCCCTTTCCCTTGTGCATCAGCACAAGGAGCATCAGCAGCAGACTGAAGACGATCAGGGCGATCGAGAACCCCAAAACCACGGCTGGTCCCTACTTCCTGGCAATTCTCATCGGACTAATTCCGGACTGATACGGATGGAGACGGGGGCCGGGGATTTCCCCCCGGCCCCCGCAAGGGTACGACGTTACGCCGCTACCGCATACTCACCGGTCTACTCACTGGTCACGGAAGCGGATGATCTTGACGAACTCCTCCGCGTCGAGCGCGGCGCCGCCGACCAGGGCGCCGTCGACGTCCGGCTTCGACATGATCTCCGCGACGTTCCCGGACTTCACGGAGCCGCCGTACTGGATGCGGACCTTGTCGGCCAGCTCCTGGGAGTACAGCTCGGCGAGCTTGCCGCGGATCGCCCCGCAGACCTCCTGCGCGTCGTCGGCGCCGCAGACCTTGCCGGTGCCGATCGCCCAGACCGGCTCGTACGCGATCACGATCGTCTCGGCCTGGTCGGCCGGGATGTCCTTGAGCCCGCCCTCGACCTGGGACAGCGTGTGCGCGACGTGGTTACCCGCGTCGCGGACCTCCAGCTCCTCGCCGACGCACAGGATCGGGGTCAGGCCGTGCTTGAAGGCGGCCTTCACCTTGGCGTTGCAGACCTCGTCGGTCTCGTTGTGGTACTGCCGGCGCTCGGAGTGGCCGACCGCCACGTACGTGCACTTCAGCTTGGCGAGCATCGGGCCCGAGATCTCGCCCGTGTAGGCGCCGGAGTCGTGGGCCGAGATGTCCTGGGCGCCGTACTTGATCTTGAGCTTGTCGCCGTCGACCAGGGTCTGTACGGAGCGCAGGTCGGTGAAGGGCGGCAGGACCGCGACCTCGACGGCGTCGTAGTCCTTGTCGGCCAGGGCGAACGCGAGCTTCTGGACGTGGGCGATGGCCTCGAGGTGGTTGAGGTTCATCTT
Source organism: Streptomyces antnestii (assembly GCF_004005495.1). Lineage (GTDB taxonomy): Bacteria > Actinomycetota > Actinomycetes > Streptomycetales > Streptomycetaceae > Streptomyces > Streptomyces antnestii. The sequence goes on from NZ_RZYA01000012.1 coordinate 124,184, forward strand.
CCAGTTGCCCGCCATCAGCGGCGTGCGGGTGGTCATTGAGGTCAGTCCTCCAGTGCGGCGAGGCCGGGGAGCGTCTTGCCCTCAAGGTATTCGAGGGAGGCGCCGCCGCCGGTCGAGATGTGGCCGAATGCATTCTCGTCGAAGCCGAGCGTGCGCACGGCCGCGGCGGAGTCTCCACCTCCGACGACGGTGAAGCCGTTCGAGTCGACGAGGGCCTGGGCGACCGCCTTGGTGCCCTCGGCGTAGTCGGGGTGCTCGAAGACGCCCATGGGACCGTTCCAGAAGACGGTCTCGGCGTCGGCGAGCTTGGCCGCGTACAGCTCACCGGTCTTCGGGCCGATGTCCAGGCCCAGCTGCCCCTCGGGCATCTGGTCCGCGGCGACCGCGGTGTGCTCGGTGGGCGCCTTGGTCTTCAGGTCCGGGAATCCGGGGGCGACCACGACGTCGACGGGAAGCACCAGCTCGACGCCCTGCTTCTCGGCGCGCGCCATGTACTCGGTGACGGCCGGGATCTGGTCCTCCTGCAGCAGGGAGGTGCCGACCTCGTAGCCCTTGGCCTTGAGGAAGGTGAAGGCCATGCCGCCGCCGATGAGGATGCGGTCGGCCTTGCCGAGCAGCTGGTCGATGACGGCGAGCTTGTCGGAGACCTTGGAGCCGCCGAGCGCGACGACGTAGGGCCGGCTGACGTCCTCGGTGAGCTTCTTGAGGACGCCGACCTCGGTGGCGATGAGGTAGCCGGCGTAGTGCGGCAGCCGCTTCGGCAGGTCGTACACGGAGGCGTGCTTGCGGTGCACGGCGCCGAATCCGTCGCCCACGTAGACATCGGCGAGGGCGGCGAGCCGGTCGGCGAACTCGCCGCGCTCGGTGTCGTCCTTCGAGGTCTCGCCGGCGTTGAACCGCAGGTTCTCGATGACGGCGACCTGGCCGGGCTCCAGGCCGTCCACCGCTTCGTGGGCGGCGGGGCCGACAGTGTCCTGCGCGAACGCGACCGGGGCGCCGAGGAGTTCACCGAGGCGCTCGGCGGCGGGCAGCAGCGAGAACGCCGGGTCCGGGGCGCCCTTGGGGCGGCCCAGGTGGGACGCGACGATCACCTTGGCGCCCGCGCCGGCCAGGGCCTTGACGGTGGGCAGGACGGCGCGGATGCGGCCGTCGTCGGTGATCACGCCGTCGGCGAGGGGCACATTGAGGTCGGCGCGGACGAAGACCCGCCTGCCTTCGACCCCTTCGGTGAGAAGCTCGTCGATCGTCTTCATTGCTGTACTCCTGGACTACTTGGGTGGGGACGCACAACAGGGCCCGGACTGCGCGCAGTTGCGCGGTCCGGACCCTGTGCTCACATCGAGTTGCCCGCTCTGGATCTAGAGCTGGCCACCGACGAAGACAGTGAGGTCGACGAGACGGTTGGAGTAGCCCCACTCGTTGTCGTACCAGCCGAGGATCTTCACCGAGTTGCCCTCCTGGACCATGGTCAGGGAGGAGTCGAAGGTGCAGGAGGAGGGGTCGCCGACGATGTCGGACGACACGATCGGGTCCTCGGTGTAGGACAGGAAGCCCTTGAGGTCACCGTCCTCGGAAGCCTTCTTGAACGCGGCGTTGACCTCGTCCTTGGTGGTCTCGCGCGCGAGGGTGACGACGAGGTCGGTGGCGGAACCGGTCGGGACCGGGACGCGCATCGCGATGCCGTCGAGCTTGCCCTTGAGCTGCGGGAGGACCAGGGCGGTCGCCTTGGCGGCGCCGGTGGTGGTCGGGATGATGTTCTCGGCGGCGGCACGGGCGCGGCGCAGGTCCGAGTGCGGGAAGTCCAGGATGCGCTGGTCGTTCGTGTACGCGTGGACCGTGGTCATCAGGCCCTTGACGATGCCGAAGTTCTCGTCGAGAACCTTGGCCATCGGCGCCACACAGTTCGTGGTGCAGGACGCGTTCGAGATGACGTGGTCGGTCGCCGGGTCGTACTGGTCCTGGTTGACACCCATCACGATGGTGATGTCCTCGTCCTTGGCCGGAGCCGAGATGAGGACCTTCTTGGCACCGCCGGCGATGTGCTTCTCGGCGTCGGCCTTCTTGGTGAAGATGCCGGTCGACTCGATGACGATGTCGACGCCGAGGTCGCCCCACGGGATGTCGGCGGGGTTGCGCTCGGAAAGGACCTTGATGGTGTGGCCGTCGACGGTGATCGTGTCGGCGGTGTGCGTCACCTCGGCCTTGAGGCGGCCCAGGATGGTGTCGTACTTCAGAAGGTGTGCGGTGGTCGCGGTGTCACCGAGGTCGTTGACAGCCACGATCTCGATGTCCGCACCCTGCTCGAGCAGTGCGCGGAAGTAGTTACGCCCGATGCGGCCGAAGCCGTTGATTCCTACGCGGATCGTCACGAACCGATCTCCTCGTTGGGTACGCCGGTTTTAGACGCCGGCGAGTTGTATGGGATGTCCCCGACCGCCTCCGACCCTACCTCTCCGAAGGCCTGTGGGTGACATTGAGTGGCAGCTTGCGCGAGACGACGGCCCGTACCGTCCGGTAGACGTGCGGGCCGCCGGTTTACGCGCTCATCTGGGGCTTTTCGCGAAAAGTGAGCGGGGTTGTTTGTCCGCTTTTACGCTCCCCGGCTTCAGCCTCCCAGGGACGCCAGAGCCCTCCCCACGATCACGCTGCGTTGCGCTGGTGTGGTCACGTGTTCGAGTCCGAAGCCGAGCAGCACGGTGTTCTTGGTGCTGATCGCTCCGTACGTCCGGAACAGCTCGCCGGCGCGGGCCCAGTCCTTCGTGACGACGGGGCTGCCCGGGGGCGGGCCGGCGACCTTCCAGGCGCCGAAGGACGACTCGAACCCCTCGGTCTCCCTGGCAGTGCCGCCGACCGTCACGGACGCGTTGTCGGCGAGGACGCCGTGGCCGCCGCTGCCCGGGTCGGTGACGTAGCTGAGCGAGACCTCGACCGTCCTGCCCGCGTAGCCGCTCAGGTCGAAGGTCACCGGCTTCCACCCGTCCGAGGCTCCCGTGAAGCTGTGCCAGGAGCCGGAGGTGCCGGTGGCCTTGCAGCCCGTGGAACCGGGTGTCAGATAGCGCTTGAGGGAGGGATGCTCCTTGATCAGGAATCCGGCCTCGCACTCGGCGGGGACGGCGTCCGTGGTGGCGCCGCCCGCCTCGGGCAGCGTCGTCCAGTCGTCGGCGCCCGCCGTGTGCGCCTCCAGGACGGCGTGGTCGTAGCCCGGCTCCGTGTCCCACAGGAGCTGGAACTTCAGGGCCGGCTTGTCGGCGGCGGAGACACCGGTGAGGTCGATGGTGCGGGTGAGGCGCTTCCAGCCGTCGTCCGTGTGCACGGCGGCCGCCATGGAGACGCCCTCGTAGGGGCTGTACGGATTGGGGGCGCCCTCGTACTGTCCGGCTCCCGCGCCCGTGAACTGCGGGTACTGGGCCGGGGGCAGCACGTCCGAGGTGGCCTGGTAGGTCGCGGGGACGTTCAGCGGGTTGCCGGGGGCGTCACCGAGGCCCGCGGCCGCGCCGGCGAGCACACCGGATCCGGTGAACTTCGTGGCGCCGGGCGTCGACGTACGGGAGTAGGCGCCCAGGTAGTACTGGCTGAAGTCGTTCGTCGTGGTGCCGCCGATGGCGACGGAGCCGCCGGCCTGTTCGCCGGCCTCGATCAGCTTGCCGCCCTCGTTGAGGTAGTCGCGCAGGGCGAGTTGGGTGGCGAGGCCCGGCCGTTCGGCGCCCGTGTAGTGGACGACCGCCTTGAAGTGGGCGAGCACCCCGAGCGGGTCCGGTGCGCCCTGGGTGGCGACGTTCCAGACGAGGGGCGTGCGTCCGTTGGCCTTCAGGGCGTCCTCGTAGGCCTTGGTCTGCTGCCCGGCGGCGTCGTTCTCGGCGACGACGAGGGTGTCGGCCCTGGGGCGCTCGGCCACGGTGTACGTGAAGTGCTCGCTGGAGGTGCGCTTGCCGGACGTCGGGCGTCCGGTGAACCAGACCTCGACCTTGTCGCCCGGACCGGCGCCCTCGATCTTCGCGCGGTAGGCGTCGAAGTGGAGGTTGTCGGCGCCGCCGTAGGTCTGGCCGCCCTTCCAGGCGCGCAGGTCCTCTGCGTGTGTGCGGCCCCCGTCGATCCGGTAGCGGAGCTCCTTGTCCCGCACCGACTTGCGGGCGGTCACGGAGACCTCCTGCGCCGCGCCGCGCGCGTACGAGGTGCTGAACGCGGCCGGGGTGAAGTCAGGGGCCGCGATACCGACGGACGACGACGGCCGGTCGGGGTGGGACGCCGTCTCGGCGACGGAGAGCGCGAACGGGATGTTCTTGACGAACTCGTCCTGGATCAGCTTCTCGTCGTCCGGGAAGGTGAAGACGGACTCGCAGTCCTCGGGGCGCCACCGGTCGTTCGGATCGATGGCCGACGCGGTCTGACACTCGCTCATCTCCGGCGTGAACATGCCGGTGCCGTTGACGTTCCCGGCGTGCCCGTCGGCCTCGCCGTTCGTCGTGTACAGCTCGGAGGAGACCTGCGGGTGGTAGCCGGGGATGGCGGAGTTGCCGGGGGTTCCGGCGAGCGCCTTGTAGAGCACGTCGTCCGGCGTCGGCGTGGCCACCTGCCAGCCCACGCCGTAGAGCAGCAGCTCGGCCGCCGAGTGGTAGTTGATGGCGTAGCGGAAGCCGATGCGCTTCTCGAAGGAGTCGAGGGCCCTGGTCTCGGGCTCGGAGGCGGGGCTCGCGCCGCGGTAGGTCTCACTGGCGGGGCTCGGGGACGAACCCTCGTCGTCGTAGCCCCACTTGTAGGGGAAGTTGCGGTTGAGGTCGACACCGTCGCCGGTCGTGATGGCACCGTCGCCGTTCACGTCGCGCAGGTTCTTGCGCCACTGGCGGTCGCCGTCCGGCTTGAACGTGAAGTCGTAGCCGTCGGGGTTGGCGGACAGGACGAACCACAGCTCGGTTGAGTCGACGATCTTCTTGACGCGCTTGTCCCTGGAGTAGTTGTCCAGGTAGTAGTGCATCAGGCGGCGGGTCATCTCGGGGGTGATCCACTCGCGGGCGTGCTGGTTGGACATGTAGAGCACCGACGGTTTGGCGCCGTCCCGGCTGGTGCGGGCGCCCTTGGTGAGCTTGACGGCGAGGATGTCCTGGCCCCGGACCGTCTTGCCGATGGAGACGACCTTGGTGAGGCCCGGGTGCTCCTGGCCGGTCCTGACGATCTCCTCCTGGAGATTGCCCTTGCCGCTGTACGGGCGGAACACGCCGTCGCCCGCGGACGCCACGCGCGCCCTCGTGCGGGCGGAGAGCGTGTGCTCGGTGAGGTCGACGCCCTTCTTCTCCAGCTGCTTCGCCTGTTTCCCGGTGAGGTAGACCTCGACCTCGGCCTTCCCCTTGCCCCGGGTCTGCTCGCCGAGTTCGTGCCCGTCCTGCCCGGCCTCGAGGAGCAGCGGGATCTGCTCCTTGGTGACCTCGGCGCGGAACACCCTGACCGGATCGGCGTCCGTCCGGGGTGCGGCGCCGCCGCTCTGCGCCTGGGCCGCGGGCGCCAGGCCCGCCCCTCCCAGTCCGCCCAGTACGAGTGCCGTGGCCGCCAGGACCGATCTCGCTCTTCGTCTCATGAGCCCCCCTTGCAGTTGTCTGCCGCAAAAGCGAACAGACGCCAGAGTCATGACAGTTCATGGTCAAGTCAAGAGCGCGTCAAACGCGCACAGAGAGGTCCCCACGGGGGCTTTACACAGCGGGAATGCCGGTGCCGGCGCCCCGGCGGGGCGCCGGCACCGGCATTACGGAATGCAGCTCGTGGATCAGCCGACGAGGTTGTCGGCCATCTCCTCGGTGATGTTCGACTCCGTGCCCGGGATGCCCAGGTCCTGCGCCCGCTTGTCGGCCATCGCCAGCAGACGGCGGATACGGCCCGCCACGGCGTCCTTCGTCAGCGGCGGGTCGGCGAGCGCGCCCAGCTCCTCCAGGGAGGCCTGCTTGTGCTCCATGCGCAGCCGCCCGGCGGCGGCCAGGTGCTCGGGCACCTCGTCGGCGAGGATCTCCAGGGCGCGCTGCACACGGGCTCCGGCGGCGACGGCGGCGCGCGCCGAGCGGCGCAGGTTCGCGTCGTCGAAGTTGGCCAGGCGGTTGGCGGTGGCGCGGACCTCGCGCCGCATCCGCCGCTCCTCCCAGGCGAGCACCGACTCGTGCGCGCCCATACGGGTGAGCAGGGCGCCGATCGCGTCCCCGTCCCGTACGACGACACGGTCCACGCCGCGCACCTCACGGGCCTTGCCCGCGATCTGGAGCCGGCGCGCGGCCCCGACCAGGGCGAGCGCGGCCTCCGGACCCGGGCAGGTCACCTCCAGGGAGGAGGAGCGGCCGGGCTCCGTGAGCGAACCGTGGGCCAGGAAAGCGCCGCGCCAGGCAGCCTCCGCGTCGCAGGTGGCCCCCGAGACCACCTGCGGCGGGAGCCCCCTGATCGGACGGCCGCGGCCGTCCACGAGTCCGGTCTGGCGGGCCAGCTGGTCACCGCCCGCCACGACCCGTACGACGAAGCGCGAGCCCCGGCGCAGCCCGCCGGGCGCCATCACGATCAGTTCCGAGCTGTGCCCGAAGATCTCGAGGATGTCCCGCTTCAGCCGTCGTGCCGCCATCGCGGTGTCTAGCTCCGCCTCGATCACGATGCGGCCGCTCACCAGGTGCAGCCCGCCCGCGAACCGCAGGATGGCCGAGACCTCTGCCTTTCTGCAGCAGGTCCGGGTGACGGGAAGCCGGGAGATTTCGTCCTTCACCGCTGCCGTCATCGCCATGGGCCGATCCTTCCATGCATCCGAAAAATACGGTCGTACGCGGCGGCCAACAGCTCCGGATCATGCCTCGGAGTCCCGTCGGGCCTGGCCACGGGCGCCAGCTCGACCGCGGCGCCGAAGCGCTCCTTGGCGGCGTCGGTAAGAGACTCGCGATCGGGCACGGCGGCCTCGTCGGCCAGCACCACGTCCAGGGCGAGTTTAGGGGCGTGTCGTCCCAAAACCTCCAAATGACGCTGCGGTGAGAACCCCTCGGTTTCTCCGGGCTGCGGCGCGAGGTTCAGCGAGAGGACCCTGCGGGCCTTCGTCTCGATGAGCGCGTCGAGCAGCTCGGGGACCAGCAGGTGCGGGATGACGGAGGAGAACCAGGAGCCGGGGCCGAGCACCACCCAGTCGGCGTCGAGCACGGCGGCGACGGCCTCGGGGACGGCCGGCGGGTCGTTCGGCACGAGGTGCACGGACTGCACCTCGCCGGGCGTGAGGGCCACCGTGGCCTGTCCACGCACGGTGTCGACGTCGTCGGGGCGCTGCGGGTCATGGCCCTTGACCAGGGCCTGGAGCTCCAGCGGAACCGCGGACATGGGCAGCACGCGCCCGTGCGCGCCGAGCAGCTTGCCGACCAGGTCGAGGGCCTGCACATGGTCGCCGAGCTGCTCCCACAGGGCGACGATCAGCAGATTGCCGACCGCGTGTTCGTGCAGGTCGCCCTGGGACTGGAAGCGGTGCTGGATGACGCGGGCCCAGGTCTGGCCCCAGTCGTCGTCCCCGCACAGCGCCGCGAGGGCCTTGCGCAGGTCGCCGGGCGGCAGGACGCCCAGCTCGTCGCGCAGACGGCCGCTGGAGCCGCCGTCGTCCGCGACGGTGACCACGGCGGTGAGGTCGCCGGTGATGCGGCGCAGGGCCGCGAGGGACGCGGACAGGCCCATGCCGCCGCCGAGGGCGACGACCTTGGGCGTCGCGCCCTTGCGCCGGCTCGGGGAGGTGCTTCTGCTGCGCAGCCGACTGGTGAGCCGCAGCGTACGTCCGGTCATTCGCGGCCCATGTCCCGGTGGACGACCACGGTCTCCACGCCCTCCGCCGCGATGCGCGCGGCGAGCTTCTCCGACATGGCGACGGAGCGGTGCTTGCCGCCCGTGCAGCCGACCGCGATGGTCACGTACCGCTTGCCCTCGCGGCGGTAGCCGGCCGCGATGAGCTGGAGCAGCTCCGTGTACCGGTCGAGGAACTCCTTGGCGCCGGGCTGGCCGAAGACGTAGTTCGCCACCTCCTCGTTCACGCCGGTGAAGGGGCGCAGCTCGGGGACCCAGTGCGGGTTCGGCAGGAAGCGCATGTCGACGACGAGGTCGGCGTCGACGGGCAGGCCGTACTTGAAGCCGAACGACATGACGGTGGCCCGCAGCTCGGGCTCCTCCTCGCCGGCGAACTGGGCGTCCATCTTGGCGCGCAGTTCGTGCACGTTCAGGCTGGAGGTGTCGATGACCAGGTCGGCGTCGCCGCGCAGCTCGCGCAGGAGCTCGCGCTCGGCCGCGATGCCGTCGACAATGCGGCCGTCGCCCTGGAGGGGGTGCGGACGGCGCACGGACTCGAAGCGGCGCACCAGAGCCTCGTCGGAGGACTCCAGGAAGACGATCCGCCGGGTGACCTGGCGGGACTCCAGGTCGGCGAGGGACTGGTGGAGGTCGTCGAAGAACCGGCGGCCGCGGACGTCCACGACGACGGCGATCCGGGCGACGTTCCCCTGGGAGCGGGCGCCCAGCTCCACCATGGTGGGGATCAGCGCGGGCGGCAGGTTGTCGACGACGAACCAGCCGAGGTCCTCCAGACACTTGGCCGCCGTGGAACGTCCGGCGCCGGACATTCCGGAGATGATCACCAGCTCGGGGATGGCCGCTTCGGGCACCCCGGGGGCCTCGACGGCCGTACCCGTACTCACCTGTTCTCCGTCGGTGTCCGCCGCCCGGTCCGCCCGGTCGTCGGGGGCCGGCTGTGGTGCTTCCTGCGCGCCCTGCTCGTTCTCGTTCATGACTCCTGCCCCCGTCGTTCGTCCGAGGCTGCCGCGGCGGGGGCCGCGGGGTCCTCGTCTTCAATGATCTCTCCTGTGGCCGTGTTCACGGCCGGTGCGGAGGGCTCCGCGCGCGCGAAGGCCGCCACGATCGTCTCGGCGGTCTTGCGGCCTATGCCGGGAACCTCGCAGATCTGATCGATTGTGGCGGATCGCAGCCGTTTCACCGAACCGAAGTGCTTGATCAGGGCCTGCTTGCGGGTGTCCCCGAGTCCGGGCACCTCGTCGAGCGGCCCTGCCCTGAAGCGCTTGGCCCGCTTGGTGCGCTGGTACGTGATCGCGAACCGGTGCGCTTCGTCACGTACCCGCTGGAGGAGGTAGAGACCCTCGCTGGTGCGCGGCAGGATCACCGGGTCGGTCTCGTCCGGCACCCAGACCTCTTCGAGGCGCTTGGCCAGGCCGCACACCGCGATGTCGTCGATGCCCAGCTCGTCGAGGGCCCGCTGGGCCGCCGCGACCTGCGGCTGCCCGCCGTCGACGACGACGAGCTGGGGCGGGTACGCGAACCGCTTGGGCCGCCCGTCCTCCTCCGTGAGCGTCGAGGCGGGGGCGCCGTCGAGCAGCGTCTCCTCGTCGTCCGACCACTCCCCCGACTTCTCCTTCTCGGCGAGGTACCGCTTGAACCGGCGCGTGATCACCTCGTGCATGGAGCGGACGTCGTCCTGCCCCTCGAAGCCCTTGATCTGGAAGCGCCGGTACTCGCTCTTCCTGGCCAGGCCGTCCTCGAAGACGACCATGGAGGCCACGACGTCGTCGCCCTGGAGGTGCGAGATGTCGTAGCACTCGATCCGCAGCGGGGCGCTGTCCAGGTCGAGGGCCCCGGCGATCTCCTCGAGGGCGCGCGAGCGCGTGGTGAGGTCGGAGGCGCGCTTGGTCTTGTGGAGGGCGAGCGCCTGCTGCGCGTTCCGGTGGACGGTCTCCATGAGGGCCTTCTTGTCGCCGCGCTGCGGGATCCTCAGCGACACGTTCGACCCGCGGCGGGCGGTGAGCCATTCCTGTACGGGTTCCAGGGGCTCGGGCAGCGCGGGGACGAGGACCTCCTTGGGCACGGCGTCGCCGCGCTCCTCGCCGTACAGCTGCTGGAGCGCGTGTTCGACGAGGTCACCGCTGGTGACCGCCTCGACCTTGTCCGTGACCCAGCCGCGCTGGCCGCGCACGCGCCCGCCCCGCACGTGGAAGATCTGCACGGCGGCCTCCAGCTCGTCCTCGGCGAGGGCGATCAGGTCGGCGTCCGTGGCGTCGGCGAGGACGACGGCGCTCTTCTCCATCGCCTTGCGCAGCGCCTCTATGTCGTCACGCAGGCGCGCGGCGCGCTCGTACTCCATCTCCTCGGCGGCGTCCGTCATGTCCTTCTCGAGCCGGCGGAGGTACGTGCCGGTGCGGCCGGTCATGAAGTGGCAGAAATCCTCGGCCAGTTCGCGGTGTTCGTCGGGCGAGACGCGGCCGACGCACGGGGCCGAGCACTTGCCGATGTAGCCGAGGAGGCAGGGGCGGCCGGTGCGGGCGGCGTTCTTGAACACGCCCGCGGAGCAGGTGCGGACGGGGAAGACGCGCAGCAGGAGGTCGACGGTGTCGCGGATCGCCCAGGCGTGCCCGTAGGGGCCGAAGTAGCGCACGCCCTTCTTCTTCTGGCCGCGCATGACCTGGACGCGCGGGAACTCCTCGTTCATCGTGACCGCGAGGTACGGATAGCTCTTGTCGTCGCGGTACTTGACGTTGAACCGGGGGTCGTACTCCTTGATCCAGGAGTACTCCAGCTGCAGGGCCTCGACCTCCGTGGACACCACGGTCCACTCCACGGACGCCGCCGTGGTGACCATCGTTCGGGTGCGGGGGTGCAGGTTCGCCAGGTCCTGGAAGTAGTTGGCCAGGCGCTGGCGCAGGCTTTTCGCCTTCCCGACGTAGATCACCCGGCGGTGCTCGTCACGGAACCTGTACACCCCTGGCGAGTCCGGGATCTGTCCCGGCTGGGGGCGGTAGCTGGAGGGGTCGGCCATGTCAGACACCCTACTTGCGGGGGCCGACAGTGAGGTTGCGCACGCGTTTACCGGGGGCGATCACCGGTTCCGGAGAGGGCGGTCACCGGTTCCGGAGAGGGCGGTCACCGGTTCCGGAGAGGGCGGTCACCGGTTCCGGAGAGGGCGGTCACCGGCCCGTCGCGGGAGCCGGTTGCGCGCCGAGCCTTGTCCGGTGCAGGTCAACACGCTTCAATGCCGGGTGAATTGGGGCCGCACCGTGTGCGCAGCGCCATGTCGTTCACCGGGAGGTCCCTGGATGCCGTACGGCGCACAGCAGGCGCAAGCCGGCTCGCCAGAGCTGGAGGCGGCCCTGCGGGCGGGGCCCTTCCACGTCGCCCTGCGGGCCGCGATCACCGCGCGCGGGCTGCCGCTGCACCGTGTGCGGCACCACCTGACGCGGCACGGCGTCTCGGTCGGCGTCACCAGTCTGAGCTACTGGCAGCAGGGCGCGAGGCGCCCGCAGCGCACCGAGTCCCTACGGGCGGTACGCGCCCTGGAAGAGATCCTTGAACTGCCCGAGGAGTCGTTGATCCGGCTGCTCGCCAAGGACGAGGAACACGCGGCCCGGCAACGCCCCAGGACCCGCTCCTACCGCTCCCTCGTCGAGGCGTCCGGCGTACTCGAACGGTTCCTCGCCGAACTGGGCTCGCCCCCGGACGGAGGGTTGCACACCGTCGGCCGGCACGAGCGGGTCCGGATCGGCGTCGGCCGTGAACTCCTCGGCCACGACTCGCAGCACATCGTGCGCGCCCACCGGGACGGCGTCGACCGCTATGTGGCCGTCCACCACGGCGACCCGGGGTGCAGCCCCGAACACGTCTCGGTGCGCGCCCTGGAGAACTGCCGTACGGGGCGGGTGCGGCGGCACCGCGAGACGGGCGTCGTCGTGGCGGAGCTGCTGTTCGACGCCCGGCTGCGGGCGGGCGACACGTTCCTCTTCCGCTACGGCTTCGAGGACGGCACGGCGGGCCCCACGTCGGAGTATCTGCGCGCCTTCGGTGCCGCGGGCGGCCAGTACGCGCTCCAGGTCAGGTTCGCGGACGGCGAGCTGCCCGCGCGCTGCCACCGCTTCACCCAGCACTCCGCGGCGGCCCCGCGCGGCGGCGGCCAGGACCTGGCGCTCAGCGGCCCACACCGCTCGGTCCACCTGGTCGAACCGCAGGTGCGGGCGGGAATCCTGGGGATCGGGTGGGACTGGGACTGACGACCGGCGTGGGGCTGCGGGCCGGCGTGGGACTTACGACCGGCATGAGGCTGCGGGACAGGCGGGGTGTGGCGGGCGTCAGGCCGAGGCGGGGCGGGACAGGCGGGGTGCGGCGGGCGTCAGGCCGACGGGCCGGCGACGAGCTTGCCGTTCTTGACCTCGACCGACAGCTTCGCCAGCGGCACCGTCGCCGGGTCGTGCAGCACCTTGCCGGTCGTGGCGTCGAACTTGCTGCCGTGGCAGGGGCAGGTCAGCTCCGTGCCTTCGAGCATGGTGATGGGGCACTGCCGGTGCGTGCAGATCGTGCTGAACGCCGTGTACTTGTCGGCCGAGGGGCGGCTGACGACCACGTTCTCGTCCTGGTACAGCTTCGCGCCGCCCACGGGCACCTCGTCGGCCTTGCCGAGGTCGACGGGGGCCGTCGGCGCCGCGGCCGGCCCGCCGCCCGAGCCGCCGGGCGAGCAGGCGGCGATCCCGAGCCCGGCGGTCCCGGCGAGCGCGACACCCCGCAGCACGGTTCGGCGGGTGGGGGGCGTGCCGGACATGAGGACTCCAGGGGTGGTCGGGGCGCGGCAGGGCGCACTTCGCTGACGGATGGTGTTGACCGACGGCGCTGACGGACGGCAGGGCGCACATCGGTGACGGATCCGACGATACCGGTGGGGCGGGTGACGTCTCGTGGGACCCTGGGTGCTGACGATCGCGCACCACCCTCGTCCCTACGATCGCGCCGACCTCACCGACCTGGCCGACCTCGCAGACCCCACCGAACTCGCCGCTACGATTGCGCGCCGGCCTGCGCCATCCTGTACCGGACGCCATCCGCCTCGCCGCCCCCGGGAGAACACCGCGTGAACCGCCCCACCGCCCGTGACGTGGCCGAGCTCGCCGGCGTCTCACGTGCCGCCGTGTCCTTCGTCTTCAGCGGCCGGGCGCAGGGCAACCTCTCCGCCGACACCCAGGCGAAGATCAAGGCGGCGGCCGACCAGCTCGGCTACCGCCCGGACGAGGTGGCCCGGTCCCTGCGCAAGCGCCGCAGTGCCGTCATCGGCATGCTCAGCGACGAGATCGCGACGAGTCCCTTCGCGGGGCGCATGGTCCTGGGCGCGATGGAGGCGGCACGCGCGCGTGGGCACCAGGTACTGCTCCTGGAGTCCCGCAAGGACCCCGCCCTCGAGGCCGAGGCCGTCGCCGAGCTGCGCGCCCGCAGGGTCGACGGCATCGTGTACGCCGCGATGTCGATGCGCAGCACGAGCGTGCCGGGCGCCCTGGCGCCGGAGCGCTGCGTGCTCGCCAACTGCGTGGCGCGCGGCCCTGGTTCGTACGCCTCCGTGGTCGCCGACGAGCGCGGCGGCGGCCGGTCCGCCGTCGACGTACTGATCCGGGCGGGCCACCGGGACATCGCGCTGCTCGGCGGCGAGACGGACGACATCGCGGCCTCCGACCGGGCCCGCGGCTTCGGTGACGGGCTGCGCGCCGCCGGCCTGAAGGCCCGCCCCGAGTGGACCGTGCGGGTGGGCTGGCAGATCGACGAGGGCTACGCGGGCGCGCTGCGCGTCCTGGACACGCCGGACCCGGGCGCGCGCCCGACGGGCATCGTCTGCGCCAACGACCGTGTGGCCACGGGGGTGTTGCTCGCCGCCGCCCGGCTCGGCATCTCGGTCCCCGACGAACTCTCGGTGGTCGGCTACGACGACCAGGACCAGATGGCCGACCGGCTCGTCCCGGCCCTGACGACGATCGCGCTGCCGCACCACGCGATGGGTGCGGCGGCCGTCGACCTGCTCCTGGACTCGGTGGCCACGAACGAGGACGTCGACCCCACGACCCGACGGGTCCTGGAATGCCCGGTGATCGAACGCGCGTCGGTGGTGGCACCGGTCCGGTGACGCCTGGCGGGGGCCGGGCGGGGATGGGTGGGCGCCGGGCCGGGACGGGCGTGACCGCCGGGTGGCCGTCACGCGTGGGCTTCAGCCCCCGTACCCCCACGCCTCCACCGTCAACTCCCCCGCCCCCTGCGTGACTTCCGCCGCCAGCGGGCCCGCCGGGGCCGGGTGGATCTTCTCCGTGAGCATGACCCGCTCGTCCCAGAATGCCTCGATCAGCGGGCCGTCCACGAACACCCGCAGCCGTCCGCCCGGCGACGTGACACCCGCGCCCGCGGTCACCGTGTCCGACCGCCGGTACGGATGCGTGGCCGTCGCCGGCGCACCGCTCCTGTCGAGGGTGAGCGTGCCCCTGGTGGGGTTGACCCGCAGCGCGACCGCGGGGCCGAGCCGCAGTTCTGCCTCGGTGTCCGGCTGCGCGGCGGCGACGTCGAGCACCACCTCGTAGGCCTGCGGAAGCTCCTCGCCGAGGCGGAGCGGCGTGCGGCGCAGCGCCGTCAGCTCCCGCGCGGGCGCCACCCGCAGCGAACCGTCCGCGTGCAGCCCGATCTCGCGCGGATGCGACAGGCACCCGGCCCAGCCCGCCGCCACGGACTCGGCCTCCGTGCGCGATTCCCAGCTCCACCCCCACACGAGGGTGCGGTCGCCCTCGACCAGCGCGGTGGGTGCGTAGAAGTCACGCCCGTGGTCGAGCACCCCGCCCGACGCGGCGGCGAAGCACAGGCCGCCGTCCGGCGTGGGCCGCAGTTCGCCGGCCAGGTACGCGGTCGCGTACGTGATGTCGTCGATCCAGAGCGAGAGCATGAGCACCCAGCGGCCGTCACCCGCGGGCAGCAGCGCCGGACACTCCCACGCGGTCGCCGGTGCGGCCGCGCGCGCGGCGACGGGGTCGCTCCCGTCGATCAGCGAACCCGCGTACGTCCAGTCCGTCAGCGCGTCGACGCGGTAGAGGAGGACGTCCGGCAGGCCGCCGCGGTGCCCGGCCCCCACGACCGCCCAGCGCTGCCCCTCGTACGTGAAGAGGTACGGGTCACGGAACGCGGTCAGGTCGAGGCCGGCCGGGGGACCCGGCACAACCGGTTCGGGCTCCGCCTTGAACGCCGAGATGTCCGGGGCGGCCGCGCGGGCGAGCATGACGGAGCCGATGCCGTCGTGGCGGTCCATGCCGGTGTAGACGGCGGTCGGCACGCCGTCGTCGACGACCGCGCAGCCCGACCAGACGCCGAGCTCGTCGCGTGTTCCGGGGGTGGGCGCGAGCGCGATGCCGTGGTCGGTCCAGCGCACCAGGTCGGGGCTCGACGCGTGGCCCCAGTGGATGTCGCCCCACACGGGCGCGCCGGGGTTGTGCTGGAAGAAGAGGTGGTAACGGCCGTCGTGGAAGAGCGGGCCGTTGGGGTCGTTGCACCACTGTCCCGCGGCGGGCCTGACGTGGTGGCGGGGCACATTGCGGTCAGCCATGTCGTCGGCTCCCTGCTCTCTCTGTTGACCGGTGGTCTCCGGTTGCCGGCGACGTCTGGCTCTGCCTGTCGCCTTCGGGCGCTGTCTGTCGCTTTCGGGCACTGTCTTTCGCCTTCGGGCTCTGTCTTTCGCCCTGGTGCGCTGCCTGTTGCCCTGGGGCGCTGCCCGAATTGTCATGCCGCCGGAACCTTGATTTAACGAACCTAACACGTGATAGTTGTCGCCATCTAGCACGTGCTAGGTCTCTACCGGAGCTTCCCGTTCCGGCATCATGAGACGGCGCGAGAGGCGCGAAGGAGCGCAGCACATGACCGAACACACGACGACGGGCCCCGCCGCGGCGGCACCCCCCGTGTCCCCCGTCGTATCCCCCCGCCCCGACGGCGCCGTCCCCAGCACCGCTCCCGGGACCGCCCCCGGGACCCGCAGCAGGCGCCGCCTGAACTTCACGCTCGCCAGTGCCGCGCTCTTCATGTTCTTCGTGACCTGGTCGCTGTCCTGGTCGCTCTTCTCGATCTGGCTCACCCAGGACATCGGCCTCTCCGCGGGCCGCAGCTCCCTCGTCATCAGCGCCAACGCCGTCGGCTGTCTGGTGACCATGCCCCTGTACGGCTACGTCCAGGACAAGCTGGGCCTGCGCAAGAACCTCCTCTACTGGATCGGCGGCCTGATGCTGCTGGTCGGCCCGATGTACATCTACGTGTACGGGCCCCTGCTCAAGTCCCACTTCGCCCTCGGCCTCGTCGTCGGCTCCGCCTACCTGGCCATGGCCTTCGCGGTCGCCGTCGCCACCCTGGAGAGCTACACCGAGCGCCTCGGCCGCTTCCACGGCTTCGAGTTCGGCCGGGCCCGCATGT
Source organism: Streptomyces antnestii (assembly GCF_004005495.1). Taxonomy (GTDB): domain Bacteria; phylum Actinomycetota; class Actinomycetes; order Streptomycetales; family Streptomycetaceae; genus Streptomyces; species Streptomyces antnestii. The sequence goes on from NZ_RZYA01000012.1 coordinate 140,411, forward strand.
TCGGCTCGCTGGGCTGGGCCGCCGCGACGTTCTTCGCCGGGCGGCTGTTCAACATCGACCCGAAGCTCAACTTCTGGGCCGCGTCCGTCTCCGCCGCCGTCTTCGTCGCCCTCATCGCGGCGATCCGCGTCACGGACGGCCGCCGCTCGGCCGCCGTGGACGCCGCCGCGTCGTCGGTCTCCCTCACCGACGTGCGCTCTCTGCTGCGCTACCCCGCGTTCTGGGGCCTGCTGCTCTTCGTGGTCGCGGTGACGGCGACGTACAACACGTACGACCAGATGTTCCCCTCGTACTTCTCGTCGCTGTTCAGCACCAGGGCCGAGGGCAACCAGATGTACAGCGACCTGAACTCCTTCCAGGTCTTCCTGGAGGCCGGCGGCATGGCCCTCGCGCCGTTCCTCGTGAACCGGCTCGGGCCGAAGCGGTCCCTGCTCCTGTCCGGCTGCATCATGGCCACCCGCATCGGCCTGTCCGGCCTTGTCACGGACCCTCTGGCGATCTCGGCGGTCAAGCTGATGCACGCGGCCGAACTGCCGATCATGCTGATCGCGATCTTCAAGTACATCAACCAGCACTTCGAGTCCCGGCTGTCGTCCTCGATCTACCTGGTCGGCTTCCAGCTCGCGGCGCAGCTCGGCGCGGCGATCATCTCTCCGCTGGCCGGCATCGGCTACGACAGCCTCGGCTTCGCCCCCACGTATCTGCTCATGGCGGGGATGGTGGCCGTGTTCACGGCCGTCTCCGTAGCCACGCTGCGTCCCGACGCGAAGGGGCTGCCCGATTCAGTCCCGGACGTGCCCGCTTCCGGCCTGGACGGTGTGCCGGAGCCCGCGAGCCTCTAGCCTGTGGCACGCCGGGCACACCTGGTGCGTCCGGCACGCCTGGCACACCCCGAAGCGTCCGACCGCTCCTCCGCTCCTCCGCTCCTCCGCTCCTCCGCTTCACCGATCCGCCGTTCAGCCCGAAAGGAACCACCCGTGATAGTCGTCGCCGGAGAGGCCCTGATCGACCTCGTGCCGCAGGGCGGGGGCGCCGGTGACGGTGACGTCCTGCCCGCGCTCGCGCCCCGGCTCGGCGGCGGCCCCTACAACACCGCGGTGGCCGTCGGCCGGCTCGGCTCCCCCGTGGCCTTCTGCTCACGGGTCTCGCACGACGCGTTCGGCCAGGCCCTGCTCGGCGGTCTGGCGGGGGCGGGCGTGGACGTGTCGTACGTCCAGCGGGGCGCCGAACCGACGACGCTGGCGGTCGCGTCGATCGGCTCGGACGGCTCGGCCGGCTACTCGTTCTACGTCGAGGGCACGGCCGACCGGCTCTTCGCCGTGCCCGACCGTCTACCGCCGGGCACGCGCGCGGTGTCGTTCGGTACGTGCTCGCTGGTCCTGGAGCCGGGCGCGACCGCCTACGAGGAGCTGATGCGGGCGGCGGCGACCCAGGGCGTGTTCACCGCGCTCGACCCGAACATCCGGGCCGTCCTCATCCCCGACCCGGACGCGTACCGGGCGCGCTTCAAGAACTGGCTGCCCTCGACCGGCCTGCTCAAGTTGTCCGAGGAGGACGCCGAGTGGCTGGGCGGCACCCCGCAGGAGTGGCTGGCCTCGGGTCCCGCGGCCGTTGTGATCACGCGCGGGGGCGATGGCCTGACGGTCTTCACGCGGGGCGGCGCACGCTACGACGTGCCGGGTGAGCGGGTCGACGTCGTGGACACGATCGGCGCGGGCGACACCGTGAACGCGGCACTGCTGCACGGACTGGCCACGTGGGACACCCTGTCGGTGGAGGCGGTGGCGGGCCTCGGCGCGGACGAGTGGCACCGGCTGCTGCGCTTCGCCGCCCGCGCCGCGGCAATCACCTGCTCACGGGCGGGCGCGGAACCCCCGTTCGCATCCGAACTCCCGCCGCTGTAACCACTGTTGGACCGACCCGGCCCGGCCTGGCCCGACCCAGTCACCCGTCGGCCCGCCTCGGTCAGCCGTTCACCGCGCGCAGCGCCCCGGGCCTGCGGCCGTTGAGGCGGTCCAGGGCGGCCGCGGTGGCATCGTCGGCCGGCAGGTGGACGACAAGGCGCCGGCCGTCGGCGTCCGGCAGGAACAGCGTCTCGTAGGCCAGGCGCAGCGTGCCGGCTTCCGGGTGGGCGACGAGGTCCACGCCGGTGCGCCGGGGCGGGGTGGGGACGGCCGCGAGCCGGTCGGCGAAGCAGGCGCCCGCGGTGACGGTCAGCTCGTCGGCGAGCGCGGTGACGTGTGGGTCCTGGAGCGGGGCCTCGTGCCGGAGATGGGCGATCTGCTCGTCGGCCACCCGCTCCCACTCGGGGTACATCGTGCGGGCGCGCTCGTCGGTGAAGACGTACCGCAGGATGTTCGGCTGTCCGGCGTCGAGGATGCCGAGCGGGCGGGCGTACCGGTCGTAGGCGTCGGTGTGTGTGATGACGTCGCCGAACCAGTTGACGAGGACGGCCGGCGTGGGTTCGAGGCGGTCGAGGATGGCGCGCACGGTGGGACGGACCGTGCGCGAGGGGGGATCGACGGCCCCGGTGCACATCACGGCGTCGGCGCCGGACGCCTTGGCGAGGCGGCGCAGCAGGAGGCGCTCGTCGATGCTCAGATTCAGCGTGTCGGCGAGGGCGCCGAGGACCTGGGGGGACGGGTTGCGGTCGCGGCCCTGTTCGAGGCGGGTGAGGTATTCGACGCTGATGCCGGCGAGCGTGGCCAGCTCGGAGCGGCGCAGGCCCGGAGTGCGACGCCGAGCGCCCACGGGCAGCCCCACCTCCGCGGGTGTGACGGCTTCACGACGGGTGCGGAGATAGGTGCCCAGCTCGTTGTCGCTCACCCGTCGAACCTACCAACGCCGGGCCGGCGGATCGTGGCCCTGTCACTACCACCCTTCGCCCGGTCTCCCTCCGATGCGCCGACGGCCACAGGGTGGACGCATGACTTTCGACGACAACTCCTCGGCCACTGCCACCACTTCGGCCCCCGCTCTTCCCCTGGCGGTCGGCGACTGGACCCTCGACCCGCTGCACTCGGCGGTGAACTTCGCCATCCGGCATCTCGGGATCTCGAAGGTGCGGGGGCGCTTCGCGCAGGTGGAGGCATCGCTGCGTGTCGGCGAGAGGGTGGACGACATCGGGGTGAGCGCCACCATCGCACTGGCTTCCATCGACACGGGCAACGCGGACCGTGACGCGCACGTCCGCGCGGCCGACCTGCTGGACGTGGAGCGCCGTCCGACGATGACGTATGTCTCGCACCGCGTGTCGGGGAAGGACGACGACTGGTCCCTGGAGGGCGAGTTGACCATCGGTGACGTGACGCGGCCGGTGTCGCTCGCCGTCGAGTTCGGCGGGGTGGTGGACGTGGCGGTGGACGGGAGCCGGCATGCGGGATTCGAGGCGACGGGCGAGATCCGGCGGAGTGACTTCGGCCTGGACTTCGGGGCCGGTTTCCTTGGTGATGTTGTCAAGATTCAGCTGGACATGCAGTTCGTCGAGCCGCAGGGCCAGGGTGGCTGACAGATGAACGCACGGCGCCCCACGGGGAGTTCCCGTGGGGCGCCGTGTTTTTTGTGCGGTCGCGGACCGCCCGCGCTCAGGCCTTACGGGCCCGCGTGGACCTGGTCGCGGTCTTCTTCGCCGCGGCCTTGGTGGTCTTGGTGGTGGCCGCGGCCTTGGTGGTCTTGGTGGTGTTGGCCGTGGCGACCTTCTTGGCCGGGGTCTTCGCCGCGACCGTCTTCGCCGCGACGGCCTTCTTCACCGGGGTCGCGTTCTTGGCCGCGGCCGTCTTCCTCGAACGCGCGGCGGGTACCGTCGCGTCGCTGAAACGGTCGGCGCCGAGGATGTCGCGCAGGAACTTGCCGGTGTGGCTGGCCGGCACGCCCGCGACCTCTTCCGGGGTGCCCTCGGCGACCACGAGGCCGCCGCCGTTCCCGCCCTCGGGGCCCATGTCGACGACCCAGTCGGCCGTCTTGATGACGTCGAGGTTGTGCTCGATGACGATCACCGTGTTGCCCTTGTCGACGAGGCCCGACAGGACGGTGATGAGCTTGCTGATGTCCTCGAAGTGCAGGCCGGTGGTCGGCTCGTCGAGCACGTAGACCGTACGGCCCGTGGACCGCTTCTGGAGCTCGCTGGCCAGCTTCACACGCTGGGCCTCGCCTCCGGAGAGGGTCGGCGCGGACTGGCCGAGCCTGACGTAGCCGAGGCCGACGTCGTTCAGCGTGCGCAGGTGGCGGGAGATCGCCGGGACCGCCTCGAAGAAGCCGAGGGCCTCCTCGATGGGCATGTCCAGGACCTCGGCGATGGACTTGCCCTTGTAGTGGACGTCCAGCGTCTCGCGGTTGTACCGCGCTCCGTGGCACACCTCGCACGGGACGTAGACGTCCGGCAGGAAGTTCATCTCGATCTTGATCGTGCCGTCGCCGGAGCAGTTCTCGCAGCGGCCGCCCTTGACGTTGAAGGAGAAGCGCCCGGGCAGATAGCCGCGGACCTTCGCCTCGGTGGTCTCGGCGAACAGCTTGCGGACGTGGTCGAAGACCCCGGTGTACGTCGCCGGGTTCGAGCGCGGTGTGCGGCCGATGGGCGACTGGTCGACGTGCACGACCTTGTCGACGAGGTCGTCGCCGTCCACGCGCGTGTGCCGCCCGGGAACGCTGCGCGCCCCGTTCAGCTCGCGGGCGAGGTGCGTGTAGAGGATGTCGTTGACCAGGGTCGACTTGCCGGATCCGGAGACTCCGGTGACGGCGGTCAGGACGCCGAGCGGGAACGACACGTCGATGTCGCGCAGGTTGTTCTCGCGCGCGCCGTGGACGGTCAGCCTGCGGGTCGGGTCCATGGGGCGCCGGATGTCCGGCAGGGCGATGGACTTCTTGCCCGACAGGTACTGGCCGGTCATCGACTCGGCGTTGGTCAGCAGCTCCTTCAAGGGGCCGCTGTGCACGACCTTGCCGCCGTGCTCGCCCGCGCCGGGGCCGATGTCGACGACCCAGTCGGCGACCTTGATGGTGTCCTCGTCGTGCTCCACGACGATGAGCGTGTTCCCCATGTCGCGCAGTCGTACGAGCGTCTCGATGAGGCGATGGTTGTCGCGCTGGTGCAGGCCGATCGAGGGCTCGTCCAGGACGTAGAGCACGCCGACGAGGCCGGAGCCGATCTGCGTCGCGAGGCGGATGCGCTGGGCCTCACCGCCGGACAGGGTGCCGGCCGCGCGGTTGAGCGAGAGGTAGTCGAGGCCGACGTCGACGAGGAAGCGGAGCCTCTCGTTGACCTCCTTGAGGACCCGCTCGGCGATCTTCTTGTCGCGCGCGTCGAGCTTCAGCTCGCCCAGGAAGTCCGCGCAGTCACTGATGGACATCGCGGAGACCTCGGCGATGGACTTCTCCATCACCGTGACGGCCAGGACGATCGGCTTCAGGCGGGTGCCCTCACAGGTGGGGCAGGGCACCTCGCGCATGTAGCCCTCGAAGCGCTCGCGGCTGGAGTCGCTCTCGGCCTCGCTGTGGCGCCGCTTGACGAACGGGACGGCTCCTTCGAAGGGGGTCGTGTAGACCCGCTCGCGGCCGTACCGGTTCCGGTAGCGGACCTCGATCTGCGTCTTGTGGCCGTACAGGAGGGCCTTCTTGGCGCGCTGCGGCAGGCCCGCGAAGGGGATGTCGGTCCGGAATCCCAACGCGTCGGCGAGCGCCCCGATGAGGCGTCCGAAGTAGTCCTTGGTGTGTCCGTGCGACCAGGGGTGGATGGCGCCCGCGTCGAGCGTCCTGTCCTCGTCGGGGACGATCAGCTCGGGGTCCACCTCCATGCGCGTGCCGATGCCGGAGCAGTCCGGGCAGGCGCCGAAGGGCGAGTTGAAGGAGAAGGAGCGGGGCTCCAGCTCCTCGAAGGACAGGTCGTCGTACGGGCAGTACAGGTGCTCCGAGAACATGCGCTCGCGCTCGGGGTCGTCCTCGGGGAGGTCGACGAAGTCGAGGACGACCATGCCTCCGGAGAGGCCGAGTGCGGTCTCGACGGAGTCGGTGAGGCGGCGCTTGGCGGACTCCTTCACCGTGAGGCGGTCGACGACCACCTCGATGGTGTGCTTCTCCTGCTTCTTCAGGGTGGGCGGGTCCGAAAGCTGGACGGTCTCACCGTCGACCCGGGCGCGGCTGTAGCCCTTGGTCTGGAGGTCGCTGAAGAGGTCGACGAACTCGCCCTTGCGCTCCCGCACGAGCGGCGAGAGGACCTGGAAGCGGCTGCCCTCGGGCAGAGCGAGGACCTTGTCGACGATGGCCTGGGGCGACTGGCGCGAGATGGGGCGGCCGCACTCGGGACAGTGCGGCTTGCCGATGCGCGCGAAGAGCAGGCGCAGGTAGTCGTAGACCTCGGTGATGGTGCCGACCGTGGAGCGCGGGTTGCGCGAGGTCGACTTCTGGTCGATCGAGACGGCCGGCGAGAGGCCCTCGATGAAGTCGACGTCCGGCTTGTCCATCTGGCCGAGGAACTGCCGGGCGTACGAGGAGAGCGACTCGACGTAGCGCCGCTGCCCCTCGGCGAAGATCGTGTCGAAGGCGAGCGACGACTTGCCGGACCCCGACAGACCCGTGAAGACGATGAGCGAGTCGCGCGGAAGGTCGAGCGAGACGTTGCGGAGATTGTGCTCGCGCGCGCCACGGACGATGAGACGGTCGGCCACGCCGGTCCGCACCTTTCTGAGAGAAGCAACAGGGGCGGGGCCCCGGATGCCGAGAGGACTGCCGTCGAGGCCGTCTTTCGAGACTACGGGGGCCACCGTCAGCGATGGACTGTTTTCCATGGTTGGTAACAAACCCGGACCACCAAGAATGCCCGATGCTGCACCCGAGCTTATAGCACGCACATTCGAATTCCGGCCACGGTCGGCCGCCTTCACCCGATCGAGTGGCGGCGCTATCGTCTGCGCCATGAGCGATCATGTGCGCGACCTGGCATCTGTACGTGAAGCGACCGACCGGCTCCTCAGCGCTGTCGGCACCCTGGACAACGCGGCTGTGGCCGAGTCGTCACGGCTTCCCGGCTGGACCCGTGGCCACGTCCTCGCCCACCTCGCCCGCAACGCGGACGCGATCGGGAACGTGCTCTCCGGCCTGCCCATGTACGCGAGCGCCGAGGCGCGCGACGCGGACATCGAGCGCGACGCCCCGCGGGACCTGCGCGAGCAGCTCGAGGACCTGCGGACCAGCGCGACCGGCTTGGAGCGCCGGGCGGCGACCGTGGACGACTGGACCCGCACGGTCGAGCTGCGCAACGGGGTCAAGGACTCGGCCGACCGGATCCCGTTCCGCCGCTGGATCGAGGTCGAGCTGCACCACGTCGACCTCGGCATCGGCTACGAACTGGAGGACCTGCCTCCGGAGTTCGTCACGCGGGAGATCGACTTCCTCGCCGAGCGCTTCGCGGGCCACCCGGACATGCCCTCGACCGGCCTGAAGTCGGACGACGGCCGGGTGTGGACCACGGGCGGCGGCACCGGAACGGGTCCGGTCGGCGTCGCGGGCTCCCCCGCCGAGCTGCTCGGCTGGCTGTGCGGACGGCGCGACGGCTCCGCGCTCACCGTCGAGGGCGGCCCGCTGCCCGTCGTACCCCCGCTGTAGCCCACGGGCTGTCGTACCCCCGCTATAGGCTGAGTTCATGACGTACAGCGGAGCGGTGAAGGTCGGCGGCGGGGCCGATGTGCACGAACTTCAGGACCTGATGATCTCCAAGGTCGCGGTCGGCGCGATGAACAACAACGCCTATCTGCTGCGCTGCCGTGACACCGGCGAGCAGCTTCTCATCGACGCCGCCGCCGACCCGGAGACCCTGCTGACCCTGATCGGGGACGACGGCATCGCGTCCGTCGTCACGACACATCAGCACGGCGACCACTGGCAGGCTCTCGCCAAGGTCGTCGAGGCCACGGGCGCGCGGACGTACGCCGGCCGTTTCGACGCGGACGGCATCCCGGTGCCGACGGACGTCCTCGTCGATGACGGGGACACGATCCAGGTCGGCCGGGTCTCGCTGACCGCCCGGCACCTGGTCGGCCACACGCCCGGGTCCATCGCCCTGGTCTACGACGATCCGCACGGCCACCCGCACGTCTTCACCGGGGACTGCCTCTTCCCGGGCGGCGTGGGGAACACGTGGAAGGACCCGAAGGCCTTCGCGAGCCTGATCGACGACGTGGAGACGAAGATCTTCGGGACGCTCCCCGACGAGACCTGGGTCTACCCGGGGCACGGGAACGACACGACGCTCGGCGACGAGCGCCCGCATCTGCCCGAGTGGCGCCGACGGGGCTGGTGAGCGAACGCCCGGCCGGGCCGGGCGTGTTCACGCACTGAGCGTCTTCGGTTCCGGTCTCCGGTTCTGGTCTCCGGTTCTAGACCGTCGCGACGCCGGGTGCGGCCAGGGCGGCCACGCGTTCCACGGCGAACGCGTACCCCTGGACGCCGCATCCGGCGATCACTCCGTCCGCCCGCAGGGACACGTAGGAGTGGTGCCGGAACTGCTCGCGCTGGTGGATGTTGGAGATGTGGACCTCGATGACGGGCAGGCCGTCGCAGGTGTTGAGGGCGTCGAGGATCGCGACCGACGTGTGCGAGTAGGCGGCCGGGTTGATCACGATGCCCACGTGGTTCTGCCGCGCCTCGTGGATCCAGTCCACCAGCTCGCCCTCGTGGTTGGACTGGCGGAAGTCGATGCTCCCGCCGAGCGCGGTCGCCGTCTTGACGCACAGGGCCTCGACGTCGGCGAGGGTGTCGGAGCCGTAGATCTCCGGCTGGCGCTGGCCGAGAAGGTTCAGGTTCGGCCCGTTCAGGACCATGACCGGGGCGTTGGCGAGGGTGCGGGGCACAGGGGACCTCCGTGCGTCGGACTGCTGCTCCCCTTCGGTCTATCACGGAGCGTGCCGGCGCTGTCGGGGCGTATCACGGCGGCTGTCAGGTGGTGATGACGAGGCCGTCAGGGGGTGACGGCGAGGCCCCGTCTCAGGGGGTCCCGTCTCAGGGGGTCCCGTCTCAGGGGGTGACGGCCAGCTCCACGTACGCCGCGAACACCACGAGGTGGACGCCGCCCTGTAGTGGGGTGGCGCGGCCGGGGACGACGGTCAGTGTGCTCACGAGCATCGTCAAGGCGAGCAGCACCATCTCCGTGGAGCCGAGCCCGAGGACGAGCGGCCCCGACAGCCAGAACGAGGCGATCGCGACGGCCGGGATGGTCAGCCCGATGCTCGCCATCGCGGAGCCGAGCGCGAGGTTGAGGCTCGTCTGGACCCGGTCGCGGCGGGCCGCGCGCAGGGCCGCGATCGTCTCGGGCAGCAGGACGAGGAGCGCGATGATCACGCCGACGACGGTGTGCGGCATCCCGGCGGCCTCGACACCGGACTCGATCGTCGGCGACACCCCCTTGGCGAGGCCCACGACGGCGATCAGCGCGAGGCCGAGCAGGCCCAGACTGGTCAGGGCGGTACGGGTGGTGGGGATGTCCGCGTGGTCGTCGGCGTCGATGACGTCGCCCTGCTTGGTGATCGGCAGGAAGTAGTCACGGTGCCGCACGGTCTGGGTCGCCACGAAGATTCCGTACAGGATGAGCGCGGCGGCGGCCGCGAAGATCAGCTGTGAGGTGGAGAACTCCGGGCCCGGCTTGGTCTTGGTGAAGGTCGGCAGGACCAGGCAGAGCGTGGCCAGGGTGGCGACCGTGGCGAGTGCGCCGCCGGTGCCCTCGGACTGGAACACGGCCACCCCGTGCCGGAACGAGGCGCTCAGCAGGCTCAGTCCGACGATGCCGTTGCAGGTGATCATGACGGCGGCGAAGACGGTGTCGCGGGCGAGTGTGGCCCCCTTGGCGCCGCCGTCGACCATCAGGGTGACGATCAGCGCAACCTCGATGACGGTGACGGCGATCGCGAGGACGAGGGAGCCGAAGGGTTCGCCGACGCGGTGGGCCACGACCTCGGCGTGGTGGACGGCCGCGAGCACCGATGCGGCGAGCACGAGCGAGACGATGCCGACGACGGCGCCCGGCAGGGAGCGTCCCCAGGTGAACACGAGGAGCACGACCGCCAGGACGGGGACGACGGCCGTCCATTGCGTGACCAGTCTCCGAACCCCAGCGATCATGCCTTTGATGGTGCCCCGGCGGTGCCGGGGGCGCGATTCGGGCGAGCACGGTGGTCGGGTCGGGCGGGGCCGGCAGTCGGGGCGGGCGCGCTGGTCAGGCCGAACGCCGAAGGAGCGCGCGGCCGGTGGCCGCGCGCTCCTTCCCCGCCCTCGGCCGGTGTCAGGTCAGGCCTGGACGCTGTCCTTGCGGGTCTCGTCGGCCGCGTCGTCGCCCCCGGCGCCGTCTGCACCGTCGTCACCCGGGTCGCCGGCGATCCGCTTCCCGGCCTGCTGCTGCTCCTCCGCCGCCGCCTGCTTCCTGGAGGCGACGAGGCTGGTGATCGTGGTGACCACCAGGACACCGCAGATGACGGCCAGGGAGACCGGGATGGAGATCTCGGGCACGTGCACCCCGGACTCGTGCAGCGCGTGCAGGACGAGCTTCACGCCGATGAAGCCGAGGATCACCGACAGGCCGTAGCTGAGGTGGACCAGCTTCCTGAGGAGTCCGCCGATGAGGAAGTACAGCTGGCGCAGACCCATCAGCGCGAACGCGTTGGCCGTGAAGACGATGTACGGGTCCTGGGTCAGGCCGAAGATCGCGGGGATCGAGTCCATCGCGAACAGCACGTCGGTCGTGCCGATCGCGAGCATGACGACCATCAGGGGCGTCATGATCCGCTTGCCGTTGTTCCGGATGAACAGCTTCGTGCCGTGGTAGCGGTCGGCGACGCCGAACTTCTTCTCGACGGACTTGAGGAGACGGTTCTCCTCGAAGTCCTCGTCCTCGTCGCCCGACATCGCCTCCTGGACGAGCTTCCAGGCCGTGTAGATGAGGAACGCGCCGAAGAGGTAGAAGATCCACGAGAAGTTGGCGATGACAGCCGCGCCGGCTGCGATGAAGACGGTGCGCAGCACGAGGGCGATCAGCACACCGAACAGCAGTACGCGCTGCTGGAGCTGGGACGGCACCGAGAACTTCGCCATGATCAGGATGAAGACGAAGAGGTTGTCGACGCTCAGGGACTTCTCGGTGATGAAGCCGGCGAAGAACTCGCCCGAGGCCTGCGCGCTCCCCCAGATCAGCAGGCCGACCCCGAAGAGGGCCGCCAACGCGATCCAGACGACCGTCCAGATTCCGGCTTCCTTGATCGATACGTCGTGGGGCTTGCGCCCGATGAAGAAGTCGACCGAGATCAGGGCGCCCAGACCAAGAATGGTCAGCACCCAAAGGGTCATCGATACGTCCACTGCGCCTCCGGCGTCGTACGGCTACTGATCAGCGTCGTCGCTGCCGGAGGTCTCTTCCACCCGGGCGGCCGCAGCTCGCCTCGGGCCGACGCCCCGGGACCGATGCCGGTCCGTATTGACGGGAACGCCGCGTACGGGAGTACTCCCCTCCGCTCGTCCGAGCCTACGGGAAACACCCATGAAACGTAAAGGGTTTGGTAAAGGTAAGTTCAAAAGCAGTGGTCAGGGTTGTTCAGGACCAAGGACCAGGACTCGTCGGGACTGCTCAGAGGCCCAGCTCCCGCCGTGCTCGGGCGACCTCTTCGAGGACCTGCTCCAGGACCCGGCTGCCGGGCGGGACGCTCGGCGGCTCGTAGGTCCACGCGTGCCCCACCCAGGGATCGGCGAGGTGGTCGTCGGGCACCGGGGTCAGCCGCAGCAGCGCGCGCCACAGCGGATCCAGGACCGGTCCGTACTCGGTTGCGTCCTCCCGGTCGGCGACCATCAGGAGGTGGACGCCGACGGCGGGTCCCTCGTCGGCGAGGTAGCGAAGCCGGGTCACCGCGCGGTCGTCGAAACCGTGCGGGAAGTCGTTGACGATCAGCAGTTGTTCGGCCGTGTCCAGGTCGGGCGGCAGCGCGTCGGCCGCTCCGCCGCGGACCGCCATCTGTACGAGGTCCACGCGCTGCGTGAGCCGGGCCAGCACCTCGGACACCCCCGCGACCCCGGCGGCCGGCGGCCCCGCGAGCACCCCGGCCCGCACCAGCGGGGCGAGCTCGCCCGCGGCCGCCCCGGCCGGATCGATGACGTGCACGGCGAACTCGCCCGCCGGGTACACCGCGAGGAGCCGCGCCGCGTGCTCGACGGCGCTCCGCATGGCGCGCCGGCGCAGCTCGCCGGGCTCGCTGAGCGCGTCCCCGCCCGAGCGTCCATTGTCGATCCACATCCCCCGCTCCAGGGGCAGCCGCACGAGCATCGGGATGCGCACGCCCGTGCCGCGCGATTCGGGCAGCTGGAGGTCGCCGAGGCGCAGGGCCATCGGGATCTCCATGGGGCTGCGGTACGCGTGCCAGACGGGGTTGTCCCAGCCCGCGTAGGGCGGGGGCAGCGCGGGTTCGACGACCGCGGACTCGGCAGCCAGCTGGGCGAGGTCCCGGTCGAGGACCTCCCTGGCCTGGTCGACGAGCCGGCCGTGCTTGGCCCGGGCGGCCTCGCGCGCGGCGTCACCCTGACCGCCGATGCGGCCGCGCGGATCGGACAGCGCCTTGTCGAGCTCCTGCTCCATGCGCGAGTCCGCGAAGTCGACGGCGCTGCGGTACGCGGCGACGGTGCGGGCCAGGTCCTCGAACATGCCCCACACCTGGTTGTACAGCCGCTCGTCCATGGACCAGCCGTTCGCGTCCCCGGCGACGGGGACGGCGGGCTGTCCGGGGGCGCCGGGAGGGGCGGTGGGCACGGGGGCCGGTGGTGCGGGGGCCTGGCGGCCGGGGTGGGTGTAGTCGACGGGGCCACCGGTGCTGCCCGTACTGCCGGTGCTGCCCGTACTGCCGGTGCTGCCCGTGCCGCCCGGCTGGCCTGAGGTACGGGCCTGTGCCGCGGCGGCCGGAGTGGTACTCGGCGGTGCGTCACCGGAGACGGACGCGCCCGCACTCGCCCCCGCCGCGTCCGCCATGGCACCCACCCCGGAACCTGAACCTGAACCGGAAAGGGAGCCTGAACCGGAACCCGAACCTGAACCGGAAGCCGAGCCTGAACCGGCCGCTCGCGGTGGAGGCGGCGCCACCGTACGCGCGAGTCCCCGCGCCACCGCCGCATGGATCTCGCCCGAGAGGGCGTCCGCGTCGGGCAGGCCCTGGTCCGTCAGGAGGGCGCCGAGGCCGCCCGCGTATCCCTGGCCCACCGCGCGTACCTTCCACGCGCCCTGGCGGCGGTACAGCTCCAGGGCTACGACCGCGGACTCGGCGTCGAGGCCGGTGACGGTGTAGCTCGCGACCTCCGAACCGTCGAGGCCGGTGACGGCGACGAAGGGGGCCGCGACGGCGCCGAACCGGTCGGGGCCGCCGGGGCCCTGGGGCAGCGCGAGCAGCACGCTGACACGGTGGACGGCCTCGGACACGGCGTCCAGGTCGACGGCGAGCCGGTGGTCGGCCGCCGCCTGCCGGGGGACTTCGAGTCCTGGCAGGGCGGGGGCGCCGGGGTGGGCGACCCAGTCACGGCCGTGCACCCTGCCCTGGTCGTCGCTGAGCGTCGCGCCCGCCACGAGGGGCCGCCCCGCCGACACACGGATCTCCAGACGGGTCCCGGTGAGGGGGTGGTTCTGCCCCCGGACCAGCTCGGCCGTCATCGCCTTCTCCCCCTCGTCCCGTCCGCCCGCCCCGGTCTCCCCTAACTCACAGGCCCGGCAGGATCGCCGGCATGAGGTCCTGGAACGTGCGGCCGTTGGCCGGGGCGCCCAGGGCGGTCATCTGCCAGCCGGCACCGGAGCGGTGCACCTTCGCCATGATCTGAGCGGTGTACTGGCCGCCGCCGTCGAGCGTGTAGCGGGCCAGCTCCTGGCCGGTGGTCTCGTCGACCAGGCGGCAGAACGCGTTCTGCACCTCCTGGAAGGTCTGGCCGGTGAAGGAGTTCACCGTGAAGACGATCTGGTCGATGTGGACCGGGACGCGCTGGAGGTCGACGAGGATCGCCTCGTCGTCGCCGCCCTGGCCCGCGCCGCCCACGAGGTTGTCACCGGTGTGGCGCACGGAGCCGTCGTCGCTGACGAGGTGACGGAAGAAGACGACGTCCACCGGCTGCTTGTCCGCGAACAGGACCGCCGAGGCGTCGAGGTCGATCTCCCGGGTGCGGGAGCCGAAGAGGCCGCGGCGGGGGGCGGCCTGCCAGCCGAGGCCCATCCGGACGGCCGTCAGGGTGCCCCCGTCCTGCTTCTGCAGGCTGATCGCCTGCCCCTTGCTCAGGTTGACACCAGGACCCTTGGAAAAGTTGGCCGTCACGCGTCCGTCCCCTCTCGAACTGTGCTTCTCGAACCGTGCTCTTCACCGCCCGTCCGGACGGTTGAGGGAACCCTACGCAGCGCCACTGACAGCGCCGCAGTCCGACCAGCACTTTGTGTCGGTCTTGCAACACACCCCACGGCATGCCGGAAGCGTCCGGCATGCCGTGGGACGAGCGGGGCGTGCGAGGCGGGCCGATGCCGGTCAGGCCAGCCCGGCCTCCCTCATCTGACGCAGCTCCTTCTTCATCTCCGACACCTCGTCGCGCAGCCGTGCGGCGATCTCGAACTGGAGATCCGCGGCGGCGGCCCGCATCCGGTCGGTCAACTCCTCGATCTGCCCGGCGAGTTCGGCAGCCGGACGGTCGGTGGGTACGGTCTCGGCCGCCTTGCCCTTCGCCGCCTTGCCGCCGGTCTTCTTCGCGCCCGCCTTGCCGAGCGCGGGCACGGGCGCCTTGGCACCCTTGCCGTCCTTCGCGCCCTTGCGGTACCCGCTGCCGAGGAGTTCCTCGGTGTCGACGTCCTCGCGGGCGATGGACGCGACGATGTCGTTGATCTTCTTGCGCAGCGGCTGGGGGTCGATCCCCTTCTCCGTGTTGTACGCGATCTGCTTCTCCCGGCGCCTGTTGGTCTCGTCGATGGCCTTCTCCATCGCCGGGGTGATCTTGTCCGCGTACATATGGACCTGGCCCGACACGTTGCGCGCGGCGCGGCCGATGGTCTGGATCAGGGATGTGCCGGAGCGCAGGAAGCCCTCCTTGTCGGCGTCGAGGATCGCCACCAGAGAGACCTCGGGCAGGTCGAGGCCCTCGCGGAGGAGGTTGATGCCGACGAGGACGTCGTACTCGCCCGCGCGCAGCTCGCGCAGCAGCTCGACGCGGCGCAGCGTGTCGACGTCGCTGTGCAGGTAGCGGACCTGGATGCCGAGTTCGAGGAAGTACTCGGTGAGGTCCTCGGCCATCTTCTTGGTGAGCGTGGTGACGAGGACGCGCTCGTCCTTCTCGGTGCGCTTGCGGATCTCGTGCACCAGGTCGTCGATCTGGCCCTCGGTGGGCTTGACGACGACCTCCGGGTCGATGAGGCCGGTGGGGCGGATGATCTGCTCCACGAAGCCGTCGCCGCGCGCGAGTTCGTACTTTCCCGGGGTCGCCGACAGGTACACGGTCTGGCCGACGCGCTCCTGGAACTCCTCCCACTTCAGGGGGCGGTTGTCCAGGGCGGACGGCAGCCGGAAGCCGTGGTCGACGAGGGTGCGCTTGCGGGACGCGTCGCCCTCGTACATGGCGCCGATCTGCGGCACGGTGACGTGCGACTCGTCGATGACGAGGAGGAAGTCGTCCGGGAAGTAGTCGAGGAGTGTGTTCGGCGGGGAGCCGGGCTCGCGGCCGTCGAAGTGCATCGAGTAGTTCTCCACGCCGGAGCAGGAGCCGATCTGGCGGAGCATCTCGAGGTCGTACGTGGTGCGCATGCGCAGCCGCTGGGCCTCGAGCATCTTGCCCTGCTTCTCGAGCTCGGTGAGGCGCTCCCCGAGCTCCTTCTCGATGTCGTTCGCCGCGCGCTCCAGGCGCTCGGGGCCCGCCACGTAGTGCGTGGCCGGGAAGACGTACAGCGACTCGTCGTCGCTGATGACCTCGCCGGTGAGGGGGTGGAGGGTGGAGAGGGACTCGATCTCGTCGCCGAACATCTCGATGCGGACGGCGAGCTCCTCGTAGACCGGGAAGATCTCGATGGTGTCGCCGCGCACACGGAACGTGCCGCGGCTGAAGGCCACGTCGTTGCGCGTGTACTGGATGTCGACGAAGCGGCGCAGCAGGGTGTCGCGGTCGATCTCGTCGCCGACCTTGAGGGACACCATGCGGTCGACGTACTCCTGCGGCGTGCCCAGGCCGTAGATGCAGGAGACGGAGGCGACCACGACGACGTCGCGCCGGGTGAGCAGCGAGTTCGTCGCGGAGTGGCGCAGGCGCTCGACCTCCTCGTTGATCGAGGAGTCCTTCTCGATGTAGGTGTCCGACTGCGGGACGTACGCCTCGGGCTGGTAGTAGTCGTAGTACGAGACGAAGTACTCGACCGCGTTGTTCGGCAGGAGTTCGCGGAACTCGTTGGCCAGCTGGGCGGCCAGCGTCTTGTTCGGCGCCATCACGAGGGTGGGGCGCTGAAGCTTCTCGATCATCCACGCGGTGGTGGCGGACTTACCTGTTCCGGTCGCGCCGAGGAGGACGACGTCCTTCTCACCTGCGGTGATGCGCCGCTCCAGGTCGGCGATGGCTGCCGGCTGGTCGCCGCTTGGCTGGTAGGGACTGACGACCTCGAAGGGCGCCACCGTGCGTTCGATCTTGGATACGGGCCGCATGGAATCCACCGTACGACCCCGCACTGACAACCGGGTCGGATCAGCCGGTCCGCCGGAGCGGGCGCACGGTCCGGCCGGCCCGGTGCGCGGCCTCGACGGCGTCCCTGTGGTCGGGCCTGCCCGTCAGCATCAGCGGGTCGAACACCACCACGGCCCCGGCCAGGATCAGGAAGCAGAGGGGGCCGACCATCAGGGGCGCGAGGAGTTCGGCGGGGGTGTCACCGGCGGGGGCGCCGCCGCTCCCGTGCACGTGGACGCTGAGGGCTGCCATTCCCGTGTAGTGCATGCCGGTGACGGCCAGGCCCATGACGAGGCTCGCGCCGACGCTCCATGTGAAGCCGCGTACCTGGACGGCGGCCCAGAGTGCGGCGGTGGCGGCGGCCATGGCGATCACCACGGAGACGCCGACGGTGAAGGTGTTGTACTGAAGCGTCCCGTGCAGGCGCATCCCGGCCATGCCCAGGTAGTGCATCGACGCGATGCCGAGTCCGGTGATCGTGCCGCCCGTGAAGAGGGCCGCCCCCGTCGCTCCCCGGTAGCCGACGATGAAGATCCCGACGCCCACCATGACGACGGCGACGGCCAGGCTCGCGAAGGTCGTCGGTTTGTCGTAGTGGATCGGCGTGCCCTGCACGGTGAAGCCCATCATCGCGATGAAGTGCATCGTCCAGATTCCGGACCCGATCGCCGCCGAGCCGAGCGCGAGCCAGCCGGGCCGCCACGACTGGGTGACGAGCAGGGACCTGGTGGTGCAGCGCAGGCCCAGCGCCCCGCCGAGGCAGGCCATGAAGAACGCCACCAGCGGTGTGACCAGTCCATAGCTGAATCCGTCGACCGTGCCCTGCATCCGCAGCAGCCTTTCCGCCCTGGTGTTTCCGGTTCATCGCGCACGTGTTCATCGCGCGCGTGCGCCCCTGTCGACGGCTGCCGGAGCGGCCGCGGCTGGAGCCGAGATTAGGGCTCCGCAGGAACGTCAGACCGATTTTCCGGCAAAGCCTCACGACACCCGACCGCGGGGTCCACGTCCTCCCACCACTCCCTTCAGTGAATGGCCATCCTTCACATGTCACGCGTAGGCCCAAATGTCACTTTCGTCCAGTCGTTGATCCTTCGACGCGAGGAGTACACGTGTCCGTACGAACAGCCGCGGCGACCGCCACTCTGGTGGGATGCGTCGGTGTCCTGGTCGTCCCCACCGCTGCCGAGGCGGGCCGGCACTACGACGGGCCCGTGGTCGTCGCCCATCGCGGCGCCTCCGGGTACGCGCCCGAGAACACCCTCGAAGCCATCGACAGGGCCCGCCGGCTCGGCTTCGACTGGGTCGAGAACGATGTGCAGCGCACCAGGGACGGCGAGCTGGTCGTCATCCACGACTCGACGCTTGCGCGCACCACGAACGTGGAGCAGGTCTTCCCCCACCGCGCCCCCTGGAACGTCGGCGACTTCACCGCCACGGAGATCGCCGGGCTCGACGCCGGGAGCTGGAAGGGCGCCCGGTTCGCCGGCGCGCGCGTGCCGACCCTGGCCCGGTACCTGGAGCGGGTCGACCACAACGACCAGAGCCTGCTCCTGGAGATCAAGGACCCGGAGCTGTACCCGGGCATCGAGCGCGACGTCCTGCGTGTGCTCGGCAGGGAGGGCTGGCTGACGCCCCGCCACCTCAGGCACCGGCTGATCGTCCAGAGTTTCAGCGCCACGAGCCTGCGGGCCGTGCACTACCGCCGCCCGGACATCACGACGGCCTTCCTCGGCACGCCCAGCGCGGGCGACCTGCCCCGGTACGCCAGGTTCGCCGACGAGATCCATCCCGGCCGGGGCACGATCTCGCAGGGCTACGTCACCGCGGTGCACGCCTTCAAGGGCCCGCACCACAAGCCGCTGCGGGTCTTCACCTGGACCGTGAACGACGCGGCGACCGCGCGGCGCGTGACCGCCCTCGGCGTGGACGGCATCATCACGAACGTCCCGGACGTCGTGCGAGGGGCCTTGGGTGACGACTAGGGCGTGAGGAGAGGGCCGGTCGTTGTCAGTGGCGCGCCGTACCGTGGTCGGCATGAACGCCACTGGGCAGAAAACCACCGGGGACAGCACCACCGGGGTCACGGTCGTCTGGGCCGTCGTCGGCTCCGACATCGGGCCGCTGCTCCTGGCCGCGACGGACGACGGCCTGGTGAACGTCGTCTTCCACGCCTCCCCCGCCGTGCGGGACGCGGCGGTGGAGCGGCTCCGTTCCCGCCTCGGGACCGAGCCGGTCGAGGCGCCCGGCTCCCCGCTCCTCGCCGAGCCCATACGTCAGCTGAAGGCCTACTTCGCCGGTGAGCGGCGCGACTTCGAGCTCCCGCTCGACTGGTCGCTGATCGCCGGGTTCAACCGCCAGGTCCTGCGCGAGCTGGCGGCCGGCGTCCCGTACGGCTCGGTCGTGGGGTACGGCGATCTGGCGGGCCGCGTCGGCCAGCCGGGGGCGGCGCAGGCCGTGGGCATGGCGATGGGCGCCAATCCGCTGCCGGTGGTCGTGCCGTGCCACCGCGTCGTGGAGAGCGACGGCGGTATCGGCGGCTTCGGCGGCGGTCTGGAGACGAAGCGGCAGCTCCTCGCGTTGGAAGGGGTCCTTCCGCAGCCGCTGTTCTGAGCCCGTGCGCCCTGATCGCGCCGTACGGCGTCCAGATACCCGGTGTCCTTCCGCGGCACCGGCTGGCACACTGCGCCGGTGCTCATACCCGATTCCGCCGCGCGCCGCCGGCCCCAGATACCCGTAACGCCCGAGAACGTGGCGGGGCTTCGCCGCCGCGTCACCGCCGTGCTGGTCGCCAGCCAGATACTCGGCGGGCTCGGGGTCGCCACCGGCGTCGCGCTCGCCGCCGTACTCGCCAAGCAGGTCAGCGGTGACGAGGCGCTCTCCGGGCTCGCGCCGACCGCGACGGTCGCCGGGACCGCGCTGCTCTCCGTGCCGCTGGCCGCCCTGATGACCTCGCGGGGGCGGCGGCCCGGGCTCGTCCTCGCGTATCTGATCGGCGCGGTGGGGGCCGGGGTCGTCGTGCTGGCGGCCGTGGTGGGGAGTTTCCCGCTGCTGCTCGTCGGCATGGCCGGTTTCGGCGCCGCCTCGTCGGCCAACCTCCAGGCCCGGTTCGCGGCGGCCGACCTGGCCGAGCCGCAGCGACGGGCACGGGCGATCTCGAACGTCGTGTGGGCCACGACGATCGGCGCGGTGCTCGGGCCCAACATCGCGGCGCCCGCGGGCCGCAGCGTCTCGGGGCTCGGCATCCCCGCGGCGGCGGGCCCGTTCCTGTGGGCGGCCGGGGTCTTCCTCGTGTCGGCCGTCATGGTGCAGCTCCTGCTGCGTCCCGACCCGCTCCTGACCGCCCGCGCCCTGGCCTCGGCGGAGGACACGCCGGCCGCCGCGCGGTCGGTCCGGGCCGGGTTCGCCGCGGTGGCCGCGTCGCCGCGCGCCCGGCTCGCGCTGGTGACGGTCGCCGTCTCGCACACCGCGATGGTGTCGATCATGTCGATGACGCCGGTCGATCTCGGCCACCACGGCGCGAGCATCGACCTCATCGGGCTCGTCATCAGCGGGCACATCGCGGGCATGTACGCGTTCTCGCCCGTGATGGGCCGCCTCTCGGACCGGCTCGGGCGGCTCTCGGTGATCGGCCTCGCCGTGGGCCTGCTCGGCTGCGCGGCGCTCCTCGCGGGCACGGCCGGGGGCAGCCACGGGCAGACCGCGGCGGGCCTGTTCGTCCTCGGCCTCGGCTGGTCGGCGGGACTCGTCTCCGGTTCGGCACTGCTGACCGACTCGGTGCCGCAGGCCGCGCGCGCCGCCGCGCAGGGCCTGTCCGACCTGACGATGAACACGGCGGCGGGGGTCGGCGGCGCGGCCGCGGGCCTGATCGTCGCGACGGCGAGCTACGCCTGGCTCAACCTGGCCGCGGCCGTCCTCCTGCTGCCGCTCGCCGCGTTCGCCCTCTTCACGCGCCGGCCCACGACGAAGTGACGAAGTAACGGATGGTCAGGGCAGGGTGATGTGGTACGCCTTGCGCAGCGTCTCGTGCACGGTCCACGTCGTGCGGTCGCCCTCGCGCAGCACCGCCGCGTCGCCCGGTCCCACCTCCAGCGTCCGCCCGCCCTCGACCTCGACCGTCGCGCGACCCGAGACGACCACGAACAGCTCGTTCGCCTCGGTGTCCGTCACCACGCCCGGGGTGATCTGCCAGATGCCCCGCAGCTGCTTGCCGTCGGGGGACTCCCAGAGCACCTTGCCCGTGACGACGGGCGCGCCCGAGACGATCTGCGCCGGATCGAGGGGCTCCGGTTCGAGCTCGACGTCCGGGATGTGTACGGCAAAAGAAGCGGTGGTCTGATCGTTCGTGGTCATGACCGGTCACTCTAGACAGCACGAACCGCACGCTTCACTGGACGATCCGTAGCCCGGACACCGCCCGGACTGGACGGCCCGTCAAAGGGAACCGGACCGGACGGCCCGTCAAGGGGAAGCGGCCCGTATCAGCCCTCTTCGTAGTAGCGCGCTTCGAAGACGTTCCCGTCGGGGTCGGTGAAGTAGAAGCTGCGGACGGCCGGGCCGCGGGCGCCGTACGAGTGGCGGCCGTGGTCGGACACCGGTACGTCGCGCTCTTCCAGTCGGGCGCGCAGGCTGTCGTAGCCGTCTTCCGTGAGGGCGAGGCACACGTGGTTGACCGGGCGGCCGGCGCTCCTGTCGGCGCCCGGCAGCATCGTCATGCGCGGGGCCATCGACACCGGCGCGAGGTCGAGGATGGTCCCCTCGTCGATCCGTACGGAGGGGAAGGAGACGCTGCCGTCCTTGAACTCGGCGACCCTGAGCGGCTCGAGGCCGACGGCCTGCTCGTAGAAGTCCGCCGCGGCCACCGGGTCACTGACCCAGAGGACGACATGGTCGAGGCGTGCCGTGTGGTCTGTCATGCCCCCAGGCTGCTCGGCCCCTTGCGCCACCGCAAGGGTCTACCGCGACGCCGCAACGGTCCACAGGGACACCCCGAGGGTCTACCGCGACGCCGCGAGGGTTTGCCGGGGCGTGCTGCCTGCCAGGGATGAGGGGAGACCCCACAGACAGGAGGCAGGCGCGTGGTGCTGGTGTCCGATGAGGTGCGGGAAGCGGTAGCGGCGGGCCGGCCGGTCGTCGCCCTGGAGTCGACGATCATCGCGCACGGGCTGCCGCGCCCGCGCAATCTGCGGGTGGCGGGCGAGCTCGAGGAGCTGGTGCGCGCCGGTGGCGCGGTCCCCGCGACGATCGCCGTCCTGGACGGGCGGCCCCATGTCGGCCTGGACAAGGGCCAGTTGGAGCGGGTCGCCACGGAGGACGGGATCCGCAAGCTGAGCCACCGCGATCTGCCGCTCGCCGTGGCGGCGGGGGCGAGCGGGGCGACGACCGTGTCGGCGACGGCGCTGCTCGCGGCCCGCGCGGGGGTGCGGGTGTTCGCGACGGGCGGGCTCGGCGGGGTGCACCGGCGGTGGACCGAGACGCAGGACGAGTCGGCCGACCTGGGGCTGCTCGCGCGGACGCGGATCACGGTGGTGTGCGCGGGCGTCAAGTCGATCCTGGACGTACCGGCGACGCTGCAGCGCCTGGAGACCCTGGGGGTGTCGGTGGCGGGGTACGGGACCGACCGGTTCCCCGGCTTCTATCTCGCGGACTCGGGTCATCCGGTGGACTGGACGCTGCGCGATCCGGCCGAGGTGGCCGCGGTCATGCGGGCCCAGGACGCGCTCGGCGGTCCGGGGGCCGCGCTGATCGTGGCGAACCCGGTGCCCGAGGACGAGCAGCTCGATCCCGGCCTCCACGCGCGCGTGCTGGACGACGCGCTCCGCGCGTGCGACGCCGAGGGTGTCACGGGCCAGGCGGTCACGCCGTTCCTCCTGGACCACCTGGTGCGGCACACGGACGGTGCCTCCCTGGAGGCCAATCTCGCGGCGGTACGCGGCAACGTACGGCTCGCGGCGCGTGTCGCGGCGGCGTGGGCGGGGCGGTGACCGGAGCGCTGCTGGTCGTCGGGGACGTGGTCACGGACATCGTGGCCCGGCACGGCGCCCCGCTCGCGGCCGGTACGGACACGGCGGCGGAGATCCGTACGCTGCCGGGCGGCGCGGGGGCGAACGTCGCCTGCTGGGCGGCCCACGACGGCCTGCCGGAGGTGGCGTTGCTCGGGCGGGTCGGCGCGGACTCGGCGGCCTGGCACGAGGAGGCGCTCACGCGCGCGGGGGTGCGTCCCCGGCTGGTCGTCGACCCCGAGGCCGCGACCGGCACGGTCATCTCGCTGGTGGACACGGGGGCCGGGGCCGAGCGGACGTTCCTCACGGACAGCGGGGCCTGCCTGCGGCTCTCCCCCGCCGACTGGTCCCCGGACCTCCTCGACGGGGTCGCGTGGCTGCATCTGTCGGGGTATCTGTTCTTCTCCGGCGTGAGCCGCGAACTGGTCGGGGTGGCTCTGGCGTCGGCACGCGCGCGTGGGGTGCCGGTGAGTGTCGATCCGGCGTCGGCGGGATTCCTCGCGGAGCTGGGTCCTGACAGGTTCCTGGCGCTCGCGGAGGGCGTGGACGTCCTGCTGCCGAGCCGGGACGAGGCGGAGCTGCTGAGCGGCGCCCGGGACGCGGAGGTCGCGGCGGCGAAGCTGAGCGGAAGGTTTCCGCTGGTCGTCGTCACGTCGGGGGTCGCGGGCGCGGTCGTGGCGCAGGGCGGGGCCGTACGCGCGCGCGTGCCGGCGGTTCCGGCGGTGGCGCGGGATTCGACGGGGGCGGGGGACGCGTTCACCGGGGCGTTCCTGGCCGCCCGGCTGCGCGGTGCCGGGCCGCGGGAGGCCGCGGGCGAGGGGTGCCGTGCGGGGGCGCTGGCGGTGGCGAGGGTGGGGGGCCGGCCGCCGCCTCGCTGAAGACGCTCCGCGTAGGCGTTCCGCTCCGGCCCGTACACCCACCGGATCAACACCGGCCCCGGCCCCAAGGGGCGTCCGCCCCCGAGCCGCAGGACCCTGGACGCCTAGACGCCCGGCTTGCGGCCCCACGCCGAGATCAGCGGTGCGGTCGCCAGGTCCATGGTGCCGGTCGCGACGTTGGACAGATGGCGGTCGACCTCCTCGTCCGTGACGTGGCCCGCGCGGACCAGTGCCTCGCGGACCTGCTGGACCGTGGCGGTCTCCAGGGCGCCGCCCGCGTCGGACGTCAGCGGGAAGTACGCGTCGGCCTCGACCTGCCGCAGGCCCGCCTCGCGCAGCAGCCTCGGCAGCGTCCGGCCGTACGACAGGTCGGCGCCGCGTTCGGCGAGCAGCTTGCGGAAGCCGCGGCGCAGCCGGTTCGCCAGCTCCTCGGCGGGCCCGTGCTCGTCGGGGCAGGCCAGCGGCTGGAGCGCGGGGTCGGCGTCCTCGACGAGGAGCCGTCCGCCCGGCCGCAGTGCGCGCAGCATCGACTTCAACGCCCGCTCCCTGTCCGGGACATGGACCAGGACGAGCCGGGCGTGGACCAGGTCGAAGCCCTCGACCGGCGGCTCGTCCGCGGCCACGTCGTGGCGGCGGACCTCGACGGGGGAACGGGCGGAGGACGTCTGCCAGGAGGTGTCGATGTCGGTCGCGAGGACCCTGCCGGTGGGGCCGACCTTCTTGGCCAGCCAGTCCACGACGGAGGTGCCGCCCGCACCGACCTCCCAGCAGCGCCAGCCGGGGCCGATGCCCAGCCTCTCGATGTGCCGGAACGTCGTGGGGTCGAAGAGGGTCGAGAAGGCGTCGAAGCGCCGGCCCGCCTCACGCTGCCGGTTGTCCAGGAGATAGCCCTCGGATCGCGTCATACCTGGATCATCCCAGTTGTCCTGCTTGGTCGGGGTAAGCAGTTCCGCGCGTTCCGAAGGGCACTCCAAAGGGCGTTCCGAAGGGCGTCCTGAAGGGGCATTCCGAAGGGGCGTTCCGAAGGGGAGCGTTCCGTTCCCCCAGGGGCATGGGGCCTTGTCGCCGTGAGCTGGCAGACTGGCTCGCCGAACCACCGAAGCAGAAAGTCGAACCGCGCGAGGAGCCCCGCATGTCGATGGCAGGCAATCTGCGGAAGGTCGGAGGCCTGAGGAGGGCCGGCGGCCTCAGGAGAGTGGCGCGCCTGGCGAAGCGCAGCCCTCGCGTCGACCTGAGCCACCCCGCCCGCTCCCCCCTGGGTTCCGCGGTCGTCAAGTGCGTTACGTACCGGGACGGGGTCCGCGAGGAGTCCGGCGACGACCTGATGAAGGCGGTCGAGCGGGTCCGCAAGTCGGACGACGGGTTCGTGTGGCTGGGGCTGCACGAGCCGACGGAGCTGGAGTTCGCGGACATCGCGGAGCTGTTCGACCTGCACCCGCTCGCGGTCGAGGACGCGGTGCACGCCCACCAGCGGCCGAAGGTCGAGCGGTACGGGCAGACGCTGTTCGCCGTGTTCAAGACGGTCTGCTACGTGGAACACGCGGAGCTGACGGCGACCAGCGAGGTCGTCGACACCGGCGAGATCATGGTGTTCGTCGGCCGGGACTTCGTGATCACCGTGCGGCACGGGAGGCACGGCTCGCTCGGCCCGGTGCGGGAGGGCCTGGAGGCCGACGAGGGGCAGCTCGCCAAGGGACCGGCCGCCGTGCTGCACGCGATCGCCGACCATGTGGTCGACGACTACCTGACCGTGATCGACGCGGTCCAGTCCGACATCGACCAGGTCGAGGCGGACGTGTTCACCGAGGACGGGGCGCGCGCCGACCCGGGCCGCATCTACCAGCTCAAGCGGGAGCTGCTCGAACTGAAGCGGGCCGTGGTGCCGCTCGCCCGGCCGGTGGACGAGCTCGCCAGCCGCCCCTTCCAGGTGGTGGCGCCTGAGATACAGGCGTACTTCCGGGACGTCTCCGACCACCTGCTGCGGGCCGCCGAACAGATAGCGGCCTTCGACGAGTTGCTGAACTCGATCCTGCAGGCCCATCTCGCGCAGGTGACGGTGGCTCAGAACGAGGACATGCGCAAGATCACGGCCTGGGCCGCGGTCGTGGCGGTGCCGACGATGGGCTGCGGCGTGTACGGGATGAACTTCGACCACATGCCGGAGCTGCACTGGCAGTACGGGTATCCGCTGTTCCTCGGCGTGATCGCGGCGACCTGTTTCGTCCTGCACCGCGCGTTCCGGCGCAACGGATGGCTCTGAATCGTCGGTGGCGGCGGGCCGGTCCGGGGAGAGCGGCCCGCCGGGTCGCTGTCCGAAAGGTCAGGGTCCTCGCGAAGGTCAGGTCCTTGCGGAGGTCAGGTCCTTGCGAAGGTCAGGCCCTTGCGAAGGTCAGGTCCTTGCGAAGGTCAGGCCCTCGCGTAGACGCTCTCGACCCAGCCCGACATCTGTTCCTCGGACAGATGGGTCGCAAGGTCGGCCTCGCTGATCATGCCGACGAGCCGCTTGTTCTCGATGACGGGGAGCCGGCGGATCTGGTGCCCCTGCATCTCCTGGAGCACCTCGTCGAGGTCCGCGCCCGCATCGACCCAGCGGGGCGTGCCCTTGGCCAGCTCGCCTGCCGTGATCTTGGCGGGGTCGTGGCCCATGGCCACGCAGCCGACCACGATGTCGCGGTCGGTGAGGATGCCGCACAGCCGCTCGTTCTCGTCGCTGATGGGCAGCGCGCCCACGTTCAGCTGCCGCATGAGCTGGGCGGCGCGATCCAGGGTCTCGTGCGCGGGGATCCACTGCGCGCCGCGGTGCATGATGTCTCCGGCGGTGGTCATTGAGTACCTCCCATTGCCGGGCGGCCGGCGCGGCGCGGCGGCGCCGCATGTCCCGGCGCACATCATTCTCTCCGCGCCGCGCGGAGCCCGCACCTGGGAGAGACGGTGCCCCGCCCCCGCCCGGGGACCGCGCCGGTCACTCCGGGAGGCCGCCCCAGGCCGGGTGCCGGGGGTCGTCGGCCCGTACGACCACGTCGGCGGCGGTGGCCGGGTCCGTCTCTTCCTCGTAGCGCTCGAAGGCGGGCAGGGTCCAGCGCTCCTCCTCGGGGGTGCGGCGGCGCAGTGCGGCCGGCGAGAGGCGCAGGTGCACGGTCAGGTCGAACGGGAACCAGTGCCCGAGGAGCAGCGGCCCGTGCAGCAACAGGGCTCCGCCGGGCGGCAGTTGGACGTACGGGCTGCGGGTGGCCCGGTCGGCCGCCGGGTCCCACAGGTCGGGCAGGACGCGTCCGGTGCCGCCCGGTTCGAGCGGCCCGAAGACCTCGCGCCACAGCGCCGCCGTGTCGAACCAGCCGCTGTAGTACGCCTCCACGTCCTCGCGCCCGTACTCGAAGCGCAGCGACGCGGGCCGCAGGAAGCCGCCCGTGTCCACGGCGAGCGACGGTCGGCCGCGTACGCGCAGTGCCTCCCCGACCAGTTGGGCGAGGTCGCCGGGGCGGGCGGCCGGCGGGCCGTCGAAGGCGACCCGGGGCCAGGGGCTGCCGTCGCCCGGTTTCAGGTCGAGCAGCCGCTCGGCCAGGGCGTCGCCGAGCCGTTCCCAGGTGATCGCTTCGAGTCGCACGCACCTCATGATGCCTCCCGCGACGGATGCCGTCCGGTCCCGGGGCCCGCTACGCGTTCCCGCCCGCACGCGGGGAATGAACCGCGTATGACCGCCACGGCCGGGCCCGAACGGGTCCCCCACGATCTGGTCCACCACGACCCGGTCCCTCACGACCCGGTCCCTCACGACTTGGCTGCCCCCCACGACCTGGTCCCTCACGACCTGGCTGCCCCCCACGACCTGGCCCCCGACGACCTGGTCGCCCGGCACCGGACTCCCCCGCCGCGCACCGGACCCGGCGGGCCGGTCGTCGTGCAGCCGCTGAAGCGCCGGTACTGCGCGGAGTGCCGCACGGGGCCGCTGGCGCTGCTGACCATGGAGGACGCGGCGCCACGCTGTATGGACTGCGCGGACCTCGGGCATCTCGTGTACCTGCCGCGCGGCGACTGGGCCCTCACCCGCCGTGCCAGGGAAGGCAGTTCACTGTCGGCAGTGGTCGTGCGCTTCCATCGCAGGCGCGGCCGGTACGAGCGCCAGGGCGTACTCGTGGAGGAGGCGGCGCTGGCCCGCGCCGAGGAGCGGTGCCTGGCGGACGCGGACGCGCGGGCCCGGCGCCGGGCGCGGGACGCGGCGCGCAGGGCGGCGCAGGACGAGCGGTTCACGGCCGCGTTCGCGCGGGAGATCCTGCGGCTCTTTCCCGGCTGTCCGCCGGACCGGGCGGCGGCCGTCGCGGCGCACGCGTCGGTGCGGGGCAGCGGCCGGGTGGGGCGCAGCGCGGCGGGCCGCGCCCTGTCGGAGGCCGCGGTGACGGCGGCGGTACGGGCAGCGGTGCGGCACACGGAGACCGCATACGACGCGTTGCTGATGAGCGGCGTACGGCGGTCCGAGGCCCGGCGGAGGATCGAGGCACCGGTGCAGGCGGTACTGCGTGAGTGGCGCGCGGGGCGGGCGTGACGCGCGCGGGGGACATGGGGGGCATGAGGGGGATATCGGTGGCGGTCACCCGCCCCGTGCGGCAGGATCTCCGACCGGACCGCGCCGCGCCGCGCCGCCGAAGGAGTTGCCGGCGGGGTCGCCGACGGGGGGTTGTGATGGACGGGGGGTTGTGATGATCGAGGGACCGTACTTCGTGCTCGTCGTCCTGAGCGCGCTGGCCTGCGGGGTGTCGGCCGGCGTCTTCATCGCGTTCTCGGCGTTCGTGATGAAGGGGCTGGCCGCGCTGCCGCCGGAGCGGGGCATCGCGGCGATGCAGGCGATCAACGCCGCCGCGGTGAATCCCGCGTTCTTGGTGGTGTTCCTGGGGGCGGCGGCGCTGTGCGCGGTGGTCGCCGTCGTGACGTTCGTGCTCTGGCCGGACCAGGGCACCGTCGCACTGCTGCTCGGCAGCGCGCTCCAGCTGGTGGGCGCGTTCGGCGTGACCGTCGTCGCGAACGTCCCGCGCAACGAGGCACTGTCGAAGCTGGACCCGGACGCGCCGGACAGCGTCGGCCCCTGGCGTCGCTACGCGTCCGAGTGGCTGCTGTGGAACCACGTCCGAGGCGCCGCGTCGCTGGCCGCGTCGGCGGCGTTCGTCCTCGCCCTGACCTGAGCCGCGCGCCCCTGCGGCAGCCTCGCCGCAACCCTGCCGCAACGCTGCGTCACCCCCGCCCGCGCCCCGCGGACCAGGGTGCCACCGCCCTGCCCGCGCCCCTGCGGACCAGGGAGAACGGACGTATCGTGGCGAGAAGCACACGGCAAGGGAGACGGCAAGGGAGACGGCCATGGCCGACCCCAAGGGCTTTCTCACCACCCCCCGGCGGGAGTGGCCGCGCCGCCCTGTCGAAGAGCGCGTCCGTGACTGGGACGAGGTGTACGTCCCCGGGGCGCTCCTGCCGATCGTCGAGGCGCAGGCCGACCGCTGCATGGACTGCGGCGTCCCGTTCTGCCACGAGGCGTGCCCGCTCGGGAACCTGATCCCGGAGTGGAACGATCTCGTGTCGCGGAGCGACTGGCGGGCGGCGAGCGACCGGCTGCACGCCACGAACAACTTCCCCGAGTTCACCGGACGCCTGTGCCCGGCCCCGTGCGAGGCGGGCTGCGTCCTGGCGATCAACCAGCCCGCGGTGACGATCAAGAACGTCGAGGTGGCGATCGCCGACCGGGCCTGGCGGGACGGCCTCACCCCGCCCAAGCCCCCGGACCGCCTCACGGGCCGCACGGTCGCGGTGGTCGGCTCGGGCCCGGCGGGGCTCGCCGCGGCGCAGCAGCTCACCCGCGCCGGACACACGGTCGCCGTGTTCGAGCGCGACGACCGGCCGGGCGGACTGCTGCGGTACGGCATCCCCAGCTTCAAGATGGAGAAGCGCCATCTGGACCGCAGGCTGGAGCAGTTGCGCGCGGAGGGCGTGCGTTTCCGTACGTCGGTGGAGGTGGGCCGGGACATCGACGCGGCGGAGCTGCGGTCCCGCTACGACGCCGTGATCCTCGCGGTCGGCGCCACCGCCTGGCGTGAACTGGACGTTCCTGGGCGGGAGTTGAGCGGCATCCGGCAGGCCATGGAGTATCTGCCGCTCGCCAACCGGGCCTGCCAGGGTGATCTCGACGCCTCTCCCCTGTCGGCCGCCGGCAAGCACGTCGTGATCGTCGGGGGCGGGGACACCGGCGCCGACTGCCTGGGCACGGCGGTCCGGGAGGGGGCCGCGTCGGTCACGCAGCTGGACATCTACGGGCAGCCGGGCGCCGAGCGCGACGAGAACGTCGAGCCCTGGCCCACGTATCCGAAGATCTACCGTCTTTCCGCCGCGCACGAGGAGGCCGGGGAGCTGCGGACCGCTCCTGCGGCGCACGCCGACGCCCGGCTGTTTGCGGCGTCCACGCTGCGCTTCACCGGGGACGACGAGGGCCGGGTGACGGAGCTGCATCTCGTCGAGGTCGACGAGGCCCGGCGGCCCCGGCAGGGCACGTCCCGGGTGCTGCCCGCCGATCTGGTGCTGCTCGCGCTGGGCTTCTCGGGGCCCGAGCGGGGCGCCGGCACTCCGGTCGGCCAGCTCGGTCTCGCGACGGACGCGCGCGGCGCCCTGGTCCGGGACGCGCGGTTCGCGACGTCGGCGCCCGGCGTGTTCGCGGCGGGTGACGCGGGCCGCGGGCAGTCGCTCGTCGTGTGGGCCATCGCCGAGGGCCGGGCCGCGGCCGCCGCGGTGGACCACTGGCTCACCGGCGCGACGCGGCTGCCCGCGCCGATCGGCCCGTACGACCGCCCGATGACAGCCTGACGCCTGACGCCTGACCTGCGACAACCCCCGTTGGGCCGCCCGATGACTGCCTGACCTGCGACATCCCCCGTCGGGCCGCCAGGTCAGGACAGCAGGAAGTCCGCCGCGCCGGCCTTGGCGCCCTCGATGAAGGCGGTGATCTCGCCGGGGGTGTAGATCAGGGCAGGGCCGTCCGGGTCGGCGGACTGGCGCATCGCGACCCGGCCGTCGGCCAGCTTCATCGCCTCGACGCAGTTGCCGCCGTTCCCGCCGCTCCACGGCTTGTGCCAGCCTTCGGTGCCGAGTTCGCGGGCGGGCATCCCGTTGTAGATGACCTCGCCGTCGACGCCTCGTATGCGGGCTTTGATCCGATCCATTCACAGCTCCTTGCGGAGATCCCGGAGGATGTCCTTTGTGCGATGTGCCGTCGCGGCATGAGCCGCCATGCGGTCCATGACCTCGAGATGGGTGGCCACCTCGGGGCGCGCGTCGAGGTAGACCGCGCCGGTCAGGTACTCGCTGTAGACCATGTCGGGCAGTTCCGGCACGGCAAATCGGAACAGCACGAAGGGGCCGTACGTGCCGGGGTGCGGGCCGGAGACGAACTCGGCGATCTGGAGCGTGACGTTGGCCAGCTCCGTGGCCTCCAGGAGCCGGTCGATCTGGGCCCGCATCACGTCGGGGCCGCCGACGGGACGGCGCAGGGCGGTCTCGTCCATCACCATCCACAGGCGCGGGGCGTCCTCACGGGTGATCAGCTCCTGCCGCCGCATACGGAGCGCGATGTGCCGCTCTATGACGTCGGGGTCCTCGGCGAGGGTGCGGCCTACGGCTCCGGAACGCAGCACGCCACGCGCGTAGTCCTCGGTCTGCAGGAGGCCGGGGACGAAGTGGGGCTCGTACGACCGGATGAGGCTCGCGGCGCCCTCCAGGCTCACGTACATCGAGAACCAGCCCGGCAGGATGTCGTGGTAACGCTGCCACCAGCCGGGCTTGTTGGCGTCCTCGGCGAGGGTGACGAAGGCGTCGGCCTCCTCGTCGGTGACGCCGTAGGACTTCAGGAGGAGCTGGAGGTAGGGGATCTTCAGGCCGACCTCGGCCATCTCCATGCGGCGGACCGTGGCGGGGGCGACGCGCAGGACCTTGGCGGCCTCCTCGCGCTTGAGTCCGGCCCGTTCACGCAGGTCCTGGAGGCGCCGGCCGAGGACGACCTGGCCAACCGTCGGCGCGGACCGCGGTTCGCTCACGCCCCCTACCTCCCAGTCTTCCCTGTGGTCCTGTGGTCTTGCGGCCTTGCGGTGCTGCGGTCTTGTGGTGCTGCGGTGCTGCGGTCCTGTGGTGCTGCGGTGCTGCGGTCTTGTGGTGCTGCGGTCCTGTGGTGCGCCCCAACGCCCGGTCGGGCCGGGCGACTTCCCCGGGATCTCCGGCGCTCTCGCCGTGGCGGGCGCCTTATGACACACCGCCGTCAGCAGTGTGCCATGGCCGGGCGCCGGAGCACACTGCACTCTGCACTTTTCAGAGTGGCTCTTGCCAAGTGTTCGCGACGGGGCGATAGTGGCAAGCGTGACTCCGTCCGTGCCGTTAGGAACAGAAGTCGGCGAAGCTACGCTCGGTGACGAATCCGATGCGCGCTCCGGCGCCGCGTCCGTGCGCCGCCGCAGCAGCTTCGAACTGGCTCCCCACCCGGGATCTGCCGCCCAGGCCCGGAAGCTGACGCGCGCCCACCTCCGCGGCTGGGCAGTGTGCGACGACACCTGCGACGCGGCCGCCCTGGTCATCTCCGAACTGGTCACGAACGCGATCGTCCACACCGCGAGCCGCCGCATAGTGTGCGAGCTCCACGACGGTCACGACCGGGTCCGGATAGCCGTGCGTGACGAGGGCTGGTCCCCCGGCGCGCCACATCCCGGCCGCCGTGTGGCGCCGGAGGAGGAGCACGGGCGCGGCCTGCTGCTCGTGGCGGCGGTGAGTACCGCGTGGGGCGCGCAGGAGACCGGCCCCGGCCTGCTCGTGTGGGCCGAGCTCGCACGCGATCTGAACGGCGCGGAGGGCGCCGGCGGCCCGGGCGGCCCAGGCGTCCCCGGGCAGCAGTTCGGCGCGGGACCCGGAGCGCTCGGCGGCGGTGGGCCGCACACCTTCGGAGCCGGCGCGGATCAGGGCTTCGACACCCAGCAGTTCACATCTGAGTTCGCATCAGAGTTCGAGACGGGGTTCGAGACGGGGTTCGCCGGCGGCTTCGGCCCGGCGGGCGACCCCGGCACGGGGACAGGGGCGGGAGCGGGATGGGTGTGGTGACGACGCGGACCATGGATCTCGACTCGCTGGTCCGCTTCTCCCGGCAGCGGCAGCAGCAGGCGGTTCGGGCCGCGGAGCCGCTCAGGCTCACCGTCCCCGACGGCATGACGGCGCCGCTCGGCTGCGACGCCGTGGCGGTCCCCGAGGCCTGCGGGCGCGCCATGGTCGCGCGCCTTCCGCGCATGGGGTGCGTCTACGCCGACGGTGACCTCTGGTGGTGGATCGTTCCGTCGGACTCGGACGTCGCCCTGGAGTGGCCCGCCCCGGCCCGCTACACCACCGGCGCGCTGGTGCCGGACGCGCGGCGCGCGCCGGGACTGATCCACCGGCCCGACGGCAGCGTCCCGTACACCCCGCCGATCCCGCTGTATCTCGCGCTGTGCCGGGTCACGGGTACGACGCCCGTCTGGTCCCGCTCGATCGGCGCGGGGGCACCCGACCCCGCCTGACGCGCAGCGCAGCCCATCAGTCCGCCGTCTGTCGGTCCGTCAGTCCGCCGGTCCGCCGGTCCGTCAGTCCGTCAGTCCGTCAGTCCGTCAGTCCGTCAGTCCAGATACTCGTCGTGATAGCGCACGCGGGCGCTGCCCGCCGGGGTGCCGAGCGCCGATGCCCGCCCGCGCGGCTCCTCCCACTCCTCCTGGCGGCCGAGCGCGGTCAGGTCGAGCAGGCTCGCGATGGAGCCGACGCCGTCGAGGGCCCGGCCGGTGGCGGAGTACGTGTGATAGACCCGGTCGCCGTCCCGCAGGAAGCAACTGATCCCGGGCAGGTCACCGCCCCCCTCGTCCGACGAGAAGCCGAAGTCGAGGCTGAAGTCGCTCGCGCACGAGGAGTACCAGGGCACCGTCCAGCCCATGCGGGCCTTGAACGGCAGAAGCCGGGTGAACGGCGCGCGTGAAACGGCGGCGAACTCCGTGCCCCTGGCGCGCAGATGGGCGAGGTGGCCGATCTGGTCGAGGAAGGCGGAGCAGTCGGGGCAGCCTGCGTCCTGGTCGGGGCCGAACATGAAGTGGTAGACGATCAGCTGGGAGCGGCCCTCGAAGAGGTCCAGAAGCTCCGTCTTCCCGTCCGGCCCCTCGAAGACGTACAGCCTCTCGATCTCGACCATGGGCAATGCGCGCCGCCGGGCGTTGAGCTCGTCGCGGGCGCGGATCGCCGCCTCCTCCCTGGCGAGCAGTTCTTGGCGCGCGCCGAGCCACTCCTCGCGTGTGACGACGTCCGGCAGCCCCATGGGTCCTCCTCGGGTCGGTACTCCTCGGACGGTTGACCGGGGGTCATCGCGGAACTCATCGCTCGGCGGAGAAAAATCTTCGCGGTCTTCCAGAGGCTCCCCCGAAGACTCCTCCAGGGACTCCGTCAAGGACTCCTTCGTGAACTCCCCTGGAAACTCATTCGTGTTCGCTGAGCATGCACTGTTGTCCGCTGACGCCGACACCACCACAATGCACATGTCAAAACCGGCGCCCTGCCGGTTTCAGCAAGCACGGGAGAGGACCCCCCACATGAAGAAGCCTCTCGTCAGCGCGGTGTTCGGCATGCTGCTCGTCGGAGCAACAGCCGCGCCCGCCACGGCAGTCGGCGCTCAGCAGGCTCAGCAGAACATCAAGGCCGTCTCGTACGCCGGAACGGTGGCGCTCAGCAACTGTTCCGGTTCGGTCGTCCGCGTGCCGAACTCCCAGCCCACGGACCCGGCCCTGGTCATGTCCAACGGCCACTGCCTCGAGAGCGGTTTCCCCGGCCCGGGCCAGGTCATCGTCGACCAGCCCTCCTCCCGCACCTTCAGCCTGCTCAACTCCGCGGGCAGCAAGGTCGCGACGCTGCGCGCGAGCAAGATCGCGTACGGCACGATGACGGACACGGACGTCTCGCTCTACCAACTCACGAGCACCTACCAGCAGATCGAGAGCTCGTACGGCATCAAGGCGCTCGAACTGTCGGCCTCGCACCCGACGGCCGGTACGGCCATCAAGGTCGTCTCGGGCTACTGGAAGCGGACCTACAGCTGCAACATCGACGGCTTCGTGTACCGCCTCAAGGAGGGCGACTGGACCTGGAAGGACTCGGTCCGCTACACCTCCGCCTGCAACACGATCGGCGGCACGTCCGGCTCACCGGTGCTCGACGCGGCGACCGGCAAGGTCGTGGCGGTCAACAACACGGGCAACGAGGACGGCGCCAGCTGCACGGTCAACAACCCGTGCGAGGTCGACGAGAACGGCAACGTCACCGTCCGCCAGGGCATCAACTACGCAGAGGAGACGTACGGCATCGTGCCCTGTGTCGGAATCGGCAACAAGATCGACCTCAGCGCGCCGGGCTGCGCACTCCCGAAGCCGTGACACACCGGTCGTCCGCCTGCCGTTCTGATGTGCCTCCCCTGAACGGTCCTCCCTAGGCGGCGAGTTCCGCGAGCAGCGCGCCGGTTCCGCTCGGCGTGCTGCTCGCCGGGACGCGGCCACCGGGACGCGGCCACCGGAATGTCCGGAGTGGCCGCGTGACAGGATGGCGTGCTGTGAGCAGCGAGGACGGCTGGCCGGACGTACCCGGCGACACGGCCCTGTCGATCCGGATCCCCGAGGCGGACGCCTTCGTACGGGCACCCTTCCCGGCCCACATCACGGTGCTGTACCCCTTCCTCCCCGCCGCGCGCATCACCCCTGACGTGCACGCCGAGCTGTCGGCGCTGTTCGCGGACCGGGACCCGTTCGACCTCACGTTCGCGGAGTTCCGGCGCTACCCGGGCGTCCTCTATCTCCCGCCCGACCCCGACGGCCCCGTCCGCGCCCTCACCGCGTCGCTACGCAAGCGCTGGCCGGAGGCAGTCCCGTACCGGGGCGTGTTCGGACCGACGGACCTTGACCCCCACCTCACGCTGGCCAACGACGAAGGCCCCCAGACGTACGAGGCGGCGTACGACGCGCTGGAACGGGAGCTACGGCCGATGCTGCCCGTCACTGCACGCGTCGACGCGGTGCGCCTGATCGTGACGAACGGGCGCGTGTGGCAGGACCGGGCGGAGTACGGGCTGGGGCGCGTACGACAGGACCAGGCCGAGTACGGGCTGGGGCGCGAACGGCAGGACCAGGCCGAGTACGAGCTCGGGCACGTACGACAGGACCAGGCCGAGTACGAGCTCGGGCGCGAACGACAGGACCGGGCCGAGTACGGACTGGGGCGCGAGCGACAGGACCGGGCCGAGTACGGACTGGGGCGCGAACGGCAGGACCAGGCCGAGTACGGGCTGGGGCGCGAATGGCAGGTCCAGGTGGATGGCGGGCCGGGGCTTGTGCCTGATCAGGCGCCGCGTGCCGAGTCGACGGCGTTCTCCAGAAGAACCTGAGTCCGGTCGAGCACGTCGGCCAGGTCGCCCGACGCCCCCGCGAGCAGACTGTGCACGCCCAGCAGGCCCGCCCGCTCCAGGAGCCGCTTCTCGTTGGTGACCCACTCGCCGCGCGCGGCGAGGACGGCGTGCGCGGCCGACATCGCGGCCACGGAGACCGCCCCGTACACCTCGGTCCTGCCGCCCCGGGGCGCGTTGTTGGCCTTCGCGTAGTGCAGCGCGCCGGAGGCCCGGCCCCACCACATCTCGGGGGCCGCCTCGCGCAGGGCGTCGGGATAGCGGCCGGGGCGGGGCAGCGTGCCGCGCAGCACCTGGTTGACGGCGAGCTCGGCGACGACGAGGTAGGTCGGGATACCGGCCAGGTGGAACATCAGCGGCTCCCAGTGGACGCGGCCCCGCTCGGCCTCGGCCAGCTCCCGTTCCACGACGTCGAGATCCCGGTAGTGCACGTCGGCGCGCCGCCCGTCGACGGTCAGCCAGGCCCCGCCGTTGAACACCCCGCCGCCCCACCCGCCGATCTCGGAGACCTCGCCCTCCCAGCCGACGCCGCGCAGGTCACCGGGCTCGAAGGTGCCCCGGCCCCGGTAGTAGACCGCGAAGTCCCAGTCGCTGTGGGGCCGTTGGGTGCCCTGGGCCCGCGACCCGCCGAGTGCGACGGCCCGCACCCCGGGAAGCCCGGCGAGCCGCTCGGCGACATGGTCGAGGAAGACGTCATCGGTCATGGCTTCGCTCTCCACAGACATGGACCCACGCTACCGACGGCAGGGCGGGGCGGGCGACTTGAAAGAATCGCTCCCGTATCTGTACGAGGGCGTTCCGCGCCCGCCCCCGGACAAGGAGTTCTGTGTCCTCCTGGACAGCGATCGGCGCTGCGCGCACCCGCCCCTGCACCCTCGTGGTGTGCCGGGGCTGCTGTTGCGGCAACAAAGCGAAGTACCCCGGCTACGACCACGCGTGGCAGCTGGAGCGGCTGCAGGCCGCGGCCGCCTCGTCCGGCGGGCGGGTCGCGGTGCGGGTGACCGACTGTCTGGGCCCGTGCGACCAGGCGAACGTCATGGTCGTGCAGCCGTCGGGCGAGGGCCGGCGGCGCGGCGGGCGCGCGATGTGGGTGGGCTGGTCCATGGGGGACGACGCGACGCACGAGATCCTGCACTGGGCCGAGGCGGGCGGCCCCGGCATCGCCCCGGCCCCGGCCGCCCTCGAGCTCCAGTTCATCGAGACCCCGGGCGAGCGGACCCGGCGCCGCACGCGCCGCTAGCGTCGTGCCCGTGCGTGGCCGGCGTCAGCGCTTCGCCGTAGCGGTCGGTCGCCGCGGCCGGGGCCACGCGGGCGCGTTCGGCGGACTAAGGTCGTTATATGGCTTCGGATGATGCTTCGGGTACGGCCGCGGACACGGCTGCGGGTACGGCTTCGAACGCGGCGGACGCGGCTCGGGCGGCCGGCCCCGCCGCCGGCGAGAGCGTGCGGATCGACAGCTGGATCTGGTCCGTACGGCTGGCCAAGACCCGCTCGGCGGGCGCGACGGCGTGCCGGGGCGGACATGTGAAGGTCAACGGTGAGCGGGTCAAGGCCGCCCACGCCGTGCGGGTCGGCGACGAGGTGCGGGTGCGGCAGGCCGGCGGGCACGAGCGCGTCGTGATCGTGAAGCGCCTGATCCGCAAGCGCGTGGGCGCCCCGGTGGCCGTCGAGTGCTACGTGGACAACAGCCCGCCGCCCCCGCCGCGCGAGGCCGTCGCCCCCGTGGCCATCCGCGACCGCGGCGCGGGCCGCCCCACGAAGCGGGACCGCAGGGACATGGACCGCCTGCGCGCGGCCTTCGAAACGGGCCGGACGGCGACGTCCCCTCCGGAGGGCCGGCGCGACAAAGACTGACCCCGCACACGGCCCACACGGCGAAGCCGGCCCCGCACACGGCCCGCACGGCGAAGCCAGCCCCGCACACGGCCCTCCCGGCATGAGCTGACGCCGCACGGCATGAGCTGACCCCGCGCGTGGCGGGGCCAGCTCATACCGTGCGGGGCCAGCTCTGCTCGTCGGCCGGGTGGCCGCCTCCGTGGTCAGCCCCTGCGCGTGACCAGGCGGACCAGGTCCGCGTTCCTGTCGCGGCGCGTCCACGCCAGCAGGGCGAGCGGGACGATCAGGATGAGCGGCGTCGCCGCGTTCTCCCCGTCGAAGGACGTCATCTGGACGACGAACGCGCCGACCATCAGGGCGCCCAGCGCCACGGGCGCGATCCCGGAGAGCACGGGCACCAACAGGGCTATGCCTCCCGCCAGTTCGAGTGCGCCGATGATGTACATCGCCGCGCTCCCCCAGCCGATGGTGTCGAACGCCTCGACCGCCGAGGGGTGCGCGATCAGCTTGGGCGTGGCGCTCGCGACGCCGAAGAACAGCGCGAGCAGCACCGTGAGCGTGCGGAGCGCGACGCGGCCGGCACGCGCCCGGCCGGCTGCTGCCGGGGCCCGGGTGGCGGACGCGGACGCTGCGGCGGAGACGGGGGCGGTGGTCTCGGACATGTCGTGCTCCTCGATGAATGAACGCTGTTCGGCTGTCACAGAGATAGACGGCCGCACCCCGCACAACTCATCGGTCCGCCGGGAAACTCACGCGGGAACGGCCCGCACCCACACCTGGTCGTCCGTCAGATACCGGTCGACCTTCAACCCGGCTTCGGCGAGCGCCTCTTCGAACTGCTCCTGGGTGAGCGGTCTGGCCAGGAACGTGTGCGTCCAGGCCGCGTCGGGGAACTCGTACTCCACACGGACCGAGTTCACCCCGTCGCCCACGGGCTCGGCTGACACGATCCGCACCGTCAGCCCGATGCCCGGGTCGACGCGCTCGCGCGGCAGGTCCGTGTGATAGTCCGGGCCCTCCCGCTGGATCAGTACGCAGCCGCCGCCCGCGACATGGCGCCGGCACGTGTCGAGCAGCCCCTGGCGTACCGCCACGTCGCCCGCGTGCACGAGGAACGACGCGAGCAGCACCACGTCGAACGTGCCGCCCGCGTCCAGCGACTCGACGGGCGAGCAGATGGTGCGCGCCCCGCGCACCCGTGCCAGCATCTCCGCGGACTCGTCCACCGCCGTGACCGTGAAGCCGCGCTCGACGAGGGGATGCGTCATCCGCCCGACGCCGCAGCCCAGCTCCAGCACGCTCGCGCCCGCGGGCACCGCGGCCGCGATGATGTCCGGCTCGTCTCCCACGGGCAGGCGCGCGTACAGCTCGACCGCGCAGCCGTCCGGAGTGATGGCGCCGGGACCCGTCCCTCCGTATCCCTCTCGCATCTCAAGGCTCATGCCCCGTCAACGAGCGGTCCCCCGGCGGGCGTTCCCGACCACGACAGCGGGAACCAGCCATGCCCTCCGTACCAGTGCCCGCCCGCGCGCAGGTGATCCCCGACCGCCCGTTCGACGCTCGTGCGGCGCGGCAGTGTCTCCACCGGGAGGTCCGGGTCACCGAAGACGAAGCCGACCGGCACCCGGTCGTCCGGCTCGCGGTTCTCCCAGGCCGTACGGAAGCGCTCCTGGAACCGTACGAGGTTGGAGTCCGGGCGCAGGTACCGCCTCAACTGGGCGTCGAGGAGCCAGGAGTGGCACACGGCGATCTCGTAGCGCTCCGCCGGATAGTGCCGGGCGAAGAACTCCTCGGCCAACAGCAGCGACCGGTCGCACGCCTCCGGCGAGAGCGGGCCCCTGAAGTCGGGGATGTGGAGGCTGAGGCACGGATCGCCCGTCTTCAGGGGCACACCCGCGGCGGCGATCCCCTCGCCGGAACGCCCGCCGAGCGCGGCCCGCTGGTACTGGAGCCGGCCGAGCTGGTAGAGCTCCCCGTGGAAGTGCAGGCCGAGCCAGGAGACCGCGTGGATGCCGCAACTCCCGTAGCGCCTGCGGTGGACGGCCATGTGGCGGCCGAGGTCGGCGAGGGTGCGCCGCGAGACGTCCTCCGGTACGCCGAGACCGCGGTGGTACGCGCGCGTGTAGGGCAGCGCCGCCACGTAGACGTACACGGAGAAGCAGCGGCCGAGCAGGTCCGCGCCGTCGGGCGGGGCCGGGAACCGGGGGCTGCCGCCCACCGTGCCCATGTCCCGCACCACGGCCCCGACGCACCGCTCCAGGAGCGCCAGCGTCCCGGGGTCGTCGGTCACACGGGGGCGCAGCGCGACGAGTTCGTTGACGTCCTCGTGGGCGACCCCCAGGTCGAGCAGGACGTCGGGCAGGTCGGCCGCGTCCGGGACGGCGGCCTCCACCCGCTCCTGTCCCTCCACCGCCTGGGCCCATTCCCTGAGCAGTTCTCCCACGTGCCCTCCCCGTCCACCGGCCGAAAACCACCGCCCGGAAACCACGGCCCAGAAGCCATGGCTCAGAAGCCACGGTCACTCTGCCAAGGAACGGCCCGGCGCGCGACCGCCCCGCGGCACCCGACACCGCGGCGCGCGAAGAGGCACCCTGGAAGGGGTGCCCCTGCACGGGCCCGCACGGACCGCACGGCCCACACGGCCCGCACGGGCCTCTTCACGGGCGGAGGTGGTGACGATGCGTACGGGCAGTGAACCGCTGACCGCGCGCAGTGCCCTGCGCGCTCGCCTCTGGCTCAGCATCTGGGGTCTGGCCTGGGCGATCTTCGGCACGGTGGCGTTCATCCTCACGGACCGCCCGTGGTGGGCGCTCGCGTGCGGGGTCCTGTGGGTGATCGTCACCGTCGACCTCTTCATGATCACCCGCCACATCCGTCAGGGCCCGCACTACCAGCCGGGCCCCGACGTGCCGCCATACGACCCCCCGGACCACCGAAGGTAGACGGGTGGACGGGTGGACGGCCATGGTCCTTACGGCGCCGCGTCGAAACCCGCCGCCGCCACGTAGTCCGGCTGCGGGTCGAGCGCCGCGGCGAGGCGGAAGTGGCGCCTCGCCTGGTCGGGCCGCGCGGCACGCTGATAGGTGCGGGCCAGCGCGAAGTGCGCGAACGCATTGTCCGGCTCGCGCTCCAGGACGATGGTGAACTCGAGTTCGGCCGCGCGCAGTTGGGCGGCGGCGAAGAAGGCCCGGGCGCGCAGCAGGCGGGCCGCCGTGCTCTCGGGATGGGCCGCGATGAGCGGGTCGAGCAGTTTCACCGCGCCTCGCGGATCGCGCGCGGCGAGCAGCTGCTCGGCGGCGCGGAAGGCGATGACGTGCGTCTCCGGGGTGGAGTGGGGCACAGCGGTCTCCCTCCTTCGTCGTCCACGTTCAACAGCGTGGACCGTCGGCCCTATTCCTCCCCCGTCAGGCCCTGACGTACGTATGTCCGACCTCCCGGGCACTCATGCCCAGGTCAGCGCGAGGATCACGCCGAGCACGATCAGCGCCGCGCCCGCGGCCACGAACACCCAGTCGAGGCCGCTGCGCTCGGCACCGATGAGCACGGTCTCGCGCGGGTCGTCGACGTTGTACGCGATCCCGACCAGGCCGCCCGCCGGGAGCGGCAGTCGCCGGGTGGGCGGTGCGGGGGAAGGGACCTCGACGACGCGGCCGTCGTGCGTCTCGAACTGCAGCAGGGGCCGCTCGGAACCCGGCTGCGGGGACTTGACCAGGGCCTGGACGACGCGCCCTGCCTCACTTGTCCGGCGGGTCCGCCGCAGCCCGTACGCCCCGGCGAGGAACGCCACCAGGCCGCCGAGGGACGTGAACGCCGCCAGTACGACCACGCCCGTCCCCGCCTAGGCCGCCGCCGCCCGCCGTGCGAGGTCCGCCCAGACGGCGTCGACCCGCCGGCGCAGCTCGTCGAGCGGAACGTCGTTGTCGATCACGATGTCGGCGATCTCCAGGCGCTTCTCGCGGGTGGCCTGGGCGGCCATGCGGGCGCGCGCGTCCTCCTCGCTCATGCCGCGCAGCCGCACGAGGCGGTCCAGCTGGGTCTCGGGGCTCGCGTCGACGACGACCACGAGGTCGTACAGCGGCGCCAGGCCGTTCTCGGCGAGGAGCGGTACGTCGTGCACGACGACGGACTCGTCGGTGGCGGCGGCTTCCAGTTCGGCGGAGCGGGCCCCGACGAGCGGGTGCACGATCGAGTTGAGGACGGCGAGCCGGTCCGCGTCGGCGAACACGATCGCGCCGAGCGCGGGCCGGTCGAGGGACCCGTCGGGGGCGAGCACGCCGGGCCCGAACGCCTCGACGACCGCCGCGAGTCCGGGAGTCCCGGGCTCGACGACCTCCCGCGCTATCCGGTCCGCGTCGATCAGTACGGCCCCGTGCTCCACGAGCAGCCGGGACACCTCGCTCTTGCCGGCGCCGATTCCGCCGGTCAGGCCCACCTTCAGCATGCGGGCAGCTTAGGCGAGGGCCCCCTGGCTGACCACAGCCCCTATGCGCCTACGCGCCTATGCGTCCATACGTCTATGCGTCGCCTATACGTCGCCCTCGCGCTCGGCGAGGAACTTCTCGAACTCCAGGCCGATCTCGTCGGCGGACGGGATGTCGGCGGGCTCCGCCAGCATGTTGCCCCGGCTCTCGGCGCCCGCCGCCGCGTCGTACTGGTGCTCAAGACCCTGGACGAGCGAGACGAGCTCCTCGTCGCCCTCCTGGATCTGCCGGTCGATCTCGGTCTGCGTGCGGTACGCCTCCGTGCGCAGCCCGTGCGCCACGGACGGCAGCACCAGACCGGTCGCCGCCGTGATGGCCTCCAGGACGGTGAGCGCGGCGTCGGGGTACGGCGAGCGGGCGATGTAGTGCGGTACGTGCGCGGCGACGCCGAGGACGTCGTGCCCTGCCTCCATGAGGCGGTACTCGACGAGGGACTCCGCGCTGCCGGGGACCTGCGCCTCGTCGAAGGGGCTGCGGTGGCCGGGGACCAGCTCGGTCCTGTTGCCGTGCGGGGTGAGGCCGACGGGGCGCGTGTGCGGGACACCCATGGGGATCCCGTGGAAGTTGACCGCGAGGCGGACGCCGAGCCGCTCGACGATCTCCTTCACGGCGGCGGCGAAGCGCTCCCACTCGACGTCCGGCTCGGGGCCGGAGAGCAGCAGGAAGGGCGCGCCGGTGGCGTCCTGGACGAGCCGCACCTCCAGGGCGGGCACGTCGTAG
Source organism: Streptomyces antnestii (assembly GCF_004005495.1). Taxonomy (GTDB): domain Bacteria; phylum Actinomycetota; class Actinomycetes; order Streptomycetales; family Streptomycetaceae; genus Streptomyces; species Streptomyces antnestii. The sequence continues at coordinate 183,468 of NZ_RZYA01000012.1, forward strand.
TCCGTCCAGCGGTCGCGCCGGAAGGTGAGCAGCGGGCGGCGGGCCCGGTAGTCGACCAGCCGGTCGTGGTCGAACCGCGCCACGACCTGGTGGGGCAGCGAGTCGAGGACCCGGTCGACGATCTGGTCACCGGTCTCACCCGCGTCGATGTACCCGTCGAAGTGGTAGAGCATGACCAGTCCGGCCGACTCCTGGGCGAGCGCCATGTCCACCACGGCCAGGCCCTTCGGCTCCCATGCGTACAAACCCTGCGGATCAAGCACTGTGACCGCTCCTCGCCTCTCCCCGTGTCTCTCTTGCAGAAGAACGTGCGGTGGGGCGCGGGCATTCCCTCCCGCGCCCCTTCACAGCGGGCTCTTGGCCGCCGTTCGCCTCAGGCGGACAGCACGCGCGCGTGGAGCTTGGTGACGGCCCGCCGCGCGGAGGTGAACGCTCCGTGCTGCCAGGCGTCGGTGTAACTGAGCCAGTCCCCCGCGAAGTAGACGCGCCCCGTGGGCTCGTTGAGGGGCTTGTAGCGGGGGTCGTCGGGGCCGCCGGGCGTGTCGTGCCAGGCGGCTTCCAGGTGCGGGGTCTGGCGCCAGTGGTGCGAGAAGGAGGAGGCGAGTTCGGTGCGGTACTTGTCGCCGTAGATCTTCACCCCGGCGGCCACGGCCCGCTTCTCCCGCTCACCCGGTGTGAGCTTCGCGTACGCGTCGGCGTCCGTGTCGTAGTTGTAGTAGCCGACGAGTACACCGCGCTCGCCGTGAAAGCCGTAGGACGGGTGCCAGATGTGCGTGACATCGAGGTCGGTCTCGGTGATGCCGCCGTAGATCTTGTGGTCGAGCTCCCACCAGCGGGACCGGTACTCCAGGCCGATCTTGCCCGCGGACTGCGGGGTGATGGCCTCCAGGGCGGACTGCACACCGGATCCGAGGTTGTGCGGGATCCTGGCGAGCATGTTGGGCGGCAGCGCGCCGACGCAGTAGTCGGCCTCGACGGCCCGGGTCCTGCCGCCCTGCGTGTACGTGACAGTGACCCCGCCGGCCGTCTGCGTGATCCTGCTGACGACAGCGCCCGTACGCACCTTGTGCGCGCCGATCGCCCGTGTCAGGGCCTTGGGTATCTGGTCCATTCCGCCGACGGGCTGGAACATCAGCATGGCCTGGTCGAAGCCGAACTCGAAGGAGAAGTACCGTCCGACGCCGCTGGCGAACACGTCCGACGCGGACGGCACGTCGCCGAGCAGTACGCCGGGCGTCCCGGTGGCGGCCGGAACCGTGGTGTAGCCGCGGCGCTCCCCGCCCTTGTACGTGAGTTTGTCGCCGAGGTCCCCGAAGTCCTTGAGGAACTCCATGAGGCGGTCCTGGTCGGACGCGGTGAGTTCCTTGTCGAGGGCGCCCTTGTCCGTGGCCTTGGCCAGCAACTCCGCCACGTAGCCGTACACATCGGCTTTGGCGGTGCGGTAGCGCACGGGCGCGGTCATGCCGGCGGACTCATTGTAGAGGTACGCGTCGGCGTTCGTGTTCGTGAACACCTCGACGGGTACGCCGAGTTCGCGGCAGTAGTCGAGCGTGACCATCCACTGCGGCAGCCGCGCGGGCCCGGCGTTGAGGTACTGCCCCTGGGAGAAGCGCGCGGTCTGCCGGTTGCCGTACAGGTCGACGGTGCTGTCGCCGCCGCGCACGGTGAAGTTGCGGCCGCCGGTGCGGTCCCTGGCCTCCAGGACCGTACAGTCGTAGCCCGCCTTGCCCAGTTCGTACGCCGTCGCGAGTCCGGCGATGCCGCCGCCCACGACGACGACCTTGGCGGCGCCGCGTCCGGTGAGCGTGAAGTCGCCCGACTTCGGTGCGCTGTAGGCCTGTTCGCGGGATGCCGCCTGTGCGGTGGGGGCGAGACCGAGGGCGCCCATGGTGGCGAACATCGCTCCCGCACCGCCTGTCACACCGACGTGGCGCAGGAAGGCCCGGCGACTCGTGCCCGTCTCCGGTCGCTGCTGTACTGCCATGCTGACGGCTCCCCTCACGATCTTGGATGATCCGGGGATCCTGGCAACGGCCTGTTACGGCACGAGAGTTACTCGTGTATCCACCACGTTTCTCTCCGCGCACACAAAAGGAAGCGGGCCCGCACCAAAAGGTGCGGGCCCGCTTCAACTACGACTCACCGAACCCCGAAGGGATCAGGTCAGCTCTGGCCGCCGGCCAGCTTCTCACGCAGCGCGGCAAGCGCCTCGTCCGAAGCAAGGGCGCCCGAGGTGTCGTCCGACTCCGAGGAGTACGAACCGCCACCGGAGGCGGCCGGAGCCGCACCGGCGCCGGCGACGGCACCCTCGGCCTCGGCCTGCGCGTCGGCCTCGCGGGACTTGATGACCTGAGCCTGGTGCTGCTCGAAGCGCTGCTGCGCCTCGGCGTACTGGGTCTCCCAGGCCTCGCGCTGGGTCTCGTAGCCCTCGAGCCAGTCGTTGGTCTCGGGGTCGAAGCCCTCGGGGTAGATGTAGTTGCCCTGGTCGTCGTACGACGCGGCCATGCCGTACAGGGTCGGGTCGAACTCGACCGCCGACGGGTCGGCACCGAAGGCCTCGTTGGCCTGCTTCAGCGAGAGGCTGATGCGGCGACGCTCGAGGTCGATGTCGATGACCTTGACGAAGATCTCGTCGTTGACCTGGACGACCTGCTCCGGGATCTCCACGTGGCGCTCGGCCAGCTCGGAGATGTGGACCAGACCCTCGATGCCCTCGTCCACGCGGACGAACGCACCGAACGGAACCAGCTTCGTGACCTTGCCGGGGACGACCTGGCCGATCTGGTGCGTACGGGCGAACTGCTGCCACGGGTCTTCCTGCGTCGCCTTCAGCGACAGGGAGACACGCTCGCGGTCCATGTCCACGTCGAGGACCTCGACGGTGACTTCCTGGCCGACCTCGACAACCTCGGACGGGTGGTCGATGTGCTTCCAGGACAGCTCGGAGACGTGCACGAGACCGTCGACGCCGCCCAGGTCCACGAAGGCACCGAAGTTGACGATCGAGGAAACGACGCCGGAGCGGACCTGACCCTTCTGGAGGGTCGTGAGGAACGTCTGGCGGACCTCGGACTGGGTCTGCTCGAGCCAGGCACGGCGGGACAGGACCACGTTGTTGCGGTTCTTGTCCAGCTCGATGATCTTGGCCTCGAGCTCCTTGCCCACGTAGGGCTGGAGGTCGCGGACGCGGCGCATCTCGACGAGGGAGGCCGGCAGGAAGCCACGGAGGCCGATGTCGAGGATGAGACCACCCTTGACGACCTCGATGACGGTACCGGTGACGATGCCGTCTTCTTCCTTGATCTTCTCGATCGTGCCCCAGGCACGCTCGTACTGAGCGCGCTTCTTGGACAGGATCAGACGGCCTTCCTTGTCCTCCTTCTGGAGAACCAGGGCCTCGATCTCGTCGCCGACCTTGACGACCTCGTTCGGGTCGACGTCGTGCTTGATCGAGAGCTCGCGGCTCGGGATGACGCCTTCGGTCTTGTAACCGATGTCGAGCAGGACCTCGTCCCGGTCGACCTTCACGATGACGCCGTCGACGATGTCGCCGTCGTTGAAGTACTTGATCGTCTCGTCGATCGCGGCGAGGAAGGCTTCCTCGTTACCGATGTCGTTGACCGCTACCTGCGGGGTGGTGGCGGTGGTCTCGGTGCTGCTCGTCATGTGGGTAAGGGCTCCGGCGGACATTGAAGTCGTAGGTACTGCTACGCCGGGAGCCCGTGATCGCACTGCAGAAGCCGGACAGCTCAGGAAGCGCCACTCCGGAAGGGGGGCGCCTCGTTTACCGAGGGGACATACATACAGATGCGAGCGCAGCCTGCTACGTCTGAGGAGCGCAGGCTCGCAGCGCAACTTGTAGCATACGGGGGCAGCCGGACAGGGTCAATGCGCGAACGCGCACACCCGGGGCGGAACGCCACATACCCGGCACAAAACCTGTCGCACGAGGCCACGCGGGCCGCGTCACCCATCGTCGCGACGGGTTGAACGGAAGAGTACGACTAGGGAGCCCATCATCCAAGAGCCCGAACCGTCCGAACCTGAGGCGACCCGGCGTGACGCCGGAGTCACAGAGAGTTCCCGCGCCAATCGCGGCTGGTGGGACAGGAACGCGGACGACTACCAGGTCGAGCACGGCACGTTCCTCGGGGACGACCGTTTCGTATGGGGACCCGAGGGCCTCGACGAGGTGGAGGCCGAGCTGCTCGGCCCGCCGGAGGACCTGAAGGGCAAGTCCGTCCTGGAGATCGGCGCGGGCGCGGCGCAGTGCTCGCGCTGGCTCGCCGCCCAGGGCGCGCACCCCGTCGCCCTCGACCTCTCCCACCGCCAGCTCCAGCACGCCCTGCGCATCGACGGCGGCGCGGTGCCGCTGGTGGAGGCGGACGCCGGCGCGCTGCCCTTCGCGGACGGCTCGTTCGACCTGGCCTGCTCCGCGTACGGGGCGCTCCCCTTCGTCGCCGATCCCGTGCGCGTACTGAAGGACGTGCACCGGGTGCTGCGGCCGGGCGGGCGGTTCGTGTTCTCGGTGACGCATCCGATCCGCTGGGCGTTCCCGGACGAGCCGGGTCCGGAGGGCCTGTCCGTGGCGGCTTCCTACTTCGACCGCACTCCTTATGTGGAGCAGGACGACGAGGGGCACGCCGTGTACGTGGAGCACCACAGGACGGTCGGTGACCGGGTGCGTGACGTGGTGGCCGGCGGTTTCCGGCTCGTGGACCTCGTGGAGCCGGAGTGGCCCGCGTGGAACACGCAGGAGTGGGGCGGCTGGTCCCCGCTGCGCGGCAGCCTGATCCCGGGGACGGCGATCTTCGTCTGCGAGCGGAGCTGAGCAGAGCCAAGAAGAGCTGAGCTGAGCAGAGCCAGAGGGGGTTACCCCTGGCACCCGTCCGGGGGGAGAGACTGGGCGGGTGATCCGTGACGACGCTCTGGACCTGCCCGTACGCAGTGCGCTGCCCGGCCTGCGCGATGCCCTCGACGGGCCCGCGGCGCCGGGCGGTGCCGTTCTCGTCGCGCCTCCGGGGACGGGCAAGACGACGTTGGTGCCGCTGGTGCTCGCCGGGCTCGTCGGTGACGGGCCCGCGCGGCGTGTCGTCGTCGCCGAGCCGCGGCGGATCGCGGCGCGGGCGGCGGCGCGGCGCATGGCATGGCTGCTCGGCGAGAAGGCCGGGGAGAGCGTCGGTTACACGGTGCGCGGTGAGCGGGTGATGGGGCGCCACGCGCGCGTGGAGGTCGTCACGACGGGTGTGCTCCTGCAGCGGCTCCAGCGTGACCAGGAGCTGGCGGGCGTGGATGTCGTGATGCTCGACGAGGTCCACGAGCGGCATCTGGACGCGGACACCGTCGCGGCGTTCCTGTGCGACGTGCGGGACGCGCTGCGGCCGGAGCTGCGGCTCGTGGCGGCGTCGGCGACGACGGACGCGCAGGGATGGGCACGGCTGCTCGGCGGGGTGCCCGTGGTCGAGGCCGAGGGAATCTCGTATCCCGTGGAGACGGTGTGGGCGCCGCCCGCGCGTGCGGTGCGGCCGCCGCACGGGATGCGGGTGGATCCGGCGCTGCTCACGCACGTGGCGTCGGTGGTGCGGCGGGCGCTGCGGGAACGGGACGGCGACGTGCTGTGTTTCCTGCCGGGGGTCGGCGAGATCGCGCGGGTGGCCGGGCAGCTGGGCGGCCTGGGCGAGGTGGACGTGCTCCAGGTGCACGGGCGGGCGCCGGCCGCGGTGCAGGACGCGGTGCTCTCGCCGGGTGAGCGGCGGCGGGTCGTGCTCGCGACATCGGTGGCCGAGTCGTCGCTGACGGTTCCCGGGGTGCGGGTCGTGGTGGACTCGGGGCTCGCGCGGGAGCCCCGCGTGGACCATGCGCGGGGGCTGAGCGCCCTGACGACGGTGCGGGCCTCGCAGGCGGCCGGGCGGCAGCGGGCGGGCCGTGCCGGGCGTGAGGCGCCCGGGGCGGTGTACCGGTGCTGGACGGAGGCGGAGGACGGGCGGCTGCCGCGGTTCCCCGCTCCGGAGATCAAGGTGGCCGACCTGACGGCGTTCGCGTTGCAGACGGCGTGCTGGGGCGCCCCGGACGCGTCCGGGCTCGCGCTCCTCGACGCTCCCCCGGAGGGGGCGATGGCGGCGGCCCGGTCCGTCCTGACGGCGATCGGCGCGGTCGAGTCGGACTCGGGACGGGCCACGGAGCGCGGCGCCCGCCTGGCGGGCCTCGGCCTGCATCCGCGCCTCGCCCGCGCCCTCCTGGACGCGGCCCCGCTGGTGGGCGCCCGCCGCGCGGCGGAGGTGGTCGCCCTGCTGAGCGAGGAGCCCCCGCGCGAGTACGGCGACGATCTGGCCGCCGCCTGGCGCACCGCGCGCCGTGGCGCCGACGCGTACGGGGCCCGCTGGAAGACGGAGGTACGGCGGCTCTCGGGTGCCGTCGGTCAAGTTTCGGCGGGGGCGGCGTCCGGGGACCTGACGGAGGACCGGGTCGCCGGGATCGTCGCCGCGCTCGCGTTTCCCGAGCGGGTGGGGCGGGGGCGGGACGGCGAGTATCTGATGGTGTCCGGGACCCGGGCCGGGCTCGGGGAAGGCTCCGGGCTGCGGGGCGCGCCGTGGATCGCCGTCGCGGTCGCCGACCGGCCGGTGGGCGCCGGGCACGCGCGCGTGCGGCTCGCCGCGGTCGTCGACGAGGAGGTCGCGCTGCGGGCCGCCGCCCCGCTGCACTCGGAGGGCGACGAAGTGGCGTGGGCCGACGGGGAGTTGGTGGCGCGGCACGTCGAGCGGCTCGGCGCGGTGGAACTCGCCGTGCGCCCGCTGAAGCAGGCCGCCCCGGGTCTCGTACGCGAGGCGTTGAAGGAGGGGCTGCGGCGGGAGGGGTTCGGTCTTCTGCGGTGGTCGCGGGAGGCCGGGGAGCTGCGGGAGCGGCTCGCGTTCCTGCACGGGACGCTGGGCGCGCCCTGGCCCGACGTGTCGGACGACGCGCTGCACGCGCGCGTGGACGAGTGGCTGGAGCCGGAGCTGGGCAAGGCGCGGCGGCGGGCCGATCTGGGCCGGATCGACGCGGGCCAGGCGCTGCGGCGGCTGCTCCCGTGGGCGAGCGGTGACGCGGCCCGCCTCGACGAGCTGGCGCCCGAGCGCTTCGAGGTGCCGAGCGGTTCCCGTATCCGGATCGACTACGCGAACCCCGAACAGCCGGTCCTTGCCGTGAAGTTGCAGGAGATGTTCGGGCTGCACGAGTCCCCGCGCCTGGCCGGCGTGCCGGTCCTGGTGCATCTGCTGTCGCCGGCGGGGCGTCCGGCGGCGGTGACCGCGGATCTCGCGTCGTTCTGGCGCGAGGGGTACCGGGCGGTGCGGGCCGAGCTGCGCGGCCGGTACCCGAAGCATCCGTGGCCGGAGGATCCGGCCGGGGCGGTGGCGACACGGCACACGAGCGCGCGGCTCAGGCGCTGACGGACGTCAGACACTGACGGACGTCAGGCACTGACAGGCATCAGGCGCTGACGGGTTCCGGTTCGTGGGCGGGGGCCGCCTCGGGCTCGCCAGGACGGCGGCTGCGGGCCTCCAGCCACAGGGAGAGCGCGAGCAGGAGCGCGCCGGCGACGAGGAAGCCCCACGGCAGGTACGAGGTGAGCAGGACGACCAGGACGCGGTTGGACTTGACCAGGGCGACGGTGGACCTGATGTAGTCCTCGCGCATCTTCACGTGCCCCGCGAAGACCGTCACCCTGTCGCGGCCGCCCAGGAGCGTGCCGCCGCGGAGTTCGTTGTGCTGGATCTCCTCCCCGTAGACGGGGGCGCCGGTGACGGGCTCGACCCAGAACTTGCGGACCGTGGTGTACCAGCGGGTGGTGCCGGTCTTGGCGACAGACTCCGGGGTGATGCCCTTGACCGGCATCGTCCTGGGGAGGGGGACCTTCATCCACGGGATGGTCTGTTCGAAGTAGTAGACCTTCAGGCCGCGGAACGTCCGGGTGCCCTTGTAGTGGATGGGCCGGGTGACACGGGCCTGGGCGTCGTAGTACTCGTAGTCCCGCTTCTCGGTGAGGAAGGGCCACTTGAACTCGATGCCGTCGCGCCTGACCTTGTCGCCGTCGACGGTCTCGGCGTACTTGCCCGTGGGGTGGACGGGGGCCTGGCTGTGGGCGTCGAAGACGTAGCGCTCAGGGACCTGGGAGACCATCTTGCCGTCGGGTCCGACGATGTAGGAGAGGGAGTCCCAGACGACGACGTCGCGTCCCGCGCTCTTCTCGACCTGCTCGGAGGCCTCCACGTTGCCCTTGAGCGTCTGGACGACGGTGACCTTGGAGACCTTCTTCGACTGCATCGAGCCGTAGTCGAGGAGGGTCGGGTTCTTCGCTTCCAGGACGGCGTTCTGGTACTGGCCGGCCGGGATCTTCGCGAGGCGCGGGAACGCGTACCAGCGCATGAGCGGGGACATCGCCGTGCAGAACACGGCGAGGGCGAGCAGGATCAGGCTGGCCTTGCGGCGCATCGCGGCGGCCTCCTCGGCGGGTCAGGGGTGCTTGGGGACGGTGGTCAGCAGCGGTTTGGGCGAGGTCTCGCCGGGCGGGGAGCCCATCGCCGTGATGGTGAGGACGAGGGCGAGCGCCACGGCAAGACCGGTCGCGGCGGCGATCAGGGCACGCATGGCGGCCTCCCGGCGGGTCACCGAATCTGATTGGGCGTCAGGGCTGGGGCACCGTAGCAACGCCGGGGCGAGATGAGAACACGTTGCACAACAGCGCCGCCCCCTCGGCCGGTGAACGGCGAGGGGGCGGCTTGGGGGCTGCGCGGGAGCGGCGTGGCTCCGCTGACGGGCTTGTCCCGTAAGGGAGTTACGGGCTACGGGGTTACGTCGCGGACGGCGAGGGTGACGGGCTCGCGGCGGCCGCGGCGGTCACCTTCAGTTCGACGGTGAGGGTCGCGCCGCCCGTCGTGTCGATGCGGAGCAGGAACGTGCCCGTGGCGTCGTCCGCGTAGAGCTTCGGCAGCTGGAGGAGGCCGTCGCCGTCGGTCTTGAGGCCCTTGAGGGTGCGGATCGGCTTGCCGTCCGCGTCCTTGAAGTAGGGGCCCTTGTCGTTCTCGCTCGTGTCGTCCTTGGACTTGATCAGCGTGGCCGTGGCGGCGACCCCGTCCGCGGCGGCGCCCTTGTACGTGGCCTTGACCCCGACCTGGTCGGCGAACTGGCCGCCGGCCTGGCAGGACAGTTCCTTGTCGCTGGTCCTCGCGAGGGTGTCGGCCTGGCGTGCGGAGACGGTGGCCGTGTAGTCGAGGCCGGGCAGGTCCCGGCCGACGACGGTGGCGCGGACCGTGAAATCGCCGGTGTCCTCGCCCGCCTTCAGGGGCGGCGCGGTGGCCTTGCCGGTGCTGTCGGTGACGACGGTGACGCTCTTGAAGCCGCCGGTGAAGGCCGCGTCGGTGTCACCGATGACGGCGAGCTTCACCTTGACCTTGCCGACGCCCTTGCCCGCGGCGCTCTCCGCGCGGACGGCGACGCGCTCGGCGAAGGTGTCACCGGCGGTGGCGGCGAGGGTGCCCGTACCGGCGTCCTCGATGTGCGCGACCGACTCGGTGGGCGTGGGCGGGGTGGGGCTCGCGGAGCCTCCGCCGCCGGGCTTCGTGGGGCCGGTGTTCGGGGAGCCGCTGCCGCCGCCGGGCGTGGACGGCTTGGAGGGCTTCGACGGCGTCGTGGGCTTGTGCGTGCCGGGCGAGGCGGGGTGCGAGGTTCCCGGGCTCGGCGACGGCGTCGGGCCGGGCCTGCCGTCGCTGCGGCCACCGGGCTGGACGCCGGTGCCGTCGGGGACCTCGTGGGTGCCCTTGCGGTAGAACTCGAGCCACGACAGGACCGTGTTGAGGTACTCCTGCGAGTGGTTGTAGCTGAGGATCGCCGCGTGCAGGCCGCCGGCCCGGGACAGGTCGCGGTCGCCGCGGCACAGGTAGTGGCCGGCGGCGAGGGCGGCGTCGTAGATGTTGTTGGGGTCCTTCTTGCCGTCGCCGTTGCCGTCACGGCCGGACCAGGCCCAGGTCGACGGGATGAACTGCATGGGGCCGACGGCCCGGTCGTGCGTCCTGTCGCCGTCGTAGGCGCCGTTGTCCGTGTCGGTGATCCGCGCGAAGCCGTTGCCGTCGAGGACCGGGCCGAGGATCGGCCTGATCGTGGTGCCGTTCGCGTCGACGTTGCCGCCGCGCGCCTGGCCGGACTCGACTTTGCCGATCGCGGCGAGGAGCTGCCAGGGCAGGTTGCAGCCCGGCTTCGTCGCGGCGAGCTCCGCCTCGGCCTTCTTGTACGCGTCGAGGACGGTGGCGGGGATCCCCGCCTCGGCGGCGCCGGTGCCGGTGGGGCTGTTGGGACCGCCGGTGCCCGCGCTCGGGGGCGCGGTGGGGCTGTTGAGGGGCGGCAGGTCGGTGTAGTACGGGGAGTTGCCGGTGGCCGAGCCGCCGGGCGGGGGCGTCACGTCGGCGGTGGACTGCCCGCCGTTGTGCGTGTCGGTGAGGCCGGGCGCCTGGGACGCGGAGAGTGCCGCCACGGCGGCGGCCGCTACCGCGGTCGTCATCGCTCCCCTGCGCAACCGCTTACCGAATAGCGCCGCCATGCCGTGAGCCCCTCCCGATCGCCGACCAGTTTCCGGGTCCGTCCACGCTCCCCAGCGTGGAGTGGCCCAGGCGACCCTACGACAACTTCCGGCGCGCAGACACCTGTTCGTGCCCGATTTTCGCCGGTTGGCCACGTCCGCGTCACCGAATCTCCTGCGAGCCATACTGGGCGACGCCGCATCAAGACCTGTCCGAGGGGGACTCTTGCCGTTCACGATCAGCCATGCCGCAGCGGTGCTGCCGGCGGTCCGCCGCGACGGTTCGGGGCGCGGCCGTCTCGTCCCCTCGCTGCTGGTGGCGGGCTCGTTCGCACCCGACCTGACGTACTTCGCGGCGAGCGCGGTTCCCGGGGCGATGGAGTTCGGGGATATCACCCATTCTTTCCCGGGTGTTCTCACGGTCGACGTGGCGATCGCGGCGGCCCTGGCCGGGCTGTGGCGCCTGCTGCGCGAACCGGCGATCGCCCTGCTGCCGGGCCGGGTGCGGGGGCGGGTCCTCGCGGTGGCGCGGGGAGGGGTTCCCGCAGTGCGGCGGGGCGGGCGTCAAGGGCCGGCGGCGCGGGGAGGGGTTCCCACGGCGCGATCGGGCGGGCGTCAGGGGCCGGTGGCGCGGGTGTGGTGGTGGTACGTGTCCGTCGTCCTTGGGGCGACGACGCACGTGGTGTGGGACGCGTTCACGCATCTCGACCGGTGGGGCATGCGCGTGTTCCCGGTCCTCGGCGAGAAGGTCGCCGGCTCCCCTCTCTACTGGTACGCGCAGTACGGGGGTTCGGCGGTGGCGCTCGTCGTGATCGCGCTGTTCGTGGTGTCGGCGGTGCGGCGCGTGCCGGAGGCGGCGGCCGACGAGGCCCACGCGGCGCTGCCCGAACTCTCCGCGAGCGAGCGGTGGATGGCGGCCGTCGTGATCGGCGGGTGCGTGGCGGTGGCCGCGGGGGTACGGACGGCACGCTGGTGGGCGTACTGGGGCGCCGTCGCGAAGCCGTGGGAGATCATCCCGACGCTGTGCTTCGGCGCGGGCGCGGGCCTGGCCCTGGGCCTCACCCTGTACGCGCTGCTGGTCCGGGGGCGCCGGGGCCCGGCCGGTGATGGGGAGGCGCGGCCTCCGGCGGAACCGAGCCGCCCGGCATCCCGCTGACGCCCCCGTCCGCACACCCCCGAAAACGTGAGGGGCGCAGCCCAGAGACGTAAGGGGCACAGCCCGAACACGTCAGGGGCGCAGCCCAAAGACGCGAGGGGCGCAGCCCGAAGACGTGAGGAGCACACCCCCGAGAAACGTCAGGGGCGCAGCCCGAAAACGTGAGGGGCGCAGCCCGTAAGCCGCGCCCCTCACCCGTTCCGTTCCGCACCGTCCCCGAGAGGGGTCAGTGCGCCGCGGACTCCCAGTCCGTGCCCACGCCCACCGACACGTCCAGCGGGGCCCGCAGATGCACGGCCCCGGCCATCTCGCGCCGGACCAGCTCCTCGGCGGCGGCCGCCTCGCCCGGGGCGATCTCCAGGACGATTTCGTCATGGACCTGGAGCAGCAGCCGGGACGCCAGCTTCGCGTCCGTGAGCGCCTTGTCCACGTTCAGCATGGCGATCTTGACGATGTCGGCGGCCGTGCCCTGGATCGGCGCGTTGAGTGCCATGCGCTCGGCCATCTCGCGGCGCTGGCGGTTGTCGCTGTTGAGGTCCGGCAGATACCGGCGGCGCCCCAGCATCGTCTCCGTGTAGCCCGTGGCGCGCGCCTCGTCGACGACGCGGCGCAGATAGTCGCGCACGCCGCCGAACCGCTCGAAGTACGTGTCCATCAGGACCCGCGCCTCGGCCGGCTCGATGTTCAGCTGCCCGGAGAGCCCGAACGCGGACAGGCCGTAGGCGAGCCCGTACGACATGGCCTTGATCTTGCGGCGCATCTCGGCGTCGACGGCGGAGCGCTCGACCCCGAAGACCTGCGAGGCGACCGTGGTGTGCAGGTCCTCGCCGGAGGTGAACGCCTCGATGAGGCCCTCGTCCTCGGACAGGTGGGCCATGACGCGCAGTTCGATCTGGCTGTAGTCCGCCGTCATCAGCGACTCGAAGCCCTCGCCGACGACGAAGCCGCGGCGGATGGCGCGGCCCTCGTCGGTGCGGACCGGGATGTTCTGCAGGTTCGGGTCGGTGGAGGAGAGGCGGCCGGTGGCGGCGACGGTCTGGTTGAACGTCGTGTGGATGCGGCCGTCCGCGGCGATCGTCTTGATCAGGCCCTCGACCGTGACGCGCAGCTTCGCCTGCTCACGGTGGCGCAGCATGATCACGGGGAGTTCGTGCTCGGTCTGCGAGGCCAGCCAGGCGAGCGCGTCCGCGTCCGTCGTGTACCCGGTCTTGGTCTTCTTCGTCTTGGGGAGGGCGAGCTCGCCGAAGAAAACTTCCTGGAGCTGCTTGGGCGAGCCGAGGTTGAACTCGTGGCCCACGGAGGCGTGCGCCTCCTTCACGGCCTGCTGGACCGCGCCCGCGAACATCTGCTCCATCGCTTCGAGGTGGGCGCGGTCGGCGGAGATGCCGTGCCGCTCCATGCGCGCGAGGAGCGTGGACGTGGGCAGCTCGACGTCCTTGAGGAGGTCGGCGGCGCCGACTTCCTGGAGCTTGCCGGTGAAGGCCTCGCCGAGGTCGAGGATGGCGCGGGCCTGCACCATGAGGGCGTCGGCCTCGGCCTGCTCGTCGTCCTCCGTACCGAAGGCGAGCTGACCCGCGGCGGCGGCCGGGGCGAGCTCGCGGCCCAGGTACTCCAGGGACAGCGCGTCGAGCGCGAAGGAGCGGCGGCCGGGCTTGACCAGGTACGCGGCGAGCGCCGTGTCCATGGTGATGCCGTCGATGGTCCAGCCGTGCTCGGCGAAGACCCGCATGACGCCCTTGGCGTTGTGCAGGACCTTGGGCTTCGAGGCGTCGGCGAGCCAGGCCGCGAACGCGTTCTCGTCGGCCTCGTCGAGCTGGGTGGGGTCGAACCAGGCGGCCGCTCCCCCGGCACCGGCGAGCGCCACCTCGGTGACGGATCCCGCGCCGAGCGCCCAGGTGTCGACCGTGGCGAGGCCCAGGGCCGTGTCGCCGTGCTCGGCGAGCCAGGGGGCGACCTCACCGGCGGCGAGGACCGTGCCGTCGACCGCGACGCCGGGCTCGGCGGGCGTCTCCTCGGCCTGCTCGGCGCCCGGGTCGACGGCGAGCAGACGCTCGCGCAGCGACGGGTTACGGATCTCCAGGGTGTCGAGGACCATCGCGACGGCCGTGCGGTCGTACGCGGCGCGCTCCAGGTCGGTGACCGCCTTGGGCAGCTCGACGTCGCGGACCATCTCGGTCAGACGCCGGTTGAGCTTGACGGCCTCGATGTGGTCGCGGAAATTCTGTCCGGCCTTGCCCTTGACCTCCTCGGCGCGCTCCACGAGGTCGGCGAACGAACCGAACTGGTTGATCCACTTCGCGGCGGTCTTCTCGCCGACGCCGGGGATGCCCGGCAGGTTGTCCGACGGGTCGCCGCGCAGGGCCGCGAAGTCGGGGTACTGGGCCGGGGTCAGCCCGTACTTCTCCTCGACCTTCTCCGGCGTGAACCGGGTCAGCTCGGAGACGCCCTTCGTGGGGTAGAGCACCGTGACGTGGTCGGTGACGAGCTGGAAGGAGTCCCGGTCGCCGGTGACGATCAGGACGTCGAACCCGGCCGCCTCGGCCTGGGTGGCGAGCGTGGCGATGACGTCGTCCGCCTCGAACCCGTCCACCGCGAAGCGCGGCGTGTGCATCGCGTCGAGGAGCTCGCCGATCAGCTCCACCTGACCCTTGAACTCGTCCGGTGTCTTCGACCGGTTCGCCTTGTACTCGGGGAACTCCTGGGAGCGCCATGTCTTGCGCGACACGTCGAACGCCACCGCGAAGTGCGTGGGCGCCTCGTCGCGCAGCGTGTTCGCCAGCATCGACGCGAAGCCGTAGATAGCGTTCGTCGGCTGTCCGGTCGCGGTCGTGAAATTCTCCGCGGGCAGCGCGAAGAACGCGCGGTACGCCAGCGAATGCCCGTCCATGAGCATCAGCCGCGGCCTGCTGCCGGAGGTCGTCTTCTCGGTCTTCTTCGCTGCTGTCTCTGCCACGCCCCCGATCCTGCCACGCCCCACCGACAGTCCCGCTCCAGCCGGGCTCGCGCGGGCTCTGTCAGTGGCGCGTGGCAGGATTCGAGACGTACCTCACACGTTGTGCGCGAAGGGGAACAGACGATGGCAACGAAGCCGCCCACGGGCGACCCGGTCCAGGACGCTCCGCAGGTCGCCGCGCCGCAGCACGCCGCCGCGGGTCTCCCCGCCGTCGCCCACTCGCTGAAGATGGCGCAGCAGCAGATGGGGGTGCGGCGCACGGCGCTCACGCTGCTCCGCGTCAATCAGAAGGACGGCTTCGACTGCCCCGGCTGCGCCTGGCCCGAGCCGGAGCACCGGCACAAGGCGGAGTTCTGCGAGAACGGCGCGAAGGCGGTCGCCGAGGAGGCCACCCTGCGCCGGGTCACCCCGGACTTCTTCGCCGCGCACCCCGTCGCCGACCTGGCGACCCGCTCCGGATACTGGCTGGGCCAGCAGGGCCGGCTCACCCACCCCATGTATCTCGCGGAGGGCGCCGAGCGCTACGAGCCGGTGTCCTGGGAGCGCGCCTTCGACATCGTCGCCGAGGAGCTGGCCGCGCTGTCCTCGCCGGACGAGGCGGTGTTCTACACGTCGGGGCGTACGAGCAACGAGGCGGCGTTCCTCTACCAGCTGTTCGCCCGCGAGTTCGGCACGAACAACCTGCCCGACTGCTCCAACATGTGCCATGAGTCGTCCGGTTCCGCGCTCACGGAGACCATCGGCATCGGCAAGGGCAGCGTCTCGCTCGAGGACCTCTACATGTCGGACCTGATCATCGTGGCCGGGCAGAACCCGGGCACGAACCACCCGCGCATGCTCTCCGCCCTGGAGAAGGCCAAGGCGAACGGCGCGAAGATCATCACGGTCAACCCGCTGCCCGAGGCGGGCCTGGAGCGCTTCAAGAACCCGCAGACCCCACAGGGCATGTTCAAGGGCGCCGCCCTGACCGACCTGTTCCTCCAGATCCGCCTCGGCGGCGACCAGGCCCTCTTCCGCCTCCTGAACAAGCTCATTCTCGAGGCGGACGACGCCGTCGACGACGCCTTCGTCCGCGAACACACCCATGGCTACGAGGAGTTCGCCGAGGCCGCGCGCGCCGCGGACTGGGAGGAGACGCTGGCCGCGACCGGCCTGGAGCGCTCCGAGATCGAGGAGGCACTCACCCTGGTGCTCGCCTCCGAGCGCACGGTGGTGTGCTGGGCGATGGGCCTCACGCAGCACAAGCACGCGGTGCCCACGATCCGCGAGGTGGTCAATTTCCTGCTGCTGCGCGGGAACATCGGCCGTCCCGGCGCCGGCGTGTGCCCGGTGCGCGGCCACTCGAACGTGCAGGGCGACCGCACGATGGGCGTCTTCGAGCGCCCCGCGCCGGCCTTCCTCGGCGCCCTGGAGCGGGAGTTCGGCTTCGCGCCGCCCCGCGAGCACGGCTTCGACGTCGTACGGGCGATCCGGGCGCTGCGCGACGGCGAGGCGAAGGTGTTCTTCGCGATGGGCGGGAACTTCGTGGCGGCGACGCCCGACACGGACGTCACGGAGACCGCGATGCGGCGCGCCGCCCTGACGGTACACGTGTCGACGAAGCTCAACCGCTCGCACGCGGTCACGGGCGCCCGCGCCCTGATCCTGCCGACGCTCGGCCGCACCGAACGGGATCTCCAGGGCAGTGGCGAGCAGTTCGTGACGGTCGAGGACTCCATGGGCATGGTGCACGCCTCGCGCGGCCGCCTCGAACCCGCGAGCAGGCACCTCCTGTCGGAGCCGGCGATCGTGGCCCGCCTCGCGCGCCGTGTCCTGGGCGCGGCGTCCCGGACGCCCTGGGAGGAGTTCGAGAAGGACTACGCGACGGTCCGGGACCGCATCGCGCGCGTCGTCCCGGGCTTCGAGGACTTCAACGGGCGCGTGGAGTCCGGGGGAGGTTTCGCCCTGCCGCACGCCCCGCGCGACGAGCGCCGCTTCCCCACGGCCACCGGCAAGGCCAACTTCACGGCGGCGCCCGTCGCGTACCCCACGGTCCCCGAGGGCCGGCTCCTGCTGCAGACCCTTCGCTCGCACGACCAGTACAACACCACGATCTACGGCCTCGACGACCGCTACCGAGGCATCAGGAACGGCCGCCGGGTCGTCCTCGTCAGCCCCCACGACGCGAAGGCGCTCGGCCTCGCCGACGGCGGTTACGTCGACCTGGTCAGCGAGTGGAGCGACGGCGTGGAGCGACGGGCCCCCGGTTTCCGCGTCGTCCACTACCCGACGGCCCGGGGCTGCGCCGCCGCGTACTTCCCGGAGACCAATGTGCTGGTCCCGCTGGACGCCACGGCGGACACGAGCAACACCCCCGCCGCGAAGTCCGTCGTCGTCCGCCTGGAACAATCGGCGACCGACTGAGCGTTTGCTCAGGTGGCCGACCGGGCCGACCAGGCAGATTGGCACGGAGCACCACCGAACGACGAACGGAGCCGGGCCCCATGGGCGAGCAGAACCACGTGAAGTTCCCGCAAGAGGTCATCGACGAGTACGCCGCGCTCGGCGTCGACCTGCCCGCCATGTTCTCCGCGGGGCACCTCGGCACGCGTATGGGCATCGAGATCAAGGAAGCCTCCGCCGAGCGCGTCGTCGGCACGATGCCGGTCGAGGGCAACACCCAGCCCTACGGCCTGCTGCACGGCGGCGCCTCCGCGGTCCTCGCCGAGACCCTCGGCTCCGTTGGCTCGATGCTCCACGGCGGCAGCTCCAAGATCGCCGTCGGCGTCGACCTGAACTGCACGCACCACCGCGGTGCCCGCTCCGGCCTCGTCACCGGTGTCGCCACCCCCGTGCACCGCGGCCGCTCCACGGCCACGTACGAGATCGTGATCACCGACGAGCAGGACCGGCGCGTCTGCTCGGCCCGCCTGACCTGCCTCCTCAGGGACGTGCCGACCGCCTAGGCGGCGCGCCGCACGACCACTCCGCGCCACCACTCCGTGCCACCACCGGCGCACCGCCGACGGCACCGGGCGGAGGTCCAAGTACGTTCCGTACGAGGGTCTCCGCCCACCGAAGCCCCAACACCACGCAGAATCGGGCCAGTCGGACAGCCCGGGAAGCGCGCTCGCGCCCGCACGCACGGCGGCGCCCCGCCGAACTCCCCGAACCCGACAGGGCGTTGAACCGGACCGCCCGGCCCGCGCCGCCGGAGCCACACACCCGCGATCACTCTCGCGCCCCCGCGGCGGCACCCGCCACCCTCCACCAGAAATAACCACCAGAAGTAACACAGCGTTACCTCAGGGCAATAAAAGGATTACCCACCGCTCCCCGCCCGCGCGCCGCCCCGCCCGGCCACGGCGACGACCACCGGCGTCAGCACCATGATCCCCTCAAGTTGCTTACCGGAACTGGGCGTTCTCACCATTCGGCCCCGAAGACCCCCTCATCACGCCCCCGGCCGACCCCGCTCCGCCCCCAGGCTCTACCCAAGGCATAACAAGAGCGTCACAGCCTTCGCCTCCCTCCTCCACACCGCCATCACCTGCGCTTATAGTCACGGCCAGTCACCGCGCCGCCGGGCGCGTCTGCAGCACGGCCCTGTACCAGACCAGTACGGCCCGGCGAGACACACGGCGCCCCATCAGGGGAGCCGCGCCAGGGAGAGGATTGATCGTGCGACACCGTTCCTTGCTGATACTCACCACCGTGCTCACCACCGGAGCACTCACGCTCACCGCGTGCGGATCGCGCGACAACAAGGGGGGCGACAAGGCCGGCGGCACCACCACCGTCGTCATCGGCGTCGACGCACCCCTCACCGGCCAGAACTCCGCCACGGGCCTCGGCATCCAGTACGGCGTACAGATCGCCGTCGACGACGCCAACAAGAAGAACCTCGTCCCGGGCGTGAAGTTCAAGGTCAGCGCCCTCGACGACAAGGCCAACCCCGCCAGCGGCCAGCAGAACGCCACCAAATTCGTCGCCGACAAGAACGTCCTCGGCGTCGTCGGCCCCCTGAACTCCGGCGTCGCGACCCAGATGCAGCAGGTCTTCGACACCGCCGGCCTGGTCGAGATCTCCCCGTCCAACACCGCGCCCGAGCTCACCCAGGGCAAGAACTGGCAGACCGCCAAGTCGCGCGACTACAAGACCTACTTCCGCACCGCCACCACGGACGCACTTCAGGGCGGCTTCGCGGCCGACTACGCGTACAACACCCTGAAGAAGAAGAAGGTCTTCCTCGTCGACGACAAGCAGACCTACGGCGCCGGCCTCGCCAAGCTCTTCAAGGCGAACTTCGTCAAGGCCGGCGGCAAGATCGCCCAGGAAGACCACGTCAGCACCGGCGACACGGACTTCTCCTCGCTCGTCACGAAGATCAAGAACTCCGGCGCCGACCTCGTCTACTACGGCGGCCAGTACGACGAGTCGGAGAAGCTCACCAAGCAGCTCAAGGACGCCGGCGTCAAGATCCCGCTCTTCGGCGGCGACGGCATGTTCTCCGACACCTACATCCAGACCGCGGGCAAGACCTCCGAAGGTGACCTCGCCACCTCCGTCGGCGTCCCCGTCACCACCCTGCCCGCCGCCAAGCAGTTCATCGCCGACTACAAGGCGAAGAAGTACCCCGGCGACTACGGCACCTACGGCGGCTACTCCTACGACGCCGCCACCGCCATCATCAAGGCCATCGGCAACGTCGTGAAGGACGGCAAGGTCCCCTCCGACGCCCGCACCAAGATCGTCGACGAGGTCCAGAAGACCAAGTTCGACGGCATCGCCGGACCCGTCGCCTTCGACCAGTACGGCGACACCACGAACAAGCAGCTCACCGTGTACCAGGTCGTCTCGGGCAAGTGGAAGGCCGTCAAGAGCGGCACCTACAACGCCGGCTGATCAAAGCCACGCCACACAGCACAACCCAGGGCCGCGCGGCTTCGACCACACGTCAGCCGCGCGGCCCGCGCTCCACTCCCGTCTGCTCACCTTCCACACCCACATGGAGGCCGCGCGGTGCACACTCTGCCGCAGCAGCTGGCCAACGGGCTGTTCCTCGGCTCGATGTACGGGCTGATCGCCATCGGCTACACGATGGTGTACGGCATCGTCCAGCTCATCAACTTCGCCCACGGCGAGATCTTCATGACCGGCGGCTTCGGAGCCCTCACGGTCTACTTCTACGTCCTGCCCGACGGCACATCCATGTGGATAGCCCTCCCGGCGATGCTCATAGGCGGCGCCCTCGTCGCCGTACTCATCGCCGTAGGGGCGGAACGGTTCGCCTACCGGCCGCTGCGCGGCGCACCACGCCTCGCACCCCTCATCACCGCCATCGGCCTCTCCCTCGCGCTCCAGCAGGTCGTCTTCAACTACTTCCCGGACGCCAAGAACGACCGCACCTTCCCCCAGCTCACGTCACAGACCTACGACCTCGGGTCCGTGCACGTCCAGAGCGGCCAGCTCTTCGTGATCATCGCCGCCCCGATCTGCATGGCCGCCCTCGGCTTCTTCGTCCGCCTCTCCCGCACCGGCCGCGCCATGCAGGCCACCGCCCAGGACCCGGACACCGCCCAGCTCATGGGCATCGACACCAACCGCATCATCGTGATCGCCTTCGCCATCGGCGGCATCTTCGCCGCCGTCGCAGCCGTCGCCTACGGCCTCCGCTACGGCCAGATCAAATACGACATGGGCTTCCAGATGGGCCTCAAGGCGTTCACCGCCGCCGTCCTCGGCGGCATCGGCAACATCTACGGCGCCATGCTCGGCGGAGTCGTCCTCGGCCTCGCCGAAACCCTCGCCACCGCCTACATCGACGGCATCCCCGGCATGCAGCAGCTCGGCGGCGGAAGCTGGGCCCCCGTCTGGGCCTTCGTACTCCTCATCGTCGTCCTCCTCGTCAGGCCACAAGGCCTGCTCGGCGAACGCGTCGCGGACAGGGCGTGATCACCATGACGACCACCACCACCGAGACCACCGCCGCGGACACCACACCCCGCCTCGTCCCGCTCCCCCACAGCGCCGCCCGCGTCCTCATCGCCCTCGGCGCCATCGGCACCATCGCCAGCACCTTCATGTCCTGGACCTGGACCAGCGACTTCCCCGGCGACCTCACCGTCTACGGCTACCCCGCCGGCCTCCAGGTCCTCGCCCTCACCGGCGGCCTCCTCACCCTCCTCCTCGGCCTCACCCTGTGGGACGTACCGGGCCTGCGCTGGGCCAACCCCGCACGCCACGCCGCCCCCCTGGCACTCGCCGCGGCCTCCGCCTTCGCCGTCTGCTGGTTCACCGGCATCGCCATCGCCGTCGACCTCGGCGGATTCGTCAACCTCGACCCCGGCGCCTACGTCGCCATGGCCGCATCCCTCGTCGCCCTCCTCGGCACCCTCGCCCTGCCCACCCCGGGCGGCACCTGGCGCGACTACCTCAAGAAGGCCGAGAACATCCCGCCCGCCGCGGACCTCGCCCCCTGGGCGCAGCGCCTCGCCGTCACCGCCGCCACCGCCCTCGCGCTGATCATCTTCACGTACGGCATCGGCATCCCCGACGAAGAGAGCGAAACCTTCATCGGCTTCCTCCTCCTCGTCGTCCTCGGCACCTGGGCACTGTTCGCCGCCGGCCTCTTCGACCGGTTCTCCGCCCTCAACGCCCGGCACAAGGGATTCGCCGCCACCCTGGCCTTCCTCGCCGCCGCCGTGTTCCCCCTCACCCAGAGCGACGACCACAACGCCAACATCGGCGTCAACATCCTCATCGTCGGCACCGTCGCCCTCGGCCTCAACGTCGTCGTCGGCCTCACCGGCCTCCTCGACCTCGGATACGCCGCCTTCCTCGGCGTCGGCACCTACGCCGCCGCCCTCGTCTCCGGCTCCGAGTTCTCCCGCTTCTCCGGCGTCCAATTCCCCTTCTGGGCCGCCGCACTGACCGGCATGGCCGCCTCACTCATCTTCGGCGTCCTCATCGGCGCACCCACACTCCGACTCCGCGGCGACTACCTCGCCATCGTCACCCTCGGCTTCGGAGAGATCTTCCGCATCACCGTCAACAGCCTCGACGGCGCCTCCGGCCCCAACATCACCAACGGCCCCAACGGCATCGCGCGCATCCCCGACATCGAGATCTTCGGACTCAACCTCGGCAACGCGCACCAGATCGGCCCCTTCACCATCGGCCGGTTCGCCAACTACTTCCTCCTCATGCTCGTCATCACCGCCATCGTCGTGCTGATCTTCAACCGAGCCTCCGACTCCCGCATCGGCCGCTCCTGGATCGCCATCCGCGAAGACGAGACCGCCGCCACCGCCATGGGCATCAACGGCTTCCGCGTCAAACTCATCGCCTTCGCACTCGGCGCCTCCCTCGCCGGCCTCGCCGGCACCGTCAGCGCCCACGTCGGCTACAGCGTCAACCCCGCGCCCTACCAGTTCGCCGGATCCGTCCCCCCGAACTCCGCGTTCCTCCTCGCCGCCGTCGTCCTCGGCGGCATGGGCACCGTCAACGGACCCATCCTCGGCGCCACCCTGCTCTACCTCATCCCCGAGAAGCTCACCTTCCTCCAGAAGTACCAGCTCCTCGCCTTCGGCATCGCGCTCGTCCTCCTCATGCGCTTCCGCCCCGAAGGAATCATCGCCAACCGCAGGCGCCAGCTCGAATTCCACGACAACGACCCACTCGACGTACCAGAACAACGCCTGCCCGACTCCACCGTCGGCGCGACCAAGGCCGGGGCGTGACCACCATGACCACAGCGACCACCACCGCCACCGTCCTCGAAGCCAGCGGCGTCACCATGCGCTTCGGCGGCCTCACCGCCGTACGATCCGTCGACCTCACCGTCAACACCGGCGAGATCGTCGGCCTCATCGGCCCCAACGGCGCAGGCAAGACCACCTTCTTCAACTGCCTCACCGGCCTCTACGTCCCGACCGAAGGCAAGGTCTCCTACAAGGGCACCGTCCTGCCGCCCAAACCCCACCTCGTCACCAAGGCCGGCATCGCCCGCACCTTCCAGAACATCCGCCTCTTCGCCAACATGACCGTCCTCGAAAACGTCCTCGTCGGACGCCACACCAGGACAAAAGAAGGCCTCTGGTCGGCACTCCTGCGCGGCCCCGGCTTCCGCAAAGCCGAAGCCACCTCCCGCGAACGCGCCATGGAACTCCTCGAGTTCATCGGCCTCGCCCACAAAGCCGACCACCTCTCCCGCAACCTCCCCTACGGCGAACAGCGCAAGCTCGAAATCGCCCGCGCCCTCGCCAGCGAACCCGGCCTCCTGCTCCTCGACGAGCCCACCGCCGGCATGAACCCCCAGGAAACCCGCGCCACCGAAGAACTCGTCTTCGCCATCCGCGACAAGGGCATCGCCGTCCTCGTCATCGAGCACGACATGCGCTTCATCTTCAACCTCTGCGACCGCGTCGCCGTCCTCGTCCAGGGCGAGAAACTCATCGAAGGCACCAGCGACGTCGTCCAGGGCGACGACCGCGTCATCGCCGCCTACCTCGGCGAACCCTTCGAAGGCGCCCCCGAAGACACCGCACTCGACGCCGTCGAAGCCGCCGAGGCGCAGGCCGCGGACGCGGACGCGGACGCGGACACGGACACGGCGGAAGCACCCGCCGCAGAAGCACAGACCGCGGACGCACACACCGCGGAAGGAGACACCAAGTGACCGCCCTCCTCGAGGTCGAGGACCTCCGCGTCGCCTACGGCAAGATCGAAGCCGTCAAAGGCATCTCCTTCACCGTCCAGCAAGGCGAAGTCGTCACCCTCATCGGCACCAACGGCGCCGGCAAAACCACCACCCTGCGCACCCTGTCCGGGCTCCTCAAGCCCCTCAGCGGCAAGATCACCTTCGACGGGAAACCCCTCACCGGAGTCCCCGCCCACAAGATCGTCGCCATGGGCCTCGCCCACTCCCCCGAAGGCCGGCGCATCTTCCCCCGCCTCTCCATCGCCGAAAACCTCCAACTCGGAGCATTCCTCCGCTCCGACAAGGCCGGCATCGAGAAGGACATCCAGCGCGCCTACGACCTCTTCCCCATCCTCGGCGAACGCCGAAAGCAAGCCGCCGGAACCCTCTCGGGCGGCGAACAGCAAATGCTCGCCATGGGACGCGCCCTCATGTCCCAGCCCAAACTCCTCATGCTCGACGAGCCCTCCATGGGCCTCTCCCCGATCATGATGCAGAAGATCATGGCCACCATCGCCGAACTCAAGTCCCAGGGCACGACCATCCTCCTGGTCGAACAGAACGCCCAGGCCGCACTCTCCCTCGCCGACCACGGCCACGTCATGGAAGTAGGCTCCGTCGTCCTCTCCGGCACCGGACAAGACCTCCTCCACGACGAATCCGTCCGCAAGGCCTACCTCGGCGAAGACTGAACCCTTCCCGCACGCACACATGCCTGAGGCCCGTACCCCACAGGGGCACGGGCCTCAGGCACACATTGATGCGCGGGCGGAACTCAGTCCCCCTTCGCAGCCTTCTTCTCCTCAGCGTCCGCGATAACCGCCTCCGCGACCTGCTGCATCGAAAGACGACGATCCATCGACGTCTTCTGAATCCACCGGAACGCCGCCGGCTCCGTCAGCCCGTACTGCGTCTGCAACACCGACTTCGCCCGGTCCACCAGCTTCCGCGTCTCAAGACGCTGCGTAAGATCCGCGACCTCGTTCTCCAGCGTCCGCAGCTCCTGGAACCGCGACACCGCCATCTCGATCGCCGGAACCACATCACTCTTGCTGAACGGCTTCACCAGATACGCCATCGCACCCGCGTCACGCGCCCGCTCCACGAGGTCGCGCTGCGAGAACGCCGTCAGCATCAGCACCGGAGCGATCGACTCCTCCGCGATCTTCTCCGCCGCCGAGATGCCATCCAGCTTCGGCATCTTCACATCGAGGATCACCAGATCGGGCTTGTGCTCACGGGCCAGCTCGACGGCCTGCTCACCGTCACCGGCCTCGCCGACAACGCTGTAGCCCTCTTCTTCGAGCATCTCTTTGAGGTCGAGACGGATCAGCGCCTCATCCTCGGCGATGACGACACGGGTCGTCAGCGGCGGGACGTGCGACTTGTCGTCGTCGTGCGCGTCTACGGGCTGGGGCGACTCGGGGGCGGTCACGATAGCTCCTAGTTCAGGCAGGGGTACTGCTCCCAAGAGCCTACCTAGCTGCGATATGGTGGTGACACGGCGGGAGACCGCCAACCTTCGTTTCGAAGGGGCCCCGGTAGCCCAGCGGTAGAGGCCATGGATTCAAAACCCATACAGCGTCGGTTCGAATCCGACTCGGGGCACTTTTCCTTCGATTCGAAGGTCACGACACCGAAGCGGATGTTCACCTTCTCGTGAACATCCGCTTTTTGCTGCGTGGCGCGGCGACAGGCTGCACAGAGTGGCCGCATGTACGACATGAGCACACGCAAACGAACTCTGGCCCTGGTCGCCCAGGGGCACAGCCTGAACTCGGTGAGCAAGGCGACCGGGGTCTCCCGGGCCGCAATCCGCTCCTGGCAGATCGACATCGAGCCACGCAAGCGCGCAGGCCTCCCCTGCCCAAGGTGCGGCGATACACCGGGCCCACCCGGGGACCAGGCCGCGTACTCCTACCTGTTGGGCCTCTATCTGGGCGACGGCTGCATCAATGCCCACCGGCGAGGCGTCTACTTCATCCGCATCGTGCTGGACAACGCCTGGCCGGGCATCATCGACGCCTGCGAAGCAGCCATGCGGGCCGTGCGACCGGACAACAGCGTGTGCCGCGTGAAGAAGCAGGGCTGCGTCGCGGTCACGGCTTCCAGCAAGCACTGGCCCTGCCTCTTCCCTCAGCACGGGCCTGGCACGAAACACAAACGCAAGATCGCACTAGAACCTTGGCAGCAAACAATCGTCGACAGCCGCCCCTGGGAATTCATCCGCGGGCTCATCCACTCCGACGGGTGCCGTATCACCAATTGGACGACCCGACTCGTCGGCGGCGAGGAGAAGCGCTACGAATACCCCCGGTACTTCTTCACCAACCTGTCCGACGACATCATCCAGCTCTTCACCGATGTCCTCGACGCGCGGGGTGTCGAGTGGAAGAAAGCCAACTCACGCAACATCTCAATCGCCCGGAGGGCATCCGTCGCCCTCATGGACGCCCACGTAGGACCCAAATACTGACCCCGCACCCCTACCTGGGAGTGTCGTCCTCGCCGATGTGGTGGACGCGGACCAGGTTCGTGGAGCCGGAGACTCCTGGTGGGGAGCCGGCTGTGATGACGACGATGTCGCCCTTCTTGCAGCGGCCGATCTTGAGGAGTTGTTCGTCGACCTGGTCGACCATCGCGTCGGTGGAGTCGACGTGGGGGCCGAGGAAGGTTTCGACGCCCCAGGTGAGGTTCAGCTGGGAGCGGGTGGCCGGTTCGGGGGTGAAGGCGAGGAGGGGGATGGGTGAGCGGTAGCGGGAGAGGCGGCGGACGGTGTCTCCGGACTGGGTGAAGGCGACGAGGAATTTCGCGCCGAGGAAGTCGCCCATTTCGGCGGCGGCGCGGGCTACGGCGCCGCCTTGGGTGCGGGGTTTGTTGCGTTCGGTGAGGGGCGGGAGGCCCTTCGCGAGAATGTCTTCTTCGGCCGCTTCTACGATGCGGCCCATCGTGCGGACTGTTTCTACTGGGTATTTGCCGACGCTGGTCTCGCCAGAGAGCATCACCGCGTCGGTACCGTCGATGACGGCGTTGGCGACGTCGCTCGCTTCGGCGCGGGTGGGGCGGGAGTTGTCGATCATCGAGTCGAGCATTTGCGTGGCGACGATGACCGGCTTGGCGTTGCGCTTGGCGAGTTTGATGGCGCGCTTTTGGACGATGGGGACTTGTTCGAGGGGCATTTCGACGCCGAGGTCGCCGCGGGCGACCATGATTCCGTCGAAGGCGGCGACGATGTCGTCGATGTTGTCGACGGCCTGCGGTTTTTCGATCTTGGCGATGACGGGGAGGCGGCGGCCTTCTTCGTTCATGATGCGGTGGACGTCTTCGATGTCGCGTCCGCTGCGTACGAAGGAGAGGGCGATGATGTCGGCGCCGGTGCGCAGGGCCCAGCGGAGGTCTGCTTCGTCTTTTTCGCTGAGGGCGGGGACGGAGACGGCGACGCCGGGGAGGTTGAGGCCTTTGTGATCGGAGACCATGCCGCCTTCGACGACGGTGGTGCGGACGCGGGGTCCGTCGACTTCGGTGACTTCGAGGGTGACTTTTCCGTCGTCGACGAGGATGCGTTCGCCGGTGGTGACGTCGGTGGCGAGGCCGTCGTAGGTGGTTCCGCAGGTCTGGCGGTCGCCTTGGACGTCGGGTTCGACGGTGATGGTGAATTCGTCGCCGCGTTCAAGGAGTACGGGGCCTTCGCTGAAGCGTCCGAGTCTGATCTTCGGGCCTTGAAGGTCGGCGAGGATTCCGACGCTGTGTCCGGTCTCGTCGGAGGCCTTTCGGACGTGCCCGTAGCGCTCCTCGTGTTCGGCGTAGGTGCCGTGGCTGAGGTTGAGGCGGGCTACGTCCATTCCGGCTTCGACGAGGGCCTTGATCTGCTCGTACGAGTCGGTGGCGGGGCCCAGGGTGCAGACGATCTTTGCTCGGCGCATGGTTCGAGCCTAGGGCTTACCGGTGGGTAGGGAATTGGTGTTGCATGACTGGCCAACCACCTTTGAGTGACGGCCAATTGACAAGTGTTGAATTACAACTCGGGCGGGTGCATGGTGAATCGCGCGTTGACGTGGGCGTGCACGGTCTGGCGTTCGGGTTCGAGGTCGAGGGGTGCGGGGGTGTCGTCGGGGGCGCCCGTATAGGCGGCGACGCGCATCTGGGGGGCGCCGGGCGGGGGGCCGTAGCGGTCGGGGTCCTCGGCTCCGGTGTCGGCGAGTTCGACGAGGGCGGCGAGGTGGGTGCCGAGGGCTTCGGCGTATTCCCGGGCGCGCTGGACGGCTTCGTGGACGGCCTGTGTGCGGGCGGTGCGGTGGACGGGTGAGTCGGGGCGCAGGGACCACCAGGGGCCGTCGACGCGGGTGAGTTCCTGGTCGGCGAGGCGGGTGGTGAGTTCGCCGAGGGCGGTGAAGTCGCTCAGTTCGACGGTGATGTGGACGCGGCCGTGGTAGGCGCGGACGCGTTCGGTGCGGCCGTGGCGGGTGAGTTCGGGGGTGATGGAGAAGGCGCCGGTTTCGGTTTTCTCGACGGCGTCTCCATAGCTTTTGACGAGGTCAAGGGTGGTGGAGTTGCGGCGGGTGAGGTGGGCGAGGGCGTCGCCGCGATCGGTGCCGCGGGCGCTGAGGGTGATGCCGATGCGGGCGATCTCGGGGTCGGCTTCGACGCGGGCTTCGCCGCGGACGGCGATGCGGGGGGCTTGGGGGGTGCCGTAGGGGGTGGCGGGGGGTTGTCGGTCGGGTGTCATGGGGTCACTTTGGCAGCCGGGTGCGGGACAGTCACCGGATTGAAACGTCGGGGGGCTGTTGTGTTTCGGGGGTCAGGCGTAAGAATCTACGCGCGTTACATCTGTCGTTCTGTAGTTCCGTCGTTCTGTCGCCCAGTGGTGCCCTGAGGAGATCTGAGATGCCGTTGAACCGCCGTAATTTTCTGGGCAGGTCCGCAGCCACGGGTGCGGCCGTGGCGTTGACCGGGGCGGTGTCCGCGCCGGCCGCGCAGGCGCAGGAGGTGTCCGGGGAGCGGGAGCGGAAGCGGTACTCGTTCACCGTGATGGGGACGACGGACCTGCATGGTCACGTCTTCAACTGGGACTACTTCAAGGACGGGGAGTACAAGGACGCGGCGGGCAACGCGACGGGTCTGTCGCGTATTTCGACGCTGGTGGAGCAGGTGCGTGCGGAGAAGGGGCGGGGGAACACGCTGCTGATCGACGCGGGTGACACGATCCAGGGCACGCCGCTGACGTACTACTTCGCGAAGGTGGATCCGATCACCGCGAAGGGTGGTCCGGTGCATCCGATGGCGCAGGCGATGAACGCGATCGGCTATGACGCGGTGGCGCTGGGGAATCACGAGTTCAACTACGGCATCGAGGTGCTGCGGAAGTTCGAGTCGCAGTGTGAGTTCCCGCTGCTCGGGGCGAACGCGGTGGACGCGAAGACGGAGAAGCCGGCGTTTCCGCCGTACTTCATGAAGCGGTTGCGGACGCCGCACGGCAGGGATGTGACGGTGGCGGTGCTCGGGCTGACGAATCCGGGGATCGCGATCTGGGACAAGGCGTATGTGCAGGGTGTGCTGAAGTTCCCTGGGCTCGAGGAGCAGGCGGCGAAGTGGGTGCCGAAGCTGCGGTCGATGGGTGCGGACGTGGTGATCGTGTCGGCGCATTCGGGGGCTTCGGGTACGTCGTCGTACGGGGATCAGGTGCCGTACGTGGAGAACGCGGCGGCGAACGTGGCGCGGCAGGTGCCGGGGATCGACGCGATTCTGGTGGGGCACGCGCATGTGGAGATCGCGCAGCAGGTGGTGACGAACGAGGCGACGGGGAAGTCGGTCGTGCTGTCGGAGCCGCTGTGCTGGGCGGAGCGGCTGACGTTGTTCGACTTCGAGCTGGTGTGGGAGAAGGGGCGTTGGACGGTGGAGTCGGTGGCGGCGTCGCTGCGTAACTCCAACGCGGTCGCGGACGATCCGGAGATCACGAAGCTGCTGAAGGACGAGCATGACGCGGTGGTGAAGTACGTCAACCAGGTCGTGGGTACGGCGACGGTGGAGCTGACGACGGTGGAGGCGCGGTACAAGGACGCGCCGATCATCGATCTGATCAGCACGGTGCAGGCGGATGTGGTGGCGAAGGCGCTGGCGTCGACGGAGTACGCGTCGCTGCCGGTGCTTTCGCAGGCGTCGCCGTTCTCGCGTACTTCGTCGATTCCGGCGGGTCAGGTGACGATCCGGGATCTGTCGGGGCTGTATGTGTACGACAACACGCTGGTCGCGAAGTTGATGACGGGTGCGCAGGTGCGGGCGTACCTGGAGTTCTCGGCGGAGTATTTCGTTCAGACGGCGGCGGGTGCGCCGGTGGACGTGGACAAGCTGACGAACGCAAACAACCGGCCGGACTACAACTACGACTATGTGTCGGGGCTGACGTACGACATCGACATCGCGCAGGCGCCGGGTGCGCGTATCAAGAACCTGAAGTTCCGGGGTGCGGCGCTGGATGACGCGCAGAAGTTCGTGTTCGCGGTGAACAACTACCGGGCGAACGGTGGTGGCGCGTTCCCGTTTGTGGGGTCGGCGCAGCAGCTGTGGTCGGAGTCGACGGAGATCCGTACGCGGATCGCCGAGTGGGTGACCGCGAAGGGCACCCTGAACCCGGCGGAGTTCGCTTCGGTGGACTGGCGGCTGACGCGGGACGGTGCGCCGGTCTTCTAGTTTTTCAGCTCGATCAGGTTGCCGCGTTCTCCGGACTGGTTCCGGGGGGCGCGGTTTCCGTTTGTGGTGAGGCCGAAGGTGGTGAAGGCGGTGCGCTCTGGGAGGGGGTAGGGGTCTTTGCCGGTGAGGGTGTTGAGGATGGTGGCGCTGCGCCAGGCGGCGAGGCCGAGGTCGGGGGCGCCGACTCCGTGGGTGTGGCGTTCGGCGTTCTGTACGTAGATGTTGCTGCCGGCGGTGGTGAGGGAGGGGTCGAGGACGAGGCGGAACTGTTCGTCGATGCGGGGGCGTTCGGCGCTGTCGCGGCGGAGGTAGGGGTCGAGGCCGGCGAGCATCTCGTCGAGGGGGCGTTCGCGGTAGCCGGTGGCGAGGACGACGGCGTCGGTGGTGAGGCGGGAGCGGGTGTTCTGCAGGCGGTGTTCGAGGTGGAGTTCGACTTTGGTGGCGGCGACGCGTCCTGCGGTGCGGACGGCGACGCCGGGGGTGAGGGTGGCGTCGGGCCAGCCGCCGTGGAGGGTGCGCTGGTAGAGCTCGTCGTGGATGGCGGCGATGGTCGCGTCGTCGATGCCTTTGTGGAGTTGCCACTGGGCGGGGACGAGTCCGTCGCGGACGGCTTCGGGCAGGGCGTGGAAGTAGCGGGTGTAGTCGGGGGTGAAGTGTTCGAGGCCGAGCTTGGAGTACTCCATGGGGGCGAAGGCGTCGGTGCGGGCGAGCCAGTGGAGTTTTTCGCGGCCGTGGGGGCGGTGTTTGAGGAGGTCGAGGAAGATCTCGGCGCCGGACTGGCCTGATCCGATGACGGTGATGTGGTCGGCGGCGAGGAGCCGGTCGCGGTGGGTGAGGTAGTCGGCGGAGTGGATGACGGGGACGGTGGGGGCTTCGGCGAGGGGGCGGAGGGGCTCGGGGATGTAGGGGGCGGTGCCGACGCCGAGGACGACGTTCTTGGTGTAGGTGCGGCCGAGCGCTTCGGCTTCGCCTTCGGTGTCGAGCTGGGTGAAGTCGACTTCGAAGAGGCGGCGTTCGGGGTTCCAGCGGACGGCGTCGACCTGGTGGCCGAAGTGGAGTCCGGGGAGGTTTTCGCTGACCCAGCGGCAGTAGGCGTCGTATTCGGCGCGCTGGATGTGGAAGCGCTCGGCGAAGTAGAAGGGGAAGAGGCGGTCGCGGGTCTTGAGGTAGTTGAGGAAGGACCAGTGGCTGGCGGGGTCGGCCATGGTCACGAGGTCGGCGAGGAAGGGGACTTGGAGGGTGGCGCCGTCAAGGAGGAGGCCGGGGTGCCAGTGGAAGGCGGGGCGTTGTTCGTAGAAGGCGGTGTCGAGTTCGGTGAGGGGGTGGGCGAGGGCGGCGAGGGAGAGGTTGAAGGGGCCGATGCCGATGCCGACGAGGTCGCGGGGTGCTTCGGGCTGCGAGGGCTGTGCGGGCTGGGGGTTGTGGGGTGTGGGGGCGGCGGTCATCGGGGGGTGCTTCCTTCCACCAGTTTCAGCAGCTGGGCCAGGTCGCCCGACTGGGTGTGCGGGTTGAGGAGGGTGGCTTTGAGCCAGAGCTTTCCGTCGAGGTGGGCGCGGCCGAGTACGGCGCGGCCCTGGGTGAGGAGGGTGCGCCGGATGTGGGCGATGTGTGCGTCGGGGGCGCCGTGGGGGCGGAAGAGGACGGTGCTGAGGGTGGGGGTGTCGTAGAGGTCGAAGCCGGGGTGGGCGTCGATGGTGTCGGCGAACTCCTGTGCCTGGTCGCAGACTTGGTCGACGAGGGCGCCGAGTCCGGTGCGGCCGAGGGCTTTGAGGGTGACGGCGATCTTGAGGATGTCGGGGCGTCGGGTGGTGCGCAGGGAGCGGCCGAGAAGGTCGGGGAGGCCGGCTTCGGTGTCGTCGTCGGCGTTGAGGTAGTCGGCCTGGTGGGTGAGGGCGTCGAGGTCGGTGGTGTCGCGTACGGCGAGGAGTCCGGCGGCGACGGGTTGCCAGCCGAGTTTGTGCAGGTCGAGGGTGACGGTGGCGGCGCGGTCGAGGCCGGTGAGGTGGGTGCGGCGGGTGGGGCTGAAGAGGAGTCCGGCGCCGTAGGCGGCGTCGATGTGGAGGCGGGCGCCGTGCCGGTCGCAGAGGTCGGCGATCTCGTCGAGGGGGTCGATGAGTCCGGCGTCGGTGGTGCCGGCGGTGGCGGCGACGAGTTTGGGGCCGGGGAGGTCGGTGAGGGCTTCGTCGAGGGCGGCGGGGTCGAGGGTGCCGGTGGGGGCGGGCACGGTGACGGGTTCGGGCAGGCCGAGGAGCCAGGCGGCGCGGGGCAGGGAGTGGTGGGCACCCGCGCCGGTGACGAGCTGGACGGGGCCGCCCCCGGCGTGGGCTTCGCGGGCGAGCAGGAGGGCGAGCTGGTTGGCCTCGGTGCCGCCGGTGGTGACGAGGGCGGCGGGGTGACGGGGCCGGTCCGTGCCGGGGGTGTCGCCGTAGACCTCGTGGGCGAGGGCGTCGGTGACGAGGGCTTCGAGGGCGGAGGCAGCGGGGGCCTGGTCCCAGGAGTCCATGGAGGGGTTGAGGGCGGACGCGGCGAGGTCGGCGGCGGTGGCGAGGGCGAGCGGCGGGCAGTGGAGGTGGGCGGCGCACAGCGGTTCCGCGGGGTCGGCGGCGCCTTCGGCGAGGGCGTGTACGAGGGTGCGCAGGGCGGTGTCGGGGCCGGTGCCGTGGTCGGGCAGGGGGTCGCCGGCGAGGGCGCGCAGGCGGGTGGTGACGGTGTGGGGGCCGCCCGCGGGGAGGGGGCCGCCGCGGGCGGTGGCGCCGTCGCGGAGGGCGTCGAGGACGGTGTCGAGCAACGGCCGCAGGGCGCCTGGGCCTTCGGTTCCTCCGGCGAGGGGCGGCGGGCTGCTCATGGCGGTGTCCTTCGGGTGCGCGGGCGGGGCCTCCAGCCTGTACGCGGTGGCGGTGGCGTGCCCGGTGATCACAACGATCGGAACCCGAAAGTGGTACTGCCGTGCGGGGATTGTGTGGGGGTGGGGTGGATGGTGGTACGGCGGGTGCGGCCCGCCGTACCAGGTCGTGTACCTCAGGACGCCGCGGTGGCCATCCTGATCTTCAACGCGCGGGCGAGGTCGTCGAGTTGGTCGGCGATTTTGCGGCGCAGGGCGGGGATGGGGTCGGCGTCGCGGAGGCAGGTCTCGCCGAGGGTGAGGTTGTGGGTGTCGACGGCGTAGGAGGGGAAGGCCCAGCGTCCGGCGGCGTCGGCGATGGCGGGGCCGCGGCGGTGGGCGACGGCGACCGCTTCGGGGTAGTAGCGGGCGACGTAGGGGCGCAGGAGGTCGCCCTGTTCGGGCTGCCAGAAGCCCTGGGCGGTGGCGGTGAAGAGGTAGTTGGAGAGCTGGTCGCCGGTGAACATGGCGTCCCAGGCGGCGCGTTTGGCCTCGGGGTCGGGGAGGGCGGCGCGGCAGCGGGCGGCGCCTTCCTGGCCGGTGGCGCTGGGGTCCTGGGCGAGTTCGGCGTCGATGACGGCTTCGTCGACGGCGCCGAGTACGCAGAGCCGGCCGAGGATGCGCCAGCGCAGTTCGGGGTCGAGTTCGGGGCCGCCGGGGACGCTGCCGTTGTCGTACCAGTCGCGGATGGTGTCGGCGTGTGCGGCGCTGTCGATGAGGGTGCGGACGGCGACGAGGCGCAGGCCGGGGTTGCTGCCGTCCTCGGTGCGGCGGACGAGGTCGGCGCACAGGTCGGTGAGGAGGGCGAGGGCGTCGGGGCGGTCGGCGGGGGTGGAGTAGCGGTCGGCGGCCTGGGTCTTGGCGAAGGCGAGGACGCCCTGGACGTTGGCGAGTTCGGGTTCGTCGCAGAGGTGGGCCTGGGCGGCGAGGAGGTAGGAGACGGGTTCGAGTTCGCCGTCGCGGACCATGTCACGCAGGCAGTTCCACAGGACGGCGCGGGTGAGGGGGTCGGGGACGCGGGACATGGCGCGCAGGGCGGTTTCCTCGGACCGGGGGTCGAGGCGGATCTTGGCGTAGGTGAGGTCCTGGTCGTTGGGGACGATCAGGGCGGGGCGGGGGCCGGGGAGGTGGTGGGCGCCGCTCTCGGGGATGTCCGGGATGTCGAGGTCGCGCAGTTCGCGCCGGACGAGGCCCGGGCCGTCGGCGCTGGTGGTGAGGGCGCGGTCGTAGATGCCGACGGTGACGTGGTGGGGGCGGGTGCCGTCGCGGGTGAGGGTGAGGTCGCAGGCGCCGGGGCGTTCGGTGACGGCGGCGGTGAGGGTGTCGACGCCGGTGGTGCGCAGCCAGGTGTCGGCCCAGGCGTGGACGTCGCGGTCGGTGTGGTGGGCGAGGGAGGCGATGAAGTCGGCGAGGGTGGCGTTGGCGAACTTGTGGCGGGCGAAGTGGGTGTTGATGCCGGCGAGGAAGTCCTTCTCGCCGAGCCAGGCCACCAACTGCCGTAGTGCGGAAGCGCCCTTGGCGTAGGAGATGCCGTCGAAGTTGAGGAGGGCGGACGCGGTGTCGGGGACGGCGTCGGGGGCGACGGGGTGGGTGGAGGGGCGCTGGTCGGCATCGTAGCCCCAGGACTTGCGGGCGACGCCGAAGTCGACCCAGGTGTCCTTGAAGCGGGTGGCTTCGGTGAGGGTCTGGTAGCCCATGTACTCGGCGAAGGACTCGTTGAGCCAGATGTCGTCCCACCACTGGAGGGTGACGAGGTCGCCGAACCACATGTGGGCCATCTCGTGGGCGATGACCATGGCGCGGGTCTGGCGTTCGGTGTCGGTGACGGCGGAGCGGTAGACGAACTCGTCGCGGAAGGTGACGAGTCCGGGGTTCTCCATGGCGCCGGCGTTGAACTCGGGGACGAACGCCTGGTCGTAGGAGTCGAAGGGGTAGGGCTCGTCGAACTTCTCGTGGTAGCGGTCGTAGCAGGCGCGGGTGACGTCGAGGATCTCCTCGGCGTCGGCGTCGAGGTGGGGGGCGAGGGAGCGGCGGCAGTGGATGCCGAAGGGCAGTCCGGCGTGTTCGGTGCGGACGGAGTGCCAGGGGCCGGCGGCGACGGCGACGAGGTAGGTCGACAGGAGGGGCGTGGTGGCGGCCTGCCATTTTCCGTCGCCGAGGTGTTCGGTGACGCTGTTGGCGAGGACGGTCCAGCCGTCGGGGGCGGTGACGGTGAGGTCGAAGACGGCCTTGAGGTCGGGCTGGTCGAAGGCGGCGAAGACGCGCTGGACGTCTTCCATGAACAGCTGCGTGTAGGCGTATGTCTCGCCGTCGGTGGGGTCGGTGAAGCGGTGCATGCCCTCGCCGGTGTGCGAGTAGGCCATGGCGGCGTCGACGCGCAGTTCGTGGGGGCCGGGGGTGAGGCCGGTGAGGGGGAGCCGGTTGCAGTCGAGGGTGGCGGGGTCGAGGGGGTGTCCGTCGAGGGTGACCGATCGCAGGGTGGCGGGCCTGACCTCGACGAAGGTGCCTCCGGCCGTGTGGGCGGTGAAGCGGATGACCGTGGTGGAGTCGAAGGTGTCGGCTCCACGGGTCAGATCGAGGTCGACGGTGTACCGGTGGACGTCGATGAGCCGGGCTCGGGTCTGCGCTTCGTCGCGCGTCAGTACGGGCATGTGCCCATGCTGGCGTACGTCTTTGCGTGTCCGCCATGGATATCGTGCGGGTCAGCTGCCGCTGGGGCCTCGGGGCTCTGCCCCGGACCCCGCTCCTCAAACTCCCCCAGACTCCGTCCGGGGGGACCCCCAGGGGCTGGAATTGTCCGCCGCGATCTGTTCGTGGTGGCGGATCACCTCGCTGATGATGAAGTTCAGGAGCTTCTCCGCGAAGGCGGGGTCGAGTTTGGCGCTCTCGGCGAGTTCGCGCAGGCGCTCGATCTGGCGGGCCTCGCGGGCCGGGTCCGCCGGGGGCAGCGCGTGGTGGGCCTTGAGGTGGCCGACCTGCTGGGTGCATTTGAAGCGTTCGGCGAGCATGTGGACCACGGCGGCGTCGATGTTGTCGATGCTGTCGCGCAGGCGGCCGAGTTCGGCGCGGACGGCGGGGTCCACGGCGTCGCGGGCGTCGGGGGCGTTGCTGTTGGTCATGGGAGGAAACCCTACGTGGCGCGCGGCCGCTCGATCAGGGGGCCCGGGGAGCGCAGCATCGGGGGGTCGTCGGGGTCGGGGACGGTGTGGGACCAGCCGCCGGGGACGGTGCGGCCCTGTTGTTCGCGGAAGCGGACGGGGGCGGTGCCGACGCGGCGGGTGAAGAGGCGGGAGAAGTAGGCGGGGTCGTCGTAGCCGACGCGGCGGGCGACGGCGGCGACGGGGAGTTCGGTGGCGGCGAGGAGTTCCTTGGCGCGGCCGAGGCGGATGCCGAGGAGGTAGTCCTTGGGGCTGCAGCCGGCGCCGCGGCGGACCGCGGTGCGCAGTTCGGCGGGGGTCATGCCGTGGCGGGCGGCGTGTTCGGCGACGGACAGGGGCTGGAAGGCGTCGCGGGCGAGGGACTGCAGGACGGGGTCGCCGTCGGGGGCGATGTCGGCGCGGGCGCGGCGCAGGGCGACCAGGAGTTCGTGGACGGCAGCCGCGGTCTCGACCTCGAGGAGGGGGTTGCCGCGGCGGGCGGCGCGGGCGATGCGGGTGACGGCGGCGCGGGCGTGGGCGGCGTCGGAGAGGGGGACGACGGGGCGGTCGGGTTCTATGTAGCCGAGTTCGGTGTAGGTGGTGGTGACGGTTCCGGTGAAGTCGACGAAGCATTCGTCCCAGCCGGTGTCGGGGTCGGGCCCGTAGTGGTGGGGTGTGCCGGGGGTGAGCCAGATGAGGGCGGGGGCGGTGACGGTGGTGCGGCGGCCGTCGGCGGCCTGGAACCAGCCGCGTCCGGCGCTGATGACGACGGCGACGTGGTGGTCGAGGGTGCGGGGGCCGACGGTGGGCAGGCTGCCGTACTGGAGGCCGACGCCGAGGCAGACGAGGCCGAGGCGGTGGTGGGCCGGGCTGGGGGTGAAATACCGCATCCAGGTGTGGTACATCCGCTTCCGCCCCTTCCTGGGTGGGTGTGGTGCCGGTGGTGCGCGCGCTGCGTCCAATCAGGCCTGATCTTTGTCCATGGACCCTGCCGCCCGCCAGAGGTGATCGTGGCGGGCAGTACGTGGGAAGCGAGAGGGACGTGATGGCCGGGTTCAGCGTGGGCGAGGACGACTTCGAGGTGGACGGGAGGCCGGTGCGGCTCCTTTCGGGGGCGCTGCACTACTTCCGGGTGCACGAGGAGCAGTGGGGGCACCGCCTTGCGATGCTGCGGGCGATGGGCCTGAACTGCGTGGAGACGTACGTCCCGTGGAATCTGCACGAGCCGCGTCCCGGGGACCTGCGGGACGTCGGTGCGCTGGGCCGGTTTCTGGACGCGGCGCACGAGGCGGGGCTCTGGGCGATCGTGCGTCCGGGGCCGTACATCTGTGCCGAGTGGGAGAACGGCGGGCTTCCGCACTGGCTGACGGGGCCGCTGGGGTCGCGGGTGCGGACCAGGGACGCGGAGTTCCTGGCGGCGGTGGACCGCTGGTTCCGGGTGCTGCTGCCGCAGGTCGTGGAGCGGCAGTTCGACCGGGGCGGTCCGGTGATCATGGTGCAGGTGGAGAACGAGTACGGCTCGTACGGCTCGGACCAGGTGTATCTGGGGCATCTCGCGGACGGTCTGCGGGGGCTCGGGGTGACGGCGCCGCTGTTCACGTCGGACGGGCCTGACGATCACATGCTGACGGGTGGCTCGGTGCCGGGTGTCCTTGCGACGGCGAACTTCG
This sequence comes from Streptomyces antnestii, assembly GCF_004005495.1. Lineage (GTDB taxonomy): Bacteria > Actinomycetota > Actinomycetes > Streptomycetales > Streptomycetaceae > Streptomyces > Streptomyces antnestii. The sequence continues at coordinate 221,181 of NZ_RZYA01000012.1, forward strand.
GGTCTAACGCGCGGGGTGCTTTCGAGGCGCTGCGCCGGCACCGGCCCAAGGGGCCGCTGATGTGCATGGAGTTCTGGTGCGGCTGGTTCGACCACTGGGGCGCGGACCATGTGGTGCGGGACGCGGAGGACGCGGCGGGGGCGCTGCGGGAGATCCTGGAGTGCGGGGCGTCGGTCAATCTGTACATGGCGCACGGCGGGACGAACTTCGGTGGCTGGGCGGGGGCGAACCGTGCGGGGCAGTTGCACGGCGGTGTGCTGCAGCCGGACGTGACGTCGTACGACTATGACGCGCCTATCGACGAGCACGGGCGGCCGACGGAGAAGTTCTGGCGTTTCCGTGAGGTCTTCGCGCGGTACGCGGACGGGCCGCTGCCCGAGGTGCCCGCGCAGCCGGCAGCGCTGGCGGGGCCGGTGTCGGCGGAGCTGGCGTCGCACACGCCGCTGGACGTGGTCCTGGACGCGCTCGGCTCCGCGGAGGGTACGTACGCGGTGCCGCCGTCGTTCGAGGATCTTGACGTGGACCGGGGGCTCGTCCGCTACGGCGTGGACGTGCCGGGGCCGCGCCGCCCGTATCCGCTGAGGGCGGCGGGGCTGCGGGACCGTGCCGTGGTGTACGTGGACGGGGTGCGGGCCGGGATCCTCACGGAGGAGGAGCCGGTGCTCGCGGAGCCGGTGGCGGGCCCTGCACGGGTCGAGCTGTGGGTGGAGTCGCTCGGGCGGGTCAACTACGGGCCGCGCACGGGTGAGCCGAAGGGCGTGACGGGCGGGCTGCTGCACGAGCGGCAGTATCTGCACGGGGTGCGGGCGCGGGCGCTGCGCCTTGACGCGTTCGATGACGCGGAGGCGGTGCGGGCGCTCCCGTCTGCGGAGCCGGCCGCGGGGGGAACGGGCCTGTACCGGGGTGTGTTCGAGGTGAGCGGCGCCGGGGACGCGGAGCTCGAACTGCCGGGCTGGACGCGGGGGTTCGTGTGGGTGAACGGCTTCTGCCTGGGCCGTTACTGGTCGCAGGGCCCGCAGCTCTCGCTGTACGTCCCGGGGCCCGTCCTGCGCGAGGGCCGCAACGAGGTGTGGGTCCTGGAGACGGAGGGGGCGGGCGAGCCGCGCGTGCGGCTGTCGTAGCCAACCCCTGGTGGACAACCCCTGGTGGACACCCCCTGGGGCCCTGCTAGACAACCCCTGGGTGCCGCCGCAGCGCGTACGGGGCCGGTCCCGGGTCACGGGACCGGCCCCTCTCTACTGCGCGACGGGGTGCGCGCCGGCTCTCCGTGGGAGCCGGCGGGCACGGTCCTCGCTGCGCGCTCATGGTGGGGCGCGGTGATCACGATGCTCGGGGCGGGGCGGGCGGGGCCATGGACAAACGGGGGCCGGGTGTTGGACTGATCGCGCCCGGTGAGTGGGGCGGCGTCCCGCCGTACAGTGGAGTTCCGGTGTCCGGGCGGCGGAGCGCAGGGGGTGCTGGCGTGGCGAACGGCGGACCGGTGGAGCACGGTTTTCCGCATCTGGAGACGGTACGGGCGGCCGTGACCGCGCTCTACAAGCGGCTCTCGTACGACACCGTGCATGCCTTCGACACGAGCGTCGCGCCCGTGGACGTGGCGTTCTGCGACCAGGACGACCTGCATCTGGGGGTGCAGCGGGTGGCGCGTGAGCTGGTGCGGCACTACCGGCTGCCCGACGCGCGCATGATCGTGAGCTTCCGCGAGATGACGCATGCGGCGAATGTCGAGCTGGCGGCCGGTCCGGAGTACTTCATCGAGCTGAACGACCGGTTCCGTACGCATCGGCGGGACATCGGGGCGGCGCTCGCGCACGAGGTCATGCACGTGTATCTCCACCGGCTCGGCCTCGCGTTCCCCGGGACCCGGGACAACGAGATCCTCACGGACACGGCGACCACGTATCTGGGGGCGGGCTGGCTGCTGCTCGACGCGTACCGGGAGGACGCGTCGTCGTCGCAGAAGCTCGGCTATCTCACGCCGGAGGAGTTCGGCTACGTGGTGGCGAAGCGGGCGCTCGCGTTCGGGGAGGGCCCGGAGACCTGGTTCACGAGTCCGCAGGCGTACACCGCGTACACGAAGGGTCTGGAGCGGGCGCGGGAGGACGGGCGGCAGCCTCCGCTGACGGCGGCGGGCTGGGCGGGGCGGCGGCGGTACGCGCGGGACCGCCGCGACGCGCGGGAGCACGGGACGCGCGCGGCGGGGCCCGGGGCCGCGTACGCGTTCTCGGCCGGGGAGCCGGGCGCGCTGCGGGTGACGTTTCCCTGTCCGACGTGTCATCAGAGGCTCCGGGTGCCGGTGCGGGGCCGGGTGCGGGCGCGGTGCGCGCTGTGCCACACCGTCATGGAATGCGACACATAGCCCCAAACCGCTTTGCGTTCATCCCCGGCGAGGGGCGATGGTCGTCGTATGGACGACGAGGTCGAGGCAGGTGCGGCCGGCCTGTTCGCGACGGTGTACGGCGGCGACGAGGACGCGGTGGTGCGGGCGCTGCGCGCCGGTGCCCCGGCCGACGGGCCCGATGCCGACGGGGAGGGCCGGACGGCGCTCTATGTCGCGTCGGTGAGTGACGAGCCGGGCATCGTGCGGCTGCTGCTCGCGGCGGGGGCCGACCCGGACCGGCTGAGCGGCGGCACGGATCTGCCGTTGTGCGGGGCCGCGTGCGGCGGGCACACGGAGGTGGTGCGGGCGCTGCTCGCGGCGGGCGCGCGGGTCGATCTGCGCGAGGAGTTCGGGTTCACGGCGATGGCGTGGGCGCTGCAGCGGGGGCGCGTCGAGGTGGTGCGGGCGCTCCTGGACGGCGGCGCGGATCCGTCGCTTGCGGGTCCGGGGGGTCTGCCGCTGGTCGCGGCGGCGCGGCGCGGGTCGACGGGATGTGTGCGGGCACTGCTGGAACACGGTGCGCGGGGGCGGGCCGAGGCGCTGCGGGAGGCGCTCGCCTGGTGCGGTGTCGATGTGGCGGCGGTGCTGCAGGAGGGGCTCGAGCAGCCCGGGCGCGAGGCGGTGACGCAGCGGTTCGCGGAGGACGGCGGAGTGACCGTGGTCGTGGAGCTGCTGGACGACGAGGGGCGGCCGACGGCGGGCAACGATCTGCAGACCGGTCACGCGGCGATCGCCACGCTCCTGGAGGCGGAGCTTGGTATCGCGCTGCCGGCCGCCGACCTTGCGGGCCGTGCGCTGCGGCGCGGTGACCCGGACGACGACGACTGGACCGAGGCGGTGGCCGTGCTCCAGCGGCGCGGTGACGAGGAGACGTTCCGGTCGGCGGCCGCGTGGTGTGCGGGCGACGAGGCGCTGCGGCGGGCCTTCGGGGCGGACGTGCTCGGCCAGTTGGGGCCGCGGGGCGCGTACGCGGCCCGGTCGCTCCCGCTGCTGAGCGCGCTGGCGCGCACGGCGCGGGACGCGGCCGGGCTGCGGTCGGCGGTCGTCGCGCTCGGGCATCTCGGGGATCCGGCGGCGCTGCCGGAGATCCTTCTTCATGCCGGGCACCGGGACCCGCGGGTGCGGCGGGCGGTGGCGCTCGCCCTGACGGGTCTCGTGCCCGCGGGCCACGAGGAGGGTGTCGCGGCGCTGGTCGCGCTGGCCGGCGACCCGGACGGCGACGTGCGCAACTGGGCGGCGGCGGGGCTCGCCTCGGCGCCGGCGGACACGGCCGGGGTGCGTCAGGCGCTGGTCGCGCTCCTCGACGACCCGGTCGCGGACGCCGCCGCCGAGGCGGCCCGCGGTCTCGCGGTGCGCCACGACCCGCGGGCCGTCGACGCGCTCGCCCGGATCCTCGCCGTCGAGGCGCCGGACGGGTACGCGTACGAGACGGCGCGGGACGCGGTCCGGCACCTGCCCGACGCCCGGGTCAGGGCCCGTCTGGAGCGGACGCTCCCGCGATGTCGTTGACGGCGGCCCAGCTGAACGCCATGGCGGGCCCGATCGTGGCGCCGGGTCCCGGGTACGTCTCCCCCATGACGGCCGCCGAGCAGTTCCCGGAGGCGTAGAGCCCGGCGACGGGTGTGCCGTCCTCGCGCAGGACCCGGGCGTCGCCGTCCGTGACGAGGCCGCCCTTGGTGCCGATGTCACCGGGGTGGACGGGCAGGGCGTAGAAGGGGCCCTTGTCGAGGGGTGCCAGGTTGGGGTTCTTCAGGGTCGGGTCGCCGTAGTAGCGGTCGTAGACGCTGTCGCCCCGCCCGAAGTCCTCGTCGTGGCCCTTCTCGGCGAAACCGTTGAACTTGCGTACGGTGTCGGCGAGTTGGGGCGCCCCGATGAGCTTGGCGAGCTCCTCGACGGTGTCGGCCTGCTTCAGGAAGCCGTTCTCGCGCCAGCGCTTGGGGAACGCCTGGCCCGGGAAGAGGCCGGCGAAGATGTAGCGGGCCTTGGAGGTGGCGTCGAGGATCAGCCAGGACGGGACGGTGGTCGCGTCGGGGCGGTCGGCGGCGTACATGCGGTCCACGAACTCGTGGTACGGCGCGGCCTCGTTGGCGTACCGCTCCCCCGCCTCGTTGACGATCACCATGCCGGGGATGCCCCGGTCGGCGACGAGGAAGAACGGCTTCTCGTCGGGCGGGCACAGGGAGGGGGCTCCCCACACCTTGTCGAGGAGGTCGGTGGCGGCGCCCACGTCCTCGCCCAGGCGCAGGGCGTCGCCGACCTGTCCTTCGGAGGCGTGGGTCCAGGCGGTGGAGGTGGGCGCGGGCAGGTACTTGTCGCGCAGTGCCTGGTCGTGGGAGAAGCCGCCGGAGGCGAGGACGACGCCGCCGCGCGCGTGGACGGTGCGTTCGGTGCCGTCGCGCAGCACGCGTACGCCGGTGACCTTGCCGTCCTCGACGACGAGTTCCGTCACGGGTGCGGACAGCCACAGGTCGCCGCCGAGCCGTTCCAGGGAGAGCCGCATGCGGGCGATCAGCGCCTCGCCGAGCGAGAGCAGCTTGCGCCCGCGCAGGGCGGCGCCGACGGCCCGCATCCCGACCTTCACCGAGGTGCGCCTGCCCTTCCAGGTGCGGGCGACCATGTTCAGGAAGCGGAAGTCGTACGACGTGATGGTCAGGCCGTACGTGGGCAGTCCGGCGCGGCGCATGTCCTTGGCGAGCGGCCCGAGCTTCTTGAAGTCGACGACGCACGGCTCGGTGGACCGGCCCTGCGCCATGCCGCCGAGCGCCTCGGGGAAGTAGTCCGAGTAGCCCGGGGTGTACATGAACCGGACGTCGGTGCGGTCGTGGAACTCGCGGACCATGCGCGGCCCGTGCCGGAGGTAGGCGTCCTTGCGGTCGCCGGGGACACGGTCGCCGACGGTCGCGTCGAGGTAGGCGCGGGCCTTCTCGTAGGTGTCGCCGAGGCCCGCCTCGTCGAGGTGGAAGTTGCCCGGGACCCAGATCGCGCCGCCGGACAGGGCGGTCGAGCCGCCGTAGCGGTCGGTCTTCTCGACGATGAGGGCGGTCAGGCCGCGCAGCCGGGCGGTGATGGCGGCGGCGAACCCGGCCGCGCCCGACCCGACGACCACCACGTCGTACGTGAGGTCGGCGTCGGTCATGCGAACTCCCCGGTGGCGTAGGCGCTGCGGAAGTAGAGCAGGGGTGATCCGCTCGGGCGTGCGGTCAGCGCGAGGACGCGGGCGGTGACGATCCAGTGGTCGCCGCCCTCGTGGACCGCGTACAGCTCGCAGTCGATGGTGGCGAGGGCGCCGCCGATGCGGACGGCGCCGTTCTCGGACAGCTCCCAGTCGACGCCGGCGAACTTGTCGGGGCCCTTGCGGCCGACGGCCGCGCACACGTCGCGCTGGTCGTCGGCGAGGATCGACACGCCGAACCGGCCGGCGCGGCGCACCTTCGGCCAGCTTGTCGACGCCTTGCCGACGCAGAGCAGGACGAGCGGCGGTTCGAGGGAGAGCGAGGCGAAGGACTGGCAGGCGAGTCCGACGGGTTCCCCCGCGTCGGGGTCGAGGCCGGCGACGACCGTGATCCCCGACGCGAAGTGGCCCATGACCTCGCGGAACTCGGTGGGGTTCAGCCGTTCCACTGGTGGCCCCAGAAGCTGTCGGAGGTGATCTCCTTCGTCACCCAGGTCTCCTTGTCGACGATGAGACCGTCCCAGCCGTACTCGACCTGGAAGCCGCCGGGGGCCTGCGCGTAGAACGACACCATGTGGTCGTTGGAGTGCCGGCCGAGGGTCGAGGCGATCGGGATGCCGGCCGCGTTCATGCGGTCCAGGCAGAAGCCGACGTCGTCGAGTCGCTCCACCTCGACCATGAAGTGCACGATGCCGGGCGGCAGGGCGCCCGGGTACAGGCCGAGGCTGTGGTGGCGGGCGTTGGGGCTGAGGAAGTTCATCCAGTAGAAGTCCTGGCCCGGCTTGCCGGTGGGCACGGCGACGGGCGGCAGCTTCATGCGGTCGCGCAGCTGGAAGCCGAGCAGGTTCTCGTAGAAGTCGACGGTGGCGTCCATGTCCGGGGCGGGCATGACGACGTGGCCGAGGCCGAGGTGGTCGCCGGTGACGAAGCGGTTCCCGAAGGGGGCGGGCAGCGGCGTGTGGTCCTGGGCGTGGCCCCAGTAGATCTCCAGGGGGTTGCCGGCCGGGTCCTCGCAGTGGAAGAGACCCTGGACGCGGCGTTCGGCGAGGGTGGCGTCGTCGGCGTGCTTGACGGCGACACCGGCCGCTTCGAGTTCGGCGGCGGCCTCGGCGAGCGCCTTGGCGTTCGCGACCTCGAAGCCGGCCGACAGGAGCCTGTCCTGTTCGCCCGCCACGAAGGAGAAGCGGCGGATCCGGTCGTCGATACGGACGTTGAGGACGGCGTCCGTCGAGTCGACGCCCTGCGCCATGCCGAGGATGTCGAGGACGTAGGTGCGCCACTCGGCGAGCTTCGCGGTCTCGATGCGGAGATAGCCCAGAGAACGGATGTCCATGGCAGCGGGCCTTTCGGTGACTGGTGGCGGGTGACTGGTGGCGGGGGACTAGCGGCTGGTGGCTAGTGGCGGAAGAAGTCGACGGCGAGGCGGTTGAACTCGTCGAACTTCTCGGTCTGCGCCCAGTGGCCGCAGTGCGGGAAGACGTGCAGGCGCGCGTCGGGGATGGTCTTGAGGGCGACGAGGGCGCCGTCGAGCGGGTTGACGCGGTCCTCGCGGCCCCAGGTCAGGAGCGTGGGCGCGGTGATGCGGTGGGCGTCGCGCCACAGCATCGTGTCGGCCGGCCACTTCGCGAACGAGGCGGCCATGCGGTCGTTGCCGAGCTTCGCCTCGGGGTCGACGGCCTGCTGGAAGCGCTCCTCGACGAACTCGTCGGTGACGATCGAGGAGTCGTGGGCGAGGGTGCTGAGGAAGTCCTTCATCATCGCGCGGGTCGGCTCTGGCGAGGAGTTGAACGCGAAGAGCTTCTTGATGCCCTCGGTCGGGTCGGGCGCGAACAGGTTGACCGAGATGCCGCCCGGGCCCATCAGGAGGAGCTTGCCGACCTTGTCGGCGTGGTCGAGGCCCATGCGGGTCGCGGTGCCTCCGCCGAGGGAGTTGCCGACGAAGTGGGCGCGCTCGATGCCGAGTTCGTCCATGAGCGCGGCGACGGCGTCCGCGGCGAAGGAGAAGAAGTTCTTCGGCAGCTCGGGCTTGTCGGAGGCGCCGTAGCAGGGCTGGTCGACGAGGAGCGTGCGGAAGTGCTCCGCGAAGACCGGCAGGTTACGGCCGAAGTTGGACCAGCCGGAGGCGCCGGGGCCGCCGCCGTGCAGCAGGATCACGACGGGTGCGTCCGGGCGGTCCGGGCCGGCCTCGTGGTAGTGGAGGTTGAGGCCCGCGGCCTTGACGGTGCGCGACGTGTTCTCGTACGTAAGGGTGCTCACAGCATCGTGTCCTGGATGTCGAGGCCGAGGGCGCTCTGGCCGTAGAGGAGGAGGGCCCGCTCGGGGTCGTTGGCGGCGTGGCCGCGGCCGGTGTGGACGTCGCGCCAGGCGCGCTGTACCGGGTTCGGTCCGGTGCGCATGGCGCCGCCGCCCGCGTTCTCCACGAGCAGGTCGACGGCGGCGACGGCGCGCTCGGTGGCGAGGACCTGGTCGCGGCGGGCGCGGGCGCGCAGGGCCATGGGGAGTTCTTCGCCGCGTACGGCGAGTTCGTACAACTCGGCGATGTTGCGCTGGAGTTGGAGGCCGGCCGCATCGATGTCGGAGGCGGCGCGGGCGATGCGGACCTGCGCGAAGGGGTCTTCGGCGACCTGCTGGCCGTAGGAGACGCGGAAGCGCTTGCTGGTGGCCTCGACGTAGGCGTCGAAGGCGCCCTCGGCGATGCCGACGATGGGCGTGGAGATGGTGGTGGTGAAGACGGCCGCGTACGGGAGGCGGTAGAGCGGCTCGGGGTTGACCTCGTGGCCGGGGACGCTGAGGGCGGTGACGGGGCCGAAGCTGAGGGCGCGGTGCTCGGGCACGAACACGTCGTCGCAGACCACGTTGTTGGAGCCGGTGCCGCGCAGGCCGACGGTGTCCCACACGTCGTCGATGCGGTACTCGCTGCGCGGGACGAGGAAGGTCCGCATGTCGACGGGCCGGCCGTCCGCGTCGGTGACGAGGCCGCCGAGGAGCACCCAGTCGGCGTGGTCGCAGCCGGAGGAGAAGCTCCAGGAGCCGGTGATGCGGAAGCCGCCGTCGACGGGGGTGACCTTGCCGGTCGGCGCGTACGAGGAGCTGATGCGCGTCGACTGGTCGGCGCCCCACACCTCTTCCTGGGCGCGCGGGTCGAACAGGGCGACGTGCCAGGGGTGGACGCCGACGACGGACGCGACCCAGCCGGTGGAGCCGCAGGCGCGGGCGATCTCGCGGACGGCGGCGTAGAACACGGCGGGGTCGGCGGCGTAACCGCCGTACGCCCGGGGCTGGAGGAGCCGGAAGAAGCCGGTCTGCTCCAGGTCCTTGATCGAGGTGTCGGGCACCTTGCGCAGCGCCTCCGCCTCGGCGGCGCGCTCGCGCAGGCTGGGCGTCAGGGCACGGACCGCTTCGAGTACGGCGGCTGCGGTGGCCGGGGAATCGCTCATGCGGGGCCCCTCTCAAGGGTGCGGGTTCAAGTGGCTGGACCGTACGCCGGGGGTGCGCGGACCGAGAACCTGCGGTTCCCGCTGAGCGGGAACCCGGCGGGGCGGGCGGTGCGGGGGCCGTCGCGCGTCAGGTCCGTCGCGAACTGGCTGCGCGCGGGTCGCCCGCCGTTCACCGCGAGGCCACCGGCGGACCACCGGGGTCAGTAGGTTTTGCCGGTAGCCACATCAGGACCCCTCCCCGCCCTTCGCCTTCCGACCTTCTGGAGCGCTGTGAAAACCCCCCGCGCCGGCACCCTGCACGCCGTGCTGTTCGACATGGACGGCACGCTCGTCGACACCGAGGAGCTGTGGCTCGACGTCGTCGGGGAGGTGTACGCCCGGCACGGCGGGACGCTGGGCCCGCAGGGGCGGGAGGCGGTGCTCGGGCGCTCGGTGGAGGACACGGCGGAGCTCTTGTACGGGTCCCTGGGCGTCCCGCGCGCCCGGCTCGCGGACGAGCTGGGCCGGGAGTTCACGGAGGCGGTCGCGGAAGGGGCGGCGCCGCGCCCGGGCGCGCTGCGTCTCCTTGCCGCGCTGCGTGCGGAGTCGGTGCCGACGGCGCTGGTCTCGGCGTCCCCGCGGGCGGTGGTGCGGCGGATCGCGGAGTCGCTCGACGGGCACGGCTTCGACGCGGTGTACGGCGCGGAGGACACGCCCCGCACGAAGCCGGCGCCCGACCCGTATCTGGCGGCGGCGGCCCGGCTCGGCGCGGATCCGGCGCGGTGTGTCGCGGTGGAGGACACCCCGACCGGTGTGGCGTCGGCGGAGGCGGCGGGCTGCGTGGTCCTGGCGGTGCCGTCGGTCCAGGCGATCTCGCCGGCTCCGGGCCGTACGGTGCTGGCCGACCTGACGCTGGCGGACGTGGGACTGCTGCGTTCACTGGTGCGGGAGGCGGGCAAGGAGCCCGCGTGAGTATGCCGAACCGAAATACATAGCTCCCGGCTCTTCCCCTGGGTCGTACGCGCATGGCAATCTCGGCGCGAGGTCGTCAACGCGCCCGCAATGTCGCGGATGCGCCCTGTGTCCTGGGGGTTCAGCCATGCCCGAGCAGACGGTGACCGCCGGCACCGCCGCACCCTCCCTCCTGGAGAAGGCCGCGAAGGTGCTCGGCGCCTTCGACGGCGCGCAGCCGCGCCTCTCCCTGACCGAGGTGATCCGGCGCTCCGGCATCCCGCGCTCCTCCGCCCACCGCATCCTCGATCAGCTGGTGCGGCTCGGGTGGCTGGACCGGGAGGGGCGCGACTACCGGATGGGCATCGGCATGCTCGAACTCGGCGCCCTCGCCTCCCACCACAACAAGCTGCGCCGGGCGGCACTCCCCCGGCTGCACGCGCTGCACGAGTCGACCGGCCACCTGGTCCACCTGTACGTCCTCGACGGCGCCGAGGTGGTCTGCCTGGAGCGGATCGGCGGCCTGAACGACACGTCGGTGCCCTCGCGCGTGGGCGGCCGCATGCCGGCGCACTGCACGGCGGCCGGCAAGGCGATCCTCGCGTTCAGCGACCCGGCGACCGTCGAGGGCGTCCTCGCGCACGGGCTGCGCCCCCGCACCCCGCGCACCCTCACGCACCCCACCGCGCTGCGGTCCGCGCTCGCCGCGGCCCGCGACCGGGGCGTCGCCTTCGACCAGGAGGAGAGCCACCGGGACGTCGTCTGCGTGGCGGCCCCGCTGCGCGGCGCGGGCCGGGCCGTCGCCGCGATCTCCCTGTCCGGCAAGGGCCTGACGGCCCAGCGCGACCTCGAACGGCTCACGCCCGCCGTGCTCGCCTGCGCGCGCACGGTGTGGCGCGACCTGCACGGCCCGGGCCGCACCACCCGCTCGGCCCCGCCGCCGAGCTGCGAGCCCGGCATCTCCGAGCAGGCGATGGACAACATGATGGGCTGGATTCGCCACAGCGAATGGATGTGACGCATGACCTCGCCCCGACTGGGCTTGATGGCACCGATGTCCGACGGCCTGATCACCTCGGGCACCTTCCTGCGCGACCTCGCGCGCACCCTGGAGGAGGAGTCGGTCGAATCCTTCTGGACCGTGGAACACGTGGTCGTCGCCGACGCCTACGAGCCCCTCTACCCGTACTCGGACGGCGGCCGCATGCCGAGCGGCACCGGCACCGTGCCGATGCCCGACCCGCTGGAGACGATCGCGTTCATGGCGGGCGCCTCCTCGGCCCTGCGCTTCGGCACGGCGATGGTCGTGGCCCCGCTGCACAGCCCGGCCGTCCTCGCCAAGCGCGCCGCGACGATCGACCGGCACTCCGACGGCCGCCTGATGCTCGGCCTGGGCATCGGCTGGCAGAAGGAGGAGTACGCGGCCGTGGGCGTCCCCTACGCGGCGCGCGGCAGACGCCTGGAGGAGTGCGTCGGCGCCATGCGCGCCCTGTGGTCGCACTCCCCCGCCTCGTACGCGGGTGAGTACGTCTCCTTCGAGCGGCTGCACAGCCTGCCGCGGCCCGCGTCCGGGGCCGTCCCCGTCGTCCTCGGCGGCAACAGCGAGCCCGCGGTGCGGCGCGCGGGACGGATCGCGGACGGCTGGTTCCCGTACACGATCGGTCCGGACGAGTTCGCCGAGCGGGCCGACCTGTTGCGCACGAGCGCCCGGGAGGCGGGGCGGGCGGAGGACGCGGTGGAGATCACGGTGTGGCCCGGCTCGTGCGACCCGAAGAAGCAGTGGGACCCGGACTGGGTGCGCCGGTACGTGGACGCGGGCGCGACCCGTGTCGTCCTCTACCCCCGCACGGACGGCCCCGACGGCCTGCTCGGACCGCGCGGACTCGACGCGCTGCGCGAGCAGTTGGCGCAGTTCCGCACCGCTGTCATGGAGGAGCTGTGAGCGCCGTGGACACCGCCGCGGAAGAAGTGCACATACTGGACCGGCTCGTCCTGCCCGCGGACGAGGCGGAACCCTGGCTGGGCCGCTGGCGCGCCGACTATCTGCCCGCCGCGCGTGGCCGTGACATGAGTCCGGCCCGTGTCTGGCACGGCCACACGGGCCCCGACACGGTCGAGGTGCGGGTGCTGTGGACCATGCCGGGCGTCATGGCGTTCTTCGGGATGCGTTCGGTGGCCGGCGCGGACCCGCGCATCGCGGAGTTCTGGGAGCGCACGGACGCGGTGGCGGTGGAGCGGGACCGGCGGGTGCTGCAGCCGGTGGACGGGGGCGGGCGGGAGGCCGCCGCCCGCATCCCGGCGCGGCCCGCGCGGGACGCCTCGCCTGCTGCGGGGACCCGCTGGGTCGTCCTGGCCGCCGGGGCGCCGGACGTGGCGCGCCTGCCAGCCGGTGTCACGCACCTGAGCTGGGGCGTCGACGAGCCCGGCTCCAGCAGAGGGCTCGGCGCGGTCTGGGACCTGGTCACCGAGGGCACCGGGCCTGCCGGTCCGTGGGAGGGGGACGCCGTCGCGCTCGCGCCGCTCGCCGCACACCATGTACCGCTCGACGGCCGCCGGGTGAAGCGCACCCTGCTCCTGACCGTGCGCCCCGGCACCGACCCGGCGTCGGTGGCGCGCTTCGAGGCGGACCTGCTCGCCATGCCGCGGCACATCTCCACGATCAGGTCCTGGTCGCTGAGCCGCGTCGACCAGGCGCTGTCCCCGTCGCGCTGGACGCACGTGTGGGAGCAGGAGTACGAGGACGCGGCCGGGCTCAACGGCGAGTATCTGCAGCACCCGTACCACTGGACGTATGTCGACCGGTGGTTCGACCCCGAAGTGCCGGGGTCGATCGTCGCGCCCGGGCTCGCGCATCTGTACCGGTGGGCCGAAGGGCCGATCCTGACGGAGGACCGGCCCTAGGGCGTGTTTCGAAAGTAGCGTCGTCCGCCCGGAGGGCGGGCCCCGCGGCGTCTGGTGCGTGCGATCGCAAGGCGCCGGAGCGTCCTAGTGGCGGAGCCACTCGGACGTTTCGGCAACGCCGCATGGGGGTCCCCCCGCTCGAGCGAAGCCGAGAGTGGGGGAGTGCGTGCCAGGCGTCGCGGGGCAGGCGGGACTTTCGAAACACGCCCTAGGGGTCTTCACACACCTGTACCTCAACACCTGTACCTCAACACCTGTGCCTCATGGCCGTCGGGACCATGAGGCACAGGCAGGTGTGGCAGGAGCCGGGATCAGATCGACCCGACGACCTTGCGCGGGGTGATGCGGACGATCACTCGCTGGGCGTCGTGGGCCGAAGAGGGGTTGAACTCGCGGTACTTCTTGCCGCTGTACTTCATCGAGAGCTCGTCGATCAGTTCCTGACCGCCCTCGGTGGTCAGCTCGGCGGTGCCACGGATCTCGGCGTACTCGTACGGGGAGTCCCAGCGCTGGAGCACCACGGTGACACGCGGGTCGCGGCGCAGGTTCTTCTCCTTGCGCCGCCCCACGGTCGTCGAGACCAGCACGTCGTCGCCGTCGCGTTTCACCCAGACCGGGGACACCTGGGGGCTTCCGTCGGGCTGGATGGTGGCGATGGTGACGAAGGCGGGGCTGTCGAGCAGTTCCTTGAGCTTGTCGCTGAGCTGAGCGGACACGAGGGTTCCTTCCGTGCGGGGTACGGATGTCACCTCTCCTCCTACCGCATCCGGCCGCATTCTCACGGTGATTCGGCGAACCGTCGCCGTGGCGCTCAGCTGTACGTGATCTCCACCCGTTCGCTGAGGGGTACCGCCTGGCAGGCCAGGACGTATCCCTCGGCGACGTCGGTCTCGTCGAGGACCTCGTTGCGGATCATCTTGACCTCGCCCGACACCACCCGGCAACAGCAGGCGCTGCACGCGCCCTCGCGGCAGGAGAACGGGGCGTCGACGCCCGCGGAGAGCAGGGTGTCGAGCAGCGGGGTGTCCGTGGACCAGCCGACCTCGTGGGTCTCGCCGTCGAGTTCGACGGACGCGTGGTGGGCCGGGGCGGTGCCGTCGTCCCGTACCTCGGGATGCGGGGCGAACACGTCGTCGGAGAGCGAGAAGTACTTCTCCCGGTGAATGTGCCGGCCTCCGGCCGCGCGCAGTGCCCCCTCCGCCGCGTCCATCAGCGGGGCGGGCCCGCACAGGTGGGCGGCACGGTCCGCGTAGGGCGCGAGCGCCGAGGTGAGCAGGGTCTCCGTGGGAAGGCCCTGGAGGGCCTCCAGCCAGTGGACGACGGTGAAGCGGCCCGCGAACTCCTCTGCGAGGCCCCAGAGTTCGTCGCGGAAGATGACGGACGACTGGTCGCGGTTGGCGTACAGGAGGGTCACCTTGCCGTGCCCGGCGGTGAGTGCCGACTTGGCGATGGAGATGACCGGCGTGATGCCGCTGCCGCCCGCGACGAGGAGGAGGTCGGCGTCCAGGTCGGCGGGGGTGAAGGTGCCGGCCGGCGGGAGGATCTCCAGCTCGTCCCCCGCCCTGACCTGTTCGCAGATCCAGCCCGATCCCGTCCCGCCGGCGACCTTCTTGACGGTGACCTTCATGGGCTCACCGGTGTGCGGTGAGCTGGCCAGCGAGTAGCAGCGGGCACCGCCGCCCGGTATCCGCACGGTCAGGAACTGACCGGGCTTGTAAGGCAGTTCGGCGTCCAGGACGAGCGACACCGCGTCGGCCGTCTCGCGCACCACATCGGCGACGCGGACGACGACGCTAGACATCGCCCACCTCCAGGAGCCCGCTCTCGACGGCCGCGTCGATGCTCGCCCGCAGGGACGCGCAGCCCCGTACGCGCGCGCTCAGCTCGCCCGCGGCGACCCGCTCCCCGATCGTCGGACAGACAGCGGCGGCCTCGTCGGTCCACTGGACCTGGGTGTGGGCGGGGCTGAACTTCTCGCACAGGACCTGGTTGCCGCAGGCCCCGCATTCGACCGGGCGCATCACTTCGCCGCCTGCCGTGCGGCGAGGTTCGCCTCGACCTCGGCGCGCCACGCCGCGGTGGCCCGCTCCGTGTCGATCTCGAACTCGAAGCGGCGCACCATCTCGTCCTTGACGTCGGCGGCGTCGACGTAGAACTGCTCGTACCAGCGGCGCAGTTGATACACCGGCCCGTCTTCCTCCGTCAGGAGCGGGTTGTCGATGCGGGTCTTGTTCTTCCAGATCTCGACGTCCTGCTCGAAGCCGACCGCGAGGCCCTCGGAGGTGAGCCGTGCGGCGTCGGCGGCCTGCTCGTCGGTCATGCCCGGCAGCTTCCTGACGATCGCGCCGTACATGAGCATGAAGCTGTTCTCGTCGATCGGGTAGTGGCAGTTGATGAGGACGGACTCCATCTCCACGCCTCCCCCGACGTCGCTCCACAGCTTGTCGATCATGTAGGAGGGCCCGAAGTACGAGGCGTCGGAGCGCAGTCCGCCGCCCGTGGACAGGGTGCCGAGGTCGACGTCGCCGCGCGGCGTGGACTCCATGTACTGGGTGGCGACGTGCCCGTCGAAGACGTTCTTGAAGTAGTTCGGGAACGCGTAGTGGACGTAGTAGAAGTGCGCCATGTCGACGACGTTGTCCACGATCTCGCGGCAGTTGGCGTTCTCGACGCGCAGGGAGCTCCAGGACCAGTCGGACCAGTCGGCGCCGCCGAAGCCCTCGATCTCGGGGATGGTCACGTCGGCCGGGGGCGGGTTGCCCTCGGGGTCGTGCCACACGTAGAGCTGGCCGTTGCGCTCCAGGGTGGTCCAGGCGCGGGTCCTGGCGCGCGGCGGGACGCGGCGCGCGTACGGGATGCCTGCGCAGCGCCCGTCACCCGACCAGCGCCAGTCGTGGAAGGGGCAGGCGACGGCGTCGCCCTTGACGGTGCCGTGGGCGAGGTTGCCGCCCATGTGGGGACAGTAGGCGTTGAGGACGTGCAGCTGATCGTCGTCCTCGCCCTTGAAGACGACCAGCTTCGTGCCGAACGCCTCGATCTCGTGCGGGCCGTCCTCGCGGAACGCGGAGGCCAGGCCGAGGCAGTGCCAGCCGCGGGCGTAGCGGGCCGGTGGCGAGGCCGCCTCGATGACGCGGACCTCGTCCTGCTGTGCGGTCATGTCGTACGTCCCACCCTTCAGTCGCGTGCCGCGAGTTCTACGGCGATGTCGATGAGCTGGTCCTCCTGGCCGCCGACGAGACGGCGCTCCCCGGCGGTCAGCAGGATCTCGGCGCCGGAGACGCCGTAGCGCTCGGCCTGCCGGTAGGCGTGCTTGAGAAAGCTGGAGTAGACGCCGGCGTGCCCCATCAGGAGGGACATCCGGTCGAGCAGGCACTCGTCGTCCATGACGGGCCGCACGACGTCCTCGGCCGCGTCGATGATCTTCAGTACGTCGATGCCGGTGCGGATGCCCATCTTGTGGCAGACCGCGGCGAACGCCTCGACGGGCGTGTTGCCCGCGCCCGCGCCGAGCCGCCGCGTCGAGCCGTCGATCTGGAGGGCGCCCGCGCGCACGGCCGCGACGGAGTTGCCGACGCCGAGGCCGAGGTTCTCGTGGCCGTGGAAGCCGACCTGCGCGTCGTCGCCGAGCTCCGCGACCAGGGCGGACACGCGGTCGGTGACGTCGTCCATCACGAGGGCGCCGGCCGAATCGACGACGTAGACGCACTGGCAGCCCGCGTCGGCCATGATGCGGGCCTGCGCGGCCAGCTTCTCCGGGGTCGTGGAGTGGGCCATCATCAGGAACCCGACGGTCTCCAGGCCCATCTCCCGGGCGAGGCCGAAGTGCTGGACGGAGATGTCGGCCTCGGTGCAGTGCGTCGCGATACGGCAGACACTCGCGCCGTTCGCGTGCGCGGCGCGGATGTCGTCCTTCACACCGAGACCCGGCAGCATCAGGAACGCGATCTTGGCCTGCTCGGCCGTGTCGACGGCGATCTTGATGAGTTCCTGCTCGGGTGTCTTGGAGAACCCGTAGTTGAACGACGAGCCGCCGAGGCCGTCGCCGTGCGTGACCTCGATGACGGGGACACCGGCGCCGTCGAGCGCGCCCACGATGGAGCGCACGTCGTCGGCGGTGAACTGGTGCCGCTTCGCGTGCGATCCGTCGCGCAGCGAGGAGTCGGTGACGCGGATGTCGAGGGTGTCGGAATACGGCTTGGCCTGCTTCGCCTGATTCGCCTGCTTCACTTGCTGATCCCCTTCGCGAGCTCCTCGCCGACCTTCGTCGCGGCGGCGGTCATGATGTCGAGGTTTCCTGCGTACGGCGGCAGGAAGTCGCCCGCGCCCTCCACCTCCAGGAAGATCGCGACGCGCGCCATCCCGCCGTTCATCGGGGACGGCTCGTCGAACTGCGGTTCCGCGCGCAGCCGGTAGCCCGGCACGTACGTCGCCACGTACTCGGCGATCTCCTTGACGGAGAGGGTGATGGCGTCCCGGTCGGCGTCCTCGGGGATCGCGCAGAACACCGTGTCGCGCATGATGACGGGCGGCTCGGCGGGGTTGAGGATGATGATCGCCTTGCCGCGCTCGGCGCCGCCGATCTCCTCGATGCCGCGGGAGGTCGTGCGGGTGAACTCGTCGATGTTCGCGCGGGTGCCGGGCCCGGCGGACACCGAGGCGACGGACGCCACGATCTCCGCGTAGGCGACGGGGACGACGCGCGAGACGGCGTACACCATGGGGATGGTGGCCTGGCCGCCGCAGGTGATCATGTTGACGTTGGGGGCGTCGAGGTGCGCGGTGAGGTTCGCCGGCGGGACGACGGCGGGGCCGACGGCGGCGGGGGTCAGGTCGATGGCCTTGATGCCGAGTTCGGCGTAGCGGGGGGCGTTGGCGCGGTGGACGTACGCGCTCGTCGCCTCGAAGACGAGGTCGGGGAGCTCGCTCTGCGAGAGCAGCCAGTCGACGCCCTCGTGGCTGGCCTCGACGCCCATCTTGCGGGCGCGCGCGAGCCCTTCGCTGTCCGGGTCGACTCCGATCATCCAGCGTGGCTCGATGTGCGCGGAGCGCTGGAGCTTGTAGAGCAGGTCGGTCCCGATGTTCCCGGAACCGACGATGGCGGCAGTAGTCATCAGTACCTCAGCAGGTCGGCAGTCAGCAGTCAGCAGTCAGCGGAAGGAGAGGGACACCGAGCCGAGACCGGTGAAGTCGGCGGTGTATGTGCGGCCCGCCTCGACGTCGACGGCACGGGTGCAGGAACCGGGCAGGATCACGTGTCCCTTGCGCAGCGGCACGCCGAACCGGGCGACGGTGCGGGCCAGCCAGGCGACGGAGACGGCGGGGTCGCCGAGCACGGCGTCACCGCGGCCCCGCGCGAGCTCGTCCCCGTCGCGGGTGAGCCGGGCCTCGACGGCCTTCAGGTCGAGGCCGCGCGGGTCACGGCCCTCGCCGATCACGTAACCGGCGGACGAGGCGTTGTCGGCGATCGTGTCGGCGATGGTGATGCGCCAGTCGGCGATGCGGCTGTCGATCAACTCCAGGGCCGGCACGACCCGTTCGGTCGCGGCGAGGACGTCGGCGGGGGTGCAGCCCTCGCCGGGCAGGTCGTCGCCGAGTACGAAGCCGATCTCGACCTCGACGCGGGGAGCGCAGTAACGGCCGGTGTCCACGGGCTCGTCCTCGCGCAGCTCCATGTCGTCGAGGAGGTGCCCGTAGTCGGGCTCGTCGACGCCCATCATCTGCTGCATCACCGGCGACGAGAGGCCCACCTTGTGCCCGTTGATCCGGGCGCCCTCGGCGACCCGCTGCCGGATGTTGATCAGCTGGATCTCGTACGCGTCCTCGGTGCCGATGTCCGCGTGGGTATCGACCAGGGGTGCGACGGGGCTGCGGCCGAGCTCGGCGCGACGCAGCAGCGCGGCGACGTCCTGCCGGCTCCGGACGTCAAGCATCGGGTCTCCTTGGGGTGGTGTGGGTGCGCTGGACCGCGTTGCCCGACGCTGCGGCGCACCGCGGTGGGCAGACCGTAGGCCGGGCCCGCGACAGGCGGGGAGGGCGGATTCCCGCTGAGCGGGAAGGTGCGTCTGCGCCGGCGCGGGCAGCGGGCGAAGGGGGTGGGGGCGTAGGACTTGCGCCCCTCAAGGGGCGCTGGGAGCTGCGCGACCAGCCCCCACCGGGCGCGCGCCGACACCCCTGCCTCCCCCCCTCCCTCACGACGCGCCTCCCCTCCCCCTCGCCCGTCCCCCCGCAACAGGCGAGAGTTACTGGCTGCCGTACACCGCTCCCGGGGTCTCCGCGCGGCCGAGGAGTTCCCTCGCCGCCTCCCCCGCCTCCGACGGGGTCCAGCGCGCCGCCTTGTCGGCGGTCGGGCCGGGGCGCCAGCCCTCCATGACCGTGATGCGTCCGGCCTCCGCCTCGAAGACGCGGCCGGTCACTCCGTCGCTCGCGGCGGAGCCGAGCCAGACGACCACCGGCGACACGTTCTCCGGGGCCATCGCGTCGAAGCCGTCCTCGGGGGCGGCCATCGTGTCGGCGAAGGTCTGCTCCGTCATGCGGGTGCGGGCTGCCGGCGCGACCGCGTTCACCTGCACCCCGTAGCGCCCCATCTCCGCCGCGGCGACCAGGGTCAGTCCGACGATGCCGGCCTTCGCCGCGCTGTAGTTGCCCTGGCCGACGGAGCCGAGCAGGCCCGCGCCGGACGACGTGTTCACCACGCGGGCCACCGGCGTGCGGCCCGCCTTCGCCTCCGCCCGCCAGTGCGCCGCCGCGTGCTTCAGGGGCAGGAAGTGGCCCTTGAGGTGCACCCGCATGACCGCGTCCCACTCGTCCTCGTCGAGGTTGACCAGCATCCGGTCGCGCAGGAAGCCCGCGTTGTTGACCAGCGTGTCCAGGCGGCCGAAGGTGTCGAGGGCCGTGGCGACGAGGGACGCCGCGCCGTCCGAGGTCGCGATGTCCCCGCCGTGGGCGACGGCCTCGCCGCCCAGGGCCCGTATCTCCTCGACCACCTGGGCCGCCGGGCTGTCCGCCGCCGGAACTCCGTCGAGGCCCACCCCGAGGTCGTTGACCACGACGCGCGCGCCTTCGGCGGCGAAGGCCAGCGCGTGCGCCCGGCCGAGGCCGCGCCCGGCCCCGGTCACGATCACGACCCGGCCCGCGCAGAGCCCGCCGCCCTCGCCGCCGCTGCCGTTCCCGCCCGCCGCATTACCCGTACCCTGCGTCATCTCACGCCTCCTTGTTGACAGTTGCGGCGTCCAGGAACGCCGGTCGTTCCCCGCCTCCGTGCACGAGCAGATTCGCCCCGGTGATGTACGACGCCGCGTCCGAGGCGAGGAACACCGCCGCCTCCCCGATCTCCGAGGGCTCGGCGAGACGGCCGAGCGGCACGGTGCGGCCCACGGCCGCCACGCCCTCGTCGTCGCCGTAGTGCAGGGCGGACAGCTCGGTGCGGACCATGCCGAGGACCAGCGTGTTCACCCGGATGTCGGGCGCCCACTCCACCGCCATCGAACGGGCCAGGTTCTCCAGACCCGCCTTGGCCGCCCCGTACGCCGCCGTGCCCGGGGACGGCCGCGTCCCGCTCACGCTGCCGATCATCACGATCGATCCGCGGGTGCGCCGCAACTGCTCGCGGGCGGCCAGCGAAGCGGTCATCGGCGCGGTGAGATTGAGCTCGACCACGCGCGCGTGCCGCTCGGCGTCGGACTCGCCGAGCATCCGGTAGGGCGTGCCCCCCGCGTTGTTCACCAGCACGTCAAGGCGGTCGAGCCCCTCGAAGAGGCTCCGTACGGCCGGGCCGTCCCGCAGGTCGACCGGTATGAACTCACAGCCAGGCAGGGGCTCTTCGGGTGGTCTGCGGGCGCAGACCACCACCTCCGCGCCGGCCCGCACGAACGCCGCGGCGATCCCCGCGCCCACTCCCCGGGTGCCCCCGGTGACGACGGCGACCTTCCCTCTCAGGCTCTTGCCGCTCAGATCCATCCCCGGTCCATTCCGCTCGTCCGCATCGCCTGCTACCTTCCTACCAAACAAACGTTAGGTGGAAAGGTAGCTGAACGCCATGGGTGTCTCCACCTCCTCACCCGAAAAGGGGATCGCCGTCGTCACGGTGGACTTCCCTCCGGTCAACGCACTGCCGGTGCAGGGCTGGTACGACCTGGCCGACGCGCTGCGCGCCGCCGGCCGCGACCCCGACGTGCGCTGCGTCGTGCTCGCCGCCGCGGGCCGGGGGTTCAACGCGGGCGTCGACAT
Source organism: Streptomyces antnestii (assembly GCF_004005495.1). Taxonomy (GTDB): domain Bacteria; phylum Actinomycetota; class Actinomycetes; order Streptomycetales; family Streptomycetaceae; genus Streptomyces; species Streptomyces antnestii. Next base: position 242,227 of record NZ_RZYA01000012.1, read on the forward strand.
CAAGGAGATGCAGCGCGACACCGCGTCCGGCGGCCACGGCGCCCTCATCGGCGCGAACCGCGGCTGCTACGAGGCCTTCGCGGCCGTGTACGAGTGCGAGGTCCCGGTCGTCGCCGCGGTGAACGGCTTCTGTCTGGGCGGCGGTATCGGCCTCGTCGGGAACGCGGACGCGATCGTCGCCTCGGACGACGCCACGTTCGGGCTCCCGGAGCTCGACCGCGGCGCGCTCGGCGCCGCGACGCATCTCGCCCGGCTCGTGCCGCAGCACATGATGCGGGCCCTGTACTACACCTCGCGCACGGCGACGGCACAGGAGCTGCACGCGCACGGCTCGGTCTGGAAGGTCGTGCCGCGCGAGGAACTGGCCGCCGCGGCCCTCGGTCTCGCCCGCGAGATCGCGCGCAAGGACGGCTATCTGATCCGTCTGGCCAAGGCCGCGATCAACGGCATCGACCCCGTCGACGTGCGCCGCAGTTACCGCTTCGAGCAGGGCTTCACCTTCGAGGCGAACCTCAGCGGCGTGGCCGACCGCGTACGCGACACCTTCGGCGGCGACAGCGCCACCGCCCCACGGGAGGACTCCAAGTGACCGACAAGACCATGACGCCCGAGGAGGTCGTCGGCCGCCTGCGCAGCGGCATGACGATCGGCATCGGCGGCTGGGGCTCGCGCCGCAAGCCGATGGCCCTCGTACGGGCGCTGCTGCGCAGTGACGTCACCGACCTCACCGTCGTCTCGTACGGCGGCCCGGACGTCGGTCTGCTCGCCGCCGCCGGGAAGATCCGCAAGCTGGTCACGGCGTTCGTGACGCTCGACTCGATCCCGCTCGAACCGCACTTCCGCGAAGCCCGCCAGCGCGGCGCGTTCGAGCTGACGGAGGTCGACGAGGCGATGTTCATGTGGGGCCTGCACGCCGCGGCGAACCGGCTCCCCTTCGTCCCGGTGCGGGCCGGCATCGGCTCGGACGTCATGCGCGTCAACCCCGCCCTGAAGACGGTCAGTTCGCCGTACGCGGACGGGGAGACGTTCGTCGCGATGCCCGCCCTGCGCCTGGACGCGGCCCTTGTCCACATGAACCGCGCGGACCGGCAGGGCAACGGCCAGTACCTGGGCCCCGACCCGTACTTCGACGACCTGTTCTGCGAGGCGGCCGACGAGGCCTACATGTCGTGCGAGCAGCTCGTGGAGGGATTCGGCGACGCTGCCCCGCAGACCCTCCTCGTCAAGCGGCACGCGGTCACCGGCGTCGTCGAGACGCCGAACGGCGCGCACTTCACGTCGTGCGTCCCCGACTACGACCGGGACGAGGCCTTCCAGAAGCTGTACGCGACCACGCCCTGGCCCGACTTCTCGACGCGTTTCCTGCCCGCGCAGGGCGACGAGAAGAGCTACCAGGAAGCGGTCCGTACGTGGCGCGACGAGCAGGCCACGGCCGCTGCCGCCCCGGCCGCCAAGGCAGCGGCGCCGGCCGCCCCCGCCGCCGCCGGACCCACCCGAGCCGAGTACTGCGTGGTCGCCTGCGCCGACGCGTGGCGCGACAGCGGTGAGATCCTGGCGAGCCCGATGGGGATGGTCCCGTCCGTCGGCGCCCGCCTCGCCAAGCGCACCTTCTCGCCCGACCTCGTCCTCACCGACGGCGAGGCGATGACCGTCCGCCTGGACGGCGAGGCCGAGGGCTGGCTGCCCTACCGCCAGCACCTCACCCTGGTCACCAGCGGCAAGCGCCACGTCATGATGGGCGCGAGCCAGATCGACCGGCACGGCAACCAGAACATCTCGTGCATCGGCGACTGGGACCGCCCCGCCCGTCAGCTCCTCGGCGTGCGCGGCGCTCCCGTCAACACCCTGAACAACCCGGTGAGTTACTGGGTCCCCAAGCACTCCGCGCGCGTGTTCGTCGAGAAGGTCGACATGATCAGCGGGGTCGGCTACGACAGCGCCGCCGCGGCCGGACCCTCGGCGACGCGCTACCACCGCATCCCGCGCGTCGTGTCGAACCTCGGCGTCTTCGACTTCGAGACCCCGGACCGCTCGATGCGGCTCGTGTCGGTGCACCCCGGGGTCACCGTCGACGAGGTCCGCGCGGCCACGGGCTTCGATCTTGTCCTGCCCGACGGGGGTGAGGTGCCGTTCACGCGCGAGCCCACACCCGACGAGCTGCGCCTGATCCGTGAGGTCATCGACCCGAAGGGCCTGCGCGAGCGCGAGGTCAGGCCCGTATGAGCGACGCGCTTGTCGAGACGGCGTTCACCAAGCTGGTCGGGGTGCGGCACCCGCTCGTGCAGACCGGCATGGGCTGGGTGGCGGGGCCGCGCCTCGTGTCGGCGTCCGCGAACGCCGGGGCGCTCGGCATCCTCGCCTCCGCCACCATGACCCTCGACCAGCTCAGGTCGGCGGTGCGCGAGGTCAAGTCCCGTACGGACGAACCCTTCGGGGTCAATCTGCGCGCGGACGCGGGGGACGCGCGGGACCGGGTGCGCGTGATCATCGACGAGGGCGTGAAGGTCGCGTCGTTCGCGCTCGCGCCGTCCCGTGACCTGATCGCCGAGCTGAAGGACGCGGGCGTCGTCGTCATCCCGTCGATCGGTGCACGGCGGCACGCGGAGAAGGTCGCCGCGTGGGGCGCGGACGCCGTCATCGTGCAGGGCGGCGAGGGCGGCGGGCACACGGGTGACGTCGCGACGACGGTGCTGCTTCCGCAGGTCGTCGACGCGGTGGACATCCCGGTGATCGGCGCGGGCGGCTTCCACGACGGGCGCGGCCTGGTCGCCGCGCTCGCCTACGGAGCGGCCGGCATCGCGATGGGCACACGCTTCCTGCTCACATCGGACTCGACGGTTCCGGACGCGGTGAAGGCGCGCTATCTGGCGGCGACGGTCAAGGACGTCACCGTGACGACCGCCGTCGACGGCCTGCCGCACCGCATGCTCCGTTCGGATCTCGTCGACACGCTGGAGAAGTCGGGCCGTACGCGCGCGCTCGCGCAGGCGGTCAAGCGCGCGGCGGGGTTCCGCAAGCTGTCGGGCCTGACCTGGTCCCAGATGATCCGCGACGGCCTCGCCATGAAGCACGGCAAGGAACTGTCGTGGAGCCAGATCCTGCTCGCCGCGAACACGCCCATGCTCCTCAAGGCCTCCATGGTCGAGGGCCGCACCGACCTCGGCGTCATGGCGTCGGGCCAGGTCGCGGGGGTGATCGACGACCTCCCGAGCTGCGAGGAACTCGTCACCCGCGTGATGACCGAGGCCCGGCACGTGCTCGGCACCCTGCCAACCCCAGGGTGATCCCGCTTCCCGCAAGGGAGTTCAGCGATGCCACGCACCCTCTCGAGACGGTCCCTGGTCGGTGCCGCCCTCACCCTGGCGGCCACGGCCGTCGCGCCGGCCGCCTCCGCGGCCGGCCGGCGGCACCCCGACGAGGACACCCCGATCCGCCACATCCCCCTCCAGGGCGCGGTCAACGTCCGTGACGTCGGCGGCTACCGGGCCCATCGCGACCGCACCGTCCGGCACGGGCTCGTCTACCGGTCCGACGCCCTGAGCAAGCTCACCGACGCGGACGTCACCACGCTCGCCGGGCTCGGCCTGCGCCAGGTGGTCGACTACCGGGTGCCGGTGGAGCTCCAGTACGACGGCCAGGACCGCCTCCCGGCCGGGCTCACCGCCATATCCCGCCCGGTCGCCGACAACGGTCTGTACGCGCAGATGATGGCGGCGATCGGCTCCAAGGACCCGGCGAAACAGGAGGAGTTGCTGGGCGGCGGGCGGGCCGCCGCGTTCATGCGGAGCGTGTACACGCAGTTCGTGTCGGACGCGGACAACCGCACGCGGTTCGCGGACACGCTGCGCGACACCGCGTACGGCCCGGGCGCGCGGGGCGCGCTCCTGTACCACTGCACGTCCGGAAAGGACCGCACGGGCTGGACGACATACGTCCTGCTGCGTCTGCTCGGCGTCGGTGAACAGAGCGCCGTGGCCGACTACTTGGCGTCGAACACGTTCCGCGCCGCGTACGACGCGACGGTGCGGGACCGGCTGAAGCAGTCCGGGATGATGGTGAACCCGGACCTGCTGATCCCGCTCCAGGAGGTCCGCACGGAGTATCTGTCGACCGCGCTCGACCAGGTCCGCACGGACTACGGGAGCCTCGGCCGGTACGTGTCCGAGGGCCTCGGCCTCGACCGGCACACGCTCGGGGCGCTGCGGGACCGGCTGCTCGACTGACCCGGCCGGGAAAAGGGGTGGGGCGGTGGGAAGACGCTGTGTGCGTCTTCCCACCGCCCCACCCGCATGCTCACGGACACCCGGCGGCGTGCCTACGCGGCGGCGCCGCGCCCGGCGTCACGGGGGCCCCGGCGTGCCCGGCCGCCGCGCCCGCGCGGCCTGGCCCGCT
>NZ_RZYA01000013.1 GCF_004005495.1 Streptomyces antnestii
CCGACACGTCCCGCCCCTGGGCGTCGACTGCGGCGGGCCGCCGACGGGACACGGGGAACGGCCGGACGCCCCCGCGCACAGTCGCGTTCCCTACGATGGCGCGGTGACCAGTACCGCGTCCTCGCCGTCCTCGCCCTCGACCAGCGCCCCGCCGGCCCCCGGCGAAGGGCGGCAGCCGTCGACGTGGGAGCGCCGGCTGCGGCGGTTCGGGTATCTGGCGCGGCCGAGAGCCGACGTGGGCACGCGGCTCGTGCCGCCGTACGCGCCCCCGTCGTCGCGGCTGTGGGGGACGCTCGGTCTGTCCGACGGCGCCGCACGCACCGTGACGCGCTGGTCCGGCTGGCTCGGTCCGCTCCTGGTGACGCTGGTCGCGGGCGTGATGCGGTTCTGGCATCTCGGCAGCCCGAAGGCCGTGATATTCGACGAGACGTACTACGCGAAGGACGCGTGGGCGCTGATCCACCGCGGCTTCGAGGTCAACTGGGACAAGAACGCCAACGACCTGGTCCTCAAGACGGGCGGCCATGTGCCGCTCCCGCACGACGCCGCGTACGTGGTGCATCCGCCGGTCGGCAAGTACGTGATCGGGATCGGCGAGTGGCTGTTCGGGTTCAACCCGTTCGGCTGGCGGTTCATGACGGCGGTGCTCGGGACGCTGTGCGTGCTCATGGTGTGCCGCATCGGGCGCCGCCTCTTCCGCTCGACGTTCCTGGGCTGCCTGGCCGGACTGCTGCTCGCCGTGGACGGACTCGCGTTCGTGATGAGCCGGACGGCGCTGCTCGACTCGGTCCTCGTGTTCTTCGTGGTCGCCGCGTTCGGCTGCCTGCTCGTGGACCGGGACGCGGCGCGCGGGAAGCTGGCCGCCGCGCTGCCGCGGGGCGAGGACGGCGTGCCGCGCCCCGACGCGCACATCGCCGAGACGCTGCGTCTGGGATGGCGCCCGTGGCGGCTGCTCGCCGGCCTGTGCCTGGGTCTCGCCGCGGGCACGAAGTGGAACGGCTTCATCTATCTGGCCGCGTTCGGTGTCCTCACCGTCCTGTGGGACGTCGGCGCGCGCCGCGTCGCCGGGGCGAGCCGGCCGTACGCGGCCGTGGCCAGGCGGGATCTCGGCTGGGCGTTCCTGTCGACGGTGCCGGTCGCGGTCGCCACGTACGTCCTGTCCTGGCTCGGCTGGATCCTGTCGCCGTCCGACGGGACCGGCGGCTACTTCCGCAACTGGGCGGCGACCGACGGCCGGGGCGGGTCCTGGACCTGGCTGTTCCCCGACTGGGTGCGCAGCCTGTGGCACTACGAGCACGAGGTCTACAAGTTCAACGTGGGGCTCAGCTCCCCGCACATCTACCAGTCGAACCCGTGGAGCTGGCTCGTCGACGGCAGGCCGGTCTCGTACTTCTACGAGTCCCCGCTGCCCGGCAAGGACGGCTGCCCGGCGGGCGCGGGCGACAAGTGCGCCCGTGAGGTCCTGGCGCTCGGCACCCCGCTGCTGTGGTGGGCCGCGGCGTTCGCCGTGCTGTATCTGCTGTGGCGCTGGTTCTTCCGCCGTGACTGGCGGGCGGGCGCGATCGCGTGCGGGGTCGCGGCCGGATATCTGCCGTGGTTCAACTATCAGGAACGCACGATCTTCTTCTTCTACGCGGTCGTCTTCGTCCCGTTCCTGTGTCTGGGCGTCGCGATGCTGGCCGGCGCGATCCTGGGGCCGCCGGGTTCCAGTGAGCGGCGCAGGGTGGTGGGCGCGGTGGGCGCGGGCGCGCTCGTCCTGCTGATCGTGTGGAATTTCATCTACTTCTGGCCGATCTATACCGGTCGCGCCATCCCGTTCGACTCCTGGCAGTCACGGATGTGGCTCGATACGTGGGTGTGACACCGAAGGCCGCATTAAAGTCCCTCCCGGAACCTGGGGAGGGGACGCAGCATGCGCAAGGGGGCCAAGGCGGCTGTGATCGGCGGGGTGTTCGCCATCATGGTCGGGGGCGCGGGATACGGCGCGTACAACATCGTGACGGCCGTGACGGGAGTGGGCGGATCGTCGACGGCGGGGGGTCCTGCGCCGCGCAGGACCGGGCCGCCGACGGCGGACGAGATCAAGGACGTGTCGCAGAAGTTCCTCACCGCCTGGGCGAAGGACGACCCTGACTCGGCGTCGAACTACACGAACAACGCGGAGGCGGCGCTCGCGGCGCTGACCGGCTGGCACGACGACGCGCACGTCACGCACACCACGCTGACGGCGGGCGCGCACTCGGGTGCCCGGGTCCCGTTCACGGTGAAGGCCACGGTCGCGTACGGCGGGAAGAAGAAGACCCTCGCGTACGACTCCGCCCTCACCGTTGTGCGGGGGCTCAACACCGGCCGGGCGCTTGTCGACTGGCAGGCGGCCGTCGTGCATCCGGACATGGAGCGCGGTGACACCCTCGTCACGGGCGAGGCCGAGGCCCCGCCGATCGAGGCCGTGGACCGCTCGGGGAACGTCCTGACGAAGGAGAAGTACCCCTCGCTCGGGCCGGTCCTGGACCAGTTGCGCGAGAAGTACGGGGACACGGCGGGCGGCAAGCCGGGCGTGGAGACGTACATCAAGCACGAGAACGAGGACGCGGGCTCGCGGACGCTGCTCACGCTGGCCAAGGGCACGACGGGCAAGCTGCGCACGACGCTCAGCGCGCGAGCGCAGGCGGCGGCCGAGCAGGCCGTGAAGAGCTACGCCGAGTCGTCCGTGGTGGCCGTCAAGCCGAGCACGGGCGAGGTCCTCGCGGTCGCCAACCACCGTCAGGACGACTTCAACGCCGCCTTCCTGGGCAAGCAGGCCCCCGGCTCCACGATGAAGATCATCACCGCGGCCATGCTCATCGACAACGGTGTCGCGTCGATGAACAGCCCTGCGCCCTGCCCCGACACCGCGACCTGGCAGAGCCAGACCTTCCACAACCTGCCTGGGATGAAGGCCGACGAGGGCGCCAGTCTGGCGAACAGTTTCGCGCGGTCCTGCAACACGGCGTTCGTGAAGCTCATCGACGAACAGCCGCTCACGGACGAGTCGTTGACGCGCGAGGCGCAGGACCGCTTCGGCCTGGGCCAGGCCAACTGGAAGACAGGCATCGTCTCGGCCGACGGCACGATCCCCGCGTCCGGCGGGCCCGACCGCGCGGCGGGCGCCATCGGGCAGGGCGGGGTCCAGATGAATCCGCTGAACATGGCGTCCGTCACAGCGACCGTGAAGGCGGGCGCCTTCCACCAGCCCGTGATCGTGCCGCCCTCCCTCGACGACCGGGAGCTCGCCACCGCCCGCGGGCTGCCCCCGAACACCGCCGCCCAGCTGCGGTCGATGATGCGTCTCACCGCGACGGCCGGCACCGCCGCGCAGGTCATGGCGGGTCTCGGCCCGGACATCGGCGCCAAGACCGGTTCCGCGGAGGTCACCGGCCAGACGAAGTCGAACAGCTGGTTCACCGGCTATCGCGGGGATGTCGCGGCCGCCGCGGTCACCGAGGAGGGCGGCCATGGCGGCGACGCCGCGGGCCCGATCGTGGCCGCGGTGCTACGGGCGGGTAGCTGAGGCGCCGTCGGGGGCACCTCCTCCGACGCCTTAGTCTGGGCCGTCCGCCACGAACCGAACGGCCCGGACGGACAGGACGACGACGGAGGACCCCGTGGGCAGCAGAGGCAGAAGTTCCGAGCGCAAGAAGGCGAACGCCGCCGTGATAGGCGGAGTGGTCGCCGTCGTGGTGCTCGGCGCGGGAGTCGGCGCCTACGCCCTCCTAGACAGCGGCCCGCAGCAGACGGCCACCGCCGACGACAAGCCGCACGTCAAGACGGGGCCCGTCACACAGGCCGAGGTCCGCACCGCCGCCGACCGCTTCCTGACCGCGTGGGCCGCCGGCGACACCGCGAAGGCGGCGGCCGCCACGGACGACGCCCCGGCGGCGACCGCGGCGCTCACCTCGTACTCCAAGGACGCCCATCTGACCGGCGTGAAGCTGACACCGGGCCACCGCACCGGCGCCAAGGTGCCGTTCGCCGTGTCGGCCACGGTCTCGTACGGGGGAAAGACGAAGCCGTTCGCGTACGGGTCCGAACTGACCGTGGTGCGGCGGGTGAAGGACGGCAGGCCGCTCGTCGGCTGGCAGCCGTCCGTCGTGCACCCCGACCTCAAGGAGGACGGCGACCGGCTCGTCACCGGCGAGGCCGGCAACCCGCCGATCAAGGCGACGGACCGCGCGGGCAACGAGCTGTCGACGGCCAAGTACCCCTCGCTGGCCACGGTCGTCGACGGGCTGCGCGAGAAGTACGGCAAGACGGCGGGCGGCACCGCCGGCATCGAGCTGCGCGTCGTCCACAAGGACAGCGGCAAGAAGAGCGAACACACCCCCGACAAGACGCTGGTGACCCTCTCCAAGGGCACGCCCGGCACCCTGCGGACGACCATCAGCCCCACCTCACAGGCCGTCGCCGAGCGCGAGGTCGCGGGGCGCGAGAAGGCCGCGGTCGTCGTCATCAAGCCGTCGACCGGGGAGATCCTCGCGATCGCCAACTCCCGCCCCGGCGGCTACAACACGGCCTTCCAGGGCTCCCTCGCCCCCGGCTCCACGATGAAGATCGTGACGTCGTCGATGCTCCTGGAGAAGAACCTCGCGGGCGTCGACAAGAAGCACCCCTGCCCCAAGTACGTGACGTACGGCGGCTGGAAGTTCCAGAACGACCAGAAGTTCGAGATCAAGGACGGCACCTTCCGGGCCAGCTTCGCGCGCTCCTGCAACACCGCCTTCATCAGCCAGGCGAAGAAGCTGCACGACGACGACCTGACGAAGCAGGCCCAGGAGGTCTTCGGGCTCGGCCGCGACAACTGGTCGATCGGCGTCCCCAGCTTCGACGGCGCGGTACCCGTGCAGACGCAGGCGCAGATGGCGGCCTCGCTGATCGGGCAGGGCGGCGTCCGGATGAACCCGCTCAACATGGCGTCGGTCGTCGCCACCGCCGAGACGGGTGTCTTCCGGCAGCCCTACCTGGTCTCGCCCGACGTCGACCACCGCACCCTCGCCACGGCCTCCCGCAAGCTGTCCCCCAAGACCGTGAGCGCCCTGCGCGACCTGCTGCACTACACGGCCGTTGCCGGTACGGCGGTCAAGCCGATGTCGGGCCTCGGCACGGACATGGGCGCGAAGACCGGCTCGGCGGAGGTCGACGGGCAGAAGAAGCCGAACGGCTGGTTCACGGCCTGGCGCGGCGACCTGGCGTCGGCGGCGGTCGTCCAGGCGGGCGGCCACGGCGGTGACTCGGCGGGTCCCGTGGTGCGGCAGATGCTGCTCGCCGGAAGCTGAGGGGCCTTGTCCTGACCGGCTTGCGGCCGCCGATACCTGGTCGCGTGCCGGGTACACGGACAGCTACGGTGCCGGGATGAGCACTCCGGAATCCGCCGACGACGGCGCCCAGGCCGCGCACCCCCGTTTCGCCGAGGCCCTCGCCGGCCTGGGCCTCGCCGACGTCATCCCGCTCGTCCGCCGCTTCCCGGAGGCGACCCGCACCGCGCAGGAGGCCGCCGCCGCGATCGGCTGCGAACTCAGCCAGATCTGCAAGTCGTTGATCTTCGCGGCGGACGGGGTGCCGGTCCTCGTCCTGATGGACGGCGCGTCACGCGTGGACGTGGACCTGGTCCGGCGCGAGCTGGGCGCGGAGAAGGTCACGCGTGCCAAGGCGGACGTCGTGCGCGAGACGACCGGGTACGCGATCGGCGGCATCCCGCCCTTCGGGCACCGCACCCGCACCCGCGTCCTCGCCGACCGCTCGCTCCTGGACCACGACACCGTGTGGGCCGCCGCGGGCACCCCGTACGCCGTGTTCCCCATGGACCCCAAGTCGCTGATCGCGCACGCGGGCGCGGCCCTCGTGGATGTGCGCGAGACCGATCTGTGACGCCCCTCGTCGCGGCGGCCGTCCTCCTCGCGGCGGTCACCCACGCGAGCTGGAACGCGATCGCCCACCACATCACCGACAAGCTGGTGGGCTTCACCCTGATCTCCGGCGGCGGCGCGCTGATCGGCCTCGGCCTCGCGCCCTTCGTACCGCTGCCGCACGCGGCGGCCTGGCCGTACCTGATCGCCTCCGCCCTCCTCCACGTGGCCTACTACGCCCTGCTCATGCGGTCGTTCAAGCTCGGCGACTTCGGGCAGGCCTACCCGATCGCGCGCGGCACGGCGCCCCTCGTGGTGACGGTGCTCGCGGCGCTGTTCGCGGGCGAGATCCCCGACGGCTGGCAGGCGGCGGGCATCGCGGTCTCGTGCGCGGGCCTGACGGGTCTCGCCCTGTGGGGCATACGGGGCTCGGGGCGCAGGCCCGACTGGGCGGCGATCGGCGCGGCCCTCGCCACGGGCGTCTCGATCGCGGCGTACACGGTGGTGGACGGCCTCGGCGTACGCGCCTCCGGCAACTCGCTCGGCTACATCGCGTGGCTGATGATCCTCGGCGGGCTCGGCGTGCCGGTGTACGCGGCGTGGATGTGGCGCGGCGAACTGACCGCGCGGCTAAGGCCGTTCGCGGCGGCGGGACTGCTGGGCGCGGCCCTGTCCGTGTCGGCGTACGGACTCGTTCTGTGGGCCCAGACGCGGGCGGCACTGGCACCGATCTCGGCGCTGCGCGAGTCGTCGATCATCGTGGGCGCGGCGATCGGAACGGTGTTCTTCAAGGAACGGTTCGGGGCGCCGCGGATGGTCGCGGCGGGGCTGATGGTGGCGGGGATCGGGCTGATGCTCCACGCGTCGGGATGACCCCCGTTGTCCTCAACCCGTCCGCCCATTCCTCTCAATCCGGCCGCCCATTCTTTCAACCCGGCCGCCCCATTCAGCCCGTCCGGCGTTTGAGGACCGGGGCCTGGGGCGGAGCCCCAGATCTGCGGGAAGGGGCGGGCTGGGGGAGAAGAAACCACTCGCCCCCTGAACCCCGGCGCCGACGCTACCCCGACACCCACCCAGGGCCCCCTCAGGGGCCAACCAGGGTCATTCCCCATCGAGTTGGGCCCGCACCGCGGTCACCATGGATCACATGACCCCATCACGCGGTGACTTCGTCTACGCCCCCGTCCTGTTCGGCGCCTACGGCGTGATCCGCACGCTCGACGGACTCGACGGGACGCGCGGCCCTGGCTTCGCCTGGACGGCCGGGCATCTGTGCTTCGTCGCCGGACTCGCCTTCTTCATACGGGGGTTCGTGACGATGCGGGAGCGGGCGGGGCGCGACAGGTGGTCCACGGCGGGCCTGTGGACGGCGTGCGCGGGCGCCTTCGCGTTCGCGGTGCAGTTCGGCGCCGACCTCGTCACCGGGTTCCTCGCGGCCGACCACGAGGCGATGTCCGAGCTGGTGTCGAGCTTCCAGGACGCGCCGGGCGTCACGCTCGCGTTCTACGCGGTCGGTCCTGCCCTGTTCTTCATAGGCCAGCTGCTGCTGGTGGGGCGGCTCGCGGCACTGCGGATCCTGCGCTGGTGGGCGCCCGCCCTGGTCCTGACCTGCTCCCTGCTGCCGAATGCCAACAAGGACCTGATACCGCTCGGCGCCGCCCTCCTGCTGGTCGCGTACACCCCGCTGTACCTGGGCAAGGGCGGCGGCGCGGGCAGCGGCGGCTACCCGGCGAGCGAGGAGCGCACGGCCCGTACCAGCGCCTGAGCGCGCGGGTCGGCGGTGACGCCCTTCTGCATGCCGTTCGTGACGTACCCGAAGGCGATCCCCGTCTCCGGGTCCGCGAAGCCGAGCGCGCCGCCCCGGCCGGGGTGGCCGAAGGAACCAGGTCCGAGGAGGGGGGAGGCGACGCCGTGAAGCATGTAGCCGAGTCCGAAGCGGGTCGGGACGACGAGGACGCGGTCGGGTCCCGCGGAGGCCTCTTCGCGCGCCTTGCCCATCGTCTCCGGCGTGAACAGGCGGGTGCCGCCGTCGACCTCGCCGATCAGGGACGCGTAGAAGCGGGCCAGGCCGTCCGCCGTGCCGACGCCGTTCGAGGCGGGCAGCTGGGCGGCGCGGTAGGCCGGGTCGTTCTCGTCCGGGGCGGGGTGGATGGCGCCGAAGGCGCGGCTGGTGAGGGAGTCGGGGTCGTTGTGCGCCTCGGAGACGCTCCGCTTGGGACGGGTGCGCAGGCCCCCGTTCGCCGTCGCGGGCGGCTCGACGGGGCCGACCAGGCCCGCCCGGTGGGCCTCGGCGGCGGGCAGGCCCACCCAGAGGTCGGCGCCGGCGGGGCCGGTGATGTGCTCGGCGATCCAGTCCCCGATGCGGCGGCCGGTGACGCGGCGCACGAGCTCGCCGGTGAGCCAGCTGTAGGTCTGCGCGTGGTAGCCGTGGGCGGTGCCGGGTTCCCAGGCGGGGGCCTGGGCGGCGACGGCGGCGGCGCCCCGGTCGGGGTCGGCGGCCTCGGCGGGGGTCAGCGGGTGGTCGAGCGCGGGGACACCGGCGCGGTGCGCGAGGACGTCACGGACCAGGGCCTGGTCCTTGCCGTGCTCCTTGAACTCGGGCCAGTAGGAGCCGACGGGCGCGTCCAGGTCGAGCTCGCCGCGCTGGTGCAGGAGGAGCAGCGCCGCGGCGGCGACGCCCTTCGTGGCGGAGCGCATGATCTGGGCGGTGCCCTGCTCCCAGAGGGCTCCGCCGATCACGTCGCGGGTGCCGCCCCACAGGTCGACGACCTTGTGCCCGTCGCGGTAGACCACCACGCCGGCACCGCGCTCGCCGAGCACGTCGAAGTTGCGCGCGAACGCGTCCCTGACCGGTCCGAACCCGTCGGCCACCGTTCCGTTCATGTCACTCACGATCGGTGCAACCACCATCGGTCACCGGGGGATTCCCGGAACGCCCTTATGCCGATGTGACCTTCACCGACTTCGGGTCGAAGCCGAAGGGCAGTTCCAGGCGGTGTGCGCGCATGAGGTCCTCGTCGGCGAGGAGGTCGCCGGTCGTCCCGTCGGCGGCGATCACGCCCTCGCTGAGGATCACCGAGCGGGGGCAGAGTTCGAGCGCGTACGGCAGGTCGTGCGTGACCATCAGGACGGTGACGTCCAACGAGCGCAGGATGTCGGCGAGTTCGCGCCGCGAGGCGGGGTCGAGGTTCGACGACGGCTCGTCCAGGACGAGGATCTCGGGCTCCATGACGAGGACGGTGGCGACCGCGACGCGGCGGCGCTGCCCGAAGGACAGGTGGTGCGGCGGCCGGTCGGCGAACTCGGCCATGCCGACCTGGGCCAGCGCCTTGTGGACCCGCGCTTCGAGCTCGGGCCCCTTGACCCCGGCGGCGGCGGGCCCGAAGGCGACGTCCTCCCGGACGGTCGGCATGAAGAGCTGGTCGTCGGGGTCCTGGAAGACGATGCCGACCTTGCGCCTGATCTCGGCCATGTGCCGCTTGCCGACGGGCAGGCCGGCGACCGTCACGGTGCCCGCGCCGCCGGTGAGGATGCCGTTGAGGTGCAGCACGAGGGTCGTCTTGCCCGCGCCGTTGGGCCCGAGCAGGGCGACGCGCTCGCCCCGGCCGAGGGTGAGGTCGACGCCGAAGAGGGCCTGGTGGCCGTCGGGGTAGGCGTAGGCGAGGCCGCTGACCTCCAGCGACGCGGTGGAGGATTCGGGGAAGTCAGTCACAGCACCCATCCCAGCAGACAGACGACAAGGGCGGCACAGGGGAGGGTGAGGGCGTACGACCACTGCGCGCGGGAGGCGCTCACGTCGTCGATGACGGGCATCGATCCGGCGTACCCGCGGCTGACCATGGCCAGATGCACGCGCTCACCGCGTTCGTAGGAGCGGATGAAGAGGGCGCCCGCGGACTTGGCGAGGACGCCCCAGTGCCGTACGCCGCTCGCCTCGAAGCCGCGGGACTCGCGGGCGATCTTCATGCGACGCATCTCGTCGGTGATCACGTCGCCGTAGCGGATCATGAACGACGCGATCTGGACGAGGAGGGGCGGCAGCTTGAGCCGTTGCAGGCCGAGCAGCAGTTCGCGCAGTTCGGTGGTGGAGGCGAGCAGGACGGACGCGGCGACGCCGAGGGTGCCCTTGGCGAGGACGTTCCAGGCGCCCCAAAGGCCGTTGACGCTGAGGGACATCCCGAGGACGTCGACGCGCTCGCCCTGCGCCACGAACGGCATGAGGACGGCGAACGCCACGAACGGGATCTCGATGAGGAGCCGCTTGAGGAGGAAGGCGGCCGGGACCCGGGCCGCGTACGCGACGGCCGCGAGCAGGGCCGCGTACAGGGCGAACGCCCACATCGCCTCGCGGGGCGTGGAGACGACCACGATCACGAAGCAGAGGACGGCGGCGAGTTTGGTGTGCGGCGGCAGGGTGTGCACGGGCGAGTGCCCGTGCCGGTAGAGCCTGTGCGCGTGTCCGGCGCCCATGTCAGACGGTTTCCGTGAGCTGACTCGGGGACGTGTCCGCGGTGCGGCGCCTGCGCACGACCCAGAAGACACCGCTGCCGGCGACGACGGTGACGCCGACGCCGATCACGCCGGCGAGGCCGCCGGAGAGCCGGGCGTCGCTCACGTCCTTGACGCCGTACCCGGCGAGCGGGGAGCCGTCGGAGGCGTGCTTCCGGGCCTTCGCGTCGATGCCCTTGTCGTGGGCGACCTTCTCCAGGCCGTCCGGGTGCGCGGAGGCGTAGAAGGAGACGAAGCCGGCGAGGACGAGGGACGTGACGAGGCCGGTGAGCCAGACCTTGCGCTGGGAGCCGCGGACGGCGGCGGGCGCGGGCGTCCCGGCCGCGTCGACCAGTTCGCCGCCCACGCGGAGCTTGAGGGGCCGGTTCAGGCCGCGGGCGCCGTACACGAGGTCGGGGCGGACCGCGACGACCGCGCCGACGGTCAGCGCGGTGATGACGGCCTCGCCGATGCCGATGAGGACGTGCACGCCGACCATGGCGGTGGCGACCTTGCCGATCGAGACGTCGGTGGTGCCGCCGATCGCGTAGATCAGCGTGAAGACGACGGCCGCGGCCGGCACGGAAAGCAGCGCGGCGACGAAGGAGGCGGCGGTGACGGAGCTGCGCTTGCGGGGCAGCACCTTCACGAGGACGCGGAAGACGAGGTAGGCGACGACGGTGGTGGTGATCGCCATGTCGGTGATGTTCACGCCGAGCGCGGTCAGGCCGCCGTCGGCGAAGAGCACGCCCTGCATCAGGAGCACCACGGACACACACAGGACGCCCGTATAGGGGCCGACGAGGATCGCGGCCAGGGCTCCGCCGAGGAGATGGCCGCTGGTGCCCGCCGCGACGGGGAAGTTCAGCATCTGCACGGCGAAGATGAACGCGGCGACGAGGCCGGCGAGGGGCGCGGTGCGCTCGTCGAGTTCGCGCCGTGCGCCTCGGAGGCTGACGGCCACGGCTCCCGCGGCGACGACGCCCGCCGCCGCCGAGACGGGGGCGTTGATGAATCCGTCGGGGACATGCATGGGTGAGGGCTCCGCTTCGGCACGGGACGGGCTTCCGGTGAACCGTTCGATGATAGTGCCTTGTTGCGAACTAGTTGCAACAGCGGTGCGGACACATTTAACCCACGAGCAGTTAGCCGCTCATGTGGTTTATGTGGGACATTTGATGACAGCATTCGCGTAAAGGTCACTCGCGAGAAGGCCACGAGAAGGCCATTCGCGTAAAGGTCGTTCACCTGAAGGTGAGGAGTGCCCGATGTCCGCCGTCTGGCAGAAGGCCCGCGCCCGCATCGTCACCGACTCCCCCGGCGAGCCCCCGGCCGTCCCCGCGGTCCTGAGCTACGACGGGCGCGTCCACCTCACCGTCCCCGAAGAGGGCGACTGGAGCTTCACCCGCGAGCTCCTCGAAGAGGGCCTGCGCGCCCCGACCGAAGTGGGCGACATCCGCATCTGGCCGTGCGGCCGCGTCCAGGCCGTCCTGGAGTTCCACTCGCCGAAAGGGGTGGCGGTCGTGCAGTTCGACAAGAAGACGCTGGTGCGCTTCCTCCGCCGGACGTACTCGGCCGCCACCCCGGTGGCTCACTGACCTCACGGTCACACGCGGACCAGCTCCCGGTCCCCCTCGTCGTCGGCGGCGGCGTCGTCGCCCCCGCGGGTCGCGTCCCGCAGGCCCTCGCCCTCGACGTCCACGTTCGGCAGGATCCGGTCGAGCCACTTCGGCAGCCACCACGCCCGCTTCCCGAGCAGCGCGAGGACGGCCGGCACGATCGTCATACGCACCACGAACGCGTCGAAGAACACTGCGATCGCGAGGCCGAAGCCGATCATCTTGACCATCTGCTCACTGGAGCCGATGAAGCCCGCGAAGACGGCGATCATGATGACGGCGGCGGCCGTGACCACGCGCGCCCCGTGCTTGAACCCGGTCACGACGGCCTGCGCGGGCCGCTCCCCGTGCACGTACGCCTCCCGCATGCGGGTCACCAGGAAGACCTCGTAGTCCATCGCGAGGCCGAAGACCACGCCCACCATGAAGATCGGCATCATCGACATGATCGGCCCGGTCTGCTCCACGCCGAACAGTGAGCCGAGCCAGCCCCACTGGTAGACGGCGACGACGGCGCCGAGCGCGGCGACCACCGAGAGCAGGAAGCCGAGCGCCGCCTTCAGCGGGACCAGGACCGACCGGAAGACCACCATCAGGAGCAGGAACGCGAGGCCGACGACCAGCGCCAGGTACGGCACGAGCGCGTCGTTCAGCTTCTGCGACACGTCGATGTTCATGGCGGTGGTGCCGGTGACCAGGACCTCGGCCCCGGTGTCCGCCTTGATGTCCGCGCCCTTGTCCCGGATGGCGTGGACGACGTCCTCGGTCCGCGTCGAGCTGGGCTTGTACGACGGCACGACGGTGATCGTCGCCGTGTCACCGGCCTGGTTGAACGCGGCCGGGGTGACCGTCCTGACGCCGTCGGTCGCCGCGATGTCCTTGGCGACGCGGGCCACCGCGTCCTTCGGGTCCTGCGAGTGCTTCACGTCGACGACCGCGACCAGCGGCCCGTTGAAGCCCGGCCCGAAGCCCTCGGAGAGCAGGTCGTACGCCTTGCGCTGCGTGGTGTCGGTGGGCTGGACCCCGTCGTCGGGCAGGCCCAGCTCCAGCGAGGACACCGGCACCGCCATCACACCGAGGCCGATCACGCCGGTGAGCAGCACGGCCACGGGCCGGCGCAGCACGAAGCTCGCCCAGCGCGTGCCCATGTTCGCCTTCGGCTCGGGCTTCGTATTCGTCTCAGGCTTCGTCCCGGGCTTCGCTTCGGCGGCCAGGGCCTTACGGGCCTTGCGGCCGTGGACCCGCTTACCGGCGTAACCGAGCAGGGCCGGGATCAGGGTGAGTGCGATGAGGACGGCGATGGCGACCGTACCGGCGGCCGCGACGCCCATCTTGGTCAGCATCGGGATGTTGACGACGGCGAGTCCGACGAGCGCGATGACGACGGTCAGACCGGCGAAGACCACGGCGGAGCCGGCCGTGCCGACGGCCCGTCCGGCCGCTTCCTCGCGGTCGCGGCCCTCGGCCAGCTCGGCACGGAAGCGGGAGACGATGAACAGCGCGTAGTCGATGCCGACCGCGAGGCCGATCATCATGGCCAGCGTCGAGGTCGTGGTGCCGAGGTCGAGCGCGTTCGCGAGTGCGGTGATCGACGAGACGCCGATGCCCACGCCTATCAGCGCGGTGAGCAGCGGAAGCCCGGCCGCGACGAGCGAGCCGAAGGTGATCACCAGGACGACGGCGGCGATCGCCACACCGATGATCTCGGTGGCCCCGGTCTCCGGCATGGCCTGCAGCGCGTCACCGCCGACCTCGACGGTGAGCCCGGAGTGCCGCGCCCCGTCGACGGTCTTCTGGAGCGCGTCCCGGTCTGTGTCCGTCAGCTCCATCGAGGAGACCTTGTAGGACACCGACGCGTACGCGATCGTGCCGTCCTTGCTGACGGTCCTCGCGGCATACGGGTCGGCGGCCGCGGCCACCTGCTTCGAGCCGGAGCCGAGCTCGGCGACGGTCTTGCTGACCTCGGCCTTGTTGGCCGCGGACGTGATCTTCTCGCCGGCGGGCGCCTGGAAGACGACGCGGGCGGTGGCGCCGTCGGCACTGGAGCCCGGGAATCGCTGGTCAAGCAGGTCGAAGGCCTTCTGGGCCTCGGTTCCCGGGATGGAGAAGGAACTGGACGCCGCCGTGGGCGCGGAGGCGGCGCCCACCCCCGCGAGGGTGAGCAGCGCCACCCAGATCAGGGCGACGAAGTGCCTTCGGCGGAAGGCGAGCTTGCCGAGTTTGTAGAGGAATGTGGCCACGAGGGCGTACTCCCGGTCAGGTCGTTGGGTCTTCAGGGCAGGAGGAATCAGCCCGACGACGTGAGCGGTCGCGTCAGGTGCTTGGTTTTACGGGGGTGGGGTCAGGCGCCGAGAGCGGGGAGGACCACGGCGTCGATGTACGAGGCGACGAAGGCCTGGGTGGGGGGCTGTTCGTCGATGAGGGTCCGGGCCGCGAAGGCCCCGACGATCATGTGCAGGACGTAGTCGAGGGCCGGGTTGTCCGCCCGGATCTCGCCCCGGTCGACGGCGCGCCGCAGCATGTGCCGCAGCTCCTCCATCTCGGGCTCGATCAGCAGCTCGCGAAAGGCCCGCAGGAGATCCGGGTTCGCGTGCACGGCCATGGCCAGGCCCCGCATCAGCGCGGATCCCTGAGCCATCTCGCAGTCGTTCTCGCGCAGGGCCAGTGCGTGGAAGTCGCCCCGCAGCGACCCGGTGTCGATCTCGCTGAGCCGCGACGGCTTCTGATGCCGCAGCGCCTTGACGACCAGCTCGGCCTTGCTGCCCCACTGGCGGTAGAGCGTGGCCTTGCTGGACCGGGTGCGGGCGGCGACGGCGTCCATGGTCAGGGCGTCGTAACCGACCTCGCGAAGCAGTTCGAGCACGGCGCCGTACAGCTCGGCCTCGCGCTCGGGCGTGATCCGGCTGCGGCGCGGCGTGGCGGCTTCAGCCATGGGTCACTCCTGTTCCGGTCCGGAAGTGCGTACGAAACGGTTTCGTACACCAGTACTCTACGACCGCCCTTAACGAAACGAAACCGTTTCGTACGTGGCCTGTGCCACAAGCCACGGGCGAAAACGGGGCGACCCACAAGTTGCCGGGGCCCGTGGAGCGGAAAAGCATGTGTAGGTGAGCGACGACGCGTACCTCCGGTTTCCGCATCTGCACGAGGACCGGCTCTGCTTCGAGACCGAGGACGACCTCTGGGTCGCCCCCCTCGACCAGCCGGGCCGGGCGTGGCGGATCACGGTCGACCGGACCAAGGTGAGCCACCCGCGGTTCTCGCCCGACGGCCGCCACATCGCGTACACGACCTGGCGCAGCCTCGATCCGGAGATCTACCTCATGCCGGTGGACGGCGGACCCGCCCGCCGCCTCACCTACTGGGGCAGCTCGGACACCCAGGTCCGCGGCTGGACACCGCCGGACAGGGACGGGCGGACCGTGATCCTCGCGGTGGCCTCCCACGGCCAGCCCTTCTCGTACTTCACCTGGGCCTACGACGTCCCCACCGACGGCTCGCCCGGCGGCAGGCTGCCCTGGGGCCCGGTCTCCGACATCGCCGTCGCCGACCTCGACGGCGAGCGCAAAACCCTGCTCCTGACCGGCACTCCCCCGCACGAACCGGCCGCCTGGAAGCGCTACCGGGGCGGCGCCCAGGGCCGCCTGTGGCTGCACGGCCGACAGCTCGTCGCCGACCTCGACGGACACCTGGAAGCCCCCATGTTCGTGGCGGGCCGCATCGCGTTCCTCTCCGACCACCAGGGCATCGGCAACGTGTACTCCTGCCTGCCCGACGGCTCCGACCTGCGCCGCCACTCCGACCACGACGCGTTCTACGCCCGCAACGCCTCCAGCGACGGGACCCGCATCGTCTACCAGTGCGCCGGCGACCTCTGGATCATCGACGACCTGGCCGCCGGCTCCGTGCCGCGCAAGCTGGACGTGCGCCTCGGCGGCCCGCGCGTCGGGCGCCGCCCCTACCAGGTGCCGGCCGCCCACCACGTCGACGGGCTCTCCGTCGACGAGACCGGCCGCGCCAGCGCCGTCGTCGTACGCGGCAGCCTGTACTGGCTCACGCACCGCGACGGCCCCGCCCGGACCATCGCGGACACCCCGGGCGTACGGGTCAGGCTCCCCGAGATGCTCGGCCCCGGCGGACAGGTCGCCTACGTCACCGACGCGGAGGGCGAGGACGCGGTCGAGATCTCGTACCTGCCGCGGGCGAGCGGGGAGCGCGAACCGCGCCGCCTCGCGTCCGGGCAGCTCGGCCGGGTCCTGGAGATGGTCAGCGACCCGGACGGCGAACGCCTCGCCATCGCCTCGAACGACGGCCGCCTGCTCCTCATCGACACGTCGGAGGAGGAGGAAGGGGAGGAAGGGGAAGCTGGTGAAGGGAACAAAGGAGAGGGCGAAGGCCATGAGGAAACCGCACCCGAACCCCCCTCCGCCTCCGGCGAAGTAACCGAACTGATCCGCTCCATCAACGGCCCCGTGCGCGACCTCGCGTTCTCGCCGGACGGCGCCTGGCTGACCTGGTCCCACCCCGGCATCGGGCGCTCCCTGCGCCAGATCAAGATGGCGCGCATCAAGGACCGCACGATCATCGACGTCACCAACGGCCGCTTCGAGGACGAGAACCCGGTGTTCACGCGCGACGGCCGCTACCTCGCCTTCCTGTCCTGGCGCGGCTTCGACCCGGTCTACGACGTGCACACCGGCGACCTGTCCTTCCCGCTCGGCTGCCGCCCGTACCTCGTACCCCTGTCGTCCGCGACGCCCTCGCCCTTCGCGCTTTCACCTCACGGGCGCACGGCCGCGGGCGGACTCGACCCGACGGAGGACTCGGGCGCCGACGGGGCGCCGACCGTGGAGATCGAGGGCCTGCCGGAACGTGTCGTGCCGTTCCCCGTCGCGGCGTCCAAGTACTCGGCCCTGTACCCCGTTTCGGGCGGTGGCCTCGTCTGGCTGCGCTGGCCGATCTCCGGCGCGCTCGGCGAGACGTTCGTCAACCCGGCCGACACCTCGGGCCGCCCCACCCTCGAACACTTCAACCTCACCAAGGGCAAGAAGACCGAACTGGTCACCCACCTCGACTGGTTCGCGCCCAGCGGCGACGGCACCCGGCTCGTGGTCGTCGACGAGGGCGAGCTGCGGGCCGTCCCCTCCACGGAGACCGGCGACAGCGACACCACGGTCTGGATCGACCTGCGCCGCATCCTGCACGAGGTGGACCCGGGCGCCGAGTGGCGCCAGGCGTACGACGAGGCGGGCCGGATCATCCGCGCCTACTTCTGGGACCCGAAGATGAGCGGCATCGACTGGGACGCGGTCCTCGCCCAGTACCGGCCGCTCGTCGAACGGGTCGCGTCCCCCGACGAGTTCGCCGACCTGCTGCGCGAGGTGCTCGGCGAACTGTGCACCTCGCACGCGTACGTCTCCGCCGCCCGCCGCAACGAAGGCCCGCCCCACTACCAGCGCGCCCAGGGCCTCCTCGGCGCCAACTTCGTGCACCGCGAGGGGGGTTGGCAGCTCGTCCGGGTCCTGCCCGGCGACTCGTCCGACTCCAAGGCGCGCTCGCCGCTGGCGGGCAGCGGCATCCGGGAGGGCGCCGTCCTGACCCATGTCGACGGGCGGCCGGTCGACCCGGTGGCCGGGCCGTACCCGCTGCTCGCGGGGGCGGGCGGCACGACGGTCGAGCTGACGTTCCGGCCGGCGGAGGGCGAGGGCCCGTCCCGCCGCGTCGCGGTCGTCCCCCTCATCGACGAACGGCCGCTGCGCTACCAGGACTGGGTGGCCAAACGCCGTGCGGTCGTACGGGAGTTGAGCGGCGGCAAGTGCGGCTATCTGCACATCCCCGACATGGGCGGCTCGGGCTGGGCGCAGTTCAACCGGGACGTGCGCATGGAGGTGTCACGGCCCGCGCTCATCGTCGACGTACGCGGCAACGCGGGCGGCCACATCAGCGAGCTCGTCGTCGAGAAACTCACCCGCAAGATCCTCGGCTGGGACCTGACGCGCAACGCCCAGCCCGTCTCGTACGCGTCGAACGCGCCGCGCGGCCCGGTCGTCGCCCTGGCCGACGAGGCGACCTCGTCCGACGGCGACATGATCACGGCGGCGTTCAAACTCCTCGGGCTCGGCCCCGTCGTGGGCCAGCGCACCTGGGGCGGCGTCGTCGGCATGACGGGCCGCCACACGCTGGGCGACGGCACGGTCATCACGGTCCCGATGAACGCGGCCTGGTTCCCCGAGTACGGCTGGTCCATCGAGAACAAGGGCGTGGCACCGGACATCGAGGTCCTGCGCACGCCCCTGGACTGGGCCGAGGGCCGCCACGCCCAACTCGACGACGCGGTCTACCTGGCCCTGGACCTCCTCGTAGCCTCCCCCGCCAAAACCCCCCCGGACTACACCAACACCCCCAACCACACCCGCCCCAAACTCCCTCCCCGCTAGCCCGCTCCCTCTGTGGGCAACTGGTCCGCCCCCTCCCCCACCCGCTCCCTCGCCTCCCCCTGTGGGCAACTGGTTCGCCAGGGGCGGAACGGGTGGGCACAGCCCACGCGCCGGGCGCCAACGCAAAGGGCGCGAGCCACGCAAAAAACGAGGGCCACCCGGCGTCCCGGGTGACCCTCATCCGCAAGGCTCAGCGCCAGCGTCAGGCGTCGTAGTCCTGATCGAACCGATCCTGCGCCTCCTGCGCACTCCGCTGGGCCTCATCGGACTGCGAACGCCCACGCTCGCTCATCCGGTCCTGCCCCTGCGAGGCACGCTCACTCGCCTCGTCCTTGCCTTGACCCGTCTTCTGCTTGGCCTTCTCGGCGAGCTGATCGGCCTTCTCCTGGAACTGGTCCTTCATGCCCATGCGATTTCACTCCCGTATTGGGTGAGGGGGGTTCGGGCTCGACCAGACTTACACGCCAGGACATCCCACGCATTTCGATCAATAACGCATCGTGCCCGCCTCCCGAAACCGCCGGTCAACCACCCCGTACGGACTCGTCGGCGGCGCCCCCCGCCCCCACGAGCCCGGTCGACACACTGCTCAGGCGCGGCTCGAAGCGCCGCATCTCGCGCTGCCCGACCGCCCCGATGATCCCGGGCAGATAGCCCCGGATCCCCTGCATGCCCCGCAGCCACCACTGCGCGTACACATGGCTGGAGCGCCGCTCGATACCCGCGACGATCCGGTCCACGGCCGGGCCCAGCGGATACGTCTTGTTCGACGGCCACGGCAGCCGCTGCCGCAGCTCCCGCATCACGTCGTCCTGGTCGGCGCCGCGCACCATGTCGGTGTCGGTCCACGACAGGTAACCGACCCCGACCCGCACGCCCTTGTAGCCGACCTCGGCACGCAGGCTGTGCGCGTACGCCTCCACGCCCGACTTGGACGCGCAGTACGCGGTCATCATGGGCGCCGGGGTGATCGCGGCGAGGGACGCGATCTGGAGCAGGTAGCCGCGGCTCTCCATCAGCACCGGCAGGAACGCTCGCGCCGTGACCGCCGACCCGATCAGGTTGACCTCGATGACCCGCCGCCAGGCGACGGGGTCCGACTCGACGAAGGGGCCGCCGTTGGCCACCCCGGCGTTCGCGACGACGATGTCGACCTTGCCGAAGCGCTGCTTGACCTCCTCGGCGACCTGCGCCATCGCCACATGGTCGGTGACGTCGGCGTGCCAGAAGTCGCTGTCCGTGTCGAGGCGTTCGGAGACCGCCTTCAGCTCGTCCGGCTCCAGACCGACCAGCGCGATCTTCGCGCCGCGCGCCGCCAGCTTGCGCGCGAGGAGCTCCCCGACGCCGCGCGCGGCGCCCGTGACGACCGCGACCTGTCCTTCGAGACTGACCCTGCTCATGCGGATGCCGCTCCCTTCATCTCCACGTGGTTCGCGGACAGTTCACGTATGCGCTCGGTGACGAGCTCCGGCGCCTCGACGGGCGTCATGTGCCCGAGGCCGGTGAGTTCGGTGAGCCCCACGCACTTGGGCAGTGTCGCGGCCAGGCGCCGGGCGTGCACCACGGGCGTGAGCCGGTCGGCGGTACCGGCGACGACCGCCGTGGGCACCGTCAACGCGGCGACTCCCTCGTCGAGTTCGAGCTCGGCGAGGACGTGCGACCAGTGGTACCGCACCTTGGTCGGGCAGGCGTGCACGATCCGCGCACACGCCTCGACCTTGTCCGGCGCAGAGCCGGGGCCCATGGTCGCGTAGCGCAGGACCTTCTTGCCGAGGGGCGTGACGGGTCCGAGCGGTGCCCGCGCGCCGAGCACGGCGGTGGTGATCCGGGTGCGCAGGCGCCCCGCCCGCAGCGGCAGCACCGTCGACTCGGCGACGAGCCGCGAACTGCCCGTGCTGCACAGCAGGACAGCCGCCGCGTGCTCACGGAACGCCGGCCGCCGCGAGGCCGCCATCATCGTCATGCCGCCCATGGAGTGCCCGGCGAGCACGGCCTTCTCCCCCGGCGCGAGCGTCGCCGCGAGCACCGCCTCCAGGTCGTCCGCGAGCATGTCCGTCGAGTACGGGGCCTGCCCCGCGGGGCTGCGGCCGTGCCCGCGCTGGTCGTACGCGACGACCCGGTGGTCGGCGGCAAGGGAGCGTATCTGCGCCGCCCAGAACGCCGTCGAACACGTCCACCCGTGCGCGAGCACCACCGCGGGCGCACCCTCGGGTCCGTGCACCTCCACGTGCAGCCGCGCCCCGTCGGCGGAGACCGCCGTCAGCTCCCGCGCCGCGACCGGCGGCGCATAAGGCCCACTCGTCACATGCATCAACCGGCTCATGCCGCTCCCGCCTCCACCTTGTCGCCCCGGCCCTTCTTCGTACGTGCCTTCGCCACCGCGGCCGGCTTGGCCGCCGCCGCCCTGACCACCTCGTACTCGCCGAGGTCGACGCGGCGCGTGGCGGACCGGAACTCGGTCGTCGTGCCCGGCCACAGCGTCGTGTTCACGCCGTTGTCGTCGAGGTACCAGCTGCTGCAGCCGCCGGAGCTCCACACCGTGCGCTCCATCCGGTCCTGCACACGGCGGTTCCAGCCGTTCACCGCGGAGACGCGCGGGTTCAGCGCGACCCGGCCGCCGAGCACGTCCAACTGGCGCATGTAGTCGGCCAGATAGTTCAGCTGCGACTCGATCATGAGGATCATCGAGGAGTTGCCGAGACCGGTGTTCGGGCCGATCACGGTCATGAAGTTCGGGAACCCGGCCGCCGTCGCGCCGCGCAGCGACTTCATGCCGTCCTTCCAGGAGTCCATGAGCGTGTGGCCCTCGGGACCCACGACCCGGTCCGCGATCGGCATGTCCGTGACGTGGAAGCCGGTGCTGAAGACGATCGCGTCGACTTCGACCTCGCTGCCGTCCGAGCCGACCAGCGTGGAGCCGCGGATCTCGCTGAGGCCGGCGGCCACGACGTCGACATTCGGCTGCGCGAGCGCCGGGTAGTAGGCGTTGGACAGCAGGATGCGCTTGCAGCCGATGCGGTAGTCCGGGGTGAGCTTGGCGCGCAGGGCCGGGTCCTTGATGGACCGGTGGATGTTGCGCTTGGCCAGCTGCTCGACGAGGCCCAGCTCGTTCGGCCGCTTCGTGAACGCCTGCACCTGGAGCTCACGGATGCCCCACAGCAGGCCGCGCCTGGCCTGCGTGGTGAACGGCAGCTGGCGGTGCAGCCAGCGCTCGGCGCCCGTGATGGCGCGGTCGGCGCGCGGCATGACCCACGGCGGGGTGCGCTGGAACAGCGTCAGCTGCGCCACGTCCCGCTGGATGGCCGGGACGATCTGGATGGCCGAGGCGCCGGTGCCGATCACTGCGACGCGCTTGCCGCGCAGGTCGTAGTCGTGGTCCCAGCGCGCCGAGTGGAACACCTTGCCGGGGAAGGCGTCGAGGCCCTTGATGTCCGGCATCTTCGGGTCGGACAGCGGCCCGGTCGCCGAGACGACGACGTCGGCGGTGAGCGTCCCCTGCGACGTCTCGACCACCCACCACAGCTTCTCGGCGTCCCAGCGCGCCTGCTTCACCTCGTGGTCGAAGCGGATGTGCGGGCGCAGCCGGAAGGTGTCGGCGACGCCCTCCAGGTACTCGCGGATGTGCTCCTGGCCGGAGAAGGTGCGCGGCCAGTCGGCGTTGGGCGCGAAGGAGAAGGAGTAGAGGTGGGAGGGCACGTCGCACGCGCATCCCGGGTAGCTGTTGTCGCGCCAGGTGCCGCCGACGGCGCCCGCCCGCTCCAGGATCACGAAGTCGGTGATGCCTTCGCGCCGCAGTCGGACCGCGGCCCCGAGGCCGCCGAAACCGGACCCGATCACCGCCACCCGTACGTGCTCATGCTCGTGCTCAGTCATCCCGGCGCCTCCCTAGCCCTGCGACCCTGCCAGTGAACACTGGCGCAATGGGGAGACTAGAGCAGCTCCGTACTCATGGGTAGGGGTCGAGACCATCAAAGTTACTGGCGGTACAACATAGGCTTCCCCCGTGGCGAAGGAAGCAGTGAGAAACGCACCGGCGAAGGACACCGGCCCCCGCGAGTTCCGCATGGAGGAGCTCGCCCGGGAGGCCGGCATCACCGTGCGCACCCTGCGCTTCTACCGCGAACGCAAGCTCATCCCGCCCCCGCGCCGCGAGGGCCGCATCGCCTGGTACGACGAGAGCCACCTGGCCCGCCTGCGCACCATCGCCGCCCTCCTGGAGCGCGGCCACACCCTGAGCGGCATCGCGGAACTCTCCGAGGCCTTCGACCGCGGCCGCGACGTCGGCGAACTCCTCGGCCTCGGCGAACCCTCCGAGGAGACCCCCGTCCGCCTCACCCCCGAGGAACTCGCCGACTACTTCGCCGGCCAGGTCACCCCCGAGAACCTCGAAGCCGCGATGGACCTCGGCTACGTCGGCGTCGACGGCGAGGAGATCGTCCACGTCAGCCGCCGCCTGCTCGACGTGTCTGCCGCCCTCGTCCGCGAGGGCGTCCCGCTCGCCGACGTCCTCTCCGCCGCCAAACGCGTGCGCGCCCACGCGGAGGACCTCGCCGAACTCTTCACGGACCTGGTCCTCTCCCACGCCACAGAAAAGGACCTCCAGCGCCTGCGCCCACTCGCCAAGAACGTGGTCGAGGCCGAACTGTCACTGGCCCTGGACCGCAGGCTGGCCAGGAAACCGGCCAACTGACCGCGTCGCCCACCACGCCTCACCGAGCCGAGCCGAGCCGATCCGAGCCCGCCACGCCCGAAGGGCCTACTCGTAGACGACCGTCACCGGCGCGTGGTCCGACCACCGCTCGTCATGCGTGGCGGCCCGCTCGACGAATCCCTTGACCGCCCGCGCCGCGAGCCCGGGCGTCGCGAGCTGGTAGTCGATCCTCCACCCGGAATCGTTGTCGAACGCACGCCCGCGGTAGGACCACCACGAATACGGGCCCTCCTCGTCCGGGTGCAGGCTGCGGACCACGTCGACGTAGCCGCCGTCGGACTCGTCGAGGACCTGGCCGAACCACTCCCGCTCCTCGGGGAGGAATCCGGAGTTCTTCTTGTTGGACTTCCAGTTCTTGAGGTCGGCCTCCTGGTGGGCGATGTTCCAGTCGCCGCACACGACCACCTCGCGACCCTCGGCGGCGGCGCGCTCGCGCAGCCCCTTCAGGTAGGCCAGGAACTCGCCCATGAAGCGGATCTTCTCGTCCTGGCGCTCGGTGCCGACCTCGCCGGACGGCAGGTAGAGGCTGGCGACGACGACGCCGGGCAGGTCGACCTCCACGTACCGGCCGGTCCCGTCGAACTCCTCGGAGCCGAAGCCGATCTGCACCCGATCCGGCGCGCGGCGCGTGTAGACCGAGACGCCGGCCCGCCCCTTCGCGCTGGACGGGGCGTGGACGACGTGCCACCCCTCGGGCTCGCGCACCTCGTCGGGCATCTGCTTCGCCTCGGCCCGTACTTCCTGGAGGCACAGGACATCCGCGGAGGTCCCGGCCAGCCACTCCACGAAGCCCTTCTTGGCGGCGGCCCGCACGCCGTTCACGTTCACAGTCGTCACAGTCAGCATCCCGGCACGATACCGGCACACTTAAACGGACAGCCTCGATCCCCACTCGGCATAGAGATACGATACTTCGCATGACTATTCAGCCCATGGCCCCCACCCTGCACCGCGTCTCCTTCGGCCACCCCGACGCGGTCCGGCTCAACGACCGCGTCCAGCTCGAATACGCCGAGCGCTACGGGGACGAGGGCGACGCCACCCCGCTCGACCCGACGATGTTCGACGCCCCGCGCGGCCTCTACCTGATCGCGTACGACGACGCGGGCACCCCGCTCGCCACCGGCGGCTGGCGCGCGCAGGAGCGGAACGACGAGGGATACGCGGACGGTGACGCCGAGCTGAAGAGGATGTACGTCACACCGGAGGCCCGTGGGCTCGGGCTCGCCCGCCGCATACTCGCGGCCCTGGAGGAGGACGCCCGCACCACCGGCCGCACCCGCATGGTCCTGGAGACCGGCACCAAGCAGCCGGAGGCCATCTCCCTCTACACGTCGAGCGGGTACGCGCCCTGCGGCAAGTTCGGCCACTACCGGTTCTCGGACCTGAGCCGGTGCTTCGCCAAGGCCCTGTGACGCGCGGCACATCGAAGTGCGGGTCAGAAGTGCGGGCCACGAGCGGGCCATGAACGGCCCCATGAGTGGGAAAGGCAAGAGCCCCACCGGACGAATCCGGTGGGGCTCTTAATTGCGGTGGACCTGTGGGGATTTGAACCCCAGACCCCCTCGATGCGAACGAGGTGCGCTACCAGACTGCGCCACAGGCCCTTGCAACGAGTGAAACTCTAGCATCCCGATCGGGGTGCTCGGAAATCCGGTCCTGGCTGGTCAGCCAGGGTGGCCCCGAACGGAGTCTCACTCATTGGCCGCGCGGGGCCGGCCGCCGCCGTCGTCGTACTGGTCGAAGAGCGGAGTGCGGCCGCGCTCACGGGAGCGGCGGGCGGAGGCGGCCCGACGGGCGTCACAGCGCTCGCCCCCGGCTTCCCCGCTCTCCCCCGCCTCTTCCGGCTCCCCCGCCGCCGCGGACTCCGCCGGCGCTTCACCCGCGTACGCGTCCTGCTCCGGCTGCGCGCCGCCCACCGTGCCGGAGCGCGCCGAGCTCCACGCGTCGGGGGCGCCCAGGTCGACACTGCCCGAGGCGCGCGGGGCGACCGGGGCGGTGACATAGGTCGGCAGCGGTACGGGGACCGGGTCCCAGCTGTCGCCGCGGCCGGGGCCGCGCTGCCGCTCGCGCTGCTGGTCGACCCATTCGGCGTGGTCGGTCTGCTCGACGAGCGCGCGCCGGTCGGCGGCCAGCGCCTCCAGGCCGGGGTCGGTCCCGACCGCTGGGACGGGGCCCTCTTCGGCTTCCTCCACCGCGCCGCGGCCCGTGGTGGGCTGGCGCCTGCGGGGCTGCCGTTCACGCAGCCGCTGCGCCGCGACCTCGGCCTGGCGCCGGTCCATCGTGTACGCGAAGCGGCGTCGCTCCTGCGTGCGCAGATAGACGATGTACGAGCTGAGCAGCACGGCGGGCACGGCGGGCGCCCACAGGAACGCGAGGCCGCCCACGGCGGCGACGACGGCGCCGGCCGTGAAGGCGAGGAACAGCATGACCGTCGTACGGCGCCTGCGCGCAAGCACCTTGGTGCGGCGGGCGCGGGCGGCGGCGTCGGCGGAGACGGCCTGCCGCTCGGCCGCGGTCCGGTCGGACGGGTGCCGCTCCGCCGTGGACCGGCCGTTCGTGTGCGGGCCGTCGGGTGTCCGGTCGGGGGACAACCCGTCGCTGACGGTCCGGGCGGTGACCTGACGGTCGGGGGTCTGCCGGGCGGGCGAAGTCCTGGGCTGGGGCCGGGACTCCGGGCGCGGCTCGGAGCCGGGGCGCCGCTCGCGCTGGGCATCCCGGTTCTCGTATCCGCGCTCACCTCGGAGCGGAGGCGCGGCGAAGGCCCGGACGTCCACCGAGTCGGTGATCTCGTCCGGGTCGCCGCGCTGCTCCTCCCCTTCGGGCGAGCGCGCCTGCAGGTCCTTGGCGTATCGGCGCTCCATGCCCGCCCGTCCGGACAACAGCCGGATGGCGGTGCTGAAGCGTTCCGTCGGACGGGCCTCGTTCAGCTCGTCCTGCCTACGGAGCCACATCGGCACCAAGTAGGCGGCCCAGGCCCCGACGATGACTGCGTAGATGAGGCCGCTGCTGCTCACGTCTCACACGGTAGAGGGGTTTGCGCGGGGCCATCCGCCAATTGAGCCGGTGTGTCGCACGATCTGGCTGATATTTCGAGCTTTTTTTACGACTGAGGCAGCAACACGCCGTCCGCCGAGCGAAATTAATGCCTCCGGCGGACGATCCCGATCGCTCAGGGATCAATTTCGAACACTTATTTTATTTGGGCGGTGTTCCGGGCCGGTCCACGGTGTTCGCTCCGCCCGGACCAGCGGTGTTGTCACCACGCTTACGACGCCAGCGGCTCAGCAGGCCTTCCGGGACCTCCTCCGCGGTGAGCGCGAAGACGAGATGGTCGCGCCAGCCGCCGTCGATGTGAAGATAGCGTGGACGCAGGCCTTCCTCGCGGAATCCGAGTTTCTCGACGACCCTGCGGCTCGGCCCGTTCTCCGGGCGAATACAGACCTCGATGCGGTGCAGACCCACGGTGCGGAAGCAGTGGTCGACCGCGAGCGCCACCGCCGTCGGCATCACTCCGCGCCCCGCCACCGACTGGTCGACCCAGTAGCCGACATGCCCCGAGCACATCGAGCCCCAGGTGATCCCGGCGACCGTCAACTGCCCCACCAGACGGCCCTGGTACTCGATGACGAAGGGCAGCATGCGCCCCGCGCTCGCCTCGGCCCGCAGATGGCGCACCATCTGACGGTAGGTCGGACGGTGGGCGATGGGGCCGCTGGGCGTGGGGGGCGGGATGGTGGCTTCCCAGGGGCGCAGCCAGTCGCGGTTGCGGCGGTTGACCTCCCGCCAGGCGCGCTGGTCGCGCAGCTTTATCGGGCGCAGAGTGACGTCACCGTCCGTCAGCTCCACCGGCCAGGACGGGCTGTTCAGCTCGCACCCCCGTCAGGTCTGGGATGGTCTCCGCCGCGGAGCTGGTCGACGGCGTGGGTCAGCAGGGTGCCGAGGACGGCGAGGCCGTCCCTGACGCCGCCGGACGACCCCGGCAGGTTCACGATCAGGGTCCGGCCTGCGACGCCCGCGAGTCCTCGGGAGAGCGCGGCCGTTGGCACCTTCTCGCGGCCGAACGCCCGGATGGCCTCGGGGATGCCGGGCACCTCGTGGTCGAGCACGCTCCGGGTGGCCTCGGGGGTGCGGTCGGTGGGCGAGATGCCGGTGCCGCCCGTGGTGACGATGACGTCGTATCCGGCGTCGACCCCGGCCCGCAGCGCCTCGGCCACCGGGTCGCCGTCGGGGACGACCCGCGGGCCGTCGACCTGGAAGCCCAGGTCTTCGAGGCCCCGCGCGATCAGGGGGCCACCCTTGTCGGCGTAGACCCCGGCGGCCGCGCGGTTGGAGGCGGTGACCACGAGGGCGCGGTAGGCGCTCACTCCCCGGCCTCCGCGCGAGTCCAGTGGCCCGACTTGCCGCCGGTCTTCTCCTCGACGCGGACGTCCGTGATGACGGCGCCCTTGTCGACGGCCTTCACCATGTCGACGACGGTGAGCGCGGCGACCGAGACGGCCGTCAGTGCCTCCATCTCGACGCCCGTGCGGTCGGTGGTCTTCACCGTGGCGAGGATCTCCACCGCGTCGTCGGCGACCGCCAGGTCCAGCTTCACCCCGGACACCGCCAGCGGGTGGCAGAGCGGGATGAGGTCGGGGGTGCGCTTGGCACCCATGATCCCGGCGATGCGCGCGGTGGCGAGGGCGTCGCCCTTGGGGACTCCCTCACCCCGCAGCAGCTCCACCACGCGGGGCGATACGAGGACGCGGCCGCTGGCACGGGCGGTGCGCGCGGTCACGTCCTTGGCGGACACGTCGACCATGCGGGCGGCGCCCGCCTCGTCGATGTGCGTCAGTCGGTCCTGCGAACTGCTCATGGTGCTGTGGCGCTCCCGATCCGAGGGCCGCGGCGGTGCGGCGCGCGCGGCCTGTTGTGCGCGACACGCTATCGCGCGGACGGGGCGTCTAGCCGAGGAGGACCACGTCGACTTCCGTGCCCGGCTCGACCGATGTGGTCTTCTCGGGTACGACGATCAGCGCGTCCGCGTGCGCGAGCGCCGCGACGAGGTGGGATCCGGAGCCCCCCACGGGCGTGACGGTGCCGGCCTCGGCGTCGTACGTGCCGCGCAGGAACTGGCGGCGTCCGGCGGGCGAGCCGATCGCCTTGCCGGTCTTGAGGACCGCGCGGGCCGACGGCCGGTGGATGTCGGCGGCGGGCAGGCCCATGAGGGTGCGCACGGCGGGGCGTACGAACAGCTCGAAGGAGACGTACGAGGAGACGGGGTTGCCGGGCAGGGCGAGGAGCGGGGTGTGCTCGGGGCCGATGGTGCCGAAGCCCTGGGGCTTGCCGGGCTGCATGGCGAGCTTGCGGAACTCGACGCCGCTGCCGGCCCCGATGCCGGTCTCGTCCTCGGAGTCGCCGACGGACGTCAGCGCCTCCTTCACGACGTCGTACGCGCCGACGCTGACGCCGCCCGTGGTGACGATGAGGTCGGCGCGGATGAGCTGGTCCTCGATGGTGGAGCGCAGGGTCTCCGCGTCGTCGGCGACCGCGCCGACGCGGTAGGCGATCGCTCCGGCGTCGCGGGCGGCGGCGGTGAGGGCGAAGCTGTTGGAGTCGTAGATCTCGCCCTCGGCCAACTCCTCGCCCGGCTGGACGAGTTCGCTGCCGGTGGACATGACGACCACGCGCGGGCGCGGGCGCACGCGTACGGTGCCGCGGCCGATCGCGGCGAGCAGGGCGATCTGCGGCGGGCCCAGGACCGTGCCGGCCTCCAGGGCGCGGTCGCCGGCCTTCACGTCGCTGCCCTTGGCGCGCACGTGCGCGCGTGCCTCGGCGGGGCGGTGCACGCGGACCTCGCCGGTGGCGCCCTCGGGGGCCGCGCTGTGGGCGCGCATCCCGGAGACCGGGCCCTCGCCCAGGCCGCCGTCGGTCCACTCCACGGGGACGACGGCCTCGGCGCCGGAGGGCAGCGGGGCGCCGGTCATGATGCGGGCGGCCTGGCCGGGCCCGACGTGGAGCAGTCCCGCCCGGCCCGCCGCCACGTCTCCCACGACCGTGAGCACCGCGGGGAACTCCTCGCTCGCGCCCGCCACGTCGGCGGCCCTGACCGCGTACCCGTCCATCGAGCTGTTGTCGAAGGGGGGCAGCGAGACGGGCACCGTGATGTCCTCGACGAGGACGCAGCCCTGTGCGTCGAGGAGCTGGAGCTCGATGGGCTCCAGGGGGCGGACGGTGTCGAGGATGTCCTCCAGGTGCTCCGCCACCGACCAGACGTGCTGCTGCCCGGTGGCGTGTGTGGTCGCGCTGCTCAAGGTGCCTGCATCTCCTCGGTGACGTAACTGCGAAGCCAGGACCGGAAGTCGGGCCCCAGGTCCTCACGTTCGCATGCGAGTCTGACAATGGCACGCAGATAGTCGCTGCGGTCCCCGGTGTCATACCGGCGGCCCTTGAAGACGACGCCGTGCACGGGGCCGCCGACCTTCTCGTCCGCGGCGAGCTGCTGGAGGGCGTCGGTGAGCTGGATCTCGCCGCCGCGGCCCGGCTCGGTCCGGCGCAGTATGCCGAAGATCGCGGGGTCGAGCACGTAGCGCCCGATGATCGCGTAGTTCGACGGGGCGTCCTCGGGGTCGGGCTTCTCGACCAGGCCGGTGACCTTGACGACATCGCCGTCGGTGGTCGACTCGACGGCGGCGCAGCCGTAGAGGTGGATCTGCTCGGGCTCGACCTCCATGAGGGCGATGACGCTGCCGCCGCGCTCCTCCTGGACGTCGACCATGCGGGCGAGCAGGGGGTCGCGCGGGTCGATCAGGTCGTCACCGAGGAGGACCGCGAAGGGCTCCTGGCCGACGTGCGGGGCCGCGCACAGGACGGCGTGACCGAGGCCCCTGGGGTCGCCCTGGCGGACGTAGTGCATGGTCGCGAGGTCGCTGGACTCCTGGACCTTGGTGAGACGGTCGGCGTCACCCTTCTTCTGGAGGGCCGACTCGAGCTCGTAGTTGCGGTCGAAGTGGTCCTCCAGGGGCCGCTTGTTGCGGCCTGTGATCATGAGTACGTCGTGGAGGCCGGCGGACACGGCCTCCTCGACGACGTACTGGATCGCCGGCTTGTCGACGACCGGCAGCATCTCCTTCGGCGTCGCCTTGGTGGCCGGCAGGAACCGGGTGCCGAGGCCTGCGGCGGGGATGACAGCCTTGCTGATCCTGGGGTGCGAGTCAGTCATGCGGTGAACCATATCCGTAGCGTCTGGGGTGGAAGATTTGCTTCCAGCTAAGTTGATGTCTATATGAGGGGTTTGTGAGCGAGCTATGTCTTTGTCAAAGGCTGGCAAGAGCGCGTTGCGCGCAGCGCTCCTCCAGGTGAGGTCCGGGTTGACCGCCGATGACGTCGAGAAGGCGGCCGAGTTGCTGGCCCGTCAGGCCCTTGAGCTGCCCGAGCTGTCCGGGGCGCGGACGGTCGCCGCGTACGTCTCCGTCGGCCGGGAGCCGGGCACGCGCGCGCTGCTCGACGCCCTCCACGCGCGCGGGGTGCGCGTGCTGCTCCCCGTACTCCTCGGCGACAACGACCTGGACTGGGGCGCCTACGACGGACCGGGGTCCCTCGCGCGCGTGCAACACGCGGGAAAGATGACCCTTTTGGAGCCCGCCGGGGATCCGCTCGGCAAAGAGGCCGTCGTGGAGGCGGACGCCGTCCTGCTGCCCGGCCTCGCGGTGGACGGGCGCGGCATGCGCCTCGGCCGCGGCGGCGGCTCCTACGACCGGGTCCTCGCCCGCCTGGAGCGCGCGGCCGCGGATCCCTCGCTCGTCGTGCTCCTGTACGACGGCGAGATCGTCGCGCACGTGCCCGAGGAGGCGCACGACCGGCCGGTGCACGCCGTCGTGACGCCGTCGGGCACGCGCCGCTTCCGGTGAGCTGACGGGATGTGAAAGGGCCCTCCACGCACGCGTGGAGGGCCCTTTCACGAGGTGACGCTCGGCCGGGTCAGGGCCGCAGCACCAGGGTGTCCTTCGTCGCCCCGTCGACCGCCTTCTCCGAAGAGGCCCACGGAATCAGCTCGCCCTTGGACCACTTGTCGGTCTGGTCGGTGTAGTGCGCGCTGAACGCGTGCCCCGAAGCGCCGGTCAGGTTGATCCACTTGGACTTGTCGAGGTCCGCGAGGTTGACCACCATCCGCATCGACGGCACCCAGATGACGCCGTAGCCGCCCGCCGCGTTCCAGCCGGTCGCGTCCACGGCCGCCTCGCCGCCGCCGAGCTTCCACGGGCCGCGGTTGAGCACGTACTGGAGCCAGCCGGGCCCGTCCGTGCCGAGGGTCTGGTTCTTCAGGCTGAGCTGGTGCAGGCGGCCCCAGCTCCAGGTGTCGACGTCCTTGCCGAGCTTGGCGGTGACGTCCCAGCGCGCATCCCGCATGGCCCGCGCGAACAGCTGATCGCGGGTCTTGGCCTCGGCGTGAGTCCGGGTCGCCGGGGCCTTCCACCAGTCGTTGTTCTCGTCGTCGATGATGTTGCGGACGACCTCGAACCAGCGGTCGCCGCCGTCCGGCTGCGCCGAGTCCGCGGCACGCTGACCGCACTCGCGCACCCGCTGGTCCTCGTCCGCGGGGCCGGTGTCACCGGCCGGTTCGACGCTCAGGCACTGGCCCTGGACACGCAGCTCCTTGGGGAGCTTGTTGCCGAAGGCCAGCTTGAGGATGTTGCGCCAGACCGAGTTGAAGTACGCGGCCGCCGCCGAGTCCGGGCTCTGGGTGTAGTCCCAGTTCTCCAGGAGCTTCTGCGCCTCGCGGACGTCCTTGTCCGAGACGTCGATCTTGAGCAGCTTGGGCACGAGCAGCTTGGCGATCTCGCTGCTGTTGTCCATCTGCATGGTGCGCATGTCGTCGGTGGAGATCTTGCCGCCGCCGGCGATCTTCGACTCGATCAGGTCGGTGATGCGCTGGCTGCGCGTGCCGTAACCCCAGTCGGACGTGAGGTGGTACGGGTACTTGTCCTTGTCGATGACGGCCTGGTTCGCCGTCACGATGTAGCCGCGCTTCGGGTTGAACTCGTAGGGCAGCGCGGCCTGCGGGATGTAGCCCTTCCAGCGGTACCTGGAGTCCCAGCCGGGCGCGGGCAGCGAGCCGTCGTCGCCCTTGGCGCGTACCGGGATCCTGCCGGGCGCCTGGTAGCCGATGTTGCCCTTGGTATCGGCGTAGATCAGGTTCTGCGAGGGCACCTCGAAGTCGGCGGCGGCCTTGCGGAACTGCGTCCAGCCCGTCGCCCTGTCCAGGGCGAAGACGGCGTCCATGGACTTGCCGGGGGTCAGCGCGGTCCAGCGCAGCGAGACCCCGTAGCCGTCGCCGCGGTCGGGGGCGGCCGTGTCGACCCTAGCCTTCTTGCCGACCTTGACGAGCTCGTCGTCACGGTCGGAGATCAGAGGGCCGTTGTCGGTCTCGCGGACGGTGATGGTCTTGTCGTCGCCGCCGGCGACCTTGATGGTCTCCTTGCGGGTCTTGAACGGGACCGTCTTGCCGTCGGACTGGTAACCGCCGCCGCTGTTCAGCTTCTCCAGGTAGAGGTCGGTGACGTCGGCGCCGAGGTTGGTCATGCCCCAGGAGATGTCCTGGTTGTGGCCGATGATCACGCCGGGCATCCCGGCGAACGTGTAGCCCGTGACGTCGTACTGGCAGCTTGCGGAGATGCTCCGGCAGTGCAGACCCATCTGGTACCAGACCGACGGGAGCTGCGGTGACAGGTGCGGGTCGTTGGCGAGCAGCGGCTTGCCGGTGATCGTGTGCTCTCCGGAGACGACCCACGAGTTGGAGCCGATGCCGTTGCCGTTCGGGCCGACGGCCGCGGGGACCTGGTCCAGGGCGTCGGAGAGTCCGGTCAGCTGGCTCTGGAGCCCGTTCGGGGCCTCGGTGTTGCCGGCGAGGCCGGTGCCGGAGCCCGTGCCTCCCGTGCCTCCCGTGCCGGTGGTGTTAGCGGTGGAGGCGCCAGTTCCGGTGCCGGTTTGATTTCCGGACCCGCTGGAGCCCGCCCCGTAGGTGCCGGTCGCGCTGTCGTAGGAGCCCGACTGGACGATCGCCTTGTTCCGGTCGTACGGGTAGTCCGGGTAGAGGTCCGCGATCTGCTGCGGGCCGAGGCGGCTCGTCATCAGGGAGCGGTCGATCTCTTCCTGCATGTTGCCGCGCAGGTCCCAGGCCATCGCCTTGAGCCAGGCCACCGAGTCGGCCGGCGTCCACTTCTGCGGCGTGTAGTCGTTGGTGAACCCGAGCGCCGCGTACTCGACGGAGATGTCACCGCCGTCCTTGCCCGCGAGGTAGGCGTTGACTCCCTTGGCGTACGCCTGGAGGTACTTCTTCGTCTCGGGCGAGAGCTTGGAGTCGTACTCCTTCTGCGCCACCCGGTGCCAGCCGAGCGTCCGCAGGAACTCATCGGTCTTGACCTGGCTCTTGCCGAACATCTCGGAGAGCCGGCCGGAGGTCATATGACGGCGGACGTCCATCTCCCAGAAGCGGTCCTGCGCCTGCACATAGCCCTGGGCCATGAACAGGTCCGCGTCGGACGAGGCGTAGACCTGAGGGATCCCGTAGGAGTCGCGCTTGACGTCGACGGGCCCGGAGAGTCCGTCGAGCTTGATCGACCCCTTCGTCTGCGGGAAGGAGGCGCGCACGGTGCCGACGCTCCAGTACGTGCCGTAGCCGATGCCCGCGACAATGGCCAAAACCAGCACGATCAGGATGAGTCGGGCTCTGCGCCCCTTCTTCTTGCCGGACGAATGGCCGGAAGAGGCGTTGGTGTTCGAGGGCATCGCTGTCCTTGCTGTCCTTCGCGAGCGGCAGAGCGGGCTGCAGGCGGGCTGTGGGGTCACGGAGCGCTGGGAGCAACCATAGGCGCAGGGCTCGGCGGCTCCGGACGCGGTGTCAAGAACCCGGGCCCTGGAGCCGCCCGAGGTCATCCTGAAGAGCGTCAAGAAAGCGTCAACGATTAGGTAAGGTAACGAAGTAGTTTAACGAAGTAGTTTCCTGAGTGCCGCCCCCCGGAGTGAGTGCCGGATCCCCGGAGCGAGCGCCCGATCCCCTGAGGGAGGAACAGCCCCTGACCGTCCACCACCTCAACCAGCTCCTGCTCGTCTGTTCGCTGGTCCTGCTGATCGCCGTGGCAGCCGTGCGCATCTCCTCGCGCAGCGGTCTGCCGAGCCTGTTGCTCTACCTCGGCATCGGGGTGGCGATGGGCCAGGACGGCATCGGCAACGTGTCGTTCAGCAACGCCGAGCTGACGCAGGTCATCGGCTACGCGGCCCTCGTCGTGATCCTGGCCGAGGGCGGCCTCGGCACGAAGTGGAAAGAGATCAAGCCGGCACTGCCGGCCGCCGTCGCGCTGTCGCTGGCCGGAGTCGCCGTCAGCGTGGGCGTGACAGCCGCCGGGGCGCACTACCTCGTGGGTCTGGAGTGGCGGCAGGCTCTGATCATCGGCGCGGTGGTGTCCTCGACGGACGCCGCGGCCGTCTTCTCCGTCCTGCGCAAGGTGCCGCTGCCGTCCCGCGTGACGGGCGTCCTGGAGGCCGAGTCCGGCTTCAACGACGCCCCCGTCGTGATCCTGGTGGTGGCCTTCTCCACGGCCGGACCCGTCGAGCACTGGTACGTCCTCGTCGGCGAGATCGCCCTCGAACTGGCGATCGGCGCCGCGATCGGCATCGCGGTGGGCTGGCTCGGCGCCTTCGGACTGCGGCGCGTCGCGCTGCCCGCCTCCGGCCTCTACCCGATCGCCGTCATGGCCATCGCCGTCACCGCGTACGCCGCCGGAGCCATGGCCCACGGCAGCGGGTTCCTCGCCGTCTACCTCGCCTCGATGGTCCTCGGCAACGCGAAGCTCCCGCACTGGCCCGCCACCCGCGGCTTCGCCGAAGGACTCGGCTGGATCGCGCAGATCGGCATGTTCGTGCTGCTCGGCCTGCTCGTCACCCCGCACGACCTCGCGGACGACTTCTGGCCCGCGATCGTCATCGGCCTCGTCCTGACGATGGTGGCGCGCCCTCTGGAGGTGTTCTTCAGCCTCGTGCCCTTCCGGATGCCCTGGCAGGAGAAGGCCCTCATGTCCTGGGCCGGGCTGCGCGGCGCGGTGCCCATCATCCTGGCCACCATCCCGATGGTG
This sequence comes from Streptomyces antnestii, assembly GCF_004005495.1. Lineage (GTDB taxonomy): Bacteria > Actinomycetota > Actinomycetes > Streptomycetales > Streptomycetaceae > Streptomyces > Streptomyces antnestii. The sequence goes on from NZ_RZYA01000013.1 coordinate 35,251, forward strand.
AACGGCATCGAGGACAACCGCCGCATCTTCAACATCGTCTTCGTGCTCGTCGTCGTCTACACCCTCGTCCAGGGGCCCACGCTCCCCTGGCTCGCCCGGGAACTGCGCCTCGGCAGCGACACCTCCGCCTCCGACCTCGGCATCGAGTCGGCGCCCTTGGAGCGGCTGCGCGGACACCTCCTCTCGGTGTCGATCCCCGAGAAGTCCCGGATGCACGGCGTCGAGGTCAGCGAGCTGCGGATGCCCGTGGGCGCCGCCGTCACCCTCGTCGTACGCGACGGGAAGTCCTTCGTACCCATGCCGACCACCGTCCTGCGCCGCGGCGACGAACTGCTCGTGGTGGCGACGGACCCGGTGCGCGACGAGGCCGAGGCCCGGCTGCGGGCCGTGGCACAGGGCGGCAAGCTGGCCGGATGGCTCTCGGGGCACGGGGCGCCGGGACGCGGACGACGGGGGCGCGGGGCCTCATAGAGGGTCCCCCGGGGTCCCTACGGAGTCCCTACGGGGACCCCGACTTCCCCGGGTGTTCCACCGGAGTTCCGCTTCGCGGAAGAACTCGGCCCCGTCGGCCGTTAACATGGCCGGTACACACGTGAAAGTTCCACCGACTCTGCCTGATGTAGAGCCGGCGCGACCGCAAAGCGGCCGCGGTTCCCTTGCAGCACCCTGCATGGCCCAGGGCCTCCTGGCGCGGACCTCGGTATCACTCGGTTCCCGGCGCAAGAGGACGGCTCTCGGCGCACCCCACCGGGTCAGCGCTACCAGGCGGCAGAAAGGCAAGGACCGTGCCTGAGAACCACCCGGCCACGGTCACCGACAAGCGCCCCGGATACGGCCAGCTGCTGCGTACCCGCGGCGCCTGGACGTTCCTGCTCCCCGGCTTCGCCGCCCGGCAGCCGTTCGCGATGCTCACGCTCTCGACGGTGCTGCTCGTACAGCACACCACCGGCTCGTACGGGACCGCCGGCGCCGTCTCCGCCACCACCGGCGTCTCCATGGCGCTGTTCGCCCCCTTCACGGGCAAGCTCGCCGACCGGTTCGGGCAGCGCGCCGTCCTGATCCCCGGCGTCCTCCTGCACACGGCCTCCGTCCTGGCGCTGACGCTGCTCGCGCTCTCCGGCGCGCCCCTGTGGACCCTCTTCGTGGCGGCGGTCCCGACCGGCGCCTCCACCCCGCAGATCGGCCCCATGGTGCGGGCCCGCTGGGGCGTCAAGCTCCACGGCTCCCCCCTGATGACGACGGCCGCCGCCTTCGAGTCGGTCACGGACGAGTTCACATTCGTCCTCGGCCCCCTGTTCGCGACCGCCCTGTGCACCGGCGTGCACCCGGCCGCGGGCCTGATCACGGAGGCGTCCCTGACCCTGGCCGGCGGCCTCCTGTTCGCCGCCCAGCGCAGCACGCAGCCGCAGCCCTCCCGGTCCACGAACGATGTCCACGCACGCGTGGAGCACGATTCCGCCCTGCGGGTGCCCGGAGTGCGCGTCCTCATCGCCGCGTTCCTCGGCATCGGCGCCGTCTTCGGCGGCATGCAGGTCTCCCTGGCCGCCTTCACCGAGTCGATCGGCGAGCCCGGTCTGAATGGTGTCCTCTACGGGACGTTCGCCGCGGGCAACATGCTCTCCGGCATCGTCTGCGGAGCCGTTGCCTGGAAGATCGCGCCGCAGCGCCGCCTCCTGCTCGCGTACACCGCCCTGGCCCTGACCGCCTCGGGCCTGTGGGCCGCGCAGTCCGTGCTCCTGCTGGCCGGGCTCGGCCTGCTGGTGGGCACGTGCATCGCACCCGCCCTGATCACCGGCTACACGCTCGTCGACCGCCTGGTCCCCTCGACCGCCCGCACGGAGGCCTTCACCTGGCTGACGGGCGCGGTCGCCCTGGGCCAGGCGGCCGCCGTCACGGTCGCCGGCCAGCTGGAGGACCGCCTGTGGGACGGGGCCGGATTCCTGGTCCCGATGGGGGGCACCGTGCTCGCCCTGCTGGTCGTCGCGGCCCTGCGTTCGCGGCTCGTGCCGCCGCGCGTGACCAAGGTGGTCACACGCGGCGCGGCCCATCGCGAACCCGTCGCGATCGGTGAGATGTGACGCGTATTTTTTTTTCCCGGGAATACGTCACTGTGACTCCGCCGCCGAGGCGGCTTCTCACTTGGGCCGGCAGGCCCTCATGACGGTCAAGCCCTGACCGCTGCCCGAGGGCAGGTGACGCACGTTACTCCAATTGCCGGGTGGCACGGGTTAACATGGACGATCGTTAGCACTCATCGAGTGAGAGTGCCAGGAGGAAGCAAGTGCCGACGTACCAGTACCAGTGCACCGAGTGTGGCGAGGGCCTCGAGGCGGTGCAGAAGTTCACCGATGACGCCCTGACCGTGTGCCCCAGCTGCGACGGACGCCTCAAGAAGGTGTTCTCGGCGGTCGGCATCGTCTTCAAGGGATCGGGCTTCTACCGCAACGACAGCCGCGGCTCCTCGTCGAGCAGCTCGCCGGCGTCGTCCGCGAAGTCGTCCGGCTCCTCGGACTCGAAGTCGTCGTCCTCGGACTCCGCGTCCTCCGGGTCGTCGTCCTCTTCGTCGACGTCCTCGGCTTCTTCGACGTCCTCGGCCTCGGCCTCGTCGTCAGGGTCGTCCACCCGCTCTTCCGCCGCGTAAGGCCCACCCCGCCCGTCCGATCGGTTCTTACGAAACCCTGTCGTCCACCGACGACAGGGTTTTCGGCGTTCCCGTCCCGCTACTGTGCCGGACATGGCGAACACTGTGCCGGGCACGGCGAACAAGGCGAACACGGCGAACGTGGCGGACACCGGGGCCACGGCCGGGATCGGCGTCATCGGCGGCTCCGGCTTCTACTCGTTCCTGGACGACGTGACCGAGCTCCGGATCGACACCCCGTACGGGGCGCCCAGCGACTCGCTCTTCCTCGGTGAGATCGCGGGCCGGAAGGTCGCCTTCCTGCCCCGCCACGGCCGCGGCCACCATCTGCCGCCGCACCGCATCAACTACCGCGCCAACCTCTGGGCCCTGCGTTCCGTGGGCGTCCGGCAGATCCTCGGCCCGTGCGCCGTGGGCGGCCTGCGGCCCGAGTACGGGCCGGGGACGCTCCTGGTGCCCGACCAGTTCGTGGACCGCACGAAGGCCCGCGCCCAGACGTACTTCGACGGGGCGCCGCTGCCGGACGGGACCGTGCCGAACGTGGTGCACGTGTCGCCGGCCGACCCGTACTGCCCGACCGGGCGCCGGATCGCGGTGAAGGCGGCGCGCGGGCGCGACTGGGAGCCGGTGGACGGCGGGACGCTCGTGGTCGTCGAGGGGCCGCGGTTCTCGACCCGTGCCGAGTCGCGCTGGCACGCCTCGCAGGGCTGGTCGGTGGTCGGCATGACCGGCCACCCCGAGGCGATGCTCGCCCGTGAACTCGAGCTCTGCTACACGTCCTTGACCCTGGTGACCGACCTCGACGCGGGCGCCGAGTCGGGCGAGGGCGTCTCGCACGACGACGTGCTCCAGGTCTTCGCCGCCAATGTGGACCGGCTGCGGACGGTGCTCTTCGACGCGGTGGCGGGGCTGCCGGCGGAGGAGGAGCGGGACTGCCTGTGCACGCGGGCGCTCGGCGGGATGGATCCGGGGTTCGTGCTGCCGTAGGAAACGGCGAACTTGCTGTTGGGTGGGTGAACTTCCCGTTCGGGTGAGGGAGTTGTCCACAACCCGTCGGTAGTCCACGGGGCTCAGCGGGATTCGGCACGAGCGTGGATCGTGGAGCGCGAGACGGGCTGACGGACTTTCGGGCTTTCGGGCCCGTGCGGTCCCGATTCTCCAGACGCTTCCCGAACCAGGCGGTGGTCTTCCGTGTACCAGCTCGACGCTCCCCCACTCGGCACGCCCTCACTCGACCCGTCCCCACTCGACCCGTCCCCACTGGGCACGCCCTCACTCAGCACGCCTCCACTCAGTACGCCCCCGACCTGCGAGGTCCCGCGGTTCGCGCCGCTGCGGGTGCGCGGTGGGCGGTGGCGGGCCCGGCCCGCGACGCGGCACCGGCGGCGGGCCGTCGCGGCGGGACTGGCACTGACGGCCGCGGCGCTGGTGACCGCCGGACCCTCCGGTGCCGGGCCCGGGCGGGAGCGCGCCGCCCCCGCCGGTGAGCGGGAGGCGCATGAGAGGGAGCCGCGCCGGCCCGTCGTGACGGTGTCCGCGCCGGTGCGGATCGCGGACGCGGCCGCTGTGCGGCTGCTGCGGCCGGGCGACCGGGTGGACGTGGTGGCGGCGGGAGCGGGGGCCGTGGCCGGGGAGGGTGCCGCCGCGGGCGGCCAGGGTGCCCGGATCGTGGCGGCGGGGGCGCGGGTCAGGTCCGTGCCGGAGTCGGCGGACGTGGCGGCGGAGGGCGGCGCCCTGGTCGTGCTGTCCGTGCCGCGGGCGACGGCGGCCCGACTCGCCGGGGCCGGTGCGACCTCACGACTGGCGGTGACCCTGTGGTGATCATTTCTTTCGGGCCCGCCCGCACGGTTTCGAGGTCAAGTCCCTCGTTCGAGTTACCGAATTGGACAGGTCTGCCACGTGTTGTCGTAGGTTGCGAAGTTGTTTGCTCCACAACCTGTACACGTGAAGAAAGGCCTCCTGGTGAGCGAGAAGAAGAAGCCCAGTGTGTGGGAGGGCTTCAAGGCCTTCCTGATGCGGGGCAATGTGATCGACCTTGCCGTCGCTGTCGTCATCGGCGCCGCGTTCACCAACATCGTGAACTCGGTCGTGAAGGGGGTCATCAACCCGCTGGTCGGCGCGTTCGGCACGAAGGACCTGGAGGGCTACAAGTCCTGCATCAAGGGCACGTGCCCGGGCCCCGGCGGCATCGAGATCCTGTGGGGGTCGGTGCTCAGCGCGGTCCTCAGCTTCGTGATCACGGCCGCGGTCGTGTACTTCCTGATGGTGCTGCCGATGGCCAAGTACCTCGCCAAGAAGGCGGACCGGGACGCCGCGAAGGAGGGCGTGCACGAGACCCTGGAGGTGTCCGAGCTGGAGGTCCTGAAGGAGATCCGCGACGCCCTGGTGGCGCAGCGCGGCTCCGGGCACAGCGAGGCGTAGCGGCGGCTCAGATGTGGTGGGGCGGCTTCTCGTCGAGGAAGCGCGCCAGGTCGGCGGCGCTGTCGCCGCCGCCGGTGGGCCGCTCGCCCCACCCACGGTCCGTGTCGTCCGAGGACTGCGTGTTCAGCGGGTCGTCGAAGACCAGCGCGCTCTTCGGATCGCGCGGTTCGGGGGCGGGGGCGGTGCTCATGCCTCCAGCGTACGTCCGCGGGAGCGAGCCGACGTCCCCGGGCGGGCCTCGGGTCTGCTGTGCTTGGACCATGACGTCCTTCCAGGGCAGTGAGCCCGGCCCGGCCCCCAAGAGGCATGCACCACCCGGCCCCCGGCCGCCCGTCCGCCGTATGACCGCGCGGGGGCGTGGTGAGGCGCACCGGGTGGCGACACCGCTGGAGCTGCTCTTCGACCTGTGTTTCGTCGTGGCCGTGGCCCAGGCGGGCGCCCAGCTGGTGCACGCCGTGGCCGGGGGGCACGCGGGCGAGGGGGTGCTCAACTACGCGATGGTGTTCTTCGCCATCTGGTGGGCGTGGATGAACTTCTCCTGGTTCGCGTCGGCGTACGACAACGACGACGCGCTGTACCGGGTGGTCACCCTCGTGCAGATCGCCGGTGTGCTCGTGCTGGCCGCCGGGGTGTCGCGGGCCTTCGAGAGACATGAGTTCCTGGCCGTCTGGCTCGGGTACCTGATCATGCGCCTCGCGATGAGCGCGCAGTGGCTGCGCGCGGCGGCGTCCACGACGGGTGCCGAGCGGCGCACGGCGCTTCGGTACGCGTGCGGGGTGCTGCTCTGCCAGGTCGGCTGGCTCGGCCTGCTGGTCCTGCCCGAGCCCGCGAGACCGTGGGTGTTCCTGGTGATGGCGCTCGCCGAGATGGCCGTCCCGGTGTACGCGGAGAGGGCCGCCGGCACGTCCTGGCACCCGCATCACATCTCCGAGCGGTACGGCCTGTTCGTGATCATCGTCCTTGGCGAGTCGATCGCGGCGGCGACGGTCGCGGTGAAGTCCGGGGTCGACGAGCACGACGCGCTCGGTGAGCTGCTGCCGATCGCCGCGGGCGGGCTCCTCATCGTGTTCGCCGCGTGGTGGATCTACTTCGCGGTGCCGATCCACGGGTATCTGCGCTCGAACCGGGAGTCGTTCCTGTGGGGCTACGGCCACTACGTGATCTTCGCGTCGGCGGCGGCGATCGGGGCGGGGATCGAGGTGGCCGTGGAGCAGGCGGTGGGGCAGGCGCATGTGTCGACGCTCGCCGCGTCGGCCGCGGTGACGGTGCCGACGACGCTGTATCTGCTGACGGTGTGGGCCCTGCACGCCCGGCATTTCAAGGTCGGCACCGCCCAGCAGCTGGTGCTTCCGGTGAGTGCGCTGGTGATCGCGGTGTGTACGTTCGCGGGCCGCTGGGCCGTTCTCGCAGCGGGCGTCGCGGCCGCGCTGACCGTCGTCCTGGGTGTCACGCTCACCGCCCGCAGAGCGCGCGCGGAGGCGGTCGCGGGCCCCAACTCTCGTGATACGCATGCCGTTTGACGCCAACCGGGAAACGATCTTTCGCCTCGGAGACGTCCGCCGCTCCGTGCCCTGCTGCACGGAGGCTTCCCCCGGCCGAAGCCGGGGGTATCCACGAAAGGATTCAGATGACGACTCCGACGCGCAACGCGCTGACCGATGTCGCCGGCCTGCGGGTCGGTCATGCGACCCGTGCCGGCGGGGGCGGCTGGCTGACCGGGACCACGGTCGTGCTCGCGCCCGAGGGCGGGATGACCGCCGCCGTGGACGTGCGCGGCGGCGGCCCGGGGACGAAGGAGACGGACGCGCTCGACCCGCGCAACGTGGTGCGGCGCATCGACGCGGTGACCCTGACGGGCGGCAGCGCGTACGGGCTCGATGCCGCGTCGGGTGTCATGGCGTGGCTTGAGGAGCAGGGCCGGGGCGTGCGGGTGGGGGCGGGTCCGCGCGAGGTCGTGCCGGTGGTGCCCGCCGCATGCGTCTTCGATCTGGGCCGGGGCGGCGAGTTCCGGGCCAGACCCGACGCGGCGACGGGTCGCGCGGCGGTGGAGGCGGCGGCCGCGGCGGCGCCGGGCTCCCCTGTCGCGGAGGGCTCGGTGGGGGCGGGCACGGGTGCGGTGATCGGCGGGCTCAAGGGCGGTGTGGGCACGGCGAGTACGGTCCTCGACTCGGGTGTGACGGTCGCGGCGCTGGTCGTGGCCAACGCCGTGGGCTCCGCGGTCGATCCGGCGACGGGGGCGCTGTACGGGCGGTTGTTCGCCCCTGAGCCCGCTCGGGACGGCGGCCCGCACCCGTACCCACACCCACACCCACACCCGTATCCGTACCCGTCGCCGGAGACGCACGCGGCGGCGCGGGAGCGGATCGCGCGGGCGCGGCAGGAGACGGCGGAGGCGGTCGGCGGGCCGGCGTCGCCTCCGATGAACACCACGCTCGCGGTCGTCGCGACGGACGCGGTGCTCGGCCGTTCCCAGGCACAGAAGCTCGCGGGCACGTCGCACGACGGGATCGCGCGCGCGGTGCGTCCGGTGCACCTGCTGAACGACGGGGACACGGTGTTCGCCGTGGCGACCGGCGCCCGCCCGCTCGACGAGAAGAACCCCCTCGCGCTGAACGACGTCCTCACGGCGGGCGCGGACGTGGTGACGCGGGCGATCGTGCGGGCGGTGCTGGCGGCGGAGACGGTGCGAGGGCCGGGCGGGACGTTCCTCTCCTATCGGGATCTGTACGGGAGTTGAGGTCAGCTCACCGGGGCGGGCCGCGCGGGAACTTCCCGGGGCGGCCCGTTCGTTTCTGATTTTGAGGACACGATGTCCGACCTAGGGGCTACGGTATGCACCCACAAGGTGACATGTAGCAACGCCGGGAGATGCCTTGAGCGTTCCGTACGACACCGCAGCGTACGAGCCACCCGAGTCGCACGAGTCGCATCAGCCGGACGGCACGCACCAGCCGGATGAGCACCTCGGGCGCCTCCTGGGGAGGGCCCTGAACTCCTTCGAGCTGCCCGACGAGGCCCTCGCCCGCCTCGACTGCGCGCTCGCGTACGACAGTTCGCTGCACTCCGCGCACCACAGCGCGGGCCTGCACCGCGAGACGTACCGGCACACGTGGCTGCTCGCGGACGGCCACGCGCTCACCCTGTGGGAGCTCGTCCACAACACGATGCCCGGCCGGCTGACCCAGCACGAGCTCTACACCACGGAGGAAGATCTCCGCCTGGCGACGGACCGCCTCCCGCTGCCCCCGGAAGCCGCCCCCGACTTCGAGCTGCCGCTCCCCCTCCAGCTCCCGTCGATCCCCGAGCCGCGCCGCAGTTACGCGGCCGACGGCTCGGCGGACCACGCCCGCCGTCTGCTGCGCCGCGCGGAGAACGAGGACGGCCCGGGCCCCGCCGCGGCCCGCCTCCTGCACGCCGCGTGCGCGCACCAGATCACCCAGGCCTTCGGCCGCCCCTGCCTCGGGTTCACGCTGTACGAGCACGCGTTCCTGCTGCACGACGGCAGCGAGGTCAGCCTCTGGGAGATCGAGCACACGGCCACACCGGACGGCCGTCACATGTGCGAGGTGTACGCCACCCAGGACGAGGCCCGCGCGGCGATGGAGCGCCGCGCCACGAACCGCTCACGCCCCAGCTGCGGCTGAGGCGGCGATTCCCGCGGAAAGCGGATGGCGGATGGCAGACAGCGGCTGGTGGCAGTGGCCGGCGGCGGTGGCTAGCGGCTAGCGGCTAGCGGCTAGCGGCGGCCGAACTGCCGTACCAGGCCGGCGAACGCGTCGCACTCGGCCGGTGTCAGCGGCACGGACTCGCGGGCGGGCGGACCGCCCTGGCCCGGCATCGAGGAGAGGGGCCGGCCCGTGCCCCAGGCCACATGGCGGATCAGCCGGACGAGGCCGACGACCCACACCACGGTGACGGCTGCGAGGAACGCCACACCTATCTGCTGAAAGACGGATACGTGCTCAGGCATGGTGCCAGTCAACACCACGGTCCGGGACTTTGGCCCCGGACCGTGACGTATCTCGCATCAACGGACAGTTCCGCCGACTTGTGGTGACTTGCGACTTCCGGACTGTCAGGCGGCCACCGATATCGCCGGCTCCCGCGGCTCACCCGGGACCGCCTCGGCCGCCCCGCCCTCGGGGGCCTGCTTCCGCATCCCCTTCAGGACCACGACCACGGCCGTCGACACACAGACACCGGCGGCGATGGCGATGAGGTACAGGAACGGGTTGCCGATCAGCGGGACCACGAAGATGCCGCCGTGCGGGGCCCGCAGGGTGCAGCCAAAGGCCATCGACAGGGCGCCGGTGACCGCTCCGCCCGCCATCGAGGCGGGGATGACGCGCAGCGGGTCCGCCGCGGCGAACGGGATCGCGCCTTCGCTGATGAACGAGGCGCCGAGCACCCACGCCGCCTTGCCGTTCTCGCGCTCGGTCTTGGTGAAGAGCCGGCCGCGCACGGTGGTCGCGAGGGCCATGGCGAGCGGCGGGACCATGCCCGCGGCCATCACCGCGGCCATGATCTTCATGGCCGAGTCGCTGGGGCTCGCGACCGCGATACCGGCGGTGGCGAACGTGTACGCGACCTTGTTGACCGGGCCGCCGAGGTCGAAGCACATCATCAGGCCGAGCAGCGTGCCGAGCAGGATGGCGTTGGCGCCCGTGAGGCCGTTCAGCCAGTCGGTCATGCCCTTCTGCGCGGAGGCGATGGGCTTGCCGATCACCACGAACATCAGGAACCCGACGATCGCCGCGGAGATCAGTGGGATCACCACCACCGGCATGATGCCGCGCAGCGCCTGCGGGATCCTGACCTTCTGGATCCCGATCACCACACCACCGGCGATGAGACCCGCGGCCAGGCCGCCGAGGAAGCCCGCGTTGATGGTGAGTGCGATCGCTCCGCCGACGAAGCCCGGGACGAGGCCCGGCCGGTCCGCCATGCCGTACGCGATGTAGCCGGCCAGGACCGGGACGAGGAAGCCGAAGGACACGACGCCGATCTGGAAGAACAGCGCGCCCCAGCTGTCCGTCTGCGTCCACAGGAAGTGGTCCATGACGGACGGCGCCTTGTTGATCTTGTAGCCGCCGATCGCGAAGCCGAGGGCGATGAGGAGGCCGCCGGCCGCGACGAACGGGACCATGTAACTGACGCCGCTCATCAGCCACTTGCGCAGCTTGGTGCCGTAGCCCTCGCCCGCGCTGCCTGCGCGCTCCACGGGGGTGCCGGGGGCCGCGGCGGCCGACGTCACCTCGCCCCGGGCCGCCTTCTCGCGGACCTCGCCGATGAGCTCGCCGGGCCGGTTGATGCCGGCCTTCACGCCGACGTCGACGGTGGGCTTCCCGGCGAACCGGTCCTTCTCCCGTACGGGCACGTCGTGCGCGAAGATCACGGCGTCCGCGGCGGCGATCACCTCCGGGGACAGGCGGGTGAAACCGGCCGAGCCCTGCGTCTCGACCGCCACCTCCACGTCGCCCGCGTCCCGGCCCGCCTTCTCCAGGGACTCGGCCGCCATGTAGGTGTGGGCGATGCCGGTGGGACAGGAGGTGACGGCGACGATCTTGAACTTCGCGGCGGGGGCGGGGGCGGGGGCCTCCGGCCCGGGCACGGGCGTGGACGTGGGCGTGGGCTCCTGAACCGACGCCTCCGGCTCGGGCTCCGCGATCGCGGGCTCGGGGGCCTGCGCCTCCGGTTCCGGCGTGGGCTCGGGGGCCGGTTCGTCGCCGCGGATCAGCGCCGCCGTGCCGCCCGCGTCCGTCGCCGAACGCAGCGCCGCCTTGAAGTCCTCGTCCATCAACTGCCGTGCCAGGGACGACAGGATGGTGAGGTGGGCATCGTCCGCGCCGGCCGGCGCGGCGATGAGGAAGATCAGGTCCGCCGGACCGTCGGGCGCACCGAAGTCGATGCCGTCCGCGCTGCGGCCGAAGGCCAGTGTCGGCTCGGTGACGTGCTCGCTGCGGCAGTGCGGGATGCCGATGCCGCCGTCGAGGCCGGTCGGCATCTGCGCCTCGCGGGCCGCGACGTCGGCGAGGAAGCCGTCCAGGTCGGTCACCCGGCCCTGGGCGGCCATCCGCTCGGCGAGGGCGCGGGCCGCCGCCTCTTTGGTGTCGGCGGACAGGTCGAGATCGACCAGTTCCGCGGTGATCATCTCGCTCATCGCGGGCTCCTTAGGCGTATCGCCTGGGTGGCGGGGGCGGGGAGGGTGGGGACGGGGGGGGTTGGGGAGTGGGGCGGGTGCGGGTCCGTGGGGGTTGATCGCGCAGTTCCCCGCGCCCCTTACGGGGCGCGTCATGGCGCCGGCTCCGTCAAGGCTCGGTCGAGCGGGACGTGAGACATGAGCGTGACCGCCTCCAGCGCCAGATCCTGGGGCGTCGGCATCGCGCTGCCCGGGAGTTGGACCGCCGCGGCGCCGTGGGCGACCGCCGAGGCCAGCGCCCGCGGGCCCGTGCCGCCCGCGATGAGGAAGCCGGCCAGGGACGAGTCGCCCGCGCCGACGTTGCTGCGGACGGTGTCGACGGGCGCCGTGGCGAACCAGGCGCCCGAGCCGTCGACGAGCAACTGCCCGTCCGCGCCCAGCGAGGCGAGGACGGCGTGCGCGCCGAGGTCACGCAGCTCCTCCGCCGCCTTGACCGCGTCGCCGACGGTGGCGAGCGGGCGACCGACCGCTTCGGCGAGCTCCTCGGCGTTCGGCTTGACGACGTCGGGGCGTTCACGCAGGGCCGCGAGGAGTGCTGGGCCCGAGGTGTCGAGCGCGATCCGGGCGCCGGCCGCGTGGGCGCGGGCCACCAGTTCGGCGTACCAGGACGGGGCGAGGCCGCGCGGGAGGCTGCCGCAGCAGGCGACCCAGGCGGCGCCGGCGGAGCGCTCGCCGACGACGGAGAGCAGCGACTCGGCTTCCTCGGAGGTGAGTTCGGGGCCCGGCGCGTTGATCTTCGTCAGCGTTCCGTCCGGCTCGGCGACCGCGATGTTGGACCGGGTCTGTCCCGCGACGGGTACGGGGGCGACGCTGATCCCCTGGGCGTCGAGGAGTTCGGCGACCAGGGCGCCGGGCGCGCCGCCGAGCGGCAGCACGGCGAGTGTGGGGGCGCCGGCGGCGGCGACGGCCCGCGAGACGTTGACGCCCTTGCCGCCCGGGTCCATGCGCTCGGCGGTGGCGCGGACGACCTCGCCGCGGTCGAGCGCCGGGACCTCGTAGGTGCGGTCGAGGGACGGGTTGGGGGTGACGGTGAGGATCATGGCGGGGGTGTCTTCCGGTGTCGCTTGCGTGCCGTGGGCCCGGGTCGCGGGGTTCATGCGCGGACCACCTCCGTGCCGCCCTTCTCGATGGCGGCGGCGTCCTCGGGGCTGAGGCCGCTGTCGGTGATCAGCAGGTCCACGTCCGACAGGTCGCCGAAGCGGGCGAAGTGCTCCTGCCCGTACTTGGCGGAGTCCGCGAGCAGGACGACCCGGCGGGCGGCGGCGACGGCCGCACGCTTGACGGCGGCCTCGGCGAGGTCGGGGGTGGTCAGGCCGTGCTCGGCGGAGAAGCCGTTGGCCGCGAGGAAAAGGACGTCGGCGCGGATCTCCCCGTACGCACGCAGCGCCCAGGCGTCGACGGCGGCCCGCGTGCGCTGGCGGACGCGGCCGCCGACGAGGTGCAGCTGGACGCCGGGGTGGTCGGCGAGGCGGGCCGCGGTGGGCAGCGCGTGGGTGACGACGGTGAGCGCCGAGTCCAGGGGCAGCGACGCGGCGAGGCGGGCGACGGTGGTGCCCGCGTCGAGGATCACGGTGCCGTCGTCGGGGAGCTCGGCGAGCGCGAGCCGGGCGATGCGGTCCTTCTCGTCGGCCGCGGTGCCCTCGCGCTCGGTGACGTCGGGCTCGAAGTCGAGGCGCCCGGCCGGTATGGCACCGCCGTGCACGCGCCGTACGAGACCGGCCCGGTCCAGGGCCTTCAGGTCGCGCCGGATGGTCTCGGCGGTGACCTGGAACTCCTCGGCCAGGGACAGCACGTCCACTCGTCCGCTGTCACGCGCGAGACGGAGGATCTCCTGCTGCCGCTCCGGTGCGTACATGTCCGTTTGCCTCCGAACCTCTTGCCCGATCGTGCCCGAGTCTGTGGTTTCTCTTCGAGGCTACGACTGGATTTCCAGAAAGTAAACAGGTTCGGGCACACGACAGACACAAACGGGCTTCTGCCCGTCGCCGGGTCTGCAGACACGGCAAACGGGCCCGGTCCTCCCCGCGGAGAACCGGGCCCGTCAGAGGGGCTGTACCGATGCGCCTACTGGCCCATGACGTACTTGATCGTCGGGCCGGTGGTCCAGCCGCCGTCCACGGCGAGCTCGGCGCCGGTCACGTACGAGGAGTCGTCCGAGAGCAGGAACACGACGGCCTTGGCGATCTCGTCCGCCTCGCCGACGCGGCCCATCGGGGTGTTCGGGTAGTTCCCGTCACCCCGCTGGATGCCGACCTGGGCGGTCATCGGGGTGTACGTCATGCCGGGGTGCACGGAGTTCACGCGGATCTTGGCCGTGCCCTGCTCGACCGCGGCGACCTTGGTCAGGCCGCGTACGGCCCACTTGGAGGCGCCGTAGGAGCTGGTCATGGCGAGGCCCATCAGGCCGGCGGCGGAGGAGATGTTGACGATCGAGCCGCCGCCGCTGTCCTTCATCGCGTTGATGGCCGTCTTCATGCCGATGAAGACGCCGGTGAGGTTGATGTCGATGACCTTGCGGAAGTGCTCGACCGACTCCGTCTCCAGGGGCATGCCGGTGGAGATGCCCGCGTTGTTGACCAGCCCGTCGAACCCGCCGAACTCGGCGACGGCGAACGCGGCGACGGCCGCCCAGTCCTCCTCCGACGTCACGTCGTGGCGCACGAAGCGGGCGCGCTCGCCGAGGTCGGCGGCGAGGGCCTTGCCCTCGTCCTCCAGGACGTCGGTGACGACGACGTTCGCACCGGCCTCGACGGCGAAGCGCGCGACCTCGGCGCCGATACCGCGGGCTCCGCCGGTGATGAGGACGGTCTTGCCGGTGAGGTTGTTCATGACGGGCTCCTGAAGAAGTCGGGGGTGGGACAAGGGGGTTCGGGGCGGTTCGGGGTTGCTCAGGGTGGTCCTGTGGGGTCCGAAAGGGTTCGAGGGCCGCGGGGGTCGGGCGGTCGGCCTACGTCGGCCTACGTCGGCGCCCACGAGAAGTCGCCCAGCGACGCGAGGCAGCGCGTGGCGAGTGCCGCGGGTCCGAGTTCGCCGGCGGCCGGGGCGTCGCTCGCCGCCCAGGTCTCCACACCGACGCGCACGGCGGTACTCGCGACACCGGCGGCCATGCGCAGGGCGAGCGGTACGGGCGTCAGCGGGGCGTCCGCGCCACCGGCCTCCGCCGCCCGCTCCCCTGCCCGCTCCTCCGCCCGCTCCCCGACCCGCTCCTCCAGCACCGCCAGAAGCGTGGCCTCGGAGGCGTGGCAGGCGCTGCCCCACACCGCCTGGAGCGCCGGGCTCTCCGCCGCCATGCGCAGCAGGGACCTGATCCACTCCAGGGATTCGGCGTTGGCCGTGAGCGCCTCGGCGACCGCGTGCCGCAGCGCGTCGGGCACGGACAGGTCCGCCGGGGCACTGCGCACGGCCTCCGCCCACATCTGGGCGCCCGCGGCGAAGAGCGGTGCGACGGCTTCCTCTTTGGTGGGGAAGTAACGGTAGAAGGTGCGCGGTGCGACTCCGGCGGCGCGGGCGATGTCCTCGGCGCGGGTGGCGCGCAGACCGTCCGCCACGAAGAGGGCCGCGGCGGTGCGGGCGATGTCCAGGCGGGTGGCGGCCTTGCGTCGCTCCGTCAGCGTCTCAGTCGTCGAGATTCCGGCCATAAAGTCATGGTATGCCTATGTGGCAGAATCTGCCACTGATCCGGTGTTCGACCAAGGGTGGGCGAGAGCAGTGCGGCGGCGACGTTTCCTTCTTCAGACGGCCGGGCTCACCGGCGCCGCGGCCTACGGGCTCAGCGGCTGCGGTTCCGGTTCGTCGAAGACCTCGCTCCACCTCATGGTGGGCAGCTACGACAAGACCGTCGGCTCGAAGATCGGCGACGACTGGGGCACCGTCGCCAAGGACTACCAAAAGGTCAATCCGGACGTCGAGATCCATGTCGAGCGGATCCCGTACCTCAAGCTCGACAAGGCGATCGCCGACCGCGTGAAGGCGGGCAAGGCCCCGGACATCGCCCAGTCCAACTACTTCGCGACGTACGCCGAGGCGGGCAAGCTCTACCCGGTGTCCGAACTGTTCGACATCCCGACCCAGGCCGACTTCATCCAGTCGTTCGCCCAGGCCGGCGTCTCCCACTACGTCCAGTACGGCATCCCGGTCCTGGCCAGCACCCCGCGCCTCTTCTACAACACGAGGCTCTTCAAAGCGGCCGGTGTCTCCGCGCCCACCTCCTGGGACGAACTGCGCACCGCCGCACAGGCGTTGAAGCGGATCGGCGTACCGACGCCCTACGGCCTCCAGCTCGGCCCCGAGGCCGCCGAGGACGAGGCCCTCTCGTGGCTCCTCGCGGGCGGCGGCACGTACGCGGGCGTCACCGGCTACGAGTTCGCCACCCCCAGCAACATCGCGACGCTGACGTGGCTGCGCGACAATCTCGTCGCCGACGGCCTGGCCGGCTCCGCCCCGCACCGCCTGTCCCGGACGCCGGCGTACGCGCAGTTCATGCGCGGCCAGATCGGCATGATGCTCGCGCACCCCGTCCTGCTGCCCGCCCTCGAACAGACGAAGTTCCCGTACGCGCATGCCGCCTTCCCCATGAAGGGAGGGGGCGAGGCGCCGCCGCTCGGCCTCAACGGCTGGATGCTCGCGTTCAACCAGAACGGTCACAAGAAGGCCTGCGGTGACTTCCTGACGTACCTGTACAAGAAGAAGACGTCGGTCGCGTACAGCGGCGGGGCGGCGGCGCTGCCCGTGACGGCGTCGGCGTCGGACACCCTGCGCTCCGATCCGGCCCGGCGCCCGCTGTGGAAGTTCATCGACCAGATGCCGAAGGCCGAGTTCCAGCCGGCGAACCTGGCGTCCTGGCCCGAGGTGCAGACCGCCATCCGAACGGACATCGGCAAGGCGGTGGTGCGCGGCGGCGACCCGCGCGGCGTCCTCGCGTCCCTGGACACGGAGGCGAGCCGCGCGGAGATCCACGCGGCGAGGTGAACGACGCGTGGGCGGGCCCCCGCGCCGCAGCGCGAGAGCCCGCCCACCCGGAGTAACGCAGGCCCTAGACCAGTTCGGATTCCTTCTCCGTGCCCTTTGCGACCGGAGGGGCCTCCGCGTCCTGCGCGCCCCCCTCGACGTGCTGGGCGGGCCGGGCCGGCAGCGCGAACATCAGCAGGAAGATCGCGCCGAGCACCGCGACGACCCACCACAGCGAGTCGCGGAACGCGTCCGTGAACGCCTGCCCGACCGCGGCCGGTACGAGGTGGTCGCCGATCGCCCCGAAGAAGACGACGGAGACCAGGCCGAGGCCGAGCGCCGTACCCATCTGCTGCACGGTGTTGATCAGTCCGGACGCCGAACCCGCGTGCTCCTTCGGCACCTCGGACAGCACCGCGTCGGTCAGCGGGGCCACGATGAGGCCCATGCCGGCGCCCATCACGACGAGCGGCAGCGCCATCTGCAACGAGTTGATCCCGGCGCCGTAGTGCCCGGCCTCCCAGATGTAGATCAGCAGCCCGGCGATCATCGCCAGCGCTCCGGCCTGGAGCACCTTGCGGCCGAACCGCGGCACCAGCTTCTGTACGGAGATCCCCGCCGCCGCCGAGACCGCGATGGAGAACGGGATCCCGGTCAGGCCCGCGTGCAGGGCCGTCCAGTGCAGGCCCACCTGCATGTACATGGTCCAGACCAGGAAGAAGATGCCGAGCGCGACACCGAAGACGACCTGGACGGCGATGCCGGCCGCGAAGCTCTTCACCTTGAACAGCGACAGCTCGATCAGCGGCGAACCGTCACGCCGCGCCTTGTACTTCTCGTAGGCGACGAGCGCGCCGAAGACGAGGACGCTGCTCGCCATCACGAGGTGACCCCACAGCGGCCAGCCCAGCTCACGGCCGCGCGTCAGCGGGTAGATCAGCATGAGCAGGCCGAGCGTGACCAGGACGACGCCCACGAGGTCGAGCTTGAGGGCGCGCGGCGCCTTGGACTCGCTGATGAACGCGCGGCCGAGCAGCAGTCCCGCGATGCCGACGGGCAGGTTGATCAGGAAGATCGGGCGCCATTCGAGGCCGAACAGGTTCCACTCGGTGAGCAGCGCGCCGAGCACAGGGCCCGACACGGCGCCCAGGCCGACGATCATGCCGAACATGCCGAAGACCTTGCCGCGCTCCTCCGCCGGGAAGGTGGCGTGCACGATCGAGAGGACCTGCGGCACCATCATCGCGGCCATGCCGCCCTGGAGGATGCGCGAGGCGACAAGCACCTCGGGGTTCGCGGCGAAGCCGCACAGCGCCGAGGCGAGCGTGAAACCGGCGATACCGATGAGGAAGAGCCGCTTGCGGCCGTAGATGTCGCCGAGCCGCCCGCCGGTGATCAGGCCCGCGGCGAACGCGAGTGCGTATCCAGCGGTGATCCACTGGATCTGGCTTACGGTGGCGCCCGCGTCGCGCTGGATCGACGGGATCGCGACGTTGACGATCGTCACGTCGACGAGGTCCATGAAAGCGGCCGTCATCACGATGGCCAGGGCGAACCAGCGTCGCCTGTCGGGGGTGGTCACGGGTGAAGTCATACGGTGAGACTAGAAGGCATATAGGTCAGCCTGTGTCCTAGATCGCGCGCATGCTGGGCCGCGTCGATAACAACTGCGCCGCGATACGAGTACGGCGCGATACGCGTCTCGAACGGCGCGATTCGCGAAACGAGAGGGGACGCACCATGACCACCGACACCCCGGCCCGGCTGCTCCAGCTGCTCTCCCTGCTCCAGACCCCGCGCGAGTGGCCCGGCGGTGAACTCGCCGGCCGCCTCGGCGTCTCGCGGCGGACCGTGCGCCGCGACGTGGACCGGCTGCGCGACCTCGGCTATCCCGTGCAGGCGTCGATGGGCGCGGACGGCGGCTACCGCCTCGTCGCGGGCAAGGCGCTGCCCCCGCTCGTCCTGGACGACGAGGAAGCGGTGGCCATCGCGGTCGGCCTGCGGGCCGGTGCCGGGCACGCCGTCGAGGGGGTCGAGGAGGCGTCCGTACGGGCGCTCGCCAAGCTGGAACAGGTGCTGCCCTCGCGCCTGCGGCACCGGGTCGCCACGCTGCAGGCCGCGACGATGCCGCTGACCAGCGGGGACGGGGCGTCCATCGCGACGGAGACGCTCACGGTCCTCGCGTCTGCGACGGCGGGGCAGGAGCGGCTGCGGTTCCGCTACCGCTCGGGCGACGGCACGGAGTCCCGGCGGCTCACGGAGCCGTACCGGATGGTGTCGACGGGGCGGCGCTGGTATCTCGTGGCGTACGACATAGACCGCGACGACTGGCGCACGTTCCGCGTGGACCGGGTCACGGAGCCGTTCGCCACGGGTGCGCGGTTCGTGCCGCGGGAGCTGCCGACGGGGGACGCGGCGGAGTACCTCCGGCGGTCCATGTCGGGGCGCGGGCGGCCCTCGTACGACATCGACGTGACGTTCGACGCCCCGGCGGAATTCGTGGCGGCGCGACTGCCTTCGGCGCTCGGCGCACCGGTGGCCGAGCCCGACGGCCGGTGCCGGCTACGCGCCGCCGCGTCCGACTCCGTCGAGTGGCTGGCGCTACGGCTCGCCATGGTGGACTGCGAGTTCACGGCACACGGCCCGGATGAACTGGTCGACTACATAAGGGAGTTGGGTGCACGCCTAAACAGAGCGACGCAACCCGCTTCATCCAGCGGGGCCGGCACCCCATTCAGCCCGTCCGGCACCTCATCCAGCCCGTCCGGCGTTTGAGGACAAGGGACGCCGGGGGGTCTGGGGGCAGCGCCCCCAGAAACCACGCCCCGGACCACCCTTACGCCGCCGCGTCGAACCCGGTGTCCCGCGCCAGCTTCTTCAGCTCAAGAAGAGCGTGCTTCTCGATCTGCCGGATCCGCTCGCGCGTGAGCCCGTGCTCCTTGCCGACCTCCGTGAGCGTCCGCTCACGCCCGTCGTCGATCCCGTACCGCATCTTGATGATGGACGCCGTCCGCTGGTCGAGGCGCCCGATGAGGTCGTCCAGCTCCTCGCTGCGCAGCAGCGTGAGGACGGACTGCTCGGGCGACACGGCGGACGTGTCCTCCAGGAGGTCACCGAACTGGGTCTCGCCCTCGTCGTCGACCGGCATGTTCAGCGAGACCGGGTCGCGGGCCCAGTCCAGGACGTCGACGACGCGCTCGGGCTTGGTGTCGAGCTCGGCGGCGACCTCCTCGGGACCGGGGTCCCTGCCGTTCTTCTTGTTGAACTCGCGCTGGACGCGGCGGATGCGGCCCAGCTCCTCCACCAGGTGGACGGGGAGCCGGATCGTGCGCGACTGGTCGGCTATCGACCGCGTGATGGCCTGACGGATCCACCACGTCGCGTACGTGGAGAACTTGAAGCCCTTGCGGTAGTCGAACTTCTCGACCGCGCGCACCAGGCCCGCGTTCCCCTCCTGGATGAGGTCGAGCAGGGGGAGTCCGCTCCTCGGGTAACGGCGTGCGACGGCCACGACCAGGCGCAGGTTGGACTTGATGAAGATGTCCTTGGCCCGCTCGCTCTCGGCGACGAGCGCCTCGAGCTCCTCGCGGGACGCGCCGTCCGCGGCCTTGCTCTCTGCCTCACCGTCGAGGATCTGCCGGGCGTACACACCCGCCTCGATGGCCTGTGACAGTTCGACTTCCCTGGCGGCGTCGAGCAGCGGTGTACGCGCGATCTCGTCGAGGTACATGCCGACCAGGTCGCGGTCGGCGATCTCGCCGCCTACGGCGCGAACACTGCGTGCGCCGTCGGTCTCGCCGGGGGCGGCGGACTTACGACGGGCGACGGCACGGGTTGCCATGCGTGCTCCCTTGCGATGGTGGGCGGGGGCCTGCGGTGGACAGGTCCTGTGGTCCTGTGGTGTCCCGGACACCCTCCCGGGTGCCCTGCATCCGATGGAAACAACGACTGGAATCCGGACAGAATTCCCAAGCCGACCATCGATTTTCGTGATCATGCAGTACCCTGTGCCGCCATCGGCCGGATACGGAGAGGTCCGCACGGGTGACGGAGTCCGCAGAAGTGCAGGTCAGGCCGGGAGCCGAGGACGATCTCGACACGCTCACCGCCATCTACAACCACTATGTCCGTGAGACGCCGGTCACCTTTGACACGGACGTCTTCACCCCGCGGGAGCGCCGTCCCTGGCTGCTCTCCCACCCTGAAGACGGCCGGCACCGGCTGCTGGTTGCCCAGGAGCGCGATTCCGGCCGGATCCTCGGCTACGCGACCTCGGGCCCCTTCCGCGCCAAGGCCGCCTACGCCACCTCGGTAGAGGTCAGCGTCTACTGCGCGCCCGACGCGGGCGGCCGGGGCATCGGCACCCTGCTCTACAAGGCGCTCTTCGAGGCGCTCGCGGGAGAGGACGTCCACCGCGCGTACGCGGGGATCACACAGCCGAACGAGGCCTCGGCGCGCCTGCACGCCCGCTTCGGCTTCACGCACGTGGGCACGTACCGCGAGGTCGGCCGGAAGTTCGGCCGCTACTGGGACGTGGCCTGGTACGAGAAGCCACTGGGCACCGGTACCGCCACCAGCACCAGCACCTAGCCGAACTGCGCCTAGCCGAACTGCACCGACCGCTTCGCCAGCCCCATCCAGAACCCGTCGATGACGCTGCGCTGCGCGTCCAGCTCGCCGCCCGCGTCCGCCGCGCCCATCGCCACGAACAGCGGCGCGAAATGCTCGGTGCGCGGGTGGGCGAGCTGCCCCGCCGGGGACTTGTGGGTGAAGTCGAGGAGGGCGTCGACGTCACCGCTCTCCAGGGCCCGGTGCCCCCAGTCGTCGAACTCGGACGACCAGGCCGGGATGCCGCCCTGCCGCAGCGCGGCGAGGTTGTGCGTGAAGAAGCCGGAGCCGACGATCAGGACGCCCTCGTCCCGCAGCGGTGCGAGCTTGCGCCCGATGTCCATCAGCTTCTGCGGGTCGAGCGTCGGCATGGAGATCTGCAGGACCGGGATGTCGGCGCCGGGATACATCTCGACGAGCGGCACGTACGCGCCGTGGTCGAGGCCGCGGTCCGGGATGTCCTGCACGGGAGTGCCGGGGCCGCGCAGCAGCTTGCGTACGGAATCGGCCAGTTCGGGGGCGCCGGGGGCCTCGTAGCGCACCTGGTAGTAGTGCTCGGGGAAGCCCCAGAAGTCGTAGACGAGCGGCACGGTCTCGGTGGCGCCGAGGGCGAGCGGGGCCTCCTCCCAGTGCGCGGAGACCATCAGGATCGCCCGGGGGCGCGGCAGGTCGGCCGACCACTCGGCGAGCTGGCCGGTCCACAGGGCGTCGTCGGCGAGCGGCGGCGCACCGTGGCTGAGGTAGAGGGCGGGCATACGCATGGCGACGCTCATGGCGACACTCCCAGAATTACTTGAAGTCTCAAGCTGTACTGACAGAGTAGTACCCGATTGTTTAATCTTCAAGAAGGAGGTGCGTACAGTGGAATCCATGACGACGGCACCCACCGAGGCAGCCCGGACCCAGGCGGCCAAGACCCAGGCAGCCAGGACCGAGGCAGCCAGGACCCAGGCCCCGCACTGGCTCACGGACGAGGAACAGCGCACCTGGCTCGCGTACCGCCATGCCTCCACGCTGCTCGAGGACCACCTCGACCGGCAACTCCAGCGGGACGCGGGCATGCCGCACATCTACTACGGGCTGCTCGTCCAGCTCGCCGAGGCGCCCCGCCGGCGGCTGCGGATGACCGAGCTGGCCATGCACGCGAAGATCACCCGCTCCCGCCTCTCGCACGCGATCGCCCGCCTGGAGAAGAACGGCTGGGTGCGCCGCGAGGACTGCCCCTCCGACAAGCGCGGCCAGCTGGCCTGCCTCACCGACGAGGGGTACGAGGTCCTGACGCGGACCGCGCCCGGCCATGTCGCCGCCGTCCGGCAGGCCCTCTTCGACCGTCTCTCCCCGGAACAGCAGAAGTCCCTCGGCGAGATCATGAGGATCGTCGCCGAGGGACTTCAGCCGAAGGAGGCGGGCGCGGACCTGCCCTGGCTCCGGTAGCGCCCCGCGTCTTCTACGGGGTCAGTGCACGTCCTACGGGTCAGTGCACGTCCTACGGGGTCAGTGCGCGACCACCGGGATCTGCACCTCGTCCTCGGCGCCCTCCGTGGAACCGGAGGCCGTCGGGGCCGCGCTGCCCGGGACACCCGTGTTGATCAGGGTGAGGGCGATCGTGGCCGCCGCGGCGAGGATGCCGACGGCCCACCAGATGGCGTGGGTGTAGCCGTTCACCATGGCCTGCGCCTGGAGGAGCTTGGCGTTGGTGGCGCCGGCCGCGTGCGCGGCGACGTAGGCGGTGGTCGCGGACGCGGCGATCGTGTTCAGGAGGGCGGTGCCGATCGCGCCGCCGACCTGCTGCGAGGTGTTGACCATCGCGGAGGCGACGCCGGCGTCACGCGGCTGCACCCCGTGCGTGGCCAGCGACATGGCGGGCATGAACGCCGTACCCATACCGAGGCCGAGCAGCAGCTGCGCGGGCAGGATCAGGGCCGGGTACGACGAGTTGATCTCCAGCTGGGTCAGGAGCAGCATGCCGAGCGCGGCGACCAGGAAGCCGGGGCCCATGAGCAGCCGCGGGCGGACCCGGGTCATCAGACGGGCGCCGATCTGCGTGGAGCCCGTGATCATGCCGACGATCATCGGCAGGAACGCGAAGCCGGT
Organism: Streptomyces antnestii; assembly: GCF_004005495.1. GTDB lineage: Bacteria > Actinomycetota > Actinomycetes > Streptomycetales > Streptomycetaceae > Streptomyces > Streptomyces antnestii. Next base: position 58,161 of record NZ_RZYA01000013.1, read on the forward strand.
GGTCACCGGCGAGTAGCCGCGTACGACCTGGAGGTAGTACGTGAGGAAGAGGAACAGGCCGAACATCGCGATGACGGCGAGGCCGAGCGAGAGGTAGACGCCGCCGCGGTTGCGGTCGAGCAGGACGCGCAGCGGGAGCAGCGGCGAGCGGACCTTGGACTCGGTGAAGACGAACGCGAGCAGCAGCACCGCGGAGGCCACGAACATGCCGACCGTCACCGCGTCGGACCAGCCGTCGGACTCGGCGCGCGTGAAGCCGTAGACCAGGGAGACCAGGCCGAGGGTCGACAGGACGACGCCCGGGATGTCGAGCGACGAGCGGTTGCGGGAACCGGCCGGCTCACGGATGACGAAGTAGGCGCCCGCGGCCGCGATGACCGCGAACGGGATGTTCACGAAGAACGTCCAGCGCCAGTTCAGGTACTCGGTGAGGAAGCCGCCGAGGATCAGGCCGACGGCGCCGCCGCCACCCGCGATCGCACCGTAGATGCCGAAGGCCTTGGCGCGCTCCTTGGCGTCGGTGAACGTCACCGCGAGCAGGGAGAGCGCGGCGGGCGCGAGCAGCGCGCCGAACATGCCCTGCAGGGCGCGGGCGCCGAGCATCATCGCCTCACCCTGGGCCGCGCCGCCGAGCGCGGACGCGAGGGCGAAGCCGACCAGTCCGGTGACGAAGGTCCGCTTACGGCCCCACAGGTCGGCGATCCGGCCGCCGAACAGAAGCAGTCCGCCGAAGGCCAGCGCGTAGGCCGTGATGACCCACTGCTTGTTGCCGTCGGAGATGCCGAGGTCGTGCTGGGCCCACGGCAGCGCGATGTTCACGATGGTCGCGTCGAGCACGACCATCAGCTGGGCGAGCGCGATGAAGACGAGCGCTTTCCAGCGCATGGCGTCTGCCTGGGGCAGACCTGTTTTTGGCAAGGGGGTAGCCACGAGGGGACTCCAAGTCTCAAATAAGCGTGAAATATCGGGTGTTACGGAAGCGATGAGGGCCCCGCGCGCCGGCGGGGCGGGATGACTCAGGCCTGCCGGAGGTCCTCCAGAGTCGCGGGCTCACCCGGGAGCTCCGAGCGGGCCGGTGTCATGAGGCCGTCCAGGAACAGCTGCAGATGGCGGTGGACGAAGCGGTCGATGTCCAGGCAGGCGATGCCGGGCAGCGGCCTGGTGAGCTGGGAGAGGGCGACCATCAGGTCCCCGGCGGCGATGTCGGCGCGCAGCTTCCCGGCCGCGCGGGCCCGCTCCATGACACCCTCGGTGCCGGCCTCCAGGCGGTCGCGGGCGGCCAACAGGTCGGGGTGATCCTTGTCGAAGCCGGACGAGAGCATCGGGCACAGGGCGCCGATCCGTTCGTCGGCGGCCGCGTGCACGAACGTACGCAGGGCGCCGAAGGAGGCGTCCGGGTCGGCGTCCGCGACGGCGATCGCGTGTTCGGCGTGGGCGATGACGCTGTCCATGACGGAGAGGACGACGTGCCGGAGCAGTTCGGCGCGGTCGGCGAAGTGCCGGTAGACGGTGGCGTTGCCGACGCCCGCCCGGCGGGCGATCTCGTCCATCGGGACCTCTGCGCCGTGTTCGACGACCATCTCGCGGGCCGCGGCGACGATCCGCTCCCTGTTGCGCAGCGCGTCGGCGCGCGGCTTGGGCACGCGGCGCGGGTGCGTGGCGGGGGCGTGGGCCGAGGCGGCGGCACTCATGGGTCTTGCTCCTTCCGGCGGGCGTTCCGACGATTCTCCGGCGTCCTTCCGATCCGGGGAGCGAGTCCCCGTTTCATCCGGACACCTGGCTAAACGGGGAATGCCTCCCCGGTTATTTCCCGGCCCTTTTGTGACCTGCGTCACATTCTCGAAAACCCCACGATCGGCGCACCCAGCGAGCGGCCCCGCACACCCCGTCACAGGGTGATCGAAACGGCGCGGCCCGCTCTCGGTGCCGCCGGGGACCGAGGGTGAGGCGATCTCATGCGGCAACGCATACGCAGGGCCCGGCGCAGCGCGGGGCTCGCCGGGCTCGCCGCCGTGGCCCTCGCCGTCAGCACCTCGGCGAGCACGGGCCGCTTCATGGCGGAGTCCCCGTCCCCGGGCGGCGCGGGCCCCGTATCGCTGTCCCGGTCGACCGCGCTCAGCCCCTGCATGATCCGGGGCAAGCTCGGCGTACAGATGTCGGAGGGCGTGCCCACCCAGCCCGGCTACGCCCGCTCCACGGGCACCGTCCACGCCCTGTCTCTCATGGTCGACTTCCCCGACGCCCCCGGCCGGGGCAGCGCGCACGACCGCCTCGCCGAGTTCTTCCCGCAGACCCAGGCGTGGTTCCGCACCGCCTCGTACGGGAAGCTCGACTACCGCCCCGAGGCGCCGATCAGCCACTGGCTGCGCATGCCGAAGCCGTTCTCCGCGTACGGCATAGAGCGCGGCGCGCCCTTCGACCCCGGCTACCGCGACCTCGTCGACGACATCGTGGCGAAGGCCGACCCCGACGTGGACTTCCGCGACTACGACCTGGTCAACATCCTGGTCACCCCGAACGCGGGCCCCTCGGCCCTGGACACCGTGCTGTCCGTGACGTTCGCCGGCAACCACGAGGCGCCGGTCGCGGACGGAGTCCCGATCTCCAACGCCTCGTTCGTCTACAGCCGCCAGGACGACGGCTCCGGCTCGTACGCCGAGACCGGCTACCGCGTCCTGCCCCACGAGAACGGCCACACCTTCGGCCTGCCCGACCTCTACACCCAGGACGGCGGCGGCGCCGTCGGCCACTGGGACATCATGAGCGAGGACTGGGGCGCCAACAACGACATGCTCGGCTGGCACAAGTGGAAGCTGGGCTGGCTCGGGAACGACCAGGTCAGCTGCGCGTCGGCGAGCGGCACGACCGAGCACACCCTGTCCCCGCTCGGCCGCGCCGGCGGCACGAAGCTCGTGTTCGTCCCGCTCACGGCGAAGACCGGTTACGCGATCGAGGTCCGCACCCACGAGGGCAACGACGAGGCCGTGTGCCGCCCCGGCGTCCTCGTCTACAAGGTCGACGCCGGTGTCGACACCGGGCACGGCCCCATCACCGTCGAGGACGCCACCCGGAACAGCGGCGGCTGCACCCGCAGCCCGAACGTGCACGCGGAGCTCTCCGACGCGCCCTTCACCCCGGGCCAGACCTTCAAGGACCCCAGGACGGGCGTGCGGATCAAGGTCACGGGCGCGGACCCGAACGGGGACTACCGGGTGCTGGTCACCCGGAAATAGCCGGCGGGTACCGGGTGCTGGTCACCCGGAAATAGCCGGTGGCTACCGGGTGCTGGTCACCCGGAAATAGCCGGTGGCTGCCGCGGGCCGTCCGATGCCGGGCATTGTGGGGCCACCGTCTCCCCCACCGCCTCCCCCACCGGCCCGCGCAGCTCCCGCTTCAGGAGTTTGCCGGTCGCGTTGCGCGGCAGCGGGGCCTCCCGCAGGAGCACGTGGGCGGGCACCTTGAACGCCGCGAGGGACTTGCCGACGTGCGCCCGGATCTCGTCCGCGTCCAGCCCCGACCCCGGCCTGACCTGCACGACCGCGGCGACCTCCTCGCCGAGCACCGGGTGCGGCACCCCGAGCACCGCCGCGTCGAGGACGTCCGGGTGGTCGTGCAGGACGGCCTCCACCTCCACGCAGTACACGTTCTCGCCGCCGCGGATCACCATGTCCTTGATCCGGTCGACGACGCTGACCCGCCCGTCCCGCAGCGTCGCGAGGTCCCCGGTCCTGAACCAGCCGCCCGGCGCGAACGCCGCCGCCGTCGCCGCCTCGTCACGCCAGTAGCCGCGTATCACCGACTGCCCGCGCAGCCACAGCTCCCCGACCTCACCCTCAGGGACCTCCTCACCACCCGCCCCCGCAACCCGCACCTCCACGGCGGGCGCAGGCCGGCCCACGCTCTCGGGGTGGGCCCGGTACTCGGCGCCGAAGTTGGCGGTGACACCGCCGAGCGTCTCGGTCAGCCCGTATCCGTTACGCGGCTCCACCCGCTCCCCGAACCGGGCGGTGAGCCGGGCCACCAGGTCGGGCGGCGCGGCGGCGCCCCCCGTGTTGAACATGGCGAGCGTCGGCATCGCGTCACCCGCGGCCTCGGCGGCGTCGAGGAGCTGCAGCGCGGTCGCGGGCACGCCCCCGTAATTCGTGATCCTGTACTCCCGGATCGCCTCCAGCGCCTTGCCCGCGTCCCACTTCCTCAGCAGGACGAGGGTGCCGCCCGCCGACATCGCCGCGTAGAAGCCGGTGAACGCGGCGACGTGGAAGAAGGGGAAGGTGAGCAGTGCTACGGGCGTGGGCCCCTGCCCGGGGATCTGCCCGCGCCGCAGGGCCGAAAGGGCCGCGAAATAACGGGGGTTGGCGATGGCACCCATATGCGCGCGGTGCGTGGCGACGGCACCCTTGGGCCGCCCCGTGGTCCCCGACGTATAAATAATGGTGGCGTCGTCATCGGGCCCCACCTCCACGTCGGGCGGCCCGAACGCGGGATCGGCGGCGGGCAGATCCTCGTACCGCTCGAAGCGGTCGCCGCCCGGCAGATCACCGTCATGATGAAAAACAAGGGTCCACGGCAGCCTCTCCTCCCCACCCCCCTGCCCCGCCAGCCACGGCCCGACCCGCTCCAGCCGCTCCCCGTCGACGAGCAGCACGCCCGGCTCACAGTCACCGAGGGCGTACGCGAACTCGTCGGCGGTCCACCAGGCGTTCAGCGGAACGGCGACGAGCCCCGCCAACTGCGCGGCCCAGAAGGCGATCTGCCACTCCGGGTGATTGCGCATGGCGACCACGGCACGGTCCGCGGGCCGCAGCCCGTACTCCTCCACGAACCGACGTGCGAGCGCGGACGCGGCGGCGAAGAACTCCCCATAGCTGAGCCTCTTGCCCTCCGCGATCAAGAAATCCGTGTCCCCGAAGGCCCAGGTCGTCTCGACGAACTCCCGCAGGGTCTGCGGCCCGTCGACGTACTCGAGCCCACCGCGCTCCCCCCGCGCGACAGCGAAGGGCGCACCGGGCCCGGTGAGGAGTGCAACGACCGGATCGGCTCCGGGATCGGCTCCGGGCGCGGTGTCTGCGAACTGCGGCTCCATCTGAGGCGAGGCCCTTTCAGCAGGTCGAACGAACACATCCACTACACCTCCGGACGCTACGACGTCAGAAGAAAACCCGGAACCCCACACCCGAACCCATCGGCTACCCTGTCAGTGGTCGCACGCCTTCGTAGCTCAGGGGATAGAGCACCGCTCTCCTAAAGCGGGTGTCGCAGGTTCGAATCCTGCCGGGGGCACAGCGAAAAGGGCCAGTTCGGAGGCTTGATCCTCTCGAACTGGCCCTTCGTCATGATCGCGGTCGTGCCACACGCGTGCCACACGGTCCGCTGAGCGTCCGCGTCGCCACGCGTCTTGCGGATCGTCGAGCCGAGCCGAGCCGCTCGGCGATCTCACGGTCACGCCCGCTGACCATGTGCCGATAGATCAACGCTGCCCGGGGCGTGCTGTGCCCCATCCTCGTCATCAGCTCGCGCAGGCTCGCAGAGCTACTACCGCTCCGCATAGCGCAGGATCGGTCGCGGATGTAGCAGCCGACCGCCGAGATTTTCTCGTCGTTGACCAGGTAGGTCCAGCCCAGTACCAGGCAGACCACGGGGACGGCGAGCAGTAGTTGAGCCTGCCTGCTCTGGACCGTGATCGCCAGGACCGCGGTGGACGCGGCGAGCGTGAAGTAGAGCAGGTTGTCACGGAATCCGATCCGGGTTTTTTGCTCCTCCTTGATCCGGTCGTACTCGGCCAGCAGCAATCTGCTTTCGGTGACGTCCTCTATGGCGTCAGCGAGATCAGCGTGCCGGACGGATGGCAGACAGTACGCTGAATTCAGCGGGATCGGGCCCGCGGAACAGTGTCCAGGAGGTGCTTCATGACGGCCGAGATGGTGGCCCCGGCGTGGATGCATGAGCAGATCACCGCTTTGGAGTACGAGTCCTGGTCCGAGGAGCAGTGCGCCGGCATCGAGGTCGTGGACGGGATGGTCGTCGTGAGTCCGAGTGCGTCCAAGCGGCACAACCGGCTGGCCCGGATTCTGGCGAACGCCCTGGATGCCGCCACGGGCCCGGAGTGGAACGCCGACACTGACTTCGACGTCCGGCTTCAGGACGTCCCGCTCACCAATCGCCGCCCGGACGTCGTCGTGTACCGCGCAGACACGATCGACATCACGCCTACTCGCCCTGAACACGTGCTGCTGGTCGCAGAGGTGGTGTCGCCAGGCTCGGAGACCACCGACCGGATCGTGAAGGTCGACCAGTACGCCAAGGCAGGCATCGGCTTCTACTGGCGGATCGAGCAGGCCGCGACAGGCGTTCCTCTCGTGTACACCTACGTTCTCGACCCCGCGACGAACACCTACCGGGACGGAGACGTGTTCACCGGCGTCCTCAAGGCGGCGGCCCCGTTCCCGGTGGAGCTCGACCTCAGCCAGGTCTGACCACGCACTGCTCAGCAGCCGGCGGCGCGTGAGCGATTCGCGAGCGGAAGGCCCGATACAGGGGGACATGAGCTGGATAAAGTGGCTCGCCATGCGGTTCCGACCAGGGGAAACAGCACGCCTCGACAGCTCCAGGCACCCCGCGGGCGCGACACAGATGTGCCGCTATGCCCGCATCCTCACGCCGAGTGCCGGATGGTCTGCAAGAACGCACCGGACCCGTCATCGAGCAACCAGAACGACCAGCCGTTGCGGTTCGGGTTGACGTCCGGCTTGTAGTGCGCCACCACCGCCCGGGCCGCCCCAGTGGGTGTCTTGAAGCTTTGCCCGGCAAGCGGCCCCGAGGTGATGTCGATCCGCTTCGTGTCCCGGTCATAGCCACCACGAGTGCGGTGACCTTCATAGTCGACATACACGCCGACCTTGCGCTCCGTCTCCCCGCCCTCCTCGCTCGTGACGGCCGGCACAGAGGGCGGCACACTAGCGGTTCTCACGAGCCGGGCAACGACTTCACCTGCGGTCGTATTACCCATGCGCGCGGCGAACTCGATGGCGCCATAGGTCTGTTCATCAACATCAATAGTCGGGCTCATGCCCTCCCCCTTGCTCGTCGGCGTCGACCACCCAAGACTAACGCCAAAGGAGGGAGCAAAGCAAGAGAAAGCAGCATTCAAAGCTGTCCGATGGTGCGCCGGCCGGTCCGGGTTAGATCGGGGCAGGGTCCGCCAGCGGTGCCGCGAGCACGGCCGGAACCACCGTGATCGATGCCAGTCCCAGCACGATGCCGGTGGTGACGAGGCGAATGCGCGTGGGCGAAGCGGGCGTGGGAATCGCGGATTCGTCCGGAACATCCGCGTGAGTGGGACGGCGATCCGCCATGAAGGAAGAGCAGGCGTCAGGCGTCAGGCGTCACACCATTGACGGGTGCCAGGCATCGAGCGAGGTCGAACTGCCGGGCAAGGCAATGGGTTTGCACCGGACGGCAGTCTTCGGCATCTTGCCTTCGCGGTACCCTCCGTGCCCCTGGATCACCAGATCGAAATGCGAGCGCCCCGTGGCCATACGTGACACGTTCTCCAGCCTCTTCAAACGCACGGCGAAGACCGATGACGGAGCTGCCTACGCGGCGGAACGGCCCTGCCTGTGTTCTCCCGCATGGCCCGGCCTGGAGACGACGGCGAACGGCTTCACGCTGCCGGCCGAGCCGTCCAGCCACTACAGCGTCCTCACCAACCCGGACATCGGCCCGTTCGTCGCCCGCTGCACCGGCTGCCAGGCCCGCTACCCCGACCCCTGGGTCATCCCCCAGGGCGCACCCATGCCTTTCGAGTGGGCACAGGACTAGGGAGGGACGAGTCATCGCGGGCGGGCATGGCTCAGGGCCCGTCCTGTGGAAGGACGGGCCCTGAGCCGGCACCGGTGAAGACCGGCGTCAGCGCTTCGTCGTGCTGTTGAAGAGCGAGCGCGACCAGAAGTAGCCGACGAGGGCGATTCCCGCGCACCAGGCGAGCGAGATCCAGCCGTTGTTGCCGATCTCGGAGCCGGTGAGCAGGCCGCGCAGCGTCTCCGTCATCGGCGTGAACGGCTGGTTCTCGGCGAACCAGCGCAGGCCCGGCGCCATCGAACCGGCCGGCACGAACGCCGAGCCGAGGAACGGCAGGAACTGGATCAGCAGCGGCTTGTTGCTCGCCGACTCGACCGTCTTGGAGATCAGCCCGAGCGCCGCCGACAGCCAGGCCACGGCGAACGCGATCGCCGCGACGAGTCCCGCCGCCGCCAGCCACTCGACCGGGTTCGCGTCCGGGCGGAAGCCGAGCGCGAGCGCCACTCCCACCACCAGGACCAGGCTCACCAGCGTCGTGATGACGCTGCCGACGACATGGCCCGTCATGAAGGAGGAGCGGGTGATGTTCATGGTGCGGAAGCGGTTGATGATGCCCTCGGTCATGTCCTGGCAGACCGCGATCGAGGTCGACATGGCCCCGGCGGCCACGCCCATGATGATGACGCCGGGCGTCAGGTACTCCAGATACGCGTCCCGGCCGCCCGCGCCGGGAAGACCGGCGCCGATCGAGTCACCGAAGGCGTAGACGAAGAGCAGCAGCATCAGAATCGGCATCATGGCCGGGCCGAGCGAGACGGCCGGGTAGCGCAGCGCGTGCTTGATGTTGCGCCGCAGCATCGTCATCGAGTCGTGCACGGCGTACGTGAGGGTGCTCATCGCAGGGTCTCCTTGACGTGGAGCGGAGTGGCGTCGGTGCCGTCGCCGGTCAGGGCGAGGAACACGTCGTCCAGGTCGGGGGTGTGCACGGAGAAGTCGGCGGCCCGTACTCCGGCCGCGTCCAGCCGGTCGAACAGGGCGCGCAGCGCTTCCATCCCGGCGTCGCTCGCCACGCGCAGGGCGAGGTTCTCGTCGTCGCGCGCCGCGCCGGGGAAGGCGGCGGCCGCACGCTCGTACTCGTCGAGCTCGTTGAACCGCAGGCGTACGTGGCTGCCGGGGATCTGCGCCTTGAGTTCCTCGGCGGTGCCCTCGGCGACGATCCGGCCGCCGTCGAGAACCGCGATCCGGTCCGCCAACTGGTCGGCCTCTTCCAGGTATTGCGTGGTCAGGAAGACGGTGACGCCACCGGCGACCAGCGAGCGCACCGTCTCCCACATCGTGCGGCGGCTGCGCGGGTCGAGCCCGGTCGTCGGCTCGTCCAGGAAGATCACCTGCGGGTCGCCGACCAGCGTCATCGCGATGTCGAGCCGGCGCCGCATGCCGCCGGAGAAGGTCGCGGCCCGGTTGCCCGCGACGTCGGCGATACCGAAGCGCTCAAGGAGCTCCTTGGCGCGCTTCTTGCCCTCGCGCTTGCCGAGCCGCAGCAGGTCGGCCATGAGGAGCAGGTTCTCCTCGGCGGTGAGCAGGTCGTCGAGCGCGGCGAACTGTCCGGTGACACCGATCGCGGCGCGGACGCCGTCCGGCGAGGTCGCGACGTCGTGACCGGCGACCTGGGCGTGGCCGCCGTCGGCGGAGATGAGCGTGGAGAGGATCTGCACGGTGGTGGTCTTGCCGGCGCCGTTCGGGCCGAGCAGGGCGAACACGGTGCCGGCCGGGATGTGCAGGTCGATGCCGTCGAGAACGTTCTTGTCGCCGTAGGACTTGCGCAGATCGGCGGTGGAGACGGCGGCGGGCGACGGGTGACTGCCGTCGGCCTGTCGGGGCGTGGGCATGACAGATGAAGGCATGGGGCCCTCCGGTTGGTGAAAGGCGGAAGAGAGGGGGTTGAGAGAGAGGGGGGTGGGGGCGCAAGGTGCGAGGGCGCGGGCGCATGGCGCGAGGGCTCGAAGCGCGAAGTGCGGGGCCCTGTGTGGCGCGAAGTGCGGGGTGTGTACTGGCAGTTGGGCTATGGGGCTGCGGGGTGCGGGCCGGCGCCCGCCCGCCCGCCGCAGGCGAAGTGGCTCTCCCCCTAAGCCAGTTCCTCCGTCACGCCTTCGCGCGGCGGACGTCGATGTTGCCCCAGTTGGTGCGGGCGCGGACCGTGACCGTTTCCTCCGTCTGGGACGGGGCGTCCGACGCCGCGAGCGTGTTGCGTACCTGACCCCGCGTGGAACTCGCGTCGAGCCACGCCGCCGTGCCCTCGCGGACGCCGACCTCGATGGCGCCGTACGACGTCTCCAACTGGACCGTGCCGGAGGCGACTTCGGCCACCCGCAGGGCGCCGTGGGCCGTCGTGGCCGTGACCGAGCTCTCCGCGCGGGCGATGTCGATGTCGCCGTGGGCGCCGCTCACCCGCAGTTCGCCGGTCGCGGCGGCCACCGTCGTCGTGCCGTGCGAGTTCTTCAGGACGGCGGGGCCGTCGACGACGCCGACGCGCACGCTGCCGGAGCTGGTGGTGATCTCGGCCGCGCCGTCGACCCGGTCGACGGTGATCGAGCCGTGGGACGCGGTCAGGTGGAGCGGCCCGGTCGCGTCGAGGCGGACGTCACCGCCCGAGGTCTTCACCCGGACCTCGCCGAGCCGGCCCTCGCCGAGCACCTGGGTCCAGGAGCCGGTCACCTCGACGTGCGAGCCCTCGGGCAGTTCGACCGCGACGTCGACGGCTCCGCTCGGCCCGACCAGGCGGCGCTCCTTCGTCCTGACGGTCAGGACGCCGCTCGCGAACGACACCTCGGTCTGCTCGGCGGCCCGTACGTCCTTGTCCCGCTTCGGGCTTGCCGGCCGTACGTCGACCGCCGTGTCGGCGCGGTCGCTCGCGGTGAGCCGGAGGGAACCGGCGCCCACGTGGGCGATGACGGAAATCGGTTCGGGAGTGTCGAAAGAAGGCATGGCTGTCCCGTCCTCTTGGGTCTCAGATGAAATTCCGGGTGAAGTCAGGCAGGTGGAGCGGCGGGCGGAGCGGCTGACGGCGTCAGCGCACCCAGCCCGTGAAGTTCTGTCCGACGGTGCGGGTCTTCTCCGTCGTGCGCGGCCGCGCTCCGCCGTCGACCGCCGCCGACACGGCCCGTACCAGCCACGCGTTGACCGACAGGCCCTCGCGGCCGGCGGCCTCCTCGGCCCGTGCCTTCAGGTGGGCGGGCAGCCGGAGGTTGACGCGGGCGGTGCCACCCTCGTCGGCGTCGGCGGGTGCCGGAGCCGGCGCGTCGAACGGCGCGGCGGGCGCGCTCTTGCTCTCGTACGGCTCGTCGCGCGGCGGCGCCGTCACCACGAAGTCCGGGTCGAGACCCCGCAGCCGTACGTCGACCGAGCCCGGGGCGAGTTCGCGGGTGATCTCGTCCATCGCGGCGGAGAGCACGTTGAGCATCGTCAGGCGGGTCGCCGACTCCAGGGGAGCGGTGAGGCGCTCGGCCAGCTCGCGGGCGTCTTCGCCGCCGGCTTCGGCGGCCACCGCGAGTTCGCGGCGGAGGTTGTCGACATAGGGCGTGAGGTCCATGTGCGCCATAGTGGCACCACAGTGGCGCCACATGCAACCCCATAGGGGGAACAAAGATGTGCCACAGTCTGCGCATTGACTCTGACCTGCGAAAACGCGACGACATCAAGCCGCGTCAATGTGGCGCCACGCACCGCCCCGACCCCACTGGCACCCCGAATGGCACCACCTGGCGCCAGCTGACACCACGTGGCACCACCTGACGCCGCCTGGCGCCCAGTGGTGCCACCCCGACGCGGCCTACACCCCCTACGTCGCCTACGCCGCCGCCGGCGCGATGTTCTGGTTCGCGTGGAACAGGTTCTTCGGGTCGTACTTCCGCTTGACCTCCGCGAGCCGCGCGTAGTTCTGCCGGTACGTCGCCCGCACGCGGTCCTGGGACTCGTCCGCGCCGAGGAAGTTCACGTACGAGCCGCCCATCGAGTACGGGTGCAGGTCGTGCCAGTACGCGACCGCCCACCGCTTGACGGCCTCCGCGTTGGCCGGGTCCGGGTCGATGCCCGCGAAGATTCCCGACCAGAGGGCGTCGCGGTAGCCCCAGGCCGTCGCGTCCCCGGAGACGCGGGACGCGGCCGCGTCGACCGGGTAGAGGTGCATGATCGACAGCGGCGTCGGCAGGTTCTCGGCGAACTTCGCGTGCACGTCGATCGCCTCGTCCGTGATCCGGTCGAAGAAGTCACCGCGCCAGTACCACTGCAGCCCCTTCGGGATCAGCTCGTCGAACATCGCCTGGAGCATCGGATACGGCATCGGGGCCACGAACTGGAAGGCGGGCGGGCCCGCTTCGGCCGCCCCCGCGATCGCCTCGCGGAGGTGGGCCAGGTCACCGGTCCAGCACCACACCACGCCGCACATCTTCTGCCCGTGGATCTCCGCCGGGAACGGCGGCGCCGGCGGGACGGTCAGGACGGCGAAGAAGCCGTTCAGGTCCTCGGGCGCCTGCGGCAGGAAGTCGCGGTACCACTCCAGGACCTCACGGGTCCGCTCGACGGGCCACAGCGTGACCCCGACACCGACCGTGTGCACCGAGTGCAGCTGGAACTTGAACGCCGTGACGACGCCGAAGTTGCCGCCGCCGCCCCGCAGCGCCCAGAACAGGTCCGGGTGTTCCGACTCGCTCGCCGTGACGAAGCTGCCGTCCGCGAGGACGACGTCCGCGGCGAGCAGGTTGTCGATGGTCAGGCCGTACTTGCGGGTCAGGTGGCCGTGGCCGCCGCCCAGGGTGAGGCCGCCGACCCCTGTCGTCGACATGATGCCCGCGGGCGTCGCGAGCCCGAACGCGTGTGCCGCGTGGTCCAGGTCCCCCAACTGGCTGCCGCCGCCGACCCACGCCGTCCTGTCAGCGGGGTCTACGCGGACGTAGCGGATCGGTGTCAGATCGATCGTGACCCCGCCGTCGACCAGGCACAGGCCGCCGCCACTGTGGCCGCCGCCCCGCACGGCCAGCTCCAGTTCGTGGTCGCGGACGAAGTCGACCGCGGACATGACGTCCGCCGCGTCCGAGCACTTCACGAAGGCCGCGGGACGCCGGTCGATCATCGCGTTGTAGATCTCGCGGGCGTCGTCGTAGTCCGGATCCCCCGGGCCGATGACCGGTCCGCGCAGTTCAGCCCTCATCAGTTCGAGAACGGTGTCGTTCATGGCGCACTCCTCGACGCAGCCTCGACGCGGCACCTACCGCTGTTCCCTCCCCGCCTCGCCCTCTTCGGCCGGTGTCGGTGAGCGGTCGGGCGCCGGCGTCCGGGCGCCCCCGGCTGCCACGGCACGCCTCGCTTCGCGCGCGGGCTGCCCTTCCAGGATCCGCCCGCCCGGCAGGGCCCGCAATCGCGTAGCCGCATAACGGATCCATAACGTGTCTAGTCCCAACCGTTGGCACCAGTTCATGTCCACGACAGCGTGAACAGCCTTGCCCGTCGCCTGTGGCAACGAAGGTCTCGGAGGCCGGAGGGCAACGCTCCGGTCTCCCCCTCACCCGGCGAGGGGCGAACCGATGTTCACGGAAGGGACATGAACAACCGTGAGATGGACAGGACTTCTGCAAGGACGGGAACGCAGGTCACGCACCACGGTCACGGCCGCCCTGTGTGCGAGTGCCCTCGTGTTGGGTGGCGGTCTCGCCTTCTCCCTGGGCGCCTTCGAGCACGCCGGCCCACAGGGCGACGGCACCGCATACACGCCCGCGGGCTGGCAGGTGACCCCCGCCGGCAAGCAGCAGGCGGCCGGCTTCTTCCCGGCGAACGCGGTGCTCTCGCCCGACGGCCACTCCGTGGTCGTACCGAACATCGTGCGGAACGCGAACGGCAAGCAGACCGTCCAGGTGCTCGACGCCGGTGACGGCAAGCTCGTGCAGGAGCTGGAGCTCGACACCTCCAACACCTCCGTGCCCCAGGGCGTGGCGCCGGGCCTTGTGTTCAGCCATGACGGCAAGCAGGCCTTCCTGGCGACGGCGAGCAAGAACGCGATCCTCGTCCTCGACTGGGACTCCGCGGCCCGCAAGCTGAGCGTGCGGCGCTCCCTCCCCCTGCCCAAGGGCGCGTACCCGCAGACGGTCGCCGTCTCCCCGGACGACAAGACCGTGTACGCCAGCGGGCAGTACGCCCGCGCCCTGATCGCCGTCGACGTCGAATCCGGCAGGACCGCGCAGGCGCCGGTGGACCTCTATCCGTACGGCGTGACACTCGCTCAGGACGGGCGCACCGCGTACGTCAGCAACCAGGGCGCGAAGACGGTCTCGGTCTTCTCGGTCGACGGCCTGACGCTCACCCCGAAGCCCGCGATCACGGTCGGTACCCACCCCAACGCGATGCTGCTGGACGCGGGGCACCACCGGCTGTTCGTCGCCAACGGAGACAACGACACCGTCTCGGTGGTCGACACCGAGACCGACAAGGTCGGCGACACGATCTCGCTGGCCCCCTTCAAGGACGCGCACGGCGGCAGCCAGCCGACCAACCTGACGCTCTCCCCCGACAAGGCCACGCTGTACGTCACCAACGGCGGCAACAACGACGTCGCCGTGGTCAACGTCTCCGACCACGGCGAGTTCGGCCAGGTCAAGGGCCTGATACCCACCGGCTGGTACCCGACGGGCGTGCAGGTCACCCCCGACGGCAAGCGGCTGCTCGTCACCAGCGCCAAGGGCCTCGGCACCGGTCCGAACAAGGGCACCGACCCCTCGAACCCCGACAGCCACCCCTACATCGAGCGCCAGCTCCAGGGCTATCTCTCGGTCGTACCGGTCCCGGACGCCGACCAGCTCGCGAAGTACACCCGTCAGGTGCGCCAGAACAACGACTTCGACGGCAAGAACGGCGTGCGCGGCTTCGACGGCAAGGAGACCGGCACGATCGTGCCGCGTCGCGTCGGTGACTCCTCGCCCATCAAGCACGTGATCTACGTCGTCAAGGAGAACCGCACCTACGACCAGGTCCTCGGCGACTTCCACAAGGGCAAGGGCGACCCCTCCCTTGCGGTCTTCGGCAAGGACGTCACGCCCAACCACCACAAGCTGGCGGACCAGTTCGTCACCCTCGACAACTTCTACGTCAACGGCGAGGTCAGCCAGAACGGCTGGCAGTGGGCCACCCAGGCCAGCTCCAACGGCGAGAACGAGACGGCCACGGCGCAGGGCTACGCCGGCAACGGCTCGGAGTACGACTCCGAGGGCTACCACCCCGACGTGGCCGCCGCCGGCGCCGACCCCGACCACGCCTACCTGTGGGACAAGCTCGCGCAGAAGAAGGTGCCGTTCCGCAACTACGGCCAGTTCGTGGTGCCGGACAACTGGATCGGCCAGGACGAGAAGGTGAAGTGCGCGAAGGGCGACTTCTGCGCGCACGACCCGCTGCTCGACGCCTCGACGAACCACGCGTTCCCGTGGTTCGACATGGGCGTGACCGACGCGCACCGCTACGACCTCTGGAACAAGGAGTTCCAGGGCTACGTCGCCCACGACAACCTGCCCACCATGCAGTTCATCGACCTGCCGCGCGACCACACCGCCGGCGGGGCGACGGCGAAGCAGCTCGTCGCGGACAACGACGTGGCGCTCGGCAAGATCGTCGACACGGTGTCGCACTCGAAGTACTGGAAGAACACGGCGATCTTCGTCGTCGAGGACGACGCCCAGGCGGGCCCCGACCACATCGACGCGCACCGCACGATCGCCAACGTGATCAGCCCGTACACGCAGACCGGCAAGGTCGACTCGCACTTCTACAGCCAGGTGTCGATGCTCCGCACCATGGAGCTGTTCCTGGGTGTCGATCCGATGTCGCAGTACGACGCCGCCGCGCTGCCGATGATCTACTCCTTCACCGACAAGCCGAACTTCGCTCCGTACAGCTCGGTCACGCCGCCGAGCGTCACGGCGACCGTCTCCGACCCGATCGTGAAGCCCGGGCAGACCATCACCGTCACGGGCAAGGTCACCAACCCGGGCAGCACCCCGCTGTCCGGCGCGAAGGCGCGGCTGACCACGCCGGACGGCTGGAAGGCCACGCCTGACGGCTCGTCGGACCTCGGGACGCTCGCGCCCGGTGCGGACTCCACGCTGACCTGGAAGGTCGAGGTGCCCTCGGGGGCCACGCCCGGCCAGCAGCGCTTCACCGTGCAGGCGGACTACGCCATCAACGGGAGCATGACCGGCTCGCAGAAGGCGACCGTCGCCACCGTCGTACCGGACCCGCACACCGCCGAGGTGCCGCAGGCCTTCGTCGCGAACTACTCCAGCAACAGCGTCTCCGCCGTCGACGTGTCGACCGGCAAGAAGCTGGCCGACATCCAGGTCGGATCGGCCCCCGGCACCATAGCCGTCAGCCCCGATCACACCAGGGCGTTCGTCGCCAACCAGGGCTCGAACACCGTCAGCGTGATCGACGTGGCCGCCGACGCCGTGGTCTCCACCATCCCGGTGGGCAGGACCCCGGCCGGACTCGCCGTCAGCCCGGACAGCAAGACCCTGTGGGTCAGCGCCTACGGCGACAACGCGGTCCAGCCCGTCGACATCGCGACCGGCAAGGCCGGCGCGCAGATCGCCGTGGGCAACGGCCCGGAGAACCTGGCGATCACCCCGGACGGCTCCACGCTGTACGTCGCGAACAAGTGGAGCGACACGGTGACCCCGGTCAGGACGGACTCCCGTACGGCCGGTACGCCGGTCAAGACCGGCAGCCAGCCGTTCGGCATCGCCATCACGCCCAACGGCAGGACCGCGTACGTGACCGACATGGGCTCCAATGACGTCACGCCGATCGACCTCGCCACCGGCACCCCGCGCGAGCGGATCCAGGCCGGCGCGACCCCGTTCAACATCAGCATGTCGCCCGACGGAGCGACGGCGTACGTGGCGAACACCGGTGGCGACAAGGTCACCCCGATCGACATCGCGACCGGGACGGCCAAGCCCGGGCTGACCGCCGGCTCCGCCACGAGCGGTGTCGCGGTCTCACCCGACGGCAACACCGTGTTCGCGACCGCGGCCGGCGACGGCAGGCTCGTCCCGATCTCGACCGCGACCGGCAAGGCCGGCACGCCGATCCAGGTCGGCAACTACCCGATCTGGGTCTCGTACGCCCCGCCCGTCGGCTCCCAGCCGGCGATGCGCGAGCAGGCGCTGACCCAGACCAGCCCGGCCACCAACCCCTCGGTCCTCCCGTCCCTGGCCATGACCCCGCAGGAGATCGCCGGAGCCCCCGACCAGGCCGACTCCGCGGCCCTCAACGAGGAGATCTGGAAGGCGATCCGCGGCAGCCACAGCAAGATGCCCGCGCCGCAGCACCACATCTACCCGAACGTCCCCGACGCCGACGGCCGCTGATCCCCCGGCACTGACCGTGCCACCGCACCGGCCATGAGAACGAGGCGCCGCGCTCTTCGCAGAGCGCGGCGCCTCACCGCGTCCGCCGCCATCCACATCCGCGACTCGAAGAACACCCCCGCCGGAGACAGCTGACCCTAAGAACGCGGCCGTATCCACGGAACCTCGCGCTTCATCAGGAACCACTCCGCCGCCGTCTCCGGACGCTCACCCGTGCCGGGGTGGACCACAGGATCGTGGTGGACGTGGGCAGGCGGCACCCCATGCCGCGCCGTCAGTCGGGCCTCCACCATCTCGACCATGCCGGCGGGGCCACTGACGTACACCTGGGGTCGACCGGCAGGCGCGTGGCGGGCGAGTTCGCGCAGGAGCGCGGCGTCCGCGTCGCCGGGCCCGCCCTCACGCGGAGGCAACGCGGCACGCACGCGAAGCCACGGGTGCGCGCCGGCGAGAAGTTCCAGGACGCCGGCGTCGTACACGTCGTGGGCGGCGCGGGCGCCGACGAGGAGCGTGGCGGTCGCGTCGCCCCGGCAGACGGCGAACTCCTCGACGAGCGCCTTGATCTGGGCCCAGCCGGTCCCTCCGGCCACGAACAGCAGCTCGCCGCGCGGGGACTGAGGGAGCGTCGTCGTGCCGAGGGCCGGGCCGAGGCGGACGGAACCGCCGGGGGCGACCGCCTCGACGAGCGCGGTGCTCAGGACGCCGCCGTCCACGCGGCGGACATGGAAGTCGAGGGTGCCGTCGGCGCGCGGGGCGTTCGCGACGGAATACGGGCGCCAGACCTGGGGCGCCTCGGGGACCGTCAGCGTCGCGTACTGGCCCGGCAGATACCCGTAGGGCCGGTCGGGGAGGACCGTGAGGACGGCGATGTCCTCGGTGCGGCGCTCGTGGCGGATCACCTCCGCGTCCCACCAGGCGGGCTCCGTCGCGGGTGCGGACTCCGCGCCGGCGATCATGATCTTGGAGATGAGGACGTAGGCCGCGCGCCAGGCCGCCTCCGTCTTCGGGGTCCAGGCGCTGCCGGAGAAGAACTTCAGGGCCGCCAACAGGCTTTCGCCGACGGCCGGGTAGTGCTCGGGGCGTATCCCGAACTTGCGGTGGTCGAAGCCGAGGGTGCGCAGCTGGGCGACGAGCGCGTCGGTGTCCTCAAGGCGCAGGATCGCCGCGGTCAGGGCGGCGAAGAGACGGTCGCGCTGTTCCTCCATCCGCTCCGGGAACATGGCCCGCAGACCGGGGTTGTGCTTGAACAGGTGGGCGTAGAAGTACTGGGTGAGGGAGTCGGCGCGGCGTTCGACGACGGCGAGGCTGGAGCGGATCAGGGCGGGGTTCAGGGCCGCGTACGGTCTGGTGCCGGTACTCGTCGTCACGGGGCGGGGCCTCCATTCCACGATCAGGCCGGAGGCCTACGAACGGGCGCCATCCGGACGCCGCGCCCCTATCCTGAGGCAGCATGCAGGGGGACGCGGGAGCAACCGGAGAATTCAGGGGACGCCGATGACTCGGTCCTCCGGCCCCCTGTTCGTGATGCCCTCCCCGGACAGGCCGCGCGACGCCCGGGTCACGCTGCCCGAGGAGGGACCGGACCCGACGGCACTGCCCGAGGTCAGGCCGCGTGACGACCGGGGACGGGCCGCGGGACCCGGTGAACCGGCCCTTGAACAGGGCGAGTTACTGGCCGGGCAGTACCGGGTCGTGCGGCGGCTCGGGCAGGGCGGCATGGGCGACGTGTATCTGGCGCTCGACACGAAGATCGACGACCGCGAAGTCGCCGTGAAGACGCTGAGGCCGGGTCAGGTCGCGCCGCGCCTCGGCTCCCTGGAGGACGAGCGGCAGGCGTTCGCCGACCTGCACCACGACGGGATCATCGCGGTCTTCAACTACGGCCGCCACACCCGCGTCGGCCCCTTCCTCGTCCTGCCGTACGTCGACGGGCTCAACCTCGACGAGATCCGCGCGCTCGCCGCCCACGACCCCGACCGGTTCGGCGGCTCCCGCTTCCACGAGTTCGTGCTCGCGTACGGGCTCCGCGTCCTGTCCGCGCTCGACCATCTCCACGCACGGCCCGCACCCCGCAAGGTGTACGGCGATCTGAAGCCGGAGAACGTGATGCACGACGGCGCCACCACCAAGGTCATCGACGTCGGGTCGATCCGCGAGGAGGGCGCCCCGGGCCTGACGACGGACGGGTTCCGCGCGCCGAACGTGCTGCTCGCGCCGCCCGCCGTGGCCGGCGCGTCCACGCCGCGCGACGACCTGTTCAGCCTGGGCGAGACGCTGCGCACGCTCAGCGGGCTCGGCGCGGGAACCCACGCGCTCGCCGAACTCGGCGCCCTGGACCGGCTGCGCGCGGGCGACCCCGTGACGGCGGAGGCCGCCGCGCGGACCACGACGCCCGCCCCGGAAGGCCTCGGGCTCGTCTCGCTGGCCCGCGCGCTGCGCCGTGCCACCCGGCCCGAACCCGCCGACCGGTACGCGGACGCCGACGAGATGGCCGACCAGCTCCGGGGTGTCTTCCGGGAGTTGAGGTCGCTGCGGACCGGCCAGGAGACGTTCGAGCCGTCACCGCTGTTCGAGCAGTCGCCGTACGCCCTTGACGGGGCGCTCGGTGTGGCGCCCGTGCTGCCGCGCTGGGCCACGCCGTCGGGGGGCGCGGGGTCGGGCTCCGCGGGGTCGGGGGACACGGCCTCCGGGGACGCGGGGTGGGGGGACGCGGGGTCAGGGGTGATGGGGCCGGGGCACGCGCCGCTCGGCCCGCTCCACGAGCCGCCGTCCCCCGCCGACGCCGCGGCCCGCCTCCCCGCACCGCGCCCCGACCCGCACGACGCCCACCACGACCGCCTCAGCCGCCTCGCCGACGCCGACCCGGCCGCGCTGCTCCAGCACACCGGGGACTGGCGGGACTCCCCCGAGGTGCGGCTCCTGCGGTGCCGGCTCCGGCTGCGCGTCGCCGTACGCGCCGACCGCGCAGCGGGCGAACCCCCGGACCTGAAGGCCGCCGCCGGCGAGCTGGACGGCGCCGTCGCCGGCATCGGGCCCGAACTGTCGCCGCACGACTGGCGCATCGACTGGCACCGCGGCCTCCTCACCCTCGCCGAGGGCGACGTGGCCTCCGCACGCGACTACTTCGACCAGGTGTACGGCGCGATCCCCGGCGAGTACGCGCCCAAACTGGCCCTCGGCCACTGCGCCGAGCGGCTCGGCCACTGGCACGAGGCGCTGACCTTCTACGAGGCCGTACGGCTGCGCAACCCGTCGCTCGGCAGCGCGGCGTTCGGCGCGGCCCGGGCCCGCCTCGCGCTCGGCGGCACCTCCCCGGACACGTACGCCATCGACGCGCTGGACGCCGTACCGCAGCACTCGCGGCACCGCACGCCGGCCCGGACCGCGACCGTGCGCATCGCCGTCGAGTACGCGACGACGGCCGACGGGCTGCGCACCGCGCTGACCCGGCTCGCCCGCCTCTTCAACGAACACGGGCTCACCGACGAACAGGCCCGCGTCCGGATGAAGGCCGAGGTGTGGGAGGCCGCTCAGCGCCTCGTGACGCGGCGGAGCGTGGACACCGCGGACCTCGTCCGCCTGTCGGAGGCGGCACGGCGGCGCGACGAGGACGCCCGGGACGCGGGCGGGCGGCTCGAATTCCCGTCCGAACAGGTCGAGTTGAGGCGCCAGCTGTCACAGTTCTACCGGGCGCTCGCCCGGCAGGCCGCCCGCTCCGACAGCCCGCACGGCGAAGCCGTCGCCGAACGCCTCCTGGACCGCGCCTACCTGGTCAGACCGCTCGAACTGTGGCACCGCCGCGACCGGCCCCGCCCGCCGCGCCTGCTGCCCCGGCTCCCCGGCACCCGGCCTTCGGGCGCGGACCGATGACGAGGACGAGAAGGACGAGGATGGGGGAGAGGGGATGAGCGAGATACGGGCGGCGCGTCGCGCGGGCGTGCTCCTCGCCGCGCTCCTCAACGGGCTGCTCGCCGGGCTGCGGACGCTGTGGCGCGGCGCCCTCGCCCTGTGGCGGGCCGTCCGCGTCCTGTGGCGGTATCTCTGGGCGCCGCCCGTACCGGCGACGGACCGGCCGCGCGGGCGGCGCACCGCGGCCCCGCCCCGCAACCGCGCCTACCTCCACGACCGCCTCGTCGCCCTCCCCCTCCTCGCCGCCGTCGCCTTCGCCGGACTCGGCTACACCGCCACGTCCCTGCGCGACGACTCCGCCGCGATCCGCACCCACCTCGCGCCCGCGCTCCGCGACCTCGCCGACGCGCGGATCTCCCTGCGGATCGCCCAGCGGGAGGCCGAGGTGAGCCTCGACGCCGGGGACGCCGTGGAACTGAGCGGACTCAGCCCCCGCTACGGCTCCCGGATCACCGGCGCCGCCCAGGACCTCAGCCAGGTCGCCCGCGGCGGCGCCCTCACCGCCGCCGAACGCCAGGAACTCGACGTCGTCTCCGGTCTCGTCGACGGCTACGAGCACTGGATCGCCTGGGCCCAGACCAACGTCTCCGACGTGTCCCTGCGCAAGGCCGGACTCTCCTACGCGCTCAGCATGCTCTGCCCCACCCAGCCCCCCGAACCCGCCACCGACCGCTACGCCCCCTACCCCCGCTGCAAGCCCGCCACCGGCACCGACGCCACGACCGTCGTCGACCGCATCTCGGCCCTGGAACACGCCCTGCGCGACCGGCTCGCGGAGCGCGCCGCGCTCGGCCCCGCCGTCGTCACCGTCACCGCCGTGTCCGCCGCCGCGTCCGTACTCCTGGCCGCCGGCCTGTGGCGCACCCTGCGCTTCCTGCGGATCCGCTTCCGCGTCCTGGCCAGCCTGCCGCTGCTCGCCGCCGCGCTGCCGCTGCTCGCCGTACCCCTGCTCGCCGTCGACGGGCTGCGCGCGCACGCCGCCCAGGAGGACACCGTGCCCCTCGCCCGCCGCCTGTCCACGGCGACCTCACCGGGCACCGAGGTCGCCGTCGAGGACCACCGCGTCGACGCACGCGACGCCCCCGCTGTCGTGACACTCGCCGGGGCGATGGACCGCGCCCTCGACCAGGGCAGACTTCCCGCCGTCGACGGGGCCGCGCCCTGGGTGACGCCAGTCGGGCTGCTCACCGCCGCCGTCATCGGCGCCACGCTGCACGCGTACCGGCGCGAGTACCTGCTCGTGGGGCGCCCGGGGGCCGCCGTATGAGGGGGCGAGCCGTGCGTGTCCTGGTGGCCGCCTGTCTGCTCGCCCTCGCCGCGCTCACCGGCGGCTGCGCGGGCGGGCCCGCCCACCGCACGGTCGTCGTCCTCGGGCCCTGGACCGGAGCCGAGGGCGCCGCCTTCGAGGACGCCCTCCAGCGCCTGTCCGCCGGTCGCGGCGACCGCTACGTCTACAAGGGCACCCGCTCCCTGCGCGAGACCCTCGTCGCCCAGCTGGAGGCCGGCGCCCCGCCCGACGTCGCCATCCTCAACAGCATCGGCGAACTCACCGAGTACGCCGCCGACGGCAAACTCGAACCGCTGTCCCCGCGCGCCGCCGAGCGCGCCTACCCGCCCTGGTCCCCCACCCTCATGCTCGACGGCAGGCGCCGCACCTACTGGGTGCCGCTGCGCGTCAACCTCAAGAGCCTCGTGTGGAGCAAACGGGCCACCCCGCCCGGGCCGCCGAACTGGTGCGTGGCGATGGCCGCGCAGGCCACCTCCGGCTGGCCCGGCACCGACTGGATCGAGGACATCCTGCTCCACCAGGCCGGCCCCGACACCTACACGCGCTGGGCCACCGGACGCCTCGACTGGTACCGGGACCCGGCCGTCCGCCGCGCCTTCACGACCTGGGCCCAGCTCCTCGGCCCCCGCTCGACCCGCTCGGTCGAACAGTCCCTGACCATGTCCTACGAAGGCACGCCCGACCCGGCCCACCCCGACGACCCGCGGCGCGGACTGCTCGGCGGCTCACTCCCCGGCTGCACCCACGAGCACCAGGGCTCCTTCATCCGCTACCTCTACCCCGGCGCCGCCGGCGAGGCCCTGCGCGTCGAACCGTCCGCCCGCTACCTGCGGGGGCAGGCCGCGTACAAGGACACGTACGAGGTGTCGGGCGACATGGCCGCCGTGCTCACCCACAACCCGGCGGCGCAGGACCTCGTCAAGCTCCTGACCAGCGAGAGCGGCCGGGCGGGCTGGTCGCGGGCCGCGCCCGAGGAGCTGCGGCCCTTCTTCCCCGACGCGAGCGACCCGCAGCCGGGCGACGCGACCGGCCAGGCCATCGCCTCGTATCTGACCCGCGACGCGGACACCCTGTGCTTCGACGCGTCGGACGTGATGCCGCCCGTGCTGCGCGACGCGTTCTACCGGGCCGTCCTCACGTACTTCCAGGACCCGCGCCCCGGCACCCTCGACACGCTCCTGTCCCAGCTGGAGACCGTCCGCAGCGAGATCGCCGGCACCCCGTCCGGCCGGTCAGGACCGGTCCGCGTACCGGACGACATCTGCGCGCCGCCCGGCAGCCAGGGCGACCCTCCCTAGGGCATGAGCTCCTCGGGGCAGGCCGTGCCGCGCGGGAGCTGGTAGGGCGAGGCGAGGCGGTAGGTGCCCGCCTTCGGGGCGACCAGTTCGGTCCACCGGTCGCCGGACGCGTCCTCCTCGGTCTGCGTCAGACAGCCGTTGACGTTCTCGTACGTCTTCGGGAGGCTGTCGTCCTCCTCGCGGGCCAGCTTCGACGCCGCCGTCTCGCGCGGCGCCCCGAGGCTCTTGCCCTGCGCGTCGACGAGGCTGAGCCACGGCGAGTAGGGGATCCGGACGAGGATGACGCCGGGCTTCCTGACGTCGATCGTCCACTCGCCCTGATCGGCGCGGTCCACGACGGCGTTCGGCTCGGCGAGCGGGCTCGCGTCGGTCACCTCGAACAGCTGCCAGTTCGCGTCGCCCCACACCTGCTTCAGATACGGCAGTCCGCGCTGGACGAGCTCGCGCTCCCGCTCGCCGCCGTCACCGTCCGGCTCGCCCTTGGGCAGCACCACGTAGTGCACGGCCCAGCGGCCGAGCCAGTCGTGGTAGTTCGCCGAGTTGAGCGTGTCGTCGTAGAAGAGCGGGTTGCGCTCCATGTCGGCCTGACGGTTCCAGCCGCGGGCCAGATTGAAGTACGGGGCGAGCGCGGACGCCTCGCGGTGCGAGCGGGCCGGGACCACCTCGACGCGGCCGCGCTCCGCGCCGACCTTCTGGAGCGCGTTGACGATGGGGGCGAGCTCGCGCGCCCAGGACGCGGCGGGCGTCGTGTGGATGACGTCGTCGCCCGTCTTGTCGCCGATCCACACGATGAACCCGGTGAACGCGACCACGATCGCGTACCACTTGCGCGAGCGGGGCACCGCGAACGGCAGCGCGGCCAGCAGGACCACACCTGCGAACAGCATGGCGAGCCGCGTGATGTTCGAGCCGATCTGCGAGCTGATCAGCCAGGTGAGCAGCACGGACAGGGCGTAGACGACCCCCGTGATGCGGACCGTCAGCCACTCCTTCGGCACGAGCACGCAGCACAGCACCCCGAACACCATCGGCAGCGACGCCGATCCGAACGACATCGGCTGGGTGCCCGAGAACGGGAACAGCCAGGCGGAGAGCGCCACGACGGCGGCCGGCGCGAGACCCAGGGCGTACGCGCCCGGCCGCCGCCTCTGCAGGAACAGGGCCACCGCGACCAGGCCCACGAAGAGCCCCGCGACCGGCGAGCAGAGGGTGGCGAGCCCCGCGAGGGGCGCCGCGCAGACGGCCTTCGCCCAGCGTTTGTAGCGCCAGCGGTACGGCCAGCAGAACACGGTCGCGGCGGCCGCGAGCCCGAACATCATGCCGAGCCCGAATGTGACCCGGCCCGACGCCGCGTTGCACAGCAGCCCGTAGACACCCGCGAGCGCGGGCCACATCGGCTTCCGCACGGCCCGGCTGCGGATGAGGATCATGGTGAGCAGCGCGGCGGACGCGGTCCCCGCGAGCATCATCGTGGTCCGCACTCCGAGCACCGACATCAGATACGGCGACACCACGCTGTACGACACCGGGTGCATGCCGCCGTACCAGGCGAGGTTGTACGCCGAGTCGGGATGCCGCCCTACGAACTCGGCCCAGGCGTCCTGCGCCGCGAGGTCTCCCCCACTGTTCGCGAACGTGAAGAACCAGAGGATGTGCAGGGCCGCGGCGACGGCGGTGGCGACGGTGACGGGGTGCAGCAGAAATCGCCCGATCCGGCGTTCGGCGAAACGGGTGGTGGGGGCGGGGAGGGAGGTCTGAGGGGTGTGGGAGGTCTGGGGGGCCTGGGGGGCCTTGGGGTGTATTCGGGGGGCGGCGTCCGTGCGTATGCCGGTGCTGGTGCTGGTGCCGCTACCGGTGCCGGTCGACTCCGCACCCGGCTCGGCGTCGTCGCCCGCGCGCGTCGGCTCCGCAGTCGCCACTGAAGGCACTCCCCGTACGTGTCGTTCCCCACCGGGAATCCGAGAGGGTCGCCCCCGGGACACGTCCCGGTGCTGCCCCGGTCTCGCGACGCTAGCACGCGACGCGGCGCGGGGCCCCGGGGGTTGTTCCCCCGGAGCCCCGCGCCGCGCTGTTGCTTCGTAGCTCCCTGGCTCTGTCGCGCTGTTCGAGCGTCAGCCGACTCGGGTCAGCCGACGCGGGTCAGCTTCGCGCTGAAGCCCGGTTCCGTGAGGTCCTTCTGCAGGCTGACCGGGACCTCGACCGCGCCGCCCGAGCCGTCGCCGACCTTGAGGACACCGACCTTCGTCCCGGCTTTGGCCTTGTGCGGGATGGCGGCGGCACCGTCGCCGAGCTCCAGCTTCACGGTGAGCCCGGCCCAGCCGACCGCCGAAACGTTCTTGTCCACGACGACCGGGGTCTGCCCGCCGAGCCCGTCGTCCACGTACCCGACGACGTCACCCTTCTTGAGGATCGCCGACGCCTTCACGGCGTCCTGCGCCGCGAGCATCGCCGTCTTGCTGACCGCGTTGACGGTGTCGATGATCGGCGCGGTGTGCTGGCCGAGCACCGCGCCGACGACCGTCACGGTCTCGCCGCCGGCGTCCTTCGTCGCCGCGAACAGCAGGTTGCCGCCCGCCTTCGTCGTCGAACCGGTCTTCACGCCGACCGCGTTGTTGTACGGCACGAGGCGGTTGTAGTTCTGCCAGGTCTTGCCCGACGGGTCCTTCCACGACGGCAGCTTGGTGATGTCCGTCAGCGCCTGGATCTTCACCAGCTCGTTGCCGAGCTTGACCTGGTCACCGGCGGTGGAGACGGTCGTCTCCTTGAGCCCGGACGGGTCCGTGTACGTCGTGCCGGTCATGCCGAGTTTCTTGGCGGCGGCGTTCATCTTCTTGACGAACGCCTCCTCGGAACCGGCGTCCCAACGGGCCAGCAGCCGCGCGATGTTGTTCGCCGACGGAATCATGATCGCCGACAGGGCGTCCTTCTGGCTGAGCTTGTCGCCCGCCTTGACGGTGTTCAGCGTCGACTCGCCCCCGGAGTCGTAGCCGCCCTCCGTCTCGGCCTTCGCGTCCACGTCGATCGACGGCCCGTCCTTGCCCGGCTGCAACGGGTGATCCTTGAGCACGACGTACGCGGTCATGGCCTTGGCGACCGACCCGATCGGCACGGGCTTCTGCTCACCGAAGTGATCCATCTTGCCGATGCCGCTGACGTCCATCCAGCCCTGGCCCTCGGCGGGCCACGGCAGCGACACCTTGTCGCCGCCGAACGTGAACGTCGGCTTCGCGGTCAGCGCCAACGTGGGCGTGGGCAGCGGCCGTACGGCCTGCACGACCGCGAACACGACCGCGAGCAGCAGGACGAGCGGCGTCCAGATCTTGACCCTGCGCACGGCCGTACGGACCCGGGTCTCCGGGGGCGGCGGCGTGTTCGTCAGCTCGGCGAGCAGGTCGAGCGGCGGGCGGGGCGGCAGCGGCTGCTGCGTGGTCCGCTCGGGCCCGACGGCCGCCACCGCCTCCGGCAGAGCGCCGGACCCACCCAGGTGGGCCTTCTTGAGCGGCACGAACTTGCTGGTCCGCTCAGCGTCGGACTCGGCGGGGCCGGCTTTGGCGGGGCCGGCTTGAGCGGGGCTGGCTTTGGCGGGCTGGGCCGCTGCGGGTTTGCCTTCGGCGGGCTTGGCGTCGGCGGGCTTGGCTCCGTCTGGCTTTGCGCCGGTGGGCTTGGCTTCGGCCGGCTTGGCGCCGGTGCCGGTCCCGCTGCCGAGGGACTTGAGCATCTGGGTGGGCTGGTCGACAGGCGGCTTGGTGGGCGGCTTGACGGCCTTGAAAACGGCGGTGGCCTGGTCGACGCGGGGGGTTCCGGCGTCGGGCTTGGCGTCGTCGGGCTCGACGTCGTCGGGCTCAGCGTCGTCGGGCTCAGCGTCGTCGGGCTCAGCGTCGGCTTCGGGCTTGGCCTCGTCCGGCTCGGCGTCGGCTTCCGGCTTGGCGTCGTCGGCTTCGGCTTCGGCTTCGGGCTTGGCGTCGGACGGCTCGGCGTCCGCTTCCGGCTTCGCGTCAGCCTCGGACGGCTTCGCGTCGGCGTCGGCTTCGGGCTTGGCGTCGTCGGCTTCGGCTTCCGGCTTCGCGTCGGACGGCTCGGCGTCCGCTTCCGGCTTCACGTCGGTTTCGGGCTCGGCGTCGTCCGCCTCAGCGTCGGCTTCCGGCTTCGCGTCGTCCGGCTCAGCGTCGGCGTCGGCTTCGGCGTCGGCTTCGGCTTCGGCTTCGGCTTCCGGCTCAGCGTCCGACGGCTCGGGGGCATCCTCGGGCTCGTCGTCCTCGCTGGAGGCCTCGGGAGCTTCCGCCGGCTCGTCGTCCTCGCCGGACGCCTCAGGGGCGTCCGAGGCGCCGTCGGCCGAGCCGTCCCGCGGACCCGCCACCCACGCCGCCACCGCGGCACGCAGACGGGCGTCGCCCGGCTCATCACCGGAACCCGGCTCCGTACCGGAACCAGAATCCTCATCCGAGTCAGAGTCCGAACCCTCGGCCGAGTCCGCGTCCGAATCTGCGTCCGAATTCGAGCCCTCGGCCGAGCCCGACTCCGAATCGCGTCCCGACTTCGCAGGCGTATCCGCATCCGCGCTCACGTCGGCGCTCGCGTCGTCCGAATCCGTCGCCGAATCCTCCGCCGCGTCCGAATCCGTCGCCGAGCCCGATTCCGCCCCCGCCGCCGGAACATCCCGCACCGAGAACACCGCCGTCGCCTGATCGACCCGCTCCGGCGACTTCATCGCCATCGCGAGCCTCGGGTCGCGTTCCTCCGGGGCCCCTCCGCCCGACGACTCCTGCTGCTCCGACCTGTCGGGGGTCCCCGCCACCGATGCCTCCTCGCTACGCGCCACGCGCTACGCCACTGTCCGAACCATGTACCAGTGTCCTGTGTGGGGGCTTAACCCCCTAGGTAGACGAGAACGACATACCTGCCGGTTCCCGCACATAGCCCCCACGCACTCTCGACAGACCAATGTGAGAGGGGTCACCCTGTCATTCATCCACGCGGGGAGGCATGGATGGGCAGGAGCCGCAGAACAATTCCGGAGGAGCTTCTGCTGCTCGCTCTGGACCCGGCCACGGGTACCACAGCGCAGCCGCAGTCGCTCGACCTAGGTCTGGCCGGAGCACAGCTAGTAGAGCTGGCGCTGGCCGGACGGATAGCCCCAGACGGGGATCGTATCGCCGTGGTCGCACCACGGCCGACCGGAGATCCGACATTGGACTGTGCGTTGGAGTTGCTGCGCAGACGCGGCGCTCCGGTACGCGCGGTGCACTGGATCGGCGGGCCCCGACTGGGGCTGCGCCAGACATATCTCTCGCATCTGGAGAGGTGCGGCATGGTCCATGCCGTGGCCGGCCAGATGTGCGGAGTGCTGCCGACGACTCGCTACCAGGCGACGGACACGGCGATCAGCCGGGAGATCAGGACCCGGCTGGACAGTGCGATCCGTACCGGCGTACCGCCGGACCCACGGACCGCGGCGCTCGCCGCACTGGCCCACGCGGTCGGACTCGGCAAGCACCTGTATCCGGGGAACGAGGGACGATCGTCCCGCTCCCGGCTGCGGGATCTGATCAGGCACGACCCCATGGGCGGCCTCGTGGCGCACGCCGTGATGGACGTCCAGAACGGTGCGGCCGCTCAGCCGCGCCGCAGCCCGGCGCCGCCGGGACGGGGAGCACCGGAGCCCGGCAGGGTTCCGATGCAGCCGCACCACGGGCACGGGTCGATGGCCCGCGCCGTGGCGCACTGAGCGACCCGCAACACCCGCAGTACCCGTAGAACCAGCAGCACCCGCAGCACCGCAACAGCGCCGCACCGCAGTCCCCAAAGACCGGTTCGGGAGCCGCTGAGCCGCGCGGGGTGCCGGATCCGGACGTCAGGACGACGACGCCACGGACCGGCGCCCCGCGCGGCCGCATGTCCGGCCACGCCTCAGGCCACAACTCGGGCCACATCTCCTGGCACATCTCCGGGCACATCTCCGGCCGCGCGCCCAACTGTCGTGTCCGCGGCGCATATCCGCCGTTTCCCAGCGGTATGAAGTCCAGGGTGGCAATCTGCTGAGCAGCAGATTCGCAAGATACGCAAAAAATCACAGAGGCACGCAGCCGGAGGTGCACGTCCCGTGGCGTCCAACGTCAATCCCACCGTCAGGCGACGCCGGTTGGGCCAGGAGCTGCGCCGGCTCCGCGAGCTCAAAGGCATGACCGCCGAAGAGGTGGCCGAGCGGCTCCTGGTCTCCCAGTCGAAGATCAGCAGGCTCGAGAACGGGCGGCGCAGCATCAGCCAGCGCGACGTCCGTGACCTGTGCGGGGTCTACGAGGTCGAGGACCACCGCATCGTCGACTCCCTCATGCAGATGGCCAAGGACTCGCGTCAGCAAGGCTGGTGGCACTCCTTCGGCGACATCCCGTACAGCGTCTACATCGGCCTGGAGACGGACGCGGCGAGCCTGCGCGTCTACGATCCGCAGGTCGTGCCGGGCCTGCTCCAGACCCGGGCCTACGCGGAGACGCTCATCACCGGCGCGCTCCCGGAGACCACGCCGACGGACATCGACAAGCGCGTCCAGGTCCGCGTGCGCCGCCAGGACCGGATCGCCGCACCGGACAACCCGCTGCGCCTGTGGACCGTCCTCGACGAGTCCGCGCTGCGCCGCGTCGTCGGCAGCCGCGAGGTGATGCGCGAGCAGCTGGAGCATCTCGTCGCCCAGTCGCAACTGCCGCACGTGACCGTGCAGGTGATCCCGTTCGACATGGGCGCGCACCCGGGTCTGAACGGGCAGTACGCGATTCTGGAGTTCCCGGACGCCGCGGATTCGAGCGTCGTCTACATCGAGGGCGTCACCAGTGATCTTTATCTGGAGAAAGCCAATGATGTGCAGAAATACAGCGTGATGTACGAGCATCTGCGGGCACAGGCTCTTAATGTGGAGCAATCCCGACAGTTCATCGCGAAGATCGCCCAGGAGTACGCGCTCTGAAGGGATCCTGAATTTGGGATCCGGAGCTCCGGATTCCGCCCCGCTCACGAAGGGCGCCGCACGGTACACCTTCGCCGCAGCGGGGCGGAAGACCCCACTGGAATATGCCATCCGGTCGAGTGAATGGCCGCTTCGCCAAGCGATGTTGGCGAGTAGCGTCGATCACGCCAACAAGTCACCACGTTGGCGCAAACCGCTTCACAGAAGCGGTGGCAGTAAATTCGACCACTGGCTGAACCGGAGCAAACATGGCAATCCAGCAGGGCGCCACGAATTCCTGGACCAAGTCCTCCTATTCCACGGGTAACGGCGCGTGCGTCGAGGTCAAGTCCCCCGTCCTGCACGCGATCGCGGTGCGGGACTCGAAGGCCCCCGAAGGGCCCTCGATCGGCTTCGCCCCCGATACATGGAACTCCTTCGTGACCGGGGTCGGCGCCGGAACCTTCGACGCCGCCTGAGGGATCGGAGCGAACCCTCATCACCACTCAGCACCACCGCACCACTGACAGAGCCCTCTCGACTGGCCCGCCGTCCTAGCCGAGGGGGCTCGGCACATCTCTTTTTGTTCGTTCGCCTCCGGCGCGCCCCTCCGGCTCTCTCACCCCGAAGCCCGAACCCCGAAGCCTCCCCCTACCGCAACCGGTCCACGTACCTGTCCGTCCCCGGCACCGTCGGGATGAACGGGGCCACCAGTTCCACCCGGCCCAGGCCCGACTCCTCCACCGCCGTGTCCAGGCCCGTGAAGTGTTCCTCCCAGCAGTCCGCCGGGTCCTCCTCCAGGAACCACAGGAGCGTCAGGCGGGTGTCGACGCCCTCGACCTGCTTCACGTACGTCATCCGGTCCCCCGGCAGCGGTGTCGGGCGGAAGACGGTGACCATCGCCGCCGGTGAGCCCGCGAGCCGGCGCGGGAGGTGGCTCGAACGCAGCCACTCCAGCAACTCCTCGCGCTGCTCGGGACCTTCCGCGTCGATCACCTCCACGACCAGGCCCTTGTAGGGGTGGTCCAGGGCGTGGAAGTCGCGCGGGCCGGCGGCCCCGTCCCGGTAGACCGTCGCCTCGTGGTCCTGGAACGCCGTGAAGACGTGCGTGCGGTCCTGATAGACGCGGCCGTCGCGGTTCAGCCGCTTGTTGATGCCGACGGTCCACTTCATGTGGTCGTCGTAACGGCCCTCCGTGACCCAGTACGTGGAGATGTAGCAGCCCGCGGTGACCGGCTGCGCGACCGCCGACTTCTCGGGGTAGCGCAGGAGTTGGAGTTCGCGCGGGGCGACCCAGCGGCGGCCCGCGTACATCCACGGCATCGCCATCGCGCCGGCGTAGTAGTGGTCGTCCTCGTACCAGCGGTTGTACGCGTACTCATGGCCCGGGTGCGGTTCGACCATGGTGATCAGGGCGTGCCCGGGGCGCACCCCGTACGGGCCGACCGACGCCAGCTCCGCGTACACCTCGCTCCTCGTGTCCTCGCTCACGACGCTCCCCTTCCTTCATCCACCGGACGGGCCTACTCTGACGCCCCGTCAGAAAAACTGCCAGAGCCCGGAGGCGACCGGATGCTGCTGAACGGAAAGACAGTTGTCGTGTCGGGGGTCGGAGCGGGGCTCGGCCAGCGGGTCGCCGCGGCCGTACTGCGGGACGGCGGCAACGCCGTCCTCGGCGCCCGCACCGAGGCGAACCTCGCCAAGACCGCCGCCGCACTCGACCCGGACGGTGCGCACACCGCGTACGCGGCGACGGACATCACCGACGAGAAGCAGTGCGAGGCACTCGCGGCGCTCGCGCGCGAGCGGTTCGGCGGAGTGGACGCCGTGGTCCATGTCGCCGCCTGGGACAGTCACTTCGGGGGGCTCGAAGACGCGGACTTCTCGACGTGGCAGCAGGTCATCGACGTGAACCTGCTCGGCACCCTGCGCATGACCCGGGCCTGCCTGCCCGCCCTCAAGGAGCGCGGCGGCTCCGTCGTCATCATCGGCACGCAGTCGTCCGTGGCCGCGCCCTCCGAGGTGCACCAGGCGGCGTACGCGGCCTCCAAGGGCGCGCTGACCTCGGCGATGTACTCGATGGCCCGCGAGCTCGGCCCGCACCGCGTCCGGGTCAACACCGTGCTGCCGGGCTGGATGTGGGGGCCGCCGGTCGAGGCGTTCGTCCAGTTCACCGCCCACACCGAGGGCGTGCCGCAGGAAGAGGTCCTCGGGCGGCTCACCCAGCGGATGGCGCTGCCCGACCTGGCCACGGACGGCGACGTGGCCGACGCCGCGGTGTTCCTCGCGTCGGACCGGGCGCGCGCCATCACCGGTCAGTCGCTCCTGGTCAACGCGGGCGAGCTGATGCGGTAGACACCCTTATGCCCCGCGCCGTCACATGGACCGGGTCACGCCCTCGGGTAGCGCGCCAGCCAGCCCGGTGACGACGCCACGGGACTGTGCAGGGCCGGGCCCTGCGTCATCTCCATCGCGAAGTCGTCGGCGAGCTCCAGGACCGTGGGGCGGCCCTCCAGCTCGGTGACCCAGCCAGGCGGCAGCGCCGTCTCGCCGTGCAGGGCGCCGAGCAGGCCCCCGCACAGCGCGCCGGCTGTCTCGGACGGGCCGCCGTGGTTGACCGCGAGACACAGGCCGTGCCGTATGTCCTCGCCGACCAGGGCGCAGTACACGGCGACGGCGAGGGCGCCCTCCGCGAGGCCGTCGCCGACGAGTTCGTCGACGCGGGGCGCCGACGGCATGCCCTGGCGGACGGCGCCGAGCGCGTGCTTGAGGGCGTCCGTGACGGGCTGGTGCCCCGGCCGTGCGGCCAGCAGGACAAGGGCGCGCTGCACGGCGCCGTCCAGGCTCTCGCCGCGCGCCAGCCCGTGCACGAGGACCGCGTAGGCGCCGGCGGAGAGGTAGGCGGCGGGTGCGCCGTGGGTCTGGACCGCGCACTCGGCGGCGAGCTGGAAGACGAGCTGCGGCTCCCAGCCGACGAGCAGCCCGAACGGGCCCGAACGGGCGGCCGCGGCGGGCCCGGCCGCCGAAGGGTTCTTCGGCTTGTCCAGCGTGCCCATGACGTCGTTGCCGAGGCCGAGGAGACAGTCGCGGGAGGCCCCGCGCCGCGAGTACAGCCACTCCTCACGGGCCAGCCAGCCGT
Organism: Streptomyces antnestii; assembly: GCF_004005495.1. Taxonomy (GTDB): domain Bacteria; phylum Actinomycetota; class Actinomycetes; order Streptomycetales; family Streptomycetaceae; genus Streptomyces; species Streptomyces antnestii. Next base: position 91,936 of record NZ_RZYA01000013.1, read on the forward strand.
CTTCCTTGCGCCGCTCGTCCGGGCCCCAGTCGCGCTGGGTCGCGGCCCAGCGCAGGTAGGCGCGGTGCACGTCGGTCGGGGGGTGCCAGGCGCCCGTGTCGCGCCGCACCTGCGCCCTTATCAGGCCGTCCACGGTGAAGAGGGCCTGCTGGGTGGCGGCGGTGACAGCGCCGCGGCGCCCGTACGCGGGCGCGAGGTCGGTCAGCCCCTGCGGCCCGTGCGCGGCCCGGACCTCCTCCAGGGACAGCCCGGCCAGCGGCGCCCCCAGGGCGTCACCGAGCGCGGCCCCGACGAGGGCGCCTCGCACCCGGCTGCGGAAGTCCTGCTGCTCGGCGCGGCCCCATACGGAAGATGAGGATCCGCCCTGCTGGGGCGTCAGTGGGGCTGCCACGGGGAGCTCTCCCCTCCGGTCTCGTTACGCGTGCGACGACTGCGCAGCACTGTAATCGACGGGACGGACCGGTTCCGGAGCCAGAGAGCCCAGGCGAAGTCGCCCTTGCCCCCACTTCACCCGCTTTTCTTCCGCAAACCGGACGGAGGCCCGCGCTCCGTACAACGTTTCCCACCCCCCGCACGTCTCCCCCTGCGTCACCCACAACACCCCCACAGGACACCAAGAAGGAGAGGAACCGTGCGTCGCACACTTGTCACCGCGCTCGCCGTCACCGCGCTCGTCACGCCGCTCGCCCTCGCATCGGCCGCAGGGACCGCCGCGGCCGCGCCCGTGCCGCCCCGCGTGCCCCTCACCGACTTCAATCACGACGGGTACGGGGATCTCGTGCTCGGGGCGCCCGGGGCCACCGTGTCCGGGCATCCGAGTGCCGGGGCCGTGTCCGTCGTGTACGGCGCGAAGGGCGGGCCCGATATCGCGCACGCCAAGGTCTTCACACGATCCACCGCCGGGATACCGGGGGCCGCGGCGGAGGGCGGCTACTTCGGGGAGCGCGTCACCACCGGAGACCTCGACGGGGACTCGTACACCGACCTCGTCGTCGCCGGGCTCGACGGAAAGCCGAGTGTGGTGCTGTGGGGGTCCCCGACGGGAGTCGGCGGGGCCGGGGCCGTCGCGCTGCCCACCTCCACCGGGATGTTCGCCGTCGGGGACTTCAATGGGGACGGGCACCGCGACCTCGTCACCGACGACTACCCGCGCAGCGACGACCCGGATGACGACAATGCCGGGATGACCGTCTCGTACGGGCCGTTCGACCGGGCGAGCGGGAAGCCGGCACACCAGGACTCCATCGTCACCAGTCAGACGTTCGGGCCCGGCGACATCGTCGTCGGGGACGTGACCGGGGACGGCGCCGACGACATCGTCACGAGCCACGGCTTCGAGGAGACGGCCTACGCCAGCAAGTTCTGGAAGGGCGGGAAGACGGGCGTCAGCCACACCGCGAAGGCTCTGACCTCCTCCTTCCGTGGTGCCATCGGCGACGTCGACGGCGACGGCTACGGCGACCTCGTCGTCCACGACATCGGCAGCAACTATGAGGACATCCCGTACGAGAAGGGGACCGTCCTGGTGATGTACGGGACCGCCGACGGGCCCTCCACGACCCGGACCAAGGTCATCACGCAGGACACGTCCGGCGTGCCCGGGGTCGGGGAGAGCGGGGACATGTTCGGGTCCGACCTCTCCGCCGGTGACGTGAACGGCGACGGCTACGCGGACATCGCCGTCGGCGTGCCCGGCGAGGCCATCGGCAGCGTCAAGGACGCCGGCAGCGTCGTCCTGCTCAAGGGCGGCCGCGGCGGCCTGTCCGGCACCGGCGCGCAGGCCTTCAGCCAGTCGACGGCCGGTGTGCCCGGCGCGTCGGAGAAGGGCGACGGGTTCGGGCAGCAGGTCGTGCTCCAGGACCTCGACGGCGACGGCAAGGCCGACCTGGCCGCCGCCGCGCCCCTGGAGGACGGCACGTACGCCGACTCCGGCGCCGCGTGGGTGCTGCGCGGGGCGACGGGCGGCCTGACGACGAGGAGCATCACGTCGTTCGGCCCGGCCGCCGTCCATGTCCCGGAGAAGAACGCCCAGTTGGGGCAGGAGCTCGGCGGGCGGTGAGCCATGGGGGCCGGCGCTGCGCCGGCCCCCGTCCCACTGCCGTCGCCGCGCTCAGTCCCCCAGGACCGGCAGCAGTTCCGGCAGATGGCCGTCCGACGCCGTCGCCGCCCGCTGCCGCTCCTCGGGCACCTCCCCGTACAGGGTCGTCCGCGGCTTCGCCGGGCGGCCCGCCGCCTCCGCGATCGTGACGAGATCCTTGACGGAGCGGTACGAGCCGTAACTCGACCCGGCCATACGGGAGATGGTCTCCTCCATGAGCGTGCCGCCCAGGTCGTTCGCTCCCGAGCGCAGCATCTCCGCCGCCCCCTCCGTGCCCAGCTTCACCCAGCTCGTCTGGATGTTGGGGATGTGGGGGTGCAGGAGGATGCGGGCCATGGCGGTGACGGCCCTGTTGTCGCGGGTCGTCGGGCCCGGGCGCGCGATGCCCGCGAGGTAGACCGGCGCGTTGGTGTGGATGAACGGGAGCGTCACGAACTCCGTGAAGCCGCCCACGTTTTTGGAGAGTGCGGCCTCCTGGATGCCGGCCAGCGTGCGGAAGTGGCCGAGCCAGTGGCGGGGCTGGTCCACATGCCCGTACATCATCGTGGAGGAGGAGCGGATGCCCAGCTCGTGGGCCGTCGTGATGACCTCGACCCACGTCGCCGTGGGCAGCTTGCCCTTGGTGAGGACCCAGCGGACCTCGTCGTCGAGGATCTCGGCCGCCGTGCCGGGGATCGAGTCGAGGCCGGCCTCCTTCGCCGCGGTCAGCCAGTCCCGTATGGACAGACCGGTGCGCGTCGCGCCGTTCACGACCTCCATCGGGGAGAACGCGTGCACGTGCATGCCGGGTACGCGTTCCTTCACCGCCCTCGCGATGTCGAAGTAGGCCGTGCCCGGCAGGTCGGGGTGGATGCCGCCCTGCATGCACACCTCGACCGCGCCCACGTCCCACGCCTGCTCGGCCCGGTCCGCGACCTGGGAGAGCGAGAGCGTGTACGCGTCCGCGTCCGTGCGGCGCTGCGCGAAGGCGCAGAAACGGCAGCCGGTGTAGCAGACGTTCGTGAAGTTGATGTTCCGCGTGACGATGTACGTGACGTCGTCGCCGTTCACCGTCTTGCGGATGTCGTCCGCGATGCCGCAGAGCGCGTCGAGGGCGGGGCCGTCCGCGTGCAGCAGGGCGAGCGCCTCGTCGTCGGTGAGCTTCGTCGGGTCGTCGGCCGCCGTCGCGAGCGCGGCGCGCACGTCGCCGTCGATGCGCTGCGGGACCATGCCGGGCGCGGCCTGCTCGCGCAGCGCCTCCCAGTCGCCGTACACCTCGTCGAAGTCGTCGCGCCGGTCGGACGTGCGGCCCGTCGTGTCGATGGTGCGGTGCAGGTCCGTGCGGCCCGAGGACGCCACGTATCCCTCGTCGGGCTCCTGCCACGGCAGGCCCTGCGGGCGGGCCTCGTCGTCGGCCAGGCCGGTCTCGGCCGAGGCGAGGGCGCGCACGTGGGGCAGGAGGCGCGGGTCGAGCCACGGCTCGCCGCGCTCGATGAACTCCGGGTAGATCGTGAGGCGTTCGCGCAGCTCGAAGCCCGACTCGGCGGTGCGGGCGGCGAGTTCGTCGATGTGCGGCCAGGGGCGCTCGGGGTTCACATGGTCCGGGGTCAGCGGCGACACCCCGCCCCAGTCGTCGATGCCGGCGCCGATCAGGAGCGCGTACTCCTCGTCGACGAGGTTCGGCGGGGCCTGGATGCGGGCGGACGGGCCGAGGATGTGGCGGGCGACCGCGATGCACGCGGCGAGCTCCTCCAGCTCGGCGTCCGGCATGCCGCGCATCGCCGTGTCCGGCTTGGCGCGGAAGTTCTGGACGATGACTTCCTGGATGCCGTGGTAGCTGCGCTGGATGCGGCGCAGCTGGAAGAGGGCGTCGGCGCGCTCCTCGTAGGACTCGCCGATGCCGATCAGGACGCCCGTCGTGAACGGCACGTTCGAACGGCCCGCGTCCTCCAGGACCCGCAGCCGGACCGCGGGCTCCTTGTCGGGCGAGCCGTGGTGCGGGCCGCCGGGCTCGGACCACAGGCGGGTCGCGGTCGTCTCCAGCATCATGCCCATGGACGGCGCGACCGGCTTGAGGCGCTGGAGGTCGGTCCACGTCATGACACCGGGGTTGAGGTGCGGGAGCAGTCCCGTCTCCTCCAGGACCCGGATCGCCATGGCGCGCACATACGCGAGCGTGTCGTCGTAGCCGTGCGCGTCCAGCCACTCGCGGGCCTCGGGCCAGCGGTCCTCGGGCCGGTCGCCGAGCGTGAACAGGGCTTCCTTGCAGCCCATTTCGGCGCCCCGGCGCGCGATGTCGAGGACCTCGTCCGGCGACAGGTACATCCCGTGCCCGTCCCGGCGCAGCTTGCCGGGCACGGTCACGAACGTGCAGTAGTGGCACTTGTCCCGGCACAGCCGGGTCAGCGGGATGAAGACCTTCTTCGAGTACGTGATGACGCCCGGTCTGCCCGCGGCCTCCAGGCCCGCGTCCCGTACGCGCGCGGCGGACGCCGTCAGGTCCCGCAGGTCGTCGCCGCGGGCCTGGAGCAGGACCGCCGCCTCCGCCAGGTCGAGGGCGACGCCGTCGCGGGACCGCTTCAACGCGCGGCGCATCGCGTTGGCGGTGGGTCGTACAGCCTCCGGATCAGTCATGGTCCGATGTTACGAGCGCCCGCCGACAACGTCTGCGCCGCGCCGACGTGCGCGGAATCACGCCGGGCGCGCGTTTCACGCCAGGTCAGGGGCTGACTCATAAGAGCGTCACAGGTACTGCCCGTACTCGTCGAGGATCCTGAGGACCGACGTCTCGTCCGCCGGGGGCAGCTGGAGGACGACCTCGTCGATGCCGAGCTCCGCGTAGTGCGCCAGCTTCCCCGGGCTCGGCAGGACCGCGTACGGGACGACGTGCAGGGCCGCCGGGTCGCGCCCCGCCTCCTCCCAGCGGGACCGCAGGACGGGCAGCGACTCGGTGAGGCCGCGCCCGCCGATGGGCAGCCAGCCGTCCGCGTACTCCGTGATGTGCGTGAACAGCGTGGGCCCCGCCGCTCCCCCGATCAGGGTGCGCGGGGCGCCCCCGGCCGGCTTCGGATAGGCGTGGCTGGCCCGCACCGACACCCCGGACTTGCCCTCGTACGCGGTCGGTGCGGGCGCCCACAGAGCCCGCATCAGGCGCATGCGTTCCCGGCCGAGGGCCCGCCGCGTGCCCCAGTCGACGCCATGGTCCGCGGCCTCCTCGACGTTCCAGCCGAAGCCCACGCCGAGCGTGAACCGGCCGCCCGAGAGATGGTCGAGGGTCGCGATCTGCTTGGCCAGGACGATGGGGTCGTGCTGGGCGATCAGCGTGATACCGGTGCCGAGCCCGAGGCGTTCCGTGACGGCGGCGGCCTGCCCGAGCGCGACGAACGGGTCGAGGGTGCGGCCGTACTCGGCGGGCAGTTCACCCCCGGCCGGGTAGGGCGTCGTCCGTTCCACCGGGATGTGCGTGTGCTCGGGCAGATAGAGCCCCGCGAACCCGCGCTGCTCCAGCTCCCGCGCGAGCCGCACGGGCGTGATGGTCTCGTCGGTCAGGAAAATCGTGGTCGCGATCCGCATGGGGCATTCCTACCGGACAGACGTAAGACTCCGCTCCCCTTCCCTTACAGGGGAGTTCACGACTCAATACCAGGGTTGCCTGCACCACCCACGTCACCGACAGAACGTCATCGACAGAACGTCATCGACAGAACGTCACGACACCCTGGGAGCCACAGCATGTGCGACGACGACCACACCACGACCGCCATGGGCAGACGCGCGCTGTTCGTGACGGGAGCGGCCACCGCGCTTACGTTGAGCGGTGTGAGCTTCGCGAGCGCGGCCGACGGCCGCACACCGGCGGACGGTACGCAGACGACGCGGACCGTGAAGGGGACGCTGCCGCCCGGCGCGCCCGACTTCGTGTACGTGCCGGTCGAGGTGCCGCAGGGCGTCCGCGAGGTCCGCGTCGCCTACACCTACACCAAGGCCACCGTGCCGGCCGGGACGCAGAACAACGCCCTGGACATCGGAGTGTTCGACGAACGCGGCACCGCGCTCGGCGGCGAGGGCTTCCGCGGCTGGTCGGGCGGCGCGCGCAGCGAGTTCTTCGTCCGCGCGGACGACGCGACGCCCGGCTACATCCCGGGCCCGGTCCGCGCAGGGACCTGGCACATCGCGCTCGGCCCGTACACGGTGGCCCCCGGGGGCCTCCCCTACGAGCTGACCGTCACGCTCACGTACGGCGAGCAGGGCGAGACCCCGAAGCCCGTCTACCCGCCGTCCCGGGCCAAGGGCCGGGGCCGCGCCTGGTACCGCGGCGACTGCCATCTGCACTCGTGGTACTCGGACGGCAAGCGCACCCCCGCCGAGATCGCGGCCCTCGCGCGCGCGGCCGGCCTGGACTTCATCAATACGTCCGAACACAACACGCACTCCTCGCACGCCCATTGGGCCGACCAGGCCGGCGACGACCTGCTCATCATGCTCGGCGAGGAGATCACCACGCGCAACGGCCACGTGGTGGCGCTCGGCACGGACCCCGGCACGTTCGTCGACTGGCGCTACCGGGCCCGCGACAACCGCTTCGGCAAGTACGCCCGCGAGGTCCGCCGGGCCGGCGGCCTCGTCGTACCGGCCCATCCGCACGCCACCTGCATCGGCTGCAACTGGAAGTTCGGCTTCGGCGAGGCGGACGCGGTGGAGGTGTGGAACGGCCCGTACACCCCGGACGACGAGGTCTCCCTCGCCGACTGGGACAACACCCTCGTGGCGTCCGCGCGGGGTACGCGGGAGTGGATCCCGGCGATGGGCAACAGCGACGCCCACCGCGACCCCGACCGCGTCGGCGGCCCCCAGACGGTCGTCCTCGCCGACGACCTGACCCGCGAGGCCATCCAGGCGGGCATCAAGGCGGGCCGGTCCTACGTCGCCGAGTCGAAGGCCGTGGAGCTGACTTTCACGGCGTCCGGTTCGCGCGGCGAGCACGCGGGCATCGGCGAACGTCTCGCCGTGGACCCGGACGCCCCCGTCACGGTCCGTCTGGAGGTCAGGGGCGCGCCGGGCTGCACGCTCCACCTCGTCACGGACCAGGGCACCTTGTTCACCGCGCCCGCGCTCCCGGACTCCGGTGCGGGCTCGGCCGAGTGGCACACGACGGCGGCGTACGCGGCCTACGTGCGGGCCGAGGTCCGGCACGCGCCGGCGGTGCCGGGCCTGCCGGGGGCGCTCGCCGCGTTCACGAACCCGGTGTTCCTGGGCGCGTAGGACGACTGGCTAGGCTGCCCCTCCTTGAATGTTTGCCACAGCGCCGGGGTGGGGCAGTGCCGGCGCCGAGACTTGGGGCGGAAGACGCATGGCAGATCGCCAGACGGTCCAGTTGTTCGAGCACATGCGCAGGGGCATGCCGTTCGAGTTCACGACCAAGATGTCGATGATGAAGCGGCTCGCGACGCTCGTGTCCACCGCCGAGCTCTTCGGCTACCAGTACACCGGGGCCCGGCAGGAGACCTTCTCCATCAAGCTGCTCTTCACCCCCGACCCCAGCCCGCAGGCGCAGGCGCGCGCCGCGCAGTACTGGCCGTACGCGCCGCAGATGCCCGGGATCCCGCCGCAGACGCTGGAACTCAACAAGAAGCGCGTCCTCTTCGACCTGACCGGCAAGGCCGCGCTGATCAAGCGGCTGCCGGTCCTCGGCGTGGTCGTCCTCCTGGCGTTCCTGCGCTCGCTCATCTCCCTGGGCAGCTCTCCGGCCCTCGCCCTCGGCTATGCGGGCGGCCTGGTCGTCCTGGGCGGCGTCGGCGTCTGGATCAACCTCCTGCGCCACAAGAAGGCCGGCGCGTACCTCCAGGCGGCGGGCTTCGTCCGTTACGAGCCCGCCCCCGGCCAGGTCTTCTTCCTCCCGCCGGGCTCCCAGCCCCAGCAGCCGTACGGCCAGCCGCAGCCGCAGCAGTACGGCGGGCAGCAGCCGCAGTACGGCCAGCAGGCACCCGGATACGGCGGCCAGGCCCAGCCCCAGCCCCCGTACGGCGCACCGCAGCCCCCGCAGTACGGGCAGCAGGGGCAGCAGGGGCCCTACAACAACTGGCCGCCGCAGTAGGAGGAGGGCGGGGGGCAGGAGTCAGCCGGTCACCCCTGCCACACGCCTACGCCTACGCCTGCCACACGATCGACTGCAGCTCGCTGTACGCGTGCAGCGCGTACGAGCCCACGTCCCGCCCGACCCCGCTCTGCTTGAACCCGCCGAACGGCGCTTCCATGTTCCGCCCGACCGTGTTCACGCCGACCCCGCCGGCCCGCAGCCGCCGCGCCACCCGGAAGGCCCGCGCCACGTCGCCCGACCACACGTAGTCGATGAGCCCGTAGTCGCTGTCGTTGGCGAGGGCGATCCCTTCCTCCTCGTCATCGAAGGGCACGACCACGACGACGGGCCCGAAGATCTCCTCCCGCACCACCCGCATGTCGTTCGTGCAGTCCGCGAGCAGCGTCGGCGCGACGTAGAAGCCCTTCTCGAACGCGGGCCGCTCACCGCCCGCGACGACCCGCGCACCCTCCTTGCGGCCCAGCTCGACGTACGACTCGACCCGGTCGCGGTGCGCCGCCGAGATCACCGGGCCGACGACCGTCCCGCGCTCGCGCGGATCGCCCACCTTCATATAGCCGATGTAGTCGCTCAGCTTCGACACGAGCCGGTCGTAGATCCCGCGCTGGGCGAGCACGCGGGTCGGGGCGGTGCAGATCTGGCCGCTGTAGAAGGCGTACGTCGTGCCGATCCCGGAGACCGCGGACGCGAGGCCCGCCTCGTCCAGGTCGTCGAAGACGAGCGCCGCGCCCTTGCCACCCAGCTCCATCAGCTGCCGCTTCATGCCGCGCCCGCACACCTCGCCGATGCGCTGCCCGACCGCCGTGGACCCGGTGAAGCTGACCATGTCGACGTCCGGCGAATCGACGGCGGCCTCGCCCACCTCGACGGCCGTACCGCTGACCACGTTCACCACACCCGCCGGCGCACCGGCCTCCTCCAGGGCGGCCGCCATCCGGTATACGGACAGCGGGTCCTGCGGCGCCGGTTTCACGACGACAGTGTTGCCCATCGCGAGGGCCGGCGCGACCTTGCCCGCCGGATTGGCCCAGGGGTTGTTGTACGAGGTGATGCAGGTGACGACCCCGACGGGCTGGCGCACGGCGAGCGCTCCGAGGACACCGGCCTTCCCCATCGGCCCCGCCTCGTTGATCTGCGGCGGCAGCCCCTGCTCGACCGGTTCCAGGGCGCCCTTCGCATACCGCCGGAAGCGGGCCACACCCACCGCGACCTGCATGCCGCGCGCGGTCCCGCTCGTCGCGCCGCTCTCGGCCTGCGCGAGGTCCGCGTTCGCCGCGAAGTCCCGCTGCATGATGTCGGCGGCCCGGTCGAGGACCGCGGCGCGCTCCTCGGGCGACGTACGGGACCACGCATCAAAGGCCCCACGGGCGGCGGCGGCCGCGTCGTGGACCTGCGCGCGGGACGCCTCGGGCGCGAGCCCCACGACCGTCTCGCTCGCCGGGTCGATCACCTCGTAGTGACCGCCGCCGGGCTCGACCCACTCGCCGCCTATGAACAGCCGCTGCGTACTGGTCACTTGGTGCTCACCGTCCTTGTGTCCTTACCCGACCGCAGCACCTTGCCGGGCACGGCCCCGGTCACCACGTCCTCGCGGATGACCTCGACGCCGTTGACCCACACCGCGTTGATCCCGATCGCCTTCGAGTCGAGACGCGGGCTGTCGCCGGGCAGGTCGTGGACGAGGGTGGCCTTGCCCGCGTCGATCCGCTCCGGGTCGAACAGGACGAGGTCCGCGTGCCAGCCCTCCTCGATCCGGCCGCGCTCCCGCAGCCCGAAGAGCCGCGCCGGATCGTCGGTGAGCATCTTCACCGCCTCCTCGATCCCGGCGAGCTTCCGCCCGCGCAGACAGTCCCCGAGGAACCGTGTCGTGTACGGCGCCCCGCACATCCGGTCCAGGTGGGCGCCCGCGTCGGACCCGCCGAGGAGCACGTCCTCGTGGCTCCAGGTCTCGGCGCGCAGGGCCCACGAGTCCGGGTCGTTGTCGCTCGGCATGGGCCAGAGCACCGTCCGCATACGGTCGTTGGCGCAGATCTCGACGATGCACTCGAAGGGCTCCTGGCCACGCTCGGCCGCGATGTCCTTGACCACGCGCCCGGTCAGGCCCTCGTTCGCCTCCGAGTACGTGTCGCCGATGACGTAGCGACCGAAGTGGGCGAGGCGCCTAAAGACGCCGGCCTCCTTGCTGTCCGCGCGCCGCAGCATCTCGGCACGCACGTCCGGGTCGCGCAGTTTGGCGATGCGCTCGTCGACCGGCAGCCCGAGGATCTCGCCCCAGCCGGGTATCAGATTCAGCGCACAGAAGGTCCCGAGCGACATGTTCATCGGCGTCAGGATCGGCATGGTCAGGGCGACGACCCGGCCACCGGCCTTACGCGCCCGCTCACTCGGGATCAGCTGACGCGGCACACGCTCGGGAACGGCGGCATCGATCGTCAGAACGTTCCAGTTCAAAGGCCGCCCGGCCGCCGCGCTCATCTCCACGAACAGATCGATCTCGTCGTCACTGAACTGATCGAGACACCCCGCGACGATCGCCTCGATCTGGGTGCCCTCGTGCTCGCCGACGGCCCGGCTCAGCGCGAGCAGCTCCTCGGGCCGCGCGTGCCGGGACGCGACGGGCTGACCGTCACCGTCCGAGTGCGTGGACGACTGAGTCGTGGAGAACCCCCAAGCGCCCGCGTCCATGGCCTCGTGGAAGAGCGCAAGCATCTGCTCCATCTGCTCCGGCGACGGCTGCCCGCCGACGGCCTCGGCCCCCATCACGTACCGCCGCAGCGCGCAGTGCCCCACCATGAACCCGGCGTTGACGGCGATGCGCCCGTCGAGCGCGTCCAGATACTCCCCGAAGGAATTCCACGTCCAGGGCGCGCCCTCTTCGAGCGCGACCAGCGACATGCCCTCGACCTTGGACATCATCCGGCGCGTGTAGTCGGCGTCCTCGGGCCGGTCCGGGTGCAGCGGCGCGAGCGTGAAACCGCAGTTGCCGCCGGCGACGGTCGTCACACCGTGGTTCAGCGACGGCGTCGCGTACGGGTCCCAGAACAGCTGGGCGTCGTAGTGGGTGTGCGGGTCCACGAAGCCGGGGGCGAGGATGCGTCCGCTCGCGTCCTCGACCGTCGCGGCGGGCTCCGCCACGGTGCCCGGCTCGGCGATGACGGCGATCCGGCCGTCCCGTATGCCGACGTCGGCGACGAAGGCGCTCCGGCCCGACCCGTCGACGACGGTCGCGCCTTTGATGAGGTGGTCGAGCATGCGGCGTTTCCCTCCCGGCAGATTGAACAACGACAAACAGGCGCACCCACCCAGCCCTTCCGGACCGGGCGGGCGGGCGCACCAATTCAGCCCGTGGGGGTCCCCCCGGACGGTGTCTGGGGGAGATTGAGGACGAGCCCACAATCCAGCCCGTCCGGCGTTTGAGGACGAGCCCGAAGGGCGACAGGGGGGTCCGGGGGCGCAGCCCCGCGACGTGGGCCACACGCCCCGAACCCAACTCCTACGCCGACTGACGGAACCGCGTGGTCCGGTGCACCGGATCCGTGTCGATCTTCGGAATCACGTGCTCACCGATCAGCTTGATCGACTGAAGCGTGTCCTCCTTCGAGACACCGATCGGCAGGCCGAACGACAGCTGGTCGGCCCCCGCCTGCTCCCACCGCTTGCACTGGGAGAGCACCTCGTCCGGGTCGCCGCAGATGAGCAGCTCCTCGGCGATGAGGAGTTCGATGATCTCCTCGTTGAACTCGGGCAGCGTCTCGGGCCACACGGGGAAGCCCTCGGGCCGCGGGAACGTGTCGTGGTAGCGGAAGACGAGCGACTGCAGGTAGTTCAGGCCGCCGCCCGCGGCGATCCGTACGGCCTCCGCGTGCGTGGGCGCGCAGATCGCGGTCGAGGTCACCATGACGTTGTCGTTGACGAACGCCCCGACGGGCTCCGCCTTTCCGATGTTCGACTTGTACTGCTCCAGCACCCACTCCATGTCGGAGACCTTCTGGACGCTGAAGCCCAGGACACCGAGGCCCTTGCGGGCGGCCATCGCGTACGAGGGCGGCGAGCCGGCCGCGTACCACATGGCGGGGTGCGCCTTCCCGTACGGCTTGGGGAAGACCTTGCGCGGCGGGAGCGACCAGTGCTTGCCCTGGAACCCGACGTACTCCTCCTGGAGCCACATCTTCGGGAACTCGGCGATGGTCTCTTCCCAGATCTCCTTGGTGTAGTTCATGTCCGTGATCCCGGGGATGAAGCCGAGGATCTCGTGGCTGCCGGCGCCGCGCCCGCTGCCGAACTCGTGCCGCCCCTCGCTGAGGTGGTCGAGCATGGCGACCTTCTCGGCGACCTTCACGGGGTGGTTGACCTGGGCGAGGGGATTGAAGATCCCCGACCCCAGATGGATCCGCTCCGTCGCGTGCGCCAGGTAGCCGAGGAAGACGTCGTTCGCGGAGAGGTGCGAGTACTCCTCCAGGAAGTGGTGCTCGGACGCCCAGGCGTACTTGAAGCCCGACTTGTCCGCCTGGATGACGTACTCGGTCTCCTCCATCAGCGCCTTGTGCTCGGCGAGCGGGTCGGTCTCGGCACGCTTGCCCACATATCCCTGTACAAAGAGCCCGAATTCCAAGGAGGTTCACCGTCCCCTGTCTGTGACCGGCGGCTGTGTCAGAGGCCTTCGCCATTTCTGACGTACCGTCAGATTCGATGTGCCGACTGTTTCACCGTGCCCGTGGAGCGTCAATACCTGATGCAACGTCAGATCACTTGCCAGATCGTTCGTCACAGCACGCTGACGCCCGCGAGCCACCCGCCGTCGATGACGAACGGCTGGCCCGTGATGTACGCGGAGTCCTCCTGCGCGGTCAGGAACAGCGCGAGCCGCGCCACCTCCTCGGGCTGCCCGACCCGGCCCAGCGGCACGAGCTTGCGGTACAGCTCGTCGAGCGCCTGCGAGGCCTCCTCCGAGTCCGCCTCCGGGTCGAGCTGCGACGGATTGCTCATCGCGGTGTCGATGGCACCGGGGCAGACGGCGTTCACCCGGATCCCCTTCCCGGCCAGCTCCAGGGCCGCCACCCGCGTGAGCCCCACGATCGCGTGCTTCGTCGCCGTGTACGCGCCGACGTACGCCATGCCCGTCACACCCGTGTACGAGGCCGTGTTCACGATCGACCCCCCGCCGGCCGCCTCGATCTCGGGCGCCACCGTCTTGATCCCCAGGAACGCGCCCACCTGATTGACCTGGATGATCTGCTGGAACTCGTCCAGGGGCGTGCTGACCAGCTCGTTGAACCGCAGGATCCCGGCGTTGTTCACCAGGCCGTCGATCTTCCCGTACGCCTTCTTCGCGGCCGCGACCGCCGCCGCCCAGTCGTCCTCGCGGCTCACGTCCAGATGGACGTAGAGCCCGCCGATCTCCTTGGCCAGCGCCTCGCCCAGGTCGTCGAGGACGTCCCCGAGCACCACCTTGGCGCCCTCGGCCGCGAAGAGCCGCGCCTCCTGCTCGCCCTGCCCGCGCGCCGCGCCCGTGATGACGACGACGCGTCCGTCCAGCTTGCCCATGCCCGTACTCCTAGTCGTTGAGGTGCGGAGCGGTTAATCGTTGAGGTGCGGAGCCACGCCGGCGGCGAACGCCGCCATCTGGTCGGTCAGTTCACGAAGGCTCCGCGAGCGGAACCTGACCTGGATCTGGTGCACCCCCATCGCGCCGTACGCCCGCAGCGACTCGGCGACGGCCTCGGGGGCGCCGGACACGGTGCGCCGCCCGACGTGCCAGGACGGCCGCCCCACGTACAGGGGCTCGGTGATCGCGCCGACGGTGATCGGCGCGGCGACGCCCGCCTCCTCGCGCAGCCGCCGCAGCTTCGCGATCTGCTCGGGCAGCCGCTCACGCGGATCGCCCTGCGGCAGCCACCCGTCGCCCTTCACGGCGGCGCGGCGCACGGCCGCCGGCGACGAGCCGCCCACCCACACCGGCACCCGCGCCTGCGCGGGCCTCGGCCGCTGCCCAAGGCCCGAGAACGAGAACCGCTCGCCCTTGAACTCCGGGTACTCCTCCGGCCCGAGCGCGGCCTTCAACGCGTCCACCGCCTCGTCCAGGACGGCCCCGCGCCGCGCGAAGTCGACGCCGAGCGCCTCGAACTCCTCCTGCACGTGCCCCGCCCCCACCCCGAGGACGAGCCGGCCGCCGGAGAGATGGTCGAGGGTGGCGTACTGCTTCGCCGTGGCCAGCGGATGGCGCAGGCCGACGATCGCCACATGGCTCATGAGCCGCACGTTCTTCGTGATGCCCGCGAGGTAGGAGAGGGTGGCGACCGGGTCGTACCAGGTGGTGCTCATCGCGTCGGCCAGGCGTCGCGGGATGCCCACGTGGTCGCAGGACGCGATGTAGTCGAAGCCGGTGCGGTCGGCGGTGCGGGCGATCTCGGCGAGCTCGGCGGCGCCCGCTCCGGCCTCCCAGCCCTCCGCGTACATCGTCGACTGGGACTGGATCGGGAGCTGGATGCCGTAGACGAGTCGGGAGGTCATCGCGTCACTCACCTGCCCACAGACCGTCGTCGGTGAGGCCGAGCAGGTCGATGGCGTTGCGCCGCACGATGCGGTCGACGACGTCCGCGTCCAGGTGCCCCATCTGCGCCTCGCCGACCTCCCTGGACTTCGGCCAGGTGGAGTCGGAGTGCGGGTAGTCGGTCTCGTAGAGCACGTTCCCGACCCCGATCGCGTCGAGGTTCTTCAGCCCGAACGCGTCGTCGAAGAAGCAGCCGTAGACGTGGTCGGCGAAGTACTCGGAGGGCGGCTTGCGCACCTTGTCGGCGACCCCGCCCCAGCCCCGGTTCTCCTCCCAGACGACGTCCGCGCGCTCCAGGATGTACGGGATCCAGCCGATCTGGCCTTCCGCGTACATGATCTTCAGGTTCGGGAAGCGCTCGAACTTGCCGCTCATCAGCCAGTCGACCATCGAGAAGCAGCAGTTGGCGAAGGTGATCGTCGAGCCGACGGCGGGCGGCGCGTCGGCGGACGTCGACGGCATCCGGCTGGACGAGCCGATGTGCATCGCGATGACGGTGCCGGTCTCGTCGCAGGCCCGGAAGAACGGGTCCCAGTCGTCGCCGTGGACCGACGGCAGGCCCAGGTGCGGGGGTATCTCGGAGAAGGCGACGGCGCGCACGCCACGGGCGGCGTTGCGCCGGACCTCCGCGGCGGCCAGCTCGGCGTCCCACAGCGGGACGAGGGTGAGCGGGATGAGCCGCCCCTGGGCGAGCGGCCCGCACCACTCGTCCACCATCCAGTCGTTGTACGCGCGCACCCCGAGCAGCCCGAGGTCGCGGTCCTTGGCCTCGGTGAAGGTCTGGCCGCAGAAACGCGGGAAGGTCGGGAAACAGAGGGCGGACTGGACATGGTTCACGTCCATGTCGGCGAGCCGGGCCGGCACGTCGTAGGAGCCCTCACGCATCTGCTCGTACGTGATGACCTCGAGCTTGATCTCGTCCCTGTCGTAGCCGACGGCGGTGTCGAGGCGGGTGAGGGGCCGGTGCAGGTCCTCGTAGACCCACCAGTCGCCGATCGGGCCGTCGTCGCCCGGGGCGCCCATGACCGGCGCGAACTTGCCGCCCAGGAACGTCATCTCCTTCAGCGGCGCCCGCACGACGCGCGGGCCCACGTCCCGGTATTTCGCCGGGAGACGGTCCTGCCAGACGTTCGGCGGTTCCACAGTGTGGTCATCCACGGAAATGATCCTGGGGAAGGCCCGGGGGCTCTCCTTGCTCTCCTTGGTCTCCATGTCGACGACGGTAGCGCCGATCTGACGATCCGTCAGCTCCCTGGACGGCGGGCACCTGAGGTGAGGTGTCTGTGATGGCCGTCTCGCACGGCTGACGCATCCGCCATGCACAAGGCAAACTGGCCCTCGGCGACTCGGGTTGTCTTCGAGAAGTGACGCATGCGGCAGGGCAGGGGGCGGCGATGGACGGTGTACCGCGAGTACCGGAGCAGCGGCGCACCGGGACCTCCGGGGCCACCGGGAGCGCGGAGCCTCCCGAGCCTCAGGAGAGCCCGGCGCGTCTGCGCTTCAGCGTGCTCGGACCGGTACGCGCCTGGCGCGGCGGCGAACCCCTGGCCACCGGCTCGCCCCAGCAGCGCGCCCTGCTCGCCGCGCTCCTCCTGCGCGACGGCCGCACGGCGACGGCCGCCGAGCTGATCGACGCCCTGTGGGGCGACGATCCCCCGTCGCAGGCCCTCGCCGCCGTCCGTACGTACGCCTCCCGGCTCCGCAAGATCCTCGACCCCGGCGTCCTGGTCAGCGAGTCCGGCGGCTACGCGATCCGCTCCGCCGGCGGCGACGCGCTCGACCTGGCCGCGGCGGAGGCGCTCCGCGCGGACGCCGAGAAGGCCCGCGGCGCCGGCGACCTGCGCACCGCCCGCGAGCTGTGCAGCCGCGCGCTCGCCCTGTGGGACGGCGAACCCCTCGCGGGCGTCCCCGGCCCGTACGCGGAGACCCAGCGCGCCCGCCTGGAGGAATGGCGCCTCGGCGTCCTCGAGTCCCGCCTCGACATGGACCTCGAACAGGGCTGCCACGCCGAGGCCGTCTCCGAACTGACCGCCCTCACCGCGGCCCACCCCCTGCGCGAACGCCTGCGCGAACTCCTGATGCTGGCCCTGTACCGCTCGGGCCGCCAGGCCGAGGCCCTCGCCGTGTACGCCGACACGCGCCGCCTTCTCGCCGACGAACTCGGCGTCGACCCCCGCGCCGGCCTCGCCGAGCTCCAGCAGCGCATCCTCCAGGCCGACCCCGGCCTCGCGGAACCGTCCGCCCCGGCGACCGAGCCCGCCGCCGCGCCCCTGCGCCCGGCCCAGCTCCCCGCCACCGTCCCCGACTTCACGGGCCGCGCGTCCTTCGTCACCGAACTCAGCGACGTCCTGTCCTCCGCATCGTCCCCCGACGGGGAGGGCCAGGTCATGGCGGTCTCGGCGGTCGCGGGCATCGGCGGCGTCGGCAAGACCACGCTCGCCGTGCACGTGGCCCACGCGGCCCGCCCCTCCTTCCCCGACGGCCAGCTCTACGTGGACCTCCAGGGCGCGGGCTCCCGCGCGGCGGAACCGGAAACGGTCCTCGGCTCCTTCCTCCGCGCCCTCGGCACCGCCGACTCCGCGATCCCCGACTCCCTCGACGACCGCGCCGCCCTCTACCGCTCCACGCTCGACGGCCGCCGCGTCCTGGTCCTCCTGGACAACGCCCGCGACGCCGCCCAGGTCCGCCCGCTCCTGCCCGGCACGGAGGGCTGCGCCGCGCTCATCACGGGCCGCGTACGGATGGTCGACCTGGTCGGCGCGCATCTCGTGGACCTGGACGTGATGTCACCGGAGGAAGCCCTCCAGCTCTTCACAAAGATCGTCGGCGCGGAACGGGTCGCCTCCGAACGCGAAGCGGCCCTCGACGTGGTCGCCGCCTGCGGCTTCCTCCCCCTGGCCATCCGCATCGCGGCCTCCCGCCTGGCGGCCCGCCGCACCTGGACGGTCTCGGTCCTCGCCGCGAAGCTCGCGGACGAACGCCGCCGCCTCGACGAACTCCAGGCGGGCGACCTCGCGGTCAAGGCCACGTTCGAACTGGGCTACGGCCAGCTGGACCCGCCCCAGGCCCGCGCCTTCCGCCTCCTGGGCCTGGCGGACGGCCCCGACATCTCCCTCGCGGCGGCAGCAGCGGCCCTCGACCTCCCTCCGGAGACAACGGAAGACCTCCTGGAATCCCTGGTAGACACATCCCTGGTGGAATCAGCAGCCCCCGGCCGCTACCGCTACCACGACCTGGTCCGCCTCTACGCCCGCGCGTGCGCCGAGCGGGACGAGCTGCCTCCGGAGGAGCGGGAGGCGGCGATGTCGAGACTGCTGGACTTCTATCTGGCCACGGCGGCGGGGGTTTACGCGATCGAGCGGCCGGGGGAGCGGGTCCTCGACCACTTCGCGGCCACGGACCACCCCGGATTGGTCTTCGCGGACCGCGACCGCGCCCTGGAATGGCTGTTCAACGAGTCCAACTGCCTTCTGGCGTGCGCCCAGCAGGCTGCCGCGGCCGGGTTGCAGCGCAAGGCCGCCGACCTGCTGATGGCCGCGGTGGACCTCGGCGAATCAGGCGCCAACTCCCTGCAGTTCGCCCACGCGGCCACGACCGTGAGCGTCGCGGCCGAGGCGGTGGGCGACCAGTGGGCGGAGGCGCGCGCCCGGACGATGCTCACCCACGTGCACAGCGTGTGCGGCCGGTTCAGCGAGGCGGAGACCGAGGGCCACCGGGCCCTGGAACTGGGCAAGGCGGCGGGCGATCCGGTGGCATGCGGCCAGGCTCCGAACCAGCGAGGCATCATCGCTCTCTACGAAGGCCGCCACTCCGACGCCGAAGCCCATCTGGAACAGGCACTGGAAGCCTTCCGCGAGGACGCCAACCAGCCGGGCGCGGCCAGCGCCCTGTGCAATCTCTCGCGCGTCCACCTGGCCACCGGCCGCTTGGAGAGCGCGGTGACGCTGGCCCGCCGGGGCGTGGAGATCTACGAGGTGGACGCGACCGGACAGGCCCTGCGCCTGGCCAACGGAAAGTACGCGCTTGGCCTGGCCCTCACCAGCCTCGGGAAGACCGCGGAGGCACAGTCGACGCTGACCGCGGCCCTGGAGATCTTCCGCGGCAGCCGACAGCACCTGTGGCACGGGATGACTTTGTTCCGCCTCGCCGAGTTGCATCTCGCCGACCGCAGGCCGGCCGTTGCCGCCGCCCACGCGGAGCAGGCCCTCGCGATCCTGTCCGGGATCGGCGGGGACTGGCGGCGCGCCAACGTCCTCACCGTGCTCGGCCGCAGTCTCGCGGCGATCAGCCACACCGATCGCGCCCGCGTGTGCTGGACCGAATCACTGACGATCTTCGAGGCCCTGAACTCCCCCGAAGCGGAGGACGTCCGGGCACTCCTATATCCGGCAGCCGTCGCCTGACCACCGCGGCTCGACCGTTCATCGTTCGTTTATCGCGACCCGGCATTCTCATTCCTGCCGGTCCGTCGCGTCGGGGGGCAGACGGCTCGGTGCCTCGGCCGGAGCACTAAGGTGAACGGCCTTGCGAATGCCCGCCCGGCGACCCACGGGGGAGTCGCCGGGCGGGCATGTCCGAGATGCTCTGCACCTACAGACTGAAGGAGTTGACCGCGATGGCCGACAACACCGGAACGGCCAAGCCCGCCGACGCGCACGCGACCGGCGAGGAACTCACCACCCTGGACGCGCACGCCACCGGCGGCACCCTGAAGCCCGCGGACGCCCACGCCACCGGCACCACGCTGAAGCCGGCCGACGCGCACGCCACCGGCACCCCGCTGAAGCCGGCCGACGCCCACGCCACCAGCGAGCCGGCCAACTAAAGCCACACCCGACGGGGATCGGCCGCGGCGGCGCGGAGGGGGAGCCGCCGCGGCCGAGTCATGTCCGGCCGCAGCCACCCGCTCAGGCCGAACTCTGACAGAGGAAGTACGGCCGGGTCAGCGGCTCGTCGGTGACGTCCACCCGGTGGTCCGCCGCCGCCTCGCACGCGCACGGGCTGCGGGGCCGCGCACGCGGGGGTGGCCCCGACTCCTCCGCCGGAACGGCCCGGCGCCGGGTGCCGCTGCCCGGCAGCAGCCACGTAAGCACTCGCCCCAGCAGGGCAAGCAGCACTACGCGTCCCCCGCCTCGGCCGCGACCTCGCACCACACCGTCTTCGACGCCGCGCCCTGCTCCACGCCCCACCTCAGGGCCACCGCGTCCAGCAGCACCAGGCCCCGCCCGGACTCGTCCTCGCCGGTCGCCTGCAGCAGCACGGGGAGCACGCGCGGGTCAGGATCCGTGACCTCGACCCGGAACCCGGCCCCCTCCGCCCGCCCCACCCGCACTCGGACGGGCGTCCCCTCCCCCACATGCCGGATCACGTTCCCCAGCAACTCGCTCACGCAGAGCTGTACTTCGGGGCAGGCCACGCCCAGGTGCCCCCGCACCGCCCGCCGCAACTCGGGCACAGCCTTCGGAACGGCGAGCAACTCGACCTCCAGGTCGGGCGGGGCCGCGGTGGGGGGTTGGCGGTGCATGGGCGTACGCCCTTCCTGTCGAGTGCACTCCGTGACGAACAAGTCACACAGTGGCGCGGGACGTCGTACCGTAAAAGGGTTTTGGGTTACGCACAGCAACTGGCAAACGGTGGTGGTGGGTTGTGTCCTCCCGCAAGGATCCCGACGCGTCGGCGAACGTCCCGTCTTTCTACGGCGCCGAGTTGCGCTTCAAGAGGGAACTGGCCGACCTCACCCTCGAACAGCTGGCGGAAGGCAGCTTCCGCAGTGTTCCCTTCCTCAGCCAGATCGAGCGAGGCGAGCGCCGCATGCCGCTGGACCTGGCCCGGCACGTCGACGAGAAGCTCAACACCGACGGCTTTTTCCAACGCCGTTGTGAAGATGCCCGCAAGGCCCGCCAGTCGGGCCACGCGGAGTACTTCGCGGACGTGGCCGAGATGGAACAGCACGCGGACACGATCGAGGACTGGGCACCGATGATCGTGCCGGGGCTGCTGCAGACGGCGGCTTACGCTCGTGCGATCGTGAAGGCCGCCATGCCCCGGGCCTCGGACGGAGAGATCGAGAAGAAGGTAGCTGCCCGAATGAAGCGGGCAGAGCTCTTCGACGCCGAGAACCCGCCTGCTTTCTGGGCGATTCTCGACGAGTCGCTGATCCGCCGCCGGACCCTGCCGGGCGAGGGGATGGCCGAACTGCTCGACCACATCACGAAGGTGGTCGATGCCACCCGCTCAATTTTGCAGATCGTTCCGGAAACCGCAGCAACCCATCCCTTCAT
This sequence comes from Streptomyces antnestii, assembly GCF_004005495.1. GTDB lineage: Bacteria > Actinomycetota > Actinomycetes > Streptomycetales > Streptomycetaceae > Streptomyces > Streptomyces antnestii. The sequence goes on from NZ_RZYA01000013.1 coordinate 112,941, forward strand.
GATGGGCATGACCCGGATCATGACCTTCTCGGATGCCCCACCGGTGGTGTACGCGGAGAGCCTTCACAGCGGCCAACTCATCGACTATCCGCCGATCGTGAAGCAGTACCGGGGATCGTACGATCTGCTCAGGGCCGCCGCACTGCCACCTGAGGCGTCCCTGGCCCTGATCCAGGCAGCGGCAGAGGACTATCGAAATGGCCAGCACCGACATTGACTTGAACGCCGCGCACTGGCGCAAGAGCAGCTACAGCAACGGCACCGGAGGCGAATGCGTCGAGGTGGCCGACGGCTCCCCCGCCCTCGTCCCCGTCCGCGACTCGAAGACCGCGCACCTCGGCGGCCCCGTACTCCTCTTCCGCGCCGCGGCCTGGGCTTCCTTCGTAGCCAATCTGCGTCACGCGGGTCGGCGATGACACCGACGAGTTCCACAGTCCCCGACACAGACGACGCCGCCTCCGACCGCCTGGCCACTCTGCTGGACCGAGCCGCCGCCGGTCGGGATGATCAGGCGTGGAGCGACCTGTGGACGGAGCTCTACTTCCGCCGGCCGCTTTCGTCGCAGAGGTCGAGGAGCGTGCCGGCGAGCTCGTGCGGGCCGCTGACGTCCTGCATCTGAACGGCGCCGACTATCAGGGTGCGGGCGAAGGTGTACAGACGGCGTACGTGCCTGGCGGAATGTTCCTCTACCTGACGGTCGTGCGGCACCAGTGCATCTACGTCCTCCAGGTCACGGCTTGGCCCAGCTGATCCGTCGGGCACTGCGAACTGCGCGACGCTGCGCTGCTGCCTCGGCCCGCTTACCCGGCTCACCGCCCCCGCAGCTCCCCCTTCACCACCTTCCCGCTCGCGTTCCTTGGGAGTTCGCCGACGAATTCGATCGCCCTCGGGACCTTGTAGTTCGCCATTTCTCGGCGGGACCAGGCGATCAGGTCGTCGGACGTGGTCACCGAGCCGGAGCGGCGGACCACGTACGCCTTGCCCACCTCGCCGAGGCGGGGGTCCGGGATGCCGATGACCGCTACGTCGGCCACGTCGGGGTGGAGGCCGAGGAGTTGTTCTATCTCGGCCGGGTACGCGTTGAAGCCGCCGACGATGAACATGTCCTTGATGCGGTCCGTGATGCGGAGGTGGCCGGAGTCCGACATGACGCCGACGTCGCCGGTCCGCAGCCAGCCGTCGGGGGTCAGGACTTCCGCCGTTGCCTCCTCGTCCTCGAAGTAGCCGCTCATGACGTTGAATCCGCGGACCAGGACCTCGCCCGGCTCGCCGGGGGACGGGGAGTCCACGCGGACCTCCGTGCCCGGGATCGCGCGGCCCGAGGTCGAGGCGATGACGGATGCTTCGTCGCCTCGGCGGCACATCGTCACGATGCCGCTCGCCTCCGAGAGGCCGTACGCCGTGAGGACCGTACCGACGCCGAGTTCGCCCCGCAGGCGTTCCACGAGGCGCAGGGGGACCACGGCCGCGCCGGTCACGACGAGGCGCAGGGCCGAGAGGTCGTGGGCGTCGCGTTGGGGGTGGTCCAGGAGTGACTGGTGGAGGGTGGGCGGGCCGGGGAGGACGGAGATGCGTTCGGCGGCGATGTTGGCGAGGACCGTGTCCACGTTGAAGACGGGCTGCGGGACCATCGTGGCGCCGCGCATCAGGCAGGCGATGATGCCGGCCTTGTAGCCGAAGGTGTGGAAGAACGGGTTGACGATGAGGTAGCGGTCGCCTTCGCGCAGGCCGGCGAGTTCGGCCCAGATCGCGTAGCCGCGCAGGGTCTGGGCGTGGGTGATGACGGCGCCCTTGGGGCGGCCCGTGGTGCCGGAGGTGAAGATGATGTCGGAGGGGGAAGTGGGGGCTATTGCCGTCGAGCGAGCCCGGACCGCCGAGCCCGGCACCCCCTCGCCGGCCGCCAGGAAGTCCTTCCAGGTCCGCCAGACGCGCCGCTCCTCGTCGTCGGGTGACGTGTCGGGGGCGGTGTCGGAGAGGACGACGACCTGTTCCAGGTCCGGGAGTTCGGCTTCCGCGCGGCGCAGCGATGCCACGTACGACGTGCCCAGGAACGTGCCCGTCACGAAGAGCAGCTTCGCTCGGGCGCGGGCCAGGACGTAGGCCGCTTCCGTGCCCTTGAAGCGGGTGTTGAGGGGTACGAGGACGGCGCCCGCGGTGACCGCGCCGAGCGCCGAGACGATCCAGTCGAGCGTGTTGGGGGCCCAGACCCCGACCCGGTCGCCGGGTTCGACCCCGCTCGCGATGCAGGCCGCGGCGGCCCGTTCGACGCGGTCGCCGAGTTCCTCGTACGAGATGCGCGTACGGCCCTCGACGACGGCCTCACGCTCCCCGTACCGTTCGGCTGCCGCACGCACCAGTTGGGGAACGGTGCCCCACTCCAGGTCCCCGCGCATCGCACGACCTCCACATACGTAGCCGTACCCGTAGCTGACTATCCGTCAGATTAACGGTAGCCTGACGCGCTGTCAGCAGACGGGACGATCGTGGTGGCATCACGACGCGCGGAGGTGGCTTGCGATGGCGGGGCTCAAGGACGCGACGGCCATAGTGGGGATCGGGCAGACGGACTTCGGGAAACAACTGCCCGAGAATGAGAAGACGTTGGCGTGCCGGGCCATCCTCGCCGCGCTCGACGACGCCGGGATCGCGCCGTCCGAGGTCGACGCCTTCGCCTCGTACACGATGGAGGAGACCGACGAGGTCGAGGTCGCCAAGGCCGTCGGCGCGGGGGACGTGACCTTCTTCAGCAAGGTGGGGTACGGGGGCGGCGGCTCGTGCGCGACCGTCGCGCATCTCGCCGCCGCCGTCGCGACCGGGCAGGCGAGCGTCGGCATCGCCTGGCGGTCGCGGAAACGCGGGTCCGGGCCACGGCCCTGGAAGAACACGGCGGTACAGCTGCCGACCCCCGCCCAGTGGACCCGCCCGTACGGGCTGCTGCGCCCCGCCGACGAGATCGCAATGCTCGCGCGCCGCTACATGCACGAGTACGGGGCGACCAGGGACCACCTCTTCAACGTCGCCCTCGCCTGCCGCAACCGGGCCAACCAGAACCCGGCCGCGATGATGTACGAGCGCCCGCTGACCCGCGACATGTATATGACGGCCCGCATGATCAGCGAGCCGCTGTGCCTCTTCGACAACTGCCTTGAGACGGACGGCGCGTTGGCGTGCGTCATCGTCTCCGCCGAGCGCGCCCGTGACTGCCGGCAGAAGCCCGTGTACGTGCACTCGGTGGCGCAGGGGCTGCCCGCGCAGCACCACGGGATGGTCAACTACTGGAACGACGACCCGCTGACCGGCCCCGCCTGGACCGCCGCCCGGCACCTGTGGAAGCAGGCCGACTTCGGGCCGCAGGACGTGGACGTCGCCCAGATCTACGACGCGTTCACCCCGCTCATCCCGCTGTCCCTGGAGGGGTACGGGTTCTGCGGGCGCGGCGAGGGCGGCGCGTTCACGGAGGGCGGGGCCCTGGAGATCGGCGGCCGGCTGCCCCTGAACACCGGCGGCGGCGGCCTCAGCGAGGCCTACGTCCACGGCTTCAACCTGATCAACGAGGGTGTGAAACAACTGCGGGGCAACAGCACCGCACAGGTTCCGGGCGCGGGGACGTGCCTGGTCACGGCGGGCGAGGGTGTGCCCACGTCGGCCCTTCTCCTGAGGAGCTGAACCATGACGGAGACTCTTCCCGGCGCCGGGACCGACGCCCCCGCCCTTCTCCGGCCCGTCGTCGACGACGACGGCGCCCCCTTCTGGGACTACGCCGCCCGGTCCGAGCTGCGCGTGCAGGCCTGCGCCTCCCCCGCCTGCGGCGAGCTCCGGTTCCCGCCCCGGCCCTGCTGCCCGCACTGCGGTTCCTTCGACAGCGAGTGGCGGCTGATGAGCGGGCGCGGGCGCATCTGGTCCTTCGTCGTCCCGCATCCGCCCCTGCTGCCCGCCTACGCGGCGCTCGCCGGGTACAACGCGATCGTCGTCGAGCTGGCGGACGCGCCCCGCATCCGGCTCGTCGGCAACCTCGTCACCTCCGCCGACGCGCCCCTCGACTCCGTACCCCCCGAGCGGCTGCGGATCGGCGCCAAGGTGCAGGTCGTCTTCGCCGACGTCGACGGTGTGACGATGCCGCGCTGGGTTCTGGAGCGGCCGTGACGCTGCGGGTGGAGACGGACAAGCAGAGCGGCGTCGCCGTCGTCACGCTGGACCGGCCCGACCGGCACAACGCCATCGACCTGGCGACCGCCGGTGAACTCGCCGACGTCTGGCGGGAGTTCCGGTTCGACGACTCCGTGCGCGCCGTCGTCCTCACCGGGGCCGGCGAGCGGGCGTTCTGCACGGGCATCGACCGCGACGCCGAGGTGCCGCAGCCGCACTCCCCGTACAGCATCGACGACCCGCTCGTGGCGATCGGGCCCAGGGCGAACGACCTGTGGAAGCCCGTCATCGCCGCCGTCAACGGCATGGCGTGCGGCGGGGCCTTCTATCTGATCGGGGAGTCCGACTTCGTCGTCGCGGACGAGACGGCCACGTTCTTCGACCCGCACACGACGTACGGCATGGTCAGCGCCTACGAGACGATGCTGCTCGCGCAGCGCATGCCCGTGGGTGAGGTGGCCCGGATGGCGCTCATGGGGAGCGCCGAACGGATCTCGGCGCGGCGCGCGTACGAGACCGGGCTCGTGTCCGAGGTGACGGGGCCGGGCGGGGCTCGGGCGGCGGCGGTGGCGTGCGCGGAGACGATCGCGTCGTATCCGACGGAGGCCGTGCAGGGCACGGTGCGGGCGGTGTGGGCCGCCAAGGAGGCGACCCGCACGCAGGCCCTCGCGCACGCCCCGCACCTGATCACCCTGGGCAACCTGCCGCCCGAGCGTCAGGCGGAACTGTTCACGGGGCGGCGGCCGGGCGGGTTCCGGGTGCGGTGACGAAAGGACGAGAAGGGGTCAGACCGTGGTCGCCAAAGGGTTGGCGCACCGGTACACCTTCGCCGCCTGGCGCGGCATCGTCATCCTCAGCGTGAGGGTCTCGGTCTCGCCCTCGTCGAGGGTCACGGACTTGCTGACGTTCTCGACGAGCCTGCCGCCGCCGTCCAGCAGGTCGACCCCGACGGAGAAGTCGTTCGTGCCCGGCGCCTGGGACGTGACGCGTACGGTCACGGTCGAGTCGGCCTTGCCGGCGGCGCGGCGCTTACCGGCCTTGCGGCCGGGGCCCGCGCAGTCCACGATCACCACGTCGGCGTCGCCTGTGACGGAGTCGGTGGCGGTGTCGCTGCCACCGGACGACCCGTAAGAGTCGTCGTCGTACGAGTCGTCGCCGTAGTCACTGTGGTGCGAACCGGTGTAGCCGCCGCCGTGGTTCTGCTTCGAGCTGGAGCAGCCGCCGCCCCCGCTGCTGCTGTGGCTGCCGCCGCTCCAGCTGCTGCCGCTCCCGCCCCTGCTCTTGCCGGACCCGCCGTGGCCGCGGCCCGTCGAGAACCCGGTCAGTGCGAGTACGACCACTGTCGCCAGTGCCGTGAGCTTCAGCCCGCGTCGCAGCATCCTTCGACTCCCCCGAAAATGTGGTGATCAGTTGTGTGCCGTGCGGCAGCCCGAAACCGTAGCAGCGCCGCATGGCGACGGGGGTCCTCGGGGCGTAGCGTCGGAACCGAGAGCCGAACCGGACCGCACCCTCAGGGAGGCTGCGCATGGTCCGCAACGTCCTTGGGTCGATCCTCGCTGTCCTCGGAGCGACGGCCGCCGTTTCCAGCCCCTTCCGTGCGTGGTACGACGGCCGTCACGGGCGCTACTACCGCCTCGGTGACCTGTTCTCGGGTGCCGGTGTGACGGACGCGCGCGCGGGGCTGTTCGGTTCCCTCTTCCTCCCGTTCGCCGTGGCCGCCGTCCTGACGCTGGTCGGGATCATCCTGCGGTCGCGGCTGCTCGTCGCGGGCGCGGGGGTGCTGGTGCTCGCGTTCACCGTGCTGTGGATGGTGCGGGTGGGACAGGCCGAGGGGCAGCTGGTGATCGGCGGTGACGGGGCTGGGCTCGGGGCGGGGACGGCGACCGCGCTCGTCGGCGGTGTGCTGCTGCTGATCGCGGCGGCGGTGATGAGCGGCCGGCCCCGGCCCGTGGCCCCGCGCCACGATCACCCCGACCACGAGCCCCCGCACGGCCCGCTCACCCTGGAGGGCCCGATGCAGCCGTACGCCGACCAGCCCCCGTACCCGGAACCGCCGTACGAGGAGCCGCCCGAGGGACCGCCGCCGCACCGGGCCTGAAACCCTCTAGCGGGCCGTGCCCGTGCCCTTCTCCGCGTCGAGCGCGTACACGCAGCGGTCCTTGCTGCACGCGTACACGACGCCGTCCTTCACGACGGGTGAGCCGGTGATCTCACCGCCCGTGGCGAGCTTCCAGCGGAGGCGGCCGTCGTCGGCCTTGAGGGTGTAGAGGAGGTGGTCGGTGGCGCCGAAGTGGATGCGGTTGTCGGCGACGACGGGTGAGCCGACGACCTCGCCACCCGCCTGGAAGCGCCACTTGGGCGTGCCGGTGACCGCGTCGAGGGTGTAGAGGCCCTGGCCACTGCCGACGTGGACGTGGCCGTGCGCGACGAGGACCGGTTCGACGGACGACGGGCGGGGTTCCGTCGCGATGCGCCAGCGGTCGCGGCCGTCGGTGGCGTCGAGGGCGTAGACCGTGCCGAGGTGGTCGGCGAGGTAGACACCGCCGCCGGTGACGGCCGGGCCGGGGACGAACGCGGGCGGACAGAGGAACACCGCGGGCGCCTCGAAGTGCCAGCGCACATGACCGCTGGCGACGTCGACGGACAGGACGCGGGTGCCGGCCGCCACGTAGACGTAGCCGTCGGAGGCCGGGGTGAGGCGGACGGGGACGCCGCCGCAGGAGGCCGCGTCGCCGATCGGGTACGACCAGCGCTCCTCGCCGGTACGGGCCTCGAGCGCGCGCAGCCGGGCGTCCTGCCACACGTAGACGGTGCCGTCGTGGATGACGGGGCCCGCCTCGGGTGACTCGAAGTCGGTCTGGGCGCCGGTGAGCTCCCACAGCTTGTCGCCGGTGGCGGCTTCCCTGGCCTGGACGCCGCCGCCGCGGGTGCCGGTGACGACGGTGCCGCGGTCGGCCTTGAGGGAGTACACCCAGGCGTCGGACTGGAGCCGCCACAGGTCGTGTCCCTCGCGGGCGTCGAGCGCGTAGAGGGTGGGTCCGTCGGAGGCGTGGATGCGGCCGTCGGTGACGGCCATGGACCAGGCGACGTCGCGGGTCTTGAAGCGGCGCCGGCCGGTGGACACGTCGAGGGCGTGTACCTCGAAAGAGGTCACGTAGACGAGGTCGCCCGCCACGGAAGGGGTGCCCCACACGTCGTTCGACATCCGGAAGCGCCAGGGCCGCCAGGCGGCGCCGGCCTCGGGAGCGGGGGCGGGCACGACCGGGTCGGGCGTGCCGTTGGCCCCGGGCCGGGGGCGGGACCAGGACGCGGCGAGGCCCGCGTCGGCGGGCGGTGCCTTCACGGCGGCGGCGCGGGCGTCGGCGACGCGCGGCCCCGGGCCGATCGGGACCCGCACCCCGGCCAGGTGCACGGGACCGGGGTCGGGGGCGTGGGCGGCGCCGACGGGCGCGGGCGACGGGCGCCAGCCGTCGGTTCGGGGAGCGTGGCCCGGGGGCGGGCCGGGGGGCTGGGCGGGCATGGCAGGCATGGGGCCGGGGCCGAGGCCGTGTCCGCCGCGTCCGCCCGACGAGCCGCGTCCGCTGCTGCCGCTCGTCCTGACCGGCGGGCGTCCGCCCCTGCGCTCCTCGATGAGGGCGACGGAACGCTCGGGGAGCCAGGCGGAGGCGGTGCCGCTGTCGTCGCTGCCGGAGCCGAAGAGGTGCGGGGCGAGCTGGGCCTGGAGGTCCGCGGGCGAGGGCCGCAGCGGGGCCTCCATCTGCATGCAGGACTCGATGAGGGGGCGCAGCTCGGCGGGCAGTCCTTCGACGTCGGGGCCTTCGCGCAGCAGCATGAAGACGGTCTCGACGGGGTTGGCGCCGTGGAAGGGGGCGTGTCCGGTGGCGGCGAAGACGAGGGTGGAGCCGAGGGAGAAGACGTCGGAGGCCCCGGTGACGCTCCGCGAGTCCTTGGCCTGCTCGGGCGACATGTACGCGGGCGTGCCGACGGCGACGTTCGTCATGGTCAGGCGCGTGTTGGAGACGCCGGACGCGATGCCGAAGTCGATGACGCGGGGGCCGTCCTCGACGACCAGCACGTTCGACGGCTTGAGGTCGCGGTGGACGAGGCCCGCGCCGTGGATGGACTGGAGGGCTTCGGCGATGCCGGCGGCGAGCCAGCGCACCGCCTGGGCCGGCAGCGGCCCGCACTCGTTCACTATTTCTTCGAGGGAGGGTGCGGGGACGTAGGCGGTGGCGAGCCACGGCACGGCGGCGCGCGGGTCGGCGTCGACGACGGCCGCGGTGTAGAAGCCGGAGACGGCGCGGGCCGCCTCGACCTCGCGGGTGAAGCGGACGCGGAAGAGCTGGTCCTCGGCGAGTTCGGTCCGCACCGTCTTGATCGCCACGCGCCGGCCGGACGCCGAGCGCGCGAGATAGACGAGTCCCATGCCGCCCGCGCCGAGCCGTCCCAGAACCTCGAACGGGCCGATCCGCCTCGGATCGTGCTGCGTCAGCTGATCCACCACTTGCCTGCCACCTCCCCGTACGGGACCGGGTGCTTGGTCACAGTCCCCGGCCAGCGTCTCACCACCGAAGCCCTACGGCGGCACGCACCCCGATTCTTCCTGTACGAGGCTCCGGTTGCGAACCCGGGGGCAAATCGGGGTGTCACGGGAGGGGTGCCGTATTTCGGTCCGTGATTCGGTCCGTATCTCGGGTCCGTAGTACGGGTCCGTAGTACGGGTCCGTATACGGGTGGCGAGCTCGGGCCGTGTGACCCGTTCAGCCCTGGACGACGGCGAAGGCCGCGCCCTGGTCGTCGGTGAGGTGCGCCACGCGTCCGTGCGGGGTGCCGAAGGGAGGCTTGCGGACGTGTCCGCCGAGGCGGGTGGCGGTGCTGGCGGCGGCCTCGCAGTCGGTGACGCCGAAGTGGGGGAGGAAGCGGGCGGGTGCGCCGTCGGCGGCGGCAGAGATGCCGAAGCGGGCGGCTGCGGGGCCGAGGACCGACGCGTAGAAGGGGGTGACGGCCGCCTTGTCGCGCGCGTGGAGTTCGGCCCGGTGGAACGTCGCGGGTTCGCCCTGTGCCTCGAAGCCGGTGAGGGTGCCGGCCTGCCAGAGGCCGAAGACGGTTCCTTCGGGGTCGGCGGCGAGGGCGAGGGTGCCGAAGGGGCCGATGGAGAGGGGTTCGACGACGAGGTGTCCGCCGGCGTCGCAGGCGGCGCGGGCGAGGGCTTCGGCGTCGCGGGCGGCGAAGTGGACGGTCCAGCCGGTGGGCGGAGAGCCCTCGCGGCCGGGGGCGAGAGCCGCCACGTTCCTGCCGTCGCTGTAGGCGTGGGTGTAGTAGCCGTACTCGGCGCCCGCGCCCTCGTCGAAGGTCCAGCCGAAGAGGTCGCCGTAGAAGCGCTTGCCCGCCTCCACGTCGGGAAGCGTGGCGTCGGCCCAGCAGGGGGCGCCCTCGGCGAACTCCATCGGCGTGCGTCCTTCCTGGTTCACTGACGGGGACACCCGCAGAGTGCCGCGTCCGCGGGCCCGCGGCACGGCCGATTCGAACACTTGGCCAATTTTATCCACCGGGTTTTCCACAGGCTGTTGATAACGGGTGCGGCACCCCCCGCCCCGACGTGCGCGAAGCCCACGGGCACCCCCTCACCAACCCGTGTGCCGGAGCCCCCAACCCCATTTGCAGTCGGCCGAATCGCGCTCCGATCACCCCTCGGTAAGCTGACGGCATGACAGGACAAGTACGTACCGTCGACGGCCGCGTGGCCGGACGGCGTGGTCAGGCGACGCGTCAGAAGCTCCTTGAGTGCCTCGGCGAGATGCTCAGCTCCTCGCCCTACCGGGACGTCAAAGTCATTGATGTCGCGCGGAAGGCGGGCACCTCACCGGCGACCTTCTACCAGTACTTCCCGGACGTCGAGGGCGCCGTCCTGGAGATCGCCGAGCAAATGGCCGCGGAGGGCGCCGGGTTGACCCAGCTGCTCGAAGGCCGCTCATGGGTCGGCAAGGCCGGCTGGCAGACCGCGCAGGAACTCGTCGACGGCTTCCTCGAGTTCTGGCGCAAGAACGACGCGATCCTGCGCGTCGTCGACCTCGGCGCGGCCGAGGGCGACAAGCGGTTCTACAAGATCCGCATGAAGATCCTGAACTCCGTGAACAACTCCCTTACGGACACGGTCAAGGAGCTCCAGGCCAAGGGCAAGGTCGACAAGGACGTGAGCCCCGCCGCGATGGCCGGATCGCTCGTCGCGATGCTCGCGGCGGTGGCCTCGCACCAGAAGGGCTTCCAGACCTGGGGCGTCAAGCAGGCCGAACTCAAGCCCAATCTGGCCCTGTTGGTGCACCTGGGCGTCACCGGCAAGAAGCCGACGAAGTAGCCTCCGGGCCTCCCTCAAGGGGGAGCCCTGTGCGGGGAGCCCTCGGGGCTCTCGTTCCTGTCGAGCAGCGGCGGTTCGCGTCTCACGTGAACCGCCGCTGTTGCAGTTGCGGCCAGGGTCAGAGCCAGAGCCGGTGTGCCAGGGCCGGTGCACCAGGGCCAGTGTGCTGGCGGCGGTGTGCTAGCGCCGCGCCAGCCTGAACAGCCTGATCTCGCGCTCCACCCTCGCCTGGTACGTCGCGTACGGCGGCCAGAACTTCAGGGCCGCCGCCCACGCCTCCTCCCGTTCGGCGGAGTCGAGCAGCCGGGCGGTCACCGGGACGTCCTCGCCCTTCCAGTTGATGTCGGCGTCCGGATGGGCCAGCAGGTTCGCCGTCCAGGCGGGATGTCCCGGGCGCCCGAAGTTGGACCCGATCAGGAGCCAGGTGCCGGCCTCCTCCTCCGGCATGCACGCGAGCGGCGTACGCCGTGGCAGTCCGGTCTTGGCGCCGCGCGCGGTCAGGATGAGCCCCGGCAGCATCTGGGCGCTGACCAGCACCTTTCCTCGCGTGAGCCGGTGCACGGCGCGGTCCATCGCGGGGATGAAGTGGGGCGCGACGCGGGCGAAGGCACGGGTCGACGAGACTTTCTGGATGAGCTTGATTCCGGGTGGCGCCATCAGACCGTCACCTCCTGGCGGGCGAAGAGTTCGGCGGACTCGGCGGCGCGTGCCCGCAGCAGGTGGACGGGACCGAAGAGCAGTTCGTCGCCGGTCGCGCGTTTGAGGTAGAGGTGGGCGTCGTGCTCCCAGGTGAAGCCGATGCCGCCGTGCAGCTGCACGGCCTCGGACGCGGCGGTGCGCAGCGCCTCCAGGGCCTGGGCGAGGGCGAGCCCGCCCGCCCGTCCGCCGCCTTCCGCACCGGCGGCCCAGGCCGCGTAGTAGGCCGCGGAGCGTGCCGCCTGCACCTGTACATACACGTCGGCGAGGCGGTGCTTGACGGCCTGGAAGGAGCCGATCGGGCGCCCGAACTGCTCACGCTGGCGCACGTGCTCGACGGTCCGTTCCAGGGCGCGCCCGGCGGCGCCGACGGCCTCCGCGGCGAGCACGGTCGCGGCCGCGTCCCCCGTGACGGCGAGCGCGGCGGCCACCTCGTCGCTGTCGCCTGACCCGAGCAACTCGGCGGGCGTGTCGCGCAGTTCGATCCGGGCGCGGGGCCGCGTCTCGTCGAGCGCCGTGCGCCGCGTCCTGACGACTCCGTCGCCGTCCCCGTGCACGAGGAAGAGCAGGGTGCGGGAGCGGGCGAAGCCGCCGGTGTGGGCGGCGACGACGAGGAGTCCGGCGCTGTGCCCGTCGAGGACCTGGTCGGCCTGTCCGTACAGGCGCCAGCCGTTCCCGTCGTCGCCGCCGTCGGCCGGCCGGGCCTGGATGCCGCCCGCGCGTCCGCCGCCGGACCAGTCGCCCCCGTTGTCGCCGGTGAGGCCGAGCGCGGTGGCGAGGCCCTCGCCGGGCACGGCGAGGGTGGCGGTGAGGGCGCCGGTGGCGATGCGGGGCAGCAGTTCGGCGCGCTGCCCCTCGGAACCCAGGGCGAGGACGAGGGGGGCGGCGAGTGCCGCGGTGGCCAGGAGCGGGGACGGCGCCAGGGCACGGCCCGACTCCTCGCAGGCCAGGGCGAGCTCGGTGGTTCCGCAGCCGACTCCGCCGTACGTCTCCGGGAGGGCGAGGCCGGGCAGGCCGAGGTCGCTCCCCAGGGCGGTCCACAGGGCCGGGTCGTATCCGGCGGGGGTGGCGACGGCGGCCTTGACGTCGTCGGGTCCGCAGCGCTTGTCCATGAGTTCGTGCAAGGTGCGGCGGATCTCGTCCTGTTCCGCGGTGAAGGCGGCGTCCATACGGGCTCCTCCCCGGGGGCCGGCGACCCCGGACCCCTGTTCTGACGGGGCGTCATGTTAGGACCGCGGCGACGGATTGCCCAGACTTTCCGCTCACGCCCTTCCCCTCACCCTTCTTCGGCCGCCTTCTTCCTCTCCCTCCTCCCCCTCCAAGAAATCTGATGTACCGTCAGATTCATGACTGCCGCACCCCGACCGCAAGGTTCCCGCCGGGTCGCCATCGCCGGCATCGCCCTCTCCGACTGCGGCCGCGTGGACGAGGCCACCCCGTACGCGCTGCACGCCCAGGCCGCCCGCCGCGCCGTGGCCGACGCCGGGCTCACCCCCGACGTCGTCGACGGGTTCGCCAGCGCGGGCCTCGGCATCCTCGCGCCCGTCGAGGTCGCCGAGTACCTGGGCCTCAAGCCCCGCTGGGTGGACTCCACCTCGGTCGGCGGCTCCACGTGGGAGGTGATGGCCGCGCACGCCGCGGACGCCATCGCCCAGGGCCACGCCCGCGCGGTCCTGCTCGTGTACGGGTCGACCGCACGCGCCGACATCAAGGCCAAGCGCCGCACATCGAACCTCAGCTTCGGCGCCCGCGGCCCCCTCCAGTTCGAGGTGCCGTACGGCCACTCGCTGATCGCCAAGTACGCGATGGCCGCCCGCCGCCACATGCACGAGTACGGCACGACCCTGGAGCAGCTGGCCGAGGTCGCCGTGCAGGCACGGGCGAACGCGGCACTCAACCCCGAGGCCATGTTCCGCGACCCGGTCACCGTCGACGACGTGCTCGACGGGCCGATGATCGCCGACCCCTTCACGAAGCTGCACTGCTGCATACGCTCGGACGGCGGCGCCGCCGTGCTGCTCGTCGCCGAGGACCTGCTCCCCGACTGCGCCAAGTCGCCGGTGTGGGTGCTCGGTTCGGGTGAGCACGTGTCGCACACCACGATGTCGGAGTGGGACGACTTCACGGTCTCCCCGGCCGCCGTCAGCGGGAAGCTCGCCTTCGAGCGGGCGGGCGTCACGCCCGACGAGATCGACATCGCGGAGATCTACGACGCCTTCACGTACATGACCCTGGTGACGCTTGAGGACCTCGGGTTCTGCGCGAAGGGCGAGGGCGGCCCGTTCGTCGAGAAGGGGCGTCTGCTGCGGGACGGCGCGCTGCCCACGAACACGGACGGCGGCGGCCTGTCTGCCCAGCATCCGGGCATGCGGGGCCTGTTCCTCCTGGTGGAGGCGGTACGGCAGCTGCGCGGCGAGGCCGGGGAGCGCCAGGTCTACAAGGCGGGCGGCAGGCTCCCGCGGCTCGCGGTCGCGTCCGGCACGGGCGGCTGGTTCTGCTCGTCGGGCACGGTGGTGCTCGGCACGGAGTGAGCGGCGTCCAGAATCGACGTATGCGAGAACTGCCAGAACGGCCAGAACTGCGAGATCTGCGAGATCTGCGAGATCTGCGAGAACTCCTGAAGTCCCTGCGCGTCTGGGACACCGACCTGCCCGGGTTCGACCCGGCGCAGGCCCCGCCGTCCCCGCTGCCCCTCTTCGCCGAGTGGTTGGCGGCGGCCGCCGCCGCGGGCCAGACCGAGCCGCACACCATGTCGCTCGCCACCGTCGACGAGGACGGGCTGCCCGACGTCCGTACGGTGATGCTGCACGGCGTCGAAGAGGAGGGCTTCCACTTCGCGTCGCACGCGGGCAGCGCCAAGGGCCGCCAGCTCGCCGCGAACCCGCGGGCCGCGCTCGGCTTCTACTGGCCGGCGCAGGGCCGCCAGATCCGCGTACGCGGTGAGGTCACGGCGGCGACGCCGGAGGCGAGCCAGGCCGATCTGCACGTCCGCTCGACCGGCGCGCTCGCGGCGGCCCTCGTCGGGCACCAGAGTGAAGTGCTGGGATCGCAGGACGAGTTGGAGCGCGCGTCGGTGGCCGCCTGGGAGCGCGCGCAGGCCCAGCCGGACGCGCCCGCGCCCACCTGGACGGCGTACGCGCTGGTCCCGCGCGAGGTGGAGTTCTTCCAGGGCGACGCCCGGCGCCGCCACATCCGCCTCAGGTACCGCGCCGACGGCTCCCGGTGGGTACGGGAACTGCTCTGGCCGTAATCCCGTAACCCGTAAGCCGTAAACGCCTCACGCCACCTCGGGCTCGGGGTCCGAGGAGAGGCGGGCGTGCAGGTGCACGTCACGGAAGGCGTCCTGTCGCCCGGCCTCGAACATCGCGCCCCTCAGCGTGCCCTCGTAGGGGTAGCCGCCGCGCTCGGCGACCCGGCAGGACACCTCGTGGCCAAGGGCGTGGCCGAGTTCGAGCCGGTACAGGCCGAGTTCGCCGAAGGCCAGCCGGGAGCCGAGGCACAGCGCCCGGGTCGCGACCCGGCGCCCGCGCGCCTCGGGCAGCACCCAGTACCCGACGATCGCGGTGCGGAAGGCGGGCGTGATGGCGCTGAAGCCGATGTGTCCGAGGACCTCCCCCGTGTCCTCGTCGGTGACACAGCACGACACCCCCTCGCCGCTCTCCAGGAGCTCCTGGCGCTTACGCAGGAAGGCGTGCGCGCCGGCGAGGTCGTCGACGGCGGTGAGCGGGGTGTTCCAGCGCAGGAACTCCGGGTCGGTGAGGCCACGCAGCACGGCGGCGGCATCGCCCTCGTCGCCGACGCGCCAGCCGCGCAGGCGCAGCCCGAGGCCGCGTATCTCAGAGGTGTCGGTCATGAGCTGTCAGCCGTTCTCGGGTGCGGTGAAGGTGTGGACGGCGAAGTCGCGGACGGGACGGTAGCCGATGCGCCGGTAGAGGCCGTTGCTGGTCGGGTTGGCGAGGTCGGTGAAGAGCAGCACCTCGCGCGCGCCCGCGGCCCGTGCGGCGCGGCTGACCTCGGCGGTGACCGCTCCCGCGTAGCCCCGGCCGCGCAGGTCCGGCGGGGTATAGACGGGCGCGACGCGGACCGCTCCGGCGGCCTCGCGGGTCACTCCGGCCATGGAGACGGGCACGCCGTCCGCGCTCTCCCAGAGGGTGATGCCGCCGTACGAGATCCGCTCGTCGGCCCATTCCGCCGAGCCGGACCCGGCGCCCGGCGTCCCGGTGTCCTCGGCGAACGCCTGGTGCCACCGGGCCAGGAGGTCCCGGTCGCCGTCGGTGGCGACGCGGGGCCGGCCGTCGGGGGCGGGCGCGGGCGGGGTGAGGACGTCGAGCCGGTACAGGCGCTGGTCGATGGCGCGGTGGGCGCGCATCCCCGTACGGGAGCACCACGCGTCGGCGAAGGCGGCCGAGGCCGTGTCGACGCCGAACACGCCTGTCACCGGGCGCCCTTGGAGCGTGACGGCGAGCGCGTCGGCCTGTTCACGGTCCAGGGGGCTGACGTTCAGCCGGTACGGCTTCGTCCACAGCAGCGTGCCGTCGACACCGCCGTCCGGCCCGTACAGCACGCCGAAGAGCTGGCTGTCCGCGCCGTACACCTTCGGTCCGCGCTCCCGCAGGCTCGCGGTGACGCTGAGGGCGACGGTGTGCAGCGCGGGGTCGGCCCGCAGGTAGGCGCCCGCGCGGGCGAGGAAGTCGTCGGCGTCGGCGGTGAGATGCCAGCCGCTTCCGGGAGTCCCAGTCATGCCCGCATGATGCCGCCCGGCGCGTCAGGACCGCGACCGGAATACCGGCACGGAGAATCCCTCCACCTCACGGAAGGCGACCGTGAGGGGCATGCCCACCCGTAGGTCGTCTCCTTCAGTAGCCACGATCTCGGTCATCATGCGCGGCCCCTCCGCGAGGTCGACGACGGCCGCGATGTACGGGGTGCGGGTGCCGAAGGGCGGCAGGTCGTTGCGGTGGACGACGGACCATGTGTAGAGCTCGGCGTTCCCGGACGCCCGCTCCCACGTCCCGTCCTCGCTCCAGCAGTGCGGGCAGAACTCGCGCGGATAGTGGTGGGCCCGGCCGCACGCCCCGCAGCGGCGCACGAGCAGCACCCCGTCGGCCGCCGCGTCCCAGTAGGGCTGCGTGAAGGCGTCGGGCTCGGGGAGGTCGAACCGTACGGTCGCGGGAAGAGTCACAGGAAGAGTCCGATCGCCGCGTCGAGGGACCAGGTCTGCCAGGACATGGCGAAGAGCGCCACGAGCGAGATGAGGGCCATCATCGCGTTCTGTCCCTGCTCGGCCCAGTCGTGGATCATCAGGACCAGGTACAGGAGGTTCAGGAGCAGCCCGCCGACGAGGGCGACCGGGGTCAGCAGGCCGGCCACGAGGCCGAGGCCCAGGGCGAGTTCGGCGTAGACGACGATGTACGCCATCACTTTCGGCCGGGGGGTGACGACCGCGCCGAAGCCGCTGCGTACGGCGTTCCACTTGTGCTTCGCGGCGACGTCGGCGGCCCAGGCGATGCCGGTGCCCCGCTCGAACCAGCCCTTCTTGTCCTTGTGCCGCCAGCTCTCCAGCCACCACAGTCCGAGGCCTATGCGCAGCACGGCCAGCCATTCGACGCCGTCGAGCCAGATCGAGTCCACGACCGGGGCCCTCCTCTCTGTTTCTGACGGTACGCGTTTCTGACGGTACGTCAGTTCAGCGCATGCGAGGCCCGCCCGCAAGGGGTGGAGCCGGCCCGCCGCGCCCCAGTCATGCCCCACCATGGCCGCATACCGCCGTTCGAACCCGGCGGCCCGAGGGAACACCCGTAACAGCCTTTGCGTGCAGCCCTGTTCCTGACACAGCGTCAGTTCAGTAATCTGACACTACGTCAGTTACGTGAGTACCAGTCGAGGAGCGGGCGGACCCGATGCTTGGATCGACATACGGCACCCTGACCACCGACCCCCGCCGGGCCCGCACGATCGCCTGCGGAGAGCAGCCGGCACCCGCCGTGCACAGCAGGGCGGACGACCTGGACGTGAGCGGCCGGCCACTGCACCGCGAGGTGCCTGACCTGGACCGTTTCTTCCGGCCCGAATCGATGGCGGTCATCGGCGCGTCCGACGCCGAGGGCCGCCCCAACACGGGCATCACGCGGCAGCTGATCACCTGGGCGGAGCGCGTGGGCGCCCGCCTCCACCCCGTGCACCCCACCCGCGAGAGCGTGTTCGGCATCCCGTGCGCGCCGAACGTCGCCGCGCTGCCCGAGACCGTCGACCTGGCCGTCCTCCTCGTCTCGGACCCGCTGCCGGTCATCGAGGAACTGGCCGCGTCCAAGGTGAAGTTCGCCGTCGCGTTCGCGTCCGGTTTCGCGGAGACCGGCGAGGAGGGCGCGGCCGCGCAGTCGTCCCTGGCCGAGGCGGTCGGCCGCTCGGGCCTGCGCCTGCTGGGCCCGAACACGAACCTGAACGCGTTCTCCGAGTTCCGCGAGGACCTGGACGGACCGGCGATCGCCCTCATCACCCAGTCCGGCCACCAGGGCCGCCCGCTCTACACGCTGCAGGAGCTGGGCGTCCGGCTCTCGCACTGGGCACCCACGGGCAACGAGGCGGACCTGGAGACGGCGGACTTCATCTCGTACTTCGCCGAGCGCCCGGAGGTCGGCGCGATCGCCTGTTACGTGGAGGGGCTGAAAGACGGCCGCGGGTTCCTGCTCGCGGCGGACCGCGCCGCCCGCAACGGCGTCCCCGTCGTCGCCGTCAAGGTGGGCCGCACCGAGACCGGCGCCCGCATGGCGGCCTCGCACACGGGCAAGCTGACGGGCGCGGACACCGTGGTCGACGCGGCGATGCGGCAGTTCGGCGTGATCAGGGTGGACGGACTCGACGAACTCCAGGACACCTCCGCCCTGCTGGCGCGGGCGCGGCCCCCGCGGGCGGACGGCGTGGCGGTCTACTCGATATCGGGCGGCACCGGCGCACACTTCGCCGACCTGGCCACCCGCGCGGGCCTGACCCTGCCGCAGCTGTCCGAGGCCAAGCGGCAGGAACTCCACCAGTGGATCCCCGACTACCTGAACGTCGCGAACCCAATCGACAACGGCGGCCACCCGGTGGGCGACTGGCGCGGCCCCAAAATCATCGACGCCATCCTCGACGACCCGTCGATCGGCGTGCTCATCTGCCCGATCACCGGCCCGTTCCCTCCGATGAGCGACAAGCTGGCGAAGGACCTGGTGGCGGCCGCCGAACGGACCGACAAGCTGGTCTGCGTCGTCTGGGGCTCCCCCCTCGGCACCGAGGACGCCTACCGCGAGACGCTGCTCGGCTCCTCGCGCGTCGCCACGTTCCGCACCTTCGGGAACTGCATCACGGCCGTCCGCGCCTATCTGGACCACCACCGGTTCACCGCCGCCTACCGCTCCCCGTTCACCGACGCGCCCCGCACGCCCTCCCCGTCCTTCCGCAAGGCGCAGGCCCTGATGCGTCCGGGCCGGCAGCTCAGCGAGCACGCCGCGAAGCAGCTCCTGCGGGCGTACGGCATCCGCGTACCGCGCGAGCAGCTCGTCACCAGCGCGGCGGCGGCCGTGCGGGCGGCCGGGCAGGTCGGCTACCCCGTCGTCATGAAGGCGTCGGGCGCCCGGCTCGCCCACAAGTCCGACCTCGGCCTCGTCAAGGTCGGCCTGACCTCGGCCAGCCAGGTCAGGGACGCCTACCGGGAGCTCACCGACATCGCCCGTTACGAGGGCCTCGACCTGGACGGCGTCCTCGTGTGCCAGATGGTCGAGCGCGGGGTCGAGATGGTCGTGGGGGTCACGCAGGACGACCTGTTCGGCCCGACGGTGACGGTGGGCCTGGGCGGCGTACTCGTGGAGGTGCTGCGGGACACGGCGGTCAGAGTGCCGCCGTTCGCGGAGGACCAGGCGCGGGCCATGCTCGACGAACTGCGCGGCAGGCCGCTCCTCGACGGGGTCAGGGGGGCGCCGCCCGTGGACCTGGACGCGCTCGTGGAGGTCGTGCTGCGGGTCCAGCGCATGGCCCTCGAACTGGGCGACGAACTCGCCGAGCTGGACATCAACCCGCTGATGGTGCTCCCCCGGGGCCAGGGCGCTGTGGCCCTGGACGCCCTGGCCGTCTGCCACTGACCCGTCCGCCACTGACCCGTCCGCCACTGCAAGGAAAAGAGAACATGACCGAGTCCGAGACGATCCGGTGCGAGACGACCGACCACGTCACCTGGATCACGCTCAACCGGCCCGAGGCGATGAACGCGCTCACCTGGGACCAGCGCAACGAGATCATCGGCATCCTGGAGCACGCCTCCGCCGACCCGGACGTGCGCGCCGTGGTCCTCACCGCGACCGGGAAGGGCTTCTGCGCCGGCGCCGACCTGCGCGGCACCCCCGACACAGGGCCCCGCGTGCCCGGTGACGTGGCCCGCACGATCCGGCGGGGCGCGCAGCGGCTGACCGCCGCCGTCCTGGACTGCGAGAAGCCGGTGATCGCGGCGGTGAACGGGACGGCGGCCGGCATCGGCGCGCACCTGGCGCTCGCCTGCGACCTGGTGATCGCGGCGGAGTCCGCCCGGTTCATCGAGGTCTTCGTGCGCCGTGGCCTGGTCCCCGACGGCGGCGGTGCCTATCTGCTCCCGCGGCTCGTCGGCCCGCAGCGGGCGAAGGAGCTGATGTTCTTCGGCGACGCGCTGTCCGCGCGCGACGCGGAGCGCCTGGGTCTCGTCAACCGTACGGTCCCGGACGAGGACCTGCGCAAGACGGCCGAGGAGTGGGCGACGCGTCTCGCGAACGGCCCGACCCGCGCCATCGCCCTGACCAAGCAGCTGGTCAACGCCTCGCTGGAGTCGGACCGGGCGACCGCCTTCGCGGCGGAGGCTGCGGCGCAGGAGATCAACATGACGACACGGGACGCGCAGGAGGGTGTGGCGAGCTTCCGGGAGCGGCGCGACGCGTCGTACGAGGGCCGCTGAGCCGTATCAACCCCGGTCGAGGCACTTCCCATCTGACGATCCGTCAGCTTAAATCGTAGGTGTGATGGGACATGCGGGAATGGCAGCCACGGTGGTCCGGTACCTCCGGGAGGTCGGCGCGCCCACGTCGGCCGGACCGGTGGAGGCACTGCCGCGTCCGGAACTACGAGCGGTGGGCGAGGACGAGCGGGCGCCCCTGGATCCCGGCGAGTTCCGCCGGGTCCTCGGTCACTTCGCCTCCGGCGTCACCATCATCACGGCGCCGCCGTCGGAGTCCGGCGCGCCCCCGGCGGGCTTCGCCTGCCAGTCCTTCTCCTCGCTCTCCCTCGACCCGCCCCTGATCGCGTTCATGGTGGCGCGTACGTCCACGACCTGGCCGCGCATCGCGGCGGCGGGTGTGTTCTGCGTGAACGTCCTCGGCGCGGACCAGGGCCCGTTGTGCCGCTCGTTCGCGGTGAGCGGCGCGGACAAGTTCGCGGGCGTCGACCACGACGCGGCGCCGGTCACGGGTTCACCGCGGCTCGCGGGGGCGCCCGCATGGATCGACTGCACGATCCACGCGGTCCACACGGGCGGGGACCACCTGATCGTCGTGGGCCGGGTCGAGGCGCTCGGGACGGCGGCGGACGGCGACCGGTCCCCGCTGCTGTTCCACCAGGGGACGTTCGGCCGCTTCCAGGCCTGATCAGACGAGCAGGGCGGGCAGCGGGGCGTCGACGGTCCGGCGCCGGATGACCAGCGCCATCAGGGCCGCCGCCGCACACAGCGCGCCGGACGCGTACCAGACGACGTCGTAGTTGCCGAACGTGTCACGGGCGACGCCGCCGAGGAACGCGACGAGCGCGGCGCCCACCTGGTGCGAGGCGAGCACCCAGCCGAACACGATCGCGCTGTCCTCGCCGTAGTGCTCCCGGCACAGGGCGAGGGTGGGCGGCACGGTGGCGACCCAGTCGAGCCCGTAGAAGACGATGAAGAAGATCATCGGCGGGTGGACGGTCGGCGCGAGGAGCACCGGCAGGAACAGCAGGGAGATCCCGCGCAGCGCGTAGTACACCGCCAGCAGCCGCCGGGCGTCGAAGCGGTCGGTGAACCAGCCCGACGCGATGGTCCCGACGACGTCGAAGATCCCCACGACGGCGAGGAGCGAGGCGGCGGCGGTGATCGGCATGCCGTGGTCGTGCGCGGCCGGCACGAAGTGCGTCTGGATGAGCCCGTTCGTGGACGCGCCGCAGATCGCGAAGGTCCCGGCGAGCAGCCAGAAGGGGCCGGTGCGGACGGCCCTGGCCAGCACGCCCACCGTCCGGCGCGCGGCACCGGTGACGGGCGGGGGCTTCTCCACGAACTTCTCGGCGCCGTACGGCGTGCTCCCCACGTCGGCCGGGTGGTCGCGCAGCAGCAGCCACACGAAGGGCACGACGGCCAGCGCCGCGAGCGCCACCGTCACGGCCGCGGGCCGCCAGTCGTGCTTCTCGACGATCCAGGAGAGCAGCGGCAGGAAGATGAGCTGCCCCGACGCGGACGCGGCGGTGAGGATGCCGGTCACGAGCCCGCGCCGGGCGGTGAACCACCGGTTGGTGACGGTCGCGGCGAACGCGAGGGCCATCGAACCGGAGCCGAGCCCGACGAGAAGGCCCCAGCACAGCAGGAGCTGCCAGGCCGAGTCCATCCACACGGTGAGCCCTGAGCCGCAGGCGATGACGACGAGGGCGGCGGCGACCACGCGCCGGATGCCGAACCGGTCCATGAGCGCGGCGGCGAAGGGCGCGGTCAGGCCGTACAGGGCGAGGTTGATGGAGACGGCGAGCCCGATGGTCCCCCGGGACCAGCCGAACTCCGCGTGGAGCGGGTCGATCAGCAGCCCCGGCAGGGACCGGAAGGCGGCGGCGCCGATGATCGTCACGAAGGTGACGGCAGCCACGAACCAGGCGCGGTGGATACGGGGACGGGGGTGGGGCGGGTGTGGGGCATCCGCGCCGGGCGCGCCCGGGGTGGCGGCTCCGGCGTCACTGGGGGTGTCGGTTCCGGCGTCGCCGGGGGTGTCGGTTCTCTGCGTCACAGCACACAGCATCCGATCAAGGGGCCCGCCAGGGCGAGTGGCCCGAAAGTCATCCTTCGCTAGGATCGGGCCATACACTCGGAGTCATGCCGGAGACTCCCGCCCGCCTCACGAAGCGCCCCCACCGCGTGGCCGTCCTCGCCCTCGACGGCGTGATGCCCTTCGAACTCGGCATCGCACAGCGCATCTTCGGCCGCGCCAGGGACGCCGGGCACAACCCGCTCTACGAGGTCGTGACGTGCTCGGTCAGGGAGCCGGGCCTCGTGGAGTCGGACGCCGACTTCGCCGTCCAGGTCAGGAACGGCCCGGAGGCCCTCGCCACCGCCGACACCCTCGTGGTGCCGACGTCGTACGAGCTGGGTCCCGTCTACGAGGAGGGCGTCCTCACCGACGAGCTGGCGGCGGCCTTCGAGCTGCTCAGGCCCGGCACGCGCCTCGTGTCGATCTGCACCGGCAGCTATGTGCTCGCGGCGGCCGGCTTCCTGGACGGGCGGCCCGCGACCACGCACTGGGCGAACGCGGAGCACTTCCAGCGGCTCTTCCCCGAGGTCAGGGTCGACGCGGACGTCCTGTTCATCGACGACGGGGACGTCCTGACGTCGGCAGGGGTCGCCGCGGGCATCGACCTGTGCCTGCACCTGGTCCGCCGCGACCACGGCACGGCGGTGGCCAACGACGTGGCCCGCCGCACCCTCGTCCCGCCCCACCGCGACGGCGGGCAGGCCCAGTACATCCACCGTCCCGTCCCCGAGCCGCAGCTGGCGACCACGACGAAGTCCCGCGCCTGGGCCCTCGCCCGTCTCCACGAACCGCTCCAGCTACGGGACCTGGCCGAGCAGGAGTCGATGTCCGTACGGACCTTCACGCGCCGCTTCCGCGAGGAGGCCGGTGTCAGCCCGGGCCAGTGGCTCACCCAGCAGCGGATCGAGCGGGCCCGGCACCTCCTGGAGTCGAGCGACCTGACGATGGACCAGGTGGCGCGCGAGTCGGGCTTCGGCACGGCCCAGTCGATGAGAGCGCACCTCCAGGCGGCCCTCGGCGTGACGCCCACCGCCTACCGCCGCACGTTCCACGCGACGAACGGCGGGGCGTAGTCGGCGGGCGTCACGTCACGCCCGGCGCGGGTCAGAACACCAGCACCCCGCGTGCCACCTTCCCCTGTTCCGCGTCCTCGACGGCCTTCGCGAAGTCCTCGACCGGGTACGTCTCCGTGACCAGCTCGTCGAGCAGCAGCTTGCCCTGCCGGTACAGGTCGGCGTAGAGCCTGATGTCGCGCTGGGGGCGGGAGGAGCCGTAGCGGCAGCCCAGGACGGACTTGTCGAGGAAGAGCTGGGCGGGGACGAAGGACGCCTCCGCGTCGGCGGCCGGCATGCCGAGGAGGATGGCCTGGCCGTGCCGGTCGAGGAGTTCGATGGCCTTCCGGATCAGCGCGACATGGCCGACGCACTCGAAGACGTGGTCGGCGCCCGTGGGCAGAATGTCCCGGACGGCGTCGGCCGAGGTGAGGAACTCGGTGGCGCCGAACTGCCGGGCCACCGCCTCCTTGTCCGGGTTCGTGTCGACGGCGACGATCTTCGAGGCGCCGGCGATCCGCGCGCCCTGGAGCACGTTGAGGCCGATGCCGCCGGTCCCGATGACGACGACGCTCTCGCCCTGGCCGACACGCGCCCGGTTGAGTACGGCGCCGACGCCGGTCAGGACGCCGCAGCCCATGAGCGCGGCCGACGTGAGCGGGATGTCGCCGGGGATGGGCACGGCCTGCACGGCCTTGACGACGGTCCGCTCGGCGAACGACGAGTTCGCGGCGAACTGGAAGAGCGGGGTGCCGCCCCGCGAGAACGGCCGCGTGGGCCGCCCGATCGCCTTGCGGCACATGGTGGGCCGGCCCCGGTCGCAGTCCTCGCAGGCACCGCAGTTGGCGAGCGTGGACAGCGCCACATGGTCGCCCGGCTTCACATGCGTGACGCCCGCGCCCACCGCCTCCACGATCCCCGCGCCCTCGTGCCCGAGCACGACCGGCACCGGGAACGGGATCGTCCCGTCGATCACCGACAGGTCGCTGTGGCAGAGCCCCGCGGCGGCGACGTCGACAAGGACCTCCCCCGGCCCCGGATCACGTATCTCGAGATCGCCGACGACGTCCGCACGGACCCCGTCGAACACGACACCCCTCATGACGACTCCCTCGTCTCCCTGGGCAGCCCGAGCACGCGCTCGGCGATGATGTTGCGCTGGATCTCGTCCGAGCCGCCGTAGATCGTGTCGGCCCGGCTGAACAGGAAAAGACGCTGCGCGGCGTCGAGTTCGTACGGGCTTGCGGGGGTCCAGTCCCCGGGCCCGGCCGCCGCGTGCGCGCCCCGCGCCTGGAGGGCGAGTTCGCCGAGGCGCTGGTGCCAGCGGCCCCACAGGAGCTTGGCGACGCTCGGGGCGCCGGGGTCCTGCGCGCCGCCGAGGGTGCGCAGGGCGTTCCACCGCATGACGCGCAGCTCGGCCCACTGCCGGACGAGGCGGTCCCGGAGGAGCGGGTCGCCGGCCGCGCCCGTGCGCACGGCCGTGGTGACGACCTCGGCGAGTTCGGCGGCGAAACCGATCTGCTGGGCGAGCGTCGAGACGCCGCGCTCCAGGGCGAGCAGCCCCATGGCGACCTGCCAGCCGTTCCCCTCACCGCCCACGACGTGCTCCACGCGCGCGTGCGCCCCGTCGAAGAACACCTCGTTGAACTCGCTCGTGCCGGTCAGCTGCCGGATGGGCCGCACCTCGATACGGCCCGGCTGGTCCATCGGCACGAGCAGGAACGACAGGCCGTGATGGCGCCGCGACCCGGCCCCGGTGCGCGCGAGCACGAAGCACCAGGCGGCCTCGTGCGCGAGCGACGTCCACACTTTCTGGCCAGTCACGCGGTACGTGTCCCCGTCGCGCACGGCGGTCGTGCGCAGGTTCGCGAGGTCGGAGCCGGCGCCGGGCTCGCTGTAGCCCTGGCACCACAGCTCATCGCCGGAGGCGACCGCGGGCAGGAAACGCTTCTGCTGCGCCTCGTCGCCGTACGCGATCAGGGTCGGGGCGAGCAGGTTCTCGCCGATGTGCCCGTGGCGTGCGGGCGCGCGGGCCCGCACGTACTCCTCGGCCCAGACGACCTGCTGGGTCAGCGAGGCGGTGCGGTTGCCGTACCCGCCGCGCTGCCAGCCGAGCCCGATCCACCCGGCCGCGCCCAGCTCCCGCTCCCAGGCCCGCCGCAGCGCGGTGTCCTCGTGCTCGCTGCCGGGCCCGCCGCGCCCCTGGGCCCCGGCGTACTCGCCGGTGAGATGCTCCGCGAGCCAGGAGCGGACCTCCCGCCGGAACGCCTCGTCCTCATCCCCGAACCCGAACTCCACCACACGCCTCCGCCGTCACTGGTTGGGGCGCGCTTTCGCCGCGGCGGCCTCGGCCATCGCCTCCAGCTGCGCGAGCATCGGCATGGGGTCGGTGCCCACCGTCCCGGGCAGGAAGTCCGCGATCCGCTCGGGTGTCCACGCGCCGTCCGCGTAGCCCGCGCGCAGTTCCCGCGGCTGCGCCCACACGGCGATCTTGGGTCCGGCGATCGTGTAGACCTGCCCGGTGATCTTCTCGGCGCGGGCCCGCTCGCTGAGCAGGTAGACGACGAGCGCGGCGACGTCCTCCGGCTCCCCGATCTCCTTGAGCTCCATGGGCACGTTCGCCGACATGCGCGTACGGGCGACGGGTGCGACGGCGTTCGCCGTGACGCCGTACTTGTGCAGGCCGAGGGCGGCGCTGCGCACGAGCGAGATGATCCCGCCCTTGGCGGCGCTGTAGTTGGCCTGCGCCACGGATCCCTGGTGGTTGCCGCTGGTGAAGCCGATGAGCGTGCCCGTGCCCTGCTTGCGCATGACGGCGGACGCGGCACGGAACACGGTGAACGTGCCCTTCAGGTGCGTGGCGACCACCGGGTCCCACTCCTGCTCGGACATGTTGAACAGCATCCGCTCGCGCAGGATCCCGGCGACGCAGACGACGCCGTCGATCCGCCCGTACTCGGCGAGCGCCACGTCGACGATGCGCTGGCCGCCCTCCATGGTCGAGATGTCGTCGGCGACGGCCACGGCCTCGCCGCCGGCCGCCTCGATCTCCTTGACGACGGACTCGGCGATCTCGCTCGCCGGTTCGCCGCCCTCGATGGACACGCCGTAGTCGTTGACGACGACCCGTGCGCCCTCGGCGGCACAGGCGAGGGCGACGGCCCTGCCGATGCCGCGCCCGGCGCCGGTGACGGCGACCACCTTGCCTGCCAAGAAGTTCCCCACGTCCGGCCCCTTCCCGCGGTTTCTGACGGACCGTTAGATTTTATGACCTGATCGATGCCGGAAGACAAGCCCCGGGGAGTACTCATGTCGATGCCAGCCGAGTTCCAGGACATAGCCAAGCGGGTCAACAACTGGGGGCGTTGGGGCGCCGACGACGAGATCGGCACCCTCAACCTGGTGACCGACGACGTCGTCCGCGAGGCCGCGGCGACCGTCCGCACCGGCCGCCGGGTGGCGCTCGCGCTGCCCCTCCAGGAGGACGGCGTACAGACGGGGATGATCCGCGGCCGGATCAACCCGCACCACACCATGGTCCAGATCAACCAGGAGCTGTTCGGCCCCGGCACCGTCGCCACCAGCGACGACTCCGTGACCATGGCGCTCCAGACGGCCACCCACTGGGACGCCCTCACGCACGTCTCGCACTCGGGCCGCATCTACAACGGCCGCCCCGCCGACACGATCACGGCGCACGGCGGCGCGCAGTTCAGCGGCATCGACAAGGCCCCGTACGTCGTCTCGCGCGGTGTCCTGCTCGACGTCGCGGCGGCGAAGGGGGTGGACCGGCTGCCGGGCGACCACGCGGTGACGCCCGAAGACCTCGCGGAGGCCGAGGAGTTCGGCCGGGTCACGGTCCGCGCCGGCGACATCGTCCTGGTGCGCACCGGCCAGGTCCAGACGTATCTGGCGGGCGACAAGCACGGTTACGGCTATCCGTCGCCCGGCCTGTCGATCCGTACGCCCGAGTGGTTCCACGCGCGCGACGTGGCCGCCGTCGCCAACGACACGCTCACCTTCGAGATCTTCCCGCCGGAACACGAGAACCTCTGGCTCCCCGTGCACGCCCTCGACCTGGTCGAGATGGGCATGCTCCAGGGCCAGAACTGGAATCTGGAGAACTTGTCCACAGCCTGTGCACAAGAGTCCCGCTACGCGTTCCTGCTGTCGGCGATGCCCGAGCCGTTCGTGGGCGGCACCGGCACACCGGTGGCCCCGGTAGCGATCCTCTGAGGTCCTGACACACCTACCGCGTACGGGAGTTCAGAACCGGACGGCGCTGCGAGCGCACCGCCGTCCGGCCCCCGGCGCCCGGGCCCTGCTCCCCC
This sequence comes from Streptomyces antnestii, assembly GCF_004005495.1. Taxonomy (GTDB): domain Bacteria; phylum Actinomycetota; class Actinomycetes; order Streptomycetales; family Streptomycetaceae; genus Streptomyces; species Streptomyces antnestii. The sequence continues at coordinate 140,554 of NZ_RZYA01000013.1, forward strand.
GGACCCCTCGGGAGAGCCGGCCGCCGCGGCACGACCCGTACTCGCCGAGGGCCCCCGTCACCGGGACCCTTGGCGTCCCCTCGCCACGAATCGCTGACCACAAGCGTGATCAAACGGACACCCGACGTCAACACCAGCGCGGAGATTTGCCAGTTATGTGACATTTGTGACGGCGTACGACGGCGCGCGCAAGGGGACGGAACGGGTGCACGAAGGGGCGTGCGACGGACGTACGGCGGGCGTGCGACGGGGGTGAGGCAGGGCGTACGGCAGGGCGTGCGGCGGGACGCGGTCCCGCCGACTACACCGCCTCGTACGCCATCCCCGGATACGTCCCGGGAAACGCCTCAGGACGCGTCCGCCCGGGATACGCGCCCGCCCCCGCGGCACCCGCGCCGCAGCGGTCGATCTCGCACCAGATGGCCTTGCCCGTGCCCTCCGGGCGCCATCCCCAGCGGTCCGCCAGGCCGTCGACGAGTTCCAGGCCGCGGCCGTTGGTCTCGTCGCCGTCGGCGTGCCGGGGGGCCGGCGGGCGGTCACTGGCGTCGGCCACCTCCACGCGGACCGTGCCGACGCTCGCCCCCGCCGGGAGACCCGGCAGCAGCATGCGCAGAACGGCCGGACAGCCCGTGTGCACCACGGCGTTGGTGACCAGCTCCGAGACGATCAGGATGAGCGTCTCCGCCAGTGGCTCATCGGCCTCTATGCCTGACCCGGCCAGGCGCGAACGCACCCACCTGCGGGCGCGCCCCACCTCCGCGGGATCGGCCCCGACCTCCAGCTGAACTTGAAGCACCTGCACCGCTCACACCATCCGAACCGGCGGACACATCGCCTCGGGACTGTGACAAGTCAAGGAGCTCACGGACCGTGATCCCCTTGGAAGACAGCATGGTTGACGTACAGTCACCCCAACAAGCGCTTCGGGCATATTCCAGCGCGAAGGAGTACGCGTGCGCCATACTGTGCGACGCGTCCTGCGGGGAGTCGAACGGGCGGACGTGACGCCCTCCCGTGCGCTGCGAGCGGCGTGCAACGCCGGATCCGGGGCCGCCTCAGGGGCAACACCGGGATGGCTCGGACTCGCAACCGCTCGCATCCCACACAAGGTACCGGAGCGGAACCCGACTGCGTGCCGTGACGAGTCCCGCGCAGGACACAACCCGATATCGACGTTCCGTGACCGTCCGTACACGGGTTCGCCCGTGCCGCGGCTCAGGATCCGGACGTCACAGCGCCGCCGCCAGCACCTCCTCCGTCTCCCGCGCCGTGCGGCCCGCCCCGGCGCGCACCCAGGCCCGTTTGAGATGCAGATGCACGTCGGCCTCCCACGTGAAGCCCATGCCGCCGTGCACCTGGACACAGTCGCGCGCGTTGCGGACCGCCGCCTCGTCGGCGAGCAGTTCGGCGGCGGCGGTCTCCACCGGATCCCCGGTGACGGCCGCCGCGTACACCGCCGCGCGCGCCAGCTCGGTCCGCACGAGCATCTGGGCGCACAGGTGCTTGACGGCCTGGAAGGCACCGATGGGCTGCCCGAACTGCTCGCGTTCGCGGGCGTGTTGAACGGCCATCTCGCAGGTGCGCCCGGCGGAGCCGAGCTGTTCGGCGGCCGTGAGGAGTACGGCCTCCGGGGTGCGGGGCGCGTACGGGCCCGGCAGCCGGTGCAGGGGCGTGAGCGGGTCGACGGAGCGCAGCGGAGCGGCGCCGGACGCGTCGGCGAGGACGACGTCCGACGCGTCGAGCCACGGCAGGAGTTCTCCATCGGCGTCGGTCACGACCGTCTCGCCCGTGGCCGCGCCCGGCACGGTGCCCGCGGCGAGATGGGTGGCGACGAGGGGGCCCGGCAGCAGGACGCGGCCCGCCTCCTCGAAGACGAGGACGGCCTCGGGCAGTCCGAGGCCGACGCCGCCGTCCGCCTCGGGGAGGCGCAGGGCGAAGAAGCCCGCCTCCCCCAGGGCGCGCCAGAGTTCGCGGTCCAGGTGTCCGGGCACGTCCACGGCGGCGCGCAGGGCGTCGCGGTCGAACCGGCCGGCGAGCAGGTCGCGTACGCCCTGCCGCAGGGCCCGTTGGTCGTCGGTGAGCTGGAAGTCCATGCTCACTTACCTCCCTTCGGCAGGCCGAGGATGCGTTCGGCGACGATGTTGTGCTGGATCTGGGAGGTGCCGGCGGCGATCGTGTAGGACAGCGACGACAGCCGGTCGAGGGTCCAGTCGTGGTCCGCGTCGAGTGCTCCCCCGGCGCCCAGCACTTCGGCGGCGGCGTCGAAGAGTTCCTGACGGGCGTGCGAGTAGCGGAGCTTGAAGACGGAGCCGCCGATGCCGGGGACGCCGCCCGCGCGCTGCGACTCGCTGACGTTCCACTGCGTGAGCCGCCACAGGGCGCGGAACTCGGCGTTGAGACGGCCGAGCCTGCGGCGCAGCACGGCGTCGTCCCAGCGGCCGTTCTTGCGGGCCTGCGCGGCCAGTTCGCCGAGGACGCGGCGGCAGGCGACGACCTCGCCGACGAACGCGGTGCCGCGTTCGAAGGACAGCGTCACCATCGTGACGCGCCAGCCGTCGTTCTCCTCGCCGACCCGGTTGGCGACGGGTATGCGCACGTCGTCGAGGAACATCTCGGCGAACTCCGCGGAGCCGGCGAGCGTGCGCAGCGGCCGGACGGTGATGCCGGGCGCGTCCATCGGCATGGCGAGCCAGGTGATGCCGCGGTGCTTGGGCGCGGCCGGGTCGGTGCGCACGAGGAGTTCGCACCAGTCGGCGACCTCCGCGTGCGAGGTCCAGATCTTGGACCCGCTGACCACGTAGTGGTCGCCGTCCCGCACCGCGCGCGTGCGCAGCGACGCGAGGTCGGAGCCGGCGTCCGGTTCGCTGAACCCCTGGCACCACACCTCGTCGCCGCGCAGGACCGGCGGCAGCCAGCGCGCCCGCTGCTCGGCCGTGCCCTCGGCGGCGATCGTCGGCCCGGCGTGCAGCAGGCCGACGAAGTTGGCGCCCACGTAAGGGGCGCCCGCCTTCTCGGTCTCCTCCAGGAAGATCAGGTGCTGGGTGGGGGTGGCGCCCCGGCCGCCCGCGTCGGCGGGCCAGTGCAGGCCCGCGTACCCGGCGTCGTACAGCCTGCGCTGCCAGCCGAGGTCGTAGGCGCGGCGGCCCGGCCAGTCGTCGGGGGACGGCTTCGGCGGCAGGCCGGGGAGCACCGAGGCGAGCCACTCCCGCAGCTTCGCCCGGAACTCCTCTTCCTCGTCCGTGTAGGTCAGGTCCACGGTGCGGCCCCTACTTGTCGGACTTGTCGAGGTCGAGGCCGAGCATGCGGATGGCGTTGCCCCGCATGAGTTTGTAGACCGTCTCGTCGTCGAGACCCTTCACGTGGTCTAGGGCGACCTCCTTGGTGTGCGGGAAGGTCGAGTCGACGTGCGGGTAGTCCGTCTCGAAGGTCGCGTTGTCCCGGCCGACGACGTCGAGCGACGCGACGCCGTGCTTGTCCCGGAAGAAGCAGCAGAACATCTGCCGGTAGTAGTACGTCGACGGCGGCTCGGGGATGAGGTCACGCACCCCGCCCCAGGCCCGGTGCTCCTCCCAGACGTCGTCCGCGCGCTCCAGGGCGTACGGGATCCAGCCCATCTGGCCCTCGCTGTAGGCGAGTTTGAGGCGCGGGAACTTCACCAGGACCCCGGAGAAGAGGAAGTCCATCATCGACGCCATCGCGTTGTTGAAGCTGAGCGAGGCCTGGACGGCGGGTGGGGCGTCGGGGGACGCGGCGGGCATCTGGGACGAGGACCCGATGTGCATGTTGACTACGGTCCCGGTCTCCTGGCACGCCCTGAAGAACGGATCCCAGTACCCGGAGTGGATGGACGGCAGCCCGAGGTGGGTGGGGATCTCGGAGAACGTGACCGCCCGGACGCCGCGCGCCGCGTTGCGGTGGATCTCGGCGACGGCGAGGTCGATGTCCCACAGCGGGATGATGCAGAGCGGGATGAGACGGCCGCCGCTGTCGCCGCACCACTCCTCGACCATCCAGTCGTTGTAGGCGCGCACGCAGGCGAGCGCCACCTCCTTGTCCTTGGCCTCGGCGAACGTCTGGCCGCAGAAGCGCGGGAAGGTGGGGAAGCAGAGGCTGGCCTCGACGTGGTTGAGGTCCATGTCCGCGAGGCGGGCCTTGGGGTCCCAGCAGCCGCGCCGCATCTCCGCGCGCGTGATGCCTTCGAGGGTCATGTCGTCACGGTCGAAGCCGACGGCGGCGATGTTGCGCTTGTAAGGGAACTTCAGGTCCTCGTAGATCCACCAGTCCGTCGGGGGGCCGTCCGGATCCATCGTGATCTGGTACTTGCCCGCCACGTAGGCGAGCTCGCCGATCCCGGCCGTGAGCGGCTGCGGGCCCCGGTCCCGGTACTTCGCCGGCAGCCAGGTCGAGAAGAGGTGCGCGGGCTCGATCACATGGTCGTCGACGCTGATGATCCGGGGCAGTTCCATCGGGTCCATCGTGTCCCCTCACCTGACAGTTTCTGATGGCGTTTCGGATGGTGGTTCTGGTGCTGGTTCCGGCGCTGGTTCTGGCGCGGTTCCGGCGCTGGCTCTGGTGCTGTTTCTGATGGGTCGTCAGATAGCAGGCTAGCTGCGCACCCCTGGACCGACAAGGCGCAGCGCTCTACGCTCTGCCCACGATCTGACTATCCGTCAGGTCGGGTCGCCCGTTTCGAGGGGGAGCACCGTGAACGACACCGCACACGCCCTGGGCGCGAGCGCGACGCTCTGGGAACTGATCGAACGCCGCGCCGCCCTCACACCCGACACCCCGGTCCTGATCCAGTCCGCCCCCGACCCGGCCGACGACCGGCGCCTGACCTTCGGCGAGCTGCGCACCCGCGGCGAACGGGTCGCGGCGGGCCTGTACGACATGGGCGTACGCCCCGGCACGGTCGTCGCCTGGCAGCTGCCCACCCGCATCGAGACCGCGCTGCTCTCCTTCGCCCTCGCCCGGATCGGCGCCGTCCAGTCCCCCGTCATCCCCTTCTACCGGGACCGCGAGGTCGGCTTCGCGCTGCGCGAGTCGAAGGCCGAGTTCTTCGCGACACCGGGCGTGTGGCGCGGCTTCGACCACACCGAGATGGCCCGCCGCCTCGGCGCGCGCGGCGTCTTCGAGGCGTACGACGAACTGCCCGACGGCGACCCGTCCGTCCTGCCGCCACCGCCCTCCGACGGCACGTCCGTGCGCTGGATCTACTGGACCTCCGGCACGACCTCCGACCCCAAGGGCGTCCTCCACACCGACCGCTCACTGATCGCCGGCGGCTCCTGCCTCGCGCACGCCCTGCACCTGTCGTCGGCCGACGTCGGCTCGATGGCGTTCCCCTTCGCGCACATCGCGGGCCCCGACTACACGGTCATGCTGCTCCTGTACGGGTTCCCCGCGGTGATGTTCGAGCAGTTCGCGCTGCCGGACGCGCTCGACGGCTACCGGCGGCACGGCGTGACCGTCGCGGGCGGCTCCACCGCGTTCTACTCCATGTTCCTGACCGAGCAGCGCAAGGCGCCCGAGGAGAAACTCATCCCGACGCTTCGGCTGCTCGCGGGCGGCGGTGCGCCCAAGCCGCCCGAGATCTATCACTCGGTCGTGCGCGAGATGGGCTGTCAGCTCACCCATGGCTACGGCATGACCGAGGTCCCCATGATCACGATGGGCGCCCCCGACGACACGAGCGAGAACCTGGCGACGACGGAGGGGCGGCCCCCCGAGGGCATGGAGATCCGCATCACCGATGCCGACGGCAAGCAGCTCCCGTACGGCGTGGACGGCGAGGTCAGGCTGCGCGGGGAGGCCGTCTGCCAGGGCTATCTGGACCCCGTGCAGTCGGCGGCCGCGTTCGACGACGACGGGTTCCTCGTCACCGGCGACCTGGGACACGTACGGGAGACCGGGCATCTGGTGCTCACCGGGCGGGCCAAGGACATCATCATCCGCAAGGGCGAGAACATCTCCGCCAAGGAGATCGAGGACCTGCTGCACGCGCACCCCGCCGTCGGTGACGCGGCGGTCGTGGGGCTGCCGGATCCGGAGCGGGGCGAGCGCGTGTGCGCGGTCGTCGTCCAGCGCGACGGCACGGAGCCGCTGACGCTGGAGGCGATGGCGTCCCACCTGCGGGCGGAAGGGCTGTCCACGTACAAGCTGCCGGAACAGCTGGAGCTGGTGGACGCCCTTCCGCGCAACGACACCCTGCGCAAGGTGCTCAAGTACAAGCTGCGGGAGCGGTATTCGGCGTGAGCGGTGTGCGCGCGCGTTACTCGGGGACGGTGAAGTACGTGGCGAAGGCCGCCACGATGTCCGGCTCCGCGATGCGGCCGTCGCCGTCCGCGTCGAGCGCGGCGGCCGACGCGTTCGCGATGTCCGGGGGCACGCCGAGCGCCCTGAGGACGCGCTCGGTCTCGCCCGGGGTGACCGCGCCGTCCCCGTCGGCGTCCGCCACGGCGATCGCGGCGTCGAGGAAGGGGCGGGCGATCTCGGCGAACCGCCCCGGATTGTCGGCCAGGCGCTTGACCGCGCCGCCCACGAACTCGTCCCGGGTGATGCGCTGGTCGCCGTCCCGGTCGGCGATCCCGGCCATCCCCTGCCAGAACGCCTCGGCCCCGATGTACAGGGCCTGCCCCTTCTCGCAGCGCGCCTTCACACCGAACTCGGCGAGCAGCGCGGCGGCCGCCGTGCTGAAGTCCTCACGGGAGATGTAGCCGTTGCCGTCCTGGTCGAAGGTGGCGAAACGGGCCGCGATCCTGCGCTCGTAATCGGCACTGTCCATGGTTTTCGGGCCGCCTCGATTCCGCGGTTCGGTTACGTGTACGCGTACGTGTACGCGCTCTGTGGCAGCGAGCGTACGTCGTGGAGGGGCGCCGGGTGCCCTGACAGCAACGCTTGTGCCAAGACCGGGGGAATTCCGCGACAACTTCCGCGCCCGCGCGCCGGGGGCGTCGGATGTGTGGGGGGGGTGGGTCTTGCTCTGTACGGGGGTCGGGTCTTCCTCGCGGGCAGGACGGGCGGGGCTTCGCCGGTCAGGCGGAGAGGGGGGACGCCTCGTCGTTCACTGCCGTGAGGACGTCCGGGTACACCTCGAAGAGGCGGCGGACGCCGAGCGCCGACAGGACCCGGTTCACGTGCGAGCCGTCCTCGGCTCCTTTGGCCGGCAGGATCAGCCGGAGCTCACCCCGGCACGACCGCATCAGCCGGCGTGCGGCGATCAGCACGCCGACCCCGCTCGAATCGCAGAAGAGGACCTGCGAGAGATCGAGGACGAGGCTGCGCCGGCCGTCCGCGACCGCGTCGTGCACCCGCTGGCGCAGCGCGGGAGAGGTGGCGATGTCCATCTCGCCCGACACCCGCACGACGGCCCAGCCATCCTGCTGTCCCTCGGTCACTCTGAGCGTCACGCGCCACGCCTCTCGCCGATCCGGAACCCCTGCTTACGTTTGTCCTCTCTCGCGGCTGCCCGGCCGCGAGACGCTGAAACACCACTGCAGACGTATCACATATAGGCGGGTTAAGACCCAAGTGATCTGATTTTGGGTCCCCTTCGACGCCGAAGGCCCGCGCAACGTGACCAAGCCCTTACCATCCGCATCCGGCCAGGTCCACCTTTGCGGCAAAGGCACGTGCGTTGTCGGCGGCTCCGACTACATTCGAGGGGAAGCACACGGTGAGGGGGCCGCATGGCCAAGGAAACTCCGACCCGGTGGGACCGGAGGATGCAGCAGCGGCTCGCGCACGGGGAAGCGGCCGCGCTCGGCGAGCTGTACGACCGCTTCGCGTCCCTCGTGCACGGGCTCGCGCACCGCGTCCTCGGCGACGAGGACGCGGCCGACCGCATCACCCGCGACGTCTTCACCCATGTCTGGGAGAACCCCGAGGCGTACGACCCCAAGCAGGGGCCGCTGCGCTCCTGGATCGCCACGCTGACGCACGGGCGCGCGGTCCAGCGCCTGCGCCAGACCGAGTCCGCCGCGCTCGTCCGCAGCGGGCAGGGCACCACGGAGGACCTGGAGCGCAAGGTGCGGCACGCCTCCGCCGCCGCCCGCGCGGACTACATCGTCACGGCGATGCCCGCCCCGCTGCGGGCCGCGCTCGAACTGGCCTACTTCCAGCGCCGGGACTACCGCCAGACAGCGGTCGATCTCGGCGTCACCGAGGACGAGGCGCGCCGCCGCCTGCGCCTCGGCCTGCAGCTGCTCTCCACCGCCCACGACGCGGGCGCGTCCGGCACCCCTCCGGGGCCTCCGGGATACGGGAGGGCACTGTGAGCGGGCCCTCTCCCTTCAGCAACCCGGACGACTCCGAGGAGCCGGACATCTTCGAGACCGCCGCGGGTGCCGGTCCCGGCGCGGGCACCGGCGGTACGAACGCCGGCGGTGCGAACGCGCGCATACCCACGCCCCGTTCGTCCGTCGAGGACACCGGGCGGCCCCTGCCCGACCATGTGCCCGAGCCGCTCGTCCTGGACCATCGCGTCCTCAAGTCGCTCCTCGGCGCGTGGGCGCTCGCCGCGTGCTCGGCCGAGGAGAGCTTCGCCGTGGAGGACCATCTCGGTGACTGCGGCCCCTGCGCCGAGGAGGCCCTGCGGCTGCGGGACGCCGTGAGCCTGCTGCACGCCGAGGAGAGCCTCGACCTCGACCCGCTGCTGCGCGCCCGCGTCCTGGAGGGCTGCCTCACCCGCCGCCCGCCCCGCATCCCGGTCCCCGACTGGGCCGTCGCCTACGACGCGGAGGCCGCCCGTCTCGACGCCCTGCTCCAGGACATCGGCGACTCCGAGTGGCACGCCCCCGTCCGGCTCCGCTGGTACGAGGGCGACGACCGGGTCAGCCGCAAGACGACCGTCGCCGGCGTCCTCACGCACCTGATGAGCGTGGACGGACTGGTCGCCGTCGCCCTCGGCCTCGACGACCCGCTGTTCGGCATGGCTCCCGAGGACCGCCGTACCCCGGAGAGCCGCACGGAGTCATTCTGGCGCGCCTCCCACTTCCCGCCCACCCGCGCGGTCCGCGGCCCCTGGCGCGACCAGTCGCACGCCGTGATCCGCACGGTGTCCTTCGCCGCGGACGCGAGTGGCTCCGCCGGGCGCAAGGACCGGCCCTCGGGTCAGCTCCCCGTCTCCTACGGGGACTTCACCCTTCCGTTGCGGGACGCGATGCTGGACCGTGCCTTCGAGTGCTGGGTGCACGCCGAGGACATCGCCGAGGCCGTCGACTATCCGTACGAGGCGCCGTCGCCCCGCCATCTGAACCGCATGATCGACCTGGCGGCCCGGCTGCTGCCCGGCTCCCTCGCCGGCCGTCGCCGTGCCGGTCTCGCCGCGCCGGCCCGTGGGCTCGTCGCCGCGGGCGCGCCGGGGCGCACCCTGCGTCTGGAGGTCGAGGGGGCGGGTGGCGGCCAGTGGCTGATCGCTCTGGACTCCCCCGGCGCCGTCGGCTCCGCCGCGCACGAGGTGGCCCATGTGGCCCTGGACGGCGCGGAGTTCTGCCGGCTTGCCGCCGGTCACGTCACCCCGGAGGAGGCGGCCGCGGGGCAGGACGGTGACCGCGAGGCGATCCATGACGTCCTGTACGCCACCGCTGCGCTCAGCCGGATGTGACGGGGCCCTCCGGGCGGGGGGGCATCCATGTGTGGCCGTGAGCGCGGGGGGTGTGGGGGCGGTGCGGGGCAGCCCGGTGGGCAGGCTCGGGGGCGAGGGCCGGCGCGGGCTCGGGGGCAGGCGCCGGGGTCGGGGGCTGGTGCGGGGCCGCGGCGGGATGTACGTGCTCGCTGTTCTATGGGGGATCGTTCCGCGAGACCATGCCGCCTGCGCGTGGTGCTGGTGGCTCCGCGCGCACATCCCGCCACGGCCCCTCCCGTCTCGTACGCGCCTGATCGCCGGGGGCCCGCGCGCCTTCCTGCGCGGGGCCTTGTGATTCGTACGCGCCTGATCGCCGTGGGGGCCTGTGCGCCTTGCCTGCGCGGGGCCTTGTGATTCGTACGCGCCTGATCGCCGGGGCGCAGTCCTGTACGGGCCGCTTCGTACTTGGCTGATCGGCGGTGGCGCTAGCCCTTGCTTACCGCTGTCAGGATTTCTGGGAGGCGGGTGGCCGTGCGGGGGGCCGCCAGGCGTAGGCCCGCCAGGGTGAGGGCCGCTCCGTACGTCGTGCCCAGGGGGAGCAGGAGCCAGGTCGCGGAGGACTCGTCCGAGACGTGCAGCCAGATCGTGAACGCGATGACCGGGGCGCACAGCAGGGCCGCCGCCACCATTCCGCCGAAGATCGAGATCCAGGCCAGGCCTGCCTGACCGGGGGCCACGTTCTTGTAGCCCTCCTGCGGGATCGAGTAGGGAAAGCGCGCCGACGACCACGCGCCCGTCGCGAGCATCGCGCCGAGGAGCGCGAAGGACAGGCCGAGTACCTCGGGCAGGGCCCGCCAGTCGCCGAGCATCGCCGTCGTGACGACGGTGACCAGCGTCGCGTACGGCAGGGTGATCGTCAGGAGAGCGAGGGCGCGGCCGCGCAGTTCGACGTAGGCGTCGCGCGGCGAGGAGATCGTCATGGCGACCATCCAGAACGCCGACGTGTCCTGCCCGAACTGGTTGTACATCTGGATTCCGAGCATCCCGGCCGCGAAGCACGCGAAGTAGATGGAGCCGGTGCCCTGGAGGGCGTTGAAGACTGGGACGATGAGGCCGATGGCTAGCGAGGTCACCCAGGCCGCCTTCGTCTTCGGGTCGCGCCACACGTAGCGCAGGGAGCGCTCCATGACCGTGCCCGTGCGGCCGGCGGGCAGGAGACGGGGGCCCCGGGACGTGCGCTTGGTGCGGGTGGGTTCGGCCGCCTGGAGCGTGGAGCCGTCGGGGGACGTCATGAGGCGGGTGAGAGTGCGCTGCCAGGTGTGGAGGAGTGCGGCGAGGGCCGCCGCGCAGAGGGCCAGGCGGGCCGTGCCGGCTGCGTAGGCGCCGTGGCTGACCGCGTCGACGGCGCCGATCGCGGATGCCGGGGGGATCCAGCTCAGTACGTCACCTGCTGGGTCCAGTGCCCCGAAGCCGGACGAACCGAGCGTGCGCGCCCCGAAGTTGACCACCTGTGCGCCGATGGCGATCACCAGGCCGCTGAGGACGGCGAGGTCGCGGCCCTTGCGGCTGGTGAGCAGCCGGATGTTGGCGGCGGCCACGGCGCGGGCCAGGGCCACGCAGGTGAGGAGCGCGAGCGCGACGGCCAGGACGGCGGTGACGCATGCCGCCGCGCCGTGCGCGAGGGAGATGACCGCGCCGACGGCCAGGCAGAGGGTGAAGAGGGGGCCGATTCCGACGAGGGACGCGACGAGCAGGCCTCGCACTAGCGGCTGTGGCCGCAGCGGGAGCATGACCAGGCGGGTCGGGTCGAGGGTCTCGTCGCCGGAAGGGAAGAAGAGCGGCATCACCGCCCAGCCGAGGGCCAGTACGGCGGTGAGGATCACGGAGAGCGTCGCCGCGTGGGCGTTGCCGCGCAGCGCGATCAGGCCGAGGAGTTGGAGGGCGGCTACCAGGAGTACGACGATGAGTGTGGTGACGTACGCGGCGCGGCGGCCCTTGGAGCCACGCAGGCCGTTGCGCAGGAGCGACAGTTTGAGGCGGACGAGGGTGGCGGTCGTCGTGGTCACCTGGCGCCCCCGAGCCAGTCCAGGTCCGATGCCATGTCGCGGCCGTTCGCGCCTACCAGCTCGAGGAACGCCTGCTGGAGGGAGGGCGCGTCGCCTCGTACGTCGGCGAGGGTGCCCTGGGCGCGGATGCGGCCCGCGGCGATGACGGCGACCCAGTCGCAGAGGGACTCGACCAGTTCCATGACGTGCGAGGAGAAGACGACGGTCGCGCCGGAGCGCGTGTACCGCTCCAGGACCCCGCGGATGGTCTGCGCGGACACCGGGTCGACGCCCTCGAACGGCTCGTCCAGGAACAGGACTTCGGGGTTGTGGAGGAGGGCCGCTGCCAGGCCGATCTTCTTGCGCATGCCGGTCGAGTAGTCGACGACGAGTTTGTGCTGCGCCCCGGCGAGGTCGAGTACGTCGAGGAGCTGGGCGGCGCGTTTGTCGACCTCGTCGCCGGGCAGGCCGCGCAGCCTGCCCGTGTACGCCAGTAGTTCGCGCCCCGAGAGCCGCTCGAACAGGCGCAGGCCCTCGGGGAGTACGCCGATGCGGGACTTGACCTCGACGGGGTCGCGCCAAACGTCGCGGCCGACGACCTCGACGGTGCCGCGGTCGGGCCGCAGCAGGCCGGTGACCATGGAGAGGGTCGTCGTCTTGCCCGCGCCGTTCGGGCCGACCAGGCCGATGAACTTGCCCGCGGGCAGCGTCAGATCGATGCCCGCGACGGCGACGCTCGGCCCGAACGCCTTCCAGAGGTCCTGCACGCGTACGGCCGGCGTCCCGGCCCCCGTCTCCACCTCGGTCACTGTGCCCCGCCGTCCCTCGCCGCCGTCACCCGTTCCCGCACGATACGTGTCCGCGCGGGGCGCGAGGGGCTTTAGCGGCGCCCTTCCCGGCCGCACGCGTAGGCCAGGGGGGAGATGAGTTCCTCCGCGTCGGGGAGCCAGCGGTTGGCTGCGGTGGGGCGGCAGGCCCACTGGACGGCGCCCCGGCCCCCGAAGCGGGTGGGCGGCGCGGCGACGTAGGCGCCCTCGCCGAGCGCGTCCAGGTCGAGCGAGGCGGGCGGCCAGCCCAGCTTGCGGACGAGGTCGGGGACCTTGGACGCGGCGCCCGGCAGGACGAAGAACTGCATCCGGCGGTCGGGGGTGCAGGTGACCGGGCCGAGGGTGAGTTCCATGCGCTCCATGCGGGCGAGGGCCAGGAAGCCGGCCGTCTCGGGCACGTCGATCGCGTCGAAGGTGCGCCCCGTCGGGAGCAGGATCGAGGCGGTGGGCTGCTTGGACCACAGCCGGCGGGCGGCGGTCGCGCTCCCCGTCGCCTGGTTCGCCCAGTCCTCGCGCGCCGGGTGCGCGCCGGGGGCCGCGCACCCGGCGTCGCCGCAGGAGCAGTGCTGCCTGCCGTCGTCGACCTCCAGCCAGGTGCCGGGGAACACGTCCCAGTGGCGTTCCTCCGCGTAGCGCACGGCCGCGTCAAGGAGGGACTCTCCGCGCTGCTTGGGGATCTGGGCGGGCGAGGTGACTGCCGAGGTGACTCCGATGGTCTCTTCCACGACGTTCTCAACTCCCGCCGCCACCCGGGGTTACGGGCGTACGCGCGCGGGGGTCAGCAGCACCGATCCTGCACGTGGGGCGCATGGATGCATGGGCGGGGGCGCGCGGGAGGAAAGGCCTCGGGAGGGGGGTAGCCAGGGCGGAGGACCGGGTGGGGGCGGCGTCCGTCGACCGGCGTTCCGGGGGCTCGTGCTGCGGTCTGCCCCCTTTGTGACGCATCTTCCGTTTGGTCTCAGGGCATTGATCACCTCAGGGCCGGCCCCGCTCGGGCCGCCCGATGGTCCACGGTGCACACAGGGGGTAGCCATGGCCGCAAGGCCTCTCGTCGCGCGACAGCCCAACGAACGGCTGCAGGCACTCATCCAGGAGGCGGGCTGCTCGAACGCCGGCCTGGCCCGCCGGGTCAACATGTGCGGCTCGGAGCACGGACTCGACCTGCGCTACGACAAGACGTCCGTGGCGCGCTGGCTGCGCGGGCAGCAGCCGCGCGGCCGGGCGCCGGGCATCATCGCCGAGGCCATCGGCCGCAAGCTCGGCCGCACGGTCACGATCGACGAGATCGGCATGGCCAACGGCAAGAACCTCGCCTCGGGCGTGGGCCTCCAGTTCTCGCCGACGGTCCTCGGCGCCATCGAGCAGGTGTGTGAGCTGTGGCGCAGCGACGTGGGACGCCGGGACTTCCTGTCCGGCTCGTCCGTGGCCTCGTCCGCCCTTGTCGAGCCGAGCCGCGACTGGCTGATCTCCGTACCCGACTCCCAGGTCGCGCGCTCTGCGGGGCCGCGGGTCGGGGTGTCGGACGTGACGGCCGTGCGGGCGATGACGCAGGCGCTGACGGATCTTGACCACCAGTACGGCAGCGGGCACGTGCGGCCGGTCGTCGTCCACTACCTGAACAGTGTGGTGTCGGGGCTGCTCGCCGGCTCGTACCGGGAGGCCGTGGGGCGTGAACTGTTCGCCGCGGTCGCCCGGTTGACGGAGCTGGCCGGCTACATGGCCGTCGACACGGGACAACCGGGCCTCGCCCAGCGGTACTACATCCAGTCGCTGCGCCTCGCCCAGGCCGCCGGGGACCGCGGGTACGGCGGATACGTGCTGGCCGCCTCCATGAGCCACCTGGCGGCGCAGCTCGGCAACCCGCGCGAGATCGCGCAGTTGGCACGCGCGGCGCAGGAGGGGGCGCGCGGCCGGGTGACCCCGCGCGCGGAGGCGATGTTCTACGCGGCCGAGGCGCGCGGCCACGCCCTGCTCGGGGACGCGCGGACGACGCAGGCGGTGGCGGGCAGCGCGCTCGACGCCCTGGAGCGCGCCTCGGCGGACTCGGGCGACGACCCGGCCTGGATCGCGCACTTCGACGCCGCGTACCTCGCCGACGAACTGGCGCACTGCTACCGCGATCTGGGGCAGGCGGAGGCGGCGCGCCGGCAGGCGGAGGCGTCCCTGGCCGGGCATCCCGAGACCCGGGCGCGGCGCCGGGCCATCGGTCTCGTGCTCCTCGCCACGGCGCACGTGCAGCAGCGCGAGGTCGAGCAGGCCTGCCGGACGGGGACGCGCGCGGTGGAACTCCTCGGCACGCTGCGGTCCAACCGGGGCGCGGAGTATCTGGACGACTTCCGGCAGCGGCTCGAGCCGTACCGGGACGAGCCCGTGGTGCGGGAGTTCGGCGCCCGCCTCGATCTCCAGGCGGCGTGAGGGCGGGGCGAGGGGGGCGGGAGAGGGTGCTGGGGGCGTACACGTGATGGTTCTGTGACGCACGCCTCAACCTGCCGGGCGTGGGGGGCTTATCAGCGTTTCGCAGGGCAGTTCTGTTACTTGGAGGGGCAGGGAAGACGTGGGGCCTTGAGCTGCGTGGCACTGGTGTGCGGGGACCCGGTAGCGTGAGCCGACGATTCCGAAGGTCCCCCATTCGTAGGAGTCCCGGTGACGCAGCAGAGCGGACAGGGCGAGGATCCGCACCTTCCCTCGGTGCGGCAAGCGCACGAAGGTGTCGTGCTGCCCGCCGACGGCAGCGAGCCCTTGCTGCCGGGCACCTTCGGCGACCCGTCCCAGGTCGCCCCCGCGGGCGGCAGCCCCTGGGGTCAGCCCTGGGGCCCCGAGTCCGCGCAGGCCGCCGGACAGATGCCCACGTACGAGTGGGGCACGCCGCCCCCCTCATCCCCGCCGGCCCCCTCACCCGTGCTGCCCGCCGAGGGCGCACCGTACGCCGCGGCCCCACTGCCGCCGGCCCACGCGGCGCCCCAGCAGCCGTACTCCGCGCCGCTGCCGCCCGCCGGCGCACCGGCCGCCCCGCTGCCGCCGAGCGCCGCCCCGTACGGCTCGGCCCCGCTGCCTCCCTCCTCCGCCTCGGACGCGACGCAGTACATGGCGCCGCAGAACCCTGGCGCGGACGCCACGCAGTACATGCCTCCGCAGGCTCCGGCCGCCGACGCGGCCGCCACGCAGTACATAGCCCCGGTCGCGCCCGGCGCCCTGCCGCCCGAGGTGCCCGCCGACGCCACCCAGTACCTGGGCCGCGCGGCCGCCCCCGGCGCGACCCCGCCGCCGCCCGCTCATCAGCCCCCGCAGCAGCCCGCGCAGCAGCCGCAGCCCTACGCGGCCGCGCCCATGCCGCCCGCCGGTGCCGACAGCGAGGCCACGCAGTTCATGCCCCCCGTGCCGTCCGCGCCGCAGAGCGCGCCCTACGGCATCCGGCCGGGCGCCCCCGGCGACCGGCAGCCCCCGGCGGAGTTCGACAGCCTCTTCCGCACCGAGCCCGCCCCTGACGCGGCCGGCGCGACGCAGCAGATGCCGCGCTTCGACCCGCACGCCGGCGGTCCGCAGGCCCCCCACCCCGCCGCGCAGCCCCCGCAGCCGCAGGCCCCGTACGACCAGCCGCCGGCCGGCCGGGCCGCCGCCCGCCAGGGCCAGAGCCGCTCCGGTTCGAGGGTGCCGCTCATCGCCGCCGTCGGCGTCGGCATCCTCGTCGTCGGCATCGGCGCGGGCGCCCTCATCAGCGGTGGCGGAGGCGACAAGAAGGCGGACGACACCAAGCCGGTCGCCGGGACCGCCGCGCCGGGCGAGTCGTCCGCACCGGCCGTCGACCCCGCCAAGTCGCAGGCCGTCGCCCTGGACAAGCTCCTCGCCGACTCGAACAACAGCCGCGCCACGGTGATCAGGTCCGTCGCCGACATCGGCGGCTGCAAGAACCTCGGCAAGGCAGCGAGCGATCTGCGCGGCGCGGCCACCCAGCGGACCGCGCTGGTCACCCGGCTCTCCGCGCTCTCCGTGGACAAGCTCCCGAACAACGCCGCCCTGACGGACGCCCTCACCAAGGCGTGGCAGGCCTCCGCCTCCGCGGACAGCCACTACGCGGCATGGGGCGACCAGGTCGCGGGCAAGGGCGGCTGCAAGAAGGGCCACGCCAGGCCGACCCCGCAGCGCCGCGCGGGCGACCAGGCGAGCGGCACGGCCTCCACGCAGAAGACGCAGGCCGCGAAGCTGTGGAACGCCATCGCGACGAAGTACAGCCTCCCGCAGCGCAAGCCGTTCGAGCTGTAGACGAGCCCGCCGGGGAGCTGTGGACGAGCCCGCCCGGGAGGCGGCGGTTCAGCCCTCGGGCGTCGCCTCCAGCGTCCTCGACACGTCGACGAGACCGCGGCGCGCGGACACCAGGCGCCCGTCGCGCACCACCTGATAGGTGACGTCGGCGTTGACGAGCCGCGGGAAGCCGCGGGCCGCGATCATGTCCTCGAAGCGCCAGCTGAGCGTCGGCGTGAGCCCGCCGGTGCGCACCTTCAGGCCGCCGTCGAGGGCGTTGCGCACCGAGTGCGCGCTCACCTCGCCGTCGCCGAGCGACTCGACGACCTGCTGCAGGACGGTGTACGCGATCCACGTCGTCTGCACGCCCGCGTCCGCCGGGTCGATCCGGTTGTCGCCGAACGCCTGCTCGCTGATGACCTTGCGCATGTTCGCCCACCGCTTGTCGGTGGCCACCGGGTACCAGCCGGTGACGTACGCCCCTTCGTAGACGCCCGACTTGCCGCCCGAGCGGTCGATGACCGTCTGGTCGACGCTGCCGAGGACCGTCGAGACCCGCACCTTCGGGTAGGCGTCGCGGGTGCGGCGGAACGAGTCGAAGAACGTGTCGGTGCGGTCCCCGAGCACCGCCGTCACGCAGCCCTTCGCCGTCGGGTCGGCGCCGGCCCGGCTCAGTGCCTGCCGCGCCTGGTCCGTGTAGTCCGTGGCGTCCTCGGCGGCGCGGATGTCGGCCGCCTTGCCGCGGGCCGCGGACAGGCCCGTGTCGAGGAGCAGCGGCAGCTGGTCGCCGGCGACGGTGTCGGGGCGTACCAGGGAGGTGCGGGTGCAGCCGGCGGCGGCGAGCTGGCGTCCGTTACCCGCCATGAGGGCGGGCTGGCCGCCGTTGACCGGGTACGACAGGGGGCTGGCGAACTCCTCGTCGGTGACGCCGTAGCCGCCGAGGTAGGGGATGCCCGCCGACTCCAGGGGGCCGAGGAAGTCGCTGGCGTACTGGCTGTAGGAGCCGACGACGGCCACGGCCTTCTGCTCGACGGCGTCCCTGGCGCAGCGGGCGGCGCCCACGGTGTCGTTGTCGTCGTTGCAGGTGATGACCCTCAGCCGGCGGCCGTGGATGCCGCCGTGGGCGTTGACCCAGCGGGCGTAGGCCCGTGCCATGGCGGGCATGCCGGGCATGTTGGTCGCCTGGGTCTTCTCGGGCGCCCAGGTCATCACGGTGACGGGGTCCCCGGAGCCCCCGGTGGTTCCGGGGATGATCCCGCACCCGGCGGCGAGCGACGCACACGCCGCCCACACTCCCGCCGAGAGTGCAGCGGAGCGGAGGGTGCGGGGTGTGCGTGAGGTGGTGGTGCGGCGCCGGCCAGTCATGAACCTGCACGATTCCGCCGCATCCCTAACCCGCGAGTGACCTGTGGTCAACGTGCGGTGACGTGGAGGTGAATTACGGGGGGCGGGACGGGCGGGCGAGAGCGGCACGTACGATCGATGACCGTGCAAAGCTCGGAGAAGTCTTCCCGTCGCGGCCGTCGCTCCTCCACCATGGGCGGCATGCCACTCAACGACATGCCGTGGTGGCGCTGGCGCAGCAATGTGCGCTCCGCGCTGCACATGCTTTCCGACCCCGCGTTCCAGCGGGACGTCTGGCTCGCGGGCGTCGACGGGTTCGGGGACGTCACCGACGCCGTGTACCGCCTCGTCGAGGACACCTGGCTCGACAACTGGTCCGCCGAGAAGTACGTCGGCACGATCTTCCGGGACTCGCAGGAGGCGCAGCTCGTCGACACCGCCGTCCTGCGCGTGCTGCGGATCATGCACCAGGTGGGCCCCGACGCCCCCGTGTCCGCGTATCTCGACCACCCGGCGTGGCCGGAGGCGGTGCGTTCCGCGCGGGACGCGCACCTGGTGCTCGCCTCGAGCGACGGCGACGACCCCGACGAGGTGCCCCGCACCCTCGAGGTTCTGCGGATCATGACGCGCGCGGCCTGAGCGGGCGGCGGCCCGGCCCGGCCCGCGCCGTCCGACCTGCGGGACGGGGAGCCGGCGCCGGGTGCGTGTATGGGACCCTTGCGGGATGAACGAGCAGTCCCCCGCGTCCGGCGACGCCGGTGCCGAGCAGTACGTCCTGACGCTCTCCTGCCCCGACAAGCAGGGCATCGTGCACGCCGTGTCGAGCTATCTCTTCATGACCGGCTGCAACATCGAGGACAGCCAGCAGTTCGGCGACCACGACACGGGCCTCTTCTTCATGCGGGTCCACTTCTCGGCGGACGCGCCCGTCACCGCGGAGAAGCTGCGCGCCAGCTTCGCGGCGATCGGCGACTCCTTCCACATGGACTGGCAGATCCACCGCGCCTCGGAGCGCATGCGCGTCGTCCTGATGGTGTCGAAGTTCGGCCACTGCCTGAACGACCTGCTGTTCCGCGCCCGGATCGGCGCCCTGCCCGTGGACATCGCGGCGGTCGTCTCCAACCACACGGACTTCGCCGAGCTCGTCGCCTCGTACGACATCCCCTTCCACCACATCCCGGTGACGAAGGAGAACAAACCCGAGGCCGAGGCGCGGATCCTGGAGCTCGTGCGCACCGAGGGTGTCGAACTGGTCGTGCTGGCCCGCTACATGCAGGTCCTCTCGGACGACCTGTGCAAGGAGCTCAGCGGCCGGATCATCAACATCCACCACTCGTTCCTGCCGAGCTTCAAGGGCGCCAAGCCCTACCACCAGGCACACGCGCGTGGCGTGAAGCTGATCGGCGCGACCGCGCACTATGTGACGGCCGACCTCGACGAGGGCCCGATCATCGAGCAGGAGGTCGAGCGCGTCGGCCACGACGTGACGCCGGACCAGCTCGTGGCGATCGGCCGCGACGTGGAGTGCCAGGCGCTGGCCCGCGCGGTGAAGTGGCACGCGGAGCGCCGGATCCTGCTGAACGGGCGCCGGACTGTCGTCTTCACCTGACGGAAGGTCGTCTACGTAGGTCGTAAACGCAGACGACCCGCGAGCCTGGTCTCCTCCCGCACGAGGCGGGGGGAAGCCGGCCGGACGTACCGGCGGCTCGCGGGTCGGGTGACTGCTGGGGATTGGGGCCGGCTGCACGCAGCTCTCACGTGCTGGTCCGGCGCCGAAATCGAGATGCGACGCCGGGCTGCTAGCCCGCAGTCACCTCACGCGTCCGGTTCTCATACATCTGCCGAACCACCTCCCTTCTTGTGTACCTCCACCCTAAGAACGCTCCGGGGAGCCTTCAAGCGAATTAACGGGCGTACCGCTCGGCCCGTCCACGAGGTCGTAGGCTGTGATCAAGGACGGAACGTTCGTCCCGGGTCTCCGGGACACAACGATTTCCCCGAACTCCGTGTGGGCTGCGTCACGTTCGAGTTGAATGATCTGACGTGCGGAACACGCGGACACAGCCTGCAGGGGGTGCCAGGTGAGTGCTTCCCGGCGTAGTGGGGCCACCGACGAGCTGGGGCCCGGCGAGCCCGGGCGGGACGGGGCCGATCTTCTTGCCGCGTTGCTCGACGGTATGGACGCCGCGCTGTGCGCGTTCGACGCCGACGGGGTCGTGACCCATTGGAACCGGGAGGCCGAGCGGATCCTCGGCTGGTCCGCGGCGGAGGCCGTGGGACGGCGCGGGTTCTCGGGCTGGGCGGTGCGCAGCGCCGACGCCGACGAGGTCGAGGCGCGTCTGATGGCCGCGATGCGGGCGCCGGGCCGGCAGGTGCACGAGTTCGCGCTGCTGACCAAGGACGGCGGCCGGGTCCTGGTCCGTACGCAGTCCGCAGCGGTGCGCGGGCCCGACGGCAAGCCGGCCGGACTGTACTGCGCGTTCAGCGAGGTGCACACGCAGATCGACCTGGAGCGGTCGATCGCGCTGAGCGAGGCCCTGTTCGAGGACGCGTCGTGGGGTGTCGTCCTCGTCGACGCCGACCTGCGGCCCGCGGTCGTGAACGTGCACGCCGCGCGGGCGCTCGGCTCCGGCCGCACCGCGCTCCTCGGACGCCCCCTCGGCGAGCTGATCTCGCAGGGCGTCGAGGAGCTGGAGAGCGCACTCGCCCATGTCCTCGCCGAGGGCGCGCCGCCCGCGCCCGCCGAGCTGTGGGTGACGGTGCGGCTTCCTGAGGGCGACTCACGCAGGTGCTGGCGCAGCGGCTTCGTGCGGCTGGCCTCGCCGCTGGCCGAGGAGCCCGTCCCACTGGGCGTCGGCTGGCTGTTCCAGGACGTCACCGACGCCAAGCAGACGGAGCAGGAGGCGGCGCAGCTGCGGTTCCGGGCGAACCAGCTGCACCGGGCGGCGCGGGCCGCCGCCGAGTGCGAGGACCCGGCGGAGGCCGCGACGGTCCATCTGGACTTCGCGCTCGCCGGGTTCGCCGACCACGCGCTGATCGACCTGGTGGTCGGCGACGAGCAGGACGGCCGGGGTGCCGACGAGGACCGGACGGGTCCGGTGCGCCTCGCGCGGGCCGCGTCCACGCCGTCGGGGGCGCCGGGTCCGAGCCTGCTGGTGTCGCGGACGTCGCTTCCGGTGCGCTATCTGGAGGGGCATCCGGCGCTGCAGTGCGTGGAGCGCATCGGTTCGGTGCGGGCGAGCGCGAGCGGGCGCGACGCGGCGAAGACGCGCGAGTGGGCCGAGGCCCGGCAGTGGCCGGAGGGCACGGTGCACGCCCTGTGCGCGGTGCTGCGCAGCCGGGCGCGCACGCTGGGCGTCGTGACGTTCCTGCGGGGGCCGAGCCGTACGCAGTTCGAGCGGGCCGACGCGACGTACGCGGAGAGTGTCGCGGCGCGGATCGCGGGGACGATCGACCTGGCGCGGGTGCTCGACCGGTAGCCCACCGGGGGGCGTGTCAGTGCCGGAGCTCAGCGCCGGGGCTCAGTGCCGGAGCTCAGTGCCGGAGCTCAGTGCCGGAGCTCAGCGCCGGAGCTCAGCGCCGGAGCTCAGCGCCGGAGCTCAGCGCCGGAGCTCAGTGCCGGTAGAAGATCCGGTCGCCGTACTCGGCGAAGACGCGGCCGTTCCACTCGTGGCCGCCGTCCACGTTCCCCGAGCGCAGCAGGGGCGGCTGGATGCCGCGGTCGGCGAGCTCGGCGGCGGCGGTCGCCATCATGGCCTGCATGAGCGCACTGGCCACGAGCGTCGAGGCGGGTCCGAAGGGGGCGTCGACGGTCTCGTGGGTGAGCTCCGCGTCCCCGACCTCGATCTTGGAGTCGAGGACGATGTCGCAGTGGTCCTTGAGGAAGGTCCCCGACACATGGCGGGACTTCGTCTCCTGCGCGTACGCGACGGACGTCACGCCGATCACGCGCAGGCCGAGTGCGCGCGCGTTCATGGCCATCTCGACGGGCAGGGGGTTGCGGCCCGACAGGGAGATGATCACGAGGGCGTCGCCCGCGCGGGCCGGGCTGGTGTCGAGGACGGCGCCCGCGAGCCCGTCGACGCGTTCGAGGGCGGAGCCCAGCGTCGCGGGCATGACGTCGACACCGACGACGCCGGGTACGGACAGCAGGTTCATCAGGGCGAGGCCGCCCGCGCGGTAGACGACGTCCTGCGCGGCGAGCGAGGAGTGCCCGGCGCCGAACGCGAAGAGCCGGCCGCCGTCGGCGACCGTGTCGGCGAGCAGCGTGCCGGCCGCCGCGATGTTGCGGCTCTCTTCGTCGCGCACCCGCCTCAGCAGGCCGATGGCGGCGTCGAGGTACTGACCGGCCAGCTTGCTGTCGCTCATCGGCGGAGCCCCTTCGTCGTCCCTTGGCACGGTCCTTGCCAAGATCCTTGCCACTGTCCGCATGCCGGGCATCACGTTGCGGTCCGGACCAGCGCCGTGTCAATACGGTCCCTGCCCCGCACAGGCCGGTTCACCCGGCGCGGCACGGTTGTCAGCGCCATGCGTCAGAATTGGGGTCAGGGCCAGCGCACGCGCTAGCGGTGAGCTAGCAGAGCTAATCGAGGGGCACGTATGTCCGGACTGATCGACACCACGGAGATGTACCTCCGCACCATCCTCGAGCTCGAAGAGGAAGGTGTGGTCCCCATGCGCGCCCGGATCGCGGAGCGGCTGGACCAGAGCGGCCCGACGGTGAGCCAGACGGTGGCACGCATGGAGCGCGACGGTCTGGTCGCGGTGGCGACGGACCGGCACCTGGAGCTGACGGACGAGGGCCGCCGCCTCGCGACGCGCGTGATGCGCAAGCACCGCCTCGCCGAGTGCCTGCTCGTCGACGTCATCGGTCTGGAGTGGGAGCAGGTGCACGCGGAGGCCTGCCGCTGGGAGCACGTCATGAGCGAGGCGGTCGAGCGCCGCGTCCTGGAGCTGCTGCGGCACCCCACCGAGTCGCCTTACGGGAACCCGATCCCGGGCCTGGAGGAGCTGGGCGAGAAGGACGGCGCGGACCCGTTCCTCGACGAGGGCATGGTGTCGCTGGCCGACCTCGACCCGGGCGCGGACGGCAAGACGGTCGTGGTGCGCCGGATCGGTGAGCCGATCCAGACGGACGCGCAGCTGATGTACACGCTGCGGCGGGCCGGCATCCAGCCGGGCTCCGTGGTGAGCGTGACGTCGTCGCCGGGCGGGGTCCTGGTGGGCAGCAGCGGCGAGGCCGCGGAGCTGGTGGCGGACATCGCCTCCCACGTGTTCGTCGCCAAGCGCTGACGCGGAGCCGGCACCCCGGACTCCCCGGACTCCCCGGACTCCCCGAACTCCCCGGACTCCCCGGACTCCCCGGACTCCCCGACGCGTCAACTCCTGTTTCCACGGGGAAGGTTGGGGCGTCGCGGCGTCACCTGAGAACTCTCGGAGAACTCTTACCGAATCCGAGATTCACTGTGCGGAACCGCAGCGCTACAACGATTCGCGTGCCACGCTGTCGCATAGGGCGGGTGGGGAGGGGGCGGGACGATGCACCGGCGTACTCAGGCGGTCCGGACTCACGCAGGCCCCATTCAGGAAGGGCCCGTCGAGGAAGGGCCCGTTCACGCAGGGCCCGTTCACCCAGGGCCCGTGAACGCAGGGCCCCTTCATACAGAGGGCCCCGGCGCCTCGCGGCGCCGGGGCCTGTCCTCCCCTGCGCTGACCCGGAGCCCCGAGCTCCCAGGGTCATCCCCTTCGGACCGATTTCCCCGAGCGGTCCGCTCCCGCAGGAGATCTCCCCTCGGCGGCGGCGGTCAATCCCTGAGCGAGGTCACTCGAACGAGGGGTGTTGCCGGGAACGGCCGCGCTTTCGAAAAAGAGTTCGATAACGTGCGCGGGTACGCCACTGCAGCGCGACCACAAGGGGGTGCCAGGGCCTATGGTGCGGCGCATCGACGTGACCGGGGCGGGCGGCGTCAGCCTCGCCGCCTGGGAGTTCGCCGACCCTCCCAAGACGGGTGAGGCCGACCGGTCCCCGGGCGTGCTGTTACTGCACGGCCTGATGGGCCGCGCCTCCCACTGGGCGGCCACCGCGCGCTGGCTCGCCGAACGCCACCGCGCCGTGGCGCTCGACCAGCGCGGCCACGGCCAGAGCCAGAAACCTCCCGAAGGCCCCTTCGACCGCGAGGCCTACGTCCAGGACGCCGAGGCCGCCCTCGTCCAGCTCGGCCTCGCGCCCGCCGTCGTCATCGGCCACTCCATGGGCGCGCTCACCGCCTGGCAGCTCGCCGCCCGCCGCCCCGACCTCGTACGCGCCGTGGTCATCTGCGACATGCGGGCCTCCGCGCTCGGGGCCGCGTCCCAGCGGGAGTGGGAGGACTGGTTCGACGCCTGGCCGCTGCCCTTCGCCACGCTCGCCGACGTACGGAAGTGGTTCGGCGAGGACGATCCCTGGGTGGAGCGGCCCACCCCCTCGCGCGGCGAGTTCTACGCCGAGGTGATGGCCGAGTCCACCGACGGCTGGCGGCCCGTGTTCGACCACCGCCAGATGCTGGCCTCCCGCGCCACCTGGGTCTACGACGCGCACTGGGAGGAGCTGGCCCAGGTCCGCTGCCCCGCCCTCGTCGTCCGCGGCCTCGACGGCGAACTGGGCCGCGCCGAGGCCCAGGAGATGGTCCGAGTCCTGCCCCGTGGCGCGTACGCGGAGATCCCGGACGCCGGGCACCTCGTCCACTACGACCGGCCGGACGCCTGGCGCACCGCCATCGAACCGTTCCTGGACGGCGTCCTCACGCCATAAGCCGTACGCGGCTCACACGCAATAGCCGTACGCGGCTCAGGGGGCCAGGCGCTCCACGTGCCAGGTGCCGGGCTCCTCGTGGACGTAGCGCAGCCGGTCGTGGAGGCGGTTCTCGCGGCCCTGCCAGAACTCGACCGTGCGCGGGGTGACGCGGAAGCCGCCCCAGTGGTCGGGGACGGGGACGCTCTCGCCCTCCGGATAGCGCGCCGCGAGATCGGCGTACGCGGCGTCGAGCTCGGCCCGCGCCGCGAGGACCCGCGACTGGGGGCTCGCCCACGCGCCGAGCTGGGAGCCGCGCGGGCGCGAGCGGAAGTACGCGGCCGTCTCGGCGCGGCTCGTGTGGGCGGCGGTGCCCGTGACGATGACCTGGCGGGCCATGGGATGCCAGGGGAAGAGCAGCGCGATCTCGTGGTTCGCCGCCAGGTCGTGGGCCTTGCGGGAGCCGTAGTTCGTGTAGAAGACGAAGCCCCGGTCGTCGTACCCCTTGAGCAGCACCGTGCGGGAGCTGGGGCGGCCGGCCCCGTCCACCGTGGAGACGACCATCGCGTTCGGCTCGTACAGCACACCGCTCGCCCGGGTGGCCTCCTTGAACCACCGCCCGAACAGCGCCATGGGATGCGCGGGGACGTCCTCTTCCAGGAGTCCCTCACCCGGAGGGCGGTACTGCTCACGCATCGCTGCGGGGTCCGGGGGCACGTGGTGGTCGTGGTCGCTCACGCCGTCATCCTGCCGTATGCCCCGGGGCGGTCCGCGGTGTGGAGTGCGCCACCGCGTGGCACTGAGTGCCGCGAACCCTCCCCAAGGGTGGCACCAAGGGATATCGTCGGCGGTCCCGCCGCCCCTTCGGTTGGGTGACCGACCACCGAACGGGGAATCACGGGGGTGACCGACCCCGACCGCGAGCATCAAGAGGAGCCGCCTGATGTCCGACTTCGACCCCGGCTTTGTACCCGGCCTCGAGGGAGTGGTCGCGTTCGAGACGGAGATCGCCGAACCTGACAAGGAGGGCGGCGCTCTGCGGTACCGGGGCGTCGACATCGAGGATCTGGTCGGCCATGTCTCGTTCGGCAACGTGTGGGGCCTGCTCGTCGACGGAGCCTTCAACCCCGGCCTGCCGCCCGCCGAGCCGTTCCCCATCCCCGTCCACTCCGGCGACATCCGCGTCGACGTGCAGTCCGCGCTCGCCATGCTCGCGCCCGTGTGGGGCCTGAAACCGCTGCTCGACATCGACGCGGCGCAGGCCCGCGACGACCTCGCCCGCGCCGCCGTCATGGCCCTCTCGTACGTCGCCCAGTCCGCCCGCGGGCAGGCCCGGCCGATGGTCCCGCAGAGCGAGATCGACAAGGCGGGCACCGTCGTCGAACGGTTCATGCGGCGCTGGCGCGGCGAGCCCGACCCCAAGCATGTCGCCGCCGTCGACGCGTACTGGACGAGCGCCGCCGAGCACGGCATGAACGCGTCCACGTTCACGGCCCGCGTCATCGCCTCCACCGGCGCCGATGTGGCCGCCGCCCTGTCGGGTGCCGTCGGCGCCATGTCGGGCCCCCTGCACGGCGGTGCGCCCTCCCGTGTCCTCGGCATGATCGAGGAGATCGAGCGCACGGGCGACGCGGACGCGTATGTGAAGCGGGCGCTCGACAAGGGTGAGCGCCTGATGGGCTTCGGGCACCGTGTGTACCGGGCCGAGGACCCGCGCGCCCGCGTCCTGCGGCGCACCGCCCGTGAGCTGGGCGCGCCGCGCTTCGAGGTCGCGGAGGCGCTGGAGAAGGCGGCTCTCGCCGAGCTGCACGCGCGCCGGCCCGACCGGGTCCTGGCGACGAACGTCGAGTTCTGGGCGGCGATCGTCCTGGACTTCGCCGAGGTTCCGGCGAGCATGTTCACGTCGATGTTCTCGTGTGCGAGGACTGCGGGGTGGTCGGCGCACATTCTTGAGCAGAAGCGGACGGGGAGGCTGGTGCGGCCTTCGGCCCGGTATGTGGGGCCGGGCAGTCGGGCGCCTCAGTCGATCGAGGGGTACGGGGAGATCGCGGGCTGAGGTTTGCCTCCGGCGGTTCTCTCCCCAAGCCCGCCCCTTCCCGAACTGGGGCTCCGCCCCAGACCCCGCTCCTCAAACTCCCCCAGACTCCGTCCGGGGGGACCCCCAAGGGGCTGGATTATCCAGCCCAATCAAGCCCGTCCGGCGTTTGAGGACGAGCCCGGAGGGCGATTGCGGGGGTCCAGGGGGCGGAGCCCCTTGGTTTCGGGAAGGGGCGGGCTCGGGGAAAGGTTCAAGCCCCCAGAGCCGACTCCACCAGCACAGTCCATTGCGCCACCACCCGCTCCCGCCGCCCCCCGTCATCCGTCAGGAGATTCGCGAGGCCCAGGCCGCGCGCCATGTCCAGGAGGCCCTGGATCGTCTCGCGGACGCCCGGGCGTGACTCGTCCGCGTCGAGGAGTTCCACCGCGATCCGGTGAGTCTCCCGGCCGACGCGGGCCTCCAGTTCGGTGACGCGGGAGCCAAGGGCCGGCTCGTTCGACGCCGCCACCCACAGGTGGAGCGCCGCACGGAACAGCGGGCCCGTGTACAGGTCGACGAGCGCCGCGACCACCGACGCCCGGTCCTGCGCGGGCAGCGCCCGCAGCGCCGTCGACCGCTCCTCCGCCACGTACTCGACGGCCGCGGTGAACAGGTCCTCGCGGGTCGGGAAGTGGTGCTGGGCCGCGCCGCGCGAGACGCCGGCGCGTTCGGCGACGACGGACACCGTGGAGCCTGCCCAGCCGCGTTCGGCGAGGCAGGAGACGGCCGCTTCGAGCAGGCGCCGGCGGGTGGCGCGGCTGCGGTCCTGCTTGGGGGCGCGCTCCACCCCCGTACCGGATGAGGTCACAGCACCCATGCGGGATCCCGTCGTTCGAGGAAGGCCGTCATCCCTTCGCGTGCCTGCGCGGAGGAGAAGAGCCGGGCCGAGAGCGCGCTCAGGTCGGTCGCGTCCCGGTCGAAGGCCTCCAGCACCTTAGCCGTGAGCAGCCGTTTCGTCTCCGCCAGGCCCTGCGCGGAGGACCGGCGCAGCCCGTCGAGCACCGGGGCGAGCGCCGCGTCGACGTCCGCCCCGCACACCGTGAGCAGACCGATGCGGGCCGCCTCGTACGCGTCGAAACGCTCGCCCGTGAGGTAGTAGCGGGCGACGGCCCTCGGGTCGGTGCGCGGCAGCACCGTCAGCGAGATGACGGCGGGCGCGACGCCTATGCGCACCTCGCTGAACGCGAACGACGCGTCGCGCGAGGCGGCCGCGATGTCGCAGGCCCCGAGCAGCCCGAGCCCCCCGGCGCGGACGTGCCCGGTGATACGGGCGACGACCGGCCGGTCGAGCGTGACGATCCGCCGCAGGAGCGCGACGAGCGCCTCCGGCGGCGGCGGGTTGCGCAGGTCGGCGCCCGCGCTGAACGTGTTGCCGGTGTGGGTGAGGACGACAGCCCGTACGGAGTCGTCCTCGCCGCACCGTGTGAGCGCGTCCGTGAGCTCGCCGACGAGCCCCGCCGACAGGGCGTTGCGGTTGGCCGGGGAGTCGAGCGTGAGGGTGGTGATCCCCCGCTCGTGCGCGGAACGGACGAGGGGCAGGGGCGCGGGCTCGGCGTCACTCACCGGGTTCCTCCAAAGAGCTGGATATCAGTACGACTTGGGGAGTCCCAGGGTCTGGTGGGACACGTAGTTGAGGATCATTTCCCGGCTCACGGGCGCGATGCGGGCGACCCGGGACGCCGTGATGAGGGACGCGAGGCCGAACTCGCGGGTGAGCCCGTTGCCGCCCAGCGTGTGCACCGCCTGGTCGACGGCCTTCACGCAGGCCTCGGCGGCGGCGTACTTGGCCATGTTCGCGGCCTCCCCCGCGCCGATGTCGTCGCCCGCGTCGTACAGGTGGGCCGCCTTCTGCATCATCAGGCGGGCCGTCTCCAGCTCGATGTGGGCCTGTGCGAGCGGGTGCGCGATGGCCTGGTGCGCGCCGATGGGCGCCTTCCAGACGCTGCGCTCCTTCGCGTACGCGACCGCCTTGCCCAGCGCGAAGCGGCCCATGCCGATCGCGAAGGCGGCCGTCATGACGCGCTCGGGGTTGAGTCCGGCGAACAGCTGGAGCAGCCCGGCGTCCTCGTCGCCGACGAGCGCCTCGGCGGGCAGCCGTACGTCGTCAAGGGTGAGCTCGAACTGCTTCTCCGGCGCCTGGAGTTCCATGTCGATCTGCCGCCGCCCGAAGCCTTCGGCGTCGCGCGGCACGATGAACAGGCACGGCTTGAGGCTGCCGGTACGGGCGTCCTCGGTGCGGCCGACGATGAGGGTGGCGTCGGCGATGTCGACGCCGGAGACGAACACCTTGCGCCCGGACAGGATCCAGTCACCGCTGTCCGGGTCGCGGCGGGCCGTGGTGGTGATGCGGTGCGAGTTGGAGCCCGCGTCGGGCTCGGTGATCCCGAACGCCATGGTGCGGCTGCCGTCGGCGAGCCCCGGCAGCCAGGCCGCCTTCTGCTCCGGCGTACCGAAGCGCGAGATGACGGTCCCGCAGATCGCCGGCGACACCACCAGCATCAGCAGCGGCGCCCCGGACGCGCCCAACTCCTCCAGGACAAGCGAGAGTTCGTATATGCCGCCGCCTCCGCCGCCGTACTCCTCGGGCAGGTTCACGCCCAGGTAGCCCAGCTTCGCGGCCTCCGCCCACAGCTCCTCGGGGTGACCCTCCTCGCGGACGACGCGGGTCATGTAGTCACGTCCGTAGCGGCGGCCGAGCGCGGCGACCGCGGACCGCAGAGCCTGGTGCTCCTCGGATTCAAGGACGGAAGCGACGGGAGCGACGGGAGCGTTCATGGCTGATCCTCCTGTACGACGGCGAGCAGGGCGCCGACCTCGACCTGGCGGCCGGGCGCGGCGTGCAGAGCGGTGAGCGTGCCGGAGGCGGGAGCGGTGATGCGGTGCTCCATCTTCATCGCCTCCAGCCAGATGAGGGGGGCTCCAGCAGTGACCGTGACGCCTTCGGCGAGTCCTTCGGCGAGCCGGACGACGGTGCCGGGCATGGGGGCGAGCAGGGAACCGGGTTCCTGGCGCGCGACGGGCTCGGGGAGCAGGGGCAGCGGGGTCAGGGTCACGCCGTTCACGTACACGCGCTTCCCGTGGACGCGATCCCCGTAGACCGCGACGTCGAACTTCCGCACCACGCCGTCCACTTCGAGCACGACGAGTGACGGGGTCACCCGTACGACGCGTACGCCGTCGTCCGCCGCGAGGCCGTCGCGGGTGTGCCGGTAGCGCACCTCGTGCTCGGTCCCGTCGGGTTCGGTGCGGTAGCGCTTGGTCTGCGGCTGTGAGGAGACGTTGCGGAAGCCGCCGAAGCGGGAGCGGCCGTGGGCGGCGGCGAGGGCGGCGGCGAGTGGCGCGTACGGGTCCGGGCGGGGCGCGGTGAGCGCGGTCAGGTGCCGGTCGTAGAAGCCGGTGTCGGCGCCGCCCGCGACGAACTCCGGGTGCCGCAGGGACCGTACGAGCAGGTCACGGTTGGTGACGGGGCCGTGTACGACGGCCTTCTCCAGGGCGCCCGCGAGCTTGCGCAGGGCCTCGGCTCGGGTGGGCGCGTGCGCGACGGCCTTGGCGAGCATCGCGTCATAGTGCACGCCGATCGTGTCGCCGTCGGTGAAACCGGTGTCCAGGCGTACGGCGGCCGGGACGGACAGTCGGTGCAGGGTGCCGGTCTGCGGGGCCCAGCCGGCGGCCGGGTCCTCCGCGTACAGGCGTGCCTCGACGGCGTGGCCCCGGGCGGGCGGCGGCTCCTCGTCAAGGCGTTCCCCCTCGGCGACGCGCAGCTGCAGCGCCACGAGGTCGACGCCGAACACGGCCTCGGTGACGGGGTGTTCGACCTGGAGGCGGGTGTTCATCTCCAGGAAGTGGGCGGTGTCTCCGGCTACGAGGAACTCGACGGTTCCGGCGCCCCGGTAGCCGGTGGCACGGGCGGCCCGGACCGCCATGTCCCGTAGAGATGCCTCCAGTTCGTGGGTCAGGCCGGGCGCCGGGGCCTCCTCGACGACCTTCTGGTGGCGCCGCTGGAGCGAGCAGTCGCGGGTGCCGAGCGCCCACACCGTGCCGTACGCGTCGGCCATGACCTGCACCTCGACGTGCCGGCCGCCCTCGACGTACGGCTCGACGAACACCTCACCGTCCCCGAAGGCACTCAGCGCCTCGGCACCGGCGGCGGCCAACTCACTGTCCAGTTCGGCGAGTTCGCGTACGACGCGCATGCCGCGCCCGCCACCGCCCGCCGCCGCCTTCACCAGGACCGGGAGATCTCCGGCCGTGAGGTCACCGGTCTTCAGGGGCGCGATGCCCATGAGTTCCTTGGCGCGCGTCTTGGACGCCATGGCCTCGATCGCCTCGGGCGGCGGGCCGATCCAGGTGAGACCCGCGTCGGCGACGGCCCGCGCGAAGTCCGCGTTCTCGGACAGGAACCCGTACCCGGGGTGCACCGCGTCCGCACCCGCGTCGAGGGCGGCCTTCACGACGAGGTCGGCGCGCAGATAGGTCTCGGCGGGCGTGGCCCCCGGAAGACGTACGGCGACGTCGGCCTCACGCACGTGCAGCGCGTCGGCGTCCGGCTCTGAGTACACGGCGACGGTACGTATGCCCAGGTCACGGCAGGTACGGAAGACGCGGCAGGCGATCTCGCCCCGGTTGGCGACAAGTACAGAGGTGATCATGTCGGGCCTCACATCCTGAAGATGCCGAAGCCGCCGCGGGCGCC
Organism: Streptomyces antnestii; assembly: GCF_004005495.1. Taxonomy (GTDB): domain Bacteria; phylum Actinomycetota; class Actinomycetes; order Streptomycetales; family Streptomycetaceae; genus Streptomyces; species Streptomyces antnestii. Next base: position 172,113 of record NZ_RZYA01000013.1, read on the forward strand.
CTCGTACGGTGCGGTGTGGATCGCGGACAGGCACAGGCCGAGGACGGTCCGGGTGTCGCGCGGGTCGATGACCCCGTCGTCGTACAGCCGCCCGGAGAGGAACATCGGCAGGGACTCGGACTCGATCTGCTGCTCCACCATCGCGCGCAGCGCCGCGTCCGCGTCGTCGTCGTACGGCTGCCCCTTGGCCGCCGCCGACTGGCGGGCCACGATCGACAGGACGCCGGCGAGCTGCTGCGGTCCCATGACGGCGGACTTGGCGCTCGGCCAGGCGAACAGGAAGCGGGGGTCGTAGGCGCGCCCGCACATGCCGTAGTGCCCGGCGCCGTACGAGGCGCCCATGAGGACGGACAGATGCGGCACGCGGGAATTGGAGACCGCGTTGATCATCATCGCGCCGTGCTTGATGATGCCGCCCTGCTCGTACTCCTTGCCGACCATGTAGCCGGTGGTGTTGTGCAGGAAGAGGAGCGGGATGTCGCGCTGGTTGGCGAGCTGGATGAACTGGGCGGCCTTCTGCGACTCCTCGCTGAAGAGCACGCCCTGTGCGTTGGCGAGGATGCCGACGGGATAGCCGTGCAGCGAGGCCCACCCGGTGACGAGACTCGCGCCGTACAGCGGCTTGAACTCGTCGAAGTCGGAGACGTCGACGATCCGGGCGATGACCTCGCGCGGGTCGAAGGGGATTTTCAGATCACCCGGCACGATCCCGAGCAGTTCCTCCGGGTCGTACTTGGGCGGCTCCGCGACCTGCGGATCGGCGTACGCCTTTCGGTGGTTGAGGCGGGCGACGACGCGGCGGGCCTGGCGGATCGCGTCCTGCTCGTCGACGGCGAAGTGGTCGGCGAGACCGGACGTACGGGCGTGCATCTCGGCGCCGCCGAGCGACTCGTCGTCGCTCTCCTCGCCGGTCGCCATCTTCACGAGCGGCGGCCCGCCGAGAAACACCTTCGCGCGCTCCTTGACCATGATCACGTGGTCGGACATGCCGGGGACGTAGGCGCCGCCGGCCGTGGAGTTGCCGAAGACGACGGCGATCGTGGGGATCCCGGCGGCCGACAGGCGCGTGATGTCGCGGAAGATGGCGCCGCCCGGGATGAAGATCTCCTTCTGGGAGGGCAGGTCGGCGCCGCCGGACTCGACGAGCGAGATGCACGGCAGCTGGTTCGCGTACGCGATCTCGTTCGCCCGCAGCGCCTTCTTCAGGGACCACGGATTACTGGCGCCACCGCGCACCGTCGGGTCGTTCGCGGTGATCAGACACTCCACGCCCTCCACGACACCGATCCCGGTGACGAGCGAGGCGCCGACGGTGTAGTCGCTGCCCCACGCGGCGAGCGGGGAGAGTTCGAGGAAAGGGGTGTCGGGGTCGAGCAGCAGCTCGATCCGCTCGCGGGCGAGCAACTTGCCGCGCTTGCGGTGCCGTTGGACGTACTTCTCGCCGCCGCCCGCGAGCGCCTTGGCGTGCTCGGCGTCCAGGTCGTCGAGCTTGGCGAGCATGGCCTCCCGATGGGCGGCGAAGTCGGCGCCCCCGACGTCGAGTGCCGAGGCGAGAACGGTCACCGGTTCCCTCCGAGGACGCCCCGACCTCCAGGCCGGGAAGGAATTGGAATCCTGCGGGGCAGGACAGGGAAAGCTGAACTGCTGTCAGGGCGGTTCGCTGTCCGCCCATCTGTTCGGTGATTCGACCCACAGCTTGCAGGGGCTCTCAACTGTCGTACCTCCCGGCTAGGTTGGCGTTCATGACGACATCGCAGGAAAAGGCGGAGGGTGCCGGGCACGCCCGGTATACCTACCGTCTGCGCGTGTCGTCTTCGGCTGCTGCCGCCCTGGATTCGGAGTGGGCGCGGTGCCGGTGGATCTGGAACGAATGCGTCGCCCGTTCGAGGAGAGCGCACGCGGAGGGCGAGAAGTGCGGTCCGGCCCACCTCGATAAGATGCTGACCGAGGCCCGTACCTCCAACGGATGGCTGCGGGAGGGTTCTTCGGTTCCGCAGCAGCAGATCGTCCGGGACTTCGGAAAGTCCCGCGCGAAGGCGCTGAAGGACATCAAGGCCCGGCTGCCACAGCGGCAGCGTGCCGGGATGCCGAAGTACAAGAAGAAGCGCGAGTCCAGGCCGACCCTGAACTACACACGGCGCGGGTTCCGGATCAAGGACGGCCGTCTGCACCTGGCAGGCGGAATCGTGCTGGGTGTCGTGTGGTCGCGGAGGCTGCCCGCCGATCCGTCCAGCGTGCGCGTGTACCAGGACAGTCTCGGCCACTGGTACGCCAGCCTCGTCGTCCCCACCCAGCTTCAGCCGCTGCCGTCGACCGGCCGTGTGATCGGGATCGACTGGGGCGTCAGTCAGACCGCGACCACCACCAGCGACGCTCACGACCTGGCCCACCCACAGCACGGAAACACTGCCGGAATGAAACTCACCCGGTACCAGCGGATGATGGCGCGCCGCAAACCAGCACGCGGGCAGGCCGCATCGAAGGGCTACCGCGAGGCGAAGCGGCAGACCGCGAAAATCCACAAGAAGGCCGCCCGGCAGCGCCAGGACACCGGACGCAAGTGGGCCAAACGCGTCGTGACCGACCACGACGCCCTCGCCGTGGAGGACTTCCGCCCGAAGTTCCTCGCGAAGTCCACCATGGCCCGCAAAGCCGCCGACGCCGCGATCAGCGCCACCAAGCAGGCCCTCACCGAGATGGCCCGCAAACACGGACGCATCGTTCACCTTGTCCACCCCGCGCACACCACCATGGACTGCGCACAGTGCGGAGCGAGAGCCAAGCACGCACTACCTCTTTCCGAACGTACCTACACGTGCACCGCGTGCGGAACGGTGTCCCCCAGGGACAAGAACTCCGCCCGCGTGATGCTCGTCCGGGCTGGTCTCAACCCGGCTGGTGCCGATCGTGCAAGACCTGCAGGACCGCCGGTCCGCAGGCAACGTGAGCCAGGAATCCCCTCCCATTAGGGAGGGGAGGATTCAAAGCAGGACCTCCGGTATGTCCAGATGACGGGAGCGCAGCCACTCGCCGAGCCCCTTGGCCTGCGGGTCGAAACGGTGCCGGGATGCGACGCCCTGGCCCAGGAGGCCGGTGACGGTGAAGTTGAGGGCGCGCAGGTTGGGCAGTACATGGCGTACGACGGTCAGCGGGCGGGTCTCGGGCAGCAGCTCCCGGAAGCGCTCGACGGTCAGCTCGTGCGCGAGCCACGCCCACGCGTCGTCGCCGTCCACCCACACCCCCACGTTGGCGTCGCCGCCCTTGTCGCCGCTGCGCGCCCCGGCGACGGCCCCGAGGGGGACGCGGCGGGTGGGGCCGGGCGGCGGGGGCGCGGGCAGGGGCGGCGGCTCCACGTCCGAGAGGGCGCGGGTGGCGCCGTCGTACGTGATCAACTGCCGTTCCCCGTACGGCAGTACGGCCACCTGCTCGACGTCGGCCCGGTCCACGTACGCCGCCTCGAACACCCCGTACGGCGCGGCCTTCCCTGGCGGGGCCGTCACGTGGAAGCCGGGATAGCTGCCGAGCGCCAGCTCGATCGCGGCGCTGCTGAGGGTGCGGCCCACCGTGTCCGCGTCGGCGTCCCGGACGACGAGCCTCAGCAGCGCGCTCGCCGTCTCCTGCGTCTCCGCGTCCGGGCGGTCCGTGCGGGCCAGCTCCCATGTCACCTGCGCGGGCCGGGACTTGGCCCGCGCGAACGCGTCGTCCATCTGGTCCCGTACGAGCGCCGCCTTGGCCTCGATGTCGAGACCGGTGAGCACGAACACGACCTCGTTGCGGAACCCGCCGAGCCGGTTGAGGCCCGCCTTGAGGGTGGGCGGCGGCGCCTCGCCGCGTACGCCGTCCACGCGGACGCGGTCCGGCGCCTCCTGCGTGAGCCGTACGGTGTCGAGGCGCGCGGTCACGTCGGGCCCCGCGTACCGGGCGCCGCCCGTCTCGTAAAGCAGCTGCTCCGTCACCGTGCCCACGTCGACGAACCCGCCCGTGCCGGGGTGCTTGGTGATGACGCAGGAGCCGTCCTCGTGGAGCTCGGCGAGGGGGAAGCCGGGGCGGCGAAGCTCACTGGCGCGCTCCTTGAAGCGAGAGTGGTTGCCGCCCGTCGCCTGCGTGCCGCACTCCAGGAGGTGCCCGGCGACGACGGCCCCCGCGAGCCTGTCGTACGCGTCCTGCGCCCACCCGAAGTGCCAGGCCGCGGGCCCGGTGACGAGCGCGGCGTCGGTGACGCGCCCGGTGACCACGATGTCGGCGCCGGCCGCGAGGCAGGCGGTGATGCCGGCGCCGCCGAGGTAGGCGTTGGCGGTGAGCGCGCCGGGGAAACGTCCGCCCGGCGCGAGGTCGTCGCCCTCGACGTGCGCCACGCGCGCGTGGAGCCCGAGCCGGGCCGCCAACTCCCTTACTGCGTCCGCGAGTCCGGCCGGATTGAGGCCGCCCGCGTTCGCGACGATCCGCACGCCCCGGTCGAGCGCGAGGCCGAGGGTCTCCTCCAACTGGCGCAGGAACGTGCGGGCGTAGCCGCGCGCGGGGTCCTTCAGGCGGTCGCGGCCCAGGATGAGCATGGTCAGTTCGGCGAGATAGTCGCCGGTCAGGACGTCGAGGGGGCCGCCTTCGAGCATCTCGCGCAGGGCGTCGAAGCGGTCGCCGTAGAAGCCGGAGGCGTTGCCGACGCGCAGGACGTCCCCGCTCACGGCACGGCCGCCTCCGCCGGGGGTCCCGCTCACGCCGCCGACCCTTTCGCCGCGCGTCCCGCTCCTGGCGGGCCCGCGAAGGCCTGGGCGATGTCCAGCCAGTGGTCGGCGTCCACGCCTTCCGCGTGTACGTCGAGGTCGTCGCGGTGCGCGCGCTGCGTCACGAGGAGGCAGAAGTCGAGCGCGGTCCCGGTCACCCGCTGGGCGGCACCCTCGGGCCCGTAGGTCCACAGGTCGCCGGAGGGGGCGGTGAGTTCGACGCGGAACTCGTCCGCGGGCGGGGTGAGGCCGCGTGCGGCGAAGGCGAAGTCGCGGGCCCGGACACCGATCCTGGCCACGTGCCGCAGCCGGTCGGTGGGTTTGCGTACGACGCCCAGCGCGTCCGCCACGTCCTGCCCATGGGCCCAGGTCTCCATGAGCCGGCCCGTCGCCATGGAGGCGGCCGACATGGGTGGCCCGTACCAGGGGAAGCGCGTTCCGGCGGGGGCGGCGGCCAGGGCGCGGAGGAGTTCCTCGCGGCCCGCGCGCCAGCGGGCGAGCAGCTCGGCGGGCGGCAGCGCGGCGCCCGCCTCCGCTCCCTCGTCGACGAAGGCGTCGGGCGCGGCGACGGCGTCCCGCACGAGGGCGGCGAACGCGTCGGCGTCCGTCACGGCGAGCAGGGCGGAGTGGTCGGTCCACGCCAGATGCGCGATCTGGTGGGCGACGCTCCAGCGGGGCGCGGGCGTCGCGAGAGCCCAGCGGTCCTCGCTCAGCTCACTGACGATCCGGTCGAGTTCGGCGCTCTCACTGCGCAGATCCTCGAGCACGGCCAACGGGTCGGACACGATGCGCTCCCCTCCGGGGCACGACGGCGTGCCCCGGAGCATGGCAGCGCCCGGAGAAACAATCAAGCGTGCTTGTATGAAAATTGGCCAAGACGTAGGGCAAGACGAAGGGCCCTGCGCGAGTCCGCACAGGGCCCTATGTCACCGGGGCCGGGGGAGGCAGGCCTACGCCTCGGCCTCCACCTCCGTCGCCTCCGCCTTCGGCTTCGCCTCCGTCACCTTCGCCCGCCCCCGCCCCACCTGCGTACGCACCGCGCCGATGCTGGCCGCGATGACCAGGGCGATCGCGAGGGCGCCGACGGCGGACAGAGCCTGGTTCAGGATCAGGAACCCGGCGAGCGCGGCGATGGCCGGTTCCAGACTCATCATCACGGCGAACGTGGACGCGGGCAGGCGGCGCAGGGCGAGGAGTTCGAGGGTGTACGGCAGGACGGACGACAGGACGGCGACGGCCGCCCCGAGGCCGATCGTCGACGGCACGACGAGCCGGGACCCGGACGCCGCGATGCCGAGCGGCAGGCAGAGCACGGCCGCGACCGCCATCGCGAGGGCGAGACCGTCCGCCTGCGGGAAACGGCGCCCCGTACGGGCGCTGAAGACGATGTACGCCGCCCACATGCCGCCCGCCGCGACGGCGAAGGCCGCGCCGACCAGGTCGAGGTCGCCGAACCCGCCCCCGCCGAGCAGGAACACGCCACAGAGCGCGAGGCCCGCCCAGACCGCGTTGACCAGGCGCCGGGAGGCGAGGACCGACAGGGCGAGCGGGCCGAGGACCTCAAGGGTCACGGCCGGGCCCAGGGGGATCCGCGACGCCGCCTGGTAGAAGAGCATGTTCATGCCGCCCATGGCGACGCCGAAGGTGATGACGGTGCCCCAGTCCGCGCGCGAGTGGCCGCGCAGCTTGGGCCGGCATACGACGAGCATCACGAGGGCGGCGACCACCAGGCGCAGGGTGACCACGCCGACCGCGCCCGCGCGCGGCATCAGGCTCACCGCGACGGCCGCGCCGAACTGCACCGACACACAGCCGCCGAGCACGAGCCCGACCGGGCCGAGGGCGCCCCAGCGGGAGCCCTTCACCGCCGCGCCCTCGGGGGCGGGGGTCACGCCCGCCACCTCCGGCTGCGCCACCGCGGCCTCCGACTGCACCAGTACGGCGGCCGCCGCGTCGGCGCCGGCCGCCGCGCGGTCGGTACGTGAGACGTTCACGCCTTGTGCCTTCCCTTTCCCCACCGCCACCCACAGTTCATCAGGGTGGACTCCACCGTCCAAGGTAGTACACCGCGTCATGATCGTGGACCCGTTATACGGCTGACGTGCCGCTGACGTGCCACCACCATGCCGACCGTCGTGCCACTGCCCTGCCGGCCCTCGTACGCGGTTGACGTACGCGGTCGGCCGGCAAAGGCCCACCTGCCAAGCTAAGTCGCCGCGCGCGGTCCGTGAAATGCCGACTGCGCTCCCGTTATGCTCCGCAGGCATGAGCGGTCCGCATGCCCTCCACTCGCTGGAACTGCGCCATCTGCGCTGCTTCCTCGCCATCGCCGAGGAGGGCAACGTCACACGCGCCGCCGCCCGCCTCCGCCTCACCCAGCCCGCCGTCTCCCGCACCCTCGCCGCCCTGGAGGACGCGCTCGGCGTACGGCTCGTCGACCGCTCCACCCACCACCTCGCGCTGACCCCCGAGGGCCGGGCGTTCCAGGAGAGCGCGACGGCAGCCGTCGCCGCGTTCGAGGACGCCCTCGACTCGGTACGCACGGTGCGGCGCCCGCTGCGCGTCGGGCACGCCTGGTCGGCGGCGGGCCCGTACACGACACCCCTGCTGCGGCGCTGGCGCGAGCGGCACCCCGACGTACCGCTCGAACTCCTGCGCATCGACGACCGCACCGCCGGGCTGACCCGCGGCGCCGTGGACGTCGCGCTCCTGCGCGGACCCGTGGACGCGCCCGGCCTGGTCACCGAACTCCTCTACACGGAGAGCCGGGTCGCCGCCGTGCCCTCCGACAGCCCTCTGTCCGCGCGCGCCGAGCTGGCCCTCGCCGACCTCTCCGCGCACACCATCGCCCTGAACCCCGTCTCCGGCAGCACCGCCCTCGACCTCTGGCCGCCCGCCGACCGGCCCACCGCGACGATCATCGTGGCCAACACGGACGACTGGCTCGCGGCCATCGCGGGCGACCGCGCGGTGGGCGTCACGACGACCGCCACCCCCGGCATGCACCCGCACCCGGGCGTCGTCTACGTCCCCCTGACGGACGCCCCCGACCTGCCCGTGGTCCTCGCCTGGCGCGACGGCCCGCGCCACCCGGCGGTACGGGACCTGGTGACGCTGGCCCACGAGGTCGTACCCCCCGACGCCACCCGGCCTACGGGACCCACGAAACCCACGCGCCCTAGGGGGTGACCCCCCGTACCTCCCCCAGCGCCTCCGCCAGCACCTCCGCCAGATGCCTCCCCGGGCGCCCGCCCCGCCCCGCCGACTGCTCCAGCTGCGTGCGGCACGAGAAGCCGTCCGCGAGGATCACCGTCTCCTCGCCGACGGCGCGGACGGCGGGCAGGAGCTGTTCCTCCGCGCAGGCCACCGACACGTCGTAATGGCCGTCCTCGAAGCCGAAGTTGCCCGCGAGACCGCAGCAGCCGCCGCTCAACTCGCCCGCCAGGCCCGCCTTTTCGCGCAGCCGCCGTTCGGCCGCGTCGCCGAGGACCGCGTGCTGGTGGCAGTGCGTCTGGCCCGCGACGGGACGGTCGACGCGGGGCGGGTCCCAGTGCGGGGCGAGCCGTTCCAGGGCCTGCGCGAACGTGAGGACCGAGTCGGCGAGGCGCCGCGCGCGCGGGTCGTCCGGCAGCAGTTCCGGCAGGTCCGTGCGCAGCGCCGCCGCACAGGACGGCTCCAGAACGACGACGGGCAGCCCCGCGTCGACGACCGGCCGCATCAGGTCGAGAGTGCGGCGCAGGACGGCGCGGGCGCGGTCGAGCTGGCCCGTGGAGACGTACGTGAGACCGCAGCAGACGCGGCCGCGACGCGCCGTGAGCGTGTCGGCGACCGCCGAGAAGCCGTCCGGCGCATACGTGAGGACCCGCGTCGGGGGCAGCGCCACGGACAGCCCCGCCTCTTCGAGGACGCGGACGGCAGCCCGTCCGACCTGCGGCGCGAGGTGGTCCGTGAACGTGTCCGGCCACAGCACGACCCGGGGCCCGTCACCCCCCGACCGCGCCTCGCCGCCGCGCCTCCCCCACCAGGTACTGAACGTCTCGGTGGCCACGCGCGGGATCCGGCGCTCGGCCGCGATCCCACCGAGCCACTTGCCGATCGCCGCCAACGGGCCCACGCCCGCAAGGGAGTTGACCAGGGCGGCCGACCGCGTACGCGCCACGACCCGCAGCCAGCGCGGCAGCCACCCCATGGAGTAGTGCGCCGCGGGCCGCCGGCGCCCCTCGTAGTGGTGGTGCAGGAACTCCGCCTTGTACGTGGCCATGTCGACGCCGACGGGGCAGTCGGAGCGGCACCCCTTGCAGGACAGGCACAGGTCGAGCGCGTCCCGTACCTCCGTGGACCGCCACCCGTCCGTGACGACTTCGCCCGCGAGCATCTCGTGCAGCAGGCGCGCGCGCCCGCGCGTGGAGTGCGTCTCGTCGCCGGTCGCCCGGAACGACGGGCACATGACGCCGCCGCCCGCAGGCGCCTTCTCCGTACGGCACTTGGCGACGCCGACGCAGCGGCGGACGGCGGCGGAGAAGTCGCCGCCATCGTGCGGGTAGCCGAACTCGACGTCGACGGGCTCGCGCGGCAGCACGGCGAAGCGCAGGTTCTCGTCGAGGCGATGAGGGCGGACCAGCATGCCCGGATTGAGGAGCCCGTCCGGGTCCCACACGTCCTTGATCCGCTCGAAGAGGCGCACCATGTCCGGCCCGTACATCTTCGGGAGCAGCTCCGCGCGGGCCTGCCCGTCGCCATGCTCCCCGGACAGCGATCCACCGTGCGCGACGACGAGTCCGGCCAGGTCCTCCGAGAACCGCCGGAACCGCCGCACCCCGGCATCCCCAAGGAGATCGAAGTCGATGCGTACGTGGATGCAGCCGTCACCGAAGTGCCCGTACGGCGTGCCGCGCAGCCCGTGCTCGGCCAGCAAGCCCCTGAAGTCCCGCAGATACGGGCCGAGGCGGGCGGGCGGCACCGCGCAGTCCTCCCAGCCGGGCCACGCCTCGGTACCGTCGGGCATACGGGTCGCGGTCCCGGAGGCGTCCTCGCGGACGCGCCACAGCGCGCGCTGCCCCGCCGGGTCGTCGACGATCAGGGAGTCCGTCGTCCCGTCGGCCGCGGCCCGCACGATCACCTCGGCACGCGCGCGTGCCTCGGCCGCCGACTCCCCACCGGTCTCGACGAACAGCCAGGCATCCCCCTTGGGCAGGCCGGACCGGTCCCGTACGAGGTCGGCCGCCATGCCCTCCACGGTGAGCGGCCCCAGCGGCAGGAGCCCCGCGGCGGCTTCGGCGGCGGCGCTCTCGTCGGCGTAGGCGAGCACGGCGAGGGCACGCGCGCGGGGCGCCTCGACGAGCCGGACGGCGGCTTCGGTGACGATCCCGAGGGTGCCTTCGGTGCCGCAGAGGAAGCGGGCGAGGTCCACGCCGTTCTCGGGGAGCAGGGCGTCGGCGGCGTATCCGGAGATGCGGCGCGGCAGGTCGGGGAACCCGGTCCGCAGAAGCGCCAAATCGCCCTCGACCAGCGGACGAAGGCCTGTGGGCGCGCCCTCCCAACCCCGCCCCAGCACACGCTCCCGGAAACCACCGTCCGGCTCACGCCGCACGACCGACAGCTCCCGCACGTTGTCCGCCGTCGTCCCCCAGGCCACCGAATGGGACCCGCACGAGTTGTTCCCGATCATCCCGCCGAGCGTGCACCGGCTGTGCGTGGACGGATCGGGCCCGAACCTCAGCCCGTGCGGGGCGGCAGCCTCCTGGAGCCGGTCGAGCACGACACCCGGCTGGACGACGGCCGTCCGGGACTCGGCATCGACATCCACGATGCGATTCATGTACCGCGTGAAGTCGAGAACGACGCCCGTCCCGGTCGCCTGCCCCGCGATGGACGTACCACCCCCACGCGCCACCACGGCCACGCCCCGCACCCGGCACACGGCCAGGACGGCCACCACGTCGTCCGCATCACGCGGCGAGACGACCCCTAGGGGCACGCGACGGTAATTGGAGGCGTCCATGGTCGTGAGGGCACGCGCGGTCACAGAGAAGTCGACGTCCCCACGAACAACACGACGCAGCGCTTTCTCGACACCTTCAGCCATGCCTCCCAGCATGCCCACGTGTCAGGCCCACATATCCAGCCCGTCCGGCGCACCATTCAGCCCGTCCGGCGTTTGAGGACCGGGGTCCGGGGCGGAGCCCCGAGGCGCAAGTCTCACCGAACGGACACACGGCATGCCGGGTTCCAATGACCCGCTACCCTCAAGCCGTGGCTGAGATCCAGATTCCCGCTGACATCAAGCCCGCCGACGGACGTTTCGGCGCGGGCCCCTCCAAGGTGCGCACGGAGGCGCTGGACGCCCTGGCCGCAACCGGCACGTCCCTGCTCGGCACCTCCCACCGCCAGGCCCCGGTCAAGAACCTGGTCGGCCGCGTCCGCGAGGGCGTGAAGGACCTGTTCTCCCTCCCCGAGGGCTACGAGGTGATCCTGGGCAACGGCGGCTCCACCGCCTTCTGGGACATCGCGACCCACGGCCTGATCGAGAACAAGTCGCAGCACCTGAACTTCGGCGAGTTCTCCTCCAAGTTCGCGAAGGCGTCCAAGCTGGCCCCGTGGCTGGCCGAGCCGACCGTCATCGCCTCCGAGCCGGGCACGCACCCCGAGCCGCAGGCCGAGGCGGGCGTCGACGTGTACGGCCTCACGCACAACGAGACCTCCACCGGTGTCGCCGCCCCCATCAAGCGCGTGGCGGGTGCCGACGAGGGCGCCCTCGTCCTGGTGGACGCGACGTCCGGCGCCGGCGGCCTGCCCGTCGACATCGCCGAAACGGACGTCTACTACTTCGCCCCGCAGAAGTCCTTCGCCTCGGACGGCGGCCTGTGGCTGGCGGCGTTCTCGCCGGCCGCGATCGAGCGCGCCGAGCGCATCCACGCGTCGGGCCGGCACATCCCGGAGTTCTTCTCGCTGCCTACAGCGATCGACAACTCCCGCAAGAACCAGACGTACAACACCCCGGCGCTCGCCACCCTCTTCCTGCTCGGTGAGCAGCTGGAGTGGATGAACAGCCAGGGCGGTCTCGCGTTCACGACGGCCCGTACGAAGGACTCGTCGTCGCGCCTGTACAACTGGGCCGAGGAGTCGAAGTACGCGACGCCGTTCGTCACGGACGCGGCGAAGCGCTCGCAGGTCATCGGCACGATCGACTTCGACGACTCGGTCGACGCCGCCGCGGTCGCCAAGGTCCTGCGCGCCAACGGCATCGTGGACACGGAGCCGTACCGCAAGCTCGGCCGCAACCAGCTGCGCATCGCGATGTTCCCGGCGATCGACCCGGCGGACGTCGAGGCGCTGACGAAGTGCATCGACTACGTGATCGAGAAGCTCTAGTCACCAGCTCCGGCTCTACGTCGATGGGGCGCCCGGCACTGGCCGGGCGCCCCATCGACGTATCACCCTCTACCGCTACCGCTTGGGCCGCCGCACCAGCCGGCCGATGCCGAAGACGGCGATGACCCCGGCGACGATCCCGACCGCGCTCGCGCTGAAGCCGGTGTCGATGCGCCCGTCGCCCGACCCTTCGGACCCCGACGGCGACTTCGGGCCACCGCCCGCCCCGCCCTCGACCTGCACGGGCTGCACCGCACTCCCCCGCCCCTCGCTCCCGTAGAGCAGTGTCTTCCCGTCGAGGGTGTACGTGACGGACTCGCCCTGCGGCTGCGTCGGCACGTTCAGCTGCCCCTCGCGCTTCGGCTTCCCGTCCTTCCACGCGTACGAGATGCCACCGAAGTAGCCGCGCAGGGCGAGATGCCGGCCGTCGGGCGAGAACGCGCCGTCCGTGACCCACAGGTCGATGCCGGCGACGCGCCGGAACACGTTCGTGCCGGCGGCGGACAGCGTGGCGGGGCCTTCGTACAGGCCGCCGCCGTCCTCGTTCTTCTCGGCGATGTAGACGCGCCCGGTCTTCGGATGGACCATCAGCGCCTCGGCGTTGCGCGGGCCGTCCGCGTAATTCACGACGTACTGCGTCGCCCGTACCGTCTGGTCGCGCAGCTCCTTCGGCTCGGGCAGCTTGTAGATCCACACGTGGGACCAGGAGCCGCCGAGGTTGTCACCGATGTCGCCGACGTAGAGGTTGTCGTCGGGGCCGATCGAGATGGCCTCGACGTCACGCGGCGCGCCGATACCGGTCAGAGTGAGGGTGGCGACGGTCTTCCCGGTCTTCCCGTCGACCGCGTACAGGTACGGGCCGTCGCCGCTGTCGTTGTGCGTCCAGTAGATCCCCGGGTGGAGGCGGGACGCGGCGAGGCCGCTGGACTCGGTGATCCGGGGGTCCTTGATGGTGAACCCGTCGCTGCCGGGGTCGTCCGCCACGGCGGGAGCGGCGGCACCGAACGCGAGAACGACGGCGGCCCCTGCCGCACCCAGAAACGAACGCATGGCCCCAGCTTGCCAGGGTGGGCGTGCTCAGCGTCACACGCCCTGGCCGCCCATGATCCGCGATGATGAGCGGATGCTCAGGTTCATGTTCGTCGGCGACTCGATGACGATAGGCAGCGCGGGCGAACTGACCTGGCGCTACCGCATGTGGCAGCACCTGCGGGCCGCGTACGGAGACGGAGACAACGGGTTCGCCATCGTCGGCCCCCGCGACACGCTCTACGACAAGACAGCCGACGCACCCGTCTCCCACGACTACGCGGACGCCGACCCCGCCTTCCCGCGCGCTCACCTCGCCGGCTGGGGCGAGGGCTGGCTGCACATGGCTCCCGTCATCGAGGACGCCGTCGCCACCGCACGCGCCGACGTCCTCCTCATCTCGCTCGGCCTGATCGACCTCGGCTTCTACACCGACGCGGAGCAGACCGCGCTCAACGTCCGCGCCTTCGTCGCCGCCGCCCGCGCCGCGAACCCGCACGTGCGCCTCGTACTGCTCCCGGTCATCCCGAACGTGCGCGCCGAGACGGACGCGCCGTTCGCCGCCGAGGTCGCCCACTTCAACACGCTCCTCGCCAAGGCGGTCGCCGACCTCGACTCGGGCCGCTCACCCCTGCTCCTCGCCTCCGTGCCGGAGTCGTACGACATCCACGCGGACACGTACGACGGCACGCACCCGAACGCGAGCGGCGAGCACAAACTCGCGGACACGTTCGCCCGCGCGATGCGCCAGGCGTGGGGTCCGGTGGGCACGGGGCCCCGGGGCCTTGCCTAGAGCCCACTCCACGCCGTTGGCTTGTGTTCCATGAAGTACACGCAGCTCGGACGCACAGGACTCAAGGTCAGCCGGCTCGTTCTCGGCACGATGAACTTCGGCCCGCAGACCGACGAGGCCGACAGCCACGCGATCATGGACGCGGCGCTGGCCTCGGGGATCAACTACTTCGACACCGCCAATGTGTACGGCTGGGGCGACAACAAGGGCCGCACCGAGGAGATCATCGGCAGCTGGTTCGCCCGGGGCGGCGACCGGCGGGACAAGACGGTCCTGGCCACGAAGGTCTACGGCAACATGGGCGGCGCGGGCACCGACTCCCCCTGGCCCAACCACGACAAGCTCTCCGCGGTCAACATCCGGCGGGCGGTGGAGGCCAGCCTCAGGCGCCTCGGGACCGACTACATCGACATCTACCAGTTCCACCACGTGGACCGCAGCACTCCCTTCGAGGAGATCTGGCAGGCCGTCGACGTCCTGATCCAGCAGGGCAAGATCCTCTACGCCGGGTCGTCCAACTTCCCCGGCTACAAGATCGCCCAGGCGAACGAGACCGCCGCCCGGCGCGGGATGGTCGGCCTCGTCAGCGAGCAGTGCCTCTACAACCTCGCGGAGCGCCGCGCCGAGATGGAGGTCATCCCGGCCGCGCGGGAGTACGGCCTCGGGGTCATCCCCTGGTCGCCGCTGCACGGCGGACTGCTGGGAGGGGTCATCAAGAAGGAGGTCGAGGGGGGCCGCCGCGCGAGCGGCCGGGCCGCGGAAGCCCTCGGCGCCCCGGAGACGCGGGCGCAGCTCCAGGCGTACGAGGACCTGCTCGACAAGCACGGTCTCGAGCCGGGCGAGACGGCCCTGGCCTGGCTGCTCACGCGTCCGGGGGTGACGGGCCCCATCGTCGGCCCGCGCACGGCGGAGCAGCTCGACTCGGCGCTGCGCGCGGTCGAACTGGAACTGAGCGAGGAGATCCTCACGGCCCTGGAAGAAATCTTCCCTGGGCCGGGGCCGTCTCCGGAGGCGTTCGCCTGGTAGTCGGATGTGCCGGGGGCGCGGCGGTCGGTGTTACTTACCTACCGCCGCCGCCACCGCCACCACGCCGAACATCAGCACGAGCACACCGGCCATGATCCGGTTACGGGTCTTTGGGTCCACGCCTTCGAGGTTAACCTGCGGCGCCGAGCGGCCATCCGGCGACCTTCTCGTACCGCGGCTGCTCCCCGGCCACCCCGGAGCGCGGCAGATTGCTGCGTACGAGCCCCAGCTCGCCCACCGTCCACGTGCTGCCGCTGAACTCGTGGAGGACATCGACGAAGGGCCGCAGATCGGCGTGGTCGCGGCCACGGGCGACCGTCAGGTGCGGGTGGTAGCGGCGGTGCTCCTTCATCTCCACGCCCGCCCTGCGCGCCGCCGCCTCGGCCCGGTGGGCGAGGTGCGCAAGGGTGTCCAGGTCCCCCGTGGCGCCCACCCACAAGACCTGGCCGTCGAAGCGGCCGCCGCCCCCTATGGCCAGCTCGAACGGTGGCGTCTTGTGCGCGGCCCGCTCCAGCCGCTCCGACAGCTCCGGGACGAGGTCGTCGGCCACCTCACCGTAGAAGGCGAGCGTGTAGTGCCAGCCGGGGCGGCCCGTCCAGCGCAGCCGTCGCGCACCCGGCACGTTCTGCAACTGGTCGACCTCGCCCGCGAGTTCGGAGAGGGCCCGCTCCGGCGGCAGGACTGCGGCGAAGAGTCTCATGAGGTCAATATTCCCGGGCCGTCGGCCGAAAGCGAGGCAGGTGCCGGCCCGGCGGGTGTGGTCGGCCACCCGCCGGACCTTCATGGAGTGCGCGGTCAGTCCTCGGCGCGCAGGGTGCCCAGCAGGCCGTCCGCCTCGCCGTTGATGCCCGCGGCGAACCAGACGGAGTCCTTGCCGCCGGACTGCTTGGTGCCGCTCTGCAGGCCCCACAGGCCCTCGATCTCGATCGGGTCGCCGTTGCGGTGCTTCAGGGTTCCCTTGAACTTGCCGGTCTTCTTGTCGAAGACGTTGATGTGGCCGTCGCCGAAGTTGCCGACGAGCAGGTCACCGGCGAACTTCCCGAAGCCCTTGGGGGCGACTTCGAGACCCCACGGGGAGTTCAGCACATCCCCGTGCCCCTTCGTGTCGGTCCCGCTCACGAGGCGCCGAAGCAGCTTCCCCTCCGTGCTGTACACGTCGATGAAGCCGTGGCCGACGCCGGGGACGTCGTCATGCTTCTGGTCGTCCTGCAGGGCGTACGTCACGAAGACCTTCGAGCCGATCGTCTTGACGTCGAACGGTGCGTAGTGCGCGCCGTTGGGTCCCTCAGGAAGGTTCGGGTCCTCGAAGCGGCTGTCGGTCGGCGGTACGGGGTTGAAGTCCTTGTCGAAGACGTCGATGCGCGCGTCACTGAAGTTCGCGACGAGGATCCGCGACTCATCGCACTTCTCGTCCTTGCCGTGCTTCCCCTTGCCGTGCTTCCCCTTGTCGTCCTTGCCACGTACCAGCGCCAGGCCCTTGAAGGTGGCGTCCTCGTGAGCGACCGTGTCGACGCCCGTCCCGGTGATGTCCGGGTTCCAGGCGAAGAGGTCGCCGTGCTCCCCCGCGAAGAGGAACTTGGCGGGAGCCTTGGAGCCTTTGGGCCCGATCTGGAAGTCGTCGGTGTCGTTGCGTACGACCCCGGTCGGAGCGCCGTCCTGCGGGAAGTCCACCACCAGGGGCACGACGCTGACCGGCTGACCGTCCACGGCGCCGGTGTAGATCGTGGCATGGTCGGAGCCGTTGTCCGAGACCCACACCTGCCCGGTCTTCGCGAGCGCCAGGCCCCAGGGGTTGACCAGGTTCTTGTCCCGTACCTCCGCCCTGCCCGCGAGGTTGGACACAAGGTCCCTCTCCAGGAAGCCGTGGTCCGTCTTGCGCGGCGCCTCCCCGGGCCCGGGCGGGGCCGCCGCGCCGACGGCGCCGACGGTGCCCAGGGTCAGCGCGGCCGCCAGCAGCCGCTTGGTGAGTGGTCGGGGCCGGCGGACCGATGCCTGCTGTGCCATGTACGTGCTCTCCTCTGCCAGTGTGGGACAAACCGATAGAGGACATCAGATGTGACGTAAATCGCACAGCCCGGCCGACACGCGGCGTCCGGCGCACCGCCCCGTCGATCGGACCGCGCCCAACCGGCCCCACACCGAGGCGTCGCGCCCCGCTACGCGGCCGTGGCCAGCTGCTCGCGCGGGACGAACTGCACGTGCTGGGCGCCGCGCCGCAGGTCGAGCTTGAGCCGCAGGTTCGCGGCGCGGGCCAGCATCAGGCCGACGCCGACCGCCGCGGTGGCGCACACGACGCCGCCGATGGCGAAGCTGATCCGGACGCCGTACTGGTCGGCGAGCCAGCCGAAGAGGGGCCCGCCGAGCGGCGTACCGCCGGTGAAGACCATCATGAACAGGGACATGACGCGGCCCCGCATCTCGGGGTCGGTGGCCATCTGGACAGACGAGTTCGCGGTCACGTTGACCGTGAGTCCGAGGATGCCGAGGAGCACGATCAGCGGCGCGAAGGCCCACACGGCGGGCGAGAACGCGGCCACGACCTCCAGGACACCGAAGCCGACGGCGGCTCCGGCGAGGACGCGCAGGCGGGTCGAGCGGCGGCGGGCGGCGAGCAGCGCCCCGGCGAGGGAGCCGAAGGCCATCAGGGTGTTGAAGACGCCGTACATGCCGACCCCGCCGTGGAACACGTCGTCGGCGTACGCGCTGAGCCAGATCGGGAAGTTGAAGCCGAAGGTGCCGACGAAGCCGACGAGGACGATCGGCCAGATCAGCTCGGGGTGCTTGGAGACGTAGTTCAGGCCCTCGCGGAGCTGGCCCTTGCCGCGCGGGGTGCGGGGCGTGTGGTGCAGCTCGCGGGTGCGCATCAGCATCAGGCCGGTGAGCGGGGCGAGGAACGACAGGCCGTTGGCGAGGAACGCCCAGCCCGGACCGACGGCGGCGGTGAGCGCGCTCGCCACCGCGGGACCGATCAGGCGCGCCGACTGGAAGTTCGCCGAGTTCAGGCTGACCGCGTTGCGGACCTGGTCGGGGCCGACCATCTCGGAGACGAAGGACTGGCGGGTCGGGTTGTCGACGACGGTGACGAGGCCGGTGAAGAAGGCCGCGAGGTAGACGTGCCAGACCTGGACGTTGTCCGTGAGGGTGAGCGCGGCGAGGAAGAGCCCGGACAGGCTCATGGCGCCCTGGGTGAAGAACAGCAGCTTCCGCTTGGCGAAGCGGTCGGCTATGACGCCGCCGTAGAGGCCGAAGAGGAGCATCGGCAGGAACTGCATGGCGGTGGTGATGCCGACGGCCGTGGAGGAGCCGGTGATGCTGAGCACCAGCCAGTCCTGGGTGATGCGGGCCATCCAGGTGCCGGTGTTGGAGACGACGGCCCCGGTCGCGAAGAGCCGGTAGTTACGGATCTTCAGCGAGCTGAACATCGAGTTCTTGCGGGGGCGGTCGGTTGTGTCGAGGGCGGCTGGTGCGGGGGCGGAGTCTGCTCCGGGTCCCGTACTCAAAGTGGGTTCGCCTCCTTGGCGGCCGTGAACGGCGGGGTCGACGTACGCCCCGAAGGGCTTTCCTTACAGGTGTGCGAGCTTCTCCAGGACGGGCGCGGCGGCGCGGACCTTGGCCCACTCGTCGTCGTCGAGGTGGTCCACGAGGGATGCCAGCCAGGCGTTCCGCTTGCGGCGGCTCTCCTCGAGCATGGCCTCGGCCTGCTCGGTGGAGGTGACGACCTTCTGGCGGCGGTCCTCGGGGTGCGGCTCCAGCCGGACGAGTCCCTTGGCTTCGAGCAGCGCGACGATGCGGGTCATCGACGGGGGCTGCACGTGCTCCTTGCGGGCGAGTTCGCCCGGTGTCGCGCTGCCGCAGCGGGCGAGGGTGCCGAGCACCGACATCTCGGTGGGGCTCAGCGACTCGTCGACCCGCTGGTGCTTGAGTCGGCGTGACAGGCGCATCACTGCGGAGCGCAGGGCGTTCACGGCGGCTGCGTCGTCGCCATGGGTGAGGTCCGGCATGTTCTTAGGTTAACTCATTACTCTAGCTAAAGACCACTTGGTTCCCGTGACACGGGACACCGAATCCTCCCCGCCCCGGCGCGTCACCCATATGAGTGACGTGGACACGAAAAGTGACGCGCGGGCGGACGGGGGGCCGCGACTCTGTTGCGCATGGGATCGGAAGTGCTCAGCCTGCGGATAGACGGTGAGCTTCTCGACCGTCTCAAGAATCACGCCGCCAAAAGAGGAATGAGCGTCCAGGACTATGTGGTCCGGACGCTCATTCGTGACGACTTCGACGAACGCTTCAAAACGGCGGTCGAGGAGACGGAGAGGTTCTACGGTGCCGCGTGAGCACCGTGGCTCACGCGGCGACTAATTCGTGAGGGCGACTACTTCGTGAGGCCCAGCGCCGGCATCAGGTAGTAGAAGGCGAAGACCGCCGCGACGACGTACATCGCGACCGGCACCTGCTTGGCGCGGCCCGCCGCGACGCGCAGCACCGTGAAGGTGATGAAGCCCATCCCGATGCCGTTGGTGATCGAGTACGTGAACGGCATCATCAGCATCGTCACGAACGCCGGGATGGCGATCGTGTAGTCGCTCCAGTCGATCGCGCGGATCGACCCCGACAGGATCAGGAAGCCCACCGCGAGCAGCGCGGGCGTGGCCGCCTGGGACGGGACCATCGTGGCGACGGGCGTGAGGAACAGCGCGACGGCGAACAGACCGCCGGTGATCACGTTGGCGAAACCGGTGCGCGCACCCTCGCCGACACCGGCGGTGGACTCCACGAAGCAGGTGGTCGCCGACGAGGACGAGGCGCCGCCCGCGGCGACGGCGATGCCGTCGATGAAGAGCACCTTGTTCATGCCGGGCATCTGACCGTTCTCGTCGGTCAGCTTGGCCTCGTCACTGATGCCCATGATCGTGCCCATCGCGTCGAAGAAGCACGACAGCAGCACGGTGAAGACGAAGAGGATGCCGGTGAGCAGGCCGACCCGGTGGAACCCGCCGAAGATGCTGACGTTGCCGACGAGCCCGAAGTCCGGCATCTCGACCGGGTTGCCGGGCCACTTGGGCGTGGTCAGGCCCCAGCTGGGGACCTTGGCGACCGCGTCGATGACGACCGCGACGACCGTCATCACGACGATGGAGATCAGGATGGCGCCCGGCACCTTGCGCACGAGCAGGGCCAGGGTGAGCAGCACGCCGAGCACGAAGACGAGGACGGGCCAGCCGTTGAGGTGGCCGTTCGCGCCGAGCTGGAGCGGGACCGTGGTCTGCGCGGCGTCCGGGATGCGGGAGACGAAGCCCGAGTCGACCAGGCCGATCAGCATGATGAACAGGCCGATGCCGATCGCGATGCCCTTGCGCAGGCCCAGCGGCACGGCGTTCATGACCCGCTCGCGCAGGCCGGTCGCCACCAGGAGCATCACGACGAAGCCCGCGAGGACGACCATGCCCATCGCCTCGGGCCATGTCATGCGGGGCGCGAGCTGGAGGGCGACGACGGTGTTCACGCCGAGGCCGGCGGCGAGCGCGATCGGGACGTTGCCGATGACGCCCATGAGCAGGGTCGTGAAGGCCGCGGTCAGCGCGGTCGCGGTGACCAGCTGGCCGTTGTCGAGCTGGTGCCCGTACATGTCCTTCGCGCTGCCGAGGATGATCGGGTTCAGCACGATGATGTAGGCCATCGCGAAGAAGGTGGCGAAGCCACCCCGGATCTCGCGGCTGACGGTCGAACCCCGCTCGGAGATCTTGAAGTAACGGTCGAGGCCGTTCTTCGGGGCCGGGGGCGGCTCGGTGACATCGACCGGGGCGGGGGCCGAGGTGGACATGAATGACCTCTGAATCGGGATGCTGGTGGGGGCGCTGACTGGCGTCTATTTGGAGTTTTCTACGAACAGAAGCAGCCAGACACAGACTGTTTCAGTATGAACATCTAAGCAAAAAATCGCCATCTCTGCGCGTAGACCCTTGACCTGACAGGCCTGCACACCGCCTGACCTGGGGCGCGAGGGTCCGCACAGGCCGACCGCGGGACGCTTGTCAGCCGCGCGTGAGTGTCCTCGTAAGCTGTGCCCATGGAGAAGTGGACCCCTAAGCACGAGGCACCCGAGCCCCTCGAAGGGCCCGTGGTCGCCACCATCACGGGCGGCACGATCCTCTGGTTCGTCCTCTTCCTGGCACAGCTGCCGTTCTACGGCTGGTTCGAGGACCACGGCCACACCTGGTGGCTGTGGACGTGCCTGGCCGGAGCCGGCCTCGGACTCATCGGCATCTGGTACGTACGGGGCCGGGACAAGGCGCTCAAGCGCGCGGCGGCCGAAGCGGGCCAGGCACCCGAGTAGCCCTCTCCATCGGGTCGGCTCACCCGAGGGGTGAAGCCGCAAATCCGCCCGTACTGTCGTTTGCATGACGCACATCGACGCGGGCTCCGAGCTGGACCCGGTCCACCCGGTGCCGGTCCCCACGCGGGCGGCCGGGCTCACCGCCGGCGAGGTGGCCGAGCGCGTCGCGCGCGGCGAGGTCAACGACATTCCGGTCCGCAGTTCGCGCTCCGTGACCGAGATCGTCCGTGCGAACGTCTTCACCCGGTTCAACGCGATCATCGGCGTGCTCTGGCTGGTCATGCTCTGCGTCGCGCCGTTCCAGGACAGCCTCTTCGGCTACGTCATCCTGGCCAACACCGGCATCGGCATCATCCAGGAGTGGCGCGCCAAGAAGACCCTCGACTCCCTCGCCGTCATCGGCGAGGCGAGACCGACGGTCCGGCGCGACGGACGCGCCACCGAGATCTCCACCTCCGCCATCGTGCTCGGCGACCTGATCGAGATCGGGCCGGGCGACAAGATCGTCGTGGACGGGGTGTGCGCCGAGGCGGACGGCCTGGAGATCGACGAGTCCCTGCTCACCGGCGAGGCCGACCCCGTACTCAAACGCCCGCGCGACCTGGTCATGTCCGGCAGCTTCGTCGTCGCGGGCGGCGGCGCCTTCACCGCCACCAAGGTCGGCCGCGAGGCCTACGCGGCGCAGCTCGCCGAGGAGGCCAGCCGCTTCACCCTCGTCCAGTCCGAGCTGCGCTCCGGCATCTCCACCATCCTCAAGTACGTCACCTGGATGATGGTCCCGACGGCGATCGGCCTCGTCATCAGCCAGCTCGTCGTCAAGCAGCACGCCTTCAAGGACGCCGTCGCGCGGACCGTCGGCGGGATCGTGCCCATGGTCCCCGAGGGGCTCGTCCTGCTCACCTCCGTCGCCTTCGCGATCGGTGTGATCCGCCTCGGCCGCAAGCAGTGCCTCGTCCAGGAACTGCCCGCCATCGAGGGCCTCGCCCGCGTCAACGTCGTCTGCCTCGACAAGACCGGCACCCTCACCGAGGGCGGCATGGACATCACCGAGGTGCGCGCCCTGGGCGGCGCCGACGAGGCGTACGTCGCCAAGGTCCTGGGCGCGCTCGGCGAGTCCGACCCGCGGCCCAACGCATCCCTCCAGGCGATCATCGACGCCTACCCCGACAGCGAGGAGTGGCGCTGCACCGAGTCGCTGCCCTTCTCCTCCGCCCGCAAGTACAGCGGCGCCTCGTTCAGCGAGGGCGACGGCACGGACAGCGCGTGGCTGCTCGGCGCGCCCGACGTCCTGCTGCCGCCCGGGCACCACGTCCTCGCGGAGACCGAGGAGCTCAACCACCAGGGCCTGCGCGTGCTGCTGCTCGCCCGGGCCCGCGGCGACCTCGACGACCCCGCGGTCAAGGAGGGCGCGGAGGCCGTCGCACTCGTCGCCATGGAGCAGCGTCTGCGCCCCGACGCGGCGGACACCCTGCGGTACTTCGCCGAGCAGGGCGTCCACGCGAAGGTCATCTCCGGGGACAACGCGGTGTCGGTGGGCGCGGTCGCCGGGAAGCTGGGCCTCGCGGGCGCCCGGGACACGGTCGACGCCCGCACGCTCCCCGCCGAGCGGGCGGACATGGCGAAGGCGCTCGACGAGAACACGGTGTTCGGCCGTGTCACCCCGCAGCAGAAGCGCGACATGGTCGGCGCGCTCCAGTCCCACGGGCACACGGTCGCGATGACGGGCGACGGTGTGAACGACGTCCTCGCCCTGAAGGACGCCGACATCGGCGTCTCGATGGGCTCCGGCTCGGAGGCGACGCGGGCGGTCGCGCAGATCGTGCTCCTGAACAACAGCTTCGCCACGCTGCCGTCGGTCGTCGCCGAGGGCCGCCGCGTCATCGGGAACATCACGCGCGTCGCGTCCCTGTTCCTCGTCAAGACGGTCTACTCGGTGCTGCTCGCCGTCCTCGTGGTGTGCTTCCAGGTCGAGTACCCGTTCCTGCCGCGGCACCTGACGCTGCTGTCGACCTTCACGATCGGCATCCCCGCGTTCTTCCTGGCGCTCGCCCCCAACAAGGAGCGGGCCAGACCGCACTTCGTCCGGCGGGTCATGCGGTACGCGATCCCCGGCGGGGTCGTCGCCGGGGCGGCCACGTTCCTGACGTACATGATCGCCCGGCACTACTACACGGGCGCGGGATCGCTCGGCGCCGAGACGAGTTCGGCGACGCTGACGCTGTTCCTCGTGTCGATGTGGGTGCTCGCGATCATCGCGCGGCCCTACACCTGGTGGCGGGTGTGCCTGGTGGCCGCGATGGGCGTGGGCTTCCTGTTCGTCCTCGTGGTGCCGTCGCTCCAGAAGTTCTTCGCGCTGAAGCTGGTCGGGGCGGCGATGCCGTGGACGGCTGTGGGCATCTCGGCGGTGGCGGCGGTCGCCCTGGAGTTCCTGTGGAAATGGGTCGACCGCCGCTTTCCCGTGTGACGGGGGGTTGTGACTAGCGCACGTCGACGTAGTCGCTGGCCGACGTCACGGCCGGGGTGGTGGAGGTTCCGGCGAAGCTGTAGCGCCAGTAGCCGTCGTAGGCCGCCGTCACGGTGGTCTTCAGACCGCCGGTCGAGGAGGACGTCACCGTCTTGACGGTGGTGTAGGTGGTGGTGCCCGCCTTCTTGAACTGGAGCTTCACGGGCTGGTTGGTGTAGCCCGCGTACGTGTAGTTGTCCCAGTTGGCGCGGGTCAGGGAGCCGGTGACCGTGAGGGTCTTGCCCTTGGCGACGGGCTCGGGGCCGGCGTTGGTGGTGAGCTTCGAGTAGCGCTTCATGCCGAACGTCTTGACGTTCTCCCGCTGGGAGTAGTCGCCGTCCTTGCCGCTCGCGATCGCCCACGTCTTCCACGAGCCGGCCGCGGCGTTGGCCAGGTCGGCGTGCGGGTCGATCGTGAAGGTCATCGTGCAGGTCGCGGTGGTGGCACTGGTCGTGGCGCAGTTGTTCGCGTCACCGACCTGCTGGCTGGGGACGGACCCGTAGTCGGAGTGGTCGATGTCCGTGCCGTGGTACAGCACGGCGTAACCCGTGCTCGTGTCGATCCCGGAGTTGTCGGTGGCGGTGAAGGTGACGGTGACGGTCTTCTTGGCGGTGGTGCCGAGCACCACGTCCTTGCCGCCGTTCACGACGACGTTGGATATGGCGGTGTCGCCCTGCTGGTCGTCCGCGGTGCCGGTCGCCGAGAAGGCGGTGGCCTTCGGCGAGGCGGACTTCGACGCGTGGGCGGTGGCCTGCGAAGCGGCGGCGCGCACCTCGGAGTTGCCGGCGGCCTGCGCGGCCGGGACGATGACGGCCGTCAGGGCCAGGGCACCGAGAGACGCGGCCACAGTGGCACGAATACGCATGTGTTCCCCAAGTTGGAGAAGGGGTCCCGCGGTGCGGATGCCTTCACGCGGGACCAGATTGATCTAGGAGTCTGTTGACTCGCGAGATCAGACATGCGCCGGGAGTGGCAGGTTGTACGCGGGCGGGAGATTTTGTGACCGGTTTACACAACCCCGGTCTCCCCGTTACGAACGCCCTCAGTCGAACCAGCGGTCCCGGGCCAACTCCGCCGTGCGTGACGGGTCTTCGAGCAGGGCGGCGACCTCGAAGCGGCGTGGCCACTGGCCCGCCGCCCACGCCAGACCCGCCGCCACTCCTTCGAGCGTCGAGGCGTGGACCGTGCCGTCGGGCGTGCGCCGCCAGTCGACCTCCACCCCGGCGACGAACAGCTCCTCGTGCTCGATGTACGTCTCCGGGGTCGCCGCCCCGAGCAGAGTCCGTACGGAATCGGGCACCGGGTGCTCGGCGCCCTCCTCGGTGACGTCCGCGTCCGCCGTCGCGCTCAGCCGCCTCACCTGGAACAGCTCGGCGAGGTCCGCGGCGCGCGCCGGGCTCACCGGCAGCAGGGCCAGGCCCCCGGCGAGCGGCAGCAGATCGGGGGCGTCGGCGACCACGGCGTCGGCCGCGTCCACGACCCTGACCTCGCCGTCGACCACGGCCCGCAGCTCGTCCGGGAGCGTCACCTGCTCCGGGTCGAGGTCGGCGAGCGCCCCGTACAGGGCGTGCAGCTGGGCCGCGCCCACCTCGCGGTCCGGGTCGGCGAGACGGTCGAGGAGTTCGGCGGCGCCGCCGGGCTCGTCGAGGAGCGCGGCGACCGACGTGCGCACGCCGAGGGCGCGCAGCACCTGCTCGTCGTCGAACCCGGCCGCGTCGGCGGCGTCGTAGAGCCCGGCGAGCAGCGGGTCGCCGCCCGCCGCGCGGAGCCCGGCCGGGCGGCGCCCGTCGAGGACGGGGTGGTCGCGCAGCCACCACGCGGTGTACGGGCGGACGATCTCGTGTGTGCCGTCGGGCAGCAGGACCCGTACGGGCTGGGTGAGGGCGTCGCGCAGCGGGGGCCGGGAGAGGAGGGCGAGGGCCTGGGGCCAGTGGTCGTCGTCGACGAGGTCGAGGTCGCGGACGGCGACGAGTTCGGTGGCGACGGGCGGCACGGGCGTGTCGGGCAGCCGGTCGAGGACGTCCTCGCACCACACGTCGACCGCGTCGAGCAGGCCCGCGTCGTCCGGCTCGGCGAAGTCGCCCTCGCGGGGGTCGAGTTCGTCCGGGTCGAGGACCACGTCGGTGGCGCGGACCAGGGCGAAGCCGGCGAGGACCCCGCACGCGGCGAGCGGCTGCTCGCCCCACCGCTCGGCGAGTTCGCCGTCCACCATGCCCAGTTCGCCCTCGCGCACGACCTGCGCGAACGGGCTGCCGGGCAGCACGAGTTCACCGGCGGGCGCGAGCTCGCCCTCGTCGTCGGGCAGGGCGAGCGCCCCGAGCCAGGGCTCGTCACCGGGTTCGAGGTTGGCGTCCCGTACGAGGGAGAGGACGAGGTCGGCGAGTTCGTCCGCGTCGACCCCGGCCTCCTCGCCGAGGGACCAGGAGTCGTCGTCGAGCGAACCGGCGACGGCCGCCCGCACCTGAGGTGTCGTCAGGACGGCGCGGGGCGTCGCGGGCAGCGCGCCCAGCTTCTCCAGGAGGGGGTGCGCGGCGTCCACATGGGCGACCTTGAGGCCGAGCCGGGCCAGGGTCTCGCCGGGCGTGGCGTCCGGCATGGGCAGCAGCACCTGCCGGGGGCCGATCGTCGTACGCCCGCCCGCGAGCGGCACCGGAAGCCCGGTGAGCCGGTCCGGGTCGACGCCCGCGAGGCTGTCGTACAGGCGCCGCCACCAGTCCGGGTCCTTCTCAAGGCCTGCGAGCCGGTCGATCGCCTCGGTCAGCGGGACGCGGGCGACCTCCAGGGTCCGCAGCTCGACGCGGCGTTCGAGCCCGGCGGGCAGCAGGCTCGGCAGCACCTCGGCGAGGACCTGTACGGTCTGGGCGCCCGCGCCCTCCACGACCTCCGCCTCGCGCGGCCGCAGCGTCTCGGGGAGTCCATCGGCGTCGTCCGGGGTGCGGGGCAGCGCGGGCGGCAGGAACGCGGTGCGGGGCAGCCTGGCGAGGATCGCGCCGCGCAGGCTGCCGTCCACCGCGCCCCGGCCGAGCGGGCCGGGCACCAGGCCGAGGATGCCGGTGCCCACGGGCCGCCAGCCGGCGAGGAGTTCGGCGTAGGCGTCGGCGGCCCGTTCCACCAGGAAGTCGGTGAGCGGTCCGGGGGCGGCGTGCCGCCGGGTCGTGTCGAGGGGGAACGACGCGATGAGCAGCGCGGGCACGCCGAGGGGTTCGTCGCTGGGGGTCGGCGCGTGCAGCACGGGCGCGCTGCGCGGCGGCACCGGTGTGCCGTCCTCGTCGACCGGGACGGCCCAGGTCACGGACCAGTGCGGGCGCAGCCGCTCTTCCAGGGGCCGGTCGGCGAGGAGCGCGGCGTCCAGCGGTCCGGTGCGGACGAGGACGTGCCAGCGGGTCGTGACGCTCTCCCGCGTGCCGTCGGCGCCGACGCGCTCGTCGTCCACGGCCACGTACGGCCCGTCGGTCCTGCGGCGCAGGACGCGCGTGCCGGAGCCGGTCTCCACGACGACCTCGTCGAGGCCGGGCAGGGCGAGGAGCAGGGTGTCGTCGATGGCGTCGACGAGCCGCGTCGCGAGCTCCTCGGCGGCGGGGTCGCGCAGCGGCAGGATCACGACGGTGTCGTACGGCTCCGGGGCCGAGCCCTGCGCGGCGAACGGGAGCCGGAGCAGTGGCACGTGGCCGTCCCGGCGGCGCAGCTCGTCGCCGAGGCCGGGGCTGTGCCGGGCCGTACCGGCGGTGAGGTCGCGTGCCTCGGCGAGCGACCAGCGGACCCCGCCCGTGCGGCCGACGACCGCGGGCTCGTCCGTGACGGCGAGGACGGCGGCGAACCCGACGCCGAAGCGGCCAACGGCGCCGTCGCCCTGCTCGCGCTTGGCGGAGGCGCGCAGCGTGGACAGCGACTCGACACCGGCGGCGTCCAACGGGGCGCCCGTGTTCGCGGCGGCCAGCACCCCGTCGCGCAGCGTGAGGGAGAGCCGGCCGGGCACGCCCGCGCGGGCGGCGGCGTCTGCCGCGTTCTGGGCGAGTTCCACGACGAGACGGTCTCGGTAGCCGCCGAGGGCGAGGTCCTCCTCGGCGTTGGCGTCCTCACGGAAGCGGGCCGGGCTGCCGGTCCAGGCGTCGATGACCCCACGCCGCAGACGGCCCGTCCCGAACGGGTCCATCCCCTCGGGTGCCGGGCGCACGATCTTGCTCATGCTCACGGTGTGGTCTCCCTCTGCCGTTCACCCAGGCCAACCCTGGCGACGGAGACGCTACCGCGCGTGCGCGCGTAGACGCGCCGGGGCTACGAGTGCCCCAGATCCTCCGTGCCGTCGGGGGCCGACGGGACCGATCCGGAGTCCGGCGCCGGGCGCAGCGGGAACGGGTCCACGCGGGTCTCGTCGATCACCGGTGCCGCGGGCCGCGGGGGCTTCGGCATGACGGCCGCCTCGGAGTGGCCGCCGCAGCCGTACGCGAGGGAGACGACGTGGCCGTCGGCCGGGGAGAACTCGTTCGCGCAGACGCCGAAGGCCTGGCCGAGCGAGCCGCCGATCGGCGCGAGGAAACCGCAGGACACACAGGTCGCGGGCGCCGCCTGCGCCATCTGCGTCTTCGCCCCGAACCCCTCGTCCCAGCGGTCGGCCGCGACATGCAGGCCGTACCGGGACAGGACCCGGGCACGCCGCATGCCGAGCTCCTCGGCGACGGCGGCGATGGAGCCGCGCTCGGGCGCGACGGGCAGCTCGGCGGGCGGTCCCGCCGTCAGTTCGGCGTCCTCCGCCTCGGCGAGCTCCGCCATCTCCTCGGACACCGCGGAGTTCGGCGGGGGCGCGTCCTCACCCGAATAGCCGGGTTCGAGGCGAAGATCCTCGGCGTCGGTCGGCAGCAGGTCGCCGGGGCCCATGTCGCCGGGGCGCAGCCGCTCGCTCCACGGCACCCACTCCGGGGCCATGAGCGCGTCCGGGCCCGGCAGCAGAACCGTCTCGTCGAGGGTGACGACCTTGGCGCGCGACGCCCGCGCCACCGTCACGGCCCACCGCCAGCCGCGGTAGCCGAACTCCATGCATTCGAAGAGATGCGTGACGACCCGGTCGCCCTCGACGACGATGTCGACGTGCTCGCCCACGACTCCTGGCGCGGCGGCCTCCTCGGCCGCGGTCCGCGCGAGGCCGACCGCCTCGGCGCACAGGCGGTCAGGGGTGCGGCTTCGCGTTGTCGCTGCGCTCACAGGTATCGCTTCTCTCCTACGCCGTCTCACGAGTGCGCCACCTTGCGCGGGGGTACGGACGGAGCGGACCAGGGGGCCGCGTCGACGTCCGCGCCCGAACGTCCCCGGGCGCACCTACGTCACCCATTCTGACGGATGACCGAGAGGCGCGCGGCCGAGCACAGCTGCCGCAGGCGCGTTACGCACGCTACCTTCTCCCGGCCCGTGCGCCCACACCGACGTACAAGTAGCTGTGTCCTGCAACACCCTCCGGGAGAGTTTCCGGGGGCGCTCACCTGCGACCCGCTCCGGCGATATCGGTACTAGTCACCACGTTCCGGGGGCACTATGGCTGGGTGACCTCCACCAGGTCGTCATCGCGGAAGGCAGGCGGATCGGGCCCGGTACGCCGGGCGGTCCGCGCTGTGGGGCGTGCCCTGCACCTGCCCTTCACGGGCACCGCGCGCGGGATCCGCAAGGCGACCCACGCGCACGGCGCGGGCGAGTCGGGCCTCGGAAAACTGATCGAGCTGCACGGCGTGAACGGCGCCGGCGACGTCATGATCACCGTGGCGCTCGCCTCCACGGTGTTCTTCTCGGTGCCGACGGGCCAGGCGCGCGGGCGCGTCGCGCTCTACCTCGCGATCACGATGCTGCCGTTCACACTCCTCGCGCCCGTGATCGGCCCCCTCCTGGACCGGCTGCCGCACGGCCGGCGCGCCGCGATGGCCGGCTCGATGCTGGCGCGGGCGCTCCTCGCGCTCGTCCTCGCCGGGGCGGCGGCGGGCGGCGGCCTGGAGCTGTACCCGGCGGCCCTCGGCGTCCTGGTCGCGTCCAAGGCGTACGGGGTGGTGCGCAGCGCCGTCGTGCCACGTCTGCTGCCACCACGGTTCTCCCTGGTCAAAGCGAATTCGCGGGTGACCCTGGGCGGGCTCCTCGCCACCGGTGTGGCCGCGCCGGTCGCCGCCGGGCTGCACATGGTCGGGCCGAGCTGGCCCCTCTACGGCGCGTTCGTGATCTTCATCTCGGGGACGGTCCTGTCCTTCCAGCTGCCGCACAAGGTGGACTCCGCGAAGGGCGAGGCGAAGGCGCTCCTCGCGGCCGACGAGGAACATCTGCACGGCCCGCACCTGCATCTGCACGTCCCGCACCGGCCAGGAAGCGAGGCCGACCGGAAGGCGAAGGAGGCCGCCGACGAAGCCGCCGGAGTCTCCGCCGGGAGAGCCGCCGCCGAGAAAGCCGCCCAAGACGCCAAGGACGCCAAAGCCGCCAAGGACGCCGCCAAGAAGGAGAAGCGCCCCAGTCTGCGCACCGTCGGCCCGGCCGTGACGCACGCGCTCGTCGTCAACGCCTCCCAGCGCTGCCTCTCCGGCTTCCTGATCTTCTTCCTGGCGTTCCTGCTGCGCGACCACCCCATGTCGGGCCAGAGCGCCGCCGTGTCGCTGAGCATCGTCGGGGTCTCGGCGGGCGCGGGCAACGCGCTCGGCACGGCCGTCGGGGCGTGGCTGAAGGCGCGGGCGCCGGAGATCATCATCGTGACGGTGGTGGCCGTGGTCGTGGGCGTGGCGGTCCTGTCGGCGCTGTTCTTCAGCGCGGCCTTCACGGCGTGCCTGGCGGCCGTCGCCGGGTTCGCGCAGGCCCTGTCCAAGCTCTCCCTGGACGCCCTCATCCAGCGCGACGTCCCCGAACAGGTCCGCAACTCCGCGTTCGCCCGCTCCGAGACCACCCTCCAGATGGCGTGGGTCGTCGGCGGCGGCATCGGCATCTCCCTGCCCCTGAACGGAGCACTGGGCCTCGGAGTGGCCGCGGCGATCGTCGGAACGGGCTGGCTGACGACCGTGAAAGGGCTGCTCGCCGCCGCCCGGCACGGCGGACAGGCCCACGGCCGCGTCGCGTGAGACCGCGCGCGAGAGGGCGCGGCGGACGTCCCGGACCGTGCGGGCATGCGGCACGCCGCACCCGCATGGCGAGTGTGTGCGAGCCGCCAGATAGCCTGCCCGCATGACCTCCCTGCGTTTCACTGTGCGCCACCGCCGCACCGTGGCAGCTGCCGGCGCCGTCGCCGCCGGGCTGCTCGTCCTCTCGGCCTGCGACAAGCCGACGCCGCTGGCGACCGTCACGGTCGGCACCTCCACGGTGACGTCGGAAGCCGCCTGCTACAACGACGGCAAGGCCCTCACGCCGTCCGCGCTCAAGGACTGCCTCACGAGCGAGAAGGACATCAAGTCCATCAAGGTCGACCCCGACGCGACGGTCCGCTTCGGTGTGGACCCGAAGATCGCCGACAAGGGCTGGACCCTGCTGATGAACGGCCAGGCGCTGACCGACTCCAGCAAGAAGACGTACCGCACCGTCCCGGGCAGCGTGTTCTTCAACCAGCAGTACGGCGCCACGGGCAACGCCACGACGGTCAGCATCGTCGAGGGCAGCGGTACGAACGCGACCGGCCTGTGGTCGTTCAAGCTCAAGAAGGACGCCTGACGGACACCGGGCGGGTGCTGATCGCCACCGCCGTCCCCGCGGAGCGGGACGCGGTGGCCGGAGGCCTGTCCGGGGCGGGCGCCGCGTCCCCTGCCGTCGATGTCGTCGCGGTGGGCGTCGGGCCCGCCGCCGCGGCGGCCGGAACCGCCACCGCCCTCACCACCGCCGCCCTGTCGGGGCGGCCGTACGGACTGGTCGTGTCCGCCGGTATCGGCGGCGGGTTCCAGCCGGACGCCCCCGTCGGCTCCGTGGTCGTCGCCGACGCCCTCACCGCCGCCGACCTGGGCGCCGAGACCCCCGACGGCTTCCTGCCCGTCACCGAGCTCGGCTTCGGCACCGTCACGCACCTCCCGCCGCCGTCCCTCGTACGGGACGTCGCCGCGGCGGCCGGCGCGCGCACCGGCACCGTGCTCACCGTCTCCACCGTCACCGGCACCGCGGCCCGCGCCGCCCAGCTGCTCGGCCGTCACCCCGGCGCCGCCGCCGAGGCGATGGAGGGTTTCGGGGTCGCCGAGGCCGCCGCCGCGCACGGCGTGCCCGTCCTGGAGATCCGCGCGGTGTCGAACGCCGTCGGCCCCCGTGACCGCGCGGCCTGGCGTATCGGCGACGCGCTCGCGGCGCTCGCCGACGCGTTCGGGAAGTCCGCGCACGTACTGGAGAGTTGGACTCACACATGACGCACCCCGAAGCGGACCTCAGGATCGCCTTCTCGCCCTGCCCGAACGACACGTTCGTCTTCGACGCGTGGGCCCACGGCCGGGTTCCCGGCGCCCCCGCCCTCGACGTGACCTTCGCCGACATCGACATCACGAACGGCGTCGCGGAGCGCCGCGACCCCGCCTTCGACGTCCTCAAGGTGTCGTACGCGGTCCTGCCGTACGTCCTCGACGACTACGCGCTCCTGCCGTGCGGCGGCGCGCTCGGCCGGGGCTGCGGCCCGCTCGTGCTCACGCGCGAGCCCGGCGTCGACCTGACCGGCAGGACGGTCGCCGTCCCCAGCGAGAAGTCGACGGCCTACCTGCTGTTCCGGCTGTGGACGGCGGACGTGCTGCCAGGCGGCGTCGGCGAGATCGTCGTCATGCCGTTCGACGAGATCATGCCCGCCGTGCGGGACGGCAAGGTCGACGCGGGTCTCGTCATCCACGAGGCCCGTTTCACGTACCAGAACTACGGCCTGCACTCCCTCGCCGACATGGGCGAGCACTGGGAGTCGACGACGGGCCTGCCGATCCCGCTCGGCGCGATCATCGCGAAGCGCTCCCTCGGCGGGGACCGGCTGCGACAGATCGCCGACGCGGTCCGCACGTCGGTCCGCATGGCCTGGGACGACCCGCAGGCCTCCCGCCCCTACGTCCTGGAGCACGCCCAGGAGATGGACCCGTCGGTCGCGGACCAGCACATCGGCCTGTACGTCAACGAGTTCACGGCAGACCTCGGCGAGAACGGCTATGCGGCGATCCGCGGCCTGCTGACGCGCGCAGCGGCCGAGGGCCTCGTGCCGGCCCTCTCCCCCAACGCCCTGTCATTCCCCTGAACACGGCGGCCGCCGGACGGAGTCCGGCACAGCCGCCCGACGCCTGCGAAGCAGCGCGAGGGCGGCAGAAAAGAGGGGCCGCGGCGATCCGCGGCCTGCTCACCCGCGCAGCGGCCGAGGGCCTCGTGCCGACCCTCGGCCCGGACGCGCTCGCGTTCCCGTAAGGACAGCTGCGGCTATACGTCGAGCTGGTCGGCGACCGCGCGCAGCAGGCCCGCGATCTTCGCGCCGGAGGCCTTGTCCGGGTAGCGGCCCTTCTCCAGCATCGGCGTGATGTTCTCGAGGAGCGTCGTCAAGTCCTGGACGATCGAGGCCAGTTCGTCCGGCTTGCGGCGCTGTGCCGCGGCCACCGACGGGGTCGGGTCCAGGATCGCCACGGAGAGCGCCTGGTCGCCACGCTGCCCCGCGACGACGCCGAACTCGACACGCTGGCCCGGCTTGAGTGCGTCCACGCCGGCCGGGAGTACGGAGGAATGCACGAAGACGTCGCCGCCGTCGTCGCGGGAGAGAAAGCCGAAGCCCTTCTCACTGTTGAACCACTTGACCTTGCCAGTCGGCAAAGCACACACTCCCTCGATCGGTCCCGGACGCTCCTGAGACGCCGACTGAACTGCCGTCGAACCACCCTACCGGGGGTTTCTCCAACGAGACATGCCTTAAAACGGGACTGAGTCCCTGCCTGTGCAGGCGCCGACTCAAAGTGACATGACACGAATAATCGAGAACGAGCGCTGCGCCTGAAGTCAGTCCCACCTGCTGATCCCTCCCCCGGCCTGCCGGACGGACGCTAAGGGACGTCTGCGTGCGCCGAGGGCTTGAGCCCCAGGTGGGCCTGCTGCACTCGTTCGACCTGGAGCTTGGCCGCCAACTCGGCACGCTCGCTCGTGACGGCCTCCTCGGTCCCCATGGCGAAGGTCCACAACACGGTCGTCCCTATCCGTACCTTGTCGTGGTAGATGGACACGGGGTGCTCGCCATTCAGGAGCGAGCTTGACGCAGCGCTCTCGTCTCCGAGCGCCGGAGTCTTCGCCCCGTCAGCCCGCTTGTCGTAGTCGGGCATCGCCTCGTACAGGAGCTGTGCGGCGCTCACGGTGCGGCAGGAGTAGACGGTGAAACTGAACCTGAGCCACTTCGTGGTCCGCTGCGCCCCTCGTGTGAAGTTTGCCGTGCCGGTGGCGATCACGTCGTTGCATGCGTCGCCGGCCACGACCTGGCACAAATAGCCATGTGTATCGATCTGGCGTGAGCCGATCTGTCTCCAACCGGGCAAAGCTTCCTTGTCCGGCAAGGCGGCTTTGACGTGGCGAGCCTTCAACGTGCCTACAGGCCTCGCCGTCGGCATGCCGTCGGCCCCACCACCGGAACCACAGCCCGCCAGCAGCACCGCCGCCGCCACGATCGCGGCCGCTTGGTATCCCGACCGTCTTCGTGCGTTCAAATTCATGTGCCCCACCCCTTGATTGACGTGGCGCGATCATACGTAGCCGCATGGCACGCCCCGGGTAGACCGGATCGCCGCCGACAACCGGCCCGTTTCGCACTTCTGCCCGAACGCACTTCGGGACCTCCACCAGACGCCCCCGATTGTTCCTACGCGCTGGGAACTACCGTTCCTGGAAGCTGAGCGGAAGTGCGTCCTGTTGCCAGGGCTGTTGCTCAGCCGAACACCCCAAACGGTGTTGGGTGTTCTGGTCGCCCGCTTTCTTGCCACTGTCGGGCGACACGCATCTGGTGCGTGGTCCGGGTGTGTGGGGGCGGGGTTCCTCACGCTGTCGGGTGTCCGGTCCGGCCTGGACGGTCCGATGCCCGTACCCATCGCTCTGGTGAGTAGGGGGCGGTGCCGTCCGTCGCCGGATCGGGTGCCCGAGGGCGCGTCGCCCGATCGCGATGCTTGCCGCATCGTGCCGGGTGGTCTTGCGGGTGCGTGTGGTCAGCGGCTGTTGCCAGTGCTGGGCACCCCACCGGGAGGTGTAGGCCGGATCCACCGCGACGACGGCGATGTCCAGCTCGGCGGCCATAGATACTAGGCGGGCCTTCAGCTTCGCCGTGGGAAAGCGGGAGATGAGACGACGGAAGCGCTTGTTGCGGCCGTGCTTCTCACGGGACTTGCCGTCGGTGAAGTCCAGGTCTTCGATGGCGATCGCGGCAGCCCCACAGCGGCGGGTGTGGTGCAGCAGCCGGGTCAGCGCGTGCCGGATCTGGGCGTCCCGGTGCGCTGCCATGCCCGACAGGTCGTAGAAGAAGCGCCGGGGTTCGCCGACCGGGTTGCCGTGGGTGTCGAGGTGCCAGGCGGCAAGGTGGTCGTCGTTCATGTCCATCCCGACCACACCCCGTGCCAGAGCTGCCGTCAGGGGCAGGACCGGGACGGCGTTGCGTTGCCAGGACGCGGTCACGTACCAGCGTCCGCGCACGTGGTCGTGGTGGATGCGGTAGGCCACAGACCGGTTCGCAGTGATCCGGTCCAGCCATTCCTGGCCCCGGTGCTTGAACGCCACCGTCGCGTCTAGGACGTAGCGGCCGCGCGGGGCGTTGGCCACATGGGTGAGGGCGGCCGGGAGCTTGAGGGAGATCTCTCCGGTGCCGGTGATGCGGATGGTCTCATTGCCGAAGCGTTTACCGGTCTCACCATCGGCGGCCAGGAACATTCGCGCCGTCTGCCACCGCTCGCGCCAGGTTCGCTCATCTAGTCCGGCCTCGTCCAGATGGTGACGTAGGTGGGATAGGCGTTTGCCGCCGCGCACCAGGTGCACCCGGCCCGCCGCCCAGTCCGCCGCCACGCCGGCCAATCGGCCCTTCAGTGCGTGCAGCCGACGGGACTTGGCATGCCACTCGGATCGCGACCCGTACCCCCGCGCCAGCCCCTCCCGCTTAGACGCCTTCGCACCCAGCGGTCGGGCCATGCGTGCCTCGACCTGCCCGATCTGCCCCCGCAGCCACACCATCTCCGCCAGCTGGCCTCGCCTTGCCAGCGCCCACTGGTCGTGCGTGGCCTTGGTGATGCTGCCCGCCCACCGCGCGGATGAGTCCCCGGTCAGCTCCCGCTTGCGGGCCGCCCACCCGGATGCGTCATGCGTCAGGCCTTGCCGGGAACGGACCGCGAGATCCCCGGCCGCCAGCGAACCCAGAAACACACCGACCTCTCGCAGCACCGCCGTATCCCGGTCCGACAACCGCAGCCGGTCCCGGATGGCCACCCCCGAGGTGCCCGGCACCACGAACGATGCCTTCAACTCCCGCAGCCTGCCCACCTGTTCACCCCCAGCGCCATGTCGAAGATCTCGTTCACCGCAGTCAACGAAACCCGCCCGCAAAGGTCACCCGTTCGCCCCAAGAACTTCTGTTCCCAACCCTGGGAAGCCCCCGCACCACACAGCCGCGCCTCCTGCACCCCTGCTCAGTCACACACACGAACGCAGTCCGGCGGCAGCACTCCGTACCCTGGTCGGGTGCGTGACAAAACCCAAGCGAATTCCGCCGGACCCGGTGACGGCCTCGTCAAGGCCGGCGGCATCGTCTTCATCGTCGGAGCCGTGGCCACCCTGGTCACGATGGCCCCTCTGTTCCTCGGGACCCACCCGTTCCCGCCCGTCGCCTACGCCGTGTGCATGCTGATGGGCGTCGGTTTCCTCATCGCCGCGGCCGGGGTGCTGCGCGGGATCGCCGCGCAGCGGCGTCAGGCCCGCTCGGCCACGTAGCGCTCCAGCCAGGCCGGGAACCCGGTCAGATCCGCGAGGACGACGTCCGCTCCGGCGGCGCGCAGCTCGGCCGCGTCGCAGGGGCCCGTGGCGACCGCCACGGACAGTGCCCCGGCGCTGCGGGCGCCGCGTACGTCGCCGGTGTGGTCGCCGACGTACACGGACGCGCCGTGCTCGCGCAGCGCCGTGCCCTTGGCCTCCGCCCACAGCCAGCCGATGACCTCGTCGGGCTCTATGCCCAGGTGCGCCAGGTGCAGTTTCGCGTTGGGCTCGTGCTTCGCGGTGACGACGATCGCCCTCCCGCCGAAGGCCCGCACGGCGTCGACGGCCTCGCGGGCGCCGGGGAGCGCGAGGGTCGGCTGGATCGCGTACTCCGGGTAGATCTCCCGGTAGCGGTCGCCGGCCTCCTGGATGCGGTTCTCGGGGAACCAGCGGACCAGCTCCTCCTCGAGCGGCGGGCCGAGCCGCCGGACGGCCGCGTCCGCGTCGATCGGGACGCCCGTCTCCGCGGAGAGCGCGCGGTAGGTGGCGTGAATCCCGGGCCGTGAGTCGATCAGCGTCATGTCCAGGTCGAAGCCGACCGTGGGGCCGACCGTGGAGCCGATCGTTGGGTTGTTCGTGGGGGCGGCGGTGGTCCGGTGTTCGTAAGGAGCCATGCCAGCCATTGTGCCTGGGCGTACGAACGGGTCACGGCCGTCGCCGCTGTGACCTCCACACCACGAACAGCGCGGAGGCGACGGCCGCTCCGCGCACCACCCACGGCCAGGTCTCGCCGATGGCGGCGCTCATGTGCCCCTGCGCGATCGGCTCGCCCCAGCGCCCGGAGTCACGGCCCCACAGCCACACCAGGCCCGCGGTGACCGCGAGCCCCGGGAGCCACAGGACCGCCCCCTTCGACTCGGCCTCGCTCAGCCGCCGGGACGCGTAGGCGATGATCCAGCCGAGGCCCAGGGCGAACCAGTTGCCCAGGACCGCGCCGGCGACCAGGAGGGCGGCGGCGAGCAGCAGGAGCGGGTTGGACCAGGTGGGCAGGGACGGCAGCCGGCGCCGGGCCCGCGGCTCGCCGTCCTCGGCGGATTCGTCCGCCTCGGGCTCGTCGGGCTCCCCGGGCTCCTCCGCCTCCGCCCCGGCCTGCTTCGGGAAATCGCGGCCCGGCGGCTTGAGGATCTCCGGGATCTCCACGCCGCCCACGAACCCCGGCACGCTGTCGCCCACCCCGAACGGGCTGCTGTCCACCCGCCACCAGTCCGGCTCCGAACCCGGCCGCCCCAGCTCTTCCGTCCCCGCGAGGTGCGGCGGCGACGGGGCGTCCACGGCGTCCCCCGGCTCCACGTCCTCGCGAGGCCCCGGCACGATCCGCCGCAGCCCGCGGGGGCGCTGCTCCTTCGACCGCTGCTCCTTCGACCGCTGCACCGGCACCGCCGCGCGCGGCTCCGCCGGTTCGGCCGGTCCGCCGCTCGCTCCCGTCACCACGGCGTCCGGCGTGCCGAGCCGGTCCAGGATGCGCCGCACCGCCGCCGGGCTGTCCCCGCCCACTCCCTTGCGCCGCGCCTCGATCTCGTTGCGCAGCTCGGACACCAGGCGCATCCGGGTGCCGGAGGGCAGCTGGCGCTGCTGAGCCAGGTCGCCGACGCGGCTCAGATAGTCGAAGACGAGCTGATCGCTCTCGATCCCCACGAAGTCCCCTCCGGGGTGGCGGTGTTGACGGTTCCTTCACCCGTTTTACGACGTTACCGTGCCCGGCCCGGCACCGGGGTCCCCTTCCGGGCCCAGCGGCGCCGCAGCCCGGCGGGCCGGTCAGGCGCTACCGTGAACCGGATGAGCACTCACGAGCCGGACCGCGCCGCCGAGGACGGGCGCGCGCCGGGCAGCACCGCCCCTCGGTCCCTCGCCGAGGCGCTGCGCGCCCGCGACGACGCCTCCCTCGGCGCACTGCTGCGCGCCCGCCCCGATCTGCTCAACCCCGTCCCGAACGACCTCACCCAGCTGGCCACGCGCGCGGGCACCCGCGCCTCCGTGATCCGCGCCCTCGAACACCTGGACAGGTTCACGCTCCAGACGGCGGAGGCCCTGGCGGTCGCCCCGGACCCCACCACGTACGGCACGCTCCTCGCCCTGCTGGCCGGGGACGAGGGCGGTGACGCGGGGGCCGACGCCCGTACCGTCACCGCCGTCCTGCCCCGCGCGGTGGCCACCCTGCGCGAACAGGCCCTGCTGTGGGGGCCCGAGGACCGGATCCGCCTCGTGCGCACCGCGCGTGAACTGCTCGCGCCCGCGCACCGGCGGCCCTCCCCCACCGGCCTCGGCCCGACCGTCGTGGAGGCCACCGCCGGCATGTCCCCCGGCCGGCTACAGGAGATCGTCACGGCCGCCGGACTGCCGTCCACGCACGACCCGGTCTCCGCCGTCGCCGCGCTGACCGCCCTGTTCACCGACCGCGCCCGGATGTCGGCGCTCCTCGACGAGGCGCCCGCGGACGCCGTCGAGGTCCTGTCCCGGCTCGTGTGGGGCCCGCCGTACGGCCAGGTGACCGCCGAGCCGGCCGCCCATCTGCGCTGGCTCCTGGACCGCGGCCTTCTCCTGCCCACCGCCCCGGGGACCGTCGTCCTGCCCCGCGAGGCCGCGCTCCATCTGCGGGGCGGGCGCGCCCACCGGACCGTGGAGCCGGTGCCGCCCACCGTGGAACCGGCGGCCACCCATCGCTTCCCCGTGGTGAACGCGACCGCCGCGGGCCAGGCCTACACCGCGCTCGCCACCGTCGAGGAGCTCCTCAAGGACTGGGACGAGGGCGGCCCCGCCGTCCTGCGCGCGGGCGGGCTCAGCGTCCGCGACCTCAAGCGCACCGCGGCCGCCCTCGACACGACGGAGGCGCTGGCCGCGTTCTGGACCGAACTCGCGTACGCGGCCGGTCTCGTGGCGTCCGACGGCGAGGCCGACGAGCAGTACGCCGCGACGCCCGCCTACGACGAGTGGCTGGAGCTGCCCGCCGCCGAGCGCTGGGCCCGCCTGGTGACCGCGTGGCTGCCGGCCACCCGCGCGGCCGGTCTGGTCGGCGGGCGGGAGGGGGCGGCGGCCGTGTCCGCCGCCGGGCGCACCCTGTCCGCTCTCGGCCCGCACCTGGACCGTTCCGCGGCTCCCGAGGTACGCCGCCGGGTGCTCACGCTCCTGTCCGAGCTCCCCGAGGGCGCCTCCCCCGACCCGGAGACCCTGCTCGCCCGTCTGCGCTGGGAGCGGCCCCTGCGCGGCGCGGCGCCCGACGACGACGGCGACCCCGACGACCTGCGCGCGCGCATCGCCCGGTGGACGCTCACCGAGGCGGAACTCCTCGGCGTCACCGGGCGCGGTGCGCTGTCCGAACACGGGCGGGCGCTGCTGGGCGAGGGCCCGGACGCGACGCCCGCCGAGCAGGCCGCCGTACGACTGCTCGCCCCCCTCCTCCCGGAGCCCCTGGACCACGTACTGCTGCAGGCCGACCTGACGGCCGTGGCGCCCGGGCCGCTGGAGCGGCCGCTCGCCGAGGCCCTGGCCGTCCTCGCCGACGTGGAGTCCAAGGGCGGGGCGACCGTGTACCGGTTCACGCCCGGGTCGGTGCGCCGGGCCCTCGACTCGGGGCGCGCCGCGTCGGACCTGCACGAGTTCCTGACCACGCACTCGCGCACGCCCGTGCCGCAGCCGCTGGCCTATCTGATCGACGACGTGGCCCGTAAGCACGGGCATCTGCGGATCGGCGCGGCCTCCGCGTACGTGCGCTGCGACGACGACGTGCTGCTGGGCGAGATCCTCGCCGACAAGCGCTCGGCCGGTCTGCTCCTGCGGCGGATCGCGCCGACCGTCCTCGCCGCGCAGGCCGACCCGGCGGCGCTCCTGGAGGGCCTGCGCCAGATGGGTTTCGCGCCCGCCGCGGAGTCCCCCGAGGGCGATGTCCTCATCACCCGCGCCCACGCCCGCCGCACCCCGCCCCGCACCGCCCCCGAACCCGTACCGGAGGGCCCGCCGGTCCCGGACGGCACGCTCCTGACGGCGGCCGTGCGCGCGATCCGCGCCGGTGACCTGGCCTCGACGACGCCGCGCAAGCACGCGCCGGGCGAGGAGAGCGGCACGCTGCCCCGCACCAGCGCGGCGGACACGCTGGCCACGATGCAGGCGGCCGTCATGACGGGCGAGGCCGTGTGGATCGGCTATGTGAACGCGGAGGGCTCCGCCAGCCAGCGCGTCATCGCCCCGATCCGGGTGGAGGGCGGCTTCGTCACCGCCTACGACCACACGGCCGACGAGGTGCGCACGTATCCGCTGCACCGCGTGACGGGGGTCGCGGAGCTGGAGGCGGGCTGATCTCCGGCGTCCACGCGGCAACGGCGGGCGATGCGGCACACTGGACGTTTGGCCCCGCGCTCCGCGGAGCGCGGTGGAAGGGATGAACAGACGTGAACGGACCGCTCATCGTCCAGAGTGACAAGACGCTGCTCCTGGAGGTCGACCACGACCGGGCCGACGCCTGCCGGCGCGCCATCGCCCCGTTCGCCGAGCTGGAGCGCGCCCCCGAGCACATCCACACGTACCGGCTGACGCCGCTGGGCCTGTGGAACGCGCGGGCCGCCGGGCACGACGCCGAGCAGGTCGTCGACGCCCTCGTCGAGTACAGCCGCTACCCCGTCCCGCACGCGCTCCTCGTGGACATCGCCGAGACGATGGACCGGTACGGCCGTCTCACGCTGTCCAAGCACCCGGCGCACGGTCTGGTGCTGACCAGCACGGACCGGCCCGTCCTGGAGGAGGTGCTGCGCTCCAAGCGTGTGGCGCCCCTGGTCGGCGCCCGGATCGACGCGGACACCGTCGCCGTGCACCCCTCGGAGCGCGGCCAGATCAAGCAGACGCTGCTCAAGCTGGGCTGGCCGGCCGAGGACCTCGCCGGGTACGTGGACGGCGAGGCGCACCCGATCGACCTGGCCGAGGACGGCTGGGCGCTGCGTCCCTACCAGAAGCAGGCCGTCGAAGGCTTCTGGCACGGCGGGTCCGGTGTCGTCGTGCTGCCGTGCGGCGCGGGCAAGACGCTGGTCGGCGCGGGCGCGATGGCCGAGGCCAAGGCGACCACGCTCATCCTCGTCACCAACACGGTCTCGGCCCGGCAGTGGAAGCACGAGCTGGTGAAGCGGACCAGCCTCACCGAGGACGAGATCGGCGAGTACAGCGGGACGCGCAAGGAGATCCGGCCCGTCACGATCGCCACGTACCAGGTGCTGACGACGAAGCGGAAGGGCATCTATCCGCATCTGGAGCTCTTCGACTCCCGCGACTGGGGGCTCGTGATCTACGACGAGGTGCATCTGCTGCCCGCACCCGTCTTCAAGTTCACCGCCGACCTCCAGGCCCGGCGCCGCCTCGGCCTGACCGCGACCCTGGTCCGCGAGGACGGGCGCGAGTCCGACGTCTTCTCCCTCATCGGGCCCAAGCGCTTCGACGCTCCGTGGAAGGAGATCGAGGCGCAGGGCTACATCGCTCCCGCCGACTGTGTCGAGGTCCGCGTCAATCTGACGGACAGCGAGCGTCTCGCGTACGCGACCGCCGAGACCGAGGAGAAGTACCGCTACTGCGCCACGACCGCGACGAAGCGGAAGGTGACGGAGGCGCTGGTGAGGAAGTTCGCCGGGCAGCAGATCCTCGTCATCGGCCAGTACATCGACCAGCTCGACGAGCTGGGCGAGCATCTGGACGCCCCGGTGATCAAGGGCGAGACGACGAACAAGGAGCGGGAGCGGCTCTTCGACGC
Source organism: Streptomyces antnestii (assembly GCF_004005495.1). Classification (GTDB taxonomy): domain Bacteria; phylum Actinomycetota; class Actinomycetes; order Streptomycetales; family Streptomycetaceae; genus Streptomyces; species Streptomyces antnestii. The sequence continues at coordinate 214,548 of NZ_RZYA01000013.1, forward strand.
GTTCCGCGAGGGCGAGCTGAGCGTCCTCGTCGTCTCCAAGGTCGCTAACTTCTCGATCGACCTGCCCGAGGCGACGGTCGCGATCCAGGTGTCGGGCACCTTCGGGTCCCGGCAGGAGGAGGCCCAGCGCCTGGGCCGCGTGCTGCGCCCGAAGGCGGACGGCCACCAGGCGCACTTCTACTCGGTCGTCGCCCGCGACACCATCGACCAGGACTTCGCCGCCCACCGCCAGCGGTTCCTGGCGGAGCAGGGGTACGCGTACCGGATCGTCGACGCGGACGAACTCCTCGCCGGCGACCAGGGCTGAGCAGAGATGGGTGAGGGGCCCGTCCGCTTCGGCGGACGGGCCCCTCACGCGTTGTGTGCTCAGCCCTGGGGCTTGAAGTTCCTCAGGCGCAGGCTGTTGCCGACGACGAACACCGACGAGAACGCCATGGCCGCGCCCGCGATCATCGGGTTCAGCAGGCCCGCGGCGGCCAGCGGCAGCGCGGCGACGTTGTAGGCGAAGGCCCAGAAGAGGTTCGAGCGGATGGTGCGCAGGGTCCGCCGGGACAGGCGGATCGCGTCGGCCGCCGCCCGCAGGTCACCGCGGACAAGCGTCAGGTCGCCCGCCTCGATCGCCGCGTCCGTGCCGGTGCCCATCGCGAGCCCCAGGTCGGCCTGCGCCAGGGCCGCCGCGTCGTTGACCCCGTCGCCGACCATGGCGACGGAACGCCGCTCGCCCTGCAGCCTCTTGACGACGTCGACCTTGTCCTGCGGCATGACCTCGGCGATGACGTCCTCGGGGGAGATGCCCACCTCTGCGGCCACCGCGCGGGCCACCGCCTCGTTGTCCCCGGTCAGCAGGACCGGGCGCAGACCCAGGGCACGGAAGCGCCTGATGGCCTCGGCGCTGGTGTCCTTGACCGCGTCCGCGACTTCGAGGACCGCCCGCGCCTCCCCGTCCCAGGCCACCGCGATCGCCGTACGGCCATTCGCCTCGGCGGCCGACTTGGCCCGCTCGAGCTCCACCGGCAGCCGGATCTCCCACTCGGCGAGCAGCTTCTCGCGGCCGACGAGTACGGCGTGGCCGTCGACGATGCCCTGGACGCCGAGCCCGGGAACGTTCGCGAAGTCCTCCACGGTCCCGAGGTCGCCCGCCTCGTCGCGTGCCCCGGCGGCGACGGCCTGGGCGATCGGGTGCTCCGAGGAGTGTTCCAACGCCCCTGCGAGGCGCAGGACTTCGCGCTCGTCGGTGCCGTCGGCGACGTGGGTGGCGAGGAGGGTCATCCGGCCGGTCGTGACGGTTCCGGTCTTGTCGAGGACGATCGTGTCGACGGCGCGCGTGGTCTCCAGGACCTCCGGGCCCTTGATGAGGATGCCGAGCTGCGCGCCCCGGCCGGTGCCGACCATCAGCGCGGTCGGGGTGGCCAGGCCCAGGGCGCAGGGGCAGGCGATGATGAGGACGGCGACGGCCGCGGTGAAGGCGGCGGTGATGCCGGCGCCGTTGCCCAGCCAGAAGCCGAGGGTGGCCAGGGCGAGCCCGATGACGACGGGCACGAAGACGGCGGAGATCTTGTCGGCGAGGCGCTGGGCCGCGGCCTTGCCGTTCTGCGCGTCCTCCACGAGGCGTGCCATGCGGGCGAGTTGGGTGTCGGCGCCGACGCGGGTGGCCTCGACGACGAGGCGTCCGCCGACGTTCAGGGTCGCGCCGGTGACGGAGTCGCCGACGGCGACCTCGACGGGCACGGACTCGCCGGTCAGCATGGACGCGTCGACGGCGGAGGCGCCCTCGGTGACGGTGCCGTCGGTGGCGATCTTCTCGCCGGGCCGTACGAGGAAACGGTCGCCGACCTTCAACTCGCTCACGGGCACGGTCTCTTCGCGCCCGCCCTCGCGCACAAGGGTGACGTCCTTCGCGCCGAGTTCGAGCAGCGCCTTGAGCGCGGCGCCCGCCTTCCGCTTGGACCTGGCCTCGAAGTAGCGCCCGGCGAGGATGAAGGCGGTGACTCCGGCGGCGGCCTCCAGGTAGATGTTCCCGGCGCCGTCGCTGCGGGCGATGGTCAGCTCGAAGGGGTGGGTCATGCCGGGCATCCCTGCGGTCCCGAAGAACAGGGCCCACAGCGACCAGAGGAACGCGGCCGACGTGCCGACGGAGATCAGCGTGTCCATCGTCGCGGCGCCGTGCCGCGCGTTCGTGAAGGCGGCCTTGTGGAAGGGCCAGGCGGCGTAGGTGACGACGGGCGCCGTCAGCGTGAGGGACAGCCACTGCCAGTACTCGAACTGCAGGACCGGGACCATGGCCATCGCGATGACCGGCACGGCGAGCACGACGGCGGTGACGAGCCGCTGACGCAGCGGGGCGAGGGCATCGGCCTCCGGCTGCGCGTCCGCTTCGTCCGTGGCCTCGCCCGTGGGCCTGGGCGGCTCCTGGGCCGTGTACCCGGTGGCCTCGACGGTGGCGATCAGGTCGGCCACGGCGACCCCGCCGGCGAAGGTGACCTTCGCCTTCTCCGTCGCGTAGTTGACGGTCGCCTCGACGCCGTCCATCCGGTTCAGCTTCTTCTCGATCCGGGCGGCGCACGACGCGCAGGTCATACCGCCGATGGCCAGTTCCACCTCTGCCGCGGGGGCGGCGGAGGGTGCGGGGGCGGCTGCGTGCGCCGTCATGGTGCCTCCTCGGTCGGGACTTCTTGACCTCAGTTATACCCCCAGGGGGTATCGAGCGCAAGAAATTCTCCCGCTTGACTTCATACCCCCTGGGGGTATCTTCGGAGTCAGTCGGATGAGCCAGCCCACCCAGGAGCCCGTCATGAAGACCGCACTGAAGATCACCGCCTTCGCCGCCGCCGTCGCCGCCACCTTCGGCACCGCGTACGGGGTGGGCAGCACCGTCACCCCCGTCACCGCGGGCAAGCAGCACGGTGAACCCACCGGGCACGGCGACCACGGCCGGCAAGACGACCACGGCAACCACGGCGGGCACGGTGGAATGGCCGGGAAGGAGGCCGCCGTCCCCGGCGGTCTGCAGATCTCCGAGCGCGGCTACACCCTCGCCCTCAAGACGCCCCGCATCGCCGCCGCCGGTGAACGCACCGAGCTGAGCTTCGCGATCACCAAGGACGACACGGGCCGCAAGGTCACCGCGTACCGGACCGAGCACGGCAAGCAGCTGCACCTGATCGTCGCCTCGCGGGACCTCACGGTCTACCGCCACTTGCACCCGGTCCGCGCGGCGGACGGCACCTGGACGACACCCGTCGAGCTGCCGAAGGCGGGCGACTACCGGGTCTTCGCCGACTTCGCCCCGCAGTCGGAGAAGGAGGGCCTGACGCTCGGCGCGGACCTGTCGGTGGCGGGGAAGTACGCGCCCCAGGACCTCCCGGCCCCCTCCGCTACCGCCGGGGCCGGCGACGGCTACGAGGTGCGGCTCAGCGGCAAGCCGACGGCGGGTGCGGCGAGCCAACTCACCCTGAGCGTCAGCCGGAACGGCAAGCCGGTCACCGACCTCCAGCCCTACCTCGGCTCCTACGGGCACCTGGTCGCCCTGCGCTCCGGCGACCTCGCCTATCTGCACGTCCACCCGAACGAGGGCGGCCCCGGGCCCGAGGTCTCGTTCACGGCGACCGCGCCGAGCACGGGGACGTACCGGCTCTTCCTGGACTTCAAGCACAACGGCACGGTGCGGACGGCGGAATTCACGGTGCAGGCCGGGCGGAGCGGGAGTGATCACTCGGAGGGCCACGGTCACTGATCACCTGCCGGCGGGGGCGCTCGGCGCGTAGGCTGGCCTATTGGACTAGACCTCTATGGCCTACCCGCACCCGCCCTCGCAACCGACACACACCGATACGTACCGACCGACAAGGGGTCCCATGAGCAAGCGTGCAGTCCTGGAGGTGATCGCGCTCGGCGCCGAGGACGCGGTCGCGGCGCAGGTGGGCGGGGCCGACCGTCTTGAGCTGGTCACCGACATGGCGGCGGACGGGCTCACGCCCTCGCGCGAGACGTTCGGCCGGATCCGGGCGGCCGTCGGCATCCCGCTGCGGGTCATGATCCGGCTCGCGGACGGTTTCGCTGCGGGGGACGTGGACGCGCTGGTGGAGGCCGCGCGGGGGCTGCGCGCGGAAGGGGCCGACGAGTTCGTGCTCGGTTTCCTCGACCCGGCGGGCGGCCCCGACATGGCGGCGGTCGACCGGATCACGGCGGAGCTCGACGGCTGCCGCTGGACGTTCCACCGCGCGATCGACCGGGCGGCGGACCGGGACGCCCTGCGCAAGCGGCTCGCGGACGAGCCCGGCCTCGACACGTATCTGACGGCGGGCTCGCCGGCCGGCGTGGACACCGGGCTCGACGTCCTGGCGGCGGAGGCGGCCCGCGCGGGCGAGCCGGGCTACCGGCAGCAGATCCTCGTGGGCGGCGGCCTCCGCCTCGACCACCTCCCCCGGCTGAAGGCGGCCGGCCTGGACGCCTTCCACATCGGCGGCGCGGCCCGCCCCCAGGGCTGGAACGCCCCGGTCTCGGCGGACGCGGTACGGGAGTGGCGAGCGGCGGTCGACGCGTAGGGCTGCCGCCGGGGCATAGAGGTCGCCAGGGCGTGTCCGGTGGATCAGGGTGGGACAGGTCGCGGCGTCCGGTGCGGTGCATCGCAAGGCGCCGGAGCGTCCTGACAGCGGAGCTGTCCGGGCGTTTCGGCAACGCGGCGAGGTGCCGTGACAGGCGTCGCGGCCCCGGCCATGATCCGCCGGACACGCCCTAGGCCCCCAGCTGCTCCGGCAGCGGGGCCGCGTGGATGACCACGAGGCCCGAGACCGCGCGCGTCAGCGCCACGTACAGGCGCCGCAGTCCGGTCCGTTCGTCCGGTTCGCCGTCGACGACGGCGGCGGGCTCGTCCAGGACCACGTAGTCGTACTCCAGTCCCTTGGCCAGCGAGGCGGGGACCAGGGTCAGACGGGTTGCGGCCGTGGTCTCCTCGCCGGGGCCGAGGTAGGTGAGGCCCGCGTCCGACAGGGCGGAGGCCAGGTCCGGGATGCGGGCGTCGGCGGCGATGAGACCCACGGAACCCTCCCGCTCCAGGGCCTCGACGCAGGCGGCGACCACGTCACGGGCGCCGTCCGACGCCTCCCTGACCTCGAAGGCCCCGGGGTTCTCGCGGACGGACGAGACGGGCGCGAGGCCGGGCGCGATGTGGGGCAGCAGCCGGGACGCGTACGCGATGACGTCGCGGGGCACGCGGAATCCGACGGTCAGCTCCTCGACGACGGCCTCCTCCTTGCCGAGGTGCCGCAGCGCCTCGGCCCAGCTGCGCGTGGCCCACGGGGTCGTGCCCTGCGCGAGGTCGCCGAGGACGGTGGCGGATCCGGTGGTGCAGCGGCGCCCGACGGCCCGGTACTGCATGGGCGACAGGTCCTGCGCCTCGTCGAGCACGACGTGCCCGAGGGAGTGGGTGCGGGCGACGAGGTCGGTCACCTCGTCGATGAGCACGGCGTCGGCGGACGACCACTTGGCGGCCCGCACGCTCCGCGCCGGCCGCTCCCACAGCACGCACTTCTGCTCGTCCTCGCTCAGCACACCCTCCGCGTGCTCGGCGAGGAAGTCGGCGTCGGACAGCAGCCGCAGCACCAGCTTCGCCGGGTCGACGGCCGGCCAGATGGCCTTCACGGCCGCCTTGACCGCCGCGTTCCGCGCCACGGCGTCCTGCACGCGGTCGTCCGGCGCCTCGCCGGACCGTTCCATCTGGACGAGGACGGCGTGGGCGATGCGCTGCGGAAGGGCCTCGCGGGCCGCGCCGTACCGCATGTCGCGGGCCGTCAACTCCCGGACGATCTCCTCCAGTTCGTGACCCGGCACCCGCCACCGCCGGGAGCCGCGCACGACGACGACGGACTCCGTCGGTGGCGTGATGTGCGAGCGCACGGCCCGCCGCAGCACCTCGGCCATGCGCGCGTCACCCTTGATGACGGCGGCGTCGGCCGAATCGACTCCCCGCACCTCCACATGCGCGACGAGGTCGTCGACGGTGGCCTGCTTGACCTCCAGCTCACCGAGCGCGGGCAGCACCTGCTCGATGTAGTGCAGGAAGGACCGGTTCGGCCCGATGACGAGCGTCCCGGTCCGGGCGAGCCGCTCCCGGTGGGCGTACAGCAGATACGCGACGCGGTGGAGGCCGACGGCGGTCTTTCCGGTCCCGGGCCCGCCCTGGACGCACACGGACCCCGAGAGCCCGCTGCGGACGATTTCATCCTGCTCGGGCTGGATGGTGGCGACGATGTCCCGCATGGGCCCGACGCGGGGCCGCTCGATCTCGGCCTGGAGCAGCGCGCTGACGACCTCGGCCTCGGCCGGATCGGAGAGCCGCTCGTCCTCGTACGCGGTGAGGTCCCCGCCCGTGTACCCGAACCGCCGCCGCAACCCGACGTCCATCGGGTCCTTCTTCGAGGCCCGGTAGAAGGGCTGGGAGACGGGCGCGCGCCAGTCGATGACCATCGGATCGCCCACCGCATCGTGAACATGCCGCCGCCCGATGTAGAACCGCTCGCCCTCGCCCCCTTCCGCCTCGTCGGCGCCGGGGGCGTGCAGGTAGTCGAGGCGCCCGAAGAACAGCGGGGTGTGCGACAGGTCGGCGAGCGCCTTGATCCGGTCGTCGATCTGGCGCTGCAGCACGGCGGCGTTCACCCAGTTCGCGGTGACGTCGGCGATGTCGAGGGACTCCACGTCCTCCCGCATGGCGCGCAGGGCGGCACGGGACGACGTGAGGTGGGCGCGCTCGCGGGAGAGCGGGTCGTCGAGGGACACGGGTACTTCCTCCGGGCTCCGGGGGTTCGGTGACGGACGGCGGCCGACCGGTTTCCGTCCGGCGGGCGGCACTCCACGGAGGGAGGCGGGGAAGTCGGACACCCTACTCCGGTGACCTGCGCGGGGGCCAACGGTTTTGTCGGGAGCCCGCGCCCCCGTTTCCCCGGCAGCCCGTGCCCCCGATTTCCCGGCAGCCCGCGCCCCCGACAGATGGGCCCTAGGGGTCCCCCTCAGTCCCAGGGCGCATGGCCGGCCGCGCAACCTACACCCACGGACCGATGTGCACGGAATGCCCGTATTCCACCATGGAGGTATGACGACGATGACCTTCACCCACGGTGCGACGGCGGCCACGGACACGCGTCACCCCCACCGGCTGGGGAACGTGTTGCGGGCCTGCAAGGTCCTGGTGGTCACGGCGCTGCGCGTGATCCTCCTCGGCGAGTACGACGAGGAGGCCGGGATCCACAGGCGATCACCCTCGTACCGGACGTGAGCGGGAGTGGCGCTAGGGTCGCCCCATGCGGGACGACCACGAGCTCAGGAGTGCCTGGATCCGGACGCTGCGTGCGGCCCGGACCACGACCACGCCCACCTCCGCCGCCCCCGCGGAGGCCTACGCAGATGATCTTCTGGGGCGCTGGGCGGAGCCGCAGCGGAGGTACCACACCACCGCCCACCTCAAGGCCGTCCTGGACCACGTCGACGAGCTGGAGGAGCACGCCGACGACCCGGACCTCGTCCGCCTCGCAGCCTGGTTCCACGACGCCGTGTACCTGCCCGAGCGCTCGACCAACGAGGAGCGTTCCGCACGCCTCGCCGAACGCGCCCTGAACGAGGCCGGCCTGACGGACGACCAGATCCAGGAAGTGAGCCGGCTCGTCCTGCTCACCGTGACCCACGACCCCGCCGAGGGCGACCGGAACGGTGAGGTGCTGTGTGACGCCGACCTCGCCATCCTCGCCGCGCCGCCGGAGGCATACGCGGCCTACGCGGCGGCGGTCCGGGAGGAGTACGGCTTCGTGCCGGACGAGCCGTTCCGCGAGGGCCGCGCCGCCGTCCTGCGCCAACTCCTGTCCCTGCCCCGCCTGTTCCGCACCCCCTACGGGGCGGAGCACTGGGAGGGCCCGGCCCGCGAGAACCTGACCGCGGAGCTGGCCCTGCTGTCCCCGCAAACGGGTTGACCGGGGAAACCGGCTGATCGGGCAAACCGGTTGACCAGGCACACCGGCTGATTGGGCAAACGGTTGACCGGGCAAACCGGTTGACCAGGCACACCGGCTGATCGGGCACCCCGATTGACCGGGCAAACGGTTGACCGGGCAAACCGGTTGATCGGCGCGCGGGGCTGCCGCATCCTCGCCGCATGACACTCCTCACCCTCGCGGCCCCCCGGGTGCGCCTGCACGAGCTGTCCCCCGAGTCGGCCGCGGACCTGCACTCCGGCGGCGGAGCGGGCGGCTTCACCTGGCTGGACGGCGGCGCGCCGGACGGCACACGGACCGGCTCCGGGATCACGGTGAAGGCGCACGCCCGGGGCGCCTACCGCGCGGGCTGGGGGACGTACGTGATCGTCCGGTCCGGGGACGGGCACGCGATCGGCGGGATCGGCTTCCACAGCGCGCCGGACGACGACGGCCGCGTGGAGATCGGCTACGACCTGACGGAGGGGGCGCGCGGCCGGGGCTACGCCACGGAGGCGGTGACCGCGATCGCGGCCTGGGCCCTGTCACAGCCGGGCGTCACGGCGGTGACGGCCACTACGGACCCGGACAACGCGGCGTCCCAGCGGGTCCTGCGGAGGGCCGGCTTCGCGGAGATCCCGGCGGCCGGGGACGAGCGCGCCTACGAACTCCCGCACACGCCCGACCGCACTCCAGGAATGTCAGCAACGTAAGCCGCGTTGACAGCTGTTATGCCTGACTCCGCTCACCCCGCTCCCGCCGATCCGACCACCGACCCGCCCGCCGCGCGCGGCAGCATGCCCCTGGCCGTCTACATCCTGGGCCTCGCGGTCTTCGCGCTCGGCACGTCCGAGTTCATGCTGTCCGGCATCCTCCCCGCGATCGCCGACGACATGGACGTCACGATCCCGCAGGCGGGCCTGCTGATATCGGCGTTCGCGATCGGCATGGTGGTGGGCGCTCCGCTGCTCGCCGTGGCGACGCTGCGGCTGCCGCGCCGCACCACACTCATCGCGCTGATCTCGGTGTTCGGCCTCGGCCAGGTCGCGGGCGCGCTCGCCCCGACGTACGCGGTCCTGTTCGCGTCGCGCGTCGTGAGCGCGCTGGCCTGCGCCGGGTTCTGGGCGGTGGGCGCGGCGGTGGCCATCGCGATGGTGCCGGTGAACCAGCGGGCGCGCGCCATGGCCGTGATGATCGGCGGTCTGTCGATCGCGAACGTGCTGGGCGTCCCGGCGGGCGCGTTCCTCGGGGACGGGCTCGGCTGGCGGGCGGCGTTCTGGGCCGTGGGCGCCGCGTCGGCGGTCGCCCTGGTCGGTGTGGTGACGCTGATCCCGCGTATCCCGGCCCCGGCACAGAAGCCGCGCCTTCGGGGCGAGCTGTCGATCTACCGCGACCGCCAGGTCTGGCTGTCCGTCGCGGTCACGGCGCTCGCCGCGGGCGGCGTGTTCTGCGCGTTCAGCTATCTGTCGCCGCTGCTCACGGACGTGGCGGGCCTCGACGCGGGCTGGGTCCCGACGGTCCTGGCGCTGTTCGGCATCGGCGCGCTGATCGGCACGACGGTCGGCGGCCGGGTCGCGGACGCGCACCTCTTCGGGGTGCTGCTGAGCGGGATCGCGGCGTCCACGGTGTTCCTGGTGGCGCTCTCGCTGCTCGGCTCGTTCGCGGTGGCGGCGGTGGTGCTGTCGTTCCTGCTGGGCTTCTCGGCGTTCTATACGGCACCGGCGCTCAACGCCCGCATGTTCAACGTCGCGGGCGCCGCCCCGACGCTGGCGGGCGCGACGACCACGTCCGCGTTCAACCTGGGCAACACGGGCGGCCCGTGGCTGGGCGGCACGGTGATCGACGCGGGACTCGGCTACCCGGCGACGGCGTGGGCGGGCGCCGCGATGACGGTGACGGCGATCGGCGCGACGGCGGTGGCGCTGCGGCTGCACCGCGGACCGGCGGCCACGAAGCTGGTGGCGTCGTCCGGCGCCAAGGACCTCAACTCCCCGCCGCAGGACGCCCCTTCGGCCTCCGTAGCCCCGCCTCGGTGAGCCTGCGCACCAGTTCCTTCGAGCCGATCCGCACGGCGCCGGCCCGCACCGCGTCCTCGTAGCGGTGCGACGGCAGGTCGTAGTGGTCGCGCTCGAAGGCGCGGGGCGGGACGCCGAGCCCCTCGGCGAAGCTGTGCAGTTCGTCGAAGGAGACGTCACTGATCACGTGGGACCACAGCCGCCCGTGCCCCGGCCAGGTCGGCGGATCGATGTAGACGGTCATCGCACGACGGTGCCGAGGGAGCCGACCGCGGCCACGACCACGCCCGCCTCGCTGCACACCCAGTGCGGGTCGGGGCCCAACTCCGGTTCCACGTCGAGCGCGTGGGGCGTGCCCGAGCCGCACACCGGGCACAGCGGCCAGCGCCCGTAGCGCTCCAGGAGCCCGTCCTGGACGTCCTGGGCGACGAGCCCGGCGACGAATTCGATCCCCTCCGGCCACTGCTCGACCCACCAGCGGCGCTGCACGATGGACTCTTCGACGAGGGAGACGACGTCCGCGTGGGCGACCTCGCCGGAGCCGAGGTCGGCGAGAACGAGGGCGCGGGCCGCGTGCAGTGCCTGTTCGAGGGGGCTGATGTGGTCCATGGAGCCATTGTGCGCCCCTCGGCCGCCTGCTCTGCAGCACTGCGATACGACCCTTGACGTCTCACCCCCCTGAAAATATCTTTCAAATGTGACCAGCAATGTGAAGGAAATTTTCGCGGGCGAGGCTCCGCCCGCCCCGGCCGCCCTCGCGGCCAAGGTGCGCACCCTCGCACCCTCGATGACCCGCTCCATGCAGCGCGTCGCCGAGGCCGTCGCCGGGGACCCGGCCGGCTGCGCCGCCCTCACGGTCACCGGCCTGGCCGAGCTCACCGGCACCAGCGAGGCGACGGTCGTCCGCACCGCCCGCCTCCTCGGCTACCCCGGATACCGGGACCTGCGCCTCGCCCTCGCCGGGCTCGCCGCCCAGCAGCAGTCGGGCCGCGCCCCCGCCGTGACCGCCGACATCGCGGTCGACGACCCCATCGCCGACGTCGTCGCCAAGCTCGCCTACGACGAGCAGCAGACCCTGGCCGACACCGCGGCCGGACTCGACACCGTGCAGCTCGGCGCCGCCGTCAACGCGCTGGCGGTCGCCCGCCGTGTCGACGTGTACGGCGTCGGCGCCTCGGGCCTCGTCGCCCAGGACCTCGCGCAGAAACTGCTGCGCATCGGGCACGTCGCCCACGCGCACTCCGACCCGCACCTGGCGATCACCAACGCCGTGACCCTGCGCTCGGGCGACGTGGCCGTCTCCATCACGCACTCCGGCGCCACCGGCGACGTCATCGAGCCGCTGCGCGTCGCCTTCGAGCACGGCGCGACCACGATCGCGATCACCGGCCGGCCCGACGGCCCGGTCTCGCAGTACGCCGACCACGTACTCACCACCTCCATCGCCCGCGAGAGCGAGCTGCGCCCGGCCGCGATGTCCTCCCGCACGAGCCAGCTCCTCGTCGTGGACTGCCTGTTCGTGGGCGTCGCGCAACGCACCTACGAGACGGCGGCGCCGGCGCTCTCGGCTTCGTACGAGGCCCTGGCCCACCGCCACAAGGCCGCTCCGCGGGGTGGCAGGTCGTGATCGCCGGGTTCTGCGGCTCCGGTGGGGGCTGGTCGCGCAGTTCCCCGCGCCCCTGAAATGCGTGCGCTCCGCGCAGCATTTCCCCGATGAAGGCGCGGCGAAGTCGCAAGCCTTCTAGGGGCGCGGGGAACTGCGCGACCAGCCCCCACGAACCCGCACCCAAAAACCCGCACCCGCACCCCGCACACAAGAGAGGCACCCCCTCATGACCCGCCACACCGACCTCCGCACCCAGTTGGAGACGCTCACGACGGAGGCGTTCCGCCCGGAACTTTCCGAGATCGACCAGCTCTCCACCCTGGAGATCGCAAGGATCATGAACGGCGAGGACACCGCCGTCCCCACGGCCGTGGCCGCGCAACTGCCCCAGATCGCCGCCGCGATCGACGGCATCGCCGCCCGCATGGGCGCCGGCGGGCGCCTCGTCTACGCGGGCGCGGGCACCGCCGGCCGCCTCGGTGTCCTGGACGCGTCCGAGTGCCCGCCCACCTTCAACACCGACCCGAGCGAGGTCGTGGGCCTGATCGCGGGCGGCCCGACCGCCATGGTCACGGCGGTCGAGGGCGCCGAGGACTCCAAGGAACTCGCGGCCGACGACCTGGACGCGCTGGGGCTCACGGCGGACGACGTCGTGGTCGGCGTCTCGGCCTCGGGCCGCACCCCGTACGCGATCGGCGCGGTCGAGCACGCGCGCACCCGGGGCGCTCTCACGATCGGCCTGTCCTGCAACGCGGACAGCGCGCTCGCCGCGGCCGCCGACCACGGAATCGAGATCGTCACGGGCCCCGAACTCCTCACCGGCTCCACCCGGTTGAAGGCGGGCACGGCCCAGAAGCTCGTCCTCAACATGCTGTCGACGATCACCATGATCAGGCTCGGCAAGACCTACGGGAACCTGATGGTGGACGTACGCGCCTCGAACGAGAAGCTGCGCGCCCGCTCCCGCCGCATCGTCGCCCTGGCCACGGGCGCGGACGACGCCGCCATCGAGGCCGCGCTCGCCGCGACCGACGGCGAGGTGAAGAACGCCATCCTCGTGATCCTCGGCGAGGTCGACGGCCCCACGGCGGCCCACCTGCTCAAAACCAGCAACGGCCACCTCCGCGCCGCACTCCAAGCCGCGCCGAAGATCTGACATCGGCGAACGGCGAAGGGGCGGCCCCCTTCTCACGGGGCCGCCCCTTCGTCGTTCGCTCGTCCCTACTGCCCGTCGCCGAGCGGCTCGTGGTTGCCGAAGGTGTAGACGCCGGGCAGGTACCAGTCCTGCGCGACGAACCCGGCCCCGGGCGGCTGCCCGTTCGGCATCACCACGCTCTGATCCACCGGCGGCACGGGATCCGGCTCCGCGGCACTCGCGACTCCCGCGCCGATCCCCACCACACCCGCCGCACCGGCCACGGTGACAACCACCCGCCGCACGACCCTGCCTGTCTTCGCGTTCATCCACATGCCGAGCGCAACGACCCATGGGGCCCGAGGTCACCCCCCCCACGCTCATCTCAACGATCCGGGGCTGGATTTAGGTAGATGCAATCTACGTAGATGGGATCTACCTAACTGCGATCCCCCTGAAGAATGGGCGCATGAGCGATGACCGTGTCTTTGTCCGGAGCAAATGGGGCACCAACCGGTACGTCTACAACGCCGCCAATCCCATCGGCATGGCCCTGATCATCGGCTCGCTTCTGTTCGCCGCGGCGGGCATGTTCTTCCTCTACCACCCGGACCTCTTCAAGGGCGGGTGGGACGGGGGCGACCTGCGCAAGGCCGTGTCGGGTGCGACCGCCGAGCTGTCGGCGGAGAAGGCACTCGGCCCCGGCGGCGACAGCGGCCTCTACGGGGACGTACTGAAGCAGAAGATCAACGAGCACGGCCACGGCCCCGAGGACGCCGTGAAGGTCGTCCTCGCGTCGAAGCCCGCGGAATCGGATCTCTGGAGCGGCGGACTGGAGGAGGCCTCCTACACGGTCTCCGCGCGCGGCACCGGCACCGCGCTCTGCCTGCACGTCTCCGCCATGAAGAAGGCGAAGGCCATGGGCTACGACTCCGTGGACTTCACCGTCGACGACGGCGCCTGCTGACTTACCGACGTGCGGCGGCCAGGGGCCTGACCCATGCTGGATTTATGGCTGAAAGCACCTTCTCGAAGATTTCCTGGACGGAGTTCCATCCGAACCAGCGGCGTCTGGCCACCGGTGCCGCCCTGACCGGCCTGGGCATGCTCGTCTCCGCGGCCGGCGCGGGCCTTCTGGTCTACGAACTGGCACGCGCGGGCCGCACCTGGACAGGCAGCTGGGACGTACACCCGACCGAACTCGCGTCCCGCACCCTCCACCAGGCCCAGGCGGCAGCCCAGAGCGCGAAAAGGGCAGGCAGGGAAGCCTGGCAAAGCTACGACGAAACAAGCACCCCGTAAGGCGGCGCTCCGTAAAGGTGGCGCTCCGTAAGCAGCGCCCCTTAAGGGGCGCGGGACTGTGACATTCTGCGGCTCCGCCGCGTGGGCGCGAACAACCCCCCACTGCCCCGTACCCGAAAACGCCCGCAGGCGGCACCCCCCGAAGGGAGTGCCGCCTGCGGCACGACTACAGAACCCTGAGCCAAAAAAGCCGGCTCAGAAGTCCATGTCACCGCCCGGCATACCGCCACCGGCCGGCGCAGCCGACTTCTCCGGCTTGTCGGCGATGACGGCCTCGGTGGTGAGGAAGAGCGCGGCGATGGACGCCGCGTTCTGCAGCGCGGAGCGCGTCACCTTGGCCGGGTCGAGGATGCCCTCGGCGATCATGTCGACGTACTCGCCGGTCGCGGCGTTCAGGCCGTGACCGATGGGAAGGTTGCGGACCTTCTCCACGACGACGCCACCCTCGAGACCACCGTTGACGGCGATCTGCTTGAGCGGGGCCTCGAGCGCGAGCTTCACGGCGTTGGCGCCGGTCGCCTCGTCACCGTCGAGCTCGAGCTTCTCGAAGACCGCGGAGGCCTGCAGCAGGGCCACGCCACCACCGGCGACGATGCCCTCTTCGACGGCCGCCTTCGCGTTGCGGACGGCGTCCTCGATGCGGTGCTTGCGCTCCTTGAGCTCGACCTCGGTGGCCGCGCCCGCCTTGATGACGGCGACGCCGCCGGCGAGCTTGGCGAGGCGCTCCTGGAGCTTCTCGCGGTCGTAGTCCGAGTCGCTGTTCTCGATCTCGGCACGGATCTGGTTGACGCGGCCCTGAACCTGGTCGCTGTCACCGGCGCCGTCGACGATGGTCGTCTCGTCCTTGGTGATGACGACCTTGCGGGCGCGGCCGAGCAGGTCGAGACCGGCGTTCTCCAGCTTGAGGCCGACCTCCTCGGAGATGACGGTGCCACCGGTGAGGATGGCGATGTCGCCGAGCATGGCCTTGCGGCGGTCACCGAAGCCCGGGGCCTTGACGGCGACGGACTTGAAGGTGCCACGGATCTTGTTGACGACCAGGGTCGACAGGGCCTCGCCCTCGACGTCCTCGGCGATGATCAGCAGCGGCTTGCCGGACTGCATGACCTTCTCGAGCAGCGGAAGGAGGTCCTTCACGTTGCCGATCTTCGAGTTGACGATCAGGATGTACGGGTCGTCGAGCGACGACTCCATGCGCTCCATGTCGGTGGCGAAGTACGCCGAGATGTAGCCCTTGTCGAAGCGCATACCCTCGGTGAGCTCAAGCTCCAGACCGAAGGTCTGGGACTCCTCGACGGTGATGACGCCTTCCTTGCCGACCTTGTCCATGGCCTCGGCGATGAGCTCGCCGATCTGGGTGTCGGCGGCGGAGATGGAGGCCGTGGAAGCGATCTGCTCCTTGGTCTCGACATCCTTGGCCTGCTCAAGGAGCGCGGCGGAGACGGCCTCGACGGCCCGCTCGATGCCACGCTTGAGGGCCATCGGGTTGGCACCGGCGGCCACGTTGCGCAGACCCTCGCGCACCAGGGCCTGGGCCAGGACGGTCGCGGTCGTCGTGCCGTCACCGGCGACGTCGTCCGTCTTCTTCGCGACCTCCTTGACCAGCTCGGCGCCGATCTTCTCGTACGGGTCCTCGAGCTCGATCTCCTTGGCGATGGACACACCATCGTTGGTGATCGTGGGGGCACCCCACTTCTTCTCGAGGACGACGTTGCGACCCTTGGGGCCCAGGGTCACCTTGACGGCGTCGGCGAGCTGGTTCATGCCGCGCTCGAGGCCGCGCCGTGCCTCCTCGTCGAACGCGATGATCTTGGCCATGTGAAGTGGTCCTCCCGGACAGGGGTGGAAACGCAAACGGACCGTGCTGGTGCCCGCGACGGACGGCCTGCATTCCGTGTGGTTCCTTGCCCCACCCGGCCTGCGAGCCTCACCGACCCGATCCAAGTTCTGTCACTCTCACCTTCAGAGTGCTAACGCCAATGATTAGCACTCGACCTAGGAGAGTGCAAGCGCCTCCGGCAGACGCGCGGTCCCCGCGGGGGCGCGCGCGGGGCGCGCGCGGACGCACGAGAGGCCCGCACCCATGGTGGGGTGCGGGCCTCTCGGCGTGAGTGCGTCGGTGGCCGATCGCGCCGAGATCAGACGGCGAGCTTGACCATGTCCGCCTGCGGACCCTTCTGGCCCTGCGAGATCTCGAATTCGACTCGCTGACCCTCTTCAAGGGTGCGGTAGCCGTCCATCTGGATGGCGCTGTAGTGGACGAAAACATCCGCACCACCGTCGACCGCGATGAAGCCGTACCCCTTCTCCGCGTTGAACCACTTGACGGTGCCCTGAGCCATGCCTAACTCCCCTATTACTGGCCCTTGCGCGAGACCGCACTTCGCGGTCCCGGGTCAGACCTCACGCCCCAAAGGGTTGGGGGTGTGCGCCGGAACGCGTCGACCGCGGCTGAATGTACTTGCCCAACTGCCCTCTGCAACAGGGCAATCGGGCGAGAATTCTGGGCCCGGCAGAGCGGTAATAAGCGGCGGATTTACGGGATTCCGGGGCAACTCGGGCCCGACAAATGCCACGAACACCCAATAAGGGCGGGGCAGTTTGGCTGCTTCTTGTCGGGCGTCGGCCGACTTCATATATGCGCTCGGCACAAGCGCGAAGCGTGCTTCCCAACTCTACCGCGCTCAACCATGCAGAATTGCCCCCTCCGCTTCTGTCGCGGAGGGGGCAATTCCGTTAATGCTCGGTGGGGGTGCTCAGCCGCCGGCGACGGCGGGGATGATCGAGACGCCCGCGCCGGCCGGCGTCGGGGTCTGCAGGCCCTGCTCGAAGCGGACGTCGTCGTCGTTGACGTACACGTTCACGAAGCGGCGCAGCTTGCCCTGGTCGTCCAGGACGCGGGCGGCGATGCCCGTGTGGTTCTTCTCCAGGTCGGCGATGACCTCGGAGAGGGTCGCCCCCTCGGCGGCGACCTCGGCCTGACCGCCGGTGTAGGTGCGCAGGATGGTGGGGATGCGGACGTTGACGCTCATGGGGTGTGCAGCCTTTCCGTGCGGGTGGGAGTTCAGTGGGCGAGGCCCGCGTCGCGGAACGCGTCCAGGCTCGGCCGAATCGTGGCCGTCGCCTGAGAGCTCTCCGCGACCGCGTCGAGGGTCTTCAGGCCGTCACCGGTGTTGAGCACGACCGTGGTGAGGGTCGGGTCGATGAGGCCGGCCTCGATCAGCTTCTTCGTCACTCCGAGCGTCACCCCGCCCGCCGTCTCCGCGAAGATGCCCTCCGTCTGCGCGAGCAGCTTGATCGCGTCGACGACCTGCTCGTCGTTCACGTCCTCCACGGCGCCGCCGGTGCGGCGGGCGATGTCGAGGACGTACGGGCCGTCGGCCGGGTTACCGATGGCGAGGGACTTCGCGATCGTGTTCGGCTTCTGCGGCCGGACGACGTCGTGGCCGCCCTTGTACGCGACGGAGACCGGGGAGCAGCCCTCGGCCTGGGCACCGAAGAGCTTGTACGGCTTGTCCTCGACGAGGCCGAGCTTGATCAGCTCCTGGAGGCCCTTGTCGATCTTCGTGAACTGCGAGCCGGACGCGATCGGGATGACCAGCTGGTCGGGGAGCCGCCAGCCGAGCTGCTCGCAGATCTCGTACGCCAGCGTCTTGGAGCCCTCGCCGTAGTACGGGCGCAGGTTGACGTTGACGAAGCCCCAGCCCTCGCCGAGCGGGTCGCCGATGAGCTCGGAGCAGAAGCGGTTCACGTCGTCGTAGTTGCCCTCGATGGCGACGAGGTCACCGCCGTAGACGCCGGCCATGACGACCTTGCCCTGCTCCAGGTCGTGCGGGATGAACACGCAGGAGCGGAAGCCGGCACGGGCCGCGGCGGCGCCGACGGCGCCGGCGAGGTTGCCGGTGGAGGAGCAGGACAGGGTGGTGAACCCGAAGGCGCGGGCGGCCTCGATGGCCTGGGCGACGACGCGGTCCTTGAAGGAGTGCGTGGGGTTGCCGGAGTCGTCCTTGACGAACAACTTGCCCTGCTCGACGCCGAGTTCACGGGCGAGGTTGTCGGCCTTGACGAGCTTGGTCCAGCCGGGGTTCAGGTTCGGCTTCTCGGCGACGTCGGCCGGGACCGGCAGGAGGGGGGCGTAGCGCCAGATGTTGGCGGGCCCGGCCTCGATCTGCTTGCGCAGGGACTCGGGGTCGCCGGTCGGCAGGTCGTAGGCGACTTCGAGCGGTCCGAAACACTCGGCACAGGCGAAGATCGGCCCGAGCGGGAACGTCGTTCCGCATTCGCGGCAGGAAAGCGCCTGGGCGGGACCGAGATCGACGACGTCTGCGGAAGTGGTGGTGGCGACAGTCTGCGCAGCCATGGTGGCGAGGCCCTTTCTCCTCATCTTCCTCGCGGCGCATCTCGCCACGAGACGGAATTGGCACCTTCCCCACCTGGACCTCGACAAGGTCGGCGGGAGGGTTGCCGGGACTTCAACGGGCCGTATCCCTCTGTCCCTCTGGATGAGCGCTATTCGATTGTTGTGCTGACACCCGGTCACCCGAGCGTGGCGGCGACCCCGACATGCGATGGTCACCGGCGTTGTTCAAGACTGTAACCGAAGGCCCGGACCCTTGAGATAGTCGTCCGAACCGCGAGATGGATCACAGTCGGTGATCCGGCAGAGCCGACAGTAAGGAGCCGCGCGCCGTGCTGGAAGAAGTAGAGCGCTGGCTGAGCAGGCGTTCCTGGTCGGTCGAGGACCGCCCGCTCCCCGAACTGGTCGCCGCCAAGCGCGCCTCGGGCGCCACGGTGAGCGTCGTGCTGCCCGCCCTCGACGAGGAGGAGACGGTCGGTGAGATCGTCGCCGAGATCCGCCGCGCCCTGATGACGGAGCGGGTCCCGCTGGTCGACGAGCTCGTGGTGATCGACTCGGGTTCCACGGACCGCACCGCCGAGGTCGCGCGGGCCGCCGGGGCGCGGGTCGTGCACCGGGACGCGATCCTGCCGAGGATCCCGGCCGTGCCCGGCAAGGGCGAGGTGCTGTGGCGCTCGCTCCTCGTCACCGGCGGCGACATCGTGTGCTTCGTCGACGCGGACCTGAAGGAGTTCTGCGCGGACTTCGTGTCGGGGATCGTGGGCCCGCTGCTCACGGATCCCGGCGTGGACTTCGTGAAGGCGATGTACGACCGTCCGCTCGGGACCGCCGCCGGCCAGGGCGGCCGGGTCACGGAGCTGGTCGCGCGCCCGCTCCTCAATCTGCACTGGCCGCTCCTCGCGGGGTTCGTGCAGCCGCTCGGCGGCGAGTACGCGGCCCGCAGGTCGCTGCTCGAACGGCTGCCGTTCCCGGTCGGCTACGGCGTGGAGCTGGGGCTCCTCGTCGACGCGCTGCACACGGTCGGCCTTGACGCGCTCGCGCAGGTCGACGTCGGGGTGCGCAAGCACCGCCACCAGGACGGGCAGGCGCTCGGCCGGATGGCCGCGGCGATCTACCGCACCGCGCAGCTGCGGCTCGCGCGCGGCCATCTCGTCCGTCCCGTGCTCACCCAGTTCGAGCGCGGTGAGCAGGGCTTCGAGCCGCGTACGCACGACGTGGACACCGAGGAGCGTCCGCCGATGACGGAGATAGCCGAGTACGCGGAGCGCCGCGTGGCGTAGCCGTGGGCGATCGTGCGCTTTGCCTACATTGCCCTTATGTGCCTTATTCGGCTTGTACGGCTTACACCGCTTATGCGGATTACGCAGCTTATGCGGCTTGCGCGGGTCAGACATGTCCCCGGTGACCGACGGCCGCGCGCCTCGGCGACCCGTACCGCCGGGGCGCTCGTCGCCGCGGCCACCGCCCTGACGATGCTCGGCGCCGCGGCCCCCGCCTCCGCGGCCACGCCCGCGCCGGTCACCACCATCAGCTCACCCGCCCGCCCGGCCGCGCGCGAGACCCGCGACGACTCGCACACCCTCCTGTACGGGGGCTTCGCCGCCGCCCTGTGCGGGCTCGGCGCCCTCGCGATGGCGGCGGCACGCAGCCGGCGCGGCTGAGCCGGGACGCGTCGGCGGGGCCGGGTCCTGGCGCGGTCGGCGCGGACGGGTCCGTTCGCGGTCGGCGCGCCCTGGTCCGCCTACGTTTGAGCTTTTGCGGCCCGGGCTACTTTTGCCCGTATGGCTTCCACGCAGGGTGCACAGATCCTCGTCGCGTCCAACCGCGGTCCGGTCTCGTACGAGCTCGGGGCCGACGGGACGCTCGACGCGCGGCGCGGCGGGGGCGGGCTCGTCTCCGGGCTCTCCGCGATCGGGCAGGACCCGGACGGCGCGAGCGCGGTGTGGGTCTGCGCGGCCCTCGGCGACGGGGACCGCGAGGCGGTGCGGCGGGGCGTCGGCGAGCCCGGTGTGCGGATGCTCGACATCGACCCGGACGTGTACGCCGACGCGTACAACGGCATCGCGAACTCGGTCCTGTGGTTCGTCCACCACATGCTGTACCAGACCCCCCTCGAGCCCGTGTTCGGGCCGGAGTTCCGGGCGCGATGGGCGTCCTACGAGGCGTACAACCGGGCGTTCGCCGAGGCGCTCGCGGCGGAGGCCGCGCCGGGCGCCGCGGTTGTCGTGCAGGACTACCACCTGGCGCTCGTGCCGGGAATGCTGCGGGGGCTGCGCGTCGACCTGCGCATCGGGCACTTCTCGCACACCCCGTGGGCGCCCGTCGACTACTTCCGGATGCTGCCGGACGACATCGCGGGGCAGCTGCTGCGCGGCATGCTGGGCGCGGACCGGCTCGGCTTCCTGACGCGGCGCTGGGCCGACACGTTCACCGCGTGCTGCGAGGCCCTCGTGGGCGGCACCGCCGGAACCGCGATCGGGGTGCACGGGCTCGGCGCGGACGCGGAGTTCCTGCGGGAGCGGTCGCGGCGCCCCGACGTCGAGGAGCGGCTGACCGCGCTGCGGGAGCAGATCGGCGGCCCGGACCGCAAGGTGATCGTCCGCGTGGACCGCACGGAGCTGTCGAAGAACATCGTGCGCGGCCTGCGCGCGTACGAGCTGCTCCTGGAGACGCGGCCCGAGTGGCACGAGCGGGTGGTGCACGTCGCCTTCGCGTACCCCTCACGCCAGGACCTGGCGGTGTACCGGGACTACACGGCGGAGGTCTCCCGGGTCGCCGAGGAGATCAACTCTCGTTTCGGTACGGCCACTTGGACCCCGGTCGTCCTCCATGTGAAGGACGACTTCGCCCGCTCCCTGGCCGCGTACCGGCTCGCCGACGTCGCCCTGGTCAATCCGATCAGGGACGGTATGAACCTGGTCGCCAAGGAGGTCCCGGTCGTCTCCGACGAGGGCTGCGCGCTGGTCCTGTCGCGGGAGGCGGGGGCGTACGAGGAGCTGGGCGACGACGCGCTCGTGGTGAACCCGTACGACGTGTCGGCGACCGCGGACGCCCTGCACGCGGCCCTTGTCATGGGGGCCGGGGAGCGCGCCGAGCACACGAAGCGGCTCGCCGCCGCGGCGACGGCACTGCCACCCGCGCAGTGGTTCCTCGACCAGCTGAACGCGCTGCGGGACTAGGGCGTGTCCGGCGGATCAGGGTCGGACAGGTCGCGGCGTCCGGTGCGGTGCATCGCAAGGCGCCGGAGCGTCCTGACAGCGGAGCTGTCCGAACGTTTCGGCAACGCGGCGGGGTGCCGTGCGCATGGGGGCACCTCCCAGCGGTAGCTGGGGGAGTCGCGACCCCGGCCATGATCCGCCGGACACGCCCTAGGGTCGGGAACTCATCGCGTGGGCCAGGCTCGACAGCAGCCCCACCACTCCCTCGGGGCCGTCGACCACCACGTCCGACCGGTCCGCCAGTTCCGTGACCTCCGCGCTGCCGCTGCACACCAGCAGGCCCGGTACCCCGTCCGAGCGGAGCTTGTCGACGGCGGCGTACGCCGGCAGGTCGCCCAGGTCGTCGCCCGCGTAGAGAACGGAGCCCGCGCCCGCCTCGCGTACGTACGCCGTCAGTGCCGCGCCCTTGTCCATGCCGGGCGGGCGCAACTCCAGGACGAACCGGCCCGGTTCGACGATCAGGCCGTGCCGGGCCGCGAGGTCCGTGAGAGGGGCGCGCAGCGCCTCGAACGCCGCCTGCGGGTCGGACGCGCGCCGCGTGTGGACGGCGACGGCGCGGCCCTTCTCCTCCACCCAGGCGCCGCTCGACGCACCCACCGGCTTCAGCGCCTCCATGACGCCGGGCAGCTCGGCGCGGACGGCCGCGACGCCGGGGTGCGGGGGCGGGGCGTGGACCGCGCCGGTGACGGCGTCCCAGCGCTCGGCGCCGTAGTGGCCGAGGACCACGAGGTGTTCGAGGCCGGGGACGCCCGCGAAGCCGCCGTGGCGGACGGCGACGTCCGCGGGGCGGCCGGTGATCACGGCGACGGAGGCGACGCGCGGGGCCAGTGCGGCGAGTGCGCGGACCGCGTCCGGGTGGGCGCGGGCCTGTTCGGGGTCGGGCACGATCGGCGCGAGCGTGCCGTCGAAGTCGAGCGCGATCACGGCCCGCGCGGGGTCCGCGAGGAGTGCGTCGAGGCCGTCACGCCCGGCGGTGGTCACAGGCGACGGCAGGTCGTGCTGCTGTGGGCTGGCCATGCGTCGAGCCTAGGGCCTC
>NZ_RZYA01000014.1 GCF_004005495.1 Streptomyces antnestii
CCGCCCGCGACCAGTCCAGCTGGTTCTTCGACCGCAGTTCCTTCAGCAGCACCGCGTGCAGTTGGTCCCACACGCCGGCCTCGTTCCACGCGGCCAGACGCCGCCAGCAGGTCATGCCTGATCCGAAGCCCAACTCCTGTGGCAGGTACTCCCATTGGATGCCGGTGTGCAGCACGAACAGGATCCCGCACAAAGCTTGCCGGTCCGGTACCCGCGGTCGGCCCTCGACCAGCTTCCGACCCGGCTTGGGCAGTAACGGCTCGATGAGCGACCACAGTTCGTCCGACACGATCCAGGGCCGCGACTGACGTTTCCCCATGAACAGACCAACGACCCGACAAGCCAACAGTCACATGATCAACAGCTTTTGTTAGAGCCAGTTAGCCAGCAGGTCGCACGGCGGGCCCGAGGTTGCCCTTGAGCACGGTGCGCACGATCTGCGGGCGGTCCCACAGCGCCAGGATCTCGTTGGCCAGGTCCACCGTCGGCAGCACGTCCTGCTGACCGTGGACCGTGATGGAGGCGGCCGACAGACTGCGCGGCACCGCCCCGGCATCGAGCAGCACCCGCCACTCCTGCGGGCCGAGCCGAAGGAACTCGAGATGGGCGAGCCGCGCTATCTCCAACGGGTCGGCGAGCGTACCGGGGTAGGCGCACAGCGTGCGCAGCCGCGGCAGCCCGACGGCGGGGGCGAGGCTGACCGGCGCGTCGTCCCACACCCCGATGGACAGCACCTCAAGGCCAGGATGGACGGCGGCCTCGATGCTCGGTATGCCGCGGATGTTGACGTGCGCCACGACCGGCGGGTACTCGCCGTGCCCGCCCCGCGGTGTGCTGTGAGGCCGGCCGAGCACCAGGCCGGTGAGGGAGTCCGCGACGATCTCCGCGCCGACATATCCCTCGTGGCCGATCAGAATGATCTGCCCTTTGTGCCCGCGTGGGCCCGGCGTCAAATCGACCGCAAGACGGTCGCCCCCGCCGGTGTCCCCGAACACGATCCAGCCGGGCGAGCCGACCAGACCCTGCACGGCGGCGTCGGGCTCGGTGACGACCGCCTCCATGGCGCCGTGAGTCCAGGGGGAGGGACGTGACGCGGCGTCAGCGACGTAGAGGGAGTCCAGCGGAAAGAGCTCGCAGCCAACCGCCCTGTCGATCCGCTCCCCGGCGTCGTAATCCGTCTCCGAGCCCTGCTCCCACGTCGGCTGGGCGACTTGGTAGAGCGCCTTCAGCTCCTCGGGCAGTGCGACGCCGAGCCGCGCCTCCGTGGCGGCGATCTCCGCGTCCGTCGCTCCGACGGCGTCAGGCACCCGCTCGCGCACCGTGCATGCCAGCAGCACCGGATCCGCCGTCGGGGCCGGCACCGCGCCGGGCACCGGATCCGGCAGCCTGCGCCATGGCTCGGGTACCGCGCCATCGACCAGGACCAGCGCCCCCGGCTGAGCCGTGCCGATGCCGGACTCGACGGCGGGGCTCGGCCCCATCACGCGGAGCGTGGCCTGCCCAGTCGACTCGAACTTCACGGAGAAGGACACGTCGTCGATCCCGGCCGCCACCAGCGCGCCACGCACCCGCCCCACTGCGTCAAACTCCGCCTGCCGGTCCTCTGCCTGAACGGCTCGCCCAGGCCTGGGCCGCGACCGCTCCAGCGGCAGACTCCAACTGCCCCTGCCTATGCGCCCCGCCGCGCGTACGGCGGCATCGGAGCGCTGATCGGCGCCGTGGTCGCGTAGCAGCCGCAACACCGGTGCCCAGGTGGCGAAGTCGTGCAGCCCCGCAGAAGTGAGTCTCTGATCAGCCATGCAGTGACCCTAAGGACCGGCACTGACAACGTCGCCGCCAGGACGGTGCCGGGCTCTCGAACGCGTGCAACGCGCGTGCCGGTCATGAGCTGAAGCCCGGCCCATGCCGCTGCCCCGTCCTCCTCGGCTCGACCTTGCTCCGCTCAGGCGGGGCCCCAGTTGTACGCGCCGGACTCCGCGCGACTGCAAGCATGCACGGCCGTGACGGTGGGAGGTCGGCGATGAGTCAGGGCAAGAAGCCTTCCGGGTCAGGTGTCCCTCAGCGATCGGTTCGCGCGGCAGGAGGTAGCTTGCCCAAGAGTTGGAGCTGTTGATCCAAGGAGGCCCCGCCCGTGCCGCAGAGCTTTGCAGGTCCACCGTTCGACCTGGAAGACCTGATACCCGAGCTCGCAGTGCTCGGACAGCGGACAACGCTGCTGCTGCCCAAGAACGGCTCGCCCGGTATCAGGGAGAGTTCTCTAGGTGGCCCTATTCTCTGGCCAGCTGACGAGCCGTGGCCCTCCTGCGGACAACCGGGACACTGGGCTTGGCCCAACGAGAAGAGCCCGGCCGGGACGGTCCCCATGGTGCCCGTCGTCCAGCTCTTCGCGCGAGACGTACCCGAACTGGCCTTCCCTGACGGCATGGACGTACTCCAACTGGTCTGGTGCCCCTTGATCCACCCTCTGGACCACGCGGCCGCCGCACTACCGAAGCTCTACTGGCGGAGCGAAGCAGACGTGCTCGCCACCGAAGTACTCCGGAACAGCCCCGCCCCACAAGAAGGTGAGTACGAAGAAGACTTCATGCCTCAGCCGTGCGCAGTGTCCCCCACCACTGCGGTGGAATACCCGAACTGGGACCTGCCACCAGGACTTCGGCAGACCCTGCAACCCCGCATCGAGGAACTCGAACGACACTTCGATCTGGAGTACACGCGGTTCGCGGGTGCGCTACAAAGCAAGGTCGGCGTGTACCCGGCCTGGAACCAGCCGCCCGACTGGCCAGACTGCGAGCGCGGTCACCGCATGGAGCACTTGCTCAGCATCACCGCAGAAGAAGACCTGGATATGGATATTGGCGACATGGGAAGCATCTACATTTTCTTGTGCCGCCAGTGCTCCCACCTGCCCTACACGCACCGCTACGACTGCTAGAGCGCAGCCCCAGCACCGACGAAACGCATGCCCATCCAGGACCACTGGGGCCATGCCTGCGGGCCAAAAACGCCTAGGGCCTGTCCGGCCGGTCTTGAAACTCCAGAAGAGCGGACGCTGGCCCCGCCGCCACAGCAGCCCGGTAACTCTCATCGACCAGGCGAACGAACACACCGTCACGGCGATCACCAGCCTCCATGGTGCGGCGCCACCCCAGCCCTTCGCGTTCCCACTGCTCCCGCGCGATCTCCCCGCGGAAATGGCCGTCTAGCTTCACCGTGAGCTTCCCGACGGACAGATGGCCGATACGGAAGCGCTGCAACAGCTCTCCGAGAGCGAGAGACGTGATCAGATGCTGCTGATGCCGCTTCAAGGTCACCGGCGCAACGGGCGGAGACCATGCCTGGAGCAGATCCCGGTTGCTCAACGCGAGCACCGCGAGCTGGAGATGGCTGTCCCTGATGGCCTGCTCGTTACTCGTTACTCGTGCGCGTCTGCCTGACCTGGTAGAGAAGCGAGAGAGCTACACCGGCTAGAGCAATGGCCGAGAACACGACGGACACGGCCCCGTATGCCTGACTGATGTCACTGAGCTTCCCCCAGTCGATGTGCCCTGGAGCCAAGGCGGCCAGCACGAACGGCGTGGAAGCGATCAACCCCAGCAGTCCGAGTCCGAGCAAGCTGTACGCAGCGACCGTCCGCACTCGCTTGCGCTGCGCCCCGCCTCTTTCAGTTGTCACATGCCCCCCTGAACACCGAATGCCAGTTCGCTGACCAGGATGAAGCTGGCGCTGGCGCCCGGCAAGGGGGACTCAACCCAGCGGCTCACCTGGCTCCCTGTAAGTCCGTCGCTGAGGTTTTCTCTATGAAGATCACTTCCAACGCTGCTTGAGAACGAGCGCGGCGCGGGCGATGTCGCCGATGCGGCGGGGCTGAGTGTGATGTGCTTGAGCGCGCGCCAGCGTTCCTTGAGCTCGGCGGCGGCAGGTTCACCCAGGGCTCGGATGTGTCTGATCAAGGCGTTCGTCATCCGGATGTCGATGTGGAGGGCTTGCTCGGATCGGCCCTTTGGGCGGCGGACGGGGATCCGTATGCCGATGCCCGCCCCGATGTATCCCTTGTCGGCCAGGGTCGGTAGGCCCTGGGCAGCAGCCTTGTGGAGGGCGGGCAGGACGTGGATCCGGGCTGCGGTGATGTCGGGCGTCGATCCGGGCTCAACCTCGGAGACCCACAGCGGGGTGCCGTCCGGCGCGGACAGGAACTGGACGTTGCCGCCGAACGCCTCTCGTTTCTGGCTGAACCACAGGTCATTGCCGTTCTCACGCTCGCCCAAAACGCGGTCCGACTTGGACCAGGGTGCCGTCCAGGATTACGTGCGTCATTCCCTCCTCCTGGCAGCGCCTCAGGACGCCATGCAGGTCGGGGGCCTGGCCGGCGAGGACATCGATGCCCTCATGCAGGTAGCGGTAGCCGGTGGCCTGCGAGATCCCGGCGTCTCGTGCCAGGCAGTGCACACAGCCGCGCTCTCGGAACCAGCGCAACACCAACACGGCCTGCCGGAACGGCCCGAGCGCCCGCGAGCCGCGCGGAGTGCCGATTCGGCGGCGGTGCGCGGCCAGCAAACGGGCGAGGTAGTCCACGACCTGGTGGGGGACATCGAGCGTGGCAACATAGGTGACCAACGTGGGGCCTCTGGTGGTTACGGACATGATCTTGTGGTGAGACCGGTCCTACCAGGGGCTTCGCGGCAGTTCTGACTCAGGTGCGCCACGACGGGGGCCAACAGTGCGGGAGCTCAGTTCCGCGGTCGTGCTCGTGACGGGCGTCATGGCGTCCGGGAAGTCCACCATCGCCCAGCTGCTGGCCGAGCGGCTCCCACGCTCAGTGCACCTGCGCGGCGACGGCTTCCGGCGGATGATCGTGTCCGGTCGCGCGGAGTTCACGCCCCAGCCGACCGCCGAGGCCAGGGATCAGCTGCAACTGCGGTACCAGGCATCCGCTGCGGTCGCAGACCTGTACGCGCAGGCGGGATGGACCGTCGTCGTTCAAGACGTCGTTCTCGGCGAGTATCTGGACGCCTACCTCCACGCCGTGACGACAAGGCCCCTGTATGTGGTCGTCCTTGCCCCTGGCCCCGAAGTAGTCACAACGCGTGAGGCCGGCCGGCACAAGAACGGCTACGGCGGCCCCTGGACGGTCGACATCCTCGACGACGCACTGCACCGGGACACCCCACGCCGCGGGCTCTGGCTGGACACGTCGAACCAGACACCCGACCAAACCGTGGATCAGATCCTCGCCGACCTCGCCACGGCTCGCATCGTCGGCTGAAAGCCGTCCATCACAAGGTCGCTGAGAAAACCTCACTGACCAGCAGGAATGGGCAACGCTGTTCCCATTCTGCATCGCTCCGACCACCCGCACCACGCCGTGTTGGAGGAGCACACGTGATCGACCGGACAAGACCTGACTCCTCAAGCTCTTTGATGCTGAGAGCTGTTACTGGTTTCTCTCCCTCATCAAGGCCCGCGCACGGCGCGGGCGCGCGCCGCCTTTGCGGCGCGGCCTGCCTTCTGTCTGCGCCCCGGCTGGCCGCGCCCGGCGGCACGCTGCGTGCAAGCGGGCGGAGGTGAGAAGCGTCATCCGCGGGCCAAAGATGTGCCTCCGGCGGGGGCGCTCAGACTCTGGGATGGCGGGGGCGCCGTTCGCGAGTGCCGGCCGGTTCGTGGTGAGCGTGGTGGGCTCCCATCCCGTCCACCGTCGACCCAGGCAAAGCCGAGCAGACGCGGCCCATGGCGTCCAGGTCGTTCGTACAGTAGCGCGCTCCACCTGGACGCCATGAACCACGCCCGCTCCACGGTGTGTGGGTCGACGGCGGACGGGATGGGAGCCGGGGCGAGTGGTGGGTATCTGACGGTGGTGAAGGTGCGGCTCAAAGGACGGGCACACGAGCCAGCCCTCGAAGACTTCGCCGGACTAAGACCATCGCTTGGTGATCGTCGCTGGAGACTCCGGGGCTGCCCACACCTGGATACGGATCTTCTCGGTGGTCTCGGGGCTCTCGTCGGAGTCGACGTCGGCCTGAGCTGCCCGAGCCAAATTGCTCCGGGACGCGCGGACGCGGTTCCAGCCTGACGCGACCTCGAACGTAGCCGCATCGGGGGCGTAATCCGTGCAGCCCAGGACCATCAGGCGACCCGCCGACACATCGAGGCTGACCTCAACAACGTGATCGAATTCCGAGCTGTCATCACTCGGTTCCTGAGGCAGGACGACCACAGTGACGGATACGTTGACATTGACCACCGTGCCGATACCCAGCGCATCCTGTGCAACCGCGAGGTGATCGACAACGGCCTGGTCCGTCCACGCGTCGCTTAGGTCACCGTCTGAGTCCGCATCGGATACGTGTATCTGAAAGTAGTCGGCGAAGAGAGTGAGCTCCGTCGTTGTCGTCATGGCGGCAGAGTGCCATGCAGCACTGACAGCCGAAGATGCGAATGGCCGCCCACGCTACGGATCAGACGGCGCCCGTACCACAGCCGTGCCAGATCGAGCGGGGAACCACGGGGAACAACGAGAGGCAGCAGGCATTGCTAAGTAGATCAGCGCAAGGCGAGAACCCCCAGGTCAGCCGCCGCATCGGCCAACCACGCTCCTAAAGCGGTACTCACGCGTGACGCGAGGCCAGGGCCGGTACGCCCTACCCTCCGATCCCGAACGACAGCCCCCTGTGATCACCGCCGAGTGAACTTCGTATGGCGTTGACCAGCCTCACTTGCGCCACGGCGGGTTCCTGCCGCGCCGCTTCGAACTCCTCCGGACTGAGAGGGTTGTGAAGTGGGGTGCGCTCCCCTCGTTCCACCTGGTCCAGGAAGGAGTTGATGGCGCGGCCAAAATTGTCGATCTCTGTGGCGACTTCTGTGGGGGCGACCAGGCTTACGCGCATCAAAGCCGCGCTCCACTCACCCCAGTCGTATTCCCAGCCCCGGCGATCACCGTGGGCTCGCCTGAGTTCCATCGTGAACTTGGCGTAGTGGCTGAAAATTTCCTGATGCGCAGCGAGCTGCTGATCGCGTATCCACTGCTGATCCTGGGCACGGCGCGTGACGACCCCGCCAACCAGCACACCCACGGTGGCGAGCAGGGCACCAGCGACCGTCGTCACCAAACTCTCCAGCACCACGCCCCCCTAAGCTCCGATGTCCTGTCGATCGGGAGAACGATGCTACTGATCACAGACCAGCAGCGGGGGTGCCCATGCAGGAGGCCCCTCGGTGATCACCGAGGGGCCTCCGGTACGGCGTTGAATCGTCACACGTCAGAGCGCTTCTTTGTTCTCCTTGAGCGCCTCGCCAAACTTATGTACTGGAGGCAAGACACTCCAGGGGGAGTTGCTCCACTCAGCACGCTGCCGTGCCCGATCGAGGTGGGAACAGCATGAACCTGCGGACAGGACGCAACACAACGGCCCCTGATCGACTTACGACGGGTGTGCAGCAGCTGCACAGCCAGGTTGGCGTGTTCCTCGCCTACGCCTGGTACCAGGACGCCGAGCGACGCACCCGGGCCGGGGCGCCCCACTAGGAGGAACACGACCAAACCCGGGCACGACCATTGCTGTCAACGGCCATTAGTCGGAGTGCAACGGCACTGCCTCAGGGCAGCGCGCCCTGGTGCGTTGCTTCGCGGGCGAGGTCCCTCTTTACTGCACGTCGACGAAGTCGCCCGTGGCCTTGGCGGCGGGCGTGGTGCTCGTGCCTGTGAAGTAGTAGCGCCAGTAGCCGTCGGTGGAGGCGGTGACCGTGGCCTTCACATTGCCGCTGCCGTCCGTGTTCACCGTCTTGACGGTGCTGTACGTGCTGCTGCCGGCCTTGCGGAACTGCAGCTTGACCGGCTGCCCGGTGTACCCGTGATACAGGTGGTCCTCCCAGTTCGCCCTGGTCAGCTTGCCCGTGACGGTGATCGTCCGGCCCTTGGCAACCGGCTCCGGCGAGGCGTTGACCGTGAGCTTGGAGTAGCGCTGCACATGGAAGGTGCCGAGATTCGTGAGCTTCGCCGATTCGCCGTCCTGGGCCTTCGCGTACGCGCCGAAGTGCCAGGTGCCTGCAAAGGCGTTGTAGTTCAGGTCGTACTCGGGGACGACGGTGTACGTCGAGGTGCAGGTGACCGTGGTCCCCGACGTGCACGTGGTTTCGCTGGGCGAGTCCTGGGTCCAGAAGACGTCGGGGTCGCTCCAGGTGCCGTGGTACAGGTACGTCTGCCCGGAGGCTATGCCGGCCGGGTCTGAGGCTGTGAACGTGACCTTGAAGGTGACCTTGTTCGTCGTGCCGACGGCGACGTCCTTGCCGCTGTTCACCACCACGTTCGAAACCTTCGTGTCGCCCACGACCGTGTCCGCGTGAGCGGCCGGAACGGTGAGGGCTATTAGTGCCAGCGCGCCGGACGAAGCGGCACCGATGGCGAGTCTGCGCATGAGTTCCCTCAGGAAAAGAGGCCTGTCGCCCGTGTAGGCGGTTGGCGTGTGAACGAACTGTAAAGGATTGGCTCGGCCTCAGCCCGGGGCTGGGGTGCTCGCTGCCGCTGCCGGCGAAGCAATGCGGCGTCCCGCGCCGCCTCATCGGCCAGGTGGCGCTGCGGCGCCTGGGCGATGATCTTCTGGCGCAACTGCTGCTCGGCTTTCAATTGGTCAGCGGCCGTGCGCAGATCGCTGGCCCTGGCTCGCAATTCGAGCGCCTCCGTCCGGGCCTGCTGCGCGGCCTCGGCCCGAGCGGTGTCGACCTGTGCGGCAAGGACGGGCAGATGCGCACGCATCGCGGCGAACTGATGCCGCATCACCGTCACGTCGTCGGGTGCCTCGCCGAGTCCGCCGTGAGCGCGAAGGGACTCGGCGTACGGGGATGAGTGCAGTGTTTGCCATGCCTGCCGCCGGGCCTGCGTGGCCGCGCGTTCGGCGCGCTGCTGCTCCTCACTCGCGTCGGTCAGCTGTCGCGCGTATTGGATGAGCAGGCTGTGCTGTTCGGCGCGGGACGTGCCGGCGAGCCGCAGCGCGATCCGGCCTCGGCCGGAGGCTGTCTCGATCTTCTCCTTGATGTCCTTGGCCTGCTCGGCGGTGGTCGCCGCACCGCCGGCGATGTCGGCTTCCCGCTGTGCCTGTTCGGCGAGCTGATCGGCTACGGCAAGGACGGCGGCCGCGGCCTGGGCGGTGCGCTGCCCGGCGCTGGGGTTTTCGGCCGCGGCAGCTGCCGCTTCCTGGGCCTGACGGGTCTGCTCGTCGGCGGCGTGCTCGGTGGTTGCTGCCGCGCGCAGCGTCGTCGCCAGGCGGCGTGCCTCCAACTGCGCGGTGGACAGGGCGCCGTACGGGCGTGCCTGGCGGTCAGTCCAGGCCGGGAACGCCACCTCGCCCTCAGCCGGTCGCGGCACCGCGACGGGCTCGGGAGCGGCCCGCAGCTGGTCGCTGACCATGGTGTCGGCGCGGTCCTGCCGCAGCAGCGTTGCGTACGCCTGCAGGGCCCGGTCGAGGGCCTCGGCGTCGTCGCGGGGCTCGCCGAGCTGGGCCCGGGTTTCCGCGTCCTCGAGCGCCTCGGTCGGCAGCCACAGGTGGTTGGCGGTGCGGGCGCGGGTGATGCCGGGGTAGAGGGCGTACGCGTTCGCGCCCAGCCCGTACACCAGGGCAGTGTCCGTGGTCAGGCCCTGGGAGGCGGCGATCGTCATCGCGTACCCGAGGGAGAGCGCGCCGCCAGTGAAATCGCCGACGCTCAGCCAGGCCTGCCCAAACCCGGTGGTGCCATCGGGGTCTTTGCGACGCCAGGCGATCTGCACCTGATGGTCGTCGGAGATGTCGGTGACGACAGCTCGGTAGCCGTTGAGGACGTCGGGGCCGGCGCCGCGTCGGGAGCGGTAGTCGTTGGCGCGTACTCGGACGATGTCGCCGACGGCCAGGGTGAGGTGGCCGCCGCCGGGCAGGGCGTAGCGGTGCTCGCGGCCGAGTTCGCCCGCCGCCCGACGCAGCGACTGGGCGCCTGTGTTCAACAGCGCGGCGTCGTGGTTGCGGGCGGCCAGGACGACCAGGTTGTCGACCACGTCGCATGCGTCGCCCCAGCGGCTCCGGGTCTCGTTCCAGGCGGTGAGCATGCCGCGGCTCGCGTCGTCGGCGCTGTCGGTGGCGTGCACCCGGCCGCGGTCGGCCAGGAGGTTCAGGGCCTGCTCGCGGGAGCCGGTGCGCCAGATCTCCAGCGCGGCGCGTTCACCGGCGTCCTGCTGCCGCCGGTTGGTGGTGAGCGTCTCGCCGCCGACCAGGCGGTGCACCTAGGCGAATCCGCCGCCGGGTCCGATCGCCTGTAGCTGCTGCGGGTCGCCGATGCCGATGACCTTGGTGCCGGTGCGGGCGGCCTCGGTGAGCAGGACGGCCAGGGACCGGTCGTCGGTCATCACCGCCTCGTCCAGGACCAGGACGTCGATGCCCGTCAGCCCGTCGCCGCCGTGGATGCGCTGCAGCCAGGCGGCCACGGTGCGCGAGGGGATGCCGGAGCCCTCGTACAGGTTCTGCGCGGCGACCGCGGACAGAGAGGCGCCGGCGTAGGTGAGGCCGACGCCGTCCCAGCCGACCCGACAGGCCTCCATCAGGCTCGTCTTGCCCGATCCGGCAACGCCGATCACAGCGTCCACGCCGTGCCCGGCCGTCAGCAGCCGTTCGACCACGCGCCGCTGCTCGCCGCCGAGAGTGAATCCGGCGCTCACCTCGAACACGGAGAGCGCGGCCGCCGCCTGATCCGCACTCAGGCGGGCGGAGCCGTCGGCGTACCTGTTCCGGGCCTGGTCAACGATGGTCCGCTCGGCCCGCAGGATGTCGAGGGTGGTGTACCGCTCGGTGTGCTCCATCAGCTGCGAGCCGCGTGGCGGCAGCGCCTTGGCGTACCCCTGCACCCCGAGGACCCGCAGGGCCAGGTCCTCCAGTTCCTCACTCCTGACCCCGTACCGGCAGGCGTCGGCGACCCGGGCGAGCAGCTGCGCGGTGCTGAACTCCTTGTCGAAGGCGGTCAGTCCGTGGCGCGGGTCGAAGACCTCCTGCGCGATCTCCTCGGGCGAAGGGGTACGCGGGCCCTGAGGCCCATCGGCGCGCAAGCCTCCGTCGGGCCCGGGCGGTTCGGGGGCTGCTGCCCGGATCAGCTCGTCGACGTCGTAGCCGAGTTCCTCCGCGCGCCGGCGCCAACCGTCACGGAGGTCGAGGCGTCCGGTGTCGTGCTTGGCATGCCGAGTCTCGGCCGACACCCGTAGCTTCTCCTCGCGGCTCGCGGCTCGCGGCTCGCGTCCGCGCCGGCGATGGCGTCGACCTGGGCAGCGCGACGGGAGTAGTGGTCGCGCAGCGGCTCGGGGATCCCCTCGACCTCCCAGGCGCCTGTACGCGGCGAGCGGGCGTAGCGCATGCCGAGCCGCTCATGGGCCAGCGCGCGCACGCGCCCCTTGAACAGGGCGTCGAATGCCTTCGCATGCCGGTGAAGGTCCATGCCGCCGTTCGCGATGGCCCTCCATGTCCCGTCCTCGCAACGGGCCATGTTCACGATGACGAAGTGGACGTGGAGGTGAGGGTCGCCGGGGGTGTCGTCGACCGGGCGCGCCGACTGGTGCTCCACGCTCCAGCCGAGCAGTCCGCCGGTGGCGATGCGCTGCAGCGTGCCGTCCTCGCTCGCCAGGCCGTAGCCGATCCATTTCTCCAGCTCGGCGAACGCCTCACGTTTCGCCTGATGGACCAGGTCACGGAACTCTTGCTCCCGCAGCTCTCCGAGCAACGCTCACGTAGTGGAGTCACTTTTCGGCAGGTCGGCGACGATGTCGTAGGCGCGGATGCGGATGCTGACTCGCTCGGCTTCATGAGCGCGCGCCTCGGCGAGTTCGTCGGCGTCGTAGATGTCGTCCAGGGCGAGTCCGGCCGCGCGGGCGATGCGGTGCAGCGAGTCGACTTGCAACCGGTGACGCTCGCCTTTCTGGTGCACCATCCGGGCGAGCGTCGCGTACTTCGCCGCCTGCTTCGGCTTCCCGGCGAACAGGTCGGCCGACTCCCGGCCTGCCCTCTCGGCGGCCGCCTCGATCGCTTCCACGAGCCGCGCGCCGACCAGCTGCGCGCGGGTGAGCACGCAGCTCGGGGCTCACCAACTGCTCGCCGGTGACCGGGTGGACTCCATTGGTCAGCGCGCGGGCGGCCCGCTTGCCCGCCTCGTCCAGGGGAGCACCGGAGGTCTGACCGACCGCGGCGAGGCCTTCGCCGATCCACACGAGGGCGCCGTCCATGCGGTAGTCGATCTGGTCGCCGACGGCGGTCGGCCGACCTTCCCCGGCGAGGCCTTCGCCATCGTGCTGCACGTAGCAACCCGTGCATTCCCTTGTTCTGCGGGTCAGCCCAGGGCGTCAATGGCCTTCACGATCAGACCTCGCGCGTCCGCGTCATAGACGGCCATGCTGCGGAGCCGCTCGAACGTCTCCAGATACTGTGCGACCTCGCCGGGCTGCGTCACGTTGACCTCGGCGGACACCAGCTCGACCGAGACGAGCTGGTCGTCGTAGATGTGGAACGTCTCTTCGGGCCAGTGCGAACGTCTGGTTGTCATCGGGATGATGCCCGGGGAGACAGCTGGCAGTGCGCCCGCGGTGAGGAGGTAGCCGAGCTGCGCGGCCATGGCAGCAGGGTCGGCCACCTGGCAGTACAGCACCGGCTCTTCAACCACCACGACGAACCGGTGCCCCTGTTCGTGGACGATGCGCGAGCGCTCGATCCTGGCGTGTGCGGCCTCTGCGCTGTCGTCCTCGGGCAGGTGGTGAACGCTCGCCGCCATGCCGAGGACGGCGAGCGCGTAGCCCTCCGTCTGGAGCAGGCCGGGCACGAGGCTCGAGGAGTAGATACGGAAGCATTCCGTCTCGCGGAAGGTCCGCGTGCGGCTCTCTTGGATGTGCCGCAGCCCGGTGCGGACCTGGTCGCGCCACTGCCGGTACATCGATTCGGCATTGAAGGACTGGATGAAAAGGTCCTGCGCCTGGTCCTCCGCACGGACGGCGGCGAAAAAGAGGCGGATGTCGGTCGCTGAGGGCCCGGTGAGGGCGTTCTCGATACGGGACGTCTTGGAGTAGTGCCAGTTGAACGCGGCAGCCAACTGCATGACAGTCAGGCCGGCTTCCTTACGAAGGTCGCGCAGGCGATGGGCGACGGCTTAACGCGCGGCCTGGGCAGATGAGGAAGGCGAGGCGGGCATGGGGTTGGCTGCCGGTGCTTTCTGCTCAGCGGATCTGGTAGCGGTCGTGAGGGACGGCGCGGCTCCAGACCGCGTCGAAAGCCTCGGCGCACAGCTTCGCGGCGGCGCGGTCCTCGGAGGTCTCGTGGCCGACCATGGCCCCGCTACGGGAGAAGTGGCCCCACCGGATCACTTGGTCGTCGAACAGCCAGAAGTCGTTTCCGGGCAGCGCGATGTCCGAGGCTCGCCGGCGTGGGAGCCAGCGCACCTGCCTGTCTCCGATCACGCGATGTGCATTCCTTTGCATCACGGTCAGGCAGACGGGTGCGGCGGTCAAGGGCGTGAACAGGACATGTGCTCAGCTAAAGACGCCATCCTGCAAACATCTGCACATCCCTGGCTGTACTGCACATCACGTGCCTAGCGTCGGGAAGCACAACAAAGCCCGGCGGCCGCGCGAACGGCCCCGGGGTCGGCCGACACCACCAGGAGCGTCGACATGGCCGAGACTACGGGCCACATCACATCGGCAAAAGGCGGGGCGGTCCTCGTCGAGGATCCTCTTACGCCGCTGCTGCCCGCCCCTGAAGCGCTCACCCAGCCTCAGATCCGGGGGCGAGACTGCGCATGGTGTGCCGTCACCCTCGGCGCCGGTTCGGGCATCGACCTCGGTGAACGCAATGTCTTTCCACGACACGGTGGCCCGCTGGTTCCCCCGCAGTTGCCAGCCCTGTGCCCTCCAGCGCATCTATCCGGCGCAGCTCGACCACACGCGGAACTGCGAGCAGTGCACCGACGATCCGACGGTCTGCACTCACGGCACATGGCTGCGACTCGTGATGCGGCAGACCCGGCGATGAGCACGACGCGAGACACGTCGGCGCGACATGTGGAAATCCCCGGCATCTGCTTCATCCGGCAACCCGAAGGCGTACTGCGCTGCACCCTGCCGGCCGACCACTGTGGCGAACACCGGCACTACTACAGCGGCGAGCTCCACAACGGCGCGCGTGCCGGTACGAGTTGGCCGCGCCGGCCGCGCGAGACGCAGGCCGACTGAAGACTCAAGACTCCCGCCGCCGGGTGCTTGGAGGTGACCGGCGGCAGGAAGGGGCGCTCCGCTTCATGGCGGGAGCGGGGCGCCATCTTGTTGGCTCGCCCCGCCAAGACGCGCATACGTCGTAAGTGCGTTTTTGAGATCCCAAGAAACGCAGGTCAAAGGCGCACTGTGAAGGGTGGGGCAGAAGTTGCCGTTCCGTGGAAGCGTCACGGTGACGCCAGTCCGCGACGGAACTGAGGTCCGTTTCACGCGGATACGCCGGAAAGGCCGATGATCACGGTGGAACCCGCCTTCTTCCAGGTGGCCCCAGCTACCAGTACAGCCCCCATGGTCGTGGCCGAGCAAGACCGCAGCGAAGACCTGCCGGGGATCTCAAACACTCACTGTCCTGTCTCATCGAAGTTAGTCCTTCGCGTGCTGCTGACCTGCGTGGACTGGGTTGGGTGAGACGCGTGGACTCGATTCGTTGAGACAGACCGCGAGTCTCGTGCCTGCCGCATCGTGTGTCGAGGCTAGGACTCGCTCGCTCCTGAGTGGGTCCAGACGGCGAGGTCGCCTCCAGGCAGCGATACGAAGCTCCATCCTGCCGGGCCCGTGACCTGCCACGCTTCGAAGGACGGATCTGACGAGCAGTTCAGGTGGTGTCCTGTGTCGAAAACGAGACGCAGCGTACCGGATTTGACCGCGACCGCCGACAGGACCTTCGCTCCGAAGAGTGCGAGGGCCGCTGCGACGTCCTGCGATTCCGGGTTCAGGAGCACGGACGGGTTGGCATGGACTGTCCCGTGCGAGAGGTTGACGGGTGCTTCCAGTGCGATTTCCCAGTCCGAGTCGAGGGCCAGCACGAGCCGGAAGTCCACGCTGATCCTGGTGACGCTCATCCCGCGAAGGTTCAGGATCCACCGGTCCTCATGTTCCACGGGACTCTCTTCAGTACTCACTACTGCACTTTGGCTGATTCGACACTCGAGAGCCATGGGATTTCCAGTGCCAGAGCGGCATGGCTAGAACTATGTTCCGGCTGTGGACAACGAGCAGATCACTATCAAGCTCACCTCTGATGAGGCCCTGGTCCTGTCGGACTGGCTGGAGCGAGTGCAGATGACGGACCTCAGCAGTCTTGCGGACGATGAAGCGGTGTGGGCTCCCATCCACCGGTTCGCGGGAACACTGGAGAAGGCCCCCCGGAATCTTCGCAGCGGACTACTCGGAGCGCCTAGAGGCGGCGCGTTGCCGCCTTCACCCCTCCGCGGATGGTGACAGTGAGCGGAACAGCTCTGAGTAAATTTGGGTGAATCGCCCACGTTCACTGCGAACGGATACTCACTCAGCCACATGCGGTTGGCTAATGGCGGATCCTCCGTCTGCTGGGCGAGGATTTCACCCTTGCCGTCCACCCTTACGAAGGGGGCGCCGTATGGGAGGCCGCCCCTCGGGCGTGCAGCTCCTCACGCACCGTGGTCATCCCCGGTACGTCGTCGTAGGTCGACCGTGGAAGCCGTGGCACCGATGCGCGCATACCTCAAGCACAGCATGGGCATCATGAGGCGTCCGCACGCAACTGGCAGTAGGGGGAAGCAAGTTGATGCTCAGACACCGCACGTCCGCGATCGTTCGGGCAGCGGCAACGGGGGCAGCGGCGGTGCTCGTCGCACTGACGATTCAGGCCGCACCGGCGGCGGCCGACCCGGACACCTGCGGGTATCAGGTGGGTGGCGACATCCTCGCCAAGTACAACGAGTACCACGGCCGGGAAGGAGTCCTGGGCTGCCCCACATCCGACGAGCTGACCACGCCGGACGGAAGGGGCCGCTACAACACCTTCGACGGCGGATCGATCTACTGGACCCCGGAGACCGGAGCGCACCCGGTGTGGGGAGCCATCCGTGACAAGTGGGCGCAGGAAGGATGGGAGGCCGGACGTCTCGGCTACCCCAAGACGGATGAGCTGACCAACCCCGATGGAGAGGGCAAGCGCCAGGAGTTCGAGAACGGCACCTACTACTGGAACCCCTTCTCCAACGGCGCTCACGCCGTCTCCGGAAAAATCGGCTGGGTCTGGGGCAACTACAAGTGGGAGGCCGGAGACTTCGGCTACCCCACTTCTGACCGGTCGTGGGACAGCGACAACAAGGAGTGGGTGCAGAAGTTCTCGAACCATCGCTCGATCTTCTGGAACCCTGAGGGCAACGACATCGAAGGATGCCGACACGAGTGCGTCGGCTACTTTGGCGTCGTGCCGGACGACCCGGAGTCCCGCGCCACCGACCTGATCAACGAGACGCGCATCGAGATCCCGATGAGCGACTGGCAGAACACCTTCGTCGTGCGGGCGTGGCCCACGCTGAAGGGTCGAACCGGCGGCAAGGTACTCGCGCCGGCGGAGTGGGACCAGGCGTGGCAACGCGTGCCCAAGCCGTGGGCGTGGACGGACGCCAAAGAAAGCTCCATCTACAAGCAGTTCGTCTGCCACGTCGCTTTCTCCGCTCCCAAGCCGGGCGGCGGATGGACCGGCGGCGAATCGTGGGACCTGGAGTCCTGGCGCTCTGACCTGTCCTGGCTGAAGGTCATGAACCCGCTGCTCAACGACAAGTGCAACTGGGACTAACCGCCCGCTGTGCGTCGGGCGCCCGGCCGTCACAGGCCGGGCGCCCTCGGCTCATAGACCGATCCCGATCAGGGCGTTGTCTTCCCACATGCCGCCCTCCTCGATGTATCCCTCCAGCGTCGGGGATCCGGGCCGGTGGGGCGGACTGGCGGGCGATGATCTTTCGGTCGATTCCGTTGCGGGCTGCTTCGGTGATGACGCCGCGGCGGGCGGAGTGCCCGGTGTGCTTCACGCCGCATCCGGCGTCTTCACTGCACTTGGCGACGATCGCTCCGATGGACTTGGGGTGCAGTGGCTGAAGCAGCACGACAGCGGCCCCACTCCTCCCTCACCGCAAAGGGCAGGAAGAGCGGGGCCGGGAGGTTCAGCCCGCGTGTTCGGTCGGGCGGGCGAAGTCCTGGAGCAGCGTGTGGAGTTGCTCCCTGTCCTTCTGTTCGGCCGTCTCGAGCATCTCCCTGAGAACGTCCAGGGCTTTGGCCGTTCCGGCCTTGTCCCAGATCTGCTTGTTCATGATGCGGACGGAGGCCGCGTGGGCGGTCTCGTCCATCATCTTGCCGAGGTGCATCGCGATGAACGGGCCGTTGTCGTAGGGCAGCGGCTTGCCCTGCTTCACCTTCTCCTCGGAAGGCTTCGTCCCATGGACGTCAGGGGCGACGCCGGTGGAGTGCCGGGGCTCGGGGACGTTGTCCGGAGACATCGTCGCCGGTGCCGGAGCTGAGGGCTCCGGCCTCGCCCGGCCCTCGCTGGGAGCGTGCGCCGCGTCCTCATTCTTTACCGCGGTAAAGCTCGGCGCCTCCGAAGCGGCGGTCTGAGGCTGGTGCTCCTGCGGTGCATGCGTGCGCTCGGCCCGCTTCGGCTTCTCCTCGACCCGCGCCACCAGCCGCGCTTCCCAGGCGGTTGCCGATCGCCTCAAACGGGGTGCCGGTAAGAACCGTGTAACCAGCCGCAAACGGCGGTGATCTTGTGGATGGTTCACCCGTTTGGGTGAGTCCGGGGTCGCACAACTGCGGTAGGACCACGGCCCGGCCTGGTACGCCGCGCTGCTGCTGGCGCAGGCTCGAGGAGGGGAGGGCGCGTGATCTCGATGCCGCCGCACCGTACGAAGGGGCCCGGCGCACTCCTAGCAGTCGCTGGCAAGGCCCTCAAAGAATCGGCTCGTCACCGGGGCCCAGTTCAGCTGGGCCGTGTCGATCCCGATCTCGCCGATCGTCTGGGCCGCGACACCGAGCCGGTGACCTCCTCCAGGTGCGGGGCGATTGCGTCCAGCGCGCGGCCGAGCCGGTCGTCGTTGAGCACAGCGGGATCGAGGTCCAAGACCTCCTTGACCGCCCAGGTCCTGACCCAGTCCTCCACCCGTACCAGCGGGCGCGGGGCGGTGAGCCGGTTGGCGACCAGGGCCTCGATCACCTCGCCGTGGGTGGCCAGCGCGAGGTCGCGCACCGGGCACAGATCATCGACGATCTCGGCCACCCGCAGTCGATGCAGAAACGCCGCGACCACGGGCAGAGCACCCAGACGCTTGGTCACCACCTGGGACACCACCGCGCGCATGCGCACTGCCGGCCGCCCTCTGCCATGTGACTCTCAACCTCTGCGGCGCCTACCTCCCGCACTACGGCGCCGCCGGCACCCGGTACGCCCTGGCGGCGATGCTCGGCGCGGTGGCGCTGATGGTGGCGCTGCGCTGGACGTTCAACTGAGACCGAGGAAGTCGGCCACCCTCGCCATCGCCTCCGCCGAGCGCGGGTCGTCCGGCAGCAGCAGCGGCCAGACGTGCGGCAGCTCCGGCAGGAAGTGCGCCTCCACCGCGACCTGGGCCCGGGCCGCCCGCCGGGCGAAGCCGGTCGCGTCGTCGATCAGCGCCTCCCCCGTCCCCGCGAAGAGCAGCACCGGGGGCAGCCCGGCCAGCGCCGCAGGGTCGGCGAGCAGTGGCGAGGCGAGGGGCTCGGCCTCCGGCGGCACGCCTTGGAGGTAGCCCTCGGCGGCCTCGCGGGCGGCGGACCGTCCCCACAACCGGTCCCGCTCCGCGTTGAGTCGGTAGGACGGGGCGTCGGCCCGCAGGTCCAGCAGCGGGGAGAGGAGCACCAGCCGGTGCGGTCCGGGGACGGCCGGGGATTCCGCCGCAGCGGCCGAGCGGAGCGCCAGCGCCAGGGCGACGGCCAGCCCTCCGCCGGCGGAATCCCCGGAGAGGACGGGCGGCGGCCCCTGGGCCGGGTCGGCCACCGCCTGCCATACGGCCGCGGCGTCGTGCAGCGCGGCCGGGAAGGGATGCTCGGGAGCCAGCCGGTACTCCGGGACGATCACCCGGCGCCCGGTGGCGCGGGCCATCCGGTGGGCGAGGCCGACCCAGCCCTCGGCGCCGCCGAGGCGGTAGCCGCCGCCGTGCAGATGGACGATCGGCGGGCCGGCGGAGTCATCGGCCGGCGGATCGCCAGGATCGACGGCGATGCCCGCCACCCCGCCGAACTCCTCGGCCTTCCAACGGACTTCGCCCGGGGGCGGGGTCGCCCGCCGCACCGCCCGCCGCCGTTCCAGCAGCTCCGGCGAGGCGGGTCGGCCCGCTCGCGGTGGCGGGAGCGGAAGCCCGATCACGGCATCACCACCCCGCCGTTGGGCCGGATGGTCTGGCCGGTGATGAAGCGGGCCGCGTCGGAGGCCAGGTAGAGCACGGCCATCGCGATGTCCCACGGCTCCCCGGTCCGCCCCAGCGGGGAGGACGCGGCGCGCGAGGCGAAGTCCGCCTCCCGCGCGTCCGGGTCCACCGTCCCGTCCGGGCGGCTGAAGTTGCGGGCGACCATCGGAGTGTCCACGAAGCCGGGCGCGACGCTGTTCACCCGCACCCCGTACCGGCCGAGCTCGGTGGCAAGGGTACGGGTGAGCATCAGCACGCCGGCCTTGGAGGCGGCGCGTACGCGCCCAGCCCCGGCGCGGGCGTGTCGGCGCCCGCCGAGGCGGTGTTGACGATGCATCCGGAGCCCTGGCCGGCCGTGTTCCGGCCGGCCGCCGCGCAGCCGAACCAGGTGCCCTTGAGGTTGACGCCGAGGACCAGGTCCAGGGTCTCCTCGGTGGTCTCGGCGACCGGGGCCGCGCGCAGCACGCCCGCCACATTGGCCCAGACGTCGAGCCGGTCCGCGCGGGCGGTGGCCCGCCGGGCGAAGTCCTCGACCGCGGCCCGGTCGCGGACGTCGAGGACCCCGGTGACCGGGTCCTTCACTCACGCCTGCCTCGGCCAGCTGCGCGCGGGTCTCCTCCAGCCCCTCCCGGTCCAGGTCACAGACCGCGGGCAGGGCCCCGGCGCGGGCCGGCGCCAGCGCGGTTTCCCGTCCGATGCCGGAGGCCGCGCCGGTGACCACGGCGGTCCGGCCCTCCAGGTGGTACGCGGGCTGCTCGGGCATCGCCTCTCCCTCCT
Organism: Streptomyces antnestii; assembly: GCF_004005495.1. Classification (GTDB taxonomy): domain Bacteria; phylum Actinomycetota; class Actinomycetes; order Streptomycetales; family Streptomycetaceae; genus Streptomyces; species Streptomyces antnestii. The sequence goes on from NZ_RZYA01000014.1 coordinate 20,236, forward strand.
CCGCGGTCGGCGCTCAGTGCGGGGCCGCGTCCATGTCGGGCATCGGATAGGGGAACTTGGCGCCGACCCCGCCGTCCACGGTGAGTACCTGGCCGCTGACGTACCCGGCCAGGTCGCTGCTGAGGAAGAGCAGCGCGGAAGCGATGTCCGCGGGGGTGGCCACCCGCCGCAGCGGTGCGTTGTCCACGTTGTTCCGGTGCCCCTGCTCGCCGAGGTACGCGGAGACCCTGGGCGTCCAGACCGTCCCCGGCGCCACCGCGTTCACCCGCACCCCGTGCGGCCCGAGCTCGACGCAGGCCGAGCGGACCAGCGCCGCCAGCCCGGCCTTGGCCGCCCCGTAGGCGGCGTGCATCGGGGCGCCGGTCTGCCCGGAGACGGAGGAGACGAAGGTCAGCGCCCCTCCGCCGTGCGCGGCCAGGTGCCGGCCGCCGTACTGGGCGGCGAGCAGGGCGTGCCGCAGCACGATGTCCTGGTGCCAGGACCAGTCCTCGTCGGTGAGTTCGAGCAGACTGCGGTAGCGGCTCATGCCGATGACGTCGACCAGCAGGTGCACCCGCCCGAACCGCCGCTCGGCCTCCTCCCACAGCCGCCGGGCGTCCTCGCGCCCGGTCGCGTCGGCGGTCCACGGCAGCGCACCGGTCTCCTTGCCGACCGCCGCCGCCCGCTGCCCGTCCACGTCCACGGCCAGCACCTGGGCCCCGCACTGGGTGAGCGCGTGCACGATCTGCCGGCCCATCCCCTGGCCCGCGCCGAGGACCACCGCCGCCCTGCCGTCCAGCCGCAGCGCCCCGGCGAAGTCGGGGACGGCGTCGCCGTCGGGTTGCGGGGGGTACGCGGGCGTTGCCGGGCCGGGCGTCGGGGTCACTGTCCGCCTCCGCGAGTTTCGATATCTCGAAAGCCTCTCCACAGTGCCAGAGGAGGATGGGCGAGTCCGTCGCAGAGCGCAAGACCCGTGCCGTGCCGGGGCCGAGCTGAGGGGGCGTCAACTCCCTTGTCGGGGCGGCGGCGGTACGTCGACCAGCGGGACGATCCGCCCGCCGGTCCGCTTGGTGATCGCGCGGGCGACGCCGGCCAGCCGCTCGCCGATCTCCACCACCCGGCTCCCGCGTGCCCGCCGCAGCCCGTTGACGGTGAGCGCGAGGGCGACCGCGCCTGCGGAGTCGTGCACGGCCGCGACCACGGTCGCGATGGTGTACTCCCGCTCCGGCTCGATGTCGAGCAGTTCGTAGGCGCTGCCGGCCAACTCGGCCGCCACGGCGTCGAAGTGGGCCCGCAGCGCGTCCGCGTCGACCGGCCGTTCGGCAAGCCGCTGCAGCAGTCCGCCGAGCTCCACCCGGGCGGGCCCGTCCACCGCGACCGAGTAGCCGCGCTCGCGCACCGCCGCCAGGGCGCCGGCCATATGCGCGCGCACGGCCTCCCGGGTGCGCTCGTCCACCCCGTCCAGCCGGCGCAGCCAGCTCTCCGTCCGGCCCTCCGGCGACCAGGCGTAGAAGACCTGGCCGAGCGGCGGCACCAGCGGCACGCGCTGTCCGCGGCGGATGTCCGCGGAGGGGATCTGCGGGGTGCCATCGGTGGAGAGGATCACGATCTGGTCGCCGTGGGCGGCGGGCGCGGAGATCACCGTCTCGGTACCCAACTCCCGGGCCAGCTCGGCCATCCGGCCGCGGGCCAGGTCCACGGCCGGGTTGCCGCGCAGCGCCGCGTCGCCGAGCGCGATCGGGCAGGCGCCCAGCTCGTACGTCTTCCGCTTCGGGTGCCGGACGAGGTAGCCGGCGTCCTCCAGCGCCTGGAGCACCGAGAGCGCCGAGGCCAGGCTGATGCCGAGCGCGGCGGACAGCTCGGAGAGGCTGAACGCGCCGCCCGGATGGGCCGCGAAGAAGTCGAGCACCGCGAGCGCGCGGGTCGCGGCGAGCGCCGGACGCACCATCCCTGTTCCCTCCCGTCCGCCCCTTGCGGGACCGGGCCCAGCCGTCCACAATCCTTCCGCACTCCGAAGTCTCTTTTGATATACCGAAACTGATGCTCCGTCAATCTCTCTGGCTCGGAGGCCCCGATGAAACTCGATGTGCTGTACGAGGTCGACGTACCCCGCCCCTGGGACGGCCCGCACCCGCAGGGCCAGCGGCGCGCCGAGCAGCGCGCGTACCGCGAGGCGGTGGAGCAGATCCGGCTCGCCGACCGGATGGGCTTCAACACGGTCTGGGCGGTGGAGCACCACTTCCGCGAGGGCCGCTCGCACATGCCCTCCTCCGAGGTCTTCCTCGGCTACCTGGCCGGGCTCACCGAGCGGATCCGGCTCGGCTTCGGCGTCACCCTCACCCCCTTCGGCTTCACCCCGCCGCAGCGGATCGCCGAGAAGGTGGCCACCGTCGACCTGCTCTCCGGCGGGCGGGTCGAATGGGGGACGGGCCGCTCGACGCCCATGGAACAGACCGCCTTCGGGGTGGACATCGCGAAGTCCCGCGACGACTGGCGGGAGGCGATCCAGATCGTCTGCGGGATGTGGCGGGAGGAGTACTTCTCCTACGAGTCCGAGCGCTTCAGCTTCCCGCGCCGGATGGTCACTCCGAAACCCGTGCAGGACCCGCATCCGCCGGTCTGGATGGCCGCCACCTCCAACGGCTCGGCGGAGGTCGCCGGGGCGAACGGGCTCGGGCTGCTCTCCTTCTCGATCATGCAGTCGCTGGAGGTGATGGCGGCCCAGATCACCGCGTACCGCGCGGCGGCGGCCGCGGCCCGGCCGCTCACCGACGTGACCACCGACAAGGTCGCCGCCTACACCCTCGTGCACTGTCCCGGCGGCCGCGGACCGGTGAGTCCCAAGGTCTGGGACTCGGTGGCCTGGTGGTACCGGAACCTGGCCGTGTTCACCCTCGAATGGGAGCTCCCGCACCTCACCGAGGAGGAGCGGGACCGCACCTTCCCCCTCCTCAAGCCGCTGTTCGCGGGCGAGGTCCCGGTCGAGCGGTTCGACGCCGCCGACATGATCGTCATCGGCGACACCCAGACCTGCGTCGACAAGATGAAGCGCTACGCCGACCTCGGCGTAGACGAGCTCATCTGCTACGTCCAGTGGGGCTACCTCGAACACCAGGACATCCTGCGCACGATCGAAGTCCTGGGAAAGGAGGTCATCCCCGAGCTGGCGACGTACACCCCGAAGCCGCCGAGGGCGGCTGAGGCCGGGGAGCCCGGCTAGGAGTTGCCTTCCAAAGTCACGCCCACATCAGGAGCGAGGCGAGGTTGACGGCTGCCTGGTAGGACTCGACGGTCTTGTCGCAGCGGGTCGCGATGCCGCGCCACTGCTTGAGTCGGTTGAAGCATCGTTCCACGAATTGCGCCGCTTGTAGAGCCGCTTGTCAAAGGCTGGGGGCGCCCGCATCGGTTGCCGCGCCGGAGCCGGTTGCGGACCTGGTCGGCGCGTTCGGGGATGGTGTGGCTGATACCCCTCCGCCGCAGGCAGGTCCGTATAGCCCGGGAGCTGTAGCCCTTGTCGCCCAGCACGTGGTCGGGCCGCACCCGAGGCCGGCCCGGGCCGAGGCGAGGCACCCGGATCGCCTCCATCAAGGTAGTGAACTGGGTGCAGTCGTTGGTGTTCCCGCCCGTGACCACGAAGGCGAGTGGGCGACCAAAGGCGTCGCAGGCCAGATGGATCTCGCTGGTCAGGCCGCCCCGGGAACGTCCGAGGCCGGGGCTGCGGACCCCCCTTTTCGGGCTCCGGCGGAATGCTGATGCCCTGGCTCGCCGACCACCGGGTCGCCGAGACCCCCGACCTGCCCGGCACCGGATTCGCCGAGATACTGCTGACCGCCGCGGCCGAAGTCTTCGGCACCGACCGGATCGCGCTCACCGACCTGCGCCTGGAGACACCGCTCGTCCTGGACCCTGAGCCCGAAGTAACCACACGCTTGGTCCACGAGGGCGGCCAGACACGCGCCGAAGTCCTCACACGCACCGACGACGGCATCGTGATACACGCGCGGGCCACCGTCCGGGCGCTGCCGGACGATCAACCGCGCCCGGCCCTGGACCCGGCGATGCTGCCCAGCCCTGAGTGGACCGACTCCGACCCCGCCGATCTGCACCGGCACTTCCGCGACCGCCACAACGTCCACCACGCCCCGCCCTCACCGCGATCGACCGCATCCAGCTGCAGCCCGACCACAACCGCGCCACCGCCCTGGTACACATCGCCGACACCGCCCGCGTCTCCGCCTGGACCATGGCCCTGCACCCCGCCCTGGCCGGTCGCTGGATGCCCAACTGCTTGCCGACACACTGGGAGCCGAAGGCGAACAGCCCACACCCACATCCTGCTTGTTCTGGACCCGCACGACGGAACGGCGGACAAACCAGCACCTGCCCGCGCCGCCGTGCACAACACGCTGACCATCCTTCAACAGCTGGCCAAGCGCGCCCCCGCGCCCCGCCTGTGGACGCTGTGGCGGGGCGAGCACGCCCTGACCGCCGCCGGAGTACGCGGGCTCCTGCGGGCCGCGGCCTTCGAACACCCAGAACTGCGGTCCTCCAGCCTGGAAGTCTCCGGCAACACCCCCTTGGAGGCGCTCCTGGCCGACCTGCTCGCCGAGGACCCGTCGATCACCGAAGTTGCCTGGCGAGACGGCCGCCGCAGCGTCGCCCGAGTGCGCCCTGGCCCCGCGCCCCGCCCGACGACTCCATCCTCAGGCATGCGTGCTCCGGTCAGGCCCGGCGGAAGCTACCTGGTCACCGGAGGCCTCGGCGGCCTGGGCCTGGTCACCGCCCTCCTGATCGCCCGGGCTCGCCCGCCGGGTACCAGGGCGTAAGGGCACGGTGCCCATCGGTCACAACAACTGCCGCCTGCGGCCGAGCCACGTCTGCGCGATGACCACGACCGCCAGGAACGCGCCGCTGACGACCTGCTGGTAGGAGGAGTCGAGGGAGCCGATCTGGTTGATGACGTTCTGGATGACCTTCAGGAGCAGCACCCCCACCAGGGAGCCGCTGACGTAGCCGAGGCCGCCGGTCAGCAGCGTGCCGCCGATGACGACCGCGGAAATGGCCTCCAGCTCCATGCCGTTGCCGAGAATCGTGACGCCGGAGGCCAGCCAGGCGGCGTTGAGCGCGCCGGCCAGGCCCGCGAGGACGCCGGACAGCGTATAGACAATGACCTTTGTGCGGGCCACGGGAGCACCCATGAGAGCGGCCGCGTCCTCGTTGCCACCGACCGCGTAGACATGCTGGCCGAAGCGGCTGCGGCGCAGGGCCACCGCGCCCGCCACGAACAGGGCCAGGGTGATCCACACGGGGTTGCCGAGGCCGAGTGTCGTGCCCTGGCCGAGCTCGGCGAGGAACGAACCCTTGGCGACGAGATAGGTGTCGGCGCCCTCGTCGGTCAGGGACAGCATCAGGCCGCGCGCGCCCAGCATCGCGGCCAGCGTGACGATGAAGGGAGCGAGCCGCGAGCGGGCGATCAGCAGGCCGTTGACCACACCGATGAGCCCGCAGAACGCCATCGGCAGCAGGAGCGCCACCAAAGTGCCGTACTGCGACCCCCACGCGGCCAGAACACCGCCGAGAGCGAAGAGCGAACCGACCGACAGGTCGATGCCGCCGGTGATGATGACGAACGTCATGCCGAGCGCGACGACCGCCAGGAACGCCGAACTCGTCGCCATGTTGGACACGTTGTCCCCGGTGGCGAACGAGCCGAAGCTCAGTGACGCCACCGCTGAGACGATCACGAGGACCGCGAGCGCGCCATGCTGCTGGACCAGCGCGCTCAGCCGCTCGGAACGGCTGCTGCCGACGGGCTCGGCGTCGGGAAGCTCTTTCTCCGTACGGGCCACGGCCTCTTCCGTTTCCGTCCTGGTCGCCGTCATCGCTTCCCCCGTCCGCGCGCCGCGTACACCGCCAGCACGATCACGATGGCCTGGGCGATCTGCGTCCACGAAGGCGGCAGATCGTGCTTGATGAGGGTGGCGGTGAGCAACTGGATGAGGACGGCGCCCGCCACCGTTCCGGCGATGTTGACCCTGCCGCCGCTCAGGGGGGTGCCGCCGACCACCACTGCGGTGATCGCGGACAGTTCCATCAGATTGCCCAGCGACGTGGGGTCGCTGGCCTGGAGCCGCGCGGTCGCGAGCACACCCGCGACAGCGGCGAGGAGCGCGCACGCCACGTAGACGAGCATCAGGACCCGGCGCACCGGCAGCCCCGCGAGCTTCGCCGCCGCCCGGTTGTCGCCGATGGCGAGCAACTGCCGCCCGAAGGTGGTGCGCCGGACGACGAAGGCCACCAGCAGCGCGAGCGCGGCGGCGATGACGATGAGGTACGGGATGCCGAGGACGTCCCCCGAACCGAGCGACGCGAGCGCCGGGTTGTGCAGGTCCTTGAGCTGCGGCAGCAGCACCAGGGCGATGCCGCGGCCGCCGACCATGAGGGCGAGCGTGGCCACGATCGGCTGGACGCCGACCCAGGCGACCAGCGCCCCGTTGGCCAGGCCCACCACGGCGGCGAACACGGCCACCGTGAGCAGGGCAGGCACAAGTCCGTACCCCAGATAGAGGGCAGTGACCGAGGCCGCGAGCGCCATGACGGCGCCCACGGACAGGTCGATGCCCTCGGTGCCGATGGCCAGGGCCATGCCGAGCGCGACGATGATCACGGGCGCGACCTGTACGGCCTGAGTCCGGAAGTTCTCGGCGGACAGGAAGTGCGGGGTCACGGCGATATTGACGACGAGCAGCACAGCCACGCCCGCGTACACGCCGTACGTCTGCATCCACTGCAGCACGCGGGCGCGGTCGAGGGCGGCCGGCCGTATCGCGGCCTCAGCCATGGCGGGTCACCTCTCCGGCGGCGCCGGGGCCGGGGCTGCCCGCCGCGATGGTCTGCATCAGCTTGTCCTCCGTGACGTCGTCGCCGGTCAGCTCGCCGACGACCGCGCCGTCCTTCAGTACGACCACGCGGTCGGACCCTTCGATGAGTTCCTCCAGGTCGGAGGAGATGAGCAGGACACCGAGGCCGTCCTCGGCCAGTTCGTCGACCAGCTTCTGCACCTCGGCCTTCGCGCCCACGTCGATACCGCGCGTGGGCTCGTCCAGGAGCAGCACCTTCGGGTTCATGGCCAGCCAGCGGGCCAGGAGCACCTTCTGCTGATTGCCTCCGGACAGCTCGCCCACCTTCTGGTACGGCGAGGAGGCCTTGATACGGAGCCTCTTGACGAAGGTGTCCACGATCTTGTCGACCTGGGCCTCGGAGACCAGACCGAAGCGGGAGAGCCTAGGCAGTGCGGCCAGCGCGATGTTCTCCCGGACGGAGAGCCCGGGGACGATGCCCTCGCTCTTGCGGTCCTCGGGCAGCAGGCTGATGCCGGCGCGGATGGCGGCGGGCGTGGATCCCGCGCGCAGCGGGACGCCGGCCACGGTGACGCTGCCCGCCTTCGACGCCAGTGCGCCGGAGATCGCCTTCGCTGTCTCCGTGCGCCCCGACCCCAGCAGCCCGCCCAGACCGACGACCTCGCCAGGACGGATGTCCAGCGAGACCCCGTGCAACTTGTGAGGAACCGTCAGATCTGTTGCATTGAGGACGGGTTCGGAGTCGGCGGCATGGTGGTCGCCGGTGAACTTGGTCAGGCCCTCACTGCGGACCTCGCCCAGGTCACGCCCCAGCATGATCGACACCAGCGTGAGCCGGTCCAGATCCGCGAGCGGCCCGGTGTGCACGCGGCAGCCGTCCCGCAGCACCGTCACGGTGTCGCACATGGCGTACAGCTCGTCGAGCCGGTGGCTGACGTAGATGACGGCGATCCCGTCGGCGCGCAGCCGGCGGATCACCTCGAACAGGGTCTCCACCTCGCGAGGTTCGAGGGAGGAGGTCGGCTCGTCCATGATGACGACACGCGCGTCGGTGGCGACGGCCCGGGCCAGCGCCACCATCTGCTGGGCGCCGACGCCCAGCGTCCGCAGCGGCTGCCGCACGTCCACCCGCACCCCGTACGCGCGCAGCGTCTCCTCGGCCTCGCGGTGCATACGGCCGAAGTCGAGCAGCCCGAGCCGGTTGCGCGGCTCGCGGCCCAGGAAGAGGTTGCGGGCCACGCTCAACAGCGGGATGAGGTTGACCTCTTGGTAGATCGTGGAGATGCCCGCGTGCTGGGCCTCCAGCGGCGTGGCGAAAGAGACCGGGCGCCCCTGGAAGGTGATGTCTCCCGCGTCGGGCCGGTACACGCCGGTGAGGACCTTGATGAGCGTCGACTTGCCGGCGCCGTTCTCGCCGATCAAGGCGTGGACCTCACCGGCGTGCAGCGCGAGGTCCACGCCGTCCAGGGCCCGGACGCCGGGGAACGACTTGCTGAGTCCGCGGACGGTGAGGACTTCGGCGGAGGGAGCCACCTGTGCCTCCAGAGTGGAGTGAGGGCTAGGGCAGGGGAGCAGAGGGGAGTATGGATCAGGGGCGAGTGCGGGTGGGCCTGCGCAGGCCCACCCCCACCCGCCTGAAGTCGTGTCAGAACGCCTTGCCGATGTCCGACTTGGCGTTCTTCGCGTCGTAGGCCCCGTCCTCGATGATGACGTCCTGGGGGACTTCCTTGCCCTGGGTGAACGTGTCGAGGGTCTGGAAGGCGAGCGGGCCGAAGCGCGGGTTGGACTCGATGACACCGCTGATCCAGCCGTCGACGATGCCCTGGACGGCGTTGCGCGTTCCGTCGACCGTCACGATCTTCACGTCACCGGCCTTCTTGCCGGCGCCCTTGAGCGCGGCGACCGCGCCGAGGCCCATCTCGTCGTTCTCGGCGTAGATCCCCTTGATGCCGGGCTTGGACTGGATCAGCTGCTCGGTGACCTGCTGGCCCTTCTCGCGGGCGAAGTCGCCGGTCTGCTGGAAGACGACCTTGAGGTCCGGGGCCTTCTCCTTGATGCGGTCCTTGAAGCCCCTGGTGCGCTCGGTGGTGACGTTGTTGCCCGCGGCGCCGAGCAGGATCGCGACCTCGCCCTTGCCGCCGGTCGCCTCGATCATCTGGTCGGCGGCGCGCTTGCCCTGGTCGACGAAGTCCGACGCGATGAAGCTGACGTAGTCCTTGCACGCCGTAGCGTTGATCTTGCGGTCGATGGTGACGATGGGCACCTTCTTGGCCGCGGCGGCCTTCAACACGGGCTCCCAGCCATCCGAGTTGAGCGGGGCGATCACCAGTAGGTCGGCGCCCTTGGCGAGGAGGTCCTGCACATCGCTGATCTGCTTGGAGAACTGCGACTGGGCGTTGGCGGTGAGCAGCTTCAGACCGCGCTTGCTCGCCTCGGCCTTGACCGAGGCCGTCTCCGCGATCCGGAAGGGGTTGGCCTCCTTCTCGGACTGCGAGAAGCCGACCGTGGCGTTCTTGAGGTCGAGCTTCTTCCCGCCGTACGCGGCGATCGTGCAGCCCTTGCTGCCGGGCTTCGGCGTGACGACCTTCTGGCCCGCGTCGGCGGCGGACGCGGAGGAGTCGGACTTGTTCGCGGCGTCGTCCTCGGACTTGGCGCAGCCGGAGGCGGTGAGGGCCATGGCGGCGGCCAGGGCCACGATCACAGGGCGGGCGGTGAGGTGACGGCGGTGGGCGAAGTGCTTCATGGTGACCCCGATCCGGGTGGCGCGGCGACGGAGGGTGGCAGGGAGCAGTGAGGGCGGCGATATGCGGCTCGACGAGGGGGGAGCCTGGACTGATTCGCCCGCAGGAGGTTTTTACATCGTTGAAAGGAGGGTGTAAAGCCTTTGTGCGGGACGTGACCGCCCTGTGATTCGGGTGGGCCGCCCGGCCGCGGTCATCGTGCGACCGCTGTGAGGTGCGGGAAGCCGAGCACGGTCCGGCTGCGCAGGGCCTGGTCCGGGCGCAGGACGGTGCTCGGATAGTCGGGACGATTGGGGGAGTCGGGGAAGTGCTGCGTCTCCAGGCACAGGCCCGCGTGGGCGCCAAGTCTGCGACCCAGCAAGTCGCGCAATCCGCCGTCGAGTTGCTGCCCCGCGTAGACCTGGAGTCCCGGCTCGCTGGTGTGCACCTCGAGCACGCGCCCGCTGCCGGGGTCCTCGAGGCGAGCCGCGCGGCGCAGGCCCAACTGCCCCTCGCCGGACGGATGGTCAGGGTCGCCGAGCACCCAGCAGTGGTCGTAGCCGCCGGCGCGCGCCAACTGCTCGTCGCGCTCGGTGATCCGCGCACCGATCCGCCGTGCCCGGGTGAAGTCGAACGGCGAACCGGCCACCGGTGCGGGTGCCCCGGGGAGCGGAAGGCCCGTCTCGTCGATGGGCAGATACGCGGAGGCGTCCACCGTCAGCAGGTGGTCGAGCGCCCCTCGGTCCGGGTGGCCGGAGAGGTTGAAGTAGGCGTGGTGCGTCAGATTGACGGGCGTGGGGCGGTCGGTGACGGCGTGGTAGTCGAGCGTCAGGGATCCGTCGGGCGCGAGAGTGTAGGTGACGGACACCTGGAGCGAACCGGGAAAGCCCTGGTCGCCGTGCGGACTCTCCAGGCTCAGCCGCACACTCGCGGCGCCGTCGGACCGCTCGCACGGCTCGGCCCGCCACACCCGGCGGTCGAACCCGTCGGCCCCGCCGTGCAGCGAGTTGCCCCGGTCGTTGCCGGGGATGTGGTGCCGCGTTCCGTCCAGGGTGAACGTGCCTGCGGCGATGCGATTGGCGAACCGCCCCACCACGGCGCCGAGATACGCGCCATGGGTGGCGTAGTGCTTCACGTCCGGGAGGCTGAGCACGACCTCGGCGGGCGGCCGCCTCCCGGGACCGGGGACACGTAGGGAGTGCAGTACAGCGCCGTACGTCAGCACGGCGGCCTCGACTCCGCTCGCGCTGCACAGAGTCCAGCGCTCGACCGGGAGGCCCGAGGGGGTGGCGCCGAAGGATGCCGAGAAAGGGGCGGTGAAGGACATGGGCTCCTCGCGGGGGTGAGGGCCGGGCTCCGGTCGGCGCCGGACGCGGGCGATGCCGATGCGGGCGCGGACGGAGCCGGAGACCGGCAGCTGCGGACGCCTGGACATTACAACGTTGTAAGGAGCTGGTACAGGTATCTGCTCGGGTCGGTCGGGGATGACGGCGGGAAGTCCTCTCCCCGGCATGACGAGCGCATGGTCCCCCGCCGCCCGGGCTACGTGCTCCGCCCCAGCGTGCTCTCGCGCGCGATGAGCCGGTAGTCCGCCCACACGCGGCGGGGTTCGGGCGCCTGGCCGCTGAGCCGGGCGAGGACCGACTCCACCGCCATCCGCGCGATGGCCTCCTTGTCCGGCGACACGGAGGTGAGCGTGACCGTCCCGAAGTGCCCCTCGACGACATCGTCGAAGCCGACCACGGCGACGTCCTCGGGCACGCGCATGCCGCGCTCCGACAGCACCCGCATCGCTCCGATGGCGATGGGGTCGTTGTACGCGAACACGGCGTCGGGCCTGCGCCCGGTCTCCAGGATCCGGGTCATCGCCGCCGCGCCGTCCGCGTGCCCCCACCCCTCGGTCGTCGCGATCAGCCCGTCGTCCACGGAGAGGCCCGCCGAGAGAAGTTCCTCGCGCCACCCCTGAAGACGCAGGTGGGCGGGCTGGCTGTGGCCGCGGCGGGCGCCGATGAACGCCACCTCGCGGCGCCCCAGATCGATGAGATGGCGGACTGCGGTGCGGGCCGCTGCGACGTTGTCCACCGCGATGTGGTCGTAGGGCAGGTCGTAGTGGCGCTCGCCGAGCAGGACCAGAGGCACGTTCTCCGTACGCTCACGGAGGTCCTCGGCCTCCAGCTCGATGGGGCTGAGGATCAGGCCGTCGATGACGCGGGCGCGGAAACCCTGGCTGACCAGGACCTCCTGTTCGCGCCGGCCGCCCGTGTGGTCCAGGAGCACGATGTAGTCGTGCAGGGCGGCTGCGTCGATCACCGCGGCCGCGAGCTCGGCGAAGTACGGGTTCCCCAGCTCGGGAAGGGCGAGGGCGATGATGCCCGTCCGCCCCTGACGCAGGTGCCGCGCGGTGAGGTTGGGCCGGTAGCCGAGCTCGTCGATGGCCTGCTGTACCCGCTCGCGCATCGCGGGTGTGACGTGCTGGTAGTTGTTCACCACATTCGAGACGGTCTTGATCGACACGCCCGCACGCGCGGCGACGTCTTTGAGGCTGACCCGCACAACATTCCTTCCGGTGGCCTGCCGGGCGCCGGGACCGGTGCGTGCCCGCACGGCGCCGGAGCCATGGCCCCGGCGCAAAGGCTCTGGAGCCGGGCTTGCAACGTTATACGTCCGCATAGTGAAAGGTGGCAAGGGGAACGGATTTTGCCAGGCACCGGCAGCCGGACAAGCAGGGGAACGAGACCCCGACGCACCGGACCCCCGACACGCCGACACGCAGGACGCCCGGCACACAGGCTCCTGACACCCAGGACCCCCGGCGCGCCGTCCCCGGCACACCGACACCGTGGCGCGCCGGGATCCCCCCGGCGCGCCACGAACGGTCACGACGTCACGTCAGAGCAGCCGCCACAAGTGGTCGTCCGTCCCGTTGTCATCGAACTGGACGACCTGCGCGCTGTCCGCCGTCGACATCCCGTCCACGCCGAGGACCTTGCCGCTGTTCTTGTTGCGGATCCGGTACCACCCGTCCCCGCTGTCGACGAGCGCCCACAGGTGGTCGGCGGTGCCGTTGTCCTCGTACTGGACGACGTGTGCGCTGTCCGCCGTGGACATCCCGTCGACCCCGAGGACCTTGCCGCTCTGGCCGTTACGGATCAGATGCCAGCCGTCGCCCTTGTCGACGAGTTGCCACGCGTGATCGCCCGTACCGGAGTTGGCGAACTGGACGACGCGGGCACTGTTCTCCGTCGACATGCCGTCGACCGCCAGAACCTTCCCGCTGTGCTTGTTGGCGATGCGCCGGAACGCGGGCTCCGGCGTCCATGCCCTGCCGTCGGGCGAGGCCTGGGGAAACGCCGTGATCCGCAGCCGGGCCGCGCCCATGGGGACGAGTGTCACGGTCTCGACGGGTGCGTCGCTGCGGGCAGGTCCGCTTTGCAGGGGCGCGACGACGTGCTCGTCGTCCGCGACCCACTCCTCGATGCGACGGGCACGCGCGGTGATGTGCACCGGAGTCGTTCTGTGGGTGAAAGGGTTGTCCCCGACCGGCCCGTCGTCGCGCCGGAACGAGAGCCCGGCGTCGGGCGACAGACCGTAGTTCCAGGCGGAGGTCGCGTGCACCTCGTAGTGGGGGAACGTGTCGTCGCCCGCGTAGCGCTCGTACTGCTCGCCGATCTTCAGGGAGTAGGTGAGCGGTCCGTGGTCGACGCTGACGGCGTCATGGTTGTCGGGCCAGTGGCGTACGGAAGTGTGCTGCGGCAGGCGCAGCGTCACCACGTCACCGTCGTGCCAGGTGCGCTCCACCTTGACCCAGACCGGTCCGTCCTCGGCCGCCAGGCGCTTGCCGTTGACGAGGAGTTCGGGCCCGCGGCACCACCCCGGGATGCGCAGCTGGAGCGGGAAACGCACCGGCTTCGGGGTGGAGAGCCTGAACTCGACGGCCTCGGTGAAGGGATAGCCGGTCTCCTCGACGATGGTCACCTCGGTGCAGCCGGTGACCCGCGTACGGACCGTGCAGGGGGCGTACATGGCGGCGGCGAGCCCGTCGCCGGGCGTGGCGAGCCACAGCTCCTCGTTGAAGTAGGGCCAGCCCATGCCGTAGTTGTGCGGGCAGCAGCGGTACTGGTCGACGCCGGGCTGCAAGGACTGCATGGCGAAGCCGTTCTGGAACTGCCCTTGTGTCTTCGGGGTGTTGTTCAGGTCGACGCTGTTGGCGCTGGTGACGTAGTGCAGGGACTTGCCCTGCGGGTCGAGTGCGGCGGGAAGCATGTTGAACGCGAGTTCCTCGCAGCGGTCCGCCCAGACCGGGTCACCGGTGATGCGTGTGAGCAGTTCATGGCTGGCCATGAACTCGACGATGCCGCAGGTCTCGAAGCCCTGGCGGGGGTCGCCGAAGCCGGGCCGGTAGTTCTCGTCGCCCGCCATGCCGCCGCCGGGGAACTGGCCGTACGCACCCATCACCGCGTCGTAACCGCGGTAGGTGGCCCGGGTCAGCTCGGCCGAGCCGGTGAGCTGTGCGTACTGGGCCGGCTCACGGAATCCCTGGGCGATGTTCACGTTGTGGCGCGAGGGCGTGACGCCTGTCCAGTCCGCGCCGAGGGTGTGCATCCTGCCCGCCAGATCGAGGAGGAACTTCTCCCCGGTACGGCGGTACAGCCACACCACGATGTCGAGCCCGTCGCCCCAACGGTACGAAACCCAGCTGGAGTTGAAGGCTCCGGTGCCCTGGGCGTTCATGAAACGCAGGAAGCGTGTGACGAACGGGACGACGCGCCGGTCGCGCGTGTACTCCTCGTAGGTCCGCAACGCCATCAGCAGCGGCAGGAACGGCCAGAAGTCCGGACCGCCGTTGAGCGAGGTGCGCAGCGCGCGCGGGCCGAAGAAGCCGTCGCTGTCCTGCGTGGCGAGGATCGCGTCGATCCACTCGCTCGAACGGGTCAGGGCGTGCTCGTCACCGGTGGCGACGGCGAGCGGGACGTAGCCGCGCAGCCAGTACGGCAGTTCCTCCCACGCGCCGCGCTCGGGGTGCACCCAGCCGGTGTTGGCGAAGTCCAGGAAGTGGGAGAGGTCCTCGTACCGGCCGCACAGCCCGTCGAGCTGGAGCTTCAGCTGTCCTGCGAGCCAGCCGCGGGCGGTGACACTGCCGGAGGGCAGCTTCCGGAACGCGTCCGGGAGCGGAGAGCCGGCCGACGGGCGTGAAGCCGCCGCGGCGGACGTGGCGAACCGGCCGCCGAGCGCCGCGGCGCCCAGGCCCAGGGCGCCGGCACCGAGAAGGGCGCGTCTGCTGACAGGCATGCGGGTGCTCCTGTTCGGGGGGGGGGGGAGGGGATGCGGAGGGCCGCGCTCGCGCAAGGAAGGCGAGCCGCGCCCCGGTCCCCCTTCCGCCCCGACGGGGCGGAAGGGGGACCGGGCACATGTCAGACCGTGCTCAGCTGCCGGAGCAGCCGGCCACGGTCGCCTGCGAGGCGTCGCGGATCAGCGCGTCCTGCGCCGCCTTCACCCGCTTCACATCCGGCTTGACGATCTTGCGGTCGTACGTCACCAGGCCGTTGAGCTCACCCTCGACGTCCGAGATCTGCGTGTACACGGCGCCGTTGCTGCCCTGGCAGGCCAGCTTGTGCACCTCGGCGAGCCGCGCGAGGTAGTCGTCCGTGTACTTCGCCGGGTCGACGTCCACGTACGACTGCTGCACCGCCCACGCGTGACCGGGTACCGCGAGGCCGAGGCCGCCGTACTCGCCGCTGACCAGGGCGCGCTTGCCGTCGGGATGCGGCGGCAGGGCCGGGCTCGGGTAGCCGTGCTCGTCCATGATGTCGCCGGTCCCGCCGTCCGCCCCGAGGTTGAGGCCCGACATGTTGTTGACCAGCCGCGTCGGGTCCCAGGCCTTGGCCTGCTCGGCGATGCGGCCCACGTCGTACTGGCCCCAGCCCTCGTTGAAGGTGACCCACATGACCACCGAGGGGTGGCTGCTGTGCTGGTCGATCATCGTCTTCATCTCGCGCTCGTACTCGGCGCGCGCGGCCGCGTCCGGCGCCGCGCTCATGGCCGGCATGTCCTGCCACACCATCAGACCGAGCTTGTCCGCCCAGTAGAACCAGCGGTCGGGCTCGACCTTGATGTGCTTGCGGACCGAGTTGAAGCCCATCTGCTTGTGCGTCTTCAGGTCGTAGGCCAGCGCCTCGTCCGTCGGCGCGGTGTGCAGCCCGTCGGGCCAGAAGCCCTGGTCGAGCGTGGCCATCATGAAGACGGGCTTGCCGTTGAGGAGGGTGCGCGGCGTGCCGTTCACCTTCTCGACGGAGATGGAGCGCATCCCGAAGTAGCTGCCGACGCTGTCCTTGCCGACGTTCACCTTGAGGTTGTAGAGGAACGGGTCGTCGGGCGACCACAGATGCGCCTTGTCGATCTTCAGGGTCAGTGGCGCGCCGGTGACCCCGCTCGCCGTGGCGACCCTGCGCTTGCCGTCGTACGCCGTCGCAGTGACCGGCACGCCGTCCCGTACGCCCTTGGCCTCGACGGTGGCCTTGCCCGCCTCGACGTCCGGTGTGATCTTGAGGTCGGCGGCGTGATCGGCCGCGACCGGCTCCATCCACACGGTCTGCCAGATGCCGGAGGAGGGGGTGTACCAGATGCCGCTCGGGTCGAGGCGCTGCTTGCCGACCGGCGGGTTCTCGCCGCCCCGCGCGTCCGTCGGGTCGTAGACGCCGACGATCAGCTCCTGGGTGCGCCCCGGCTTCAGCGCATCCGTGATGTCGGCGCTGAACTTGTCGTAGCCGCCCTTGTGTTCGGCGACCTTGGTGCCGTTGACGTACACCTCGGACTGCCAGTCGACGGCGCCGAAGTTCAGCTGGAGGTGCTTGCCGTCACCGACCTTCCAGCCCGCGGGGACCGTGAAGGTGCGGCGGTACCACATGCGGTCCTCGTGGCGCTCGATGCCGGAGAGCTGCGACTCGACCGGGTAGGGCACGAGGATCTTCTCGCCGAGCTGCTTGCCGACCGGCGGCTTGTCACCGGACTTCGCCGCGGCGAACTGCCACTCGCCGTTGAGGTTCTGCCAGGCGTCCCGGGTGAGCTGCGGGCGCGGGTACTCGGGGTGGGCGTTCTTCGGCCCCACCTCGTCGGCCCACTTGGTACGCAGCTCGTACTCGGAGTCGTTCGGGCCGCTGCTCCAGAACTGGCCGACGGCCTTGTCGCCGGTGCTGGTCAGCCCGCCCTTGCCGTCGTACGTGACATCGGCCTGGCCGGACGCGCCGCCGCCCTTCTTGCCCACGACCGGCTCCTTGAGCCCGACGAGCAGGCTGCGGGGGTCGGCCGGGTCGGCCTTGATCGTGGTGAGCGGCCACTGGGCTCCGCCGATCACGGCCTGGAGGTGATCCGCGAGGCCGGCCGGCGGGGCGGCGAGGGACTGCGCGAAGTCGAGCTTGAGGGTGCGGCCGTCCTTGAGGACGGTCGTGGATATCGCCCCGTCGTAGTCCCAGCCGTCGGGGAGACGGAAGGCGGAGGAGGGGATCGCTTCCTTGCTCTCGCCCTGCTCGGTCCAGCGCAGATGGAGGTTCGAGCCGCCGAAGTGCTCGAAGTACTCGACCTTGATGTCGTACGCCTTGCCGGCCGTCAACTCGACGGGCTGGGAGGTCTGTTCCTTGTCCCAGTCGTCGACCCAGTGGTCGATGGCGAGCTTGCCGTCGACCCAGAGCCGGAAGCCGTTGTCGCCGATGATGGAAAACGTTGTCGCGCCGGTCTTCTCCGGTACGACCTTGCCCGTCCAGCGCACACTGACATCGTCGGCCTGGCCGGTGGCCGTCCGCAGCCGCGGCTCGAGGGTGTCGAAGTCGAGTTTCGGGTCGAAGCCAGTGGCCTTGAGCTCGTGGAAGTCGAAGGCTCCGGCGGCGGACTGGGTGTAGTACTCGCCCTTCAGGCCGTGGGGTTCGACCGGGTCGTCGGCCGCTGTCGCCGACGGTGACACGGTGAGTGCCGCGAGGCCCAGTCCCGCGGCCAGCAGCATGGCCAGTCGGCCTCTGAGTCGTTTGGTGCGCACGAATCCTCCTTGACTGAGGAAGGGGGGCGGCTCGTCGCCTGCGTTGTACAACGTTGGAAGGAACGGGCAGTTGGCATGACAGCACGCCCTCAGGTGCGCTGTCCAGGGTCATGACAAGACGACCCAGCGGCTGTCGATGATCGAGAGCGGGCAGCGACTCCTGAAGGACCCCGCGTACATCAACGCGATCGCCGACGCCCTGAGGGTCGGCGGTGTTCGACAGTCACCGGTGTCCGGCGTGGTCGTGACCGGTGTCCGGTGAGCCGCCCATCATGCGGAGCATGGCCGGCCCACCGGTCCGGCAGAACCGCGTCACAAGGACGGCGGCGAGGGTGAGGAAGGCGATGTTGAGCCAGGTGGTGTAGTTCCAGCTGACGCCCTCCGTGGGGACCTTCGCCTCGGCTTGGTCGGGGATGAGGCCGAGGCCTCCGAAGGCGAATTCGACGACGTATCCGGCGATGACCATCGCGGCATAGAACGTGCAGAGGAGGAAGGCTGCCATCCTGGCGCCGTAGTACTTCCGGTAGATGTTGAGGATCGGCAGGATCAGCAGGTCGGCGAAGATGAACGCGACCACGCCGCCGAAACTGATGCCTCCCTTCCACAGCACCACCGCCAGCGGCACATTGCCGATGGAGCACACGAAGGAGGCGATCGCGACCAGCGGGCCGACGACGGGTCCCCACAGTTTCGCGGCGAGCGGGTGGCCGTCGAAGAAGAAGGCGCGCCAGAACGAGTCCGGGACCCAGGCGGCGATGGCGCCGGCGATGAGCAGACCGACGACGAGGTCACGCAGGATCGCCGCCCACTCCATGACGAACACGTGGCTCGTCGCGGTGAAGCCCTCGCGGGAGAGCAGCCGCCGGGTGAAGGAGCCCTTGCGGTCGACGGCCATGTCCATCGCGGCATGGCCTTCCATCGACCCGGCGAGTCCGCGTTCTGCCTGCTCACGGGCCTGACGCAGGAGCGCGTCGCGCAGGAACAGGCGGAACAGGACGGCCAGCAGGGCGATCATGACGGGGCCGCCGACGAATTCCGCGGCGGTGAACTGCCAGCCCATCAGCAGGGCAAGGATGACGCCGAGCTCCACGACGAGGTTCGTGGAGGCGATCTCGAAGGCCATCGCGGCAGTGAAGTGCGCGCCCCTGCGGAACAGTGACCGTGCCAGAGCCACCGCGGCGTAGGAGCAGGACGAGGACGCCGCGCCGAGGCCCGCGGCGGTCGCGAGGGTGCGTGGCCGGTCGTCGCCGAGCAGTGAGACGACGGTGGACTTGCGGACCACGGCCTGGACGACGGCGGACAGGGCGAAGCCCAGGATCAGAGCCCAGGTGATCTCCCAGGTCATGGACCCGGCGATCGACAGTGCGTGCAGTACGGCGTGCATCTGCGCAGCCTTCCTCCCCGGATGCGGCGTACGCGGCGCGGACACGCCGTGGTGGGGGAGCGGGGCGCCACCGGGGAGGTGGCGCCCCGGCGGAGGTCAGCCCACGTGCAGGGTCAGAGCGGCGGTGTGCAGCGTGCCTCCGGTCTTGAACTGCAGGAACAGCCGCCAGTTGCCGGAGGTGGGCAGTTCGGCGTGGAAGGCGAGGTCGGGTCCGCCGTGGTCGCCGGTCACCTTGGTGGTGGGGTGGAGGTGGGCGAATGCGGCGTCGCCTTCATGGAAGGCGGTCAGGTGGGCGTAGGTGTCCAGATAGGGCTGCAGGTCCTTGACGGGCTTGCCGTCCTTGGCGATGGAGACGGTCAGCGGGTGAGCCATCCCCGCCATGGGCTCGCCTTTGACGGTGACGGTGTACCCGTCGACGCGTGCGGCGGTCGCCGGGGCGGGCAGCGGGCTCTTCGCGGCGTCGCCAGGCACGGTGACCCTGCGGGAGAGCACGAAGTCCTTGCCCTGGCCGGGCCCGGCATCGGGGGCGAAGGAGGCGAACACGCGCCACGAGCCCGGGGCGAGGGCGGCCAGATCCGCGTTCCACGTGCCGTCGGTGGCCATCGTCGGGTGGATGTGCTGGAACCCGGTCAGGTCGGAGCGGATGGCGTAGAAGTGCATCCGCTTCGTCTGGTCGAGGGCGAAGGCGGTGACCGGCTTGCTGTCCGGGCCGGTGACGGCGAACCGGTAGGCGGCCTGCTTACCGGACGGCAGGCTCGCGTTCTCGGAGGTGAGGCGGTAGCCGTCCGAGGTGTCGGACAGGCCGTTTCCGGTAGCCATGTGGTCCATGCCGGGCATGTCTGTCATCGCGTGCGACGCGCTCGGAGAGGGGGACGCGGAGGCCTTGCTGCCGTGGTCCATGCCGGGCATGGACGAGGAGTCGTTGGAAGAGCCACAGGCGGTCAGCGTCAGCGCGAGAGCTGTCGCGGCTGTGGCGGCCGCGAGGCTGCGGCGACCGGCAAAACGGGAGGAGATGTGCATCGAAACGGAGTCTTTCCGGGTGGGCGCACCATACCGATGGCGCGCGGAGACGAGCAGGACGCGATGGCCGGCTCCGGCCTGGGGCCGGGTTCCGGCGCGTACCTGTCACGTCCGCGCGACGCACACCTTCAGCAGGAGTTCTCGTCCGCTGCCCGGTGGCGCGCGCCGCCCCGTCCCGCCGACGGCTGCTCGCCGTGCCGGCGTCGCCAGGGCGAGCACGGCGATGCCGACCACGTCGAGCAGGCCGGGGGCGGGCAAGGGGGTCCGCTCGTGGGCGGGGGTCGAGACGCACAGCACACCGGGCATTCCGGCGGAGTCCATGACCCGGGCGGCGGGGATCGGAGGGTGCGCGGCCATGGCCGTCACTGCGGCGTCGTGGCTCTCAGGCATCGGCGAGGCCGTGCTCGTGGGCATGGCCCCGTGGCAGCCCCCTGCGGCTGCGGTGGGGGCGCCGTGCATGAGGAACAGGCCGAACAGCACCGTGCACACGGTCAGCAGCTGGGCGATGCGCCGCCTGCCTGCCCGCGTGCTACCCACAGCCGTGCCTTTCCTCTTCGATCACTGTCCGCCCCCCGACCGTACCCCCACAAGGTATCGGCTGCCTGATGGGGGTTCGAGGGGGCGGAGACCTGGGACCTACTGTGCGGCCAGGCCGAGAAGCGTCGTGGCGTTCCGCTTGAGTATGAGCGGGCGCACGTCGTCCTTGATGTCGAGTTGTCCGAAGTCGTGCAGCCAGCGTTCCGGTGCCAGGAGCGGGAAGTCGGATCCGAAGAGGACTTTGTGGCGCAGGAGGCTGTTCGCCTGCTCCACGAGCTGCGTGGGGAAGTACTTGGGTGACCAGCCCGACAGGTCGATCCAGACGTTCGCCTTGTGGGTGGCGATGGAGATGGCCGCGTCGACCCAGGGCACGGCGGGGGACCGGCCGCTGACCTACTGGGCGACCACCCGAACATGTATCCGTCCCTGCGACGCCAGATGATCGGGGTGAGGTGTTCGGCCGCCCCGACGTCCCGAAGGTGCCGGATCCCTCGTTCGACTTGGGACCAGGTCAGAGGGTGATGCGGGAACGTTCCTCCTGGGCAGTTCTCGATCACGGGGGCTGGATCGCTCGAAGATGTGCTGTTTCCTGGGATCGATGTGCGGTTGGAGCGGGTGAGCGTGTCCGCCGAGGTGCTCTGCGTGGAGGCGGCGGCCTGCGGTCCGCCGCCACGGTGTCCGGGGTGCCGGGCGAAGGCGAGGCGGGTGCACTCCGCGCCCCACGCCATCCGGCCCGGGCGGACCTCACCGGGGTCTCAGCACTGCCCGGCATGAGCACCGGACGCCGCGGCCGATGAGCCGGCTCCCGTGCTGCGCAGGTCGCGGCGGAAGGTTTCGGGGGACTTCCACACCGCGACCATGGTGATCACGGCGCCAAGGACGACGTACCCCGCGACCAAGGGCCAGCGGGTGCCGTCCGGGCCGGCCAGGGCCGTGGCGATGAACGGGGTCAGGCCGCCGGTGAGGATGGAGGCGATCTCGCGGCCCGCGGCGGCGCCTGTGTAGCGGCGGTCGGCGGGGAAGAGCTCGGCGAAGAATGCCGGCTGGACCGCGTTGATGGCGTTGTGGCCGAGGTTGAGGACGAGGACGTAGCCGAGCACGATCAGCAGGAAGTTCCCGGACTGCAACAGCCAGAAGAAGGGGAACGCCGCGACGGCCACGACGATGGCACCGAGCAGGTAGACCGGTCGCCGCCCCTTGCGGTCCGAGAGCGCCGCGTACAGTCCGTGCGCCGGGAAGGCGAGCACCGAGACGATGAGGACCGCCATGTTCAGGGTGGACTTGTCCAGGCCGAGGGAGCCGCTGGCGTACGACAGGGCGAAGACGGTGAGCAGGAAGTACGGGAGGGCTTCGGCGAAGCGCAAGCCGACGATGAGCAGCAGGTTGCGCCAGTCCTCCAGGAAGATGGCGCGGATCGGCCCGCCGGCGCGCTTCGGCGTCTCCGGCCGGGATGTGGCCTCGGCGGGCCGGCCGCTGGTCTCGGTGAAGACGGGGCTTTCGTGCAGCGAGCGCCGCAGCCAGAACGTCACGGCCAGGATGATGGCGGACAGCAGGAACGGGATTCGCCAGCCCCAGGCGTAGAGCGCGTCCTCCGGCAGGGTGTACACCCATGCGAAGAGGCCGGTGATGAGGATCTGGGCCGAGAAGCCGCCGATATTGGGCCAGGCGGTATAGAAGCCGCGCCGGTGGTCCGGGGCCGACTCGAGGACGATGATCATGGAGCCGCCCCATTCGCCGCCGACGGCGAAACCCTGCACGAGACGCAGGAGGACGAGCAGCGCCGGCGCGAGGACGCCGATGGTGTCGTAGCCCGGGAGCAGTCCGATGGCGATGGTGGACAGGCCCATCAGGGACAGCGTGAGCAGCAGCGTGGACTTGCGTCCGTGTACGTCACCGCGGCGCCCGAACGCCAGGCCGCCGAGCGGCCGGGCGAGGAAGCCGACGGCGAAGGTGCCGAACGCGGCCAGGGTGCCGAGGAACCCTTCTTCGCCGGGGAAGAAGACCTTCGGGAAGATCACGGCTGCTGCTGTGCCGTAGACCAGGAAGTCGTAGTACTCGAGCGTGTTGCCCAGGAAACTGGATGCCGCGACCTTCCAGGCGTAGCGCCGGTCGGTCTGCGGAGTGGTCGCGGCCATGCGCGTCCCTCCCCAACTTCGCCGCCCCGTGCGTGGCCGGGGAGGCACGTCGTCGTGCCCGGGCATGACTATGCATTGAGAACGGTTAACCGTCAACGATTTTCGTTGACGGTTAACCGTTAGCTGAAGTACGTTCCGGTCACCGGCGATGAGCCCGTACACGCACAGTGCCTGCGCGATATCGCAGGGAGAAGCAAGGAAGGGGGAGAGACCATGCGCGTCAGCCCCATCACCCGGCCGTCCCTGGGGGCTCAGGTCCTCGAGCAGCTGCGCGCGCTCGTCGTACGCGGTGACCTGACGCCCGGCACGCACCTCGTCGAGGGCAAAGTCGCCGAGGAGTTCGGCGTCAGTCGTGGGCCGGTGCGCGACGCGCTGCGCCAGCTCGAGAGCGAGGGACTGGTGGAACCCCGCAGCCGCGGAGTGTCCGTACGCGGCCTGGACGACGACGATCTGCGCGAGCTGTACGCATTGCGCGGTGCGCTCGAGGGCCTTGCCGTCCGGGAGACGATCGCACGGCCGGCCTCCGCGGACTGGTCGGTTCTCGACGCGACGCTGGAGATCATGCGACAGGCGGCGGACGACCGCGATCCGACCCGGTTCGCCGCAGCCGACCTGGACTTCCACAGCGCCTTCTACGAGCTGTCCGACAACCGCAGGCTCGCGGCTGCATGGGCCACGCACCGGCCGCTGTTCGCGGCCATGCTCGATGTGACGAACACCCGCGACCGTGATCTGCACCCCACCGCGCAGGACCACGCCAACCTCGCGGAACTCATCCGTACCGGCGCGACAGAACCCCTCCTCGCGATGCTCGACGAGCACCTGGCCGGCTCCCACGACCGGATGCGGGCCTCCCTCACAGAGTTTCCCGGGCGTCACCGCCGCGCCTCGTGACCGCTCCTCTTCCGGAGACCGAGATGCCCCGCCCCGAAGCCACCGCCCTTCCGGCCGCCCTCACCCGTACGTTCGTGACCGTCGACGATCCGCGGTGGCGCCAGTGCCACGCCTCGACCGTCGCCGCCCCCACCGGAGGCGCCCCGCTGGTCGCCTGGTTCGCGGGGACCCGCGAGGGCACGCCGGACAACCGCATCTGGCTGTCGGGCCCGGCGGGGGTGCACGCACTCGACACCGGATACGACATGGCGCACTGGAACCCCGTGCCGGCGCCGGACCCGTCCGAGAACGGGGTGCTGTGGCTGTTCGCGAAGGCGGGGCCGCGGATCTCGGAGTGGGTCACCCTCGTGACCCGTACGCGGGATGGCGGTGCCACCTGGGAGCGGCCGCGGGAGCTCGTCCCGGGCGACCTGTCCGGCGGCCGCGGGCCGGTGAAGAACCCGCCGCTGGTCACCCCCGAGGGCCTGTGGCCGGCCCCCGCCTCGGTCGAGCACTGGGCAAAACCGGCCCGCTGGGATCCCTTCGTCGATGTCTCGGCGGACAGTGGCGCCACCTGGTCGCGCGCCCCGATCCCCGTAGATCGCGCGGCGCTGCGGGGCGCGGGCCACATCCAGCCGTCGCTGTGGCTGGGGCCCGACGGCCCGGTGGCCCTGATGCGCAGCACCGAAAGCCGCGCCCACCGCGCCGTCTCGCGCGACGGCGGACGCCGCTGGAGCCTGGCTGTGCCGACCGGCTTGCCGAACAACAACTCCGGGCTGTGCGCCCTCGCCCTGCCCTCCGGCCGCGCCGCCTGCGTCCACAACCCTTCGTCCCAGGACTGGGGCAGCCGCTGCCCCCTGGTCGTGTCCGTCTCCGACGACGACGGCATGACCTGGCGCGAGGTGGCCGTCGTCGACGACGGCCTCACCCTCGTGGACCCCGCCGTGCCGCAACGGCTCGACCCGCACGCGCGGCCCGGTTTCGCGCCGGGTGACGCCGGTGTGGTGACCAGCGGCGTCGCCGAGTTCTCCTACCCGACCGCCGTCCTCGACGGACCCGACCTGCTCATCACCTACACCTGGCAGCGGCGCGGCATCGTCCTCGCCCGGCTGTCCCTGACCCATCTGGAGGAGTCGTGACCTACCGGCTGCCCGAGTCCCGACCGCAGCTCAGTGCCCCGCCGCGCACCGCGTACCTGATCGCCAGCGGTGATCTGCGCCCGGCTGCCAACGCGGCGGGCTGGCCCACGCAGGAAGCGCTGGAGAAGGGCGTCACCGAGGCCTTCGCCCGGCTCGGCTGGACCGTGCGGCGAGCCCACCCGTACGACCCGGACAAGGGGCACGGCTTCATCGACAGCCAGCGCGCCGGGCTGGAGGTCTTCAAGGCCATCCCGCCCCAGGCCCCGCTGATCGTCGCGGAAGCGGTGTGGCAGTACAGCCACCACGTGCTGGCCGGCCTGCGCACCCACGAAGGGCCCGTCCTGACAGTCGCCAACTTCGACGGCACCTGGCCCGGTCTGGTCGGCCTGCTCGGTGTGAACGCCGGCATGACGAAGATGGACCGGGAGTACTCCACCACCTGGTCCGTCGACTTCACCGACGACTTCTTCCTCGAGGGCCTGCGCGAGTGGACCGAGACCGGCCGCATCACGCACGACAGCTCCCACGTGCGGCCGCTGCCCGAGCTGCCCGAGTCCCCGGAGCGCACGCTGGGCGCCGCCATTGCCGGGCAGTTGCGCCGGGACAAGGCCATCATCGGCGTCTTCGACGAGGGCTGCATGGGCATGTACAACGCGATCATCGACGACGAGTTGCTCAACCCGCTCGGCATCTACAAGGAGCGGTTGTCGCAGAGCGCCCTGTACGCGGAGATGCTGCGCGTCCCGGATGAGGAGGCCGACGCAGCCCGTGCGTGGCTCGAGCAGGCGGGCATGACCTTCGCCACCGGCACCGACGAGGCCACCGAGCTGACCGACCGGCAGATCCGCGAACAGCTGAAGATGTACATCGCGGCGCTGCGGATCGCCGACGACTTCGGCCTGGACTCGGTGGGCATCCAGTACCAGCAGGGCCTCAAGGACCTCACACCCGCGTCCGACCTGGCCGAAGGCCTGCTCAACAACGTCCAGCGCCCGCAGGTGACCAGCCGCGACGGCTCGCGTGTGCTGTACGAGGGCCGGCCGCTGCCGCACTTCAACGAAGCCGACGAGGGCGTGGCCGTCGACGCGCTGATCACCCACCGCATCTGGACCGCCATGGGCCTGGACCCGGCGACCACGCTGCACGACGTGCGCTGGGGCGAGGAGTACGAAGGGCGGTTCGTGTGGGTCTGGGAGATCTCCGGGTCCGTACCGCCGTCCCACCTCACCGGCGGCTACGCGGGCGCGGTCAGCTGGCGGCAGAACCCCGTGTACTTCCCCGCAGGGGGCGGCACCATCAAGGGCGTGAGCAAGCCCGGAGAGATCGTCTGGTCCCGGCTCTACATCGCCGGCGGCGGGCTCCACCTGGACATCGGCCGCGGCTCCGTCGTCGAGCTGCCCGCCGAGGAGACCGAGCGCCGCTGGGCCGCGACCAACCCCGAGTGGCCGATCGCCCATGTGGTCACCCACGGCGTCAGCCGCGACCAGTTCATGGCGCGACACAAGGCCAACCACGCGCAGCTCGCGTACGCTCCCGACGCCGCAACCGCCGACGCCGCACTCGTCGCCAAGGCAGTGGCCTTCCAGGAGCTGGGTGTCACCGTCCATCTGTGCGGGGAAGTCCGGGTATGAGCTTCCTTGGTGTGGACATCGGCACCTCCAGCAGCAAGGGCGTCCTGGTCGACGCCTCCGGCACGGTCGTGGCGACCGCTGTGCACCGGCACACGGTCTCCCGGCCGAAACCGGGGCACGTCGAGATGGACCCCGAGGTGTGGTGGGAGGAGTTCTGCGGAATCACGCGCGAACTCCTCGCCGGCGACCGGCAGGTGGACGCGGTGGGCGTCAGCGGTATGGGCCCCTGCGTGGCCCTGGCGGACGCCGCGAACCGGCCGCTGCGCCCGGCCATCCTGTACGGCGTGGATACGCGGGCCACCGCGCAGATCGAGCGGCTGGACGCGCAACTCGGCCGGGAGGCCGTCCTCGACCGGTGCGGCAGTGCGCTGTCCACGCAGGCGGTCGGGCCGAAGGTGGCCTGGGTGGCCGAGCACGAGCCGGAGGTGTTCGCCACCGCCCGGCGGCTGTTCATGCCGGCGTCCTTCCTCGCCCACCGACTCACCGGCGCCTACGTCCTTGACCACCACTCGGCCAGTCAGTCCGTCCCCTTCTACGACGCCCGGGCGCAGGACTGGTACCGGCCCTGGGTGGAGGCGGTGTGGCCGCACGCGCAACTCCCCGAACTGCGCTGGCCCGGTGACCTGGCCGGCGCGGTGACCGCCGAGGCCGCGGCGGTCACCGGGCTTGCCCCGGGTACTCCCGTCATCACCGGCACCATCGACGCCTGGACCGAGGCCGTCAGCGTCGGTGCGACGCGACCGGGTGACCTGATGCTCATGTACGGCACGACGATGTTCCTCGTCGCCACGGTCATCGGGCAGCTGCGGGTGCCGGAGCTGTGGAGCACGGTCGGCGCCTTCCCCGGCACGCGCTCCCTGGCCGGCGGTATGGCTACCTCGGGAGCGGTCACCGAGTGGTTGCGCGGCCTGTTCGGCTCGCCGGACCATGCGGATCTGCTCGCGGAGGCCGCGGCGAGCGGCGTCGGTGCGCGGGGTCTTGCGATGCTGCCGTACTTCGCCGGTGAGCGCACTCCGATCGCCGACCCCGACGCCCGCGGTGTGATCGCGGGCCTCACCGTCGAACACACCCGCGGTGACCTGTACCGCGCCGCGCTCGAGGCCACCGCGCACGGCGTACGGCACAACATCGGGGCGATGCGGAAGGCGGGCGCGGCGATCGAGCGTGTCGTCGCGGTCGGCGGCGGCACACAGGGCGGCCTGTGGACGCAGATCGTCTCCGACGTCACCGGGCTGCCGCAGGACGTCCCGACCGTCACGGTCGGAGCCAGTTACGGCGCCGCCCGGCTGGCCGCGCAGCTGATCGAGAAGGCGGACATCGCGGTTTGGAACCCCGTGCGTGAGCAGCGCGTGCCGGACCCGGCCGCGGTGGGAGCGTACGACCGGTTGCACGGGCTGTACCGGGACCTGTATCCGGCGACCCGGGTAACGGCCCATGCCCTGGCCCGGTTCCAGCGCGGGGGCTGACGCCGCCGGATCCGTGTACGACATGGCGGGGGCATGGTCCTCGTACGACGCGGCGGGTGCACGGTTCTCCGTGCACCCGCCGCCTGCTTTCGCGTCGAGGTCGTCCGTCCCCCTCGTCGGAGCTCACCCGGCCAGGTCCGCCACCAGCTTCTCGATTTCGTCCGCCGTCCGCGGGTCCGGGTAGCCGACGGTCATGCGGGAGGATCCGGCCGGCAGGCCGCGTACGCGCAGGGCGTGCTTGATCCGCCCGGCGCTCGGGCCGAGCAGCGCGACCACGCGGTCCACCCGCGCCTGCAGCGGCGCGAGTTCATCCGCCCCTGCACCGGCGAGCTTGGCAGCGGCCAGCTCCAGGAAGGGTTCGGGCAGGGCGCCGGAGCAGCCGGAGATCACGCCCGCGCCGCCTTCGTCGAGGACCGTGGTGAGCAGGGCGTCGTTGCCCGAGTAGACGGTGAACTCCGCGGGCAGGAAGGCACGGTACGCGGCCACCTCGGTGGACGGCGTGCCGCTCAGCTTGACGCCGGACAGACCGCACTCCTTCGCCAGCCGCGCGAACTCCTCGGGGCCGACGGTGATGCCGCTGCGCTCGGGGAAGAGGTACGCGAACAGCTCGGCGTCCCCCGCGGCCTGCCGCACGCGCAGGAAGTAGTCCCGCAGCTCGTCGGGCTCGGCCGGCATGTAGTACGGGGTGAGCGCCGCGAGCCGGGTGGCGCCCGCGGAGACCGCGTCGCGGGTGAGGGCCACGGCCGCGTGCGCATCAGGGGCGCCGACATGGGCCATCACGGCGCCCGGGCCCGCGACCTCCAGGGCGAGCTCGGTCAGTGCGCGCCGCTCCGAGCGGTCCAGGGCGGGGAACTCTCCGGTCGTCCCGGCGATCATCAGCAGCCCCGTCGTGTCGGCGGTGAAGCGAAACAGCTCGCGGGCAGCGGCCAGGTCGAGCTCGCCGTCCGGTGTGAACGGCGTGGTCAGCGGGGTGATGACGGTGGTCTGCGGCGCAGGCATGAGGGGGTGGTCCTCCGGGGCGGCGGGGAAACTTTTCCGAATCAGTCTACGGTTAACCGTTGACGAGAATTCATCGTACGCCCGATGATCTGCGGTGTCACGAGCCGCCGGGGTCGCATCGTTCACCCCGTCCACACATCGGAGTACGCACATGCCCGACCAGCCCGACCAGCCCGAACACCTGGTCAGCCTCTACCACCTGAACGACCTCGGCCCCGCCGAGCTGCGCCGCCTCCTGCCGGGCCACACCGACTTGCGGATCACCGAGATCGGCCCGGACGAGGACCCGCGCGACCACCTCGAGACCCTGGCGACCGCGACGGTCGTCCTGGCACCGCTGGAGAAGGAGCGTCGGATCACCGCCGAGCTGCTGGACGTCATGGAGCAGTGCCGCCTCATCCAGTCGGTCGCCGTCGGCTTCGACGGCGTCGACCACCGCGCCGCCGCCGAACGCGGCATCCCCGTCGCCAATCTGCCCGGCTTCAACACGGACGCGGTGGCCGACTGGACGGTGGGCGCGCTGCTCTACCTGCTGCGCCCGTACGCGTTCGGCCACGCCAAGATCGAGCGCGGCGAGTGGGGGCCGGAAGGGGTACGCGGCCGCGACGTGTCGTCACTGACCGTCGGCATCGCCGGATTCGGCAACATCGGGCGTGCCGTCGCCCGCCGCCTCGACGCCTTCGGGGCCCGCATCCTCGTCCACGACCCGGTGCCGAGCGAGCCCGGCCGGGAGTACGTCGACCTGGACGAACTGGCCGCCCGCAGCAACGTCCTGACCCTGCACATGCCGTTGAACAACGCCACGCGCGGCCTGATCGGCGACGCCTTGCTGCAGCGCATGCCGCGCGGCTCGTGGATCGTGAACGCCGGTCGCGGCGGCGTGCTGGACGAGGAAGCCGTCGTGCGGGCCCTCGACTCCGGGCAGCTGGCCGGCGCCGCGCTCGACGTCTTCACCGAGGAGCCGCTGCCGGCCTCCTCACCGCTGCGCGGCCGCACCGACGTCCTGCTCAACCCGCATGCCGCAGGAGTGACGCACGAGGCGTACCACAACCTCCGCGCCAGTGTGATCGACAGCCTCGACCTGGTGCTGTCCGGCAAGCCGCCCCGCAACGTCGTCAACGGCGTCGCCCCCGACCAGGCCCGCGTCTGACCGCCTACTTCCCCAGGAGCCCACCATGACCGGTACCCATCCCGGAATCCGGCCCGCCGACGGAGCCCAGCCCACTGACGGCACGCGGCCGACTGACGGAACCCAGCCCGCCGACGCCGACACCCCGGCGGCCGGCCGGCCGCGAGTAGGCCGGACCCGCTTCGTCATCCTCGGCCTGCTGTTCATCGGCATCACGATCAACTACATCGACCGCGCCGCCCTCAGCGTCTCCCTGCCGCACATCAGCGAGGACTTCCACATATCGCCCGCCCTCGCCGGCACGATCATGTCGGCGTTCTTCTGGACGTATGCCTTCGGGCAGATGCCGGGCGGATGGCTGGCCGACCGGTTCGGCCCACGCGTCACCCTGTTCTTCGCAAGCCTGTGGTGGGGCGTGGCCACCGCCCTGATGGGACTGGCCCGCGGCACCGGTGCGCTGCTCACGCTGCGCATGGTGCTCGGCCTCGGCGAGGCCCCGTCCTTCCCGTCCAGCGCCAAGGTCGTCTCCCGGTGGTTCCCCAGGACGGAGCGCAGCTTCGCGTCGGCGACCTTCAACAACGGCAACGCCGTAGGCGGCGCGCTGTCCATCCCGCTCGTCGCGCTGGTCGTCGGCACACTCGGCTGGCGGGCCGCATTCGCCGTGGCCGGCGGACTGGGAGTGCTCTGGGCGTTCGGCTGGTGGCTGTACTACCGCGACCCCGAGCGGCACGGGCAGCTGAAGAAGCCGGAACTGGACTACATCAAGGCGGGTCAGGAGAGCGCGGACACCCCCACGCAGAGCTCGGTCCGCTGGCGCGACCTGTTCCGGTTCCGCCTGGTGTGGGCGATGATGCTCGGCTTCTTCTGCGTCAACTTCGTCGCCTACTTCTTCATCACCTGGTTCCCGTCGTACCTGGTGGAGACGTACCACCTGTCGACGATGAAGTTCGGCTTCCTGGGCATGGTGCCCGGGCTCGCGTCCATGGTCGGCGGCTGGTGCGGCGGCCTGGTCTCGGACTGGCTGGTCCGGCGCGGCACCCCGGTCACCAAGGCTCGCAAGACCTGCCTGGTCGGGGGCCTGCTGGGTACCTCCGTCATCGCCCTCGCCGTCGTCTCCCCGAGCGTCGGCATGGCGCTGGCCGCCCTGTCCGCGTCGTACTTCTGCTCGACCTTTGCGGCCGCCAGCGTCTGGGCGCTGCCCGGTGACATCGCCCCCACCCCCGGCCACGTTGGCTCCATCGCCGGCATCCAGAACACCGCCGGCAACATCGCCGGAATCGTGTCCCCGCTGCTCCTCGGCGTGCTGATGGGCAGCTCCGGCTCCTTCGTCGTCCCACTCGTCACGGCAGGCTGCGTGGCACTGTTCGGTGCGGCCACCTACGCGTTCCTCCTGCCGAAGGTGGAGCCGCTGCGACTGGACGGGGAGCCGTCGCACACGATGGGATAGTAGTCACTCGTCAACCGTTGACGGTACGGACGGCACGTGAGGGAGGGATCGGCGTGGAACAGCTGGCCGTGAGGCAGGTGCGGCAGCTGCCGCTGGGCGAGCGTGTGGCACACCAGCTGCGGGTGCTGATCGTCACCGGGCAGCTGGAGCCGGGGACACACCTGGTGGAGGGGGCGCTGGCAGACCGGTTCGACGTCAGCCGGGGCCCGATCCGCGACGCCCTGCGGCTGCTGGAAGCGGAGGGCCTGGTGGAGTCCCGGCGCCGCGGCGTGTACGTCACCGGGCTGGGGGAGGACGACGTCGAGGAGCTGTTCACTCTGCGCGAGTCCCTGGAGACGCTGGCCCTCACCCGTGTCATCGAACGCGCCGGGAAACGCGACATCGACACGCTGGAGTCGTCGGTCACCGCCATGACCAAGGCGGCTGACAAGGGCGATCCGGCCGCCTTCGCCGAGGCCGACCTGGAGTTCCACTCCGCGTTCTACGCACTGGCCGGACACCGGCGTCTGGCGGCGGTATGGGAACAGTACCGGCCTGTGTTCGCGGTGATCCTGGATGTCACCAACACCCAAGACCGCGACCTCCACCCGGCTGCGGAAGCCCATGCCGACCTCCTGCACGCCGTCCGCTCCCGCGACGTCGCGAAGGCCACCAGCCTCCTCAGCAGCCACCTGCTGGGCGCTGGCAACCGACTGCGGACGGCGCTACGGCAGGTGACCGACAGCTAGACCCATTCTCCGCACGTCACTGGTTCGAGTGACGTCTGTCGGGGTTCGTGCCAGACGATCAACCTGGCCTTGGTTTGACGACGACACAGGGCCTCCCAATTCATCGTTTCCGCGTTACAGTCCTGACTCAACTAGCTCGATACGGTGCACATTTGTCCCCGCATTGGCGGGGGGTGCGGCCCTCACGCCACGGGCGGACTGGCCAAGCTTTTGTGTCCCAATTGACGGTTGACGTTTTAGTCCCATCTGTCGTTTGACGGTGGTCCTAGGCAACATCAGGAACTTCGCGCGGGTTTATGCGCCTTCAGGTTACGGATCGGAATCTCGGTGGTGCGCCGAAAGGACGTACTCCGCCGTCCCGTTCGACTGTGAGGGTAGATACGGCTACGTGGACGTTCGCACGGTCTGCCCGGCGTAGGTGCGGCCGAGCGAGAGTCTTTGGCGGCAGACCATGATCGCGCCTCGGCTGCTGATCCGCCGCTGCACCCGCACGGGCTCCCTCGCTGGACGTGGCTCGGGACCGGCCGACCGGACACCTCGCAGGCGGGGGCGTTGTTCAGTGCATTGGTGCGGTCCCCGGCTCGATTCTGCTCGGGGGCCGCACCTCCCCCCGGCAACCCCGTTCACCAGGTGTCGCGGCCCGCCCCCTCCGGTCTCGGCGCCCGCCCGTAGGCGACGGCGTTGCTTTTCCTGGTGCAGTCGGGAACGAGCACTGCCCGGGCTCGCACCTGGCCGCGCCGTAGGCGAGCGAAGGCCTCCGGTGCCGCGGAGAGCGGAAAGTGTTCCGTCTCGACCCTGACAGCTCCGGAGCGTGCCAGCGCGATGACCTCGGGGAGCTCGGGAAGGGGGCCCCAGAAGGGCAGTGAGAGTCGGAAGCCAGGGGGCAGGAACCCCGACTTGCGTACAGTGAGTTGGCCGCCGCCGCTGCCGACCAGCGCGAGTCCGCCGCCCGGGCGCAGCGCCGCGGCGGCGAGCTCCAGGGTGGCCGTGGTGCCGGCGAAGTCGAGCACGGCGTCCACCCCCACACCGCCGGCCTGGGTGCGCAGTACGCGTGCCGTGTCCGGTCGCGGCAAGGTGGCGAAGTGCGCGCCGGACCGCTCTGCGAGAGCCAAGGCCTCTTCGCGGACGTCCACCGCGAGGACGCGGCTCGGGGTCGTCGCACGCAGGATCTGGATGGCCACGTGGCCCAGCCCGCCGACACCGATGACCGCGGCCGTGGTGCCCTCGCCGAGCAGGTCCCGCAGCCCGGCGATGGCGTGGTACGAGGTGAGGCCCGCATCGGAGAGCGGCGCCGCCTGATCGGCCGACAGGTCGCCGATCGGCACCAGGTGACGTGCCGACGGCACCAGCACGTACTCGGCCATCCCGCCGTCCCGGCCGAGTCCGACGCCGTGCCAGGACAGGGTGCCGCGACGATCGCAGTAGTTGTCCTGGCCGGCGGCGCAGCGCGAGCAGGACCCGCAGCCCCACGGGCCGTACACGACGAAGCGGTCACCGACGCTCAAGCCGTCGGCATCCGCGTCGGGGCCGAGTGCTTCGACCCGCCCCGCGACCTCGTGTCCGAGGGTGAACGGCGGCTCGTAGGGGAGCGTCCCCGCGGGTGCGTCGACGACATGCACGTCCGAGTGGCAGAGCCCGGCGGCCTCCACACGGAGCAGTACCTCGGCCGCCCGGGGCACTGGTCGCTCCACCTCCGCGACCACAGGCTCCCGCTGCCAGGCCGCCAGTCGCACCGCTTGCATGTTCACCGTCCAGGCTCTTGTCAGTAGGCCGCCGATCACGGTAACAGAGACGAAGTCAGTTCAATATCAAGCGACGGCGAGGAGTTCGGGATGAGTGGCGGTACGTGGCAGCAGGGCCGGTTCGCGGGCAAGGTCGCGATGGTGACCGGGGCCGGATCGGGCATGGGAGCGGCGGTGGCACGGCAGTTGGCCGCCGAGGGGGCGCGGGCCGTGGTCCTGGCCGACGTCAAAGCCGAGGGTGCCGAAGCCGTCGCCGAGGGGATCGGCGTCGCGAGCGCGGTCACCCTCGACGTGGCGGACGCGGCAACGGTGGATATGGCCGTCGAGGACGTGGTGCGCCGGCACGGGCGGCTCGACGTCCTGGTGCACGCCGCGGGCGTCGACGACCCCAAGGCCAAGCAGCTGATAGCGGACGCGCTGGTGGAGGGCCGTCCGCCCGAGGTGACCGACCGGCTCGAGGACGCGGACTGGCAGCGCGTCATGCGGATCAACCTGGACGGCACGTTCCACGTACTGCGCGCCGCGGTACGGGCGATGAGGCCGGAGAGGGCCGGGGCCATCGTGGTCATCGGGTCCTCGTCGGTCTTCGACACCCCCGTCGGCTATCCGCACTACGCGGCATCCAAAGCGGGCGTGCACGCGCTGAGTCAGGCCGTCGCCAAGGAGGTCATCGCCTCGGGGGTCCGGGTGAACGTGGTGGCGCCAGGACCGACGGAGACCGGCATGGCGGCGCGCACGCCCGCGGCGCTGCGCAGCGGATTCGCCGACCCGCGAGTACGCCCGTACGCCACGGCCGAGGAGATCGCCGACATCGCCCTGTTCCTGGCGAGTGATGCCGCGGCGAACCTGGTCGGCGCGGTGCTGCTGGCCAACGGTGGCCGGTTCACCGTCTGACCCAAGGGCTGGGTGCGGGGGGCGTGCCCGCCGGTGAAGCCGGGACTTCGACGAACTCGTGCACGGGTCTTGCCCGCCGGGCCGCGGCTGCCTACGGTGCATGAATTGAGTTCAGTTTGCGATGCGCTCGTGGAGGCGCCGAGGTGCGGGGCGCGAGGGCGCCCGGTGCGAGGAGACGGTCGACGTGGATCAGTTTCTGCTCGTCCTGGTGAGCGGTCTCGCCAGTGGTGCGGTGTACGGCCTGATGGGTCTGGGGCTTGTGATCATTTATCGGGCGACGGATGTGGTCAATTTCGCGCTCGCGAGCCTGGCGACCGTCGGGCTCTACGCCGCGTTGGCGCTGTACGACAGCGGCCTGCCGCTGCTGCTCGCTGCCGTGGCCGCGATCGTGGTGACCACGGCGGTCGGCCTGGCCGCCCGGGAAACGGTGATCAGGCCCCTGGCACACGGGGAGTTGCTCACGGCGCTCGTCATGACGATGGGCCTCTCGCTCATCGCGGAGAGCGTCATCAGCACGATCTGGGACGACCAGCCACGGCTCTTCCCGAGCCTGGTGGAGGGATCCGTCGCGATCGGTGGTTCGGCGATCCCAGCCCAGAGCCTGCTCACCCTCGCGGTCGCGGCGGTCGCGATGGCACTGGTGGCGTACCTCTTCGGACGCACGACCATCGGTTCCGCGATGCGCGCCGTCGCCGAGTCGGCCGAGACCGCGCAGATCCTCGGTCTCGGCTCGCAGCGCATCGCGCGGATCGCCTGGGCGCTCGGGCTCGGCCTGGCCGTGCTCGCCGCCGTCCTGTACGCGCCCCGCGCCGGACTCGTCCCCACCGTGCTCAGCGCGCCCCTGTTCAGGGCCTTCGCCGGGATCTTCCTCGGCGGCCTGACGAGCATGTACGGCGCCGTCGTCGGCGGCCTCACGGTCGGCGTCCTGGACAACCTGGCCGCGAGTTACGTCTCGGCCGGCTACCGGGACACCTTCGTGTTCTCGTTCACCATCCTCGTGCTGCTGATCCGCCCGCAGGGGCTGTTCGGCGTGCGCACATTCCAGCGGGTCTGAGGGAGCGCTCCATGTCCGCCATCAGTCGTTCCACCCTCGCCAGAGCGGCGCTCGGACCGCTCGCCGCGGCCGCGCTCATCGCCGTACTGAGCTCCGGGGTCATCCCGCCCTACCAGGCCTACTCCGTGGGACTCGCGGCCGTCTACACCGTCCTCGTCCTCTCGGTCGGCCTGCTCGCGGGATGGGCCGGGATCTGGTCGATCGCCCATCCCGCGTTCTTCGCCCTGGGCGCCTACTTCGCCGCCTACGGCAGTGGACACGGCTGGTCGGTGGAGGCCGTGGTGCTCGGCGCCGTCGGGTGCAGCGCCGCCCTCGGAGCGTTCCTGGGCAGCGCGGGCGCCCGCTTCTCCATGCTGTACGTGGCCCTGCTCACCCTCGCGTTCACCATGGTGTCGCTGGAGGTGATGGGCCAGTGGACCGATGTGACCGGCGGTGACCAGGGCATCCCGATGACGAAGCTGCACAGCGCCCTGGGTCTCGGCACTCTGGCCAGCGCGGGCACGCAGGCGCAGTACCTCGCCGTGGGCGTGGCCGGGATCGCGCTCGCGGTGGGCGCGCTGGCCAGGCCCGGCGCCCTGCGGATGCGGCTCGTTGCCGCCAAGTCCCATCCGATGGCGGCGCGTTCGATCGGTATCGCACCGGAGGCCCAGTCGGCGCTCGCCTTCGCAGTCAGCGCCGCGTTCGCCGCCCTGGCGGGCGTCCTGTTGGCCGTGGTCGTCGGATTCGTCAGCCCCGACCCGTTCTCCCTCACGCTGGCGATCTCGCTGATCGCCGCGTGCGTCCTCGGTGGCGCCGGCACGCTCATCGGCGCGGTCGTCGGTGGCGCCTACCTGACCTGGGCGCCGACCGCCGCCGAGAGCGCGGGCGTTCCGCAGCCGATCCTTCAGGGCATCGTGCTGATCGTTGCGCTGCTCTTCCTGCCGGGCGGCGTGGTGCTCGCCGTCGGGCGCCTGGCACGCCGACTGCTGCTGCGGCGGCCCGCCCGACAGGCACCGACGGCGGTGGAACTGGCCGAAGGGCCCGCACAGACCGTGCCCGCACCGTCGGCGACCGCCCCGGAACTCCTGCGCCTTGACGACGTGTCCGTCACCTTCGGTGGGCTCAAAGCGCTCGAAGGCGCTTCCCTGTCCGTACGGGCCGGCGAGACCGTCGCGATCATCGGCCCCAACGGAGCGGGAAAGACAACGCTGTTGAACGTCCTGTCGGGACTCGTCGGAAGCGGACGGGTCGCGGGCGGCGCCCGCTATCACGGCAAGCCCCTGCTGAAGAGCCGCGCCACCGCCCGCCGACGGCTCGGCATCGGGCGCACCTTCCAGCACGCTGAGACCTTCCCCGAACTGACGGTCCTGGAGAACGTGCTCTGCACCCGGCGACGTATCACCGCACAGCACCGCGCCGCGGCCACCGAGCTCCTCGACCGCGTCGGCCTCGCACACGTCGCCGACCGCTACCCGAACGAGCTCCCGTTCGGCCTCCACAAACGCCTCGACCTGGCCAGAGCGCTGGCCGAGGAGCCCGAACTGCTCATCCTGGACGAACCGTTCGGCGGCCTCGACGCCACCGAACGCACACTCCTCGCCCGGCAGATCGTGCGCCGGCAGGAGCGCGGTACCGCGGTCGTGATCATCGACCATGTCCTCGACGACCTGTTCGCCGTCGCCCACCGCGTGGTCGCCTTCGACTTCGGGCGGCCGATCGGCGAGGGCGAGCCCGGCAAGATCCTGGACGATCCCCGGGTGCGCTCCTCATATCTGGGCGAGGGCGGCGCCCGGGACGAGCTCCCGGCCCGCGACGGCACCGAGCGCGCCGCGGTACGACTCGAAGGCGTCGGCCACAGCTACGGCGGGGTCACCGCGCTGCACGGCGTCGACCTCGCCGTCCCCCAGGGCAGCGTGATCGGCGTGGTCGGTGCCAACGGCGCGGGCAAGAGCACCCTCGGCCGGATCCTGCACGGCACGCTCCCGCCCACGCTCGGTGGGCGCACGGCCGCCGAGGACCTGCGGTCCGCATTGGTGCCCGAGGGCCGCGCCCTGTTCAAGACGCTCTCGCTGCGGGAGAACCTGGAGGTCGCCGCGTACGCTGCCGGCATCAAGGGAGCGGAACTGCGGACGCGGCTCGCGGAGACCGCCGAGTGGCTGCCGCCGCGGCTGCGCGACCGGATGGGAGTGGCCGCCGCCGGGCTCTCCGGCGGCGAGCAGCAGATCCTGGCGGTCGCCCGCGCCCTGATGGCCCGGCCCGATCTGCTGATCGTCGACGAACCGGCGCTCGGCCTGTCCCCGGCGATGGTCGACGAGGTGTACGCGCGCCTCGGCCGCCTCGCCCACGAGGGCCTGACGGTCGTCCTCCTCGAACAGTCGCTCGGCCGCGCCGCGTCCGCCTGCCACGAGGTGATCGTCCTGCACGAGGGCAACATCGCAGCCCGTGGCGAGCCCGCGGACCCGGTGTTCCTCGCCCGGGCCGAACAGGCCTACTTCGACGGGCAGGACGATGCCTCCGTCCCTGTCGGGCAGGGCTGAGACATCCCCTTCGCGCAGGGCTGAGACACCTTCGTCGCGTGGGGCTGAGACACCGACCCGCCACGCCCACACCCCTAGACCTCGGGAGAGCCGCATGACCACCGATGCCGTTGACCTGCTGATCATAGGCGCGGGCATGGCGGGCCTGACCGCCGGCGCCCGCGCAGTCCGGGACGGCCTGTCCGTCGCGATCACCGAGACCGGTACGGACGTCGGCGGCTCGGCGCGCTTCGCCGGCTATGCGTGGACGGCCCCGGACCACGACGTCATGGACGAGCACAACCCGCGCGGCGACACCGCGCTCAAGCGGGCCCTGGTGGACCGGTTCGCCGACGGCATCGCCTGGATCCGCTCCACCGGCGTGGAGGCCAAGGACGCCCAACGCATCCTCAGTTTCGGCCGCGGGCACCAGTTCGACACCAACCACTACCTCGACACCTGCCGCCGCCTCGTTCTCGACGGCGGGGGCGAGGTGCTGCTGGAGACCGACACCGATCGCCTCGTGGTCGAGCACGGCGCCGTGGTCGGAGCGGACCTGAGGGTGGCCGACGGCACGCACCGCCGGATACGGGCCCGGAGCACGCTCATCGCGACCGGCGGATTCCAGGGCGACCTCGCCCTGCGCACGGCACACGTGCACCCCCGCGCCGACCGCATGCAGCTCCGCTCCAACCCCCACAGCACCGGCGGCGGTTACCGGCTGGCCACGCAAGCGGGCGCGGCCACCGGAGATGACAACGCGGGCTTCTACGGACACCTCATCCCCAGCGGCATCCCCTTCGCCGACGGGGCCGACTTCGTCGACATGTCGCTCTACTACAGCGAGCATGCCCTGCTGCTGAACCTCCGCGGCGAGCGGTTCGTCGACGAGACGCAGGGCGACCACCTCACCGCCATGGAGCTGCTTGACCAGCCGGAGGGCCGCGGGCTCCTGATCGCCGACGCCCGGGTGTTCCGCGACTGGATCATCGGTTCCTACGTCGAAGGAGCCGTCGCCGTCGACAAGTACGCCCTGGCGAGCAAGCGGGGCGGTCGCGTCGGACTCGCCGAGGACCTCGACGAACTGGCCTACCTGCCCGAGGAGTGGGGCTACGACGCCGATGCCGTCCGCGACGCCGTCGCCCTGTTCAACAAGCAGGTCGCAAAGGGGCGCCAACCGGTCCCCGGCCGGAAGCTGGACCGCCTGCCGCTCGACGAACCGCCGTACTACGTCATCGAGACGGTCCCGGCCATCACCTTCCCCTTCCACGGCGTACGCATCGACGACCGGGCCCGCGTCCTGGGTGAGGACGGCCGGCCACTGGCAGGCCTGCTCGCCGCCGGATCGGACACCGGCGGCCTGTGGCACCGCGCCTACGCGGGCGGCCTCGCCTCGGCTCTCGTCTTCGGACTGACAGCGGCGGAGACCGCCGCGGAACAGGCGCACCGCTCATGACGCCGCCGTCGGCCATCCGCACACCCGAGCCCGTTGGAGACCCCATGCACCGCCGTCACCCTGAGATCGACCCCCAGATGTTGTCCGAGACCGAGGAACAGGGGGAACTTCGCAGCGTCCTGCGGGACTTTTTCACCGAGACGAGCGGCCCGGAGGACATCCGCAAGCATCTCGCCACCCCGCGCGGATACGACGAAGCCCTCTGGAAGCGGCTCGCGGGCGAGATCGGTGTGCACGGTCTTGCCATTCCCGAGGAGTACGGCGGATCGGGCTACACCTTCGCCGAACTCGCCGTGGCTTTGGAGGAGTCGGGGCGCGCCCTGTACTGCGCGCCGCTGCTGCCCACAGTGGTCCTCGCCGCGCACGCCCTGCTCGCCGCCGGGGACCGGCAGGCATGCGAGCGCTACCTGCCGCGCATCGCGGACGGCACGCTCACCGCGACCGTGGCCGGCTTCCACGACGGCGAGCCCGGCGTCAGCGCCGAGCCCACCGGTGCGGGCACGGTGCTGCGCGGCGCTGTGGACTTCGTGCTCGACGGAGCGGGCGCGAATCTGATCCTCGTACGGGCCCGAACTCCCGAAGGACCACGGCTGTTCGCCTGCGAACCCGCCCCGGAGACCTGCGTGCGCACCCCGCACCGCGTCCTGGACGAGACCCGCCGGCAGGCACGCGTGGAGTTCCACGGCGCACCGGCAACAGCCGTGGGGGAATCCGGCGAACTGACGGCGGCGCTCGACGCGGGGCGGGCCGCGCTCGCCGCCGAACAGGTCGGCGGCAGCGGTCACGCGCTGGACGCGACGGTCACATTCGTCGCGCAGCGCCACCAGTTCGGGCGCCCCATCGGCTCGTTCCAGGCCATCAAACACCGGCTAGCCGACGTGCTGGTCGCGCTGGAGGCGGCGCGCTCGGCAGCCAGGTACGCGAGCGCCTGCATGGCCCTCGACTCGCCCCACCT
Source organism: Streptomyces antnestii (assembly GCF_004005495.1). Lineage (GTDB taxonomy): Bacteria > Actinomycetota > Actinomycetes > Streptomycetales > Streptomycetaceae > Streptomyces > Streptomyces antnestii. The sequence continues at coordinate 60,905 of NZ_RZYA01000014.1, forward strand.
GCCGGTGGCCGCGAGCGCCGCCGCAGCAGTCTGCTCCGAGACCTTCCGCCTGGCCACGGCCGAGTACGTCCAACTGCACGGCGGAATCGGCTTCACCTGGGAACACTCCGCGCACCTGTACGTGCGGCGCGCCCGCAGCAGCGAGGTGCTGTTCGGCACGACGGAGCAGCACCGCGCCCGGATCGCCGGACTCGTCGGTCTCGCCCCGCGATCCGCCGCCTGAGCCCGGCAGGGAGAATCACATGACCGAACATGACGCACTCACACCCGCACTCACCCTCGCCCAACCGTTCACGCTCGGCGGGCACACCCTTCGCAACCGCCTCGTCGCCACCGCGCACGCCACCGCGGCCGTCGCCGACGGCGCCCCCACCGACGCCGACGCGGCCTACTGGCGGCGCCTCGCACAGGGCGGCGCGGGCATGGTCATCACCGGCGGAACCGCGGTGGCCGCAGAATCGACCCTGCCACAACGGTACTTGACCGAGGCATGGCGCCCCGAGACCAAGGACGCCGTGCGCCGCCGAGCCGAAGCCATCACCGAAGGCGGCGCCGTGGCCATCGCCCAGCTCGTCCACCTCGGCCGCGAGACCCTCGGCGCGGGCACGTACTACGCCCCGGTCTCCGCGGCCGCAGTCCGCTCACCACGCGAGGCGAGCGCACCCCACCCCCTGAGTACAGAAGAAGTACGCCATGTGGTCGACGCGTTCCGCATCTCGGCAGCCAACAGCGTGCAGGCCGGCTTCCACGGCGTCGAACTGCACGCGGGCCACGGTTACTTGCTCGCCCAGTTCCTCTCCCGCGTCAACAACACCCGCACCGACGAATACGGCGACCGCATCACCCTGCTCGCCCAGGTGATCGACGCGATCCGCGGCGAGATCGGTGAACTTCCCATCGGTGTACGGGTGTCGGCGGAACCGGGCGACGACTCTGGGCTCGGCCTCGAAGACCTGGCCGAACTGTTGCCGCGCCTGTGCGCAGCCTCGCCCTTCACGTACGTCAATGTCACCACCGGCGTCCGCAACACCTACGTCCCCGGCATGGCCACCACCCGCCCGCCTCTCCTTGAATCCGTTGCCCGGCTGCGCGCCGCGGTCCCGCTGCCACTCCTCGTCAGCCAGGGATTCCGGTCGGTGGCCGACATTGAAGGGGCGCTGCGTGCGGGGGCCGATCTGGTCGGTATGGCACGGCCGTTCATCGCCGACCCCGACTTCGCTCGCAAACTCGTCGCGGGCGACGAGCGTTCCGTACGCCCCTGCACGGGCTGCAACGAGGGCTGCCGGACCTTCGAGCCCACCGGGTCGTGCTCGGTGAACCCCGAACTCGGCCCGCCGGGAGCCGAGTTCCGCCCCGCCGTGCCCCTGCGGCTCACCCCCTGGCAGGTCGACCGGCCCGGCCCCGTGGCCGTCATCGGGGCGGGCCCCGCCGGCATGGAGTGCGCCATGACGCTCGCCCGCACCGGTGTCGAAGTCGTCGTCTTCGACACCGCACCCGAAGTCGGCGGCCAGGCACGCATCGCCGCCCGCGCCGCACACCGCTCCGGCTGGCAGAAGATCGTCGACCACCAGCGCGACCAACTCACCGACCTCGGCGTCCGTGTCCTGCTGGGGACGACGCCGACCTCCGCCGACCTGACGCGGTTCTCCAGGATCGTCCTCGCCACCGGCGCACGGGAGGCGTCCGTGCCCGTACCCGGGGAACTGCCGACCCTCACCAGCACGGACTTCCTCCACCGGTATGCCGACCTCGTACCGGACGCCCCCAGAGTCGCCGTCCTCGACGACGGCTTCGGCTGGTGGCAGGGCATCAGCGCCGTCGAGAGCGCACTCGCGGCCGGGGCCCGCGAGGTCACGCTCATCACACCCGGCCACGGATTCGCGACCGGTCTGTCGCCGGAGAACCGCACCCAGCTGATGAACCGGCTCACCGGAGCGCCGCTGCGGGTCGTCGTGATGAACACCGTCACGGCCACGACCGCCGACGGGCTGCGACTGCGCCACGTCATGGACGGTCATGAATCGATCCTGGCCGCGGACCTCTTGGTGACCGTCGGCGAAAGGCTCCCGCACCGGCCTGACATCACGCCGGCCGACGGCCGGAGCGTCCACGCCGTCGGTGACTGCGTCGTACCGCGCCGCATCGCCCACGCCATCGCGGAAGGGCGGGCGGCAGCGGATGCCGTCGGAACCAAATCCCTGTAGAAGAACGGCCTTTCATAGCGGACACCTCATCAGCAGGCTCCCGCACCAGCGATTCCCCTCATCAACCAAGAAGAGAGGCAGCAGTCGCAGGTCGCATGGTGGTCTGTGGTGATGGTTCCGCCGGTGGCAGGGGGTGCTGCTGGTGCCGCTCGTCCGGCACCGCCCCTACTCGCTGGGGCGTGTGGAGATCATCTCCCGGAACCCGCAGGCCGCACCGCGCATCCGGCTGGGCCTGTTCGACCACCCCGACGAACTGCATCGCATGGTCTCGGGAATTCGCGAGCCCTGCAGGACCATGGAGTCGGGCCCGCTGGAGAAGTACGTCCGGGCCGAGACATGGCCGGGCCCGGACGTGACCTTCGACGCCGACCTCGTCCGCGCCGTCCGCCAGGGCAAGAACGCCTGTTGTCACGCCGTCGGCACCTGCGTCATGGGCGGCGAGGGCAACCCCACGGCGGACGTCGATCAGAACTGCGCCGGAACGCCCGACCGTCGACGGCACGCAACCCCCCGGCACGGCCGGCCGCCGAACCCTGGCGGCCGGCCGTGCCGTACGCGCTCACCTGTCGTACAGGTAGAACCCGCGCCCGCTCTTACGCCCCAGATGCCCGGCCGCCACCATCCGCTGGAGCAGCGGGGGAGCGGCGTACAGGGGCTCCTTGAACTCCTCGTACATCGACTCGGCCACCGCCTGCGCCGTGTCGAGGCCGATCAGGTCGAGCAGCCGCAGGGGGCCCATCGGGTGGGCACAGCCCAGTTCCATGCCGCGGTCGATGTCCTCGGGGCGGGCGGCGCCGGACTCCACCATGCGGATCGCGGCGAGCAGATATGGGACCAGCAGCGCGTTGACGACGAAGCCCGACCGGTCGGGCGCCTGGATGACCTCCTTGCCCAGAAGCTCGGTGGCGAAGGCGCGGGCGCGGGTCACTGTGTCCGCGCTGGTGGTCAGAGCGGGGATCACCTCGACGAGCTTCTGCACCGGTACGGGGTTGAAGAAGTGCAGGCCGACGACGTGGGAGGAGCGGCCGGTGGCGACGGCGAGGTCGACGACGGGGATCGAGGAGGTGTTGGTGGCGAGGACGGCGTCGGGCTCGGCCATCACCTTGTCCAGTTGTCGGAAGATGTCGAGTTTCACCTCCCGGTTCTCGGCGACCGCCTCGATGACGAACTGCCGGTCGGCCAGCTCGCCGAGATCGTGGGTGAAGGACAGCCGGGCCAGGGCCTGGTCGCGTTCGGCCGGGGTGAGCTTGCCGTGTTGCAGCCCGCGGTCCAGGGACGCGACGACGCGGGCCCGGCCCGCGGTGGTGAGCTCGGGCGTCGCCTCGGCGACGGTGACGTCGAGGCCGCGCAGTGCGGCGACTTCGGCTATGCCGGAGCCCATGAGGCCGCAGCCGACGACGCCCAGGCGGGAAATGCGGGACATGGGGTTCCTTTCCGGAGGCATGAAGTTCCTTTCTGGGGCAAGGGAGTTCAGCGTTCGTGGACGTGCAGGACGGTCATGCCCGCGATGCTCTTCGAGGCCGTTCCGCGGTCTCGCAGCCACTCCCGGAGCGCAAACTTCTTGATCTTGCCGCTGGCCGTGTACGGCAGGGCGTCGACGACGAAGAGGCTCTCGGGAATCTTCTGCGTGGCCACTTCGCGGGCGGTCAGGTGCGCGCCGATGTCCTGCAGGGTGAGTTCTCGCTCTCCGCCGGTCACGACGAACGCGCAGGCCCGCTCCCCGGTGCGGTCGTCGGGTCCGGCGACGACGGCGACCTCGGCGACGGCGGGATGCTCGCCCAGGAGGTTCTCCACCTCGTGGACGCTGATCTTCTCGCCCGAACGGTTGACGACGTCCTTGATGCGGCCCTCGATGTGGAGGGCGCCGTGTTCGTCGAACCGGGCCAGGTCGCCGCTGCGGAACCAGCCGTCCGGGGTGAACGCGGCCTCGTTCAGCCGCTCGTCGAGATAGCCGAGGCAGGTGTCGGGACCACGCCAGAGCACCTCGCCGAGGACGCCCACAGGGGCCGTCCCGCCCGAGCCGTCCGAGACCACGACCTCGGTCGGGGCGAGGGGCGTGCCGTCGGTGCGGCTCCGGACCCAGGCCGGGTCCCAGCGGTCGGCCGCGGTCACCGAGGGGCCTTCGGTCGCGCCGTACATGCGGGTGACCACACCGAGGCGGTCCGCGGCTCGGCGGGGGAGGTCGTCGGGGATGGCCGCGCCGCCGCAGACAAGGTAGCGGAGGGTCGGCGCCGTCACGTCCGAGGCCTCGGCGGCGGCGAGCAGGCCCGTCAGGAAGGGCGTCGAGAAGATCGCGAAACTCGCCGCGTTGCTGGTGATCCGGCGCAGCGCGAGTACCGGGTCCCACAGGTCCTGGAGGACCACGGGGGCGCCGAGCAGGAAGGGCAGTACGAGGGCGCAGTTCACCCCGGTGATGTGGGTGACCGGGGAGGGGTTGAAGATCACGTCCCGCTCGTTGAGCGCGAACTGGTCGATCATCGAGAAGTTCTCGAAGACCAGGGTGTTGTGGCTGTGCAGCACGCCTTTGGGGTCGGCGGTCGTGCCGGAGGTGTAGAGCAGCAGGCAGACTTGGTCGGGGTCCGGCTCGGGCAATGCGTCCACCGCAGCCTCGGGATCAGGTCCCGCTGAGCCGAGGAGCGCCTCCCACGACGACGTTCCGTCGTCCGCGTCGCCGTCGACGACCACCACCTCCCGTAGTTCGGGGAGGGCGTCGCGCAGGCGCCGGTAGAGGTCCGGATAGTCGAAGTCCCGGTAGCGGCCCGGTACGAACACGATCTTTGTTCGCGCCTGGCGCAGGATGAAGCGGAGCTCGTGCCCTCGGTAGATCGGCACGATCGGATGGGCGACCGCGCCCACTTTCATGATCGCCTGGAAGAGCACCACGGCCTCGGCCCGGTTGGGCAGTTGGAACGACACGACGTCGTCCTGGCCGATCCCGCGGGCGTGCAGGGCGGCGGCCAGCGCCGTCGCCTGCCGGTCGACGTCGGCGAACGTCAGGCGCCGGTCACCGTCGACCAGGGCGAGCGCGTCCGGCCACAGGGTGGCCGCGCGGCGCAGATATCCGGCGATCGGGCGGTCCCGCCAGTCTCCATGGGCACGGTACTGAGCGGCGAGTTCGGCCGCGGGCGGATGCGTCGGCCGCATGGATGCCTCCTGGGTCGGCTGTCTCTGGTCGGTCGGTCGGCTGTGGACGATCCGGTGGCCGGCTTGCGCATGGTGTGTCAGACGTTGCGCCGGTAGGCGCCGCCCACTTCGAAGAACGCCTCGGTGATCTGCTGCAGGGAACAGACGCGTGCAGCGTCCATCAGCACGGCGAACACGTTCTCCCCGCCGGTCGCGGCACGCTTGAGGTCGGCAAGCGCGGTGCGGGCCGCGTGCTCGTGACGGGTCTGGAAGTCGTGGACGCGGGTGAGTTGGGATTCCTTCTCCCGCTCGGTGGCGCGCGCCAGCTCGACCGTGGCCGGGGCTGTGTCCTCGGCGTGCGGCTTGCGGAAGGTGTTGACGCCGATGATGGGCAGCGTTCCGTTGTGCTTGCGCTCCTCGTACAGCATGGACTCGTCCTGGATACGGCCCCGTTGGTAGCCCGTCTCCATGGCACCGAGCACGCCGCCGCGTTCGCTGATCAGCTCGAACTCGGTGAGGACCGCTTCCTCCAGGAGGTCGGTGAGCTCGTCGATGATGTACGAGCCCTGCAGCGGGTTCTCGTTCATCGCGAGCCCCCACTCGCGATTGATGATCAGCTGGATGGCGAGCGCCCGCCGCACGGAGTCCTCGGTCGGGGTGGTCACCGCCTCGTCGTAGGCGTTGGTGTGCAGGCTGTTGCAGTTGTCGTAGAGCGCGATCAGCGCCTGCAGAGTGGTGCGGATGTCGTTGAAGTCCATCCCCTGGGCGTGCAGGGAGCGGCCCGAGGTCTGCACGTGGTACTTGAGCTTCTGGCTGCGCTCGTTGGCTCCGTAGCGGTCGCGCATCGCCACCGCCCAGATGCGCCGGGCCACCCGGCCGAGTACCGAGTACTCCGGGTCCATGCCGTTGGAGAAGAAGAACGACAGGTTGGGCGCGAAGTCGTCGATGTCCATGCCGCGCGCCAGGTACGACTCGACGTAGGTGAATCCGTTGGCGAGCGTGAACGCGAGCTGGCTGATGGGGTTCGCGCCGGCCTCGGCGATGTGGTAGCCGGAGATGGAGACCGAGTAGAAGTTGCGGACGTCCTGTTCGATGAACCACTCCTGGATGTCGCCCATCATGCGCAGGCTGAACTCCGTGGAGAACAGGCAGGTGTTCTGCCCCTGGTCCTCCTTGAGGATGTCGGCCTGCACGGTGCCGCGCACGCTGCTCAGTACATGGGCCCGGATCTCCCGCTCCTGCTCGGCGTCGGGCGCGTGGCCGTGCTCGGCGGTGTACGCGTCGAGCTGTTGGTCGACGGCCGTGTTCAGGAAGAACGCGAGGATGGTCGGTGCGGGTCCGTTGATCGTCATGGAGACGGAGGTGGTCGGCGCGACCAGGTCGAACCCCTCGTACAGTGCCTTCATGTCCTCCAGCGTCGCCACCGAGACACCGGAGGTGCCGACCTTGCCGTAGATGTCGGGGCGCCGGTCGGGATCGCGTCCGTAGAGGGTGACGGAGTCGAAGGCAGTGGACAGACGCGTCGCCTCGGCCCCCTGGGACAGCAGCTTGAAGCGGCGGTTGGTACGGAACGGATCGCCTTCCCCGGCGAACATCCGCGCCGGATCCTCGCCCTCCCGCTTGAAGGGGAACACCCCGGCCGTGAACGGGAACGAGCCCGGCAGGTTCTCCGCCCGCAGATACCGCAGCAGCTCCCCGTGGTCGGTGTACCGCGGCAGTGCGACGCGGGGGATCCTGCTGCCCGACAGCGACTCGCGCACCAGTGCCGTGCGCAGCTCCCGGTCGCGTACGGAGACCACCAACTCGTCGCCGGAGTAGGCCCGTACGGTCCCGGGCCACTGCTCCAGTGCGCGGCGCGCGTCCTCGTCGAGCCGCCCCTGGGCCGTGGCGAGCAGCTGGTCGACATCGGCTGTCGGTGCCTGGGCTGCCGCCAACTCTGCGCGGACCGATGCCAGTTGCTGGACTCGGCGCGCGGCCTCGGCCTGGTCGAGGGTGTGCGCATGGTACGTACGCACCGTCTCGGTGATGTCGGCCAGATAGCGCGCCCGCTGCGGCGGCACGATCTGCGCCGCGCCGCTGGAGTGGCGCACGGACACCGCGGGCAGCGCCCCGGCGCCGACCGGCAGGCCGCGTTCGGCGAGCAGCGTGCGCAGATGCTGGTAGAGCGCGGTCACACCGTCGTCGTGAAAGGTGGCGGCACTGGTGCCGAACACCGGCATGTCGTCGGGCCGCGACCCGAACGCCTGGCGGTTGCGTACGAGTTGGCGCCCGACGTCGCGCAGGGCGTCCGCCGCTCCGCGCCGCTCGAACTTGTTGATGGCGACGACGTCCGCGAAGTCCAGCATGTCGATCTTCTCGAGCTGCGATGCGGCGCCGAACTCAGGCGTCATCACGTACAGCGACACATCGGCGTAGGGCACGATCGCGGCGTCGCCCTGGCCGATGCCGGGTGTCTCGATGATGACCAGGTCATAGCCGGCGGCCTTGCATGCGGTGATCGATTCGTCGAGGCCGTCGGGGAGTTCACCGCTGCCGCGGGTCGCGAGCGAGCGGAAGAAGACGCGGTCGCCGTCCAGGGAGTTCATCCGGATGCGGTCGCCGAGCAGTGCGCCTCCGCCGCGCCGTCGTGTCGGGTCCACGGCGAGGACGGCCACCCGCAGCGCGTCTCCCTGGTCGGTGCGGAGCCTGCGCACGAGCTCGTCGGTGAGCGAGGACTTGCCCGAGCCGCCCGTGCCGGTGATGCCGAGGACCGGCACGTGGCGCGCCGCGGCCGCCTTCTCCAGAGCCCGCAGGTCCGCGGCCGGCACAGCATTGGTGGCGGCTCCGGACAGCACTCGGGCCAGGGCCGGGCGTTCACCGGCGAGCACCCGGCCGAGCTCGGCCGGTGACTCCTGCCAGGGTGCGGTGTCGCACGCCTCGATCATCGACCCGATCATCCCCACCAGGCCGAGCCGCTGCCCGTCCTCCGGCGAGAAGATGCGTACGCCGGCCCGCGCCAGCCGTTCGGCCTCCTGCGGCACGATCACGCCCCCGCCGCCGCCGAACACCCGCACGTGCCCGGCGCCGCGCTCCCGCAGCAGCTCCATCAGGTACTCGAAGTACTCGATGTGACCGCCCTGGTAGGAGCTGACGGCCACGCCCTGGACGTCCTCGTCCAGGGCGGCGTCCACCACCTCGCCGACGGAGCGGTTGTGCCCGAGGTGGATCACTTCCGCGCCCTGGGCCTGCAGGATGCGCCGCATGATGTTGATCGACGCGTCATGGCCGTCGAAGAGGCTCGAAGCGGTCACGAAGCGGACGGGATGCTGTGCGCGGTACGGCCGCGCTGCCGCGTCGCCGGCGGACATTGGCACTCCAGACTGCCCCTCCCGCGTCGGCAGGGGCGGATACGGGTGGGCGGACGCTCTCCATAGTGAACCGAAGTAGGTGCAAGTCTCAAGGAATTTGTTGAAGTCAGTTCAGTTCGGTGGCAGTGTCGAGGTGTCGTACTGGAGCGATTCCCGGGAGGAACGATGCTGGCCGCCAGGCTGTACGGAGCCAAGGATCTGCGGATCGAGGAGATGCCCGAACCCGAGCCGGGCCCCGGCGAGGTGAAGATCCGCGTGGCGTACGCGGGGATCTGCGGAACGGATGTGCACGAGTACTTCGAGACGCCTCGTGCCACCCACGAGCCCAACCCGCTGACCGGGGCCACCTTGCCGCAGACGCTGGGTCACGAGTTCGCCGGGACGGTGGTCGCCCGCGGAGAGGGCGTCGACCGGGCCGCGCTGGGCGATCGGGTCTGCGTCCGGCCGATACGCACCTGTGGGGTGTGCCCGCGGTGCACGGCCGGACTGGACCACCTGTGCGCGGCCCTTGCCGCGATCGGGGTGACCTCGCCGGGTGGTGGCCTCGCCGAGTACGTGGTCGTGCCGGCCGGGTCCGTGCACCAGCTGCCCGACGGGCTCTCGCTGGAACAGGGTGCGCTGGTCGAGCCCATGGCCGTGGCTCTGAACGCCGTGGAACGCGCCGGTGTGCGCGGGGGCAGCGCGCTGGTGACGGGCGCGGGCGCGGTGGGCATGGGGGCGCTGTTCGCGTTGAAGGCGAACGGGGTGGACGACGTGCTTGTGGTGGAACCCTCGCCGTCCCGCCGGGCCGCGGCCGAGCGGCACGGCGCCTACGTGCTCGATCCGGGAGCGGTGGACGTGGTCGATGAAGTCATGCGGCACACCGGCGGGCGGGGCGTCGGCGCCGCCATCGAGTGCGCGGGCCGGCTTGATGCGCTGAACACCGCCATCCGCTCGCTCGCCGCCCGGGCGCCGGTCGTCATGGTCGCCCTGTACTCAGGTCCGGTCGCGATCGACGCCTCTGTCGTGCGCCTGGCCGAACTCGCGCTGCTCGGCTCCGAGGCGTACCCCGACGGCGTCTTCGAACGGGTCCTCGCGCACATGGCCGACGGCCGCTTCCCGACGGACGGCTGGCTGGAGCACATCCCCCTCACCGACGCCGTCGCGGGACTGCACGACGTGCGCGACGCGCGGCGGACCAAGGTGCTCGTCGACATCCCCGCGGGCAGCGGTAACTGACCCGGCGCGAAGTCGGCCTGATTTCACTGAACCAGTTTCGAAGTGGGTCTTGACAGTGGATCACTAGCTGCGCAAACTCGTAATGAATTCAGTTCAGTTTGGAACCGGAGGGATCAGAGATGGCAGTGGAAGACGAGATCCAGTTCGAGCGTGACGGTCATGTCGCCCGCGTCTGGCTCAACCGCCCGTGGAAGAAGAACTGCGTCACGGTGCCGATCCTGGACCGCCTCGACGAGATCATCACCGAGGTCGACGAGGACCCCGAGCTGCGCGTCCTGGTGTTCCGCGGCCGCGGCGGCACCTTCTGCTCGGGCTTCGACCTGGACAGCCTCAAGGCGGACTTCGTCGGCAAGTCGAACGCCATCGACGTCGCGGTCAAGTCCGCGAAGGTGTGCGACCGGCTGTACTCGATGAAGACCCCCTCGGTCGCGGTCCTGGAGGGGCATGTCACCGCGGGCGGCTTCGAGATCATGATCTCCTGCGACTTCGCGATCGCCGCGGACGACGCCAAGATCGGTGACTTCCACATCCGCCGCGCGCTGTTCGGCGGAGCGGGACCGATCTACCGGGTGCCGCGCATGATCGGCATCCGCAAGACCAAGGAGCTGATGCTCACCGGCAAGCTGCTCTCCGGCATCGAGGCCACCGAGTTCGGCCTGATCAACGACCACGCGCCGACAGAGAAGCTGGACGAGACGGTCGAGGAGTTCATCTCCCACCTCACCGACAAGAGCCCGTTCACGATGTGGCTCACCAAGATGACGATCGACCGCAGCCTCGACGCCGACACCCAGTCGCTGATGGTCATGGAGCACCTCGCCGTGGGCGTGGCGCTCAACTCCGAGGACGCCAACGAAGGTGTCTCGGCGTTCCTGGAGAAGCGCGAACCCAAGTGGACGGGGCGCTGATCCGGATGACCACGCTTCCGCGGAGTCCGGCCGCCGGACTCCAGGGCTCGCACTGCTCCGGCTGCTCGGTGACCGTGTACCCCGCGGACGAGTCGTGCCCGCGCTGCGGAGGGCCGGCCGTCGCGGCGGCCCTGTCCGGCGCGGGCACGCTGTGGACCTGGACGGTCCAGCGGTACGCGCCCAAGTCACCGCCGTACAAGGAACCGCCCGGCGGATTCGCGCCGTTCGCCCTCGGCTACGTGGAGCTGGCCGAGGGCGTGCGGGTGGCCGCGGTGCTCGACGTCGACGACCTCGAGGAGGTCCGGATCGGCATGCCCCTCACCGTGAGCGCAGGCGACGGGGTGCCGCGGGCCCGGCCCACCAACACCCGAGAGGAGGCCTCATGAGTGGCGGCGACGTCCTGATCTGCGGCGCCGGACGCACCCCGTTCGGCCGGTCGGAGGCCAGTGGCCGGCAGCTGGCCGTCAGCGCGGTGGGCGCCGCCCTCGCGGACGCCGGGATCGAGTGGTCCCGGGTGCGGGCCGCGTTCGGCGGCAGCGACAGCGCCGGGCTCGCCGACACCCTGGTGGCCCAACTCGGTCTGACCGGGCTGCCGTTCGTGAACGTCAAGAACGGCTGCGCGACCGGCGGCAGCGCGCTGATCTCCGCCGTGAACGCCATCCGCTCGGGCATGGCCGACGTCGTCCTCGCCGTCGGCTTCGACAAACACCCGCGCGGCGCCTTCGACCCCCGGCCCGAGGACTGGGGCCTGGGCGAGGAGTACGGCAGCGACGGCCTGATGGTCACCACGCAGTTCTTCGGAATGAAGATCCAGCGCTATATGCACGACCACGGGATCACCCCGCACACCCTCGCGCTGATCGCCGAGAAGGCGTACCGCAACGGCGCCCGCACCCCCGAGGCCTGGCGCCGCAAGCCCGTGACGGCCGCGGAGATCCTGGACTCCGGCATGGTCAGCGACCCGCTGACCCGCTACATGTTCTGCTCCCCGGGCTCGGGCGCCGCGGCCCTCGTGCTCTGTTCGCCCGAGGTGGCCCGGACCCTGGACGCCCCCTCGGTGACCCTGCGTTCGGCGGCGGTACGCACCCGGCGCTTCGGCTCGTTCGAGGTGTTCAGCCCCTGGATCCCCGGGGGCGAGCTGACCAGTGTCAGCCGCGACGCCTCGGCCGCCGCCTTCGAGGAGGCGGGGATCGGCCCCGGCGACGTCGACGTCTGCCAGCTGCAGGACACCGAGAGCGGCGCCGAGGTCATGCACCTGGCCGAGTGCGGCTTCTGCGAGGACGGCGAACAGGAGCGGCTGATCGCCGCCGGCACCACGGAGATCGGCGGGCCACTGCCGGTCAACACCGACGGCGGCTGCATCGCCAACGGCGAACCCATCGGCGCGTCCGGCCTTCGCCAGGTCTACGAAGTCGTCCAGCAGTTGCGGGGAGCGGCGGGCGAACGCCAGGTGCCCGGCGCGCCCAGGGTCGGCTTCACCCACGTGTACGGCGCCCCGGGCGTGAGCGCCTGCACCGTGCTGTCCCGCTGAACGGAGGTGAGGAAGACATGACGGAAATCCCAGAACCCGAGGAGTTCCGCGCCCAGGCCCGGCAGTGGCTCGCCACGGTCGCCCGGCCGCGCGCCGCCGACGGCGCCTGGGGCAGCGGCTCCGACTCGGTCGCCGTGTTCGAGAACCGGACCGACGAGCAGGAACGCCGGTACACCGCCCGCACCCAGGAATGGGAGCGCACCCGCTACGACCAGGGGTGGGGGGCGCTCAACTGGCAGGCGACGTACGGGGGGCGCGGCCTGCCCGCGTACTACGAGCAGCTCTACCGCTCTGAGGAAGCGGCCTTCGACGTGCCGCACCGCACCGAGATCTTCCCTGTGACGCAGCAGCTCGTCGCGTCGGCGATCGGCATCTGGGGCACCGAGGAGCAGAAGCAGCGGTGGCTGCGCCCGATGCTGCGCGCCGACGAGCTGGCCTGTCAGCTCTTCTCGGAGACCGAGGCGGGATCCGACCTGGCCGCGGTGCGCACCAAGGCGGTGCGCGACGGCGACACCTGGGTCCTCGACGGGCACAAGGTGTGGACCTCCGGAGCGACCGTCGCGACCTGGGGGGTGGCGGTGTGCCGCACCGACCCCGACGTACGCAAGCACGCGGGCATCACCGTCTTCCTCGTCCGCATGGACGCGCCTGGTGTGAGCGTGCGGCCCATCCGGCAGATGACCGGGGGCGCCAGCTTCAACGAGGTCTACCTCGACGGCGTCGTCGTCCTCGACACCGACCGGCTCGGCCCGGTGGGCGAGGGCTGGCGGGTCACGCTCAGCGTGCTCGCCGCCGAACGCCTCGACTCCGGCAACCTCGGCCTGGACAACTCCGACCGGGCCCTGGACCTGGCGCGGCACCTGCCCCGCCCCCTCACCGGCGGCGAACAGCAGCGGGCCGCCGACCTCTACGCACGCGCCCTCGTGCAGCGGCTGATCGGGCTACGGGTGACCGGTGCCCTCGTCGCCGGACGCGAACCCGGCGCGGAGGCCTCGGTCGGCAAGCTGTACGCAACCGAGACGATGCGGCGCACCAGTGATCTGGTGTCGGACCTGCTCGGCCCGTCCCTCGTCGCCGACACGGGGGAGTGGGGCACGTACGCCTGGACGGAGCACCTGCTCGGCGCGCCCGGATACAGCATCGCGGGCGGCACCGACGAGATCCAGCACACCATCCTCGCCGAGCGCGTGCTCGGCCTGCCCAAGGAGCCTGTCCGATGAGCACGGCCACCCCCGTAGCCGAACTGGCCCTGCGCGTCCGTGACCGGCTCGCCCTGCGTCATCCCGGCACGCTCATAGGGGAGTTGGCGACGCTTCCGGGCGGACACTCAGGGCTCACGTACTCGGTCACGGCGGGGGAGCAGAAGTACGTCGTCAAGGCGGTGCCCCCGGGGCAGCGGCCGATCGGGCGCAACGACGTGCTGCGCCAGGCGCGGGTGCTGCGCGCTCTCTCCGGCTCCGCAGTGCCCGTGCCGGGTCTCGCCGCCGTCGACGAGGTCCAACCCGCCTGGTTCGCCATGGAGTTCGCCGCCGGTGAGGCCGTCGAGCCCGTGCTCGACGAGCCCGAGGTACCCGCTACGACGGCGCGGGCGCGGATGCTGGACAGCGCCCGCGTCCTGCGCGCACTGCACGGTACCGATGTGTCAGGCCCTACTCTGCAGGCGCCCGAGCCCCTCGACGCCGCGGGTGAGTTGGAGCGCTGGAGCCGCACTATGCACGCCGTCCCGGCCGAACTTCGGCCGGGCGGTGAGGAGTTGCTCGCACGCCTCGCGGAGGACGTGCCCGACGGCCTCCCGCCCGTGCTGCTGCACGGCGACTTCCGGCTCGGCAACGTGCTGTACGTCGGCGAGCGCGCCGTCGCCGTCGTCGACTGGGAGATCTGGAGCGTGGGAGACCCGCGCATCGACCTCGGCTGGTTCCTGCTCTTCGCCGACCACCACAACTTCCCGCAGCTGGGGCGAGCGGTGCCTGGCCTGCCCACCGAGGCCGAACTCCTCGACGCCTACCGCGACGGCGGGCCCGAGCTGCCCGCGATGAACTGGTTCCGGGCGCTGGGCCGCATGAAGATGGCCGCGATCATGGGCCACAACCTGCGCCGGCACCGCGAGGGCAAGCACCACGACCCGGACCAGGAGCGACTGCCGCCGACCATCGCCGCGATGATCCGCACGGCGCGCGACCTCCTCGACTGACCCGAGCGGCCCCGGGGACCCGCTCAGACCCACAACAGGAGCCATCATGGACTTCGGATTCTCGCCGCGCGCGAGTGAACTCCAGGACCGCATGCGGTCGTTCATGGAGCAGTACGTCTTTCCAGCGGAAGCGGTGTACGACCGGCAGCTCGCCGAGGCGGACGACCCGCACGCGCTGCCGCCGGTGATGACCGAGCTGAAGGAGAAGGCCCGCGCCGAGGGCCTGTGGAACCTCTTCATGGCGCACGGCGACTGGGGCGCGGGACTCACCAACCTCGAATACGCGCCGCTCATGGAGCTGGCCGGGCGCTCCATCATCGGGCCCGAAGTGTTCAACTGCTCGGCGCCCGACACCGGCAACATGGAACTGCTCGCTCTGTACGGCACCACCGAGCAGCAACAGCGGTGGCTGCGGCCCCTGTTGGACGCGGAGATCCGCTCCTGCTTCGCCATGACCGAGCCCGAGGTCGCCAGTTCCGACGCCCGCAACATCCGTACCAGCATCACGCGTGACGGCGACGAGTACGTCGTCAACGGCCGTAAGTGGTACACCTCCGGGATCCTCGACCCCGACTGCCGGCTGATCATCCTGATGGGCAAGACCGACCCGGACGCGCCTACCTACCGGCAACAGAGCATGCTGCTCATTCCCCGGGACACCCCGGGCGTCACCGTCCTTCGCGACCTGCCGATGTTCGGCTACACCGACCGGCTCGGCCACGGCGACGTGCTCTTCGAGAACGTCCGCGTGCCCGTGCGGAACATCCTGGGAGGCGAAGGCGAGGGGTTCGCGCTCGCTCAGGGGCGGCTCGGCCCGGGACGCATGCACTACGCGATGCGCGCCGTCGGATTCGCCGAGCGCGCCCTGCAGCTGATGTGCGAACGCGTCACCGAGCGCGAGGCCTTCGGAGGGCCACTCGCTGATCGGGGCGTGGTGCGCGAATGGGTCGCCCGGAGCCGCATCGAGATCGAGCAGCTGCGGCTCCTGGTTCTCAAGTCGGCCTGGCTGATGGACACCGTCGGCAACGCCGCCGCCCGTATGGAGGTCGCCGCGATCAAGGTGGCGGCCCTCGAGGTCGCCCACAAGGTCGTCGACCGCGCGGTCCAGGCCCACGGAGCGGCCGGGGTGAGCGACGACACCGTACTGGCACGGCTGTACTCCATCACGCGGGCCCTGAAGATCGCCGACGGCCCCGACGAGGTGCATCTGCGGACCGTGGCCCGCCAGGAACTCGCCCCGTACAAGAAGTCCAAGAAGTGCGAGACACAGGCCCCGACGCATTCCCAGACGAAGGCAGGTGCGGCGTGAGCGCCCACACCCTCGACGGCAAGGTGGCCGTCATCACCGGCGGGTCCCGCGGCATCGGCCTCGGCATCGCCACCGCCTACCGCGCGGCCGGCGCCCACGTGGTGATCGCGGCCCGCAAAGCACCCGGACTCGACTCGGCGCGCGAGGAGTTGCTGCGCGTCAAGGGCGACGGCGATCTCCACACCGTGGTCGCCAACGCCGGTGAGCCGGACCAGGCCGAGGCCTGTATCGACGAGACCATGACCCGCTTCGGCCGGGTCGACATCCTCGTCAACAACGCGGCGACCAACCCCTACAACGGCGACCTCATCGATCTGGACCTGCCGCGCGCGGAGAAGACCGTGCGCGTCAACCAGTACGGCATGCTCGCCTGGACCCGCTACGCGTGGCGGGCCTGGATGGCCGAGCACGGGGGAGCGGTGGTGAACATCGCCTCCGTCGGCGGACTGATCGTCGACCCGCACATCGGCTACTACAACGCCACCAAGGCCGCCATGCTGCACATGACCCGGCAGCTCGCCTACGAACTCGGGCCGCGGGCACGAGTGAACGCCATCGCGCCCGGACTCATCAAGACGGAACTGGCACGCGCGGTGTGGGAAGTTCGCGAGCCCCTCCTCACCGCCAAGCTGCCGATGCGGCGCCTCGGCACGGTCGAGGACGTGGCGAACGCCGCCCTGTTCCTCGCCTCCGACGCCTCGTCCTGGATGACCGGCCAGACCCTGGTCCTCGACGGCGGCGCGACCGCACTGCCCATCGGGGTGGACGAGTGAGCGCGCCGCGCCCCGCCGCCGAACTGTTCTCCCTGGAGGGCCGGACCGCCCTCGTCACGGGCGCCTCCGCCGGGCTCGGCGCACGGTTCGCCGCCGTCCTCGCGCAGGCGGGTGCCACCGTGTTCGCCGCCGCACGGCGCATCGACCGGCTGAAGGAGCTCGCCGACTCCGACGCGCGCATCCACCCCGTCGCCTGCGACGTCTCGCAGGAAGCCGACCGTACGAGGCTGGTGGACACCGCGCTGGCCGCCACCGGCCGCATCGACATCCTGATCAACAACGCGGCCACGTCCGGCGAGACGCGCGCCGAGGACGAATCCCCGGGCGCCTTCGCCGACGTCCTCGACGTGAACCTCACCGCACCGTTCCACCTGGCCCGCCTGATCGCCGAAGCGCCCGCCCCCACCGAGGGACCCCCGGTGGGCCGGAGCATCGTCAACATCTCCTCCATCCTCGGCCTGGTCTCCGCCGCGCCCCTCGGCGGCGCGAGTTACGCCGCGTCCAAGGCCGGACTCATCGGTCTGACACGGGAGTTGGCCGGGCAGTGGGGCCGCGCCGGGACCCGCGTCAACGCGCTCGCGCCGGGTTGGTTCCGCACCGAGATGACCGCGGACCTCTTCGGTGACGAGCGCTCAAGGCGCTGGATCGAGCGCAACACCCTGCTCGGGCGCGGTGGCGAGGCCCAGGAACTCGACGGCGCGCTGCTGTTCCTCGCCTCGGACGCCTCCACGTACTGCACCGGACAGGTCCTGACGGTCGACGGCGGATGGACCACGCGATGACGGTCACGGCGGAGATCGACGACGGCGGCCTCGCCCGTGTCACCCTGCGCCGGGGCGAGGCCGGCAACGCCATCGGCCTGGAGACCGCGCACGGACTCCTCGACGCCGCACGGGCCTGCGAGCGCGCGTCCGTACGAGCCGTCCTGCTCACTGCCGAAGGGAAGTCCTTCTGCGTCGGCGGCGACCTCAGGGAGTTCTCCCTACTCTCCGGCGAGGCGCTGGAGAAGCACCTCATCGCGGTCACGGAAGCACTGCACGAGGCACTGCGCACGTTCGCCGCGCTCGATGCGCCCATGGTGGCCGCCGTGCAGGGCGCGGTCGCGGGCGCGGGCATCGGTCTGGCCGCGGCAGCCGATGTGACCCTCGCCGCCGACAGCGCCTCGTTCACCGCGGCGTACACCGGGATCGGCTACTCGCCGGACGCCGGAGTGAGCTGGTTCCTGCCGCGTCTGCTCGGCCCCAAGCGGGCCCTGGACCTGCTGCTGACGAACCGTAGGACATCGGCCGCCGAAGTCGCCGCGCTCGGCCTGGTGAGCCGCGTCGTCCCCGCCGGTCACCTCCCCGAGGAGGCCGCGCGGACGGCCGAGGTCCTGCGCCGTGGACCCACCGCCGCGTTCGGCGCCACGCGCCGGCTCGTCGCCGCCGGGCTGACCTCGCCGCTGGGCCCGCACCTGGACCGTGAGGCCCGCGCGCTCGCCGCCGCGGCCGCCTCCGACGAGGGCCGCGAGGGCGTCGCCGCCTTCCTCGGCAAGCGGGCGCCCGACTTCACGCGCGCCGCGTCCGGCACCTGATGCCATCCCCTGTCCCCTTGAACTTCGAGAACCTCGTGGAGCCCACCATGTCGGAAGCATTCATCGTCGGCGCCGTCCGCACCCCGGTCGGCCGCCGCAAGGGCACACTCAGCGGCGTACACCCCGCCGACCTCGGCGCACACGTGCTGCGCGCCCTGCTGGAACGCACCGGCGTCGACCCGGCGGCCGTCGACGACGTGTACTTCGGGTGCGTCAGCCAGATAGGCGCCCAGAGCGGGAACATCGCCCGCACCGCCTGGCTGTCGGCGGGGCTGCCGCAGCACGTGCCCGGCACCACCATCGACCGGCAGTGCGGATCGTCCCAGCAGGCCGTCCACTTCGCGGCCCAGGCCGTCGGATCGGGGGCCGCCGACCTGGTGGTCGCGGGTGGCGTGGAGGCGATGAGCCTGGTACCCATCGCCAGCCCCATGCACCTCGGTGAACAGGCGGGCCTCGGCAACCCGTTCACGGGGGAGGGCTGGCGCGAGAACTTCGGGGAGCAGGAGGTGTCGCAGTTCCGCGGCGCCGAGCTGATCGCCGAGAAGTGGGGCATCACCCGCGAGGACATGGAGCGGTTCGCGCTCGGCAGCCACCAGCGGGCCCTCGCCTCCCAGGCGGCCGGCGACTTCGACGACGAGATCGTGCCGGCCTTCGGG
This sequence comes from Streptomyces antnestii, assembly GCF_004005495.1. Classification (GTDB taxonomy): domain Bacteria; phylum Actinomycetota; class Actinomycetes; order Streptomycetales; family Streptomycetaceae; genus Streptomyces; species Streptomyces antnestii. The sequence goes on from NZ_RZYA01000014.1 coordinate 79,738, forward strand.
CTCACCGCCGACGAGGGCCCGCGCGCCGACACCACGCTTGAGAAGATGGCGGGCCTGAAGCCCCTCACCGAGGACGGACGGCTGACCGCCGCCGTCTCCAGCCAGATCTCGGACGGCGCCGCCGCCCTCCTGATCGCCTCCGAGGAGGCCGTACGCCGCCACGGTCTGACCCCGCTCGCCCGGGTGCACAGCATGGCCGTGGTCGGCTCCGACCCGATCCACATGCTGACCGGCCCGATCCCCGCCACCGAGAAGGTCCTCGACCGGGCGGGCCTGACGATCGACCGGATCGACCTGGTGGAGATCAACGAGGCCTTCGCCTCCGTCGTCCTCGCCTGGCAGAAGGAGATTGGTGCGCCCCATGAGCTGGTCAACGCCTTCGGCGGGGCGATCGCGCTCGGGCATCCGCTCGGCGCCACGGGCGCCCGGCTCATGACCACACTGATTCACCAGCTGCGCAGGACCGGCGGTCGCTATGGTCTGCAGACGATGTGCGAGGGCGGCGGCATGGCCAACGCAACCGTGCTCGAACGGGTGTAGGTCATTCGGTTGGCAACTGAGTTCAACTTGGGTTTACTCTCGGGTACGACCACGGTGGGTGACGGCCAGGAGAGAAGCAATGACAAGGATCGTTGAACCGGAGGCGGGACCCCGGTCCAAGCGCGCCGCCATCCTCACGGCCGCTGTGGACTGTTTCGGGGAGGCCGGCTACGAGGCCACCAAGTGGTCCACCGTGGCGGAGCGGGTCGGTATCGGCCAGACCGCCCTCTATCACTATTTCGAATCGAAGACCCACTGCCTGCTCACGATCATGCGGCTCGAACTGGAGCGCTCGCACGACCGGTTCGTCGAGGCGACCAAGGACGTGGAGGACCCCGTCGAGGCGCTGCGGACGGCGGTCCGCGCGGCGTACGACGTCTCTCCGCACGAGGTCCTGCAGATGCGCATCCTGCAGAACCACATGGATCTACTCTCGGGTACCCGCAGGTCCAAGCGTGAGGAGGCCGAGCGCGTGGCGGCCCGGCAGCTGGTCCAGGTCGTCGAGAGGGACTGGACGAACCTGCTGGTGAAGGGCATGTCCCAGGGCTCCTTCCCGCTGCGGGACGCGCAGCTCCTCGGTTCGAGCGTGCTCGGACTGATCGTCAGCGTGTGGCGGTGGTACCGGCCGTCGGGACCGACACCACTGTCGGAGATCAGCGAGCTGATCGAGGGCGCCTGCGTACGCATGGTCGCTTCCTGACGCCGATATCGATGCGGAACCGCTGAGCGGTCCCGCCCTGCGCGGCCCCCTGACGGACATCCGTCAGGGGGCCGCGCTGTTGTTTCGGGTCACCCCGACTGGAGCGTGGCGGATCGGTATGTGACCGGCCATTGCCAGGTGCGTTTCCCCGGGATTAACATCCGAACTGAATTGAACTTAACTCAGGTTGATCTGAGGGAGGGGTCATGCGACGACGCAGGACTCGCGCGCTCATCGCCGCGCTGGCCGCCACGCTCGCCCTGATGGCGAACGCCTGCGGCACGAAAAGCCCCTCTGCGGGCGACGACAAGGTCATCAAAATCGGTGCGTGGTACCCGCTCACCGGCCCCCTGGCATCCTTCGGGATCCCCGAAAGGGCAGGAGCCGACGCTTACTTCACATCGGTCAACGCACAGGGCGGGATCAACGGCCGCAAGATCGACTGGGTCGTCAAGGACAACGCCAACGATCCGCAGCAGACCGTCCAGATCGCCCGTCGACTCGTGGACCAGGACGGGGTCGTGGCGATCGTCGCCACCAACGGCACCTCCCAGACCCAGGCCACGTTCCCCTTCGTCCTGGAGCAGTCGAAGGTGCCGGTCCTCAACACGCTCGGCGGCGACGCGTCCTGGTACGAGCCGGCGCGCGACGGGCTGTTCGGTCTGCAGACGCTGTACGAGGACCAGGCCGCCGCCCTCGGACAGTGGGTGGTGCGGGACGGCGCCAAGAAGGTGGTCGTCGTGCACAGTGACCCGGCGGCGTTCGTGAACGTGGGCAAGCAGATCGAGCCCGCCGCCCGCAAGACCGATCCGTCGGTACAGGTGAAACGGCTGACGGTGAAGTACCAGACCACCGACTACAGCCCGGTGATCAGCAAGGTCAAGGCCCAGAAGCCCGACGCCGTCGTGCTGATCCTCACCGCCCCCGAGACCGCCTCGTACCTCAAGGAAGCGCGGCTCCAGCGGCTCACCGCCCCGGTGTACGGCTACGCGCCCGTGGCGGCGCAGGCCACGCTGACACTGGCCGGGAAGGCGGCCGAAGGGCTCAAGGCGCTGCAGCTGGTCAAGTCGCCGCACGACGACGACCCGGCCATCAAGGAGTTCCGCACGGCGATGGCGAAGTACGAGCGGGGGCAGCCGGCCGACTTCATCACCCTGTGGGGCTGGGAGGCGGCCAAGGCCTTCGGCGAGATAGCCAAGACCATCGACGGGCCGGTCACCAGCGAGTCGCTGACCCGGGCCTTCGCTAACGCGCGCCAGGTCGACACGGGCGTCGGGCCGGTTCTCGACTTCGGTCCCGGCCACCACCTCGGCACCCGTGACCTGCAAAAGCTCGTCGTCAAGAACGGCCGCTGGGAGTCGCAGGGCGACTTCTTCACCCCGCCGACCCGCGACTGACAGCCTTCGTGTCGCGCACGGCTGCCACCCCCCAACGAGAGGACCAATCATGGCCGACGTACTGCTCGCTTACATGGCACGCATGGACAGCGAGGACCCCGAGCAGGCGCTCGACCTCCTCGAACCGGACTTCCGCTACCTCATCGCCCTGCCGGGCCGCGAGGCGACGGGACGCTCCAAGGCGGACTTCGCCGCCTACATCGCGGGCCGCAACGCCGTGGAGAGGGAGCACAAGATCCTCCGGCACAGCTCCGACGGCGATCTGGAGACCGTGTACGGAGTGGTGACCGAGTCGGGGAAGGCCGTCGGGTCCTTCCTGTCGGCGGCCGTGGTCACGCCCGAGGGGCGAATGGCCCGCTACCAGTCGTACTTCACCACGACGTACGACCTCATCGACCTGCCGGAGTAGTCCCGCATACGCGGCCACCGACACCGAGCCGAAAGGAAGCCCAGATGACGAAGACGACGACCGCCGCCCCGTTTCTCACCGCCTGGTTCGAGATCCTCGACAGTGACACGCCGAACAGGATCCTCGATTTGATCAGTGACGACTTCGAACTCTCCATCCTGTTCTCCACCGGCGACGGCAACGCGACCGACTTCGCCGGGGACCGCGCCGAGCTGGTCGGCTATCTGGAACAGCGCGAGCGGGGAACGCGTACCCACCATCTCCTGTCCGCGACCACCATCGGCCAGGACGAGCTCTTCCTCGGCGAGGTGCGCCGCGCAGGTGTCCCCGAGGCGAGTTTTGTCGCCGCCGGACGCGTCGACGACGAGAACCGGCTGCAGCGGCTGCTGATCGGCCGGTCGTCCGAGATCCGCTTCGAATGACCCCGTCGCGCCTCAACCGACCCTGTTTGGAGAGTGGTTATGTACAACCTCGTTCTGCTGGCAGCCCGGCCTCCGGAGTGGACGCACGAGCGGTTCATCGACTGGTGGCGCGGCGACCACGCCGAACTCACCTACCACCTGCCCGGGTTGCGCGCCTGGCGGCACACCGAGATCGACCAGGCCCTGGAGCCGCGCTCCGAGGGCTGGGACGGAATCTCCGTGCTCAGCTTCGACTCCCCGGAGGAGCTGAAGAAGGCACTCGAGAGCCAGGAGTGGGCGGACGCGATCGCGCAGGTGGGGGACATGAAGGGACGGCGTATCGCGGTGATGGGCCATGAGGCGGAGATGTTCACCGGCTGAGACCTGCCCGTATATCGCCAATACAGCACCAGGCACCACAGCGCCAACGCACCACAAGCGCCAACGCACGACAGCACCACGGCACGCGCCACACGGTCATCACGGAGTTCGGTACAGCGTAGCGAGGAAGCGGGATGCGACAGGTAGTGCGGGAGTTCCAACACAGGGCCGAGCAGGAGGACTTCGTCGCTGTCATCGACGACACAGGCCCCCATACGGCGCGCGAGCTGCTCGCCGAGGCGGCCCGGCTCGCCGAGGTGATGTTCCCCGGGGGAGCCGGAGGGGCGGGCGGCACCGTCGCGCTGCAGGCCGACAACTCGTGGCGCACCGTCGCCGGCAGCCTCGCCGTGGGCCTGACGGGAGGTGTCCTCGCGGTGGTCAATCGGCACACCACGCGTGCGGAGTTCGCCGCGGCCTGCGAGGACATCCGACCGGACGCCGTGGTCGCCGAGCCCTCGGCGATGGAGGAATGGGGGGTGTCCGACCTGGTTGCGGAGGGCCGGGTGGGCACGGTGCTCGAGGGCTGGGCCTGCCGGTCGGCGCCCGGACCGTACGACGTGGCGCGCTGGTCGGGCGGCGCCCTCATCGGACTGACGTCCGGTTCGACCGGGCGGCCGAAGGGAGTTGTGCAGTCCGAGGCCGCCCTGCGTTACGCCGGTACGAGCACCATCGAGATCAACGGCCTGGCGCGCGGGGACGCGGTGGCCGCGATTGTGCCGCTGTCGTCGACGGCCGCGTATTGCTTCGGCGTCTACCTCTCCCTTCTGCTGGGCGGCCCGCTCGTACTGACGGCGAAGTGGGACCGGGCAGCGGCGTTGCGGCGGATGGCCGAGACCGAGGTCCGCTGGACCATGTGCGTCCCGACGATGGCACTCCAGATGGGCGCAGAAGCGGCCGGATCCGGCGCCCTCGGGGGAGTGCGCGCCATCACGGTCGGCGGCGGACCGATGGACCGCGGAGCCCTCGCCCGCGCCGAACAATCCCTGGGGACGAAGATCCTTCGCGTCTTCGGCATGTCCGAGTGCCTGGGCCACACCTCCCCGAGCCCCGACGACCCCGAGGAGATCCGGCTCGGCAGGGACGGCCGCCCCTTCCCCGGCACGGACCTCCGCGCGCTCACCCCCGACGGCGCCCAGGCGGCACCGGGTGTGTCCGGGCGGGCGCAGGTCCGCGGCCCGTCCCTCTTCCTCGGCTATGCACGTGACGGCCGGGTCGAGCCGCCGGAGCTGATGGACGACGGCTACTTCCCCACCGGCGACCTGCTGATGACCCACGAGGACGGCACCGTCACCATCATGGGCCGCGAGAAGGACATCATCATCCGCGGCGGCCGCAACATCGACATCACCGAGATCGAGCGGGCGGTGGCCGCCTACCCGCGCGTGGCCAGGGCCTGCGTCGCCGCCGTCCCCGACGAGGTGCTCGGCGAGCGGATCGCGCTGCTCGTCGTCACCGAGGACGGCGGCGCCATCGACCTGGCGGAGATCACCGCACACCTCGAACACCTAGGCCTCTCCAAGAGCAAATGGCCCGAATTCGTGTACGGCGTCGAGGAGTTGCCTCAGACCAAGGTCGGCAAGCTCGACCGGTCCGGGGCCGGCGAACTGGCCCGCAGGCTGCGTACGCACACTTCCGGCCCGGCCTGACCCGGCGGCATTACCGAGGGCCGCGCCGCCACACGACCGGCGCGGCCCGCACCACGAAGGACAACCGACCACGGCACAACAGCCGGCAAGGGAGAGTCATGACACCGCGGTTCGACCAGGGCCCATGGGCCGCAGCCGGAGTCCAGACCGTGCAGCCTGAGGTGCACCGCGTTGCGCTGCCGCTGCCCAACGACGGTCTGCACGCCGTCAACGTCTATCTGCTGGAGAACCTGGCGGAGGACGACGGCATCGTCATGATCGACGGCGGCTGGGCGATCCCCGAGGCCCGCAAAGCGCTCGAAGAAGCCCTCGCCGCCATCGGCCGCGACCTCGGCGACATCCGCCACATCCTCGTCACGCACATCCACCGCGACCACTACACCAACGCAGTCGAGCTGCGCCGACTGCTGGGCTCACGCGTGTACTTGGGCGCGGGCGAGCGGCCAGGCCTGGAGATGCTCCACCGGCTGCGCAGCGACGAACCCGCGGGGTCACTGGAGACACTGCGCCGGGCGGGCGCCGGCGAACTGGCCGACCACGTCCAGGCGATGGACCACGGCGGCTACGACCCGAGCGTGTGGGAGGCCCCGGACCGCTGGCTCGGAGCGGAGACCCTGCGCTTCGGCGAACGCGAACTGCGCGTCGTACCAACTCCCGGACACACCACAGGACATGTCGTCTACCTCGACGAACAGCGCGGGCTGCTGTTCTCAGGGGACCACGTACTTCCGCACATCACTCCGTCCATCGGTTTCGAACTGACCGAACCCGGCGGACGACCCCTCGCCGACTATCTGGACTCGCTGCGGCTCATGACCCGCTACGCCGACACGCGCCTGCTGCCCGCCCATGGGCCGGTCGCCGACAGCTCCCACACGCGCGTCGCCGAGCTGCTCACGCACCACGACAACCGGCTGGCCAAAAGCCTGGCAGCCCTGGGGGACGCCACACTCGACGCCCACGCGGTGGCGCGCGCCCTGGGCTGGACGCGCCGGGAAGTGCCGTTCGGTGACCTCAGCGCCTTCAACCAGATGCTCGCGGTCAACGAGACGGCGGCCCACCTGGACGTCCTGGTGCTGCGGGGACGGGCCGCGGTGAAGGTCGTGGGCGGGGTGAACCAGTACACGCGAGTGCGCTGACGATCAACGACCTCAAGGGGCGCGGCAGTTGCCGCGCCCCTCACGTGTGTCAGCGGGCCGTCCAGCCGCCGTCCACGTACAGCTCGGAACCGGTCACGAAGCTGGAGTCCGGCGAGGCGAGGAACGCGACCGCGCCCGCGACCTCGTCGGGCCGGCCGAGCCGCGCCATGGGGGTGCCCTCGACCATCGCGGTGTGCCGGGGCGTGCCGCGCCACAGCTCGCGCGAGAGCGGCGTCTCGATGAAGCCGGGATGGAGGGAGTTGACGCGGACACCGCGGGTGGCCCAGTGCAGCGCGGCGTTCTTCGTCATCAACCGGACCGCGCCCTTCGCCGCGTGATACGAGAACTGGCTGCCGAAGCCGCCGACCGTACCGAAGATCGACGCGATGTTCACGATCGAGCCGCCGCCGGAGCGCTCGATCGCGGGCCCGCCGTGCTTCATGCCGAGCCACACACCGCCCTGCGTGACTCCGATGACCTTGTCCCAGGACTCCTGGGTCTCCGTCTCCACGGTCCGCATCTCCGCGATCCCCGCGTTGTTGACGAGGACGGACAGGCCGCCCAGCTCGGCCACCACGCGCTCGATCGCTGCGCGCCAGGCCTCCTCTTCGCTCACGTCGAGGGCGAGCCCCAGCGCCTGCGCCCCGTCGGCGGAGAGCTCCTTCGCCAGTTCCGTACAGCGGTCGGCGTCGACGTCGGTGACCACCACGGTGGCACCCTCGGCGGCGAGCCGACGTGAGACGGCATCGCCGATGCCCCCGGTCGCACCGGTGACCAGGGCAATCATTCCGGACAGTCGCTCTCGCACGGTCTCTCCTTCGTTCGCGGGTGCGGTGATCACGACAGCAGCTCCAACCCCGAGCGCAGCAGCGCGGGGACCGCGGAGCCGACCTGCTCGAAACCGGTGCCGACGGTGCGGCCCGCGATATAGCGGGCGTGGATGCCCTCCGCGATCACCGCGAGCTTGAAACAGGCCAGAGCCTGGTAGAAGGGCAGCGCGGTGATGTCCCGGCCGGAGCGCGCGGCATACCGCTCTGCCAGCTCGTGCCCACCAGGGAAGGCCGGATGGGCCGTCGGCACGTGGCGCGCCCCGAGCACCGGTTCGCAGGCCGGGTCCCAGTACATGAGCAGCATGCCGAGGTCGGCGAGCGGATCGCCGAGCGTGGCCATCTCCCAGTCGACGATCGCGGCGATCTGCCCGAAGTCGCCGGGCGCCAGGATGGTGTTGTCGAGGCGGTAGTCGCCGTGCACGATCGCCGGTGCGCCGCTCGCAGGCACGGTGCGGGCGAGCCTGCCGTGCAGGGCGTCGAGGTCGGGCAGCGCCCGCGTCGCGACCTTTTCCCACTGGCCGCGCCAGCGTCGCACCTGCCGTTCCAGGTAGCCGTCCGGGCGGCCGAAGTCGCCCAGTCCGACGGTCGCGGCGTCGACCGCGTGCAGGGCCACCAGGGCGTCGACAAGAGCGTCGGCGGATCCCCGTACGTCCGCGGACGGCAGCGCCGCGACCTCGTCGCCGTCGCGCAGCACCGCCCCCTCCACGAAGTCCACGACGCAGAACGGCGCTCCGATGACGTCCGGGTCCGTGCACGACAGGACGGCCCCGGCGACCGGCACCCCGGTGCCGCCGAGCGCGGCGACCACGCGGTACTCGCGGTCCATGTCGTGCGCGGTCGGCGTCAGCACCCCAAGCGGTGGCCGGCGCAGCACCCACCGGTGCGTTTGGTCGGTCACGCGGTACGTCAGGTTGGAGCGCCCGCCGTGCAGCAGCTCGATCCCGAGCGGGCCCGTGCACTGAGGGACATGGCGCTCGAAGTACCGCCGCAGCGCGGGCACATCGATACCGACGACGGCTGCCTCGGGCGCGGTCACAGCGCGGCCCGCCGCTCCCGCGCCGCGCGCACGGCGCGTTTGGCGATGGCCCAGCGGTGCGTCTCGGACGGCCCGTCGTAGATACGGAACGGCCGCACCTCCCGGTACAGACGCGACAGGGGGGCGTCCCCGGAGATGCCGAGCGCTCCGCACACCTGCACGGCCCGGTCGACCACCCGGTTGACCGCCTCCGAGACGTACGTCTTGGTGATCGAGGTGTGCTGGGCGGCCGAGCGGCCCTGGTCCAGTTCCCAGCAGGCCCGCCACAACACCGCCCGGCTGGTCTCGATGTCGATCTCGGAGTCGGCCAACAGCTGTTGCACCATGCCCAGTTCGGCCAGCGGCTTTCCGAAGGCCGAGCGGTCCGCCGCCCGTTCCAGGGCGATGTCCTGCGCGCGGCGCGCCACCCCGAGCCAGCGCATGCAGTGGGTCATCCGCGCGGGCCCGAGGCGCACCTGCGCATATGTGAAACCCTCGTCGACCGCGCCCAGCGCGGCGTCGTCGCCGACCTCGCAGTCCTCAAAGACGACCTCGCTGTGGCCGCCGAACAGCCCCTGGTCCAGCGTGTCGATGTTCCGGACGATCTTCATGCCCGGGTTGTCGGCCTCGACGAGGAACATCGTCGCCCCGCCCGCGTCCCCCGCCTCGCCGCGGGTGCGAGCCATGACGATGGCGAAGGCGGCCCCGTCCGTGCCGCTGATGAACCACTTGCGGCCGTCGATCCGCCAGCCGCCGTCGATCCTCGTGGCGGTCGTGGCAAGGGCCCGGGGATCGGAACCGGCGCCGGGTGCAGGCTCGGTCATCGCGAAGCACGAGCGCACCACACCGGCCGCAAGCGGGCGGAGGAAGCGCTCCTTCTGCTCCTCGGTGGCGACCACTTCGAGCAGGTGCATATTGCCCTCGTCGGGCGCAGCGCAGTTGAGCGCGAGCGGCCCGAGCAGCGAGTACCCGGCCGCTTCGAACACCACCGCCTGCCCGCACAGATCAAGTCCGAGCCCACCCCACTCGTCGCCGACGTGCGGGGCGAACACCCCTGCCACGCGTGCCGCCTCCTGAAGCCGACGGCGCAGCGGCTCCGGCCCGTTGTGGACGTTCCCGTCGCACGCCTGCTCCTCGGGGATCACCACATCCCGTACGAGCTCCGCGGTGCGCCGCGCGATGTCGGCCACCCTCTCGTCGATCTCGAATCCGATGGACACGCTCACTCCCGAGTTCGGCTAATGACCATTAGCCATCAGAGAGGGGGAGGGGTGATGTGTCAAGGGCGAGGCCGCTATCCTTGTGGAAGAACAGGTCAGATGACCACGCAGAGCATTGCTCAGTCAGCTAACCATGAGTAGCCTAACGGAGGGGTGGCATGGGAGTAGTGCACGACGGCCAGGACGGTCGCTACGAGCGTGCTCATCGCCCCGCACGATCCGAGGAGAAGTCGCCGGCGGACCGCCGGTCGGGGATCCGCCTGGCAGCGCTGCGACTGTTCGCGGAACAGGGCTACCGGTCCACGACCATGACAGACATCGGCGCCGCCGTCGGCATCCGCGGCCCGAGCCTGTACAAACACGTGGCCTCCAAGCATGAACTCTTGGCCGAGATCATGATCGGCACGATGGAGCAGCTCATCGCGGACAACATCGCGGCCGTCGGCGGCACAGACGATGTACGCGAACAGCTCCGCCGCTCGGTGGAGGCACACATCCGCTACCACGCACGCCATCGCCTCGAGGCATTCGTCGGCAACCGTGAGATCGGCAACCTGGAGCCGCCGGACCAGGAGCGTGTGCTCAGCAGCCGCAGCGACTACGAGCGCCGCTACCGCGAACTCATCGAACGGGGTGCGGCCGAAGGTGCCTTCGAGGTTCGGTCGGCCAGGATCGCCTCGTACTCGATCCTGGATATGGGCATCGGCGTGGCCAGCTGGTTCCACGAGGGTGGCGAGTCCTCCGTTGACCAACTCGCCTACCAGTACGGCGATATCGCCCTGCGCATCGTGAATGCTTACTGATTTCCGATCGTGGTGTCGTGAGAGCCGGAGGGTATCGAACCTCGCGGGTGCAGCACTCCGGATGTCGTGAGGAATCGGCGAGGTTGTGGCCTGACAGCCGAGCGGGGGCGATTTCCGGCAAGCGAAGGGGTCTGCTGCACGATCGGGTGACTGACCTGCCCCACCTCTCAGGTTCCAGTTCTGGTGGCTAACTGACGGCCTTCACGAAAGGCTGCCCGACATGCCCCGCGCCTACCCCGCTGAGTTCCGCGCCCGCGCCATCGCGCTGGTGCGGAAACGGCACAGGGTGGGCCGGCGAAGACTTCAGCGCTGATGATCGTCCTGGCACAGACCGTCGGAGTGACTCGCGATCCCGCGAGTGAAGTCCGGAGAGACGGTGGCCCCCGTGATGGGGTACTGGTGAAAGAGAACGTTTCAGGACGGGTTCGTGTCCACCCAGTCAGAGACGGCCACGTGCCAGCCGAGTTGAAAGCGGGTTGCCGCGCCGACCGTATCCATCAGATGGTGCAGTCTCCGCTGGACCGTGCGGTGGCTCATGTCGAGTTGGCGGGCGATGGCTGCGTCGGTGAGTCCGATGTGGAGCAGGGCGATGATCTTCCGGTCGATCGGTTCGAGTTGACCGGAGCGGGGTTTGTTCTCAGCTGCGGTCTGGTCGAGGCCATCGGTACGCAACTGCCAACCCATCGCGAAGTACAGTTCGAACATCGAGATCAGGGTGGTGAGCAGGTTGCTGCGGTGCACCACCAGTGCCACGGGTTCTCCGGCCGCGTCCCGTTCGCGGTCGAGCGGCAGCACGGCGATGTCGTCGTCGGCGATGAGCAGCTTGGTGGGCACCTTGTCGGTGACGGAGATCTGCTGCCCATGCGCTGCCGCCTGTGCGAGGGAGCGAGCGGCCGCGGGATCCTCCAGCCAGGCGCGTTCCAAGACGGTGCGTATGGTCAGCCCTCGGAGCATCATGTCGCGTTCCACCTCATCCAGGTTGTCCTGGTAGGTGATGACGCTGGTTGCCTGCGTGGCCGGGATCATCCCTCGGACTTCGCTCCGCGCGTCCCGTTGCATCGCGACCAGCCAGCGCCGGATCGCGGCAGCTCCGGACAGGACCTCGACGATTGCCTCGGAGGTATGGGACTGTGCGGCGCGGTGCCGGTCGGCCAGCTCGGTGACGAGATGCTCGACCCGGTGCAGGGCGGCGCGCCGGGATTCCAGCAGGGGACCTAGCGCAAGGGTCGGCGGCGAGGCACGGTAGCGCACACCGTCCGTGTCCTGTTCGGCGCTGGCCAGCCCGCGATCGACCAGAGTCGACAGGATGCGCTCAACCGCCTCGCCGTTCCCGAGATGCGGGGCCAGGGCTGCCGGATCGCTGCCAGGACGGTCGATGAGGAGGCGGTAGAGGGCGTCCTGCTCGGCGTCGATACCGAGCAGGGTCAGCAGTGAAGGCTCCGCCATCTTCGGTTGCGGGACCGGCTCCGCCACAGTCCCCACTCCCTCAGTCGATCTTCCACGCGTGATCACATTAGCGGAATGTGCCGTGTTGTCCAATGAGTTGGCACACAAGCCCACCACACCCGGGCACCCCGCGGCCTGTGGACCGTGCACGCGTGCACTGGCGACATCCAACACTCCCTCCCTGGCGCATTTATGACAGGGCGTAAATGCGACCTCTCTACCTTCTTGCTGGTGGGCTCTTTATCAAGATGAACTTGAACGGCGAACGAAGGCGTCCGCCGTCGACCAGCGAGCACGCCTGCGGTCGACTCCAGGCACGTTGCAGAGGAGTCACACGTTGCAAGCCGCCAGAACGTTCAGAGGTCCGGACCGAGGGCGAAATCCCTCACGTCTGGCCGTTGTCGCCTCCGCCGCACTGGCGATCGTGGGTGCCGCGCTGCCCCTCGCTGCGACTGCGGGAGCGCAGCCGCTCAGTGCAGCGTCGAGGGATGCCACACCCCCCGTCGCGCAAGTGTGCAGCACTCCCAAGCCCGGTGACGTCGCCTGCTTCGCGATGCGCCGCACCGATGTCCCCGGCACCAAGGGGGTCCAGCCGGACGCGGCCACACCCAGCGGCTGGGGCGCCTCGGATCTGCAGAGCGCCTACAACCTGCCGGGCGACGGGGGCGGCGGCAGGACGATAGCCATCGTAGACGCGTACGACGATCCCGCGGCCGAGGCTGACCTGGCCATCTACCGAGCGCAGTACGGCCTGCCGGCGTGCACCACGGCCAACGGCTGCTTCCACAAGGTCGACCAGCGAGGCGGTACCAACTACCCGGGGGCCGACTCGAACTGGGCCGGCGAGATCTCGCTCGATCTCGACATGGTCTCCGCAGCCGCGCCCGATGCTCACATCCTGCTGGTCGAGGCCGACTCCGCCAACTTCGACGACATGGGAGCCGCGGTCGACGAGGCCGTCGCCCTGGGCGCCCAGTACGTGTCCAACTCCTACGGCAGCGGGTACACCAGCACGCCGGGCAGCGGCGAGGACCCCTCCGAGACCACTGCCTTCGACGCCCACTACAACCATCCGGGCGTCGCGATGGTCGCCTCTTCCGGGGACGCCTCCTACGGCGTCTCCTATCCTGCGGCGTCGCAGTACGTCACCGCTGTCGGTGGCACCTCACTGCAGAAGGACACCACCCAGACGCGCGGCTGGTCGGAGTCGGTGTGGCACAACGGCACCGGCGGCACGGGGTCAGGCTGCTCGATGTACGAGCCCAAGCCGGCGTTCCAGGGCGACACCGGCTGTGCCATGCGGTCGGTTGCCGACGTCTCCGCGGTCGCCGACCCGGCCACAGGTGTCTCGGTGTACCAGAGCTACGGCGGCAGCGGCTGGGCCGTGTACGGCGGTACGAGTGCCTCCTCGCCGATCATCGCGGGTGTGTACGCTGCGGCCGGCGCACCGGCCACGGGCAGCTACCCCAATGCGTACCCGTACCTCAACGTGTCGGCCCTCAACGACGTGACCAGCGGGTCCAACGGCTCCTGCTCACCGAGCTACCTGTGCAACGCCGGGACCGGCTACGACGGCCCGACCGGTCTGGGCACCCCCAACGGCCTCGCAGCCTTCCGCAGCGGCCCGCATGGTGAGATCGGCGGCACCGTCACCGACGCCTCAGGTGCTGCGCTGGCCGGGGCCACCATCGCCGCGGGCGACTACCGTGCCACCACGGATGCCAAGGGCCACTACTCACTCACAGTCAAACCCGGCACCTACGACCTGACCGCCTCCGCCTACGGATACGCCAGCAAGACGACCAGCGCAGTCGCGGTCGAGGATGGCGGGTCGGTCACCGAGACCTTTGCGCTGGATGCGGTGGCCCGCCGGACCGTCACCGGCAAGGTGACCGACGGTTCCGGCCACGGATGGCCGCTGTACGCGTCGATCACCGTCGACGGCATGCCCGGTGGACCGGTCTACACCGACCCCTACACCGGCGCCTACAAACTCCAACTCCCTGTGGGCAGCAGTTACACGCTGAAGGTCGCCGCGCAATACCCCGGCTACCAGGCGGTGAGCAAGGACGTCAAATCCGGGGATGACGCGCAGACCGTGAACTTCGCCGTTCCGGTGAACCCCGATCAGGGCACGGCGGTCGGCTACAAGCTGAAGCGTACGGGCACGGCCGAGACGTTCGACTCCACCACCTCCGCTCCGCAGGGCTGGAGCGTAGTCAATGCCGACGGCACCTACGGCGGATGGGACTTCTCCGACACCCGCGGACGCAAGAACCACACCGGAGGCAGCGGAGCCTTCGCCATGGTCGACAGCGACTACTACGGTCAGGGCAAGCACCAGGACAGCTCGCTGATCACCCCGGTGTACGACTTCACCGACGACTCCGCGCCCTATATCTCCTTCGACACCGAGTTCCACAACGCAAACCAGACCGGCAGCGTGGACATCACCACCGACGGCGGTGCCACCTGGACCCCGGTGTGGACCCGCACCACCTCACTGACCGGTCCGGCCCATGTGGAGATTCCGCTCACCAGTTACGCCGGCGCATCGGCCGTCCAGCTGCGGTTCCACTACGTCGCCACGTGGGGCTGGTGGTGGCAGGTGGACGACATCGCCGTCGGCAACCGGAACTACGTCCCGGTGACCGGCGGCCTGGTGGCGGGTACCGTCACCGACGCCAACACCGGTGACGGCGTGGTCGGCGCCACTGTCACGAACGCCGACGCTCCCGAGCAGTCGGCCATGACCGCCGCCACCCCGGACGACCCGGCGCTCGGCGACGGCTTCTACTGGATGTTCTCCGACACCGTCGGACAACACTCCTTCAAGGCGGACAAGAACAAGTACACGTCCGACAGCAAGGCCGTACAGGTGGCGGCGGACAGCACCACCGAGAGCGACTACGCCGTCAAGGCCGGCCGGCTCACCATCACCCCGGCTTCCGTCGACACAACCCTCGCCTGGGGTGCCACCGGCACCCAGCAGCTGACCGTGAAGAACACCGGAGGAGCCCCCGCCACCTTCAACCTCAACAAGGGCAGCGGAGACTTCCAGATCCAGGCCACCCGAGGCGCAGCCCGGCAACTGGTCAAGGGCAGCTACTCGCCGCTGCGGGCCCCTAAGTCCGCCACCGGCGCAACAGCCGCCCCCGCAGCCGCCGGTGACGCCTGGCAACCCGTCGCCGACCTGCCGGTGCCCCTCCAGGACACTGCGGTCGCGTCGGACAACGGCAAGCTCTACACCGCCTTCGGCTCCACCGGCAGCCAGGACAGCACCGCCCTGTACACCTACGATTCCACTTCGGGCTCCTGGTCCACGCTGGCCCCGTCGACCGACACCCGTGACGCCCCGGCTGCAGGCTTCATCGATGGCAAGCTCTACGCCGTCGGCGGCTGGAGCTCCAGCAGCGCGCCCGACACCAAACTGGAGATCTACAACCCGTCATCCGACAGCTGGACCACCGGCGCCTCCGCTCCCAAGGCCTACGCCGGTTCGGGCCACGCGGTCCTGAACGGCAAGCTCTACGTGATCGGCGGCTGCGCCGCCTCCAGTTGCGGCACCACGGACGCCTACGCCTATGACGCGTCCACCAACAGCTGGTCGCAGATCGCCTCCTACCCCGAGCCCGTCTCCTGGAGCGCCTGCGGAGGTATCCACGACCTGCTCTACTGCGCCGGCGGTTCGACCAACAACGGCACCACCAAGCACGCCTACGTCTACGACCCCTCCTCCGACAGCTGGTCCCCGATCGCCGACCTGCCCACCGACTTGTGGGGCTCGGCCTACACCGCCGCGAACGGCCTGCTCCTCACCAGCGGCGGCGTCGTCAACGGCAGCACTGCCCTCACCAACCAGGGCTTCGCCTTCGACCCGGCGGCCGGTACCTGGAGCGCACTGCCCAACGCCAACACCGCGCTCTACCGCGGCGGCGGAGCCCCGGGCTTCTACACTGTCGGCGGCAACTCCGGCGCCGGGCGGGACCCGGTCGCAACCGTCCAGGAGCTGCCCGGCTACGACCAAGCAGGTTCGACGGCGACCTGGCTCTCCCTCGGGACAAAGCAGGCCACCCTCGCACCGGGGGCCAGCACAACCGTGGTGGTCACCCTGGACGCCTCTGCCGCCGAGATCAGCCAACCCGGCACATACAGCACCAAGCTGAGCATGAGCACCGACACCCCCTACCGCATCCCTGCAATCCCGGTGACAATGCACGTCAACCCGCCCAAGACCTGGGGCAAGTACACCGGCACCGTCCTCGGCTCCGACGGCAAGGGCGACACCGTGCCCCTCGCCGGAGCCACCATCCAGATCAACGGCAAGGCGGCAAGCTACACCCTCAAAACCGGCAAGGACGGCAGCTACGCCCTGTGGCTGGACGTCCACAACAGCCCGCTCACCGTGATCGTGGCCAAGGAGGGCTACCAGCCCACCACCACCACGGTGAAGATCGCGAAGGGAGCGACGACCACCGGCGACTTCACGCTCAAGAAGACGCCCTGACCACCTGTTCCGCGAATTACAGCATCATCCTGTCCCACCCCGTGCGGGCCGGTCTATCGATCGGCCCGCACGGGCGCGCGTAGTTGAACCGTTCCGGTGCCTTCGGAAGGGACACCGCGAACGCCGTCCCTCCGGTCGCGACACCCTGTGCGTGCCGAAAACTCTGTCACCCTGTGCGACCTGCGTGTATTCGTGGATGAAGCCGCCGAGGCGGTCGCGCCGGATGACACACGATTGGTCATCGGTGGCGGGCGGTTCGGGCGTGCCGACACCGTCGGGGCTTCGTTGTTCGAGTGAGTGATCGGTGCGGCCGGTGTTTGTTGTGGTGGTCGGCGTACTGGTCGATGACGAGACGCAGGTGGCGCTTTGCGGTGATGAGGATGCGGTCGGTGGCCTCGCGGCGGCATGATCCGACCCAGCGCTCGGCGATCGCGTTCATCCGGGGCACGCCGGGCAGGATCGGCACCACTCGGGCGCCGACGGCGGTGAAGACCGCGTCGAAGCCCCGGTTGAAGTAGCCGGCGTTGTCATGGATCAGGTACCGGATGCCGTCGATGCGTGTGTCGTCCAGGCTCATCAGCAGGTTGCGGGGCCTGCTGCGTGGCTCATGCGGCGGTGACGCTGCGGGTGATGCCGGCGATGTGCACCCGCCGGGAGTCACAGGACGAACAAGTGCCGTAAAGAGGCATTGTCCACGTGGAAGACATCGACGGCGAGGATTCCCTGGGCCTGGGCGGTCAGGAACTTCGCCCAGGAGCGGTCGGCGCGCCGGGGCGCCGGGTCGACGCCGGTCCGCTGCAAGATCTCCCAGACGGTGGAGACGGCTACCTTCCAGCCCAGGTTGATCAGTTCGCCATGGATCCGGCGATATCCCCAACCGTCGTTTTCGCGGGCCAGGCGCAGCACCAGAGCACGTGGTGCCTCGGGCTTTCGATCCCGGAGAAGACCGACAGCCAAGCCGCCCGCCTGCGCAAGGGCTCACGCGGCGGACGGCCACCCGGTTTCGATGAGGACCGCTACAAGAAACGCAACACCGTCGAACGGGCGATCAACCGCATGAAACAGTCCCGGGCGATTGCCACGCGCTACGACAAACGCGGCTACGTCTTCCTCGGCACCGCCACTGTCGCCGCCATCGTCATCTGGCGGCGCACCTGAATACCGAAGAAGAACTACTCACCTATCAACTCCGCCAGTAGATCGGGGTCGCCTACCAGCGGCGCAAGCAGGCTCTCCACATAGCTACGGCGGGCCGCCGGTTCCATGGCTGTGACGGCTTCAGCGTGGTCCCGCAGATGTCGTCGAACCCTATCCAGGACCTCCTCGTGCCCGCGCGCGTCTCGCCAAGACTCCCACCTCGCGGCCTGTTGGGGTTCAGCCCGCATCAACGCCTCAAGGATCGCGTGCTGCGCGGCCGCGAGATGAGAGCTGCCGAAGAAGACGTCGTCGGGACCGTCGAACTTCCCGTTCATCACCATGCGATGCAGGGCCTTCAGATGCCACAACGAGCTGAAAGTCACCGAGACGGAATCATCTGCCACACCGAGATCATGACGCACCAGGCTCAAGACAGGCGCCGCAGGGCCGATACATGATCGGCCGGACAGGTCCTAGTTCAACGGCCTTTCGGGCATCGGTCCTTCACTCCAAGGCGGGGCCGGCGGCGCTGGAGCCCAGACCGGCAGACTCGGCTGGTGCGGCGGCGCCCGGAGGTGCGTGCCTGCTGAGCACGCCGCAGTTCGCCCCCATCACAGGACAGGTGACGACGTGCGGCGGCGGCCTCACCCGGTGAAGGTGAAGCCGCCTCAGCGGATGGGTCCGTCAGGACGGGCAGCCGGAATCGGCGATCACGAAACTGCCGGGCGAGGTCTCTTCCAGGGTGTGGGTGACGTAGACGTTGTACAGGCCCATGTTCTGGTTGGAGCCGTTGGCGTAGACGTAGCCGAGGCTCTGGTGGGCACGTCCGGCGGCGACCTGGTTGTAGTTGTTGTCGGTGTAGCAGTGGTGGGTGGCACCGGTCGTGGTCGCCTGCGCCCCGGTGGAGGACGCGCCCACGGCCCCGGAGCCGTCCACGGCGGCCACGGTGTAGCTGTACGTCGTGCCGGGGGCGAGCCCGGTGTCGGTGAACGACGTCGAGGAAGGCGAGCCGACCTGGGTGCCGCCGCGGTAGACGCGGTAGGAGGCCGCACCGTCGACGGCGTTCCAGGACAGGGACGCCGAGGTGTCGGTGGTGGCGGTGACGGTGAGCCCGGTCGGGGCGGGCAGGGAACCGCCGCCGTCGGTGGCGTCGAGTCCCCAGGAGTGTCCGATCCAGTACGAGGCACAGATGTTCATGTCCGGCAGGTACTGGCTGGCCGTGCCGCACTGGGTGGCCCCGGTGCCGGGATCGACCGGCTGGCCGTGGGACATGCCCGTGATGCTGTACGACTCGACGACGGCGCGGCCCGAAGCGTCCTGGTAGACCTTGTGCGGGAAACCCTGCACCGTGTCGCTCACGTCGGCCGTGGTGTCGGTGCCGTGGACGTTGGTCCACTGCTCCACGAGTTCGGTCATGTTCATCGGCGCGACAGTGGTGTCCTGGGAGCCCTGCCACACCGCCACCGTCGGGTAGGGGCCGCTGTAGCCGGGGTCGGCCGCGCGCACCTTGTCGCCCCACTGCTGCGCGGTGAGGTTGCTGCCGGGGTTCATACAGCTCAGAGCTTCGGTGGTGGAACGGGCGCAGTCGAAGGGAAGGCCGGCGGCCACTGCCGCGCCGGAGAAGACGTCCGGGTAGGAGGCCGCCATGACCGCGGTCATCGCCCCGCCCGCGGACAGGCCGGTGACGTAGACACGTGAGGGATCGGTCCCGTAGTCGGCCGCGGTCTTGTCGACCATCTGCTTGATGGACAAGGCCTCGCCCTGACCGCGCGAGAAGTCGGACGACTGGAACCAGTTGAAGCATGAGTTGGCGTTGTTGGCGCTCTTCTGCTGGGGCAGCACCAGCGCGAAGCCCCAGGCATCGGCCCACTTGGTCCAGCCGGTCTCGTCGTCGAACGCCGAGGCCGACTGGGTGCAGCCGTGCATGGCGACCACGAGGGGGCGCCCGGACGGCAACCCGTCGGGGACATAGCGGAACATCTGCAGGCTGCCGGGGTTGGAGCCGAAGCTCGTCACCTCCTGCAGGGAGGCGGCTTGCGCGGGGGCAGGGGACAGCAACCCGAGGATCAGGGCGACCGCGGACAGCACCAGCGCGACCGCGGACGCGGAGCGCGACCGACGTCCGCGGTCGGCAGGCCGCAGCACGCGTCGGAAGCCGCGCCGCGAGGAGTGGGGGGAAGCAGGATGCATCGTGCCACCAGGTGATCGCGAGGGACGGGGAGACGGACAACCCCCGGCCCTGGCCGCCCGGTACCGGACAGCGTTACGTGCCCCAGGAGTTACAGGGAAGTTACGTCCGGCCGTCTGGCGACAGTAATGGTGACGCGCCCCACCTCGAAGGGGTGTGGGCTGTGGGCCGTCACCGTTGCGCCACTCGGAAGGGCCACGACGGCGGATGATGTGCCTGGTGCCTGCTTCACGCCGCCGCCGTTACGGCAGGCGTTACGGCATCCCGATGGGTGTCCAACTCCACTCCGCACGCGCACAGTTCGCCGACCAGGTCGTGAAGGTCCTTGTCGTCCACTGTCCACTGTGCGGTTCCGGTTGTGTGGGTGGAGCCTCCGTCCGGACGCGGCGGTTTCCCATGGCGCTCTACCGACGGTCCGGTTCACGGGGCCGTCGGCACATACGTGACGCCCCATCAGTCCGTGGGTGCCATGAGACGTGGCCCTCGCCGCCCGAGCTTCAGCCGGTCGGTGCGTTCACGCCGTGGCCGCCCGCGCCCTCACCGCGTCCGCCGGATCCCAGCCAGTGCGCGGCGCCGAGGCGAGCAGCCCAGGTACGAGTACTGCTCGGATGAGGGCTATGGGCATCCGTTGTTGGGCGCCTGGGCCAGAGAACTCGTTGCGGCTGACACATCCCTTATAGAGATGTCGCACGGCAGATGTGTCGCCTTCCGTCGGCCCCCTCCACCGCGTCTCCGGCCGCCACGGAGACGTGGTGGAGTTTCGGTTCAACGTCTGATGGCGCCCGTGGCATCGCGATTTGTTACTGCCGAATAGGCAGGTCAAACGACCGCGTCCCGAGTGGTGGACGCGGCCGTTTCGTACCCCGTGCTGGATCCGTGCTGGATGGGCTGACGGTTCGTCACCTGTCGTCATCGCCGGGGTGCAGCGCTCGGACATCGAGGCCTTCGTGGCCGCGGTGCGCAAGAAGCTGGCGGTGGCCACGGTCGAGGACCGTATGCACATGATCGGCAACATGTTCCGCACCGCCGCACGCGACAAGCGCCGAACCTCCCCCGTTGGCTCCCGACGAGTGGCCGTCGGTGTCCTCGTCGATCAGGTCGAGGTCGACCTTGCCCTCGGTGACCATCTGCCGCAGGCCGCCTGGCGCGGGGTGAGCGGCCCGTCGGCGAGCACAGCCATGAGTTCAGCCGCCTCCTCGGCCCGCTGCGCCGCGCCGTGATCCGCGTGACCCGTACCGGCGAGAACCTCCCCGACCTAACCGAGGCGCAGATCGAACTGCTGCGGGTGGAAACCACCAGGCCCGCATACCCGACCACCGTCGAGCGCCCCGTCCCGACGCAGGACCTCTCCGGCGCCGTCGGCCACCGCTTCATCTACACGTACGCCAACGGCTGGCAGTACGAGATGTACGTCAAGAACGCGACCACCATTGACTACCGCATCCACACAGGCCACGTCGGCGGCCGCTGGGTCAAGGACCAGAGGGTCGACCTGGCGATGCTCACCCGGGGCGTATACAAGATCTCCTGGAACGAGCCCACCGGCACCTCGGTCTGCGTCACCGTCGTCCCCGCCGAGCGGGTCCTGCACGGCGTCATCTTCTTCCCGGACTGGATCAAGGACCACGGTGAGCGCACCGTCCTGTTCCAGAACGACCACCTCGACGAGATGCGCGCCTTCCGCGACGCGGGCCCGACCTACCCGATCTACGAGGTCCCCGAGTTCGCCCGCATCACGCTCGACGAGTACGTCGGTGAGGACGACGAGAAGGTCATCTCCGTCGCTCCCGGCGAGCTGCCCGCAGGCTGGTCCGACCGCACCAACTGACCGGCTACCGCCGCTGATCGCGTACCGCGCGACCTCGCTCGTCCAGTAGCTGACCCATCCGCTTGACCGCCCGGAGGCCGGTGAGCCAGCGCACCACCCGTACCCCCGGGAACTGCTCCGCCAGCATCCGCCCGAAGGGATGCGTGTCGGCCAGGGACGGGAGCCAGGCCGACACGAGCAGGTCGGCCTCGCCGACGCAGGTGGCGACCAGGCGGGTGTCCGGGCGGGCGCTCAGTGCGCGGGCCGTCTCGTCGAGCCGGTCGGCGGGGACCCGCAGCGCGACCACCGTCGGGACGGGCCAGCCCGCCGCCTCCCAGGCCACGTCGCAGCGGACGGCGACCCGGCCGGTGTCGAGGAGTCGGCGCAGGCGGCGGCGGAGCGTCGGCTCGCTGACGGCGGCGGCCTCCGCCAGCGCCGCGTAGGAGGCGCGGCCGTCGGCCGAGAGGGCGTTCACGATGCGCTCGTCCACCGCGTCGACCGCGGTGCGCGGCGCCGAGGCCCGGTCGACCGGCGCTGCGCTGCGCAGCTGGCGCACCTGGGTCGGGCTCAGTGCCCGCAACCGCCATTTGCTGCCCTCCTTGTAGAGCCGTGTCACCCAGCACGTACTGGACTGCAGCAATCCGTCGACCTGGGCGAACGGGCCGAGCATGTACGCGGCGAACGCGTGCCGGTCGGCCGCCGCGACCGTGAGATGGAGGTCCCCGTCGCCGGAGACGATCTCGACGGAGAGGACTTCCGGGTGCGTGGCGAAGGTATGGGCGATCTCGCTCAGCCTGCCCGGCGCGCAGACGGCGGTGACCAGTGCGTTCACCGGGTCGCCGAGCTGGCCGGCGAGGTCGGGGCGGTAGGCGGTCACCCAGGCGAGACCCTCCTCAGACAGTCGCGCCCAGCGGCGGGCGGCAGTGGAGGGGGTGATGCCGAGGACGTCACCGAGCACGTTCCAGGGCACCCGCGGGTTGATCTGCAGGGCGTGCAGCAGCTGCAGATCGGCTTCGGACGCGGTGACTGATTCCATCCACGGCAACGTAACAGGTGACGGATATCAGCTAGATCGGCACCCGTCACGGCTTCTTGCTGCACGGTGATCCGCAATTCCGACTGCCCCGCCGCCGTGCGCCCCAGGAGTCCCGTATGCCCGTGTCCCTGCCACCCCCGAAACGCGCCGAGGCCTCGGCCGCCGCGCCGGCCCGGATCGGCGCCGTCGTCGGTTTCATGGCCTTCGTCGAGCTGACCAGTGGCTTCTTTCAGGGCTTCGTGCCGCCGCTGCTGCCGTCCATCGCAGGCCTGCACGGGGTGTCGGCGGGCGACATCGGCCTGGTGGTGAGCCTGCAACTGCTCGCTGCCGCGGTGTGCGTGCCGGTGCTGACCAAGCTCGGCGACATGTACGGCCACCGGCGGATGCTCCGGATCGCGCTCGGTGTCGTGGTGCTCGGCTCGCTGCTCGTGGCGCTCGCCCCGTCGTACGAACTTGTGCTCTTGGGGCGGGTGTTGACCGGTCCGCTGTCGGCTTGGCTGCCGCTGGAGATCGCCATCACGCGCGACAAGGTGCAGGGCGACGCGGGCCGCCGGGCGATCGGGCTGCTCGTCGGCTGTCTGACCGGCGGGGTGGCACTCGGGTCGCTGATGGCCGGTCCCGCGGAGGATCTGCTCGGCGGGGTGCGTCCCGCGTTGCTCGTACTCACCGTTCTCGCCGTTCTCGCCTTCGGCTGCGCCGTGTTCCTCATCCCGGAGACGTCGGTGCGGGCCGCGCAGCGGATCGACGGGGTCGGGTTCGCGGGGCTCGCCGTGGCGCTGCTGCTGCTTCAGTACGGTCTTTCGCAGACGTCGAGACTGGGCTGGGGTTCGTCGACCGTGCTCGGGTGCCTGCTCGGCGGGCTCGTGGTACTCGCGGCGTGGGCGTGGTGGGAGCTGCGGACGGAGCAGCCCGCCGTCGATCTGCGCGTCATCGGGCACCGCTCGATGTGGCCGGTGCAGCTCGCGGCGATGCTGTTCGCCATTGCGCTGTTCGGGTCCCAGTCGCCCAATTCCACCTTCTTGGCGACGCGTTCGGGCGAGGCGGGGTACGGCTTCGGACTCGACACCACCGGCATCGCCCTCCTCACGCTGCCCAGCCAGATCGCCTCGGTGATCGGCGCCTCGCTGCACTCCCGGCTCGCCGCCCGGATCGGTCTGCACCGCACCATCGCCACCGGCGCCGCCCTGCTGGCCGTCGGATACGGGGCGCTGTGCCTGGCGCACGGCAGCGAGGCGGCCTTCGGAATCACCGTCACGCTGGTCGGGCTCGGCGTGGGCCTGATGTCCGGCGGCTTCCCTTCGCTGGTCGCCGAGCGTGCGCCCGCCGGGCAGACCGGGATCGCCGCGGGCATCTACAACACCGTGCGCACCTTGGCGGGCGGGATCGCCGGCGGACTGTTCGCCGTGGTGCTCAGCAACGTGCTGCTCGCGAACTCGCCGCTGCCGTCGGTGGAGGCGTACCGCCTGGTGTGGCTGACGTGCGCACTGTCGGGCCTGGTCGCGGCCGGGCTCGTCCTGCTCGCACGACGCCGTACGACCGACCGACCTTGAAAGGGACTTCACCGATGACGACTGAGCCGCTCGCGACGCAATTCCGGGACCGCGCTGAGGCCCTCGCGCCCGAACTCACCGCCCTGCGCCACGCATTGCACCGTGAACCGGAGATCGGGCTCGAACTTCCCCTGACCCAGGGGAAAGTGCTTGCCGCGCTTGCCGGCCTGCCGCTGGAGATCACCACCGGCAAGGCGCTCGGCTCCGTCGTGGCTGTGCTGCGAGGCGGGCGGCCCGGGCCCGCGGTACTGCTGCGCGGTGACATGGACGCGCTGCCGTTGCAGGAGCTGGCCGACGTGCCGTACAAGTCGCGGATCGACGGTGTGATGCACGCGTGCGGGCACGACCAGCACGTGGCGATCCTGGTCGGCGCGGCCCGGCTCCTTTGCGAATGGCAGGCGGACCTGCCGGGGACTGTGGTCTTCATGTTCCAGCCGGGCGAGGAGAGTTACGACGGCGCCCGATACATGATCGATGAGGGGCTGCTCGACGCCGCCGGACAGCCGCTCGTCGGCGCGTACTCGGTCCATGTGTCGTCGAACGGCCCGGAGTGCGGCACCTTCAGCGGCCGCGTCGGCACCCAGACCGCGGGCAACGCCGAGCTGAAGGTGACCGTGCGCGGCAAGGGCGGTCATGGATCGACCCCGCACACGGCGGCCGACCCGGTGCCGGTGGCGGCGGAGATGGTGCTCGCCCTGCAGAACCTGGTGACGCGTACGACTTCGGTCTTCGACCCGGTTGTGCTCACGGTCGGCCTGTTCCAGGCGGGTACGAAGCTCAACATCATCCCCGGCACCGCCGAGTTCGAGGCCACGGTCCGTTCCACCTCACCGGAGGCGATGGCCGACTTCCTGCCGCGCGCGGTGCGCCTGGTGCAGGGCATCGCGGGCGGCTGGGGCATGGCGGCGGACGTGGACGCGCACGAGGTGTACCCGGCGATGATCGCGGCGCAGGAAGCGGTGGAGCTGGGCCGCGAGGTCGTGAATGACCTCTACGGCGACGCCCGTTGGGTGTACTCCGAGCATCCGATCATGGCGTCGGAGGACTTCTCCCGGGTCACCGCGGTCGTCCCCGGCGTCCAGCTCGGCCTGTCCGCGCGCCCGGCCGGCACGGACGAGGCGACTGCGCCCTTCAACCACTCCGCGTACGCCGTCTTCGACGACGCGGCGCTCCCGAGGGGCGCGGCCGTGCTGGCCGAGATGGCGGTGCGGCGCCTTGCTCGGTGAGGATTTCGCGGGCGGAGTGGTGATCAACCTGGGGAAGCGGGCCCATGCCTGCGAAGACCGACTGCACGTGCTGCCGCTCGATACGCTGGGGCGCTGACGGTCAACCGCCTTGGCCGGGGCCGCTTCGTACGGGGTTCCGGTGGCTGGATCCGGGCTGGATCCGCGTTGAATCGCCAGCGTTTCCGCAGGCCAAATCCCTGGGCTGGATGTTCCGGTTCAATGTATGGGCCACGCGGTAGCGCCGATCCGGCGGTTTAGCAAACTGCCAGGTCAGGTGGGGCCGTCCCGGGTTCGGGTCGGCCCCGTTCGCGTACCGCTGGCTGGATGTTGGCTGGGTGGGGCTGAATGGGGAGTCAGTGGTCCTCGTGTGCGGGTGGGTTTGCGGTTCACCGGCCTGGCCCGGTGAGTGGGTACAGGCTGGGGCTGGGGGAGGCGTCGTTGGAACGGATCGCGCCGGGAGCGACGTAGCGGATGTTCAGGCCGATGCGGGCGCCTGCGGTCGTGTTGTTGCTGTCCGAGCGGGGCACGAGTCGTACGTCCATGAGGCAGGCTTGCCCGGCGTTGAGCGGGAGCCAGACGGAGCGTTCGTGCGGGCCGTTCGGCATGCCCTTTACGCCGAGGGTCTTGCCGCGGTGAGCGCTGCTGTCCTCGTGGGCGTGGTCGAGGCACCCGGCGGTGTGCGAGCCGGGGATGACCTGCAGGCAGCCGTTGAAGATCGTCCCCTTCAACGACCTGTCCGCGGTCGAGCGTGGCACTTGTCGAGCACCGCGGCCGGATCGCCGGGGTGATCCTTGAGCCGGATCTTCAAGCCGGAGCGGGTCCGTGACTTCCGTGACTTCCTCGGCGTCGACGACCGCTACAGCCACGCGCACTGGCTGGTGCAGCACAACGGAGGGGCGTTCCTGCCGCCGTGGGGCAAGGTCGAGCAGTGGCTGCTGTCGCCCACACACCCGCTACGTCATCAACTGCGGCCAATGAGAGGGGGGACGGCGGGCACCTCGATCGCGTTCTCGATGTCGGCCTCCGTCAGCTTGAACGCCTCGGGGTAGGTGTCGCGGCGGGTGCGGCGGGCGGGTTCGATGGTGCGCCAGGTATAGAGGCAGCGCGCGCACTGCAGCACGTCCCACACACCGGGGACCGGGGAAGAGGCGAGCTGGGTGATCGTGTCGAAAGCGCAACGGGGGCACTCAAGGTGCTCGTCGTTCATGGGATTTGTCCTTTCGGGGAGGAGGGGAGGAGTGACAGGCGTCAGTGGCGGTCGGCGATGAGGCGCTGCAGACGGGCCGTCCATTCGGCGGTCTCGGGCAGGTCCTTGGCCGGGGTGGAGAAGTTGCCGCGGACGTCCGGGGCGACCGGCGTCGTCGCATCGATGATCATCTTGCTGGTGATGCCGGCGGGCTGCGCGGCGGGCGCGAGTTCCAGGACGGACAGATTGGGGATGACGACGACGTCGTCCTTCGGGTTGACCTTGGCGGACATGGCCCACATGACCTGCGGCAGGTTGAACGGGTCGACGTCTTCGTCGACGAGGATCACCTGCGCCACGTAGCCGAGTCCGTGCGGCGTCGTCATGGCGCGCATGCCGACGGCCTTGGCGAAGCCGCCGTACCGCTTGGCTGTGGAGATGATCACCATCAGGCCGTGCGTGTACATGGCGTTGACGGCCTGCACCTCGGGGAACTCGGCGCGCAGCTGCTTGAGCAGCGGCACGCACGTGTTGGGTCCGACGAGGTAGTCGCACTCGGTCCACGGCATGCCGAGGTAGAGGGACTCGAAGACCGGGTTCGCGCGGTACGAGACGCGGTCCACGCGGATGACGGGCATGCGGCGGCCGCCCGAGTAGTGTCCGGTGAACTCGCCGAAGGGGCCCTCGATCTGACGCTTGCGGGACTCGATGACGCCCTCGATGACGACCTCGCTCCCCCAGGGCACGTCGAAGCCGGTGAGCGGCGCGGTGGCGATCGGCGCGGGCGCGCCGCGCAGTGCGCCGGCCATCTCGTACTCGCTCTGGTCGTACGCCATCGGCATCCCGGCCACGATCGCCATCACCGGGTCGTTGCCGAGGGTGATGGCGATGGGCAGGTCCTCACCCCTCTCCTCGGCCTTGCGCAGGTGCTGGGCGACGTCGTGCATCGGGACGGGCTGGAAGGCGAGCCGGTCCCGGCCGATGACCTGGATCCGGTAGGTGCCGACGTTCTGCTTCCCGAAGTCGTCCGGGTCCTCGGGGTCGCGGGAGACGACGGCGGCCTTGTCGAGGTAGAAGCCGCCGTCGCCGTCGTTGAGGCGGAACAGCGGCAGCACGGAGAAGAGATCGACGTCGTCGCCCTCCTGGGTGTTCTCGCGCCAGGGCGCGTCCTCGCGGCGCTCGGGCGCGACGGGGAAGGCGTCCCACCGACGCGCGAACTCCTCGACCTGCTCCTTGACCGGGGTGTTCCGCGGCAGTCCGAGGGCGAGCGCGTGATTGGCCCAGGAGCCGTGGACGTTGAGGGCGATGCGGGCGTCGGTGAAGCCATTCACGTTGTCGAAGTAGAGGGCGGGGGCGTTCTCGCCGATGCGGCCCGTCGCGTTGGCGGCGGCCGCGAGATCCGGCTCGGGCAGCACCTCGTCGGTGATGCGCAGCAGTTGCCCCTCCTTCTCCAACGTGTCCAGGAAACTACGCAGATCGTCGTAGGCCATAGGGAACTCCTTTGCGGGTTGAGAAATTTCAGGCGACGTCAGCCGACGATCGGGAGGCCGTGCGCGCCGCGCGCATCCCGGCCCAGCGCTCGGCGGCGGGCGAGGGCAGGTCGAACTGGTCGAGGATGCGGGCCGTGATGTGGTCGACGATGTCGTCGACGGTCCGCGGGTTGTTGTAGAAGGCGGGCATGGGCGGCACCACGTGCACGCCCATGCGGGCAAGTTCGAGCATGTTCTGGAGGTGGATCTCGCTCAGCGGTGTCTCGCGCGGGACGAGGACCAGCTTGCGGCGCTCCTTGAGGACGACGTCGGCGGCGCGGGCCACGAGCCCCTCGGCATAGCCGGTCCTGATCCCGGCGAGGGTCTTCATGGAGCACGGCACGATCACCATGCCGTCGGTGCGGAACGAACCGGAGGAGATGGTGGCGCCCTGGTCCTCGGGATGGTGCGTGACATCGGCGAGCGCGGACACGTCGGCCACGGACAGGCCCGTCTCCAGCTCGATGGTGGTGCGCGCCCACCGGGACAGCACCAGATGCGTCTCCACGTCCGGCAGCTCCCGCAAGTGCTCCAGGAGCCGGACACCGAACGGGGCTCCCGTCGCCCCGGTCATTCCCACGACCAACCGCACAAGACCACTCCTCACACCTCGCTGACCTGTGATTCCACGCTAGGAGGCGGTTCTCGGCGGGCGACGGTACCCTCGGGACTCACGATGGGGAAAAACGGACAGTCTGAGGTCAAGGAGCTGGCCTACACCCCGACCGTGGGCGCCGCGGCCGGGGTCGAGGTGATGGAGCTCGCCGATCTGTACGAGCGCTCACGCCGCCATGGCAACGACCCGTACGTGCCGCTGCGGCCCGCCTTCCACCAGCTGATCGGCGCCCGCTCGCGGCCGCTGCGGATGTGGGTGGACTTCGTCGAGCACGAGCTGCGGCCCGGGTCGTGGCTGTGGATCCGACCGGGTCAGGTGCAGCGGTTCGGCCCCGACCTGGTGGCGGCGGACGGGGTGGTGGTGCTGTTCCAGCCGGGCTTCCTGCCGTCGGCCACGGTGTCGGCGGCGCACATGGACCCGCCCTACGAGCAGCGTCCGACGACGCCGGACAGCGCGGCGGCGGAGGGCCTGCGGCGGGCGCTCGACCATCTCTCGTACGAGTACGGTGCGATGGCCTCGCTTCCCCTTCAGGCACACACCGAGGTGTTGCGCGCGCTGCTGTCCGTCCTTGTGGTGCGGTTCGCACAGGCGCGCGGCCCGGCGCCCCGGCCGACCCCCGCGTCAGAGACTTTCCGCCGTTTCCACTCGGCCGTGGAGCGGGACCATGCGGTGACCCGACGCGTGGAGGACTACGCAGCGGCGCTCGGCTACAGCTCGCGCACGCTGACCCGTGCGACGCTCGCCGCGACGGGACGTACGGCCAAGCAGTACATCGACGACCGGGTGCTGCTCGAGGCGAAGCGCCTGCTGTGGCACAGCGGTCTCGCCGCGAAGGAGGTCGCGGACCGGCTCGGGTTCACCGACGCCAGCGACTTCACGAAGTTCTTTCGGCTACGGACGGGCGTGACGCCGGGCGCTTTCCGCGAGGACCCATCGCCACGTCATCAGAATGGGCACCACACGCCCACCTGAACGCTCCTCGCTGCACCGTCATCGCCCAGGACTACCGCAGGACAGGTTGGCGCACGGCCTGCCCCCGGCCGGGGCCCTCAGTACCCGGCTCGGGCTGCCGGGCCAGGGCGTGCCCTGTCGATCTTGACCGCCCAGCGGTCACACTCCGATGAAGCGCACCGTTTCCGTCATGTCGGGTCTTCGAACTTGGTGGGGGTGCGGCGCTGACGGGCGGGCTCTCCGGTCAGTCGGGCGGACGGCAAGAAGCCGAAAACCGGGTCAGCCGACCGCTCCGCGGAACGCGACCCCGCACACCCGCCGTCCCCCCATCATCTTCTTCGCGGTGGAGAAGCATCGCGTCGTACACGGGGGACTCGGGCCGCCGCACTCCTGCATCCCAGATCCCTTCTCGGAGAAAACCCGCCCAACCCAGACGACTCACGACTCCGGTCTTCACAGTGGCTGCCCGACCGTCCGTCCCACACGCGTGGCTGTCGGCCCGCGAGACGTACCGCGGCCTACAGCCCGGTTGCGAGAGACCACCGTGACGCTGCGGCGCTGATGAGGCACCGCTGATGAAGTGGCCCCGCGTCAGCCGTCGTGAGCGGGTCCGCGAGGATCACCAGGTCAACGCTGGTTTCCAGCCACCGGAATCCTGGCTGACCGGCAGGGCGTGCATGCGGCAGAATCCCGAGCACATGACCCCACGGCAGTCCCGTTCCGCACACCTCGCCAACCTCGACCTCAACCTCCTGGTGACGCTCCGCGCGCTGCTGCGCGAGCGCAACGTCACCCGTGCCGCCCGGCACCTCGGCGTTACCCAGCCGGCCGCCAGCGCCGCGCTGTCCCGGCTGCGCCGGCATTTCGGGGACGAGCTGCTCGTGCGGGTCCAGGGTTCTTACGTCCTGACGCCGCTCGCCGCGCAACTGGCCGGGCAGACCGAGACCGTGTGTGCGGCCGCCGAGCGGCTCTTCGCGACAGGCAGGGCGTTCGACTCCGCCACCACCCAGCGGGAGTTCACGCTGCTGATGGCCGACTACCCGGCAACCGTCCTGGGCCCTGCGCTGTCACGGCTCTTCGACCGCGAGGCGCCGCATGCGGCGCTCCATCTCCAGCTCATCAGGGAGACTCTGGGCAGCGTCGCGGGCGACGCGATCCGGCTCGTCGACGGCATGGTCTCCCCGCCCCTCGGCCACTCCCGCACCCCAGGGGTCGAGTCGGCTCCGCTCTTCCAGGACCAGTGGGTCTGCGTGGTGTCCGCCGACCACCCGCTGTGCGAGGCCCAGTCGTTCGGCATCGAGGACCTGGCACGGTTGCCGTGGGTGGTGCCCTACCACCGGGACGACGGCTATCCGTCGGCCGCTCCGGCGACCCGGCAGCTGACCGCACTGGGCATCCGGCCGCGGATCGCCGTACGTGTGGAGAGCTACCGGGCTGTACCCGACTTCATCGCCGGCACGCGGCGGGTGGCGCTCATTCCGGAGCGGCTCGCCGCGCCGCTGCCGTCCGCGCACGGGCTGCGCACGCTCGACTGCCCGATACCGCTCGACCCGCTGGAGGAGCATCTGTGGTGGGACGCGAGCCACGACCAGGATCCGGCGCACAGCTGGCTGCGTGACCTGGTGGCCCGGGCGGCGGCCTGCCTCGGACCATAAACGCGATTGATGCCGCCCAGCCGAATGCTCTATCGACCTGGGCATTCCCTCCGCCGGGCAGGGCTTCCTACTGTGCCGGGCAAGCACCGAGAGCCGACTGCGGCACCGCCCCCTCGCACAGGAGACCTCCATGCCCCATGCCCTGACCGAGCTGAAGGTCCACACCGTCACCAAGCCCGTCGGCACCACGAGCCATCAGCTCGACGCCGATTTCTGCGTGGTGGGGGCGGGCGTCTCCGGTATCTCCGCCGCGATCGAGAGCGCCCGGCTCGGGCGTGAGGTCGTCCTGGTCGACGGCCTGCCCGTGCTCGGCGGGCAGATGGTGAACTCGCTGATCGGGCTGTTCTGCGGGGTGTACGGCAACGGGCCGGCCTACCGGCAGCTCACCCACGGGATCTTCGACGGCATCTTCGCGGACCTGGGCGCTTCGGGCGATCTGCACGTCAACCGCGGCCACACCATCACCGTCACCTATGACGAGGTGGCGCTGGGACGGTGGGTGGAGCGCCGGATCCGGGAGCTGGGCGTCCGCGTCGTCCTCGGTGCTTCCCTCACCGGTGTGGAACGCGACGGCCGGCGCATCACGGCGGTGTCCTTCGCCACCCGGCATGGGGCGGTACGGGTCACCGCGCCGGGATTCGTCGACGCCACCGGCGACGCGGCACTCACCTGGGAGGCGGGGTTGCCCTGCCGGATACCGGATCGGACCATCTACGGCTCGCAGCAGATCGTCCTGGAACACCTGGACGAAGAACACCAGCCGAGCCGCGAGGAGCTCGCCGAGCGCGTCCACGCCAACGCCGCCGAGTGGGGGTTGATACGCCGCGACGGGCTCGCGTTCTTCTTCCCCGGCCGGAACACCGCCGTCCTCAACATGACCCACATCCCGGCCCCGCTCGACCCGGTCGAGGCGTCGTCCGCCCAGCTCGAGGGCCGCGAACAGGCCGACCGAGTGGTCGAGTTCCTCCGGGCGGAGTTCCCGAAGGCCTTCGGTGCGGCGAAGGTCCGCTCGTACGGCTTCCCAGGAAGGAGGCAGACCCGCTGGATCAAGGGGGTCCACCAGCTGTCGCTGGAAGAGGTGCGGACAGGGATCCGTTTCGACGATGCGGTCGCCCGCACCTCCTGGCCCATCGAGCTGCACGACCGCGCCGACGGATACGTCTGGGAGACCTTCGACGCCGACCATGTCCACTACGTGCCGCTGCGCTCCCTGCTCTCACCGGACTGCGACAACCTCATCGCCGCCGGACGCTGCGCCGACGGCGATGCCGCCGCCCTGTCCAGCGTCCGCGTCATGGGCCCGTGCGCCGCCATGGGGGCGGGCGCCGCGCACGCCCTGGACCTCGCCGGCCGCGACGGCAGCGTACATGCGATCGACCTCGCCGCCCTTCGCGCCCGACTCGCCGCCAACGTCGACGACTGAGGAGCCGTTCCGTGACCGCACTCCGCAGCAACTACACCCCCGGCACGTCCCCGTGGGCCGTCCGGCGGGCCCAGTGGCGGGCCCTCGGCCTCACCGACGAGGACATGGCCAAGCCGAAGATCGCCATCGTCAACTCCTCGTCCCAGCTCGCCACCTGCTACAGCCACCTTGACGACATCGCGAGGGCCGTCAAGGAGGCGATCGCCGAAGCGGGCGGCGTCGGCTTCGAGATCCGCACCGTCGCCCCGAGCGACTTCATCCACAGCGCGGGCGGGCGCGGCGGATACATCCTCTCCGCCCGCGACCTGATCACCCACGACATCGAGGCCGCCGTCGAAGGCGCCCAGCTCGACGGCATGCTCACCCTCGCCTCCTGCGACAAGACCGCGCCCGGCCAGCTGATGGCGGCGGCGCGGCTCGACCTGCCGACCATCGTCGTCGGCTGCGGCTACCAGGCCTGCGGCACCTTCGGCGGACGCCCCTGCGACATCGAGGACGTCTTTCTCGGCGCGGGCCACTACGCCCAGGGCCGCATCGGCCTGGACGAACTGACCGGCATGAGCGAGAACGCCGTCGCGGGCCCCGGCGTCTGCGCCGGCATGGGCACCGCCAACTCCCTGCACATCGCCTGCGAGGCACTCGGCATGGCGCTGCCCGGCTCCACCCCCGTGCTCGCCAACAGCCCCAGGATGTGGGCCGACG
Source organism: Streptomyces antnestii (assembly GCF_004005495.1). Lineage (GTDB taxonomy): Bacteria > Actinomycetota > Actinomycetes > Streptomycetales > Streptomycetaceae > Streptomyces > Streptomyces antnestii. The sequence continues at coordinate 113,178 of NZ_RZYA01000014.1, forward strand.
TGCGGACGGCGGGGCGGCGGATCGTCGAGCTCGTACGGGAGGACCTGCGACCTCGCACCCTGCTCACCCGCGAGGCCTTCGAGAACGCGGTGACGGCCATGCTCGCCGTCAGCGCCTCCATCAACTCCGTCAAGCACCTGCAGGCGGTCGCCGAGGAGGCGCAGAGCGGCATCGACGTGTACGGGATGTACGAGCGGCTCGCGGACCGGGTGCCGCTGCTGGCCGCCGTACGGCCGAACGGCCCGCATTCCATTGAGGAGTTCGAGGCGGCGGGAGGTGCGTCGGGGGTGCTGTGGCAGCTGCGCGAACTGCTGCACACCGAGGCCCTGACCGCCACCGGCCGCACCCTCGGCGAGGAGCTCGCGGGCCGGCAGCCCGCGGACCCCGAGGTGATCCGCCCCGGCGAGCGGCCGTTCGGCCGCAGACCCACGATCGTCCTGGTCCGCGGCTCGCTCGCGCCGGCCACCGGCATCGTCAAGCTGGCGGTCGACGAGGAGCGCCCGCCGTCGTTCACCGGACCGGCCAAGGTGTACGACAGCCCGCAGGACGCTCTCGCCGGGCTGCGCGCCGGAGACGCGCAGCCGGGACACGTGCTGGTCCTGCGCGGTCTCGGGCCCAAGGGCACCCCCGGCATGGGCATGGCCTCGCGGCCCGTCTTCGCCCTCGATGGGGCCGGGCTGACCGGCAAGGTCGCCGTCGTCACCGACGGGCAGCTCTCCGGCCTGGTCAACAAGGGCGTCGTCGTCGGCGAGGTCTCCCCGGAGGCCGCGGACGGCGGGCCGCTGGCCCTGGTCCGCGACGGCGACACCATCTCCATCGACCTCACGAACCGCCGCGTCGACCTTCTCGTACCGGACGAGGAACTGGCCACCCGCATCCCTTGGACCCCGTCCGTCGACGCCGAGCGCGGCTGGCTGTCCGTCTACCGGCGTACTGTCCGCCCCCTCCAGGAAGGCGCGGTCCTCACCCCGCGCACGCTCGAGGAAGGAACCACGAACGCGTGAAGCTCAGCGACACCGACAAGGCCATGCTCGACGGCGCCGAAGGACCCGCCGTCGCGGCCGCCATGGACCTCCTCGTCCGCTACGGGCAGGCCCTGGACGCCGAGCAGCTGTGCGACGTGCGGAACGTCGCCGGGACGATGACCCAGCCCTCGCCCGCCAAGGCCCGACTGGTGCGGGAGGGCGGCTGGCACAAGGCCTACGCCGTGCTCAACCTTGACAGCGACGGCGACTTCGCCATCCCCGACATGAAGGTGCCCACCTGCCAGCTGCAGCAGAGCTTCGGCCCCGACGCCGAGGGCATCGCCCCCTACCCCAAGGAGTTCGTCGCGCTGCAGACCGACGCCGAGGCGTTCTACAGCCGCAAGGGCGTCAACATCCTCGCCACCTGTACGCCGTACCAGGTGGGCAACCTCCCCGTGCGCGGCGAGCACGTGGCCTGGATGGAGTCCTCGGCGGTCGTCTACGCCAACTCGGTCCTGGGCGCCCGCACCAACTGCGAGGGCACCGCTTCCACCGGAGCGGCCTCGCTCACCGGCCGCATCCCCTGCTGGGGCAACCACCACACCGAGAACCGGCTCGGCACCCACCACATCGACGTCCGCACACCGGTGGTCGGGCCGCTCGACTGGGGCATGCTCGGCTACTTCGCGGGCGGCCTCGTCCAGGAGGAACGCCCGGTCGTCACCGGCACCCTGGCCCGGCCCGACCCGCTCGACCTCAAGCACTTCGGGGCGGCCGCCGCCTCCTCGGGCGGCGTCGAGATCTACCACCTACCCGGCATCACACCGGAAGCCCCGAGTCTCGAGGCGGCCTTCGGTGGGCGGCCCGTACCCGAGGCCGTCCCGTACGGGGAGCGCGAGCGCCGCGCCGTCTATGAGGACCTCAACTCCCAGGGCAACGACCCGGACGTGGACTTCGTCCTCCTCGGGTGCCCCCACGCCTCGCTCGACCAGGTCCGCGACACCGCCCGGCTGCTGGAGGGACGGCGGCTCAGCTCCGGCACCCAGCTGTGGCTGATGGTGCCGCGCGCGCTGCGCACCACCGCTGACCGCAACGGCTGGACGCAGACCATCGAGCGCGCAGGCGGCCGCGTCCTGACCGACTCCTGCCCCGCCATGTCCCGTTCCGTGCCGCCCGGCACGAAGGTCTTCGCCACCGACTCGGCGAAACAGGCCCACTACCTGCCCGCGATCCTCGGCATCGAGGCCTGGTTCGGCACACTCGCCGACTGCGTCGACGCCGCCGTCACCGGCACCTGGAAGGGAGACCTGCGATGAGCACCGCCGTCGTCCTGCGGGGGCGGACCGTCGTCCCCGGCCTCGCGGAGGGCGAGGCGCTCGTATCGCCGGAGACGATCTCCGGTTGGGGCGGCATCGACCCGGCCCGCGGCATCGTCATCGAGCGCCGCCACCCGCTGTACGGCCAGTCCTTCGCCGGCAGGATCCTGGTGTTCCCCGGCGCCAAGGGCTCCTCCGGCTGGGCGGGCTTCTTCCAGGCGACCCGGCTCGCCGGCACCGCACCCCTCGGCATGATCTTCGTGACGACGACCACCAAGGCCGCCCTCGGCGCGGTCGTCACCCGCGTCCCCACCGTGACCGGCCTGGACCAGGACCCGCTGACCGTCATCCGCACCGGCGACCGGGTCCGCATCGACGCCGACCTCGGCACCGTCACGGTGCACCCCGCACCGGCCCCACACACCGTCACGCACCCCTCAACGACGAGGAGACGTCCATGAGCGCCGCACCACCCGTCCTGGAACTGACCCCGATCGTCGAGCGGCAGCATGCGAGCCGCTCCTGGCTGCTGATGTACGCCGTCTGCTGCCTGATCACCTTCCTCGACGGCTTCGACTTCCAGATCCTGTCGTTCGCCGCCACCTACATCCGGAAGGACTTCGGGCTCACCGAGACCCAGCTCGGCACCCTGGGCACGGTGGGCCTCTTCGGCACCATGATCGGTGCGTTGATCATGGGTTATCTGGCGGACCGGATCGGACGCCGTCCCACCATCGCCGTGTCGGTCGCCGGCTTCGGCCTCTTCATGCTCGGCTTCGCCTACGCAGACACCTACGGACACCTGGTCGCCCTGCGGTTCGTCTCCGGACTCTTCCTGGGCGGGGTGCTCCCGCTGACGTGGGCCCTGGCGGCCGAGTATGCGCCGAAGCGGTTCCGGGTGACCGCCGTGTCGATCATCATGGTCGGCTACACGCTCGGCGGTGCCGCGGGCGGTCCCGTCTCCAACTGGCTGGTCCCGGAGCATGGTTGGCGCTCGGTGTTCCTCGTCGGCGGTGTCTGCTCCCTGCTCACCGTCCTCGCGGTGCTGCCGCTGCTGCCCGAGTCGGTGAAGTTCCTGGCGCTGAAGGCCCGCCCCGGCAGCGATGAGCGCATCGCCCGCGTCCTGCGCCGCTTCCAGCCGGACCTGTCCATCGAGCCCGGGACCCGCTTCACCGCCGGCGACCCGCAGCCGGCCCACTCCGGCAGGCGGTTCACCCCCGCTCAGCTCTTCCGCGGCCATCTCGCCGGCATCACACCCCTGCTGTGGCTGGTCTACCTCCTTTCCTCGGCGCTGATCTACTTCATGGTGTTCTGGACCCCGATGATCAACGAAAGGATGGGCTTCAGCGTGAGCGCGGCCGCCACCATCGCCGCCCTGGCGAGCGTCGCGGGCGCCGTCGGGCAGCTGTTCATCAGCCGGTTCGTCGACCGCAAGGGCGCGGGCACCATCCTGTGGATGCCCCTCGCGGCCGTCGTCTGCATGCTGGTGCTGGGCGCCGGAGCGCTCGGTCCGGCCGTCTACGTCGCCTTCGTCATCGGCGCCAAAATGTTCGTCAACGGCGGCCATGGCGGCATCACCAGCATCGCGGGCACCTTCTATCCGACGGCGATCCGCGCCAACGGCGCTGCCTGGGCGTCCTCGGTCGCCAAGATCGGTGCCATGGTCGGTCCCTGGCTCGGCGGCGTCATCCTCGACGCCGGTCTCGGAGCGCGCGGAGCGTTCACCGTGTTCGCGGTCTGCCCGGCCGTGATGGTGCTGGTGCTGTTCGCGCTCGGCCGGGTCCAGCGCAGGCTGCCGGCCGAGGCGGAGGGCGCACTGTCCGCGGAGGCACCCGCGACCGGCGCGACGCCGGTGAGGACGGTGGTCCCCTCCTGACAGGCGGGTCCGTCCCTGACGTGATCCGCAGGTGAGGTACGCACGAGGGTCCCGGCCGGGGAGTTGCCTCCCCGGCCGGGACCCTTCGGCATGTCGGCGGTCATGCGGAGCGGCGGTAGATCGCTGAGGCGACGCTCGGCACCGCCGGTCAAAGAGGCAAGGCTCGGTGACCGGAATTCTTGAGCGCAGGCCCTCCCTTCCGGGAGGGGTTAGCTCATCCTCGTGCCGGAGCCGCGCAGCGGCGGAGTTCGCTGCGTTGTCAGTGGCCGCCGATAGAGTGGTCACATCAGTTGGAGGGGGGTGTTCTCATGCTGTCGGGCCGCAGGTATCGGCTTGAGCTGACGTCCGAACAGGCGGAGATGTGCGAGGAGTTCGGCAACATCTGCCGGTCGGTGTGGAACACCGGCCTTCACCAGCGCCGCGAGTACCGGCGGCGCGGGGCGTGGATGAACTACGTGCCGCAGTGCGCCGAGCTGGCCGAGGCCAAGCGGGAACACCCCTGGTTGAAGGCCGCGCCGTCGCATGTGTTGCAGCAGACTTTGCGGGACCTGGACCGGGCGTGCCGGGATCATGGCACGTTCAAGGTGCGCTGGCGGTCGAAGGTGCGTTGGTCGCCTTCGTTCCGGTTCCCCGCCGGGAACCACATCGAGGTGGAACGTCTGGGCCGTAAGTGGGGCCGGGCGAAGCTGCCCAAGCTGGGCTCGGTCCGCTTCCGCTGGTCGCGCCCCCTGGGCGGGGAGATCCGGTCCGCGACCGTGTCCCGAAAGGCCGGGCGCTGGTACGTCTCCTTCCTGGTGGACGACCAGGCCGTCACACCCGAGAAGCATGCGATGCCCGGCACAGCGGTCGGGATCGACCGGGGCGTCAAGGTTGCTGCTGTCACCTCCGACGGCGACTTCCACGACCGGGAGTTCATCACCGCCGGTGAGGCTGGACGGTACCGGCGGTTTCAGCAGCAGTTCGCCCGCGCCAAGAAGGGCAGCGCCAACCGGTCCAAGACCCGGGCGGCGATGAACCGGATCATGGGTCGGGTCACGGACCGGCGTGCGGATTTCTGTGCGCAGACCGCTTCCCGGATCGTCGCGAAGAACGCTCTGGTGGTGCTGGAAGACCTGCGGATCAAGAACATGTCCGCGTCCGCCTCGGGCACGATCGAGGCGCCGGGTTCCCGCGTCGCTCAGAAACGGGGCCTGAACAGGGCCATCCTCGACAAGGGATGGCACCGCCTCGAACTCGCCCTCGTGGGCGCCGCCCGGTACACGGGCACGACCGTGGTGAAGGTCAATGCCGCGTACACGTCGCAAAGGTGTTCCGCCTGCGGCTTCGCCTGCGAAGAAAACCGAGAGAGCCAATCGGTCTTCGTGTGCAAAGCCGAAGGCTGCGGATACATCGCGCACGCCGACGTGAACGCGGCCGTCAACATCAAACACGCGGGCGGGCAGTCCGTGTCAGCTTGTGGAGACCTCGGCGCCAGCCGGTCCGCGAAGCAGGAACCCGTAGGCAGGGCGACCGGCCGAACCCCCTCATAGGGGAAGCCCCCTCCCTTCAGGAGGGGGAGGAAGCCAAATGGCTGCTCGTGCAGGGGAGATCACCTGCCCACCAGCTCCCGCCCCACGATCTCCTTCATGATCTCGGTGGTGCCGCCGTAGATGGTGGTGACCCGGGCGTCCGCGTAGGCGCGGGCGATGGGGTACTCGCGCATGTAGCCGTAGCCGCCATGGAGTTGGAGGCAGCGGCTGACGACGCGGTTCTGCAGTTCGGTGGCCCACCACTTGGCCTTCGCGGCGTCGACGGCGGTCAACGTGCCCTCGTTGAGGGCGAGTACGGCGCGGTCCAGGTAGGCGCGGGTGACGTCGATCTCCGTCGCGAGCTCGGCCAGGGTGAACTTGGTGTGCTGGAACCGGGCCACGGGCTTGCCGAAGGCCTGCCGCTCCTTCGTGTACGCGAGCGTCCACGCGAAGGCGGCCTCGGCGGCGGCCAGCCCGTAGTACGCGATGGACATGCGCTCCTTCGGTAGCCGCTCCATCAGGTGCCGGAACCCGGCGCCCTCGATGCCCAGCAGGTTCCCGGTCGGGATGCGGACGTCGTCGAAGAACAGCTCGGAGACGTCCTCGCCGCGCTGCCCCAGCTTGTCCAGGCAGCGGCCGCGCGTGAACCCGGGCATCCCGTCCTCCACGAGGTACAGGCTGAACTCCCGTTCCCCGGTGCGGGCGACGGTCACGACGACATCGGCCCGCGCGCCGCCCGTGATGAACGTCTTGCTCCCGTTCAGGACCCAGTGGTCGCCGTCGCGCACGGCGGTGGCCCTGATCCCGCGCAGGTCACTGCCGGCCTCGGGCTCGGTCATGGCGATCGCCGCGCTCAGCTCGCCCGCGCACAGCGCGGGCAGCCACCGCCGCTTCTGCTCCTCCGTACCGAGATCGACGAGATACGGCCCGACGAGGTCGTCGAACCCGCCGAACACGACGTTCACGGCGGCCGCCCCCACTCGCGCGAGCTCCTCCATGAGCACACACCGGAACCGGTAGTCGCCCGTGCCATCGCCCCCGTACTCCTCCGGTACGGCAAGACCGAGCAGCCCGAGCCCGCCCGCCGTCCGCCACAGCTTCGGATCGATGCGGCCCGCCCGCTCCCACTCCTCCACGTACGGGGCGATCTCGCGGTCGACGAATTCGCGGACCGTGTCCCGGAAGAGTTCTTGGTCCTCGGTGAAGAGACGGGAATGCATGACAGCACCTCGCATGCGGGAGGGGAGCGGGCGGTTCGGCGGGCGAGCGGACTTCCCCGCGTAGTGCCGGTTCTACGCGTAGTGCCGGTAGATCGCCGACGCCACGCACGCCGGCTTCTCCGAGCCCTCCACCTCGATCGTGAAGGTCAGGCGCATCTCGACGCCGTTGCCCTTGACCTCCTCCACGGAGTCCACGGCGCCGTGCAGGCGGATCTTCGCTCCGACCTTCACCGGGCTGGGGAAGCGGACCTTGTCCAGGCCGTAGTTGATGCTCATCGAGACGCCCTCGATGGCGAGCAGGTCGTTGAAGAGGGGGATGACGAGGGAGAGGGTGAGGTAGCCGTGGGCGATCGGGGCGCCGAAGGGGCCGGCCGCCGCGCGCTCGGGGTCGACGTGGATCCACTGGTGGTCGCCGGTGGCGTCGGCGAAGGTGTTCACCCGCTCCTGGGTGATCTCCAGCCAGTCGGTGCGGCCGAGGTCGGCGCCGTCGAGGGCCTTGATCTCGTCGAGGCCGGTGACGGTGCGAAGGGCAGTCATGCGTGGGCTCCAGAAGAGTCGGTGGTTCCGTGGGTTTCCCGGATGCGGGGCTTGAGCAGTTTGCCGGCGCCGCTGCGGGGCAGTGCGTCGGCGAATACGACGGACTTGGGGATCTTGTAGCGGGCGACGCGGCCGTTGAGGAAGGCCAGGATCTCGTCGGCGCCGGCCGCCGCGTCCGGCGCGAGGACGACGACCGCGCGGCCCACCTCGCCCCACTTCTCGTCGGGTACGCCGATCACGGCGCAGTCCGCGACGGCCGGGTGTTCGTACAGGGCCTTCTCCACCTCGGCCGGGTAGATGTTCTCCCCACCCGAGATGATCATGTCCTTGACGCGGTCGACGATGGTGACGTACCCGTCCTCGTCCGCGATGGCCACATCGCCCGTGCGGAACCAGCCGTCCGTGAAGGCGGCCGCGGTCGCGTCCGGCAGGCCCCAGTAGCCGGACATGATGGTGGGGCCCTCGACGAGGAGTTCGCCGCGCTCGCCGCGTTCGGCGTCGTGCCCGGCGGGATCGGCGATCCGCACGTCGTTGAAGAAGTGCGGCACGCCGGCGCTGCCCGCCTTGGCCAGGGCGTTCTCCGCGTCCAGCAGGCACACGCCGGGGGAGGCCTCGGTCATGCCGTAGCCCTGGAGAAAGCGCAGGCCGCGTTTTTGGTACGTGCCGATCAGCGCCCGGGGGACCGGTGCGCCGCCGCACATCATCTTCCGCACGGACGACAGGTCGGCCGCGGCGAACCGCTCCTCCGCGGCGATCTGCTGGAACATGGTCGGCACGCCGAACATGACCGTCACGCCGTGCTCCTCGACCAGGTCGAGGGTGCGGGAGGGCGAGAACGACTCCTCGAGGATCAGGGTGCCGCCCTTGAGGAACGTCGGCAGGCAGGTCATGTTGAGGGCCGCCGTGTGGAACATGGGTGCGGACAGCAGGGTCACCTCGTCGGAGGCGAAGTCGGCGTCGACGAGTGTGTTGATGCTGTTCCAGGTGAGGTTGGAGTGGCTGAGCACGGCGCCCTTGGCGCGGCCCGTGGTCCCCGAGGTGTACATGATCATCGCGAGGTCGTCGAGGGCGACGCTCTCGTCGACGGGGGAGTCCGGGGCCTGGGCCAGCGCCTTCTCGTACGTGTCGTCGACGGCGACGAGCCGGCCGGTGCCGGAGGCGGCCGCGAACGCGCCGAACGAGGGGGAGTGGACGAGCACGGACGTACCGGAGTCGGTGAGGCAGTGCCTCAGTTCGGTGTCCGCGAGGCGGATGTTGAGCGGGACGAAGACGGCGCCCAGCTGGCCGGCCGCGAACATGGTCTCCAGGAACGCGGGATGGTTCGGGCCGAGGAAGGCGACGCGGTCTCCGCGGCGGATGCCGAGGGAGCGCAGGTGGTGGGCGAGGCGGGTGGTGCGGTCGTGCAGCTGGGCGTAGGTGTACCGGGACCCCTGGTGGACGACGGCGAGGCGGTGGGGGTTCTTGCGGGCGCGTCGTGCGGTCCAGGAGCCGATGCCGTGGTTGCGCATGCGGGAGCTCCTTTGCGTCCCTGAGAGCTGCGGGTGCGTCTCCGAGAGCTGCGGGGACGGACGGGGTCAGTCCTTGACGAAGCCGAACAGCCGGGCCGCGTTCTCCTTGAGGATCTTCGGCCTGACCTCGTCCTTGATCGGCAGCGCGGCGAAGTCCTTCAGCCAGCGGTCGGGGGTGAGGAGCGGGTAGTCGGTCCCGAACAGCACCTTGTCCTTGAGCAGGCTGTTGGCGTACTGGACGAGCTGCGGCGGGAAGTACTTCGGCGACCAGCCCGACAGGTCGATGTAGACCTGCGGCTTGTGCGTGGCCACCGACAGCGCCTCGTCCTGCCAGGGGAAGGACGGGTGGGCCATGATGATCGGCATGCCGGGGAAGTCCGCGGCCACGTCGTCGATGTACAGCGGGTTGGAGTACTTCAGGCGGATGCCGCCGCCACCGGGTGCGCCCGCGCCGATGCCGGTCTGGCCGGTGTGGAAGACGGCGACGGCACCGGCCTCCTCGATCGCCTCGTACAGGACGTACGCGGACCGGTCGTTGGGGTAGAACGCCTGGACGCTCGGGTGGAACTTGAAGCCGCGCACCCCGAAGTCCCGTACCAGGCGGCCGACTTCCCGAGCTCCCGCCCGTCCCTTGGCGGGGTCGATCGAGGCGAACGGGATGATGACGTCCGGGTTCTCGGCGGCGGCCTCGGCGATCTCCTCGTTGGGGACGGCCGGGACGCCGGTCGCGGCCTCCGCGTCGACGGTGAAGACGACGCACGCCATCTTCCGCTCGCGGTAGTACGCGGCGATCTCGGGGAGCGTCGGCTTGCGGTGGCCGTCCTCCACCTTGAAGTACTTGCTGGACGCCTCCTCCAGCTCGGAGGAGAGCGAGCCCCGTCCGCGCGAGGAGACCTCGGCGTGGGTGTGCACGTCGATCGCGGTGATCGCGTCGATGTCGATGCCGGTCATCTGGCGGTCGTCTCCTTACAACTGCGGGGCGGGGATGCCGTACGTCTCCGGGCGCTGGCCCATCGAGGTCGGCCAGGCGGCGGCGATCGCGTCCGCCGACCAGCCGCCGTCGGCGTACGCGGCCGAGACCTCCTGCGGGTGCGACCACAGCGAAAGCTTGTCACCGCCGATGCCGACGCACTGGCCGGTGACGTCCTTCGCCGCGTCGGAGGCGAGGAAGACGACCAGACCCGCGCAGTCCTCGGCGGTACCGAAGGCGATGCCCTTGCGCAGGGAGTCCGGGAAGGGCGTGCCGTCGTTCGCGTACGCCTCGATGTAGGGGGCGAACAGCGGCATGGTCTTCGTCATCTCGGTGGCCGCGTTGGGGACGACGGCGTTGGCGGTGATGCCGGCCTTCGCCAGCTCCATGGCCCACGTACGCACCATCGCGGCGATGCCCGCCTTGGCGGCGGCGTAGTTGGTCTGGCCGAAGTTGCCGCGCTGTCCGGCGGGGGAGCCGGCGACGATGATGCGGCCGCCCTCGCCCTGCTCGCGCATCCGGACCGCGGCGGCGCGGGCGCAGGTGAAGGTGCCGCGCAGGTGCACGTGCTGGACGGTGTCGAAGTCGTCGTCGGACATCTTCCACAGGACGCGGTCGCGCAGCACGCCCGCGTTGGTGACCATGACGTCGAGCCGCCCGAACTCGGCCACGGCCCGGTTCACCAGGGCGTCGGCGGCCTCGCTGGTGCCGACGGCGACGACCTCGGCGACCGCGCGCCCTCCGTCCTCGGTGATCTGCTTGACGGCCGCCTCGGCCGCCTCGGCGTCCACGTCGTTGACGACGACCGAGGCGCCGGCGGCGGCGAGGGCGCGGGCGTAGGCGAGGCCGAGGCCGCGCCCGCTGCCGGTGACGACGGCAACCTTGCCGGAAAGGTCCATGGGTGTATCTCCTTGAGGGGCGGAGAGATGGGGGAGCGCAGGAGGAAGCGGCGGGGGTGACACAGCTCCACGGGGTGTGCCCGGTCCTGTCCGCTCGTTCGATCTGCGCGCAACGCTAGGCATTCTCCTTGCGACGGTCAAGAGAGTGCGTAACATTGGTGCCGTACGACGGTGGCGTGATGCGGGAGGGCAGCATGGCAGGCGGCAGAAGCGGCGCGACGGGCGGAGACGCCGCGCGGGACGAGGGTGCGGTGTACGAGGCCACGGGGGACGAACTCCGAACGGGGCCGGGCTCCGAGGTGACCCTGCGCCCCCAGTCCCTCATGCTCACGTTCCTCGGCAACTTCGTGCTGGGCGGCGACGTCTGCGTCTACTCCGGCAGCATCATCGAGGTCTTCGGCCGCACGGGCGTGGGCGAGCACGCCACCCGTTCCACCCTGACCCGCATGGTGGGCCGCGGCCTGCTGCAGCGCCGCCGCGAGGGCCGCCGCATGTACTTCGGCCTCACCGACCGGGCGGCGGCGATCCTCCGCGACGGCGAGCACCGCATCTGGAAGCAGGGCGCCGTCAACGACGACTGGGACGGTACGTGGACGCTGCTCGCCTTCTCCCTGCCCGAGGCCAGCCAGCGGCAGCGCCACGACCTGCGCTCCCAGCTGACCTGGGCGGGCTTCGGCCCGCTCATCGGCGGCCTGTGGATCGCGCCGGGTCGGGCGGACGTCACCGCGATCGCGGAGGACCCCGAACTCGGCCCTCACATCAGGGTGTTCCGCTCCACCGCGGACCCCGCCACCGACATCTCCCGCATGGTGCACGAGACCTGGGACCTCGCGACTCTGTCCGCCGGCCACACCGCCTTCCTCGACCGCTGGTCCGCGTTCGCGGACGGCCGCGGCGCGTCCGACGTCGACGAACTCGCAGTCAAACTCAGCCTGTTGACGGAGTGGCTCCAGATCGTCCGCGCCGACCCCCACCTCCCGATCCAGCATCTCCCGGCCGACTGGCCCGCCGCCGTGGCGGAGGACGTCTTCCGCCGCGCCAACGCCCGCGTCGACGCGGCGTCCCGGGCGCTCGCGGAGGAGCTGCTGGAGACGATGCCGCTGCGAGAGTGACGGATGCCGGCCGGCGCCGTGGACGGCCCCCGCCTCGACGTACTCGCGCCGTGCCCGCGGTACGCGGAGCTGCGCGAGGCGGGCGGCCTGGTGCCCGCGCCGCCGACGATCAGGGGTGGACGCGGGGACCGGCAGGGGCGGGGCGGCGCAGGGCAGTCTTCGATCCGGTAGTGGCTGCCCTCGAAGGAGAACCGCTGTCCGGCGGGGGTGCTCCACAGGCCGGTGACGATGGCCAGCTGCTCCTCGAGCCGGTCGAACCGGGCCCCGGTGGCAGGGAAGGGGATGCCGAAGGCCCGGTGTTCGCGCTCGTACCAGCCGGTGCCCAGGCCGAGTTCGACGCGCCCGCCGCTCATCGTGTCGACGGTGGCGGCGATCACGGCCAGCAGACCGGGTGAGCGGAACGTCGCCGCGGTCAGCAGGGTGCCGAGTCGGATGCGCCGGGTGTCGCGGGCCAGCCCGGCGAGGGTGGTCCACGCGTCGCTCGGCACGGTGTGCGGGTCCTCGGGGTCAACCCCGAGGAGGTGATCGGACCTGAAGAAGGCGTCGAAGCCGAGCCGTTCGGCTGCGAGCGCGAGCGCGAGGAACGCGTGATAGTCGGCCCCGTGGCGCGGCTCCAGCAGGATCCGGAGCCTCATCGGGCCCTCTGGGGACTCCCGGGACCGGGTTGCGGCGCGAGACCCAGGAAGCGGTGGCAGCTCGCCCACGTGACGGCCTCGTGGTCCTCGGCCGTCAGGCCGAGGGTGCGCAGGGTGCGGTCGGCCGGTGTCTCGCGGTCCATGGCGGGGAAGTCGCTGCCGAGCATGATCTGTTGTGGCCCGAACAGGTCGATCAGATAGCGCAGGGCGCGCGCGTCGAAGACCAGGGCGTCGTAGAAGAAGCGGCGCGCGAGGTCGAGCGGGGAGAGCGCGGCACGGTCCTCGCGGACCGGGGGCTCCTCGTTCCACGTACCGCCCCAGAAGAAGCGGGCGCGCGGCAGCATCAGCGGGAAGCCGCCCGCGCCGTGGCTGAAGCCGATCCTCAGGTCCGGGAACTTCTCGGCGGTACCGGTGGATACCAGGGAGGCCGCGGCCAGTGACGACTCCGTGTTGAAGCCGTACGTGCCGGTGGCCGAGGCCGGGAGCCGGTCGCCGAGGGCGGGGCTGAGCGCGTGGACGTAGAGCGCGAGGCCGAGCCGCTCCGCCTCGGCGTAGAAGCCGTGGAAGCGCGCGTCGCCGAGAGAGGCGCCGGCGATGTTGGTGCCGATCTCCACGCCCCGCAGGCCGAGTTCCTTGAGCTCGGCGAGTTCGTTGGCGGCCAGATCGGGGTCCTGGAGCGGCACTGCCCCGAGCCCGTGGAAGCGGGCCGGGGCGAGGGAGACGAGGGAGGCGAGGAACTCGTTCACCGCCCGGTGGATGTCGCGCGACGCCTTCGCGGGGATCGTGTAGTTCAGCAGCGGCGGCATGGGAGAGAGGACCTCGGCGTCGATGCCGAGCTTCTCCATCTCCTCGATGCGGCGCTCCGCGCTGAAGAACACGTCGCGAGCGGTGTAGCGCAGGGCCCCCGCGGTGAGCAGCCGGGAGCCGTCGGCCTCGGCGGAGCCGATGCAGGGCCAGGTGTCCGGGTCCGCGCCGGCGGTCGGCTGCGGGAGCGCGGGCGGCAGGATGTGGGCGTGCGAGTCGATGATCAACGGGTCAGGCTCCTGAGGTCGGGGCGTTGTCTTCCTGTTCGCGTGGCCCGTGGCCGCCGAGCACCGGCACGGTGTCCACGGGCCACGCACGGGCGTCAGCCGGCCGGGCGGACCGCGACGTGAACGGCCCGCTCGCCGGGGATCTCCCCGGCGAGCGTGTCCAGCGCCTTGACGGTGTCGGCCAGTTCGAACGTGTGCGTGTGGAGCTTGGCGAACGGGAAGCGGCCGGACTCGAGGATCCGGATGGCCTCCGCGTAGCCGCGCGAGTCGACCCCGTACGCCCCGACCAGGGTGAGCGCCTTGTTGACGACCAGGTCGGAGTCCAGCGGGATCTTGGTGCCGCCCTTGAGGCCGGCGACGACGATCCGGCCGCCGTGCCGGGCGGCGCGCAGCGCGTCGTCCAGCGGCTGGGCGGCCATCGGGGTCATCTCCAGGACGACGTCGGCCAGTTCGCCGTCGGTGATCTCGGTGACCCGTGCGACTGTGTCTTCAGCGTTCTCCTTGTCGACGACGATCGTGTGGTCGGCGCCGAACTCCCGGGCCAGCGCCAGCTTGTGCGCGTCCGCGGCGAGGCCCGTCACGATGACCGTGGCCGCGCCGGCCGCCTTCGCCGCGGCGGCGGCCATGATGCCGCGCTGCCCCGCGCCCAGGATGAGGACGGTGTCACCGAGTCCGACCTGCCCCAGGTGCGCGGTCCAGCGCACCCCCGCGCCCAGCGGGTTGTACATCACCGCGATCTCGGGCGGCAGTGCGCTGCTCACCTTGTGCAGGACGACGTTCGGGTGCAGATAGACGTACTCGGCCAGACCGCCCCACAGTCCCGGTTCCCGGTCGAGGGGCGTGTAGCCGTGGGTGGCCCTGCGGTTCCTGCATGACATGTACTGGCCCGACAGGCACAGCCGGCAGGCCCGGCACGGGACGAGGACCTCCAGTGCGACCCGGTCGCCCGCCTGCACGCCCCAGCGTTCGGCCGCCGCGTCGCCGATCTCCTCGATGATCCCGAGCGGCTCGTGCCCGGGTACGACGGGGTAGCCGCCGCGCATCGGCACGCGCCCGTGGAAGGTCTCCAGGTCGCTGCCGCACAGGCCGTTGGCCTCGATGCGCAGCAGCCCGTCGTCGGCGCCGGTGCGCGGGCGGGGCAGGTCACGGAACTCGATCGCGCCGGGCCCGGTCTGCACGGCCGCGCGTACGGTGTTCGGTGTCACGCTGCTCATCTCCCCTCAGCCTCCTTCAGTTCCCCGCGTTGATGACGACGGCCTTGACCTGCGTCCAGTCCTCGACGGCGTCGGCGCCCATGGAGCGACCGAAGCCGCTGTGCTTGTAGCCGCCGAAGGGCGCACCGATCGCGCCGACGGGCCCGCCGGAACCGAACGTGTTGATGGAGACCTGTCCGGCCTCGACCCGGCGGGCCAGCCGCACCGCGCGGCCGACGTCCCGGGTCCAGACGGTGGCCGTCAGCCCGTAGCGGGTGCCGTTGGCGACGGAGACGGCCTCCTCCTCGTCCTCGTACGTCAGCACCGACAGCACCGGACCGAAGATCTCCTCCTGGGCGATGAGCATCTCCGGGCGCACCCGGTCGAAGACGGTCGGCTCGACGAAGTAGCCGCCGTCGTACGGCTCGCCGGTCAGCTTGCCGCCGCCGACCACGACCTCGGCGCCCTCCTCCCGGCCGATCCGGAGATAGTCCAGCACGCGCTGCTCCTGCCGGGCGCTGATCAGCGGGCCCATGTCGACCGGCTGGTGCCACGGGCCGACCCGCACCGAGCGGAATCCGTCGGCGAGCGCCTCGACCAGCCGGTCGTGCATGGAGGGGGCGACCAGCACTCGCGAACCGGCGGCGCACACCTGGCCGCCGTTCATGGTGATGGTGCGCACGATCGTCGGCACGGCCCGGGTGAGGTCGGCGTCCTCCAGCACGATCTGCGGGGACTTGCCGCCCAGCTCCAGGTGGAGCGGCACGAGACTGCGGGCGCAGGCCTCCATCACCGCCGAGCCGGTGACGGGTGAGCCGGTGAAGCTGACCCGGCGGATCCCGGGGTGGGCGGGCAGCGCGGCGCCGGCCTCCCTCCCGTACCCGGTGACGACGTTGAGCACCCCCGGTGGAATGCCCGCCTCCAGGGCGAGCCGGGCGAGGTACAGGGGCGTGAGCGGGGCGTCCTCGGCGGGCTTGAGGACGACGGTGTTCCCGGCGGCGATCGCAGGGCCGACGTTGAAGACGGTCATCGGGCCCGGCGCGTTCCAGGGGATGATGATGCCGACCACGCCGTACGGCTCGCGCAGGGTCAGCCCCAGGACGTCGGGGGTGTGCGAGGGCAGGGTGTGGCCCTGAACCTTGTCGGCCTGGCCGGCGAAGAAGGTCAGCTGCGGGGCGAGCGGGGAGGGGCCGACCGGGCGGCCGACCTCGGTGGCCTCCAACTGCTCGAGTTGCGCCTCGTGTTCGCGGATCAGCTGCGCCCAGCGGAAGAGCAGGTCGGCGCGGCGGGAGGGGCTCGTGTCGCGCCAGGCCGGCAGGGCCGCCTCGGCGGCGTGTACGGCGTCGTCGATGTCCTCGGCGCCTCCGCGCGGGACCCGGGCCAGTACCTCGCCGGTGGCCGGGTTCACCACGTCGAGGGTGGACTTGCTGCGGGCCGGGACCCACTCGCCGCCGATGAGGTGGGTGCCGTCGGACAGCAGTGCGGGGATGTCGAGCGGGGCGGGCGCGGTGGTGGTCATCGTGCTCCTTCGGTGGCGAGGGTGGCCCTGCGGGCAGGGGCGTGGGCGCCGGTGATGCGGGCGGCCGCGTGCTCCGCGGACATGACCACGGACAGGTGCGGGTTGGCGCGCGGGGTGTCCGGGAAGATCGACGCGTCGACGACTCGCAGGCCGCTGGTGCCCAGCACCTTCAGGTCCGGGTCGACCACGGTGGCCGGGTCGCCGGGTGCGCCCATCCGGCAGGTGCCGGACAGGTGCCGGTTGTCGGTGGCGGTCCGCAGGATGTCGGCGGAGCCGGGGAGCTCGACCGGGCCGTCGAGGAGGGCCCGGACGGCCTTGTGGGCGGCGAACCGAGCCATGAGCTCCAGCGACTGCTCCATCCGCACGAAGTCGCGCCGGTCGGTGAACACCCGCTGCTCGATACGGGGTTCGGTGAGCGGATCCGCCGAACGCAGCGTCAGCTCGCCGCGGGAGAAGACCTGCTCCTGCTGGGCGACGAGCATGCCCCGGCCCTGGGAGCGGCCCTGGCTGTCGTACATGCCGTTGTTGGGCACCATGAACATGTCGTTCTCGCCGGCGCCGCCGAGCCCGGAGGAGTACCGCAGGATGCAGTTGGTGACCGGCCGGTCGGGGTCGGTGGGCAGGTCGGCGCGGGTCGGGATCGGCACCATCAGCATGCCGTGGTCCTGCAGGTTCCGGCCGACGGGCAGATCGGCGAGAACCTCGATGCCGAGCGCGGCCAGGTGCGCGGCCGGGCCGATGCCGGACCGCATGAGGAGCGCGGGGGAGTGCACGGCGCCCGCGCACAGCACCACCTCGCCGCCGGGCGCGAGCCGGATCTCCTCGCCGCCGACCAGGACCACGCCGCGGGCGATGGGGGTCCCCCCGCTCGAGCGAAGTCGAGAGTGGGGGACGGTGGCCGGGTCCAGGGTGACGGTGGCGACCTGGGCGTGGCCGCGGACGGTCAGGTTGGGGCGGCCCCGGTTGGGCTCCAGGTAGCCGTCGGCGGTGGTGACCCGGCGGTGGTCGCGCATGTTCAGGGCGAACGGGCCGATGCCGGTGGTGCCGGGCGCGTTGTGGTCGGCGCACCAGACGTACCCGAAGTCCTGGGCGGCCTCGGTGAAGGCCAGGTCGAGCGGGCCCCAGCCGTCCTGCGGGGTGCGGCCGACCGGGATCGGGCCGCCCGTGCCGTGGTAGGGCCGGTCCGGGTGGTCGAGTTCGTCCTCGAGCCGCACGAAGTACGGCAGCACGTCGTCGTACGACCAGCCCTCGGCGCCCAGCCGGGCCCAGTGGTCGTAGTCGTCGGGCACCCCGCGGATCGCGAACATCGCGTTGACGTTGGAGGTGCCGCCGACGCCGCGGCCGCGGCCGTAGGGGCCCTCGGCCTGGGCCGGGTTGCGGATCGTGGTGACGTTCTGCCACCAGAACTCGGGGTGGGACTTCGGGTCCATGTTCAGCCGTACGGTGCGGAACGCCTCCGGGAGCGTCGCGGTGCGCCGGTCGGGACCGGCCTCCAGCAGCAGCACCTGTGCGTCGGTGGTCTCGCTGAGCCGTCCGGCGAGCGTGGCGCCCGCCGATCCGGCTCCGACGACGATGTAGTCGTAGTCCTGGGGTGCGGTGGTCATGTGCGTCAGCTCCAGGGTCGGCTCAGCAGGCTCGGAAGGCTTCAGGTCCGGAAGGCCTCAGGCTCGGAAGGCTTCGGAAGGCTCAGGAGGATTCGGCGGCGGCCGTCGGCTTCTGGTCGGCCGGGGAGGTGCTGCGGGCGGCTGAGGGGTCGGCGCTGATCGCACTGAGTGCCCGCCCGGTGGTGGGGATGGCGAGGATGAAGACGATGAGCGCACCGAAGGCGTAGCCGGAGCCCAGCAGCAGCTGGGAGGTGCCCGGACCGACGGCTGCGATCACCGAGACCAGCACCAGCGACTGCATGATGCCGCCCACCTGCCCGAGGCCTCCGGCCAGCGAGGCGCCGGTGGTGCGGGCGTAGGTCGGGAAGATCTCGGCCGCGTAGTTGTACCCCGGCACGAAGATCAGGGGTGCGAAGCCGTGCAGCATGCCGGCCGCGATCAGGTAGGCGGGGAAGCTGCCGTGCCCGACCGCGATCACCACCGCGCTGGCCGTCGCGATCAGCAGACCCGTCACGATCAGCGTGCGCCGTTCGACCCTGTCGACGACCATCGGCATCAGCAGATAGCCGCAGATTCCCAGGACCTGCCCGACGCTCGTGATGCTCGTCACCGTGGTCAGCGACATGCCGTACTCGGAAAGGATGCTGGGCTGGAAGGTCAGCGTGGCGCGGACCGACCACTGCACACCGAACCAGAAGGCGGCCGCGACCAGCAGCCGCTGCAGATACGGAGGACGCAGCAATGCACGGATCGGGAAGCGCTCGGGGGCCTGCTCGGACGCCTCGACCACCGGCACGGTGAGGGTCTCTCCGGCCCGGCGCAGCCGCTCCTCCATCGCGTCGACGATCGCGGACGCCTCGGCCGTACGGCCCTTCAGGGCGAGCCAGCGCGCCGACTCGGGGAGGATGCGGCGGTGGGCGCCGATGAGGAGGACGAAGGCGAGCGCGCCGACGCCGTAGACCCAGCGCCATCCGTCGGCGCTCAGCGGGACCAGCCAGCCGGACAGCAGGGCCGCGCCCAGGCCGCCGACGCTGGAGGCCAGCACGGTGATGGAGACGTAGCGGCCGCGGCGCTTGGCGGGGGAGAACTCCTGGACGTACGAGGTGCAGACGGCCAGGCCGCCACCGGTGGCGAAACCGGAGAGGACGCGGAAGACCACGAGGGACGGCGCGTTCCAGGCGAGCGCGCACAGCAGCGCGGTGAGGCCGAGCGCCGCCATGCCGACGATGTAGGTGCGGCGGCGGCCGAGGACGTCGCCGAGGGTGCCGAAGAGGATGGCGCCCAGTGCGGTCGTGATGGCGTTGCCGGTGAGCATGACCGTCACCTCGGTGGTGCTCAGGTGGAAGTGGCCGGTCATGGCCGTGAGGGTGTAGCCCACGATGGTGACGTCGTAGATGTCGATGAAGTAGGCGAGCCCCAGGATCACGAACGCGACGCGGGCCAGGCCCCAGCGGGGCATTCGGTCGATGCGCGCGTTGACGAGGTCGACGAGCTCCGAACTGCCGCTGGAGCGGGCAGGGCTGATCGGCACGGGAGATGTCCCTTCTCACGCATGGACGGGTCGTGCTGCGAAAGGGTCGGCGCAGTACGGGGGTTGGGGCGCCGACGAGGACGAGAGCGGCTTGACGCAGCGGAGCGTGTGTCCTGCGCCACGCTTATGGAAGACGTTTTCTCTGACGGATGTCAATGAGCTCGTCATGCTTTTATGTTGACGGCTGTCATGAATGTGCATAGGTTCCCGGACGAGGAAGCGTCCGGGCGTTGAGCTGGAGAGAACGGTGACACGGCCGGGCGTTGAGCCGAAGGCAGCGCTGTGACCGCCGCCCGCTGCCTGTCCGACCGCGACTCCCGCCCCGCGACTCCGACCACAGCTCTCCAACCGGCCGACCGCGCGTGCCCCGGCATCCGTCCCGGGATCGGACCGCCCGCCCGCAGCGAGGAAGGACCTGCCGTCCATGACCGTCCCCGGCTTCATCCCCGAGTCCGCCGCCGACCGCACCGACGCGGCCCTGCGCGCCCAACTCGCCTACGTCACCGCCCACTCACCGTTCTACGCCCGCCTCTGGGAACGCCACGGCGCCGATCCCGCAGCCGTGCGCACCGCCGCCGACCTGACCCGGCTGCCCTTCACCGAGAAGCAGATGCTCCGCGACAGCCAGGCCGGAGCGCCGCCCCTCGGCCAGCACGCGGCCGCTCCCATGGCCGACGTCATCCGGCTGCACGCCTCCACCGGCACCACCGGGCGCCCCAGTTGGGTCGGCGTCACCCGCTCCGACGCCGAGGGCTGGACCGAGGCTGTCGCGCACGCCCTGCGCACCCAAGGGCTCACCCGCGACGACATCGTCATCCACGGTTCCGGGCTGACCCTCTTCGTCGGCGGCCTGCCCGTCCGCGACGCCGTCGAGCGGATCGGCGCCACCCTGATCCCGCTCGGTACCGGCGCCTCCGAGAAGGCGCTGCTCGCCCTCCAGTCGATGCACGTCACCGCGCTGCACTCCACCCCCTCGTACGCCCGTTATCTCGCCGACTACCTGCGCGAACGCGGCCACGACCCGCGGGCGTTCGGCCTGCGGAAGATCATCGTGGGCGGGGAGCCGGGAGGCGGCGAGCCGGCCTTCCGCGCCCAGGTCGAGGCGGACTGGGGCGCGGTCGTCACCGAGGGGCTCGGCAACGCCGACATGGCGCCGATCATCTTCGCCGAGTCGCCGGGCACCGGCGGGATGCGGCTGACCGCCCAGGACATCGTGCTCGTCGAGCTCATCGACCCCGACACCGGCGAGATCGTCCCCGCCGAGCCCGGCGCGAGCGGCGAACTCGTCTACACCTCCCTGAACCGCCAAAGCTGCCCGCTGGTCCGCTTCCGCACCCGCGACCGGGTCACCGTCACCGGCCGCGACACCGATGGCGCCCCGCTGATCCGCTGCGTCGGACGCACCGACGACATGCTCATCGTCCTCGGCGTCAACGTCTTCCCCTCCGCGGTACGCGACATCGTCCAGGCCCTCCACCCGCGCACCACCGGAGCCCTGCGGATGCTCCTCGACCACCCGGGACCGCGCGTCGAACCGCCGCTGCGGATCGAGGTGGAGCAGGGCACGCACGGCACGGACGCCACCCTCGCCGCCGAGGTGGAACAGCTGGTCAAGTCCCGTCTGACCGTGCCCACTTCAGTCCGGCTCGTCCCGCCCGGCTCCCTCGGGCGGTCCGAGATGAAGACCCGCCTCGTACACGTCGCCGACGGCAGTTGATTGTGTGGGGCCGGGAGCATCCGGGGCCGCTGACCGCGGGATCTGCATCAGAGAGCCCGCTGCCGCGCGGGCACCAGGAGCTCCGGGCCCGCCGACCGGACGAGGAGGACAGCTACGTTATGACCATGACCGAGACAGCCGACAGCGACGTTTTCGACACGGGTCCTGACGACGCGGCGGAGCCGGAGGTACCCCCGGACGACCTCTCGGGACGCGCCCGCGGCCCTCAGCGCCTGCTCATGATGCTGCTCGGCGACTACTGGTTCGACCGCCCCGAGGCGCTGCCGTCCGCCGCGCTGGTCGCCCTCCTCGCCGAGTTCGGGGTGAGTGAGGTCGGCGCGCGCGCCGCGCTGAGCCGGCAGTCCCGCCGCGGCCTCCTCGACGTCGAGAAGCGCGGCCGCCGCACGTACTACCGGCTCAGTGCCCGCTCCCTCGGCCACTTCACCGACACCGGCGGGCGCATCGCTGCCTTCGGCGCCGACGGCGCGCCGCGCACGTGGGACGGCCAGTGGTCGCTCGTCGCGTTCTCGGTGCCCGAACAGCAGCGCGCCGTCCGCCACACCCTGCGCGAACAACTCCGCTGGCTCGGCTACGCCCCCCTCTACGACGGCGTGTGGATCTCGCCGCACGCGCGCGAGGAGGAGGTGCGCGACGTCCTCTCCGAACTGGGCGTGGCCACCGCGACATTGTTCACCGGCACACCCTCCGCGCTCTCGCCGGCCGCGGGTGATCCGCTCTCGGCCTGGGACCTCGACGCGCAGGCCGCGGCCTTCGAGCGGTTCACCCGGCGGTGGGGCGTGTGGCGCAAGCGCGCCGAGGACGGCGGCGTCAGCCCCTCGGAAGCGCTGCGTGCCCGCACCGAACTCATCACCGAGTGGAGGGTGTTGATGACGCACGACCCGGCGCTGCCACCCCAGCTGCTGCCGCCGCACTGGCCGCTCGCGGCGGCCCGCGCCGTCTTCGTCGCGGTGTACGACGCGCTGGGACCGCTCGCCGAGTTCCGGGTGCGCCAGCTCATCGCGCTGCACGACGCGGAGCTCGCGGGGCTCGCGACGCACCACACCGTGGCGGACCTGGCGAAACTGTAGACCGCGCGCGTCCGACCCGCCCGTGCCGCGTGCCGGGCGGGTCGTCGGCATGCCCGCACGCGGCACGGGCGGCATGCCTGCATGTGGCACGGGCGGTCGGCCGAAGGCCCCGAACCACTGCCGCGTACCCCTTGACGCCGCCGATCAATTGGCGGTGAATTGATGCACGCTCGTCACAGCAAGTGTCGCTTATTGATGAGAAGTTGATCCGGCGAGCATCCCGCCCCGACCAGGGAGGTACTGGTGCCGAGCACCATCCTTGACCCCACCGGAGCCAGTTCCCCGGCCGCGCCCGACGACGGCCGACCCGCCCCGCGTTCGACGGCCGTCCGGCTGCGCGGGGCCCACATCGGACTGCTGGAGAACACCAAGCACAACGCGGCCCTCCTGCTGCAGGAACTCGGCGCCCTGCTGACCGCCGAGCACCACGCCGCCACCGTCGTGCCGTACACCAAGCGGAACTTCGCCGTGCCCCTGCCCGACGGCCTCCTCCACGAGCTCGCCGACGGCTGCGACGCCGTGATCACCGGCGTCGGCGACTGCGGCTCGTGCAGCGGCTCCGCCGTCGCCGACGGCATCCTCCTCGAACGCCACGGCGTGCCCACGGCCGTGATCTGCTCCGACGCGTTCACCGCCAGCGCGGACGCCATGGCCGAACTCATCGGGGACGGCGACTTCCCGTACCTGACCACCTCTCATCCCGTGGCCTCCCTCACCCCCGACCAGGTGCGGGAGCGCGCCCGGCAGCTCCTGCCGGCGATCGTGGCCCGGCTGACCGGGGCCGCCCGCGACGCGGTGACCGACACTCAAGGGGGCGTCGGCACCGGCGAGGGCACCACCGCCGCTGCTGGCACCGGTACCGACGAGGGCGCCGCAGCCACCGCCGCCACAGGAACCGGCACCGGCACCGGCCAGGACACCGCAGCCACCCCGGCCCACGCCGCCGCGACCGGAGGCGCCCGGTGAACCGCACCCCCCACCCTCCCGGTACTCCACACACCCCCGGCACCTCCCGCACTCCCCGCATCGAGGTCTCCTTCGACGCCGACCACGCCCAACAGGCCGTCGAATACGGCTACGCGCGCGAGTGGTCCGACGGGCTGCCGCTCGTCCCCGTCACCCCCGCCCTCGTCGACCGCTTCCTTGCCACGACGCCCCGCGACCCGGCCGAGGTCATCGGCCGCATGGAGCATCTCGGCCGGGCCTGCACCGTCGAACTCGCCGCCGTCAACGCGGCCATGGCCGGCTGCGAACCCGCCCACTTCCCGGTCGTCCTCGCCGCCTGGGACGCGCTCATGCTCGAGCGGGCCGCGCGCGGCGGGGCCTGGCAGTCCACCTCGGGTCCCTCCCCGCTGATCGTCGTCAACGGCCCCATCCGCAAGGAGCTCGGCTTCAACTCCACCGGCGGCGCCCTCGGCCCCGGTTTCCGTGCCAACGCCACCGTCGCCCGCGCCCTCGGCCTCATGGTCCGCAACGCCTTCGGGCTGCGCCCCCACGGACTCGAGCAGTCCACCCAGGGCGTCCCGGGCCGCTGGACCCTGTGCGTCGGCGAGAACGAGGAGGACAGCCCCTGGGAGCCGCTCGCCGCGAGCACCGGCCTCGGAGTCGGCACCCCCGACGCCGTCACCGCCACCCTCCTGCGCACCTGCGCCTACGTCGACAACCGGCACACCGCCGACCCCGAACAGGTCCTGTGGGACCTCGCCGACGCCATGTCCGCCACCGGCTCGATCATCTTCCGGCACACCGCCTGCGCCCTCATTCTCGGCCCCGACCACGCCCGCATGCTCGCGGACGCCGGGTACGGCCGCCGCGACGTGCAGCGGTGGCTGTACGAGCACGCCGGGCGCACCGTCGCCGACCTGCGCCGCGCCGGCAAGGACGGGGTCGGCGAGGACAACGGCGTGCGGTACGCCACCGGAACCGCCCCCGACGCCCCCGGCGGCGAGGAGTTCGTACGGTTCCTGCCCTCGCCCGAGTCGATCCCCGTCCTCGTGGCGGGCGCCCACGGGGCCGCCATGTCCATGGTCGGCCGGGTCTTCGGCGCCTGGTCGGGCAGCGCCGTCCCCGTCGTCCGCAGCGAACCGGACCCGAATCACCTCGAGGAGGCCTGACATGCTCGACACCGACGCGCTGGCGCAGGTCCGCCGCACCCTGGAGGCCGACGGCTTCCACCTCGACGCCCGCAAGGACGGCGACCGGCTGCACGTCACCGTCACCGCCGACGCCGGGACCTGCGGCGACTGCCTCGTCCCCAAGGACGTCCTACGGCAGATCCTGCAGCGGGCCCTCGGCATCCCCGCGGAGTCCGTCGACGTGACGTATCCGAACGACAGCCTCGGCTCGAACGTCACCCTCGGCCCGAGCGACACCCCCGGCTCGAACGACCCGCTCGGTCCGGACGACACCCTTGACTCAAACGACATCCCCGGCCCGGACGACACCTTCGGCCGGACCGACACACATGAGGAGACCGCCAGGTGACCGCCGACTTCGACGCCCCGGACGACCCGATCGCCGCCGCAGACCCCGCCGGCGACGGCCAGTGGCTGCGCGGCCGCGGCGCCCTCGTCACCGGGGCCGGACTCACCGGACCCGAGGGCGGCGTCGGCCATGCGATCGCCCGTGTCTTCGCCCGGCACGGGGCCGCCGTCGCCGTCCTGGACCGCGACCCGGAAGCCGCCGACCGCACCGTCGAGGCGATCGGGAAGGACGGCGGCGAGGCCTTCCGCGTCGACGCCGACGCCACCCGCGACGAGGACTGCCGACGCGCCGTCACCGCCTGCGCCCAGCGCTTCGGCGGACACCTGGACGTCCTGGTCAACAACGTGGCCTCCGGCGAACGGTCCGGTCTCTTCGAGGTCGGCACGGACGACTGGGACCACCTCATGGACGTCAACCTCAAGAGCGCCTGGCTGATGACCCGGCACGCGGAGCCGGTGATGGGGAAGGGGTCCGCGATCGTCAACATCTCCTCCGTGGGTGCCCAGAGGCCCGGCCCCGGCATGGTCTACAGCGTCGCCAAGGCCGGCCTGGAGAACCTCACCAAGGGCGTGGCGAGCACGCTCGGCCCGCGCGGTATTCGCGTCAACTGCGTGCAGATCGGGGCAATCTGGTCGTCGATGGCGGCCCGCAACATCCCCGCCGAGGCCCGTGAGGCCCGCCGCCGCGCCATCGTCCTCGGCACGGAGGGGACGCCCTGGGACCCGGCGTACGCGGCCCTGTTCCTGGCCAGCGACAAGGCACGCTGGATCTCCGGGCACATCCTCACCGTCGAGGGCGGCGGCATGGGCCGCCCGCCCCGCTGAACGGGGCCCGCCTCGGCCTTCCGCTCAACGGAAGGCGCCCTGTTCGCAGGCCCGTGTCCGCAGCACTCTGGAAACCGTCGGCGTTCCACCCCCGGCCCCTCGGGGCAACCGGCATCCGAAACCCGTAAACCCGCAATCCGAAACCCATCACCCCCAGTCCCCAGTCCGCAATCCGTCGATGCGTCGGGCCCACCCGAACGCAAGGGAGTTGACGATGACGACGACGTCATTCGCGCGCAACCAGTGGTACGTGGCCGCCTACGGCAGCGAGATCGGGCGGGAGCTGTTCAGCCGCACCGTCTGCGGCGAGTCGATCCTTTTCTGGCGCACCGAGGCGGGCGAGGTCACCGCTATGGCGGACCGCTGCGTACACCGCCGTTTCCCGCTCTCCGAGAACCCGAGCCGGCTGGACGGCGACACGGTCGTCTGCGGCTACCACGGCTTCACCTACGGCGCCGACGGCGTGTGCGTGAGCGTGCCCGGCCAGAAGCGCGTGCCCCGCACCGCCCGGCTCACCTCCTACCCCGTCAAGGAGCAGGACTCCTTCGTGTGGGTGTGGATCGGCGAGAAGGACAAGGCCGACGAGGCCCTGATCCCCCGCGCCCCCTGGCTGGACTCGCCCGACTACACCACCGTCCGCGGCATGGAACCGCTCGCGGCCCGCTACGGGCTCCTCGTCGACAACCTGCTCGACCTGTCCCACGAGACGTACCTGCACGGGGGCTACATCGGGACCCCCGAGGTCGCCGAGACCCCCATCACCACCGAGGCCGACGAGAAGGCGGGCGTCGTGTACGTCAGCCGGCACATGGACGACGCGGCCTGCCCGCCGTTCTACGCCAGGTCCACCGGCGTCACCGGCCGCATCACGCGCTGGCAGGACATCGAGTACCACGCCCCCTGCCTGTACCTCCTGCACTCGCGCATCGCCCCTGTCGGCGCACCCGGCCCCCGCGCGGACGGCAGCGACCCGGACGCCTTCCACGTCGAGGTCGTCTACGCCATCACCCCCGAAACCGAGCACAGCACCCACGACTTCTGGGCCGTGGCCCGCGACTTCGCCCTGGACGACCAGGAGGTCTCCGACTTCCTGTACGACAGCAACCGCACCGTCGTCCTCCAGGACGTCGTCGCCCTGAACAAGCTGGAGCAGGTCATCGCCTCCGAGCCGGACGGGACGCAGGAGCTCAGCATCAACATCGACACCGGTGGGCTGGCCGCCCGCCGCATCCTCAAGCGGCTCGTCGAGGCCGGCGCGGCCGAGTCCGTGGCGGCCGTCTGATGGGCCCGCAGCCCACGACGATGCTCGACGGGGACACGGTCCACCGGATCGTGTGGATTCCCGGCACGGACCGGCTGCGCGGCTGGTGCTGGTGCGGCGAGTCCCGGGAGTCCGAGGACCCGGTGGAGCTGTGGGAGTGGCTGCTCGCCCATCCCGACGGGCACCCGGGCCGGGGGACCGCCCCCGCCCCGGGTCCCGCGCCCCGCCCCCGCCACCTCGTCGGCGCCTGACCGCGCGTACTCGCGTACTTGCGCACCTGGCGTACTTGCGTACTCAAGGACCCTCTGATGACCACAAGCACCACCGCACCCCAGGCCGAACTCGACCTCGTCGTGGCCCGCCGCACCGACGAGGCCGACGGTGTGGTCTCCCTCGACCTGCGCCGGGCCGACGACGCCCCCCTGCCCGCCTGGACACCCGGCGCACACATCGACCTGCTGCTCGCCCCGGATCTCGTACGGCAGTACTCGCTGTGCTCCTCGCCGGAGGACGCCCACGTGTGGCGCGTCGCCGTCCTGCGGGAGAACGACGGGCGCGGAGGCTCCCTCCACGTGCACGACAAGCTGGCCGAGGGCGACCCGGTCCAAGTGCGCGGCCCGCGCAACCACTTCCCCCTGGAGCGCGCCGAACGGTACCTCTTCATCGCCGGCGGCATCGGCATCACCCCGATCGTCCCGATGCTGAAGCAGGCCGAACGGCAGGGATCCGCGTGGGAGTTGGTGTACGGAGGGCGGACCCTCGCGTCGATGGCCTTCCGCGACGCCCTCGTCACGCGGTACGGGGAGCGGGTGAGGGTCCGGCCCGAGGACGCGTACGGGCTCCTCGACCTCGACGCGCTCCTGGGGACGCCGCGGCCCGGCACGCTCGTCTACTGCTGCGGTCCGGAACCGCTCCTCAAGGCCGTCGAGGAGCGGTGCGCCGACTGGCCGCCCGGCACCCTCCACGTCGAGCGGTTCGCGCCGAAGGAGCTTCAGGCGCCCGTGCGGGACGGCGCGTTCGAGGTCGAGCTGGCGCAGACCGGCATCACGGTGACAGTCCCGCCGGACAAGTCCGTGCTGCAGGCGGTCGAGGAGGCCGGGGTGCAGGTCCTCTCCTCCTGCCAGGAGGGCACGTGCGGCACCTGTGAGACGGCCGTGCTCGAGGGCACGGTCGACCATCGCGACTCCCTCCTCACCCCCGCCGAACAGGAGACGCACGACACGATGATGATCTGCGTCTCCAGGGCTGCGTGCCCCAGGCTCGTCCTGGATCTCTGACGGCCGCGCGAGGGCCGGCGTGACGGAGCGGTGCTGGCCTGGCGTGACGCGCCGGTTCGACAGCCGACGGCTGGGGACCGGCGACGGCTTCAGGGATCAGGGATCAGGGATCAGGCAGCGACGGTGCCCAGGACCCCGCCGCGCTGATCGACCGGGCCTTCGCCGCGATTGCCCCGGCACCGGGTACTGCTCACCAGAGCATTGACGACCGTCAGGGATCTGCCTAATTTTTCGGTGACGTGCCCGAGTCCGCAGTGGAGCGGCCGGTGCCCGGACGAGGAGGTCCGTATGCAGCGCCGAGCCCCGACCGACAGCTGCTCGGTGACGGCCAGGGCCCTGCAGGTGTTGGAAGCCTTCACCCCGGAGCGGCCCGTGCTGCGGCTCGCCGACATCTCCCGCCACACCGGACTGCCCCTCACCACCGCCCACCGGCTGGTGAGGGAACTGGCCGGCTGGGGCGCGCTCGAACGCGAGCCGAGCGGCGGTTACCGCATCGGCCTGCGGCTGTGGGAGATCGCCTCCCTCGCCCCGCGCGGCCTCGGCCTGCGCGAGGCCGCACTGCCGTATCTCTCCGACCTCGGGCACATCACCCGCGAGAACGTGCAGCTCGCCGTCCGCGAGGACCTGTCCGTCGTCTACGTGGAGCGCCTAGCAGGCCGGGACGCGGTCAAAGTCCTTACCCGCGTCGGCGGGCGGTTCGACCTCGCACCCACCGGCGTCGGCCTCGTCCTCCTCGCCCATGCACCCCGGGAGGTCCAGGAACAGGTGCTGTCCCGGCCGTTCGTCCGGCACACGGAGAAAACCCTGTGCACCTCGGACGAGGTACGCCGCGTCCTCGCCGAGGTGCGCCGCACCGGAGTCGCCACCAGCGACCGGCAGGTGACGATGGACGCCGTGTCGATCGCGGCCCCGGTGTACGGGCCGGACAACACCGTCGTCGCGGCCGTCTCGGTCGTTGCCCACGCCGACGCCGTGACCCCGCATGCCCTCGCTCCGCTGGTGCAGGTCGCGGCACGCGGGATCTCACGGTCCCTCGGGGCACGGCTCAGGTCCTCGGTCGCCTGACCGACGCATGGCGGGCCAGGGCGACGGCGACCCGCCCAGCAAGCTGGGCAACAACCCCGGCCAGGGAGAACAATGAGAGGCAGTGACATCGTTCAGCATGGAAACAGCCCGGCTGCGGCTGCGCCCGTACACCGTCGAGACGGCCGAGCAGGTGGCTGACGGGACGCCGGGGCGATGCGCCTGGAGCCCCGGGATATCCGCGGGCGGACGATCGTCGCGTGGCGGAAGCTGAGGTCCCCCGTGGACGGTCAGCAGAGGTCGGCGTTGTCCCGCAGCCGTTTCAGCATGAGCGCGAGGTGCAGCCGAAACCGGCCGGCCGGGGAGCCGACCTCGAAGCCGAGGACGGCTTCGGCCCGGGTCAGCCGCGCCGGCATGGTGCTGTGGTGGCGGTGCAACAGGGCCGCGGCCTTGCGGGCCGAACCGGTCGCGCACAGCGCGTCGAGCGCGGAGAGGGTGTCTTCGCCGTGGTGGCTCCGTGGCGAGCGGGTCGAGGGCGCGGACGTCGGCCCGGGCAGGCGCTGTCCCGGGCGTCGTGTCGGCCGCGTCGCCGTCCGCGCGCAGCGACAGGCCCCGACCGGGCGCGTGCACGCCGACCTGGCAGCCGGCGAGGTCGGCCGTGCTGCGCACCAGTACGTCCATGCCCACCCGCCCGGTGATCAGGCGGTCGACTCCCCGGGGTGGTGGCGCGGGAGAAGCGCAGGGTGGTGTTGAGGGTCATGCCGAGCATGGACGGTGGCGTGCTTGGCGCGGGTGCGTTCGGCGAACCGGTGGCCTGTCAGCCAGGGCGACGGCTCAGTCGGCTCCGCTTCTTCCTGTGGTTTCTCCGGCGGCGTCGGAGTGGGGCGCAAGCAGCCGCGGTGTTGGTAGACGCATTTCTCGGCAGCTTCTCCCAGGTTGTGCCCGAGGTGCCATCGGTCCGTGACCTGGAGGGCCTGCGGGGCTCCGCGGGTGGCGCCTTCGGCGAAGAAGGGGGCGCGGTCACGGCAGATGACCTCGATGCCGGGCCGCTCGGCGAGCCAGGCCGCGAGCGGAGCGACTTTCGATGAAGTGCGTGCCGACCGATCAAGGCCCGTGAACCGCTCCGGGCGAAGGGACCGCGCGGGGTGCCATGCGGGCGAGCGACGAACGATGCCGCTGGATAGTTCGCATTCTTCTGCGGACAGGGGGGAGGAGCCGCTTACGTCTCGTGGATCCACTGCCGCAGCGCAAGTGCGACCTAGCGTGCAGGGAGCCGGAAGGCCCGTCAAGGGCTTAGTTGGCATCTATTTCGCTGCTGGGCATGCTGCGCAGATCGGCGGCCCTGCGGCCAGGTGCGCGCAACGACACGCCGTCGGCCTCGTTTCCCGTGCAGGGCAAGTGTGGGAGTCCCGGGAGGCTGCACCAGATGTATCGGATGTATCGGATCCATTGAGCTCGGGAATGGGTGATGGCTCTGCTTTATCTCTTGACATGGGTGCACGCGGACTTCGATACTCAGTGCGCGCTGGAGGACGAACGCCCAGACGAAGCGGTGGTCCTCAAGATGAGCCGGACTCTGAGAAGAGTCTGAACCATGTGACAGATTCGGCGGACGGCTGGCAGCGGGACTCCCCCTCTCGTCTTGGTACGACAAGACAGCTACTCAGCACCGCCCCGCGACATTGACGGGTAGGGGAAGTAGCGCATGACACGCAATCCGATACTCACGAGAACCGCCGCCCTCGCAGGTGCTCTGCTCTTGGCGGGGTGCACGGCCGGCGGCTCCGGTACGAGTGCGTCCAAGGGCGACAAGGTCACCCTGACCTTTCTCACCTTCGAAACGCCGAACCTCGACGCGAAGTACTGGGACGCGGCGATCGCCCGCGCCTCGGCGAAGGTGCCCGGCGTCAAGATCAAGAAGCTGGTGTCACCCAGCGCCGACCGCACCGGATACGCGAAGCAGCTCGACAGCACCGGCCAGTTCCCGGACGTCATGATCGGCCTGAACCCGGCCGGATTCGCCGAGGCGGGCAAGCTGGCGCCCTGGACGGACAAGGAACTCGCCACCTACGGCGACCCGCACGCCAACCCGTACGGCGGCAAGGTCTACCAGTTGCCGTATGCCGCGCAGACGACGCTCGTCTACTACAACAAGAAGGACTTCGCCGCGGCCGGGATCGACACCCCGCCCCGCACCTACCGTGAACTGGTCGACGACAGCGTCAAGTTGAAGAAGAAGGGCATCAACCCCTTCGTCGTCGGCGGTGGCGGCAAGGACTCCTGGGCCGACATGTTCCCGCTGATCTGCACGGTGGCCACCGACGTCTACAAGAAGACGCCCGACTGGCTGTCCCAACGCGCCGACGGCAAGGTCAAGTTCACCGACAAGGCCTTCGTGACCGCCGCCCAGAAGGTCGCAGGCCTCGCCGGCAAGGGCTATATCGACCGGGCGGGCCTGTCCCGTTCCTACGCCGACACGGAGCAGGCGTTCCGTGACGGCATGGGTGCGATGTACCCGATGGGGAGCTGGTTCTCCGCCTCGGCCGACACGAAGAAGCCGAGTTTCGACACGGGCGTGTTCGCCTGGCCCACCGACCAGGGATCCCCGGCGCTGCCCAGCGTCCTCGGCGGCGGCATGACGGTCAGCTCCAAGGCGCCCGACGTGCCGCTGGCCAAGAAGTGGGCGAAGGCGTTCATGGAGGACCAGAAGAACCTGGACGCCTCCGTCAAGGCCGACGGGCTCATCATCGACATCAAGGGCTACACCCCGCCGACCACCATGGGGCCCGTCTACAAAGAGACGTTGAAGGCATACCGGCAGGCCCAGAAGGACGACGGAATCGTCAACTCCTTCTCCCAGGAGACCGGTGACGGCTCCCTGCCGCCGGGCGTCGCCGACAAGGCGGCCATCGGCATGCAGAAACTCCTCAGCGGCGGCATGACGGCCAAGGAGTTCGGCGTCTACATGGATGAGCAGTGGGACAAGGCCACCCGGTGATGCGCGTGGGTACCCCACATCGACCGGAGGCCCCGTCTGCCACGCCCGTGAAGCAAAGCGCCGCGGGGGAGCGAGGCCGGGACACGCACGCGAAGCGGATCGCTCCGACGCCGCGCCGCGCGCGCACGAAAGGAGGGCTGAGCCGCTTCGCCGTCTTCGCGGCTCCCGGACTGGTGGTCTACCTGGCCCTGGTGCTGGTGCCGATCGCGATGACGACCGGCTACAGCCTCACCAACAGAAACCCGTTCAACCCGCCGACCCGGTGGGTGGGTCTGGACAACCTGACAGGGCTGTTCTCCGACGACGAGTTCCTCAAAGCGCTCCAGAACACCGTCGTCATCACCGTGATCGTGACGCTCGTGACCAACGCGGGCGGGCTCGCGATCGCCCTGCTCCTCGACCGGCGTGGCTGGCTGTACAACGCGCTGCGCAGCGTGTTCTTCGTGCCGGTCGTGCTCAGCGCCGTGGTGGTCAGCGTCATCTGGCAGTCGATCCTCGTCGACGACGGCCTGCTCAACTCCATGCTGCGGGACCTGGGCGTGCACCATCCACCGGGCTGGCTCTCCGACCCGGGCCTCGCCCTTTACACGGTCTCCTGGGTCATCGCCTGGCAGGGGCTCGGCTTCTGCGTGGTGATCTATCTGGCCGGACTCCAGGGAATCCCGCAGGAGTTGTACGAGGCGGCGGCCATCGACGGCTGCGGGCCGCTCATGCGGTTCCGCAAGGTCACCTGGCCGATGCTGGCGCCCGCCGTCACGATCAACACGGTCATGTCGCTGATCGGCGGCTTCAAGGCCTACGACCAGATCCAGGTCCTGACCAACGGCGGCCCGGGTCCCGGCACCACATCCACCCTTGCCTTCCAGGTGGTGCAGACCGCGTTCAACGGCAACCACGTCGGCTACGCCTCCGCGATGGCCGTGGTGATGCTGGTCCTGGTCGCGGCCGTCTCCGTCGTCGCGCTCGGGCTGCTGCAGAAGCGCGAGGTGACGTCGTGAACCGTCCCCATCAGGCCCGAACCTGGCTCCGTCCGGCCGGCGCGCTGCTCGCCGGCATCCTCTTCTTCCTGCCGATCTACGTCGTCCTGGTCAACGTGTTCAAGGACGGTTCGTCGATCGTGTCGGACCCGCTCGGTCTGCCGAGCCCGCCCACCCTGGACAACCTCCAGAGCGTACTGTCACGCCCGGACCACCTCTTCTGGTACGGGCTGATCAACAGCACCGAGGTCACGGTGATCTCCATCCTGATCATCACCGCGATCTCCGCCATGCTCGGCCACTATCTGGCCCGCACGACCGGCATCGTCTCCAAGGCCGCCATGGTCGTGCTGCTGTGCGGGCTCATGGTGCCGCCCGCCGTCATCCTCACCCCGATCACCGAAGTGCTACGGGCCCTCGGGCTGATGAGCAGTGTGCCCGGCCTTGTGCTGGCGTACATCGGCTACTACATGCCGTTCGGAGTGTTCGTCTTCGCCGGCTTCGCCAAGACGATCCCGCGGGAACTCGAAGAGGCCGCGGCGATCGACGGCGCCGGAGCGTTCCGCGCGTTCTGGCAGGTGGTCTTCCCGCTCATGCGCCCCGCGTCGGCCAGCGTGCTGATCTTCCTCGGCGTGTGGATCTGGAACGACTTCCTCAACCCGCTGATCATCCTGGGGCCGGCCGACGGCACCACGGTGACGGCCGGCATCTATCGCGCCATCGGCGAGCACCAGGCCGACTACGGCTCCGTCTTCGCCCTGATGTTCCTGGCGACGCTGCCCATCCTGATCTTCTACCTGGCCTTCCAGAAGCAGTTCGTCAAGGGCCTCACCGGCGGGGCGACGAAGGGCTGAGCGGGCCGGCGCGGGGCGGGGGGGACCAGTGACGTCCCCTGCCCCGCGCCGACCTGGTCCGACAGCACATCCGCACAGCAGCGTGAAGGAAGACCATGACGGAACTTGCGGGCCTGCGGGCCATCGTCACCGGCGGTGCCTCCGGGATAGGCCTGGCCACCGCCGAACTGCTGGCCGGGCGCGGCGCCACCGTGGCCGTGCTCGACCTCACCCCCGGCGACGTACCGGCGCCCTTGATCGGCTTCACGGCCGACGTGGGCGACGACACCGGCGTGCGACGGGCCGTCGACGCGGCCGCCGCGGCGCTGGGCGGCCTGGACATCCTCGTCAACAACGCCGGGGTCGGGGCGGCGGGCACCGTCGAGGACAACACCGACGAGCAGTGGCACCAGGTGCTCGACATCAACGTGCTCGGCGTCGTCCGCACCACCCGGGCCGCGCTCCCGCACCTCCGCCGCTCGGCACACGCCGCGATCGTCAACACCTGCTCGATCGCGGCGACCGCGGGGCTGCCCCGACGGGCGCTGTACTCGGCCAGCAAGGGCGCCGTGTACGCGCTGACCCTGGCCATGGCCGCCGACCACATGGACGAGGGCATCCGCGTCACCTGCGTCACCCCCGGCACCGTGGACACACCGTGGGTGACCCGGCTCCTCGACCGCTCTCCCGACGCCACGGCCGAGCTGGCCGCCCTCAACGCCCGCCAACCGCACGGCCGACTGGTCACCGCGCAGGAGGTCGCCGCCGCGATCGCCTACCTCGCCGGCCCGCTGGCGGGATCGACGACCGGCACCGCGCTGGCCGTCGACGGCGGGATGGCCGGCCTGCGACTCCGGCCCGCCGCGGGCTGACCTCGATCCACTTCGTTCCGTGCCCCTTCCATGAGAGGCATCCCTCACCCCATGCACTCCCCAACACCTGGGCGCACCACAGCCATTGACGGTCTGTCACTTGGCACTGCCGCCCTGGGCAACCTGTTCCACGCGATCAGCGACGAGGACGCGGCCGCCACCGTCGAGGCCGCCTGGGCCTGCGGTATCCGCGCCTTCGACACCGCCCCGCACTACGGCCTCGGCCTGTCCGAACGCCGGCTTGGAGACGCACTGCGCAGCCGGCCGCGTGCCCAGTACACGCTCTCCACCAAAGTCGGCCGCAGGCTGCGCCGACGTACGGGACCACTACCCGGGGACGACCTGGCGAACGGCTTCGCCGTCCCCGCCACCCACGAACGGGTGTGGGACTTCAGCGCCGGCGGCGTACGCCGCAGCGTCGAGGAGAGCCTTGCCCGACTCGGTCTCGACCGTGTCGACACCGTCTACCTGCACGACCCGGACGGCCACGTGCGTGCGGCCTTCGACCATGCCTACCCCGAGCTGGAGCGAATGCGGGCGGAGGGCATGGTCGGCGCGATCGGTGTCGGCATGAATCAGACCGAGATGCCGGCACGGTTCGTCCGTGACACCGACATCGACGTGGTCCTGCTCGCCGGCCGCTACTCCCTGCTCGACCAGAGCGCTCTGGCCGTACTGCTGCCGCAGGCGGCGCGACGCGGGGTGTCCGTACTGATCGGCGGGGTGTTCAACTCGGGCCTCCTGGCCGATCCCCGGCCGGGTGCCCACTTCGACTACGCACCCGCGGCACCGCAGGTTCTGGAGCGGGCCCTCGAACTGCGCGCCGTGTGCGCCGAGTTCGACGTCCCGCTGCGGGCCGCGGCCCTGCAGTTCCCGTACGGGCATCCGGCGGTCGCGGGTGTTCTGCTCGGGGCACGCCGCGCCGCCGAGGTGGCGGACGCGGCCGCGATGCTCCGCCACCCCGTTCCCTCGGCGATGTGGCGGGCGCTGCGTTCCCGAGGCCTGCTGCAGCCGGACGTGCCGGTACCGGTCCGAGGCATCCGCCGGCACATGGAAGGGAAGCTCTCATGACCACCATCGACGCCCACCAGCACGTCTGGGATCTGTCGGTCCGCGACCAGGACTGGATCACCGGCCCCGAACTCGCGCCACTGCGACGCGACTTCACCCTCGACGACCTGCGCCCGCAGGCCGCGGCCGCCGACGTCGACGCCACCGTGCTGGTGCAGACGATCTGCGTTCCCGAGGAGACTCCCGAGTTCCTGGCGCTGGCCGCGCGCGACCCCTTGGTGGCCGGCGTCGTCGGCTGGACCGACCTCACCTCGCCCGCGGTCGCCGACGCCCTGGCGGAACTGCGCGCGCAGCCCGGCGGTGACCACCTCGTCGGCATCCGCCACCAGGTCCAGGGGGAGGCGGACCCGGACTGGCTGCTCCGCCCCGACATGGGCCGCGGCCTGTCCGCCGTCGCATCCGCCGGCCTCGCCTACGACCTCGTCCTGCGCCCCGAACAGCTGCCGTCGGCGGTCGTGGCGGCCCGCGCCAGGCCCCAACTCACCTTCGTTCTCGACCACTTGGGCAAGCCGCCGGTGCGCCCGCGCCGACCGGACACCTGGGCCGCGGAGCTGCGTACCCTGGCCCGGCTCCCCAACACCGTGGCCAAGCTCTCGGGGCTGTTCACCGAGGCCGACCGGTACGCCTGGAGCCCCGACCGGCTGCGGCCGTTCGTGGCGGTCGCGCTGGAGGCCTTCGGCCCGGAGCGGCTCATGTTCGGCTCGGACTGGCCGGTGTGCACGCTGGCGGGCGAGTACGCGCAGGTGGTGTCCGCCAGCCGCGAGCTCGTGGCGGACCTGTCGCAGGACGAGCGGACGGCGGTGTTCGGCGGCACGGCTGCGCGGGTGTACGGCGTGTGACCCGAAGCGGGCAGGCAATGGGAGGGGGCGGACGCAGATGCGTCCGCCCCCTCCCATTGCCTGCCGCGTTGTCATTCAAGGTGGAAGACCTCTTCGGCCGGTGCCCACAGCTCCCCGTCGCCGACGCTGTCCAGCGGCTGCTGACAGGGCTCGGTACGGGCCCACCAGTCCCGGGTGACCGGGCACTCGGCGATGCGCGCGCTGTCTGCCGCGAAGTCCTCACCGGCGTACTCGAGGTAGCTGAAGAGCAGCCCGTCACGCAGGAAGATCGAGTAGTTGCCGATGTGGGCGCGCTTGAGGGTCGCGAGAACCTCGGGCCAGGCGGCCGCGTGCAGGGCGCGGTACTCGGCCTCCAGGTCCGCTCGAAGCCGTACGACCGAGGCGTAGCGCTGCACCGTCATGGTGAGCGGTCACCAGCCCTGCTGGTCGAAGCCGATGCCCGGGGCCGTCGGAGCCTTCACCAGCCCGTCGGAACCCACCGCCGGCTCGCGCTGCACAGGGTTGGTGTACACGAGGGACTCGTAGTAGGTGGTGTTGGGTATCGCCATGCACAGATGGGCGTTGACCACTCCGCTGCCGTGCACCTCGGCCCGCAGGTTGTAGCTGTCGGCCAGGTGCGCGATGCGCAGGGCTCCAGTGATCCCGCCCTTGAGCTGCGCGCTGGTGCGGACCCGGCCCGCCGCGCCCGCCATGATGAAGTCGCCGGTGTTGAAATGCGCGCCGTCGGAGGTCTCCGCGACCAGCAGCGGAACGTCGACCTGTTCGGCCAGCCACCGGTGGGCGGTCACGCTGAACTCGCGCATCGGCTCCTCGTACCACAGGTAGTCCGCCTCGGACAGCGCGCGGCCGAGGTACACCGAGTCCGCGAGGTCGAACCCGGCCGAGCCGTCGTACATCAGCGGGACGTCGTCACCTACGTGGGCCCGCAGCTTCTGGCACAGCTCCGCGTCCGCCCGCGCGTCACCCCAGGCGTGCAACTTGATGGCGGGGTAGCCCAACTCCAGGCACTGGTCAGCCACATCGAGGTACTCCTCCACGCTGCCGAAGGTGACCGTGCTCGCGTACGCGGGAATGGCCTCGCGATACGGGCCCAGCAGACGGTGCACCGGCATGCCGGCCGCCTTGCCCGCCAGGTCCCACAGCGCCACGTCGACCAGGCCGAGGGCGTAGAGGGGAAGCTCCTCGATCCGGTCGAGTTCCCACAGGCGGTGCCACAGCAGCTCGCGCATCAGCGGGTCGCGGCCGGTCAGGTCGCCACGTATGCGACGGTCCACCAGGTCGACGACGATGAGCCCGCGCCTCGTGTGCGCCTCGCCGACCAGGCCTTCGTCCGTGTGGATCCGCAGGATCCCGCCCACCACGGCCGGCTCCGAACCGGGCAGCCCGGCCCGCCACCGGAATGGCGGCTGAGCGGGCAGATCGACCAGTTCCACAGTCACGTCGGTGATTCGCATGGGTGTCCTTCAAGTGTGGTGGTGTGGGGTTCAGGAGTGAGGGTGGCCGGGGGCGATGCGGTGCCGGATCTCTCGTTGGAACTGATGGGTGGTTCGGTCGATGTGGTGAGCCATGAGGGTGTGGGCGTCAGTGGGTGCACCGTCGGCGATGGCGTGGGCGATGGCTTCGTGCTCGGCAGCGGCGTCGCTCAGGGAGCCGCCGGCGAGGCCGGCCAGGCCGATGGCGGTGACCTGGCGTTGCAAACGGCGCAGGGTGTCGATGGTGGCGGTGAGGAAGGTGTTCCTGGCAGCGGCGGCGATGGCGGTGTGGAAGGTTTCATCGGCCCGGGTGAAGTCGTCGATGTCGCCGCGCCGGGCCGCCCGGGTGCTCCGCCGGGCGGCTTCGCGGACGGCTCCGACCTGGGCGGGGGTGGCGCGCTGGGCTGCCAGGTGGGCGGTGGTCGTCTCCAAATGGCGGCGGAATTCGAAGAGTTCGTCGACCTGGTGCAGGTCGGCGGGCAGGAAGTGGGCCAGGGACTCCTGCCAGGCGGACAGGTCGCGCTCGGCCACGTAGATGCCGCGGCCTCGGTGCACGGACAGCCGGCCAAGCGCCGAGAGGATCTTCACCGCCTCGCGGACCACGGTCCGGCTCATCCCCACCTGGTCCGCCAGGTCCTTCTCTGTGGGCAGTCGGGCGCCGGGCCCCAGGCCGGCCCGGACGAGATGCTCCAGAATGCGTTCGGCCGCGACCTCGTAGCCAGGACGGTAACCCGGGGCCTCCGGTAT
This sequence comes from Streptomyces antnestii, assembly GCF_004005495.1. Classification (GTDB taxonomy): domain Bacteria; phylum Actinomycetota; class Actinomycetes; order Streptomycetales; family Streptomycetaceae; genus Streptomyces; species Streptomyces antnestii. The sequence continues at coordinate 152,085 of NZ_RZYA01000014.1, forward strand.
GGGTGCGGTGTTGTGTTCTGCCCGGATCAACGGCGCTCCCCTTTGCGGCGTTTCACGTCTCGGCGGTTGTTGTCACGGCGGTTCGTGTCGGATGTGAGGCCGTTCGGTGAGCCGCCTGCCCCCGTGCTCATATGTTTCGGATACATCAAGGCATCCGGGCTCAGTGAATCATATGCAAACCCTTGACGCCAGGATGCGGCGAGCCCAGACTCGTTCCGTTCCGAGTCGGTGGCCAAACTCAGCCTTTCACCGAGGTAGTTCCCTCCTCACGCCGACCGAGGCGTCATCGGGGAGGAGGGGTGGTCAGCCACCCCTACTGCCACCACAACCTCCTAGAGATCGGCACATGATGCCCCCGTGGACCGGACATAACTCAGATCCATCTCTCAGTCATCCCGACCTTGTGTCGAACACTCCTGAAAGGGCCAGCACTGTGGACGACTTGGACGACTTGGACGACTTGGGCGACATCAGGCTTGGCGTCATCGGTCTCGGCAACCGCAGCGACCTGGCCGACCTGGCTCATCGGCCCGGCTCGGGCTCGGTGGTGGCGTTCGCCTGCGACCGCGACCGACGACTGCTGGCTTGCGCCGAGGAGCGGTTCGGTACGCAGGTGCGGACCTCCGTGGACCACCACGACCTGCTCGACGCCGGACTCGACGGTGTGGTGGTGCTGACGCCGGACCACACGCACGAGCAGATCGGTCTCGACTTCCTGGCGGCCGGTGTGGCGGTCTTCCTGGACAAGCCGATGGCGATCACCACCGAGGGCTGCGACCGGCTGCTCGCAGCTGCCCGCAAGCACAGCACCCCGCTGTACGTGGGCCACAACATGCGGCACATGCCCGTCATCGCGGCCATGCGCGAACTGATCGTCAACGGGGCTATCGGCGAGGTCAAGGCCATCTGGTGCCGCCATTTCGTCGGCCACGGCGGGGACTTCTACTTCAAGGACTGGCATGCGGACCGACGCCTCACCACCGGTCTGCTGCTGCAGAAGGGGGCCCACGACATAGATGTCATCCACTGGCTGGCAGGCGGTTACACGCGGCGGGTCAACGCCATGGGCGGGTTGACCGTCTACGGGGACATCACCTCGCGCGGCGACCGCGACGGCCAGCGGATGACCGACTGGCTGTCGACGGACAACTGGCCGCCGCTCAGCCATACCGGCCTCCATTCCGTGGTGGACGTGGAGGACCTGAGCATGATGCAGATGCAGCTGGACAACGGGGTGTTCGCCAGCTACCAGCAGTGTCACTACACCCCGGACTACTGGCGCAACTACACGGTGATCGGCACCGAGGGCCGTTTGGAGAACTTCGGTGACTCCGAAGGGGCGGAGATCCGGGTGTGGAACCGCCGCCATGACGGCCGTGTCGAGGCCGATCTCGTGGTGCCCGTCCACACGCCGACCGGCACGCACGGCGGCGCCGATCCGCTACTGGTCGCGGAGTTCCTGCGGTTCGTACGGGACGGCGGGGCCACGGTCACCTCGCCCGTCGCGGCCCGCGAGGCGGTGGCCGCCGGCTACGCGGCCACGATGTCGCTGCGAGACGGGGGAAGGGCCATGGACGTCGAGGGCACGGATCCCGAGGTGGCCGCGTACTTCGGCGACGGTCTGAAGTAGTTGCGTCGCGATGGCTCCGGCCCCACGAGAAGGGGTCGGAGCCACCGCGAGGAGTCCGAAAGTCAGCCCGTGGCGCCGAGATCCGCGGTGTCGCGGATCTCGATCCGGTCGCCCCGTCCGTGCAGTTCCAGGATCACGAGGTCGTTGCGGCCGGCCCGCCACACCGGGGCGGGCGCGTACAGGGTGCGCTGCGGGCCGCGGTCCCAGTAGCGGCCGAGTGCGAAGCCGTTGAGCCAGACCTGGCCCTTGGTCCAGCCCGGCAGGGCGAGGAACCCGTCGGCCGGATCCGTGATCTCCACCTCCGCACGGTGAAAGGCCGGGCCCTCGACTGCCTCGGCGGCTCCGAACCGCAGGCCGGTCAGATCGGTCAGCGGGAGGGGACGGATCTCCCAGCCGAACTGGTACTGGGTGTCGATCCGGACGCCGCCGCTGATGCCCTTGCGGTCCTCCAGCCACGGGCCGTAGTTGACCCGCCCCATGTTCTCCACCAGCAGGTCGAGTTCGGCGCCTGCCTCGGGGACGCTGACCGGCAGCGCGTCGAGCGGTCCGGACCGCTCCAGGACGCCGAGCGGCTCGCCGTCGAGGAACACCTGGGCCCGGTCGGCGAGTCCGTGCACGCGCAGAGTCGAGTCCGGGAACGGGCCGTGGATCCGGGTGCGGTAGTGGATCAGTCCCAGCGACTGGCCGAGCGCCTCCATCGGCTCGGGGGAGAGGCGCTGGTGAGGAGTGGAGAGCACGTCCAGACAGTCCGCAAGTGCCACCGCACCGCTCGGCCGCACGGTCTGCAGGGCGAGCCGGGGCGGGGCCGGGGGCACCGGGTACGGGACCGGGCCGCGGTGCCGCTCGATCACCGTACGGAAGGCGTGGAACTTCTCGGTCAGGTCCCCGGCCTCACCGACCGGTGCGTCGTAGTCGTAGCTGGTGCAGGTGGGCTGGTACTCGGTCTCGTCGTGGTTGGCTCCGTTCCACCAGCCGAAGTTGGTTCCGCCGTGGCCCATGTAGATGTTGACCGAGGCGCCCTGGGCAAGCATCCAGTCCAGGTCCGCGGCGGCCTCGACGGCGTCCCGTACGTGGTGGTGCTCGCCCCAGTGGTCGAACCACCCGTGCCAGTACTCGGAGCACATCAGCGGGCCGTCCTGCTGGTGGCGGCGCAGGGTGGCGAGGGACTCCTTGGGGTGTGAGCCGAAGGTCGCGGTGGCCAAGGTGCCAGGCAGTACGCCTCCGCGCAGTACGCCGTCGCTGGCGCCGTCCGCGGTGAACAGCAGGCAGTCCACGCCGCGTCGGATCAGGCCCTGCCGCAGATGGTCGAGGTAGGGGGTGTCGTGGCCGTAACTGCCGTACTCGTTCTCGACCTGGACGGCGATCACCGGACCGCCCTGACTGGCCAGCAACGGGCGCAGCACGGGTATCAGTTGGTCGAACCAGGCGTCCACAGCGGCCAGATAGCCCTCGTCGGTGCGGCGCAGCCGCAGCCCGGGCTCGGCAAGCAGCCACGCGGGGAGTCCGCCGAACTCCCACTCGGCGCAGATGTAGGGGCCCGGCCGCACGATGACGTCCAGGTCGAGCCGGGCGGCGGTGCGGATGAAGCGGGTGACGTCGGCGGGACCGGTGAAGTCGGCCCGGCCGGGCGTCGGTTGGTGCAGATTCCAGGCGATGTAGGTCTCGATGGTGTTGACGCCCATCGCGCGCAGGCGCAGCAGCCGGTCCTCCCACATTTCGGGATGGACACGGAAGTAGTGGATGGCGGCGGAGATGATCTGGTGCGGGCGCCCGGCGCGCAGGAAACCTCGCTCGGTGACGGTCAGTTCGTCGGCGCGATGGGGAGTGGTCACAGCTCTTCCTGTTGTTCAGGCGGTGGCGGTGGCGGTGACGGTCGTTCGGAGGCGGTCAGTTGCCTGGGCCGGTCACCGGAGCGGGCCGCTCGCAGGTGCCGGCGACCGGGAGCGTGCGTGCCTGATCCGCGGACTCCAGGAGGGTCAGCATGATGTCCAGTACGTGGGCGGCGAGTTCGGCGGAGGCGCGGTGCGGGCGCCCCTCGGCCAGGGCCTGGGCCAGGTCGTCGAGTCCGGTACCGCGCCCGGCGTCCCGATGACCCGCACTCACGGGCAGGGTCTCCCAGTCGGCTCCACGGTTGATCTCAACGGGCCCGTCGAAGCCGTTGGGATCGGGCACGGACAGGGAGGCCTCGGTGCCGTGCACCTCGATCCGAGGCAGGCGGGCGGCCCTGACGTCAAAGCTCATGACCAGGGTGCTGAGGGCGCCGCCGGCGTGCTCCAGGACACCGGTGATGTGGGTGTCCACCTCCACCGGGAAGGTCTGTCCGGCACGGGGGCCGCTGCCGACGGTGCGCTCGTCGCGCGGCCGGGACGAGGCGCCGGTCACCTTGACCACCGGGCCCAGGAGATGGACCAGAGCGGAGAGGTAGTAGGGGCCCATGTCGAGCAGCGGGCCACCGCCCGGCCGGTAGTAGAACTCGGGGTCCGGGTGCCAGCTCTCGTGGCCGGGAACGGTCAAGAAGGCGGTGGCGGCGATGGGCCGGCCGATCAGGCCGTCGTCGACGGCCTTGCGGGCGGTCTGGGTGCCGGTGCCGAGGACGGTGTCGGGGGCGCAGGCCACCCGCAGTCCCGCCGCGCGGGCGGCGGCGAGCACCGCCTCGGCCTCCTTGCGGTCGGCCGCGAGCGGCTTCTCCCCGTAGACGTGCTTGCCGGCGCCGAGCGCGGTGAGGGCGACGTCCGCGTGGGCGGCGGGGATGGTCAGGTTGAGTACGGCGTCCACGTCGTCCCGGGCCACGAGTTCGGCGACGGACCCGACGACAGCGACCTCTACCTCGTTCCGCGGGCCTCCGGCCGCCGCGTCCCGGGCGAGGACACGGGCGCGGTCCACGTCGAGATCGGTGACCACGGTGACCGACACGGAGGTCAGGCGATTCAGCGTGGTGAGATAGGCGCCGCTGATCTTTCCCGCGCCCACGATGCCGACCCTCAGCGGCTGGCCCACAGCAGTCCCCTCTCGGTCATCGCGCGGACCTCCGGTACGTCGAAGTCGTCGGGCTTGTGCCCGAGAACCGAGACGAAGACCCGCCCCGCACCCCAGGTCCGGGTCCAGACCGCGGGCATCACCGTGGGGCGGTCCCGCAGTTCGTCGGGCGGGAAGGTGGTGGTGGCCAGCACCTCGATGTGCGGGTCGGTGAGCACCCAGTACTGCTCGGTGTGCACGTCGAAGTCCTGCAGCCCCGCGATCACCGGGTGCTCGGCCCGCTCGGGCAGCAGATGCACGGTGTGGTCGAGGTATCCCGGCGGGTGCATCACGAACCGGCCGCCGGTGAGCAGGTGGTAGCCGTGGTCGAAGAAGGAGTCGATGATGCCGCCGTGCCAGCCGGCCAGTCCGGTACCGGCACGGACCGCGGCGGCGAGGTTGTCGCTCTGCTCGCGGGTGATCGTGCCCATGGTCCAGCACTGCACGACCAGGTCGGTCGCGAGCAGCCGTTCGGCGTCGTCGTAGACCGCGAGATCCTCGGACGTATCGACGGCGCAGCCGTGGTCCTTGAGGAAGGGCACGAACCTGTCGCTGATCGCCACAGGCTCGTGCCCTTCCCACCCGCCGCGGACGACGAGCGCCCGCCGGGTGGTGTCTGTGGTCGAAATGTTCACGTTGCATCTCCGATCTGTCAGGGCGGCACGAGTCTGCGGCGGGGAACCACCCACGTCAAGACTGCAGATGAGATCTATTACGCCGTCTGTGACGAGATAGATGTGAACTACTGGTCAGTGGGTCTGTGCAGTGAATGTGCCGTCTCTCCTGCGCGCCGCGCCGGTTCGCTGCCCCATGTCTCAGATGCACTGGCGTATATGTTCCGTGAATGAACGCCCAGATAGATCAGAACTAACGCTTGACGTGCCGTGAACATGGCTCGCATACTCAGCGTGCTCGGCGGTAGACGGCGGGGAACTGCTCCGTGGGGCCCGCGTATGCGAGCCACTGCCGCACAGGGGTGCCGCCCGGAATCAACGGCCGTTCGCCGTCGCCCAGTTGACGTTGCCGGGCTCAATGAGACAAAGGAGAATCCGCATGGCTCCACGACGGATGGTGCGCGGCGGCGCGGTGATCCTCGCGGTCGCGTCCCTGGTGACGATGAGCGCGTGCAGTTCCGGAGGGGAGGTCAGCGACAGCGGGAGCCGTGCATCGGGTCCGGTGAGCCTCGACTTCTGGGGGTGGGCGCCGGGCTATGACAAGTCGGTTGCGCTGTGGAACAAGACCCACCCGAACGTCAAGGTCAAGTTCAGCAAGGTGCCGTCCGGCCTCAGCGGCGGTTACACAAAGATGCAGGCCGCGGTGAAGGCGGGGAACGCACCCTGCCTCGCGCAGGTGGGCTACGAATCCTTGTCGACGTTCGTGACGACCGGCGCGCTGGAGGACATCTCCTCGTACGCGAACACGGACAAGGACCAGTTCGTCGAGTGGGCGTGGAAGCAGTCCGGCCTCGGGGGCAAGGTCTTCGGCATCCCGGTGGACACCGGCCCGACGGCCTTGTTCTACCGCAAGGACCTGTTCGCCAAGTACCACCTGCCCGCTCCGAAGACATGGCAGGACTTCTCCGCCGCCGCTGAGAAGTTCCATGCCGCGGACCCGGAGAACTACCTGATCAACGCGCCGATGGACTCCTACGAGATGGCCGTCTACACCTGGCAGTCCGGCGGACACTGGTTCGGCACGGCGAATGACCAGTGGCAGGTGAAGATCGACGGCCCGCAGACGCAGAAGGTGTCGCAGTACTGGCAGGGGCTGCTGGACAAGAAGGTGCTCAAGACCGGTGTCGCGCCGCTCGACGGAGCGTGGTTCAAGGAGGCGAAGGCCGACCACATGGCTTCGGTGGTCACCGCCGCGTGGGCGGCACCGATGTTCGAGCAGATGCTGCCGAAGCAGTCCGGCAAATGGGCGGTCGCGCCGATGCCGCAGTGGAACGCGGGAGAGCAGGCCGCGGGGAACAACGGCGGGTCCAGCACAGCGGTGCTCAAGGGGTGCAAACACCTCAAGCAGGCCACCGAATTCGCGACCTGGTTCAGCACGAACAAGGACAGCGTCTCGAATCTGATCAAGAACACCGGCATCTACCCGGCGGCCAAGAGCGGTATGGACCTGCCGGCCGTGAACCAGAAGTCCCCCTACTTCGGCGGACAGAACATCTATCAGGTGTTCAAGGCCGGGGCGGAGAACACCGACCCGAACTGGGTGTGGGGCCCGACGATGAGCCAGGTCGAGCCGGACTTCATCGACGAGCTGAAGAAGGTGGCGCAGGGCAAGGCGTCGATGTCCGATGCCGCCGAGGCCGTGCAGTCCAAGACGGTCAAGGCGATGAAGAGCCAGGGCCTGTCCGTCGGCTAGGCCGGATCGACGACGCCCTATAGGACGCCGGCCGGACGGAGTCGGGCTCCGTCCGGCCGGCGCGGACGAGGAACCAACATGACGATCGACATGGTCGAGCCAGACCTCCGGGCCACGAAGCCCACAGCCACGGCCCAGCGGTCGACGGCAGGACGACGCCGCACCCGTTCGGCGCTGCTCTTCCTGTTGCCGTTCGGGCTGCTGTTCGCGGCGATGATGCTGGCGCCGATCTGCTACTCCCTGTACAAGAGCCTCTTCACGACGCACCGTTCGGGGCTCGGGCTTTCCCGGCCGACCGAGATGTTCGCCGGCTTCTCGAACTACGCGACGGCACTGCACGACAACCACTTCCTGATGTCGATCCTGCGCGTGCTGCTGCTCGGGGTTGTCCAGGTGCCGGTCATGCTCGGGCTCGCACTACTGCTGGCGCTGCTTCTCGACTCCCGGTCCGCGCGGTTCAAGCGGATCTTCCAGGTGGTCTTCTTCCTGCCGTTCGCCATGCCCGGCGCGATCGCGGCGATCATGTGGTCGTTTCTCTACGCCCGCAACCTCAGCCCGTTCACGGCCTTGTTCCAGCACATCGGCCTGCACGTGGACTTCCTCTCCGACGGACTGGCACTGGTCTCGATCGGCAACATGATGACCTGGGCGTACACGGGCTACAACATGCTCATTCTCTACTCCGCGCTGCAGGCGATTCCGGGGGAGCTGACCGAGGCGGCCGAGATGGACGGGTGCTCCGGGTGGCGCCTGGCCTGGCACGTGAAGGTTCCGCTGCTGCGGCCCGCGCTGATCCTTACGACGGTCTTCTCGATCATCGGCACCGCGCAGCTGTACACCGAGCCCGCCATCCTGCAGCACGACGCGCCCGCGGTCACCATCACGTACACGCCCATCATGGCCGCCCAGTACGCCGCCGGAATCAACAACTACGGCCTGGCGGCAGCCGAATCCGTGATCCTGGCGATCCTCACTTTCGTCGCATCTTTCGGATTCATGAAATTCACTCAACGCAGGGGACTCGGCGCATGACCACCACCAGGTATGCCACTTCGTCCGGCACGACCGCACGCAAGGTGCCACTGGCCAGCCGCTCCGGCGTCTTCCTGGTCCTGCTGCTCTTCTCGGTCTACACGCTGATTCCGCTGTGGTGGTTGTTGGTGAGCGCTACCAAGAGCAGCGGCGACCTCTTCGGTGACGGCGGGCTGTGGTTCTCTCATTTCGATCTGTGGACGAACATCCGTGCCGTCTTCCACCAGCAGGACGGCATCTTCGGCCGGTGGATCCTCAACAGCGTTCTGTACAGCGCCGGTGGCGCCTTCGTCGCGACCCTCATCTCCGCGATGGCCGGCTATGCGCTGGCGAAGTACCCTTTCCGCGGACGCGACTTGGCCTTCAACATCGTCCTCGGCGCGGTACTGATTCCCGCGTCGATGTTCGCGCTTCCGCTGTATCTGATGTTCAGCTCGATCGGCCTGGTGAACACCTATTGGGCTGTCTTCCTTCCCTGCATCGTCAGCCCGTTCGGCGTCTACCTCGCCCGGATCTACGCCGCGGACGGGGTGCCCTACGAACTGCTCGAGGCGGGGCGGGTGGACGGCGCCAGTGAAGCCCGAATCTTCTGGCGGATCGCGATGCCGGTCATGTCACCGGCACTGGTCACCATTTTCCTGTTCCAGTTCGTCGGCATCTGGAACAACTATCTTCTCCCGGTGCTGATGCTCAACGACGACAAACTGCAGCCCGTAACCGTGGGATTGGCCGGCTGGCGCAACGGATTCGAGAACGGTATTCCCTACACCGTCACCCTCACTGGCGCCGTCCTGTCACTGACCCTGTTGGTCATCGCTTTCCTTCCGCTCCAGCGTTTCTGGCGTTCCGGCCTGGCCGCGGGAAGTGTGAAGTGACACCGACGACCGGCCGAACGGAATCCGCGGCGATGGCAGGCCAGACCCTTCACAGCAGAGATAGCCGGCTGGTGCTGAACAACGACACCGGCGCTGTCGCCGGTGTTTTGAGTGAAGGAACGCCGACAGGTTCAACCTCACCTCCGCAACGGTGGGAGCCATTCCTGACGCGTCGCGCGCCTGTCACTCCCGCACGTCCTGCAATGGCGGGGCGCGGAATGATCACTGATGAAGAGGGGATCACTCGGCAGTGAGAAAAGGTCGTAGAAAGATTGCATCCGCCCTAGGGGTGATGATCGTTGCGTCACTCCTATTTGGCGCATCGGCGACACATCAGGCATCTGCGCAACAGGTGACAGGGAACGCTCCGTTCATCAACTCGTGGCTGGTGTCGGGCCCGTTCGATTCGCCGGTGGTCGACAAGCAGTACGACTGTGAAGCCGGTGATCCGAAGCCCGGTTGGTCGGCTGTCGCCGACAGTGCCGAGACCGCGGCGGAGAACGGCGCGGCGGCCAACGCCGTCGACGGTGACCCATCGACCATCTGGCACACCGCGTACTCCGACGGTGCCGCACCCATGCCTCACTGGATTGACATCACGTTGACCGAGCCGCACGTGGTCGACAAGCTGACGTACCTGCCACGGCAGGGCGGCGGCACCAACGGGAACATCGCGAACTACGAGGTGTCGGTCAGCAGCGACGGCGTCTCGTGGGGCCCACCGGTAGCCACTGGCACGTTCGACGCCGGAACCGAAATGAAGACGGTCACCTTCCCACCGGTCAGTGCCAAGCACGTGCGGCTGCGGGCCCTGAGTTCGCAAAACGGGCAACCCTTCGCTGCGGCCGCCGAGGTCAACCTGTACGGCTCTGCGGGATTGCCGTCCGGCGGCGGCTACACCCCGGTCGAGGGGAAGACGAAGATCACCCCGAAGGTGGGCGAGTCGTTGAGCTTCGGCGACGACAGCGCCAAGTGGGAGTACTTCGACGACCGCATCTACAACCGGACCTACGACGACTACCAGGATCTCTACGGGTACTACTCCGTAAAGAAGGGTGTCGATACGCGGAACAAGTACGTGTACGCGCACACGTACGTCTACAGCCCGGTCGATCGGCAGGCATATTTCAACGTCGGGGCGAGCGGTTCGTACCGGCTGTATGCGAACGACAGCTGTCTGACGGCCCCAAGCACTCCGAAGGAGGTGCAGAAGGATCTGACGAAGCAAGCTGTTCAGCTGCATGCCGGCTGGAACAAGCTGATGATTCAGATCAAGCACACCTACACGGAGGACGTGAATGCAAATGGTGTGCCGATCGCCAAGGACCAGAACGTAGCCTATCTCGGGTTCTACGGCCGGGTGACGGACCAGGACGGCAACAAGATCGATGATCTGGTCGATTCTGTGGCCGGGCCGTCGGGAAGCCTGCAGATCGTGTCGCAAGGACTCTCGACCGACGATGCGGTCCACACTCCGCTTCCGCAGGGCAACATGCCGACCGGCTACAAGGAATGGCCGTACGTCTGGAACAAGTCAGTGGCCTCCAACAAGTACGGCGTCTCCGCTTCGGCTTTCCAGTTCATGGCCGCTGGTGGCGCGCCGGACTATAAGTGGAAGGTCGTCAACGGGAAGTTGCCTGATGGTCTGGAGTTGGATCCTGACGGCTCCATCACGACCGGACTGGTCGACGGGAAAGTCGATCTGAACAGCACCAAGGGCATCATCAGTATCAACACCAAGCCGGGCGACTACCACTTCACCGTCCAGGTGGCCGACAGGGACGGGAAGACTGCTTCGAAGGACTTCACCATCACGGTGAAGGAGCGCCCCAACAAGTGGTTCGAAGAAGGCAGGGTCGGTGCACTGACCCATTCCACCCCGACGTACAACTACTTCGTGGATCCGAACTACTCCGTTGACCGATGGGCAGAGAGAGCGAAGCGTGAAGGGCACTCGCTGGTGTCGGTCGAATCGCTGCAGCAGAACTATTTCTGGCCGTCCAAGTTCGCGGACCCGAAGCACATCAGGGCGGAGTATCTTCCCAAGGATGAGAACGGGAAGGTAGTGGACGGACTGAGGCAGTACGAGCGAGCGGTAAAGCGGCACGGCATGAAGTTCGGCTTGTACTACGCAACCGAGGGTGGCGGTCTGCAGCATTTCTCCACTGATGTGCTCGTGCAGAACGTGCAGGATCTCATCCACCGCTACTCTCCGGACTACCTGTACTTCGACGGTCCGCAGGCGATGCCCAACGCCAATTACGACGTGATGTACAGCCTCATTCGCAACTACAGCGACGAGATCGTCGTGAACTCGAACGCCTGGGGCGTCGAGTACGGCGATCCGGACCTGCGAACCGACGAGGCGTCAGGCATCTACTCCCCGGTGCATGAGAATCATCTTCTGAAGCGGACGGTCATGGAACCGTGGAAGATGATCCACACGAAGAACATGTTGTCGCCGTACTACGAAAAGCGCGACGACTTCAGGCAGGTCACCAAAGAAATGCTCATGAACGCTGGTCGAGGCCTTGTCGACAACAACGATCAAAGTGTTATCGACAGCCGGGGGCCGAACTGGGACTCTCCCAAGGAAATCGCCACGAGGTACCCGAAGGCTGTACAGGAGTTCATCGATGTAAGAGAAGGGCTGGCCAGCTGGTTCGGGGCGAAGGGTAAGCCGGAGCGGCACGAGTCCACGACAGGCACGACGCCGTATTTCCTGGCCGGCTACGGCTACGAGGACGACGGACGAGGAAACTACGAAAAGTTCGCTCGCCCCAACAGCACGACGGGCCCGCAATGGGGTTACGCGACCGCCCGGGACAACAACGTCTACCTTCACATCATGAAGGGGCCGGACGGCAAGAAGGGTTTCGGCGCGATTGACGGTAAGTCCCTGACCATTCGCCCGGTCAAGGATCGGGTCACATCGGTGAAATGGCTGAACAGTGACCTCCCGGTCACGTCGTTCAAGCAGGACGGCGACAGCCTGACCATCGATCTGGCCGATGTGCAGGAAGATCCGATCGACACGATCATCAAGATCGTGACCGACAATCCTGAGCGCAAGTACAAGCTGACCAACGTCGACGTGACCGGTGAGCAGCTGGCGCCGAAGGTGTTGAAGGTCAATGCCGAGGGCTACATGACGTATCCCGCCCTGAAGGCCAAGCTTTCGCGCGTGTCCTACAGCAGCGCGAATCCTGGGATAGCGAAGGTTCTCCCCAGCGGAATCGTGCATCCGGTGTCGGACGGCACGACGAGCATCACGGTTCATGGCACTTACGAAGGAGTGACCAAGCAAGGCGAACTGAAGGTGACGGTCAAGGATGGCCTCGTCTATGCCGCCGACATGATCAGTGCATCGCTGATGGTGGAGGGCAAAGAGGCGTACGGCGAGTTCGGCCTGAACGACGGGCTCGCGTACAAGCTCGAAGGCAGGTCGGCCACAGGCGGGCCTATCGGCTTGGACGCGGCACAGGTCAAATGGCACGGCGGAGTCGTCGATCTGGCCGGCGGTGACAAGTACAAGCCGGTCGCCATCAAGGAAACAGACGGGTTCGCGTTCAAGGGGAACAAGGTCATCACTCCGCAGGTCGAGGCATCCACGAGAGGAGTCGTCTGGGCAGATGTGACGCTGGACGGGAAGACCTACACGACAAACAGGGTCTTCATGGACCTGCTGCCGTACCGGAACCTTGCGAAGGGTGCCGAGATCACGGCCGGCCAGGGTCAGGATGAGGTGTCGAACCTCACCGACGGCAGGCTCATCGACGGCGATCACTTCGATCAGTCGAAGTGGTCGGTACCAGGAAGCGAGAAGGCTTGGATTCAATTCAAGCTTCCCGCGAAGTCTGATATCTCGAACCTCGACATCAACTTCAACACGCTGGAGCAGCGATACGTCAACACGCCCAAGACGATCAAGATCCAAACCAGTGTCGACGGGGTGACCTGGAATGATGCCGGCACCGTCAATGGCCCAACGGGCACTGCCTATTTCGGGTTCAGTGACCAGTACCCGCTCAGCGCACAGGCCCAGTACGTGAAGTTGGTGTTCGACGGAGGCTCGAACGGGTCAACTACCGACCTGCTCGAAGTCGCCATCAATGCCAGGTAGGTGACACGGTAGTCGGTCGGCGTCGTGGTCTTTCACAGTCACGACGCTGACCGGTTGCCAACGAAGGAGAGCCGGTACCAGCGCCTCAGCCTGTGCAGGGACCTGTCGATCAATAACTCCTCGACTGGCCATTGAGGCTGCTTCGTGTTGTCTGCCCGTCGGGCGTCGACGTGTCCGGCTCTGCCCTCCGCTTCCGCGCACAGCGCCGGCCGGCCCTTCTGTCGTGACTTGAGGACGGCTTGGCATCAGCTGTTTCGAAAAGTACGAGGAGGTTTCATGAACAGATTGCGCAAGATCCAGTGCTGCGTCGTAACGACTGCGATAGCGCTCGCCACGGCGGTCGGCTCCGCTCTCATCGGACCGCAGGCCCAAGCAGCTCAAACCGGAGGCACAGCACCGTACGTGAACCAATGGGCGGTCGCAGGGCCCTATTCCGATCAGGTCGTCGAGGGGTCCGCAAGACCCGTCGTCCCCGCCATCGGCACCTCTCTCGAGGACCAGGGCAACAACGAGAAGTCGACCTGGCAGTACTTCGACGACCGTATCTTCAACCGGAACTACGACGACTACAACGACCTGATGGGCTACTTCGACGTCAAGCAGGGCCAAGCCACCACCGACAAGTGGGTGCTGGCCGCGAGCTACGTCTACAGCCCGACAACGCAGGACGTGCAGTGGCAGGTCGGCGGCTCCGGCGTCTACCGGCTGTTCGCGAACGACGCTCCCGTCGGCCGGCAGGACAGCGTCGCGAACCGGGTCAGCAAGAACGGCAAGAAGTATCCCGTTCAGCTGAAGCAGGGCTGGAACAAGCTGCTGATCGAGATTCAGCACAAGAACCCCGGCAAGAACAAGAACTTCCTCGGCTTCTACACGAGGCTGTGCGACGGCGACGGGAACCTCGTCCCCGACCTCACGAACTCCGTGACGGGACCGAACACGTCCGACAACCGGCTCTCCGTCGTCACGACGGGTCTCAGCGTCGACCGCGACGCGTTCAAGAAGCGCAACGCGAACACGCCGGCGAACGACTATCCGTCCAACACCCTGCCGTACGCCTATGACGAGAACCCGTACGTCAAGATGGTCGCCACGATCGACGGCAAGCCCAACACATCGAGTATCGCCCCGCAGGCCGCTCCTTTCACCTTCCAGGCAGCCGGCGGAGCCCCCGGATACAAGTGGACCGTCGCCGACGGCCAACTCCCGCCCGGGCTCGAGCTGGCAGCCGACGGCCACATCGAAGGCAAGGTCTCGGACGGCGCGCAGGGCAAGACGCAGAAGGACTACACCTTCACCCTGAAGGTGACCGACGCGCAGGGCGCCACCGCGACGAAGCAGTACACGATCACAGTCAAGAAGAACCCGGTCGACTGGTTCATCGACGGGAAGATGTCGGCCCTGTCGCACACCACAGGGACCATGCCGAACCTGTACGACCCGAACTTCAACTATGACGAATGGGCCCAGCGGGCCAAAGAGATGGGCATGACGATGCTCTCGACAGAGAGCATCCAGAACACCATCTACTACTGGCCGTCGCCGAACGCGAACCTGACGCCGAGCGACAGCAACAAGATGTACAAGTACAACGCGCTGCAGAAGGCCGATGACGGCACCTGGCACGTGAAGGACCGTGTACAGCAGGCCAAGGAGGCGGCCGAGCGATACGGCCTGAAGTTCGGTGTCTATCTCTCGTCGCTGTACGAGGGGTCGGACATCCTCGAGAGCGACATCCAAAACCTGGTCGCGCGCTACAACCCGTGGTACGTCTTCGCCGACGGCGGCCCCGAGTCCTATTCCAACACCGACGTCGCGTGGAGCTCGGCCCGCAACTACAACGACCGGGTGCTCATCGACGCGAACCCGAACGCGCAGACCGGCGACCAGGACATCACGCTGCACGAGCGGCCGTTCTGGAACGGCGAACCGTACAACGAGGGAGGTTGGGGCGACGGAGTCCTGCCGCAGGGCAGAAAGGTCGCCCACGAGGAATGGAACGACCCCTACACCACGGCCCTGGACGTCTGGACCATCTACGCCAACGGCAACGAGCGGGATGACTGGTCCGAAGCGGCAAAGGAACTGATTAACCAGTACGGCCACGGCTATGTCATGAACTATGACTCCTCGATCACCGTGACCCGTGGCATGGACAACCTGAGCAGCAACCTGGACAACACCAACATCTTCTCGATGGTGCCGGTCTCCTCCCAGCAGCTCTCGGACATGCGCGGGTCGATCGTGCACTGGATGGACAACGGATCAGGGCCCGATCTGCGCGAGTCCCTGTACGGCACCACGCCGTACACCATGGACTACACGCGCAAGCCGGGCTGGTACACCGATCCGCAGAAGGCCATCGCCCACGGGCAGGGTCCCGACTGGGGCTATGCCATGGCGCGCGACCAGTACACGTACATGCACATGGTCAAGAACCAGATCTCCGGCGTGCCGAAGTCGGGCTTCAGCGGCCAGGACCAGATGAAGCGCATCGGCCCGTTCGACTACAAGGTCGACGCGGTGGAGTGGCTGAACAAGGGGACCTCGCTGCCGTTCACCACGGAGCGGGACGACGGCAAGTACTACATCGACATCGACACGTCCAAGGTGACCGCGGACCCCATCGACACGGTCATCAAGATCAGGACGAAGAGCCCGGTCAGGGACTACACGATGTCGAGCGTCAAGCTGTTCAGCAGCCAGACCTCGACCAAGGCCCTGCAGCTCAGGGCCGAGTGCTATATGAACGGCTACACCAATGTCTTCGCGCCGGCGAAGCTCACGTACACGAGCGACAACGAGCGGGTGGCGACGGTGGGCGGCTCCGGCCGGGTCACTCCCGTCGGCGACGGAAGCGCGACGATCAAGGTGACCGCAACCTACGACGACGGCGTGAACGCCCCTCAGGTGAAGACCGATACGTATCCGGTCAAGGTGCGGGGCGGCGCGATCGCGGCGGATCTCCCGCTGGTCGGCGTGAACATGTTCACGCAAGGGGCGTCATTCTGGGGGCAGTTCGCGACGGACAAGGACCTTCCCGTGACCTTCAAGGGCTTCACGCAGAAGGGCGGTGCGGTCGACATCCTCGACGCCTCCAAGATCAAGTACCACTACGCGACCGTCGACGGCAGGCGCGACAACGCCGCAGGCAAGATCGTGGTCGACGAGGTGCCGGCCGACCAGTCGCCGTTCGTCGTCGAGGGCAACACGATGAAGTTCACCGGCAAGGTCACCAAGCCGACCATGTACAGCTACTGGGCCGACATCACGGTGGACGGAAAGACCTACACCTCGACCCGGAACTTCCTGACGCTCACCCCCGATGCGAACGTCGCGCAGGGGATCACGCCGAAGGTGTCCACGGACGGCAAGCACGCGAAGACGCTGTCCGACGGCACCATCAACGACGCGTCGGGAGGCAATGCCGACAAGTGGGTCGCGCCGGCCGGTGACGAGGCTCCGAGCATCACCTACGACCTGCGGAAGGTGCATGACCTGACGCGCGTCAACGTCTTCTTCAACCACCACATGCCGAACGCCGACAACGTGACCTACTACAACGTGCCGAAGAAGGTGAAGATCGAGTACAGCGAAGACGGCGCCACGTGGACCACGGGCCATGAGGCGTCGACCCTGTCCGGCGCGGGTCTGCCGACGGCGAAGGACACGCGGGCCGTTCCGCAGAGCGACACGACGCTGTACGGCTGGGAACAGGAAGGCCTCTACTACAACTATCCGGTCGATCCGGACCGGTCCAGCGTGAAGGCTCGTTACGTGAGGGTCTCGTTCCCCGGCGGTGGACAGAACGGCAGTCCGGTCGATGTGTTGGAGGTCCGAGCCTTCTCGGCGGGCGACTGATCTCGGTCTGACAGGGGGGCCACCGACTCGTCTGTGTCGGTGGCCTCTCGGCAGAGCGAAGATGCATCTGATACATTTCCCGGCTACTGGGGCCGTGCTCGCCCAGTCTTCGTGTGCTCGATGAGTCGTTCCACTCTCGAAGCAGCCTGGGATTGCGAGGGTGGGACTGTAGAATTCTGGGCGTCAGGCGTGTGAGTGTGGTTCACTGGCCCAAGCCGCAGGATATATCCGAAACATGGCTTGCGTGAGGGGTGACGGCTTCCGGCCGGTGGCCTCAAGGAGGAAGCGAGGGTGAGCTGTTGACCGGCTCAGAGAAGATCTCGGTGTCCGAGTCCAAGTCGACGGGTGCGGAGGGTGGTTACCGCCCGGGATACGAGGTCGCGGCCGAACGGATCCTCGAATACGTGGTCAGGGCGGGCCTGCAGCTGGGTGACCGTCTGCCCACGGAGAAGGATCTGGCCGACGAGGTGCAGATGAGCCGGACCGTGGTGCGGGAGGCGGTAAAGATCCTCTCCGCGCTGGGGCGGCTGTCCGTGCAGAAGGGCCGGGGCATCTATGTGTCCATGCCCGAGCAGTCCTCTTGGCAGCAGTCACTGGCCAACTTTCTCCCTGCGGACCTGCGGCAGGTCGATGAGCTCTTCGAGTTCCGGCGCCATCTGGAGACCACGACGGCGCTGCTGGCGGCGCAGCGAGCTGCCCCGGCGCAGGTCAAGGCGGTCCGGGAAGCCGCACAGGAGTCCGCTGAAGCTGCGAAGCACGGCGACCTGGACGCCTTCACGCTTGCCGATGAGGCGTTCCATACGGGGATCGCGGCCGCTGCGGCCAACATGTTCTTCGCCTCTACGGTGGACGCGATGAGGCGCTTGCAGCGCCAGGTCACGACCATTGGCCTGGCCGGCGTTGCAGGTGGATCTTTGCAGGTGGCCGCCCAGCAGCACGTTGCCATCGCTGAGGCGATCGCTGCCGGCGAGACCGACCGTGCGGAAACTCTCATGGCCGAACACATCGACATGACCGCCCAGCAGTTCAAGCAGGAGATCTGGCGGCGCGTCGTTCCTGGCGACGACACCCGTATGTGACGTTCTGAGCTTCTTCAGCGTTGCCGCTCCAGTGTGAGCGCTCGTGCTGCGGCCAGTGCCTGGTTGAGGGTCTTTTCGGTGGGGGTGAGGTCCTGCAGGGGCTTGCGCTTGGTGCCGGTGGTCAACCATGGGCCGCACCGTTGGTAGGCGAGATCGGCCAGGTTGGGGACGCCCTGGCGCTCGCAGATCCGGATGATCCGGTGGGTACGGGCGGAGGTCAGGTCGTGGGTGCGGCCCGGCAGGGCGGGTGAGAGCCACAGCAACCGGCCGCCGGGATCGGTGACGACCTGCACGTTCGCGCCGTGGCGCCGGTGTTTGTGAGAGTAGTCGGTCCGGCCGTCGAGGTCGACGACGCGCTGGTGTAGGCATGGGCGGTGGACTCGCTGATCCCGAACCCGGCGGCGATCTTTGCCAGAGTGGTGTGTTCGCGCAGGTACACCAGTGCATGCGGCAGGTCGACTACGGCAGGATGGATGACCAACGAGGCCCCCGAGCAATGTGATTGAGACGTCAGACATCTCGGTCAACAGCCCGGGGGCCTCGCTTGTTGCGCTTCACGGCCCATCGCTCGTTCGGTGGCCAACTCGAAGAAGCGCACTGATGCTGATGCGCCGGTGCGTCAGCATCAGTGCGCATGGGGTGACTCAAATATTTCGCATCTATTCTTGTGCGCTCCTTGCCAGCCGTGGCACAGTGCAGGCCTCGAAGCAGGTTCCAGTCCCAGACGACAGGTACGTGAGGACGGGTGTGACATGCTCAACCGGAGGCACTACATCTCCCTACTGGCGGCTGCCGGCGTCGGTACGAAGCTCGCTCTCGAGCCGAGCCCGGCGCGAGCTCAGTCGATTCCCTCGGAGGCCGAGGGTGTCGGCGATCGGGCGGCTGGATTGTTCAAATCTATGCGAGAGCTTCGCGGCTCTCTTCGGGTGTCAGTTCGGAAGTATGAGGGCACCACGCTGCGCCGGACCCGGGAGTTCGACGGCGACACGTTGATCGATGGCCAGCAGCAGTGGCAGCTGGCGTGGAAAGTGCGACGCATACCCGGCCGTCAGGGCTGGGACGTCACCCTGACGTGCACTCTGGGGCGGGGAGAAGCGCAGCAAAGCGCGATCTCGGTCGATTTCCCGTTCGAGAACTGGGAGACCGCGAACTACGTGATGATTCCCGGAATAGTTTATGGCGGCAATCGTTACCATGCCATCGGAAATGGATACAATCCAGACTATCCAGCGGACATGTACTACAACCCGCGAGTGGCGACGACGATATCGAACAATCCGCGACTCGCCCTGGACGCCTCCGAGCCCTCACGGATCGAGTTGGAGACCTGCTCGACTGCTGCTCCGTCGATGAGCTTCTTCTCGCCCAGATTCAAGAAGGGGTGGATCGTCCTCACGGAGCAGGGCACGCGACTGGGAAACAGCGGACTCTCCGTCGAGGAGAGTGCGAGCAGGGAAAGCTGCAACTTCAGCATTTCGGCACCTGTCGTACGCCGACTGGCCGCCGGATTCGGCGACTTTCGCCCGAGTGGGGACAGCGCGCCGAACTGGTCTGCCGACGACTCGGTGTCGATGCGCTTCCAGGTTTTCACTTTCGATGCCGACGGCATCCCGGAACACCTGCAAGAATTCATGGACGTACGAAAGTCACTGACGGGGGTCACGGTGCCCCGCAACCTGCTTCCGATGAGCAAGTTGGCGGAGCTCGGCACCGACATCTGCCGCGGAAACTTCACCGAGACCCAGGCTGGAAAGTACTACCTCCCGGAAAACTCGATGGACTTCCAGCTGGGCTGGGTCAGCGGAATGATCAACACCTACCCCATGTTGGCCCTGAACGACGAGAAGGAGCGCGGTAGGGTCGCAGAGGAACTCGACTTCATCTGCTCTCGTATGCAGGGAAGAAGTGGATTCTTCTTCGGCTACATCGAATCAGGCGGCAAGATCCGTTCGGAGAAGTCTCACCCGGATTTCCCGGCCGTACAGGCGATGGTGCGCAAGAACGGCGACGTCCTCTTCTGGCTCATCAAGCATTTCATGATCTTGAAGGCGCAAGGGCATGGCGGGACCATCAAAGAGGCCTGGGAATCGGCCGCTAGCGATCTGGCCGCGGCCTTCGCGCGAACCTGGCGGGGGCGCGGCGAATTCGGGCAGTACATCGTTCCCGAAACGGGTGAGATAGCCGTCTACAACTCGACCGCCGGAGCCATCGTCCCGGCCGGACTCGCTCTGGCGGCGGAATACTTCCGGACTCCGAGCTGGTTGGCCGTGGCCGAGGAAGCCGCCGAATTCTACTACGAGCGTCACGTCAAGTCCCGTGGCTTCACCGGTGGCGGATGCGCGGACATTTCGCAGGACGCGGATTCCGAAACGGCGTTCGGTCTCCTGGAGACATTCATGGCGCTGTACCAGTACACCAGGAAGAGTGTCTGGCTGGACCGCGCGAAGGTGCAAGCCGCACTCTGCTCGTCCTGGACGCTTGCGTACGATCCGCAGTTCCCGGCAGGCAGCGATATTGCGCGACTGGAGGGAAGGATGGCCGGCGCCGTCTGGGCAAGCAGTCAGAACAAGCACGCTGCGCCGGGCGTCTGCACCTCTTCCGCCGACCATCTGTTCAAGCTGTATCGAGCAACCGGGCAGAAGAAGTACGCAGAGCTCATCAGCGATATCCAGCACGCTCATGCCGAGGCCGTCAACATGCCGGGGCACATCACAACCGACTACTTGATCGGTTCGAGCATGGAACGGATCCAGCCCAGCGATGCCGAGGGCAAGGAGAGTATCGGAAAATTCATCTGGACGAGAAACTCCTGGACCGAGACTGACGGCATCCTGATGGCGCTCGAACTTCCCGGAATCTACGTCCGGCCCGGGGAAGACATCCTCTTCACGTTTGACCATGTCAGGGTTGAGCGTATCGACGGGAACGTCGGATCCACCGTGCTCCGCCTGACGAACGACACGCCTTATGCGGCACGGGTGTCGGTGCTGGCGGAAACGGCTCGCCAAGCGTCCCGTCCTCTCGGTTACACAGCATTCCTCGAGTGGCCTCGAGTCGAAGTTCCGGCCGGCGGAGAGGTCACTGTGAACGTCACGAGCGACGGCAAGGTCACATAGCAAGACTGATCCGCCATCGACCTCGGGGTCGATCGTCGGGTGTGATCAGGGACACCGCCCGCCATGCCTCTGCCGGCCACCCAGCGATCACGACGCGGGAGGCGGATCGCAAGCGGGGGACGGTGCGCCGGGCCGGGCCGGGGTGGAGGGCACCGGCACCTTCGGAGCGGGCTTGTCGCGCTATCAAACGCTGTCCTGGCTGCGAGTTACTTCCGGGTGCGACGCACTCGATCCTTGCGACCACGTCGGCCTGGGTTGGCGTCGGCTGACGATGCGGGGTCGAGGACCGGTCATGCAGGCCGAGTTCGCCGTCTCCAGCAGGGGCAACCTGACCAGGCCGGTGCGTACGCACGTGGTCAGCGCATCTCGTCGAGCGAAAACGCATCGGCCCTGGCCTAGTGGACTAGACCAGTTGTGGGTAGTGTCGCCCACGCCTCGGACGAGGTTCCACCGAAAGGAGCACACGGACGATGGAGCAACCGAGAATCAGCCGTCGGGGCTTTGTGGTCGCCGGGCTGTCCCTTCCGATTCTGGCCGGACTTCAGACGAATGCCTTCGGAGATGCCGCTGCTGACGGGAGTGCGCGGCCTGCCACCTCGGTAGCGGCACCGCCGACGGTCCTACCGGCCGTGCAGAGATTCGACGCGGGAACGGTGGCGAAGGAAATCGTTCCGGCGACGCGCATCGTTCTGCACCCGGACTCGGCAGCGAGTCTGCGGTCGGCAGCGGAGGTGTTGGCGGAGGAACTGGTGGCCGAGGGGCATCTGTCTCGGGCTCCACAGGTGGTCCTGTCGCGGGACACAAAGCCGCACGACATCGTTCTGAAACTGGGCGCGGTGGACCAGGTCGACAATCCGGAGGCCTACTCGATCGTCACCGACCAGACGGTCACCGTCACGGCACCGACCGCCGCCGGTGTCTTCTGGGGCACCAGGACGCTGGTGCAGGTGCTGCGCAGCGGCATGCCCGTCGGCAGGATCGTTGACTGGCCGACCCTGAGCGAACGGTCATTGATGCTCGACATAGGCCGGAAGTACTTCACGCCTGACTGGATCAAGGCTCTCATCCGCGAGATGTCGTTCCTGAAGTTGAACACGCTCCAACTCCACATTTCCGAGGGGCTCGGCTTCCGCGTGGCATGCGAGACGCATCCGGAGATCGTCTCGGAGGAGCACCTTACGAAGACGGAGGTGCGCGAGATCCTGGCATTCGCTAAGAAATGCCACGTACGTGTCAATGCGGATGTGGACACTCCCGGTCACATGGACCACATCCTGTCCTTCCACCCCGAGTGCCAACTCGTGCTCGCCAACGGCACTCGGCAGCATGGTGCGCTGGACTTCAGCAAGCCCGACGCGCGGCGGCTCGTCCACGAGATCGTCGGCGAGATGTGTGACCTGTTCGACGGACCCGTCTTCCACCTCGGCGGCGACGAGTTCTTCCCAGCCCCGTGGCAGGGGACGGGACCCGATGTCATCTCGGACAGTACAGCTCCGCAACTGCTGCAATACGCACGCGACATGACTGGAAACCCGTCGGCGACCGCTCACGACGGATACGAGTTCTACATGAATGAACTCGCCGACCTCGTCCGCTCCAAGGGCAAGACAGCACGTATGTTCAACGACGACGTCTACCCGGGAGAAGGGGTGAACCGTGTCGACCCACAGACCCAGGTCGACGTCTGGATACGCTGGAACCCGACAAAACCGAACGCCGGGCAATACGTCGCCGCCGGACACGAGGTCATCAACTCCAATGGCGACTACCTGTACTTCATCCTCACATCGAACGGTCTTGGGACGGGGCCCTACAAGAACCCGAAGGGGATATACGAGCGCTGGACCCCACGGACGTTCATGGGAGCCGCGGGCAGCGCGGGCGACTACCACCTGCCGGAGTACCAACCGGTGTTCGGCGCCCATCTGTCCGTATGGTGCGACTCACCGCAGTCTATGGGGCAGGACGAGGTGGCCCGGTTGCTGCAGGAGTGGCTGCAGGTGTTCTCACAGCAGACATGGGGCTCTCCCAAGCCGGTTGCGACACTCGATGAATTCCGGGTCAAGGTCGCGGAACGGGTGGGAACAGCGCCTGTGATCCACATCTGGGACTGACGCGCACGTCGATCGCAGCCGCTCGGTCCGTCGCCCGAACCGGCGCGTGAGCCCAGGGACTTGCTCAGCGAACGTCGTGCGCGGGCATGAGCCCTCCGCGCAGACGAACCGCCGCACTCGCAGCGACACTACGACCAGCTTGCCCGCTGTCGGCAGATCGTGAGGAAACCGCAGGTAGGAACCATGTATTCGCCCCGACCAGTATCCGCACTCCGGACTGGCTGCCCGTCCCGCGGTCGCACGAGCCTCGACCCGGACCACCGTGTCGGTCACCTCGACCGACTCCACCAACACGCCCTCGACCGAGGAAAACAGCAGCTCATCTAGCAGCGGCAGTACATCGCTCACGACGGAGGGCTGTCGACCGCACCGCCATCCAGCCGGGCGATTTTCGGGCGACCCTAACCGCCGCCACACGAAGATCAACAGTCGCTCTGCGTACCCAACCACACGAAGTGGACCAGAGCCCTCGTCGACGGCCACGGCGCAGGGAGCATTGTGCCCTCGAACGGCGGCCGTCCCCCTGCCCGATGGGACACGGCCCTGCCTGCCAGGGTGAGTTCCCCGGCTGGTCCGAACTCCTTTCCTCCACCCCGGGGTTGAGTCTGGCTGTCCACCCCAGGATTGATCTCTCCTTGGAGCCCGTCTGCTGAAATGAGTCCGTGACTGCCGCGTTGCCCCGCATCTGGCCCAGCCCCGACAACAAGCCGCTCCCGCCCACAGGAACGGCCGAGGTCTTCCGCGCCTTCGCCCGTGACCTGGCTGCCGGTCGCCGCTCCTGGGACGCCGAGACAGCCCGCTTCATCGCAGCCCAGTTCGACCAGCTAGCCGCCGAATGGGACACCACCCGTGCCACCGGTCGAGACGACCCTCTGCGCGACGCCCTGGAACGCGGCGGCCCCTTCCCTGACGGTCCGTGCTTGGAACTCGGCTCGGGAACCGGCCTGTTCACCCCACTGCTCCGCAGAGTCTTCCCACGCGTGATCAGCGTGGACCTCTCTGAGCAGATGCTGCAGCAGGCCGCGGGACGCTCGCCGTTGCGCGTGCGCGCCGACGCCGTCAGCCTTCCGCTGGCGGACGCCCAGGTCGCGGCCGTGGCAGCCATCGACATGCTGCTGTTCCCCACGGAAACCGCCCGCGTACTGGCCCCCCACGGCGTGGTGCTGTGGATCAACCAGTTTGGTGAGGACGGGCCACTGTACGTGCCCGCCACAGAGGTTGCCGCCGCCCTGCCCGGTGACTGGCTGGCCGTCGAGGCCGATGCCGGCTGGGGCAGCTGGGCTGTCCTGCGCCGTGGTCACTGAACGACCCGCACCTCTACTGGCAGGGCGTTTCAACCGGCAGGGCGTCAAGGTGGGTGGCGACCCGCTGGAGCAGTTCCATCAGCACCGTGTGCTCCTCGGACGAGAGGCACTCCATCATCCGAACCCTCAACGCTCCGACCTGCTCGGAAACCCGCTGGTGCCCCCGCCGGCCCTCGCCGGTCAGCGCCACCGAGCCATCGTCAGCCGCGTGGGCCCAGCCGCGCTCGATGAACCGGTCGACGTACGGGCGCAAGGTCGGCTCGTCGGTGGACAGGAACGCGGCCAAGGTCTCATCGAGTTCGGCGATGGTGATCGGGGCGTACGAGATGGTGTTCAACACCTGCCACCCTCGCCGGTTCAGGCCGTCCGTGGCGAACAGCCGGCCCATGCTCTCCTCGATCGCCCCGTCGATGTGCTTCAACCAGTAGCCGAGCGGGCGCTGCTCGCGGACGTCGGGCAGCTGAGTCAGGTCGGTCATGACAACCCCCAATGCATGCCTTTTGACAACTATTGTAATCTAGCATGTATGTCGAAGAAGGAACAGGACAAGGCGATCGCCGACGTCGAACGGGCGATGGTGGCGATCCGCCGCAGCCAGACCCGCCGATCGCTGGGGCGGTTGGCGCCACCCGACGGCGGCAAGCCGATCGACCCCACGCTGTTCAACGTGTTGGACGTCATCGAGGACCGCGACAAACCGTGCTCCGTCTCCGACGTCGCCACCGCGCTGGGCGTTGATCAACCGAGGGCGAGCCGACTGGTGCTCCGCACCGTCGAGGAAGGGTGGCTGGACCGCAGGACCGACCCGTCCGACGCCAGGCGCACGCTGCTCGCCCTGACCGACTCCGGGCGGGAACAACTCGACCGCACACACCGGTTCCGGCAGGAGATCTTCACGCGGGTGATGGCGGACTGGCCGGACGCCGACCGGTCCGAGTTCGCTCGACTCATCACCGCGTTCGTCACCTCCTTCGCTCAAGTGGTCCCCGGCGTCGATTGAGCTTCCAGGACCGGTTGGAACTGAGGGTGCATCTGCGTGGACAGGTAGTGGACAGGTAGGGGAACCCCACCGGCGCCGCATCGTGTGCGAATCCTCTCCGGGCCAGGCCTTGCTCTCGCCCGACCGAACTGGTCCTGAATCGCCGAACCGGTGACAACCCGGTGTGCCCCGAGTCGGTGCGCAAGGTGGCCCGGGAGTGTGTGCGCGTACCCGCGAGTGGCCCTCTTGCGGTCGCCTGTCGACGGGCGCCGCTTCAGGATCGTCCTGGCGACGCGGCGTGCAGCGCGGCGGGCAGCATGGGAGAGAGTCGATGGACGACGATGTGGAGGGCCGTGACCGCGCCGCGCGCGACATTGCCGCGGACGGCTTCGACCGCAGGCGGTTCCTCGGGGTGACGGCGGCAGGGGCCTTCTCGCTCGCTGCCTACGGGGTGACCGGCTGCGACTCCTCGACGGGCGTGCGTCCTGGCGCCGAGCCCGGCCGCACCGAATCCGAGCCGTCGGCCGCCAGGGAGAGGCGCCGAACCGGAAGCCCTGACTGGCGTATCCGGTCCGAGGGTCCGCCCGATGCGATCGAGGGCTACGCCGACAAGGTGAGCGTTCTGCCGGGTGAGGCGTTCGGGCTGTATGTCTCGACCACCGCGCCCGGCTTCCGCGCCTCGGCGTATCGGATCGGCTGGTACGGCGGTGCCCAGGCCCGGCTCGTCTGGAGATCCGGCCGGGTGGCGGGCCGACACCAGCACCGGCCGCGACTGAAAAGCGGCACCCGGACCGTACAGGCCGACTGGGAACGCACAACGGCGGTGCCCACCGGCGGCTGGCCGGAAGGCGCGTATCTGCTGCGGTTGGACGCGGAGAGCGGACACCAGCGGTACGTGCCGATGATCGTCCGCTCCGCGAGCGCCTCGGGCAAGACCCTGCTGGTGCATGCCGTGGCGACCTGGCAGGCGTACAACCGGTGGGGCGACTACAGCCTCTACGAGGGGAAGGACGGAGGCTACGGGAGTCGTTCGCTGGCCGTCTCTTTCGACCGGCCGTACGACAAGAACGGCGCGGAGAAGTTCATGGTCTACGAGCGGGCCGCGGTGGTTCTCGCGGAGCGGCTCGGCATTCCCCTGGCGTACACCACGGGTGTGGACATCCACCGCGCCCCGTCGGTGCTGCGGGGCGCCACCACTGTGGTCTCGCTCGGCCACGACGAGTACTGGACTCCGGAGCAGCGGCGGTACGTCACCCGGGCGCGCGACGCGGGGACCAACCTGGTCTTTCTGGGCGCCAACACCTGCTTCCGGCGGGTCAGGCTGGAGCCGCTGGAGACCGGTTCCGTCCGCACAGTTGTCTGCTACAAATCCGACTACAAAGACGATCCGTACCTCGTGAACCACCCCACCATGCCGACCAACGACTTCAGGTCGCCGCCCGCGGCCCAGCCGGAATCCTCCCTGACCGGAGTTCTGTACGAGGGCTATCCGACGGACGCTCCGTACGTCGTCCACGGCACGGACCACTGGATCTTCGCGGGGACAGGGGTGAAGAGGAGGGACTCCTTCGACCACCTCGTCGGGGTGGAGTACGACCGCGTCATGCCACAGACGCCCGCGCCCGGGCCGATGGAGATCGTCGCCCACTCCCCGCTGGTCTGCAAGGGCCGGAGCAGCCACTCCGACTCCGCGTACTACACCGTGCCGAGCGGCGCGGGCGTCTTCGCCACGGGGACGATGCGGTGGGTGGAGGCCCTCATGGCCGGAACGAGGGAGAACGGCGGCAACCACGGCATGGACGCACGTACCGGCGCCTTCGTCACCCGTGCGACCGAGAACGTGCTCCGCGCCTTCGCGGCCGGCCCCGCCGCGAAACGCATGCCGCCGGCGCGCGACAACGTACGCAGCGTCTACGGGCATAACGGGCATACAACAGAGAAAACCGATCGGTAGGAGGACCTGGGCGAGGGGGCTTCCCGGTTGCTCCGGCCGACTGGGTGAGGCCGGGTTCCAGCGTGGCGATGAGTCTGCGGGCTCCCGCGGGTCTGACTCTTGACGGAGACAGAACCCACCCTTCGGGAGGAAGTCATGGGACTCGTCCACATCGAGATGTTCGCGACCCTCGACCTTGTAGGGCAGGCGCCCGGCGGCCCCGAAGAGGACCCGTCGGGGTTCCCGTTCGGCGGCTGGCAGGCGCCCCTGCTCGACGAGGTCACCGGGGCAGAGATTCTTGCCGCGTACGAAGGCACGGACGCGCTCCTGCTCGGACGGCGGACGTACGACATCTTCGCGGCCTACTGGCCTCACCAGAAAGGTGGCGAGGACAACGAGATCGCCACGCTCTTCAACCGCGTCCCGAAGTACGTCGCCTCGCGCGGCAGGCCCGACCTGTCATGGGACGGGTCCAGCCAGCTCGGCCCGAACCTGGCCGACGCGGTGTGCGAGATCCGTGAACGGCACGAGAACATCAAGGTCGTCGGGAGCCTGAACCTCGTCCAGACCCTCCTGAGCGAGAAGCTCTTCGACCGTCTTGACCTGTGGGTGCACCCGATCGTGCTCGGCGTCGGGAAAAAGGTGTTCGACGACGGCGCGGTGCCCACCAACGTCAGGCTCCTCGAACCCCCGGCGACCTCTCCGAACGGCATCGTGTACCTGCGCTACGGGCTCGCCGACGGCACGCCCGCCACGGGGGACATGAGCGCACCCGACCGCGGCATGGCAAGCGGCGACTGAAGCCGGCGGGGGCCGCGCGGCCACCGCCACCCCGACGCCGCGCCCGCAGAGGATGACGACACGTTGCGCCGGGGTGCCGGGCGGGCAGTCAGTCAAAGCCACCAGTGGCAGAGGGCTTGCAGCCACCCCCGGCATTCCTGGGTGGGGCAACGGCACGAAGGGCTGACCCGGTCTGAATCCTGCGGCGAGACTGGCACCGGCACGCGGTGGCCGGGCGGACAGGTCCTGCATTCATCTTCACGGAGAAGGGGCACGGGACCGTCGGCCGGCACCGGTTTTCTCGGCGCCGACTTACCCAACCTCGCCTCAGGCGCCGAGTTCCGCCAGATGCTGGACCAGCATGTCCCGCGCCTGCTGCGGACTCAGCCGCGCCGGCCGGGCCAGCAGCTGCACGACCATCCCGTCCAGCAGGGCGTGCAGCCGCGCTGTTTCCGCCGCACGGGTGCGTCCTGCGCCGAGCGCCCCGAGCTCCTCCAATGCGGCCACGGCGCTCTCCACCGCGCCACGGATCAGCTCGTCGACCTCGCCACGGCGCTGCGCGGCCGACGCGTCGCGGTGGGCGAGCACCACCAATGCAAACCAGGCTTCGGATTCCAGTCGGCGCTCGTCGTCCAGCGGCAGCAACTGCTCCAGGTGGGCCTGTACCAGCTGTGGCGACCGTGAGTCCGCGGCGGCGTCGGCCTGGCCGATCCGCTGCCGCACGGACTCCACCACGAAGTCGATGGCGAACAGCACCATCTCGGTCTTGTTCGGGAAGTAGTGCCGCAGGGCTCCGGCCGACCAATCGGATTCCTCGGCCACCGAGCGGACGGACACCGCGTCGAAGCCGTCGCGCAACGCGACGCGCCACAAGGCGACAGCCAGCTCTGCGCGACGCCCTTCGTGATCTACGACCTTTGGCACCAAGCCATTATCACACACGCGTGTTACATTGTTTCTAGTACGGCTGTGTCAAAAAAGGAGGCCGATCATGACCAGCATTCGCTGGGCTCCATGGTGGATCTACGTCGTCGTCATCGCCGGACTCAACGTCGCTCGCCAAGTCCTCTTTCCACCCTCACAGGTGGGCACCGCGGTCACCGTCGGCCTGTTCTTCGTGGTGCTGGCGATCGGCTTCGCTGTCGGCACGGCCCTGCACGCGCTCCTCGCGCCCCGCAGCCGCGAATAGCGGCGGCCGGTACGGCCGATACGCCCCGGGCAGCGGCCCCTTCGGCTCCTGGGATGTGGGCTTCACCCGGGGTGCGGACCTGACGGCGGAGAACGAACGCATCGGCGGCCCTCAGTCTGTGTCCGTCGCTGCAAGGACCGCGATCCGGCGGCGGTCGGGCGAGAGGGCGGCTATGCCGTAGTCGTAGATCTCGTTGTGGAACCAGTCCGCATCAGCCTCGAACTGGAACCATGTGCTCTGCCGGGCCTGGCGTTCCACCTGCTGCGCGTTCGCGTCCGGCGGGGCGCTACTCAGTCCCGCCATCGACTTCCATGCCGACAGCCGGCCGAACGCGCCGTGAGCTCCCGAGCTGTACATGCCGCCCTTTGACGCGGTGGCGAAGAGCAGGCTCCAGATCTCCTCCACCGGGCGGCGAGCGATCTCGAAGCGATCTGTGGGACCGAGCCCGTCGACACAGCGCATGGGCAGGGTCGGCAGCAGAGCAGGCACACGGTTGGGCGTGATGGCTTCGTCCAGCACGAAGACCCACGCACCGCAAGCACCCCAGCCACCCGCCTCCACGGCGGCGGTAATGGTCTCGTGCACCTCCAGGGTCGCGACGTCGCAAAGCCCGGACCGCACTGCGGTACGTGGTGTCGGCGGGTCCATGCGGCCCTCGGCCGGCAGCTCGGTATCCATCTCGCTGGAAGCGCCGCGTATCGAGCGGCTCGGAAAGTCGACGTGGGCCTCAAGGTCACTGAGGTGCGCCGGCAGCCAGGCCAGGGCATGCCAACTCGGCTGCACGAGCGGCCAAGAACGCAGTTGCGGGAACGCGTCAAGGTCCACGCCGCGGAGCACCAACTCGTGGAAGAGACAGCCTCGCAGCTCGTCCAGCCGATCCCGCTCGCTGCGCTCGAAGAGGGTGGTTGCCAGGTCAGCGACGTGCTGATGCTCCGCCAGGAGCGAGGCGACAAGCTGCGGCCGGGCGCCGGGCCCCGCAGGTCGCTTTTCGTCGAGGAGTTGGAGCAGCTGCACCACGCTGTCGCGACCAGGGGTCAGGGCGAGCACGCGCACCACATGTCCCAGATGGCGCTCGTAGTTCCGTATCTGTTCGACAGCGGTCGCATGCAGGTCGGCCAACTGTGCCCCCAGCTCGCGCACGTAGAGAGTGTCGCCCTGCGCGGCGCGCTCTTCGGCCTGGCCCCATACGAGATCGCCGAGATCGTCCCTGGCTTCCTTCACGGTCTGTCAGCCTATGCCCCGCGGACACCCCAGCGGCCTACGTTGTCCGGAACTGGTCCCTCGCCTACCTGCGCAAACGCACAGCCCGCCCAAGAAAGTACCGCCCCCGGGGCGGGGCCCGGGGGTCGCATGGGGTCGCGGCCCCGTCATCTGGACGGAGTGGCGCGCCTCGCGTGTGGAGCGTCAAGCCACGACCCCGGCTCGACCCGGGCCTTCACCCGGAACGCTCAAGACATACACAGTTTATGTGTGAATTAATGCCCACTGCACGTAACGGGCATGTCGCCGAATGGCAACAGGCTCTACCGCGCCCCCTTGACCTGCGCTTACAACGTGGTTCGCGATTGAGGGTGGGGCGTGCTGGCCTGGCGAGTCATCGAGTGGGTGGTCACCTCTCGGCGGCGCGGTCGGAGACCAGGCCAGCGATGGCCGAGTGAGTCTCGTCGTAGTAATCGCGGCGTCCCATCCAGCGTTGCAGGGGGCGCCACTGCTTGTGCTCGGCGTTGCCGTGCACGACGCCGATCCGCTCCGAGGACTGCTGGCGCCGGGCCTCCTCCCAGACGGACAATTCCTCGGGGGTGGCGTCCTTGCCCGGTTTCTTCGGGGGCGCCTCGACCTGGTAGGGGAAGTCTCTGGCCAGGCCCAGATAGCCGGCGTCGACCCTGTCGGTCCGCGCGGCATGGGCAGTCACCGTGACCGCATGACGACTGACGCCACCCTGATGGGGCTCGTTGAAAATCCTCACCCGTTGCTCAGGGATGGGACAGACCTGCTCGCCCGGATTCCCCACCTGCAGGACGCTGAGCTGCGGCACAACGGCGGCTCTCCCGACTCGCTCCCGTCAGCCAGGCGATTTTCCGCGTGACGGGCCGGACCGCCAGGCGGTAGAACCCGACGTGTGACTGTCTTCTACTGCGCCAAGTGCGGGACCGCGCTCACCGGGGAACTGGTGGCCCTGCCCACAGTCCCGGACGTCGACGACCCCGACGACGGCCGGGACAAGAAGACCGGGCGGGCCCGCTCCACCGTCCCGCGCGGGCACTACGCCATCGACCCCGACCCGTGGGGCGCGCCCTTCGTCCCCGCCGCCGCACTCCGCCAGCACGCCCGCAGTTCGGGACGCGAGCTGCTGCGGCCCGACACCGGGGCCACCGTCTCCGCGGGCAAGCGCCACAGCGTCGTCATCCACCCAGACGATGTCCTGCCCCGCCTCGCCCCCTTCACGTGTGGGGACAACTGGACCGGGTGCTGCGGTTCCACCGGGGCGCATGGCCCCAACCTGGCCTGCGCCTGCGGCTCACGCCTGGCCACCTGGGCCGCCGATTGCCTGGGCCCCAACGAACTCCACCTCGACCCCGTCCGCGTCATGCCTGGCACCAGGGCGGAGCCACCGAGGACGCTTTTGATAGCGAGGAACGGGCCTGACCGTTCCAGGCAAGAGGCTCAGGCCCAACGGTGACAGGTCAACGAAATGAGGAACGAAGAGCAAGCCTGGGGATTTTCAAGGCTCTGACCGAACTTCCGTGAAGTCCGGTTCGCCCAGCCCTAGCCAAAGCAGACCCGGGGTTGGATCACCGGTGCGCCTATCCGGGCCATGTCCGGGCGCCCCCCGAGTCAGAGATGCCCGGTGGGGGTAGTTCATTTCGCGCAAGGTGACCTTGGGATCCATGAGGAGATCAGCTATGTACGCAGTAATTCGGCGTTACGAAGGAGTGACTGACTCCGCCGAGGCAGGACGCCGAGTGGACGAGGGGTTCGTTCCTCTACTCCGCCGAGTCCCCGGTTTCGTGGCCTACTACTGGGTGGACGCCGGGGACGGAGTGATGGTCTCTACCAGTGTCTTTGAAGACCAATCCGGGGCCGAAGAGTCGATCAACCGGGCGGCGGACTTCGTACGGGATAGCCTCTCGTCGCTGCTCCCCAACCGTCCTCAGGTCACGGCTGGCCCGGTTGTCGCTGCTGGGTAGCGACCTGCGAAGTGGGCCGCTGGATCCCCACTACCTCCACTCCGACGTCCTGGCGCTTCACGGAACTCCGGCCAGAGCCATTTTCAAGAATCGCCATCAACCCCACCCGCGAACCTCGCATCGATGCCCAGGGCCGAGTTCGCCTTCCCCGGCCCGCTGCGCGACCAGCTCGTCGCAGCGATGCTCAACGGTTCCAAGACTTCCACCACAGGACTCCTTGTCGACTACGAGCATGAAGGGGAGCCCCTGCCGAAAGTCGGGAGCCATTCGGTGGTCATCGACTCGGATGACCGTCCGGTCGCGGTCATCGAGGTCACCTACGTGCGTGTCGTCCCGCTGGCGCAGGTGGATCTCGCTCACGTGGTGGACGAGGGGGAGGGGGACACCAGCGTGGCCGAGTGGCGGGCGGGCCACGAGCGGTCCTGGCACAGCGAGGAGATGCGCGCGGGGTTGGAGGACCCCGAATTCGCCGTGGACGACACGACGCTGGCGGTTCTGGAACGCTTCCGCCTCATCACCGATCTTCACCCTGTCGATTGACCATCCGCCTATCGCTCACCACGTCGTTAACGCAAGGGCGACGGAAGGTTCCCCTATTGGGTACGTGATCAACATCTCTCGACCGAAGCAGCAGTTGCGCGGATCGCTGCGGGTGTTCGCCGGGCGAACGACACCGCCCCGGCCCATGACGCGGGGGCGGCGCGGGCGCGAGTCACGCGACCGGCAGCCGCCAACTCGGGCCGTCCTCGGCGTCGTCGAGCCACACCCGCTGTCGGTCCGGCTCGACGCTTACCCCGAATTCGGTCGCGTGCGGCGACCCCGCCGCCTGCCACAGCGCGAGGGACTGCTCGACCTCGGCCCACAGCGACACCGGGCCACCCTCGCGGACCGACCAGCCGTCGCCGTCCTCGGTCAGCACGGCGAACGATCCGTTGGCCGCGTCGAGGACGTACGCCCGCATGCGGCCGCCGTCGCCCGGCATGAAAAAGCTGCGGGCGTTCGGAATGGCGAGCTGTGCAACGAACCCGCTGTCAGGCATGTGCAGCGTCTCGGGCCCGACCTCGGTTTCGCGGGTCTTGCCGTCGTCGTCGCCGGGCAGCATGCCGAGGTTGGCCGGCGCCTGCTGCTGCCGCGCCATCATGAACCCGGGCTCGGCCGCGATGAACTGCCCGACTGCGTGCTCGTCGTCCTGAACCTCAAGGCGTACGAGCCCGAGGGAGCGCAGCCACCCACGCAGGGTGGCCACGACGAGCCCGCCCGGGGTCGTCTCGCGCAGCCACGCCCACGGGATGCCGCGCACGCCCATGGTCGCGATCGTCCGCGCGGCCGGGGTGCGCAGCCCGGCGCCGGCGAGGCCGTTCCCGACGACGAGGCCCGGGGAGTAGCCGCAGTAGTTGAGGGCGACCCGGGCCCGGGCGGCGACGCCGCGGTCGGTCTCGACCGAGGTGCCCCGGTGATCGCCGAAGCGGTGGCACATGAGGGCGGTCGAGTAGCCGGTGCCCGTGCCGTACTCGGTCACGGTCGTCTCGTCGTCGCCGTCGAGGGCGTCGAGCATCTGCACGACGAGCGAGGGCAGTGTCGAGGAGGACGTCGGGTCGCCCCCGTCGAGCGGCTGCGGGTCCGACCAGTCGACGTCTTGCCCGTCGAACTGCGTGATCAGCGTGCGGTCGCTGTAGACCCGGCGCAGCCATTCCTCGGTGCCGACGAGCTCGCGCGTGATGGGCACGTACCGCGTGACGCCGGTCGGCGAGTCCGTGGGCACGTAGAACTTCGTGGTGAACAGGTGTCGGGGCACTGTCTCGGCGGCGGCCCGCCAGTCGGCCGGCAGCTTGCCCTCGGCGGCGAGCTGCTCGGCAAACCGGTGGCGCAGCTCGTTCGCGAGAACGGGTTCGGTCATGAGTGGTTGCCTCGTTCCAGGAGATCGGCGAGCGCGGCAGTCATGGGCAGCCCGGTCGGGGGCTCCATCCATGCCCACTGTCCCGAAGGGTTGCACTCGATGAACGTCCACGTGCCGTCGTCGGACAGAGTGAAGTCGAACGAGCCGAAGACGAGCCCGAAGTGCCGCAGGTACGCGAACAGTGCGCGCTCGACGTCGGCCGGCGCGGCGACCGGGGTGTACGTGTGGGTGGTGTAGTCAGTGCGCCAGTCGAGCAGCCCCGAGTCGATCCGTACGGCGAACACCTGCTCGCCGATCACGGTCACGCGGACGTCGGCGACCTTGTCGACACGGGCCTGCAACAGGTGCATGGTCCCGGCGACACCGTCGTCGATCTCGTCCTCGGTGACCTCGTCGACGCGTACGGTCTGCGCCTGCCCGTCGACGAGGTACAGCGGGGTCGCAAGCGGCTTGTAGATCACGGCCCCGTGTTCCTTGACGAACGCGCGGGCGTCGTCGGGCCGGTTCGTGATCAGGGTCGGCGGCAGAACGAACCCGGCCTCGGCCGCGGCGGCGAGCCCGGCCGGCTTGTACTCGGCGTCGCCGATGCGGTGTGGGTGGTTCACGTACAGGCAGTCGGGCAGCGACACGAGCACGCCGCCGAGCCCGTACCGGGCCTGCGCTGCGGCAAAGCGCGCGTCCTGGTCGTCGAGGTGAGGGAAAGCGAACCCGGACGGGCGCCGGTAGTACAGCGCCCGCACGCCGTCGAGCTGGGAGACGCGGGTTGGGGTCGCGAGACTGCCCCGCCACTGTGTCGTGCCGCCGCCGATGTGGGCGGAGCACGTCAGGGTGGCGGGGAAGTGACCGGAGTCGAACCGCACGACCG
This sequence comes from Streptomyces antnestii, assembly GCF_004005495.1. Classification (GTDB taxonomy): domain Bacteria; phylum Actinomycetota; class Actinomycetes; order Streptomycetales; family Streptomycetaceae; genus Streptomyces; species Streptomyces antnestii. The sequence continues at coordinate 187,429 of NZ_RZYA01000014.1, forward strand.
GGACGCCCCGGCCGTGCAGCTCGGCAATCACAAAGTCGGCCGTCGGGTCGTCATCGTTCGTGACGACCGCGACCGGACGCGCATCAGCGTGTGTCACTGGTCGGTGTCGTTACCCGTGTCCGAGTCGGTGCTGCCGCCGCCCTGCCCGTCGGGCGAGGTGCCAGTCGACGGGTTGGTGCCGCTGCTCGTGCCGTGACCGGGCGACGCGACCGGGACGCCGGCCATGTTGAAGTAGCGGCCGGTCTGCGTCGCCGGGTCGATCTCGACGCGGGTCTGCTCGCCGTAGACGGCCGGGTACGGGACGAAGCGGCGGGTTCCCCACGGGCGGGGCGTGCGGTGGCCCTGCGGCAGTGGGGTTCCCGTCGGGATGCGTTCCGCGTAGTTGAACATCGCGTTCCTCTCGCTGGTGGTTCGGTCGGATCGTGCGATGGAGCAACCGCCCCCGCCGGCAGCTCGTACAGCGGCGGGGGCGGAGATCAGGGGACGGGCCGCAGCAAGCGCGGCCGCCGATGCCTGCCCCGGTCCGTCGAGGGCCGGGTGCGACCGGTGAACGCGGGTATCTGCGGGGCCCGTCGGGCCGGCAGCGGGTCGACGCGCAGCTCGTAGCGAGCGCCGTAGTCGGTGACGGTGAACGCGTACGGGCGGCCCTCGGCGAGGGCGAGCAGCACGTGCTCGTACCGTTCAGGGGTGTTTGCCCACGCGCGCAGAACGGCGTCGGGCCGCGGGCCGTAGGCAGGGGCCCTGACCAGGGGCACGCGGGAGAGGTACGGCGTAGCCGGTGTGGGAGCGAGCAGCCCGGCGTACCGGCCGGTCGTCTGCCGGGCCCATCGGGCGGCGAGGCGGGGCGTTGTCGCGCGGTACGTCGCGAGGATCGCCTCGTACGTGCCGTCGAGGGAGCGGGCGAGTAACTCGCACCGGTAGGCGTAGCGTCTGGGCACCGTGGCACCTCCGCAGCGGGGCGGGAATCGTGGGGGCGTGCGCATGGGGTGGGAAGTCGGGCCGCTCGGCGGGAGCCACGGGGGAGGACTCGACCGCCGAGCGACCCTGTCTTAGGGGAGCGCCCGGGTATGTATGCGCTGCGCCGAGTCGGCGACGCTTGCGGCCGCGAAGTACAAACGGTTCGCGGCGATCCAGGCGGTGATGTACTCGTTCACCGCAGGGCCGACCGCAGTAGTCGACAGGGGGGGCGAGGCCGACGGCGAGCAGCACGTGCCCGATCTCGCAGATCACCCGCCCCCAGTTCCCGGCGCGCGTGGTGAGCGCGTGCGGGGTGCCGTCGAGGCGGACCAGGACGACGCCGTTATGCACGGCGATCCGCTCGCCCACGTCGGGCAGCGTGGCGCTAGCGGGGGCCGCGCCGAGGGCGTGCGCAAAGCCGAGCATGCGGGACTCGATCGCGGCTGTGGTGTCGGCGTCGCGTCGCGGCATCGGGTGCGTGATCAGCATGGGCGCGAACCCGCGATCGCCGATTCGGTCGACCCACGGCCGGACAGACAGAGACGCGATCACGCCAGAGGTCGGGACGGCCGGGGCGAGTTGCTCGGTAGGTGTCACTTCGCGATCACCTCGGCCCACACGGTCTTGCCGAACGCGGCGTCATCAACGCCCCATTGGCACAGCCCGTCAAGGATCAGCAGCCCTCGGCCGCGGTCTCGCTTGTGCGACTCGGGCCGCGGCTGGGGATGCCGGCGGACCGGGTCGCGTACTTCGATCCGTGTGCGGCCGTTGCCACTGTGGAGCGTGAGCGCGAGGGCATCGCCGGGCTCGGTGCCGTAGCGAATGCTGTTGGTGACGAGTTCGCTCGTGACCAACACGATCGCGTCGACGTAATCCTCGGCGGCGTCCGGCTCGCTCTGCATCACGTGCTCGCGGGCGAACTGCCGTGCCGCGCGAGCCGATCGAGGCTCGCCCGACAACACCAACTCTTGCCGCTGATCGAGCCTCGGGGCGAGGAGTCGCGCGCCCTGTCGCATGTCGACCATGAGTGTCCTCTTGGTGACGGGTAGTGCGATCACTCAACCCCGCTGCATCCTGTAGAGGCCACGAACTACCCGCACACTGCATACGGCAATTCGTGCGGCGCATACCGGTGCACCACTTTCGGCCGATGCCGCGTAGCAAGAGGGGGAGAAGGAATCCGTGAACTGGTCCGCGCAAGCAATCCGCGACGCTGCACGAGCAGGCGACTACGGCCGGGTGGTGAAACTCGCCCGGGTCGCAGCTGGCCTTTCGCAAGAGCAGCTCGGGGAGGGCTGCGGGACGAGCCAGTCCGCGGTTTCGCGCCTTGAGGGAAGGGGCGCGGGATCGTACGAAACGGCTCAACTGTCGCGGGTGGCAAGCCATCTTCAGATTCCCCCGCACCTCGTCGGCTTAGCCGACCACACAGCGGCGAACGCTGGGCGGGGGGATGGAAACGGAACCGATGTGGAACGGCGCAGCTTCCTCGGAGGGGTCGCGGCAGTCGCCGCAGCGCCGGCGCTCTCCATGGCGCCCACGCAGCGGGCGCACGCAGCCGAGACCGGACAAGCGGCCACGCTTCGCGTGGCGACGACCGCATTTCGGCGCCTCGACGGTACGACGCCGTCGCGGCAGCTCGTCGACCGGTGCTGTCGCACCTGAAGTTGACGCAGACGATCGCGCAGGATGCCGAGGGCGAAGACGAGCGCGCGAGACTCGCGGCCGTCGGCAGCGAAGTCGCGAGCCTCGCCGGGTGGCTTCACTGGGACATGGGTGACAACGGGTCAGCCCGAACGTGGTACGGCTCGTCGATCAAAGCGGCCCGACGCGCGGGTAACCCGTTGCTGGCTGCCTATCAGTTGGGCAGTCTCGCGCAGTTCGAGGCGCACTCAGGCAACGCGGCGCAGGGCCTCAGCCTCACCCGATCCGCGCGCAAGCAGCTCGGCCCGAACTCGTGGATGCCTCCCACATCCGCGCGAAAAAAAGGGGGCGAGGCGACCGGCCCGTCACCGGTCGACCGCGGGAAGACGGGCAGTAAACACCATCTGATCTGCGACGGGAAGGGCACCCCGTTCAAGGTCATCACCACCGCGGGCAACGGACCGCCTTCCGGCCTCGCGTAAAAGTAGAGCTGCTCGCCCGGCGGCATCTTGAAGCGGTCGGGAGATCCGTTCAGCCGATGGTGAAGCGCTGGTTCCGGGCGCCTCGGTCGCAGCGGGCAGTGCGGTAGTAGCCGTTGTCCTGCCGGCAGAGGCAGCGGCCCGTGCCGACGCTTTGGAGCATGATGGCGCTGCGGGCGGCGGGCTGGACGGTGCGCCACTTCTGGTATGAGCCGCCGTTACAGCGCAGGGGATAGACGTCGCCCCGGTCCTTGCTGTCGAGGCAGCGGCCCCAGAAGTTGTTCTTGAGGGTGGTGCTGGTGTTGAGGCGGCCGTTCCACTGCCACAGGAGGCTGCCGCGTCCTGTGTCGCAGCGGTCGCCCTTGAGGCCGGTTTCGTCGGTCTCGCGCAGGCAGTCACCGTAGCGGTAGTTCGCGAAGCGGCTGGTGGCGGTGGCAGCCGAGGCGGGTGTGGGGGTGAGGAGGGGGAGGCCGGCTGCGGCGATGAGGGCGGCGAAGGCTTTCCGGGGCGGGCCGCGCACTGGGGGTCTGCTCACAGTGGTTTTCAGAGGTACCTCAACAGGATCCCCGAACACCACCGCCTATGCCTGAAAAATGGGGAAAACGCGCTGACGACTCCTGAAGGTCCGAGAGGAGGCGGTTTCCGGCGGGACGTCGCGCCGTTCTGATGGGGATCTTTGAATCTCCTCACCCTGTGCTGAGGATGGGTCCGGAGTTGCTCGCCTTGATTCCTCAGGCGTGCAAGTGCTGATCTGCGGGTGGATGCCGAACTTGAGGCTGGTTCTTGGTCGGGTAGCTGGGTGGGCGCGAGGGCTGGGAGGGGGCGGTCTGGGGTGGGTGGGGTCTTTCTCGTGGGCAACAGGTGGTGTGGGAGCGGGCTCAGGGTTCGATGGCGAGGTGTTCGATGAGGTCGTCGCGCAGCGTGAACCGATAGCGGAGATCAATGGTGCCGCCGGGGAAGTTGCCTTCGAGGTGGTGTGTGGCGATGTAGTGGGCCTTGCTGGTCTCCTGAGCGTTCGTGAGGTGGATGGTGTAGGTGAATTCGGTGGCGGCTCGGTCCAGCCACCGCTCGATCGCGGCGCTGCCCTGGTAGGTGTTGCCGTCGTCGATCACTGTGGCGTCGTCGGTGAACGTCGTGACCGCGGTGGCGGTGTCGTGGGCGCGGTGGGCTGTGAGGTAGCGGGTGATCACCTCGGGCAGGTCGTCGGGGGTGATGGTCCGGGGCTGGTTGTCGTGCATGACGCTCCTGATGGTGGTGGCGGGTTCAGACGGTGGGGGTGGTGCCGCCGTCGATGACGTGTTCGGCGCCGACGATGGCCGAGGCGCGGTCGGAAACGAGGAAGGCGACGAGCTCGGCGACTTCCTCGGGCTGGTTGGGACGGCCGAGCGGGATGCCTCCCAGGGAGTCCATGAGCCGGCCCAGCGCCGCTTCCTGGGTGATACCGGCGTCGTGGGCGATCCGGGCGACGAGGTTGTCAGCGGCCGAGGTCTGGACGAAGCCGGGTGACACGGTGTTGACGCGGACGCCGTGGGGGGCGACCTCGTTGGCCAGGCCCTTGCTGTAGGTCGTCAGGGCGGCCTTGGCGGCGGCGTAGGCCAGAGTTCCGTTCCACAGCGGCATGCGGCGCTGGATCGAGGTGACGTGTACGACCGCCCCTCTGCCTTTGGCGATCATGTGTGAGAGGAGGGCGCGGTCCAGGCGGACGGCGGCCAGCAGATTCGTGTTCAGCTCCCTGGTCCAGTCGTCCTCGCCGAGCGCGGCGAATCCTCCTGCCGGTGCCTCGGAGCCGCCGAGCGTGTTGACCAGGATGTCGACGCCTCCCACGCGGGCGTCCACCTCGGAGGCGACGTGGGCGGCGCCCTGGACGGTGGACAGGTCGGCGGCGATGAACGTCTTCTCCTCGACGTCGTCGGGGCGGCTGCGGGCGGTGACCAGCACGGTCGCGCCGGCCTCGGCGAGCCGTCGGGCGATCGCGGCTCCGGTGCCCTTGGTGCCGCCGGTGACCAGAGCGCGTCGGCCTTCGAGGGATTCGCTGATGGATGTGGTCACGTTGTGCTCCGTTCCCGGGCGCGAGTATGCGAGGCACCGCCCCCGTCTTGGCTGCTAAAATCGAAGCTACTAACTTCGACTTTAGCAGTAACTGAGGGGATGGTCGCCGTGGCAAGCCGGATCAGGCTGGAGGACCGGGAGTGCCCGCTGTCCACAACGGTGGAACACGTCGGCGAGTGGTGGACACTGCTGATCCTCCACGACGCCTTCGACGGCTACACCCGCTTCGACCAGTTCCAGGAGAGCCTGGGCATCTCCTCCAGCATGCTCACCACCCGGCTGAAGACCCTGGTCGCGGATGGCCTGCTGGAGCGCCGGCCCTACCAGACCAGCCCTGTCCGGCACGAGTACGTCCTGACCGAACTCGGGCGCTCGCTGCGCCCGGTGATCGTCGCCCTGGCCGCGTGGGGCAATGCCCGCCTCACGCCGACGGAGCGCAGCATGATCCTCGTCGACGCGCACAGCGGCGAGGAAGTTGAGCCCGTCGTCGTCGACGCCAAAACCGGCCGCCGACTCGACGACAGCGCCGCCTACGTCTTCACCGCGGGCCCCGCAGCCAGCGACGCGATGCGCAGCCGCTACGCGGCACGGCCGGCCATTCCCGCGGAAGAGGCGTAAGTCCGCCCGGAAGAGCCTCGTACAGCCTTGAGCAGGGCCGCGAGCACGGGCTGCACCTGACCGGTCTCGCGGCACCGGCTTGTCGCCGGCGTGATACCTGCCAACCCTCCCCAGCCGTTGAGAACTGGATCAAGTGAGGCGAGGAGTAACACCGGTCGTTTCCAAGAATCCCCATCAGGGCCGCCGCAGGCTGATAGCTGTACGCATCAGTGCCCCCCGCCGAGCCGACTCGGTGGGGGCACTGACGTGTGGAGGCTACGCCGCGGCGTCCGCGTTCGTGCTGGTCTTCGCGGCCGCGCGCTGCCGGCGCCGAGCCTCGGCCCGCTTGCGCCGCGGCTCGGCTGCGGCGAGGGCCTGTTCGAGGGCGACGAGCTCGTGCGGCGCCGCACCATGGGCACGGTCGGTCGTCCATGGGGTACGCGCGCCGCTGCTCGATTCCGACCGTCCGCTCGATACGCCGGGCCGCCTCACGAGCGATACGGCCGATGCGGGCGCGCTGCGCCTCGTCGAGCGGCAGGAACGGGCCGGCCTCGTCGTGCAGCCACGCGGCGGCCCGCGGGGCGGTGCGCCGGCGGACATCACCAACGGGTGATTCCCCCGGCAAGGCAGGGAAACGGACAAAGGCTATCAATTACCCTGGGTGCACCTTGCTCACCGGCGGGAGGTGCAGTGCCCAGCGACGACGAGACGTTGCGCATCAAGCGGGACGGGCAGGTGTCCCTGTTTGACCTGGACACGAGGATCTACGGGGTCGGCCTGGGCGGCAACGTGGACGCGAACGGTCACCCCACCGGGGAGCTTGCCATCTGGGTGATCGCGGGATCGCAGCCGGGCTCAGGGCTGCCCCCGATCAGACAGGTCGTCCCCCCGCTGTTCAATGGCGTCAAGACGCATGTCGTCGAGATGAAGAAGAGCGAGCCGGAGCTCCAGAGCAAGAGAGTGGCCGGCGGCAGCTCGGTCCGCGGGTACACCGCCTCGGCCCCCGGCCAGCCGGAGCGGGAAGTGGGTCAGGGCACCCTGGGCATCACCGCCCGCACCGCGAACGTGCCCGACGGCAAGCGCCCCGACGTGCTGCTCTCGTGCCGCCACGTGCTCGGAGACCAGCCAGGCGGCCGGGTCGTGCAGGTTAGTTGCTCGGAGTGCTGCGAGCCCGACGTCGGGCGGGTGCTGCGCGGCGTCAAGAAGGTGGACGCGTCGATCGCGACGATCAACGACGACTGGGATGTGGACGAAGGAAAGATCGACGGGGTGAAGCTGGCCGGCGTCGCCTACGTCAGTCCGCTGCTCGACTGGTCCACGCTGCCCGGCGACGTGCTGCCCGCACTGAAGAACCTTTCGTATGAAGTCCACAAGTACGGAGCCGAGACCGGGTGGACGCAGGGGCTCGTCGGTTGTGTCGACGTCGCCTTCGTGCCCGCCTGGACCCATGTGACCGTGCCGTCGATCCTCATTTCGTCGACGGGCAAGGACGCGTCGGCGTTCTCGAAGCCCGGTGACTCCGGGGCCGCGATCATCGACGGCAGGAGGCGGGTGATCGGCCTCCTGTGGGGAGGAGCGCAGACCCCGGACGACATCGGTTTCACCTGGGCCGTCCCCATCCGGGAAGTGGAGCGGGAGCTGAACATCCGCGTCGCCGCCACGTCGCCGTCCACCTGGGGGCCGGTCGTCACCCCGACGCCGACCGGACCGCACCACGCCCTGGCGCGCACGGCGTTCGGGCGGGAACTCCTCGACCTGTACGGGCGGCACGAGCCCGAGGTCCGGGCCCTGCTGCAAGACAGCCGCCCGTTCGTCGTCGCCTGGCACCGCGGGCGGGGCCCGGACCTCGTCCGCGCGCTCACCGCGGTGGCCGAACGCCGGGCCGAGACACTGCCCGCCGAGGTCGAGGGGCGTTCGTGGGCGGACCGGGTGGAGGCGCTCGCGGGAGCGCTGCGCGGCCTCGGCAGCCCCGGACTCGTCCGTGACCTGGACCGGGTCGTGCCGCTCGTGGCCGGGCTCGGCGGCCGCACGTACGGCCAGGTGCTGGAGCTCGTCGCGGGTATCGAACCGGGCCTGGAACCGGGCCTGGAACCAGGTCTCGAAGCGGGTCTTGCGGCGGGACTGGAGGCGTCGCCGTGAGCGCGAGCGCCCTCGCGCTGCTCTGCCGGGGCCTGGGCAGGGCGCTGGCACCCCTCCGCGTCGCCCTCCTTCCGGAGCAGGTCGGCGTGCTCGTCGCCGGCCTCGGCCTCGGGCTGCCACAGCAGGTGCTCGACGACGCGGACTGGCAGACGGCGGTCGGCGCCGCCCGGGACACGGCGGACGAACTGTTCGATCTGACAGACCAGTTGAGTACGGCGATCGCCGCCGACGACACGGCAGGCGTCGTCCTGCGCACCACCGCACTGGTCGAGCGGGTGGGCGTGCTCCGCAGCCGGCTGAACGCCGTCGGCGACCGGCTCACCGCCCTCGCGCCGGCGATCACGGGCGTGACAGCCGACGAGGTGACCGCGTTCGCCACCCAACTTCCCACCCAAGTACTTGAGTTGATGGCGATCAGCCATCTGGAGCGCGCGAACCGCAGCGCGTGCAACGCGCTCACCCTCTGCGGCCTGGTCGACCGTCACCAGGACCCGGGCGTGCCCGGCAACCCGGCCCGGCCGGCGTTCGTCGTGCGGCGCCTGCGCCTGGACCGGCTGGGCCCCCTGCTCGGCTCCCCGGGCGCGTACCTGACCAGCCTCTACGGGTGGAACACCCTCGCGTTCGACGGCCGTGCGCTGCTGTCGGCGCTGGCCGAGGCGGGCAAACTCGCCGCCCTCCCCACCGTGCTCACAGACACGCCGACGGGCCCCCTGCTCGACCTCCTCGGCGGCACGGTCACCGTCGACACGACGACGAGTCCGCCGGGGCTCGGCGCCGTCCTGCGCTTCGCGGTTCCCGGGGGACTCACCTACGAGCCGCCCATCGAACTGCCGGGCGCACACGTGCGGTTGGTCACCGGACCCGACCTGCCCGCGGGGCTGGCGGTGCGACTCGTCCCGCCGGGGGCGCTGCTGCTGACCCCGCCGGCCGGTGCCCCGCCGGTGGCCGGCACGGTCAGCGCCGAGGCGGTGATCGGCACCGCGCCACCGCAGACCTCCGTGGTGCTGCTCGGCGAGGCCGGACAGACCCGGCTGGAAGCAGCCTCGGTGTCGGCGTCCGCCCGCGCGGACTTCGTCAAGGACGCGGCCGGCGGATCCGCCCACGCCGCGCCGACGCTGGAACTCGCCCTCCAAGGCGGCCGGCTCGTGCTCCAGCTCGGCGGCACGAGCAGCCTGCTGAAGACGCTGATCCAGAAGGACGCCGTCCAGGCCGACCTCGATCTCGCCGTCCGCTGGTCCGACGGGAGGATCTACGTCCGCGGGGGCGCCGCGCTCAAGGCCGACCTGCCGGTCCATCTCTCGCTCGGTCCCGTCGACGTGCAGACCGTCACGGTGGCGCTGACGCCGGGCACCGGCGGCGGCCTGCCGGTGGAACTGTCCGCCACCCTGCTCGCGAGGTTCGGCCCCCTCGCCCTGCTCGTCGAACGCATCGGCCTCACCGCCGAGTTGGCCTTCCCCCCTGGCGGCGGCAACGCCGGCCCGCTCGATGTCACGTACGGCTTCAAGGCGCCGACCGGGATCGGCGCCAGTCTGGACGCGGGGCCGGTGACCGGCGGCGGCTACCTGCTCTTCGACCCGCCCGCCAACCGCTTCGGGGGCGCCTTGCGCCTCAAGCTGGCGTTCCTGGAGGCCACCGCCTACGGCATCTACGAACAGGCCGGCGACCACCCGTCGTTCGTCGCCGTGCTGGGCATCCGGTTCACCCCGGGCATCCAGCTCGGGTTCGGCTTCGAGCTCACCGGCCTCGGCGGGCTGGTCGGCATGAACCGCCGCGCGCAGGTGGACCTGCTGCGCGAGCGGCTGGCCGGCGGCACCGCGGGCAACGTGCTGTTCTGCGAGGACCCGGTGCGCAACGCGCCCGCGCTGCTCGGCGATCTCGGCGCGCTCTTCCCGGCGGCCGAAGGCGGCTTCCTGGTGGGCCCGACCGTGCAGATCGGCTGGCTGGCCCCGATCGTCCGGATCGACCTCGGCCTGATCATCGAGCTGCCCGGCCCGTGCAGGGTGGTGATCCTCGGCTCGATCCGCGCGCTCATCGGCGCCGACGAGACCGCGGCGCTGCTCTACCTGCGGATGGACGTCCTCGGCATCGTCGACCTGCCGGGCCGGCGGATCTCCCTGGACGCCGCGCTGGTCGGCTCGCACGCCCTCGGCGTCTTCCGCCTGTCGGGCTCCATGGCCTTCCGGCTCGCCTACGGCGACAACCCGTACGTGCTGTTCACCGTCGGGGGCTTCCACCCGCGGTTCGACCCCGGGCCGCTGGACCTGCCGCGGCTGGACCGGGTCGGCGCCGCGCTGGACGTCCACGTCGTCGCCCACGCCTACGTGCGGCTGGAGTTCTACCTCGCGTTCACCTCCAACACCCTGCAGACCGGCGCCCGCGTGGAGGCCGGGCTGGAACTGGGACCGCTCAGCGCGAGCGGCCACTTCGTCTTCGACGCGCTGCTGCAGTTCCGGCCGTTCCACTTCCAGGCGGACTTCAGCGCCGGGTTCTCCGTCGAGGCCTTCGGCGTCTCCTTCGCCAGCGTCAACGTCAAGGGCACGATCAGCGGGCCCGGCCCGGTCGTGGTGCACGCCCAAGGCAGCGTCCGGCGGCTCGGCATCAAGGTCTCCGGCAGCGCCACCTTCGAACTCGGCGGCCACGACGCCGACCACCCGGCCCCGATCACCAGCCCTGTCCAGGAACTGGCGCCCGAGCTGGGGGAGGTGCGCAACCTGCGCGCCGAGGGCGGCGATCCGTCGGTGCTGCCGGCGCCGGACCGGCCGGCGGTGGCCGGGGTCCTCATCGCGCCCAAGGGCCGCATGGTCTGGGAGCAGAAGCGCATCCCGTTGAACACCCTGATCCAGCGGCTCGGCGGCGTGCCGCTGGACGGCGCCCACCAGGTGCGGCTCGTGCCACCCGCCGGCTGGCAGGCGAGCGACGAGACGGACTGGTTCAGCCCCGGCACGTTCGCGGAACTGGACCTGCAGTCCTCGCAGACCCTCAACAACGCCGCCTTCGAGGAACTGCCGTCCGGGCTGCGGCTCGGCGCGGCAGCCGACAGGACGTCCACCGCCGAGACCTACACGGAGAAGATCGACCTCGTGAAGCGCCCGACCCGCCTGCGGCTGCTGCCGTTCCTCGCCGAGCCCTATCTGACGGTGGCGCTGCACTCCGCGCTGGAGGACCGCACCATGACACCCCGGATCGACCCCGGCCCGCCGAAGGTCACGGTCGCAGCCGAGACCGCCGACGTGTACGCCGCGGACGGCTCGCCGAGCCGGCTGGGCGAATCACCGTTCCAAGCCTTCCAGCTGGCCCGCTCCGGACTCGGCACCGCCTTTCCCTCAGCCGACACGGAAGTCGCGCTGTGAGCGGCAAGGGGAGGCTGCGGCCGTGCGGTTCCTGAGCTGGCAGCGCTCGTCGATGTTCGCCATGGTAGCGAGCCCGGCGCTGACCGACGGACGCCTCGTGGGCCACCTTCCGCTGACGCTGGCCGACGACATCACCGGCGAGACCGCCACCGGTGGCGTCGACTTCCACCTGATGGCCCCGCAGGACGTGGCCGGCCTGGTGCGGGAAGCCGTGCTGCGCACGGTGCCGGGCGACCTGGCGCACGAGGTCGAGGCCACCAAGCTGGTGCACGTCGACTTCGCGGAACCGGACCTGCCCTGGCGCTACACGCCCGAACTGGCCGCCGGGGACCGGCTCGCGCCCTGGCTGGCCCTGCTCGTCGGCACCACCGACGAGGTACGCATCGACGGGCCGCTGCTGCGCATCGACAGCCCCGGCGTCTTCGACGCCTACCCGCCCGGCGACGCCTACCGGTGGGCGCACGTGCACGACGACGGCAAGCGCCCCGAGCCCCTGTCCCGGCTCATCTCCCCGCGTGAACTCCTCCCGGACACCGCCTACGTGGCCGCCCTGGTGCCCGCCTTCGACGAGAGCGGCGGCTTCGCCTGGGACCCCGCCGCGGGCCAGGTCCCTGCCGGCCTCCCCGCCTTCCGCACCTGGCGGTTCTGGACCGGCCCGGCCGGGGACTTCGAGACGCTCGCCTTCGCCCTCACCCCCGCCGCCGTGCCCGGTCTCGGCCGGGCGCCGCTCGCCTACCGCCGGGGCGCGCTCGCCGAGGACCTGGAGGTACCCGGCGCCATCACCGGACTCGGCGGCGCCCCCGACGGTCCCGCCGAGGCGGCCGCCCGCGCCGACCTGATCGCCTACGAAGCGGCGGTGCAGGCACTCGCGGCCACCGACCCGCTGCACCGCCAGGTGGTCCAGCCGCCCCGCTACGGCCTGCCCTGGACCGCCGACCCCCAGGCCACCGGCTGGGGCGGCGAACTCAACGCGGACCCGCGCCTGCGCGGCACGGCCGGCCTCGGCACCTGGATGGGCATCGAGGGCCAGCAGGAACTGCTGGACGCGGCGACGGCACAGCTCGGCGGCGTCCGCGCGGCCGCGCACCTGATCGAGGGCCTGGCCTGCGGGCTGCTGGCCGCGCAGTCGCTGTGGACCCGCCGGCTGCCGGCCGAACCCGCCCGCCAAGTGCACCTGCTCGCCCCGCTGATGCGCCGGATGCGGACCGCCGGCGGCACCGCCATGGGCGCCGTCACCGGCCCGGACAGCCCCCTCGACCCCGCCCTCTTCTCGTCCGCGGCCCGCCGCGCCCTGCACCGGGGCCGTGCCGCCGTCCGGCACAGCGCCTCCGGTGTGGTCGGCCGCGACGAGCTGCTCGCCGCCGCCAACCGCTGCCCGCCGCGGCCGCCCCGGCTCCCGCGCGGGCTCCCGCACGCCGACACGCTCGGCCAGGCACTCGGCCAAGGTCCCGTCGAGGCCCCGTCCGTGCTCGACCTGCGCCCGCTCGGCTGGGGCACCGAACGCGCCGTCGAGGACCTGACCGGCCGCACCATCGACGAGGACTTCTTCACCGACCTCGCGGAGCTGACCGCCGCCATCGAGGCCGAGCACGGCCGCTGCGGGCTGCACGTCCTGCTGCTCCAGGACCACATGGGCGAGACGGCGACCCGCGAACTCCTGGTCGCCGCCACCCGCGCCTGCCTGTTCGCCACCGGCTGGGAGCCGAACGCCGACCCGCCGCCCGTAGGCGATCACCCGGTGGACATCGGCAGGCTGCGCGGGGCCGTCGGCGGCATGCTGGCGGCGCCGCCGCCCGACCCGTGCCTGCCGGTCGGCATCGACGAGGTGGCGGCCGTGGTGACGCAGGCCGTGGACCCCCACGGCGCCGACGCACCGGCGCGACGCCGCGTCGGATCCCGGATCGGCGGGCTCCCCATCGGCGACCTGCGGCCGCCCGAGGTGCCGCTCGGACTGGACTTCCCCACCTGGACCCTGCTGCGCGACCAGGCCAAGCAGTGGCTGCTGCCCGGCCTCGAACGGCTGCCCCGCGACAGCATCGTCGCGCTGCGCACCAACCCTCGCTTCGTCGACGCCTACCTCACCGGCCTCAACCAGCAACTCCTGGGCGAACTCCACTGGCGCAACGTCCCCGTGGACCGCACCGGTACGCCGCTGCTGATGTTCTGGGGCCACGTCGACTTCGCGCAGGGCCGGCGCGTCGCCGAGATCCGGCCCGTCGCCGCATGGGACGCCGCCACCGCACTCGGCGACGTGCAGCACCAGGTGCGCCAGCCGGGCGACACCACAGGCAAGGAGGACCTCGTCATCGTCTTCCGATCCGACCTGTTCTGGCGCTATCCCGCGACCCAGGTCTACCTGGTCCGCGCCCAGGCCACCGACGCGGCCGACGACGCGACGCTCTCCACCACCCCGGACTTCGCCCTCCCCGCGGGCGGCCGCGACGCCCGGGTGTTCATCGGCCCCACCTTCCAGGGCGCCGTCAGCCGCGACGTCGTCTTCTTCGCGTTCGACGTCGACCCCGCCGAACTCGCCCAGTTCTGGCTGGTGCTGGATGAACCACCCTCCGAACTGCGCTTCCGGGCCCGCGACGGACAGACCGGCACGCCGCTCGGCGGCACCGCTGCCAGCGCCGCCCAGTACGCCATCGCCACCATCGACCAGAAGACCCGGGTGGCCATCTCGGGTCCCTACCTCCAGGAGCTGGGGCTGCGGCCATGACGATCGCGGAGCGCCGCAAGGCGCTGCTGAACCAGGCCATCCAGACGAACGGACCCGCCGCGCAGCAGGCCCTCGCGGAGGCGGAGCGACTGGCGCAGGCCGCCGCACGCGACCTCACCGATCGCGCCTGCTGCCTCGCGCTGCTTGCGCACCTCGCGCGCCCCGACCTCGTCGACGGCTCCCAGCTCCTCGACCTGCTCACGGGCGACGCGGCGCTGACCGCCCTCGGCCGCGCACCCCTGATCACCCCACAGGCGGCCACCGCACTGGTCACCACCGCACGGCAGCGGGCGGCAGCGGGCGGCAGGATCGGGCTCGAGGACGTCGCCACGCTGCGGGCCGCGGCGGGCAGCGACGCGTTCGACGAGCTCGCCGGCGTCGTGCACGGCCTGTGGCTCGCCGTCCCCGCGATCCAACGCCCCTACCTGGAACGCGATGTCGCAGTGCTGCTCCCCGTACGCCTTGAGACGATGATCCCGCCGGAGGACGACCGGACGCTGTGGCTGCGGATCGTGCCGGACGAGGCGTCGATCCTGCGCGACGACCCCGTCCCCAAGCCGGCGGAAGCGTCCCGGCTCGCCGCGATGTGGCAGGAGACCGCCGCCGCCCTCACCCCGGCCGAACGGGCCCTCGGCTTCGACGACTGGCTCGACAAGCCGGCCGGGCGCCAGGCGTTCGCGGCGCTCTGCTCGCACGTCGGCGCCGCGCGGGCAGCCTGGCTCACCACCGCCTGCCCGCCCACCGCCGCCGGCGGCACCGTCACCATCGACACCAGCCGCGTCTGCGACACGCCGCCGGCCGCCAACCGCGTCGGCCAACTGCCCGCCCGCCTCGACGTGTGGTGGGCCTTCGGCGGCGACGCCCCCGAGCCGGCGACGTCCACCCAACCCGACCTGGACGCACTGGTCTTCGACGTGATCGGCGCCGACCGGGCCACCGGCCACGGCAGCGCGGGCGGCCAGGACGAACGCACCCGCTGGTGGGCCGACTGGACCGCCGCCAAGAACGCCGGCCTCGGCGTCGAGATCCCGTTCCCCGCCGGCCGCTCCCCGGACGACCTGCGCACCCTTTACCTCGTCGGGATCGGCGACGAGAGCCCCGAGCAACTCTTCCGGGCCCAGATCGACGCCGGAGAGGTCGCCACCCTGGCGCTCGGCGCACCCACCAACGCCGTGGACGGTCGGCAGGCCGCCCCGCTCGGCGACGACCCCGGAACATGGCTGCCGATCGCACAGGCCAGGCTGCACGCCCTGGGCAGCCCGCTCCCCGAGGAGGACGACCTCACCCGGTCCCTCGCCGGCGACGGCGCCGACCTGCCGCCCCTGCCCAGGGCCGTCGGGCCCAAGGAACTCGACCAGACCCTGGTCCGGGCCCTGTGGCCCGCCCTGTGGGGGCACACGCTGCGCGACCTGTGGGGCTGCGCCGAGGACGGGGACGTGCTCGCCGAGTGGGCCACCCGCCACCTGCGCCCCGAGGGCCCGCTGCCGCCCCTGCGGATCGCCGCGCAGCCGTACGGACTGCTGCCGACCGCCGCGCTGGAGCAGTGGGCGACCGCGCCCGACGAGGGCCCGGACGCCGCGCAGGACGGGCGGCTGCGCTCGGCCCTGCTGCCGATGCGCGCGCTGTGGGCGGCGACCGCACGCGACGCCGGCACCTCGGTCGGCGCGAGCACCAAGCGCCTGCTCGACCTCGTCGCCCACGACGGGGTATCCGCCGGCTACGCCCACCGCCCGTTCCTGGCCGTCGAGTTGTGGGCGGCGGTGTACGGCAGCATGCAGCTGCTGGACCAGCAGCTCTTCGACGCGTGGGTGCACGAGACCTTCGCCCCGCTGTACGACCTGCTGGGACGCGGCCCCGACGACCCGCCCGGCATCCGGCAACTCGTCACCTTCGGTGACGTCGAGCCCCTCGCCACCCCGCTGGTCGTCCCCACCAGGTGGCCGTACTGGTTCTACGAGAACCCCGACGGCAGTGTGACCACCGACGCCGACGGCAACCCCGTTCCGGTGATGACCCCACAGGCCGGACTGGTCAGGCTGCTCACCGACGTGGAGCGGTACGGCCACCGGCCCGGCCAGCTCTACGAGGAGTGGCGCGGGGTGCTGCCCGACAGCCTGCTGGTCCGCCTGGCGCTGCACTCGGCCACGCTCAGCGCGGCCGGCGTCGCGCAGTTCAACGCGGGGCTGGCGGAACCGATCCTCGAGCCCCTGATCGGCGACGACACCCAGCCGACCGTGCTGCAGGCCCTGAGCAGCCAGTACGATCCCAACTCCTCGCACGACCACCCGGCCGGGCGCGTCCGCGCATCGGTCCTCGAAGGGGTCAACCACCTCTGGAAGACGATCGCCGAGGCGGCGTCCGGCACCGGCACACCGCCCAGAGCGGGCATCCTCAACGACATCGAACGGGCCCTGCGGGCAACCCTGGACACCGCCACCCACCGGCTCGACCCCTGGCTGACCGGCATCGCCGCCCGGCGCCTGGAGTTCCTGCGCGAGCAGCCCGAGAGCCGCTTCCGCCTCGGCGTATACGGCTGGCTCGACGGCCCGCTGCTCGGACAGCCCGGCCCCACCGAGGGCGGGCTGCTGCACGCGCCGTCGCATCCGCAGGCACTGACCGCCGCGATCCTGCGGGACAAGTACGTCACCGAGAGCGCCGAGACCTCGGGCGCCTCCGACCGGTGGTCGATGCGGCTCGAGTCCCAGCGCGTCCGCCTCGCGGAGGAGTTGGCCGAGGAAGTGCGGCTCGGCAGCCACGTCTTCGAGGCCCTCGGCCGCCGCGTCGAGCAGATCATCGGCGTCCGCACCGTGCAGGGAACGGTGGCCCAGGAGGCCGGTAGCCGCATCGACACCCTGCGGCGCACCTACCCGATGACGACCGGACGCTACGACCGGGGCCGGGTCTGCCACGGGCCTGACGCGCTGGCCGGCCTGCTCGCGTCTGGGCCGCCGGTCATCGTGACGCCCGCCCAGCGGGACCGGCTCGGAGAACTGCAGCCGGTGCTGGACGCCTACGGGGACCTACTCGTCGCCGAGGCCGTCCACCAGGTCGTCAGCGGTCAGGCCGACCGGGCCGGCGCCGCCATGGACTCCGCCGCCGGACTGGCCAGGCCGCCCACGCTCGCCTTCACCGAAACCCCGCTGGCAGGCGAGGCGCTCACCACGGCCGCCGTCAGCGTGATCCCCTACGTGCCAGCCCCGACCGGTCCCGACTCGGGCGACCCGGCCGTCCCGCCGGCCCGCCTCGCCGACGCCTCGGTGGCCGACGTTCTGCCCGCGCTGGCCGGCGCGGCCGCGGACTGGTCCTGGCAGGCGCCCGACGGCAGCGCCGTCACCCTCGACCGCCTCGGCCTGGAACCCGCGGACACCCTGTCGCTCTCCGCCGACCTGCTGTCGGACCTGGCCCGCGCCGCCCTCGGCGCGGCCCCCGGCACAGCGCTGACCGGCACCGGCACCCAGCGCCACGAGCTGGCCCGCGACGTCGTGCAGGCCCTCGGCGGCACGCCGCTGTTCCTCCGCGACGTGGCACCCACCGCGCTCACCCCGGCGCAGGCCGACGAGGTCCGCACCCTGGACGGGCAGATCCTCGCCGAACTCCGCACCCGCTACGCCACATTGCGCGCCGGCGCGCAGCGGATGAGCGACGAGCTCGCCGCGGCCAGGACGGCCGCCGACCCCGTCCTGCTGCGCCAGGCCCTGTTCCGCGCACTGCGCTGGGGCGTCACCCCGGTCGCCGACGACGACGATCCGCGGGCCCTGCTCCGGCTGCTGACCAGCCCACCGGGCGCCGCCGCCCCCGAGCCGCAGGCCGCCGGCCTGGCCCAGCGGGCCGAGGAGGCAATGCGCGCCCGCCTCGCGGCCGCCCCGCCGCCTGACACGACCCAGCCGCTGGGCCAGGCCATCGCCGAACTGGCCGCGCCCGGCGGGCGGTTGGCCGTCCTCACCGGGATCGACGCGGCCGTCCTCGCACGGATCGCGGGCCTGCACACCGCGGCTCCCGAGCCGGACCTGGACACCGAGTGGCTCACCGTCGTCGCCTCGGTGCACCCGCGGCTGGCCACCGTCGAAGCCCTCCAACTGGCCGCCGCGACCGCCGCCGGCGGTCCCGAGGCCGCATCTCCCGGATCCCCGGAGTCCCACGGATGGTCCGGCTTCCCCGGATTCACCGCCTGGAGCAGCGCGCCGGCCGACCCCTGGCAGACCGCTGCGCTGGCCGCCCTCCGGGACCTTCGCCGGCAGCCGGGACGGTCACGCGAGCCCATGCCGCGCTTCGTCGCCGCTTACACCGCCGCGGCACCCGGCTGGCAGACCGGCCGGCGGGTCGCCGCCGCGCTGATCGACGCCTGGAGCGACACCGCGCCCGACCCGGACCAGGTCACCACCGCCGCCTTCGGCTTCAACGGCCCCGCCGCCCGCGCTCCGCAGGCGATCCTGCTGGCCGTCCCTGCCGACCTCGGCAGCGGGTACGGCGCCGCCCTGGACACGGAAGAACTCGTCGAAGTGCTGGCGGAGACACGGGAGTCGGCGCACGCGCGGGCCGTCGAACCCGACGCGCTCGGCGCCCACCTGGCCGTCGCCCCCACGATCACCCTCACGGCCACCGGCAGCACCGCCGTCCCGCTCGGCACCGGCATCGCGTTCCCCGACTAGCCCCCGCGCCCCGCTCCCTTCCCGCCCCCGCTCCGCCGACCGAGAGGAACGGCCCATGGCCCAGCGCTTCGACGCCTACCGGCGCCTGGAACCGGACCCGCGCGCACGGACCTTCGCGGCCGGCTTCGCCGCCACGCTGCACGACCCGCTCTGGTTCCTCGCCCGGCAGTGGCAACTCGGCGAACACCAGGGGGAGAACGCCAGCACCCCGGTCGCCGTGGACCTGACCGTCGTCCACACGCCGATCCGTCCCGAACCCGGCAGCCCCGACCGCGACCCGACAACGGTCCCGGCCGAGGCCATCGTGGAGGCCGAACCCGACGAGTGGTGGACGGTCGGCCGCCGCATCCGCGTGGGCGCGGCCGTCGCCGCACGGGCCGCGGCAACCCTCGCCGACACCGGCCCCGAGTACCGGCTGGCCGGGCCGCCGCCCCCGTACGGCGACTACGGCCGCCGGCTTCCCCCGCCGTACGGCCGCCTTGCGGGCGGCTTCGACGGCTACGCCCTCTGGCGCGACCGCACCCAACTCGGCCTCACCGATGCCGACTTCGCCGGGCTCGGCATCCCCGCCGCCCGGCCCGCGGACCACTGGCAGAGCGACGAGCTGGTCTACGAAGCCGGATTCCCGGTCGGCGACCCCGCCGACGGCCGGCAGTTGCGGCTGCACCGCCACCGGGGCGGCCGGGTCGACTGGTTCGCCGCCGACGCCGAGACCTCCCCACCCGCGGGCGGCGCCGCAGCCGACACGGTGTCCCGAGCGATCACCTGCTACCCGACTCAGCTCCAGTACCCGGGCGCGCCGCTGCCCCGCTGGTGGGAGATCGAGGACGCGGCCGTCGACATCGGCGGATACCCGCCCGACACCAGCCACTTCGCCACCACCCTGCTGATCGACCTGATCGCCTCGCACAGCGACGACTGGTTCGTCCTCCCCGTCCCCGCCCAGGCCGGGCACCTGCTCACCGTCCACCAGCCCACCGTCACCGACGGGTTCGGGCGCACCTACCCGCTGGCGCCGCCCGCCGACTGGTCGTTGTTCCGCAGCACCGGCCTCGACGACCACTCCCTGGTGGTCTGGCTGCGCACCCTGACGCCCTCGGAAGGACCGGTCATCGAGCACGTCCTGCTCGGCCTCGACGAGTACAGCGACGTCCTATGGGCCGTCGAGCAGCAAGTCGCCGGGCACACTCTCGCCAGCCCCGAACGCACTCCGGCAGAGGAAGCCGCCAACCCGACGTTCGCGCTGCCCGACCGGAGCGGCGAACCCGGCGACCGCCAGTGGTTCACCTACGTGTCCGGCCGCGGCCAGACCGCGTACTGGCACCCGTACGAGATCGACGACCTGCCGGGGGCCGACGGGGTCCCGCGGCGCCGCTTCGTCCAGCGCAGGATGGCTGATCTCTCCCGTACCCAACCCGAGTTGCTGCCCGCGCCGACCGCGGAACTGCTGCGGGTGCGCGGGGGCGCGACCGAGGTCGTCCACGAGATCGCGCCGGCCACCCTGCCGTCCATCGGTGTCGTCCTGGAACGCCGCTACCACTTCGCCCGCGACGTCCTCGGCCGCCCCCTCCTCTGGCGCTCCCGCCGCCGCACCCCCTCCCTCAACCCGCCCGGCACCACCATGCGCTTCGACGTCCTGGCCGACGGCCGCGCCCCGGCACCCACACCGACCCCGACCCCGTGACCCGGCAAGCCGTGGGCCTGATGACGGCTGCCCAGCCGTGTATCCGGGGACGGCGCCCCGGCCGGAGGGCCACCGAGGGCACGGGCCTGCCCCCGCCCGCGGGGTGTGTCTCTGTGCTGTGCAAGGCGACGCGGCGGGTGCTGCTTGAGCGAGCGTAGGCTGCCCGAATGATCGTCCGCTGTGTTCAGATCATCAGCCCGACGAGCCGTGAGGTGGTCAGTGATCACCCGGGGATCCGGATCGGCGTGGAGTACCCCGTTCTCGAAGTCATCACGACCGTGCGCGGCGTGCTGCTGCGGATCCCTGAGCGACCCGACGTTACGGCAGGGCGGGACACTCCTGGCTTGTGGGATGCGGCGATGTTCACTGTCGTCGATAGCCGGCTGCCCGGCTGCTGGGTCGCAGAGTTGGGAGACGGCCAGCTGACGCTGGCACCGAAGGAATGGCAACGCCCAGGTTTCTGGGACGACTACTTCGATGACGAGCCGTCTGCCTGTGCCGAGTACCAACGTCTGCGGGCGGAAATCCTCTCGCAGGCGTAGGCGCGTAGTGATGCTTGCTTCGGTCATGGGCGGTGGGGCCGGGGAGTCGGAAACCCGAGTGCTACCGGCGGCCGGCGTTCAACTGGCTGGCCGAGGCGTTCTTGGTGCTGCCCGTCGTGACACTCGCCGTCCAGGGCAGCGACGCCTTCCGCTCCACACGGATCCCGTCGAACACCGCCACAAAGACGGGTCGAAGTTCGCGAGCCTGCAGTCGCGTTGGTCACCCGCCGTGACGGCTGGGCGGCCCGGTAGGGTGTTCGGTCAGGGTGTCGTGCAACGCCAGGCGAAGTTGTATCGAGCAGCGTTGGACTGCGGTCGCTTTCCAGGTGCTGCCCCAGCGTGGCTGATTTCGGCCTGGGGCGTGCGCCTGCAGCTCGGTTAATTGAGAACGGAAGGCCCATCAACCGCGGCCAGGTGGCGCAGATCCTCAAGACCGCGTCCGGCGGCGGCGCCCGCGGCCAGCCGGACCAGGGCACGGTCATCATGGGCCGGTGACGATGTGGATGCGATGCCATTGGGGCGAAGAAGACATCTGGTTCTACTTCGAAGTCGATGCTGAAGGCCGGTTGATCCGGCAGGTTGAACTCGAAGGGCCTGAGCTGACCCCGATCGCGGCTGCCTCCCTCGCCGAGTGGCAGCGGGCCTACGACGCAGGCTGCCTCGATGAGTACGACAACAGCTTCGGGATCACAGCTGAACTGCCCATCTCGGAGTGGGAGGGCCACGACCCCGAGGAGCTGACCTCCGACCAATTCGAGGAGGTCTGGGACACGGCCCGTCGGCAGATCGCGGCTCGGCCCGAGTGATCGCATCGTCGGGGTCCACCCGCTGTATTGCGCTGTCCGGTCAGTGGCGGGGGCGCCAGCGAGTGGACATGCACGTACTGGTCCTCGCTGGCGCCGAGCATGGAGGGCAGGGCGACGCGGTCGTGGGAGAAGGTTTCGCTAAGGGACATTGGGGCCGGAATCAGAAGGCCGGCGCCCTCAGCACACAGGGAGCTGCCGGGGCTGAGGGATCCAGGGCCCGTTTGACCAGTCCGATCGCGCGCGGGCTGTACGACATGCTCAGATGGGCGGAGAGGTCGACCGGGCAGCCCTCCTGCAAGGTGATGTTCTGCACCGTTGCTCCGGGGCCCGCCGTCATGAACGTGCTCTGCCAGGGGGTGGTGATCTCGTCGTACTTTGTGGCGATCACGGTGTAGTCAACCCCGGGAACGGTGTCGCCGTCGGCGTTGAGCTCCTTGATGAAGTCGGACTTCTCGTACTGCTGGACGCCTGCCTTTCCCACGGACACCTGCCCGGGTTCCAGAATCCCGAGCTTGTCGGCGAGAGTCGAGATGCCACTCATGGTGGTGCCATGGTTGGTCGCGCCGAGCTGGATGACCTTCTTGACCTTGTTCTTCGAGGGGGCGGCCGGGTTCGCGCCGCCGTCGGCCTTGAGATACCAGCGGGCCAGGGTCCCGCCCTGGGAGTGGCCGACCAGGTCGACCTGGTCGGAGCCGCTGACAGCGAGCACCTTGTCCACGAAGGCGGCCAGCTCCTTGGAGGACTCCTTGATGTCTCCGTAGCCCTTGACGGTGGGAGCGAGAGCCACTGCGGCGTCGTCGGTGTCGCCGTAGTCGAGGGCGTAGACGCAGTAGCCCTGGGCCTTCAACTCGGGGGACATCCGGGCCCAGTTGTTGTAGCGGTTCTCGTAGGTGCCGTGGACCAGGACGACCGGACGCGGGTGGGCGGCGCTGGGACGGCAGTTCCAGTCGTTGGCACCCGGCGGATCGATGTCGAGGTGGAGGATGGAATGGACCATGGCGGGAAGGAAATTGTCCTGCTCGGGGCCGGTCTCCGCTGCCGCGGTGGTGGAGGTGGCCAAGACCGTCGCCGCGGCGGCACAGACGGCGCTGACGTATCTGGGTATGTGCAAGACGGCTCGCCTCACGAGTCCCCCTTAGAGAAGCATCTCCGTCGATTGGATAGAGGAAGTATCCAATAGGGGTGATCGGTTCGACACCGGTTCGAGCGAGATGGCCGAATCGGACTCTTCGCACGGCACCCCGACACGCCTTGTCCGAGGCCCACATCGCCACGCTCCTGCGAATTACGACACCTGCGACCCCTTGCCCCCAGCAATATGCGCGGAATTCACCTCGAGAGCGCGGGTGACGCCAAGCGGCTGTAACAGGCACCCTCACCGTGACGAGTGTCCGGTCTCGACGCCGAAGGCTGGGTGACCTGGCAGATCGAGCTCCAGGGGCCAGTACTGACCCCGATCACAGCAGCCGCCCTCGACAAGTGGCAGCGGGCTCAAGACGCAGGCCCACTCGATGAGTACGACAGCAGGTTCGGGATCACCGCTGAACTGCCCGTCTCGGAGTGGGAAGACCACGCCCCGGAGGAGCTGACCTCCCACCAGTTCGAAGAGGTCTAGGCACTGTTTCGCGGATCTCCCGACATGAGTGGGGAGTTGGGGTCAGGCTGGCGGTATGGGTCGTGGTGATCTGACAAACGCGGAATGGGATCGGCTGGAGTCGCTGTTACCTCGCGGTGGTACTCGTGGGGCCGGTGGAGCGATCACCGTCGGGTGATCAAATCGCTGGGATGCGGATTTCCGTTCTGAAGGCGTTCCCAGGCCCTGGCGATATGCGGATTAGCGTCGAATCGCAGCATTCCCGCGTCGAGCTGATGCGATTCGACGAACAGCTGGTTGTAGATCTGATTGATGTCGGCCGCGGAATAGCCATGCGACGCCGCAGTCTGCGCCACGCGGTCGAGCTGGGCACCGGCGACGCGAGTGCCTCCCGTACCAGCCGACGGTGAACGCCGAACTTGCGGGCCAAAGCCCGCATCGACAACCCCTCCTGCCAGGAGTCACGACGGATCCGCAGGAACAGCTCTTCCTTCGACAACTCCATCCGGCATCGCCCCCACGCGGTGGCCCACCACCCGCCGCCCGGTGGGGCCAGAGCAGACCGGAACAACCCCCGAATGCTCCCGTACGCCCCCACCAGCGGGGCCAACTCAAACCGGAAAGTGGAGCCAACTCAGACCGTCAAAGCGAGCTATTCCACCAACCACCAGGTCGTCATCGATGCCGACACTCGGCTCGTCGTTGTGGTCGGCAGGCTCCTACCGGGAACCGTAACGACTGCAGGCCGTGGGAGGAGCCCGGCGCGAAGGCCGCCGCCGGGTCGACGACGGCCATCGCCGACGGCGGATACCCGGCCAGGCGGAAATCGTGACCAGCCGGCCCGGCGAGGGCGACACGACCGGCCACGCCGACCACGGCGCCGTCACGATCCTGAAGGGCCCGGCCCTCAACTCCGGTTCCAACTACACCACGTCAGGTGTCACGCCATCCGGCGCACGACTCGGCTCCGTGTCACTACACCTGACTGCCCCCAAAATGCTCCACCTACCTGCTGGTTGAAGGAGGTGACGCGCGGGTGAGTGTTCGGTATGTGGACGCGTGACGGTGTGATCGCGCTGCAAAGAGCGGTGGGCGTAGTCGGCTCCGGTGCAGGTCAGCCGTTATTACCGGGCGGTCATAGGCAAATCTGCAGGGGTCATAGAGAACCTTTGTGAACATGCATGCCTATGCCCCCCCGTGCAGACATTTATTTGAAGGCTCATTAGCCATCACGTAGTTTTGGATCACTGCCGAAAGGCGCTGCAAAACGGAGGACTTACCCCAGCAGGTCTTCACCCGCACACACGCCGGCGTTACATTCCCGTAGCCCATACCGGAATGTTCTCTGCCGCTTTCTGGTGGGTGTTCTCCTCCGTATCCGCAGATACCAATGGAGACGCCATCACCACGCCCGAGACATCTACACAGCAAGAAACCGTGGCCCGGCCGAAGACCCCGGCCAAAGCCCTGGCGAGCAAGGCACCGCCGCGCCCCGCCTGGGGCGTGATCGTCACCGCCACCCTTGTGTCCGTTGCCGGACTCGTGGCCCTGGCCGGGATAGGCGAGGGCATGGACCGGGTGGTGCTGATCCCGCCGCTCGCGGCGAGCGCCGCCTTGGTGTACGGCGCCCCCGGGCTGCCGCTGTCCCAGCCGCGCAGTGTGATCGGTGGTCAGTTCCTGTCCGCTCTCACCGGGTTCGTCGTGCTGTGGATCGCCGGCGGCTCGGTGTGGGGTGCGGCCGTGGCCGGTGGCCTGGCTCTGGGTGTGATGCAGATGGCCCGCACCCCGCATTCGCCGGCCGCCGCCACCGCCGTGATCGTGGTGGCGACCAATCCGGAAGCAGCAGTTTTCCTTCCGCTTCTGGTTCTGGCCACGGTGGTCCTGGTTCTGTTCGGCATCATCGCCGGGCGCACCCCGGCCGGTTCCCGATACCCCGCCTACTGGTGGTAAATCCCCGCACCGCATTTCACCCCCACCCCATTTCTCACCCCTTCGAAAAGGACACCGTCATGGCTACTGAGATCGCCGGTATCAAGATCCCCGACAGCAAGATCGCGAACGAGGCGACGGAGCTGATCCGCGAGGCCACCGACGACCTGATCTTCCACCACTCCCGCCGCGTGTTCGTGTGGGGTGCGCTCCAAGGCGCCAACCGCGGCCTCACCTTCGACGCCGAACTGCTGTACGTCTCCGCGCTCTTCCACGACCTGGGCCTGACCGAGGCCTACCGCGACAACGCCCAGCGCTTCGAGATCGACGGTGCCGACGAGGCCCGCACGTTCCTCCTCGCCCACGGCGTCGACGGCGACAAGGCGCGGATCGCGTGGGAGGCGATCGCCCTGCACACCACCCCGGAGATCCCCGCCCACATGGCGCCGGAGATCGCCCTCGTCACCGCCGGAGTGGAACTCGATGTCCTCGGCATCGGCTACCACGACGTCACCGACGAGACCCGTGCCGCGGTGGTCGCCGCGCACCCCCGCCCGGACTTCAAGAACAACATCCTCCAGGCGTTCAACGACGGCATCACACGCCGGCCGGCCACCACCTTCGGCAACGTCAAGGCCGATGTCCTCGCCGCCTACACCGACGGTTACGTCCGCCCGAACTTCGTGGACGTCATCAAGAACTCCGCCTGGGCCGAATAGAAGCAAGGACACCAACGATCATGAGCACCCTCTCTTCCCGCCGGGCGCTGCTGACCGCAGCTGTCGCGGTCGCCCTGACGGCGGTCACGCTGCCCTCGCAGGCCTCCGGCTCCGTCCCGCACCACCGGCAGCTCCAGGCCGACACGGAGAACGTGGTCCTCCAGTGGAACAAGGAGATATCCACCGCGCTCTCCGTCAACCACGAGGGATCCCCGCACCCCACGCCGCCGCCGGTCGGTGGCCGCACCCTCGCCGTTGTCCACGAGGCGATCTACGACGCGTGGGCCCCCTACGACAACAAGGCTGTCGGCACGCAGCTCGGTGCAGGGCTGCGCCGCCCCGCCGATGAGCGGACCTACGACAACAAGCGCAAGGCCATCAGCTTCGCAGCGGCGCTCGCCCTCACCGACCTGTTCCCCCGGCAGAAGCCGGCGTTCGACGCGAAACTGACCGCGCTCGGCTACGACCCGTCCGAAGCCGCCGGCCCCACCCCGGGCTCCCCGGTGGATGCGGCGGTCCAGGCCGTGGCGGCGATCACCAAGGTCCGCCACACAGATGGTTCCAACCAGCTGGGCCCCACCCCCTATGCGGTACCGGACGGCTACTACGCGCCGGTGAACCCGCCACAGGACATCAACAACTTCGACAAGACGAAGCTGGTCGACCCCAGCCGGTGGGCGCCGCAGAGGATGCCGGACGGGAGCGTCCACAACTTCCTCACCCCGCAGTTCGCCTCCATGACGCCGTTCCTCATCAAGGACACCGACAGCTACCTGCCACCGCCGCCGCCCAAGTACGGCAGCAAGGAATCACAGGAAGCCATCGCGAAGCAGATGGAACGCAACGCCAACCTGACGGAGAAGCAGAAGGCGCTCGCCGAATACTGGCAGTACGGGGCCACCACGTCCTCGTCCATCCCGCAGGAGTGGGCAGCGTTCGTCTCCCGGCGCGACCACCACACCCTCGACGACGACGTGAAGCTGTTCTTCGCGCTGAACATCGCCGAAGGTGACGAGGCCCGCGCGGACTGGCAGACGAAGGTCTCCTACGACTACGGCCGGCCCGTCACGATGATCCGCTACACCTACGCGGGCCAGCAGATCCGCGGGTACGCCGGACCGAACAAGGGCACACGGACGATCGACGGCGCCACCTGGCAGCCCTACCTGAAGACGCCGGCGTTTGCAGCGTACGGGTCCGGGCACACCGGGTTCACCGCAGCCGGGGCCGAGATACTCAAGCAGTTCACCGGCTCCGACGCCTACGGGGGCACCGGCCTGATCAAGGCGGGCAGCTCGAAGATCGAGACGAACATGCCCAGCCGGGACATCCCGCTGAAGTGGAACACCTTCAGCGCCGCCGCCAAGCAGGTCGGTTACTCCCGCCTGTACGGCGGCGTGCACTGGGAGTTCGACCACACCGTGGCCGACGAGCAGGGCCGCAAGCTGGCCCGCGACGTGTGGCGTGAGGCGCAGACCTACTTCAACGGCACCCACCACAACGGCCGCTGAACCCTCATCCCCTTTTGAAGGAGCGTGACAAGGCGATGGCCACCGACACCATCCAGTACATCAAGAACGTGTTCCGCAGCGGCTTCGAACTGACCGACATCGAATGGTCGTCGTGGGACGAGCCGGGCCGGATCGGCGTGGAGCACCACGTGCTGTGGGCACCGGACGCGGAGAACGGCGAGGACTCCGTCGGCCTGCTGCTGCGGTTCCCGCCGACCGCGCACGGCGACTTCCACGAGCACACCGGATACGAACTGATGCTGGTCCTCGACGGACAGCTCGACCACTCCGACGGCGTCTCCTACTTCAAGGGCGACCTGGCGGTCGAAGGCCCCGGCACCGAGCACCGCATGTCGTCGTCGTCCGGGTGCACGGTCCTCGCGATCCGCACGAAGCCGGCCGAGGCCCGCACCCCGACCAAGCCGATCCGTGAGGTGAACGCCGCAGCCTGACATCCCCCGCACGGTCGCGGAAACACGGTGCGCCCCAGGTCCTGGACAACCTGGGGCGCACCCCTTGGTACAGGCACAACCGATCACGCACCTTGGGAGTGACATCATGGCTCTGCCCTCACCCGCGCAGGGTAGCCGCCCGGCCCACACCGGCAAACAGCGGGTGCTGGTCTCCAGCACCTCATCCGACTCGCACACCTGGAACCTGGTCTTCCTTCAGCTGATGCTGGAAGAGATGGGCAACCAGGTCATCAACATCGGTGCCTGCGTACCCGATGAGCTCCTCATAGCCGAGTGCCGCCGCCACCGCCCGGACGTGGTGGTGATCTCCAGCGTCAACGGTCACGGCTTTCTCGACGGCAAGCGGATGATCGGCCGTCTGCGCGCCGAGCCGGATCTCGCCCGGATGCCTGTCGTGATCGGAGGGAAGCTCGGCACCCGTGGCTCCTCCGTGTTCGGCCGGCACCTGATGGACGCCGGGTTCGATGCGGTGTTTGAGGACTCCGCCGGCATCGAACCGTTCCGCAGTTACCTGGAGTTGGCCCCGCATGCGGCGGAGCTGGAGGCCACCGCGTGACCGCCTCCGTACCCGCGCCCCGGCAGGGGCGTTTCGGGACCGCTGTGGCGGCTGCTGCCGCACGTGGACAGTTGGTGGTGCAGCCTCGCATGGGCATGCCGCTGGTGGCCGACATGCAAGCCGGGCTGGCCGCCGTGCGCGCCGCCCGCGCGGCAACGGTGGGCACCATCACCCTGGACAGCTACACCCGCGTAGGCGATCACGCCTCCGCCCGCAGAGCCCTCGCCGACGGCAGCGACCTCAACGGGTTCCCGATCGTCGCGCACGGCGCGGAAGTCACCCGCCGCATGCTCGGCGCACTCGACGACCCGGGTTTCGCGATCCAGGTACGGCACGGCTCGCCCCTGCCGCTCGGGATCGTGCAGGCCCTCGCCGATGCCGGACTGGACGCCACCGAAGGCGGCCCCGTCTCCTACTGCCTGCCCTACAGCCGCACCCCCCTCAACGAAGCCGTCGACGCCTGGGCCCGCTCCTGCGAACTCCTGGCGGAGAAAGTTCCGGGCGCGCACCTGGAGTCGTTCGGGGGCTGCATGCTCGGGCAGATGTGCCCGCCCAGCCTGCTCGTCGCCATCAGCGTCCTGGAAGGGATCTTCTTCAAACAGCACGGGCTGACCAGCGTCTCCCTGTCCTACGCGCAGCAGACCAGCTTCCCGCAGGACCGTGAAGCGCTCGCTGCTCTGCGACGCCTGGCCGGCGAGTACCTGACCGGAGTGGCGTGGCACGTCGTGCTGTACACGTACATGGGCGTCTTCCCGCAGACCGAAGCCGGGGCGATGGCGCTGCTTCGCTCCAGTGCCGTGCTGGCGCAGGTGACGGGCACCGAGCGGATGATCGTGAAGACGGCGGCCGAGGCGTTCCGTATCCCCAGCGTCGTCGACAACGTCCAGGCCCTGGAGGAAGCCGCCGCGGCCGCGCGCACTGCCGACTCCGCCCAGGCCTCGCAGGCTGACGACAGCGGCCTGTACGAGGAAGCACGTGCCCTGGTGGAAGCCGTTCTCGAACTCGACACCGACATGGGCCGGGCGCTGTTGGGGGCATTCGCCCGCGGGGTGCTCGATGTGCCGTTCTGCCTGCACGCCGACAACGCCGGGAACACCCGCGCCTACGTCGACTCCACCGGGCGTCTGCAATGGCTGGCCGCCGGGGCGATGCCGGTGCGTGCCGTCGCTCCGGCCGGCGCTTCCCGGCTGACCGCCGACGGCTTCCTCACGATGCTTTCCCACGTACAGCACCGCTTCGACGGACCTGTCCTCCACAGCCGCGCGCGCTTCCCTCTCACCTCCTCCTCGAAGGCTTGATGATGACGAACTCTCGTGGCGGCTGCCTGCCGTGCACCCTCGGCGTGATCGGTACCGGCCCGCGCGGCATCTCCGTCCTGGAGGCCATGGCCGCCCGCCTCGCCCACAGCGACCCCGACCAGCCGTTGCGGATCTACGCCATCGATGACACCGAGGTCGGCGCCGGACGGGTGTGGCGTACCGACCAGGACGACTGGTACACGATGAACACCGTGGCCGGACAGATCACCATGTACTCCGGTGTCCCGGACGGCGGCCCGTGGCGCCCCGGTGCAGGGCCCGCGCTGGATGAGTGGGCGTGTGCCACGGAGGGGGAGGCAGATCTGGGGCCGGACGACTACGCAGGCCGCCAAACGTACGGCCGCTACCTGAAGTCGGTGTTCGCGACGATCAGGGAGAGCCTGCCCCCGCACGTGGAGCTGATCGCGCTGAACCGCAGGGTGATCGCCCTGGAGCGGCGGCCGGTGGGCGGCTGGCTGGTGGAGCTCGACCAGATGCCGTTCCTCGTGGCCGCTGATCAGGTCCTCCTCGCCACCGGCCACCCCGTCAACACCCCAGACCCGTTCGAGCAGCGGATGCTCGACTTCGCCGGCGCCCGTGACGGGGTGCACTACCTTCACGGTGACTCCGCTGCCGACATGCCGCTGGGCACCGACACGATCCCGGCCGGTACGACGGTCGCGGTCAAGGGGCTCGGGCTGTCGTTCTATGACGTCATGCTGGCCCTCACCACCGGCCGGGGCGGCGAGTTCAAGCGGGGCACCGACGGCACTCTCACCTACCTGCCGTCCGGGCAGGAGCCGAAGATCGTCGCTGGGTCACGCAGCTCCCTGCCGATCCCCGCACGCGGTGTGAACCAGAAGGCACCCGACCACACCTACGCTCCGGTGTTCCTGACCAGGGAGACGATCCTGGGGGCGCAGCAGGAACAGCAGCGGGACCATGGGCACGGCCAGCTGTCGTTCAACCGGCACGTGCTGCCGCTGATCCTGAAGGAACTGGACCTCGTCTACCAGGAAACCCACCGGGACAGCGGCGGCCAGGAGCCGCTGCCGCCGCTGGACCTCGACGCCCTGGCACGCCCCTTCACCGGTGAAGCGTTTGCCTCACCTGCCACGTTCCATGAGCGGCTGCTCGAGGTGATGCGGGACGACCTTCAGCAGGCGTACCTGGGGAACGCCCGTGGTCCGCTGAAGGCCGCGCTCGATGTTCTGCGGGACACCCGTGCCGTCGTCCGCCTGGCTGTCGACTACGGCGGGCTGCTGCCCGCCAGCCACCACGACGAGTTCGTGAGGGAATTCCTGCCCGGCAACGCGCTGCTGTCCGCCGGTCCGCCGGTCGAGCGGGTCGAGCAGCTGGTGGCGCTCATCGAGGAGGGCACCGTCGAGATCGCCGGCCCCGACACTCGCTTCGACATCTGTGAGACGTCCGGCCGGTTCACCGTGTCCTCTCCTCGCGTGACGGACTCCCTGAGCCAGGCGCGCGTGCTGATCGATGCCCGTGTCCCCACCCCCGACCTGCGGCGGGACACGTCCCGGCTGACGCGGTCCCTGCTGGCGTCCGGGGTGATATCCGAGTACCGGCGTACCGGGCCGCTCGGCGACAGCCACCCCACCGGCGGACTGAACATCACTCGCTCCCCGTTCCACGTCATCGACGCCGAGGGCGCCTTCCACGACGACCTGTACGCGCTGGGCATCCCCACCGAGCACACCCGCTGGTTCACCCAGGTAGGCAGCGGTAAGCCCGGCCTGAACACCCTGTTCAGACAGGACGCCGCCGCGATCGCCGAAGCGATGCTCGACCACGCCGACATCCTGGAGAAGACGGCGTGAACAACGACACGAGAGCCACGGCCGCTTTCCGGGCGGCGCGGGACATCCTGCTGGAAAACCGTACCGAACTCGACCACGCGCACCGCCTGTTCACCTGGCCCGAGCTCACCCACTTCAACTGGGCGCTGGACTGGTTCGACGTCATCGCCTCGGACAACGCGCGTCCCGCCGTACGGGTCCTGTCCGAGCAGGGCGAGGAAAGCATCTCCTTCCAGGACCTGGCCGTCCGCTCCGACCAGGTCGCCACCTGGCTGCGCGGCCAGGGCGTACAGCGTGGCGACCGTATCCTCATCTGCCTGCACAACGGCGTCGCCCTGTGGGAGACGATCCTCGCCGGGATCAAACTCGGCGCGGTCCTCGTCCCCACCTACCCGTCGGCGCCGGCCCCCGACCTGGCCGACCGCATCCGCCGGGCGGAAGTCCGGCACGTCATCACCGAACCGTCCCTCACGGCCAAATTCCGGCAGGCGCCGAAGAAGTGGACGCCGATCTGCACAGGCCGCACACCCCGCGGGTGGATCCCGTACGAGGCGTCGCGCCAGGATCAGGGGCGCGGCTTCGAACCCGACGGGCGCACTCGCGCGGACGATCCGCTGTTCTGCTACTTCACCTCCGGTACCACCTCGCTGCCGAAGATGGTGGTGCACACCCACACCAGCTATCCCGTCGGCCACCTGTCCGGCATGTACTGGAACGGGCTGCGCCCCGGCGACCTGCACCTGAACATCTCCGCACCGGGATGGGCCAAGCACGCCTGGAGTTCCTTCTTCGTCCCGTTCAACGCCGAAGCCACCGTGCTGGCGTTCCGGGACCCGACCCCGCGCCCGGAGTGGATTCTCACCGCGCTGCGTGCCTCAGGCGTGACGGCGTTCTGCGCGCCGCCCACGGTGTGGCGGGGAATGCTGGCCGCCGGGTTGGGGCCACGGCCCACAGGGCTGCGGGAGGCGACGTCCGCGGGTGAACCGTTGGAGGCGTCGCTGATCGACACGGTGCGCACCGAGTGGGGGGTGTGGGTGCGTGACGGGTACGGGCAGACCGAGACGACCTGCCAGGTGGGCAACCCGCCCGGCAGGGTGCCGGAGCCGGGGATGATGGGCTGGCCGATGCCTGGCTACCGGATGCGGGTCATCGACGACACCACCGGCCGGCCCGCGAAGCCTGGGGCGCCGGGGGTGCTGTGCGTCGACCTGGCGGACCGCCCGGCAGGGATGATGGCCGGATACCTCGGCGACCCCGAGCAGACGGGCAAGGCGTTCGCCGGTGGCCTGTACCGCACAGGCGATCTCGTCACCCAGTCCGACTCGGGGGCGTTCTCCTACCAGGGCCGCGACGACGACATGTTCAAGTCGTTCGATCACCGCATCGCCCCGCTGGAACTGGAGACCGCACTCCTCGGACACCCGGCGGTCGCGCAGGCCGCCGTGGTCCCCGCCCCCCACGAGGAGGGCCTGTTCATCCCCAAGGCGTTCGTGGTGCTCGCGGGCGGCTGTGAGCCGGACGAGGAGACCGCGCGGTGTGTTCTCGCGCACGCGGCCACCGTTCTCCCTCCAGAGAAGATGATCAAGGCCATACACTTCACAGACGCCCTCCCGACGACCATTTCAGGGAAGGTTCAGCGCAGCGTGCTGCGCGACCAACCCGCCACCGGGGGGCACGAGTTCGAACCTGCGACATGAGACACCCCCTGGCGGACAGGCCGACCCGGCAACGCCGGGAGCCCTGCCCGCCAGGGACACGGCACGGACCACGCCGAACGGCGCGTCGTGCGAACAGCCGGAGACAGGGGGCCGGCTACTCGATGCAACTGTCCTGGCTTCAAACGTTCATGGCCGTCTACCACACCGGATCGTTCACCAAGGCGGCACGTCAGCTCGGCGTGAGCCAGCCCACCGTGACCCAGCAGATCCGCACCATGGAAGTGGAGATCGGTCACCTACTGTTCGAACGCTCCACCAAGGGCACAGTGCCCACACCGCGCGGCACGATCCTCGCGCAGGACATCCGCGAATCCATGAGCGAGCTGAACGCGGCGATCGACCGGCACTTCGCCCCGACCGACACCGACCGCCCGCTCCGCCTGGGCACCACCGCCGAACTCGCCAGCACCCGCGTGATCCCACCCCTGGCCAGCCTCGTCAGCACAGGCATCGACGTCCGGGTCCTCACCGGCATCAGCCACGATCTGCTGTCCCGCCTCGGCGAAGGCTTCCTGGACGTGGTGATCTCCACCACCCGCCCCCGCAGGCGCGGCATCGAAGCAACCCCGCTGTGTGACGAGGAGCTGGTCCTGGTCGCCTCACCACAGCTGACAGCGGAAGTCTTCCCTGATGGGCTGGGGGATGATCCGGAGCAGCGGCTGGCGAAGACCACCCTGATCGCCTACGCCGAAACCCTGCCGCTGGTACGGCAATACTGGCGGCACGTCTTCGACAGCGACCCCGATGTCCACGTGGGCGCGGTCATCCCCGACCTGCGGGGCATCCTCGCTGCGGTCGCGGCCGGCGCGGGAATCGCCGTTCTGCCACGCTGCCTGTGCTCCACAGCCCTGGCAACCGGGGAACTGGTCACGCTGCTGGAACCCGAGGAGCCGCCGATCAACACCTTGTACCTGGCGGTCCGTAACGGGGCGCTCCAGGACTACCGGCTCTCCCAGGTGCACACCGAACTGCTGCGCTGCGCCCAGCAGTGGACCTAGCATCTTCCTGCCGGGCTGGTCCCTGTTGCTGTTGTTGTACGGGGTCGACCGCCCAGAGTTTTCCCGACGTGTTGGCGGGGAGCTCGGCGATCAGCTGAGCCAGCGTTCGCCGTGCTCGTGGGACTGGCGGACAGTCAGTCCCACTGCTCGTCCGCGAGGGAGCTGACCGGCTGCGGCTTGCCGATGACGGCCAGGGCGATGAAGAAGTTGATCTGGCCGATCGCGATGGTCAGGGTGGCCAGCGCCTTCTCGTCGTAGTGCTTCGCCACCTCCGCGTACAGCTCGTCACAGACGCGCTCCTCGCCGTGCGGGGCGGGCTGGAGGGTGGCCTCCACCAAGGCGAGGGCGGCGCGCTCGGCGTCGGTGAAGTACGGGGCGTCCATCCAGGAGGAGACGGCCGTGATGCGCTCCTCGGACTCCCCGGCCTTGCGCAGGAAGCCCGTGTTCAGGATCGTCAGGTAGGTGTTGCCGACGATCTGCCCGGCACGCAGGTGGACGAGATTCATCGTGGCGCGCGGCACCGAGTGGTTGCCCGTGGCCCGGAAGAGGGCGGCGCTGATGTCGTTCAGCTCGGGCACGAACTCGGCCGGGTTGGGCATCCGGGAGATGGAGGTGTTCGTCATGGCTGCTCTCCTTCGCATCGGCCTGGTCGGCGTCTTCACAGCACTGACGGAACGTCGCACGCAGATGTGACAGGAATCCGGAAAGTTCTCGGGCGTGCTTCGGACCTGGTAACAACGCTGTCTTCCCCAGCGTTTGCCGACGGCAGATGCTGCCCTTCTTCGTCACGGGGCGGGGCGTTCGCAGGGCTGGTCGTTGGTCAAAGGCCGATCCCGATGAGGGCGTTGTCCTTCTCGTCCCACTGGTCGACGATCTGCATGTAGCCGTCCAGGACCTTGGAGCCGTCTGCGTGCCCGGTGATCGCGGCGATGGCTTTGCGGTCCTTCCCGGCGCGGCGGGCCTCGGTGGCCAGGCCGGAGCGCACCGAGTGACCGGTGAACAGGTCCTCGAACCCGGCGCGCAGGCCCGCGGCGGTGATGAGGTCGCCGGCGCGCTGCGGGGAGAGTCCCTGCGGCTGCACGGACCCGGTGTGATGGATGCGGCGGAACGCGTGCAGGTCGGGTTCGAGGATCTGCGCGGCGTCCTGCCACGCCTT
Source organism: Streptomyces antnestii (assembly GCF_004005495.1). Lineage (GTDB taxonomy): Bacteria > Actinomycetota > Actinomycetes > Streptomycetales > Streptomycetaceae > Streptomyces > Streptomyces antnestii. The sequence goes on from NZ_RZYA01000014.1 coordinate 222,807, forward strand.
CCAGGCGCGTACGGGACAGGTGTCGGTGTTCCTGCCGTAGGGGACGGCCACTGTGCGCGGGGCGGTCTTGGACACGGCGACGTGGACCAGGAGCCCGTTGTCGTCGTCGCGGATGTTGCGCAGCCGGAGACCGGCGAGCTCGGAGCGGCGGGCCGCGATGGAGAAGCCGAGCAGCAGCATGGCATGGTCCCGCAGCCCGAAGATGTCCGTGCCGCACAGGGAGATGATGCGGCGCAGGTCGTCCAGGCGCATGGCGGGGGCCTTGCCCCGGCCTCGGGTGGGTTCTCCTGATGCCTCGGCCTTCTTCTTGTAGTCCTTCAGCAACTCCCTTGCCGCTTGGGTCGCTTCGGGGTTGACGATGACGCTGTACTGCTGGCGCAGGGTCACGGTCACGCCGGCGAGCTTGCGGTCGACGGTCGAGTACGCGCGTTTCTCCTCCTCCCACAGCCATTTGACGAACGCGCGCAGGGTGCCGCGGGTGGCGGCGGTCGGCGGGATGGCGAGCCCGGTGCAGAACGCGGTCCACGTCTTCCAGTCCGAGGCGTAGGAGCGGGTGGTGTTCTCGGGGCGCTGTTCGGCGGCGTGTTCGTCGGACGCGGTGTCCAGGGCGGTGAGGCGGGCACGCAGGTCGTCGTCGAACTCGGCGGGTGGCGGGGGACGGTGCGGCGCGGCGGGGACGGGCAGCGGTCGGTCGTCGACCAGTTCGGCGTCGACGATCTCGTCTTCTCTCACGTCACTTCCCTCCCGATTCTCATTGGTGAGATGTGACCTTATCGGGAATCAGAGGCGCTGGCTGCCCGACGCGAAGGCGGGGGAGGGGAGTTGTTCGATCTGTTCGATTCTTCGTCAGGGGCGATCCTAAGCGAAGGTGTGATCGCGGCGCAGGCGCAGGGATGTGGCGATTGCGGTGGCCATCTCAGGGCATTGTGCTCCGAAGTCGACGACCTGAAGCAGGGGTGCTGGCCACTGGCGCAGCTCGCTGCCCTCGTGGGCGGTGGCGCGCTCGCCTCGGCCATCGCCGCGCCGAACTTCGCTCACGCCGACAGACCGAGGCCGGAGACTCGCCGCCTTGGGTGACGGGGCACATGACTGCACCCCGGGGCGGTGGTACATAGGGCGCAGTCAGGGGCGCCTCTGCTTGCAAATTCAATAAATATATCCGGTGAGTAATTGGCCATAAAGTGCCGATCGTTTCAGGTCGAGCTGGCTTCATTTGGCCTATCCGTGGTGGGCATATCGTGAGATCGCGCTGATTTATCCTCAATGAGGGCTGAAATTACCCCTATGCGTGTTGGATTCTTCCGTAATGTGAAACCGCTTTACTTGTTGCTGACTTGATGTTTGGGTGTACATGGCAGTCTGCATTCACCGGGTGATTTTCATTGCCCAACGCGCAAGGATCGATTCAGTGAAGGGAAAGCTGTGTTAAAGCTTCGAAGAACCGCCGTTGCTGCAGCGGTGCTGATCGTGTTTTCGGCATTGCAAGCCCCGTCTGCAGTGGCGCGAGCTGGTGGCGAATTAATCGCCACGGCTCCGCAGGTAGCTGAAAATCGCCACCCGGGACCGAAAAACGGTGCCAAGCTGACGGACGAGCAAATAGGTCGTGCGCGTTCCCTGGGCAGTGCCCCGAAGGAACTTCCCGCGCTCACAGAGCACGGGGACGCGACGGCGCAGCGCGAGGGCAAGACCTACACGGTCGAGGCCGACAACGTCGAAAAGACCCTTCCGCGTTCGGGTGGGCAACTGGCCGCCTACGATCCGATCCAGGACTGCAAGCAGCAGCTGGGCGGACAGTATGGTGACAAGGTCGTCAATCACTTCCTGTTCTGCAGCATGTATTACGTCTACTACGACGTGATACAAAGTGGCACCAAGGTCGGCCGGGTGGGATGGAACCAGATCACGGTCGGTTCGACGGGTGGCGACGAGCGCAACAACTACTTCACGACAAGCCTCGAGAGCTTCCAGCGCGAAGGGACCACGTTCGATGTCCCTGGCTTGGAAGTGTTCGTCACGACTGGCGGATACAACGGGACGGACGGCACTAACAAGCCGTGCAACGTCATTTCCAGCGCCGGCAATCCCAAGGACCTCAAGACCTGGGAGACGACGAACCTGTACGCCGTGCATGTGGTGGACTCTCTGAAGTCCGATGGGTACGGTCGCGACTTCCTCTCCCGCTGCTCCTTCGCCACGAACACCCGCGTCACGACAGCGAACGGCAGCCAGTCGAGCGTCCAGATCTTCGTGAATGGCCTACGTCAGGACTCGGCGTCCTATCTCGAAGGAACCGTAGGTGGGGCCATCTTCGATCGCATCGTCCCGGAAATGACGTACAGCCTGTCGTCCACTGCGCACGGTGCTGTTGCCGATCACATCGAAACCGCCCAGACGCTCCCGCAGACCACCGATCCCGCAACTCCGGGAAAGATAATCCCGGGAGGCCAAGGGTCGGGTCACCCCCTCTCGCGCCTCTACCCGGACTGGGACGCGCAAGCCAGCGCCCAGCGCGCAGCGAACGTCTCCGCCAAGGACAAGGCCTGCGCCCCGATCAAGCCGAACCCTTCCACCGACCTGGACTGTGACGAGTATCCGTTCGGGTCCACATGGGAAGGACCGGCCGCCGGCCCCAACTTCTCGGTGAGGTACCTCTCTACCTCGCAGAACCGTTCTGCGGGCGCCACACTCGGAAACTGGTACAAGGTAGACCGCATCCTGCATCGCGATAGGTTCTACGTGGCGATCGCCCGATAGATTAGAGAACCTGGCTACCTCGTGCCCCGACGGCTCTAGTCGTCGGGGCACTCCGAGACGCGGATGTCGTATTGCTCTGGTAGGTCGTTCCTGCGCCAGACCTTCACTTCATGTGAGCCATCATCGGGGAGCACCAGAACTGCTGGTTCCTCTCGACCCTCGACGTTGAGACACCGGAGTTCGCGGTTAGGTACATCGAGGACGGCGGACCCAAGGTACTTTCCGACACCATCAGGCGGCGTGCTCTGCCAGTACGAGAGAGCAACTTCCACGCGCGTCTCCTGGGAAGCAGCGGGAATGCCGACTGCTTGTCCGTTCCCCTTCACTTCTTCCCCTGCCGGGATCGCAGTCGTGAAGTCCGCACCATCACGCGCGGCGACCCAGAACTGGCTGTATGAGATGACAAAGTCGTCGTACACGACGTCCCACGGCCCCGTGTTCCCGAACAGGCTGCTCTGAGAGTTCGTTTCCGGTTCCATGCGATCAATCTAGCGTGACGGCTTGGAGCTCGTAACACGATCACCTTGCTGACATGGGCTCGGCGGCGCGACAGCTCCAGCTGTAAGAACCGGCTCGCACCGGGCGTTGTCAGAGACATCAGGCACACTGCGCCGTATGAACTTGGTGACCGCGCACGACTACGCCTGGATCCGTACCTCGCCGCTCTTCCGCCACATGATGGCGAGCGGATACACCCTGACACTGATACGGGGGCGGACCCCGCGCGAGGTGCTGCGCGCGATGGAGGCGGAACCCCGCGGCACCGGGGAGGGAACGGCCGGGCTGATCGAGGCGGACGACGCTCACCGCGCCGAGGTGGATTACGACTACTGGGACGAGTCCTACGTGGCGGGCGCCTTCAGTGCTCCGGGCGAGGACGGCGACTGGACACTCGTCCTCGGCTTCGACGGTGGCCTGGGGATAGCGGCGCCGTGCGTGGAGACTCTGTCGAAGGGCGGCCGGGTCGTGGCGCACTCGACCAACGGCGGCAAGCCCATCCACCTCTTCCACTGGTTCGAGGACGGTGAGCTCCGTACAACGTTCGAGGGCCCCTCGTCGCGCGACGGCAACACTCCCGATGAACTGGTCCCCCTGCTGCGGGAAGTCGGCTTCCCTCTGACCTCCGAGGGAGAGCACGACGAGAGCGCCCCGGACATCGACCGGAAGGCGGCGGTCCTCGCTCTGGCCGAGAGACTCACCGGCATCCGCGTCACCGAATCCCTCCTCCAGGGCGCTACGTACGAGCTGGGACTCGTCCCCGAACAGCCCGCCGAGGAGTGGACCGGCGTGGTCATCGACATCACCGATGCCCACGGGGAGCGCCTGCACAGGGAATGGACCTACGAGGAGATCGCGACGGCGTCGGACCGAGCACGGGCGGAGGCGAACGCGCCGGTGGTGATCACCTACAACGAGCCGCCGGCCATGGATCGTTCGGAGCACGAGACAGGTGAGTAGCGAGCGAGCGTGTGGAGGGCGCCCCGGCGTACTCGCCGCCCTCTACAAGGGAACTTGCCGCCACGGAGGCTTCTGCGATCATGGTCCGGCAGCCTTCTTGAGCCGTCGCCAGCAGATGCGCGACGGGCAGCCGGACCTCTGCGACGGATGCGACCAGGGTCCCGACGCAACCTGTTCAATCTGCAGCCAGGTCCGCTCCTGCGCCAGCAGCGACGAACAGGGCCAACCGATCTGCGCCACCTGCTACCAGCGCCATCGCACCGGCGAGCCGTGCGCCCGCTGTAGCTGGACCAAGCCGGTCAACACCCCTTGGCCTATTGGGCCGGTCTGCGTGACTTGCTACACCGCCGTGCTCCGCTCACCAGCCGAGTGCCCTCGCTGCGGCATGGTCCAGCCACTGATCGCGAGGGGTGACCACGGCGCCGAGGTCTGCGGACCATGCGTCGGGCTCGCCGCCGCCTACACCTGCAAGCAGTGCGGCCGGGCAGGCAAGCCGTGGCGGCAGTAGGACGGGGAGCCAGCCGACCTCGGTGCTGATCTCCCCAGCCCGATCCTCGCGGACGTGACCGGGATGCACCGCCACACCGCGCTCCGCTGGGTCGGCTATGCCAGACGTGACTGGGCCGCGTACCCCGCCGGGCGAGCTGAGGGTAAATCAGGAGACGTCGTTCCGGTGGGCGACTAGCCTCGCGAAGTTGTTCTTCGCGCCCTCAGGAGGAGACCTCATGGCCCAGCCGTTCCCGCCCACCGAGCCGTACGCGCACGGCCTCCTCGATGTCGGCGACGGAAACCAGATCTACTGGGAGACAAGTGGGAACCCCGATGGGAAGGCGGCCCTGTGCGTGCACGGCGGCCCCGGCAACGGAGGGCGCCGCGGCAGTCGCAACATGTTCGATCCCGAGGTCTTCCGGATCGTCCTGTTCGACCAGCGTGGCTGCGGTGAATCCCAGCCTCACGCCTCCGACCGGTCCATCAGCCTCGATCACAACACCACCGACCGCCTCATCGCCGATATCGAGCGGCTACGCGAGCACTTGGGCATCGAGCGCTGGCTCCTCTACGGCGGCTCCTGGGGCTCAACACTGATCCTCGCCTACGCTGAGCGCTATCCCGAGCGGGTCTCCGAGGTCGTCATCGTCGGTGTCACCATGACCCGGCCGGAGGAGACCGACTGGCTCTACCACGGCGTCGGACGCCTGCTACCAGGCCCCTGGGAGACATTCCGCGACGTACTGCCGGAGGCGGACCGGAGCAGCAATCTCGTGGCCGCTTACAACCAGCTGCTGAACAGCCCTGATGAGGCGGTCAGGGTGAAGGCGGCGCGGGCCTGGTGCGCTTGGGAGGACGCTGTCATCGCCCACGAGGCACTCGGTCATCCGGGCGCCTACAGTGACAAGACTGACAACGCACTGATGGCCTTCGTCCGGATCTGCGCGCACTACTTCGCGAACGACGCCTGGCTGGAGGACGGACAACTGCTCCGTGACGCACACCGGCTGGCCGGTATCCCGGCGGTGCTGATCCACGGCCGACTCGACCTCGGCAGCCCATTGAAGACCGCGTGGGAGTTGTCCAAAGCGTGGCCAGACGCGGAGCTGAAAGTCATCGACGACTCCGGACACACAGGCAGTCCCGCGATGCAGGACGCGGCCCTGGAAGCGATCGCGCGATTCGGTAATAGCGGACAGTGACTGGCACCGCACTGCGCTGTGCTCTCCTGGTCGCGCCAGGTCGGGGCGGCTGAGGCGTGGCCGTTGCTGCCGCGGCCGGGGCCGCCGGTGAGGACGACAACTGGCCGAACCTCGCGCCGGTGCTGCTGCGGTGACAGTGCCTGGCCCACGTAGTCCGCAGAGCGAGGCCTCAGCTACACGGTGACCCGAGCTACTGCCGGGTGGTCGTAGAGCCCGGGAAGATGCGCCGAAATGCCCGTCGGTAGGCAGCGGCCGTGGCAGCCGATGCCGGACAGTCGAGGCGAGGGTGTAGATCAGCTCGGAATTGTGGCGCCAGCGCCCAACCGTCGTTCGATCTCCGCGGCCGGGAACGGCGTCTGCTTGCTCTCGGTGAGCAGACGGCGGAAGAAGGAGTCCACGACGACGGTAGGGCGTGCGTGCTGGTCGATGATGGCCGTGATCTCAGGCGGGATGTCGCCAGGTCGCCGGCCCTCGATCCAGTCGTGCAGGAAGGCTTCGCGTTCCGTGTCACCGCGCACGCCGTCGAGCAAGTGGTACTGGAGCAGGTGGCTCGCGGTGTAGCAGCGGTCGTACGTGAGGTGGTCCGAGAGGAAGTTGGACTCGTCCGCCGAAAGGTCGAAGCGGGAGCTCAGGGCAAGTCCGAAGTCAGCGAAGTAGAGCTGGCGTCCATCGGTCAGGATGTTGTCGAAGTGAGCATCGAAGTGGACAAGTCCGCGAGAACTCATGAAGGCAGCTCCGCTCATCAGGGCTTCCTCCACCCAGCGGAAGGGCGAGCCGTCCCCGCCTTCCGGAACGGCGGTTTTGCGGTGGTCGGCCAGCCATCCGGCGAGTGTGTGCGGCACGTACTCCAGGAAGACCACCAGGCTGTACGAGGCCTGACCGATGGCCTCCAGCCGGTCACGAACGGCGGGTGATCCCTCCCAGTGCGCGACAGCCCCCTCCAGGCCCCCGAACTCGTCGGTGAATCCTTCGGGAGGGGAGTCAGGCAGAACCCGCCAGTGGTACATCAGGGGGAATCCCGCATACTCGTCACCCAGAACCCGGATCGATCACCGAAGCCTTGCCGCTGGCCTTGATCGCCCAGGTCGCCTGAACCCGGCAAAGGCGGCAGTAGCCGTGCTTGTCATCGACCGGAACCTGCCGCCGGCAGCCGACGCACTCGCCGACGGCGTGTTGCTGGCCGTAGGTATAGCAGCCGCGGCAGAACCGGCCGGGCAGCTGCCCCCAGGCGAAACAGCCCGAGCAGGAGGCCGCCGACTTGTTCTCACTGATCTTCCCCATGATGGTGGTGACCAGGTCACAACGGCGGCAGAGAACGGGCGTCGCGGCGCTTTGGCACGACGGCCGGGGCCACCATCGAGCCAGTCGTGGCCTCCTGGACTCCAGCCTGCTGACCTGGGCGGGTGACTTTCCCTGGCTCGGGAATCAGCAGATCGCCGATCTCGCAGCCGAGCACGACACAGATCACGTCCAGGTCCTCCAGCTTGAGGGAGACCGGCTGACCCGACCACAGGCCGGACATCTTCCCGGCCGAGATCACCAAGCCGTGTTCGGCCAGGCTCCGCTGGAGCTCGGAGGCCTTCCAGATCCCCTTGTTCGCGGCGGTCAGCCGCAGGTTCCACTTCTTCCCATCAGTCCTTCCAGCCGCTTCGCGGCCCGCTGCTGCCCGGTCACCCAGGCATCCTCGACCCGCGTCTGCTGGACGTGGATGTACCGCATCGTGGTGGCGATCCATGAGTGTCCGAGGACTTCTTGGATCCCGAGCAGATCAAGACTTCCGAGGTAGAGCTCGGACGCGCAGAAGTGCCGCAGGACGTGCGGAGTCAGCGTGTCGGCCCAGCCGGGCAGATGGGCTTTCGCCGCGGTGGCCAAACCGTTGCGCAAGGCGTCGTCGCCGACGCAGCGCGAGGAGCTGTCGGTGTTCCTGCGCTCGGAGGGGAACAGAGGGGCGCCGGGGCGGGTGTGGTCGTCGTCGAACTGGCCCCACACGTCCTCGATGAACCACCGCAGCGTGCGGTCGGCGCCGTTGATCAGCGGCACCATCCGCTCGCGCGGGCCCGAGCCGCGGGCGCCTTTGCCGTGGCGGACATGGAGCTTGCCGAAGCGGCCCAGGTCCCACTTGATGTCGGCCAGGTCGAGTTTGCATGCCTCGCTCACCCTGAGTCCGACCTGCGACATCAGCTTCGATGCGGTGTAGTTCCGCGCGGTGGGGGCGAACTTGCGGCAGGTCGCCAGCTCGCCGCCCCAGCCGGTGAACAGTGTCTTGATCTCCGGCGCGGTCGGCGGGATCCGCAGGGCGGCGTCCTTGGACCCCCGCGGGCGGTTCATCTCGTCGATCGGGCACTCGACGACCCGACCGGTCATCCGGTGGATCTCGGCCTTGTGCCGCAGCTCCAGGAACAGGAAGTACGTGGTCAGCGCCTGCGCGCGGGCCAACCGGGTGCCACTCGGCGAGCCCCGCAGCACCTTCCCGAAGTACCCGTCGGCATCGGCCGGCTCCATATCCCACAGCGGCTGGCCGAACCATGCCCGCATCTGGTCCAGGTACCCGACGTCCCCGCGGATAGTGCCATCCGCCAGCCCTGCCGAAGCCCGCGCGAGGACGAACCCGGCGAGCACATCGGTCTCGAACTGCTCCAGTTCCTCCGCCGAGACCGGATCGCGGAACTCGCGCAGATCGCGTACGGCTGCCAGCGCCAACCCGAGCCTCCTCGCCTTCACCCCGATCACAGATCGATCGGACGAAGTGAGAACGCTTCAAGAATCCTGAAGTTACGTCACCAGCTCCAAGAACACCCCAAGGAGACAGAACACCCTGGCCACCGGGGCAAGCACTCAGCGGGGCTCAGAGGAACTCGCGGGATGTCGCACACACGGCGGCGACCCCGGCGAACACCGCGCGGTCGCGTGCCAGTCGCACCGACGCGTTCGCCGCCTGGTGCCGCGAACACCGGCGGGTCGGCACCGATCCGGGCACGCTGCCGGACTGGGCCGCGCACCTGGCCGACCTCGGCTACCGGGCGGAGTCCATCGAGTCGTACACCGGCGCGATGGCGGCGACGCTGGCCGTCTCGGGGCATCCACTCGACGAGGAGGACCGGGCGTATCTGCGGGCGGTCATCAACTCCCGCACCAGGGAACAAGCCGGGGACCGGTCCGGTGCCGGCGACGTCCTGCAGGCGGCCGAGTGCACCCGCGAGAACCTGGCCGCGATGCTCGCCACCCGCGATCGGCACACGCTGGCGGGCCTGCGCGAGGTCGCCGCCGAGCTCCTCGACGAGGAGAGCGGCGAGGTGTACGCCTGGCCCGCCCTGGAGATCACGCTCCGGCTGTCCAAGACCAATCCCCACGGGCGCACCCGGGACGTGGTGCGGATCCTCGCGCAGAACGACGACACCTGCCCGGTGACGCTGCACCGCATGTGGGCGGCCCGGCTGGCTGCCGCCGAGATCACCGCGGGCCCGCTGCTGCGCCGGGTGAAGAACGGGCAGTTCACGACGGCCGGGCGGCCCCCGGCCGACCCGGCGCGGGCCGGGGGCTGGGGGGACCGCGTGCTGCGCAACCTGATCGGCGCGTGCGCCGAGCTCGTCGGCCTGGCCGGTGAAGAGCTGACCGACGACGAGCGCGCGTTGCTGTCGACGAACGCCGAGCGCCGGGCGCTCGAGGAACTGCCCGCGGACCAGGACGTGCGCGAGGCCTACCGGGCCGACCTCCGGCGCAGGCGGCGCGAGTTGCGGGGCCGCCGGCCCCGGTGGGCCGGGCACTCCATGCGCCGGGGCTGCGTGCGTCACCTGCAACGGCGCGGCACTCCGCGGCACATCATCGAGCAGCAGTGCCGGTACCGGCCGGGCTCGCGGGCCCTGGCCCGCTACCTCGACCCTGGGGTGCCGTGGGCGGACAACCCCACCATGCCGCTCCGTCGGTGACATGCCGGGCCGCCCGAGGACAGGCCTAGGACCACTCATCTGCAACTCCGCTTCGCCTCCGCCTGGTTGAGCACCTATCGTCAGAAGATGATGTGGTGGCAAGCGGCCCTCTGGGGCCTGGCTGGCGGGGGATCCGCTTCGCTGCTCTCGCTGTCGGCGGCCGTGGTCTCGGCGGGGTACAAATGGCCGTGGCGCAAAGGCAAGGGCGACTTGATGCCACGACTCTTCGTGATGGGGGTCGGACTCACATTGGGTGCAGTCGTGGCTGCAGCTGCCCATAGCCAGATCGACGGTCCATGGCCCGCCTTCATCTTCGGCATCGGGGCACCGGCCACCATCAGGGGCATCCTCTCCGGTGTAGAAGTCGAGCCGAAGTCTCAGGCAAGGCCGGTGACGGCGCGAACGACGCCCCGTAGCCCGCGGCCTGCCGCAGGGAGGAGCGCTCGTGAAGACGCCTCCTGACACGCCCCTTGGGCGTATTGCTGTGGCTGCCCGCCCAAACCGTCCGTGGCTGCGTGTGCGGTCGTCCGGTTGGTGGGCGCGCGTTCTCGTTGCTGGCGGAGCTCGGCGCCAGCGCTGGGAAGAGGCTGTGGCGGATGGTACGTCCTGGGTGAATACCTCCCTCGATCATGCGGACCTGTCCGGGTCCGATCTGTCTGGCGCGGACCTTTTCCACACAAGACTCATCAGTGCGGACCTGACCGGCGCGGACCTGACCAGCGCGATCCTGATCAGCGCAAAGCTGACCGACGCGGACCTGACCGGCGCGAACCTGACCTACGCGGACCTGACCAGCGCGAACCTGATCAGCGCAAAGCTGACCGACGCGAAACTGACCGACGCGGACTTGACCTACGCGGACTTGACCAGCGCGAACCTGATCAGCGCAAAGCTGACCGACGCGAAACTGGGCGGCGCGGACTTGACCAGCGCGAACCTCACCAGCGCGGACCTGACCGACGCGAAACTGGGCGGCGCGGACCTGACCAGCGCGAACCTCACCCGCGCGAACCTCACCCGCGCGGACCTGCCCGACGCGGACCTGATCAGCGCGGACCTGACCGACGCGAAACTGGGCGGCGCGGACCTGACCAGCGCGGACCTGACCGACGCGAAACTGGGCGGCGCGGACCTGACCAGCGCGGACCTGACCGACGCGAAACTGGGCGGCGCG
>NZ_RZYA01000015.1 GCF_004005495.1 Streptomyces antnestii
GGGCGCGCCCTTGTCCTTGGTCTGGTCACCGCAGCCGGACAGCAGCAGAGTGCCGGCGACCGCGATCGCGCCGACCACGGCGATCCGGGACTTCGCGGACTTCGCAGCGGTCGAACGACGGGTGGTGCTTGCGGTCATTTCTGGTTCCTCCGGCAGGGTGAGGGAGATGCCGATACTGAGATCGTGCACACACCTTCGGGTGTCGCGACCTCGTGTGATTACGGCATCTTGCCATTCGGACCGGGCCATTCAGGGCCCCTGCAATGTCAAAATCGGATAACGGGTGACCCGCGGCCCCCGGCAGGCCGGTACATCGCTCTGTTCTGGGGGCGAGCATCTGCGGCGGCGATGCCGTCCGGCCGGAAAATCTGCGGTCTCGCCCTGTGCGTCTCACGATGTGAGCGCCGCCCGATCCGGCTTGAGGTTCGCTTGAGGTCCTGTCCCTAATATCCGGGTCCTCGGCTATGAGTCACGTCACCGCGCTGTGATCGATCACAGATGGACTCGTCCGGAGCGGCATCTTTCAGGTAAGAAGGTTCTTTACACCCCTCATCCGGGGCTCCGGGCGCGCGTGCGGCGCGTCCCTCGCGTACTGACCCGTACGAGTGCAAGACACCCGACATGTGGGTCATATGCGGTGCCCGCCCGTTCCTCAACCAGGAACGGACCCACCCTCAACTGATGATTTAAGACTTAAGGGGTAATACAAGTGGCAGCGGAGATCGTCAATCCTCGCAGCGACGCCGGTTCGGACCAGGCCAGTGCAGGCCCGGCGCATACCGGCAACGAAAGCACCGAAGAGCCCTTCGATCCGGCCTTCGCGCTGCACCGCGGCGGCAAGATGGCCGTGCAGGCCACGGTGCCGGTGCGCGACAAGGACGACCTGTCCCTGGCGTACACGCCCGGCGTCGCGAAGGTGTGCTCCGCGATCGCGGAGAACCCGGAGCTCGTCCACGACTACACGTGGAAGTCGTCCGTCGTGGCCGTCGTCACCGACGGCACCGCGGTGCTCGGCCTCGGGGACATCGGCCCCGAGGCGTCCCTCCCGGTGATGGAGGGCAAAGCGATCCTGTTCAAGCAGTTCGGCGGCGTCGACGCGGTGCCGCTCGCGCTCGCGACGACGGACACGGACGAGATCATCGAGACCGTCGTCCGGCTCGCCCCGTCCTTCGGCGGCGTGAACCTCGAGGACATCTCGGCTCCGCGCTGCTTCGAGATCGAGCGCCGGCTCCAGGAGCGCCTCGACATCCCGGTCTTCCACGACGACCAGCACGGCACCGCCGTGGTCACGCTGGCCGCGCTGAAGAACGCCGCCAAGCTCAGCGGGCGCACGCTCGGCGAGCTGCGCGGCGTGATCTCGGGCGCCGGCGCGGCCGGTGTCGCCATCGCCAAGTTCCTCCTCGAGGCGGGCCTCGGCGACGTGGCGGTCGCGGACCGCAAGGGCATCGTCAGCCGGGACCGCGACGACCTCACGGACGTCAAGCGCGAGCTGGCCGAGATCACGAACAAGGCCGGCATCTCCGGCTCCCTCGAAGCGGCCCTGGCCGGCGCGGACGTCTTCATCGGCGTCTCCGGCGGTACGGTCCCGGAGCCCGCGGTCGCCTCGATGGCGCCCGGCGCCTTCGTCTTCGCGATGGCCAACCCGAACCCCGAGGTTCACCCGGACGTCGCCCACAAGTACGCGGCGGTCGTCGCGACCGGGCGCTCGGACTTCCCGAACCAGATCAACAACGTCCTCGCCTTCCCCGGCATCTTCGCCGGTGCGCTCCAGGTGCGGGCGTCGCGGATCACCGAGGGCATGAAGATCGCGGCTGCGGACGCGCTCGCCGCCGTGGTCGGGGACGACCTGGCCGCCGACCTCGTCATCCCCTCGCCGTTCGACGAGCGGGTCGCTCCCGCGGTGACCGCCGCCGTCGCGGCCGCCGCGCGCGCCGAGGGCGTCGCCCGACGCTGACCGCGCCCGCAGGGCACCCGACCGCGCCCCGTGCGCCACGGACCGACTCCGTGGGGCACGGGGCGCGGCGCGTTGTCACGGCCGGCGGGGCGCGTCGCGTGTCACAGCCGTACGGTGTTCCGCGCGGGCACCGCCCGCACCTATGGTCATGGTCATGTTCGCTGCCTACGCCGCCCGAATCGACCGTGACCAGCCGCTGAACGGCCTGGAGTTGGGGGAGCGCCCCGCCCCCGAGGCCCGCCCCGGCTGGACCACCGTGAACGTCAAGGCCGCCTCCCTCAACCACCACGACCTGTGGTCCCTGCGCGGAGTCGGACTCGGTGAGGACAAGCTCCCGATGATCCTCGGCTGCGACGCCGCCGGGATCGACCAGGACGGCAACGAGGTCGTCCTGCACTCCGTCATCGGCCAGACCGGTTACGGAGTCGGCCCCCGGGAGGGCCGCTCCATCCTCACCGAGAAGTACCAGGGCACCTTCGCCGAGCAGGTGACCGTGCCTGAGTGGAACGTGCTGCCCAAGCCGAAGGAGCTCAGCTTCGAGGAGGCCGCCTGTCTGCCGACCGCGTGGCTGACGGCGTACCGGATGCTGTTCACCAACGCCGGTGTGCGGCCGGGTGACTCCGTGCTCGTGCAGGGCGCCGGCGGCGGGGTCGCCACCGCCGCGATCGTCCTCGGCAAGGCGGCCGGGCTGCGCGTCTTCGCGACCAGCCGCGACGAGGCCAAGCGCAAGCGGGCCCTGGAGCTCGGCGCCGTCGAGGCCGTGGAGACGGGGGCGCGCCTTCCGCAGAAGGTGGACGCCGTCATCGAGACGGTGGGCGCGGCCACCTGGTCGCACTCCATCAAGTCGCTCCGGCCCGGCGGCACGGTCGTCATCTCCGGCGCCACGAGCGGCGACCGCCCCTCGCACGCCGAGCTGACCCGCGTCTTCTTCCTGGAGCTGAAGATCGTCGGCTCGACCATGGGCTCGAAGGACGAGCTGGAGGACCTGCTCGCGTTCTGCGCGGCCACCGGGGTGCGTCCCGTGATCGACGAGACGCTTCCCCTGGACCGGGCCCGCGAGGGCTTCGAGCGGATGGAGGCCGGGGGCCAGTTCGGCAAGATCGTGCTGACGGTCTGACGGTCTGACGTAGCGGTGGCGGTGGTGGCGGCACCGCCTCGGGTCACCCCTCGGTCACCCCTCGGACACCCGCAGGGACGCCCCGATGCGCGCCGCCGCCTCCGACAAGTGGCGCCGGGCCTCGCGGAGTTGATCCTCCGTCACCCCGTGGTCCCGGGCCGCGTCACGGATGTCGTCGCGGAACCGGTCGAGGAGGCGGTCCAGGTCGCGGGCCGGGTCGCCGGTCGGGTCCTCCTGGCTCCACGACGGCACGTACTCGGCCGGAATGTCGCCGTGCGTGACGCGCATCTCGGGCCCGGCGCTGTCCGAAGGGGCCGCGCCGCCCGACTCCTTGCCGAGATACGTGCCGAAGTCGCCGAACTCCTTGGCCAGTTCGGAAAGGCCCTCCCGGACGCCCGTGGGCCAGTCACCCTTCGCGAAGTGGTCCTGCACCTGGTCCTGCACCCGCTTCGCCAGCCGCTGGACCTGCTCCTGCGCCTGCTCCCGGGCCTGTTCCTGCGCCTCCTTGGCCTGCCGGCGCGCCCGCTGGGCCTCCTCGCGGGCCCGGCGGCTCTCGTCCTTCGCGCGCCGCGCCTGCTCCTTCCACTCCTGCCGGGCACGGCGCAGCTCCTCCTTGGCCGCGCGCCACGCCTCCTTGTCGCCGAAGCCCTGGAGGTCCTGGAGGTCGCCGAACGGGCTCTGCCACTCGCCCTTGCGCCCCGCCCCGCCCGGCCCGCTCCTCGCCTCGGAGGCGGCCGCCCGCATCTCGCGCCGCAGATCGCCCGCCGCGCCCCGCACGTCGTCCCGGATCTCCGCGGCGAGCTCCGCCACGGACTCGCGGATCTCCAGCTCCAGATCGGCCAGCTCGCCGCTGCGGCCGGCCAGCTCGGCGCGGCCCGCGTCGGTGATCGAGTAGACCTTCCGGCCGCCCTGTGTGGTGTGCGTGACGAGCCCCTCGGCCTCCAGCTTCGCCAGGCGCGGGTACACCGTGCCGGCCGAGGGCGCGTACAGGCCCTGGAAGCGCTCCTCCAGGAGACGGATCACCTCGTAGCCATGGCGAGGGGCCTCGTCGAGGAGCTTGAGGAGGTACAGGCGCAGGCGGCCGTGGGCGAAGACGGGGGGCATGTCAGAGCACCTTCTTTTCGGCGGGCCCGCCGGAGGGGGAGTCCGTGGGAGAGGCCGGGGAGTCCATGGGGGTGTCCGCGGTGTCCGCGGTGGCCGGGCCGTGGGTGTCGTCCTCCGCCGGTGGCCTGCGCAGGAGCGCGATCGAGCCGGAGACCGTGGTCGCCTTGAGCTTGCCGCGGCCCGTGCCGAGCCGGCCGGTGATGCTCTTGGCGCCCCACTGGCCGCTGACCCGCAGGTCCTCGAACGCGTTCGACACCGTGCCGCTCGCCGTGTTCGCCTCGACCTCGGCGTCCGCGGGGTGGGGGAGGCGGATCGCGATCTCGCCCGAGACGCTCGTCAGGTGCACGTCCGTCGCCCGGTCGGCCGGGTCGAGGTCCACGATCATCGAGCCGCTCACCGAGTCCGCCCGCACCGAGGGGCCCGCGCCCTCGACGACGGTCAGGTCCCCGGACACGGAGTTGAAGCGCAGGTCGCCCGTGACCGCCTGGGCCTCGACGTTCCCCGAGACGGTGTCCGTGCGCACGTCTCCCGCGACGCCGACCAGCGTGGTGTCCCCGGTGACGCCCTTGACCTCCGTGCGCCCCTCCATGCCGGAGACGACCGCGCCCGCGCCGACGACGCCGACCTCGACGCCCGTGCCCGCCGGGACCGCCAGGGACACGACGGCGCTGCGGTGCCAGCCTCTGCGGTCGAGCCACTTCTTGCGGTCGAGCCACTTCAGGAAGCCCTTCCAGGGCAGGTCGTCGTAAGCGACGGTCAGCACGCCCTCGCTCAGACTCACCTGGAGCGGCGGGCCGTCGATCTCGGACACCTCCAGGCGGGCGGAACCTTCGTCGGTGCCCACGACGTTCACCGTTCCGTTGACCACACGGACGTGGAGTGTCGTCACTGGCTCGTCGAAGGCGAGCTTCTGCGGCTCTGCCACGGACCACTCGGGCATGGTGCGACCTCCTCGGCAAGGCGGATCGAGAGGGGGACGCGACCACTGCGACGTATCGCGTTCTCCTGCATTCACGATATATCGCGGATACGGAAAGTCAAGACAGTCGCGACTTGATTCCAGGGTCGCGACTCGATTCCGTCGATCCGGGTCGCCCGGGTCGCCCGGGTCGCCCGGGTCGCCCGGGTCGCGTTCCTGCGCGGGCGCGGCCGACCATCTCCGGGCCAAACGCCACAAACTGACCTAGCGTGGGTCCATGTCGTCCGACGCCACCACCGCCGGAGCGCTGCTGCTCTGCCGCGCCGACCCCGCCACCGTCGCCCCCGCGGCCCAGCTCCTGCGCGAGAGCATGCTGCTGACCCAGGCGGGACCCGAATGGAGCGCCCTGGTCCCCGAGGGCAAGCCCTGGCTGCATGGCGGCGAACCGGTCGACACCGTCCTCGCCGGCTGGGCCGCCGCCCTCGCCGTCAGCTCACCGTGGCCGGTCCTCGCCCTGTGGTGGGACGCCGAACACTCCGGCTACACCCTCGCCTCGGGCTTCCGCCGGCCCGTCGGCTATGTGTGGCTGGCGAACGGCACACCCGCGGGCGAGGACGAGGCGATGCGCACGTTCGCCGCGCGCCTCGGCCTCGACCCGGTCCTCGACATGGAGTCCCTGGAAACCCTCACACGCCCCGACAGCGAGGCCGACGCGCGTGCCCGCCTGCTCGGCCTGCTCGCGGTCCTCACGCGCGCGGGCCTCTCGCTCCCGGCGGGTCTGACCCCCGGCGAGAGCGCCGACCGGCTGCGCGAGTCCGCGCGTGTGCAGCCCGGCGCGCGGCACATCGAGTGGTCGGGCTGGCGGGACGCGGTCCGCGCGGAACTCGACGTCGTGGAGAGCGGCCCCGCCGGCCCCTGGCTGCGCGGCCCCAGGGCGCGCCGCGTGGCGCTGGCCCAGCTCGCCGCAGGTGTCCCGCTCACCGTGTGGGGCCTGCGCCGGCGCGGCACCGGCTGGGCGGTCGCGGGCGCGCTCCTCGTCGTCCAGGGCGCGCTCGGCCTCGCGTACGACCGGCTGCGCGCCTGGGACTGAGGCCTGCTGCCTTGGGTGGGACCTACTCGTCGTCCTCGTCCTCGTCGTCGAGCCGGGCCAGCCACGTGGCCAGCCGCTCGACCGGCACCTCGAAGTCAGGGTTGAGGTCGACGAACGTGCGCAGCTGCTCGGCGAGCCACTCGAAGGTGACCTCCTCCTCGCCCCGCCGCTTCTCCAGTTCCTCGATGCCGCGGTCGGTGAAGTACATGGGCCAGTCGCTCCTGGTGGGTGATACGGGCGTGGGGCCCGGAACAGAGTTCCGGGCCCCACAATCGTACGTACGAGGTCAGGCTGCTCAGGCCTCGAAGACCTCACGCACCAGCTGCTCCTGCTCGGCCTGGTGGCGCTTCGCGGAGCCGACCGCCGGGGACGAGCCCTTCGGCCGCGAGATGCGGCGCAGGCGCTCACCGTGCGGGATGTCGGGGCCGATGGCCAGGTCCAGGTGGTCGATCAGGTTGAGGGCGATGAAGGGCCACGCGCCCTGGTTCGCCGGCTCCTCCTGCGCCCACAGGTACTTCTCCGCGTTCGGGTACTTGGAGATCTCCGCCTGGAGCTCGGCACCCGGCAGCGGGTACAGGCGCTCGATACGGATGATCGCCGTGTCCGTCACACCGCGCTTCTGACGCTCGGCGTCGAGGTCGTAGTAGACCTTGCCCGCGCAGAACACGACCTTGCGGACCGCGGCCGGGTCCACCGAGGCGTCCCCGATGACCGGGCGGAAGCCGCCCGTCGTGAACTCCTCCGCCTTCGACGCGGCGGCCTTGAGGCGCAGCATCGACTTCGGCGTGAAGACCACCAGCGGCTTGTGGTGCGGGTTGTGCACCTGCCACCGCAGGAGGTGGAAGTAGTTCGACGGGAGCGTCGGCATGGCGACCGTCATGTTGTTCTGCGCGCACAGCTGGAGGAAGCGCTCCGGGCGGGCGGACGAGTGGTCCGGGCCCTGGCCCTCGTAACCGTGCGGCAGGAGCAGCGTGACGCCGGAGGTCTGGCCCCACTTCTGCTCGGCGGCCGAGATGTACTCGTCCACCACCGTCTGCGCGCCGTTGACGAAGTCGCCGAACTGCGCCTCCCACATCACGAGCGACTCCGGACGGGCCAGCGAGTAGCCGTACTCGAAGCCCATGACCGCGTACTCGGACAGGAGGGAGTCGTAGACGTTGTAACGCGCCTGGTCGTCCGAGAGGTAGAGCAGCGGGGTGAAGTCCTCGCCGGTCTCCCGGTCGATCAGCACCGCGTGGCGCTGGCCGAACGTGCCACGGCGCGAGTCCTGGCCCGAGAGGCGCACCGGGGTGCCCTCCAGGAGCAGGGAGCCGATGGCGAGCGTCTCGCCCATGCCCCAGTCGATCGTGCCGTCCTCGATCATCGCCGCGCGGCGCTGCAGCTGCGGCATCAGACGCGGGTGGACGGTGACGCGGTCGGGGATGTTGACCTGCGACTCGGCGATCCGCTTCACGGTCTCCTGGGAGATCGCGGTGGTCACGGCGACCGGGAAGTCGGCCTGCGGGTCGCCCACGGGAGCCGGGGCGGGCTGCGCCGTGGCCTCGCGGACCTCGGCGAACACCTTCTCCAGCTGGCCCTGGAAGTCCTGCAGCGCCTGCTCGGCCTCTTCCAGCGTGATGTCGCCGCGACCGATGAGGGACTCGGTGTACAGCTTGCGCACCGAGCGCTTCTTGTCGATCAGGTCGTACATCAGCGGCTGCGTGAACGCCGGGTTGTCCGACTCGTTGTGACCGCGGCGGCGGTAGCAGATCAGGTCGATGACGACGTCCTTGTTGAACGCCTGGCGGAACTCGAAGGCCAGACGGGCAACGCGGACGACGGCCTCGGGGTCGTCGCCGTTCACGTGGAAGATCGGCGCCTCGATCATGCGGGCCACGTCCGTGGCGTACATGGAGGAGCGCGACGACTCCGGGGCGGCGGTGAAGCCGACCTGGTTGTTGATGACGATGTGGACCGTGCCGCCCGTGCGGTAGCCGCGCAGCTGCGACATGTTGAGCGTCTCGGCGACCACACCCTGGCCCGCGAAGGCCGCGTCACCGTGCAGGGCGACCGGCAGGACCGTGAAGTCCGTGCCGCCCTTGTTGATGATGTCCTGCTTGGCGCGGGTGATGCCCTCGATGACCGGGTCGACCGTCTCCAGGTGGGACGGGTTCGCGGCCAGCGAGACCTTGATCTGCTCGCCGTCGAGACCGGTGAAGGTGCCCTCGGCGCCCAGGTGGTACTTCACGTCGCCGGAGCCGTGCATCGACTTCGGGTCGAGGTTGCCCTCGAACTCGCGGAAGATCTGCGCGTACGACTTGCCGACGATGTTCGCGAGCACGTTCAGGCGGCCGCGGTGGGCCATGCCGATGACGACCTCGTCCAGACGCGACTCGGCGGCGGAGTCGATGACCGCGTCGAGCAGCGGGATGACGGACTCGCCGCCCTCCAGGGAGAAGCGCTTCTGGCCGACGTACTTCGTCTGCAGGAACGTCTCGAACGCCTCGGCGGCGTTCAGCCGGCGCAGGATGCGCAGCTGCTCCTCGCGCTCCGGCTTGTTGTGAGCGCGCTCGACCCGGTCCTGCAGCCACTTGCGCTGCTTCGGGTCCTGGATGTGCATGTACTCGATGCCAGTGGTGCGGCAGTACGACTCGCGCAGGACGCCGAGGATGTCGCGCAGCTTCATCATCGACTTGCCGGCGAAGCCGCCGACCGCGAACTCGCGCTCGAGGTCCCACAGCGTGAGCCCGTGCTCGGTGATGTCGAGGTCGGGGTGCTTGCGCTGCTTGTACTCCAGCGGGTCGGTGTCGGCCATGACGTGGCCGCGGACCCGGTAGGAGTGGATCAGCTCGAAGACGCGGGCGGCCTTCGTGACGTCGTCGTCGTGCGAGGCGTCGATGTCCTTGAACCAGCGGACCGGCTCGTAGGGGATGCGCAGCGCCTTGAAGATCTCGTCGTAGAACTCGTTCTCGCCGAGGAGGAGGTTCGCGACGACGCGCAGGAACTCGCCGGAGGCGGCGCCCTGGATGACCCGGTGGTCGTAGGTCGACGTGAGCGTCATGACCTTCGAGATGCCGAGCTTGTTCAGGGTGTCCTGGGACGTGCCCTGGAACTCCGCCGGGTAGTCCATCGAGCCGACGCCCATGATGACCGACTGTCCGGGCATCAGGCGCGGCACGGAGTGGACGGTGCCGAGGCCGCCGGGGTTGGTCAGCGAGACGGTGACACCGGTGAAGTCGTCCATGCCGAGCTTGCCGTCGCGGGCGCGGCGGACGATGTCCTCGTAGGCCTGCCAGAACTCGAAGAAGTTCAGCGTCTCGGCCTTCTTGATGCCGGCGACGACGAGCTGGCGGTCGCCGTTGGGCTTCACCAGGTCGATGGCGAGGCCGAAGTTCACGTGCTCCGGCTTGACCAGGGTCGGCTTGCCGTCCTTCTGGGCGAAGGAGTAGTTCATCGACGGCATGGCCTTGATGGCCTGCACCATCGCGTAGCCGATGAGGTGGGTGAAGGAGATCTTCCCGCCCCGGGCACGCTTCAGGTGGTTGTTGATGACGATGCGGTTGTCGAAGAGCAGCTTCACCGGGACCGCGCGCACGGACGTCGCCGTGGGGACCTCGATGGAGGCGTTCATGTTCTTCGCGACCGCGGCGCTCGGGCCGCGCAGCGTCACGTACTCGGGGCCGGCGGGGGCCTCGGTCGCGGGCTGCGCCTTGGCGGGCGCCGGGGCCGTCACCGCGGCGGCGGCCGGCTTGGCGGGGGCCGAGGTGGCGGGCTTGGTGGCCGGGGCGACCGGAGCGACCGGGGCGGCGGGGGCCGCCTGGGCCTGGACCGGTGCCGGGGCCGGCGCCGGAGCGGCGGGAGCCGGCGCGGCGGCGGGCGCCGGGGCGGCGGGCGCGGCGGTGCCGGGGCCGGAACCCTGTGCGGGGGCTCCGGTCGTCGGCTGGGCCGGGGCGCCCGGCTTGTAGTCGGCGAAGAAGTCCCACCAGGCTCGGTCTACCGAGTTCGGGTCCTGGAGGTACTGCTGATAGATCTCGTCGACGAGCCACTCATTGGGACCGAAAGCGGCGGCAGGACTCTTGCCCTGCCCCTCTTGGTCGGTCGAGGTGCTCGAGTTACTGGGGGACTGTGGCGACACGGCGGTAACCGCCCTCTTCCGCTTCTCACAAGGTGATGGACAGCGGGAATAAAGGCTACGCCTCCAACACCGGGACTTGCAGACCGGGCGGGCCATCCGTCGCGTAAGTCACATCGGAGACCGTGTTTCGACGCTGGAAATGGCGGGAAACAAGCGGGGTTCCGGTTCACCTTGGGTGCGCCCTTGTACGAGTGCGGCCCGTGGGCCCGCACCCTGTGACGAATGGCACGGCGATCTTGTGCTTCCGCTTCGAACCCTACGTCAACTTTGTGCTCGGGGCAGGCCCGGAAGAGTGACCTGGATCCGGCAGCCCCGAGCGGATTCGGCCACACCGATCCGGCCGCCGTGCAGGTCCACGGCCCAGCGCGCGATGGCGAGGCCGAGACCGGTGCCGCCGTCGCTGCCGGGGCCGTGCGCGCCCTTGACGTGGCCGCCGCGGTTGAAGCGCTCGAAGACGCGGTGCCACTCCGACTTCGGGATGCCGGGACCCTCGTCGAGGACTTCCAGGTCGAGGGACTCGGGGTAGAGCCCGCGCCGGGCGAGCACGGTGACCCGGCCGTGCGGCGGGCTGTGCTTGACGGCGTTGTCGATGAGGTTGGCCACGACCTGGTGGATCCGCTCGGGGTCCGCGTGCGCGGTCAGCTCCGGCGGGGACACGTCGAGGTGCAGATGCACATCGTTACGCGTGTGGGTGCCCGAGCCCGAGGCGATGCCGGCGCGCTGCGAGGCGACCATGTTGGCCTCCTTCAGTACGCCCGACAGATAGGGCCACACCTCGAAGCGGCGGGCCTTGAGCGGGACCACGCCGTTGTCGAGCCGGGAGAGGTCGAGCAGGGTCTCGACGAGCCTGCCCAGGCGCTCGGTCTGTTTCAGGGCGGTGCGCATGGTCTCGGGGTCGGCCGCCGAGACGCCGTCCACGACGTTCTCCAGGACGGCGCGCAGGCCCGCGATCGGGGTGCGCAGCTCGTGGGAGACGTTCGCCACGAGCTCCTTGCGCTGCTGGTCCTGGGCCTCCAGGTCGTCGGCCATGCGATTGATCGTCGCGGCCAGGTCGCCGAGCTCGTCGCGCCGGTCGGCGCCGCGGACCCGGCGGGTGTAGTCGCCGTGCGCGATGGAGCGGGCGACCGTGTTCATCTCGTCGAGCGGGGCGGTCAGCGAGTGCGCCACGAACTGGGTGATGAGGAGTGTGGCGATCACAGAGAAGACCGTGATGAAGCGGAGCTCGGTCTGGGTGCGGACGGCGACCATGAGCAGTCCGGTGGTGATGAACACCGAGACGACGACGAGCGTGCCGAGCTTGGTCTTGATGGAGAACGGCCGCAGGCCGCCCTGCGCCCAGTGGGCCGCGAGGGGCGGGCCGGCTCCTCGGTCACGACAAGGCGCGCTGCCGGCCGGAGCCAGCTCGACCTGCTCCTGCTCCTGCTCCTGCGGGAGCGCGGGTTCCGCAGGGCCGGGCTGTACCGGGATCGCCCCGGACGTGCCGCCCGGGGTGTCAGGGATCCCGGCGTCCCGCACCTCGGCGCCGGGCCGCCGCGTCACGTCACCGTTCGCGTCGCCGCTGCCGGTCATGGCGTCGGCGTCTCCAGCGCGTAGCCCACACCGTGGACGGTGCGGATGCGCTCGGCTCCGATCTTCCGGCGCAGCGCCTTGATGTGGCTGTCCACGGTCCGGGTGCCCGACGCGTCCGCCCAGTCCCACACCTCGGCGAGCAGCTGCTCGCGCGAGAGGACGGCGCGGGGCGTGTTGGCCAGGCAGACCAGGAGGTCGAACTCGGTCGGTGTCAGATGCACGTCCTCGGAGCGCACCCGCACGCGGCGCTGCGCGTGGTCGATCTCCAGCTCGCCGAGCCGCAGGATCCCGCTCCGGGGCGTGGCCGCCGCGAGGGCCGCGCGCTCCACCCTGCGCAGCAGGACGTGCACGCGGGCCGCGAGCTCCCGCATCGAGAAGGGTTTCGTCATGTAGTCGTCGGCACCCACGCCGAGCCCGACGAGCATGTCCGTCTCGTCGTCGCGCGCCGTGAGCATCATCACCGGCACCGGCCGCTGCGCCTGCACGCGGCGGCAGACCTCGAGCCCGTCGAAGCCGGGCAGCATGATGTCGAGGATCAGCAGATCCGGTTGCCATGCCTCGGCCGTGTCGACCGCCGCCGGACCGTCCTGAGCTGTTTGCACGAGGAATCCCTCGGCCCGCAGCCGTGCGGCGATGGCGTCGACGATCGTGGGGTCGTCCTCGACCACCAGGACCCGTCGCTGGGCACCCGGCGTCGCCGTGCTGCCGTTGTGGGAGGTGTGTGTCTGCTCCATCGCCCCGCCCCTGAATGCGCACATCCGTGTGCGCTTGACGCTTGAATGATCTGGGTTTCGGCAGTCAGCGTACGGGGAGTTACCGCGAGTCGGCTACGCAGCCCTGACCGCGAGATGCACGACGTCCGGTACGCCCCGGACAACCGGGATCTCTTCGGTGCGGACCGACTGGAATCCGGCATTCCGCAAGGTTCCTTCGAAATTTGCGGACGGCCGTGCCGACCACACGGCGAGTACGCCACCGGGCGTGAGCCGCGCGTGACAGGCGGCGAGACCTACCGGTGAGTAGAGGCTGCCGTTACCCTCCGTCACCGTCCAGTCCGGTCCGTTGTCGATGTCGAGGCAGAGCGCGTCGAACGTATCGGCCGATTCCCGGACGTACGAGACGAGGTCCGCCTCCACAATCTCCGTGCGTGGGTCCGCGAGCGCGGACCGTGACAGCTCGGCCAGCGGCCCCTCGCGATGCCAGCCGATGATCGCGGGTTCGCGCTCGACGACGGTGATCCGGCCCCAGCGCGGATTCGCGGCCGCGTGTGCGAGGGAGAATCCGACGCCGAGTCCGCCGATGAGGACACGGGGCTCAGGGCGGCCGTCGAGTGCGTCGAGCGCCGCGTCGACGAGCAGCCGCTCGGAGCGGCCGTCGGACGTATCCATCAGGAAACATCCGTTGGCGATGATCTGGAGCAGCGCTCCGTGGCGCCGCAGTACGACCTCTCCGGAGGGCCCTTCGCGCCGGTCGAGGGTGACCGGAGCGGTGTGGTCGGTGTCGTACGGGGTGGGGTACGAGGTGGACATGGCGTCCATCCTGCCGTAACCCCGCGGGCACCTCACTGCCTCGGTGAGGGGGTTGCAGGGTTGTTGTGAGAGTGCTGTGGATCTCGCCCGGCGTGGTGTCGGTCATAGACAGAGAAGTGCCGTGGGCGAAGGGTGGGGCGGGCCGCAAGGGCTCGGAAGGGAAGGGTGCCGCAGGTGGAGCGTGGCGTGACGGCCGAGGCCGATGAGGCGGACTTTTCTCCGGGGGCGCCGCCGGACGTCGTCCCGCGGCCTCTGCTCGACACGGTCCCGCCCCAGGCGCCCGCGCTCGCCCCGCCGGGTTCCGTACGCGCCCCGCGCCGCCGTGTCCGCCCCTGGCGCCTGCTCCCGACGCCCACGGGGACGCCGTTCACCTTCGTCTACGCCGCCCTGCTCGTCGGCACGTCCCTGTTCACGCTGCTGGCCGACCCCGACCTCGTCGCCTCCGCGCTGCGGGAG
Source organism: Streptomyces antnestii (assembly GCF_004005495.1). Classification (GTDB taxonomy): domain Bacteria; phylum Actinomycetota; class Actinomycetes; order Streptomycetales; family Streptomycetaceae; genus Streptomyces; species Streptomyces antnestii. The sequence goes on from NZ_RZYA01000015.1 coordinate 13,853, forward strand.
TCCAGTACGGATGCCGCGCATCTCGCGCACACGCCCGTGTTCGTCCTGGTCGCCAGCGCGCTGTGGATCGCCGGCGGGGTCACCTCGCCGTTCGCGACCGGTTTCCTCGTCGTGCTCACGGCCCTGGAGCGCCGTATCGGCTCCTGGCGCACCGCCGGTGTCTTCCTGCTCGGTCACGTCGTCGCGACGCTCGCCACCGAGGTGCCCGTCGGGCTCTCCGTGGTGGTGGGGTACCTGCCCGAGAGTTCGCTGCACCGCCTCGACTACGGCATCAGCTTCGGCGTGGCCGCGAGCGTGGGCGCGCTCACGGGGCTGCTCACGCCCTGGCTGCGCTGGTCCGTGCTCCTCGTCTTCGGCGGAATGCTGCTCGACGACCTGGCCGCCTTCACGGACCCGATGACGAGCTGCGGCCACCTCATGGCCCTGACCGTCGGCGTCGCCACCTGGCCGCTGGTACGCCGCTGGCGCCGCGCCTTCCTAAGTCCCGCAAGTCCCCTCTGAGCTGCGGATTTCCCCGCCCCGGGAAGTGATCGCCGAGAGCGAACAGGCCACGGGGAACATTCGGGGACTCACGTGCATTGAGTCTGCATAGCTCAACTTGACTGCTACTCACTGCTTAAGGGGAGATCATGGCTTCGACGTCCACACCGCTCACCCTGCCCGTGCTGCCGCTCGACGACGAGGTCGTGCTGCCCGGAATGGTGGTGCCCCTGGACCTCAACGACACCGACGTACGAGCCGCGGTGGAGGCCGCACAAGCGGCCGCGCGTTCCAGCGGCTCCGTGGGCGGCAGCAAGCCGAAGGTGCTGCTTGTTCCCCGGATCGACGGCACGTACGCGAACACCGGAGTCCTCGGCACGGTCGAGCAGGTGGGCCGCCTGGCCGACGGAGACCCCGGCGCGCTGATCCGCGGCCGCAGCCGGGTACGGATCGGCGCAGCCACGACCGGCCCCGGCGCCGCCCTGTGGGTCGAGGGCCTCGCGGTCGAGGAGACCGTGCCGGACCCGCTGCCCGGCTCCGTCACCGAGCTGGTCACGGAATACAAGGCACTCGCCACGAACTGGCTGAAGAAGCGCGGCGCCTGGCAGGTCGTCGACCGCGTCCAGCAGATCGACGACGTCTCCGCGCTCGCCGACAACTCCGGCTACTCGCCCTTCCTGAGCACCCCGCAGAAGGTGGAGCTCCTGGAGACGGCGGACCCGGTCTCCCGGCTGAAGCTGGCGACCGCGCAGCTGCGTGAGCACCTCGCCGAGCAGGACGTCGCCGAGAGCATCGCCAAGGACGTGCAGGACGGCGTCGACAAGCAGCAGCGCGAGTTCCTGCTCCGCCGCCAGCTGGAGGCCGTGCGCAAGGAGCTGCGCGAGCTGAACGGCGAGGCGGAGGGCGAGGAGTCCGACGACTACCGCGCCCGCGTCGAGGCAGCCGACCTCCCGGAGAAGGTCCGCGAGGCCGCGCTCAAGGAGGTCGAGAAGCTGGAGCGGTCCAGCGACCAGTCCCCCGAGGGCTCCTGGATCCGCACCTGGCTCGACACCGTCCTCGAACTGCCATGGAACGAGCGGACGGAGGACGAGTACGACATCAAGGGCGCCCAGCGTGTCCTGGACGCCGAGCACTCCGGCCTGGAGGACGTGAAGGAGCGCATCACCGAGTACCTGGCCGTGCGCAAGCGCCGCTCCGAGCGCGGGCTCGGTGTCGTCGGCGGACGCAGGGGCGGTGCCGTGCTCGCGCTCGTCGGCCCGCCCGGCGTCGGCAAGACCTCGCTCGGCGAGTCCGTGGCGCACGCGATGGGCCGCAAGTTCGTCCGCGTCGCCCTCGGCGGCGTACGGGACGAGGCCGAGATCCGCGGACACCGGCGTACGTACGTGGGTGCCCTGCCCGGCCGTATCGTGCGGGCCATCAAGGAGGCCGGGTCCATGAACCCGGTGGTCCTGCTCGACGAGATCGACAAGGTGGGCTCCGACTACCGCGGCGACCCGGCCGCGGCCCTGCTCGAAGTCCTCGACCCGGCGCAGAACCACACGTTCCGCGACCACTACCTGGAGGTCGAACTCGACCTCAGCGACGTCGTGTTCCTCGCGACGGCGAACGTCCTGGAGGCCATCCCGGAGGCACTGCTCGACCGCATGGAGCTGGTCAGGCTCGACGGGTACACCGAGGACGAGAAGGTCGTCATCGCCCGCGACCACCTGCTCCCGCGCCAGCTGGAGCGGGCCGGTCTGGAGAAGGACGAGGTCACTCTCGACGAGAGCGCCCTGCGCAAGCTGGCGGGGGAGTACACCCGCGAAGCCGGCGTGCGCAACCTGGAACGGGCCGTGGCACGCCTGCTGAGGAAGGTCGCCGCCCAGCACGAACTGGGTGAGCGCGAGCTGCCGTTCACGGTCGGCGACGGTGACCTGCGGTCGCTCATCGGGCGGCCGCACCACGTGCCCGAGGCGGCCCAGGACCCGGCCGAGCGCCGCACGGCGGTGCCGGGTGTCGCGACCGGACTCGCGGTCACCGGCGCGGGCGGTGACGTCCTCTACGTGGAGGCGTCCCTCGCCGACCCGGAGACAGGCGCGGCCGGCCTGACCCTGACCGGTCAGCTCGGCGACGTGATGAAGGAGTCCGCGCAGATCGCCCTCTCCTTCCTGCGCTCGCACGGCGCCGAACTGGAGCTGCCCGTCACCGGCCTGAAGGACCGGGGCGTGCACATCCACTTCCCGGCGGGCGCGGTGCCGAAGGACGGCCCGAGCGCGGGTGTCACCATGACGACCGCTCTCGCGTCGCTGCTCAGCGGGCGTCAGGTCCGCACGGACGTGGCGATGACCGGTGAGGTCTCGCTGACCGGCCGTGTGCTGCCGATCGGCGGCGTCAAGCAGAAGCTGCTCGCGGCGCACCGGGCCGGCCTCACGACGGTCGTCATCCCGAAGCGCAACGAGGCGGATCTGGACGACGTTCCGGCCGAGGTCCTGGAGAAGCTGGACGTGCACCCGGTGACGGATGTGCGGCAGGTCCTCGAACTGGCGCTCGCGCCGGCCGCGGTGGAGGTTCCGGTCGCGGCGTGACGGACGCGTCCGGATGACGAAGGCCCGGATCCCTCGCGGGGTCCGGGCCTTCCCTGTGTGGCTAGGCGCTAGCCGCTAGCCGTTGGCCAGCGCCTGGAGGCGGTCGTAGGCGCCGTTGAACTTGCTGTGGTCACCGACCGTCGGGCCGGACGACGTGTACTGCCACATCGTGTAGTAGAGCCAGCCGGCCGGGAGCTCGCCCGGGTCGGTGTTGTAGCGGGCGACCCAGAGCGGATTGGTGGTCCCGAAGGCACTGGAGTTGCCGGTGCACTGCTGCCACCAGCTGGTCGCCGTGTAGATCACGGCGTCGCGGCCCGTACGGGCCTTGTACTGGTTGACGAAGTCGCGGATCCAGCTGACCATCCCGGCCGCGGTCTTGCCGTAGCAGGCCGCGCCGTAGGGGTTCCACTCGATGTCGAGCGCGCCCGGCAGCGTCCTGCCGTCGGCGGACCAGCCGCCGCCGTGGTCCACGAAGTAGTTGGCCTGGGTGGCGCCGCTCGTCGTGTCCGGGGTGGCGAAGTGGTACGAGCCGCGGATCATGCCCACGTTGTAGGAGCCGTTGTACTGCTGCGCGAAGTACGGGTTCGTGTAGTACGTGCCCTCGGTGGCCTTGACGTAGGCCCACTTCACGCCGCTGTTCCACAGGGTCGACCAGGCCACGTTGCCGTTGTGGCTGCTGGTGTCGACGCCCTCGGTCTGGGTCGCCTGGTCGCCGGTGGGCAGTCCGCCCTGGCCGTCGTGCTCGGCGACGCCCATGCCCATCGAGGCGGAGCCTCGGGCGGGAGTGTCCGCGGCCTGCGCCGCGGTGGGCAGGGTGAACAGCAGCGAGAGCGCTGCCAGGATGACTCCGGCCGCCGGGAAGTGCCTTATCAGGCGGGGGCGGCGGACGGTTCCGGATCTGTGCACGGGCATTGCGTGCCTCCGAAGGCCTCGTTGAGCTCGGTGAGCTCGGTGGGGGGATCTGTCGGATGTGCGGACATGTCGCTGGTATGGACATGTCACCCATGACGCTACGCACGTAGACCGCCGGGTGGGAAGGGGGCCTGGATGCTGCCGTTGGTCTACTCCTGCGAAATACTGACCGAGCTGCGGCAATGGCCGCGAATGGCGGAAACTTTCAGGAACGGGAAACCGTGGCATGGGTGCTGACGTGCACGAGGACGGGAACAGCGGGCGGCCGGGCGCCGAATTCGACGCGACGGAGAGTGGTGTGGACCAGGAATTCCTCTCCCTGGAGCGAGAGTTGACGGTCTTCCTCCGGCGGGCCCGCGCGTCCTCGGGCGAGATGGCCCGCGCGGTCCATCCGGACCTCGAACCCGCCGCCTACGGACTCCTCGCGCGCCTGGAGGAGTGCGGGCAGCAGCGCGCCACCGAACTCGCCGCGTACATCGGCGTCGGCAAGGCCACGATGAGCCGGCAGCTGCGCGCCCTGGAGGAGCTCGGGCTCGTCGCCCGCGAGCCGGACCCCGCCGACGGGCGCGCCTGGCTCATCCACCTCACGGACGAGGGCCGCACCAATTTCCGGCACGTACGGGATGCCCGGCGGGCGACCTATGTGCGGCAGCTCGCGGGGTGGGATCGCGCGGAGGTCGCGGAACTGGCTCGGTTGCTGCATCAGTTGAACGCGGGGGCGGAGGGGTAAAGGCTCTGCCGGTTGCTCGTCGGGTGCGGCTGCGTCGTGGCTGGTCGCGCTCACGCGGCGGAGCCGCATATCGATACAGCCCCGCGCCCCTTTGGGGCGCGACCGGCGCCTAAAGCTCCACGTACACCGCCGTCGCGTCGTCGTGGGTTTTGCTGCGGCGCAGGAAGACCCTGTCCTGTTCGTCCGCGTCCTCCAGGGCCCGTACGCGTTCCAGCAGTGCCTCCGCGCCCTCCTTCCGCACCAGGGCGAACAGGTCCGGCCATTCGCCCCGGTGGAACTTGTCGACCCAGCGCGTGGCCCCGTCGGTGAGTGCCACGAGCGTGCGCGCGCCCGCCCTCGGCAGTTCGCCCGTGACCGCGCGGCCGGCGACCGAGGGGTCGGCGGCGGCCGTGAAGAAGCCGCCCTCCTTGTTCCGTACGGTCGCGTCGGCCACCTCGTCCGAGACCAGGGAGGAGCGCGGCACCCGGTCGAGCCGGTCGTCCCGCAGCGCGGTGACCCCGCCCACCTCGTCCTCGACGAGCAACACCGAGTCGGACAGCACCAGATACTCGACCCGCTCCGCGTCCCACCGCGCCACGACCACGGTTGCCTGCGGGGTACGGGGGTGAGAAAGGTCACAGGTTTGACGATGGGTGTCGGCGGTACGCCGGATCGCCTCGGCGAGGATGTCAGTCAACGTCATATCCCGCCGCGAAACCGACAGTTCCCCCAATGCGCCGCCGAGCCGGGCCGTGAACCAGGGGACCGAATGCCGACAACCGCTCTCGCCGCGGGGTGGCGTGACCCCGTCCAGGACCACGAGCGATCCACCTTGCCCGGAGGCGGGTACGGCCGCGGAGGCGTAGTCCTCGTTGGGGCGGTCGGATCCGGGGTCCGTGGCGATTTCGATACGCATTCGGCCAGTCTGCACGAGGCCTTCACAAGTGGCCCGTAGAGACGCGAGTTGGCCCGCATCGGCAGGTCAGGCGCCGGATTTGGGCCGGAATGATCAGCTCCGGCGATGCGTGGCGGGGCATCTTGCCAAAGCCTGTGGGAGACGTCCAACCGGCACTCCGTTCCGGCACGGTGGTCATGCCACCGGGACTTGCTCCCCAACTCCCGCTCGATGTTCACTCCTTCGGGTGGCTGGCTAGGTGATGCGCGACCACTGCTCACCGGCACTGGAATGGTCTGGAGCCATCACCAGGGGGCGCGCGTGTTGACGGATCGTCACCCGTGCCCATGGGTAGACGAGTCAGGAATGCGAGCACCGGTGCGGAAGATGCGGCCTCGACGCAAGGGCAAGCAAGCGGCCTCCGAAGCGGACGAGGGGCGCACCCCGGTCCCCACGGGACCCGGCATGTCCGCGAACCCTGCCGGCCCCGGCGGACCCACCGCCCAGGCCCCGGCAGGCGCCCCCGAAGGTTCCCGGCGACGCCCCGCGCGGGTGCGTAGCCGGCTCATCATCGCCGTCGCGGTCGTCGCCGCGGCGATCGCGGGCGCCTCCGCGCCCGCCCTCATGGCCGCGTCCGGGCAGGTCAGCGACTCCCAGGAGCTCGTGGACCTGGCCACACGGACCCAGCAGACCGTGACGCTCTCCCACTCCCTGGCCGACGAGCGCGACGACGTCACCGTCTTCATCGCCGCCGGCCGGCCCAAGGGGCAGGGCCTCCCCGAAGGCCGCAGCGCCCGCGTCGACCGGCAGCTCGAAGAGCTCCGCGCCGACGCGCCGCCCGCCCTGCGCCGCGACCTCGCCGACATCGCGGCCGTCCGCCGGGCCGCGCTCACCGGCAAGGGCGGCGCCCTCGAAGCGCACAAGGCGTACTCCAGCGCGATCACCGCGCTGCACCGCACCGCCGAGCAGCTCGCGGAGAGCACCCCGCCCCGCGCCGGCTCCGGCGCCCACGCCTTCGCCGACCTCGACCGGGCCGTCGACCAGGCCTCCGCCGCCCGCGGGCTCCTGCTCGCCGCGCTCGCCGTCCCCCGCGCGACGTCCACCGTCATCGACCCGGCCACCGGCCTGCCGCAGACCGTGGCCTCGCAGGCCTCCGGCGACGGTTCGGAGCGCGACGCCCTCAGCGCCGCCGCCCAGCAGGCCCGCGTACGCGAACAGGCCGCGCTCGCCGACTTCGCGGACGCCGCCCCCGCCGCTTCCGTCGCCTCCTACGACGCGACGGTCACCGGGCCCGACGTCACCAAGGCCGACCAGTACCTGGCCGCCCTCACGAACGCGCCCACGCTCTCAGCCGCCGACCTCGGCTACAGCCGCAAGAGCGTCGACGCCGCCCTGTCCGCCCGTATCGACCTGATGCGCGGCGCCGAGTCCTCCCTCTACGACCGGCGCACCAAGGACCTCGCGCTGCTGCGCGACGACGACGTCACCGCCCTCGAAGTGCGGATCGCAATCGCCGGTGTGCTCCTGCTCGTCGCCGTCGGCGTCTCGATGGGCATGGCGCGCTCGCTCACCAGGCCGCTCGCCGTCCTCCGCCTCGGCTCGGCCAGGCTCGCCGGGGACCCGGCGGGCGAGGAGCCGGTCAAGTTCACCGGCCGCAACGACGAGTTCGCCCAGGTCGTCCGGTCCGTCAACGCCCTGCACGCGCACGCGCTCGGCCTCCACGAGCGCCTCACCACGCTCGAGGCCGACCGCAAGCACCTGGTCGGCCAGCGCGCGACGATGGCCGACGAGCGGGAGGTCCTGCGCGCCGAACTCGCCCAGGCCTCCGCCCACCTGGACCGCGTCCGGCACAGCATCCACGGCACGTTCGTGAACCTGGCCCTGCGCACCCTCGGCCTCGTCGAGCGCCAGCTCGCCGTCATCGAGAACCTGGAGGAGCGCGAGCAGGACCCCGAGCGCCTCGCCACCCTCTTCAAGCTCGACCACTTCGCCACGGTCATGCGCCGGCACAGCGAGAACCTGCTCGTCCTCGCCGGCGCCGAGCACGGCCACGGACACCCGGGCGCCGTCCCGCTGGTCGACGTCGTCCGCGCCGCGGTCAGCGAGATCGAGCGCTACGAGCGGGTCCGTATCTCCGCGCTCCCGCCGCACGCGCACCTCGCCGGCTTCGCCGCCGACGACCTCAGCCACCTCGTCGCCGAGGTCCTGGAGAACGCCACCTCGTTCTCGCCGCCCGACGCCTCCGTCGAGGTCTCCGGCTGGCTCCTGGAGGGCGGCGAGGTCATGCTCTCCGTCCAGGACGAGGGCATCGGCATGACCGACGACCGGATGCGGGAGCTCAACGCCCGTCTCTCGGCGTTCGGGGCCGACGAGATGTTCGACCCCGAGGACGGTGACGGACTCGGCCTCGGCCTGTACGTCGTGGCCCGCCTCGCCGCGCGCCACGGCGTGCGGGTGCAGCTGCGCGAGCAGAAGCAGGGCGGGGTCGCCGTCGTCATCGTGCTGCCCCGGTCGCTCCTCGCGGCGGCCCCGTCGGCGGCCGCGCCCCCGCGGGTCCAGGTGGCGGGCGCCGCGCCGGCCGTGCACCTGCCCGGATCCGAGGCCGAGGCCAACTCGAACGTCCTGAGCGGCCGTTTCCACGCAGCCCCCGACCCGCTGATCGCGGCGGCCGAGCAGACCGTACGGGAAGCGGAAGCCGAGGCGGATGTGCTCGACCAGGCCGAACCGGAGCCGGTCGCCGGCGGGTTCGCGCCGACGGCGGAGTCGCCCGCCGAACGGTTCGTGCCGACGGTGGAGCCGGTCGCCGACGAGTTCGTGCCGCCGGCCGAGTCGCCCGCCGAGACGACCATGACCCTGCTCGCGCCCGTCCCGGCCATGGACCCCGAGCCCGCGCCGCCCGCCTTCCACGTCGACGACGAGCCGGCCCACGAGCGGGCCGCCGACGACATGGGGGCCGGCACCGGCCTCGGCACCGGAACCGCATTCGGCACCGAGACCACATTCGGCACCGGAGCCGGATTCGTCACCGGAACCGGAACCGGAACCGGATTCGGCACCGGAACCGGATTCGGCACCGGAGCGGCGCCGACCACCGCCGCCCCGGGCCTGCCCACCCGGCCCGAGGACGACCCGCCCCCCGCCCCCGAGGCCGCGGCCGGGCCCCTCATCCCCGCGGCCCGCACCCCCGAGCGGGAGCGCGTCACGGACAAGGGCCTGCCCAAGAGGACACCCAAGATCTCGGCCCCCGCGCCGGCCGCCGCGCCCCGTACCAAGTCCGTCGACGCGGAGGCCCTGCGCCGCCGGCTCGGCGGCTTCCACAAGGGGGCCAAGGAAGGCCGCCGTGACGTCGAGGCCGAGACCGGCGGGACGCAATGGACCGCAGAAGCCAAGGGGGACACAGTCGAGGAGGCAAGCAGTTGACTGCGCCCAGTCGTACGCCAGGTGCGTCCACATCTGGATTCGGACTCAGTACCGAAGCCCGGAACCTGCACTGGCTGCTGACCAATCTGGTGGAGGAGGTGCCAGGGCTCCTCTCGGTCGCGGTCGTCTCCTCCGACGGGCTGCTCCTGCTCTCCTCCGACCCCGGCAGGAACGCGGAGCGCCCTGCCGACCACAGCGGTGGACCCAAGGGATCCAGCGCCGACCTGGCCACGATCGTGTCCGGTGTCGGCAGCCTCACCATCGGCGCCGCCAAGCTGATGGACGCCGGCAGCGTCAAGCAGACCATGGTCGCGATGGAGCAGGGCAGCCTCTTCGTCATGGCCATCAGCGACGGATCACTGCTCGGCGTGCACGCCACCCCGGACTGCGACATGAGCGTCGTCGCCTACCACATGGCGCTCTTCGTCGGCCGTGCCGGGCACGTCCTCACGCCCGAACTCCGCAGTGAACTGCGCCAGTCCATGGAGAGCGCCCAGTGAGCAGCAGTCCAGTCCCGAACATCAGTACCGGCGGTGTGAAACTGCCCACCCGCGGCGGCGACCGCAAGGCCGCCCGGGTGCGCCCCTACTCGCTGACCGGCGGCCGTACCCGCTTCGGTCACGTCCTGCTCGTCGAGACGTTCGTCGCCGCGCTCGAAGCGCCCGAGGAACGCCTCGAAATAGGGCAGGGCACGCTCTCCACGCGGATCATGCCGGAGATGCGGGCGATCGTGGAGCTGTGCCGCCGCATGCGCACGGTCGCCGAGATCGCCGCGCTCCTGAAGATGCCGCTCGGTGTGGTCCGCGTACTCCTCAGCGACCTCGCCGACCAGGGAAAGATCCGCGTTTACGGAACCGGCCACGGCCCGGGCCAGCCGGACCGCGCACTGCTTGAAAGGGTGCTGAGTGGACTCCGTCGTCTCTGAAGGCGTCACCGAGGGCTCAGCCCCCGCCTTCGTTCCCGCCCAACCGTCGTCCGGCTCCGGTCCCGGCACAGGCTCCCTCTTCGAACCCCAGGAAGAGCTCAAGGCCTGGCAGACGGACCGCACCCGCGCCCCGATCGCCACGAAGATTGTGGTGGCCGGCGGCTTCGGCGTCGGCAAGACCACGCTCGTGACCGCCGTCTCGGAGATCCAGCCCCTCCAGACGGAGGCGCTGATGACCGCGGCGAGCGAGGACACCGATGACCTCACCGCCACGCCCGACAAGACCACGACCACGGTCGCCATGGACTTCGGGCGCATCACGCTCGACGACGACCTGGTGCTCTACCTCTTCGGCACGCCGGGGCAGCAGCGCTTCTGGTTCATGTGGGACGACCTGGTGCGCGGCGCGATCGGGGCGGTCGTGCTCGCCGACACCCGCCGTCTGTCGGACTGCTTCCCGGCCCTCGACTACTTCGAGAGCTGCGGTCTCCCCTACGTGGTCGCCGTCAACCACTTCGACGGCTCGGACGAGTTCGACGCCGAGGACGTGCGCGAGGCCCTCACGGTCCCGCCGCACATCCCTGTCCTCATCATGGACGCCCGGCGGCGCATCTCGGTCGTCGAGACCCTGCTGGCCGTCGTCGGCCACGCGCTCGACGTCACTCCCGAATAGCTACACCCCTCAGCTAGTCACCACCCCTCAGCAGCAAAGAGGCACCCCGCATGCGGAAGATACTCGTCGTCGGAGCCGGCCAGTCCGGTCTCCAGCTCGCCCTCGGCCTCCAGTCGAACGGGTACGAGGTCACCCTGATGTCCAACCGCACCGCCGACGAGATCCGGTCTGGCCGGGTCATGTCCACGCAGTGCATGTTCCACACCGCGCTCCAGCACGAGCGCGACCTCCAGGTGAACTTCTGGGAGTCGCAGGCCCCGAAGATCGAGGGCCTCGGCGTCTCCGTCGCCGCCCCCGGCTCCTTCGACCCGGGCCCCTCGCAGCGCGCCATCGACTGGGTGGGCAAGCTCGACGGCTACGCGCAGTCCGTCGACCAGCGCGTGAAGATGGCCGGCTGGATGGAGACGTTCGCGCAGCGCGGCGGCCAGCTCGTCATCCACGGCGCCGCGGTCTCCGACCTCGACTACTTCGCCCGCACCTACGACCTGGTGCTCGTCTCCGCCGGCAAGGGCGAGCTGGTCTCGATGTTCGGCCGCGACGCCTCCCGCTCCCCGTACGCGGAGCCGCAGCGCGCGCTCGCCGTCGCCTACGTGCACGGCATGGGCCCCCGCCCCGAGCACCCCGAGTTCGACGCGGTCCGCTGCAACCTCGTGCCCGGCGTCGGCGAGCTGTTCGTCATGCCGACCCTCACCACCTCCGGCCGCGCCGACATCCTCTTCTGGGAGGGCATCCCCGGCGGGCCGCTCGACGTGTTCAAGGGCGTCAAGGACCCCTCGGAGCACCTCTCCCTCACCCTGGAGCTGATGGAGAAGTTCCTGCCCTGGGAGTACGCGCGCGCCACGAAGGTCGAGCTGACCGACGCGAACGCCACCCTGGCCGGCCGCTACGCGCCGACCGTCCGCAACCCGATCGGCCGGCTGCCCGGCGGCGGCGCGGTCCTCGGTGTCGCCGACGTCGTCGTCGCCAACGACCCGATCACGGGCCAGGGCTCGAACTCGGCGTCCAAGTGCGCCGCCTCGTACCTCGACTCGATCATCGGGCACGGCGACAAGCCGTTCGACGAGGAGTGGATGCAGGGCACGTTCGACCGCTACTGGGACACCGCGCAGCACGTCGTGAAGTGGACCAACGCGATGCTGGGCGTCCCGCCGGAGCATGTCCTCAACCTGATCGGCGCCGCCGGCCAGCTCCAGCCGGTCGCCGACCGCTTCGCGAACGGCTTCAACAACCCGGCCGACTTCGAGAACTTCTTCTACGAGCCCGAGAAGACGAACGCCTACCTGGCCTCCGTCTCCGGCTGATCCTCCCCGGCCGATCCGCGGCGGGGCGCGCACCGGTCATCCGGTGGGCGCCCCCGCGGCGCCGACCCCGGTGTCGTCGCCGCTCGTCGCACCCTCCGGCAGCGCCGGCGGGGTGTAGCCCGTCATCGGCCCGTCGTCCGGGTCGGGGCGCACGGCGCCGAGGAGCGGGTTGGCCGCGATCGGCGACACCTTGACCTTCGCGCCCGGCCGTGGCGCCTGCACCACCATCCCGTCGCCCAGGTACATCGCCACGTGCGTCGCCTCCGGGAAGTACACCACCAGGTCCCCGGGCCGCAGTTGGTCCAGCGGGACCCGCGGCAGCCGCGCCCACTGCTCCTGCGACGTGCGCGGGATCTCCTGCCCCGCGTGACCCCAGGCCTGCGACGTGAGCCCCGAGCAGTCGAACGCCGACGGGCCCTCCGCGCCCCACACGTACGGCTTCCCGATCTGCTTCACCGCGTAGGTGAGAGCCGCGTCCCCGGCCTCTGACGGCGGCCGCGCCGAGCTGAGCGCGCCGGACGCCATGAACGCCTTCTGGGCCTTGGCCGTCCCCGTGTCCTCCAGGCGGGTCAGCGCGGCGAGCTGGTCCGCGCTCAGCGAGGCGAGCAGTTCCTCGACGTCCTTGAGCCGGGCCTGCACCGCGTCCCGTTCCTTCTTCTGCCGCTCCGACAGCTTCAGTTGCTCGTCGAGGGCCTTGCGCGCCTCGGCGGCCAGGTCGTCGGCCCGCTTCTCGCCGCCGACGAGCCGGTCCACGGTGGCCACCCGCTCCTGGGCCACCCGCCGGATCACATGCCCCTGGTCGAGGGCGTGCTGCGGGTCGCGCGCGAGGAGGAGGCGGAGGTACGGGGAGAGGGGGCTGCTGCCCTGGTACTGCTCCCTGGCGAGGCGCCCGGCCGCGTCGCGGCTGTCATGGAGCGAGGTACGCGCCTTCGTGAGCCTGCGGCCCAGGTCGTCGGCGGTCTTGCGGCGCTCCTTGAGCTTCTCCGCGGTCGCGTTGTACGTCTCGGTGGCCTTCTCGGCCTCCCGGTACAGGCGCTGAAGGTCCGTCAGGAGCGCGGCGACGGAGGTGTCGGAGGTGTCGGAGGCCGCCGGGGGAGGGCCGGTGTCCGGGGTGGGGGCGGCGGCCGCGGGGCCCGGCGCCACGAGCATCGAGGCCGCGGCGGCCGCACAGGCCCACCGCACAAGGCTTCCTGACACGTCATCACCTCCGGTGCGGGGCGGCCCGTCCGTCCCGCACCGTGAGCATCGACATGTCCGCCCGCCCGCGTCGCCCGCTGCTGGGCGGTTCGGCCCAACGACCTCACCCGGCCGGGGGACTCCACGAAGGTGATCTTCGAAGTCGACTGCTACGGGCGCGGCTTGGACCAGGGCCACCGGAGCCCGCTGTCGTCGCGTCCCGAGGGGTCGTACTCGTACTTCCAGCGCCGGGTGAAACGGACCCTGCCCGGGGCCGCCGGCACCCTGCGGTAGACGAGCACCGTGCCCGGGGCGCCGTCGTGCCCCGGCACCGGGATCCGGTACACCTTCGGCGGATGTCCCGTGGGTCCAAGGAGCACGGGCAGGACCCGCCCGTCCATCGGTCCGCCCACGAACGGTGTCTCTTCGCTCTTCACGGCACCAGTGTCACAACAGGTGCGCCGCGTCGCTCACCACGGGCAGGACCAGGCGGGCCAGCGTGCCGACCGGGCCGTCCGCCGTCTCCACGGACAGCGCGCGGCGCACCACGTCGGCGGTCTGCGGGTCGCGGCCCGCGGTCGCCGTGAGGACGGCCATGAACTGGTCGACGAGCCCGTCGCGCAGCTCGTCGAGCGGCGGCTCCTTGTCCTCGTCGAGCCAGATCAGCGAGGCCGCCTCCACCGCCGTGATCCACATACGGACGGTCATCCGCAACCGGGGACCCGGGTCCGCCACGGCGAGATGGCTCAGGATGTGCTCGGCCGCCGCCCGGCGCACCCCGTCCACGATCGACGTCGTGCGCGAGGTCTCCACCACGCTGCCGCCCTGGAGCAGCGCGGCGAAGCCCGTGTCGTGCTGGTCCACGAAGCCGAGGTAGCGGTCGAGCGCCCGCGTGAGCCGTCCGGTCAGCGGTCCCTCCGGCGGCTCGGCGAAGCACTTCTCCAGCTCGTCGGCCGCGGAGCGCAGCGCGGCCTCGTACAACTGCTGCTTGCCGCCCGGGAAGTACCGGTAGACGAGCGGCCGCGACACCCCGGCCGCCTCGGCCACGTCGTCGAGGGACACCTCCTCGGGTGCGCGGTGCGCGAACAGGGACAGCGCGGCGACGAGGAGCTGACTGCGGCGCTCCTCGACACTGAGCCGTCGGTAGGCGCGGGTACCGGCTGCCGAGGTCATGTCCCGCAGAGTAACCGGCTTTTCGTACGAAGGTCCTGACAGTCGCCTCACACGAGCAGCCCCGACGACTTCCACGGTTCGTGCGTGGTGGTCAGGCGAGCAGTCCCGACGACTTCCACAGCCTGCGTCCGACGCCGCGCAGCACCCCGATCTCGTCCAGGAAGTCGGTAAGGCGCTTGGCGCCGGTCTGCATGATCTCGCGGCGGTGGCCGCTCGCCTTCACCTGCGCGAGCGCCTCGCGCGGGTCGAGGCCGGCCCGCGCGTAGGCCGCCGGGTTGTGGAACGCCCCGTAGATCACGCGGGCCGCCTCGCCGCACACGATCCGGGTGTACGCCGCCTCGGCCGGGCCGCACGTCACCATCTGGCGGCGCAGCTCCTCGCGGGCGTAGCGCACGTGCCGGGCCTCTTCGATCACGTGGATGCGGGTGATGCCGCGCACCAGCGGCTGGACGCGCTCGTCCGGGAACGTCATCCGCTGCATCCAGTCGATGATCTCCTCGCCGAGCAGCGTCGCCGCGAAGGAGCCCGGCGTCGTGGAGACGGTCTTGAGCACGCGGCCCAGGTTGTGGTGCAGGCGCGGCATCTCGAAGCCCTCGCCGACGCTGCGCTTGATCATGCGGGCGAACATCATGGAGTGCCGGCACTCGTCGGCGATCTCCGTGAGGGCGTAGCGCACGTGGTTGCTGGTCAGCGGCTTGTCGTAGATGTGCCGGACGAGCAGCTGCATCAGGATGATCTCGAACCAGACGCCCATGGACGCCATCGAGGCGGCCTCGTGCTTCGACAGCTCGATGCGCTGCTCCTCCGGCATCCGCTTCCACAGCGGGGTGTCGTAGAGGGAGCACAGCTCCGGGGGCCAGTACCAGAGGCCCTCGACGTCGGGGGCGTCCCAGTCGAGTTCCTTGTCGGGGTCGAAGGAGTGCTTGGCGGAGGAGTCGAGCAGGCGCTCGGCCACCTGCTCGCGGTCCTTGAGCAGCCCGAGCGCGTCACGCAGGCCCTCGAACGCGTCGGCTTCCGTCACGGTCGTCATGGCTGTCCCCACCTCGTCGTACGTCAATCGGGCACCGCGGTACGGGAGTTACCTGCGGTCACCTCTTATGAGACTGCCTGTCAGTAAGGCCGTCAATCCCTTGTGCGTGACTTGTTGACCCGGTGTCCACAGCCGTGTGAGCCTGCCTGTATGTCGACGCATGAGCTGTACACCAAGGCGCCCCGGGAGCCCGGATGGGAGATACCCGCGACCGGTTCGGCGCGGTTCAGCTGGGAGTACGACGAGGGCAGGGACCGCCTTCTCGCGCTCTACCAGAAGGGCAAGGACAAGCAGTGGGACGGCGCCAAGCGCATCGACTGGGACCTCGAGGTCGACCCCCACAACCCGCTCGGCACCCCCGACGAGGCGCTCACCCTCTACGGCACCCGGCACTGGGCGAAGATGACGGACCGGGACAAGGGCGAGCTGCGCAAGCACTACGCGTCCTGGCAGTTCAGCCAGTTCCTGCACGGTGAGCAGGGCGCCATGGTGTGCGCCGCCCGCATCGTCGAGTCCGTCCCCGACATGGACGCCAAGTTCTACTCGGCGACCCAGACGATGGACGAGGCCCGGCACGCGGAGATCTTCGGCCGCTTCCTGCACGACAAGGTCGGGATGCTCTACCCGATCAACGACAACCTCCAGTCGCTCCTCGGTGACACCCTGCGCGACTCCCGCTGGGACATGCCCTACCTCGGCATGCAGGTCCTCATCGAGGGCCTGGCCCTCGCCGCGTTCGGCATGATCCGCGACACCACGGACAAGCCGCTGCCCCAGCAGATCCTCGCGTACGTCATGCAGGACGAGGCCCGGCACGTGGCCTTCGGGCGCATGGCCCTGCGCGACTACTACCAGCAGCTCACGGACGCCGAACTGCGCGAACGCGAGGAGTTCGTCATCGAGGGCTGCTACCTCATGCGCGACCGGCTGCGCGGCGTCGAGGTCCTGGAGAACTTCGGCATCCCCAAGGCGGAGGCCGAGGAGTACAGCGAGAACTCAGAGTTCCTGGCCCTGTTCCGCCAGCTGCTCTTCTCCCGGATCGTGCCCTGCGTCAAGGACATCGGCCTGTGGGGCAAGCGCCTCCAGGAGGCGTACGTCGACATGGGCGTCTTCGAGATGGGCAACACGAACCTCGACCAGCTCATGACGCAGGACGAGGAGATCGCCGAGAAGCTCGACGCGGAGCGCTTCGCGGCGGAGGAGCTGGAACGGGTGGCCGAGGTCGAGGCGACGATCGAGGAGGCCGCCGGGTCGGCCTGACGCCCACGGGTCCTGCCGGGTCGGCCTGACGCCCATGGGTGCTGCTGCCGGGTCGGCCGGACGCCCATGTGTGCTGCTGCCGGGTCGGCCGGACGCCCATGTGTGCTGCTGCCGGGTCGGCCGGACGCCCGCGGGTGCCGGACCGGCCGGCCGCCCGCGACGGAGGCGTGTCACCCGGATGGAGTAGTTTGCTGACGTGTCCACGCCTCAGCCGCCCCAGCCCGGCCCCTACGGCCAGCCCAGTTCTTATGGCCAGCCGGGTCCCTATGGCCGGCCCGGTCCTTACGGTCAGCCGCAGCAGCCGGGTCCCTACGGGCAGCCCGCCCCCTACGGTCAGCCCGGTCCCGGTCCCTACGGCCCGCCGCAGCAGCCCTACCCGGGCGGCGCTCCCTACCCCGGCTGGGGCGGTGCCCCCATGGGCCCGCCGCCGAAGAAGCGGCGGGTCGGCCTCGTGCTCGGCATCGTCGGCGGAGTGCTCGGTGTCGTCGTCATCGGCGTGGTCGCGCTCGCGATGATCGGCATGTCGGTCGAGAACAGCTTCCCCAAGGCCGAGTACAAGCTCACGATCCCGAAGACCGTCCTCGACGGCAGGTACACCCTCACCCAGGACATGTCCGCCACCGAGGGCAAGAAGATCGAGGACGAGGCGGACGGCGCCTGGGACGCACGCGACACCAAGGCCGCCGTCGGGCAGTACGCGGCGACCGGCGCCGGCGAGAAGGGCGGGGCCGTGGTGATCTCCGGCATGTACGGCCGGTTCAAGAACGCCGACCTCGCCCGCAAGAACATGATGGCGGGCGCCGCCACGAGCGACGGCTCCGAGGTCGCCGTGCCCGCCAAGGACTTCAAGCCCGCCGGCTCCGACGTCACCATCACCTGCCAGGTGCTCGTCAAGCGGCAGCTCGGCCAGAAGATGAGCATCCCCATGTGCGCCTGGGCCGACGGGAACACCGGCGCCACCGTCGCGGAGATCACCCGCGCGACAGCCGTCCAGGACCCGTCCGACGTGGACCTCGAAGCGGCGGCCGAGACCGCCGTGAAGCTCCGCTCGGAGATCAGGAAGCCGATCGGCTGACGCCCTCGGTCCAACTACCCTGAGTTACCAGCTGAGTTGTCAGCTGAGTTACCGGCCGAGTTTCCGGCGGAGTTCAGCACGGCCTCCATCACGTCCCGCGCGATGGGCGCCGCGCTGCCGCCCCCGCTGATGTCCGCCCGGTCCGCCGACGCGTCCTCGACGACGACCGCGACCGCCACCCCGGGCGCCCCCGCGTCGGGCGACCGCGCCCACGAGATGAACCACGCGTACGGGATCCCCTTGTTGCCCACACCGTGCTGCGCCGTACCCGTCTTGCCGCCCACGGTCACACCCGGGATCTGCGCGTTCGTGCCCGTCCCGTCCTCCACGGCGCCCTGCATCATCCGCTGGAGCTCCACCGCCGTCGCCGGGTTCATCGCCTGCTTGTACTCCTTCGAACCGGTCTGCGCGACGGTGGCACCGTGCTCGTCCGTGGTCCGCTCCACCAGGTGCGGCGACATCAGGATCCCGCCGTTGGCGACCGCGGCCGACACCATCGCCATCTGCAGGGGCGTGGCCGTCGTGTTGAACTGGCCGATGGACGAAAGGGCCAGCTGCGACCGGTCCATGTCCGTGTCGAAGTTGCTGCGCGAGACGCTCGACGGAATCCGGATCCCCGCGTCGTCGAAGCCGAACTTCCGGGCCGCCGACACCATCCCGTTCAGCCCGACCTCGACACCGAGCTTCGCCATCACCGTGTTGCAGGAGACCCGGATCGCGTCCGCGAGCGACGCGTCCTCGCACCCGGTCGCCTCGTTCTCAAGCCGCGTCGACGTGTCGGGCAGGACCCACGGGCTCGGGGTGTGCGTCGGCCCGTCCACATCCGTCACCGTGCCCGAGTCGAGCGCCGCCGCCGCGGTCACGATCTTGAAGGTCGAACCCGGCGGATACGTCTGCCGGATCGCCCGGTTGAGCATCGGCTGACTCGCGGCGCCGTTCAGATCCGTCCACGCCGACGTCGTCGCCGAGTCGGTCCCCGCGATCGCCCCGGGATCGTACGAAGGACTGCTCACCAGGGCCAGGATCTCCCCGGTCGCCGGATTCAGCGCCGCGACCGCGCCCCGGCGCCCCGCGAGCCCGCGGTACGCCGCCCGCTGCGCCGCCGCGTCGATCGTGGTCGCGACATCGCCGCCCGGCTGCTGGGAGCGCGTCAGGTCGTTCCATAGAGGGAGCGGCGCCAGCATCGGATCCGTACCGGACAGGATCCCGTCCTCGGCGTGCTCGAGGAGCGACGTGCCGTACACCTGCGACGCGTACCCGGTCACCGGCGCGTACAACGGGCCGTTCTTGTACGTCCGTTCGTAGCGGAGCTGCTCGCCGGTGTCCCTGGAGCCGGTGACCGGCCGGCCGCCGACGAGGATGTCGCCGCGCGGCTGGTCGTAGCGCTCGATCGTGCCGCGGCGGTTGGCCGGGTTGTCGTCGAGGGAGTCCGCCTCGAAGACCTGCACACGGGCCGAGTTGACGAGCAGCGCGACGAGCAGCACCAGACAGAAGGCCGCGGCCCGGCGGATGTAGCGGGTCACCGATGCGCCTCCAGGGCGTCGTCCGGCAGGAGCTGGGCGCGGGCGGAGTCACCGATCCGCACGAGGAGCGCCACGATGATCCAGTTGGTGACGACGGACGAACCGCCCTGCGCGAGGAACGGCATCGCCATACCGGTCAGCGGGATCAGGCCCATCACCCCGCCCGCGATCACGAACACCTGGAGCGCGACGATCGACGCGAGCCCGATCGCGAGGAGCCGGCCGAACGGATCGCGCAGCGCGAGCCCCGCCCGGTAGCCGCGCTCCACGAGCAGCGCGTACAGCAGGAAGATCGCCGTCAGGCCGACGAGCCCCAGCTCCTCGCCCGCGGTCGCCAGGATGAAGTCGGACTTGGCGGCGAACCCGATGAGGATCGAGTGCCCCGCCCCGAGGCCCGCGCCGAGGATCCCGCCCGCCGCGAACGCGAACAGCGACTGCGCCACCTGGCCGGGCCCCTGCCCCGCGTCGATCGAGGCGAACGGGTGCAGCCAGTCCTGGACGCGGCTGTTCACATGCGGCTCAAGGGCGCCGACGACGACCGCGCCGCCCGCCGCCAGGACGAGCCCGATCGCGATCCAGCTGACCCGGCCCGTCGCCACGTACAGCATCACGATGAAGAGGCCGAAGAACAGCAGTGAGGTCCCGAGGTCCCGTTCGAGGACCAGGACGCCCACGCTGATCAGCCAGAACACGAGGATCGGCGCGAAGACCCGCATGGTGGGGAGCTGGAAGCGCCAGATCTTCCTGCCCGTGTACGACAGCGCGTTGCGGTTCGCCGCGAGATAGCTGGCGAAGAAGATCGCGAGCAGCACCTTCGCGAACTCGCCCGGCTGGATGGAGAATCCGCCGATCCGCAGCCAGATGCGGGCGCCGTTCACCGCCGGGAAGAAGATCGGCAGGATCATCAGGAACAGCGCGGCGACCGCCGAGAGATACGCGTACCGCTGGAGCACCCGGTGGTCGCGCACGAGGACGACGACCGCGATGAACAGGGCGACGCCGAACGTCGACCAGACGAGCTGCGTGGGCGCCGCCTGGTCGTCGGGAGTCTCCAGGTCGAGCCGGTAGATCAGCACCAGACCGAGGCCGTTGAGCAGCACGGCGATGGGCAGCAGGAGCGGGTCCGCGTACGGGGCGCGGAACCGGACCGCGCAGTGCGCCACGAGCGCGAGCACGCCGAGCCCGGCGCCGTAACCGGCGGCGCCGGGCGGTACGGATCCGTGCCGGGCGAGGCCGACCTCGCAGTAGCCGTAGACGCTGAGCAGGACGGCCAGGACGATCAGTACGAGTTCGGTGCCACGGCGCCGGGGGAGGCGGACGGCGGGAACGGCGGGAACGGTGGGAGGGCTCGCGCCGGCTCTCGCGCCTGTCGGTCCCCTCGATCCGGTCATGGCGGGAACGTAACAAGTGACAGCCGCGAATCCCGCTATGTCGCTTCAATCGGACTGACGGTGTGTCCGTGACCCTGGCTGTGGCTGTGGCTGTGGCTGTGGCTGTGGCTGTGGCCGGGCCTGCGACTGTGAGCGTGTCGGTGATGGTGCGTCAGCACGAGCGGGGCGACTTGCCGAAGGTCTCGATGAACCTCGCCGAGCCCCACGCCCAGGTGCCGTCCGTGAGGAGGTACCAGGTGCGCTCGCGCTCGCCCTCGCGCTCGCCCCGTACGTCACCGCCGCGCGTCTTGCAGAAGATCGTGACGATCGCGTTGAACGGCTCGGTGCGGATGGGGCGGCTGCCACGGGTGGGCGCGTCCCGGAGGAGGAGTCCGTCCCTGGCCGTCACGCGGCCCTTGGTCAGGCGCTGGTGGTGGTCCTCGCGGCCGTCGGAGCGGCCGTCGGAGCGTCCGTCGTTCCCGCCGCCCTCGTCACCGCCGCCGTTCCAGCTGCTTCCGCCGCCGTCGTCGCCTCCTCCGTCGCCTCCTCCTTCGCCGCCTCCGTCGTCACCCCAGCCGTCCGACGCCTGAACGGGGGCCGAGTGGGCGGGTGCCGAGGGGTACGGGGCCGCGAGGGCGGGGGCCGCACTGGCGGCGAGTGCGGCGAGTGCGGTGCCGGCCGCGCCTATGCCGAGCCGGGTGAACGTGGTTCGTCGGGACATCGGAACTCCTCGGGTGAAAGGTCAGGAGCGAAGCGGTCGAAGACCGTGCTTCACGCTAAATCGGTCACGCGGGGAGCGCAGGCCAGAGGGAGCACGCGGGTGAACGGGGGGTGGGGGTGGGGCGGGCTGTGGAGTAACGGGCGTAGGTGGTAAGGGAGTTCACTCCGGGCGTTCGTCGTACGGCAGCGTGAGCGTGGCGATCGCCCCGCCACGGCCTCTGCTGTCGCCGTCGCCGTCGCCGCCATCACCGTCGTCGGGTGCCGCGTTCGCGAAGGTGAGGCTCGCGCCCAGCACCTGCGCCTGGCCCAGCGCGATCGTCAGGCCCAGGCCGTGCCCCTTCGCGCCGCCCTCCGTCCTGAACCGCTGCGGGCCGTCCTCCACCAGATAGTCCGGGTAGCCCTCCCCATGATCCCGCACGGTGATCACCGGGCCGTCGACGGTGAGGACGACGGGCGGGCCGCCGTGCCGGTGCGCGTTCGACACGAGGTTGCCGAGCACCCGCTCCAGGCGCCGCCGGTCCGTCAGTACGCAGACGTCTCGCACGACCACGACCTCCGTCGCCGCCCCGGACGCGCGCACCACGCGCTCCGCGAGCGGGCCGAGCCGGTTGTCGTCGAGGTCCAGGCGCTCGCTGCGCGCGTCGAGCCGCGAGATCTCCAGCAGGTCCTCGGTGAGCGTGCGCAGCGCCGCGACCCGGTCCCGTACGAGCTCGGTCGGGCGGCCCGGCGGAAGGAGTTCGGCCGCTGCATGCAGGCCCGTCAGCGGCGTACGCAGTTCGTGCGCCACGTCCGCCGTGAACCGCTGCTCGCTCAGCAGTTTGCGCTGCAGCGACGACGCCATGCTGTCCAGGGCGCCCGCGACCGCGGCCACCTCGTCCTGGTGCCGGGCCGGATCGCGCGTCCGCGGATCGCCGACCCGGGCGTCCAGGTCGCCCGCGCTGATCCGCCGGGCCACCCGCGCCGTCGCGTGCAGGCGCCGCGTCACGCGGGTCACCGCGAACGCGCCCACGAGCAGCGTCGCGCCGATCGCCAGCACCGACGAGCCGACGATCGCCTGGTCGAGGCCGTCGATCGTGCGGGCGCCCTGCGAGTAGTCGACCTCCACGGCGAGGACGCGGCCCCCGTCGACCGGCCCCGCCGCCCACATCGTGGGCTGTGCGTCGTGGTTGCTCACCATCGTGCCGCGCTCGCCGTCCCCGGCGAGACGGCGCAGGGGCACGGGCAGGTCCGGGGGATCGATCCCCGCGAGCCCGCCGAGCCGGTCCCCGGCCTCGTACGCGGCGGTGGCCTCGGTGAGCCGGCTCAGCGCGCGGTCGCGGGCCTGGCCCACGGTCCGGTCGGTGACCGACACGTGGACGAGGACGCCGAGAAACGCGGCGAGGGCGCAGCACATCACGGTGATGAAGACCGCGGCCTTCCAGGTGAGGCTGGCGGTCCAGGCAGGCCAGGCGGGCGGTCGCAGCCGCGGGCCTGACCTGGGCTTGCCTGACCTCTGCTTACTCGTTCCGGGTCGGTCTGTTCCGGCCCGTCCGGCCTCGGGACTCATCGGGTGGAGGCCGACGGCGTGGCCTGGTAGGCCGACGGCGTGGTCGTGGGGATCGCCCCCGGCGTGGTCGTGGGGGCGGGCTTCGCGGGGCTCGCGGACCGGTGGGGGCGGGGCGCCGGCGGGCCCGTGCGCAGGATCTCGTCGAGGGTGGGGAGCATCGCGTGCTGGTGCGGGTCCCAGGACCACGCCGTGCGGTACTCGTAGCCCGGCAGGTCCGCCACCGCCCGCAGGATCACGTCCCGGCCCGCGATCTCCACGCTCACGACCGCGTCCGACGTCCCCATCACCTGCGTGAGCCGGTGTCCCTCGAACGTGTAGCAGCGCACGGCGAGCTGCCCCTTCGGCAGGCGGATCCCCACGATCAGCTCGTCCTTGCCGTCGCCGGTCAGATCCCGGTAGTACGCCTTCAGGACGGGACACCCCGCCTTCCCCGTACCGCTCCGGCCGCAGTCCTGCAGACCCACGATCTTGTCCTTGTACGGGTCCGGCGACGGGCTGGGCGAGGCCGAGTACGCCGCCTCCTGCGCGCGGATCACGTCGACCGGGTCCACGCGGTGGATGTCGTCACCCGGAGCGGTGATGCCCGGCACGACCTCCGTCTCGCCGGAGCCGTAGTCCTCGGCCGCGGCGGACGCCGGGGGCAGCGTGGGCCACAACCGGGCCGGGCCCACCGCCGTGGACGTGGGCCCCGCGCTGCGCAGACCGCCCGAGTCACCGCACCCGGCGAGCAACAGCGCCGCCGCGCTCACGGCGAGGGCCACGGAACAGGCGCGCCTGGAAATCACTGCACTCCTGCCTGTCCACGTGCCGGTCGGTCACTCCACGGACACCATGGTCGGTCACTCCACGGACACCATATGGATTCCACGGACACCTTATGGGTGGGGAAGTCCCTTTCTAATCCCTCAGCCGTCGCTGCGCCCCCGCCGGTACATCGAGTAGGCGAGCCCCGCGGCGCCCGCCGCCGCCATCCCGCCACCCGCCGCCAGGAACAGCGCGTTCTGGCCGTGCGAGCCGTCGGCCTGCTCCGACGTCCCCGACGAAGCCGGCGCGGAGGCGGAGGTGGAGGCAGGCGCGGGCGCGGGGTCCGGGTACGCGAACGCGGCCGTCGGGACCAGGAGCGCGCCGCCGAGAACGGCGGCGACGAAGGTGCAACGGGCCGGCAGTCCCGACCGACGGGTGGTGCGACGGGCGGATCGACGGATGGATCGACGGGTGGTGCTCACGAAGCGTCTCCTCTCCTCGGCCCCGGCGCGGGGCGCCGCGTTCCGCCAAGTGGCGCAAACGCTGACGTCACCAACGTAAAGATCCCGCATCACGGCAATTCGGCGACTGTGTAACAGCGGGCCGAAGCTCTGCCGTCGGTCTCCCCAGCGGCGGCCGTCGCGCTCGCCGGACCCGCCGGCGAACGGCATATTGCCCTGCGGCTCCGTGGCTGTTCCCATGGTCATGGGGTGATGGTCGATGAGCGGTCTGCGCGTCATACCGACCTGGCGACACGGCCGGGAGCGGCTCTACGTCTGCGCCGACGACGGCAGGAACGTCGCCTGGTACGACCGTGACGCGGGCCGCGTCAACCTGATCAGCGACGCCCGCCGGGACGACGTCCTCACCCTCCTCGGCCCCTTCCTGACCGGCGACGTCACCGTCGGACCACCCCCGGTACCCACCCCCGTCGAGCTGGCCAGGCTCGCCCTGCACCCGGACGACGACCTCGCGCCGAACCGCCCCGGCGAGGCCCTCCAGATCGCCGTCGAGCGCGACCCGGGCCCGGCCCGGCGGCTGCGCACGGACCCGCGGCGCCGGGCCCTGGAGGCCGAGCAGTCCGTCGGACGCGCGCTCGACGCCTTCGAGCGGGCGGGCTGGCGCACGCTGCACTCCGTGCCCCTGCCCGGCGGCGCCCGCATCCACCACCTCCTCATCGGCCCCGGAGGCCTCTACGCCCTGCACACTCTTCCGGCCCGCAAACAGCGGGTCCGCGTCGCCGACCCGATGGTCGCGGCAGGCCGAGCGGAGCCGTCACCCCTGCTGCGCCGGGTCCGCGCGGACGCGTCCCGCGCGTCCTTCGCCCTGACCGCGGAGGTCCACCCGGTTCTCGCCGTCGCGGGCGCCGCGGCCGTCGACGTCACGGCGGCCCCACGGGACGTACGCGTGGTCCCCGACACGGAGCTCCAGTCCCTCGCACGGACCGGCGGCGTCCTGAAACCGGCCGATGTCGAAGCCCTGCACGCGATGGCCCGCGACCGACACACCTGGCTGCGCGTCTGACTCCGCTACTCCCCCCCGCTGATGCACTACTCCTGGGCGAAAGGCCGTCACGGCACCCGTCCCGCGCGGTCGGGGTCGGCCAGGGGCCCGAGCAGGTCCCCGTAGCGTTCGAGGCGGGGCGCCATGTCGTCGGCCAGGAAGGTCAGCTCCCGCGCGTCCGTGCAGGCCTCGACCTCCTCCCACGTCACAGGGGCCGACACCGTCGGTTCCGGGCGGGCGCGGAGGGTGTACGGGGTGGCCGTCGTCTTCGCGGCGGCGTTCTGACTGTGGTCGACGAAGACCTTGCCGGGGCGCAGGCTGCGGGTCATGCGGTGGAGGACCAGTTCCGGATGTGCGGCCTCACCCTCCACGGCGAGGGCCTTCGCGTACGCGCTGACCTGCTCGGACGGCGTCGGCTCCAGCGGCACGAGCAGATGCAGGCCCTTCGACCCGGACGTCTTCACGTACGCGTCCAGCCCGTCCGCGCGCAGCCGCTCACGCAGCCACAGCGCGACCGCGCAGCAGTCCACCACGTCCGCGGGCGCCCCTGGATCCAGGTCGAGGACCAGCCGGTCGGCCATCGCCGGCGCGTCCGCCCGCCACTGCGGCGTATGGAACTCCGTCACCAGATTGGCCGCCCACATCAGCGAGGGCAGATCCTGCACGACGACCTGCCGGGACACGGAGCTCGCCGAGCGCGGCACGTCCTCCGCGCGCACCCAGTCGGGCGTGCCCGGCGGCACGTTCTTGGTGAAGAACCGCTGCCCTTCGGGCCCGTCCGGGTAGCGCAGGAAGGACACGGGCCGGTCGCGGAGGTGCGTGAGCAGGGCGTCCGCGGCCGTCGCGTAGTAGTGCAGCAGCTCGCCCTTCGTGAACCCGGTCGCCGGGTACAGCACCTTGCCGAGGTTGCTGAGCGCGAGCCGCCGCCCCTCCACCTCCGTGATGGGCGTCATACGATGAGAATCCCACGAAATCATCACAAACAAGCCCAAAACCACAGCCACCGGCTTCAGAGAGGGACCACGTGCGATCCATATGGAACGGCGCCATCTCCTTCGGCCTGGTCAGCATCCCGATCAAGCTGGTCAACGCCACCGAGAGCCACTCGATCTCCTTCCGGCAGATCCACCTGGAGGACGGCGGCCGCATCCGCTACCGCAAGTTCTGCGAGCTGGAGGATCGGGAGGTCTCGACGGCGGAGATCGGCAAAGGGTACGAGGCCGCGGACGGCTCGATGATCCCCATCACGGAGGACGACCTCGCCTCGCTGCCGATCCCGACCGCCCGGACGATCGAGATCGTGGCCTTCGTCCCCGGCGACAGCATCGACCCGCTCCAGATGGACGCCGCCTACTACCTCTCCGCGAACGGCGTCCCCGCCGCGAAGCCGTACACCCTGCTGCGTGAGGCGCTCAAGCGGAACAAGAAGGTCGCCATCGCGAAGTACGCCCTGCGCGGGCGCGAGCGGCTCGGCATGCTGCGGGTCGTCGACGACGTGATCGCGATGCACGGCCTGCTGTGGCCCGACGAGGTGCGTGCCACGGACGAGGCGGCGCCCGAGACCCAGGTGACCGTGCGCGAGGCCGAACTCGACCTGGCGGAAGCCCTGATGGACACCCTCGGCGAGGTCGACATGGAGTCGCTGCACGACGACTACCGTTCCGCGGTCGAGGAGATGATCGAGGCGAAAGCGTCAGGCGAGGGCGTGCTGGAGGCCCCGGCGGCCGCGGAGGGCGCGGGCGGCAAGGTCATCGACCTGATGGCGGCCCTGGAGAGCAGCGTCAAGGCGGCCAAGGAGGCGCGGGGTGACACGGCCGCGCCGCGGCGCGAGGCGAAGGTGACGTCGCTGAAGTCCCGCACGGCACCGAAGGACGTGGGCGGGAAGAAGTCGACGTCGACGAAGACGAAGCCGGCGGCGCCCAGGAGCCGGGCGAGCACGTCGAGCACGGCCAAGAAGACGACGGCGAAGAAGACGGCCGCTGCCACGAAATCCACGGCCACGAAATCGACGGCCAAGAAGGTCACCGCGAAGAAGGCGACGGCGAAAAAGGCGACACCGGCCAAGAAGGCGGCAGCGGCCAGTAAGGCGACACCGGCCAAGAAGGCGGCGCCCCGGAAGCACGCGTCGTAACCACCGGCGGGCGGCGCGTCCACGAAGACGCACCACCCGCCGGTGGCGGACTGCTCGGTGACGGGCCGCTCGATGGCGGACCGCTCAGCGAGCCACGAACTGCGTCAGGATCGCCTGCACCTCGTAGATGTCGACACCCTTGCTGAACGTCTTCTGGACGGGCGCGGCGGTGCCGGAGATCCAGATGTTGAGCTCACCGTCGAGATCGAAGTGACCGGCGGTCTCGACGGAGAAGTGCGTGATGCTCTTGTACGGGATGGAGTGGTACTCCACCTTCTTGCCGGTGATCCCCTGCTTGTCGACCAGGATGAGCCGCCGGTCGGTGAAGAGGATGGTGTCGCGGATGAGCAGGTACGCGGCGTGCACCTGCTCGCCCTGACCGAGCAGCTTGGCGTACTCCTGCTGCGCGCCGGCGGGGTCGATGGTGTGGGCGTTTCCGAACAGTGCCATGAGGCCCCCCAGTTGGCGAACTCCCGTGTGTGCACGGGATCTTCACACTCTACGAGGGGAACCACCCCGGCGGCGAGGGCCTGTCACGGCGTGCGAGCAGTGACCAGAAGCCCCACGCTCTTCATCCGCACCTCACCCTCACCTTCGTGGACGCGGAGCGCGTCGGCCAGAGCATGCCGAGCCAACTCCTTCTCCTCCACCCCGACTTGGTCCATCGCGTGCCGCCCGGGACCCGTCGTGAGGATGAACGAGGCGGCGTCACCGGCGTCCCGCCCCCACACCCCGTAGACCTCCAGGCGCCGCACCTCGATGTCGGTGAACCCGGCGCCGGCCAGCACCTTGCGCGTGGCATCGGCGTCGGAGAGGGCGAACATGCCGGGCCCGCCCGCGCCCGGGGCCCCGAAGTCGCCGACAGGCAGGATGTCCCGCAGTCCGGAGAAGGCCCGGAGCCAGTCGTTGTGCTCGGGCTCGGCGGGACAGACGAACGCCAGCCTGCCGCCGGACCGCAGGGCGTGCCGGATGTTGGCGAACGCGGCGACGGGATCAGCGAAGAACATGACGCCGAACCGGCTGACGGCGACATCGAAGGACCCGGCGTCGAACGGCCGGACCTGGACGTCCCCTTGCTCGAAGGCGACGTTCTCCGGCCCCTCCTCCCGGGCGATCTCCTCGGCCCGAGCCAGCATGGGCCCGGACAGGTCCACCCCGAGGGCTCGCCCCTCAGGCCCCGCCGCCCGGGCGGCGAGCCGAGTGGTGACCCCGGACCCACACCCGACATCGAGCACGCGATCGCCGGACCGAATGCCGGCGGCGTCAAGAAGGGGCTGGTTGTACTCCGCGTTCACGGCGTCCCAGCGCACCTGGTGACGAGCCCAGTGCTCCCCGTCATACCCGTTCCAGGCCTGAGACTGATCGACGTTGACGATTCGGGACATGGCAAAACCCTCTCGTGGCGACAGGCGGACCCGGACATAGAATGGGCGCTCGCCCAAACATGAGTATGGGCGAGCGCCCAAACTCATGGCAAGCGAATGGCGAGGAAAGAGGCCTCATGTCCCCGCGCGGCATAGCGATCCCCGACGTCAGAGAGCGCCTGTTCGACGCGGCGGAACGGATCCTGGCCCGGGAGGGCCCGTCGGGCCTGACGAGCAGGGCGGTCACGACGGAGGCGGGCTGCGCGAAGGGCATGCTGCACAAGCACTTCGAGGGCCTGGACGAACTCGTCGCGGAACTGGTCCTGGCCCGCTTCGCACGCACGGCCCGCCTTGCGGAGGACCTCCCGGCCCGCGCCGGCGAGTCCACGGTGGCGGCCAACCTGACGGAGATCGGCCACGCGCTCCTGACGTCCCTGAACCCCACGACGGCGGGCCTCGCGGCCTCGACCCCGGCGGCGTCCCTGCGGATCCGCGAGGCGCTGAAGGCAGGCGCCCCGGGCTTCGACGCGATCCAGCACTCGATCACGACGTACCTGGACGCGGAGATCAACACCGGCCGCCTCCCCCCGACCACGGACACGACGACAACGGCCCTGGCCCTGGTCGGAACGGTCCACCACCTACTGATGACGACCTGGGAACCCCCCACCCAAGACCCACGAGCCCAGACGAAAAACCTGGTGAAAACGCTACTGGCCACCCCCACCCCAACCACCCCAACCACCCCAACCACCTGAACCGGCAGACCCATGACAACAGAACTCGACGACGCCTCCGCCCCCGAAATCCGAAGCAACACCCCCGGCTCGTTCCCGTACGGGGTGCTGCGCGAACGGCACCCGGCGCTGATCCAGCGCGTACGGAACGCGTTCCCGTACGGCCCGGAACAGCACCGGGCGCTGGACGCGCTGCTGAGGGAGAGCACGGACCCGGCGGGGGTGATGGAACCGCTGCCGGCCGAAGCGGGGGAGGGTGACCGCGAACAATGGGAGAGGTGGGGGAGCGGCGAGCACGTGGGCCGGTCCTGGTTCGACGCCCCGTTCCTGTGGGCGGAGAGCTACTTCTACCGCAGACTGCTGGACGCGGTCGGCTACTTCGGCCCCGGTCCGTGGCAAGGAGTCGACCCCTTCCGCCCGTTCAAACAGGCGGAGTTGGAAAGCCCTGAGGCCCACGCCGAACTGGCGACCTTGGACCGCCTGGCGAAGGAGCCCCAGGAAACCCAGGCGCGAGCCCTGCTCCACGGCTCACTCTGGGGCAACCGCGCGGACCTGGGCTTCCAGCTGACGAGGACCCCCGCCGGAACCACGTCGTCCGCACTCCTCGCGGACGACTCGGACCACCTGTGGTCGCTCCTGCCGCCCGGAGCGGGGAACACGGTTCATTTGGTGGCGGACAACGCGGGCCGGGAACTGGTCCCCGACCTCCTCCTCATCGACCACCTCCTGCGCCACGCACACGCGGCCCGGGTGATCCTGCACGTGAAGCCACACCCGTACTACGTCTCCGACGCGACCCCCACGGACGTGCTGGACGCCCTGAACCACCTCAAACAAGCGCGGGGCGAGGCGGGCGAGACGGGCACGCGCCTGTGGCAGGCGACCGCGACAGGCCACTTGAGCCTCCGCACGCACCCTTTCGCCTGCGCCCCACTCCCTTATGCGTCGATGCCGGACGACCTGAGGGCCGACTTCGCGACGGCGACACTCACGATCCTCAAGGGAGACCTGAACTACCGCCGCCTGGTGGGCGACCGGGCCTGGCCCGCCACGACCCCGTTCCCCACCCCCACGTCCTACTTCCCGTCCCCACCGGCAGCCCTGCGCACCCTCAAGTCGGACGTGATCGTGGGCCTCGACGAAAAGACGGAACACACCTTGACCACCACAGAAGGCCCCACCTGGCGCACAACGGGAGAACACGCAGTGATCCAGGTCCGCCACACAAACCCTTGACGACGACCACGCCACATACACGAAGACCCCGTTATCAGCGTCTCCGCTGACAACGGGGTCTCAGGCACTCCCTGACGAAGTGCCCCCGGCAGGATTCGAACCTGCGCCCACGGCTCCGGAGGGCCTTTCGTGCCCGGGTAACGCAGCAGATCAGGGCCCTACGTGGGCTCGTTTAGGCGGGGCTTGTCCACAGGTGGTCCACGGTCTATCCGATCACCGTTAGCTCGCAGCTTTGGCACGGCAACGGAGCCGTACCAACGTTCCGGTGGACGGTCGGCCGACGTCAGGCGATGGTGGCGATCAGGGACAGGGCAGAGGTAAGGAGGGATACAAGTCCGGGTACACCGTCGCACTTGACCAGGATTTGTTCCAGCATGGTCGTGGCCGTGGAACGGCCGCCGGTGTCGTCGAGGCGCTGCTGGGTGGTGAGGTCAAGGAGGACGACGCACTGCTGGTAGTCGTTGACGCGGCCTTGCTCAGCCGCCAGTTGATGTCGGATTCGGTCGAGCAGGGCGCTGAATTCCTTCAGCTGATCTGGGCCAGCGCCGGTGTTGGTCTGGCTCTGGAGGGAGTTGGTGGCACCGGGCTGGTTCTGGACGTTCCCCATCGCCCCGTAGTTCACGACGCCGGAGTTGTCGCCTGAGGGTTGGCTGTTCCTGCGGATCACGCTTTGCCTCCTGCCGTTGGTGGCCGAGCGTTCATCTGCGAGCCGACCGCTCCGGGCTGGTTCTGCACGGAGCCCATTTCGCCGTAGTTGATGACGCCGGAGTTCTGGAGAATGACCGTGGTCTGCTCGCGATAGGACCCGATGTCGACATTGTGATCGACGAGGAACTGCTCGACCGAGTCGAAGATGCGCCGTTGCATCATCTCGATGTAGCGGCGCGCGTCGTCGTACTGGAGCATGTCGTCCATGTACCGGGTTGAGTATGCCTCGCGCAGACTCACTGGTCCCTTCTGCTCGTCGAGTTCGGGGTGCAGCCGGCCCTTATTGGGATTGAACAACTGCGCGAGCATCAGCACCATATCCACGGCCGAGGCAAGCCAGGTGTGGCGGTGCCAAGACCAGCCTGAGCCAGCGGCCGAGCCGTCGGCGGCACGCAGAGTGGGGTGGAGGGGGTTGATGACGTGAGGGCGGACAGTGACCCGCAGGTAGTGGTCCTCGTAGGCGAAGCCAACAAAGACCGAAGCGACCAGTTCACCGTCCCATGAGATGACCCGGGCACACAGGAACCGGCGGGCTACCTTCGGAGCGCGTTCCGCACCGACGGCCCGGGGGCCCTGTTCGGCTAGGACGTTCAGTGACGTCCACTGCTCTGGAGTGATGCCTTTCCAGCGCTCTGCAGAGATCGCGGCGACGCCATACGCTTCGAGCCGGTTGTCTGGGTGGAAGTCGGGGATGGGTGCCGTACCTCGCTTGAGCTGGCTCACGACGTGGGCAAGTAGGTTGTCCGGGGTAAATTGCTTGACGCCGGTTGGTTCTGGCCCGTCCGGGGCGAAAAGGTCTTCGAAGCGGGGACTCGGGATGGCGGGGCCAGGTGTACGGTCCTTCTTCGGCTTTGGCTGGGCGGGCAGGACATCGATGCCGATCTGGGCCTCGTACCAGACTTTGCCTGCGCCGACGAAGTGGTACCTGGGGCTGTCTGCGCGCATTTCGGTGACGTACGGAATGACCGTGCCGAACTTGAGCTGTCTGACGGCGTCTAGAGCGCGGCGGCTCTTCCGGGTCAGGACGCGCGCTTTGGTACTCGATTCGTCGGATTCTTCGGTCACCCGTATCAAGTGGCGGTGGGCGAGGAGCCGGTCGAGGTAGAAGGCGGCCCAAATACCCAATGTCACTACGGCAAGCGTCCATTCGGCGGCTGAGGTGTACAGGCAAGCCAGTCCGGCCAGGATGGCAAGAGCCATGACAGCCCGCCGTATGTAAAGCAAATGCTCGGCGGCTGTGCAGCGTTCGACGACGGGCGTGAGCTCGAAGCCGAAGGCCGGGACCGGGCGGCCGTTGGCCACGCGGTCGCGTACCCAGCGAACGTAGTCGGTTCCGATGATCACCTTCGGCTGCGGCTTTTCGGGCAACGCATCCGCGTCGGCGTCCTTCTCCGATTCCCGTTTCTTTTCCAGCCACACTTTGATGAAGCCTGGCGTCATCCGCTTCCTGAGCTTGGCCCACTCGTTCTGCCGCCATGCCCGGAACTCCGCGGGAGAGTCGGGCCGTAGGTAGGCCGCTGCACTCAGCAGACGTGTCGTCTCCGTCTGATCCAGCCCGTGGCCGTGCGCGCCGTTAGCGCTACCGAGTGGTACGGCAGGTGCGCTGACAATCGAGATGCCGATGGCCGCAGAGCTGTCCGCGTCTTTGCCGAGCTCTCTGCCTAACCCCATGCCTCGCGCTCGCCCCCGTCCTATGAGCGGCCCCCTGCCGCTGGGAGGACCATGCTGCCGTGCAGGCCAGGTTCTGACTACAGCACCAACTACAACAAAAGCGGCAGACAAGGAAGGATCAGTGGCGCCAGGTCTCGAACTCACGGCTGGGAGGTCACCTGGGGCTAACGGGTTGGTCGGTCGGCCGTTGACGGCTGTTGGTGGAGGCTGCGGCCGCTGTACTCCGCTGCTGTACAACAACCGTCAAGAATTGCCGACGGCTGCCCTAAAGTTGGACGTACTGAATGAGACGGAAAATGAGGCGGTCGGCCGAGAGTGGTACGAGGCAGTTGAGCTCTAGATGATGGGAGTTCCACAGCGCTCGCACGGTCGATACCCCGCACCTCGTGCATCGCCCAGCAGCATCCAACTGGCTTCAGCTAGGTGTCGTCCGTCGCCGACCATGAGGCCGCACTGCTCATGACCATGGAAGACCTCGCGGCCACCGGCAGCACTCGCGCGCACCAGTACCGCTGGCTCCCTGGAGCGGTCGATACCTTCGTCTGCGTAACACTCCAGATGATGCCGCTGCTCGTGAGTTTACGAAGGAAGTGAGAAGGGTTCGGCGAAGATTCCGCCTCTGAGGTTGCGTTCAACCCACCGGCCTCAGCCACGCTGCCGGTACCATCCGTCAGAGCAGGCCGCGACGGCGAAACTGTGGTGGCGCGGGCATTGGGCAATGAATGATTCCTCCCGAGGCAGCTCGGGCGGGCGCTCGGCCTTGGGCTTGGATCCTGACTCCTCGGTGCAGATGTTGGAGAGCGTGGGCTGGGTGTTGCATATGCGGCGAACGCTCGTCAACGCTGCCAACTAAGCGGTCGGCCTGGGGGAGCTGCGCGAGAACCCCATCACGGCTGTCCGCTGGCAGAAACCGAAGGTGTCCAACCAGGTCGCCCCCGCGTTGTCGCCAATCCGGAGCAGGCCTGGAATCTCCTGGCGGCCGTCTCTTATGTGGCTAGCCACCGGCGTGCTCGTGGTCGGCGCCTCGTGGAGGCCGGCTGAGGCGGTGGGCCTTGTCGAGACTGATCTGACCCTCCCTGAACTGGGCTGGGGATCGGCTCTACTCCACCGAACGCGCCCGTCGGTCGGCAAGCAGTGGACCGACTTCGGGGAGGCTCACGACGACCGCGGCCTCAAGAACCGCCCTGCTGAGGACGTCAGGCGGGTGCCTATCCCGCCCCACCTCGTCGCCGTGCTTCGCGAGCATCTGGCCACCTTCGGCCCGGCAGACGACGGGCGGCTCTTCTGCAGCGAGAAGGGCTCGGTCGTCCCGTCCTCGACCTACTACCGCGTGTGGCAGGAGGCTCGGCTTCTCGCCCTGCCACCGGCCGTAGCGGCGTCACCCCTTGCGAGTCGCCCGTACGACCTTCGACACTCGGCCTTGTCGACCTGGCTCAACGCTGGTGTTGATCCCACTGAGGTAGCCGAGCGCGCCGGCAACAGCGTCGAAGTCCTGTTGGGCCGCTATGCGAAGCGCCTCGACGGGCGCCAAGAAGTCGCCAACCGGCGCATCGAGGACTTGCTCCGCGAGTACGAGTGACACGGCCTGCCTCATGATCGAAGCCCCTGGAGTTTTGTCCAGGGGCTTTGCTGTTCTCGGGCTGACTCCGACAGATTCGGCTGTAGTGGTTGGTGGCCACAGTGTCATCAGCCCCACTGGGCGACGACGGCTTCCTCGACGCAGAAGATCGCATCACACTCGGCGCACTGGGCATTACCGAAGACGTAGGTCAATTTGCGTGCGATATCCGGCTGACCGTCGGCGAGTGCGCGGGAGTAGAGCCTTTGGGCCAGCCCTTCCAAAGCTGCGGGGGCTTGAGGCCGTAGCGGCACCTGCCTCGCCCTGGTGGTGGGCTCCATGTACATGCTGTCCGTGGTGGAGAAGAATCCGTACTTGCCGAAGACTATGAAGTTCTGCGCACTGCACGAGGGGCAGGGCACCTCGTACTCCTCGTCGTTCAGCCCGTCGAACTGCTCGCCCCAGACCTCGACGTCCTGGAAACTCAGCAGTGTGCCCAGCAAATCGATGTAATTCGTGGGGTCGTTGGTGAGTCCCTGGTCCTGGAGAGCTTCCTCGGTGAGTTGCGCCAGGTCGGAGATCTGAGAGGCGTAGGTCTCTTGCGGATCCTCGTCGCCGTATGGCTGATCTGTGCTGGCCACAATGGAGCCGGCCAGGTACAGGGGCATCCTCCGGTCCACCGCTGACCACTCACGCGCCATCTCGGTCAGAGCGGGCAAGGCCGCGTAGCTCGCCGAGTAGACGGTGCCCTGATGGCACAGCCGGGACCAGAGCTTGTTCCAGCCGGGGTCCTGCGCGTCAGGACCCACTGCGTCCAGCAGGCCGGGGACATCTTCTGCCGTGCCGTAGGCGTGGTGGAGCCGAGACCAGTCCGTCATGCCGATGATCTAAGCAGCCGAGCGCGGCACGATAGATCCCGTCCACACCTCGTCCACAGACCTCGACATAGAGCCGCTTCGGGCGGCACACGCCTGCACAAACGCGAAGACCCCGTCCTCAGCGAAAGCGCTGGTGGCGGGGTCTTTGGGCACCTCATACAAGGTGCCCCCGGCAGGATTCGAACCTGCGCACACGGCTCCGGAGGCCGTTGCTCTATCCCCTGAGCTACGGGGGCGTGTTCACCGCGGCTGGCGTGGTGACGGGTAGAACCCTACCAGCTTCGTCAGGGTCCCCATGAACAGTTATTTCGCTGCTGGGGCGGTGTCCTGGACGGGGGCGCGGGGTGTGGGAGGCAACCGGCGGAGCGGGTAGTCCCCTGTACGGGGCGGAAGTGGGGAAAACCCGGACGCGGTGGCCCGGGCGGACCTACTCTCGAGTTGTGCCAGGCGCGTCCGGCCGAGTGCTTGTTGTCGATGACAACAAGGTGATTCGGCAGCTGATCAGGGTCAATCTCGAGCTGGAGGGCTTCGAGGTCGTGACCGCGGCTGATGGTGCCGAATGTCTGGATGTGGTGCATCAGGTTCGGCCTGATGTGATCACTCTGGACGTCGTGATGCCCCGACTCGACGGCCTTAGGACCGCCGCGCGGCTGCGCTCCGACATTCATACGCGGGGTGTTCCCATCGCCATCGTCAGCGCCTGTACGCATCACGAGGTCGAGGCCGGGCTCGATGTCGGCGTCGACTCGTTTCTGGCCAAGCCCTTCGAGCCCACTGAACTCGTCCGCGTCGTACGGCAGTTGGCCGAGCGCGGGGCCGACGGCGGGCGTGGCGCCGAAGAGGCCGAGCGGGCCGGGCGTACCGGGGGCTGACCACCCGGGCGCGTGGTCGGGCGCATGGCCGGGGGAGCGTGACGTGTCCGTATGGCGGACCATCGCGTAAACCGGGTCGCTTACCCACCCCCTTCCTCCCATACGCTTGTCCCATGACCCCCGTGGAGCTCTCCCGTACCGTCCTGCGCGCCGTGCGCCGCGCGGTCGACGACGGTGAGCTGAACGTGGCCGTTCCGGCACGGGCCGCGGTCGAGCGGCCCCGGCCCGGTGGGTGCGGGGACTACTCCACGAACGTCGCGCTGCAGCTCGCCGGGCCCGCCGGACGTGCGCCCCGGCAGGTCGCCGAGCTTCTGTCGCGTCGCCTCGCCGGCAGCCCCGGCATCGCCGGCGTCGAGGTCACCGGCCCCGGATTCCTCAATCTCACCCTCGCCGCCGACGACCGCGGCGCCCTCGTCCGCGAGATCCTCGCCCGGGGCGGCCGCTATGGGCACAGTGACGTTCTCGCAGGTCAGCGGTTCGAGCTGCGCGTTCCGTACGAGGTCCGGGCCGAGGTCGTCGCCGACTCGGTCAGCCGGATCCTCGCCACCCAGGGCGCCGACACCCACGTCAGCCACAGCCACAGCCACAGTCATAGCCACGACGAGTCGGCCGGGCCGGGCGGCGCCCGGATCGTGCAGCTGCGGCCCGTGCCCGCCCCCTCCGACCCCGTCGTCCTCGGTCGCGACGCCGCCCGCTGGGCCCTGCTCCTGCCCGCCGCGCACGACCGGCCCCGTATCGCCGGCGAGCATCTCGCGCAGCGGGAGAGCAACCCCCTCTTCCGCGTCCGGTACGCGTACGCCCGCACCCGGGCCCTGACCCGTAACGCCGCCGCCCTCGGATTCACCGCCGAACCCGGCGACGTACGCGACACCACAGACACCACAGACACCACCGACACCACGGCCACGGCCACCGGCGCGCTCGCATCCGGCGAGGCCGCCCTCGCCGCGTACCCCCAAGCCCTCGCCCTCGCCGCGCGCCACCACGCCCCCGACCGGCTCGCCCGGCATCTCGTCCTTGTCGCCGACGCGTTCCTCGCGTTCCAGCACACGGTGCTGCCGCAGGGTGAGGAGAAACCCTCGGCCGCCCACCGCGCCCGGCTCGCGCTCGCCGAAGCCGCCGGGGCGGTGCTCGCCGGCGGCCTGTCCCTGCTCGGTATCGACGCACCCGAACATCTCTGAGAGAGCGCAGAAGACAGTCATGAGCCGTTCAGCACACCCCGCCGGGCCCCGTCACGCCGACGTCCTCACCGAGGGGCACTACGCCGCTCCGCCCGCCGATCTCAACGCCCTCGACGCGAAGGTGTGGTCCCGCACCGTCGCCCGTACGCCGGACGGCGCCGTCAGCGTGGGCGGCATCGAAGTGGCGCGCCTCGCCGAGGAGTTCGGCACGCCCGCGTACTTCCTCGACGAGGACGACTTCCGGGCCCGCTGCCGCGCCTGGCGCGACGCCTTCGGGACGGACGCCGACGTGTTCTACGCCGGCAAGGCGTTCCTCTCCCGCGCCGTGGTGCGCTGGCTGCACGAGGAGGGGCTCAATCTTGATGTGTGCTCGGGCGGGGAGCTCGCTACTGCGCTGTCCGCCGGCATGCCGGCCGAGCGCATCGCCTTCCACGGCAACAACAAGTCCGAGGCCGAGATCGAGCGGGCGATCGAGGTCGGGGTCGGGCGCATCGTGCTCGACTCGTTCCAGGAGATCGTGCGCGTCTCGCACATCGCCGAGCGGCTCGGCAAGCGCCAGCCCGTGCAGATCCGCGTGACCGTCGGCGTCGAGGCCCACACCCACGAGTTCATCGCCACCGCGCACGAGGACCAGAAGTTCGGCATCGCGCTCGCGGGCGGGCAGGCCGCCGAGGCCGTACGGAGGGCGCTGAAGCTCGACGGCATCGAGCTCATCGGCATCCACAGCCACATCGGCTCGCAGATCTTCGACATGGCGGGCTTCGAGGTCGCCGCGCGGCGCGTCGTGTCGCTGCTCGCCGAGGTGCGGGACGAGCACGGGATCGAGCTGCCGGAGATCGACCTCGGCGGCGGTCTCGGTATCGCGTACACCAGCGACGACGACCCGAGCGAGCCGCACGAGATCGCGAAGGCCCTGAACGAGATCGTGACGCGCGAGTGCGAGGCGGCCGGGCTGCGGACGCCGCGGATCTCCGTGGAGCCGGGCCGCGCCATCGTCGGCCCGACCGCCTTCACGCTCTACACGGTCGGCACCATCAAGCCGCTCGAGACGCTGCGTACGTACGTGTCCGTGGACGGCGGCATGTCCGACAACATCCGGACCGCCCTGTATGACGCCGAGTACACCGTCGCCCTGGTGTCTCGGCGCTCGGACGCGGAGCCGATGCTCGTCCGCGTGGTGGGCAAGCACTGCGAGAGTGGTGACATCGTCGTGAAGGACGCGTTCCTGCCCGCCGACCTGGCGCCGGGTGACCTGATCGCCGTGCCGGCGACCGGCGCGTACTGCCGGTCCATGGCCAGCAACTACAACCACGCGCTTCGCCCGCCCGTCGTCGCCGTACGCGACGGTGAGGCCCGGGTGATCGTCCGGCGTGAGACAGAGGAAGATCTCCTGCGTCTCGACGTCGGATAATGAAATATGCGTCTCAGGATTCGGACCGGGGGCAGAAACCCCGGTCCGGTGGGTGAGACTGGTCCACTGAAGCAGTATTGGCGTATTGGCAGTATCTAGCAGGCCGAGCTCGATGAGCTGGGCCGAATGAAAGGCGTAGGTCGATGATGCGTACGCGTCCGCTGAAGGTGGCGCTCCTTGGCTGTGGGGTAGTCGGCTCAGAGGTGGCGCGCATCATGACGACGCACGCCGACGACCTCGCGGCCCGGATCGGCGCCCCCGTGGAACTGGCCGGGGTCGCCGTCCGCCGCCCGTCGAAGGTGCGCGAGGGCATCGACCCGTCGCTCGTGACGACGGACGCGACCGCCCTGGTCAAACGGGGAGACATCGACGTCGTCGTCGAGGTCATCGGCGGCATCGAGCCCGCCCGCTCCCTCATCACCACCGCGTTCGAGCACGGCGCCTCCGTCGTCTCCGCGAACAAGGCGCTCATCGCCCAGGACGGCGCGGCCCTCCACGCCGCCGCCGAGCAGCACGGCAGGGACCTCTACTACGAGGCCGCCGTCGCCGGCGCCATCCCGCTGATCCGCCCGCTGCGCGAGTCCCTCGCCGGCGACAAGATCAACCGCGTGATGGGCATCGTCAACGGCACGACGAACTTCATCCTCGACAAGATGGACACCACGGGCGCCGGCTACCAGGAGGCCCTCGACGAGGCCACCGCGCTCGGTTACGCCGAGGCCGACCCGACCGCCGACGTCGAGGCCTTCGACGCCGCCGCCAAGGCCGCCATCCTCGCCGGGATCTCCTTCCACACCCGCGTACGTCTCGACGACGTGTACCGCGAGGGCATGACCGAGGTGACCGCCGCCGACTTCGCCTCCGCGAAGGAGATGGGCTGCACCATCAAGCTGCTCGCCATCTGTGAGCGGGCCGCCGACGGGGGGTCCGTCACCGCGCGTGTGCACCCCGCGATGATCCCCCTCGACCACCCCCTCGCCTCCGTGCGCGGCGCGTACAACGCCGTGTTCGTCGAGTCCGACGCCGCGGGTCAGCTGATGTTCTACGGGCCCGGGGCCGGCGGCGCGCCGACCGCGTCCGCGGTGCTCGGCGACCTCGTGGCGGTCTGCCGGAACAAGCTCGGCGAGGCCACCGGCCCCGGTGACTCCGCCTACACCCAGCTGCCCGTCTCGCCCATGGGCGAGGTCGTGACGCGCTACCACATCAGCCTCGACGTGGCCGACAAGCCGGGCGTCCTCGCCCAGGTCGCTACGGTCTTCGCCGAGCACGGCGTATCCATTGACACGGTGCGCCAATCGGGCAAGGACGGCGAGGCCTCCCTCGTCGTCGTCACCCACCGCGCGGCGGACGCGGCCCTCACCGGGACCGTCGACGCGCTGCGCAAGCTCGACACCGTGCGTGGTGTCGCCAGCATCATGCGTGTTGAAGGGGAGTAACGAGCAATGACCGGAATGACCCACCAGTGGCGCGGCATCATCGAGGAGTACCGGGACCGGCTCCCGGTGACCGACACCACGCCGGTCGTCTCGCTGCGCGAGGGCGGCACGCCGCTCGTGCCCGCCCAGGTGCTCTCCGAGCGCACGGGCTGCGAGGTCCACCTCAAGGTCGAGGGCGCCAACCCGACCGGGTCCTTCAAGGACCGTGGCATGACGATGGCGATCACGAAGGCCAAGGAGGACGGCGCGAAGGCCGTCATCTGCGCCTCCACCGGCAACACGTCGGCGTCGGCCGCCGCGTACGCCGTGCGCGCCGGCATGGTCTGCGCCGTACTGGTCCCGCAGGGCAAGATCGCGCTCGGCAAGATGGGCCAGGCGCTCGTCTACGGTTCGAAGATCCTCCAGGTCGACGGAAACTTCGACGACTGCCTGAACCTGGCCCGCAGCCTCTCCGAGAACTACCCGGTGGCGCTGGTCAATTCGGTCAACCCGTACCGCATCGAGGGCCAGAAGACCGCCTCGTTCGAGATCGTGGACGCGCTCGGCGACGCCCCCGACATCCACGTCCTGCCCGTCGGCAACGCCGGCAACATCACGGCGTACTGGAAGGGCTACAAGGAGTACGCGGCGGACGGCATCGCGACGCACACGCCGCGTATGTGGGGCTTCCAGGCCTCCGGTTCCGCGCCCATCGTGCGCGGCGAGGTCGTCAAGGACCCGTCGACGATCGCCACCGCGATCCGCATCGGCAACCCCGCGTCGTGGGACTTCGCGCTGGCCGCCCGTGACGAGTCCGGCGGCTTCATCGACGAGGTGACGGACCGTGAGATCCTGCGCGCCTACAAGCTGTTGGCGTCCCAGGAGGGTGTCTTCGTCGAGCCGGCGTCGGCCGCCTCGGTCGCCGGTCTGCTGAAGGCCGCCGAGCAGGGCAAGGTCGACCCGGGCCAGAAGATCGTCTGCACCGTGACCGGGAACGGCCTCAAGGACCCGGACTGGGCCGTCGCCGGCGCCCCGCAGCCGGTCACCGTCCCGGTCGACGCGGCCACCGCCGCCCAGCGCCTCGGCCTGGCGTAACCACCAGCGGAATCACCAGGCCCCGGCCTGGCGCAGAACCACCAGCGGGGATCACCCGCAGAACCGCCGCATTACCGCGCAACTCCGTACAGGGGGTGCACAGGGGGCTTGCGACACGCATCGTGCGCCTCCTGTGCGCCCTATGTCGCCACAGAACCTTCCTTCGATAAGCTGTACCGAACCCACTCCGCCGCACGACTTTTCGCGGTGCCGCAGGCGTCGTCACCGCCGTAGCGGCCTTCGGGTTCTGATACGGGCAGCAATCATCGGATCTCTCGAAACACCTTCGGAAACCCCGCAAACACCGCAGCTCAAGGAGTGTCATCGAGCGATGGCCGGTCCCGCCTTCCGCGCCGCCGCCGTAAGGGTGCGCGTCCCCGCCACCAGCGCCAACCTCGGCCCGGGCTTCGACGCCTTCGGCCTGTCGCTGGGTCTCTACGACGACGTGG
The DNA here is from genome assembly GCF_004005495.1 of Streptomyces antnestii. Taxonomy (GTDB): domain Bacteria; phylum Actinomycetota; class Actinomycetes; order Streptomycetales; family Streptomycetaceae; genus Streptomyces; species Streptomyces antnestii. The sequence goes on from NZ_RZYA01000015.1 coordinate 55,558, forward strand.
TGGTCCGCGTCGCCGACTCCGGCCTGAACATCGACATCGCAGGTGAGGGGTCCGAGACCCTTCCGCGCGACGAGTCGCATCTGCTCGTACGTTCCCTGCGCACGGCCTTCGACCTGCTCGGCGGACAGCCGCGCGGCCTCGAGGTCGTCTGCGCCAACCGGATCCCGCACGGCCGTGGCCTGGGCTCCTCGTCCGCCGCCATCTGCGCCGGCATCGTCGCCGCGCGCGCCGTGACCATAGGCGGTGACGCCCGCCTCGACGACGCGGCCCTCCTGGAGCTCGCGACCGAGATCGAGGGGCACCCGGACAATGTCGCGGCCTGCCTGCTCGGCGGCTTCACGCTCTCCTGGATGGACGGCGGAGCGGCCCGGGCGATCAGGATGGATCCCTCGAGTTCCATCGTTCCGGTGGTTTTCGTACCGGGAAAGCCGGTACTCACGGAGACCGCGCGCGGTCTCCTGCCGCGCAGCGTCCCCCATGTGGACGCCGCGGTGAACGCGGGCCGGGCGGCCCTGCTCGTCGAGGCCCTGACCAGGCGCCCCGAGCTGCTGCTGCCCGCCACAGAGGACCGGCTCCACCAGGAGTACCGGGCTCCCGCGATGCCGGAGAGCGTCGCACTCGTGGAGCGGCTGCGGGCCGACGGCGTCCCCGCGGTGATTTCGGGGGCGGGCCCCACGGTCATGGCCCTCGTGCAGGAGGAGACGGCCGACAAGGTCGCCCGGCTGGCCGGCGAGGGATGGGCGGCGAACCGCCTCGACCTCGATGTCGACGGAGCGAGCGTGCTGCCGCTTGCTCACTGACACCCGGTTGCCGGAATTCGAGAGGGGGAATATTTGTTGGATCCGGTAGTGTTAACCTCAAGTCTGCACCCGACCCATCCATGGCGAGGTGCTGTGTGTCCCCGTCCGGGACAACCATTCTTCCGGGAGCCCCGCAAATTGCTCTGTGCCGTGCACTGAGCCGTTGCGAGCATGCTCCGGAACCGGTGTGACCGAGCCGGGTGACACAGACATTCCAGTGGAACCCGCGGCTTCGGGAATCGCCGTCACCAATGAATTCTTCCGCCGCGTTGGCGGACCACCGCCCCGGCACGGTCCATACGGACAGGACCACTGCCGGACAGCACAACCGGTCGCCGAGCCAGACAGGCCGACGTCCGCTCCAGGGAAGGACCCTTCGTGAGCGACACCACCGATCTGATGGGCGTGAGCGCCGACAGCTCCGCTGCCGCGCCCTCCGCCGATGCGGATGCCTCTGCTGCGCCTGCTGCCGGTGCTTCGGGCTCCCGGCGGCGCCGCGGTACCGGCCTCGACGGCATGGTGCTGGCCGAGCTCCAGCAGGTCGCATCCGGCCTGGGTATCAGGGGCACCGCGCGTATGCGCAAGAGCCAGCTGATCGAGGTCATCAAGGAGGCACAGGCCGGGGGAGGCGCTCCCGCGAAGAGCGCCGACACCACCGAGACCAAGCCCAAGCGCCGTGCCGCCTCCAAGGCGCGCACCGGCGACGAGGCCGCGGCGAACGGCACCGCCGCCCCCGCCGCCACGACCGACGAGGCCAAGGCCGGCAAGGCCGCGAAGACCGCCGTCGCCCAGCAGTCGATCGAGATTCCCGGTCAGCCTGCGAGCGACGACAAGGGCGGCGAGCGCCGTCGCCGCCGTGCCACCTCCGAGGCCGGCAGCCCCGAGACCGTCACGGCCGAGGCGAAGACCGAGACCCGCACGGACGCCCAGGGCGAGACCAAGGCCGGCGACGCCGGTGACAACGGTGCCGAGGGCCGTCGTGAGCGCCGCGACCGTCGTGACCGCGGTGACCGCGGTGAGCGCGGCGGCCGTGACCGCGGCGACCGCGGTGACCGCCGCGGCAAGGGCGACGAGCAGGGCAAGGACCAGGGCGCCGGCCGTCAGCCGCAGGGCGGCGGCCGCCAGGACCGCCAGCGGGACAACGGACCGCAGGACGACGGTTTCGACGACGAGGGTGGCCGCCGCGGCCGCCGTGGCCGTTACCGCGACCGCCGTGGCCGTCGTGGCCGCGACGAGGCCGGCTTCGGCAACGAGCCGCAGGTCTCCGAGGACGACGTCCTGATCCCTGTCGCGGGCATCCTGGACATCCTCGACAACTACGCGTTCATCCGGACCTCCGGCTACCTGCCCGGCCCGAACGACGTGTACGTGTCCCTCGCCCAGGTCCGCAAGAACGGCCTGCGCAAGGGTGACCACGTCACCGGCGCGGTCCGTCAGCCCAAGGACGGCGAGCGTCGCGAGAAGTTCAACGCGCTCGTCCGCCTCGACTCGGCCAACGGCATGGCGGCCGAATCCGGGCGCGGGCGGCCGGAGTTCAACAAGCTCACGCCTCTGTACCCGCAGGACCGGCTCCGTCTGGAGACCGACCCGGGCGTCCTGACCACCCGCATCATCGACCTCGTGTCGCCGATCGGTAAGGGCCAGCGAGGCCTGATTGTGGCCCCGCCGAAGACCGGCAAGACCATGATCCTGCAGGCGGTCGCCAACGCGATCACCGTCAACAGCCCCGAGTGCCACCTGATGGTCGTCCTGGTCGACGAGCGTCCGGAAGAGGTCACCGACATGCAGCGGTCGGTGAAGGGCGAGGTCATCTCCTCGACCTTCGACCGCCCGGCCGAGGACCACACCACGGTCGCCGAGCTCGCCATCGAGCGCGCCAAGCGTCTCGTGGAGCTGGGCCACGACGTGGTCGTCCTGCTCGACTCGATCACGCGTCTGGGCCGTGCCTACAACCTGGCGGCGCCCGCCTCCGGCCGCATCCTGTCCGGTGGTGTCGACTCGACCGCGCTCTACCCGCCGAAGCGCTTCTTCGGTGCGGCGCGCAACATCGAGGACGGCGGCTCGCTGACCATTCTCGCCACCGCGCTGGTCGACACCGGCTCGCGCATGGACGAGGTGATCTTCGAGGAGTTCAAGGGCACCGGCAACATGGAGCTCAAGCTCGACCGGAAGCTCTCCGACAAGCGCATCTTCCCGGCGGTGGACGTCGACGCGTCCTCCACCCGTAAGGAAGAGATCCTGCTCAACTCGGAAGAGCTGGCGATCGTCTGGAAGCTGCGCCGGGTGCTGCACGCGCTCGACTCGCAGCAGGCCATCGAGCTGCTTCTCGACAAGATGAAGCAGACGAAGTCGAACGCCGAGTTCCTGATGCAGATCGCGAAGACGACGCCGACGCCGGGCAACGGCAACGACTGAGTGCTTCGCCGATAGGCGGCACCACCCAAGGGCCGCCCCCGTCACGCTGGTGACGGGGGCGGCCCTTCGTGGTGTCCGCGGTGAGTTGTACGATCGCGCTCTTCATCAAGCGTTCAACTCATCGCTCCCAGGGGGGACTTGCGTGGACACTTCGATATCCGGGCCCGGCCGGCACCGGCGAAGACTCGGCAAGGTGCTGCCGGCCGCGGCGGCGGGCCTCGCGCTGATCGGCGCGGGCGCGTTCGCCGTCACGTCGTACGCGGGGGAGTCCGACGCCGGCCGGGTCGTGCAGCCGCCGCCCGGCGCGAAGACCGCGGAGCCCACGACGTCGTCCCCGTCGCCGAGCGGTGACCGCACCGTCACGCCCCGCATCATCGGCGGCACCGACAGCGCCGCCTCCTGGATGGTGCAGCTCGTCTACAACGACCCCTCCGGCGGCTCCTACTTCGTCTGCGGCGGCACCCTGGTCGCGCCCAACAAGGTCCTCACCGCCGCGCACTGCCTGCACGACGAGAACGGCAACCGGCAGGACTGGGGCAAGTACGGCGAAGTCGCCGTAGGCACCAGCAAGAGCGTCACCGTCGCCGGCAACGGCGCCACGTACATCGACGTCACCCGCAGCTGGGTCCGCGACGGCTACGACCCCGACGCCATCACGAACGACGTCGCCCTGCTCACCCTCGCCAAGCCGGTCGCCCAGACCACCCTCGAGCTGGCCGGGGCCGACGACAGCGCGCTCTACACCGCGGGCACCGGCGCCACCGTCTACGGCTGGGGCCTGACCGGCTCGAACGAGGACACCGCCACCATCGCGTCCCAGCTGCAGAAGGTCACCCTGCCGCTGAACTCCGACGACGCGTGCACGCAGAACCTCGACCCGTACTTCCAGGCCGGGAAGATGATCTGCGCCGGGCAGCTCGGCACCGGCGACGACAGCACCGGCAAGACCACGTGCCCCGGCGACTCGGGCGGCCCGCTCGTCGTGGGCGGCAAGGTCGTCGGCATCGTCTCCTGGGGCATCAGCCAGGGCACGCAGGTCTGCAACGTCTCCGGCACGTACGAGGCGTTCACCAAGGTCTCCACGTACCAGGCGAAGGTGCGCCCGCGCATCGACGACACCGACATCAGCCGCAACGGCAAGGCCGACTTCTTCGTGCGCGCCGCCACCGGCGGCCAGGGCTACGTCAAGGAGTCCACGGGCAGCGGGTTCGCCGCCCGCAAGACGCTGAGCGGGTCCTGGAGCGCGTACAACCTCGTCCTCCAGGCCGACATGAACCGCGACGGGTACCAGGACTTCATCGTCCGCCGCAGGTCCGACGGCGCCGTCTACTGGCGCCACCGCTCCGCGTCGAGCTCCACGTACACGGACACGAAGATCGCGAGCGACTGGTCGACGCGGAAGTTCATCGTGGCGCCCGGCGACGTGACCGGCGACCGGTTCCCCGACCTGCTGTCCGTGACCTCCGGCGGAGCGCTCTACCTGTACCCGGGCAAGGGCGACGGGACGTACGGCACCCGGACCACCGTTGGCAGCGGCTACCAGGTCTTCAACTCCCTGCGCGGCAAGGGCGACTTCACCGGCGACGGGAAGAGCGACCTGATCGCGCGCGGCAGCGGCGGCAAGCTGTATCTCCTCAAGGGCACCGGCAAGGCGGCCGCGCCCTTCGAGGCCGGGGTGCAGGTGCGCACCTGGGACGGCTACAACGCGTTCGCGGCGCCCGGTGACGTGACCGGTGACGGCAAGGCCGACTTCGTGGCGCGCACGCCCGGCGGGACGCTCTACCTGTACCCGGGCACGGGCACCGCCTCCTCGGAGATCTTTGCCACACGCATCAAGATCGGGACCGGCTACACGCAGTACAACGTGTTCGGATAAATCCCCAGGTGAGAGCCGGGTGACTGGCCGTCACCGCCACACTCTGTGCCCGTCGCGTCACTCGCGGCGGGCACAGCGCGTTGTGCAACCCTTCTTCCGGTTTCCACGTCTGACGACAAGAGACGTCCGATCGAGCCTGACCCTGCCCCCAGGGGGTAACCGACCACCGAGCAATTGAGGACCGAGGGACACATGGCCGACGAGAGCAGTCACGCGAGCACCGATCCCAGCCGCCGCACCCGGGGCGCCGGGGGCAAGCGGCGCAAGCCGCGCGGCAAGCACAGCAAGGCCCTCGTCATCACGGCCTGCACCGCGGCCGGACTCGTCGTCGTGGCCGGCGCGGGCGCCGGCTTCCTGTACTTCAAGCTCAACGGGAACCTCAAGGGCGTCGACATCAACGCCGCGCTCGGCACCGACCGCCCCGCGAACGTCGACAACGGCTCGATGGACATCCTCGTCCTCGGCTCCGACTCGCGCTCCGGCGCCAACGCCAAGTACGGCAAGGACCAGGGCGGCGCCCGTTCCGACACCGCGATGGTCGTCCACGTGTACAAGGGCCACAAGAAGGCCAGTGTCGTCTCCATACCGCGGGACACCCTCGTCACCCGGCCCACCTGCACCGACTCGCGGGGGAACGCGGTCGCGGGCGGCAGCGAGCAGATGTTCAACACGGCGTACGAGGTGGGCGGCCCGGCCTGCGCCGTCAAGACGGTCGAGAAGATGTCCGGCATCCGCATGGACCACTACGTCGAGGTCGACTTCTCGGGCTTCAAGAAGCTCATCAACACCCTGGGCGGCGTCGACATCACCACCCAGAAGGCCATCAACGACAACAAGAGCCATCTGCACCTGACGGCCGGCAAGCACACCCTCACCGGCGAGCAGGCGCTCGGCCTCGTCCGCACCCGGCACGGCGTCGGCGACGGCAGCGACCTGGGCCGAATACAGCTGCAGCAGGCCTTCATGAAGGCGCTGATCAAGCAGATCAAGGACGTCGGCGTCTTCACCAGCCCCACGAAGCTGTACGACCTCGCGGACACCGCCACCAGCACCGTCACCACGGACTCCGACCTCAACTCGGTCAAGGAACTCGCCGGCTTCGCCAGCGGCCTCAAGGGCATCGGCGCCGGCGACATGAAGATGGTGACGCTCCCGGTCCAGTACGACCCCCAGAACCCGAACCGCGTGCTCCCGCTGGAGAAGGAGGGCGCGAAGGTCTGGGCGGCCCTCCGGACGGACCGGCCGATCCCCGCCGCCGCGACCAGGGACTCCGCCGGGGACAAGGGCGCCGCGGGCTCCGTCGTCACCAGCCACTAGTTCCAGGTGACCCTTCGGGAATAGTTGCGCCCCGACCCCGGTTTTGGGGGATACGGCCAGTCCTGGCAGACTGGTACGTCGGTCCCGGTTCACGCTCCCGCAATCCGCGGAAGCGACCCGGAACCCTCCGAGAACATAGGAGACACCTTGAAGCGCGACATCCACCCCGAGTACGTCGAGACCGAGGTCAGCTGCACCTGCGGCGCGACGTTCACCACCCGCAGCACGATCTCCAGCGGCACCGTCCGTGCCGAGGTCTGCTCCGAGTGCCACCCGTTCTACACGGGCAAGCAGAAGATCCTCGACACCGGTGGCCGCGTGGCCCGCTTCGAGGCCCGCTTCGGCAAGGCTGCTGCCGCCAAGTAGCGAGCCACTTGCGCCGGTCCACGGCCGCCCTTCGGGGCGGGCCTGGACCGGCGTGCTTTTTTGGTCGGCCGGGGGCCCGGGGGTCTTCCCCGCCGGCCCGTGGCCGTTCCCTTTCGCTGTACCTCACTTCAGGAGCCGGAGATGTTCGAGGCCGTCGAGGACCTCATCGGTGAGCACGCCGATCTCGAGAAGAAGCTCGCGGACCCCGCGGTCCACGCCGACCAGGCGAACGCGCGCAAGCTCAACAAGCGCTACGCCGAGCTGACCCCGATCATCGCCACCTACCGCTCCTGGAAGCAGACCGGTGACGACATCGAGACCGCCCGCGAATTCGCCGCGGACGACCCGGACTTCGCCGCCGAGGTCAAGGACCTGGAGAAGCAGCGCGAGGAGATCACCGAGAAGCTGCGGCTCCTCCTGGTCCCCCGGGACCCCAACGACGACAAGGACGTCATCCTCGAGGTCAAGGCCGGCGCGGGCGGCGACGAGTCCGCCCTGTTCGCCGGCGACCTGCTGCGCATGTATCTGCGGTACGCGGAGCGCGTCGGCTGGAAGACCGAGATCATCGACGCCACCGAGTCCGAGCTGGGCGGCTACAAGGACGTCCAGGTCGCCGTCAAGACCAAGGGCGGCAACGGCGCGACCGAGCCCGGCCAGGGCGTCTGGGCCCGCCTGAAGTACGAGGGCGGCGTGCACCGCGTGCAGCGTGTGCCGTCGACCGAGTCGCAGGGCCGTATCCACACCTCCGCGGCCGGTGTCCTCGTGACGCCCGAGGCCGAGGAGGTCGACGTCGAGATCCACGCGAACGACCTCCGCATCGACGTCTACCGCTCGTCGGGCCCCGGCGGCCAGTCCGTCAACACGACGGACTCCGCGGTGCGCATCACACATCTGCCCACCGGAGTCGTCGCTTCCTGCCAGAACGAGAAGAGCCAGCTCCAGAACAAGGAGCAGGCGATGCGTATCCTGCGCTCCAGGCTCCTCGCCGCGGCCGTGGAGAAGGCCGAGGCCGAGGCCGCGGACGCGCGCCGCAGCCAGGTCCGCACCGTCGACCGCTCCGAGAAGATCCGTACGTACAACTTCCCGGAGAACCGCATCTCGGACCACCGCGTCGGTTTCAAGGCGTACAACTTGGACCAGGTGCTCGACGGTGAGCTCGACCCGGTGATCCAGGCCTGTGTCGACGCCGACTCGGCCGCCAAGCTCGCCGCCGCCTAAGCCACGCCAGAAGAAGACCAGCTCAGCCCCGGAGGGACCAGCGTGCAGCAACATCTTGGGGGGCGACCCCCGAACCCCCGCAGCGTGCTGCTCGCGGAAGTCGCCCAGGCCACCCAGCGCCTCGCCGACGCGGGCGTGCCCTCGCCGCGCAACGACGCGGAGGAACTCGCCGCGTTCGTGCACGGCGTGAAGCGGGGCGCGCTGCACACGGTCAAGGACGCGGACTTCGACGCCCGCTACTGGGAGGTGATCGCGCGCCGCGAGGCCCGCGAGCCGCTCCAGCACATCACCGGGCTCGCCTACTTCCGATACCTCGAACTCCAGGTGGGCCCCGGCGTGTTCGTGCCGCGGCCCGAGACGGAGTCCGTGGTCGGCTGGGCCATAGACGCCGTACGCGCCATGGACGTCGTCGAGCCGCGCATCGTCGACCTGTGCACCGGCTCGGGCGCCATCGCGCTCGCGCTCGCCCAGGAGGTCCCGCGCTCGCGCGTACACGCCGTGGAGCTGTCCGAGGACGCCCTGCGGTGGACGCGCAAGAACGTCGAGGGGTCCAGGGTCGACCTGCGCCAGGGAGACGCCCTGGAGGCCTTCCCCGAGCTCGACGGCCAGGTCGACCTGGTGGTCTCCAACCCGCCGTACATCCCGCTCACCGAGTGGGAGTACGTCGCCCCCGAGGCCCGCGACCACGACCCCGAACTCGCCCTGTTCTCCGGCGAGGACGGGCTCGACCTGATCCGCGGCATCGAGCGCACCGCGCACCGCCTGCTGCGGCCCGGCGGCGTCGTCGTCGTCGAGCACGCCGACACCCAGGGCGGCCAGGTGCCGTGGATCTTCACCGAGGAGCGGGGCTGGGCCGACGCCGCCGACCACCCCGACCTGAACAACCGCCCGCGCTTCGCCACCGCCCGCAAGGCGATGCCGTGACGACCGTGATTTCAAGCCAGCAGTACGTGTACGAGGAGGCCCGCTAAATGGCTCGGCGATACGACACCAATGACGCGTCGGACCGTACGACCGGTCTGCGTGAAGCGGCGTCCGCGGTCCGCCGCGGCGAGCTCGTCGTGCTGCCCACCGACACCGTCTACGGCATCGGCGCCGACGCGTTCACGCCCGAGGCGGTCGGTGACCTCCTGGAGGCCAAAGGCCGCGGCCGCAACATGCCCACCCCGGTCCTCATCGGCTCCCCGAACACGCTGCACGGGCTCGTCACGGACTTCTCCGAGATGGCCTGGGAACTCGTCGACGCGTTCTGGCCGGGCGCCCTCACGCTCGTCGCCAAGCACCAGCCGTCCCTCGCCTGGGACCTCGGCGAGACCCGTGGCACCGTCGCCGTCCGCATGCCGCTGCACCCGGTCGCGATCGAGCTGCTCACCGAGGTCGGCCCCATGGCCGTGTCCTCCGCCAACCTCACCGGGCATCCCGCCCCCGAGGACTGCGACGCCGCGCAGGACATGCTCGGCGACGCCGTCTCCGTCTACCTGGACGGCGGCCCCACGCCCGGCATCGTCCCGTCGTCGATCGTCGACGTGACCGGGAAGGTTCCGGTGCTCCTGCGCGCGGGTGCCCTGACCGCGGACGAGCTGCGCAAGGTCGTACCCGACCTCGAGGTGGCGAATTGACAGCCCCTGAGACGGGGCGTGGCATAGGCAACGGGGACTCCTTCCGCATCCTCCATGTCAGCACCGGCAACGTGTGCCGCTCGCCGATCACCGAGCGGCTGACCCGGCACGCCCTGTCGGACCGGCTCGGCGACCCCCTCGTGCGCGGCCTCATCGTCGAGAGCGCGGGCACCTGGGGGCACGAGGGCGCGCCCATGGAGGCCAACGCCGAGGCGGTCCTCGCGGACTACGGGGCGGACGCCTCCGGCTTCGTGGGCCGCGAGCTCCTCGACGACCACGTGATCCGCGCCGATCTGGTCCTCACGGCCACCCGCGACCACCGCGCCCAGGTCATCTCCATGGGCCACAGCGCGGGCCTGCGCACCTTCACGCTGAAGGAGTTCACGCGCCTCGTCCAGGCCATAGACCCGGCCACGCTGCCCGATCCCCTCGACGGGGCGGCCGGCGGCGTGGTCGAACGCGCACGCGCACTGGTACGCGCGGCGGCGGCTCTACGCGGGTGGCTCCTGGCCCCGAGCGTGGAAGCGGACGAGGTCTACGACCCGTACGGCGCCCCCCTCCCGTTCTTCCGCTCGGTCGGAGACGAGATCAACGAGGCGCTGGAACCGGTGGTGACGGCACTCACGGGCGTGCCTGCGCGGATGTGAGCGCGGGGCCGTGGCGGCGCGCTGACAGGGGTTCCTGCGCGTATGTGGGTGCGGGCGGTGAGGCTCTGTCGGGGTGCTGCACGTGTGTGGGTGCGGGCGGTGACGCTCTGTCGGGGGTTGCTGCGCGGGCGTGACTGCGATGGTGGCTCTGTAGGGCGTTGCCGCGCCGTGTGACTGCGGCGGTGGTTCTGGCGGGGGCCCCCGCGCGCGTGAGAGCGGTGGCGTTCTGTCGGGGGTTCCTGCGCGCGTGCAACTGCGGTGGTGGCTCTGGCGGGTGCTCCCGCGGGCGTGAGTGCGGTGGTGGCTCTGTGGGGTGTTTCCGGCTGCCGCTACACCCGCTCGTACCCGGCTTTCGGGCGGGGCGGGCGGGGCGGGCCTACATTGGAGCTGAGGTCACCCCCGCGAGGCCCGGAGCCCAAGATGCCGGTCACCACTGAACAAGCCCCCGCCGGTGCGACGTACGCGTACGCCGGCTTCGACACGCTGCGCCGGCAGGACCCCGAGATCGCCGAGATCATCCTCGGCGAGGCGGCCCGGCAGGCCATGTCGCTGCAGCTCATCGCCGCCGAGAACTTCACGTCGCCGGCCGTCCTCGCGGCCCTCGGCTCCCCGCTCGCCAACAAGTACGCCGAGGGCTATCCCGGCGCCCGCCACCACGGCGGCTGCGAGCTCGTCGACGTGGCGGAACGCATCGCCGTCGACCGCGCCAGGGTGCTCTTCGGCGCCGAGCACGCCAACGTGCAGTCCCACTCCGGCTCGTCCGCCGTCCTCGCCGCCTACGCGGCCCTGCTGCGCCCCGGCGACACCGTCCTCGCCATGGGGCTCCCCTTCGGCGGCCACCTCACCCACGGCTCGCCCGCGAACTTCTCGGGCCGCTGGTTCGACTTCGTGCCCTACGGCGTCGACCCGGAGACCGGCCTCATCGAGTACGACCAGGTCCGCGCCCTGGCCCGCCTGCACCGTCCCAAGGCCATCGTCTGCGGCTCGATCGCCTACCCGCGGCACATCGACTACGAGGCGTTCCGCGACATCGCCGACGACGTGGGCGCCTACCTCATCGCCGACGCCGCGCACCCCATCGGCCTGGTCGCCGGGGGAGCGGCCCCGAACCCGGTGCCGTACGCCGACGTCGTCTGCGCCACCACGCACAAGGTCCTGCGCGGCCCCCGCGGCGGCATGATCCTGTGCGGGGCCGAGCTCGCGGAGCGCATCGACCGGGCCGTCTTCCCGTTCACACAGGGCGGCGCCCAGATGCACACGATCGCCGCCAAGGCTGTCGCTTTCGGGGAGGCGGAGACCCCGGCCTTCGCCGCGTACACCCATCAGGTGGTCGCCAACGCGAGGGCTCTCGCGGCCGCGCTCGACGCCGAGGGCCTCGCGATCACCACCGGCGGCACCGACACCCATCTGCTGACCGCCGACCCCTCGCCGCTCGGCGTCGAGGGCCCGGCCGCCCGCGGCCGGCTCGCCTCCGCCGGTATGGTCCTCGACACGTGCGCACTGCCCTTCGGGGACGGCCGCGGCCTGCGCCTGGGCACCGCCGCCGTCACCACACAGGGCATGGGTGAACCCGAGATGGCCCGGATCGCCGTCCTCTTCGCGGGGGTCCTCCGCGGCGACTTCGATCCGCGTGCGGCACGGGAAGAAGTACGGGAACTGGCCGGAAGATTTCCGCCGTATCCGGCCTAGTCGGGGGTAGGCGGTCCAGGGCCGCTCGTCACTCGTGCAACCATCGTCGCTACCCGGCAGTCCTTCACCACATGCGCGCGAAGCTAGGGTGTGGGGCTGAGATGGCCAGCGATATATGTGGGGAAGCCCGTGCGTGAATACCTGCTGACGCTCTGCATCACGGCCGCGGTGACCTACCTGCTGACCGGCCCGGTGCGGAAGTTCGCGATCGTGGCCGGCGCCATGCCGGAGATCCGCGCCCGCGACGTGCACCGGGAACCCACACCCCGGCTCGGCGGGATCGCGATGTTCTTCGGCCTGTGCGCGGGCCTCCTCGTCGCGGACCACCTGACGAACCTCAGCCCCGTCTTCACAATGTCGAACGAGCCGCGGGCCCTGCTCTCCGGAGCCGCCCTGATCTGGCTGATCGGCGTCCTGGACGACAAGTTCGAGATCGACGCCCTGATCAAGCTGGGCGGCCAGATGATCGCCGCGGGCGTCATGGTCATGCAGGGCCTGACGATCCTGTGGCTGCCGATCCCGGGCGTCGGCACGGTCTCGCTCACGCAGTGGCAGGGCACGCTCCTCACCGTCGCCCTGGTCGTGATCAGCATCAACGCGGTCAACTTCGTGGACGGCCTCGACGGCCTCGCCTCCGGCATGGTGTGCATCGCCGCCACGGCGTTCTTCCTGTACGCCTACCGCCTCTGGTACGGCTACGGCATCGAGGCCGCCGCCCCCGCGACGCTGTTCTCGGCGATCCTGATCGGCATGTGTGTGGGCTTCCTGCCGCACAACATGCACCCCGCCCGGATCTTCATGGGCGACTCCGGATCGATGCTCATCGGCCTCGTCCTGTCCGCCGGTGCGATCTCCATCACGGGCCAGGTCGACCCGAGCGTGATGAAGCTGAACTTCGGCGGCACCCGTGACGCCACTCACGCGATGGTCCCGGTCTTCATCCCGCTGCTGATGCCGCTGACGATCATCGCGGTGCCGTTCGCGGACCTGGTCCTCGCCATCGTGCGGCGTACCTGGAAGGGCCAGTCGCCGTTCGCGGCCGACCGCGGGCACCTGCACCACCGGCTCCTGGAGATCGGCCACTCGCACAGCCGCGCGGTCCTGATCATGTACTTCTGGGCTGCGCTGCTGTCCTTCGGCGCGGTCGCCTACTCCGTCCACTCGTCGTCGATGTGGCTCGTGTTCGCGATCGTCGGGCTGAGCTTCGTCGGCCTCGTACTGCTCCTGCTGCCGCGCTTCACACCGCGCGCCCCGGACTGGGCGGAGGCCTTCGTGCCGCCGCGCTACCGGCGCCGGCGGGCCGCGGTGGTGGCCGACGTGGAGCGGCCCGAGGGCGCGGGTCAGAGCGCGGGTGAGGGCGCGCGTACGCCGATGCCCGCGGGTGTCAACGGAGCGACGGCGATCGGCGCCCGTGCGCGCGTGCATGACCGTCGTAAAGCTCACTCGTCCCGCTGAAGCGGCCGAAGGCGACCGGAGAAACCGGGCCAATACCAGACAAGTTGGCCCGATTCTTGCTCAGACGCGCGGATTACTCCTCACGTGTGACAGTGAGCACACTACACAGGTAAAGACCTCATCAAATAGTTTGTGATACCGTTCACGAGACCCGGGGATAGAGCCGAAGGACCGTAGTGCGACGGCCCCTTGGCCCGAAGTTCCCTCTCGGCCCCGGACTACGCTCGTCCATGACGACACCCTGCCCCCGTCCAGTTAGCGGAGCTGCCGCCATGCCCTCGAATGACGCACGGATCCTTCTCCAGGCCGTTGTGCCCACAGCCGTTGCCGGCGCGATCGCCGCCGTCATCAGTGGTGTGCTCGCCGGCGGCAAGGGGGCTCTCGGCGCGGTCATCGGCGCGGTGGTCGTGATCGCCTTCATGGGCCTCGGGCAGATCGTTCTTCAACGGACGGCAAAATCGCTTCCGCAGCTCTTCCAGGCGATGGGGCTCATGCTCTATGTCGCCCAGCTGCTGCTGCTTCTGATCTTCGTCGCCGTCTTCAAGGACACGACACTGTTCAACCCCAAGGCCTTCGCCGCGACACTCGTCGCCGCCACCGTCGTGTGGATGGCGGCACAGGCGCGTGCGCACATGAAGGCCAAGATTTTCTATATCGATCCCGACTCGGCCGAAGACTCCGAGAAGAGTGACAAGCCCGAGAAATCAGGGTCGTCATCGTGAGGGGTAGGGGCGGGATAAATGGTGGTTCGCGTTACTGCTATCGTCCGGTGCCAACTGCGGCACTGCGGGCGCGGGCATCTGAGCTGACGCCTGCTCGACTGCGAGGCTCACTGCCTGCCTGCCGCCCCCACATCCGAAACACCAGACCGGTGCCGATCCGCGGCTGCGCGCCGCACCGACACAACGAGGTTGCCGTACCTATGCGTCACGCCGAAGGAGCCCGTGGTGAGTGCTGACCAGACTGAGCTCGCCTTTGACTGGAGCTGTCGGATTCTCTCCGACAACGGCTGCGGCTTTCCGGCTCCCGGTCTGCACTCGTTCCTCTTCCAGCCGATCTTCACCGTCGGCGGGTTCGAGTTCAACAAGGTGATGCTGCTTGCCCTGTTGACGACGCTGATCATCGTGAGTCTCTTCTACGCCGCCTTCGGCCGCGCCAAGGTGATCCCGGGGAAGCTCCAGATGGTCGGTGAGGCGGGGTACGAGTTCGTGCGCCGCAGCATCGTCTTCGAGACCCTCGGCAAGAAGGAGGGCGAGAAGTTCGTCCCCGTCATGGTCTCGATGTTCTTCTTCATCTGGATCATGAACGTGTGGTCCGTGATCCCGCTGGCCCAGTTCCCGGTGTCGTCGGTGATCGCGTACCCGATCGTGCTCGCCCTCCTCGTCTACCTGATCTGGGTCCCGCTGACCTTCAAGCGCCACGGCTTCGTGGGCGGCTGGAAGAACATCACGGGTTACGACAACTCGCTCGGCCCGATCAAGTGGCTCGTCTCGTTCATCGAGTTCTTCTCGAACCTGTTCGTCCGCCCGTTCACGCACGCGGTGCGACTGTTCGCGAACATGTTCGCCGGTCACCTGATGCTGGTGATGTTCACGGTCGCCTCCTGGTACCTGCTGAACAGCTACATGATCCCGGCCGCGGGCGTCTCGTTCGTCATGACCGTCGTCATGATCCTCTTCGAGCTTTTCGTGCAGGCCGTCCAGGCGTACGTCTTCGTACTCCTCGCCTGCACCTACATCCAGGGCGCGCTCGCCGAGCACCACTGAGTCCCGCCCTACCTGTCAAACCCCACTCGTCCGGTGGCCAACCCCCACCGGTTCGTTAAAGAGAAGGAAGTAACGGCATGTCCGCGACCCTCGAACTCGCCGCTGGCGTCTCCGGCTCCCTCGGTTCCATCGGCTACGGTCTCGCTGCCATCGGCCCCGGCATCGGCGTCGGCATCGTGTTCGGTAACGGCACCCAGGCTCTGGCCCGCCAGCCCGAGGCCGCCGGTCTGATCCGCGCCAACCAGATCCTCGGCTTCGCCTTCTGTGAGGCGCTCGCCCTCATCGGCATCGTTATGCCGTTCGTGTTCGGTAAGTAATCACTTCTTACTGACACTTTCGACGAAAGGCACTGATGTGATCGCCAACCTGGTTGCACTCGCGGCCGAGGAGCAGCAGAACCCGCTCGTCCCCGCGGGTCCTGAGCTGCTCATTGGCGCGCTTGCCTTCGCCATCGTCTTCTTCTTCTTCGCCAAGAAGCTCCTCCCGCGTATCAACAAGACGCTGGACGAGCGCCGCGAGCTGATCGAAGGCGGTATCGAGAAGGCCGAGGCCGCCCAGACCGAGGCCCAGAGCGTGCTCGAGCAGTACAAGGCTCAGCTGGCCGAGGCCCGCCACGAGGCCGCGCGTCTGCGCCAGGAGGCGCAGGAGCAGGGCGCCACGCTCATCGCCGAGATGCGCGCGGAAGGCCAGCGGCAGCGTGAGGAAATCATCGCCGCCGGCCACTCGCAGATCGAGGCCGACCGCAAGGCCGCCGCTCAGGCGCTGCGCCAGGACGTCGGCCAGCTGGCCACGACCCTGGCCGGCAAGCTGGTCGGCGAGTCCCTCGAGGACCACGCCCGGCAGTCGCGCACGATCGACCGTTTCCTGGATGACCTCGAGGAGAAGGCAGAGGCCGCTCGATGACTGCCCACGGAGCGAGCCGCGAGGCACTCGCCTCCGCACGTGAGCGTCTCGACGCGCTGACCGACAACACCTCGGTCGACGCCCGACAGCTCGCCACGGAGCTGGCCGCGGTCACCGCGCTGCTCCACCGCGAGGTGTCGCTGCGTCGGGTCCTGACCGACCCGGCGCAGTCCGGCGAGGCCAAGGCCGAGCTCGCGGGGCGCCTGCTCAGCGGCCAGGTCAGCGGCGAGACCGCCGACCTGGTGGCCGGTCTGGTCCGCTCCCGCTGGTCCGCCCCGCGCGACCTGGTCGACTCCCTCGAGGAGCTGGCCAACATCGCCGAGCTGACCGCGGCGCAGAAGGCCGGCGAGCTGGACGACGTCGAGGACGAGCTGTTCCGGTTCGGCCGGATCGTCTCTTCGAACACCGAGCTGCGCGCCGCGCTCACGGACCGTGTCGCCACGGCTACGGCCAAGGGTGAGCTGCTGCGCAGCCTGCTCGGCGGTCGCGCCAAGGCCACCACCGAGCGTCTCGTCGAGCGCCTTGTGACCCAGCCGCGTGGACGTAGCCTTGAACAGGGACTCGAGTCCCTGTCGAAGCTCGCCGCGGAGCGCCGGGACCGCATGGTCGCGGTCGTCACCTCGGCGGTTCCGCTGAGCGACACGCAGAAGCAGCGCCTGGGTGCCGCCCTGGCGAAGCTCTACGGGCGCCAGATGCACCTGAACCTCGACGTGGACCCCACGGTCCTCGGCGGGATCAACGTGCAGGTGGGCGAAGAGCTCATCAACGGAAGCATCGCGGACCGCATTGAGGACGCCAGCCGCCGCATGGCCGGCTGACGGACTCGCACAACGTAGTAGTACCTACGGCCCTAGTTGGGCCGTGCAGAGGATTCCTGGGGGCTTACCCCAGACCCCCCAAGAAAACTTCGGGCCCAACAAGGAGAGCAGGGAACCCAGATGGCGGAGCTCACGATCCGGCCGGAGGAGATCCGGGACGCGCTGGAGAACTTTGTCCAGGCGTACAAGCCGGACGCGGCCTCGCGCGAGGAGGTCGGTACGGTCACCCTTGCCGGCGACGGCATCGCGAAGGTCGAGGGCCTGCCCTCGGCCATGGCCAACGAACTGCTGAAGTTCGAGGACGGCACCCTCGGCCTCGCCCTCAACCTCGAGGAGCGCGAGATCGGTGCCATCGTGCTCGGTGAGTTCACCGGTATCGAGGAGGGCCAGCCGGTGCAGCGCACCGGTGAGGTGCTCTCCGTCGCCGTCGGCGAGGGCTACCTGGGTCGCGTCGTCGACCCGCTCGGCAACCCGATCGACGGCCTCGGCGAGATCGAGACCAGCGCGCGTCGTGCCCTTGAGCTGCAGGCCCCCACGGTCACGCAGCGCAAGTCGGTGCACGAGCCGATGGAGACCGGCTACAAGGCCGTCGACGCGATGACCCCGATCGGCCGCGGTCAGCGTCAGCTGATCATCGGCGACCGCCAGACGGGCAAGACCGCCCTGGCCGTCGACACGATCATCAACCAGCGCGACAACTGGCGCACCGGCGACCCGAAGAAGCAGGTCCGCTGCATCTACGTCGCCATCGGTCAGAAGGGCTCGACCATCGCCTCCGTGCGTGGCGCCCTCGAAGAGGCCGGCGCGCTGGAGTACACGACCATCGTCGCCGCCCCGGCGTCCGACCCGGCCGGCTTCAAGTACCTGGCGCCGTACACCGGTTCGGCCATCGGCCAGCAGTGGATGTACGAGGGCAAGCACGTCCTCATCATCTTCGACGACCTCTCGAAGCAGGCCGACGCCTACCGCGCCGTGTCCCTGCTGCTCCGCCGCCCGCCGGGGCGCGAGGCCTACCCGGGTGACGTCTTCTACCTGCACTCCCGTCTGCTCGAGCGCTGCGCGAAGCTCTCGGACGAGCTGGGCTCGGGTTCGATGACCGGTCTGCCGATCGTCGAGACCAAGGCGAACGACGTGTCGGCGTTCATCCCGACCAACGTCATCTCCATCACCGACGGCCAGTGCTTCCTGGAGTCGGACCTGTTCAACGCCGGTCAGCGCCCCGCGCTGAACGTCGGTATCTCCGTCTCCCGAGTCGGTGGTTCCGCGCAGCACAAGGCGATGAAGCAGGTCTCCGGCCGTCTGCGCGTGGACCTCGCCCAGTTCCGTGAGCTCGAGGCGTTCGCCGCCTTCGGTTCCGACCTGGACGCCGCGTCGAAGGCGCAGCTGGAGCGCGGTCAGCGCATGGTCGAGCTGCTCAAGCAGCCCCAGTACCAGCCCATGGCCACCGAGGACCAGGTCGTCTCCGTCTGGGCCGGCACCACCGGCAAGATGGACGACGTCCCGGTCGCGGACATCCGCCGCTTCGAGCGCGAGCTGCTCGACTACCTGCACCGCAAGGAGCAGGGCCTGATGACCTCCATCAAGGAGGGCGGCAAGATGTCGGACGACACCCTCACGGCTGCCGCCGACGCGATCGCGGAGTTCAAGAAGCAGTTCGAGACCTCGGACGGGAAGCTTCTCGGCGAGGACGCTCCGGCCGCCGCCGGTAAGTGACGACGGAAGGGACCTGACTCATGGGAGCCCAGCTCCGGGTCTACAAGCGTCGCATCAAATCCGTCACCGCGACCAAGAAGATCACCAAGGCGATGGAGATGATCGCCGCCTCGCGTGTCGTCAAGGCACAGCGCAAGGTGGCGGCCTCCACGCCGTACGCGACCGAGCTCACCCGCGCGGTCACGGCTGTCGGCACCGGTTCGAACACGAACCACCCGCTGACGACGGAGCCGGAGACGGCGACGCGCTCCGCGGTGCTGCTCCTCACGAGCGACCGCGGTCTGGCCGGCGCCTTCAACTCGAACGCCATCAAGGCCGCGGAGCGACTGACCGCGCGTCTCGAGGCCGAGGGCAAGGAGGTCGACATCTACATCGTCGGCCGCCGTGGTGTCGCCCACTACAACTTCCGTGAGCGCAAGATCGCGGAGCAGTGGACGGGCTTCACCGACGAGCCCTCGTACGCGGACGCCAAGAAGGTCGCGGGCCCGCTGATCGAGGCGATCGAGAAGGACTCGGCGGAGGGCGGCGTGGATGAACTCCACATCGTCTACACGGAGTTCATCTCGATGATGACGCAGTCGGCCATCGACGGCCGTCTGCTTCCGCTCAGCCTCGAAGAGGTGGCGGAGGAGTCGAAGTCCAAGGGCGAGATCCTTCCGCTGTACGACTTCGAACCGTCGGCGGAGGACGTCCTCGACGCCCTGCTGCCGCGCTACGTCGAGAGCCGTATCTACAACGCGCTGCTCCAGTCGGCTGCTTCCAAGCACGCCGCCACGCGCCGCGCGATGAAGTCGGCGACCGACAACGCGGGAGACCTGATCAACTCGCTCTCCCGACTTGCCAACGCGGCCCGCCAGGCCGAAATCACCCAGGAAATCAGCGAGATCGTCGGCGGCACTGCAGCCCTGGCCGACGCGACCGCGGGGAGTGACAAGTAATGACGACCACTGTTGAGACGGCCGTTGCCACGGGCCGCGTCGCCCGGGTCATCGGCCCGGTCGTCGACGTGGAGTTCCCCGTCGACGCGATGCCGGAGATCTACAACGCCCTGCACGTCCAGGTCGACGACCCGGCCACCGAGGGCGCGAAGAAGACGCTGACCCTCGAGGTCGCCCAGCACCTGGGTGACGGCATGGTCCGTACGGTCTCGATGCAGCCCACCGACGGCCTGGTCCGCCAGGCCCCGGTGACCGACACCGGCGCCGGCATCTCGGTGCCCGTCGGTGACCTGACCAAGGGCCGGGTGTTCAACACCCTCGGCGACGTCCTGAACGACGACGCCTCCTCGGTCGCCGACGCCCCGCGCTGGACGATCCACCGCAAGGCCCCGGCCTTCGACCAGCTCGAGTCCAAGACCGAGATGTTCGAGACCGGCCTGAAGGTCGTCGACCTTCTCACCCCGTACGTCAAGGGTGGAAAGATCGGTCTGTTCGGTGGTGCCGGTGTCGGCAAGACCGTTCTGATCCAGGAAATGATCGTCCGTGTGGCCAAGCTGCACGACGGTGTCTCCGTCTTCGCCGGTGTCGGCGAGCGCACCCGTGAGGGCAACGACCTCATGGTCGAGATGGAGGAAGCCGGCGTTCTGGACAAGACCGCGCTGGTCTTCGGCCAGATGGACGAGCCGCCGGGCACGCGTCTTCGCGTCGCCCTGGCCGGTCTGACCATGGCGGAGTACTTCCGCGATGTGCAGAAGCAGGACGTGCTGTTCTTCATCGACAACATCTTCCGCTTCACGCAGGCCGGTTCCGAGGTCTCCACGCTGCTCGGCCGCATGCCTTCCGCGGTGGGTTACCAGCCGACCCTCGCCGACGAGATGGGTCTCCTCCAGGAGCGCATCACGTCGACCCGTGGTCACTCGATCACCTCGATGCAGGCGATCTACGTCCCCGCGGACGACCTGACCGACCCGGCCCCGGCCACCACGTTCGCCCACCTCGACGCGACGACGGTTCTCTCCCGTCCGATCTCCGAGAAGGGCATCTACCCGGCCGTGGACCCGCTGGACTCCACGTCCCGCATCCTGGACCCCCGCTACATCGCGCAGGACCACTACGACGCCGCCATGCGCGTCAAGACGATCCTGCAGAAGTACAAGGACCTCCAGGACATCATCGCGATCCTCGGTATCGACGAGCTGGGCGAGGAGGACAAGCTCGTGGTCCACCGTGCCCGTCGCGTCGAGCGCTTCCTGTCGCAGAACACCCACGCCGCCAAGCAGTTCACCGGCGTCGACGGTTCGGACGTGTCGCTCGAGGAGTCGATCACCGCGTTCAACGCGATCTGCGACGGTGAGTACGACCACTTCCCCGAGCAGGCGTTCTTCATGTGCGGTGGCATCGAGGACCTGAAGGCCAACGCCAAGGAGCTCGGCGTCTCCTGATTCTGGCTCCCCCGGGAGCACAGACTCGTGGGAGAGGGGCGGGGATACCCGCAGGGTGATACCCCAGGGTGTGTCCCGTCCCTCTCCGTACGCCGACTAGACTTTGACCCAACACCCGGCAGCAACCGCCGGGTGGTGACCCGAGGAGCCCACCTTGGCTGCTGAGCTGCACGTCGAGCTCGTCGCCGCGGACCGCAGTGTCTGGTCCGGCGAGGCCACCCTGGTCGTCGCGCGCACCACGTCCGGCGACATCGGCGTCATGCCCGGTCACCAGCCGCTTCTCGGTGTGCTGGAGTCGGGCCCGGTGATGATCCGCACGAGCGACGGCGGGACGGTTGTCGCCGCTGTGCACGGCGGTTTCGTCTCGTTCGCCGACAACAAGCTGTCCCTGCTCGCCGAGATCGCCGAGCTGTCGGACGAGATCGACGTCAAGCGTGCGGAGCGGGCGCTCGAGCGCGCGAAGTCGGATGCCGACGCATCCGCCGAGCGTCGCGCGGACGTCCGACTGCGTGCGGTGGCGACGCGCTGACCCCTGGGGGAGCGCGGAGTGACATGACTCAGCCGCGGCCAGGACCGGAGACACTTTCCGGACCGGGTCGCGGCTGAGGCGATCCTTGGTCAATTTTGCAGTTCCGTTATCGGATCCGCTGTCGGGCCCGTTATCAGATGAGGCGAGGAGGTCGGTACGAATGGTCCTCGTTCTCGTGCTGTGCGTGGTCGCGGTCGTCGTACTCGTATTGCTGGGGTTGTTCGTCTTCGGCCTGCGGCGCCGGCTGATCCAGCGGTCCGGGGGCACCTTCGACTGCTCCCTGCGGTGGGACGTGCCCGAGGAGGGCGACGCGTCCGGCAAGGGCTGGGGCTACGGCGTGGCCCGCTACAACGGCGACCGCATCGAGTGGTTCCGCGTCTTCTCCTACGCGATCAGGCCGCGCCGCACCCTGGAGCGCTCGGCGATCGAGGTGACGGGACGGCGCGCGCCCGAGGGCGAGGAAGAGCTGGCGCTGCTCTCCGACGCGATCGTCCTCGCGTGCTCGCACCGCGGCTCGCGTCTGGAGCTGGCGATGAGCGAGGACGCGCTGACGGGTTTCCTCGCGTGGCTGGAGGCGGCGCCGCCGGGCCAGCGGGTGAACGTGGCCTGAGCGGTTTTCTTCGTACGAAGAAGCCGGGCGAACGGGGGGCGGCCCCGTTCACCCGGCTTCCGTCGTGTGTGGCTAGCCGAGACCGCTGTTGATCGCGGTCACCAGTTCCCCACTGGCGGTGTCACCGCTGAACTCCCAGAAGAACGCGCCGCCCAGGCCCTGGCTCTTGACCCACGCCATCTTGGAGTTGATGGTGGCGGGGGTGTCGTACGACCACCAGTCGCTGCCGCAGAACGCGTACGCCGTACCGGCCACCGTGCCGTTCGCCGGGCACTTGGTCTTGAGGACCTTGTAGTCCTCGATGCCCTGCTCGTAGGTGCCGGCGGCGGGGCCGGTCGCCGTGCCGCCCGGCTCCTTCTGGGTGACGCCGGTCCAGCCGCGGCCGTAGAAGCCGATGCCGAGGAGCAGTTTGCCGGCCGGGACGCCCTGTGCCTTCAACTTGGCAATGGCGTCAGCCGAGTTGAAGCCCGCCTGCGGGATGCCGGAGTACGACGTGAGCGGGGAGTGCGGGGCGGTCGGGCCCTTGGCGTCCCACGCGCCGAAGAAGTCGTAGGTCATGACGTTGTACCAGTCGAGGGACTGGGACGCGCCCGCGTAGTCGTTCTTCTCGATCTTGCCGCCCGATGATGCGTCGGCCGTGATGGCCGCCGTCACCAGGTTGTTCGAGCCGAACTTGGCGCGCAGCGCCGTCGTGAGCTTCTTCAGGGCGTCCTGGCCGCTCGTGTCGCAGGACAGGCCACAGGCGTTGGGGTACTCCCAGTCGATGTCGATGCCGTCGAAGACGTCGGCCCAGCGCGGGTCCTCGACCAGCTTGTAGCAGGAGTCGGCGAACGCGGCGGGGTTCTGTGCCGCCTGGCCGAAGCCACCGGACCAGGTCCAGCCGCCGAAGGACCAGAGGATCTTCAGGCCCGGGTGCTTGGCCTTGAGCTGGCGCAGCTGGTTGAAGGCGCCGCGCAGCGGCTGGTCCCAGGTGTCGGCCTGGCCCGAGACGGAGTTGGCGGCGGTGTACGCCATGTCCGTGTCGGCGTAGGAGTCGCCCATCGTGCACTGGCCGTTCTGCACGTTGCCGAAGGCGTAGTTGATGTGCGTGACCTTGGCGGCGGAGCCGGAGGTCTCCAGGTTCTTGGGGTAGTAGGCGCGCCCGTAGACGCCCCAGTCGGTGAAGTACCCCATCTTGACCTTGCCGCCGGTGCCGGGGCCCGGGTCGGTGGTGCCGCCGCCGGTGGTGTGCACCTTGACCGCGCCGGAGACGGGACCGGTCTGGTCCGCGGTGTCGCGGGCCTGCACGGTGTACGAGTAGTCGGTGCCGGCGGTGAGCCCGGTGTCGGAGTACGAAGTCCCGGTCACCGTCGCGACCTTGGCGCCGTCGCGCAGGACGTCGTAGTTCTTGACGCCCTTGTCGTCGGTGGCCGCGGTCCAGGAGATCTTGGCCGAGGTGTCCGTGACGGAGGAGGCGCTCGGGGTGCCGGGGGCGGAGGGGGCCGCGTCGCCCGGGACGTCACCGCCGTCGCAGGAGGCGCCGTTCAGCTTGCAGCCGGTGGGGGCGCCGGGGCCCGAGCCGTTGAACCCGAAGGAGACCGAGGCGCCGGGGGCGAGCGTCCCGTTGTAGGAGGCGTTCTTGGCGGTCCAGTGGTCGGCGGAGTTGGTGACCGTGGCGTCCCACGCCGAGGTCACCTTCGTGTCGGAGGGGAAGTCCCACTCGACGGTCCAGGAACTGAGCGCCGTGGTACCGGTGTTCTTCACGGTCCACTTGCCTTCGAAGCCCGTGCCCCAGTCCTGGGTCTTCGCGTAGGTCGCGGTGGCCGTGCTCGCGGCGGCCGCCGCGTGGGAGGGGGTGGCGAGGCCGACGAGCGCGGCGGCCGGGAGCAGCAGGGTGGTCAGTCCTGCCACGGCTTTGTGTCGCGGTTTCATGCTGAGTCTGAAGCGCAAGGGGTGCTCCTCGGGTGTTCCGGGGGTCATGACGGGGGGTGGAACCCTGCGCCGCCCGTGAGCATTGCCGTGCTTGGTCATGTGCATGGCGCTGCGCACCGCAGTGCCGTGAGGATAGAAAGGTCTGGACCAACGGTCAAGGTCTAAACCAATCACGAAAGCCGCCCCGGCACAGAACCAACTCCCGTGCCAGGGCGGCCTCTTGCGCGGAAGACCCCGGTCAGCGCTCCCCGCCCGGCACCCAGAGCACGTCCCCGACCGCCTTGTTCGCCGTACGCGCCAGGATGAAGAGGAGGTCGGAGAGGCGGTTCAGATATGTGGCCGTCAGCGGGTTCATCGTCTCGCCGTGCGCCTCGAGAGCCGCCCACGTGGAGCGCTCGGCCCGGCGGACCACGGTGCACGCCTGATGCAGCAGCGCCGCACCCGGCGTGCCCCCGGGCAGGATGAAGGACCGCAGCTTCTCCAGCTCCTCGTTGAAGCGGTCGCAGTCCGCCTCCAGCTTGTCCACGTAGAACTGCTCGACCCGCAGCGGCGGATATTTCGGCTCCTCGACCACCGGGGTGCACAGGTCGGCGCCCACGTCGAACAGGTCGTTCTGGACCCGCACGAGGACCTTCACGACCTCCTCGTCGAGCCCGCCGAGCGCGATCGCCGTACCGATGACGGCATTGGCCTCGTTGGCGTCGGCATAGGCGGAGATCCGCAGATCGGTCTTGGCGGTCCGGCTCATGTCCCCGAGGGCGGTGGTGCCCTGGTCGCCGGTCCTGGTGTAGATACGCGTCAGATTGACCATGGGGTCAGCGTAGTTACGCCGGCGCCCCGCGCGACGGCACGGGAGGGCCGGATGGGCCCCGCCAGGCGCCCAACTACGCCGTACGGGACGTCTGGTGGCCCGTCCCGGTGTGATGTCCGTCATGTGAGACGTGACGCGCATCTCTTAGCGGTCACATGACCGCCCGCGGGCGCTAATGTCCGCCGAAGAGATATGTGAACGGGTGTCAAGCGTTACGCGGTCAGCGGATGAAGTGGACAAGGGGAGTCGCACAGTGGCAGGGAAGCTCGCCGTCATCGGAGCCGGTCTCATGGGTTCCGGAATCGCCCAGGTCTCGGCGCAGGCCGGCTGGGACGTCGTCCTGCGCGACGTCACCGACGCCGCACTGGCCCGTGGCACCGACGGCATCAAGGCCTCGTACGACAAGTTCGTCGGCAAGGGGAAGCTCGCCGCCGAGGACGCAGAGGCCGCGCTCGGGCGCATCACCACGACCACCGACCTGGACGCGGTCGCCGACGCCGACATCGTCGTCGAGGCCGTCTTCGAGAAGCTCGAGGTCAAGCACGAGATCTTCCGCGCGCTCGACAAGATCGTGCGTGAGGACGCGGTGCTCGCCTCCAACACCTCCGCCATCCCGATCACCAAGATCGCGGCGGTCACGGAGCGCCCCGAGCGCGTCGTCGGCGCGCACTTCTTCTCGCCGGTCCCGATGATGCAGCTGTGCGAGCTGGTCCGCGGCTACAAGACGAGCGACGAAACCCTCGCCACCGCACGGGAGTTCGCCGAGTCGGTCGGCAAGACGTGCATCGTCGTGAACAGGGACGTGGCGGGGTTCGTCACCACCCGCCTGATCTCCGCCCTCGTCGTCGAGGCCGCGAAGCTGTACGAGTCGGGCGTCGCCACCGCCGAGGACATCGACATCGCCTGCAAGCTCGGCTTCGGCCACGCCATGGGGCCGCTCGCCACCGCCGACCTCACCGGCGTCGACATCCTGCTGCACGCCACGAGCAACATCTACACCGAGTCCCAGGACGAGAAGTTCGCTCCGCCGGAGCTGATGCGCCGGATGGTTGACGCGGGTGACATCGGGCGCAAGAGCGGGCAGGGGTTCTACAAGCACTGACACCTCGTCACCCCGTGGGTCACCCCACGGGGTGAATTCGGTATCGGTTCGCTTACAGACGGCAACTTCTGCGCCCCCGCGCCAGTCAGTTGCAGTGACATACCAAGAATCGCCGTACGACACAGAGACCACTGGAATCACGGCACACAAGCACTCTCGGGGAGCGCATATGCACATCAGGGGCGACCACGCCGGGCTGGCCGTCGGGGGCCGCCTCGACGTCCGGAGCGCGGCGGACGCCCGTACGGTCCTGCACACGGCCCTCGACGACGGGGTCGGCGACCTGCTGCTCGATCTGTCGGAGCTGGACTCGTGGGACGCGACCGGGCTCGGCGTCATCATGGGCGCCCACCGGCGGGCCGGACGCTGCGGCCGCAGGCTCGTGCTGCGGGGTGTGCCGCCCCAGATGCAGCGCCTCCTGGTGGCGACGCGGCTGCACCGGATCCTCGCCATCGAGGGCGGCATCGGGGTCGAATCCCTGCCCAGGGTGTGAACCGGACGTTCCGATGTCCGGCGCCCACAATGTCCGGCGCCCACAATATCCGGCGCCCACAATCCTCATGAGACCGTGACGTCTCGGACGACGTGGCACCCCGGGTGTCCGGCAATACTGAGCCAGGTCTAGGGTTCGGTCGCCCGCGGATTGACGGACCCACCACGCGGACACCGGACCAGAAGCGACAGCGCAGTGTGCACAGGCCGGGAGGGGCAGCGGCACACCACGCTTTTGGGGGCTTTGACCATGGACCCGATGAACCCGGGACCGGAAGACTTCGGGCACGATCCGTACGGCGGTGAACCCCGCGACCGTGCGGACCGGGGCCGCCACGACGACGAGGGCGACAGCCGGGCGGGCCGCCCGCGGCCGCCCAGGGATCCCCTGACTCCCGACTTCGGCCAGCCCTCGCAAGGGCTCGCCCGCACCGTGCGGCTCGTGTCCGGCGACTCCCTGCTCACCGTCAACCCCGTCGACGGCAGCGAGATCGAGCCCTGCCCGCCGGGGGAGCGGCCGGGCCGCCCCGCCAAGTACGCCCCGGCGGACCGCGCCGAACGGGCCCGCGCCGCCCGGCCCCCGCTGCCGGCCGGCCCGCCGCTGCCCCGACTGCCGCTCCTGGAGCGCCAGGAGGAGCGCGAGCGGCTCGTACGCCTCCTCGCGCGCGGACGCTCCGTACGGCTCACCGGACCCTCGGGCTCGGGGCGCAGCGCACTGCTCGACAGCGTCGCCGAGGACTGCGCGGACATCGCGCCCGACGGCGTCGTCCGGCTCTGCGGCCACCGGCGCTCCTCGACGGACCTGCTGTACGACCTCTTCACCGCCGTGTACGACGCGCCGCTGCACCGGCCCGACCGCGCCCTGCTCCTCGAACTCGTCCACGACATCGGCGCCGTGGTCGTCCTCGACGACCTGGAGTTCGGCGGCGCGGCCCTCGACGAACTCCTCGACGCCACACCCGAGTGCGCCTTCCTGGTCGCGGCCACGCCCGACGTCGCCGCGCCGTCCGCCGACTCGCACCTCGAAGAGGTCTTCCTGGGCGGCCTCGGCCGCGGCGGGGGACTCGAACTCCTGGAGCTGACCGTCGGCCGCGCCCTCACCGACGACGAGGCGAACTGGGCGGGCGACCTCTGGTTCGAGTCGGAGGGCCTTCCGCTGCGGTTCGTGCAGGCCGGCGCGCTTCTGCGGCAGCGCGACCAACTCCGCGCCGACCCCGACGCCTTCGACGAGTCCGGCTACTTCGGGGGCCTCGGCGCCCGGCCCGCCGACGTGCCCTTCGATGCGCCCTTCGACGCCGAGGACGGCCATGACGTGCCGCTGCCCTCGCTCGCCGACGGCGCCGCGCCCGCGGCCCTGCTCGCGTCCCGGCTCAGCGCGTCGGCCCGCGCCACCCTGCGGTTCGCGGTCGCGCTGGGCGGCGAGCTGCCGCACCAGGCCCACCTGCCTGCCCTCGTGGGCGACACCCACGCCGACGCGGCCCTCGCCGAACTCGCCGGCTGCGCCCTCGTCTCCCCGGTCGGCGGCCGCTACCGCCTCGCCTCCGGCGTGTACGACCAGCTGGCCGCCGTGGGCTACGCCGACGACGCCGCCGACCACGCGCACACCGCCGCCCGGCACTACGCGTGGTGGGCCGGCCACCCCTCCGTCGGGCCCGAGCGGGTCACCGCCGAGGCCGACGCGCTGCTCGCCGCCCTGAGCGTGGTCGTCCCGACGACGACCCCGACGCCGCCCACGTCCCCGACCGCGACCGCCGCCTCGTCCTCGTCCGCGTCCTCGTCTGCGCCGGACGACGAGGGCGGCGTCGCCGTGCGGCTCGCCCGTACCGCCGCGCCCGCCTTCGCCGCCGGGCTCGGCTGGACCGCCTGGGAGCGCTGCCTGCGGTCCGGTCAGGAAGCCGCGAGGCTGGCCGGCGACGTGGCCGAAGAAGCCTATTTCCACCATGAGTTGGGCATCCTGGCGCTGCTCGGCGGGCAGCTCGACCGGGCCCGCGCCGAGCTGGAGGCCTCCATCGCCCTGCGCGGCGCCCTTGCCGACAAGCGGGGCACCATCGCGGGCCGCCGCGCCCTCGCCCTGGTCGCGGACCGCTCCGGCGGCGCGCTGCCCGGCGGGCGTACGGCCGCGGGCGAGGAGGTGCCGGCCGCGCGCCACGAGGAGTCGGCGTCGCCGCCCGGCGGGGTACCGGCCGCGTTCACGCGGCCCGTACCGGCCGCCGAGCCCGACACCGTCGTGACCCGGAAGGCGGTTCCCGGCGGCCTCTCTGCCAAGGCGGGCGCGGCCCGTAGCGCCCTCCTCAGCGGCGCGCGGCGCAACCTCGTGGCCGCGGGCGCCGGAGCGCTCCTCGTGGCCGTCCTGGGCACCGTCGTGACGCTCGGCGCCACGTCGAACACCGACACGCCGTCCGACAACGGCAACGTGAACCCGTCGGCTTCGCAGGGCGAGGACGGCGGGGACATCGGCGTCGGCACGGCGGACACGGGCGGCGACACGGGCTCGACGAGCCGGCCCGCCGACCCGGGCAAGGACGGCATCCCGAACACGACGGACGACCCGACGCCCAGCACCGGGCCGACGCCCGGCGAGAGCGGCACGCCGTCGGGCGAGCCGAGCGGCAAGCCCTCGGACACGCCGTCCGACAAGCCGACCACGTCGAAGCCGCCGACCACCAAGCCGCCCACGACCAAGCCGCCCACGACCAAGCCCCCGACGTCGAAGCCGCCGACGAGCTCCCCGTCGCCCTCGCCGTCCGAGTCGCCGTCCTCCACGCCGCCGTCCCCGGGCACGTCGAACTCGGCGAGCGGTCCCGCGCCGAGCAGCCCGGCGGACAGCGCGCCGGGCGCCTCGTCGACGATCTGACGGCCCCTGACGGCCTGAAGGCCGTACACGCGCGGCACACGCGGCACATGACTGAGGGCCGGGTTCACAGGAACCCGGCCCTCAGTCGTGTCCGACGGGTCAGAACAGGCGGAGCTTGTCGTCCTCGATGCCGCGCAGCGCGTCGTAGTCCAGGACCGTGCAGCCGATGCCGCGGTCCGTGGCGAGGACACGGGCCTGGGGCTTGATCTCCTGGGCGGCGAAGATGCCGCGCACCGGGGCGAGGTGCGGGTCGCGGTTCAACAGCTCGAGGTAGCGCGTGAGTTGCTCGACGCCGTCGATCTCCCCGCGTCGCTTGATCTCGATGGCGACGGTCGCGCCGTCACCGTCCCGGCACAGGATGTCGACGGGCCCGATGGCCGTCGGGTACTCGCGGCGGATGAGCGTGTAGCCCTCGCCGAGGGTGTCGATCCTGTCGGCGAGGAGCTCCTGGAGGTGCGCTTCCACGCCGTCCTTGATGAGGCCCGGGTCCACGCCCAGCTCGTGCGAGGAGTCGTGGAGGACTTCCTCCATGGTGATGATGAGTTTCTCGCCCGCCTTGTTGATGACGGTCCAGGTGCCGCTGTCGTCGCCCGTGCCCTCCTTCAGGGTGCAGGGCGGGGACATCCAGTTGAGGGGTTTGTAGGCCCTGTCGTCCGCGTGGATCGAGACGCTGCCGTCCGCCTTCACGAGGATCAGGCGGGGAGCAGACGGGAGATGGGCGGTGAGCCTGCCCGCGTAGTCCACGGAGCAGCGGGCGATGACGAGACGCATGGTCGGCAACGCTACTCGACGACCGGTGGTCCACGCGATTCGCCCTGGAACTACCGGGTTCGTATATGGCCGGTTGTGGACGGACTGTGCGCGCCATGCCCTGTTGCGCGCCGGGGAGGTTGCTTACCGTATAAGCGGGAGGTCGCGACGCCTGTACACAGCGTGTTCGTGGTCGTACGTCGTCGCGCGCTCCTTACCTGCCCGTCAGCCCCCGCTCCCCGTGGGGGTGCGAGAGGAGAACCCATGTCGCTCGACGTCTCACCGGCACTGTTGGAACAGGCCGAGCGAGGCGAGGTCGACGAAGCTGACTTCGTCGACTGCGTCCGGACCTCCCTGCCTTACGCATGGGAGATGATCAGCTCCCTGGTGGCCCAGCTGAAGGTCGACGGCGGAGACTTCGCCGACAACCAGACGCCTCCGCCGGACGAGCAGGCACGTGGGCAGCTGCTGCGTGCGCTGGCGAGTGACGCGATTCGTGGCGCGCTGCAGCGGCACTTCGGCGTACGGCTGGCCTTCCAGAACTGCCACCGTCTTGCGGTGTTCCCACAGGACCCGTCGGTGGACGGCACGCTGGCTCGCTTCACCTCGCCCCGCAACCAGCTGTTGAACCAGTCACCTGAGCTCAGGGACTGCTGACGGCCGGTTGAAGAGGGAATCGGATGGTCCGCCGCTCCGTACGCGGGAGGTGCTCAGGTACGGGGCGGCGGACCGCGCGCCGCGCGGCCGGTACGGGTCTCAGCGGAGCCGGGGGAGTACGTCGGCGCCCAGCCTGCGCACGTTCTCCTCGGTGGCCGCGAGATCGCCGGAACCCTCGACGAGCAGCGCGAACCGCGTGATGCCCGTGCGCTCCGAGGTCGCCGCGAGCCGGTCGGCGCACTGCCCCGGGGTCCCCACCGGGTGCAGCCCGCAGAGCAGCTCCGTGTACGCGATGGGGTCCCGCATGGACCGGATACGGCCGTCCACCGTCACATGCGCGTCGAGGCCCTGTTTCAGCCAGCCGGGCATCGCCTTGACGAGGGCCTCCCGTGCCTCCGTGCCCCGATCGCCGATCTGCGCCACCCCGGCCGAGACGTGCGGTGCGGCGTCGATCTCCTCCGGGGTGCGGCCCGAGGCGCGGGCGTGCGAGCGCCACAGCGCGACCATCGCGGCCTTCTCCTCGTCGTCGGCGTGCATGCCGAGCAGCATCGGCAGGCCGCGCTCCGCAGCGAGGCGCACGCTGGCCGGCGAGGTGCAGGCGACGACGACCTCGGGCCCGTCGGGGGAGTCGAGCGCCTCGTCGGGGGAGTCGAGCGCCTCGTCGGGGCGCGGGACCACGGGGACCTCGCGGAAGCTGAACCGTTCCCCCGTGGCGGCGACGCTGGGCTCGCGCAGCCAGCGCAGCAGCAGGTCGAGCGACTCGGGGAACCCGTTCTCGTACGCGTCGAGACCTGAGCCGAAGACCTCCAGGTCGACCCAGGGGCCGCCGCGTCCGACGCCGAGGGAGAAGCGGCCGCCGGACGTCAGGTGCAGCAGCGCCGCCTGCTCGCCGAGGGCGACCGGGTGGGCGGTCGGCAGCACGCTGACCGCCGTGCCGACGCGGATGCGCCGGGTGCGGCCGAGCAGCAACGCGGCGAGTGTCACGGCAGACGGGCAGGTGCCGTACGGCACGAAGTGGTGTTCCGCGAGCCAGACCGCGTCCAGGCCGGCCTCCTCGGCCACCTCGGCCGACCGCACCGCCCGGTGCAGCGCCTCCCCCTGGCCCTGGCCGGGGAACTGGGCGGCCAGTACAAAAGTTCCTACACGCATCGCACTCCTGCCTTCCTTGGCGCCGACGCGGCACTCCCCCCACCGGCAATAACGGCTGACAAGTGCCAAGGGCACGGCTTCCCATGGGGATTGGCAGATTTTCCGGTGAACTCATGAGGGTGACGGAGTGCGGGTACCCGAGTGACGTCCGCGTACGCTGGATGAGCCCCAAGCCGCCGTGCAGGCCCTGTACCAGTCCCAGAGGAGAGCCGGTGTCCCCGCGCAAGAATCACTCGTCGTCCCGTCGCGGCGGCCGCCCGTCCAGCAGCGCACGGGACGAGGAGCAGGGGGACCGCTACGGCGGTTTCCAGCGCACGGAGAGCTGGCAGGGCGAGGAGTGGAGCGTGCGTCACGTCGCGGGCGCGAGCGCCGCCGGCAAGACGTACCGGTGCCCCGGCTGCGACCAGGAGATCCCCTCCGGGGTCGCGCACGTGGTGGCCTGGCCCGAGCACTCCGGCGTGGACGAGCGCCGGCACTGGCACAAGGCGTGCTGGAACGCGAAGGACCGCCGCACCACACGGGTGCAGCGGTCCCGGAACGCGCCTCGCTACTGAGGGTCTTACACGTCGCGCCGCTCCAGCAGCACGAACGCGCCGGCCACGGCTGCGGCCGTGACGCCGACCAGCAGCCACACCTGGGACCCGCCCGAGCTGCCGCCGTCCGCGCCGAAGATCTTGGCGAGGGAGTTGATGGCGTTGTACTCCTGCATCTTCTCGCCGAGCTTCTGCGTGCTGCGCGAGATCACCAGGAAGACCGGCAGGATCGACGGCAGCAGCACGAGGCCGAGCATCGCGGTGATCGCGCCCGCGGAGTGCCGCAGCATCGAGCCCACGGCGAGGCCGAGGACGCCGAGCAGGGACACGTAGAGCGCGCCCTTGAAGACCGTGCCGCCCCAGCTCAGGTCGCCGACGCCGGGGCCGCTGTGCATCGACGCGGTGAGCAGACCCACCAGGAGGATGGAGCCCGCCGAGACGATGAACGAGACCGTGAAGAACACCAGGATCTTGGCGGCGAACACCCGGTAGCGCTGCGGCGACGCGGTGAACGTCGTGCGGATCATGCCGGTGCCGTACTCCGACGACGTCACCAGGACGCCCAGCGTGATCAGGCAGATCTGGCCGAGGAGCAGGCCGATGAAGGCCGGGAACGTGAACGGCAGATC
Organism: Streptomyces antnestii; assembly: GCF_004005495.1. Lineage (GTDB taxonomy): Bacteria > Actinomycetota > Actinomycetes > Streptomycetales > Streptomycetaceae > Streptomyces > Streptomyces antnestii. The sequence continues at coordinate 88,567 of NZ_RZYA01000015.1, forward strand.
GCGGTAGTTGAGGTCCTCCGTCTGGGCGGAGACGAGCAGGCCGCCGCCGAGGACCAGGAACAGGAAGATGCCGAGCGTCCAGACCGTGGACCGCACGGACTTGATCTTCGTCCACTCCGAGGCGAGCGCGTGCCCCAGGTGCGTGCGCGTGACCGGGATGGGCGAGGTGTACGAAGTGCCGGGCGCGCCCTGCCAGTTGGGCGCACTCTGCGGGGCGTAGGCCTGCGGAGCCGGCTGCGGGGGCGGCGTCGTCATCGGGGGTCCTCGGGCTTGTTCAGGTCGGCGGGGGCGGGCGCAGCAGGTGCTGCGGGCGCGGTGGGCGGCTGCTGCGGCGGCGCGGCGTACGGGTTCGGGCCGCCCGGAGCCGGCTGCGGCGGGGCGTACGGCTGAGCGCCCTGAGGCTGGGGCGGCGGCGGGGCGTACCAGTCCGGCTGGCCCTGGCCGGGCGCGGGGAACTGCTGCTGCGGCATCACGCCCGGCGGGAGCTGCTGCTGGAGCCCGGCCCGCTGGTCGGCGGTCGAGCGGTAGTCGACGGCGCCCTGCGTCATCCGCATGTACGCCTCCTCCAGGGAGGCCTGGTGCGGCGACAGCTCCCACAGGCGTACGTCGGCGCCGTGCGCCAGGTCGCTGATGCGGGGGAGCGGCAGGCCCATGACGCGCAGCGCGCCGTCCTGCTCGGGCAGGACCTGGCCGCCGGCCTCGGTCAGGGCGGCCGTCAGCTTCTCGCGCTGCTGGGGCTCCGTCGCGGGGGTGCGCACGCGGGCGAAGTCGGCGGAGTTGTGCGAGATGAAGTCCCGCACGCTCATGTCGGCGAGGAGCTGCCCGCGGCCGATGACGATCAGGTGCTCGGCGGTCAGCGCCATCTCGCTCATCAGGTGCGAGGAGACAAAGACCGTACGGCCCTCGGACGCCAGCTGCTTCATGAGGTTGCGGACCCAGAGGATGCCCTCGGGGTCGAGGCCGTTGACCGGCTCGTCGAAGAGCAGCACCTGCGGGTCGCCGAGCAGCGCGGCCGCGATGCCCAGGCGCTGCCCCATGCCGAGCGAGAAGCCCTTGGAGCGCTTCTTCGCCACGTCCTGGAGACCGACGACGCCGAGCACCTCGTCGACGCGGCGGGCCGGGATGCCGGACAGCTGCGCGAGGCAGAGGAGGTGGTTACGGGCGTGCCGGCCGCCGTGCACCGCCTTGGCGTCCAGGAGCGCGCCGACCTGGCGGGGGGCGTTGGAGAGCTTGCGGTACGGGTAGCCGCCGATCGTCACCTGACCCGTGGTCGGCTGGTCGAGCCCCAGGATCATGCGCATGGTCGTCGACTTGCCGGACCCGTTCGGACCCAGGAAGCCGGTGACGGTACCCGGTCGGACCTGGAAGGAAAGGTTGTACACGGCTGTCTTGGCGCCGTAGCGCTTCGTCAGGCCGACTGCCTCGATCATTCTCCGCACCCATCGAAAGGTTCAGGACATCGGGGCACACGCCCCCGTAAGGGTTAGGAGCCTATCGGGGCGCTGACGGTTCCGGCCAAGACGAGGCAAAGCTCTCGGGACGCCCGTCAGGCGGCCCTACGCGTCCCTTTTCTTGAGGAGCAGATAGCCGAAGAACAGGGCCACGACCACCCAGATCACCATGATCAACAGGCCGCCCCAGGGCCCGTACGGTGTGTCGTCGCCGACCGGCGGCACCACCTGCATGATCTTGCTGCCGGCCTGGTCGGGCAGGAACCGGCCGATCTTCTTCGTCGCCGAGACGGCGCCCAGGATGTTCGAGATCAGGAAGAAGAACGGCATCAGGATGCCGAGCGACAGCATCGGGCTGCGCAGCATCGACGCGACGCCCATCGAGAACACGGCGATGAGCGTCATGTAGAGCCCGCCGCCGATGACCGCGCGCAGGACGCCCGGGTCACCGATCTGCGCCTTGTACGAGCCCAGCATCGCCTGTCCGAGGAAGAACGCGATGAAGCTGGTGGCGAGCCCCACGACGAACGCCAGCAGCGTGGCGACGGCGATCTTGCTGAACAGGAACGTGCCGCGCTGGGGCACCGCGGCGAGCGAGGTGCGGATCATCCCGGTGCTGTACTCGTTCGACACGACGAGGACGCCGAAGACGATCATCGCGAGCTGCCCGAGACTCATCCCGGCGAAGCTGATGAACGTGGGGTCGAAGCCCATCTGCTCCTTCACGCTCATGTTCTTGAACTCGTTCCGGGACAGGATCGAGATCAGGACGCCGAGCGCGATCGTCAGGACGGCCGCCAGACTGAGCGTCCACACCGTCGACGCGACGGACCTGATCTTCGTCCACTCGGACCGGAGAACCTGGGTCGCGGCCATCTATCGGGCTCCCTCGTCCTTTGCGCGGTCCCAGCTCTCGCCCCAGCCCGGCCGCGCCAGGGGCGGCTCCTGGACGGGCGGCGTCATTCCGGGCTCGTCGGTGTGCGCGTGGTACTCCACCGTCTCGGCGGTGAGCCGCATGAACGCCTCTTCGAGCGAGGCCTGCTGGGGGCTCAGCTCATGCAGCACGAGCTGATGGGTGGCCGCGAGCTCACCGAGCTTCTCCGGGCTCCCGCCGTCCACCTCCAGCGTCCCGTTGCCCGCCTCGACGACAGTGATCCCGGCCTCGTGCAGCACGTCGAGCAGCCGCTCCTGCTGCGGCGAGCGCAGCCGGACGTACGAGCGGGAGTTCTGCTCGATGAAGTCGGACATCGAGGTGTCGGCGAGGAGGTGTCCCTGGCCGATGACGACGAGATGGTCGGCGGTCAGCGCCATCTCGCTCATCAGGTGCGAGGAGACGAAGACGGTGCGGCCCTGCCCGGCGAGGGACTTCATCAGGTTGCGGATCCAGTGGATGCCCTCGGGGTCGAGCCCGTTGACCGGCTCGTCGAACATCAGGATCCGCGGGTCGCCGAGGAGCGCGCCCGCGATGCCGAGCCGCTGGCCCATGCCGAGCGAGAAGCCCTTCGCCTTCTTCCGGGCCACCGGGGTCAGGCCCACCGTGTCGAGCACTTCGGCGACGCGGGCGCGCGGGATGCCGTTGCTCTGCGCGAGGCACAGCAGGTGGTTGAAGGCGCTGCGCCCGCCGTGCATGGCCTTGGCGTCGAGGAGCGCGCCGATGTACGTCAGCGGGTCCTTGAGCTGCGCGTAGTGCTTCCCGTCGATCCGCACGTCGCCGGCGGTCGGGTTGTCGAGCCCGAGCATCATCCGCATCGTGGTCGACTTGCCGGCGCCGTTGGGGCCGAGGAAACCCGTGACGATGCCCGGTCTGACGGCGAAGGTGAGGTTGTTGACAGCCAGCTTCTCGCCGTATCGCTTGGTCAGCCCCTCAAGCTCGATCATGCGGCCACGCTAGAACGGCACGAGGGCCCCTGCCACCGGAATGGCAGGGGCCCTGACTATGTCTGCGCCCCGTAAGGGGCGCGGGGAACTGCGCGATCCGCCACAACGGACCCGCAGCTACCCCACAAGCGCTACCTACCGGCTCTGCTGAGCCGGAACCCCACGAGAGATCGGCTCGTCCTCGGCCGGCGCACCCGCGGCAGCGACCGCCGCACCCGTAAGGGTCGCCAGCATCTCCCGCACATTGGTGAGCTGAGCGTTGATCGAGTCACGCCGGTTCGTCAGCGCAGCAAGCTCGCGCTCCGATTCCGAACGGATCCGGTCCGCCTTGGCGTTGGCGTCGGCCACGATGTCCTCGGCCTGGCGCTGAGCCGTCTCCACCGTCTGGCGGGCGCGGCGCTCGGCGTCGGTGCGCAGCTTCTCGGCCTCCAGGCGGAGCTGCTCCGCGCGGTGCTCGATCTCCGCGAGACGCTTCTCTGCCTTGGCCTGACGCGAGGCCAGGTCGCGCTCGGACTGCTCGCGGCGCTTCGCCAGGTTCGTCTCGAAGTCCGCGGCGGCCTGGGCGGCCTTGGCGCGGGTCTCCTCGAAGAGGGCGTCCGCCTCCTCACGCTTCGACTGAGCGTCCTTCTGGGCCTCGGCGCGCAGCGTGCCCGCCTCGCTCTTGGCCTTCTCGACGATCCGGACGCCCTCGTCCTCGGCCTTCGCCTTGCGCTCCGCAGCGAACGATTCTGCGTCGTTGCGCACCTGCTGGGCGGCCGACTCGGCGAGCTCGCGGTGCTGCTCGGCGGCGCGACGGGCCTCCTCGCGCAGGTCCTTCGCCTCCTCCTCGGCGAGTCGGAGGATCTTCTCGACGCGAGCGCCGAGGCCGGCGTACGACGGCTCCGCGTCGTTCACCTGGGCCTGGGCGTTCTGCGTCTCGAGGTGGAGTTCCTCGATGCGCTTTTCCAGAGCAGTGATACGAGCGAGAGCGCTGTCACGGTCGGAGACGAGTTTGGAGATGCGTTCGTCCACCTGCGCGCGGTCGTACCCACGCCGCACAAGCTCGAAGCCGTAGGGGGAAGTGTCGCTCATGGGGTTCCTGTCAAATGAGACCGGTGAGGTGATAGGGGGAATCCTAGGGGCCAAAGCGGCGTGTCATCGAGCAGATGCCCGTTTGATCTGGAGAATGACACCCCTTTTGAGTGGCTAACCTCAGGTTGGCTTGCCAGCGACAGGGCCGAAGGTCCTTACCAAGCACGTGCGTTGCCGTCCTGGCTACCCTTCCGACCCCTTGCCACCCGATCGGGGAGCTCCCACGGTGGCCCCGGCCTTGACGGCGCCGTCCTTGGCGCCACCGCCACCGGACGGGGCCTCGAAGGACTCCAACGCCTCCAGTACGTCCTGGACACGGGAGATCTCGGCGTTGATGTCCTCGCGCCGCCTGACAAGGACCTCCAGTTCGCGCTTGCCCTCGGCGACCATGCGCTCCGCCTCCGCCTTCGCCTCGGCCAGGACGCGTTCGGCCTCGCGGGACACCTCGGTCTTCTTCGCCCCGGCCTCCTTGAGCAGGCCCTCGGCCTTCTTCACGGCGGAGATCCGGACCTTGCTCGCCTCCGAGTTCGCCTCCGAGACCAGTTCCTTGGCCTTCGCCTGCGCCTCGGCGAGCTGCTCCTCGGCGGCCTTGATGAGCGCGTCGCACCGCTCGCCCGCCGTCTTCATGGCTTCGGCGGACTCGCGCCGCGCCCGCTCGTGCAGGTCGTCGACCTCACCGGTGACGCGGTCGCGCAGCTCCTCGGCGCGCTCCCTGATCGCCGTCGCGTCGCGGCGCGCGCCGACCAGCAGCTCGTCGGCGTCCGTGCGAGCCTTCTCGACCAGCGTGTTGCCCTCGATGGTCGCCTCGGAGACCAGCCGGTCCGCCTCCTTGCGGGCCGCGCCGACCATGACGTCGGCCTGCGACTCGGCGTCCGCGGTCGCCTTGAGCGCCGCCTGCCCGGCCTCGGCGGTCAGCTTCTCGGCCTCCGCGCTCGCCTCCGTGATGAGCTTGTCGGCCTGCGAGGCGGCCTCGGAGCGCCGCTTGTTGGCGTCCTTGCGGGTCTCGTCGAGCGTCCGCTCCGCCTCGGCGCGGGCCGCGGACGTGAGCCGCTCGGCCTCGGCCGCGGCCTCCCCCTTGACGCGCTCCGCTTCGCTGCGGATCCGCTCGGCGTGCTGCTGCGCGGAGCCGACGGTCTCGGCGGCCTCGGCGCGCAGCCGCTCGGCGTCACCGGTGGCGTCCGCGATGAGCTTCTCGGCCTTGGCGACGGACTCGGTGCGTACCCGCTCCGCTTCGGTGTTCGTCTCGTCGGTGAGCCGGCGTGCCGCCTCGGTGGCGTCGGCGACGAGCTTCTCCGCGGCTGCCGTGGACTCGGCGTGCAGCCGAGCGGCCTCGGTGGTGGCGTCACCGACGAGCTGCTCGGCACGGGCGGTCGACTCGGTGCGGACCCGTTCCGCTTCGGCGTTGGTCTCGTCGGTGAGCCGGCGTGCCGCCTCGGTGGCGTCGGCGACGAGTTTTTCCGCGGCTGCCGTGGACTCGGTACGTACCCGCTCCGCCTCGGCGTTCGTCTCGTTGGTGAGACGCTCCGCCTCGCTCGTGGCCTCCGTGATGAGGGTGTCCGCCTGCGTGGCGGCGTCCGAACGGATGCGGTTGGCGTCCTCGCGGGCCTCGGCCCGGCTGCGGGACGCGTCCTGCTCCGCCGACGCGAGCCGCTCGGAGACCTCCGTACGGACGGCCTGCGCGTGCTCCGAGGCGTCCGAGCGCATCCGCTCCGACTCGGCGATCGCGTCCGAAACCGTGCGCTCCGCAAGGGACTTGGCGGCCTCCGCCTCGGCGGCGGCCTCGGCACGGAGCCGGCCCGCGTCCTCGGCGGCGCGCTCGCGCTCCGCGTACGCGTCGGCGCGGACCCGGTCGGCCTCCTCCTGCGCCTCGGTCCTGGTGCGCTCGGCGGCGTGCTCCGCCGCGCTGCGCAGCCCCGTGATCTCTTCCTGCGCCTGCTCCTGGAGCCCGGCCACGGAGTCGCGCACCTGCTGCGCGGTCTGCTCGGCGGCGCCGACCATCTCGGTGGAGCGCCGGTCGGCCTCCTCGACGAGCCGTACGGCCTCGGCCTGCGCCTCCTCGACACGGGCACGCGCCACCGCGAGGAGCTCCTCGCTCTGCTCGCGGGCCCGCTCGCGCTCCTGGTCGGCCTCCTGGCGCGCGGAACCGAGGGTCTCCTCGGCCTCGCGGCGGCGCCGGGCGGCCTCCTCCTGGGCGGCGGACAGCGCCTCGGCGGCCTCGGCCGCGACCCGCTCGGCCGCGGCGGCGGCCTCCGCGCGGACCCGGTCCGCGGTCTCCTGCGCCTCCGACTTGAGCCGCTCCGCCTCGGTCGCGGCCTCGGACCGCAGCCGTACGGCGACGTTCTCCGCCTCGGCGCGGGTCTGCGACGCGTCCGACGCGGCCTCGGTGCGCAGCCGGTCGGCCTCCGTCTCGGCCTGCGCCTGAAGGGTGCGGATCCGCTCGGCGGCCTCCGCGCGCAGCCGGTCCGTCTCGTCCGACGTCTCGCGGCGGATGCGCTCCGACTCGGCGCGCGCGTCCGTGAGCGCGGTCTCGGAGGCGGTGAGGCGCTGCTCGGCCTCGGTGTGCAGCCGCGTCAGCTCCTCGGCGGCCTCCGCCTGCCGGGCCGCCACGGCCCGCTCGGCGTCCTCGCGCAGCTCCTGCGCGGCCCGCTCGGCCTCCGCCCGGGTGGCCTCGGCCTGCTCGGCGGCCTCCTCGCGGTGCAGCTCGGCCTCGGCGCGGGTGCGCTCCAGGGTCTCCTCGGCCTGCTTGCGCAGGTTCGTGGCGCGCTCGATGGCCTCGGTACGGACCCGCTCGCTCTCGGTCTGCGCGCCGGCGCGCAGCTCGTCCGCGTCGGCCTTCGCCTTGGCGAGCAGCTCCTCGGCGGTCCTGGCCGCCTCCTCGATCTGCTGGACGGCCTCGCGGCGCGCCTCGCTGCGGATCCGCTCGCCCTCGTCGACCGCCTCGGACCGCAGCTGCTCGGCCTCGCCGCGAAGGCGTCGCGCCTCCTCCTGGAGCTCGACGGTCTTGGCGCGGTAGTCCTTGGTGTCGTCCTTCGCGGCGCCCTTGAGCTGCTGGGCGATGTCGTGCGCCTCGCCGCGCAGCCGGTCCGCCTCGGCCTCGGCCTCGGTGCGCAGCCGCTCGGCCTCCTCGGCGGCGGCCTTCGTGGTGGCCTTGGCGTCCTCGGACGCCTTGTTGAGCACTTCCTCGGCCGTGCGGGCGGCCTTGGCGAGCTGGGAGGCGGTCTCCTCGGCCGTGACGTTGCGCGCCTTCTCGCCGGCCTCGGCGACGATCTTCTCCGCCTGCGCCTTGGCGTCCGCGACGAGCTGCTCGGCCTCCGACTTGGTGGACTCGGCCTCCTTGGTGGCCTCCGAGACCAGCCGGGCGACCTGCTCCTTGGCGGTGCGCGTGCGCTGCTCGTTCGCCGACTCGGCGCTCGCGAGCTGCTTGGCCGCGGCTTCCTTCGCCTCGGTGACGACCTTCTCCGCCGTCGTACGGGCCTCGCGCAGCGCCGTGTCGGCCTCGGCCATGCGCTGCTCGGCGGCGCGGCTCAGCTCGGCGGACTGGCGGCGGGCCGCGTCCGACTCGGTGGCCGTGGACGAGCGCAGCTGCTCGGCGTGCTCGGTGGCTTCCTGCGCCTGCGTGGACGCGGCGTTCAGGAGGCGCTCGGCGTCGGCGCGGGCGCGGCGCAGCAGGGCCTCGGCCTCGGCGCGGGCCGTCTCGGCCTCCGACGTCAGGCGCTGGCGGGCCTCGGTGGCGATCCGCTCGGCCTCGGCGCGGGCGGCGGCGAGCGCCTGGTCGGCCTCGGCGCGGGACTCGTCGACGAGCCGGCGGGCCTGCTGCTCACTGCGGGCGCGCAGCTGCTCGGCCCACGCCACGTTCTCGTTGACGTGCGCCTCGACGGTCTGGCGGCGCTCGGCCAGCTCCTGGTCGAGCTGCTGGCGGCGCGAGACGGCCTCGGCGTGCAGCTCGGACTGGAGCCGGGACTGCTGCTCGGCGTGCTCCTGGAGGATGCGCTGCGTCTGGGCGCGGGCGTCGCGCAGTTCGCGCTCGGCGTCGGCGCGCAACTGGTCGGCCTGGGTCTGCGCGTTCCGCAGCATCTGCTCGGCCTGGTACCCGATGTCCCCGCCGTCGTAGGCAGGACGGGACGCGAGGTTGCGGCGCGCCTCGTGCAGCTTGGCGCGCAACACCTCGACCTGGTAGCCGAGGTCCTCGGCGTGCTGGACCGCCTTCTCCCGCTCGGTCTTCAGCCGGTCCATCTCGGCCTCGAACCGCGAGAGATGGTCGGTCTCAGCCGGCCGCCGGCTGTCCTGGCTCTCGTAGCCCCGCACTGCGCGGTCCCATCCGTCCCCTGGTCGCAAGTCTCTCCAAACGAGCACCGTCCATCCGCCGAACGGGGCCCCCGGGGAATGGTGTCAGATCAACGGCGGAGCATGGGCTGCTGCCCCGTCGCCCGCCCCCCGAAACCCGGACCCCGGCCCGCGGCCGTCCGTGTGACGGACGGCCGCCCCCAACCCTACCGGCCCGGATATACGGAGGTCAGTGCTCAGGTGACTCGACGGGTGCCGAAGTGACCAGTTCCGTCAGGACACCGTGGCAGTCCTTGGGGTGCAGGAAGGTGATGCGCGACCCCATCGACCCGATGCGCGGCTCGTCGTACAGCACGCGTACGCCCTTGCCCCGGATGTCCGCGGAGTCGGCGTCGACGTCCGCCGTGCCGAAGGCGATGTGATGGACGCCCTCGCCGTTCTTGGCCAGCCACTTCCCGACCGCGGAGTCCTCGCGGGTGGGTTCGAGGAGCTGGAGGTACGAGGCCCCGCCGTCGCTCGTCTCGTTGATCTTGAGCATGGCCTCCCGCACGCCCTGCTCCTCGTTCACCTCGGAGTGGAACACTTCGAAGCCATAAGTGGCACGGTAGAACTCGACGGTCTTGTCGAGGTCGAAACAGGCGATTCCGATGTGGTCGATTCGCGTCAGCATGCTGTAAGTGCAGCGCGGTCGGACGTGGTTACGCAACGTGCGCGCGATCACACCGTTCGGCCGGTGACGTGGGAGGTACTGCTCAGTACATTCGAGTAAACCCTCGTTCACTCCTCATCTCCAAGGGGCCGTGCCTCATGTCTGGAACGACCGGTACCACCTCAGTGATCGTCGCGGGCGCCCGTACGCCCATGGGCCGACTGCTCGGCTCGCTGAAGTCCTTCTCCGGAGCCGACCTCGGAGGGTTCGCCATCAAGGCGGCGCTCGACCGGGCCGGGATCGGCGGAGACCAGGTGCAGTACGTGATCATGGGCCAGGTGCTCCAGGCGGGGGCAGGGCAGATCCCCGCGCGCCAGGCCGCCGTCAAGGCCGGCATCCCGATGAACGTGCCGGCGCTCACCATCAACAAGGTGTGCCTCTCCGGTCTCGACGCCATCGCGCTCGCCGACCAGCTGATCCGCGCCGGCGAGTTCGACGTCGTCGTGGCGGGCGGCCAGGAGTCCATGACCAACGCTCCGCACCTGCTCCCCAAGTCCCGCGAGGGCTACAAGTACGGCGCGGTCGAGATGCTCGACGCGATGGCGTACGACGGCCTGACCGACTCCTTCGAGAACATCCCCATGGGTGAGTCGACGGAGAAGCACAACACCCGCCTCGGCATCAAGCGCCCCGAGCAGGACGAGATCGCCGCGCAGTCGCACCAGCGCGCCGCCGCCGCCCAGAAGAACGGGCTGTTCGAGGCCGAGATCACCCCGGTCGAGATCCCGCAGCGCAAGGGCGAGCCGGTCGTGTTCAGCAAGGACGAGGGCATCCGCGGCGAGACCACCGCCGAGTCCCTCGGCAAGCTGCGCCCGGCCTTCACGAAGGACGGCACGATCACGGCCGGCACGTCCTCGCAGATCTCCGACGGCGCCGCGGCGGTCGTCGTCATGAGCAAGGCGAAGGCGCAGGAGCTCGGCCTGGAGTGGATCGCCGAGATCGGCGCCCACGGGAACGTGGCGGGCCCCGACAACTCCCTCCAGTCGCAGCCGTCGAACGCCATCCAGCACGCCCTCAAGAAGGAGGGCATCGGCGTCGAGGACCTCGACCTGATCGAGATCAACGAGGCCTTCGCGGCCGTCGCCGTCCAGTCAATGAAGGACCTCGGCGTGTCCTCGGAAAGGGTGAACGTCAACGGTGGCGCGATTGCCCTGGGTCACCCGATCGGGATGTCCGGCGCCCGCGTGGTCCTGCACCTCGCCCTCGAGCTGAAGCGCCGCGGCGGCGGTGTCGGCGCGGCCGCGCTGTGCGGTGGCGGCGGTCAGGGTGACGCGCTCATCGTGCGGGTACCCAAGGCCTGACGCCTTTCTCGTTTCTCGTACGAGTCCGACGCAACGGAACTGAACGGAACTGAACGGAGCTGTGATGCAGGACGTCTCCACCCTGGTGGCCCAGGCCAGGGAAGGCCGGCCCAGGGCCGTCGCCCGGCTGATCTCCCTGGTGGAGGGGGCGTCCCCGCAGCTGCGTGAGGTGATGGCGGCGCTGGCCCCGCTCGCGGGGCACGCGTACGTCGTCGGGCTCACCGGGTCGCCGGGCGTCGGCAAGTCCACGTCCACGTCCGCGCTGGTCAGCGCGTACCGGCGGGCCGGGAAGCGGGTCGGCGTGCTCGCCGTGGACCCGTCGTCGCCGTTCAGCGGCGGAGCCCTCCTCGGCGACCGTGTCCGCATGTCGGAGCACGCCTCCGACCCGGGCGTCTACATCCGTTCCATGGCCACGCGCGGGCACCTGGGCGGACTCTCGTGGGCCGCGCCCCAGGCGATCCGGGTGCTCGACGCGGCCGGCTGCGACGTCGTCCTCGTCGAGACCGTCGGCGTCGGCCAGTCCGAGGTCGAGATCGCCTCGCAGGCCGACACGTCCGTCGTCCTCCTCGCCCCCGGCATGGGCGACGGGATCCAGGCGGCCAAGGCCGGAATCCTGGAGATCGGCGACGTCTACGTCGTCAACAAGGCCGACCGCGACGGCGCCGACGCGACCGCGCGTGAGCTCAACCACATGCTGGGGCTCGGCGAGTCCCGGGGCGCCGGCGACTGGCGCCCGCCCATCGTGAAGACCGTCGCCGCGCGCGGCGAGGGCATCGACGAGGTCGTCGAGGCCCTGGAGAAGCACCGGGCCTGGATGGAGGAGCACGGCGTCCTCCAGGAGCGCCGCCTGGCCCGCGCCTCCACCGAGGTCGAGACGATCGCCGTCACGGCCCTGCGCGAGCGCATCGCGGACCTGCACGGCGACCGCCGCCTCAGCACCCTCGCGGAGCGCATCGTGGCGGGCGACCTGGACCCGTACCGGGCGGCGGACTCTCTGGTGGAGGGCCTGAAGCAGTCGTGACCGGGCGGGAGGTGCTCGTGGCCGACTCCCGCCCCCCGCTGCTACGTTGACGGCATGTTCCACCTCTGTGCTTAGGGCGCACCCCGACCGCGGCCACCGTTTCGAACGGTGCTGCCGCGGTCCTCGGTGTCCGCGTGCCCTTCGCTCTCTGAGGAACTCCCATGTCGTACGCAGCAGTTCTGCGTGTTCCGCATGCCCGTCGCACCTTCGGGGCCGCCCTGCTCGCGCGGCTCTCCTACGGGACCGTGTCCCTGTCCCTGATGCTCGCGGTGACCTCCGCCACCGGCTCGTACGCCGTCGCCGGCACCGTCATGGCGCTCTTCGGCGCCGCGAGCGTCTTCCTCTCGCCCCTGCGCGCCCTCTACGTCGACCGGTACGGGCCGCGCCGCGCGCTCCTGCCGATGACGGGGGCGTACGCCGTGCTGCTCGGCGTGCTGGCCGCCGTGACCTGGCGGCCGGGAGCGTCCGGCGCGCTTCTCGGTGCGCTGGCCGTCGCCGCCGGGGCCTGCACGCCGCCGCTCGGCCCGACCATGCGGACCGTGTGGAGCGAACTCGTCGGCACGCGTGAGGGGTTGGTCCAGCGCGCGTACAGCCTCGACGGCGTGGCCGAGGAGCTGCTGTTCGTGTCCGGGCCGCTTCTGGTGGGCGTGGTCGTGCAGTTCGCCCCCGCGGCGTTCGGAGTCGCCCTGAGCGCGGTCCTGGTGGCCGTCGGGACCGCCGCGTTCGTGGCGTCGCCCGCCGTCCGCGGCCTCACAGGTCGGGCGCCGGGCGACCGCCGTCGTACGGGAGGTGCCTCGCCGGTGCGGGGGCTCGCGCAGCCCGTGGTGGCCGCGGTGGGGGTCGGGCTCGCCCTCGGCGCCCTCGACCTGCTCGTCCTCGCCTTCGCCGACGCCCGGCAGCACGCCGACGCCGTGGCCTGGGTGCTGGCCGCGCTCTCGGCGGGCAGCGCGGTCGGCGGCCTGGTGAACGGCGCCGTCACCTGGTCGGCGCCCGCCCGCGCCCGGCTTCCGTTCCTGGCGGCGGGGCTCGCGGCGGCGCTCGGGGCGGCGGCGTTCGCGCCCGGCCTGCTGACGCTCGGAGCGGCGGCGGCCTGCGCGGGGCTCTTCGTCGCGCCCGCCCTGACGACCGCGTACCTCGTCGCGGACGAGACGGCCGGGCCCGCGTTCCGCACGCAGGCCGGGGCATGGGTCAACACCGCCGTGAACGCCGGGCTGTCGGCCGGCACGGCGGGCGCGGGCCTCCTGGTGGCCCGCCTCCCCCTCGCGCTCTGCTTCGCCGTGGCGGCGGCGCCCCCGGTCGTGGCGGCCGTGTGGGGCGTACGGGGCGCGCGGACCACGCGGGAGGCCGCGCCCGGAGACGGTGCTCCGGACGCGGCCCGCGAGAGTGACCCGGCGGTGGGCTCTACGAGCTCAGACGGCCGGTGACCGGCCAGGGAAGGGTGACCGGCTGAGGAACGGTGACCGGCTGAGGAACGGTGACCGGCTGGGAACGGAGGAAGTCGGCGGACCCCCGTTCGCGTGGGTCACGGCTTGCCGCGCTGTGCACGCAGGTGGTCGGCGATCGGGGTCAGGGCCTTGTGCAGGGCGTCGAGCTCCCCGGCGGAGATCAGGTCCACGAAGTGCCGCCGCACGGACGCCACATGGTGCGGGGCGACCTTCTTCATGGTCTCCATGCCGTTCTCGGTCAGCACCGTGTAGAGGCCGCGGCGGTCGGACTCGCAGTTCTCACGGCGGACGAGTCCGGCGTTCTCCATACGGGTGATCTGGTGGGAGAGCCGGCTCTTGGACTGCAGGGTGGCGGTGGCGAGGTCGCTCATGCGCATCCGGTGGTCGTCCGTCTCGGAGAGATGCACGAGGATGTCGTAGTCGTTCATCGTCAGGCCGAACGGCTGGAGGTCCTTCTCGAGCTGATAGGTCAGCATCCTGTTGACCTCTACGTGTGTGCGCCAGGCGCACTGTTCCTCGTCGCTCAGCCAGCGTGTGGCCGTCTCGGTCTCCATGTATTGATTCTACCTAAGAAGTTGAAATGCGAACGAAAGTGGGGGGTGTGACGCCTCCCACCCCTGGTGACGCAAAGGGGTCACGCGTTCGACGTCACACTCCGCAGATTACCGCTCACCGTCCGAAGTGACGCTGGAGGCCGCCGAGCTGTCCGGGAAGGCGCGGTACCTTCGCCCGCCCTTCGCCCACCCCACGCGCCCGCCCGCGCTCGGCACCAGTGAAGGTGCCGCTGACCAGCGGTGCCGGGGGCCTGGACGGCGGCCGACCGCACCGTAGCGGGACTTGGCCGAAAAGCGAGCAACCAGGGCTTGCTCCCGACCCCGGACCGGCTCCCGAACCAACCCTGGGCGAAGCCCGCGCAACCCCCGGTGCCACAATGGGCAGCGCTTGTGCTCGCATTCACAAGATCAATCGCCCGCCTCCTCACCGCTTCTGCCGAAGGTGCCCCGTGGACATCAAGACCGCCTCCGCACTCCGCCGACTCCGCCTGGTCTCCGCCCCGGAGGCCGTCTCCTTCCTGCTGCTCCTCGTCTGCTCGGTGCTGAAGCGGACCACGGACTTCGACGCCGTCCCGGTGATGGGCATGGTGCACGGCGTCCTGTTCATCCTCTACGTGATCTTCTGGCTCGACGCGTGGAACCGTACGAAGTGGGGCTTCAGGACGGGCGTGCTCTACTTCGTCCTCTCCGTCCTGCCGACCGGCGGTTTCTTCGCCGAGCGCAAGCTCAAGCGGGAGGCCGAGGCCGCGGTGATCGCATCCCGCGCCCGCCAGGAGAAGGTCGTGAACGCATGATCGTCGCCTTCTCCGTATCCCCGCTCGGTGTCGGCGAGGACGTCGGCGAGTACGTGGCCGACGCCGTCCGCGTCGTCCGCGAGTCCGGCCTCCCGAACCGTACCGACGCGATGTTCACCACCATCGAGGGCGAGAGCTGGGACGAGGTGATGGACGTCGTGAAGCGCGCCGTCGCCGCCGTCGAGGCCCGCGCCCCGCGCGTGTCCCTGGTCCTCAAGGCGGACATCCGTCCCGGTGTGACCGACGGCATGACCTCGAAGGTCGCGACGGTGGAACGGCACCTCGCCGCCGAGTGACACACCCTCGGTCTTCCGTGTGAGCCCCGGCCCGGGTGGGCCGGGGCTTTCGCATGGGGCCGAGGGCTGGGGACCGAGGATCGAGGGCCGAGGGCTGAGCGCCGAGGACCGAGGGGCGAGACGGGGCTGACCAGCATATGACCGGCCGGTAGGGTCTTGGGCGTGCCGAAGCCGCTCAGCCTTGCCTTCGATCCCATCGCCCGCGCCGACGAACTCTGGAAGCAGCGCTGGGGATCCGTCCCGTCCATGGGTGCGATCACCTCGATCATGCGCGCGCACCAGATCCTGCTGGCCGAGGTCGACGCGGTCGTCAAGCCGTACGGGCTGACGTTCGCGCGCTACGAGGCGCTGGTCCTGCTCACCTTCTCCAAGGCCGGCGAGCTGCCGATGTCGAAGATCGGCGAGCGACTGATGGTGCACCCGACCTCGGTGACGAACACGGTCGACCGCCTCGTGCGGTCCGGCCTCGTCGCCAAGCGGCCCAACCCGAACGACGGGCGCGGCACCCTCGCCTCCATCACCGACAAGGGCCGCGAGGTGTGCGACGCCGCCACCCGCGACCTGATGGCGATGGACTTCGGACTCGGGGTCTACGACGCCGAGGAGTGCGCCGAGATCTTCGCGATGCTGCGGCCGCTGCGCGTGGCCGCGCACGACTTCGAAGAGGACTGACCCGCGCGAAGATCGCGCAAATCGGGCGGTTACGCTCGTCTGTATGAAACAAAGCGTGCTGACCCGGTACCGGGTGATGGCCTATGTCACGGGCGTCCTGCTGGTCCTGCTGACCCTCGGCTGCGTCGCCAAGTACGGCCTGCACATCGACGGCGCCGGGAACTTCACCAAGATGGTCGGCATCGCGCACGGCTGGCTCTACGTCGTGTACCTGGTCTTCGCCTTCGACCTGGGCTCCAAGGCGAAGTGGCCGGTCGGCAAGCAGCTGTGGGTGCTGCTCGCGGGCACGATCCCGACCGCCGCGTTCTTCGTCGAGCGGAAGATCTCCCGCGAGCTGGCCGCCGAGGTCACGGACGACGCGAGCCTCGCCAAGGCGTAACGCCTCACCGTCCGCACGATGTGGCGGGCGGTTTGCCATCGACATTTACTAGGACGTCCTAGTAAATTTGAAGGCATGGGAAGCATGGATGCTGACGCCAGCCGTACGGACATTGAAGAGGGCCGCCGTCGCTGGCAGGCCCGGTACGACTCCGCCCGTAAGCGGGACGCCGACTTCTCGACGCTCTCCGGGGACCCCGTCGACCCGGTCTACGGGCCGCGCCCCGGGGACACGTACGACGGCTTCGAGCGGATCGGGTGGCCGGGCGAGTACCCGTTCACGCGCGGTCTGTACCCGACCGGCTACCGGGGCCGTACGTGGACGATCCGCCAGTTCGCCGGGTTCGGGAACGCCGAGCAGACCAACGAGCGGTACAAGATGATCCTCGCCGCCGGCGGAGGCGGCCTGAGCGTCGCGTTCGACATGCCGACGCTCATGGGGCGCGACTCCGACGACCCGCGCTCGCTCGGCGAGGTCGGGCACTGCGGCGTCGCCATCGACTCGGCCGCCGACATGGAGGTCCTGTTCAAGGACATCCCGCTGGGCGACGTCACCACGTCGATGACGATCAGCGGGCCCGCCGTGCCCGTCTTCTGCATGTACCTCGTCGCCGCCGAACGGCAGGGCGTAGACCCCGCCGTCCTCAACGGCACGCTCCAGACGGACATCTTCAAGGAGTACATCGCGCAGAAGGAGTGGCTCTTCCAGCCCGAGCCCCATCTGCGCCTGATCGGCGACCTCATGGAGCACTGCGCCGCCGGCATCCCCGCGTACAAGCCGCTCTCCGTGTCCGGGTACCACATCCGCGAGGCCGGTTCCACGGCCGCGCAGGAGCTGGCGTACACGCTCGCCGACGGCTTCGGATACGTGGAGCTCGGCCTGTCCCGCGGCCTCGACGTGGACGTCTTCGCGCCCGGTCTCTCCTTCTTCTTCGACGCGCACCTCGACTTCTTCGAGGAGATCGCCAAGTTCCGCGCCGCGCGCCGCATCTGGGCCCGCTGGATGCGGGACGTGTACGGGGCGAGGACCGACAAGGCGCAGTGGCTGCGCTTCCACACGCAGACGGCCGGGGTCTCCCTGACCGCGCAGCAGCCGTACAACAACGTCGTGCGTACGGCGGTGGAGGCGCTGGCGGCCGTCCTGGGCGGTACCAACTCCCTGCACACCAACGCCCTCGACGAGACGCTGGCCCTGCCGAGCGAGCAGGCCGCCGAGATCGCCCTGCGTACGCAGCAGGTCCTCATGGAGGAGACCGGCGTCGCCAACGTCGCGGACCCGCTGGGCGGTTCATGGTTCGTCGAGCAGCTCACGGACCGGATCGAGGCCGACGCCGAGAAGATCTTCGACCAGATCAAGGAGCGCGGCCTGCGCGCCCACCCCGACGGGCAGCACCCCATCGGGCCGATGACCTCGGGCATCCTGCGCGGCATCGAGGACGGCTGGTTCACCGGCGAGATCGCCGAGTCCGCTTTCCAGTACCAGCAGGCCCTGGAGAAGGGCGACAAGCGGGTCGTCGGCGTCAACGCACACCATGGTTCCGTCACCGGGGATCTGGAGATCCTGCGGGTCAGTCATGAGGTGGAGCGGGAGCAGGTGCGGGAGCTGGGTGCCCGCAAGGCGGCCAGGGACGACGCGCAGGTGCGGTCGGCCCTCGACGCGATGATGGCTGCCGCCCGGGACGGCGGGAACATGATCCCGCCGATGCTGGACGCGGTGCGTGCGGAGGCGACCCTCGGCGAGATCTGTGGGGTGCTGCGGGACGAGTGGGGCGTTTATATGGAGCCGGCCGGGTTCTAGGCCTCTGCCGGGTTACGGCGGGCGGCGGGTGCGGGTTCGTTGTGGCTGGTCGCGCAGTTCCCCGCGTCCCTGAGAAGGCGCACTTCGTGCGGCCTCTCAGGGGCGCGCTTCAGGGGGCGGCCGTTCGGGTAGGCGCGGACACGTCAATCGATGTCTGCCCCCGGGAGATCCCGTGCGCCTGTCCGGACCCGACCGCATCACCACGACCACGGTCGGCTGCGCCGCCCTCGCTCTGCTCGGCGGGCTCGTTCTCGGCGGGTCGGGGGCGGTCAGCGCGAGTCCGCCGGCCGAGCCGAAGGTGCAGGACACCTTCGACTCCCTCGGCCCGGACGTCCACGCCGCGAGGCTGCCTTCCGGACGCACCGCCCACTACACCGACTCGGGCCCGCGTGACGGTGTCCCGGTCCTCTACATAGGGGGCACGGGGACCAGCGCGCGGGCCGTCCACATGACCGACTTCTTCCGGACCACGCGCGAGGGCCTCGGCCTGCGGCTGATCTCCGTCGAGCGCGACGGCTTCGGCGACACCGCGTACGACCCCGGGCTCGGCAAGGCCGACTTCGCCCAGGACGCCCTCGACGTGCTCGACCGTCTCGGCGTCGACCGGTTCAGGATCATCGCGATCTCCGGGGGCGGCCCGTACGCCGCCGAACTCGCCGCCCGCGCGCCGGGACGGGTCTCCGCGCTGCACCTCGCCGCCGCACTCCCGCCCTACGGCGCGAAGCCCGCGTACTGCGCCATGTCCGACGACGCGCTCGCCGCCGCCCTCAAGGACTCCATCACCGACCCGCGCAAGTGGTGGGCCTTCCCCGAGGACAGCCCCGTCAGATCCATCCCGGGCTTCGCCGACACGGCGTACGAGGACGGCGCCCGCACCTACAACCAGCGCGGCCAGCAGGCCGATCCGGCGCCGCAGGTCCATGAGCAGAGGCTGTACTGCGAGCGGCCGGGACCGGACCTGTCGCGGTTGACGGCGCCCGTGTACCTGTACGGCGGCGACAAGGACACCACCGTCCCGCCGGCCACGCTGGCGACCTGGCGGCAGCAGTTCTCCCCGGACCGGGTCACCGTCCGCACGTACGCCGACTCGGGGCACGACGTGCAGTACCGCCACTGGGACCAGATCCTCGTGGACCTCGCGGGGCACGGGGACCGGACGGTGGTCTGTCGTGGTGCGCACACCCAGGTGCTGCCGGCGGACGACGCCGAACGCCTTGTCGCCAAGGAGCGCGCCACGCTGGGGAGCTGCGCCTGGAACAAGTAAGCCTGGAGCAAGTAAGCCTGGAACAAGTGAACCTGGAGCAAGTAAGCCTGGAACAAGTGAGCCCGGCCGGGGCGGGCTACGCCTCCACGGACGCGAGCCCGCCGAGCAGCAGGGTCGTGAAGCGGTCCACCCACGCCTCGTCGACCTCCTCCGCGCTCACCAGGGTGCGGTGCACCACCGCTCCCGCGACCACGTCGAAGATGAGGTCGGCGACGCACGCCGCGGCGGCCGGGTCGGCGTCGAGGGGGAGTTCGCCGCGGGCGTGGGCGCGGGCGCGGCCCTCCAGGACCAGGCGCTTCTGCCGGTCCACGATCGAGGTGCGGATGCGCTCGCGCAGCGGTGCGTCGCGGGTGGACTCGGCGACCACCGCCATCAGCGCCGTCTTGGTCTCCGGGCGGTTCAGGAGCGCCGCGAACTGGAGGACCACGCCCCCGATGTCCGCGGCCAGACTGCCGTTGTCGGGGAGTTCGAGCTCGTCGAAGAGGACCGCGACCGCGTCCACGACGAGCTCGTTCTTGCTCGCCCAGCGCCGGTAGAGCGTCGTCTTGGCGACACCGGCGCGCGCGGCCACGTCCCCCATCGTGAGCTTGGACCAGCCGAGGTCCACCAGGGCCGCGCGGGTCGCCTCCAGGATCGCCGCGTCGGCGGCGGCGCTGCGGGGGCGGCCCGTTCTCGGGAGGGACGAGGGGATGCGGCTCTGCATGAAAGTGACGATACCGGCCGGTAGGGATAGCGCCGTGAGGGAGACCACAGGCAAGATCGCCAGAACCCCCTCCCCACGCGGACCGCGCGAGAGTTACGCTACGACGCGTAGCGAAAGCTCAGCGATGCCCGGCGGCTCGCCGAGCCCGGCGACAACCACGAAGGCGCCCGGGTGGGGACCCGGCGCCGAACCGGCCTCCTCGGGCCACAGGGAAACAGTGAAACCGGCCTCCTCGGGCCACACAACGGCCCCTTCGGGGGCCGCACAGACAGTCCGTGACCCGTCAGCGCGCGGCGCCCGCATTCCGGCGGGACGCCGCTCAGTGCGGTCCCGGCCCACAGCGCACCGCGGAAGGGGGAGGATGTACTCATGCAGCCACGGAACATGTCCATGAGCGGAGTCGTCGACCTCGCCGCGGTGAAGGCGGCCCAGGAGGCCAAGGCGAAGGCGGAGCAGGCGCGTGCCGAGTCCGCCCGGCAGGGCGGTGGCGGGGCGGTGTCCCCGTCGAGCCTCGTCATCGACGTCGACGAGGCGGGTTTCGAGCGCGACGTCCTCCAGCGCTCGGCCGAAGTGCCCGTCGTCATCGACTTCTGGGCCGAGTGGTGCGAGCCGTGCAAGCAGCTGAGCCCGCTGCTCGAAGGTCTCGCCGCCGAGTACAACGGCCGGTTCGTCCTCGCCAAGATCGACGTCGACGCCAACCAGATGCTGATGCAGCAGTTCGGGGTCCAGGGGATCCCGGCGGTCTTCGCGGTGGTGGCCGGTCAGGCCCTGCCGCTCTTCCAGGGCGCCGCGCCCGTCGAGCAGATCCGCGGCACGCTCGACCAGCTGATCCAGGTCGCCGAGGAGCGCTTCGGCCTGACCGGCATCACGGTCGACCCCGATGCGGAGGGTGCCGCACCGGTCGTGGAGGCCCCGGCGGGCCCCTACGACGCGCTGCTCGAAGCCGCCTTGCAGGCCCTTGACGCCGGCGACCTGGCCGGCGCCGTCCAGGCGTACAAGAACGTGCTGTCCGACGACCCGGCCAACACCGAGGCCAAGCTGGGCCTCGCGCAGGCCGAGTTGCTCCAGCGCGTCCAGGGCCTCGACCCGCAGCAGGTCCGCAAGGACGCCGCCGACCGGCCCACCGACGTGGCGGCGCAGATCGCCGCCGCCGACCTCGACCTGGTCGGAGGCCATGTCGAGGACTCGTTCGGCCGGCTCATCGACACCGTGCGGCGCACGGCGGGCGACGACCGGAACGCGGCACGGGTGCGGCTGCTCGAACTCTTCGAGGTCGTCGGGTCCGATGATCCGCGGGTGACTACGGGCCGTGCAGCTCTGGCCCGCGTTCTCTTCTGACCGGTTTCTGACCAGTCCCTAAACGCCGGGCCATGTGGTGCCCAGGTGAAAGTTCTGTCCCCACGGGCGCACAGCGGTCGCCCTTTACCAAATCTTGGTAAAGGCGGCCGCTGTTACTTGGAGTAAGTCGGGGTCCTTCATCTGTCCGGTTACGCCCCTTCTTCCTCTGTTTTGGCAACTCGCCTGGCAGCACCCTGTGTTGCCGGTCGATGCCGCCGGGTCGCCGTTCGGTTATCCGTCCGTTACTAGCGAGTAACGAAGCCCCTTGTGCCCAGGCCGAGAATGCACCACGATCGGCGACGCTCGGTCCTCGTCCCGCAGTCCGACAGCCAATCGGGTCGCGGGGTTTCAGGGTCCCCACCGAGCAGGCCGGTAGCAGTGCCGCCGGCCTTGGACAGGGGGGTCTCTGCTGACCGGCAGGGCCTGTCCAGCAGGTTGCGCGTGACTGTCAGGTGCGACCAGTGGTTGTCGCTCGGGGGTGATCGCCGGTGATTCGGGTGCCAGTTGAGCGCCCCGGTCCGGGCGCTCTCCTTCCCGAGGACGTAGCACTTCTCCCATCCCTGCCCGGCTGAGTGCCCCAAGGGGTGCAGTCAGGGCCGGAGATGTACGTCCGAGAAGGAGGAAAGTCATGGAGTCCGTGGCTCGTGGCGGAACCAGATGGAAGCGGTTCGCCGTAGTCATGGTGCCGAGCGTCGCGGCGACTGCCGCGATAGGCGTCGCCCTCTCGCAGGGTGCGCTTGCGGCATCGTTCAGTGTTTCGGGTCAGTCGTTCAAGGTGACGGCAGACTCGCTCGACGGTACGGGATTCGTCCAGTACGGGGCGCTCGACAGCGGTAAGACGGGTACGCACCCGGTCGCCGTCGTCGGCCTCGACGAGGCGAAGATCACCAACCTGTGCCAGTCGGTCGTCGTGCCGGTGCCGGTCTTCGGCACCGTGTCGATGAAGCTCAGCGCCGGCGCCGCGGGTGGTCCCCGCGTCGAGGCGAAGAAGCTCTACATCGACGCCGACGACCTGCACACCAACGCCACGTTCAACAACATCGACATCGGCGTCGGTATCAACTCGACCACCAAGGGTCCGGGTCCGTCGAAGGGCGACAAGTACGTCCAGGACTCGTTCGCGCAGCAGGCCGACTCGGTGCACTTCGAGGATGTCAAGCAGCGTGCGTGGGCGACCACGGCCGGCACCTTCAAGCTCTCCGGCCTGCACATGCAGGTGCAGAAGGGCAAGCACGAGTGCTACTAGGCCCCAGGGTCTGATGCACTCACAGCGCTGAACGGCCGGGCGCGGGGGCGAACGGGAAGCTCCGGGACGTCCCCGTGCCCGAATCCGACACGCACCATCACCACAGAACAACGCCATTCCCGAGGAGCTGTACGACATGAGCGCCGAAGCGCAAGCAGGGCTGGGCGACAGGCTCGGCCAGACGCGCCGATCGTTCCGAGGGTGGCGCGGTCAGCGCCCATTCTGGGGTGGTCTGCTGACGCTGCTGGGCGGCATTCCGATCATGTACTTCCCGTACGCGAACCTCTCGCTCGGCTCGATGACCATCCGGATGTCGACGACCGCCGGCGCCGGTTCACTGATCATCGGTGTCCTGCTTGTGGTGCTCGGCCTGACGCTCTGGTTCCAGCCGATGTCCCGCATCTTCGCGGGCGTCGCGGCGATCCTGCTCGCCCTGGTCTCGTTGGTGGTCTCGAACTTCGGTGGCTTCGTCATCGGCTTCCTGCTGGCGCTGCTCGGCGGCGCTCTCGGTATCTCCTGGGGGCCCGCACGGGTCGCGAAGGAGACCGGCGGCGCGAAGCCGGCGGACGACGCGGACTCCCGGAAGGGCGAGCCGGTCGCCTTCGACGCCTTCGGTGGTGGGTCGGACGATCTGTCAGGAACGAGCCCGAACGGCAACGACGGGACGAACGGGAGGCACCGTGCCGGCTGACGAGGTGCACCACGAGAACTCTGCGGCAGAGTTCCGTGAGAGAACCGGGCCGCGGCATGCAGCCCCCAGAAAGCATCTGTTCACGAGGCTGCACATGCCCGCGGGCAAGGCGATAGCCATCGCGGCGATGCCGACGGCCGTACTGATGGGCATGGGCCTGACCCCCACGCTCGCCCAGGCCAAGGACAACCCGACCAAGTTCTCGGCGGACGACTACAAGGCGTGCGCCGACGCGGTCAAGGCGTCCAAGGAAGCGAAGGACGGCAAGGGGGACGAGTCCGCCTCGCCCACCCCGACCCCGTCGCCCTCCGCGTCCGCGAGCAAGGACACGAAGGACGGCACGGCGGGCTCCGGCGACAAGGCCACGCCCACCCCGTCGCCCTCCGCGTCCAAGTCCTCGGACACGTCGGGCGGTTCCTCGGACAGCACGACGGCACCGAAGTCCGCGACACCGACCCCGTCGGCCTCCGCGACCAAGAACCCGCTCGATCCGCTGGGCGTGGGCGACGCGCTCGACAACCTGCTGGGGACGGGCCAGAAGGAGTCGGCGACCCCGACCCCCTCGGCTTCCAAGTCCACGGACGTGGGCGGCACGGTCACGGACACGGTCGGCAAGGTCACCAAGCCGGTCACGGACACGGTCAAGGACACGGCGGACAAGGCCGGGAAGGCCGTCAAGGACACGACGGACAAGGTCACGAAGGTGGTTCCGGCGGCGCCGCTGCCGGGCGCCTCCGCGGCGCCGGACAACTGCCCGGCCGCCACGGACGCCGAGGGGAACAACGAGCAGACCCCTGCTCAGGTCCCGAACGACTCGTGGCGTCTCGAAGCCAGTTCGCTGACCCTCAAGGGCGCGGACTACAAGGGCGTCGTGAACGTGCGCACGCCCAACGGCACCATCAAGAAGGTCCTGAAGTACGTCATCTCGGACGGCACCGACATCGGTGACCTGCACCAGCTGGTCGACGGTCCGGACGGCAAGACGTACCACGTCCAGGCCGGCAAGGGCACCACGTCCACCATCCGCGGCGGCAAGACCATCATGTACACGGAGTCGATCTCGGGGAACCTCCTGGGGCTGATTCCGATCACGTTCGACGCGGAGCACCCGCCGCCGCTGAACATCCCGCTGATCTACTTCACGAACGTGAAGGTGAAGCAGGCCGGTCAGTTCGGCGGCAACCTGCACGTGCCGGGTCTCCACCAGTACCTCACCGGCTGACCTCGCTACAAAGAACGCGAAAACGCAAGAACGCGAAAACGCCGAGGGCGCCCCCTTCAACAGGGGGCGCCCTCAGTGCTGTTCGGGGAGCGGAGCCGTCAGTCGCGCTCTCCGCCGCCCAGGTGGTGCACCCGGACCATGTTGGTCGTGCCGGGGACGCCGGGGGGCGAGCCGGCCGTGATGACCACGGTGTCACCGTCGTTGAAGCGGTTCAGCTTCACCACCTCGGCGTCGACCAGGTCGACCATTGCGTCGGTGTTGTCGACGTACGGCACGATGTGCGGGTCGACGCCCCAGCTCAGGGTGAGCGCGTTGCGCGTGGACGGGTCCGTGGTGAAGGCCAGGATCGGCTGGGCCGCGCGGTAGCGGGAGAGCCGGCGGGCGGTGTCGCCGGACTGGGTGAAGGCCACCAGGCCCCTGGCGCCCAGGAAGTCGGCGATCTCGCAGGCGGCGCGGGCCACCGAACCGCCCTGCGTGCGCGGCTTCTTGCCGGGCACGAGCGGCTGCAGACCCTTGGAGAGGAGCTCCTCCTCGGCCGCGACGACGATCTTCGACATCGTCTTCACGGTCTCGATCGGGTACGCGCCCACCGAGGACTCGGCGGACAGCATGACCGCGTCCGCGCCGTCCAGGATCGCGTTGGCGACGTCGGACGCCTCGGCGCGCGTGGGGCGGGAGTTGGTGATCATCGACTCCATCATCTGGGTCGCGACGATCACCGGCTTGGCGTTGCGGCGGCAGAGCTCCACGAGGCGCTTCTGCACCATCGGGACCTTCTCCAGCGGGTACTCGACGGCGAGGTCGCCACGGGCCACCATGACGCTGTCGAACGCCGCGACGACGCCCTCCATGTTCTCGACCGCCTGCGGCTTCTCCACCTTGGCGATGACGGGGACCCGGCGGCCCTCCTCGTCCATCACCTTGTGGACGTCCTTGACGTCCTCGGCGTCGCGCACGAAGGAGAGGGCGACCATGTCGCAGCCCATCCGCAGCGCGAACCGCAGGTCCTCGACGTCCTTCTCGGACAGCGCGGGCACGTTCACGGCCGCGCCGGGCAGGTTGATGCCCTTGTGGTCGGAGATGACACCGCCCTCGACGACGATCGACTTCACGCGCGGGCCGTCGACCTCGACGACGCGCAGCTCGACGTTGCCGTCGTTGATGAGGATCTGGTCGCCCTTGGAGACGTCGCCGGGCAGACCCTTGTAGGTCGTGCCGCAGATCGACTTGTCGCCCGGCACGTCGTCGGTGGTGATGGTGAACTCGTCACCGCGCACCAGCTCGACGGGGCCTTCGGCGAAGGTCTCGAGACGGATCTTGGGGCCCTGGAGGTCCGCGAGGACACCGACGGCGCGGCCGGTCTTCTCCGCGGCGGCCCGGACACGGTCGTACCGCCCCTGGTGCTCGGCGTGCGTGCCATGGCTGAAGTTGAAGCGGGCCACGTTCATACCGGCTTCGATCAGCGCAACGAGCTGCTCTTCGGAGTCGA
Organism: Streptomyces antnestii; assembly: GCF_004005495.1. Lineage (GTDB taxonomy): Bacteria > Actinomycetota > Actinomycetes > Streptomycetales > Streptomycetaceae > Streptomyces > Streptomyces antnestii. The sequence continues at coordinate 114,172 of NZ_RZYA01000015.1, forward strand.
CGGCGGGGCCCAGCGTGCAGACGATTTTGGAACGGCGCATGGGGGCGATCCTATCGGTTTGTTTCGCTACGGAATATTCCGTCTGGTGGAAACTACAAATGGGCGGTGGTGCGCTCAGTCGTTGCGGTCGGCGGAGTCATGCACGAGGGCGTAGGTCTGCCGCGCGATCTCCAGCTCCTCGTCCGTCGGGACGACCGCGACGGCGACCCTGGCGTACTCGGGCGAGATGATCCGCGGTTCGTCGGAACGTACGGAATTGAGCTCGGCGTCGACCGCGAGACCCAGCTCCTCCAGGCCCGCGACCGCAGCTTCCCGCACCGGCGCCGCGTTCTCGCCGACCCCCGCCGTGAACGCCAGCGCGTCCACCCGGCCGAGCACCGCGTAGTAGGCGCCGATGTACTTCTTCAGACGGTGCACGTAGATGTCGAACGCGAGGCGCGCCTCCTCGTCGCCCTCGTCGATACGGCGGCGGATCTCCCGCATGTCGTTCTCGCCGCACAGGCCGACGAGGCCGCTCTTCTTGTTGAGCAGGACGTCGATCTCGTCGGCCGACATGTTGCCCACCCGCATCAGATGGAAGATGACCGCCGGGTCGACGTCTCCTGAACGCGTCCCCATCACCAGCCCCTCCAGCGGCGTCAGGCCCATCGAGGTGTCCACGCACACCCCGCCGCGCACCGCCGACGCGGAGGCGCCGTTGCCCAGGTGCAGCACGATGACGTTGACCTCCTCCGGCTCCTTGCCGAGGAGCTCGGCCGTCCTGCGCGACACGTACGCGTGCGACGTGCCGTGGAAGCCGTAGCGGCGGATGCGGTGCTCGTCGGCCGTCTTCACGTCGATCGCGTAGCGCGAGGCCGACTCCGGCATCGTCGTGTGGAACGCGGTGTCGAAGACGGCGACCTGCGGCAGATCGGGGCGCAGGGCCGTCGCGGTGCGGATACCGATGAGGTTCGCCGGGTTGTGCAGCGGCGCCACCGGGATGAGCCGCTCGACCTCCTTGAGCACGGCGTCGTCGATGACGGTCGGCTGGGTGAAGTGCTTGCCGCCGTGCACCACGCGGTGGCCGATCGCGGCGAGTTCGGGGGAGTCGAGGCCGAGCCCGTCCCGGCTCAGTTCCGCGGCGACCGCCTTGAGGGCGGTGGAGTGGTCGGCGATCGGCCCTTCGGTGTCCCGCGCCTCGCCGCCCCCGGTGAGCGGCGTGTGCTTGAGGCGTGACGTCTCCTCGCCGATGCGCTCGACGAGCCCCGCGGCGAGCCGGTCGCCGCTCTCCATGTCGATCAGCTGGTACTTCAGGGACGAGGAGCCGGAGTTGAGGACGAGAACGCGCGTTGCTGCCACGGTGGTCATGCCTTTTCGATGGGGGTCTGGGCCTGGATGGCCGTGATGGCGACGGTGTTGACGATGTCCTGCACGAGCGCGCCGCGCGACAGGTCGTTGACCGGCTTGCGCAGCCCCTGGAGGACCGGGCCGACGGCGATGGCACCCGCCGAACGCTGGACGGCCTTGTACGTGTTGTTGCCGGTGTTCAGGTCGGGGAAGATCAGCACGCTGGCCTGGCCCGCGACCTCCGAGCCGGGCAGTTTGGTCGCCGCCACCGACGGCTCGACCGCCGCGTCGTACTGGATCGGGCCCTCGATGCGCAGGTCGGCGCGCCGCTCGCGCACCAGCTCGGTGGCCTTGCGCACCTTGTCGACGTCCGCGCCCGAACCGGACGTGCCCGTCGAGTACGACAGCATCGCGATCCGCGGGTCCACACCGAACTGCTCGGCGGTGGCGGCCGCCTGCACGGCGATGTCGGCGAGCTGCTGCGCGTCCGGGTCCGGGTTCACCGCGCAGTCCCCGTACACGAGGACCTGGTCGGCGAGGCACATGAAGAAGACGGAGGACACGATGGCCGCGTCCGGCTTCGTCTTGATGATCTCGAACGCGGGCCGGATCGTCGCCGCCGTCGAGTGCACGGAACCCGACACCATGCCGTCCGCGAGACCGCCCTGCACCATCAGCGTCCCGAAGTAGTTCACGTCCGCCACCACGTCGTACGCGAGCTCGACCGTCACGCCCTTGTGGGCGCGCAGCTTCGCGTACTCGGTGGCGAACCGTTCCCTCAGCGCGGACGTGGCCGGGTCGACGAGCTGCGAGTCCACCAGGTCGATGCCGAGGTCGGCGGCCTTCTTGCGGATCTGCTCCACCGGGCCGAGCAGCGTCAGGTCGCACACCCCGCGCCGCAGCAGCACGTCGGCCGCGCGCAGGACGCGCTCCTCGGTGCCCTCGGGCAGGACGACGCGGCGCTTGTCGGCCCGGGCCCGCTCCAGGAGCTTGTGCTCGAACATCATCGGCGTGACACGGTCGCTGGACGGCGCCGATACGCGCTCCAGGAGGCCCGCCGTGTCGACGTACCGCTCGAAGAGGCCGAGTGCCGTCTCCGCCTTGCGGGGCGTCGCCGCGTTCAACTTGCCTTCCATGGCGAACAGTTCACCCGCCGTGGGGAAGGAGCCGCCCTTCACCGCCACCACCGGCGTGCCGGGCGCGAGCCGGTCGGAGAGCGTCAGGATCTCCTCGCCCGGCCGCTCGTCGAGGGTCAGCAGGACGCCGGCTATCGGCGGGGTGCCCGCGCTGTGCGCGGCCAGCGAGCCCACCACGAGGTCGGCCCGGTCCCCGGGCGTCACGACCAGACAGCCCGGCGTCAGCGCCTTGATGAACGCGGGCAGCATCGCCCCACCGAACACGAAGTCCAGCGCGTCGCGCGCCAGGCCCGCGCCGTCACCGAGCAGCACCTCGCCGCCCAGCGCCTGGGTGATCTGGGCGACCGTCGGCGCGGACAGGGCGGGCTCGTCCGGCAGGACGTAGGTGGGCACCGGCAGCTGGGACTCCAGGCCGGCCCGGATCGCCTCACGGTCCTGGGGCGCCACCCGGTTCACGACCACCGCGAGCACGTCGCAGCCGAGCACCTCGTAGGCGCGGTACGCGTTGCGGGTCTCGGCGCGCACGGACTCGGCGGTCTGCTTCCGGCCGCCCACCACCGGGATGACTGACGCCCCGAACTCGTTCGCGAGGCGGGCGTTGACGGCCAGCTCGTCGGGGAGCTGGGTGTCGGCGAAGTCCGTGCCGAGGACGAGGACGACCTCGTAGTCGCGGGCGACCTGGTGGAAGCGGTCCACGAGCCGCGAGACGAGCTCGTCGGTACCCTGCTCCGCCTGTACGGCCGACGCCTCGTGGTAGTCGAGGCCGTACACCGTCGCCGGGTCCTGGGAGAGGCGGTAGCGCGCCCGCAGCAGTTCGAAGAGCCGGTCGGGACCGTCGTGGACGAGCGGACGGAACACGCCCACCCGGTCCACCTGCCGGGTCAGGAGCTCCATGACCCCCAGCTCGACGACCTGCCGGCCGTCTCCCCGGTCGATCCCGGTCACGTACACGCTGCGCGTCACGCGTGCTCTCCGTTCCGTTGGAGTTGCGTTGGAGTTGCGTCAAAAAAAGGTCGTCGCCGTGTCCTCTTGACAATACCTCCGGGGGTGGATACATCGCCCGGCGGACAAAGGCCCTGGTCCAAGGGGTGCAAGGGCCCTCGCGCACGCGCCGGGGGCGCCGGTGTGACCGCAGGTGAACGGCATCGCCCCCATGGGCGTGGAAGAATCGGAACGGCTCAGACGTCTCAACAGCGAGCAGGAGACACGCACGATGCGTATCGGAGTTCTCACCGCCGGCGGCGACTGTCCTGGCCTGAACGCAGTGATCCGGTCGGTCGTCCACCGGGCCGTCACGCACTACGGCGACGACGTCATCGGCTTCGAGGACGGATACGCCGGACTGCTCGACGGCCGCTACCGTCACCTCGACCTGAACGCCGTGAGCGGCATCCTCTCCCGCGGCGGCACCATCCTCGGCTCCTCCCGGCTCGAGCGCGACCGCTTCCGCGCCGCCTGCGAGAACGCCATAGAGCTGGCCTCCGAGATCGGCTTCGACGTCCTCATCCCCATCGGCGGCGAGGGCACGCTCACCGCCGCCCGGATGCTGTCCGACGCCGGTCTGCCCGTCGTCGGCGTACCGAAGACCATCGACAACGACATCTCCGCGACGGACCGCACCTTCGGCTTCGACACCGCCGTCGGCGTCGCCACCGAGGCGATGGACCGGCTGAAGACCACCGCCGAGTCCCATCAGCGCGTCATGGTCGTCGAGGTCATGGGCCGGCACGCGGGCTGGATCGCCCTGGAGTCCGGCATGGCGGGCGGCGCGCACGGCATCTGCCTGCCCGAGCGGCCCTTCGACCCGGCCGACCTCGTCACGATGGTCGAGGAACGCTTCGCGCGCGGCAAGAAGTTCGCCGTCATCTGCGTCGCCGAGGGCGCGCACCCCGCCGAGGGCACCATGGACTACCGCACCGGCGAGATCGACCGGTTCGGCCACGAGCGCTTCCAGGGCATCGGCACGGCCCTCGCCTTCGAGCTGGAGCGGCGCCTCGGCAAGGAGGCCAAGCCGGTCATCCTCGGTCACGTCCAGCGCGGCGGCACCCCCACCGCGTACGACCGTGTCCTCGCCACGCGCTTCGGCTGGCACGCCGTCGAGGCGGCGCACCAGGGCGTCTTCGGCCGGATGACGGCGCTGCGCGGCACCGACGTGGTGATGGTCCCGCTCGCCGAGGCCGTCACCGAACTGAAGACGGTCCCGAAGGACCGCATGGACGAGGCCGAGTCCGTCTTCTAGTTCCGGACGCCTCGCGCAGTTCCGGACGCCTCGCGCCCGGCGGTCGGGAGTCCTACCTGAGGCGCATCCTCGTCCAGAAGTCGTCGAGTACGCCCTCCAGGAACTCCCGCCCCGCGTCGCCGGTACCCTGCCCGGCGCCCCCGCCCCAGCTGAGAGTCGCGGCCATCAGGGCCTGGTACTCGAGGTGCATCTCCTGGAGCACGTCGTCGAGGCGCACCCGGTCCACCGGGACGAGCTTCGCGATCGGCCGCGCGTACGCCTGCCAGCGCGTCGTCACCGCGCTGCGCAGGAAGTCCGCCAGCTGCTCGTCGCGGCCCGTGACGGTCGCGAAGTCGGGCGGCGCCAGGGCGAGCACCTCGCCGAGGGCCGCCGACTGGCGCTCGCTGCCCCGCCACTCGCCGGTCTCCTCCATCCGCAGATACGCGTGGATCTCCACCCCGACCGTGCGGGCCACGTCCTCGGGTGCCATGCCCCGCGCGAGCCGGTGTTCGCGCAGCGTCCGCGCGGCGCCGATGAGATCCCCCGGCGAACACCACAGGGCACCCGCGAGCGCCGTGAGCTCCGAAGCGGTCGGCGAGGCGAGCTCCTGCTCCCAGGCGACGACCGTGTCGGGCGTGACGTGATGCTGCCCGTACGAGGCACGCATGCCGTACGCGACGTGCCCGGGCGCCATGCCGAGCGCCTCACGGAGGCGTCGGGCGGCCGGGGCGTTGAACGGTGGAGCGGAGTCGTCGCTTGGGTGCACGGGCACACGCTAGGGGCGAAGGGGGAGGATGGCTACGGTCTGTTCGCACCGGGTCACGCTTTGTGTGAACGTACGGGAGTGGTTGGGAGGGGGCCCACGGAGGGGGTCCGTCAGCCCTTGACCGCGCCCCCGAGCGCGAAGCCGCCGCCGAAGCGGCGGGCCACCAGCACGTACAGCAGGACCACCGGTGTCGAGTAGATGATCGAGAAGGCCGCGAGCTGGCCGTAGACCACGGTGCCGCGGTTGCCGAAGAAGTCGTTGATGCTGACCGAGGCCGGCATCTGCTCGGGGGAGAGCAGGAGCATGAAGGGGACGAAGAAGTTGCCCCACATCATGACGAAGGAGAAGACGGTGACGACGGCGACCCCCGGACCCATCAGCGGGAGGACGATGCGGATCAGGGACTGGAACGACGACGCCCCGTCCGTCCAGGCCGCCTCCTCCAGCTCCTTCGGGACGCCGTCCATGAAGTTCTTCATCAGCCAGATGGCGAACGGGAGTTGGGACGCGGCGAAGAAGAAGATCGTGCCCTGCATCGTGTCGATCAGATTGACCTGCACGAACAGCGCGTAGACCGGGACCATGATCGCCGTGATGGGGAGGCACGTCCCGAACAGGACCGTCGCAAGGAACGGGTTGTTGAAGCGGGAGCGGTAGCGGGACAGCGGGTAGGCCGCGAGCGCCGCGCTCGCCACCGTGAGGAGTGTCGCCCCGCCGCACAGCAGCAGGCTGTTGAGGAGCGGCGTGAAGGTGATCGGGCGTCAGGACCGCGTCGAAGTTGTCCAGGGTGACCCCGCCCGGGATCTTCACCTGGAGGTTCGCGTGCGGGTCGAGGGCGGAGAGGATCACCCAGGCCAGCGGGAGGACGAACGCGGCGGCGACCACGAGGAGGCCGGCGTCGGCCGCGAGGCGGTGGCGGGCGGTGCGGGACGCGGACACTCAGGCCTCCGAGCGCAGCAGGCGCATATAGACCAGCGAGAACAGCGAGCCGACGACCAGGAGGAGCAGGGCGACCGCCGTGCCGTAGCCGATCATGCTCTTCTGGAAGGCCTGCTCGTACATGAACAGGGGGAGGGTCTGGCTGCGGTTGCCGGGGCCGCCGCGCGTCATCACCCAGATCAGGCCGAAGACGGACAGTGTCTGCAGGGTGTTCAGCATGAGGTTCGTGCCGATGGAGCGGCGGATCATCGGCAGCGTGATGTGCCACATGCGGCGCCAGCCCCCGGCGCCGTCCATCTCCGCCGCCTCGGTGATCTCCTTGGGTATCTCGCCGAGCGCCGCCGAGTAGACGAGCATCGAGAACGCGGTGCCGCGCCACACGTTCGCGAAGGACACCGCGAGGATCGGCAGGGTGAACAGCCAGTTCTGGGTGGGGAGATGGAGCCATCCGAGGATCGCGTTCAGGGTGCCCTCGCGGCGGAAGAACGCGTAGAGCAGGAAGCCCGCGACGACCTCCGGCAGGACCCACGCGCAGACCACCACCGCGCCCGTGACCGTGCGGACCGTCTTCGAGGCGCGCTGCATCAGGGCGGCCAGGGCGAGGCCCAGGGTGTTCTGGCCGATGAGGGAGGACAGGACGGTGAACACGAGCGTGAGCCAGACCGCGTTCAGGAACGCGTCGTCCCTGAACGCGGCCGTGAAGTTGTCGAAGCCCACGAAGGAGGAGCGGGCCTGGCCGGTCAACTGCAGGTCGGTGAAGGCGATGTAGGCGCAGTACGCGATCGGGCCCGCGAGGAACAGCAGCAGGAGGACCAGGGAGGGGGTCAGGGGCAGGGCGCGTGTCAGGGAGCGGCGCACACCGCCCCGCCCCGCCTTCACTTCGTGATCACCTTGCCGTCCGTGGCCGTCTTCAGCTGCTCGTCATAGGTGCTCGCCGCCTTCTCCACCGAACTGTCGCCCGTGGTCACCGACTCCATCGCCTCCTGGATCGCCGTGGAGACCTTCGGATACGCGGGGTAGGCGGGCCGGTAGTGGGTGGACGCCACCAGGTCCGTGAAGAACTTGATGCCGGGCTGCGCCTTCACGTACGCCGGGTCGGCGGCGACGTCCTTGCGCACCGCGATGCCGGAGTTGGCGATGTACCACTTCTGGGCGTTGGCCTTGGTCTGCATCGTCTTGATGAACCGGAAAGCCAGGTCGGGGTTGGACGCCTTCGACGGGATCGACCAGGTCCAGCCGCCCGACATGCTGACCTTGCCCGGCGCCTGGCCGTTCTGCGTGGGCATGGGGGCGAGGCCCAGCTTCTGCGACCACTCGGGCCACTCGTGGCCGCTGCCCGTCAGCCAGTCCTGCGGGAGCCAGGAGCCGTCGAGGTTGATCGCCAGCTTGCCCTGGGGGAGGAACTCGCCCCGGATGCGGGTGCCGATGTTCGGGTCGAGGGCGTCGGAGACGTCGGGGCCGAGCTTCTCGGCGTAGACCGTCCTGACGAAGGTGAGCGCGTCCTTGAAGGGCTTGCCCGCGGTGATCCACTTGTTGGTGGAGCTGTCGTACAGCGGGTCGGCGGTGCCCGGCGCGGCGGCCCCGGATCCGGTTCCGTACAGCAGCATCTCGAAGCTCTGCATGGCCGACTGCTCGCCGCCGGGCTTGCCGGTGTAGACGTTGAGCGGGGTGACGGAGGGGACCTTCTTCTTGATGACGCGGGCCGTGTCGAGGACGTCGTTCCAGGTCTTCGGCCGCCAGGGGGTCTTGATGCCGGCCTTCGCGAAGATGCCCTTGTCGTACCAGAGCCCGCGGGTGTCGGTGCCGTCCGGGACGCCGTACGTCTTGCCGTCCTGGGCCTTCGCCGCGTTCTTCGCCGTGTCGACGAACTGGTTCCAGTCGGGCCACTTGGCGAGGTAGGGGTCGAGCGGCTTCAGATAGCCGCTGGTGATGTCCGAGTTGATGAGGAACGTGTCCTCGTAGACCAGGTCCGGTGCCGTCTTCGGGGAGCGCAGCATCTGCTGGAGCTTGGTGTAGTACTCGGAGTCCGGCGCCGTGATGGGCACCAGCTTCACCTTCTTGCCGGGGTTCTCCTTCTCGAACTGCTTCTTCATCGACGCCAGATATTTGTCCATGACACGTATCTGGTTGTCGGTCGACTGCTTGAACGAGATCCTTACGGTGTTCGGGTCGTCGCCGGAGCTGCTGCCACAGGCCGTCAGGCCGGCCGCGGCGACGAGCAGAGTGGCGCTGAGGAGTACTGGGGCGGTGGGGCGCACGGGCACGACCTCCTACGGGCCGCCGCCGGCCGGCTTGCCGAGCGGGGCTGCCCGGTGAACGTACGGTCGGGGTCCGAGCAAGGTCAATCCCCGTGCAGGAGTGGCGAGTTGACCAATGGTCTACACCGCTGCGAGCCACCGGTAGTGCAGCTCCGGACGGCCCACCTGCCCGTACTGGGGGCTGCGGACCGCGCGGCCCGACTCGACCAGATGCTCCAGGTAGCGGCGCGCCGTGATGCGCGAGATCCCGACGGACTCGGCCGCCGCGGCCGCCGTCAGGCCCTCGGGGGCGGCGCGCAGAGTGGCCGTGACCCGCTCCAGGGTCGGCGCGCTCAGCCCCTTGGGGAGCGCCGCCGGGCCGGGGGCGCGCAGCGTGGCCAGAGCGCGGTCGACCTCGTCCTGGCCGCCCGCCTCGCCCGCCGCCGCCCGGTACTCCGCGTACCGCACGAGCCGGTCGCGCAGCGTCGGGAACGTGAAGGGCTTCAGGACGTACTGCACGACGCCGAGCGACACCCCTTCGCGGACGACCGTGAGATCGCGGGCCGAGGTGACCGCGATGACGTCCGTGTGGTGGCCCGCCGCCCGCAGTGAGCGCGCCAGCTGCAGCCCGTGGCCGTCGGGCAGGTGCAGGTCGAGCAGGAGCAGGTCGACCTGGGTGCGCTCCAGGGCGCGATGGGCCTCGGCCGCCGTGTGGGCCTTGCCGATCGCGGTGAATCCGGGGACCCGGTTCACGTAGAGGACGTGCGCGTCGGCGGCCACCGGATCGTCCTCGACGACCAGTACGCGGATGGCGTCGCCGGTGGGGCCGGGCTCTGTCATGCGATGCCTCCGGTGGGCAGGGGCGCGCTCGCGCGCTGGAGAGGCAGCGTGACCGTGAACTGCGCGCCGCCGGTGGGGTGTTCGGTCAGGGTGAGGGTGCCGCCGTTGCGGGTGACGGACTGCTGGACGAGCGCGAGACCGAGGCCACGACCGCGGCCGCCGGGGCCCGCGGGCTTCGTGGACCAGCCCCGCTCGAAGACCGCGTCCGTGTGCGGGGCGGCGACGCCCGGGCCCGTGTCCGCGACCCGCAGGAGCAGGGTGTCGTCCTCGGCACGGGCCGTGACCGTCACCTTCGCGTGCGGGGAGCCCTGAGCCGCGTCGACCGCGTTGTCGAGCAGATTGCCGAGGATCGTCACGAGGTCGCGGGCCGGCAGCGTAGGCGGCACCAGACCGTCGTCGATGAGGGTGTCCTCGGAGATCACGAGTTCCACGCCGCGCTCGTTGGCCTGGGCCGTCTTGCCCAGCAGGAGCGCGGCGAGCACCGGCTCGTTCACCGCGGCGACGACCTGGTCGGTGAGGGTCTGCGCCAGCTCCAGCTCGGCCGTCGCGAAGTCGACCGCCTCGTCGGCCCGGCCCAGCTCGATCAGCGAGACGACGGTGTGGAGCCGGTTCGCCGCCTCGTGGGCCTGCGAGCGCAGCGCCTGCGTGAACCCCCGCTCCGAGTCCAACTCGCCCATCACCGCCTGGAGTTCGGTGTGGTCGCGCAGGGTCACCACGGTGCCGCGCCGGTCGCCGCTGGAGACGGGGGAGGTGTTCACGACGACCACGCGGTCCGCGGTCAGATGCACCTCGTCGACGCGGGGCTCGGCGGACAGGAGCGCGCCGGTCAGCGGCGCGGGCAGGCCGAGCTCGGCGACATTACGGCCGACCACGTCCTTGCCGCCGCCCTCCCCGCTGCTTCCCTCGCCGCCTTCCCCGCCGCCCTCCCTTCCGCCTTCCTCGCCGACGCCGAGCAGCTCGCGCGCCCCGTCGTTGATGAGGGCGATCCTGCGCTGCCCGTCGAGCATCACCAGGCCCTCGCGCACCGCGTGCAGCGCCGCCTGGTGGTAGTCGTGCATGCGGCTGAGCTCGGTCGCGTTCATCCCGTGCGTGTGCCGCCGCAGCCGGGCGTTGATCACGTACGTGCCGATGCCGCCGAGGACGAGCGCGCCCGCCGCGACGCCGGCCACCGCGAGGACCTGGCCGCGCGCCTGCGCGCTGATCTCCTCGACCGTGATGCCCGCGCTGACCAGACCGACGATCCGGTGGCCCGTGACGATCGGGGTGACCACCCGCACCGAGGGGCCGAGCGTGCCCGTGTACGTCTCCGAGAAGGTCCTGCCGCGCAGAGCCGGCCCGATATGGCCGAGGAAGCGCTCGCCTATGCGGCGCTTGTCGGGGTGGGTCCAGCGGATGCCGTGCGGATCCATGATCGTGACGAAGTCCACGCCGGTGTGGCGCTGGACGTCCGTCGCGTAGGGCTGGAGCGAACGGGACGGGTCGCCGCCGCCGGTGATCGCCTCGTGGACGGAGGGCGCGTCCGCGACCGCCCGCGCCGCCGCCGTCGCCTGGCGCCGGGCGGCCTCCTCGGCCTGACGGCCGTCGCTGACGTACGTGAACAGCGCGCACCCCGCGACCACGACGGCGACCAGGACGACCTGCATCGCGAAGAGCTGGCCGGCCAGGCTGCGGGCGCGTGGCAGGAAGGGGAAGCGCATGGAGCCCAGTGTGCCTCTCGGTACGAGCGTGAACGTATATCGGTACGAGCGTGAACGTATAAGCGTGAACTAAATGAACGGAAGGGTGACGCCCTTCACCAGCTGGGAGATAGTCACCGGGATTCGCCAGACGTGAGCCGCACGCATGGCGCGTACGTGCAGGTTCTCCGTACGCCTTCTCCGTACGCCGGAACCACCCGCACCTACCCGTACGCCCGACATCGTCGTCAGGAGGCACCCGTGGCCGAGACCCAGGTGGCACCCGCCACCAAGCGAGACCGCACCCACTATCTGTACATCGCCGTCATCGGTGCCGTCCTGCTCGGCATCGCGGTCGGCTTCATCTGGCCCGACTTCGCCAAGGAGCTCAAGCCGGTCGGCACCGGCTTCGTGAACCTGATCAAGATGATGATCTCGCCGATCATCTTCTGCACGATCGTGCTCGGCGTCGGGTCCGTGCGCAAGGCCGCCAAGATCGGCAAGGTCGGCGGCCTCGCGCTCGGCTACTTCATGGTCATGTCCGTGGTCGCGCTCGCCATCGGCCTCGTCGTCGGCAACATCCTGCACCCGGGCGACGGCATGCACCTCACGCAGGCCGTCAAGGACGTCGGCCACACGGCCGCGAAGGACGCCGCCGAGGGCCCCGTCGACTTCGTCCTCGGGATCATCCCGCTGACCATGGTGTCGGCGTTCACCGAGGGTCAGGTGCTCCAGACCCTCCTGGTCGCGCTCCTCGTCGGCTTCGCGCTCCAGGCCATGGGCCGCGCCGGTGAGCCGGTCCTCAAGGGCGTCGAGCACATCCAGAAGCTGGTCTTCCGCGTCCTCGGCATGATCATGTGGGCCGCGCCCGTCGGCGCGTTCGGCGCGATGGCGGCCGTCATCGGCGAGACCGGCATGGACGCCCTCAAGGCACTCGCCACGATCATGCTCGGCTTCTACGTCACCTGCATCCTCTTCGTCGTCGTGGTCCTCGGCACCCTGCTGCGCCTGGCCACCGGCTACAACCTGTTCGCGCTCCTGAAGTACCTGGGCCGCGAGTTCCTGCTCATCCTGTCCACCTCGTCGTCCGAGTCCGCGCTGCCGCGGCTCATCGCGAAGATGGAGCACCTGGGCGTCAGCCGCCCGGTCGTCGGCATCACGGTTCCGACGGGCTACTCCTTCAACCTCGACGGCACGATGATCTACCTGACCATGGCCTCCCTGTTCATCGCCGACGCCATGGACCAGCCGATGGCCATCGGCCAGCAGATCGGCCTGCTGCTCTTCATGATGGTCGCCTCGAAGGGCGCCGCGGGTGTCTCCGGCTCCGGCATCGCCGTCCTCGCCAGCGGACTCCAGTCGCACAAGCCGGCCCTCGTCGACGGCGTCGGCCTGATCATCGGCATCGACCGCTTCATGAGCGAGGCCCGCGCCCTCACCAACTTCGCGGGCAACGCGGTGGCGACGCTTCTCATCGGTACGTGGACGGGCGAGGTCGACAAGGACCGGGTCGCACGCGTGCTGGCGGGGGACCTGCCGTTCGACGAGCGGACGCTCGTCGACGACGGTGCCGTCCCGGCGGGCGTGCCGGATCAGCGCGGTGGCGGCGACGAGGAGAAGGAGCTCGCCAAGGCGTGAGCCGGGCGGTCTGTCGGTCAGACGGTCAGTCGATCTTTGCCACGAGTTCGGTGGCGCGTGAGGCGGGTACGCCTGCCGCGGTCAGTACGGTGACCGCGGCGGAGCGGCCCGCCTCTTCTGCTGGGATCAGCCCGTCGTTGACCGCTTCGAGTAGCCCGAACAGCACCTGCTCATGGACGTACGCGAGGGCAGGCGGCGGCAGAGGTGACATGAACTCGCCTGATTCCAGGCCTTGTTGGAGTAGATCGGCGCAGCTGTCGCGGACCGGGGCCAGCCGGGCGCGGATGCCCTCGACGGTGACTGCGCGCTGCGCGAGGGCGACAAGCAGGCGGTAGCGGTCGGCGACCTTCCATACGGCGAGCAGGGAGCGGGACACGGCCTCGGCGGGGTCGGTCACGCCCGCGCGTCCCTCGGCTTGTGCAGCCTCGACCGCGGCGACGGCGTCGTCGACCAGCGCGGCGACGAGCGCCTCGCGGCTGGGGAAGTGCCCGTAGACCGTGCGCCGTACGACGCCCGCGGCCCTGGCGATCTGGTCCATGGACGCGTCCGGGTCGCGCAGCAGTTCGGCGAGGGCGACGTCGAGGATGCGGCGTCGGTTGGTGTCGGCTCGTCCTGAAGTCACGCGCTCATTCTGCACCCCGGTCCCGACCCTGTTCGCGCGTGGTTTTGCACAGTGCCGTGCAGTGACGTAAATTGCACACTGCTGTGTAATTGCACACTGATGTGCAATGTCCGTGGGCATGCGGACACATGGACTCGTGGACTGAGGGGCAGGGAGCCCCGGAGGGTGGCAGAGGAATGCGCCTCGTCATGAAGGAGCCGGTCGAGGGGATGGACCGGCCGTACGCCCGCCGCTGGTGGGCCCTGCTCGTGCTCTGTCTGAGCCTGCTGATCATCGTGATGGCGAACACCGCGCTCACCGTCGCGGCGCCCGACATGACCAAGGACCTCGGCCTGACCAGCGCCGACCTCCAGTGGGTCATCGACGGTTACACCGTCCCGTACGCGGCCCTGATGCTGCTGCTCGGCGCGATCGGCGACAAGTACAGCCGACGCGGCGCACTCATCCTGGGCCTCCTGGTCTTCGGCGGCGGCGCCGTCGCGGGCTCGCTCGTCGGCAGCTCGGCCGGGGTCATCGCGGCCCGCGCGGTGATGGGCGTCGGCGCGGCCATGATCATGCCCGCCACGCTGTCGCTGCTCGCGGCCACCTTCCCGAGCGCCGAGCGCGCCAAGGCCATCGTGCTGTGGACCGCCACCGCGGGGCTCGCTATCGCCGCCGGCCCCCTGGTCGCCGGCGCGCTCCTGCGCAACCACGGCTGGTCGTCCACGTTCCTGATCAACGTGCCCGTGGCCGCCGTCGCCCTCGTCGGCGCCCTCGTCCTCGTACCGCCGTCCAAGGCGGCGCACCAGCACCGCATCGACTACGTCGGCGGACTTCTCTCCGTCGTCTGGGTCGGCGCCGTCGTCTACATGATCATCGAGGGCCCGCACTTCGGCTGGGGCGCCAAGGCGATCGGCGCTGCGGTCGTCGCGGGCGTGGCCCTGGTGGCCTTCGTCCTGTGGGAGCTGCGCCACCCGCGCCCGGTCCTGAACGTCCGCCGCTTCACGGACCGCCGCTTCTCCGGCTCGAACCTCGCGGTCGCCCTCTTCTTCCTCGCCGTCTTCGGCGCCTTCTACTACCTCACCCAGCACCTCCAGTTCGTCCTCGGCTACGACGCGCTGGCCACCGGAGTACGGATGCTGCCGTTGGCCGGAGCGGTCTTCGTGGGCTCGGCGCTCACGGGGTACCTCACCCCGCGCATCGGCATGAGGATCACAGTGACGGTCGGCATGGTCGGCGGCACCGCGGCCCTCGCGCTCCTCACGCGCATCGACACCTCGTCGTCGTACGGGGACTTCGTGGTGCCTCTGGTCATCCTCGGCCTTGCGATCGGCCTCGCCCTCTCGCCGTGCACCGACGCGATCATGGGCTCGTTTCCCGAGTCGGAGCTGGGCGTGGGCGGCGCGGTCAATGACACGTCGCTCGAACTCGGCGGCTCGCTCGGCATCGCGATCCTCGGTTCGGTCCTGGCCGGCTCGTACTCGTCGCGGCTGGCGGACAACACGGCCGGTTCGAAACTGCCCGCCGACGCGCTGGGCACCGCGCAGGACTCGGTCGGCGCGGGCTACGCGGTGGCGCAGGGCATCGGTGACCAGGCCCACCGGGCCGCCGAGAAGGCGGCGGCCGCGACCAGTCCCGAGCAGGCGGCCCAGCTCAAGGCGCAGGCCGAGCAGCTCGCGGGAGGCGCGAGGCAGATGGCCGACGCGGTCGGCTCCGCCTTCTCGGACGCGGTGGCGCACACGAGTCTGGTAGGTGCGGTAATGCTGGGGGTCGGGACGGTTCTGGTGGCGGTACTTCTGCCGCGGCGAGGGGCGAGGCAGCAGCCGGAACCCGTTGAGGGGGTGGAGGAGAAGGAGCTGGTGGCGAACGGCTGAGGCAGGGGGCCTCGAGAACAAGGGGTGCTACGAAGTCACTTCGAGCCGTCCAGCCCCATGAGGACGGAGTAAGCCGACTCTGCCCGGCGCGCCGGTACGGCGTCACGGCGCGCGTGGTCCAGAAAGCTCTGAGTCCCGCCATGGTGGCGAACCCGGCCGCCATCCATAAGGGTGACGGTGTCGGCTTCGTCGGCCAGGTCGGCGATGTCATGAGTCGACATGAGCACCGGAGTCTTCGCCGCGACCTCTCGCAGCACGTCACGGAAGACTGTGCGCTGGTGAGGGTCGAGCCCGGCCGTCGGCTCGTCCAACAAGATGACGCGTGCGTCGTGGGCCAGGGAGCAGGCGATGCCGACTCGGCGGAGTTGGCCCCCGGAAAGATTGGCGGTCTTTTGGCCGGCCTGCTCGGCCAGGCCGACCTGGTCGAGGGTGGCTCCGGCGCGCTCCCATGCATGGGAGCGGCTCTCGCCCTTCAGCCAGGCGACGTATGCCACGTACTCGCGGGCGGTCAACTGCCGTGAGGTGGGCACACGCTGAGGAAGCCAGGCCACCTGGCGACGGTATTCACGGCTGGCGGATGTGAGGTCCGTGCCGCTGAACAGGACTTTGCCTGCCTTCGGCTCGACCGTGCCTGCGAGAAGAGCCATCGTGGTGGACTTTCCCGCCCCGTTGGGCCCGAGCAGGATGGTCAGGCCATGCGCAGGGACCTCATAGGTGAAGCGGGACAGGACAGGGCGGATCCAGCGGTGATAGCCGAAGGTCACACGGTCGAGCAGCACAGTCATCGGTCGGTCCTTGGTGCGAAACAGATGAGGGAGAGAACTCCGGCCAGATAGACGGCCGCAGCGCCTGCGGCAGCGTGTACGACATGGGCACGCTCTGTGACGATCACCCAGGGGTAGGGGTCGTTGCGACTCCGACCCCCCAGGAACATGGAGTGAATCATCCAGAAGGCAGGGAGCAGGGTCGCCCGGTGTCCGAGGAGTGGCCAGGCGCCCAGGGCGAGTCCACAGAAGAGCAGGTTGTTGCGCGCCGCTGTCCACAGGGCTTCTGCTCCGAGTGGGGACATCGCGATGGCTACTGCGGTCACGAGCACAGCGAAACCGGATGCCAGCGTGATGTCCCTCGCGTCGAGCCTACGGACGGCGGACCGTTCCACGGAGGGCATTCGCCGTTCAAGGCAGACGACCAAAGCGACGGAGGGGATGAGGCAGAAGAAGTTGCTGAGCTCTGTGGGTACCGCGTAATCCCCCAGGAACGCAGGGAATTCGAGGACCATGTCCAGAGTGAGCCCGACGCTCAGGATGAAAGCCAACAGGGCGCCGGGCAGCAGGCCCAGGCCCCCCCCGCTGTCGCAGCCACCAGATCACGTTCAGCGACCTGTCCGGCAGGCATGCCGAAGCTGCTCGAAGTACCAGGCCTTCTGCTGTTGCGGTGGAAGCTTGTTCACTCTGGTCATCTCGGCGAGGAGCTGTCCTCGACTCGGCCCTTGCTTGAACTGTTGGGTCTCATGGGACAGCCAGGCAAGGTAATCGCTCTCCACACCTATGGTCCGGGCGACCCAGAGGGTGTTGTAGTGCAGAGCGTTCCAGTCCGGTTCCGCGCAGGGCATCCCGACGACCGATATGGCGATGTTCTCCCGAAGGGCCTGGTCCGCGTTGCCGGGCACCAGGCTGAGTGTCCAATGCTCCCCTCTGGTGTCGAGGTGCTGAGCTTCGGCCACGGTGCGGTCGGTGATGCGGGTGGGCTGCTCAGTGATGACGCCCCCGGCCTGCAATTGGCCTGTCATCTTGGCGAGTTTGGCCTGAATCTCCCTGATGTGCCGGGAGCCGGCTGTCGGCACGCAGACTTCAGGCGTGTCTCCTTCGCAGGTGATAGGGGCCAAGCCCTTGGCTGCCGGCGCGATTGCACGCCAGTCTTTGGTGATGCTGTACGCGCCGAGTAGGCCACTGACCGCGATAGCGAGGGACGCGGCAACAGAGGCGACGTCGATACGCCGGCGCCATGCGAGTACAACGCAGGCAAGCGCCAGACACACCGTCGGCAGCACTGCGGCTGCCGTCATGGCCAGTGAGTACGTCTCTCCGAACCCCACCCAGGAGATGGACCCAGTGACATGGTGCGCCCAGTAACTGTCCGTCCCCAGGGGAAAACTGATCCCGATGAATACCGCCACGGCTACGAGCGGCGCGGCGTACAGCGCATGGAATCTGCGCCCTACGACGAATCCGATGACGGCGTGCGCAGTGAGCAGGACGACGACGATCCCCATCAGCTGCAACACGTACAGATCGGGAAGGACTCCGACCACCCACAGCCCGCCGGCCATGACGCCGGCGGTGAGGGCAGACAGGGAGAGCACGGCGATGAGGATGGGTTGGACTGCAATGCGCCACGTGGAGCGCGCTGCGCCCAACTCCCAGGTGCCCAGGGCTCGCAGTCGTGTCGCTTCAACCGCGGCCAGGCCTGCCACGGCCGCGGCCGCCATCGGGAGCGGGGCATGCACGGCATACGACGCGACCTGAGCGGGCCACGGAACCGCAATGAGCGGCTGAATGTTGCGGGTAGTCGTGAGGAAGACGTAGGTGAAGAAGAGGCCAATTACAGGGAAGGCCAGCACGGCTGGATGCGTGCGTAGAGCAGAGGAGAAACGCATGAACCCTCGAATGGAGAACAAATCCGGGCCGCCGCACATTGTGTGACGGCCCGGCAGGATCAGTCAGCCAGGGTTGTGTCTACACTCACTTTGTCAGCAGCACCAGTACAAGCTCCGCACCCCGAACCGAGCTTGGTGACTTCAAGGTAATAGCTGTCGTACGGCAGATTGGACTGGGTCGCTGTGCTCGTGTACCCAGCCCCGTTGAAGCAGTTGGTGAGCGTCGACGTGTCTATTTTCGTGTCCGTGCCAAAGTCGATCTGCTGCCACAGCGCTACATTGACGCTGTTCGAAGTTCCCGCCTGGTCACAGCCAGTGAAGTGAAACTCGTTGTACTGCTCATCGACCCACTGCTGAGAAGTGGTCCCCTGGACCAGGCTGAAAGGAGACTTGCTCCAGTTCGCCCAAGCTCCCGTAGCGGTGGCGATCGTGAGTGCGGCGGCAGTCCCCGCGACGACACAGAAGTTACGCAAACGTCTTCCCGACAAAGGGAAACCCCCCTTGTCCTTCCGGTTGTCGAGGCCCCCCCTCGAACTGAAGACCGAAAGGCTGGGGGACTGTATCAGCCCCTCCAGCGGCCATCGCTCACCTCTGGAGTTGTCACCGAACAACCTCGGCGGGACGAAACGCTCTTCAAGGAGGACGGCCCCGGCAGGGAAGTGTTCGGCCGGGGTGAACTTACGGGCTCAGGCCAGGTAGTTGATGAAGTGCTGCCAGATCTCGGGGGTGAGGAGGAGGGCCGGGCCTGTGGGGTTCTTCGAGTCACGGACACCTATTCCGGTGGGAGTCTCGGCGACTTCTACGCAGTTCTGGCCGGGGTCGCTGCACGTCGACTTGAGCCACGCGTGCTCAGGAGCGACATCGGCGGAGGTGCGGTGGGTGGGCATAGTTGGCCTACAGCTCTCGTTCTAGTCGGCGCGGAAGGTCCGGAGTGTCCTCGGGTGGCAGCGCCGACGCGACCATGGCGTCGAACCGCCGCTGAAAACGGTCCACTTCGCGCGGCTTGTCCGAGGTCGACACTGAGCCCCAGGCACTGTCGGCCTGTACGCGCTGCGGCAGGGCGTCGCCGAAGTCGAGGATGGCGAAATCGTTCGTGGAGCGGTAGCTGCGGCGGAACGGGAGCACGGACCCGTTGCCCGTCTTTCCGGTGACGGATCCGTGCCCGGAGGGCGAGCACGGCCGCGGCCTGACGGTCGTACGTCAACTCGCCCTGGAACTTGACTGGTTCCTGCGCCCGGACCTCGGTAAGGCGGTCCGGGCGCGGATGGCGCCTCATGGGCGGCGGGAGGAACTCCGCGCGGTGCGGGGGCAGTTCACATGTTGACATTGCGCTGTCAGCCTGGACAGTTCATACGGGATGTCCCATCACGCTTCGCCAGCGAGGAGCTGTTCTTCACGCACTCGCCGCCCGAGAGTTGACGAAGGACACATCATGACCACACCCTTCAACACCACCGAAGGGCTTTGGCTCCCCGCTGAGCGGTCGCGCCGCGGCGGGTTCTACCTCGGTTTGATCCTCGCGGCGATGCTCTGCCTGGTGCTCCTCGAAGGACTCATTCTCTTTGTGGTTGCCGTGCTGATCATGGGTGAAGACATGGGGCTCATGGGTGACGTGGGTGTCGCCGGCTATGTGGGACTACCGGTGATGGGGGGAGTAGTGAGTCTGCTGCTGCTCATCGCCATCACGTCGCGATATCCGGCCCTGCGCATCGATCCCATGGGCATGAGCAAGGTGTGGCGTGGGGGCACGGAGACCGTGCGGTGGGCTGGTATCGACCAGGTTCGGTTCAACAGCAGGCAGAGTCTGCTGCTGTTGGTGGTGAAGGAGGGGGCTCTCCCGGAGAAGCCGATCGCCGTTGGCGGGCCGAGAATAGTAATCCTCTACTCGCTCGGAAACTCCCTCTGGCGCCGGCGGAGGCCGCATCACTCTGCCTTGATCGTTGACGCAGTCGAGCGGTTCGCCCCGGGAAAGTACACCGCCGAGCCCTGGAACCTGGGCAAGGGCGGCGCGAAGGGTACGGGCGCCTCGGCATAGGGACTGGCGCCTTGCGCTGTTGTCGGAGGGCTTGTCTACCGTGGGGCACGGTCGAATCCTCGGCCACGACCCGGACGGAGCGCCCATGACCACCCTGCCCGATCGCCCGCACACCGCCCTCCTCGTCATAGACGTGCAGATCGGAGTGGTGGCGACCGCCCACGACCGTGACCGTGTCCTGGCGAACATCGTGTCGCTGGTCGACCGGGCCAGGTCCCAGGAGGCGCCCGTGGTGTGGGTGCAGCACTCCGACGACGACGAACTGAAGCGGGGGAGCGAGGCCTGGGAGTACGTACCGGAGTTGGCGGAGCGGCGCGAGGGCGAGGCCGTGGTCCACAAGACGTACCGCGACTCCTTCGAGGACACGGACCTGGAGCGGCGGCTCGCGGAGCGCGGCGTCGGGCATCTCGTCGTGGCCGGGTCCGCGACCGACTTCTGCGTCCGGTCCACGATCCACGGCGCCCTGACCCGTGGCTACGACGTGACGCTGGTCTCCGACGCGCACACGACGGAGGACCTGAGCGAGTACGGGGCGCCGACCCCGGACAAGGTGATCGCCCATATGAATCTGTACTGGGCGGGGCAGCGCGCCCCGGGGCGGACGGCGGCGACGGTGACCACGGCGGATGTGGTCTTCGGACAGCGCTGACACAGGTTCCTCCGGAGGTGATCGCCGGGTACTGCTCCTTCTGGCCCGGGGGAGGCGCAGGCCATTCCCAGCAGGGGCTGGCCTTGACGTCGGCGTCAAGGTCTACCGTCGGGGACATGCGCATCGGAGAGCTGGCCGAGCGGGCCGGGACCACCACGCGGACGTTGAGGTACTACGAGTCGCGCGGGCTGCTGCCCGCGCGGCGGGGCGGGAACGGGTACCGGGAGTACGACGAGGCGGATCTGCGGGCACTGGAGCAGATTCGTACGCTGCAGGACTTCGGGTTCGAGCTTGAAGAGACTCGGCCCTTCGTGGAGTGTCTGCGTGCCGGGCATCCGGAGGGTGACTCCTGCCCCGCCTCGCTCGCCGTGTACCGGCGCAAGCTCGGCGAACTCGATGCGCTGATCGGCGAGTTGACCGCCGTGAGGGAGAGCGTCGGCGCGCAGTTGGAGCGTGCCGAGAAGGTCATGGACGCGCTGGCGGCCGAGGATCATCCGTCGCCGCGCTGCGAACTGGGAGGGTGAAGTGGGTACGGATCTGAGGGGCGTCACGGATGCGGACTTCGACGGAGAGGTGCTGGGGGCCGGGCGGCCGGTCCTGGTGGAGTTCACCGCGGACTGGTGCGGGCCGTGCCGGCAGCTCGCGCCGGTGCTTCGCTCCATCGCGGACGAGGAGCGGGAGCGGCTCGACGTCGTGGTGATCGACGTGGACCGCAACCCGGAGACCGCGACGCGTTACGGCGTCCTGTCCATGCCGACGCTCATGGTCTTCAAGGACGGCGAGCCGGTCTGGTCACGGGTCGGGGCACGCCCGAAGCGGCGGCTGCTTGAGGAATTGGCCGAGGTCATCTGACCGGAGCACAATGAATTGAGGGTGAAGAAAACCCGGGGTGCGTCGAGGCACTGCCAGGGGGTATATTCGGTGTTTCTGTGTGCCCACAGAAAAGGCCCCTCACAGGGGGCCGAATAACCACACCGTACCTGGCAGGGAGCCGCTTTGTCAACCCGTGAAGCGCGTGAAATCGCTGAATTGCAGAAAGAGCAGGAATTCATCGACCGGCTTTACGCGCGCGTGGATGTGCTCCGCGGTGACGCCGCGGAGTCGGTCACGGACGCCCTGATCCCGGTCGGCACCGGCCAGCAGGCGCGGCTCGAACGGGATCTCCTCGTCGTCGAGCGTTCCGGCCTGCTCGCCGCGCTGAACGCGGTCGACGGTTCGCTCTGCTTCGGACGTATCGATCTCACCGAAAAGGCCGGCGGCGCGGTCCATCACATCGGGCGGATCGGAATTCGCGCGGACGACACCGCGCACACCCCGATTCTGATCGACTGGCGCGCACCCGTCGCCCGGCCTTTCTATCTCGCCACCGGGCACACGCCCATGGACATCAGGCGGCGCCGCCACCTCACCACCGAGGGCCGCACCGTCACCGCGCTGCACGACGAGATCCTCGACCTCGGCGACGAGGAACGCACCGGGTTCGAGGACCCGACCGGCGACGCCGTCCTGCTCGCCGCCCTGAACTCGGCCCGCACCGGCCGCATGGGCGACATCGTGCAGACCATCCAGGCCGAGCAGGACCGCATCATCCGCCACTCCCACCGGGGTGTTCTGGTGGTGGAGGGCGGGCCGGGTACGGGCAAGACCGCCGTCGCCCTGCACCGGGCCGCCTTCCTGCTGTACGAGCAGCGGGAACTCCTCGCCAAGCGCGCCGTCCTCATCGTCGGCCCCAACCCCGCCTTCCTCGGCTACATCGGCGAGGTCCTGCCCGCGCTCGGCGAGACCGGTGTGCTGCTCGCCTCGCTCGGCGAACTCTTCCCCGGCGTGCACGCCACCGCCGAGGACACCCCGCACGCCGCCGCCGTCAAGGGCGCCGAGACCATGGTGGACGCCCTCGCCCTCGCCGTCCGCGATCGGCAGCAACTCCCGGAACCCGGCGCGCCGTTGGTCATTCCGCACGACGACGGCGACCTGATCCTCGACTGGGAGATCGCCTACGAGGCCCGGCAGGGCGCCCGCGACACCTTGCTGCCGCACAACCTCGCCCGGCCCCACTTCGCCTTCCGCATCATTGACGCGCTCACCGCGCAGCTCGCCGAGCGCATCGGCGCCGACCCCTACGGCGGGCCGAACTTCCTCGGGCCCGACGACCTCGCCCTGCTCGGCAAGGGCGTTGCCGCGAGTCATGAAGTGCACGCCGCCATCGAGGAGTTGTGGCCCCAGCTCACACCGGAAGCGTTCGTCGCCGACTTCCTCGCCGAGCCCGTGCACCTCGACGACGAGGACGCGAAGGCCGTCCGGCGTGAGGTGACGGGGCCCGGTGACTGGACACCCGCCGACGTTCCGCTTCTCGACGAGGCCGCCGAGCTGCTCGGCGTCGACGACGCGGCCGAGCGGGCCGCCGCGGAGGCCGCCCGGCAGGAGCGGATCGCCTACGCGCAGGGTGTGCTGGACCTGTCGCGCGGCTCGGAGACGTACGAGTTCGAGGACGAGGACGAGTCCGAGGTGCTCGCCGCGCACGACATCGTCGACGCCGACCGGGTCGCCGACTGGTACGAGGAAGAGGACCACCGCAGCGCCGCCGAGCGCGCGGCGGCCGACCGGACCTGGGCCTTCGGGCACATCATCGTCGACGAGGCGCAGGAGCTGTCGCCGATGGCGTGGCGGCTGCTCATGCGGCGCTCGCCCACGCGGTCCATGACGCTGGTCGGCGACCCGGCGCAGACCGCCGAGGAGGCCGGCGTCGGCTCTTGGGAGAAGATCCTCGCGCCCTACGTCGAGGACCGCTGGGAGCACACTCGGCTCGGCGTCAACTATCGGACTCCGTCCGAGATCATGGACGTGGCGGCAGTGGTGCTGCGGGATGGGCATCCCGGGTTCGAGCCGCCCTCGTCGGTTCGGTCCACGGGGGTTCGGCCGTGGGTGCGGGATGTCTCCGACGGCTCCGACGGCTCCGACGGTGACGTGGTGGGTGCGGTGGCCGAGGAGGCTGTCGCCGCCACCCCTGAGGAGGGGCGGCTCGCCGTGATCGCGCCCCGCCGGCTGCACGGGGCGCTGGCCGCTCGGCTTCCGGGGGTGGTGGCCGGTGGTGAGCCTGATCTGACCAAACATCTGGTGCTGCTCGATCCTCGGCAGGCCAAGGGGCTCGAGTTCGACCGTGTCATCGTGGTCGAGCCGGGGGAATTTGGGGTCAGTGATTTGTATGTCGCGCTGACGCGGGCCACGCAGACGCTTGGCGTTGTGCATGGTGGGGAGCTGCCCGATTCGCTCCAGGGGGTGCTGGTCACGCAGGCCTGAGCCAGACCGTGGCCAGCGGGGGGAGCTTGAGGCGGATGCTTGCCGGGTGGCCGTGTGCGGCGTGCGGTTCTGGTTTGACCGGGTCCGGGTTCGTGACGCCGCTGCCGCCGTAGCGGGCGTCGTCGGTGTTGAGGACTTCGTGCCAGGCCGGGATGTCGTCGGGGGCGCCCAGGCGGTAGCCGTCCCGGACCACCGGTGAGAAGTTCGAGACGGCCAGGAGTGGTGTGCCGTCCGCTGCGCGGCGCAGGAACGCGAAGACGTTGTCCTGCGCCGCGTCTCCCACGATCCACTCGAAGCCCGTCGGGTCCGTGTCCCGCTGCCAGAGGGCGGGTGTGGTTCGGTAGGTCTTGTTCAGGGCGCGGGTCAGGTCCCGTACGCCTCGGTGGTCGGGTTCGGCCGGGTAGGACGGGTCCAGCAGCCACCAGTCCGGGCCGTGCGCCTCCGACCACTCCGCCCCCTGCGCGAACTCCTGTCCCATGAAGAGGAGTTGCTTGCCCGGGTGGGACCACATGAAGCCCAGGTAGGCGCGGTGCGTGGCGCGTTGCTGCCACCAGTCGCCCGGCATCTTGGACACCAGGGAACGCTTGCCGTGCACCACCTCGTCGTGCGAAATCGGCAGGACGTAGTTCTCGCTGTACGCGTACACCATCGAGAACGTCATCTCGTCGTGGTGGTGCGCTCGGTGGATGGGGTCGTGGGACGCGTAGTCGAGCGAGTCGTGCATCCAGCCCATGTTCCACTTCAGGCCGAAGCCTAGGCCGCCGAAGCCTGTTGGGCCCTTGTGGTGGGTTGCGCGGGTAACTCCGTCCCAGGCTGTTGATTCCTCCGCGATGGTTACTACGCCGGGGCACCGGCGGTACAGCGTCGCGTTCATCTCCTGGAGGAACTCCACCGCGTCCAGGTTCTCCCTGCCGCCGTATTCGTTCGGGGTCCAGTCCCCGTTCTCGCGCGAGTAGTCCAGGTAGAGCATTGACGCGACCGCGTCCACGCGCAGGCCGTCTATGTGGAACTCCTCGCACCAGTACACGGCGTTGGCCACCAGGAAGTTACGGACCTCCTTGCGGCCGTAGTCGAACTCCAGGGTTCCCCAGTCCGGGTGCGCCGCCCGCGACGGGTCCTCGTGCTCGTAGAGTGTCCGGCCGTCGAACTCCGCCAGCGCCCAGTCGTCGCGAGGGAAGTGGGCCGGGACCCAGTCCATGATCACGCCGATGCCGGCCTGGTGCAGGGCGTCCACCAAGTGGCGGAAGTCGTCGGGGGTGCCCAGGCGGGCCGTGGGCGCGTAGAAGCCTGTTACCTGGTAGCCCCATGAGCCGCCGAACGGGTGCTCCGCTATCGGCATCAGTTCTACGTGCGTGAAGCCCAGGTCGGATACGTAGGCCGGGAGTTGGGTCGCCAGTTGGAGGTAGGTCAGGCCCGGGCGCCAGGACGGGAGGTGGATCTCGTAGATCGAGAGCGGGGCCTCGTGGGGTGGGGGTGTGCAGGTGCCGCGGGTCGCCATCCAGTCGTTGTCGTGCCAGGTGTGGTGCGAGCTCTCCGTGATCGAGGCGTTGGCCGGTGGGGTTTCCGTGCGGCGGGCCAGGGGGTCGGCGCGCAGCGTCTTCGAGCCGTCCGGGCGGGTGATCTCGAACTTGTACAGCTCGCCTTCGGCTAGGTGCGGGATGAAGAGTTCCCAGACGCCCGATGCGCCGAGGGAGCGCATCGGGAAGCCCGTGCCGTCCCAGTGGTTGAAGTCGCCCACGACGCGGACGCCCTGCGCGTTGGGGGCCCAGAGCGTGAAGCGGGTGCCCTGGATGTCCTGGTGCGTCATGGGGTGGGCGCCCAGGGCTTGCCAGAGTTCTTCGTGGCGGCCCTCTGTGATCAGGTGCAGGTCGAACTCCGACAGGGAGGGGAGCAGGGCGTAGGGGTCCGGGGTGATCAGCTCTGCGGTGTCGTAGGTGATGTGCAGGCGGTAGTCACGGGGGACCGGGGCGTTCACCAGGGCCGAGAAGAAGCCCTCGCCGTCGTTGTGCAGCGGGATTGTTTTGTTTTGTGTTGTGAGGGTGACCTTGCGGGCGTAGGGGCGTAGGGCCCGGAACGCTGTGCCGGTGGGGGTGGGGCGGGCGCCCAGGGTTGCGTGGGGGGCGTGGTGCGTGCCTGCCAGGAGGCGGGTGCGGTCCTCTGGAGGGACCGGGGAAGTGTGCTCTTTCATTGCGCGGCCTCCCGGCTCGTCGGGTCCTGCGTCGTGGGGCGGGGCCGCGGCGGTGTGTACGTGCTCGCCATCCCTTCTCCTGCGCCCCCTTCATCCGTGCACGGAGTCTGCGCCGGCGTGCTGCGCGCGCACACACCGCCACGTCCCCTCTCGTACGTGGGCGGCCGCGGGGCCGTTTCGCCTGCCAGGCGGGCTATCGCTCGCATCGGGATCCGCAGCCAGTCCGGGCGGTGCTGTGCCTCGTAGACCGTCTCGTATATGGCTTTGTCCGTCTCGTACGCGCGGAGGAGGACCGGGTCCGTGCGGGGGTCGTGGCCCGTTGTTCGTGTGTAGCCCTCGCAGTACGCGTCCCTGCAGCGCGCCGACCAGTTGGGGTTTGTGCCCGACGCGTAGTCGAAGGAGCGGAGCATGCCGGCTATGTCGCGTGCCGGTGGGTGCGGGAGGCGGCGTTCGGCAAGGGGGCGGGCGGGTTCGCCCTCGAAGTCGATGATCGACCAGGTGCCCTCGGGGGAGCGCAGGCACTGGCCCAGGTGGAGGTCTCCGTGTACGCGTTGGGCCGTGCGGGGCGTCGTGTCGGAGGCCAGTGCGTCGAACGCCTTGTGCAGGGCGGAGGCGTAGGGGTGCAGGGCGGGGACTGACTTCGTTGCTTCGGTCAGGCGGTTCTTCATTGCCTGTGCCAGTTGTGCCGTGTGTGTGCGGGCCAGGGTGACCGTGGGGAGGGCTCGGGCCAGGGACAGGTGGATGTCCGCGGTTGCGCGGCCCAGTTCGTGTGCCTCGTGGGTGAAGTCCGGTGAGCTGAGGGCTAGTTCCCAGGCGTCCTGTGAGCTTTTTAGGTAGGGCTGGAGGATGGCCAGGGTGTGGGGGTCTTTGTGTGTTGTCTCGAACCAGGCGACCGGGGGGAGGGTGTGGGCGCAGCCCTCGGCGGAGATTGATTGTTGGAGTTCCAGGTCCGGGTTCCGGCCCGGGGTTACTTGGCGGAACACCTTGAGGATGAATTTGTCCCCGTAGATGAGTGACGTGTTGGACTGCTCTGTGGTGAGGGGGCGCGAGGGGAGGGCGGGGGGGATTGTTGTTGAACCGTCTTTGGTGAAGCGGAGGTTGCCCAGGGTTCCCGGGTGGCGCAGGCGTTCCAGGAGGACGTTCGTGAGGCGGGGGTCCAGTAAGGCCTCGTAGACCGTTTGGCCTGCCAGGGGGCCCTCTGTGATGTGGCCTATGAGGGCGGGGGCCAGGTGGGACGGGAGCGTCTCGCGTACGCCCAGGAGGAGTTGGTAGGTGTGGTGGGGGTCGGTTTTTATCAGGGTTTGGATCAGGGCTGGGTGTGTGGGGGAGGGAGGGGTGAGGTGGGTGGTGGAGAGGGTTTTTATGGAGGGTGTTGTTGTTCCTGCGTACCAGCGTTGCCTCGGTAGCCAGGTGCGCAGGAGTGGGGCCAAGCCGGCGTCCGTCATGGCGTCACGTCCTTTCGGGACACGCCTCCTTGCGGAGCCTGAACCAGTAGAAGCCGTGGCCCGCGAGGGTGAGGAGGTACGGGAGTTCGCCGATCGGCGGGAAGCGGACCCCGCCGATCAGCTCGACCGGGTGGCGGCCGGTGAACGATTGGAGGTCCAGTTCCGTGGGCTGCGCGAAGCGCGAGAAGTTGTGCACACAGAGGACCAGGTCGTCCTTGTATTCACGGAGGAATGCAATTACTGCGGGGTTGGAGGACGGGAGTTCTGTGTAGGAGCCCAGGCCGAACGCCTCGTTCTGTTTGCGGATCTCGATCATCCTGCGGGTCCAGTGCAGGAGGGATGAGGGGGACGACATGGACGCTTCCACGTTGGTGACCTGGTAGCCGTAGACCGGGTCCATGATCGTGGGGAGCGAGAGGCGGCCCGGGTCGCTCGAGGAGAAGCCCGCGTTGCGGTCGGGCGTCCATTGCATGGGGGTGCGGACCGCGTCACGGTCGCCCAGCCAGATGTTGTCTCCCATGCCGATCTCGTCGCCGTAGTAGAGGATCGGCGAGCCGGGGAGGGAGAGGAGCAACGCTGTGAACAATTCGATCTGGTTGCGGTCGTTGTCCAGGAGCGGGGCCAGGCGGCGGCGGATGCCGATGTTCGCGCGCATGCGGGGGTCTTTGGCGTACTCGGCGTACATGTAGTCGCGTTCTTCGTCCGTGACCATTTCGAGCGTCAGCTCGTCGTGGTTCCGTAGGAAGATTCCCCACTGGCAGGAGGAGGGGATGGGGGGTGTTTTGGCGAGGATCTCGGATACGGGGTAGCGGGACTCGCGGCGTACGGCCATGAAGATGCGCGGCATCACCGGGAAGTGGAACGCCATGTGGCATTCGTCGCCGCCGGCCGTGTAGTCGCCGAAATAGTCGACCACGTCCTCCGGCCACTGGTTGGCCTCCGCCAGGAGGACCGTGTCCGGGTACTGCGCGTCGATCTCCTTGCGGACCCGCTTGAGGAACGTGTGGGTGGCAGGGAGGTTCTCGCAGTTCGTGCCCTCTTGTGCGTAGAGGTAGGGGACGGCGTCCAGGCGGAAGCCGTCGATACCCAGGTCCAGCCAGAAGCGCAGGGCCGCGATGATCTCCTCCTGGACCCGCGGGTTCTCGTAGTTGAGGTCCGGCTGGTGCGAGAAGAAGCGGTGCCAGTAGTACTGCTTGCGGACCGGGTCGAACGTCCAGTTGGACGCCTCGGTGTCGACGAAGATGATGCGGGCGTCCGGGTACTGCTTGTCGTCGTCCGCCCAGACGTAGTAGTCCCCGTAGGGGCCTGTCGGGTCGGAGCGGGACTGTTGGAACCACTCGTGCTGGTCGCTCGTGTGGTTCATCACGAAGTCGATGATCACGCGCATCCCGCGCTGGTGCGCCGAGTCCACGAACTCCACGAAGTCGGCCAGGTCCCCGAACTCGGGGAGGACCGCCGTGTAGTCGGAGACGTCGTAACCGCCGTCTCTGAGTGGGGACTTGAAGAACGGGGGGAGCCAGAGGCAGTCGACGCCCAGCCACTGGAGGTAGTCGAGGCGGGACGTGAGGCCTTTGAGGTCGCCGGCCCCGTCGCCGTTGCTGTCCTGGAAGGAGCGGACGAGGACCTCGTAGAACACGGCCCGCTTGAACCAGTCGGGGTCCCGGTCCTTGGCCGGAGTGTCCTCGAACGTGTCCGGGACGGGTTCGTTGACGATCATGATGTGGGTGACCCTCCGGTGTGCGGTGAGGACGGTCGCGGGACGGTGAGGATGTGCGCGGGTGCGCGGCCCGGTTCGAGGCGCACGTAGTTCGACCTGCCCCATTGGTATGTCTCACCGGTGAGCTCGTCGCGCATCGGTGCGGACTCGTGCCAGCCGAGCCCCAGTTGCGGCATGTCCAACGAGACCGTGGCCTCCTGGGTGTGGTGGGGGTCGAGGTTCGCGACCACCAGAATCGTGTTCGATCCGGCTGTCTTGGAGTAGGCGAGCACCGCGTCCTTGTCCGTGTGGTGGAAGTGCACGTCCCGGAGTTGGTGGAGGGCGGGGTTGTTGCGCCTGATGGTGTTGAGGGTCGTGATGAGGGGGGTGATGTTGGGGGTGGACTGCCAGTTTCTGGGGCGTAGTTCGTACTTTTCCGAGTGCAGGTACTCCTCGCTGCCGGGGCGCAATGGGGTGTTCTCGCACAGTTCGTAGCCGCTGTAGATGCCCCAGGTGGGCGAGAGTGTGGCGGCCAGGACCGCGCGCACCTCGAACGCGGGGCGCCCGCCGTTCTGGAGGTAGGCGTGCAGGATGTCCGGGGTGTTCACGAAGAAGTTCGGGCGCATGTAGGCCGCCGTCTCGCGGGCCAGTTCGGTGACGTAGTCCGTGAGTTCCTGCTTCGTGTTGCGCCAGGTGAAGTACGTGTACGACTGCTGGAAGCCCGCCTGCGCGAGCGTGCGCATCATCGCCGGGCGTGTGAAGGCCTCGGCCAGGAAGATGACGTCGGGGTCCGTTTTGTTGATGGCTGCTATGACCTGTTCCCAGAAGGGCACTGGTTTGGTGTGCGGGTTGTCCACTCGGAAGATGCGGACCCCGTGGTCCATCCAGAAGCGCAGGATCCGCGTTGTTTCGTCGATCAGCCCCGGCATGTCCTGGTCGAAGGCGATCGGGTAGATGTCCTGGTACTTCTTCGGGGGGTTCTCCGCGTACGCGATCGTGCCGTCCGGGCGGTGATGGAACCACTCCGGGTGCTTCTCCACCCATGGGTGGTCCGGCGAGCACTGGAGCGCGAAGTCGAGGGCGATCTCGAGGTCGAGGGCTGTCGCCCGGTGTACGAACTCGTCGAAGTCGTCGAGGGTGCCGAGGTCCGGGTGGATCGCGTCGTGGCCGCCCTCCGGTGATCCGATCGCCCAGGGGACGCCCACGTCGTGCGGGCCCGGCGTGAGCGTGTTGTCCGGACCCTTGCGGTACGTCGTGCCGATGGGGTGGATCGGGGGCAGGTAGACCACGTCGAAGCCCATCGCCGCGATCGCCGGGAGGCGGGCTGCGGCTGTTTCGAAGGTGCCGGAGGTCGGGGGTTCGCCGGGTTCTGCGCGGGCGCCTTCGGAGCGGGGGAAGAACTCGTACCAGGAGCCGTAGAGGGACCGCTCGCGTTCCACCAGGAGCGGGAGGGGGTCTGAGGCCGTGATCAGTTCGCGTAGGGGGTAGCGGGCCAGGATTGTTTCCGTTTTTGGGGTGAGTGCTGCTGCCAGGCGGGCGGTGGGGGTGCTGGTGGTGTCTCGGAGTGCGGCGGCGGCGCGCAGTACTGTGTCGCGCTGGCTCTTGCGCTGGGGGATGTCTTTTGCGGCGCGTTCGTACAGCAACGCGCCTTCCTCCAGGACCAGTTCGGTGTCCATGCCCGCCGGGATCTTGATCTGTGCGTGGCGGCGCCACGTCGTGATCGGGTCGCTCCAGGCCTCGACCGCGTACGTCCAGCGGCCCTCTGACGTGGGCGTCACGCGGGCGCCCCAGCGGTCCGTGCCGGGCGCCAGTTCGCGCATCGGGGTCCACGGGCCCGTACGGCCGCGCGGTGAGCGCAGCACCACGTTCGCCCCGACCGCGTCGTGGCCCTCGCGGAAGACTGTCGCGCTCACCTCGAACGTCTCGCCCGGCACCGCCTTGGCGGGCCTGCGGCCGTGGTCCACCAGGGGGTGGACGTCCAGGATGGGGATGCGGCCGGCGATCGGGGTGAGGGGCGCCTGGCGGGCCTCGGTTCTTGTCTGGTTCGCCTGAGTCGTGCGCGGCTTCGGCGAGGGGCGTCGTGCGGGCATGACCGCTCCTGTCCGCGGGGGGTTCGGCGTGCGGAAACGAGGATGTGGAAGAGGGCCGTGCAGGGTGTACCGGAGGAGCCTTCCACCGCTGCGGGGCGGGCAATCCGGTCCTTTGTTAACTACTCGCGCGTAAGCGAACAGACAAGTCCGGTCCCGCCGTGAGTGACGGGACCGGACCATGAACTCGCCTCTCCGCTACGGGTGGTCGATCTGGAGCAGCCTGTTCGGTGAGCCGGGCAGCGCGTTCGTCACCCGGTCCCTCGCGGCCTGTGCCGTCAGCGCCCGGCTCACCTGGGCCGGGGTGGCCCTGGTGTGGCCGGCGAGGTACAGCGCGGCCGCGCCCGCCGCGTGCGGGGACGCCATCGACGTCCCGGAGTGGGTCGCCTTTCCGGTGTCGCTCGCGTTCGACGCGGAGGTGATGTCCACGCCCGGGGCGAACAGGTCTATCCGGGTACCCCAGTTGGAGAAGTCCGCACGCCGGTCCGTGCGGTCGGTCGCGCCGACCGTGATCGCCTCCGGCACGCGGGCCGGTGAGTACAGGCTCGCCGGGAGGCCGTCGTTGCCCGCCGCCACCGTGTAGGTCACCCCGGAGGCGATGGAGCTGCGCACCGCCGCGTCCAGCTGGGCGTTGGCGGTGCCGCCGAGACTGAGGTTGGCTACGGCCGGCTTGCGCGCGTGCTTCGTCACCCAGTCGATGCCCGCGATGACCTGGGCCGTCGTCCCCGAGCCCGCGTTGTCGAGCACACGGACGCCTACTACTTTCGCCTTTTTCGCCACGCCGTAGGACGTGCCCGCGATCGTTCCGGCCACGTGCGTGCCGTGGCCGTTGCCGTCCTGCGCTGTGGCGTCGCCGTCGACGAAGTCCCAGCCCGAACGCGCCCGGCCGCCGAAGTCCCGGTGGGTCACGCGGATCCCGGTGTCGATGACGTAGACGGTCACGCCCGAACCGGCCGAATCGGGCCAGGTGTAGGAGTGGTCGAGGGGCAGGCTCTTCTGGTCTATGCGGTCCAGGCCCCAGGACGGGGGGTTCTTGCGGGTTTGGGTCAGGTGGATTCGGGTGTCCCGGGTGACTGCGGTGACTGATGGGTCGGCCGCTAGTTGTCTGGCCTGTGTTGCCGTTGCCCTTATCGCGTATCCGTTCAGTGCTGTGGTGAAGGTTTGGCGTATTTTCGCCCCGTATTTCTCGGCCAGGGCCCGGCCCGCGTGGGTGGGGGCCTTTGTTCCTTGTTTGAGCGTCACGATGTAGCTGCCTGCCACGGTGCCGGGTCCGCCGGCGCCGAGTATGCGCCCGAGCGGCGGGGTGGCGTGTGCGGGCAGGGTGGCGGCCGAGAGCACGGCCGCTGTGACGGCGGCCGTGAACGTGCCCGCCCGTCGCAGACGCCTCATGCGCGTCGGTTTCATGGCGTGGACTCCCCTCCTCGACTCGGCGCGCGAGGAACGGAGTTGCCGGGGAACCGCGCACACCGGTTGGCAGCCTCTCGTGCGGCGGCAGGCCCTACAAGACCGCGGGAGGGGGTGGAATCGGCCATATCGAGGTGCGTTGCCGCTGGTCGTGGTGCACCGAGTAATCTGCCGGGGCGTCACAGATGGTGCGTGTGCGCATGGTTGGGGCAGTTGGCAGCAGTTCGGGGGGACGGGGCGGATGATCGGCCGGTTGCGGGAGTCGTCGCCCGTGCGTATAGGTCCGTACGAGACGTTGGCCAGGCTCGGGGCGGGCGGTATGGGTGAGGTGTTCCTCGCCACCGACGGGCCGTGTGAGCCTCAGGCGCTGGTCGCGGTGAAGGCGATCCGGCGCGATGTCGTGGGGGATCCGGTGTTCCGCGCCCGGTTCCGGCGTGAGATCTCCGTCGCCGCGTCCGTCGAGAGTCCCTTCGTGGCGCGGCTCGTCGGTGGTGACGCCGATGCCGAACAGCCTTGGCTGGCAACCGAGTTCGTGCCCGGTCCCGATCTTGCCGAGGCGGTGCGCCGGCACGGGGCACTGCCCGAACCCGCCGTGATCGGGCTCGGCACCGGCCTGGCGCGGGCGCTGGCCGCCGTGCACGGCGCGGGCGTCCTGCACCGGGACCTGAAACCGGCGAAC
The DNA here is from genome assembly GCF_004005495.1 of Streptomyces antnestii. GTDB lineage: Bacteria > Actinomycetota > Actinomycetes > Streptomycetales > Streptomycetaceae > Streptomyces > Streptomyces antnestii. The sequence continues at coordinate 147,559 of NZ_RZYA01000015.1, forward strand.
GTCCTGCTCGGCGCCGACGGACCCAAGCTGATCGACTTCGGCGTCGCGCGCACCCCGGGCGCCACCACGATGACCTCGACCGGGCTGCTCGTCGGGACGCCCGGCTTCATGTCGCCCGAGCATGTCGCGGGCGGGCGCCACGTGGTGGCCGCCTCCGACGTGTTCTGCCTGGCCTCGGTCCTGACGTACGCGGCGACCGGGCGCGACCCGTTCGGGGACGGCCCGGTGGCGGCCGTGCTGTACCGGGTGTCGCGGGCCGAGGCCGAACTCGACGGTGTGCCCGAGGTGTTGAGGGGCGTGCTGGCCGATTGTCTCGTGACGGATCCGGCGGCTCGGCCCCGGCCGGACGAGCTCGCCGAGCGGTTCGCCGGTCTGGGCGGTGAGGGGCGGGGTGGTGTCCCGTGGCCGGAAAGCGTCATCGAGTCCATCGCTGCGGTGCGGCGTGATGTGGAGCAGCTGTGCGACGGGGGGCGGCCCCTCGCGCCGCTGCCGTCGGAGGGCGGCCGGACTCCCACCCGCACCCCTACGCGTACCCCTACGCAGCGGTCCGCGCCGAGCCCCCTTTCGCCGCACGATCTGCCCACCATGGGTGCGGTCCCGCCGGCCCAGCGGCGTCCCACGAGCCGCCGTACCCTCCTCGCCGTGATCCTCGCGGTCGCCCTCGCCGGGGGAGCCGTCGGTGCGCTGCTCGCCCTGCGCGGGCCCGGACCGGGTGAAGAGGCCCGAGGATCAGGCCCCACCCCCTCGACCACACTCTCCCCGGCCCAGCTCGTCGCGCAGGCAGGGGTCGACGGCGCCGGCAACGACGACCGCAGCGGATACGTACCGCAGTACCGGGAGCAGCGGCCCAAGGGCTGGAAGCCGTGGCGGGGCACCCTCGGCCACGCGCCCATGAGCTGCGCCGCCGACACCCTTGCCGTCGTCTGCCAGCTCACCGACGGGACGTACACCGCGCTCGACGCGAGCGACGGACGACGGCTGTGGACGTCGAAGGGCGGCACGGCCGTGGACACCGGCGCGGGGGAGGAGGCCTACATCGGGCCGTCCGGTCATTTGTTCATGCCCGGCGACCTTCCGGCACCCGACGTGCGCGGCGGCACCACGGTCATCGCCCGCGACGGGCGCCTCCAGGTGCGGGACTCCCGTTCGGGCGCCGTGCGCTGGTCCGTCGCGCCCGAGAGCGGCACCCGCTTCACCGCCGCCCTGATCACCGGCGACGGCCTCCTCGTCGCCTCCCAGGAAGGGGCGGCCGGCAGCGCGAACCGGCCCACGGGCGCGAAGCTCCGTACGTTCGGCCTGCGCGGCGGCGCGCCCCGCTGGACCCACACCCTCAGCACCGAACAGCTCGCCGAGGCCGAAATCGGCGGCTACCGCGCGGTGCTGGCCCACGGCGGACTGGTCTACGCCGACTCCGCGGACGGCCTGGTCGCTCTGGACGGGACGACGGGCCGGCAGGTCGGCACCCCGTACGACAAGGGGCAGTGCCGCACCCTGATGGCGCGGGGCCGGCAGATCCTGTGCAGTCAGGTCCTGCGGGGGGACGGGGGGTTCGACGACCCGAACGCCGAGCCGCAGACCCGGGTCACCCGGCTCGACCCGCGGACGCTCGTGGCCAAGGGCGCGTTCGGCTTCAAGGCGCCGCGCGTGCAGGCCGACGGCATGCCGGGAATCGACGTCGTCGTGAGCGCGGTCGGGCCGGGCGCCGCGGTCGCCTACGACACGACGAACGGGAAGGTCGTGGTCGCCGACGCGCACAAGGGCCGCGTCATCCGCAAGGAACCGCTGTCGGTCGTCACCGACGTGATCAAGCGGCCGGTGTCGTCGGGGCCCCTGATCGTGGGTGACCGCGCCCTCACCGCCGACAACACCACGCTGCGGTCCGTGCCGCTGGGCGCCAAGGGCACGGCCCGCACCACCGTCGTGCCGGGCGCGCCCGGCAACCGGCCGGTGAAGCCGCATGCCGACCCCGGCACCGTCATCGCCGACTCACCGCGGCCCCCGACGCTCCTGCTGCTCGGCGGCGTCGTGACGCTCGTCTACGACCAGGGGACCGTCGTCTCTCTGGAGATCCCCGCGTAGCACCTCACCCGGTCCTTGGAGGATCCGTTGCTCGACCCCCTGCCCGGGCCCCCGCGGCACATGGGCCCGTACCGGCTGCTCGCCCTCATCGGCGCGGGCGGCATGGGCGAGGTGTACCTCGGCCGGGAGGACCGCGCGGGCGCGCCGCTCGTCGCCGTCAAGACGGTCAGGGCCGACCTCGACGTCGACCATGATTTCCGGACGAGGTTCCGCCGCGAGATCGCGGCCGCCCGCGCCGTCTCCTCCGGGACGGGCACCGCCGCGCTCCTCTGCGGGGACGCCGACGCCGGAGTGCCCTGGCTGGCCACCGAGTACGTGCCCGGGCCCGCCCTCGCCGAGACCGTCGCCCGCTGCGGGCCGCTGCCCGTCCCCACCGTGCGCGCCCTGGGGGCCCGGCTCGCCCGCGCCCTCGCCGCCGTGCACGCGGCCCAGCTCCTGCACCGCGACCTCAAACCCGGCAACGTCCTGCTCACCCCCGAGGGCCCCAAGCTCATCGACTTCGGCATCGCGAAGGCCTGGGACTCCCGGGCGACGGCGCTGACGGCGACGGGGATGGTCGTCGGCACCCCCGGTTTCATGGCGCCCGAGCAGATCGAGGGCGCCCAGGCCGTCGTGCCCGCCTCCGACGTCTTCGCGTTCGGCGCGGTGCTCTGCTACGCCGCCACGGGCCGGGGCCCCTTCGACGACCCGGAGTTCGCCTCCGTCATCTTCCGCATCACCCAGGGCGACGCGGACCTGTCGGCGGTCCCGGACGAGCTGCGTGAGACCGTCGCCGCGTGTCTGCGTATCGCGCCGGGGGAGCGTCCCGGGCCGATCGAGCTCGCACGGATGCTCGACTCCGGTTCCGAAGACGCGCGGGTGCCGTGGCCCACCGAGGTTCTGTCGCTCTTCGCCGAGCACCGTGAGGCGGTGGCCCGCTGCGAACGGGACACGGCGGCACGGTCGTTCGCGGCGGCCGATACGGCGGCGGATACGGCTACAGCTACGGGTGCGGGGCACGCGCCTGTCGTCGCGCCGCCGATGCCATCCACGCCGCCCGTCCCCGTCGGCCGCCGAGTCTCCCGGCGCTGGCCGTGGCTCGTCGCGGCGGCGGTCGCCGGGGCGGCCGTGGCCGTCGCCGCCGTCGTCCTTCCCGGGGGAGGCGGCGGGAGCGGCTCAGGCGCTAAGGACCCCGCACACGCGGCGCCCGGCGGCCCCCGTGTCGTCACCGCCTACGGATCCGCCGACCACTCCGGCGAGTTCGGCCCGGCGGCCACCCGCGCCGCCGTCCGCCCCACCGGCTGGAAGCCCTGGTCCGTGCCCCGCCCCGCCGCCCTCGACGACCGCGGCAGCGGCTGCGTGCTCGTCCGCCCCCGGCTGATCTGCCGCGACGGCAAGGGAGCGGCGGCCGCCTTCGACGCGGCGACCGGCCGCCACCGGTGGACGTCCCGCGGGTTCACCGCCGGGCCCGACGATCTCCAGGGCGTCCAGGACCTGCCGCCCGAGAGCGACGGCACCCGCGTGTTCGTGCCCAGCGAGCTCGGGGTGACCGCCGTCGACGCCGCCACCGGCACCGTGCGCTGGCGGCACCGGCTGCCCCGGTACACCGGACTGCTCGCCCTGACGTACGCGAAGGGCGTGGTCTACAGCGCGGAGTTCGCCGTCAGCCCCGGCACCCGCCTCTCCCGCAGCACGGTCGTACGAGCCCGGCGGGCCACCGACGGCCACGAACTGTGGCGGACCGCCCCGCTGCCCAAGCCGCAGGGCCCGCTCGTGGCCGGCGACGGCCGTCTCTACCTGGCCGGCGAGGACGGCGGAGTGCTCGCCCTCGCCGCGAAGGACGGTGCCCGCGTCGCCTCCGCGCCCGCCGCCACCTGCTTCGCCCTGCTGCGGCACGCCTCGGACGTCCTGTGCTGGGACCTCGGGCACCCGGGCGTGCGCGAGCTCGACGGCCGTACCCTCGCGACCCGGCGCACCGTCGCGGCCGACGTACAGCCCGCGGACCCCGGACCCGTCGTCGGCCAGGACGGGGTGCTCGTGGTCCCCGTCGCCAACGAGGACACCGCGGATCCCGTCGACCACTTCCTCACGGCGTACGACTGGCGCACAGGGCGGCGCCTGTGGCGCTACGGCGCGCCCCAGGAGACCGCCGGCCTCGCGCTCGCGGGCGACAGGGTGCTCGCCTTCGGCGCGTACGCACTCGAAGGGAGGAACACCTCGGGCGACGTCAACACGCTCCGCCGCAAGGACACCCCGCGCACCGGACCGGGGACCGCGGGGACGGCCCTGCACCTCGGACAGCCCCTGTATCTGGGCGGTGCGCTGTTCGCCGACACGCGCGAGCACCGGATCGTCTCCGGTTACGCACCCTGACCCGTCACCGGCCCGCCCGGGTCACCCGGGCGGGTCAGTGACCCCGTGCGCCGTGGTAGCCGGGGCCAGGTGGCCGTACCGTCGGGGATGACAGCCGGGGGGCCGCCCGACCGCGTGCGTCCCCCAAGCACGTGTGCGCGTATGCCCGCCGCGTCCCCCTACAGAGGTGAGAACGTGAAGGCGATCCGCCGGTTCACCGTACGTCCCGTCCTCCCCGAGCCCCTGACTCCCCTCCACGAGCTGGCCCACAACCTGCGCTGGTCCTGGCACCCCGGGACGCGCGACCTCTTCCGCTCCATGGACCCCGCGCGCTGGGCCGCCTCCGACGGGGACCCGGTGCGCTTCCTCGGCGCCGTGGCACCCGCCCGGCTCGCCGAACTCGCCGCCGACGAGGCGTTCCTGCGCTCCCTCGGCGAGGCCACGGAAGACCTCAGGTCCTATCTGGAGGGCGACCGCTGGTACCAGGAACAGAACGGCTCCCTCCCCGCCGCCGTCGGCTACTTCTCTCCCGAGTTCGGCATTACCGCCGCCCTGCCCCAGTACTCCGGCGGCCTCGGCATCCTCGCCGGCGACCATCTCAAGGCGGCCAGCGACTTGGGCGTACCGCTCATCGGCGTGGGCCTGCTGTACCGGCACGGGTACTTCCGCCAGTCGCTGTCCAGGGACGGCTGGCAGCAGGAGCACTATCCCGTCCTGGACCCGCACGAACTGCCGCTGACCCCGCTGCGCGAGAGCGACGGCACCGACTGCCGGATCGCGCTCGCCCTGCCCGGCGGCGGCCGGCTCCTCGCCCGCGTCTGGCAGGCACAGGTCGGCCGCGTACCGCTGCTCCTGCTCGACTCCGACGTCGAGGAGAACGGGCCCGGCGCGCGCGACGTCACCGACCGGCTCTACGGCGGCGGCAGCGAGCACCGGCTTCTCCAGGAGATGCTCCTCGGCATCGGCGGGGTACGGGCCGTGCGCGCGTACTGCCGCCTCACCGGCCATCCGGAGCCCGAGGTGTTCCACACCAACGAGGGGCACGCCGGATTCCTCGGGGTCGAGCGCATCCAGGAACTCGCCGGGCGCGGCCTCGACTTCGACTCCGCGCTCGAAGCCGTACGCGCCGGCACGGTCTTCACCACGCACACGCCCGTCCCGGCCGGTATCGACCGCTTCGACCGCGAGCTTGTCGCCCGGCACTTCGGCCCCGGCGCCGAACTCCCCGGCATCGACGTCGGACGCGTCCTCGCCCTCGGCACGGAGACGTACGCGGGCGGCGACCCGACCCTGTTCAACATGGCCGTGATGGGCCTGCGGCTCGCCCAGCGCGCCAACGGCGTCTCCACGCTCCACGGCCGTGTCAGCCGCGAGATGTTCTCGGGCCTGTGGCCGGGCTTCGACCCGGAGGAGGTGCCGATCACCTCCGTGACGAACGGCGTGCACGCGCCGACCTGGACCGCCCCCGAGGTCCTGCGGCTCGGCTCCCGCGACCTCGACGACCACGAGGCCGTCGTCACCGGGACTCCCGGCCGCGACATCTGGGAGCTGCGGCGCGAGCTGCGCGGCCGGCTCGTCGAGGAGGTCCGCCGGCGCCTCGCCGCGTCCTGGCGTCAGCGCGGCGCGGGCACGGCCGAGCTGGGCTGGATCGACGGGGTGCTCGACCCCGACGTCCTCACCATCGGCTTCGCCCGGCGCGTCCCCTCGTACAAGCGGCTCACCCTGATGCTGCGCGACCCGGACCGTCTGACACGGCTGCTACTCGACCCGGAGCGGCCCGTCCAGATCGTCGTCGCGGGCAAGGCGCACCCGGCGGACGACAGCGGGAAGCGGCTCGTGCAGGAGCTCGTGCGCTTCACCGACGACCCCCGGGTGCGCCATCGCATCGTGTTCCTGCCGGACTACGGCATGGCCATGGCGCGGAACCTCTACCCCGGCTGCGACATCTGGCTGAACAACCCGCTGCGTCCCCTGGAGGCGTGCGGGACGTCCGGTATGAAGGCCGCCCTGAACGGCTGCCTCAACCTGTCCGTCCTGGACGGCTGGTGGGACGAATGGTTCACGCCCGACTTCGGCTGGGCGATCCCCACGGCCGACGGCAGCGGGACCGACGAGGAGCGGCGTGACGACCTGGAGGCCGCGGCCCTCTACGACCTGGTCGAGCGCAGGGTGGTGCCCCGCTTCTACGAGCGCGGCCCCGACGGGCTGCCCGACCGCTGGATCGAGATGGTCCGCCGCACCCTCACCCAGCTGGGCCCGAAGGTCCTCGCCGGGCGCATGGTCCGCGAGTACGTCGAGAAGCTGTACGCCCCGGCGGCGCACGCGGCGCGCGCCCTCACGCCCGACGCGGCGCGGGAGCTCGCGCGGTGGAAGTCCCGCGTCCGCGCGGCCTGGCCCGGGGTGGCGGTCGACCATGTGGAGGCGGCGGGCGCCGCGGCCGAGCTCGGCGCCTCGCTGGTGCTGCGCGTGCGGGTGGCGCTCGACGAACTCGGCCCCGAGGACGTCGAGGTCCAGGCGGTGGCCGGGCGCGTGGACTCCGGGGACCGCATCGCCGACGCGACGAGGGTGGCCCTGAAACCGTCCGGCGGCCCGGACCTGGACGGCCGCTGGTCGTACGAGGGCCCGCTCTCCCTCGACCGTACGGGTCCCTTCGGCTACACGGTCCGCATCCTGCCCGCGCACCGGCTCCTCGCCTCCGCGGCGGAGACGGGCCTGGTGACCGTCCCCTCGGAATCGGCGTCGGAAGCGGCGGGGGTGCTCCTGCGGTGAGCGACGCCCTGCAGTGAGCGGCGTCCGGCGGTGAGTGGCGCCGTGCGGTGAGCGGCGGCCGGTGGTCGGCGGGGTCCGTGGTCTCGGCGAAGATGGACGTATGACCGAGATCCAGACGCCCCGCCTCCTGCTCCGCCAGTGGTCCGACGACGACCTGGTGCCCCTCTCCGAGATCCAGGCGGATTCGGAGGTCATGCGCCGGGTCGGCGACGGCGGGCCGCGCGACCTGGAGCGGACGGCCGAGGACATCGAGCGCTGGGAGGAGGACTGGGACGAGGAGGGCTTCGGGCCGTTCGCCGTCGAACTCCTCGCCTCCGGCGAGCTGGCCGGCGTCGTCGGCCTCTCGGTGTCCGAGCTTCAGCCCGGCATCGAGATCAACTGGTGGCTCGGCCGCCAGTTCTGGGGCCAGGGCTACGCCTCCGAGGCCGCCCAGGCCACCCTGGAGTTCGCCCTCCAGGACCGCGGCGTCGACCGCGTCATCGCCCTGATCCGCCCGGGCGACACAGCCTCCGAGAACGTCGCCCGCAAACTGGGCATGACGGAGGAGACCGAGTTCCCCCACCCGGTACACGGCTTCCCCCTCCGCGTCCACGCGATCGACCTGACGGAGTACGAGGGCTGAGCCGAGCGGACAACTCCCTTGTGAGAAGGGTAAGTTGGGCCCACGTCTAGCAAACGGGGGTCAGGCATGTCCACGGCGGGAGCCGCCACCATCGAGATCGTCCGGGCCCGCGAGGCCCACCTCCGGAGCATCGTCGAGCTCGCCGAGGACCGCCGGCTCGACGTCACCGACCCGCAGCGAGCGGGCCGTGACGGATTCCTGGTGTCGAACTACACCCTGTCCGACTACCGGGCCCGGCTCACCACGGCCGAGCACTTCTGGGTGGCCGTCAAGGGCACGGAGGTGCTCGGCTATCTGCTGGCGTACAGCGACACCCAGATCGAGCCCGACGAATGGCTCAACCACCGGATCAAGTCGACGCTCGGCGCGTTCCTCGTGATCAAGCAGATCTGCGTGTCGCGGAAGGCCGCCCGCAGCGGCGTGGCCTCCCGCCTCTACCACCACGTCCTGGAGCAGTGGCAGACCAGCCCGGTGATCGCGGCCGTCGTCAGCGAGCCGTACAACAAGGCGTCCACGCTCTTCCACCGCAAACTCGGCTTCGAGGAACTGACCCGGCTCACGCCGCCGGACGGCAAGCAGCGGATGGTCTGGGTGTGGCGCAAGCCGCGCGAGGCGATGCTCCAGGCCCAGTACGGGGTGGCCATCGACCTCTACAAGCACGAGGACAACACCAACTGGAACAAGCTGAACAACTTCTTCTACATCACCGCGGGCCTCGCGGCGGCGCTCGGCTTCACCCTCGGCAACGGGGGGCGGCCCGCGAACTCCGTGGAGGGGATCTCACGGAGCCTCGCGATCATCATCTGCGTCATCGGGCTCGGTTCCTCGCTAGCCTTCTCGCAGATGCTGCGCTACGGCCGCCGCTACCTGAGTGCCCGTAAGCGCGCCGCGATGGAGCTGGAGGAGTACATGGCGTGGCACGGTGGGCAGCGGATCGTGGGCCGGGAGGCCGAGACCGACGGCAACGCCTGGCTGAAGCAGTCGCCGACCGGTCTCATCATGATGCTGCTGCCGGCCCTCGTCGCCCTGTGCTGGTCAGCGATGACGGTGGTCCTGGTCGTCGGCTGAGACGTGTCGACCGAGGAGTGGGGCGGCACCCGAAAGTGACGCCCCACAACTGCTCGTTCTCGGGGGTTACTTGACGTTGACCGCTGCCCAGGCGCGGTCTACCGCCTTGTACTCCGTCGAGGAGGCGCCGTAGAGGGCGGATGCCGCGCTCAGGGTGGCCGTGCGGGCCTTGGCGTAGTTCGTGGTGGTCGTGAAGTACGTGGTCAGGGACTTGAACCAGATCTTCTCGGCCTTGTCGCGGCCGATGCCGGTGACCGGCTGGCCGTCCGACGTCGGGGAGTTGTAGCTGACGCCGTTGATGACCTTGGCGCCGCTGCCCTCGCTGAGCAGGTAGAAGAAGTGGTTAGCGATGCCCGACGAGTAGTGGACGTCGACGTTGCCCGCGCCGGTCTTCCAGTAGTCCAGGGACCCGCCGTCCTTGCTCGGCTTGTCCATGTAGCGCAGCGGGGTGCCGTTGCCGTTGATGTCGATCTTCTCGCCGATGAGGTAGTCGCCGACGTCCTTGGGGTTGCCCGCGTGGAATTCGACCGCCGTGCCGAAGATGTCGGAGGTCGCCTCGTTCAGGCCGCCGGACTCACCGCTGTAGATGAGGCCCGCGGTCGCGGCCGTGACGCCGTGGGTCATCTCGTGGCCCGCGACGTCGATCGAGGTGAGGGGCTTCTTGTCGCCCTCGCCGTCGCCGTACGTCATGCAGAAGCAGCTGTCGTCCCAGAACGCGTTGACGTACGCGTTGCCGTAGTGGACCCGGGAGTACGCGCCCTTGCCGTCGCCCTTGATGCCGCTGCGGCCCTGGACGTCCTTGTAGTAGTCCCAGGTGACCTGGGCGCCATAGGCGGCGTCGACGCCCGCGGTCGCCGGGTCGGTCGTCGTGCCGTTGCCCCACTTGTCGTCGGCGTCGGTGAACAGCGTGCCCTTGCCGGACGACCCGTGCTTCAGGTCGTACGTGCTGTGGCCGCCGCGCGCCGTGTCCGTGAGGGCGTACGAGGAGCCGGACTTGGTGGATCCGACGGTCACGCTGCCGCTGTACTGGCTCTCGCCCGCGCCGGTGTGGATCGCGTCCCACTGGAAGATCTTCTTGCCGGTGGTGGCGTCCGTGACGACGTGCAGCTTGCGCGGCGTGCCGTCCTTCTGCGTGCCGGTGACGACCTTCTCGTAGGCGAGGCGCGGGGTGCCCGACGCCGCCCAGACCACCTTGCGGGCGCCGGTGGGGGCGGCCGTGAGGGTGGCGGGGGCCGTGGAGACGGCGACGCTCTTCGACGTGGCGCGGGTGACGCCCTCGTGCTTGCCGGACTTCGACTCGTGGACGACCAGGTCGCCGCCGAGGACGGGGAGTCCGTCGTAGGTGCGCTCGTAGCGCGTGTGCGTCGTGCCGTCGCGGTCCTTGACCACGTCACGGACGACGAGCTTCTCCTTGGAGCCGAGGTTCAGCTCCTTCGCCGTCTCGGCCTTCTTCGCGTCGGCGTCGTGCAGCAGGCCGGCGCGGGCGGAGGAGGTCAGGGCGGTGGGCGCGGCGCTCGGGGTGGGGTCGGCCGCGGGCTGTGCGGTGGCGCCGGTGGTCGTTCCGGTGGCGATGAGCGCTCCGGCCGCGACGGCGGTGGCGATGGCCAGAGTCGAACGCTTCGTGGTGAAGCGCGATATGTGGGGGATCACGCAAGCTCCCTGTACATGTGTGGGGGGTAAGTGAGCTGAGTGGTGCGTGGTGCGTGTGAAGCGTGCCAGTTGCGGCTTGTACATGTCAGGAGGGCGGCCGCAGGTTGGCCGGAAATCGTCCGTTGGGCGATGTCCGTTGTACGGATTGCGAACAGAACATGAACGGGCGCGCCGCCCCGGGGAGTTGACTCACCCGGGGCGACGCGCCCAGATTGTGCGGCTGTGCCGGTGGAGCGGTGGTGCGGTCAAGCGGTCATGCAGTCATGCAGTCATGCAGTCATGCGGTTTACGGGAAGGTGAGCTTCCAGCTGTTGATGTAGCCGCTGTCCTGCGCGTACACGTCCTGGACCTTCAGCTTCCAGGTGCCGTTGGCCACCTCGGAGGACGCGTTGACCGTGTACGTCGTGTTGACGTTGGCCGCCGAGTCGCTGCCGCTGGAGTTCTTCAGGCGGTACGTGGACCCGTCCGGGGCCACCAGGTCGATGACCAGGTCACCGCGATAGCTGTGCACGATGTCCACGCCGACCTGGAGATTGGACGGCGCGTTGCCCGTGCGGCCCGTGACGTTGATCGACGAGGTGACCGCGGCGCCCGCGTCCGGGATCGCGACGTCGGCCGTGTTCTCGAACGTCGTGCCCGTGCCGCCGCCGCCACCGGAGCGCGCGCCCACGTTGACGCCCGCCCAGGCGTCCTGCACGGCCTTGTACTCGGCGCTGGTGGTGCCGTACAGCTCACCGGCCGCGGCCAGCGTGCCGGTGCGCGCGCCCGCGTAGTCCGTGGTGGTGGTGAACTTCGTGGTGAGCGCCTTGAACCAGATCAGCGCGGCCTTGTCGCGGCCGATGCCGGTGACCGGAAGACCGTCCGACGTCGGCGAGTTGTAGCTGACGCCGTTGATGACCTTGGCGCCGCTGCCCTCGCTGAGCAGGTAGAAGAAGTGGTTGGCGACACCCGACGAGTAGTGCACGTCGAGGTTGCCGACACCCGAGTACCAGGAGTCGGCGGAGCCGCCGTCCTTGCTCGGCTTGTCCATGTAGCGCAGCGGGGAGCCGTCGCCGTTGATGTCGATCTTCTCGCCTATGAGGTAGTCACCCACGTCGGAGGCGTTGTTGGCGTAGAACTCGACCGACGTGCCGAAGATGTCGGACGTGGCCTCGTTCAGACCGCCGGACTCACCGCTGTAGTTGAGGCCGGCCGTCGCGGCGGTGACGCCGTGGGTCATCTCGTGGCCCGCGACGTCGATCGACGTGAGGGGCTTGAGGTTGCCCGAGCCGTCGCCGTACGTCATGCAGAAGCAGCTGTCGTCCCAGAACGCGTTGACGTACGCGTTGCCGTAGTGCACCCGCGAGTACGCGGCGACACCGTCACCGCGGATACCGGAGCGGCCCATGACGTTCTTGTAGAAGTCCCAGGTCAGCGCCGCGCCGTAGTGCGCGTCGGCGGCCGCGGTCTCGGTGTTCGAGGCGCTGCCGTTGCCCCACACGTCGTCGGTGCCCGAGTAGAGGGTGCCGGTGCCCGACGAGCCGTGGTTCAGGTTGTACGTCTTGTGGCCGCCGCGCGCCGCGTCGTTGAGGGAGTACGTCGATCCGGACAGGGACGTGCCGAGCGTCACGGTGCCGCTGTACTGCGTGTTGCCCGTGCCGTTCTCGATGCCCTGCCACTCGTACAGCTTCTTGCCGGTGGCCGCGTCGGTGACCACGTGCAGCTGGTTCGGGGTGCCGTCGTCCTGCAGACCGCCGACGACCGTCTCGTACGCGAGGGTCGGCTTGCCCTTGGCCATCCACACGACCTTGCGCGGGGCGCGGTCCGCCGTGGTCTTCTTCGAACCGTCGGCCGTCGCGGCCTTGACCGCCTGCCGCTCGGCCGCGGCCGGCTTGACCGCCGCGGTGGTGGCGACGCCCTTGAGGGCCGCCTTGGAGGCGCGCGTCACGCCTTCCGTCTTCCCGGACTTGGCGGTGTCGACGACCAGGTCGCCGCCCAGGACGGGGAGTCCGCCGTAGGTGCGCTCGTAGCGGGTGTGCGTCGTGCCGTCGCGGTCCTGGATGACGTCACGGACGACGAGCTTCTCCTTGGCGCCGAGGCCGAGGTCCTTGGCGGTGACCGCCTTGGTGGAGTTGGCCTCGCGCAGCAGCTCGGCGCGCTTGGAGGGGGAGAGTTTCGCGGGGAGGGCGCCGGGGTTGGCGCCCTTCGCCGCGGCCTTGGCGACGGCCGTGGACGGCTGGACGTCGGCGGAGGCGACACCGCCGGTCTGGACGGCGGCGGCGAGCAGGGCGGTGACGGCCGCGAGGGCACCGTAGGCGGTGGCTCGCTTACGGGAGGTGGATCTGTGGGAGGTGGAGGACAACGCTGACTCCTTCTGCGGGCCGCGGATCGCGCGGCCTGGGGAAGACCGGACGGCGAATGACCGTCCGGGCAGAACAAGGCAGAACAAGGCAGAACTGGGCGAAGCTGGGCGGAACTGGGTGGAACCGGGTGGAGCGAAGGCGGAACTGCGCACAACCGGTGGTGCTTCAGCCTGTGAACCGGCCCCGCCCGATCAGCTGTGGGGCAGCTGAGCGAGCCGAGGGAAGAGTGGCAGCAGAGAGCGTTGTCTGTCAGGAGCGCGTCAACATGTTGGCCGGAAACAGTCCGTTGCCCGGAGGTTCACGTTCGATATACGGAGCCGTCGCCCGGGCGTCGCGGGTGCGTGCCCGAGCGCGTTCAGCCGACGACGCTGTCCCGCCAGGCGCGATGCAGATCGGCGAACGCTCCTGTACCGCGGATCAGTTCGTCCGGGGTCCCGTCCTCCGCGATCCGCCCGTGTTCCATGACCAGAACGCGGTCGGCGATCTCCACGGTCGACAGGCGGTGGGCGATGACGACCGCCGTCCGGCCGCGCAGCACCGTGTGCATCGCGCGCTGCACCGCCCGTTCGCCGGGGATGTCCAGGGAGCTGGTGGCCTCGTCGAGGATGAGGACCGCCGGGTCGGCGAGCAGGGCGCGGGCGAACGCCACCAACTGCCGCTGCCCGGCTGAAATTCGACCCCCGCGCTTGCGCACATCCGTGTCGTACCCGTCCGGCAGCGCCGTGATGAAGTCGTGCGCGCCGATCGCCTTCGCCGCGCGCTCGATGTCCTCACGGCTCGCCTCGGGCCGCCCGATCGCGATGTTCTCGGCGACCGTGCCGGAGAACAGGAACGCCTCCTGGGTCACCATCACCACGCCCCGCCGCAGCTCGGCGGTGCCGAGGTCGCGCAGGTCGACGCCGTCGAGCAGGACCCGGCCGGCCGACGGGTCGTAGAAGCGGGCCAGGAGTTTGGCCAGCGTCGACTTGCCCGCGCCCGTGGAGCCGACGACCGCGACGGTCTGGCCTGCGGGCAGGGTGAGATCGAAGCGGGGCAGCACCTCGCCGCCGGTGCGGTAGCCGAAGGACACCCCGTCGAAGACGACCTCGCGGCCGGGCCGGTCCGCCGCCGCCTCGGGCAGCCCGCGCGGCGACGACGGCTCCGGCACGGTCGGCGTCTGGTGCAGCAGGCCGGCGATCTTCCGCAGCGAAGCGGCCGCGGACTCGTAGGAGTTGAGGAACATCGCGAGCCGGTCGATGGGGTCGTACAGGCGGCGGACGAACAGCACCGCGGCCGCGAGCACGCCCAGTTCGAGCGTGCCGTCGGCGACGCGGTAGGCGCCCCACAGGACGATTCCGGCCACCGCGGTGTTCGCGAGGAGCCGGGAGCCGACCACGTAGCGCGCCATCTCCAGCATCGCGTCGCCGTTGACCCGCTCGTGACGGTGGTTGAGCCCGGCGAAGTCCGTGTCGTTGGCGCGCTCACGGCGGAAGGCGCGCACCGGCCTGATCCCGTTCATCGTCTCGGCGAACTTCACGATGACGCGGGCGATCGCGGAGGACCGCACCGCGTACACGCGGGCCGCGCGCCGCCGGTACAGCTGGATCAGGACGGCGAGCGGCAGGAACGACAGGGCGGCCACGGCGCCGATCCCCACGTCGAGCCAGAGCAGCATCGCCGTGATGTAGGCGGCGGCCAGGACGATGTTGATGAGCTCCTGGAGCCCTTCGGCGAGCAGTTCGCGCAGGGACTCGACGTCCGTCGTCGCGCGCGAGATGAGCCGGCCGGACGTGTAGCGGTCGTGGAAGTCGACGCTGAGGGCCTGCGCGTGGCGGAAGATCCGGCCGCGCAGGTCGAGCAGCACGTTCTGGTTGACCCGCGCCGACACCCGGACGAACGCGTACTGGAAGAGGCTGGAGCAGGACGCCGCCAGGAGGTAGCCGGCCGCCACCGCGATCAGCGGGCCGTGGTCGCTCGCGCGGAAGGCCGGCACCGCCCGGTCGATGGCGTACGCGACGAGCAGCGGCCCCGCCTGCACGGCGGCCTGCTGGAGCAGCAGACACAGCACGGCGAGCCACACCGTGCGGCGGCCCGGCGCGAGCAGGGAGCGCAGCAGCGCGCCGGTCGCGCCCTTCGGGGTGGGCAGGTCGTCCTGGTCGAAAGGGTCGGTGGGGGAGTCGGGGGAGTCGGCGGAGTCGGGGGAGGGGAGCCGCAGCTCCTTGCCGTCGTCGCCGCCTTCGGCCGCCGGATCCCGCGGTGTACGGTCCGGCCGGGTCGTCGTGGTCATCGCGTGCCCTTCCCCTCGCGCCCCTCGGGCCCGTCCTCTTCGGTGTCGGCTCCGGAGGTGCCGGATCCGGAGGTGTCGGATCTGGAGGTGCCGGCTCCGGACATGAGATGCCGGTACTCGGCGTTGTCGCGCAGCAGTTCCTGGTGGGTGCCCACGGCCGTGATCCGCCCGCCCGACAGCAGGGCCACGCGGTCGGCGAGCAGCACCGTGGACGGCCGGTGCGCGACGACGAGCGCGGTGCTCTCGGCCAGCACCTCCCGCAGGGCCGCCTCCACCAGGGCCTCCGTGTGCACGTCGAGCGCGGACAGCGGGTCGTCCAGGACGAGGAAGCGCGGGCGCCCCACGACCGCGCGGGCGAGCGCGAGCCGCTGCCGCTGCCCGCCGGACAGGCTGAGCCCCTGCTCGCCGACCTGCGTGCCCGCCCCCTCCGGGAGCGCCTTCACGAAGGCGGCCTGCGCGACGCCGAGCGCGCGGTCGAGCTGTGAGTCGTCCGCGCCGGCCGCGCCCATCAGCACGTTCTCCGCGACGGACGCCGAGAACAGGGTGGGCTCCTCGAACGCGACGGAGACGAGCGTGCGCAGTTCCTCGCGCTCCATCGCGGCGATGTCGCGCCCGTCGAGCGTGATCCGCCCGCCGCTGAGCTCGTGCAGCCGGGGCACGAGCGCGGTCAGGGTCGTCTTGCCGCTGCCGGTCGCCCCGACGAGCGCCAGGGTCTCGCCGGATCTGATGTGCAGGTCGATGTGGTCCAGGACGGGTTCGGACGCCTCGGGCGCGTCCGGGTAGTGGAAGCGGACGCCCTCGAACCGCAGCCCGCCGACGCCGTCCTCCCGCCCCGCGCCGTCCTCCCGCCCGGGGGCGTCGGCCTGCCCGGGGGCACCAGCCGCCGTCTCCGAGCTCTCCTCCGGTGCGTCCATGACCTCGAAGCTCTCCTCCGGTGCGTCCATGACCTCGAAGAACCGTCGTGTCGCCGTCGCCGCCTCCTGGCTCATGGCGAGCAGGAACCCGATCGAGTCGATCGGCCAGCGCAGGGCGAGCGCCGTCGACAGGAAGGCGACCAGCGTCCCCGCGGACAGCTTCCCGTCGGCGACCTGCACCGACCCGAGCACGAGCGCGGCCCCCAGCGCCAGCTCCGGCAGCAGCGTGATGACCCCGAGGATCCCGGCGAGCAGACGGGCCTTCGTGAGCTCGGTGCCGCGCAGCGTGCGCGACAGGTCGCGGAAGGCCCGCGCCTGGCTGCGGTGCCGGCCGAACCCCTTGATGATCCGGATGCCGAGGACGGACTCCTCGACCACGGTCGTCAGGTCCCCGACCTGGTCCTGGGCGCGCCGCGACACGGCCGCGTACGCCGACTCGAACCGGTAGCAGAGCACCATCAGCGGCAGCGCGGGCGCCAGCAGGACGAGGCCGAGGCCCCAGTCCTGCGCGAGGAGCAGCACGAAGCCGGCGGCGATCGTCACGCCGTTGACGATCAGGAACGTCAGCGGGAAGGCCAGGAACATCCGGACGACCATGAGGTCGGTCGTCCCGCGCGACAGGAGCTGGCCCGATGCCCACCGGTCGTGGAACGCGACGGGCAGCCGCTGCAGATGCCGGTACAGATCCGCCCGCATGGC
Organism: Streptomyces antnestii; assembly: GCF_004005495.1. Taxonomy (GTDB): domain Bacteria; phylum Actinomycetota; class Actinomycetes; order Streptomycetales; family Streptomycetaceae; genus Streptomyces; species Streptomyces antnestii. The sequence continues at coordinate 164,299 of NZ_RZYA01000015.1, forward strand.
CGCCTCGACGCTCACGAGGGGGCGCGCCACCAGCCACCGTCTCAGCCCGAACAGCAGCGCCTCGGTGACCCCGAGCGCGAGCAGCATGCCTGCGCCCAGCCACACCCCGCCCGGGTCGTGGTCCGTGACCGGCCCGTCCACGATCCACTTGAGGACGATCGGGAACACGAGCGACAGACAGGAGGCGACCACGGCGACGACCGCCGCCGAGGCCCAGCGCGCCCGCACGGGCCGCACGTACGGCCACAGGCGCAGCAGGGTGCGCACGGCGGACTGCTCCGCCGCCGGGGGGAGTTGGTCGGGTTCCGTGGCCGGTGCATGTGTAGTGGGCATCAGAGGTGAGACTACGGATCGGTACTGACAACGCCACCGGGTTTCCGGCGCGAACGCCCTCGCGCCGTGGTCCGCCCCGTCAAAGTCGTAGCGCCGTATCAACCGATCGGCTGATGCCCGTTCGAGCGCGATGGGCGATGCCGGGCGAGGGCCCGTGCGGGGATTCTCGGAGCATGACGACGACACAGAGCGCAGCGCGGGGCACGCGGCCCCTGATCGAGGTCTCCGGGCTCCGCAAGGTCTATGCCGGGCGGGCCGTCGTCGACGGCCTCTCGTTCACCGTCGCGGAGGGCGAGATCTTCGGCATCCTCGGCCCGAACGGCGCCGGCAAGACGACCGCCGTGGAGTGCGTCGAGGGACTGCGCGTCCCCGACGCCGGACGCGTGCGGGTCGCCGGACTCGACCCCGTGGCCGACCACGACCAGGTCACCTGCATCCTCGGCGCCCAGCTCCAGGAGAGCGAACTCCAGCCGAAACTCACCGTCCGCGAGGCGCTCGAACTGTACGCGGCCTTCTACCCGGACCCCGCCGACTGGCGCCCCCTGGCCGAACGCCTGCGCCTCACGGACAAGCTCGGCACCCGGTTCGCGAAGCTCAGCGGTGGCCAGAAGCAGCGCCTGTTCATCGCGCTCGCCCTGATCGGCAACCCGCGCGTCGTCGTCCTCGACGAGCTGACCACCGGCCTGGACCCGCGCGCCCGCCGCGACACGTGGCAGCTCATCGAGGACGTCCGCGACAGCGGCGTCACCGTCCTGCTCGTCACGCACTTCATGGAGGAGGCACAGCGCCTCTGCGACCGGATCGCCGTGATCGACCAGGGCAGGATCGCCGCCCTCGACACCCCGGCGGGACTCATCAGCCGGGCCGCGGCGTCCACCGTCATGTCGTTCACGCCGTCCGTGCCGCTCGACGAGGAGGCGCTGCGCGACCTGCCCGCGCTCGCGTCCGTCGAGCACAAGGACGGCCGCGTCACCCTGGGCGGCACCGACGAGACGGTCAACGCCGTGCTCACGCTGCTCGCCCGCCACCACATCACCGCCCACCAACTCCGCGTGTCCGACGCCACGTTGGACGACGCGTTCCTCGACCTCACGGGAGTCGGCCAGTCATGAGCACCGCGACCCTCACGCGTACCTCGCCGAACCGCGCCGTCCTGCGGACCGAGCTCCGGCTCTTCGGGCGCGAGCCCGCCGGCCTCTTCTGGATCGTCGTGTTCCCGACGGTCCTGCTCGTCATCCTCGGCTCCATCCCCTCCTTCCGCGAGGCCGACAAGTCTCTCGGCGGGATCCGCCTCGTCGACGCGTACGTCCCCGTAACCGTGCTGCTCGCGATGATCATGTCCGGTCTGCAGTCCATGCCGCCCGTCATCACCGGCTACCGCGAACGCGGCATCCTGCGCCGCATGTCGACGACTCCGGTGCGCCCCGCGGCGCTCCTCGGCGCGCAGATGGGCATCCACGGCGCCGCCGCCCTGTGCTCGGCGGTCCTCTCGCTCGCGGTCGGCCGGATCGCCTTCGGCGTACCGCTGCCGAGGCACGCGGCGGGCTACCTGCTGGCCCTCGTGCTCGCGGTCCTCGTCGCCCTGGCGCTCGGCGCCCTCGTGTCGGCCCTGTCGCGTACGACGAAGATCTCCAACGCGATCGGCTCCGTCGTCTTCTTCCCGATGATGTTCTGCGCGGGCGTCTGGCTGCCCGTCCAGGCGATGCCCGGCGCGCTCGCGCACATCGTCGCGTACTCGCCCTTCGGCGCCGCCGCCGAGGCCCTGGGCCAGGCCGCCGCCGGTGACTGGCCGAGCTGGTCCCACCTGGGCGTCCTCGCCGTGTGGACCCTGCTCCTGTCCGGCGCCGCGTCGCGCTGGTTCCGCTGGGAGTGACCCGGTGACCACCGCCGCGGCCGTGCAGACTGTGCGCATGACGACGCAGACGGACCAGGGCGGCGCCGCGGCGGACGCCGCCCTGACGGTCGAGGAGCGCTGGGCGAACTTCCACCGCTACGGCCCCTTCGGCCTCCTCGGCATCGGCCTCACGATGTCGATCGCCACGTCCCAGGTCGTCGGCATGGACCGGTCCGACTGGTACGTCGTCGGGTCGCTGTCCCTCGCCGCGTTCGTCCTCCAGGTGTGGTGGGTCCGGGCGATGCGCACCAGGCCGGGCCCCTGCGCCGCCAGCATCTTCAACTACTGGGTCCGCTGGGCGATCAGCTTCGTCGTCGCCTGGATCAACCCGTTCTTCGCGTTCTACGGGGCCTGCGGCTACTTCGACGTCGAACGGCTGCTGCCACGCCGCATGGTCAGGCCGGGCGTGGTCGCGGCGGTCGTCGTCGTGGCCGGGTCCCAGTCGGGTGGCCTGCCGCCGCACGGCCCCGTCGGCTGGGCCGTGTTCGGCGGCCTCCTGGCCGTCAACACGACACTCGCCGCGATCATGGGCCACCTCAACGCCAAGGAGAACGAACGCGCCCGCGTCCAGGCCGAGACGATCGCCGAACTGGAGCGCACGAACACCGCGCTCCAGGAGGCCATGGACGAGAACGCCGCCCTTCACGCCCAACTCCTCGTCCAGGCACGCGAGGCGGGCGTCGCCGACGAGCGCCGGCGGCTCGCCGCGGAGATCCACGACACCATCGCGCAGGGCCTGACCGGGATCATCGCCCAGCTCCAGGTCGTCGCGGGCACCGCCGACCCGCAGCAGGCCCGCGTCCATCTGGACCGCGCCGCCGACCTCGCCCGGCACAGCCTCGGCGAGGCCCGCCGCTCCGTGCACAACCTCTCCCCGGCGGCCCTGGAGAACGCGTCCCTGCCCGAGGCACTGAAGAAGACCGTCGACGACTGGTCCCGGCGCACCGGCGTACGGGCCGAGTTCACCGTCACCGGCACCACCGAGCCGCTGCACGACGAGATCGAGGCGACCCTCCTGCGGATCGCCGAGGAGGCCCTGTCGAACGCGGCCCGGCACGCGCACGCCGGCCGGCTCGGCGTCACGCTCTCCTACATGGCCGGCGAGGTCACGCTCGACGTGCGCGACGACGGCCGCGGCTTCGACCCCCTGGAACTGCCCGCCCGCACCGGCACCGGCGGCTTCGGCCTCGACGGGATGCGGGCACGCGCCGAACGGATCGCCGGAGCGCTGACGGTGGAGTCCGAGCCCGGCACAGGCACCGCCGTGTCGGCTCGCGTACCGTTGGTGCGCCATGACCAGTGACCCCGCCCGCGCCGGCGAACCGGCCGTCATCTCCCTGCTGATCGTCGACGACCACCCCGTCGTAAGGGACGGACTGCGCGGCATGTTCGAGTCGGCCGACGGCTTCGCGGTCCTCGGTGAGGCGTCGAACGGGGTCGAGGCCGTCGACCTCGCCGCCCGCCTCGACCCCGACGTCGTCCTCATGGACCTGCGCATGCCCGGCGGGAACGGCGTGGATGCCATCAAGGAGCTCACCCGCCGCGGCGCCCGCTCCCGCGTCCTCGTCCTCACCACGTACGACACGGACTCGGACACGCTCCCGGCGATCGAGGCGGGCGCCACCGGCTATCTCCTCAAGGACGCCCCGCGCGAGGAGCTGTTCACGGCCGTCCGGGCCGCCGCCGACGGCCGCACCGTGCTGTCCCCGGCGGTCGCCTCCCGGCTCGTGACCGCCGTCCGGAGCCCGTCCGCCCCGGCCGGCGAACCCCTCTCGGCGCGGGAGCGCGAGGTCCTCGCCCTGGTCGCCAAGGGCACGTCGAACAAGGAGATCGCCCGCGTCCTGTTCATCAGCGAGGCGACCGTGAAGACCCATCTCACGCACGTCTACGGCAAGTTGGGCGTGAAGGACCGCGCGGCCGCCGTCGCGGTGGCGTACGACAGGAAGATCCTCGGCTAGGGCGTGCCGGCGGATCAGGGGTCGGACAGGTCGCGGCGTCCGGTGCGGTGCATCGCAAGGCGCCGGAGCGTCCTGACAGCGGAGCCATCCGGTCGTTTCGGCAACGCGGCGAGGTGCCGTGCGGATGGGGGCACCTCCCAGTGGTAGCTGGGGGAGTCGCGGCCCCGGCCGTGATCCGCCGGGTACGCCCTAGACCGGTCCCGCCTCCAGGGGCAGTGCCCGTAGCAGCAGGACGGACCGGCCCGGCACCGTGATCGCCGTGCCCGCCGCGTGGGTCACCCCCGGCGCGGCCGTCTGCTCCTCGCTCGCCGTGTCCACCACGACCTCGTACGCGTCCGCCCACGGCCGGCCGGGCAGGACGTAACTCTCCTCGTGGTCCCCTGCGTGCAGGACCACGAGGAAGCTGTCGTCCGTCACCGGCGCGCCCAGCGCGTCGCGGCCCGGGATGTCGCGCCCGGAGAGGTACATCCCGAGCGTGGCCGCCGGCGCGTACCAGTCCCGTTCCGTCATCTCCGTGCCGCGCGCCGTGAACCACGCGAGGTCACGCAGGCCGTCGGCCGAGTGCGCGCGCCCGGAGAAGAACGCGCGCCGGCGCAGCACCGGATGGGCGTGCCGCAGTGCGACGAGCCGCGCGGTGAGGTCGAACAGGGCCCGCCAGCCCGGCTCTTCGAGGAGCGACCAGTCCACCCAGCTGATCGCGTTGTCCTGGCAGTACGCGTTGTTGTTGCCGCGCTGTGTGCGCCCCAGCTCGTCGCCCGCGACCAGCATCGGCACGCCGGTGGACAGCAGCAGTGTCGTCAGCAGGTTCCTCAACTGCCGCCGCCGCAGGGCGAGTACATCCTCGTCGGCCGTCTCGCCCTCGGCGCCGCAGTTCCAGGAGCGGTTGTCGTCGGAGCCGTCCCGGTTGCCCTCGCCGTTGGCCTCGTTGTGCTTGTGCTCGTAACTCACCAGGTCGCGCAGCGTGAAACCGTCGTGGGCGGTGACGAAGTTGACCGACGCGTACGGGCGCCGGCCGCCCCACGCGTACAGGTCGCTCGACCCCGACAGGCGGTAGCCCAGGTCCCGCACGTCCGGCAGGGCGCCGCGCCAGAAGTCCCGCACGGCGCCCCGGTAGCGGTCGTTCCACTCCGTCCACAGGGGTGGGAACGCGCCGACCTGATAGCCGCCCGAACCCACGTCCCAGGGCTCCGCGATCAGCTTCACGCGCCGCAGGACCGGATCCTGTGCGATCACCGCGAGGAACGGCGACAGCATGTCCACGTCGTGCATCGAGCGGGCGAGCGCCGCCGCCAGATCGAAACGGAAGCCGTCCACGCCCATCTCCGTCACCCAGTAGCGCAGGGAGTCGGTGATGAGCCGGAGCACGTGCGGCTGCACCACGTGCAGGGTGTTGCCGCAGCCGGTGTAGTCCGCGTAGCGGCGGGCGTCGCCCTGGAGGCGGTAGTAGCCGCGGTTGTCGATGCCCTTCAGGGACAGCGTCGGGCCGAGCTCGCCCGCCTCCGCCGTGTGGTTGTAGACCACGTCGAGGATGACCTCGATCCCGGCCTCGTGCAGCGCCCGCACCATCCGCCGGAACTCGCCGACCTGCTGCCCGCCCGTCCCCGACGCCGCGTACGCCGCGTGCGGGGCGAAGTAGCCGACGGAGTTGTAGCCCCAGTAGTTGCGCAGGCCACGGCGCAGCAGATGGTCCTCGTGCGCGAACTGGTGCACCGGCAGCAGCTCGACCGCCGTCACGCCCAGCTTCACCAGGTGCTCCACGGCCGCCGGATGCGCGAGCCCCGCGTACGTCCCGCGCAGTTCCTCCGGGATCCCCGGATGCAGCGCGGTGAAGCCCTTCACATGCAGCTCGTAGATCACCGAGTCCGCCCACGGCGTCTTCGGCCGGCGGTCGTCGCACCACTCGTCGTCGGGCGCGTCGTCGTGGACGACCACCCCCTTGGGGACGAACGGCGCCGAGTCCCGGCCGTCGCGCACGGTGTCGGCGACATGCTGCTCGGGCCAGTCCCGCACATGCCCGTACACCTCGGGCGGCAGTCCGCACGAGGAGTAGTCGCCGTCCACGGCCCGCGCGTACGGGTCGAGGAGCAGCTTCGCCGGGTTCCAGCGGGCCCCCGTCCACGGGTCCCAGCGGCCGTGCACCCGGAACCCGTACCGCTGCCCCGGCAGCACGTCCGGGACGAAGCCGTGCCAGATCTCGTGCGTCAGCTCGGTCAGCGGGGCGCGCCGCTCGCGGCCCGCCTCGTCGAAGAGGCACAGCTCGACCGACTCCGCGCCGCCCGCCCAGAGCGCGAAGTTGGTGCCCGCCGTGCCGTCGGGGCCGACCCGGAACCGCGCGCCCAGCGGCGTCGGGGCGCCCGGCCACACCGGCTCGACGGGCGGCGTCCGGTCCCTCGTGCGCCGGCCGTCCCCGCCTGTCGCGGTGCGGGCCGGCGGCAGCGCCGCGGCCCGCTGTGCCAGGGCTTCCTGTGGTGCCTCCTGCTCGGGTGCGCTCGCCACCTGTCATGCCTCCCGCGGCTCGGTCGGGCCGGCGCCACCGGCAGGGGAAGGGCGCGCGGCGTCCGTCCGCGGCTCCCCGTCGCGTCGTCCTCCCCAGTGTTCTGCCCACCGGTCGGCTCGCACTCACGTTTCCCCGGCGGGGGGACGGTCGTTGGGACGGGCGTGAGAACAGCTGTGAGACGCGCAGGGGCCACGCTGGCCGCCGTACTGACCTGGGCGGCGGTGCTGACCGGAGTCACCGGATGCACCGCCACGGACGAACTGCTCGGCAAGCCGAGGTCCCCCGAGGACACGATCAGGGTCGTCCCGGCCGACGGGAGCAAGGACGTCCGGGCCGACCGCCCGATCGAGGTGAGAGTCCCGGACGGGCGCCTGGAGTCGGTCAAGGTCGTCAAGATCGAGGACGCGCAGGAGATCCCGGTCCCCGGCCGGATCGACGACGACGGGATGCGATGGCGGCCGGCCGGTGAGGGGCGGCTCGCGCTCGCCGCCAAGTACACCGTCGACGCCGTCGCGCTCGACGGGCAGGGCCACCGCTCGGCCCGCCACACCACGTTCACGACGTCCGTCCCGCAGGAGCGGTTCATCGGCTACGTCACGCCGGAGGACCGCTCCACGGTCGGCACCGGAATGATCGTCTCGCTGGAGTTCAACCGGGACATCGACGAGGCGAGGCGCGCCGCCGTCGAGCGCGCCGTCCACATCACGGCGACGCCCGCCGTCGACGTCCGGGCGCACTGGTTCGGCAGATCCCGCCTCGACTTCCGGCCGCGCACCTACTGGAAGCCCGGCACGAAGGTCACCGTCGCCCTGCGGCTGCGCGACGTGGAGGCGGCCCCCGGCGTGTACGGGATGCAGAACCGGACGTTCGGGTTCACCGTCGGCCGCAGCCAGGTCAGCCTGGTCGACGCGGCCGAACACACCATGCAGGTACGCCGCGACGGCGAACTCCTCGACACCCTCCCCATCACGGCGGGGAAGCCCGGCAACACGACGTACAACGGCAAGATGGTCGTCAGCGAGATGCTCGAAGTGACCCGCATGAACAGCCGCACCGTCGGGCTCGGCGGCGAGTACGACATCCCCGACGTGCCGCACGCGATCCGGCTGACGACGTCGGGCACGTTCCTGCACGGCAACTACTGGGCGGACGACGCCTTCGGCAACCGCAACGAGAGCCACGGGTGCGTGGGCCTTCGCGATGTGAAGGGCGGCAGTTCGGCGACGCCCGCGGGCTGGTTCTTCGACCGCACGCTCATCGGCGACGTCGTCGAAGTCGTCCACAGCAAGGACAAGACCGTCGCCCCCGACAACGGTCTCGGCGGCTGGAACATGAGCTGGAAGGAGTGGACGGCGGGCTCGGCCGTGCGCTGAGCCGGCGCCCGGTCGGCGCCCGGCCGGCGGACCGCGCCACGGCCGGTTCCTGAGCGTCCAGTTGGGACTGAACGGTGACATACGTGGGGATCCATAACCGCAGGTCGTGTGGTTATCTGTCGCTGTGCGCGCTAGGACGCGCTGGGGTGCGGGCCTGACCGGCCGTGCGCGAGGGGAGAACAAGATCTTGAACGGGCGACGACCGATATCGGGGGCCCTGCTGGGGGCCGCTCTGCTACTGGTCACCGCGTGCGGCGGAGGGGGCGGCTCCGGTGCGGGGAACGACGGGAAGGGCGGCGACTCGGGCAAGGCGGACACCAACAAGCCGTCCCAGGCCGTCGTCACGGTCTCCCCGAAGGACGGCACGGACGGCGTGGCCACCAGCGGGGACCTGCGGATCACCGCGGACAAGGGCAAGTTGACCGAGGTGAAGGTCGCCGACACCAAGGGCAACCCGGTCGAGGGGAAGATCGTGGACGGTGGTGCCGGCTGGACGCCCGCCCACCACCTGGCCGCCTCCACGAAGTACAAGGTGCACGCGGTCGCCAAGGACGCGGCGGGCCGTGCGTCGGCGAAGGACGTCGCCTTCACGACGCTGGTCCCGAAGAACACGTTCATCGGCCAGTTCACTCCGGAGGACGGCTCGAAGGTCGGCGTGGGCATGCCGTTCTCGGTCCACTTCACTCGGGGCATCACGCACCCGGAGGACGTGGAGAAGGCCATCGAGATCAAGACGGAGCCGTCCGTGCCGGTGGAGGGCCACTGGTTCGGCAACGACCGCCTCGACTTCCGCCCCGAGAAGTACTGGGCCGCGGGCACCGAGGTGACCGTCAGGCTCAACCTCGACGGCGTCGAGGGCCGGCCGGGCGTCTACGGCAAGCAGGCCAAGACCGTGAAGTTCACGATCGGCCGCAGCCAGGTCTCCACGGTCGACGCCAAGACGCACATGATGACCGTCAAGCGGGACGGCAAGACCGTCAAGAAGCTCCCGATCACCACGGGCAAGCCGGGCTACTCCACGTGGAACGGCCAGATGGTCATCAGCGAGAAGCTCGCCGTGACCCGGATGAACGGGGAGACGGTCGGCTACGGCGGCGAGTACGACATCAAGGACGTGCCGCACGCGATGCGCCTGACGACGTCCGGCACCTTCATACACGGCAACTACTGGGGCGGCGGCGCCTTCGGCAACTACAACGCCAGCCACGGCTGCGTGGGCCTGCGCGACGTACGCGGTGGCTACGACAGCAAGGTGCCGGCGGCCTGGTTCTTCAACAGCTCGATGATCGGTGACGTCGTCGAGGTGAAGAACTCGCATGACCGGACGGTGGCCCCGGACAACGGCTTCAACGGCTGGAACATGTCCTGGGAGAAGTGGAAGGCCTGACCTTCTTCCGTAAAGAAGAGGCCCGGTGCACTGTGACCAAGTGCACCGGGCCTCTTCCGTTAACCGGCACTAACCTGCTGTCCATGACTGCCTACCTCGAAGTCGCCGAAGGCGTCGGCACGATCCGGCTCGACCGGCCGCCGATGAACGCGCTGGACATCGCCACGCAGGACCGCATCAAGGAGCTCGCCGAGGAGGCCTCGCGGCGCGACGACGTGCGCGCCGTCGTCGTCCGGGGCGGCGACAAGGCGTTCGCCGCCGGTGCGGACATCAAGGAGATGCAGGTCATGGACCACGCGGCCATGATCGTGCGGTCCCGCGCCCTGCAGGACTCCTTCACGGCCGTCGCGCGCATCCCCAAGCCGGTCGTCGCCGCGGTCACCGGCTACGCGCTCGGCGGCGGCTGTGAACTCGCCCTGTGCGCCGACTTCCGGATCGCCGCGGACAACGCGAAGCTCGGCCAGCCGGAGATCCTGCTCGGCCTGATCCCGGGTGCGGGCGGCACCCAGCGCCTGGCGCGCCTCGTCGGCCCCTCCAAGGCGAAGGACCTCATCTTCACGGGCCGTCAGGTGAAGGCCGAAGAGGCCCTCGCCATCGGCCTGGTGGACCGTGTGGTGCCCGCCGCCGAGGTCTACGAGCAGGCGCACGCCTGGGCCGCGAAGCTGGCGCAGGGGCCGGCGCTCGCGCTGCGCGCCGCGAAGGAGTCCATCGACGTGGGCCTGGAGACGGACATCGACACCGGTCTCGCCGTCGAGCGGAACTGGTTCGCGGGCCTGTTCGCCACCGAGGACCGCGAGCGCGGGATGCGGAGCTTCGTCGAGGAGGGCCCGGGCAAGGCGAAGTTCCTCTGACTCGCCCTAACTTCCCCTGATCCGCTTGCAGTTGACGGGCCGTCTCGCCCGTTGTCCCTCGTTGGGGCGGATTATCGCAGCCTTAAGAGAACCTTAAGCCCGTATGGCCCCTCGCGGCCCGTGATCCGCCCCGGCCGGGTCGTCCTCGCAGGTCAGATGGTGCGCGGTCGGGGACTATCTGCCAACGGCATATGCCAATCCGTCCCCCCGGAATGGAAGCTTCCGGGGGGCTTATTCGGCGGGAACGGCCCCGCAACCCGCTCTGGGCAGCCATGATGGGTGCATGGCGGGGCTGGAGGGTATCGAACAGCCGCGGAGGCACGGGAGTGCGACCGCGGCGCGCTGGTCGCCTGCGGTCGAGGACGAACGGGCTCTGAAAGCGCTGGAGTTGTTCGGCAATCCGACCGAGGCGGAGGTGCCACTGCCGTCGCGGCCCGAGTCGGCGGCGACCGCGCGCAGGCTCGCCCAGGTGGTCGTGCTGCGGCACTGGGGGCTCTCGCCCAAGATGACCGAGGACGCCGTGCTGCTCGTCTCCGAGCTCGTCGGGAACGCGGTGCGGCACACGGGGGCCAGGGTCTTCGGGTTACGCATGGTGCGCAGGCGCGGCTGGATCAGGGTCGAGGTGCGGGACCCCTCGCGCGGCCTCCCCTGTCTGATGCCCGTCCACGAGCTCGACGTCAGCGGGCGCGGTCTCTTCCTCGTCGACAAGCTGTCCGACCGCTGGGGCGTGGACCTGCTGCCGCGCGGCAAGACCACCTGGTTCGAGATGCGGGTCGCCGACCGCTGAGCCGAAGCCGCTCTGGCGGGGTGCGTGAAAAGCGGTACACGAAAGCCCCCGTTCTCGCCGTTGTGGGGCGCCGCGGGGGCTTCCGTGGAGCGCCGCGGAAGGTGGGGGGTGTTATCCACGGCGACTGTTGACGACCGAGCCCGGGTCAATGGGGGTCGTGCAACCGACTATGGCAGACCGCCGCCCCCAAGGCCAAATGAATCGTCGGTGATGTGACCCACGGGCCTGCCAAATGAAGATTTATTACAGGCCCCGTCCAGTATTTGTTAAGACCCTCGGGTCGATAAGCCCCTTTCACGGCTTACCGCCCTTAAATGGGGCGGGTGACCACGACCGATCGCCGCGGAGCCCTCCGCTTCGGCGCCGGACTCACCGCCGCCGCCCTGACCACCGGCTGCTCCACCACCGCCCACGACCCGGTGGCCGCCGGGCACTCCGCGCGCCCGGCCGACCCCGCCCGCGCAGCACCCCCGGCCCCCGCGCCCCGCGCCTTCCCCGGCCTGCCCGCTCAGATCGCCCACGGCCCCCGCGACCGGCCCCGCGTCGCCCTCACCTTCCATGGACAGGGCGACCCGGCCATCGCGTACGCGGTGCTCAAGGAAGCCGAGAAGGCGCACGCCAAGGTGACCGTCCTCGCGGTCGGCACCTGGCTCGACGAGCACCCCGCCGTCGCCCGCCGCATCCTCGACGGCGGCCACGACCTGGGCAACCACACCCTCCACCACCGCGACATCGACGCGATGTCCGAGGCCGAGGCGCACGCGGAGATCGCCGGCTGCGCCGACCGGCTGCACCGGCTCACCGGATCCATCGGCACCTGGTTCCGGCCCTCCCGCACCCCGCACGCGACCCCGCTCGTCGAGCGCGTGGCCCGCTCGGTCGGCTACCCGCACGTCCTCTCGTACGACGTCGACTCCCTCGACTTCACCTCGCCGGGCGCCGCCGCGGTGACCCGCAAGGTCACCTCGGAGATCCGTGACGGCTCGGTCGTGAGCCTGCACTTCGGTTACGCGGGCACGGTCGCCGCGCTCCCCGCCCTCCTGGAAGACCTCGACCGCCGCGGCCTGACCGCGGTGACCACCACGGAGCTGCTGACATGACACCGCGCCGCACCCGCATCACCGCAAGCCTGATCGCCGCCGCCACCGCCCTCGCCGCTCTCGCGGGCTGCAGCAGCGACTCCAAGGACCGGGCCACCGAGGCGCTCGGCACGCACGGGGCCGCGAAGCCGGCCAAGCCGAAGCCGGCCGTGCAGGGCCTGCCCGGCATGCCGCCGGTCCTCGACCCGAAGGACGTCTACGCGGCCGACCGGCCGAACCAACTGTCCCCGGTCGTCAAGGACTTCCCGTCCCGCGTCTACGTCCCCAACACCGAGTCCGACACCGTCTCCGTCATCGACCCCAAGACCTTCAAGGTCATCGACACGATCCCGGTCGGCCGCCAGCCGCAGCACGTCGTGCCGTCCTGGGACATGAAGACGCTGTGGGTCAACGACGACAAGGGCAACACGCTCACCCCGATCGACCCGAAGACCGGCAAGGCCGGCAAGCGGGTGGACGTCCACGACCCGTACAACCTCTACTTCACGCCCGACGGCAAGTACGCGATCGTGATGGCCTCGCTCGACCGTGAGCTGGTGTTCCGGGACGCGCACACCATGAAGCGGGTCAAGACCGAGCCCGTCAGCTGCTACGGCGTCAACCACGCCGACTTCTCCGCCGACGGACGGTACTTCATCGTCTCCTGCGAGTTCAGCGGCGAACTCCTCAAGGTCGACACGGCGAAGATGAAGGTCGTCGACCAGCAGAAACTGCCGTTCAAGGGCGCCATGCCGCAGGACGTCAAGATCTCCCCGGACGGCAAGACCTTCTACATCGCCGACATGGTGGCCGACGGCATGTGGGTCCTGAACGGCGACAAGTTCACCACCCCCACCCTCCTGCCCACCGGCAAGGGCGCCCACGGCCTCTATGTCAGCCGCGACTCCCGCGAGATGTACATCTCCAACCGCGGCGAAGGCACCATCTCCATCTTCGACTTCACCCGGAACCGGCTCACCAAGAAGTGGAGGCTGCCCCACGGCGGCAGCCCCGACATGGGCGGCGTCTCCGCCGACGGCAAGACCCTGTGGCTGTCCGGCCGCTACAACGCCGAGGTGTACGCCATCGACACCCGCACCGGCGAGCAGATCGCCCGCATCCCCGTCGGCAACGGCCCGCACGGCCTCGCCGTGTACCCGCAGCCCGGCCGCTACTCCCTCGGCCACACCGGCATCTTCCGCTAGCCGCTCACGCGGGCGCTCACTCGGGCGCGACGAACAGGGCCTCCGCGCCCACGGGACGGTAACCCGCCGCCTGGAACGCCCGCACACTGCGGGCGTTCCCCGGCGACTGCTGTGCCCACACCGGCTCGCCGCCCGGCACCAGATGCCGGGCCGCCACCGCGAGCAGCCGGCCGAGGCCCCGGTGGCGCGCCTCCTCGTCCACCTCGACCGCCGTCTCCCAGCGGCCCGCGACCCCGCGCCCCAGGACGACCACGCCGCCGTCCGCCGCCCACACCCGCACGTCGTCGCGGCGCCCCCGCGCCCGCGTCACCCGCGGATGGTCCGGGTCCGTGAGCTCCTTCAGCGCCACCGGCGGCTCGCCCGCCAGCGCCGGAGCCACCGTCAGCAGGTCCGTCGTGTCGTGCCGGCGCCCCGTCCGGTCCATGAGTGCGGCCAGGAACCGCGGATTCATCGTCGCCGCCAGCGGATCGCAGTCCAGGGCGCCAAGGGTCTCGTACACCCACCGCGGGTCCTCGTCCGTGAACACCACCGAGTGTGCGGTGAGGGCAAGCACGCCCGCGTCCCGCCGATCCGCCTGCGGCACCACCGTCGTGCCCCCGTCCGGCGGCGGGAAGACCCCGCGCGCGGCCCCGTCCAGAATGTCCCGCAGAGTGCCCGGCATGACGTTCCCCCTCGGCTCGCTTGAGTCTCCACCCACTGGAAGGCCCAGACTCCCTCACATGATCGATGACGGCCCGCGGCTGCTCACCATCGGGCAGCTGTCCCGACGCACCGGCCTGTCGGTGCGCACCATCCGCTACTGGTCCGACATGGGCGCCCTGCCACCCGTGGGACGCAGCTCGGGCGGCTACCGACTGTACGACGCACAGTCCCTCGCCCGGCTCGAACTCATCCGCACCCTGCGGGAGTTGGGCCTGGGCCTGGACGACGTACGCCGTGTGGTGGACGGGGAGTCGGACATCGCGTCGGTGGCCGCCGCGCACGTGTCGGCCCTCGACGCGCAGATCCGGGCGCTGCGGCTGAACCGGGCCGTCCTGTCGACCGTCGCGAAGAGGAAATCGAGCGCAGAGGAGATGGGCCTGATGAACAAGCTGGCACGGCTGAGCGCGGCCGAGCGCAAGCACATCATCGACGACTTCATGGAGGAGACCTTCGGCGGCCTGGACGCCGCCGACCCCGACATCCGCAACCGCATCCGGGTCATGGTCCCCGACCTGCCGGACGACCCGACGGCCGGACAGGTCGACGCCTGGGTCGAGCTCGCCGAACTGATGCAGAACCCGGAGTTCCGGGCACACATGCGCAGCATGATCGAGTTCAACGTCGCCGACCGCGGCCCCGGTGTGCCGGCCGGCAGCTCCCTGTGGTTCATGAGCCGCCTGGTGCAGCTCGCCGGCGAGGCCCTGCAGGGCGGCGTCGCCCCCGAGTCGCCCGAGGCGGAGGAGGTGCTGCGCGGCCTGCTCGGCGGCGACGCGGACCTGGCTGCCGTACTGCAGCGCATGGAGGCCGCGGCCAATGAGGACGTGGCCCGGTTCCGCGACCTGGTGTCCCTGGTGCGGGGCCTGGAGACGCTGCCCCGGCACGAGGAGGAGTTCGCGTGGGTGGTCGCCGCACTGCGCGCCCGGACCGGCGGATAACCTGACCCCCGTCAGTGTTACAGCAAGAAGGGGTGGACCCGGTGGCGGACATCGAGGAAGCACGCAAGGCGTTCCAGCGGTTCGACGCGGACGGCGACGGCTTCATCACGGCGGCCGAGTACAAGAGCGCGATGGCGCAGATGGGCGACTTCAACGTCACCGAGTCGGTGGCCGAGGCCCTCATCGCCCGGCAGGACGCCAACGGCGACAAGGTCCTCTCGTTCGACGAGTTCTGGGCGAACCTGAACAAGGCCTGAGCGCTGAGACCCCGGCTGCTCGAGGGGGCGCCCACCGGAATCCCGGCGGGCGCCCCCTCGACGTCGTGCCCGCCCCTGACGACCCGAATGGCCGGTGGGCCGGAATAGGGTCACCGGAGTGCCGGTTGAGCGCCGTGTCACCCCGCACGCACCTCCGGAAGGGCACGACATGAAGATCGGCATCATCGGCGCCGGCAACATCGGCGGCAATCTCACCCGGCGTTTCACCGCGGCCGGCCACGACGTGTCGGTGGCCAACTCGCGCGGCCCCGAGACCCTGCGCGCCCTCGCCGAGGAGACGGGCGCCACGCCGGTGACCGTCGCCGAGGCCGCCCGCGGCGCCGACGTCGTCGTGATCACCATCCCCATGAAGGCCGTCCCCGGCCTCCCGGACGGACTCCTCGACGACGCGCCCGAGGGCGTCACCGTCATCGACACCGGCAACTACTACCCGCAGCAGCGCGACGGCCGCATCGCCGCCATCGAGGAGGGCCTGCCCGAGAGCCGCTGGACCGAGCTCCAGATCGGCCACCCCGTCGTCAAGGTCTTCAACGGCACCTACGCCCACGACCTCCTCGACAGGCCGCGCCCGCAGGGCGACCCCGAGCGCATCGCCCTGCCCGTCGCGGGCGACGACGAGACGGCCAAGGCCGTCGTACGCGGCCTGCTCGACGAGATCGGCTTCGACTCCGTGGACACGGGCGGCCTCGACGAGTCCTGGCGCCAGCAGCCCGGCACCCCCGTCTACGGCCTCGCGGCGAACGCGGACACCGTCCGCAAGGCCCTCTCCGAGGCGTCCCCGACGCGCACGGCGGAGTGGCGCGCCTGAACCACCCTGCCGCGAGAGCGCGTTACGGGGTGGCCCAGTCCCGCAGCGCGCTCTCGCTCGTGAACGCGGCGACGTCCTTGTCGAGCGGGCTGTCCGTGTACTGGTGGAAACGCCACTTCGCCTGGATACGCGGATGGCCCGCCGTCACGTAGTCGGCGATCCAGAGCCCGTCGCCCGCGTACGACGTCGTGTCCACGTTCAGCCAGAAATTCCTGTTCGTGTAGAGCAGGACCCGGTGGTGCGGGCGCAGGCGCTTCACCTCCTGGATGAAGTGGTCCTTGTCCGCATTGCTCGCGTGCGTCCCGTCCCCGGTCGTCTCCCAGTCCACGGCCAGCAAGTCCCCTGCTTTCTCAGGGGCCTTGCTCACGAAGTACTCGGCCTGCGCCGTGATGTTCCCCGGCCACAGGAAGTGGTAGAAACCGACGACGCAGCCGCCGTTCCGTGCCAGTTTCGTCTGGCTCGCGAGATGGGGATTGACGTAACTGCGGCCCTCCGTCGCCTTGATGAAGACGAACGACAGACCGTCCGTGTGGAACGTGGACTGGTACGAGCTGACATCGATGCCGCGCAGCATGACTGGCCTCCTGGTCGGTGGGGCGACGGGACCGGATCTCCATCGTCCCTGATCCGCGCTCGTTCCGGGTGCGCCTTGGCGAAGGTCGCAATCTTGGGACACGTTTTACGCGACCGTGTGCAACTACGTCTGCCGGTGCCGGGGTCTGACACTGAGCCGGGCCCCGACCAGGGGTGCCAGCGACGGAGAGTGGGGGAAAGCCGTGGGACGGCGCAAGGTTGGCGGTATAGGGATCGCGCTCGTGACGGTCGCGGTGCTCGTGGGGACGAGCGCCTGCGGCAGCGGCAGTGGCAGCGACAAGGCGGGCGCGGACGACGGGAAAGGGGCGGGGAAGGCGACCGCGAGCGCCTCGCCCTCGCCCACGAAGCCCAAGGGCCCGCCGATGCTGCTCGAGACGATCACACCGCTGAGCGGGGCCACGGTCGGCGTCGCGATGCCGGTCTCGGTGGTCTTCACCGACCCGGTCGCCGAGAAGGCACGGGCCTCGGTCGAGAAGCACATGAAGGTGAGCGCCTCGCAGCCGGTGGCCGGCGCCTGGCACTGGTTCGGCGACAAGCGCGCCGACTGGCGGCCCAAGAAGTACTGGCCCTCCGGTACGAAGGTGAAGGTCGTCGCCGACATGGAGGGCGTCAGCAACGGCAACGGCCGCTACGGCACGCACAGTTACACCCACACCTTCAAGGTCGGTGACGACGTGCGCGCGGACGTCTCCGTCTCCGGCCACACCATGAAGGTCACGAAGAACGGCGCGGCCGTGCGCACCCTGTCCATCAACGCGGGCAGCGCCGAGTACCCCACGTGGAACGGCACGATGGCGGTGATCGACAAGCAGGAGAAGGTCCACATGACGTCCTGCAGCGTCGGCATCAGCTGCAACAAGGGCAGCGCCAACTACTACGACCTGACGCTGCCCTGGGACGTCCACCTCACCCAGTCCGGCACGTACGTCCACTACTCGACCGGTGACCCGAACCCGGGCAGCGGAAGCGCCCGTGGCTCCCACGGCTGCGTCCACCTGTCGCTGTCCGACGCCAAGTGGTTCTACGGCCAGGTCAAGCAGGGCGACCCGGTGACCATCACCGGCTCACCGCGCGCCAAGGCCCCGGCCGACAACGGCTACGCGGCCTTCAATCTGAGCTGGGACCAGTGGCTCGCGGGCAGCGGGTCGGGGGAGGGGACCACGGCGACGCTGTGAGGGGAGCGCGGCGGCTCAGCACTCGATGATGTTCACCGCGAGGCCGCCGCGGGCCGTCTCCTTGTACTTCACGGACATGTCGGCGCCCTGTCGCACTATGCCCTTGACCTGCACGTTCGGGGGTAGCTGAGTGGCCCTGCATGCCAGCAGGGACTTCTCAGGGACTTTCGGCCGCGAGGGGTCCCGCAGCCAGGCATCCATCGCGGCGAGTCCTCGCTGCCCCGCACCGGGCATGAAGTGAGCGTAGTGGTCGAGTGTGACCTTCGGTGTCGAGTGCCCGAGCCACTTGGACAGGCTGACGACCGACTCGCCGGCCTCCAGCTGCACGCTCGCGTAGGTGTGGCGGAGGACGTGGAACATGTCCTCGCGTGGGGCTGCATAGCGCGGGACCCGGCGAATCCGGTCGCCGTCGTGCCGCACCTTCTCGCCCACGGGCTTGATCAGCCCGGCGGCGGCGAGCGCACGCTTCCAGCTGCGGTCGTTCCAGGTGCGGTAGTAGATGCGGTTGCCGTGCGACGAGGTGAGGATCAGGTCGACCGTGATCGGCTTCCGCTGGCGCTCCTCGAGCGCTGTGGTGGGGGCCTCCGGGTTCCGCCAGGGCAACGTGCAGGAAGTCGACGGGAACCGGCGGAAGTGAGCTCGGGCCCGGAGCGCGAGGTTGGCCGGCAGGGGGATCTCGCGGGTCTTGCGCCCCTTGGGGAGCGAGAAGTAGGGACGCCCCTTGATGTCCCACCTGAGCTGGCGGCGGACGTGGACGACTCCAGCCGCGAAGTCGAAGTCCTCTTCGGCGAGACCGAACGCTTCGCCTTGGCGCAGCCCGAGGCCGATGCCGAGATCGACCGCGATCTGGTAGCGGTCTTGCAACTCCGCGCGGACGGCGTCGACGACCTCACGTGACCACGCCTTGGCCTTGCTGTCGATCGCTCGTGGGGGCTTGACGCTGTTCTTCACCTTCATCGGGTTGCGCAGCAGACGCTGATCGTCGACGGCACTGCCGAGGATCGAGGACAGGTGCCCCCAGATCACCTCTGCCGTCGACTCCTCGACCCTCGTGAGCAGTCCTGCCTTGAAGGTCCGTAGAGCGGAGGCGTCGATCTCACGCAGAGCGTAGTCGCCCACCAACGGGATGATGTGGTTCCAGACGCGGCTGCGCATTGAGTCCGCCGTCGAGGGCTCGTCGGAGCGGCCCGCCCACCAGTGCTCGACGATGTAGTCGGCGAGAAGGATCTCCCCCTTGCGGGGGTCGACGAACTCGCCACGGCTGGAGTCCGTCTTGGCGCTGGCGAGCCACTGCTTCGCGTCCTCGCTCGTGTGGAACGACCGGTCCTGGATGCCGGGAATCCGCTTGACCCGGTAGCGCTTCCCGGTGCCGTAGATCGCGGTCCGTTCCCGCTTCCCCGTCAGCTTGTCGGGGCGCTTCTTCAGCCATCGGTCCTCTATGTAGCCCGCCATTACGGTGTCCTCCAGTGGTGCGTGATCACGAGTTGGTCGGTGCTAACGCGGTCTGAGGCACGTTCCAATCCCCGTTCGGAGGGTCTCTTCTCGAGGGAGGACGGATGCACAAGTCACTGCGCTACTTCGCGGCCTCCGGGCGCCGTTGCGGTTTCCGGTTCAGCGGGTCAAGGGTGCGGTTGGAGCGGGAGTCCGCTCGTTCCTGATCACAGACCCACTCGTCGAGCGCCGAGATCCGGTACATCACGCGCCGCCCCATGCGGAAGCTGGGAGGCCCCTGTCGGCGGTGTCGCCAGACGTACAACGTGTTGGGTGAGATACCGAGGTACTCAGCAGCTCGGGGGAGGGTCAAGAAGGCGGTGTGGGATGCTCCGCGCGGCTCCGGCATGCGTCGACTCCTGTCGTGTGTGGGGCGATGACAGGATGAGATTCCGGAGAAATGGCGAGTTGGGCGAACCGGATTCTTGAGATAGAAGGCGTCAGTCGAGGTCCGCATCGCCAGCACGCATCCGAGGACTGACGGGCGACGAGCTACTGGCCTTACCGGCTGTGTTCGATGCCGGCATCTCGGACAGAGCGCTGATGATAGGGCGGTCCACTGGGTGCGCACTCGCCAAGCAGGGTGTGAGTGCCCGGTCAAGGTGCTGCGCTCCGGCAACACCTACAGAGTGGTCGCGGCGGACCTGCTGCGCCTTCACAGTGATGTCGAAGCGGCGCTCCTTTCGCGGGACCGCGGTGTGCTTCAGAAGCGACCGGTGCGGAAAGTGAGTTTGGCCGGTCTCCGCCGGCTACCACCCGCCGACCTGCCGCCGGCACCGGGTGACGCCGGAACCGCGATCGGCGCCGCCCTCGCCGTGCACGTCGACCGGCGCAACCCTCGCCCAGTCGTCGGCATCGCCCGCACCTGTTACCTCGGCCCCTCCTACGAGGACCAGGCCCTCGACCTGACTCCCTGGCCCGGCCTCCACCAGAAGACCCTGGGCATCGAGACCGCCGAGTTCCTCGCCGACCAGTTGGCTCACGGCATGATCGCCGGCCTGTTCCAAGGGGCTGTCGAGGCCGGGCCGCGCGCTCTGGGCAACCGCTCGATCCTCGCCTCCCCGCTGGAGCCCGGCGTCGTGGAGCGCCTGAACGTCACCGTGAAGTTCCGCGAGCCGTTCCGGCCCTTCGCCCCCGTGGTCCCGGCCGAGCGCGCCGCCGAGTTCTTCACGCTCGGCCAGCCGGCGCCGTACATGTCCATGGCCTCCGGGGTGACAGACCTGACGCGCGAGCGGGTGCCAGCCATCGTGCACGCCAACGGCACCTCCCGCCTGCAGACCGTCACCCGGTCGCAGAACCCGTTCATGCACGCGGTGCTGACCGCCTTCGGCCGCCGGACCGGCGTACCCGTGCTGATCAACACCTCCCTCAACGTCAAGGGCAAGCCGATCTGCGGGACGCCCGAGATGGCCCTGGGCTGCCTGGCCAACTCCGGCCTCGATGCCCTGCTCCTCGAAGGGCGGTGGATCACCAAATGAAGATCGGATACAGCTTCTGGGGCTTCCTCGGCAACGGCGTCACCGACACCCCCGACGGAGGCCGCAGCCACCGCCGCCCCTTCATCGACGCCCTCCTTGCCCGCGGTCACGAGATCGTCTTCCTCCAGCCCGACCGCGACCGCCTCGAAGCCGACGACGACCTCGGCGGCGCTTACACCTTCGACGACGGCCTGCCCGGAATCGACGCCCTGTTCCTGGAGTGGCGCTGGGCCATCCCCGGCCGCAACACCACCGTGTGCGGCAGCGAGGGGCACACCTGCGACCTCCACCGGCAGGCCCAGCTCATCAACCACTACACGGCCCGGTGCCAGACGCCCACCGTCATCTGGGACAAGGACCGCACCCTGCGCGCCGAAAGCGTGTGGCGCCGCACGGCCCACACCCGCGTCTGCGAGGCCGCGCTCGCCCCGACCCTCGGCGCGCACTCGCTGCTCTTCCCCGTCGCCGAGGACCTCCTCGCCCAGGCCGATCCCCTCACCCTCGCGGCGCGGCCCCGGGATCTCGCGCTCGGCTACGTGGGCAACCAGTACGACCGGGACCAGCCCTTCGACCGCTTCTTCGCCCCGGCCGCCGCCCACGTCGAACACCTGATGTTCTCGCGCCAGCCCATCCCCTATCCCAAAGGCGACCGCCCAAAGTACCTGTGCCAAAGGCCGGCGCGCGGCGTCGTGGGAGTGGTCAGGGCACCGGTGGCGCTATGGCGAAGGTAGGTGGCCAGGAGAGGTTGGGTGGGCCGCCCGCCGTGCTGAGCGGCCAACTCAGCGAAGGCGCGCGCCATTTCGTGATGGATCTGCACCGTGTTGGGGACGGCGGCGTCGGCGGCCGGTCAGGGGCGGGTGCCGGGCCTGGTCCGGCAGTCCAGGGCGGCAGGTTCAGCACGGTGAGGGTGTAAGGGGACTTTGTGATCTGGGCTTGTGTGCCGAGGTCGGCGTCCGTCTGCCACAGGTGGATCAGATACTGCAGGCCGGAGGCCGTGCTGGCGGGCGCATCTGGAGGGAGCGCTGGGAATGGCTTCGTAAGTCCGGTCTCATCCGGGGTGACCAGGCGCCCGAGACGGCCGGTGAGGGCATCTGCCACCAGGTCGGGCACAGGGCGCCGGGGCCGGGCGCCGGAGAGCCAGTGGGCCACCGAGGTGCGGTCGTAGGTCAACGACAGGCCCTGCTGGGCCCCGAGTGCGTTGACGGCGCGTGCCAGGGATGCAGATGTCCAGGCCGCTTCGGTCAAAAGCGCGCCCAGGTGCAGGTTGCGGCAACGGTTGGGCATGGCCGCCTCGGTTCGGCAGTGGCGGGGCAGTGCCTGCCGCAGGCGGGTGCGCCGGCGTCCTCGCGCGAAGAGTCGGCGTCTTCGCGCGAAGAGCCTGAACGCCGACTTCCGGTCTGCTCTGGCTCAATGAGCCTTTTCCATCATCGGTCTGAGCTGGTCAGATGCAGGGTGAGGACGGCTTGGACGAGGCTGGTGATCCGGGTGGTGGAACATCGGAGCTTGCGTAGGAGCCTCCAGGACTTGAGGCTGGCAATGGCTTGTTCGACGAGTGCGCGGATCTTGGCGTGCGATCGGTTCCCCGCCTGCTGACCGGTGGAGAGAGTGTGCCTGCGTCCCCAGTCCCGAACCGATCGCCAGCCGCCAGCCGAACGCACTCACGAAACTCTCGCCGCGCATCACTGAGCTACTGCCTGCGGCACACCTTACGACGGCGTACCGCGAGGATCAGGATCTGTCAGCCACTACGACACCACGAGCTGAACCTCAGTCGTTCCACCTTGGTAATGCCGCCCTACACGAGTGTTGGCTCTAGCGATCCCGGAAGTTGCGGCCCTCCTCTCGAACCTGCACACGTGCTGGGCCTTCGTCTGAAGTCCGGTGGATCAATTGCAGCACCTCGTGCTTGAGGCATCCCGCTAGAGGGATCAGCATCCTCCGTAGAGCTTTCTTGGACACTCTATGTATCCCGAATGGACACTCTGCCTCGACGCTGTGGGCAGGGTTTAGTGCTCACCTATGCGTCGCTGGGGTCAGCCATCAGCTGCCAAGAACTAAGGGCAGCTTCCGCTGCCAGAGGGGCGCAACAACACACTGGGTCGCCTAG
The DNA here is from genome assembly GCF_004005495.1 of Streptomyces antnestii. Classification (GTDB taxonomy): domain Bacteria; phylum Actinomycetota; class Actinomycetes; order Streptomycetales; family Streptomycetaceae; genus Streptomyces; species Streptomyces antnestii. Next base: position 187,231 of record NZ_RZYA01000015.1, read on the forward strand.
TGGTCACATACGCCAGAGAACGGGTAACTTGCATGCATATCGGCTTCTTCTCCCCTCGGCCGCTCGGATACTACGGCCTTTTCGATATGTTCAAAGACTCGCAAAATCACACCGTAACCGTATTCACGACAAAGGAAATGCTCGACGGCACCCAGGTTCCCGGTGAACGAATTGTCATAGTGCCTGGCTACAAAATCAACGGAGAGTTGGAGCAAGCCGTGCTGGCTGAGCACGCAGCCAAGCCTTTTGACTATCTTGTAAGCTACGCAGAAGATGATCAACTTCGCGTGGCGGCCTTGCGAGAGCACTTGGGGATTCCAGGGCAGACTTACACCTCAGCCACAGCATACCGGGATAAAGCAGAGATGAATCGGTACTGGGAAGAGAGGGATGTTCCTCATCCTCACCTCGAGCCGATAACCGAGGTGTCAGATCTCATCAACTTCATCGATCGCCACAAGTACCCCGTGGTTGTTAAGCCTCGATTTGGCGTGCGATCAATGTCTATTCATGTGCTTCGCGATGATGCGGACCGTGACCACTTTATCTCGAATTCGTGGGAGCGGCGCACAGACACCATGTCGCCATGGGTCGCGCAGGTCCATGTCACTGGGCGCATAATTCAAGTGGATGGATTGATGCGCCATGGTCAATTGGAGTACGTGTGGCCGACAGAGACCTCTGACCATCTTAAGGTCTACGAGGGTGACGCCTTTCTGATGACCACTATGGCTATTGATGATCCGCTCCGAGTGCCGATTCAACACCTTGTTTCGAGCGCCATTTCAGCACTTCCTTCCCCCGACCACGCAGTCTTCCACGCAGAGTTGTGGCATTGTCCAGATGGCCGTCTTCTCATGGGCGAAATCGCCGCGCGGACAGGAGGGCTGCGCACGATGGATATGGTCGAAGCGGCATTCGGTGTGAACCCGGTGCGCCGAATGTTTCTGGCTCTACTTTCTCCGGATGCAGTAGAAGCAGCGCCACTTCCTGCCACTCCACTTCGGATGGCCGGCGTCATCAGCGTTCCACCCTCTGTGGGTGTCGTGGAAAAGGCCCCTGAAGCGTTCCCGCAGGAACAGTTTCCCGGTGTGATAGATGCTCAGTTGGTCGCGAAGACAGGCGACGAGACTGACTGTATTGCCTCGCCGTATCACTCGGCGGCTCTCGCGCTGGCTGCACGGGCGACCAGGTCGGAACTCATCGAAGAACTCCGTAGGTTCGAATCGTGGTTCCGGTCCGCAGTGAGCTACGGACGTGTCGACACATGATCCCGCAGTCTTAGGTCCGTAAGTCTGCCTGGGAAAGTGCCGCGGGCACAGAAGAACTAAGTGTTCTGGAGGAAGCATGACCAAGACGTTGCCGAACTATATGGTCTCGTTCGCGAATTTTTACGAACGCGAGGAGGAAACTCGAAAGTCCTACCAGGCGGCACTTTCCCAGTTCGGCTACGTTCATGCCGTCGAAGTTCCTGATGAATTCGACCACTCCAGCTTTCTTTCGCGGTTCGGCACTTTTTACCCAGGCCCATCACGCAAATTGGTCGACGACATCATGCCGGAGCCTGGAATGGATGACGTCTACTACGGCTCAAATCGCAAGGCCCTGCTTCCTCACACCGAGGGGTATGAGTTCTCTGGACTTCCACCTCGCTACCTCGCGTTGTGGTGTGTGACTCCCCCCGTCGGACCCGGCGGGGAAACGACTCTCTTCGACACTCAACCTCTTTTGGAGAGTCTATCCCTTCCGGAAAGGAAGGATCTGCAAAATCGTCCCTTCTCGTGGGTATCTAGTGCAGGACTACGGCGCAATGGCCTGGGGCAAGAGGCTAAGCACCCGATCCTGGGCGATATTAATGGAAGCGCGCTCCTTCGATTCTCGCTCAATAATATTCTGATTCCAGAAGGTTCCGAATATGCAATGGCGCGATCGTTCCTCGAGCGAATCCAACGGGCTTTCGAAGGTCGACATCTCGCCATCAACTACAAGCGTAACGACATGGTGCATTGGGATAATTGGCGGGTTCTCCATTCACGCAATGCGTTTGCCGACCCTCAGCGGCACCTGAAGAGGATTCAAATTAGAGACTTGTCGGACGCTCGTGAGGCTATGGGGCATGATCGCTAGTAAGCGAAGTTCAGGCGGTTAGCTACCGCATCTTGAATCCGAGTCGGAAAAATGGATTTCTGCGCTCAACGATTTGCGCGCATTTAGCACACCGCCAGGGCTGCTCGGAGAACCGACTCCTCTGGCCGTGCCTCTCCCGAAGGTGCACGATTGCTAACTCCTGCACTGAGACCAAACCAAGAAGAACGACTCTCGCAGAGCGGATTCCTGGACTAGTTTTGCTGCCGCATCGCACCATGAAGGATTCATCATGCCGTCAAGTCTCGTGGTCCAGCATCGACCAGATCTCTCTCTGTCAGACCTACAGAAGATCCAGGCCTCAGGCGGGGCCGTTATGCGTTCTGCACACTTCGGGAACTGGTCGCCAAGCAATCTTTCCGTAGCTGAAATGGGACTTCGGTGCGTGCTCATCAATACGACGATCACGGGCCGGGACACGACCTACCATCCCGCTGGTGTAATCGTCGGCCGACGTTTTCACTCTGGGGTGGCCCGGCCCGGCAACGGTCTCGTTACCCTCAGCCGAGTCCGACAGCCACCGAAACTTAAGGCCGTGCGCCCCTTCTTCTCTTCCGGCGCAAATCTTGCATTGGCGCACCTGGAGGCCCTTGCCAAGGCGGTTCCCGATGCCGTTCTCGGCACTTATGCCGACTACTTGAACGAACATCAGACCGTTGCCTCAGCGGTTTTGGAGATATGCGCGGATCGACGCCCAGACCTTTGGTACCGTCGCGCCGACGCTCAGCGAGGCGTGGACGATCTCAGCTCAACGTCTAACAGGCCACAGAAATGGGAAGAATTCTCCCGGGAGGGTGTTGTTGGTTTCGACGGCGCCACTGAAGGCTGGTTGATCCCCAAAACGGTGATCATCCTAACCATGGCGATACTGGACGCCTTCCACTTTAAGACCCCCGAGGTCTACCATCTAAGCGGTCCCAGCATGGTGCAGTACATAGGTAGCCTGGGCGCCGATCTCGAAGACCTGTATCGAGCAGTGGCGCCTAAGATCGGCTTGCCCACACGTTTGGTCTTCAATTTGGTGCCGACTGCCCTAATGACACTCGGTGCCCCAGACGGCGAGTGCAGCAGTGTCGACAGATTGGTCGAGGCTTGGCTTGCCGTGCAGGGGACCCGCCAGCACCATCCGCTGCCGTCCCGCGCGGAGGATCGTCCCACCTTTTTCCATACACGCCAAGCTAAGCAGTCCCGGGCCCGTACAGAACTGGCATGGGCAGCAGCATCCTGCCCCTTCCCTTTTCACCGGAGCCGTGTACCGGAGTTCTGCTCCCAGTACGACCTACTTGCGCTGGACGCCACTTGGTTCGTCCACCCGTGGGGTGCCGAAACCCCTCTCGGCGAAGTGGGCCGTATGCTCCGAGCCGTCAATGATATCCGTAGTGACGCGAACACCTGAGGTAATCCGATATGTCAATTTCTGCCATCCTCGGTAAGATATCTGCGCACGAGAATCGACGTGTGGAGACAGTCAATCTCGTGGCCAGTGAGAACCTGCTGTCCCCGGCAGCCCGTGCTGTTTTGTCCAGTGACCTCACTCACCGCTACTGCATTCCTCCAGTCGACCAGCGGCCGGCGGCAGTGTGGGACTATCCCAATCAGTTCGCAGTCCGCAGCCTGGAGCAAGAAGCCGAAAAGCTGGCGTGCCGAGCTCTCGATGCTGAGGTCGCCGACGCTCGACCACTGTCTGGTAACAATGCCGCCTACATCCTGATCAAAGGGTTGATGGAACGGGGGGAGGCTATGGCTAGCGTTCCCGGCGACTGCGGTGGGCATTTCGCCACGGCCGAGATCTGTCAGCGCGAAGGTGTCGTTCGCCACGACATTGTGTACGACCGAAACGCATGTGCAATTGATGTCGAAGAAACTGCTTCCATGTGCGAGCGAGAGTGCGTAAAGCTACTTTTCCTGGATGCAAGCATGCAATCCTTCCCCTATCCAGTAAAGGAGTTGCGCGCTGCGCTTCCTTCGGATGTGATCATCGCCTACGACGCATCACATACTATGGGAATAATTGCGGGTGGAGGCTTCCAGAATCCTCTGCACGAGGGAGCCGACCTGATTCAGGGGAGCACTCACAAGTCATTGTTCGGACCTCAAAAGGCGCTCTTCGCCTACCGGCACCGTGGCGACACTTATAAGACTATACACAGCACTGTCAGCCCTCTTTTCGTATCGAACTCGCATCCTCACCACACGGCCGTGCTTGCTGTGGCCCTGCAAGAGTCCCTGGACTTCGGCCAGCCGTATGCCCGGCAGGTCGTAGCAAACGCTCGGGCGCTGGCGGGCGCGTTGCATAGTGGAGGCGCTCAGATCCCCTTTGTGGACCAGCACTTCACAGACTGCCATCAGTTCGTTTGGCCCATCGGCAACCGAGATGAGGCTGAGCGAAGGTGGGTAGCACTGGAGGCCGCAGGATTGCATGTCAACATGGTTCGAGTCCCCTTCCAGCCAGGCAAGTTCGGCTATCGGATCGGCACCTCAGAGTTGACGCGCCGAGGGATGGGGGTGGGGGAGATGGCCCAGTTGGCTGCGGTGATGTTGGACATCGTCCGCAATGATGTCCACAGCGAGGGCACGCAGAGTCACGCTGAGGCCATTCGACAGATCTCCGCCCTGTTCCCCCACTTGTACTACGGATACGAAGAATCCGGAGCACCTCTCGGTCTGCCTGTTTAGATCAGGGAGGAACGCCACAAGCCGCGTGCCCCTGGCACCATGCGAGGGGCACGTGCCGACACCCCAACTCGGCTGTCATTCCTAGCTTTTTGCTCAACGGTAGGGTGCAGCTCCCTGATCCTTCGTGTCTCTCGGCTGCTCTTCTGGAGGCCTCAACCGTGTCAAAGCCGCCCTTCACGCACCTGCACGTCCACACCCAGTACTCGCTGCTGGACGGTGCCGCACGTCTGAAGGACATGTTCAAGACGTGCAACGAGATGGGCATGACCCACTTGGCCATGTCCGACCACGGCAACCTGCACGGGGCGTACGACTTCTTCCACACGGCGAAGAAGTCCGGGGTCGTCCCGATCATCGGGATCGAGGCGTACGTCGCCCCCGAGTCGCGGCGCAACAAGCGGAAGATCAAGTGGGGCCAGCCGCACCAGAAGCGGGACGACGTCTCCGGTTCGGGTGGCTACACCCACAAGACTATGTGGGCGACCAACCAGACTGGTCTGCACAACCTCTTCAAGCTGTCCTCGGACGCGTACGCGGAGGGTTGGCTGCAGAAGTGGCCGCGCATGGACAAGGAGACGATCTCCCAGTGGAGCGAGGGCATGGTCGGGGCCACTGGCTGCCCGTCCGGTGAGGTACAGACGCGCCTGCGTCTCGGACAGTTCGACGAGGCACTCAAGGCCGCCTCCGAGTACCAGGACATCTTCGGCAAGGACCGGTACTTCCTGGAGCTGATGCAGCACGGCATCGACATCGAGCGCCGGGTCCGTGACGACCTGCTGCGGGTCGGCAAGAAGCTCGGCATCCCGCCCCTGGTGACGAACGACTCGCACTACACGTACGCGCACGAGGCGACCGCGCACGACGCCCTGCTCTGCATCCAGACCGGCAAGAACCTCTCCGACCCGGACCGCTTCCGATTGGACGGAGGCGGCTACTACCTGAAGTCCACGGAGGAGATGTACGCCGTGGAGACTTCAGAGATCTGGCAACAAGGTTGCGACAACACGCGCCTGATCGCTGAGATGATCGACACCACGGGCATGTTCGAGAAGCGCGACCTGATGCCGAGGTTCGACATCCCGGAGGAGGGCTACACCAACACCACCTGGTTCAAGGAGGAAGTGCGGCGCGGCATGAACCGCCGCTACCCCGGTGGCGTGCCCGACGACCGCCAGAAGCAGGCGGAGTACGAGATGGACGTCATCATCCAGATGGGGTTCCCGGGGTACTTCCTGGTCGTCGCCGACTTCATCATGTGGGCCAAGAACAACGGGATCGCGGTGGGCCCGGGTCGTGGTTCGGCGGCCGGTTCGATCGTCGCGTACGCCATGGGCATCACCGACCTCGACCCGATCACGCACGGCCTGATCTTCGAGCGGTTCCTGAACCCCGAGCGCGTCTCCATGCCCGATGTCGACATCGACTTCGACGAGCGCAGGCGCGTCGAAGTGATCAGGTACGTGACCGAGAAGTACGGCGCCGACAAGGTCGCCATGATCGGCACCTACGGCAAGATCAAGGCCAAGAACGCGATCAAGGACTCCGCGCGCGTCCTCGGCTACCCGTACGCGATGGGCGACCGCCTCACCAAGGCGATGCCCGCCGACGTCCTCGGCAAGGGCATCGACCTGTCGGGCATCACCGACCCCGCCCACCCGCGCTACAGCGAGGCGGGTGAGATCCGGGGGATGTACGAGAACGAGCCGGACGTCAAGAAGGTCATCGACACCGCCAAGGGTGTCGAGGGCCTGGTCCGGCAGATGGGCGTGCACGCCGCCGGCGTCATCATGTCCAGCGAGCCCATCGTCGACCACGCCCCGCTCTGGACGCGGCACACCGACGGCGTCACCATCACGCAGTGGGACTACCCGCAGTGCGAGTCGCTCGGCCTGATCAAGATGGACTTCCTCGGCCTGCGCAACCTCACGATCATGGACGACGCCGTCAAAATGGTGAAGGCCAACAAGGGCGTCGACCTGGAGATGCTCGCCCTCCCGCTGGACGACCCCAAGACGTACGAACTGCTCTGCCGCGGTGACACGCTCGGCGTGTTCCAGTTCGACGGCGGACCCATGCGCTCCCTGCTCCGCCAGATGCAGCCCGACAACTTCGAGGACATTTCCGCCGTCTCGGCCCTGTACCGCCCGGGCCCGATGGGAATGAACTCGCACACGAACTACGCGGAGCGCAAGAACGGGCGCCAGGAGATCACCCCGATCCACCCGGAGCTCGAAGAGCCGCTGAAGGAGACCCTGGGTCTCACCCACGGCCTCATCGTGTACCAGGAGCAGGTGCAGAAGGCCGCCCAGATCATCGCCGGCTACTCGCTCGGCGAGGCCGACATCCTGCGCCGCGTGATGGGCAAGAAGAAGCCCGAGGAGCTGGAGAAGAACTTCTCCATTTTCCAGGGCGGTGCCCGCAAGAACGGCTTCTCCGACGCGGCGATCCAGGCCCTGTGGGACGTCCTGGTGCCGTTCGCCGGATACGCGTTCAACAAGGCACACTCCTCCGCGTACGGCCTCGTCACCTACTGGACCGCCTACCTCAAGGCGAACTACCCGGCCGAGTACATGGCCGCGCTGCTCACGTCGGTGAAGGACGACAAGGACAAGTCGGCCGTCTACCTCAACGAGTGCCGGCGCATGAAGATCAAGGTGCTCCCGCCGAATGTGAACGAGTCGGTGCACAACTTCGCCGCCCAGGGCGACGACGTGATCCTCTTCGGCCTGGAGGCCGTCCGCAATGTCGGTACGAACGTGGTCGAGTCGATCATCCGTTCGCGCAAGGCCAAGGGGAAGTACTCCTCGTTCCCCGACTACCTCGACAAGGTCGAGGCCGCCGCATGCAACAAGCGCACCACGGAATCGCTGATCAAGGCAGGCGCGTTCGACACGATGGGGCACACCCGCAAGGGCCTCACTGCACAGTACGAGCCGATGATCGACAACGTCGTACAGGTCAAGAGGAAGGAAGCGGAAGGGCAGTTCGACCTCTTCGGCGGCATGGGCGAGGAGGACAGCAGCGAGCCGGGCTTCGGGCTCGACGTCGAATTCTCCGAGGACGAGTGGGAGAAGACCTATCTCCTCGCCCAGGAGCGCGAGATGCTCGGCCTGTACGTCTCCGACCACCCGCTGTTCGGCCTCGAACACGTGCTGTCCGACAAGGCGGACGCGGGCATCGGGCAGCTCACCGGCGGCGACTACTCGGACGGGTCGGTCGTCACCGTCGGCGGCATCATCTCGGGCCTCCAGCGCAAGATGACCAAGCAGGGCAACGCCTGGGCCATCGCGACAGTCGAGGACCTGGCCGGCTCCATCGAGTGCATGTTCTTCCCGGCGACGTACCAGCTGGTGTCGACCCAACTCGTGGAAGACGCCGTCGTGTTCGTGAAAGGCCGCCTCGACAAACGCGAGGACGTGCCGCGCCTGGTCGCCATGGAGATGCAGGTCCCCGACCTGTCGCACGCGGGTACCAACGCCCCGGTGATCCTCACCATCCCGGCGCTCAAGGTGACCCCGCCGATGATCAGCCGCCTCGGCGAGATCCTCTCCAACCACCGCGGCGACAGCGAGGTGCGCATCAAGCTCCAGGGCCCGCGCAAGACCACGGTGCTCCGCCTCGATAACCACTTCGTCACCCGGAGCCCTGCTCTTTTCGGCGACCTGAAGGTACTACTCGGCTCTTCTTGCCTGGCTGGCTGATCCAAAAAGTGCGTCACCAAAAAACCGACAAGGGCGGATTACAGGCGTGCCCTGATCTTTCGCGCAGAAAAAGAGGGGAAACGCGTATGGAAGAGCGGCAGAATGCGACTCGGAGAAGCGTGACGAAGGCGCGAATAAAGTCTCTGAAGACCGCAGGGTTTGCGTCGTGGGCTGGAATCGCGTTCGCTAGCCGTATGCCCGTCGCCATGGCGCCTCTAGCAATGGTGTTTCTAGTAAGGGATCGCCCTGACGGGCTAGCTGAAGGAAGTCTCCTAGCTACTCTCTACGTCATCGGCGAGATGGTAGGTGCACCTATTCTGGGTACCATTGCCTCCCCCCGCCGCTTGCGACAGCATTTGGCGGCAGGACTTGCCATCGGCGGCTCGGCTTTCGCGGGTGTCGCTCTTTTTCGTGATGCACCTATATGGCTCCTCATGATTCTCTCATTGATAGCCGGAGCTGCACCTGCCGCTACTCCCGGGGGGGTACAGACAATACTGACTCGTCAGTTCAAAGAAGCTGACGTACCCTTCGCCCTGTCGGTTTCTCGCGTCCATGCAACGGTCGTCTGGTCTGTCGCGCCGGCGTCAGTTGGGTACCTAGCTCTTACAGTCGCCCCGTTCACTCCCTTCCTTCTTGGCGCCCTGCTGTTTCTGCTATCTGCCAGCATGTTGATCTTCATCTCCGCCGGTTCCGGGAATATTCAAGGGAAGAAGCCGGACAGTGTTAAAAAATCAGTCACGGAATTGAGCAGAGCGTGGCCTCTTTTCCTAGGGACTGCGGCTGTAAATTTTCTCGTCGGGCTCGGCGAACTCGAGCTGGTTGCTCTGCTTTCCTCTAAAGGGATTCAAGTTATCTGGGCTGGCCCTCTGGTGGCAGGATTTTCAGTCATCGGTGTCGTCGGTACGATTGCTTTTGGTCTCGGGAAGTGGCCGGGAAACCACCGGCAGCAGTCCACCTGGCTAATAGTGATGATGTGCTCCGGAACAGTCATTTGCGCGATATCATCGAATCTTCTCCCCCTTGCCCTAGGATTTCTATTCTCGGGGCTTTTCGTTCCATGTTTCATGCTGGTTCGGAACCTGGCACTGCGCGACCTCCTGCCTGAACAATTCCACACAGCCGGATTTTCGGTTCTCTACGCCTCTTCATGCGTGGGATACGTGCTTTGTGGAGCTACAGCCAGTGTGACTCTCAAATTCTCGCAGCCGCAGACCTCGCTTATAGGCGCCGCCGGCGCTGTGGCAGTTATAACCTTCGCGTCATTTGTCGTTGAGCGGCGGCTGGCGTCAAGTCGTCAGGAACTCACAGCGACGAATTCGTTTAGTTAATTCACCCGATGGAGGGGAATATATTGACACCCGTAACTGTAGCCTTCGCTGGTTTTGGCAATCGCGCGGAACGCTATGCGCAGTGGATCGACGAGAATCCAGAACTCTGTAGAGTTGTCGCCATTGCAGAGCCCCGAGCAGTCAGGCGGGAGCGGGTTGCAGAAAAGTACGGCCTTGGCGCCAACATGGCCGTGGCTGACTGGAGGGCCCTAGCACAGTTGGGGCGCGTGGCTGACGCCATCATCATTTCCCTACCGGATCAAGACCGCGTCGGTCCGGTTGAAGAATTCTTGAAACGCGGCTATGACACCTTGCTGGAGAAGCCAATAGCGGTCAACGAGGAGGACTGTAGGTCGATTGTAGCTGCTGCAACAAAAAACAACTCTCTCTTTGCCGTCTGTCACAGTCTGAGGTATACCCCGCACACCCAGACCATCAAGGAGGCTGTAACTAGCGGACGAATAGGTGAGGTCATCTCTATTCAGCATATTGAGCCCGTAGACTATCTGCATTATGCCCACTCCTTCGTACGGGGGAACTGGAAGAAAGAGGCAGAGTCCTCGTCTATGCTATTGCAGAAATCGTGCCACGACATGGACCTTCTGCAATATTGGGTAGACAGTCCAATACGGCGAGTATCAAGTTTCGGTCGGCTGTCTCACTTTAGGCCAGCGAACAAGCCCGCCGGAACAGCAGACCGATGCATCGACTGCAAAATCCAAGACGAGTGCGCATTCTCCGCCACTCGCCAGTATCTCCCCTTGATTCGCGAAGGGCATACGTGCTGGCCGATCGATGTCGTCACGGAAGAATTCACGGAGCTTGGCGTACGCGAATCCTTGGAGGTAGGCCCCTACGGCTCCTGCGTCTATAACTCAGGAAATGATGTGGTGGATCACCAAGTGGTGAATATGGAATTCGAAAGTGGCGTAACGGGAAGTTTTACCATGGTGGGCTTCGGGTGGGATTCACGCCGCAGGACAAGGATATTTGGAACACAGGGGGAGGTGGAGGGAGATCTGGACACCGTCAAAATCGCACACTTCCCGACGCGCAGTTATGAAGAGATAGAAATCAACCCCAGTCGGCCGCCAGGTAGCATGGCCCCTCTGGGTTCTGGAAGAAATATTGCCGTCAATAGCTTGCTTAGCGCTTTCATCAAAGCTGTGAAGACCGGGGATAGATCAGGGATCCTCTCCGGCCCGGAAGAATCACTCAACTCGCATCTCGCTGTTTTTGCCGCAGAGAAATCGAGGCGAGAGGGGGGAATTGTCGATGTTTCGGCGTTGACCCACGCTTAGGGAAAGTGGGGAGGCCTGCATGCCTCAAATTAGAGTAGAGTATTCAGTGGGACTTGAAGAGAGTTTTGGAGGTTTCGCTACTCTTGCACACCCTGCTCGTCGAGTACGCTCAACTTAGTATGGGAAACTGTAAGACGCGCTTCGTTCCCGTAGCTGAAATATTTTCAGGCGATTCGCTTGCGGAGGTGCGTGAGCTCAGCTCTTCGTGCAAAGAGTCCGGGCGATGCAATTGCGGCCGCACGCATTGAGTCGAAGGTCTCCGTGAATCCAGTGAAGGCGTCCGTCAAGCACGATAAACGCCACGGGTGCTGACAGCACGGGGCCGCGGTGATCGTGCAGGCACACACGCCGGATGATGCGTCTGCGTGCTGTACGGGGTGTGGTGGCGCGAGGGACTTGGGCCACAGCCGCGATACGTGCCCCCGTTGGGTCGCACCAGTGCGAGGCAACCGCCCGCCCGGTAGCGGGGGACCCACCGGTCCAGCGTGCCGCGAGCGACCTTCACCTGCCGGCCGAATGGGTAGGTGAGCTCCTGCTCGGCCAGCTCGCGAGCGAGTTGCCCGCGCTGGCGCGTCGCGAGGTTCGTGTCGATCAGATCCTGGATCAAGCCGTAGCGGAACAGGCCCACCTGCTGCGCCCGATCCGCCTGGTGATGTCCTCGTCCTCTCGGGTGAACTGTGGTCGCTCAACGAACCGTTGCTGCCCCAGCCGGCGCCGAAGCTGGTCGAGGGCAGACCGCTGATGCCGATCCCGATTTCAAAGAGTCCTCCTGTAACTCCCGTGACGCCTGGCGGCGTGAAAATCGGTGCAGGCGTGACGCCATCGGGCGGCATGCGCCTTTCCGCCGTATCGGTCGCCAGGTACGGGCCTCGATCATGTTCTACGGAGGCTGTTCGTCCACGTCGATGGCGTTTGGGCTTGCGAGCCCGAGAAAGAGTCTGACGCGGGGGCCAGCCAGGGGTCACCGACTGTTGCCACGTGCACGCCGATCAGCACCACCGGGCCCGCTGGCAAGGGGAACGCCTGGCTCAAGGGCGCCTTGGGCGAAGCGGCCAGCGCCGCCGCCCGGACCGACACCTTTCTTGGTGCCCGCTACCGGCGGCTGGTCAAACGGCGAGGTCACGCCAAGGCCCTGGCCGCGGTCGCACGATCCATCCTCGTCATTGTCTGGCACCTGATCGACGACCCACAGGCCCGGTATCAGGAACTCGGCCCCGGACTGGCACCAGCGACATCTCAACCCGCAGCGCAAGACCCGCGACCTCGTCCGGCAGCTCGAACACCTCGGCCACCACGTCACTCTCGCCCCCACCAGCGCAGCCTGACCAACCCCGCCGCTTCGTAGTGAGACCGTTCGGCTCCGCCGAACGGCGCTGCCGCCTGCCTACGTGAACGTTGATTTTCCGTTCAGCGCCATCACCGCGGGTGCCGGACCGGCAGGCCCTGTGCGGCATCCTCTTCGTGCTGCATACCGGCATCCAGTGGGAGACCTGCCCCAGGAGCTCGGCTTCGGCTCGGGCATGACCTGCTGGCGGCGCCTGGCTGCAGGGAACGAGGCCGGTGTCTGGGACAAGCTGCACGTCCTGCTGCTGGAGAAGCTGCGGTCGAAGAACCAGCTGGATCGGGGCCGGGCGGTGATCGACTCCTCCCCCGTTAGGGCAGCTGGCAAGGGCCCAAAAGCGCGCCCCGCCCGGTCGACTGCGCACGGCCGGGCAGCAAGCACCACGTCACCGTCGACGGGCAGGGCATCCCGCTCGCGGGCCCGGTCGGCAGGCCGCGGCGCCGCCCGGATGCTCTGCTGGCTGACCGTGGCTATCACCACGACATCCACCGTCGCCTGCTCTGACAGCGCGGGATCCGGCCCGTGATCGAGAAGCGGGGCGAGGCCCGTGGCACCGGCCTGCGCATCTTCAGCTACGTCGTCGAGCGTCGCCCCATCCCTCTGGCTCCACGGGATCCGTCGCCTGCGCATCCGGTGGGAACGACGAGGCCTGGTTCGCCAATTCCTCCATCGCCCTGTCGCTCCAGTGCCTGCACCACTACGGCCGGCACGTGAGCCGATCCGAGATCCTCAACGACCCCGACGAGCACGAGGACGAGCCCAAGCGGATCGACCCGCCCGCGTTCGACGGGTACATCGGCTTCATCTGGACGGAGTTCCTCGACCGATGGCTCTGGTAGTCCTGCGTTCCGCTGCGCGCCTGTTCGTGTCCACGGTGTCGTCGCGCTGAACGGCCAGCCCGGCCGCAGACGGGGTCATGCTTCGTGCGTAACGGCCGTGTCGCCGTCACCCCGCTTCATTCACCATGCAGAGAGTCGCCTGCAAGCGGACGGCCGCGAACGGGGAATGGTGGCCGCAGCCGTCCAGGGCACCACACACTGTTCGCCTTTGTTCCGGTAGACCCGCGGGCCGTCACGAGATACGGCAGGGGGCGAGAGAGGCCGCGATGCGATGGACAATCCGTGTCAGGACATCGAGGTCCGTGGCAAAGTTCAGGCGGACGAATCCTTTGCCAGCTCGTCCGCAGTCGCCCCCATCGAGGGTGGAGATCTGCCCTCTGTCGGCGAAGTAGCGGGCTGGCGTCCTGTCCAGGGCTAGCGAACGGCAGTCAAGCCACGCCAGATAGGTGCCCTCAGGGGGGACGTAGCTGATGCACGGGTGGGCTTGCTTCAGCTGACAACCAAGGCGGTGACGGTTGCGGTCGAGCAGCCCTATGGTTTGCTCCAGCCAGGGCCTCCCGTGGCGGAAGGCCGCGGCATTCGCGACAGCGCCCAGGACCGAAGTACCGTCGGTTGCAAGTCGGTCCAGGCGCTGCCAGCGGTTGCGGTCAGCATCATTGCTTAGCAACACCTGAGCGCACTTCAGACCCGGCAGATTCCACGCTTTCGAGGCGGAGGTGGCAGTGATGGTGTGGGCAGCTGCAGCTGGACTGATCGACGCGTATGGGATGTGCTGCTGGCCGGGGTAGGTCAGTGGGGCGTGAACTTCGTCCGCGAAAACACGGCCGCCGTGTCGCTCGACAACTTCGCTGAGGGCGGCCAGTTCAGTTCGGTCCAGAACTCGCCCCGTCGGATTGTGGGGGTTACACAGGAGCAGTATGTGGCCGCCCGCCCTGAAGGCCCGGTCCAATTCTTCGAGGTCATACGTGAACCGACCTTTGATGTTGACCATATCGACTTCGATGACCGGTCGGCCCAGCACGGCAGGCACCTTTAGGAAGGGCGGATATGCAGGTGTGGGGACGATGACAGGTGTGGCGGGTTTGGAGAAGTACTGGATGGCGACATGCAAGGCGCGGACTACGTCCGGCAGGAGTTGTACATCGTCTGCATCCACGCTCCAGCCGTAGGTGTCTTGTTGCCAGTCGGCGCAGGCACGGCGCACAGAGTCTGTGAGAGCCTGTGGCAGATAGCCCAACAGGTGCTCGCGAACAGCTTCGTGCAGCGCCTCTTGGACCACTGGAGCGGTGCCGAAGTCCATTTCGGCTGCTCCTGCCGCCAGGATGTCTGGCTTCTGCATTTCGGCCCACTTGAAGTGGGCCGCTCGATTAGTACGGCGCGGGCTGGCTGCCGGCCGGTCAGATGAAGAGTCGTGGGCGAAGGCGTGAGCCTGAGTGTTCATGTGTCACATCCCGGCAGAAGGACAGGTCGGCACCTGTCCGCGGCATTCGTAGATGCCGCGGACAGAAAGGATTGGAATAGGCGCTGTTGGCCGCCTTGTCCTCTTCGGTGGCCCGGGCCTGGTCACGCGATGGGCTAACGACGAGGCATTCAGCGAAGCTGGACAACGTAGGTTCGCATGTCTGGAATCAAGCTTCGCCCGCTGGGCGGTGTACTGGTCTGGCGCTGTCGAACCGCTTCTGATGGCGTGGATGAGCCATGCGACACCTCTCGGCAGCAAGCGTGATGCCTCACTCAGTGAAGGCCTGCAGACCAGCCGCAAGACTGGCTGCCCAGTTCTGTCCGTCAAAGTCGTGGTACTTCACCTCGGCGAAGCTGAGGTCGTCCATACAGCGTGCGTTGACGCTGTAGTACCCGGTGGGGTGGGACCTGGGGCGGTAGAAGGGCAGAATGTGGCAGGTCTTGCAGAAGGTGTGGCTGGCCGATTCGCCGAACTTGTAGGGCTCCAAGTGGCCCTGACCCTTCGTGATACGGAAGCGGTCCTCGGTGACCAGGATCTCTTGGAAGCCGGACTTGAAGCAGATATCGCAGTTGCACAGAGAGACGGTCAGGTGCGACGTGAGCAGGACGTCAAATGTGACTGCCCCGCAGTGACATTTGCCTGAGTGCCAAGAGCGTTTTTCATCGGCGCGAACTTGTGCGGTTTCCGTCTTCACTCGATCCTCCAAGGGGGCTGTGTGAAGTGTGTGGAGGTGGGCGGCTCTGTACGCGGAAGCCGCCGTCGGGGTGTTCACCAGGTAATGGGCAGATCGCGCAGGCCGTTGTCGGTCTTGTTGGGCATGGCATTGCCCGGTTGGATCCATCCGCAGCGGGCGCATGCGCGAGCATCGGTGCGTGAACCCCTCAGCCCCAGGAAGAGGACGGGGAAGCGGGTCTGGTGCGGTCGGAGCTGAAGTAGGGGCCACTCAACACGGCCCGCATGCCTTCGTGCGGGCCACATGCCTCATGCGTTCATCCGCCGGGCAGCGTGACCTTGGCGACGGCGGCCTCGTCCCGGATCCGACAGCGATTGCTGGGCTTCAGGCATGGTCCGGATCCCAATTGTCACGCCATAAGTGTTCTCCACTGGTGCTGGTGGAGAACGAACGGGTTGCTTAGCTGGCGGCTGGCAACTGCACGCTCATGGGTAGCTCCGAGTGGGGCGCAGTGGAGTCGAGGCCACTGGAGGCGTGCCCTTCCAGGGCAGGCTTGCGGGTGAAGAAGACGAGCATGTCTCGCCAAGCTGACTGGTCGGCGTCCTGCGCTGCGATGGTTGAGACGCTGTGCTTTCGCTCGTGGTCGACGATCAGAATTGTGTCGAGGAAGTTGCGGTGCTGCATCACGCCGAACTGCAGTTCCGGGTCTACCTGGCCCCAGTGGGTCGCGTTCTTCTCGGCGTTGTCGTGGATGCGCGTGATTGCGCTGTCCTCGGTCATGTTCCTGCCGCCGAGGAAGACGGTCATGGTGTGGTCGACACCGTCGGCGTGAACCCCTTCCAGCGCAGGCTCGCCGGTGAGCTGAGGGGTGGTGATCGTACGAGTGTGGAAGACCGTGCAGATCCACTTGTCCGTGTTGTAGTCCTGGAACGGACGGTGGAGTATCTGAAGGTCGCCCGCGATCAAAGCCTTGAAGATCAGCAACGCCTTGAAAGTGGGATTGAGCTGGGTATTGTTGTCCATTTCGGCGAAGTGGCGTGTCTTGCCGGAGTCATGGCGGACAAAGTCCTCCTCGGCCGAGAGCACGAACGGCTGGAACTCGGTGCGGTAGGCCTGCCCATTCGCCGGGTCGATACAGAAGCGGCCGTTTCGCGCCTTGCGAAAATCGAGCGTCGGGTCAGGAGGAAGATCTTCGGTGACCTTCTTGAAATCCTCGATGCTCTCGGGGGTCGCCCCGAAGGCGGACAGGATGTCGATGAGGTCCTCGCCCTTGATGAAGGCGACTCGGTCACGCGTGTACTGCGCCTTGATGTCATCAATAGCCGCGAGAGCCTTGTGTACCGTCATGAAATTCATGAGTGTGTCCTGGATTCTGTATGTACCTAGGGGCCGGACGGCGAGGCTGCGTACAGTCTGGCTTCTTAGGCAGTGGAAGGAGAGCCTGCCGCGTGGGCGAACTGAAGCCCGGCTAGTGGCTGGTGGTGCCCTCTTGGAGGCGCGAGACCATGTGCTTGGCGGAATCAACCGGAGCGGTACCGCTCAGTGAGTGGCTGCCGGCCCCGCTGCTCTCGTTGAGTCTGCGGGCCTGATCGTTCCACTCCTCGCAGCCTGCGAAGGGGATCGTCTCGCCCTCAACGTAGTCCGGGATCGGGCGGTAGGCGTTGCCTCCGGCAACCGGGTTACCGCGGGCGAGGATGGGGTCGAGATAGACGCCTTGGCTGAGGATGCGGGTGGTGGCCGAGATATAACCGATGTCGAGTCCGCACCGTCGGGTGTTTGAAGTGTTGGGTTCAGAGGAGTGCAGCAGGTTGGGATGATGGATAGAGATGTCTCCGGGATTCAGCTCTATTTCGGTGATGCCGTGCTTCTCGATCATTTCGTCGACGAGTCGCTGGTCGGACGAGGAGAACAGCAGGTTGGGTACATCAGTGCGGGACGATGTCTTCTGCAGTGGCAGGTGTTGGGTACCTGGAATGACCCGCAGGCAACCGTTCTCTGTAGTGGTGGCGTCCACCGCGAGCCAGACCGTAAGGGCCTGCATCGGGTCGAGTTTCCAGTAGGCCCCGTCCTGGTGCCAGAGCACCGCGTGTCCGTCGACGGGCGGCTTGCATACGTAGTGCGCCGTGAAGCAGGCGATGTCCGGGCCGAGGAAGTGCTCGCCGACATCGACAAGGGAACTTTCCATAATCATGCGCACCCAAAAGGCATCGTCCCGGATCAGCGGGTGGTGGAGATGCTCCGGGCGCAGTTCGGAGTACTTATTGATGAGCCAGTCGACGTGGGTGCGAACTTCTTCCATCAGGTGCGGCGAGACGACGTCGCGAATGATGGCGTAGCCGTTCTCTTCGTACTCGACTGCCGCCTGCTCAAGTTTATTCATATTAGGGCCATCCGATTGGTTGTGAGTTGCTGGTGCGTTGGTCATACGTGATCGCCGAGACCTAATCAGCGATCAGTCGCGGCGGCGGCGAGGTATTCATCCACTGCCTTGCGTAGATCTCCTTCAATCTTCCGGTTTTCGTCAAGGGAACTCCCGATAATCAGGCACTCCATCATATTGGCTAGCCGCGGGTCACAAGCCAGAATGATTACACCTCGACCCTGGCTCTTATCAAAGGCAATCTCCTGCTCTGCAAGTAGAGCAAGTGCTTCCGGCAGGGGGACCGGAGGGACATCTCGAAGAGAGGAAACGTTATGGGTGTCGGAATAGCGTGTTCCGACCAAACGCTCGCTTATGGCATGGAGAATGGTGCCACCCCCCCATCGTGCATTGGACTCATTGAAAAGCAGCTCGCCCGAGTCCGTAAGGATCGCATCGATGTTTATGTAGCCCTGATAGCCTAGGTCAGCGGCGAGATGCGCAAATTTTGCAGCTTCTGTAACGGCACTACCGAAGGAAAATGGAGGAAGATCCGCCGGTATGTCCAAACCGACCCATACTAGTTCCTTTTGGTCCGAGGGGTTTGGCTCTAGCCGAGCAGACCCTGATGCGATGAACCGCACTTCGCGACTGTCGCTAATGTGAAACTCAAAGTAGAAGATACTGCGCGCCTTGTGATAGCTCTCCACCACGAGGACCTGCTGATCTTTCAGTTCGTCCCAGACGCTCGCGGCTACCTCTGCAACGTTTGTGATGTCAATTTTTCGAGTCTCGCGAACCCCCTCGAATGCCTCATCTATCGAGTGCTGGGTAAGGGCAATGTTCCCTTTCCCCCCAGCGGCATTATCTCCCTTAATGATGACGCTGCCCGTCTCGGGCAGGAGCCGTTCCACTGCGCGAGTCAGTGTACGCAGATTGTTTGTGATGCAACCGTTTGGAACAGGCAATCCCGCGCCTGTCGCCAATTGCCTGAAATGCGACTTGCGATTCAGTAGAACCGGCCCTCGTTGGCTGGCAAATTCCCATCCGGTTCCTGCCTTCACGCCAAGTAGACGTGACAGTTCAGCGGCACCATCCGTGAAGAAGCACGGCATGAACTGCCAAGGTTCAGAACGATTCGTCAAGAAGATCAGAGACTGCAGTTCTCCCACGAAATCCGGGGAAAGGATGACTTCGTCATTCAAGATCTCATTTCGAGTCAAGGTTAGAATCGTATCCGTGTCCACGCCGATTACTTGGCCCACGTATTCCAGGAAATCTTGCTCAATCTGGGCGGGCACGACGAGGATGTCTCCCTCTTCAATGAACCACATGTGACGCCAGCCGGACACTGTAGTCGGGTGAGAACTCGTGACACCCAAGGCGGCGGCCGGGTAATCCGCACGTACATTGATCAGGATAATCTTGGGCACGGGACCCCTCATTTCTCATTTTGGCGAATTAGTGCGCCCGCGCGGGCACCCCCGCGCACGCGCCGTTCACTCCTACCATCCGTCGTACGAGCCTCGATCACGTCCGTCCATCAGGGATACATGGGAGGTCCAAGTTGCGTCTGCGTGCACTACACGCAACGTCGTGGAGCTCGGGTAGACCTTGGCGTATAGGCAGGGGCCGTGCGCCAACGCCCCGCCCCTCTGAAGATGCGGGAACCGCAGAAGCCTCGTTGGAGAACCGCCGGCGGAGTTCTGAGCGTCGACAGGCTGTTCGGGTGCCGCGGATTGGCTAGATGGAGGGACGGCAAAAGCCTTGAACCTAATACGGACGCCATGGAAACCGGAATATCATGCCATGTCGGCATTAAGATTTCTCAATACACTCATCACCTGAGGGCGCATCTCAAGGTCACATCTCAGTAAAATGACGAGAACATTCCAGAGCGGTCTAGACATCTGTTCCCCGCCTCGCGGAGTCTTGACCGTGCCGCATCCGACGGGGAACTGATTGAAGGTTTGACTTCGCAATGCTGTTCAGGATACTGGGGGATATCGATTTTCTCGCTCCATTGAGGCAGAGTGCCACAATGGGAGGAAAGAAGGCCGAGCTGCTAGGGGTGCTGCTCCTCGGGGCGAATGAAACAGTCCCCCTGGATCGGATAGTCGAGGGGATATGGGGAAGCGAGCCGCCTAAATCTGCTATCCGAAACGTGAGAACCTATGCCTGGCAAGTTCGACGGGAGCTCGGTGACGAGGCTTACCGCTTGAGCCATTCACCAGGGGGGTACAAAATAGCATGCGCAGCATCCGAACTCGATCTTTACATTTTCCAGCAGCTAGCCGATGAGGGATTTCGGGCAGCGAAGAGAGGGGAAACTGCTACTGCTTCGGAAAAGCTTGAAGAGGCTCTGTCGTACTGGCGCGGACAACCGTTCGGCGGCGTTCCTCTCTCGCAGTACCTTCAAGCAGAAGTCGACTGGCTGCAGGAGCGTCGTCTATGCGTTCTGGAAGAACTGCTTGGGCTTCATGTCGCGCAGGGGTCACACCATGAAGTGATTGAAAAGGCCAGGCGGGAGATAATACGACACCCTCTCAGGGAGACACTCCATGAGCATCTCGTTCGATCCCTCGTTCGGTCTGGAAGGGGTGGAGAGGCCATATCGGCTTATCTGAAAGCGAAGCAGATACTCAATGCAGAGCTTGGCGTTGAGCCTGCTGGCCCCCTGAAGAATCTCTACGAAGAGATTCTCTCGGACTCATCATGCGCCTGATCTCGAGGGAGAGTGAACGTACTTCATGACATCATTGTCTCAATCTGCATTTGCCAACTCTTTCAATTCCCTCGCTTCCGTCTATTCGGCGGTTCGTCCACACTACCCAGTGGAACTCTTCGAACGGATAGAGGGCATCGCTAAGATGTCCATGCGTGGTGCGACGATTCTAGATGTTGGCGCGGGAACCGGAATCGCCACGCGCCTGATGAAAGATCGGGGTGCAACTGTAATCGCGCTGGAGCCTGGCGATGGAATGGCGTTGCAGCTTCAAGCCAATCACCCGGCGGTGCCTATCCTTCGGGGAGACGGAAATTATCTCCCAATCGGGTCGAACGTCATGGATTTTGTCACATATGCGCAGGCGTGGCATTGGACGGATTCGAACAAGTCGGTTCCCGAAGCAGAGCGTGTTTTGCGAAGAGGGGGAGCCCTTTCGGCATGGTGGAATGTTCCAGATTCAACCGTGCCATGGGTGGCTGAACAAGAGGAAAGGCTAAGGGCTCGCCTTCCTAGTTACCATTCCTTCAATGTGACACGAACTGCAGCAGAGGTGATCCGTAGCGCCTCTCCTGCGTTTTCGACCACTGCCGTCGAGCTACACTGGTGCCGGCGGGTGCCGATTGACTTGCACTTGAAGAATCTGTCCACCCTGTCTTACTTCGCTGTTCTATCTCGTCAAGAAAGCGAGGAAATTCTCGCCGCTGAACGTAAAGAGATCATTAGCGTGTTCCCTGACCTCATCGTCGAGGAGTCCTATCGCATAGATGTAACGGTTGCCGTGAAATCGGGTGACTGACCCAGAATTTCTCGGCTCCCAAAGGCACATGCGTCTGTGCAGGAGCAGCCTGATGAGCCAAAAGGGCCGCCGACATCATGCACCGCGAGGCTCCACACGCGCAGCCCGGCGGTGGCTCTTCAACTGTCGCGTCCTGCCCGCCGAGGACGAACCGCTTGCCAGCCCCACGTGAGGTCCTCGACGGGCACGGTATAGACGAACCCACCCCAGTGGGCTCCGCGGTTGGACCGTGTCGACAGGCGCGGCCTGCAGCTGCCGGGCCCGACCCGGACAGCATCACTGTCACCCAGTTCCGCAAGACCGTGCCCGGCGGCTTCCCCATTGCCCGCGTCGCGCAGGCGCTGAAAGCCACGACAGCCCACGTCATCTACCTGCTGTCACGGCACCTGACCGACTGGAGCCCGCGCCGCCTCCGGCACTTTCAGCACACGGCCGCGGCCGGGTCTGTACGGTGAGCGGTGTAACTCCCGAGCTGGAAGCGCCAGTTGATGACTGACGTGACGAGTGACATCGAGGCCGGGGAGGCCGTTGTGAGTGCGGCGAGTCCCGTGGATGACGGGCTGGTCGCCGAGCTGGTGGCCCGGGCCCGGGCTGGTGGGGTGAAACTCACCGGGGAGGGCGGCCTGCTGCAGCAGCTGACCAAGCGGGTGCTGGAGTCCGCGCTGGAGGGCGAGCTCACTGATCACCTGGGGCACGAGCCCGGCGGGCGGGCCGAGGGTGGTCGGGAGAACTACCGCAACGGGCACCGGTCCAAGACGGTGATCACCGAGTCGGGACCGGTCGAGATCGCGGTGCCGCGGGACCGAGCCGGGTCGTTCGAGCCGCAGTTGGTGAAGAAGCGCCAGCGGCGTCTGGGCGGGGTGGACGAGATGGTCCTGTCGCTGTCGGCGAAAGGGCTGACGCATGGGGAGATCTCCGCGCATCTCGCCGAGGTGTACGGCGCGGAGATCTCCAAGTCCACGATCTCCACGATCACTGACAGCGTGATGGCCGGCATGACTGAATGGCAGAACCGTCCGCTGGACAGCGTCTACCCGGTCGTCTTCATCGACTGCGTGAACGTGAAGGTCCGGGACGGGCACGTCGCCAACCGGCCGGTGTACATGGCGGTGGCGGTCACCGCCGAGGGGCACCGGGACATCCTGGGCCTGTGGATCGGCGACGGTGGTGAAGGCGCGAAGTACTGGCTTCAGGTCCTGACCGAGATCAAGAACCGCGGCGCGGCCGATGTCCTGATGCTGGTCTGTGACGGCCTGACCGGGCTCCCGGACGCCGTGAATACGGTTTGGCCTGCGACGATCGTCCAGACCTGTGTTGTTCATCTGCTGAGGAACAGCTTTCGTTACGCGGCCCGGCAGGACTGGGAGAAGATCGCGAAGACGCTCAGGCCCGTCTATACCGCGCCGACCGAAGAGGCCGCGCTGGAGCGGTTCGTGGAGTTCACCGAGGCCTGGGGCGGGAAGTATCCGGCGATCGTCCGGCTCTGGGAGGCGGCCTGGGCGGAGTTCGTGCCCTTCCTCCAGTTCGACGTGGAGATCCGCAAGATCGTCTGCACTACCAACGCGATCGAGAGCATCAACGCGCGGATCCGCAAGGCCGTCCGGGCCCGGGGGCACTTCCCCACTGACCAGGCCGCCCTCAAATGCGTCTACCTGGCCGTCATGAGCCTGGACCCGACCGGCACCGGACGCAAACGCTGGACCATGCGATGGAAGGCCGCACTCCAAGCCTTCGACATCACCTTCGACGGCCGGCTCACTGCCGGACGCCGCTGAACAAAACCGACGAGTTCCACCGTTCGCTACACAGACCCACCGGCCGAGGGTAACGACACGAAACTCACCGAGTGGATCACGGCTGCCCGTGCCGTCGGCCTGCCTCACCTGCGCAGCTTCACCAACGGCCTGGAAATCGACCGGCGTGCCGTGGACGCCGGCGTCACCTTGCCCTACCACAACGGCCGCACCGAAGGCGTCAACACTCGCACCAAGCGGATCATGAGGCAGATGCACGGCCGCGCCGGGTTCGACCTCCTCCGCCACCGCATCCTCCTGCCCTAACAGGTACCCAGCGTCACCACCGACTACGGGACAGAGCCGAACGTTTTACAGTCCCGTGCTTCAGAAGTAATCAGTGCGTTTGCTGGTCTCCCGCCGGCTACCACCCGCTGGCCTGCGTCGAACACATGGATAGGGTCGCGGTACCCGAGCTGGAGAGGTAGCCGCATGGACCACGAGATCGTGATCGCGCAGACGACAAGTGACGACGAGGAGCTGGCGAAGTCCCTCGCCAGAGGCGCTGTTGAGAGCAAGCTGGCGGCGGGTGTCCACATCGATGCGCCCATCGCGGCCTTCTACTGGTGGCAGGGGAAGGTCGAAACGGCTCAGGAGTGGCGGATCTCTTACATGACGTCGTCGGATCGCCTCCCCGCACTGGAGGCGTGGCTGCACGAGAGGCACCCGTACGACGTCCCTCAGTGGGTCACGCTGCCCGTGACGGGAGGCTCGGAGGCTTACCTGTCCTGGGTCGTCGACGAGACGTGCCCACGGTAAGGGCCCGCCATTCAACGACTTGCTCTTGACGAGCCTGAGCGCTGGGAGGAGTCACAACGTCGCGAACGTCAGCAGGTGGCTGGCCAGATCGTGCTCGGCGTCGGGAAGCCCGGCAGCGATGGCCTGCGCCCGCTGACGGCCCATGGTGTTGGGCTTCGACTCCGCCGCTGCTGCGAACTGGTGCGCGACGTAGGCCCCGCGGTCTACGTCGCCGCCGCGCAGAAGGGCGGACGCCAGGTCCCCGAGGACGACAACTCCGGACTCGGGTAGTTCACCGCCGAGGCGCTCGACTGCGGAGTCGGCTGTGGTCGTCAGCTCCTGGCGCTTGAGTTCGCCGTAGACCGAGAGGGTTAAGGAGTCCATCCGGTACGGCGTCACGAAGCGGACCCACGCCTGCTCGCTCGTGTGGTCGGCGAAGTCATAGGCGAACTTAGCCTGGTCCAGTGCGCGGAGGGCGCCAGCGTCATCGCCTGACTGAGCGGCCTCCTCCGCGTACCGGCCCAGGGCCCACGCTGCGGCGGTTGCGTTGCCACGTCCGCGTACGTCCTGAGCTGCCTGCGACAGCATCTCCAGCGCCTTCGCAGGGCTGGGGGCGCCGTAGCTTGCGTAACCCAGAGCCAGGGCGCGCAGAGGGGGATGCCCCGCCTTCTTCGCGCACTCCGAGGTCACTCCGTAATAGGAGGCAGCCTTGTCGTGCTCACCAAGATCCCAGGCGATCCACCCGGCAAGAGCTGCGGTCTCTCCCGCCGCGATGGTCAGCGCTCGCTCATGGGTGCCGGCGCGGGGTAGGGCTGCGGTGATCGCGTCCAGGTGCGCCTCGACCCGCGACTGCAGGCTGAGCGCGCTCTCGTTCAGCTCGTCTACGTGTAACCGGGCAGCGTGATCAATGAGTACGCCCGCTGACTCAGCGTCGATCTTGGAACCCTTGCTGAGTGCATAGGCGAGCCGGCCCCACGGCTCGGCAGCCGCAGCCGCACCGATGACTGCGCCTCCCAGCAGCGTTCGGCGTTTCACGTCGTCCAGGTCCTCCGCTTCGGCCTTGTTCTTCTCTCGCCGTCTGGCGCGGGCGGCTTTCGCCTCGCGCAGCAGTGGCTCCAGCGGGACGCCGCAGGCCAAAGCGATGTTCCCCAGGGTGTGGTCCGTCGGAACGTTGGCACCTTTTTCGTACCGATTGACCTCTCGGCGGGTCATCGTTGCCCGCCCGGAGGCGGCGTTGATCGCAGCGGCCTGCTCGTCCTGCGTCCGATTCGCGTTACGCCGCAGGTGACGGAGCAGCTCGGCAAATGGATCCACTGCCATGAGTCTGACCCCTATCCGTGGGAGAAAGCCAATACTCCCCTCAACTCCCCCCTGTTTTCCCCCCTTGACAAAGATTTCCCCCCTCCGGTTTCCCCTGTTCCGGATCGCGCAGCCACGGTGCGATGTGCGCATGACCACGCACCGGACAGCAACGCCACCCCGACCTGGGGGCGACGACGGTGGCGCCCACGACGTCGGCGCCGCGACCGCTCGGTGTCCGTTGACCTCTCACGTCTTCGAGATGGCCATGGAGCCGAAGGATGTGCACGTCGCTAAAGCACGACGAACCACGGCCACCGTGCTGAAGCAGTGGTCGTTGCCGGAGGCGCCGGCAGAGGACGCTCGGCTCGTCGTCTCGGAGTTGGTATTCAACGCGATCATCCACGGTTCCGGGGATGTCCGACTGCGACTGCGACACGACGACCACGAGCTTCGAATCCGAGTCACCGACGACGGCACCGCACCGGCCAGGCGACGACGTGCAAGTGCCGCTGGCCTCGGTGGTCGAGGGCTGCACCTCGTCGCCTGTCTGTCGCTTCGGTGGGGCGTCGCGGACGGCGGCCGAACTACCTACGCGGTCATCCCCACACTCACGGAGGCACCCCCATGTCGCCGCACGATGCAGTCAAGCACGGACCCGACGTGTTGAGCCTCGTTGCCTTCGACCGGGGGCGTGAGAAGCACGCGGGCGGTGGGTCGCCGATTGCTGGCAATGACCACCCGAGATGGCCCCGCACCTCTCCCAGGGTGAAGCGCCAGTCCCGAGCTGGCCAACTCCGAGGCGTCCGACAGCACTTCTACCGACAGGTCGTTGACACGCAGGACGATCAGCCGCTGCGCGTGCTGGCGTACAGCTTGGTACCGAGTCCGAGGGCCCGACCTGACGAGGACTGGGGGACGCTGCAGGCTGAGGCCGACCAGCTCGGTTACGCGATCGCCGCTCGGCTCCACGATGTGGCCGTCCCGGTGAGCACGACGTACTTCCCGGCGTCCAGTGCGAGCCAGGGCGTTTACACGCCGCCGTGGGATCGACCTGGTTGGGGGGAAGCCGAGCGGCAGCTCCGAGAGGGCTTGGCCGACGGCGTGATCGTCCTCGACCGGCACCACATCAGCTCCGATGACGACGAGTACCACGCTGTGATCAAACATCTGGGCGAGCACTGCCGGGCGTTTCTCCACCTCGTGATCTCCGAGGAGCCCGTCGCGCCGACTTGAAGGCGTCCACTGCGCTGGATGGACAGGAAGGGCTGGGGCTGGCGGCAGATCAGCGCCCAGATCGCCCTGGTCGCCACCGTGAGCGTCGCGCTCGCCTTCACCTTCAAATACACCTGACCGAGGGCTGACCATGACTTTCGAGGGACACACCGATCGTGCGTCGCGCCGACTGCCGCACCGCGAGCAGGGCGAAGCGCTCCTCGCCATCCGGGAGGCCGCCCCGTCGGTGCCCAGCGAAGAGGGCATCGACCTCTTCGCCGTGCCCGCCGGTGAGGTTCAGGGCGTGGCTTCAACCTCTCGCGCTTTCACCGGCTCTCGCGCCTGCCGGCCGAGCCGAACGGATCGGTCTCGCCTTCGGCTGACGGCCCGCCGGACCCGGCCTGACTCTCCGCGAGCGAGCACGACGGCGACCACCGCTGCCCCGGATACCGTCGCCGCGGGGCTGGCCCCGGTGCCACGCGACTCCGGCCGCCGGACCGTCCAGCGTTGGTGTACCCGGACAGGTCGCCGACGATCGCCACGAACTCCGCGCTGGTCATCGCTGACACCGCCCGGCTGCGCGGCTGCGGCACATCTTCTACTTGTCCGCGCAGACGGCGATGATGAGGCCCGGCCAGTCGCGCGAGTACTACCTCAGGAAGCGAGCCGAGGGCCAGACGCATGTCCAGGCCGTGCTCGCACTGGCGCGACGCCGAGTCGGGGTGTTGTGGGTGATGTTGCGTGATGGACGGCCGTATGTCGGCGGTCCGCCTGTGGCGCAGGGGGCTTGACTTCATCATTAAGACACCTGCGTCCCGAGCGTCGAGAAGAACGCCACCACACCGTTGGCCGCACCAAGCAGAAGTGCCGCGCCCGCGCTTACCAGCACGCCCTTCTTCCCGTTCGCCTCGGCCTGGTGACCACCCGAGTGGTGACCCCAGGCCCACACGCCCGCACTGACGGCGAGAGCGCCGACCACGGCGATGAGCCCGAAGAGGTTGATCGAGCCCATTACCTGCTTGAGGACGTTGAGGCCAGGGAGCCCGCCCTCGTTCGGCTTGATTCCGGGGTCGTAGGCGAGCTGTATGACCTGGTCAGCGAGATACATGGGAACTCCAGTTCGAATGAACGCACGCCAAAGCCCGGCGGGGCGAACCAGCGGTGCGAGGGGGAGGTGAGGAGGGGGGAGGAGCGCCGGTCAGACGACTCGGCGGGCCGCGAGAATCCGCGATTTCCAGGACGCGACGGTGGTGATCCGTACGACGTCACCGGTGTGCGGGGCGTGGACGATCAGGCCCTGTCCGATCGCCATCCCGACGTGTTCCGGTACGGCGGCCGTCCCCTCGGTGAAGAGGAGGTCGCCCGGCTTGAGGGCATCGACCGAAACGGCCTTGCCGTCCTTGACCTGCGTGTACGTGGTCCGCGTCAGGGTGACCCCGGCGGCTTTGTACGCGCCCTGCATCAGGGAGGAGCAGTCGCAGCGTCCCATCGGGTTCTTGCCGTGGGAGTCGGTGCAAGTGCCGCCCCACTGATACGGGGTGCCGAGCTGGCCGAGCGCCCACCGGATCGCCGTCTGCACCTTCGGCGGCGCGGAGGCGGGGATCTTGTACTCGTCCGGCAGGGCGCCCGCCGGGATGGTGCCGAAGTCCGTCCCGTCGCCGTCCGCCGAACAACCGCCCGCGGAATCGGGAGAGGGGCTGCCGGTGTCGGCAGAACCGGACGGCGACGGGCTCGGCGATGCACCGCCGGCCTTCTGCAGCAGGGGTTCGATGGCCTTCTGCAGGGCGGTGGCCAGTGGCTCCCACTTGGCGTACGCCTCGGGGAAGCCCGACTTCTGCACCGCCTGGGCGGCCTGGGTGACAGATAGGGACTGCCAGCCGGAGACCTTCTTGAGCCCCTCGTAGAACTTCGTCGAGGCGTGCACCGGGTCAAGGATCTGGCTGGCCGTGCCCCAGCCCATCGACGGCCGCTGCTGGAAGAGACCCAGCGAATCGCGGTCGCCGTAGGTCAGGTTCCGCAGGCCGCTCTCCTGCAGCGCGGTCGCCAGGGCGACGACCTGCCCTCGGGCGGGGATGTTCATCGCGACGCCCGTGGCCTGGATCGTCTTGGCGTTGGGCACCTGATCGGCAGGCGCGTCCAGGCCCGGCACGGAGACCGAGCCCTTGTCGCCGCCGTCCAGGATGGCCTTCACCTGCTTGGCGACGGCGGAGGCGTCTACCCCCTTTGCACCGTTGGTCGAGCACGAGGCCGAGGCGGTCCCAGCACCGATGCCAAGGATCGGCAGTGCCAGCAGGAGTGGTCCGGCGGCGCACAGACCGACGAGGGCTCCCGTCGTCTTCTTCACGGCCGCCGCCGTTCAGTACGACGGCGGTGCGGACCAGTCGATGGAGGTGGGTCGGGGCGCGGGTGTGTCAGGGCATGCTGCATCGCAGCGGCTCCTCGGTGTTCGTAGGAGGCGCGGTGCCGACTTCTCGTGCAAAGCCGTCGGCACCGCGCCGATGCGCATCCGCCTCTCGGCGGGCCCGGATCAGAGGAGTTGGTAGCTCCCGGACGCCGGTTTCAGGTCACGCGCGGCAGCCAGCCGCGCTCGTAATCTCAGGCGGTGCACAGGGGCCTCCTCACGGCGCTCGCGGGTAGATGGGCAACATGCCTCCGAAGCTGCTCGATTGGACGAGGCGGCACGGATAAGCACAGCTCAACGGGGGTGGAGCAGCGCTCCTTCCCGGTGGCACGGCGAGACAGTAGACCGGGATTCCGGCCGCACCAAACGACTGCCGTCCCGGGGTCCGAAGCGGGGAGCCGCCTCGCTTGGTGCGGCCGGAATTCGCCGTTAACCTCCGCTGCAACCTCGCGCCGGACGCCCGCCGTTGAGCGCTGTCCGGAGCGGGTCCAGACTCCGCCGCGCCCGAAAAGAGGCCCTCCCCATGAGCTACACGCTGCACCGAGGCGATGCCTTGACCGTCCTGAAGTCCCTCCCGGACGAGAGCGTCCAGGCGGTGATCACCGATCCGCCGTACAACTCCGGGGGCCGCACCAGCTCCGATCGAACCGGCCGTACCGCCCGCGCCAAGTACGTCACGAGCAACTCGGCGCACGGCCTCGCCAACTTCCCGGGAGAGAATCGCGACCAGCGCTCCTACCGCTCCTGGCTCACCGAACTCCTCACCGAGGCGTACCGGGCCTCGACCGAGCACACGGTCGCGATGGTCTTCACCGACTGGCGACAGGAGCCGACCACCTCCGACGCACTGCAGATGGCGGGGTGGACCTGGAGCGGGACGATTCCGTGGATCAAGCCGTCCAGCCGGCCCCGCAAGGGCGGACCGAAGCAGGACTCGGAGTTCATCATCTGGGGCGTCAAGGGCTCCCTCGACAACACCCGCGACCTCTACCTGCCGGGCCACTACATCGCCTCCCAGCCCCGCAAGGGCCGGGTTCACATCACCCAAAAGCCGGTCGAGGTCATGCAGCAGCTCGTCCAGGTCTGCCCCGAGGGCGGCACCGTCCTCGACCCGTTCACCGGCAGCGGCTCCACGGGCGTCGCAGCCCTGCGCGAGGGACGCCGCTTCGTGGGCGTTGAGCTGTCCGCCCACTACGCCGACGTCGCCGAGGAGCGGCTGCGCGGCGCGTTCACGAAGGACGACTTCGAACTCGCCGGGCCCGGGAAGTGAGAGTGAGAGCGGGGCTGCAAGAACGAGATATGAGAAGGGCTGTCGCTCCACCTCCGCATTGGAGCAACAGCCCTTTTCCGTAGCCGAGTTATCCGGCCTCGACGCTGCGCCGGATCAGGCCAGCAGCACGGCCGAGATCCTCGCGGGAGGCGATGCGGACCTCGACGACATCGCCCTGCAGGCCGAGGCTGCCGAGTCCCCTCATGTCCCGGGTGAACCCGTCGCACAGGTCTACGGTGTCCGGGGCGAGGCGCAGATTCACCACGAGCAACTTGTTCCTCGGCTGTACACGCACCGTGGCGACGTTCTTGATCCGCCGGTACGAGAAGTAGTGCACCTGCGGCTCCATCTGCACATCACGGTGGAGCAGTAGCTCGTCGAGATCGGCGTGCAGCTCGCGCAGTTCCTTGGGCGACGCGTCGAGGTACTGCTGGACCGACTTTGGCGCCGAGGTACCCGAGCGGGTCGGCGACGAGGTCTTGCCGCGTGCCGTGGTCCGGGTGCCGCCGGTCGCGGTGACGAGCTGCAGGGTGACGGAGTCGTCGAAGACGCGGTACGCCATGAGGTCGATCCGGTGAGGGATCATCTCCACCGCCACCGTCTCGTGGTAGGTGAAGGCGCCGGCGATGCACACGATCCGCGGGGCACTCCAGTCGATCTCCCCGGCGGCCTCCTCGCCGAGCCGGGCAGTGACCAGGTTCTCGAACTCGTGGTGGTGATCCTGCAGCCAACACAGGTACGAGAGCCCCTGGACGACGGCCGCCTCGTCGCGGGTCCGCTTGTACTCCACGATGACCGGCGTGCCGTTCTCGTCCAGCCCGAGCGAATCGATCCGACCCCCGTGGCGCCCGGTGCGGTACTCAGCGGCCAGGAAGCGGATACCGAGCATGGTCTCCATGTTGGCCTCGATCAGCCGCTGCAGCTCGACCTCGACACTGACGGCCTCCCCGGGAACTTCAGTGACATCCCGGCCTCTGACCTTGAAGACCTTCAGGTTGCTCATGAGCCTCCCCCCGCCCACCGTGTTCGTTGCGAACGAACAATCGAGGTTGGGAGCTGTTTATTCCGGTATTCCGGCAGTAGGCGTGTACAGCCTGGTCTGGGTGAGGCGTGATCGTCAGTGCGCTGCCCCGCCCCGCGCCGTCGGCGAGTCATAAGGACTTCAAGCGGGCTGTACCCCAGGTCGGAGATACTGGTGATTCCGTGACTCTCCGGCCCGGGTGCAACGCGAGGTGCTGGGGCGGTCACGTTCCGGCAATGATGACGTTGGTGAAGGAGCCTGTCCAGGTCCGAGGCCAAGGGCATAGCGGATCGTCTGGCCGACGGCGACACCCTGACCGCCGCGCTCAAGGTCGTCGCGGTCGGCCAACGGGCCGAGGTCCGACGGCTGCTGGAGGCAGTGGCGCGAGACGCCAGCACGACGTACCAACAGGTTCTGGTCCTGCGGGCGATCGAGGGGGCGCGGGCGCTCCCGACCACGCTGTCACCGCTCTGGACCATGCCCGGACACCTCGCCCAAAGTGGCCCGCTCACCAGCTCGGTCACCCGCCTCGTGGACGGCGCCCGTCACGCGATCACGTGCTCAACCTTCAGCTTTCAGCGCAGCTCGGCGCTCTGGACGTCGCTGCAGGAGGCCGCACAGCGCGACGATGTCGCCGTAAGCGTCTACATGGACACCCGGGCGGCCGACGGCAGCGGACAACACTGGTCGCCGACAACCGCAGAGGTAGCCGCGCACTTGGCTCCAGCTGAGGTATGGCGGACCAAGGAATTCGACGGCACGTACGTCCGCAACCACGCCAAAATTCCTCGCCATCGACCGTCACCTCTTGCTGGTCACCAGCGCGAACTTCTCTTGGAGCGCCGAGAACAACAACGTCGAGTTCGGCGTACTCATCGACAACCCGAACCTCACCGAAGCCGTCGAGCGTGAGCTGAGGGAAGCAGAGGGGGCTCTGTACGAACGGATCTCCTGACGCCCCGGCCGCCCGTCGTTGGGGAAGACCGTTGACCGCCCTCCGGGGAGCACTGCGAGGCTGTGGGCCCGTGGGCGCGGTGCACGGCGGAGAACGTCGGGTGTCACCTAAGAGGGTGAAACTCTGCTTCCTCGTTCTGACTCGGCTGCGCACAAACACCCTGGTCAGCGCTATGGGGATTTTGTGATCGCGACACGCTGACTCACATGCTTGCCATCACGCCCCGATAGTTCCGGCACCATCACCTCCATCACGCAGAGCTCTCTGTCAAGAACACTCAGTAAAGTGAGATGGAGGAGTGACGGTGCTCGATGCCGTTATGAGCCGGCGCAGGACCATGCTGGTCAGCGCCACGATTCGCCTTGGGTACGCCTGGACGATCCGGCGCGAGGAGTCCCGGGCCTGGCGCGAAGTCATGAGTATGACCGGGGTGGTCAACTCGATCCTCGGCGCCAACCGAGAAGCCCTGAGTCCGGCTGAACTCGTAGACCAGCTGTCGAGGAAGCCACTGCGGCATATCGCTCCCGACGTCTTCAAGGACGATCCGCTGGGGCGGGTCACGATCCTGGAGTGGGGCGAGATCAGCGACGACGTCTACTCCGACGGGTGCTCCGCGATCGTCTCGGTGCTTGAGCGAGGCGATCGCGGTCGTGGCTGGATGCCCACGTGGACGTGGATGCAGCACGAGATCATCGAGAACGAGGCGTTTCTCGGGCTCAAAGCGGGGGCGAGCGATGCGGACTATGTGACGCGCCGGCGGTTCACGACCGAGCACCCGGCCGGCGAGCGGGAGGCCATCGCTGACGCGTGCAGCGATGCCGGGATTCTGCCGCCGGTCCGCTACGTTCCCCTCCCGCCGGATCGCGCCTACGAGGGGCGCTACTGGTGGCCCTGCCCCGTGTGCCAGTGGCCCATGCGCGTCAACGGGGCCTCCGTGCGCTGCAGTTACTGGGCCCACAACGCCGAGTACGCCATCCGGAGCCTGAAGGATGGCCAGCCTCCCAAGCTCCGCCCCCGGGACGACACGGTGCGCAGGCAGCCGGCGGCCAAGACCGTCCACCGGGACGGCGGCCGTCAGACGGTCTGCGTCGAGTTCTCCGTGTGGCGTTTCATCGTCGTACCGGGGATCGAAGAGCTCAAGTTGTACAAGCGGTGGGACGGCAAGCCGCCGCTGATCGTCGAACTCTGGCCCCATCAGGATCTCTACGACGTGAGGTTCGCAATCAAGGAGCTCGACTGGGAGCTGGCGGTCGACCTCAAGGATGTTGCCAGCGCCTCCGGTCTGGCCGACGAGATCGCCAAGAAGCCGCTCGCCGCGAAGACCATCGTCCTCCCGGATCATCGCGGCACCGCGCAGCGTGTGGAACTGCAGGACCTGCTGCCCGACTACACCGTTCTCATGGTCGAGGACGTGAACCGGATCGTGAAGAAGAAGCTCGCCGAGGCCAGGAGGGCTCAGTGAAAGACGAACGCGATCGTGATGGCCTCGAGCGGAATCAATCCCGGCTCCTGTCACGGCTCCTGGCCTGCGCTTGTGCCTGCGCACAGGCGTACTTCCCCGAAGGCCGAGGGGGCACCACACTGACGGCCGCGCACTACTTGTTGACGGGGAAGTACGACACCTGGGCGGCCTTCGCGGACCTTCCCCTGGACGATCAGCGCCGTCTCGGCCGTCTGGTCGCCCACAGGGCGAACCCCCTGGCGAATGACACAGCGTTCCGTGATTACGCCAGCACGAACTTCTTCGAGCGTCGGGTCCCGGGCTTCCGCCTGCAGGACGGCGAAGAGCAGGTAGTCGGTCACCACGGTCTTGACCCTCGGACCTGTGCGGACCAACTCTTGGCGGAGATGGACGACATCCGGGCGTCCGCGGTGACCGTGAGCGCGATCGCGAAACCTGGGGAGTACACCCACACACTGCGCGTTCCGATGGCGGGACGTCAGAAGGCCCCTGTACTCGCCTACTACACCTTCGAAGAGCACCAGGCACCGCCGCGCCAGCCCCAGCCTGTGCAGCTGCATACGGCTCCCGAGCTTGCCGAAGCGGTGCTCAAGGTTCCGGACTTCCTGCAGCTGAACACAGAACTCGACGAGGGGAAGGGAAGCGCGTTCCGGACCCAGACGCTCACCCCCTTCTTCAAGAAGATGCGAACCGTGCGGGGGGAGGACATCGATGACGCCGTGAAGTTGCGGGCGGGACCGACCACGGTGCTGAGCGCCCCTACAGGCTCAGGGAAGAGCGTTCTGCTTCGGAGCTACGCGATCTGGGCCGTGCAGGAAGGGCACACCGTGGCCCTGGTCGTCGACACCAACGCGAACGCGCTGAAACTCACCCACGCGATCGAGCAGGATCTTGAAGAATGGGGCGTCAGGGAGCGGCTGGGTGCTGACCCCTCGGCGGTGGTGCTTCCGCTGATGTCGCCAAACAGCTTGATGCGGGAAGTGGACCGAGCCGTCAAAGGCTCGCATGACCCGGACTACATCGACTGGGTCTTCGCCCGGATCGGCTATTCCTGCCAACTACCCGCGTGCGCCTCGGTGGAAGAAGCCGTGGATACGTGGGTGCCGGGTGGAGAGCCCTGCACGAAGTTGACCCCCGTCCGCCCAGAGCGCGGGGAACCGTACCGGAGCATGCCAGCTCCGAAGGTCTGTCCGTTTAGGCAGGGCTGCGGGAAGTTTCGGCTGGCCCGGCAGGCAAGCTCGGCGCGCATCATCGTGACCACGCACGCCAACCTCTACGGGGGGCGCATGCACATCCCGATGGAGGCGGACGACGGGACGGTGGACGAGAAGGTCAGTGTGGAGAAGTTCCTCATGACATGCGCCCAGGTCGTCCTCATCGATGAACTCGACGCCTTCCAGTCAGCCGTGATGGACCGGTCCGGGCGGGGGCTGACCCTGGCGTGGGGCGACCGTGGACATGATCGACCTCTCCTGGAGGTGGACAATCAACTTGTCAGCGCATTCGGCCGACTCCCCGGGGCCCTAGAGGAACGAACCCGGTCGAACGTGTCGGAGTGCCGGCGTCTGGCCGAGACCTACACGATGCATCTGGCCCGGGGTGATCTCGCTCTGAGCGAGCAACTCCCCGACGAGCCACACCAAAAGCCGCGCAAGCAGCGAGGCGGCCGTCGGTGGATCGTCCCTCAGCGCTGGGACGGATGGCTGGGCAGGCACCTCGCTGCCTTCCTCGCCGACGACGTGTCCAAGGTGTCGCCCGAGCCCGATCCGCGGGATGAAGCGGGCGCGGCTGTGCTGATGGAAGCGGTGTACGACAGCAACATCGCGAGTCATCTTCTGCCCGCGCACGTACGTGAGTTCGCGCGGCTGGTGCGTTCGATCACCACCCCCACCGACGCTGCAGGAGTCCTGGAGAACGCTCGCGGCGAGCTGTTCGAGGCACTGGCCTCCTGGATCCCCGCGTCGAAAACCAGGGCAGCGGTGATCGACCGGCTGGTACGCAGGATGTTCCTGGTCCCGCTGAGGGGCATGCTGTACAGCTTCGTTCACGACGCACCGCAGCTCAAACTCGCCGGCGTTCCCGCGGCAGAGGAGATCACCCAGGCTCTGGGCGGATATGAGAAGTGGAGAGCGATTCCGCACGGCCCGCTCGGGCGTCTGGTGTTCGCCTTCACCGAGGACCACAACCCCAAGTTGCCCCACGAGACCAAACTGTGCGCCGCCGCGTTCGGCGGTGACCCCCACCGGTACATCACCTCGCTGGGGCAGATCACCGCGCTCGCTCACTCAGGGCACCCGAGAGCAGTCCTCGGGCTCTCGGCGACCGCCTACATGCCGGGGGCGCATCGGCACCACATCCACATCCGACCCGAGTTCATCGTGCCGGACGAAGGTTCGACAGTGGTCATCGACGCCCGCGCCATCCCGGACCTGGCGGGGGAAATGATCAGGATCTCGGGGCTCTCCGGAAAGAAGAGACGGGAAGCCACGAGGCAGCTCGGGATGAAGCTGTGGAGTGAACTCTCGCGCGAGCTCGAAGACCTCGCCGCACAAGACCTCCCCGGCGTTCAGGACGCGATCTTGCTCGCTACGACCTCCTACCAGAGTTGCCGTGACCTGGCCGAAGGGATGCGCGCCGCAGGTGCGCCCCCCGGGCTGATCGCGGTCGCAGTGAGGCCGGACGCAGATGCCGACACCATGACGGAGCTGGAAGCCGAGGACCGTCCCTGGATCGAGATCGCGGGAGACCAACTGGAGGACTTCGGGGCCCGACCGCACGCACGTATCCTCATCGCTCCACTCAAGCGAGCCGAACGCAGCCTCAACATCCTCACTCCAGGCGAACGCCGATCTCGGATCGGATCCATCTGGCTCGCGGTACGTCCCATGTCGATCGTCGACGACCCCGACGAGCTGCTCGCCCATGTGGGAGCCAGAGCCTTGGACGACCACCGTGTCAGCGACAAGCCATGGCTCGAACTCGCGCGATCCAAGAAGACGTCCGGGCAGTACTTCGACGAACTGCTGAGCAGCGAACGCTATTTCAGTGCGTTGCCCCGCCGGGCCAAGAAGGCCATCGCCGCCGAACTCATCGCCTCCACCATTCAGCTCGTCGGCCGTGCGCGCCGGGGCGGCACACCAGGGCGGATCCGCCTCGTCGATTACGCCTTCCTCGACCCCAAGGGCAACTCCGACCTGCCCAGCCTCATCCGACAACTCCGCGCCGACTGGGCCCGCTCCGGTGAACTCGACACCATGCTCACCACCAACGGCGAGGCCCTGAGGGCCTTCTTCACCTTCGCCGACAACCACAAAGTCACCGCAGACTCATTGGACACAGCATGCTGACCTCCCTGGCCTACCTCCTCGCCCCCGAGCGCCTCGGCACCGTGGTCCTCTACCGACTGAACGAGGACTTCGCTGAGGCGTGGAGCCAGCTGCCCCGCTACCGCGACAACGACACCTCTAAGCCGATCCGTCCCGCGTACGCAGGGCTCGCCACGGCGCTCTCCGCGGTGACCAATCAGCCCATCGTGATCATGCCGGACATCGACACCATGCCGGACGACGACCGCGCACTGCCCACGGTCCTGGCCACCACCAAGCCCATCGCGCCACGGTTGCTGACACGGGCCGTCCGTAGCTGGGAACAGCTCATCCACGGCGGCACCGACGCCAACACTCTTTCCCCGCTTCTGGCGCAGAGCGAGATGGACAAGCCCAAGCTCGGATCCTTTATCCGCGACGCGGCCTCTGGCCAGCCGCGTGCGCCACAGTGGTTCTACCGAGTCGCCGCGTGGAACTTCGCCGCCGCACTCGCGCGCGAACCGCTCCACCTGCCTGCGGGCACCGCGGACGCAGGCCGTCGCCTCGAATGGCTGATGGACACCAGAGGCAGCCTGCTCGCCTGGGATCATGTTCTGAAAGGCAAAACGGAACGGCCGGCGAGGATCGGCTACGCGATGCACAAGCTCGACTTCCGCGTCATCACGCTGCCCGGCGAGCCACGGATCGGTATCCACGTTCTGCCCACCTTCAGCAGGCTGGCCACACACTGGGCCGGCACCCGCACCGCATTCGTCGAACGCGGCAAGAACAACACTGTGCTCCGCCTGCCCGTCGGGCACCGTCGTGCAAGCGAAGGATGGGAGCCGTACGCCCGCAACTTCGCCGCCCAAGTCGTCGCTGCCTGCAACCTGGAAGCCATCCAACTCGGCAACAACGAGACCCTCGCCGAGGTGAAGGAGTCATCGGTGAGGGCCCTGGTGCCCGGACCCACCGAGCATCCGCTGGGCAAAGGCACAGGGACACGCTTCAACCTCTACCTCGCCCACCACGTGAAGAAGGCTGCGGCGAAGCTGAAGGTCGAGCAGCTCGTGTACGAACGAACCGACGTCGAAGTCGTCCGTCACACAAAGGGCCCCGTCGCGCGGGAGGATCTCGACCACGCTCTGAGTGGCACGGGTCAGGACCAGGTGCGGGTCCTCGCCCTGTACGACGACGAGTACACGCGGGAGCGCATGATCACCGCTCTTACTCCATACCTTGAGGAACCGGAGCAGACGGAGGAGTGGGGAGACAACCGCGATCACCGTCTTACGGAGCGGCTGTGCGTACAGCTACGGCGCTTGCCCGCTCTGACCTCGCCGACGCCGGTCGACTGGAATCGCGAACTCTCCTTCCTCGCACCACTTTCGAGCACCATGCTCACTGGCGTGTGGGTCGAGACGATCTGGAATCCGAAGAGGCGAACCCCTCGGAGGGGACAACCAGACGTCTACGACCCGAAGCAGGATCTCCGCAGGCACTTCCATCGGCGGGGAGCCGTCTCCCAGTTCATTGCTCAGCGCCCTCGGCCGAAGCCGCCGAAGCCTGAAGACGAAGACGGGCTGTCCCAGGACTCGGAGTTGAGTGCTGAGCTTCAGGCCATGGCGGGTGACCTTGATCTAGAGCCTCAGGTAGGCGAGGAGGCAAAGAAGCCCAAGCGGAAGCGCCCGCGCCTGGACTACCCGGCCATCAACGGGCTGCGTGATCTGATGTTTCGCCTCGGGGCGGTCGACGGACGCCTCGCCGAGGGCGTCCCACTGGATCGCCCCACGATCCTGGTCGGACTGCATCTACGCCAGCAGCGGGTCAGTGCAAAGTTCGGTTCCGCCGACAAGACACAGATGGTGGAGGTCCTCACGGCCCTGCACACCGATCCGGACCCGGACAAGCCCTGGCGACTGGAGATGTACAGCCGTCGCGACCACGCCTGGCTCCCACTTCCCCAGGGAGAAGTAGCCTTCGGGTCCGGTCCGATCGGCGTGGACCAGCACGCCCGTCACAAAGAAGGCGCCGCCCTCGTCCGCGAGCACATCAAAGCCGCACTGAGGATTCTGCCCGCAAAGACCCCCCTCGTCATCTTCGTGGACACAGAAGCGTGCCGGACCATCTGGCCGGGACTGCAGCACGCCCAACTCGGCGAAGCGACGCTCCCCAGCGAAGGGCTCAACTACAACGGCCGCTCGGTTGCCGTGGTCAGCATCAACACGTCGTACGGCGAGGTCCCCACGCCTGTCGACCGCGCCGACGCCCGAGGGCGACGCGACCCGGCGCGACCGCAAGCCCCGGACGACTGGCTGCACGAACGCACCACATCCACAGGGGTGACCAGCTGGTACTTCGCCCAGAAATCGCGCAGCTACGACGGCTTCGGTCAAACCGCCATCAACGGCAGCACATTCACCCGCTTCACGATCCCGGAGGACCAGAAGGAGGCGCTGCTGCGCAAGGACTGGCACAGCTTTACCGCAACTCAGATCACTGTGCCGCAGCCAGGCATGCACCAGCCGAAGGACCTTGCTGCGCTGGCAGCGGCGCTGTGCCATCAGTCCCTCGCCTGGGATGCGCGCACCCGCCATCCCGTCCCGCTCCACGTCGCCGGTGCCGTGGACCGAAACCACCCCGAGTACCGGGGCTCCAGCTTTGAAACCGAGACCGAGCAGCCCGGCGAGGATGCCTCCTGATCGCTGTGCCCGCACTCGGCACCGCTCCAAGGGCACCTGGTCGGCCAAGAAGGGCAGCCCAGCACCACCGATGAACGAGGCGGAGCAGGGAAATCCCAGGGACTTTTCAGGGACTTTCACGTCTGTCTCAGGGAGGTTTGAGGGACTTTCCGCTGCGTAAGCAGGGAAGGCCCTGACAGCGCTGAAAGATTAATAAGCGCTGGTCAGGGCCTATCTGTCTAGCACTCGATGATGTTCACCGCGAGCCCGCCCCGGGCGGTCTCCTTGTACTTCACGCTCATGTCGGCGCCGGTCTCCTTCATGGTCTTGATGACCTTGTCGAGGGAGACCTTGTGGCTGCCGTCGCCGCGCATCGCCATCCGGGCCGCGGTGACCGCCTTCACGGCGGCCATGCCGTTGCGCTCGATGCAGGGGATCTGCACGAGGCCGCCGACCGGGTCGCAGGTGAGGCCGAGGTTGTGCTCCATGCCGATCTCGGCGGCGTTCTCGACCTGCTCCGGGGTGCCGCCGAGGACCTCGGCGAGCGCGCCCGCCGCCATCGAGCAGGCGGAGCCGACCTCGCCCTGGCAGCCGACCTCGGCGCCGGAGATGGAGGCGTTCTCCTTGAAGAGCATGCCGATCGCGCCCGCGGCGAGCAGGAAGCGGACGACGCCGTCCTCGTCAGCTCCGGGCACGAAGTTGATGTAGTAGTGCAGGACGGCGGGGATGATGCCCGCCGCGCCGTTGGTGGGGGCCGTCACGACGCGGCCGCCCGCGGCGTTCTCCTCGTTGACCGCCATCGCGTAGAGCGTGATCCACTCCATGGCGTGGGCCAGCGGGTCGCCCTCGGCGCGCAGCTGGCGGGCGGAGTTCGCGGCGCGGCGGCGGACCTTGAGGCCGCCGGGCAGGATGCCCTCGCGGGACATGCCGCGCGAGACGCAGGCCTGCATGACGCGCCAGATGTCGAGGAGCCCGGAGCGGATCTCGTCCTCCGTGCGCCAGGCCTTCTCGTTCTCCAGCATCAGCGCGGAGATCGACAGGCCGGTCTCCCCGGCGAGGCGGAGCAGCTCGTCACCGGTGCGGAAGGGGTACTTCAGGACCGTGTCGTCGGGCACGATCGGGTTCTCGCCGGCCACAGCGTCCTCGTCGACGACGAATCCGCCGCCGACCGAGTAGTACGTCTTCTCCAGGAGCAGGGCGCCCTCGCGGTCGTACGCGAAGATCGTCATGCCGTTGGCGTGGTACGGCAGGGCCTTGCGGCGGTGCAGGACCAGGTCGTCGTCGAAGGCGAAGGGGATCTCGTGGACGCCGAGCAGGTTGATCCGCCCGGATTCCTTGATCGCCTCGACGCGGTCGTCGGCCTTCCCCACGTCGACGGTGCGCGGGGACTCGCCCTCCAGGCCGAGCAGGACGGCCTTGGGGGTGCCGTGGCCGTGTCCCGTGGCGCCCAGGGAGCCGTAGAGCTCGGCGCGTATCGAGGCGGTGTGGGCGAGCAGGCCCTCGTTCTTCAGGCGGCGCGCGAACATGCGGGCCGCCCGCATCGGGCCCACCGTGTGGGAGCTGGACGGGCCGATGCCGATCGAGAACAGGTCGAAGACCGAGATGGCCACGGGATGACTCCTCATAACGGGGTGGTGCCGGGGGCCGGCACCACGCTCACCCATCCAGTGTGCGTGGTGCCGGATGAAACGGGACTTACTTGTTCAAGCCCGGGTACAGCGGGTGCTTGTCGGCGAGAGCCTTGACGCGGGTCTTGAGGGCTTCGGCGTCGTAGGACGGCTTGAGTGTCTCGGCGATGATGTCGGCGACCTCGGTGAAGTCCTCGGCCTCAAAGCCGCGGGTGG
>NZ_RZYA01000061.1 GCF_004005495.1 Streptomyces antnestii
CACCGATCGGTTCGGGAGATGTCTGGTCGCCGGTGCGTTGGATGCGCTCGCCGGGGACTGGGGGGCGAGCGTCCTGCGCATCGCGATGTATGCGGACCAGAGTGGGTACCAGAGCAATCCGAAGAAATTCACCGATCGCGTGAGCCGATTGATCGATATGGCCAGTGCCCGTGGCATGTACGTGATTGTCGACTGGCACTGGGTTGATTCGGGGGATCCGAACCACGGCCTCCACCATGCGAAGACCTTCTTCAAGGCGATCGCCGTACGACACCGGCGCAATCCCAATGTGATCTACGAGATCATGAACGAGGCATATCAAGCTGATTGGTGGATGATCAAGAGCTATGCCGAGAAGGTCATCCCTGTGATCCGCACCCAGGATCCCGACAGCGTGATCCTCGTCGGCACCCGCGGCTGGTCCACGTTCGGCCTGTCGGAGTACGGAGATGAAAGGGAGGTGGTGGCCAACCCGGTGCGCGCCTCCAACATCATGTACACCTATCATTTCTACGCGAAGGCGCACCGGGACCGCTTCTTGAGAATGCTTGACCGCGCATCCTCCGAACTCCCTGTTTTCGTCACCGAATGGGGAACGCAGTCGTGGGACGGGCAAGGCAACGATTTCGCCATGTCGCAGCGGTACGTCGATCTGATGGCCAGGAAGAGGATCAGCTGGACGAACTGGAGCATCGCCGACGGTGACGGCAACGGCGACATCTTCTTGAAAGGTGCCTGTAAGGGCGGCCGGTTCGCCGGCACCCGTGTGCTCAAGCCCGCCGGCGTATGGATCCGGCAGCGGGTGAGAGGCTGAGCGGTGACGTCCGCGCATT
>NZ_RZYA01000062.1 GCF_004005495.1 Streptomyces antnestii
CGCCGCGACGCCTACCGACACGTCTCGAAGACGAGCATCAAGTACGGGCAGCAGTCCGCACAGCTCAAGGACATCCGGGCGTTCGCCCCGGAACGTCAGGGCCGCTGGTCGTTCTCGTCGCAGCAGGCCACCTTGCGCCGCCTGGACAAGGCGTTCGCCGCGTTCTTCCGCCGGGTGAAGGCCGGTGAGACACCGGGGTATCCCAGGTTCCGGGGCGTGAACTGGTTCGACACCGTGGACTTCCCCAAGGACGGCGACGGCTGCCGCTGGGATGCCACCCCGCGCGACCCCGTCACCCGTGTCCGCCTCCAGGGCGTCGGGCATGTCAAGGTGAACCAGCACCGGCCCGTGGTCGGCAAGGTCAAGACGGTGTCGGTCAAGCGTGAGGGCAGGCGCTGGTACGTCATCCTGACCGCCGAGCAGACGCAGCCCGAGCCGCTGCCCAAGGCCGGCTCCGTGGTCGGCATCGACATGGGCATAGCCAACTTCCTCGCCGACTCCAACGGCGAGTTCGTACCCAACCCGCGTCACGGCCGCAAGGCCGCCGCCACACTCGAAGCCTCACAACGCGCCCTCGCCCGCTTCCCCCGTGTCCGCCGGGACAAGCGCACCAAGAACCACCAGCAGGCCGTCCAGCGCGTTGCAGACCTGCACCGCAAGGTTCGCCGTCAGCGCCTGGACCACTCCCACAAGACAGCTCTTGACCTCGTTCGTGAGCACGACTTCATCGCGCACGAAGACCTCAAGATCCGCAACATGGTCAAGGCCCCCGCGCCGAAGCCGGATCCCGATCAGCCGGGCAGCTTCCTGCCCAACGGGGC
>NZ_RZYA01000016.1 GCF_004005495.1 Streptomyces antnestii
GGAGCCGCGATCGCCTTCGGTGGTGCGGTCTTCGCGAGCGGACGCCTCGGGCGGTGGCAACTGGACCGACGGCGCTACGACCAGTGGGGCCGCGAGTGGGACCGGCTCGGATCGACGTGGGGCCGCAGGCGTACCTGACCCGGCACACGTTCGAGTCGAGGGCATGGGCTCACCACGCGGACCGGGACGGGGCCTGCTGGTGCGACCCACGCCGTGGCAACCGCGCATGGGCCCGTGCCAAGTCCCGTCGGGGCACGGCGGCCGGGACCGGGCGGACCCGGCCGCGGGGCCGGGTGGCCCATGGCGATCGGCCCGTCTCCGGCGCACGCTGGATCTGGGTAGGCCCCGCTCCAGGAAGAGGCGGCACGATGAATGCTTCCCCCACCACCGACACGGTGCGGGCACTGCCCGCCGAGTACTTGGAACGGCTGATGCGCATCGCCCGGGAGGTGTCGTTCCCCCAGGGCACGCGTCTGTTCAAGGAGGGCGGCCGCGCCGACCGGTTCTGGATCATCCGCTCCGGCACCGTCACTCTCGACCTCCACGTGCCG
This sequence comes from Streptomyces antnestii, assembly GCF_004005495.1. Taxonomy (GTDB): domain Bacteria; phylum Actinomycetota; class Actinomycetes; order Streptomycetales; family Streptomycetaceae; genus Streptomyces; species Streptomyces antnestii. Next base: position 552 of record NZ_RZYA01000016.1, read on the forward strand.
GGCCGCCGGGCGGTCGTCCTGGAGACGCTCACGCACAATCAACTCGTCGGCTGGTCCTGGCTGTTCACGCCGCATCTCTGGCATCTGGGCGGCGTGGCGACGAGTCCGGTGCGCGCCTACGAGTTCGACGCCGCAGCCGTACGCACCATGTGCCAGAAGGATCCCGCTCTCGGTGCCCCGGTGGCCCTGTGGGTGGGCTCAGTCGTCACCCACCGGCTTCAGACGATGCGTAACCGGCTGCTGGACCTGTACGGGCCTTACGGCAGCGGAGATTCTTCCCTCTGAGCGCCGGAGCCCCGACAGGAAAGGGACCAAGGAGGCGTAGCTGATGGAGCAGTGGAGCGTCAGCGCGGTTCCGGTCCTGCGGGGCGAGGACCGGGTGATCGGGGTCGTGTCCGAGGCAGACCTGCTGTACGGCGAAACACGTCGTGACGGCGGCGACCACCGGGCCGGGGCCCGGCCGGACCGGCTTCCCCGACGCGACCTGGCGAGGGGGCGGGCGGGGCGAGGGTGTGGTCGACGTGGAATTCGAGCTCACCGGACCGGACGGGAATTCCGGAGCGTGACCGTCGTCCACCCGAGCATGTTCGGTCTGCCCTGATGCGCCCGGGCTGCGGAGAGATAATGATCGTCGTCAGGGGCAGCCCGTGGTCCGTCGGGAACGAGGGGTCGTCATGGCCGAGGCACGTACCTTCACGGAGCGGAACCCGATCCGCGTCTTCCTCCTGGACGACCACGAGGTCGTCCGGCGCGGCCTGTCCGACCTCCTGGACGCGGAACCGGACATCCGCGTCGTCGGGGACGCGGAGAACGTCGAGCACGCGCTGGCCCGTGGGCCGGCCCTGCGTCCGGACGTCGCCGTCCTCGACGTCCGGCTGCCCGACGGTGACGGCATCAGCGTGTGCCGGGAACTGCGCAACCAGATGCCCGAGCTGGCGTGCCTGATGCTGACGTCGTTCGACGACGAGGAAGCTCTCCTCGACGCGATCATGGCCGGTGCGTCGGGCTATGTGCTCAAGCAGATCAAGGGCTCCGACCTGGTCTCCGCGGTGCGTACGGTCGCCTCGGGGCAGTCGATGCTCGATCCCGCGACGACCGCCCGGCTGATGCGGTCCCTGCGCGGCGGCCCCGAAGCCGCGCCGGAGCTGGCCCCGGAACTGGCTGCCCTGTCGCCGCGCGAGCGGGAGATCCTCGCGCTCATCGGGGACGGGCTGACCAACCGCGAGATCGGCAAGCGGCTCTACCTCTCGGAGAAGACGGTCAAGAACCACATCTCGCGGCTGCTGGCCAAGCTCGGTGTCCACCGCCGTGTCCAGGCCGCGGTCCTCGCCGCGCAACTGGAACAGCACGAGGGCACCGGTCACCCGACATCATGAGGCCCGCCGGGTCGGTTCACTGATGTGACGGGTACCCGCCACATCAGCCGGGTGCCCCCGCCCTGCGTCCGCTCGCCGATGCTGAAGGTGCCGCCGAGGGCGACCGCACGCTCCTCCATGTTGCGCAGGCCGCTGCGTGTGACGCCGTCCGGCACTCCGCGGCCGTCGTCACTCACCTCGAGCCTCAACTCGCCGCCACCGCAGCTCAGTCGGACGTCCACGGCCCGCGCTCCGGCGTGCCGTGCCGCGTTGCTCAGTGCTTCCCCGAGCACCGCGACGACATGGTCCGCGATGTCGCCCGGGACGTCCGTCTCGACCAGTCCCTCGACCCGCAGCGCCGGCAGGAACCCGAACGAGGCCGCCGACGCGTTCACCAGGTCCGAGACCCGGCCCCGCAGCCCCACGGCCTCCGGCCTGACCTCGCCGTGCATTCGCAGGCCGAAGATGGTGGAACGAATGATCTTGATGGTGTCGTCGAGGTCGTCGACGGTCCGTGCGAGCCGCTCGCTGCCCTCGGGGTGCTCCATGAACCGCTGGGTGCTCTGCAGCGTCATGCCGGCCGCGAAGAGCCGCTGAATGGCCAGATCATGCAGATCGCGCGCGATACGGTCGCGCTCCCTCAGGAGCACGATCTGTTCCGCGTCCCACCTCCGCTCCGCCAGCTCGAGGGCCAGCGCGGCCTGGTCGGCGAAGCCGAGCAGCGGTCCGGTGTCCACTTCGCCGAACGGCGTCCCGCCCGGCACCCGCCCCAGGATCAGCACACCGCGCGCTTTCCCGCCCGCGCCGAGCGGCACGGCGGCCACCGGGCCGAGGCCCGCCCACTGCGCCTGCCCGCCGCCCGTGCGCGCATCGTGCGCGATGTCGGCGGAGACCACGGGTTCGGCCGAGCTCAGCGTCGCGCCGACGAAGCCGTCCTCGGAGCACATCACCAGGCCGTTGCGCCGCTCGGCGTCCAGGCCCACGGCGAGGACGGGCCGCAGCGCCTCGTCGCCCGGCACGCGCTCCGCGATCATCCCGACGTCCGCGGACACGATCTTGCGTGCCTCGTCCGCGATCAGCTCGAGCACCTCGGCACTCGGCGCTCCCGTCAACAGCATGCTCGTGACCTTGCCGCTCGCGCGCTGCCAGCGCTCACGGAGCCTGGTCTCCTCGTACAGCCGCGCGTTCTCGATCGCGACACCGGCCGCCACCGCCAGCGTGGACAGCACCGCCTCGTCCTCCGCGTCGAACTCCTTGTCGCTGCGCTTCTCGGTGAGGTACAGGTTCCCGAACACCTCCTCGCGCACCCGGATCGGGACACCGAGGAAGGAACGCATCGGCGGATGGTTGGCGGGGAAGCCGTACGAATGGGGATGCTCGGAGAGTTCCGGAAGCCGCAGCGGTTCAGGGTGCCGGATCAGCTCGCCGAGGATCCCGTGGCCGCTGGGCAGCGCCCCGATCGCCGAGCGCCGCTCGTCGTCGATGCCGACCGTGAGGAACTCGGACAGCTTCCGGTCTTCACCGATCACGCCCAGCGCCCCGTACTCCGCGTCAACCAAGGTCACGGCGGCCTCGACGATGCTCCGCAGCACCTGCGCCAGATCGAGTCCCCGCCCCACCGACAGGACCGCCTCCAGGAGCCCGTGCAGCCGGTTCTGCGTGCCGCGTGCCGCGTCGATACGCACCTGCAGCTCGCCCAGCAGGTCGTCGAGCCGAAGCCTGGGCAGATACTGCTCGGCGCCCCCACGCCCTTCCCCGCTCATCGTTTCCTCCGGCCGGCTCACGCAGACGGGCAGCTAGGACCAGTCTGCCTCTTCTTCGCAGCGATGTCCGAGGGGCTCGGCGGCGCGTCCGAAGGCACGGAAGGGGAGCATCCCGGCCGAAGGGGCTCGGCGTTCACCGACGAGGGGGCAGACACGTGCGCTCCGTCACCCGACGGCACCCCGGGCACCCACGCGATTCTCAGGCCCGCCCCGCCACGGACACGGTGCGGTCGGCCAGGGCGATGCCGATCGGGTGACGGATCGCGAGGATCGCGAAGCCCTGCCGGTGGATCAGGCGGCGCCGGTGTCCGCGAGCCGCATCGTGAACCAGAGCGCGGGGTCGTCCGGCAGCGTGTACCGCTCGACCTCCACGAAACCGTGCTGCTCCGCGAACCGCACGCCCTCCGTGTTCGACGCGAGGACGACCGTCTCGACGACGGCCGCGCCGAGCTCGCGCGCCCGCTCCAGGCCGTGCCGGTAGAGCAGTTCACCCAAGCCCTGGCGGCGGTGGCCGGGAAGCACCCGGGCGATCACCGTGGCGGTGGCGGTCTCGTTCGCCGGCGGGCGGACCGTCGTGCAGCCCACCAGGGTGTCGCCGAGGTAGGCGACCTCCAGGTGGTTGCGCCCCACACGCTCCCGCACGTCGTCGAGGGACAGCGGATCGGCCGGGATGATCAGGTTGTGGACGTGCCGCCAGTCCTCGACGAGGGCCTCGCCCCGCACGTTCTCGATACGCAGATCAGTCACCGGAGCAGGAAATCGTGAGCGTCGTCGCACGTCAACTGCATATCGGCGCCCAGGTATCGGTGGTGCCGGAACTCCTCACGGACCCGCCGGCTCGACGGGAAGGTCGGTCCCCCCGGCGTGGTCCGGCCGTTCGGCGAGCGACTGCTCAGCCCAGATGATCTTCCCTTCGAGGGTGTAGCGCGCCCCCCAGCGCTCGGAGAACTGGGAGACGAGGAAGAGGCCGCGCCCGCCCTCGTCGGTGGTGCGCGGGTGGCGCAGATGCGGGGCGCTGGCGCCCGCGTCGGAGACCTCGCAGATCAGCGCCCGCTCCACGATCAGACGCAGCCGGATCGGCCCGGACGCGTACCGGATCGCGTTGGTCACGAGCTCGCTGACGACGAGTTCCGTGGTGAACGCGAGCTCGTCGAGTCCCCACTCGGCCAGTTGCCGGGTCACCATCTTGCGCGCGTCGGCGACCACCGCCGGGTCGCTCTCCACGTCCCAGGAAGCGACCTGCCCGGCACCGAGACGGCGCGTGCGGGCCATCAGCAGGGCCACGTCGTCGTACGGCCGTGCCGGGACGAGGGCGTCGACGACGGCCACGCAGCGGTTCTCCAGCGACGGGTCGGCCCGTTCCAGGGCCTCGCGCAGGCGCTCCCTGCCCTCTTCGAGGTCGGGTTCGCGGCCCGGTTCGCGCCGGCCGACGGCGAGCAGCCCGTCCGTGTGCAGCGCGAGCACACTGCCCTCGGCGAGGGGGAACTCGGTTGCCTCGAAGGGCAGGCCGCCCGTGCCGAGCGCGGGCCCGACCGGGATCTCGGGGAACGAGACCGCGCCGTCCGGGGCGACAAGCGCGGGTGCGGGATGTGCGGCGCTCGCCACCGCGCAACGGCCGCTCACCGGGTCGTACACCACGTACTGACAACTGGCGCCCACGGCCTGGACAGCGCTGCGGGCGCCCTCCTCGCGAGCGCCCCTGCTGACCAGGTCGTCGAGGTGGGCGAGGACCTCCTCCGGCGGCAGGTCCAGATCGGCGAGCGTCTGCACCGCGGTGCGCAGCCGCCCCATCGCGGCGGCGCCGTCGATGCCGTGCCCGGGGACGTCGCCCACCACGAGGGCCACCCGGGCCCCCGACAGCGGGATGACGTCGAACCAGTCCCCGCCGAGGCCGGTCAGCGCGTCCGCGGGCCGGTAGCAGGCGGTGACGTCCACCGCGTCCTGCTCCGGCAGATGGCTCGGCAGCAGACTCCGCTGGAGCACCAGGGCGGCGTCCCGTTCGCGCGTGTAGCGGCGGGCGTTGTCCACACAGATCGCGGCCCGGGACACGAACTCCTCCGCGAGCGCCAGATCGTCGGTGCCGAACGGGTCCGGGCGGTCCCGCCGGAAGAAGCTGGTGACCCCCATCGTGATGCCGCGCGAGCGGATCGGCACGATCATCATCGAGTGCACCCCGAGCTCCGCGAACGAAGGCGCAACGCGCCCCTGCCCCGCGGCCGCCCAGTCCTTCGCCCGCGGATCCATCCGCTCCTCGTGCCACGACTCGCCGCTGCACAGGACGCGGACCGGCGGCGACCCCGCCGGGTAGCGGGCCGTGTCCCCTATGCCGATGACGGTCTCGGGAACACCGTCCCGCACCGACCGGTGCCCCGCGCGCCGCAGCAGGACCGTGTCCGGACCGCCCGGCGCACCCGCCGCCGGCTCGGTCCCTTCCAGGACCGACTCCAGCAGATCCACCACCACGAAGTCCGCGAGCCCCGGAACCGCGACGTCGGCCAGCTCCTGCGCGGTCTGTACGACGTCCAGGCTGCGGCCGATGTGCTCACCGGCCCGGTCCAGCAGGGCGAGCCGCCGCCGCACCAGGTAGCGCTCGGTGATGTCCATCGCCGTGTAGTACACGCCCAGCGGGTGCCCGTTGTCGTCGCTGAGCCGCATGAACGACATGGCGTGGGCGCACTCGCGATGCGGCGCCGAGCGGACCCGGCCCACATGCTCGTAGCCCACGATCGACTCCCCCGTCTCCAGGACCTGGCGCATCTTCGCCTCGAGGCGCTCGGCGTCGAGCCCCGGCTGGATGTCCGCCAGCCTGCGCCCGACACGCTCGCGGGCGGGCCCGCCGCCGAACTGCTCAAGGGCGGCGTTCGACCACACGTACCTCAGGTCCGTGTCCACGATGGCGATGCCCAGCGGGGAGCGCGAGGCCATCTGCTCCAGGACGGAACGGCTCATGTCCCACCCCGGCGCGCCGTCCATCCCCGAGACGAGCACGATCCAGCGCGTGGGCCCCGGGCTGCGCTGCGCCTCCACGACGCGCACCATCACCGAGACCGGGTGCCCGTCGCGGTGCCTCGCGCCCAGGATCCCGGACCAGCCGCCGCTCGTCCGGCAGCGCTCGGCGAGCTCGGGGACGCGGGCCGCGTCCGCGGGCAGCAGCAGTGTGGCGGCCTCCCGGCCGACCACGTCGGCGGCCTCGTACCCGAGCAGCCGCCCGCCCTCGTCGGACCAGCCGGTCACCACCCCGTGTGCGTCGAGCAGCATCGGCGCGGCGTCCGCCACGTCGAAGCCCTGCCGGCCGGTATCGCTCTGCTCGCTCGTCCCCACGGCGACCCGCTCCGTCCTGAGGGTGGCCTCTCCCTCCCATCCATTCTTCACCTTGTGTGACGAGGACGGCGCCTGTTCGCCACTCGTGTGCCGCGTCCGGACGCGTTGTCACCCCGTGGTCCGCCCCGTCTCCCGGAGGGAAAACCCGAGGCGCCCGCCGGCGTTCCCTGCGACGATGACCGCCGCTGTGTCCGCCCCGAAGGGAACTCACATGCCCCGTGCCGTCACGCTCATCCGCTCCTCGTCGCTGTCGGACGTCGCCGAGTACGCCTACGCGGCCACCGCACCCGCCGAGGCGCGACTCGTCTTCCTCGCGGGCGCGTGCCCGCTGAACGAGGACGGCTCCACGGCCGCCGTCGGTGATTACGCCGGTCAGGCGGCGAAGGCGGTCGAGAACATGCGGACGGCGCTCGCCGAGGCCGGTGCCACGCTCGACGACGTCATCAACACCCGCGTCCTCGTCGCGTCCACCCGGCGGGAGGACCTGGTGACGGCGTGGCAGGTCGTGCGCGACGCGTTCGGCGACCACGACGTCCCCAGCACGCTGATGGGGGTCACGGTGCTCGGGTACACCGACCAGCTGGTGGAGATCGAGGCGGTCGCGGCCGTACTGGATTCCTGACGGGCCCAAGGGGCCGGTTACGGGAGCCCGGTGCCGCCCGGACCGCGGATACCACCACCCCCGGCCGCGCCACTAGAGTGCGTCCATGCCCGGTGAAAAGGTGCCCGACCGACGCGAGCTGCGGGCGTCGCACGAGGACCGCGACCAGGTCGTGGAACGGCTGACCGTGGCCGCCGGTGACGGCCGGCTGACCGCGGACGAGCTGGACGACCGGCTCGGGGCCGCGCTGACGGCCCGTACCTACGGAGACCTCGCGGCGCTGCTCGCCGACCTGCCGGAGGCCGGCCTCGCGTGGGGCGCCCCGAAGGACGTGTCGAGGATCGTCGTCGGCGGCGCGAGCGAGAGACGGGCCGGCGACCGGGTGGCCCCGGGACGCCTCGAGATCGCGTCGCGGAGCGGGTCCGTCCTGCTGGACTTCACCCAGACCGCCGTCGCGGTGCCCACGCTGGAGATCGAGGTGGCGGTGCGCAGCGGGTCGGTGACGCTGCTGATGCAGCCGCACGCCGACGACGTGCGGGTGCGCGGAGGCGGTGTGGGCGATCAGGTGGGTCCGGGGGCCGAGACGCCGGCGAGGCTGCGTATCGAGGTGACGGGCGAGGTCGACTGCGGTCGCGTCACCGTACGGCCGTCGGCGGAATCCCGGCGGGGCTTCTGGCAGTGGCTGCTGCGGCGCCCCCGGCCGGCGGCGCCGCTGCCTCGCTGACCTGCCCCTCATGACATGAGGGCAGGTCAATCCGCTTGCCGCGAGCGGCGCGTGACCATGAGGATGGCTGTCATGCCCGCCTTCACCGCCCCCGACGGAACCCGGCTCGCCCACCACGTCGTGGGGGAGGGCGAGCCGCTGATCTGTCTGCCCGGCGGGCCCATGCGGGCCGCCGCCTACCTCGGTGACCTCGGCGGGCTCGCGAAGCGGCGCCGGCTCGTGATGCTCGATCTGCGCGGCACCGGTGACTCCGACGTTCCGGCCGACCCGGCCACGTACCGCTGCGACCGGCAGGTCGACGACGTCGAGGCGCTGCGGGTCCATCTCCGCCTGGAGCAGGTCGACCTGCTCGCCCACTCGGCGGCCGGCGATCTCGCCCTGCTCTACGCGGCCCGGCATCCCCGGCGCGTGCGTACGCTCACGCTGGTCACCGGCCGAGCGCGGGCCCTGGGCGTCGACTTCACGACGCAGCAGCGCCTGGAGGCGGCCGATCTGCGCGCCGGGGAGCCGTGGTTCGCGTCCGCCCGTGAGGCGTTCGGCAGGATCTGGGACGGCTCCGCGACCGACGCCGACTTCGACGCGGCCGTCCCGTTCTTCTACGGGCGCTGGGACGCGGCGGCGCGGGCGCACGCCGCCGGGGAGGTCGAGCAGACCAACGAGGCGGCGGCGGAGGTCTATGCGTCGGCCGGCGCCTTCGATCCCGACGCGGCCCGCGCCGCACTGAGCGGCTGGGACGCGCGGGTCCTGGTCCTGGCGGGCGGGCGGGACGGCGGTCCGCTGCCGCGGGTCGCCGCCGGCATCGCGGAGCTGTTCCCGCACACCGAACTCGTCGTCCAGGAAGGGGCGGGCCACTTTCCGTGGGTGGACGATCCGCTTCGGTTCACGGAGACGGTGGACGCGTTCCTCGGCGGCCGCCGGGTGTGAACCAGGCCCTGTTCGGCGCGACTTGGGGCGTCTCCGCCGCCAGGACGAGCGGGACCCCGTCGCAGGGCAGCAGGCGCAGGCCGTCCTGGTCGGTGCCCTGTGCGGGCCCGGCAAGCACCGCCGCGAGGTCGTGGTCCTTGGTGAGGGAGCCCACGAGGTGGCGGGGGTCCGTGGAGGCGGCGACGCGCCCGCGCGCGTTCACCAGGCGGGCAGGCCCGGGAAGGCGCTGGAGCAGCGGCATGACGACCGCCTCGAAGCGCCGCAGGTAGACGTCGGCCGCGGCCACGCCCATGAAACGCCCGCCGACCGTCACCGGCGCGGACAGGGTGAGGCTGTACTCGTCGGAGCAGAGGTAGTCGACGTAGGGGCCGGCGACCGCCCGTTGCCCGGTGTCGCGGGGCAGCGTGAACCAGTCCCAGTGGGTGTAGTCGGAGTACGCCGAGCGCTGCGGGTCCAGGTCCAGGAGCAGCGGCTGCACCGCCGCGTCCGCGGTCTTCTGCCACCACTCCAGCCACGCGGGTACGTCGTCGAGCAGCCCCGGCGCCGCGACGAAGCCGATTCCCGAGACCAGGTCGTAGCCGGCGAGGCGGGCGTGCAGGCCGGGGCGGAGCGCGGCCAGGTCGCCCGACACCGGACGGCGGCCTTCGGTGAGGACGGCGGAGAGCAGTGACTCGATGTCCGCGCCGGTGGCGCCGACGGCGTCGAAGACCCCTTCGAGCGCGTCGCGTACGCGCGCGGCCGCGTCGGCTGCCGACATGTCGTCAAGCAGTGCCGACCCGGCGTTCGCGGGACGGGGGTTGCTGCCCATCGGGGGCCTCCTTCGGACGGGGACCGCGCACGCCGCCGACCGGGCCGAGGCGGAGTTCGACGAGGCGCGCCATGGAGGCCTGCACGCATTGTTCGGCCAGGTCCCTGGCACGGTCGCCGGCACCATCATGCACGGCCGAGATCACGGCGCGGTGACGGTCCGCGGCGTCCCGCAGGAACCGGTCGTCGCACAGCACGAGCCGCAGCAGCGCCCCGACTTCGGTCTGGAGGGTGACTTCTTCCCTGGTCAGACGGGCCGACTGGGCAGCGGCCGCCAGCTCGACATGGAAGCGTCCGTAGACGCGGCTGCGCGCTCCGGAGTCCTCGGCGTGCACCAACTCCGCCAGAGACCTCTGCAGTTGCCGCAGATCGGCGGGTTCCGTGCGCCGGGCGGCGAGGCGGGCGGCGGCCCCGGAGACGGCGGCCCAGTGGTCGGCGAGGTCGCGGAGCTCCTCGGTGCTCCAGTCGGCGAGACGGGCGAGGAGACGGTCCTCGGCGGGGCCGTCGGGCACGGTGACGAAGCTGCCTCCGCCGCGGCCCCTGCGCGTGGTGACCAGACCGCGCTGCCGCAGCGCCATGAGGGCTTCCCGCAGGGTCACGGTGGAGACCCCGAGCTGGGCGGCGAGGTCGCTCTCGCCGGGCAGCTGCTCGCCGTCGGTGAGCAGCCCGAGGTCGATGGCGTCGCCGAGCCGCCGCACCACGGCGTCGACACGGGCGAGCGTGTCGACGGGTGTGAAGACGACTCTTTGGACGCCGGTTTTGTCAGGGTTCACGGTCACCACCTTGCCACTTGGTACAGCCTTTACCTCAGCGGGGCCTTGAAATAAGAACTATGGCTTCATATGTTTACGGTCAACTCCCGACGCACCAGAAAGGTTCCCGCCCATGGAGGGAATGGCCGTCCGGCTGCAGAACCTGCGCAAGTCCTTCGGCAGGACGGAGGCCGTGGCCGGGGTCGACCTGGAGATCGCGGACGGCGAGTTCTTCTCGATGCTCGGGCCGTCCGGCTCCGGCAAGACCACCGTGCTCCGGATGATCGCCGGCTTCGAGGCGCCCACCGGCGGCACCATCGAGCTCGGCGGCGCCGACGTCACCCGCCGGGCGCCCTTCGAGCGCGACGTGCACACCGTCTTCCAGGACTACGCGCTGTTTCCGCACATGACCCTGGAGCAGAACGTCGCCTACAGCCTCAAGGTCCGCAAGGTGCCGAAGGCCGAACGCCTCGCCCGCGCGCGAGAGGCCCTGGCGAGCGTGCGCCTGGAGGACTTCGGCACCCGCCGCCCCGCCCAGCTGTCCGGCGGCCAGCGCCAGCGCGTGGCCCTGGCCCGCGCCCTCGTCGGCCGCCCGAAGGTGCTCCTGCTCGACGAACCGCTCGGCGCCCTCGACCTCAAGCTCCGCGAGCAGATGCAGGTCGAACTCAAGGCGATCCAGCGCGACACCGGCATCACCTTCGTCTTCGTCACGCATGACCAGGAGGAGGCCCTGACCATGAGCGACCGCATCGCGGTCTTCAACAAGGGCCGCATCGAACAGGTCGGCACCCCGGCCCAGATCTACGAGCGCCCCGCCACCCCCTTCGTCGCGGGCTTCGTCGGCACCTCCAACCTGCTCACCGGCGACGCTGCCGAGCAGGTCGTGGGGGACCGGGCGACGTACAGCGTCCGCCCGGAGAAGATCCATGTGCTCAAGGAGTCCGCCGCCGCCGAACCGGAGCACGACAGCGCCACCGGCACCGTCGCGGAGGTCGTCTACCTGGGAGGCGCGACCCGTTTCCTCGTCGACCTCGACGCCGGCGGCCGGCTCACCGCCCTCCAGCAGAACCTGGAGACCTCGTCCGAGGACGTGGCCGCCCTGCGCGGCTCACGCGTGAGGCTCCAGTGGCACCGGCGGCACAACTTCCCGGTTCCCCATGACCCGTCGACCCATGACCCGTCGACCGAGGGCCCGTTGGCCAAGGACCCGGCACACACCTGACCGGCGCGCAGCGCCCGACCCCGTACGACCGCAATCACCCGACCGCCCCCACCCCGTGGAGAACCCCGTGCGTCTGACCCGAACGTCCCGAGCAGCGGCCGCGCTCGGCGCCCTGCTCCTCGCCTCCGCCTGCGGTTCGTCGGACACCGCCGGGTCCACGCCCGGCGGCAGCGACTTCACCCCGCCCAAGCTCTCCGCGCAGAAGACCCTCGGCAAGGGCGAGGGCCAGGTCAACCTGATCGCCTGGGCCGGTTACGCCGAGGACGGCTCGAACGACCCGAAGGTCGACTGGGTCTCCGGCTTCGAGAAGCAGACGGGATGCCAGGTCAACACCAAGACCGCGGGCACCTCCGACGAGATGGTCAGCCTGATGAAGACCGGCCAGTACGACGCGGTCTCCGCCTCCGGCGACGCGTCGCTGCGGCTGATCGCCTCGGGTGACGCCGCGCCCGTGAACACGAAGCTGGTGCCCAACTACAAGGACGTCTTCGCCGGCCTCAAGAACCAGCAGTGGAACTCCGTCAAGGGTGTTCCCTACGGCATCCCGCACGGCCGCGGCGCCAACCTCCTGATGTACAACACCAAGAAGGTCTCCCCGGCCCCCGACTCCTGGTCCGCGGTCTTCGACCAGGCCGCCGCCCACCGGGGCAAGGTCACCGCGTACGACTCGCCGATCTACATCGCGGACGCCGCCCTGTACCTGATGAAGTCCAAGCCGTCCCTCGGCATCAAGGACCCGTACGCCCTGGACCAGAAGCAGTTCGACGCGGCGGTCGCCCTGCTCAAGGCGCAGAACAAGAACGTGGGCGAGTACTGGAGCGACTACCTCAAGGAGGTCTCGGCCTTCAAGAGCGGTGACTCCGTCGTCGGTACCAGCTGGCAGGTGATCCTCAACACCGCCCAGGCCGAGAAGGTTCCGGTCAAGGCCGTCCTGCCCAAGGAAGGCGCCACCGGCTGGTCCGACACCTGGATGCTCGCCGCCAAGGCCAAGCACCCCAACTGCGCCTACAAGTGGATGGACTGGATCATCTCGCCGAAGGTCAACGCCCAGGTCGCCGAGTACTTCGGTGAGGCGCCGTCCAACGCGAAGGCCTGCGACGAGACGGCCGACAAGAACCACTGCGCCACCTACCACGCGGCCGACGAGGCCTACTGGAAGAACGTCCACTTCTGGACCACGCCGATCGCCCAGTGCATCGACGGCCGCAAGGACGCCACATGCGTCCCGTACGCCAAGTGGGTCCAGGCCTGGACCGAGATCAAGGGCTAGGACCTGCCTCCGATGACCGACACCGCGCCTGCCGCCGGATCCGTCCGGCGGCTCGCCGGGGCCCTGTACCGCCGCCCCCGGCTGCAGCTGTCCCTGCTGCTCTCCGCACCGCTCGCCTGGCTCGTCCTCGCCTATCTCGGCTCCCTCACCGTCCTGTTCCTGTCCGCGTTCTGGACCACGGACTCCTTCACCTCGAACGTCGTGAAGATCTGGAACGCGGACAACTTCACCGCCCTGCTCACCACCGACGTCTACCGGCAGGTCGCCCTGCGCAGCGTCGGCGTCGCCCTCGCGGTCACCGCCCTGTGCATACTGATCGCGTTCCCGATCGCGTTCTACACAGCCCGCATCGCCAGTCCCCGCCGGCGGCCGCTCCTCGTCGTCGCGATCCTCACCCCGCTGTGGGCCAGCTACCTCGTCAAGGCCTACGCCTGGCGGCTCATCCTCGCCCAAGGCGGCCTGCTCGACTGGGTGTTGGGACCGCTCGGCATCAAGGGACCCGGCTACGGCCTCACCGCGACGATCCTCGTCCTCACCTATCTGTGGCTGCCATACATGATCCTGCCGATCCACGCGGGACTCGAACAGCTCCCGGTCAGTCTGCTCGACGCCTCCGCCGACCTCGGCGCCCGCACGGGCCGCACCTTCCGATCCGTGGTCCTGCCGATGATCCTGCCGTCCGTCGCGGCCGGCTCGGTCTTCACCTTCTCGCTCAGCCTCGGCGACTACATCGCCGTGCAGATCGTCGGCGGCAAGACCCAGCTGATCGGCAACATCATCTACTCCAACATCACCCTCGACCTGCCGCTCGCCGCCGCGCTCGGCACCGTCCCCGTGGTGATCATCGTGCTCTACCTGCTCGCGGTGCGCCGCACAGGAGCCCTCAGCAGCCTGTGACGCCCACCCGTCGGCCCACCGGATCACGCACAACGAAGGTCACTCCGATGAATCTCTCCCGCCCCGCGCGTATCGCCCTGCGCGTCGCCGCCGCGCTCGGCTTCGCGGTGATCTACGTCCCGCTGCTCCTGGTCCTCGTCAACTCCCTCAACCCGGACCGCAGTTCGGGCTGGCCGCCGCCCGGGCTCACCTTCGGCTGGTGGGCCGACGCCTGGCACAGCTCCGGCGCCCGCGCCGCGCTGTGGACCTCGGTCAAGGCGGGACTCGGCGCGACCGCCATCGCCCTGGTCCTCGGCACGCTCGTCGCCTTCGCCTGCCAGCGGTTCAGGTTCTTCGGCCGCGACGCCATCTCCTTCGTCGTCGTCCTGCCGATCGCGCTGCCCGGCATCGTCACCGGCGTCGCCCTCAACACCGCGTTCCGCACGGTCCTCGAACCCCTCGGCGTGGGCCTCGGCCTGTTCACCGTCATCGTCGGCCACGCCACGTTCTGCATCGTGGTCGTCTTCAACAACGTCATCGCCCGGCTCCGGCGCATGCCGGGCTCGTACGAGGAGGCCGCCGCCGACCTCGGCGCGCACACCTTCCGCACCTTCGTCGACATCACCTTCCCCCTCGTGCGCTCCGCCCTGGTCGCCGGCGCGCTCCTCGCCTTCGCGCTCTCCTTCGACGAGATCGTCGTGACGACCTTCACCGCCGGGCCCGGCATCCAGACCCTGCCCGTCTGGATCTTCTCCAACATGGCGCGCCCCCAGCAGGCCCCCGTCGTCAATGTCGTCGCCGCGGTCCTCGTCCTGCTGTCCGTCATCCCGATCTACCTCGCCCAGCGGCTCTCCTCGGACACCGCCTCCGGCAGCCGCATCTGAGCCGTACCCCGGTGGAGCGGTTGGGCGGGCGCCGCCGCCAGGTGTGGTGTTCGATTGCGGGGTGAGGCAGAACAAGCCGCCGGACGACCCGCTCGCCGCGCTCCTCGACCGGGTGCGCGTACGGCTGCGCGACCTCACGGACGGCGAGCCCGCCTCGTACATCCCCGAGCTGAGCCGCGCCGACCCGGACCTGTTCGGGCTCAGTCTGTGCGCGCTCGACGGGCAGGTCTACAGCTGCGGGGACTGCGACGTGCCGTTCACGGTGCAGTCGGTGTCCAAGCCCTTCGTGTTCGCGCTCGCCCTCGCCGACCGGGGCCTCGAAGACGTCCTGGCGCGCGTCGGCGCCGAGCCCAGCGGCGAGGGGTTCAGCTCGATCCGCCTCGAACCCGGTACCGGGCGCCCGCCCAACCCGATGGTCAACGCCGGTGCCATCGTGACCAGTTCACTGGTCGCGGGCGCCAGTGCGGAGGAACGTTTCACGCGGATCCTGGCCGGCCTGAGTGCCTTCGCGGGCCGGGACCTGACCGTCGACGGCGCGGTCTTCGCCTCCGAGCGCTCCACCGGTGACCGCAACCGCGCCCTCGCCTACCTCATGCACAACGCGGGATCACTCACCGGCGACGTCGAGGAACAGCTCGCCACCTACTTCCGCCAGTGCTCCGTCCTCGTGACCTGCGACGACCTCGCCGTGATGCACGCGACCCTGGCCGGCGGCGGCACCAACCCGCTTACCGGCGAACGCGTCGTCGCCCCCCGCAACGCCCAGCACGTCCTCGCCGTCATGGCCACCTGCGGCATGTACGACGCGTCGGGACAGTGGATGCTGCGCGTGGGCCTCCCTGCGAAGAGCGGCGTCTCGGGCGGGATCGGCGTGGCGCTGCCCGGCCAGTTCGGCATCGGGGTGTTCAGCCCGCCGCTGGACGAGAAGGGCAACAGCGTGCGCGCCATCGCCGCCTGCCACCTGCTGTCGGAACAGTTCGGGCTGCATCTGATGCGGGCCACCGGCAGCAGCGTCCGCCCGCTCCCGCCGCGCTCCCTCGACCCGGGCCCGCTGCGCTCACTGCGCCACCGCCCCCGAGACCAGCGCGCCGCGCTCGACGAACGCCCCGACCGTATTCGCGTACACGTCCTGCAGGGCGACCTGGACTTCGCCACCGCCGAACAGACGCTCCGCGCGGCCCGCGACCTTCCGCAGGCCGCCGGCTGGTTCGTCCTGGACCTCGCACGCGTCGGCCGTATCGAACCCGTCGCGGCGGACCTTCTCCGGGCCCTCGGCCACGACCTGCGCGAACGCGGGATCCGCATGGTGATCGCCGACCCGTCGACCCGCCCGGTGACCCACACCGACGACGAGTTCGCCGACCTCGGAAGCGCCGTCGAATCCTGCGAGGACGAACTCCTGACCAGCCTCGGACTCGACCCCGCCGCACCGGTCCCGCTCACCCGCAGCGATCTGTTCGGCAAGGCCGGCGACGCGGCCGCGAGCGCCGTGTCCGACTGCTTCGGCACCCTGTCCCTGCCGGCGGGCCGCACGGTCGAACCGCCCCGCGCAGAGCCCGTGGTCCTCTGGTACGTGGAGTCGGGGCGCCTCGCCGTGTGCGCCCACGGGTCACGCGCGGCGCCGCCGGGCCGCACCTGGTCCGCGGGCCCCGGCGCGGCGCTCACCCCGGCGGACTTCCACGCCCGCCTGGGGCAGCGCGTCCTGGCCGAGGAGGACTCGGTCTGCCGCACCCTGACCGCGGCAGGCCTGCTGCGGCTGCGTGCGGCGGTCCCGGCGGCCGCCGCGTTCCTGGAGCGCAGCCCCCTCGACGGCGCGGAGACGGTGGACCGCCCCGAGGGCGCGTGAGCGGCCCGGGACGGTCGGGATCAGGAAGGCTGGTTGCCGGACTGCTCGGCCCGCTGGGCGTTGCGCTCCTTGATGCGGACCGCTTCCTTGCGGACAGCGGCCTGGGTGGCGCGCTCCTGCTGGAGCCACTCGGGGCTCTCGGTCTTCAGCGCCTCGATCTGCTCCGTGGTGAGCGGCTCGGTGACCCCGCCGCGGGCGAGGCCGGAGATGGAGATGCCGAGCTTGGAGGCGACGACGGGACGGGGGTGCGGGCCGTTGGCGCGCAGCTCCTGCAGCCACGCGGGGGGATCGGCCTGCAGCGCGTTGAGCTCGCTGCGCGAGACGACACCCTCCTGGAACTCGGCGGGGGTGGCCTCGAGGTACACACCCAGCTTCTTCGCCGCGGTCGCGGGCTTCATGGTCTGGGTGGTCTGGTGCGACGTCATGGTGTCAAGGGTATCGACTGTGTGCGACACCTCCGACCACGACCGGTAACCTGGCGGCGTGACAGGCTCGGAAGTATCCCCTTCGTTCCGGCTCGCGTATGTCCCGGGAGTGACACCCACCAAGTGGGTGCGGATCTGGAACGAGCGGCTGCCCGACGTCCCCCTGACCCTCATCGCGACCCCCGCCGCCGAGGCGTCCGACGTATTGCGGGACAGGGGCGCCGACGCGGGTCTCGTACGGCTCCCGGTGGACCGGACCGTGCTGAGCGCGATCCCCCTGTACGCCGAGACGACCGTGGTCGTGATCCCCAAGGACCACGTCGTGGCCGCCGTCGACGAGGTGGTACTTGCCGACCTGGCCGACGAGACCGTGCTGCACCCCCTCGACGACACGCTCGGCTGGGAGCGGCCCCCGGGGCAGCCCGCGTTCGAGCGCCCCGAGACGACGGCCGACGCGGTCGAGCTGGTGGCCGCCGGGATCGGCGTGCTCGTCGTCCCGCAGTCGCTCGCCCGTCTGCACCACCGCAAGGACCTCACCTACCGTCCGGTGACCGACGCCCCCGAGTCGCAGGTGGCGCTGTCGTGGCCGGAGAACGAGACGACTCCCGATCTCGTCGAGGAGTTCATCGGCATCGTCCGAGGACGTACGGTCAACAGCTCGCGTGGCCGCACGCCGACCCCGCCGCAGCCCAAGGCACGGCGTACCGACAAGAGCGCAGCGGCGCGGCAGAAGCCGGCCGCCGGCAAGAACCCGCGCGGCGGTGCCAAGGGCGGAGCCAAACCGGGTCCCAAGGGTGCGGCGAAGGGCGGCGCCAAGGGGGGTCCCAAGGGCGGCGGCAAGCGGGGGAAGCCGGGCCGCAGGCCGTAGCGGATCGGCCTCCCGCACCCCCTCAACCCGCCTCCCGCACCCCGGCCGCCCCCACCACCTCCCCCGTTCCTTCTCCGCTCCGCCAGGGCCTGAACAGCGCGGACAGGGCCACCGCCGTCAGCGTGCCCGCGACCACCCCGCTGCCCAGGATCGTGCGGGCCCAGCCGGGGAAGCCCTCGTACAGGCCGGGGGAGAGCAGCGGGAGCAGGCCCGCCGCGAGGGCGAGCGCGGCGACCATCGCCCCCGAGCCGTCGGCGCCCCGGCCCAGGTCCGCGCGGCGCAGCATGTCGACGCCGAGCACGGCGATGACCGCGTACACGACGAGGGACGAGCCGCCGACCACCGCCGACGGGATCGCGGCCACGGCACGTGAGACGGGGGTGAGCAGGCCCGTGACGACCAGGAGCGCGCCCGCGCCCGCCGTCACGAAGCGGCTGCGGACGCCGGTGAGGCGCACGATGCCGATGTTCTCGGCGCTGGTGACCATCAGCGATGTGCCGAACAGGCCGCCGACCACGGAGACGAGGGCGTCGGCGCGGCCCACGCGGGGCACGTCCCGGGCGGCATCCGCGCCGTGGCCCACGCTCTCGCCCACCAGCACGGTCTGGCCCGTGATCTCGGCGAGGGCCGTGAGGCTGAAGATGAGCAGCGGGAGCGCGGCCAGGACGTCGAAGTGCGGGGCGCCGTACGGGAGAAGGGCCGGAAGGGAGAAACCGGATCCGGCGGCGGAACCGAAACTGCCCAGGCCGGTGACAGCCGCGAGCAGCGCGCCCACGGCCATGCCGATCAGGACGGCGGTCTGCCGCCACACCCCTCGCAGCAGCAGATACGCGCCGACGGTCGCGGCCACCGTGAGGCCCGCGAGAGCCACGGCGCGCGGCTGACCGTGCCCTTCGGGCCCGGTGATCAACTGGGCCGCCACCCGCACCATCGCGATGCCGATCAGCAGCACCGTCACCCCCATCACCAGGGGCGGGAACAGCCGCACGATCCGCGCGTACAGCGGCAGGACGGCGACCAGGAGCAGCGCCGCGAGGAATACGGAGCCGCTCGCCGTGGCCGCCCCGTGGTCCTGGGCGATCTGGAGGAACAGCGCCGCGGCGGCGCCGCCCGGCAGCATCACGAACGGCAGCCGCGCCCCGATCCGCCATACCCCCAGGGACTGGAGCAGCGTCCCCGCCCCGCACAGGATCAGGACCGCGCTCAGCAGCGACGCCGTGCGCGGCGGGGACAGATGCAGGGTGTTCGCGGTGAGGAACACGGTGGACACCGGTGCGGCGACCATCGCCAGGACGTGCTGCACGGACAGCGGGACGAGCCGCCGCAGCGGTACGCGTTCGTCGACCGGGGCGGTGGTCACGCGGCACCGCCGCTCAGCCAGGGCAGCTCCGACGCGGCGTAACGGTAGGAGCGGAAGACGGCGTTGGGCTCGGACGGGAAGAGGCCGCGCACCTCGGACTCCCGGTAGCCGGCGAAGTACGGGACGACGTACTCCCAGCACAGGTAGCCGTCCCGCGTCACCTCGAAGAGGCGGCCCGACGGGGAGTCCGTGACAAGGGTGTTGCCGTTCGACAGCCGCTGCGCGCTGCCCATGAAGGGCGCGAAGAAGAACTCGCGGGCCGGGTCGTGGTACTCCCATACCACCTTCCCGCTCGACGGCTCGATCTCGACGACGCGCGAGTACGGCACGTCGCAGTGGGGGCGGAAGACGCCGTTGTCGAAGACGAGGAAGGAGCCCGACTCCAGCTCCGTCGGGGCGTGTTGCTGGGAGACGGTGCCCGGCTCGCTGCGCCACAGGATCTCGCCGGTCGCGCGGCTGATGACGACGACGGCGGAGACGCTGCGCAGGCTCGCCAGGATGTTCCCGTCGGCCAGCGGCGTGACGCTGTTGATCAGGGGCCAGTGCTCGCGGGCGTACGCGGGGTGCAGCGCGTACTCCTGCCGGTCGAGGTGTTCGGAGGCGCGCCACGACCAGAGCACCGTGCCGTCGGCGTCGACCTCCTGGATGGTGTCGGCCCACACCACCCCGTCCGCCGCCTCGGATCCCGGCACGCCGCCGGCCACGCCGGCCGCGTCCGCGCCCCGCAGGGGTTCGAGGCCCGTGTACAGGATCCGGCCGTCGTCGAGGTGGTGCGCGTCGTGGTGCTGGAGCGGGTCGCGGTGTTCACTCAGGACGGTCCCGTCCGGGGCGGCCTTGAGCATCACGCCCCCGCGGTACTTGTGCCACATGGGGAAGAGCGCGTCCTCGCCGGGCAGGACGCCGTTGTAGGCGAGGACGCCGTCCGGCAGCAGCCGCGCATGCCGGCCGGGCCGGTACGGCAGCTTCCATTCGTGCGCGGTACGCCCGTCCATGCCGACGAGGTAGACCTCGCCGGAGCCGGTGAGCGGCGCGAAGAGGGTGTAGCCCCGGAACGCGTGGTCCGGGTCGTGGGCGATCAGTCCGGTGGCGTGGCGGCGGCGCGAGTTCTGGTCGACGGCGGGCATGTGAGTGCCTCCTCGGGTTCGCTGCAAAAGGCTGCAGGTCTTATGTCCAGGTCTCAGCTCTCGTCAAACTTTTTTTGATGAGAGCAAGCGACTTTGACCGTAGTGAGGTTTTGTTAAGTGGCTGTAACGGCCGTGCGAAACCGCTGCCGGGCCCGGAAGTAGGGTTCGGGCATGAGCAAGGGCGCTGTCGCGGACAGGAACGATGACGGAAACGGCGAGAACGACCAGCGGACGCCTCGGGTCGGCGCCGCCGTCCGCCGCCGCCGGCGGGCCCTCGACCTGACGCTCGCCGCGGTCACCGAGCGCAGCGGTCTGTCGGTGCCGTTCCTCAGTCAGATCGAGAACGACCGGGCGCGCCCCAGCATGCGTTCGCTCCAGCGCATCGCCGACGCCCTCGACACCACGGCCGTCCAGCTTCTCGCCGCCTCGGACGCGACCCGCACGGTCGACGTCGTCCGCGCCGGCGACGCGGGAGGCCTGGTCGCCGGCTCTGGTGTGCGCCCGCTGACCCGGGGCACGCACCAGGTCCACGCCCTGGAGTTCACCGGCGAGGAGAACGCGGGACGTGAATTCCGGCACCGCAACGACGAGTTGATGTACGTGGCGGACGGCGCGATCGAGGTGGAGGCGGAAGGCCGGGTCCACCGGCTCGGACGCGGCGACAGCGTCCTGCTGTCCGGCGGTGTCCGGCACCGCTGGCACGCGGTCGAGCCCGACTCGCGCGTGGTGGTCGTGGCGGTCGCGGACCACGTCGAGATCCTGGAGCCCTGACGACGCACGTGGTGCCGCGCACGTAGCGCCCGTTGAAGAGCCGTGCGGCAGCGCGGCTCCGCGGAGAGGTCCCGTATGGGATCCGTCAAGGGCGTGGGCGCCGCCGTATGGGAGGCGTCAAGGGGTGGCAAAGGCGGGCGTGAACAGAGGTTTCCTCTAACCGTCCGATCAATTCCGCACCTCATTCAGGAGCTCACGATGGCCGATGTGGCCTTCGTCGTCACCACGATCGCGGTGTTCGCGCTGGTGGCACTCGTCGCCAGGGGGGTGACGAAGCTGTGACCGCCGAAAACATCGTCGGCCTGATCGTGGCCGTCGCCCTCCTCGGCTATCTGGTCCTCGCCCTCGTCTATCCGGAGAGGTTCTGACGGTGACATCAGCTGCTGCCGCAGCGGGCGAGATGAGTCCCGTACTCGCCGGAGTGCTCCAACTGCTCGCGCTCATAGTGGCCCTGGGCCTGGCCTACCGTCCGCTCGGTGACCACATGGCCCGGGTCTACTCCTCCGACCGGCATCTGCGCGTCGAGAAGTGGATCTACAAGGGCATCGGCGCCGACCCGGACACCCAGATGCGCTGGCCGGCGTATCTGCGCGGTGTGCTGGCCTTCTCCGCGGTCGGTGTCCTCTTCCTGTACCTCCTGCAGCGTCTCCAGGGCAGCCTGCCCGGCTCGCTCGGCTTCCGGTCCATCGACCCCGACCAGGCGTTCAACACGGCCGCGTCGTTCGTCGCGAACACCAACTGGCAGTCGTACTACGGCGAGCAGGCCATGGGCCATGTCGTCCAGACGGCCGGCCTCGCCGTGCAGAACTTCGTCTCCGCGGCCGTCGGCATCGCCGTGGCCGTCGCCCTGGTCCGCGGCTTCGCCCGGTCCCGCACCGGTGAGCTCGGCAACTTCTGGTCCGACCTGGTGCGCGGCGTGATCCGCGTCCTGATCCCCATCTCCGTACTCGGCGCCCTCGTCCTCGTCGCCTGCGGCGCGATCCAGAACTTCGCCGGGATCCACGAGGTCGGCCAGTTCCTGGGTGGTTCGCAGCAGTGGAACGGAGGTGCGGTCGCCTCCCAGGAGGCCATCAAGGAGCTGGGCACCAACGGCGGCGGCTACTTCAACGCCAACAGCGCCCACCCCTTCGAGAACCCCGACGGCTTCACGAACCTCTTCGAGGTCTTCCTGATCCTCGTCATCCCGTTCGCGCTCACCCGCACCTTCGGCCGCATGGTCGGCTCCCTCAAGCAGGGCTACGCGATCCTCGCCACGATGGCCGCGATCTGGATCGGCTTCACCGCGCTGATGATGTGGACCGAGTTCCACCACGGCGGCCCCGCCTTCGACCTCGCGGGCGGCGCGATGGAGGGCAAGGAGAACCGCTTCGGGGTCGGCGGCTCGTCGATCTTCGCCGTGGCGACCACCCTGACGTCGACCGGCGCCGTCGACTCCTTCCACTCCTCCTTCACGGGCTTCGGCGGCGGCATCACGATGCTCGGCATGCAGCTCGGCGAGATCGCGCCCGGCGGCACCGGATCGGGCCTCTACGGCATGCTGATCATGGCGATCATCGCGGTGTTCATCGCCGGTCTGATGGTGGGCCGCACCCCCGAGTACCTGGGCAAGAAGATCGGCACCCGCGAGATCAAGTTCGCGGCCTGCTACATCCTCGTCACGCCCGCGCTCGTCCTGGTGTTCACGGCGGTCGCGATGGCCCTGCCCACCCCGCGGCACTCGATGCTCAACCCCGGCGCGCACGGCTTCTCCGAGATCCTCTACGCGTACACGTCGGGCGCGAACAACAACGGTTCCGCCTTCGCGGGCCTGAGCTCGGACACCGACTGGTTCAACACCACCATCGGCCTCGCGATGCTCCTCGGCCGCTTCCTGCCGATGGTGTTCGTCCTCGCCCTCGCGGGCTCGCTCGCCGAGCAGCAGCCCGTGCCCGCCACCGCAGGCACCCTGCGTACCGAGAAGCCCCTGTTCACCGGGCTGCTCGTCGGCACCGTCCTCATCGTCGCCGGCCTGACGTACTTCCCCGCCCTGGCCCTCGGCCCACTCGCGGAAGGTCTCGCGTCATGACCACCGGAACACGCAAGCACGACTCGAAGAGGTCACAGGACGCCATGTCCACAGCCACTCCCACACAGGCCCCGCACAGCGACCTGCCCTCCGGGCATACGGCGCACGCGGCTCACGCGGAGGAAGGACGCGTCGGCGCGGGCCTGTTCGACCCGAAGCAACTGCTCAGGTCGCTGCCGGACGCCTGCCGCAAGCTCGACCCGCGCGTCATGGTCAAGTCGCCCGTGATGTTCGTGGTGCTCGTCGGCTCGGTCCTGACGACGGTGTTCTCCTTCAAGGACCCGTCGGACTGGTTCGGCTGGACGATCAGCGCCTGGCTCTGGCTCACCGTGATCTTCGCGAACCTGGCGGAGGCGGTGGCCGAGGGCCGCGGCAAGGCGCAGGCGGACTCGCTGCGCAAGGCCAAGACCGACACCGTCGCGCGGCGCCTGACCGGCTCCTCGGAAGAGCACGTCCCCGGCACCGAACTGCGCGTCGACGACCTGGTGGTGTGCGAGGCGGGCGACATCGTCCCCGGTGACGGAGACGTCGTCGAAGGCGTCGCGAGCGTCGACGAGTCGGCGATCACGGGCGAGTCGGCCCCGGTCATCCGGGAGTCGGGCGGCGACCGCTCGGCCGTCACCGGCGGCACGAAGGTCCTCTCCGACCGCGTCGTCATCAAGATCACGACGAAGCCCGGCGAGACCTTCATCGACCGGATGATCAACCTGGTCGAGGGTGCGGCCCGGCAGAAGACGCCCAACGAGATCGCCCTCAACATCCTCCTGGCATCCCTCACCATCGTCTTCCTGCTGGCCGTGGTGACTCTGCCGCCGTTCGCGGACTACGCGGGCAGACACCTGAGCATGGTCGTCCTGGTGGCCCTGCTCGTCTGCCTCATCCCGACGACGATCGGCGCGCTGCTCTCCGCCATCGGCATCGCGGGCATGGACCGCCTGGTGCAGCGCAACGTACTCGCCATGTCGGGCCGGGCCGTCGAGGCGGCGGGCGACGTGTCGACCCTGCTCCTCGACAAGACGGGCACCATCACGCTCGGCAACCGGCAGGCCGCCGAGTTCGTGCCGGTCAACGGGACCACGGAGGCCGAACTCGCCGACGCCGCCCAGCTGTCGTCGCTGGCCGACGAGACCCCCGAGGGGCGGTCGATCGTGATCCTCGCGAAGGAGAAGTACGGGCTGCGCGAAATCCCACCCGTCGCCCACCACCACCCTTCTGAGGAAGCGCTTCGCGCCCCAATTTCTTCGGGCGAGCTGGCGGCCGCCGAGTGGATCGCCTTCACCGCCCAGACCCGGATGTCGGGCGTGGACGTCGACGGGCGCAGGATCCGCAAGGGCGCGGCCGGTTCGGTCATCGCCTGGGTGCGGGAGGAGGGCGGCACCGTGGCCAGGGACGCGGACGGCATCACCCACCGCATCTCGGAGGCGGGCGGTACGCCGCTGTTGGTCGCCGTCAAGGACGGAAAGGGCGCCCGCGTTCTGGGCGTCATCCACCTCAAGGACGTCGTCAAGCACGGCATGCGGGAGCGCTTCGACGAGCTGCGCCGCATGGGCATCAAGACCGTCATGATCACCGGCGACAACCCGCTCACCGCGAAGGCCATCGCCGACGAGGCGGGCGTGGACGACTTCCTCGCGGAGGCGACTCCCGAGGACAAGATGGCGCTCATCAAGCGGGAGCAGGCCGGCGGCAAACTCGTCGCTATGACCGGCGACGGCACCAACGACGCGCCGGCACTCGCCCAGGCGGACGTCGGCGTGGCGATGAACACGGGCACGTCGGCCGCCAAGGAGGCCGGCAACATGGTCGACCTCGACTCCAACCCGACCAAGCTCATCGAGATCGTCGAGATCGGCAAGCAACTCCTCATCACCCGGGGCGCGTTGACGACCTTCTCGATCGCCAACGACGTCGCCAAGTACTTCGCGATCATCCCGGCGCTGTTCGCCGCGGTCTACCCGGGCCTGGACAAGCTCAACATCATGCAGCTGTCCTCGCCCGACTCCGCGATCCTGTCCGCCGTCATCTTCAACGCGCTGATCATCGTCGCGCTCGTGCCGCTCGCCCTGAAGGGCGTCCGGTACCGCCCGATGAGCGCGGACCGGATGCTGCGCCGCAACCTCGCGGTCTACGGCCTCGGCGGCCTGGTCGCGCCCTTCGTCGGGATCAAGATCATCGACGTACTCATCTCCCTCGTCCCCGGGCTGTAACTTTTCGAAAGCGTGCTGATCACCATGAACAACTCGGTTACGAACACCGGCCGGTTGCTGTGGGCCGGCCTGCGTGCCCTGCTCGTCCTGACGCTGGCCTGCGGCGTCATCTATCCCCTCGCCGTCACCGGGGTCGCCCAGGCTCTCTTCCACGACAAGGCGAACGGATCCGAGATCAGGTCCGAGGGCAAGGTCGTGGGCTCGTCCCTCATCGGCCAGCGCTACGACCTGCCGCTGAAGAAGGGCCAGGAGACCGCGGAACCCGATCTCAAGTGGTTCCAGCCGCGTCCCTCGAACGGCCTGGGCGAGAACACGGTCAACACCCGGTACAAGCTGATCCTTTCCGGAGCCACCAATCTGTCAGGCGACAACAAGGACCTCATCGGCCAGGTGCGGGCCGCGCAGCAGGCCGTCATCAAGGACAACACGACGGCCACCTACGAGGTCGACAAGGCCGACGTGCCGGCCGACGCCGTCACGTCCTCCGGGTCAGGCCTCGACCCGGACATCTCCCCGGCGTACGCCGAGCTCCAGGTCCACCGGGTCGCCGAGCGGAACCACCTGCCGGTGAACGAGGTGCGTCAGCTCGTGAAGGCCCACACCGACGGCCGCGTCCTCGGCTTCATGGGTGAGCCGCGCGTGAACGTGCTCGAACTCAACGTCGCGCTCAGGGACCTGGCGGCGAAGGGCTGACCTCAGAGGGTGCGGGCGCCGCTGTGGAGCGCCGGGGCGGACTGGCTCGGCTGCTGCCGCGGCAGCGGCGCCGGCATCACTCGTTCCAGGTCACGCAGGGTCTGTTCGGCGGCGGCCCGGACCTGGGCGGGGATGTCGCCGCGTTCCTGGATGAGCCGGCTGTAGATCGGAGCTTCGTGCTGTGCGGCCCACACGTCGAGACTTCCCTCTTTCCTTGGCTTGCGACGCCTCCGGCACCGGAGGAATCAGCCAGCGAGTCTACCGGTGACGTATCCGGCGCAGGGCAGGTGTCCACATCCGGGGACGAGGGACCCCCGAAGACGGTAGGGGGTTGGCTATCGTAAGCCCTCGTCGATCTTGTGATCGCCCGGACAGAGAGGCCCCCTCACGTGCGTCCCGCGACTGATCTCACTGCCGCCCCTGATGAACCCGCCGGCCTCGACATGGTGTGTATCCCGGGCGGCGCGGTGGACCTCCGGGACGATCGGCGCGGGACGCGCTGGACGGCCGACGTCGCGCCGTTCCGGCTCGGCCGCTTTCCCGTCACGGCCGGGCTCCACCGATCCCTCACGGAAGCGGAAGCGGACCCTGGCTCCACCACACGCGACGCCGCGCCCCTCACGAACGTCAGCTGGCTCGACGCGGTCGACCTGTGCAACGGCCTCTCGGTCCGGTCCGGGCTCACGCCTGCCTACGCGCGCGACGCGGAGAGCGGCGACGTGACCTGGGACCCGGAGTCCGACGGATACCGGCTGCCGACGGAGGCCGAATGGCAGTACGCGTGCAAGGCGGGCACGGACGGTTACCGGTACGGCCCGATCGACGACATCGCCTGGTACGCGGACAACTCCGGCGGCGGCGTCCGGGACGTCGGCGGCAAGGCCCCCAACGCGTGGGGTCTGCACGACATGCTGGGCAACGTCTGGGAGTGGTGCTGGGACCTCTACGACGAGGAGGTCTACGGCGCGTACCGCATCTTCCGCGGGGGCGGCTGGGCCGAGTCGGAGCGGGGCTGCGGAGCGTCGGTGCGGCGCCGCAGCCATCCGACGTTCGCGATCGACGACCTCGGATTCCGGCTCGCCCGCACCGCGTGACGAGACCGGGTACGCCCGGTGTGACGACCGGGTACGCCCGGTGTGACAGGGGAGAAACCCCCGCGCAGGCAGGCGCGGGGGTTTCTTCGGGGCTCGGGTCAGGAGCCGTGGCGCTTGACGGAGTCCTGGACTCCGCGGGCGCGGTCGCGGGTCTCGCCCATGGCCTTCCTGGCCTCGCCCTTCGCCTGGTCGGCCATACCCTCGGCCTCCCTGCGACGGTCGCCGGTGACCTTCCCGGCCATCTCCTTGGCCTTGCCCTTGACCTTGCTGTTGCCGCCCTTGCCGGCCATCACGACTCCTTTGTCTTGTACGGGTCTTGCTCCTCCAACGTAGGACGGCGCAGCCGATGCCGCCCGCCGGACGACTACGCTCCGTGAGGCACGGGGGTGTCCGGTCGGTTCAGACGCGGCGGCGTCCAGTCCGCGTGGCGCAGGATCGCGCGGACCGTGACGCCTGACGGGGCGACGCGCAGCGCGGTGTTGCGCACGGCGACGGCCAGCGGGTGGGTCAACTGCTGTCCCATCCGGCCCGCTTGGCGGGCGGCGCGCGCGACCGCCTGGCTGCGGGGGCGGCGCTCGGCGTCGTACCGGACGAGCGCGGACTCGACGGTGGGTCCGTCCGCCAGGGCGGCGGCGAGGACGGCCGCGTCCTCCAGGGCCTGGCACGCGCCCTGGCCGAGGTTCGGCGTCATCGCGTGCGCCGCGTCACCGAGCAGCGCGACGCGGCCCACCGCGTACGAGGGCAGCGGGGTGGCCAACTCGTGGATGTCGTGGTGCAGTACGGCCTCCGGCCGGGTCGCGTCGAGCAGTGCCGGAATCGGGTCGTGCCACCCGGCGCACCGGCGGCGCATCGCGTCGAGAGGGCCCGGATATCGCACGCCCGCAGGGGAGTTGAGGACGGCGTGCCACTCGGCGCGGCCGTCGGCGAACGCGATGTGGCCGAACTCGGCGCCCGGTCCCCAGGTGAGTTCGAAGTCGGAGCCCGCGTCGACCGGCTGCTCGGTGACGGCGCGGAGGACGGTGGATCCGCTGTAGGCGGGGCCCGGGTGCGTGGGGAACAGCTGGGCGCGCAGGCGGCTGTTGACGCCGTCGGCGGCCACCACCAGGTCGGCGTCGAGCACGGTGTCCCCGACCGGGACGCGCACCCGGCCGGGGCCGGAGAGGTCGACGCCGGTCACCTCGGTGCCGATCTTCAGGCACGCGGACGGCAACGCGTCGCGCAGCAGACGGTGCAGGGTGGCGCGCGGGATTCCGACGATCGGCGTGCCGAGCGCGCGTTCCAGGGTGGCGCCGTCCATGCCGGCAAGCCTGGCGCCGCGGGGGGTGCGGGTGCCGCCCGTGTACTGGGGCCGGGCCGCGGCGCGCACGGCCGCGCCCACACCGAGTGCGTCCAGGGCGCGAAGTCCGTTGGCGTGCAGGGAGATGCCCGCGCCCGCGTCGTCGAGCACGGGAGCGCGCTCGACGACGGTCACCTCCCAGCCGATGCGGCGCAGCCCCAGGGCCGTGGCCAGCCCGCCGATGCCGCCGCCGACCACAACCGCCCTGCTGCCCATGTCCGCCCTCTCCCTCTCCCATACCCGTCTTCTACAGCTGTAGAAGCCACGAAAAGCCGAGCGTACTCCTCGCCGCTACAGCTGTAGAAAGGGAGGTGTAGAAAGAGTGCGTGACCAGCGACCGACGTACCGTTCTCGCCGACGCGGCCATCGACGTACTCGCCGAGGACGGGATGCGCGGCCTGACCCACCGGGCCGTGGACCGGGCGGCCGCCCTGCCCGTGGGCACGACCTCCGCGTACTACCGCACCCGGCAGGCGTTGCTCACGGCGCTCGTGCGGCGGCTCGTGGAACGGGATCAGGCCGAACTCCGGGCGGCGGGCGAGGAGTTGCCGCCGCTGCGGGACGCGGACCAACTGGCCGCGCTCATCGCCGGGTTCGTCGAGCGGCGGCTCGCGGGGGAGGGGCGCCGGCGGTCCCTGGCCCGGTACGCCTGCGCCGTCGAGAGCGTGCGGCACCCGGAGCTGCGGGACATCCTCGTCCCGCGCGAGAACGCGGCGCGCGACGCCGTGCGCGCCTTCCTGGCCGCGAACGGCGTGACCGACGCCGAGGCCCGCACCCTCACCTTGCTGGCCTGCGTCGACGGCCTGGTCTTCGACCGGCTGCTGGGAGGCGGCCAGGTCTCGGAACCGGAGATCCGCGGGCTTGTGGCGGCGGCTCTGCGTTAGGGCGTGTCCGGCGGATCATGGCCGGGGCCGCGGCTCCCCCAGCTACCGCTGGGAGGGTGCCCCCATTCGCACGGCACCTCGCCGCGTTGCCGAAACGTCCGGACAGCTCCCCTGTCAGGGCGCTCCGGCGCCTTGCGCTGTACCGCACCGGACGCCGCGGCCTGTCCGGCCCTGATCCGCCGGACACGCCCCGGACCTCCGGCGCGGAGGGCGCCCGCCCGCGCCACCCCGCTTCACCCGTACCCGGACGCTCAGCCGCCGACGTACGCCGCCAGGTGCTCGCCCGTCAGGGTCGAGCGGTCCGCGACGAGTTCGGCCGGGGTGCCCTCGAAGACGATCCGGCCGCCGTCGTGTCCGGCGCCGGGGCCGAGGTCGATGATCCGGTCGGCGTGGGCCATGACCGCCTGGTGGTGCTCGATGACGATGACCGACTTACCGGAGTCGACGAGCCGGTCGAGCAGGCCGAGCAGCTGCTCGACGTCGGCGAGGTGGAGTCCGGTGGTCGGCTCGTCGAGGACGTACACGCCGCCCTTCTCGCCCATGTGCGTCGCCAGCTTGAGGCGCTGCCGCTCGCCGCCGGACAGCGTGGGCAGCGGCTGCCCGAGCGTGAGGTAGCCGAGCCCGACGTCGGCGAGCCGGTCGAGGATCTTGTGCGCGGCCGGGGTCTTCGCCGCGCCGTCGGCGAAGAACGCCTCGGCCTCGGTCACCGACATCGCGAGCACTTCGCTGATGTCCTTCCCGCCGAACTTGTACTCGAGGACCTCGGCCTGGAACCGCTTGCCCTCGCACTCCTCACAGACCGTCGAGACCCCGGCCATCATCGCCAGGTCGGTGTAGATGACGCCGGCGCCGTTGCAGTTCTGGCAGGCGCCCTCGGAGTTGGCGCTGAAGAGGGCCGGCTTCACGCCGTTGGCCTTGGCGAACGCCTTGCGGATCGGATCGAGCAGCCCGGTGTACGTCGCCGGGTTGCTGCGCCTCGACCCCTTGATGGCCGCCTGGTCGACGGTCACCACGCCGTCGCGGCCCGACACGGAGCCGTTGATCAGAGAGCTCTTCCCCGACCCGGCCACGCCGGTCACCACGGTCAGCACGCCGAGCGGGATGTCGACGTCGACGTCCTGGAGGTTGTGCTCCGTCGCGCCCCGGACCTCCAGCGCGCCCGAGGGCTCGCGGACCGTCTCCTTGAGCGCGGCCCGGTCGTCGAAGTGGCGGCCGGTGACCGTGCCGGAGGCCCGCAGCTCCTCGACGGTGCCCTCGAAGCAGATCGTGCCGCCCGCCGTACCGGCACCGGGACCGAGGTCCACGACGTGGTCGGCGATCGCGATCGCCTCCGGCTTGTGCTCCACGACGAGCACGGTGTTGCCCTTGTCGCGCAGCTGGAGGAGCAGGTCGTTCATCCGCTGGATGTCGTGCGGGTGCAGCCCGATCGTCGGCTCGTCGAAGACGTACGTCGTGTCGGTGAGCGAGGAGCCGAGGTGGCGGATCATCTTGACGCGCTGTGCCTCACCGCCCGACAGGGTGCCCGCGGGCCGGTCGAGCGAGAGGTAGCCGAGGCCGATCTCCACGAACGAGTCCAGCGTCGCCCGCAGGTTGGCGAGCAGCGGCGCCACCGACGGCTCGTCGAGCCCGCCGACCCACTTGGCCAGATCGCTGATCTGCATCGCGCAGGCGTCCGCGATGCTGACCTTCTTGATCTTCGAGGAGCGGGCGAGCTCGCTGAGCCGCGTCCCGTCGCACTCGGGGCACGTCGCGAAGGCGACGGCGCGCTCCACGAAGGCCCGGATGTGCGGCTGCATCGCCTCGACATCCTTCGAGAGCATCGACTTCTGGATCTTCGGGATCAGGCCCTCGTACGTGAGGTTGACGCCTTCGACCTTGATCTTGGTCGGCGCCTTGTGGAGGAGGTCGTTGAGTTCCTTCTTGGTGTATTTCCTGATCGGCTTGTCCGGGTCGAAGAACCCCGAGCCCAGGTAGATCCGGCCGTACCAGCCGTCCATGCTGTAGCCGGGGATCGTGAGGGCGCCCTCGCTCAGGGACTTGCTGTCGTCGTACAGAGCGGACAGGTCGATGTCGGAGACGGAGCCGCGGCCTTCGCAGCGCGGGCACATGCCGCCGGTGACGCTGAAGCTGCGCCGCTCCTTCACGGTGGTGCCGCCGCGTTCGACGGTGACCGCGCCCGCGCCCGAGATGGAGGCCACGTTGAACGAGTACGCCTTGGGCGAGCCGATGTGCGGCTTGCCGAGGCGGCTGAAGAGGATGCGCAGCATCGCGTTGGCGTCGGTGGCGGTGCCGACCGTGGAGCGGGGGTCGGAGCCGAGGCGCTCCTGGTCGACGATGATGGCGGTCGTCAGGCCGTCCAGGACGTCGACCTCGGGCCGGGCGAGGGTCGGCATGAAGCCCTGGACGAAGGTGCTGTACGTCTCGTTGATCAGCCGCTGCGACTCCGCGGCGATCGTGCCGAAGACGAGCGAGCTCTTGCCCGAGCCGGAGACACCCGTGAACACCGTGAGCCGGCGCTTCGGGAGCGCGATGCTGACGTCCTTGAGGTTGTTCACCCGGGCGCCGTGCACGCGGATCAGGTCGTGACGGTCGGCGGGGTGCGGCACAGGCGCGTTCGCCTGCTTCCTCGCGGCCATGCTCATCGTGTCTCCATCTGTGTCCGTTACGCGGACCGCGCTCGCGGTCCCGGCCGGCGTGGCCCGGCTCGATACAACCAGCTCCGAGCCGTACGCGCGGCTCAGTTCTCCGTTCCGGCAGGAGCCCTGTGACCGGGGCCCCTGTGACCGGGGCCCCATCTGTGGCCAGGGGCTGTCGGTCACCGGTCCTGGAGCAGTCCGAGGACGTTGCCGTCGGGGTCGGTGACGGTGGCCACCAGGCGGCCCCCGCCGACGTCGTGCGCGGGCTCCTTCACGACGGCGCCCGCCGCGGTGACCTCGGCGAGCTTCGCCTCGATGTCCGGTACGTGCCAGTAGGCGACCGGCGAGGTCATGCCCTGCTGCCCGCCGCCGGGCACGAGGCCGATGTGCTGGCCCGCCGCCTCGAAGCCGACGTAGTACGCCTCGTCGACCTGCGGCTCCGTGCCGAGCAGGGCGGCGTACACCGGCTTGGCCTTCGCCACGTCGGACACGGGGTGCAGCACGGTCTTGATTCCCTGGGTGGAAGAACTGGTCATGATCACTCCTGAGGTCGTCCCGTGAGGGGGCTGTTCACGGAGTTCAGGCTAGGCGCGGCGGATGACCGGCGCTTCTCCAAAACTGCTCACTTGTGACCGCTCCACGACGGGGCCGGAGAGTCGTGCTCGCGTTCGAGTGTTCCGCGCGACGGGTGGACCGTGCCGAGGCGACGACACCCTGGGGCCGCTGAGGCGTTGGGGTTGCCGTGGCACGGGTGCAGTGACGGTTCTGCACAGAGCGGGCGCGGGTCACGGAGGGCGGCGACCGCCGACGGACGAGGGGCAGGACTGTGCGGAGAGTGGCGGACGTGTGGACACTCATGGGCGGAGACGGCGCGCCGTCGGCGGCGGGCGACCGGCTGC
Organism: Streptomyces antnestii; assembly: GCF_004005495.1. Taxonomy (GTDB): domain Bacteria; phylum Actinomycetota; class Actinomycetes; order Streptomycetales; family Streptomycetaceae; genus Streptomyces; species Streptomyces antnestii. Next base: position 33,259 of record NZ_RZYA01000016.1, read on the forward strand.
CCGCGCGTCTGATCGGCCGGGACCAGGAGTCGCAGGCCCTGCGCACACTCCTGGAGAACCACCGCCTCGTGACGGTCGCCGGCGGCGTCGGCGTGGGCAAGAGCCGGCTCGCCGCCGACGCGGTCGCCGGAGCCGCCGCACGCAGCCCGGCGGCGCGCCTCATGCTCGTACGGTGGCCGGAGGCCGGGCAGCCCGGGGCGCCCGCGTCGCTGACCGCGGCGGTGATGGAGGCGGCGGCCGGGATCCGCGGGCGGCGCGGCGCCACCCTTGCCGACCGGCTGTGCGCCACCGACGTGCTGCTCTTCCTCGACGACGTCGACCCCGTCCACACCGAGTGCGTGGGCATGGTGCAGACGCTGCTGGAGTTCGTGCCGTCGCTGCGCGTCCTGGTGACCGCGCGCCGGCCCCTCGGCCTCGGCGCCGAGGCGGTCCTTCGCCTGTCGCCGCTCGGCGTCGAACCCCCGGCTGGGCAGCACACCGCACCCGCCGTGGAACTGTTCCTGGAGACCGCGCGCGCCGCGCAGGACGATTTCGCCGCCGACGACACGGACCTGCGGTCGGTGGCGGACATCTGCCGGTCCGTGGGCGGGCTTCCCCTCGCCGTCGAGCTCGCCGCGCGGCAGGCCGTGCAGGGCGGCGTGCGGGAACTCTCCGGCCGGCTCCGGGAACACCAGTGCTGGCTGAGCGCACCCGACATGGCCGTTCCCCGGCACCGGTCGCTGAGGGACGCCGTCGCCGCGGCCTACGTACTGTGCGACCGCGAGGAGCGGATCGTGTGGGCCCGCGCCGCCGTCCTGCCCGGCGACTTCGACGAGTCGACGGCCGCGTTCGTCTGCGCCGGCGGCGGCCTCGAACCGGCCCGGGTCCCCGCGTGCCTCGCCCGCCTCGCCGCGGTGGGCGTCCTGACCCCGGTACGCGACCCTGGCGGCATCCGCGAACCCCGCTACCGCATGACGGCGGCCGCCCACGACTTCGGCGGTGAACGGCTGTGTGAGGCAAGGGAGTTCGAGGTCGCGGCCGAACGCCGCGCGATCCACTTCCACCGGGTGGCCGCCCTCGCGGAGAACCTCTGGAGCCTCGGCAGCCAGCCCCAGGCCGTACGCCTCGTCATGGACGAGGCCGAGGGCATCGCGGCCATGCTGGAGTACGCGCCCCGACAGCCCGAACTGGCGGCGGCCGCCCTGGAGTCCGTCCTGAACCTGTGGTTCTGGTGGGCGGTCTACGACCGGGTCGACGAAGGGCGCCGGCATCTCCTTCGGCTGCTCCCGATGTGCCGCGGCGACGGGCTCCTCACCGCGCGCGCCCTGTGCCTCACGGCCTGGCTCACGGCGTACGGGGACCCGTACGGGGCGAGCGAGCTGCTGCGGCACGCCTGGCCGGCCGCCGTTCTCGCGGGCGACGACGCGACCATCGGCAGGATCGCGCACGTCCAGGGCATGCTCGCGCTGCACCGCGGTGACCTGGAGCGGGCCACCGAGCAGTTCCAGGAGGCGGCCCGGACGATCCCGCCGCACGCTCCTGGAGGTCTGTCACCGGTGGTGAGTCTGGCGGCCCTCGCCGTGACGCAGGCGGGGCGCGCGCCGCGGGCCGCGCGGCAGAGCGCGCGCAGCGCCCTTCGGCAGCCCGGCATCCGCGGCGACGCCTGGGCCTGTCTCGTCGCCCGCTACGCCCAGGCGTTCGTCGACCGGAGCGGTGGCCGCAGCGCCCGGGCCCGGCAGCGTGCGCAGCGCGCGCTCGCCGCCCTCGACGACCGCCTCCCGGCCCCGCACGGCTCCGTGGCCCTGCGCAATCTGCTCACCGACTTCGACGGGGGGAGGCCGGGCGGAGGCCTGCCGACGACGCCGGTGCCGCGCGGGCGGACGGACGTGGCGCTGCCGGCCCTGGTGGGCAGCGGCGTCCTGGGGTGACGCGGCGCGGGGCCGCATTACAGGGAGCCGTATTGCAGGGAGCCCAGGGGTGGGCGTGGACGTGGGCGAGGACCGGAGGGCGTGGGGCACCTCCGGTCCTCGCGGATCCCGGTGTGGGGGAGTGGCGTGTGGTCAGAAAGGCTTCGTCGGAAGGTACTTGCCGTCCAGGGTGATGACGGCGCGCTCGCCGCCCTCGGGGTCGGCGACCTTCTTCACGTCGAGCTTGAAGTTGATCGCGCTGATGATGCCGTCGCCGAACTGCTCGTGGACGAGGGCCTTGAGGGTGGTGCCGTAGACCTGGAGCATCTCGTAGAAGCGGTAGATGGTCGGGTCCGTCGGGATGCCGCCGGGGATCGAGCCGCGCGTCGGGATGGTCTGCAGGAGCAGGGCCGCGTCCTCGTCCAGGCCGAGCAGCGCCGCGACGGCTTCGGCGGACGCCTTCGGCAGGGCGTGCTGGCCGAGGACGGCCGCGGTGACGAAGGCCGGCGACAGTTCCGCGGCGTCGGCGATCTGCTGCCAGGTCAGGTCCTTGCGGGTCTTGGCGTCGACGGCGGCGATGGCGACGGCCTCACGGGCGGTGGGGTCGAACTGTGCGTGCGGCATGGTGCGTTCCTTCTCTTTCGGTGCCGCCCCGGTCATGGCGCCCTGGTGGCGCCTCGTCCGGTGGCGTCGTGGATTCCGTCCGGGGTGGCCGGGCGGGGCGGGGGGTTCCGCGGGGATGTGGTTCGGGTGGTGGTGGGGCGGGGTCAGGCCGCGACCGTGACGGCGCTGACCTCGTCGACGGCGCCGGTGGCGATGTCGAAGACCCAGCCGTGCAGCGTGAGCGTCCCGTTCGCCAGGGCGCGGGCCACCGCGGGATGGGTGGCCAGGTTCTGCAGCTGCGCGGACACGTTCGCCCGTACCAGGGCGGCGACCCGGCCGGAGCCCGTCGTGGCCGGGCCGGCGGCGGCGCGGGCCTGTGCGGCGTCCGCGTGCCGGAGCCAGTCGGAGACGACGGGCGCGGCGCTGAGGTCGTGGCCTTCGGCCAGGGCCGTCATCGCTCCGCAGGACGAGTGGCCGCACACGACGATCTCGCTCACGTGCAGCACGGCCACGGCGTACTCGATGCTCGCCGCGACGCCGTCGGGGCCCGACGTGTAGGCCGGGACGAGGTTGCCCGCGGTGCGGATGACGAACAGCTCGCCCGGCTCGCTCTGGGTGATCAGCTCGGGGACCACGCGGGCGTCCGAGCAGCCGATGAAGAGCGTCGTCGGACGGTGGGTCGTGGCGAGCTGGGCGAAGAGCCCGGCCTTCGCGGGAAAGACGTCGCGGCGGAACCGCGCGAGGCCGTCCGAGATGTCGTGCACGGATCGCTCCCTTCGATGACTGCCTGCCCGGCGGGCTGACGAGATCCACCATGCATGACCATTGGGTATAGCGTCCAAGACGCAATGACCATGACTCCGATCGATGGCATCTATAGGGCCGCGTATGGTGGAGGTATGGGCCCAGAACTCCGCCACCTCCGCTATCTGACCGCGGTCGTCGAGCACGGCAACTTCACCCGTGCGGCCGAGGAGCTGCGCATCTCCCAGCCGACGCTGTCGCAGCAGATCAAGCAGATGGAACGCGTCGTCGGCGCGCAGCTCCTCGACCGCAGCGGCCGCGGCGTGCGCCCCACGGACGCCGGCGAGGCCTACGTGTACTACGCGAAGCGCGTGCTCAGGGACATGGCCGCCGCCGACCGCGCCGTGCTCGACGTGGCGGACCTCTCGCGCGGACACCTCCGCCTCGCCATGACGCCCACCTTCACCGTCTATCTCACCGGCCCCCTTGTCGACACGCTCCGCAGCCGCCATCCCGGCATCACTGTGGACGTCCGGGAGATGACGCAGGACCGTATCGAGGCGAGCCTGCTGGCCGACGAGCTCGACCTGGGGATCGCCTTCGCGGGGTCGCACCAGGCGGGCGTCTCGGCCACGGCGCTGTTCACCGAGCGCCTGAGCCTCGTGGTGAGCGTCGGCGGTGACGAGGTACGGGGCGACCGTCCGTTGCCGGTCCGCGAACTGGCGGATCGTCAACTGGCCCTGCTCAGCGGTGACTTCGCCACCCGCGGGCACATCGACGACTATCTCGCGGCGCACCGGGTCGCGCCGCCCGTCGCCGTCGAGGCCAACAGCATCCAGGCGCTCACCGAGATCGTGCGGCGCTCCTCGCTACTGGCCACCGTGCTCCCCGACGCCATCGCCGAGGACCACCCGCACCTGCGCCCCGTCCCGCTCGACCCGCCGCTGCCCGCCCGCACCGCCGTGCTCCTGCGCAGGGAGAGCGCCTACGAGAGCGCTGCCGCGCGCGCCTTCGCCCGGCTCGCCCACGACCTCGTCCAGGAGCGGGGATACGGGCGGCCCTGACGGGGTCCGGCGGGTTACCGGCGGCCTTCGCGGGTGTTACGGAGAGGTGCTTACCGGGGGGTAGGCCAACGCACCCCCCTTGTTATACGGTCCGTCTAACAAGCAGGCGGGTGGCTTGAGCCGAGCCCCCGTCCACCTGGGCTGACCTGGTGTCTTCGCAAGGAACGCACGTCTGATCCAAGGAGCCGCAGCATGGCAAACGGCACTGTTCGGCCGGCATCGCACGACCTCCCCGACGAGCGCGGCGTCTCGCGGCGGCTGCTGGAATCGGCCGCCGTGCTGGCGTACGACCCGGCCACCGAGGTGGACTGGGAGACGCCCCTGGACAAGGACTTCCACGGCGCGAGCCCGGAGTGGAGCACGCTCTACGGCACCCCGTACTGGGCGGAGCTGACCGAGGCGCAGCGCAGGGAGCTGACACGGCAGGAAGCCGCGTCGGTGGCCAGCACCGGCATCTGGTTCGAGATGATCCTGCAGCAGATGGTGCTGCGCGACGTGTACGCGAAGGACCCGACGGGGGCCGACTTCCAGTGGGCGCTCACCGAGGTCGCCGAGGAGTGCCGCCACTCGATCATGTTCGCCCGCGGCGCCGAGAAGCTGGGGGCGCCGGCCTACCGGCCGCACCGGCTCGTCATCGAACTCGGCCGCGTCTTCAAGACGCTCGCCTTCGGTGAGGCGGCCTACGCCGCGATCCTGGTCGCCGAGGAAGTCCTCGACGTCATGCAGCGCGACTGGATGCGGGACGAGCGGGTCGTGCCGTTCGTCCGCACGATCAACAACATCCATGTCGTCGAGGAGTCGCGGCACATGAAGTTCGCCCGCGAACAGACCCGCAAGCGCCTCGCCCGCGCGGGCCGGGTGCGCCGGCACATCAACGCCTTCGTGGTCGCCACCGCGTCGTACTTCATCGTGACGAGCATGGTCCGCAAGCAGGTCTACGAGAGCGCCGGACTCGACGTCGAGCGTGCGGTGGCCGAGGCCCGGGCCAACGAGCACCACAAGTCCATGATGCGCGCGAGCTGCTCGGGCCTCATGGAGTTCCTGGCGTCCGCACGGCTGCTCACCAAGCCGGCGCTGGCGTTCTACAAGCGTGCCAACCTCATCTGAGCCGACGTGAGTTGACGACATGACGTACGCCATCACCCAGACCTGCTGCAGCGACGCCACCTGTGTCGCCGTGTGCCCGGTGAACTGCATCCACCCCACCCCCGAGGAGCGGGCGTTCGGCAGCACGGAGATGCTGCACATCGACCCCGTGTCCTGCATCGACTGCGGCGCGTGCGCCGACGCCTGCCCCGTCGACGCGATCTTCCCCGTCGACCGGCTGTCCCCTTCGCAGCGGGAGTACGCCGACATCAACGCCGCGTACTACCGGGACGCGGAGCCGGCGCCGGTCGACGACAGCCCCAACTTCCACGCGTGGGGGAGCCCGTCGTTTTCGCGCGTCCTGCCCTCCGACCTCGCGCCGCTCAAGATAGCCGTGGTCGGCACGGGACCCGCGGGGATGTACGCGGTGCAGGACCTGCTGCTGCACACCAACGCGGAGGTGACCCTCATCGACCGGCTGCCGGTGGCCGGCGGCCTCGTGCGCTACGGCGTCGCACCGGACCACCCCGCCACGAAGAAGGCCGGCGAGTCCTTCGCCAGATTCCACACCCACCACCGCGTCCGGATGCACCTGGGCCTCGACGTGGGTGAGGACGTCACGCCGCAGGAGCTCGCCGAGCACCACGACGCGGTCGTCTACGCCGTCGGGGCCGCCGCCGACCGCCGCCTGTCCGTCCCGGGCGAGGACCTGACCGGCAGCATCTCGGCCCGCACCTTCGTCGCCTGGTACAACGCCCACCCGGACGTGCCGCACGACGCGATCGACCTGTCCGCAGAACGCGTCGTGGTCGTCGGCAACGGCAACGTCGCCCTCGACGTCGCCCGCATCCTGCTCGCCGACCCGGACGCCCTCGCCCGCACCGACATCGCCGACCATGCCCTGAAGGCGCTGCGCGCCGGCTCGGTGCGCGAGGTGGTCCTGCTCGGCCGCCGGGGACCCGAGGACGCCGCGTACACCACGTCGGAGCTGCTCGCGCTCAAGCACGTGCCCGGCCTGCAACTCCTCGTCGACGATCACGATCCCCGGACCGGCGCGGCCATCGACGCGGCCGGTCCGCACGACAAGGCCGCCGTCCTGAGGGGAGTGCCCCTCGGGAGCTTCGACGCGGATCGGGCACCGGCGCCCGGGCGGCGCATCGTGCTGCGCTTCCACAGCACGCCCGCGGAAGTGCTCGGTACGGAACGGGTCGACGCCGTGCGCACCGACGGGGCGTCGGGGGAGCGGGAGATCGCCGCCGGGATGGTGCTGCGCGCGATCGGCTATCGCGGTGGACCGCTCGCGGGCCTCCCCTTCGACGAGACCAGCGGCACCGTCCCGCACGAGCGCGGGCGCGTCACCGGGATGCCGGGGACCTACGTCGCGGGCTGGATCAAGCGCGGCCCCAGCGGCGGGATCGGCGCCAACCGCACCTGTGCGGCCGAGACGGTCTCCACGCTCCTGGCCGACGCCGTGGCCGGCGCCCTGCCGGAACCGCCGCACGCGCCCAAGGCCTTCCACCGCCTCGCCAGGCGCCGCAACCGGCGCGTCCTCGACGCGAAGGGACTGGCCGCGATCGAACGGGCCGAGGCCGCGCGCGGCCGCGAGGCGGGACGGCCACGGGTCAAGCTGGCCACCGTCGACGAACTCGTCGCGACGGCGCGGCGCGGGCGTCTGCTGCGCTGACTGACGGGTGAGGTGAGAAGGGTGGCCGGAGGGGGCGCGCCCCTCTCACCCCCGTAGGGCCGCGGCGGGGCGGGGTGCGCGGGTCAGGGCGAGATAGAGGCCCGTGGCCACGAGGATCCCGACCGGCAGGGAGAGATCCGTGCCGCCCGCCGCCCGGGCGATCGGCCCGGTGTACATCTGCGTGTGGATGCACGTGAAGGCGACGGCGGTGGCGGCCGACAGGGCGATCGCCCCGGCCCAGTTGACGCCGCCGCTGTACCAGAACGGGCTGCCCCGGGACTCGTCGGTCAGCTGCCTGCCGTCGTAGCGGTTACGGCGCCACAGGATGTCCGTCGCGTAGATCGCGATGCTCGGGCCGAGGAGCGCCACCATGATTTCGAGCAGGTTGCTGACCGTGTCGAGGAAGTTGGAGACCAGCAGCGCGTACAGCGTCAGCGCCACCCCGAGGGCTCCGTCGAGGGTGACGCTGCGCGATCTGCGGATCCGGACGCCGATCGACTGCAGGGCGAGGCCCGAACTGTAGGCGGTCATGGCGTTGTTGCAGACCGCGCCGAGGATGACGGCCAGGAGGAACGCCGGCTTGAACCAGCCCGGCAGGATCGTCTGCAGCGCCGTCTGGGGGTCGGACATGTCGAGGGCGGTGCCCGCGAGCGCGCCGAGCGAGGTGAACAGGACGCTGGGCACGAAGGCGCCGAGCGCGGTCCAGCCGGCGACCGCCGCCGGCGACGTGGTGCGGGGCAGGTAGCGGGCGAAGTCGGCGCTGTTGCTGTACGAGAGCGGCGCCGAGGCGACGAGTGTGGTGCCGCCTATGACCACGGTCCACAACTCAGCGCCGTGCAGGGGGTGTTCGGGACGGTAACCCCAGTCGACGTGGCCGATTACGTATCCCGCGAGGACGGCGAAGGCGGCGGTCAGGGCCAGGGTGAACGGCAGGTAGAGCCTCACGATGGTGGCGTGGCCGTAGACGCTGATGGCGAGCGTCGCGACGGCCAGCGCGACGATGACGACGACCTTGACGCCCGTGGTGACGGCGATTCCGGCCTTGTCCACGAGACTGAACGCGGCGAGCGAGGCGGCCGCCCAGCTCAGGGCCAGATAGCAGACGGAAACGAACCAGCCGGTCAGGGCGATGTTCGCTCGGTTGCCGCGGACGCCGAACATCGCGCGCATGACGACCTGGCTCGGGGCGCCGGCCGCGGGACCGCTGACCGCGACGAGCCCGACGAAGGCCCAGCACAGATTGCCGGCCACGATCACGCCGAGCGCCTGCCACAGGCCGAGGCCCATCAGGATGAGGGCGCCGCCGACCACGAGGCTGAGGTAGCTGACGTTGGGCGCCGCCCACACGGCGAAGAGTTCGTGGGCACGGCCGTGCCGCTCGCCGTCGGGGATGAAGTCGATGCCGTGCGTCTCCACATGTCCGGCCTGGTCGGCGGGGGGTGAGGGCGCCTGCTCCGGGGGGTCTGGGATCGTGGGAGCCATGCAGTCCTCCGAACAGGCGAGCACGGGAGCCGACTTGTCTATTGGCCGTAATTCCAATAGCGCTGAGGGGGTGCCGTCAAGCACCCGGCCCAAGCGCGTGCGGAAGGCCCCCGAGGCCCGCCGCGCCGAGATCGTGGGCGCCGCCGCGAGGATCGCGCTCGCGGAGGGCCTCGAATGCATCACGATGCGACGGGTCGCGGACGAGCTCGCGGTGCGCCCCGGCCTGATCAGCCACTATTTCCCGGCCGCGGAGGATCTTGTCGCCGAGGCCTTCGGTGTCGCGGCGACGGTCGAACTGGACGAGCTGATTCCCGTCGATCGGCCCAAGGGTGACGAGCTCGCGGACCTGGCGCGGTTCTTCCTCCTGGCGTCGGGTGACCGCTTCGACGGCATGAGCCGGCTGTGGCTCAACGCCCGGCACCTGAGCCGCTACCGGGACCGGCTGCGCGACCGGGTCGGCCGGCAGGAGGCCCGGTGGCGCGATCGCCTGACCGACCTCATCCGCGACGGCGTCGACGCCGGGGTCTTCCGTACGGAGGACCCGCTGATCGCGGCCATCCAGATTCTCGTCGTCATGGACGGCCTCGGCGCCCACGCCAACACGGACCGCACCAACCGGCCCCCGGAAGTCACCGGCATGGCCGTCACCACCGCGGAACGCGCACTCGACGTGCCGCGCGGCACTCTCGCCGACCTCATGGCCGCCCCGGACCTGGCCCGTGAGCCGTGCGCGCCCGAGGCGCCGGCCGAGCGCGACTGACCACCGTACGGTCCGGCCGGTTTTCGGGAGCGAGCGCGGTGCTCAGCCCTGACGGGCGGTGACGCAGCCGGCGCGCCACTGGGGGTCGGCGGCCAGGTCGAGGCCGGTCCACGCCATCGCGAGCGCCCCGTCCAGAACAGCCTCGTCGCCCGCGGAGCCGGACACCTCCTCGGCGAACTGCCGCGTGTGCGGCATGCCCTGGGCGCCGAGCACGCCGATTGCCGGGTGGATGGCGGGCATGGCGTGGGTGACATTGCCCATGTCGGTGGAGCCGCCGGTGCCCCGCGGCGACGATCCCGGCTCCGGCAGCTCACGCCCGGTCGCCCGCAGGTTGCGCGCGTAGGCCTCCATCAGGGACGGGTCGTGGCACAGGTCCAGGTAGTCGGGCTGGATGCGGCGCACCTCCATGGTGGTGCCGGTGGCCAGCGCGGCGCCGCGGAAGCAATTGAGTACGCGCTCCCGGAGCTCGCCCAGCTCCTCGCCGGTGGGGGTACGCACCTCGTACTCGAGCACCGTCCGCTCCGGGATGATGTTGGTCCGCTCGCCGCCGTGCCGAACGATGCCGGCGACCCGGTAGCCGTCCCGCAGCTGCTGGCGGAGCTGGCCCACCGCGACCTGCGCGACGACCGCGGCGTCCCCGGCGTTGAGCCCGCCCTCGGGGGCCGCGGCGGCGTGCGACGCGCGCCCGGTGAACGTCACCTCGAAGCGGGCCACGGCGTTGCTCGAGCCGCGCGGGTCCACGGCGTCGACCGGCGAGGGATGCACCATCATCGCCACCGTCACGTCGTCGAAGGCGCCGCGCTCCAGCATCAGCACCTTGCCGCCGCCCTCCTCCTCGGCCGGGGTGCCGAGCAGCTTCACGCGGAAGCCGAGCTCGTCGGCGGCGGCCGCCAGGGCTATGGCCGCGCCCGCGCCCGCCGCGCAGATGATGTTGTGCCCGCAGGCGTGGCCGATCTGCGGCAGCGCGTCGTACTCCGCGCACACCCCGACGGTCAGCTCGCCGCTGCCGTACGTCGCCGTCAGCGCGGTCGGCAGATCGCACACCCCGCGCTCCACGGTGAACCCCGCGTCCTCGAGGAGCGCCGCGAGCCGCCCGGCGGCACGGACCTCCTCGAAGGACGTCTCCGGGTCGGCGTGGAGTTCGTGACTGAGCTCCAGCAACCGGTCCTTGTACTCGTCGAGGCGGGCGGCGACGCGGTCGCGGAGAGAGCGGAGAGAAGAGTCGGCTGCGGGCATGGGGGAGGTCCTCCACTCGGGGTGAGCACGTGAGCGCGAAAGGAAACGCACCGTTTCCTTTCGTGGGGGTCATGTGTACCAGCTCACCGAGAGCCTGGCTATGAGTCCGGAGGTGGTCGAAAGGCTCCCATCGGCCCGGCGTCCCGTCGGCGTCCCGGATGGTGACATTGTTCGGGGAACTTCCCGTTTCCTATTGACGTGAGCGCTCGCATGCCCCGAAATGGGACGGCATGGCGAGCACAGCGCGGCCGGCAGGCCGACCACGCAGCGAAGAAGTCCGTGACCGCGTCATCGGCGCGGCCGAGGAACTGCTCGACGAGAGCGGCTACCTCGGAATGACCATGGACGAGATCGCGGTGCGCGCCAAGGTGTCCAAGAAGACCCTCTATCGGTGGTGGCCGCACAAAGCCGCGGTGATCGCCGACGTGCTGGTGGCCCGCGCCGACGTGCGCACGGTCCCCGACCTCGGCGACACCCGCGCCGAACTGCTCGTCGTCTGCGACTACATCGACGACTTCACCCGCGCCCGGGACGTCTTCAGCCGGCTGTGCCTGACCGAGGCCGCGGTCGAGGAGACGACGGTCCTGCGGTCGTTCCTCGACGTCGTGCTCCACCGCCGGGACCAGGCACGGGCCGCCGTACAGCGCGGCATCGCCCGCGGCGACCTGCCCCCGAACGTCGACACCGACGCACTGCTCGACCTGTGGAACGGGTTCTTCGTCTACCGGAGGTCCTTCCGCCCCGCACCCGTCCGCGAGGAGACGGTCCACCAGCTCGTCGACCTCGCCCTGGCCGGACAGGTACCCCGCCTGCCCGGCTCCGGTCCCCGCACGGACGACCCCACGGGCTGAGCCCCATCCGCCCACCCCCTCCCTCCCCTCTCCGCTCCCCTCCCTCGTACCTCCCTCCCCGCGCGCGGGCGCCCCGCCCGTACTCGAGTACGCCTTGGAGACCCCGCCATGCCCCGAAGCGCATCCCCAGGCCGCACGTCACCGTCGACCGCCTCCGTCGTCGGATTCCTCGTCTTCATCGAACTGTGCAGCGGCATCCTTCAGGGCGCCGTGCCCGTCGTCGTGCCCCTCATAGGCAATGACCTGCACGTCAGCGCCGGCGACCTGAACTGGGTGAACAGCGTCTTCCTGCTGGTCGCCGGCATCTCCGTACCCCTGCTGTCCCGGCTCGGCGACATCTACGGCCACCGGCGGATGATCCGGGTCACCATGCTCACCGTCGCCGTGGGCTCGGTGATCGTCGCCACGGCCGACAGCTTCACGGTCCTCCTCGTCGGCCGGGCCCTGCAGGGCGTCTTCGCCTGCTGGCTGCCGCTCGACTTCGCCATCGTCCGCGACCGCGTCGAGAAGGAGCGCGTGGGCGCCGCCATCGGCATGCTCGTCGGCGCGCTCACGCTCGGCGCCACCCTCGGCACGCTCGGCATGGGTCTGCTCTCCCGCGAGGTCCACGACGTGCACGGGCTGCTGCTGCTCCCGGTCGCCGCCATCGTGCTCTGCCTGCCCGTCGCCTTCCGGCTGATCCCCGAGTCGGTCACCCGCGCCGTCTGCCGCATCGACTGGACCGGCGCGGCGCTCCTCAGCGCCGGTCTCGCCGTCGTCATGTTCGGCATGGCGATGGCCAAGAACGCGGACCTCGGCACCACGGCCGCCGCCCTCGCCCTCGGCGCCGTCCTCCTCGCCCTGTTCGTCCGCGCCGAACTGCGGGCCCCGCAGCCCCTGGTGGACATCCGCCTGATGGCCCGCCCCTCGATGGCGCTGCTCTACGTGCTCAGCTTCCTCACCGGCTGCGTCCTGTACGGGGCCCAGACCGCCAACCCGTCATTCTTCGCCACCCCGCGCAGCCTCGGTTTCGGGTTCGGCATGAGCGCCTTCGGCATCTCCCTGCTCGCCGCCGTGCCCCTCGTGGCGATGGCGGGTGCCGGTGCCAACGCCGACCGCGCCGTTCGCCGCTTCGGCCCGCAGCGCACGCTCGTCGGCGGCTTCGCCCTGGTGGCGGTCGGCTACCTGGGCATGGTCCTCGCCCACAGCGCGCCCTGGCAGCTCGCCGTCCTGGGCGGCATCAGCGGCGTGGGCATCGGCACCGCCATCGCCACGCTGCCCACGCTGCTCATCCGGCACCTGCCGGCCGACCAGACCGGCATCGGCACGGGCATGTACAACACGCTCAAGACGCTGGCCGGCTCGGTGGCGGGCGCGGCCTTCGCGGCGGTCATGAACCGCCTCCTCGTGAACGTGCCCGGCGCCCACGTGGCCTCCGAGTCCGCGTACGTCACGGTCTGGGCGTCGTGCGGAGCGCTGGCGCTCCTCGGCGTCGTCATCGCCCGCCGCGTGGGCCGGGCGCGGAGCCGGGCCGGGGAGCAGTCCGCCCCGGAGGCGGCGGCGGTCGTCGCCACGGACTGAGCCCCGCACGGGCGGGGCTCAACGGACCGGGGACCTCGTCAGGGGTTGCTGAGACGGATCTGGACCTCTACCTCCTGGTCGCCCGAGACGCTGCCGACCTTCTCCAGTGCGAAGGCCGCGTCCAAGGTCTCGCAGAGGCGTCTCACCGCCACCGGGCAGCCCTGGAGTTCGGCCGTCACCGTCCCGGCCAGCACGACGCCGGTGACGTCGGCGGGGGAGCGGGCCACATCGAAGTGCCCCGTCCACGCGGGCGGGCGCGGACCCTCGGGGCGGTGCGGTACGGCCTCGCCGCGGTCGGAGTCGAAGTGGTCGCCCAGGAAGCGGAAGACCGCGTCGGCGTCCGGCGCGGAACAGTCGCCGAGCACGACCTCCACCAGATCCCGGGACGAGGCCGCTCCTTCCGGGAAGGCCGTCGAAGCTGATGCGCTGTTCACGTCGTTCTCCGTTTCTCTCAAGGGCTCAAGGGCTCAAGGGCTCCGGGGCGAAGGTCCTCGCAGGGGCGAAAGGTCCCGCTGTCACGGCCCGTTCGCGTCGTCCGGTGGGGGAGGCGGGTCGGATCCCGTGGTGTCCGCCAGGTGCAGGCGCAGGTCCATGGGCGCCAGGGGCCGGAGCGCCGGGCCCTGCAGGACCGACCCGTCGGTGGCGAAGCGCGAACCGTGGCACGGACATTCCCACGTCGACTCCGCCGCGTTGAACGCGACGAGGCACCCCAGATGCGTACAGCGCGCCGAGACGGCGTGCACCGTGCCGTCCTCGGCGCGGTGCACGGCACACCGGTGTCCGTCGATCCGCACCACCGCGCCCGACCCTGGCGGGATGTCGGTGACCGAGTCGACGTGCGCGGTGTGCAGCCGGTCGGCGACGAAGTGCCGTGCGACATCGGCCTGTTGCCTCAGCAGCGCGGGCGCCTCCCGCACCGTGCTCCACACGCGGCGCGGGTCGTACAGGTCGGCCCACGGCGCGTGTTCGCCGGTGATCAGGCCGCTGAGCAGCTGCCCGGCAAGCACGCCACTGCTCATGCCCCACCCGCCGAAGCCCGTCGCCACCCAGGCGTGCCGGGCCCCCGGATGCAGGGGGCCGATCATCGGGATGCCGTCGCCGGAGTCGTTGTCCTGGGCGGCCCAGTGGTAGGCCGTGTCGTCGACGGTGAAGTGCTCACGCATCCACGAGTCGAGGGCCGCGAAGGACGCCGCCGCGTCCCCCGTACCCGGCGTGAAACTCTCGCCGGTCACGATGAGCAGCCGACGCCCGTCCGGTCCGTACGGCGCGGTGCGCACCGACCGCCTGCCCTCGTCCTCGGTGATGAACATGCCGGGCGGGCCGGGGTCGGCGGCGAGCGGGGCGGCGACGACGAGTTCCCGGCGCGGCTGGAGGCGCGCGAACAGCAGCGCGCGGTCGAAGATCGGGTAGTGGGTGGCGACGACGACGTCGTGCGCGGTCACCGTGTGCTCCGCCTCGGTCGTCACCGTGCACGGCCGGCCGCCCATCATCTCGGTCACCCGGGACCGCTCGAAGATGACACCGCCCCGGGCGATCAGATCCTCGGCGAGGGCCAGCAGATACGCGCGGGGGTGGAACTGCGCCTGGTCGTCCACCCGCACCGCCCCCGCCACGGCGAACGGCAGCCCCGTGTCCTCGGTGTACCAGGCCGGGAGCCCGGCCTCGCGGGCCGCCTCGGCTTCGACGCGCAGCGCCAGGGTGCCCTCCTGCCGCAGCGTGTAGGTGTAGGCGGGGGCGCGTTCCAGGTCGCAGTCGATCCCCACCTCGGCACAGATCTCGGCGACGTGTTCCACCGCGCCCTGCTGGGACGTCGCGTACTGGCGGGCGGCCTCCTCGCCGTGCACGCGGCGCAGCCGCTCGTAGACGAGGGTGTGCAGCGCGGACACCTTGGCCGTGGTGTAGCCGGTGACTCCCGCGGCGATGCGGTCGGCCTCCAGGACGGCGACGGTCCGCCCCGCGCGCGCCAGTTCCCAGGCGGTGCTGAGCCCGGCGATCCCGCCACCGATCACCGCGACATCGACCTCGGTGTCCTCGGTGAGCGGCGGATAGGCGGTCGTGGCACTGGTGTGCATCCAGTACGACTCGCCCCGTCCCGGCAGATCCAGTCTCGGCGCCACCGTCAAGGCCTCCTTCTGGTCGCCTCGTCACCTCGTCGCCCGCGGTCGGGTTCCCGCGCCGTGTTCCGTAAACGCCGTGCTCCGTAAACATGGTGACCGCGATGCCGGCCGGGCGCGCGGCGAGTGGGCGGTGGCGGGCGCGAGGACACTCGCGGAGGGGAGACGCTGCGTCCCCGCACCCTGCGACCCCCGCCCGATACATCCCGGCGGCGGCCGCTCCCCGCCGGCTGCCGCCCCTTGCTCCCGCAGGGGGCCGGGGCAGCGGACGGAGCTCGGCTCACCGGGCGGGCCACCGTGTCCAGGCTGCGGAAACCCGACCGGCTCCCGATTCCAGTGTCCTCCCGCGCGCCGTCCGCGGCGCCCCCGGCGTCAGGCCGCCGGCACCCCGTCGGCCGCCCCGTACTCCTGGTCGGCCTCCTCCCGCACCCGCTCACAGCTGTGGTGGATGAGCCGGGAGACGTGCATCTGCGAGATGCCGAACTGCTCGGCGATGCGGGCCTGCGTCATGCCCTCGAAGAAGCGGAGATAGAGGATCGTCCGCTCCCGCTCCGGAAGATGCCGCAGCCCCGGCTTGGCCGCCTCGCGGTCGGTGATGAGGTCGTACGCGGTGTCGGGTGCGCCGAGCGCGTCGAAGAGGCTGTGCCCGTCCACACCGGGCGGCGAGAGCTCGGCGTCGAGGGACAGCGCGCTGTAGCTCTCGATCGCCTTGAGGCCGTCGAGAACCTCTTCCTCGGTCAGCCCGGTGCGGGCGGCGATGGCGCCGATTCCCGGCTCGGGGCTGCCGGGCCGCTCCATGAGCTCGCGGCGGGCCGAGCGGACCTTGTTGCGCAGGTCCTGCACCCGGCGCGGCACGTGCACGTCCCACATGCGGTCGCGGAAGTGCCGGCGCAGTTCACCGGTGATGGTGGGCACGGCGTAGCACTCGAAGGGGCCGCGCTCGGGCCGGTAGTGGTTGATCGCCTTGACGAGACCCATGGCCGCGACCTGCTCCAGGTCCTCGGTGCTCTCGCCCTTGTTCCGGTAGCGGCGGGCGATGCGGTGCGCCATGGGCAGCCAGGCCTCGACGAGCAGTTCGCACAGGACGTCGCGCTCGGGACCCTCGCCCAGGTCGGCCATGCGCGCGAACGCGGCCGACGTGTCGGGGGCGTCGTCGTGGGGGTGACGTGAGGTCCGTCGGTGCCGGGTGGTGCCCGCAGTGATGTCAGTGAGCATCGGGATAGCTCCTCAGCGGTGTGCCGCGCGTGGCCGCGGGAACGGGCGCCGGCATCCATCAGGAGCGGCACGCCGCTCGCGGGTAGGTGCCTCCGGTCCGAAGCATCGACATGCGACTGCACTTCGATTCTGCGACCGCGGATGCCGGCGTGCTACTCGGCGGGCCGCTGCGTCACACCACGTCGCAGGCGGTCTGCGGACGGTTGTCGGCGGTGGAGGGGGTGAGGTGCGCGGTGGGGTGGGTACTCGGTCGTGGGTAGTGCTGACCGGGTCCCCAGGCGGTGAAAGCGGGCGTCTTTCATGAGCGGCAAGTTGATCTCCAGGACCGGATCGGACGGCGACACGTCTCATCACGCCGTGCTGGGCTCTCCGTGCTGGGTGAGCCTCGCGGCCCGCGACCTGTCCGCCGCGGAGGCGTTCTACCGGGCGGTCCTGGGCTGGACGTTCCGCGCCGCGACGCTCGGTGAGCGGTTCCGGGTGGCGCTCGCGCACGGGCGGGCCGTGGCGGGCATCGGGGCGGTCGCTCCCGCGTTGCAGGTCCCTGTCGCGTGGACGCCGTACTTCGCCGTGGCCGACGCGGACGAGACGGTCGGCCGGGTGCAGGAGCGTGGCGGCACCGTGGGCGTCGGTCCGATCGGCTTCCCGACGGGCAGGGCGGCACTGGTGTCCGACCGGGCCGGCGCCGTGTTCGGCATCTGGGCGGGCCGGCTCATCCGTGACTTCGGCGCGTGGCGCCGCTCGGCCCCGCTGTGGCTGCGCCTGGTCACGCGCGACGCGTTCGACGCCGCGATCTTCTACGGCGAAGTCCTCGAGTGGACGAGCCCGGGCCGCTGCGACGTGCGGTACGAGGACGGAGCGGTCGTCCTGGTCTGCGCGGGGGAGCCGGTGGCCTCGCTCTGCGGCGGCGGTCCTGAATCGGCCCCCGACCCGGAGCTGCGGCCGCGCTGGCAGGTCCGTTTCATCGTCCCCGACGCGGCCGCGTGCGCGCGTGCCGCCGAGGAGTACGGCGGCACGATCACGGGTGAGGACACGGACGCGGGAGGCGAGTGCGTCACCCTGCGCGACCCCGAGGGTGCCGAACTCGCGGTCTTCGCGCCCCGGGAGGCGTAGGGCCGTTCCCTCAGGGCGCCCGACGACCGCGGGCGGGCATCACTGCGTCCGGCGCCGCAGGAGGTTCATCGCGGACAGCGTGAGGACGGTCTCGCCGTGCTGGTTGAGGACCTCGACGTCGGTGTGTACGAGCCCCCGGTCCGGCTTGGACCGTGAGGGGCGCGCCGAGCGCACCGTCGTACGGATCGACAGGCTGTCCCCGGGCCGCACGGGGCGTGTCCAGCGCAGCTCGTCGACGCCGGGGGAGGCGAGGCTCGCGACGTTGCTCACGTAATGGTCGGCGTAGAGGCGCATCATCACGGACGCGGTGTGCCAGCCGCTCGCGATCAGGCCCTTGAAGGGGCCACGCTCCGCGGCCTCGGGATCCGTGTGGATGCTCTGCGGATCGAACTCCCCGGCGAACCGGAGGATCTCCTCCTCGGTCAGGGTGATGCTTCCGTAGGCATAGGACGCCCCGGGCACGTAGTCCTCGAAGTAGCGCTCCCCGACAGGGGTGTTGAAGTCCGGGCCGATCGCTGAGGTGTTCATCCCCGGCACGGTAGCCGACCTCGCCGACGCGTGGCCACGCACGGTGTTTCCGCAGGTTGCGGGTAAAATCGCTCATGTGAGATTCCCGCGATGGTCGGTGGATCGCCTCCTGGAGCGGCCACCGGGCCGCGGCCTGGTGGCGGTGCCGCTGGGTCTGATCGTGGTGATCACCTTGGTGGACATCCGCACACCGGCCGATGTCCATCTGGGCCCGCTGCTCGTCATCGCGCCGGCCCTCACCGCCTCGGTGGCGGGCCCGCGCCTCACCGGTCTGGTCGGCGTCCTGGCCGTGGCCGCCCAGGTCCTGATCGCGGCGCTGCACGGCGGTCTCGGCACGGCCAACCACGTCTCGCAGATCACCGCGCTCTCCATGCTCTCCGTACTGATCGTGCTGTTCTGCCGGGCGCGGGAACGGCGCAGCCAGGTGCTGAACCGTGTGCGGTCGGTGTCCGAGGCGGCGCAGCGGGTGCTGCTGAGACCGCCGCCCCGCAAGGTCGGCCCGCTGCGGGTGGCCTGGCTGTACCTGGCGGCCGAGGACGAGACGCATATCGGCGGAGACCTGTTCGCGGTCGCCCGGGCCGCCCGCGACGGCACGAGAGCCGTCATCGGAGACGTACGGGGCAAGGGCCTCGCCGCCATCGGGGAGGCGTCGGTCGTGCTCGGCGCGTTCCGCGAGGGCGCCCACCGTCATGACGTGCTGCCCGATCTGGTGGTGGCCATGGAGGACAGCGTGTGCCGGAACCTGGAAGAGGTCGCCGACACCGCACTCGACGCCGGGGAGCACTTCGTCACCGCCCTCGTGCTCGACATCCCGGACGAAGGCCATCAGGCGGAGATGGTGAGCTGCGGCCACCCGCCGCCGTTGCTGGTGCGCGGACGGCGGGTCGAGGAGCTCCTGTCCCGTCACCCCGTGCCACCCCTGGGCATGGGCGAACTGCCCGTCCCGCTGCCCGGCACCGACCGTTTCGCCTTCGCCGCCGGCGACATGCTCGTCCTGTACACCGACGGGGTCGTCGAGGCCCGCTCACCGGGAGGCGACTTCTACCCCCTGGCCGAGCGGGTCGCCTCCTTCCCCGCCGCCGGACCGGACTCCCTGCTGCGCCGCGTCCACCGCGACCTGCTCGCCCACACCGGCGGCCAGCTCAACGACGACATCGCACTCCTCGTCATCGAGCGCGCCCCGGTGCCGGGCCGCGCGTGGGGCAGCCCGCGTACGGCAGCGCAGGTCAGGGGCAGCAGCATGGCGGCGGCCGAGACGACCCCGGCGCCCAGACACACCCGGAACGCGCCGAACGCCTGAGCCAGCGGACCCACACAGAGCTGGCCCACCGGAATCGCGGCGTACGACAGCAGGTCGTCGTAGGACGCGACCCGCGACAGTACGTGCGCGGGCACGTGCTCCTGGAGCGAGGTGTCCCACGCGACCCCCGTGACGGAGGAACCGAGCCCCGCGACGAACGCCCCGACGAGCAGCCACGCCGTCGCGGACCGCGCCCCCAGCGCGAGCAGCGGCAGCGCGCCCAGCACACCGGCCGAAAGTCCGAACCGCAGCAGATGCCGCACCGTCAGCCGGTACATCAGCAGGCTCGACACCAGCATGCCCACACCTCGCACACTGAGCACGACCCCCCAGGTCGTCGCTCCGCTGAGCTGCCGGGTGAGCTGCGGGCCGAGGATCTGCCACGTACCGGTCTGTGCGAGGTTCAGCAGGCAGAAGGACAGGGCGCCGACCCACACCCACCGGATCGCGCGGAACGCGCTCCAGCCGGTGCGGATGCCGGCCCACACCGTGGCCCCCTGTGACACATCGGCGGTGCCGGTGAGGGAGAGCCGTGCGAGGAAACCGGCCGCGACGAGAAAGGTGAACGCGTCGAACGCGATGGCGGGGCCGCTCCCCACCGTCACCACCAGCACACCCGACAGGCTCGGCCCGAGGATCTTCGTCGCGTTGCCGGCCGAACCGAGCAGTGAATTCGCCTGTTGCAGAAGGGACTTGGTGACGAGCTGGGGGACGACGCCGCGCAGCGCCGGTGTGGTGAAGGCGGCGAGCACACCGTTGAGGAACTCGAGGGCGGCCACCGGCGGCAGCGAGTAGTGCCCGGTCATCAGGAGCGCGGCGACGGCGCCCTGCGTGCCCGCCGCCCCCAGATGTGCGGCCACCAGGACGGTCCGCCGCGGGAACCGGTCGGCGACCGCGCCGCCCACCAGCAGGAACGCGAGCAGCGGCAGCATGTGGGCGGCGAGTACGACGCCGAGGTCGTGGCCGCTGCCCGAGGCGTCGAGGACGGCGAACGCCAGGGCGACCGGCGCCATCGAGCTGCCGAGAAGGGACACCAGACGTCCGGCGAAGAACCGGCGGAACGCGGCCTGTCGGAGAAGGGAGGTACGCATCGGCCCGAGTGTGGGGAGCCGCGGACGCGCACGCTAACGTTTCGGCAGGAGGCGAAAGATGGTGCTGCTGCGGTTGAGTCCGATGGCCCTGTCACAGTCGCGGTTCGCGCTGTCGCCGGGCGCCGAGACCCTGGGCTCGATGAGCGTCCTGACGAAGCCGTGCTCCGACCCGTGGCTCACCCCGTGGCACACCCGCCACCACGACGCCTTCCACGCCATCCTCGACGCCGACCCGTTCGCCCGGGGCCTCGTCGAGCTGCTCTGCTCGACCAAGTACCTCCCCGGCTATGTGAGCCGCCCGCCCACCGGCGGCATGCGCACCAAGCTCGCCGACGAACTGAAGGCGGTCGCCGAGGCCCGTGACGACGACATACGCGCGGACCTCGACGCGGCGGTGGCCCGCAGCTGGAAGCGCCACGACCTGGCGTGGCTGACCGGGCGCGGATGGGGCGCCCGAACCGCCGGCCTCTTCCGGCACGTGTGGACCACGCACGTGCGGCCCGACTGGCCCCGCAGACGCGCCCTGCTGGAACGCGACGTCACCTACCGGGCGGGACTGCTCGCCGCGTACGGCTGGCCCAGAGCCCTCCAGCACATGAACCGCCGCAGCGCCTGGGTCGGCGCCGACGCGATCCGCTTCAGCGACCAGCCAGGACCCGACCACATCGTCGGCGAGGGCGGCATGCTGTTCGTCCCGGTCTGCGTGACGAGCGGCACCTGGCTCGCCGAGGCGCCGCCCGACCGCTACGCCCTCGTCTACCCGGCCCGCGGCTCCGGCGACCCGACCGCGCGGCCACCGGTGGCCCCGGCCCTGGAACGGCTGATCGGCAGCGGCCGGGCCGCCCTGCTCCACGAGCTCGAACGCCCGGCGACCAGCAGCGAACTCGCCGCACACCTCGGCCTCTCCCTCGGCACCGTCGGCGGCCACCTGTCCGTCCTGCGCGACGCGAACATGGTCACGGGGACGCGGGTGGGCCGGCGCGTGGTGTACCGGCGTACGGCGACGGGCGACCTCCTCGCACAGACCTAGGCACTCCCGGGCCCCGGTCCAGAGCATCGACCGGCGCGTCCCGGCGCCGCGCGCCGCCCGGACGGTGGAGCGGACGGCACAGTGGACGTGTGGATGTCGATGAAGTCGTCGAGGAGCTCTACCGGCTGCCGCCCGCACAGTTCACGGCCACGCGTGCCACACGGGCGGCCGAGGCGAGACAGGCCGGGGACGCGCCCGCCGCCCGCCGGATCGCGGGCCTTCGCAAGCCGACGCTCGCCGCCTGGGTGTCGAACCTCCTGGCGCGCCGGACGGAGGAGGCGGGGCAGCTCCTCCAACTCGCCCAGGCGCTGCGGGAAGCGCACCGCACGCTCGACCCCGACCAGTTCCGCACGCTCAGCCACCAGCGGCACGTGGTGGTCGCCGGTCTGGCGCGGGAGGCGGGCCGGCTCGCCCGGCAGGCCGGACAACCGGTGAGCGGGAGCGTCCTGCACGAGGTCGAGCAGATCCTCCACGCGGCCCTCGCCGACCCGGAGATCGCCGACCAGTGGGCGACGGGCACCCTCACGAAGGCCCCCGCCGTGCCCACCGACTTCCCCGGCACCGCGCCTGTGGCCCAGGTGAAACAGAAGCCCGGCGGCCCGGCCGCTCCCGCGCGCGGTGGCAAGACGCGTGACACCGCCGCCGACAGACGACGGGCCCGCCTCAAGGACGCGATGAAGGCCGCGACGGAGGCGGCGGCCGAGGTGAACCGGCGCGACGAAGCGGTGCGCCGGGCCGAGAAGGAGCACGAGCGGGCCACCGCCCGGCGGTCCGCGGCGTACGAACGCGTCGAGCAGCTGACGGCCCGGCTCGGCGAGGCCCAGGAGGAGCAACGGGCCGCCGCCGAGGAGACAGACGCCGCGGCCCGCCGTGTCAAGGAAGCGACCCGCGAACGGAAGGCCGCACAGCGCACGGCGGACACGACGTCCCGTGCCGTACGGCGGCTTTCCGAGGGCGATCCGGGACATTGACCGGCTCGCCGCGGAGGAGGTGGATGCGGCGGCTCGCCGTGTCGGGGAAGCGACGCGTGAACGGAGGGCCGCGCAGCGGATGGCGGACGCGGCGTCCTGTGCCGTACGGCGGCTTTCCGAGGGCGATCCGGGACATTGACCGGCTCGCCGCGGAGGAGGTGGATGTGGCGGCTCGCCGTGTCGGGGAAGCGACGCGTGAACGGAGGGCCGCGCAGCGGACGGTGGACGCGGCGTCCCGTGCCGTACGGCGGCTTTCCGAGGGCGATCCGGGACATTGACCGGCTCGCCGCGGAGGAGGTGGATGTGGCGGCTCGCCGTGTCGGGGAAGCGACGCGTGAACGGAAGGCCGCGCAGCGGACGGTGGACGCGACGTCCCGTGCCGTACGGCGGCTTTCCGAGGGCGATCCGGAACACTGACCGGCTCGCCGCCGAGGAGACGGACGCGGCGGCCCGCCGTGTCAGGGAGGCGACCCGAGAACGGAAGGCCGCACAGCGCACGGCGGACGCGGCGTCCCGTGCCGTACGGCGGCTTTCCGAGGGCGATCCGGAACACTGACCGGCTCGCCACGCGCCGCCCGTGCTCACAACACCGCGATGCCCAGCGGCCGGTGGCCCGCCGGCAGCCGGTGGGTCTTCCCGCTGTCCAGGTCCACGACGGTGATCCCGTCCCAGTACCCGTCCCGGGTGAAGCCTCCGGTGACGTAGGCGGTGCGGCCGTCGCGCGACACGGCGACGTCCTCGTGCGGGCCGTCGAGGGGGACGACCCGCTCCTTCCCGTCGGCGGTCCGGATCGTCAGCGACGCGTCGTGGTCGTCGGAGCCGATCGGACCCGTGCCCACCACGAGCAGGGTGCCGTCGGGGGTGAGTTGCGCGCCGTGCTGGTGCGTGTCGGCGGTCATCGGTTCGACGGCGACCTTGCCGGTCCGCGGGTCGAGGACGGCCAGCTTCTCGCCCTCGAAAGGCAGCAGGAGCTTTCCGTCGTCGCGTACGGCGGCGTAGTGCGGCTTGAGCCAGGAACCGAGCCCGCCCTCCGTGCCGTACGGGGCGACCTCGAACCGGCGCGCGGTGAGGTCGTCGGTGCGCACCGCGGTCACGTCGAAGGAGTCGTGGGCGGTGGCGTACACCTCGCCGCCGTCACGGGAGACGTCGACGTCGAAGGGGCGGCGGCCGACCGGAACGGTGTCCGTGACCTTCCGCGTCTCCGTGTCGATGATCTCCAACACCCCCTTCGCGTCAGGGACGTTGACACCCACGTACACATGCTCGCCGTCGGGCGCGAGGGCGATGCCCATGCCGCCGCCCCGGTACTCGCCGGTCGTGGCGGGGCCCGTCTTCGTGGTGTACGGGATACGGCTGAGGCTCGTGCGGGTCTTCGTGTCGACGACGGCGACCCCTTCGGCCGTCGCCACCCAGGCCCTGCCGTCCTTGCCGACGACGAGTCCGTACGGTGCGGTGCCCACCTTCACGGAGTCGAGAGGGCCGCGCTCCGGGTCGACGAACGTGACCGTGTCACCGCCGAAGTCCGCGACCAGCAGGGTGCCTTGGGCGGTACGGGCGGGGGCCGGGGCGGAGGAGGCGACCTCGCCGGCCTCCGGCGCGGGGGTGGTGGAGCCCGACGCGGAGGTCGAGGTGCACCCCGCCGCAAGAAGGACGAGGGCGACCGCTCCGAGGACGCCGCGTGCGCGCGCCGTCATGCCGCACCCGCCCCGACCAGGACGCGCGCGGCCTCGACGTGATCGTCGAGCGCCGCGAGCAGCAGGGGGGAGCGCAGTTCCTCGTCGCGGGCCTCCACCGAGGCCCCGGCGTCCAGGGCCGCGCGCACATCGTCGGCGGCACCCCTGCGGGCGGCGTCAAGGAGTCGGCGGTCGCGGTCGTGCATCTCGGTGCTCCATGTCCGTAGGGGAGGAGCGGTGGCGCATCCGGGTCCCCGCTCCGCCGTCCATTCTCGTGGCGCGGTACGGGCCGGCCGGTCGCCCTGAAGGCTGCTGTGCGGGGGTCCGACGGATGACACCGGGGTCGACCGATCGGCTGATGCACGCCTGGCCGGACGAGGTGGCCCGCGGGCCGGACGGGAGGAGAGGAGAGGCCGGAGGAGAGGCCCCCTCCGCGCCGGATGGGGAGCGGAGGGGGCCCGTGATGGAGGCCTGCCCTCAGGGTGTGCACCGGTTGCCGTCGCCACGACAGGAACCCGAAGACGTCCTCGGGTAGGTCAACGAGCCCGCAAGTGCCATGTTCTGCCATGGCCGCGAGGGACACCCGCACGGAGCTGTCCGGCGTGTCATGTTGACGGGCTCCATCGGATCACGTGGATTCCCGACCGTTCGGGGCGCGTAATCGATAGGTTGTTCCCCTACATCGGCTGCGTCGGTCCCGTGGGGAGCCGATGCCCTGAGGGGTGCGGCGTGGGAGGTCGGATGCGTTCGCGGGTCTCGGCGTATGCGATCGCCGTCACGCAGGAGCAGCTGCTGCTGACTCAACTCACGGACAGCTCACCGGTCTTCGAGCCGGGCCTGTGGCACCTGCCCGGCGGAGGGATCGACCCGCGGGAGCAGCCGCGCGATGCGCTGGAGCGTGAGCTGTACGAGGAGACGGGACGGGAGCTCGTCGACGCCCGGCTCGTCGACGCGCGGACGTACACCGCGCACCGGCTGGGGGTGGACCGGCATCTGGTGGGGCTCTTCTACCTCGTCGACCTCAAGCCGGGTCCTCTCGCGGTGACCAAGGCGGGCGACTCCACCGGCGCCGTCACCTGGATGCCCCTGTCCGGCTTGCGCGAATCCCGGCTCTCCCCAGCCGCCGTGGACGGCCTGGGACTGATCCGCGACCGGTGGAAGCGAACATGACCTTCCCCGGGAAAGGGGCATAAAATGCCGTGGGGAGCCTGGAGGCACTATGGCCGAGAAGCTTGTCCGCACCACACACCGGAGTTCCGGCTGACCGCCGACTCGTCCTCGACGGAATCGACGACATCCCGAAGGAGGCTGACCTTGTTCAGCCGTCCCTCGGACCCCGGCCGAACGGGGGAGGTGTCTGGATGGATGCGATCGGTTCGTCGCGGGGCGCAGCAGCGGCGGTGAACAGGGAATCCGAGCCGAGCGGCCTCCTGGACGCCCTCGCCGTGGCCGCGGTGATGCTGGACGCCGAGGGCCGGATCAGACTGTGGAGCCCCCAGGCCGAGGAACTGTTCGGCTGGAGCGCCCAGGAGGCGCTGGGCCGGTCCGCCGCACGCCTGCTGGTCGCCCCGGAGAACGTGGACCTCGTGGTCGAGCTGTTCGCCCAGGTCATGGCGAGCGGCGAGACATGGGCGGGGGTGTTCCCCGTCCGGGGCAAGGACGGCAGCACCCGGCTGGTGGAGTTCCGCAACATGCGCCTCCTTGACAAGCACGGAGCCGTCTACGCGCTGGGTATCGCCACCGACCAGACCCTCCTGCGCGAGGTGGAGCGGGACCTCGCCCTGTCCGTCCGCCTCGTGGCCCAGTCACCGATCGGCCTGGCGGTCCTGAACACCGACCTGCGCTACGTGATGGTCAACCCGGCGCTCGAACAGATCAACGCCCTGCCCGCCGAGCAGCACATCGGCCGCAGCGTCGGTGAGGCCCTGCCGTTCCTGGACGGCGACGCCATCGCGGTCACGATGCGCCAGGTTCTCTCCACGGGCATCCCGGTCCTCAACGAGTTCACCATCGGCCGCCCCGGCGGCGCCACCGACACGGAACACGCCTGGTCGGTGTCCTACTACCGCCTTGAGGACCCGTCCGGCCGGGTCCTCGGGCTCGCGATCTCCGTGGTCGACGTGAGCGAACAGCACCAGGCCTCGCAGGAGGCCGCCCGCGCCCGCCGCCGCCTCGCCCTCATCGCCGACGCGTCGACGACCGTGGGCACCACCCTCGACGTCGAGCAGACCGCCCACGAGCTGGCGGAGGTCGTCGTTCCCGGCCTCGCGGACCTGGCGGCGGTCGACATCCTCGACGCCGTGCTGCAAGGCCGGCGCCAGACCAACCACCTGGCCGGCGGACCGGCCCTGTTCCGTGCGCTCGCGGTGCGGGCGGCGTACTCCACCAACGCCCTCCACGCGGCCGACACACCAGGGCAGATCGCCAGCTACGCGGCCGACCGGTACATCACCCAGTGCGTGACCTCCGGGCGCCCGGTGCTGGTCGAGCACGTCAGCGAGGAAGACCTCCAGCGCATCGCCCCGGACCCGGAATCCGCCCGGCTCCTGGCCCGCGCGGGGCTGCACTCCTACATGGCGGTGCCGCTGATCGCCCGCGGTGAGGTGCTCGGCGCGCTGGACCTGGGCCGCGCGCGGAACATGGCCCCCTTCAGCCGGGACGACGTCGTACTCGCCGGTGAACTGGCGGCCCGCGCCGCGGTGTCCATCGACAACGCCCGCTCGTACCAGAGCGAGCGCCGCACGGCTCTCACGCTCCAGCGCCACCTGCTGCCGCCCAGGCCACCGCGGCGGCCCGGCCTGGAGATCGCCTACCGCTACGAGCCCGCGCAGTCGGCCAGCGAGATCGGCGGCGACTGGTTCGACACCATCCCGGTGGCCGGGGACAAGACCGCCCTCGTGATCGGTGACGTCATGGGCAGCGGCATCAACGCCGCCGCGACCATGGGCCAACTCCGCACCGCCACCCGTACGTTGGCCGACCTCGACCTCGCGCCCGCGGAGGTGCTGCGCCACCTCGACCACACCGCCGCCGAGCTCGACCCCGGGTTCGCCACATGCATCTACGCCGTGTACGACCCGTACCGCAGCGAGTGCCGGATCGCCGTCGCGGGTCATCTGCCGCCCATCCTCGTGCGGGCCGGCCTGCGGCCCGAACTGCTCGACCTGCCCTCGGGGACACCCCTCGGCGTCGGTGACGTGGCCTTCACGGAGACGACCGTGAAGCTGGAGACCGGTGACCAACTGGTGCTCTACACCGACGGGTTGATCGAGACACGCTCGGACGCCATCGACACCCGCATCAACACCCTGCTCGGCCTGCTCGCCGAGCCGAGGGTGTCCCTGGACGACACCTGCGACCATCTCCTCGCCGCGCTGCGGGACCGGGAGGACCATGACGACGTGGCGCTCCTGATCTTCAGGACCCGGCCGCCGGAGGCCGAGGAGTAGCGTCAGGTACCCGGTGGCGTAGCGGGACGTGGCCTCACGCGGCTTCGTAATGGTGGGCGCGTCCGCCGCGCCACTTCACCCACGCCGGGTCGTCGAGCACCAGCTCCGCGTCCGGCAGCCCGGCCTGGCGCAGGAACTCGACGACCTCCGCGTCGGAGTGCGCGAGACCGAGGATCTGTCCGCGCGCCGTCACCCTGCGCCCACCCGTGGGCGAGGGGCGGTGCACGACTATCGGCACGTCCATATCTCCAGGGTCATCCGAATGCCGGGCGCGTGCATCCGCTGGCCAGGAGCTTTTCCGGGATGATGGACACAGAGCCCCGCTCGGCCCACCCCCCCCCGGCCGGGCGGGGCTCGCTCCGTCCCCGGCCGCCGTCGGCCGTGTGTGACCCCCGGTTTCAGTCGAGCACTCCGAGTGCCGCGTCCGGGCTGCAGTGGGGGCAGCTGGGCACCTGCTCCCACAGGGCGCGTCGCGCCTGGTCCCGGGTGGCGCCCTGGGACCGTTTGCCCGCCATGTGGCAACCGCCCACGTGCACGTACACGGGGGCGCGGCCGCCGAGGCCCATCTCGATCAGCCAGTCCGGGGCCGGTGGCCGGTCGCGTTCGCCGCGCTGCTTCTCGGTCTCCTGCCGCTCCGCCTCCGCGATCTTGCGGCGGACCCTGTCCAGGGACAGCACGAGCCAGGTCTCCAGAGTGCGGAGACGTGGCAGGTCAGGCGGCAGTTCGGACATGTGTTCGAGTCTACGACGGTTTCCGGTCAGGTCGATACGCGGCGGCTGCGCGGTAGCTGCGTGGCAGGTCGGTACGCGGTGGTCAGGTGCCTCGAAGTGGCCCAATCATCAGGCCGGGAATTGCCCCAGAGGTGTGGGCCGATGCTCGCGTACTGTCCATGTCATGTCACAGCTGCTGCCGCCCGCCGGCCCCCAACGCACGCTCGCCCTGGCCCAGTTGAGCAATTCGCTGGGTGACGGCGCCTACTACGTGACCTCGGCGCTCTACTTCACCCACGTGGTCGGCCTCCCGCCCGCCCGGATCGGCCTCGGTCTCACGGTGGCCTGGGCGGTCGGCTCCGTCGTCGGCGTTCCGCTCGGCCGGATCGCGGACCGCCGGGGCCCGCGCGGCACGGCGGTCCTGCTCGCCCTCGCGACCGCCGCCGCGGTCGCCTCCTTCCTCGTCGTACGCGGTTTCCTCCCCTTTCTCGTGGCCGCCTGCCTCTATGCGACCGCGCAGTCCGGACTCGCGGCGGCACGCCAGGCGCTGCTCGCCGGCCTGGTGACCAAGGAGGAGCGCACGGGCGCGCTGGCCCACCTGCAGTCGACACTCAACGCCGGACTCGCCGTGGGAGCGGCCCTCGGCGGAGTCGCGCTGTCCGCCGGGACCAGGGCGGCCTATCTCGCGGTCTTCGCGGTCGACGCGCTGAGCTTCGTCCTCTGCGCCCTCGTCCTGCTGCGGCTGCCGCGCGTCGCACCGGCGCCGGCCGTGCGGGGCGCGCGGCTCGAAGTCCTGCGGGACCGCCCCTACGCCGCCGTGGCGCTCCTCAACACGGTCCTGCTCCTGCGGATGCCCCTGCTCAGCCTCGGACTTCCGCTGTGGATCAACGAGCGCACCGACGCCCCCGAGTGGCTGGTCTCCGCGCTCTTCATCCTCAACACCGGCGCCGTGATGCTCTTCCAGGTCCGCACCGCCCGCTCGGTCTCCGGCCTCTCGACGGCGGCCCGCGCCATCCGCCGCTCGGGCGCCCTGATGCTGCTCGCCTGCGGCGTCTTCGCCGCCTCGGCCACCGGACCCGTCTGGGCCGAGGCCGCAGCGCTGGTCGGGGGATCGGTGCTCCTGGTCGCCGCCGAGATGCTCCAGTCGGCCGGCTCCTGGCAGCTGGGCTTCGATCTCGCCCCGCCCGGACGCATCGGCGAGTACCAGGGCTTCTTCGGTACGGGCGTCACGGTCGCCCGCACGCTGGGCCCGCTGCTGCTGACCGCGCTGCTGCTGGGGATGGGCGTGCCGGGCTGGCTGCTGCTCGGCGGCCTGGTCCTCGCCGCGTCGTACGCGTTGGGGCCGGTGGCGCGGTGGGCGGCACGTACGCGCCGGGAACCGGCCCCCGAGCGGGTCGCGGCATCGACGGTCTGACGCCCGCTACGCGGCGTCGCCACCCGCCTTCGCCTTCACGTCCGCCTCGACGTCGTTCCTGGCGAGGCCCTCGTCCTTGGCGTACTCGGTGACGGCGGCCTGCACGTCACGGGCCAGGTCGCGCCACGCGCGCCAGGCAGTCTCGTAGGTCTGGGTCTGCGCCTCGCTCCACGGCTCGAGGCCCGGTGGACCGTAGGTGTCGCGCAGTCGCAGGACCTCGTGGTGTGCCGCGTTCGCGGCCTGCTGTCTCTCGACGAGCTCGTCGAAGGTGTGTGCCACGCAGCGGATCCTAGGTGGACGTCGTGACGATCGCGGTGACCGCTCGCCCGGGTGACTCGAATGCCGGAGAGGGGTGAGCGAAACGGGTGTCGGGGGCGGCACCGGACGGCACCGCCCCCGGGATCGGGCGGGGGCCCTCAGGACTGGGGACGCTTGCCGTGGTTCGCCGCGTGCTTGCGGCGGGCCTTCTTCTTACGGCGTCGTTTCGAGGACATCGCTACCTCCGAGGTGTCGCTGTTGGTTGTTCGTGACGTCGCCCATGCCACCACTCCCGCGGGGGATCGATGGGGCGGCGCGCCGCTGTGACCGTCGCACCCGCGCCCGGCCCGGCCTCCACGGTAGGTCCCGGACCCGCGCCTAATGCAGTCGTCTATTTGCCTATAGGTATTAGGCAGATGCATAATCGAGTTCGCTGATCGGGGAGAGAGTCATGGTGCGCGTAGGGCTGACGACGGAACGTCTCATCCGGGCGGGAGCCGAACTGGCCGATGAGGCCGGGTTCGACCATGTGACCGTCGCGGCGCTCGCCAGACGGTTCGACGTCAAGACCGCGAGCCTCTACTCGCACCTGAAGAGCTCCCAGGACCTCAAGACCGGCATCGCGCTGCTCGCACTGGAGGAACTCGCCGACCGGGGCGCCGCCGCCCTGGCCGGCCGGGCGGGCAAGGACGCCCTCGCCGCCCTCGCGAACGTCTACCGCGACTACGCCAGGGAACACCCCGGCCGCTACGCCGCGGCCCAGCTGCGGCTCGACCCGGAGACCGCCGCCGCGAGCGCGGGCGTGCGGCACGCGCAGATGACGCGGGCGATCCTGCGCGGGTACGACCTCACGGAACCGGACCAGACCCACGCCGTACGGCTCCTGGGCAGCGTCTTCCACGGCTACGTGAGCCTGGAGATGGGCGGCGGGTTCAGCCACAGCGCCCCCGACTCGCAGGAGACCTGGACACGGATCCTCGACGCCCTCGACGCCACCCTGCGGAACTGGCCCGCACCCTGACCACACTCCGGCCGACCGGGCCCATCGATCAACCGGCCCCATCGGCCAACCGGACCTATCGCTCAACAGGTTGAGGCATCACATGGCACCGCACACGGACGACAACTGGACCACCACCCCCGTCACCGCCGCCCTCGTGCGCGGCGCGTGCGAGCTGGAGCGCACCGAGTACGGCGTGCTGCCGCACCGGCTGCCCGCCAGGGCCCGGGCGCAGGTCTCCGACGGCCAGCTGGCCATGGCGGAGGCCCAGCCGTCCGGCGTGCGCCTGGTCTTCCGCACCAGCGCCACCGTCGTCGAACTGGACGCGCTGCGGACCAAGATGGCGTACGTGGGCGCGCCGCCCCGGCCGGACGGCGTGTACGACCTGCTGATCGACGGCGCTCTGGCGGCGCAGGCCCATGTCACCGGCGGCAACGTCATGACGGTGGACATGGCGACCGGCACCCGGGAGACCCGGCCGGGGCCCGTCGGCACCGTGCGGTTCGCCGGACTGCCCGACCGGCTGAAGGACGTCGAGATCTGGCTGCCGTACAACGAGATCACCCAGCTCGTCGCCCTGCGGACGGACGCACCCGTCGCGTGCGTGCCGGAGGGCGGGCGCAAGGTGTGGCTGCACCACGGCAGTTCGATCAGTCACGGATCGGACGCCGCGGGCCCGAGCTCGACCTGGCCCGCCCTCGCCGCCGGCCTCGGCGGGGTGGACCTGGTCAACCTCGGCCTGGGAGGCGGCGCCCTGCTCGATCCGTTCACCGCGCGCGCCATGCGGGACACCGCCGCGGACCTGATCAGCGTCAAGATCGGCATCAATGTCGTCAACGCCGACCTGATGCGTCTGCGGGCCTTCACCCCGGCGGTGCACGGGTTCCTCGACACCATCCGTGAGGGACATCCGACCGTGCCCCTGCTCGTCGTGTCGCCCATCCACTGCCCCATTCACGAGGACACGCCGGGCCCCAGCGCCCCGGACTTCGGCAACCTCATCGAGGGCAGGCTCCAGTTCCGGGCCGCCGGTGACCCCGCGGAACGGGCGGCCGGGAAGCTGACGCTGAACGTCATCAGGGACGAGCTGGCGGGTGTCGTCGAGCAGCGGGCGGCGGACGACCCGAACCTGTACTACCTCGACGGCCGCGACCTCTACGGCGAGGCCGACTTCGCCGAACTGCCGCTGCCCGACCAGCTCCACCCGGACGCCGCCACCCACCGCCGCATCGGCGAGCGCTTCCACGCACGGGCCTTCGGCACGGACGGGGCGTTCCGTTCTTAGCGTCACCGGTGGCGCGCGGGGGAGCGGCTGCTGGGGTCACGTCTTGGGGAACTCGGTCACGATCGCCTCGCAGAACGCCTTGAGGTCGTCCGGCCTGCGGCTCGTGATCAGCTTGCCGGAGGCGCGGTCGCAGACGCGGACCTGCTCGTCGACCCAGGTGCCGCCCGCGTTGAGGATGTCCGTCCGCAGGCTGGGGAACGAGGTGAGCACCCGGCCCGCGACGACGCCCGCCTCGATCAGGGTCCACGGCGCGTGGCAGATCGCGGCCACCGGGCGGCCGGCGTCGAAGAAGTCGCGGACGAAGGAGACGGCCCGCTCGTCCATGCGCAGCGCGTCGGGGTTCGCAAGGCCGCCGGGCAGGACGAGCCCGTCGAAGGACGCGGCCGACGTGTCGCCGACCGCCACGTCGATGGGGAACGTGTCGGCCCTGTCGAGATGGCGGAAGGCCTGGATCCGCCCCGGCCGCGTCGATACGAGGACGGGTTCGTCGCCCGCGTCGGCCACGGCCTGCCAGGGACGGGTGAGTTCGACCTGCTCGACGCCCCGGGGCGCCATCAGGAACGCGATACGCATCGCTGTCCGGGCTCCTCTCGGCTCCTAGCCGGGCTCCTGCCCGGGATTCTGCCTGGGCTCCTGTCCGGGATTCGTGCGGACCTTGGCGACCGTGGCGGCCAGCAGCTCCTGGAAGTCCTCCGGGAGCGGGTCACCCGTGACGGCGCCGACCAGTCCGCCGGCCACCCGGTGGAGCTTGGTGTTTGTATTCTGGGAAACGGAGACCAGTACCTGCCAGGCGTCCTCGGCGCTCAAGCCGAAGGACGCCATCAGGACACCGCGGGCCAGGTCGATCACAGGACGCGTCCGCATCGCCCGCCGCAGCTGGGCGAGTTCGGTGTACGGATCCTGCGCACTGCCGCTCTCGCTCCCGGCGGTGAAGAGGGGGAGCGTGCCCGTCTCCGAGAGGAGCGTGCTCATGTCCGCGCCCGGGGTCAGGATCGTGACGGTCTTGCCGTGGTCCATGGCGTGCCGGCGGACCCGGAGCAGGGCGTCGAGCGCGTGGGCGTCGCAATGGCCGACGGCGCCGAGATCAAGTTCGATGCCGCGAGGCGACTGCCGTACAGCTTCGTAGAGCCGGCCGCGCAAGGCCTGCGCGCTCGTCACGTCGACCGCTCCCGACACCGTCACCACGGTCCGGTCGTCGACGGTCCGCACCTGGACGACCAACGGTGATCGCGCGATTCCGGGCGGGCTGTAGCCCGACGCCGCCGGAGCGGCGTCGTCGTCCATGATCAGACGTGCGGAAAGGGTGCGTTTCGACATGGCGTGCTCCCGGGGCGCGTCCACCGCGCCTCTACCTCCTCCAGCCTCGCCCCGGCGTGCTTCACGCGTCAAGTGATACGGGAAATGCTATTCACCCTTTTGGATACGCGAATCGAAGCTCGTACTCTGGAGGGCATGGGTGGAGTACCTGAACCGCATACCGGTTGGACCTTTCTCACCAACCACGCCCGCGTGCTGGCCGCCGTCGCCGACGACCCCGCGACGCGCATCCGTGACATCGCCGCGCGCTGCCGGCTCACCGAACGGGCGGTCCAGAAGATCGTTTCCGATCTCGAAGAGGGCGGCTACCTCACCCGCACGCGGCAGGGGCGTTCGAACGCGTACCGCATCGAGGAAGGGACCATCCTGCGGCACCCGGCCGAGTCGGGGCTCACCGTCGCGCAGTTGCTGTCCCTGCTGGTCAGGCACGATGTCGAACGCGGCGACGCGGAGCGGCAGTTGCGGCTGACACCGCCGCCGCCGCGTGCGCGGGACCCGAAGCCCGCTCTGTGACGACGGGGTGTGTGTGGTTACACCGATTCGGCAACCGATGCCCATGGTTTGACGGTCCGTATGCATAATGCTCGGCATGAAGATGTTGATCTCCGCGTCTGGGACCCTGTCGGTTCGGACGTGTCCTGATCCGGGCTCGTGACGAGACTGACCGACTCCGGCCGAACGACCGGCGAGCCACGGGGGGCTCGCGACTTCCGAAGACGTGGAGAGAGTTAAACGATGCGCCCCCGGACGCTGTTGCGGGCCTTGCTGACGGAGCGGGGCTGCGGCCACTTCGCTACGTTCGAAGAAGAGTTCACCCGGTCCGCCCAGCTCGCAGCCGCGAAACTGAACCGTCCCGACCTGGCGACGGTCACCGCCTCCCAGGCCACCTGGAAACGCTGGCTCTCCGGCGACCAGATACCGCGCAGCGACGCCGGCGCCGTCCTGGAGTTCATGCTCGGCGTCGACGTCGAGACGCTTCTGCGGCCCGCGGCGGAACGCGGCGTCGTACTGCCGCAGATCTCGCCCAGCGCCGCGCGGGACGCGGCCCGGCTCCTCAACGCCATGTTCGACACGTCCTACCTGGACCCGATGGGCCGTGCCTCGGGCATGGAGGGCGTCTGGCACTTGGACGGCCAGGGGTTCTTCGACGGGACGTCCGTCGCCGTCCAGCTCTACGAGGCCGCCGAGGAGGGCGGCCGCGTCGTCATCGGAGCCCACCACCACGCCCACGTCCGGGCCTTCACTCGGGCAACCCGCCGCGCCCTGCTCCTGGGCACGCTCGGGGACGACGGTCTGTATGCGCTGGACGCCGCCCATGCCCGCCGTCAGTTAGCGGTCACGGCCGAGACGCTGCCGATCTCGACCCCGTACAAGATCGACGATCTGACGTACGGCCTGCTGTGGGCGATGCTCAACCTCGACGACAGCCTGCTGGCCAACGACCACGTGCTGCACGCCGAACAGCAGACCCTGGAACCCCTGTGGGCGCAGCGCCGCTCGGCTGTCGCGCGCTCCGCCGTCCCCGAACTCACCAACGTGGGCAGCGCCTGGCTCGGCATGTACTTCTGCGCCGAGCACATCATCCGGCGCCTCGACGAGGTGAGCCCGGCGCCCGTCTTCTGGACCCCGGTGCGGACGGGGGAGGAGGCTGCGGTCTGGCTGTTCTTCGCCTCCTGGACGCAGTTCCGCCACGCCCTCCACAAGCGCCTCGCCGAAGGGGAGGCCGCCACCGAGCGGGTGTTCTGCATCCCCGCGGGAGACTCCCGGGAGAGCCAGCCCTACGAGCGGATCCTGCTCTGGCTGGCCGTGGCGATGATGGAACGCGACGGGCAGACGATCTGGGTGTGCGCCGAGCCCGAGTACCGCGGCATAGACGGCTTCGTGCTGGTCCCCGGACGCCGCGTCATCTCCGCGAACTGGCTCGGGTCCGAAGGCATCTGGCACGTCGACACCACCGACAGCCTGGCCGACGTCAGCGCGTACGCCCAGGTCGTCGAGCACGCCCGCAGCCAGAGCGTCACCAAGGGCGACACCTCGGAGGAGCGGCTGAGCTCCCTCGCCGTCCATCTCGACCTCGACCGGAGCTGGCTGGTGCGGCGCTGCCGTGAGCTGGGCGCGTACGGCATCGCGGGGATGCTGCGCCCGCGCAGCCGCCTCATGGACGTCGAGGAACTCGAGCGAGTGCTGCGCTACGTGGGCGAGTTCGAGGACTGAGACAGGGCTGGGAAGGTGGCGCCGGGGTCGTTTGCGGGTCGTTGGGGGGTGCCGTCGGACTCCGGACCGGCAGTAACACCTTCCCGGAAACCGGACGGCGGGGATCCGGCAGGACGGGATCTCACACCTCTTCGAGGGAAACGACCCCGGAACGACCCTCCCCAGCCGTAGCTCCGCCCGGGTCGGACCGACAGAGTTGATGTTCGTCGCCGAGGCCGTTTTGCCACGCGACAGTCACCCTGGACAAGATGCACGCGAGTCACAACGGACCTCCGTCACAAGGAGGTTCGCACGACCGCGGGCGCGGCCGACCGTATGTCGGCGCGCGTGCGCAGCCCCTCCGCTCGTCTTGAGGACGCCTATGTCTCACAACTCGTCGGACGCCACCGCATCCGGCGCCCACCGCAGCAGCCGGAGAGCCGGCAAGGCCGCCGGTGCCGACCTGAGGACCGAGAGCGGTCTGCGCAAACGGGCCACGGTGCTCGGGATGGCTCCCGCCGGCACGGTCGCCGTCCTCGCGGGCGGCGCGTTCGCCGTCTCCGCGGCGGGAGCCTCCGGACCGTTCGTGTGGGGCGCGGGCGTGTCGGCCGGAGTGTGCTGCGCGGCCGTCCTGGCCGCGGCGCGGCGGGCCGCCCACAGCACCGCGGACGTGCTCACCCGGCAGCGCGCCGAGAACGACGCGGCGGTCGGCGAGTGGATCAGGCACCTGACGGCGCTCGCCGCCGAAGGGCACCAGAGCGTCGCTCACATCGCGGAGCAACTGCGCACCGGCGACCGCCCCGACAACCCCGCCCCGGTCCCCGAGACGGCCGCCGCGACCCACGCGTTCGGCGCCCTCGAACAGCACCTGCGGCACTTCCAGTACACGGCGCAGACCGCGGTGATCAAGGCGGGCACGCGCCAGCAGGTGGACGCCTTCGTCAACATCGCCCGGCGGCTGCAGCTCCTCGTGACGCGCTCGCTGAAGCAACTCGACGACGCCGAGCGGGTCGTGGAGGACCCCGAGCACCTCGACCGGCTCTACACGATCGACCACCTCGTCACCCGGGTCCACCGCTCCGTGGAGAGCCTCGCGGTCCTCGGCGGCGCCGTGCCCCGCCACTTCAGCTCCCCGGTGCCGCTGGCCACCGTGCTGCGCCAGGCCGTCGCCGAGATCGAGCACTACCCCCGCGTCCGTGTGCTGCCGCCGCCCTCCGGCTACGAGGTCCTCGGCCACTCCGCCGTCGAGATCATCCACCTGATCGCCGAACTCGCCGAGAACGCCACCAAGTTCTCGCCGCCCCACACCCAGGTGATGATCCGCGCCCAGATGGCCGCGTCCGGCATGGTCGTCGAGATCGAGGACCGGGGCCTCGGCATGCCCGCCGAGGTGCGCGACGAGATGAACCGCCTGCTCGCCCAGCCCGAGCTCTTCGACGTCGACCAGCAGCTGCAGGACGGCCGCACCGGCCTGTTCGTCGTCGCGAAGATAGCCAGGCGCCGCGGACTCGTGGTGCAGCTCCAGGAGAACCTCTACGGAGGCGTCCAGGCCGTCGTCGTCCTGTCGCACTCGGTCCTCACCGAGACCCGCGCCCCCCAGTCCTCGGCGCAGAAGGCCGCTCAGAAGGCCGCCCAGAAAGCCGCTCAGAAGGCGGCCGAGCAGAACGCCCAGCAGACCGCCCAGCAGACCGCCCAGCAGGCGGCCCCGGCTCCGGCGGCGCAGGCCCCCGCGGCGCCGGAGCCCCACCGGGCCCCCGCGCCGGTCGTGAACCGACAGGCGCAGCCGCTGCCCGCAGCCGTGGACCCCGCACGGCCCCACGCGGCACGGGAGGCCACGGCCGTGACCAACCCGCCCCTTCCCCAGCGGCAGGTCCCCGCCGCATCCGCCGCATCCGCCGCCGCGCCGTCCGAGGACCCCACCGGGCGCCCGGCCCTGGCCCAGCGGAACAAGGAACGCCGCACACATCTCTCCCCCCAACTGCGCGAGCAGGGGCCGGCCGCCGACGTCGGCGACGGCGAGTCGATCGACGCCGGCCTGCTCGCCCGCTTCACCGCGGGACTCGAACGGGCCGAGCACGACGACGGGGCCACCCCCGGATCTGCGGTGGCACCCACTCAGCGCTATGACTCCCAGGAGTACCGATGACCCAGCCATCATTCGACCAGGACCTGGACTGGCTGCTCGCCGACCTCGCCGCCAGGGTGCCCGCCGTGACGGGCGCGGTCCTCGCGTCCAGCGACGGCGTGATGCGCCACAGCCACGGTCTCGGCTTCGACGACGCGGACCGGCTGAGCGCCATCACCACCGGCATGTGCTCGCTCGGCGGCGGACTCGGCACCATCCAGCGGTCGTTCGGCGGGGTCGAGCAGGTCATCGTGCAGGGCGACGGCGGCTATCTGTTCGTCTCCCGGGCCGGCGTCAACGGCGTACTCGGCGTCCTGACGGACAAGAGCGCGGACGTCGGAGTGGTCGGCTACGAGATCGCGATGCTCGTGAAGAGCGTCAGGGGCCACCTCGGCACGCCCGCGCGCACCGCACCGGGGCCCTCCGGCGCGCTGGTCGACTAGCGGTGCAGGACTTCACCGACGAGCCCTGGATGGCCGAGGACACGGCCCACCTGCGGCTCTACGCACTCACCGGGGGCCGCACCCGCCCCGCCCGTGCCCTGGGCCTCGTGTCCCGGGTACGGGCGACTCCCGGCCTCGCGCCCTCGACCGTGGACCGGCTCGGCCCCGAGAGCGCCCAGGTGCTCGAACTGTGCGGCCGGGAACCGTGTTCGGTCGCCGAGATCGCCGGCCGCCTCGGGATCCCCGTACAGGTGACCAAGATCCTGCTGTCCGACCTGCTCGACGCCCACGTACTCGTTCCCGCGCTTCCCCCGCGAGAGGCGGACGGAAGCGACCCACTCCTCCTGGAGGCGGCACTTGAAGGCCTTCGAAGCCTCTGACGACATCCCCCTGACCGCGCTGAAGATCGTCATCGCCGGCGGGTTCGGGGTGGGCAAGACGACCATGGTCGCCACGGTCAGCGAGATCGAACCGCTGACCACGGAGGAGATCCTCACCACCGCCAGCGCGGCCACCGACAGCCTCGCCGGCGTGGAGAACAAGACCACCACGACCGTGAGCATGGACTTCGGCCGCATCACCCTGTGGCGCCAGCAGTTGCAGCTCCTGCTGTTCGGCACACCCGGCCAGGACCGCTTCTGGTTCATGTGGGACGACCTCGCGCTCGGCTCCATCGGCGCGGTCGTGCTCGCCGACACCCGACGCCTCGACGACTGCTTCAGCGCCGTCGAGTTCTTCGAGGACCGGGGCGTGCCCTTCGTCGTGGCCGTCAACGAGTTCGACACCGCCCACCGCTACACGGCGGAGGAGGTGCAGGCCGCCATCGAGCTGAACCCCGACGTCCCCGTCATCATGTTCGACGCGCGCGCCCCGTACTCCACCCAGCAGGTCCTGATCCGGCTCGTCGAGTACGCGCTCACGCTGTCGCTTCGCTCGTCCCCGGAGTCCGAGCCCGTGCTCGCCCCGCCCACACCCACTTCGCCCACCACCACCTTCGACGGGAACCCTCACCGTGCCCTTTGACGCAGAGACGGGTCTGCACATCGCAGCCCCCGACACCGAACTCGACGCGCGCGTCGCACGCCTCGCCCAGCTCGGCCTGGGCAAGGCGGACGCCGGCCTCGACGCACTCGCCGCCGAACTCGCGGACGCGGCGGGCACGCCGTACGCGATGGTCAACCTCATCACCGACCAGCAGTTCTTCGCCGGTCTGCACACCCCGCAGGGCCTGCCCAGCAATCTCGGCCCGCAGGACGCGATGGCAGGACCCGAGGTCGGCCGCGTCATGGCCCGCGACCACGGCTACTGCCCCGAGGTCATCAGCCGCCGCATCCCGCTCGTGCTGCCGGACGTGTACGCGGCGCCCCGGTTCGCCGGCAACCCGGTCGTCGACGAACTGGGCATACGCGTGTACCTCGGGGCGCCGCTCATCGACGAGCAGACCGGCATCGCCCTCGGCACCGTCTGCGCGGTGGGCACCGAGCCCCGCGGCCTGGCGACGGCGCGCGGCTCCCTCGAACTGATCAAGAGGTTCCGCGACCTGGCCATGGAGCGCATCTACGAGCGTGCCGGGCAGCCCCGCCCGTGACGTCCTACACGGCCGCCGCTTCGGGCACGCGCGGAGCGGCGAGCCGGCTCGACCAGTCGCTCAGGGACGTACCGAGCGCGACCTCGGCGAGCCGGTACAGCTGGATGTCGGACGTGCCGGCCGGGGCGTAGATGTGCGAGGCGTCCCGGACGAACCGCTCGACGGGCCGGTCGGGGAACAGGCCGCACGCTGCGTGGATCTCCATCGCGGCCCGCGCCGAGTCGATCGCCGACTCGACGTTGAGGTACTTCGCGTTCATCAGCTCCGCGTCGCAGGCGATCCCGGAGTCCAGCAGATGCACGGCGTGATAGGCGGCCAGCCGGGCCGTCATCAGACGTGACTGCATCTGGCCCAGCTTCTGACGGATCGTGGGCAGCGCGCTGAGGGGCTTGCCGTAGCGCAGCTGCTCCGACGTGTAACGGGTCGTCTCCTCCAGGAGCGCCTGGTGGATGCCGAGCGACACGGCGGTCAGGTTCGGCCGGCCGTAGAGCACGCTGGACGAGTACGCCACGTCGAGGCCCTGGCCCTCCACGCCGAGCAGGTTCTCGGCGGGGACCCGGCACTCGTCGTAACGGATCTCGCCGAAGCTGAACCCGTGCAGGCCCATCGCGGGCCGGTGCGGGGCCAGCGAGAAACCGGGGCGGTCGGACTCCACGAGGAAGGCGGACAGACCGTTCGATCCCTCACCGGTGCGCACCACCACGCCGTGCAGGTCACCGACATGGCTGTTGCCGACGAACACCTTGCGGCCGTTGAGGACGTACTCGTCGCCCTCGCGCCGCGCCGTCGACTCCATGCCGAGGACGTGTCCGCCGGACTGGGGCTCGGTCACCGCGATCGTCGGCAGGCAGTCGCCGGCCGCGACCGCGGGCAGCCACTTCAGCTTCTGCTCCTCGCTCCCGAAGTGGATGATCTTGGCCACGCCCAGCTGGGAGGCCTGGACCATGGCGCCCATCGCGCCACTGACCCGGGACAGCTCCTCGATGATGATCGTCTTCGCCAGGTGGCCCATGCCCATGCCGCCGTAGCCCTGGTCGATCGTGACGCCGAGCCAGCCCTCCTTGGCGATGAGCCGGGACAGTTCGTGCTCGACGTCGCGTGACGCCTCCATGTCCGCGACGCGGGGCGCCACCTTCGCCTCGGCGAAAGCGCGTACCTCCGCCCGCAGTATCTCGTGACGATCCGTCATGAAGTAGCCGTCCATCTGTAACCCTTCTTTGCGCGCAGGCCGTTGGATCCCGGTCCGGCACCTGATCGGTGCGCGGCCGGGCGGCCGTCTGGTGGACATACGAAATCGAGGAACAGGAAGACGTGTGGTTCGCGCACGGCCGGCCTCGGTCCGGCGCGCCGCACCGTGCGGCGGAACCGTCCGACGGCCCGTCGGTCAGGGGGTGAACTGCGCGTTCACCGGCGAGTGGCGGATCGGGGCCGTCCGCCGGGAGCTCTTCATCCGGAGGGCCTCCGCGACAGGAGGGACCGGTCGGGCGCGGGCGGGGGCGTGCCTGTGCGCTCGGCGCGGACATTCGCGTCGACGGCGCGCACCTGGATCACGTTTCGCCTCACACTCGCTCCCGTTGTCGGACCGGCACATGCTGAGGGTCACGGGGCGTGACCACTGCCGGAACTGTCCTGCGGACCCCCTCCCGGACGCGTTTTCGCACCTCGGGGGAGGGCCTGCCTCTACGGTGACCATCCGGCGGCCGGTTTTCACTACATGCCCGGGGTCGTTTGAGGGTCGTTCTGCCGAGGCGGGGGCGTACGCGGACCTCGCG
Organism: Streptomyces antnestii; assembly: GCF_004005495.1. Classification (GTDB taxonomy): domain Bacteria; phylum Actinomycetota; class Actinomycetes; order Streptomycetales; family Streptomycetaceae; genus Streptomyces; species Streptomyces antnestii. Next base: position 74,801 of record NZ_RZYA01000016.1, read on the forward strand.
GGGGGTGTGCGCGTGTGCGACCGTCCGCGACCTCGCCGCGAGCCGCAGATGCGAGACCGGTGGCCGGTCTTACCTCGCATCAGCCGCTCGGAAGCCGCTCATTGCTACGCAGGTGTGTTTGCCCGGGGGTGCCGTCCGGGTAGCGTGCTGCGGGAGGTGGTGGCCCATGAGCCGGCCCGTCGTGGACGCCGATCAGACGGCGAAGGTGACCCTGAGCGGAGATCTCGCACGCCCGGCCCGGCTGTCGGTGCCCGATCTGCTCGCCTGGCCGCAGCACCGGGTGCGCGTCAGCTTCGACTGCGCCACCAGCGGGGTGCAGCACCACCGGTTCGCCGGGCCGCTCCTGCACGACGTCCTCGGCGACGCGGGACCCGGCTTCGACCCGGCCCGCCGCAAGGACCGGCTGCGCTTCCTCGTCGCGCTGACGGGGGCGGACGGGCATCACGTCCTGCTGTCCTGGGCCGAGATCGACCCCGACTTCGGCGCCGCACCCGTCCTGCTCGCCACCACGATCGACGACACCCCGCTCGACCGGGCCGACCTCAGCTCGTCCTGCCCCAGGACCGGTGCGGCGCCCGGCACATCAGCGGGATCAACGCGATCCGCGTGGACGGCCGTTACGGCCCGTGGACGTGACCTGCCCGAGAACGTCCGGGGCACGCCGAGCGGGCTCCTCGCGCGGTCGGTCGGCTACGTCCTGACGCCGACGGGACGCACCGTGCCCGTTCGCCGTCGTCTCCGCGGCTTTCCGCGGCCGACGGCGTGAGCGAGGCGCTGACGGGTGTGTGGCCGCTGCTCGCGGTGGGGGAGCCAGGCGACCCGCTGCACGCGGGCGTCGGCTCCCCGGCGCCCGCGCCCGCCGACCTGAACGGGGCGCTGTCCGAGGCCCGTTATGCGCTCTGCTCGGCCCGCGCGACCGCACCCCATGCCTCGCACCTGACCGACACGTCCGCGCTCACCGGCCTCGAACGCTGCTGACCGGCGTGCCCGCCGACGTGCACGTCAACACCGTCCACCACCGCATCCGACGCATCGAGCACTTCACCGGCCGCGACCGCGACCTGTCCCGGCTCCACGACAGCACCGACCTCCGGGCCGCGCTGCTCAGCCGCGAGGACCCGGTTACGCGCGATCGACGTGCACGCTCGTCGACTTCACGCGCGCGGTGACGGTGACCCCGACCTCGAGCCCCAGCTCCTCGACGGCCTCCCGCGTCACCATCGACACCACCCGGTGCGGGCCTGACTGGATCTCGACCTGGGCCACCACGTCGTCGGTCCTGACCGCCGTGACGATCCCCGTGAACGCGTTGCGGGCCGACGTGTGCGACGGCCCGTCCTGGCCCTGGCCGGCGTCCCTGGCCCGGCGTGCGGCGAACTCCGCGAGTCCGGCGCCGTCGATCACACGGTTCCCCGACCCGTCCCGCCCCATCGCGAGCCGGCCGCTGTCGGCCCACCGGCGCACGGTCTCCCCACTCACCCCGAGCAGGCGCGCGGCCTGGCCAATGCTGTACGACGACACATCGGCACTCTAGCCGCGCCGACCGCGCGGACCTCCCGGCGACGGCTACGAGGGATCGACGCGCGGCTTGGCGCGGACGTGCATCCGTTCTCCCTGCCGCCCGAAGAGGCTGAGAAGCTCGACGGGCCGGCCGTCCGCACTCGTGAACCAGTGGGGGACCCGCGTGTCGAACTCGGCGGCCTCGCCGGGGCCCAGCACCAGGTCGTGCTCGGCGAGGACGAGCCGCAGCCGCCCGTCCAGCACGTACAGCCACTCGTAGCCCTCGTGCGTCCGCAGATCGGGCTCGTGTCCCCGGTCCGTGATGACGAGCTTGTACGCCTGGAGCGGGCCGGGTGTCCGGGTGAGCGGGACGAACGTGCCGCCGTTCGGCATGGGCCGGGGCGACAGCCGGACCCGGGGGTCGCCCACTTCGGGCGCCCCGACCAGCTCGTCCAGGGGCACCCCGTACGCGCCGGCCAGGGGCAGCAGCAGTTCGAGGCTCGGGCGGCGCTGGCCCGATTCGAGGCGGGACAGGGTGCTCTTGGAGATGCCGGTGGCGTCCGCGAGCGCGGCCAGGGTGAGGCCGCGCCGGTCGCGCAGCCGTCTCAGCCGCGGGCCGACCTCGTCGAGGACCGCTCGGTAGGGGGCTTGTTCGTCCATGTCGTCGTCCACGCGGGCATTTCACCCCGCTGTCCCGGAAACGGCAACACAGATTGCCATCGTCTCCCGGCGGGTGCACGCTCCTGGCCATGAGCGCACACACCAGTTCCGAGCAGAGCCACGGCCACGGGTCCGGACAGGGACACGGGCACGACCACGGGCACGACAAGGGTCACGGGCACGACCACACCGACATCGACTGGGAGGCCATGGCGGACACCCTGGAGGACAACGGCGAGCTCCACCTCCCGGCCCTGCGCCGGGTGGCGACCCGGCTCGGCGAACTGTTCACCCCCGGCAAGGAGGTCCGCCGCGTCCTCGACATCGGCAGCGGACCGGGCGTGATGACGTGCGCGCTGGCCGAGGCCTTCCCGGACGCCGAGGCCGTCGCCGTGGACGGCGCGCCCGCGCTCCTCGACCGCGCCCTGGCGCGCGCGGACCGGGCCGGACTCGGCGGCAGGGTGACGGCCCTGCACGCGGAACTGCCCGGCGGCCTGGAGGGCGACGGGCATGGGGGAGGAGGCCTCGGCGAGGCCGACCTGATCTGGAGCAGCAAGGCCGTCCACCACCTCGGCGACCAGCAGGGAGCGCTCGACGCGCTCGCCGGTGTGCTGCGGCCGGGCGGCCTGCTCGCCGTGGCGGAGGGCGGGCTGCCGATGCGCTTCCTGCCGCGGGACATCGGCATCGGCAGGCCGGGCCTGCAGTCGCGCCTCGACGCCGTGCAGGATCACTGGTTCGAGATCATGCGGTCCGAACTGCCGGGCAGCGTCAGCACGGTCGAGGACTGGCCCGCGATGATGGAGCGCGCCGGACTCACCCGCGTCACCAGCTTCACGTACCTCGTCGACCTGCCGGCCCCGCTGGACGGGACGGCCCGCTCCTTCCTGCACCACCATCTGACCCGGCTGCGCGACGCGATGAGCGAGACCCTGGACGCCGACGACGTCAAGACGCTGGACGCGCTGCTCGACCCCACGGCGCCGGAGGGCATCCTGCGACGCCAGGACGCCTTCCTGCTCTCGGCGACCACCGTCGTGGCGGGTGTGCGCCCGGAGTCCTGAGGTCCGCCGGGGCACGTGCTCCGTCCGCGTGGAACGTGGGGGCTCGTTTGTGTGATGCGCCTGTGTGGCTGTCACGTTCCACGTTCCCGGCTGTGCTTACCGTGGACGCTCGTCGAGGGTTGGGAGCACGCATGCCCGAGCAGGAATGTGAGTCGGAGCCGCGGCGGGAGCTGTCCGTGCCGTTGGGCGTCGGGGTGCGGCGGGCCACGTTGGACGACGGTCGCGTGGTGACCATCGTGTGCGAGGCGGGGCTGCCTCAGAACGAGGTGAACGCCATCGCCGCCCGCCTGGCCGAGTCGAGCCTGCCGGGCTGACGGCTGTGCTCCCGGCGGGCGTTCAGTGCCGGAGCAGGGCGCAGACCAGCTGGTCCACTGGTCCAGCTGACGCTGGAGGGCCTTGTCGCGAGGCGGCGGTGAGGGAGTCCCCGCCGCCTGCGCGGGCACGACCAGGCCACCGAGGGCGGCGACGGCGAGTCGTCGACCCGACCGGGAACGGCGGCGGGTCCGATGGGGTGCCAACACAGATTCCTCCTGAGGGTCGTCGGGCGTCGAGGCCCGAACCGGCTGACCCAGCATCAGATGTCCCCGTGGCACCCGTCTTCGCGGTGCGCCATCCGGCCCAAGCGACGACCGGCGGCCCGGCGCCACCGCCACCGCCGCCTCCGCGTCAACCCAGCAGGGCCGTGGGACGCGACGTCAGCCAGCGGCGGACGGCGAGGGCGACCGTGTCGTCGAGGGCGCTGAGCGCGTCGATGGCCCTCATGTCGTCGGGGTGGGGCGGGATCCCGGCGGTGGTGAGCGTGGCGTTCAGGCTGAGCCGGTGCTGGTCGCGCGACGTCAGCGGCGCGCGGGCCGGCGGCGCCATGTCCAGGCGCTGCGCCGGGTCGGGCAGGGGGAGCAGGAAGTCGGCGCCCGCGGCGCGGTCGGTGGTCGGCAGGACGGTGGCAGGAGAAGTCATGGCACTTCCTCACGACGGTCGGGTGATGTCTGTGTGTCGGTGTGTGTCTGAGTGTTTCTGTGTCTGCCTGTCTGTGGAGCTATGTCGGACAGGAGGCGTGAGGAGGTTCCTTCGGTTGCGTTCTTCGCGGGACGACACCCGAACGCCGTAACAGTTGCGCCGTGAGGGATATCAACTGCCTTTTCCCAGCGGCCCCGTCACCTCGGGATTCGAGAATTTCCAGCCATCGCGCCCTATGTTCTGTGATCTTGCGGTGAAGCTCTCCTTCAGCAGTACGAAGTGTCGTTCGCGCACCTGTCGTATTGGCCAAACGGCCCCGCCGCTCTTGTACGGATCCGACGTTGAGTGCGCGCCCCCGGTGCCGCAGCATCCCCCGCAGCCCCTCGCGATCTGCCGCGGGGCGCGGACACCCAGGAGGACGTATGCGCGTGACGGCCCGTCAACTCTGCCGCCGCAAACCGCTGGAGAGCTGATCGCCGAGGCGGAGGGCGAGGCGTCGGGGCCGGGCGGTCTGCGGCGCAGTATGGGGCTGACACAGCTGACCCTCCTGGGGATCAGCTCCGTCGTGGGCACCGGCATCTTCTTCGTCCTCGGCACCGCCGTCCCCAAGGCGGGCCCGGGCGTCGTGCTCTCCTTCGTGGTGGCCGCGGTCGTCGCGGGACTCGCGGCGCTCTGTTACGTCGAACTGGCCGGCGCGATACCGGTGGCCGGCAGCACGTACTCGTACACGTACGCGTCCCTCGGCGAGGGGGCGGCCTACCTGGTCGCCTGGTGTCTGATCCTCGAGTACGGCGTCGCCGTCTCCACCGTGGCGGTGAGCTGGGGGCAGTACCTCAGTGAACTCACCGACGCGCTCTTCGGGTTCACCCTGCCCGACGGGATCAGCCAGCCGCCCGGCGCCGGGGGCCTGGTGAACGTCCCCGCGCTCGTGGTGGTGCTGCTCTGTTCCCTGCTCCTCGCGCGCGGCACGCGTGAGTCCGCCCGGCTCAACGCCGTCATGGTCTGCGTCAAGCTGGGCGTCCTCGTGCTGTTCCTGGCCGTGGCGTTCACCGCCTTCCGCTCCGGCAACTTCGCCGACTTCGCCCCGCACGGCGCGTCCGGCATCGGTGCGGCGGCCTCCGCCGTCTTCTTCTCCTACGTCGGCTTCGACACCGTCGCCACCGCGAGCGAGGAGGTCGAGAACCCCCGGCGCACCATCCCCCTGGCGCTGCTCCTGACCCTCGGCGCGGTCACGGTCCTGTACATCCTGGTGTCGCTCGCGGCCGTCGGCGCACAGCCCACCGGCCGGTTCGGCGCCCAGGCGAACGCGGGCGAGGCGGTCCTCGCCGAGATCCTGCGCGACGTCACCGGCGCCGGGTGGCCCGTCGTGCTCCTTTCGGCCGGCGCCGTGGTGTCCATCTTCAGCGTCGTCCTCGTGACCCTGTACGGGCAGACCCGCATCCTGTTCTCGATGGCGCGCGACGGGCTCGTCCCGGAGGTCTTCCGCCGCGTCGACCGCAAGCGGCACACGCCGGTCGGCAACACCTGGATCGTGGGCGCCGCCGTGGGAGCCCTGGCCGCGTTCGTGCCGCTCCAGTACCTGGCCGACCTGACCAGCATGGGAACCCTCGTCGCCTTCGTGGCCGTCGCCGCGGCGGTCGTCGTCCTGCGCCGGATCGCCCCCGACGCGCCACGCCCTTACAAGGTGCCGCTGTACCCGGTGGTCCCGGTCGTGTCCGCGCTGTCCTGCCTCTACCTCGCCTGGCTGCTGCCGGGTGTCACCTGGCTGCTCTTCGGCGGGTGGCTGGTCGTCGCGGCGGTGCTCTACCTGACGTTCGGCCGCCGGCACTCGGCCCTGCGCGAGCGAACCGGCGCGGACGAGCCCGAGCGGGCGGAAGCCGACCTCGCAACTACCCCTGTGCGAGCCTGAGTTCGAGCCTTCGCTGTGCGCCCCGGCCGTCGGCGACCTTCTCGCCGTGCCGGTCACGGCGAGGCGCGCGCGGTGGTCCGCCGTGAGACGTACGAGGACCTGCTGCGCCACGACATGTGACGCCGCGCCCCGTTCCTACGCCGGCCGTGCCACCGCCGCCACCACCTCGGCGGTGGCACGGCCGACGGCGCGGACGGCGGCGTCGGCCGCCTGCACGCAACGGCCCGCCCCCGGGTCGTACACGCAGCCGAGCACCCCGGCGTGATCGGTGACCGGTTCGCTGAGCGAGGCGTCCCAGCCCCGCGCGAGCAGCGCCTCGTGCAGTTCCCTCGACGACTCGACGGGGACGGCGGCATCCCGTGTCCCGTGCACGAGCCGGACGGGCACGCGCGCCGTGGTGCCCCCCAGAGCGTCGAGGGGTACGACGCCCGTGGTGCGGGCCGGGCGCCGGTAGCCGCCCGCGATGCCCACGACCGCGGCGGGCGGCGGGCCGTCGCAGAAGCCTGGGTCCAGGGCCACTCCCAGCGCGGCGCCCGCGCCCGCCGACCAGCCGGCGACGACCAGGCGCCCGGACGCTCCGGCGAACTCGCGGGCGAACCGCAGCGAGTCGGTGAGGTGCGCACGGCCCACGTCGGGGGTGTCCGAACGCCAGTCGGGCACGAGGACGGTGGGACCCGACGCGGCGATGTCGCGGGCCAGCGGGGAGACCTCGCCGCGCTCGTCCGGTCCGACGCCGTGCCACAGGAGCACGTAAACCCCGTCACCCCGAGGGGAGTTGTAGACGTCGAGAGACTTGTGCTCCCCGCCGGTGGGATAGGACACGGTGCGGACCGTCGCGCTCAAAACTGTTCCTCCGGGCCGAGAGAGTGCTGCGTCACGCCCCCATCCTCGCCGCACATTCGCCGCCTTGTCCGCCCGAGCATCCGGAACGGACGCCCGAGTGTCCGGAACGGTCACCCCGGGTCCCGCCGCAACCGGACAAAGTACGCTGGATACGCGAATCCGAAGGAAGACGTGGCGGGGCCATGAGACGGACCGGACCGGACGGCGACGGTGTGCGGGAGCGGCTGGGCAAGAGCCTCTTCGCCCGAGTCGCGGGCCCGGAGGGGCCGCGGAACCGTGCCCTCATCCACGACACCCCGGGACCCCGCTGGTTCGGTCCCGAAAGCCCCATCCGCACGGTGCACGGAGACGCGTCCATGTTCATCGGCGGCATCTCGGCCCTCCTGCTCCAGTCGCTCCACCCGGTCGCCATGGCCGCCGTGTCCGCCCACTCGGGCTTCCGTGGCGACCCCTGGGGCAGGCTGCAGCGCACGAGCACCTTCCTGGCGATGACGACGTACGGGCCCGCGACCGGCGCGCAGGAGGCCTGCGACCAGGTGCGGGCCGTCCACGCGCGCGTGCGCGGAGTGACCGCGGAGGGAGAGCCGTACCGCGCCGCGGACCCCCGTCTGCTCGGCTGGGTCCACATCGCCGAGGTCGACAGCTTCCTGCGGGCTCATCAGCGGTACGGCGCCCACCCGCTGACCGGGGACGAGTACGACGGGTACGTCGCGGACACGGCGCGCGTCGCCCTCGCCCTCGGCGTCCTTGACCCGCCGGCGAACCGCGCCGAACTCGCCGCGCAGCTCACCGCCTACCGTCGCGAGCTGCGCGCGACCCCGGAGGCGCGCGGCGCGGCGCGCTTCCTCCTCCTCAACCCGCCCCTGCCGCCGGCCGCCCGGCTTCCCTACAGCGTTCTCGCGGCGAACGCGGTCTCCCTGCTCCCGCCCTGGGCAGCGGCCGAACTGCGCCTGCCCCGGCTGCCGTTGCTCGACACCGTCGCCGTGCGGCCGCTCGGCCGAGGCGTCACCTCGGCGGTCCGCTGGGCCATGGCACCCGCCCACCGCGCCTAGGGCCTCTCGTCCTGACCAGGACCGACTGAGCGACCGGCTCGCCATTCGCCGAAGGGTTTTGCCCCGTACACTCGCGCATGTCCGCTTGAACCCGCGCCCCGCCGCCCCCAGCATGGTCGGGCCGACGAAGCTCGAGGATGCGGCGGCAGGCCGCGAGGAGGGGTTCCCATTTCTGGAGCGGGCGAGAACCGGAATCCCCGGGAGCGGCGCCGTGTGCGGCGGAGGCTCACGTACCTCGGTGCCCTGAGCGGACTGCTGGCCGGTTACGCGGCCCTGGCCGCCGCCGCGTTGGTGGCCTCCCTCACCCGCCCCGAGGCGGGCCCCGTGATCGCCGTCGGGGGCGCGGCCATCGACCGCACGCCGGGCGCGGTCAAGGACTGGGCGATCCGGTACTTCGGGACGAACGACAAACTGGTGCTGCAGTTCGGCATTCTCGTCGTCCTGGCGCTCCTCGCGGTGATCCTGGGCGTCGTGGCGTCGCGCCGCCGCCGCGCCGGGTCCGCCGGTGTCCTGCTGTTCGGGGTGATCGGCGCGCTCGCGGCCACCACGCGTCCCGACTCCACGAGCCCCGCCGACGCCCTGCCGTCCGTGATCGGCGCGGTGGTGGGTGCCTGGCTTCTCTACTCGCTCATCGGCCGCGCGGAGGCCCCGGCTCCCGTGGCGCTGTCCGAGGCGGGTTCCGCGCCCGACTGGGACCGGCGCGGGTTCGTCACCGTAGCCGCGGCCACCGCCGTCGTCTCCACCGGCGCCGGCCTCCTCGCCCGGACCTCCGGCGGTACTCAGGACCAGAACGCGGTGGCCTCGCGCAGCGGCGTCAGGCTGCCCGCCCCCAAGTCACCGGGCAGGCCCACCCCGGCGAACGCCCAGCTGCACGTCCCCGGGATCAGCCCGTTCACCACGCCGAACAAGGACTTCTACCGGATCGACACCGCCCTGGTCGTGCCGATGGTGGACGCCGCGAAATGGCGGCTGAAGATCCACGGTAAGGGCGTCACCCGCCCCGTCACCCTGACCTTCGACGACCTGCTGCGAAGGCCGCTCGTGGAACGCGACATCACCCTCACCTGCGTGTCGAACGAGGTCGGTGGCCCCCTGCTGGGCAACGCCCGCTGGCTCGGCGTCCCCCTCGCGGACCTGCTCGCCGAGAGCGGCGTCAGACCACCGTCGAAGGGCGGCCCCGCGAACCAGCTGGTCGCCCGCTCCGTCGACGGCATGACGATCGGTACGCCGGTCGAGGCGGTCATGGACGGCCGGGACGCGATGCTGGCCCTCGGCATGAACGGTCAGCCGCTGCCGTTCAAACACGGCTTCCCCGTCCGCATGCTCGTCCCCGGCCTGTACGGCTACGTGTCGGCCTGCAAGTGGATCCGGGACATCGAACTCACCACGTTCGACGCCTACGACGCGTACTGGGTCCAGCGGGGCTGGGCCCAACAGGCGCCCGTCAAGACGGAGTCCCGCATCGACACCCCGAAGCCCTTCGCCTCCCGCAAGCCCGGCACGGTCATGGTCGCCGGGGTGGCCTGGGCCCAGCACCGAGGGATCGAGAAGGTGGAGGTCCGTGTCGACGACGGGCCGTGGCGGACGGCCACCCTCGCGGCACAGGACTCCCGCGACACCTGGCGCCAGTGGTCGTACCCGTGGCAGGCGACCTCCGGGCGGCACCACCTCACGGTCCGGGCGACCGACGGCACCGGCCGGACGCAGCCGAGCAAGCGCACCGGCCCCGTCCCTTCGGGCGCGACCGGTTGGCACTCGATCCTGGTGGAGGTCGGCTGACGCCGACGCTCATGATGCGGCCCGGCGGGCGACCGGGCCGCGGAACTTCGGCCGTCGGTCAGTGCCGCCCGGTGAGGAACACCGAGCGCAGCTTGAGGCGGTCGGTCGCCGGGCGGCCGTGCGGACGGAGCGTCCACGAGTCCCCCGTGCAGTCGGGCTCCGTGAAGACCATGACCCACTCGTCCGTGTCGTTGTGCGGCGCGAAGGCGGGCTCGGAGGCACCCGGGTCCGCGACTTCCGGGAGGGTGAGGCAGGCCGGGCTCGCCGGGTCGTGCAGGGTGACCGACTGCGCCTGGCCGTTGAGGCCGACGAACTGGTAGGAGAAGTCGCCGGTGGCGGCCTGGGCGGACGCCGGCAGGGCCAGCGCGAGAGCGAAGGCGGCGAAGGAAGCGGCGACGGTGGTGCTGCGGCGCATGGAAGTCCTCGTCATTCGGTACGGGGAGAACGGGCCTTGGCAGCTTCACCCATGTGTTCGCCGATCACGCGAGCGACAGAAGCCGAAAGGATTCACTGTCGCCTGTTCGGCGGTACGTCGGTCGGGCGGCGCAGGCCACCGGACCTCTGCCACTTGGCGCAGGCCACCCGGACGTGACGAGGCCGCCCTCGTCGACGCGCCAGGACCCTTACTCCGTACGGCCGTTGACGGAAAGACGGTCGGCGACCTGGGACGGGAGCGGTGCGAACCCCAGCAGGCCGCTCACGATCCGCCCCGTCTGCCGGTGCCAGGAACCGGCCTGCCGCAGCATCGCGTGGTCGCCGCCCGGCAGCAGCAGGGTGCATGTCCGGGCGCCGGCCGCCGCGGCCCGCGCCGCGAAGTCGACGGAGGCCGCGGGATCGGTGGTGCGGTCCCGGTCGCCGTGCAGGAGCACCACGCGCCGGCTGCGTAACTGAGTCACCGGCTCACCCTCAGGACACCAGGGCGCGAGCCCCACCACCCCTCGTACGAGCCGATGCCCACCCGCGCGCAGCGCCGCACGGCCGCCCATGGAATGGCCGACCAGCACCGTCGGCAGGTCCCCGGCGCGCAGAGCCAGGTCGTCGAGGGCCCGCAGCGCGTCCCGGAGCGGGTCCTCGCGGTCACCGTTCCAGCCCCGGCAGCGGTAGCGGACGCTCCCGATCAGCAGGCCGTGCCCGGCGCAGGACCGCTCGACGGCGCGGACGAACGGACGCATGCGCGCCCCCGCGAGGCTCCACGGCGGCACCGCCCCGATCCCCTCCGAGCTGCCTCCGTGCAGCAGGAGCACCGCGGCCCGGGGTGACTCGGGGGCCTGGTGCACCACGAGTGCCGGTCGCCGGTCGTCGTCCCAGACGAGCACGCTCTCTCCTTCTTCCCGGGTCCCGGCCGTGCGGCCGCCCGAAGCGCGGCCGGACCAGGAGGTTTCGACCGCGGGGCAGAGGCTACTCGGCTCCGCAGTCCGCCTTCAGCAGAGGAGTCGTCGTGGTCGTGATCCCTCTCGTCCTCCCCGCCGTGATGCTGGGCCTGATCGTCGCTCTCGGCCGCTACGAAGACCTGCTCCTCGGAGCCGTCAAGGAGACCAAGCACCGCGGGCCGCGCAGACGTCACCTGCACGCCGTCCCGCCCCTGCTCCCGTCGGACCGCCACACCCGCCCCCGCAGCCGACCGCGCCACGCGGCATGAAAGCCGCCTCCGTCAGCGGCGGGCGAGCTGCCGTTCACCGTTCGCCCCGGTCTTGTACGGCAGACCGTAGTACTGGAACAGGGGTTCCTCGTCCTCGGCGGGCAGGACGTCGTCCGTGCCGATCGACGGGCTCTGCTTCACCAGCGTCTTCTCGTAGCCGACCTTGACGTAGCCGGGTCCGACGATCGCGCCGTCGAGGGGGACGAACACCAGCCTGTGCCGCGTCAGGAGTCCGATCAGCACGGTCGCCATGGCCGGCTCGTCCGTCCTGGTGCTGACGTACACGGACTCCAGGGTGCCGATCTTGTGGCCGTCCTGGTCGACGACGTCGTAGGTGCGCCACTCACGGATGTCCGCGGGCTGAATCATCGCGGTGCCCCTTCCTCCAGCGGTCGTCCCGCCGGCGGTCGCCGTCTCTACTCAGCCTGCCTCTGACGGCCCGGAGACACCAGCCAGGGCTCGGGGCTCGGTTCGGTGAAGTAGTCGGGGTCCTTGGGGCGTCCCGGGGCGCGGCGGTTGGGCTGCTGCGCGGGTTCGAGATGGGGGATGTGCTTGGAACAGTGGACGTACGCCTCGTGGACGGTGATCTGTATCCACATCTCGGCCTGCCGCCCGGGGGCCGGGTCCTTCGGCAGCGTCGGGCAGGCGGCCCGTAGCTCGTCATCGCCGACCAGCCGCGCCGATCCGTTGACGTGCAGACCTATGCGGTCCCGGGTGAAGTCCATGAAGAGCAGGCCCACATGAGGGTTCTCCGTGATGTTGCCCGCACTGGCCATCACCCCGTTGCCGCGGTACTCCGGGTAGGCCAGGTGGAGATCGTCCAGGACCACGACGAATCCGGGCGGGCCCGCCCGGAAGCTGGCGTCGCAGTGTCCACGGCCGTCCGCCGTGGACAGGAACACCATGCTCTGCAGACCGATGAACTCGCACATGGCCGGCGTCAGCCGGGGCTTGACCTGACGGTCGTAGAAGTCGTCGGCCCGGCCACTCGTACCGAGGTGTGCCTGCAGGGCGCGTTCACCCTGGGACGGCGCGAGGTGGGGGGCGGTGGGGCGGAGGGGCATTCAGTGATCACGTCGCATTCACAGAGGATGAGCATCGGGCAGGCGGGGGACCGGCCCGAACTGTGGGCCCACGCTAGGCCATTGGGCCCCCGTGTGGGATCGCTCACCGCGAATCGAACGGGACAGCACTTCACCCCACACCATGCGTCACACCGACGTCCACCCCACCCCCACGCCGAACGGCGTGCCCTTCATCACGATTTTTCGCCGCCCGCGGCTACGCCTTGACCTCCGCGGGCGCGGCGGCCGCACCGGCCCCGTCCTCCACGGCTGTGGCGCGTACGGCAGGGATGACCGCCGCGATCAGCGCGGCCACGAGTGCGACACCGCCGCCGACCAGCAGGGCGGTACGGAAACCGTCCTCGGAGGGGAAGCTGTGGCCGCCCATGGTGGTGGTCAGCTGGGAGAGGATCACGCCGGTCACCGCGGCGCCGACCGAGGTGCCGAGGGAGCGCATGAGCGTGTTGAAGCCGTTGGCGGCGGCGGTCTCCGCGAGGGGGACCGAGCTCATGATGAGCGCGGGCATGGAACCGTAGGCCAGTCCGACGCCGCTGTTGATGACCATGCAGACCACCATGAGGCCCGGGCCGGACCCCATCAGGGCGAGCGAGAGACCGTATCCGGCGGCGATCACCAGGACACCGCAGATGAGCGTGAACTTCGGGCCGCGGGCGTCCGTGAGCTTCCCGCCGAGCGGGGAGACGATCATCATCATGATGCCGCCGGGCGCCATCCACAGACCGGCCGCGAGCATCGACTGGCCCAGGCCGTAGCCGGTGGCCTCGGGGAACTGCAGAAGCTGCGGGATCACGAGCATGCTCGCGTACATGCCGAAGCCGACGAAGACCGAGGCGACGTTCGTGAACAGGACGCGGGGGCGGGCCGTGGTGCGCAGGTCGATGAGCGGGTCCCGGGTGCGGGTCTCCCACAAGCCCCAGCCGAGCAGTACGAGGACGGCGGCGGCGAAGAGTATGAGGGTCGTCGCCGAGCCCCAGCCCCATTCGGCGCCCTTGGAGACCGCGAGCAGCAGGCAGACGAGGCCGACGCCCAGGCCGAGCGCTCCGGGTGCGTCGAAGCGCTGGCCCTCGGCGCTCGGCGGGACGTCGGGGATCAGGAACCAGATCAGTGCGGCGATCACCACGGCCAGCACGGCCGAGCCCCAGAACAGCACCCGCCAGTCGGCGTACTGGGCGACCGCGGCGGCGATGGGCAGGCCGAGGCCGCCGCCGATGCCCATGGAGGCGCTGACCAGGGCGATCGACGAGCTGAGCTTCTCCTTCGCCACGACGTCCCGCAGCAGGGCGATACCCAGCGGCACCATGCCCATCCCCATGCCCTGCAGACCGCGTCCGACGATCATGGGGACGACGGAGGACGACAGCGCGCACACGACGGAACCCGCCATGAGCGGGACGGAGCAGGCGAGCAGCATGCGGCGCTTGCCGATCAGGTCGCCGAGGCGGCCGGTCACCGGCACGCAGACGGCCCCCACCAGCAGCGTGACGGTGATGACCCAGGCGGCGTCGGCCGAGTTCGTGTGGAGGATCCTGGGCAGTTCCGCGATGAGTGGGGTGACCAGGGTCTGCATGATCGCGGCCGTGGTGCCGGCGAAGGCCAGCGTGGCGACCACGCCGCCGGCGCGTGCCGTCGGCTGGGGGGCGTCCATCAGGGGACTCCTCTGGGGGTTGTGTGCGAATGGGGGTTGTGTGTGAAGGCGGTGCGTCTGTGAAGGCGGTGCGTCCGAGAAAGCGATGTGCATCGTACACATCACATGTAGGGCGCACATTATGTGGCGGCTACATGAGTCTGTGCGAGCATGGCCCGGGGGTGGGGGCGAACGCGCGGCGCGAGGCCGCGGCACGACAGCAGGAGGCGGCAGACGCATGGCCAGGCCCACGCACGATCTGGAGTACGAGCAGATGCTGCTCAGCCGGCACAGTCTCGTCCACCGCAAGGGAGGGCGACCCCGGAACGGCAGCCTGGAGCGCAGCGCCTACATCCTGCTGAGCCGCATCCGCATCCAGGGCCCCATGTCCATCGGGGAGCTCAGTGACGCCTTCGAGCTCGACGCCTCCACCCTCAACCGGCAGACCGCCGCGGCGATGCGCGCCGGACTCGTCGAACGCATCCCGGACCCCGCCGGCGGCATGGCCCGAAAGTTCCGGATCACGGACGAGGGCGCGCGCATCCTCGACGAGGAACGCGAGCTCATGGTGGAGGGCCTGGACCGGGTCATGGACGCCTGGGCGGACGAGGACATCGCCGCCTTCACCGCCTACCTGAGGCGCTTCAACATGGACATCGAGCGCCTGGCGGGCCGACCCTGGCCCCGCCCCTGACCGAACGTGGATGACCGGACGCGGGTGACCGTGAAGGGCCGGGAGGCGGAGGGAATCGAGGCGTCAGGCCCGTCCCGGCGGCCTCTCGGATTAGAATCCCCTGTCATGTCGAACCCTGACGAGCTGCTCGTCGACATCGCCGGCATGGTCGAGTCCGGGCAGAGCAATCAGATGTCCCTGACCGTGGTCACCAGTGGCGCCGTGATCACCGGCCGCCTCGCCCCGGAGGCCGTGTGGAGGGAACGGGTCTCGGAGGTCCTCACGGACTCGGACCGCCTCGGCTCCTTCTCTGGGATCTTCACCGGAGGCGGCAAGGGCGACGACAAGGGCGGCGGCGGCCTCGCTCCCCCCACCCATCTGCACTTCCACGTGGCCCGGATCCTCCAGGGTGCCGTCGGCATCCCCGAGACGGGCGGCATGTACCGCGTCGCGATCCAGGACGTGAGCGCCTGGACGGTGGGCGAGTTCAGCTACTCCGACCACTGATCGGTTCACCCTTCACCGGCGCAGCGCGCCCGGCCGTGGTGGGCGCCAGCCGGGCGCGAGGGCGGCGCGAGCGGCAGCCATAAGGCTCACCGATGACCAGCCATAAGCCAGCCTTATGTCGTCATAGGTCCGGGCCGACTACTAACTAAGGCTTGCCTTAGCTTAGGGTTGCCGTCGAGTGACCAGCCACGAAGGGAACCTGATCATGTCTCGCCCTCTGCGGGTAGCCGTTGTGGGAGCCGGCCCCGCCGGTATCTACGCCGCTGACGCGCTGCTGAAATCCGCGGTGGCCGAAGACCCCGGCGTGTCCATCGACATCTTCGAGCGCATGCCGGCCCCCTTCGGTCTGATCCGTTACGGCGTCGCACCCGACCACCCCCGGATCAAGGGCATCATCACGGCCCTGCACCAGGTCCTCGACAAGCCGCAGGTCCGGCTCTTCGGCAACGTGGACTACCCGGGCGACATCAGCCTGGACGACCTGCGCACCTTCTACGACGCCGTGATCTTCTCCACCGGCGCGACGGCCGACCGCGCGCTCGACATCCCCGGCATCGACCTCGACGGCTCGTACGGCGCGGCCGACTTCGTCTCCTGGTACGACGGTCACCCGGACGTCCCGCGGACCTGGCCGCTCGAGGCGGAGAAGGTCGCGGTCCTGGGCGTCGGCAACGTCGCGCTCGACGTGGCCCGCATGCTCGCCAAGACCGCGGACGAGCTGCTGCCGACCGAGATACCGCCGAACGTCCACGACGGCCTCAAGGCGAACAAGGCCCTGGAGGTCCACGTCTTCGGCCGCCGCGGTCCGGCGCAGGCGAAGTTCAGCCCGATGGAGCTCCGCGAGCTCGACCACTCGCCGAACATCGAGGTCATCGTCGACCCCGAGGACATCGACTACGACGACGGCTCGATCGCGACCCGGCGCGCCAACAAGCAGGCCGACATGGTCGCCAAGACGCTCGAGAACTGGGCCATCCGCGACATCGGCGACCGGCCCCACAAGCTGTTCCTGCACTTCTTCGAGTCGCCCGCCGAGATCATCGGTGAGGACGGCAAGGTCACCGGCCTGCGCACCGAGCGCACGGCCCTCGACGGCACCGGGAACGTCAAGGGAACCGGCGAGTTCAAGGACTGGGACGTCACGGCCGTCTACCGCGCCGTGGGCTACCTGTCCGACGAACTGCCCAAGCTGCCCTGGGACATCGCGTCGGGCACCGTCCCGGACCAGGGCGGACGCGTCATCGAGGAGTCGGGCGAGCACCTGCGGTCGACGTACGTCACGGGCTGGATCAGGCGCGGACCCATCGGCCTGATCGGTCACACCAAGGGCGACGCCAACGAGACGGTCGCGAACCTCCTGGACGACCACGCGAACGGTCGTCTGCACGCTCCCGACGCGCCCGCGCCGGAGGCCGTGGAGGCGTTCCTCGACGAGCGGAACGTCCGCTTCACGACGTGGGACGGCTGGTACCGCCTCGACGCCGCGGAGAAGGCGCTGGGCGAGCCCGAGGGCCGCGAGCGCGTGAAGATCGTCGAGCGCGAGGACATGCTCAAGGCGAGCGGCGCCTGATAGTCGACCGGTTGATCGGGCCGGAACCGGGTGCGGGCACCTGGTTCCGGCCCGATGCGTTCCGGCCCGACGCCGGCCCGACGCGTTACGCGGAGGGTGTGGGCGACGGTATCCGTTCGCCCACGATGCGGCTCGCCAGCTCGGAGGCCAAGTCCGGGACGGTGAGGCGCAGTTCGGCCTCCGCCGCGGCGCGCTGCGCCGCGATGCGGGCCTGGCCGTCGGCGAGGAGCGCGTCGCGTTCCCGAAGTCCGTCCTCGCGGGCGGCCGCGATCAGCGCGGTCCCCTCCTCGCGGGCAGCCTGCCTGATGTGTGCAGCGTCGCGCCGGGCCTCGGCAAGCACGGCCTGGGCCGCGGCGTTCTCGTCGGAAGCGGCCGCGCGGATCGCCCCGGCGCGCTCCAGAGCCCCTTCGGTACGGTCCGCGCGCTCGTCGAGCACCCGGTTGATCCGGGGCAGGAGACGCGTGACGCACAGGAGGACGAGGGCGAAGAGGACCAGAGCGACGGCGAGTACTTCTACTTTGGCGTTGAGCGGTCCGAAATTCGTCGGCAGTAGATACATGCTCTCGACCTACCCGCTCATCCGTGCGAATCAACGCCCTTTCGTGCCCGATCGGCGCTCGCCGGACGCGGGCCCCCTCGGTTCGCCCCGGCGCACGGAACCGGGCGCGCGGCCGACGGGACGGTTCGCGCGGGCGGACGACGTCAGCTGCCACGGCACGCTGGTCACCATCACCCCGGGCGTGAACAGAAGGCGGCTCTTCAGCCAGAGCGCGGACTGGTTGTGCAGCAGGTTCTCCCACCAGTGGCCGACCACGTACTCGGGGATGAAGACCGCGACGATGTCGCGCGGGCTCTCGCGGCGGATGGCGCGCACGTACTCGACGACGGGCCGCGTCACCTCGCGGTACGGGGAGTCGACGACCTTGAGCGGTACGTCGATCCCGTACGCGTCCCATTGCTCGCGCAGGTCGGCGGCCTCGTCGCGGTCGACGGAGACGTTCAGCGCCTCCAGATGATCAGGGTGCGCCGCCCGGGCGTAAGCGAGGGCTCGCATCGTCGGCTTGTGCAGCCTGGCGACCAGGACGATCGCCAACACCCTTGAGGGGGAGGTGAGTTCGGCGGCCGGGTCGGACACCGCGAGCTCCTCCGACGTCGTGTCGTAGTGGCGGTGGATGCCGCGCATCATCACGTACAGCACCGTCGCGGCGAGCACGGCCAGCCACGCGCCCTCGGTGAACTTGGTGGCGAGCACGATCACCAGGACGAGCCCCGTGACGCAGCCGCCGAGCGCGTTGATGGCCCGGGCGGAGTGGTGGCGGCGGCGCAGCACCGGGTCGCGCTCGGTGCGCAGCTCCTGGTTCCAGTGCCGGACCATGCCCAGTTGGGACAGGGTGAACGAGGTGAACACACCGAGGATGTACAGGTGGATGAGGCTGGTGACGTTCGCCTTGTAGCCCCACAGGAGCACGCCGGCGACGACGGCCAGGGCGAGGATCCCGTTCGAGAAGGCGAGCCGGTCCCCGCGGTTGTGCAGCTGGTGCGGCAGATAACGGTCCCTGGACAGGATCGACGCCAGCATCGGGAAGCCGTTGAACGCGGTGTTCGCGGCCAGGATCAGGACGAGGGCGGTGGCGGCCTGGACGACGAAGAACCCGATGCTGTGCTCACCGCCGAACACGGCGGCCGCCACCTGCGCGATGACCGTGCGCTGCGTGTAGCTCCCGCAGTCCGCTTCGAGCCCTGTCAGCCGGCACGCGTCGTCGGTGAGGTGCACCTTCGAGATCAGCGCGAGCGTCGTCACGCCGACGAACATCACCACCGCGATGGTGCCCATGGCCGCCATCGTGGCGGCGGCGTTCCTCGACTTGGGCTTACGGAAGGCCGGCACGCCGTTGGAGATCGCCTCGACTCCCGTGAGGGCGGTGCACCCCGAGGAGAAGGCGCGCAGCACCAGCATCACCAGGGCAAGACCCGCGAGATGCGCGTCGGAGGGCTGGGGGGCGATGCCGTACGCGGCACTCTCGGCGACCGGGGCGTCTCCGAACGCGTAGCGGATCAGACCGGTGACGACCATGATCAGCACGCTGCCGATGAACAGGTACGTGGGTGCTGCGAAGGCCCTGCCCGACTCGCGGACGCCCCGCAGGTTGATCGCGGTCAGGACGGCGACGAAACCGACGGCCATCAGGACGCGGTGCGGGGCGAGCTCCGGCAGCGCCGAGATGACGTTGTCGACACCGGAGGCGACGGACACCGCCACCGTCATCACGTAGTCGACCAGCAGCGACGCGGCGACCACCAGACCGGCCGACGGGCCCAGGTTGGTCGACGCGACCTCGTACGAGCCGCCACCGCTCGGATACGCGTACACGACCTGCCGGTACGAGAGGACGACCACCGTCATCAGCGCCACCACCGCAGCGGCGATCCACGGGGTGAAGTGCAGATAGGTGAGCCCGCCGAGGGTGAGCACGAGGAGGATCTCCTGCGTCGCGTACGCCACCGACGAGAGCGGGTCGGAGGCGAAGATCGGCAGGGCGAGCCGCTTGGGGAGCAGCGTCTCGTGGAGCTCTTCGCTGCGCATGGCGCGGCCGATCACCAGGCGTTTGAGCAGAGCCGTCATGTTGAACACGCCGTGAGCGTATGGCGGACCGTGCCTCCGTTCGAGCCTGAGGCGGCTCAGGGGCCGGCGTGTCCCTGCAGCGCGAGCGCGAGGCCCTGCTGAGCGTCGTCGGTCAGGGCGCGGTGGTACGCCGTGTCGTAGGCGCTGTCCCCGGCCGACTTGCGTGCCAGCTGCTCCCACTGGTCGCGGATCTCGGAGAGCTCCGGGGTGCCGCGGTTCGGGTGGCCGAGCATCCGCCAGTAGGCGTGGCCGGTGCCCGAGGTGCGGGCCGCCTCGACGCCGTTGCCCTGGGCCGCGTTGGCTCCCGTGAGCAGGTCGAGGCCGAGGGCGATGCCCAGGTTGTCGTTGAGGTTGTGCTTGCTGGTGAGCATGGCGCGGGCGTGGATCTCGGCCTCGTGGGGGCGGCCCTGGAGGAGGTTTATGAACGCGAGCTGGTGGTCCGCGTACGAGCGGGCCCAGTGCTCGCCGTACGCGTGGCTGAGGCGGCGCAGGCTTGTGGCCTTCTCGTGGGCCTCGTCGAGACGGCCGAGGGCCGAGAGGGCGAAGGCCCTGATCACCATGCAGCACAGCTGCGGGGCGCCGGTCGGCGGGTCGGTGGCGCAGGTGTTGAGGGCGTGCTCACTCACGTCGTAGGCGTCCTGCGGGTGCCCGGTCATGAGGTGCGTGAGGCCGAGGGTGTGGGCCGCGAAGAGTACCGATTCGGGGGTGCCGTCCCGCTGCGCGGCGAGCGCGCACTCCTCGCCGACCCGCAGAGCGGTCCGGTGGTCGCCCTGCAGCGTGAGGGTGATGCCGAGCGCCCACAGCGCGCGCGTGCGGGACGGGCCCTCGGGGGTGTCGAGAGCCAGTGCGCGTTCCAGGTAGTCGCGGGACTCGTGGAGGTGTCCGCAGCAGGGCCAGAACAGGCCCGTGCGGCCCGCCATCTCCACACCGGTGTCGGCGTCCTGCGCGAACAGCACGTCGAGTGCCGCGCGTACGTCGGCGTGGCTGTCGGAGATTTTCGTGTACCAGGTGACCTGCTGGTCGCTGAGCCAGCCGGCCTCGGCCTGCTCGACGATGTCGGCGAAGTGGGCGGCGTGGCGCTCGGTCAGGATCTGCCGCTCGCCGAGTTCTTCGAGCCAGAGGAACCCGTACTCGCGCACGGTGTCGAGCATCCGGTAGCGGGTGCCGTCCCGTTGGAGGACCGACTGGTCGGCGAGCTGCTCCAGGATCGTGGGGATCTCGTCGGCGTGGAGGGGGCCGCCCGCGCAGACGGAGCGGGCGTCGGCCTCGTCCACGGGGCCGTGGAAGACGGCCAGCCTCGCCCACACGAGGCGTTCCAGCGGCGCGCAGAGCTCGTGGCTCCAGCCGATGGCGGTGCGCAGGGCACGGTGGCGTTTGGGCCCGACGGTCTCGTCGACGAGGGTGTCCAGGCGCGAGGTCAGCCGCTCGGCGATCTCGGTGAGGCTGTTCTGGCGCAGCCGCGCGCAGGCGAGCTCGACGGCGAGGGGGATGCCTTCGAGGCGGCGGCAGATGCGGGCGATCGTCTCGGCGGCCTCGGGGGAGTCGAGGGGGACGTCGGGCGCGTCCGTCGCACATCGTTCACGGAACAGGCGTACGGCTTCGTCATCGCCGCCCTCGTCGTCGCCGGTGGAGAGCGGCGTCACCTCGACGCAGTGTTCGCCGCGGACGGCGAGGGGCTGCCGGCTGGTCGCGAGGACGGTCAGGTGCGGGGCGGCGGTGAGCAGTTCGGTGACCAGCTCCCAGCTGGCGTTCAGGACGCGCTCGCAGCAGTCGAGCACGAGGAGGACCCGGCGGCCGGTCAGCCACTCGCTCAGGGCCTCGATGGGAGCGCGCGGATTGTGGTCGAGGAGACCAAGCGCGTCGGAGACCGTGGCGGTGAACAGCCGGTCGTCGTAGAGGTGGGACAGGTCCGCCCACCACACCCCGTCGTCGTACTCGTCCCGCACCTCTTCGGCGGCGCGCAGGGCCAGCCGGCTCTTGCCCACACCGCCGCTGCCGGTGAGGGTGACGAGGCGGTGTTCTTTCAATGCCTGGCCGACAGCGGCCAGTTCGCTGTCGCGGCCGACGAAACTGGTCGTCATGACGGGGAGGTTGCCTACCACGGGCCCATCTTGCCGTGCGGCCGCTCGGGACCACACCCTCTCGCGAGAAGCGGTCAAAAACGATCAGATTCAGATGTCGATCGATCCATCGGGTGAGCTTCCCCAGGTGAGAGGCAAACACGCCCCCGCCTCGGCCGATCGTCCCCCGCGAGCCCTGGTCCATCCGGACCGGCCCTCACCACGATCGTGGCGTGCGCCCGTGAGGCACGTTGACTTCCGCCGTGGGCCACCGCGTAGTGAAAGCCGGATGTTCCGCACGAGAGGCGCGCCGGCGCCCCGGGGAGTGGGAGACACAGTGACGCGTCGTGGCGGCGATTCGCCGATGCCCCGCTCCGGCCGGGCGGTCCTGCCGGTCCTGGCCGGAGCGGTGCTCGTGGCCGCCGTCTTCGCCGGCCTCTACGCCTTCGGCCGGACGCACACCCCTGACTACACCGCGGCCCTGTTCGGGCGCCGCGGCGACGACGCGAACGGGCTCAAGGCCCGGCTGGGCAGCGCGCTGATGGGCCTCGCGGTCGTCCAGGTGCTGCTCGCGCTGTGGATCTACGGACGGCTCCCGCTCGTGAGCGCGGCCCCCAGGCAGGTCGCCCTCGCCCATCGGGCCGTCGGCTACGTCGCGTTCCTGGTGTCCCTCCCCATCGCCCACCACTGCATCACCGCGTACGGGGTGCAGCTCGGCGAGACCCGGACCGCGCTGCACTCCGTCACGGGGTGCGCCCTCTACGGCGCGTTCGTGGCCAAGGTGCTCGTGGTGCGCAGCCGCCGGCTCCCGGCCTGGGCGATCCCGGCGGCCGGCGGTCTGCTCTTCGTGACGATCGGCGTGCTCTGGTACTCGGCCGCGCTCTGGTTCCTCGACGGGTACCGGGTGCCCGGCCTGTGAGGGCGAGGCTCAGCCGCTGACGGACGCGGCGCCGGTCTCGATGTGGCCCGTGTAGCGGCGGGACCAGGTCGTGTCCGTGCCGGACGTGACCGTGAAGTCGTACCAGCCGTTCTGGTAGGCCACGGCGTTGAAGAAGTCCTCGGTCGAGCCGCCCGCGGGCACGGTGTACGTCCAGGGGCCGTCCGTGCGGTAGTTGTTCGAGGTGATGGTGAACTGGGCTGCCGCAGAGCCGGAGTTGGTCAGTTTGAAGTAGATCGCGAGCTTGCCGGTGCCGGGCTCGACGGCGTACCGGGCGGTGGCCTCGATCGCCTTGCCCGCCTTCGTGGCGTCCCCCTTGAAGCGGCGCAGGAAGCGGTTCGGGCCGGCCATCGTGATGTCGTACGCGCCCGCTCCGTACCCGGTACCGATGTTGAAGAAGTCCGTGGCCGTACCGCCCGCGTCGACCGTGTACTGCCACGGTGTCGTGTCGCGGTAGGCGTTCGGGTGGATGGAGAGGTGCGCGGCGCTGGTGGCCGGGGTGCCCTGGTTGGCCATCGCGAACCAGGCGAGAATCTTGCCGTTGGCGCCGAACTCGAAGTGGTCCAGGTTGCCGTTCGGCTGGTACGGCAGGGCGCGCGCGGGGCGGGTGCCGGGCTCCTGGGCGGGCAGGGCGTTGTCCTGCGGCGCCGGGTTCGGAAGCGGGCCGCAGGTGCTGTACCCGATGACCTTGGTGGCGGGGAGACCTGACGGCATTCCGTACACGGGGCGGGTGAAGTCGAAGACTCCTGTCAGGTCGCCGGTGACCTTGCGGCGCCACGCGCTGATGTTCGGGCACGTCGCCGGGGTGCCGAGCGCGGACGTCCACGTCTCCAGGAACCGCAGTACGGAGGTGTGGTCGAAGACCTCCGAGGACACCCAGCCACCCCTGGTCCACGGGGACATGACAAGCATCGGGACGCGGAAGCCGAGGCCGTACGGGGTCGAGTTGAGGAACTCTCCCGCCGTGCCCGCGGGCGGTGACGGTGGCGGGACGTGGTCGAAGAAGCCGTCGTTCTCGTCGTAGTTGAGGAAGAGTGCGGTCGAGTCGAACACCTCCGGCGAGGCGGCCAGGGCGCGGTACACCAGGTCCACGAAGTGGGCGCCGTCGCCGGGCGGGGCGTACGGGTGCTCCGAGAACGCCTGGTTGGCGACGACCCAGGAGACCTGGGGGAGGGTGCCCGCCAGGGCGTCCGCCTTGATGGCCGCCGCGATGTCGTCGGGCGTGGAGCCGGTCACGGCCGGGACGGAGGCCATGCCGCGGTCGTGGAGCGGGTCGCCGGGCTTGGCGCCGGTGAACTTCGAGAAGTAGGCGAGACCGTTGTCGCCGTAGTTGTCATTGGCATTCTGGTAGACCTTCCAGCTCACGCCGGCCCGCTGAAGGGCCTCGGCGTACGTCTCCCAGGTCAGCCCCGACTCCTCGCCGCCGTCGTAGCTGGAGCCGTCGACCTTGCCGCTCCACAGGTACGTGCGGTTGGGTCCGGTGGCGCTGAGCGTGGCGCTGAAGTAGGCGTCACAGATGGTGTAGTTGTCGGCCAGCGCGTAGTGGAACGGTATGTCGTCGCGGTCGAGGTAGCCGAGGGTGCGTATGTTGCCGACGCCGGAGACCCAGTTGTCGAGGCGGCCCTTGTTCCACGCGGAGTGCTGGGAGGACCAGCTGTGCGGCAGGTCGCCGTTGCACTGGGCGAGCGTCTCGCCGTCGACGCCGCCGGCCGGCGGGGTGGAGCTGAATTTCCAGGGGTACTGGCGGCCGGTGCCGTTCGGCTGGTTGAAGACGGGCTGCCCGCCGGAGAGCGTGATGCCGCTGCGGTCGCCGAACCCGCGGACGCCCTTGAGGCGCCCGAAGTAGTGGTCGAAGCTGCGGTTCTCCTGCATGAGGATCACCACGTGCTTGACGTCCTTGATGGTGCCGGTGGTGGCCGCGCTCGCTCTGGTGGCGGGCAGCGCGGCCCCCGCCGCGATTCCGGCGCCCAGCGCGACAAAGCCTCTGCGGCTGATCGGTGTCATCGTTTCACCCTCGTCTCACGCGTACGACCCGAACACAACGGGCGCAAGAGTGGCGGCAGTTAATGGTCTACGGCTAGACCTCTACGGCGTCGAGTTTGTGAACGGGGGGTGCCGGGGTGCCGGAATCAGCCAGCCTTGTCCAGCGGTGCCGGGATGACGAGGGCGTCGACCGCGAGGGCTCCTTCCGGCGAGACGCGAACCGGGTTGATCTCGATCTCGGCGATGTCGCCGCGGCCGGCGATCACCTCGGAGACGGCGACGACGACGGCGGCCAGCGCGTCGACGTCGACCGGCCGGCTGCCGCGCCAGCCGTCGAGCAACGGCCAGGACCGGAGCCGCCGGATCAACTCGTGTGCGGTGGAAGGGGAACAGGGCGTCAGGGCGAGCGCGAGGTCCTGGGTGAGTTCGGCCTGGACCCCGCCGGCGCCCACCATGACGACCGGCCCGAACGACGGGTCGCGCCGCGCGCCGACGATCATCTCGACGACGTCGGCACGCCGGTCCATCTCCTCGACCACGTACCGGTGCGGCCCGAGCCGCGCGACCATGTCGTCGTAGGCGGCGACGAGCGCGGCGGGGTCCTGGATCCCCGTGACGACGCCGCCTTGCTCCGACTTGTGCTCAAGCCAGTCGGCCTTGAGCACGACCGGAGCCGACAGGGACCGCAGCGCCCCGCGGGGATCGAGGGTGCCCGGCGCGATCTCGGCCGCGGGCGGGAACGGGACACCCGCGTCGGCCAGCAGCCGCCGGGCGGCCCGGTACCCCGACCCCGGCTCGCGCGGCGGAACGAGCCCTTTTGGTGCGGGCTGCCGCCGAGCCCTCGGGAGAGGTGTCTGGCCGAAACGGCGCGCTGTTGTCACGGCTCGCAGCGCCGACTCGATGTCGGAGAATGTCGGTACCCCCGAAAACCTCAACTGCCTGATGGTTTCCGTGTGTTGGGCCATCGAGTGGACGACGACCGGCGTGGCGTGCGCCGTGGCCGTCGCGCCGATGGCCCGCGCGACCTCGGACTCGGCCGCCTGGTGCTCGGGGATGTCGCGGCCGTAGCTGCCGAAGTACCCACTGAGCACGACGGCGTCGGCGACCTCGTGGTCCGCGAGGACCGCCGGAGTCGAGGCGTACGTGGTGATGTCCTCCTCGCCCGCGCCGGCGAGGTCGACCGGGTTGGCCACCGCGGCGTGCGCGGGAAGGAGCTTCGACAGTTCCCGTCGGACCTCCGGCGGGAACTCCGTGACGCTCAGGCCGAGCCGGGCCGCGGTGTCGGCGGCGACGGCGCCCTGACCGCCGCTGTCGGCCACGATCGCGACGCGGCTCCCCCGCACGGGAGCGCTGCGGGCCAACACCTGTGCAGCGTCGACCAGTTGGGCCGGGGTGTCGACGCGTACGGCGCCGACCGTGCGGCAGGCCGCGTCCACGACGTCGAGCGCGGACGTCATGGACCCGGTGTGCGAACGGGCCGCCCGGCGCGCCGCCCCGCTGGCCCCGACCGTCAGCAGCAGCACCGGCTTGCCCGCCGCCCGCAGCAGGTCCAGGGCGTCGAGCAGCCGTTCGCCGTCGCCGAAGCTCTCCAGGTAGAGGGCGACGACGCGGGTGGCCTCGTGCCCGGCCAGGTCGGCGAGCAGTTCGGCGGCGCACACGTCGAGCTGGCTGCCGACGGACACGAACCTGGAGACACCGATCCCGGCATCCGCGGCCATCCCGGCCAGTTCCAGGCCCAGTTGACCGCTCTGCGAGACGATGGCGAGGGCGCCCGGAGTGAACCGGCCCCAGGCCAGCTCCAGTTCGCCCGGCGCGTCGTAGAGCCCGAGGCAGTTCGGCCCGACCAGGCGGGTCCGGCTCGCCGCGATCATGTCGGCGATCGCCGCCTCGTCCTCGACGCCCGCGGTGATCGCGAGCAGACCGGGCACACCGAGCGCGACGGCCCGGGCGACATCGGCGGCGAGAGCCGGCGCGGGGACGGCGAAGGCGACCAGGTCGGGGACCTCGGGCAGCGCGTCGAGG
Source organism: Streptomyces antnestii (assembly GCF_004005495.1). Lineage (GTDB taxonomy): Bacteria > Actinomycetota > Actinomycetes > Streptomycetales > Streptomycetaceae > Streptomyces > Streptomyces antnestii. The sequence goes on from NZ_RZYA01000016.1 coordinate 101,285, forward strand.
CCGGGGTGGGCGGGGCGGCCCAGGACCTGGCCGCCCCGCTTGTTGACCAGGTGCACGCGGCGCCGGTGCTCGCCCGCGACGGCGCCACGGGCGAGCCAGTGACCCCACTTGGCCGGGTTTTCGGTGGCGCCGACGACAGCCACCGAGCCCGGGGTGCGGAAGACGTCGAGTGTCGTCATGACTTGGCGAGCGCCCGGGAGATGACGAGTCGCTGGATGTCCGAGGTGCCCTCCTCGATCTCCTCCAGCTTCGCGTCCCGCATCCACTTCTCGGCGAGGAACTCCTGCGAGTAGCCCCAGCCGCCCAGCGTCTGCACGGCGGCCCAGGTGTTGAACATGGCGTTCTCCGAGCCGGTCAGCTTGGCCATCGCGGACTCCGCGGTGACCTTCTCGCCCTGGTCGAAGAGGCGCGCCGCGCGCATCGTCACCAGGTGGGCGGTGTCGGCCCGGGTCGCCATGTCGGCGAGCCGGAACGCGACGGCCTGGTGCTCGATGATCGGCACGCCGAACTGCACGCGTTCGCGGGCGTACTCGACGGCCAGGTCCAGGGCGGCCCGGCACAGGCCCGCGCAGGACGCGCCGATCAGGATCCGGGAGGCGTCGAAGGTCCGCATCAGGCCCGAGAAACCCTGGCCCTCCGCGCCGAGCCGGTCGGCGACGGGCACGCGGACGTGGTCGAGGAACACCTCGGCGTTCACGATGGCGCGCTGCCCCATCTTGCGCATCGGCCTGCCCACGGTCAGTCCCGGTGTGTCCCGGTCGATGACGAAGGCCGTCACGCCGCGCGAGCGGAGCGCCGGGTCGACCGTCGCGAAGACGACGAACCGCTGCGCGTAAGGGGCGTTGGAGATCCAGGCCTTCTGGCCGGTGAGCACATAGTGGTCGCCGTCGCGCACGGCCCGGGTGCGGATGCCGGCGGCGTCAGAGCCATGGTCGGGCTCGGTGACGGCGAGCGCGGTCAGCGGGGGAGCGTCGGTGGTGAGAGGCCGCAGCCACCGCTCCTTCTGTTCCCGCGTGCCGAGTGCGAGCACGGGGTCGGCGAAGAAGCCGCTGGATGTCAGCAGGTTCCCGATGCCGATGTCGCCGTGGCACAGCTCCTGCTGCACGAGGACCTGCGTGACCATGTCGGTGACTCCGCCGCCGCCGAACTCCGCCGGGATCATGAAGGCGGCCAGGCCCGTCCTGGCGGCCTTGTCCCACAGGTCGAGCGGTGACTCGGTCTGGGCGTCGTCGACGGCGCGGGCGCGCGGCCGGATCTCGGCGGCCGCGAAGTCGCGGGCGAGCCGGATGAAGTCGTGCTGCTCGGGGGAGAGGCCGAGCGCGTCACGTACGGGGTAGTGCATGGCGGACTCCAGGAGGGTCACTGCGGAATGGGCTGGTGCGGCGGCGCGGGCTCGGTGACGGGTTCCTGCGGTGCACCGGTGAAGAACCGCGGTGCGCGCCGGGCGTAGGCCAGCATCAGCACGTAGCCGAGGGCGAGGGTGCCCACCCCGATCACGAAGACGCCGCCGACATGCCAGTGCGGGGCGAACGGAAGCGTCCAGGACGTGTAGCTGTTGGCCGGGTCCCAGTCGTTCCTGAGGCTCCACAGGCCGGCGGCGACGAGCACGAGGCCGCCGATCGCGGGCAGGGTGACGCGCAGCCAGAAGTCGGCGGCGCTGCGGCGCCACTGGGCGCGGTAGGCCCAGGCCGAGGTGATGCCGGTGAGCCCGTAGTAGAACGCGATCATGAGTCCGCAGGAGGACACCGCGTCGCCGATGACCTGGCCGTGGCTCAGGAAGTTCATGACGACGTAGGCGACCGCCCCCGCGACTCCGGTGGCGATGGTGCTGACCTGCGGGATGGAGTAACGGGGATGGACCTTCGCGAAGACGCGGGGCGCGGCTCCCCGGCCGCCCATCGCCAGGAGCGTGCGGCCCAGGGACAGGACCGTCGTCTCGGTGGACGCGGCGGCGGAGGACAGCACCATCAGGACGAGCAGGTGCCACAGGAAGGAGCCGAGGCCGCTGTCGCCGAAGACGGACCTGCCGATGGCGGAGAAGACGTCACCGAAGTTGTCGGGGTTGCCGAGCCCGTCGCCGGTTGTGCCGATGCCGGCGAAGGACAGGGTCGCCACGGTCGCGACCAGGTAGAGCACGAGCAGCATCACCGTGGAGGCGATGGCGGCGACGCCGGGCGTGCGGTGCCGGTCGGTGGTCTCCTCGTTGACGGTGAGCGCGGTCTCCCAGCCCCAGTAGATGAACAGCATCAGGACCAGGCCGCTGACGAAGGCGCTGGGTGAGGAGATCTCGAAGGGGTTGAGCCACGACAGGTGCGGATGCCGGGCGCCGGGACCCGCGTGCCCGGTGTAGACGCGCACGAGGGCGACCACCGAGAAGACTGCGAGCATCGCGAACTCGAGGAAGAGCAGGGCGCGTTGGACGGCCGCCGCCACTTCGATACCGCGGTAGCAGACGGCCGTCATGAGCGCGATCCAGCCGAGTCCCACCAGGAGGACCCAGGGGCTGGCCGGGTCGGACCCGATGCCCTTCGCGCCGAAGAGGATGAACACGTACTGCCCGGCGACCTGGGCCAGGCTCGCCATCACCAGGATGAACGAGGTGATGATCGCCCAGCCGCCCATGAAGCCGACGCGCGGGCCGAGCACACGGCTGGCCCAGGTGAAGATGGTTCCGCAGTCCGGTTCCTGGCGGTTGAGTGCGGCGTAGCCGAAGGAGACGAAGAGGATCGGGACGAACGCGAGCAGGACGATCGAGGGTGCCTGGAACCCGACGAAGGCCACGATGAACGCGAGCGTCGCGGCGAGGCTGTAGGCGGGGGCGGCTGACGCCACCGAGAGGATCAGGCTGGTGGTCATGCCGAGTGCGCCGGTCCGCAGGCCCTTGCCCTGCGCGCTGTCCGGTGCGGTGTCTGGTGCGATGTCTGGGGTGGTGTCCGGGGACGTTGCCATGGTCGGACCCCCTGTCCGGGGTGGGTGGCGGATCGCAAGATTGATTCGTGGGTCAATGATGCTGACCCGGGGGACCCTGTCAAGGTTTCCGGACCGACTCATCGCAAGGATTGACTCACCGGTCAGTCTTGCGACATGCTCTGCGGCCATGTGGGAACAGACCGAAATGGACCTGGTCGAATCCGAGGTCGTCATCGTGGGCGGCGGCTACGCGGGCCTGGCCGCCGCACTCCAACTCCACGACAGCGGGATCGACTTCACGCTCATCGAGGCCGCCGACCGGGTGGGCGGCCGCGTCCTCACCGAGATCTCGCCCGCGGGCGTGACCCTCGATCACGGCGGACAGTGGGTCGGCCCGACCCAGACACACCTGCGCGCCCTCGCGGACCGCTTCGGCTGCGCCACCTTCCCCACCTGGGAGACCGGCAAGCACGTGGAGGTGTGGCGCGACGGCACCACCGTCCCCTACGTCGGCGCGGCCCCCGCCGACGGCCCCGGCATCGCGGAGTACCACCGCGTGGCCGGCCTCCTCGACGAACTCGCCCGGACCGTGGACACCACCCACCCCTGGCGCACCCCCCGGTTCGCGGAGTGGGACGCCCAGACCGCCGAGTCGTTCTTCCGTGCGCAGACCGGCGACGTGGACGCCCGGCGCCGCCTCGCCCTCTCCGTCCAGGGCCTGTGGTGCGCGGAGCCGTACGAGATCTCCCTGTTCCACGTGCTGTTCTACATCGCCGCGGCCGGCGGCTACGAACAGCTCATGGAGACCCGGGGCTGCGCCCAGGACAGCCGGTTCACCGCCGGTGCGGCCGGTCCGGCGCGTGCCGTCGCGGACCTGCTCGGCGACCGCGTCCGCCTCGACACAGCGGCCCTGTCGATCGAGTACGACGAGGACAGCGTCCGCGTCCACACCGCGTCCACCGTCTTCGAGGCCCGCCGCGCGATCGTCGCGCTCCCGCCGCAGGCAGTCCGGACCGTCCGCTTCAGCCCCGGACTGCCCGTCAGCAGGGAGGGCTGGCTGTCCCACAGCCCGATGGGCCGCGTCGCCAAGGTCCACGCGGTCTACGACACCCCGTTCTGGCGGGACGCGGGCCTCTCCGGCGTCGCCACCCTCTACGACGACGGCCCCGTGGGCGTCGTGTTCGACAACTCCCCGCACGACGCCTCGCACGGTGTGCTCGTCGGGTTCGTGTACGGCGACCGGGTCTCCGGCTGGTGCGAACTGGACGACGCACGGCGCCGTGAGGCCGTGCTGACGAGCTTCACGTCCGTCGTCGGCGAACGCGCCGCCCACCCGCTCGACTACACGGAGAAGACCTGGTCGCAGGACCCCTTCGCGCGGGGCGGCTACGAGGCGTACGTAACTCCCGGCGGCTGGACGGGATATGGGCGGCGCGGCTGGCGGGAACCCACTCAGGCCGTGCACTGGGCCGGAACGGAGACGGCTACTGTGTGGAACGGCTACATCGACGGCGCCATCTCGTCGGGCCGGCGAGCGGCAGGTGAAGTGGCCGCCGCACTCTCATCGCAACCGGAAGGCTGAACGGACCCAGCGCATGACGTCGATCCAAGGCGGGGGAGAGGACGGCGCGGGCGACACCGCGACCCTGGCGGACCGGGCGCGCCTCGTGGTCCTTTCGGCGCCCATCAGCCAGCGGGAGTTCGCCGACCGCGTGGGCATGGATCCCACCGCGCTGTCCAAGGCGTTGCGCGGCAACCGGCGCCTGCGGGACCACGAGGTCGCCGCCATCGCGCAGGTGGGCCGGGTGTCGCAGCGCTACCTGCGCACCGGCGAAGGGAAGGCCCCCGTCGCCCGCGGCGGCACGGGGGGCGGGCAGGCCGTGCGCCGCCGCGCCGACGCCGTGGACGCCGACCTCCGCCGCGCCCAGATCCTGGAGGCCACCGCCCGGCTCATCGCCCGCCGAGGCTTCCACAAGGTGCGCGTGTCCGACATCGCCCGCGCCTGCGGCACCAGCACCGGCACCGTCCACTACCACTTCCCGACGAAGGACGACGCCCTGCGCTCCGCCCTCGTCTTCTACGCGGAACGCTTCCACACGCGCCTGGAAGAGGAGTTCAAGACCGCCGACAGCACGGTCGAGAAGCTGCGCCGCCTGATCGAGGTGCAGCTGCCGACCACCGAGGAGGACGCCGACGAGTGGTCGGTCTGGGTGCAGTCGTGGAACGAGGCCGTCCTCGACCCGACCCTGCGGGAGGGGCAGCGGAGCGTCTACGCCCGCTGGCGGCAGATCGTCGTCGACCTGCTGCGGACCTGCCAGCGGGAGGGCATGGCCGAGGGCGCGGACGCGGAGGCCATGGCCGGCCGGTTCACCAGCATGGTCGACGGCCTCGCGATCCAGGTCCTCGCCGGGACCGGGGACATGGACGCGGCACGGATGCGTGAGCTGCTGCTCGACGCGTTCGAGCCGTACATCACGCTTCGTTAGAGGTTAGAAGTTAGAGGTCCGCGGGTCCTGACCCCACGTCAGACGTCGGCCGCAGGTCCCCTGACCCCACGTCAGGCGGCGGCCGCGGCCCGTTCGATCGCGGAGATCACGGCTTCCATCGTGGTGTCGTACAGCAGCTTCCGGCTGACGGAGCCGAGGTGGTCGATGTGCGCCCGGGTGGCCGGGTACTCGTCCGCCGGGAGATGGGCGTAGATCCGGGTCCAGGCGGTGGCGTCCTTCTCCTGGACCTCGGGGTCGAGCGAGCTCAGCGCGGCCGAGTGAGCGCAGAGCCCCAGGGACGTGTCGACGAAGGTCCGGTAGTAGAGGACGGCCTGGTCAGGGGCGAGCCCCGAGCGGGCGAGCGTGGCGAGCTGGAGCTCGACCAGGCGGGCCTCGAAGGGGCCACCGGTGGTGCGGGCGAAGGTCAGCGTGGTGATCGCCGGGAAGCGCGTCTGGACCTGCCAGGTGGCCTCGGCGATCCGGCGCAGCGTGTCCTGCCACGACTCGTCGCCGGGCACCTCGCCGACCTCGGTGACGATGGTCTCGATGGTGCGCTCGCACACGGCGAGCAGCAGCTCGTCCTTGTCGCGGAAGAGGCGGTAGAGGACGGCCGCGTCGACGTTCAGTTCCTGGCCGAGCCTGCGCATCGTCAGGCCCGCGACCCCTTCACGCTCGGCCAGCGTGAACGCGGCGTTCACCGCGGCCTCCTGCCGCAGGGTCCTGCGCTCCCGCCTCGTCGGCTGCCGGGTGGCGTCACCTGTGGACCGCTGGGCCCGGGACGCGGTCGCGGTGTTCTTCGCCATGGCAGGACTTTACCAATTTCCGGCAGCAGAAATGACAACACCGTTGACATCAGTGTTGAACGTCGGGTTCGGTGTCCCCGTCACACCGATCGGCCGGCACCCGTGCACCGCCGGTCCGTCCACCAGAGTCAGGAACCCACCCTCATGAGCCGGCACCTACGTCTCGCCCTCGTCCAGGCACCAGCGGAAACCTTCGAGCAGTTCGCCGAGGGCCTGCGGACGCGCATGAAGTCGCCCAACGCGGCGGACCTCGTCGTCTACCCCGAGGCACATCTGTACTCGCTGGGCATCGAGTCCCTGACCGAGGAGGAGATCTACGAAGCCCACGCGGAACCCCTGGACGGACCGCGCGGCAAGGCGCTTGGCGCCCTCGCGCGCGAACTGGGGATCTGGCTCGTACCCGGCACCGTCCTCGAACGCGACGCGGACGGCAGCGTCTACAACACCGCGGTGGTCTACAACCCGGACGGCGAACTCGTCGCGAGCTACCGGAAGATCTTCACCTGGCGGCCCTACGAGCCGGTGTGCGTGGGCCGCGACTTCGTCGTCTTCGACATGCCCGGCTACGGCCGCGCCGGACTCTCGATCTGCTACGACAGCTGGTACCCGGAGCTGACCCGGCACCTCGCCTGGATGGGCGCGGAACTGGTGATCAACGTGGTCCAGACGCCGACCGCCGGCCGCGCCCAGGAGATCCCGGTCAACCAGGCGAACGCGATCGTCAACCAGGTCTGGGTTGCCAGCGTGAACGGAGCCGGCCCGACGGCACACGGCCGCAGCATCCTCGTGGACCCCGAGGGCCACATCCAGGTCGCCGCCGCGGGCATGGAGGACGTCACGCTCACCACCGTCGTCGACTTCGACCGCGTCGCGGCGGCACGCAAGTTCGGCACCAGCGGCGACTCCTGGCCCTGGGACCACTTCACCGCCGGTGACACCCCGCTGGAACTGCCGCTCTACAACGGCCGCATCGACCCCGCGACCTGGCGTCCGGCCATCTCCCGCGAGACTCCGGACGCCCTGCGCCCCACCGCACCCGTCGTCTTCGAGCGTCCCGCCGAGGAGTCCGGCGATGAGTGAGACGACCGTGAGCCTCACCCCGAAGCTCTCCCTGACGTCCGTGGTCACCTTCGGCCTCGCCTACATGGCACCGAGCCTGGTGATGGTGATCTTCGGCGTGATCTCCGCGGCCAGCGGGGGCACCGCGCCGACCGCGTTCCTCGTCGCCACCGGCGCCATGTTCCTCACCGCGCTCAGTTACGCGAAGATGGCCCGCCACTACCCGACCTCCGGCTCGGCGTACGTCTACACCAGGAAACTGCTCGGCTCACCGGTCGGTTTCCTCGTCGGCTGGGCGGTGCTCCTGGACTACCTGTTCCTGCCGATGGTCGCCTGGCTCGTCCAGTCGATCTACCTGAACGCGCAGTTCCCCGCCGTCCCCGTGTGGGTGTGGATGCTCCTCAACGCCGGACTGACCACACTCGTCAACATCATCGGGCTCACCCTGACCGACCGCGTCAACAAACTCCTGACCGGCCTGGCCGTGTTCATCGTGCTGCTCTTCGTCGCCTACTGTCTCGTCCACCTCGGACACCACGCGCCGACGTCCTACACGAGGCCACTGTGGAACAGCGGCAGCAGCCTCGGCGGCATCTCCGCCGCCGCGGCCATCGCCGCCTACTCCTACCTCGGGTTCGACGCGGTGACCACGCTCTCCGAAGAGACCCGCGACGCGCGGCGCACCATCCCCCGCGCCGTCGTCCTCGTCATCGCGACCGGCGGACTCCTCTTCGCCGCCGTGGCCTACATCATGCAACTCGTGCACCCGGGAGGCCTGTTCGACGACCCGGAGACCGTCGCATACACGATGTCCATCGAGATCGGCGGCCAGACGTTCGCCGACTGGACGAACATGGCGGGCATCGTCGGCGGCTTCGCCTCGGGCCTCGCCGTGCAGCTCAGCTCCAGCCGCCTGCTGTACACCATGGGCCGCGACGGCGTACTGCCCCAGCGGTTCTTCGGGACGCTCCACCCGAGGACGAAGACCCCGGTGCTGTGCCTCCTGCTCACCGGTGCGATGTGCCTGCTGGGCCTCGACATCTCCCTCGCCACCGCGACGTCGTTCATCAACTTCGGGGCGTTCCTGGCCTTCACCGCGGTCAACGTCGGCGTCGTCGTCCACTTCGTACGCAACCGCCGCGCCGGCGTCACCAAGGTCCTTGGTTACGTCGTCGCCCCCGCACTCGGCGCCTGCGTGACCGTCTACCTGATGACCCAGCTAAGCGTCGTCGCCCTCACCATCGGACTGTGCTGGCTCGCCGCCGGGTTCGCCCATCTGCTGTGGCTCACCCGAGGCTTCAGCCGGCCCACCCCCGAGCTCAGCATGGGGGAGACCCCGGACGGGACGGAGGCGGACCGGACACAGAGCCCGGTGGAAGCCTGAGTCCCGGTGGAAGCCGGAGCCGAGGTGCGGGCCGTCCCCGCCGGTCACTGGAGCAGGTCGAGGGACAGCTCGCACCACACCGTCTTGCCGTTGCCCCGCGGCTCCACGCCCCAGGCGGTGGCGAGTTCCTCGATCAGCATCACACCGCGCCCCGACGTGCTCTGCTCCGTCGCGGCCCGGCGGCGGGGCGACGCGGTCGAGGTGTCACTGACGGCCAGGCGCACGCCCCGGCCGCTGTGCCGGACCGGCCGGGCCGTCAGGGTGGCGCTGCCGTCGGTGTGCAGCAGGGCGTTGGTGGCCAGTTCGCAGGCCAGCAGCTCCGCCGTGTCACCGAGGGCTTCGAGGGACCAGCTCTGCAGTGCCTCGCGCAGCGCGTTCCGGGCGTTGCGCAGGGCGTCGGGGTCGGTGGGGGAGATGACGGCCTCCATCCGCGGGGCCGGGGCGGCCTTGCCCCGGCCGCGCCGCAGCACGAGAAGGGCCACGTCGTCCTCCTCGCCGGTGTAGGCCGCCATGACGTCCAGCAGATGGTCGGCCAGCTCGTCCGGCGGGCCGGGTCCGGCCGCCAGCGCGTCGAGCAGCCGCGCACGCCCCTCGTCGAGGTCCTGGGCCCGCGCCTCGATGAGCCCGTCCGTGCACAGGACAAGCGTCGAACCCGGTTCGAGGACCGTCTCGAAGACGGGGTACGCGGCCTGGCCGCCGGGCGCGGTCAGACCCAGGGGCAGGCCACCGGGCGTGTCCAGCCAGACGCAGCGTCCGTCCAGGCAGCGCAGCACGGGTTCCGGATGACCGGCGCGCACGATCGACGTCAGGCCGGTGAGCGGGTCGATGAGGGCGAGGAGGCATGTGGCGAAGCGGTCGGTGTCGAGCTCGGCCAGGAACGCGGAGGCCCGCGCCATGGCCGTGGACGGCGGGTGTCCCTCGGCCGCGTACGCGCGCAGGGCGATGCGCAGCTGTCCCATCACGGCGGCGGCCGTCACGTCGTGGCCCTGCACGTCGCCCACGACGACGGCGATCCGGCCGTCCGGCAGTGTCAGGGCGTCGTACCAGTCGCCGCCGATCCCGCCCCGGGCCCGCGTGGGCCGGTAACGCGTCGCGAGATGCAGGCCGGGCACGTGCGGCAGGATCCCGGGGAGCATCGCCGTCTGCAGTCCCGCGGCGAGCTCGTGCTCCTGGTCGTAGAGCAGTGCCCGCTGGAGGGCCTGCGCGATGACCTTGCCGAGGGCCGTCAGGACGGCCCGCTCGTCGGGCGGGAAGCTCGCCCGGCCCTCGTAGGTGAGCCCGACGGCGCCGATCGGGGTGTCCTGGGCGATGAGCGGCAGGTACACGGCGGCCGCGGCCTCCGGGAACTTCGACAGGTACGGCGCGAGCGCCGGGTAGCGCGTGACGAACTGGAGGCGGTTGGTGACGAACACCGGCTCGCGGGTGCGGACCGCCTCGGTGAGGGGCAGCGGCTCGGACAGCCGGGACAGGTGGAAGTCCTGGATCAGGGTTTCGTGGACGCCGTTCGAGCCCACCAGTTCCATGCGGCCGTTGTCGATCATCCCGAGGATGATGCTGGACGCGCCGATGCGTTCGAGGAGACGGGAGTCGGTGAGGGCGTCGGCGACGTCTTCCACGGTGACGGTCGGCACCAGCGCGTCGCTCACGTGGACGACGATGTCGGACGGCCGGTGGCTGTCCTCCAGGGACTGGCGCAGCTGCTCGGTCTCGTCCACCGCGCGCAGTTCCTGGCTCGCGTCACGGATGATGCCGATGACCCGCACCGGACGGTTCTGCTCGTCGCGGACGATATGGCCCTGCGTATGGGTCCACTGCAGCCGCCCGTCGCTGTGCCGCACCCGGAAGTAGAGGCTGAAGCCGGAGCGCTCCCGCAGCGCGCGGTCCACGAGCTTCCCGACGGCCGGCAGCTCGCTGGGCACCATGCGCTCACCCAGCGTGGCCAGACGGCCGTCGAACTCGCCGGGCCGGAACCCCATCACGGCCAGGCCGCCGGCGTCGTACTGCATCACACCGCTGGCCACGTCCCAGGAGAACGTGCCCATGCCGTTGACCGCCAGGGCGACGTGGGCGGCGGCCGCGGAATGACTCTCTGTGCCGGGCCCGCCGCCCGGTTCGAAGAGGCGATCCATGAAACCCTCCTGGCCGCACCCTCGGTACCTCTGGGGCGCGCCGCGTCCACGGCTGCGCCGGGCGTGGCCACCTCCTCATTCTGCGCGGATTCGCCGACGGTCGCCTGTCCTGCGGGGCGGGTCCGCACGGGCGGGTGCCCGGTGTGCGGCGCTCACCCGGCGGAACCCCTGCGCCTGCGGCGGGCGGTCCTGACGGCGAAGGGCAGCGCGGCGAGGGCGAGGAGGGCGGCGGCCGTTCCCAGATGCCGGGTGAGATCGGACGACGCATGACCGGACGCGGTCGAAGCGTGCAGGGCGGTGGCTGCGTGCCGGGCCGGGTGCGGGTCACGGGGCGCGCCGTGCGAGGCCGCCCCGTTGACGATTCCGGCCGTGACGGCGTGGGGAGCCTCTGTGAACCCCCAGTCCAGGAGCTCGCGGCTCTCGTCGTAGACCGCGTTGGACGACCCCTCCTGCGGATTCATGATGGTGACCAGGATCGTCCTGTCATTGTGGGTCGCGGCGGCGACGAGTGTGTTGCCGGCCTCGGAGGTGTAGCCGTTCTTCACACCGATCATCCCCGGATAGGGCTCCACCCCGTGGGATCCGACCAGGAGACGGTTGGTGTTCTGGATCCCGAAGGAGTCGGGTCCGCCCGCGGCCGGGAACTGCGCCCACTTCGTGCCGCAGTAGCGGCGGAAGTCCGAGTTCCGCAGGCCCGCGCGCGCGATGAGGGACAGGTCGTACGCGGAGGAGTACTGCCCCGGGGTGTCGAAGCCGTCGGGGGAGCGCACCTGGGTGTCGCGGGCACCGAGCCGCTTCGCGGTGGCCTGCATCTGCGCGAGGGTGCGCTGCAGGCCACCGTTCAGCCTGGCGAGGGTGTGCACCGCGTCGTTGCCGGAGCTGAGGAAGACACCCCGCCACAGGTCTCCAACGGTGTAGCTGGTCCCCTCGCGCACCCCGACCAGGCTGCTGCCCGGCTCCACGGCGTCGAGGTCGGCGGTGACGGCGGTGTGCACGGCGGTGGCGGGCAGCTGGGGGAGCAGAGCCACGGCGAACAGGGTCTTGAGGGTGCTGGCGGGCGGCAGGTGAAGGTGCGGGGCCTTGGCGGCGAGCAGGTTGCCGGTGCCGACGTCGGTCACCGTCCACGAGAGCGCCGACACGTCCGGTGCGGCGGACGTGCCCGGCGCGGTCTGGATCTGACTGTTGGGCCCTTCGGCGCGCGGCGGCGCCCCGACCGCTCCGACCGCCGCGCCGGCGGGCGACCCGACCGCGAGCGCCGCACCCGCGAAGGAGGCGACAACTGTCTTGGTAATACAGGCGTAAAAGCCCACAAATCGCGTCATGGCGGAAACGTAGGGGCACGGTGCGCACCTCGCCATCGCCCTTACGCCATCCGGCGGCCCCTCCCTCTCACGTGACACACCCTCACCGCGCCACCCTTGACGCCGGATTGAGTGGTTCTGGCCTCACACCCTGCGGGCGGCGGGTGCGAGGGTGGTTCGTCTCGGGGGACGTGGCTGACGTAGGGGGCGGTGTTGGTCGGGGTGGGGAAAAGGGTGCGCCGCCGGGGGTGGGCGGTGTCCGGGCGGCGCCGGCGCTCCTCGGCGAGGGCGGGGCAGAACTTCACCGGCGTGTACGCCGTCGCCGCCGTCGCCGCGGGGACACTGGCCGTGGCGACGGTCCGATGGCTGCTGGCCAACTGGTGGGTGCTCGTCGTGGCCGCCGCCGTCGCGGTCGCGGGCGGCGCCGCATGGCTGTACCGCAGAGCCGAACGGGCCCGCGCGGAGCGTCTTCGCATGCAAGGTCTTCGGTACGAACTGCCCCGTCTCGACTCGCTCCATCACCGTGAGTTCGAGTTCGCGGTACGCGATCTGATGCTTCGCGACGGCTGTGGGGACGCGCGGCAGGTCGGCGGCGCGGGCGACAACGGCGTGGACGTACTCGCGACCGATCCCGCCGGCCGGCGCTGGGTCATCCAGTGCAAGCACCGCAGGGACGGCGATCGCGGCGCGGCCGTGGGCACGCCCGACCTCCAGCGTGTCAACGGCACGGCGCGGCCCCTGCACCGCGCGGACGTCGTGGTCGTCGTGACCAACGGCAGGTTCTCCGCCAAGTGCCCCACCCTGGCACGGCAGTTGGACATGCACCTGGTCGACCGCCGGACCCTCGCCACATGGGCGGCGGGATCGCGCCCGCTCTGGGAACTGCTGCCTCGGGTCCCGCCGCCACGCAGACCGTCACCGCTGCCCTGAGGGCACTCGGCCCGGGGCAGGTTGGGCGGGCACGGGCGACCTGCGACACTTTCCGGCGTGAGTCAATCCCGCCGCCCCCTGGGCACCGGCCCCAGCCCCGACGAGCCCTCCGAGCCGACCGAGCCTTCGCGCGCCGTACGAGGCCGCACGGCCGCGGAACGCGCGGGCGCCGCGGAGCAGTTCCCCGACACCGGCGCCGAGGCCGGTACCGAAGCCGCGGACGCGCCGGACGTGTCCGCATCCGGCAGACGCCGGCTCGGCGTGGGTCAGGCGCGGAACGACGAAGCGGCCCACTGACCGGACGGCGCACGCGGCCTGCGGTGGCCGGTGCGTGTCCTGCGGTGACGGTGCGTGGCCTGCGGTGACCGCAGGCCACGTGACCGGACACGCGCGGCCCCCCGGATTCTCCTGGAGGCACCCCCGCACGCCCGGCCGGCCGCGATCCTGCGGATCAGGGCTTGCGGGCGAGGCCGCCGTGTTCCGCGATGAGTTCCGGGGCGGGGGACGTGGCGTCGGGGCGCCAGAACGGCACCGAGACGACGCCGGGTTCCAGGAGTTCGAGGCCGTCGAAGAACGCCGTGATCTGGTCGACGGGACGCAGGAAGTACGGGACGGCGCCGGAGCTGTTGTAGCCGTCCTGGGCGTGCTCGAAGCCCGCGTCGATACCGCGTGACCCGTCGTTGATGGACAGGTAGCTGCCCGAGGGCAACCCGTCCAGCAGGCGCTTGACGATCGCCCGCGCCTCCTCGTAGTCACCCATGTGGCCCAGGATGTTGCTGAGGATCAGAGCCGTGGGACGGCTGAAGTCCAGCGTCTCGGCGGCCGCCGCCAGGATGCGGTCCGGGTCGGACAGGTTGGCGTCGACGTAGGCGGTCGCTCCCTCGGGCGTGGAGGTGAGCAGCGCGCGGGCGTGCGCGAGGACCAGCGGGTCGTGGTCGACGTACACGATCTTGGTCTCGGGGGCGAGGCGCTGGGCGACCTCGTGCGTGTTGTCCACGGTCGGCAGGCCGGTCCCGATGTCGAGGAACTGGCGGATGCCCGCCTCGCCGACCAGGTACGTGATGTTGCGGCGGAGGAAGGCGCGACTGCTGCGGGCGATGGTGGTGATGCCGGGGAAGAGGGCGCTGTACGCGTCGCCCGCCTCCTCGTCGACGGGGTAGTTGTCCTTGCCGCCGAGCCAGTAGTTCCAGATCCGGGCCGAGTGCGGGACCGAAGTGTCGATCTTCTCTTGTGCCGCAGGTCCGGTGGTCGCCGCTTCGTCCGTCATGGTTACCGTCCGTCTTCCAACCGAGGCGTGAACTGTTTCACCGCACAACCTACGTCCCAACATTCCTGATGCGCACACCAGTTCAAGCTTTGAATGTGCGCGTCACGGGATTTTCCTGGGGAGAACGGAGACACGCGATGGTGGCCCCGGTGGAACTGTGGCACCTGGACGAGGACAACCTCGAACGACTCCTCGCCGTGGCCGTCGACGACGCGGACCCCGGCGAGGTCATGCCGCCCGTCCCGGGCCCGCCCGGGTGGACGCCGGAACGCCGCGAGGCCTTCCGCGCCTGGCACCGCGCCCGCCGCCCCGGACTCGACGGCCCCCTCGGGGAGCGCACGTACGCGATCGCCTGCGAGGGGACGATCGTGGGCTCGGCGCGCCTCGCGGTCCGTGACGCCGACACCTCCGGCGAAGTCCTCGAAACCGGCATGTGGCTCGCCCGTTCACGACGCGGCCAGGGACTCGGCACCGCCGCCCTCCGCCGGCTCCTCGCCGAAGCCGGCGAAAGCGGAGCGCGCGCACTGGTCGCTGACACCAGGACCGACAACCACGCGGCCCTCATGGCCCTCCGCCGGAACGGCGCGACGGTCCGCCCCGGCGAGAACCCCTCGGACGTCCATGCCGAACTGGCGGTCAAGGAGCAGGACCTGCCCCCGCACGGCAACGCCACGCCCCCCGCGCACCCCCTGTGACCAGGCCCCGGCCTCTCCGTCGTATGGCACATGTATTTCCGGCAAAACCTTGACGTCATGCTCTCCCCGGCTATTAGATCTGCTCTATTGGGCGCGTGGCCAATAGTGATCGCCCGGCCGTACGAGACGCTTCTTGGGAGGACGCGATGGCGACCAGAGACCTGACAGCCACCGCCGGCGGCGATGAGGCCGTGACCGTGGACCAGGCCGGAGCCCTGGAAACCCACGGGATCGACTACATCCCCGAGGGTGAGCGGCAGGGTCGCGCCCGGGAGCTGTTCGCGGTGTGGGCGGCGCCCAACGTGAGCTATCTGAGCCTGGTCGTGGGCGCGGCGATGATCCTCATGGGCCTCACCCTCGTGCAGGCGCTCGCGGTGATCGTCGCCGGAAACCTGCTGTGGGCGCTCACCGGAGTGCTCGCCGTGAGCGGACCGGCCGCGGGCACCACGGGCTCCGTGATCTCCCGGGCGATGTACGGGATCCGCGGGAACAAGGCGATGATCGCCCTGACCGGGTGGCTGATCTCCGCGGCGTACCTGGCGCTGAACTGGTCTGCGGCCTCGGTCGCCGCGATCGGGCTCGCCGGCCGGCTCGGCGCCCCCGACAACCCTCTGCTCAGCGGCGTGATCATCTGTGCCATCGCCGCGGCGACCCTCGTCGTCAGCGTCTACGGCCACGCGACGATCCTGCGGCTCTACTCCGTTCTGAGCGTCGCGCTCACCGTCGTGTTCGTCGTGGTGAGCGGCTATGTGCTCGGGCACACCGACTGGTCGTACCGGCCCGCCGAGTCGCTGCACGGCGCCCAGCTCTGGGTGACGCTCATCGGCGGCTTCGCCATCATCGCCTCCACCCCGCTGTCGTACAGCAACAGCCCGGACCTGGCGCGCTATCTGCCGCGCGACAGCAAGCCCGCGGCCGTGGCCGGCTGGACCGCGCTCGGCGCCTTTCTGCCGAGTGTCCTGTTCACCGGCATCGGCGCCCTGGCGGCCACCGCACTCGACATGAGCGACCCGGAGGCGGCCCTGGAGGGGATCCTCCCGAGCTGGTTCATCCCCGTCTTCGTCATCGCGGTCGTCCTGAACACCGTCGCCAACAACGGCCTCACCGCGTACAGCGCGGGCCTCGCGTTCCAGTCGATCGGCGTGCGCCTCGGCCGGGTCTGGTCCGTCCTCGTCATCGGCGTCCTCGCGACGGCCATGACGCTGTACGCGATCCTCGTCTTCGACTTCCTGACCAGCGTGAACACCATGCTGGAGCTCGTCGTGGTGGTCACAGGACCGGCCGTCGGCGTGTACGTCGCCGACATCTGGACCTGCCGCAACCGCTACGACGGCCCGCAGCTCCTCGACGAGCGCCGCGGCAGCGCGTTCTGGTACGACGGGGGCGTGTGCCGGGCGGGCGTGGGCGCGTTCCTCGCCGGCGCCCTCGCGGGCGTCCTGTGCGTGAGTACGAGCTTCTGGACCGGCCCGGTCTCCGCGCTGCTCGGCGGCGCGAACCTGTCCCTCGTCGCCGGACTCGTGGTCTCCGCCGTCGTCTACGCGGCGGTCGGCCGCACCCGGCGCCGCGCGGTGATCACCGAGCCGCGCGCCTGGCCTCTCCTGCCCTGACCTCTCCCACAAGGAACAGGGCGCCATCGTGAAAAACACATCCGAGAAGAAGACATCCGAGAAGAAGACATCCGAGAAGAAGAAGGCAGTCATGCAAGCCGATGCCCTGGTGCGCGTGGCGCACGTCGAGACACTCGACGGCGCCGACGCCACCTCAACGCCCGCACCGCAGGTCGTGGCGATCCGCGACGGGCGCGTCCTCGCCGTCGGGGGCGAGGAGGTGACGGCCTCGTACCGCGGCCCCGGGACCACGGTGCACGACTTCCCGGACGCGGTGCTGCTGCCCGGCCTGACCGACGCCCACGCCCACCCCGTCTGGGGGTCGATCGAGATCGGCAGCGGCATCGACCTGTCCGGCGCCGACAGCCTGGAGGGTGTACTCGATCTCGTCGCGGACGCCCTGCGCAGCCGCCCCGAGGACGCCTGGGTCACCGGCTACGACCTCGACCTGAACCACTTCCCCGGAGCCCCGGGCGGAGCGGTCCTCGGAGAGCGCTTCCCCGGCCGCGCCGTCTCCCTGATGACGCGGGACGCGCACGCCCTCGTGGTGAGCCCGCGCGTCGTGGAGCTCGCCGGGCTGACCGGCCGCGAGACGTTCAGCGACAAGTCCTGCGTCGAGGTCGGCGCCGACGGACTCCCCACGGGCTACATCCTCGAACTCCAGGCGATGGACCTGGTGTTCGCGCACTACCCGGAGGTCAGCACCGAGGACGCCGCCGCCTACGTGCTGCGGCAGCTGGACGTCCTCGCCGGCTGCGGCCTCACCGGGCTGCACGCGCTGGACTTCACCGACCCCAGCGAGGCGGTGTACCGCAAGATCGAGGAGAACGGCGAACTGCCGCTGCGCATCCGCTGTTCGCCCCTCGTCCCCGCCGACTCCGGCCCCGACGACTGGGCTCCGGTCGCCGGACTACAGGGCACGCGCGGCCGGCGCTGGTGGGTCGAGGGCGTCAAGTTCATGCTCGACGGGACCGCCGACAACGGCACGGCATGGTTCGACCACCCCGACACCCACGGCGAGAACGACACCTCCCTGTGGCGCGACGTGGACGCGTACCGGCGGGCCGTGCGCTACTTCACCGAGCGCGGCATCCCCACCGCGACCCACGCCATCGGCGACCAGGCCGTACGCGTCGCCCTCGACGTCATCGCCGAAGCCGGGCCCGCCGACCGGGGGCCGCATCGGATCGAGCACATCGAGTCCCTCCCGGACGACCTCCTCGACCGCTTCGCCGAACTCGGCGTCGTGGCGAGCCTCCAGCCCGTGCACGGCACCCGGCACACCCGGGCGGACGGCGACGACAACTGGTCCAGGCGCATCGGACCCGACCGGGCCGCCCGTGGCTGGCGCACCCGCGACCTGCTGCGCCACGGCGCCGTCGTCGCGCTCGGCTCGGACTGGCCCATCGGCCCCGGCGACCCCCGGATCGCCCTGGCGGACTGCCAGCTGCGCCGCCCCGTCGAAACCCCCGGCACGCCGCCCGTACAGCCGGAACAGGCCCTGACCGCCCTCGAGGCGTACCGGGGCATGACCCGCGCCACCGCCGAGGCCGCCGGCATGTCCGGCGAGCTCGGCCGCGTCGAGCCCGGACACCTCGCGGACTTCACGCTGCTCGCCGCGAACCCCCTCCACCTCAGCCCCGAGGCGCAAGCCGCCAACGCCGTCGTCGCCACGGTCGTCGGGGGCGAGCTGATCCACCACACCACCGTGACCGAAGTGACCGAAGTGACCGAAGGACGCCTGTGAGTACGCCGATCGCCCGCCCCGCCGAACGCCTGCACGTCGCGGTCGCCTCGTCCGACCCGTTCGCGCGAGGAGCCGCCCGCGGAGAGCAGCTGCGCGACGCCCTGCCCGGCGGGATCGCCGGGTACGACCGGTTCTTCCGGCTCGGCGGCATCAGCCCGCGGCAGGTCCGCGAGGACGCCGAGCGCGCCCTGGAGACGATCGACGCCTTCCGGCCGCACGCGCGGGCGGAGATCGAGGGCATCGCCCACGGCGCCGGTGTCGACGTCTGGCGCGTCGCGGCGCTCAACGCCCGTACCGAGATCCTCGCCCGCAGCGCCACCGTCCCGCCCGGCGAGTGCTCGACGATCGTCCGGCGTACCGGAACCGGCGAGGCCACCGTCCCCGCCACGTTCGGCATCCAGACCTGGGACTGGCACGTCGAGCTGAACCCGTTCTGGCACACCCTCGAATCGCGCGGCGGCACCCACGACGTCGTCGGCCTCACCGAGCACGGCATCCTCGGCAAGATCGGCGTCAACAGCGCCGGTGTCGCCCTGCACTTCAACATCCTCGGCCACCGCCGCGACGGCATCGGCGGCATCCCGATGCACGTCCTGGCGGCCCTGGTCCTGGAGGAGGCCGGGAGCGTGGCGGAGGCCGTCGAGATCGTGCGCGGCGCGCCGATCGCGTCCTCGGGGTCGTTCGCCCTCTTCGACACGACCGAGGCCGTACTCCTCGACATCAGCCCCGAGGGCGTGTTCGCCATGACGCCCGACCACGGGACGCTGGTGCGCACCAACCACTTCCTCACACCCGTCCCCGCGGCCAACGAGAAGTCCTGGCTGTACCAGCCGGATTCGGGCGAGCGCTTCGCCCTCATCCAGAAGCGGCTCGCCGAGACGGGCGAGCTGCCGGGCTCGGCGGACGAACTCGTCGGCTTCCTCATGTCGGGAGAGGGTGAAGCGGCGCTCACCTGCATCCCCGACATGAACCTCCCCGAGGGACAGCGGTGGGCGAGCCTGGCCACCGTCCTTCTCGAACCGGCCACCAGCACGGCCCGCATCCTGGACGGCACACCGGTGGACGCCGGTTCGCGGCCCTGGAAGGTCCTCGCCGCGCGGCAGGGCGCATAGCCTTCCACCGGGAACATCTGGCGCCGCCACACCGTTCTGACTCACAATGCAGTGCGCACCACGCATGACTGACGGTGTGGCGGCGCCCGTCCCGGGCCCGCACGGGTGACGCGACGACGGTGGGACACGGGCCCACCGCGCCGCAGGACGGAGGTGGCCGTGACGACGCGCGTGTCCCGCCTGTGCGTCCCGGTCCTTGCCCCGTCCCGCCCCGTGCACCTGTACACGCGGGCACACATCGACCTGCAGCGCGTGGCCGGCGCGCTGTGTTGTTCCTGATCGTTCTCTCCGTCGGCGCCCCCTCCTTCTGAGGGGCACGCCCCTTTCGTACGGTCGATCAGGAAGGCACCCTTTCCGTGTCCTCGTCTTCTCCGCTGCCCGAATCCTCCCGTTCGTCCTCTCCCTCTCCCTCTCCCTCTCCCTCTCCCTCCTCGCTGCATCTCGCCGTCGCGCTCGACGGGGCCGGCTGGCACCCCGCCGCCTGGCGTGAGGAGGTGTCCCGGCCCCGGGCGCTCTTCACCGCCCGGTACTGGACCGACCTCGTCCAGGAGGCCGAACGCGGCCTGCTCGACTTCGTCACCATCGAGGACGGACTCGGGCCGCAGTCCTCGCACTTCACCGAGCCCGACGCCCGCACCGACCAGGTGCGAGGCCGCCTCGACGCCGTACTCGTGGCGTCGCGCGTCGCCCCCCTCACCCGCCGCATAGGCCTCGTGCCGACCGTGGTGGCCACCCACACGGAGCCCTTCCACATATCCAAGGCGATCGCCACGCTCGACTATGTGAGCTCAGGCCGTGCGGGCCTGCGCGTCCAGGTCTCCGCCCGCAGGAACGAGGCCGCGCACTTCGGACGCCGTACGCTTCCCGCCTTCGGCATCGAGGACCTCGACAGTCCCGAGGTGAAGGAACTGACGGCCGACCTCTTCGACGAGGCCGCCGACCACATCGAAGTAGTCCGCCGGCTCTGGGACAGCTGGGAGGACGGCGCGGAGATCCGTGACGTCGCCACCGGCCGCTTCATCGACCGGGACAAGCTGCACTACATCGACTTCGAGGGCAGGCACTTCAGCGTCAAGGGCCCCTCGATCACACCCCGGCCGCCCCAGGGCCAGCCGGTCGTCAGCGCTCTCGCCCACCGCAGCGAGCCGTACCAACTCGTGGGCCGCGCCGCGGACATCGGGTACGTGACCCCGCACGACGCCGCCGAGGCGCGCGCCGTCGTGGGCGAGATCCACGCCGCGCAGACCACGGCCGGCCGCGCCGGTGAACCCGTCCACGTCTTCGGCGACCTGGTCGTCTTCCTGGACGACGACCCGGCCACGGCGGCGGCACGGCGTGAGCGCCTCGACGGCCTGGCGGGCTCCCCGTACACCAGTGACGCCCGGATCTTCGCCGGAACGCCCGCCCAACTCGCCGATCTGCTCCAGGAGTTGCAGGAGGCGGGGCTCACCGGCTTCCGGCTGCGACCCGCCGTCGCCGGGCACGACCTTCCCGCGATCACGCAGGGACTCGTCCCCGAACTCCAGCGCCGCGGCGCCTTCCGGCACGCCTACGAGGCCGACACCCTGCGCGGACTCCTCGGACTCGCGCGCCCCGCCAACCGCTACGCCGCCGCCACCGCCTGAGCCGGAGGGACCACCGAACCATGAGCAACGTCACCGACGGCGCCGTCGAGCGCGCAGCGCACCCGCACGAGCGGCCTCTCAAGCAGATCCACCTCGCGGCCCACTTCCCCGGCGTCAACAACACGACCGTGTGGAGCGACCCCGAGGCCGGCAGCCACATCGAGTTCAGCTCCTTCGCCCACTTCGCGCAGACCGCCGAGCGGGCCAAGTTCGACTTCCTGTTCCTGGCCGAGGGGCTGCGCCTGCGCGAACAGGGCGGCGAGATCTACGACCTGGACGTCGTGGGCCGGCCCGACACCTTCACGGTCCTGACCGCGCTCGCCGCGGTCACCGAACGCCTCGGCCTCACCGGCACCATCAACTCCACGTTCAACGAGCCCTACGAGGTCGCCCGCCAGTTCGCCAGCCTCGACCACCTCTCGGACGGGCGCGCCGCGTGGAATGTCGTGACGTCCTGGGACGCCTTCACCGGCGAGAACTTCCGCCGCGGCGGCTTCCTCCCGCAAGACGAGCGGTACTCGCGGGCCAAGGAGTTCCTGACCACCGCGAACGAGCTGTTCGACTCGTGGCACGGTGACGAGATCGTCGCCGACCGGGCGAGCGGCACCTTCCTGCGGGACGCCCGCGCCGGAGCCTTCCGCCACCAGGGGCAGCACTTCGACATCGGCGGACAGTTCAACGTCCCGCGCAGCCCACAGGGGCGCCCGGTGATCTTCCAGGCGGGCGACTCCGACGAAGGCCGCGAGTTCGCCGCGTCGAGCGCCGACGCGATCTTCAGCCGGTACAGCACCCTCGACGAAGGACAGGCGTTCTACACGGACGTCAAGAGCCGCCTCGCCCGCCACGGCCGCACGCACGACCAACTCCTGATCCTGCCCGCCGCGACGTTCGTCCTCGGCGAGACCGACGCCGAGGCGGCGGAACTGGCCCGCGAGGTACGGCGGCAGCAGGTCAGCGGAGCCACCGCCATCAAGCACCTGGAGTTCGTGTGGAACCGTGACCTGTCCGCGTACGACCCGGAAGGACCGCTCCCCGACATCGACCCGGACCTCGGCGAACACACCGTCGCGCGCGGCCGCGCCCAGGTGCGGATGTACCGCGACCCGCTGGCCACGGCCCGCGAGTGGCGCGAGCGGGCGGCCGCCAACAAGTGGTCGATCCGGGATCTGGTCATCGAGACGGGCAACCGCCAGTCGTTCGTCGGCTCCCCGGCCACAGTCGCGGACACCATCGACGCCTACGTCCAGGCGGACGCCGCCGACGGCTTCATCCTCGTCCCGCACCTCACCCCGGGCGGCCTCGACACCTTCGCCGACACCGTCGTCCCGCTGCTCCAGGAACGCGGCGTCTTCCGCAAGGAGTACGAGGGCACCACCCTGCGCGACCACCTGGGCCTGGCCGAACCGACCATCTCCTGATCCGTACACCTGCCGGGCGCCCGGTACCCTGCGTGACGTGACCGACTCGACCAACTCATGGGCAGGGACCGACGATTCAGGCGTCGCCACGGCCGCGGCCACCGCCGGCGCGGACGTGGTGCGCACCCTGTACGGCCGGCGCCTCGCCCGCATCGACAAGGGTGCGGGGGACTTCGCCACCGTCGCCGATGTCGAGGCCGAGAAGGCGATCGTCGACGTCATCCGCGCGGCCCGCCCGGGCGACGCGGTGCTCGGCGAGGAAGGCGGCCGGCAGGGTGCGGCCGACGCCGCGCGCCAATGGCTGGTGGACCCGCTGTGCGGCACCCTGAACTACGCCCTCGGCACCATGGTCGTCGCGGTCAACGTGGCCCTGCGCCACGGGGCCGCGGCGGTCGCGGACCCGTTCAGCGGCGAGGTGTTCTGCACCGACGGTACGCGCGCGTGGGTGCGGCGCGACGGGCTGGACGAGCCGCTCGTGCCGACGGCGGCGACCTCGCTGGTTGACGTCAATCTCGATCCGCCCTTCCCGGGTGCGCCCGGTTTCCGGGCCGTGGACCTGCTGGCCCACCCCGCGTTCGTCGAGCGGTTCCGGCCACGGGTCGTGTCGACGACGCTGGCGCTCGCGTGGGTCGCGGCCGGCAAGCGCGCCGCGTACGTGACGGACGGCGGTGACCTGAGCGGGAGCGTGCACTTCGCCGCCGGGATCGCGCTGTGCCGGGCGGCCGGCTGCGTGGTCACCGGGGTCGACGGTTCACCGGTCGGCGAGGGAGGCCGCGGACTCGTGGTGGCCGCCGACCAGGAGACGCACGACCGGCTCATGTCGATGATCCGCGGACACGGCTGAGGTCCGGCGAGGCTTGGAGGTGGGTGTGGTGGGTCTGGGAACGGTGGCGGTCACCGGTGCCGCGGGCAGGATCGGGTCCGTGATGCGTGCCGCGCTGCGCGGTGACGCGGAGCGGCTGGTGCTGCTCGACCGGGTTCCGGTCGAGGCGGAGACGGCGTCCGAAGAGGTGCACGTCGTGGATCTGCGGGACGCGGCGGCCGTCGAGTCGGCGCTGGCCGGCGCGGACGCGGTGCTTCATCTGGGCGGGCTGCCGGACGAGGCGCCCCTCGCCGACCTGCTGGAAGTGAACGTGCAGGGCACCCATCACGTACTGGAGGCCGCCAGGCGCTCGGGATGCGCCCGTGTGGTGCTGGCCGGCAGCAACCGCGTCGCCGGCTTCTACCCCGCGTCCCACCGCACGGACCCACGGGAACCGGTGCGGCCGGACGGCCTGTACGGCGTGAGCAAAGCCGCCGTCGAGGCGCTTGGGCAGTTGTACGCGGACAAGTTCGGGCTCTCGGTGATCAGCCTGCGTATCGGCAGCTTCGAGGACGCTCCCACCGAGCCCAGGCACTTGGCCACGTGGCTGAGCCCGCGCGACGCCGTCGGCTATGTGCGGTCGGCGCTGACGGCCCCACACGCCGCGGGCTTCGCCGCTGCGTACGCCGTCTCCGCGAACACACGCCGCTTCTGGTGTCTGCCCGAGGAGTCGGTGCTGCCCTACACACCGGTCGACGACGCCGAGGTGTACGCGGCGGACATCGCCGGCGCCGATGTGCCTCTCGACCCGTCGGCTCCGCAGGCCGGCCCGTACGCGTCGCCCGAGTTCACCCTGAGACACATCTGGTCCTGAAGCGCGGGGCGGTCCGCGTCACTTGGGTGGGTGGCCGGCCTGTGTCCGTCGCGGCAGCAGGTGTCCGGGGTGCCGGCCGTGTTCGAGCACCCCGCTCGGACCCACGACGGACTCGGGTATGCCGGACGCCCACACGGTGTCGCAGACGGTGCACGCGAACCGGTCCCACAGGCCGTCGGTGTGACGGCCGCAGGTCGGGCACTGCTCCGTGGTGAAGTACGAACTCACGTGCCGTGACGCTACCCGTGTACGCCGGTGGTGCGGCAGCGAATTCAAGCCGTGCTGCACAGGTGCCCCACCGGTTTCCCGGCACCGTACGCGTCAGTTCGTACGGACCGGTTCCTCGGTACGGGTGTCCCACGTCGCGAGGTCGACGACCTGGCCGTCGGGGAAGAGCGCGCACGTGCGGCCTTCGGCGACGAAGACGCTGGACGGCTCCACGCCCAGGACCGACGCCGCGACGAACGCGCCCACGATGCGCGGGAAGTCGCACACCGCGCCGATCCTGAACAGGGCCTGCGAATCCGTCGTGACCTCGTCGCTTCCGGCGCGCAGGATGATCCGCTGGTCGCTCGCGACCGCCCGGGCCGCCACGGCGACCGCCATGTTCTCCAGGCTGTCCGAGCCGACCGCGGCGAGACCGCGGGCCTGACGGACGGAGAGCCGCTCCAGCAGGAAGCGGTCGCCGCCCCGGCCGAGAACGACGGGGATGTTGAGGGAGCGCGCCAGCGGCAGGCACGCGGCCTGGGGGTTGCGCTCCACGGCGACGACCTTGATGCCGAGGTCCTTCAGCCGGGCCGAAAGCCGCAGGCCCACCTGCCCGAGACCGACCACGACGACGTGCCCGCGGCGCGGGATGGAGCGGGCGCCGAGGATGCTCGTCATACGGTGCCCGGTGAACCGGTCCACGACGCTCGCCGTGAAGATGGCCGCCAGTACCAGGACGACGAGCATGGAGACCGCGGACACGACCTTGTACCAGGCGGGCCCGTGCTCGGCCGCCGACGACGAACCGATGGTGGTCAGGGCCCGGGCGGCGTTCCACGTGGAATCGCTCCAGTGCTCGTGCAGCACGGTCACACCGAGCACGATGTCCACCGTGAAGGCCACGGACAGGGCGGTCAGGCTCGCGACGAGCGCCTTCGCCGACGTGCCCAGGGAACGGAGCCACGCCCTGGGGGAGGCGCGGTGGTGCGCGGGAAGGTCCGCGGCGAGGGCACGACCCGGCAGATGCTCGACCGTCGCCTCCCCGCCCTCCCGTCGCACTGCGACGACGCCGCCGCCGTCGGGCTGGAGCGCCGCGTAACTCGGAGCGAGGCAACCGGCCAGCAGGCTGGGCACGATGGCATCGGTCATGCTCAGGACGGTGCAGTTGGGCACGGTCCGGGAGACCTCGTCGGCGACCGTCCGGTCGAAGAGCGTCACGACGAGCCGGATGCCGGGCTTGAGATGCTCGGCCAGCAGCGCGTAGCGCAGGGCGACGATGTCGTCACGGGAGACCACGGCGACGGCGTCGACCGGGTGTTGCTCCAGCTGCTGCCGCAGGGTGTCGTCGTCGGGCCGGGGCAGCCGGTGCACCGTGCCGTACCAGCGGCCGATGTGCGCCGCGGCGGAGCGGCCCAGGGCCTCGTCGTCCTCGATGATCACGATGTGCTGGCCCGGCGAGGGTATGTGATGTTCCTCGGCGCGGGGTGTCTGCGGGGTCAAAGCGTCGGCCTTTCTGCACGGGTGGGGCGAGGAACCGCCCCCAAGGTGGGCCCGGCATGCCTGGTCGAGGCTCGGTGCGGGGGCTTCGGCACGGGCCGGCTCTGGCCGGCGGGTCTGACTCGTACGCCGTGTCCGAGGAGTGAGGCACGGGCGCGAGGAGCCGAAGCGGTCTTTTTGCGGTCTTCTTTGTACCAGGATGCTACTGGTTTGTACGAGGCGCCCCCGGGGGCGGGCCCCGGAACCGTCCGAGATCCCGGACGCGTGGGCGGCCGCGCCACCTGGCCTTTCGCGGCCAGGCCTACCGGCACAGCCGGCCGACACCGCCAGGGACGAGGCAGGAGGGGCGAGGTAGGAGGGAGGTGCGCGCCCGTCCTGCGCCGACGCAGGACGGGCGCGTCGTTCGGTCCTCACCCTGGCACGCGTACCCGGCATCGCGGTACAGGACGGGGCATACCCTTACCGCTCCTTGACCTGGTTCCCGTCGTCCGCCCGGCCGGTCGCGAGGTTCGACGCCATGCGCGCGGCCGCCGCGTGGCGGCGCTGTGTGCGATAGAGGTCGCGGGCGGCCGTCCACGCCTCACGGGCACCGGCCGTTTCGCCGCGCTCGGCATGCAGGTCGCCGAGCGTGGACCAGGTGTCGGCCGCCCGGTTGGCGTTGCCGATGGCCTGGAAGTGCGTGAGGGCCTCGCCGTAGGCGTGGAGCGCGCGCTCGGTCCGCCCGGTGTGCCGGGCGATGTGGCCGAGGGTGTCCCAGGTGGACGCCTGGCCCTCGCCGTCGCGGTGCTGCTGGAGCAGCGGCAGAGCCTGGAGGCAGTGCTCCTCGCCGTCGGCGAAGCGGCCGAGGCGTGCGAGGGCCCAGCCCGTTCCGTTCAGGACGTTGGACTCACCGACCTGGTTGCCGAGCCGCCGGTAGCCGTCGAGCGCCTCGGCGAAGTGCGGAAGGGCGCTCTCGTAGGCGCCGAGCCGGACATGAACCTCCGCCAGGGCGTGCTGGGTTCGGGTCAGTCCCGTGATGTCGGCGCTCTCGCCGAAGTACGCGAGGGCGTCCGACAGGTGGGGCAGCGCTTCTTCGTAGCGGCCCGCTTGCGCCAGTGCCACCGCGAGACGCTGACGGGTGTGAGCGGCGAGGGACAGGTCATCGAGGGCGGTGGCCGCCTCCAGCGCGGAGTGCCAGGCCTGGATGCTCTCCGCGAAGAGCCCGCGCCGCCAGCGGAACGTGTGCAGCGACCAGGTCAGCCTGCAGACCGCGGAGTGGATGCCATGGCGCCGCGCCGTCTCGGCGATCCCCTCAAGGGCGGTGTACTCCGCCTCGAACCAGGCCAGCGCGCTGTCCGCGTCGTCGAACGCCTGGGGCGTGAACTCCGGCGGCTCGGCCGGCAGCGGGTCCTCGGCGGTGCGGTGGGGATCGAGGACGCGGTGTGCGGCGTGGGCGGTCCGGGCGTAGAAGTCGACCAGGCGGTACGTCAGCCGGCCGCGCAGCCGCTCGGGCAGACGGGCCGCCTCTTCCTCGGCGTAGAGCCTGACCAGGTCGTGCATGTGGTAGCGCCCGGGGAGGTGCTGACGCACGAGGCAGGCTTCCTGGAGGACGCGCAGCGCCCGCCGGGTCTGTGCCGGGGTGCGGTCGACGAGATGGGCGAGTGCGGGCAGGGCGATGTCCTGGAGGGGCGAGAGGCCCATCAGGCGGAAGACGTGGGCCGATTCCTCGTCCAGGGCGTGGTGCGACGACGAGAACAGCACCCGCAGGTTGGTCGAGACGTCACCGGCGTCCAGCGCGTCGAGGCGCGTACGCGGGTCCCGCAGCTCCTGGGCCAGGTGGTCGAGCGCGTCCACGGGCAGACTGACGGCGTGCGCGGCGGCGATGTCGAGCGCCAGGGGAAGCCCGGCGCACGAGCGGACGATGTCCTGGAGGGCGGGCTCGGCCGCGGCGCGGGCCGTACCCATGCGCCGGGAGAAGAGCCGCGAGGACTCCGTGTCGGGCAGCACCCCCAGGTCGACGGACCCGGCCCCGCTGCGCACCTTGAGACCGCTCAGCCGGTTCCTGCTGGTGACCAGCGTCAGACAGCCGGGTGAGCCGGGCAGCAGCGGAAGTACCTGCGCGCTGTCCCGGGCGTTGTCGAGGAGTACGAGGACCCTGCGCCGGGCCACGAGGGTGCGGTAGAGCGCCGCCCTGCCCTCCGTGTCCGCGGGCATCTCGTGCTCGACGGCGCCGAGGGCGACGAGGAACGCGTGGAGCACGTCCTGGGGGCGCGCGGGTTCGGCGCCCGGGCTGAACCCGTTGAGCTGTGCGTACAGCTGTCCGTCCGGGAACTCGTCCCCGTGCTCCTGCGCCCACCGGAGGGCGAGCCACGTCTTGCCGATCCCGCCCATGCCCCCGATCACGGAGACCGTCGGCGTGTTCTGGTCGGCGTGCGCCACGGCCTGCGCGTCCAGGAGCTTCAGTGCGTCGTCCCGTCCGATGAACCCCGTGGGGCTCGCGGGGAGTTGGCGGGGAACACGCGACGGCGGCTCGACGTCCGGTGCCGGCGCGTGGGGGCTCCGGCCGGGCGCGACGGCCAGCAGCTCCGCGTCGGACACCAGCATCCGCCGGTGGAGCTCCCGCAGCCGGGGGCCCGGGTCGGATCCGAGTTCGTCGGCGACCCGGGAGCGCACCCGCTCGTACGCCGCGAGGGCCGCGGCCGGCTGACCGCTCCGGTACAGGGCCAGGATGTGCTGGTGCGCGATGCGTTCGTCCAGCGGATGCGCGGCGGACAGCGCGGCGAGGGGCTGGACGAGATCGGCGTGCCGGCCCTGGGCGAGCAGGAGCTCGTGGTGTTCGATCCGGACGCCGAGGTGCTCCGCCTCCAGGGTGAGGCGGTACCCGTCCAGCCACTCGGAGCTGAGACCGGCGAACGGCCGGCCCCGCCACAGGGCAAGGGCCTCCTCGTAACGCCCCCTCGCCTCCTCGGAGGTACCCGTACGTGCCTGGTCGACGAGGGTCCGGAAGCGGACGAGGTCCACGCGGCGCTCGTCGGTCCGCAGCACGTACCCGGCGGACGTACGGACGATGTCCCACGCCTCCTGCTCGGCCGGGGTCACGCGCAGGGCACGCAGCCGGGAGATGTAGCTGTACAGCGTGGCCGAGGCCTGCCGTGGAGGCGAGGCGCCCCAGATCCGCTCGACGAGCGTGTCCAGGGACAGCGGCCGGTTGACGTCGACGAGCAGAAGGGCGAGAACGCACCGCTGACGCGGCGAACCGGGGACGACCTCGGATTCCCGGGAACGACCGGGGACGACCTCGGAATCCTGGGAACGCCCCGGAACGACCTCGGATTCCCGGGAGCGGATGACGACGTCGCCGAGGAGCGCGAACCCGATGTCCATACGCTTTCCTGCCTCATCCCTTGCCCACGCGCCTCGCCGAACAGTGACCGTCCGTACGCCGACTCGGGATGCGGTGCTGCTCATCTTGCAGTTGCAAGAAAGTATCAAGGTCGCTGCAGGGTGTGTAGAGGAGCCTGTGACGCGAGGACTTGCCGCAGGGGGCGGGGCGACTCCGTGGCGTGTGCGCCGCGAGGGATGCCGGTCGGTCCGGCGGGACGGCTTCCGGGCGTCGGCAGACATGCCGACGGCGCCGGTTCGGCCACGCCGCCGGTGATATGTCCGGCTCTCCGTCCACGGGGGTGGCGGGGAGCCGGGCGGGGGGACGCCACGGCCATGATCATGGGAGCATGCGCCGTGCGGAACGGGCGGGACCACCGCGCCCGTTCCTCCGGCGTACCCGGTCGCAGCGGAAGCGGAGCCACGGATGACCTCAGAACACGCGGACACGTTCATAGACACCAGCAAGCCGCACCCCGCGCGTGTCTACGACTGGCTCCTCGGCGGCAAGGACAACTACCTCGTCGACCAGGAGATGGCCGAGAAGCTGCCGCCCGAGGCACGCGCGAACGCCCAGCGGAACCGGGCGTTCATGCGCCGCGCCGCCGCCTGGCTGGCGCACAGCGGGATCCGGCAGTTCCTCGACATCGGCACGGGCATCCCCACCGCCCCGAACCTGCACCAGATCGTCCAGGAGATCGCCCCCGAGGCCCGGATCGTCTACGCCGACAACGACCCCATCGTGCTGCGTCACGCCGAGGCCCTGCTCGTCAGCAGCCCGGAGGGCGCCACGCGCTACATCCAGGCGGACGTGCGCCGCCCCGAGGACATCCTCGAACGCGCCCGCGCCTTCCTCGACTTCACAAGCCCCGTAGCCCTTTCCCTCATCGCGCTGATGCACTTCATCACCGACGACGAGGACCCCTACGCGCTCACCCGCACCCTCGTCGAGGCGCTGCCTTCGGGCAGTTACCTCGTCCTGTCGCACGGCACCACCGACGAGCACCCGGAGCTGGCGGAGTCCGTCACCGACACCTACAAGGCGGGCCGGGTCCCGCTCCGGATGCGCCGGCGCGCGGAGGTCGAGCGCTTCTTCGACGGGCTCGAACTGGTCGATCCGGGACTGGTGACGGCCACGCACTGGTACAAGGACTCGCCCGCCCCGAAGGAGGAGCTGAGCGGCTTCTACGTCGGCGTGGCGCGCGTTCCGTAGCCCCGTGCCGCGAGGCGGCGGGATCTCAGCCCGCCGCTTTCGCCCGGTAGGGCCGGAAGAACTCACGCAGCTCCTGGGCGTAGAGCTCGGGCTCCTCGAAGGGCGCGAAATGACCGCCGCGCGGCGGCTCCGCCACGTACACGGCGTTCGTGGTGCGTTCGAGCCAGGCGCGGGGCGGGCGGACGACATCGCCGGCGAACAGCGAGAAACCGGACGGGACTTCGACCCTGCGGGCGAGCTGGGCGGGAGCGATCGCGGCGTTCGCCCGGTACATACGCATCGACGAGCCGATGGTCCCGGTGAGCCAGTACAGGGTGATGTTCGTGAGGATCTCGTCCTTGGTGAAGCTGCGTTCCACGTCGCCGCCGCAGTCGCTCCAGGACCGGAGCTTCTCCACGATCCACGCGGCGAGCCCGGCCGGTGAGTCGTTGAGCCCGAACGCGGCCGTCTGGGGCTTGGTGCGCTGCATCGCGGCGTAGGCGCCCTCGGCGGCGCCCCAGGTCATGGCGTCGGCCATCCACGCGCGTTCCTCGGGCGCGAGTTCGGCCGGGTCCCCGGTGTGGACGGGCAGGCCCGCGTCGGTGCGGTGGACGGCCACGGTCCTGTCGGGGTGGTCGAGTCCGAGGTAGCGGCTCACGTGGCTGCCCAGGTCACCGCCCGCCGCGCCGAAGCGCTCGTAGCCGAGGACGCCCATGAGTTCGGCCCACAGGCCGGCGACGGCGACGGAGTCGAGCGGCGGTCCCGTGGGGCGGTCGGAGAATCCGAAGCCCGGCAGGTCGGGCACGACCACGTCGAACGCGTCGGCGGGATCGGCGCCGTGCGCGCCGGGGTCCGTCAGGAGCGGGACGACCTTCGCGTACCGCCAGAACGAGTCCGGCCAGCCGTGACTGAGGATCAGGGGCAGCGCCCCGCCGGCCGGCGCGGCGGCCCGGGCGTGCACGAAGTGGATCCCGAGGCCGCCCAGCGGCACGCGGAAGCGGGGGAGCCGGGCGAGCGCGGCTTCCTGCGCCGGCCAGTCGAAGCCGTCCGCCCAGTAGGCGACGAGCTCGCGGAGGTAATCGAGGTCGGTGCCGAGCGACCACCCGGCGTCCTCGGGGGCGTCCGGCCAGCGGGTCGCACGCAGCCGGGCGCGCAGGTCTTCGAGGACGGCGGGGTCGGTGCGCGGGTCGAAGGGCTCGGGGCGGGGCACGGTGTCCGACATGCGACGCATGCTACGGCGGCCGTCCCGGCGGGCGAAGGCGCCCGCATCGGTGTGTGGCGTGGCGGCGGGAGGCGCGGGGAAGGATTTGCGAGTGAAACGACCACAGATGGACAGGCGGACAGGGGCACGGTGACCGTGAGAGCACACAAGGGCGGTGCGCCGAAGCCGCGCGTACGTCGGCCGGTACGGATGGTGGCGGCAGCGGCGCTGACGGTGGTCGCGGTGGCGGGCTGCTCGGCCGGGAACGACGGTGCCGCGTCCGGCGGTTCCTCGCGACCGCGACCGCGAACGTCCGTGGCGATGCCCCCACCTTCCTCGGACGCCGCCCGCCCCGCCGCCGATGGACACGATGTCTCCGCCTGCGCGGACGCCGACTGCGAGGTCGCGGTGTCGCAGCCGCTGACGGTCCGTTTCAAGGGGCCGGGCGGGCCGACGACACTGTCCGTGACCGAAGTCGGGCCGGACAAGGCCGAGTTCACCGTGAAGGGCGGCAACGGCCGGTCCCGGGCCGGAGCGAACGGAGAGGGAAGCGGATGCGTCATCGTTCTCAGCAGCAACGGCAGTAGCACTTCCTGCGGCGGCGCCCCGGGCGCCAGGCCGACCGCCGAGCCCGGAACCGTCGTCATTCAGATCGCGACCGGGCAGGACGGCACGGCGATCCTGCAGATCGCCTCGCGCTGACCGACGGCCCGCCTGACCGAAGGCCCGCCTGACCGACGGCCCGCCTGACCGACGGCCCGCCCGCCCGACCGCCCGCCCGTCCGGGTACGGCACGAGGCCGCCGGTTCCTCTCGTCCCGCCCCACGAGGAGGGAGAGAGTAACCGGCGGCCCCGTCACGGTTGTCTGCTATTCGCTGTCCACCTACGCCCGGCGTCGGCCCGGCCTCACGCCTGCTGCCTCCGCGAGGGCTTCCAGCCGGGGCGCGGGACCGCGGCGCGCAGCGCCCGGGTGTACTCCTCCTGAGGAGCGCGCAGCAGGTCGGGCGTGGCGCCCCGCTCGACGATCCTGCCGTTCGACATCACGATCGCGGTGTCGCTGATCTGGTGGACGACGGCGAGGTCGTGCGAGATGAACACGTAACTGATGCCGCTGCGTTCACGGATGTCGGCGAGCAGATTGAGGATCTGCGCCTGGATGGAGACGTCGAGCGCCGCCACCGCCTCGTCCAGTACCAGTACCTCCGGCTGGACGGCGATGGCGCGGGCGATGGCCACGCGCTGCCGCTGGCCGCCGGAGAGCTGGCGCGGCAGCATGTCCGCGTGCCGCTCCGCAAGACCGACGGCCTCCAGCAACTCCAGGGCCCGTCTGCGGCGTTCGGCCGGAGTGAGCGGGAAGTGCAGGGCGAGACTGGTCTCGACGACGTCGCCGATCCGCTGGAGCTTGTCGAGCGACGAGTACGGGTCCTGGAACACGATCTGGATCTCCCGGGCGCGCTTGCGGCGCTCCCGGGACGAGACGCGCCCGGTGCCGCGCGGCCGGCCGCACACACTGATCGTTCCGTCGCTGGGCGTCTCCAGGCCGATCAGCATCCGCGCGACCGTCGTCTTGCCCGAACCGGACTCGCCGACGACCGCGAGGGACTGGCCACGGTGGAGCGTGAAGGACACGTCGTCGACCGCGACCGCCGTCCCGAACTCCTTCCGCAGGCCCGACGCCTCGATCACGATGTCGCTCATGACTCTCCCTGCAGCGTGAGTTCCCCGGCCCGCACGCACGCCACGCGTGCCCCGTCCAGCTCCTGCACGGGCGGCCGCCCCTCGTGGCAGAGCCCTTGCGCATGGGCGCAGCGCGGTGCGAACGCGCAGCCGTCGTCCGCCTCGAACGCGGCGAGCGGCCGGCCGGGAATGACGGGCAGCCGGTGGACGACCGCGTCGATGCTCGGGCGCGAGAGCATCAGACCGGAGGTGTACGGGTGCCGGGGCGTCGACGTCAGCGCGGTGGCGGGCTGCGTCTCGACGATCCGGCCGGCGTACATGACGGCGAGGCGGTCGCAGGTGGCCGCGGCCAGCTCCAGGTCATGGGTGATCAGGAGCATGGCCATGCCGCGCTCGCGCCGCAGTTCGTCGAGGATGGCCATGACCTCGGACTGGGTGGTGACGTCCAGGGCCGTGGTGGGCTCGTCGGCGAGCACCAGGTCGGGCTCGACGGCGAGCACCGACGCGATCATGACGCGCTGCAGGAGACCTCCGGACAGCTCGTGCGGATACTGGCGCATCCGCCGCTCGCCGTCCGTGATGCCGACGTCCGCGAGCAGCCGCACGGCGCGCGCCGCCGCCTCGGGGGCGGGCACCTCCAGGTTGGCGATCATGGCCTCGGTGAGGAAGTCGCCGATGGTGCGTACGGGATTGATGTGGGCCCGCGGGTCCTGGAAGATCATCGCGATGCGCCGGGTACGCAGAGCGCGCAGGGCGCGCTGGTCCGCTCCGGTCACCGGGGTCCCGTCGAAGACGATCTCCCCGGTGACGCGGGCGCCCGGCGGCGTCAGGCCGAGGACCGTCCGCGCGGTCATGGACTTGCCCGAACCCGACTCGCCGACCAGTCCCACGGCTTCGCCGCGCCCGATCGACAGGTCGACCTCTTCGACGAGGGGGCGCCACTCCTTGCCCGCGGGGACGGCGAGGCCGAGCCCGCGCAGGCTGAGCAGTGCACCGTCGGCGCTGTGGCTCTCGGCCTTGTCGGATGTGTGGAGCTTGTGGACGCTCATCGCCGGCCACCTTCCTCCTGGCCGAGACGGTCGCCGAGCACGATCACCGCGGCGACCACCAGAACGATCAACAGGCCCGCGCCCAGCGCCTCCAGAGGTTGTCCGCGGGTGGCGCTGTCGAGGCCGCTCTTGACCATGAGGCCCCAGTCGGAGGTCGGCGGCTGCACACCGAGCCCGAGGAACGAGATCGCCGCGAGGTCGATGACGGCGAACCCGAGCGCGGACACCGACTGGGCGATGATCAGGGGACGCAGGTTGGGCAGGAGATGCCGTACGCAGATGGCGAAGGCGGACCGGCCCTGGACCCAGGCCGCCGCGACGTAGGGCAGGTTGCGTTCGCGCAGCGCCGCGCTGCGCACGACCCGGGCCACGTACGGGGTGTAGGCGACGGCCAGGCCCAGGACGACGCCCGTGATGCCGGGGCCGAGCACCGCCACCGTGATCAGGGCGAAGACGATGCCCGGCACCGCGAACAGGATGTCGAGGAGCCGCGACACGATCGCGTCGACCTTGCCGCCCGCCCAGGCCGCGGTGATCGCCAGGGTGGTGCCGACGACCGTGGACAGGCAGATGATGAGGACCGGCCCGCTCAGCGTCGTACGGGCGCCCCACATCAGCCGTGAAAGGACGTCACGGCCCAGGGCGTCACCGCCCAGGGGGTGGGCGGCCGATGCTCCGCCCAGCGCGTTGAACAGGTCCGGCTGGTCGGGGTCGTAGGGGGCGAGGACGGGGGCCAGCAGCGTCACCAGGGCCACCAGGACCAGTAGTGCGGCGGCGGTGACGCCGAGGGGGCCGAGGGAGCGCACCGCGCGGGACGCGCCGTCCCTGGCGCGCGATCCGAGTGACCCGCGGACGCGGGTGGTGAGCGCGGTCATCGGGACATCCGGGGATCGAGGGCTTTGTAGCACAGGTCCACCACGAGATTGACGAGGACGAAGGCGGTGACGAGCACCAGGACGACGGCCTGCACGACGGCGAAGTCCCGCTGGAGGATGGCCCGTACGAACAGGGAGCCGAGACCGTCGAGGGCGAAGACGTTCTCGACCACGACGGAGCCGGCGATGAGGCTCGCGACGGTGAGTCCCGTGACGGTGATGACCGGGATCGACGCGTTGCGCAGCACGTGACGGCGGATGACGAGCGACTCGGCAAGCCCGCGGCTGCGGGCCGTCTCCACGTGTTCACGGCCCAGTTCCTCGCGGACCGAGGCCCGGGTGATCCGGGCCAGGAACGCCGCGCTGCCGAGGCTGAGGGTGATCGCCGGGAGCGTCAGGTGGTACAGCCGGCCGCCGAAGCCCTCGCCCGGTCCGAAGACCGGGAACCAGCCGAGGCCCAGGGCGAAGACGATGACGAGTACGACGCCGATCACGAACGTGGGCGTGGCGAGGAACGCGGAGGACACCGCGCTCACGACGTTGTCCACGCGGCCCCGGCGCAGCCCGGCGAGCGTGCCCGCGGCCACGCCGACGACGACGATCAGGACAGTGGAGTAACCCACCAGGAACGTCGTGGTCGCCGCGCGGGCGGACATGAGGGCCGACACGTCCTGCCGGTACACCAGGGAGCTGCCGAAGTCGCCGCGCACGGCGTCACCGAGCCATGTCGCGTAGCGGACGAGGAA
The DNA here is from genome assembly GCF_004005495.1 of Streptomyces antnestii. Taxonomy (GTDB): domain Bacteria; phylum Actinomycetota; class Actinomycetes; order Streptomycetales; family Streptomycetaceae; genus Streptomyces; species Streptomyces antnestii. Next base: position 137,238 of record NZ_RZYA01000016.1, read on the forward strand.
GGGGTCGTCCAGGTGGTACTGCGCCCGGATCGCCGCGATCTGCTCGGGCGTTCCGCTCCGGTTGCCCAGAAGGAACGCCATCGGCCCGCCCGGGACGAGATAGAGCAGTCCGTAGACGAGGAACGACGCGACGAGCAGGACCACGGCCAGACCGGCCAGGCGGCGGAGCAGGAAGACGGTCACCTGGCCCCCAGCCCGACGGCCCACGGGTAGTACAGGTAGGGGGACGACGGCACGGCGCCGGTCACCCGGTTGTTCATGTACATGATGACCGGAAGGTTGTTCAGCGGCATCCAGACCACGTCACGGGTCACCTTGTCCTGGATCCCGGTGACCAGGGCCGCTCGCTTCGCCGGGTCGCCCTCGGCGCGCGCCTTCTTGATGTCGGAGTCGACGGCCGTGTAGCCGTTGAAGTTGGTCCGGCCGCCCTGCCGGAAGACGGTGTAGACGTCCAGCGGGTCCGGCACGTTGCCGTACCAGGTGCTGAGGAACGCGTCGATGCCCTTGCGTGCCTTCGGGTCGCTGTAGAGGTTTCCGTACTGCTCCACCGGGACGACCTTGATCTCGATGTCGAGACCGAGCGCCTGAGCGGTGGCCTTCAGCAGGTTGGCGGTCTGCTCGTGCACGGCCGAGCTGCCCTGGACACCGATGACGACGGGCCGGCTGGGCTTGCCCGCCTCGGCGAGGAGCTTCTTCGCCCTGGCCAGATCCTGGGTCTCGGCCGGCAGCGCGTCGTAGGCCTTCTGGAACGTCTTGCGCTGGTAGCCCCAGTAGTCGCTGCCCGTCAGGGCCCGCTCGGGGGAGGCGGTCCCCTGGAAGACGACCTTGGAGATCGCGGCCCGGTCGAGGGCGAGGGACAGCGCCTGGCGCACCTTCGGGTCGGCGTACGGGCCGGACGTGGCCGAGCCGAGCAGCGACCAGAACGTGAGCGAGTGGCCGAGGGTCACCGAACCGCTCTTGGACTTGCGGAGCTGGTCGAGACCCGCCGGGGGCAGGTAGAAGTACTGGCCGTCGACCTCGCCGGAGCGCAGGGCGTTGACGGCGGTCGTCTCGTCGGCGATGAACTTCAGGACCAGGGAGGAGGACTTGGCCTTGAGCTTCGCGTCCCAGTAGTTCTCGTTACGGGTGAGCGTCATCGAGTCGCCCGACTTCCAGTTCTTGAACTGGAACGGCCCGGTGCACATCACGCCGCTCGACGGGGTGCCGACCGACTTGCCGGCCTTGTCGAGGAACTTCTTCTCCACGACCGCGCCCGCGGCGGTGGCCATCGCCTGGTTGAACAGGGCGTCGGGCTGCTTGAGGGTGACCGTGACCTGCATGGCACCCGTGGCCTTGACCGACTTGACGGTGCTGAAGTAGTCGCCCCACCACGTGCCCAGCTTCGGGTCGAGGTGACGGTTCAGGCTGGCGGCGACGTCCGCCGCGGTCAGCGGGGCCCCGTCCCAGAACTTGACGCCCTCGCGGAGGGTGTACACCCACGTCGTGGGGGTCGGGTTCGCGGCCTTGGTGGCGAGCCCCGGCGTGATCTTGAAGTCCGGGTTCATCCGCAGCAGGCTCTCGCACATGTTGGAGAGCGCGGTGTTCTCCGCGTAGTTGAACGACCGGATCGGGTCGAGCGTCTGCGGCTCGTAGGGGAGGTTCCAGGTCACCTTGGCGAGCCCCTTGGCGGCGGCGGGCGTGGTGCTCTTCAGGTCGAGCTTCGCCGGCGCCGCGTTCTTCCCGGGCGACTGCTGCGCTCCGGAGGTACAGGCGGCGAGAGTGAGCATGAGCCCGAGCCCGAGCACGGGGAGGGTACGGCGCTTCATCGGGAAGCTCCTTCCTGGAGTCGGCCGGCCTCGGCCTGTCGTTGTGGTGTGCTGTCCACGAGCTGTCCGTCCCGCGCGATCACCCGCCCGCCGTGCACGACGAGGCCGGGCACGGGCCGGTCGACGACGATCTGGGCCACCGACTCGCCGGGAACCAGTACGAAGTCGGCGGGGTCGCCGATGCGCAGATCCGTCCGCTCCAGGCCGAGCAGCGCGGCACCGCCGTGCGCCACGACGGCGTAGCACGCGGCGAGTTCGGCGTCCGTGCGGGCGTCGGTGCGATAGGCGAGCAGATGGGCCCGGTTGATCATGTCCCCGTCGCCGAACGGGGTCCACGGATCGCGTACGCCGTCGGAGCCCGCCGCGACCAGGACGCCTCGCTCGCCCAGCGGCCCGAACGGGACGACCGGGTCGGCGCCCAGGGCACAGGTCGCGAGGGACACCCCCGCCTCGGCGAGGATCTCGCCCGTGCGGGCCAGCTCGTCGGTACCGAGGTCGGCGAGACAGAAGACATGGCTCACGGTCACGCGTCCCTGCATGCCGTGCGCCACCGTACGGCGGGCGATCTCGGTGACCTGCTCGACACCCGACGGCCCGCGGTCGTGCAGATGGATGTCGAGCGGGACGGCCGCCTTCCCGGCGAGCCCGAACAGGACGTCCAGATGGCCGTGCAGATCGCCGTCCACACCGACCGGATCCAGACCACCGAGCACATCGGCACCCTCGGAAAGGGACTTCTCCAACAGCTCGGCGGTCCCGGGCTCGGTGAGCAGCCCGAGTTGGGGAAAGGCCACGACCTGCACATCGAGCAGGCCGGCGCGCGCGGACGCGGCGGCGCGGACCCCGTGGACATTGGAAAGGCCGTGAACAGGAGCGACATCGACATGGGCGCGCATCGCCCGCGTGCCCCGGACGATCGCCCGGTCCATGAGGGCGCCGGCGCGCGCTTCGACCGGCGCCTCGAACCCGGCCCGCGCGGCCACTTCGCCGTCGATCAACTCTCGCAGGGTGTCCGCGGGTTCGCGGCTGAGCCAGGGCCCGCCCCACGTGGTCTTGTCGGGATGAATGTGCGCGTCGACGGGCGCGGGCAGCGCGAGAGCGCCGCCACCGTCGACGATGTCGCACCCATCGGGCAGAGAGGGCGGGGATATCGCGGCGATACGGCCGTCGGCGACCAGAAGGTCGCACGGCTGCCCGCCATGAAGCCGAACAGAGGTGAACAAGACATGCGTCATGAGCGGTAGAACTCCTTCGTTGGAGAAGAACCGACCGCTAGAGTTACCAGGTCATCAGATGACTAGAGAAGAGGTGGGGATGAAAAACGTGAAACGTCCGCCGTCGCTCGTCGATTCGGTGATCGCGGCGCTGCGGCAGGAGATCGCGCAGGGCACCTGGAAGCTCGGCGACCGAATCCCGTCGGAGAGCCGGCTCGCCGAGACGCTCGGTGTCAGCCGCCTGTCCGTACGCGAGGGGGTACGCGTCCTCGTGCACTCGGGCCTGCTGGTGACGCGGCAGGGCAACGGGACCTTCGTGACGGCCACGGACGAGTCCCAGGTCGCGCTCCGTCGCCAGCTCGACCGCGCCGCGGCCCAGGACATCATCGACGTGCGCCGCGGCCTGGACATCGTCGCCGCCCGCCTCGCGGCGACACGGCGCACGGACGAGGACCTGGAGCGGATGCGGAAAGCGCTGGACGACCGGGCCGCCGCGTCACGGAAAGCCGATGTCGACGCCTTCGCGGACGCCGACGTGGACTTCCACCTCCACATCGCGGAGGCCGCCCGCAACCCCGTGCTCAGGGACCTCTACCGCGGGATGAGCGACGCCCTGCGGGACAGCGTCAAGGCCGACGAGTGCATGAAGCACTCTCTCGCCGGACACGACACGTCGCACGAGGACCTGCACCGGGCCGTCGAGACCGGGGACGCGGCCGAGGCGGCCGCCATCGCGCTCGCCATCCTCGACAGCCAGGAGCACCACGGCGAGGATCCGGCCGCGTGACCGTGGGGCGCGACGGCCGTCGTTCGTGACGCCCGCGCAGCTCGGCTCAACGGGTCGGCCACACAAGTGAGTTCGGGTACATGCGCAGCCCGCACAGCTGTCGCAAGTGCCTCGGGCTTCGCCGGGCCGGGGAAGGGGAACGGACCGTCTCGGAGCGGTCCTCGGCCCCCGGCCCGGCGGCCGCCCACTGGTGTCCGGGCGTGTTCCGCACCTCTGCGTTAGGGTGACCGGCATGCACACGCACGCGAACTTCCGTGAGGGCGAGCCGCGATACAGCGGCCCCCACGGCGTGTGCGCGCCCCGCGGTTACGGCTTTCTGCGCCGCCGCGGCCGGGTGGGTTCACCCCCGGCGCTCCTCCTCTCCTCCTGTCGCTGAACCCCTCTCCGGCTTCCGTATCCGGGCCTGAGCCTTCCCCGGACCGGTTCCGCCACCGCCGCGGCGCGCTGTCCGCCGGCCGGCACCTCCGAGCTTCGAAGGAGTCCGCCATGACGCTGTCGTCGTCGCTGCCGCTCACCCATGACGCCACCACCGCCCCCGCCCTGCGCGACCACCGCATTCCCGCCGACGGCCTGTGCGAGGGGCCGCGCATCCTGCGCCGGCTGCCCGACGGCGTCCCCGGGCGGCCGTACGAGAAGTTCGAGCTGGTTCCGCAGGGCCCGGTCATCGGCGCGGAGATCCGGGGTCTCGACCTCTCGCGGCCCGTGCCGTCCGCCGTACGGGACGAGCTGAACCGCGCGCTCCTCGAATGGAAGGTGCTCTTCTTCCGCGGCCAGCACCTGACCCCGGACGCCCAGCGCCGATTCGCCCGCCACTGGGGCGAGTTGGAGACCAATCCGCTGCTCGCCCCCGGTGACGCCGACGACGTGGTCCGCTTCGACAAGTCGCCCGGTACCGTTCCCACCTTCGAGAACGTCTGGCACACGGACGTCACCTTCCGCGAGCGCCCCGCACTCGGCGCCGTGCTCCAGCTGCGGGAGGTGCCGCCGGTGGGCGGCGACACGATGTGGGCGGACATGGCGGCCGCGTACGACAACCTGCCGGCCGGGGTGCGGGAGCGGATCGACGGGGCGAGCGCCGTCCACGACTTCCTGCCGGGGTTCTCGCGCTTCTACTCGCCCCGTCAACTCGCGCAGTTCCAGGAGCAGTTCCCGCCGGTCGAGCACCCAGTGGTGCGACGCCACCCCGAGACCGGCCGGCGGATGCTGTTCGTCAACACCTCGTTCACCACCCGCATCGTCGGCCTCGACCGCCCGGAGAGCGACCGCCTGCTCCGCCTGCTGTTCCAGCAGGCCCACGTCCCGGAGTTCCAGGTGCGGTTCCGCTGGCAGGCGGGCGACGTCGCGTTCTGGGACAACCGCGCGACCCAGCACTACGCCGTCAACGACTACGCCCCGCACCCCCGCGTCGCCGAACGCGTGGCCATCGCGGGGGACCGCCCCTTCGGCTGACCAGCGACGTTCCCCCCTCGCCCACGGCTTCGCCTCAGCGGCAGGTGACCCGCCGCGTGGCAGGCTGAGCACCCCTGTGCGCGACCGTCCGAGGAGGCCTGCACGATGGCGCAGTACGAGCCGGCGGACATCGTCGCCGCCCCTCCGGACGTCCGCGCCGAGGAGAGCAGGCTCCGCAAGGACCTCGGTTTCTGGGGCCTCACCGCGATCGGCTTCTCCAACATCCTCGGCTCGGGCTGGCTGTTCGCCGCCCTGTACGCCGCCCAGACCGCCGGCCCCGCCGCGCTCCTCTCATGGGTCGGGGCCGGTGTGCTCTGCGCACTCGTGGCACTGGTCATGGTGGAACTCGGGGCGACCCGGCCCGAGGGCGGCGGCACCGTGCGCTGGCCGCTGTACGCGAGCGGCCGTCTGGTGGGCACGCTGGTCGGCTGGTCCGTGCTGCTGTCCGTGGGCGGCACGGCCGCCGAGATCAGCGCGATCATGCAGTACGCGGCCCACTACGTGCCCGGGATCTACCACGACGGCAGGCTCACCGCCACCGGCCTGGGCGTCGCCACCGCGCTGAGCGTGCTCCTGACCGCCCTGAACTGGTTCGCGGTGCGGATGTTCGCGCGCCTGAACAACCTGGTGTCGGTGTTCAAGGTCGTGGTCCCCGTGGTCACGATCGTCGCGCTGTTCCTGTCCGGCACGCACTCCGGACGCCTCACCGAGCACGGAGGGTTCGCCCCCTACGGTTACGCGGCCTGTCTGACCGCGCTGGCCGGCGGCGGCATCGTGTACTCCGTGAACGGCTTCCAGGCCCCGCTGGACTTCTCGGGCGAGGCCCGCGACCCGCGCCGCACCGTCCCCGCCGCCGTGCTCACCGGCATCGGCCTCGCCGTCCTGGTCTACCTCGGGCTCCAACTGGCGTTCCTGTACACGGTGCCCGAGTCGCTGCTCGCGCACGGCTGGCAGGGCGTCAGCTTCGATTCGCCCTTCGGCCAGCTCGCCCTCGTGCTCAACCTGCACTGGCTGGCCACGCTGCTCTACGCCGACGCGGTCGTCTCCCCGGGCGGGTCGGCCTACGTGGGAGTCGCGATCGACGCGCGCCACACCTACGCGCTGGCGAAGAACGGCCTGCTGCCCCGCTTCTTCATGCACATCGACCCCCGGTCCGGCATCGCGCGCCGCGCACTGCTCCTCAACCTCGCGGTCATCATCGTGTTCATGCTGCCCTTCGGCGGGTGGCAGGACATCGTGAGCGTGATGGGGGACATGTATCTGCTGATCTACGCGGCCTCGGCGGTGGCCGTCGCGTCGTTCCGGGCCCACGACCGCGAGCGTGGCCTGCCTCTGACGGAGGGGCAGGTGCCTGGGGTGCGCTGGATCGCCCCGCTGAGTTTCGCGGTGGCCACCGAGTTCGTCTACTGGTCCGGGTGGCACGATCTGCGGCTCGCCCTGCCGCTGGTGCTGGCCGGTGTCCCGCTGTTCCTGCTCCAGCGGCGCCGGGCCGAAGGTCCGCCCACCCGCGAGGAGTTGAGGCAGGGCGCCTGGCTCGTGTGCCATCTCGCCGCGCTGACCCTGTTGTCGTGGCTCGGCACCTTCGGCGGCTCCGGCCGGCTGCCCGCCCCGTACGACTCGGTCGTCGTGGCCGCCCTCTCCTTCGCGGTCTTCGGCTGGGCGGTGCGCTCGGGCGCCGCACACCTGCGCATGACTCGGAACGGGCGCCAACTCACCTGAGACTCCGGTGAGTCGGCGCCGGACAGAGCTCTCCCAACGCGTCTCGTTCGGCGGAGTGATCTCGACCTGCTTCGGGTACCAGCCGTCCTTGTGGTTCTTGTGGCCCTCGCCGTTATTTCAGAGGGATACCCGCGCTGCTCTGCCAGCGGCAGAACACCGGCCGGACCGGGCTCGACGATCACTACAGTCCAGTCTCATGACGACGATTACGACGCGTACGGTCGAGTATCCGGCCGACGGTTTGACGATGATCGGGCACCTCGCGCTCCCGGCCGGTGTCGACCGCCGGCCCGCGGTGCTGCTCGGACCAGAGGGCATGGGGCTCAGCGACGTCGAGCGCCGCCGGGCCGATGCTCTCGCCGAGCTGGGATACGTGGCGCTGGCCTTCGACCTTCATGGCGGGCGCTATTTGGGCGACCCCGAGGAGATGCTGGCCCGTTGCCTGCCGCTGCTCGCTGATCCCGAGCGGATGCGGGGCATCGGCCACGCGGCGCTCGATGTGTTGCGCACCGAACCGCGGACCGACCCCGACCGGATCGCCGCAGTCGGCTACGGCACCGGGGGTGCCGTCGGGCTGGAACTCGGGCGCGACGGCGTCAACTTGCGCGCGATCGGGACAGTCAACGCACTGACCACGGGCCGACCGGGCGAGGCGGCGCGCATTCGCTGCCCGGTGTGGGCCGGGGTCGGGTCGGAAGACCCGATCATGCCGCCCGCGCAACGGGACGCGTTCACCGCCGAGATGCAGGCCGCGGGCGTCGACTGGCGCCTCACGGTCTACGGCGGCGCCTTGCACGCCTTCCACCACCCGCCGGTCGACCACCCTGCCGTCCCCGGCGTCGGCTACCACCCACGGCACGCGCAGCGAGCCTGGCGCGACATCGTCGACCTGCTCGCCGAGTGCCTGCCCGTGACGGAGGATCTGGGGCATGACGCAGGTAAGCATGCTGGCCCCGGGCACTGACGGTCCACTCCCTCAAGTCCGCACAGCAGAAGCACATTCGGGCGGTTACTCGATCGCGGAGACGTATTCACAACTACCGCAGTAAGTACCGGATTTACTGCGGCAGAGCCTCTGCCGTGATCACCGCGACCTGCGGCGGACCAATCCGGTCGAGCCGACCACGTATCCGTGGTTGAGCAGCTGATCGCCGTGCGTGAGCCGGGGCCTGGAGGTCAGCTCATTCCTCGAGATCGATCCTGGTCCTTCGCAGCGTGAGCGATTCGTCATCGGCGGAGTGGATCCGCAACGCGAGGTCACCCCGTTCCGGGTCGCCCATGCCGATGTGGATGCGATCGTCGTGGTCCGTCCACCAGTAGCCGTCGACCCGGTCGACGCCATCCGCGGCGCCGATGTCGAGGACGACTGCGGTGTGGTCCTCGCACAGCTCGAGCCCCCAGCGGCCGTGGGAAATGGGGAACTCGTAGCCCTCCGAGCGGAACACCTGCACGTCCGCTTGGTCTTCCTCATGCGAGTGCCACCACCGCCCCAGGGGAGGCTTCTTGCCGCCACGCTTCGGCGGGAGCACTTTGAAGGCGACTCGCTGTCCGCCGACCAGGACGTCGTGTCGGTCACGGCGCTCGTACTGCTGAACGTCGATGAGGAACAGGCCGAAGGGCGGGGCGTTGGTGTCGGCTACGACCTGGACACCAAGGGTGTAGTACTGACCGGCGTCGACCTTCACCGGGCCGATCAGCTTGTCGAGCTTGTGAATCCGAAGCGTGTTCTCCTCGAAGCTCGCGACCGTCGGGTCGAGGTGCGCGTGCCGCAGCTTGGCAGCCAGCTCATCCGGCACCTCGAGCTCGACATGACCCCACGGTCGCTCGCCACCGAGCGATGGCGCATGCACGGCGAACAGCACCTCGCGCTCGGTGTCGGTGAGGTTGCCCACTGTGACGAACCCCGGCAGGTCGAAGTGGCCACTGGTGGCGACTTCCACGTTCTTCCAGACGATCTTGTTGTTGTTCTGCACGTTGCCGTAGAGGTTCGAGGTCTCCGGAAACGTCATTCCGTACGGTGCGGCGGCAGCGGTCTCGATCCGGCTGAGCAGGCAGAAGTGGTTCTGGTCGCCGCCGAACATGCTGTAGTCGGCCGGGTCCGGCGGGGACCAGGGGAACTCCAGCACCGTTGACCCGCGGCCTGGAACGGCCCCCGTCGGCTGAGTCCCGATCAGGCCACCCATCAGCGCGGGCGTGGTGACGGTGCCGTCCCAGGGCGCCGGCCACGCGAGTGCCGAGGACGCCTTGGCCCAGTAGAGCTTCACCGTGCCGCCGGCGGGCGTCCCGCAGGCTGCGTTGCGGACGCGGACGTAGACGTAGTTGGGCTGCGACCCTGCCGGGCGGTGGACCGGGTTCTGGTGGTCCTGGTTCGTGGAGCCGTCGTTCTGGTTGCGTACCCAGATGTCCTCGCTCTGCCACATCGGCTCCGCGAGCGGGTCCGGCTCCGCGGCCGTGTCCCGGGGCGTGTCGGCCGACCACAGCTTGCCCGCCTCGACGGCGAGTGGGGGAACGGCGCCGTCGGATGCGAGGAGGTAGGACCGTGGCCCTGCCAGCGTGGCCTGCATGCGTGCGGCCTGGTCGACGGTGAACATCACGCGGGGCGCGTCGTTGGTGTAGTCCATGTAGTTGACGAACATGTCCCCGTTCGGGCCGTTGCTGCAGGAGATGTGGGGGAAAGTCGGGCTGCCGAAGTTGGCGGCGGCCTGCGCCGGCGTGTCGGCGCACTGGTCGTTGTCCGCGCAGCCGCCCTGGAACACGTGGAACAGCTGGAAGTAGTGCCCCACCTCGTGAACGGTGAGGCGGCCGCGGTCGTACGGGGCGGCGCCGGGGCCGAAGACCGTGTAGTTGACGATCACTCCGTCGGTGGCGGCGGACGAGCCGGGGAAGGTCCCGCGCCCACCCTGCCCGGACTGTGCCGGACACACCCAGATGTTCAGGTACTTGTCCCTTGGCCAGGGATCCGCCCCTCCGGTGGCCGCGGACTTGACGTCGTCGGTGTTGAAGATGTCGAACGACGCGGTCGTGGTCTGGGTTCGGGTGATGCCGGTCGTGAGCTGGCACGACGGGTCCCGGGCGGCCAGCTGGAAGCGGATGCCGGTATCGGCCGCCAGTGCGGAGAACGCCGTGGGCGCTGTGGAGAGGTCGGCGTTCGTTTTGCCGTAGTCGCGGTTCAACGCGTCGATCTGGTTCTGGATCGCGGCATCGGGGAGGTTCTGGGCCGCGGTGTTGTAGACGACGTGGACCACGACGGGAACGACGGCCGGGCTCAGGCGGAACGCCGCGTCGGCGTTCTCCGCGACGTAGCGATTGATGAACGCCTCCCCGGCCAGGAACCGCTCGCGGTAACCGGGGTCCCGCTTGAGGAGCTGGAGGTGGTGCTCCCACGTCCCGCAGGGCCTGCGCATGACGTCCGTCTCGTCGGTCTGCTCTGACACCTGTGCCTCTTCTCGCCGATGCTCCGACCCGAGGGCACCAATCCCACACCGCATCGGATCTCGCCGCAGCAGACCGAGGGCCGACCGGGTGGCACCGGCTTCGGGTTCGCCTGTGCCAGGCGATAGGGACGGTGATCCCCGGCCGACCCGCTCATGCGATCTTCCGCCGAAACCCCGCCCCGCCGGCGATCACCGTGGGGGCGGCCCGATCTGGCCTTGGCACCAACGGCTGCTCCGTTGATCAAGCGCCGCCAATTGCACTGGATGCGAACTCGCGACAGTTCGCGAATCGTCCTGGGGCGAGATCTGAAGACGCTGGCGCGAGGGGCAGCCGTTCAGCTTGATCGGGCGGGCGCTCGGGGCGCCGATGCGCCACGTCCGCCGCTTCCTGTGCCGGAGCGGTGGTGTCCGCCCGGGCCGCTCCGATACACCGCCGGTCCGTGTTCAGCCGTGTTGCGGCCGCGCCCTGGCGGTCAGGCCGGGCAGGACGAGGGTGAGCCAGCGGGCGCGAGCGGCGGGCTGCTGGTCGCTGGGGGCGCTGGAGAACAGCAGGTAGATGTCGCTGACGGTGACGTCCGGGTGGATGTCGCCGTCGGCCTGACCGGCGCGGATGAGAGCTGCCACGGCCTGACCCGCGCGGTCCTCGTCGGCGAGGTTCCCCGGCTCGGCATCGAGCGCCTGGGCGGCGGCCTTGACGGCGCGGTCGACCGCAGTCGCCTCGATGACGCGGCCGAGGAACGCGGCCAGCTCGTCCAGGGCTCGGGCCCCGTCCCTGACGCGGTCGAGCGTGGCCTCGGCGTCGTCGGCGACGCCGGTGACGTACGCGGTGAGGGCGGCGGCGATGAGGTCGGTCTTGGTGGGGAAGTGCCGGTACAGGGTCCCCACAGCGACGCCTGCCGCCGCAGCGATCTCGTCCATCCCGATGTCGGGTCCGTGCGCGGCGACCTGCTCGCCGGCGGCGGCGAGGATCTTCTTGCGGTTGCGGACCGCGTCGGCGCGCGGCGCCCTGGGGGGAGTCATGAAGACCAAGTCCTTCGGGTTGCACAAAGATGAACCTCGGCTCACTATAGATGGTGAACCACAGTTCATCTTAAATGTGAGGACCGCACATGCCCACCAAGACCGCCCTCGTCACCGGCGCCTCCTCCGGCATCGGCGAGGCCACCGCTCTCAAACTCCAGAGCCTCGGCTACACCGTCTACGGGGCCGCCCGCCGCCTCGACCGGCTGGAGAAGCTCGGCGACCGCGGCATCCGCCCGCTGGCCATGGACGTCACCGACGACGACTCGATGCGGGCCGGTGTCGAGCGCATCGTCGCCGAGGCCGGCCGGATCGATGTCCTGGTCAACAACGCCGGATACGGCTCCTACGGGTCCATCGAGGACGTCCCCCTGGACGAGGCCCGCCGCCAGTTCGACGTCAACGTCTTCGGCGCCCTGCGCCTGACCCAGCTCGTCCTGCCCCACATGCGCGAACAGCGCGCCGGCACCGTCGTCAACATCACCTCCATGGGCGGCAAGATCTACACCCCGCTCGGCGGCTGGTACCACGGCACCAAGTTCGCCCTCGAAGCCCTCAGCGACTGCCTGCGCCTGGAGGCCAAGCCCTTCGGCATCGACGTGGTGGTCATCGAGCCAGGCGGCATCGCCACCGAATGGGGCGGCATCGCCGCGGACAAGCTGGAGGAGTCCTCCGGCAGCGGCCCCTACGCCGCCCAGGCCGCCGCTGTCGCCTCCTCCCTGCGCTCCGAGGCCAACGCCAAGCGCAACTCCCCGCCCTCCGTCATCGCCGACGCCATCGGCAAAGCTGTCACCGCCCGCCGCCCCAAGACCCGGTACGCCACCGGCTTCGGCGCCAAGCCCCTGATCGGCCTGCGCCGCATCGTGCCCGACCGTGCCTTCGACACCCTCATCTCCCGCGCCATCGGCATGCCCCGGTGAACTCGGCCGCGTGTGAAGTCGATGCGGCAGGCGCCGTCTGTCGGGGCCACGTGCCGCAGCGCCCGCTCAGAGGTGGCCGTCCAGGAACTTCCGTACCTCGGCGATGGTCATAGGCCCCGTGCCGTGCGCCACCGCCTCTCCCTCCTTCAGCAGGACGTAGGACGGGGCTCCGGTGATCCCGTATCGCTCGGTTGCGGCCGGACAACGCGTGATGTCGGCGCGGACGGCCGTCAGGCGGCCCGTGTAGTCGTCGGCGATGCCACCCACGACGAGGTCCATCACCCGGCAGGGCTCGATCGCCTTGGGCCATGCACCGGTGAAGTACGCGAGGACCGGAACTCCGCTCATCCCGAGGATGAAATTGAATTCCGCGTCCTCACGGGGTCGGTGAACCCGCTTCGTCATGGAAGATCCTGCCCTCACGTTCCGTCATTCCATCCCCATCATCCCTCGCGCGGTGTGCCAGGCCGGCCAGGTTGGTCGTCCGGTTGACCTGGTGACCCGGCCTGGCGGCCCCGTCGCTCACCCAGCTTCCTGGACCGCTCGCGGACGCGGTCGTGGACGGTCGAAGTACGCGTCAGCTGTCCGGAAGACCGACCGCCAGCGTCAGTTCAAGGACCCGGTGTGGCGATGCGAGATCCGGAAACAGCTCCCGCAGCTGCGACATCCGGTACCGGACTGTCTGGGGATGGACGAACAACGCCGCCGCCACCTCGTCCCGCCTGCCCTGGTGCAGCAGCCACGCCCGCAACGTCTTCTCCAGCCGCCGTGCGGTCGTGACGGGCAAGGTCCGCAACGGTGCGAGGGCTCGGGCACGCAGGTCTGCGAACGCGTCCACGTCGGCGCTGAGCACCAGCTCGGGCAGGTGGTCCTCGGTGTCGCGAATATCAGAGGAGAGGGAGCGCGCGCGCACGGCTCGTGCGTACGAGGCGGACGCACGAGCCCATGGCCGGGCCGGGCCGACCACGGCGGTGCGGTCGGTCAGCTGCCGCAAGAGATGTGATCGGTCGGCATCGGGGACGAGGAGCACGCCGGTGGCGTCCGGCAGATCGTCGAGGACGAGGGTGCTCGGGTCGAGCGCGCGGTGGGCGGGCCAGGCCTGGGCGGCGGGCAGCAGGACCGCGGTCAGCGACACCGGAGGCTGCCACCCGGCCCGCCCCGCAGAGGCCAGCAGCACGTCCGGGCTCGCGCCGGCGAGCAGGTCGCGGGCCAGGTGTTCCAGGTGGCGCTCGTGGGCCCTGCCCCGGGCGGCCAGTTCGTCGGCGTGGCCGGCGGCGCTCGCGGCGGAGAGCTCGTCGATGTAGGCGAAGGTCAGCTCGGCGAACTTGGCGACCTCGGCGGCGGGCAGACCTGCGGGTACGGCACCCGCAGCCAGGCATCGCCAGGCCACGCGGGCGCCGACGCGGTAGGCACTGAGCAGGGCGTCCATCGAACGGCCGTCCCGGACCTCGCCGCGGCCCAGCTCGTAGGCCGCGTCACCGGCGTCGCCGCCTGTGGCGTTCCCGCTCGCGAGGTCCAGGTAATGCCCCAGGGCGGTGCGGACGGCTCGGCGGATGGTGGCACCCATGTGGCCCGAAAGGGCGCCCGCGTAGGGAGGGACCTCGTCGATGATCGCCTGGACGACCTCGTCGGCGGTGCTCTTCAGCGCGGCCCGAAGCGCGGTGACCGTCGTCTCATCCAGGGCCAGCTCGCTGACCCTCCGCATTGCATGGCTCACGATTTTATTCCCTGCGAACAATTCAGTCGGCCAGATTTACATCCTGCGGTCAGGACTTTACGCCTTGAGGCGCATCAAGCTGGAGTCATGACGAGTACAGCCCTCCGCAGCAGGGCGTGGAAACTGCTGGAGATGGTCACGACGCCGCTGCTGCCGTCGGACTACCTCGACCTGGTCAGCCCGCTGCGTGCGGGCGCTGACCTGCGGGGGCGCATCGAGGCCGTGCACCCCGAGACGGGTGACGCCGCGACCATCGTGATCAGGCCGGGACGGGGCTGGCGCGGCCACACGGCCGGTCAGTACGTGCGGATCGGGGTCGACGTCGACGGGGTGCGCCTGTGGCGTGCCTACTCCCTCACCTCGCCGACAGACCGCCAGGACGGCCGCGTCACGATCACCGTGAAGGCGATCCCGGACGGCAAGGTCAGCAACCACCTGGTCCGCAAGGCGAAACCGGGCATGCTGATCCAGCTCGACCAGGCGACCGGTGACTTCGTACTGCCGCAGGCCAAGCCCGCCAAGGTGCTCTACCTGACGGCCGGCAGTGGCATCACGCCTGTGATGGGCATGCTGCGCGACACCGAGTTCGACGACGTGGTCATGGTCCACTGCGCGCCACAGCCGCAGGACGTGATCTTCCGCGACGAACTGCACGACCTGGTCGCGGACAAGAAGCTGCGGCTCACCGAGGTGCACACCGACACGGACGGCATGCTCGACATCGCCCGTCTCGACGAACTCGTGCCCGACTGGGCCGAGCGCGAGACCTGGGCCTGCGGGCCCGCGGGCCTGCTCGACGTCGCCGAAGAGCACTGGACCGAGCACGGCGTCCAAGAGCGCCTGCACACCGAACGCTTCCGCCCCGGCATCGTCGTCACCGGCGACGGCGGCGAGGTCACATTCAGCGCCACCGGCAAGAGTGTCGACGCGGACGGCGCCACGCCGCTGCTGGACATCGGCGAAGAGGCCGGCGTGCTCATGCCCTCCGGGTGCCGCATGGGCATCTGCTTCGGCTGCATCACGCCGCTCAAGGCGGGCGCCGTCCGCGACCTGCGCACCGGCGAGATCACCGAGGCCGAACCGGGCGTCCTCATCCAGACCTGCGTGTCCGCCGCGGCGGGCCCCTGCAACATCGAACGGTAGGAACACCTTGACCGCCACCGACCCCACCGCCCACCTGACCGCGGAACAGATCGAGGAGCTCGGCCGAGAGCTGGACGCGATCCGCGACGAGGTGATCGCCGGCCGCGGCGAGAAAGACGCCGCCTACATCCGTAAGGTCATCTCGGCGCAGCGCAAGCTCGAGCTGGTCAGCAGGGGCGTGCTGCTGTTCTCGTTCTTCCCGCCCGCGTGGCTGCTCGGCACCGCCGGTCTGTCCGTGGCGAAGATCATGGACAACATGGAGATCGGCCACAACGTCCTGCACGGCCAGTGGGACTGGATGCGGGACCCGAAGATCCACTCCACTACCTGGGAGTGGGATCACGCCTCGCCGTCCGACCAGTGGAAGCACTCGCACAACGAGCTGCACCACACGTACACCAACGTGATCGGCAAGGACAACGACCTCGGCTACGGCATCATGCGCGTCGACGAGGACCAGCGGTGGCACCCGTTCCACCTCGGCCAGCCGCTGTGGAACTTCATCAACGCCTGCTTCTTCGAGTACGGCATCGCAGCGTACGACCTGGAGCTCGGCAAGAACCTGCAGAAGCGCCGCCGTAAGAACCCGGAGTTCCGTGCGCGGGCCAAGGCCGTGGGCCGCAAGATCCGCAAGCAGGTGCTCAAGGACTACGTGATCCACCCGCTCCTTTCGGGCCCGTCGTTCCTCACCACGCTCGCCGCCACGTTCACCGCGAACCTGGTCCGCAACATCTGGACCCACTCGGTGATCATGTGCGGGCACTTCCCCGAGGGCGTGCAGGTCTTCGAGCGCCGGTCGATCAAGGGCGAGACGCGCGGCCAGTGGTACCTGCGCCAGATGATGGGCTCGGCGAACATCAGCGGCAGCAGGGCCATGCACTTCATGACCGGCAACCTGTCCCACCAGATCGAGCACCACCTGTTCCCGGACCTGCCGAGCAACCGGTACGCCGAGGTCGCGGTGAAGGTGCGCGCACTGTTCGAAAAGTACGAGCTGGAGTACGTCACCGGGCCGCTGCCCAAGCAGGTGTTCTCCGCGTGGAGCAAGGTCTTCCGGCTCTCGCTGCCGAACAAGAAGCCCAAGGTCAAGACGCCGGACCGCGAGCGGGAGCTCGTCGCGGCCTGATTCCCGGCATGGGTTCAGACCTTTCGGCCGTACCGGCGGCAGCCGCTACGCTCCCCACGGCCACTCACGGTGACCATGAGCCCTCACCAGCCGAGGGTCGCGAGCGCGGCGGCGGCTCTCGTCGGGCGTCGACGGTGTGTGCGACGGGTGCCACGCGCGAACCCGTCGCCGCTTCCTGGAGTGCGCCGGCGAAGCGCAGCACGTCCGCGTCGGCGCCGGGACGCCCCACCACCTGTACGCCCACGGGGAGTCCGTCGTCGGTGAAACCGAACGGCACGGAGGCGGCCGGGAATCCGGTGACGGTGACGCGGGAACAGGCCCGCATCCAGTCCAGGTAGTGGCGCGTGGGGACACCGTCCACCTGGGGCGGGTGGTTGAGGCCGATGTCGAAGGGGGCCACCTGGCTGGTGGGGCAGAGCAGGAACTCGTGGGTGTCGAGGAAGGCGCGGGCCCGTTCGGTGACGGCGTTGCGCTGCTTCTCGGCCCTGACGAGGTCCTCGCCGGTGACCCGGCGCCCCTGGTCGACGTTCCAGACGATGTTCTCCCGCAGCAACTCCCGGTGCTCGTCCACGAGTTCGCCGAAGCAGAGCACCTGGTACCAGGCGCGCCAGGTGAGGAACGCGTCGTCGGCGCCGTCCCAGCCGGGACCGCCTTCGTGGACGTCACATCCCAGGGCGGCGAGCACCTGGGGCACCCGCGCGAGCACGCCGCTCACCGCGGGATCGACCGGCAGGCCGCCCAGATCGGCGTCGAAGGCCACCCGGCGGCCCGCCGGTTCGAAGCCGCCGCCGAGATCGAAGCTCTCCGGATACGGCGCCGCGAGCGGAGCGCGCGGATCGGGAACGCCGATGACCGCCATCTGCAGGGCCACGTCCTCCACACACCGACCCAGAGCGCCGTTGGTGGGATACGGGAAATAGGGCGCTGTGGAAGGCCAGTTGGGCACCCGGCCGGCGGACGGTCGCAGACCGACCACGTGGCAGAACGCGGCCGGGTTGCGCAGCGAGCCGCCCATGTCGGAGCCGTCCGCGATCGGCAGCATGCCGGTCGCGAGCGCGGCCGCCGCGCCGCCGCTGCTGCCACCGGCGCTGCGGGTGAGGTCGTAGGGGTTGCGCGTGGCGCCGAACACGTCGTTGACCGTGTGTGAACCCGCCCCGAATTCAGGGGTGTTGGTCTTGCCGACGAGGATCGCGCCTGCCTCGCGGTACCGCTGGGCGAGGAGCGCGTCCCGGTCGGGCACATGGGCGGCGTAGACGCGGGAGCCGTAGGTGGTGCGCAGCCCGGCCGTGTCGACGAGGTCCTTGTGGGCGACGGGCAGGCCGTGCAGCGGGCCGAGCGGGCGGCCGGTCCTCGCGTAGCGGTCGTCCGCCCGGGCCGCTGCCTCCCGAGCCCGCTCGGGGCAGTGCGTGACGATCGCGTTGACCTGCGGGTTCACTTCCTCGATGCGGCGCTGGAAGGAGTCGAGGACCTCCCGGCAGGAGATCTCCTTGGCGAGCAGACGGGCCCGCAGTTCGACGGCGGTCAGGCTCCACAGGTGCACGGCGGCTCCTTGTACGGGGGCGGTGTCGGTGGTGCTGCCCTTCATGACAGCTCGCGCCCCCGGGTCTCGGGAAGGAGGCGCAGGCAGAGCACGGACACGGCGGAGAGCACGACCAGGTAGCCGGTGAAGACGGCGTGCAGACCCATGCCGCTCAGCCAGGTGTTGAGGTAGGGGGCGCTGCCGCCGAAGAGGGCGACGGCGACGGAGTAGGGGACGCCGACGCCGGTGGCCCGGATCTCCGTGGGGAACAGCTCGGCGAAGAACACGCCGATGATGGAGCTGGAGAAGGCCATCACCGTGAGGGCGATGCTCATGGCGACGAGGAGCTGCCAGAAGGCGCCGCGCACCATCCAGTCCAGCGGGAAGGGCAGGATCACGTAGCCGATCGCGCAGACGTAGTAGACCGGTTTGCGGCCGAAGCGGTCGGAGAGGTGGCCGGCGACCGGCAGCGCGATGAGGAACACGCACTGCGCGAGCAGCCCCGCCACCAGCGCCGACGTGGGACTCATGCCCTTCGCGGACACGGCGTAGCCGGGGGCGAAGACCACCCAGGTGTAGAACCCGACCGTGCCGCCGATGGTGAGACCCATGCTCAGGAGGGCCGGGCGGCGGTGCCGCCACAGCAGGGCGAGCGTGGTGCGACCCGGTCGGGGCGTGGTCTCGCGAGGGGGCGTCACGGCGTCGAACGCGGCGCTCTCGGCGAGGTTGCGCCGCAGGTATATCGAGTACAGGGCGAAGAGCGCGCCGAGCGCGAACGGGATCCGCCAGCCCCACGTGTGCAGTTGGGCGTCGGTGAGCACGGCGCTGAGGAGCGCGCCGAGACCCGTCGCGGCCATGGTGCCGATGGTCACACTGACGTAGGACGTGGACGACCACAGGCCGCGGCGGGCGGGCGGGGCGATCTCGGCGACGTAGGTGTACGACGCGCCGACCTCGCCGCCGTGCGCGACCCCCTGCGCCATGCGGGCCACGAGCAGGAGGACCGAGGCCGCCACGCCGATGGTGTCGTAGCCGGGGGTGATGGCGATCAGGAGTCCGCCGGCGGCGGCCAGGGTGATCGACACGGTGAGGCTGACCTTGCGCCCGCGCCGGTCGGCGAGGCGGCCGAACAGAGCGCTGCCCAGCGGGCGCATGAGGAAGCCGACGGCGAAGACGGCGAGCGTGGACAGCAGTGCCGACAGGGCGTTCGTGGTGTGGAAGAAGCGCGCCGCGAAGAACGGCGCGAAGACCGCGTAGACGTTCCAGTCGAACCATTCGATGGCCCCGCCGATGTTGGCGGCGACGAGGCTGCGCCGCAGCGGGGAAGGCCCGTTGCGGGGCGGGGCGCTAGGCGAGGGGGCGGCGGAGGAGTGCGCGGCGACGGATCTTGAGGAGGTCATGAGTGCCTGCCGGGGGAGAGGGGGCTGGGCAAATTGTTGGTGCAGGCTGGCACGGTCTGCAGACAACGGACAACGGTTTTGCTTTGATTGAAAGAATCAGCCAAGTGAGGGGGCATCAGATGGCAGTGTCCGGCTCAGGGCAGGGGAGCGGGCGGGGGCCAGGATCCATGACGGCGAGCGGGCGCGCGCGACCTGCGCGAACCGGCGGTGCCGCGCAGGCCGGGCCGGTCGGGCCGGTCAGGCCGGTCGGGCCGGTCGGGCCCGCCGCCCCGGCCCCGCTCGATCCGCTCGACCTCCGCATCGTCGCCGCCCTCCAGATCGACGGCCGCGCCTCGTGGGGGCGCATCGCCCGCGCGCTCGGCGAGAGCGAGCGCACCGTGGCCCGGCGGGCGTCGCGGCTCCTCCAGGAGGGATGGGTGGCCGTCGTCGGGATCGTGCACAAGCAGCTCGTCGGGTGGGGCGAGCCGTACCTGCTGCGCGTCGGCTGCGAGCCGCGCCGGCTGCGCGCGGTGGCGCGGAGCCTGGCGGCCATGCCCGAGATCCGCTGGGTGTCGGTGGTGACGGGGTCGACGGACTGCTTCGTGGAGATGGACGTCGGACGCGAGCGGCTGCTGCCGATGGTGCTCGACGAGGTCGCCGCGCTCCCGGGCGTCACCTCGCTGCGTACCCACGCGGTCCTGCGGTACTTCAAGTCCTCGCACGAATGGCGCCTCGACGTGCTCACGCGGGCGGAGGCGGCCGCCCTTGCGCGCACCGACCTCGACCTGGTCGCCGCTCTCGCGGCCCGTCCCGCCGAACCCACGCCCGAGGAGAGCGCGATCCTGGAACTCCTTTCCCTGGACGGCCGGGCGACGACGGATCAGATCGCCACGGCGGCCGGGATCTCGCCGTCCACGGCATGGCGCAGGATCGAGGCGCTGCGCGTGCGGGGGATGGTCTTCATCCGCGCGGACGCCGAGGCCGCACTGCTCGGCATGCCGGTCGAGGCGCATCTGTGGCTGCGGGTGGCGCCCGGGCGCACCACCGAGGTGGGCACCCGGCTCGCGCGCTGCCCCGAGGTGCGCTACCTGGTGGCCACGACAGGGGACTGCCAGCTCGTCGCGGATGTCGCACTGGCCGACCGCACCGCCCTGTACACGTTCCTGGACGAGGTGACCGGCGCCGAGGAGGGCATCGACCAGGTCGATGTGACCCTCACCGCGCACACGCCCAAGCGCGGTTTCGTGCGGCGCGCCGACGGACGGCTGCACCCGGTCGGCTCGCCCGTCGTGCGCGCCGGCGGGGCGGCCCGAAGCCCTCGACGGGAACGGGGGAGTCCCGCCGCCGGCCAAGTGGCGGACGAGGCGAGATGACACCATCCAAGGCGCGGTCCGGCCCTGCCCGGCGACGCGCGGGACAACCCGGAGCGAGCGGAGAGAAGGAACGAATGCCCACCCCCCAAGCCCAAGGCGACACCCAAGGCCATGGCAACACCCCGGGCCACGGCGACACCCTGGGCCATGGCGACACCCTGGGCCCCGACAACACCTCGGGCCACGGCGACGCCTCGAACCCTGGCGACACCTCGCGTGCGGCCGCGCAGACGGTGGCCGACCGGGTGCGCCGCGCGCAGGACTCCTTCTCGGCAGGTGAGCGGAAGATCGCGAAGGCGCTGCTCGGCCACTATCCGGCCGCGGGTCTGGAGTCGACCTCCGCGCTCGCCGCGCGCGCCGGGGCGAGCGCTCCGACCGTGGTGCGTTTCGTGGCTCGCCTGGGGTTCGCCGGTTACCGGGACTTCCAGGCGGCGCTGCGCGACGAGGTGCAGGCGCGCAGGGCCTCCCCGTTGACGCTGCCGGCGATGATCACTGACGCCTCGGACACGTCGGAACTCATGGAGGTGGCGGCCGACGTGGGCTGTGCCGCGTTGAAGCAGACCTTCGCCGCGCTGCCGGCCGAGGACTTCGAACGGGCCACGGAACTGCTGTGTGACACATCGCGGCGCATCGTGGGCTTCGGCGGGCGGTTCACGTCGATGCTGGCGGAGTATCTCGACCTGCATCTGCGGCTGATGCGCCCGGACACGTTGCTGCACGTCCGGGGGCCGGGGCGCGACGAGGGTCTGGTGGCGGACCTGGGGCCACGGGACGTGTGCGTGGTCTTCGATCTGAGGAGGTATCAGCGCGGCACCGTCGAGCTGGCCCGCTTCGCCCACGGGCGCGGCGCGACGGTCGTACTGGTCACCGATCCGTGGCTGTCACCGGTCGCGCAGTTCGCGGACATCGTGCTGCCCGCGCGGGTGGAGGCGCCCAGTCCGTTCGACAGTCTGGTGGCGCCCCTGGCGCTGACGGAGGCGCTGGTGGCCGCCGTGCAGGCGCGCCTCGGGCCGGCCGCGGCCCGGCGGATGCGCGCGGTCGACGACGCGCTCGCGGACCTGGAACCCGGGCCCGGACCGGACCTGGCCTGAGGCGTCGAAGCGGGTCGAAAGGGCCGCCGAGAGCCGAGAAGTGAAACGACTGTTTCGCCGTGGACAGCTATTGACGCCTCACCTGGAATGGATATTTCATGTCAGGGTCCGGGCCGCAGACAGGCGGCCCCGCCCGCCAGGGAGCCTCCGTGCCAGCTGAACACCGGCCCCGACGCAAGCTCCGACTCTGGGAGGCCTGGGCGCTCTCCGTCGGCATGATGGGCCCGACCCTCGCCATGGGCCTCAACGGGGCCGGGGTCGCGGGCGCGGTCGGCACCGCCGTCCCCCTCGTCTTCCTCCTCGGCCTGCTCGGCGTCGCCCTCGTCGGCTACGGGTTCTGGCGCCTCACCCGGCACATCAGCCACGCCGGCTCCGTCTACGCCCTGGCCGGAAGCACCATCGGCCCGCGCGCCGGCTTCTTCGGCGGATTCGCCCTGCTCGGCACGTACCTGGCGTTCCTCGCCTGCACCCTGGCCGCCACCGGCGTCTTCGTGCACGCCTTCCTGGCCGCGCTCGGGATCGGGAACAGCGGACCCTGGATCGTCATCTCCCTGATCGCCGCCGTCGGCGTGACCGTGCTCAACTCACGCGACACCCGCATCACCGCCCGCGCCCTCCTGCTCATCGAAGGCGTCGGCATCCTGGCGATGCTGGTGCTCAGCGCCGTCGTCCTGGTCCGCGTCGGCGCCGGCAGCGCGCCCCGCGGCCAGAGCTTCGGCCTCTCCCCGTTCACCACGGGAGGCCACAGCGCGAGCGCCATCGTCAGCGCCACCGTGTTCGCCTTCCTCTCCTGGGCGGGGTTCGAGGCGTGCACCTCACTCGGGGAGGAGACCGCCGAACCCAGGCGCAACATTCCCCGCGCACTGGTCGGCAGCATCGTGCTCACCGGCATCCTGTACGTGGGCGTGATGTTCGCCGAGACCCTCGGCTTCGGCACCGACCGCCACGGCGTCGCCGCGTTCGCCTCCGCCGAGTCGGCTCTGTCCACCCTCGCCGGGCAGTACATCGGCACCTGGTTCGCCCTCGTCATCGCCTTCACCGCGGCAGCAGCCGCGTTCGCCGGGGCGCTGTCCTCCTTGGCGGCCGCCTCCCGCCTGTGCTTCGCGCTCGCCCGGGACGGCTTCGGCCCGAGCCGCCTCGCCCGCACCCACCCCCGTACCCACGCCCCCGTCCCCGCGCTGCGCACCACCGGCGTCATCGGCGTACTGCTGTGCGCCGCCGTCTGGGCCGCCGGCACCGGAGCCTTCGACGCCTACTACTGGTTCGCCACGGTCGGCGTGCTCTGCCTCCTCGTCGCCTACGCGGTCGCCGGCGCGGGAGTCATCGCCTTCACGCTCTCGGGCCGGGGCCGCATTCCCCGCTGGGAAGTGGTGGTGCCCGTCGCCGCCATCGCCTACCTCGTCTTCGTCTTCACCGAACAGTCCACCGGCCAGCAGGCGCCCTACAGCTACTTCCCGTGGATCGCGGGCGCCTGGTGTCTGGCCGGGGCGGCGATCGTGGTCCTCGCCCCGGAGAGGGCCCAGCGCATCGGGGACAGCCTGCGCGCGGAAGCGGCCGACACCGAACCGGCCGACACCGAACCGGCCGACGCCGAACCGGCCCCGGCCGACCAGACCCCCGGCGCGCCGTCACCCCAGCCCGCCCAACCCAGCGGCCTGTCCTCCTAGCCATGCCGCCCGCGCGAGCAACCTCCCGCACCACAGCACCCGTTCAGGAGCCGTCGATGTCCGACCCCGCCACCGTGTTCGTCGCGACCTGCGACCTGTCAGGACAGGTCAGAGGCCGTGCCGTGCCCCACTCCGACGAAGAGGACGTCCTGCGGACCGGCACCGGATGGGTGCCCGCCAACCTCGGCATCACCTCGTTCGGGCCCATCGCGCCCGGCACCCCCTTCGGCTCCACCGGCGACCTGCGTCTGCTGCCCGCCGAGGCCACCCGGACCGACGTCCCCGCCGACCCGGACACCGGCACGCCCGGCCTGCGCCTCTACCTCGCCGACCAGACAGGTCTCGACGGCGAGCCCTGGGCCTGCTGCCCCCGCACGTTCCTGCGCACCGCCCTCGACGACCTGCGCGAGACGACGGGCCTGAGTGTCACGGCCTCCTTCGAGCACGAATTCACCCTCGAAGGCCTTCCCCCGACCCGCCCCTTCTCCCTGCAACGCCTGCGCGCCGCCGAGCCGTTCGGGTCGGACCTCCTCGCCCTCCTCGACGGGGCCGGGTTGCGGCCCGAGAACTGGCTGCCCGAGTACGGCGACGACCAGTTCGAGATCACCCTGCGTCCCGCGGACGCCCTCACCGCCGCCGACCGGGCCGTGCTGCTGCGTGAACTCGTCCGCGACCTCGCCACCCGGCGAGGCCTGCGGGCCTGCTTCGCCCCCCTGCCCGACCCCGCCGGCTCGGGCAACGGCGTCCACATCCACCTCAGCCTCCAGGACGCCGACGGACGTCCCGTCCTCCACGACCCCACGCGGCCCGGCAGCCTGTCCGAACCCGGCGCCCGCTTCGCCGCCGGCATCCTGCGCCACGCCCGCGCCCTCACCGCATGGACCGCGCCCAGCCCCACCTCGTCCCTGCGCCTCACCCCGCACCGCTGGAGCGTCGGCGGCGTGTTCCTCGCCGAACGCAACCGCGAGGCCCTGCTGCGGATCTGCCCCACCTCCCGGCTCGGCGGAGGCGACCCCGCCCGCCAGTTCAACCTCGAATACCGGGCGGCCGACGCCACCGCCAACCCCTGGCTCGCACTCGGCGTACTCGTCCGCGCCGGCCTCGCGGGCCTGCACGGCGACCCGGACGGTTACCCGGAGCCGCGGGTGTGGCCCGAGAGCGCCGACGAGAGCGATCTCGCCGAAGTCCCCGCACTGCCGCGCACCCTGCCCGAGGCGCTCGACGCGCTGGAGGCCGACAAGGTCGCGTCCTCGTGGTTCGACCCCGACCTGCTGGCCACCCACCTCGCCGTCCGCCGATCCGAACTCGACCGTCTGGACGGCCTCGACGACGCCGCCCGCGCCCGGGAGACCGCACGTGTCCACTGAAACCCACCCCACCCTCGAAGCCGCCCTGCGCACCACACCGCTCGTCGACCACCACGTCCACGGCGCGCTGCGCGACGACACCGACCGCGCCGGATTCGAGCTGATGCTCACAGAATCCGACTGGCCCGCGCCGCCCGGCACCACCCACCTCGACTCCCAGCTCGGCTTCGCGATCCGCCGCTGGTGCGCCCCCCTCCTGGGCCTCGAACCGCACGCATCGGCGGAGTCCTACCTCGAGACCCGCGCCGCCCTCGGCCCCTCCGAGGTCACCCGCCGCCTGCTGACCGCCACCGGAATCGGCGACTACCTCGTCGAGACGGGACACAAGGGCGACGCGATCCTCGGCGTGGAGGAGATGGCCAAGGTCTCCGGCCAGGCGGCCCACGAGGTAGTACGCCTCGAATCGGTCATGGAGGACGTCGCCCGCGCGGGAGTCACCGCGGAGGAACTCCCCGGACGGTTCCGCGCCCTGCTCGCCGAACGGACCGTGACCGCGGTCGGCGTGAAGAGCATCATCGCCTACCGGTACGGCTTCGACTTCGACCCGGAACGCCCCACCGACGACGAGACCGTACGCGCCGCCGGGACCTGGCTGCGGGACGCGGAAGCCACGGGAACCTACCGGGTGTCCGACCCCGTGCTGCTGCGCTTCGCCCTGTGGACGGGCGTCGACCGCGGCCTGCCCATCCAGCTGCACGCCGGCTACGGCGACGCCGACGTGGAACTGCACCGCTGCGACCCGCTGCTGCTCACGCGGTTCATCAAGAACGTCCGGCCCCACGGCGTCGACCTGCTGCTCCTGCACTGCTACCCGTACCAGCGCGGGGCCGGCTATCTCGCCCAGATCTTCCCGCACGTGTACTTCGACGTCGGACTCGGCGTGAACTACACGGGTGCCCGCTCCGACGCCCTCATCGCCGAATCGCTCGAACTCGCCCCCTTCTCCAAGGTGCTCTTCTCGTCCGACGCGTGGGGGCCGCCCGAACTGCACTACCTGGGCGCCCTGTTGTGGCGCCGGGGGATGCGCCGCGCGCTGGGGCGGTGGGTCGACGACGGCGACTGGCACCCCGACGAGGCCGCCCGCGTCGTCCGCCTCACCGGCCGCGACAACGCCCGGCGTGTCTACGGACTGACGGAGGCGCGATGACCTCGGACGCCACGGCCCGCGCCCGCCTGACCGAGGAGCTGCGACGACGGCTCCCGGACGCGATCGCCCTGCGCCGCCGCCTGCACGCCGAGCCGCGCCTGTCCGGCGACGAGGGCCAGACCCGCGACACGGTGATCGAGGCGCTGCCCGCCCGCTGCGACGTGGCGAAGACGGCCGACACCGGGGCGGTCGTGCGCATCGGCGGCGCGGGACCGGCCATCGCCGTACGCGGGGAGATGGACGCCCTGGCCGTGACCGAGCGCACCGGCACACCCTGGGCCTCGCGGCGCACCGGCGTCATGCACGCCTGCGGCCACGACGTCCATATGGCGGCCGCGACGGCACTGGCCCTCGCCGTGGACCAAGTCGACGGCGCCGTACCGATGCTGATGGTCCTTCAGCCACGCGAGGAGGCCTATCCGTCGGGTGCGCTGGACATCGTCGAGGACGGCGTCCTGCGGCGCGAACAGTGCCGCGCGGTCATCGGCGCCCACGTCCAGCCGCTGCTGGCACCCGGCACCGTCGCCTGCACACCCGGCGCGGTCAACGCCTCCTCCGACGAGTTCACTCTCACCGTGCACGGCCAAGGTGGCCACGCGGCCTACCCGCACCTCACGCACGACCCCGTCGCCGCGCTCGCCCACATCGTCGTCGCCCTCCAGACCCTGGTCAGCCGGCGCACCGACCCCATGTCCCCGCTCGTCCTCAGCGTCACCCGGCTCGACGCCGGAAGCGCGTCCAACGTCGTACCGGACGTGGCGAGCGCACGCGGCACCCTGCGCGCCATGGACACCGGGCAACGGGCCGCCGTACAACGGGAGATGAGGGAAACGGCCCGCCTGGTCGCCCGCACCCAGGGCTGCCGCGCCGAGGTCACTTTCGTCCACGGCGAGCCCGTACTGGTCAACGACCCGGCGCTCACCTCGGCGACGGCGCCGCTCCTCGCCGAGCTGGGACTGCGCCCGGCGCCCGAACTCAGATCGGCCGGCTCCGACGACTTCTCCTACTACTCCGCGCACTTCCCCTCGCTGATGATGTTCGTCGGCACCGGAGGCGGCGGCACCAGGGGCGACGGCACCGGAGGCGATGAGGAGAGGCTGCACTCCGCCGCATTCCTGCCCGACGACACCGCGGTCGGCGAGGTCGCGCACGCCCTGCTCGCCGGCTACCTCGCGGCGGCCGGCAGTCTCCTGGACTGAGGGTCCCGCGTCTTGGTCCGGGGCGGGATGTCTCGGATCACAGACGCGCTGGGGGAGGAACTGCGGCCGGTGTGCGGGGGCGGCGTACTCTCGCGGCATGTCCACCGTCCCCGCCGCCGCACAGGTACTCGCCATCCTCCGGTATCTCGCCGCGCAGGCCGGACCCGTACCGGCCGCGGCCATCAGCCGCGATGTGCAGCTGCCCCGCTCGACGACGTACCACCTGCTCGACACGCTCGCCCGCGAGGGCTTCGTGGTGCACCTGCCGGAGGAGCGCCGCTACGGGCTTGGCGTCAGCGCCTTCGAGCTGGGTTCCGGATACAGTCGGCAGGCCCCGTTCCAGCGCCTCGCCCGGGTCCCGCTCGCGAAGCTCGTCGACCGCACCGGTCACAACGCCCATCTGGCGGTGCTGCACGGCCGCGAGGTCATCTACGTCATCGAGGAGCGGGCGCCGGGACGCGCGCCGCTGGTCACCGAGGTCGGCGTGCGGCTGCCCGCGCATCTGACCGCGAGCGGTCGCGCGGTGCTGGCCCGGCTGCCGCAGGCCCAGGTGCGCGCGCTGTTTCCGGACGCCTCCGCCTTCGTCATGCGCAACGAGTCCGGCCCCGGCTCACCCTCCGCGCTGCGGAACCTGCTCGTGGAGGTGCGACGCCGTGGGTACTCGACCGAGGACGGGGAGGTGACTCCCGGATTCGCCTCGGTCGCCGCCGCCGTCCTCGATCACACCGCCCACCCCATCGCGGGAGTGGCGGTCACGTTCCCCGCCGAGGACGTGGGTCCGGAGGAACAGCAGGAGATCGCGCAGCAGGTGGCCAGGACCGCCGCGGAGGTGAGCCGCCGCGTGGGCGGTGTGACCGACCCGGCGCGCGTACCGGGCCACGGCACCCCCACGCGCTGAGGCGAACCCCCGCCAAAAACACGTCCGGCCCGGCGCACCAGTGCGGGGTGCGCCGAGCCGTGACCGTGTGTGTGGTGCCTTAGTTGAGGCGGCCGGCCTTGGACTCGGCGGCGGCCAGCGCGCGACCGGAAGCCACGTACTGCACGGCCTCCTCGATCTCGGGGGCGAGCCAGCGGTCGGTGCCGGGGCCCTCGACGGTCTCACGCAGACCGGCGACGACGGCGGCGGTGGCCGGGGCCGGCGTCAGCGGGGCGCGCAGGTCGAGGGCGCGGGCGGCGGTGTACAGCTCGACGGCGATGACGCGGGTCAGACCGTCGATGGCCTTGCGCAGCTTGCGGGCGGCGGACCAGCCCATCGACACGTGGTCCTCCTGCATGGCGCTGGAGGGGATCGAGTCGACCGAGGCCGGGGCCGCGAGGCGCTTGAGCTCGGACACGATGGCCGCCTGGGTGTACTGGGCGATCATGTGGCCGGAGTCGACGCCCGGGTCGTCGGCGAGGAACGCGTTCAGGCCGTGGTTACGGGCCACGTCCAGGAAGCGGTCGGTGCGGCGCTCGGAGATCGAGGCGAGGTCGGCGACGCTGATGGCCAGGAAGTCCAGGACGGCGGCGACGGGCGCACCGTGGAAGTTGCCGTTCGACTCGACGCGGCCGTCGATGGTGACGACGGGGTTGTCGACGGCGGAGGCGAGCTCGCGGGAGGCGACCAGCTCGGCGTGGCCGAGGGTGTCACGGACGGTGCCGTGGACCTGCGGGGTGCAGCGCAGCGAGTACGCGTCCTGCACGCGGGTGCACTCGGGGCCGCGGTGGCTGGCGATGATGCCGGACTCGGCGAGCAGGGCGCGCAGGTTGCCGGCGCTGTCCGACTGGCCGGGGTGCGGACGCAGGGCCTGGAGGTCGGCGGCGAAGACGGCGTCGGTGCCGAGCTGGCCCTCGACGCTCATCGCGGCGCTGATGTCGGCGGTACGCAGCAGGAGACGCAGGTCGTGGGCGGCGAGCACGAGCATGCCGAGCATGCCGTCGGTGCCGTTGATGAGGGCGAGGCCCTCCTTCTCCTGAAGCACGACCGGGGTGATGCCGGCGGCGGCGAGGGCCTCGCCGGCGGGGCGCAGCACGCCCTGGGCGTCGCGGACCTCTCCCTCACCCATGATCGCGAGGGCGCAGTGGGCGAGCGGCGCGAGGTCGCCGGAACAGCCGAGGGAGCCGTACTCGCGGACCACGGGGGTGATGCCGGCGTTGAGGAGGGAGGCGTAGGCCTCGGCGGTCTCCACGCGGACACCGGTGCGGCCGGTGGCGAGCGTCGACAGGCGCAGCAGCATCAGGGCGCGGACGACCTCGCGCTCGACCTCGGGGCCGGAGCCCGCGGCGTGCGAGCGGACCAGGCTGCGCTGCAGCTGGGCGCGCAGGGCGTGCGGAATGTGGCGGGTGGCGAGTGCGCCGAAGCCCGTGGAGACGCCGTAGTGGGGCTTGACGTCCTCGGCCAGGGCCTCGATGACTTCCCGGCTGCGGGCGATTTCCTTGAGCGCCTCGGGGGCGAGGGTGATGGGCTCGTTGTGGCGAGCGACGGCGACGACATCGTCGGCGGACAGGGCGTTGACATTCACAACTACGGTCATGCCTCTATTAGGCCCAGGTCAGACCCCCTGTGCGAGACATTCAGAGGCACTGTCTGTCTGGTATCCCAGACGTTCGGCCGATACGGGAGGGCGGGACACAGAGCAGGGGGCCAGGTCAACGGGCCAGGGGGCGCGAGGTGTCCGGTATCCCAGACGTTTGGAGTACATGACAAGGGCCGTGACGGGGGGCAAGGACCGTGACTTGGGCCGTGGCATGGGCGGCAGCAAGGCCCGTACAGCAAGACGCACCATGACAGGCACATCGGCTGTGCTCGTCATGGTGCGTCCACGGGGTGAAGCGCGGCAGTGGCTCTAGGGCCGCGCCGCCGAGGCCGTCTCGAGGTCCGGGGCCGGAGCTTCCTCCACCGCGGTCCGCTCCTGCGACGCCTCCTGCGTGAGGCCCGCACCGGGCTTACGCGGGCGGCCCCACAGGTAGTACAGGCCCGAGAGCAGCGCGAGCCAGACGACGCCGACGAGGAGGGCGACCCGGGTGTCGGACGAGAAGGCCAGGAGCACGAGCACACCGACCATGAACGCGATGGTCACGATCTGGCCGTAGGGCCAGAACGGGGCCGGGTACTTCAGCTTCGCCTGTTCCTCGGCCGACATCTTCCGGCGGGCCGCCACCTGCGCCAGCAGGATCATCATCCAGACCCAGACCGTCGCGAAGGTCGCGATCGAGGAGATGATCAGGAAGATGTTCTCCGGCATCAGGTAGTTAAGGAGCACGCCGAGGAGCAGCGCGCCCATCATGATGCTGACGGTCAGCCACGGCGCGCCGCCCCGGGTGAGCTTGCGCATGGCGGCCGGGGCCTGGCCGCGCTCGGCCATGCCGTACATGATCCGGCCGGCGGCGAAGATGTCGCTGTTGATGGCGGACAGGGCGGCCACGATGACGACGACGTTCAGCACGGTCGCCGCGGAGCCGATGCCAAGGCTCGAGAAGATCTGGACGAACGGGCTGCCCGCGGAGTCGACGTTCTGCCAGGGGTTGAGCGACATGATGACCGCGAGGGCCAGCACGTAGAACAGCACGATGCGCAGCGGGATCCAGTTGACCGCGCTCGGGATCGTCTTCTCCGGGTTCTGCGCCTCACCGGCCGTGACGCCGATGATCTCGGTGCCGCCGAAGGCGAACATGACCACGGCGAAGGACATGATCAGGCCCTGACCGCCGTGCGGGAAGAACCCGCCGTGGTTCCAGAGGTTCGAGATGCCGACGTGGTGGTGACCGCTGTGCAGGCCGAAGACGATGATCGCCACACCGGCCGCGATCATCGCGACGATGGCGACGACCTTGGCCAGGGAGAGCCAGAACTCCAGCTCACCGAAGACCTTCACGCTGAACAGGTTCATCGTGCCCACGACGAGCACGACGGCGAGCACCCAGATCCAGCGGGGCACGCCCGGGAACCAGAAGCCCATGTACACGCCGAAGGCGGTGACGTCCGCGAGACAGACGATCACCATCTCGAAGGCGTAGGTCCAGCCGGTGATGAATCCGGCCAGCGGTCCGAGATACTTGGTGGCGTATTCGCCGAACGATCCCGCGCACGGGTCGCTCACGGCCATTTCGCCGAGCGAGCGCAGTACCAGGAAGACCGCGGCTCCGCCGATCAGATACGCGAGCAGGACCGCTGGTCCGGCGGCCTTGATCGATTCGGAGGAGCCGTAGAAGAGCCCGGTGCCGATGGCTGAGCCGAGAGCGATGAAACGAATGTGGCGGGCCTTGAGCCCCCTGCTCAAGGTAGCCGGTTGTGCAGTCAACGAATTGCCCTCCTTGGGACAGCATTGTCCCGGACGGGTGGGGGGTGCTTGCTTCGGCCGTTCGACCTGGAACACGCCCGCTGTACGGAGGGCACTTGTATATTCCTGTCTATACAGGGTCGTCAAGGGGTGAACTAATGAATGAACGCGAGACGACGTCCAGCAGCACCTCTCCGGCGGTCGGGCGAGCCCTCGACATTCTCCTGCATCTCGCGGGCCGCCCGGGCCTCGTCCAGGCGGGCGCGCTCGCCCGCGACCTGGGCATCCCGCGCTCGTCCGCGTACCACATCCTCTCGGTGCTCGTGGAGCGCGGGTTCGTGACCTACGTGGCCAAGGAACAGGCGTACGGTCTCGGGGTCGCGTCCTTCGAGATCGGCTCCGCGTACCTGCGTCACGAACCCCTGGAACGCATCGCGCGGCCCATCCTGCGCAACCTCTCGAACCGGCTCGGCCAGACCGTCCACCTCGGCATCCTCTACGGCTCCGAGAGCGTCTACCTGCTCAAGGAACGCCCCACCACGGCCCGTTCCGGCGACGTCGACACCCCGCTCGTCACGGACATCGGCGTCCGGCTGCCCGCCCACCTGACGGCCAACGGCCGGGCCCTGCTCGCCTACTCGGGCGAGGCGCAACTACGGGCGCTCTTCCCGCGTCCGGGCAGCCTGATCACCCGGACCGGCAAGGGCCCGCGGTCCCTGCCGGAACTGCTCGCCCTGCTCGCCCGGGACCGCGAGCGCGGCTGGTCGGAGGAGATCGAGCTGGTCTCCGAGGGGCTCCGGTCGATCGGGGTGGCCGCCTTCGACCACAACGGACACCCCGTGGCCGCCCTCAGCAGCACGTGGCACCGGCACTACGCCCGGCACGACCCGGTCGAGGTGCGCGACGCCCTGCAACAGGGCGCGGCGCGGCTGACGGCCGCCGTGTCGGGTCGGGCGCCGCGGGGCGGGTGACGGGACGCCGGGTGATCGGACGTCGGGTGATCGGCTGTCGGTCGGCCGGACGCCGGCTGGTAGGTACGCCGGGTGGCCGGACGTCGGCCGGCAGGTGCGCCGAGTGTGAGGCGCCCGGCGCGTGCGCCCACCGGGCCGGTCAGTGCGTGTCGAACGTGCCTTCGAGCCGGTACCGGGATCCCGGGTGCAGCAGTCGCGCGATGCTCACCAGGGCGTCCTGGGACCAGGTGCGGCGATGGATGCGCAGGCAGGGCTCCGACTCCGTGATGCCGAGGATCGCCGACTCCTCCGCGGAGGGCAGCACCGCCTCCACGATGTGCTCGCCCCGGCCCAGCGGGGCCGCCTCGGACAGGTACGTGAACGGGGTGCGCCGGGTGAAGTCCTGGTCCAGGTAGTGCGGCGCGAACTGCGGGTTGACGTACCGGTCCTCCAGCTGGACGGCCACGTCGTCCTCGAAGTGCACCACCCGTGAGCGGAACACCGTCGCCCCCACATCGAGCCCGAACTGGCCGCTGATGTCAGGGCCCGCCGCCTCCTCCCGCAGGAACAGCACCCGCGCGTGGTAGCGGCGGCCGCGGTGACGGACCTCGTCGGCGATGTTGTGCACCTCGACCAGCGCGGAGCTGCCCTTGTCGACGTGCACGAACGTGCCCACCCCCATGACGCGCCGGAGCATTCCCTGCGCGCTCAGCTCGCGCAGCGCGCGGTTGATCGTCATCCGGGACAGGCCGAGGGACTCGACGAACTGGCTCTCCGACGGCAGGGCGTCGCCCTCACGCCAGCGCCCGCTGGTGATCTGCTCGATCACCAGGTCCTTCACCCGCTGATACGCGGGAGTCGAGCTCGACCCCTGCTCCGCGTACAGACGCGCGAGGTCCGCACCCTCGACGGCCAAGCCGCTCACCATCCTCGTCCCCTTCGTTCCCCCAGGCCCGGACAGGCGGGCGCCGTCGAGATTCTAGGCGAAAGCGCCTGTCAGACCAGGGGTGGAGGCCACTCGGCGGCCACTCGGCGGCCTGCGGTGAGACGGGGTCCCGGCGAGCAGGGTTCTCGGATCCGAGAATCCCGGGGGACCTGACTGGTTCACGCCCCCGCGAATGCGTGTCATAGGTGGCGAAGAACGTTTGATCTCCCCTCTCAGGAGCCAGCATGACCGGCGTTTCCCCCCGCAGCATCCGAGCCCCCCGCGGTCCCGAACTGAACAGCCTCGGCTGGCAGCAGGAGGGTGCCCTGCGCATGCTCATGAACAACCTTGACGCCGAGGTGGCCGAGCACCCCGACAAGCTCGTGGTCTACGGGGGCACCGGCAAGGCTGCCCGCTCCTGGGAGGCGTACGACGCGATCGTGCGGACGCTGAAGACGCTGAAGAACGACGAGACGCTTCTGGTCCAGTCCGGTAAGCCGGTCGGTGTGATGCGCACCAACGAGTGGGCGCCGCGTGTGCTGCTCGCGAACTCGAACCTGGTGGGTGACTGGGCGAACTGGGAGGAGTTCCGCAAGCTGGAGGCCGAGGGTCTGACGATGTACGGCCAGATGACGGCCGGTTCGTGGATCTACATCGGTTCGCAGGGCATCGTCCAGGGCACCTACGAGACCTTCGGCGCGGTGGCCCGCAAGAAGTTCAACGGCACCCTGGCCGGCACCATCACGCTGACCGCCGGCATGGGTGGCATGGGTGGCGCGCAGCCGCTCGCGGTGACGATGAACGAGGGCGTCGCGATCTGTGTCGACGTCGACGAGACCCGTATCGACCGCCGTATCGGCACCCGTTACCTGGACGTGAAGGCCGACAACCTGGACCACGCCCTGGAGCTGGCGGTCCAGGCCCGCGACGAGCGCCGTGGTCTGTCCATCGGTGTGGTGGGCAACGCGGCGGAGATCTTCCCGGAGCTGCTTGAGCGGGACGCGCCGATCGACATCGTGACCGACCAGACCTCGGCCCACGACCCGCTGGCCTACCTGCCGGTGGGGATCTCGGTGGCGGACTGGGACAAGGAGCGCGAGGCGGACCCGGCCGGTTTCACGGACAAGGCGCGGCACTCGATGCGCCTGCACGTCGAGGCGATGCTGGGCTTCCTGGACAAGGGTGCCGAGGTCTTCGACTACGGCAACTCGATCCGGGACGAGGCCCGCAAGGCCGGCTGCGAGCGGGCGTTCGACTTCCCCGGCTTCGTGCCGGCGCACATCCGTCCGCTGTTCGAGGAGGGCCTGGGCCCGTTCCGCTGGGCCGCCCTGTCGGGTGACCCGGAGGACATCGCCAAGACGGACAAGGCGATCAAGGAGCTGTTCCCGGAGAACAAGCACCTGCACCGCTGGATCGACATGGCTTCCGAGCGCATCGCGTTCGAGGGTCTGCCGGCGCGTATCTGCTGGCTGGGCTACGGCGAGCGTCACCTGGCGGGTCTGAAGTTCAACGAGATGGTCGCCTCCGGCGAGCTGTCGGCGCCGGTCGCCATCGGCCGTGACCACCTCGACTCGGGCTCGGTGGCTTCCCCGTACCGCGAGACGGAGGCCATGAAGGACGGCTCGGACGCGATCGCCGACTGGCCGCTGCTGAACGCCCTGGTCAACACGGCCTCGGGTGCCTCGTGGGTCTCGATCCACCACGGCGGCGGTGTCGGCATGGGCCGCTCCATCCACGCCGGTCAGGTCTGCGTCGCCGACGGCACCGACCTCGCCGCCGAGAAGCTGTCCCGCGTCCTGACCAACGACCCGGGCATGGGCGTCATCCGCCACGTCGACGCCGGTTACGAGCACGCCGCCAACGTGGCTGACGAGCGCGGCGTGCGCATTCCGATGTCGGAGCACGACGCGCGCTGACAACAGACACCGTCCTCCCTGCGGCGCCGGCTGTGGATGCGGCACCCGCGGGGTGGACGGGCCGGGACGAAGGTCCCGGGCAACCAGGGCCGCCCCGGTGCGGCGAACGGCCCTGACATATTGCGCGGCGCACTCGCCTCCATGGCACCGCCGGTCCCGAACGGTGCCGTGGAGGTGGGCGACATCGAGGTGGCCGAGGGTGATCCGGAGTCCGGACAACGGCGTCCGGGCGCGGCGATCACCCCGATCGCCGGCTGTGGCCACCCCCGTGGTGGTCCTCGGCGGCGGCCACGACGTCGCGTACGGCAGCTACCTCGGGCCGGCCGGAACACGCGCACCGCGTGACGGCGGCCGGCTCGGGGTGCTGAACCTCGGCTTGGGCGCGGGGAACATGGTGAGCCCTCACTCACCCGTTCCCCGCGCTCAACCCCCAAAAGCAGGTCGCCAGGCTGTGAGAGCAAGGACAGCCGCAGCC
Source organism: Streptomyces antnestii (assembly GCF_004005495.1). Lineage (GTDB taxonomy): Bacteria > Actinomycetota > Actinomycetes > Streptomycetales > Streptomycetaceae > Streptomyces > Streptomyces antnestii. The sequence goes on from NZ_RZYA01000016.1 coordinate 172,839, forward strand.
TGGCGACCGTAGTAACGGCTACGGCTACGGCTACGGCTACGGCTACGGCTACGGCCACGGCTTCGGGCCGAGACGGCCGTCGCCGCGAGGATCCGGGTCAGTCGGCGACGGAGACCAGCGCGACCGTGATGTTGTCGGGGCCGCCCGCCTCCATCGCGGCTTTCCACAGCTCGAAGACGGCGCGGCCGCCGTCGTGCGCCCGGAGCAGCTCGTCGATCCGGTCCTCGGGCACGGGGTCGGTGAGACCGTCCGTGCAGACCACCATCCGCTTCCCGGGCGAGAGCGGCGACATGCTGACGTGCGGCGTGATCTCGCTGAAACTCGGCGCGCCGCCGAGTGCCTGCGTGACGATCGAGGTGGTGCGCCGGCCCGGCGCGAGCGGCGGGCTGTCGTCGACGCTCACCTGATGCAGAGTCTCGTCCGCCTCGGCCGACTCGTCCGCCGGGGCCGACTCCTGTGCCTCGTCCGCCTCGTCCGCTTCGTCGGTTTCCGCTGCTTCGGTCGCTTCATCCGCGTCGGCCGGGCCCACGTCGAGCACCCGGCTGTCGCCGACGTTGAAGACGAGCAGTTCGCCTTCGAGGACCACCACGCCCGCGACGGTCGTCCCCATCATGGTCAGCTCCGGGTCACGGTCGGCGGCCGCGTACACGGCGTGGTTGCACAGGGCCAGCGCGTCACGCACCGCGTCCTCGCTGTCCAGGCTCGGCCCGTACGCGGCCAGGCGGCGGGCGACGAGGCTGCTCGCCACGTCACCGGCGGGCTGCCCGCCCATGCCGTCGGCGACCGCGACGACGAGGGGGTGGCCGAACGGGAACACCATCGTCTGAGGGTTCTCCGTCACCGTTCCGCACAGGGTCCACGGGCCGACGACCAGGCTGTCCTCGTTGTGGTCGCGTCGGAGCCCGGTGTGACTCAGGGCCGTGACCGTGATGTAGGGCATGGCTGGGGCCGCCTCTCCGTGACGGAGCGCATCATCCGCACCACCATTGTCGCGCCACGGGCCGGATCGGGCCGGGCGGCGCGTACGCCCCCGACTTGCGCCGTGCCGTGATCGGAGTTAGCCCGGAGGTACAGGCAGGCGACTGCCTCACGTCTCGTTCGAGACGTCTGCGAGATGGGGCGAGCACGGTGCGGTTCACGGATCGTACGGATGCCGGGCGGCGGCTGGCCACAGCGCTGCAACATCTGCGCGGGGAGCAGCCGGTCGTCCTCGGGCTGCCGCGCGGCGGCGTGCCGGTGGCCTTCGAGGTGGCGAGCGCGCTTGGCGCCCCGCTCGATGTGATCGTGGTCCGTAAACTCGGCGTCCCCTATCAGCCGGAACTCGCGTTCGGCGCGATCGGTGAGGGCGGTGTGCGGGTCCTCAACGAGGACATCGTGCGCCACTGCGGGATCGATCCGGACCACATCGCCGCCGTGGAGCGCGTGGAGCGGCAGGAACTGGAACGGCGGGCGCGGCGCTACCGCGGCGGCCGGCCTCCGGCGGCGGGCGACGCCCGCACCGTGATCGTGGTGGACGACGGGATCGCCACCGGCGCCACGGCGGCCGCGGCCTGCCAGGTCGTACGGGCGCGGGGCGCGGCCCACGTGGTGCTCGCCGTGCCGGTCGGGCCGCCCGACGCGGTGCACCGGCTGAGCGGCGTCGCGGACGAGATGGTGTGCCTGTCCGCACCGCCGATGTTCGGCTCCGTCGGTGAGTGGTACGTCGACTTCTCGCAGACCACGGACGAGGAAGTGGCCGCGTGTCTGGCCCGGGCGGCGGACAGCGCGGGACGTGTGCGGCCCGCACCGGTCACGACCGAGGTCGAGGTGGACGCCGGCGAGGTGCGGCTGAATGGAGACCTCGCACGGCCGGAAGGGGCCGCGGGCGTCGTCATGTTCGCCCACGGCTCGGGCAGCAGCCGGCACAGCCCGCGCAACCGCGCGGTCGCCACGGTGTTGCAGGAAGCCGGGCTCGGCACGCTCCTGTTCGACCTGCTGACCCCGGCGGAGGAAGCCGACCGGGACAACGTCTTCGACATCGGCACCCTCGCTCGCAGACTGTCGGGAGCCACCCGGTGGCTCCGCGACCGCGAACCGGCCCCCATCGGATACTTCGGCGCCAGCACCGGGGCCGCGGCCGCGCTCCGGGCGGCCGCCGAGGACGCGGACGTCGGCGCCGTGGTGTCCAGGGGAGGACGGCCCGACCTCGCCGGACCGCACCTCGGCGACGTACGCGCGCCGACCCTCCTCATCGTCGGCGGCGACGACACGATGGTGCTCGAACTCAACCGCGCGGCCCAGGCCCGGCTCCGGTGCGAGAACCGCCTCGAGATCGTGCCGGGAGCCACGCACCTCTTCGAGGAACCCGGAGCGCTCGACCGGGTCGCCGACCTCGCACGGTCCTGGTTCCTCGCGCACCTGGCCGCCGGCAGCGCCCCACCCACGGCCGCGCACCCACAGTCACACCGCTGACCGTTGAAGGGCACGGGCGGGGCCGGGCACGTCCCATGACGCGCCCGGCCCCCGCCAACTCCCGCTCGCCGACTACCGGTTGCTCCCCGACTACCGGTTGCTGACCGCGAAACGCATCAGCGCCCGCTCGTCCCCCTGCTTGATCTTCCCCGTCTCGTTCAGCACCTCGAGCTTCCAACTGCCGTTGACCCGTACGGCCTTGGCGACGCGGCAGCCGTTGTCGTTGGTGAGCAGGCTCGGCCAGATGTCGGCGACCTGCTGGGAGCTGCCGCCGGTCGCGTCGTACACCTTGAAGCTGATGTTCCGCGCCTTCTGGAAGGAGCTGGACTTCTTGTAGGCGGCGGCCACGAACACGATCGACGTGATGTTGGCCGGGACGCGGGCGAACTCGACGGTCACGGTCTCGTCGTCACCGTCGCCACGCCCCGTCTGGTTGTCGCCGCTGTGCACCAAGGAGCCGTTGCCCAGCGGGTCCAGGGAGTCGAGGCCCGCGAGCCGTACGGGGTCGGCGCCTTGCAGGGCTATGGCGATCAGGTCGAGGTCGGTTCCGGCGTTCCGGCGCAGCTTGCCCATCAGACCGCCACTGCTGCCGGCGGTGGGGTCCCAGGACACTCCGATGGACAGGTGCGTCACACCGTCGAGATCTGCCGGTCCGTCTTCCTTGGTGAGCGTGATCATGTGAATTCCTCGGGATGATTGAGTGCGACGTATGAAGTCTGCCGGTATCCCGCGCCACTTGACACACCCGGCCCCGAACTAGGGGGGCGGCGCCGTCAGGCGATGTCCGCCTCGTGCGGGACGACGACCCCGTACAGGTCGGCGATCGTGGCGAGCGCGCCGTGGTGCACCTGACGGGATTCCAGGTCGATGCCCAGGACCGGCAGCGACCGGGTGGCCGTGGCGTCGGCGGCGACCGTGGGACGGTTGCCCCGCAGGAACGCGCCCTGCGCGGTGAACGCCACGCACATGTGCGTCATCCAGCCCGCGATGACGACGTCCTGCCCCTCGGGCACGTGCCGGTCCAGGTCGGTGCCGAGGAACGCGTTAGGCGCCTCCTTGACGACGACGGGCTCGCCGTCGACCGGCGCGACCCGGGGATGGATCCGACCGATCTCCGCCCGGATGTCGTACGGGGTGCCCTCACCGCCGTCGTTGACGACGTGCACGACGTTCGCGCCCGCCTCCCGTGCGCGCCGGAGCAGTCGGGCGGCGGCGTCGAGCGACGCCTCCCAGCCGTCGAGCTCCATCACGCCCCGGGTGTAGGTGTTCTGGAAGTCGATCAGGATCAGCGTCGAGTCGGCCAGCTTCGCGGGCGTCTCGTCGAAGCCGTTGAGCTCGCGCAGCGTCGTTCTGGACATGGGTGTACCGCCTTCGGATGTCAGCTGGGGGTCGGCGGCCCGAACGGTGTGGTGGGCCGCGTCCTCCACGCTAGGACCCGGCTCGCGTGTCGGCAATGACGCCTAACATGCAGATACAGACATGCCGCGACCGTGGATCAGGGAGACTCGTGCCGGGCACCCGACGACTCATCGTCATCGTCCTCTTCGAAGGCGTCGACCTGCTCGACGTCACCGGGCCGCCGGAGGTGTTCTCCCTGGCCCGGCGCGAGACGGAGGACGCCGCGAACTACCACGTGGTCCTCGCCGCCGAGACCATGGACCCCGTCACCACCGGCGCCGGGGTCCGCATCCTCCCCGACATCACCTTCGCGGAGGTCGCCACCGCGGGCATCGACACCCTCGTCGTGCCCGGCTCGGTCGAGGTCGACAGCGAACACCGTGTGCACGCCCTCGTCGACCCCGCGCTGGTCACCTGGGTGAAGACCCTCGCCGGCCGGACGCGCCGAGTCACCTCCGTCTGCGTGGGCGCGCACCTCCTGGCCGCCGCGGGCCTCCTCGACGGCAAACGCGCCACCACCCACTGGTCCACCGCGCAGCAACTCGCCGCGGAGCACCCCCTGGTGGAGGTCGACGCCGATCCCATCTTCATCCGCGAAGGCGACGTGTGGACCGGCGCCGGCATCAGCGCCTGCCTCGACCTGTCGCTCGCGCTGATCGCGGAAGACCTCGGAGAGCCCGTCGCGCTACGCGTCGCCCGCCAGCTCGTGATGTACCTGAAGCGGCCGAGCGGACAGAGCCAGTTCAGCGTCCCCCTGGAGCAGGTCTCCACGACACGGCGTATCGAGGACCTGCGCCACCACATCCTGCGCAACATCGGGGAGCCGCTCACGGTCGTGGACCTGGCCGAGTTCGCACACGTCAGCGACCGGCACCTCACCAGGATCTTCAAGAGCGAACTAGGCATGACGCCCCACGCGTACATCGAGTCCGTCCGCGTCGAGAAGGCGCGCCACGACCTCGAATCCTCCGACGCGACCCTGGAACGCATCGCGTCCACCTGCGGTTTCGGCACGACGGACACTCTCGTGCGGGCGTTTCGCCGACGCCTGGACACGACGCCCACGGAGTACCGGCGCAGGTTCCGGGCCACCCACACCGAGTAACGGCTCGAGTTGGCGGGTGCCCGGGCAGGGGAGACCATGGGCGGTGGTGTGCCATCTGTGACGAGGAGCGACCGTGTTGCGAAAGCTGACCGAAGAGGTCGAGGGCCTGACCGCGCTCGACGGCGCCTCGCGCGCGGCCGCCGGCTGGGTGGCGCGGGCGACGCGCTCCGACGCCGTCAAGAACACGCTGTCGGGCACCTGGCTGGGACACCAGTTGCACCCCATGCTGACGGACATCCCCATCGGCGCCTGGACCATGGCCTCCGTCCTGGACCTGACCGCGGGCAGCGCCGGAGCCGCTTCGGCACGTCGACTTGTCGGCATCGGGCTCATCGCGTCGGGACCGGCGGCCTGGACGGGCGCGTCCGACTGGTCCGAGACCTATGGCGCGACGCAGCGGGTCGGCCTCGTGCACGCCCTCCTCAACGTCACGGCGTCCGCGGTCCAGGCGTCGTCCTGGATCGCCCGTCGCCGGGGCCGGCGCGGCCTCGGGATCGCCCTCACCGGCGCCGGACTCTGCGTCACGGCGTGCTCCGCCTACCTGGGCGGACATCTGTCCCTGGCCCGGGGCGTCGGCGTCAACCACACCGCGTTCCAGCGGACCGTCGAGGACTGGACCGACGTCGCGGCGGTGTCCGACATCGGCGACGGCGAACCGCTGCGGGTCACGGCCGCGGGAGTGCCGGTGGTGCTGGTGCGGCACGAAGGGGTGCTGTACGCGCTCTCGGCGACCTGCACCCATGCCGGAGGCCCGCTCGACGAGGGCCGGATCGTCGACGACGGCTGTATTCGCTGCCCCTGGCACGGCAGTGTCTTCCGCCTCACGGACGGCAAGGCGACGCGCGGGCCGGCGGCAGTCGACGAGCCGCGCTGGGAAGTGAAGACCGACGGCGGCCGCGTCCACGTACGGTCGGCCACGGACTGACCCCGCACGCTCCTCAGGGCGCGGTGCTCGCGTAGAACAGCGAGTGCACGCCGTACACGAAGGAGATCAGGGCGACGCAGGAGACGAGTACGGCGGCCGTGCGTGGCCGCGCCCTCGTCAGGGCCAGCGCGGCCGGGAGCAACAGCGGGAAGGCGGGGAGGAGGAAACGCGGCTTGCACGCGTAGAACTTGGTGCCGCCGAAGGCGATGACCACCAGCACCAGCGCGTAGACGAGCACGGGCAGCGGCGGCCGGTCCAGGGCGAACAGGACCAGCGCCACAAGCGCGACGAGCAGGACGGCGGCGCCCATGTAGTACGTGAGATGCGCGGGCGTGCCCCGGTCGGTGAAGACGCCCTTGAGGAACTCGAACTCGCTCACTCCGAAGTCGAAGCGGGAACCCCAGTTGCTCTGGATGTCGAAGTAGCCGAGCAGGCTGCCGGAGCTCAGGCCCACCCAGGCGACGTACCCGGCCCAACCGAGCGGCGCGAGGGCCGCGCCGGCCCACACACGCCAGTCGTCACGGGCGCCCCGGCTCCGCCACAGGACCAGTGCCGCCGTGGCGAGGACGGCCGCGGCGACCGCGAGACCGTTCGGGCGGGTCAGGCCGGCGAGCAGGGCCAGGGAGCCGGCCCACAGCCAGCGGCGGGTGAGCACGGCGTAGAGGGAGAACGCGGACAGCGCGGTCATCAGCGACTCGCTGTACGCCATGGTCTCCACGATGGCGTGCGGGAGCAGGCCCCACAGGAGCACCAGGGTGATGCCGACCCCGCGGCCGTGCAGCCGCTCACCGACCGCGTAGATCCCGACCGCCGCGGCCCCGGCCGAGAGCCAGGCCGCCGCCAGGCCCGCGTCCACCGCACCGACGGGGAAGACCGTGGTGACGGCACGCTCCAGGGCGGGGTAGAGCGGGAAGAACGCCATGTCGTTGTACGAGACACCAGGTGTCTTCGCCGTGATCACGGTGCCGTAGCCGTGCTGGGCGATGCCCATGTACCACTTGCTGTCCCAGGAGGCGCCCAGACGGGGCCACATGGGCCGCTTCGTCCAGACGGAGACCAGGGCGGCCAGGGCGAGGCCGGTCAGGCGTGCCGCCACGTACAGCGCGAGCGCCGGAGCGGCTCTGTGCAGAGCGCCCCGCAGACGGCGGGGCAACGGGGCGTGACGTTCTTGGCGTGGGAGGGGCGGGGCCACCGCGATCCCAGTAGGCAAAGGTCCCTCCACCTCCGCAGCGGGCATGACGAACTGCCGCGAGTCCGGACGGTCGAGGACCGGCGCCCGCGGTTCGATCGTGTGGGGCTCCCGCGCCGCGCGCGACCGGAGATGGGCCGGCCGGGTGGCGGGCTACCGCCGTCGGGCGTCGTGCCGGTATTCCCCGGTCACATCGGCCGGTGGCGGTCCGGGCCGGTCGTGGGGGAGTGAGGGGAGCGCCTTGAACACCCATGTCCGGTAGGACCAGAAGCGGAAGAGCGTGGCGACGCCGATCCCGAGGAACTTGAAGACGTTGCTCTGCAGCGTGCTGTCCCAGCCGAACCCGTACGTGGCCACGTAAAGAATGCTGTTCTCGATGACGAGGCCGATGGCGCTGAAGCCGAGGAAGAGGGAGATCTCCTTGGTGTGCTGCTCCGACTTCCGGTCCCGGTAGGTGAAATACCGGAAACCGACGTAGTTGAAGGCGATGGAGATGAGGGTGGCGATGACGCTGGCCCGCACCACGGGAAGGTGGCCGAAATGGCGGCCGATATTGAAGGCCGCGATATTGACAAAAACTCCCGCACCACCGACCGCGCCGAACTTGACGACTTCTTTCGTCAGCTCCACGGCGCGGGAATGAGGGGCAAGGGAATGAGGAGGATGGTCTTTCTCCACGTGCGTCAACCTCCGTGGTTCGGCGGTCAACAATGTTCTGGATCGCGCGTAACAACGATGCGGGATCACGAGGGGATCGGCAATTTGGTTGAGATGCCGCCGTACATCGGAGAGAGTCCGGGGCCATGGAGTTCTTCTGCTACCACCGTGACCGGCCCGGATCCGTCGACCTGCGCGGCGAGCTGATCGAGGAGCACTGGTCGTACATGGACCGGTACGCGGCGGAGATGATCGCGCGCGGGCCGACCTTCGCCGACGACGGCGAGACACCCACCGGCAGCGTGCACATCGTCGACCTGCCGGACACCGCCGCCGCCCGTACGTTCGCCTTCGACGAGCCGAACTACCAGGCCGGTGCCTACCGGGACGTGCTGCTGCGGCGCTGGCGCAACATGCTGGGACGCACCATGTGGGACTTCCCCGGCGGCAGGACCGGAGGCAACCGCTACCTGGTGATCGGCCTCGGCCCGGGCAAGGCCGCCGACATCACCGTCCCGCCGGCCCGCGACGAGCTCATCGCTCACGGGCCACTGCTGTCCGACGACGAGAGCATCTGGGTCGGCACGGCGGTGCTGCTGCGAGCGGCGGACCCGGACACCGCGCGCGGGGTGCTGGCCGCTGACACGTACGCGAGCGTCGAGGTGCACGACTGGCAGTTCGGCGGGCGCCCGTCCTGATTCCGGTGAGCGCTGCATTCCGGCCACTGATTCACACCAAAGAGTGAATTGGGGAATGGATGTCCGCCCGCTTCCCCGTGGCGTGCGGTGTGCTGGACGGGTGCGGTGGCCAGGAGGGGCCGCGTTCGAACTGGGGGAGCGCATGCGGGTTTTCGTGTTGTGCGCATGGCTGGTGACGGCGGCGCTGGGAAGCTATCTGGCCACGGTGTGGATCCGGAACGGGGGGCTGCGCCAGCAGCGCACGCCCGGCGTGACCCGGCTTCCGCTGTGGCTGGTTCTGGGGCATGTGACGCTGGCGGTCGGGGGCCTCGTCGCCTGGGGCGTGTTCCTGCTGGGGGACGCGCGGAGTTCGGCCTGGGCGGCGTGCGCGGTCGTCCTCGTCGTCGCCGCGCTGGGGTTCACGATGCTGTTGCGCTGGCTGCCCAGCTCCGGACGGCACTCCCAGTCCGGCACGGCGGAGCGGCACTTCCCCCTCGCGGCCGTCGTCGCCCACGGGATGAGTGCCGGTGCCACGGTGCTGCTGGTCGTCCTGGTGGTGATACGCCGCATGTGACGCAAGGCCAGGGAGAGTGCGGAGAGCGGGGATAGTACGGAATCGGAGCTTCCGCGGATCGGCCGGCCGGCGATCGAGACAAGTGGTTCCGAAGTCCCACTTTCAATGTCAACTTTAGCTTTACGCTGCCTCCTGGGACATCACCAACGACCACAGGAGGCATCCCGTGACCGACACGCCCAGCTCCGCCGGTTCGCCCAGGCCGACGGGCAAGCCGGCCCGGCAGAACGTGACGTTCGCCAGCGGCGGGGCCGACGCCCACGGCTATCTGGCGTTGCCGCCGGCGGGACAGGGGCCCGGCGTCATCGTCATCCAGGAGTGGTGGGGCCTGACCGACCACATAGCTGACGTCACGGACCGGCTGGCCGGGGCAGGATTCGTGGCACTCGCCCCCGACCTGTACGGGGGTAACGTCGCGCACGAGGCCGCCGAAGCGTTCAGGATGATGCGGGAACTGCCGGTGGAGAGCGGGGTCTCCCTGTTGTCGGGAGCGGTGGACTACCTGCTCGCCCGGCCCGAGGTCACGTCCAGGACCGTGGGCGCCGTCGGTTTCTGCATGGGCGGAGGATTCGTCCTCTACCTGGCGGCCCACGACCGGCGCGTGAGCGCGGCCGTCCCCTACTACGGCGTCATTCAGGGCGAGGTGCCCGACTTCTCCGGCCTGAAGGCGCAGGTCCAGGGCCACTACGGCGAGCACGACCAGTCGATCCCGGTGGCCACGCTCCAGGGGCTGCGCGAGACGGTCAGGAAGCAGTCCGGTGTCGACGCCGATCTGCGCGTGTACCCGGCCGGGCACGCCTTCTTCAACGACGGCCGGCCCGAGGTGTACGACCCGAAGGCGTCGGCCGAGGCATGGTCGTCGACGCTGGAATTCCTGCGCGAGAACGTTCGCTGACGGCCCGCCGAAATCGGTCAGGAATCGAGAAGCGCGGGTGGCCGTGCCGGGCCTAGCCTGATCATCATGGACATCACCATTCACACGACCGCCCTTCCGCACGACGACCCGGACGCGTCCCTGGCCTTCTACCGGGACGTGCTCGGCTTCGAGGTCCGCAGCGACGTCGGCCAGGGCAAGATGCGCTGGATCACGGTAGGCCCCGTCGGCCAGCCCGGCACGTCGATCCTCCTGGCGCCGCCGGCCGCCGACCCCGGCATCTCCGAGGAAGAGCGCCGCACCATCGCCGAGATGATGGCCAAGGGCACCTACGGCTGGATCCTCCTGGCCACCCGGGACCTCGACGCCACCTTCGAGAAGGTGCAGGCGGGCGACGCGGAGGTGGTCCAGGAGCCGACCGACCAGCCGTACGGCGTCCGGGACTGCGCCTTCCGCGACCCCGCGGGCAACCTCGTCCGGATCCAGGAACTGCGCTGAGCGTTCCGCCAACGGGCCGTCGGACGAAGGGAGTTCTCTCATGTGCCACCCCTCGTGGGGGCGCGCACTCACCGAGGCCAGGCACCGGAGCGACCTCGTGCGGCTGCGCCGCGTCCGCGACCGGATCGACCGGGAGCATGCGCGGCCGCTCGACGTCCTGGCGCTCGCGCGCGGCGTGAGCGTGCCCGCCGGCCGCCTCAGCCGCCAATTCCGCCTCGCGTACGGCGAGTCGCCGTACGCGTATCTGATGCGGCGGCGCGTCGAGCGGGCGAAGGCGCTGCTGGCGCACGGCGGCCTCGGCGTCAGCGAGGTGTGTTCCGCGGTCGGCTGTTCCTCGGTGCGTACCTTCAGCGCGCGCTTCACCGAACTCGTCGGTGTGCCGCCCGACGCCTACCGGCACCGCGCCACGGGCACGTCGGCGGTGCCGCCACCCCGTGCGGCGGAAGGGGAGACCCGACCGGTCAGGCTCCCGACGGAACCGGCTCGCACCGGCTTGCGATCGGCGGCGACGCCGGGGCCTTCGCCGAACCCGACGGGTTCGCCTGGGAGGCCTCGTTCCTGACGCCCGCGTCCTGAGGTGCGGGGCGCCGGGGAATGGCCTGCTGCCGGCCGAGATCTCTCTCGGCCGGCATTCCCGGCAGGCCGGTGGGCCTCAGGCCGTGGCGGGCAGCGCCTCCACCTGGACGTCCGGTCCCGGGCTCCGCCGCGGCAGCGTCAGCACGGCCAGGAAGCCGAACACCGCGACGGCGGCGAAGAAGTAGAAGCCCCAGGGGTGCCCGATCCCGGCCGTGACGAGCGCGCCCGTGATCGACGGGCCGACGATCGACCCGATGCGGCCGATCCCGGAGGCCGAGCCGAGCGCGGTGCCCCGGACCGACGCCGGATAGTAGTGGGTGACGTAGGCGTAGACGAGTACCTGCGCGGAGAAGACGAAGACCCCGGTCAGGAAGACCACGGTGTCGAGCAGCAGATTGCTGCCCATCTTGACGCTCAGCAGCGCCAGCATGACCACGGAGACCGCGAACCAGCCCATGGCGGTGCCCTTGATGCCGCGACGGTCGGCGACGCTGCCGCCGATCACGAGGCCCACGATTCCGCCGGCGTTCAGGATCAGGAGCTGCGTGACGGCGGTGGGCACGGGATAACCGGCGTCGTTCATGAGCTTCGGCAGCCATGTGTTGAGCCCGTAGACCAGCAGCAGGCCCATGAACGAGGCGACCCAGATGCCGATTCCGGCCCGCAGGTAGGCCGGCTTGAGGAGTTCGCCGAATGCGACGCGCCGGCCGCTGTCCGCGTTGCGCGTCTGCTCGAAGGCCTCCGACTCGGGCAGCCGGAACCACTGGAGCACGGCGATGCCGAGTCCGGCGACACCGAGGACGTAGAAGAGGATCTTCCAGTTGTCGGTGACCTGGAGGGCGAGCAGCGAGGTGATCACGGCACCCGTGTGGTAGCCGGTCATGGTGAGCGTGGAGGCGCGGGCCCGCCGGTGGGCGGGCATGTTCTCGGACATCATCGTGAGCGACACCGGCATGCACGCACCGAGGCCGAGACCGGCGGCGAGCCGGAGCGCGGCGAACACGGTCACCGATCCGGCCAGCGGTACGAGGAGGGTGAAGACGGAGAACACCACCACCGATCCGATCAGCAGGAGGCGTCGTCCGAGCCGGTCGGCCAGCGGACCGACGCACACCGCGCCGATCGCGACGCCCACAAGTGACAGGGTGGCGACGGTGGTTGCGTCCACCGCCGTCATGCCGAGGTGATGGGTCTTGAGGAGCGTCGGGATGATGGCGCCGAGGACGACGAGGTCGTAGCCCTCCAGCATGACGGTGATCCAGCACAGGACCACCGTCCAGGTGCTGCGTGCGGCGGTGCCGGTTCCGGCCGGTACTTGCGTCGGTATGGAGCGTGTCACGGTTGACCCCCCAGGGGCGGCTACGGGAGACGGGGCGTGAAGCAGGTTGGAGGAGGAGGGGACAGGTCAGAAGGGGTAGTCGGCGATGTCCGGACGGACAGTCACCCACTGGGTCTCGGTGAACGCGTCGATGTTGGCCGTGGCACCGCCGAAGCGGGAGCCGGTGCCGGACGCCTTCACGCCGCCGAAGGGCGCGTTGGGCTCGTCGCCCACCGTCTGCTCGTTGATGTGGATCTTTCCGGACTCGATGCGGTCGGCGAGCTTCATCGCGGTCCCGACATCGCCGAGGATCGCGACGGACAGGCCGTACTCGCAGTCGTCGACGATGTGCGCGGCCTCGTCGAGCGTGGCGAAGGAGACCACCGGCGCCACGGGCCCGAAGATCTCCTCGCGCCAGGCCGGCATGTCCACGGTCACGTCGGTGAGGACGGTGGCCTGGTAGCAGGGGCCGGAGATCTCGCCGCCGGCGGCGACCGTGGCACCCGCCGCGACGCTCTCGGTGACGATGCCGTGCACGCGCTCCAGTTGCCGGCGGTCGATGATCGGGCCGAGCGCCACCTCCTCACGCGCGGGATCGCCGACCGGAAGCGCCTTCGCCTTCGCGGCGAGCGCGGCCGTGTACTCCTCCACCAGTGACTCGTGCACGATGTGACGGCCCGTCGTCATACAGATCTGCCCCTGGTGCAGATACGCGCCGAAGGCACCGGCGGACGCCGCCTTCGCCACGTCGGCGCCCGGCAGGACGACCAGGGCGTTGTTGCCGCCGAGTTCGAGATGCGCCCGCTTGAGGAGCCGCCCCGCCTGCTCGCCGATGGCCCGCCCGACCGGCGTGGAACCGGTGAAGGAGACGACGCGGACCTCGGGGGCCTCGACGAGGGCCTGGCCCACCGCGCCGTCCCCCGGCAGCAGGTGCAGCACGCCGTCCGGCAGCCCCGCCTCCTCGAAGATCCGCGCGATGACGACGCCGCCGCTCACCGCGGTCCGCGGGTCGGGCTTCAGCAGCACCGCGTTGCCCAGGGCGAGGGCGGGCGCCACCGAACGGAGGCCCAGCACCAGGGGGAAGTTGAAGGGAGCGATGACTCCGACGACGCCCGCCGGACGGCGACGGGCCAGCGACCAGCGCGCGTCCTCGCTGGTGAGGACCTCGCCCTGCGGGTGGGTGGGCAGCGCGGCGCACTCGTAGCACTCGCCCACGGCGAGCTGGACCTCGAACGCCGCCTTGGTGCGCACCGATCCGGCCTCGCGCACGAGCCAGTCCTCGATCTCGCCCGCGTGTTCGGTGAACAGGTCGCCCGCGCGCCGCAGGACGGCGGCGCGCCGCTGCGGGGAGGTCGCGGCCCACGCGCGCTGCGCCTCGGCGGCACGGGCAGCGGCGCGGCGCACGAGCTCGGGAGTGGACTGGCCCAGGGTGGCGAGCTGTTCGCCGGTGGCCGGTTCGACGACGGGGTACGTGGACGCGGAGTCCTGCCAGCCGTCGGAGTAGAACCTGCCGCCCCAGACGGCGCTGTCCAGGAATGTCATCGTGCTGCCTCACTTCCGTACAGATGCAGATGCAGATGCAGATGTGGATGTTGATGTGGATGCGGGTGTTCGGACGGTGGTGCAGGTATACGGCCTCCGGCCCGTCAGGACGGCGTCGTGAGCGCCGTGTCGACCTGTACGAGACGCGGGTGGTCGGGGCGTTCGGCAAGCACGGCCCGTAGTTCCTCCGGATCGCTCACGTGCTGGGACGGAACCCCGTACCCCTCGGCGATGCGGGTGAAGTCGAGGCCCGGGATGTCGAGGCCCGGCGCGTCCGGTACCCCCAGGAGCCCGCCGAACCAGCGCAGGGCGCCGTAGGTCCCGTTGCGCAGGAGCACGACGGTCAGGGGCACGCGGTGCTGTGCCGCGGTCCACAGGGCGGTGATGCCGTAGTTGGCGGAGCCGTCGCCGATCACGCCCACGACGGGCCGGTCCGGCTGCCCCATGGCGACACCGACCGCGCCGGGCAGCCCGAAGCCGAGCCCGCCGGCGGCCGGGAAGTAGTACGAGCCCGAATGGCGCAGGTCCATCTGCCGCCACCACGAGGAGTTCGTGGAGGTGGACTCGACGACGTACGCGGTGTCATGGGGCAGTTCGTCGCGGAGCGCCGCGAACACTTCCTCGGGGTGCAGCCGCGCGTCGTCCGACGTGCGTGGTTCAGGGGCAGGACGATAGTCGGCGGCTGCTGGCTCCGCGGGCTCCCGGGGAGTGTCGAGGGCGGCGAGGAGCAGGCCGACGGCGGCGGCGGGCGAGGCGAGCAGCGCCTCTCCCATCGGCGCGCGGGCCACGGCGGACGCGTCGTCGGTCACCTGGATCAGGCGTGTGCCCTCCGGCAGATAGGAGCCGGGAAGGTGCTCGTGGTAGCGGAACACCGGGGCGCCGAGCACGAGCACCAGGTCGTGGCCCTCGAACGCCTCCGAGACGGGCCCGATCCCGGCGGGCAGCACGCCCCGGAACAGCGGATGCCGGTTCGGGAAGGGCAGCCGGAACAGCGACGGCGCCGCCCACACCGGGCTCCCGAGCCGTTCGGCGAGGCGCACGGCGTCGTCGAAGAGACCGGCCGAGTCGATGTCGCCGCCGAGGACGAGCAGGGGCCGGCGGGCGCCGGTCAGCTGCTCGACGAGCCATCGGGCCTGCTCGGCGCTGGGGGTGTCGGCCCGCTGGACCCGCCGGCCGAGGAGCGCCAGGGAGTTCTCGCCGGCGTCGGCGGCCCAGTCGTCGTACGGGACGGAGAGATACGTGGGGCGACGCTGCAGCTCGGCCTCGAAGAGGGCCTGGGCGAGCGCGCGCGGGACGTCCTGGGCGCACGCGGGCTCGGCGGCCCAGCCGACGAGGGGCTTCATGAGCGCGGGCGCGTCGACGCTGGCGAGGTTCGCCTCGGGGCCGATCGCGGGGCGTACCTGCTGGCCGGCGACGAGTACCAGCGGGGTGCGGGAGGCGACGGCGTTGGTCAGGGCGCCCATGGCGTTGCCGGAGCCCGACGCCGCGTGCAGGTTGACGAGGACGGGGCGGCCGGTCGCCTGCGCATAGCCGTCCGCCATACCGACCACCGCGCCCTCATGGAGCCCGAGCACATAGCGGAAGGTGTCGGGCAGTTCGGCGAGGAACGGCAGCTCGTTGGAGCCCGGGTTGCCGAAAATGGTGGTGAGCCCCTGGCGCTCCAGGAACTCGTGGGAGACACGGCGTACGGACGGCACGGGCGTTCCTTTCGATGTGATGGCGCACACGCTAGGCACGGCACGACATACGCACCAATAAATGTTGTGGACACGCGCTATAGAGTCCATCGATATGAGGACCTTCGATCTCAACCTCGCGCGGGTCTTCGTCCTGCTCTACGAGACCAGCTCCGTGACGGCCACCGCCGAGGCGCTCCACGTCACCCAGCCCACCGTCAGCTACAGCCTGGGAAAGCTGCGGCGGCACTTCGGGGACGAGCTCTTCCGGCGGACCGGCCGCGGACTGACGCCGACGGCGGGTGCGCGGCGGCTGTACGAGCCGCTGCAGCGGGCGCTGGCCGAGATCGAGGGAACCGTCCGGCAGGCCGACGACTTCGACCCCGGGACGATGGCGGGCCGCTTCACCGTCGCGCTCTCCGACCTGGGGGAGGTGACCCTGCTGCCCCGGCTGCTCGCGGCCGCGCGGGAGCGGGCACCGCGCGCGTCGTTCGCGATCCATCCCCTGGACGTGGAGGACGCCGAGAGCCGGCTGTGGCGCGGCGACCTGGACGCGTTCGTGGCCACCCCCGTCCTGACCTCGCACCGCACCGTACGCATCCCGCTGTTCCGGGAGCGCTACGTCGGGATGGTCGCCGCCGACCACCCGCGCATCACGGGTTCCGCGGTGAGCTTCCCCGAACTCGCGGCCGAGCATCACGCGACGGTCCACGGCCCCAGCGGTCACGCCGTACCCCGGGCCGTACTCGCCGCGCACGGCCTCCTCGACCGGGTCACCGTGGACGCCACCCGCTTCTCGATGCTCCCCTACCTGCTGGAGCAGACCGACCTGATCGCGGTCGTCCCCGAGTACGTCGGCGAGGTCTTCACCGCCTCCCACCGGGTACGCCTCGTGCGGCTCCCGTTCGAGGCGGAGCCGATGGAGGTGGCCCTCTACGCCCGCCACGCATCGTCGCGCAGCCCCTCGCAGCGCTGGCTCGTCCACTTCATGGCCGACGTGCTCGGGCAACTGGTGAGCCCGGCCCAACTCCCGCCGACCACGGCGCGGTGAGCGGGCGCACACCGCTCCGACGTGCCGGCGTCCCTATCCTGTGTGTGGCATACACCGAAGCAGTGACAGAGGGAGCCCAGTTGAATCCCGGCGCGCACGTTCCGGACAGCTACTACGAGCGGATAGACGAGCACCGCTACAAGCCGACCGTCCACGCGAGCGGCGCGTGGGATCCCGACGAGCTGCACTTCAGCCCGCTCGGCGGTCTCGTCGTACACGCCGTCGAGCGCCACCTGGCGGAGCGGGCGGCGGACGCGGGCCTGACCCTCGGCCGGATCAGCATCGACATCCTGGGGCGCCTCGCCCTCGACGAGTGCGAGATCCAGGTAGGGACCGTCCGGCCCGGCCGCACCATCGAACTCGTCGAGGCCACCGTGCTCGTCGCCGGCCGGCCCGTGGTCCGCGCCCGCGCCTGGCTCCTGGCCACGTCCGACACGAGCGCCGTCGCCGGCGGCGCCCCCGCCCCGCTCACCCCGCCCGACCGGTGTGCCCCGTGGGACATGGCCTCCCTCTGGCCCGGCGGCTACATCGCCTCGCTCGACGTGCGCACCCTCGCCCCGCCGCGGCCGGGCCGCACAACAGCCTGGGTCTCCACGGGACTTGACCTGGTCGCGGGAGAGACGGTGAGCCCGCTCGCGTCGTACGTCGGCCTCGTCGACACGGCGAACGGCATCGCCGTACGCCAGGCGCCCACCGTCTGGATGTACCCGAACGTCGACCTGACGCTCCATCTGCACCGGCAGCCCGAAGGCCGCTGGACGGGTCTCGACACGACCGTCGTCTTCGGCGGTTCGGGACACGGCGTCACCACCACCGTGCTGCACGACGTCACGGGCCCCGTCGGCTACGCGCACCAGATGCTGACGGTACGGCCACAGCCGCCGGCGGCCGGATGAGGGACGACGGCGGCGCGGTGAGCCAGGCACCGCCGAGCCCCGCCTGCGGCAACGGGCTCTCGTCGCCACCCTGTTCGCCCTGGAACCAAACGCACCCGAGAGGTGTCGAGGCACTGGGACGATCAGGCGGACCGGACAGCGCCGTGGCGTTGTCGCACGAGAGGGAACGGGGAGAGATCGGGATGTTCCGGAGCAGATGGCTGTGCCTCACGGCATTGGCGGGCGTGGGGCTGCTGGCAGGTTGCGGCGAGGAGAAGCCGCCGCCCCCGGTCGAGTTCGGGACGGCCCGGCCGGCCGGGGACACGCTCGGACTGCAGCCGCCGCAGGGTGCCGCGATGGCGCTCTCGCAGTGGCCGGACGCCTGCAAGCTGGTGACCGACGGGGAGCTGCGCGCGTTCCTGCCGCAGGCGAAGAACGTCGAGCGCAAGCCGGTCAAGGTGAGCATCATCAACTTCGACCCGATGGCCGATGCCAAGCCCGGCACCACCGGCGATGTGCCGCGCGGCGGCTGCGAGTTCGCGTTCAACCTCCCGGGCAACGGCGGCGATCACGTCACGAGCAGCAACTTCACCGTGACCGTGACCGCCCTCGCGGATCCGGCCCTCGTGAGCGACAAGTACCGCGAGGACAAGGGAGACGACGCCTCCGAGCAGGGCTTCAAGGACCTGGCAGGCTCCTGGGGCGCCCAGGCCTGCTACTCCGTCGACGGTGTGGTCGGCGACAAGGTGACCTGCATGCAGGGGCCGTACGAGTTCGAGCTGGACGGTTCGAGCTACGCCGAGGGACTCGTGCGGCAGCCCGGACCGGACGCGAAGCCCTCCGAGAACCTGGCGGCCGCCGCCGAGCGGAAGCGGCTGTGGACCGACAAGGTCCTGTCCCAGGCAGCCCGCACGGTTGCCGCCCGCATGTCATGAGGCTCACGGCCACCGGCCTTGCCTCTACGGCACTTTGATGCACCGTCACATGCCATAGGGTGGGCTGCCGTGATCAACGGCAACGACGACCTACTGACTCCCCTCGACCCCGTCGATCCGCGCGAGACGGCCGGCTACCGGCTTCTGGCGCGGGTCGGCGAGGGCGGCATGGGCACCGTGTACCTCTCGCACACACGCGGCGGGCAGCCCGTGGCGTTCAAGGTGATCCGCCGCGAGTACGGCCAGGACCCCGACTTCCGGCGCCGCTTCGAACAGGAAGTGCGGGCCGCGCGCCGGGTGCAGGGCTACCACCTCGTACCGGTGCTCGACCACGACACCACCGGCGCCCTTCCCTGGATCGCCTCGGCGTTCGTCCCCGGCCTCTCGCTCGCCGACGCGCTCGTCACGCACGGCACGCTTCCCCTGCCCGCCGTCTTCCAGCTGGTCGGCTGCACGGCCCGCGCGCTCGGCTCCATCCACGCGGCGGACGTCGTCCACCGCGACCTGAAGCCCGCCAACATCCTCCTCGGTTCCACCGGGCCGTACGTCATCGACTTCGGCATCGCGCAGGCCGCCGACGCCACCCAGCTCACCCGCAGCGGCGGAGTCATCGGCACACCGCAGTACATGTCGCCCGAACACGCCCTGGGCGAACCCGTCACCGCGGCCACCGACCTGTTCTCGCTCGGCCTCATCGCGGCGGTCGCGGCGACCGGACGGCACCCGTACGGAGAAGGCGGCGCGACCGCGCTCGGCGTGCGCATCGCCAACACCGAGCGCACACCGCCGGACCTCGGTAACTACCCGGCGCCGCTGCGGACGTTGCTGGAACGGTGCCTCACCGCCGACCCGGCCGCGCGCATCACGACGGACGAGCTCGCCGAGCTGTGCGAGCGGGAGGCCGGGCGGCCGCTGCGCGCGTTCGACGGCTGGCTGCCGGCGCCGCTCATGGAGCGGATCGCACGCCGGGAGGCGGCCGCCGCCCGGCCCCCGCAGCCCACTCCCACCGCCACCCCCACCCAGCCGGACGCGGCGGCGCACTTCGCCGGGCAGCCCACGATGTCGGCGCCGCCCGGCCAGTCCCAGGCGCAGTGGCCGACGACCCCACCCCCGAGCGGCACACCCTCGACCACCCCCGCGAACCGCAACCGCAACCTGCTGATCGCCGCCGGTGCCATAGCCCTCGCCGTACTTCTCACCTGGGTCATCGCCAGCCCGGACGGCAATCCCGGCGGCGCCGACACCGGTGCGGACGGCAAGGACTCCAGCACTCCCAGCACGGCGTCGTCACCGCCGCCCAAGTCCAAGCCCTCCCCGGCGCAGGCCCCGTACACCCTCGTCTTCAAGGACAAGCCCCTCACGCTCCGGGCGCCGGCCTGGAACACCGGTACACATGTCGACCTGGACGCGCCGAAACTCTTCCCCGACGGCGAGATCGGCAAGGACGCCGGCATGGAACTCACCTACCAGGACTGGGGCGACTCCGACCTGCGCTTCCTCACCTCCATGGGCCGGAGCACCGGCACCACACCCGAGGCGTGCAGCGCGGGCGTGGACACCGACGCGCTCCCGGCGGCGATCTCCGCCGATGACCTGAACGCGGGGAAGACCCTGACCAAGGGCACCGTGCTGTGCACCGTCACCAGCGAGAACAACCTGGCGATGCTGCAGGTCAAGGAGGTCGTGCCCGACACGAAGCAGGGCCTCTCCAGCGACATGCCCGACTACGTGACGACGCTGACCCTCTGGAAGATCAACGAGTAGGGCACGCAAGGCTCAGCGGGAGCCCGCGGCCAGGCGTTCGAGCAGGTCGGGCAGCGAGGCGAAGGAGTCGAGCACGTGGTCAGGTGTGCCGTCGGCCGAACGGTGCGTCTCCGGAAGGTACTTGCCGGTCTTGACGAGCGCGCCGGTGACACCGCTGCGCTGCGCCGCCAGCACGTCCGACTCGATGTCGTCGCCGATCATGAGCGTGGTGGACGGATCGGCGCCGAGGTGGGCGAGCGCGGCGGCGAAGAAGGCCTCGGACGGTTTGCCGGTGATGGTCGCCTCGACCCGGGCGGCCCGTTCGAGGCCGAGCAGGAAGGCGCCCGTGTCGAGGTCGAGACCGGCGGCGGTGCGCCAGTAGAGGTTCCGTTGCATCGCCACGAGGTGGGCTCCGCGCTGGAGGTGATGGAAGACCCGGTTGAGGGCCGCGTAGCCGAACTCTTCGCCGGCGCCCCCGACCACGACGACGTCCACGTCCACGTCCGTATCAGTGTCCGTATTAGTGTCCGCGTCGGGATCGGTGTCGGTGTCTACGAGCGTGACACCCGCCAGATCTGCCTCGATGTCACCGGAGTTGAGCAGCAGACAGCGGGCGCCCGGGTGGTTCTCGCGCAGATAGGCGGCTGTGACGGCAGGTGCGGTGAGGATGTCGTCGACGGCGACGGGGAACCCGGCACCCGTCAGCCGCGCGCAGATCGACTCACGCGTCCCTGACGTCGTGTTGGTGACGAGCGCGAGCGGGAGATCCGCGGCGCGCAGCCGCTCCATGGCCTCGACAGCGCCTGGGAGAGGCTCCCAGGACACCGTGAGCACCCCGTCGATGTCGATGAGGACCGCCCGGATCCCGTCGGTGCGCTCGCGCTCTCGCTCCATACGACGACGGTAGCCGCCGCGCACCGGAATCCGACTACGCGACGGCCGCGCGTGCCGTAGAGGATCCAGGCGACGTTCGACCTCGGCCTGGCCGACCTCGACCCCGGTGTCCCTGCACCGTCCCTCGACCCCGAACCGGCCGGCCGGTGCTGACCGCACCCCGTGACGCGGACAGTCAGCCCATCGTCTTGGCGCCGTCCAGCGCCTCCCGGATGATGTCCGCGTGACCGGCGTGCTGAGCGGTCTCGGCCATGACGGTCAGCAGCACGCGGCGGGCAGACCACCGCGCGCCCGGCTCGAACCACGGAGCGCTCGGCAGCGGCTGCGTGGCGTTCAGGTCGGGCAGCGAGGTGATCACCTCTTCCGTGCGGGCGGCCACTTCGGCGTAGTCGGCCAGTACGCCGGCCAGCGTCTCACCGGGCAGCAGCCGGAACCCGTCGGCCCGGCTGGCCCACTCGTCCTCCGTCAGCGCCGTGAAGTCCGGCATCGCGGACGGGCCGTCCAGGATGAAGTCGATCCAGTTCCGCTCGACCTTCGTGACGTGCTTGATGATTCCGCCCAGGCACAGTTCGCTCACGGTGGTCCTTAGCGCTGCCTGCTCGTCGGTGAGGTCACGCGTCGTGAAACGAAGGAACTGCCGGTGCTGCGCCAGCGCCTCCAGCAGGTCCGCGCGCTCATCGGCGACAGTGGGGGCTCCGGCCCGCTTGTGCGTGTTCAGGTCGTTGACAGCCATGATTTCCGCCTCCAGGTGTTCCTGCTCCGTCGGACAACACCCAGGCTACGAGCCATCTAGGCCAGATGCTGTCCTACACGACGGGGCAGGAACCCCGGATTCCGCGGCACTTGGATCAGGTGAGCACCACCAGCAGGTCACCGCCCTCGACCTGCTGGATCGTGTTGATGGCGACCCGGGACACGGTGCCGCCCTTCGGGGCGGTGATGGAGGCCTCCATCTTCATCGCCTCGATGGTGGCCACCGTCGCACCGGCCTCCACCGTCGCACCCTCGGCCACCGCCAGCGTGACCACACCGGCGAACGGCGCCGCCACATGTCCCGGATCGGTCTTGTCCGCCTTCTCGGTCGCCGGGATGTCGGACGCCACGGAGTGGTCCCGCACCTGGATCGGCCGCAGCTGACCGTTCAGGGTGGCCATCACGGTCCGCATGCCGCGCTCGTCGGCCTCGCCGATGGCCTCCAGCTCGATGAGCAGCCGGACCCCGGGCTCCAGGTCCACGGAGTACTCCCGGCCCGGGCTGATGCCGTAGAAGAAGTCCTTGCTCGCCAGCACACTCGTGTCGCCGAACGCCTGCCGGTGGCTCTCGAACTCCTTCGTCGGACCGGGGAACAGCAGCTGGTTCAGCGTCGACCGCCGGTCCTTGGCGAGACCGTCCCGCTCCTCGGCGGACAGGTCACGCACCGGCTCGGGCCCTGCCCGGCCCTGCAGCGCCTTGGTCCGGAAGGGCTCCGGCCACCCGCCGGGCGGCAGGCCCAGCTCGCCGTGCAGGAACCCGATGACCGAGGCGGGCAGGTCGAAGGTGTTCGGCTCCGCCTCGAAGTCCTCGGGTGACACCCCGGCGCCCACCAGGTGCAGGGCGAGGTCGCCGACCACCTTCGACGAGGGCGTGACCTTCACGAGGTGGCCGAGGATCCGGTCGGCGGCGGCGTACATCGCCTCGATGTCCTCGAAGCGGTCGCCGAGCCCGAGGGCGATGGCCTGCGTACGGAGGTTGGACAGCTGGCCGCCGGGGATCTCGTGGTGGTACACGCGGCCGGTCGGCGAGGACAGGCCCGCCTCGAACGGCGCGTAGATCTTGCGCACACTCTCCCAGTACGGCTCCAGATCGCAGACGGCCTGCAGATCGAGTCCGGTCGGCCGCTCCGAGTGGTTGGTGGCGGCGACGATCGCCGAGAGGGACGGCTGAGACGTGGTGCCCGCCATGGACGCCACCGCCCCGTCCACCGCGTCCGCGCCCGCCTGGATCGCCGCGAGATACGTGGCCAGCTGGCCGCCCGCCGTGTCGTGCGTGTGGATGTGCACGGGCAGGTCGAACTCCCTTCGCAGCGCCGATACGAGCTTCGCGGCCGCGGGTGCGCGCAGCAGCCCCGCCATGTCCTTGACGGCGAGCACATGGGCGCCCGCGTCCACGATCTGTTCGGCGAGACGCAGGTAGTAGTCGAGGGTGTAGAGCTTCTCCGACGGGTCCGACAGGTCGGAGGTGTAGCAGAGGGCGACCTCCGCGACCGCCGAGCCGGTCTCCCGTACCGCGTCGATCGCCGGCCGCATCTGGCCCACGTCGTTGAGCGCGTCGAAGATCCGGAAGATGTCGATGCCGGTAGCCGCGGCCTCCTCCACGAAGGCGTTGGTCACCTCGGTGGGGTACGGCGTGTAGCCGACGGTGTTCCGGCCGCGCAGCAGCATCTGCAGACAGATGTTGGGCACGGCAGCCCGCAGTTCGGCGAGCCGGTCCCACGGGTCCTCGGCGAGGAAGCGCAGCGCCACGTCGTACGTCGCGCCGCCCCAGCACTCGAGCGACAGCAGCTGCGGCACCGTCTGCGCCACGGCGGGGGCGGCGGCGAGCAGGTCCTTGGTGCGGACCCGGGTGGCGAGCAGCGACTGATGCGCGTCCCGGAACGTGGTGTCGGTGACCCCGATGGTGGGCGAGGCGCGCAGCCACCGGGCGAAGCCCTCCGGGCCGAGCTCCGTGAGCTTCTGCTTGGAACCGGCGGGCGGTTCCCCGGCCTGCAGCCGCGGCAGCTTGGTGGCCGCGTCGATCAGCGGGGGCCGCTCGCCGTGCGGCTTGTTGACCGTGACGTCGGCCAGATAGGTGAGCAACTTCGAGCCGCGGTCCGCCGAGTGGCGTGCCGTCAGCAGATGTGGACGCTGCTCGATGAACGAGGTGGTGACACGTCCCGCGGCGAAGTCCGGGTCGTCGAGAACGGCCTGGAGGAAGGGAATGTTCGTGGACACACCACGGATACGGAACTCGGCGACGGCACGCCGGGCCCGGCCGACCGCGGCCTCGAAGTCCCGTCCACGGCAGGTCAGCTTGACCAGCATCGAGTCGAAGTGGGCACTGATCTCCGTACCGGCGTGCGTGGTGCCGCCGTCGAGCCGGATGCCCGAGCCGCCCGGCGAACGGTAGGCGCTGATCATGCCGGTGTCGGGACGGAAGCCGTTGGCCGGGTCCTCGGTGGTGATCCGGCACTGCAGCGCCGCGCCGTGCAGCCGGACCGTCTCCTGCGAGAGGCCGAGGTCGTCAAGGGTCTCACCGGCGGCGATCCGCAGCTGCGCCTGGACGAGGTCCACATCGGTGACTTCCTCGGTCACCGTGTGCTCGACCTGGATCCGCGGATTCATCTCGATGAACACGTGCCGGCCCTCGGGGTCGAGCAGGAACTCCACCGTGCCCGCGTTGCGGTAGCCGATCTGGCGGGCGAACTTCACGGCGTCGGCGCAGATCCGCTCGCGCACCTCGGGATCGAGGTTCGGCGCGGGGGCCAGCTCGATCACCTTCTGGTGCCGGCGCTGGAGCGAGCAGTCACGCTCGAAGAGATGGATGACCCGGCCCTCGCCGTCGGCGAGGATCTGCACCTCGATGTGCCGGGGCTCGACGACGGCCTTCTCCAGGAAGACCGTCGGGTCGCCGAACGCCGACTCGGCCTCGCGCGCGGCCGCCTCGATCGACTCGCGCAGCGTCGAGGCGTCCTCGACGCGCCGCATGCCGCGCCCGCCGCCCCCGGCCACGGCCTTGACGAAGACCGGGAAGCCGAGCCCGTCGGCCGCCCGGACCAGCTCGTCGACATCGGTGGAGGGCTGCGAGGAACCGAGCACGGGCACTCCGGCCGCCCGCGCCGCGGCCACGGCACGCGCCTTGTTCCCCGTCAGTTCCAGCGTCTCGGCGCTCGGCCCGACGAACGTGATCCCGGCCAGCTCGCAGGCCCGCGCCAGGTCGGGGTTCTCGGACAGGAAGCCGTACCCCGGATAGATGGCGTCGGCGCCCGCCTTGCGCGCCGCGCGGATGATCTCCTCGACGGAGAGATAGGCCCGTACGGGATGCCCCGGGTCGCCGATCTCGTAGGCCTCGTCGGCCTTCATCCGGTGCAGCGAGTTGCGGTCCTCATGAGGAAACACCGCGACGGTTCGCGCCCCCAGCTCGAAGCCGGCGCGGAACGCCCGGATCGCGATCTCTCCGCGGTTGGCGACGAGAACCTTACGGAACATGCGCATGTCCTTCCGTCGCCCGGTACGGGCGAACTGTCGGGTTGCGGAGCGGCAAGTTCCCGGATCATGCCACTTTCGCGCTCCCGACATCCAGAGGGCCTTCATCACATGGACAGGGCGCCGGGAATGGTGTGCGACAGCGTGCCGTTGGGCATGCGGCATCGGGGGTACGGGCTCAGAGAGGGCCCGTGAGCGTCAGCGTTCCGGCCATGCCCAGGCTGTAGCCGAGGGCGGGGAAGCGCCCCTGGGAGCACACTGAAGAGAGAGCCGGCAGGGCCGTCCGAGGGAGGCTATGGGCCATGGAACACCACATCATCGCCGAGATGACCGAGCCCGGGGGCAGCACGCTCAAGGAGTGGCACATGGTCCGAGGGGAGCAGCCGGAGTCCATGTGCGGCCGTGAACTCGATCTGTCCGCACAGAAGTTGTCGTCCGACGCGTGGGGGACGGACCAGGCCAGACCGTTCTGCCACACGTGCGGTGCGCTCTTCCTGCGCGAGGTGCCGTGATCCAGGGGGCTGCCGTGTGACGAGGTGTGGCCCCCGCCCGGCAGGGCAGGGCGGGGGCCGGGTCTTCGTGGGTCAGAGGTACTTCTTCAGTTCGCGCCGGGCCAGCGAGCGCTGGTGCACCTCGTCGGGGCCGTCCGCGAGGCGCAGGGTGCGCGCCGCCGCCCACAGCTCGGCCAGCGGGAAGTCCTGGCTGACGCCGCCCGCGCCGTGGAGCTGGACGGCCCGGTCGATGATGTCGACGACCGTGCGCGGCGTCGAGATCTTGATGGACTGGATCTCCGTGTGGGCGCCCTTGTTGCCGACGGTGTCCATGAGCCAGGCCGTCTTGAGGACGAGCAGGCGCAGCTGTTCCACCGCGACCCGCGCGTCCGCGATCCACTCCTGTACGACGCCCTGCTGAGCCAGCGGCTTGCCGAACGCCGTACGGGCGACCGCCCGCTTGCACATCAGCTCGATGGCGCGCTCGGCCATGCCGATCAGCCGCATGCAGTGGTGGATACGGCCCGGACCGAGCCGGGCCTGGGCGATGGCGAAGCCGCCGCCCTCCTCGCCGATCAGGTTGCTCACCGGCACCCGGACCTGGTCGAAGACGACCTCCGCGTGACCGCCGTGGTAGTGGTCCTCGTACCCGTACACCTGCATGGCGCGCCGGACTTCGAGGCCGGGGGTGTCGCGGGGGACGAGCACCATCGACTGCTGGCGGCGGATGTCGGGGCCCTCGGGGTCCGTCTTGCCCATCACGATGAAGATCTTGCAGTCCGGGTTCATCGCCCCGGAGATGTACCACTTGCGGCCGGTGATGACGTACTCGTCGCCATCGCGCTCGATGAGGGTGGTGATGTTCGTGGCGTCGGACGAGGCGACCTCCGGCTCGGTCATCGCGAACGCGGACCGGATCTCACCGGCGAGCAGCGGCTCCAGCCACTGCTTCTTGTGCGCGTCGTCGCCGAACTGCGACAGCACCTCCATGTTGCCGGTGTCGGGGGCCGCGCAGTTGAGGGCCGTGGGCGCCAACTGCGGGCTGCGGCCGGTGATCTCGGCCAGCGGCGCGTACTGGAGGTTGGTAAGCCCGGCGCCGTACTGCGCGTCGGGAAGGAACAGATTCCACAGGCCCTGCCGCCTTGCCTCGGCCTTGAGCTCCTCGACCACCGCCGGGGTGTCCCACGGCGACGCGAGCTGCGCGCGCTGCTCGTGGGCGACGGCCTCGGCCGGGTACACGTACTCGTCCATGAAGGCGAGGAGTTTCGCCCGCAGTTCCTCGGTGCGCGCGTCGAATGCGAAGTCCATTGCGGGTCAGCCTTCCTGAAGGGTCGTCAGGCCGTGCTCGATGAACACGGGCACGAGCTCGCCGATCCGGTCGAAGCCGGCGCCGACGGTCTGGCCGAGGGTGTAGCGGTAGTGGATGCCTTCGAGGATCACGGCGAGCTTGAACCAGGCGAAGGCCGTGTACCACGAGACGGCGGACACGTCGCGCCCCGAGCGCGCGGCGTACCGCTCGATCAGCTCCGAGGCGTCGGGGTGCCCCGCGGCCGCGGCGGAGGTGGAGACGGGGGAGTCAGGCAGGTCCAGCTTCGCGCTGTACATCGCCAGGAGGCCCAGGTCGGTGAGCGGGTCGCCGAGAGTGGACATCTCCCAGTCGAGGACGGCCTTGATCCGGTCGACACCGTCGTCGTCCTGGT
The DNA here is from genome assembly GCF_004005495.1 of Streptomyces antnestii. Taxonomy (GTDB): domain Bacteria; phylum Actinomycetota; class Actinomycetes; order Streptomycetales; family Streptomycetaceae; genus Streptomyces; species Streptomyces antnestii. The sequence continues at coordinate 200,208 of NZ_RZYA01000016.1, forward strand.
TGATCAGGACGTTGTCGAGGCGGTAGTCGCCGTGCACGATCGTCGCGGCCGGCGAGGTGGGCAGCGCCCGGCCGAGCGCCGCGTGCAGCTCGTCGACCCCCGCGAGCTCACGGTTCCTGGACGCGTCGAGCTGCTTGCCCCAGCGGCGCAGCTGCCGGTCGAGGAACCCGTCGGGCCGCCCGAAGTCCCCGAGACCGACCTCGGCCGGGTCCACGGCGTGCAGGTCGACGAGCGTGTCCACAAGGCCGAGCACGGCGGCGCGGGTGCGCTCGGGCCCGATCTGCGCGAGCTGCTCGGCCGTGCGGTACGGCGTGCCCGCCACGAACTCCATGACGTAGAAGGGCGCCCCCACCACGCTGTCGTCCTCGCACAGCAGCAGCGCCTCGGGTACCGGCACCGAGGTCGGGTGCAGCGCGCTGATCACCCGGTGCTCACGCTTCATGTCGTGCGCGGTGGCCAGCACATGGCCGAGCGGCGGACGCCGGACCACCCAGGTAGAGGAGCCGTCGTCGACGATGTACGTGAGATTCGACCGCCCGCCCTCGACGATCCGCCCGGACAGCGGACCGGCCACCAGACCGGGGCGTTCCCGGTCGAGGTGGCGGCGCAACTGGTCGAGATCGAGACCTGGAGGGTGGCCGACACTCATCATTGCTCCTACGGACGTCTGAACTGGACTGACTCATCATCCTGACTAGTCGGTATGTCGTCCAGGGGGCACCACGAAAGTGATCGGAGTCTCAGGCGGTTTCCGGCCCCGGAGGGGAAGGGCGGGGTGGGGCGAGGCGGGTCAGGAGCGGTCCTGGATGGCACGGGCCAGGGCGGGCAGGGCGACCCGCACGGCCTGCCGCTCCGGCTCGGTCAGCTTCTCGATCAGCAGGTGCAGGGCCTCGGCGCGTTCCGCGCGCCGCTGCCGGAAGACTTCGAGCCCGCTGTCGGTGGCTTCCACGAGGACGCCGCGGCCGTCGCGGCGGTCAGCCACCCGGCGTACCAGGCCCGCGCGCTCCATGCGGGTGACGAGCTGCGTCATGCCGGGCTGCGAGACACCTTCGGCCCTGGCGAGTTCGGTCAGCCGGTACGGGCCTTCGCGGCCGAGCCGGGCGATCGCGGACGACGCCGCCGTGCCCAGGCCGCCGGTGACGGCGCTGTGGCGCACGTAGCGGACCATCTGCTCCACGGCGATGGTCAGGCCTTCGGCCGGGGCTTCCGTGTCCATAACCCGCTTATGCATGAGCGCATCATGCATCTATGTGTAGCGTGAATCAATATTTGTGCGGCGTCGCGGAGGCGTAAGTCGCCCGTTTGCGGCGTGCGGCGCCCACGGATGTCGTGCGAGTGTCGGTGGTGTGGTCGATCAGGGCGGGTCGGTCACCGAACACTCCGCGAGCACCTGACCGCCCGACCAGAGGAGAAGCACATGCCCCACTCCTTCGATCCGTACAGCGCCCTTCCCTCGGTGCCGGACTTCGGCCTGCACAGCACGGACATCGCGGACGGGAAGCCCCTCGATGCCGCGCAGTGCAGCAGCCTCTTCGGCGGCCCGGGCGAGGACCGCTCCCCGCAGCTGTCCTGGGAGGGGTTCCCGGCCGACACGCAGAGCTTCGCGGTGACCTGCTTCGACCCGGACGCGCCGACCGTCAGCGGCTTCTGGCACTGGGCGGTGTACGACATCCCCGCGACGGTCCATGAACTGGAGGCCGGCGCGGGGGCGCCCGGCGGGAAGTACCTGCCGGCCGGCGCCAAGATGCTGGCCAACGACGCGGGCGGGCAGAGCTTCCTCGGAGCCGCGCCCCCGCCCGGGCACGGCCCGCACCGCTTCATGTACGTCGTCCACGCCCTGGACACGGCCGAGTTGGACGTTCCCGCGGCGGCGTCCCCGGCGTGGCTGGGCTTCCAGCTCTTCGAGCACACCGTGGCGCGGGCCCGCATCACCCCGATCTTCGAGACCCCGACCTGAGCGCACCCGCCGAACGTCCGACGCCGCATGCCCAGGAGGTCGCCCTCCCGGACATGCGGGGCCGGGTACTGCTGATGGCTCAAGCGGCGCCGGCGCCGGCGGCGAGAATGCGTTCGCTCTCGCTCGGGGCGAAGCGGGTCTCGACCGGTTCGATCTGCGACGGGTGGGTGCACAGCTCGCCGGTGGAGCCCAGGTGGCGGCGTGCTCGACGTCCGCGAGTCCGGACGTGCCCGCCGCGACCTCGTCGCGGCGGGCACCGACCCTTGAGCGCTCCGCTTGTTCCGGGGTTCGGGTGTCAGTCCTTGATTTCGCAGATGGTGGCGCCGGAGGTGATGGAGGCGCCGATCTCCGCGCTGAGGCCCTTGATGGTGCCGGAGCGGTGGGCGTTGAGGGGCTGTTCCATCTTCATGGCTTCCAGGA
>NZ_RZYA01000063.1 GCF_004005495.1 Streptomyces antnestii
TCCAGAAGAGGCACGCACTGCTGCGGAACTTCCCGGTGATCGGACACGCCCGGTACCTGTTGGAGACGATCGGGCCCGAGCTGCGGCAGTACATCGTGACCTCCAACGAGGAGGAGCGCCCGTTCAGCCGGGACCAGCGCAGCTGGATCTACGCGTCGGCGAAGGAGGAGAACAACTACTTCGGGTTCGGAACCGAAGTCGACGTCGAGCACGTGCAGGGGCACGCCTACCTGAAGCAGCGCACGTTCGCCGGCGCGCTGCCCGACGCGCACGACCCGCAGGCCCCACTGCCCTCGGCCAAGGTGCTGGGCGGACCGCGCGGGCGCGCCAAGGCGTTTCGGCCGGCGAGCGTAGTGAACATCTCCGCGATGAGCTTCGGATCGCTCTCCGGCGCGGCAATCACGGCGCTCAACAAGGGGGCGGCGCTGGCGGGCACGATGCACAACACGGGCGAGGGCGGCCTGTCGCCGTACCACCGGGGCGGCGGCGACCTCGTTCTCCAGATGGGTACGGCATATTTCGGCTGCCGTAACGAGGACGGCAGCTTCAACCTCGACAAGCTCAAGGACGTGGTCGCCGGCGCCCCGGTCAAGGCGACGGAGATCAAGCTCTCCCAGGGAGCCAAGCCGGGGCTGGGCGGAATGCTGCCGGGCGCGAAGGTGACCGAGGAGATTGCCGGGATCCGTGGCATCCCGCTCGGCAAGGACTGCGCCTCCCCCGCGCGGCACACCGCGTTCAGCGACGTCGACTCGATGCTCGACTTCGTCGAGCTGCTGGCCGCCGAGACCGGTCTGCCGGTCGGGGTCA
>NZ_RZYA01000017.1 GCF_004005495.1 Streptomyces antnestii
GCCAGGGCGGCCCGAAGAAGGGGCCGCGGCAGGTGCTCGACATGGTGGCCACCATCGTCGGCCACCGGCCACCCGCGGTCGCCCGCCGCGGACTGGCCTAACGCCCGCACCCACCCGAGGCCGGAGGTCGACGCAGCCGCTCCCGAAGCCAGGCATGGTTGCCACCCTCGCCGGCACCGGCCCTCGGCGGTCACCCGCCGAGGGCGCTCTCGTAGGGGCCTGGCCTCAGGGTCCTACTTGCCGACCTCCTTGGTCACCAGGGCGATCGCCTCTTCCACGTCGTCCGTGACGTGGAAGAGGAGCAGGTCGGCCGGGGAGGCCTTGCCCTGGGCGATGACCGTGTTCTCCAGCCAGTCGACCAGGCCGCTCCAGTACTGCGTTCCGAACAGGACGATCGGGAAGCGGGTGACCTTGGTGGTCTGGACGAGGGTGAGCGCCTCGAAGAGCTCGTCCAGCGTTCCGAGGCCGCCCGGCAGGACCACGAAGCCCTGCGCGTACTTCACGAACATCGTCTTGCGGACGAAGAAGTAGCGGAAGTTCAGGCCGAGGTCGACGTACTGGTTGAGCCCCTGTTCGAAGGGCAGCTCGATGCCGAGGCCGACGGAGATGCCCTTCGCCTCGACGGCGCCCTGGTTGGCGGCCTGCATCGCGCCGGGCCCGCCGCCCGTGATGACGGCGAACCCGGCCTCGACGAGCGCCCGGCCGATGGCGACTCCCGCCGCGTACTCCGGCGAGTCCGGATGCGTGCGGGCCGAGCCGAAGACGCTGATCGCGGGCGGAAGTTCGGCGAGCGTGCCGAAACCCTCGATGAACTCCGACTGGATGCGCAGGACCCGCCAGGGATCGGTGTGGACCCACTCGGAGGGACCTTCGGAGTCGAGGAGGCGCTGGTCGGTGGTGCCGGGCTGGACCTGTCCGCGACGGCGGACCACCGGGCCGAGCCGCTGCTCCTCGAAACCCTTCCTGCCCTCGGGGTTGCTCATTCGCTGCTCCCTCCACTGCGTACGTGGAGCAAGGGTAGGTCTACGCGGGTTACGCGCGGGGGACCTCGGAGTGTCAGGCCGTGAGCCAGGCGCGCAGGCGCTCCTCCGCGGCGAGGATCTTGGCCGTGTCCACCCGCTCGTCGACCTTGTGGGCGAAGAGCGGGTCGCCGGGTCCGTAGTTCACGGCGGGCACGCCGAGCGCGCTGAACCGGGAGACGTCCGTCCAGCCGAACTTGGGTCGCGCCTGGCCGCCGACGGCCGCCATGAAGGCCGCGGCGGCCGGGTGGTCGAGGCCGGGGCGGGCGCTGCCGGTGTGGTCGTCGACCACGTACTCGTCGATGTCGCAGCCGGCGAAGAAGTCCCGGACGAAGTCCTCGGCCTCCTGCTCGCTGCGGTCGGGCGCGTAGCGGAAGTTGACGGTGACCGAGCAGGTGTCGGGGATGACGTTGTTGGCGACGCCGCCCTCGACGCGTACGGCGTTGAGTCCCTCGTGGAACTGAAGCCCGTCGACGAGGGGCTTGCGGGGCTCGTACGCGGCGAGGCGTTCGAGGATCGGGGCGGCCTTGTGGATCGCGTTGGAGCCCATCCACGCGCGCGCGGAGTGCGCCCGCTCACCCTTGGTGGTCAGGATGACGCGCAGGGTGCCCTGGCAGCCGCCCTCGACCTCGCCGTCGGTGCCCTCCAGGAGGATGGCGAAGTCGCCCTCCAGCCAGTCGGGGTGGGCCTCGGCCACATGTCCCAGGCCGTTGAGGTGTGCGGCGACCTCTTCGTTGTCGTAGAAGACGAAGGTGAGATCGCGGTTGGGCTCCGTGACGGTCTGTGCGATGCGCAGCTGGACCGCGACGCCCGACTTCATGTCGCTGCTGCCGCAGCCCCACAGGAGGCCGTTCTCGTCGAGCCGCGACGGCACGTTGTCGGCGATCGGCACCGTGTCGATGTGCCCGGCGAGGATGACCCGCTCCGCGCGGCCCAGGTTCGTGCGGGCCACGACGTTGTTGCCGTACCGGTCGACCGTGAGGTGCGGCAGGGCGCGCAGGGCGCTCTCGACGGCGTCCGCGAGGGCCTTCTCCTGCCCGCTCGGCGACGGGAAGTCGACCAGCTGGGCGGTGAGCAGAGCGGCGTCCTGGGTGAGGTCAAGGGCGGTGAGGTCCATGGCGTCGACCCTAATGCCCGGTGGCCGCGGGTCCTGTCTGCGGCCTCCAGTACCTTGTTACGCGTGCCTGAGCCCCCCACCCTCGTCCGGCGCGGCCGTCTCCTCCGTATCGGGGGGGCCGTCGTGGTGCTGCTCGCTGTCGCCTCGTATCTGGTGGTGCAGTACGTCTCGGGCGGCAGACCGGCCCCGCGCTGCGCGGTGGTGTCGGGGAACGGCGACGGGGCGTCCTACCGGTTCACGGCCGAGCAGGCGGTGAACGCGGCGACGATCTCCGCCGTCGGCACCTCGCGCGGCATGCCCGAGCGGGCCGTCACGATCGCGCTCGCGACCGCGCTCCAGGAGTCGGGGCTGCGGAACATCCACCACGGCGACCGCGACTCGCTCGGCCTGTTCCAGCAGCGCCCGTCGGAGGGCTGGGGCACGCAGGCGCAGATCATGGACCCGGTGTACGCCGCGGGGCGGTTCTACGCGCATCTGGACCGGATCCCGGGCTATTCGCGGCTGCCCCTGACGGTGGCGGCGCAGCGGGTGCAGCGCAGCGGCTATCCGCAGGCGTACGCGAAGCACGAGCCGGACGCCACGCTGCTCGCCGCGGCCCTGACCGGGCGGTCGGGTGCCTCGCTGACCTGTGAGGGGCGGCCGAGCGGTACGGAGGGCAGGAAGCCGGGCGATCCGGCGAAGGTGCGGGCGGCGCTGGTGCGGGACTTCGGGCCCGGGGTGGCGCCGGTCGCGGGCCGCGGGCCGCGCGAGGTGAGCGTCCCGGTGCCGGCCACGATGGACTCGGCCGAGGGCGGCGAGCGGCAGCGCGGCTGGGAGCTGGCGCACTGGGCGGTGGCCAACTCGTCGGCGCTGCACATCGAGCGGGTGTCGTACGCGGGCCGCGTGTGGACGGCGGGCGACGCCGGGGGCCGGTGGAGCGCGTCGGCACATAAGGCCTCGGCGGGGAAGGATTCGGCAGGGAAGACCTCAGCGCGGGACGAAAAGGGCGTCGGCGAGGTCCGGATCGTGACCGCGCAGTAGTGCGGTTGATAGCTCGATCGGGTCACAGCCGTCACGCGGGGGCGACGGACCGCACGGCTCTTCGCAGGACTACGGCATATGCGGGAATTCCCTTGTGCGCAAAGGGGCGTACGCGTTTTACGGCACCGCCGAGCGTGTGGCGTTTGCCCGTTTTTCGCCGCAGATGATAATGCGACGCATTGCCAACTCTTTACGTTGCGTGAGCGAAACCTTCGCGAGCTTCGAGCGGTAGTCACTGCGTCCGAGGGCCGGGCACCCGGCCCCGGACATCACCGTTGACTTCCGTCTAAGGAGCATCCATGTCCCTCCCCCTGACCCGCCGGATCGCCCGTGCCGCGCTGCTGATCGCAGCGGGAGCGGCTCCCGTGGTCGGAGCGGCCGGATCCGCGAGCGCCGTAGACCTCCCGGCCGCCACCCCGAACCTGGGCGGCCTCACCGCGCTCGACGGCGCGCACCTCGGCAACACCGTCGACGGCGCGGCCCGGAACGTGAGCGGACTCGCGGGCGAAGCGGGCAGCAAGGCCGTGAAGAAGGCTGTGCCGACCGCCGGCAAGGCCGTGGGCAAGAGCGCCAAGAAGGCCACCCCGGCCGCGCAGAAGGCGGCCGGTGACGTCGCGGGCAGCGCCGGTGACGTGGTCGGCCAGACGGCGGGCACGGCCACCGGCGGCGGCCTCCCCACCGACACGCTGACCAAGGGCGGCCTGCCGACCGGCGCGCTTCCCGCCACCGGCCAGCTGCCCACGCAGGGCCTGCCGCTCGGCTGACCAGCACCCGGCCGTAGGTGAGAAAAGGGGCGGGGAGCCTGTCGGACCGACAGGCTCCCCGCCCCCTTCGCTGTACGCGCGGACGCGGGGACGCGGGGACGCGCTAGCTCAGCCGCTCCACCGCGGCGGCCACGCGCTCGTCGCTCGCCGTCAGGGCCACGCGGACGAAGCGGTCGCCGGCCGGACCGTAGAAGTCGCCGGGGGCCACCAGGATCCCCAGCTCGGCCAGATGCGCCACGGTGTCCCAGCAGGACTCGTCGCGCGTCGCCCACAGGTAGAGGCTCGCCTCGCTGTGCTCGATGCGGAAGCCGTGCTTGACCAGGGCGTCGCGCAGGGCCGTGCGGCGGGCGGCGTAGCGCCCGCGCTGCTCCTGTACGTGCTGGTCGTCGCCGAGCGCCGCGACGACGGCCGCCTGCGTCGGGGCGGACGTCATCATGCCGCCGTGCTTGCGGATCTGGAGCAGCTCGCCGAGGACGGCGGCGTCACCGGCCAGGAAGGCGGCCCGGTAGCCCGCGAGGTTCGACCGCTTGGAGAGCGAGTGGACCGACACGATCCCCTCGTACGAGCCGCCGCAGACGTCCGGGTGCAGGACGGATACCGGGTCGGCCTCCCAGCCGAGCTCGATGTAGCACTCGTCGGAGAAGACGAGGATGCCGTGCTCGCGCGCCCAGGCGACGATCCGGGTCAGCTCGTCCTTGGACAGGACGCGGCCGGTCGGGTTCGAGGGCGAGTTGAGCCACAGGAGCTTGATCCCCGCCGGGTCGAGCTCCGTAGGGTCGTTGTACGCGATGTGGTCCGCGCGGGCCAGGCGGGCGCCGACCTCGTACGTCGGGTAGGCGAGGCGCGGGTAGGCGACCTTGTCACCGGGGCCGAGGCCCAGCTGAGTCGGGAGCCAGGCCACGAGTTCCTTGGAGCCGACGATCGGCAGGACGTTGTGGTGGGTGAAGCCGCGTGCGCCGAGGCGCCGCTCGCTCCAGCCCACGAGGGCGTCCCGCAGCTCCGGCGTGCCCCACACCGCGGGATAGCCCGGCGAGTCCGCGGCCGCGATCAGCGCTTTCTGGATCAGCTCGGGCACCGGGTCGACCGGCGTGCCGACGGACAGGTCGACGATGCCTCCCTCATGGGCGGCGGCCGTCTTCTTGTACGGCTCGAGCTTGTCCCAGGGGAACGTGGGGAGGCGGTCGGAGACTGCGGACACCTGACTCACTTCTCTCGTACGTGCATGCGTACCCGGGCCAACGCCTCGGTCCCGTACGGCGGGTGTGCCGTACGGGACCGAGGCGGCGCGATGTGCTTGCCCGCTTACTGGTTCTGCGGCGAAAGCGCGGCGATGAAGGGGTGGTCACGCTCGATCAGGCCGAGCTTGCTTGCGCCGCCGGGCGAACCGAGCTCGTCGAAGAACTCGACGTTCGCCTTGTAGTAGTCCTTCCACTCTTCGGGAGTGTCGTCCTCGTAGAAGATCGCCTCGACCGGGCAGACCGGCTCACAGGCTCCACAGTCGACGCATTCGTCCGGGTGGATGTACAAGGACCGGGAGCCCTCGTAGATGCAGTCGACCGGGCACTCCTCGATGCACGCCTTGTCCTTCACGTCGACACAAGGCTGCGCGATGACGTAGGTCACGCTGTCGTTCCTCCTCGATAGGGCGCGGCGGGCCGATCTGCGGCTCCGTCCACGTGGCGCGCGGGAGCGCGGCGTCGTCGATGCCCGCACCTAGTATCTCCGTTCTTGGGCATGATCCGAACAGGAGGGGTGGACCGAGCTGTGGAATTCACTGCGGGCGGACGGCTCGAGCTTCGCTTGACGGCCGCTGACGTGGGAAAACGTGTGTCTGTGCGGCGCCTGACAGCAGGCGGCGCGCCGGGTGCGAAGTTCACGGACACGGTCGGGGTTCTCACATCGTGGAACGAAGGTGTGCTGCGTATCACACGGCGGGACGGCTCGGAGGTCCAGATTCCGGAATCCTCGCTGGTCGCGGGCAAGGTCGTGCCGTCCGCTCCGGCCCGGCGCCGGGGGCCCGCCGCCTCGTACGAGGAGCTGGCGCGGGTCGCCGCGCGGGCCTGGCGGCCGGTGGAGAGCGAGCGGCTCGGGGACTGGGAGCTGCGGGCCGCCGACGGGTTCACGCGGCGGGCCAACTCGGTGCTGCCGCTCGGTGACCCGGGGCTCCCCCTCGACGAGGCGCTCGCGCGCGTCCGTGCCTGGTACGGGGAGCGCGGGCTGCCCGCGTACATCCAGACGGCGACCGGCGCCGAGGGCACGCAGGAGCTGCTGTGCGCGGAACTCGAGGCGCGGGGCTGGGTGCGTGAGGTCAGCGCGGAGATGTGGGTCGGGGGGCTCGCCCCGGTCGCGGACGGCGAGGACCCGGGCGGGCGCGTCACGCTGTCGCGGGAGCCCGACGAGGCGTGGCTCGGCCGGTACCAGCGCAAGGGCGCGAGCGGGACGGCGCTGCGGGTGCTGACCTCTGGGCCTTCGGTGTGGTTCGCGACGGTGCCCGGCGAGGGCGGGGTGCCGGCCGCGATCGGGCGGTGTGTCGTGGACGGGCGGTGGGCCGGCTTCGCGGCGGTCGAGGTGGATCCGACGCTGCGGCGCCAGGGCCTCGCGTCTGCCGTGATGACCGCGCTCGCGCGCCGCGCCCTGGAGGAGGGCGCGTCGGCGGCCTGGCTGCAGGTGGAGAACGACAACGGCGGGGCGCGGGCGCTCTACGAACGGCTGGGTTTCGCCGCCCACCACACGTACCACCACTACCGTGCCCCGGATCCGGCGGCAGACTGGAAGTGAACCCGGAAATGCGAACCGGAAAGTGAACCGGAACGGTGAGCCGGAGAACGGGTTCCGGCCACCGTCGATCGCCTTGAGAGGGCACGAGGCGCGTATGTCCCCCCACATGTCACACCGGTCCGAGCGGCTGCGCCGGCGGTTCGCCGAGGAGGCGCGGGCGGAGCGGCCCGATCTGTCGCAGCTGTGCCTGCTGGTGGCCGCCGTGGCGGACAGTTCGCTCGACGAGGCGGGCATGGACGCCGTCCAGATGGATCTCGACCGGCTCGCCGGGCGGCTGCCGTTCCGGCCCGGCGGCCCGCGGGACTGGGCGGCGGCGCTCGCGGAACTGCTGGGCACGCGCTGCGGGTTCCACGGCACCGCGGGTGACTACCAGCGCCTGGAGTCGTCGCTGCTGCATGAGGTGGTGCGCCGCGGGCGCGGGCTGCCGATCCTGCTGTCGGTGGTGTGGATAGAGGTCGCGCGGCGGGCGGGGGCGCCGGTGTACGGGGTGGCGCTGCCGGGGCACTTCGTGGTCGGTTTCGGGCCGACGCGGGACCAGGTGCTCGCCGACCCGTTCGACGGGGGCCGGGTGCTGACCGGGGAGGACGCGGAGCTCCTGGTGGCCGGGGCGACGGGGGCGCCCCTCGACGAGTCGATGCTGCGCCCGGCCGATCCGCTGGACGTCGTGCTGCGGATCCTGAACAACATCCGGGCGTGGGCGGCGACGCGGCCCGAGCGGGCGGACGTGGCGCTGTGGGCGGTCGACCTGTCCCTGCTGCTGCCGTCGCACCCGGCCCGGCTGCGCTACGAGCGGGCCCAACTCCTGGTCAACAGCGGGGACTTCCTCACGGGCGCGCTGGAGCTGGACGCGTACGCGGAACTCGTCGGCGTGGTCGACGAGGGCGCCGCCGAGCGGATACACGGGCAGGCACGGGCGGCTCGCGCCATGCTCAACTGACCTTGGAAAACTGACCTTGGAGAACTGACCTCGGAAAGCCGCGCGTCGAGGAAGTGGGGCTACAGCCAGCCCTTCTCCCGCGCGATCCGTACCGCCTCTGCCCGGTTGCGGACGGCGAGTTTCTGGATGGCCGTCGAGAGGTAGTTGCGGACCGTGCCCTGGGACAGGTGCAGGGCCGCCGCCAGCTCGGCGTTGGTGGAGCCGTCGGCGGCGGCGCGCAGGATCTCGCGTTCGCGGTCGGTCAGCGGGTTGGCTCCCTCGGCGAGTGCGGCGGCCGCGAGCGTGGGGTCGATGACCCGCTCCCCGGCGAGCACCTTGCGTACGGCTTCGGCGAGTTGGGCCGCGGGGGCGTCCTTGACGAGGAACGCGTGGGCGCCGGACTCCATCGCCGTACGGAGATAGCCGGGGCGGCCGAACGTGGTGAGGACGACGACCTTGAGGGCGGGCAGGTGCTCGCTGAGCTGGGCGGCGGCCTCGATGCCCGTCATGCCGGGCATCTCGATGTCCAGGAGCGCCACGTCGGGCCCGTGCGCGCGGGCCGCCGCCAGGACCTCGTCACCGCGCGCCACCTGGGCGACGACCTCGATGTCGGGTTCGAGGCCGAGGAGCGCCGCGAGGGCCTCCCGCACCATCGACTGGTCCTCCGCGAGCAGGACCTTGATCTGAGCGCTCATGCGCCGGATCCTACGGAGCCCACCGGGACGCGGGCCACCAGCAGGAACCCGCGGCCGTGGGCGGGCGCCGCCGTCAGGTCGCCGCCGACGCCCTCGATGCGTTCGCGCAGGCCCGTGAGGCCGTTGCCGGGGGCACCGGTGCCGCCGGCGGCCCCGGACCCGTCGTCCTCCACGGTCAGCTCCACGACGGGGCCGTCCAGGGTCTGGCGGCGTTCGACGGACACCGTGCAGCGGCGGGCGCCGCTGTGCCGTACGGCGTTCGTGACGGCCTCGCGCAGGGTCCAGGCGAGGGCGGCCTCCTGTTCGGCGGGCAGGCCGTCGGGGGCGTCCGGGGGGACGTCGGCCTCGATGCCCGCGGCGGACAGGGCGGCGCGCGCTCCGGCCAGTTCGGCGGCGAGGCGCGGGCGCCGGTAGCCCGTGACGGCCTCGCGGACGTCGACGAGTGCCTGGCGGCTGACCTGTTCGATGTCGGCGACCTCCTTGCCGGCCCTCTCGGGGTCGCCGGGGAGCATGCGGCCGGCGAGTTCGCTCTTGAGCGTGATGAGGGACAGGGAGTGGCCGAGGAGGTCGTGCAGGTCGCGGGCGAGGCGCAGCCGCTCCTCGTTGGCCGCGAGCTGGGCGACGGTGGCGCGTGCCCTGCGCAGTTCGACGGTCGTGCGCACGAGTTGCCGTACGCCCGTCATCGCGAAGCCGCCGAGGAGTGCGGGCACCACCAGGCCGAGGTCCCCGCCGCGGCCGAGCGGGACGCTCAGGAGGACCATCCCGGCGGTGACCGCGAGGATCGACCAGCGGGCGTACCGCATGGGCAGGACGGCTCCGCAGGACACGGAGACGTAGACGAACAGGACGAGCCAGGGGGCGCCGAGCGTGAGGGACATGACGAGGGCGACCGCGGCGAGCGCCCCGAGGATCGCGGCGAGCCGTCCCAGGCGCATGGCGCGGGCCGTATGGCGGAAGACGAGGACCAGGTAGACGCCGACGAAGGAGACCAGGCCCAGCCAGCCGAGGGCGGTCGCCCAGGCCGTGTGCCCGCCGTCGAGCAGGTCCTCGATCGGGTTGCCCATGAAGACCAGCCAGATGCCGATCCACAGCAGCTTGCGCAGGGCCTCGCGGCGGTTGCGGGGCGACTGCCCCATGCCGGTGAGCCGGATCTCGTCGGCCGGCGCCGTCATGCCGTTCACGCCTTCAGGGTGTCCTTCCGGTACAGCCAGGCCGCGCCGCCCGCGAAGACCAGGAAGTAGGCGACGATCAGGACGACGTCCTTGGCGTGCGGGGCGTTGCCGAGCTCGATGGCCTGGCCGAGGGCAGCGTACGCGTGGGTGGGCAGCCAGGAGGCGATGTTCCGCAGCCACTCGGGGAAGCCGGCCGAGGGGAACCACAGGCCGCCCAGGATCGACAGGCCGAAGTAGACGATCATCGTGATCGGGCGGACGGCGTCGCCGGTCGCGAGGTAGCCGATGGCGACGCCCAGCGCGGCGAAGCAGAGGCTGCCGGCCCAGATCGCGCCGACGAGGGCGAGCCACTGCCAGGCGTCGAGGCGTACGCCCTTGGTGACCGCGGCGACGACGAAGACCACGACGATGGACGGCAGGCTGACCACGGCGGCACTGGCGGTCTTGGCGAGGACGTAGCCGCGCCCGGGGAGCGTGGTGAGGCGCAGCTGGCGCACCCAGCCGCTCTCGCGTTCCTTGGCGATGCGTTCGCTGTTGCCCATGAGGACGGCGGTCAGGGCGCCGAAGGACGCCATGGACACCATCATGAACGCGGCGAGGTTCAGGCCGGTGCCGGCGACCTTCGTCGAGCTGTCGGAGCTGCCCGCGATGAGCAGGAACAGGACCGACGGATAGACGACGGAGAAGAACAGGAACTTCTTGTTGCGCAGGGCGCGGGTGATCTCCAGCTTGATCAGGCTGTTCATGACGTCCTGGTCTCCGACCTGGCCTCTTCGGCCGTGGTGATGGCTACGAAGGCCTGCTCGAGGCCGAGGCCCGCGACCTCCAGGTTGCGGGGGTACAGGCCGAGTCCGTACAGGGCGTGCACGGTGGCGTCGGCGTCGCTCGACTGGAGGCGGACGGTGCGTCCGGACACGTCGGCGGCGGTGAGGAACGGCAGCGCGCGCAGGGCCTGTTCGTCGATGTCGCCGTCCAGGTCGAAGGCGACCTTGCGGGCGCCCGCCTTCGCCTTGATCTCGGCGGCGGTGCCGTCGGCGAGGAGGCGGCCGCGGTGCAGGACGAGGACGCGGTCGGCGATCGCGTCGGCCTCTTCGAGGTAGTGCGTGGCGAAGAGGACGGTGCGGCCCTGGTCGGCCTGTTCGCGCATGGTGGCCCAGAACGCGTGGCGGGCCGAGACGTCCATGCCGGTGGTCGGCTCGTCGAGCACGATGAGGTCGTTGGCGCCGGCGGTGGCGAGGGCGAAGCGCACGCGCTGCTCCTGGCCGCCGGACAGCTTGTTGACCTTGCGGTCGGCGATCTGCGTGATGCCCGCCCGGGACAGGACGTCGTTCGCCCTGTACGGCTTCGGGTGAAGGGCGCAGGCGAGCTCGACCAGCTCGGCGACGGTGACCTCGTCCATCAGGCCGCCGCTCTGCAGCATGGCGCCGACACGGCCCTGGACGATCGCGTCGCGGGGGCCGGCGCCGAAGACGCGGACGGTGCCGGTGTCCGCCGGGCGCAGGCCCAGGAGGAGGTCGAGGGTGGTGGACTTGCCCGCGCCGTTGGGGCCGAGGAGGGCGACGGTCTCGCCCGGGTGGAGGGCCAGGGTGAGCCCGTCCACGGCCTTGACGTCCCCGTAGCTCTTGCTCACCCGCTCGAAGCTGACCACGTCGGTGGCCTTGGCTGTCGTCGTTGTCATGCCACCCATCGTGGCGGGCGGGGGCGGGGGCCCGGCAGTGTCGGCAGGCGCATGTCCGGGATGACAGATGTCATGTCCGCGGATGCCGGATCGGGCGGGCCCCCCGAGGGGACCCGCCCGATCCGTGCCGTGTGTACCGCCTAGTTGGGGTTGGTCTGGATGACCCCGATGCGCTCGGCGGGCGTCTTGCCCTTCAGTGCCATGCGCATCACGCCGACCACGTCCTCCGGCGTCACCGGCGTCTTCTTGCCGTTGGCACGGGTGATCAGGACGCCGTCGAACGTGTTGCCGTACAGCTTCTTCAGCGCCGGCAGGTCATAGACGTCGACGAGCTTTCCGTCGATCGCCTTGACGCCGAGGATCTGCGGCAGCGACTTGGCCGGGCCGAACGGGATCTCCTTGCCGCCCGCCTTGATGATGACGTTCGCGGACATTGCCGGCTCGGCGAACTCCTTCATCATCCGGTCGACCTCTGCGTTCGAGACGGTCGGCGTGCGGGTCGTCGTCGCCATCGGCACAGGCCGGGACACGCCCGTCTCGACATGGGCGCGGTACGCCTCCTCGACGGACGAGGAGGACCGGGCGACGTCGATGCCCTTGCCGGTCCTGCCGTACACGGCGACGGCCTTGCCGGGCACGAACTTGATCGTGCCGTCGCCCGACGAGGCGCCGCCCGCGGCCCGTTCCAGGGCGGCCTGCAGCTTCTCCTCGTCGACGGGCATGACCGGGTCGACGACGCGTTCGTTGCCGAACAGCGAGCCGATCACGGAGACCGGGTTGTAGTCGCTGCCCGCGGCGGCGGCCACGGTCGCCGTGCTGTCCAGGCTGAGGCCCGCCTGGTCCGGCTTGAGGGCCACGGACTTGCCGTCGACCGACAGCTGGAGGGGTTCGGTGGTGCGCTTGCCGAACGCGGCGTCCAGCTTGGCCGTGGCCTCGTCCCGCGTGCCGCCGCCGATGTCGACGCCGAGCACGGTGGTGCCCTTGGGCACGTCCGCGTGGTTCATCAGCAGACCGGCGCCGTACGCGACACCGGCGAGGGCCACGACGCCACCGCCCAGGAGGACGAGCTTGCTGCGGCCCTTCTTCTTGCGGGGCCCGGCGGACGGGGCGCCCTGGCCGACCGGGTCGGGCAGCTTCGGCGGGGTGTGCGGCCCCGCGCCGTCCGCACGCGGTCCGGCGGCGAACGGCGCGTTCGGGCCGCCGAGGCCGGGCGGGACGACCGGGATGCCGCTGGTCAGGGTGTCGCCGGAGACCTGGCCCGACCCGCTGCCGGAGCCCGGTTCGGGCGCGGGCTTCTGCGGGGTGAGGATCGCGGTGTCGTCGCTCATCTGCGGCGGCCGGTGACCGCCGGGGGCGGCGGGACCCGCGGGACCCTGGGGACGCGTCATCGGGCTGTCGCCGCCGGCGGGCCCCGTCGTCGGACCGGTCGGCCCGTTCGGCCCGGTGGGCCCGTGCGGACCGTTCGGGCCGCGCGGGGGGACGCCGGGGCCGGTGCCGTCGGCGTTCCCGGAGAAGTAGGGCAGGTCGCCGCGGTGCGGGTCACCGGAGTTGCCCGGCCGGGGCGGCTGGTTCTGCCCGGAGGCGCCGAGCGGTCCGGCCTCGACCGCGCCGGACGCGTCGAAGGCACCTGAGCCGCCTGCGCCGGACGACGGGCCGGGCACCGCACCGGAGTTGCCCGCACCCGGGCCGGTGGCGGACGCGCCCGCGCCGTTCGCCGAGGCACCCCGCGGGGGCGGTCCCGACTTGCGCGGCGCGAACCAGTCGCTCGCCTTCTCCTCGCCGCCCTGGCCGGCCGGCGCGGCATTCCGGCCGTCACCCGAAGGAGCGGTACGGGAAGCCGGGTCGGTGGGTCGCACCGGCAGCGGGGGCGGCGTCTCGGCCGGGGCGGTGGCGTCCCGGGCTCCGGGTCCCGCGTTCACGTCGCTCATGGGCGTACGCATCACGACGGGCGGGATGGGGCGCGAGCCGGGGATGTTGATCCGGATCCGCGTCGTCAGCGTGGTCTCCGTCTTGCGCTCCTCCGGGGCCGGGCGGCCGTCGGCGGACTGCCCGGCGTCGCCGGGCGTTCCGTCGCCCTGCGCGGGGGTGCCGTACGGAGGCGTTCCCGAGGGGTAGGCGGCACCGCCGCGCCCCTGGGGCCCGGAGGACGAACTGTCAGTTTCACGGCTCAAAGCAGGTTCTCCCGGTTGGCTCCGCCGCCCGTCTCGACCTCACGCGGGCTGCTCGGCGGCGCGCACCACCATACTGGCCGCGGCCGGAACGCATCCGGTGACCGCCGACGAAATCCGTGCGGGACACGGGCCGGTGACCCCGTCCATGATCCACGGGGAACGCCCCAAGTGGTACGTCACTTCCCAAGTCGGGCGGCGGGCCCCTGTGGTTGCCCCGGCAGGCCAAGGGTGGCGCAGATCACAGCGACGGCCATTCCGCCGAGGAGGAAGACGTACGAGCCGGTGCCCGCACCGAAGACGAAGTCGCCCTCGGGGCGGGTCGAGGTGAGCAGGATGACCGCGACGAACCAGCCGGCGGCGGGCGCGACGGCCCCTCCCCTGGTGCCCGTCAGGCGCGCCCCGCCGAGGAACGCGCCGGCCGCGCCGAGCAGGGCGAGCAGCAACCCGCCGGGAAACCAGCCGCCTTGGACGAGCGACCCGGCCACCCCGACGAGGGCGCCGAGCACGAGGAGTCCGAGGTACGCGGCGAGACGCCCGGCACCGAGCCCCGTCCCGGCCGTCCGGACAGGAGCGGCCGGGGGCTTCGCGGCGCCGCTCGACGCCGCCGCTCGGCCCGACCTCGCCGGGTTGCCCGACTTGCCCGACTTGCCCGCGCCACTCATCACGCCACCACTCCCGTCATCACGCCACCACTCCCGCGAACAGGTCCGTCTCGTACGGCGTCGCGGCCTCGCCCCGCGCCAGCTCGTAATACTCCACGTCGAAGACCGGCTGGGCGAGTTCGTTCGACAGGACGAAGACGGGTTCGCCGCCGGGCGCGATCTCCACCTGGGTCGCGTGCGCGGCCATCGCGGCGGTCTTGGCCGCGGCGAACGCCCGGCCGTCGATCTCGGCGGTGACGCGCGCGTCGTCGACGACGCCCGGCACGTCACCGATCGAGGCCATGGCCGCGTACGGGGTCGGGCCGAGGGCACCGGCCAGCCACCGGAAGCGCTCCTCGGCCACGGACCGGGGGACCCGGTTCCAGTAGATCTTCGCGACGGTGTGGGGGTCGCCGAGGTCGCGGCGGAACGCCGGCTCGGCCGCGAGGTCCGCCGCGCGCATGGCGACGCGGTGGGCCTTGATGTGGTCGGGGTGGCCGTAGCCGCCGTCCGGGTCATAGGTGACGAGGACCTGGGGGCGTACCTCGCGGATGACCTCGACCAGGTACGCGGCGGCCTCGTCGAGGTCGGCGGACCAGAAGGCGCCCGGCCGGTTGTTCTGCTCGGCGCCCATCATCCCGGAGTCGCGGAAGCGCCCCGGGCCGCCGAGGAAGCGGTGGTCGGTGACCCCGAGCTCCTTCATGGCGGCGGTGAGCTCGCCGATGCGGTGCGGGCCGAGGATGTCCTCGCGGTCCGGGGCGAGGTGCGCGAGCCGGTCCGGGATGACCTCGCCCTCCTCACCGAGCGTGCAGGTCACCAGGGTGACGTGGGCTCCGTCGGCCGCATACCTGGCCATGGTGGCACCATTGTTGATCGACTCGTCGTCGGGGTGCGCGTGCACGAGGAGCAGACGCCGGTCGGGCAGTTCCGTCATACGCCCAGCCTAGGACGTGTTTCGAAAGTCCCGCCGGGCCGCCCCGGACCGCTGGGGCGTGTCCGGCGGATCAGGGTCGGACAGGTCGCGGCGACTGGTGCGGTGCATCGCAAGGCGCCGGAGCGTCCTGACAGCGGAGCTGTCCGGACGTTTCGGCAACGCGGCGGGGTGCCGTGCGCATGGGGGCACCTCCCAGCGGTAGCTGGGGGAGTCGCGGCCCCGGCCATGATCCGCCGGACACGCCCTAGAACTTCATCCCGCCGAGCATGCCCGCGACGTTCGTCGTGAGCTCGCTGATGGTGGGCGCGATGGAGGAGCTCGCGAGGTAGAACCCGAGCAGGACGCAGACGATCGCGTGTCCGGCCTTGAGACCCGACTTCTTGATCAGAATGAAGACGATGATCGCGAACAGCACCACTGCCGAAATCGAGAGTGCCACAGCGGTCCACCTCCCTTGATCCGAGTCCAACTGCCGTACGCCACGCGGTAACCCGACCGGTTCCCACCCACGCGGC
The DNA here is from genome assembly GCF_004005495.1 of Streptomyces antnestii. Lineage (GTDB taxonomy): Bacteria > Actinomycetota > Actinomycetes > Streptomycetales > Streptomycetaceae > Streptomyces > Streptomyces antnestii. The sequence continues at coordinate 15,421 of NZ_RZYA01000017.1, forward strand.
GCTATGGATCATAACTATCCGACGCGCCGCATGAGTCGGTGCATCGCAGCAAGGGGGGCGCACGGTGGCACGGCCCCATAGGGTCGGGGGATGACCACCGAGCCTGTTTCCTTTCCGCGCCGGCACGCCCGCACCCAGCGCTTCACGCTGGGCGCACCACGGGCGTTCACGGTGGCGCCCGACGGCGAGCGCGTCGTCTTCCTGCGGTCCGGTTCCGGTACCGATCGCGCGAACGCGCTGTGGGTCCTGGAGGTGGCGTCCGGCGAGGAACGGGTCGCCGCCGATCCGCGGGTGCTGCTGGGCGGCGCCGAGGAGGATCTGTCGGACGAGGAGCGCGCGCGGCGCGAGCGCAGCCGCGAGGGAGCCGCGGGCATCGTCGGCTACGCGACGGACGCGGCCGTGGAGCTGGCCGCGTTCGCGCTGTCCGGGCGGCTCTTCACCGCCGAGCTCCGTGCGGGCACGACCCGTGAACTCCGGGTTCCCGGCCCCCTGATCGACCCGCGCCCCTCGCCGGACGGCCGCCATGTCGCGTACGTGTCCGGGGGCGCGCTGCGTGTCGTCGGCGCGGACGGCGAGGGCGACCGGGCGCTCGCGGCGCCGGACGGGGACGAGGCGTCGACGGTGACGTACGGGCTCGCGGAGTTCGTCGCGGCCGAGGAGATGGACCGCTCGCGGGGCTTCTGGTGGTCGCCCGAATCGGACCGGCTGCTCGTGGCCCGGGCGGACGACGCGCCCGTGCGGCGCTGGTGGATCGCGGATCCGGCCCACCCGGACCGCGAGCCCGCCCGCACCGCGTACCCGGCGGCGGGCACGCCCAACGCGGAGGTGCGGCTCTTCGTCGTGGGTCTGGACGGGGCGCGCACCGAGGTGACGTGGGACCGGGCGAGGTACCCGTATCTGGCGCGGGTGCACTGGTCGGCGGACGGGGCGCCGCTGATCCTCGTGCAGGCGCGTGACCAGCTCAGCGAGCTGTACCTCGCGGTGAACGTCGACGACGGTTCGACGCGGATGGTGCACGCCGACGAGGACGGGCAGTGGCTGGAGCTGTTCCCCGGTGTGCCGTCGTGGTCGCCGAGCGGGCAGCTCGTGCGGATCGCGGACGAGGGCGGGGCGCGGGTCCTCGCGGTCGGTGAACGGCCGCTGACGGGGCCGCAGTTGCATGTGCGGGCGGTCCTGGACGTCGGGGAGAGCGACGTGCTGATCTCGGCGTCGGCGGGCTCGGCGGCGGTGGACCGCGAGACCGGCGAGGTGCACGTGTACCGGGTCAACGAGCTGGGTGTGGAGCGCGTCTCGGACGAGCCGGGCGTGCACTCCGCGGTGCGCGCGGGCGGCGTGACCGTCCTGGCGTCCACGCGCACCGACGAGCCGGGCACCCTGGTGCGGGTCCTGCGGGACGGCAAGCACCTCGCGACGGTCGCCTCGCACGCCGAGCGTCCATCGCTGAGCCCCCGCCTGACCCTCACTGAGGCGGCCGGAATCCCGTGCGCCGTCCTGCTTCCGTCCGCGTACCGGCAGGGCGACGGCCCGCTGCCGGTGCTGCTCGACCCGTACGGCGGCCCGCACGGGCAGCGGGTGGTCGCCGCGCACAACCCGCATCTGACGTCGCAGTGGTTCGCGGACCAGGGCTTCGTGGTGGTCGTCGCGGACGGCCGCGGCACCCCGGGCCACTCCCCCGCCCGGGAGAAGGCGATCCACGAGGACCTCACGCTCACCCTCGACGACCAGGTCACGGCGCTGCACGCGCTCGCCGACGTCTTCCCGCTCGACCTGAACCGGGTGGCGATCCGGGGCTGGTCGTACGGCGGTTATCTCGCGGGGCTAGCGGTCCTGCGCCGCCCCGACGTGTTCCACGCGGGCATCGCGGGCGCCCCGGTCACGGACTGGCGGCTCTACGACACGCACTACACGGAGCGCTACCTGGGCGACCCGAAGGCGTCGCCCGAGGTGTACGCGAAGAACTCGCTGGTCACCGACGACGGTCTGGCCGAGGCGGCGGACCAGCACCGGCCGCTGATGATCGTGCACGGCCTGGCCGACGACAACGTGGTCGTGGCGCACAGCCTGCGGCTGTCGTCGGCGCTCCTCGCCGCGGGCCGGCCGCACGAGGTGCTGCCGCTGTCGGGCGTGACGCACATGACGCCGCAGGAGCGGGTCGCGGAGAATCTGCTGCTGCTCCAGGTGGACTTCCTGAAGCGCTCGCTGGGACTGGCCTAGAAAGGCGACCGGCCGGGGCGACATGGCGCGCCCCGGCCGGTCCACGGCACCCGCACGGCCGTACGCTGTTCAGTGTGCCGCGTTCACATATCGGTGTCGCGACGGCCAAGTTGCCTGGGTGTTAACGCAGTTGGTGCTGATTTGCCCCGACACGTACGCGCGCCTACTCGGTGGGCACGACGTGTTTCTCCTCGGCGAAGAAGCAGGCCGAGTCGTGCTGGGCCGGGGTCTTCTCTCCGATGCGGAGCACGGCGGGCACTGCCAGCTCCGGGACCTCCAGGGCGCACCGCTCCTGCGCCTTCCAGCAGCGGGTGCGGAAGCGGCAGCCCGAAGGGATGTTGGCCGGGGAGGGCACGTCTCCGCTGAGGATGATCCGTTCGCGGTGCTCGCGCGCCTCCGGGTCGGGGACGGGGACGGCGGACAGGAGCGCCTGCGTGTAGGGGTGGGTGGGGTGTTCGTAGATCTCCTCGTCGGTGCCGATCTCGACGATGCGCCCGAGGTACATGACGCCGACCCGGTCGGAGATGTGCCGGACGATGGACAGGTCGTGGGCGATGAAGACGTAGGACAGGTCGAACTCGTTCTGGAGGCTGTCGAGCAGGTTGACGACCTGTGCCTGCACGGAGACGTCCAGGGCGGAGACCGGCTCGTCGGCGACGATGATCTCGGGGCGCAGGGCGAGGCCGCGCGCGATGCCGATGCGCTGGCGCTGGCCGCCGGAGAACTGGTGCGGGTAGCGGTTGATGTACTCGGGGTTGAGGCCGACCACGTCGAGGAGGTCCTGGACCCTGCGGCGCCGGTCTCCCTTGGGGGCCACCTCGGGGTGGATCTCGTACGGCTCCCCGATGATGTCGCCGACGGTCATGCGGGGGTTGAGGGACGTGTACGGGTCCTGGAACACCATCTGGATGTTGCGGCGTACGGCTTTGAGGGCGCGCCCCGACAGCTTGGTGACGTCCTCGCCCTTGTACTTGATCTGACCGGCGGTCGGCCGCTCCAGGTTGACGAGCATCTTGGCGACGGTCGACTTGCCGCAGCCGGACTCGCCGACGATGCCGAGGGTCTCGCCCTGGCCGAGCGCGAAGTCGACGCCGTCGACGGCCTTGACCGCGCCGACCTGCTTCTTGAACAGGATTCCCTGGGTGAGCGGATAGTGCTTGACCAGGCCGCTGACCTCCAGGATGGGTTCACTGGCCGGCATCGAGCGTCTCCTTCCAGAAGTGGCAGGCGCTCCGGCGGGTCGGGCTCACCTCGTAGAGCGGGGGGACGTCCGTGCGGCACACGTCCTGGGCCATCGGGCAGCGCGGGTTGAAGGCGCAGCCGGGCGGGATGTGCATCAGGTTGGGCGGCAGGCCCTTGATCGCGTACAGCTCCTGGCCCTTCTGGTCGAGGCGCGGGATCGATTCGAGCAGGCCCTTGGTGTACGGGTGGGCGGGGCGCTTGTAGATCTCGTGCACGGGGGCCGTCTCGACGATGCGGCCCGCGTACATGACGGCGATCCTGTCGGCGACGTCCGCGACGACGCCCAGGTCGTGGGTGATGAGGATGAGGCCCATGCCGAGTTCGCGCTGGAGCTCGGCGAGCAGGTCCATGACCTGGGCCTGGACGGTGACGTCGAGGGCGGTGGTGGGCTCGTCGGCGATGATCAGGTCCGGTTCGAGGGCGAGCGCCATCGCGATCATGATGCGCTGGCGCATGCCGCCGCTGAACTGGTGCGGGTACTGGCCGACGCGCTCCTGGGCGGCCGGGATCCTGACCCGGTCCATCAGCTCGACGGCCTTGGTCCTGGCGTCCTTGCGGGACATTCCCTGGTGGACGGTGAACAGCTCGCCGATCTGGGCGCCCACGGAAAGCACGGGGTTGAGGGAGCTCAGGGCGTCCTGGAAGATCATCGCCATCTTGGCGCCGCGGACCTTCCTGCGCTCCTCCTCCTTGAGCTTCAGCAGGTCCTTGCCCTGGAAGACGATCTCGCCGCCGGCGATCTTCCCCGGCGGCATGTCGAGGATGCCCATGATCGCCTGCGCGGTCACGGACTTGCCGGACCCGGACTCGCCGAGCACGGCGAGGGTCTCGCCCTCGTCGACGGTGTAGTTGACGCCGTTGACCGCCTTGGCGACCCCCTCACGCGTACGGAACTCCACCTGCAGATCGCGTACTTCGAGCAGCATGGGCGCCTACCTCAGCTTGGGGTCGAGGGCGTCGCGCACCGCGTCGCCGAGCATGATGAACGCGAGCACGGTGACGGCGAGGGCACCCGCGGGCCACAGCAGCATGTGCGGGGCGTTGCGGATGTACGGGGACGCCGCGGAGATGTCGATGCCCCAGCTGACGGTGGGCGGCTTCAGGCCGACGCCGAGGTACGAGAGCGTCGCCTCCAGGGCGATGTACGTGCCGAGGGCGATGGTGGCGACGACGATGACCGGGGCGACCGCGTTGGGCAGGATGTGGCGCAGCATCATCCGGGAGTTGGAGGCGCCGAGGGCCCGCGCCGCCTGGACGTAGTCGTTCTGTTTGGCCGTGATGACGGAGCCGCGGGCGATGCGGGAGAGCTGCGGCCAGCCGAGCAGCACCATGAACCCGATGACCGGCCAGACGGTGGAGCTGGTGACCACGGACAGGAGCACCAGGCCGCCGAGGACGACGGGGATGGCGAAGAAGACGTCGGTGATGCGGGACAGGATCGCGTCCCAGGATCCGCCGAAGAACCCGGCGAGCCCGCCGAGGACGCTGCCGAGGAGGGAGACGCCGATGGTGGCGCAGACGCCGACGGTGACGGAGGTGCGGGCGCCGTACACGGTGCGGGTGTAGACGTCGCAGCCCTGGCCGTCGAAGCCGAAGGGGTGGCCCGCCTGGGAGCCTTCCTGGGCCTTGGCGAGGTCGCAGGACAGCGGGTTGCCGGAGGCGATCAGCGAGGGCCAGAGCGAGATGAAGACGAGGAAGACGATGATCAGGCCCGAGATGATGAAGATCGGGTTGCGACGCAGATCGCGCCAGGCGTCCGACCAGAGGCTGCGCGGCTTGCCCGCAGGACCCGTGCCCTCGGGACCGCCGGGCGTCTTCTCCAGCGTGGTCCCCTCGCTCGTGGCGAGGTCCATGGCGCCGCCCGCGCCGGTCGCGGCGATGGCCCCGTCCTCCGGGGCGCGGCCCCCGCCCGACAGGTAGGGCTCCGGCGGCTGGGGTTCAGGCATAGCGGATCCTCGGGTCGAGTACGGCGTACAGGAGGTCGACGATCAGGTTGGCCACCAGGAAGACGAGGACGAGGACCGTCACGAAGCCGACGACGGTCTGGGTGTTCTGCCGGAGAATGCCCTGGTAGAGCTGGTAGCCGACGCCGTGGATGTTGAAGATCCGCTCCGTGACGATGGCGCCGCCCATCAGGGCGCCGATGTCGGTGCCGATGAACGTGACGACCGGGATCAGTGAGTTGCGCAGCAGGTGCCGGGTGATGACGCGGTGCCGGGGCAGGCCCTTGGCGATGGCGGTGCGGACGTAGTCGGCGCGCCGGTTCTCCGCGATGGATGTCCTGGTGAGCCGGGTGACGTACGCGAGGGAGACCGAGGCGAGCACGAGGCCGGGGACGATCAGTTCGGAGAACGTCGCCTCGGTGGACACGGCGGGTTTGATGAGCCCCCATTCGACGCCGAGCAGGAGCTGGAGCAGCAGGCCGGTGACGAAGGTCGGGACGGAGATGACGACCAGGGTGAGCAGCAGCACGCTGGTGTCGACGGGGCGTCCGCGGCGCAGGCCCGTGACGACGCCGAGCGTGATGCCGATGATGATCTCGAAGAGGATCGCCACGATGGTCAGGCGGATCGTCACGGGGAAGGCCGCCGCCATCAGTTCGGTGACCTTCTGGCCGTTGAACGCGGTGCCGAAGTCGCCGGTGAAGACGTTCCCCATGTAGGTCAGGTACTGCTGCCAGACGGGCTTGTCGAGGCCGAACTCCTGCTTGAGCTGGGCTGCCGTGGCGGGGTCGCAGGCCCGCTCGCCGCACAGTCCCGCGACGGGGTCGCCCATCACGTTGACCATCAGGAAGATGAGCAGCGTCGCGCCGAAGAAGACCGGGATCATCTGCAGCAGACGCCTGATCACATAACGTCCCATACGGGGCTCCCGAATCGGGGGGAGCGGCCGCCCGTCAGAGGCCGGGCGGCCGTTCCCCGGACGTCACTTGACCTTGATCTGGTTGTAGACCGGGACGCTGAACGGGTTCAGGGTGACGTTGGTGACGTTGTCGGAGTAGCCGGCGCTGCCGTTCTGGTACCAGAGCGGAATGGCGGCCATGTTGTCCCGTACGACGCCCTCGGCCTGCTGGAACAGCTTCACTGCCTTGGTCTTGTTGGACTCGGCGTTGGCCTGGTTGACGAGCTTGTCGAACTGCTTGTTGGACCAGTGGCCGTCGTTGGACGAGGCGTTGGTGTAGTACAGCGGCTGCAGGAAGTTCTGGATGAGCGGGTAGTCCATCTGCCAGCCGGCGCGGAACGGGCTCGACATCTTCTTCTGCGTGATCTTGTTGCGGAAGTCGGCGAAGGTGCCGGTGGGCAGGCCGACGCAGGCCCTGTCGTTGCCGAGCGCGTTGTTGATGCTGTTGCAGACGGCGTCGACCCACTCCTTGTGGCTGCCGGTGTCGGCGTTGTAGCCGATCTTCACCTGGCCGCCGGGGAGGCCGCCGCCCTGCTTGACCAGCTTCTTGGCCTCACTGGGGTTGTATTCGCAGCTGCTGCCGCACAGGCCGTCCTGGAAGCCGCCGTCCTTGCCGAGGACCGGCGAGGTCCAGTCCGTGGCCGGGGTGCGGGTCTTCTGGAAGATCGTCTCGGTGATCTGCTTGCGGTTGATCGCCATGGACAGGCCCTTGCGGACCTTGTAACTGTCCGGCTTGTTCCACGCCGGGTCGTAGAACGGGAAGGCGAGCGTCTGGATGATGCCGGCCGGAGTGTTGATGTACCGGCCGCCCAGGTCGGCGCTGACGTTCTTGAGCTGCGCGGCGGGGACGTCGTCGACGAGGTCGAGGTTGCCGGCCGTCAGGTCGGTGTACGCCGTGTTGTTGTCGGTGTAGACCTTCAGGTCCACGCCGCCGTTCTGCGCCTTGTCGGTCCCCGGGTACTGGTCCCACTTGCGCAGGGACATCTGGGAGCCCTTGGTGTAGCTGTGGATCGTGTACGGGCCGTTGCCGATCGGCTTGCTCACCCAGGCGGAGTGGTTGGTGAAGAAGGCCTTGGGGAGCGGCGAGAAGGCCGCGTAGCCGAGGGTGTCGGGCCACAGCGAGAACTTCTGGCTGAGCTTGACCGAGAAGGTGAGGGGGCCGGTGACCTTGAGCCCGGACAGGTTGGTGGCGCTCGGGGTGCCGGTGTCGGGGTGGACCTTGGTGTAGCCCTCGATCTGGCCGAAGAAGTAGGCGTTCTTCTGGTTGTGCTTCAGGTTCGCGCCGTAGTTCCAGGCGTCCACGAAGGACTGCGCGGTGACCTTCTCGCCGTTGGAGAACTTCCAGCCGTCCTTGACCGTGATGGTGAAGTTGACCGAGTCCTTGGTGTCGATCTTGTCCGCCAGCATGTTCTCGGCGGCGCCCGTCTTGGGGTTGTAGCGCTTCAGGCCACGGAAGAGCATGTCGAGGACCTTGCCGCCCTGCACCTCGTTGGTGTTCGAGGGTTCCAGGGGGTTCTGCGGGTCACCCCAGGACGAGCGGACGATCCCTGAGCCGTTGCCGCCACCGCCGCCGCCCCCACCACCACAGGCCGACGCCGACAGGGCGACGGCCACCGCGCATGCGGCCCACTTGGCGTGCGTGGCTCCACGCATGAACTGCCTCCTAGGAATACTTCCGGGTCCGCGCCTTTACGGCACTTAGGCCCAAATATCACCTTTGGCAGCACATGACGCATTTTCAGCCAGTCCGTACGAGCGCATGAACAGCGACGGCCCGCCACCGGTGCGTCACCGGTGGCGGGCCGTCAAGGGAGAACCCCGAACGTCAGGCGTTCTCGCCGGACTCCTCGAGGGCCGCGAGTGCCGGGTCGAGGACGATGTCCTCGCCGCGGTCCACGGTGGTCGGCTCCTCCGGGAAGTGACAGGCCGTGAGGTGGCCCTCGTTGCTGCCGGAGATCTGGACGAGCGGGGGCTCCTCCGTGGCGCACTTGTCCTGCGCCTTCCAGCAGCGGGTGCGGAAGCGGCAGCCGGACGGCGGCGAGATCGGCGAGGGGACGTCGCCCTCCAGGCGGATCCGCTCCTTCTTCTCGGCGTCGATGTCCGCGTTCGGCACGGCCGACATCAGGGCGTGCGTGTACGGGTGCCGGGGCCGCGTGTAGAGCGACTCGCGGTCGGCGATCTCGACGACCTTGCCCAGGTACATGACCGCGATGCGCTGCGAGAAGTGCCGCACGATCGCCAGGTCGTGGGCGATGAAGACGAACGCGATGCCCATCTCCCGCTGCACCTTCTGCAGCAGGTTGATGACCTGGGCCTGGATCGACACGTCGAGCGCGGAGACCGGCTCGTCGGCGATGATCAGCTTCGGCTCCAGGGCCACCGCGCGGGCGACGCCGATGCGCTGGCGCTGGCCGCCCGAGAACTCGTGCGGGAAGCGGTTGTAGTGCTCGGGGTTCAGGCCGACGATCTCGAGCAGCTCCCGCACGCGGGCCTCGCGGCCGCCGGGCGGGTTGATGCCGTTGATCTCCATCGGGCCGGAGATGATCGAGCCGACCGTCTGGCGCGGGTTCAGCGACGCGTACGGGTCCTGGAAGATCATCTGGATCTCGGACCTGATGGGCGCCAGCTGCCTGCGGTTGAGGTGGCTGATGTCCTGGCCGTTGTAGGTGACGGTGCCTTCCGTCGGCTCGTACAGGCGGGTCAGGAGACGGCCCGTCGTCGACTTGCCGCAGCCGGACTCGCCGACGAGGCCGAGGGCCTCGCCCGGGTGGACGTCGAAGGAGACGCCGTCGACGGCCTTGACGGCGCCGACGGTCCGCCGGATCGGGAAGCCGCCCTTGATCGGGAAGTGCTTCTTCAGGTCCCGGACCTGGAGCAGCGGCGCGGAGTCCGCGTCACGCTGGCCCGGGATCACGTCGGCGACCGCCGTCGTGCTGTTGGTGTTCTCGCTCATGGTTGTTGCCCCAGTCGCCGGTAGGTCAGCCCAGCCGGGGCTGAATCGTCTCGATGAAGACCTGCTGCTTCTGATCCGCCGTCAGATGGCAGGCGGAGCCGCGTCCCGCGGGCAGCTCGGGCCGGTCTTCCTTGCAACGGCCGCCGTCCACCTTGTCGGTGAAGGCGCACCGCGGGTGGAAGGCGCAGCCGCTCGGCGGGTTGAGCAGCGACGGCGGCGAGCCGGGGATCGGCAGCAGCGGCTCGTTGACGTCCGAGTTGAGGCGCGGCATGGAGCCGAGCAGTCCCCAGGTGTAGGGGTGTTCGGGCGCCTTGAGGACCTCGCGCACGGAGCCGCGCTCCACGGCCCGGCCCGCGTACATCACGAGCAGGTCGTCGGCCATGTTCGCCACGACGCCCAGGTCGTGGGTGATCATGATGATCGCGGAGCCGAACTCCTGCTGGAGGTCCTTGAGCAGGTCGAGGATCTGCGCCTGCACGGTCACGTCGAGCGCGGTGGTCGGCTCGTCGGCGATCAGCAGGTCGGGGTTGCAGACCAGGGACATGGCGATCATGGCGCGCTGGCGCATACCGCCGGAGAACTGGTGCGGGTAGTCGTCCACCCGCTGCTTCGGGTGGGGGATGCCCACCTTCTCCAGCATCTGGATGGCCCGGTCGCGGGCCTCCTTCTTGCTGGCCCCGGTGTGCTTGCGGAAGGGCTCCGAGATCTGCCGGCCCACCGTGTAGTACGGGGAGAGCGCGGTCAGCGAGTCCTGGAAGATCATCGCCATCTTGTTGCCGCGGAGCTTCTCCAGCTCGGGCTCGGTGGCGGTGAGCAGTTCCTTGCCGTCGAGGACGATCTCGCCCTCGACGTTGGTGTTCTTCCGGTTGTGCAGGCCGAGCACGGTCAGGTTGGTCACCGACTTGCCGGAGCCCGACTCGCCGACGATGCCGAGCGTCTTGCCGCGCTCGAGGTCGAAGGAGAGCCCGTCCACAGCCTTGACGATGCCGTCCTCGGTGGAGAACTGCACCTTCAGGTCGCGTACCGAGAGGAACGCGTCGCCGCCGGTGGGGGCCGGAGCGTTCTCGGTCTTGGTGAGTGTGGTCACGGTCGTTCTCCTAGGACAGACGCACGCGCGGGTCGACGACGGCGTACAGAGCGTCCACGACGATGTTGCAGACGATGATGAAGGCGGCGCTGAGGATCATGACGCCCATGAGGACGGGCAGGTCCTTGCCGACCACCGAGTCACGGGCGAGCCGGCCCATGCCCGCGAGGCCGAAGGTCAGCTCGGTGACCATGCCACCGCTGAGCAGACCGCCGATGTCCATGCCGAGGATCGTGATGATCGGGATGAGCGAACCGCGCCAGGCGTAGCGGAAGAACGTGTAGCGGCTGCTCATGCCCTTCGCCCGGGCGGCGCGGACGTGCTCCTCCTGGAGCTGCTCGATCATCGAGGAGCGGGCCATACGCGTGTAGTTGGCCGTGAAGATCGTCGCCATGATGATCCAGGGGATCAGCAGGCCCATGAACCAGCCGAAGGGGTCATCCGTGAGCGGCACGTACTTGGGCTTGTCCAGCCAGCCCGTGCTGAAGACGAGGAGGCCCATGACGACCGGGCCGATGAAGTAGATCTGGAACGAGCTGGTGACCAGCGAGGCGCCGCTGAAGGTCTTGTCGAGCCAGGTGCCGCGGAAGCGGGCGGCCAGCAGGCCGGCGCCGAGACCGGCGGCCAGGAAGACGATGAGGGAGCCGAAGGTGAGGGACAGCGTCAGCGGGAGACGGTCCATCATGGTGCTCCACACCATCTGGTTGTTGCGGAACGAGACGCCGAAGCAGGGTGCGCTGCAGTGGCCCACGCCGAAGTCACGTCCGACGAAGATGCCGGAGAGGTAGTCCCAGTACTGGACGGGCACCGGCTTGTCGAGCCCGAGGTTCTTGTGAATGAGCGCCAGCGCATCCGGGGTGCAGTTCTTGCCACATGCGAGCATCGCCGGGTCCTGTGGGATGGCGAAGTACATGAAGTACGTGAAGGCGCTGATCAGCAGAAGGATGAGTGCTGCGCCGAGCGTCCGGCGTATGAGAAATCGAAGCATGGCAGTGAGCTGCTCTCAGGACGGCGGCGGTGGGAGGCCTGGAGGGGGTCCGGCGCCCGGGGGTGAGGGCACCGCCGCGCCCTCACCCCCGGGAACTGCCTTGAACCGACTACTTCTTGAGGAAGACCGCGGTCGGGTCGGTGTAGCTCGTCACCGTCGAGTACCGCAGGCCACCGACGTTGGAACCGGCGATCTGGAACACCTTGGTGTAGTAGATCGGGGCGGCCGGGTTGATCTTGGTGCTGATGTACTCGGAGAGCTTGCCGTACTCCTTGGCGCGCTCGGCGGAGTCAGAGATCGCCTGGATGCGGGCGAGCTCCGCGTTCACGTGCTTGTCGTTGGTGTGCGAGTAGTTCGACGAGCCGTCCTGGATCTGCGCACCGTCGAAGGACGGCGGGAAGACGGTGTTGCCGTCCGCCCAGTCCTGGCCCCAGCCGGTCATGTAGAGGTCGAGGCCGTTCTTGACCTTGCCCATCTGCTCGTACCAGGTCGCGGCGTCGATCTCCTTCTTCTGGATGTCGAGGCCGATCTTCTTCAGGTTGTTGATGATCAGGTTCGCCTGAGTGGTACGGACCGGGGTGTTGGCGTACGCGTAGACGAGCTTCTTGCCCTTGGCGCCGGCCTCGTCGATGAGCTTCTTCGCCGCGGCGATGTCACCGTTGGGCTTCTTGGTGCGGTTGAACGGGTCGAACTTCTTGTCGTAGCCCGGGGTGGTGGGCGACATCAGGCTGGTCGCGGGGTCGCCGCCGTAGGCACCACCGTCGGCGTGGCCGGCCGCGTTGGCCGGGATCGCCAGGGCGATGGCGTCACGGATGCGCTTGTCCTTGACGCGGTCCATGTTGAAGTTCAGCTGCCACACGTACGGGGCGTAGCCCTGCACGGTGCGCTTCATCACGGCCTTGTCGGTCGTGATCTTCTGCAGCTGGGTGGCGTCGATCTGGCCGGAGAACATGATGGCGTTCTTGGCCTCGGCACGGTCGGCCAGGATCGTCTTGGTCTGCGTGGCCTTGTCCTGGTTGTAGTCGATGTTGAAGCCATCGACGTACTGGTGACGCATCGGGTCCGTCTTCGGGTCCCAGCCGGGGTTGCGGACCAGCTTCAGGCTCTTGCCCGACTTGTACTCGGAGATCTTGTACGGGCCGGTGGCGACGGGCGCCTGGTCGTACTTCTCCTTGGTGTCCGTCTTCTCCGGGACGACCGCGTAGGCGGCCATGGCGAGCGCCTGCGGGGCGTCGCTGTGCGGCTTCAGGAAGTGGAAGACGACGGTCTGGTCGTCCGGGGTCGCGATGACCGAGTCGGGCAGGTGCTTGCCCTTGTACGGACCGGTGTACGCCTTGCGGTACTTGGTGCCCTCACCGGACAGCCACTGCTGGACGTAGGTCGGGCCGTCCGTCTCGAAGGAGGCGTACAGGCGCTCGAAGCTGTGACGGATGTCGGCCGACGTGATGACGTGGCCGTTCTGGTCCTTGACGCCCTTCTTGAGCGTGTAGGTCCAGGTCTTGCCGCCGTCCGAGGACTTGCCGGCGTCCGTGGCGAGGTCGCCGACGACCGTCTGGTCGCCCTTGTCGTCCTCGACGTACGTGGTCAGGCCGCGGTAGAGGAGCTTGGACAGGAGACCGGCGTCGGAGACGTAGATCTGGCCCGGGTCGAGGTGGGAGAAGTCGGTCTCCTGGTAGACCTGGATGGTGCCGCCCTTGCGGGACCCCGGAACCTCCTTGGCGGGACCGACGGACTGCGCGGCGGTGCCGATGACGACCGGCTTGGCCTGCGCGAGGGCGTCCGTCTGGGACTTGCCCACGTTCTTGTCGCCGCCCTTGGAACCGGCGCTGCAGCCGGTGAGTGCCAGCGCGCCGGCGGTCACCGCGACGACCGTTGCCTGCGCCGTGCGCGTACGAAGGATGCTCATGGAGTTAGATCCACCTGCCTGTGAGTAGTGATCCTTTGGTGCTGCCTGGCGCATCCGGTATGGCCGGCGCCCGGGTGGCAGCTACCCCCTGGGGGAGTGGTTCAGCGCCCCGTCTTGGGATCGAACGCGTCCCGGACGGAGTCCCCGAGGAGGTTGAACGCCACGAAGAACACGACCATGGCGATACCCGGGAAGAACATGTAAGTCGGGTCCTGCTCGTAGATGTTGGCGCCGGTGGCGAACATCAGGCCCCAGTCGGGGGTCGGGTCCTGGTAACCGACACCGACGAACGAGAGGAAGGCGACCGAGAGGATGGTGCTGGGGAGCAGATAGGTGCCCTGCACGATGATCGGCGTGATCAGGTTGGGCAGCAGCTCCTTGCGGATGATCCGCCAGGGCGAGGCGCCGGCGACCTTCGCGGCCTCGACGAACTCGCGCTCACGCAGGGACAGCGTGACGGCGCGGACCAGGCGGGACAGGCTCATCCAGGTGAGGAGCCACATCACGCCGAGGATGGCGAGGAAGCGGATGTAGACCGGGGTCTCCTCGTCGGGAGCCACGAACACCGTGACCACGACGGGCATCACCGCGACCATGAACAGCTGGCTGGGCAGCGCGAGCATGAAGTCGGTCAGACGCCCGAGCCAGTAGTCGATCTTGCCGCCGAAGTACCCGGAGACCAGACCGATGAGCACGCCCACGATGACGATGCCGATGGTGGCGAGGAGCGCGGTGTAGAGCGACGTACGCATGCCGTAGAGCAGGTAACTGAAGACGTCGCGCCCGTAGTTGGGGTCGATGCCGAACCAGTGCTCGGGCGACATGCCGCCGTTGGGGCCGGCCGGCAGGTTGAACTCGTTGAGGAGTGTGGGGTCGTCCTGGCCGTAGAACTCGTAGGGGTCCTTGCCGTAGAGCTTCGAGATGAGCGGCGCGGCCGCCGATATCACGAAGAAGAACAGCACGATCCAGGCGGAGACGACGCCCGTCCTGTCCCGCTTGAAGCGGAGCCACATGAGGCGGCCGGGCGAACGGCCCTGAACCGTCTCGTTCTTCTTTCCGGCGCCCTTCGGCTCCGGCTCTTTGTCCAAGGCGGAAGAGGTCTCGGCGCCCTCAATCTCGATTGGACTCGTCATGATTCGTCCATTTCACAGGTGTTGGAGGTCGTCGGCACACGGCGGGCTCCTCCCTGTGGGAACGGAGCACCGGACCGACAGCCGTCGCACGGCGTACGCCACTCCAGTTGGATTTGCCACCAGGGGGTACGACGACCTACGGGCGGTACACGGCAACCCAAGGCCGGATGCGCGCGGTTGAAGCTACGACTGGGGTGAACCCACCCCGGGGGGAGCCTGGCCCGACCGGGCAGGCCGAGCCGTCAGAGACTGTCGCGGCGCTTGAGCGCCGTGCCGGTCACGGGGCTACTGCCCGCGAGTCCTCTACCTGCCATCAGGGACGACGCGACCCATATGGCGCTTGTGGCACCTCGCATGGGTTCCTCCTCATGAGTCCACTTTTGTTCACTACAAGTGGAGACACTCTCCATCCTGCCGACACCCCTGACGGCGAGGATCGATGGTGCCTCAGTGTGCTCGCGAGTCGGCACTCCCCACAGTGCGTGACCCATTGACCCGAGCTCTACGCGCTCAACTATCTGGCATGAGAATCGGGCCGACCACAGTGTTTTGGTCTCGGTTCGATCACACCTGATGCGTACTTAGCCCAAAATCCGGACAAACAGATCCGAGATAGATCCCTGCGAAACGGACTCGTTACACATCTATCGGTCAGTGACGTCCGGATTCCGGACGGTTGCCAGGGGAAAACGAGTTGCACATCACGCGCCCCTGAGCAGGGCCGTGGAAAGACTCCCGGCGGGCCGGTCAACGCGCGTGGACTACGCGGGAACGCGTCCAGGATGCCACGAGGGTAGTGAAGTACCACCTGGTGCGGGCGACGATCCTGTAAAAAATGTCCTGCGCCGGACCTCCGGCGCAGGACATACGACGAAGGCCCGGACCCCCTGAGGGAGTCCGGGCCCAACTGTCGCGGGATCAGCTGTGCTTGGCGCGCGAGGCCGAGCGGCCGCGCTCCTTCTGGTCCAGGACGACCTTACGGATGCGGACGGCCTCCGGGGTCACCTCGACGCACTCGTCGTCGCGGCAGAACTCCAGGGACTGCTCCAGGGAGAGCTTGCGCGGCGGGACGATCGCCTCGAACGAGTCGGCCGACGAGGACCGCATGTTCGTGAGCTTCTTCTCCTTGGTGATGTTCACGTCCATGTCGTCGGCGCGCGAGTTCTCGCCGACGATCATGCCCTCGTACACCTCGGTGCCGGGGTCGGTGAACAGCACGCCGCGCTCCTGGAGGTTCGTCATCGCGAACGCGGTGACGGCACCGGCGCGGTCGGCGACCAGCGAGCCGTTGTTACGGGTCGTCAGCGTGCCGAACCACGGCTCGTGGCCCTCGTGGATGGAGTGGGCGATACCCGTACCGCGGGTGTTCGTCAGGAACTCGGTACGGAAGCCGATGAGGCCACGCGACGGAACGACGAACTCCATGCGGACCCAGCCGGAGCCGTGGTTCGACATGTTGTCCATGCGGCCCTTGCGGACACCCATGAGCTGCGTGACCGCGCCCATGTGCTCCTCGGGGACGTCGACCGTGAGGCGCTCGACGGGCTCGTGCGTCTTGCCGTCGACCTCGCGGGTGACGACCTGCGGCTTGCCGATGGTCAGCTCGAAGCCCTCGCGGCGCATCTGCTCGACCAGGATCGCCAGGGCCAGCTCACCGCGGCCCTGCACCTCCCAGGCGTCGGGGCGCTCGGTGTCGAGGACGCGGAGCGAGACGTTACCGATCAGCTCGCGGTCGAGGCGGTCCTTGACCTGGCGGGCGGTGACCTTGCGGTCCTTGACGGCGGACTTGGCGCCGGCGCCCTTGCCCGTGCCGCCACGGCCGACCAGCGGCGAGGTGTTCGTACCGATGACCATGGAGATGGCCGGCTCGTCGACCGTGATCAGCGGGAGGGCGACCGGGTTCTCCGGGTCGGCCAGCGTCTCGCCGATCATGATGTCCGGGATACCGGCGACGGCGCAGATGTCACCGGGGCCCGCGACCTCGGCGGGCTTGCGGGTGAGCGCCTCGGTCATCATCAGCTCGGTGATGCGGACGTTCGAGATGGTGCCGTCACGCTTGATCCACGCGACCGTCTGGCCCTTGCGCAGCTCGCCCTGCTCGACGCGCAGGAGCGCGATACGGCCGAGGAAGTTGTCGGCGTCCAGGTTGGTGACGTGCGCCTGGAGGGGGGCCTCCTCGTCGTACGTCGGGGCCGGGACGTGCTCCAGGATCGTGGAGAAGAACGGCTCCAGGCTGGTGGAGTCCGCCGGGACCGTGCCGTTCTCCGGCTTGGTCAGCGAGGCGATGCCGTCACGGCCGCACGCGTAGACGATCGGGAACTCGATCTGGTCCTCGTCGGCGTCCAGGTCGAGGAAGAGGTCGTACGTCTCGTTGACGACCTCGTCGATCCGGGAGTCCGGGCGGTCCGTCTTGTTGATGCACAGGATGACGGGCAGACGCTGCTGGAGCGCCTTGCGCAGCACGAAGCGGGTCTGCGGGAGCGGGCCCTCGGACGCGTCCACGAGCAGGACCACCGCGTCGACCATCGACAGACCGCGCTCGACCTCGCCACCGAAGTCGGCGTGGCCCGGGGTGTCGATGATGTTGATCGTGATGACGTCGCCGCCATCCTTCGGGTGGTACTTCACCGCCGTGTTCTTGGCCAGGATCGTGATGCCCTTCTCACGCTCCAGGTCGTTCGAGTCCATCATGCGGTCGTCGAGGGACTCGGCGGCGTGCGCGGCGAACGAGCCGGCCTGCTTGAGCATGGCATCGACGATGGTCGTCTTGCCGTGGTCGACGTGGGCGACGATGGCGACGTTACGGATGTCGTGGCGCGTGGCCATATTGCGGCGTACTCCCGGAGTGAGTGGACGGCTGCGCGTACGTCTCTTCGTACGCGCGCCCTGCCGGGCTGGACACGCCACGGCCTCACCCCATCGTACGGGGCTCCGGCCGAGGTGGCCTTCTCGGGCCGTGGGGTGAGCAATGCACAGTGAGTGAACAGCGGGCGCGGGCGTGGGGGACGCCCCGAGGAAACCGCAGGTCAAGTGGTGTAACGAACCTTGCCCGCCGGACGGGCCGGCGGGCAAGGGACTTGAGCTGGATCTGAGCTAATTGATCTTGAGCGGTGCGATGTGCGTCACGTCAAGACGCGATGTGCGTCACGTCCAGGGCGCCGCTCAGCCCTCCGACCGCGCCTCGGAGGGGCTCGCGGCCGGCGAGGAGGCCGGCGCGGACCCCTTCTTGGACCCCGGCTCGGCGCCCGGCCGCGCGTTGGGCTTCAGGAAGCCCATGTCCTCGTACGCGGGCTCCTGGAAACCGAAGGCTCCCGCGTTGGCGAGGTTGCGGCGGGCGGCGACCAGCTCCGGGCGCTGATAAAGAGGAATCGATCCTGCAGCGGCCCAGATACGGGCGTCCGCCTTCTTGACCAGGGAGCGCTCCTCGCCCTCGTCCAGCGTCGAGATCGCCTGGTCGAAGAGCTGGTCGATGTGGTCCGTGCCGACCCGGGTGTAGTTCTGCTCGATCGTGAGCGAGCCGTCGGCGGCGGGCACCGGCTTGGCGTAGATCGGCCGGGCGTCGGTGGCCGGGAAGGCCGAGGCGGGCCACGAGTAGAGCGCCAGGTCGTACTGACCGGACGCGATGTGGTCCTTGAAGTAGCTGTCGCCGGCGACCTTCGCCGTCTCCGTGCGGATGCCGATCTTCTGCAGCATCTGCGAGATCTTGTCGGCGACCGTGCGCAGCGAGTCCGAGCCGGGACCCGACGGGAGCACGAAACGCAAGGTCAGGGGCTTGCCGTCCTTGGCGAGCGGACCCGCGGGGGCACCGGCGGCCGGCGCGGCCGTCCCCTTGGGGGCGTACGCGCCCGGGGCGCCGCCCTGGCCGGCGGCCTCCTTCGCGTACTGCCTGCCGTCCTGCGGGGCGGCGGCCTGCTCCTCCTCCTTCTTCCGCTCCTTGTCGGCCGCGCGCAGCTTCTGCGCGTCGGCCTGGTGCAGGAGCGCCGCGTACTGGACAGCGGCGGTGCGTCCGGGGGCGAGCGGCGGTGCCTGCCGGTCGCCGGGCTTCTGGTCGGTCTCGCCGACGATGTAGGTGCCGTCGCCGCCCTTGTCGGACTCGGTGTCGGACTTGCTGCCGGCCGTCTTCGGCTTGGGCGTCGCGTTGTCCTTCTTCAGCGGGCCGCCGGGCACCCAGCCCGCGTCCGCGAGCAGCGCCCGCGCCTCGGTGGTGTTCTGGTCGCCGAGGGCCCCGCTGTTGTCCGCGTACATCTGCTGCCCGGCCAGGGCGAGGTGGCTGCCGACCGGCCGCGCGGGCAGGCCGAGCGGCTTGAGGACGACCTCCGCGAGCTTTTTGCGGTCGATGGCGCGGGCCACGGCGCGGCGCACCCGCTCGTCGGCCAGCGGACCCTCGGAGCCGTTGAGGGCGAGCTGCGTGTAGGCGGGTTCCAGGGACTTGCGGACGACGTAGCCGTCCAGGTTCGCCTGTTCCTTCGCGTACTTTCTGAGCGCCTTGCCGGTCTTCTCGCGGGCCGCGATCTCCTCGTCGGCCGCCTTCTGGTCGTCGCCGTGCACGACGGCCCAGGACCGCAGGGCCTGCGCGGGCGTGCGGCCGGCGCCGGAGCCCTGGGCGAGCGGGCCCGACGCGCCCTTCCCGCGGCCGGCGGCCGCCACGCGGGACGCGTCCTCGGGGTCGATGGCGGCCAGGTCGAGCGTGCCCGCGGCGAGCGCGGCGGCCCGCTTGTCGCGGGCAACGGTCTTCAGGACGATCTTGTCCAGCTTGGGCTGGCGGCCCCACCAGCGCGGGTTCCGCACCAGCGTGACGTCCTTGGCATCACGGTCGATCTCCTTGATCGAGAACGGGCCGGCGGTGACCTTCAGCCCTCGCCGGGTCCCCTCGTTGAAGGCGTCCGGGGTCCCCATGACGTCCTTGGGGTACAGCGGCGAGAACAGCGAGCGCCAGTCCGCGTACGGCTTGGCGAAGGTGACCTGCACCTCCAGGTTGTTCTTGCCGCGCTCGATCTTCTCGATGCGGTCGTAGCCGGCGTTGTGGGCCGTCCAGAACGCGGAGTCCTTGCCGGACAGGGCGCGCCACTGGGCGGCGAAGTCGGCGGCGCCGATCTCGCGGCCGTCGCTCCACACCGCCTGCTGGTTGAGCTTGTACAGGACGACCTGCTTGGGCTCGGTCTTGATGACCTCGGCCTTCTCCAGGTAGTCCGCGTCCCGCTTCGGCCGGCCCTGGCTGTCCATCCGGTACATCGAGGGGAGCACGGCACCGGCGATACGGGAGGTGCCCGCGTCGGCGTCGGACTGGAAGGAGTTGAGCGTCCCCGGCAGGGCGTCGAGCGCCCAGCGCAGAGTGCCGCCGTCGGCGACATCGGCGCGCACCGCGGGCGCGATGTCCTGGCGGGCTGCCGGGCTGCTGGTCTGGTCGTCGTCCGAGCCACCGCAGCCGGCCAGGGCCGTCACGGTGAGCGCCCCCGACACGAGGAACGCGGCCGAGCGCAGGACGGGACGCCGCGCGGGACGCCTGGCGGGGCGCGATGTGGCGCCGTCATGGGACATCACGGGTACCTCCGGGGCTAGCCCGGCCGCCCGCTTACCAGGACCGGGCCGGGTTTGATCACGTTTGGCGGTATATGGAGCTGATCACATCTATCGCCCCACTGAAATCGACGGGTCCAGCACGTCGTCGGCGACACGGCGAAAGGCGCCCCGAACCCCACTCGTGCGGCGCAATGTGCGCCCCCCCCAGGGGCGCGGGGAACTGCGCGACCAGCCCCCCACATCCCCGCACCCGCCGACGAAACCCCCGCCACCCGGCCCCTGAGGCGCCGCCGGTCAGGGGGCGCACGCCACCCCGCGCAACAGCAATCCGCGCAGATCCCTTCACAAGGTAAGATGTGACGCGCGACACTCGCAGGCGCATGAGCATCTCCGCCGAACCAGCGGAAGCGAGGCAAGTCATGTCCGTGAACGACGACTTGACGGCAGCGGATCGCTGCCTCGATGAGCTGCGCCGGACCGTGGAGCGCCTGGAGCGGCAACTCGGCGGCGGCCTGGACGTCCGGCGCGTACGCACCGACACCGACCATCTGCGCGAGAGCGTCGCCCTGCTGCGGGCGGCCTCGGCCGCCCCCGCACCGCCGCGCCGGCCCGAACCCGTACCCGTCCCCGAGACCCCGTACGACAGCTCGCTCTGGACCGACTCGGACGACGAAGGACTCGGCGCCCGGGACCGGCACGCCCCCTGACCCTCTGAGCGGAGGCTTCGTTGGCCACCGGCACGGAACCCCATCCCCCGAGCAGCGCCGGCGCGCAAGGCGTCCGGGACAGGTCGCGCGCCACGATCGCGGCCGGACACCTGCGCACCGACCGCTGGTGGCTGGCGCCCGCCGGCACCGCCGCGGGACTGCTCGCCTTCGTCGTCTACTCGACCTGGCGGGCCTTCGCAAACGCGGACTACTACCACGCGCCGTACGTGTCGCCGTTCTACTCCCCGTGCCTCGCGCAGAACTGCAAGCCGATGCACGCGGGCCCCAACTGGGAGATCTTCGGCCCCTGGTGGGGCCTGTCCCCGGCCCTGCTCATCCTGATCTTCCCGCTCGGCTTCCGGCTGACCTGCTACTACTACCGGAAGGCCTACTACCGCGGGTTCTGGGCGTCACCGCCCGCCTGCGCGGTCCCGGAACCCCACAAGAAGTACACGGGCGAGACCCGCTTCCCCCTGATCCTGCAGAACGTCCACCGCTACTTCTTCTACGCGGCGCTCGTCGTGGCGGGCATCCTCACGTACGACACCGTTCTCTCGTTCCGCAACGAGAAGTACGAGTGGGGCCACATGGGCCTCGGCACGCTCGTCTTCCTCCTGAACATCACGCTGATCTGGGCGTACACCCTGTCCTGCCACTCGTGCCGGCATATCGTCGGCGGCCGCCTCAAACACTTCTCGAAGCATCCCGTGCGCTATCGGCTGTGGGGGTGGGTGAGCAAGCTGAATGGACGTCACATGCTGCTCG
Organism: Streptomyces antnestii; assembly: GCF_004005495.1. GTDB lineage: Bacteria > Actinomycetota > Actinomycetes > Streptomycetales > Streptomycetaceae > Streptomyces > Streptomyces antnestii. The sequence goes on from NZ_RZYA01000017.1 coordinate 36,837, forward strand.
CCTGGGCCTCATTGGTGAGCGTCGCGCTCGCCGATTTCTACGTGTACCTGCTCGCCTCTGGCGCCTTCGACGATCCGAGGTTTTTCTGAATGTCTGTGGTGGAGCGGCAGCAGTGGGACGTCGTCGTGGTGGGCGCGGGCGGCGCGGGCCTGCGGGCGGCGATCGAGGCGCGTGAGCGCGGCGCGCGGACCGCGGTGATCTGCAAGTCCCTGTTCGGCAAGGCGCACACCGTGATGGCCGAGGGCGGCATCGCCGCGGCCATGGGGAACGTGAACTCCCATGACAGCTGGCAGGTCCACTTCCGGGACACGATGCGCGGCGGCAAGTTCCTCAACCAGTGGCGCATGGCCGAGCTGCACGCGCGCGAGGCACCCGACCGGGTGTGGGAACTGGAGACGTGGGGCGCGCTCTTCGACCGGACCGCGGACGGCCGGATCGCGCAGCGCAACTTCGGCGGGCACGAGTACCCGCGCCTCGCGCACGTCGGTGACCGCACGGGCCTGGAGTTGATCCGCACGCTCCAGCAGAAGATCGTCGCGCTCCAGCAGGAGGACTTCAAGGAGTACGGCGACTACGAGGCCCGCCTGAAGGTATTCCAGGAGTGCACGGTCACGCGCGTACTGAAGGACGGCGAGGTCGTCTCCGGCACGTTCTGCTACGAGCGCGAGAGCGGCCGCTTCTTCGTCCTCGAAGCCCCGAGCGTGGTGCTGGCGACGGGCGGCATCGGCAAGTCGTTCAAGGTGACGTCGAACTCGTGGGAGTACACGGGCGACGGGCACGCCCTTGCCCTGCTCGCGGGCGCGCCCCTGCTGAACATGGAGTTCGTGCAGTTCCACCCGACGGGCATGGTCTGGCCTCCGTCGGTGAAGGGCATCCTCGTCACCGAGTCGGTCCGCGGCGACGGCGGAGTGCTGCGCAACTCCGAGGGCAAGCGGTTCATGTTCGACTACGTCCCCGACGTCTTCAAGGAGAAGTACGCCGAGTCGGAGGCCGAGGGCGACCGCTGGTACGACGACCCGGACCACAACCGGCGCCCGCCCGAGCTGCTGCCCCGCGACGAGGTGGCGCGCGCCATCAACTCCGAGGTGAAGGCGGGCCGCGGCTCCCCGCACGGCGGTGTCTTCCTCGACGTCTCGACGCGCATGCCGGCCGAGCGCATCCGGCGCCGACTGCCGTCCATGTACCACCAGTTCAAGGAGCTGGCGGACGTCGACATCACGGCCGAGCCGATGGAGGTCGGCCCGACCTGCCACTACGTGATGGGCGGCATCGCCGTCGACTCGGACACGGCGGCGGCGCACGGGGTGCCGGGCCTGTTCGCGGCCGGTGAGGTCGCGGGCGGCATGCACGGCTCGAACCGCCTCGGCGGCAACTCCCTGTCCGACCTCCTCGTCTTCGGCCGGCGCGCCGGACTGCACGCGGCCGAGTACGCGGCGCGGCTCTCCGCGGGGAACGGGCGCCCCGTCGTCGACGCGCCCCAGGTCGACGCGGCCGCGGCGGAGGCGCTGCGCCCGTTCTCCGCGGAGGGCCCGGCCGACGGGGGCGTCGCCGAGAACCCGTACACCCTCCATCAGGAGCTCCAGCACGCCATGAACGACCTGGTCGGCATCATCCGCCGTGAGGAGGAGATGACCGAGGCGCTCGACCGGCTCGCCGCGCTGCGGCTGCGGGCGCGGCGGGCCGGGGTCGAGGGGCACCGCCAGTTCAACCCGGGCTGGCATCTCGCGCTCGACCTGCGCAACATGCTGCTCGTCAGCGAGTGCGTGGCGCGGGCCGCCCTTGAGCGCACGGAGTCGCGCGGCGGCCACACCCGCGAGGACCACCCGACGATGGACCGCGCCTGGCGCCGCACGAACCTGCTGTGCCAACTCGTCGACCCCACAGGAGGGTTGGCGGCCACGGACCCGGTCCGCGGCCAGATCGACCTCGTCCGCGTCACCACCGAACCCATCCGCCCGGACCTGCTCGCCCTCTTCGAGAAGGACGAGCTGGTCAAGTACCTCGCCGAAGAGGAGCTGTACGAGTGAGTTCGTACGACGCGCGTTTCAGGGTCTGGCGCGGGGACGCCGGCGGCGGCGACCTGGCGGACTTCTCCGTCGAGGTGAACGACGGCGAGGTCGTCCTCGACATCATCCACCGGATCCAGGCGACCCAGGCGTCCGACCTGGCGGTCCGCTGGAACTGCAAGGCGGGCAAGTGCGGTTCGTGCTCGGCGGAGATCAACGGCCGGCCCCGCCTGATGTGCATGACCCGCATGTCGGTCTTCGACCGCGAGGACGTCATCACGGTGACGCCGCTACGCGCCTTCCCGGTGGTCCGGGACCTGGTCACGGACGTCGGCTTCAACTACACGAAGGCCCGCGAGATCCCGGCCTTCGTACCGCCCTCCGACCTCGGCCCCGGCGAGTACCGCATGCAGCAGGAGGACGTGGACCGCTCGCAGGAGTTCCGCAAGTGCATCGAGTGCTTCCTGTGCCAGGACACGTGCCACGTGGTCCGCGACCACGAGGAGAACAAGACCGCCTTCGCCGGTCCGCGCTTCCTGATGCGCGTCGCCGAACTCGACATGCACCCCCTGGACGCGGCGTCGTCCTCCGGCCTGGACCGCAAACGCACCGCCCAGGAGGACCACGGCCTCGGCTACTGCAACATCACGAAGTGCTGCACGGAGGTCTGCCCCGAGGGCATCCACATCACGGACAACGCCCTGATCCCCTTGAAGGAGAGGGCAGTTGACCGCAAGTACGACCCGGTGGTGTGGCTGGGGGATCGGATCAGGCGACGGAAGGGGTGAGCCACGGCCGCTGTGCCAGACTGCGGCGCATGCGGAATTCTGCGGGGCCTCTCGGGGCGGTTGTGCTCGCCGGAGTGATGGCGGCCGGGGCGACGGGCTGCTCGTCGGATGACGGCGGCAGCGGGTCACACCTGACGCGGGCACTGAGAACCCTCCCCGCGTCGGCCGACCGCGAAGGCGTCACCTACATCGACGTGCCGACAGCACGGAAGCTGTGCGCGAAGGACCGGAAGCAGTACATGGTCCTGTGCGGCCTCGGCATCCAGGAGCTCACCGAACTCGGTTACCGGGGTGGCTCGTTGAAGGGCGATTGGGGCTTCGACGACAAGGACGTAGACACGTCACTCATGGTGGGCAACGGTTCGTCACGCCTGGCCGGAAAGTTCGACACGGAGACCATCAGCCGCGCCATGAAGAAGCGGGGCTACCGGGCCGCCACCCATGACGGAGACGTCAGCCTGCGCAAGTCGGGCGCCACCGCCGTCGACGTCTCCGGCACGGTCCGTGTCACGCATCAGTCCAAGTCCCCGAAGCTCACCCTCACCACGCCGGACAGAACGCTGGCCGACGACGAGGCGTACGCGACGGTCAGCACATGCATGGGGGACGCGTACGAGGCGACGTTCTACGGAAAGCGGAAGACTTCCCACAGCGTCGTACTGTCCGGAATCGGTGGCCGCCTCGCCGATGACGGCTCGTCGTCGGAGAAACTCTGCGCACTGACGTCCTCCAGGAAGGCCGCCGAGAAGACGGCGACCGCACTGCGCAAGGAAACCGAACCCGGGAGGGCGTACGCGGGCACGAAGGTGACCGTGGGCGGGGGCGACACACCGCTGGTGACGATGAGCTGGAAGAACAGCCGGGAAATGAGCCATCGGCCGATGGCCAACAATCAGACGCTCAGCCTGCCGTACGCGATGATCAAGTGACGCCCAGGCACAGCCGGCCCGGCCGCTCGGGGTCAGGCGGCGGGTTCCGTGCGGTCGTGGCCCTGGCGCTGGGCAAGCATCTGGCAGGCCATGCCGCCGAGGAAGAGGCCCGTACCGACCACGAACACGGCATCGATCGCCATGTCCGAGTGGGCGACGGGGTACAGCGAGGGAACGGCCATGCCCAGAGCCATCACGATCGCTCCGGCCCCCCACAGCCTGGGCCGCAGGACGCGCCTCCCCACCCAGGGCGGCAGCACCCGCCCGGTCCTGATCGCCACGACCCCCGACACGGCGACCAGCACCCACAGTGCGGCTGCGACGCCTACGAGATACCAGTGCACCGGGAAACCCTTCCGCTGAGCGAAGCCAACCGTTGGCTCGAGGCCCGCCCTAGACCTCCCGCTCCTCCCCATCTTCCCGGAACAGCTCCTCGGTGTCAGCGGCCGTGACGGCGAGGTCGAGCCAGCGGTTGAGGGTGTCGGGGTCGGTGCAGGACGCGATGCGCTCCCGGGCGGCCTCGGAGACGGGGACGGCGCGCGCCTCCAGCACACGGAGGATCGAACCGGCTTGCCCCTCGGCCCTGCCTTCCGCAATACCCTCGGCCTTGCCTTCCAGGTACGCCTCTTCCCGGTACGATCCCCGTCCCGGGAAACGGCATCAGCTCTCCGGGTCCTCGGCGAACAGTTCCGCGCTGTCCGTCACCGTCACGGCGAGGTCGAGCCAGTGGTTGAGGGTGTCGGGGTCGTTGCAGGACGTGATGCGCTCCCGGGCGGCCTCGGAGACGGGAACGGCGCGCTGCTCCAGCACGCGGAGGATCGAACCGGCTTGCCCCTCCGCGGTGCCCACGGCCTTGCCCTCCAGGTAAGCCTCCTCGCGGAACGTGCCCCGGCCCGGGAAGTAGGTGACGAACGTCATCAGCTCTCTCCATGTCGCTCTGGCCGGGGTGTCCCCCAGGCCGATGTCCAGCATTTCGGAGTAGTACTCGGCGGACCTCTCGTCCGTCGCCCGCAGGGCACGAGCCAGGGCCTCAAGTATGGCCGGAGCATCCCTGCTGCGGCCATGCGTCATGGCCGAGAATGTCGCCATTGCCAGATCTCGTGCCGCCACCGACGCATCGGTGATCACCGGCACGTTGTCGGGGCCCAGGACCAGCGGGTGCGTGCTCTGCGCCGTCCATCCGTCGACGCCGCAGGTGAAGGGCCCGCACGCCCAGCTCGCTGTGGACCGCTCCTGGCAGACCACCAGGAGCAGTACCAGTAGGTCGTACTTCGCCTTCAGATACGCGACGTAGTACGCCCAGCTCGACCCCTTCCTCTCGTCGCGCCGCCCCTGCGCCTCGATGGCGAGCAGGAACGCCTCCCCTTCGGACGGTTCGATCCGCAGCACGCTGTCCACCCGGCGTTCGAGGGGACGGATCTCCGTCACGTCGGCGGCGAGTACTTCCACCACCGCTTTCGCGGGGATGGGAACACCCAGGAGCCCGAACACGGGCGTGAGGATCTCTGGTCGGTCCTGGAAGATCCGATGAGAGGCCTCGTGTGGCGATGTGACCATGGGAGGAACCTAAGCGGCTCGGGCGGCGCGATGGCCGGGTGACGGGAAGGGATCACGCTTTCGAGTAACTGCCTTCATGCGGTTGCCAGTTCGCACCAGACGTATTTGCCCGTGTCCCCCGTGCTCGTGAGCGGGTACCAGCCCCAGCCGTCCGCACAGCCGCGTACGAGCGTGAGCCCGCGCCCCGCTTCCGCGTCGGCGGCTGCCACATGCAGAGGGGGCGTGGGTGGAGTCGGGTCCGCGTCCCATACGCCGATACGGAGGATCAGGCCGGTCCAGCGCAGCCTGAGCGCGGCGGGGCCCTTGGTATGACGCAGCGCGTTGGAGACCAGCTCGGCGGCCAGCAGTTCGGCGACCTCCGCGATGCGGGGCAGGTCATGGGCCGTAAGGATCAGCCGCAGGGTGCGGCGGCTGATGGGGATCGCGCGGGCATCGTGCGGGATGTAGAGCGTGTACTCCCACGGTTCGGCTTCGCCGTCGGGGCTGCGGCTTTCGGGCATGCGGGACTCCTGGTCAGGGAGGGTGAGTTCGGGCGAACGGTGGCCTTGTCACCGACGTCATGGCATGACGGGGTGGTGCACTTCCGGTGACCCGGGGTACCAGCATGTATGGGATACGTCACTGACAGTAGAGACTAAGGTTAGTCCGACGCAACCCGTTGTCGTACTCTTGTCACCCACAGCGGTGAACAACTGCCTTATCTGTGACTGGTGTTGAACAAGGGGGTGCGCATGCCTCGGAAACAGCCGACGGCCCGCCAGGAGCGACTCGGCCGCGAGCTGCGCAAGTTGCGCGAGGCCGCCGGACTGACAGCTCGCGAGGCCGCACGGCTGCTCGGTGCGGTCCCAGTAACGATGAGCCAGATCGAGTCCGGAGTCGCCGGTGTCAGTGAAACCCGGGTGCGACGGCTGGCGGCTCACTACGACTGCGCGGACGCCGAGTTGATCGACGCCTTGGTCGAGATCGCCACGGACCGTACGCGCGGCTGGTGGGAGGACTACCGCGACGCGCTGTCGCCCGCCTTCCTGGACCTGGCCGAACTGGAGCATCACGCCACCTCCATGCAGGTGATCGGCACCGCCCACGTACCCGGGCTGCTGCAGACCGAGGATTACGCCCGCGCCGTACTCGCCTACCGGGTCCCGGAGCTCCCGGAAGCCGAGTTGGCGCCGAGGGTGGCGCACCGGATGCGGCGGAGATCCGTCCTCTCCCGCGAGGGAGCAGCACCGTTCGAGGCCGTAATTCACGAGTCCGTACTGCGAACGCGCGTCGCGGACCGCCGGGTAGCCCGGGAACAACTCGTCGAACTCCTGGCCCAGTCGGAACGACCGAACATCACTCTCCGGGTGATCCCGTTCGATGTCGACGGCTTCGGCGGTGCGAGCTCGATGATGCTTTACACGGCGGGGCGGGTGCCCGCATTGGACACCGTTCAGCGGGACGCGCCCTACGGATCTGTCTTTCTGGACGCCGCCGCTCAACTCCTGGCCATGCGAACACTCTTCCGTAAGGTGGAGTCTGTAGCGCTCGAGCCCGCCGAGTCGCGGGACTACATCCACCGCCTCGCGAAGGAACTGTGAGTCATGGTCCAGTGGCAGAAGTCCTCGTTTTCCGGACCCGGCGACGGCAACGAATGCGTGGAACTTGCCGATGCTGACGGCACGCTGCTCGTGCGCGAAAGCGATGACCCCGACATAGAACTGACCGCGGCCCCTGCCGCGCTCGCGCAGCTCCTCCTCGGCGTGAAGTCCGGGCGAATCGGATCCGTCCGCTGACCCCCGGCGACGTACGGATCGCCGCGTGCCGTGAAGGCGACCTCGTCGCTCTCGACCGTCACCTTCCCTCCCCCTCCCACCCCCGCCGCTACACCCGCCAGCTCGCCGGGCTCGGGACCCTGCTGGTCGCCTGGGACGGTGGACAGCCCGTCGGGCACTGCGAGGTGCGGTGGGACGGGTGCGCCGCCGCGGAGGTGCGGGGCGTGGTCGGTGACTGTCCCGAGGTCAACGGGCTCTTCGTGTGGCCCGAGAGCCTGCGCCGCCACGGCATCGGCACCGCCCTCATCACCACCGCCGAGGACCTCGTACGCGACCGGAGCGGCCCCCGCATCGGGCTCGGCGTCAAGGACGGGAACACGCGCGCCGCCGCCCTCTACGTCCGGCTCGGCTACCGGCCCGCCGTCCCCCGCTACCTCGACCGGTGGTCGTACGTGGACCAGGACGGCCGGATGCATGACAACGCCGACCCGTGCGCCTTCCTGGTCAAGGAGTTGGGGTGACGCCGACGCCTCCTCCCCGGGCCGTGTGGGGGCGCCCCGGTCGCGGACCCCCGGAACCGGTCATACGCTCCCAACTGTGACGCCGCTTCCGAGCACGCTCTGCTGGGGCCTCTGGGTCCTGCCGCCCGGCGCCACCGTCCGCGTCGCCGGCGTCTCCGTCACGCTCGCGGGCCGCTCCGAGCCGAGCTATACCGCCGCTGACCTGGTGCTGCCCCTCCTCGCGGCGGGCGGGGCCGTCACGGTCGCGGCCCTCACGTACACCCGCCGCAAGAGGCGTACGAACACCCGCACCACCCCCGGCGGCGGCCCTCACGTCATGTCCCTGCCCGAGCTCGACCGGCAGGCCAGGCGGCTGCTCGTGGAGAGCGACGACGCGATCCTCACCAGCACGGAGGAACTCGGCTTCGCCGCAGCCCAGTTCGGCGACGCGGCCGTCAAGCCGTTCACCGAGGCCGTGGCGTACGCGCAGGGCGAGTTGAGCGCCGCGTTCCGGCTGCGCGCGCAGCTCGACGACATCCGCCGGGGGGACGACGTGTCGAAGCGGCGGACGCTGGACGAGATCGTCAGCCGCTGCACCGAGGCGGGGCGCAGGCTCGACGCCGAGGCCGCGGACTTCGACGGGCTGCGGGCCCTGGAGCGCACCGCGCCCGACGCCCTCGCGCACGCGGAGGCCGTCGCCGGTGAGCTGGCCGCCCGTACCGCCACCGCCGGAGAGACCCTGACGGCACTCGGCTCCCGTTACGCGCACTCCGCCCTGCTGCCCGTGGAAGGCCACGTCGGGCAAGCCAGGGACCGCCTGGTGTTCGCCACGACGAACCTCGGCCGGGCCAGGGACTGCACAGGATCAGGCGACAACGAGCGCGCGGCCGTGTTCCTGCGGGCCGCCGAGTCGGCCCTCGATCAGGCCCGCATCTTCCTGGACGGCGTCGACCGGCGCCGCCGTGAGCTGGCCGAGGCCGACGAGCGGTTGCCCGGCGCGCTCGCCGAGGCCGACACCGACATCGCGGCGGCACGCGCGCTCCCGCACCTCACGGGGGATCTGCGGGGGCACGTCATCGGCATGGAGAGCGTCGCCGTGCGCGTGCGCGGGGCGATGGCCGCCGGTCCGCACGATCCTCTAGACGCGCTGCGGCGGGTGACGGAGGCCGCCGCGGCGCTCGACGCGTCCTTGGGAGAGGTCAGCAAACGCGAGGCCGGCACTGAGCGGGCCCGCTCCCTGCTCGGCCGGGCGGAACTCACCGCCCGCAGCAGCGTCGCCGCGGCGTCGGACTTCGTCTGCACGCACCGCCGGGCCGTGGGCAGCGAGGCCCGCACCTGGCTCTCCGAGGCGCGACGGCATCTGGAGAGCGTACGGACGGCTACGGCTACGGCTACGGCTACGGCTACGGCTACGGCTACGAACGGGGATGCGGCCGCCGCCGCACCGGCCGCCACACCTGCCTCCGCCCTGGCCGATGCCCAGCGGGCCGACGCGCTGGCCCGGGAGGCACAGCGGCTCGCCGAGCGGGACGTGCGGGCCTTCGGGAATCCGTATGGGGAGGGCGGCGGGCAGGGCACCGGGGGCGCGGTGCTCGGCGGGATCGTCCTCGGCGAGCCGGAAAGCGGGGCCGGCGGTGGGCCCGGGAGTTTCGGCGGGAGCGAGACCCGTGGCCGCAGGGGCGGCGGGCGGTTCCAGGGGGACACCCCCTGACTGCCCACCCGCCCGGCAGGGACTCAGTACAGGCTGAGCAGCGCCTCCGTCGGGTCGACGGCCGTCGAGTCGCCGTCCGGCAGCGGGAGTTCGAACCAGACCGTCTTCCCGCGCGGTGTCCTGCGCGAGCCCCAGGAGGCGCTGAGCAGACCGACGAGCTGAAGCCCGCGGCCGCCCTCGTCGGTGTCGCGGGCGCGGCGGCGGCGCGGCTGGACGAGGCCCGCGTCCCACACCTCGCACACGAGGGTGCGGTCGAGCAGCAGCCGTAGCCGGATGTCGCCCTCGCCGTACCGCAGCGCGTTGGTGACCAGCTCGCTGACGAGGAGTTCGGTGGTGTCGACGAGCGCGTCCAGGTCCCAGCGGGTGAGCCGGTCACGGGTGAGCTCGCGGGCGCGGCCGACGGACTTGGGCTCGCGCGGCAGTGTCCAGTCGCCCACCGCCTCCGCGGGAAGCCCCTGGACGCGGGCCATGAGGAGCGCGATGTCGTCCTCGCCGTGGTGCGTGTCGAGGGTGTTCAGGACGTGGTCGCACACGTCTTCGAGGGCGGGCGAGGGGTCGTCGAGGGCGCTGCGGAACGCGGACAGGCCCTCGTCGAGCGGATGGTCGCGGGACTCGACGAGCCCGTCGGTGTAGAGGGCGAGGAGGGAGCCCTCGGGCAGCTCGACCTCGACCTCCTCGAAGGGCTCACCGCCGACGCCGAGCGGCATCCCCGGCGGTACGTCGAGCATGAGCGCGCCCTCGCCCGGCTCGACGAGGACGGGCGGCAGATGGCCCGCGTTGGCGAAGGTACAGCGGCGGGTCACGGCGTCGTAGACCGCGTACACGCAGGTGGCGAGGTAGACCTCGGAGAGGTCGGCGTCCCCGGGTCTGCGGGCGGCGCGGGTGGCCTGCTGGACGCCGCCGCGCGGGCCGACGGCCGCGGAGGACGGGCCGCCGGGCGCGCCTAGGCCGCGGGCGATCTCGTCGAGCGCGGAAAGCACCTCCGCGGGTTCGAGGTCGAGGAGCGCCAACGTCCGTACGGCGGTGCGCAGTTCACCCATGGCGACGGCGGCGCGCAGGCCGCGTCCCATGACGTCGCCGACGACGAGGGCGGTCCGGTGGCCGGGCAGCTCGATGACGTCGAACCAGTCGCCGCCGACCTCGGTCGCCGCGTTGCCCGGCAGATAGCGGCAGGCGATGTCGAGGCCGGACGCCTCGGGGTCGTCCGGCGGGAGCAGGGACCGCTGGAGTATCAGGGCGCGTTCGTGCTCGCGCCGGTAGAGGCGGGCGTTGTCGATGCAGACGGCGGCGCGGGAGGCGAGTTCGACGGCGAGGGCGCGGTCACGGTCGTTGAACGGCTCGCTGCCCTTCGTACGGGCGAAGCGGGCGAGGCCGACGACGGTGTCGTGCGCGACCATCGGCACGGCGAGCGTGGACTGGATGAGGGTAACGGCCGCCGCGGGGACGAACTGGGGGCGGGCGGTGCGCAGGGCGTCCGCGCAGGGCGAGTTGAAGGAGTAGCGGTGGACGGCGCCGACGTCGACGGCACCGTCTCCGCCGGTCGCTTCGAGGTAGGGCACGTCGGCGACGGCGCTCGCGGCGGCGACCCTGCGCAGTTCGGCGCTGCCGTCGGCGAGGCTGCGGCTGTTGAGCGCGGACTCGTCGCCGGCGAGGAGGCCCTGGTAGAGGTCGACGGAGGCGAGGTCGCAGAAGCCGGGGACGACGACGTCGAGGAGTTCGCGGGCGGTGGTCTCCAGGTCGAGGGAGTTGCCGATGCGGGCGCCGGCCTCGTTGAGGAGGGCGAGGTTGCGGCGGGCGTGGGCGGCCTCGCGGGCGGCGGCGTGGCGCCGGGTGACGTCGGTGGCGAGCCCGGCGACGCCGATGGGGCGGCCGCTGCCGCTGTGCACGCGGTAGAGGTTGATCGACCAGTGGCGGCGCTCGGCGGAGTCGGGCGCGGGCCCGACGAGCTGCATGTCGGTGACGGCCTCGCCGGTCTCCAGGACACGGCGCAGGGCGGCCTGGACGCGGTCGGCCTCGCCGCGCGGCAGGTAGTCGTGGACGGTGCGGCCGCGGTGGTCGTCGGCCCGGCCGCCGAAGACCGCGGCGAAGGGCCGGTTGGCCCGCTGCACCTTGAGGTCGGTGCCGAACAGCAGGAAGCCGAAAGGAGATTGGCCGAAAATGGCCTGCGAGGCCGCGAGGTCGGTCTCGATGCGGCGCAGGGCCCGGACGTCGACGACGATACAGACGGCGGCGCGCTCGCCGGACTCCGTCTCGGTCGGCATCACATAGACCTCGGCGATCCCCTCGGTCACATGCGGTGCGCCTCGGCGCGGCCGGGCGACGTACGTCTCGCCGGCCTGCGTTGCCCTGCCGGAGTACGTCTCGCCGGCCTGCGTTGCCCTGCCGGAGTACGTCTCGCCGGCCTGCGTTGCCCTGCCGGAGTACGTCTCGCCGGCTTGCGAGGTCCTGGCGGAGTACGCCTCACCGGTCTGCGAGGCCCCGGTCACGTGTGCCTGGCCGGGCTGCGGCTGCGGCGCTCCGGACCACGCGTCGCGCTCGGCCGACGGCCGGGGGACGTCGGGGCGCTCCGAGGCGGGGCCGCCGGGCGCGTCCGCCGACGGGTCGGGCGACGGGTCGGGGGACGGGGTAGGCGACGGGTCGATCGACGGGTCGGCCGGCATCCGGAAGGGGACGACGCCCGTCCACTCACGGCCGTCCAGGATCTCCGCCATCTTGCGGTGCCCGCGCTCGCGCAGCTCCGCCGGGACGAACGCCTCGATGGGGTCCTTGCCGATGGCCTCCCGCGCGGTGACGCCGAAGAGCTGCGCCGCGCGCCGGCTCCACTGGTCGATGAGGCCGTCGGGGCCGATGGAGAAGGAGGCGACCTTGATGTAGTCGTACATGGAGCCGGGCGGACTGCTCTGCCAGGTCTCGGCCCGGGGCGCGTCTGCAGCGTCCCGCGCGGCCGCCCGGTCCGAGGCACCCTCGGACGACGTGGCCTTCGCTGGTATCTCGCTCACGCGAACCGTCCCCTCCAGCTCACCGCGTCCGGCACCGGTCACCGGGGCGGCTGCCCGCAGTATCCAGCACTACGGAGCCGCGCAACACGGTGTTCACGATCACACCACGGTCCTGACGCTTTTTGGCCCGTCCGCGCATAACAGGACGGCAACCAGGATCACGTCCGATCCGTACCCGGTCTTCGCTCGTACGCCCCTCGGTCTCCCCCGGCTTTTCCTCGCCTTTGCCCTCGCCTGTACCCCTCGCCTTTGCCCCGCCCTTCGCCGATCGGATCAGCGTGCTTCCCTTCGCCGCTCCCCTTCTCCTAACCGGCGAGGGTTCCTCTTAACCGGCGAGGCACGATCGGACCGGCGAGGCACGATCGGAAACGGCAGGCGCGGCGGCGGCGCGTCAGTGCCGGGCGGGCAGGGTCAGCTCGAACCAGACCGTCTTGCCCGTGTCGTCGGGCCACGTCCCCCAGCGCCGCGCGGACCCCGCGACCAGCTGGAGCCCCCGCCCGCTCTCCTCCTCGGGTCCGGCGACGCGCTCGCACGGCGGATCCGGAAGGGGATCGGAGACTTCCACCCGCAGGGTGTCCGCCGGATCCGACGAACGCACGAGGCGTACGCCGATGGGGCCGGAGGCGTGCCGGAGCGCGTTGGTCACCAGCTCGCTGACGAGTAGTTCGGTGACGTCTTCGAGCGATTCGAGCCCCCAGGCGCCGAGCTGACCGCGGACGGCGGCACGGGCGGAGCGGACTGTGCCCGGCTCCTCGGGGAAGACCCACTCGGCACACTCCCCGTCAGTGTCGATCACGCGGATCACTTCCCAGAGAGCAGTTGAACCCCGTCCACCCCTTCGGACCGAGTCCGATTTCGTAGGGTTAATCGGGATATACCCGGGCAGGGGCGCGCACTACCGTCCCGGACGAACACTCCCCGAACGAACGACCGCGCCGGGTCACCGGCGCATCGGGCCTCACCCGTCCGGCATCGGTTCAACGGGGCATCGGTCACCGGCTCAGCGCGGTGCGAGCGCCGCCAGTACCGCACGGACCGCGGGAACGTCCTGGTCCAGCCAGTCCACGGACCAGATCTCGTCGGGGCCGAGCCAGCGCAGCTCGTCGTGGTCCTCCAGGGGGCGCGGCCGGCCTGACAGGCGCCGCGCGGTCCACACCCGCAGCACGTATCCGGGCTTCAGCGGCCACTCCCCCGGTACGCGCTCCACGAGCTCGGCGCCGATGCCGAGCTCCTCGCGCAGTTCCCGCACGAGAGCCCGCTCCGGATCCTCGCCGGGTTCGACCTTGCCGCCGGGCAGTTCCCAGCGGCCGGCGAGCTCGGGGGGCGCACTGCGTCGCGCGGCGAGCAGACGGCCGCTCTCCTGGAGCGCCGCCGCGACGACGACGGTCGGTTCGGTCATATGGCGGAGCCTACGGCTCCGGGCGTGGGGGCCGGCGCGCGGCGCCGGCCTACGCCTGGCCCAGGCGCTCGACCCAGTAGAGCTGCTTGTGCCCGCGGTCGTCGAGGCTGTCCGCTATCTGCTGGGCTTCCGCCCTGGTCGCGTACCTGCCGACGCGATAGCGGTTGCCGTTGTCGTCCTGGCGTATGACGAGCCACGGAAGTGTGGTCGTGCTGTCGCTCATCGCGCCCCTCCGCTCCCCGACCCCGACTCGCACAGCGCCCCGCTTTCTGAGGAAACCCCACTCCGCATATGCCCGAGCGTACGCCTGACCTTCACGCAGCGGATACGGATTGGCACAAAGAGATACGCAACCAGCCAACTCACAGGGGGCGCACTCGGAAGAGTGCGCCCCCTGGACGTTCACTTGGGCATTCCCAGGACGATTCCCTGGGCGTTTCCCTGGGTGTTCTGTGGCCAGTGGCCCCGGCTGTCAGCCCGTACGCACCGTCGGCATCGGCATGAGCACCGGGCCGCTGTGCGGGTCCTTACGGCACACGTCACCGCACTCGGCGTCGAGCGAGCAGCACAGCGAGCAGATCGGCCCCACCTGGACCGGGCAGTCCGCGATGTCGGGCAGTTCGTACGCCGTCTCGCAGACACTGCAGGTGTGGGTCGCCGTGATGTCGGCGACGTCGACACCGGGGCCGTTCACGGGGTTGGGCCTGGCGAGGTAGTACCTGCCCTTGGTGGCCCAGGCGATCAACGGGCAGAGAGTCAGGGCGAGTCCGGCCGCGATGAACGTCGAGAAGGCTTCGGCGTACGCTCCGAACACCCCGAAGAAGGCAACGATCGAGACGGCCGACGCGATCACCATGGCGCCGAAGCCGGCCGGGTTCACGGCGTACAGGTACGCCCGCTTGAACTCGATGTACTTCGGGCTCCAGCCGATCCGCTTGTTGATGACGAGGTCGGCGGCGACGGCCGCGATCCAGGCGATGCCCACGTTCGAGTAGAAGCCGAGCAGCTTGTTCAGGGCCGCGAACATGTTCATCTCCATCAGCGTGAGCGCGATGGCGAGGTTGAGGAAGATGTACCAGACCCGGCCGGGGTGGCGGTGGGTGACGCGGGAGAAGAAGTTCGACCAGGACAGCGAGCCGCTGTAGGCGTTGGTGACGTTGATCTTGATCTGGGAGACGACCACGAAAAGCGCGGCGGCGGGCAGCGCGACGGAGCCGAGCCATGGCTTGAGGGCCTCGACCTGCGGCGCGATGGGTTCGAGGGCGTGGGTCCTGCCGACCGCTTCGAGGGCGACGAAGGCCAGGAGCGCACCGCCGAGCTGCTTGGCGGCGCCGATGATCACCCAGCCGGGCCCGGCCGCGAGAACGGCCAGATTCCACCGCTTCCGGTTCTGCTCGGTCCTGGCCGGCATGAAGCGCAGATAGTCGGCCTGCTCGCCGATCTGCGCGATGAGGGAGAGCGCGACGCCCGTGCCGAGCCCGAAGCCGAGCCAGGAGAACCCGCTGCCCGCCCCCTCGGTGCCGCCGAAGTGCGTGAACGCGCCGAAGGCGCCCGGCGAGTGGAAGGCCAGGATCACGAACGGCAGCACGAGCCCGACGAGCCAGAGCGGCTGCGTCCACGCCTGCACCTTGGCGAGCGCGCCCATGCCGCGGAACACGATCGGGATGACGATGAGGGTCGTCAGCAAGTAGCCCACCGGCAGCGGGAGTCCGACGACCTCGTGCATCGCCTGCGCCATGATCGAGCCTTCGAGCGCGAAGAAGATGAAGGTGAACGAGGCGTAGATGAGGGACGTCAGCGTCGAGCCGAAGTAACCGAAGCCCGCACCCCGGGTGATGAGGTCCATGTCCAGGCCGTACTTGGCGCAGGCCCGGGCGATGGGGATGCCGGTCAGGAAGATGATCGTCGCCGCGCACAGGATCGAGGCGAGCCCGCTGGTGAAGCCGTACGTGAAGACGATGGAGGCGCCGATCGCGAAGTCGGCGAGGTAGGCGATGCCGCCGAGCGCGGTGGACGCGACCATGACCGGGGACCAGCGCCGGTAGGAGTGCGGGGCGTAGCGCAGCGAGAAGTCCTCGCGGCTCTCGTCCGCGGCGAGCCTGGCGTAGCTGCGCCGCGGCGGCGGCGCGGCCTCCGTGTCACGGGTGACCGTGTCCGTCATGGGGGCTCCTGTCGTCCGGCCGGATGCGGGTACGGACGGAAGTTAGGAGCCGTGCATGACAACGCGGGGCGGCCGGTGATTGCGCCGGCGTTACGGGAGGCGTCCGCGGGTTAAGTCGCCGTCACGCACCCCGGACAGGGCGTTCGCGTATCGGTCACCTCACCGGCAGGTGTCTGTCATCTCACCGGCAGGCGTCGGTCATCTCACCGGCAGGTGGTACGCGATCCGGTAGCGGTCGGCGGGGACGACGACGTCCGCCGTCTCGACGGGTCTGCCCGACGCGAAGTACGTGCGCTGGATGACCAGGACGACATGGCCGGGCACCCCGCCGAGCGCCAGGAGTTCCTCGGCGAGGCCGGGGCGGGCGGCGACCTCCTCCGTCACGTTGTCCACGATCACGTCGATGGCGGCCATGCGCTCGACGACGCCGCAGCCGCCGAGAGGGCCCTCCTCGGGGAGCATCACGGGCGTGCGCCCGGTCACCGCGAGGGGTTCCCAGGAGGTGGAGAGCATCATCGCCTCCCCCGCGTCCCGGTAGACGTACTTCGTGCACATCACGCGGTCGCCCGCGCGGATGCCCAGGCGCTCGGCGATGGCGCTGCTCGCCTCGGCCTGCTCGCTGCGGGAGTCCCAGGTGCCGCGCGCCGCATCGTCGGCCTGCTCCTGCCTGAAGGGGGTGGAGCCGCTGGTCGGCCGGTACCCGGAGCGGGCGATGCGTCTGGGGACCGGGGTCTCGCGCACGTAGGTGCCCGATCCGGAGCGCCCCTCGACGAGCCCTTCGGCCATCAGGACCTTGCGCGCCTCCAGGGCGACAGTGTCCGAGACCCCGTACTCCTCGCGGATCCTGGCCTGTGAGGGGAGACGGGTGTGGGGTGGCAGCGATCCATTGACGATCTTCTGCCGAAGATCACCCGCGACGCGCAGATACGCCGGCTGCTCACCGAATGTCACTGGCTGTACTCCCTCTAACCCCGTGGCGATCCGTCAGATTGACAGACAGCAACAGAGTCGCAACCGTGGGTTGTACACCGCAAGCAAAGGCCAAAGAATCACTCGAAGTGATGACAAGTGCCGCGGCAAGCCTTTACGCAGGGACTTTCTCCAGGTAAGCGAATCCTTACACCCCCGCCATCCGTGGGACCTCCGGCGCGGGGCGCCCCGCTCCCGTCCGCGACCGCCCGCATCGTCGGTGCGTGACCCGATCACGACGATCCCCCGCCCGCCTCACCGTCCTCCTCGCCCTCGCGGCACTCGGGGCCTCCCCGGGCGCGGCCCTGGCGACGCCCCGGCCCGGCCCGCCCGCCACGGCACCAACACCGGCACCGGCCGGCAGCTCCACGGTCGCGGGTACAGGCACAGCCGACGCCTGCACCCGTGACCCCGCCTGGGCCCCGGCCACCACCCGGCCCGACCCCGCGAACACCTACCACGCGTACACCGGCAACGGATATCTCGGCGTGCGCGTCCCCCCGTCCGGCGCGGGCTACGCCGAGCCGGGCGACCGGACCGGGTGGCCGCTCTACACGCCGCGCTACGACGGGGCGTTCGCCGCCGGCCTCTACGCGCGCGGGCCGGAGAACACCGCGCACCGCGAGGCCGTCGCCGCGCTGCCGAACTGGACGGCGCTCGACCTGACGGTGGGCGACGAGACGTACGGTCCTGACAGCCGGATCTCTGGCTACCGGCAGACCCTCAGCCTGCGCTGCGGATTCGTCCGTACGTCGCTGACCTGGGAACACAAGGGCGGCCGGCGCACCGACCTGACGTACGACGTGCTGACCGACCGCTCGCACGCGCACACGGGGGCCGTGCGGCTGCGCGTCACGCCGCGCTGGAGCGGCGAGGCGACCGTCACCGACCGGATCGACGGGCGCGGCGCCCGCAGGATCGCCCCGACCGGCGGCGGGCCCGCGGGCAAGCGCACGATGGCGGTGGGTTTCCGCACGGACGGCACCCGCACGGACGGCGTCGTCGCCTCCACGCTGCGCGCCCCCGGCCGCACCCACGCCGCCCGCCCCACCGGCACACTGACGGCCCGCCAGTCGGCTTCCTTCTCCGTCGACTCAGGCCACACGTACACCGTCACCAAGTACATCGGCGTGGACACGGCGCTCACCTCCCGCACCCCGCACGCCTCGGCCGTCGGCGCCTCGCAGCGGGCGGCCGCGGCCGGGTGGGCCGAGCTGACGCGTGAACACACCGCGGCCTGGCGGAAGTTGTGGACGTCGGACATCGAGGTGCCGGACCGGCCCGAGCTCCAGCTCCAGGCGCGCGCCGCCCGGTACGGGCTCCTCTCGTCCGTGCGCGCCGGCGGCCGCGACAGCATCGCGCCCGCCGGGCTCACCAGCGACGCGTACGCGGGCATGGTCTTCTGGGACGCGGAGACGTGGATGTTCCCCGCGCTGCTCGCCGACCGGCCCGACCTGGCGCGCCCCGTCCTCGAATACCGCTACCGCACGCGTGAGGCCGCCGCCGAGAACGCCCGCAAGACGTCGGTCAAGGGCCTCTTCTACCCGTGGACCAGCGCGAGCCGGGGCGCCCTGTGGACGGAGTGCCAGAGCTGGCAGCCGCCGCACTGCGTCACCCAGAACCACCTCCAGGGCGACATCGCGCTCGCCGCCTGGCAGTACTACCTGGCCACGGGCGACCACGCCTGGCTGCGCTCACGCGGCTGGCCGCTGCTCAAGGGCCTTGCCCAGTACTGGAGTTCACGCGTCACGAAGAACGCCGACGGCTCGTACTCCATCAAGGACGTCGCAGGCCCCGACGAGTACAGCAACGGCGTCGACGACGGTGTCTACACCAACGCCGTCGCGGCCACCGCCCTGCGCTCCGCCGCCCGCGCCGCCCGCCTCGTGGGAACGGCTCCCCCGGCGGACTGGACGACGATCGCTGACAGGCTCCGCATCCCCTACGACACCAAGCGCAAGGTCTTCCTCCAGTACGCGGGCTACGACGGGTCGACGATCAAGCAGGCCGACGCGGTCCTGCTGCTGTATCCGCTGGGCTGGAAGCCGATGCCGAAGGGCGCGGCGGCGGCGACCCTCGACTACTACGTCGCGCACACCGACCCGGACGGGCCCGCGATGACGGATTCCGTGCACGCGGTGGCCGCGGCGTCGGCCGGGGAGCCGGGGTGCGCCACGTACACGTTCCTGCGGCGGGCCTCGAAGCCGTTCTTCCGTGGGCCGTTCGGGCTGTTCTCGGAGGCGCGGGGCACGAAGGCGGGGTCGAGTGATCCGCTCGCGGGCACGCCGGCGCAGGACTTCCTGACCGGGAAGGGCGGCTTCCTCCAGGTGTTCACGCACGGCCTGACCGGCCTGCGCCTCCAGGAGGACGCCCTGCGCCTCGACCCGTCGCTGCCGCCCCAGCTCGGCAGGGGTGTGACGCTGCGGGGCCTGACGTGGCGCGGGCGGACGTACGACATCGCGATCGGGCCGCGGCGCACGACGGTCCGGCTGACCGCGGGCGAGCCGTTCCCTGTCGTCACGCCCGCGGGACGCGCCACCGTCGACCGCGGCGGGCTCGTCCTGCGCACCCGCCGCCCGGACCTCGAACCCACCTCCGACCTGGCGCGCTGCCGCCCGGCGAAGGCGACGTCCGAGGAGCCGGGCCTGTACGCGGAAGCGGCCGTGGACGGCAATCCGGTCACCGCCTGGCGCCCGGCGACCGCGCACGCCTCCCTCACGGTCGACCTCGGCCGGTCGCGGCCGCTGTCCGGGGTGGACGTCACGGGCACGCGCGCGTACGCGGTGACGACGTCGGCGGACGGGGCGCACTGGCGGGCCTTCACGCCGGGGCGCGCGGCCCGGTACGTGCGGCTCACCGAGAACGGCGCCAAGCCCGAGCCCGTCAAGGAGTTGAGGGTGAGATAGCCCCTAGGCGACCCGGCCTCTGGGGAGGGCGGAACCCTGGGGAGCGGGACCCGAACCCCGGGGGAACGGAGCATGTGAAAGGCCGCCGGGCGGCGCGCGGCCCCACACCGCGCGCGGCCCGGCGGCCGGTCTGTCGGACCCGGCCGGTCAGCCGGCCTCGGCCGGGACCGGGGTGTTCGCCTCGGCCGGGACCGGGGCGGCGGAGCGGGACCCGGCCACCAGCTGGGCGACGGCCGTGACCACCAGGTTCGCGACGAGGGCGATGAGCCCGGTGTCGAAGGTCCCGACGTCGACGCCGCCGAAGGTGAGCCAGATCAGGACGCCGACGCCGGTCAGGATGCCGAGCAGTGCGGGCACGGCACCCAGGCGGACCTTCTTCGCCAGGCCCATGACGATGGCCGGGGCGAGCTGGGTGAGGCCTCCGTAGGTGAGCAGGAGCAGGTCGGACAGGAGTCCGGGCCTGGTCAGGCCGAGGGTGAGGGCGAGGACCGCGGCGGCGATCACGCACAGGTGGTTGGTGCGCAGCTGGGCGCGTTCGTTGCCGACGCTGAACAGATTGCGGGACAGCAGGCTGGAGATGCCCACGACGATGGCGGCGGACGGCACCATCGCGGCCGAGGCGGCGGCGACCGCGACGACGCCGACGAGCCAGCCGGGCAGGGTCTGGCCGGCGAGGGTCAGGGCGACGGCGTTCGGCGCCGAGCCGGGCTTGACCAGCAGAACTCCGGCGAAGCCGACGATGACGGGGAGGCCGAGGGCGATCTGATAGAGCGGCAGCCAGACCGCGTTGCTGCGCAGGGTGCGTCCGCTGCCGGCGGCGAGCACGGGCGGCCACAGGTGGGGCAGGGTGCCGAGTCCGCCGCCGAGGGCGGAGATGATGACGGCCGTGATGAAGAAGGTGGAGTCGTAGCCTTCCTGATGGAACGTCAGGAGATTCGGGTGGGTGTTCCGTATGGTCTCGAAGAGGCCGCCGATGCCGCCGTGGACGGTGAGCGCGATGCCGACGACCAGGACGACGAGCCCGATGATCATCAGGGCGTCCTTGAGGTAGGCGACGCGGGCGATGCCGCGGATGCCGGACCACAGGACGAAACCGACGGTGAGGACGGTGGCGAGGACCATGCTCAGGTTGCCGCCCGTGCGGCTGCCGGTGGCGAGCTGCACGATCAGGCCGAGGCCGGTGATCTGGAGCTGGAGGTAGGGCAGCAGGAAGACGGCGCCGACGACGGCGACGACCTTGCCGAGCAGGGGGCTGCGGAAGCGGTCGGCGAGGTAGTCGGCCTGCGTCAGGTAGCCGCCCTTGCGGCCCAGTTCACGCATCCGGGGCGTGGTGAAGTACTGCAGGGTGAAGTTGATCGAGAGGTAGCAGAGCGCGAAGGCGGCGGCGACGCCTCCGCCGAAGGCGATGCCGGCGAGACCGAGGAAGCTGAAGGTCGTGAACGCCTCGCCCGCCTGGAGGAACCAGGTGGTGAATGTGGAGAACTTGCGCTTCCCCACGGTCCATTCGCCGAATTCGCCGCGGCTCGGCCTGCGCCCGGTCATACCGACGACGGCGATGGTGACGATGCCGACCAGAGTGATGGCCATGGTGGTGTTCATGCGGCGGCCTCCTCGTACGGGGTGTGCGCCTCGTGGTCGTCGTCCTCGTCCTCGTCCTCGTCGGTGTGGTGGACGAGGTGTTCGACGAGCGCGAGCGACGCCGTCGTACCCGCCGTCCAGATCAGGCACCAGGCGAGGACCGAGGGGATGCCGAACCAGAGGTGCGGGCCGTTCACGAAGGGCAGGAACGGTGTGCTGAGGAAAGCCACTACGGGCACTACGGCCCAGAGCGCGTGCGGTTTTCTCATCGGGGCTCCATTCGGGGCTCCATACGGCTACGGGAGGGAGGGGCGGCGGCGTCCGTGCCCGGTGGCGGCCTCGTAGGCGGCACCGGTCTCGAGCACGGTCCTCTCGGCGCGGGGCGGACCCACGATCTGAAGGCCGACGGGAAGCCCGGCATGGGTGAAACCGGCGGGGACGGAGAGGGCGGGTGAGCCCAGAACGGTGACGAAGTACGCGGAGCGCATCCAGTCGAGGTAGGTGTGCTGCGGCTGTCCGTCGATGTCGGTGGGGTATTCCGACTCGACGGCGAACGGGGTGACCTGGCTGACCGGGGCGATCAGCACGTCGTACCGCTGGAAGAAGGCGGTGGCGGCGAGGTGGATACGGGCGTGCCCGGTGCGGGCGCGGACGAGGTCGGCGCCGGTCAGCCGGCGGCCCTCCTCGATGTTCCAGACGAGGCTGGGCTTCAGGGACGCGCGGTCGCTGTCGAGCAGCGCGCCGAGACCGTGGTTGAACTCCTGGGCGCGCAGCGTGCGGAACACGTCCTCGGCGCCGTCCAGGTCGGGGCAGTCCTCGGTGACGACGCAGCCGAGGTCCTCGAAGACCCTGGCCTGACGCTCGACGACGTCACGCACGTCGCGGGCGACGGGGACCCGGCCGCCGAGGTCGGGGGCGAACGCCACGCGAAGGCCGGCGATGTCCCGCCCGAGCGGTGCGCGGAAGCCGGCGCCGGGCTCGTCGAGCGAGATCGGGACGCGCGGGTCGGGCCCGGCCATGACGGACAGCAGCAGCGCGGTGTCGGCGACGGTGCGCCCCATGGGCCCGGCGACGCCCATGGTGTCCCACAGGTTGCCGGCGGGGTGCGAGGGGACGCGGCCGGGGGTGGGGCGCAGGCCGACGACGTTGCAGAAGGACGCCGGGTTGCGCAGCGAGCCGCCCATGTCGCTGCCGTCGGCGATGGGCTGGAACCCGGCGGCGAGCGAGGCCGCGGCCCCACCACTGCTGCCCCCCGCGGACCGTGCCCTGTCGTACGGGTTCCTGGTCGCCCCGAACACGCGGTTGAACGTGTGCGAACCGGCCGCGAACTCGGGGACGTTCGTCTTGCCGATCCGGATGGCGCCCGCGCCCTGGATGCGCCGCACGAGGAGCTCGTCCTCGTCGGGGACGTGCTCGGCGAAGAGGGGCGAGCCGTGCGTGGTGCGCATGCCGCGGGTGGCGTGGGTGTCCTTGAAGGCGATGGGCAGTCCGTGCAGCGGCCCCAGGTCCTCGCCGCGCGCCTGCCGCTCGTCGGCGGCCGCGGCGGCGGCCAGCGCGCCCTCGGGGTCCAGGGTGACGATCGCGTTGACGGCGGGGTTGTGCCGTTCGATGCGGTCGAGGTGGGCCTGGACGACCTCGCGCGCCGAGAGCTCGCCGCCGCGGATGCGGGCCGCGAGGTCGACGGCGTCGAGTGAGCAGAGCTCGTCCGACGTGCGCGCGGCGGGGCTGGTCTCGACGGGGCCGGGGGCAACGGTCATGGCAGTCCTAGGGCAGTGCAGGCACGGAGGGCGTCACCGCGATGGGCCGGCCGGGGCCGGGGCGCGACGCGTGTGGTGCACCACACTGGAGCTGCTGACCTTTTCAGTCAACACTTTGGGCTATATGAATTTTTAAGACGCTAGCTCACTAACGCTGAAGATTTCAGTCGTGTTACGCAGCGTGGCTGGAACTGGGAAACTCGACACCGCTGCGCTTGAAGGCATCGACGACCAGATGGGACTGCACGGCCTCCACGTGCCGCACCCACGGCGCGGACGTCAGGAACTCGTGCAGCGCGGCCTTCGACGGCTGCGTCACGTCGACCAGGAGCTGGTGCTCCCCCATCACGACGGCCGCGTACCGCACGAGCGGCGACTCCACGAGCAGCCGGCCCACCTTCTCGACCTCGTCGGGCCGGGTCCTGATCCACAGGAGCGCCTCGACCGGCAGACCGAGCAGCGCGGGCTCGACGACGGCCCGGATACTCACGACTCCTTCCCGCGTCAGCATCTCCACACGGCGGCGCGCGGTGGCCACGGACATCCCGGCGACGGCCGCCAGGTCCTCGTGCGTACGCCGCCCGTCCTCGGCGAGCGCCCCCAGGATCGCCAGCTCCTCGGGCCCGACCTCCACGTCCGGCGGAACAGGTTCTCCCACGGTCCCGGACGGCCCGCCGAGCGCCTCGACCTCCCCGGCGTCCAGGATCCCGGGCGACCACTCGTGCACCGTCCGGAAATACCGCAGCACCGGCGACACGCTCTGCGAGACGAGGCCCGGCAGCGCCGGCACCTCGTCCAGCATCAACGGCCCCAACCGCCCCGGCGGACACTGCAGTTCGGCCACACAGTCGACAGGGCCGGCGAGCGCGTACGAGAAGATGCAGTCCGCGCGCCGCGCCGCCGCCACAGCGGCGTCCCGCACCGTGCCCGGCCGGCACGTCATCCGCAGGATCACGGTCTCGCCCCGCATGACGAGCCCCCGCACGGCGACGTCCCCGCTCTCCAGCAACCGCAGCCCCCGCCGCGCCACCTTCCGCTCCGGCTCCCCCAGCGCCCCAGCGATCCGCCGCCACGAGGCCCGCCCGTCGATCTGCAGCGCGGCGACGATCCGCCGGTCCAGCGCGTCAAGAGCCCCGGCACCGGGAACGAGGGGCACCCCCGGATGCGTGGACGGCCGCAGAGCGGGTCCTCCGGCCGGTCGTACGGAGGCGGTCAGGTGGTCCGGTACAGGGTGCGTCACGGAACGACCCTAACGATGCGGGAGCCGCGACCGTCGGCCACCGCCCGGATCCTGGCCCGCCCACGCTGCCCCCCGTCCGCCGGCAGGCCCCGCTGCCTTCCCACACCGCCGGGTCGCCGGCGCGGGAAAGACCAAGGGCCCGACTCCGAAGAGCCGGACCCTCTCTGACCTGCACGTCTGCCAGGTCATCGGCGTGGTGTCAGACGTTGAACCTGAACTCCACCACGTCCCCGTCCTGCATCACGTAGTCCTTGCCTTCCATGCGGGCCTTGCCCTTGGCTCGGGCCTCTGCGACCGAGCCGGCTTCCATCAGGTCGCCGAAGGAGATGACCTCCGCCTTGATGAAGCCCTTCTGGAAGTCGGTGTGGATGACACCGGCCGCCTCGGGGGCCGTGGCGCCCTTCTTGATCGTCCAGGCGCGCGTTTCCTTCGGGCCCGCCGTCAGGTACGTCTGGAGGCCGAGGGTGTCGAAGCCGACGCGGCCGAGCGTGGCCAGGCCGGGCTCTTCCTGGCCCATCGACTGGAGGAGCTCGAGCGCCTCGTCGTCGTCGAGCTCGATCAGCTCGGACTCGATCTTCGCATTGAGGAAGATCGCCTCGGCGGGGGCCACCAGCGCGCGCTGCTCGTTCTTGAAGTCCTCGTCGACCAGCTCGTCCTCGTCCACGTTGAACACGTAGAGGAAGGGCTTCGTGGTGAGGAGGTGGAGCTCGTGGAGGAGGTCGCCCTGCTCGGTGCCCTTGGTGATGCCCGCGGAGAACAGGGTCTGGCCCGACTCCAGGATCTTCTGGGCCTTCTCGACCGCCGCCAGGACGTGGACCTTCTCCTTCTGGAGACGGGACTCCTTCTGGAGGCGGGGGACCTGCTTCTCGACGGACTGGAGGTCCGCGAGGATCAGCTCGGTGTTGATCGTCTCGATGTCGTCCTTGGGCGAGACCTTGCCGTCGACGTGCACGACGTTCTCGTCCTTGAAGGCGCGGATGACCTGGCAGATCGCGTCCGACTCGCGGATGTTCGCGAGGAACTTGTTGCCCAGGCCCTCACCCTCGGAGGCGCCGCGCACGATGCCGGCGATGTCGACGAAGTCGACCGTCGCCGGGAGCAGCTTCTGGGAGTTGAAGACCTCGGCGAGCTGAGCGAGGCGGGGGTCGGGGACGCCGACCACGCCCACGTTCGGCTCGATCGTGGCGAACGGGTAGTTGGCCGCCAGCACGTCGTTCTTGGTCAGGGCGTTGAACAGGGTCGACTTGCCGACATTCGGCAGACCGACGATTCCGATCGTGAGCGACACGTTGCGACTTCCCGTACGTGAGGATGGAGGGCACCCCAGTCTACGGCGTGCCGGGCCACCCCCCGGGCGACGTATCGAACGCTTGGCCAAGGTCGGCCAAACCGCGTGTCCCGCGACCTATTCCACACATAACCCGACCTAAGTTGGTGGGGTGGAACAACCCCGCCGCACGCCGCCGCGCCCCCCGCAGAACCGGCCCCGCCGCACGCCGCCGCTCCCGCCGCAGGCGACCGGCCCGGGTTCCGGCTCCGGTTCCGGTTCACGCCCCGGCACCGTCTACCGGGCGTCCGGCAAGCGCGGCGGCAAGGCGCCGCGCCCCGTCTCACCGCTCGTCCTCACGCTGCGCCGCTTCCCGAACCCCCGCCTCACCGGCCTCGGCAGCGGGCTGTTCTGCGCCGCCACGATGCTGGCGCTCGCCTTCCTGGACGCTCTGCTGTTCGACGGCTCGATCGGCGTGTACGGGGTCCTGTTCGTGCTGGTCAGCGCGCTCACCGCGATGTGGGTGCGGCGGGCCGACCTGGTGACCGCGCCCGTCGCCGTACCGATCGCCTTCGCCGTCGGGATCCTGCCCGTGGCCGACGGCTCGGGCGGGCTCGGCGGGCAGCTGATGGGCCTGGTCACAGCCCTGGCCATGCACGCGGGCTGGCTGTACGGCGGCACGCTCGTCGCCGGGCTCGTCGTCACCGTCCGTGGCGTTCGCCACATGGCGCGCCGCGCGGCACGCCGGCGCTCCCTGGCTCTGGCCCGGGCCGGCTCCCCCTCGGGGACGGACCCGGCGACGGCCACCTCCGCTCCCCACCCCCGACGCCGCACGGCGTAGGCGTAGGCGTAGGCGTAGGCGTAGGCGTGAACGTCGCTCGGGGCACGCTGTCAGTGCGCCGACCGCCGCTGCGCCGTCATCGCCGCGCCCACGATCCCCGCGTTGTTCTGGAGCTGGGCCGGGGCGATCTCCGCCTTGATGTGCTTGATCAGCGGCAGGAACCTGTCGGCCTTGCGGCTGACGCCGCCGCCGATGATGAAGAGTTCCGGCGAGAACAGCATCTCGACGTGCGCCAGGTACTTCTGGACGCGGTGCGCCCAGTGCTCCCAGCTCAGGCCGTGGTCGTCCTTCGCCTTCGTCGAGGCGTGCTTCTCGGCGTCGTGGCCGTGCAGCTCCAGATGGCCGAGCTCGGTGTTCGGGACGAGTTCCCCGTCGACGAAGAGGGCGCTGCCGATGCCCGTACCGAACGTGAGGAGCAGGACCGTGCCCCGGCGGCCGCGGCCCGCGCCGAAGTGCATCTCGGCGACGCCCGCCGCGTCCGCGTCGTTGAGGACCGTCACGGGGAGCCCGTCGAGCCGCTCGCTCAGGAGGGCGCGGGCGTCGACGTCGATCCATGACTTGTCGACATTGGCCGCCGTACGGATCGTGGCCCCGCCGTTCACGACACCGGGGAACGTGATGCCGACCCGGTCGGGCCGCTCACCGAAGTGCTCCACGACCTGCCTGACCCCGTCGGCCACGCCATCGGGCGTGGCCGGGTTCGGGGTCAGGACCTTGTACCGCTCCTGTGCCAGGTCTCCGCGGTCCAGGTCAACGGGAGCGCCCTTGATCCCTGATCCGCCGATGTCCACACCGAAGATCTGCATGGGCACCACCGTACGACGAGCGGCTCGACGTCACTTCTCGGCGGAGTCGTCCCGGGTGAGGGCCGCGGCCTCCGCGCGCAGGTCACGGCGGAGTTCCTTCGGCAGCGAGAAGGTGATGGACTCCTCGGCCGCCTTGACGATCTCCACGTCCGCGTAGCCGCGCTGCGACAGCCATTCGAGGACCTCCTCGACGAGGACCTCGGGGACGGACGCGCCGGAGGTGACGCCGACGGTGGTCACGCCCTCCAGCCAGGCCTCCTCGATCTCCGACGCGAAGTCGACGAGGTACGCGGCGCGGGAACCGGCGAGCTTGGCGACCTCGACGAGGCGCTTGGAGTTCGACGAGTTGCGGGACCCGACGACGATCACGAGGTCCGCCTCGGCGCCCATCTGCTTCACGGCGAGCTGACGGTTCTGCGTGGCGTAGCAGATGTCGTCGCTGGGGGGCGAGATGAGCTGCGGGAACTTCTCCTTGAGGGCGTCGACCGTCTCCATGGTCTCGTCCACGGAGAGCGTGGTCTGGGAGAGCCAGACGACCCTGGAGGGGTCGCGGACCTCGACCTTGGCGACGTCCTCGGGGCCGTCGACCAGCGTGATGTGGTCCGGGGCCTCGCCCGAGGTGCCGATGACCTCCTCGTGGCCCTCGTGGCCGATGAGCAGGATGTCGAAGTCCTCGTTCGCGAAGCGCACGGCTTCCTTGTGGACCTTGGTCACGAGCGGGCAGGTCGCGTCGATGGTGGCGAGCTTGCCGGCGGCGGCCTCGTCGTGGACGACGGGCGCGACGCCGTGCGCCGAGAACATCACGATGGAGCCCTCGGGCACCTCCTCCGTCTGCTCGACGAAGATGGCGCCCTTCCGCTCCAGGGTCTGCACGACGAACTTGTTGTGGACGATCTCGTGGCGGACGTAGATCGGGGCCCCGTACTGCTCGAGGGCCTTCTCGACGGCGATCACGGCACGGTCCACACCGGCGCAGTAGCCCCGGGGGGCGGCGAGCAGGACGCGGCGGGAGCCAGTCGTAGCAGTCATGCCCACCATCGTAAGGCCGCGCCCAACAGGTCAAAGATCCCCCACTTGGGGAGACTGAAGGCCCGTGCGAAACAACGTACGAAACAACGTGTACGAAACAACGTGCAAGACAACGTGCGAGACAAGTGCGCGACAGACGGAGGCTCGATGGCCGCCCACACCGCTCCACCCGCCGAGCAGGAGGAAGACGGGCTGCGGCGCAGCCTCGGCTTCCGGGACCTCGTGGTCTACGGGCTCCTGTTCATCGCCCCGATGGCGCCGGTCGGCGTGTTCGGCACCCTCGACGCGAAGTCGCACGGCGCGGTCGCGCTCGTCTACGTCGTCGCCACGGTCGCCATGGCGTTCACGGCGTTCAGCTACGCCCAGATGGTGCGGGTCGCGCCGAAGGCGGGCTCGGTCTTCACCTACGCGCGCGTGGGGCTCGGCGAGGGGCCCGGGTTCATCGCCGGGTGGATGGCGATGCTCGACTACCTCCTCATCCCGGCGGTCGCCTATCTCTTCTCGGGGATCGCAATGAACGCCCTGGTCCCGTCCGTGTCCCGGTGGGTGTGGACGGCGCTCGCCGTGGTCGTCACGACGCTCCTGAATCTGTGGGGCGTGCGGGCGGCCGCGCGGGTGGGCTTCGCCGTCCTTGCGATGGAGATCGGGGTGCTGCTCGTGTTCATGGGCTCCGCGATCGTCGTACTCGTACGGGACGGGGCGCAGCGCGGCTGGCTGTCGCCGCTGACGGGGGACGGGTCGCGGGGCGCGTTCGAGCTGTCGGCGGTCGTCGGGGCGGTGTCCGTGGCGGTGCTCTCCTATCTGGGCTTCGACGCGATCGTGTCGTTCGCGGAGGAGGTGACGGGCGGCTCGGCGAAGGTGGCGCGTGCGGTGCTGTTCTGTCTGGCGCTCGCGGGGGTGCTGTTCATCGCGCAGACGTATCTCGTGGCGCTCCTCGAACCCGTGTCGTCGGCGCAGCTCGCTGCGGAGCCGGTCAAGCAGGGGTCCGCCTTCTACGACGCGATCGACGTGTCGGTCGGCGGGTGGCTGCACGACCTGGTGGCGGTCAGCAAGGCGATCGGCGCGGCGTTCGCGGCGCTGGCCGGGCAGGCGGCGGCCGGGCGGCTGCTGTTCGCGATGGCGCGCGACCGCCGGCTGCCGAAGGCGCTGTCGCGGACCGACGCCGGTGTCCCGCGGGTCGCGCTGCTGTCCGCGGCGGTGATCACGCTGGTCGCGGCGGTCTGGGCGGCCCGCCGCGACAACGGCCTCGACCAGCTGGTCTCGGTGGTCGACATCGGCGCTCTCACGGCGTTCGTGCTGCTGCACGCGAGCGTGGTGGGCTGGTTCGTGGTGCGGCGCGGCTCCGGCGCGTTCAGCTGGTGGCGTCATGTGCTCGCCCCGGTCCTCGGCGCGGCCATCACGGTCGCGGTGATCGTGGAGGCGTCGGGCACGGCCCAGGTGGTCGGCGCGATCTGGCTGGGGGTGGGTCTGGTCGTGGTGGTGGCGCAGCGGGGGCGGCGGGCGGGGGCGGAAACGGGGGCACGGGTGGGGTAGGCGCGGCGAGGGCGGGGGTCGGGGCGGTGAGGGCGGGGGCTGGAGCGCAGGGGCGGCGCGGGCGGGGAGGGGCCGTCGTTCGGGCGGCACTGTCCGAAGTGGCCGCTACGCTCACCGGCATGGCTGTGAATACGTCCGCGGACGCCCCGCTGCCCGTCGGGGAGGTGTCGCGGCTCATCGGGCGCTGGATCGACCGGCTGGGTGCCGTGTGGGTCGAGGGGCAGATCACCCAGCTGTCCCGGCGGCCCGGTGCCGGTGTCGTGTTCCTGACGCTGCGCGACCCGTCGCACGACATCTCGGTCGGCGTCACCTGCTACCGGCAGGTGTTCGACGCGGTCGCGGACGTCGTGAGTGAGGGCGCGCGCGTCGTCGTCCAGGCGAAGCCGGAGTGGTACGCGCCGCGCGGCCAGCTGTCGCTGCGGGCATCCGAGATCAGACCGGTCGGGGTCGGTGAACTGCTCGCCAGGCTGGAGCAGTTGAAGAAGTCACTCGCCGGTGAGGGACTCTTCGCACCGGAGCGCAAGAAGACGCTGCCGTTCCTGCCGCAGCTCATCGGGCTCGTGTGCGGGCGCGCCTCGGCCGCCGAGCGCGACGTCCTGGAGAACGCGCGGCATCGCTGGCCCGCCGTCCGCTTCGAGGTGCGCAACGTACCGGTGCAGGGCGTGCACGCCGTGCCGCAGGTCGTGCAGGCGGTCAAGGAGCTGGACGCGCTCGACGACGTCGACGTGATCATCGTGGCGCGCGGCGGCGGCAGCGTGGAGGATCTGCTGCCGTTCTCGGACGAGCAGCTGGTCCGGGCCGTGGCCGCCTGCCGTACGCCCGTGGTCTCGGCGATCGGCCACGAGCCCGACACCCCGCTCCTCGACTATGTGGCCGACCTGCGGGCGTCCACGCCGACCGACGCGGCCAAGAAGGTCGTGCCGGACGTCGGCGAGGAGTACGAGCGGGTGCAGTGGCTGCGGGACCGGGCGCGGCGCAGCGTCGAGGCGTTCGTGGACCGGGAGGAGCGCGGGCTCCGGCACGCGCTGGCCCGGCCGGTCATGGAGGATCCGCACCGCATGATCGAGGTGCGCGAGGAGCAGGTGACGGCGCTTGCCGACCGCGGCCGCCGCACGCTCGGCCATCTCCTCGACCGCGCCGCGTCGGAGCTGTCGCACACGCACGCGCGCGTGGTGGCCCTGTCCCCCGCCGCGACCCTCAAGCGGGGGTACGCGGTGCTGCAGAAGGCCGACGGGGACGTCGTGCGCGCCGCGGACGAGGTGACGGCGGACGAGGTGCTGCGGGCGCGGGTCGCCGAGGGCGAATTCACGGTACGGGTCGAGAACGTACCGGCCGAGAACGTACCGGTCGGGAACGAGAACGTCGGCAACGAGAACGTCGGGAACCAGGAGAGCGCATGACCACCACGAAGACCGACGAGGCCGGGCTCGGCTACGAGCAGGCACGGGACGAGCTGATCGAGGTCGTCCGGCGCCTCGAGGCGGGCGGCACGTCGCTCGAGGAGTCGCTGGCGTTGTGGGAGCGGGGCGAGGAGCTGGCCAAGGTGTGCCGGCGCTGGCTGGACGGGGCGCGGGCGCGCCTGGACGCGGCACTCTCCGAGGAGGCGGCCGAAGAGGGCGAAGGCGGCGCGGAGGACTGAGGAAGGACCGAGGGAGGACCGAGCGAGGACCGAGGGGGCCCCGTCACCTGCGGCGCAGCCGTGTGAACAGGACCACAACCGCTTTGGTTGAAAGTTGAACTTCACCGACGTACTGTGGTGTGCGTCGGGTGATTCGGACCGGGACGCACCGGAACGGACCGGATCACCACAGCCACCCCTCGTCGCACCAGAAGGTTGATCCATGTCTCTCGTTCTTGACCCCGCCGCCCAGGACCTGCTGTTCCGCGAGGCCCGCACCGCGAACACGTTCACCGACGAGCCGGTGACCGACGAGCAGATCCAGGCGATCTACGACCTGGTCAAGTTCGGCCCGACCGCCTTCAACCAGTCGCCGCTGCGCATCACGCTGGTCCGCTCCCCCGAGGCCCGTGAGCGCCTCGTGGGCCTCATGGCCGAGGGCAACCAGCCGAAGACGGCCGCCGCCCCGCTGGTCGCGATCCTCTCCGCGGACAACGAGTTCCACGAGGAGCTCCCCGCGCTGTTCCCGCACTTCCCGCAGGCCAAGGACGTCTTCTTCGCCGAGCGTCCCGTCCGTGAGGGCGCCGCCGCGATGAACGCCACCCTGCAGGCCGCCTACTTCATCATCGGCGTCCGCGCCGCCGGCCTGGCCGCCGGTCCGATGACGGGCCTCGACTTCGCCGGCGTCCAGAAGGAGTTCCTGGACGACGACCACACCCCGCTGATGGTCATCAACATCGGCAAGCCGGGCGACGACGCCTGGTTCCCGCGCTCCCCGCGCCTGGAGCTCGACCAGGTCATCACCACGGTCTGAGTGCTCCCACGCACACACGACAGGAAGGGCCCCCGGCAGCAGCCGGGGGCCCTTCCTGTGCCGTGCCGCGCTACTTCGTGCGCAGCGCCTCCGCCATCTTCGTCAGCTGCGCGAAGGACGCGGTGCCGGTGACCACGGTCGTCGACTTGTCGCCCTTGAGCACGAGGGCCTTGTAGTCGTACTCGCCGCCCTTGTACCGCCGCCACGTCTCGCCGCCGATGCGCTGCGTCGCGCTGGTCGCGGTGGCGCCCTGGCTGGCCCGGTCGATGAAGGTCACGGGCTTCTCCGTGGACTGCTCGATCCCCACGTACTGGCCCTCGGGGTCGTGGAAGCCGAGGTGCCACGTGTCGAAGTTCGACCCGTCGTACCGCACCGACGTCGGCTTCCAGGACTTCGTGAGCCCCTCGGGGGCCGCCACGGGGTACGCCGCTGCGCGCCGCGCCGTCAGCAGCTCCACGCGGTAGTCCACGCGCTTCACCGGCGGGTCGCCGGATTCGTCGTGCGGGACGAACATGTAGATGCAGCCCGCCGCGAGCACGGTCGCGCCCATCGAGAGGACCAGACTTCCCACGGTCTTCTTGCCCTTGGTACCTGCCACGCCCCCATCGTCGCAGGTACGCGAGCGATCACCCGCACGAGGGCCCGGTCTGCTCAAACGTGGGGCGGTCTGCTCATTTTGTCGGACTGACGATAGAGTCTGGCGCATCACCCTCATCCGGCCGTCGCCGTATCAGAAAGGTGCGTCTCGATGACCGAGCATCATCAGCTGCCGTCCGAACTCGAAGTCCCCGCAGAGGCCCCCGACCGCAACCTCGCCCTGGAGCTCGTCCGGGTCACCGAGGCCGCGGCCATGGCCGCCGGCCGCTGGGTGGGCCGCGGCGACAAGAACGGGGCGGACGGCGCGGCCGTACGCGCCATGCGGACCCTCGTCTCCACCGTCTCGATGAACGGCGTCGTCGTCATCGGTGAGGGTGAGAAGGACGAAGCCCCGATGCTCTACAACGGGGAGCGCGTCGGCGACGGCACGAGCGCCGAGGTCGACATCGCCGTGGACCCGATCGACGGCACCACGCTCTGCGCCAAGGGCATGCCGAACGCCATCGCGGTGCTGGCCGCCGCCGACCGCGGCACCATGTTCGACCCGTCCGCGGTGTTCTACATGGACAAGCTGGTCGCGGGCCCCGAGGCCGCCGACTACGTGGACATCAACGCCCCGGTGGCCGTGAACATCCGGCGCGTCGCCAAGGCCAAGAAGGCCTCCCCCGAGGACGTCACGGTCGTCATCCTGGACCGGCCGCGCCACCAGGGCATCATCAAGGAGGTCCGCGAGGCCGGCGCCCGGATCAAGCTGATCTCCGACGGCGATGTCGCGGGCTCCGTGCTCGCCGTGCGCGAGGACAGCGGCGTCGACCTGCTCCTCGGCATCGGCGGCACCCCCGAGGGCATCATCTCGGCGTGCGCCATCAAGTGCCTGGGCGGTGTCATCCAGGGCAAGCTGTGGCCCAAGGACGACGCGGAGCGGCAGAAGGCGATCGACGCGGGCCACGACCTGGACCGGGTCCTGTCGACGAACGACCTGGTGTCCGGCGAGAACGTGTTCTTCGTCGCCACCGGCATCACCGACGGCGAGCTGCTGCGCGGCGTCCGCTACGGCGCCGAGAGCGCCACGACGTCCTCCCTGGTGATGCGCTCCAAGTCGGGCACGATCCGCCAGATCGACTCGCGCCACCGCCTGGCGAAGCTGCGCGCGTACAGCGCGATCGACTTCGACCGCGCCAAGTAGGGCCGCGGACAAGCGAATACGTGAGCGGGACGCCCCTTGTGCGGAGGGGCGTCCCGTTCGCGTATCGGGGGTGCGGCTAGCCGGCCGCGCGGATCTGGTCGACGGAGCTCGCCGCGCTGCGCAGCTCGACCTCGCGGCGGCGCCTGCGGGCGAGGACCACGCGGCGCTCCGCGGCGGTCAGGCCGCCCCACACCCCGTAGGGCTCGGGCTGCAGGAGCGCGTGCTCGCGGCACTCGACCATCACGGGGCAGCGCGCACAGACGCGCTTGGCGGCCTCCTCGCGGGAGAGGCGGGCCGCGGTCGGCTCCTTGGACGGGGCGAAGAAGAGGCCGGCTTCGTCGCGCCTGCACACGGCCTCCGTGTGCCACGGGGCGTCCTGGTCCCTATCTCGCACTGGCCCCCGCTGTGCGGGGACGGCGGCGACCTGCAGGGACTGATGCGGCGGATGCGGCACGGTCTACTCCTGACGACGGCTTCGCGAGCGAGCGACGATGCAGCAACCTCTACCCGCTGTGTGCGCGCCTATGCACTGAGTTCCGAAGGACGGGCGTTCCCCCGCCACCGTCCGCCGCTCGGCCGCGCCACCTTCCGCCGCTCGTGCGCCGCCGCGCCGCCGGTCAGCCGTCGAGGTGTTTGCGCATGCGGTCGTGCAGATCGCGCAGTCGCTTGCCGCGCTTGGCCTTCGCCTCGATGTTGCCGAGGACCGCGATGCCGTCGACGAAGACGACGGGCGCGTCCGGATCGGCCGAATCGAGGGTGTCGACCTCGAAGTTGCCGAGGACTCCGCCGCCGCTGCCGCGCAGCGAGATGTTCTCCGGGACGCGGATCTCCACGTTCCCGAACACGGAGACCGCCTTGATGACGACCTGCTGGTACTCGAAGATCGCCTCACTGAGGTCGATCTCGACGTTGCCGAAGACGGCGTACGCATGTGTCCTGCGGCCCACGCGCCAGCGGCCCTTGCGGACCGAGGAGCTGAAGACGGCGACGAGGTTCTCGTCGGCGACCGCGGGGACCGCGCCCGTGGTGGGCCGGTTCGGCGCCGGCGAGGAAGCCGCGGGCCGGCGCGCAAGGTGGGCGCCGGGCAGGTCCCGTACCAGCGGTTCGAGTTCCGCGTGGGTCTTGGCGCGGTACACACCGTCGATGCGCTCGGCGTGCTCGTCCGCGGTGAGCCGGCCCTCCGCGAGGGCCTCGCGCAGGACGTCCGCGACGCGGTCGCGGTCGGCATCGGAGGCACGCAGGTCGGTCTGCGGCACGGGCTGCTCGGGGCGCTTCTCCAGGTCCACCCGGCCAGCGTACCCAAACGCGATAGATCGCGACTAGGGGGCGCACCGCGCGAGCCGGAGCGCTACTGAGCCTTACCTCACAGGTTCGCCCGGTCCGGCAGGTTCTACCCTGATTGAACGCTGCCGACGGAGGCCGCCCCCCGACGAGTGAGCCGAAGGGGCGCGCCGGTGCCGAGCGGCCGAACGTGCGGAGGCCCGACGAAGGAGGGTCGAGCACGATCGGGCGCCCGGCACCGGCTTCCGCGCCCCGGAGGCGAACCGAGTCCCGATCAAAGAGGAATGGGCGAGATGCCTGAGTTCGCGTACACCGATCTGCTCCCCCAGGGCGAGGACACCACCCCCTACCGGCTGGTGACCTCGGAGGGCGTCTCGACCGTCGAGGGGCCGGACGGCCGTACCTTCCTCAAGGTCGAGCCGGAGGCGCTGCGCAAGCTCGCCGAAGAGGCCATCCACGACATCCAGCACTACCTGCGCCCCGCCCACCTCGCGCAGCTGCGCCGCATCATCGACGACCCCGAGGCCAGCTCGAACGACAAGTTCGTGGCGCTCGACCTGCTGAAGAACGCGAACATCGCGGCGGCCGGCGTGCTGCCCATGTGCCAGGACACCGGCACCGCGATCGTCATGGGCAAGCGCGGCCAGAACGTGCTCACCGAGGGCCAGGACGAGAAGGCGCTCAGCAAGGGCATCTACGACGCGTACAAGAACCTCAACCTGCGCTACTCGCAGATGGCCCCGCTGAACATGTGGGACGAGAAGAACACCGGCTCGAACCTCCCGGCCCAGATCGAGCTGTACGCGACCGACGGCGGCGCCTACAAGTTCCTGATCATGGCCAAGGGCGGCGGCTCGGCCAACAAGTCCTTCCTCTACCAGGAGACGAAGGCGGTCCTCAACGAGGGCTCGATGATGAAGTTCCTGGAGGAGAAGATCCGTTCGCTCGGCACGGCGGCCTGCCCGCCGTACCACCTGGCGATCGTCGTCGGCGGCACGTCCGCCGAGTACGCCCTCAAGACCGCGAAGTACGCCTCCGCGCACTACCTCGACGAAATCCCCTCCGAGGGCTCGGAGTTGGGCCACGGCTTCCGTGACAAGGAGCTCGAGGAGAAGGTCTTCGAGCTGACGCAGAAGATCGGCATCGGCGCGCAGTTCGGCGGCAAGTACTTCTGCCACGACGTGCGCGTGGTGCGCCTGCCGCGGCACGGCGCGTCCTGCCCGGTCGCGATCGCCGTGTCCTGCTCGGCCGACCGCCAGGCCGTCGCGAAGATCACCGCCGAGGGCGTCTTCCTGGAGCAGCTGGAGACGGACCCGGCACGCTTCCTCCCGGAGACGACGGACGAGCACCTCGAAACCGAAGGCGACGTCGTCAAGATCGACCTCAACCAGCCGATGGACGCGATCCTCGCCGAGCTGACCAAGTACCCGGTCAAGACCCGCCTCTCGCTGACCGGTTCGCTGGTCGTGGCCCGCGACATCGCGCACGCCAGGATCAAGGCGCGGCTCGACGCCGGCGAGGACATGCCGCAGTACATGAAGGACCACCCGGTCTACTACGCGGGCCCGGCGAAGACCCCCGAGGGGTACGCGTCCGGTTCCTTCGGCCCGACGACGGCAGGCCGGATGGACTCGTACGTGGAGCAGTTCCAGGCGGCGGGCGGCTCGATGGTGATGCTCGCCAAGGGCAACCGCTCGCAGCAGGTCACCGATGCGTGCGGCACGCACGGCGGCTTCTACCTCGGCTCCATCGGCGGCCCGGCCGCCCGCCTCGCCCAGGACTGCATCAAGAAGATCGAGGTCCTGGACAACGAGGAGGACGGCATGGAGGCGGTCTGGAAGATCGAGGTCGAGAACTTCCCGGCGTTCGTCGTCGTGGACGACAAGGGCAACGACTTCTTCAAGGACCCGGCTCCGGAGCCGACGTTCACTCACATCCCGGTGCGCGGCCCCGGTCTGTAGACCAGCCGCAGAAGGGCGACGGCCCCGGTCACCGCATGTGCGGTGGCCGGGGCCGTCCCCGTAACAGGGCGCGTCAGCCGGTGAAGTTCTGGCTGGGCGAGCCGTCGCACTTCTGGAGGCGGATCTGTGTCTTCGCGGACGCCTGGGTCAGGCACATGGTCGTGGCCGCCGCGGGGCGAATGGTGCCGGCGTCACGGACGAACTTCTGGTGCTGGCCGCCGTGGCAGTTCCAGATGATCATGCCCGCGCCGGGCTGGTAGGTGGCGTCGCCGGTGTCCAGGCAGCGGTCCTGGGTGAGGCCGGTGATGACGGTCTGGTGGGCCGAGTCGTACCACCAGGTCTGGTTACGGGTGCCCGCGCAGTCCCAGCCGAGGACGCGGGAGCCGTTGGAGCTGACGGAGCTGTCGACGTCCAGGCAGTTGCCGGTGGCGGCGTTCTTCAGCGGCTTGTAGACGTCGTCCCACAGGACCGGGAACAGGGTGGGGGTGCCGGTCGAGTTCACGTCCGCGCAACTGGCCGCCTTCAGGCCGGAGTTGTAGAGCTGGGTCAGGCAGGAGGCGAAGGCGGCGTGTCCGCGGGCGTTCGGGTGGAAGGACTGGCGCAGCGAGTTCTCGTCCGGCGTGCCGGGCTTGGTGACGTCGATGTACGCGCCGCGGGCCCAGGTGTCCTCCATGCAGACCTCGTGGCCCTGGAAGAGCCGCGAGTTGTCGAGGTAGGTGGCGCCGGTGTCCTTGGCGATCCTGTACATGCCGCGCTCGAAAGCGGGGACGGCGACGTTTCGGCCCCACTTGGTGTCGGAGTCGTAGCCCAGGCCGCCACAACTGAGCTTGCCGGGGAAGCTGGGGTTGTCGTAGAAGTCGGGGCCGATGGGGCTGGGGTAGCCCATCACGACGAGCTTGTAGTCGGTGTCGGCGTACCCGGCGCCCTGCATCGTGGTGCGCAGGTCGCGTACGGTCTGCTCGATCTTGGGGACGAGGCCGTCGACGCGGGCCTGCCAGCCGGGGGCGTACTTGGGCTCGCAGGGGCCCTGGGACAGCAGGTAGCGCTCGACGCAGTCGGTCATGACCGGGCCGAACTGGAGGTCGTCGTTGGCGCCCGCGACGAGGACCACCATCTTGATCTTCGTGTTGCGGGCCTTGACGGCCAGGTTGTCGCTCTGGACGAGTTCGTCGGCGTACTGCTTGCTGCCGCCGATGCGGATGTTGCCGCTGTAGGCGCCGGAGCAGGCGACGTTGTAGGTCACGTCGGCCGGGATGGTGGTCTTGTGGATGGCCGAGTCGGCCGAGCGGTGGCACCAGTTGTCGGGGCCGTTGGTGGGGGATTCGTAGGTGCCGATGCCCTCGCCCGAGATCTCGCTGTCCCCGAGCGAGATGAGTGAGGTCTTGCGGTCGGCGAGGGGCCGTTCGGCCGGGGACCCGTAGAGCTGGGTGGCCTCGGCGGCGCGGATCTTCTCCAGGTCGGGCGGGAGCGGTGTGGCGGCGGTGGCCGCCGTGGGTGCCGGCGCCGCGGTCGCGGCCGGCACGCTGAAGCCGACGAGAGCTGCGGCCGTCGCCGCGACAACGGCGACGGCGCATCTGATGCTGGGGCTGATGCTTGGTCTGGTGCGGTGCAGGACGTTCATGACGCCTCCCCGGTTTTCGGTGTTACCCGAGGTATTTACTGGCGGGTAAGTGACTTGGGAATAGCCAGAACAAGACAAGTGCTCAAGTTTTACGGAGGTACGACGATGACGACGGCGACCAGGGCCACGAACGACGACGGCAACGACGACGGCAACGGCGGCGGCAGCGCAGGCGGCAGCGGACCCGGCCGGTACCGGATCGAGCACGACTCCATGGGCGAGGTGCGGGTCCCCGCGGACGCGAAATGGCGGGCCCAGACCCAGCGCGCCGTGGAGAACTTCCCCGTCTCGGGCCAGCGCCTGGAGCGCGCCCACATCGAGGCGCTCGCCCGCGTCAAGGCGGCGGCGGCCCTGGTGAACGCGCGCCTCG
The DNA here is from genome assembly GCF_004005495.1 of Streptomyces antnestii. Classification (GTDB taxonomy): domain Bacteria; phylum Actinomycetota; class Actinomycetes; order Streptomycetales; family Streptomycetaceae; genus Streptomyces; species Streptomyces antnestii. Next base: position 76,015 of record NZ_RZYA01000017.1, read on the forward strand.
GGGTCATCGACGAGGACATCGCCCAGGCGATCGCACAGGCGGCCGGCGAGGTCGCCGACGGGCGCTGGGACGACCAGTTCCCCGTCGACGTCTTCCAGACCGGCTCCGGCACGTCGTCCAACATGAACACCAACGAGGTCCTGGCGACGCTCGCGACGGAACGCCTGGGCCGCGACGTCCACCCGAACGACCACGTCAACGCGTCCCAGTCGTCGAACGACGTCTTCCCCTCGTCGATCCACATCGCGGCCACCGCCGCCGTCACCCACGATCTGATCCCGGCGCTCGGCCATCTGCGGGCCGCCCTGGAGCGCAAGGCGGAGGAGTTCGCCGACGTCGTGAAGTCGGGCCGCACGCACCTCATGGACGCGACCCCGGTGACGCTCGGGCAGGAGTTCGGCGGCTACGCGGCGCAGATCGCGTACGGCGTCGAGCGGCTGGAGGCCTCGCTGCCGCGGCTCGCCGAACTGCCCCTCGGGGGAACGGCGGTGGGCACGGGGATCAACACGCCGCCCGGGTTCTCGGCCGCCGTCATCGCGGAGGTGGCGCGGACCACGGGCCTGCCGCTGACCGAGGCGCGCAACCACTTCGAGGCGCAGGGCGCGCGCGACGCGGTGGTGGAGACGAGCGGGCAGCTGCGGACCATCGCGGTCGGCCTGACGAAGATCGCCAACGATCTGCGCTGGATGGCGTCCGGACCCCGCACCGGTCTGGCCGAGATCAGCCTGCCGGACCTTCAGCCGGGCTCCTCGATCATGCCGGGCAAGGTGAATCCGGTCATCCCCGAGGCGGTCCTGATGGTCGCCGCGCAGGTCACCGGGAACGACACGACGGTCGCCGTCGCGGGCGCGGCGGGGAACTTCGAGCTCAACGTCATGCTCCCGGTGATCGCCAAGAACGTCCTGGAATCGATCCGGCTCCTCGCGAACGTGTCCCGGCTGCTCGCCGACCGGACCGTCGACGGCATCACCGCGAACCGCGAGCGCGCCCGCGAGTACGCCGAGTCCTCGCCGTCCGTCGTGACGCCGCTGAACAAGTACATCGGCTACGAGGAGGCCGCGAAGGTGGCCAAGAAGTCGCTGGCCGAGCGCCGCACGATCCGCGAGGTCGTCCTCGACGGCGGCTATGTGGAGCGCGGCGACCTCACCGTCGAGCAGCTGGACGAGGCGCTTGATGTCCTGCGGATGACACACCCGTGACAGGACCTGGCGTCTGACCGAATTCATGACGCCTGCCGCAGCGTCGTATGCCTGGGGCACCTAATATCTGCGCATGACAGACCGGACGAGCATTCTGGCGGGTGAGACCGACGGTGGGGCCGGGCGCTGGGCGCCCGGCAGCCGGATCCTGTGGCGCTACCGGGCGAACGGCGGCGACGGCTTCCACATCTGCCGTCCCGTGACCGTCGTCGAGGACAGCGCCGACCTGCTGGCCGTGTGGCTGGCGCCCGGCACCGAGTGCGTGAGACCGGTCCTGGCCGACGGCACACCCGTCCACCGGGAGCCGCTGGCCACCCGGTACACGAAGCCGCGCACCGTGCTGCGCGACCACTGGTCCGGCACCGGCGTCCTGAAGCTGGCCCGGCCCGGCGAGCCCTGGTCGGTCTGGCTGTTCTGGGAGCCGGGCTGGCGGTTCAGGAACTGGTACGTGAACCTGGAGCAGCCCCGGGCCCGGTGGGCCGGCGGCGTGGACTCCGAGGACCACTTCCTCGACCTGTCGGTGTACCCGGACCGCAGCTGGCGCTGGCACGACGAGGACGAGTTCGCGCAGGCGCAGGTCGCGGGCCTGATGAGCGCGGCGCAGGCCGATTCCGTGCGCGGCGCGGGGCAGGCGGCGGTCGAGAGGATCGAGACGTGGGGGCATCCGTTCCCCGACGGCTGGCAGCACTGGCGGCCCGATCCCGCGTGGCCGGTTCCCGCCCTTCCGGGTGACTGGGACCGTACGCCCGCGCACGTGTCCTCATGAGACCCTTGATGCGCCCCCGTGGTTCAAACGTAGGATCGTCCTCCGCAAGTGCACGCATCGCACAACTCTTCGCACTTGCAGCAGGTCTGACACCATGTCAACGATGTCGACGAGGCCATCGAGGGGCGGCGGGACCGTGAGTCACGGCAGCGAGAGGCACGAGAGGCGCGAGACGTACGGCGCGTACGGGTCCGGCCACCGGGTCCCGGCGCCCGACCGTACGGGGCAGGCCGAGGCCTTCGACGCGATCGGCTCCCGGTACGACGACGCCTTCCCGCACAAGGAGGGCCAGTTGGCGGCGGTCGACGCGCTGCTCGCGGATCTCGCGCCCGGCTCCCGGGTGTTGGAGGTGGGCAGCGGCACAGGTGTTCCCACGAGCCGCCAACTGGTGGACGCGGGGCACACCGTGGTCGGTGTCGACCTGTCGGCCGGCATGCTGGAACTCGCCCGCAAGAACGTTCCGGGCGCCGAGTTCCGCCAGGCCGACCTCGCATCACTGCGGCCCGAAGTGGGCGAAGAGCCCGGCGAGTTGGGCCAGTTCGACGCCGTCACCTGCTTCTTCACGCTGCTGATGCTGCCCCGCACCGAGATCCCCACGGCGCTGCGGCTGCTGCGCTCGATGCTCAGACCCGGCGGCCGGCTTGCCCTGTCGATGGTCGAGGCCGACCTCGACGACGCCGAGATTCCGTTCCTGGGGCACACAATCCGGGTATCGGGATTTCTGCGGGACGAGCTGCGCCAGGTCGTACGCGACGCGGGACTGGAGATCACCGGCGAGCACACGTACGCGTACGCTCCGGCAAGCACCGAAGTACCACCCGAACACCAGCTGTTCTTCAACTGCCGGCGCGCCGGGAAGTGAAGCGGCACGTCGCAGTGCGACGCGCAGCCCAGGACGGACGGATTCGAAACGCGTGACGGAGCACCCCACCTCCCACGAGGGCCGCCGGCCGGCCGCCCGCCCCGCCGCCCCCGCGGACCCCCGCGGGGCTCTCAGGCGCGCCTCCGGCGCGTTCCCCGTACAGGGCCGCCCCGGTGCCGCGTCCACCGGCGCGACCGCCTCCGCCGACGACGCCGACCCCGGCCTCCGGGGATCCGCCGCGTCCGGCGCCCCACAGCCCGCCCCCGAGCACGGCGGGGCCGCACCCGTACCCGCTCCGGCCGGTCCCGGCCGCGAGGCCGGTGGGAGCGCGCCCGAGCACGCCCTGTCGGACGCCGGGCCCGACGATCCGCACCGCCCGAGGCCCGTGCCCGACCGGCGCAGCGGACAGCCGCGCCCACCGGGGACGCCCGTCGCGATGCGGCGGGACGGGGACCGGCTGCGTTTCGTGGGCGCCGCGACCCGGCGGATCGCCCGGGGCATCGACCTCGACGAGATCGTCATGGGCCTGTGCCGCGCCTCCGTGCCCACGTTCTCCGACGTGATCCTGGTGTACCTGCGGGACCCGCTGCCGGTCGGCGACGAGCGGCCCACCGGGCCCGTCGTGCTGCGGCTGCGCAGGACCGACCGGCTGCGCCTCATCGACGAGGGCGCCGAGGATCCGGACAGCGACAGCGGCGGACTGCTGACCATGACGGCCGCCACCAACCAGGGCGACCCGGTCACGGCCGAGCTGTGCGAGGTGCGCACGGGCGGCGCGCTCGCCGAGGTGCTGCGGGGCGTACGGCCCGTGTTCGCGGACTCGCCCGCGGCGCTGGCCGCGCTGCCCGAGCTGCTCGGCGACGACCCGGACCTCGCCCTGCCCACCGGGCAGCGGGCGATCCTGGCGCCGCTGCGCGGCCGCCGCCGCGTGATCGGCGCGGCCGTGTTCCTGCGGCGCCCCGAGCGGCCCGCGTTCGAGGCAGACGACCTCCTGGTCGCCGGGCAGCTCGCCACGCACAGCGCACTCGGCATCGACAAGGCCGTCCTGTACGGCCGCGAGGCCTACATCGCCGACGAGCTCCAGCGCACGATGCTGCCCGAGACGCTGCCGCGGCCCACGGGGGTGCGGCTCGCGTCGCGCTATCTGCCGGCCGCGGAGACCGCGCGCGTGGGCGGCGACTGGTACGACGCGATCCCGCTGCCCGGCAGCCGCGTCGCCCTGGTCGTCGGCGACGTCATGGGCCACTCCATGACGTCCGCCGCGATCATGGGCCAGCTGCGCACGACCGCGCAGACCCTCGCCGGGCTCGACCTGCCGCCGCAGGAGGTCCTGCACCACCTGGACGAGCAGGCCCAGCGCCTCGGCAGCGACCGCATGGCGACCTGCCTGTACGCGGTCTACGACCCGGTCTCGCACCGCATCACCATCGCCAACGCGGGTCACCCGCCGCCGGTCCTGCTGCACCTGGGCGGCCGCGCCGAGGTGCTGCGGGTCCCGCCGGGGGCGCCGATCGGCGTCGGCGGGGTCGACTTCGAGGCGGTCGAGCTGGACGCCCCGGCGGGCGCGACTCTGCTCCTCTACACGGACGGCCTGGTCGAGTCGCGCCTTCGGGACGTGTGGACCGGGATAGAGCAGCTGCGGGAGCGGCTCGCGGCGACGGCCCAGCTGACGGGGCCCGACCACCCGCCGCCCCTCGAGGCCCTGTGCGACGAGGTGCTCGACATGCTCGGCCCGGGCGACCGGGACGACGACATCGCGCTGCTCGCGGCCCGCTTCGACGGGATCGCGCCGAGCGACGTCGCGTACTGGCTCCTGGACCCGGAGGACGCGGCGCCCGGCCGGGCCCGGCGGCTCGCGCGCAGCGCGCTCGCCCGGTGGGGCCTGGAGGAGCTGACCGACTCGGTGGAGCTCCTGGTCAGCGAGGTCGTGACGAACGCGGTGCGGTACGCGTCCCGGCCGGTCACGCTGCGGCTGCTGCGCACGGACGTGCTGCGCTGCGAGGTCGGCGACGACGTGCCGCAGCTGCCCCGGCTGCGGCAGGCGCGCGCCACGGACGAGGGCGGGCGCGGCCTGTACCTGGTGAACCGGCTGGCGCGGCGCTGGGGCGCTACGCGGCTGAGCACCGGAAAGGTGGTGTGGTTCGAGCTGTCGCATGCGAACTGACGATCGGGACAAATGTTGCCGACACCCGGTCGGCGGAGTTCACTGGCGTGTGGACGTAGCGACCCGACCCCCGACCCTCAGCGATGACGGGAGGACGATCGTGACCGGCACACCCCAGGTCCCGCGGACCACGAGCAACGCGGGCATCCCGGTGGAGAGCGACGAGCATTCGCTGACCGTCGGACCCGACGGCCCGATCCTGCTCCAGGACCACTACCTCATCGAGAAGATGGCCCAGTTCAACCGCGAGCGGGTCCCCGAGCGGGTGGTGCACGCCAAGGGCAGTGGCGCGTACGGCGTCTTCGAAGTGACCAACGACGTCAGCCAGTTCACCAAGGCGGACCTCTTCCAGCCGGGGAAGCGGACCGGGATGCTGGCGCGTTTCTCGACGGTGGCCGGCGAGCAGGGCTCGCCCGACAGCTGGCGCGACCCCCGCGGCTTCGCCCTCAAGTTCTATACGGAACAGGGCAATTACGACATGGTCGGCAACAACACGCCGGTCTTCTTCGTGCGTGACCCGACCAAGTTCCAGGACTTCATCCGTTCCCAGAAGCGCACCGCCGACAGCGGCCTGCGCGACCACGACATGCAGTGGGACTTCTGGACGCTGTCCCCCGAGTCCGCGCACATGGTGACGTGGCTGATGGGCGACCGCGGCATCCCGAAGTCGTACCGCTACATGAACGGGTACTCGTCCCACACCTATATGTGGGTCAACGCCGGCGGCGAGAAGTTCTGGGTGAAGTACCACTTCAAGACCGACCAGGGCGTCGACTTCCTCACCCAGGACGAGGCCGACGAGCTCGCGGGCACGGACGGGGACGCGCACCGGCGTGACCTGTTCGAGGCGATCAAGCGCGGCGAGCATCCGAGCTGGACCCTGAAGGTCCAGATCATGCCGTTCGAGGACGCCCCCGGCTACCGCTTCAACCCCTTCGACCTGACCAAGGTGTGGCCGCACGGCGACTACCCGCTGATCGAGGTCGGCCGGATGAGGCTCGACGAGAACCCCGAGGACTACTTCGTCCACATCGAGCAGGCCGCCTTCGAGCCGTCGAACCTGGTGCCCGGCATCGGCCCGTCCCCGGACAAGATGCTGCTCGGCCGGCTCTTCTCGTACCCGGACACGCACCGCTACCGGATCGGCCCGAACTACGCGCAGCTCCCGCCGAACCGCCCGCGCGCGCAGGTCAATTCGTACGCCAAGGACGGCCCGATGCGGTACACGCCGGCGCACGTGTCCCGGCCCTACGCGCCGAACTCCTACGGCGGACCGGCCGCGGACGTGCGGTCCTACGGGGACCCGGCGGGCTGGCGGGCGGCGGGCGAGATGGTCCGCGAGGCGTACGCCCTGCACCGGGACGACGACGACTTCGGGCAGGCGGGCACGCTGGTCCGCACCGTCCTCGACGACACGCAGCGGGAGCGGCTGGTGGCGAACGTCAGCGGGCATCTGGGCGACGGGGTCACGCGTCCCGTCCTCGACCGCGCGCTCCAGTACTGGCGCCATGTGGACAAGGCGCTCGGCGACCGGATCGCCGCGGCGGTGGACAGCGAGTAGGTCCCCTGCGTACGCGAGAGGGCCCGGAACCGTGTGGTTCCGGGCCCTCTCGCGTACGTCACTGTCAGCCGCCGCCGTGCGGCTTCTTGCTGCTCGAACCGTTCGGGTTCTGCGGGATGCCGAAGGTCGGCGAGGACGTGTCCGTCGGGGGCGTGACGCCGCCCGATGGGGAGTCGGTCGGCGGGGTGGACTCCGGGGTCGAGGACGGCGTGCTGGGCGTCGTCGGCGGGGTCGACTCCGGGGTGGTCGGGGTGTCCGACGCCGGGGTGGTCGGCTGGTCGGTCGGCGTGTCCTGCGGCGTGGACGGCACCTCGACGGCCGCGCCCATGTCCGTGTTGAGGTCGAACTGGGCCGTGGGGTCGGTCGAGTTGAAGGTGTACTGCGCCCAGATGCGGGCCGGGAAGCTGCCGCCGTCCACGCGCGGCAGACCGCCGGCGCCCTTCATGGACACGTGCGCGCCCGCCTCGGACGTCTTCAGCGCGCCCTCGCCGAACAGGCCCACGGAGGTGACCAGATCGGGCGTGTAGCCGGTGAACCAGGCCGACTTGTTTCCGTCGGACGTACCCGTCTTGCCCGCGACCTTCTGGCCGGCGCGGGCCGGGTTGTCGCGGACCGAGGCCTTCGCCGTACCGTCGTCGACCACGCCGGTCAGGACCGAGGTGACCGAGTCGGCGGCGGCGCGGCTGATCACCTGGTTGCCGATCGACTTCGGCAGCGGGATGTCCTGGCCCTGCTTGGCCACGGACTTCACGATCTGCGGGGTGACCTGCTTGCCGTGGTTGTCGAGCGTCGCGTAGACACCGGCCATCTCCATCGGGCTGGCGCCCATGGTGCCCAGGGTCTGCGCCGGGTACGGCTTGAGGTCGGCGGCGTCCATGCCGAGCTTCTTCGCCGTGGCCATGACCTGGTCCATGCCGACGTCGACGCCCATCTGCGCGAAGACGGAGTTGATGGACTTGTTCATGGCGGTCTGGACGGTGACCGGGCCGTAGCTGTGGTCGTCCTCGTTCGGCGGGGCGAAGCCGACCTTCTGCCCGTTGGCGAGGACCGGCCGCCTGTTGGTGCCGTCGTAGATCGTGTTCGCCCGGATCGACTGGCCGTTCTGCGTGGTGGCGCTGTTCTCCAGGGCGGCCGCGAGGATCAGCGGCTTGAAGGTGGAGGCCGGCTGGTAGTCGGTGCGGGTCGCGTTGTTCACGTAGTGCTCGCTGAGGCCCGGGCCGCCGTACAGCGCGAGGACCTTGCCGGTCTTCGGGTCGACCGAGGCGGCACCGGCCTGCACCCGGGAGTCGGCCTTGCTGCTCTTCGGGTGCAGGTTGTCGGTCAGCTGCTGCTTGACCGCCTTCTCCAGCTGCTTCTGCTTCTTGCGGTCGATGTTGAGGGTGACCGTGTAGCCGCCCGCGTCGAACTGCGCCTCGGTGAGGTTCAGTTCCTTCATCACCTCGGCCTTGGCGGCGGTGTAGAGGTAGCCCTCCTGGCCGGTGAGCCCGGCGGCGGCCTTCGGTGCCTTCGGCGTCGGGAACTTCATGCCCTGGCGCTCGCTCGCGCTGAGCCAGTGCATGTCGACCATGTTGTCCAGGACGTAGTTCCAGCGGGCCTTGGCGAGCCGCTTGCCGGTGTCCGTGGCGATGCCCCAGTCGTACTGGTTCGGGGCCTGGAGGAGCGCCGCGAGATACGCGCCCTGCTCCACGGTCAGCTTCTTGGCGTCGATGCCGTAGTAGGCCTGCGAGGCGGCCTGGATGCCCCACGAACTGCGGCCGTAGAAGCTGGTGTTGATATAGCCCGCGAGGATGTCGTCCTTGGACTTCTTGCGGTCCACCTTCAGCGAGATGACCAGTTCCTTCAGCTTGCGCGTGACGGTCTGGTCCTGCGTGAGGTAGTAGTTCTTCACGTACTGCTGGGTGATCGTCGAACCACCCTGCTTGCCCTTGCCGGTGACCGTGTTGATCACGCCGCGGGCGGTGCCCTTCAGGTCGATGCCCTGGTCCTTGTAGAACGTCTTGTTCTCGGCGGCGACGAAGGTCTCCTGGACCGGCTTGGGCACCTCGGAGAGATCGACGATCTCACGGTTGACCTGGCCGATACGGGCCATGGTGTCGCCGTTGCTGTACTTGTAGACGTTGCTCTGCCGCGTCGCGTCCGGGTTGCCCTCGGGGATGTCGATCACCAGGTACAGCACGACGAACGCGCCCATGCAGAGGAGTATCAGCCCGAAGAGCGTGCCGACGATCTTCTTCCAGGTGAAGAGGCGGCGTATGCCCGTCCGCCGGGTGGCCGAGCCCCCGCGCGCCGCCCGGCTCGCGCCACCGCGCTGCCGTGCTCGTCTCGCTTCCGCTCGGCCCATGGTTCCCGTTACTCCGCTTCTCGTGGCTGACGCGTCCGTGCGCCCAGTGCGCACTTCTCGCTCATCAGTGCTTAATCAGCTCATGAAGCTAACACCGCACCTAAGGGCAAAAGAATGTCGATCCGGGCATTTCCGGACGTGACAATCAGCACCTACCCCATGGGAACCGACGATCTGGGGGCTCGGATGGTTGCGTGATTTCCGGTCATGCGCACGAGATCGCACCAGACGCACACGGTCCGCACACGCCTCTCCTCCGGCGGCCCACCCCTCATCCCGCCCAGGACGTGCCCCGCGTCACAGCACCCGTACCGGCAGCGAGTGGACCGCCTCGCGCAGGGCGCCGGCCAGCTCCTCGTACTCCGCGCCGCGCGCCGCCCCCGTCCGCATGGCGAGGGCGATGCGGCGGGTCGGCGCCGGGTCCTCGAAGAACCCGGTGAGCAGCTGGCTGCTGCGGCTGGTCTCCACGGCGAGCGCGGTGCGCGGCAGCAGCGTCACACCGAGGCCGCCCGCGACGAGCTGGACCAGCGTGGACAGGCCGGCGGCCGTCGTGGTCACCGGGGCGTCCGCGCGGCCGGCCTCGCGGCAGATGTCGAGCGCCTGGTCGCGCAGGCAGTGGCCCTCGTCGAGGAGCAGGAGCCGCAGCTCGCGCAGCGCCTCGCGCGGGATGCCCTCGCGGCCCCCGAGCCAGTGGTCGAGCGGTGTGACGAGCACGAAGTCCTCGTCGAACAGGGGGAGTTCGGTGACCCCGGGCACGCCGAGCGGCACGGCGAGCAGGAGCAGGTCGAGCCGCCCCGCCGCGAGCCCGTCGAGCAGGGACGAGGTCTGCTCCTCATGGACCTGGAGGTCCAGGTCCGGGTACTTCTCGTGGACGAGCCGCAGCACGGCCGGCAGCAGATAGGGCGCGACGGTCGGGATGACGCCGAGCCGGAGCGTTCCCGTGAACGGCGCCCGCACCGCCTCCGCCTCCTCGAGGAGCGCGCCCACCTCGTCGAGCACGGCCTTGGCGCGCACCGCGAGCCGCTCACCGGCGGGCGAGAGCAGCACCTTGCGTGTGGTGCGCTCCAGGAGGGTCACGCCGAGCGCCTCCTCCAGGGCGGACACGGCGCCGGAGAGCGCGGGCTGGCTCATGCCGATCGCGGCGGCCGCGTCCCGGAAGTGCAGATGCTCGGCGACGGCCGCGAAGGCCCGCAACTGGGCGAGGCTCGGCTGCCGCCGCTTGCTGCTGGCCATGGTCACTCCCCTTATTACCTACGGCTACTGATAGCCAGGTCCGATCAACAGCACCAAGTCTAGCTATTTCCATAATCAATGCACCCTGTGCCACCATCGTGATCAGTCCAACCCCCGTGGAAAGCCCTCAAAAGGGGCTCGTCCAATGTGCTAGGAGTAGTGCGTGCTCACTGTCGGTGACAAGTTCCCCCAGTTCGATCTGACCGCCTGTGTCTCCCTGGAGAAGGGCAAGGAGTTCGAGCAGATCAACCACAAGACCTACGAGGGCAAGTGGAAGATCGTCTTCGCGTGGCCCAAGGACTTCACCTTCGTGTGCCCCACCGAGATCGCGGCCTTCGGCAAGCTGAACGACGAGTTCGCCGACCGTGACGCCCAGATCCTCGGCTTCTCCGGCGACTCCGAGTTCGTGCACCACGCCTGGCGCAAGGACCACCCGGACCTGACCGACCTGCCCTTCCCGATGCTCGCCGACTCGAAGCACGAGCTCATGCGCGACCTGGGCATCGAGGGCGAGGACGGCTTCGCGCAGCGCGCCGTCTTCATCGTCGACCAGAACAACGAGATCCAGTTCACGATGGTGACCGCGGGCTCCGTCGGCCGTAACCCGAAGGAGGTCCTCCGGGTCCTGGACGCGCTCCAGACGGACGAGCTCTGCCCCTGCAACTGGACCAAGGGCGAGAACACCCTGGACCCGGTCGCGCTCCTCTCCGGCGAGTGAACGGACTGAACTGACATGGCTCTCGACGAACTCAAGTCCGCCATCCCGGACTACGCCAAGGACCTGCGCCTGAACCTCGGCTCGGTCATCGGCAACTCCGAGCTGCCGCAGCAGCAGCTGTGGGGCACGGTGCTCGCCTGCGCCATCGCGTCCCGCTCCCCGCGCGTGCTGCGCGAGCTGGAGCCGGAGGCCAAGGCGAACCTGTCCGCGGAGGCGTACACCGCCGCGAAGTCCGCCGCCGCGGTCATGGCGATGAACAACGTCTTCTACCGCACGCGCCACCTGCTCTCCGACCCGGAGTACGGGACGATGCGCGCCGGCCTGCGGATGAACGTCATCGGCAACCCGGGCGTCGAGAAGGTCGACTTCGAGCTGTGGTCCCTCGCGGTCTCCGCGATCAACGGCTGCGGTCAGTGCCTCGACTCGCACGAGCAGGTGCTGCGCAAGGCGGGCGTCGACCGCGAGACGATCCAGGAGGCGTTCAAGATCGCCGCGGTCGTCCAGGCGGTGGGCGTCACGCTGGACTCTGAGGCTGTGCTCTCCGAGTAGGGCGGTCTATATGTGTGGGCCCCGTTCGGCTGCGTGCCGGGCGGGGCCTTCATGTTCTCTCCCCCAGCCCGCCCCTTCCCGAATGTCCTCAAACGCCGGACGGGCTGGATATTCCAGCCTGTGGGGGTCCCCCCGGACGGAGTCTGGGGGAGTTTGAGGACATTGGTGAGCCGCGCTACGAACCCTCCCGCACCGGCGGGTCCACCGGGGCCACCCCCAGCGCCGTCGCCCCATGAGGCCGCGCAGCGTGCCGCATCGCGGACTCGTGCGAGTACGAGCGCAGATAGCCCACGACCGTGTTCGTCACCGCGACGAGCGGCACCGCCACCACCGCCCCACCGATCCCGGCCACCATCCCGCCGGCCGCCACGGACAGCACGACCGCCAGCGGATGCACCCGCACCGCCCGGCCCAGGATGAACGGCTGGAGGATGTGGCCCTCGATCTGCTGCACCGCGAGGACCACCGCGAGCGTCATCACCGCGGTGAACACGCCCTGCGTCACGAGCGCCACCACCACCGCGAGCGCGCCGGAGATGACCGCGCCCACCAGCGGGATGAACGCGAACAGGAAGATGAAGACGGCGAGCGGCACCGCCATGGGGACACCCAGGAAGAAGATGCCGAGGCCGATGAAGATCGCGTCGATCAGGGCGACCACGACCGTGCCGCGGACGTAGGCCGTCAGCGTGCGCCAGGCCCGCGGCCCCGCGCCCGCGATACCCGGACGTGCCTGCGCCGGGACGAGTTTGAGGGTCCACTCCCAGATGCGCCGGCCGTCGTAGAGCAGGAACAGCGTCGAGAACACCGTGAGCAGGATGCCGGTGAGCGCCTCGACGATGACGGTGACGCCTTCGAGGCCCGCGGACGTGATCTGGTCGGTGTTGGCGCCGACCGCGTCCCTCAGGCTCTTGGCGATGTCGTTGATCTGGCTCTCGGTCACATGGAACGGGCTGTTGAGCAGCCACCTGCGCAGCTCGTCGATGCCGTCCTGGATCTGGCTGGAGAGGTTGTCGATGTTCTCCTGGACCTGCCAGACCACGAACCAGCCGACGAGCCCCATGACGACGAAGCCGAGGACCGCGGTGAGCGCGGTCGCGAGGCCGCGCGGCACCCCGTGCTTGCGGAGGCGGGCCACGGTCGGCTGGAGGATCGCGGTGATGAGCATCGCGGCGACGAAGGCGAAGACGACGAGCTGTACGGCGCCGATGACCTTCATCAGGACCCACAGGGTGCCCGCGAGGACGAGGAGGCGCCAGCCGGCCTCGGCCGCGACCCGCATGCCCCACGGCACGGCCGCGACGGGGTCGGGTCTGGCGGCTATGGCGGGGGCGTACGCGGGCGGCGCGGGAACGTGTTCGCCGCCGCCGCTCTCCGGCCGGGTGTCGGGCACAGGGGACTCGGCGGCAGGCGCGGTCCCGTCGACCCGGTACTCCCCGGTGGTCCGGTACTGCTCGGTCCGGTACTGCTCGGTGTGGACCGGAACGGCCGCCGGGACGGGGTCGTCCCCGTGCTCGTCACGCTCGGCCTGGGCGCGGCGTTCGTCCAACCGCTCCCCCATCCGGCTGAGCCCGCTGCCGATCCGGTCGAGCCAACCTGGAACTCGCGACATGATCCGTCCTTTTCCCCCGAGCGCTCTCACCACTCCCCCCGGAGTCGTCGGATCCGACGGTACCCCGAACCACAGCCGGAGCCCCTCACCGTAGGACGGTGAGGGGCTCCGGAAGGTTGACGGGCCGACGGCCCGTCATGCGCTCGGTACCGGTACTAGTACCAGTGGTTGGCCTGCCAGAAGGTCCAGGCCTCGCACGGGCTGCCGTAGCGGCTGTCCATGTAGTTGAGGCCCCACTTGATCTGGGTGGCCGGGTTGGTCTGCCAGTCGGCACCCGCGGAGGAGTACTTCGAGGCGGGCAGCGCCTGGAAGAGGCCGAAGGCACCGGACGAGGCGTTGGTCGCCTGGTAGTTCCAGCTGGACTCGTGGTCCACGATGTTGCTGAAGCACTGGAACTGCCCCGCGGGGACCATCTGACGCGCCATCGCCTGTATCTGCGATGCCGAGTAAGACGCCTGCGTGGCGAAGCTGGACGCGTCGCGGGTGGCGGAGCGGCTGGCGACCTTCTTGGCCTCAGCGCGTGCCTTCGCCTCCTTCTCCGCCTTCGCCTTGGCGTCGGCGGCGGCCTGCTGCTTGGCGACGGCGTCCTCGGCGGCCTGCTTACGCGCCGCTTCCTCCGCCGACTTCTGGGCAGCGTTGTCCGCAGCGATGGCCTGCGTCTCCGCCTGCTGTGTCAGCGAGGCGGTCTGCACCTGGGCCTGCTGACCCGTGGGTATGTCGGCGAGGAGGGTCGCGTCGCTCGCCGTGGCCTCAGCCTCGTTGTTCGAGGGCTGAGCGGTGCTGCCCGAGGCAACACCCACGACGGCGCCGACGGTGGTGACCGCGGTGGCTGAAGCCACGGCGAATCCCCGGACCGAAATCCGGCTCACACGGTTTCCTTCCAGCATCGCCCGCTGTAGGTGACCCTCGCGGACGCAATCGTGCCCCTGGCGCTGGCCTCCCAACTACGGGGTCACGGGAGACACGGGCCCGGTGGGCAACTCCCCTGAGGGGAGTGCCGCGTGGTGCTCGGGCGGCATACGACGACCTCTATGAAGTTCAGATGATGCTGTGGTGTCGTACCGCTGGGGGTACACATGTGTCGTATGCGGGGCCTGACAGGACTGAGACTCTGCCGGACACGGTTGCCTCAAGGCAATTCTCATCGAAGTGGGAAAGCTCACACATCGTTTGTCCCAGGCGTTTCGCGGAAACAAGCACGCGGCAAGACGCCGCCCGGCTAAGCTCCTGCGCTTCGCCGGGCGGCGCCAACTACCGCGTAACCCCTACAAGATGGGGCGCTTCGCTCACTGCTCTCAGAGGTGACCGTCCTCCAGCATCTCGGTGACCAGGGCCGCGATCTGTGAACGCTCCGAACGGGTGAGGGTCACGTGGGCGAACAGCGGATGCCCCTTCAGCTTCTCGACGACGGCGACCACTCCGTCGTACCGGCCGACCCGCAGGTTGTCCCGCTGCGCCACGTCGTGTGTCAGTACGACCCGTGAATTCGCCCCGATCCTCGACAGAACGGTCAAAAGGACGTTCCGTTCGAGGGATTGGGCCTCGTCCACGATCACGAACGCGTCGTGCAGGGAGCGGCCGCGGATGTGCGTCAGCGGCAGGACCTCCAGCATGCCGCGCGCCGTGACCTCCTCGATGACGGCCTTGCCGGCGACGGACCCGAGCGTGTCGAACACCGCCTGCGCCCAAGGGCCCATCTTCTCGGCCTCGGTGCCGGGCAGATAGCCGAGCTCCTGACCGCCCACCGCGTACAGCGGACGGAACACCATCACCTTCTGGTGCTGGCGCCGTTCGAGTACGGCCTCCAGACCCGCGCAGAGCGCGAGCGCCGACTTGCCGGTGCCGGCCCGGCCGCCCATCGACAGGATCCCGATGTCGGGGTCGAGGAGGAGATCGAGCGCGATGCGCTGCTCGGCGCTGCGGCCCTTGATGCCGAACGCCTCGCGGTCGCCGCGCACCAGACGGACGTTACCCTCGGCCGTGATCCTGCCGAGCGCCTTGCCGCGCTCGGACTGGATGGTCAGGCCGGTGTGGACGGGCAGCTCCGCCGCCTCCGGCACGTACAGGCTCTCCTCCTCGAAGAGGAGGTCCACCTGTTCACCGGAGAGCCGCAGTTCGGACATTCCGGTCCAGCCGGAGTCCGTGATGGCGAGCTCGGCGCGGTACTCCTCGGCGAGCAGGCCCACCGACGACGCCTTGATGCGCAGCGGCAGGTCCTTGGAGACGACGGTGACGTCGTACCCCTCGGCCTGGAGATTGCGGGCGACGGCGAGGATGCGGGAGTCGTTGTCCCCCAGGCGGTAGCCCGCCGGGAGCACGCCCGGATCCGAGTGGTTGAGCTCGACGCGCAGGCTGCCGCCCAGGTCGCCGATGGGGATCGGGGCGTCCAGACGTCCGTGCCGGGTCCGGAAGTCGTCGAGCAGGCGCAGGGCCTGCCGGGCGAAGTAACCGAGCTCCGGATGGTGCCGCTTGGCCTCCAGTTCCGTGACCACGACGATCGGGAGCACCACCTCGTGCTCGTCGAACCTGGTCAGGGCGTTCGGGTCGGCCAGCAGGACGCTGGTGTCGAGAACATAAGTGCGCCGGTCGGGCTGGCGCTTGTTGCTGGTCACCACGGAAGGACGTACCCCCTCGGATGAGGTCGGGGAGCGACAGAGGGATCCAGGGCCGGGCGGGGCGGGTCGGACCCGCCGGTCGACGGCCGCGATGCACGGGCCGTGACCGGCCCCCCAGCCTCTCCAACGGGGAATGTGCTCCCCGCATGGTCGTCCTGGCGCAAAGGGCCTCCCGGGCGGACAGCCCCGTGCCGTCCGCTGAGACTCGACGTCCGTGAATCGGACATCGACCTGGAAGGCTTATTCCCTCGAACACACGCGGCCATGCCATAGCTCGGGGCGGCGCGTGCGTTAACTCCTGGTGACGTACGTCCCCCGGGTCAGCCGCCGTAACGCCGGTGACGGGCCGCGTAGTCGCGCAGCGCGCGCAGGAAGTCGACCTTGCGGAACGCGGGCCAGAAGACTTCGCAGAAGTAGTACTCGGAATGGGCCGACTGCCAGAGCATGAAACCGGACAGGCGCTGCTCGCCGCTCGTGCGGATGACGAGGTCGGGGTCGGGCTGTCCGCTGGTGTAGAGGTGCTTCGAGATCTGGTCGATGTCGACGCTCTCGGCGATGTCCTCGAGGCTGGTGCCCTTGTCCGCGTGGTCGAGGAGCAGCGAGCGCACCGCGTCGGCGATCTCCTGGCGGCCGCCGTAGCCGACCGCGACGTTGACGAGTATCCCCTTGTTGCCGTCGGTGGCCTGCTCGGCCTCCTTGAGGACGGTCTGCGTGCGGGCAGGAAGGAGGTCGAGGGTGCCGACGTGGTGCACGCGCCAGCGGCCGTCGACGGCGAGGCTGCGGACGGTCTCCTCGATGATGCCGAGGAGCGGCCGCATCTCCTCCTCGGGGCGGTTGAAGTTGTCCGTGGACAGCATCCAGAGGGTGACAACTTCGACGTCCGTCTCGGCACACCAGCCGAGGAACTCCTCGATCTTGTACGCGCCCGCCTGGTGGCCCTGTGCGGCAGTGCCACCGGAGGCCTTCGCCCAGCGCCTGTTCCCGTCGAGGATGACCCCGATGTGTTTGGGCACCTGGTCGTGGTCGAGACGGCCTTCCACCCGGCGTGCGTAAAGTCCGTACACCAGGTCGCGCAGGTTCACTGTCTTTCAGCCCCTCCGTGCAGACGGCAGTCCCCGAGGGCGAAAGCCTACCGCTGTGGACCGTGGCCCTCGCTGTGGGGTGCCGGCGGCCTGACGTAGCTTCGTAGCCATGAACGACACCTCCTCGTACCGCGCCGCCGCGGACCGCTACGACTCCATGGAGTACCGGCGCACCGGCCGCAGTGGTCTCAAGCTTCCCGCGATCTCGCTCGGCCTGTGGCACAACTTCGGTGACGACCGCACCCTCGACTCTCAGCGGGCGATCCTCCGCCGCGCCTTTGACATCGGTGTCACCCACTTCGACCTGGCGAACAACTACGGGCCGCCCCCCGGCTCCGCCGAGCTGAACTTCGGCAAGATCTTCGCCCAGGACTTCGCGCCGTACCGGGATGAACTGGTCATCTCGACCAAGGCGGGCTATCTCATGCACCCCGGCCCGTACGGCGAGTGGGGCAGCCGCAAGTACCTGCTGTCGTCCCTCGACGCGTCCCTGTCACGGATGGGCCTCGACTACGTCGACATCTTCTACTCGCACCGCTTCGACCCGGACACCCCGCTCGAGGAGACGATGGGCGCGCTCGCCTCCGCGGTGCAGCAGGGCAAGGCGCTCTACGTGGGCGTCTCCTCCTACAACAGCGAGCAGACGGCGGAAGCGGCGCGGCTGCTGAAGGAGATGGGTGTCCCCGCCCTCATCCACCAGCCCTCGTACTCGATGATCAACCGCTGGACCGAGGACGACCGCCTGCTCGACACCCTGGAGACGGCCGGCATGGGCTGCATCTCCTTCGTGCCGCTCGCGCAGGGCCTGCTGACCGACAAGTACCTGAAGGGCATCCCCGAGGGTTCGCGCGCGACGCAGGGCAAGTCCCTCGACCCGGGCCTCGCGGGCGACTCCGAGGTGCTCCGCCGCCTGAACGGCCTGAACGACATCGCGCGGCGCCGCGGCCAGTCCCTCGCGCAGCTCGCGCTCAACTGGGTGCTGCGGGACGAGCGGATGACGTCCGCCCTCATCGGCGCGTCCAGTGTGAAGCAGCTGGAGGAGAACGTGGCGGCGCTCGCGGGCCCGAAGCTCACCGACGAAGAGCTGTCCGAAATCGACTCGTTCGCGGTGTCGACCCCGGGCACGAACATCTGGGCCGGCCGGAGCTGACGCCTCCCGTTCCGGTCTGTTCCCCTCTGGTTCCCCTCTGGTTCCGCTCTGTTCCGCTCTGTTCCGCTGGGACGGGCCGCGGCCCTCGCGCTACGCGCCGGGGGTACGCGGCCTGCGGAACCATTCGCCCGCGCTCGCCTGGCTGAGCAGCACGACCATGACGACGGCACCGACGAGCGCGACGAGCCCGCCGATGTTGCCGCGCAGGGTTCCGCTCAGGCCGAGCGGGATCTGCACGCTCGCGAGGACGAGGGACGTGACCCGCAGCCACCGGCCCGCCTTCCCGTAGAAGCAGGCGAGGACCAGCAGGGCGACGCCGAAGACGTTCCCGCCGAACGCGGCGCCCGCGCCGCGCGGCCCCTCCGTCACGCCGACCGCGACGGCGGCGAGCAGGGCGAGCCCCACCGTCACATACGTGGTCGTCCGGGCGGCGCGGACGGAGGACGGCATGCTCAGGGGCGGGGCGGGCGCGTACTGCGGGTGGGTCCCGTACGACCCTGGGGCGTTGTACGGGCCGGGGATGTGGGGGCCGGGGACGCCGGGCCGACCGGGGCCGCCGTACGGGGCGGGGGCGGTGGGCGGCGCCTGGTGCGGGTGGTCGTTCGGCATGCCGCGGACTTTAGTCGCGGCGCCGGGCCCGGCGGCCGTACACGCGCGGCCCGGCCAGAGACAAAAAACGGGCCGGTCCGTGGGGGGGGATACGGACCGGCCCGAGGGGGGGTTTCCACCATAACCCTTCGTGAGGGATGGTGGGTGCATCGGCGTGCCACAACTACTCTCCGAAGTCGCCCGACGACGGCTGGAGGTATGTTTCCGGCCGCTTCGCGCGGGGTTTCGCAAGGGTTTTCCCGGCTTTCGGTACGACCAGGGCGGTCCCCCTCAGGGAGTAGCGGTGCGACGAACGCGTGCTTGACGCCGGGGCGGCCCGGGAGGTTGGCTGCGCGCTCATGGCGACGTTCACCGTGGCGGGACGCGAGGCCGAACTCCCGCTGGAGATCGCGGAGTCGGGGCGGGCGCGGCGGCGCGGGCTGCTCGGCCGCGATGGGGTGGACGGCGCGCTGTTGCTGACCGCGTCGGCGAGTGTGCACACCATAGGAATGCGCTTCGCGGTGGATGTGGCGTATTTGGACCGGAAAGGGAAGGTGCTCGCGGTGCGCACGATGCGCCCGGGGCGGATCGGACTTCCCCGGTTGCGCGCCCGGTGCGTCCTGGAGGCGGAGGCGGGGGCGATGGCCCGCTGGGGAGTGCGGCGCGGGGTCCGGGTGACGGTGGTCCAGCATGGATGGGGGCCAGGGTGAGTGACCGCACACGGGGGAAGGCAGGCGGCACCGCGCAGCCCCCTCCACTGCACGATGCCGCCGCGCAGCTTTGCTCACGCGAATTGCCTTGGTCTGAACCTACTTCACGGTGACACGTGTATCGGTAGCTGATCGATAACGATGCGGCTACAAGGCGCGCGGCCTGCGGGCCTCGATCAGATGACGGGTGCTGTGCGCCACGAACGGCCCCTCCGCCGCGATGCGTTCATGCAGTTCGAGCAGCCGCGGCCGGTACGCCTCGACGGTGAATCCCGGCACCATCCAGATCACCTTGCGCAAGAAGTGCACGACGGCCCCGATGTCGTAGAACTCGATCCGCAGACGCTCGGCGCGCAGGTCGACGACCTCCAGGCCCGCCGCCTCGGCCTCGGCCCGCTCGCCCCGCGGGTCACGCCCCCGCCTGACCTCCTCCGGCTGCGGCCCCAGGAAGAACTCGACGACCTCGAAGACGCTGCTCGGGCCGACATGCTGCGCGAAGTACGTGCCACCTGGCGCCAGCACGCGGGCGATCTCGGCGAACGGGGCCTTCACCGGGTGACGGCTGGTCACCAGGTCGAACGTGCCGTCCGCGAACGGCAGAGGGGCGCCCTCCGGCGAGGCGACGACCACGACCCCGCGCGGGGCGAGCAGCGCGGAGGCCTTGGCGACGTTGGGCGGCCAGCCCTCGGTCGCGGCGATCAGCGGGGGCAGCTCCGGCGCCGAGGCGAGCACCTCGCCGCCGCCGGTCTGGAGGTCGAGCCCGGCCGAGGCGCGCCCCATGCGCTCGCCCATGGCACGCGCGTACCCCCAGGACGGCCGCTCCTCGGTGGCGCGGCCCTCGAACCACGAGAAGTCCCAGCCCTCGACGGGGGCGGCGGCAGCCTCGGCGACGAGTTCGCCGAAGGGGCGGCCGGCGTGGGTGGGGCGGATGCTCATGACGCCATGATCGCAGCGCCCCACCGGCACGGCACGTGCTTTTCGCCCCGCGCGGGCGGGCCGGGAAGAGAACCGTAAGAGGGGCAGAGACCTCCCGCCCCTCCCTCGGCCTGCGCGGGTTCTCCACGTACCCTGGGCGGATCCGCTCCGGGCACCGCTGCCCGACACAGGTAACGGCATCGACCATCCCGCGCCGAAATGCGAGCTCATGTCCGATCGTTCTCTCCGTTCTGTTCGTGCTGCCCGTTCAGCGATAGCGACCTGGCTGACCCGCCTCTACTTCGCCCGGCTCCGGAAGAAGGGCGGCCTCGACCTGTCCGTCCTCTCGAAGCTGCCCGACGCCGCGCTCCTGCCGCTGCGCCGCGAAGGACTCGACCCGGTGGCCGAGATCGGTGAACTCCGGGACCGGGAGCCGGTCAGCAGGCTGCCCATCCCCGGCATGACGGTGTGGCTCGTCACCGGCTACGACGAGGCGAAGGCCGTGCTCGGCCACGGGTCCGCGTTCAGCAACGACTTCCGGAACCTGGTCGGCAACACGGGTGTCACCGACGACCAGAACCCCGGCGGCCTCGGCTTCACCGACCCGCCGGACCACACCCGGCTGCGGAAGATGCTGACGCCGGAGTTCACGATGCGCCGCCTCTCGCGGCTCACCCCCCGGATCCACGCCATCGTCGAGGAACGCCTCGCCGACCTCGCGAAGGCCGCGGACGGAGACAACACGGTCGACCTCGTCGAGCACTTCGCGATGCCCGTGCCCGCGCTGGTCATCTGCGAACTCCTCGGCGTGCCCTACGAGGACCGGGACGACTTCCAGCAGTTCTCCGTCGCCCGCTTCGACGTGTTCGGCGGCGCCGGCGCGTCCTTCAGCGCCGTGTCCCAGTCCCTCGACTATCTGCGCGGGATCGTCGCCGAGCAGCGCCGCAACCCCGGCGACGGCCTCCTCGGCATGCTGGTGCGCGAGTACGGCGACGCGATCACCGACGAGGAGCTCACCGGCCTCGCCGACGGCGTCCTCACCGGCGGCCTGGAGACCACGGCGAGCATGCTCGCGCTCGGCACGCTCATCCTGCTCCAGAACCCGGAGCACTTCACCGCGCTGCGCGACGCCACGGACCCCGAGGCCGTCGCCGCGCCCTTCGTCGACGAGCTGCTGCGCCACCTCACCGTCGTCCAGACCGCGTTCCCGCGGTTCGCCCGCGAGGACGTCGAGATAGGCGGGGTCCGGATATCCGGCGGGGACATCGTCCTCGTCTCCCTCAGCGCCGCCGACCGCGACGCACGCCTCGGCGAGGACATGGACCGCTTCGACCCGTCCCGCCAGGCCGCCGGCTCCCACCTCGCCTTCGGATACGGCATCCACCGCTGCATCGGCGCGGAGCTCGGCAAGATGGAACTGCGCGCGGCGTTCCCCCAACTGGTCCGCCGCTTCCCGGAGTTGAAGCTCGCGACTCCTCCGGAGGAACTCGCCTTCCGCAAGCTGTCCATCGTCTACGGAGTGGATTCCCTGCCGGTACGGCTCGGCTAGCGCCGCGCCAGGACACGCCCTAGGGGGAGGACGTGCCGTCGCCCGCGCCGGTCGCCCCCCTCGGGAACGACACCTCGACCCTCCGGTTCTTCTTGCGGCCCTCTTCGCTGGTGTTGTCGGCGATCGGATAGTCCTCGCTGTAGCCGCGCACCGCGAACGTGACGTTCTGGTCCTGCGAACCGAGCGCCGCCGCGAGCCGCTCGTGCACGGCCTCCGCGCGCTTCTTCGACAGCGTGAGCCCGTGCGCGTACGACCCGAGGTCGTCCGTGAAACCGAAGACGCGCACGTTCGTGGCGTGCTGCGCCGTGATCTCGTCGGCGATGGCCTGGATACGGGACGCGGCGTCCGGGTTGAGCTTGGCGCTGTCCTTCGGGAACAGCACCTCCGCCTGCAGCGCGAACTTCACGTCCTGGTTCGTGTCCTCGCGCCTCTCGTCGCCCGACAGGTCCTCGATGACGGACTTGATGTCGAGCACCTTGGCCGGCGCAAGCGTGGCGCCGTCGGCGAGCTTCAGCCCCGGGCTGTTGCCGTCGACGTCGGGGGGCGGCGAGGTCGTCGTACTCCCGGGCGGCGCACCGGAGGGATCGGTGTCATCGGCGGAGGCGCCTTGCGCGTTGACGCTGACGCTGAGGGTGAGGCTGATCAGGGCGGCGGCGGTGAGGGCGATGAGAGGTCGTGTTCGGGTTCGTGTTCGGGGGAGGGCCATGGTCATCCGCCCTCGGTGATTTCCAGGGGGGCGGGGGGCATGGACCCGACTTGGAAGTCGACCTTGTTCGTGCCCTCGGGTGGCGCGGGGAACTGTGCGTACCAGTCCACGGACTGGCCCGCGTCCACGCCACCGCCCTCGAACTTCGTGCAGAGGCAACGCCCTTGGGTATCCCGAAGGATGAGGTACTTCTTCTTGCCTGCCTTGTCCACGACGGAGGCGCCGGCGAGGGAGGATCCGTTCTTGCTCAACTCGCGTTCGTCGCCCCGCCAGTCGGCCGCGATCCAGAACTTGCCTCCGCCGTTGGTCACCTTGCCGGAGAGAGTGAGAAAGCCGCCCTGATCCCGTGTCGCAGAGGTGACTGTCAGCGTGATGCCGTTGCTCTTGACTTCTGCGAGCGTCTGTTCCGAAGAAGGGGAAGGAGTCGGACTTACGTCCTGGCCGGTTGTGTGCCTCGCTGAGGCCGAGGCCTTCGACTCGCCCTTTCCGTCATCACCACCACCGCACCCGGCCGTGGTGAGTATCAGCCCGGTCGTGATCGCCAGCGCGGCCAGTGCCGTGCGTTGCCGAGTCTTCATCGAAACGCGTTCCTTCACTAGTCAGTCGGCCAGATGAACGGAGAACAGGGTCGAGGCGTCAGGAAGATCTCCCGGCTTGAAGTCCCCCGGATCGAAGTCGAAGGACTCCCCGCCATCACAGTCGAACTCCACCGCCTTTGCCGGGTCGGCCGAAGGATCAACTTCGCAGCGCGGCTCGATGACGGCGGTGGCCTTGGCCTTCGCGTACTCGGACTCCGTGCCTGGGATGATCGAATCACCGACGGGATCGAGGGTTTCCACCTTCACCCAATATCCCGGATACCCATTGACTTCGGCCGACTGGAATCCGGTGACCCGCGCACGGTTGTCCGCAGCAAGCGAATTCGCCGCGCTTTCGGCGCCGTCACCGATCGGCTGCTGCCCGGCAAGCCAGTCGAGCCAGCCGTCGCCGTGACCGATCGCCCGGCCCAGCCCATCGACGAGATTGCCCCTCGCCTCCTGAGCAGCCGCCAGAGCGGCCGCATCGGCAGCCGACTGAGCACCGTTACGCGCGGACGCCGCCTGAGCGAACGCGAAGAACGCGAACGCGGCAAAGAGCAGAATCCCTGTCAGCCAGATGTAGATGGGCAGGGTCTGCCCTCGATCGTCCCGGAGGCCGACGAGGATCAGCCGCCGATGACCTGGGTGACCGCGTCCCGAATGGCTCCGGAGATCATGCCGTCGAGTCCGATCTGATCGATCAACGTAAAGATCCCCGCGATCAGAATCATCAGCCCCGCGTACTCCACGAAGCCCGCCCCCGAATCCGCGTTTTTCCCGCGGACGCGGTCCCCTACCGTCACGGTCCACTTCACCCACACCCCGAGTACGCGTTCCCTCAGCACGGTTTCCCCTTCGCTCCCTCACGACTTCACCGGCACCGTACGCAACGTACGGGAACTGCCACCCTCTGTGCCGCCTTTCGTCAATTAACGGCACACGCTTGACCGGAAGTTGGTCGCTTCCTGTCATGCCTCCCCTCACCGGCCGAGGATCGAGCCGAAGTCGGAGCCCGACCCGAGGAACATGCCCGTCGCGATGAGGATCATCGTCGCCGGGAGCATGAAGACGAGGGTGACCATCGTGGCCTTCGGGATCGTCTTCGCCGCGCGACGGCGGGAGTTCTGCGCGTCCGTACGCCGCATGTCCGTAGCGATCTGGATCAGCGTCTCGGCGATGGGCGAGCCCAGTTCCTCGCCCTGCTGGAGCGCGGAGACGAACTGGGCGACCTGTTCGGACGCGTTGCGCCGGCGCAGCTCGTCGAAGGCCTGGCGGCGGCTGACGCCCATGTCCATCTGCCGGAGCGCGATGCGCAGTTCGTCCGCCCACGGCCCCTCATACTTCTCGGCGACCCGGTCGAGCGCCTGACGGAAACCGAGGCCCGCGCTGACGACGACAGCGAGCACGTCGAGGAAGTCGGGCAGCGTACGGTCGATGACCTCCTTGCGCTCGCGCGACGCCTGCCAGATCAGGCCGTCCGCGGCGAGGAGGCCGAACGCGAGGGTGAGGGCGGCGAACAGCGTCTGGCCGTTGGTGAGGAAGACCAGGCCGAGGACGACCCCGAAGACCCCGTAGACCGCGCGGCGCGCCGCGTAACGGTCGATGGTGAGGCCGCCGGGGTTGCCCGCCATGTCGATCCTGCGGCGCTTGAGGTCGACGCGGCGCGGCCCCATGGCCCGCAGGACGAGCGGGGCGAACCGCATACCGAGGCGGTCGACGGCCGACCCGGCGGCGGAGACGCGCGTGGCGCCGACTTCGAGGGCGACGGCCAGGTCACTCGGCAGCTTGGCCTCGGCGCGGTACATGCGCACGCCCAGGAAGATGCCGAGGACCGCGAGGCCCATGGCGAGGGCGAGCAGCACCCCGACCATTCCCGTACTCATCCCAACCCCCTCCGTCCCGTACTCATCTCAGACCTCGATCTTTCCGAGCCGGCGGATCACGAAGAAGCCGATCCCGTACAGGCCGAGCGAGACGAGGATCAGGATCTGGCCGACCGGGGAGCCGGTCACGCGTGCCAGCGCGCCCGCGTTCGACGAGTTGATGAGGAGGAGGGAGCCGAGGCCGAGGAGCGGCACGGTGAACGCGGTCGCGTTGACCTCGGCCAGCATCGTGCGGATCTCGCGCCGGGTCTCCTTGCGGTCCTCCAGGGTCTGGGTGAGGTTCCGCAGGGACGACACCACCGAGCCGCCCGCCTTGTTGGCGAGGACGAGGGTGGTGACGAGCACGACGAGTTCGCGGGACGGCAGGCGTTCGGCCAGCTCGCCGAGGGTGTCGTCGATGGTGCGGCCGAGCGAGAGCTGGTCGGCGACCATGGACAGCTCCTCGCCGGCGGGGGCCTCCAGCTCCTCCGCCGCCATGGCGAGCGAGGTGCGCAGGGCGAGCCCCGCGGCGGTCGCGTTGGCCAGCAGGCGGGCCACGTCGGGGAGTTGGCTGATGAACGCCTCGATGCGTTTCTGCCGCTGCCAGTTCAGGAAGATCACCGCTCCCCACGCCCCGACGAGCCCGGCGATCGGCCCGAAGAACGGCGCGAGCGCGGCGGACGCGATCAGCCAGAGGGCGACGACCACGGCGAGTACGTAGGTGAAGAACTCCCCGGCGGTGAGGTCGAGCCCGGTCGCGGACAGGCGCAGGTGGATGGCGCGGCCGAGCCGGGTGCGGCGCAGCCTGCGGTCGAGGCCGGCGAACCGGCGTACGCGGCCCCCGGCGGCGCCGTACGGGCCCGCGCCCGACAGGCCGTCGAGCCGGTCGACGAGCGCCCGCCGCTGCGCGCGTCCGGAGGCGTACGCGTGGAGGCCCGCGACGGCGAGTGCGCAGGTGAGGAGGGTGGCGCCGAGCGCGATGAGAGTGCGTTCGCTCATGTCGGACCGCCAGGACCGCCCGGGCCGCCCGGATCCCCCAGATCCCCCGGACCACCCGGACCACCCGGGCCTACAGCCGTCGCGGTCGTCATCCGATCGCCTCCCTGGTGTTGCGTCCGTCGATGCCGTCGATCACGCCGAACGCCGGCGGGATCGGCTCGTTCGCGACGTACAGCCGCTCGGCCACGCGCCGTGGCAGCGGCAGATGCTCGAACGTGCCGCGTACGCGGTGGTCGTGGCCGAGTGGGTGCGGCACGAAGCGGGACACCGTCGAGATGCGGAACTGCTCGCGGCCGTGCGAGACGAGCAGGGCGATCTCGGCGACCTTGCGGGAGCCGTCCGCGTGCCGGGTGAGCTGGACGAGGACGTCGACCGCCGAGTTGATCTGGTCGCGCAGGGCCTCGAAGGGGACGTCCACCTCGGACATGGAGCCCAGGGTCTGGAGGCGGGTGAGGGCGTCCTCGGCGGTGTTCGCGTGGACGGTGGCGAGCGAGCCGTCGTGGCCGGTCGACATCGCCTGGAGCATGTCGAGAGTCTCGCCGCCGCGGACCTCGCCGACGATGATGCGGTCGGGGCGCATGCGCAGCGAGTTGCGGACGAGGTCGCGGATGGTGATCTGGCCCTTGCCCTCGACGTTCGGCGGCCGCGATTCGAGGCGGACGACGTGGTCCTGCTGGAGCTGCAGTTCGGCCGAGTCCTCGATGGTGATGATGCGTTCGTGGGGTGGGATGAGGCCGGAGAGCGCGTTGAGGAGCGTGGTCTTCCCGGATCCCGTGCCGCCGCTGACGATGACGTTGAAGCGGGCGCGGACGAACGCGGAGAGGAGCATGAGCATCTGCTCGTCGAGCGAGCCGAGGCCGATCAGCTCGGGGAGCGTGTACGCGCGGGGGAAGCGGCGGATCGTGAGGGTGGCGCCGGTCAGGGACAGCGGCGGGATGATCACGTTGACGCGCTCGCCGGTGGGCAGGCGGGCGTCGACCATCGGGTTCGACTCGTCGACGCGCCGGTTCACCGTGGAGACGATGCGCTCGATGGTCTGCATGAGCTGTTCCTGCGAGGCGAAGCGCAGCGGGAGCTGTTCCACGCGGCCGGCGCGCTCGACGAAGATCGCGTCGGGGCCGTTGACCATGATCTCGGTGATGGACGCGTCGGCGAGGAGGGGTTCCAGTACGCCGAGTCCGAGCGCCTCGTCGACGACGCGGCGGACCAGCTGGGAGCGCTCGGCGGAGGAGAGGACCGGGCCCTCGCGGCTGATGATGTGGCCGAGGACGCGTTCGAGCCGCACGCGCCGGTCGCCCGCGGCGAGCGACGACATCTCGGCGAGGTCGATCTCCTCCAGGAGTTTGGCGCGGTAGACGGCGACGAGGCCGTCGTCGCGGGAAGGGCCGGGCTCCTCGCGGACCGTCACCCGTGATCGCAGACTCATCGCTCCGCTCAACTCCCTTGCTGGCCACGGTCGTTCGGCATGGTGGCGCTGCGCCGTACGTCCCATCGGGCGTCGAGGAACGGTACGAGGACGGGGACGTGGACGGTGACGGTGGCCGTGGTCGTACCGCCTGAGGAGCCGCCCCCTCCCGGGTCGACCTCCGCGTCGAGCCAGGCGCTCATCGCGGCCCGCCCGGCCCCGGCACCGTCGCCGCCCAGGGACTGCACGCGGGCGGCGGCCCTGGCCCCGGACCCGGCCTGGTTCGCGGCGTACCCGACGAGCCCGAGCTGGATGACGGCCATGCCGATGAGGAGGAGGAAGGGCAGAAATCCGGTGAACTCCAGGATGGAGACGCCGCGGTCGTCGCTCTTCGCACGCTGGAGACGGTCCCGTACGCCTGAGTCCCGTACGCCTGAGTCCCGTACGCCTGAGAACCGGCGCCTCACGGCGCGCTCCCCTGTTGCCCGTCCTCCCGCGCCGCGCCCGCCTCGCCGGTGACCATCCAGCCCGCGTCGACGCCGGGGAAGAAGACGGGTACGTCGACGCGCACGGTCGCCCTCATCACCGATCCCTCCGGTGCACAGGTGATGGCCGCGCCCTGCCACGCGCCGGGCAGATTCTTCTCGCCGGCGGCCTGGCAGGCACCCGCCGTGTCGCCGCTCCCGGCGGCGGCGGAGGTCGCCGCCCTGGCCGCCTCGTCCGCCGCGTTCCCGGCCAGCGAGTACGTGTACCCGTACAGGACGCACTGCCACAGGATCGCCATGACGACGAGCAGCAGCGGGAACATGCCCGCGAATTCGAGGGTGACGGCGCCTCGGTCGCCGCCCCGGCGACGGGCGCGGCGGCCCGGCTCCTGGGCGGCGGACGCGTCGACGAGGCCGAGTTCCCCCGCAAGTCCCCACAGGGCCTGCTTCACGGAGGACCGGCTGTCGAGGTCCTGCATCCGGCCCGCGTCGACCGCGCCCTGGAGCTCCTTGAACCCGGCGGGCACGCTGACGCGGGCGACCCGGGTGCCCGTCACCCGTTCCACCAGGGACGCGGTGATCTCGGAGCCGCGCGCCGAGCGGTTGACGACGGTGACGGTCTCCTCGGCCTTGCGGATCTGGAGGCGGTCCCACATCCGGATCAGGCGTTTCGCGGCGCGTACGGCGACGACGTCGGGGGTGACCAGGAGGACGGCCTGGTCGGCGAGTTCGACGGCCGCCGCGTTCGCGGACCCCATCTGCGTACCGCAGTCGACGACGACGACGTCGTAGCGGCCGCGCAGGGCCTGGACGACCTGGCGGGCGACGCGGTCGGTGACCTCTTCGCCGCGTTCGCCGTCGGACGGCGCGAGGAGGAGGGCGAGGCCGGTCTCGTGCGTGAAGAGGGCGTCCTGGAGGACGCGCGGGGTGATGTCGCGGATGGCGGCGAGGTCGGCGACGGAGCGGCGGAACTGGACGTCGAGATAGGAGGCGACGTCGCCGGACTGGAGGTCGAGGTCGAGGAGCGCGACGGAGCGGCCCGACGCCTGGGCGGCGAGGGCGAGTTGGACGGCGGTGACGGTGGCGCCGACGCCGCCCTTGGCTCCGCTGACGGTGATGACGTGGCCGCCGGGCGCGCCGGCCGCGAGCGCCAGTTCGCCCCCGCTGCCGAGGTGCCTGCGCATGCCGGCGGCCCAGGAGGCGGCGGCCTGCACGCGCTCGGCCAGCGCGTCGTAGCCGAGGGGGAGTCCGACGATGCCGCGGGCGCCCGAGTCCATGGCCGCGGTGAGCAGGGCGGGGCTGGTGTCGGCGGTGGCGAGGACGACGCCGACGGCGGGGAAGCGCAGGACGAGGTCCCGGATGAGGTCGAGGGCGGGCACGGGCCCGATCCGCTCGTGGACGAGGACGACCTCCGGCAGTTCGTCGAGCGACTCGGCGGCGAGCCGGGCGAGGGTGTCGAGGAGGGCGGTGGAGTCGGCGACGGGCGGGGCGGGCTCGGCGTCGGGCAGCTGCCCGAGCAGCGTGACCAGGGACCGGGCGGCGTCCAGGTCTCCTACCGCGGGGAGAATACGGATGCTCATACGGCGCCTCGCCTCCTCTCTCATCTCAGTCTGCGTGTCGGCCTTGCCGTATCGGGGGCTGCTTGATTGGGGGCTACTTGTCCTCGTCGAGGGTGTACGAGCGGTCGGCGGGCGGGACGGGCGCGTCGGTGCCCGGGGCGACGAGGGCGAGCCGGACGTGGGTCGCGAACGACTCGGCGTAGGCGACCCGCTGGGCGTCGGCCGGGTCGAGGGCGAACGTGATGGGTACGGCCTCGCCCTGCCGGCGCCGCCCGTTGTCGCCGCCCTGTTCGTCGATGGGGGTCAGCTTGCCGACGTCCATGACCTCCGCGTTCTGGACGATGACCTTGGACTGGTCCTTGGACTTGTCGTCGGGCGCCTTGAAGGTGGCGTAGATGTTGACCTTCGACCCGGGTGTGATCTTCCCGGCCACCCCGGTCTCGGCGTCGATCATGATGGCGATCTCCTGCTGCCCGTCCTCGAGCTGCGGCCGGGCGACGATCATGTCGGTCTGGAGCAGGGACCCCTTCTTCAGCGTCGTGACGGCGATCTTTCCGCGGATCTGGCTGAGGCTGGTCACTGCGGTCTTCGACAGCCACCGCTCGGGCATGTCGACCTTCTCGAACCGGTCGGCGGTCAGCTCCTTGTAGGGCGCGACATCGCTCTTCAGCCGGTACGCGGCGACTTCCGGGCCCACCTTCGAGTTCACGTCACGGATCACCGAGAGCACGCCGGCGAAGGCTCCGACGGCGCACAGGGCCGAGATGACCAGCAGGATGATGCCGCGACGCTGACGTGAGTTCATGGACCGGGCTACCTCGTGGGGATCGGGGGACCAGGGGGTCAGGGGCGGGCGGCGGGGGGCAGGGCGGCGCGGGCGGGGCCGGTGGCGGGTGCGAGGGCGCGGCCGGGTGGGGGTGCGTGCGGGGCGGTGGCGGGCGGGTCGGCGAGCGGCGCGGCACAGAAGCCGCAGCGGTCACCGATGAGTTCGAGTCCACACCAGTGGCACGTCTCGCGCCGGACGGACGAGACGAGCTGGTAGAGCACGGAGATATCGGGAATGGCGGCGGCGAACTCGGCGATCTTTCCCGGGTTTCCGGGCCTTCCGTGACCTCCTGGCTTACCGGGACCTCCCTGCATCCCGAGGCCTCCCTGCTTCCCGGTGGCCCACCAGCGGGCGGACTCGGCGGGCAGCCGGGTCTCGACGATGCCCTGCACCTGCCAGGCGGGGGCGAGGGTGCCGGTGATCCAGTCGGTGGGCTGCTGCCCGGCCGCGTAGAACATGCGGGTGCCGAAGGCGGGCCCGGCGAGCGTGGGCGACTCGGGTCCGGTGAGCCGTACGAGCTCGGGCTGCGGGGTCGCGAGTACGGCGAACTGGGCGCCCGGCATCCACGACTTGGCGTGCGCCTTGAGGCTGACGGGTACGCGGTCGAGCCGGGCGACGGAGCCGAGGACGGCGCCGGCGTAGATGTAGTGGGCGAGGAGCCGCGCGGCGGAGGCGAGGACGCCGGGGCTGAAGTCGCACATGGTCAGCTGGCGGAGCTGGAGGGCGAGGACGGCGAGGCCGAGCGGCGGCAGCTCGGGCCGCAGGATCGCGATCCGGTCGCTTTCGAGCACGGAACGCACGGCGTGCAGCCGGTGAACGACCAGATCCGGCACGGATTCAGGACAGAGAACGATCACGTAGCCGTGGTGCTCGATCAGGGTGTGCATCTCGACGATAGCCCGGTCCAACGAGTACGCCCCGCCCTTCGGAACCCTCTTCGGATCCGCCTTCGGGTCCGCCTTGGGGTCCTGCGCGGCCATGACCGACTGGAGCACGGCGGCGGACGGCGTATGCCGGTCCGACGCGGACAGGACCAGGTCAGGGCTGGTCACGGCTATCGCGGTAGGCACGCTCGCACACCCCCCGGTCTCTGTGCACTCCTGCCTCAGCACCATATCCGCGCACGTCCCGCTCAACACCCAACTTCCAGGTGTTCACGGGGAGGTGGGATGCGGGCCACCGAGGAAGGGGCACTTCCAGAGGTCTTGACATCTAAATTGGTCTGGACCAGCGTGTACAACCATCAACCGCCCCTCCCTCCACCCCCAGGGGCCACCCCAATCCCGCAGCGCCGCCGCTCCCCCGGCGGCGCTGCGAAGCCCGGGCAGCCGGCACCGGGGCGAGCCGATCAAGCCATCTCAATACCGCCACCTCATTCCCGCGTTGCATTCGGCAACATTCGAATGTGGTGATGCCCGGCATGGCTGACAACGGGGGCGGCACGGCGGCCGGGGACATATCGAGATCGCGAATCCGGGATTACGCAGACGCGAGTCCACCGGCGATACACGCCGAACACGCCACGTCCCGCACCCACGCAGCGCACGATTCATCCGCACAGCTCCGCCATGAATTCCCCGCGCTGGTAGGCGAATTCAGACGCACAGCCGTGCTCCTGCCACTCAGCGACGACAGATTCCCGCTCACCGCGGACTTCGGCGGAGTCCGTTGGCTCTACGCCTTCTCCGACGAGGCGGCACTCGCGCGGTTCGCGATTGCGAGGGGCGAGGGCAATCGCGAGTGGTCCTTCGACCGGGTTCTGGGAGCCCGGCTCCTCGACGCCGTGATACCCGCGCTGGATGTGCCGTGCGGCGTGGCCCTTGATGTGGCAAGCCCGGGCGACGAGGTCCTGCTCCCACCTGTGGCAGGAGTCGTACCGGACGGGGCAGCCGTGGACATGGGGACGCACGGGGACGAGGCGAGCCGTGACTGACAGCGGAAAGGACCTCCAGGTCGGAGGCCTGGTCAAGATCTCCGAAGGGATCACGAAGGCGCTCGCCGAGCTGGAGGAGATCGGCATGGTGGGCATGGCCGGCGCCGGGCGGGGCTTCGAGGGCATGACGCTCTCCGGGATCAAGACCGGACATGCCGAACTGACGTCCGCGTTCGACTCGTTCTGCGAGCGCTGGGAGTGGGGCGTGCGCTCCCTGATGTCCGAAGGGAACAACTTCGCCGAGGGAGTGGGCCTCGCGGCAGGGACCTTGCACCAGACGGACGAGTACGTCGATGGCGCGCTGAAGGTCGGCGCGAACGCGGTGATGGGCAACCCCTACGCCGCCGAGGACGACATCACCAAAATGAGCTGGGGAGAGCTGGGCAGGCACCACGCCTTCGCCGACCCGGACTACAGCGAGAAGTCCTTCGACGACGCCCGCGCGAACATCAAGCAGGGATACAAGGACGCCGGCCGGGACGTGGCCACCTCGGTCGTGGGAGCTCCCGTGACCCCGCGGCAGATCAGCGGCATGAACGACACGGAGTACAACGCCTGGGTGGAGCGTACGTTCGGGCCGTCCGCCGAGGAACGGGCCGAGGCCGCTGCCCAGCAGGGCGCGGGTGCCCACTGATGGGGGTCGGTGACTGGGCGAACGGCGGCCTCGGCGCTCTGGAGGACGGCTGGGACAAGGGCAAGAAGGCCCTTGGCGAAGGCATAGAGTGGAGCGCCGACAAACTCGGTGACGGTCTCGAATATGTCGGCGCGGACGGGGCCGCGGACAAGGTCAAGGACGCCGGTGACGCACTCGCGTCCGACCTCGGGGCCACCGTCGACGAGCAGCAGCTCGGCGAGACCGAGCAGGCCGACGAGCTGGTGCACGGCGACCCCGGGGGACATCCGCGCGAGCGCGAGCCACCTCAAGGACTTCCACAAGGCCTTCGGCAAGGTCGGCGGGGGCATGCGTGCCCTGGACTCGTCGCACTGGCGGGGCGAGGCGGCGAGCACCTTCCGGAAGAAGTTCGCCATGCACCCCGGCAAGTGGCTGCACGCGGCGGACGCCTGCGACAAGGCGGGCCAGGCCCTCGACGCGTACGCCGATTCGGTCAAGTGGGCGCAAGGCCAGGCGCAGGATGCCATCGACCTCTACAAGAAGGGCAAGCACGCCTCCGACCAGGCCGTGAAGACGTACAACAAGCGGGTCGACGCCTATAACGCCGCGCTGAAGACCGACAAGGATCCCGGCCCCCGGCCCGAGCCCTTCAAGGACCCCGGTACGGCCGACATCAAGCACGCGCGCGAGAAGCTCGCGGAGGCGCGCCGCCAGCGCAACGAGGCCGGCGCGACCGCCACCCGCGCGGTCAGGGCTGCCCTGGCCCACGCACCGGCCGAACCTCCTGCGCTGGACCGCCTCAAGTCCGACATCGCGGACAACGCCGCGGCCAACGCCATAGAACTCACTCATTTCGCGGGCGGACTGCTCAAGGGAACGGCGAGCGTGCTCAACTTCGCCCGCGGTCTCAATCCGGAAGATCCGTACAACATCACGCACCCGGCCGCGTATGTGCAGAACGTCAACCTGACCCTGGCCGGTCTGGCGTCCGCCGCCACGCATCCCGACCGTGTGGCGAAGGACGCGTACGAGAGCTTCAAGAAGGGGCCCTCCGAGTTCGCGGGCCGGTCGATTCCGGAGCTGCTGATCGGCAACAAGGGCATCGGCGTCGCCAAGGGAGGACTACGGGCCGGCGTCGAGCGCGCCGCGAAGGAGGCCGCCGAGGCGGAGACGCGGAGTGCGGCTCGGGACGCGCTCAGGAACGGCCCCGAGCAACACACCCGCCACGAGGAGGCGGTGGAGAACAAGGGCAGTGACCCTGTCGACCTCGCGACCGGCAAGATGTACCTGCCCCAGACCGATGTCGCGCTTCCCGGCACCCTGCCCCTCCTCTTCACCCGGCGCGTGGAGTCCGGCTATCACCTGGGCCACTGGTTCGGCCCCTCCTGGTCGTCGACGGTCGACCAGCGCCTGGAGATCGACTCCGAGGGCGTCGTCTTCGTCACCGCCGACGGCCTGCTCCTCCCCTATCCCCACCCGGCGCCCGGCCTGCCCACGCTGCCCACCCATGGCCCGCGCCACCCGCTGGACCGCGTGGACGACGGGTACACGATCACCGACCCGGTGGCGGGACGCGTCTGGCACTTCGCCGACCGGGGCACCGGCCTGGCCGTCCTGGAACAGATCGACGACCGCAACGGCAACTGGCTGACCTTCGAGTACGACTCCGAGGGGACACCCCTCGGCATCATCCACAGCGCCGGCTACCACCTGAAGGTGACGGCGGAAGGCGGCCGGGTCACCGCGCTCCACCTGGCGGGCGCGGCAACGGACGGCTCGGACCAGCAACTGATCAGCTACGGCTACTCCCCCGACGGCCACCTGACCGGGGTCACCAACTCCTCCGGTCTTCCCTTGCGCTTCACGTACGACGACGAGGGCCGGGTCACTTCGTGGACGGACACGAACGACCGGTCTTACACGTACGAGTACGACGACCAGGACCGATGCGTGGCGGAGGGCGGCGCCGAAGGCCACATGAGCCTGCGTCTCGCGTACGCCGGGCCGGACCCGGAGACGGGCCTGCGGCTGACCACCACGACGACCGGCGAGGGCCACACGCGCCGGTTCCTGGTCAACGACGCCTGGCAGGTGATCGCCGACACGGATCCGCTCGGCGCGACCACGCACTACGAGCGAGACCGGTACAACCGCCTGCTGTCGCAGACCGACCCGCTCGGCCACACGACGTCCTTCCGCTACGACGAAGCGGGGAACCTGGTCCGTGCCGTCAGGCCGGACGGGCGCGAGACAAGGGCCGAGTACGACGATCACGGCCTGCCGGTCAAGGTGACCGGCCCGGACGGCACGACCCAACGCCAGACGTACGACGAGCGCGGCAACCGCACTGCGGTGACGGGCCCTTCCGGGCAGACGACGCACTTCGCGTACGACGACGCGGGCCGCGTCACGACTGTCACGGACCCGCTCGGTCACGTCACGACGGTCCGCTGTGACGGCGCCGGGCTCCCCGTCTCGATCACGGACCCTCTGGGTGCGGTGACGCGGTACGAGCGGGACGCCTTCGGCAGGCCTGTCTCGATCACCGATGCCGTCGGCGCTACGACTCGCCTCGAGTGGACGGTCGAAGGCAGGCTCGCACGCCGCACGGCCCCCGACGGCACGAGCGGATCCTGGACGTACGACGGCGAGGGCAACTGCACGACCCACACGGACGCCCTGGGCGGTGTCTCGTACAACGAGTACACACACTTCGACCTGCTCACCGCACGAACGGGTCCGGACGGCGTGCGGTACGAATTCGCCCATGACACGGAACTGCGTCTCACTCAGGTCACCAACCCGCAGGGCCTGACCTGGAATTACGAGTACGACCCGGCCGGACGCCTGATATCGGAAACGGACTTCGACGACCGGACGCTCGCGTACTCCCATGACACGGCGGGCCGCCTCACCGCCCGTACGAACACGGTTGGCCGGACGATCTCGTTCGAGCGCAACGAACTGGGGCAGGTCACACGCAAGGACGCGGACGGCCGGGTCACGACGTACGCCTACGACCTGACGGACCAGCTCGCGCAGGCCATCGACCCTGACTCGACCCTCACGCTCCTCCGGGACCGCCACGGCCGCCTCCGTTCAGAGACGGTCAACGGGCGCGTACTCACCTATTTCTACGACGAGTTGGGGCGCCTCGCCGGTCGCACCACACCGACCGGCGCCGTCAGCACCTGGACGTACGACGCGGTGGGCCGCCGTACCGACCTGACCACGTCGGGCCGCAGCGTCGCCTTCGCGTACGACCTCGCCGGCCGCGAGATCACCCGCCGAATCGGCGAGGCCGTCTCCTTCTCCAACACCTTCGACGAGCTGGGCCGGTTGACGGCACAGTCGGTCGGGGTCCCTGGCGGCGACCGGACGATCCAGTCCCGCGCCTACGCCTACCGGGCCGACGGCAACGTCACCGCCATCGACGACCAGCTGTCCGGCGCCCGGCGCTTCGATCTCGACGCGGCGGGCCGCGTCACGGCTGTCCACGCCGCGAACTGGACCGAGTCATACGCGTACGACGAGGCCGGCAACCAGACGACGGCCTCCTGGCCGTCCGATCACCCGGGCCACGAGGCGACGGGCCCCCGCGCCTACACCGGCACCCGCATCACCCGCGCCGGCGGCGTCCGCTACGAGCACGACGCACTCGGCCGCGTCACACTCCGCCAGAAGCCCCGTCTGTCCCGCAAACCGGACACGTGGCGCTACGAGTGGGACGCAGAGGACCACCTCACTTCCACCATCACCCCCGACGGCACGCGCTGGCGCTACACATACGACCCACTGGGCCGCCGCACGGCAAAACTCCGCCTGGCTGCGGACAGCGAGACAGTCGTGGAACGGGTGGACTTCACCTGGGACGGCACGACCCTCTGCGAACAGACGACGACGTCCCCGGACTTCCCGAACCCGGTCACCCTCACGTGGGACCACCAGGGCCTACGCCCCATAGCCCAAACAGAACGCATCGGCACGACCGCGGACGCCCCGCAGTCAGAAATCGACTCCCGCTTCTTCGCCATCATCACGGACCTGGTCGGCACCCCGACCGAACTGGTCGACGAACAGGGCGAGATCGCGTGGCACACGCGGAGCACGCTATGGGGGACGACGGCGTGGGCAGCGAACAGCACGACGTATACGCCACTACGCTTTCCGGGTCAGTATTTCGACCCTGAGACGGGGCTTCATTGCAACTACTTTCGGCATTACGACCCGGAGTCGGCTCGGTACCTCAGTATCGATCCTCTGGGACTCGCACCTGCCCCCAATCCGGCTACGTACGTCACAAATCCCCACACATGGGCAGACCATCTCGGGCTAAGCCCCGACTGCAACGGAGTCCAGGACACCTATCGAGGTGACTCTCAGAACAAGCCGGGCGGACAACATGGACCTGCCGCCAGCATCGACCACGTCAAGGCGGAATTGGGGCGGGCAGGGATGCCTGTTTCAGACTACGATATCGTCCATGTTCCAGAAATACGCACACCTGATGGCATCGCATTCGGAAACAGCCCGCAAACGATGGACGGATTCCCAATGAAGGGCCCGAGAGGACGCCCTCTCATCGAAATATCCGACATCGGCCTCCGGGACTTGCACGAGGCTGTCGCCACCATCAATCACGAGATATACCACCATAAACACTTTGAGTTGACGAGAAAATCCGTCAACCCGTGGGGCGGGTCAGAAGACGCCGCAGAGGAATACGGGCAACGGATGTTGGATCAGTTTCGTAGGCGAACCGGATAGGGCGGCGGCATGCAGGAATTTACTCGCGACCAAGAGATCGAAATCGTTTCAGGGCCGAGATTCACGGAACTCCCTGTTGAACGCGTTTGCCCCGCGTGCGGGGCGAAGTCCCTCCGCATGTACATCTATCGATTCACGGCAGGCGAACGATCTTCTCGCATCACATATGCGTGGTGCGCTTCCTGCAGGAGATTCAAGGGGTGGACTGGGCCGGATAATGACGGCCTAGATTTTAATGATCCTCTAGCGGGCCTTTCGCGAGAGGGGAGGCGCGACCTCCAGTCCGACTTTCCTGCTTTTTTGCGCCGTCTCGACGAACTGTGGGAATCCGGAGATCTGCCACAGCAGTTCAGTCACTGACGCCGTCCACCTCCCACCACGGAAGAAGCACGCATGACCACCCCTCATCAGCCGCCCCCGCCCGGATTCGGTGCGCCGCAGTACGGGGCTCCGCCCGCTCCTGGGTATCCGCAACACGGCGGGCAGTGGCCGGCGCACGGGGTGCCTCCGCAGGGCGTGCCGCCGCACGGCCCCTACGGTGGGCCTCCCATGGGTGGCTGGGGCGCGCCTCCCCCGAAGAAGAGCAGCACGGGGAAGACGCTTGCGATCGTCGCGGGATGCATCGCCGGAGCGTTCATCCTGATGAGCGGTATCCGGGAGTTGCAGGGAGGTCATGGCGCGGCGCCCGACCCGTCCGCGCAGCAATATCGGCTCACCCTTCCCGAGACCATCGACGGCGGCGCCTTCCGGCTCGGGCAGGACGTCAGTGACCGTTTCGACAACTCCGCGAACGCCGACGACGCGTACGCCCGGTCCCTCCAGAGCGAGGCTGGGTTTTACGACGCCAAGTCCGGGTCCGGGCAACTGCTCTACAGCGGTTCGTATTCGGACCGCCAGGATCCCTTCTACCCCAAGATGGGTCTGCTCGACGGCATCGAGGAGAACGACTCGATGACCGTCGCCATCCCCCGGCGCGACATGGACGAGCAGAGCTCCGACGGTGACCAGATGGCCTGCGAGGTGCTGACGAAGGCCGATGGTGGCCAGAAGCTGACTATGGCCGTCTGCTCCTGGACCGACCGCTACACGCAAGGCGCCATCGTCGACAACAGCCCCGACAGCTTCGGCGTCACCCCCGAGAAGTACGACCTCGACACCCTGGCCAAGCGCACCGCCCGCATCCGCGACGAGGTCCGCGTGCCCGTCGAGGACTGATGGCGATGGGATTGGCAGATTTGGGCGGGGTGCCGCGTCTTCGGTTCCTGGTCGCGCGGCTGCTGGGCTGCCCGAATCTGCCAATGTCAGCCTTCAGTTCAGTTCGAACCACACCACCTTGCTGTCCGTGAGGCGATAACGGCCCCACCTCGCCGCCATCGCCTGCACCAGAGACAGGCCCCGGCCGAAGGGGGCGTCCGTCGTGCAGGGCAGGGAGTTCGGGAGTTCCGGGTCGTTGTCCATCTCTCCGATGCGGATCACTCCCGTGCCGGTGTGGAGCCATACGGAGAGCGGGCCGTCCGAGTGCTTCACGGCGTTCGAGACCAGTTCCGACGTCAACAGTTCGGCCATGGCCGCGAGTTCGGGCGAGTTGCCGTAGTCCAGGAGCGCGGTGCGGATCGTGTGGCGGGCGATACGGGGGGCTCTGGGGTCGTTCGTCAGGTGGAGGTGACACTCCCAGGTGCGGGGAGGGGTTGCGGGCATGGCGTTCTCCCAGTCTGCGGTGGGGGTGCGGCGGTCGGTGGCTCGTCTCCCTGGCGCGGGGCCGCCCCTTTCAGGGAGGAAGGTTGCGGGCAGCCCCGCGCGATGCACTGCCAACTGCCGTGTGTAGCTCGTGTGTTACTGAATGTAGCGCAAGGCGGAGTACGTGTACTACTTCCTTGTGGGATTCACTCTCCAGGGGTCGAAAGGCAGACTGAGCCCGTCGTCGTACAGGAGGCCCCATGCCGCCGAGGAGCACCACCACCGAGCGTCAGAGGCGTCTCGGTGCGGAACTGCGCAAGATGCGTACCGCCGCAGGCATCACCACCGAGTACGCCGCCGGGCTGCTCGGTGTCCCCCGGACCAACGTGCCCAACATGGAGTCAGGGCGGTCCGGTATCAGCCCGGAGCGAGTGCGGACCCTCGCCGGGAACTACGGTTGCGCGGACCAGGCCCTCGTCGACGCGCTGGCGGAGATGGCCGCCGAGCGCGGGAAGGGGTGGTGGGAGAAGTACCGGGGGCAGCTACCGCCCGCATTCCTGGACATCGCCGAGCTGGAGTGGCACGCGCGGGAGCTGCGCATCGCCCTCGCCGTACACCTCCCCGGACTTCTCCAGACCGAGGAACACGCACGTGCCGTCTTCAAGCACGTCATCCCCGCGCTCCCCGCGGCCGACGTGGACGCGCGCGTCGCCCATCGCATGGACCGGCAGCAGGTGCTGGACTCGGCGGAACCGCCACGGCTCGACCTGATCATCCACGAGGCCGCACTCCGGATGGAGTTCGGAGGACCCGGCGTCAGCCGACGCCAGCTCAAACACATCCTCGACGTGAGCGAACGGGACGAAGTGACCGTACGCGCCATTCCGTTCAAGGCCGGAGGCTTCCCCGGTGCCGGTCAGTCCGTCGTCTACGCCAAGGGTGCCGTGCCGGACCTGGACACGGTGGAACTCGACAGCACTCACGGCCCGGAATTCATCGACTCGGGGATGCAGTTGCACAAGTACCGCGCGCAGTTGGACGCGATGGCGGCGGTCGCCCTGACGGCCGCCGCGTCTCGCGATCTCATCCGAGCGCTCGCCGCCGACCTCTAGGAGAAGCCACCGTGCCGACGATCACCTGGGAAGACCCCTACTGCGGCGAGGGAGCCAACTGCTTCCGCCTCGGTACCGACCCCGACGGCAACGCCTACATCGCCGTCGCCGGGGCCGAGGAAACGTATCTCACCGACAGTCGTGACGCTCTGCGTGCCCTCATTCTCGACATCAAGGCCGGCAAGGCCGACCACCTGCTCTAGCGGTGCGTCACCGTCACCGTCACGTGAGCCCCCGGCGCTGCCGTCACCCAGGCCCTCCCTGGGCCGTGGCGGTGCACCGTGGCCTTTCCGGTGACGGTGATGTCCCAGGGCTCCGAGGGCAGGGAGATCTCCGTCGTCCGGGGGCCCCGGGGGCGGGTTGAGGCGTCGTACGTCAGGGTGTAGACGCCTGTGGCAGGGGCGTAGGACGACGAGCGGACCGTGCCTGCGACCGCCTCCGCGTACGGTTCGGCGGTGAGTTCCTTGTTCTGGCGGAACGCGCCCGACTTGTCGACGGCGCAGTAGCCGCCGCCGTAGCACCACACGTAGCCCGCCCAGCCGGAGCTGTAGCGGCCGAGTGAGGCCATCGCGTCGCCGTAGAAACGGGCCATGTTGGGGAGGGAGTTGTTGAGCGGGCCCCATTCGCCCACGACCACGGGGACCTTGTACTCCTCGGGGTACTGCGTGACCGCCCGCTCGTACGTCTCGACCCAGCCCGCCGCGGGGTCGTAGTCCGCGCCCGCCTCCATGCCCGTGTTGTAGAAGTGCGGCGCGTAGACCACCTTCTTGTCGTTCACGCGACCGAGTCCTGTCGGTACGCCCTCGCCGACGATCGGCGTCGGTTCGACGAAGACCCAGCTGTCCCGGTCCTCCGAACGGATCGCGTCCGCCACGCGGTTGTACATCGGCGTCAGCTGGTCGTGTTCGATGCGACGGGCCGCCGTCGGCAGGTCCTCGCCGGCATGCATCTCGCCCATCGGCTCGTTGATGACGTCGTAACCGAGCACGGCCGGGTGGTGGCCGAAGCGGTCGGCGACCACCTTCCACATGCGGGCCTGCGCCCGCCGCAGGTCCTCGTCCTCGTAGAGGTGGGTGAAGGCGCGCTGCACGGCCGGTTCGAAGTACTCCGCGAACCAGTCGTCGGGGTGCCGCTGGAAGGGCAGTCCGTCGGTGCGCGTGGCCCACTCCGGGATGCCGCGGTGCCCGAACACGGGGCCGAAGACGTCCTGGTGGGCGTCGAGGACGACCCGCACGTCGTAGCGCTCCGCCCAGTCCAGTACGCGCTCGATCTTCTTCAGGTAGGCCTGGCTGTAGTGGCCGCGGGTCGGCTCCAGGTCGTCCCAGAAGATGAGCAGGCGCGCGAAGTCGAACCCCTTGGCCCGCATGTCGCGGAACGTCTGCTCCGTGATCGCGGACAGGGCGGCGTCACCCCGGTGCTCCTTGTCCTCTACGTTCCAGCCGCGCAGCGTGAGCGTGCGGCCGTACTCGTCGGTGAGGGCGGGAGCGGAGGCAGGGGCGTTCGGAACCGGGACGGTGGGACGCGCGGTGTCGGCACTGGCGGCAGACACCGGGAGCAGCGCGGCCGCCAAAGCGGCCACGAGAGTCACACGCAGCAAGTCGGGCTCCAGGAGGGCGAGACGAAAGGCGTCGAAGACAGGTCGCTCGTTTTCTACCGGGCGGTAGGGGACTTTGGAATCCCTTGAACAGCGCGACTTGTGGCGCGACTTGTGGCGCGTCTCGTCACTGGAGGGGTGGGGGCGGGTGAGGCCCGTCAGTCCTCGAAGTATGCGTCCAGGACCTTGTCGAGATCGTCCGCCCACGCCTGGGCGCGCGCCTTGTCCGGGGCCTCGACGTCGTTCGGGTACCAGCGGCTGTCCGGGGTGTGGACCGTGACGGTGAGGCGGCGGCGGGACGTGCCGACCTCGACCGCGCCGACCTCGTCCCAGCGGAACTCGGCTTCCTGGTCGTCCAGTTGGAGGACGATGCCGGTCGCGTCCGCGGTGATCGAACCGCGGCGGTCGGAGGCGGAGAAGGCGGGGCCGTCGACCTTGGCGTCCTCGGCGTCGGCGTCGGCCTCGGCGTCGCTCTCGACCTCGGTGTCGGACTCGGGGGCGGTCTCTTCCGGTTCCGACTCCGACTCCGGCTCCGGCTTCAGCTCCGATTCCGGTTCACGCGCGGCCTCGTCCGCCTCCTTGCGCGGCGGCGTGAGCCCCGGGATGAAGGCCGGGTCGGGGCCCGCGGCGTCCACGGGCGTGACTTTCTGGGTGTCTATGGGCTGCTCCACGAGCGAAGTATGGCGGACGAGTCTGTGGGGCGGGAGTCCCGCCTCCGGGGAAGATCCACGCGCGGCCGCACCCTGGAATACGTAGACCGAAGCGCAGACAGAAACGTAGACGGAAACGTAGACAGATCCCTGCTGTTGAATTACTCAGGTGGCGATGACGAGACCAGACACCCCTCCCCGCAGCCGCTACCCGCTTCTCCTCGCCGCCGGTGTGCTGGCCGTCGTGTCGGCCGGGCTGCTTGCCGCGCATGTGTCGTTCGGCGGGGACACCTTCCGGAACTGCGCCTACCTGGGGCCTTCGACGCGGATGTACGTCACCGCGTGGGCGGCGCCCGGCTGTTCCGTGGCCGCGCTGGTGCTCGCCTGTCTGCGTGGCCCGCGGCGCTTCGGCGGAGTCCGGGTGGCCGTCGTGTGTGTGGTCGCGCTGCTGCTGTTAGTCCAGCTCTTCGCCCTGTACTGGGTGTACGCGCCTGATCCCGCCGGCGGCGCCGGGTGTTCCGGGCTCGCATGACGCGAGACGCCGGGCCCGGGAGATTTCCTCCCGGGCCCGGCGTCTCCTCGGCCTGCCGGTGAGTTAGACGAACAGGCTGACGATCGCCGCCACCGCGAACCCCGCGACGGACAGGACCGATTCGAGGACCGTCCAGGTCTTGAGGGTGTCGCGTTCCGTGATGCCGAAGTACTTCGAGACCATCCAGAAGCCGCCGTCGTTGACGTGCGAGGCGAAGATCGAGCCCGCCGAGATGGCCATGATGACGAGGGCCGTGAAGGCCTGGGAGTGGTGGCCTTCCGTGAGCAGCGGGGCCACGATGCCGGCCGTCGTGACGATCGCGACCGTGGCCGAGCCCTGGGCGACGCGCAGGACCAGGGAGATCAGGTAGGCGAGGACGATGACGGGCAGGCCCACGTTGTTGAACGTGTCGGAGAGGGCCTGGGCGACGCCGCTGCCCTTGAGGACCGCGCCGAAGACACCGCCCGCGCCGACGACAAGGAGGATGTTGCCGACCGGCTTCAGGGAAGCGGTGGACACCTTCTCCAGGGACTTGCGGGACCAGCCGCGGCGGATGCCGAGCAGGTAGTACGCGAGGAGCAGGGCGATCGTCAGGGCGACGAAGGGGTGGCCGAAGAACTCGATGACGGAGCGGCCCGTGGAGGGGGCGAAGGCGATCGAGGAGAACGTGGCCAGGAGGATCAGGACCAGCGGGGTGCCGATGATCGTGAAGACGGTGCCGAGCGGGACCGGCTTCTCGGTCGGGGTCACGCCGGCCTTGCGCTGCTCCTCCGCGAGCGCGGCCTTCGCCTCGTCGGCGGCCTCGACCATGTCGTGCGGGACGGGCACGAAGACGCGCTTGCCGATCCACGCGGCCCAGCCCCAGGCGGCGAGCACGGCGGGGATGCCGCAGACGATGCCCATGAGGATGACC
Organism: Streptomyces antnestii; assembly: GCF_004005495.1. Lineage (GTDB taxonomy): Bacteria > Actinomycetota > Actinomycetes > Streptomycetales > Streptomycetaceae > Streptomyces > Streptomyces antnestii. Next base: position 119,840 of record NZ_RZYA01000017.1, read on the forward strand.
CAGCCGAGCTGCACGTGGAGCAGTCCCGCGGCGGCGACGGGGCCGGGGTGCGGCGGCAGGAACGCGTGCGTCATGGACAGGCCGGCGAGCAGCGGCATCGCGTAGAGGACCATCGACTTGCCGCCGCGCTTGGCGGCCGCGTAGACGATCGGCGCGAGAACGAAGATGCCGACGTCGAAGAAGACCGGGATGCCGAAGATGAGGCCGGTGAGGCCCATGGCGAGGGGGGCGCGCTTCTCGCCGAAGAGGTTCAGGAGGCGGGAGGCGAGAACTTCCGCTCCGCCGGACACTTCGAGGACCGCGCCGAGCATGGTGCCGAGGCCGATGATGATCGCCACATGGCCGAGGGTGCCGCCCATGCCGGTCTCGATGAGGGAGACGGCGTCGGACTTCTGGACGGTGCCGAAGAGTTCGGTGACGGAGAGGCCGGCCGCGAGGCCGACGGCTATGGACACCGTCAGGAGGGCCACGAAGGGCTGGAGCCTGACCTTGATGATCAGGAGGAGCAGCAGCACGATGCCGAGGGCGGCGCAGGTGAGCAGGCCCGCGGTGCCGGGGATGATCGTGAGGAGACCGCCGGTGTGGGGTGGTGGCGTGGGGGCGGGGGCGGTCGCTGCGAGGGGGATGAGCGGCATGAGGGGGGACCTCGTAATTCCATGGATCTTTCGGGATCAAGGCAGGGGGGATCGCGGCGCGGCGCCCTTGGGGTGCGGGCGCCGCGCCGGGACGACGGGCGGCTTACGGAAACCTGCGGGAAAGAGCCCTCAGCCGAGGACGGCGAGCGCGTCGATCTCGATGAGGAGACCCTTGGGGAGGCCGACGTAGACCGTGGTGCGGGCGGAGGCGGGGGCCTTGAGGCCCTGCTCCTCGAAGTACGCGTTGTAGATCGCGTTCATCTCGGCGAAGTGGTCGACGTCCGTGAGGTAGACGCGCATCATCATGACGTCGTCCCAGGTGGCGCCGCCCTCTTCGAGGATCGCCTTGACGTTGGCGAAGGTCTGGAGGGTCTGCTCGCGCAGGGTCGGGCCGGCGGGGGTGGGGGCCTGGCCCTCGACGGCCGGCAGGAAGCCGACCTGGCCCGCGACCTGAAGGATGTTGCCCTTCTTGACGCCGTGCGAGAACTTCGCGGGCGGGGTGGTGTGCGTGGCGGGGGTGAGCGCGGTCTTCTCGGTCATGGTGTGACTTCCTTGGAGGGGGTGGAGGGGGTGGAGGGGGCTGCTTTTGCGGGGGTCTCTTTTGCGGGGGTTTCTTTGGAGACGGGTACGGCACCGGAGTACTCCCGGCTGATCGCGTCGGCCGTGCGGCGCACCAGCGGGAGCAGGGTGAGGAGTTCCTCGGCCGTGACGACCACGTTCGGCGCGGACATCGACATGGCTGCGACGACGCGGCCGTCCGCGCCCCGTATGGGCGCTCCGATGCAGTTGATGGACTCCTCGTGGCCGCCGAGGTCGGTGGCCCAGCCCTGTTCGCGTACCTTCTCCAGCTCCCGCAGGAAAGCGGGGGCGTTCGGGGTCGAACGGGCCGTGTAGGCGGGGTAGTCGAGCTTCTCGGCGACGGCGCGGCGCTCGGGCTCGGAGAGGTCGGCGAGGAGCAGTTTGGCGACGGCGGCGACGGTGATGGCCACCGGCTTGCCGATGCGCGAGTACATGCGCACCGGGTAGCGGCTCTCGACCTTGTCGATGTAGAGGACCTCGTTCTCCTCGTACACGGCGAGGTGGATGGTGTGTCCGACCTTCTCGTTGAGTGCCACGAGGTGGGGGTGGGCGATCTCGCGGACGTCGAGGTTCTCGACGGCTTCCTGGGCGAGGGCGAAGAGGCGGGCGCCGAGGCGGTAGCGCTGGTCGGCCTGGCGGTAGACCAGGCCGTGCTCGTGGAGGGTGCGCAGCAGCCGCAGGGCGGTCGACTTGTGGACGCCGAGGCGGTCGGCGACCTGGCCGAGGTCGGCGGGTCCCTCGGCGAGCAGCGGCAGGATGCTCAGCGCGCGGTCGACGGTCTGGCTCATGACGTACGTACCTCCTCCACGGCCCCGCCGGCGGTCCAGCCGGGGCCGAGGTGCAGTGTGCCCCAGGCGGTGTCGTCGAGGTCGGCGAGGCGGTCGGCGTGTGCGCGGCCCGGGGGCGCGGCGAGGTCGCCGGGGGCGGTGAGGGCGGCGGCGGCCATGAGGTGGCCGTGCCGCAGGCGGGCGCGGACGGGGAGGCCGCGCAGGACGCCGGAGAGGTAGCCGGCGGCGAAGGCGTCACCGGCTCCCACGGCGGCGACGACGTCGACGCGGGGGGCGGGCTCGGTATGGCGGGCGCCGTGCTCGTCGTAGGCGATGGCACCGTCGGCGCCGCGCTTGACGACGAGGGTGGCGGGTTCGGGCAGGGCGGCGCGGATGGCGTCGGGGCCGCCGGTGATGCCCCAGGCGTCCTCGGCCTCGTCCTCGCCGACGAAGACGAGGTCGGCGCCGCGGGCCAGGTCGAGGAGCACGCGGGCGTCGTCGGGGCGGGGCCACAGGCCGGGGCGGTGGTTGACGTCGAAGGAGACGAGGGGGCCGAGGGGGTGGGCGGCCCGGGTGCGCGCCGTCAGGTCCGCGGTGAGGCCGAGGCAGCCGGCGGAGAGCGCGGGCGTGATCCCGGAGAGGTGCAGGACGCGGCCGGAGCGGATCGCGGCCAGGTCCATGTTCTCGGTGGTCATCGCGGAGGCGGCGGACCCGGCGCGGTAGTAGGCGACCTCGTGGGCGTCGGTGGCGCGGTCGCCGGCGGTGCGGAAGTAGATGCCGGTGGGGCGGGCGGGGTCGCGTCGTACGGCGGAGGTGTCGACGCCGTACGCGCCGATGGCCTCGACGAGGTGGTCTCCGAAGCCGTCGGCGCCGACGCGGCTGACCCAGCGGACGGCGTGCCCTGCGGCGGCGAGGACGCACGCCACGTTCGACTCGGCGCCGCCGATACCGCGGTGGAAGGAGGGTACGTCGGCGAGGCGCCCGGGTACGGAGGGCGCGAAGGTGACCATGGACTCGCCGACCGTGACGACATCGACGGCATCGACGACAGCCACGGGTGCGTGGTGCGTGCGTGCGGCGGGTCCGGTGGCGGTCACGGTGCTTCGGGCTCCTCATGGGACGGGTACTCATGCGACGGGTACTCATGCGACGGGTACTCATGCGGCGGGGCGCATGTGGCGGGGCGCATGTGGCGTAGGGCTCAGGGCCCGGTGGGCTCAGGGCCCGGCTGGATCAACGGCTCCGTTGACCCGGCGTTGGCTCGGATGTTAGACAGCAGTAAGCGACATACGCAATGACCGTTGCATATCTTGCAACGGCGTCTTCGATCGAGGAGGCTCCATGGCCGCCGACAACGCCGTCAACGCCGCCGAACGTCTCAGGGATCTGGCACACGAGCGGGTCGACCACCGCTTCAAGGGGCTGCCCCCGGACGCGGAGGGCATGACCGTCGGCGAGCTCGCGGCCGAGCGCCGCAACCTGTTCACCGGAGGCTTCACCACCCCGGTCCTCGCGCTCTCCGCCGAGCACCTGGAGCACAACCTCGCCCTGATGGAGACCTACGCCACCCGCCACGGCCTGTCCTTCGCCCCGCACGGCAAGACCTCGATGGCGCCGCAGCTCTTCCAGCGCCAGATCGAGCACGGCGCGTGGGGCATCACCCTCGCCGTGCCGCACCAGGCGCGGGTCGCCCGCGCCTTCGGCATCCAGCGGATCTTCCTGGCGAACGAGCTCGTCGACGCCCCGGCGCTGCACTGGCTCGCGGGCGAACTCGACGCCGACCCGGACTTCCGTTTCATCTGTTACGTCGACTCCGTACGCGGCGTCGAGCTGATGGACGCCGCCCTGTCCGAGGCGGGCGCGTCCCGGCCGGTCGACGTGGTCGTCGAACTGGGCGCCGGCGACGGGGCCCGCACCGGCGTGCGGACCGAGGCCGAGTGCTTCGACATCGCGAACGCCGTCGCCGCGGCGGACACGCTGCGCCTGGTCGGCGTCGCCGGGTACGAGGGCGAGGTGCCGAACGCGTCGCCGGAGACCGTCGGGGCGTGGCTGCGCCGGCTCACGGCGCTGCTCGTCGACTTCGACAAGGCGAGCCGGTTCGCGGACCTGGACGAGATCGTGGTCAGCGCGGGCGGCAGCGCCTGGTTCGACGCGGTCGCCGAGGCCTTCTCCGAGATCCCCGAACTCTCCGCTCCCGTACGGAAGTTGCTGCGCTCGGGCGCGTACGTGTCGCACGACGACGGCCACTACAAGCACCTCACGCCGTTCAACCGGGTCCCCGAGGAGGGCGCCCTGCACCCGGCGTTCCGGCTGTGGGCGCAGGTCGTCTCGCGCCCGACCCCGCATCAGGCGTTCACGAACGCGGGCAAGCGCGACGCGGCGTACGACCTGGACCTGCCCGAGGCGCAGGTCGTCCGGGACGCCCGCACGGGCGAGATCCGCGCGGCGACCGGGGTGAGCGTGACGGGCCTGTCGGACCAGCACGGGTGGCTCCGCACGGAGGGGGGCGGGGACCTGGCGGTCGGCGACTGGCTCGGCATGGGGCTTTCGCATCCGTGCACGTCGTTCGACAAGTGGCAGCTGATTCCTCTCGTCGAGGCGGATGGCACGGTTGTGGACTTCGTCCGGACGTTCTTTTAGGCCGTTGGTCTGCTGCGGGCCGGTGGGGGTTGGTCGCGCCCCGCGGCGAAGCCGCTGATGGACACAGCCCCACGCCCCTGAAGGCTTGCGGCTTCGCCGCGCCTTCCCCCATCGGGGAAATGCTGCGCGGAGCGCACGCATCTCAGGGGCGCGGGGAACTGCGCGACCAGCCACGACGAACCCGCACCCGAACACCCGCACCCAAGAGAGGCACCCCCCATGGACCTGGTCATCCGCGACGCGCGCGTCATCGACGGGACCGGCGCCCCGGAATACCGCGCCGACGTCGGCGTCCAGGACGGCCGGATCACCACGATCCACCGGGAGGAAGAGGCCGGCCCCCGCCCGTCAGGACCCCGCACCCTGGACGCCCAGGGGCTCGCCCTCTCCCCCGGCTTCATCGACATGCACGCGCACAGCGATCTCGCGCTGCTGCGCGACCCTGACCACAGCGCGAAGGCCGCGCAGGGCGTCACGCTCGAAGTGCTCGGCCAGGACGGGCTGTCCTACGCGCCCGTGGACGACCGCACCCTCGCCGAGGTGCGCCGCGCGATCACAGGCTGGAACGGCGACGGGTCGGACATCGACTTCGACTGGCGCACGGTCGGCGAGTACCTGGACCGCCTGGACCGATCCCACGGCGGTCGCGGCATCGCGGTCAACGCCGCGTATCTGATCCCGCAGGGCACCGTCCGCATGTACGCGGTCGGCTGGGACGACCGGGACGCCACCCCGGCCGAGCTCGACCACATGAAGCGGCTCGTCGCCGAAGGCATGCAGCAGGGCGCCGTCGGCATGTCGTCGGGGCTCACGTACACGCCCGGCATGTACGCGAAGGACGCCGAACTCACCGAGCTGTGCCGGGTCGTGGCCTCGTACGACGGCTACTACTGCCCGCACCACCGCTCGTACGGCGCGGGGGCGCTCGACGCGTACCGGGAGATGGTGGAGCTCACGCGCGAGGCCGACTGCGCGCTGCACCTCGCGCACGCCACCATGAACTTCGGCGTGAACAAGGGCCGGGCGCCCGAGCTGATCGCGCTGCTCGACGACGCGCTCGACGACGGCGCCGACATCACGCTCGACACGTACCCGTACACCCCCGGCAGCACGACGCTCGTCGCGATGCTGCCGAGCTGGGCGAGCGAGGGCGGGCCCGACGCGATCATGCGGCGGCTCCAGGACGACGAGACCGCCGCGAAGATCCGCCACCACATGGAGGTCATCGGCGCCGACGGCTGTCACGGCGTGCCGATCGAGTGGGACACGATCGAGATCTCCGGTGTGTCCGACCCGGGTCTCGCGTCGTGCGTCGGCAAGACCGTGCAGCAGGCGGCCGACATGCGCGGCGAGGAGCCGTGGGTGACCGCACGCCGTCTGCTCATCAACGACAGGCTGGGCTCGACGATCCTCCAGCACGTCGGCCACGAGGAGAACGTGCGGGCGATGATGCGCCACCGCGTGCACACCGGCGGCAGCGACGGCATCCTCCAGGGCTTCAAGCCGCACCCGCGCGCGTACGGCACGTTCCCGCACTATCTCGGCCACTACGCACGGGAGTTGGGCGTGCTGTCCCTGGAGGAGACGGTCGCGCACCTCACGTCACGGCCCGCCGCGCGCCTGCGGCTGCCCGACCGGGGCCTGGTCCGCGAGGGCTACCGTGCCGACCTGGTCCTCTTCGACCCGGACACGGTCGCGGCGGGCTCGACGTTCGAGGCCCCGCGCACGCTGCCGGTGGGCATTCCGCACGTCCTGATCGACGGGAAGTTCGTGATGGAGGACGGGCGCAGGACGGACGTGCTGGCGGGGCGGGCGGTACGCCGGACGCCGTGAGGCCCCCGCGCACCGCCCTCAACCAATGCCCTTACGGCATCGGCGTCTTCCAGATCCCCCGTCCGTGCGTCGCCACATACAGCTGGCGGCCGTCCGGGCTCGGCGACAGGTAGACGGCCGGCGCGGTCGGCAGGGTGGTGCCGAGGCGCTGCCAGTGGCCGTCCGCGCCGCGGGCGGCGGTGAAGACGCCGAGGTCCGTGGCGACGGCGAGCGTGCCCGACGGCGTGATCAGCAGGGAGTTGGCGGGCGCGTCCGGGAACGAGTCCGTGGCCGCCGGGTCGCCGCTGACGTCGTGCCAGGTGGCGCCGCCGTCGGTGGTGCGCCACACGTGGCCGTAGCCGGCGCCGGGGCCTTCGTTCCAGTGCCGCGAGAAGCCGTTGACGACGGCGTAGACCGTCCCGCCCGAGGCGTCGGAGGGGTCGATGGCGACGTCGGCGATGTAGCGGTTGGGGAAGTCGGCCGGGAGGTTCACCTGGTGCCAGGTGCCTCCGTAGTTGGTGACCATGCCCCGGCCGAACGAGGCGCCCGGGTTGCACGAGCCGCACCACGCGCCCCACACGACGCGGTCACGGCTGGCGACGGCGGTCGTGGAGTGGCCCGCGCCCGTGTCGTAGAGCTTGGTCCAGTCGGCTCCGCTCGTGGTGTCCCAGGTCTTGGTGTCGCCCCAGATGTACTGGCCGCCCGCGACCCAGTAACCGGCGTCCTTGTCGTCCGCGGAGAACGGTGCGATGAAGCGGGCGTTCGGGTCGCCCGGGGCGATGTCGGTGATGACGTCCTCGGCCCCGGTGTCGCTGGCCGTGTAGCCGCAGTTGCGGGTGATCTGGAGGGCGAGGTTCGTGTACTCGCCGACCGTCTCGCAGCCGTTGGCCGGGTTCACGAGCTGGTCGCCGCCGTCACCGCCGAACGGGGCCACCATCTGCCCGTCGGGGTTCAGCTTCTGCCCCTGGTACGTGGATCCCTTCGGCGCGAGCAGGGAGACGCCGTTGTCCTGGAGGCCGCCCCAGACCGCGTCACCACTGCCGTCCGTCATGCGGCCCGCGCCCACCGAGTAGTACTGCAGGTTGCGGAGAGTGCCGGACTCGTTGAGGTTGCGCCAGCCGGGCGTGCGCTGCGCGACGGGCCGGGCGTAGGCGCCGCCGTCATTGCCGACGTAGACCTGCGGGGTGCCGCCCTGCCAGCGGGAGAAGGCGATGGCGTGCTGGTCGGAGTGCATGACGTCGCCGTCGCAGGTGTTGGCCGCCTGGTCGTACGAGAAGCAGGACAGGCCGAAGTTCCAGTACCGGCCCACGGCGTGCCAGTTCGAGCCGCCGTCCCGCGTCTCGAAGACCTCTTCGAGACCGAGGTAGACGTGGTCCGGGTCGGTCGGGTCGACGGCGACGACCTGGTCGTACCAGGACTGGGTGCCGGGCTGGTAGCCCGCGCCGATCGCGTTCAGCTTCATCGCGGAGCCGCTCGCGGAGAGTTTCGCGGGGGTCGCGATCTGCTTGAAGGGGCCGTCGGCGTTGCCGCTCTCGCTGACGTACACGCCCGCGAGGACGGAGGAGACGCCGCCGCCCTTCGCCTTGTTGAGGAGCTTGGGGGACTCCATGGAGACGTAGAGCTTGCTGCCGTCGGCGGCGTACGCGAAGGACGCGTTGCCGATCTCGGCGGGGTTGATCGCGCCCGTCGGGTTGGCGCGCTTCCAGGTCATGCCGGCGTCGTCGGAGTAGTAGAAGCCGTTGTAGTCGGCCCCGCCGCGCCAGGCGACGTTCGCGAGGAGCTTTTTGCCGTCGCTGCCGGGCTGTACGGCGATGTCGTCGGCGATGTCCGCGTACTGGGCGGAGACGCCGCAGCCGATGCCGCTCACGCCGACGCCCGCGCAGGGCGCGAGGACCATGGTCCAGGCCGTGGACTGCCCGGCCGCGAGCGGGCGCCGGAAGAGCCCGTGCGAGGAGGCCGCGAAGACGTAGCCGGCCGCCTGGTCGAAGGTGACGGTGTGGACCGAGGAACTGTCGAGTTCCGTGCCGCCGACCTTGTCGCTCTCGGCGAACGTGCCGTGCACGGGGTCGGCGAGCCGGTAGACGCCGCTGCCGAGGTAGTTGTCGGACGCGGTGGTCGCCTCGCCGGTGGCCAGCCACAGGGAGCCGTCCGGGGCGGTGGCGAGCGCGCCCACCGACAGGGCGGGCAGGTGGTCGGCGATCGGCGTCCAGGTCGCGCCGTCGTCCGTGGAGCGGAACACGCCGCCGCCGGCCGCGCCCGCGTAGACGACGCCCTTGTGGGCCGGGTCGGTGGCGAGCGCGGCGATGCGGCCCGCCGAACGGCCCGCGCCGCCCCCGGAGTTGGAGGCGGAGTGGTCGCGGTAGTGGAGCGCGTCCTCGTTGTACGGGGAGGTGGTGACCTCGCTCCAGGTGCCGGACTTCACCGGCATGTTCTTGATGTGCTTCCAGGCGTCAGCGTAGGCGCCCGCCGTGACCTGGCCGCTGGGGGAGAGCCTCGGATCGTTGTACGAGTCGATGGACTCCATCAGCTCCTGGGAGTCCTCGCCCGCCACGTCGTGGCGGCCGTGCCCAGCGCTGTCGACCACTCCGTACGCGGCGACGGATCCCGTCCCCGCGGCAAGGAGTGCCGCCGCGCAGAGGGCGAGGGCCGTTCTGGCCCTCTTGCCCGGTCTGCGCCCCTCGGAAAACGCGTGCATCGTGTCTCCGGTTCCTTCGGCACGGAGCGGTGGCGCCCCACACGGCCACGCTGGGTCTCCTGTTGCCGAGCGCCGGAAACGTACTCCCGCGTTCCGGGTCAACTCCCCGGGTTTACGAGGACTTTGACGAATACGCGTCAGACGGGCCGGGTCCGCCGGCTCACTTGGGCCACTTCGTCGATCCCGGGGAGCCGTGGCCGCGCCCCGGTTTGCCGCCGGCGTTCCCCCGGGCCGGGGCGGTGGTGAAGGGGGCCGAGGTCGTGGGCGCGCTGCCGGTGGCGGGGGCGGTCGTGGCCCCGCCGTCGCCCGCCGTGCCGCCGGCGCTCCCGCTCGGGCTGGGGCTCGCGTCATGGCTCGGCGAACCGGACACAGGCCCGCCCGCCGTGGCGGCGGAGGCGGCCGGACCTGCGGAGGTGCCGGGGTGCGCGGCGGGTGACGCCGACGGCGAGTGTTCGGCACGGGGCGCCTTGCCGTCGCCCTTGCCGTGCCCCCAGGGCAGTGGTCCGCCCGCGGGGCCCGAGTCGAACAGCCCGGCGACGACGACGCCGAGCAAGACGACGCAGGCCGCACCCATGCCGACGGCGATGCGCCGCATCAGCCGCCGCCTGCGGCCGGAGCCGTCGACGAAGACCGCGTCGTCGCCGGGGGCGTCGCCATAGCCGTCGTGCGCGCCGTCGTGGGCACTGTCGTAGGCGCCGGGTACGCCGGGTACTCCCGGTACGGAAACGGCCGCCATCGGCGCGGTGGATATGAGGTCGTCGTGCGGCGCGTGCGCGGGGTCGTCATACGCGTATGTGGGGCCGTCGTGCGCATTCGCGGGCGCGTCGGCGTACGCCGGACCGGCCGTCGGGACCCCGTTCGCCTCGTACCAGCCGTGCGCCGCGGCCGGGTCCGCGTACTGCTCGTACACGCTCGCCGTCGCGTCCGCGTCGTAGACGCCGTAGACCCTCGGAGGTGTGTCGTCGCCGCCGGGCGTGGGGTGCTGCCAGGACATGAGGGCGGATTGTAGAGAACCTGAGGGCTTCCCGCGTAGCCGTCGGCGATATCAGCCCAAAGCGGACCGCCCGCGATGCCCCACGTGTCCTAAAACACGGAGCGCCCGACGATACCCGGCCGTAAGCTCACGGACATGCAGGTGATCCAGTCGACGAAGCTCGCCAATGTCTGTTACGAGATCCGGGGCCCGGTGCTCGAGGAGGCGATGCGTCTGGAGGCAGCCGGCCATCGCATCCTCAAGCTCAACACCGGCAACCCGGCCGCCTTCGGTTTCGAGTGCCCGCCCGAGATCCTCGAGGACATGCTCCGCAACCTCGGGGACGCGCACGGGTACGGGGACGCGAAGGGCCTGCTGGCCGCCCGTCGCGCGGTGATGATGCACTACCAGACGCTGGGCGTGGAGACGGACGTCGAGAACGTCTTCATCGGCAACGGCGTCTCCGAGCTGATCGTCATGGCGATGCAGGGCCTGCTCGACGACGGCGACGAGGTCCTCGTCCCGTCGCCGGACTACCCGCTGTGGACGGCCGCGGTCTCGCTCTCCGGCGGCACCGCCGTGCACTACCGCTGCGACGAGCAGTCCGACTGGATGCCCGATCTCGCCGACGTGGAGCGGAAGGTCACCGACCGCACCAAGGCGATCGTGATCATCAACCCGAACAACCCGACGGGCGCCGTCTACAGCGACGACATGCTGCGCGGCCTGACCGACATCGCCCGCCGCCACAACCTGCTTGTCTGCTCGGACGAGATCTACGACAAGATCCTCTACGACGGCGCGACGCACACGCCGACCGCGGCCATCGCCCCCGACCTGCTGACGCTCACCTTCAACGGCATGTCGAAGGCGTACCGCGTGGCCGGTTACCGCGTGGGCTGGATGGCGATCTCGGGGCCGCGCGCGCACGCCGACTCGTACATCGAGGGCCTGACGATCCTGGCGAACATGCGCCTGTGCGCGAACATGCCGGGCCAGCACGGTGTCGTCGCGGCGCTCAGCGGGCGTCAGACGATCACCGACCTGGTGCTGCCGGGCGGGCGCCTGAAGGAGCAGCGGGACACGGCGTACGACCTGCTGACGCAGATTCCGGGCGTGACGTGCGTGAAGCCGAAGGGCGCCCTTTATCTGTTCCCGCGGCTCGACCCGAAGGTGTTCAAGGTCAAGGACGACCGGCAGATGGTCCTCGACCTGCTGCGCGCCGAGAAGATCATGGTCGTGCACGGTACGGGGTTCAACTGGACGGAGCCGGACCACTTCCGGGTCGTCACGCTGCCGACGGTCGGCCAGCTCACGGAGGCCATCACCCGTATCGGCCGCTTCCTGGACGGCTACAGCCAGCCGTGAGTGACAGAACTCAACTTTAGACTGAATCTAAGCTAGGATGGCCTTCAAGCTACCCGCCTGGAGGCCACCCATGTACGAGCCGATCCGTACCAAGTCGGTCCATGCCATGGCCGACCCCGGCGACTTCCCGCACCGTTCCCGCGAAGAGGAGCTGGACATCCAGCTCGCCGGGCACCTGGCCGCCCTGCTCGCCGTCACCGACGAGCTGCGCGCGCTCACGCCGGACGGGGACGGAGACCTCGACGCGGCGGCCGACTCCCTCGCGCACCAGGTGGCCCGCCTGCGCGGCGGCGCCTCCCCGGTGCGCTCGGCGGTGACCTCCGCGATCCACGAACCGCACGCCGCCGCCCTGCACCAGCGCGCCCACGCGCTCGCGGGCCGCGCCCTGGTCGTCGCCGCGTCCCGCGCGGACACGGCGGCCGCGATCCTCGCCGCCCGCCGCATGGAGGCCCACGCCTCCGCGGCCCGCCTGGTCAGCGCCTGAGCGCCGGCCCTCTGACGTCCTCGTGGGGTCCGGTCGATCCCGGACCCCACGGGTGACTCAACGCTTGACGGTCACCGTCGCCGAACGGGTGAAGCATGGCCCGGCGCACGACAGGGCCCCGCACACCGTTGTGCGGGGCCCTGTCGTGAACCGTGCGACTACTGACCCGGGAGTCAGTCAGTTTCAGCCGAGGCGCTGCACCAGGTTGCGGTACTCGTCCCACAGCTCCTTGGGCGTGTGGTCACCGAAGGTGTTGAGGTGCTCGGGGACCAGGGAGGCCTCCTCGCGCCACACCTCCTTGTCGACCGTGAGCAGGAAGTCGAGGTCGGAGTCGGCCAGTTCGAGGCCTTCCGTGTCGAGCGAGTCACGCGTCGGCAGGATGCCGATCGGGGACTCGACGCCCTCGGCCTTGCCTTCGAGGCGCTCCACGATCCACTTCAGGACGCGGCTGTTCTCGCCGAAGCCGGGCCACACGAACTTGCCCGCGTCGTTCTTGCGGAACCAGTTCACGTAGTAGATCTTCGGCAGCTTGGACTGGTCCTTGTCCTTGGCCACGTCGACCCAGTGGGCCATGTAGTCGCCCATGTTGTAGCCGCAGAACGGGAGCATCGCGAACGGGTCGCGGCGCAGCTCGCCGACCTTGCCCTCGGCGGCGGCGGTCTTCTCGGACGCCACGTTCGCGCCGAGGAACACGCCGTGGTTCCAGTCGAAGGACTCGGTCACCAGCGGCACCGCGGAGGCGCGGCGGCCGCCGAAGAGGATCGCCGAGATCGGCACGCCCTTCGGGTCCTCCCACTCGGGCGCGATGATCGGGCACTGCGAGGCGGGGGTGGTGAAGCGCGCGTTCGGGTGCGCGGCGGGGACGCCGGACTCGGGGGTCCAGTCGTTGCCCTTCCAGTCGGTGAGGTGCGCCGGAGTCTCCTCCGTCATGCCCTCCCACCACACGTCGCCGTCGTCGGTCAGCGCGACGTTCGTGAAGACGGAGTTGCCCCACAGCGTCTTCATGGCGTTGGCGTTGGTGTGCTCGCCGGTGCCGGGCGCGACGCCGAAGAAGCCGGCCTCGGGGTTGATCGCGTAGAGGCGGCCGTCCTCGCCGAACCGCATCCAGGCGATGTCGTCGCCGATGGTCTCGACGGTCCAGCCGGAGATCGTGGGCTCCAGCATGGCGAGGTTCGTCTTGCCGCAGGCGCTCGGGAAGGCGGCGGCGACGTACTTCGCCTCACCCTGCGGCGGAGTCAGCTTGAGGATGAGCATGTGCTCGGCGAGCCAGCCCTCGTCACGCGCCATGACGGACGCGATGCGCAGGGCGTAGCACTTCTTGCCGAGCAGGGCGTTGCCGCCGTAGCCGGAGCCGTAGGACCAGATCTCACGGGACTCCGGGAAGTGCGAGATGTACTTCGTGGAGTTGCACGGCCACGGAACGTCCGCCTCGCCCTCGGCGAGCGGGGCGCCGAGGGTGTGGACGGCCTTCACGAAGAAACCGTCGGTGCCGAGCTCGTCGAGGACGGCCTGGCCCATGCGGGTCATGGTGCGCATCGAGACGGCGACGTAAGCGGAGTCGGTGATCTCGACGCCGATGGCGGAGAGCTCCGAGCCGACGGGGCCCATGCAGAACGGGACGACGTACATCGTCCGGCCCTTCATCGAGCCGCGGAAGATGCCCTTCTCACCGGCGAAGATCTCCCGCATCTCGGCGGGGGCCTTCCAGTGGTTGGTCGGGCCGGCATCCTGCTCCTTCTCGGAGCAGATGAAGGTCCGGTCCTCGACGCGTGCGACGTCGGTCGGGTCGGAGGCCGCGTAGTAGGAGTTCGGGCGCTTGATCGGGTCGAGTTTCTTGAACGTTCCCTTGTCGACCAGTTCCTCGGCGAGGCGCTCGTACTCGGCCTCGGACCCGTCGCACCAGACCACGTTGTCCGGCTGCGTCAGTTCGGCGATCTCGTTGACCCACGAGATCAGTTCCTGGTGCTTGGTGGGGACGGTGCCCAAAGAAACGGGAGCCGCGATGTCGCGCGCCACGATTGCTCCTAAATGAGGGGTTTTGGTGTTGTTGCCCCTTGGGGGCTGCGACCCGGACGCTTCACTGAATCCCTCTGGCGCTCATCCGGTGCCGACTGCACTCATTTGATCATCCGACGCAACCGCGCATATGTCCAGAGGGCCTCACAGGGGAGCAAAGTGAGCATTGCCACTCAGATTCGCCGCCTACGGTCCCGTAGGTACGATGCCGTCCATGACTGCCGCCACGCCACCCGAAGTGACCGCGACAGAGCCCGTCCCGGTGAAACCACGGCTGCGCGGCTGGCTGCACGCGGGCATGTTCCCGGCCGTCGTCATCTCCGGTCTCGTCCTCACCGCCCTCGCCGACTCCACCCGGGGCCGGATCGCGTGCGGGATCTACGTCCTCACGGCCTGCCTGCTCTTCGGCGTGAGCGCGCTCTACCACCGCGGCAACTGGGGCCCGCGCGCCGACGGCGTACTGCGCCGCCTCGACCACGCGAACATCTTCCTGATCATCGCGGGCACCTACACCCCGCTCACCATGCTCCTGCTCCCCGAGGCCAAGGGCGAATGGCTGATGTGGGGCATCTGGGCGGCGGCCACGGCCGGCATCATCTTCCGCGTCTTCTGGGTCGGCGCCCCGCGCTGGCTCTACACCCCCTGCTACATCGCGATGGGCTGGGCCGCCGTCTTCTTCCTGCCCGACTTCCTCCACACGGGCGGCACGGCCGTACTCGTCTGTGTGATCGTCGGCGGGCTGCTCTACAGCGCGGGCGGCGTCATCTACGGGATCAAGCGCCCGAACCCGTCACCCCGCTGGTTCGGCTTCCACGAGGTGTTCCACTCGCTGACGCTCGCGGCGTTCATCGTGCACTACGTCGGCATCTCGCTGGTGGCCTACCGGCACGCGTAACACCTCCCCTCCCTTCCGGTCGTCAATGGCCGCGGCTCTCCAGCCGCGGCCATTTTTCGTGCGCGCACCACGAGGGGAGATAGATATTGACAGTGACTATCACTTAAGAGTTACTCTCATTTCATGGCTACTGTCACTCAGCAGGATGAGGTCCGGCGTGACCCACGCCGCTGGTGGGCCCTCGGGGCCCTGGTCGCGAGCATGCTCGTGCTCGGTTTCGACATGACGATCCTCAACGTCGCGCTGCCGACGCTGGCCGGAGACCTCGGCGCGAGCACGGGGCAGCAGCAGTGGATGGCCGACGCCTACATCGTCGTGTTCGCCGCCCTGATGCTCCCGGCGGGCCTCCTCGGCGACCGGTTCGGGCGACGCCGGATGCTCATCGCCGGACTCGGCGTCTTCCTCGCGGGCTCACTCGCCGGAGCACTCGCGTCCGACGTGCACTGGGTGATCGCCGCCCGCACTTTGATGGGCGTCGGCGCGGCGCTCGTACTGCCGCTCGCCCTGTCCGTGCTGCCCTCGCTCTTCGCCGCCGACGAGCGCACCAAGGCCGTCGGCGTCATCTCCGCCGCCTCCGCACTCGGCCTGCCACTCGGCCCGATCCTCGGCGGCTGGCTCCTCGACCACTTCTGGTGGGGCTCGGTCTTCCTGATCAACGTCCCGATGGTCGCCCTCGGGATCACCGCGTGCCTGTTCCTGCTTCCCGAGACCCGCGACCCCGCCGCGCCCCGGGTCGACGTCGTCTCCACCACGCTCACCGCGACCGGCCTCGGGGCCCTGATCTACGCGATCATCGAGGCGCCGCACCGCGGCTGGACCGACCCCTTGATCCTCGGCCTGTTCGCGGCCTCCGCCGCCCTCGTCACCGCGCTCGTCCTGCGCGAGCGCCGCAGCGCCCGCCCCCTGCTCGACCTCACCCTGCTCGCCCGCCGCGGCTTCCTCCTCAACACCCTCGCCGCGACGCTCGGCATGTTCGTCCTGTCGGGCCTGATGTTCGTGCTGCCGCAGTATCTGCAGGCCGTACTCGGACACGACGCCATGGGCACCGGCGTGCGGATCCTGCCGATGATGGCCGGGATGCTGCTCGCCGCGAAGGGCACACCGCCGCTCCTCGACAGGTTCGGGCCGCGGGCCCTCGTCAGCGCGGCGCTCGTCGTGCTCGCGTTCGCCGCGTTCCTCGGCAGCCGCACCACCGTCGACTCCGGCTACGGCTACACGGCGCTGTGGCTGACGATCGCCGGCATCGGCTTCGCCTTCGCCGTCGTGCCGGCCATGGGCCTGGCCCTGGAGACCCTGCCGGGGGACCGGGCAGGCAGCGGCTCCGGACTCCTCATGACCGTGCGCCAGACGGGCAGCGCCATCGGCATCGCCCTGCTCGGCGCACTGCTCGCCGGGGTCTACGGGGACCGGCTCGGCCCCGCCGCGCCGGACGCGGCCCACGACTCCGTGGTCGCCGCCCACGCGGTCGCCGCACAGCTGGGCGACCCGGACCTCGCGGCCGCCGCCGACGCCGCGTACGTCCACGGCATGAATCTCGTCCTGGTCGTCGTGGGGATCGCGTCCCTGGTCACGGCGCTGCTCGCCGCGGCGTTCCTGCCGGACCCGCGGCCGGCCGCCGCCCCCGTCACCGACGTGGCCCCGGCCCGGGCCCATGGCCGACAATGACGCACATGGCCGCCTCAGCACGCAGCACCCCTTCCGACCACGCCGGGCTCGGGCTCCGCGAACGCAAGAAGCTCAAGACCCGCGTCGCGATCAGGGACGCGACGTACCGGCTGATCGCCGAGCAGGGGTACGACGCGACGACGGTCGAGCAGATCGCCGAGGCCGCCGAGGTGTCGCCGTCCACCGTCTTCCGGTACTTCCCGACCAAGGAGGACATCGTCCTCACGGACGAGTACGACCCGGTTCTGGAGAGCGAACTGCGGTCGCGGCCCGCGGACGAGCCGATCATCGAGTCGATGAAGCACGTGATCACCAAGGCCCTGAAGCTCGGGTTCGACGAGGACGCCGAAATGACACGGCTGCGGACCAGGCTCCAGGTCGAGGTGCCCGCGGTGCGCTCGCGGATGATGGAGTCCATGTCCGTCACCGGCCAGCTCCTGTGCCGGGTGCTCGCCGAACGCACCGACCGCGACCCCGCGGACCTGGAGGTCCGTGTCTACTCGATGGCGCTCGTCGGCGCGCTCATGGAGACCACCCTGTACTGGGCCGAGCACGGTCACCAGGACGACCTGAGCGACCTGATGACCCGCACGCTCGACACGTTCGCGAACGGCCTGTAGCGGCTGCCTACCGACCGCTGACCAGCGCCTCCGCCAGCCGCTCCGGATCCGTCACCGGCACGTCACAGGTGAAGTTGCGGCACACGTACGCGGCCGGGCGCCCGTCCACGAGCGGCCGGTCCGCCAGCAACGGCAGCTCCCCGCCGCCCTCCCGGCCCGCCGCGACGACCGCACCCGGCGCCGTCCCGAGCAGCGCGGCGCGATGCAGCTCACCCCCCACCTCGCCCACCACAGCGACCTCCCTCGGCCCGTCGAGCAGCGCCTCCGCGACGGCGAGCCCGTGCCCGATGAAGCGCGGCGCCCGCGGACCGAGCGCCCGCACGACCCCGAGGGCCCGCTCGGCGGCGGTGCGATGCGGCTCCGAACCGGTCTGCGCCGCGTACGACAGCAGCGCGCCCGCCGCCGCGCTCCAGCCGGACGGCGCCGCGTTGTCCGTCGGGTCCTGCGGCCTGCGGATCAGCTGTTCGGCGTCCGCCGCCGTGTCGTACAGGGCCCCGGACTCCGGGTCGGCGAACCGGGCGAGCACGTGATCGAGCAGGAACCCGGCGAACTCCAGCCAGACCCCCTCACCGGTCACGGACGCCAGCGCGAGGAAGCCCTCGGCGACATCGGCGTAGTCCTCAAGGACCCCCGCGTTGGCCCCGACCCGACCGTCCTTGCTCGTCCGGGCGATACGGGCCTGGGCATCCAGGTGGACCCGCACGAGCAGATCACCGGCGGCGACGGCCGCGTCGACCAGGTCCGGCCGGCCGAAGTAGGCGCCGGTCTCGGCGAGCGCGGCGATCGCGAGCCCGTTCCAGGCCGCGACGACCTTGTCGTCCCGCCCGGGCGCGGGCCGCGCGGCACGGGCCTCCGACAGCCTCCGCCGCACCCCCTCGACCCACTCACCCTCGAACACCTCATCGCCATCCGGCAGTTGAAGGACCGAGGCCCCCTTCTCGAAGGTCCCCTCCTCCGTCACGCCGAAGTACCGCATGGCCCGCTCGGCGTCCTCACCGCCGAGCACGTCACGCAACTGCGCGGGCGTCCACACGTAGTACGCGCCCTCGACGTGCCGCCCCTCGGCATCCTCGCTGTCCGCGTCGAGCGCGGACGCGAACCCGCCCTCGTTCGTCCGCAGTTCACGCACCAGGAAGTCCGCGGTCTCCAGCGCCACCCGCCGGGCCGTCTCCGACCCTGTGGCCCGCCACAGATGCGCGTAGGCGCGGCAGAGCAGGGCGTTGTCGTAGAGCATCTTCTCGAAGTGCGGAACCACCCATTCCTTATCGACCGCGTAGCGCGCGAAACCGCCGCCCAGCTGGTCGTAGATCCCGCCGCGCGCCATCCGCTCACACGTGTCCTGGGCCATCTGCAAGGCGCCCTCGGCGCCGGTGCGGGCGTGGTGGCGCAGCAGGAACTCGATCACCATCGACGGCGGGAACTTGGGGGCGCCCCCGAACCCGCCGTGCGCCGCGTCGTAGTCCCGCGTAAGCCCGAGCAGCGCCTGCGCCAGCTCGCCCTCGCCGGGCGGCTGCGTGTCCCCGTACGGCAGCTCACGCCCGGCCAGGTCGCCCACGATCTTCGCGGCGACCTCGGCCACCTCACCCCTGCGCTCCGCCCACGCCTGCCCCACACCGTCGAGCACCTGCCGGAACGACGCCATGCCGTGCCGGGGCTCGGGCGGGAAGTAGGTACCGAAGTAGAAGGGCTCCGCGTCCGGCGTCATGAACACGGTCATGGGCCACCCGCCCTGCCCGGTAGCGGCCTGCACGGCCTCCATGTAGACGGCGTCGACGTCGGGCCGCTCCTCACGGTCGACCTTGATATTGACGAAGCGCTCGTTCATGACGGCGGCGGTCGCCTCGTCCTCGAAACTTTCGCTGGCGAGGACATGGCACCAGTGACAACTGCTGTAGCCGACGCTGAGCAGCACCGGCACCCCCCGCCGCCTGGCTTCCTCGAAGGCCTCGGCCGACCAGGGCCACCAGTCGACGGGGTTGTCGGCGTGCTGGAGGAGGTACGGGGACGTCTCGTTGGCCAGTCGGTTCGGCATACCACCCATCCTGCACGACGTTCCCGTGCGGGCGTCCACGCGGACGACGCTTCACCTGGCTTCCCTGGAGGCAACCACTCCGTCTGCCCAACGCCAGACCGGCCTGACACGCGAGTAGTCCCAGACACGGTTGCCCTTCTCGCCAGGCACGACCACGAGGTGGTCAAAAACGGAAGCGATGACTTCCGCCGCTCGTCCAGCTCCATCTCTCCCGAAGTCCACCGCTCCCGAACGGACGCTGGAAGCTGAACCGGCCCGTCCCGCCTCTCAGGAAAGAGCAGCCTTGCGATGGCATCGTCCGCGAGAGGACCACTGATGGCACAGCGCCCGCATCCGCGCCCCTGCGTGCACACATATCCGTACGGACTGCGTCTGCTGTTGGTGTTCCGTCCACCGCTCAGCTTGCGCCCGCAGGCGCCGCACTCCGCGAATTCGCCGCCGCAGCGCAGGAACCCGCTTGCCAGATAGGCCCGGGCCGATTTCGTGCCGGCGAGTCGTGGCGCACCACTTCCGCGATGCATGAAGAGGCTCCCTGCCTCGAAGGTGGCGCAGACTTCCCGCCACTGGCCGGGAGTCGCGATGACGTTCCACTGCCCGACCACGGGCATCCCCGTGTCCGGATCCAGCAGGAGCTTTCCGCGGTTGGCCCGGTATCCGCAGACCCTTGGCGCCGTGATGATCTGCGTGACGGAATGGGGAGTCGGTGTACCGCCGCGCGTCCCGGTGACGCCCAGCGCCCGCCACTCGCGAACGATCGTGTTGATCGACGTCCCGCCGATGCGGTCGGCGATCGCCTTGCGCACGAGTTCCGCCTCCACCGGGTGCAGAGTGATCCGGTCCTCCTGCCACCCGAAGGGCCTCGGCCCACTGTGGGGAGCGCCGTCGATCGCGCGCGACCAGTGCCAATTGCGCACCCTCTGCGACCGCACCCTTGTCTCCGCGGACGCGGCATCGAGGGAATCGAGGGCCTGTGCCAGGCCCTCCCGCGAGTAGGGATCGCGCACGCCGTTCTGATCGACGTAGATCCGTCCGGGCTCGCACGTCAGCGCCTCGAAGAAGCGCGCGAAGTCGACTGCGTGACGGTAGAGGCGGTCATCCGCGACACAGACAACCCCGCCCAGCGGTGAGCCGTCGGGCGCGGCACCGCCCCTGAGGTCCGAGAGCAACCTGTCGAAAGCCGGGCGGGGACTGCCCGCCTTCGTCGCGCTGCGCCCATTGTCCGTGTAGTACGAGACCACGGCACAGCCCGCCGCGCGCGCCGACAGGGCGTTGATCCTGTGCTGATTCTGGACCGCTTGCGCATCTCGCTTGCGAAAGTCCTCTGAAGCGCGCGCATAGGACGCGAGCCCCCTGACGCCCGTGGGCGCCGAAGCACCCCCGTCCAGTCCGACACCATTGCGCACGCCGCCACCTCATCCGTTTGTCCGACATACGCAAAAACGAGCGAACTGGCACAAGGTCACCACCTGGCATCCACGGTCAACACACATTCACGTAGGCCCTGTTGGAGGCCTGCGGGATCCCTCTCGTATTCGCGCCTGCTCCGCAGCACACTTGACCGCGGAAGTGTTGGCGCCGGAGGGGGACTTGAGATGCGAGACAGCCATCGGGCGGATGCCGAGGGGCTGTTGGCCCGGGCCGTCGAGGAGGAGGTGCGGCGTTCGGGTGGGCGGGCGGACGGCGGGGTGCTGCTGTCGCGTGCGCGGGGTGCGCTCGACGCCATGGCGGAGACCGCCGCCGAGGAGTACGCGCAGTTCACGCACGCCCTGGACGAGGCCGAGGCCGGGCAGATGTCATTCGGGGAGCGGTTCGCGAAGGAGGGCGGGTCGACTCCTCTGCTGGTCACGGCCGTTGCGGCGGCCGGTGCGTGCGTGGCGGACCTGCTGCTCGGTACGGGCACGGGGACGGCGGTCGGTGCGGGGGCGGCCGTCGCCGTCCTTGGCGCCGCCACGACCGTCGCGAAGGTGACGGCCTCCCACGTGCCCGCCGCGAGCCGCAGCGCCGGGGCGCGGAGCCAGCCCGGCGGGCCGGAACAGCTGAGACTGCAGTGGCTGACGGCGCTCGACGTGCGGGGGATCCGGCCCTTCCTGGATCAGCAGCGCGTCCTCGCGGCCACGGCGGGTACCGGCGCGAAGAAGCCGACGCCCCAGTTGCGCCGTACGGACAAGAGCGCGGCGGCCCGGCGGCGGAGCGTGCTGGAGCAGTCGTTCGGTCAACTCCCCGAGCCACAGGGGCCGTTCGCGGGTCGCCGGACACAGATGCAGCGGATCGCGCAGTGGGTGCACGCGGCGCGGGCGAGCACCGAGACCCGGCCCACCGTCGTCGTGCTGCACGGCGCGCCCGGCGCCGGCCGTACGACGCTCGCGGTGCGGGCGGCGCACGAGCTGCGCGACCAGTTCCGCGGCGCGTGCGTCGTGGACCTGCGGGGCGACGCGCCGGAGGCACCCCTGTCGACCCGGGACGCGCTGCTCCACCTCCTGAACCGGCTCGGCGCGCCGCGCGAGCAGCTGCTCTTCCGGGAGCGTTCCTCGCAGGAGCAGCAGGTGCGCCGCCTGAGCGAGCTGTACCACCAGCATCTGACGGGCCTCGCGGTGACGATCGTCCTGGACGACGCGGGCGACGCGGAGCAGGTGCGCACGCTGATCCCCGAGCGGTCCGACAGCCTCGTCCTGGTGACGGCGCGCAAGCCGCTTGACCTGCCGGCGGACGTGCCGGCGTGGGTGCACCAGGTGCCGGTGGAGGCGCTGGACGCGGCGGGCGCGGAGGAGCTCCTGCGGGAGGCCGCGGAGGACGCGTCGGGGCCGTACGACGCCGAATCGTCGGACGCGGTACGGGAGTTGTGTGGAGGGCTGCCGCTGGCGCTGCGGATCGCGGGCTCCGCGATCGGGCCGCGTACGACGCGCGCGCTGGCGTCCGACCTGGGTGCGTACGGGCCGGTGGAGCCGGTCGAGCGGGTGCTGTGGCTGCGTTACACCGACCAGTCGGACGCGGCCCGGCGGCTGCTGCGGCGGCTCGCGCTCGCCGGGCGGGCCTCGCTGGGCGCGGCCGCGGCGGCCGCGCTGCTCGCGACGGACGAGGCGGAGGCGACGCGGCATCTGACGGCGCTGTCCCGGGCGGGCCTGATCGACCATGTGCGGGGCAGCCGGTACCGGCTGCACGACCTCGTGCGGTCCTTCGCGCAGGCCAGGCTCCTGGACGAGGAGGAGCCGGCCGAGCGGACGGCAGCGCAGGAACGCCTCATCCAGAACTACGCGGAGCTCGCCGACTCGGTGATCCGGCTCGTCGACGGCAACAAGTCGACGCGGGCCGGGCAGATCGGCCCGCACGGGTTCACGTCGCTCGACGCGGCGCTGCGCTGGCTCGACGACGAGTCCAGCTTCATCACGGCGACGCTGCGGGGCGCGGAGGGCGTCGACCAGGCGGCCGTCCTGAATCTCCTCGGCGCCCTGTGCGACTACTGCCTGCTGCGCGGCGACCTGTACCGCCTCGGTGAGATCAGCGAGCTGACGCAGGCCGTCGACCAGGGGCTTCTCGTGCGCTCTGTGCAGTGGCGTACGGGTATCGCGGCGCGCCAGCTCGGCGAGCTGGACAAGGCGCGTACGACGCTGGCGTCCGTGGTGGACCTGTACTTCGAGGCGCACCACAACGCGGGCGCGGCCCGCGCCCTGTGTTCGCTGGGCATCACGCTGCACCACCAGGGCCAGCTCAAGGAGGCCGCGGCGAAGCTCCGCGAGGCCCTCGACCTGCAGACGACGGAGGAGACGGCGGGTGACCGGGGCTGGACGATGCACGCGCTGGCCGCGGTGGAGCGCGACCGGGCCCAGCCGGCCGAGGCGCTCCGCCTGCTGACCGACGCGCTGGCCCTGCACCGCGAGAACGAGTCCGTGCACGGTGAGGCGTGGGCGCACTTCCAGCTGGGGCAGCTGCGGCTGCGGATGGGCGACGTGCCGGAGGCGGAGCGCGAGCTGGGTGTCGCGCTCGACCTGTACGGGCGTACGCGCGACGGCCGGGGCGAGGCGTGGGCGCTGACGCAGCTGGCGCGGGCGCGTCTGGTGGACGGTGACGCGTCGGCGGGGGTCGACGGGCTGCGGCAGGCCGCCGCGCGTCACCGTGACAACGAGGACGCACGCGGCGAGGCGTGGACGCTCTACTACCTGGGCCAGGCCCTGGAGGAGAGCGGCGACCTCGACCGGGCGGTGCGCGAGCTGGAGCGTTCCCGCACGATGTTCTCGCGGATGCGGGACGTGTACGGGCTGGCGTGCGCCCGGCATCACTCGGCCCGGGTCACCCGGGACCAGCGGGCGGCGCAGACGGGCTCGCTGCGCAACTCCGGCTTCGCGCGCCAGCTCCTGGTCGACGCCCGCGCCGACTTCCAGCGCATCGGCGTCGCGCACGGCGAGGGGTGGACGTGCCTGGAGCTGGCGGTGGTGGACGCGGGCAACGGGCGGGCGGCCCAGGCGCTGACGCTGTGCGAGGAGGCGGCGGCACTGTTCGCGTCGTACGGCGACCGGCGGGGCGAGGACTGGGCGGTCTTCCTGCGCTGCACGCTCCTGCCGTACGCGTCGCCCGGCGGCTCGGAGATCGGCACGGCGGTGGCGCAGGAGGAACTGTCACAGCTCGCCCGCACCACGCACGCCGGCCGGGACGCCAAGCTCGACGACTACGTGGAGGCGTACCAGCTCCTCCTGGAGCGCGGCGCGGACCTGGAGGCGGGCTGGCAGGCCTGGCGCCTCGGCATGGTCCCGGGCCGCCACGCCCGTGACGTGATGGGCGTGGAGGTACCCGCGGGCCGCTAGACGCCCGGCGCGAGGCGCTCCGCGCGGGGCAGGGCGGGGCGGGACGCCGAGCAGCGGGAAGGCGGTCGGCGGGACGCCGAGCAGCGGGAAGGCGGTCGGCGGGACGCCGAGCAGCAGGAAGGCGGTCGGCGGGACGCCGAGCAGCAGGAAGGCGGTCGGCGGGACGCCGAGCAGCAGGAAGGCGGTCGGCGGGACGCCGAGCAATGGGGAGGTGGTCAGCGCGAGCTGCTGAGACCGCCGTGTCGCCCGACGGCTCGATCTGCTGACCGGTAACGCGCCAGGGGCGCCCGGCGGCAAGCCGCTGCCCCGTACGAAGCCCTGCGTAGCGGGACGCTGCGCACCGCGAAGCCCGGCGCGGCGAGCCGCCGCGCACCGCGAAACCGCCCGGCGCGGACCGTTCCGTGCCGGGCGGTTCGTTCAGCGGGGTGTCAGCCCTTCGCCGGGGAGCCCGGGGTGTTGCCGGAGGCCCCCGCGGGGTCCGTGGCCGCGTCCGGCTTCTCCTTGAAGTCGACCTTGCCCATGTGCCGGTTCATCGACTTCATCAGGCCCCAGACGGCGATGGCCATCACCGCGAAGACGATGAAGCCGAGGACGCCGGGGGTCACCTTGTTCTCGTCGACCTCCTGGGCGAGGGGGACGAGGTGCGTCATTGCCAGGCTTGCGCTTGCGCTCATGTCAGGCATTGTCGCGGATGCCCGCAAAGAGGTCGTCCTCGGGGAGGGAGGTATCGACGAGAGACTTCGCGAGCTCGTACTCCTCGGTCGGCCAGACCTCCTTCTGGACGTCCATCGGGACCCGGAACCAGCCGCCGTCGGGGTCGATCTGCGTGGCGTGCGCGATGAGCGCCTTGTCGCGGATCTCATAGAACTCGGCGCACGGAATGTGCGTCGTCAGCGTCCGCTCGACGCGCTCGAACTCGTCCCAGCGCTTGAGCCACTCCGCGTACGGCGACTCCAGGCCGCGGTCGAGCATGGCCTGGTGCAGCGCCTCGGTGCGCGGCCGGTTGAAGCCCTGGTTGTAGTAGAGCTTGCGCGGCTGGTAGGCGGGGCCGTACTCGGACTCCGGGTACTTCTCGGTGTCCGCCGCACCCTCGAACGCCACCATCGAGATCTTGTGGGTCTGGATGTGGTCGGGGTGCGGGTAGCCGCCGTTCTCGTCGTACGTCGTGATGACCTGCGGGCGGAACGAGCGGATCTGCTTCACCAGCTCACCGGCCGCCTTGTCGATGTCCTCGAGCGCGAAGCAGCCGTCGGGCAGCGGGGGCAGCGGGTCGCCCTCGGGCAGGCCGGAGTCGACGAAGCCGAGCCACTCCTGCTTGACGCCGAGGATCTCGCGGGCCTCGTCCATCTCCTTCTTGCGTACCTCGTGGATGTGCTCCTCGATGTACTTGTCGCCCTGGAGCTTGGGGTTGAGGATGGAGCCGCGCTCCCCGCCCGTGCAGGTCACGACGAGCACGTCCACCCCCTCGGACACGTACTTGGCCATGGTGGCCGCGCCCTTCGACGACTCGTCGTCGGGGTGGGCGTGAACGGCCATCAGTCGCAGCTGCTCAGTCAAGACAAGATCCTCAGTCGATGACTCGGTGAATTCGGTGAATACGGTGATCAAGGCGCCCTCGGTCGTACAGCGCAATGGGCGGCTTCTATAGTGACCGAACCGGGGGGCGGAAAATTCCGGCAGTCTGTCCGGGGCCGGTCCATCACCCGTCCCGCCCGAGAGGATCGATCATGAGTGCGGTGAGTGAACAGCTCCCCGACGGCCGCTACGGCCCCTCCCGTTCCGCCGACGAACGCGCGGACCGCACCCTGAAGATCGTCGGCGCCGTGCTCGGCGCCCTGATGGTGGTCCTGGTCGGCTGGTTCGGCTACCACTACGTCTTCGGTACGAAGATCAGTGCCGAGGTGATCACCTTCAAGGCGTCCGACGCCGCGGTGAAGGTGCATCTCGAGGTCCGTAAGGACACCGGCACGAAGGGTTACTGCACCATCCGGTCGCTGTCCGCCGACGGCGCCGAGGTGGGCCGCGCGGACTTCCGCTTCGACCAGCGGGAGAGCCGGATCGACCAGGTCGTCACGCTGCGCACCACGTCCCGGGGCACCAGCGCCGAGCTGCTCGGCTGCCACGAGGGCTGACCGAACCGCCTGTGGCACTGGCTTTCGGCGCCTGACCTGCGTCGACGAATTTCTGATGGCATATGTCCTCCCCCTTCGGCGCCTGAATTGTTAGGCTCGTGGTTTCGCCCACCCCTGAGAGCACATGCTTCTGGGTAGGGCGATGCTTTGTATTCCCAGTACCTACGAGGAGCACCTGTGACCCAGACCAGCGAAGACGTCACCTGGCTCACGCAGGAGGCGTACACCAAGCTCAAGGACGAGCTGGAGTACCTGTCTGGTCCCGCGCGCGCCGAGATCACCGTGAAGATCGCGGCGGCCCGCGAGGAGGGCGACCTGCGCGAGAACGGCGGGTACCACGCGGCCAAGGAGGAGCAGGGCAAGCAAGAGCTCCGCATCCGCCAGCTCACCCAGCTCCTGGAGAAGGCCAAGGTCGGCGAGGCGCCCGCGACCGCGGACGTCGCCGCCCCCGGCATGGTCGTCACGATCGCCTTCGACGGCGACGAGGACGACACCCTGACGTTCCTGCTCGCTTCGCGCGAATACGCGAGCGCCGAGATCGAGACGTACTCGCCCCAGTCCCCGCTGGGCGCGGGCGTCAATGGCAAGAAGATCGGTGAGGACGCCCAGTACGAGCTGCCGAACGGCAAGCTCGCCTCGGTGAAGGTCCTCGACGCGAAGCCGTACTCCGGCTGAGGCTGCCTTTCGGAGAAGGCCCCCGGCGCGTGACGCGCCGGGGGCCTTCGTGTGTCCAGCGCCCCGGATTCGGATGCCTCGATCGGGGGTCAGGCCGTCGCGTTGCGGTACTTGCGGACCGAGAGGGTCCGGAAGACCACGATGATCAGGACCGACCAGAGGAGCGAGGCCCACACGGAGTGCTGCATGGGCCAGGCGCCGGAGTGGGAGACGCCGGGGTTGCCGAACAGCTCGCGGCACGCCTGCACCGTGGCGCTGAACGGGTTCCAGTCGGCGATGTGGCGCAGCCAGGGCGTCATCTGGCTGGAGTCCACGAACGCGTTCGAGATGAAGGTGACCGGGAAGAGCCAGATCAGGCCGCCCGAGGTGGCCGCCTCCGGGGTGCGTACGGACAGGCCGATGAGGGCGCCGATCCAGGTGAACGCGTAGCCGAGGAGGAGCAGGAGTCCGAAGGCTCCGAGGGCCTTCGGGATGCCCTCGTGGATGCGCCAGCCCACGAGGAGCGCGACGATCGCGAGGACGAGCAGGGTCAGGGCCGTCTGGACGAGGTCGGCGAGGGTACGTCCGGTGAGAACGGCACCGCGGGCCATCGGCAGGGACCTGAAGCGGTCGATGAGGCCCTTGTGCATGTCGTCGGCGATGCCCGCGCCGGCGCCCGCCGTGGCGAACGTGACGGTCTGGGCGAAGATGCCGGCCATCAGGAACTCGCGGTAGACCCCGGAGTCGGTGGTGCCCCCGATGTTCATCGAGCCGCCGAATACGTAGCTGAACAGCACCACGAACATGATCGGCTGGATCAGTCCGAAGATGACCATCTCGGGGATGCGGGACATCCGGATCAGGTTGCGCTTGGCAACGACGAGGGAGTCCCGGGCCGACTGCGCGGGACCGCCCGCGGGGCGCGGGGTCAGGGGCCGGGTCGGGGTCTGGGTGACGGCGCTCACTTGCCGGCCTCCTTCTTGCGCTTACGGGGCTGCGCGGCGGCCGCCGCCGCGCCGTTCTCGTCCACCTTCTCCTCTGCCACGTGGCCGGTCAGGGAGATGAAGACGTCGTCGAGGGTGGGACGGCGCAGTCCGATGTCGTCGATCTCGATCCCGCGGACGTCGAGCTCGCGGATGACCTCGGCTAGCAGCTTCGCGCCGCCGGACACGGGGACGGTGAGCTTGCGGGTGTGCTGTTCGACGGTGGCCTCGCCCTTACCGAAGCCGGCGAGGACCTCGGCGGCGGTCGTGATGTGCTCCCGCTCGTGCACGACGACCTCGACGCGCTCGCCGCCGGTCTGGGCCTTGAGCTGGTCGGAGGTGCCGCGGGCGATGACGCGGCCGTGGTCGATGACGCAGATGTCGTGCGCCAGGTGGTCGGCCTCCTCCAGATACTGGGTGGTCAGCAGCAGGGTCGTGCCGCCGGCGACCAGCTCCTGGATGACCTCCCACAGCTGGAGCCTGTTGCGCGGGTCGAGGCCGGTGGTCGGCTCGTCCATGAACATGACGGGCGGCGAGACGACGAGTGCGGCCGCCAGGTCGAGCCGGCGGCGCATGCCTCCCGAGTACGTCTTGGAGGGCCGGTCGGCGGCGTCGGTGAGATGAAACCGGTCGAGCAGCTCGGCGGCCCGGACCTTCGCCGCCTTGGCCTTCATCTGGTACAACTGGCCGACCATCTGCAGGTTTTCACGACCCGTCAGATATTCGTCGACCGCGGCGAACTGGCCGGAGAGACCGATCGAGCGCCGCACTTCGTTGGGATGCTTCAGAACGTCGATGCCCGCGACGACGGCCTTGCCGCTGTCCGGTGTGAGCAGCGTCGTCAGACAGCGCACGGCGGTGGTCTTGCCCGCGCCGTTCGGTCCGAGGAGTCCCAGGACCGTGCCCTCCGGGACATCGAGATCGACGCCGTCCAGAGCCCTGACGTCGCCGAAGGTCTTCACCAGACCTTCGGCATAGATGGCGCCTGGCATGTGGCTTCCCCCATGGGTTGTGGGTGACCTATTTGGTTGCCTTGCTCAGGAAAAGCTTAGGTTTGCCGGTCTTGGTGCGCCCGGCAGTGCGGAGACATACGGAGTGGTGACGTGGCACACACGGTATCGCGATACATCGCGTCTCATCAACCGGTTTTACGTAATCCGTCGACGGCGCCCGCGAAGCCTCGCCGGCCCCGTCAGTCGATGACGAGGTAACCGGCCTCCCGCAGCGCCGCGCCCACCTCGGCGCAGTGCACCGGCCCCTTCGTCTCCAGGTGCAGCTCGACCTCCGCCTCCGTGAGCCCGAGCCGCGGATCCGTGCGCACATGGCCCACGTCGAGGACGTTCGCGTCGACCGCCGACAGCACGCCGAGCAGCGTGTGCAGGGCGCCCGGCCGGTCCGTCAGACGCAGCCGGAACGACAGATAACGGCCGGCGGCGGCCATGCCGTGCCGCAGGATCCGCTGCATCAGGAGCGGATCGACGTTGCCGCCCGACAGCAGCGCCACGACCGGACCCTCGAAGGACTGCGGGTCGCTCAGTAGCGCCGCCACCGGGCTCGCCCCGGCCGGTTCGACGACCAGCTTGGCCCGCTCCAGGCACAGCAGCAGCGCGCTCGACAGCTCGTCCTCCGAGACCGTACGGACCTCGTCGACCAGCTCCTCGATCAGCTGGAACGGCACGTCGCCGGGCCGCCCCACCTTGATGCCGTCGGCCATCGTCGCCGGAGACGGGATCGACACCGGGTGCCCGGCCGCGAGCGAGGGCGGGTACGCCGCCGCGCCCGCCGCCTGCACCCCGATCACCTTCACGTCGGGACGCACCGCCTTGACCGCCACGGCGACCCCCGCGGCGAGCCCGCCACCGCCGATGCCCACGACGATCGTGCGCACCTCGGGGCACTGCTCCAGGATCTCCAGGCCGACCGTGCCCTGCCCGGCGATGATGTCCGGGTGGTCGAACGGGTGGATGAACACGGCGCCCGTCTCCCGCGCGTACTCCTGCGCCGCCGCCAGCGTCTCGTCGACCACCTGCCCGTGCAGCCGCACCTCCGCGCCATAGTCACGGGTCGCCGCGACCTTCGGCAGGGGCGCGCCGACCGGCATGAAGACCGTGGACCGTACGCCGAGGAGGGAGGAGGCGTGCGCGACACCCTGCGCATGGTTCCCGGCGCTCGCGGCGACCACCCCGGCGGCCCGCTCCTCCGGGAGCAGGCCCGCGATCCGCACATACGCGCCGCGCAGCTTGAAGGAGCCGGTCCGCTGCAGGTTCTCGCACTTGAGGTGCACCGGCGCCCCGACCAGGCCGGAGAGGTACCTGCTGCCCTCCATCGCCGTGATCCGCGCGACCCCCGACAGCATCTTCTGCGCGCCGCGCACGTCGTCCAGGGTCACCGTCGGCAAGGAGTCAGCTGTGCTGTAGCTCATGACGGCAAGTCTCGCAGCTCACGCCGTACGCCTCCTGCCGTGACCACGGTCCGAGACTGGTTTGCGCAGCGTCGGTACGACCCGCCTTCCGGCCGCGTACCCTGTCCCCCAACCCAACACCCCCTGCATGAAGTGAGCCCCCGGCCATGCCCACACCACCGGAAACGATGGACATGACGACCGCCGGCGACACCGGCCTCCTCGAAACCCTGCAGCACGAGGTGGCGGTCTTCGCCCGCCGTGCCGAACAGACCCGGCTCGGCGGGGTCGGGCAGGTGCGCAACTCGATGGACCGAGCCGCGTATCTGCTGCTCAACCGCCTGGACAAGGAAGGCCCGATGGGCGTCAAGGCGCTCGCCGCGAGCATGGGTATCGACTCCTCGACGGTGACGCGTCAGGTCGCGCCGCTCGTCGACACCGGCCTCGTCAAGCGGACGTCCCACCCGGAGGACGGACGTGCGGTCGTCCTGCAGCTGTCACCTCGCGGGCTCGCCCGCCTGGAGGACGTACGCACGTCCAGGCGGTCTCTGATGGCCGAGTTGACGCAGGACTGGACCCCGCAGGAGCGCGAGCAGTTCTGCGCGCTCCTGACGCGCTTCAACGTCGCGCTCTCCGCGCGGCAGACGGGTCATGGCGCCCCGTCCGGGGAAGCCGCTCCCGGCTCTTGACCCCGGGGCCGTGCCTGCCCTCATATGAGACCGGGTCCCCGTCGTCGTGCGCGGCCGGGGCCCGTTCCGTCCGGTGACCGGCCACCGGTCCGGCTGGAGGTGCGGTGCGAGAACGGCGCGCGTCCCAGGACGCCCGCCGCGCCCGGGAGTTCGAGGCATTCGTCGCGGGCGCGGCAGGGCGGCTGCTCCATGCGGCCACACTGCTCACCACGGAGCCGCCCGACGACAATCCGCGCGCGCGGAAGCTGATCACGGCGGCGCTCGCGCGGACGTACGCCTCCTGGGACCGGCTGCGCGGCGAGGACCCCTACGACCGCGCCCGCCAGGAGCTCGCCCTGCGCTTCGCGCGCGCGGCGTGGCACCAGCACCGCGGGTACGGGGGCGTCCTTCGTCACCTGGGCCCCCAGGAGCGGCTGATCCTGGTGCTGCGCCTCTACGAGGGAGTCGGCGAGGAACAGGTGTCCGCGCTGCTCGGGCTCCCCATGGAGCGCGTACGGACGATCCACGCGCGTGCCGTCGCGCTCGTCCTGCACCCCCCGCGCGGTCCCGCCCCCGCCGCGGCCCTGGAGAGGGTGCCGTCATGAACGGGCAGGCCCGCATGGAGCGCGAGGTCCGCGCGATCCTGGACGGCGCGCAGGGCGCGGTACCGCCCGAGATCCACCCCGAGGCGGTGCGGCGGGGCGGACGGATGCTGCGCCGCAGGAGGGTGCTGCGGCGGCTGACGTGGCTGGCGCTGTGCCTGGCGCTGACCGCGTTCTTCGTATGGGTCCTGCTGGCCAGGCCCTGGGTGGAGCCGCCGTCAAAGACGACTCCACCGCTCACGGGGTGGTGAACCGGGTCAGCCGAGTGCCTGCTGAAGGTCGGCGATCAGGTCGTCGGCCGACTCGATGCCCACGGACAGGCGGACGAGGTCGGCGGGAACCTCCAGGGCCGAACCGGCGACCGAGGCGTGCGTCATGCGTCCCGGGTGCTCGATCAGGGACTCGACGCCGCCCAGGGACTCGCCCAGGGTGAACAGCTTGGCGCGGTTGCAGACCTCGACGGCCGCCTCCTCGCCGCCCTCGACCTGGAACGACACCATGCCGCCGAACGCCCTCATCTGCTTGGCGGCGACCTCGTGACCGGGGTGCTCCGCGAGGCCCGGGTACAGGACGCGCGTCACGCGCGCGTGCCGCGTCAGCATGTCGGCGACCTTCGTCGCGTTCTCACTGTGCCGGTCCATGCGGACGGGCAGCGTCTTGATGCCGCGCAGCACGAGCCACGCGTCCATCGGCCCGGCGACGGCACCCATCGCGTTCTGGTGGTACGCCAACTCGTCGCCCAGATCGGCGTCGTTGACGATCAGCGCGCCGCCGACGACGTCCGAGTGGCCGCCCATGTACTTCGTCAGGGAGTGCACGACGACGTCCGCGCCGAGCGCGAGCGGCTGCTGGAGGTAGGGGCTCGCGAAGGTGTTGTCGACGACGAGGCGGGCGCCCGCCTCGCGCGCGATCTGTGCGACGGCGGCGATGTCGGTGATGCCGAGCAACGGATTGGACGGCGTCTCGACCCAGATGACCTTGGTCTTCGGCGTGAGCGCGGCCCGCACGGAGGCCGGGTCGCTGGTGTCGGCGACCGACCACTCCACGCCCCACCGGGAGACGACCTTCGCGAACAGACGGAACGTGCCGCCGTACGCGTCGTTCGGGATGACCACGTGGTCGCCGGGGGTGAGCAGGGTCCGCAGGAGACAGTCCTCGGCGGCGAGCCCGGAGGCGAACGCGAGACCGCGGCGGCCGCCTTCGAGGGCGGCGAGGTTCTCCTCGAGGGCGGTCCGGGTCGGGTTGGCGCTGCGGCTGTACTCGTAGCCGCCGCGCAGACCGCCGACGCCGTCCTGCTTGTACGTGGAGACCTGGTAGATCGGGGGGACCACGGCGCCCGTCAGGGGGTCGGCCGTGTTACCCGCGTGGATGGCCACGGTCTCGAACCCGTGACCGGCGTGGGCGCTCTGGCTGTTGTGCGTGTCGCTCATGTGGCCCGAGCGTAGTGCGCCGGGGCCCCTCGGCGGCTGTTCCGGGCCTGGTTCGCCAATTGTCGGACCCTTCTGGTTCGCTTGTAGGCATGGGAATTCTCTGGGTCCTGATGGCAGTGGTCATGTTGGGGGCGGTGCTCGGCCCGGTCCTGCTGCGCAGGCGCGGCGGGATCCGCCAGGTCGCGCCCGGATCTCCGGACGCCGCGGACCCGGCGGAGTACGGCTTCGTGCGCCAGGAGGACCTGGACGTGCGCCTCCCAGGCCCCGACCAGGACCTGTTGGACGTGATGTCCATCGTCCAGCGCAACCAGGACTACACGGCCGCGGCGCAGCTCCTCGCCGGCACCGGCAAGGAGACCGAGCAGCGCTGGGAGCGGGTGCAGGCCATCGCCGGGGCCGCCGCCCTGGAGCTCGCGCAGACGCCGCGGCTCGGCGCCGGATGGCTCCACGCGTGGCGTGCCCAGGATCCCAAGGACCCGGGCGGGGCACAGGTGTTCGCGGAGTTCCTGGTCCAGCAGGCCTGGCGGACCGCGGGCGGCGCGTCCCAGGCCGACGAGCGGCGGATCATCCTCGAAGAGGCCAGGACGGCCTGCGAGGAAGCGGCGCTCCTCGCCCCCGGCGACCCGGTCCCCCACATCACCCATCTCGCGGTCGCCCGCGGCCTCGACTACGCGCAGCACGACTTCGAGCAGCTCTGGCTCAAGATCCTCGACACGGCGCCGGGCCACATGGGCGCCCATCTGGCGGGCCTGCGGTACTGGTGCGAGAAGTGGCACGGCTCGCGCGAGCTCGCCTTCTCCTTCGCCGAGGCCGCCGCGGCGCGCGCCCCGAGCGGCTCACTCCTCGCCGCGCTCCCCCTCTTCGCGCTCTACGAGCACCTGCCCGAGGTCAATCTGGTGCGCAGCTTCTACCAGAGCGAGGTCGTCACCAAGTCCCTTCACGGCGCGCTCTTCGCGGTGCAGGCCGCCCGCCCCGACGACCCGATGCTCGCCCACGTCCGGCACCTCCTGGTGTTCTTCCTGGTCCGCTCCGAGCGCTGGGCCGAGGCGATGCAGCAGCTGCTGCACGTCGACGGTCACGTCGGAGCGCTCCCCTGGACGGCGGGCTCGGACCCGGCCGAGTCCTACGCGGTCTTCCGGGCCCTGGCGGTCGCGGGCTACGAGGCGAACGGCGGCAGCCCGGCGACACTGCGCCACTAGAGCGTGTGCGGCGGATCAGGGTCGGACAGGTCGCGGCGTCCGGTGCGGTGCATCGCAAGGCGCCGGAGCGTCCTGACAGCGGAGCTGTCCGGTCGTTTCGGCAACGCGACGAGGTGCCGTGCGAACGGCGATACCTCCCAGCGGTAGCCGGGGGAGTCGCGACCCCGGCCGTGATCCGCCGGACACACCCTGGGACCAGCCGGCCGGACCGGTCCGGAATGCCGGGCCGGCCTGCCTCGCCGTCAGCCCTCCCGGCGGCCGGCCGTCGGCGCGGTCAGCCCTCGGCGCGGGTGGGCAGGCGCCATCCCGGGCGGGGGAAGTGGCAGGTGTAGCCGTCCGGGTACCGCTGCAGGTAGTCCTGGTGCTCGGGCTCGGCCTGCCAGAAGGGGCCGGCCGGCTCCACCTCGGTGACGACCTTGCCGGGCCACAGTCCGGAGGCGTCCACGTCCGCGATGGTGTCCTCGGCGATCCGCTTCTGCTCGTCGTCCACGTAGTAGATCGCCGAGCGGTAGCTGAGCCCGATGTCGTTGCCCTGGCGGTTCTTGGTGCTCGGGTCGTGGATCTGGAAGAAGAACTCCAGGATCGCGCGGAAGTCGGTCTTCTCGGGGTCGAAAAGGATCTCGATGGCCTCGGCGTGCGTGCCGTGGTCACGGTACGTGGCGTTGGGCACGTCACCCCCGGTGTATCCGACCCGGGTCGCCGTCACCCCCGGAAGCCGGCGGACCAGCTCCTCCATCCCCCAGAAACACCCACCGGCCAGCACGGCCTTCTGCGTCTGCGCAGCCATTACGGCCCTCCCATATCTGTCACTCCGAAAACTCGGGCGGACTCCCGGCTCACACACCACCGCATCCCATACCCACTGCCCTCAACGCACGAGCCCTCCAGCCGATTCCGTGCCCGTCGCATAAGCCCACGAGCCCACGAGCCACGAGCGAGCCCACGGCCGAGGACCACCCCGTCCGAGACGGCGTCCTCACGCCGCGAGGCGTACCTCGCCCTGGCGCGGGGGCGTCCGGCGGGCGGTGGGCCGTGGCGCCGGGGCCGCGAGGCGGAGCAGTTCGGAGCGGCCGAGCGCCAGGACGTCGGCGAGCCCGAGGCCCAGGGCGTGGGCCGCCGCCGCCAGTACCTCGGACGACGCCTCCTTGAGGCCGCGCTCGATCTCGGAGAGGTACGGCAGGGAGATCCTGGCCGCGTCGGCGACGTCCTTCAGGGTGCGCTCCTGGGCGAGGCGCTCGCGGCGCAGGACATCACCCACGATGTCCCGCCAGAGCGGCTCCTTGGGCGGCGCCCCGGCGGGCTCCCCGGCAGGCTCCTCGGGGACCGGGCTCAGTGCCGGACGCACAGCCGGGTTCATGGCCGGACGCAGAGGGATGACGCGGGCGTGGTTCGACGCGTGGCTGCTCACAGGGTGAGCGTAGGAGGGGCGCACGCCGCACGGCACCGCGTTCTGCCCCCGGCAGAAAACCCCCCGCTCTCATGACACCGCGCGCCCCGCCTCCGCCCGCATCCGGGCCGCCGTGCTCGACGGGTCGTACCCCTCCGGAACCCCCTCCACGAAGATCACCTCGCCCTCCAGGTTCCGCGTCCGCAGCGGGATGAGCTCCTGGTAGGCGTCGGAGTCGTACCAGCCGTGGGCGGCGGCCTTGTCCGGGAACGAGATGACGACGACACCGCCCGGCCACGCCCCCTCGATCTCCTCCAGCTGGGCGCCGTGCACGACGAAGCGGCCGCCGAACGGGTCGAGGGTCGACTGGATGCGCTCCATGTAGCCGAACACCTCTTCGTTCGGCACGGTGGTGTTGCGCAGGGCTGCGATGGCGTAGGCGGTCATGAGGTCCTCCCCGGCAGGTTCGGTTCGAAGATGACCCGATCCTGCCGGGGGACGGACGGACCGTCGATTACGCCTCAGGTAATGACCGCGGGAATCAGATGGTCGCCGCGGGAATCCCCGCGGGGATCAGATGGTCGCCGCGAGAATCCGCGCGGGAATCAGATGGTCGCCGCGTCGATCACGAACCGGTACCGCACGTCGCTCGCGAGCACGCGCTCGTACGCCTCGTTGATCCGGCTCGCCTCGATCAGTTCGATCTCGGCGCCCAGGCCGTGCTCGGCGCAGAAGTCGAGCATCTCCTGGGTCTCGGCGATACCGCCGATCATCGACCCGGCGAGGGTCTTGTTGCCGCCGATCAGGGAGAAGAGGTTGAGCGCGATCGGCTCCTCGGGGGCGCCGACGTTCACCAGGGCGCCGCCGGTCCTCAGCAGGCCGAGGTACGCGCCGAAGTCCAGCGGCGCGGACACCGTGGAGAGGATCACGTCGAAGGAGCCCGCGAGCTCCTCGAAGGTCTTCGGGTCGCTGGTCGCGTAGTAGTGGTCGGCGCCCAGCTTCAGGCCGTCGTCCTTCTTGCGCAGGGACTGCGACAGCACGGTCACCTCGGCGCCGAGGGCGTGCGCGATCTTGACGCCCATGTGACCGAGGCCGCCGAGACCGATCACGGCGACCTTCTTGCCGGGCCCCGCGCCCCAGTGCTTGAGCGGCGAGTAGGTCGTGATGCCCGCGCAGAGCAGCGGCGCCGCCTCGTCCAGGGAGAGGCCGTCGGGGATGCGGACGGTGAAGTTCTCGTCGACGACGACGCTCTGCGAGTAGCCGCCGTAGGTGGGCTCGCCGTCCTTGCCGATGGCGTTGTACGTGCCGACGGAGCCGCCCGTGCAGTGCTGCTCCTGGCCGGCCCTGCAGTTCTCGCACTCGCGGCAGGAGTCGACGAGGCAGCCGACGCCCACGCGGTCGCCGGCCTTGAACCTGGTGACGCCCGGGCCGACCTCGGTGACGATGCCGGCGATCTCGTGGCCGGGGACCATCGGGAAGATTCCCTCGCCCCAGCCGTCGCGGGCCTGGTGGATGTCGGAGTGGCAGATGCCGGCGAACTTGATGTCGATCAGGACGTCGAACTCGCCCACCGGGCGGCGCGGAATGGTGGTGCGCTCCAGCGGAGCCTTGGCGGAGGGTGCGGCGTAGGCGCTGACGGTGGTGGTCTGGGAGGTCATGCGTCAAGCCTGCACCCGCCGGAGGGGTCCGACAGGCCCAGGGCCTCGCCCCGCTTTGCGTACGCACGCCGGTCCTACCACTGGCGGGGTCAGGAAGACATTCGTAGGACCAGGAACGGTCCGGTGATACTGGAGGTCATGGACGATCAGGGCAGCCCCGCCACCCCGGCCCCCTGGGCCACCCGGGCCACCCCGGCCCCGGGAGAGCCGTCGACGCCCGGAGAGCCGTCGCCCCCCGGAGAGCCGTCGGCCCCCAGCGAGCCCGCCGCCCCCGCCCCCGCGGAGCCGCTGGACCGGCGGGCCGAGCTGAGCGAGTTCCTGCGTTCCCGGCGGGCGCGCCTGAAGCCGGAGGACGTGGGCCTGCCCGACTTCGGCAGGCACCGCCGCGTACCGGGTCTGCGCCGCGAGGAGCTGGCCCAGCTGGCGGGCGTGTCCGTCGCGTACTACACGCGTCTGGAGCAGGGAAACGGACGCAACGTGTCGGCGGAGGTGCTCGACGCGATCGCGCGCGCCCTGCGCCTGTCCGCCGCCGAGCACGCGCACCTGACGCATCTCGCGAAGCCGAAGCAGCACAAGAAGACGAAGCGCTCCACGCGACCGCTCCACGTACGCGTCGCGCTGAGTCAGCTCCTGGACACGCTCGACGGTGTGCCTGCCTACATCGGCGGGCCGCGCTCGGACATCCTCGCGTGGAACCGGATGGCGGCGGCCCTGTTCGGCGACTGGGGCGAGCTGCCGCCGCGCGAGCGGAACTGGGCGCGGCTCTGCTTCCTGTCCCCCGCCTATCGCGATCTGTTCCTGGAGTGGGACTCCAAGGCGTCCGACATGGTCAGCTATCTGCGCCTGTACGCGGGCTGCCACCCGGACGACCCGGAGCTGTCGGCCCTGGTGGGTGAACTCTCCGTGAAGAGCGAGGAGTTCAGGCGGCTGTGGGCGACGCACGACGTCCGGGAGAAGAGCCACGGCGTGAAGCGGATGCGGCATCCGCTCGTCGGCGACCTGGCCCTCTCGTACGAGACGCTGCACCTGCCGGACGACGAGGAGCAGTTCCTCGTCCTGTATCACGCGGAGCCGGGCTCCCCGTCGGCCGAGGCGCTGCGTCTCCTCGCGAGCTGGGGCACGGACGCGGTACGCGCGGGCACGGCCCCGCACGAGGACTGACCGGCACCGAAGGGATCAGCCCTGGTACGGCGGCGCGGCCCCCCAGTTCCAGCGGGGTACGGGCTGTTCGGCGGGCCGGGCCGCGTCCGGGCCCGAGAAGTACACGGCGAGCCGCGTGCCCCACTCCACGTAGGCGCAGAAGGCGGAGCGGAACTCGGCGTCCGTCGGGAGCCCCGCCTCGTCGGCGGCGTCCTGGATCAGTTCGACCCAACGGCGGCGCTGCGGCTCACTGATGTTCTTGCCTACGTGCTTGGCGACCATGTGGCCGTGGCCGCCCTGCTGTTCGGAGTAGCCGGCGGGGCCGCCGAAGACCTCGCCGATCCACAGGGCGACGTGGTCGGCGTGTTCGGCGGGGAGGTCCGCGAAGAGCGGGCCGAGCAGGTCGTCCTCGACGACCTTGGCGTAGAAGACGTCGGTGAGGCGGGCGAAGGCGTCGGCGCCGCCGGCCCAGTCGTACAGGCTCGGCACGGACGCTCCGGTGCCGCGTACCGATGTGGGCTTGTAGTGGCGCGCCTCGTCGGTGTTCGCGGCGTACGGCCGGGTCTCGGCGAGGAAGTCGGGGAACAGGTCGGACTTGCGGAAGCCGTCGATGTGGTCCTCGGTCGAGGTCCAGGTGATACGGAGGATGTAGTGCTCGAAGTCCTCCTCGCTGCGGGCCAGTTCGTAGTCCACGCACTGGGGGGCGGCGGCGAGCTGAGCGGCGGCGCGGGTGAAGGCCGCGAGGAACTCGGCGGACTGCGTCTCGGGGATCCGGTAGCGGATGTACTCGACTGTCTGCGTCGTCATGAAGTCCAGCAGAACACGAGCGGCCCGCCCCGGTCATGAACCCGGGACGGGCCACCCGCACTGTCAGCGCAGGGCGTAACGAACCACGCCCCCGCCTACACCACTTGCCCTACTTGAGCTACTTGAACTACTTCCCGTAGTACGCGTTGTAGATCGAGATCGTCGACTTGTTGCCCTTCTTGTCGGCGATCTTGGCGTGGAAGGAGACGGCCTGACCCTTGGCCGGGTTCTTCACGCTGACCTTGCCGTTCTTGACGGTGAGCTTCTTCCAGGTCTGGCCGTAGTCGTAGGAGACGTACACGGACAGGGACTGGAGGTTGGTGCCGGCGGCCGCGCCCTGGACGGTGACCGGGACGGACTGGGTCCGGCCGGCGGGGGCGGTGCTGTCGAGGCCGACGGCAGCGTTGAAGCGGGCCGTGGAGAGCGGCAGCTTGACCGACTGGGACGACGAGGCGGGCCGCTTCGAGTGGAACGTCCAGCTGGCGTCGACGCGGGTGGAGGCCGCGGCGATCTTGACGCTGCGCCGGATGGACGTCGTCAGCTTGTACGCGGCGTCGCCGGACGCGACCTTGAAGGGCTTGTCGCCCACCAGCGGGTCGTCGTTCTCGCCGATCTTGGTGCTGCCCTTGTACAGGGTGGTCTTCACCGAGAGGTACTGCGAGTAGCCGGCGTGGGTCTTGCCGTCGGCGTACATCGGCAGGTTGCCGTAGATCTCGTTGCCGTCGCGGTAGACGCCGTAGCCGCCGCCGATGCGGGGGCCGAAGACGCCGGTGTTGAACGTCTTCTCGTACGCCTTGCCGCCCTGGAACGACTGCGGGGTGCCCAGCGTGTAGGCGGCCTCCTCGGTCGGGAAGCCGTGGCTGTCCTCGGGGCCGTTCTGTACGAAGTCCAGGCCCCACTTCACCTTGTCGCCGGTGGACAGGTGCAGCGTCCGGGTGCCGGGGAGACTCTGGTCGACGGCGACGGTCCAGCCGCCGTCGCTCACGGGCAGCATGCCGAGGGCGCCGACCGAGCCGGTCTTGTCCCTGGCGGCGCCGCCGAGCCCGACCTTCACCGTGGCGAGGTCAGCCGCGCCGTAGTGCTTGGTGTAGCCGGTCGCGAGCTTCGTGACGTAGCCGCCGGACACGGTGTCGTACTCGGTGTCCGCGCCCTTCGTCCACGACGTGCTCCACTGCTGGCGGAGCTTGACGCCGGTCGGCTCCGGGCCGAGGCCCGCGGTGCGGAAGTTGGCGTACGAGTCCAGGATCCAGCCGTAGCTGGACGAGGAGTCGGCGGTGTCGACGCTGAACTCGGGTGCGGCCAGGATGCCCTTGGCGGCGGCGTCGGGCACGGTGACGGACACCGGCTTCGTGGTGCGGGCGTCGAGCGTGACCGTCGTGTTCTTGGTGACGTCCAGCTTCGGCTGCGCGAGCCAGTCGGCGCCCTTCGTGAAGTCCTGGGGGTCGGCCGCCAGGAACTCGTTGAGGATGTAACTGCCCCTGGGGACACGGACCGTGACGGTGCCCGAGTTCGGGTCGTAGGCCTCGATGAACTGGCCCTTCGCGACTCCGGTCAGGGCGGCCAGGCTGGTCTCGTAGCCCTGCGCGTCCTTGCCGTCGCGCCCGATGTGCTTGAGCGTCACGTCGTACGACTCGACCTCGCGCTGCACGGCGGCACCGGTCCGCACGGACTGGCCGCCGCCCGTCGCCACGACGTACGCGGAGTACGCGCCGTCGACCGTGCCGCCGAGCTTCGTGTCCGCGGTCAGGTCCACGGAGGCGGTGCCGCCCGCGGGGACGGTCACCGTCGTCGCGCCGAGCTTGAAGAAGCCGGCCGGTGCGGCCTGGCCCTTCGGGCCGGTGCCGGACGCGGTGAGGCCGAGGGTGACGTCCTTGTCTCCGGTGTTGCGGTACGTCACCTTCTTGGTGATCGGGGTGTCGTCGGTGTGCGGCCACTGCGCGACACCGAAGCTCACCGAGACGGGCTCGGCGAACACGGTCTGGCTGATGGCCTTGTCGACCTGGATGCGGCCCGAACCCTGCTCGAACGGCGTGTACGCGCCGCCCTTGGTGGAGCCGGTGAGGACGCCCTTGAGCTCGGCGGACTTCCAGTCCGGGTGCTCCTGCTTGAGGATCGCGGCGGCGCCCGCGACGTGCGGGGTCGCCATCGACGTACCGGAGATCGTGAGGTAGCCCGCGGGGTTCTCGCCGACCTCCTTGTCGATGACGCTGCCCGGGGCGGCGGCCGCGGTGATGTCGACGCCGGGGGCGGTGACGTCCGGCTTGATCGCGCCGTCGCCGACGCGGGGGCCGCGGCTGGAAAAGGCGGCGAGCTTGTCGTTGTCGTCGACCGCGCCGACGGTCAGGGCGGCGTCCGCGCTGCCCGGGGAACCGACGGTCGAGTCGCCGAACTCGCCGTCGTTGCCCGCGGCGATCGCGAAGAGGATGCCCTTCTCGGCGGAGAGCTTGTTGACCTCGGCCTCGAGCGGGTCGATGCCCGGGGCGTCGCCGCCGCCGAGGCTGAGGTTGACGACGTCGGCGCCCTGGTCGGCCGCCCACTCCATGCCGGCGAGGATGCCGGAGTCGTCGCCGTAGCCGTCGTCGCTGAGGACCTTGCCGTTGAGCAGCTTGGCCC
The DNA here is from genome assembly GCF_004005495.1 of Streptomyces antnestii. GTDB lineage: Bacteria > Actinomycetota > Actinomycetes > Streptomycetales > Streptomycetaceae > Streptomyces > Streptomyces antnestii. The sequence goes on from NZ_RZYA01000017.1 coordinate 161,491, forward strand.
CGGGGGCGACGCCCTTGAACTTGCCGCCCGACTTGGCTCCCGTACCGGCGGCGATGGACGCGACGTGCGTGCCGTGGCCGAAACGGTCCACCGCGTCGGCGGAGGTGGAGAAGTTCTTCTCGGCGACGACCTGGCCCTTGAGGTCGGGGTGGGTCGCGTCGACGCCCGTGTCGAGGACGGCGATCTTGACGCCCTTGCCGTCGTAGCCGGCGGCCCACGCCTTGGGGGCGCCGATCTGCGGGACGGACTTGTCGAGGCTGGCCTTGCGCACACCGTCGAGCCAGACGCGGCTGACGCCGGAGGCCGTGCCGCCGTTGGCCGTGGTCAGCGCGTCCCAGAGCTTGCCCGCGTCCTGCTTGGGCGTGGTGACGGCGTCCGCGTTCAGCGACTTGAGGGTCCTGCGGACCGTCGTGTCCCCCGCGTCGCGCACGTCCGCGCGGGCGGCGGTCGCGGCGCCCTTGTAGCCGACGATCACCTTGAGGCCGCGCTTCTGGGCCTTGCGGTTGGCCGACTTGGAGAGTTCGGTGACGTCGAAGAGCCGCTGGTCGAGCTTGCCGCTCGCGACCAGGCGCTGCGCGTCGGCGGGCACCACGAGGGTGTGGCCGCCGACGGTGCGGGTCTGGGCGGGGATGTGCTCGCGGCCCTTGGCGTGCCGGTAGCCGACCGGCTTCCCCTTCGCGTCGAGGGTGACGCGGTCGCCGGTGATGAGAGTGATCTGCTGCTTCGGCGCGATCTGCGCGGCCCCGCCGGACGCGGCGGCCGGGGGCGCGCCCGCGGCCGGGGTGGTCAGTCCCGCGGTGAGGACGACGGCCGCGGCGGCGGCCACGGTCGCCGCGCTCATTCTCTTCGTGGTTATTCGTGCCTGTCTGTGCAACTTTCCCCCTGGTGACGGTAGTTCACCGATGAGAGACGCCGAACGGCCCCCCTGCATAGAGATGATGCAGGGGGGTCACCGGTTCTGCACTGGTACGACGGAAATCAGACAGCTTTCGAATTTTCCGTGAGGGTGATGCGGCCCTTGCGGATGGTGGCGATCCGCGGCGCCCGGCGGGCGATCGACGAGTCGTGGGTGACCATGACGAAGGTCAGCCCGTGCTCCTTCCACAGGGTTTCGAGGACGTCCATGATCTCGTCGCGCATGGACTCGTCGAGGTTGCCGGTGGGTTCGTCGGCGAGCAGCACCTTGGGGTTCTTGACGAGGGCGCGGGCGATCGCGACGCGCTGCTGCTGGCCGCCGGACATCTCGGAGGGCAGATGCCCGAGCCGCTCGCCGAGGCCGACCGACTCCAGGGCCTGCGCGGCGCGTTCACGCCGTTCGGCGGCCTTGAGACGGAGCGGTACGAGGGCGGTCTCGACGTTCTCCTGGGCGTTCAGCGTGGGAATGAGATTGAAGCTCTGAAAGACGAACCCGATCGATTCGGCGCGGAACGTGGTGAGCCGGGCCTCCGGAAGCTTCGCCAGGTCGACGCCGTCGAGTTCGATGCTGCCCGAGGTCGGCCGGTCGAGCCCGCCGAGCATCTGGAGCAGGGTGGACTTGCCGCCTCCGGTGGGGCCCTGGATGACGAGCCGGTCGCCGTCGCCGATGGTCAGGTCCACATCGACGAGCGCGTCGACGGTGGCCTTGTCCCGGCGGTACTGCTTGGTGACGCCCCTCAGCTGATACATGGTGCAACTCCTGCGGTACGTAGAGGTGTTCTGGAGGCCGCGCGGTGCGGCTACTCGACGCGGCGCAGGGCGTCGGCGGGCCGCAGCCGGGAGGCGCGCCAGCCGCCGAACCCGCCGGCGATCAGGCCGCCGGCGACGGCGAGGCCGACGGCGAGCGTGATGGTGGTGGCGCTGACGGGCGCGCTGAGGGCGATGTCGAGGCTCTTGCCGGCCGCCTGGCTGATGCCGGGACCTCCCATGACCACACCGGGCCCCCGACCGCCGCCACCGCCCGCACCGGAGCCGAGCTGGGCAGTCAGCGTGGGGCTGATGGCGGTGACGGCGTAGGCGCCCGCGAGGCCGACGGCTATGCCGAGTGCGCCGCCGACGAGCCCGTTGACGACGGCTTCGCCGACGACCTGGCGGGTGACGCGTCCGGACTTCCAGCCGAGCGCCTTGAGCGTGCCGAACTCCCGTACGCGGCGGGAGACGGCCGACGAGGTGAGCAGGCCCGCGACCAGGAACGCGGCGACGAGCACGGCGATGGAGAGCCACCTGCCGACGTTGGCGGCCAGGTTGGAGGCGGTCGAGAGGGACCCGGAGACGGTGTCGGCGAGATCGGCCGAAGTGGTCACCGTCGTACCGGAGATGTTCTTCTGAATACCGCGCTTGACGGCGGAGATCTGCTGCGAGTCGGTCGCCTTCACATAGACCGTGGTGATCTTGCCCTTGGCCCCGGCGAGGGTCTGGGCCTGCTTCAGCGGCAGGTACAGATCGGCGGCGGCGTCACCACTGTCGGGCGTGGCGATGCCGACGACCTCATACGTGACGCCCTTGATCTTGACGCTGTCGCCCAGGGCGAGCTTCTTCTCCTTGGCGTACGACGCGTCGGCGACGGCGACCTTGGCATCGGCCTCCGACGTCTTGAAGGCGCGCCCCTCGGTGATCTTCGAGGAGGTGCGCGGGCCGAGGCCCGCCTTCGTGACGTCGGTGCCGTACACGCTGTAGGAGTTGACGTCGAAGGAGGCGCCGCCGCCCTCGACCCGGCCGCGCGGCTCGCCGCCCGGGCCGCCCTGACGGGTCGCGCCACCGCTGCCCGGGTCCTGCTTGAACTGCCCGCGCTTGAACTGGCCGTCGACCTTCATCACCTGGAGGCTGAGGCCGCCCACGGCGTCGGCGACGCCCTTCTGGGAGGCGACCTTGTCGACCGTGGAGGCGGCCAGGGTCTGGAAGCCCTGCACCATGACGCGGTCGCTGCTCTGTTCCTTGCCGTCGTCCTTGGCGCCGAACTCGAACCGCGGCCGGCCGCCCTCGCCGGCCTTGGGCGCGGTGGCCGCCTTGGTGACGGTCATGTCGGTACCGAGGCCGTACAGGGACTGGAGGACCTTGTCCTGGGCCTGGTTCATGCCGGCGGACACGGAATTGACGACGATGACCAGCGCGATGCCGAGCGCGAGCCCGGAGGCGACGACGAGGGCCGCCTTTCTGCGGCGGCGCAGCTCGCGCCTCAGATAGGTGAAGAACATGCCGTGAAGCTAAGGACGCACCGTGACGATCGGATAAGTCCGGGATAAGAGGTCGATGAGAACTCCCGGAAGCACGCGAAGGCCCGCACCCCGTCACCGGGGTGCGGGCCTTCGCGGACGGCTCAGCGGTGCTGTCAGACGGCCGAACCGGCCGTCCACTGCGCCCAGTCCATGTTCCAGCCGTTGAGGCCGTTGTCCGGCTGGATGGTCTTGTCGCCGGTGTTCTTCACGATGACGACGTCACCGACGATGGAGTTGTTGTAGAACCAGGAACCCGGCGTCTTCGGGTCGTTGGCGCCCTTCGTGTCGGACAGGCCGACGCAGCCGTGGCTCGTGTTGGCGCTGCCGAAGATCGACTTGGCGCCCCAGTAGTTGCCGTGGATGAAGGTGCCGGAGGTCGACAGGCGCATCGCGTGCGGCACGTCCTTGATGTCGTACTCGCCCTTGCCGTCGTTGCCCTTGAAGCCGACCGTCGAGCCGTCCATCCGGGTCTCCTTGAACTTCTCGGAGATCACCATCTGGCCCTGGTACGTCTTGTTCTCCGGCGAGCCCGCGGAGATCGGGATGGTCTTGACGACCTTGCCGTCGCGGGTGACCGTCATGGTCTTGGTCTGCGCGTCGACCGTCGAGACCTGGTTGCGGCCGACCTTGAAGGTGACCGTCTTCTGCTGCACGCCGTAGACGCCGTTCGCGCCCTGGACGCCGTCGAGGTCCAGCTTCAGCGTGACCGTCGAGCCGCCGGTCCAGTAGTCCTTGGGACGCAGGTCCAGACGCTGGTTGCCGAACCAGTGGCCGACGACCTGCTGGCCGCTGCTGGAGGTGACCGTGATGCCCTTCTGGACAGCGGCCTTGTTCGTGATCGCCTTGTCGAAGTTGACCGAGACCGGCATGCCGACGCCGACGGTGGAGCCGTCCTCGGGCGTGAAGTTGCCGATGAAGCTGTTGGCCTGCGAGACCGTCGTGAACGAGGCGTTCTCGTGGGCCGTGCGGCCGCTGGAGTCGTTGGCCTCGGCCGCGATCTTGTAGACCGTGGCGCGCTGGAGCTGGCCGGCGGGCTTCCAGCTCTTCTTGTCAGCGGATATCTGCCCCTGCACGGCCGTACCGTCGACGGTCGTCATCGTCACGTTCGTGAGCGTGCCCTTGCGCACGGTGACCGCGGCGGCGTTGTTGATGCTGGCGTTGTCGGAGCCGTCCTTCGGCGCGATCTTGATCAGCGCCTCCGACGTCTTCTGCGCGGCGGCTTCGTCGACCTGGGCCTGTGACGACTTCTTGCCGCCGCCCTCGGCCCCGCTGGCCTTGCCGTCGCTCCCGCTGCACGCAGAGAGCACCAGCACTCCGCCGACCAGAGCGGACGCGGCCATCAGACCCTTGCGCCGCTTACTGTCCGTCATCACACGCTTCTCCATCGTCGCCAATTTCCCCAACAACCCCAAAAGACCGGTGGGCCCCGATCCCTGGCAGGAATCCCCGCAGCCCATGTAACGCCATGACCGGTTCGTCCCGTTCCCTTTCGGCCCCCGATGTGGGGGACGCCACGTCGGAAACTCCCGTGACCAGGCGTGCACCAGTGATAACAGAACTGTTCTGGTACCCCCTGTGAGACGACGAAACCCCGGCCGGCGGTTGCCGACCGGGGTTCCCCGATCACGCAGTCCGAACCGTCGCCGTCTACCCCCGCGCCGCGTCGTCGTCGAGATCGTCGCCGGATTCGTCATCATCCACGTCGAGGTCCCAGTCGGGCGAATCGGGGTCGTAGTCGACCTGTTCACTGGACCAGGAGGCCTGGACGAGTTCCGCCCCGGGAACGTCTCCGACCAGGTCGAAGGGGTCGACCAGATAGGCGAGTGCCTCCGCCTCGTCCTCGTTGACGGCCGACTCGGCGTGGGACCGCTCGTCGGCCGGCATGTCGACGTCCTCGGCGATGCGCTGCAACGCGGCCCCGGTGATGGCCGTGCCGTCCTCGATCTCCAGGACCAAATCGACCTGGAGCCGAACAAATCGTGATGTCTCAGGGGTGCTCATACGACGGAGCGTAAGCCTCGGGCCTCCCGTGACTTTCCTGTGACCCGCACCTTTCACTAACATCGGCTCACACGGCCAATTCGCCAGCACCACAAGGGGGATCGATTCCGTGTCCGCCGCACGACGATCGCTGCTCACCGCCACCGCAGCCGGGACGCTTCTGGCTGCCCTGTGGTTCGTTCCGTCCGCCAACGCGACGCCCGAGAAGACAGCGGAGGCAGACCAGCAGCAGACCGCGACAGCGGTGCACACACAGTCCGACAGCCAACTGCGCCTGGCTGACACGGGAACGGTCGACACGACCCCGTACCTGATCGGCGGCACGGCGTTCCTCGGCATCGGCGCGGGCTTCCTGACGTACTCGGTCAGAAGAGGCCGCACGGCGTACTGAACTAAACCAGCGGCCCCGTGACCGCCTCCACGGCCGCGACGAGATGCCCGCCCCGTACGAACGCTTCGGCGGCGGCGAGGTCGGGCGCGAGGAACCGGTCGGGCCCCGCCCCCCGAACTCCCGCGGCGCGCAGGGCTTCGATGACCGCACGCGACGCGGGGGCGGGGGCGAGCCCCTGCCTCAACTCGATGGCGCGGGTGGCCGCGTACAGCTCGACGGCGAGGATCCGTGTCAGGTCGTCGACCGCGGCCCGCAGCTTGCGGGCGGCGGACCAGCCCATGGACACATGGTCCTCCTGCATGGCGGAAGACGGAATGGAGTCCGCAGAAGCCGGCACAGCCAGCCGCTTCATCTCGCTCACGAGGGCGGCCTGGGTGTACTGGGCGAGCATCAGGCCCGAGTCGACGCCGGGGTCGTCGGCGAGGAACGAGGGCAGGCCGTGGGACCGGTTCTTGTCGAGGAGTCGGTCGGTACGCCGCTCGGCGATGGACCCGAGATCGGCGGCGGCGATCGCCAGGAAATCAAGGACGTAAGCGACGGGCGCGCCATGGAAGTTGCCGTTGGACTCGACGCGCCCGTCCGCAAGGACCACGGGATTGTCGATGGCGGCGGCGAGCTCGCGCTCGGCGACGAGCCGCGCATGGGCCATGGTGTCCCGCCCGGCCCCGGCGACCTGCGGGGCGCAGCGCACGGAGTACGCGTCCTGCACGCGCGGCGCGTCGTCCTGGTGGTGCCCGGTGAGCCCCGAACCCCTCAGCACGGCCAGCATGTTGGCGGCGCTGGCGGCCTGCCCCGGATGAGGCCGCACGGCCTGCAGTTCGGGCGCGAGCACCCGCTCCGTCCCCAGCAGAGCCTCGAGCGACAGGGCAGCAGCGACATCAGCCGCCTTATAAAGCCCCTCCAGATCATCCAAACCCAGTACAAGCATGCCGAGCATCCCGTCGGTGCCGTTCAGCAGGGCGAGCCCTTCCTTCTCGCGCAGTTCGACAGGGGCGATGCCATGGGCGGCAAGAAGCTCACCGGCGGGCGCGACGACCCCGTCGGGCCCCTCCGCCTCCCCCTCGCCCACGAGGGTCAGGGCGCAGTGGCTGAGCGGCGCGAGATCGCCGGAACAGCCGAGGGACCCGTACTCGTACACGAGGGGCGTGATGCCGGCGTTCAGCACGTCGGCGATCAACCGCGCGACGACGGGCCGCACCCCCGTACGCCCCGAGCAAAGGGTCTTGAGCCGCAGGAACATCAGCGCGCGCACGACCTCCCGCTCCACGCGCGGCCCCATTCCCGCGGCGTGTGAGCGGACGATGTTGCGCTGCAACCGGGCGCGCAGGTCCTGGCCGATGTGCCGGGTGGCGAGGGCGCCGAACCCGGTGGAGACGCCGTACACGGGCTCGGGCCCGGCGGCGAGCGCGTCCACGACCGAGCGGGCGGCGCCAAGAGCGCCAAGGGCCTCGGCGGAGATCTCGACACGAGCGTCACCCCGAGCGACGGCGACGACATCACCGGCACTGACCCCGGAAGCCCCCACCACTACAAGACGCACATCCATGTCGAGACCCTTCAGACCCCTCAGACCCTTCAGACCCCTCAGGCCCCCGTGTCCCGCCCGCGGATCCGCCGCCGTTCACCGCCGCCGAGGGCGGGCGGGGGCGAGTCGGCGAGGCGCACGACGGGATCGTCGGGCCCGTCGCGCCCGGCCACCACGGGCTTCACGGCCCGCAGGGCCTTGGCCCGGTACTGAGCGGCGTCGGCAAGCCGAAAAAGCCGCCGAGCAGTGAACACGTCACCGATCGGATCACCGGTAGAAGCAATGCCGCAAGCAACCCCGTCGCCCAACTCCAACTCGGAGGCGCGCAGGCACAGTTCCTCGCCGGCCCGCACCACGTCGTCGGCGTCGGGCCCCACGGTCACCAGACAGAACTCGTCGCCCCCGAGCCGCCCGGCAAGAGTTCCGGGCAGCATGGCCCCGCACAACGACAGCACGGACCCGAACCGCTCCAGCAACCGATCCCCAACCGCATGCCCCAACGAATCGTTGACGCGCTTGAGCCCATTGAGATCACAGACAACAAGCGAAACGACATCACCCCCCACCCGATGCCGCTCAATGGCTTCATCGAGCCGCATGTCGACGGCACGCCGATTGGCAAGCCCGGTCAGGGCATCCGTAAAAGCAAGCCGCCGAGCCTCCTCGAGCCGCTCGGTCTGAGCAATCCCCGCAGCAGCAACACTGGCAAGCACCGTCGCAAAGGCAGCATCGCCAGCCCCAAAGACCTCAGCGCCTTCCGGCCGGGCGACGTACAACTCCCCCCAGGCGCGCCCGTGGAGCACGATCGGGGCGACGACACAGCACCCGCGCCCGCGCCGGCGCAGGGCAGCGACGCGCTGATGGCAGTAACCACCCCCCTCCACGGTCCCCCCGGCGGTCTCGACCCAGGCACGCGGAGCGCCCCCGCCCACCCACTGCTCGTGCAGGAACTCGGTGATCTCCGGGAACTGGTGGACGGGATAGGTCTCGTCCTCCGGGAACTCGACCTCCCCTTCAGCCCGCTCGCCCACGTTCACGAGGACACGCAGCCGCCCCCGCTCGCGCTCCCACACGGACAGTGCCGCGAAGGTGCCGGACAACGCGCGGCAGGCGCCGAGCGCCGCCGCCCGCCAGGACTCACGCGGAGACTGCGCCGCGGCCATCCCCTGCGCCATCGCGACCACGGCCCGCAATCGGACTTCCTCTCCCATAACCCAAGATTAGGAGTGAAAAGCCCACCTCGATACATTCAGGACGCATACGAGGCTACGAATATTCATTCACCGGGCCACTGAGGCGCCCGCTTCTCATTGAAGGCGGCGACACCCTCAGCCCGATCCCCCGAGAACGCCACAGACCGCCAGGCAGCATCCTCGACCTCGAGACCGGCCTGCAGATCAAGCCCGTACCCCACCCGCAGCGCCCGCTTGGCAGCCCGGAGCCCGACGGGCGAATTCCCGGCGATCCGCCCGGCAAGCTCCAAGGCGGCCTCCCGATCGTCCCCCGCCCCCACCACCTGATCGACGAGCCCCAGCTCCAGCGCCTCGCGGGCCTCGACCCGCCGCGCGGAAAAGATCAGCTCGGCAGCCCGAGCAGCCCCCACCCTCCGAGGCAGCAGCTGAGTACCGCCACCCCCCGGAATAACCCCGACAGACACCTCAGGCAGCCCCACAACAGCGGTCTCGTCAGCAACGATGAGATCGCAGGCAAGAGCAAGCTCGAAGCCGCCCCCCAGAGCGAACCCGTGCACGGCGGCGACAACAGGCATGGGCAGCTCAAGAACACCCCCATAAGCAGCCCTCGTCACAGGCCGCTGCCGGACGAGCTCGGCATCGGAAAAGGAGTTCCGCTCCTTCAGATCGGCCCCCACACAAAAAGCCCGATCGGACGAAGAAGACAAAACAACAGCCCGCACATCACGCTCGCCGCCCAAAGCCCGACAAGCCTCGGCCACACTCACAGCCATGGCACTGGACACGGCGTTCATGGCCTTGGGCCGATCGAGAACGAGCTCGGCGACAAATCCATGCCGCCGCACCAAAACGAACTCTCCGAACCGGCTCACAGCGACCTCCCGGTTAACGACAGTTAACAGCGGGAGAATCCTAGATCGGCCGCCGAGTAAGAAGCCAGGGCTCGACAACCCCGAGCCCACGCACGGGCCGCTGCCACATGGGCTGCAGGGCGAAGCGGTACGAGGGCGCGTCCTCGCCCTCCTTCTCCGCGAGAGCAGCAGCCTCCGCCTCACTCACCGGCGCCTCACCGGACCGCTGCAACTCCTCGGCAAAGGCACCGTCCACCAGCACGGCGTCCCGGGGCGCTATCGATGTGAGCCGACTGGCAAGATTCACAGTCGTCCCAAAAACGTCACCCATGCGAGTAGTCACGGTCCCGAAGGCCATACCGACCCGCACCTCGGGCATGGTCTCGTCATTGGCCATGGTCTCGATGAGCCGCAGAGCGATCTCGGCAGCGATCCCGGCGTCATCGGCGGCGTACAGCACCTCATCACCGAGGGTCTTGATGAGCCGCCCCCCATTGGCGGCGACAAGGTCGGCGGCGGTGGTCTCGAAGGCCTCGACCAGCTCGCCGAGCTCTTCCTCTTCCATGCGCCGGGTGAGCCGCGTGAACCCCACAAGATCGGCAAACCCGACAGCGAGCCGCCGGTCGACCATTTCCTCGTCATCGGCGGCCTGCACCACGCGCCCCGTGGCCGCGGCAAGCTGCCGCCGCCACACGTAGACCAGAAACTCCTCCAACTCGGGCAGGAGCAGTTCCATCAACGGATAGGTGACCTCGGTACGGGTCATCCCGGGCTCGGGCGGCTCAGTAAGCCCTTCCAAAAACGAATCGATCTGCCACTCGGCCAACCTCGCCGTGGTCTGCCCGGTGGACCGAGCGACCTGAACGGCCATGGCCTCACTCAACAGCCCGGCCTCGACAAGCCCGGCGAGCCGCCGCAGGGCAAGCACATCAGCCTCGGTCAGGGCCTTGGCCTGCCCGATGTCCGCGAACCCCATGGCCCGCCAGAACCGGGAGGCGAGTTCCATGGAGACACCGGCGCTGCGGGCGGCCTGGAAGGGCGTATACCGCCGCTCGGCACCAAGGATGAGCCCTTCGAGACGGAGGGCAAGCGGATCCTCGCCACCGGCACCGTCCTCGACAGACTCGATGTCGGATGGGGTGCCCGCGCCGGAGCCCGAGTCGTCGACGGTCACGCCTGCTGCCCTTCCGATCTGCCGCGGTCATATATCGACCGGCCTCAACTTTACGGCAGGTGTGCCGCAGCTCACTCCCACAGCACCACAAGTCCACACCCGAGTCAGCCCCACCCCACCAGGCCCCGCAAGAAACGCCCCAGCCCGATTCACCCCACCCGGCAGCAGCCGCCCCCGAAACGGGCCACAGCCCGAGTCACGCCGCGAAGCCGCCCCACCGCCCAGCAGACCGCGTACAAGTACAAGACGGGCACAGCCCGAGTCACCCCCACCGGGCGGCAGGCCGCCTACGAGACGGGAGGGGACGTGGGGGCATGTGCGCGCGGAGCCACCAGCACCACGCGCACGGGACGCGAACCCCACGTAAACCCGTAGAACAGCGAGCACGTACATGCCCCCGCGGCCCCGCACCCAAAAACGCAACGACCCCTAACAACCGGGCAGCGGCTCACGAAACAGAAACGACACCCCACCACCAGTCGCCGCCGACAAGCTCACCGCAGATGAACGATGTCCCCGGCCCCCACAGGCTGCTGCACCCCGTCCGCGGAGGCGATGACAAGCCGCCCGTCCCCATCCACGGCAACGGCCTCCCCCACAAGCTCCTGCCCCCCAGGAAGCTCCGCCCGCACATTCCGCCCCAGCGTGGCGCACCCCGCGGCATACGTCTCCTGAAGCCGCGACACCGCAGGATCCCCACCCGCGGCCCGCCAGTCGACGTACCGCTCCTCCAGCGACCGCAGAACGGCCCGCAGCAACGTGTCCCGGTCCGTCGACGCCGCCCCGGCCAGCGCCAGCGACCCGGCCCGCGCCACCGGCAGCTCGTCCGCGCGCAGCGAGACGTTGAGTCCAATACCGACCACGACCCCGTCCCCGGCCCGCTCGGCGAGGATCCCCCCGGCCTTGCGCTCCTCGCCCTCGACATTCACCAGCAGGTCGTTGGGCCACTTGAGGGCCGTGTCGACGCCGGCGGCGCGCGCGAGCCCCGTGGCGACGGCCACCCCGACGAGCAGCGGCAGCCACCCCCACCGCTCGACGGGCACGTCAGCCCCGGGCTTCAGGAACACGGAGAAGAAGAGCCCGGACCGCGGAGGAGCGGTCCACTCCCGGTCGAGCCGCCCGCGCCCGGCGCTCTGCGACTCGGCGACGAGAACGGCGCCTTCGTCGACCTTGCCGCCGGAGGCGAGGGCCACGAGATCGGAGTTGGTGGACCCGGTGGCGGGAACAACATCAAGGGAGGACCACAGTCCTCCCCGCACGAGGGCACGCCGCAGGGCGGCGGCATTCAAGGGCGGCCGGCCAAGGTCCGACCACGGCTGATCGTCGTTCGCGTCTGAAGCATTTCGGGGCGTCATGCAACCCACCCTAGGTGTGGTAAACGCCGCACTGCCGAACGGTATGTGCGCCACTACGCTACGAGCCAGTAGCTACGCAGCAAAGCCCCACGCACCAAGCCGCACGCACCCCGCCCCACCCCCGCAGTCCTCACGTCACGTCACGCCACATCACGTCACGTCCCCCCTTGAGCAGCCAGGGAGCCGCATCCCGATGTCCGTTCCGGAAGAGCCCAACGTGCCCAGCGCCAGCGACATCCACACGACCGCGGGCAAGCTCGCGGACCTGCAGCGCCGGATCGACGAGGCCACCCACGCCGGCTCCGCGCGCGCGGTGGAGAAGCAGCACGCGAAGGGCAAACTGACGGCCCGTGAGCGCATCGAACTCCTCCTGGACGAGGGCTCGTTCGTAGAACTCGACGAGTTCGCCCGCCACCGCTCCACCGCGTTCGGCCTGGACGAGAACCAGCCCTACGGCGACGGCGTCGTCACCGGCTACGGCA
>NZ_RZYA01000064.1 GCF_004005495.1 Streptomyces antnestii
TCCAGAAGAGGCACGCACTGCTGCGGAACTTCCCGGTGATCGGACACGCCCGGTACCTGTTGGAGACGATCGGGCCCGAGCTGCGGCAGTACATCGTGACCTCCAACGAGGAGGAGCGCCCGTTCAGTCGTGACCAGCGCAGCTGGATCTACGCGTCGGCGAAGGAGGAGAACAACTACTTCGGGTTCGGAACCGAAGTCGACGTCGAGCACGTGCAGGGGCACGCCTATCTGAAGCAGCGCACGTTCGCCGGCGCGCTGCCTGACGCGCACGACCCGCAGGCCCCACTGCCCTCGGCCAAGGTGCTGGGCGGACCGCGCGGGCGCGCCAAGGCGTTTCGGCCGGCGAGCGTAGTGAACATCTCCGCGATGAGTTTCGGGTCGCTCTCCGGCGCGGCGATCACGGCGCTCAACAAGGGGGCGGCACTGGCGGGCACGATGCACAACACGGGCGAGGGCGGCCTGTCGCCGTACCACCGGGGCGGCGGCGACCTCGTTCTCCAGATGGGGACGGCATATTTCGGCTGCCGTAACGAGGACGGCAGCTTCAACCTCGACAAGCTCAAGGACGTGGTCGCCGGCGCCCCGGTCAAGGCGATAGAGATCAAGCTCTCCCAGGGAGCCAAGCCGGGGCTGGGCGGAATGCTGCCGGGCGCGAAGGTGACCGAGGAGATTGCCGGAATCCGTGGCATCCCGCTCGGCAAGGACTGCGCCTCCCCCGCGCGGCACACCGCGTTCAGCGACGTCGACTCGATGCTCGACTTCGTCGAGCTGCTGGCCGCCGAGACCGGTCTGCCGGTCGGGGTCA
>NZ_RZYA01000018.1 GCF_004005495.1 Streptomyces antnestii
CTTTCGGCTTTCCGGCGGTTCCGACTCTATCAGATCCTTTCGGGCCTGATTCCCAGTCAGAGGGGGCTTGTCTTCCCGGCTGTTGGGCCGTTCCGACGTCCCAAACATTAGCGGATTTCCCCGGCGGCTCCTAATCGGGGCCACGCAGTCCACCGTGAATTGAATTCGTGCACGACGAATTCACTCCCGGTGGGAGATCGTGCTGCTTGTTTGGGTGCCGCTTCAGCGGCGGAGGTGCTGTCACTGGGCCGAACGGCCGGGTGACAACTCGGAGGACTCTAGAGACCTCCGAGGCCGATGTCAATTCCGTGCCTGCCCCGCAGACGAGAGGCGCAGATGAGAGGCGCAGACGAGAGAAGCGGCCCGGGAGCGTGGTGTGCACGCTCCCGGGCCGCTTCCACTGCTGGTGGTGCGGGTCCCCAGAGGGAGATCAGCAGCCGACGAGGCGCGCGGCCAGGTAGCCCTCGATCTGGTCGAGGGAGACGCGCTCCTGCTTCATGGTGTCGCGCTCGCGGACCGTGACGGCGTTGTCGTCGAGGGTGTCGAAGTCGACGGTGACGCAGAACGGCGTGCCGATCTCGTCCTGGCGGCGGTAGCGGCGGCCGATGGCGCCCGCGTCGTCGAAGTCGATGTTCCAGTTCTGGCGCAGCGCGGTGGCGAGTCCCTTGGCCTTCGGGGACAGCTCCGGGTTGCGGGAGAGCGGGAGGACCGCGACCTTGACCGGGGCGAGGCGGTGGTCGAAGCGCATGACCGTGCGCTTCTCCATCTTGCCCTTGGCGTTGGGGGCCTCGTCCTCGACGTACGCGTCGAGCATGAAGGCGAGCATGGAGCGGCCGACGCCGGCCGCGGGCTCGATGACGTACGGGGTGTAGCGCTCGCCGGCTTCCTGGTCGAAGTAGGAGAGGTCCTGGCCGGAGGCCTTGGCGTGCGCGGAGAGGTCGTAGTCCGTGCGGTTGGCGACGCCCTCGAGCTCGCCCCACTCGTTGCCGCCGAAGCGGAAGCGGTACTCGATGTCAGCGGTGCGCTTGGAGTAGTGGGAGAGCTTCTCCGCCGGGTGCTCGAACCAGCGCATGTTCTCCTCGCGCATGCCGAGGCCGGTGTACCAGTTCCAGCGCTGCTCCATCCAGTACTCCTGCCACTTCTCGTCCTCGCCGGGCTTGACGAAGAATTCCATCTCCATCTGCTCGAACTCGCGGGTGCGGAAGATGAAGTTGCCCGGCGTGATCTCGTTGCGGAAGCTCTTGCCCATCTGGGCGATGCCGAACGGCGGCTTGCGGCGTGAGGTCTGCTGGACGCTGGCGAAGTTGGTGAAGATGCCCTGGGCGGTCTCGGGGCGCAGGTAGGCGATGGAGCCGCTGTCCTGGGTGGGGCCGAGGTGCGTGGAGAGCAGGCCCGAGAACTGCTTGGGCTCGGTGAAGGTGCCCTTGTTGCCACAGTTGGGGCAGTTGAGGTCGGTGAGGCCGTTCTCCGGCAGCTTGCCGTGCTTGGCCTCGTACGCCTCTTCGAGGTGGTCGGCGCGGTAGCGCTTGTGGCACGAGGTGCACTCGGTCAGCGGGTCGGTGAACGTGGCGACGTGACCGGAGGCCTGCCAGACCTCGGTCGCCAGGATCACCGACGAGTCGATACCGACGACGTCCTCGCGCGAGGTGACCATGTAGCGCCACCACTGGCGCTTGAGGTTCTCCTTCAGCTCGACGCCGAGCGGCCCGTAATCCCAGGCGGCGCGCTGGCCGCCGTAGATCTCGCTGCACGGGTAGACGAAGCCACGGCGCTTGCTGAGGCTGACGATGGTGTCGATCTTGTCGGCGGCCACGGTGCTCTCTTCATTACGACGACGACGAAGCGGTTGATGCTTCAGAGCGAATGCGAATGCTTCAGGTTACCGGCGGCGTGGGGCCCCGGATCAAATCGGTTGGCGTCCGGGGTCCGGCCTGGGCAGGGATGCCCGTTTAGGTGTGATCGCCACGACAGCTTGTTGACAATCGTTTCCAGGTTTGTTGAAAATGACTGTCATGAACGTACGCCGACTCATACCCACCGCCGCCGTAGCCTCCTCCGTCGTGCTCGGCCTCACGGCCCTGACCGCCTGCTCCTCCTCCTCGGGTGGCGGCAAGAACAGCGACGGCAAGCTCGCGGTGGTCGCGTCGTTCTATCCGATGCAGTACCTCGCCGAGCAGATCGGCGGGGACCACGTCGCCGTCACCAACCTGACCAAGCCCGGCCAGGAGCCGCACGACCTGGAACTCAGCGGCATGCAGACCGCGCGGATGCAGTCCGCGGATGTCGCCCTCTACCTCAAGGGACTCCAGCCGGCCGTCGACGACGCGATCCAGCAGTCCGGGATCGGGACCAAGGTCGACGCCGCCTCGCTTACGCACCTGGAGAAGCACGGCACCGAGGTCGGCGGGCATGCGGAGGCGCACGACCACGGGCACGGCGGCGAGGGCGGCCAGGACCCGCACATCTGGCTGGACCCGGTGAAGTACGCCGAGGTCGCCGAGGGTGTGGGCAAGGCCTTCGAGAAGGCGGACCCGGATCACGCGGCCGCGTACAAGAAGAACACCGCCACGCTGGTGAAGAAGCTCGACGGGCTGAACAAGCGGTTCGAGGACGGGCTGAAGAACACCCGCTCGAAGGTGTTCATCACGACGCACGCGGCCTTCGGCTATCTCGCCGAGCGGTACGGGCTCACCGAGGAGGCCATCAGCGGCCTCGACCCGGAGAGCGAGCCCAGCTCGGCCCGGGTGAAGGACCTCCAGAACATGGCGAAGGCCGACGGTGTGACCACGGTCTTCTACGAGACCCTCGTCAGCCCCCGGACGGCGCAGACCCTCGCGGGCGACGCGGGGCTCAAGACGGCTGTGCTCGACCCGATCGAGGGCATCACCGGCACGTCCAAGGGTGACGACTACATCCAGGTCATGGACGCGAACCTGACGGCTCTTCGGACGGCGCTGGGGGCCAAGTGACGCAACGGACCAGGGAGGACAACGGCATGGACGACGCACCAGTGTCGGCGGGCGAGCCCGTCATCGCCCTGCGCGGGGTGACGGCCGAGCTCGGCTCGCGTCCCGTGCTGCGCGGCATCGACCTGACGGTGCGCCGCGGTGAGGTGGTGGCCCTGCTCGGCGCCAACGGTTCGGGCAAGTCCACGGCCATCCGCACGGTCATCGGCCAGGTGCCCGTCAGCGGCGGTGAGGTCGAGATCTTCGGTACGCCGCGGCGGCGCTTCCGGGACTGGAAGCGGGTCGGGTACGTGCCGCAGCGGACGACCGCGGCGGGCGGAGTGCCTGCCACCGTGACCGAGGTCGTCTCCTCGGGGCGGCTTTCGCGGGCCCGGTTCGGGCTGCTGCGCAAGGCGGACCGGGAGGCGGTGCGCCGGGCCCTCGAGCTCGTCGGCATGGCCGACCGGGCGAAGGACTCGGTGGACGCGCTCTCCGGCGGTCAGCACCAGCGCGTCCTGATCGCCCGCGCCCTGGCCTCCGAGCCCGAGCTGCTGATCATGGACGAGCCGATGGCGGGCGTCGACCTGGCGAGCCAGGAGATCCTCGCCGAGACGCTGCGCGCGCAGGTCGCGGCCGGCGCGTCCGTGCTGCTCGTGCTGCACGAACTCGGGCCGCTCGAGCCGCTGATCGACCGCGCGGTCGTGCTGCGTGACGGCTGCGTCCTGCACGACGGGCCGCCCCCGGAGGCGGTCGGCCAGCACGCGCTGCCGGGCCACGACCACGTACACCCGCACACCTCGGACATCACGCCCGTACGCACAGGACTGCTGAGCTGACATGGAATTCCTCGACTCCGCCTTCATGCAGCGGGCGCTGCTCGCCGCGGTCCTCGTCGGCATCACGGCCCCCGCGATCGGCATCTATCTCGTCCAGCGCCGGCAGGCCCTGATGGGCGACGGCATCGGCCATGTCGCGATGACGGGCGTCGGCCTCGGCTTCCTGCTCTCGACGTCGCCCGTGTGGATGGCGATGGCCGTCTCCGTGGTCGGCGTGGTGATCATGGAGCTGATCCGCTGGTACGGGAAGACGCGGGGCGACATCGCGCTCGCGATGCTCTTCTACGGGGGTATGGCGGGCGGCGTGATGCTGATCAACCTCGCCCCCGGCGGCTCCACGGCGAACCTGCAGAGCTATCTCTTCGGCTCGCTGTCGACGGTCTCGCAGAGCGACCTCACGGCGATCTGCGTCCTCGCCGGGTTCGTCGCCCTGGTCACGATCGGTCTGCGCCGGCAGCTGTTCGCGATCAGTCAGGACGAGGAGTTCGCCCGGGTCACGGGCCTCCCCGTGCGCGTACTGAACCTGCTGGTCGCGGTGACCGCGGCGGCCACCGTGACGGTCGCCATGCGCGTCGTGGGCCTGCTGCTCGTCTCCGCGCTGATGGTCGTCCCGGTGGCGGCGGCGCAGCAGCTCACGCGGAGTTTCGCGGCGACGTTCGCGATCGCCGTGGCCATCGGTGTCACCACGACGCTGGGCGGCACCATCACCAACTACTACGTCGAGATCCCGCCGGGCGCGACGATCGTGCTGCTCACCATCGCCGCGTTCATCGTGTTCAGCCTGATCGCGACGCCGCTGGCCAGGCGCAGGGCGCGGGCGGCGGCGAATGCGGCGGGTGATCCGGCGGCGTGCGCGATCGAGGCCCGGATCCCCGGTCAGGCCGGGGCCGAGGCCTGACCCGCGCACCGCGCGGCCTGGCACAATGGGCCGTCGGCAGTAAACGCGAGGAGGCAACAGTGGGAGCCCCGGTTCGAGGCAGGTCGACCCGCCAGCGTGCGGCAGTGGCGGCGGCGCTCGACGAGGTGGACGAGTTCCGCAGCGCCCAGGAGCTCCACGACGTCCTCAAGCACAAGGGTGACTCGGTGGGTCTCACGACCGTCTACCGCACCCTGCAGTCCCTCGCCGACGCCGGTGAGGTCGATGTCCTGCGCACGTCGGAGGGCGAGGCGGTGTACCGGCGGTGCTCGTCCGGTGAGCACCACCATCACCTGGTGTGCCGGGTGTGCGGCAAGGCCGTCGAGGTCGAGGGCCCGGCCGTGGAGAAGTGGGCCGAGGCGATCGCCGCGGAGCACGGTTACGTCAATGTGGCGCACACGGTGGAGATCTTCGGTACGTGCGCGGAGTGCGCCGCCGCCGCGGCGGAGGGCTGACGGCCCCTCATGTCCGCGTGAGGTGCGTGGCCAGGGTGTCACGCAGGCGGGTCAGGTCGTCCGGGTCTGCGGCGGCACGCTTGGGCAGGACCAGGACGCAGGGGCCAAGGGGGTCCGGGCTCAGCAGCGCGAAGCCGTTCCTGGTCTCTCGGTAGCCGCCGAAGTCCCCCCAGGGTGAATGGAATTCGCCGTCCCGCCCGGTCGTGACGGAGATGCCGCCGGCGGCGAGCAGCACTCTCACCGGCCCCTGCCGGGCGGCCTGCCGGGCCATCGGCACGGCGAGCAGTGCAGGCAGGCAGACCAGCGCGACCGGAAGCACGACCATGAGCCAGGACGAGCTGGATGAGGGGTGACCCACTCCCGCCGACTTGAGCAGTACGAGGGCCAGGGCGACGGCGGCGAACGGCAGGGCGCACCCGAGCCGGAAGCCCGTGCCCGCGCGCGTGCGGGTCATCCGGGCCCGGTTCGCCTCGTGGATCTCGGCGAACCCGGCGACGTATTCGAGAACGACGGCGCCCTCAGTCACGGCCGGGAGTAGTTTCCGTGCGCGGTGACGTGTACACCTGCGGCATGACGCGGCGGACCGCGCGGCCGCCGCTGCCGGGGGCGGGCTGCGCCGCGTTGCCCTGCCACAGCAGAACGCCGTGCTTGCGCTCCCAGCGGGCGGTGCGTTCGGCACGCAGGAGCAGGCCGATGGGGAACGTGGCGAAGATGGTGCCGACCATCGGCTGCATCAGCAGCACCATGACCACGCCCATCACGGCGATGACCGCGGCGACGGGCGCCATCCCCTTCAGGAGGGCCCGGCGCACCACGCTCGGGTCGGGCAGCACGGCCGCCGGGTCGGCGAGCGGGACGGCGCTCTCGTAGCGGCGGCGCTCGCTCTTGCGCCCCATGAGGAGGAAGACCACCAGCAGCACGACGACGGGCACGACTCCCGCCCAGCCGTCGCCGGGCAGCGCGATCCGTCCTTCGCGGGCCAGCGTGACGCCGAGGACCGGAACGACCCCGACCGCCATCGCGGCGGCCAGCGCGCGCCACATCACCACGATGCGCGTCATGGTCGGGCGGGTGCCCGGACTCCGCTCAGCACGTTCAAGGCGTTCGGTCACGGGCCCTCCCCAGGTCATTCGCCGTCGACGGCCCGTGATCGTAGTGGGTGGGTCAGACGGCCGGGGTGCCGGGTTCCGGGCGGCCCCGCATGGCCTCCAGCTCCTCGTTCGGGATGGCTCCGCCGAAGCGGCGGTCGCGCGAGGCGTACTCCAGGCAGGCGCGCCACAGGTCGCGGCGGTCGAAGTCGGGCCACAGGACGTCCTGGAAGACCATTTCGGCGTACGCGCTCTGCCACAGCAGGTAGTTGGAGGTGCGCTGCTCGCCGCTGGGGCGCAGGAACAGGTCGACGTCCGGCATGTCCGGGTAGTAGAGGTACTTCGCGAACGTCTTCTCGCTGACCTTCGACGGGTCGAGGCGGCCCGCCTTCACGTCCTCGGCGATGGCCTGCGCGGCGTCGGCGATCTCGGCGCGGCCGCCGTAGTTCATGCAGAAGTACAGGGTCAGCTTGTCGTTGTCCTTGGTCTGCTCCTGGGAGATCTCCAGCTCCTTGGCGACCGACTTCCACAGCTTGGGCATGCGGCCCACCCAGCGCACGCGGATGCCCAGTTCGTCGAGCTGGTCGCGGGTCTTGCGGATGAAGTCGCGGTTGAAGTTCATCAGGAACTTCACCTCGTCCGGGGACCGCTTCCAGTTCTCCGTGGAGAACGCGTAGAGCGAGATCGCTCCGACGCCCATCTCGATCGCGCCCTGGAGGACGTCCAGGACCCGCTCGGCGCCGACCTTGTGGCCCTCGGTGCGCGGCAGGCCGCGCTCCTTCGCCCAGCGGCCGTTGCCGTCCATGACGATGGCGACGTGCTGCGGCACCAGCTCGCCCGGGATCTTGGGCGGCCGCGCACCCGTGGGGTGCGGTTCGGGCGTCCGGTACTCACGACGGGACCGTCCGAGGATTCCGCGACGTGCCATGTGGGCTCTCCCCTAGCTCAGTTCTAGCTTTTCTCTACGTATCGCAGGGAGCGCAGTCCGCGCTCCAGGTGCCAGTGCAGGTAGGCCGACACCAGCCCGCTGCCCTCTCTGACGAAGCGTGCCTCGCACGCGTCGGCCGTCTCCCAGTCGCCGGTCAGCAGCGCGCCGAGGAGGGTGAGGGCCTGCGGTGAGGGTACGACGCTGCCCGGTACCCGGCAGTCGACGCAAACCGAGCCGCCCGCGCCGACCGAGAAGAACCGGTTGGGGCCCGGAAGTCCGCACTTCGCGCAGTCGCCGAAGCTCGGGGCGTAGCCGTTGACGGCGAGGGAGCGGAGCAGGAAGGCGTCGAGGACGAGGTGGGGTTCGTGTTCGCCGCGGGCGAGGGTGCGGAGGCCGCCCACGAGGAGCAGGTACTGCTGGACGGCCGGTTCGCCCTCGTGGTCGGTGAACCGTTCGGCGGTCTCCAGCATGGCCGTGCCGGCGGTGTAGCGGGCGTAGTCGGTGACGATGCCGCCGCCGTACGGGGCGATGGTCTCGCTCTGGGTGCACAGGGGCAGTCCGCGCCCGACGAGTTCGCTGCCGCGGGCGAAGAACTGCACGTCGACGTGGGAGAAGGGTTCGAGCCGCGCCCCGAACTTCGACTTGGTGCGGCGCACACCACGGGCCACGGCGCGCACGCGCCCGTGATTGCGGGTGAGGAGCGTGATGATGCGGTCCGCTTCACCCAGCTTCTGGGTGCGCAGCACGATGCCGTCGTCGCGGAACAAGCTCATGGACCTATTCTCGCCTACGCCGCGGGGCCCGGGTCAGGGCACCTCGTTCTCGCCTACGCGGGCGGGCCGAGGTCACCCGCGTTAAGGGACCTCTCCGCGGCTTCTCGCGTTCGCGTAGGCGGTGGCCGCGCGCAGGCGCTCGGAGGTGGTCGCCACCCGTACCGTCTCCGGGGCGCAGTCCCATTCGCGTCCGCCGCCGAAGGGCCGCAGCTGTACGTACGGACCCTCGTGCCCCATGACCCGGCCCACCTGTCCGGTGCTGAGGTCGACGGCGTAAGAACCGATTGGCGGCTTCATCGGCGTGGGCTCCTGTCCATACGTTCCGTGCGCGGGCGGCGGCGTCAACCGAAACAACGCCGCCATTCCACGAGCGGACACGGGACAGGGCGGACCATCGTCGGCGGGGCGGCCGGAGAGGCAATTCCCCAGGTCCGGGGCGGGCAATTCCCGGGGCTCTTCCCGCGCCTCCGATCGCGTGCCCGGTACGCCCTTCCTCCCACGTCAGGTGGCTCCCCGCCGCCGTCGGATTTCACGCTTCATGCCCCGGGAGCGAGGCCCGCCAATTAGAGTGGGGGGACCTTTGGGCTCCGTGCACCAAGGGCGATACCGGGGGCGAATTCGAACACCGTTATGCGAACGCCCTTATGCGCATGCCCTCAGGCGGAATTCACCGCGCTCACTCGACGCCTCTCGTCTCCTGTTCCGCGCGGGCCTCGATGCCGCGGAAGTGGTGGGCCATGGCGCGCTGCGCGCCGGGGGCGTCCTGGGCGCGCAGGGCCGTGACGATGTCCCGGTGCCGGCCGACGGTCACCTCGGGGGCGGGGTCGCTGGACCAGGAGCGCGCGCCGGCGACCCGGTCGAAGACGTGCCAGAACGCGCCGAGGAGCTGCGGGATCAGCTCGTTGCCGAGGGAACGGTAGAGCGTTTCGTGGAAGTCCCGGTCGAGGTCGGCGAAGGGTTCGTCGGCGGCGCCCGCCGTCGCCATCCGGCGCACGATGTCGTCGAGGCGGTCGAGGATCTCGGGCGGGAGCGGGGCCGCCGCGACCCGGCGGATCAGGCCTTCCTCCAGGATCTCGCGCACCTGGAGGATCTCGGCGAGGGCGTGGGCGTCGGCGGCGGGCCGCAGCAGGGTGCGGAAGGTGAGGCCGTCGGCGAGGGGGGTGAGGGAGGCCTGGCCGACGTAGGTGCCGTAGCCGTGTCTGATCTCGACGATGTCGAGTGCCTGGAGGGCCTTGAGGGCCTCGCGTACGGAGTTCCTGCTGACGCCGAGCGACTCCATGAGCTCGGCCTCGGTGGGCAGCAGTTCGCCGGGCTTCAGGCCGCTGTCCAGGATGAGCTGGGTGACCGCGCGCTGGACCTGGTGGCTGACCCGGTGGTGACGTATCGCCGGGTTCCTGGGCTCCTCAGACATGCGCCGCATCGTAGGCGCACCGGACGTCCCACGTCCCATGTCGGGACGCGACTTCTTCCGCCGCACCCCGCGCGATCTCTTGACCGGCCCCCTCGGCGCTCCTATGGTCACGTCGGCTACCAAGACGTAGGACGTTGGATCTCCCGGGCATCTTCCTCTCTGGAGGCACCATGACCGACCACGACCCGACCGGCCGCCGTTCCTTCCTCAAGTACTCCGGCGCCCTCGGCGCGGCCGCTGCCCTCTCCACCTCCTTGTCGGCCTGTTCGTCGGGGCCGAAGTCCACGAACGACACGGGCGGCGGGGGCGGCAAGGGCGGCGGCTCCTCGCTGACCGCGGTGATCGGCTACGGCAACGACGGCAGCTGGGACCCGACGCAGACCGCGTCGGCGTTCTGCATGGCCGGCAACCAGCACATCTACGAGGGCCTTCTCGACACCGACCCGATCACGCGCGAGCCCTACGCGGCGCTCGCCACGAAGATCCCGTCCGACGCCGAACTCGCCTCCACGTCCTGGAAGTTCACCCTGCGCGCGGGCGCCACGTGGCACGACGGGAAGCCCGTCACCGCGGACGACGTCGTGTTCGTCTTCGACCGGATCCTCGACCCGGGCACGCAGTCGCTCGCCAAGGGCTTCTTCGAGAGCTGGCTGAAGGAGGTAAGGAAGACGGGCGACGACTCGGTCGAGCTGATGCTGAAGTTCCCGTTCCCCGACGGGGCCGCGCGGCTGACCCTCGCCAAGATCATGCCGAAGCACGTGTTCTCGAAGCCGGGCGCGTGGGACGAGGCGACCAAGGGCAAGGCGGTGGGCTCGGGCCCGTACCGGCAGACCTCGCACCAGCCGAAGACGAACACCACCTTCGAGGCGTTCGAGGCCTACAACGGGCCGCGCAAGCCCTCGTTCAGGAAGATGAACTGGCTGACCATCGTGGACGCGGCGCCCCGCGTCGCGAAGATCTCGGGCGGCAGCGCCGACGCGCAGATCGCGGACAACATCCCGTACGCCAACATCGGGCAGCTGAAGAAGGGCGGGCTCACCGTCGAGGGCGGGGCCGGGATGAACAACCTCTTCCTGATGTTCAACACGGCGCACAAGCCGTTCGACGACGTGCGGGTGCGCCAGGCCCTGCACTACGCGATCGACAAGCAGAAGATGATCGAGGTGGCGCTCAGGGGGCACGGGAAGGCGGCCAGTTCGTTCCTGAACGAGGGCAATCCCGATCATCGGCCGGCGAAGACGGTGTACGACTACGACCCCGGGAAGGCGAAGAAGCTCCTCAAGGAGGCCGGGGTCAGCGGACTCACCGTCACCCTCACGTCCAACAACGTGTCCTGGATCGTGGACTGCCTGCCGACGATCAAGGCCTCGTGGGACGCGATCGGCGTGAAGACCACGCTCGACCCGCAGGAGACCACGGCCGTCTTCACGAAGCTGGACCAGAAGAAGGACTACCAGATCGTGGCGGCCGCCTCGAACCCCAACCAGTTCGGGCTCGACGCCGACCTGATCATGCACTACAACTACGGCCCCCAGAACGTGTGGATGGGCTACGCGCGCTGGGCGGGCAACTCCGAAGCCAAGCACCTCTTCAAGCTGATGGACCAGGCCACCCAGGAGCCGGACCCGGCGAAGAAGAAGACGATGATCCAGGAGTACATCGACATCGTCGCCGAGCAGGCCGTGCTCTACCCGGTCGTGCACAACGAGCTGATGACGGCCTGGGACCCCAAGAAGATCAGCGGCGTGCGGGCGCAGCCCTACCCCGGGATCAACGTCCTGCAGGCCAAGCCCGCGTAACGCGGCCTTCTCGCAAGGGAGTTCGCGCCCGTGGCTGTGATCGCCAGAATTCTGGCCCGCCGACTGGTCCTGCTCGTACCGCTGCTGCTCGGCATCGTCCTGTTCGTCTTCCTCGTAATGCGGTTCTCGGACAGCGACCCGGCGTCGGCGTTCTTCCAGGGCGCCAACCCGACACCGCGGCAGCTGCACGACTTCCGGGAGCGCAACGGGCTGCTCGATCCGCTGCCGGTGCGCTACTTCCACTTCGTGGGCGATCTCGTCCGGGGTGACATGGGCATCAGCGTCCTGACCCGGCAGCCGGTGGCCGACCAGGTGACCACCGCGCTGCCGCTGACGCTCCAACTGACGTTCCTGGGGCTCGCGGTCGCGGTCGTCGTGTCCCTGGTGCTCGGGGTCACGGCGGCCATCCACCGCGACCGGCTCGCCGACCAGATCATCCGCGTGGTGTCCCTGACGGGGGTCGCGGCGCCCGGGTTCTGGCTGGCGCTGCTGATGATCCAGTACCTGGCGGTCGGAGAGGGCTGGTTCCCGACGGGCGGCTACGTCAACCCGGCGGACTCCTTCACCGGCTGGCTCCGGTGCATGACGCTCCCGGCGCTCTCGCTCTCCCTGCCGGTCGCCGCGCAGCTCACCCGCATCGTGCGGACGGCGGTGGTCGAGGAGCTGGACAAGGACTACGTCCGTACGGCGATCGGCAGCGGGCTGCCGCCGGTCGTCGTGGTGGGGCGCAACGTGCTGCGCAACGCCCTGATCAATCCGCTGACCGTGCTCGGACTTCGGGTCGGCTATCTGCTGGGCGGGGCGGTCGTCGTGGAGACGATCTTCTCCCTGCCGGGGATGGGGAAGCTGATGATCGACGCGGTGAAGAACGGGGACCCGGCGGTGGTGCAGGGCGTCGTCCTGACGACGGCGGTCGGGTTCGTCGTCGTCAACCTCGCCATCGACATCCTGTACCTGATGGTCAACCCGAGGCTGAGGGGGGCGCCGTGACTGCGTCGCTGCCGGTCCAACGCCTCGGGGCTCCGCCCCGGACCCCGCTCCTCAAACTCCCCCAGACGCCGTCCGGGGGGACCCCCAAGGGGCTGAAAGAATGCTGACCCCAACCCGCAAGGCGCTCGCCGAAACGCTGTCCCGCCCCGGTATCCGGCTGCGTTCCCCGCGCCGGCTCCCCCCGCTCTCCCGGGTCGCGGTCGGCGTCGTCGGTGTCGTCGTCCTCGTGGCGCTGTTCGCGCCGCTGCTCGCGCCGCACGATCCGCTCGACCAGCAGCCGCAGACCGACGGCACCGGGCATCCGTCGGGCAGCCACTGGATGGGCCAGGACAGCCTGGGCCGCGACATCCTCAGCCGGCTGATGTACGGGGCGCGCTGGTCGCTGGCGATCGGGCTCGGCGCGACGCTGCTCGCGCTCGTGGCGGGCGCGGTGCTCGGCGCGGTCGCGGCCACGTCGCGCAAGGCGGTCGACGAGACGCTGATGCGCTGCCTCGACGTCGTGATGGCGTTCCCCGGGATCGCTCTCGCGGCGGTCCTCGTCGCCGTGTTCGGCGGCGGCATCCCGGTACTGATCTGCGCGATCGCGTTCCTGTTCACCCCGCCGATCGCCCGGGTCGTCCGGGCCAACGTGCTGGACCAGTACGGCGAGGACTACGTGACGGCCGAGCGGGTCGTCGGGGCGCGGACCCCGCACATCGTGCTCCGGCACGTGGCGATCAACTGCGCGGCGCCCGTCCTCGTCTTCTGCACGGTGCAGGTCGCGGAGGCCATCGTCTTCGAGGCGTCCCTGTCGTTCATCGGGGCGGGGGTGCGGCCGCCCGACCCGTCGTGGGGCAGCGTCATCGCGGACGGCAAGAACATGGTCCTGATCGGCGGCTGGTGGGCGACGGTCTTCCCGGGGCTGCTCATGCTGGTCACCGTGCTCGCGCTCAACATCCTCTCCGAGGGGGTCTCCGACGCGTGGGCCGCGCCCGCCGCGCGTGACGTGACCGGCGCGGAGGCGGACCGTCTCGAAGCGCCCGAGCCCGGCAGCGGCACCGTCCTCGAACTGCCCGGTCTCACGGAGGCCGCGGCCCGCCTGAGGTCCCGGGCCCGCCCCCTGCCCGAGGGCGAGCCCGTCCTCCAGGTCACCGGTCTCGCCATCGGTTTCGACGCGCGGCACGGCGGCGTGGACATCGTCGACGGCATCACGTTCGACGTGCGGCCCGGTGAAGTCCTCGGCCTGGTCGGCGAGTCGGGGTGCGGCAAGTCGCTGACCGCGCTGACGGTGATGGGGCTCGAACCCGAGGGGGCGCGGGTCCGGGGCCGGGTCACCTTCGACGGCCAGGAGCTGATCGGCCACCCGATGGGGGCGCGGCGCCGGCTCCTCGGGCACGACATGGCGATGATCTACCAGGACGCCCTGTCGTCCCTGAATCCGGCGATGACCGTGCGTTCCCAGCTCAAGCAGGTCGTACGGCGTGGTGGCCGGCGCACCCCGGCGGAGCTGCTCGACCTCGTGGGCCTCGACCCGGAGCGGACCCTGCGCAGCTATCCGCACGAGCTGTCGGGCGGCCAGCGTCAGCGCGTCCTGATCGCGATGGCCCTGTCGCGCAGCCCGAAGCTGATCGTCGCCGACGAGCCGACGACCGCGCTCGACGTGACCGTGCAGGCACAGGTCATCGAGCTGCTGCTGCGGCTCCGGGAGGAGCTGGGGTTCGCGCTGATCCTCGTCTCGCACGACCTGGCGCTCGTCGCGGACGTCACGGACCGGGTGGTCGTGATGTACGGCGGGCAGATCGTGGAGACGGGGGTGACGGCGGATCTTGTCGAGGCGCCGGCCCACCACTACACGCGGGGGCTGCTCGGTTCGGTCCTGTCGCTCGAGACGGCGGCGGAGCGGCTGACGCAGATCAGGGGCGTCGTGCCGTCGCCGGCGGACTTCCCGGCGGGCTGCCGGTTCGCGGACCGGTGCCCGATGGCGAGCGAGGTGTGCCGGACGACGGCGCCCGGTCTGCTCGGCGGCCGGCGGCACGCGTCGGCCTGTCATCATCCGGCGGTGATCCCGCCGCCGGCGGTTCCGGCGCCCCGGGGAAGCGAGGCGGTGAATTGAATCCTCTCCCACCGGAGGCAAGAGATTCCTGGCTCACGCTGCCTGCGAGCCGACGGCCCAACAGGTCTTCCACGATCAACACCAGCCGGGTTGAAACCAGCCCGGATTTGCAACACATACACGGGAGATGCCACGTGCTTGGTTCTCGCGACGCGTCATCGAAGGGCCACGCTATCAACGGACGGCACCAAGTGACCACATCCGTGGTCGAGTTGAGGGACGCGCACGTGGTGCACCGGGCGCGCTCCGGCGGCATGTTCTCCCGTGACCGGGTGTACGCGCTCACCGGCGCCGATCTGTCCGTGGCGCCCGGCGAGACGGTGGGCGTGGTGGGTGAGTCGGGGTGCGGCAAGTCGACGCTCGCCAAGGTCCTTGTGGGCGTGCAGCGGCCGACGTCGGGCACGGTCACCGTGGCCGGGCGCGACCTGTGGACCATGAAGCCGGGTGAGCGGCGCGCCACCGTCGGCGAGGGCGTCGGCATGATCTTCCAGGACCCGTCGACGGCCCTGAACCGGCGTCTCACCGTCCGCCAGATCCTGCGCGACCCTCTCGACGTCCACCGGCGCGGCACGCCGGCCGCCCGCGAGGAACGCGTACGGGAGCTGATGTCCCTGGTCGGTCTGCCGAAGGCGCTCGCGGGAGCGCTCCCCGGGCAGCTGTCGGGCGGGCAGCGCCAGCGCGTGGCCATCGCCCGCGCCCTCGCGCTCGAACCGGCCCTGGTCGTGGCGGACGAACCGACGAGCGCCCTCGACGTGTCGGTGCGGGCGCAGATCCTGAATCTGCTCCTCGATCTGAAGGAGCGCCTGGGGCTCGCCCTGGTGTTCGTCTCCCACGACATCCAGACCGTGCGGCGCATGAGCGACCGCGTGATCACGATGTATCTGGGCCGGATCGTGGAGGAGTCGCCGTCGGACGCCGTGCTCGACCGGGCCCGGCACCCGTACACGCGCGCGCTGTTCTCGGCGACGCCCGGCCTGCTCGATCCGATCGATCCGATCCCACTGACCGGTCCGGTGCCGTCGGCGACGCGCCCGCCGAGCGGCTGCCCGTTCCGTACGCGGTGCTGGAAGGCCGACACGGTGTGCGCCGAGGCCATGCCGGGCTTCGAACGGGGCGGCGAGGGGCACCGGTTCCGCTGTCACCATCCCGTGCGCGAAGGCCAGTCGACGCGCGAACTCGTCCAGGAGGTCCCGTGACCCTGCCGTCCCCGCTGTCCGGAGTCGTCCCGCCCGTCTGCACTCCCCTGACCCCGGACAACGAGGTGGATGTCGCCTCCCTCGTGCGCCTGGTCGACCACCTCGTCGCGGGTGGGGTCGACGGGCTCTTCGTGCTGGGCTCGTCGAGCGAGGCGGCGTTCCTGCCGGACCGGCACCGCGCGGTGGTCGTCGACACCGTCGTACGGCACGTGGCCGGGCAGCTGCCGGTCCTGGCGGGGGCGATCGACATGGCGACGCTGCGCGTGCTCGACCACGCCCGTGCGGCGGCCGAGGCGGGCGCGGACGGGATCGTCGTCACCGCGCCCTTCTACACGCGCACCCACCCCGCGGAGATCGCCCGCCACTACCGGCTCGTCGCCGGACGCTGCGGTTTGCCGGTCTTCGCCTACGACCTGCCGGTGTCGGTGCACTCGAAGCTGGGCGCGGACCTCGTGCTCGGCCTGGCCGCCGAGGGGACGCTCGCCGGGCTCAAGGACTCCAGCGGTGACGAGGGCGCGTTCCGTGAGGTCGTGCTCGGGGCGCGCGCCCGCGGTGACATCTCGGGGTTCAGCGTCCTGACGGGGGCCGAGCTGACCGTGGACTCGGCGCTCGCGATGGGCGCGGACGGGGTGGTGCCGGGCCTCGGGAACGTCGATCCGGCGGGGTACGCGCGGCTGTACGCGTACTGCCGCGGCGGTGACCGGGAGCGGGCGCGGGTCGAGCAGGAGCGGCTGTGCGCGCTGTTCGGGATGGTGCGGGTGGGCGATCCGGCGCGGATGGGCGGGAGTTCGTCCGCGCTGGGGGCGTTCAAGGCGGCGCTGTTCCTGCGGGGCGTGATCGACTGCCCGGTGACGGCGGATCCGCAGATCCCGCTGTCGGCGGAGGAGGTCGGGCGGGTGGGGAAGTTCCTCGCGGCGGCGGGACTGCTGTAAGGCCTGCCGTCAGGGCCAAGGCCTGCCGTCAGGAAGGGGTGCGGGCCGCTTCGAGGAGCTGGGACACCTCGTCGGTGCACATGGTCAGGGCGGCGCCCGCGGTGCTGAGGACGTCCCGCTCGGCCGGGGTGTACGGGCCGTCGGCGAGGGCGATCCTGGCGCCCTGGAGGAGGATCGACTCGCGTCCGGCGGGGGCGAGGTGCGGGGCGAGCGGGTCGAGGGCCTCGTGGAGTTCGATGGCGAGTCCGGCGCCGGGCCCGCAGTGTTCGGTGACGCGGCCCGCGTCGGTGATCAACGCCTCAACGAGTGCGGCGAGTCGGACGTCCGTACAGTCGTCGAAGCCCGCGCAGCGCAGGGTCGTGACGGCGGTCTCCAGGGCGGTGCGGGAGGAGACGCCGCCGGCGGAGAGGACCGCGAGGACGACGGTGTGGACGGCGTCGCGGAGCATCGCGGAGAAGCGGTGCGTGGTGGGGTGGTCGAGGACGTCGACGGCGAACCGGTCCTCGCAGGCCGCGCATTCGACGACGGGTCCTGTGGAGCCGCGCGGCACGAGCGGGACGCCGAGGAGCACGAAGCGGCGACGGCCGGTGCGGCGGCGGTAGTTGCGGTCGCCTCCGCAGCCGGGGCAGAAGAACTCCCCGTCGCCGACGGTGGTCCACGCGGTGCGGACGCCGGCGAGGCGCGGCAGCCGGGCTCCGGGACGTGGCGTACCGCCGGTACGGCTTTGCTGGTTCCTGGCGCCGTTACGAACGGTTCGTCCCCAATTCGGCAGCACGTCGCACACCTCCGTAACAGCCCAGCAACATCGCAGGGTTGGGCGTGATGTTAGCCACATTGTTGATGTGGCGTCAGTACCTTGCGGAGGACCGTGGCCGGTATACGACGCGGCCCCGTCCGCCACGAGGGCGGACGGGGCCGGTGAAGGTGCCGGTGACCTGGGTCAGCGGGCGGAGCGGTTGACCGCGGAGACGACGGCCTTCAGCGACGCGCGTGTCGTATTCGCGTCGATGCCGATGCCCCACAGGACCTTGTCGCCGATCGCGCACTCGATGTACGAGGCGGCCTGCGCGGAGGCGCCCTCGCTCATCGTGTGCTCCTGGTAGTCCAGCAGGCGGGCGTCGATGCCGACGGCCTGCAGGGCCTCGAAGAACGCGGAGATCGGGCCGTTGCCGGTACCGGTCAGGACGGTGGCCTCGCCGTCGACGTCGGCCGAGACGGTCAGCGTGTCCACGCCGTCCGTGTCGGTCGTGGTCTGGCCCGTCTTGACCTGGATGCGGCCCCACGGGTTCTCGGCGTTGGGCAGGTACTCGTCCTGGAAGATCGCCCAGATGTCGCCCGGCGTGACCTCGCCGCCCTCGGCGTCCGTCTTCGCCTGGATGATCTTCGAGAACTCGATCTGCATACGGCGCGGCAGGTCCAGCTTGTGGTCGTTCTTCAGGACGTACGCGATACCGCCCTTGCCGGACTGCGAGTTGACGCGGATGACGGCCTCGTAGGAGCGGCCGACGTCCTTGGGGTCGATGGGCAGGTACGGGACCGCCCACTCGATGTCGTCGACGGTCTTGCCGGCGGCCTTGGCCCGCGCGTCCATCGCTTCGAAGCCCTTCTTGATGGCGTCCTGGTGGGAGCCGGAGAAGGATGTGTAGACCAGGTCGCCCGCGTAGGGGTGGCGCGGGTGGACCTCCATCTGGTTGCAGTACTCGGCGGTGCGGCGGATCTCGTCGATGTCGGAGAAGTCGATCTGCGGGTCGACGCCCTGGGAGAACAGGTTCATGCCCAGGGTGACCAGGTCGACGTTGCCGGTGCGCTCGCCCTGGCCGAACAGGCAGCCCTCGATGCGGTCGGCGCCGGCCATCAGGGCCAGCTCGGCGGCGGCGACGGCCGTGCCGCGGTCGTTGTGCGGGTGCACGGACAGGCAGACGTACTCGCGGTTCGACAGGTTGCGGTGCATCCACTCGAAGCGGTCCGCGTGCGTGGACGGCGTCGAACGCTCCACCGTGGCAGGCAGGTTGAGGATGATCTCGCGCCCAGGGCCCGGCTTGTAGACCTCCATGACCGCCTCGCAGACCTCCAGCGCGAAGTCCAGCTCGGTGTCGGTGAAGATCTCGGGGCTGTACTGGTAGCCGAAGGTCGTCTCGGGGCCGAGGATCTTCTCGGCGTAGTCCATGACGTGCTGCGTGCCGTCGATGGCGATCTGCTTGATCTGTTCCTTGGTGCCGCGGAACACGATCTCGCGGAAGGTCGGCGCCGTCGCGTTGTACAGGTGCACCGTCGCGCGCTTGGCGCCCTTCAGGGACTGGACCGTGCGCTCGATCAGCTCTTCGCGGGCCTGCGTCAGCACGGAGATCGTCACATCGTCCGGGATCGCGCCCTCTTCGATGATCGACCGTACGAACGCGAAGTCCGTCTCGCCGGAGGCGGGGAAGCCGACCTCGATCTCCTTGTATCCCATGCGGACCAGCAGGTCGAACATCTCGCGCTTGCGCGCCGGGGACATCGGGTCGATCAGCGCCTGGTTGCCGTCACGCAGGTCGGTGGACAGCCAGCGGGGGGCGGTGGTGATGCGCTGGTTCGGCCACGTGCGGTCGGCGATGTCGACCTGCTCGTACTGTCCGTACTTGTGGACCGGCATGGAAGTGGGGCGCTGGAAGTTCGGCATGTGCGGGGCTCCTCGGGTGTGTCCGGAAGGACGGCCGACGGTCTAAGCGCAACACCGAACTCCGCGGGGAGGGGGTCGGCCTCGACTACAGGCCCTCGCCGCGGCAGCTAAGGAGAAGCAGCCCGAAACGCATGATGCGTCGCAGCCTAGCCCAGCTGAGCGAGGGGCGAGAGGCCGTATCAGTATGCGGGACAGGCGCTAGGTAACGGGCAAGAGGTGACGAACACCTCTATTTCGTTAATCTTGGTCGCTGCTGGTGACAAGGGGGTGACACAGTGCCACGGTTTCCTGATGACCGCGAACCCCACGGGCCACGAGCCCGTCTTCTGCACCATCGTTCCGCCCCACCTCCTCGACAAGGCCGCGCAGTCGGGCGACCCGGCGCTCGCCGGACCGGCCCGCCGCACCCTGGAGCGCGACGCCCTGGAGCGCACCCGCCGCCGCCTGACCACGGTGATCGGCGCCCCGGCGATGCTCCCGCCCCCGGAGGCCTCCCCGGGCAAGCCGCACCGCACGATCTACGACGCCGGCCACCTGACCGACCTGCCCGGCACGAAGGTGCGCGGCGAGAGCGACAAGCCGGTCACGGACGCGACCGTCAACCGCGCGTACGCGGGCCTCGGCGCGACCTTCGAGCTGTACCTGAAGGCGTACGGCCGCAACTCCATCGACGGCAGCGGGCTTCCCCTGAACGCGTCCGTGCACTTCGACCGCGACTACAACAACGCGTTCTGGAACGGCGAGCAGATGGTGTTCGGCGACGGGGACGGGCAGCTCTTCCTCGACTTCACCAACGCGGTCGACGTCATCGGCCACGAGCTGACGCACGGCGTCACGCAGCACACCGCGAACCTCACCTACTTCGGCCAGCCCGGCGCCCTGAACGAGTCGGTCTCGGACGTCTTCGGCTCTCTCATCAAGCAGTACGCCCTCGGGCAGAGCGCCGCCGACGCCGACTGGCTGATCGGCGCGGGCCTCCTCGGGCCGCGCGTCACCGGCCAGGCGCTGCGCTCCATGAAGGCGCCCGGCACTGCGTACGACGACGACGAGCTCGGCAAGGACCCGCAGCCCGCCACCATGGCCGACTACGTGCAGACGAGCAGCGACAACGGCGGCGTGCACATCAACTCCGGCATCCCCAACCACGCCTTCTACCTGCTGGCCACGGCGCTCGGCGGCAACGCGTGGGAGCGGGCGGGGCAGATCTGGTACGACGCCCTGAC
The DNA here is from genome assembly GCF_004005495.1 of Streptomyces antnestii. Taxonomy (GTDB): domain Bacteria; phylum Actinomycetota; class Actinomycetes; order Streptomycetales; family Streptomycetaceae; genus Streptomyces; species Streptomyces antnestii. The sequence continues at coordinate 20,244 of NZ_RZYA01000018.1, forward strand.
CGGCGGGGAGCTGGCGGCGGACGCCGACTTCGCGGCCTTCGCGCAGCTCACGGTGAAGGTGGCGCGCGACCGTTACCAGGACGGCGCGGAGCTGGAGAACGTCCTGAAGGCCTGGCAGCAGGTCGGCGTTCCGACGCAGTAGGTACTCCCGGGGTGGCCGTCCGCCTGCGCGGCGGGCGGCCGCTGGAGTAGACAGGTGCCATGCGTATTCAGGTCACCCGCACCGGAGGGTTCGCCGGGATCGAGCGGCGTGCCGAGGTCGACACCTCGGGCCGCGCCGACGCCCATGAGTGGCACGCGCTGGCGGAGCGGGTGCTGGCCGGGGGCCACGAGGCGCCGCCGGCCGGGGTGCCGGACGGGTTCAGCTACGCGATCACGGTGGACGGGACGACCGTGTACTGCGCGGATCCGCGGCTCACGGAGGAGCAGCGCGGGCTGATCTCGCGGGTGCTGAAGGAAGGGGCGTAACGGCCTTTCCCCGTACGGGTGTTGCACGGGCGTTGACTTCTGTTACCGGCGGTACGGATGATCGCGCGCATGGCAGCGAGCGAACCGATACCCCCGTTCCCGCGGGACTTCCTGTGGGGCGTCTCCACCTCGGCCCACCAGATCGAGGGCGCCGTCGACGAGCGCGTCCCCTCGGTGTGGGACGCGTTCACGGCCGAGCCGGGCCGGGTGAAGGACGGCTCGACCGCCGACGTCGCCTGCGACCACGTCCACCGCTACCGCGAGGACGTGGCGCTCATCGACGGCCTCGGCGTCGGTGCGTACCGCTTCTCGATCTCCTGGCCGCGGGTCCTCTCCCCCGGCGGCCTCGACTTCTACGACCGGCTCGTCGACGCGCTGTGCGCGGCGGGCGTGCGGCCCGTGCCGACGCTGTTCCACTGGGACCTGCCGCTGTCCGTGGAGGCCGCGGGCGGCTGGCTCAAGCGGGACACGGCGTCGCTCTTCGCGGAGTACGCGGCCCAGGTCGCGGACCGGATCGGTGACCGCGTCGACCGGTGGATCACCCTCAACGAGCCCGCCGAGCACACCCTCCTCGGCCACGCGCTCGGCCAGCACGCGCCCGGCAGGCAGCTCCTGTTCGACGCGCTGCCCGTCGCCCACCACCAGCTCCTCGCCCACGGCCTCGCCGTACGGGCGCTGCGGGCGGCCGGCGCCACGGACATCGGGATCGCGAACTCGCACGGCCCGACCTGGCCCGCCTCCGACGAACCCGCCGACCGCGAGGCCGCCGACTTCTACGACGTGCTCCTCAACCGGCTCTTCGCCGACCCGCTGCTCCTGGGCCGCTACCCGGAGGGCATCGGCGAGCTGATGCCGGGCGAGGTGGACGCCGACCTGAAGGTGATCTCCGAGCCCGTCGACTGGTACGGGATCAACTTCTACCAGCCGACGAAGGTGGGCGCGCCCCTCGACTCCGGGGCGGCCACGGAGTTCTCCGGCCTCACCCTGCCGCCCGAACTCCCCTTCTCGCCAAGGGAGATCGAGGGCTACCCGGTCACGGACTTCGGCTGGCCGGTCGTCCCCGAGGCACTGACCGAACTCCTCCTGTCCTTCCGCGACCGCTACGGCGACCGGCTGCCGCCCCTGGTCATCACCGAGAACGGCTGCTCCTACGAGGGAATCGACGACCAGGAGCGCATCACCTACCTGGACGGGCATCTGCGGGCGCTGCACCGGGCCATGGAGGCCGGTGTCGACGTGCGCGGCTACTTCGTGTGGTCGCTGATGGACAACTTCGAGTGGGCGGAGGGGTACGCGCGCCGCTTCGGACTCGTCCACGTCGACCACGCCACGCAGGAACGCACCCCGAAAGCGTCGTACCACTGGCTGCGCGACGTGCTCCGGGCGCAGCGCGCATGACGGCCACCGTCACGGCGCTCGACGAGCCCGTCGAGCGGGTCGGACGCGGCTGGACGGCCGCCCTGTCGCTGGCCAACGGGGCGATCTGGGTGGGCTGGTACGGGCCCCTGCAGATCCTGCTCGCGCTCCAGGCGGCGGACTTCGCGCCCGGCACCGGTATGTCGAAGGAGAGCCTGCTGGCCTGGGTGACCGGGGCCGGCGCGGTGGTGTCGCTCGCCGCGAACCCGTTCTTCGGCGCGCTCTCCGACCGTACGGTGTCGCGGTTCGGGCGGCGCACTCCGTGGATCGTGGCCGGGACGGGCGGGGGCGCGTGCGCGCTGCTCCTGCTCGCGGGGGCCGGATCGGTGTGGACGATGGCGGCCGGCTGGTGCCTCGTGCAGCTGACGCTGAACGCGGCGTTCGCGGCGGTGACGGCGGCCGTGCCCGACCGGGTGCCGCGGCTCCAGCGGGGCGCGGTGGGCGGCTGGCTGGGGGCGGCGCAGATCCTGGGCGTGGTCGTGGGCACGGGGCTCGCGACGGTCGTGGGCGGGGTCGCCGCCGGGTACGCGGCGTGCGCCGTGTTCACGCTGGCGGGCGTCCTGCCGTACGTGCTGTGCCACCAGGATCTGCGGCTCGCCGTGGCCGACCGGCCGCCGTGGGACGGGCGGGCGTTCCTGGCCGGTTTCTGGCTGAGCCCCCGCCGCCACCCCGACCTCGCGTGGGCCTGGCTGACCCGATTCCTGATCAACCTCGGCAACGCCCTCGTGCTCCTGTACCTCCTGTACTACCTGCGCGACCGGCTGCACTACGCCGACCCGGACCAGGGCGTCCTGATCCTGACGGCCGTGAACGGGGTGACGCTGCTCGCCACCGTCGTCGTCTCCGGGATCGCCTCGGACCGGGTGGGGCGCCGCAAGCCCTTCGTGATCTGGTCGGGCGTCCTGATGGCGGTGGCGACGGCGGCGCTCTCCGGGTGGCAGACGTGGCCCGGCGCGATCGTCGCGGCGGCGCTTCTCGGCGTCGGCTTCGGCGTCTTCACCTCGGTCGACTTCGCGCTGATGACGGACGTCCTGCCCCGCGCCCTCGACCGGGGCAAGGACCTGGGCGTCATCAACGTCGCCAACTCCCTGCCCCAGGTGGCCGCGCCCGTACTCGCCGCCCCGGTCGTGACCTACCTCGGCGGCTACCGCGCCCTGTACCTGCTGGCGGCGGGGGTGGGCCTGGTCGGGGCGCTGCTCGTCCGCCGGATCAAGTCGGTGGACTGACCCGGCCAGCCCCGGCCTGCCCCCCCCCCGGTCTTACAGGGCGCCCGCGTCCAGGGCCGTCCACACGGACGGGAACAGCGGCCGGAAACCGAGCTCGCGGCGGATCCGGGCGGTGGACGTGATGCCGAACCACGGGTCCGGGTCCGTCTTGCCGTACGCCTCGTCGGGGACCGGCACCCGGTTGAGGCGGTGCAGGTCGACGGTCGTGACGGGCGCGTCGTCGGCGATGTTGTAGACGCCGGCGGCCCCGGGCGCGTACAGGAGCCGCAGCAGGCCCTGGGCGACGTCCGCGTGGTGCACCATCTGCAGCCGCTGCATCGCCGGCCACTCGCCGGCCCACATCATGGCCTGCGCGAGGTGCGCGTCGCCCTCGCCGTAGACGAAGGCGAGCCGCCCGATCCGTACGTCGAGCCCGTCGAGGGCGAGCAGCCCGCGCTCCGCCTCGCCCTTCGACTCGCTGTACGCGCCCCACATCGGGCCGCCGGGCACGACCGGGTCGTCCTCCGTGAGGGGGCGACCGCGCCCGGTCCCGTACACCAGGTTCGTGCTGACCTGCACGAACCTGCGGACGCCCGCCGTGACCGCGGCCCGGCCGAGCTCCAGGGCCGCGTCCGCGTTGACCGCGCGCGCCTCCTCGTCGGGGACCCCCCGGAAGGCGGCCGCGACGTTCACCACGGCGTCCGCGCCGGCGACCGCCTTGCCGAGGGCCTCCGCGTCCCGCAGATCCCCGATCACGACCTGCGCGCCGAGCTCCGCGAACCGCTCGCCCCTGGCCGCGTCCCGCACCAGGACCCGCACCTCGTCCTCCGGGCCGGCCTGCTGGAGCAGCCGCGGCACGAACCGCCGCCCGACCTCACCCGTCGTCCCCGTCACCAGTGTCAGCATGATCCGCTCCTCGTCCCCGGGTCCCCGTCTCCGAGTCCCCGTCTTCGTGTCCCCGTCTTCGTGTTCCTGGGACGAGCCTGGCCGCGGCGGGCGCAGGGCGGGAGAGACCTCTTGATCCAGGGACCGGCGATCCCTGGCTGCGCGCCACCCGGCCGGGCATCCTGATGAGGTGAACCGAGCCGAACTAGCCGACTTCCTGCGCCGGGGCCGCGCCCGCCTCGACCCCTCCGACGTGGGTCTCTCCGCCGGGGCGAGGCGCCGTACCCCCGGTCTGCGCCGCGAGGAGGTCGCGCAGCTCGCCGGGATGTCGGTGGACTACTACACGCGCCTCGAACAGCGCCGGGGCCCGCACCCGTCCCGGCAGATGCTCACCGCGCTCGCCCGCGCGCTGCGCCTCACCGACGCCGAGCGCGACCACCTGTTCCATCTGGCGGGCCAGGAGCCGCCCCGGCGCGGCGCGTCCTCCGGCCATGTCCGGCCGGGGCTGCTGATGATCCTGGACCGGCTGCACGACCTGCCGGCGTCGGTGCTGAGCGACTGGGGTGAGGTGCTCGCGCAGAACACGATGGGGGTGGCCCTGACCGGCGAACACGTGGGGACGAACCTCATCCGGCGCTGGTTCACGGACCCGGCCGCCCGGGCCCTGTTCCCGGCCGACAACCACGAGGCGCACGGCCGCGCCCACGTGGCGGGCCTGCGGGCGGTCGCGGCGGCCCGCCCCGACGACCCGGGCCCGGCGGCGCTGGTGACCGAACTCCGAGCCGCGTCAGGGGAGTTCGAGGCGATGTGGCAGTCGCACGACGTGGTGGTGCGCCGCCCGTCACCGAAGCGCTTCATGCACCCGGTGGTCGGCGTCCTCGACCTGGACTGCGAGGTACTGGTCGGCGACGGCCACGACCAGCTGCTCATCGTCCACTCGGCCCGCCCGGGCACGGAGACGTACGAGCGCCTGGAACTGCTGAGGGTGATCGGCGTGCAGGACCTTTCACCAAGCAGGCCGTGAGTGCATGCTCAGCCCCGGCATATTCAGCCCCGGCTCGCGCATATTCAGCCCCTCCGGCGCTTGAGGAGCGGGGTCCGGGGCGGAGCCCCGAGACGGCAAGCACACCGACCCGCACAAATAGGCCCGCCTAGAACCCCAGCTTGCGCAACTGCCGAGGATCCCGCTGCCAGTCCTTCGCGACCTTCACATGCAGGTCGAGGAAGACGGGCGTACCGAGCAGCGCCTCGATCTGCTTGCGGGACTTGATGCCGACGTCCTTGAGCCGCTTGCCCTTCGGGCCGATGATGATGCCCTTCTGGCTGGGCCGCTCGATGTAGACGAACGCGTGGATGTCGAGGAGCGGCTTGTCCGCCGGCCGGTCCTCGCGAGGAAGCATCTCCTCGACCACGACGGCGATGGAGTGCGGCAGCTCGTCCCGCACGCCTTCGAGCGCGGCCTCGCGGATCAGCTCGGCCACCATGACCTGCTCGGGCTCGTCCGTGAGGTCGCCCTCGGGGTAGAGCGCCGGGCCCTCGGGCAGCAGCGGGACGAGGAGGTCGGCGAGGAGGTCGACCTGCTTGTCGGCGACGGCCGAGACCGGCACGATCTGCGCCCACTCGAAGCCGAGCTCCTTGCCGAGCTGGTCGATGGCGATGAGCTGCTCGGCGAGCTGCTTGCTGTCGACCAGGTCGGTCTTGGTGACGATCGCGACCTTCGGCGTCTTCTTGATGGAGGCGAGCTCCTTGGCGATGAAGCGGTCGCCGGGGCCGAGCTTCTCGTTCGCGGGCAGGCAGAAGCCGATGACGTCGACCTCGGCCCACGTGGTGCGCACCACGTCGTTGAGCCGCTGGCCGAGCAGCGTGCGCGGCTTGTGGAGCCCGGGGGTGTCGACCAGGATCAGCTGGGCGTCGGGCCGGTGCACGATGCCGCGCACCGTGTGCCGCGTGGTCTGCGGCTGGTCCGCGGTGATCGCCACCTTCTTGCCGACCAGAGCATTCGTGAGGGTGGACTTGCCCGCGTTGGGGCGGCCGACGAAGCAGGCGAAGCCGGCCCGGTGGATCTCTTCCCCGGACGGCTCGGATGACTGGGTACGAACGCTCATGGCGCCCATTGTCCCTGATCCACCGGGCCCCGCCGCACCGGTGTGCGCGAACCCGGGCCCGCGGTGAGGTGCGGGAAACCCCCACGCAACACGAAACACCACGGAAACGCACGGGTCAGCGAACGGAAACGCGCGGCGGTGACGCTCGTCGTACGCCCCCACGCCGAGGAGACCGCCCGTGCAGACCGAGACCGTGCCACTGGCCGCCGCCGGCGGCCTCGACACCGGTGACACCGCGTGGCTGCTCGCCGCGACCGCGCTCGTCCTCCTGATGACGCCGGGCCTCGCCCTCTTCTACGGCGGCATGGTCCGCACGAAGAGCGTCCTCAACATGCTGCTGATGTCGTTCGTGTCGATCGCCCTGGTCACCGTCGTGTGGCTGGTCGCCGGCTACTCGCTCGCGTTCGGCGACGACGTGTTCGCGGGCCTCATCGGCGGCCTTGAGCACGCCGGGATGGCGGGCATCGGCCCGGACAGCCTCACCGGCACGGTGCCCACGTTCCTGTTCTCCACGTTCCAGCTCACCTTCGCGTTCCTGACGGCCGCGCTGATCAGCGGCGCGGTCGCGGACCGCACGAAGTTCGCGGCCTGGCTCGTCTTCGTACCGGTGTGGACGCTGCTCGTATACGTTCCGGTCGCGCACTGGGTGTGGGGGCCCGGCGGGTGGATCTCGCACTCGCTCGGCGGGCTCGACTTCGCGGGCGGCCTGGTCGTGGAGATCGCCTCGGGTGCGTCCGGGCTCGCATTGTGCCTGGTCCTCGGCCCGCGCCTCGGCTTCAAGAAGGACGCGATGCGCCCGCACAACCTGCCGATGGTGATGATGGGCGCCGGTCTGCTCTGGTTCGGCTGGCTCGGGTTCAACGGCGGCTCGGCGCTCGCCGCGAACGGGATCGCGGCCGCCTCCGTCCTCAACACGCTCGTCGCGGGCTGCACCGGCCTGCTCGGCTGGCTCTTCGTGGAGCAGAAGCGCGACGGTCACCCCACGACGTTCGGTGCCGCGTCCGGCGCGGTCGCGGGACTGGTCGCGATCACCCCGGCGTGCGGTGTGGTCGGCGTGCTCGGGGCCTGCGTGGTGGGTCTCGTGGCGGGCGTCGTCTGCTCGTACGCCGTCGCCTGGAAGTTCCGCTTCGACTACGACGACTCGCTGGACGTCGTCGGTGTGCACTTCGCCGGCGGCGTCGTCGGCACCCTGCTGATCGGCCTGTTCGCGACGGCCACGATGACCGGTAGCAAGGAGGGCCTGTTCTACGGGGGCGGGTTCGGGCAGCTCGGCCGGCAGGCGGTCGCCGTGGTGACGGTCGCCGCGTACACGTTCCTGGTCACGTACGGGATCGGAAAGGCGATCGACCGGATGATGGGCTTCCGGGCCTCCGCCGACGAGGAGCTGGCGGGCCTGGACCAGACGGTGCACGCGGAGACCGCCTACGATCACGGCGTCCTGGTCGGCCACGCCGCGCCGCACACCGCGCACTCCGTCCTGTCGAAGTCGAAGGAGCACTCCGGATGAAGCTCGTCACCGCGATCGTCAAGCCGTTCCGCCTGGACGAGGTGAAGACCGCGCTCCAGGAACTCGGCGTGCAGGGGCTGACCGTCACGGAGGCCAGTGGGTACGGGCGCCAGCGGGGGCACACCGAGGTGTACCGGGGGGCCGAGTACCGGATCGATCTCGTCCCCAAGATCCGGATCGAGGTCGTCGTCGATGACGCGGATCTTGAGGCGGTCATCGAGGCGATTGTGCGGGCTGCGCAGACCGGGAAGATTGGTGACGGGAAGGTTTGGGCTGTGCCGGTGGAGACGGTTGTTCGTGTGCGGACCGGGGAGCGGGGGCCGGACGCTGTGTAGCCCGCACCTGGGGGGCAAGCCCCCAGCCCCCCGATCGCCCTGCGGGCTCGTCCTCAAACGCCGGACGGGCTGAATTACGCGCCCGCAGTCACCCGTACCGACCCGTCCGGGCCCGCCAGCAGTACCGGGGTTCCGGCGCCGCCGAGGTCGCGTACGGCTGCCAGGTCCTCCGGGAGCAGCTCCGCCTCGGCCGAGACGACCGCCGCGGCCTCCAGGGACTCGGCTCCGGACGCCACCGCCATGGCCACGGCCGTCCGCAGGGCGGAGAGCTTCAGGGAGTCCAGGGCGACCGTTCCGGCCACGTACGTGCGCCCCGTCTCGTCGCGCACGGCGGCGCCCTCGGGCACTCCGTTGCGGGCCCGCGCGCTGCGCGCCAGGGTGACGATCTTGCGGTCCTCGGGGGTGAGGTCGGTGCTCTCAGTCATGGGGTGAGCATAAGGAACGGCTCTACGGGCGGTCGAGCTTGAGCCGTTCGGCCCGGGGGAGGCCGGCGACCACGAGGTCGTAGGAGTCCTCGACCAGCTCCCGGACCAGGCGGTCCGGGAGGTCGCCGACCGTCACCGTGTTCCAGTGCCGCTTGTTCATGTGCCAGCCGGGCACGATCGCCTCGTACTCGGCGCGCAGGCGCACCGCGTCCTCGGGGTCGCACTTGAGGTTGACGGTGAGGGGCCGCGCGTCCAGGCCGGACAAGGCGAACATCTTCCCGAGCACCTTGAAGACGGACGTCTCCGGGTTGAAGGGGAACTCCTCGACCGCCGCGTTGAACGACAGGCACAGGGCACGCAGCTGCTGCGGCGTCACGACGTCGCGTCCTCCTCCGCGGTCAATGGCTCGACGAGCACGGTCACGATCTTGTTGCGCCGGCCGGCGGCGGCCTCCGCGGTGAGCCGCAGCTCGCGCTCGTCGGGAAGTTCGACGACGGACGACGCGCCCGCGATGGGCACCCGCCCGAGCGCCTTGGCGAGGAGCCCGCCGACGGTCTCGACGTCCTCGTCGTCGAACTCCTCGATGCCGTACAGCTCGCCGAGGTCCCCGATGTCGAGGCGGGCCGTCACCCGGTAGCGGTCGTCGCCGAGTTCCTGCACGGGCGGGATCTCCTGGTCGTACTCGTCGGTGATCTCGCCGACGATCTCTTCCAGGATGTCCTCGATGGTGACGATGCCGGCGGTGCCGCCGTACTCGTCGATCACGACGGCCACGTGGTTGCGCAGCTGCTGCATCTCGCGCAGCAGGTCGCCCGCGTTCTTCGTGTCGGGCACGAAGGCGGCGGGGCGCATCGCGGTCGAGACGAGCTCGCTCTCGGCGTCGCGGCTGATGTGCGTCTTGCGGGCGAGGTCCTTGAGGTACACGATCCCGACGACGTCGTCCTCGCTCTCCCCGGTGACCGGGATGCGCGAGAAGCCGGACCGCAGGGCGAGCGTCAGCGCCTGCCGGATCGTCTTGTACCGCTCGATGGCGACCAGGTCGGTCCGGGGGACCATGACCTCACGGACCAGGGTGTCGCCCAGCTCGAAGACGGAGTGCACCATGCGGCGCTCCTCGTCCTCGATGAGGGACTCCTTCTCTGCGAGGTCGACCATCGCGCGCAGTTCGGCCTCGGAGGCGAAGGGCCCGCGCCGGAAGCCCTTTCCGGGGGTGAGGGCGTTGCCGATGAGGATGAGCAGCGGCGGGATGGGGCCCATGATGCGGGCCAGCGGCAGCAGCACGTAGGCGGCGGCCGTGGCCGTGTTCAGGGGGTGCTGGCGTCCGATGGTGCGCGGCGAGACGCCGACGGCGACGTACGAGACGAGGACCATCACGCCGATGGCGACGGCGAGTGCCTCCCAGGTCTTGTCGAACTCCTGGAGGCAGGCGTAGGTGACGAGGGCGGCGGCGGCCATCTCGCAGGCGACCCTGACCAGCAGGGCGACGTTCAGATAGCGCGTGGGGTCGGCGGCGACCTGGGCGAGCTTCTCGCTGCCGCGCCGCCCGGACCGTACGGCCTCCTCGGCGCGGAAGCTGGAGATGCGGGCGACGCCGGCCTCGGCGCAGGCCGCCAGCCAGGCGACCACGACGAGGGCGACGGCGCCCGCGACAAGGGAAAAGCTCATGACACGGTGGGCGCCGGGGACGGGCCGGTCAGGCCCTTGTCACCGCGCCACCCGTCCACGATGGCCGCCTGGAGGCCGAACATCTCGGCCTTCTCGTCGGGCTCCTCGTGGTCGTAACCGAGCAGGTGCAGCACCCCGTGGACGGTGAGCAGCTGGAGCTCCTCGTCCATGGAGTGCTGCGTGGGCGCGTCCTCGCCCTGCTTCTTCGCGACCTCCGGGCAGAGCACGATGTCGCCGAGGAGGCCCTGCGGGGGCTCCTCGTCGTCCTTCGACGGCGGCCGCAGCTCGTCCATCGGGAAGGACATGACATCCGTCGGGCCCGGCAGGTCCATCCACTGGATGTGCAGCTGCTCCATGGCGGCCTCGTCCACGACGATCACCGAGAGTTCGGAGAGCGGGTGGATGCGCATCCGCGCGAGCGCGTAGCGGGCGATGTCGAGGATCGCCTGCTCGTCGACCTCGGTTCCGGACTCGTTGTTGACGTCGATCGACATGCGGTGCTTGCTACTTCCCTCTGCCGCGGCCCTTGTGCGAGCCGTTCTCGGTGCCGTGCTGGCTGTCGTACTTCTCGTACGCGTCGACGATACGGCCGACGAGCTTGTGCCGGACGACATCCTGGGACGTGAGCCGCGAGAAGTGGACGTCGTCGAGGCCCTCCAGGATCTCCTGGACCTGGCGCAGGCCGCTCTTCGTGCCGGTGGGCAGGTCGACCTGCGTCACGTCACCGGTGACGACGATCTTCGAGTCGAAGCCGAGGCGGGTGAGGAACATCTTCATCTGCTCGGCGCTCGTGTTCTGCGCCTCGTCGAGGATGATGAACGCGTCGTTCAGGGTGCGCCCGCGCATGTACGCGAGTGGTGCCACCTCGATCGTGCCCGCGGCCATCAGGCGCGGGATGGAGTCGGGGTCGAGCATGTCGTGCAGGGCGTCGTACAGGGGGCGCAGGTACGGGTCGATCTTCTCGTAGAGCGTGCCCGGGAGGAATCCGAGCCGCTCGCCGGCCTCGACGGCGGGCCGGGTCAGGATGATGCGGTTGACCTGCTTGGACTGGAGGGCCTGCACGGCCTTCGCCATGGCGAGGTAGGTCTTGCCGGTGCCCGCGGGGCCGATGCCGAAGACGACGGTGTGCTTGTCGATGGCGTCGACGTACCGCTTCTGGTTCAGGGTCTTGGGGCGGATCGTGCGGCCCCGCGAGGACAGGATGTTCTGTGTGAGAACCTCGGCCGGAGTCTCCTCCGCGCCCTCCCCGTTCTCGCTCGCCCTGAGCATGGCGATCGAGCGTTCCACTGCGTCCTCCGTCATCGGCTGACCGGTGCGGAGCACCAGCATCATCTCGTCGAACACGCGCTGGATGAGGGCGACTTCCCCTGCGTCGCCCACGGCGCTGATCTCATTGCCCCGGACATGGATGTCGGCCGCCGGGAAGGCCTTCTCGATCACGCGAAGAAGCGCGTCGCCGGATCCGAGGACGGTCACCATCGGATGGTTCGCCGGGACCGTGAAATGCGCTCGCGCCTGAGCGGTGGGTGTCTGAGTCATGGGCCGGCACTGAAGGCCTGCTCATCCTCCTTGTGCGGGGGCTCGCGCCCGCGTCGACGGCCTTGCACTGCCAAGGGTACGACGGTGCACCGACAACCCCGTAGGCCTTTTCCGCGGGCCCACGGCGGACGAGTACGGATCTATACGGACCGCCCGAAACCGATCGTCGGGACCGCCCGGCGCAGCGGCCAGGGACGGCTCAGCTCGGGCAGCAGCGCCTCCAGGAACGCGTACCGGCGCAGTGCCGCGGGCTCCTGGTCGTCGTAGGCCTGCACGTGCCGCCACCAGGCCGCTATTTCCGACCAGCCGGGCGCGGACAGGGAGCCGCCGAATTCCTGGACGGACAGGGCGGCGGTCAGGCCGGCGAAGGCGAGCCGGTCGGCCAGCGGCCAGCCCGCGAGCGTCCCGGTCACGAACCCGGCGACGAAGACGTCACCGGCCCCGGTGGGGTCGAGGGCGGCGACCTCGATGGCGGGCACGGAGGCGGTCTCGCCACTGCGGGCGTCCACGGCGTACGCGCCCTCGGCGCCGAGGGTGACGACCGCCAGCGGCACGTGCTCGGCGAGGGCGTGCGCGGCGGCCCGGGGACACTCCGTGCGGGTGTAGCGCATGGCCTCCTCGGCGTTGGGCAGGAAGGCCTCGCAGCGGGTCAGGTCGTCGAGGGCGGCCAGGTCCCAGCGCCCGGTGTCGTCCCATCCGACGTCGCCGAAGATCCGCGTCCCACGGTCGGCTGCGGTGGCGATCCAGGGCTCGTTCACTCCGGGGGCGAGGGAGGCGACGGCGGCCCGTGCGCGGGGAGGGCAGACCGGGGCGGGCTCCTCGGGCGGCGGCTCGTGGCCGTGACTGACCATGGTCCGCTCCCCCTCGTACGCCATGGAGACGGTGACGGGCGAGTGCCAGCCGGCCACGGTCCGCGACGACGTGAGGTCGATGCCCTCGCCCTGTTCGAGGGTGTCCCAGCAGTATTCGCCGTAGTGGTCGTCCCCGAACGCGGCCGCCAGCGACGTCCGCAGCCCGAGCCGCGCGAGGGCGGTGGCCATGTTGGCGACCCCGCCGGGACTCGACCCCATGCCGCGCGCCCAGGACTCGGTCCCCCGCACGGGCGCGCTGTCGAGCCCCGTGAAGATGATGTCCAGGAAGACGGTCCCCGTCAGATAGACGTCGCAGAGCGGATCGTCGGGGGTGCGCAGCGCTGCGAGCGGGTCCACGTGCGCGGGGTCGATGGAGTTCACGGTGGGCTCCCCGAGGTGGTGAGGGTCCGCACAGTGTGCCTGATGCCCCCCGGCCAACACGCGTGGCGCGGGCGGCCGGTCACGTGCGGAACCGGGGGGCGCGGGCGTCGGGCCGGGACGTGCCGACGCCGCGCCGGGGCGGGCGGATGTCGCGCCGGAGCGGGCGGACGAAGCCGCTCACCTCCCTCTTTCCCCTCAGGGAAAACGCCCACGCCTACCCGGGCTCCTCCCCTCCAAACGGAACGTGGCCCAGATCACAGCTTCCCGGCTGTTTTCACCCTCCCCGCACTTGATACAAATTGGCCGCGGCCCCTCGTGTCACGAGCCCGGCGCACCCCAACTCTCCTGCCTCTCCAGGCATCCCCGCACTTCCGCATGCCCTGATCCCCGTACGCCCGCTCGCCCTGGAACGCCCGTGTCCCGCCGCACTCCCCGGCCCCTCGTCGCCCTCTTCACGGCCGGCTATCTCGCCCCGTACCTGCTGCCCACCGTCGTGGGCCGGCTCGGCGACAGTCTTCGTCTTCCCCCGGCCCAGGCGGGCCTCATCGGCAGTGCGCTGCTGATGAGTTCGGCCGCGGCGGGCTTCACCTTCGCCGGCCGGGTCGACCGCCTCGGCCCCCGCACCCTCGCCCGCTCCGGCCTGCTCCTCGCGGCGCTCGGCTACGGTGCGGCGGCGGCCACCTCCTGGATGCCGCTGGTGGTCGTCGGCGCGATGGCCGGCGGCTTCGGCTCGGGGACGGCGACCACGGTCGCCGCGACGGGCATCGCCGCGCAGCGCGACCCGCACCGGGCGTCGACGCTGGGCCTGCTCAGCGTCTCGGCGCTGGCCGGCGCGCTGTATCTGACGCTGCCGCAGCTGGGCCCGGGCCACGCGCTGCCGTTCGCGGCGATCGCGCTCACGGCGCTGGCGACCTGGCCCGCCACGGCCGGGCTCGGCAAGGGCGCGGAGCCGGACGCCGCCGCCCTGTCGGGGCAGTCCGCGCCCGCGACGTCGCTCCCGTACCGCCGCTCGGGTCTCGTCCTCGCCGGGGCGATGCTCTGCTGGTCGATGGCGCAGAACTCGCTGTGGGGGGTCAGCAGCCGCATCGGGACGGACCAGGCGGGCCTGACGGAGATCACCGTCGGCGCGGTCTTCGCGGTGGCGCTCGGCACGGCCCTCGTGGGGGTGCTCGGCGCGGGGGCGCTCGGCTCCCGGCTCGGCCGCGCCGTGCCGATCGGCGCGGGTACGGCCCTCATCGCGGGCTGCATCGTGCTGAGCGCCCGCGCGGACGACCTCACCTCGTTCGCGACGGGCGAGATCGCGTGGAACACGGTGTACCCGGTGGTCCTGTCGTATCTGATCGGGCTCGCCGCGTCCCTGGACCCGCGCGGCCGCTGGGCGGTGTTCGTCGGCTCGGCGTCGTCGCTCGGCACGGCCTGCGGCCCGCTCACCGGCAGCCTGCTGTCACAGGCGGCGGGCTACCCGGCGATGGGCGCGACGCTCGCCGCACTGCTGCTCGTCCTGGCGCTGCCGCTCACCGCGGTGGCCCTGCACACGAGCGGCCGCCCGCTGCTGCCCGGCACGGTCCGCCGCAGGGGTGGCGCGCCCGCCGCTCTGGTGGCCGGTGTGACGGGCGCCCCGGCGGGCGCGGTCCCGCAGCTGGGCGCGGCGGAGCAGCCGGTCGTGGAGATCACGGTGAGCACGCCCCAACCGGTCCCGACGCAGGAGGAGTTCTCCACGGCGGGACCGCGGGGCGGCCCGGCCGCGGGTCAGTCGTCGAACGCGAACGCGTCGACCTCGGCGAGGTAGCGGGAGCGCAGTTCCTCGTCGTCGTCGAGGAACGAGGCGAGGAACGAGTTCCGGGCGAGCTGCCGCAGCCGCTCGGGCTCGATGGCGAGCGCCTCGCGGACAGCATGGAAGTTGTCGCCGGCGTAGCCGCCGAAGTAGGCCGGGTCGTCGGAGTTGACCGTGCACAGCAGTCCGGCGTCCATCATCCGCGGCAGCGGGTGCTCCTCCAGGACGTCGACGGCGCGCAGCCGCACGTTCGACAGGGGGCACAGCGTCAGGGGCACCCGGTCCCGTACGAGGCGCTCCACGAGCGCCGGGTCCTCCATGCAGCGGAGCCCGTGGTCGACGCGCTCGACGCCGAGCAGGTCGAGCGCCTCCCAGATGTACGAGGGGTCGCCCTCCTCGCCCGCGTGGGCGACCTTGCGCAGCCCGAGCGCGCCCGCGGCCTCGTACACCTCGCGGAACTTGGAGGCGGGGTTGCCGACCTCGGCGGAGTCGAGGCCGACGCCCACGATCCGGTCGAGGTACGGCTTCGCGGACTCCAGGGTCTGCATCGCGGACTCGGCGGACTGGTCGCGCAGGAAGCACATGATGAGCCGGGTGGAGACGCCGTGCCGCTCCACGCTCTTCGACAGGGCGGCGTCCAGGCCCTGGACGACGGTCCCGATCGGCACGCCCCGCGCGGTGTGGGCCTGCGGGTCGAAGAAGATCTCGGCGTGCCGTACGCCCTGCGCGGCGGCCCGGGCGAGATAGGCGTCGGCCAGTTGCTCGAAGTCGTCCTCGGTGCGCAGGACGGCCATCAGGCCGTAGTACAGGTCGAGGAAGGACTGCAGATCCTCGAAGAGGTAGGCCTTGCGGAGCTCTTCGGTGTCGGCGTACGGGAGGTCGACGCCGTTGCGGGCCGCGAGTTCGAAGGCCAGCTCGGGTTCGAGGGTGCCTTCGATGTGCAGGTGGAGTTCGGCCTTGGGGAGGGAAGCGAGGGGCATCAGAGCATGGTACGCCCGGGGTTATCCCCGTTTGGGCACCTGTACCCGGTCCAGGTCACGCGCCACCGTCAGCTCTCCGGTGAACCCGGCGGCGCGGGCCTGCCGCTCGAACTCCTCCGGGTCGGAGTAGCGCTGGCTGAAGTGGGTGAGCACAAGGTGCCGCACCCCGCCATCGGCGGCGACGCGCGCGGCCTGACCGGCGGTCAGGTGGCCGTGGTCCGACGCGAGTTGGTGGTCCTCGTCCAGGAACGTCGACTCGATGACGAGCAGGTCGCACCCCTCGGCGAGCTCCCGCACGCCGTCGCAGAGCCGGGTGTCCATGACGAACGCGAACCGCTGCCCGCGCCGCACCTCGCTCACGTCGTCGAGGGTGACACCGCGCAGGCTGCCCTCGCGCTGGAGGGTCCCCACGTCGGGCCCGGAGACGCCGTGCTCGGCGAGCAGCGCGGGCAGCATGCGCCGCCCGTCGGGCTCGACGAGGCGGTAGCCGTAGGACTCGACGGGGTGGGAGAGACGGCGCGCGTCCAGCGTGTACGAGGGCGTACGGGCGAGGACGCCGCCGTCGCCGCGCACCGGTTCCTCGGCGAGCTGGACGGTCTCGCGGTACGCGGTGGCGTACCGCAGCCGGTCGAAGAAGCGCTGGCCCGAGCGCGGGTAGTGCGCGGTGACGGGGTGCGGGACCCGGTCCAGGTTGATGCGCTGGATGACCCCGGCGAGGCCGAGGGAGTGGTCGCCGTGGAAGTGCGTGACGCACAGCCGGTGGAGGTCGTGCGCGGCGACGCCGGCCCGGAGCATCTGGCGCTGCGTGCCCTCGCCGGGATCGAAGAGGATGCCCTCCCCGTCCCAGCGCAGCAGGTAGCCGTTGTGGTTGCGGTGCCTGGTCGGCACCTGGCTCGCGGTGCCGAGCACCACCAATTCCCGTACGGACACGGCGCGTTGCCCGGTCCCCGCTAGCCGGGGGGCCACTGGAGGCCGCGGCCTCCGAGGACATGGGCGTGGGCGTGGAAGACGGTCTGGCCCGCGCCGCTGCCGGTGTTGAACACGATGCGGTAGCTGTCGAGCTTCTCGGCGGCCGCGACCTCGCCGGCCTCGCGCAGCACATCGGCGGCGATCTTCGGATCGGCGGCGGCGAGGGCCGCGGCGTCGTGGTGGTGGACGCGCGGGATGACGAGGACGTGCGTCGGCGCCTGCGGGTTGATGTCCCTGAAGGCGACGGTGGTCTCGGTCTCCCGTACCAGGGTGGCCGGCACCTCCCCAGCGATGATCTTGCAGAACAGGCAGTCGGCCTGCGGCTCTCCGGCCACGATCACGTCTCCTCACACCGTCCGGTCCCTACGCCGGGCATGCTATCCGGCCCGGGACCTGGCGTGTCACCCGCGTAGCAGCAGCCACTCCTGGAGCTCCACGATGTTGCCCTCGGGGTCCTTGAGGTGCGCGACCCGCATCCGGTCGGTCATCGGCGCGGGCCCCTGCACGATCTCGGCGCCGCGCTCGACGATCTCCGCGCAGTAGCGGTCCAGGTCGTCGACCCGCAGCACGACGAGGGACCGGTGGCCGTTGACCGCGTCCCCCAGCTCCCCGATGACCTGGGCCATCATCGCCCGGTCCTCGATGGCGATGCCCGCGGACCCCGTCGCGGGGCTGAACTTCTCGTACGGCCCGTCCTGCGCGCCCGACTGCGGCTTGAGGCCGAGCACGTCGGCGTAGAAGCGGTAGCAGGCACGGAAGTCCGTGACGAGGAGCCTGACCTGGGCGAGTTCCACGCGTCCCCCTCGGGGTCTGTTCAGGACCAGCGGCCGGTGCGGCCGAGGAGCAGCGCCGTCGCGGCGGTCCCCGCGGTCGACGTACGCAGCACGCTACGCCCGAGCCGGTACGGATGCGCGCCCGCCTCGGCGAACACGGCGAGCTCGTCGGGCGAGACGCCGCCTTCCGGCCCCACGACGAGGACGATGTCACCGGCCGTGGGCAGCGGGGCGGTGGCGAGGGCGCCGCTGGCGCAGTCGCGGTCCTCGTGCAGGACGGCCGCGAAGTCGGCGTCGGCGAGCAGCGCCGCGACCTGCTTGGTCGTCGCCGCGTCGGCGACGTCCGGGAAGCGGACCCGGCGGGACTGCTTCCCGGCCTCGCGCGCCGTGGCCCGCCACTTGCCGAGGGCCTTGGCGCCCCGGTCGCCCTTCCACTGCGTGATGCAGCGGGCGGCCTGCCAGGGCACGATCGCGTCGACGCCCGTCTCCGTCATGGTCTCCACGGCGAGCTCGCCCCGGTCGCCCTTGGGCAGGGCCTGTACGACGGTGATCCGGGGGGCCTGCAGCGGCTCCTCCTGGAGCGGACCCGCCGTCACGACGAGCCGGTCCTTGCCCTCGGCGGCCTCCACGACCGCCTCCGTCCAGCGCCCGAGCCCGTCGGTCAGGACGACGTCCTCACCGGCCCGCAGCCGCTTCACGGAGACCGCGTGCCGCCCCTCGGGCCCGTCGAGCACGAACGCCCCCGGACCCGGCACCTCTTCCACGACGAACACCGGCGCGGTCATGCGGCACCCTCCGAACCCAGCACGTCCTTCGCCTCCGCGAGTTCCGCCGCCAGCACCTCGACGAGCTGCCCGGCCGGCAGCTCCCGGGCGAGCCGGTGCCCCTGCCCGGCCCACAGCGCCATCCCCTGCGCGTCCCCCGCCTTGGCGGCGGCCTTGCGCAGCGTCGACGTCATGTGGTGGACCTGCGGGTAGGCGGCGGGCGCGTACGGGCCGTGCTCGCGCAGGAACCGGTTGACGAGGCCGCGCGCGGGGCGCCCGGAGAAGGCCCGGGTCAGCTCGGTCCGCACGAACAGCGGGTTGGTCATGGCCTGCTTGTGCACGGCGTTGGCGCCGGACTCGGGGCAGACCAGGAAGGCCGTGCCGAACTGTCCGGCGTCCGCGCCCGCGGCGAGCACGGCGGCGAGCTGCGCGCCGCGCATCAGGCCGCCGGCGGCGACGATCGGGATCTGTACGGCCTCGCGGACCAGGGCGATCAGCGCGACGAGTCCGAGTCCGGACCCGTCGGTCTCCGGGTTGTCCCGGTGGGTGCCCTGGTGGCCGCCCGCCTCGACGCCCTGCACGCACACCGCGTCGGCACCGGCCCGCTGGGCGGCCTGCGCCTCCTCGGGGGTGGTCACGGTGACGGCGGTGAGGGTGCCGGCGCGGGCGAGGGAGTCGAGGACGTCGCGGCTCGGGCAGCCGAACGTGAAGGTGACGACCGGTACCGGGTCGTCGAGCAGGATCGCGAGCTTGGCGTCGAAGCCGTCGTCGCGTCCGCTGTCCGGGTCGCCGAGCTGCGTCCCGTACCAGGCGGCCTCGCCGGCGAGCTGGCTGGCGTAGACGGCGACGGCCGCGGGGTCCGCGTACTCGGGCTGCGGCATGAAGAGGTTCACGCCGAACGGCTGGTTCGTCAGCCCCCGTACCTGCTTGATCTCCTGGTACATCCCGTCGGCGGTCTTGTACCCGGCGGCGAGGAACCCGAGCCCGCCGGCCTCCGAGACGGCGGCGGCGAGCTGCGGACAGGAGGCGCCGCCCGCCATGGGTGCCTGCACGATCGGATAGTGAGAGAGATCGGTGAGCGTGGGGGCCATGACGGCATCGTGCCACGTCCTCCGGACTGCACCGAATCCCCGACCCGCACCTGCTGCGGGCAGGCGTTCCGCAGGACGGAATCCCCACCCCACCCCCGCTGTGGGCAGGCGTCCCGCAGGACGGAATCCCCCACCCACCCGCCGCCGCTGTGGGCAGGCCTTCCGCTGGGCGGAACGGGTGGGCACAGCCCCCGTGCCGGGTCACGGCATTCAGAGGCGGTGCCCACTAAGGCCTAACGGCCGTTGAACGCATCCTTGAGCCGCGAGAACAACCCCTGCTGCCCCGGCTGGAACTGCCCGGTGGGCCGCTCCTCACCCCGCAGCTTCGACAGCTCCCGCAGCACCCGCTCCTGCTCGGCGTCCAGCTTCGTCGGCGTAAGCACCTCGACGTGCACGATGAGATCCCCGCGCCCGCCGCCGCGCAGATGCGTGATGCCACGCCCGTGCAGCGGGACCGACTGACCGGACTGCGTGCCCGGCCGGATGTCGATCTCCTCGAGCCCGTCGAGCGTCTCCAGCGGCACCTTCGTGCCGAGCGCCGCCGCCGTCATCGGAATGGTGACGGTGCAGTGCAGATCGTCGCCGCGCCGCTGGAAGACGGGGTGCGGCAGCTCGTGGATCTCGACGTACAGGTCACCGGCGGGACCGCCGCCGGGGCCGACCTCGCCCTCGCCCGCGAGCTGGATCCGCGTGCCGTTGTCGACACCGGCCGGGATCTTCACGGTCAGGGTCCGGCGGGACCTGATCCGGCCGTCACCCGCGCACTCCGGGCAAGGCGTCGGCACAACCGTGCCGAACCCCTGGCACTGCGGGCACGGCCGCGAGGTCATGACCTGGCCGAGGAAGGACCGCGTGACCTGGGACACCTCGCCGCGGCCGCGGCACATGTCACAGGTCTGCGCGGACGTGCCGGGGGCGGCGCCCTCGCCACTGCAGGTCGTACACACGATGGCCGTGTCGACCTGGATGTCCTTGGTGGTCCCGAACGCGGCCTCGTCCAGCTCGATCTCGAGCCGGATCATGGCGTCCTGGCCGCGGCGCGTGCGCGACCGGGGACCACGCTGGGACGCCGTCCCGAAGAACGCGTCCATGATGTCGGAGAAGTTCCCGAAGCCACCGGCGCCGAAGCCGCCGGCCCCGCCTCCGCCCGACTGCGAGAGGGGGTCGCCCCCGAGGTCGTAGACCTGCTTCTTCTGCGGGTCCGACAACACCTCGTAGGCGGCGTTGATCTCCTTGAACCGCTCCTGAGTCTTCGGGTCCGGATTCACGTCCGGGTGAAGCTCACGGGCCAGCCTTCGGAAGGCCTTCTTGATCTCGTCCTGGGAGGCGTCGCGGCGCACGCCGAGTACGGCGTAGTAGTCCGTGGCCACTTACGACTCCGCCAGGATCTGTCCGACGTAACGTGCCACTGCGCGTACTGCTCCCATCGTTCCCGGGTAATCCATGCGTGTCGGTCCGACGACGCCGAGCTTGGCTACTGCCTCGCCGCCCGAACCGTAGCCGACCGACACCACGGACGTGGAGTTGAGTCCCTCATGGGCGTTCTCATGACCGATCCGTACGGCCATGCCCGAATCATTGACCTCACCAAGGAGCTTGAGGAGCACGACCTGCTCCTCGAGCGCTTCGAGGACGGGCCGGATGGTGAGGGGAAAGTCATGTCCGAAGCGGGTGAGATTGGCGGTGCCGCCGATCATCAGCCGTTCCTCGGTCTCCTCGACGAGCGTCTCCAGGAGGGTGGAGAGCACCGTCGAGACCGTGCCGCGGTCCTCCGCGTCGAAGGACTCCGGCAGATCCTGCACGAGCTGCGGCACATCCGCGAAACGGCGTCCCGCGACCCTGCTGTTGAGCCGCGCCCGCAGATCGGCGAGCGAGGTCTCCCCGAACGGCGCCGGGCAGTCGATCATCCGCTGCTCGACCCGCCCCGTGTCCGTGATCAGTACGAGCATCAGGCGGGCGGCGGCGAGCGAGAGCAGTTCCACATGGCGCACGGTGGAGCGCGTCAGGGAGGGGTACTGCACCACGGCGACCTGCCGGGTCAGCTGCGCGAGCAGCCGCACGGTCCGGCCGACGACGTCGTCGAGGTCGACGGCACCGTCGAGGAAGTTGTGGATGGCGCGGCGCTCGGGCCCCGACATCGGCTTGACCGCCGTGAGCTTGTCCACGAAGAGGCGGTAGCCCTTGTCGGTCGGGATGCGCCCGGCGCTGGTGTGGG
The DNA here is from genome assembly GCF_004005495.1 of Streptomyces antnestii. Lineage (GTDB taxonomy): Bacteria > Actinomycetota > Actinomycetes > Streptomycetales > Streptomycetaceae > Streptomyces > Streptomyces antnestii. Next base: position 41,592 of record NZ_RZYA01000018.1, read on the forward strand.
GCTGGGCGATGAAGCCCTCCTCCTCCAGCGCCGCCATGTCGTTGCGCACCGTCGCCGGTGAGACGCCGAGGCTGTGCCGCTCCGTGAGCGCCTTGGAGCCGACCGGCTCCTCGGTCCCCACGTAGTCCTGGACGATGGCGCGCAGCACTTCGAGCCTGCGTTCACTGAGCATGTCGCGCGCACCTCCAGATGTGTCGTCCGCGGCTGGCACTCGGTGCGGTGGAGTGCCAATGGTCTCCGGGTCAGTGTACGGCCGGTGGGTACTGGCCCGGCAAGGGCGCTAGCGTCGGACCCATGGACGACCTGGACTGGAATGCGGTGGGGTGGGAGGAGCTGTCCGCTCGGGTGGGACGGGTCCGGCTGCCCGGCTGGGACTGCACGACGGGCCTCGTGGTGGGCGAGGGCGCGGCGCTGCTCGTCGACACGGGTTCATCACTTCGTGAGGGTGCGGCGCTGCGGGCGGCCACCCGGCACCTGCTGACTCCACTGGATCCGCACACGCGCGTGACGCATATCGCGCTGACACACCCCCATTTCGACCATGTGCTGGGCACGGCGGCGTTCGCGGGGGTCGAGGTGTACGGCGCGGCGGGGATCGACACGGTGTTCAGGCGGGGCCGGGACGGGCTGCGCGCCGACGCGGTCGCGCACGGGGTGCCGCCCGGTGAGGCGGCGGAGGCGGCGGACATCCTGGTCGTGCCGCACCACCGCGTGTCCGGGGAGTGGACGCTCGACCTGGGCGGCGGCGTTCAGGTGCTGCTGGCGAACGTGGGCCCGGGGCACACCGGGCACGACCTGGCGGTCCTCGTGCCGGGTGCGCCCGAGATCGTGTTCTGCGGTGATCTGGTGGAGGAGTCGGGTGAGCCGCAGGCGGGGAGCGACGCGGTGCCGGGCCGCTGGCCGGCCGCCCTCGACCGGCTCCTCGAACTCGGCGGTGACGACGCCGTGTACGTGCCCGGGCACGGAGCCGTGGTGAATGCGGAGTTTGTCCGGGCCCAGCGCGCCACACTGGCCGCCCGCTTCGGCGTGTCGTAACCGCACGGCCGTTCGGCCTTCCTATCGTCTGCCAGATGCGCCAGTACTCCCCCGACTTCACGCCCCCCTGGAAGAAGCAGCAGGCCGCCCCCGAGGTGGCCGCGGACGTGGACCTCGTGGTCGAGGAGGTCACGACCGGTTTCTGCGGGGCGGTCGTCCGCTGCGAGAAGACGGCCCAGGGCCCGACGGTGACCCTGGAGGACCGCTTCGGCAAGCACCGGGTGTTCCCGATGGGCCCGCGCGGTTTCCTGATCGACGGCCGGGCCGTCACCCTCGTACGCCCGGCGGCCGCCGGTCCCGGACGTCCCACGCGGACCGCCTCCGGGTCCGTCGCGGTGCCGGGGGCGAGGGCGCGGGTCGCGCGGGCCGGCCGGATCTATGTGGAGGGCCGGCACGACGCGGAGCTGGTGGAACGGGTCTGGGGGGACGACCTGCGCATCGAGGGCGTCGTCGTGGAGTACCTGGAGGGCATCGACGATCTCCCCGCGATCGTCGCCGAGTTCGCCCCGGGGCCGGACGCGCGCCTCGGGGTCCTCGTCGACCACCTGGTCCCCGGCTCGAAGGAATCCCGCATCGCGGCCCAGGTCACCGGCGACCACGCGCTGGTCGTCGGCCACCCGTACATCGACGTGTGGGAGGCCGTGAAGCCGTCCTCCGTGGGCATCCAGTCCTGGCCGTCGGTCCCGCGCGGCCAGGACTGGAAGACGGGCGTGTGCCGGGCCCTCGGCTGGCCGGAGAACACCGGCGCCGCCTGGCAGCACATCCTGTCCCGCGTCCACAGCTACCGCGACCTGGAACCCGAGCTCCTGGGCAGGGTCGAGGAGTTGATCGACTTCGTGACACTGCCGTAGACCCTGCCGGGCGGGCGGCGACACGAGGCCGCTCGGTCGACCAGGTCGACGCTGCGGCAGGGGCCCGTCCGGCCGAGGACGGCGTGCGGCTCGGCCGACGAGGCCGGCACCGCCGGAGGCCCCCCGCTCCACCGACGACACCCGGCCCGGGTCGACCAGGCCGACGCTCCGGCAGAGGCCCGGCCGACCAGGCCGACGCTCCGGCAGGAGCCCGTCGACCCGAGGACGGCCTGCGGCCCGGTAGACGAGGCCGACACCACCGCAGGCCCCCCGTCCGGCCGCGACACGACGCCCGGTCGACCACGTCGACGCTCCGGCAGGAGCCCATCCGGCCGAAGACGGCGTGCGTGCCCGGCCGACGAGACCCACACCACCGCAGGCCCCCGGCCCGGCAGCGACACGAGGCCCGGGTCGACCAGGCCGACGCTCCGGTACGGGCCCATCGGGCCGAGGACGGCGTGCGGCTCGGCCGACGAGGCCGGCACCGCCGGAGACCTCTCGGGACGGCGAGGTCGACGTCGCCGTAGGCCTCTCGGGCCCGCGGCGGTGTGGTGGGGTCAGTCGACGAGGTTGCGGACGACCGCGTCGGCGAGGAGGCGGCCTCGCAGGGTGAGGACGGCGCGCCCGTCCGCGTACGGGCCGCTCTCCAGGAGTCCGTCGGTGAGGGCCCGGTCGGCGGCGGCGCGGCCCGCCGGCTTCAGGAGCGACAGCGGGCAGCCCTCCAGGAGCCGCAGTTCGAGCAGGATCCGCTCGACCCGCCGGTCCTCGTCCGAGAGGAGCTCGCGGCCCGCCCCCGGCGACTTCCCGCCGGCCAGCGCGGCCGCGTAGGCGCCCGGGTGCTTCACGTTCCACCAGCGGACACCGCCGACGTGACTGTGGGCGCCGGGGCCCGCGCCCCACCAGTCGGCGCCGCGCCAGTACAGCTCGTTGTGCAGGCAGCGCCCGGCCTCGGTGGTGGCCCAGTTCGACACCTCGTACCAGTCGAACCCGGCCCCGCCGAGGGTCTCGTCCGCGATCAGGTACCGGTCCGCGTGGACGTCGTCGTCCGTCATCGGGACCTCGCCGCGGCGGATACGGCGCGCGAGCTGCGTGCCCTCCTCGACGATCAGCGCGTACGCGGACACATGGTCGGGCCCGGCGCCGATGGCGGCGTCGAGCGAGGCGCGCCAGTCGTCGTCGCTCTCGCCGGGGGTGCCGTAGATCAGGTCGAGGTTGACGTGCTCGAAGCCGGCCGCGCGCGCCTCGGCGACACAGGCCTCGGGCCGGCCGGGGGTGTGGGTGCGGTCGAGGATCTTCAGGACGTGCTGCTTGGCGCTCTGCATGCCGAAGGAGATGCGGTTGAAGCCGCCTTCGCGCAGGGTCTCCAGGTAGGCGGGGTCGACGGACTCCGGGTTGGCCTCCGTCGTCACCTCGGCGTCGGGCGCGAGCCCGAACTCGTCACGGATCGCGGCCAGCATCCGTACGAGGTCACCGGCGGGGAGCAGGGTCGGCGTACCGCCGCCGACGAACACGGTCCGCACCGGGCGCGGATCGTCCCCGAGGACCTTCCGCGCGAGGCGCACCTCCTCGACCAGCGTCCCGGCGTAGTTGTCCCGGGAGGCGAGCACACCGCCGGTTCCGCGCAGCTCGGTCGCCGTGTACGTGTTGAAGTCGCAGTAGCCGCAGCGCGTGGCGCAGTACGGGACGTGCAGATAGAACCCGAGGGGCCGCTCGGCCGCCCCGGCCAGGGCATGGGCGGGCAGAGCACCGTCGTCGGGGACGGGCTCACCGTCGGGAAGTGCGGAAGGCATGGACCCATTGTCCCGCAGTCGGGAAGCCGCCCTGCCGGGCGCGGCTCACCCGGGCCCGGAGCACGCCCCACCCGGGCCCGGAGCACGCCCCACCGAGCCCGGAGCACGCCCCACCCGGGCCTGGAGCACGCCCCACCCGGGCCTGGAGCACGCCCCACCCGGGCCTGGAGCGTGGCTCACCGGGCCTGGAGGACGAGGAGCGCGAGGTCGTCGTCGGGCGGGCTCTCGGAGAACCCGTGGACGAGGCGCCTGATCCGCTCGGCCAGGAGAGGCGCTGTCAGGCCGTCGCAGCCGCTCAGGGCCTGGGCGAGGCCCTCGCCGTCGTCGAACTGGCGAGGTCCGTCCCGGCGTTCGGTCACGCCGTCGGTGACACACAGCAGGGTGTCGCCGGGCGCCATCTCGAACGTCTCGCTCGTGTAGTCCGGGTCCTCGACGACGCCGAGCAGCATCTGCGGCGCGGCCGCCACCACCACCTCGCCGCCGGGCCGGAGGAGCAGGGGCAGGGGGTGGCCGGCGGAGGCCAGGGTGCAGCGGGTTCCGTCGCCGGTGGGGACCAGTTCCCCGTACAGGAGGGAGAGGAAGCGGGGGGCGCCCTCGGGTGCGGCGCCCGGGCCGCCCGCCGCGGCGAGCGCGCGGGCCGCCGCGTCGGCGGCCTCCGTGGCGTCGTCGAGGAGGAGCCGGTTGAGCCGGTCGAGGACCTCGGCGACCTGGTAGCCCTCGCGGGCGAGGAGCCGAAGCCAGGGCCGGGCGAGGCCGATGACGACGGCCGCCTCCGGGCCCTTTCCCTGGACGTCGCCGAGCGCGAAGCACCAGCGGCCCTCGCCCGCGGGGAACACGTCGTAGAAGTCGCCGCCGGGGCCGCCCGCGTCCCGCGGCTCGTAGACGAGCTCGGACTCGATGCCGGGGATCTGCGCGACGGCGGACGGCAGCAGGCCGCGCTGGAGGATGCGGCTGATGGTGGCCTGGCGGGCGTAGCGGCGGGCGGCACTGACCGCGAGGGCCACGCGGCGGGCGAAGTCCTCCACGAGCCCGGTGACCTCGTCAGGGAAGCGGCCGAGGCCCGCCCGTCCGATGAGAAGGGTGCCGACGGCGCGGCCGCCCGTGGTGAGGCGGTACGCGAGCGCGGCGCCCGCCCGGTCGTCGCCGCCGAGGTCCTCGAAGGGCCACGCCACGGGGACGGCCGCGCTGCGCGCCGCCTCGGGCGGCTGCGGCGGGTCCTTCTCGAGGATCTGGCGCAGCTCCTCCGCGCGGTTCTCGCTGGTGTGCCAGACGCGGGCGAGGCGGGACGTGGCGAGGGCGCCGGTACCGCGGCCCGCGCGGTCCGCGTCGCCCCTGTCGGGCCTGCCGTCCTCGTCGTCGAGCCAGACGGCGCACCAGTCTGCGAGGCGCGGCACCAGCATCTGTCCGGCGAGTGAGGCGACCTGGTCCTCGTCGAGCTGCCCGGCGAGGAGATCGGAGGCCTCGGCGAGGAAGGCGAGGGCGCCCCGGTTCACCCAGTCCTCGTCGGGCGGGAGGGGGCGCGGCGTGGGCGCCGGTACCCCGGCGGCGCGCAGCCCGCGCCGCCGGCCACGCGCGGCCGGGTACGTGTCGGGGTCGTCGCCGCGCGGCTCGGTCCCGTCGACGGGGAGACGGGCCCAGACGGTCTTGGTGCCGCGCTGGTACGTGATGCCCCAGGCGTCGGAGAGGGAGGCGACGAGGCGGAGTCCGCGCCCGCACTCGGGGATGTCGGGGCCGCTCTCCGTACGGTCGCTGCGGACGGCGCGGGCGGGGTGGTGGTCGGAGACCTCGATGACCACGGCGGCGGGTGCCGTGGGTGCACGCGTGTCGTCCGGGTCTTCGGGGGCGCCGCCCTCCAGGCGGCACAGAAGTTCGACGTTGGTGCCCGCGTGGACGACGGCGTTGGTGACGAGTTCGCTGAGGACGACCACGGCGTCGTCGGTGAGCCGGTCGCCGGCGCCGCCCGCCCCGGGCAGGCCGAACTCCGCCCAGCCGGCCAGCGCGGACCGCACGAAACGGCGGGCGGCGGCGGGGGCCAGCGGGTTTCCGGGCAGCGAGGTGCGCGCGACGGCCGGTGTTCCCGCGGGGCGGGGCGGCTCGTCGGTGGCGTGGAAGGTGGTGGTCTCCCGTTGCAGCGGAATGGGCCCCACGGTGCGGCTCCTGAGCAGTTCGGGCGAAGACGCCTCAGGTGACACGCCCAGCGTGACAGACCGGTCCCACTCATCAGCACGGAGTTACCGAAGTGGGCCACGAGAGGCCCGGGCAGTGCTAAGGCCACAAGAGCCCGGGCAGTGACAGGGGGTGCCCCTGGCACTGCCTGGGGCACCCCCTAAACGCGCTCCTCGCTCCTCAGGTCACGCCTCGCGCGTGCCCGCGTACATCTCGTCGATCAGGTGTCCGTACTCGCGCTCGACGACCGGGCGCTTCAGCTTCAGGCTCGGGGTCAGTTCGCCGTGCTCGATGTCGAGGTCGCGCGGCAGGAGCTTGAACTTCTTGATGGTCTGCCACTTCTGGAGGCCCTGGTTGAGCTCCTTGACGTAGCCGTCGACGAGTTCGACCGTGGCGGGCGCGGCGACCACTTCCGCGTACGACTTGCCCCCCAGGCCGTTCTCCTTGGCCCAGTCCAGGATGGACGGCTCGTCGAGGGCGATGAGCGCGGTGCAGAAGTTCCGGTCCGCGCCGTGCACCAGGATGTTCGAGACGTACGGGCACACGGCCTTGAACTGGCCCTCGACCTCGGCGGGCGCGATGTACTTGCCGCCCGAGGTCTTGATCAGGTCCTTCTTGCGGTCGGTGATCTTGAGGTAGCCGTCGGGCGACAGCTCGCCGATGTCACCGGTGTGGAACCAGCCGTCGGACTCCAGGACCTCGGCGGTCTTCTCGGCGAGCCCGTGGTAGCCCTGCATGATGCCGGGGCCGCGCAGCAGGATCTCGCCGTCGTCCGCGATCCGCACCTCCGTGCCGGGCAGCGGCTTGCCGACCGTGCCGGTGCGGTACGCCTCGCCCGGGTTGACGAAGGACGCGGCGGAGGACTCCGTGAGGCCGTAGCCCTCGAGAATGTGCACGCCCGCGCCGGCGAAGAAGTAGCCGATCTCGGGGGCGAGCGCCGCCGAGCCGGAGACACAGGCGCGCAGCCGGCCGCCGAACGCGTCCCGCAGCTTGGAGTAGACGAGCGCGTCGGCGACCTTGTGCTTGGCGCCGAGCGAGAACGGCACGCTGGCCGTCCCGGTCCTGCGGAAGTTGTCCTGGCTGGCCTTCGCGTACTCGCGCGCGACCTCGGCCGCCCACTGGAAGATCTTGTACTTGGCGGGGCCACCGGCGCGCGCCTTGGCCGCGACGCCGTTGTAGACCTTCTCGAAGATGCGCGGGACGGCGGCCATGTACGTCGGCTGCACGACCGGCAGGTTCTCGATGATCTTGTCCACGCGGCCGTCCACGGCGGTAACGTGTCCGACCTCGATCTGGCCGGAGGTCAGGACCTTGCCGAAGACGTGCGCGAGGGGCAGCCACAGGTACTGCACGTCGTCCGCGCCGACCAGGCCGGTCGCGGCGATGGCCTTCGCCATGTACGACCAGTTGTCCTGCGGGAGGCGCACGCCCTTGGGGCGGCCGGTGGTGCCGGAGGTGTAGATCAGCGTCGCGAGCTGGTCGGACGTGATCCCGCCGACCTTCTCCTTGATCAGGTCCGGGTGCTTCTCCAGGTACGCGGCGCCCCGCTTCTCCAGGTCGGCGAGCGTGAGCAGCCAGCCCTCCGGGTCCGCGGCGTCCGGCTCGACCCCGGTCTCGTCGATGACGACGACATGGGCGAGGTCGGGCAGGTCGGTCCGGCGCTCACGGGCCTTGGCCAGCTGCGCCGCGTCCTCGGCGATCAGGACCTTGCTGTCCGAGTCCGACAGGATGAACGCCGACTCCTCGGCGTTGGTCTGCGGGTACACGGTGGTCGTGGCCGCGCCGGCGCACAGGATGCCGAGGTCGGCGAGGATCCACTCGACCCGCGTGGAGGAGGCGAGCGCGACCCGCTCCTCCGCCTTGACGCCGAGCTCGATGAGGCCGGCCGCGATGGCGTAGACGCGGGTCGAGGCCTGCGCCCAGCTCAGCGACTTCCATTCGTCGGGGCCCTCGCCGGAAACCGCCGGCACCGGGTAGCGGTAGGCCTCGGTGTCGGGCGTGGCCGCCACGCGCTCGAGGAAGAGGGCCGCCACGGACGGCGGACGGTTCTCGATCAGGGTCTGTGTGTCGCTCACGACGTCCTCCGGGGGCCCGCGACAGTGCGGCGAGACTTGGCGCGGCTGGCTGTTGGCGGCTGTTGTTTAACTGGCGAGTAACTACCGAGCAGTGATCAGAGTAGAGCGCAGTCGCCCGGTACGTAAGGGGAGGCCGCCTGTCACTTCTTCCCGACAGCCCCTGTACACACGGCCCCCACAAAAGGCCCGCACAACCATGCCGGGAAAACAGGAGGTCCGCCGCGCTGACGCGCGACGGACCCCGGACCGCTGTCCCAGCCGGCCTACTGCGTATCCACTGCCCACCTACGGGCCGATACCTCTGCCACTACTTCTGTTACTTCTTCTTGCCGGCGACTTCCGCTACTTCTTCTTGGTAGCGCTGTCGTCGCTGGAGAGCACCGCGATGAAGGCTTCCTGCGGCACCTCGACGGAGCCGACCATCTTCATGCGCTTCTTGCCCTCCTTCTGCTTCTCGAGCAGCTTGCGCTTACGGGAGATGTCACCGCCGTAGCACTTCGCGAGGACGTCCTTGCGGATGGCGCGGATCGTCTCGCGGGCGATGACCCGGGAGCCGATCGCGGCCTGGATCGGCACCTCGAAGGCCTGCCGCGGGATGAGCTCGCGCAGCTTCGCCACGAGCCGCACGCCGTACGCGTACGCCGCGTCCTTGTGGGTGACGGCGGAGAAGGCGTCGACCTTGTCGCCGTGCAGCAGGATGTCGACCTTGACCAGGGAGGAGGACTGCTCGCCGGTGGGCTCGTAGTCGAGGGAGGCGTAACCCCTGGTCTTGGACTTCAGCTGGTCGAAGAAGTCGAAGACGATCTCCGCGAGGGGCAGCGTGTAGCGGATCTCCACGCGGTCCTCGGAGAGGTAGTCCATGCCGAGGAGCGTGCCGCGGCGGGTCTGGCAGAGCTCCATGATCGCGCCGATGAACTCGCTGGGGGCGAGGATCGTGGCGCGGACCACCGGCTCGTACACGTCCGAGATCTTGCCCTCGGGGAACTCGCTCGGGTTGGTGACCGTGTGCTCGCTGCCGTCCTCCATGACTACGCGGTAGACCACGTTGGGCGCGGTGGCGATCAGGTCGAGGCCGAACTCGCGCTCCAGGCGTTCGCGGATCACGTCCAGGTGGAGCAGGCCGAGGAAGCCGACACGGAAGCCGAAGCCGAGGGCGGCGGAGGTCTCCGGCTCGTAGACCAGCGCCGCGTCGTTGAGCTGGAGCTTGTCGAGGGCCTCGCGGAGGTCCGGGTACTCCGATCCGTCCAGCGGATAGAGGCCCGAGAACACCATCGGCTTGGGGTCCTTGTAGCCGCCGAGGGCCACGGTGGCGCCGTTGTGCAGGGAGGTGATCGTGTCACCGACCTTGGACTGACGGACGTCCTTCACGCCGGTGATGATGTAGCCCACCTCGCCGACGCCGATGCCGTCGGCCGGGGTCATCTCCGGCGAGGAGACACCGATCTCGAGCAGCTCGTGGGTGGCGCCCGTGGACATCATCTTGATGCGCTCGCGCTTGTTGAGCTGCCCGTCGACGACACGGACGTAGGTGACGACACCCCGGTACGAGTCGTAGACCGAGTCGAAGATCATCGCGCGGGCGGGGGCGTCCGCCACACCGACCGGGGCCGGGACGTCCTTGACGACCCGGTCGAGGAGCGCGTCCACGCCGACACCGGTCTTCGCGGAGACCTTGAGAACGTCCTCCGGCTGGCAGCCGATGAGGTTCGCCAGCTCCTCGGAGAACTTCTCCGGCTGGGCGGCGGGCAGGTCGATCTTGTTGAGCACCGGGACGATGGTGAGGTCGTTCTCCATCGCCAGGTAGAGGTTGGCAAGGGTCTGCGCCTCGATGCCCTGGGCCGCGTCGACGAGCAGGACCGTACCCTCACAGGCCGCGAGGGACCGCGAGACCTCGTACGTGAAGTCCACGTGTCCCGGGGTGTCGATCATGTTGAGGATGTGGGTACTGCCCTGGCCGGGCCCCTCGGTCGGGGCCCAGGGCAGTCGCACCGCCTGGGACTTGATCGTGATGCCGCGCTCGCGCTCGATGTCCATCCGGTCGAGGTACTGAGCACGCATCTGCCGCTGCTCGACCACACCGGTCAGCTGGAGCATCCGGTCGGCGAGCGTGGACTTGCCGTGGTCGATGTGCGCGATGATGCAGAAATTGCGGATCAGCGCCGGGTCGGTACGGCTCGGCTCGGGCACATTGTTAGGGGTCGCGGGCACGCAGGGTCCTGTCTCTTGAGGCGCCTTATGCCTCAGGTCGGCCTCGGTTGGGATCGATACGTAGGTTCCATGGTCCCACGGACGCGGGACTGCGCCCGGTTTGGGCCGCTCGGAGCGCGGCTGGTACCGTGGACAGCTGTGTCTCATACCCTCTCAGCACGAGGCACTTCAAGAGAAATCATCGGCGCGTGGGCGTGAGCTCGCGTGCCTGAACCTGAAAAGGCTCATTTCGTGGCGAACATCAAGTCCCAGATCAAGCGGATCAAGACCAACGAGAAGGCTCGTCAGCGCAACAAGGCTGTCAAGTCCTCCCTCAAGACCGCGATCCGCCGTGCCCGCGAGGCCGTCGCCGCGGGTGACGTCGAGAAGGCCACCGCGCTGACCCGTGAGGCCACGCGCAAGCTCGACAAGGCCGTCTCGAAGGGCGTCATCCACAAGAACCAGGCCGCCAACAAGAAGTCGGCGCTTGCTTCGAAGGTCTCGACCCTCAAGGGCTGAACCTCCTTTTGATGTGATCGCCGGAAGGACCCAGAGCGGGCCCTCTCTCATCCGCTCCCGACCGGCCCCCGAGCCCACGCGCGACCTGCGTTCGCCACGCGGGCGTGGGCTCACAAATTGAGCTTGAACCGAGTGCCCCCGCTTCCGACAGGAAGCGGGGGCACTCGGCGTTGGTTCTTTTCTTTTAAGCCTGTCCCGTCTTTTAAGCCTGTCCGGTCTTTAAGCCTGTCCGGCGATTGAGGACGAGGCCGAGGCCGACAGCGGGGGTCTGGGGGCGCAGCCCCCAGGGACGGGACGGGAAGGGGCGGCGGGGGCGACTCCCCCGGGCGCACGCCACGACGCACCCGCACCCGCACCCGCACCGACGCGCCCCGCACCAAGCCCCCGAGACCGCCCCCGCCCCCCGAAGGGCTAGCGTCCCCGAGACCGCGCAGCCCGCGCGATCACCACAACGGCCTTCTCCAACGCATACTCCGGATCATCCCCGCCCCCCTTGACCCCGGCGTCCGCCTCCGCGACAGCCCTCAGCGCAACGGCCACGCCGTCCGGCGTCCAGCCCCGCATCTGCTGCCGCACTCGGTCGATCTTCCACGGAGGCATCCCCAGCTCACGGGCGAGATCCGCGGGCCGGCCACCGCGCGCGGACGACAGCTTGCCGATGGCCCGGACCCCCTGCGCGAGCGCGCTCGTGATCAGTACGGGTGCGACCCCCGTCGACAACGACCACCGCAGCGCCTCCAGCGCCTCCGCCGCCCGGCCCTCGACGGCCCTGTCGGCGACGGTGAAGCTGGATGCCTCCGCCCGGCCCGTGTAGTACCGGGCGACGACCGCCTCGTCGATCGTGCCCTCGACGTCCGCGCCGAGCTGTGTCACGGCCGACGCCAGCTCCCGCAGGTCGCTGCCGATCGAGTCGACCAGGGCCTGGCACGCCTCTGGGGTCGCCGAGCGGCCGATCGCCCGGAACTCGCTCCGCACGAACGCCAGCCGGTCCGCCGGCTTCGTCATCTTGGGGCAGGCGACCTCCCGGGCCCCCACCTTGCGCGCCGCGTCGAGCAGGCCCTTGCCCTTGGCTCCGCCGGCGTGCAGCAGCACCAGGGTGATCTCCTCGGCGGGCGCCGCGAGATAGCTCTTCACGTCCTTGACCGTGTCGGCCGACAGGTCCTGCGCATTGCGCACGACGACGACCTTGCGCTCGGCGAAGAGCGACGGGCTGGTCAGCTCGGCGAGCGTGCCGGGCTGGAGCTGGTCGGGCGTGAGGTCGCGCACGTCCGTGTCCGCGTCGGCGGCGCGGGCGGCCGCCACCACCTGCTGCACGGCGCGGTCGAGCAGCAGGTCCTCCTGCCCCACGGCGAGGGTGAGGGGAGCGAGCGGATCGTCGTGAGCTGTCTTCCTGGCCATCGCGGTCAAGCATCCCACGCGGCACTGACAACGCCCGCCGTGCCGGAGAATGGCCGGGTGACCGACGCACGACATGTACTGGTGCTGCCCGACCGCGATGCCGCGGAGGAGGTGGCCGAGGAGCTCCCCGACCGGTTCGCCCTCACCGAGGAGCCCCAGCTCGTACGCGACGCCCTGGCCGGCGAGGACGACGCCGAGGACGCCCAGTGGCTCGTGGTGATCGAGGACCCCACGGGCCGCCTCGACCCCACGTCACTCGACGAACTCGCGGCCGAACACGAGGGCTGGCTCGAAGCGCCGTAACGCGAGGGCCCCACGAACGACAGGGCCCCACGCGGCGCGGTGCAGGTGCGGGTGCGAGGCGATGCGAGGCCCGCCCCGGAACGCCGCATCGTGACACCCGCCCCGGAGCGCCGCGTCCGGAGGACGTCCGTGGAGGCGCGTCAGGTCTTGGGGACGATCTGGATGTCGAGCTCGATCTTCACGCTGGAGCCGACCGCCGCGATCCCGCGGGCCAGCATCGTCTGCCAGTTGACCGTGAAGTCGTCGCGGTGCAGCTCCGTCGTGGCGCGGCAGGCGGCGCGGGTCTCGCCCTCCATGCCGTTGCCCGTGCCCAGGTACTCCGTGTCGAGCGTGATCGTGCGGGTCACGCCGTGCAGCGACAGCGCGCCGGTGATCGCCCAGCGGCTGCCTCCCTTGTGCACGAAACGGTCGCTGTAGAACTCGAGCGTCGGAAACTGGTCCACGTCGAGGAAGTCGGCCGACCGGAGATGGTCGTCGCGCATCTTCACGGCCGTGTCGATGGACGACGCGTCGATGACCACGTGCATCGCGGAGCGCTCGAACTGGTCGGCGATGCGCAGCGCGCCCGCGAACGTGTTGAACCGGCCGTGGATCCGGGCGAGCCCGATGTGCCGTGCCGTGAACCCGACCGACGAGTGCATCGGCTCGATCTCCCAGTCCCCGGACGCGGGCAGGGCGGGCGGCTGGGCGACCTGGAGCATGATGTCGCCGAGCGAGGAGTGCACGCTCTCCCCGACCGAGGCGTTCCCCCGGTACGGGGTGTACCCCTCCGCCGTGACCGCGAGCCGGTACTCGCCGGCGGGCACGGTCGCGACGAAAGACCCGAACGGGTCGGCTCCGCCACTCACGATCGTGCGCCCCATGGCATCACTGACCGCGAACTCGGCGCCCCGCACCGGCTCGTTGACAGGGTCGAGCGCCCGGCAGCTGAGGACACCCGCACCGTACGGCACGCTCACCCCGGCCAGGGGATTTGCTCGTTGAGCCCGGTTCGTACGGTTTCCCATCCAGCGGCCGAACATGTGCGAGACACCCCGTGAGACTTGACACCACCATCAACGAAGATGCATTCGACCATCGTTGTGGCATTCGAGGCAACACGAGCCCACATCGCGGGAATGCCAGAGACTGTTACCCCCTGTATAGAGATGCCTGAATTTGGTATTCCACTTACTTTTTCAGCAGCGCAGCGGCATTTCTACCAGCGAGTAATGTCACACCGCCCACGCCGGCCGTCACGCTGCCGTCACCCGTCACCCTCACCCGTCACCCACCGCCGGCCACCACCCCCAGCCCCGGCCCGCCTCCGCCCGGCCCGGACCCCGTCACCGCCAACGCCCCGTCCCGGTCCGTCCGGAGGACCGCCGCTCCCCCGGCCCGCAGCGCCGCGACCGTACGGGCCGACGGATGTCCGTACGGGTTGCCCTCGCCCGTCGAGATCAGGGCCAGCCGGGGCGCGGCGCGGCGCAGGAGCTCCGGGTCCTGGTAGGCCGAGCCGTGATGGGCGACCTTGAGCACGTCCACGGGCGGCAGCCCCGCCCCGGCCGGTGATCTCAACAGGGCACGCTGTGCGGGTGGTTCGAGGTCGCCCAGGAGCAGGAAGGTGAGTCCCGCGATACGGACGAGCAGCGTGACGCTCGCGTCGTTCGGACCGTCCGGGTCGGGTGCCGGGCGCGGCGGGGGCCACAGCACCTGCCAGTCGAGGCGGCCCGCCCTCCGCCGCTCCCCCGCGACCGCCCGCGTCAGCGCGATGTGCCGGGCAGCCGCCAACCCCCTCACGAATCGCACCTGTTCAGGCGGCTCGTCGAAGCCCGTCGTCTCGATCGCCCCCACCTCGCGCCCCCGCAGCACCCCGGCCAGGCCCGCGACGTGATCCGCGTGGAAATGGGTCAGCAGGACGAGCGGGACACGAGTGATCCCTAGCGAACGAAGGCAACGATCCACGAGCACCGGGTCCGGCCCCGCGTCGACCACCACGCCCTCGCCCGGCCCCGCCGCGAGCACCAGCGCGTCCCCCTGCCCCACGTCACACATCACCATCCGCCACCCCGGCGGCGGCCAGCCCGTGATGACCCGGGTGAGGGGCCGCGGCTGCGTGACCACGAGGAGCAGGAGCAGCACGCATGCTCCCGTGAGCCATGGGGATCTGAGCACGCGGCGGCCCACCAGGACCACGCCCAGGGTGACTACGGCGAGCAGGAGTCCGCCGAGCGGGCCGCCGGGCCAGTCCACTCCACCGCCCGGCAGCCCCGCACCCGCCCGCGCGATGTCCGCGATCCACCCGGCGGGCCAACTCGCGCACCAGGCAAAGACCTTCGCGACCGGCATCGCCAACGGCGCGGTGGCCAGGGCCGCGAACCCCAGCACCGTGGCCGGCGCCACCGCGAACTCCGCGAGCAGATTGCACGGCACCGCCACCAGACTCACCCGGGAGGCGATGACGGCGACCACCGGCGCACACACCGCCTGCGCCGCGCCGGCCGCGCCGAGCGCCTCCGCGAGACGCGGCGGACACCCCCGCCGTCGTAGCGCGGCACCCCAGCGCGGGGCCAGCGTCAGCAGCGCGGCGGTGGCCAGGACGGACAGCAGGAACCCGTAACTCCGCGCGAGCCAGGGGTCGTACAGCACCAGCAGCAGGACGACCGTGGCCAGTGCCGGGATCAGGGACCTGCGTCGCCCGGTGCCGATGGCGAGCAGTGCGACGAGTCCGCATGCCGCCGCCCTCACCACGCTGGGCTCCGGTCTGCACACGGTCACGAAGCCGAGCGTGAGCGCGCCGCCGAGCAGAGCGGTCGCCCGCAGCGGGATCCCGAGACGTGGCGCGAGGCCCCGCCGCTCGGAACGGTGCGCGGTGCCGGGCGGGCCGATGAGCAGGGCGAGCAGGATCGTGAAGTTCGCCCCGCTGACAGCTGTCAGGTGCAACAGGTCCGTGGCCTCGAACGCCTCGTGCAACTCGGGCGGCACTCTCGCGGTGTCCCCGACGACGAGCCCGGGCAGCAGCGTGCGTGCGTCCGCGGGCAGCCCGTCGGTCGCCTCCCGCAGCCCGCTCCTGAGTCTCCCCGCGAACCGCTGAGCCGTGGACGGCGCTCCCACGATCTCCGGGCTGTCGTCGTGCCCGACGCGGAGCAGGGCCGCGACCCTGCCTCCGCCGGCGGACGCGGGCGCGAGCCCTCCGTCCACGACCAGCCGCGTACTGGGCAGGAGCGACAGCCAGGGCGACGGTCCGGCGGCCTCGCGGTCCACGTCGGCGAGGACCAGGACAGGCGTCCGCACCCGCGTTCCGGACCCGGACCCCGCGTCCCCGGCCCGCGCCCGGGCGTCGACCCGCAGCACATCGGCGGCGATGACGACGGACGAGGGCGCCGCGTGGTCCCCCTTCACCCGCGGCCGCGTGAGCCTCGGATCGGCCGTCACCTCCAACTCGACCGTCACCCGCGCGTATTGCCGGGCGAGCCCGGGAACAGGCCCACGCGTCAGATCCGCACCGTGCAGCGCGGCTGACGCAGCGGACGCGGCGACACAGAGCAGGACAGCGGCCACGGACATACGACGCGCCGGGGACGACGAGGGCAACGGCCCCGTCCGACCGTGCCCACCCCTCGCCGCCCCGCCCAGCAGCAACAACCCCGCCACCGCCACGCAGACCGACGCCAGGACCGTCACCCAGACCGCCGGAGCGTCCAGGGCCAGCGCCGCCGCGATCCAGGCACCGAGTGCCGGAGGGACGAGGCGGAGGTCGGCCGGGCCCTCCTGCCGGGGATTGGCGTCACCCAGGGACCGGCCCGAGCCCTTACCGGCCACCGCTCCGGCCCGGGTCTCGCCCGACGCCCGTCGCCCCACCGACACCCTTCGCCCCGCCGACGCCCCTCGCCCCACCGGCGGCGCCGCAACTCCCGTGCGCCTCATGGCCGTACGAGATTCTGGAGGTCGGAGAAGCGCCGGTCGCCGATGCCGTTGACCTCGCGTAACTCGTCGACGGAGCGGAAACCCCCGTGCTCGGTGCGGTAGTCGATGATGTGCTGGGCCAGGACGGGGCCGACGCCCGGCAATGTGTCGAGCTGTTCGGCGGTGGCGGTGTTGAGACCGATCGGGCCCGCAGCCGCGGCCCCGGCCCCGGCGGCTCCCGCAGCTCCGGCCCCCGTCCCGCCCGGCGCCGCGGGGGCGCCCACGACCACCTGCTCTCCGTCCGCCAGCAGGCGCGCCCTGTTGATTCCCGTGAGGTCGACGCCCGGGCGGATCCCGCCGGCGGCGCGCAACGCGTCGGCGACCCTGGATCCGGCCGGCAGCCGGTGGATCCCGGGGCTCCGCACCTTCCCGCTGACGTCCACCACGATCTCCGCCCCACCGGTGCCGCCGGAACCGCCGGTGCCGGCCACACCTCCCGGGGTCTGCGCCCCTCCCGCCGGTGCGGACGGACCGGGCCCCGGCTGACCGGCGCCGGACGCACCGGCCCCCTCGCCGGGCGCCGCCGACCGCACCACCTCGGGCGCGCTCACCGGCTGAGCCCGCCCGGCCCAGAAGTGGTGCACGGCGAAACCGGCGGCGACGACCAGCACCACGACCAGAGCGATCACGCTCCGCCGCTCGAGCCCGCACCGCGTCTGCATCCACAGCGGCATCCGCTCACGCACGGCGAACACCGCGCGCTCCCGCCAGGGGGCCGCCGCAGGCCTCTCGACCTCGCCCGCCCCCTCGTCCCGCTCCCCCGCGAAGTCCCCCGCCGCCGCCTCGTCGACATCGGCACCAGCACCAGTACCAGCACCGACCCGAGCCCACCGCGGAGGACGTGAGGACGCGGTGCCGGCCCACCGTGGAAGGGGCGCAGGCGCCGGCCGCACCCACTCCACCGGACCCGGCGAGCCCCGCGGCCCACCCCGCCCCTGCGCGAACAACGCCTCCGCCCGCAACCTCAACGCCTCGGCCGACGCCTGCCGATAGCGCCTCCGCACCCGCCTACGCCGCTGCCACGTCCCCGACCCGGCCCCGGGCGCCCCGTCCCCCGCAGCCGCAAGCGTCTCTGAATGTTCCGCCGCCTCTGAAAAAGCTGATCCAAGTGCCATGTCACGAACGCTAGGCACTTCGCGAAATCGCCGGTGATCTTGCTCAATTCCCGGGGACAACCTGGCAGTTGTGGATAACTCCGTCACCCACAACGCTCAACCCGCAACACTCAGCCCACGACCTGAGGAACCGTCACCTCACCGAGGCGACACAACCGCCCCCAGCAACCCCGGCCCCGTATGCGCCCCGATCACCGCGCCGACCTCACTGACATGCAGGTCCATCAGCCCCGGAACCCCCTCCCGCAGCCGGTCCGCGAACGTCTGCGCCCGGTCCGGTGCCGCGAGATGGTGCACCGCGATGTCGACCTCGCTCGCCCCCGCGCGCTCCGTGACGATCTCCTGGAGCCGGGCGATCGCCTTCGACGAGGTGCGCACCTTCTCGAGCAGTTCGATGCGTCCGCCCTCCAGCTGCAGCAGCGGCTTCACGGCGAGTGCCGAGCCGAGCAGTGCCTGGGCGGCGCCGATACGGCCGCCGCGGCGGAGATAGTCCAGCGTGTCGACGTAGAAGTACGCGGCGGTGGCGGCGGCCCGCTTCTCCGCCGCGGTCACGGCCTCGTCTGCCGTGCCGCCCGCGTCCGCCACCTCGGCGGCGGTGAGCGCGCAGAACCCGAGGGCCATCGCGACCATGCCGGTGTCCACGACTCTGACCGGCACCGGCGCCTCGCGCGCCGCGAGGACCGCGGCGTCGTACGTGCCGGAGAGTTCGGACGACAGATGGAGCGAGACGACGGCGGTCGCGCCCGCCTCGGCCACCTTGCGATAGGTGGCGGCGAAGACCTCGGGGCTCGGCCGGGACGTGGTCACCGGCCGGCGCTTCTGGAGGGCTTCGGCGAGTGAACGTGTGGAGATCTCCGCGCCCTCGTCGAGGGCCTGGTCGCCGAGGACCACGGTCAGGGGGACCGCGGTGATCCCGTGACGCTCCATCGTCCCCTGCGGCAGGTAGGCCGTTGAATCCGTGACGATCGCGACATGGCGGGACATGAGCTGGAGATTACCTGCCCGGGCCGGTGGACGGCAGCCCGGCCCCGGTGGCTCCGGCGCGCGTCAAGTCGTGCTCTCCGGGCGGGCTTTCTTCTGCCAAGGATAGGTGGGGCGCGGGTCGGCCGGGGTGATCGCGGGCCGGTCGGCCTCCTCGGCAGGTCCGCTCTCCGGGGTCTCCGGCCACGTCTGATGCGTGGCGGGGCGCTCCGGGGACGGGGAGTCGGGCCATGACGGCGGCGTCGGCGCGGTCTCGGGCGACGGTTCGGTCGTCCAGTGCCGCAGCGCCCCCGCCTCCACGTCGATCTGCGCGCTCAGGGTCTCCAGGTCGTCGTCCACGAGCCGGTGCGCGCGGTCTCTGGCCGCGCGGCGCAGGGAGTCGGCCGAGCCGGTGATCCGCTCCGTCCGCCGCCGCAGGTCGGGCAGGAGCTCGGCGAGATGCGCCTTGTCCGGCTCGGTCTCCAGCCGCTTCAGGTCCTCGTCCAGCTCATGGCCGTGCACGCTGAGCCGTGCGAAAAGGTCAAGCGACTCCTTGAGCGTGGGGTCGTCGACCACGTGCGCGTGGAGCGCGTCCTGGGTGGATCTCATCGACGTGCGCAGCTTGAGGCGTAGTTGGGCCAGCTCGCCGACGGCGCCCGGCTGGGCGAACGATTTGGCCCGCAGCGTCGTGTCCTCCACCGAACGGCGGGCCTGCGCGACCGTGCGGTCCACTCCGCGCTTGGCGGCTCCGACCACCTTCACCGTCGCGTACACACCGAGGGCCACGAACAGTACGAAGACGAGCGCCACTATTGCGAACACGGCCTCTCCCATGACGCTCCTCCCGACGAGGACAGCGGTCCGTCCGCCTCTTTCACTCTTCCACCGTAAACGGAAAAGGCAGGCCGGAGGTTCCAGCGGAACCCCCAACCTGCCCGTAGGGAACAACCCTGATCCCTGATCCCTGATCCGGCTGACCGGCTAACCGGCTAACCGGCTAACCGGCTAACCGGAGCGGTCGTCGCTCACGCGGGGACGATGTTCACCAGCTTCGGCGCCCGCACGATGACCTTGCGGATGCCGGCCCCGTCCAGCGCGGCGACGACGCGCTCGTCGGCCAGAGCGACCTTCTCCAGCTCCTCGTCGGAGATCGACGGGGACACCTCCAGGCGCGCCTTGACCTTGCCCTTGATCTGCACGACGCAGGTCACGGACTCGTCCACGACGTACGCGGGGTCGGCGACGGGGAAGTCCTGGTGGACGACCGAGTCGGCGTGCCCCAGCTTGCGCCACAGCTCCTCGGCGATGTGCGGGGCCAGCGGCGCGACCAGCAGGACCAGGCGGTCGGCGACGCTGCGCGACAGCGGCCCGCCCACCTTGGTCAGGTGGTTGTTCAGCTCGGTGACCTTGGCGATGGCGGTGTTGAAGCGCATGCCCTCCAGGTCCTGGCGGACGCCGTCGATCGCCTTGTGCAGCGCGCGCAGCGTGTCCTCGTCGGCGTCGCCGTCGACCACGGTGACCTCGCCGGTCGCCTCGTCCACGACGTTGCGCCACAGGCGCTGCAGCAGACGGAACTGGCCCACCACCGCGCGCGTGTCCCACGGCCGCGAGACGTCCAGGGGGCCCATCGCCATCTCGTACAGGCGCAGGGTGTCCGCGCCGTACTCGGCGCAGATCTCGTCCGGCGTGACGGCGTTCTTCAGGGACTTGCCCATCTTGCCCAGCAGACGGGAGACCTTCTCGCCCTCGAAGTAGTACGCGCCGTCGCGCTCCTCGACCTCGGCGGCGGGCACCGCGATACCGCGGCTGTCGCGGTACACGTAGGCCTGGATCATGCCCTGGTTGTACAGCTTGTGGAACGGCTCGGCCGACGAGATGTGGCCCAGGTCGAACAGCATCTTCGACCAGAAGCGGGCGTACAGCAGGTGCAGCACGGCGTGCTCGGCGCCGCCCACGTACAGGTCGACGCCGCCGGTGGGCTGGCCCTCGCGGGGGCCCATCCAGTACTGCTCGATGGCCGGGTCGACCAGCTTCTCGCTGTTGTGGGGGTCCAGGTAGCGCAGCTCGTACCAGCACGAACCCGCCCAGTTGGGCATGGTGTTGGTCTCGCGGCGGTACTTCTTCGGACCGGTGCCGTCGCCCAGGTCCAGGGTGACGTTCACCCACTCCTCGTTGCGCGACAGCGGCGTCTCGGGCTCGGTGTCGGCGTCGTCCGCGTCGAAGGTCCGCGGGGTGTAGTCGTCGACCTCCGGCAGTTCCAGCGGCAGCATCGACTCGGGCAGCGAGTGCGCGACGCCGTCCTCGTCGTAGACGATCGGGAAGGGCTCGCCCCAGTAGCGCTGGCGGCTGAACAGCCAGTCGCGCAGGCGGAAGTTGACGGTGCCGCGGCCGATGCCGGTGCGCTCCAGCCACTCCGTCATCCGGGCCTTGGCGTCGGCGACGCCCAGGCCGTCCACGGAGATCTCGTCGCTCGACGAGTTGACCAGGCGTGCCTCGTAGGAGCTGAACGCGTCGTCCCACGTGGCGGTGTCGGTGCCGCGGTCGTCGGACGGCTGCACGACACAGCGCATGGGCAGCTCGAAGGCGCGCGCGAACGCGAAGTCGCGGCTGTCGTGCGCGGGGACGGCCATGATCGCGCCGGTGCCGTAGCCCATCAGGACGTAGTCGGCGATGAAGACGGGGACCTTCTCGCCGCTGACCGGGTTGGTCGCGTACGCGCCGGTGAAGACGCCGGTCTTGTCCTTGGCCTCGGCCTGCCGCTCGACGTCCGACTTCGAGGCGGCCTGCTTGCGGTAGGCGGCGACGGCCTCGGCGGGGGTCGCGTGGCCACCCGTCCAGACGTCGTGGGTTCCCTCGGGCCAGGCGGCGGGGACGATCCGGTCCACCAGGTCGTGCTCGGGCGCCAGAACCATGTAGGTGGCACCGAACAGGGTGTCCTGGCGGGTGGTGAAGACGGTGATCGCGTCGTCGCCGACGGGGAAGTCGACGCGGGCGCCCTCCGAGCGGCCGATCCAGTTGCGCTGCTGCAGCTTGATCGCCTCGGGCCAGTCCAGGGCGTCCAGGTCGTCCAGCAGGCGGTCCGCGTAGGCGGTGATGCGCATGTTCCACTGGCGCAGCTTGGCCTTGAAGACGGGGTAGTTGCCGCGCTCGGACCGGCCGTCGGCGGTGACTTCCTCGTTGGCCAGCACGGTGCCCAGGCCGGGGCACCAGTTGACGGGCGCCTCGGAGGCGTACGCCAGCCGGTACTCGCTCAGGACGTCGGCCCGCTCGGCGGCGGTCAGCTCGTGCCACGCGCGCGTGGAGCCCGGTACGGCGCGCTCACCGCTCTCGAACTGCGCGATCAGCTGGTCGATCGGGCGGGCCTTCTTCGCCTCGTCGTCGTACCAGGCGTTGAAGATCTGGACGAAGATCCACTGGGTCCACTTGTAGTACTCGGGGTCGATCGTGGCGAACGACCGGCGCTTGTCGTGGCCCAGGCCCAGGCGGCGCAGCTGGGACTTCATGTTGACCATGTTGGCCTCGGTCGACGTGCGCGGGTGGGTGCCCGTCTGCACGGCGTACTGCTCGGCCGGCAGGCCGAACGCGTCGAAGCCCAGGGTGTGCAGGACGTTGTGCCCGTTCATCCGCTGGAAGCGCGCGAAGACGTCCGTGGCGATGTAGCCCAGCGGATGGCCGACGTGCAGGCCCGCACCCGAGGGGTACGGGAACATGTCCATGACGAACTTCTTGGGCCGGGACGCGACCTCGGGGTCACCGGCCAGGTCACCGCTCGGGTTCGGCGCCTCGTACGTGCCGTCGGCGTCCCAGAAGTCCTGCCAGCGTGCCTCGATGTCGGCGGCCATCGCCGCCGTGTAGCGGTGCGGCGCGGCCACCTCGGAAGCGGCAGCGGAATTCGTCTCGCTCATGATCCTCAAAGCTCCATCGATCGTCTCTGCTTACGGCTGACCGCGCTGGTCAAACAAAAATGCCCCTCGCACAGGAGGGGGCGCCGCGCCGATTCCGATCCGCGATTCGTCAGCGGTCGGGACTGATCAGCGCGGCTCGCTAAGCAGAAGGCGTACGGCACGCATGGCGTCAGGGTACCGCAGGGCCCACAGGGGCCGCGACGGGCTTCCACGGCGGGGCGCCGGGCGGCCACGGGAGCCCCATGGGAGTGCCACGGGAAGACCGAGGGCCAAGGGTTACTCCGCGTACCGACTTCTATCGGGGCAACACAAAACCCACACCTCCACTAGATAACAACGAGATAACTCAAACCCCCTACCGGCCGGTATGGACCGACCTAGAGTGCGGCGCGGGACCGCTTTGCCGAGCCATTCGGAGTCGCCCCCATGAACCCTCCACCGCACTCCCCGCCGTACCCCCCGCCGCCCTCCCCACCGAACTCCTGGACCAGCTCCCGGACGCACTCCGGTACGCACTCCGGTACGGGATTCGGGACGGGTTTCGGGACGGGTTTCGGGACGAACTCCCGGCGCCCCGGCCGCAGGATCCGCCCCTCACCGGGCCCCGGCCGGACCGTACGGGGAGCCCTGTGCGCGGCGGCCCTGCTGCTGATACCCCTAGTGGTTCTCGGGGGGAGCGACGCCTTCCGCGCCGCGCTCGACTTCACCACCGGAGTGCTGTCCCTGGTGTCCCTGACAGCGTCCGTCGTCTGGGGCCTGGTCGCCTCCGACCGGCTGTTCCTGACCGTGCGCCGGCGCCTGCTCGCGCAGGCCGTGCACCGGGCCACGGCGGTCGCCTCGATCGGCTTCCTGCTGCTGCACGTCACCGTCAAACTGGCCCTCGGCCATGTGTCCGCGCTCGGCGCGCTGCTCCCCTTCGGACTCGGCGTCACCGGCAGCGCGGGCCTCATCGGCCTCGGCTCGCTGGGCGGCCTCCTCATGGTGACCACCGGCGTCACCGGCGCCCTGCGCAAGACCTTCGCCTCCCCCGCCCGGATCGCCTCCCGCTGGCGCGCCCTGCACATGCTCGCCTACCCCGCCTGGTGCTGCGCGCTGCTCCACGGCCTGTACGCGGGACGCCAGCCGCAGACCTACGTGGTGGTCCTCTACTGCCTGTGCCTGGTCGCCGTGAGCGGCGCGGTCGCCCTGCGCGCGGCGCCCGGCCCCGTCAAGCGCGAGGTCGCCGCCCGCGTCCTCGCCCTGCTGGACACCGGCGCCGGGCCGGGCCGGGGCCCCCGCACCAAGGACGTCACCCCACCACCCTCGTACGAGCCCCCGGCGCGCCCCACGTACGCCCCGCGCCCCGCCACCTCCTCCCACGGCGTCGGCGTCGGCTTCTCAGCCGCCTACCGCGCGGTCTCGGCCCCCATCGCCCCGCCCCCCGTCACCCACGAGCCCCACGAGCATTACGAACCCCCCGCACCCCCCGCACCCCCCGCGCCCCACGAACGCTGGCCGGCCCCGTCCCCGCCACCCCCCGCCCAGGCGCCCCCGTCCCCGTCCGCGTACGACCCCACCCTCGACACCCCCTACGGCAGCACCCCTGGCGTCCAGACCGGGCCCGCCGCCGACACCCTGCCCGGCCCGTTCCAGGCCCCCAGCGCGGGTGAGCCGTGGGGCGCGCCGCCCGGAGGCCCCCAGTGAACACCGCGCTGCCCGACGTCCCCGAGGTCCGCGTCGTCGGGCTCCCCCAGCTCACCTCGGGCTTCGACCTGGTCGAGCGCCTCGACCTGGCCATGCACCTGAAGGTGCACGGCCCGCTCGAACCGATGGGCGGTGAGCAACTGGCCGCGTTGGCCGGGCAGATCGCGCTGCGCGGGCGGGGCGGCGCGGGGTTCCCCTTCGCCGAGAAGCTCCGCGCGGTCGCCCGGTCGGCGATAGGGCGGGGCGTACGTCCCGTCGTCGTGGTCAACGGCAGCGAGGACGAGCCCGCCTGCCGCAAGGACACGGTGCTGATCAACCGCGCCCCGCACCTCGTCCTCGACGGGGCACTCCTGGCCGCCGAGGCGCTCGGCGCCCGCACCCTCGTCGTGGGCGTGACCCGCGACTCCACCGAGGCGTCGACGCGGGCCGCGCTCGCCGAGCGGGGCCTGTCCGACCGCCGTGGCGCCCCGCTACGCGCGCGCGTGCAGCGCAATCCCGTACGTATGGTCACCGGGGAGTCGTCCGCCCTGATCCGCTCGGCGGACGGCGGACCGCCCGTGCCCCCGGGCCGCAAGGCGCGCGCGTCCGACTCCGGCGTGGGCGGCGCGCCCACGCTCCTGTCGAACGCCGAGACGTTCGCGCAGCTCGCGGTCGCCGCCCGCATCGGCGCCGAGCGCTACTGCCGCACCGGCCTGCGCGACGAGCCGGGCACGGTCCTGCTGACCCTCTCCGGAGACGTCGCCCGCCCGATGGTCCTCGAAGCGCCGTCAGGAGTGCCGCTGCGGTACGTACTGCAGCTGGCCGGCGCCCCGCCGCTCCCCCAGGGCGTCCTGACCGGCGGGTACCACGGGAAGTGGCTCGACGCGTACGCGGCGCAGGAGGCGGTGGTCTCCCGCGTGTCCCTGGAGACGGCCGGGGGCGCGCTCGGCGCGGGCGCGATCCTGCCCGTCGGCGCGGACACCTGCCCGCTCGGGGAGGCGCTCCGGGTGGCGCGGTGGCTGGCCTCGGAGAGCGCGGGCCAGTGCGGGCCCTGCTATCTGGGTCTGCCGGCGGCGGCGCGCGGCCTGGAGGACGTCCTGAACGGCGGCGGCCCGACCGCCCTCGAAGCGCTCCAGCAGGTCACCAGGGCGGTGAAGCGGCGCGGGGCGTGCAAGCACCCGGACGGTTCGGCCGCGTTCCTGGAGTCGACGATCGCAGCGTTCAAGGACGATCTCGCCGCGCATGTTCTAGGGGGCGGCTGCGGGCGTCCCGTACGGGGCGTGCTGCCGCTGCACACGCGGGCGCCGCGGGGCGAGTCCCCCAGTGGCCGGCGGCTCGCGGTGGACTGGACGCTGTGCGAGGGCCATGGGCTGTGCGCGGACATCGTGCCGGAGCTGATCCAGCTGGGGCCGGACGGCTATCCGTCCGTGGCGGAGGCTCCGGTGGCGCGCTATGCGGAGGCGCGCGCGGTGCGGGCCGTGCGCCGGTGTCCCGCGCTGGCGCTGCGTATCGAGGACGACCCGGCCGCGGCTCCGGCCCGCCCGCCCCTGCCGCCCGCGCTCCCGCCGGGCCGCGGACGCAGGGCCCTGGGCAGCGGCCGCGGCTGACGACCGGCCAGCGACGCGATCGGCCACCGACGCGACGGACGCGGCTCACGGCCGGCATACGAAAGCGGGCCATCCGATCGGGTGGCCCGCTTTCACTGACTGTCCAACTACTGTGGAGCTAAGGAGAATTGAACTCCTGACCTCCTGCATGCCATGCAGGCGCTCTACCAACTGAGCTATAGCCCCTTGTTTCGTTCCGCCCGGTTTCCCCGGCGGCGACGCCAACATTACCGGGCACCCGGTGCATCACCAAATCGATTCCACCCTGGCCCGATTTACCCGTTTTCAGGCACTCTCACGCCGTGGCGAACGAGTAGAACCGCTTGAGGGTGCAGTGCTCGTCGAGCAGCCGGCCGTAGATCGGTTCGCCCTCCAGCTCCCGATATGTCTCGATCGGGTCGCCCTTTATGATCAGCGCCCGCGCGCACTCCTCGCACCAGTACTGGTAGTCGGGGTTGACCGGCTCCATGTCCCTGACGATGGGCGTGCCGCTGCCGCACCAGTCGCACTTCCTCCTGTGTGACCCCATGTCGCTCAGCTCCAGCTGTGGCCGCAGGCCGGACAGTCGAGGAAGGGGGACAGGCAAGAAGACGGGACTGAGGACAGACAGGAAGGGAGGAAGGGGGAATGGAAGGAAGAAGAAGGAAGGGAACGGGCGGTATCGGCCGGTCTCACTGCCACGCCGAGGGGGCGGTCGGCCGCCTCGGTGATGCGCGCGGGCATCGCGTTCTCCCTCCCGTCGGGCCGACTTCGTCGAACGGATGCGGCCCTCTACCGGCCGTCCGATTCTGCCACGGCCGGAGCGTCACGGTCAGCGACGCATGCGTACCGGTCCGGACACGGCGCCGAGTTCGGCCGCTCCGGCCAGCGCATACGCGCCTCGCGGAGGTGTACGTGCCCAAGACCCGGGCGACTCAAGGCAGTCGGGGAACGTGCGCGGGCAACAAAAAATCCCGCCCTGTCCGGGCGGGATCTTTGTGAAGCCGAGGCTTCCGACTGTGGAGCTAAGGAGAATTGAACTCCTGACCTCCTGCATGCCATGCAGGCGCTCTACCAACTGAGCTATAGCCCCTTGCGTTCTCCCCGCTCTGCGCGGCTGCGAACAAGAAGAACTCTAGCCTGCGACCTGCCGGAAAGTGAAATCCGGCCGTCCTGGCCCCTTCCGGAGGGGTCAGACGTCGTCGCCTAGCACCGGCTCGGGCAGCGTGCCCGCGTTGTGCTCGAGGAGCCGCCAGCCGCGCGCGCCCTGGCCGAGGACGGACCAGCAGCAGTTGGAGAGGCCGCCGAGGCTTTCCCAGTGGCGGGACTCCAGACCGAGGAGGCGGCCGATGGTGGTGCGGATCGTGCCGCCGTGGCTGACCACGACGAGCGTGCCGTCCTGCGGCAGCTTCTCCGCGTGCCGCAGCACGACGGGGGCGGCCCGGTCGGCGACCTCCGTCTCGAGCTCGCCGCCGCCGCGGCGCACCGGCTCACCGCGCTTCCACGCGGCGTACTGGTCACCGTGCCGGGCGATGATCTCGTCGTGCGTGAGGCCCTGCCACTCACCCGCGTAGGTCTCGCGCAGGCCCTCGTCGTGCGTGACGTCGAGGCCCGTGAGCGCGGCCAGCTCGCCGGCCGTGGCGGCGGCCCTGCTGAGGTCGGACGCGACGATGGCGTCCGGCTTCAGCGAGGCGAGCAGCCGGGCCGCCCTGCGGGCCTGCGTGACGCCGGTCTCGGTCAGGCCGATGTCCGTGGAGCCCTGGAAGCGGCGCTCCAGGTTCCACGAGGTCTGGCCGTGCCGCCACAGGATGACGCGCCGCCCGCGGGCCGGGCGGGTGCCGGGACCCGCGGCGGTCAACGCAGCTCTCCGCCCAGCAGGCGAAGCTCCCCGGCCTCCTCCGCGGCCTGCGTCGCCTGGGCGTGCTCCTGCGCCTTGCCACGGGTGGCCTTGGCGTCCTCGGGCAGCTCCACCTCGGGGCAGTCCTTCCACAGGCGCTCGAGGGCGTAGTAGACGCGCTCCTCGCTGTGCTGGACGTGGACGACGATGTCGACGTAGTCGAGCAGGATCCAGCGGGCGTCGCGGTCGCCCTCGCGGCGGACCGGCTTGGCGCCGAGCTCCTTGTTCAGGCGCTCCTCGATCTCGTCGACGATCGACTTGACCTGGCGGTCGTTGGGCGCGGAGGCCAGCAGGAAGGCGTCGGTGATCGACAGCACGTCGCTGACGTCGTACGCGATGATGTCGTGCGCGAGCTTGTCGGCGGCCGCCTGTGCGGCGGCGGTGATGAGCTCGAGGGAACGGTCAGTGGCGGTCACTACAAGGCTTTCCGTCGGTGGGCAGTGATCCCCTGAGGGGATGTTCCAAGGGTCTCACGGTCCGCCGACACCCCTTACGGGATTACCCGGCCCCCTCGGCGACACCGCCGAGGGGGCCGGACCCGTGTCTACTGCCCGCCGGTGTAGTCCTGGCCGAGGACCACGGACACGTCCGCGTTCGCCTCGGTGGTGCCCTTGCGTACCGCGCTCGTCGGCAGGCCCAGGGTCTTGGCGACCTCGACGGCGTCCTGCTTGCGGCCGGCGTCGGAGTACGTGATCTGCGTCGCGGCCTGGGGCACGGCGCCCGATCCGGCGTCGACGAAGGTGTAGCCGCCGTTGATCAGGGTGACCCTGGCCTTCCCCGTGCGGTCCTTGACGCCGGTGGCGTTCTTGATGCCCACCCGTACCGGGGCGCCCTTGCCGGGGTTCTTGACCGTCCCGCCGAGGACATCCTTGACGACGCTGCCGGTGGCCTGTTCGGACAGGGTGCCGTCCTGCTGCACGGGCAGGAGCGCGGTCTTGTAGTCGCCGCCCTTGGCCCGGTCGGCGAGCTTGGCGAGGAACGCGCCGAGGTCCTTGTCACCGAGCGACGGGTCGAGGATCTGGGCGAGGGACTGCACGGTGACGGTGGCGTCGTGCGGGTCGGACGACAGCTTGCCCAGCACGCCCTGCATGACCTGGCCGAACCGCATGAGCTGCGCGGACTCGGCCTCGCCGGGCGCACGGTAGGTGGCGTACGCGACGGCCATCGGGCCGCTGAGCGTCTGCTGCCGCCCCTTCTTGACCAGGGGGGATGTCGCCTTCTTGGACGCCTTCTTGCCGGATTTCGCGGCCGGGTCCGGAACATCGGTGTTCGTGTCGACGTAGATGTTGCCGACGAGCTCGACGAGGTTGTTGAGATACGGGGTGTCGAGCCGCCAGGTGCCTTCGACGTCCGTGCCGAGGACGGTGTCAATGGCGTCGCGCGTGCCGGAGGACCCGTCGTCGCCGACGGACTTGCCGAGCGTCGTCGGGCTGCCGTCGTCGTCCGTCAGGGCAAGGGAGTTGGGGAGCAGGACGGTGGTGCCCTGCTTGGTGGTGGTGTTGTTGACGAGCAGGGCCGTGGAGGTGCCGCCGCCCTTGGTGTTGTGCAGGTGGACGACGATCACGTCGCGGTTCTGCGGTCCTGCCGTGTCGGCGGGGCCCTTGCCGGAGTCGGTGGAGCCGAAGCCGGGCAGTTTGCCCGCGTACCAGAGGTAGCCGACGCCGCCGGTGACGCAGAGCACGAGGACGACGACGAGGGCGACGACGCGGCTGCGGCCTCGGCGGCGGGCCTCCTCGCGGCGTTCGGTGCGCGACTCCGTGAACTTCAGCCAGTCGATGACGTCTTCGGAGTTCTCGTCCGGTTCCTCCACGAAGGAGAACTGCTCGGTGCGGTACTCGGGCGCCGTGTCGCGCTCACGCGCCGGGGGCTCGGTCCGGGGAGCGGCCTGGGCCGGGATGTGCGCGGTCGCCGTCTGCTGCTCGATGCGCTGCTGTTCTATGCGCTGCTGCTCGACCCGCTGCTGCTGTCCCGTTCCGGCGGCCGTCCCGTAGGGGTCGTAGGAGGAGGGCTGCCCCTGCTGCACGGGCGCACCCGCCCCGTAGGGGTCGTACATGTCGTTGTACGAGGGTGCCGGCGGCTGCTGGCCGGTGGCGTACGGGTCGTAGCCGTACCCCTGGCCGCCGTGACCACCCTGGCCGCCCTGGTCCGCCTGGCCGCCCTGGCCCCCCTGGCCGGGGGGCTGCTGCTGATACCCGTACTGGGGAGGCTGCTGGGGCACCTGCCGGTACACGGGCTGCCCGAACTCGTCGTAGCCGACGAGCTCGTACTGGTCGGACGTGTTGGACGCGTCCCCCGAGTAACTGCCCGAGTAACCGTCGTATCGGTCGTTCACCGGTGCCCCTCTCGGCTCACTCGCCGCGGTACAGCTCGCGCTTGTCGATGTAGCGCACCACACCGTCCGGCACCAGATACCAGACGGGGTCACCCGCGGCGACCCGCGCACGGCAGTCCGTGGACGAGATGGCGAGGGCCGGCACCTCGACGAGCGAGACACCGCCCTCCGGCAGACCGGGGTCGATCAGATGGTGCCCCGGCCGGGTGACGCCGATGAAGTGCGCAAGGGAGAACAGTTCTTCCGTGTACCGCCAGGTGAGGATCTGGCCCAGGGCGTCGGCGCCCGTGATGAAGAAGAGGTCCGTGTCCGGATTGAGCGCGTGCAGATCGCGCAGCGTGTCCGTGGTGTACGTCGGTCCGCCGCGGTCGATGTCGATGCGGCTCACCGAGAACTGGGGGTTCTCGGCGGTCGCGATGACCGTCATCAGATAGCGGTCCTCGGCCGGGCTGACGCGGCGGTCCGTCTTCTGCCACGGCTGCCCGGTGGGCACGAACACGACCTCGTCGAGGTGGAACTGCGCGGCGACCTCGCTGGCGGCCACCAGGTGTCCGTGGTGGATCGGGTCAAACGTTCCGCCCATGACGCCGAGGCGCCGCTTGGCGGTGCTGATCCGTGCCCGGTCCGGGCCGCCGGCCGGGCCGTTCACCGGACTTGTCACCATGTCGTGCTGTCCCATTCCGAATTCCCTCCCCGTGCGCCGGACAGGGTAGTAGATTGAGCTTCCGCCTTCGGGCAACGGTCAGGGCTTGGCCGTCATGAGGCTCTTCCCGAGCCGAGTGAGAAGCCGCTCCCCAGAGGAGCGGAGGAGTCACGCGTGCAGAGCCTACTGGGCAGCACGAACAGCGCCGCCTGTGGGGACGAAGCCTCGGGGCTTCACCCCCACAGACGGCGCTTTTGCACGTCAGCGGTCCCGGTTGAAGCGCGTGGTGATCCACAGCAGCAGAAGCAGCACGAACAGCGCGCCGCCGCCGGTGAGGTACGGGCTGAGGCTGGGGTGGTTGCCGCCGTGCTCGCCGCCTTCGGCGGCGAGGGTGGCCAGCTGGGCAGCGGTGCTGTGGAGGCTCATCGTCAGCAGGACCTATCCGGGTGAGACGGGATACGGGATGGGGAAAATCACGCCCATCGTATGCGGGGGTGTCGACGGCGATCACGCCGACTCTGCCGTACGGGCGTCCCACCTGCTCGGAGCTGTCCCGCCGTCAGCCGTCCCGTCAGTCGTCGCTCGAGTCGTCGCGCTTGTAACCGCGCAGCAGGAACCAGCCCATGAAGGCGCTCCCGAGCACGCCGACGACGATGACCGTGCGCAGCAGATTGCCCGCGCCCTGCTGGTCGGAGGCGGCGGCGCTGACCACGTGCGTGAGCCAGGCGGCGCCGGAGGTGTGCTCCATGGTGTTTCGCTCCTTCGGTGTGCTGCCCCGCCACGGTAACTCCGCCTACTGTGGAGACCTCCTCGGGGGCACAACAGAACACGACGGCACACGAACATGGGGGAAGCATGTCCGACGTCAACGACGACCGGCACGAGCACGTACCGAGCAGGCAGCGGCGCCGCTTCGAGGGGATCTCCTCGCGGGCGTACGAGCACCCGGCCGACCGCTCCGCCCTGGTCGCGCTGCGCAAGCTCAGCGGCTTCGACACGGTCTTCAAGGCCCTCAGCGGTCTGCTGCCCGAGCGTAGTCTGCGTCTGCTCTTCCTCTCGGACTCGGTACGGGTCTCCGACGAGCAGTTCGCGCACCTCAACGACATGCTGCGGGACGCCTGTTACATCCTGGACCTGGAGAAGGTCCCGCCGATGTACGTCACGCAGGACCCCAAGCCCAACGCGATGTGTATCGGCCTCGACGAGCCGATCATCGTCGTCACCACCGGCCTCGTGGAGCTCCTCGACGAGGAGGAGATGCGGGCCGTCGTCGGCCACGAGGTGGGCCACGCGCTGTCCGGCCACGCGGTCTACCGGACGATACTGCTGTTCCTGACCAGCCTCGCGCTCCGCGTCGCGTGGATCCCGCTCGGCAACCTCGCGATCATGGCGATCGTCACGGCGCTGCGCGAGTGGTTCCGCAAGTCGGAGCTGTCCGCGGACCGTGCGGGGCTGCTGGTCGGCCAGGACCTCCAGGCGTCGATGCGCGGCCTGATGAAGATCGCGGGCGGCAACCACCTGCACGAGATGAACGTGGACGCGTTCCTCAAGCAGGCCGACGAGTACGAGGCCGCGGGCGACCTGCGCGACTCCGTCCTGAAGATCCTCAACGTGCTGCCGCGTACGCACCCCTTCACCACGGTCCGCGCGGCCGAGCTGAAGAAGTGGGCCGCGACCCGCGACTACCAGCGGATCATGGACGGCCACTACCCGCGCCGCACCGAGGACAAGGACACCTCGGTCACCGACTCGTTCCGCCAGTCGGCCTCGCACTACGCGGACAACGTGCGCGGCTCCAAGGACCCGCTGATGAAGCTGGTCACGGATCTCGCGGGCGGCGCGGGCGACCTGGGCGGCAAGCTGTTCGGGAAGTTCGGCGGCGGCAGCGGGGGCGGGGGCGGCAACGCCGGCAACCACGGGACGCCGGAGGACGAGTAGGTCAGACGGGCCAGACGGGCCAGACGGGCCGGACGGGCGCGTAGGTCGGACGGGTCAGACAGACGGCTGGGCGCTCGGCGCGAGCGCGCCGCACAGCGACACCCCGGCCGCGTCGCCCGTCGCGTACGGGTCGGTGCCGGCCGGGCCGCCCTTCGCCGGCGCCTGCCCCGCGAGCAGCGGGTGCAGGTGGGCGGCCGAGTCCACGGAGCAGGACAGCGGCCCGGCCTGCAGAGAGCTGACGGCCAGCTCGGCCTGGTGCATGCGCAGGTCGTCCCGGTCGAAGCGGAAGTGCAGCTCACGGCGGACCGTGAACAGGGACGCCTTCGCGCCGGCGGCGGCGCCGGCCGGGCGCAGCGCGTAGACGAAGGTGTGGTCGGAGGCGACCTCCAGGGTGTCCGCGTCGGTCTCCGTGGCGCGCAGGGTGCCCTGGACGCGGATCCGGTTGTCGGCGAGCGTGGTCTGCGCCGGGTCGAAGCGGACGAGCCAGCCGGTGGCCGCGTGCCGGCCGTCGGAGGCGGGCCGGGTGAAGCTCCGGTCGAACTGGTCGAGCTGCTGCGGGTCGAGCAGGATCCGCACGGGCCGTACGGCGTTGCGGGTGAGCACGTCGGGGTCGAGCGACGACTCGACGAGGTAGTCCTTGGCGGTGGTCAGTGCGGTGAGGACCTGGCTCTCGGAGAAGTGCGAGGTGCGCCGGACCGCGGGCAGCTGGATGCCTTCGGCCGCGGTCCTGAACTGGGCGGCGGGGCTGTGCGCGAAGAGCTCGGACACCGACGTCGCGCCGGGCACCCGGCCCGGGGGCGCGAGCGGGACGACGGTCATCCGCAGCGGTTCGGCGTGGTGGGCCGCCGCCGGGTGCAGATACGGGTTGCGTACGCCCATGTAGATCGCCGTGCCGAAGGCGACGACGATCAGGACGACCAGGATCACGGCCTGCTTGGAGAAGCCCCGGTGCGCTCCGGGGCGCCGGCGTACGGCGGGCGCGTGGTCGGCGATGCGCTCCTGCGCGGAGAACTCCTGGAGCCGGGCAGCGCGGATGAACGACTCGTCGAAGACGACGGATCGGTACTCGTCCTCTCCACCACTGCCGGGAGCGCCCTCGGGGGTGCCGTCCGGTGGGTCTCCTGGCCCGCCCATACCTTCAGGGTAGGTCTCCGGGAGGTCCGGTAAACGCCCTGGTACACGACAACTTCCGCCGGGTCCCGGGAGCCGCGCCCGCGGCCGGTGCCCGTCCGTGGTCAGGGGGTGCGCGGGACCGCGGAGACCGGTGGCCGGGAGTGGTCGGCGGAGGCGGAGGGGGCGGTCGGGAAACCCTTCTCCAGCTCGGTCGTGGCGGGCGGCGGCACCCGGTCCTGGCGCCCCGACGAGGCGCCGCGGTAGACGGCGGTGAAGGCCAGCGCGACCATGCCGACGCCCATCAGGACGGCGAGCATCCAGGCGACGGGGCGGCGCCAGCGCACCTTGGCCGCGTAGGCGCCGGGGCGCGGGTAGCCGTCGTCGTCGACATCGGGGTCGTAGAGGTCGTCGGCGTCCGGGCCGTGGCCGTGTCCGCCCCTCGCGCCCGGGCCGTATCCGTCGTCGTAGAGGTCGTCGTCCACCGCGGGGCCGCGGGTGCGGGCCCGGCGGGCCTCGGCCTCCTGGGCCTCGGCACGGGCCTGCGCCGCGTCGAGCAGGCGCTCGACGGCGCTGGGTTCGTGGATCCGGGCGGCCCGTACGAAGTCCTCGTCGAAGACCACGGAGGCGAACTCTTCGTCCGCGCCTCCGCGGTCGCGCTCGTCGTCGGGCTCCCAGCCGTCAGGGAACGGCGTGCCCCCCACGTCGTCCGGCACGCGTCCAGAGTAGACCTGGGGGGTCGTTTTGGGCAGTCGGTGGGGGAATTCACCTTGTCCCGCACCGCTGTCCCGCGGCTACCGGATGTGGCCGTCCCCGGTGACGATGTACTTGGTGCTGGTCAGCTCCGGAAGGCCCATGGGCCCCCGAGCATGAAGCTTCTGGGTGGAGATGCCGATCTCCGCGCCGAAGCCGAACTGGCCGCCGTCCGTGAAGCGCGTCGAGGCGTTCACGGCGACCGTCGTGGAGTCGACCAGCTGGGTGAACCGGCGGGCCGCCTGCTGCGAGGTGGTGACGATGGCCTCGGTGTGGCCGGACGACCAGAGGCGGATGTGCTCCACGGCCGCGTCCAGGGAGTGCACGACGGCGGCGGCGATGTCGTACGAGAGGTACTCGGTCTCCCAGTCCTCCGGGGTCGCCTCGACGACGGTGGCCTTGGAGCCCTCCGCGTAGGACAGGATCCGCTCGTCGCCGTGCACGGTGACGCCGGCCTCGGCGAGGGCCTGGAGGGCGCGCGGCACGAAGGCGTCGGCGATGTCCTGGTGGACGAGGAGGGTCTCGGCCGCGTTGCAGACGCTGGGGCGCTGGGCCTTGGAGTTGATCAAAATGTCGACGGCCATGTCGAGGTCGGCGTGCGCGTCGACGT
Source organism: Streptomyces antnestii (assembly GCF_004005495.1). Lineage (GTDB taxonomy): Bacteria > Actinomycetota > Actinomycetes > Streptomycetales > Streptomycetaceae > Streptomyces > Streptomyces antnestii. The sequence goes on from NZ_RZYA01000018.1 coordinate 76,372, forward strand.
AGACGTGGCAGTTGCCGGTGCCGGTCTCGATGACGGGGACGGTGGAGTTCTCGACGACGTTCTTGATGAGGGACGCGCCGCCGCGCGGGATGAGGACGTCGACGAGGCCGCGCGCCCGCATCAGCTCGGTGACCGAGTCGCGGCTCTCGCCGGGCACGAGCTGGATCGCGTCGGCCGGCAGGCCCGAGCCGCCGACGGCGTCGCGCAGCACGCGCACGAGGGCGGTGTTGGACTCGTACGCGGACGAACTGCCGCGCAGGAGCACGGCGTTGCCCGACTTGAGGCAGAGGGCGGCGGCGTCGACCGTGACGTTGGGCCGGGCCTCGTAGATGATGCCGACGACGCCGAGGGGGACGCGGACCTGGCGCAGGTCGATGCCGTTCGGGAGGGTGTTGCCGCGCACGACCGTGCCGACCGGGTCGGGCAGGGCGACGACGTCGCGCACGTCGGCGGCGATGGCGCGGACCCGCTCGGGGGTGAGCGTGAGGCGGTCGATGATCGACTCGCTGGTGCCGGCCTCACGGGCGCGGGCGATGTCCTTGGCGTTGGCCTCGACGATCTCGGCGGTACGCACTTCGAGGGCGTCGGCGATCGCGGCGAGCGCGTCGTCCTTCGCGGCCCGCGGCAGCGGGGCGATTTCGCTGGCCGCGGCCCTGGCACGGTAGGCCGCCTGGGCTACGGGGGTCATCGAGTCGTACGGCGAGAGCGAGGTCATGCCGGGAAGCGTAATGGGGCGGCGGAGCCGGGTCGGCACATGTCCCGAACCCTGAGATGTGACCTAAAAGGGATGCACGCCCACCGGGGTGGCGGGCAGGGGGCCGTAGCCCTCGGCGATGCGCTGGTGGTACGTGTCGCGGTCGATGACCTCCAGGCCGACGATCTCCCACGGCGGGAGCTGGGAGCTCTGACGGTGTTCGCCCCACAGGCGCAGGGCCACGGCGGCCGCGTCGTGGAGGTCGCGGGCCTCTTCCCAGTAGCGGATCTCGGCGTGGTCGACGGCGTACCGGCTCGTCAGCAGAAAGGGGTGGTCGTGTGCCAGCTGTTCGAGGCCGCGTCGCACCTCGGCGAGGGGTGCGTCGGCGCCGGAGACGCTGAGGGTGACATGCCAGAGGCGGGGGCCTTCCTCCGTCACCGCGCCCTCCTCCCGCCCGCCGGGCTTGTACGACTCCCCGGCCGCGACGCTGGTCAGTGCCCGCTCCGCCGACCCTCGGGACGTGGCCCCCGGGCGCGCTCGCCTCACGACGGCCTCCTTTGCGCAATGGTCGTGCGGAACTTCCTGAATCAAAGTTGAGCAGGCCAAGCGCCCTCGTGGGGCGGTTTTGGGGAAGGTCCCCCGACGAGGGCCCGGCTTTCAGCCGTTTACACGGTTTACGCCCGGTGCGGGCGCCGGATCTTCACCCGCACCGGCCGTCCCGGACTGCGCGAACGGTCAGGCCCGCAGCAGCACCAGGTCGTCCCGGTGCACGACCTCGCGCTCGTAAGCGGCCCCCAGCTCGCGGGCCAGCTCCCGGGTGGAACGGCCGATGAGCTGCGGGATCTCCTTGGCGTCGAAGTTCACCAGGCCGCGTGCGACGGCCCGGCCCGCCCCGTCGCGCAGCTCGACCGGGTCGCCCGCGGCGAACTCGCCCTCGACGGCCGCGATGCCCGCGGGCAGGAGCGACTTGCGGCCCTCGACGACGGCCTTCACCGCCCCGTCGTCCAGCGTGAGCGCGCCCTGCGGCGTGGAGGCGTGCTGGAGCCACAGGAGGCGGTCGGAGCTGCGCCGGCCCGTGCGGTGGAAGTAGGTGCCCGTGTCGCGGGCGGCGAGCGCGTCGGCGGCGTGCACCGCGCTGGTGAGGACGACGGGGATGCCCGCGGCGGCGGCGATCCCGGCCGCCTCCACCTTGGTGACCATGCCGCCGGTGCCGACGCCCGCCTTGCCCGCGCTGCCGATCTTTACGTGCGCGATGTCGGCGGGGCCGCGGACCTCGGAGATCCGTGAGGTGCCGGGCTTGCTGGGGTCGCCGTCGTAGAGGCCGTCGATGTCGGAGAGGAGGACGAGGAGGTCGGCGTTGACGAGGTGGGCGACGAGGGCGGCGAGCCGGTCGTTGTCGCCGAAGCGGATCTCGTCCGTGGCCACGGTGTCGTTCTCGTTCACGACGGGCAGGGCGCCCATGGCGAGGAGCTGGTCGAGGGTGCGTGACGCGTTGCGGTGGTGGGCGCGGCGGGCCATGTCGTCGCTGGTGAGGAGGACCTGGCCGACGCGGACGCCGTAGCGCGCGAAGGACGCGGTGTAGCGGGCCACGAGGAGGCCCTGGCCGACGCTGGCGGCCGCCTGCTGGCGGGCGAGGTCCTTGGGGCGGCGGCGCAGGCCGAGCGGCGCGAGTCCGGCGGCGATGGCGCCGGAGGAGACGAGCACTATCTCCTTCTCGCCGCCGCTGCGGACCTTGGCGAGTACGTCGACGAGGGCGTCGACCCGGTCGGCGTCGAGGCCTCCCTGTGCGGTGGTGAGCGAGGAGGATCCGACCTTGACGACGATCCTGCGGGCTTCCGCCACGCCCTGCCTCATGTCCTGCCCTGCCGCTGACACGTGCGATTCCCCATAAGTGCTGACTGGCCACGGCCCTGATAAGCGCTGACTGACCATGGCCCTCGTCCAGCAATCTACGTGAGGGGCACGGCGCGGCGCCTCCGGGTTCCGAGGGGCGGACGGGCGGGCTGGCGCGATGTGGTGCCGGCTCGGGCCGCGAGGCGGATTCCTGCCCAAAGGTTCCGTGGGCCTTTGCCCCGTTATCCGGTGATAGGTGTCACCCAGGATTGCTAGCGAGGCCGCGAAAGTCATACGGTCAGTGGTCGGCCTTCGTTCAAGAACGCCCGCACCCCCACTATTCTTTGCCCGCCACCCGACCCCCCTGCCAGGAGCCCCGCCCAGTGCCCTCCGCCGGACTCGCCCCCCGCCGCGTCGTGCAGCTCTCCGCACTGTTCGCGATGTTCGCGCTCTACACGGCTCAGCTCGTCAGCGCGTTGATCCCGTACGTCCCGGTATTCGTCGCCGCGAGCGCCGCGGGTCTCGCGCTCGACACGTACCTGCAGTACAAGCAGCCCGGGCTGCTCTCGCTCCTCGGCAAGATCCGCTTCGATGTCACGGTGCGGCAGCTGCTGCGCGACATGCTCATCCTGGTCGGTCTGCTGCGCATCGACGGCATTCAGCCGCTGGCCGAGCAGTCCCCCCTCACCATCGCGCTGCTCGGCGTCTACGCCCTGCACTTCCTGTGCCAGGCCGTGGCGGTCCTCGTCCGGCGCACGCGCGCGCTGCCCATCGTGACGCGGAACATCGACGCGTCCGAGCTGCGGCTTTCCGCGGCGCCGCCGCGGATCCTGTCCCGCCGCCCGGGCCACCGCCTGCTCACCTTCGCCGTCCCCGGCACGATCGGCCTGCTGGCCACCGCGGTCACCACGAACGCCCTGTGGGGCGGCATCGGTCTCGGCGTCTCGATCGTGCTCCTCGGCGGCGGCGCGGCCTACCTGGCCACCTGGCTGCTGCCGAAGAAGCGCGCCCTGAGCGAGCAGAAGGTCATGGCCTGGCTCGACCGCTGGCTGGCCGAGTACCAGCCGACGGTCGCGATGTACTTCTCCGGCGGCACGTCGTCCGCGTACCAGGCGAACATGTGGCTCTCCACGCTCGCCGAGGTCGACGGCAAGCCGCTGATCGTGCTGCGCGAGCGGTTCATGGTCCAGAAGATCGACGCGACCGACGTGCCGATCATCTGCTTCCCGAAGGTCGCCACGATGTTCTCCCTGGAGAACTCGACGCTGAAGGTGATCCTGCACCCGGCGAACGCCGCGAAGACCTCGCAGGTCCTGCGCATCCCGACGATCAAGCACGCCTTCATCAACCACGGCGAGAGCGACAAGCTGTCCTCCTGCAACCCGTACGCGAAGGCGTACGACGAGGTGTGGGTGGCCGGCCCCGCGGCCCGCGAGCGCTACCAGCTCGCCGACATCGGCGTCGAGGACAAGGACGTCGTGGAGGTGGGCCGCCCGCAGCTGTCGCCCATCAAGCGCTCCACCGGCGCCCCGAAGGGGACCCGTGGCGGAGCCACGAATGAACGCTTTACGACCGTCCTGTACGCCCCCACCTGGGAGGGCTGGGACGGCAACCCGGGCAACACGTCCGTGCCGCTCGCCGGCGAGAACATCGTCCGGCACCTGCTCGCCGACGACTCCGTACGCCTGCTCTACAAGCCGCACCCGATGACCGGCTCGGTCGACCCGCGCGCGGGCGCCGCGAACGAGCGCATCAAGGCGATGGTCCGCGAGGCCGCCGCGAAGCGCTCCGGCGAGCGGCCCGGCCCCGAGGCCGCGGCCGAGCTGGCGCGGTGCGCCGCGGCGCTCGACAAGCTGACGTCCACGGCGTTCCGGCCGAGCGTGGACGAGATGGAGCGGATGATGCTCCAGGGCACGCCCGACGGGGACCGGCAGGCAGCGGTGGCCGAGGCGACGGCCGCCTGGGAGGCCGCGTACTGGGCGTCCTTCCCGGAGTGGGAGCACCTGGTCATCACGGACGCCCGGCCGGCGATCTTCACCTGCTTCAACCAGGCCGACGTCCTCATCAGCGATGTCTCCTCGGTCGTCTCGGACTGGCTGACCAGCGAGAAGCCGTACGCCGTCGCCAACACCTCGGGCATGTCCGAGGGCGACTTCCGCGCCGGGTTCCCGACGGTGAGCGCGGCGACGATCCTGACGCCCGAGGCAACTGAGGTACCGGCCCTTCTCGCGGCCGTACGCTCCCCGGAGACGGATTCCCACGCGGAGGCCCGTGCGGAGCTCAAGGAGCACCTCCTGGGCCCCTCGGACCCGCCGTCCCTGGACCGCTTCAACGCCGCGGTCCGCGCCCTGTGCGACCGGGCCGACGAGCGTCGCGTCCGCATGGAGTCCCGCCTCGCCGCGGAGATCCCCGGCCAGCGCGACACGGACACGGACGCGGCGGACGAGTTCGCCGAGGCACTGGAGTCCGAGTCGGAGACGGGCGACTCGATCACGGCATAGCGCTCCGCGCCCGCAACCAGAACATGGGGAAGGCCCCGGGAGATTCTCCCGGGGCCTTCCCCATGTCCAGACGTCGTCCGGTTCGGCACCGCCGACCACCACCGTCGTGGCTTGTCACCTTCGCGGCGGGAGTGAAGGGGCACCAGCCCCCTCCACCCTCGCTCGGCCGCAGGCGGCCTCCCGGGCTTCGGGGCAGCCGCGCCGGACTCCGTCCGTCGGCCCCACCCCCGCCCGACGCCCTAGAACGGCTTGAAGTCGTCGTACTCCTGCTCCGCGTCGTCGCGCTCCGCCTGCTTGTCGCGGCGGCGCTGCGCGGCCGGGCGCGGGGCCTCGAAGCGGTGGTCCTCGCCTCGGCGGCCGAGCATCTCGGCGCCCGACATCATCGTGGGCTCCCAGTCGAAGACGACCGCGTTGTCCTCGGGGCCGATCGCCACGCCGTCGCCCTTGACGGCGCCGGCCTTCATCAGGGCGTCCTCGACGCCGAGGCGGTTGAGGCGGTCGGCGAGGTAGCCGACGGCCTCGTCGATGTTGAAGTCGGTCTGGCGCACCCAGCGCTCCGGCTTCTCGCCGCGCACGCGGAAGAGGCCGTCCTCCTCCTGCACGACGGTGAAGCCCGAGTCGTCGACCGCCTTGGGACGGATGACGATGCGGGTCGCCTCCTGCTTGGGCTTGGCGGCGCGCGCCGCGGCGACCATCTCGGCGAGGGCGAAGGACAGCTCCTTGAGGCCGCGGTGGGCCACCGCCGACACCTCGAAGACGCGGTAGCCGCGGGCCTCCAGGTCGGGGCGGACCAGGTCCGCGAGGTCCTGCCCGTCCGGCACGTCGATCTTGTTGAGGACGACGAGCCGCGGCCGGTCGTCGAGCCCGCCGTACTGCTTCAGCTCCTCCTCGATGATGTCGAGGTCGGAGACGGGGTCACGGTCCGATTCGAGGGTGGCCGTGTCCAGGACGTGGACGAGGACCGAGCAGCGCTCCACGTGCCGCAGGAACTCCAGGCCGAGCCCCTTGCCCTGGCTGGCGCCCGGGATGAGGCCCGGCACGTCGGCGATCGTGTAGACGGTCGAGCCGGCCGTCACGACGCCGAGGTTCGGGACGAGCGTCGTGAACGGGTAGTCGGCGATCTTCGGCTTCGCGGCCGACAGGACCGAGATGAGGGACGACTTGCCCGCGCTCGGGTAGCCGACGAGCGCGATGTCCGCGACGGTCTTGAGCTCGAGGACGACGTCCTGGAGGTCACCGGGCACACCGAGGAGCGCGAAGCCGGGCGCCTTGCGGCGGGCCGAGGCGAGGGCCGCGTTGCCGAGGCCTCCGCGGCCGCCCTGCGCGGCGACGTACGTGGTGCCCTGGCCGACGAGGTCGGCGAGCACGTTGCCCGCCTTGTCGAGGACGACGGTGCCGTCGGGCACGGGCAGGACCAGGTCCTGGCCGTCCTTGCCGGAGCGGTTCCCGCCCTCACCGGGCTTGCCGTTGGTGGCCTTGCGGTGCGGGGAGTGGTGGTAGTCGAGGAGCGTCGTCACGTCCTGGTCGACGACCAGGATGACGTCGCCGCCACGGCCGCCGTTACCGCCGTCCGGCCCGCCGAGGGGCTTGAACTTCTCACGGTGAACGGAGGCACAGCCGTGGCCTCCGTTACCCGCGGCGACATGCAGCTCGACGCGGTCCACGAAGGTGGTCATGGTTGTGCCTCCAGTTACTTCTGGGTGGAATGTCTATCTAGTAACACGCGAAAGGCGGACCTGCTTCCCGTACGGGAAGTGAGGTCCGCCTCCGCAAAAGAACCGATCAGGCGACCGGAACGATGTTCACGACCTTGCGGCCACGGTGCGTACCGAACTCCACCGCGCCGGCGTTCAGCGCGAACAGGGTGTCGTCGCCACCGCGACCGACGCCCGTGCCCGGGTGGAAGTGGGTGCCACGCTGGCGGACCAGGATCTCACCGGCGTTGACGGTCTGACCGCCGAAGCGCTTCACACCGAGCCGCTGAGCGTTGGAGTCGCGACCGTTCCGAGTGGACGATGCGCCCTTCTTGTGTGCCATCTTGTCTCAGTCCCTTACTTCGCAGCCGTGGGGATACCGGTGACCTTGATCGCCGTGTACTGCTGGCGGTGACCCTGGCGACGGCGGTAGCCGGTCTTGTTCTTGTAGCGAAGGATGTCGATCTTCGCGCCCTTGTGGTGGTCCACGACCTCGGCCTGGACCTTGATGCCGGCAAGGACCCACGGGTCGCTCGTCACGGCTTCGCCGTCGACAACGAGCAGGGTCGAGAGCTCGACCGTGTCGCCAACCTTGGCAGTGGAAATCTTGTCAACCTCAACGATGTCGCCGACAGCAACCTTGTGCTGGCGACCACCGCTGCGCACGATGGCGTACACGCGGATCTCTCTCTCGCTCGGAACGGATCCCCTGAAGCCAGCCGCACACACACGCGCCCGAAGGCCCGCGATGTTCCGGATTGGACGAGCGGCCTCCCCCGGCGGAACCGGGAGGTGAGGTGCTCAGGGGTGCGGCGCTCAACAGACGCCGACGGTCAAGGTTACGGGTCACCCGCCGAAAGGGTCAAACCAGCCCCCCTTCCGACGGGTGCTCGCTGCTACGCGGGCGGCTTCTCGCCGTCCGCGGGCAGCGGCTTCACGCCCTTGCAGAGGTCCGTGGCGTCGGCCGCGCCGGGCCAGGCGATGTTCCACACCTTGTTGAAGTGGTCCCGGTAGGCGTCGTGCACGGAGTCGTCGTCGACCTTGACGATCGCCTCGTCGTTCTCGCGCAGCGCGGGGCCCGTGTAGTTCTGCGACCCGGTGAAGGTGATCTTGTTCCGCTTGCCGTCGTACATGCCGTCGATGAGCAGGTACTTCGAGTGGATGATGTACGGCGTCGTGAGCTTCGTGCCGGGGTTCAGCGGGTCCCGGTCGTCGTTGAAGCAGCGCAGCGCGGGACCGCCGGTGGTGTGCAGCCCCTCCCACGTGCCCTTCGTGCCGCCCAGGCTCTTGGCGCTGTCGGTCTCCGCGTACATGAGGCTGACGGCGCAGCCCTGCTTCTTCAGGGAGACCAGCTTGTCCGCGATCTGCTTGCGCGTGACCTTGAAGATCGCGGCGCGGATGACGGTCTTCTTCGCGACGCCGGTGACCGGGTCCTTGTAGGAGCAGGCGACGTTGTTGAGCACCGAGTACATCGTGTCGGACTCGTTGACCGTGCCGGCCCGCGGGAAGAAGTACGCCTTGTAAAGGCCGTTGCTGACGGTGCGGTAGTCCCAGGTCGACCAGCTCTTGCCGGTCATGTCCGTGAAGTAGTCCGAGTACGCCTCGTACATCACGCTGTTGTTCGGCAGCAGCAGCGCGTCGTTGTAGAACTTCGTGTGCGCCGACGGCGTCGAGTTCGACGTGGTCTGCACGACGACGTTCGTGGCGCCCTCGACCGCGGAGAACAGCCAGAACTTGTTGTGCATGATCGACTGCCCGTACTTGGGGTCTCCCAGGCAGGACTTGTGCGCCGGGCACAGCGTCACGAAGGACGAGCTCGTCCTGTTGGTGCCGAGGGCGGTCTTCAGCGTGGCGTACGACGTGTTGGTCGGCCGGTCGCTGACGCTGGACTCGTCGAGCAGGATCTGCACGTTCACGCCGCGGTTCTTGGCGGCCACGAGCGCGTCGACGACCGACGCCTCCCACACGTGGTAGACCGCGACCTTGATCACCGAACCGGGCAGCGCCGAGTTGGTGAGCTCGATCAGCCGGGTGCGGATCGCGTACTGCTGGTCCGTGGTGCCGTTGGGGTCGTTGAAGATCGGTCCCTCGGTCCACGTCGGGACGTCCGCGGTCGCCGTCCCCGTGGACGCGGTGGCCTGGATCCCCGCGGCAGACAGGACGGTGGCGAGCGCCACGACCTGTCTGCCGCCCTTGACCGGCTTCACCGCACGGTGGCGTCCCGTGCCTCTCAGACGCGCGTGCGCCATCACAACCCCTCCCCGTTCCCACGGTGCGCGCGTTCTCCCCGAAGCGCGGTCACGTGGACATCCTTGTTCACTCTTTCGACTCGATGAGTTTTACAGGTAGTTGGCCGGCCTCCAAGAGCGGGGGCGCCCCGGACCGTGCGATCCGGCCTGCGATCAGCACTCTGACACAGCGACGCCCCCGCGCCGCGGAAGGCGGCACGGGGGCGGTCGGTTCCGGTCAGGACCGGGGCGTTCAGGCCTCGTCGGCCGCCGCGGAGACGGACGGCTGAGCCTGCTGCTCGGCCGCGACGGTCTTCTTGGCGGCCGTCTTCTTGGCGGCGGTCTTGGTCGTCGCCTTCTTGGCCGTCGTCTTCTTCGCGGCCGTCTTCTTGGCCGCGGTCTTCTTGGTGGCGGCCTTCTTCGCCGTCGCCTTCTTGGCCGTCTTACGGGCCGTCTTCTTGGCGGCGGGCGCCTCCTCGGCGGCCTCGGGCTCGGCCGTCTCCGGCTCGGCCTTCTCCGCCTCGGCCGGCGTCTCCGTGGCCGACGGGACGACCATGACGGCCGCCTCCTCGGACGCGGTCGGCGCGGTGGCCTTGCGGACGGCGCGACGCCGCGGGCGGGCCGGGGCCGCGCTCTCGACGGGCGCCTCGGCGGGCTCCGTGACCTGAGCGGCCTCGGGCTCCGCGGCCTTCTCCTCGGCCACGACGGGCTCCGGCTCGGGCTTGGCGGGCGCCGCGACGGTCACCTCGGCCTCGGCGGCGGCCGCCGGCGAACCGGCCGGGGCCGTCGCCTTACGGGTCGCCCGACGGCGCGTACGGCCCTTGGGAGCGGCCTCCTCGACCGGGGCGGGCTCCGCCACGACCGGCTCGGCCACGACCTCGGCGGCCACCTCGGCCACGACGGGCTCCGGCTCGGCCTCGGGGGTCACGACCGGAACGGCCTCGGCCTTGGGGGCGCCGGCCGGAGCCGACGACCTGCGGGTCGCACGACGGCGCGAACGGCCACCACGCGCCGCGGCCTCCGCCTCGGCGGGGCTGCTGTACAGCTCCTCGTCGGGGACGAACTCCGGTTCGGCGAGCGCGACGGGCGCCGCGACCTCGGCGGCGACCTCCGCCTCCGTCTCGGCCTCGATCTCGATCTCGGCGGTCACGTGCTCGTGCTCGTGCGGCTGCTCCGCGCCGGCGCCACGGCCGCGCTTCTTGCGCTTGCCGCCGCCACCGATGGCGGTCGGCTGCTCCATGTGGACGATGACACCGCGGCCGTTGCAGTGGACGCAGGTCTCGGAGAAGGACTCCAGGAGGCCCTGGCCGACCCGCTTACGGGTCATCTGGACCAGACCGAGCGAGGTGACCTCGGCCACCTGGTGCTTGGTCCGGTCCCGGCCCAGGCACTCGAGGAGACGCCTGAGCACCAGGTCCCGGTTGGACTCCAGGACCATGTCGATGAAGTCGATGACGACGATGCCGCCCAGGTCGCGCAGCCGCAGCTGGCGCACGATCTCCTCGGCCGCTTCGAGGTTGTTCCTCGTCACGGTCTCTTCGAGGTTGCCGCCCTGGCCGGTGAACTTGCCGGTGTTGACGTCGACGACGATCATCGCCTCGGTCTTGTCGATCACCAGCGAGCCGCCGCTCGGCAGCCAGACCTTGCGGTCCAGCGCCTTGGCGAGCTGCTCGTCGATCCGGTACGTCGCGAAGACGTCGACCTCGGAGGTCCACTTCGACAGGCGGTCACCCAGGTCGGGGGCGACGTGGTTGACGTATCCGTGGATGGTCTCCCACGCGTCGTCACCGCTGACGATGACCTTGGAGAAGTCCTCGTTGAAGATGTCGCGCACGACGCGGACGGTCATGTCCGGCTCGCCGTACAGCAGGCTCGGCGACGACGTCGAGATCTGCTTGGACTTCTTCTGGATGTCCTCCCACTGGGCCTGCAGACGCTCGACGTCGCGGCGCAGCTCGTCCTCGCTCGCGCCCTCGGCGGCGGTGCGCACGATGACGCCCGCGTCCTCGGGGACGATCTTCTTGAGGATGGTCTTCAGACGCGCGCGCTCGGTGTCGGGCAGCTTGCGGCTGATGCCGGTCATCGAGCCCTCGGGCACGTAGACCAGGTAGCGGCCGGGCAGCGAGACCTGGCTGGTCAGGCGGGCGCCCTTGTGGCCGATCGGGTCCTTCGTGACCTGCACGAGGACGGACTGGCCGGACTTGAGGGCGGACTCGATGCGGCGCGGCCCGTTGGCCATGCCGAGCGCCTCGAAGTTGACCTCACCGGCGTAGAGCACGGCGTTGCGGCCCTTGCCGATGTCGATGAAGGCGGCCTCCATGGACGGCAGCACGTTCTGGACCTTGCCCAGGTAGACGTTGCCGACGTACGAGGTGGCCTGCTCCTTGTTCACGTAGTGCTCGACGAGGATGTCGTCCTCGAGCACGCCGATCTGGGTGCGCTCGCCGTTCTGGCGGACGACCATCACGCGCTCGACGGCCTCGCGGCGCGCCAGGAACTCGGCCTCGGTGATGATCGGCACACGGCGGCGGCCCTGCTCGCGGCCCTCGCGGCGGCGCTGCTTCTTCGCCTCCAGACGGGTCGAGCCCTTGATGGACTGCACCTCGTCGGCGCCCGTACCGCGCTCGCGCTCCTCCTGCTTGCGCGGCTCGCGGACCTTCACCACGGTGCGCTCGGGGTCGCTGTCGCCCGGCTCGCCTTCCGTGGACGCGTCACCGGCGCGGCGACGGCGGCGACGGCGGCGACGGCTGCTGGAGCCGGACGGGCCGGCCTCCTCGCGCTCGTCGGCCTCCTCGGCCTCCTCGTCCTCTTCGGCGTGCTCGGCCTCGGCCTCGGTCTCCTCGTCGGACTGCTCGTCCGACTCGGTGTCCGCGGAGTCACCACGACGGCGGCGGCGGCCACCACGGCGCCGGCGGCGCGTGGGGCGGTCGCCCTGCTCTTCGTGGTCCTCGTGGTCCTGGTCGCCCTCCTCGGCGGCCTCGGCCTCTTCGGCCTCGACCGGCTCCTCGGCGGCGGGACGCTGCGGCTCGGCGGCGGGCTGCTCCTCGGCGGCGCGGCCACGGCGGCGGCGACGGCGCGGCGTCTCCTCGGCGATGACGTCCGCGACGGTCACGGTCTCGACGGGAGCCTCGGCCTCGGCCGGCTCCTCCTCCTCGACGGCGGCCTCGGCGGCGGCGGCCGCGGCGGCGCGCTCCGGGGTCTGGAACATCGGCTCGGCGAAGACGGGCGCCTGGAAGACGGCGACGGACGGCCGCGCGGGACGGCGTCCGCCCTTCGCACCCTTGGCCTCGTCGGCGGCGGGCTCGGCGGCGGCGCGCGCGGCGGCCTTCTTGGCGGAGCGCTGCGCGGGCTCGGAGAAGCCGACGGCGGCCTTGCGGGTGGCGCGGCGGCGGGGGCGGCGGGCCCCTTCCGTGTCCTCGTCGGACGCGGCGGGAGCCTCCGTCTTGGCGGCCTCGGCCTTGGGGGTCTCAGCCTTGGGGGCCTCCGCCCTGGGCGCCTCCGCCGCGGCGGGCTCGGCCTGCTCGGCGGCGGACGCGGGCTGCTCGGGGGTACCGGCGGGGGCGGAGACGCGGCGCGTGGCACGGCGACGCGGGCGCCCGGCGGGCGCGGCCTCCGGCTCGGGGGCGGTCTCCTCGGCGGCGGCAGCGGGCGCGGCGGCCGGCTCGGCCGGGGCGCTCTCGGCTGCGTCGGGAGTCTCGGGAGTCTTGGGTGCACCGGCGGGCGCGGAGGCGCGGCGGGTGGCACGGCGACGCGGGCGCCCGGCGGGCGCGGCGTCCTGGGCCTCGGCGGCGGGCTCGGCCTCGTCGGCGACGGGGTCGGCGGAGGCCGTCACGGCCGGGGTGGTGTCGGCGGCGGCACCCGTGGGCGGGCCCGCGGGGCGCGAGGCCGCACGGCGCCGGCGGCGCGGCGGCAGGGTGTCGCTGGGGCTGTTGTTGTCGGATTCCACGGACGACGGGGTCGTCTCGGTGGGTTCGGTCGGCTCGAGCATGCGGGTGGATCTCCCGTCAGGCTCCCGGGCGCCGCGCCTGGTCCGGTGACGTCCGCGGCTCGCGCTTTGTGCGCGGTGCCGCCGTCCGGGGCGCGGGCGCCGCACGGGAGCTCTCTGTCTGTTCTCGCCGGTTCCGTACGCCATGTGTGCGTACGGCCTGGCGAAAGTCCTTGGGTTCGGTGCGCTGCCCGACCCAGGTGGCTCCCGAGTACGAGGGCGGCGCTTCGACGACCGTCCTTACGCGGAACCTGGCACCGGCGCCGTCGCGGCGGCAGCCGTGGCGCTCCCCCCGCTTGCGGGAGATGCGGCCTTCACTGCCTCGCGGTCGGGCGCGAGCGGGTCGGTCACCGTGCCGGTCTCTTCATCGAAAAGCCCCTGCGCCAGCCTGGTCACCGCTGCGGGGACCGGCGGCGCCAGGTCGGCCACAGCTCGGAGACCGGACAGAACGTCGTCGGGTCGAACGGCAGGCGTCACGTGCCGAACAACCAGGCGCAGTATCGCACAGGCCTTGTCGGTCGGCCTATCGGTCCCGTCGTCGTGGACCTGCGAGGCCTCGGCGGCTTCGAGACTCACGACGGCGGCGCGGGCGTCGAACGTCCGCATACCGTTCTTCGTCCTGCGCTGAACCTCGACGGTCTCGGCCGCGATGAACGCGTCCGCGGCCGCCTCGGCCTGTGCGGCCTCCACGCCGTCGAGGCGCAGCTCCCACACGGAGGCGGTGAGCCGGTCGGCGAGACCCGAGGTGCGGGACTCGACGGCCTCGATGATGTCGAGCCCGGTGGGCAGCGACTCGTCGAGGAGCTCGCACAGCGTGTCGGGGTCGCGCGCATCGGTGAGCGCGATCTCCAGGTACTCGGCTTCGCTGCCCGTGCCGGTGGGTGCGGCATTGGCGTACGACACCTTGGGGTGCGGCGTGAACCCCGCCGAGTACGCCATGGGTACCTCGGCGCGGCGCAGGGCACGCTCAAAGGCGCGCTGGAAGTCACGGTGGCTGGTGAACCGGAGGCGGCCACGCTTGGTGTAGCGCAGTCGGATGCGCTGCACCGCGGGTGCGGGCGGTGGGCCTTCGGGCTGTCGCTTGCCCAGTGTCCTAATCCTTAATGAATGCGGTCTTCGTGAGTGCGGTCGTACTGCTACCTAGAGTACGTGTCTGCGGCGTATCAGGTTCCCGCCGGTCCCTCGCCAGCGGTTCGGGCGCCGCCCGCCGGGCCCCGAAGAGCACCCTGCGCACGTCGACCCGGGCCTGCCGCACGCTCTCGCGCGCCGCCGCGAGGATCTGTCGCGCTGCGCGGCCCGCGTCGCCGGCCGCCCGGGCCGCCGGCCGCCAGACCGAGTCCCGTACGAGGTGCCCCAGCGGGGTGCACACGGAGCGGTACGCCCAGCGCACCGGGTCGACGAAGATCCACCGAAGGAGTCGTCCGAGGACCCGCCCGAGCACCCGCCCGACGGCCCGCGACACATGCCCCGCCACCCGCCACGCGTGCCCGAGCGCGTCACCCGCCTCCCGCACGAGGACGCCGAGCACCCGCCCGACGGGCACGAGAACCCAGCGCCACACGGCCGTGGCCACGGCGACGGCGGGCACGACGAAGATCCACCGCACGAGGGAGGCGACGACGACCCAGACCCCGCGCCCCAGCCACGCGACACCCGCCCACGCGCCCCGACCGAGCCATGTCAGGCCCGCGCCGAGCCACGACAGGCCCACGCCGAGCGCTCGGCCCGCGAGGGCGAGGCAGGCGCCAACCAGCTTGAAAACGAAGGCAGTTGCCCGCCCGGCCGGCGCGAGGGCATGCACGTACAGCCACACCGCCGGAACGACGAGGAGGACGCGCAGCAGAGCGGCGACGGCACCACCGAGAGCACCCACCGCGCGCGCCATTCCCCGCGCCAGCCAGGCGATCCCCCGCCCCAGCGGCACGAGCACCCGCGCGTACAGCCACACCCGCGGCCACACGAAAAGCGCCCGGCCCAGCCACGTCAGCGCGACGCCCACGCCCCGAGCGACCGGCGCGAGGACGTAGCGCCACAAAGCCACCCAAGGCCATACGAACAACGCCCGGCCCAGCCACGTCAGCGCCGCGGCCAGCCACATCAGGCCAATCCCCAGGCCTCGCGCGGCCGGTGCGAGTGCCCGTGTCCACAGCCATCTCGCCGGGACGACGAACACCGCGTGGAGGAGGTGGCCGGTCGCGCGCGCCAGCGGGACCAGACCCCTCCGCCACCCGACGCGGCCACCGGCGGCGAGGGCGTCCCAGGTCAGGCGCACCGGCACGACGAGGACCAGGACGACGACGCGTACCGGGATGCGGATCGCGGTCACGAGGCAGCCCTCGGGCGGCCGTTCGCCGGCCACGGGCTCCGCGGGCAGGTCGCGCTCCTCCAGGTCCATGCCTTCTCAGACGCCAACGGGCGGGATACGGATCCGCGTCACGGGAACTTCACGCACACCTCTGGCCCCGGCCACTTCTGTCTCGTATTCATAACGGGTCTGGGCCAAACAGGCCGTGTACAGAAGGACGTTGGAGGACACCCCCGATGAGCTCCAGCTCACCGCACCCCGAGCACAGACCCGAACTCTCCCGCCGCACCCTCATCGGCGGCGCCGCGGCCGCCGGTGTGCTGGCCGCGCTACCCCTGAGCCTGCGCACCGCGCTCGCCGCGCCCGGCAGGCCCGGCACCCTCGAGGACATCCAGCACGTCGTGGTGTTCATGCAGGAGAACCGGTCGTTCGACCACTACTTCGGCACCATGCAGGGGATACGCGGGTTCGGTGACCGCGCCGCTGTGCGTGGCGCCAATGGCAAGCCCGTGTTCCACCAGCCCGACCCGTCACGCCCGGAGGGCTGGCTCGCGCCGTTCGCGATGAACGCCGCGCACACCAGCGCCTACCGGCAGGGCGCCGCCTCCTTCGGGTTCGGCGACTCGATGAACGCCCGCAACGACGGGATCGCCGACGGCTACGTCACCCGGCGCGGCAGCGGCTGGCTCGGCCAGGGCTACTACGAGCCCGCCGACATGCCGTTCTACAACGCGCTCGCCTCGGTCTTCACCATCTGCGACCACTACTACTGCTCGACCGAGACGAGCACCAACCCCAACCGCGAACACCTCATGACCGGCACCAGCGGCGGCACGGTGCGCGACATCGCCGTCGTCGACAACCAGGAGCCCGGCTTCGAGTGGACGACGTACGCCGAGCGCCTGGAGAAGGCGGGGATCTCCTGGAAGACGTACCAGGCGCAGGAGAACTTCGACGACAACGCGCTCGCCTGGTTCAACACCTTCCGCGCGGCCAAGCCCGGTGAGTCGCTGTACGAGCGCGGCATGAAGAAGGTCGGCGATCCGGCGCAGACGAACGACCCGTGGGCGATGGGGGACGCGCTGGTCTCCGCGTTCGCCGAGGACGTGAAGAACGACGCGCTGCCGCAGGTGTCGTGGCTGATCGCGCCCGCCGCGCTGTCCGAGCACGCGAGCTACGCGCCGCCGCACGGCGAGGATCTGACGGCGCGTCTGCTGTCCGCGCTCGCCGACAACCCCGAGGTCTTCGCCAAGACCGCGTTCATCCTCAACTACGACGAGCACGGCGGCTTCTACGACCACCTGCTCGCGCCCGTCCCGCCGGTCGCCGAGGGCCGCGGCCGGTCCACGGTGACGCCGGACGGCGAGGTCGTGGTGCGCGTCAGCAAGGGGACCTCGTCCTTCTACCGGCCCGTCAACCAGCAGGGCCAGTACCGTGTGAAGGGCGCCGACGGGTCGCTGACCTGGTCGGACACGCTGCCCGCCGGTGAGACGAAGGCGGCGGGGCCCTTCCCGCTCGGCCTCGGCATGCGCGTACCGATGATCGTCGTGTCGCCCTGGACGCGGGGCGGCGCCGTGGCGTCGACGGTGTGCGACCACACCTCCGTCATCCAGTTCCTGGAGAAGCGCTTCGGGGTGCAGGAGCCCAACATCAGCGCGTGGCGCCGCGAGGTCACGGGCGACCTCACCGACGTCTTCGACTTCTCCGGCAAGAACCCGTCGTGGCCCGAGCTGCCCGACACCAGCGGCAACCGCCAGAAGGTCACCGACACCGGCAAGCTCCCCGCCCCCACCGTGCCGAATCCCCAGCACCTGCCCGAGCAGCAGCGCGGCACCCGCACCGCCCGCCCCACCCCGTACGACCTGCGGGTGCGGCCCGCCGTGCGCGGCGGCAAGGTGACCCTCGACCTCGCCAACCACGGCCGTCAGGGCGCCGTCCTCGCCGTGTACCCGGAGCCGGGCACCGCGCCCAGGCACTACACCCTGAGCCCGAAGGCCACGCTCTCCGACACCTGGACCCCCGGCGACAACGGCTACGACCTGCGCGTCCACGGCCCGAACGGCGCCCTGTGGCACCTGCGTGGCGACGCGGCCGGCACCTACGAGGCGCAGCTGGACCTCGCCGACGACGGCCTCGCCGCCGAGATCGAGCTCACCAACGACGCCCGCGCCGCCCGTACCTTCCTCGTCGGCGACCTCGCCTACGGCGGCGGCACCCGCGAGATCCGCGTCGCGGCCGGCGCGAGTCGCACCACCCGGGTCACGATCCCCGGCGAGGGCTGGTACGACCTGGCCGTCACGGTCCGCGACGAGCCCGGCTTCCTGCGCCGCCGCGCCGGCCGGGTCCCCGGCCGTCTCGAAGGCGTCACCGACCCGGCGATGGGCCTGCCCGACGCGCTCGGCGTCACCGTCTCCCTCCAGGCCGCGTCCGCCACGATCGACGAGGCGATCCTGGTGCCCGGCAAGACGGCCCGGGTCCGGGCCCGGTTCGACACGACGGCCGCCGTGTCCGCGATCGAGGCGCACCCGGTGGTGCCCAAGGGCTGGGCGGTGAAGGAGGTTTCGGCGCCGCCCGTCTCGCTCGCGGCGGGCGCGTCGGCGACCGCGGAGTGGGAGGTCCAGGTCCCGGACGGCCTGTCGGGCACGGCGGCGTACCGCCTCCTCGTCACGGCCCGGGCGCGCTCCGGCGAACGCTTCGTCCTGGCCGACGGCGAGGTCTCGGCACGCACCGCCCCCACCATGGCGGGCCATCTCCTGGGCGAGGACTTCGAGTCGGTGGCGGACGCGCTGCAGCCGGTCGCGGGTGTCGTCGGCTGGACGGCGACGGCCCCGAAGGGCTGGTCCGTGGTGAACGCGGCCGGTATGCCGCAGGGCACCACGCGCCTCCAGGGCTGGACGTTCCACACGAAGCGGGCCTGGTCCCCGGCGGGCCAGGACCGCGGCAACTTCAGCCGCGCGCTCGGCGTCGTCGCGGTGGCCGACCCGGACGACTGGGACGACACGGGCTCGCCGTCGTCGAAGGGCAAGTTCGACTCGGCCCTGGTCTCCCCCGCGGTCCCGGTGCCCTCCGGCACGCCGAAGCTGTACGTCGCCTTCGACTCGCACTACCGCCAGGAGGCCCCGCAGAAGGCGGCGGTGACGGCACTCTTCGACACGGGCGAGGAGACCCGCCTCCTCTACTACAGCGCCGACGCGACGGGCAACGACAACGCGGGCCATGACGCCGAGAACACCTTCGTGACGAAGGAACTCCCGGTCCCGGCGGGCGCGAAGTCGGTCACCCTGAAGTTCCGCATGTACGACGCGGGCAACAACTGGTACTGGGCGATCGACCACGTCCGCGTGGACAGCAAGCCGATCACGGCCTGAGGAAGCACGAGGGGCCGGAACGCCATCACGGCGTTCCGGCCCCTCGTCCCACTTCGTCGCGCTACTTGTTGACCACCGTGAGCGGCAGCAGCTTCTTGCCCGTCGGGCCGACCTGGATCTCGGTCTGCATCGCGGGACACACGCCGCAGTCGAAGCACGGTGTCCAGCGGCAGTCCTCGACCTCGGTCTCGTCGAGCGAGTCCTGCCAGTCCTCCCAGAGCCAGTCCTTGTCGAGGCCCGAGTCCAGGTGGTCCCAGGGCAGGACCTCCTCGTACGTGCGCTCGCGCGTCGTGTACCAGTCGACGTCGACGCCGAAGTCGGGGAGCGTCTTCTCGGCGCAGGCCATCCAGCGGTCGTAGCTGAAGTGCTCGCGCCAGCCGTCGAAGCGGCCGCCGTCCTCGTAGACCGCGCGGATGACGGAGCCGATGCGGCGGTCGCCGCGGGAGAGCAGGCCCTCGACGATGCCGGGCTTGCCGTCGTGGTAGCGGAAGCCGATGGAGCGGCCGTACTTCTTGTCGCCGCGGATCTTGTCGCGGAGCTTGGTGAGGCGCTCGTCGGTCTGCTCGGCCGAGAGCTGCGGGGCCCACTGGAAGGGGGTGTGGGGCTTGGGGACGAAGCCGCCGATGGAGACCGTGCAGCGGATGTCGTTCTGGCCGGAGACCTCGCGGCCCTTCTGGATCACGTTCATCGCCATGTCGGCGATCTGGAGGACGTCCTCGTCGGTCTCGGTGGGCAGGCCGCACATGAAGTACAGCTTCACCTGACGCCAGCCGTTGCCGTACGCGGTCGCGACGGTGCGGATGAGGTCCTCTTCCGAGACCATCTTGTTGATGACCTTGCGCATGCGCTCGGAGCCGCCCTCGGGGGCGAAGGTCAGGCCGGAGCGGCGGCCGTTGCGCGTGAGCTCGTTCGCCAGGTCGACGTTGAACGCGTCGACGCGGGTGGACGGCAGCGAGAGGCCGATCTTGTCCTCGGTGTACCGGTCGGCGAGGCCCTTCGCGATGTCACCGATCTCGGAGTGGTCCGCGGAGGAGAGGGAGAGGAGGCCGACTTCCTCGAAGCCGGTCGCCTTGAGACCCTTTTCGACCATGTCGCCGATGCCGGTGATGCTTCGCTCCCGCACGGGGCGCGTGATCATGCCGGCCTGGCAGAAACGGCAGCCGCGGGTGCAGCCGCGGAAGATCT
This sequence comes from Streptomyces antnestii, assembly GCF_004005495.1. Taxonomy (GTDB): domain Bacteria; phylum Actinomycetota; class Actinomycetes; order Streptomycetales; family Streptomycetaceae; genus Streptomyces; species Streptomyces antnestii. The sequence goes on from NZ_RZYA01000018.1 coordinate 96,165, forward strand.
CGACGGACATCCGCTCGTGGACGGTCTCGGCGAGCGGGACGAGGGGCTGCTTGGGGTAGGGCCACTCGTCGAGGTCCATGACGGTGTGCTTGGACACGCGCCACGGCACGCCGGACCGGTTCGGGACGACGCGGGCGATGCGGCCGTCCGGGAGGTACTCGACGTCGTAGAACCCGGGGACGTACACGCCGCCCGTCCTCGCGAGGCGGAACAGGACCTCCTCGCGGCCGCCGGGACGCCCCTCGGCCTTCCAGGTGCGGATGATCTCCGTCATGTCGAGGACGGCCTGCTCACCGTCGCCGATGACGGCGCAGTCGATGAACTCGGCGATCGGCTCGGGGTTGAACGCCGCGTGCCCGCCCGCGAGGACGATCGGGTCGTCGATCCCGCGGTCCTTGGCGGAGAGGGGGATGCCGGCGAGGTCCAGAGCCGTGAGCATGTTCGTGTAGCCGAGCTCGGTGGAGAAGCTCAGTCCGAAGACGTCGAACGCCTTGAGCGGGCGGTGCGAGTCCACGGTGAACTGCGGCACCTGGTGCTCGCGCATCAGTGCTTCCATGTCCGGCCACACGCTGTACGTGCGCTCGGCGAGGACGCCCTCGCGCTCGTTGAGCACCTCGTAGAGGATCATGACGCCCTGGTTGGGCAGCCCGACCTCGTAGGCGTCCGGGTACATGAGCGCCCAGCGGACGTCGCAGCTCTCCCACGGCTTGACCGTGGAGTTGAGCTCGCCGCCGACGTACTGGATCGGCTTCTGCACATGCGGGAGCAAAGCTTCGAGCTGTGGGAAAACCGACTCTGCGGCTTCGGCAGGCATACCCGGGACCTTCGTGAGCTGACTGGGGGCACCCCCGGCCGAAGGCTGGGGGCGGGTGACTGTCAAGCCTAACGCGACCAGGAGACAGCCTTCGCCCAGAGCGGAGGAAGCTCCTCCTCGGCGGCCGCCGCGCGAGCCTCCTCGCGCCCGTACAGGAGCCCGTACGTGAAGGCGCTCTCCCCCGCCGAGTGGGCCTGCGTCGCCAGGTCGCGCAGCGCCTCGCGGGCCATGACGCTGTCCTGGTGCTCGCCGAGCAGGGACTGGAGGGCCTTCGCGTGCTTGGCGACGTCCTTGGCCGGGGCGCCGAGGGCGGGGGTGGCGACCTCGGCCGCGTACCGGGCGCGCTTGGCGGCCTTGCGGGCCTCGTGGAGGGCGAGGTCGCGCTCGTGGCCCGGCTCCAGGCCGAGGGCTTCCTCGACGTGGCCGGCGAGCCGCTCGTAATCCCGCCCCACGGCCTTGGCCAGGGCGTTCTTCGGCTGCTTGGCCCGCAGCGGGGGTGTGTCGACGAGCGCGTCGAGGGCGGCGAGGAGCGCGAGGTATCGCTTGCCGTCGAGTACGGCGATCAGCCGGCGCCGTGATCCGGAGCGGCGGGCCCGCGACCAGGTGCGCAGGCGGGTGCGGACGGGGCCCGCGGACACTTCGCGGGGGAGTTCGTCGAGGGCGGCGGTCAGGCGCTCGGTGAGGACTTCCTGGTCGCGGTCGACGCCGAGCTCGCCCGCGAGCCATTTCAGCTCGACGCCGATGGGGCGGGTGACGGAGCGGTCGAGGATCTTGCGGTACGAGCGCAGGGCGCTGCGCAGCCGGCGGGTGGCGACGCGCATCTGGTGGACGGCGTCGGGCAGGTCGCGCCGGACGGCGGGGTCGAGGTCGACGATCGCGTCGCGCTGGGTCCTGACGTAGGCGAGGACGTGGTCGGCGGGGGTCTCGGGGTCGGCCACAGGCTGTGGCTCTCGGGGGCCGATGCCGGTCTCGATGAGTGCGCGCGCGAGTTTCGACGGGGCGGCGGAGCGGCTGGCGCCGGCCTTGCGGAGTTTCTTCTCGACCTTGCCGAGGAACGCGGGGTCGCCGCCGTCCGCGAGCTCGACCTCGATCTCGGTCCAGTCGGCGGCGCCCGGCCGACCGGTGAGCCGTTCGGCGTGGACGCCGTCGACGCTGACCTCGGCGAGCAGCGTGCCGTCGGCGCCGGTGAGGTCGTGGACGTCACGCGCGGAGCGCAGCCGCATCAGGGGGACGAGGTCGGCGTCGCGGACGCGGGAGCGCACGAGGCCGGTGAGGTCGCGGGGGACGTCGTCGGAGAGGGGAGCGCGGATCTCGTCGCGGACGCCTTCGGCGAGGGAGACGGGGAGTTTGAGGTGCCAGCCCGCGTCGGCGCCGCCGGTGCGGCGGCGCAGGGTGATGGCGGCGGCCGCGAGGCGCTGGTCGACGGTGTCGTAGTAGACGGCGTCGAGGTCGACGACCCCTTTGTCGATGACGGCCGCGACCCCGGGGACACCGCTCAGATCGGGCAGCCCGAAGCCTTCGCCGGCTCCGGGCGCCTCGTACTTCCGCTCGATCTCGCGCTTCGTCTCCGCCATAAACCGAATTTAGTCGCGATTCGGGCTCATGGGCAGACCCTCCGGGGGCTACGCCGACATCGGCCGTTGTACGCGGATCGACTGGAGGAGTCCGATCGCCACCCAGACCGCGAACATGGACGATCCGCCGTACGACACGAACGGCAGGGGCAGGCCCGCCACGGGCATGATCCCGAGGGTCATGCCGACGTTCTCGAAGGCCTGAAAGGCGAACCAGGCGATGATCCCGGCGGCGACGATCGTGCCGTACAGCTCGGTCGTCTCGCGGGCGATGCGGCAGGCGCGCCACAGGACGATGCCGAGCAGGAGCAGGATGAGGCCGGCTCCGGCGAAGCCGAGTTCCTCGCCGGCGACGGTGAAGACGAAGTCGGTCTGCTGCTCGGGGACGAACTGGCCGGTGGTCTGCGAGCCGTGGAACAGGCCGGTGCCGGTGAGGCCGCCGGAGCCGATGGCGATGCGGGCCTGGTTGGTGTTGTAGCCGACGCCGGCCGGGTCGAGGGCCGGGTTGGCGAACGCGGCGAAGCGGTTGATCTGGTAGGCGTCGAGGATGCCGAGTTTCCAGACGGCGACCGCGCCGAGCACCCCCGCGCCGAGCAGGCCGAACACCCATCGGTTGGAGGCGCCGGAGGCGAGCAGCACTCCGAGCACGATGATGACCGCGACCATGATCGTGCCGAGGTCGGGCATGAGCAGCACGACGAGCATCGGGACGGCGGCGAGGGCAAGCGCCTGCAGCACCGTGCGGTGGTCGGGGTACTGCTTGTCGCCCGCGTCGACCCGTGAGGCCAGCAGCATCGCCATGCCCAGGATGATCGTGATCTTGGCGAACTCGGCGGGCTGGAGCGACACTCCGCCCGCGGACAGCCAGTTGCGCTGTCCGTTGATCGTGTCGCCGAGCGGGGTCAGCACCAGCAGCATCAGGAAGATCGAGGCACCGTAGAGGATCGGCACGGCCGTGCGCAGGGTGCGATGGCCGAGCCAGATCGTGCCGATCATCAGGGCGACGCCGATGCCGGTGTTCATGAGGTGGCGGATCAGGAAGTAGTACGGGTCGCCCTGGTTGATCACGGTGCGGTTGCGGGTCGCCGAGTAGACGAGCGCCGAGCCGATGAGGGACAGGGCGATCGACGACAGGAGGATGGGCCAGTCGAGGCGGCGCATCACCGAGTCCCTGGCCATGAGCCGGGACAGGGTGGAGCGCTCGGGTCCGTACCCGGAGACGGAGAAGCCGTTGGTGCCGGCCATGGTCGTCAGTCCCGCCTTCCGGTCACGGGGAGGCCGATGACCGCCGCCAGCTGCTGGGGGGACGGGCTCGGGCTCGGGTCGGCGGGCTGGTAGGGCTTGATGGTCGGTGCGTCGATCGAACCGTCCGGCTGGATCCTCGGCAGGTTCTTCTCGGGCGTGGGCAGCAGGGCCTTCTTCTTGTCGACCGCTCCGTCGGGGGTGACGCCGTACATCGCGTTGTAGATCTTGCGGACGGCTTCACCGGAGGCGCCGGAGCCCGTACCGGCCTGGGAGATGGTCATGACGACCGAGTAGTCCTTGGAGTACGTGGCCAGCCATGACGTGGTCTGCTTGCCGTAGACCTCGGCGGTGCCGGTCTTGGCGTGCAGCGGGATCTTGTCCTGGGGCCAGCCGCCGAACTTCCAGGCGGCGGTACCGCGGGTGACGACGCCGGCGAGGGCCTCGTTCATGCCCTTGAGGGTCGCCTTGGTGATCGGGAGCTTGTCCTTGACCCGGGGCTTGATCTCCCTGACCGTCTTGCCGTCGGCGCTGATGATCGCCTTGCCGATGGTCGGGACGTACTCGGTGCCGCCGTTGGCGAGGGCTCCGTAGATCATGGCCTCCTGGATCGGCGTGAGGAGGGTGTCGCCCTGGCCGATGGAGTAGTTGATCGAGTCGCCCTCGCGCATCTTGTTGCCTTCGAGGCAGTTCTCGTAGGCGATCTTCTCGACGTAGGACCCGTCCTTCTTGCCGGTCTTGCACCAGCTGTCCTTGTTGGCCTCCCAGAAGGCCTTCTTCCACCGGCGGTCGGGGACGCGGCCCGTGACCTCGTTGGGAAGGTCGATGCCGGTGGTCTTGCCGAGGCCGAACTGGTGGGCGGCCTTGTAGAAGTAGTCCTTGGTGGGACCCTTCGGGTTGATGCCGCCGTCCCTCTTCCACTCCCGGTCGGCGAGGCCGTAGAAGACGGTGTCGCAGGAGACTTCCAGCGCGCGGCCGAGGGAGATGGGGCCGAAGTTCTCCCCCTCGAAGTTCTTGAACACCTGGCCGCCGACCGAGTAGGAGCTGGTGCAGGGGTAGCCGCCGTCCCACTTGTAGCCGGCTTCGACCGCGGCGGCCGTGGAGATCACCTTGAACGTCGAACCGGGCGCGGACTGGCCCTGAATGGCCCTGTTGAGCAGGGGGTAGTCGGAGTCCTTGCCGGTGAGCTGCTTGTAGTCCTTGGCGGAGATGCCGCCGACCCAGGCGTTCGGGTCGTACGTCGGTGCGGACGCCATGGCGACGACGCGGCCGGTCTTGGCCTCCATGACGACGACCGAGCCGGAGTCGGCCTTGTAGTTCTCGCCGGTGATCTTGTCGAACTGCTGGCGGGCGGCCTTCATCGCCTCGTTGAGCTCGTACTCGGCGACGCCCTGCACGCGCGCGTCGATCGAGGTGACGACGTTGGCGCCGGGCTCGGCCTCGTCGCTCTTGGCGCGGCCGATGACGCGGCCGAGGTTGTCGACCTCGTAGCGGGTGACGCCCGCCTTGCCGCGCAGCTCCTTGTCGTAGGTGCGCTCAAGTCCCGAGCGGCCGACCTGGTCGGAGCGCAGATACGGCGACGACGTGTCCTTGGCCTTCTCGATCTCGGCGTCGGTGACGGGCGAGAGGTAGCCGAGGACCTGCGCGGTGTTGGAGTCGCCGGGGCCCGCGTAGCGGCGGACGGCCTGGGGTTCGGCGGTGATGCCGGGGAAGTCCTCGGAGCGCTCGCGGATCTGGAGGGCCTGCTTGGGCGTGGCCTCGTCCGTGATCGGGATGGGCTGGTAGGGCGAGCCGTTCCAGCAGGGCTGCGGAGTCTTGGCGTCGCAGAGCCGGACCTTCTCCGTGATGTCCTTGGACTTCATGCCGAGGACGTCGGCGAGCTTGGCGAGTACGGCCTTGCCGTCGTCGGGCATCTTCATCAGGTCGGTGCGGGACGCGGAGACGACGAGACGGGTCTCGTTGTCGGCGATCGGCACGCCGCGGGCGTCGAGGATCGAGCCGCGCACGGCGGGGCTGACGACCTGCTGGACGTGGTTGCCGGAGGCCTCCTTGGCGTACTCGGCGCCGTTGCGGATCTGGAGGTACCAGAGGCGGCCGCCGAGGGTGAGCAGGAGGGACAGGACCAGGATCTGGAGGACGATGAGCCGGATCTGGACGCGTGGGGTCCGCCCGGTCTCGGGAATGTTGGTCACGCTGTCTCCCCCTCTCAGTACGTGTACGCGGTGATGTGCCGGGCGGTCACAGTCGCTTGACCCCCTTGATGCGGCCGGCCCGCGAGGACCGCGCCTTGGCGGCCTTCAGGCGGAGTCCGCCGCGCTGGTTGCCGATGCGCAGGCCGGTGCCGGAGGAGAGCCAGCCGGCGGTGACGTCGGCGGCCTTGACCGAGCCGGACGAGGACTCGGCGAGCGGATCGTTGTCGGCGCGTCTGGCGAGGGCGATGATGAACGGCACGGTGAACGGCGCGAGGAGCAGGTCGTAGAGCGCGGCCGTGAACAGCAGGCTGCCGAGGCCGACATGGCGGGCGGCGGTGTCCCCGACGAGGGCGCCGACCATGGCGTAGAGCAGCGTCGAGCCGATGGCGGCGGCGACGACCACGGCCATCGGGCCGGCGGCGGACCTGAGTTGGCCCTTGTCCGGCTTGGCGAGGCCGACGAGGTAGCCGACGACGCACAGGACGAGGGCGTAGCGCCCCGCGGCGTGGTCGGCGGGCGGCGCGAGGTCGGAGAGAAGTCCCGCGCCGAACCCGATGAACGCGCCGCCGACATGGCCGTACACGAGGGCGAGGCCGACGACGGTCAGGAGCACGAGGTCCGGCACGGCGCCGGGCAGCTGGAGCCGGGCGAGTACGCACACCTGGACGACCATGGCGACGACCACGAGGGTGGTCGAGAGCAGCAACCGGTTGAAACGCATGAAGTCCAGCTCCTACTGCTGTGTGCCGTTGGCGGCCGTCGGGGCACCGGACGGTGTGGCCGTCACGGTCACGGTGGGCGTGGGCCTGGGCTTCGCCGGCTTGGGCGGCAGCACCTCGTCGCGCGGATCGGTGCGCGGAGCCTGGACGACCACGCCGACCACGTCGAGCTTGGTGAACCCGACGTACGGCTGTACGTAGATCGTGCGGGTCAGGTCGCCGCCGGACGGGTCGACGCGCACCACGCGCCCCACGGGCACCCCGGGCACGAACGGCTTGTCGGCCTGGGAGCCGAAGGTCACCAGGCGGTCACCCTTCCTGATCTTGGCCTTGCCGTTGAGGAGTTCCACGCGCAGCGGCCGGTCGCCCTGCCCGGAGGCGAAGCCGAGCTCGTCGGTGCGCTCCATCCGGGTGCCGACGGTGAAGTCGGGGTCGTTGGCGAGCAGGACGGTCGCGGTGCCGGGTCCGACGGTCGTGATGCGGCCGACGAGTCCGTCGCCGTTGAGTACGGTCATGTCGCGCTTGAGGCCGTCGTTCGCGCCGGCGTCGATGGTGACGGTCCAGGAGAAGCCCTGGGCCGCTCCTATGGCGATGACCTGGGCGCCCTTGATGCCGTACTGGCCGGCGCCGGCCGTCTTCAGCATGGAGTCGAGCTGGCGGACCTTGCTGCGGTTGCGGTCGTCGCTGCCGAGCTTCGCCTTCAACGCGGCGTTCTCGCGCTCCAGTTCGCTGACGCGGGTGTGCCGCTCACCGGAGTCCTTGACGGCAGCTATGGCGTTGCCGATCGGGTCGACCGCACTGGCGACGCCGTTCTCCACGGGGCCGAAGACCCCGGCGGCGGCCCTGCGGGCACCGTCGACCGGCGAGTCCTCGCCGCCGTGGATGTCCACCGTGATCAATGCGAACGCGATGGCGATCAGCAGCACCAGGAGCAGCCGGCTCTCTCGTGTGTCCCTCACGTGCGGCGGCCGTGCCTTCCTCAATCGGGAATTCTTACGCCTTGCCTCTATATCAACGAGCCGCCGTACGAAGTGGCAGGCACTCGTACGGCGGACCTCGCGTCAGGTCATCTGCGCGGCTGGGCGTCCAGGACCTGCTGGAGCGCCTCGAACTCCTCGACGCACTTGCCCGAGCCGAGCGCCACGCTGTCGAGCGGGTCCTCGGCGATGTGGATCGGCATGCCCGTCTCGCGGCGCAGCCGCTCGTCGAGACCGCGCAGCAGGGCGCCGCCGCCGGTGAGCACGATGCCCCGGTCCATGACGTCGCCCGAGAGCTCGGGCGGGCACTTGTCGAGCGTCGTCTTGACGGCGTCGACGATCGCGTTGACCGGTTCCTCGATCGCCTTGCGCACCTCGGCGGCCGAGATGACGACGGTCTTCGGAAGTCCGGACACGAGGTCGCGCCCGCGGATTTCGGTGTGTTCGTCGGCGTCGAGGTCGTACGCGGAGCCAATCGTGATCTTGATCTGCTCGGCAGTCCGCTCACCGAGAAGGAGCGAGTACTCCTTCTTGATGTGCTGGATGATCGCGTTGTCCAGCTCGTCCCCGGCGACCCGGATGGACTGTGCTGTGACGATTCCGCCGAGCGAGATCACCGCGACCTCGGTGGTGCCGCCGCCGATGTCGACCACCATGTTGCCCGTGGCCTCGTGGACCGGGAGGCCGGAGCCGATGGCCGCGGCCATGGGCTCCTCGATGATGTGCACCTGGCGCGCACCGGCCTGCGAGGAGGCCTCGATGACCGCGCGGCGCTCGACTCCGGTGATGCCGGAGGGCACACACACCACGACACGGGGGCGAGCGAGGTAGCGCCGCTTGTGGATCTTCAGGATGAAGTAGCGGAGCATGCGCTCGGTGATCTCGAAGTCGGCGATCACGCCGTCCTTCAGCGGTCGCACGGCGACGATGTTGCCCGGCGTGCGGCCGATCATCTTCTTGGCTTCGGCGCCGACCGCGAGGATGCCACCGGTGTTGGTGTTGATCGCGACGACGGACGGCTCGTTGAGTACGATCCCGCGACCCCTGACGTACACCAGCGTGTTGGCGGTCCCGAGGTCGACAGCCATGTCACGGCCGATGAACGACATTGAGTTCCCCATCAGGATTCGTCTGGCCTTCCCAAAAGGAGCGTTTGATGGCTTGTCAGGTAGGCGAGGTGGGTGCGAGTGGCGTGGAGGCTTACATCGTAGTCTCGCCTGCACGGACACGGCGCGAGGGTCTTCGCCATTGTCAGCAGATGAACCCCCGCCCCGCTAATGGGGACGTGCCGACGGAGTGTTGCGTTCCCCCAATGGGGGCGCATATGCCAAAAGGCGGCCGGATTTCTCCGGCCGCCCCTGCTTCTTCGGCGCTCCGTGACTGACTCCGCGTCAGAAAAGAACTTTTCCGGTCTCACGGACCGGACAGGAGGACCCGCCGGAAAGTCCTGGAACGAGACCGGGTCCTAGACGAGACCGGGGAAGAAGATCTTCAGCTCGCGGTCGGCCGACTCCTGCGAGTCCGAGGCGTGGATCAGGTTCTCCCGCACGATCGTGCCGAAATCACCACGGATGGAGCCGGGAGCGGCGGCGATCGGGTCGGTCGGACCGGCGAGCTGGCGCACACCCTCGATGACCCGCTCACCCTCGACCACGAGGGCCACCACGGGCCCGGACGCCATGAACGCGACCAGCGGCTCGTAGAAGGGCTTGCCCTTGTGCTCGCCGTAGTGCTGCTCAAGGGTGTCCTGGTCCAGAGTCCGCAGCTCCAGCGCGCTGATCGTCCAGCCGGCCTTGCGCTCGATACGGCCGATGATCTCGCCGACGAGTCCACGGCGGACGGCGTCGGGCTTGAGAAGGACAAGAGTGCGCTCACTCATGGTGCGGCTCCAAAATCTTCGTGGGATGCCCGCACGATACCGGGCACGGCTACGCGGTGTTACCTCCGGCCTCGGCCTGGGACTCCGCCAGGGCCGCCCACCTGGCCTTCGCCTCGTCGATCTTGCGCCCGAAGTGCACGGAGGCCCACCAGAGCCCGGCGAAGCAGAGACCCAGGATGAACATCGTCGGCACGATGAACCCGCTGGCGACGAGCGCCGCCTGAAGCACCCACCCCAGACCGATCCCGCCCCGCCGCCCGAGGGCCCCGCACAGCAGCACGGACAGCAGCATCCCGACGCCGCACACGGTCCACACGACGCCGCCCGACAGATCCTGGTCCTTCATGGCGACGAGCCCGGCGAAACCGATGACGAAGAACTCACCGATCAGGGTCGACGAACACAGCACACGCACGGCGGATCAGCCCTTCCCCAACAGCAGCCGGGCCTCGCCGACCGTGATCACCGACCCGGTCACGAGCACACCGCCGCCCGCGAACTCGCCCTCTTCCTCGGCGAGCGTGATGGCGGCCTCCAGCGCGTCGTCGAGGCGGGGCTCGACCTGCACGCGCTCGTCACCGAAGACCTCGACCGCGAGGGCGGCCAGCTCGTCGGCGTCCATGGCGCGGTGGCTGGAATTCTGCGTGACGACGACCTCGGCGAAGATCGGCTCGAAGGCCTCCAGGACCTCCCGCGCGTTCTTGCCGTCGCTCACGCCGACGACGCCGATGAGACGGCTGAAGTCGAAGACCTCGCTGATGGCCTCGGCGGTGACGCGGGCGCCCGCGGGGTTGTGCGCGGCGTCGAGAACCACGGTGGGCGAGCGGCGGACGACTTCGAGGCGGCCGGGCGACGTGGCGCCGGCGAAGGCCCGCCGGACGGTGTCGACGTCGAGCTGCCGGGCCTGCTGGGAGCCGATCCCGAAGAACGCCTCGACGGCGGCCAGCGCGACCGCCGCGTTGTGCGCCTGGTGGGCGCCGTGCAGCGGGAGGAAGATGCCGTCGTACTCGCCGCCGAGCCCACGAAGGGTCAGCAGCTGTCCGCCGACGGCGACCTGGCGGGAGACGACGCCGAACTCGAGACCTTCGCGGGCCACGGTCGCGTCCACGTCGACGGCCTTCTTCAGGAGCACCTGCGCGGCGTCGACAGGCTGCTGGGCCATGATCACGGTGGCCCCCTCCTTGATGATCCCGGCCTTCTCGGAGGCGATCTCACCAGGAGTGGTGCCGAGCCGGTCCGTGTGATCGAGGTCGATGGGCGTCACCACGGCCACCGACGCGTCGATCACGTTGGTGGCGTCCCAGCTGCCGCCCATGCCGACCTCGACGACGGCGACGTCGACCGGGGCGTCGGCGAAGGCGGCGTAGGCCATCCCCGTGAGCACCTCGAAGAAGGAGAGCCGGAACTCCTCCTTCTGGTCGACCATCTCCACATACGGGGCGATGTCGCGGTAGGTCTCGATGAAGCGGTCGTAGTCGATCGGCGCACCGTCGAGACTGATGCGCTCGGTGATCGACTGGACGTGGGGCGACGTGTACCGCCCGGTCCGCAGCTCGAAGGCGCCAAGGAGCGACTCGATCATGCGGGCCGTGGACGTCTTGCCGTTCGTCCCCGTGATGTGGATCGAGGGGTAGGCGCGCTGCGGCTCGCCGAGTACGTCCATCAGCGCGGCGATCCGCGAGACGGACGGCTCCAGCTTGGTCTCGCCCCACCGGCCAGCCAGCTCGTTCTCCACGTCGCGCAGGGCCTGGGCGACCTCGGGATCCTGCGGCCGCGCCGGCACGCCGTCCCCCTGCGGGGCACCCCCCTGCGTGCGGAGGGTACGGCTGCCGGCCTCGATCACCGCAAGATCGGGGTCACGCTCGGTCTCGGCGTCCACGATGTCGTCGAAGCCGTCGGATTCGCCGCTGTCGCGCGGGGGGAACTCACTCACGTCAGCCAGTCTACGGAGAACCACCGACAGCACCCCCGCCGGGCGGCCCGGCCCGGCCGGAAGAGCTGACCCGAACCGGGGACGCCGCGGCACCCCCCGGCGCGGTGCGCCCCCGCCCCCGTACGGGCGAGGTCCAATCGGACCATGTGGTACGCACACAACCCCGGCCGCCGCGCACGGCAACTCCTCGGAGACGGCGCGGCCCTGCTGTGGACGACACTGTGGGCCGGGGCGGCGCTGACCGCGCACCGGCTCCTGCGGCCGGAGTCCCGGCCGGCCCCGCACCGCCCCCGTATCCCCCTCCTCGGCAGCTCGGTGGACGGCGCGCTGCGGGGCGTCGCCCGGGCGAGCGACCGGATCGTGAGTGCGGCGCCGGCCGAGCAGGCACCGGCGGCCGCGGAGGTGCTCGCGGTCCTGGGCGCGGTGGCGGTCTTCGTGATCCCGGTGGGCCTGATGCTCGCGGTCTGGCTGCCCCGGCGGCTGCGCTGGACCCGCCAGGCGGCCGCGGCGCGGGAACTGGCGGACACGGAGGACGGCCGTGAACTGCTGGCGCTGAGGGCGCTGTTGCGGCCCCTGGACGAACTCGCGGCGACGGCCGCGACGCTCCCGCACATCCCCGCGCCGTCCTCCGATGTCCCCCAGGCCCCGGACCTGGACCCGTGCCTGGACCCGGACGCGGACCTGGACCAGGACCTGCCGCCCGACCTCGGCCCCGGCTCGCTCGCGAAGGGCTGGCGGGAGGCGGACCCGGTGGTCCTGGACGCACTCGCCGGCGCGGAACTCCTGCGTCTGGGGCTACGGGCATAAGGCCCCCGCCCACACCCCGCAAGCACAATGCGAAGGCCCCCGGAACCGAGTCAGGTTCCGGGGGCCTTCATTCGCTCACGCCAGCCGACTGTTCACGTCAGCCGACTGTTCACGTCAGCCGACCGTTCACGCCGGTCGACCGGCGTACACGTCAGCCGCGTGTGAACGTCACGCCTGCGGCAGCCGGTCCAGCTGCTGCTGGATACGGGCGATGTCCTCGTCCGCCTTGGCGAGCCGCCCGCGGATCTTGTCGACGACCGCGTCCGGCGCCTTGGCGAGGAACGCCTCGTTGCCGAGCTTCGCCGTGGCCTGCGCCTTCTCCTTCTCGGCGGAGGCGAGGTCCTTGGCGAGACGCTTGCGCTCGGCCGCCACGTCGATCGTGCCGGACAGGTCGAGCGCGACCTGGGCGCCCGCGACCGGCAGCGTCGCGGTGGCCGAGAAGGCGTCGCCCTCGGGCTGCAGACGCAGCAGCTGACGGATGGCCGCCTCGTGCGGGGCGAACGCCGTCCCGTCGAGGGTGAGCCGGGCCGGCACCCGCTGGCCGGGCTGGAGCCCCTGGTCGGCACGGAAGCGCCGGACCTCGGTGATGACCTGCTGCAGCGCCTCGATCTCACGCTCGGCGGCGGCGTCACGGAAGCCGCTGTCGGCGGGCCAGTCGGCCACGACGACGGACTCGCCACCGGTGAGCGTCGTCCACAGGGTCTCGGTCACGAACGGCACGATCGGGTGGAGGAGCCGCAGCGTGACGTCGAGGACCTCGCCGAGCACGCGACCCGACACCTTGGCCTGCTCGCCGCCGGCCATGAACGTCGTCTTCGACAGCTCGACGTACCAGTCGAAGACCTCGTCCCACGCGAAGTGGTAGAGGGCGTCGGAGAGCTTGGCGAACTGGAAGTCGTCGTAGAGCGCGTCGACTTCGGCGACCGTCTTGTTGAGCCGGGACAGGATCCACCGGTCGGTGGCCGTCATCGCCTCGGGCTCGGGCAGCGGGCCCTCGACCGTCGCGCCGTTCATGAGCGCGAAGCGCGTGGCGTTCCAGATCTTGTTGGCGAAGTTGCGGGAGGCCTGGACCCAGTCCTCGCCGATCGGGACGTCGACGCCCGGGTTGGCACCCCTGGCCAGGGTGAAGCGCAGGGCGTCGGAGCCGTACTTGTCCATCCAGTCCAGCGGGTTGACGGTGTTCCCGAACGACTTCGACATCTTCTTGCCGAACTCGTCGCGGACCATCCCGTGGAACGCGATGGTCTTGAACGGCGGCTGACCGTCCATCGCGTACAGGCCGAACATCATCATGCGGGCGACCCAGAAGAACATCAGGTCGTAGCCCGTGACCAGGACCGAGTTCGGGTAGAACTTCTCGAGGTCCGGGGTCTGTTCGGGCCAGCCCATCGTGGAGAACGGCCACAGGCCGGAGGAGAACCACGTGTCGAGGACGTCGGTGTCCTGCGTCCAGCCGTCACCCGTGGGCGGCTGCTCGTCGGGACCGACGCAGACCAGCTCGCCGTCAGGGCCGTGCCAGACCGGGATGCGGTGTCCCCACCACAGCTGGCGCGAGATGCACCAGTCGTTGAGGTTGTCGACCCAGTCGAAGTACCGCTGCGACATGTCCGCCGGGTGGATGTCGACCCGCCCGTCACGGACCGCGTCGCCCGCGGCCTTGGCGAGCGTCTCGACCTTGACCCACCACTGCAGCGACAGACGCGGCTCGAGCGTCGTCTTGCAGCGCGAGCAGTGGCCGACGGAGTGGAGGTAGGGGCGCTTCTCGGCGACGATCCGGCCGTCGGCGCGCAGGGCGGCGACGATCGCGGAGCGTGCCTCGAAGCGGTCCAGGCCCTGGAAGGGGCCGTGGGCGGTGATCACGCCGCGCTCGTCGAGGACCTCGATGGACTCGAGGCCGTGGCGCTGGCCGATGGCGAAGTCGTTCGGGTCGTGCGCCGGGGTCACCTTGACGGCGCCGGTGCCGAACTCCGGGTCGACGTGCGTGTCGGCGACGACCGGGATGGTCCGGTCGGTCAGCGGCAGCCTGATCTGCTTCCCGATCAGGCGGGCGTAGCGCTCGTCGTCGGGGTGGACGGCGACGGCGGTGTCACCGAGCATCGTCTCCGCGCGGGTGGTGGCGACGACGATGGTGTCATCGCCCTCCCCGTACTTCATGGAGACGAGCTCGCCGTCGTCGTCCTGGTAGTCGACCTCGATGTCGGAGATCGCCGTGAGACAGCGCGGGCACCAGTTGATGATGCGCTCGGCGCGGTAGATCAGGCCGTCGTCGAACATCTTCTTGAAGACGGTCTGGACGGCACGGGACAGGCCCTCGTCCATGGTGAAGCGGTCCCGGCTCCACGCCAGGCCCTCGCCGAGGCGCCGCATCTGGCCGGCGATCTGCCCGCCGGACTCGGCCTTCCACTCCCACACGCGCTCGACGAACGCCTCGCGGCCCAGGTCGTGGCGGGACTTGCCCTCCTTGGCGAGCTCGCGCTCGACGACGTTCTGGGTGGCGATGCCGGCGTGGTCCATGCCCGGCTGCCACAGCGTCTCGAAGCCCTGCATGCGCTTGCGGCGGGTGAGGGCGTCGATCAGCGTGTGCTCGAAGGCGTGGCCGAGGTGGAGCGAGCCGGTGACGTTCGGCGGCGGGATGACGATGGTGTACGCGGGCTTCTCGCTCTTCGCGTCCGCCTCGAAGTACCCACGCTCCACCCAGCGCTCGTACAACGGCCCTTCTACCTCGGCCGGCCCGTACTGGGTCGGCAGTTCGGTGGTGGGCGCTGTCTGCTGCTGAGTGTTCTCGGTCACGGGCTCAGTTTAGAGGCGCGACAGGGGTGCCCCGAAACCGGATTCCCGTGCGACGCGGCCACCCGCGCCCGCCCGTCCGGCACAACCTTTCAACAACATGGCACCGATCCACCCCTGGGTTCCCCACACGCGACCGGCTTCCGTCAGGATGTTCGGAACGCATAAGCATCGGGAGGGAACCCCAGAAATGAGCTACAACCAGCCGGGCCCGTACGGCGGGCAGCAACCTCAGCAGCCCGGACCCTACGGTCAGCCGCAGCAGCCGGGCCCCTACGGCCAGCAGCCGCCGGCCGCCCCCCAGCCCGGCTACGGGTACCCGCAGCAGCCCCCTCAGGGCGTCCCGCCGCAGCAGCCGGGCCCTTACGGCCAGCCCGGCGGTTACAGCCAGCCCCAGCAGCCCGGCCCCTACGGGCAGCAGCCCCAGGCCCCCTACGGCCAGGCTCCCTACGGCCAGGTGCCCCCGCCCCCCGGTGCGCCCGGCGGCGGCAAGAAGAAGACGGGCCTGATCATCGGCGCGGTGGCCGTGGTCGCCGCGATCGGCGTCGGCGCGTACCTGATCTTCAGCGGCGGCGGCGCGTCCGTCGCGGACGACGGCCCGCACAAGCTCATCACGCCGGCGACGGTGATGGGCGACTACAAGCGCATGGGCGAGGACAAGGGCGCCCAGGACGCCACCTCGGGCGACGCCAAGGTCCTCGCGCAGAGCGGGGTCACGAACGCGAAGGCCGTCAGCGCCATCTACTCGACGATCAGCCTGACCCCGGGCGCCGCGCCGTCGGCGGCGGACATCGCCACGTCGAAGGCCGTCTCCTTCATGGGCATCTACGGCAAGGTGAAGGACCCCGAGGCCGCCATCGACTCCACGTTCGCCGGCATGAAGAAGGAGCAGGCGAAGAAGTCGGAGCCGACGATGACCTTCGTCGGCGACCCGCAGACGGTCGAGCCGGACGGTCTCGACGGCGCGGTGATGAAGTGCCAGCAGGCGCAGGCCAAGAACGCCGCGACCCAGAAGGTCGACACGCAGTACATGTGCCTGTGGGCGGACTACAGCACGATCGGCATGGGCGTCCCGGCCGCGGGGGGCAAGGGAACCAGCCTCGACGACTCCGCGAAGGTCACCGCCGACCTGCGCAAGGAAGTCCGCGTCGCTGAGTGATCTCACCCGTACGTGACTGAGGGGCGCCCGGCGATCTGATCGCCGGGCGCCCCTCGGTCTTGCCTGTCGTGCGTGCCGCCTACGCGGACTTCTGCTCCCCCGCGCCCCCGCCCCGCGCGTCACGCGGGATCAGGGTCGGGTTCACGTTCGAGTGGACCGCCTCGGCCGTGATGACGACGCGGGCCACGTCCTTGCGGGAGGGGACCTCGTACATCACGGACTGGAGGACTTCCTCCATGATCGCGCGCAGGCCGCGGGCGCCGGTGCGGCGCAGGATGGCCTGGTCGGCGATGGCCTCCAGGGCCTCGCGCTCGAAGTCCAGCTCCACGCCGTCGAGTTCGAAGAGGCGCTGGTACTGCTTCACCAGGGCGTTGCGCGGCTCCAGGAGGATCTGGAGGAGCGCCTCGCGGTCCAGGTTGTGGACCGAGGTGATGACGGGGAGACGGCCGATGAACTCGGGGATCATCCCGAACTTCACCAGGTCCTCCGGCATGACCTCCTGGAACTGGTCCTTCTCCTCCAGCTCGCGCTTGGAGTGGATCGTCGCGCCGAAGCCGATGCCCTTGGCACCCGCACGGGACTCGATGATCTTCTCCAGGCCGGCGAACGCGCCGCCCACGATGAACAGCACGTTCGTCGTGTCGATCTGGATGAACTCCTGATGGGGGTGCTTACGGCCGCCCTGGGGCGGGACGGAGGCGGTGGTCCCCTCGAGGATCTTGAGCAGGGCCTGCTGGACGCCCTCACCGGAGACATCGCGCGTGATCGACGGGTTCTCGCTCTTACGGGCGACCTTGTCGATCTCGTCGATGTAGATGATCCCGGTCTCGGCCTTCTTGACGTCGTAGTCGGCCGCCTGGATGAGCTTCAGGAGGATGTTCTCGACGTCCTCGCCCACATAGCCCGCCTCCGTCAGCGCCGTCGCGTCGGCGATGGCGAACGGGACGTTCAGCATGCGGGCCAGGGTCTGGGCCAGGAGGGTCTTGCCCGAGCCCGTGGGGCCCAGGAGCAGGATGTTGGACTTCGACAGCTCGATCGCGTCGTCGCGTCCCTGGGCTCCGCCGTTCTCACCGGCCTGAACCCGCTTGTAATGGTTGTACACAGCGACCGAGAGGGCTTTCTTCGCGGCCTCCTGGCCGACGACATACCCCTCGAGGAACTCGTAGATCTCACGAGGCTTGGGAAGTTCTTCCCAGCGGACCTCGCTCGTCTCCGCGAGCTCTTCCTCGATGATCTCGTTGCAGAGGTCGATGCACTCGTCGCAGATGTACACACCGGGGCCTGCGATGAGCTTCTTGACCTGCTTCTGGCTCTTTCCGCAGAACGAGCACTTGAGCAGATCGCCGCCGTCACCGATGCGTGCCACGAGGTGCTTCCCCTTCGCCTGGGAGACGCTCGCGTAAGCGGCTCCTGGTGCCTGTATCCGACGGTACCTTGCCGGGCCCCCCGTTCGGGCCCCCCTTGGCACGGTTCACTTTGACGTGAACCGTGCCAAGGAGCGGCAGACGATACAGCGCTGCGTCACGCCAGGGCGGCGTTGTTCATCTTCCGGGTGGAGACGATCTGGTCGATCAGGCCGTACGCCAGGGCGTCCTCGGCCGTGAGGATCTTGTCGCGCTCGATGTCGTCGCGGATCTTCTCGATCGGCGTCGTGGAGTGCTTGGCCAGCATCTCCTCCAGCTGCTCACGCATGCGGAGGATCTCGTTGGCCGCGATCTCCAGGTCGGAGAGCTGCTCACGGCCGGTGCCGCCGGAGGGCTGGTGGATCAGGACGCGGGCGTTCGGCAGCGCCATGCGCTTGCCCGCCGTACCGGCGGCGAGGAGCACGGCGGCCGCGGAGGACGCCTGGCCCATGCAGACCGTCTGGATGTCCGGCTTCACGAACTGCATCGTGTCGTAGATGGCCGTGAGGGCCGTGAACGAGCCGCCGGGGCTGTTGATGTAGATGGAGATGTCACGGTCCGGGTCCATCGACTCCAGGCACAGGAGCTGCGCCATGACGTCGTTGGCGGACGCGTCGTCGATCTGCACACCGAGGAAGATCACGCGCTCCTCGAAGAGCTTCGCGTACGGGTCGTACTCACGCACGCCCTGCGAGGTGCGCTCGACGAAGCGCGGGATGACATAGCGGTTGTCGACCTGGGGGCCGGTGTACAGGCCGCTGCCGGGGATGTTGTTCATGGTCGGTGTTCCGTCCTGGTGGAGGTGGGCTCGTTTAACCGCGTACCGGGAATCAGGCCCCGGTACCGCCGCCGCCCGGAACACCCGTAGCGGCAGTGATGATCTCGTCGATGAGGCCGTAGGCCTTGGCCTCCTCGGCGGTGTACCAGCGGTCGCGGTCACCGTCGCGGATGATCGTCTCCACGGTCTGTCCGGAGTGCCGGGCAGTGATCTCCGCCATGCGCTTCTTGGTACGCAGCAGGTACTCGGCCTGGATCTTGACGTCCGAGGCCGTACCGCCGATGCCGGCGGAGCCCTGGTGCATCAGGATGTCCGTGTTCGGGAGCGCGAAGCGCTTGCCGGCGGTGCCGCCCGTCAGCAGGAACTGGCCCATGGAGGCGGCCATGCCCATGCCGATGGTGACGACGTCGTTCGGGATGTACTGCATGGTGTCGTAGATCGCCATGCCGGCCGTCACCGAGCCGCCGGGGCTGTTGATGTAGAGGTAGATGTCCTTGTCAGGGTCCGCGGCGAGGAGGAGCATCTGCGCCGTGATCTTGTTCGCGATCTCGTCGTCGACCTGCTGGCCGAGGAAGATGATCCGCTCACCGAGCAGCCGGTTGTAGACATGGTCGCCGAGGCCACCACCGATGGACGGCTCGCCGGCGGCGGAAGGCATCAGATTCGTCACGTATCCACCTGCTCGTCTCTGACGGCAACGCGCCGTCTCGCGTCTTCTGCGGAGGGCTGGGGCCCGCGTGTGTGTGCCGTCTCCGACGGCGCCGGGGACTCCTGCCCTCGTACTCATGGACCCTAACGCGCGGGCCCCTCCGGGGAATCCCGCGAAGGTAGCTGTTCGCTGTGAGCGCAGGTCCGCTGCGCTCGCTGAGCGGCCTTTGAGGCGCGGGGAACTGCGCGCTCAGCCCCCTCAGAGCCGCACCCGCCATAGGGCCTCGCGGGGCACGCGCGTCTGCGGCCCGGTGGGGGCTTGTCGCGCCCACGCGGCGGAGCCGCAGATGTAACAGCCCCGCGCCCCTGGAGGGCGCGATGGGCCCCGGGACATGACACGTCCCGGGGCCCATCGTGCGTACTGTCAGAGCGAAGCGATTACGCCTCGGTGGTCTCCTCGGCCGCGCCGTCGACGACGGCCTCGACCGTCTCCTCGGCGGCGGCAGCCTCTTCCTCGTCCTCGAGGTCGACGATCTCGCCGTTCGTGTCCTTGACCGTGGCGGCCTCGACGACGACCGCGAGGGCCTTTCCGCGGGCGACCTCGCCGACCAGCATCGGGACCTGGCCGCCTTCGACGACGGCCTGGGCGAACTGGTCGGGGGACATGCCGGAGGACTGCGCGCGCCGCATGAGGTGCTCGGTGAGCTCCTCCTGGTTGACGTTCAGCTTCTCCTTGTTGACGAGCTCGTCGAGCACGAACTGCGTCTTGATGCCCTTGACCGCGGCAGCCTCGGTCTCGGTGTCGAACTCCTCGCGGGACTTGCCCTGGATCTCCAGGTACTTGTCCAGGTCGAGGCCCATCTGGCCGAGCTGGTGGTGCTCGAGGTTGTGCGTGCGGGTCTGGATCTCGTCCGCGAGGAGCTTCTCGGGGACGGGGACCTCGACCAGCTCGAGCAGCTTCTCCAGGACACGCTCCTGGGCCTGCGTGGCCTGGTCGTACTGCTTCATGTTCTCGAGGCGCTTGCGGCTGTCGGCCTTCAGCTCGTCGAGGGTGTCGAACTCGGAGGCGAGCTGGGCGAACTCGTCGTCCAGGCCCGGGAGTTCACGGGCGGCGACCTGGGTGACCTTGACGGTGACCTCGGCCTCCTTGCCCTCGGCGGAGCCGCCCTTGAGCTCGGAGGTGAAGGTGGCCTCGCCACCGGCCTCCAGGCCCTTCACGGCCTCGTCGATGCCTTCGAGGAGCTCGCCGGAGCCGATCGTGTAGGAGACGCCGGAAGCGACGCCGTCCTCCAGGACCTCGCCGTCGACCTTGGCCTCGAGGTCGATCGTGACGACGTCGCCGTCCTGGGCGGCACGCTCGACCGGGGAGGTCGAGGCGAAGCGCTCACGGAGCTGCTCGACGGACTTGTCGACGTCCTCGTCGGAGACCTCGATGGCGTCGACCTCGACCTCGATGCCGGAGTAGTCCGGGATCTCGATGGTCGGGCGGACGTCGACCTCGGCGGTGAAGTTCAGCGTCTCGCCGTCCTTCAGCTCCGTGATGTCGACCTCGGGCTGGCCGAGCACGTTGAGCTCGGCCTCGTTGACCGCTTCGGTGTAGAACTTCGGAAGCGCGTCGTTGACCGCCTCCTCCAGGACCGCACCGCGGCCGAAGCGCTGGTCGATGACGCGGGCCGGGATCTTGCCCTTGCGGAAGCCCTTCACCGTGACCTGCTGGTTGATCTTCTTGTACGCCGCGTCGAGGCTGTCCTTGAGCTCCTCGAAGGGCACCTCGATGCTGAGCCGAACCCGGGTCGGGTTCAGGGTCTCCACGGCGCTCTTCACGGTTCGGTCTCCTTGGGGGCTGACTTCTGGGTTCCTGCCCGGTTAAGAGACACACGGGCACGCAGCTTGCATAGTAACGGCAAGCCGGAGCCGACCCACAACGCGATCTTGAGGAGAGGTTGACGGCTGTTGAGACGCTGGTCGGGGTGGCGGGATTTGAACCCACGGCCTTCCGCTCCCAAAGCGGACGCGCTACCAAGCTGCGCCACACCCCGTCGGTGCGAGACGTAGGGTACATGCACGCGGCCGGTGCGGCTCCCGCATTGCGAGCGGCGGAATGCGGTGTGCGGTGACGGCTTCCGACCCGCTACGATGCTTCCCGTTGCCGCGGTCACCGACCTGCGGCAGTGCTGTGCGGGCGTAGCTCAATGGTAGAGCCCTAGTCTTCCAAACTAGCTACGCGGGTTCGATTCCCGTCGCCCGCTCTTGTGGCCCCGGGCCCGGTTCTCAGGAACCGGGCCCGGGGCTTTTTTGCGTGCCTCGTGCGCCTCGCGCATCTCGTACGCCTCGTGCGCGGAGGTCCGGTCAGAAGCGGATCGAGTTGATCATGCCCGCTATCGAGTTCAAGAACCTCTGGATGTCGTTGGCCATTCCGGTCGAGGCGAGGAAGAACCCGAACAGGATCGCCACGATGGCAGGCCCTGCCTTGATCGACCCTCCCCGGATCAGCACCACGAGAATGATCGCCAACAGCAGTACCACTGACAGCGAAATGGCCACACTGATCACACCCTAGGTCGGTCCGCTCTCCCGGCCCGGGGGTACGACCACGCACACCCCCGCCAGAACCATCGTGCCACCAACACGGCTTCCGTATGCGGCGGGTGACGCATCGTTCGGCCACCGGCGCGCGGGGGCGCGACGGCCCGGCGCCCATGGGGCACATGATCAGCGCGCGTTCCGGGGGCAATTTCGCGGGATCCCGTGGCCGGTAATTCGGCCTGATCGTTTCCATGCACACACAGCATGTCCACATGACGGGCACGAGCGGGCCGGCATGCGTTGTTCGTCGTTAATTCGAATTGTCGCGGCGGACACATCCCGGCCGGTCGAGTGTGACCGATATGCACTATTTAATCGGAATGAAAGCGGTCATAACGGACTGATATGGATGCCTCCCGAAGTTGCGTCCGAAGGCCTGCGGAAACGTCGCGATCGCTATGCCGACTTCTCCGAATCAGGGGTACTCGCGCGCTAAGGAGGATTTGGCGTGAGGGTTTTACGAAATACCGCGGGCGCCGCTAGGGTGCCTCAGATGTTCCGCGCTGCCCCCACCCGAGCCCCGCTCCCTGCGGCACAGAGGACCCCATCACACGAGCCACCGAACACGGCAGCCGCCTCCCCCACGCCGGCCGCCAAGCCCGCGAAACAGCGGGACGCGTTCTTCGACAACGCCAAGTACCTGGCCATCGTCTTTGTCGCGATGGGCCACTCCTGGGAACCGCTGACGGATCACAGCCGCGCCGCCGAGGCGCTCTATATGACCGTCTACACGTTCCACATGCCGGCGTTCATCATCATCTCCGGCTACTTCTCCCGCAGCTTCGACATGCGTCCGGACCGGCTCCGGCGCCTGATCACCGGGGTGCTGGTCCCGTACGTGATCTTCGAGGTCGCGTACACCTTCTTCAAGCGCTGGGCGGACAACGATCCGACGCAGCCCATCAGCCTGCTCGACCCCTGGTACCTGACCTGGTTCCTGGTCGCCCTGTTCGTATGGCGGCTCACCACCCCGCTGTGGAAGATCATCCGCTGGCCGGTGCCGCTCGCGGTCGCCATCGCGGTACTCGCCTCCGTCTCCCCCGACATCGGTGACGACCTCGACCTCCAGCGCGTCCTGCAGTTCCTCCCCTTCTTCGTACTCGGCCTGTTCCTGAAGCCCGAGCACTTCCAGCTGGTGCGCCGGCGCGAGGTGCGGATCCTGTCCGTGCCGGTCTTCGCGGCGGCGGTGGTGCTCGCGTACTGGGCCGCTCCGCGGATGACGTCGGCGTGGTTCTACCACCGCGACAGCGCGCAGGAGCTGGGCGCGCCGTGGTGGGCGGGCGTCGTGATGACGCTCGCGCTGTTCGGCTGCTCGGTCGTCCTCACGGCGTGCTTCTTCGCCTGGGTGCCGCGCCGGAAGATGTGGTTCACCGTCCTTGGCGCGGGGACGCTGTACGGCTACCTGCTGCACGGCTTCATCGCCAAGGGCTCCCGTTTCTGGGGCTGGTTCGACGACTACGCCTGGCTGCACAAGCCGCTGGGCGAGGTGTTCGTGACGGTCGTCGCGGCGACCGTCGTGACGGCGCTGTGCACGCCGCCGGTGCAGCGGATGTTCCGCTTCGCCATGGAGCCCAAGATGGAATGGGCGTTCAAGAAGGACGCGGCCCAGCTGGCGCGCGACCGCGGACGCGCCAAGGCCTAGGTTTACGACAACTACGGCTGGGCGCGCAGGCCCAGGAGTGCCCGCATCGTCGCGTACTTCTGGGTCAGGCGCTCCCGCGTCGGCGGGTCCAGTGCCGCGAGGCGGGCCGGGTCCGCGTTGTGGGCCAGGTCCGACTCCTTGACCAGGAGCGCGCCCGGAGTGGCCAGAATTCGCTCCGCGTACGCCTCCTGAGGTTCGCCGGCGCGCTTGGTGAGGGCGAGGACGACGGCCTTGGTGCGGTCGGTGAGGGCGGCGGTGTCGAGCCAGTCCCGCGAGAGCGCGTCGTCCTCGACCGCGTCGTGCAGCCAGGCCGCCGCGATCTGCTCGTCGTCGCCGCCCCGGGCACGTACCCCTTCGGCGACCGCCTCCAGGTGTTCCGTGTAGGGGCGTCCGGCCTTGTCGGTCTGGGCGGCGTGGGCCCGGCGTGCCAGGGCCTCCACCTCGGCGAGGGTCAGCATGTCGCCGACCCTATGTCTCGCGCGGGCTGGCCCGTCGGGGAGTTTCAGGGTGCGGCTTCGTCGCGGGGTGCGGCTCCGGTGGGGGCTGGTCGCGCAGTTCCCCGCGCCCCTTGAGATGCGCACTGCGTGCGCCATCTCATCGGGGCAATGCTGCGCGCAGCGCATGCATTTCAGGGGCGCGGGGCTGTGTCATCAGCGACTCCGCCGCGTGGGCGCGACCAGCCACGACGAAGCCGCACCCGGCAACGAACCCGCAGCCCCCTCACGCCTCCCGGCATATGAGGAGCAGCGCCCTGTCGTCGTTGACGTCCTTGGCCACCGCCTCGATGAGGTGCCAGGCCGCGCCGTGGAAGCCGCCGGAGACATAGCGGTCCGCCTCGCCGGTGAGGCGGTCGATGCCCTCGGCGATGTCCCGGTCGGACGTCTCGACGAGGCCGTCCGTGAAGAGCATCAGCACGTCGCCGGGGCGCAGCGAGCCCTTGATGGGGTCGAACTGGGCACCGTCGTACACGCCGAGGAGCGGGCCCTCGGCGGCCTTCTCCTCCCAGCGCCCGCTGCCCGCGCTGAGCTGGAGGCCCGGCGGGTGCCCCGCGGAGAAGAGTTCGTAGTCGCCCGACTCCAGGTCGAGGACCAGGTGGATGGAGGTCGCGAAGCCCTCGTCCCAGTCCTGGCGGAGCAGATACGCGTTCGCGGCGGGCAGGAAGGCGTGCGGCGGGAGCGAGCCGAGCAGGCCGCCGAAGGCGCCGGACAGGAGCAGGGCCCGTGAGCCCGCGTCCATGCCCTTGCCCGAGACGTCCGTGAGGACCGCCTCCAGGGTCCGGCCGCCGTTCGTGCGGGCCGCGACCACGAAGTCACCGGAGAAGGACTGGCCGCCGGCCGGCCGCAGCGCCATCTCGCGGTGCCAGCCCTCGGGCAGCTGCGGCAGCTTGCTCTGGACGCGGATGCGTTCGCGCAGGTCGAACAGCATGGTGCCACCGCGCCGCCAGGGCACGCCGACGCGGCTGCGGAACTGGGCGATGAGCAGGCCGAAGAAGCCGCAGGCGGCCACGACGAGGACGGTGCCGGGGGTGACCCGGGCCGCGCCCTCCGCGTAGGGGCCGAGCTTGGCCGATTCCACGATCATCGCGGCCGCGGCGGCCGCGTACAGGCCGAGGAGGCTGGCCGGGCGGAGCACCAGGCCGCCCGCCACGATCGGCAGGACGAGCGCCGTCGGGGAGCACCACACCGGGTCGACGAGGGTTCCGAGGGTGATGACCGGGACGGTGAGGAGCAGTCCCACGAGCGCGACCCAGTCGGAGCCCTCGCCGCGGAAGTAGTCGACACCCGACTTGCGCAGCGCGATGCGGGCCCGGTGCAGTCTCATCTTCATCCGGGCCGGAAACGTCTCGGCTTGCGCGCGTCGTCCTGCCATTGCTCGTGGACCCTATCCATCGGGCCACGGGCTTCGCACGGGAGGTCCCACTTGTCCCTCTTCCCGGGCCTCTTGGGGTGGCCGAAGGGGGCCGCACGGCGGGGAAAATCTCTCGCTTCGTCCGCGGTGTCCTGGTAGGGATGGGCTTATGACGACGGACGTACGCGTGCTGCGCCGGGACGACTGGAACGAGTGGTACGGGAAGCTGGAGCTGGCCTTCGGAGGCATCCCCGAAGCCCCCGAGGCGCGCGCACTCTATGAAGACCTCACGGAGTTCGACCGGTCGATCGGCACGTGGGACGGCGACCGGTGCGTGGGGACCGCGGGGGCGTTCACGTTCCGGGTGACGGTGCCCGGCGGCGCGCAGGTACCGGCGGCGGGCGTCACGATGGTCAGCGTCGCGGCGACGGACCGGCGGCGCGGTGTGCTGACGTCGATGATGCGGCGCCAGCTCGACGACGTACGGTCCTGGGGCGAGCCTCTGGCCGTGCTCACCGCGTCCGAGCCCGCCATCTACGGGCGCTTCGGGTACGGGATCGCGACCCGCCAGGCCTCCGTCGAGATCGACTCGACGCGCGTGCGGATCGACGCGCCGGCCGGCACGGACGACGTACGGCTGCGGTTCGCCGGCGTCGCGGAGGCCGCCGCCGAGTGCGAGGCCGTGTACGTACGGACGATCGGGTCCCGGCCCGGCATGCTCGCCCGCAGGCCCGGCTGGGAGCGCCTTCCGCTGCTCGACCCGCCGCAGGAGCGGGAGGGCGCGTCGCCGATGCAGTGCGTGCTGGCCGAGCGGGACGGGGAGACGGTCGGCTACGTCCGCTTCCACAACAAGCCGGAGTGGGACGCGGCGGGCCCCAAGGGCCGGATCACGCTGCGGCACATCGACGCGCTCGACCCGGCGGCGTACGCGGCGCTGTGGCGCTTCCTCCTCGGCATCGACCTGACGTCGGCCGTGCACGCGCGCAACCGGCCCGTCGACGACCCGTTGTTCTCCCTCGTCAGCGACATCCGGCGGTGCCGGGTGGGCGTGCGGGACTCGATGCACGTACGGCTCGTGGACGTGGGCGCTGCGCTTGAGGCCCGTACGTATCAGGTGCCCGTGGACGTCGTGTTCGACGTCGAGGACGACTTCTGTCCCTGGAACGCGGGGCGTTGGCGGCTGACCGGGGACGCGAAGGGAGCGTCCTGCAAGCGGACCGGGGACGAGCCCGATCTCGCCCTGTCCGTACGGGAGTTGGGCGCCGCCTACCTCGGTGACACGTCCCTGGCGGCGCTCGCGCGCGCCGGGCGGGTACGGGAGCTGCGGCCGGGCGCGGTCGACGAGGCGGCGCTCGCGTTCGGGTCGACCGTGGCGCCGTGGCTGCCGCACGGGTTCTGAGCCGGCGGGCCGGTCAGCGCGCGGGCTGGCACCTCGGGCACCAGAACAGGTTGCGGGCCGCGAGGGCCGCGGTGCGGATCTCGGTGCCGCAGAGGTGGCAGGGCATCGTGGCCCGGCGATAGACGTACACCTCGCCGCCGTGGTCGTCGAC
The DNA here is from genome assembly GCF_004005495.1 of Streptomyces antnestii. Taxonomy (GTDB): domain Bacteria; phylum Actinomycetota; class Actinomycetes; order Streptomycetales; family Streptomycetaceae; genus Streptomyces; species Streptomyces antnestii. Next base: position 122,703 of record NZ_RZYA01000018.1, read on the forward strand.
GCGCGGCGGGCGGCCCATCGCCTCGGGGGTGTGCTCGGGGCGGACGGTGTCGATGCGGTTGTGGCGGACGCCCTCGCGCATCAGCGCGACCAGGTCGGTCCAGATCGCCGTCCACTCGGCGGGGGTGACGGCCCTGCCGGGGGTGTACGGGTCGATGCCGTGGCGGAAGAGGACCTCGGCGCGGTAGACGTTGCCGACGCCCGCGATGACCTTCTGGTCCATGAGGAGCGCGGCGACGGTGGTGCGACTGCGGGAGACGCGGGCGTATGCCCTGGCCGGGTCGTCGGCGGGGCGCAGGGGGTCGGGGCCGAGGCGGTCGTGTATCGCCTGCTTCTCGGCGTCCGTGATCAACGCGCAGGTCGTGGGGCCGCGCAGGTCCGAGTAGTGGGTGTCGCTCAGGAGGCGGAGGCGGACGGTGTCCGTGGGGGGTGGGGCGGGGGTCTCTCCGAGGGTGTACTTGCCGAAGAGGCCGAGGTGGATGTGGATCCAGCCGGTTTCTGCGAAGCCCAGGAAGAGGTGTTTGCCGTGGGCTTCCGTGGTGTCCAGGACCTGGCCGTCCAGGAGGGCGGCGCTGTCCGAGAACTTGCCCTGCGGGCTCTTCACCGTCACCGGGTGGCCTGTGAAGCGGGTGCCGTGGTCTTGGGCCAGGCGGTGGATTGTGTGGCCCTCGGGCACGGGTTCTTTTTCTCCTGGATCTTCGGGTGCGGGTGGGTGGGGGCGGGGGTGGGGGTTTTACTCCCCCAGCCCGCCCCTTCCCGAAAGACCGGGGCTCTGCCCCGGACCCCGCTCCTCAAACGCCGGAGGGGCTGAAAGCAGGGGTTACGCCTGCGGATGGTGGGGCGGGATTGCGGGGAGTTCGCCCGTTTCCTCGTAGTGCGACAGCATCTCGATGCGGCGCGTGTGGCGGGGCTCGTTCGAGTACGGGGTGGAGAGGAAGATCTCGACGAACTTCGTCGCCTCTTCCTGCGTGTGCATGCGGCCGCCGATGGAGACCACGTTCGCGTTGTTGTGCTCGCGGCCGAGGGCCGCGGTCTGCTCGCTCCAGGCGAGGGCCGCACGGACGCCCTTCACCTTGTTCGCGGCGATCTGCTCACCGTTGCCCGAGCCGCCGATCACGATGCCGAGGGCGTCCGGGTCCGCCGCCGTCCGCTCCGCGGCGCGGAGGCAGAACGGGGGGTAGTCGTCCTGGGCGTCATAGATGTGGGGCCCGCAGTCGACGGGCTCGTGGCCGTGGGCCTTGAGCCATTCGACCAGGTGGTTCTTGAGTTCGTAGCCGGCATGATCCGAGCCGAGGTACACGCGCATGGGTCCGAGTGTGGCACGTCCCGCCGGGGCACGGCGCGGTCGGGTCGTCGTGGCGGCCCGGGCCGGCCGGCGGCGGCGAGTCGAAAATCACGATCCGGATTCAGGTCTTCCGTCGGGTATGCACCGGGGGTTTCAATGCCTGGGCTCGTGACCCGAGACTTAAGGATTCGTCCATGACCTCGCAACCCTCCCTTGCGAAGGCCGACCAGGCGTCCCACAATCCTGGAGCATCACACCCCGAGAACGGCCGGACCGGCACCACCGGTCCAGACGGTTCACAGGGTTCCGACGGACTCAAGGCCGGCCTCAAGAACCGGCACCTCTCCATGATCGCCATCGGCGGTGTGATCGGCGCCGGCCTCTTCGTCGGTTCCGGTTCGGGCATCGCCAAGGCCGGACCCGCGATCCTCGTCTCGTACGCCCTCGTCGGCACGATGGTCGTCATGGTGATGCGGATGCTCGGCGAGATGGCCGCCGCACGGCCGTCCTCCGGCTCCTTCTCCGCCTACGCCGACCAGGCGCTCGGCCGCTGGGCCGGCTTCTCCATCGGCTGGCTCTACTGGTTCTTCTGGGTCGTCGTACTGGCCGTCGAGGCCACCGCCGGCGCCGTGATCCTCAACGGCTGGGTACCGGCCGTGCCGCAGTGGGCCTGGGCCCTGATCGTGATGGTCGTCCTGACCGCGACGAACCTGGCCTCGGTCGCCTCGTACGGCGAGTTCGAGTTCTGGTTCGCCGGGATCAAGGTCGTCGCGATCGGCGCGTTCGTCATCATCGGCCTGCTCGCCGTGTTCGGTGTACTGCCGGGTTCCGACAACCCCGGGGCGGGATTCGCGCACCTCACGGACGCGGGCGGGTTCATGCCCAACGGGCCCGGGTCGATCCTGACCGGCGTACTGATGGTCGTCTTCTCCTTCATGGGCAGCGAGATCGTCACGCTGGCCGCCGGCGAGTCCGAGGACCCGCAGCGCGCCGTCACCAAGGCCACGAACAGCGTGATCTGGCGTATCGGCGTCTTCTACCTCGGCTCGATCTTCATCGTCCTGACGCTGCTGCCGTGGAACGACAAGTCGATCACCAAGGACGGCTCGTACGTCGCGGCCCTGAACTCGATCGGTATCCCCCACGCCGGTCAGGTCATGAACGTCATCGTGCTGACCGCGGTGCTGTCCTGTCTGAACTCCGGTCTCTACACCGCTTCCCGCATGGCGTTCTCGCTCGGCCAGCGCGGTGACGCGCCCAAGGCGTTCGCGAAGACCAGCAAGCGCGGGGTGCCGCAGGCCGCGATCCTCGGGTCGGTCGTCTTCGGGTTCCTCGCCGTCTGGTTCAACTACCAGTGGCCGACCACCGTCTTCAACTTCCTCCTCAACTCCTCCGGCGCCGTCGCCCTCTTCGTCTGGCTCGTCATCTGCTTCACGCAGCTGAGGATGCGCGGGATGATCCTGCGCGAGCAGCCGGAGAAGCTCGTCGTGAAGATGTGGCTCTTCCCGTATCTGACGTGGGCGACGATCGCGATGATCTCGTTCGTGCTCGTCTACATGCTCACCGACGACGCGGGGCGCGAGCAGGTCGTCCTGTCGCTGCTCGTGGCGGCCCTCGTGGTCGGCTTCGCGCTGGTGCGCGAGCAGGTGCAGAAGCGGAAGAAGGTCTCCGCCGGACCGGCCGACGAGCTGACGGGCTGACCGGCTGACCGGCTGACGCCGGCTCCTCCGGGATGACCCCGGAGGAGCTCACGGTGAATGTCAGTGGCGTCGTGCAGAGTTGGGCGCATGGACTCCGACGACACTCGTGCACACAGCCAACTGCTCGTCCTGCGGCCCGGCGACGCCGGGTACGACGAGGAACTGGCCGGTTTCCAGACCGGTTTCACCCAGCGGCCCGACGTCATCTACGCGGCAACCTCCGCGGACGACGTCGTGGCCGCTGTCTCGTACGCGGCCGGGGCCGGCCTGCCGGTCGGCGTGCAGGCCACCGGGCACGGCCTGCCCGGGACCTCTCAGGGCGGCGTACTGATCTCCACGCGGCGCATGGACTGCGTCGTCGTGGACCCGGCGGCGCGCACGGTGCGTGTGGCGGCCGGGACAAGGTGGGGGCAGGTCGTCGAGGCGGCCGCGCCGCACGGGCTCGCTCCCTGGGGGTACCTCCCACGCCCTTAAGGCAGTGGGGGAGGTTCGGCGCCGGGCGTGGGAGCGGTCTCGTACACCCTTGGCGGTGGACTCGGCATCCTGGCACGGGAGTTCGGGTACGCGGCCGATCACGTCCGGTCCCTCGACATCGTCACGGCGGACGGGCGCCTGCGCACGGTCTCCGCAGACGCCGAGCCCGGACTCTTCGCGGGGCTGCTCGGCGGCGGCGCGGACCTCGGCGTCGTGACGGCCATGGAGACGGCCCTGGTGCCGGTCGCGCGGCTCTACGGGGGCGCGCTCGCCTATGACGGGACCGAGGTCGACCCGGCAGCCGTCCTGCGGGCGTACACCGACTGGGCGCGGACCGTGCCGGACACCCTGACGTCGTCCCTGGGCGCCATCGCCTACCCGGACATCCCGGTGCTCCCGCCGCAGCTGCGCGGCCAGTACGTGGTCTCGGTACGGATCGCCTTCACGGGGAGCGCGGCCGAGGGCGAGCGGCTCGTCGCGCCGTTGCGGGCGGCGCTCGGACCGGCCGCGTCGGACACCGTGCGCGAGATGCCGTACAGCGAGAGCCACACCATTCACAGCGACCCGGACTTCCCGCACGCCTACTACGGGGACAGTGTGGTGCTGAGCGAGCTGGACGAGGCGGGCGTCGCCGAGCTGATCAGGATGTCCGGGCCCGGCGCGCGGGGCATGCACGTGGTGCAGGTGAACCAGCTGGGCGGCGCCCTGGCGCGGCCCGCGGCGAACTGTGTGCCGTACCGGGACGCGGGGTGGCTGGTGCGGATCCTGTCGCCGCTCGACGCCTCCGGCACCGAGGCCGCGCGCGCCCATCACACGCTGGCCTTCAAGCAGGTGGAGGGCCGGGCCGTGGGCCGGTCGCTGAACTTCTCGTTCGGCGGCGGGGACCGTACGGAGGGGCTGTACGACGCGGAGACGCGGAAGAGGCTCGCCGTGTTGAAGGCCGCGTACGACCCGGCGAACCTCTTCCGGAGGGACTTCACGATGCGCTGAGCGCGCCTCGGCAGGGACTGCTTTCGGCAGCGACTACTTGTCGGCGAACTTCCAGGCGGTGGGCAGCACGCCCATCGCCAGGGCCGCCTTCAGGGCGTCGCCGATCAGGAACGGCGTGAGGCCGGCGGCGACCGCCTGCGTCAGCGTCATGCCGGTCACAGCGGCGAGGTAGGGGACGCCGACCGCGTAGATGAGGGCGGAGCCGAGGACCATCGTGCCCGCGGTGCGCAGGACCGAGCGGTCGCCGCCGCGCCGGGCGAGCGCGCCGACGACGGTGGAGGCGAGCAGCATGCCGATGACGTAGCCGAAGGAGGCGCCGCCCGCGCCGGAGGTGCCCTGCGCGAACCACGGCACGCCGGCCATGCCGACGAGCGCGTACAGAGCGAGCGAGAGGAAGCCGCGGCGGGCGCCGAGCGCGGTGCCGACGAGGAGCGCGGCGAAGGTCTGCCCGGTGACGGGGACCGGCGAGCCCGGCACGGGCACGGCGAGCTGGGCCGCGATGCCGGTGAGGGCGGCGCCGCCGAGCACGAGCGCGATGTCACGCGTCCGCGAAGCGGGGAGCAGGTCGGCCAGGACCTTGCCGGGGCGGGTGGAGACGGCAGCCGTACTCATCGGGACTCCGCGGGGGTGAGAACAGGTAGGGACAGGTGGCGACTTCGTGACGCTATCCCAGTGCCCGATCCCCGATCACGGTCACTGCTCGACAAAGGGTGACGGCGGGGGTTGGTGGGGTCCGCACAAAGCCCGTGGTTCATGCGCGGGTTGGGGTGATGCTCGTCACTGAGGCCAGGGGCGAAACGGGCCGTTTTTGCGCCCGGAGGCGGGCGCCGGGGAGACTGTAGGTTCCTGCCAAACCCGAGCGAGCCCCGAAAGCGGTCTGAACCTCCATGCACGACCAGCTCCCGCCTGAGCCGGAACGGCCCGGCTCCCCGGCACCACAGGCGCCCGGATCACTCGACTCCGCGCCGGAACCGCTCGGCGGCGGACTCAAGCAGCGGCATCTGACGATGCTCGGCCTCGGCGGGGTCATCGGGGCGGGCCTCTTCGTCGGTTCGGGGGTCGGGATCGCGGTCGCGGGGCCCGGCATCGTCGTCTCCTACCTGATCGCCGGGGCGCTCGCGATGTGCGTGATGCGGATGCTCGGCGAGATGTCGGCCGCGATGCCCGCGTCCGGTTCGTTCTCGGTGCACGCCGAGCGGGCGCTCGGCCGCTGGGCCGGGTTCAGCGTGGGCTGGCTCTACTGGTTCCTGCTGGTCGTCGTCCTCGCCGTGGAGGCGACGGGCGCGGCGCAGATCGCGAACGGCTGGGTGCCGGGCGTGCCGCAGTGGACGTGGGTCCTGGTGTTCATGCTGGTCTTCACCGGGGCGAACCTGGCGGCCGTGAAGAACTTCGGCGAGTTCGAGTTCTGGTTCGCGACACTGAAGGTCTTCGCGATCGTCGCGTTCCTGGTCCTCGGCGCCCTGGCGGTCTTCGGGCTGCTCCCGGGCACGCTGCCCGTCGGCCTCATCAACCTGACCGGGCAGGGCGGTTTCCTGCCGCACGGCTGGCAGGGCGTCATCTCCGGTGTCCTCGCGGTGGTGTTCGCGTTCGGCGGCCTTGAGGTCGTCACGATCGCGGCCGCCGAGTCCGACGACCCGGTGCGCGCGGTGTCCCGGGCGGTGCGCAGCGCGGTCTACCGCATCCTGTTCTTCTACGTCGGCTCGATGCTGGTCATCGTGGCGGTGCTGCCCTGGACGGCGCAGAAGGCGGGCGTCAGCCCGTACGTCACCGTGCTCGACGCGATCGGGGTGCCGTCGGCGGGCCAGATCATGAACATCGTGGTGTTCGTGGCGCTGCTCTCGGCGCTGAACGCGAACCTCTACGGGGCGTCCCGCATGGTCTTCTCACTGGCCGAGCGGCGCGAGGCGCCGCAGGCGCTCCTGAAGGTGAGCGGCGGGGGTGTGCCGCGCCGGGCGGTGCTGGCGTCGGTCGCGTTCGGGTTCGTGTCGGTGCTGCTCAATCTGGAGTGGCCCGACTCCGTCTTCCTCTACATGCTCAACTCGGTCGGTGCGGTGCTGCTGTTCGTGTGGGCGCTGATCGCCGTGTCGCAGCTGCGTCTGCGGCGGCGCATCGAGCGGGCGGCGCCGGAGCGGCTCGTGCTGCGGATGTGGGGGTTCCCGTGGCTGACGTGGGTGGCGCTCGCGGCGATGGCTGCGGTGTTCGGGCTGATGCTGACGGACGACTCGGCCCGTCCGCAGTTGCTGTGGTCGGCCGGTGCGACGGCCCTCGTCCTGGCCGTCGCGGGCGTGCGGGAGCTGCGCGCACGGCGTGTGTGAACGTTCACGATGTGTGAACGTGGTGTCCGTATAGCGGTCGGCGGTTCCCTGCGACCGGTGCCGCTGCCCAGACTGTGGGCCTTTCCCCGTCTCACTTACTGAACAGGGCACATCCATGTCTCGGACGTCCGCGCAGTCGCAGTCGCCTGCCGACTCCCCCACGGCCGCGCCAGAGGTCCCGGTCGACTCGTCGCTCACCCCCGGACTCAAGCAGCGCCATCTCTCGATGATCGCGCTCGGCGGTGTGATCGGCGCCGGGCTCTTCGTGGGCTCGGGCACGGCCATCGCGGCGGCGGGCCCGTCGATCATCCTCGCGTACGCGATCTCGGGCGCGCTCGTCATGCTCGTGATGCGCATGCTGGGCGAGATGTCGGCCGCGTACCCCTCGTCGGGCTCCTTCTCGGTGCACTCCGAGCGGGCGATCGGCTCCTGGGCCGGTTTCACGGCGGGCTGGTCGTTCTGGTTCCTGCTCTGCGTCGCCGTCGGCCTCGAGGGCCTCGGCGCGGCCGGCATCGTGCACGGCTGGGTGCCGGGTGTCCCGGAGTGGGCGTGGGTCGCCCTGTTCATGCTGGTGTTCTGCGGCACGAACCTGGCCGCGGTGAAGAACTTCGGTGAGTTCGAGTTCTGGTTCGCCGCGCTGAAGGTCGGCGCGATCGCGCTCTTCCTGGTCATCGGCGTCCTGGCGATCCTGGGCGTCCTGCCCGGCACCGGCGCCCCCGGCATGTCCAACCTCACCGGCCACGGCGGCTTCATGCCGAACGGCAGCGAGGGCCTCATCGTCGGCCTGCTCGCCTCGGTCTTCGCATACGGCGGTCTGGAGACCGTCACCATCGCGGCGGCCGAGTCCGAGCACCCGGTGCAGGGCGTCGTGAAGGCGGTCCGCACCGCGATGTGGCGCATCGGCATCTTCTACGTCGGCTCGATGGCCGTCGTCGTGGCGCTGCTCCCCTGGACCGCCAAGGAGATCCCCGCCAAGGGCCCGTATGTCGCGACGCTCGACCACCTGGGCATCCCGGCCGCCGGCCAGATCATGAACGTGGTCGTGCTCGTCGCGCTGCTCTCGGCGATGAACGCCAACATCTACGGCGCCTCCCGCATGTCCGGTTCGCTGGTCTCCCGCGGCCTCGGCCCGAAGGCGCTCGGCGCGATCTCCGGCGGGGTGCCGCGCGTCGCCGTCCTGACCTCGTCGGTCTTCGGCTTTGTGTGCGTGCTGCTGAGCTACTGGCGGCCCGACGACGTCTTCATGTGGCTGCTCAACACCATCGGCGCGATCATCCTCGTCGTCTGGTTCTTCATCGCCGTCTCGCAGCTGATCCTGCGCCGCCGCCTGGAGCGCGAGGCCCCGGAGAAGCTGGTCGTGCGGATGTGGGCGTACCCGTACCTGACGATCGTGGCGCTGGTCGCCATGGCCGGCGTGTTCGTCCTGATGGCCCGCGAGGCCGGCACCCGCGACCAGCTCCTGTGGACGGGCGGCCTGACCCTGATCCTCGCGATCACGGGTTACGCCCGCCAGAAGCTCGGCGCCCCGAAGGAAGTTGCCACTCCGCAGGACTGACGTCCGGCGTCCGCCGCGATCAACGCCGAAGACCCCCGTGAGCACTTGGCTCACGGGGGTCTGTCGGTATGCGGGGTTCCGGGGGATCGTGCCCTTATGCCCATGTCCAAGCACTGCCCGAACTGCAAGGGCCCCCTCCAGGACTTCCGCCCCGCCAATGACAGGGAGAAGGCACATCTGGTCAACAAGGAGCAGCTGAAGTGGGCCGACGCTCACAGCTACTGGCGCTGTCAGGGCAACGAGGGGAAGTGCCGATGGATCCAGCCGCACCTGAACCAGAGCAAGGGCACCACCCTCCCCGAGAGCATCGACGACTAAGTCACTCGAAGCTCGGCGCAGCCGTCCGCGTCCGCTTGATCTCGTAGAAGCCCGGGACCGAGGCGACGAGCAGCGTGCCGTCCCACAGCTTGCCGGCCTCCTCGCCCTTGGGGGCCGGGGTGACGACCGGGCCGAAGAACGCGATCTGCTCGCCGTCCGCGCCCGGGACCGCGATGACCGGCGTGCCGACGTCCTGGCCGACCTTGTCAATGCCCTCCTGGTGGGAGGCGCGCAGCTCGGCGTCGTACGGCGTCTCGTCCCAGTGGTCGAGCAGGGTGACCGGCAGGCCCACCTCTTCGAGGGCACTCTTGACGGCTTCCTTCGTGGGGCCCTCGCCGCCGTTGTGGAAGCGCGTGCCGAGCGCCGTGTAGAGGTCGCCGAGCACCTCGGCGCCGTGCTCCTGCTGGGCGGCGATGACGACGCGGACCGGGCCCCAGGCCTTCGTCTCGAGCAGGTCCCGGTACTCCTCGGGCAGCTCGTCGAGCCGGTTCTCGTTGAGCACGGCGAGGCTCATGACGTGCCAGCGCACCTCGATGTCACGGATCTTCTCCACTTCGAGAATCCACCGCGAGGTCATCCAGGCCCAGGGGCACAGGGGGTCGAACCAGAAGTCGACGGGGGTCTTCTCGGACATGGTTCTCCTCGTGTCGTCCGTGGCATTGCCTCTACGGGCAACGCCCCGCCCGCCTCCGGCCATTCCCGGGTGTGTGTGGTCAGGGCCACATGGCAGGATCGGTGCCGTTCGCACCACAAGTGCAGCCAGCCGAATGATGAGGGAGTGCCGCCCGTGCCCGGAGAGAATCTTTCCCGCGACGAGGCCCGCGAGCGGGCGGGTCTGCTGTCCGTCGACGGGTACGAGGTACAGCTCGACCTGCGGTCCGCGGTCGGCGATGCCGAGGGTGACGGTCCCCGTACGTTCCGCTCGGTGACGACGATCCGGTTCCGGGCCGAGCCCGGCGCCGCGACCTTCGTGGACCTGATCGCGCCCTCCGTGAACGCGGTGACCCTCAACGGCGAGGACCTGGACGCGGCGGCCGTATTCGACGGGACGCGGATCGCGCTGGACGGTCTGGCCGCGGAGAACGAGCTGGTCGTGGACGCCCAGTGCGCCTACAGCCGCACCGGCGAGGGCATGCACCGCTTCGTCGACCCCGAGGACGGCGAGGTCTACCTCTACACGCAGTACGAGCCCGCCGACGCGCGGCGCGTGTACGCGAACTTCGAGCAGCCCGACCTCAAGGCGCCCTACCGGTTCGCGGTGCAGGCTCCCGAGGGGTGGACGGTCTGGTCGAACGGGGTGGGTGAACTGGCTGACGGCGTATGGAAGTTCGCCGAGACCAAGCCGATCTCGACGTACATCACGGCGGTCGTCGCGGGCCCGTACCACTACGTCACGGACTCCTACAGCCGTACCTTCGAGGACGGTTCGACGCTGGAGATCCCGCTCGGCGCGCTGTGCCGCAAGGGGCTCGCGAAGCACTTCGACTCCGACGACGTGTTCCTGGTGACGAAGCAGGGCCTGGACTTCTTCCACGACCACTTCGACTACCCGTACCCCTTCGGGAAGTACGACCAGGCGTTCGTGCCGGAGTACAACCTCGGCGCGATGGAGAACCCGGGGATGGTCACCTTCAAGGAGGAGTTCATCTTCCGCGGCAAGGTGACGCGGGCGTCGTACGAGCGGCGGGCGAACGTCGTCCTGCACGAGATGGCGCACATGTGGTTCGGCGACCTCGTCACCATGCAGTGGTGGGACGACCTGTGGCTCAAGGAGTCCTTCGCCGACTTCATGGGCACGTTCTCGATGGTCGAGGCGACCCGCTTCACCAACGGCTGGATCACCTTCGCCAACAACCGCAAGGCGTGGGCGTACCGCGCCGACCAGCTGCCCTCCACCCACCCCGTCACGGCCGACATCCGTGACCTGGAGGACGCCAAGCTCAACTTCGACGGGATCACGTACGCGAAGGGCGCGAGCGTCCTCAAGCAGCTCGTCGCCTACGTGGGGCGCGACGCGTTCCTCGAAGGGGCGCGCCGCTACTTCAAGCGGAACGCGTACGGCAACACGCAGCTCGGCGATCTGCTGTCCGTCCTGGAGGAGACCAGCGGGCGCGACCTGGCCACCTGGTCGCGGGCGTGGCTGCAGACCGCGGGCGTCAACTCCCTCACCCCGCAGGTGATTCTGGACGCCGAAGGCCGGATCGCGGAGCTGGCCGTGGTGCAGGAGGCGGCCGAGAGCCACCCCGAGCTGCGGCCGCACCGCGTCGCCGTGGGCCTGTACCGGCGCGAGGGCGTCGACGGATCGCTCACGCGGTACGCGCGCGCCGAGGTCGACGTGGACGGGCCGCGGACCGTGGTGGGAGAGCTGGCCGGCGCCGAGGCGCCCGACCTCGTCCTCGTCAACGACGACGACCTCACCTACTGCAAGATCCGCTTCGACGAGAACTCGCTGGCGACGCTGCGCGAGCACCTGGGCGAGATCACGGACCCGCTTGCCCGCGCCCTGTGCTGGTCGGCGCTGTGGAGCCTGACGCGGGACGGCCTCATGCCGACCCGCGACTTCGCGGACCTGGTCCTGCGGTTCGCCGGGCGCGAGAGCGACATCGGCGTCCTGCAGATGCTGCACGCGTGGGCCGGCTCCGCGGTCACCCACTACGCGGCGCCCGAGTGGCGCGCCGAGGGCAGCCGCCTGCTCGCCGAGGGTGCCCTGCGCGAGCTGCGGTCCGCCGAGCCGGGCAGCCAGCACCAGCTGACGTGGGCCAGGTTCTTCGCCTCCGTCGCCTCCTGCGAGGCCGATCTCCAGCTGCTGCGGGGTCTCCTCGACGGCACCGAGAAGATCGACGGGCTCGACGTGGATCAGGAGCTGCGCTGGTCATTCCTGGAGCCGCTGGCCGCGCACGCCGCCGCCGACGAGTCGGTGATCGGCGCGGAGCTCGCCCGTGACGACACCGCGTCCGGCAAGCGGCACCAGGTGCGCTGCCTCGCCGCACGCCCGTCCGCGGCGGTGAAGGCGCAGGCCTGGGCGCAGGTCGTCGAGTCCGACGCGCTGTCGAACGCGCTGGTCGAGGCGACGATCGCGGGCTTCCAGCAGCCGTCGCAGCGCGAGCTGACCGCGCCGTACGCCGAGAAGTACTTCGCGGCGATCGAGCGGGTGTGGGACGAGCGGTCCATCCAGATCGGCATGGACGTGGTGAAGGGTCTCTTCCCGTCGCTGCAGGACTCGCAGGGCACCCTCGACGCGACCGACGCGTGGCTGGAGTCGCACGAGGGCGCGGCCCCGGCGCTGCGCCGCCTCGTCCTGGAGGCGCGTGACGACCTGGCCCGCGCGCTGCGCGCACAGGCGTGCGACGCGAAGGCCGCGAACTAGCGGCGGAGGACACAACGGGGCGGCCACGGCCGGGAGTTACCGAATCCGGGTACTTCCGGCCGTAACCCGCCGCCCCGCCTGCCCTTCTCGGCAGTCGAACGCCCGTACTTTAGGGCAGGCTTGTCCCTCTTTGTCGACAGGCGTGTAACAGCGGTTAGCGGCCGGTCCCGTGCCGGGAATGGCCCGGTCATGAACCACAACACCCCGCTGTCCCCCCGCCCTCTCCAGCACCTCGCCGAGAGCCCGCAGCGTGTGCTGAGCGGTGCCCAGCTCAAGTCCCACGGGGTCGGCTCCGCGGCCCTGAACGAGCAGTGCAGGCCCGGCGGCCCCTGGCAGCAGCTCCTGCCCGGCGTGTATCTGCTCCACCCCGGCCCGCCCACCGCCGACGAGCGGCTGCACGCGGTCCTCCTCTACGCGGGCCGCCCCCAGGCCCGCGCCGCCGACGCGATCCCCGCGCAGCCCGACCATGGAGAGGCGCACTCCCCGCAGACCACGCCGCAGGCCCCGTACGCCAACGCGATGATCACCGGTCTCGCCGCGCTCGCCCTGCACCGCTTCGCGTCCGCTCCCCCGCTGGAATCCCTCGACCGGATCGACGTCCTGGTGCCGCGCACCCGGCGGCTGCGCTCGACCGGTTTCGCCCGGCTCGTGCGCGGCCATGGCCTGCCCACCCCGCAGCGGATCGCGGGGGTGCCGGTGGCCCCGGTGGCGCGGGCCCTCGCGGACGCCGTCGCCCAGCTCGCGGAGGCCGGCGCGGTACGGCGTCTGCTCACCGAGGCCGTGCGCGGCGGCCACTGCGAACCCGCTGCGGTGGTACGGGAGTTGAACCAGGCCAAGCTCCTCACCCGGCCGCACGTCATGGACGCCGTGGACTCGCTGCTCGCCGAGGGCCGGGCCATCGCCGAGGACCGCCTTTACGCGATGGTGCGCGAGCACGGCCTGCCGGACCCGCTGTGGAACGTGGACCTGCGCATGCCCGGCGGCCCGCACCTCGGCGGCGTCGACGCGTTCTGGCCCGACCAGGCCGTCGCCGTGGAACTGGACACGCGGGCACCCCGGCACGGCCTGCGCCCCGAGCCCCAGCAGGAGAGCGACGGCCTGGAGTGGTCCGAGTACGCCCGCAAGCGCGAGCACCTGGAGCGCCTCGGCATCACCGTCGTCCACCTCACCCCGCGCAAGCTGCGCGAGTCACCGGACCTTCAGGCGACGGTCGTGCGGACCGCCCTGATGGCGTCCGTGGACCGGGAGCCGGCGGCGTACGTGATGGTGCTCCCCCGTTGAGTACCGCCGGGTCCCCTTGCGTTCCGGGTTACTTCGGGCAGTACTCGGCCTCCATGACGGCCTGGCTGTCGCCCGACCAGTCGCCGTTGAAGTTGAACGCGAGGGAGTGGCGGCCGTCGGAGGTGGTCACCGCGTCCGAGCTGGAGCCGTGGATACCGCCGCTGTGGCCCCAGACCACCGTGCCGCAGCTCAGTTTCTGGCTCATCAGGGCGAGGCCGTAGCCCACCTCGGCTCCGTCCTCGCCCAGGGGCACGGGCACGGTCGTCTTCATCTCGGCGAGCTGCGCGGCGGGCAGCAGCCGGCCGCCGAGGAGCGCCGAGTAGAAGCGGTTCAGGTCGGCCGAGTCGGAGATCATCTCGCCGGCAGAGGAAGCGAGACTCGGGTTGAGTTCGGTGACGTCGTACGTCTTCTTGTCGGGGTCGTCGGGGAACTTGGAGTAGGCGCGGGACGCCGGGCGGGGCACGGTGGTGGACGTGCCGGGGAGGGTGGTGGCGCGCAGGTGGAGGGGCTCGATGACGCGGCGGCGGATCTCGTCGGCGTAGGAGTGTCCGGTGACCTTCTGGATGACCATGCCGGCCAATACGTAGTTGGTGTTGGAGTAGTTCCAGGACGTGCCGGGCGCGAAGTCGGGCTTGTGGGACATCGCGATCCGCACGAGCTCGTCCGGGGTCCAGGTGTCGTAGCGGTGCTTGAGGAAGCCGTCCCGTGCGAACACGGTCTGCTGGAAGCCTTTGTCCGCCGTGACGTTGTAGATGCCGCTGGTGTGGTTGAGGACCTGGCGGAGCGTGATCTTCCTGCCGTCGTGGCCGTGTCCGGTGACGACGCCGGGCAGCCAGTGGTCGACCGTGTCGTCCAGGTCGATCCTGCCCTCGGCCTCCAGCTGGAGGAGGACGGTCGCGACGAAGGTCTTGGTGATGCTGCCGACGCGGTACCGGTCGCGCTCCCCCCGCGGGGCGCCCGTCCGCAGGTCGCCGACGCCCGAAGTGCCCTTCCAGGTCCCGTACTTGTCCGTCGCCCGCCCGGTCACCCCGGGCACGCCCGCCGCGACGGCGGCGTCCAGGGCCTGCTGGGTCGCCCGGTGTCCTGTCCTGTGGGGCGCGTCGGCGAGGGCGGGGGACGCGAACGCCCCCGCCGTCACCGACACCACCGCAACCACCGCAACCACACCCACCAGGCCGGTACGCACTGACATCCCGTGTCTCCCTCTCCGCCGGTGCCGACAGCTGTGCGCTGCGGTCGACGTGGGTGACTCCGGTGCCGTGGGGCGGGGTTGAGGGGCGTCAGCGGGTTGGGCGCGAATCAGCCCTTTCGGAGGACGAGTTCCGTGTTGCGGTCGCCGGGGGTGCCGGAGAGGGTGGCGCGGGATCCCGGGGCGTTGAAGGAGAGTTCGCGGTAGAGGGCGGCGAGGCCGGTCTGCGTGAGGTCGGTGAAGTCGGTGCGGTGCGGGGCGGCGGACTCGATGAGCGTGGTGAACAGGGAGACCGTGCCGTCGTGGTTGTCGGTGATCTCGATGATGCGGGCGAGCTGCGGGAAGTCGACGTGGGATGCGGTGGAGATCTCCCAGAAGCCGCCGCCGGACGCGCCGGCGTGCGGGGTGATGTCGTTCTTGTGGCTGTGGCCGTTGATCCAGGCCAGGACGTTGCGATGGCGGCCGAGGAGCGCGGCGAGCTCGTCGCCTCCGTGCCGGGTCTCGCCGGGGTGGTGCGGGTCCTTGTTCAGATTGCGCATGGTCTTGCTGGTGTGGTGGCTGAAGACGAGGACGTGGTCGTCCTTGTGCGCGGCGAGGGTCCGCTCCAGCCAGGTGAGCTGGGCCGTGCCGAGGGACCCCTCGTAGTGGCCGCCGGGGTCGGTCGTGTCGAGGCTGATGCCGAGCACGTCGTCCGAGACGCGGAAGGCGTAGTACTGGGTGCCGGCGTCGACGTTGGCCTGGGTGTAGCCGTGGCCGTGGGGGCCGGGCCCGGTGTGCGCGGGGTCGAGGTGGGCCTTGAGGTACTCGGCCGGGGTGAAGGGGGCGCGGCGCTCGTCGGGGGTGACCGAACGCATGTGGCGGGCCTGTGACTTGAGGAGTTCCTCGAAGGCCTTGCCGCGGGGGTCGCCGCCCTTCTTGACGTTGTCCCAGATCGCCTTGGCGTCGGCCTCCGGAAGCTCCATCAGCTTCTTGCCGCCCACGGCGAACTCGGCGAAGAAGGAGTCGCCGGGCGCGTAGCAGCCGCCGGGCAGCGCGTCGTGGTTGCCGACGGTCGAGTACCAGGGGAGGTTGAGTCCGGGGCTGCGCAGCTCACCGATCGCGGCGTCCAGGAAGCCGGGGAGGCGGGGGAAGCCGAGCTGTTTGTCGGCGTCGCGCAGGGCGGCGTCCGGCTGCCAGTACAGCTTGAGGCCGCTGTTCTGGACGCCTTCGTAGTGGCGCGGGTCGCCGGTGTTCGGGGTGATGCGCCCGCCGCTCATTGCCTTCAGGAACCAGTCCAGTTCCGACCTGGCGTTGTTGTCGGTGTTGTCGCCGGTCGTCATGACGAAGTGCAGGGGCGAGGCGGTGACGGGCGCGCCGCGCAGGGCGTTGACCCGCTCCACGAGCGAGACCGCTCCGGCGACCGACAGGGACTCCTGCGGCCGCCACGCGCTCGCGGTCTGGGCGCGCAGGTACTCGTAGCGCAGGGGGTGTTGTACGTCGACCAGGTGCAGGTCGGTGAACTGGACGAACGCGGCGAGCGCGGTGCGGCGGGCCTCGCGTCCCGACCGGGCGCCGGCGAGGTCGCCGCGGACCACGCGCTGCCAGCCGGGGCCGTCGCCGAGGCGGCGGTAGCCCGTACCGGCCGGGGCGGCGGCGACGGATCCGAGGGTGGTGCCGCGCGTGTAGGGCGCGAGCGGGGCGGCGGGCGCCCGGCGCGAGACGGGGGCCGGAGCGGGGCCCGCGGCGGCCGTGCCCGTGCCGGGGCCGATGGCGTAGCCGATGCCGGCCGTCAGCGAGACGGCTCCGGACGCGGCGAGGAAGGTGCGGCGGTCGAGCGCCGAGGCGAGGGCGGCGGCCTTGGCGGCGGTGGCTGAAGCAGCGGTGTCGGCGACAGAGCGTATGCGCGGCATGGCGCGGTCTCCCCGAGTGCGAACGCGTCGGCAGTGGTCGCGGGGCGTTCGCCGTGGCAGAACTACCCGCTCGTACTGGATGGTTGGCATCGGGAATGACCTGTGCGTTAACGAGGCCGCAACGCGCGGCGCCGATCACGCCACGTGGATCACCGGCCACCCTGCGCGGTCACGCGCGCCTCGCGCGCCGGAGGGAAGCCGGTCACCCTGCGTTCATCTTTCAGGGAAGGGGGTGCCCTCCAAAGGCCGCCTTTCAGGGAAGGGGGCGCCCCGCCGGGGGCCGGTCGCGCCACAGCTGGAGACCTACGTCGACGAGTTCGACGCGGGCGAGGCGGCGCACGTCGTCGAGGGTGTGCCAGGCGGCGAGGTCGGTGGAGCCGTTCTCCTCGGGGCGCAGGGTGCCGCCGGTGACGCGGCCCTCGTAGACCAGGCGCAGCCCGTGGAAGTCGGCGACGGAGCCGTGGTCGCGCGGGTAGCGGCGCTGAACGGAGTGCACGCCGAGCAGGGTGACGGGCTCGACCGCGTAGCCGGTCTCCTCGTCGAGCTCGCGGATCACGGTGTCGTACGGGTCCTCGCCGTGGTCCATGCCCCCTCCCGGCAGCGTCCATCGCCTGCTGCCGTCGCCGGCCACCCAGCGGGCGAGCAGCACCTGTCCGTCCCGGACGCAGACGGCGTACGCCGCCACCCTCAGCTCTTTGTGCACAGACCGACGCTAGAACCAATACGGGGGATGCGCACGATGTCGGACGCCTCGATGTGCGGCGGGGGCAAATCCGGCTATCCACCCCCTTGTCCGTGATGGCGTATGGCGGAAGTACGCCATGGTCTGATCACGCCATCGGCAACTCTCCCCAAACAGACGTCACTTACGTAAAGCTGAGCGGTCATCCGGCACCGAATTCCGGACCCTTTCCGACCTTTACGTACAGGGATGCTGATGACCAACGATCCCCAGCGCGCACCGATATCCGGAGCGAGACGGGCGGCCCGGCTCGCGGCCGCCGCCGGTCTCGTCGCAGCGCTCACCGCAACCGGGCCGATACCCCTGGCCTTCTCCGCGGACACGGACACCACTCCGTCCTCCGACACGTCGGTCAAGTCCGCCGGTGACAAGCTCGGTTCGTCCGACGCCCAGCTCCTCTCCGAGGCGCAGGCGTCCGGCGAGAAGAACGTGACCATGATGGTCGCCACCGCGCCCGGCGCCACCGAGCAGGTCGCCCGCCAGCTCGACGCCGTCAAGGGCGGCTCGGTCGGCCGGACCTACGACAAGCTCGGCTATGTCCGCGCCACCGTGCCGACCTCACGGGCGGACGCGGCCATCAAGGCGGCCGAGAAGCTCTCCTCCGTGCACGGCATCGACCTGCGCCACGAGATCGAGCTCGACGACCCGACCCCGGCCGGCGACACGGCGAAGGGCGCGCAGGAGGCCGCCGGGGGCACGTACACCGGCCCCGGCAAGGACACCCCGGCGAAGAACCCGTACAACCCGTCCTTCGAGACGGGCGCCGTCGACTTCGTGAAGGACCACCCGAAGGCCGACGGCCGCGGCGTCACCATCGGCATCCTCGACTCCGGTGTCGACCTGGGGCACCCGGCGCTCCAGAAGACCACCACCGGCGAGCGCAAGATCGTCGACTGGGTCACCTCGACCGACCCGATCGTCGACGGCGACAAGACCTGGCGCCCGATGATCACCTCCGTGGCCGGCCCGGCGTTCACCTACAACGGGCGCGCCTTCAAGGCCGCCGCCGGCTCGTACCAGGTCTCCACGTTCAAGGAGTCCGACACCACCGGCGGCGACGCCAAGGGCGACCTGAACCGCGACGGCGACACCACCGACTCCTGGGCCGTCCTCTACGACGCCAAGGCCGGCACGGTCACCGTCGACCTGAACAACGACGCCGACTTCACCGACGACACCCCGATGAAGCCGTACAAGGACGGCTACCAGATCGGGTACTTCGGCAAGGACGACCCGGCGACCGACGTCGTCGAGCGCATCCCGTTCGTCGTGGAGATCCGCAAGGACGTCCCGATGGACCCGTACGGCGGCGACTGGGTCGGCAAGAAGGTCGACTTCGTCAACATCGGCGTCATCGAGTCCGAGCACGGCACGCACGTCGCGGGCATCACCTCCGCCAACGGCCTGTTCGGCGGGAAGATGAGCGGTGCCGCGCCCGGCGCGAAGATCGTCTCGTCGCGCGCCTGCACCTGGTCCGGCGGCTGCACCAACGTCGCGCTCACCGAGGGCATGATCGACCTCGTCACCCAGCGCGGTGTCGACATCGTCAACATGTCGATCGGCGGCCTGCCCGCCCTCAACGACGGCAACAACGCGCGCTCCGAGCTCTACAAGCGCCTCATCGACACCTACGGCGTCCAGCTGGTGATCTCCGCGGGCAACTCGGGCCCCGGCGCCAACACCATCGGCGACCCCGGCCTCGCCGACAAGGTCATCTCCGTCGGCGCCGCCATCTCCAAGGAGACCTGGGCGTCCAACTACGGCTCCGTCGTGGAGAAGCCGTACGCGATGATGCCGTTCTCGTCGCGCGGCCCGCGTGAGGACGGCGGCTTCACGCCGACGATCAGCGCGCCCGGCGCCGCGATCAACACGACGCAGACCTGGCTGCCGGGCTCCCCGGTCGCCGAGGCGGGCTACGCGCTGCCGGCCGGCTACTCGATGCTCCAGGGCACCTCGATGGCGTCCCCGCAGGCCGCGGGCGCCTCCGCGCTGCTCCTCTCGGCCGCCAAGCAGAAGCACATCGCTCTCACCCCGGCGAAGCTGCGCACCGCGCTCACCTCGACGGCGAAGCACATCAAGGGCGCGCAGGCGTACACCGAGGGCGCCGGCCTCATCGACATCGTCGACGCGTGGAATTCCATCGAGGACGGTGCGGACGGCGCGAGCGCCAACACCTACACGGTGAAGGCCCCGGTCGACACCGCGATCGACTACGCGCTCAAGGACCCGGGCTTCGGCACCGGCATCTACGACCGCGAGGGCGGCCTCAAGGCCGGCCAGAAGAAGACGTACGACGTCACGGTCACCCGCACGTCGGGCCCGGACCGCGCGGTCACGCACGAGCTGTCCCTGAAGAACAACTCGGGTGACACGTTCCGCATCCTCGGCGGCGACACGGTCTCGCTGCCGCTGAACAAGCCGGTCACCGTCAAGGTGCAGGCCGCGCCGCAGAGCGCGGGCCTTCGCAGCGCGATCCTCCAGGTGGACGACCCGCGCACCGAGGGCGTCGACCAGCAGATCATGGCGACCGTCGTCGTCTCGACGCCGCTCGCGAAGCCGTCGTACACCTTCTCGGACGCCGGCTCCGTGCAGCGCAACAGCACGAAGTCGTACTTCCTGACGGTCCCGGCGGGCGCGAAGTCCCTGGAGGTCGCGATGAGCGGCCTGGCCGACAAGAGCCAGACCCGCTTCATCTCGATCCACCCGTACGGCGTCCCGGTCGACGACACGTCGACGCCGAGCTGCTACCCGAACTACAACCCGGCCAACACCTGCCGCCCCGACCTGCGGTCGTACGCCGACCCGCAGGCCGGTGTCTGGGAGATCGAGGTCGAGGCCCGGCGTACGTCGCCGCAGCTCGACAACCCGTACCAGCTGGACGTCGCCGTGCTCGGCGCGGCCTTCGACCCGGCCGTGCAGACCGTCCCGGAGGCCAAGGCCGGCACCCCGGCCGCCGTCTCCTGGAAGGTGACGAACGGCTTCGCCGCGCTCGACGGCAAGCTCAAGGGCGGTCCGCTCGGCTCGTCGAAGACCGCTCGCCCGGCCATCAAGCAGGGCGAGAAGCAGACCAGCACGGTCGTCGTGCCCGCGGGCGCCGATCGCCTCGACGTCGCCATCGGCAACGTCTCCGACACGGCCGCCGACCTGGACCTGACGGTCTACGACCAGAACGGCAAGAAGGTCGCGCAGTCCGCCGACGGCGACTCCGAGGAGGCCGTCAGCATCAGCAAGCCGGCCGCCGGCACGTACACGGTCGAGGTCGCGGGCTACTCGGTCCCGTCCGGCTCGACGGACTACGACTACCGCGACGTGTTCTTCTCCCCGGCGCTCGGCCAGGTCAAGGTCGACGAGGCGAAGTCCGTGAAGCTCGGCAACGGTGACGCGACCCAGGTCACGGCCGAGGTCGTCGCCGCGGCGGCCGCGCCGGAGGGCCGGGAGTTCTTCGGCACGGTGCAGCTCGTGAACGGGCGCGGCACGGTCGCCGGGCTCGGCAGCGTGAAGATCGACAAGGTCACTCCGTAGCGGTTGTCGGGTGACGAGTGGGGCGGGCGTCCGGTCGGGCGCCCGCCCCTTGTCGTACTCCCGCCCCGCCCCCGGGCTCACAGGGCGGGGCCGGGGCCCCGCTCGCACGCCAGGCCGCGGGAGCCGGGCAGCGCCTTGACGATCATGTCCCGCAACGGCTTGATCTCCTTGCCGGTGGCCCAGTTGTCCGGGTGGTCGGCGCCCTTGGGGATGGTGATCAGCGCGTGGTCTCCCGGCTTCAGGCGGGGGTCGACGCCGTGGTCCATCCAGAACGTGACCTTCGCCGGTCCGCGGGCCGGTTTGTAGTGATGTGTCACCGTCAGCGTGATGCGGTCGCCGTCGATGCCGGGGACGGGAGCGACCCGGTCGACGGTGCCCTCCACGACGATCCGGGAGCACGCCACGAGGCCCTCCGGGCTCAGCTCCGCGCCCTTTCCGACCCGGCGGTCGTCACTCACGGACTTGTCGGCCCCGCCGGACGCCGCGTAGTCCCCGGGCTGGGCGACGAGCCACATCATGACGCCCGCGATCCCGCACGCGCCCACGGCGGCGAGCGAGCCGAGCGCAAGGCGCAGCCGGGGCCTGCGGGGCCGGACGCGGACGACGGGTGCCGGTGGCCGCACCCGCACCGGATCCGCCGCCAGCGCGTCCCCGATCCCCCGCAGCTGCTCCCCCAGGAGCGCGACATCCGCCGCCGCCTCCGCGAACGCGGCCGCCGCCCCCGGGTCGTCGCGGTCCTCCGGCGGAAGCGGCTCCCCGGTGAGCGCCAGCATCAGCAGCCGGTCCTCACGCTCCATGTCACACCACCTCCCCTTCGCGCAGCCGCGCCCGCAGCACGCGTACCGCCGTGTGCAGCCTGCTCTTGACCGTGCCCTCCGGAACGCCCAGCTCCGCCGCTATCGCCCGCACCGGGAGGTCCGCGTAGAAGCGCAGCACGACGACCTGGCGCTGCGGGTCCGGCAGCTCGTCCAGGCCCTGCGCCACCGCGAGGGACAGGACCCGGGACTCGGCGCCGTCCTCCGCCCGCTGTTCCTGGCGCAGCGAGGCGAGGCGTTCGCCGAGGCGTTCCTGGCGGCGCCTGGACCGGTGCCAGTCCATGGCCAGGTTCGAGGCGACGACGACGGCCCACGCCGATACGTCGCGCGGCGCCTCGTCGCCGCGCGCGGCCCGTTCCAGGAGCCTCAGCCGCACCTGCTGCACGCCGTCCTGAAGCTCGCCGTGCGGCACCCCTCCCAGCGACAGGACGGCCCGCACCCGGTCCTCCTGGGCGGCGTCCAGCGGATCGGCCGCCTCCGCGCGGCGCGTTCTTCTGCGCAGCAATGCCCCTCCCCTCCCCGCGTTTGTCCTAGGACGCCGGCAGGGGGCGAAACGTTCGCACCGTGAGACGGGGATTGTGGCGTCTTGCACGTCGGACAATGGATTGGACAAGGCGGCCGGGGACAGACGCATCATGGACTCACCCGCCAGGCCGGATGGCCGCACGCACGTACGGAGGAAACCCCTGTGAAGGTCGGAATCGTCGGAGCCACCGGTCAGGTCGGCACGGTCATGCGCAAGATCCTGGTCGAGCGGAACTTCCCGGTCGACGAGCTGCGCCTGTTCGCCTCGGCCCGCTCGGCCGGGAGCGTCGTCGACGGTGTGACGGTGGAGGACGCCTCCACGGCCGACTACACGGGTCTCGACATCGTCCTGTTCTCCGCGGGCGGCGCCACCTCGAAGGCCCTCGCCGAGAAGGTCGCCGCCCAGGGCGCGGTCGTGATCGACAACTCGTCCGCCTGGCGCAAGGACCCCGAGGTCCCGCTGGTCGTCTCCGAGGTCAACCCGCACGCGATCGCGAACCGCCCCAAGGGCATCATCGCCAACCCGAACTGCACGACGATGGCCGCGATGCCGGTCCTGCGTCCGCTGCACGACGAGGCCGGCCTCGAAGCGCTGGTCGTCGCCACGTACCAGGCGGTCTCCGGTTCCGGCCTCGCGGGCGTCGCCGAGCTGCACGGCC
Organism: Streptomyces antnestii; assembly: GCF_004005495.1. Lineage (GTDB taxonomy): Bacteria > Actinomycetota > Actinomycetes > Streptomycetales > Streptomycetaceae > Streptomyces > Streptomyces antnestii. The sequence continues at coordinate 145,328 of NZ_RZYA01000018.1, forward strand.
AGGCGCAGAAGGTCGTCGCCGAGGCGGACAGGCTGACCCACGACGGTGAGGCGGTCGAGTTCCCCGAGCCGCAGGTCTACAAGCGCCCCATCGCGTTCAACGTGCTCCCGCTCGCGGGCTCGATCGTCGACGACGGCCTGAACGAGACGGACGAGGAGCAGAAGCTCCGCAACGAGTCCCGCAAGATCCTGGAGATCCCGGGCCTCAAGGTCTCCGGCACCTGCGTGCGCGTGCCGGTCTTCTCCGGGCACTCGCTCCAGATCAACGCCCGCTTCGCCCGTCCGCTGTCCGTCGAGCGCGCCACCGAGCTGCTGTCCGGCGCCGACGGCGTCGAGCTGTCCGAGATCCCGACGCCGCTCCAGGCCGCGGGCAAGGACGCCTCGTACGTGGGCCGCATCCGCGGCGACGAGACCGTGGAGAACGGCCTGTCGCTGTTCGTCTCGAACGACAACCTCCGCAAGGGCGCCGCGCTGAACGCGGTGCAGATCGCGGAGCTGGTGGCGGCGGAGCTCAAGGGCGCCTGACCGCGAACTGGAAGCAGCCGTACTCGACGGCCCTGACATGCACCAGGGCCACCTCCGGGTCGGTGAACGCCTCGGCGAATGCCTGATCGAACCCCGCGTCGGCCGCCTCCGGAATCTCCAGGAGGCGGCCGCCGACGATGTGGCCGTCGGCGTTGTAGCGCCGCAGGGTGCGCAGCGCGCCGGGGCGGGCGAAGGGGTAGCCGTGGGCGTCCGCCGCCGGCCCCTCGCACGCGTCGGCGTGGATGAAGACCGGGCCCTGCTCGTCGTACGCGCCCGGGTGCGCTCCCGTGGCCTCGCTCCAGCGCCGCAGGGGCGCGTACGAGACGAGGGCGATGCGCTCGCCGGGCTCGATCGGGCGCAGGCAGCAGCGCAGGGGTGAGCCGACGGCGGCGTCGTCCGTCGCGGTGTACGCGACGCAGGGGCGCCCCGCGTCGTCGGTGTCCCGCAGTTCCTTGAGGGTGGCCGGTGCGATGGGCTGTGCCGTGTACGTGGTCATGGGGACAGCCTTGCCGCGCGCGTATGTGTTCACCGGCGGAAAACGGACATCGCGCTCTCCGCTTCCCCCATGGAAGGATGACCGGAAACGTCACAAACGTTGAACGCAGACCGGATCTAGGAGATGACCGCGTGCCTGGCACCAATCTGACCCGTGAAGAGGCGCAGCAGCGGGCGAAGCTGCTCAGTGTCGAGTCGTACGAGATCGATCTCGACCTCTCCGGCGCGCAGGAGGGCGGCACCTACCGGTCCGTGACCAGCGTGCGGTTCGAGAGCGCCGAGGCGGGCGCCGAGACGTTCATCGACCTGGTCGCCCCGGCGGTCCACGAGGTCGTCCTGAACGGGAAGTCGCTGGACGTCGCGGCCGTGTTCCGCGACTCGCGGATCGCGCTCGCGCACCTGGAGGCCGGGCCGAACGAGCTGAGGGTCGTCGCCGACTGCGCGTACACGAACACCGGTGAGGGCCTGCACCGCTTCGTCGACCCGGTCGACGAACAGGCCTATCTGTACACGCAGTTCGAGGTGCCGGACGCGCGCCGCGTGTTCGCGAACTTCGAGCAGCCGGACCTCAAGGCGACGTTCCGGTTCACGGTGAAGGCGCCGAGCGGCTGGACGGTGATCTCCAACTCCCCCACGCCGGAGCCCAAGGACGACATCTGGGCCTTCGAGCCGACGCCGCGCATCTCGACGTACATCACGGCCCTGATCGTCGGCCCGTACCACGCGGTGCACTCCTCGTACGAGAACCCCGGGACCGGGCAGTCGGTCCCGCTGGGCATCTACTGCCGTCCCTCGCTCGCCGAGTTCCTCGACTCGGACGCGATCTTCGAGGTCACGCGGCAGGGCTTCGACTGGTTCCAGGAGAAGTTCGACTACGCGTACCCGTTCGCCAAGTACGACCAGCTCTTCGTGCCGGAGTTCAACGCGGGCGCGATGGAGAACGCGGGCGCGGTCACGATCCGCGACCAGTACGTGTTCCGCTCGAAGGTGACGGACGCGGCGTACGAGGTGCGGGCGGAGACGATCCTGCACGAGCTGGCCCACATGTGGTTCGGCGACCTCGTGACGATGGAGTGGTGGAACGACCTCTGGCTGAACGAGTCGTTCGCCACGTACACGTCGATCGCCTGCCAGGCGTACCACCCCGAGTCGCGCTGGCCGCACTCGTGGACGACGTTCGCGAACTCCATGAAGACGTGGGCGTACCGGCAGGACCAGCTGCCGTCCACGCACCCGATCATGGCCGAGATCCGCGACCTCGACGACGTCCTCGTCAACTTCGACGGCATCACGTACGCGAAGGGCGCGAGCGTCCTCAAGCAGCTCGTCGCGTATGTCGGCATGGACGAGTTCTTCCAGGGCGTGCAGGCGTACTTCAAGCGCCACGCGTTCGGGAACACGCGCCTGAGTGACCTGCTCGGCGCCCTGGAGGAGACCAGCGGCCGTGACCTCACGGCCTGGTCGAAGGCGTGGCTGCAGACGGCCGGCATCAACGTCCTGCGTCCCGTGATCGACACGGACGAGCACGGCGTCATCACGTCCTTCGCCATCCGGCAGGAGGCCCCCGAGCTCCCCGCCGGCGCGAAGGGCGAGCCGACGCTGCGCCCGCACCGCATTGCGATCGGCCTCTACGACCTCGACGACGAGAGCGGCAAGCTGGTCCGCACCGACCGCGTCGAACTGGACGTCACGGCCACCGAGCTGACGCAGGTCGCGCAGCTGGCCGGCAAGCGCCGCCCCGACGTGATCCTCCTCAACGACGACGACCTGTCGTACGCGAAGGTCCGCCTCGACGAGAAGTCGCTCGCGTTCGTCACCGAGCACCTCGGCGACTTCGAGTCGTCCCTCCCCCGCGCCCTGTGCTGGGCGTCGGCGTGGGACATGACACGCGACGCCGAACTGCCCACCAGCGCCTACCTGGAGCTGGTCCTGTCGGGCATCGGCAAGGAGACGGACATCGGCGTCGTGCAGTCCCTGCACCGCCAGGTGAAGCTGGCGATCGACCTGTACGCGGCGCCCGCGCGCCGTGACGCGGCGCTGACCCGCTGGACCGAGGCGACGCTCGCGCATCTGCGCGCGGCGGAGGGCGGCAGCGACCACCAGCTCGCGTGGGCCCGCGCGTTCGCGGCGACGGCCCGCACGCCGGAGCAGCTGGACCTCCTTGAAGCCCTTCTTGAGGGCACGCAGACGATCGAGGGCCTGGCCGTCGACACGGAGCTGCGCTGGGCGTTCGTGGAGCGGCTCGCGGCGGTCGGCCGGTTCGACGAGACGGAGATCTCCGCCGAGTACGAGCGGGACAGGACGGCGGCGGGCGAGCGCCACGCGGCGACGGCCCGCGCGGCGCGCCCCACGGCGGAGGCGAAGGCGGAGGCGTGGGCCTCGGTCGTCGAGTCCGACAAGCTCCCGAACGCCATCCAGGAGGCGGTCATCGGCGGCTTCGTCCAGACCGACCAGCGCGAGCTGCTCGCCCCGTACACGGAGAAGTTCTTCGCCGCGGTCAAGGACGTGTGGGAGTCCCGCTCCCACGAGATGGCCCAGCAGGTCGCGGTCGGCCTCTACCCGGCGATCCAGGTCTCCCAGGAAACACTGGCCGCGACGGACACCTGGCTGACCACCGCCGAACCGAACGCGGCCCTGCGCCGCCTGATCTCGGAGTCCCGCTCGGGCGTGGAGCGTGCGCTGCGGGCACAGGAGGCGGACGCGTAGTCAGCCAGCCCACTCCGCTGTGGGCAGGCGTTCCGCAAGGGCGGAACGGGTGGGCACAGCCCCGGTGCCGGGTAACCGGTCCGAGGGGCGCCCACCCGTTCTCCCTACGCCAGCGACTCGAACCGCTCGCGCAGCTCCGCGCGTCCCGCCTCCGTCAGCGCGCCGTGCAGCCGCATGCGGGCCACTCCGCCGTCGGGGAACGCGTCCAGGCGGACGTGGGTGGCTATCGCCTCGGTGGGGAGCTTGAAGCGGTGGACGGTGTCGGGCTGGAGGCGGGTGCGGGGGATGATCTCGAACCATTCGCCGCTCTCGCCGTCGCGGCCGCTCAGGGCGATCCAGCCGGCCGAGTTGCCCTTCAGATAGGCCGTGTCGATCTCGACCGCGCGGATCGCGCCCTGCGCGGCGAGGCGGAAGCGGACCCAGTCGTTCGTGCCGCACACCCGGCGCCTGCGGTTCTCCCAGCCGTCGTCCATCTTGCGCGACGTGCCCGGCAGGATGATCTGCGTCGGCGACGAGTAGAACTTGTCCGACGCGTCCTCGTACGCACCGCCGTTGAGGACCGAGAGCAGGTCGAACGTGCCGAGCAGGTCGAGCCACTCGGGGTCCGGGACGACCTCGCCGTGCACGCGCAGGCGGGCCACGCCGCCGTCGGGGTGCTGGCACAGGCGCAGGTGGGTGTAGCGGCGCGGGGAGGTGATGGTGAAGGCGTTGGCCGCGTGGCCGCGTACCGGGGTCGGGGCGACCAGCTCCTCCCACTTCACATCGGCGGCGAGCACGTCCTCGGGGCTCGGGGAGCCTGCCACGGAGGCCGCCTGGATGCTCACGCGCTGCGGGTAGTTGCCGCGGAAGTGGGCGGTGTCGACGATGATGCCGCGGATCACGCCGGGCGCGCCGAGGCGGACGATCGCCCAGTCGTGCTCGTCGGGCTCGGGGAAGGGGTGCTCCGCGTCGGCCCCGCGGCGGCGCCGGGTCTCCCAGCCGTCCATGACCTTGCCCTTGTGCCCGAACCGCTCCGGGTCGAAGACCGCCCGCTCGCGCACGAGGAGGTTCTCCCGCTCCGCGAAGAACTCGTCGTTGGCCGCGATGACCCCGGCTCCGAGGCGCCGGTCGGCGAGGTCCACCAGGTCGGCGAAGCTCTCGGTGTCGCCGAAGTGGCGGTAGTCGGCGTAGGGGTCTCCGCCGCCGTAGGGGGCGGCGTCGTTGGCGTGCGGGTCTTCGGTGGCTTCGAGCGGCGAGGTCGCGTCGGCTGTCGTCATACGTCCACTGTCGGCCCGCACGAGTGCTTAGGTCCATCGAAACTTTTCGACCGACACGTTCAGAGAATCTGAATGGTCTGAGTGGTTGGGGAGGGGGGCGGTCCGCGCGGTCAGCGGTCCGCCGACGCCTCGCGCAGGGCGTCGAGGACCCGGGACACCGCCGGTGCCTCCTCGGCCCCCCGGCGGACAGCCGCCACCACGTGCCGGACCGGCCGGTCCTCGCCCAGTTCCCGCATCACCACACCGTCCCGGCCCGCCGCCGCCATGCGCGGCACGAGGGCGACGCCCATCCCGGCCTCGACCATCGCCAGGATCGCTGTCCAGCCCGCCGCGCTGTGCGCCTGCTCCGGCACGAACCCGGCCGCCTCGCAGGCCGCCGTCGTGATCTCCGACCAGGGCCCGGACCCCCCGAAGATCCAGTGCTCGCCGGCCAGCTCGGCGAGCCGCGGCCGCGCCCGCCCCGCCAGCGGATGCCCGGCCGGCAGGGCCACGTCGAGCGGGTCGGCGAGCAGCGGTACGCGGGTGAACTTGGGGTCGCGCGCGGTCGGCGCGTGCGCGGCGAGCGACAGGGCCAGGTCCACGTCACCGGCCGAGAGCAGTTCGAACGCCTCGGCGGCCTCGGCCTCGCGGACCCGGACGGTGATCCCCGGGTGGGCGGTACGCAGGGCGCGTACGGCGGGCACCACCAGGGCGGGCACGGCGGTGGAGAACGCGCCGACCCGCACCTCGCCGGACTCGCCCTGCAGATACGCGGCCAACTCGGCGTCGGCGCGCTCCAGTTGGGCGAACACCGCCTCGGCGTGCCGCAGGACGAGATGGGCGGCGTCGGTGAGGCGGACGCGCCGCCCGTGCGCCTCCAGGAGCGGCACGCCCAGTTGCCTGGCGAGATTGGTCAGCTGCTGCGACACGGCCGACGGGGTCATGAGCAGGGCCTGCGCGGTGGCCGTGACGGTCCCCCGGTCCCGCAGGGCCCGCAGGATCGCGAGCTTCTTGATGTCCCAGTCGGCGGTGCGCATGAGGTCAACGTATCCGGGCGGGGGGCTTGATGGCGGAGGCGAGGGCGGGGCTCTTGGTGGCGGAGCCGACGGCGGCGCTCCGGGTGGTGGAGCCGAGGGTCACGCCCGTCAGGATCAGCGCCATGCACACGATCTGCGTCCAGCCCATCGCCTCGCCCAGGACCGCGTACGAGAGCAGGGCCACACACACCGGCTGGAGGTAGTAGACGACGCCGGCGCGGGCCGCGCCTATCCGGTCGATCGCCTTGTTCCAGGCGAAGAAGGCGACGGCGGACGACACCACGCCCACGTAGAGAAGGGGTGAGACCGTGGCCGTCGTCGGCTCGAAGCCGCCCTGGACGGCCAGGCTGACGAGGAACACCGGCAGCAGCATCAGCGCCCCCAGGACGAACGTCGCCAGGAGGAACGCGGGCCCTTCGATCTCCGCGGGCCGGCGCCGCAGCAGCGCGCTGTACGAGCCGAAGCAGACCGCCGCCGCGACCACCCACAGGTCGCCCGCCGTGAAGTCCGGCGTCAGCGACCCCTTGCTGACCAGGAGCAGGACGCCGGCGCAGGCGATGACCGTGCCGGTCACCCGGCGGGCCCCGAGGCGCGCGCCGCCGAGGCGTTCGTACAGCGCCATCAGGACCGGCGAGGCGGCCATGATCATGCCCATGTTCCCGGCGGTCGTCGTCATCGCGGCCTGGTTGACGAGCGTGTTGTAGACGGTCACGCCGAGCAGCGCGGCGAGCAGCAGGAAGCGCAGGTGCGTACGCAGCAACTTCCTCTGCCGCCAGGCCGATCGCGCCGCGAAGGGGGCGACCGTCGCGATCGCGATGATCCAGCGCCAGAACGCGTGCTGGACGGGCGGCACGCTGTCGTGCAGGGCGCGGGAGGTGACGAAGCTGCCCGACCAGACCACCGTGGCGAGCGCCGCGAGCGCGAGGCCGGCGCCGAGCCCGTTGCCCACGCCGAGCCCGTTGCCCGCGCGGCGCCCTCCCGCCCCCGCGTCCCCCGCGCTCCCCGCATCCCCCGCGTCCCCCGTTGCGACCTTCTCGGCGCCGGTGGTCGTCCGGTCCAGGACTGCCATCCCGTATCCCCCTGAGCTGTGATCCCTGTGCGACCCGACTACCGTCGCACCCCTCCACCCATCAGGTCCATCGAAACTTTCTCGCCCTTCTCTTCAGCAGAACTGAAAGATTGGGCGGCCAGGGCAGGGGAAGCCGCGGCCCGGGCCGGACGCTGCCCCAGCAGCGTCGCGCCGAACGCCAGCGCCATGCCCACCAGCTGCACCGGCGTCAGCGCCTGCCCGAGCGCCGCCCAGCCGATCACCGCCGCCGTCAGCGGCGAGAGCGGCCCGAGGAACGTGACCTGCGTCGCCGAGAGCCGCCCGATCCCGCGGAACCACAGCCAGTACGCGACCGCCGTGTTGGCGAGCGCCAGGTACACGTAACCCGCCACCGCACGCCCGTCCAGGACCGGCGGCGCACCCTCGACCAGGAACGCGACGGGGGCGATCAGCAGGCCGCCGGCCGTCAGCTGCCAGCCCGTGAGGGCCAGCGGACCCACACCCTCCGGACGGCCCCACCGCTTGGTGAGGACCGTTCCCGTGGACATCGACGCCGTGGAGGCCAGCGCCGCGAGCGCGCCGACCGGGTCGAGCGCACCCGCCGCCTTGAGGACGACGAGGCTGACGCCGAGCGCGGCCGCGATGCCGGTCAACAGCGTGCGCCGGGTGGGGCGTTCACCGAGCAGGAGCGCCGCGAGACCCGCCACGAACAGCGGCCCGATCGAGCCGACCACCGCCGCCATGCCGCCCGGCAGGCGGTACGCGGAGAGGAACAGCAGCGGGAAGAACGCGCCGATGTTGAGCGCTCCGAGGACGAGCGACTTCCACCACCAGGCGCCGCGCGGCAGCGTGCGGGCGAGCCCGAGCAGGAGCAGGCCGGCGGGCAGCGCCCGCATCAGGCCGGTGAACAGGGGCCGGTCGGCCGGCAGGAACTCCGTGGTGACGGCATACGTGGAACCCCAGGACATCGGGGCCAGGGCGGTCAGCGCGATCACCGCACCGTTGCGCTTGGTCGTTCTCATCGGACGCTCCCCCATGGCGAAGTAGGTTGATGGAAAGTAGCTTAGCCGCAAGCTACTTTTCGTCAAGCCACTTTCTTGCGGCCGAGCGAAAACGGGTCGCATACTCGCCCCATGAGCAGCAGCAAGGACGCCGTCGACGCGATCGCCGACCAGTGGGCCGACGTCAGGCCCGACCTCGACACGACCGCGATGCAGGTCTTCGGCCGCATCTACCGGATCTCCCGCGCCATGGGCGACCGCATCGACAAGACGTACGCGCGCTTCGGCATCGCACGGGGCGAGTTCGACGTGCTGGCCACGCTGCGCCGCTCCGGCGATCCCTACACGCTCTCGCCGCGCCAGCTCTCGGCGACGCTGATGCTGACGACCGGCGGCATGACCGGGCGGCTCGACAAGCTGGAGCGGCGCGGCCTGCTGCGCCGCTCGCCCGACCCGCACGACCGTCGGGGCCTCCAGGTGACCCTCACCGACGAGGGCCGGGCCCTGGTCGACGAGGCGGTGGGCGCAGGGCTCGCCGTGCAGACGGAGGCGCTCGCCGCGCTCGACGAAAAGCAGGCCGGCCAACTCGCCGACCTGCTCCGCGAGTTGATGGCGGGAACCACGGCTTCCTGAGTTCCGCGGCCCCAGCCGACCGGCCGGAACCTAGCTCCCGAACCCGATCCCGTACGGGTCGAAGCCCCGCGAGAGGTCCGCTCCCGCATCCGCCGCCGAGTCCGACGCCCACGCGACATATCCGTCGGGGCGTACCAGGAGCGCCGTGCGGCGGTCGCTCGACCAGTGGGTGACCACGTAGCGGCCGTCGCTGTCGTGGTCGGTGCCTTCGGGCAGGATCAGGACGAACTCCCCGTCGCGCAGCGCCTCGTAGAGCCTGCCCTCCTTGAGGGTGACGTCGGGGACGCGGGTGCCGACGAGGCGGTGCGCGCCGCGCGGGCGCGGGTAGGCGTAGCCGACGCCGGTGATCTGGCCGATCATGCGCGTGCGGGCGGGGCGGACGCGGCCGAGGAACGCGGTGAGGGCGGCGCGGGCCGCCAGGGTCCAGGGGCGGTTGGCCATGGCGAGCCGGATGATGCCGCCGCTGCTGCGCAGGACGGCCTTGCCGACGGGGTGGCGTTCGGCCTCGTAGGTGTCCAGAAGGCCTGAGGGCGCACGGCCGTTGAGGACGGCGGCGAGCTTCCAGCCGAGGTTGGCGGCGTCCTGGAGGCCGGTGTTCATGCCCTGGCCGCCGGCCGGGGTGTGGACGTGCGCGGCGTCGCCGGCGAGCAGGACGCGGCCGACGCGGTACGCGGGCGCCTGGCGCTCGTCGCTGTGGAAGCGGGACATCCAGCGGGCGTCGTGCATGCCGTAGTCGCGGCCGAGGGCGAGCCGGGCGACCTCCTTGATCTCGTCGAGGCCGAGGGGCTCGGACTCGGGGACGTCACGGGAGCGGTTCCAGCCGATCACGCGGTAGTAGCCGTCGCCGAAGGGCGCGATGAACGCGAAGGCGTCGCCCACGGCGTTGGCCGTGAGGACGTTCTCGGGCTCCTCGGTGAGCTTCACGTCGGCGAGGACGACGGAGCGGATGACGGACTTGCCGGGGAAGGGCAGCCCGACGCTCTCGCGGACGGCACTGCGCATGCCGTCGGCGCCGACCACGTACGCGGCCCGCAGGGTCTCCGGCTCGCCGCCGGACACCCGCACCTGGAGGCTCACCCCGTCGGCGTCCTGGGTGAGGCCGGTGACCTCGGTCTCGTACGAGAAGTCGACGCCCGCGTCGGTGGCGCGCCGCAGGAGTGCTGCCTCGACCTCGTACTGCGGCAGGACGAGGAGGTGCCGGAAGCGGGAGGGGAGGTCGGTCAGGTCGACGGTGAGGCCGCCGAAGAGGCGCAGCTTGTCGAGGGCCCGGCCCTTGGCTTCGAGGCCGTCGGCGAGGCCGCGGGCGTCGAGCTGTTCGAGGGTGCGGGCGTGCAGGACGAAGGCGCGGGAGAGGTTGCTGACCTTGCGGGGACGCTTCTCGACGACGGTGACGGGGACGCCCGCGGCGGCGAGGTCCCCGGCGAGGAGCAGTCCGGTGGGTCCGGAACCGACGACGATCACGGTGCGAGGAGTGGTGCCGTTCATGGTGGCCTCCTGGGTCCCGGCGGTCATTGCGCGGTCATTGCGCGGTCTGCGCGGCCTGCGCGGTCATTGCCAACACTTGTTGGTCAACGTCTGTTGGCAAACGTAGGGGCGCAGCTATGGACTGTCAACAGGTGTTGGCCTACGTTTGTTGGCATGACAGGAACCACCTCCCAGGCACGCCGCTCGGACGCCACCCGCACCGCGATCCTCGCCGCCGCCCGCGAGCGCTTCGCGGCCGACGGATACGAGCGGGCCACGATCCGCGCCATCGCCAGGGACGCGGCGATCGACCCGTCGATGGTGATGCGCTACTACGGCAACAAGGAAGGGCTCTTCGCCGCGGCGATCGACCTGGACCTGCGGATGCCGGAGCCGTATGCCGGGCCGGACGGGGACGCCGGCCGTGTCCTCGTACGGCACTTCCTCGACCTGTGGGAGGAGAACGAGGTGCTCACCGCGCTGCTGCGGGTCGGCGTCACCAACGAGGCCGGGGCCGCGCGCATGCAGGAGCTCTTCAAGGAGCAGATACTGCCGGTCGCGCTGCGCCTGTGCCCGGACCCCGCCGAGGCACCGACGCGGGCGGCCCTCGGCGCGTCACAGGTGCTCGGGCTCGCCCTCGGCCGCTACGTGCTGAAGTTCCCGCCGACCGTGGCGATGAGCCGCGACGAGATCGTGGAGTGGCTCGCGCCGACGATCCAGCGCTATCTGACGGCCGAGCGGCCGTGACGGTCTGAGCGGCCGTGACGGTCCGGGCGGCCGTGACGGTCCGGGCGGCGGAACGCGCCGAGGGCGCCCCCGGTGCGCGGTGCACACGGGGACGCCCTCGGCGACGAAGGAGGTGAGAGGTGCGGCGGTCAGCCCTGGTTCTGCTGCTTGCGGGACTTGTCCCCGACCATCACGAGGCCGGCGATCACCAGGAACAGCACGATCGGCGCCACGACGTAGAGGCCGATGGTCTCGATGACCGAGAGACCCTGACCGGGGTCGTCGCCGTCGTCGCGCGTCAGCGCGAGCGCGGGGGACGACATGAGCAGCATCATCAGCGTCGTACCGGCAGCCAGGGCGCCGGCGCGCAGGGCGTTCTTCTTGTCCACGGTGCAAACGTAGCGAACACCTAAACGGGCCGCGCGCCCGGGGGTGCCGTACGGGGCAGTCCGGCCTTGAGGACGCCGAGGAGCGCGTGGGCCCGGGGCGAGGCCGTGAGCTCCTCGAAGGTGACCGGCCGGCCGGTCGGGCCGGCGATCGGGAGCCGCCAGTTCGGGTACTGGTCCCAGGTCCCCGGCAGGTTCTGCGGGCGCCGGTCGCCGACCGTGTCGGGCAGCCACACGCCGATCATGCGGGCCGGGGTGAGCAGCAGGAAGCGGTGGACGGCGCGGATCTCCTCCTCCTCGCACAGAGCCTCTCCCCCGCCGCCGGGCAGCAGTCCGAGACGCGCGAACAGGGCGGTCCACTCAGCGACTTCCGCGGTGGCCTCGGCCTCCTCCTTCTCGAGGGGCTGCCCGAGAAGGCCGAGCCGGTCGCGCAGGCGTACGTGGTCGCCGGTCAGCCGGGCCGCGGTGGACGGCAGGTCGTGGGTGGTGGCGGTCGCGACGCAGTCCGTGCGCCACCGCTCGGGCGGCACCGGGCGGCCCGTCCCCTCCCAGTCCCGCTCGAACCACAGCACGGATGTGCCGAGCACCCCGCGGGCGCCCAGGGCCTCGCGGACGCCGGGCTCGACGGTGCCGAGGTCCTCGCCGATCACGAGGGCTCCGGCGCGGTGGGCCTCCAGGGAGAGGACGGCGAGCATCGCCTCCGCGTCGTAACGGACGTACGCGCCCTCGGTCGGTGGCTGTCCGGCCGGCACCCACCAGAGCCGGAACAGGCCCATGACGTGGTCGATGCGGACCGCTCCCGCGTGGGCGAACAGGCCGCGCAGGAGCGCGCGGTACGGGGCGTAGCCGGCCCGCGCGAGACGGTCGGGGCGCCATGGGGGCAGGCCCCAGTCCTGGCCGCGGGAGTTGAAGGCGTCCGGGGGCGCGCCGGTCGACATGCCCTCGGCGACGATGTGCCGCTGGGCCCAGGCGTCGGCGCCCGCCGGATGCACGCCCACGGCCAGGTCGTGGACGAGTCCGACGGGCATGCCCGCGTCGCGTGCGGCGCGCTGGGCGGCGGCGAGTTGCGCGTCGGTGAGCCAGGCGAGGCGGCTGTGGAAGTCGACGCGGTCCCTCAACTCGGTACCCGCCCGGGCGGTTTCGGGCGAGGCGGGGTCGCGCAGGGGCTCGGGCCAGGTGTGCCAGTCGGGGCCGTGCCGCTCCGCGAGCGCGCACCAGGTGGCGTGGCGCTCCAGGTCCGTGCCCTGTTCCGCGAGGAAGTCCCAGTAGGCGGCGCGGCGGCCGGGGCTGAGCGGAACGCGCAGGACGAGGTCGAGGGCGCGGCGCTTGAGGTCCCACACGGCGTCGCGGTCGATGAGGGCGCCCTCGCGCAGGACGCCGTCGCGCAGCCGGGCGGCCCCGGCGAGCAGCTCGCGGACCCGGTCGCGGTCGGCGTCGGGCAGGTAGGCGTACTCGGGGACGTCCTCGACGCGCAGGTGGACCGGGTCGGGGAAGCGGCGCGACGACGGGCGGTACGGGGAAGGGTCGGTGGGTCCTTCGCCGCCGGGTACGGCCGCGTGGAGCGGGTTGACCTGGATGAAGCCGGCCCCGGCGGTGCGGCCCGCCCAGGCGGCGAGGTCGGCCAGGTCTCCGAGGTCGCCCATGCCCCAGGATCTCGCCGACAGCAGGGAGTAGAGCTGGACGAGCAGCCCGTACGTGCGCTCGCCGGGGGTGCGCACGCGGGGCGGGGCGACGATCAGGTGGGCGTCGGCGGCGGTCCCTTCGGGGGTGGTGGCGCGGAGCCGGTGGACGCCGAGGGGGACGGTGCCCGGCGGCTGCCAGTCGTCGACCCGTTCACCCTCTTCGGTGACGAGTCGGAGGGTCACCCCTTCGGGTAGGTCCCGCGCCCAGGCCGGGGCGGGCTCGCCGGACCACAGGACGACGGTCGGCGGCAGCAGCCGCTCCTTGTCCTCCGTCTCGCGCGCGGCCAGCGCGTCCCGTACGGACTCGGGGGTGCGCGCGTCGACCCCGAGGGCGGCGAGGACGGCGACGAGCGCGGCGTCCGGGGCCCGGACGGTGCGGCCGGGGGACGGGGAGTAGGACGGGGCGACCCCGTGCAGCTCGGCGAGGCGGGCAAGGGTCACTTAGGGCCTCTCTTTTGGATCAGGCCGACGGCGACATCTGCGGCTGCCGCCGCGGGGGGAGCGGGGTCTGGTGCCGTGCATCGCAAGGCGGAGGAGGGAGTCGACGCGGTGGGGGCACCTCCCAGCGGTAGCTGGGGGACGTCGGCGAGTGACGACAACGCCGCGAGGTGCGGTGCCAGGGCCCGCGAGCCCGGCATGATCCAAAAGAGGGGCCCTAAGCCCCCGAGGGGTCCAGGCCCGCGGCCGCACCACCGGTGGAGGAGGGCTCGCTGGTGAGGGGGGCGACGTCGATGAGGGCGGGCTCGCTGGTGAGCGGCTCCGCGTCGGCGAGGGGCGGCTCGCTGGTGAGGGGAAGCTCGGCGCCGAACGCGAACTCGTCCGGCAGCGGCAGGGCGGGGGCGGGCAGGATGACGTCCGCCTGTTTGGACAGGGCCGAGAGCAGAAGGTGCGCTGATGCGGCCATGAAGGCCTCCCTTTTCGCGGTTCTTCGCGGGTCTTGTCGTCGATCTTCTCGTCAGTGACGGTCTCGGCAGCTCTACCCAGCGAGCACGAACGCAGACATGCACGGCCGGACAACGTGGTACTGGTCACATTCTGTTCGCTGGGCGGATCCGCGCCAGTGGGCGGCCCGGAACACGTCTTCCCGCCGTACCCTGCCGGGCAATTGCGGCACAACGGCCACTCTCGTTGACACTCCGGGCCGGTCAGTGGTGGGCTCCGGTTGCCACCCTGGGACAGCCGTGACCGGTCCCACCAACGAGCCATGACCGATTGAGGAGTGAGCCGTGCAGCTCCGGCGCCGCAGGAAGGGGGCGGCGGCGATCGCTGTCGCCGTCATCGCCAGTGCGCTCGGAAGCGCGCCGGGAGCCGTCGCCGCTCCCCCCGGCGCCCCGGTCACCACGGGTGACCCCTGGGGAGACCGCGAGAGCGACACGGGGCTGCCCGCGGTGTGGCCCCGGCCGCAGTCCGTACGGGCTTCCGCCGACGGGGTCTCCGTGACCGACGAGGTGGTCCTCGTCGCGAGCCGGGACGCCGACACGTACGCGGTGGACGCTCTGCGGACCCTGTTGCGCGGGGCGGGGGCGCGGCACATCACGCAGGTCGCGGACGAGGCCTCGGTGCCCGGCGGTGCGGCGCTCGTCGTGCGCGTCGGCTCCGTGGCCGTGGGGACGCCGTCCACGGACGACGGGAAGGCGGCCGGCACACGGCTCGGCGGCCGGGCGCACGGCCACGGCCGCAGCCTCGACGGGACGCTCGGCGCACTCGGCGCGCCCGCCCGCAAGGACCTGCCGTCCGGCGGGTACCGGCTCGCCGTGGGCCGCGCGGACGGCCGGGACACGGTCGCGATGGAAGGCGTCGGCGACGACGGGCTTTTCCACGCGGTGCAGACGTTCCGGCAGCTGGTGCGCGGACGGCAGATCGCCGGGGTCGTCGTACGGGACTGGCCGGGGACCGCCGTGCGCGGCATGACGGAGGGTTTCTACGGGACTCCGTGGACGCGTGAACAGCGGCTCGCCCAGCTGGACTTCATGGGCCGCACCAAGCAGAACCGCTATCTTTACGCGCCGGGCGACGACCTGTACCGGCAGGCGCGGTGGCGCGAGCCGTATCCGGCCGGCCCGCGCGCGGACTTCCGGGCGCTCGCCGAGCGGGCGCGCGCCAACCACGTGACGCTGTCCTGGGCGGTGGCGCCCGGGCAGGCGATGTGCATGTCGTCGGACGACGACGTGCGGGCCCTGAACCGCAAGCTCGACGCCATGTGGGCGCTCGGCGTGCGGGCGTTCCAGCTCCAGTTCCAGGACGTGTCGTACAGCGAGTGGCACTGCGACGCGGACGCGAAGGCGTTCGGCTCGGGCCCGAAGGCGGCGGCGCGGGCGCAGGCGCGCGTGGCGAACGCGGTGGCGCGGCACCTCGCCGCCCGCCATCCGGAGGCGGGGCCGCTGTCCCTGATGCCGACCGAGTTCTACCAGGACGGGTCGACGGAGTACCGGGGCGCGCTCGCGAGCGGGCTCGACGACTCCGTCGAGGTCGCGTGGACGGGCGTGGGCGTGGTCCCGCGCACCATCACGGGGCATGAACTGGCGGGCGCGCGACGGGCGTTCGGGTCCGCGCACGACCTCGTCACCATGGACAACTATCCCGTCAACGACTACGCGCAGGACCGCATCTTCCTCGGCCCGTACACGGGCCGCGAACCGGCGGTGGCGACGGGCTCGGCGGCGCTGCTCGCCAACGCGATGGAGCAGCCCGCGGCCTCCCGCATCCCGCTGTTCACGGCGGCGGACTACGCGTGGAACCCGCGCGACTACCGCGCGCAGGAGTCCTGGAAGGCCGCGATCGACGATCTGGCCGGCGGTGACGCGCCCACCCGTGAGGCGCTCGGCGCGCTGGCGGGCAACGACGCGTCGTCGGTGCTCGGGGAGGACGAGTCCGCGTATCTGAAGCCGGATATCTCCGGCTTCTGGGACTCCCGTACGACGATGGTCACGGACCGCGCGCGGTTCGAGTCGGCGGCGAAGCGGCTGCGGGACGCGTTCACCGTGATGCGGCGGACGCCGGAGCGGCTGCGGTCGACGCCGCTCGACACCGAAGTGCGGCCCTGGAGCGACCAGTTGGCCCGCTACGGGGAGGCCGGGGAGGCGGCCGTGGACATGCTGCGCGCGCAGGCCCGCGGCGACGGTGCGGCGGCGTGGCGGGCGGCCAGGCTGCTCGACCACCGGCGGGCCGGACTGAAGGGCCGCCAGGTCACGGTGGGCGAGGGCGTCCTCGACCCGTTCCTCGACCGGGCGCAGAAGGCGTACGCGCAGTGGGCGGGGACCGGGCACACGGGCGCGGCGGGCGACGCGACGGCGACGTTCGCGCGGGCCCGCAAGCTCGCGGCGGTGACGGTCCTTGCCGACCCCGGCACCCGTGGCACCGTGCAGGCCCATGTGCCGGGCGCGGGCTGGAAGTCCGTCGGCACGCTGTCGGACACCGGATTCACCGAGCACAGGCCCAGGGACCTCCGTGCGGACGCGATCCGCGTGACCGGCGCCCCGAAGGACGCGGTCCGCCATGTCGTCCCCTGGTACGCGGACTCCCCCGAAGCGTCGTTCGAGCTGGGCCGCACGGAGCTGGACGCGGAGATCGGCGGCGCGGCGCGGCGGGTGACGGCGCGCCTGACGTCACAGCGGCCGGCCGACGTCGAGGGGCGGCTCAGCGCGAAGGGCCCGCACGGCATCAGGGTGCGGCTGCCCGCGCAGGCGAAGCTCCCACGCGGCACGGAGGTGATCGCTCCGGTGGACATCGCGGTCCCGGCGGGCACTCCGGCGGGCACGTACGACGTCCCGGTCAGCTTCGACGGCACGACGCGCACCGTGGCGGTGCGGGCGTATCCGCGTACCGGGGGCCCGGATCTGGCCCGGTCCGCGAAGCCCTCGTCCTCGGCCGACGAGACGGCGGACTTCCCGGCGTCGGCCGCCAACGACGGTGACCCGAGGACCCGTTGGTCCTCCCCCGCCGATGACGGCGCGTGGTGGCAGGCCGAACTGACGAAGCCGGTACGGCTCGGCCAGGTCGTCCTCCACTGGCAGGACGCGTACGCGAAGGGCTACCGGATCCAGACGTCCAGCGACGGCAGGACCTGGCGCACGGCGGCGACGGTGAAGGACGGCCAGGGCGGCCGCGAGTCGGTCCGCATGGACGCCCGCGACACCCGCTTCCTCCGCATCCAGGGCGACAAGAGGGCTACGAGGTACGGGTATTCCCTGTGGTCGGTGGAGGCGTACGCGGTCGCGGACTGAATCCTCCCGTGCGCGCGTGAACCGGCGACGGGCACCGCAGCGATAGACGGGGTGTGAGACTGTTCCGCCCCGTGGGGGGCCATCGAGACGATCAAGGGGACGCGGCTCTGCTGCGGGCCGTCGCGGACGGGGACTCCGCCGCGATGGCCGCGCTCTACGACCGGCACGCCGGGTGGCTCTACGCCCGGCTGACCCGGCGGTGCGCGGACCCCGAGGTCGTCCGCGAGGTACTGCAGGACACCTTCATGACGGTGTGGCGGTCGGCCGCCTCGCACCGGGGCGAGCAGGCCGGCGGCTGGCTGTGGGTCATCGCGGCGCGCCGTCTGGTCGACTCGCAGCGGGTGCAGGAACGCCGTACGCGGCTGGAGGAGAACGGTTCCCGGGCCCAGGACCCGGGCGGCGCCGCCCGGGAACGGCCCGTCGCCGCGGCTGCGCCCTCGGCCGAAGAGCACGTCCTGGCCGGTCTGGAGTACGGAGACGTGGGCACGGCCCTCGACCGTCTGTCACCGGAGTTGCGCCAGGTGCTGCAGGCCACGGTCGTCGACGGCCTGACCACCCGCGAGACCTCTCGGCTGCTCGGCATACCCGAGGGCACCGTCAAGACCCGCGCGATGCGAGCCCGCCGCGAACTGCGCGCGGCACTGGCCGCGTTGGGGGCGGCCGACGCACTGGAACCGATGGGAGGCGCCGTATGAGCGACTGGCATGTGAACGCGTCCACCGCCGAACGCTACGTGGACGGCACTCTCGCCGAGCCGGACTGCTGGTCCGTGGAACGGCATGTGGAGGGCTGCGCCCCCTGCGCGGGCCGTGTGTCGCGGGCGGTGGGGGCCGGGCCGGCGGGCGTGCTGCTCGGTGACGTACGGGCTTCGCTGCTCGCGCGGGTGCAGGGGGAAACCCTGGCGCCCGCGCAAGGTCGGCTGCCGACCCGGCTGTGGTGGGCGGTGGGGCCCGCACTGCGCGGGGCCTGGGCGCTCGCGCTGGTCGTCGTCGCGGCGGGGGCGGTGGGGCTCGCCCGCGGGGCGGACTTCGCCGGGGCGCGGTCGCTGCTGCTCGCGCTCGCGCCGGTGATCCCGGTGGCCGGGGTCGCCGTGTCGTACGGGCGGCACACCGACCCGCTGCATGAGATCGCCGCCTCGACGCCGCGTGGCGGGCTGCGGCTGCTGCTCATGCGCACGGTGGCCGTGCTGGCGGTGAGCCTGCCGGTGCTCGCCGTCGCGGGCCTGCTGCTGCCGGGCACCTCGGTGACGGCGCCGGGTCCCGCGACCTGGCTGCTGCCGGGCCTCGCACTCACCCTCGCCGCACTCGCACTCGGCGGCTACGTCGGCTCCCGCACCGCCGCGGCCCTGGTCGGCGGCGGCTGGCTGCTCGCGGTGGCGCTGCCCTGCCTGGGCGGGTCCGCGCCGGCGCAGACCCTCGCCGAACGCCTCGGTGAACAGCTCTCGCTCTACCTCGACGGACAGACGGCACAGACGAGTTGGGCGGCGGCACTCGTGCTGTGCGCCGCTGTCGTCGCCGTACGCAGAAACGTGTACGACCACTGGGAGACGATGTGACCACGATGACCCGGCCGACCACCGGTACCGGCGCCGTACAGGTGTCGGGCCTGACCGTTCGCCACCGCCGCACCACCGCCCTGGACGGCGTGGACCTGGACTTCGGCACCGGTGTGCACGGACTGCTCGGGCCCAACGGCGCGGGCAAGACCTCCCTGATCCGGGTCCTGGCGACCGTGGCCCGGCCCACGGGCGGCCGGGTGGAGCTGTTCGGCGGCGACCTGACGGCACCGCGCACCCTGCGTGACGCCCGCCGCCGACTCGGCTATCTCCCCCAGGACTTCGGCTACTACCCCGGCTTCACGGTGCGCGAGTTCGTCGCGTACGTGGCTTGGCTGAAGGAGATGCCCGCGGACACGACCCCGGCGGCGGTCGAGCGGGCCGTGGCCCGGGTCGGCCTCGCGGACCGGATCGACGCGAAGATCAGGACTCTGTCGGGCGGCATGGTGCGCCGCGTGGGCATCGCGCAGGCCGTCGTCAACGCGCCACAGCTGCTCCTGCTCGACGAGCCGACGGCGGGCCTCGACCCCGAACAGCGCGTCGAATTCCGTTCCTTGCTGAGGGAGTTGGGCGAAGAAGCCACCGTCATCGTCTCGACACACCTGGTGGAGGACGTCGCCGCGGCCTGTACGGACGTGACGCTGATCGAACGCGGCCGGGTCGCCTATCGCGGCACCCCGCAGTCACTGGCCGCGCTGGGGCGCGACGGCGACGAGAGCGACGGCAACACCACCGAGCGCGGCTACACCGCGGCCCTGCGCGCCCACCGCACCCACCTCACAGGCGGGGGCCAGGCATGACCGCACTTCTCGACCGCCCGGCCACCGACGCGCCGCCCGGGCCCAGCCGTGCACCACACCCTTTCCGCGTGGAGCTGCTGCGCGGCCTCGCCCCGTGGGCCGGCCTCGCACTGTTCCTCACACTCGCCTGGGCACTCATCGCCAAGTCGGCCACCTGGCAAGGCAGCTGGAGTGAGACCACGGTCGCGCTCCGCATGGCCGGCGTCATGCTGGGCGGCCCGCTCGCGCTCGCGGCGGGCTGCTGGCAGGGCGCACGGGAAAGGCGGCGGCGCACCGACGAGCTGCGCGCCTCGACGGCCCGAGGCCCACTGGCCCAGTTCATGACGGCGGCCCTGCCCCTCGCGCTGTGGGTACTGGCCGTGTACGCCGCGACGGTCGGGGCGGCCCTGCTGGCCTGCGCGCCCTACGCCTCACCGGGCGGCCTCGCGCCGACCGTGTTCCTCTCCACCGGCGCCGTACTGGTGGCCTGCACCCTGACCGGCCACGTGGTGGGCGCACGCCTGCCGTGGCGACTGACGGCACCGGTGCTGGCGGTGGCCGCGTTCGGAACGTTCGGCCTGTCCATGAACGCGTCGGGAGTGGCTGGTCTCCTGGGCCCGATACCGGAATACGCCCCCGACTTCGAGCTGCTCGCCTGGTGGCACCCGCTGCTCACGGCCGGATGGTTCCTCTCCCTCGCCTCGACGGCGGTGCTGGCTCACGCCGCATGCCGCCGCTGGTCGGCGCTGATCACGCTCGCCGCCGCCGCCACGACGGCGCTCGTGCTGTCCGGGACGGGCGACACCATGACCCACCGCGACCCGCGCGCCGGGCAGCAGGTCTGCACCACGACGACCACGCCGCAGATCTGCGTCAACGCCACCCGCGCCGCGCTCCTGCCCGAGGTGACGAAGGCACTGTCGGGCCTCACCGACCGCCTGAAGGGCGTAGGAAATCTCCCGGCGCGCTTCGAGGACCTGCCCCGCCGGTCGCACGCCGACGAGGCGGAGCTGCCGACGCTCACGCCGTACGGCTGGACCGTGGTGCGCGGGAAGATCGCCGACCACGACCGGTACGCATGGGAAGCGGCGATGCAGATGGTGGAGGCCGACTGCGCGAACCCGCAGGCCCCGGGCCGAGTCGAGATCGCGGACCGCGCGGTGGTGCGGTATCTCGCACCCACCGACCCCCAGGACTCGATGCGCGAGCACCGCTTCGAGTCTGCGCGCGCCGCGGACGACCAGGCGGAACTGCGGCGCCTCACGGCCGAGCAGAAGGCCTACGACCACCTGCGGACCATGAGCACGGCCGACCGCCGCGCCTGGCTGACCCGCTACTTCGCGCCCGCCGACCGCTGTGCCCGTACGGAGAGCGAGGTACCGGCGCTGTGACCTCGTTCGCCCTCTACGCGCGCTCCCGCGCCCTCCCCACCACCCTCGCCGCGTTCGCCGCGGCGACGCTCTTCACCCTCTGGGCGGCGACCCGCCCTGAGACCTACGTGGACCCGCAGCGGCGCATCCCGCTCCTCGCCCTGGCCCCCTTGCTCGCCACGTCGGCGATCGGCGTGAGCCTGCACCAGTACGCGCAGGAACTGGACCGCACCGCCGCCCGCCCCTGGTGGCGGCTGCGCCTGGCCCACCTGCTCGCCCTGACCGCGCTCGCCGCGCTGCTGCTCGCCATGGCCGTGCCGGGCCACAGCCAGGAGTTCGGCGCGGTGGCGATGGTCCGCAACATCCTCGGGGCCACCGGCATCACGGCAGCCGCCGCGGTGCTCGTCGGCGCCCGGCTGAGCTGGCTGCCGACCCTGCTCTATTTCGGGGCGGTCTTCCTGTCGTACTCGGCACCACACCTGAGGACCGCCACGGTATGGACCTGGTCCATGCAGCCGGGGCCGCAACGGGCGGCGTGGGCGGTGGCGATGACCGCCTTCGTCGTGGGCGGAGCGCTGTACGTGGCCGTGGGCACGCGCAGGGAGCGGGAACGCTCGTAGCGCGGGGCGCCTTCGGTGAGATTCGTCAGCGCAGGGAGGCTGTGAAGTCGGCCCAGGCGGTGGGAGTGAGACGGAGTATCGGGGCGTCGGCGTCTGCGTCCTTGGAGTCTCGGACGGCGACGGTTCCGGGGATGTTGCGGGCGACTTCAACGCACTCGCCGCCGGTGTTGCTGTACGTGGACTTGGTGAAATCGAACCCGTGCATCTGTCAGATCTCCTGGCGAATGGTGTCGATCAGCAGGACCGAGTCGTGCTGGGCGAGACTCAGCCGAGCCGTGCGGTCGAAGAACCCACCGTATGCGGCGCTCTCGGCCTCATTCTCCACCCACACGGTTGACGCGATGGTGTCGGCGTGAACCACGTCCACGGCCTCGGTCTCGGCGAACGAGACGATGGTGAACGGGCACGTGATGGACGGGTGCCCGCCCGCGCGGTACGGCAGCACCTGGAGCCGGACATTCGGAAGCCTGACCAACTCCAGCAGGCGTTCCAACTGGGTTCGCATCGTGTCCGGGCCGCCGATCAACTGCCGCAGCGCCGCTTCCCAGATGACGGCGTACACCTGGAGTGGGCGTTCGTCGTGCAAGCGCGCCTGGCGTCGCATACGGATCTCGACGAGGCGCTCGATCTCGTCGGGGTCCTCCCATACGCCCACACCTTCACTGACCGCCAGCGAGCGTGCGTATTCGGCGGTCTGGAACAGCCCAGGAACAAGAGAGAGTTGCCAGGTACGCACGCGGCTCGCGGCATCTTCCAGGGCGATGTACTCGGACAGCGCGCCCGGGTGGGGCGAGTGCTGCCACCACCCCTTGGCCTTGCGCCGCTCCCGGTCCAGCCTGGCCAAGTCCAGGAGCCGGGCAACGGCCTTGGGGTCCTCGAAGCCGTAGAACTCGCACAGGACCCGAATGTCCGGGTCCCGCATCGGAACCCATCCGCGCTCCATCTTCACGATCTTGGTACCGGTCGCGTTGATGGACTCGGCGGCCTGCTGCTGAGTCTTGCCCGCCTCGTCGCGCAGGCGCAGGAGTTCTCCACCGAGCCTGCGCCCCAAGACAGTTGATGCTCGATTTCCTTCGGGCTGCGTCGATCGCTTCACGGACACAGTGTGTCCTGTGAGCGTCACCGGGTCGACAGCATTCACACTTTGGGGAAGAACTTCCCAGAATTGATTGCTCCAGAGAAGCGCTAGTCGCTACGGTCAGTACTCAACCGCCCACCCAGCGAAGCCAGTTGGCGGAAGTGCACCGCCCTGCCCACACGCAGGATCGGCACAGCCACCGCCAACTCGCCGACCACACAACGAGGTGTGAGTCATGGCCGAACCCGAACCCGAGCGCGAACCTCAAGCCGTACCCCCGCCTGCCCTGCACGAGGACGTGCTGGACTACACCCCGACCTCGCGCAGCGTCCCCCTCGCCAGGCACCGAACCGCGAGGCTCGTGACCGAGTGGGGCCACCCCGCCCTCGCGGGAGACGTCGCACTCACGCTCTCCGAGTTAATGACGAACGCCCTCCTGCACGGCAGCCTCCGCGACCGGCTGATCCGCGTACGGGTCGCCCTGGCCGCCGCCACGCTCCGTGTCGAGGTGAGCGACCCCAGGGGCGAACGCCTGCCGAGATCGCGCCTCGCGGACGGGACGGACCAGTTCGGGCGGGGCCTGCTCCTCGTCGGGGCGCTGGCCGACCGGTGGGGATGCGAGCCGAGGAACGGACCCGGCAAGACCGTGTACGCGGAGTGGCGGCTCGACTGCGGGGCGTATCCACTCGCGAGCGAGAAGGAACGCCAGGAATGGCGTTCGCGCCGCCCATCGCGAGGTAGCCGGTGAATGACTGGCACCGGGAGTGCGGCTCGACTACCTGACGGACGCGTGAGGGGAACGGATCGTGCTGGTCCAGATCACCTGGTTCGGCTGATCCGGGACCGGGCCGCCCGCCCCCCCCTTGCTTATTCGTGTGCCGCCCCTACTTCGACATGTTCGGCGGTGCGAGCGGGGACGCCGCCAGGGACTGCGGGGACGTGCTCGACGCGTATGCGGACGGGGCCGCGACGCCCGCCGACGGGTCGGCGGTGGGCTCGTCGCCGGCCTGGGCCGGGACGCGGCCCACGATGCGGATGCCCGCCTCGTCGAAGGCCTGCTTGATGCGCCAGCGCAGCTCGCGCTCGACCGAGAGGGACTTCCCGGGCATGGTCTTCGCCGAGAGGCGGACGACCATCGAGTCGAGGAGCACGCTGTCCAGGCCGAGGACGTCGACCGGGCCCCACAGCGTCTCGTTCCAGGGCTCGTCCTTGCTCATGGCGAGGCCGACCTCGGTCAGCGTCTCGCGGACCTTCGTCAGGTCCTCGTCCGAGCGGACGGTCACGTCGACGCCGGCGGTGGACCAGCCCTGGGAGAGGTTGCCGATGCGCTTGACCTCGCCGTTGCGGACGTACCAGATCTCGCCGTCGGCGCCCCGCAGCTTGGTGACGCGCAGGCCGACCTCGATGACCTCGCCGGAGGCCACGCCCGCGTCGATGCTGTCCCCGACGCCGTACTGGTCCTCGAGGATCATGAAGACGCCGGACAGGAAGTCCGTGACGAGGTTGCGGGCGCCGAAGCCGATGGCCACACCCGCGACGCCCGCCGAGGCGAGCAGCGGGGCCAGGTTGATCTGGAACGTGCCGAGGATCATCAGGGCGGCTGTGCCGAGGATCACGAACGAGGCGACCGAGCGCAGCACGCTGCCGATGGCCTGCGAGCGCTGCCGGCGGCGCTCCACATTGACGAGCAGGCCCCCGAGCGCGGTGCCGTCGACGGCCTGGGCCGTGCGGTTCATGCGCTCTATGAGCTTGGTGATGGCCCGCCGGATGGCCACTCTGAGGACGGCGGCGATGACGACGATGAGCAGGATGCGCAGGCCGATGCTCAGCCACGTGGACCAGTTCTGCTGGACCCAGCTCGCGGCGTTGGTGGCCTGCTCCTGGGCGTCCTTGAAAGCGGTCGGACCCGATGGATCGCCGGGGGCCGACAGGACGGACAAGATCACGGCAGAAACCTCCAGGCATAGCGGCCGCCCGTGGAAAAAAGGTAACGGGCAGATACACCACACTAACGGGGCATCGTGAATGGATCGTTGCTCTGTTCGAGGGAGAGACGGTCCTCACCTGGGGATGTAGGAGGTGTGGGCGAAAACACTCCCAGCCCGTTACCGGCACATGGTGGCGCTTCCACCAGCCATGAGGGGAAACTGACTACAGATCGTCCCGGCGCGAGCCACGCGCCGCCGACGCCCAAGGAGGCACCCGTGCCGCATGTCCTGGTCCTCAACGCGTCGTACGAGCCACTCGGCGTCGTACCGCTCCGCCGCGCGCTCGTTCTGGTCCTCGAGAACAAGGCCATGTGCCTCGAGGAGTCCGGCGCCTTCATGCACAGCGCAACCCACACTGTCCCCGCACCGAGCGTGGTCCGCCTCAAGCGGTTCGTGCGGGTCCCCTACCGGGGGCCCGTTCCTCTGACCCGGCGGGCGCTGTTCGCCAGGGACGGCGGGCGGTGCATGTACTGCGGTGGCGTCGCAACCAGCGTCGACCACGTCATTCCCAAGAGCCGCGGCGGCCAGCACGCGTGGGAGAACGTGGTCGCGTCCTGCCGCCGCTGCAACCACGTCAAGGCCGACCGTCACCTGGTCGAGATCGGCTGGCGCCTGCGGCACACGCCGGCCCCGCCGACCGGGCTCGCCTGGCGCATCATCGGGACCGGGCATAGGGATCCGCGCTGGCTGCCGTACTTGCAGCCGTTCGGCGCGGACGAGGCCCTGGCCCGGATCGAAGGCATTTCCGCCTGACAACGATCCGGGTCTTTGCGTTCCGGGCCCG
>NZ_RZYA01000019.1 GCF_004005495.1 Streptomyces antnestii
CAGCTCTTGACCTCGTTCGTGAGCACGACTTCATCGCGCACGAAGACCTCAAGATCCGCAACATGGTCAAGGCCCCCGCGCCGAAGCCGGATCCCGATCAGCCGGGCAGCTTCCTGCCCAACGGGGCCGCCGCGAAAGCCGGACTCAACCACTCGATCGCGGATGCCGGATGGGGGGTGTTCCTGACGATCCTGCACGCCAAGGCTGAAAGCGCCGGACGGGAAGTGATCGCCGTGGACCCCCGCAACACCTCCCGGACCTGCCCCGAATGCGGGCACGTCTCAGCGGAGAACCGGCCCACCCAGGAGAAGTTCCACTGCCAGTCCTGCGGCCACCAAGCACACGCGGACACGGTGGGCGCCCTGAACGTTCTACGGGCCGGGCTGGTCCATCGCGACGCCAACCCGGCCTAGCGAAAAGCCCCCACCTTTAGGCGGGGGAGGAGTCACGAACACTTGCGGCAACAAGGTCAAGAAGTCGCGAATCAACGCGAGCTGACCCGGCGGAGCCGCGATCGGGCCCTATGGCACAGCGCCCGGTCACACGCGCACGAGCTGAAGAGCACGCCGCAAGCTGACTCACATCCGACCACCATGCGGCGGCTTACGGCTCTGGCAAGCGCCGGGTCAGGACGGCAAGGGAGTTCGGTCTCGCCCCACCACGGTTCGGGCGAGGCTTCCTGGCCCCAGGCGTTCAAACGCAGTGGGGGTCGTCCGCCGGCGAAGGAAGGCCTTGATCTTCTGAGCGCATTCGGTGGGGCTCGAACTGCCCGTGTCGCACTCGATGTCGTAGATGCCGTGGGCATGGACGCGGTCGAACTGGCGGGCAGCCAGGCCTGCCGGACGATCACCACGTGCTTGCTCGCGGCGTTCCAGCTCCGGCAAAGGACAACGGACTCCGACGAGGACGACGTCCTGAGGGGGAAACAGAGCCAGGCAGTCGTGGAGGCGCCACGGCTCGCTCAGGACGTGGTCCACGACGACGATGTTGCCCGCCGCAGCCATACCCGCGACCGCACGGTGAAACCCCATCCAGGTGCGCTTGAGCACGACGCTCAGCTGGTCCGGTGCCATCTCAGGCCCTGATCGCATGGCGTGGAATGCGTCCACGGGCATGTGAAAGCACGGCTCACCAAGGATGCGGACCAGCTCCCTGGCGATGCTTGACTTGCCCGAGCTCGACGTGCCGTTCAAAAAGATGATCAGTCCGCCGGTTGCCTGCTCGGAATCCGGAGAGCCCGCCCGTCCATCGGCCTCGGAGATCGGACTCGTCATCATGCGTGCTCTCGCATCGTGCGCAGGCTCCCACCACTTGATCTCCGACGGCACAAAACTACGGGCCCCAGGCCGTCCCGCACAACGAACAGTCCTCCCGCTCGGCATGCCCCCCCCGCACCGCACCGCCAATCGCGTATGCCCGGCCGCCTACAGCAGGTGTGTGGCGGTGGTGAAGCGGGCCAGCGTGTCCGGCAGGGGGTCGATGCCGATGCCGGGGCCCGACGGGACGCGCAGGCAGCCGTCCTCGAGGACGAACGGCTCGGTGATGTCCTCGGCGTAGTAGCGGCTGGTGGCGGAGGTGTCGCCGGGCAGGGTGAAGCCGGGCAGGGCGGCAAGGGCCAGGTTGGGGGCCCGGCCGATGCCGGTCTCGAGCATGCCGCCGCACCACACCGGCACCCCGTTGGCCTGGGCCACGTCGTGGATGCGGCGGGCCTCGAGGTAGCCGCCGACGCGGGCGGGCTTGACGTTGATGATCCGGCAGGCCTCCATCGCGATGGCGGTGGCGGCGTCGCGCGCGCTGTGGATCGACTCGTCCAGGCAGACCGGGGTATTGATGCGCCGCTGGAGGTTCGCGTGGGCGCGCAGGTCGTTCTCGGTGAGCGGCTCCTCGATGAGCAGCAGGCCGAACTCGTCGAGCTTGCCCAGGTGTTCGGCGTCGGCGAGGGTGTACGCGGTGTTGGCGTCCACTTGCAGCGGCAGCGCGTCGCCGAAGCGTTCGCGTACGGCGCGCAGCGGCTCGAGGTCCCAGCCGGGCTCGATCTTCAGCTTGATGCGGACGTACCCGTCGGCGAGGTATTCCTCGACGTCGTCGAGGAGTTCCGGGATGGAGTCCTTGATGCCGACGGAGACGCCGGCGGGCACGCGCTGCCCGGTCGTCGAGCCGAGGTAGGTGGCCAACGGCATGCCGTGCGCGCGCAGTTCGGCGTCGAGCAGCGCCGTCTCAAGGGCGGCCTTCGCCAGCTCGTTGCCCTTGACGGGTGCCATCGCGGCGCCGGCTGCGGCCGCCCGGGGCTCGGGCAGCGCCTTGACGCGCGGTAGCAGGAAGTCACGGATGACGATCTCGGCGCCGGCGATGAACTCGGAGCAGTACAGGGGGTCGGGGTCGCCCGCGAACTCGGACCAGCCTTCGGCCTCGTCGGTGATCACGTGCAGCAGGAAGGCGTCCTTGCTGTCGACGCTGCCGAACGACGTGCGGAACGGCTTGACCAGCGGGATCGCGATGTGCAGCAGTTCGACGCGTTCGATCTTCATGCCTGGTCCTCCTGGGTGGTGGTGGTGAGGTGGGTGAGCTGGTACCAGCCGTCGCGGGACATCGCGGTCGCCCGCATTCCCTCCGCGTAGGCCGTGGTGAAGACCTCGCGTACGGCGTGCCGCCAGCGCAGCGCGGTGGCGGGGTCGCTGGTGCGCAGGGCGACGATGTCCTCGGGGACGCGGCACCACAGGCGGGTTTCGTCGCGGGCGGCGAGCGGGCCGCCGTCGGGGGCTTTGGCGATCACGGCGGCCCCGGTGCGGCCCTCGGCCAGGTCGGGGGCCGCGACGCGGCCCTCGGTCGGGTCGGGGGCGTGCGCGGCGTCGGCGGTCAGGTCCCACAGGGCGGTGAGGCGGTCGGTCTCGTCGCCGTTGTTGATGCCGTCGTCCATCGGGCCGTAGAAGTCGACCTGGTACTCGCTGGCGACCGCGCCCAGCTTGACCAGGTTGAACCGGGCGTTACGGGCGACCAGCGGGTCGAACGTCCAGCGCATGGTGCGGGCGCCGCGCTCCAGCGCCCAGACGCGCTGGGCCTGCTTCACGGCATAGCCGGTGCCGCGGTCGGAGACGCCGGCCGCGGCGGCCAGCGAGTACACGTCGCACTCGGCGGGCGGCCCGAACACCGCCACCGAGGCGCCGACCACGTCGCCGCCCGAGCGGGCCGCGTGCACGGCGCCTCCGGCGTGGGCGACGCTGTGCAGGACGTCGGTGTGGAAGGGCGGGGCGGAGCGGGGCATCTGCCACACGTCGGCGAAGAAGTCGGCCACCGCCCGCAGGCCGGCGACATCGTCGACAGTCGAGGTCGTCACTTCGTTCATGGTCATGAGTCTCGGGGCGCGGGCCGGGCGGGGGCTTGTGGAGGAGGCCAATCATCGGCGTCTAGCCTGTTGCGATCGGCCAATCGGCTGCTTCCGCCACCGGTGAAAGGTTCACCCATGGACACGTGCACGCTGGGAAACCTCCTCGACGCTCTCGGCGGCTCCACGCTGCGCCTGCTCAGCGCGCCCCACGGGCTCACGGCGCCGGTCACGGAGGTGCTGCTGCACGATCCGCACGCGCCGGTGCCGGAGCGGGGGCCGGGTGCTCTGCTGCTCGCGGTGGGGGTGCGCGCGGGCGAGGCGGGGCCTCTGGTGCGGTCGGCTGGGCGGGCCGGGATGGCGGGTGTGGTGGTGCGCGGCGACGGGGCGCAGGCCGAGGCCGTGCCGGCGGCCGAGGCGGCGGGAACGGCGCTGCTCGCCGCGGACCGGGACGCCGCCTGGCACCAGGTGTTCCAGCTGCTGTCGTCCGTGGTCGGGGCGGCGGGGGCACGGACGGCGCCGCTGGGCGAGGACGCGCTGCCGGGCGATCTGTTCGCGCTGGCCAACGCGGTCGCCGCGGCGGTCGGCGGGGCGATAGCCGTGGAGGACCTGGGCCGGCAGGTCCTCGCGTACTCGACGGTCCCCGGTCAGCCGGTGGACGAGACGCGACGGCAGGGGATCCTCGGCCGCCAGGTCCCCGGCAGCCCGGAGAACGACGACGACTACCGCCTGCTGTACGCCGCCGAGGGCCCGCTGCGACTGCCCGGGGTGGCCGCCGACGAGCTGCCGCGCCTGGCCCTCACGGTGCGTGCGGGCGGTGAACTGCTCGGCTCCATCTGGGCGGTGGACAGCGGCGAGCTGGCCCCCGGCGCGGAGGACGCGCTACGCCAGGGGGCCTCGGCCGCCGCGATGCTGCTGCTGCGGGCGCGGGCCGCCGAGGAGCTGGCCCGGCATGTGAGCAGCGATGTGCTGCGCCGGCTGCTCGACGGCTCGATCGAACCGGCCGCCGCCGCACACCGGTTGGGCCTCGCTCCCGACACCTCGGCGCGGGTGGCGGCGTTCGCGCTTGACGGCGCGGCGACGGTGCAGGACGGCGGTCAGGCGGCGCTGCGGCTCCTTGACCTGGTCCGGCTGCAGTGCCAGACCCGCTACGGGCAGCACGCCTGTGTGCTGCTCGACGGTGTGGTGTACGCGCTGCTGCCGGTGGTGGGGGCCGCCGACCATGCCGCCGGGCGGCATCTGCGGATCGCGGAGGACATCGTGCGCCGCGCGGAGGAGGCGCTGCGGCTCCCGGTACGGGCGGGTCTCGGGCACACGGCGGCGGGTGTCGCCGGGGTGCGGGACTCGCGCGCGGACGCCGATCTGGTGCTGCGGGTGCTGCGCGCCGGAGAGGTCGCCGACGCCGGGCAGGTGCGGGCGCAGACGACGCTGCTGGTCCTGGCCGAGTTCCTGGCCGGGCGCCGGGAGCAGGCGGCAGGGCCCTGGCAGCAGGTGCTGGCGCACGACGCGGAGCACGGCACCGAGTACGCCCGTACGCTGATCTGCTGGCTGGACGCCGGCTGCGACGCCGCGCGGGCGGCTCAGCGGCTCGTCGTACACCCCAACACCTGCCGCTACCGGCTGCGCAAGGCGCAGCAGCAGCTCGGCATCGACCTGGACGATCCGGACCAACGGCTTGTGTTGTGGCTGCAGTTGCGCACGTTGGCGGGGCTGCGGGGGTAACCCCGCCAACCCCCTCTTCGGCGCGTGTTACTGGCCGAGCAGCCAGTCCCGCAGCCGCTCCTCGCACGCGCGCACCTCGGCCATCGGCACGAACTCGCCGGGTGTGTGCGCCAGTTGGGGGTCGCCGGGGCCGCAGTTGAGGGCCGGGGTGCCGAGCGCGGCGAAGCGGGCGACGTCGGTCCAGCCGAGCTTCGGCCTGGGTTCGACACCGAGCGCCTTCACCAGACCGGCCGCCATGGGCCGGTCGAGCCCGGGCAGGGCTCCCGGTTCGGCCTCGGTGACGCGCAGCTCGTACTCGGGGAAGAGGCCGCGCAGGTACGCCTCGGCCTGCTCGGGTGAACGGCTGGGCGCGAAGCGGAGATTGACGGTGACCACGCACTCGTCGGGCACGACGTTGGAGGACACTCCGGCGCGCACGGCGACGGCGTTGAGGCCCTCGCGGTACTCAAGGCCGTCGATCCGGATCCGCTCGGGTTCGTGGGCGTGCAGCCGGGTGAGGACGTCGCCGGCGAGGTGCGCGGCGTTGGCGCCCATCCAGGCGCGGGCGGTGTGCGCCCGCTGCCCGGGTACGACGATGTCGGCGAGGAGGAAGCCCTGGCAGCCGGCCTCCACGCCGGCGTCGGAGGGTTCGAGCAGCAACGCCAGGTCGCCGGCCAGGAGTTCGGGCCGGCGGGCGGCGATCACGGCGAGGCCGTTGCGGTCGCCGACGATCTCCTCGCACTCGTAGAAGGCGAAGGTCACATCGCGGTGCAGCGGCCGGCCCGCGACGGCGGCGGCCAGCTTCAGAGCGACCGCCACTCCGGCCTTCATGTCGCAGGCGCCGAGCCCGTACAGCCGCTCGCCGTCGCGGCGCGCCGGGAGGTTGCCGGCCTCCGGCACCGTGTCGAGGTGCCCGGCGATGACGACCCGCTCGCCGTGGCCGGCGTCGGTGCGGGCGACGACGGAGTTGCCGACACGCTCCACGTCGAGCCCGGGCAGCGCGCGCAGCGCCGCCTCCACGGCGTCGGCGAGCGGGCCCTCGGCGCCGCTCTCGGACGGCATGTCGACCAGCGCCTCGGTGAGCGTGACGACGTCGGCGGCGAGATCGAGGGGCACGGCGGTTCTCCTTCGCGTCTGTGTTCGCAGGGGTGTTCGCAGGGGTCTGCCCACCATGCTCGACCGATCGCGCACGCGCCGGGTTGTGGCATCGGCCAACACCTCGCGCGGCACGTGTGCCCATCGGCCAATGTGCCCGGCGTGCCCGTCCCGAAGGATCCGCTCCCACACCGACCACTCGTCGAACCACCAGTCGTCGAATTACCAGTCGTACAGGAGGACCCATGGGCCCCGTGGCCACTCAACTGTGCCGCCGCAAACCCCTGGACAGCATCGTCGCGGATGCCGAGGGAACGGCGCACGACGGCCCCCGCCTCGAGCGCACCATGGGTCTCGGGCGGCTGACGCTGCTCGGGATCAGCTCCGTGCTCGGCACCGGCATCTTCTTCGTGCTCGGGACGAGCGTGCCGACGGCCGGTCCTGGCGTCGTGCTGTCGTTCGTCATCGCCGGCGTCGTGGCCGCGCTCGCGGCGCTGTGCTACGTCGAGCTGGCCGGGGCGATCCCGGTGGCGGGCAGCACCTACTCGTATGCGTACGCCTCGCTGGGCGAGGGGATCGCGTACCTGGTCGCCTGGTGTCTGGTCCTGGAGTACGGGGTGGCCGTGTCGACGGTCGCGGTCAGCTGGGGCCAGTACCTCAACCAGGTGTCCGACGCGGTCTTCGGCGTCACACTGCCCGACGCGATCAGTCAACCGCCGGGCACGGGCGGCCTGGTGAACATCCCGGCGATCGTGGTCGTGATCGCCTGCACGGCTCTGCTGGCCCGCGGCACCCGGGAATCCATCCTGGTCAACTCCATCTTGGTGTGCGTGAAGCTCGCCGTCCTCGTGATGTTCGTGGTGGTGGCGTTCACGGCGTTCGACGCCGACCGGTTCACGCACTTCGCGCCGCACGGCCTGGGCGGGATCACGGCGGCGGCCTCCGCGGTCTTCTTCTCGTACGTCGGTTTCGACGCGGTGTCCACGGCGGGCGAGGAGGTCCGCAACCCGCGCCGCACCATCCCGCTCGGGTTGCTGCTCACGCTGTTCGTGGTGACGGCCCTCTACATCCTGGTCGCGGTCTCCGGCATCGGGGCCCAGCCGGAAGGGGCGTTCGCCCGCCAGGAGGCGGCGGGCGACGCGGTGCTTGCGGAGATCCTCACGACGGTCACCGGTTCCGGCAAGGCCGCGCTGATCCTCTCCGCGGGCGCGGTCGTCTCCATCTTCAGCGTCGTGCTGGTCACCCTGTACGGGCAGACCCGCATCCTGTTCTCCATGGCCCGCGACGGCCTGGTCCCGCAGGTGTTCCGCCGCGTGGACCGCAAGCGGCACACGCCGGCCGCCAATTCGTGGATCGTCGGCGTCGCGGTGGCCGCGCTGGCCGGGTTCGTGCCGCTGCAGGAGCTGGCCGACCTGACCAGCTTGGGCACGCTGATCGCATTCGTGGCGGTGGCCGCGGCGGTGATGGTGCTGCGCCGCATCGCCCCCGACGCCCCGCGCCCCTTCCGGGTCCCCCTCTACCCGGTGGTCCCGATCCTCACCGCGGTGTCCTGCGCCTACCTCGCGTACCAACTGCCGGGCCTGACCTGGACGTTGTTCCTGGCCTGGCTGACCGTGGCGACCGTCCTCTACCTGGCGTTCGGCCGGCGCAGGTCGGCGCTGCGCGAGGAGAACGCCGCCGTGGAGTCGGGGGCGGAGCCGGAGTCCGAGTCGGCGGCGGAGTCGGCGGCGGCTGTGGCCGACTGACCGCGCTATCCGCGGACGGTGCCGAGTTCGACGCCCGTCAGGTCTCGGCTGGCGTCCCACAGTCGGGCCGCTACGGAGGTGTCGGTGAGGTGGTTCCACGCCCGTTCATGTCGGGGCTTGCCGCGCAAGCTGAAGACGCGCGGTCCCCACAGCTGCCCTCCGCGCACGGTGGGGTCGAGCACCGCTCGGACCGCGGGCCATGCGCCGGCGTGCTTGCCCTGGACGAGGAGGGCGGCCGGCGCACCGCACAGCCGCGCGCCGGCGGTCCGCACATGGACGGGCGGCCGTGACGGGGTCAGGGAGTCCAGCGCGCCGCCGGGATGGGCCACCACGCTTGCCACCCTGCTGTCGACGGCGCGCAGACGGCGGTCGAGTTCGAGGCCGAAGTACATCTGCGCCAGCTTGGAGCGTCCGTAGGTGCGCTTGGGCAGGTAGTCCTTCCGGGACTGCAGGTCGTCGAGATCGAGGCGTTCCGACTTCGCCGCGAAGCTGCCCATGGTCACGATGCGGGCCGCCGGTGCGGCCGACAGGAGCGGCATCAGCCAGTGGGTCAGCGCGAAGTGCCCGAGGTGGTTCGTGCCGAACATGAGCTCGTGACCGTCTGCGGTCTCCCGGCGCGGCGGGGCGTCGAGCGCGACGCCGGCGTTGTGGACCACCGCGTCGAGGGAGTCCACATCCAGTGATTCCGCCGCTGTTCTGAGCGACGAGAGGTCGGCGAGGTCCAGCCGGACGGCCCGCACGCGCGCGCCAGGGACACGTGAGCGGATCGAGGCCGTGGCGGCTTCGGCCTTCGCGGGATTCCGGCTGCCCAGTACGACGGTGGCTCCGGTCGCGGACAACTGCTCGGCGACGAAGTACCCGATGCCGGCATTGCCGCCGGTGACCAGGAAGACGCTGCCGTCGGCACGTGGCAGCCGTTGAACATCCCAGGGCGGGGTGGAGGGCGTGGACGACATGGAGGGCATGGCGGCGGGGTTCCCTTGCTGTTGAAGGCGGCTGCGGCTGCGGCTGCCTGCGGGACAGCTCGCCACCCACGGTTCCAGCGGCCCCCGACACATCGCCTACGGATCACCGACACCGTCTCCACCACAGGTAGTCCACGATCAGCGCATGCCCCGCATGCCCCGGAACAGTGTCACCGGGCCGGGATCGGCTGAGTGAGGTTCACCGGGTTGCCGTCGGGGTCCTGGATGTGGGCGACGCGTTGCCCCCACGGCATGTCGTTGGGGCCGCCGCGGACCGAACCGCCCAGCGCCTCCACCCGGCCGAGCGTCTCGTCGACGTCGTCTACGGCGATGCTGAGCAGGATCCGCGACGCCGCCCCGGTCCCCGCGTCCGCCTTGGCCACCAGCCCGAGGTCGGTGTCGCCGATGCGCAGGCCGAGGTAGAAGACGGGGCCTTCCGCCGGCACCCGGAAAATCTCCTCGGCGCCGAACAATTTCGTATAGAAGCCGAGCAGAACGTCGTGGTCGGCAGTCACGATCACTGGCTGGATGGTGGACATGTCACTCCTGTCGAGAACGGCCGTGTCGCTGGGTAGACCGTTCGAGGACAGCAAACTCATCGGCGCCACCACCCCGCTCACCAGCCTCTTCAATAGGGCGCAGCCCCACTGACGAACAGGGCTTGATCGGTGATGGTCCATGAAGCCCGGCGGCTACTCTCGTCTCCGTCGATCTGGAGTGGAGGGGAGCAGGCTGTGCGCAGTGCCGCCGTGACACCCGAGGGCAGCCGGATTCGCTGGGTCGAGCTGCCGGGGCAAGAGCCGTCCCGCGTCTACGTCCATGGTCTGGGCGCCACGTCGCCGGCCTACTTCGCGGAGGTTGCGGTTCATCCTCTGCTCGCCGGACGTCGTTCGCTGTTGATCGACTTGCTCGGGCACGGCATCAGCGACCGGCCGACGGACTTCGACTACACCCTGGAATCCCATGCCGATGCCCTTGCCGCAGCCCTGAACAGCGCGGGTGTCATGGGCGTCGAGCTGATCGCGCACAGTATGGGTGGCTCGGTGGCCATCGTCCTGGCCGCCAGGCACCCCCATCTGGTCTCCCGCCTGGTCCTGGTCGACGCGAACCTTGACCCGATCCCGCCCGCACCGGGCGCCGCAGGCAGCAGCGGCATCGCCGCCTACTCCGAGGAGGAGTTCCTGGCGGGCGGCTGGGATGAGATCCGCGAACGGGCTGGTTCCCACTGGTGGTCCACGATGCGCCTGGCAGGCCGGGAGGCCCTGCATCGCAGCGCGGTCCACCTCACTCGCGGCACCGTCCCCACCATGCGTGAGCTTCTGCTGGATCTGAAAATCCCCCGCACCTATCTGCTGCCCGAGGCCGACGGCCCGCTCCCGGGAACCGATGCGCTCACCGAAGCCGGGGTGGCCGTGGTCTCCGTCCCGGACTGTGGGCACAACATCATGCTGGACAGCCCGGAAGGCTTCGCCCACGCCACCGCAGCGGCGCTCTCGGACCACAACCAGCGATAGGGTCCAAGTGGCCTGTAACACGGGGAGAGCCGCGCGGGTCCCGCCACCGGAACTGGACGACACGAAGGAACCGGCGGACACGAACCGGCGGCGCGACGCCGGGAGATCGAGCTCAGCCTCCTTCTCCCTCCCAGGCGACATCCTGCGGCGTGAGCCACTCCACCGTCTCCTTGGAGCCGGGCCAGTCACTCCCGCGTCTTCATCGGTGACGTGGCTCTGCAGCTCGGTGCGCCTCACCAGTTGGACGACACCACAGCCGGACCCGGCTTCCCGTCGACAGGGTTGACCTCCGCGGCGATCAGTGGCGGCGTCCGCGCGGTTTCGACGGTACGCACCAGCGGTTCCAGCCGGCGGTCCTCGGCGGCTTCCCGCAGCGCCTCCCGCAGGGCCGCCTCGTTCGTCGGGCGGGCTTCAGCGAGCAGCTTGAGTCCGGCGTCGGAGACGTTGGTGTAGATGCCGCGGCGGTCGGTAGGGCAGAGGTAGCGCATGAGCAGGCCGCGGTCCTCCAGGCGCGTGACGAGGCGGGTGGTGGCGCTCTGGCTGAGGACGACGGCGTCGGCGACCTGCCTCATCTGCAGGTGTCCGCCCTCCCCGTCGTGCTGGCGGCTGAGGACGTCGAGGAGCGAATACTCGCGCACGCTCAGGCCATGACCGGCCTGCAGCGCGCGTTCGAGGTGGGACTCGATCTTTCCGTGCAGCAGAGACAGCGCGCACCAGCCCTGGGCCAGGGCGGTGAGCGAGGGGGCAGTAGCAGTCAACGGGGGCCTCCTTCTTCGGGCCGTTCCCTCAATTATTGCACGCGACGGTACATGCAGACCACTGTAGTGCGCGCTTGCGTTATCCGGCGTGTGCAATTATTGTCCGGTGGCGTAAGCAGGGTCCCTCAGGGACCGGAGCACGCCGGAAACCGTCGTGCACTGACCGGGACGCGCCACCACAACCCGAGCCGTCCCACGGCTCATCCGATCCCTCACCCGATCCCTCATCCGCGAAGGAAACCGTCATGAGCACCACCATCCCCGTCGCCCCGCTGACCACGCAGGACGCCGAGGTCCTCGTCACCGCCGCGCGCCGCGCCGCCGACGCCGCGGGAGTCACCGTGAGCGTCACCGTCCTGGACGCGGGCGGGCACCTGCTGGCCTTCCGCCGGGACGACCGGGCGGTGCTGATCTCCGGCGAGACGAGCACCCGCAAGGCCTACACCGCCCTGCAGCTCGACGCGCCGACCGCGGACCTCGTCGACCTCGTCAAGCCCGACGGGCCGTTCCACACCCTGCCCACCGCGCTCGACAAGCCGCTGCTGTTCATCGCCGGCGGCGTCCCCGTCCACCGCGACGGCCGCCTCATCGGCGCGATCGGCGTCGGCGGCGGCGCCCCCGAGCAGGACCACGGCTTCGCCGTCGCGGCCGTCGCGGCCACCGAGGAGCTGTCCTGATGTCCCGCACTCCGCAGGAAGTCTTCGCCGACCACGGGGAGCGGCTCGGCACCGGGGACCTCGATCTGATCACCACCAACTACACCGAGGACGCCGTCTTCGTCACCCCCGAGGGAACCCTGACGGGTCACCAGGGCATACGGGAGGGAATCGGCCGTCTCCTGGCCGATCTCCCCGACGCCGACTGGCAGTTGACCCCGACCTTCGCCGGAAACGTGCTGTTCCTGCAGTGGACCGCCACCACCGCCACTCACGAGGTCACCGACGGCGTCGACACGTTCGTCTTCCGCGACGGACTCATCAGCGCCCAGACCGTCCGCTACACCCTCACCACCCGTACGGCCCGTACCACCCGTACGACCCGCACCGCCTGAAAGGCCACACGCATCATGACCGCCATCCCCACCGTGAAGCTCAACAACGGCGTCGAGATCCCCCAGCTCGGCTTCGGCGTCTTCCAGGTACCCGACGACGAGACCACCGCCGCGGTGAGTTCCGCCCTGGAGGCCGGTTACCGCAGTATCGACACCGCCGCGATCTACGGCAACGAGACCGGCGTCGGCCGCGCCCTCGCCGCCTCCGGGATCGCCCGCGAGGAGCTGTTCGTCACCACCAAGCTGTGGAACGCCGACCAGGGCCACGACGCCACCCTGCGGGCCTTCGACGCCAGCCTCGACAAGCTGGGCCTGGACCATGTCGACCTGTACCTGATCCACTGGCCGACCCCGGCCCGCGACCTGTACCGCGAGTCCTGGAAGGCCATCGAGAAGCTCGTCGCCGAGGGGCGGATCCGCGCCGCGGGCGTGTCCAACTTCCAGCCCGCACACCTCGACCGGCTCATCGCCGACTCGGAGCTGGTCCCGGCGGTCAACCAGATCGAGCTGCACCCCGGCCTCCAGCAGAGCGAGCTGCGCGCCAAGCACGCCGCGCTCGG
The DNA here is from genome assembly GCF_004005495.1 of Streptomyces antnestii. Taxonomy (GTDB): domain Bacteria; phylum Actinomycetota; class Actinomycetes; order Streptomycetales; family Streptomycetaceae; genus Streptomyces; species Streptomyces antnestii. The sequence goes on from NZ_RZYA01000019.1 coordinate 12,712, forward strand.
CATCGCCACCGAGGCGTGGAGCCCGCTCGCTCAGGGTGCCGTCCTCAAGGACGAGGCGATCACCACGATCGCCGCCCGCACCGGCAAGTCCGCCGCCCAGGTCGTGCTGCGCTGGCACCTCCAGCTCGGCAACGTCGTCATCCCCAAGTCGGTGACGCCCGCCCGCATCCGCGAGAACCTCGACGTCTTCGACTTCACCCTCACCGACGACGAGATGGCCGCCATCGCCACCCTCGACCGCGACCTGCGCACCGGCCCCCACCCGGACGAGCTCAACTGACACCGCCCGGCCCGGACACGCCCCACGCGTGCCCGGGCCGCTCACAGAGCCCCCGGATAATGCAGAGCCCCCGGATAATGGGGTGGCATGGTGACCAACCACGATGAGGCAGCAGTTGTCCGACCGTCGACACTGGCTTGGGTGAGCCGGCAGCTGGAGGCCGGCGAGCGGATCGTCAGAGCCGAGGTGCTGCACGGCGGCATCACTGCCGAAATGCGAAGGCTGACCATCGAGACGCCGCTGGACGGAGGCACTCGTGACCTGGTGCTGAGGAGCTTCGTCGACCCGTTCTCCGTGCGGCACGCCGAGGACTGGCTGAGCAGGGAGGCCGACGCCCTGACCCTGCTCACGCGGACCGGCGTGCCGGCTCCTGGACTGGTCGCGGTTGATCCGACCGCCGCGCACTGCGAGTATCCGTCCCTCCTCATGACGCACATGGCGGGCCGTACGGTCCTCGACGAGGAGGGATTGGAGACGCGCGTCTCTCTACTGGCCCGTCAACTCGTGGCCATTCATGAGGTGCGGCCCACTGAACGGCCTCGGGATTACGTCGCGTTGACGACCGCCGACACCGTCGTGGTTCCGAAAGGCGCCGACGCGGCGGTATGGGCTGCGGCGATCGACGTGATCCGTAAGCCCGCGCCACCCTACGAAGGGCGGTTCCTGCACCGGGACTTCCAGCCCGGCAACGTGCTGTTCGAGGTGCGGCCCTCAGGACCAGCGGGTGCCCGGATCACCGGCGTCGTCGACTGGGCAGCGACCTCCTGGGGTCCGGCGGATCTCGATGTGGCGCACTGCTCGACCAATCTCGCGCTGCTGCACGGGCCCGCATGGGGGCTGCGGTTCGCCCAGGCGTACGAGAGGGCCGGCGGGATGCTGGCCGCGGCCGCGAGCGAGCGGCTGTACTGGCTGGTGCGGGACGCGCTGGCGTTCTCAGAAGAGGTGCGGTGGGTGGCGCAGCCATGGCGGGAGGCAGGAAGGACAGAGCTGACGACGCGCGCCGTGGAGGAACGACTGGATGCCTACGTCACCATCCTGATGGACACACTGGGCTGAGCCATGGGTGTGCCAGGAAGCCAGGTATGCCCAGCCCACATGGACCAACCGACATATCGACGTCAGGAACCGGCGGCAGACACATAGTTGTCCAACTCGGCGGCCAAGCGCCGCATGGCCGTACGGTTGACACGCCGCATCATGGCCCGGACAACGGGCGCCAGTAGGCGGTCGGAGAGCGGCGCGAGCACCCAGGTGTACGTGAACGAGACATGGCTCCCGCCGGACTGCAGCGGTTCGACGGTGTAGATGCCGTGGGCCACGCGCCGGCCGGCCGCGCTGACGTTCCGTTCCATGATGCGCCGCGGCGCATCCGCTTCGACGACCTTGATGGTGACGTCGGCCTTCGTGCCACCCAGTGCGGCGGTGACCGTGGCGCACGATCCGATGCCACGGCCGGGGCCGCTGTAGCGCCAGTCGGTCAGATAGTGGTTCGTGAATCGCTCGTGGTGAGCCATGACGTCGAGGAAGTCGTAGACCTGCTCGGGCGGCTGCGGAACATCGATCATCACGATGACGGGCCTCATGTACCACACGGTACACGAGGACATGTACCGATTGGTACACTCGTGAGGTGGTGAATACGGATGATGCGCGGCGCCCCGAACGCGAAACCACGCGCCTCACGGACGGGGACCGGCGCGCCCAGCTGACGGACGCGGCCGTCGACCACGTCACGGCACACGGAATCGCGGACCTGAGCCTGCGCCGCCTCGGCGACGCGATCGGCGTCAGTCATCGCATGCTGATCCACTACTTCGGCACCAAGGAACAACTGCTCGTCGAGATCGTCCGGACGTCGGAGCGACGTCAGCGCGAACTGCTGTCCCGGCTCCACGCGGAGCCCGACCTCTCGCCCGCGGATGCAGCGCGACGCCTCTGGCAGCAGTTGACGGACCCTCAACTCGCTGGTCAGGAGCTGCTCTTCTTCGAGCTCTGCGGGTTCGCACTGCGGGGCCGCCCCGAGGGCGCCCCGTTCCTGGACGGACTCGTGGCCGACTGGCTGGAACCGCTCGTGGCAGCCGAGGTTGCCGCGGGAACGGACCCTGTCGCGGCGCGCAACCGCGCGAGGCTGGGACTGGCCACCGTCCGCGGACTCCTGCTCGACCTGCTCGCCACCGGCGACCGCACCGGCGTCGACGCGGCGATGGAGGAATTCCTCCGGCTGTACTACGGCTCGTAGTGACGGCCAGGGTGACAACCCCGGTGACAGCCCGGGTGACGACTCTCAGCTACGCCCATCAGAGATCTCGACGTCGCCGAGACGTCGCCGAGAGGGATCACCAGGCCTCGTCGCTCTTCGAGGACAAGGGCGCCCACGTGTACCGGACGCGCACGCCGTGGTCGTGGAGCCAGGCGGTCTCGCGGTGCCGGAGTTCGTGTGCGGACTCCGGGGCAATGGCGCTGGGCCACCGGACGAGCACCTCGGTGACATGGCCTGTCTGTACCAGCTGCCTCACGCGCCGCCACCCTTTGCGCTGGGCCGGGTCGGGCTCACCGTACGTGTCGGTCACCACCTCGGCGATCGTCAGTCCGCGTTCCTGGGCGAAAGCGCGGCCTTCTGTCTGCGCGCATTGCGTGGCTTCACCAGGCGTGCCCCGGGCTCGGTCGGCGCACACGTACAGCACGACGGGAGGAGCGGTTTCGCTGTGGGGGTGGGAGGTCATGGGCGGGCGCCTTCTGTAAGGGAGACACGAGAGGCATGAGGGGGATGAGGGAGATGAGGGGGATCAGAGGTAGGAGGGGTAGGACGTCAACTCCGCCCAGACGACCTTGCCTTCGGCCCGCGTGGAGCGTGCGGAGCCCCAGCGGTCCGCGAGTTGCTGGACGAGGAGCAGACCTCGCCCACTCTCCTCGCCGGGACCGGCCCGGTGTTCGGGCGGGCGGACCGGGGTGCGGTCGGCGTCGTGGAGTTCGATCCGCAGCCGCCGCTCGTCGCCGGTCAGCGTGAGGCCGCACAGGACATGGCCGCTGTCGGTGTGGAGCACGGCGTTCGTGGTCAGTTCGGAGACCAGCAGCACCGCGTCGCAGCATGTGTCGCCGGGCACCTCCCAGGCACGGAGCCGGTCGCGCACGGCGTCGCGGGCGGATCTCGCGCTGGTGCGCAGGGCGGGCAGGCCGAACCAGTACTCCCGACAAGGCACGGTCGTGGCTGAGACGGGGGTCGAGGCCGGGACCGAGGGCGTGGGCAGAGTCACGGATGTCGCCTTCCAGTGCCTTCCGGGGAGGGGCGGCCGCGGCGTGGGGACGCAGGCTGCGGCCAGGGCGTGAGAGGCGTGTGCCGGGGCGGGCGCCTGGGGTGGGGCGCCGACGACGGCATCAGCATCACGCGTCCCGTCCGGGGCCGGATGCTGCGTCAGAGCTGTGACGTGACCGCTCACGTGTCAACTATGCGCGTGATCACACTCACGCTGCAACCGACTCCCTGATAATTTCAGCAGCGGAGTATCACCCTGGTGCCGTCATCAAGTCACTGTAAGAATGGTCTTGTTGATGATCCTTCAGGAGGTTGGGCGTGAGTGAGGCCCGTTCCAGCACCAGTGCGCCGACAGTCCTGCGCGTGATCCTCGGCCGCCGGCTGCAGGACATGCGGCTCGGCGTCGGCGCCTCGCTGGAGGACGCGGCAAAAGCACTGCGCGTAAAGACTCTGACGATCCGTCGGCTGGAGAAGGCCGAGGTCGCGCTCAAGCCTCTGTACGTCGAGAAGCTCCTGGAGACGTACGGCGCGGACCGCCAGGAGATCGACGAGTTCGTCGACCTGGCCGAGCAGGCCAACGAGCCCGGCTGGTGGCACTCCTACCGTGACGTCGTCCCCAGCTGGTTCACCGCCTACGTCAGCCTGGAGACCGGCGCCAAGACGCTGCGCACCTACGAACCCCAGTACGTCACCGGTCTTCTGCAGACTCCCGACTACGCGCGCGCCGTGCTGCGCGGCGGGTTACCGAACGGCAGCGAGGAGGATCTCGCGCGCCGCGTGGAGCTGCGGCTGCGCCGCCAGAGCCTGCTGGAGCGCGAGGACGCCCCCACGTTGTGGGTGGTCATGGAGGAAGCCGTCCTGCACCGGGCCGTGGGCAGCGCGGACGTGATGCGGGTGCAGATCGAGCGGCTCCTGGAGCTGTCCGAGCTCGCGCACATCAGCGTCGACATCGTGCCTTTCGCCGCGGGTGCGCACGTCGGGGCGTGCGCACCCTTCACGTATTTCCGGTTCGAGGAGCCCGAACTTCCCGACATCGTCTACAGCGAACTCCTGTCCGCCGCCGTCTATCTGGACCAGCGCGCGGACGTCGTCGCCCACCTCGAGGCGCATTCCCGTATGGCGCTGCTGACGTCGTCGGAGGACAGCAGGGCTCTCTTGAACCGCATGCGCAAGGAGTACTCATGACGATCACCGACGAGGGCGTCTACAACGGGATGCCGGCCCGCAACCTCGGAGAACAGGGCTGGGAGCGTCCCTGGAGCGGGCCGAACGGTGGTCAGTGCGTCGAGACGAAGCTACTCGCCGACGGCCGCGTGGCCGTACGGCAGTCGACCGACCCGGCCGGGCCGGCGCTGATCTACGCGCCGGAGGAGATCGCCGCGTTCGTCCGTGGGGTCAAAGAGGGCCTGGCCGATCACTTGGCCGCCGGGTGAACCGGCGGTCGGCAGTAGGGACGGCGACACCGGTCCCGTTCCTGGCCTGCGGGCCGACGAACACACATATGAAGGGGAGAACATGACCACCAGGCAGGCGGGCCGGGACCTCGACACGAGCAGGCCGCACTCGGCCCGGATGTACGACTACTTCCTCGGTGGCAAGGACCACTTCGAGATCGACAAGGAAGCGGCCCTGGTCGCCTCCCAGGCCCACCCCGGCATCTACATGACCGCCCGCGAGAACCGGGCGTTCATGCACCGGGCCACCCGTGTCCTCGCGCAGGAGCACGGCATCCGCCAGTGGCTCGACATCGGCACGGGCATCCCGACCGAGCCCAACCTGCACCAGGTCGCCCAGTCCGTCGCCAGCGACGCCCGCGTCGTGTACGCCGACAACGACCCGCTCGTCCTCAAGTACGCCGAACGCCTCATGCGCAGCACGACGCAGGGACGCACGGCCTACATCGAGGCCGACGTCACCGACCCCGATGCGCTGATGAGTGCCGTGGAGGACTCGGAGGTCCTGGACTTCGACCAGCCCATCGCCCTCTCCCTCAATGCCCTCATGCACTTCATCACCGACCCGCACGACCCGTACGCCATCGTCCGGCGGCTGCTCGACCCGCTCCCCGCGGGCAGCGCACTCGCCATGAACCACTGCACGCCCGACTTCGACCCCGTCACCTGGAACAAGGTCGCGGAGGTCTACACCAAGTCCGGGTCTCCGGTGCAGTTCCGTTCGCACAGCGACATCGGCCGCTTCTTCGACGGGCTCGACCTGATCGACCCCGGGATCATCTGCTGCCACCGCTGGCGTCCGGCCGACCGCACGGACGGGCCGGAGCCCACGGACGCCCAGATCAGCCTGCTGGCGGGCGTCGGCATCAAACGCTGACCGGTCAGAGTCGGCCTCACTTCCACCTCGCCTCATCTCGTCTCGCCTCGCCTCATCTCGTCTCGCCTCGTCTGTGGCTCAGCGCGCCACGCGGTAGCGGAGGTAGACGAATTTTGATTTGAAGGTGCGGGTCTCGACGAGTTCGAGATCCACCTGGTGCTCGTCCTGGGGAAAGAAGGGAATGCCACCGCCGACCAGCACCGGGTAGACCACGGCCCGGTACTCGTCGATCAGATCCGACGCGGCCGCCTCGGCGGCGAGAGTCGCGCCGCCGATCGCGATTTCGCCCTGCCCCGGCTCGGCCCGCAACCGCTCGATCTCCTCCGCGAGGCCGCCGGAGACCAGACGGGCGTTGCCCTGCACTTCCGACAGCGTGGTGGAGAACACCACCTTCGGGAGCGGCTTCCAGAGCGCGGCCCACTCGAGGCTCGAGTCGTCGAGCGAGGGATCCTGGTCGGCGGTCTCCCAGTACAGCATCGTCTCGTACAGCCGTCGTCCCAGCAGGTGGACGTCGACCTCCCGGATCTCGTCGATCCAGAAGCGGAAGACCTCGTCGTCGGGCGCCGTCCAGTCGAAGCTGCCGTCCGGCCCGACGATGTAGCCGTCGAGCGAGACGTTCATCGAATAGGTCACGCTGCGCATCAGAAGTCCTCCTCTGGGAACGGGTTCGACAGTAAAGACCGTCGGACGCCACGGGACTCATCGCGACTCGCGGTATCCCCTGGGCGGATTGAGGCGGTTCGTTCGCCGAGCCTGGATCCTGTCGTCAAGGACGGCCTGGGTCCGTCGGCCCCAGGGTTTGAAGACGGACAGGATGACGTTGGCGAGATAGAGCAGGAGCGCGATCGTCGGGACGATCACCATGTTGTAGCGGATGAATCCGAGATCCATGGCTGAGATCGGGCCCACCGGATGGCGGGCCACCACGTCCACCGCTTCGTGGAGTCTGGAGGTGAGGGCGAAAATCGAAGCCGCCGTCGCCGCCAGGGTCAGCCAGAACTTGGCACTGACCCAGTAGTACCTGAACAGGCCCCACTGCGTGCCGAGCGACAGCACCACACCGCTGGCCAAGGTGAGCAGGCTCAGGGGGATGATCAGGACGTCCCCCAGCATCCCCATCGCCCGGTAGGCGGTCCTCAGGGTGTCGGCATCGTTCGTCGCCAGCGCGGTCGTCCCCAGGGTGAGCAGGCAGAGCATCAAGGCCAACCAGCTGACAGAGACGACCACATGCACGACGACCACGCTCTTACGGGCCTTCTGAGGCAACCGGTGGCCTGGACGCCGTTGCATGCCACCGCCGGTGGGCGTCGGCGCCGTCGAGGATCGGGCGGAGGGTTGCATACATGCCTCAATCGGATCGGGGGCTCGGGGGCACTGGCACGTGGCCAGGCTCTCCCTTCCGCCCGTCCCGGGCATCTGCCGACGGGAGTAACCCCCTCTGCTCCGCTGCGAGTACGTCAGCATTCGGCATTCGGCTTCGGCGTTCCGGGCGGCTCAGCGGACGGCTCCGCGGACGGCTCTGACGGACGGCTCCGCGGACGGCTCTGACGGATGGCTCCGCGGACGGCTCTGTGGATGGCTCCGTACGCCGGTGGGAGTACGGCCACCGCCTCCCCCGGCGGGACGCCCGGCGGGAGCCGCTCTGTGACGGTGAGGGAGCAACGGGCGGGACTTCCGCCCGCCGTGGTGATCGTCACCACCGTCACCGCCACCGCCACTGCTACCTCAGGAGGGTCGCCTCAGTGACCACCGCCGCCACGCTCACCCGCACCCGTACTCAGCGCCGTGACCCTGGCGCTCTGGCCGGCGTGCTGTACGTCCTGTTCTTCGTGGCCAGTCTCGTCGTCGCCGGGACGCTGGGCCCGTCCGGCACGGTGACGCCGTACTCCAGCGACGCCGAAGTGCAGGCGTACCGGCTGAAGGATCCGGCCACGCCCGAGGATCTCTTCCGCACACTCGGGCTGCTCCAGGGACTGTCCGCGCTCGCGCTGCTGGCGTTCGTCCCTTGTCTGACCGCGTTCGCCGGCCGGTACGGCAGCGACGCCCGGGCGGGCGTGGTCCGCGCGCTGGCCACCGCCGCCGGAACTCTCCTGCTGCTCTCCGCGAGCACCAGCTGGGTGCTGGCCCAGATCGGTCCCAGAGCGGAGTTGTCCACGTATCGGGCCGTCTCGGACCTGTCCTTCATCACCGGCGCCGGCCCGGCCGTCGCCACCCTTGGCGTCGCGGTCTTCCTGGTCGCCACGACGGGACGCGGCAGCCGCGCCCTGCCCGCCTGGCTCGCGTGGAGCGGCATGGTGATCGGGGCGGCGAGCGTCTTGTCGATGAGCTCGCTCGTCGCCGAAGGCGGCTCGGTGTTCATCCCGGCCGGCCGCTTCCTCGGCTTCCTCTGGTTCGTCGCGCTCAGCGTGCTGCTGTGGCGGCGCGGCGGGCGCACGGATGACCACGCCGAATCCCTCGCGCCGCGCCATCCGTGAGCCCCATGGTGAGGCCGACAGCGAGGTGAGGCCGACAGCGAGCAGAAGGCCGGGGTGTGCCAGGAACTCACCACCCCGGCCCGGCCGGTTGAGCGGCTACGGCCCCGGCCCGGCCGGCTGAGCCGCTACGGCGTCGGGTCCTTGATCCCGGCGACGAGTACGTCGATGAACGCCTCCCGCTCCGCCTCCGTCGAGGGGCGGCCCGGGATGCCCGGGCGGGTCTGCCACAGGTGCGGGCCCGTTACGGGGCGGTACTCGACCCCGTAGGCGTCCAGGTGGGCGAGGTGGTGCTCCAGACGCGGCCGGAACTCCTCGTACCGGCGCTCGCCCGTGGACCACAGCGCCTCCGCGACCGCGCACAGCCGCGGGAACGCGAAGTAGTCCACCGTGCGCGGCGAATCCATGTGCTCGGTCCAGATGTTGGCCTGGCCGCCCAGGACATGGGCGCCCTCCTCCGGTGTCAGCCCCGCCGGCACCGGATCGAACGCGTACGCCTTCTCCACCGTGATCGGGATCGACACCGGGATCGGCTCGTCCGGGCCGTCGGACTGCCGGTAGTCGAGATACACCTGGTCGTCCGGGCAGGAGACGACGTGCAGGCCACGGCGGGCCGCCGTCACCGCGCCCGTCATGCCGCGCCACGACGCGACGACCGTGCCCGGCGGCACCTCGTCCTCAAGGAGTTCGTCCCAGCCGAACAGCCGCCGCCCGCGTGCGGCGACGTGCGCGCCGAGCTGCCGGACGAACCAGGAGCGCAGTTCGTGCTCGTGGCGCAGCCCGCGCTCGCGCATGAGCCGCTGCGTGCGCGGATCCTCGCGCCACTCGATGGTGGGGCACTCGTCGCCGCCCACGCCGACGACGGGACCCGGGAACAGGTCCATGATCTCGTCGAGCACGCCCCGGTAGAAGGCGACCGTGGACTCCTCGGTGTTGAGGACGTGCGGGTTGACGCCCCAGCGGGTCCACACCTCCGACGGGCCGCCCCCGACGCCGAGTTCGGGATACGCGGCGATCGCCGCCTGCGAGTGGCCCGGCACGTCGATCTCGGGCACGACCGTGATGTGCCGGCGCGCCGCGTAGGCCACGATCTCCCGGATGTCGTCCTGCGTGTAGAAACCGCCGTGCGGCCGGCCGTCGCCCGGCGCGTCCGCGGTGGCGCCGCGCTGCGACTCGCTCCGCCCCGCGCCGACCTCCGTGAGCCGCGGGTAGCGCAGGATCTGCACCCGCCAGCCCTGGTCGTCGGTGAGATGCAGATGCAGGGTGTTGAGCCGGTGCATCGCCATCAGGTCGAGGAAACGCAGCACGTCGTGCTTGGGCATGAAGTGCCGTGCCACGTCGAGCATCGTGCCGCGCCAGGCGAACCGCGGCGCGTCGGTCACCGCGACCTCGGGCACCGCCCACGGCACCCCGGACACCTCCGCGCGCCGGAACACCGCGGCGGGCAGCAGCTGCAGCAGGCTCTGGCAGCCGTGGAACACACCGGCCCGGTCGCCGCCCGTCACGACCACCCCCTGCGGTGTGGCGTCCAGCCGGTACGCCTCCGGGCCGAGCCCGTCGTCGAGGCGCAGTTCGACGGCGCGGTCCGCACGGTCGGCCAGCGGGAGGTCGAGGCCGGTGGCGGGGCGCAGCGCCGACTGGAGCCAGCGGGCCTCGGGGCGCACCTCGGGCGCGGCGACGAGCGCGGTCGAGTCGTCGAGGAGGAACGAGCCGTCGCCGCGACGGACCGAGGTAGGGCGGGGCAGGAGCATCGGGTGGTTCATCCTTTCACCGCTCCGGCCGACATGCCGGAGACGAGTTTGCGCTGGATGAGCAGGAAGAAGGCGACGACGGGCAGTGAGAAGACGACCGAACCGGCCATCTGCGCGCTGTAGTCGGTGCCCTGGGCCGGATTCGTGAAGGACGCGAGCCACACCGGCAGGGTGTACTGGCTCTGCTCCTTCATGAACGTGTACGCGATGAGGTAGTCGTTCCAGGCCGCGATGAACGCGAACACGCTCGACGCGATCACCCCCGGCAGTACGAGCGGAAAGAGGATCCGCCACAGCACCTGCCAGGTCGACGCGCCGTCGATCCGCGCCGCCTCCTCCACCTCGACCGGCACGGTGAGGAAGAACCCGCGCATCACCCAGATCGAGAACGGCAGCACGAGCGCGAGATACGCGAGCACCAGACCCGTGTACGTGCCCAGCAGCCCCGCCTCGTTGAAGACGAGGAACGTCGGCACGAGCAGTGCCGTGCCCGGCAGCATCTGTGCGACGAGGATGGCCACCATCACCGTGCGCCGGCCGCTGAACCGGAACCGGGTCATGGCCGCCGCGGCGAACATGCCCAGCACGATGGAGATCACCACGGTCACGCTGACGACGAGCAGACTGTTCGTCAGGTTCGTCCAGAAACCCGTACGGTTCAGCGCTACGTCGAAGTTGTGCAGGGTCGGCGCGCTCGGCCAGAAACGCGGCGTCGCCGTCATCGCCTCGGAGCGCGGCTTGAACGCCGTGTTGATCATCCAGTACACCGGGAACAGCCACACGAGACAGAACACGATCGCCAACGTGTTGCTGACGATCCGGCCCCGGCCCGCGCCCCCGCCCCCGCCCCGACGGATCCCGGTAGTCGTCGTCACAGGTCCTCCCCGGAACGCAGCAGCCGTCGCACGTAGAGCGCGGTGATCGCGAGCAGCAGTACCGTCGTGATGACGGACAGGGCCGCGCCCTGGCCGACCCGGAACGCGACGAACGCGGTCCGGTAGGCGAAGACGCCGAGCGTGGTCGTCGCCGAGTCGGGGCCGCCCGCCGACACGAGCCAGATCTGGTTGAACACGTTGAAGTCCCAGATCACCGACATCAGCGTGATGAGCGTCAGCGTCGGCCGGAGGAACGGCAGCGTCACCGACCACCACACGCGCCACTCCCCCGCCCCGTCGAGCCGGGCGGCCTCCTGGAGTTCGGACGGCATCTGGATCAGCGCCGCGTACAGCGTGAGCGCGATGAACGGCACCGCCTGCCAGACGATCAGCAACCAGATCGACACGTACGCGAGCGGCGCGCTGTTCGACCAGTCCGTGTCCGTCATGTCGCCGAACAGGCCTGCTTGCGTGAGCAGCCAGTTGACCACCCCGTACCCGGGCTGGAACAGCCACTTCCACACCAGGGACGAGGCGACCGTCGGCATCGCCCACGCGAGGATCAGCACGACCGTGACCGTCATACGGAGCGCCGACCCGAGGCGCGTCAGCAACTGGGCCACGCCCGCGCCGATCGCGACACTGCCCGCCACCATCGCCGCCGTGAACACGACCGTGCGCGCCAGCGAGCGCCAGAACTCGGCGTCGGCCAGCAGATCCGTGTACTGCCGGGCACCGACGACGTCGAACGCGCCGGTGAACAGCGAGCGTTGGTCGTAGTCGGTGAACGACGCGTAGACGAGGAAGACGATCGGCGCGACGGTGACGGCGAGCATCACCAGGCCCGCGGGCGTCAGCAGCGCCCAGGCCACCAACGGCCCGCGCCCCTGTACGGATCCGGTCGCCTTGCGGGGTGGACCGGTCACCGCCCGGCGGGGTGCGGCGGGCACCGTGCGGCGCCCGCCGACCGCCTGATCAGTTCCCGGCATTGAGCACCTTGCCGGCCGTCGTGTCGAAGGTGTCCGCCGCCTGCTTCGGCGTACGCGACCCGGAGGCGATGGAGGAGAAGACCTTGTCGATGTCCTTGTTGCCCTCGAGCTGAGCCCAGTCGGCAGAAGCCGGGGTCGCCTTCGAGCGCAGCGCCGCGTCGAAGAAGGCACGCAGCAGCGGATCGGCCTTCTCCCCCGCCGACTTGACCGCACCCTCGCTGTTGGGGATCCAGCCGTCGTGGCCCGCGACCCACTTCGTCTGCACCGCCGGATCCGTGGCGATCTTCACCCACTGCAGGGCGAGGTCCTGGTGCGCGCTCTTGGCGGCGATGCCCCAGTCGGAGCCACCGAGCATGACGGGCTGGGACTTGCCCGACTTTCCGGGGAACGGGAAGGTGCCGAGGTCGGCGTCCTTGATCTTGGGGTTGGCCTTCTTGATGAGCGCGATCATCGCGCTCGTCGCGCTGATCGCCGAGGCCTTGCCGTCGGCGAAGACCCGGTTCTGGTCCGGGTTCAGCGTGTCGATGGTGCGCGTGGACGGCGCCGAGAACTCGTTCTGGAAGGACTTGTACTCGGCAAGCCCGCGCTGCGCCGCGCCGCCGCCCAGCGATCCCTTCCACGCCGAGCCCTTCTTCGCGGCGATGTCACCGCCCGCGTCCCACACGAACTGCACGCCCGTGTGCCAGTAGAGGCCCGGCAGATAGAAGGGCGAGAAGTCACGCGCGGGGTTCGCCTTGCGGACCTGGCGCAGCGCCTTCGTCAGCTCGTCGTACGTGGTCGGCACGGACTTCACTCCGGCCGCGTCCCAGATCTTCTTGTTGTAGATCACCGCGCGGGCGCCCGCGAAGGACGGCGCCGCGTACAGCTTGCCGTCCACCGTCGCCGGCTCCTCCAGGCCGCCCAGCCAGGTCTGTCCCTGCCGCAGGTCCTTGGCGTACGGGGACAGATCCATCAGGCCGCCGCTCGCGGCGAAGCTCGCCACCTGCGTGTTGCCGATGTCGATGACGTCCGGGGGCATCGACGTGGCGAGCGCGGTGGTGATCTTCGTGGTGATGCCGTCCCAGTTCTGGACCTCGATCTTCACGTCGGCCCCGGCCTGCTGGGTGAACTGCTCCTTCATGGCCTTGCGCGTGGCCTCGGAGTAGTCCCCGTCCATCACCCACACCGTGAGCGTCTTGCCCTCGGCCTTCACGACGGGGACCGCGTGCTGCTTCCCGTCGCCGCCCGCGGCCCGCCCCGCCGACCCGGAACAGCCGCTCGCCCCCAGCGATACGACCACGAGCGCGGCCGCGAGGCCACCGAGCGGTATCCGCCGGCGCTGTCTGCGGGGCACGTGCGTCATACGAGTCGTACCACGAGTCGTATTACGGGCCATGGGAACTCCTGAGATGTGAGGTGTCGGAACGGGGTGTCGCGATGCCGCGGTGTCACCACACGCCCAGCTCGCCCGAGAGGACGAGGCCGGCGGCGCCGAGCAGGATCAGATCGGAGTCGCCGGCCAGCGACCGCATGGTGAGCGCGGCACTGATCGGCGCGTATGTACGGGCCCGGACGGTCGCGGCGGCGGACTCCAGGAAGGGGCCCTCGACGAGGTCCGGCGGGCCGAGCAGGGCGATCTCGTTGAGGTTGAGGACGCTGGTGATCGGGGCGAGCGCGATGCCGAGGGCCCGTCCTGCGGCGGCGAGCACCTCGGCCCGCCCGGCCGCGTCCCGGCCCGCGAGGCGTGCGCGCAGCTCGGCCGCGTCGATCAGTGGTTCGAGGCAGCCGCGGTGCCCGCAGACGCATGGCTCGCCGTCCTCGACGACCGTCACGTGCCCGATCTCACCGGCGGCGAACTGCTCGCCCTCGACCAGTTCGCCGCCCACGATCAGGCCCGCGCCCACGCCGTGCTCGATGGTGATCACGATGAGGTTCTGTGTCTTCGCCTCACGGAAACGCAGTACGGCGAGCGCGGCCGCGTTGACATCGTTGCCAATGTGGGCGGGGACCCCGAAACGCGCGGAGAGCCGGGCGGCGAGCGGCAGTTCGCGCCAGCCGAGGTGTCCGGCGTAGTGGATCACGCCGCCGTCGCCGACGATGCCGGGCGAGCCGACGCCGATGCCGAGCACCCGGCCCGGCGCCAGCCTCGCCAGCTCCTCCACCAGCTGGATCACGCGCTCGGCGGCGTCTTCCCCGACCGCGTCCGCGTAGGGCATGCGGGCCCGTGCGACGACCTTGCCCCGCAGATCGAGGACCGCCCCGTCGAACTGGCCGTCGGCGGACAGGTCGAGGGCCAGGATGTGTGCCGCGCTCTCGTCGATCACCATCAGGTTCGCGGGCTTGCCCGGCCGGCTGCCCTTGCGAGGGCCGATGTCCGCGAGGAGCCCGTCGCCCTCGAGATCGGCGACGAGGGTCGACACGGTGGGTGCGGTCAGCCCGACGGCGCGGGCGATCTCGGAGCGGCTCATCGCGCCCCGGTGATAGAGCGTCGACAGGACCAGGGCGCGGTTGTGGACCCGGCTGTCCGCGGCGCTCGCCTTGGTCCGCTCGGCCGGCCGCCGGCGAGGGACGCCCGGTGCTGCGGCCGGTTCCGCGGACGGTTCCGCGGACGGTTCCGCGGACGGTTCCGACGACGGGGACAGCTCGGCCACAGGGGATGCCTCCGATTAAGTAAATACCCTTTAGTTAAAGGAGTTTGGATATCGTCGGGGGGTGCGGACGGCGCCGTCAAGAGGTGTGCGCGTACCAGATCCTCGGAGCGTGGCACGCGCCGCCGGTCGAGTTGTGGCGGCGCGGAGGGGGCGCTCCAAGAAGGCGCGCCCCGACCGAACGGGCAGTCAAGGAGCCACTGCCTAGGCGGTCTTGACCGCTCCGCCGTCGATGAGGTGGTCGGCGCCGGTCGTCGCGGCGGCGAGTGGCGAGGCGAGGTAGGCGACGAGGGCCGCGACCTCGTCCGGTTCGACGAGTCGATTGACGAGCATGCCCATCGCAGACGGCAGCCCGGCCACGAGCTCGGCGTGAGGGACACCCATGGACGCGGCCAGTTCCGCGCCGTAGCCGGTCGGGCTCTCCCACATGGCGGTGCGGACCGGCCCCGGCGAGACGGTGTTCACACGTACACCCTGCGCGCCGAACTCCTCCGCCAGTGCCTTGCCGAACGCGGTGAGCGCGGCCTTGGCCGTCGTGTAGGCGATGGGCCCGCCGTGCGGGACGCGGGCGCCCATGGAGGACACGTTGACGATCGAGCCGCGGGTGGCCAGCAGGGCGGGCATGGCGGCGCGGGTCACTCGGACGGTGGCGAAGAAGTTCAGGTCCACCACCTCGGCCCACTGGTCGTCGCTCACGTCGAGGAAGCCGCCGTTCAGGCCGCCGTCGCCGCCGCCGACGTTGTTCACCAGGATGTCGATGCCGCCGAGTTCCGTCACTGCCTCGGCGACCAGGCGCTCGGCTCCGGCGGGATCGGAGAGGTCCACGGCGATGGGTTTCACGCCGTCAGATTCCAGCTCCGGCGTGACGGTGCGGGCGGCGCCGATGACACGGACACCTTCGGCGGCCAGGGCCTGGACGACGGCCAGCCCGATACCGCGGCTGGCGCCCGTGACCAGGGCAGTCTTGCCGTTCAAGTGCAGCTCCATGGTGCTCCTCCAGAGGTAGATGCGTCTCTAGTGACGCAGAGAGGCTATGACTTGCGACATTGATGTTGCAAGTATCCATGGAGTCGCTACATGGCCGTACTCCGACGTACTCTCGTGAGGTCAGCACCCATCACCGGCCGGAAGGGATCCGCCTCCATGGCGCTGCCTGCCTCCACAAAACCGCTGCGTGCCGATGCCGAGCGGACGGTGCGCACGATCCTCGAAGCCGCCGAGCGGGTGCTCGCCGCGAACCCGGCGGCGACGATGGAGCAGATCGCCGAGGCCGCGGGGGTCGCGCGGACCACCGTTCACCGACGGTTCGCGTCACGGGAAGCCTTGATCACGGCGCTGGCCGCATGGGCGACGCAGCGGTTCCATGACGCCGTCGAGGCCGCCCGGCCGGACACCGCCCCGCCCGCCGTCGCGCTCCACCAAGTCACCGCGAACGTACTGCGCGTCAAGATCGGATGGGGCTTCGCGATGGGCGCCCTCCCGACCGACGCCCCCGAGGTCGCGCGGGTGCACGCCGACGTACTGGCCCAGTGCGAGCGCCTGTTCGCGCGCGCCCGCGACGCGGGTCTGCTCCCGGCCGACGCCGACCTGGACTGGGCGCGGCGCGTCTACTACGCCCTCATCCACGAAGCCGCGGCCCAATCCCCGGACACCGACGCCGCCATGGACGCTCTCGCCTCGCGGGTCGTCGACACGTTGCTGCATGGCGTGGGCAAGCCGGCCACTCCCTGACCCGAATCATCGACAAGGGCCTCCGGCCCACCCGACGGGCTTGCCGGTCTCGGATCCGGAAGAGGCTCGGCGGTCTGGTCAGTGCATCCCATACCCCTCACAATCATGCAGAGGTCGATGCGGCGGGGCGGGGGCGCACAGCATGCAGTGGACCGGTTCGGTCGAAGCGTTGGGAACGGCTGTCGGCGGGCTCGCCGCGCTACTGGGTCTGGGAGCGGTCATCGTGCAACTGCGGCACCTCACCGAAGGAATCAGGTCCTCCGCTCGCAGCGCGACCTACGACGTAGGCGTCCAGATCAAACTCGTACTCCTGGAGCACCCTCAGCTGCGCCCCTTCTTCTTCGACAACGAGGCGGCGCAGCCCGACCACCCCGAGGCCAGTCGCATCGCCTCGCTCGCCGAGTTGTACTGCATGTACTTCCAGGAGCTGGTCAGCCAGGGCGTCAACGTCTCTCCCGAAAACAGGACGGCCTGGCACAACCTGGTGACGTCGATGTACCGGACCAGCCCGCCCATCCGCAGCCAGCTCGCGCGTCACCTCGATTGGTACTCGACCGAGCTGCGCGCGGTCATCACCCGCATCCAGGCCGCTGGGACCACCCAGTCAATCGGAACGCCAGGAAGTGCTGACAGCAACCCCGCCCGCACCGCCGGCTGACGCGCTCGAGGCCGACTTCGCCCCGGACTCGCCCGTCCGCACCTGGA
This sequence comes from Streptomyces antnestii, assembly GCF_004005495.1. GTDB lineage: Bacteria > Actinomycetota > Actinomycetes > Streptomycetales > Streptomycetaceae > Streptomyces > Streptomyces antnestii. The sequence continues at coordinate 29,725 of NZ_RZYA01000019.1, forward strand.
CCGAGTACCCGGCCAAGGCCGCCTGAAGAGCCGTTACTCCTCCGGCAGTTCCACGATCACCAACGTGCCCCGGCTTCCGGGGCGGACCGCGTGTGCGGTGTTCGCCGCCACCATGAACAGCTCGCCCGCCCGCACCGACACCGGCATGCCGGCCACCTCCAGCTCCAGCCGGCCGTCGAGGACCAGCAGAGCTTCGGCAGTCCCATGGCACTCTTCCTCGACCGGCAGCCCGTCCATGCGCAGTACCTTCACGCAGGCCGCCCCCACCATGCCCAGCTTGCGAGAGCTCCACGCCTCCGGCAGACCGGCCGCCGTCTCCGCAAGGTTGATCGCACTCACACACGCCTCCTCACGGACCCGGTCGGTCATGCCGAAACGGGCCCGCACATAAAGATCAATGGATGCCGTGAAAGCTACCTGACCAGGGAAAACAAGTGGTCGACCGTTTCGCAAAGCCTGTCGCCAAGTCGCTGGGTCGCCGGGTCCAAGGCGAAGCCATTCATCTCCGCAGCGCCTCCGCCCCCTCCTGTGGGCCCAGTTGATGGAGGCGCTGGTGGCCGAGCGCGGTGATGGTGCAGTTGGCGGCCGCCGCTCATCGAGGAAGGTCTGGGCCCGTCCTCGATGAGCGGCGTCCTGGCCGGCGTCGCCTACCGACTGCTGCCGGTCTGACGGCCCGGCCTCACTTCAGGTGGCGGGCGAAGAACTGGGCCGCGGCGTCCCCCGCGAACTGCGGGACGCCGGTGTGCCCGCCCATGTTGGCGTGCAGCGTCTTCTCCTTGGAGCCGAAGGCGTCGAACAGGTCCAGGGCCTGCTGCCGGTCGTTCCCTTCGTCGTCCCACTGCAGCAGGACGTGCAGCGGAATGGTGACCTGCCGGGCCTCCTCGAACAGGGCACGAGGCACGAAACTCCCGGCGAACAGAACGGCGGCCGAGATGCGCGGCTCGACCACCGACAGCCGGGTTCCGATGGAGATCACTCCCCCTGAGTATCCGACCGGGCCGCCGATCGCGGGCAGCGAAAGGAGGGCGTCCAGGGCGGCCTGCCATTCCGGGACCGCCTTTTCGACCAGCGGGAGGACGAGGCGGTCCACGATGTCCTCGCCGACCGGCTCGCCGGCCTGCAGCGCCCGGCGCAGGTCGGCGCGGGCCGCTTCCGCGGCGGCGGAACGGGGCCGGTCACCGCTTCCGGGGAGCTCGATGGTGGCCGTGGCGAAGCCGTCCGCCGCGCAGTGCCGGGCCCGGCCCACCAGTCGGGGGTACATCTTGTCCAGTCCACCGGGGTGGCCGAGCAGGATCAGCGGCGCAGGTGTGGATGCGGATGCGGATCCGGGCGTCCACAAGGTGCCGGGGATCTCGCCGAGGGTGAATTCGCGCTCGATGACGCCGTCGTCGAGGCGCTGTTCGGAAGTGAAGTGCATGATCGTGCCTTTCGGGAGGGCTCAGATACGGCGCTCCCGGACGACCTGCCTAACGTCCGACCGTGACCCCGGAGGGGAGCACCCATGTCGATACTGCGTTCACGGGTACCACCTCCTCGTTCTCTCGCACGGCCTCGGGAAGATTAGCAGCGGGCGCTGTGGTCCTCGCAACGGGTTTTCCGCGTCCGGGTCGCCACCTCGGACGTGAGGGCCGGGCAGCATCGGATATTCGGTGTTCTGCCCGCCCCCTGAGGACACAAGATGGTGCGCATGACTCTGGCCACCCCTGTGTTGCACACCGCTCGCCTGCGACTGCGACCCTTCGCCGACGCCGACGCGGACTCCCTCTTCGCACTGCACAGCAGCCCCCACGTGATGCGCTACTGGGACTCCCCGCCGTGGACCGAACGGGCCCGGGCCGAGCGCTTCATCGCGATGTGCCGGAAGATGGCGGACGAAGGCACTGGAGCGCGGGTGGCCATCGAGCGCGCTTCTGACGGGGCCTTCGTCGGCTGGTGCGGTCTGGTCGAATGGAACCCGGACTACCGCAGCGCGTCGTTGGGCTACTGCCTCGACAGCGAGATGTGGGGCCACGGCTACGCAACGGAAGCCGCGCGCCCCTTGGTGCAGTGGGCGTTCGACACGCTGGACCTGAATCGAGTCCAGGCCGAGACCGATACACGCAACGTGGCATCCGCCCGGGTGCTGGAGAAGATCGGATTCGTGCGTGAAGGGACGCTGCGGGAAGACTGCGTCGTGAACGGCGAGGTATCCGACTCATGGGTGTTCGGGTTGATCAGGCGGGAGTGGCAACCGTCAGCCGCGCCGATCCCGGCCCGTTGAGCGGACGTTGAGTGAGTCCGGCGGTCACGGGCGGAACCAGAGCGGGATGTGCAGGTCACGTGCCCATATTCGGGTGCGCCGCATGGTCGGTCGTGGCAGGCTCCGGGTATGTCGATCATTGACGTGTCTCCCGAGGTGTCCATCGCGTACGAGTGTTTCGGCGACCCTGGGGATCCCGCTGTTCTGCTCGTCATGGGGTTCGGTGCGCAGATGCTCGCCTGGCCCGAGGGGTTCTGCCGGGCGCTGGCGGAACGTGGCCGTTACGTGATCCGGTACGACAACCGCGACTGCGGGTTGTCCACCAGGTTCGACGATCACCCCGTCGACATGGGCGAGTTCATCGCCGCCGTGAGCTCGGGCGACATTCCGGCCGCCCTCGCGATGGTTCCCTACCGCCTTGTCGACATGGCCGACGACGGCCTGGGTCTGCTCACCGCGCTCGGCATCCAACGTGCCCACGTGGTCGGCGCCTCCATGGGAGGAATGATCGCCCAGACGATGGCCCTCTCCTCCCCGGAGCGAGTGCTGACCCTGACGTCGATGATGTCCTCGACCGGCGAGAGTGAATACGGCCGGCCCAGCCCGGAGGCGCAGGCGGTGCTGTTCAGTCCGAAGCCCGCAGACCGCGAGGGGTACGTCGCGGCGGCGGAGAGGGAACTGGTGTGGGCCTCCAAGCGATACCGCGACCCCGCGGTGGTGCGCGAGCTGGCCGCCGACAGCTACGACCGCGCCTACTACCCCGCGGGGATCGGCCGGCAGCTCGGCGCGATGATCCTCAGCGGTTCACGCGCCGATGGACTCCGCGGCCTCCGGACGCCGACGCTGGTGATCCACGGCCTGGACGACACGCTGATCGACCCCAGTGGCGGGAAACGCACCGCGGACCTGGTGCCCGGCGCAGAGCTTCTGCTGATCCCCGACATGGGCCACGACCGCCCGCGCGAACTCTGGCCCAAGCTCATCGACGCCCTGGTGGCACACATCGGCTGAGCTGGTGACGACACCTCAACTGCCCTCTGCCTGCCTCCCGTTGTCGAGCACGCCCTCGGCCGGCCGTTCTCATAGCCGGAGTCAGCTCCTGCCGATGGACTGGGCGTAGCGGAACAGGCCGGCGGGATCGTAGCGGCGCTTGACCTCGACCAGCCGCTCGTAGCCGGCGCCGTAGTAGGCGCGGCGCCAGTCGCGCAGGTCGGGGTCGGGGAAGTTGACGTAAGCCGCTTCGGTGTCCAGGCGGTGACGCAGCAGCCGGTGGGCGGTACGGGTCTGCGCCAGCAGGTCGTTCACCGCGCCCGGCGCCGTCCCGGGCCGCCAGTGGGTGCCGATGTCGATGACGTACGTGGCGTCGCGGTGCGCGTAGGCGGTCTCGCCCCGGCCGGGAACGTCGCTGGTGCCACCCATGGCGAAGAGCGTCACGTATCCGGTCGCCTTCGCGGCACCGGGGCGCCAGGTGCGGGTCCATTCGGCGATGTCCGCCACGGTGTCGGGGCTCAACCACCGGTCGGGGACGAGGGACTTGGAGGCGTAGCACTCGTTCGCGCCGGGTTTCTCCATGAGGTGGTCCTGCGCCGACCAGAATCCGCGTTCCTCGATGAAGGTGCGTGTGGGGCGCAGTGTCAGCAGCGGGGCGAGGAGGCGCCGCAGTGCGTCCTCGGGGCCGATGAACTGGCCGAGCACCCACAGACTGGTGGTGCCGTCTCCTGTGTGTTTGAAGCCGACGCGCACGTCGAAGTCGCCCGCGCCGTCCGCCGCGAGGATGTCCTGGACTTCCTCCACGACGTCCACCGCCGGCGTCAGGCTGAAGGTGAGGTCGAAGACGGTCGCGCGCAGTCGCCCGACGGGCACGGCGTCGAAGCTGAAGGCGGTGTTGATGCCGAAGTTGCCGCCCGCCCCGCCCCGGCAGGCCCAGAACAGGTCGGCGTTCTCGTTCCCGGCGGCCCGCACCAGGGTGCCGTCGGCGAGCACGACGCGGGTCTCGGTGAGCCGGTCACAGGTCAGGCCCCATTTACGGTCGTTGAAACCGAGCCCGCCGCCGAGCGTGAGGCCCGCCACGCCGACGCCGCCGCAGCGTCCGCCGGGAAAGTACAGATTGGCGTCACGGGCCGCGTAGACGTCGGAGTTGGTCGCCCCGCCGCCCAGGTGGAGGCTGCGGCCCTGCGGCGTCACCGTCTTCATGGCCCGCAGGCTGATGACGAGTCCGGTGGTGGTCGAGTAGCCGGCGTAGTTGTGCCCGCCGGAGCGCGGAGCGAAGGGCACACCGTGCTTCGCGGCCCACCGCACCGCCTTCTGCACATCGCGTTCGGTGGCGCACGCGACGATTCCCGCCGGCCGGACCGCGGCGTACCGCTGGTTGTCGCCCGTGGCGTGGGCCGGGTAGCCGGGCTCACCGGGCCGGTAAAGGCGGGCGGCGGGGCTCAGGCCGCGGCGCAGCTCCCGCCACGCGCCCGCGTCGGCGCCCTGCCCGGCGTAGGCCGTCTCGGGGGCGGCCGATGCCGAGCCGGTCCCGTATCCCTGGGCGAGCGCGGCCGCGCCCGCCACCGCCGCGCCTCGGCGCAGGGCGGCTCGTCGACTGATCTGCACGATGTGCTCTTTCCTGCCGCGTTGTCGGTGCGCACGCCTGGCGGACGCCGGGCTGACCAACCATCAGCCGTGGCAGGACGGGCACATGCCGTGACACTCCGAAAGACGATCATGGTTCACGCAGATGCGGACGACACGCTCGCGAGGTTGAGAACCGGCGGCCCGGCCGACTGGCCAACTGGCCGACCGGGCCGTGCCATCGCCCTGGGCGGGGGCGGTCAGGAAGGCTGGACCTCGTCGAAGAGGGCGAGTGCCTGGGAGGGGTCCGGGCTCACGAGGCGTTCCAGGCCGGCCATCGTGATGTCCGCCCACCTGCCGGCCCGTGCCCACATCCGTTCCTCGAAGGCGCGGACGGCATCGTCCAGTTCTCCGGGGCCGGGGGCGGCGGCGATGGACTCGGCGAGTTCGGCGCCTTCCAGCATCGCGAGGTTCGCGCCCGCCCCCAACGGGGGCATCAGGTGGGCGGCGTCACCCAGAAGCGTCACCCCGGAGACGTGGGCCCACGTGTGGGAGGCGGGAAGGACGTAGAGGGGGCGGTGGACGAAAGCCGTGCCGTGGCGCAGGAGTTCGAGGACGGGAGCGGCCCAGCCGTCGAACCGGGCCAGCAGGCTTGATCGCACCACCTCGACGCCGGCCAGGTCCAGGTCTGTGGGCCGGTCCAGACGTGCGGGCTGGTCCAGACGTGCGGGCTGGTTCAGGTCTGTGGGCTGGTTCAGGCCCGACTGCCCGTCCGGGTTCGCGTGCTGGTCCAGCGGCTCGCGGAACTGGGCGTGCACCTTGACGTGGCCACCGCTGTTGCGCTGGGCGACGATCGCACGGTTCACGCCGTACACCGCCACGGAACCGTCGCCGACCAGCCGGGCGAGGTCGGGGTGACGGGTGTCGATGTCGTCCAGGGAGGTCTCGACCGAGGTGACGCCGGTGTACTGCGGTGTCGCGGACGAGACCGTGGGGCGGACCCGGGACCAGGCACCGTCCGCACCGATCACGAGGTCGTACGTCTCCTGTCGCCCGTCCGCGAAATGGACCACCACGCCGTCCGGGGTCTCCGGCACCACCTCCGTCACGCCCCGCCCCCACTGCACCTCCACAGGCCCGAGCAACAGGTCACGGAGTTGCCTGCGGTCGATCTCGGGATTGGCCCGGTCGCCCGGTCGGGGTTGCCAGTCGCGGAGAACGGTCCCGTCGGTGTCCAGGATGCGCATGGCCTGCCCCTCGGGACGGGACAGCGCCTGGAACTCCGCGAGCAACCCCGCCTTCTCCAAGGCCAGTTGACCCAGCCCCTCGTGCAGGTCCAGCGTGCCGCCCGCGGGACGGGCGTCGCGGGCGGGATCGCGTTCGAGGACGGTGAAAGGGTGACCGTGACGGTTCAGGACGCGGGCGAGGGTGAGTCCGGCGGGGCCACTGCCGATCACGGCGATTCGGGGTCTCATGTCGATACAACGTACGGCCCCTCACCGAGCCGGTCCCTCCGTTTGCCGGTTTAACGGATGTCGTGGTCGGGGTGGGTCCGGTCGGTTGCCGCCGTAGACCTCATCGCCCGCGACCCAGCCCACACGGTGCGTGGCCGCACGGACATGGCATTCGGTCCTGCCGTTGCTGGACTTCGAAGGCCGACCCAGCGGGGTCGTACAACTGCGCGGCCTGACCGGCATGACGTCCGGCGAGCAACAGGCCCGTCTGGTACGGGACCTCGCGACGCCCGTCTCCCAGTGCACCCTCGCGGCACCGGGCGAGCAGGTGACCGAAGTCCTGTCACGGCTCGGCACCGGCGGCGGGCTGCCCGTCCTGGCCATGGACGGAGGTCGCCTCGACGGCATCGTCACCGCACACGACATCGAACGGCGCTACCAGCGACACCAGGGGACGAGAGCACCCGAATACGGAGCGGGCCGCCAAGAGATCACCACGTAGGGCACCGTCGGCGAGCACCCTGCACCTCCAGCTCGTGCAGACCGTGTCGTCGTGCACGAAGCAGGATTTCCGGCGATCAACGCAGTCCACCCGCGCCACGGCCTCGGGATGCGGCAGGCTCCGACGGCTGCGACCGTGGATGAAGAGTTCACCCGGATCGGCGAAACGGACGGGAGGCGGCCATGATCACGGCCCACCCTTCGCTCCTGCGAGAGCTGATCGAACGCTGTGAAACGCTCCGGCACCGCCTGGCCGCTCACCACAGCGCCGAGACCGCCCGCCAGCTTGAGGACGCCACCTACACACTGTGTGTGATCACTGGCACCCACCAGCTGGACACGGCGCTGTCCGCCGCACACCGGCAGATGACCGGTTCCATGAAACGAGAACAGCCACTCCGCCACTGAAATGCGGCGGCACCGCTCGCGGCACTCAGACGCCTTCCCAGGCTGCGGGGGGCCAGAAATCCTTGAGCGAAGGAGAATCTCAACCATGGCTGAAGGCAGAGTTGAGGTCTGGTATTCGGAGGCGGGCCAGGGGTTCATCCGGGACGACGCAGGCGACGGGCTGGACTTTTCCTTGGATGACCTCTTGAACCCTGACGAGTCCCTGACTCTGCGCCAAGGGGACAGAGTCGAATACAGAGTCGAGGAAGGCACGCACGCGACCGCGGTCGAGAAGGCCTGACCAGGGAGAGAGCCAGCCGTCGGATCCCGGCTCACCGTGCGCAGCCGACATCCAGTATTTCGACCACATTGCCGTGGGCTGTGTAGATGAGCCAGCACCACTCGCCGAACGCCGCTTTCAGGTTCTGGGCCTGGGTCGACGTGTCCTTGCTCACCGCGTAGAGGAGCATGATGATCTCGTCGCGTGCCCCGTCCGGCACGTCGGAGATCACGTTGGCCACCATTTGGAGCATTACGACTTGCATGGCGTGCCCCCACATACGGGTGGGACCAGCGCAGTCGGCGCAGCTACTCACGCCGCCCCGCTCAACTAACGAGTGTAGGCCCACCTGTCCGCCCGCCACAGAGGCTGTTCAGCCGGGGGTCGGCATCGACGTCAGCATGGTGCGGTCCGATCCCGCCCGGCCTGGCGTCATCATGGCGAGCATCCACGCACACCCACGGAGCGGCCAGGAACACGAGCTACTCACCCGGCTCGATGGATACCGGGCCGGGGTGCCACCCCTTGGCGACAGCGACGGCCGGGCCTCATTTCACCCGGCAAGGCAGCGGCCGCCCTGGTGCACGGCGGCTGGTGTCAGGAGCACCGGCCCTTTGGCACACCGGTGCTCGTAACACCAGAGAGTGCCGAGCGCATCGAGGGCCTGGAATCCGGCAGTGCCGTCCTGGCGGGAACCGACACCCGCCGCATCGTCAAGGAAGCCACCGCCGCCCTCCTCTCCACCCCATACCGGCAGCGGGTGCGCTGCCCGCACGGAGACGGGCACGCCGCCGAACGGGCCGCTGCCGCCTGCGTCCGGTTCCTGGAGACAAGTCTGTGACACGGTCGGCCGAGGATGGCGATCGGTGCCAACGCGCATGCCCCGGCAACCGCGGCGACGGTCCTGAGTGCGGCGTCAGCATCTTCGTGTCCTGCCTCTCCCTCTGCGGCGACGGCTTGGCCGTCGCACGGCAAGTGGGAGTACCGCGGCCCAGAGGGGCCTGCCGTGCGACGGTTTCGCGGCACGCACCGAGGTCAGCACTCGGTGATCTCGATGTGCCGCGACTTGGTGGCTTGCACCTTGGGCACGGTGACGGTCAGGACGCCGTCGTGCAGGGTCGCGTTGACCTTCTCCGACTTCACATCGGCGGGCAGGAGGCCTGGTACTCGAAACGGCCGGTGCGGCGGGCGCGGTGGCGGCGCCTTCCAGCAGCCGGTTCATACGCTCGAACAGATCCTCGACTCGGCGACGATGGGCTCACCCTCATCCGAAGCCGGGGAGCTACCTCTCCAGCAGGCTGCCGGGCCGACGTCGTACGAGTAGCGTCATCGCGGATCACCTCCGCGAGAGCGGGTCATTCGGTCACTATCAACCGCAGGTGATCGCCTGTGCATGCCGCCCTCGTCGCAGGCAATGCCCAGGCGATCGATGAACGCCGGCTCGTTGTACGCCAGGACCCGCTGCAGCTGCTCCCGCCACTGCGTGTAGTGCACATCTGCGTCGGGGCGTTGTGGTGTCACGCCAGATCAACGAAAGGTGGCAGACAGGAGATGTCGGCCGGACGGGCAGAGTCTCGACTTCGGTTGCGGCACCTGGCCGCGGGCGTCGGCCGGGCGCCGCGGGATCACCCTTCCCTCCTGACCTTGACCACCAAGGCGTTCAGATGAAGATCAGGTGGGTCACTTTTGATACGCGTCGTCAGAGGGTCCGAGTTCCGTGCAGCAAGGCCCCGGCAATTCGACGATGCGTGGGAGAGATACTCGAGCCGCGAATGGCGCCCCTCGTGCAAGGTCAGATTGAGAACGGACGGCATTGCAATCTGCCCGAGCAGCAGTAGCTGCACGGGCAGAAGAGGGGGCGGCAGGCACCAGGACGCGCTCGTGCCCCGAGCGCCATCAGAATTCGGCGCCGGCTCCCGCGGCGGCCGGTTCCTTCTCCTCCTCCGGCTTGTCGGCGACGACGGCTTGGGTGGTGTGGAACAGCCCGGTGATGGACGCGGCGTTCTGCAGGGCGGAACGGGTCACCTTCGCGGGGTCGATGATCCCGGCGGCCAGCATGTCGACGTACTCGCCGGTGGCCGCGTCCAGGCCGTGGCCGGCAGGGAGGGCGCGGACCTTCTCCACCACGACACCGCCTTCCAGGCCCGCGTTTGCGGCGATCTGCTGGAGCGGGGCGGCCAGCGCGCGCCGCACCATCTCCACACCAGTGCGTTCCTCGTCGTCCACCAGCTCGTCGAATGCCACCTCGGACGCCTTCAGCAGGGCCACGCCTCCGCCGGGGACAATGCCCTCCTCGACAGCCGCCTTGGCGTTGCGCACGGCGTCCTCGATGCGATGCTTGCGCTCCTTGAGCTCCACCTCGGTGGCCCAGTCACCCGTGTCCCAGTGCGGTCGCTGGACGGCACCTGCGTGTGGCCCGTGCGCGCGGAGCCGTCCGGTGCCGTCCAGCGGACGGTGGCCCGGACCTGTGAAGTCCCCCGTGTCCGGTAGCTCTGGGCCTCGGCCCGCTCCCCCGTGACGACGGCCGTCACCTTCTGCCGCTCGGCGCGCTCCTGGGCGATCAGGGAGACGACGGCGCCCGCCGTCACCACGCCCGCGATCACGCCGCCCACGACGGCGATCAGCCATGCGATCAGTACGACCCAGGCTTCGATGACGTCACTCCGTCGCCGGAGCGGGTTGCGCCGAAACCGCCACCATCGCACCGTCGTACGACGTGTCCTCATCACCCGCCGGCACACCTCCTCGGGGGAGGAAAGACGGCTCTCCAACCAGTGTGCTGCGCCTGTGGACTTGCCTGACGGTCCTGGCGGCAGCACCGGCTGGGCCGGTACCACAGATGGCGCTCACTCACCGATGTCGTCGATGTCGCGCGCCGGACGTACGCAGTCGCCCGAGCTGCCCTTACGCAGGCCCATGAGCCGGGGCATTCGGCTCAACGCGGGTGCGCGACAGCGCGGAGCGGTCGGGCGGGCGGATGCGGGAGCGTCTGTTTCGGGGCACGGTGGGGGTGGGGGGCGGAGCCGTATTCCGGCCGATTCTTCCCGAGCATCCGAAGGAACCGTGATGTCCGTAGCCACAGATGTGCTCGTCCCGGCGCTGCGCGAAGTCCGTGAGGCCAAGTCGGCGCTTGCCGACCGCTTCAGAGCCCACCTCGCCGTCACGCCCCCCGGTGAACACCGGGATGTCCTCGAGCGTCGCCTGGGTGACGCCCGAGGCCACGCATACCGCATCGACGAACGCTTGGGAACCTTGCAGCCCCGCGGGCTGCTGCAGAGCGTCCTCGGGGGCGCCTGGCAGCTCACCGGGCAGGCCGCCCGGCTGCCCCTCGACATGGCCGCCTCCGTCCCGGGCGTCGTGTTCCGGAACCGGGGGACGGCAACGGAGCACCAGCTGCTCAAGAACGCCGAGAACGAGTACGCGGTCACCGCCCTGGCCCTGGCCCTGTGCCGGGCCGCCGAACGCATCGCCCAGGAGGCCGAGGACACCGTCAGCGCGGAACTGCTCACCTCCATCCGCCAGGACGACGAGGAGGCGCTGGCGGAGTTCGCCGCAGCCCTCGAACAGCATGCCGAGAAGTCAGTGGCGGCGTCCGCCGAGACGGCCGACGGCCTGAGCGTCAGTGGACCGGCGCAGGCGGTGCGTGACTGGAGCAGCTGGCTGCGGGAGACGGCCGAACGGATGCCGGGCGCCGACCGGCTCCAGGGTGCACCGCGGGGAGCCCTCATCAGCGAGGAGGAGCTGCCGATCCCCGACTACCGCCGCCTCAGCACCAGGATGATCATCGACCGGCTGCCGCACCTGGCGCAGACGGACCTGGCCGTCGTCGGTGCGTATGAACGGTGCCACGCCGGCCGCCCGGCTGTCCTGAGCCGGATCGGCGCCCTGTTGGGACCGGTGCCCTGGCCCGGCTACGACAGCATGACCGCGGAGGAGGTCGTCAAGCGGCTCAGTGATGCCGAGCCTGCCCACTGCCGGCGCGTGCTGGACTATGAGCGCCGCCACCAGGCACGCTCTACCGTCCTGAAGGCTGCCGAGAGGGCAGCCGAACGAGTCCCTGCCTGACCGGTCCGGCTCCGGCGAGGCGCCCGTGGTCGACCTGGTGAAGGTGGCGCCGCTGCTCGGGTACGGCTGCCGCTGCCGTACCCAGTGGCCGGTCACAGGCAGGTGTGTCGCCGCTGGTAGGTCCACAGCTCGTCGACGAGGCTGAAGCCGAAGGAGTCGAAGAGCCGGGAAGCAGCCTCGCTCTCGGAGGTCGGCGGCATGTTGTCGATGACGAGCGCGGCCTCGACGGCACCCTGCTCCGCGAGCAGGGCGAAGGCCTGGCCGAGCAGCTTGCGGCCCAGGCCCCTGCCACGGTGAGTGGGACGGGTCTCGATCCAGTACACGGTCGCGGTGCGGTCCGGTCCGACGCTCACCACAGCCTCCGCGACCGGCTCGGCCCCGTCACGGATGATCAGCCGATGCCCCGGAGGGCACTCGCAGGGAAAGACATCGGCGACCAGCTTGGCCGGGGCCGGCCATGGCTCGCCCGGTAGCGTGCAGTGCAGGTAAGCGCCCCGACGGTGGCCTGTGAACCCGGCCTCCAGCAGTGCCTCGTGGGTCGCGGCGCGGCGGAGGTGTGGCAGGCCGCCCGGCCCCAGAGGGCCCGGCGGAGCGCCGACGAACGCGTCGATCTGCCGGCAGCGGGCGAGTTCGGCGAGTGCATGGCCGAGGAGGGTGCGCAGGGCGGGCAGATCCTCTCGGGCATACGCCCAGCAGATCACGCCGGTGCGGATGTCGGGCCACGACAGGAACGCGATGACGCCACGGGGGTGGTCCGCAGCGTCGGAAAGAACGCTGATCCTCGGCCGCTCCTGCGCAGCCCAGTCGGCCAGGGCCGGCGGGCCGCGCCGCGCTGCGGCCAGCTTCTCCTTGGTGCAACGCTGCTGCCCCGGCATTCGGTCGGCGTCGATCAGCTCACGCACGCCCGCCTCGTCCTCGGAGCGATACGGGCGTACGGTCGTGCTGCTGGGGCTGAGGAAAGACGCCATGGTGTCGGTCCACGCAGATGTTGTTACCGGCTACGTTTCAGCGTGCCCTGTTCTGCCCTGTCTGTCACGGTCAGCCGGAAATACATCGAAGCCGGTCTGCCCGACTGCGGTCAGCAGCGCGCGGACCTCGTCGATGACCGGCTGGTGAAGCGGAAGCGTCAGGTGGCCCACCCCCGGCACGAGCACGTTGCGGGCCTTCAGGTCGGGGTGATCGATACGGCCCCTGGCGGCGGGCACGACGGCCTCGTCCAGGTCGCTGTAGAAGGCCACGAACCGGCTCTGGCATCCCGCAGCCGGCCCGGCGAGTTCTGTCAGGATTTCGCTGCCTGGCCGCAGCTGGCGCAGGAGCGGGTGCGGCGGCGCCAGCAGCGCCGTGGCGGTCCCGCCGTGCGGCGTCGCCAAGGTGACCACGAGGGGAACGTACGCGTCCCCGCCAAGACGCTGCACGTAGTAGCGGGCGACCAGCCCGCCCAGGCTGTACCCGATCAGGACTACCGGCCGCCCTTCACACCGGCCGGCCGTAAGCTCCACCTGTTCACCCAGCACCTGGGCGGCCGTGCGGACGTCCGGACTGAACCCGTTGTATGTCACGGGCACGAAGGGTCCCGCCCCGCAGCCGCCCAGACCCTGCTCCAGACATGAGACGACCCAGTCCCGGTCGGCCAGGCCGTGCACCAGCAGCACCGGAACCCGCGAGTCGGCCCGCGCCGGCTCGCCGTCGACCGCCGACCGCGAAACCTGGGAACGACCAAGCCACCCGGTCAGTTGCCCCATGCCCTCCACCGCGAGGCCGAACGGGAGCCGGGCCAGCCATGCCACCGCCCGGCCGGCCTCGGCCCCGACGCCGCGAACCGGCGACAGACCCGGTACCGACAACTGCGTCTTGAAGGGAGTACCCGTGGCAGTTCACCTGCCCTTCCATTCCCCTCTCTCTGTTGTCTCACATCAACACTGCGCATGCCGACCCGATTCCCCGCGACTGCACCTGCCGTAGCGGCACGAAGTCCGGGATGCGGGCCCTGCGCGCGACAATGGAGGTCTGAGAAGGGAGGCGGTCGCCATGCAGACACACCTCTCCTGGCACATCGATCTGAGCCTCGACGAAAGCGGCCCCGAGACCGGAGCGGTCGCTCAGTTGAGGCTCCCCAATGCCACCGAAATGTCGGCCCGCGGACATTCCAAGCGCCACCCGGACGACCCCGTGCAGACGCTGGTGGGAGAAGAACTCGCCACGGCCCGGGCCCTCAACGATCTTGCCCACCAGTTGCTGCGCAAGGCCGCCCAGGAGATCGAACAGAAGACCCACGCGCCGGCGCGCCCGCACCTGTAACTGCGTGTCCACGCAATGCGCTCAACCGACTGTAATCCCCAGTTGATGGTGAGTACGGCGAGGTTCTCGACATGCCGCACGGGACGCCGACCGGCAAGACACCAGTCTGACGGCACCACCAGTCTGACGGCACACGGGGAGGCCACGATGGAACTGGTCGAGGACAGTCCCTATCGCTACCGCATCGAACGGCACGGTTCCATGCGGGTACCCGGCGTCGTTTTCGCGTCCCGGGACCTGCTCGCCGATGCCGAACAGTCCCTGGCGCAGGTGGTCAACGTGGCCACTCTGCCCGGCATCGTCACCGCCTCATACGCCATGCCGGACATCCACTGGGGTTACGGCTTTCCCATCGGCGGCGTCGCGGCGACCGCTGTCGACGCCGGCGGGGTTGTCTCGCCGGGGGGAGTCGGCTTCGACATCTCCTGCGGTGTGCGGCTGCTGGCGGCGGACTGTGACCGGCGTGAGTTCGAGCCCGCGCTACTGGGGGTGATGGACGGCCTGGACCGGGCCATCCCGCGCGGCGCCGGACCCGGCGGGGTGTGGCGGCCGACCGGCACCAGAGAGCTGGAGCGCATCCTTGAGGGCGGCTCCCGCTACGCCGTCGAGCAGGGATACGGCGAGGAACGCGACCTGGTGCGCTGCGAGGACCTCGGTGCCGTCGCCGACGCCGACGTTGCCCAGGTCGGCGTGCGGGCCCGGCAGCGGGGCCTCGGGCAGGTCGGCAGCCTGGGCTCCGCCAACCACTTCCTGGAGGTGCAACAGGTCACCGAGGTGTACGACGAACAGGCCGCAGCAGCCTTCGGATTGGCCGTCGGCCAGGTGTGCGTGATGATCCACTGCGGTTCGCGCGGGCTCGGACATCAGATCTGCACCGATCACGTCAAGACGATGGACCAGGCCATGGCCCGCTACGGCATCACGGTGCCCGACCGCCAGCTGGCCTGCACGCCCGTGCACTCGCCCGAGGGGCGAGACTACCTGGGCGCGATGGCCGCAGCAGCCAACTACGGCCGCGCCAACCGCCAGTTGCTCACCAACGCGGCCCGCCGGGTCTTCCAGCGCGCCGCCGGCATCCGGCTGTCCCTGGTCTACGACGTGTCCCACAACCTCGCCAAAATCGAGACCCACACAGTGGACGGGACACGGCGTCGACTGTGCGTGCACCGCAAGGGCGCCACCCGTGCCTTCCCGCCCGGGCACCCGGATCTGCCGAAGGACCTGCGCGAGGCCGGGCAGCCGGTGCTGATCCCCGGCACCATGGGCACGGCGTCGTACGTGCTGGCCGGGGTGCCCGGCGGCGACGCGTTCAGCTCCACCTGTCACGGTGCGGGCCGCACGATGAGCCGGCACCAGGCCGCCCGCACGATCACCGGCAGGGAACTGGCTGCACGACTGGAGCGGGACGGCATCGCGGTGCGCCCGCGGTCGTGGCGCGGGCTGTCCGAGGAGACCCCGGAGGCGTACAAGGACGTGGGCGCGGTCGTCGCGGCGAGCGAGGGCGCGGGGCTGTGCCGCACGGTCGCCCGCCTGGTTCCGCTCGGGGTGGTCAAGGGCTGAGGCCACCGCCGCGTCCCATGAAGTCCACGCCTCACGGCGTCACGCGTCGATCGTCACCGCACACGACCAGCCGTACGGATCCGGCCCGATGCGCAACTCGTGCCACGTGACGCCCTTCGGCACGGCCCCGGTGATCTCCACGTCCGCCAGTTCGGCGAGCGCCAGCCGTACCTCCAGGCAGGCGTGGGAGGGGTAGGTCTCCACGTCCACGGGCACGCGGCCCTCCACTTCCAGCCGGAAGATGACCTCTTCGAGGAGCGCCGCCAGCAGGTAGTCGTCGGGGCACTCGGTCAGCCGGAGCCGCTCCATGGTGGTCGCCAGAACGTCGGACACGTCGGCGAAGCACTCCACCATCCCCAGCACTGCCTCCGCCAAGCAGTCCTCCCGGGTCGCGCCCCACGCCTCGATGCGCATGTCGGCGGTGTGCGGCACGCCGCGATGCCCGCTCGCGCCCTGCCGCCGCGCCCGCAGGTCGTCACCAGTGTCACCGACCATGCCCAACCGTGTGCCCGCACGCGCCACATCCACACGCACCGCAGCCTCGACGGAATCGGGGTTCTGGCACAGATCTCGGGGAGTCGTCGCGGAGCGTCACCTCGATGTTCGATTGCGAGGGACTGGCTCGTGTGAGACGGCGTACGCCTTGTCGCCTGGCAGCCTGAAATGTCGCTCCATCAGGTGCTTGTCGGTCGATGCCGTGGTCGGCTTTGGACGGTGACGGTGCTCGTCATGCCGACCGGTGCACCATTCTGGGACTCGCTGGTGTTCGACGGGATCGACGATGTGGATGTCGAGGCGGTTACGGCCGCGTTCGGCACGGTCGAGGTGGTGGCGAGAGGCCGCGCTGTCGGGGCTGCATGTCCGGGCTGCGGCCGCTTTTCGGACCGGGTCCACGACCGCTACCGGCGTAGGCTGAAGGACCTTCCGCTCGCTGGGCAGGGCTTTGTGATCCGGCTGACGGTCCGGCGCTTCATCTGTGGGTCGGCGGACTGCCCGCGCCAGACGTTTGCCGAGCCGTTCTCCCGGCCGGCCGCCCCGCGCGCACGGTTCACCATGCGGCTCAACCACGCCCTCGAGCGAGTGGGGCTCGCCCTGGCCAGGCGGGCCGGCGCTCGACTGGCTGCCCAGCTGGGCTCAGGCGCGGGAAGGATGACCTTGTTACGCAGGGTCATGGCACTGCCCGATCCAGGCTCCAGCACTCCGCGTGTGCTGGGCGTGGACGACTGATGAGGATCCGCGAAATCGGCCAGGGTTACCCCCACTCCTCACTTGCTCCGGGATTCAACAGGGGTTCCTGACCGCCGCGCTGGACCGGGGGCCGGTCCAGGACCCCACGGGGGGTCAGATGACCTAATCCCGGTCGCTGGTGCGGCACAGCTGGCTTAACTTGCGAACTGTCGGCTCAGCAGCGCAGCAGGGAGAGGGGCAGAAATGTCGTCGTCCGAGACCGCGGGGCCTGTGGCGCACAGCCGGATGCCGGAGTCGTTCGTGCGCGCGGTGGGCCACTTCGCCTATGTGTGGGGCTGGCCGATGGTCTCGATGATCAACCGGCGCACCGCGCTGACGTCGGTCCCCGAGCCCGGTCTGAGGGGCGGAGTGCTGCCCAATGCCCCGCTTGGCCGGGTATGCATGCTGACCGACTACATCCCGGCTGGACAGCGGTTCGTGGCCTGCACCAACCAGGATGTCCTGTACGGCTTCGGGTTCGGCAACCTGGATGAGCAGCCGGCCGTCTTCCAGATCCCCGACTTCGGTGACCGGTTCTGGGTCGCGGCGGCCTGGGACCATCGCACGGACTCGTTCGCCCAGCTGGGGAAGCAGTACGGGACCAAACCCGGCTTCTATGCCGTGGTCGGCCCGAACTGGAAGGGCGGCCTGCCCGAGGGCATCTCGGGCAGCTTCCGCTCCAGCACGGCGTTGGCGGCGTTTTGTCCACGGGTCTTCATCGAGGACACCCCCGAGGACCGGGCGAAGGTCATGGAGCTGCTGCCCTACGTGACGGTCTACCCGCTGGACCAGTTCGACGGGACCATGAGGGCCGACGACTGGGCGAACGTGCCCACGTTCCCCGTCCCGGGCGAGGTGAGCGATGGGGAGGTCCACTGGGTCGACCCGGCGAAGTTCTTCGACCAGCTCCCGGAGGTCCTCGACACCGTGCCGCCCCTGCCCGGCGAGGAGGCGCTGTACCAACAGTTCCGCGCACTCCTCGCTGCAGCGGACGCCTCGTCTGAGGTCAGGCAGACACTCGTCGAGGTCGCACAGGAGGCCGAGAAGGAGATCATCACCCCGCTCTTGCGGTGGGAGTACAACGGGCCCCCAGCCGGGAACGGCTGGTTCTCCCCGAAGAACAACTCCGCGTTCGGCACCGACTACCTGACCCGCGCCGCGATCGCCCGCTCCAACATGTTCGAGAACGCGCCGCAGGAGACGAAGTACATCTTCACCGACACCGACATCGACGGTGTCCAACTTCACGGCTCCCACGGCTATACGGTGCGGTTCCCCGCCGGCCAACTGCCGCCGGTGAACGGGTTCTTCTCCATGACGCTGTACAACAAACACCACTTCTACTTCGAGAACGACCTGGGCCGGTACTCCCTCGGCACCAAGAACACCGACCTGGCCTACGGCCAGGACGGGTCGCTCACCCTGTACGTCGGCAACACCGCGCCCGACGGTGCGCCGACCAGCAACTGGCTCCCGGCTCCGGCGGACGGATTCTCCCTCTACATCCGCGCCTACTGGCCCCAGCAGCCCATCCTCGACGCCACCTGGACACCGCCCCGCGTCGAGCGCAGCGACTGAGCAGGACCCCCGAGCCCGACCTTCCTCAGAGTGCGATGGTGGGGACATCCAGAGAGCAGGTCTGGGGAACACCCGAGCACTGGGTGGCCGTTTTCAAGGAGCGCCATCACGACTTCGCGATCCGCCGCGGCCAGACCTACTCCACTGTCTTGACACCCCGTCGGCCGGCGGGCCGAGCGGAAGAAGGCCGCACACACCCTGGTCCACGAGCTGCTTGCCCAAGGCCACTCACGCCGGGTGATCGCCCGGCACCTGGGCTGGGGCCTCAACCCCGTGCTCCGGTACGCGGCCGCCGCACGCTGGCAGGACACCATCTGTGAGAACCGGCCCCGGCCCAGCAGGCTGGACTACAAGCCCTGCCTGGAGCGGCGATTCGCCGCGGGATGCACCAGCGTCACCCGACTGCACAGCGAGCTGGTTGCCGAGCACGCCCCCGTCACCTACGCCATGGTCCGCGCCCACATCGCCACTTTGCGCGGGGCTCCGTCCGCGGCACCGCCCCGGCCACCGACGGTGCGCCAGGTGACCGGCTGGCTCACCCGACACCCCGTCGCGCTGAGCGAGGACGGCCGCGCCGGCCTGAAGGATGTCCTGGCACGCTGCCCCGAACTGGACACGGCCGCCGGACACGGCCGCGAATTCGGCGAGATATTCAGCGGCCGCCTCGGTGCCAGACTCCCTGCCTGGATCGACGCGGTCGATGCCAGCCAACTGCCCGGCCTCACCGGCCTCGCACTCCACCTGCTCCGGGACCTCGACGCAGTGACAGCCGGGCTCGCCCTGGACTGGACCTCGGGCAGCATCGAGGGCGCCGTGAACCGCATCAAAAAGATCAAGAGACAGCTCTACGGCCGAGCCCGGCTTCCACCTGCGCCGGAAGCTGATCCTGCTGCAGTAGCCCTGCAGTAGCGCCTTGCCGCGGATATCGGAGTGGGATCCCGGTACCTTTCCTCAGGCTGTTCCCCCCAGTGAAAGCAGGCAGCCACGTCCGGCTACGCGACTTGTAGAACAGGGAGAGGCGGCAGCGACGTCATGCTTTGGCGCCGGCCATGCCACTGGTGACGACGATCGCGGCCACGTCGCCAGCCTCGGTACGGCCCAACCAGACGACGCCACCCGATTCGGCCCCGAACGTGACTAGATCGGCTTGCTGCGACTCGTCGCGTACTCGCTCGCAACCGTCGGCCAGCTGTTCGGTGTCACGTGGTGCCGGAATGCCGTCTACGAACGTGCGAAACGGCGCGGACAAGGTGGTCCACGCGCCTGCGTCGGCGAAGCAGCCAACATTCGCGTCGGAGAAGAAACGGGGCTCATCGCCCGGCTGAAGCTGGTCGATGTCCTCGTCGACACCCAGGCCCATTTCCCACCCGACCACAGGGGCGTCGCTGATGCACAGGCGCGTCGCGGCACACTCATCGCCATCGAATTGCTCGCCAAAGAACTCGTACGGGCCCGCCGCCCACGCGATCTCCACTCGGTACACGCCCGGGGGCATGCTCACCGCCAGCTCTCACGCGGGGGCCTCGTCGGTAGCCCTTTCTCGTATCGCCAGACGTCGTCGTCCCACGGCGCATCGACGACGAGCCGGCCGCTGGGAACGCGGATGGTGGTCAGCTCCTCGACCCCTGTCACGACTACCGGCGTCGTCGGATCGTCGTACACCGTCCCCAGATGCGCACCGGGCGTGAAAGCCGCCTCCAGGTACCAGGTGGCCTCAGGCCCGGCTGCCAGCCGAGCGTCCTCGACCCATTCCACGTCTCACCCCTCCTCACCGCCCGGCCGGGCGGTCAACCGAAAGCTACGTGGGCCCCCTGACATCGGCACTTCGTGCTTCGTCACGATCCGTGATCGCTCCCCAAGATCTGTGCCAGAACCGGAATCGGACAGCGGAGGGTAGTGAGAAGCGAGTACAAGGTCTCTGCGCCCCTGCTTCCTACCCACCTGCTCTCCCGGACTGGCTACATTGTCGGCCTTGCCAGAACTTCAAGGGCACGCCACCGCTCCCCGGCGGGCACGCTTCTGTCCCCCACCAGGCGGTCGACCACCGACCGTACGACGGCCGCCGTCTCCACCGGGATCTCCCGCACGCCGAACACCGTCTCCAGCGGGACCGCACCCTTACGTGTCGGCTCACCTGTGGCAGCGTTGAACCAGCCCTCGGCCCGCTCGCCCAGGTGCCGCTCGAACACCGTGAGGATCACTCCGAGCGCCGTCGCGGTGTTGCCGATCTTGTACGCGGCTCGTGAGGTCTCCAGCGCATCGAGCACCGACTCGCGAAGCAGGACCGGTGAGTCCGGCGGGGCCACTGCCGATCACGGCGATTCGGGGTCTCATGTCGATACAACGTACGGCCCCTCACCGAGCCGGTCCCTCCGTTTGCCGGTTTACCGGATGTCGTGGTCGGGGTGGGTCCGGTCGTACTCGTGCCGTGCCTCGGCAATGACGGCGCGATGGGTGAGGGACCAGTCGGCGAGTGCCTTGACCAGGTGGGTCAGGCCGGCCCCGGTCTCGGTCAGGCGGTAGTCGACCTGGGCCGGGACGGTCGCGTACACGGTGCGCAGGACGAGTCCGTCGCGTTCCAGCCTGCGCACGGTGAGGGTGAGCATGCGCTGGGAGATGCCGTCGATCGCGCGTTGCAGTTCCCTGAACCGGCGTGGTCCGCCGGCCAGTTCGACGATCACGAGCACCGACCACTTGTCCCCGATCCGGTCCAGGACATCGCGGATCCCGCAGTCCGGGTGATCCTCGCGCCCACAGGGGTCGAGGGCGGCGGGTGCGACGGGTGTGGCGGTTACCTCGGTGTGCGTGGGTGACATCGAACTGCCTCCTTGTGGCCGGTACACGGGCGGACAAGGATCAAGCCTAGTTACCGAAGAGAACCACTACAGAAGGCTGTGACCGTGACTGACATGATCTTGGTGACCGGAGCGAACGGGAACCTGGGCTCGGCCACTCTCGCGGCGCTGCGTGCCCGCGGTGCGAACGCGGCGGGCGGCAGCCGTACCCCGCGTGCCGGGATGCGGCTGCTCGACTTCGACGATCACCCGGGCATTGATCTGGCCGGTGTGTCGACCCTGGTGCTCGTCTCCGCCGGCTACGCCGAGGACGACCAGGTCATCGGGCGGCACGCGGCCGTCCTGGACGCTGCCGCCCGGGACGGCGTCCGGCATGTCCTCTACACGAGCCTGACCGGCGCCGGCGACCATCTCGGTTTCGCCCTGGCCCACCGTGCGACGGAACGGCTGGTACGCGCCTGCGGTCTGCCGTGGACGATCCTGCGCAACGGTCTCTATGCCGAACTGTTCGGCAGTCTGCTGATGTGGGCCGACGGCCGGGTGGAGTCCGCGTTCGGTGACGGCGCCCTGGCCGCGGTCACCCGCGAGGACCTCGCCGAGGCAGCGGCGATCATCGCGGCCGATCCGGCACAACACAGCGGGCGCATCTACGATCTGACCGGCACGCCGATCACGGCGGCTCACGTGGCCGCCCGGCTCGGAGTCCCGCACCGCGCCATCGGCCTGGGCGAGTACCGGCGCAGGCTCCTCGACGAGATGCCGGAACTGCTGCCCTTCCAGCCGCCCATGCTCGCCTCGATCGCGACCGGCATCCGCCACGGTTTCCTGGACGGCACCGGACCAGACCTCGCCGGCATCCTCGGCCGCCCGGTTCGCGACCCGCTGGCTGCGGCTGCCGCGGCCGCGTCGGCCACGAAGCCGAGGGCCGCCGCCGGATGACGGTGAACTGCTGCGGGGCCCCTTGCCTCGGCTGCCCACCGACCATTTTTTACGTTGTCACCGCCTGTCGGATCCCGTAACGTCCCCGACGTGAACACCGGACCGGCGCTACGCCACACACAGATCGGCTATCCGGTGGAGGGCTGATCGCACGATGGGGGCGGAGAACGCACCCTCTCAGTTCGGCACGCGGACCTCCCCACGCTCGTGCACCACGGAATCCGTTTCTTCGTGTCGAGCACAAGCGAGGTCAAATGACAGTCACGTTCAACCACACCATCATCGCCGCCAAGGATCGCAACGAGTCGGCTCGGTTCTTCCGAGAGCTGTTGGAACTTCCGGAAGCACCCTCATGGGGCCCGTTCACCAACATCCAGCTCAGCGACGGTGTGCTGCTTCAGTTCGCCGAGCCGCCGGTGGAGATCCAGATGCAGCACTACGCGTTTCTGATCGACGACGAGCAGTTCGACCGGACGTATCAGCGGCTGTGCGATCGCGGCATCGTGCACTGGGCCGATCCGCAGATGCGACGCCCCGGTGAGATCAACGACGAGCACGGCGGTCGAGGGGTGTACTTCAAGGATCCGGCCGGTCACGCGATCGAGCTGATCACTCGCCCCTACCTGTAACCGAGGAAGTCCCTGGTCGGGCGCTCCGTACGCGACGATGCCCGACCAGGTGGCGGACTCCGTTGCGACGCCGGTGAGTTGCATGAAATTCACGCGACATGGTGCGGTGGCTTTGAAACGCTACGGTCCCGGGCTTCGCGGCTCGGGCTGAGGCGACTTGAGGCGGCAGGGATGGGTGAGCGGTGAGTTTCAAGCTGGAGGGACCGGCTCTTGAGGGCGCGCTCGTGCGCTTGGAGCCACTGGGGCAGCGTCATGCGGCGGACCTGGCCGTGGCGGCCGAGGAAGACCGGAGCTCGTTCCGGTTCACATGGGTGCCTCCGGCCGCTGAGGTCGAGGGATACATCGATACCCAGCTGGGCCGTGCGGCCGCAGGGACGCTGGCCCCGTACGCGCAGGTGGACCAGGCGTCGGGAAGGGCTGTGGGCACTACGGCGTACTGGGATCCCCGGTGGTGGCCGGACCGGGACGGACTGTGCGCGATCGAGGTCGGTTTCACCTGGCTCGCCGCGTCGGCTCAGGGCACGGGCGTGAACACCGAGGCCAAGTACTTGTTGTTCCGGCACGCCTTCGAGAGCTGGGGGGTGGCACGCGTCGATTTGAAGACGGACGCGCGCAACGACCGCTCACGCGCCGCGATCGAAGCGACCGGCGCTCACTTCGAGGGTGTGCTGCGGAACAGCTCCAAGTCCTGGGTACCTGGCGAGGAGGGCCGGCTGCGCGATTCCGCGATCTTCTCGATCACCCCGGCGGAGTGGCCGGACTGCCGCACACGACTGGAACAGCGCATCGCTCGTGCGCGCGAACGCAGGCAGGCAGGCAACGCCAACTCGGTGAAGCAATCGGGTAGTTCAAGCACGCTCGGCGTTCCCGCACGAGCAGCAGGGCCTACTCCTGCCTGACGGCCTCCACGGGCGCGGGTTCGCTTGCACAACAAGGGCTCTGGGGCTGCTTGGCCAGGCTGTCGGCGTCGGCCTTGACGACGTAGACCTCCCACGGCTCCTGTCCGGGGCCGTGGACCCAGACCTTGTCCTGGAGGGCGTAGCAGCACGTGGTGTCGTTCTCCACCGCCGTGTCCAGCCCCTGGCCCGCCAGACGGGCGGTCGCGGCGGCGACGGCCTCGGAGGATTCCACTTCGACGCCGAGGTGATCCATGCGGGTGTCCTGGCCGGACTCGCCCTCGATGAGGACGAGCTTGAGCGGTGGCTCCGCGAGGGCGAAGTTGGCGTAGCCGTCGCGGAGTTTGGCGGGTTCGGCGTTGAACAGCTTGCTGTAGAAGGCGATCGACGCCTTGAGATCGGGCACGCGCAGGGCGAGTTGGACGCGGGACATGACGGCCCTCCTGTCGTGGTCGATGGCGCGGACTGGTCAGGTCAACCAGGGTGGGGCGAACGCGGGCATGGCGACTCCCCACTTGTTTCGACATCTGTCGATGTCTTGTGCGGCCAGCATCGCACCTGCTTCGACGTGCGTCAACATAGACAGTTGTCGAATTAGACCCGCGGTGTCGGGGTCAGAGGCCGAGGAACCTGACGGCGTTGCCCCGGCGGAGCGCCTCCCGGTCGCTGTCGCCGAGGAAGCCGGCATCATTCTGGGCAGCGGGAAACGTCGTCGATACCGGGGCCAAGGTGCCTCAAGCGATGGCAGCGGGCATGGTTGCCGGGACGGCGGTCAACGCCGCCCTTGTCGATGAGGACTTCCAGCTCTGACGGCACCCCGGCTCTGACTGCACCCAGCCCCGAGCGTCACTTTTTGACGCGGTGCAGTTGGATCTCCCGGTTGACGAAGAGGTGGACGTATCCGCAGCGCCAGCAGATCAGTCCGGTCGCCGTCTCGTCGGCCCAGGCCAGCCCCAGGAACTCCCCGCCTGTGCTGTTGAGTTTCACACCGCGTTCGCGGAACTGGTCACTCTTGCAGACCTGACAGGTGATCCACATTTCCCCCAACGAAGCCCGCACTGGTTTCGCCATCGCCACTCCCCCGGTTGCGTCTTGAGACGATCATGACTGGGGCCGATCGGGAAAGGAACGGAGTTGAGCAAGACCTGAGCAAGACCTGAGCAACCCGCCGCCGCATGCCCGCCCCGGTGGCGGGTACGACCCCTCCCGTACACAGGCGCCGTGGAAGCGGCCGAAGAGGGAGGATCTCGGAAGTGATTCGAAAGCTGCAGGCGGTCGCGCTGGACTGTGCCGACCCGGTACGGCTCGCTGAGTTCTACGCGGAACTGCTCGGCGGCCAGGTGATCGCGCACCCTGAGGATTCCGACTGGGTGGAGGTGCACGGGTTCGAGGGAACACCGCTGGCCTGCCAGCGGGTGGACGGCTACCGACCGCCCGAATGGCCCAGCCAGGAACGCCCGCAGCAACTCCATCTGGACTTCGACGTGGACGACCTCGAAGGAGAGGAGAAGCGGGCGCTCGCCCTCGGCGCGACGGTGCTGGAGCGGACGGACCAGGTCCGCCCGGACGCCAACTGGCGGATCTACGCGGACCCGGCCGGCCATCCGTTCTGCCTCTGCCTCCACTGAGCCCGGCGGAACGCTCCGGCAACCCGGTACTCACTGCCAGTCGGCTGCCCTGATCACGGATGCGGCGACGTCGGAGACGGAGCGTGTGGTGGTGTCGACGGTGAAGTCCTCGACCGCGGACCGGCTGAGGATCCCGTCCAGTTCAGCGGACCGGTCCAGATGCCACCGCAGTGCTCCGGGCTCGCTTTCGTGGCGGCGGGCCAGACGCCGGTGAATGACCGGCAGTTCGGCCCATAGCCGGCACACCGTGAGATCGACACCTACGGCATCGGCCAACTGCTTCCGCTCAGCCGGCTGCTCGATGACTCCCGCGAGTACGAGGCGCGTCGCTCCCGCATCGAGGTAGTTGCCGGCGATGCTGCGCAGGTTCCGCAGCAGCATGCCGAAGTGGAAACGGTCACCGGGAGGTGCGGGCCATGACTGTCTCAGCCAGTCGAGGTCGAGCACGGCATGAGGGATCCCGGCCTCCGCGAGAAGGTCGCCCACCGCCCCGGCGACAGTGGTTTTGCCCGCGCCTACAGTGCCGTTGACGAGGAGGGCCCGAGGGTCGCGGGGGCTTGGTGTGTGCATCCCGGGATCCTACGTCGAGGCGTGCGGACCCGGAATGCGCAGGCCAAATACCCCTGGGCGCCCGACGATCACCGAGTTAGGGTGCCCTGCATGAACGCCATGAACCTGCGCGGTGCCACCCTCCACTACGACGACTTCGGGCCTTCGACCGGACTGCCGGTCCTCCTGATCCACGGACACCCCTTCAACCGCACCCTGTGGGCACCCCAGGCCGCGGCGCTGACCGAAGCCGGATACCGGGTCATCACCCCTGATCTGCGTGGGTACGGCCGCAGTGACGTCACCCCGGGAAAGGTCCTGCTCTCCGACTTCGCCGATGACCTCGCCGCGCTCCTCGACCACCTGAGCATCGAGCGGGCGGTGGTCGGCGGTGTGTCCATGGGCGGTCAGATCAGCATGGAGTTCCATCGGCGTCACCCGCAGCGGGTGCACGCTCTTGTCCTGTCCGACACCTCCGCCCCCGCCGAGACCGACGAGGGCAAGGAGTTCCGCAACCGCCTGGCCGACAGGCTCCTCGCCGAGGGGATGGACGGTTACGCGGGCGAGGTGATCGACAAGATGCTCGCCGTGTACAACGTCGACGCGATGCCGGACGTCGCCGGGCGAGTCCTGGCCATGATGCGTGCCACCGACCCACGCGGCGCCGCCGCGGCTCTGCGCGGCCGGGCCGAACGGCCCGACTACCGCGACTCGTTGCCCGCCGTGCGGGAACCGGTACTGATCCTCGTCGGAGCGGACGACGCGTACACCCCCGTCGCCGACGCCGAGGCCATCCGACACCTCGCCCCCCACGCGGCCCTGGCCGTCATCGAGAAGGCGGGACATCTGCCCGGCGCCGAGCAGCCCGAGCGCTTCAACGCCGCGCTCCTGGACTTCCTCACCACTCAGGTGCCCGCCGGCGACTGAGCGAGGTGGCGGAGTCGACACCTGAACACATCAGTACAGCGGTCCGCCCCCGAAGGCCGCTCGGTGTGAGGTGGCGCGGCGGCCGTCCGGTTCGGTCACCCCGTACTCTTCGGCGAGTTCGGCCACGACATACGTGTGGCCGCTTCGTTCGGACAGCTGTGGGTCGTCCGTGAGGCGGGCGATGACCGAGCCGACGAACTCGGGCGACTCCGCGTCCGCCAGCTTGAACCCGGCCACCTCCTCCACACCGGCCTCGACCAGCCCGTCCGTGCGCACCAGGCCGGGCCAGAGCGAGAGCGCCGACACCCCCGTCGAGGCCAGTTCGTAGCCCATGTCGGCGGCCATCTTGTCCAGGCCCGCCTTGGAGATGCCGTAGAGCACCGAGTGCAGCGGGGCGCGGGCGCCGAACGAGGAGATGTTGACGATCAGTCCGCTGCCGCGGGCCACCATGTGCCGGGCCGCGTGGACCGAGGCGACGTAGTGGGCGCGCAGGCCGATGCCGACCAGCGGTTCCCAGTCGGAGACGGGTCGGGTCCAGAACGGCTCGTCGAACCCGGCCATGCCGTCGGGCGCCGCCCACACGTTGTTGACCAGCAGGTCGAGGCGGCCCCGCTCAGCCGTGATCCGCTCGATCAGCGCCTCGACCTGAGTGTCGTCGCGGTGGTCGCAGCGTACGGCGACGCCCTCACCGCCGGCCTCGTCGATGCGACGCACGGTCTCCGCCTGGGGACTTCCCGGGCCCGGCTCGCCCCTGCCCGTGACGTAGACGGTCCAGGCGTGGGCGCCGAGCGCAGTGGCGATGCCCCGGCCGACGCCCTTGCCGGTGCCGGTGACCAGTGCGACACGGGACGCGGTCTCGTCGGTCACAGGTGTGCTCCCTCGTCGACGACGTATCCCTTGGGCAGCGGGCGGGTCAGCGACCACAAGGAGCGGAAGTGGTGCTTGGCCAGGCGCCATGCGCCGTCCTCGACGACATACCGGTCGTCGTAGTCGCCGCACAGGACCCGCTCGGTCTCCTCGGCGAGGTTGAGCTGCCTGAAGCGCAGCGTCCAGCGGCCCGTCGCCTCGGTGGAGGAGAGGAAGGTGATCTCCGGGTGCACCCCGTGGTGCATGTCCAGGACGAGATGACCCTCGTTGTGGCGGGCCAGCGCGATCCGTTCGAAGAGGGTGACGAGGTCGTCGACGGTGGCGAAGGTGCCCAGTTCGCCATAGTCGATGTCGGCTCCCTCGCGGATGAAGCACGCGCGGAACGCCTCGGGATCTTTGTGATCGCAGGCGCGCAGGTAGCGGTACTTGAGCTCCTCGATCTCCTGACGCGCCTCCAGTCGGGCGACGCGCTCGGCAAGGCTCGAGCTCGGCGGGGCGGGTTCGGACGGCATGGCCGGCTCCTCTCTCGGCGGACGGGCTGGGTGACGGCGACGGTAGGTAGCAGACACGGGCCGAGGCCACGGCAAGTTCCCGGTCAGCGGGAGAAGTTGATGCCGGGGCGGGAAGCGCGGACGTACGGTCGGCGCCTGCCCGGACGGCCGCCGGAGCGTGCCCCGGTGGGCCCGGACCGGGTTCCCCAGCACCTGGTGCGGCAGTGGACGATGGCACACCTTGCGCGACAGACGACGAAGGGAACAAACATCGTGACAACCCTGACTCTCCCCGAAGGCGCGGCCCTGGTCTTCGGCGGCAGCGGCGGACTGGGCCGCGGTGTGGCCACCGCGTTCGCCCGCGCCGGCAGCCCGGTCGCCGTCTGCTACCACTCGCGGCGCGCATCGGCCGAGGAGGCGGTGGCCGAACTGCGCGTGCTGGGAGTGAAGGCCAGCGCACACCAGGTGGACGCGCGCGACGAACAGGCGGTGCGCCGCGTCGTGGCCGAGGCGTGTGCGGAGCACGGCCGCGTGCACACCCTGGTGTGGGGCGCGGGTCCTGTCGTCGACCAGATCGCTCTCGCGGACACGAGCCCCGAGCGTTACCGGCACTCCGTCGAGGTGGAAGCGTTGGGCATGTTCACGGCCGTGCACGCGCTGCTGCCCCCATCTGCGGGAGCACGGTGGTTCGTTGGTGCACCTCGGCTCGGCGGGCGATGCGTGGTTCCCGGTCCACGACGGTCTTTCCGTGCTGCCCAAGGCGGCCAACGAGGCGCTGGTGCGCGGGATCGCGAAGGAGGAGGGGCAGCACGGGGTGCGGGCCAACTCGGTTCTGGTCGGTGTGATCGACGCGGGCATGTTCCGGGAGTTGAAGGAGCAGGGTGTGGTGGACGCCGAGTGGGAGGACCGGGCGCGGGCACTCGTCCCGATGCGCCGCTGGGGAAACCAGGACGACGTGGGCCACGCCGCGGTCTTCCTCGCCTCCGAACAGGCGGGCTACATCACAGGCCAGCAGATATCCGTGTCCGGGGGGTTCGGGGTCTAATAGCCCTTCATCGAACGCGAGGGGCACCGCATGGCCACGCGAGGAACCATCACGGTCGAGCGCATGGACGGCCCGGCCGCGGCACACGCCGTGGACGCCTTCAGGCTCGTCTACGCCGACGTCTTCGCGGAACCGCCGTACAACGAAACCGCCGACGACATCACGGCCGCCTTCCGGCGCTTTCTCCTCCAGACCCGCAAACACACCTTTCGCGGCACTCTGGCCCGTTCCGAGGACGGCGAGCCGGTCGGCGTGGCGTGCGGCTGGACGGTCCCGTCCGACACCCGGTGGTGGGACGAACTGACCGAGTCCGTCCCCGACGGCATGCGGCGCGAGGACGGGCACCGCACCTTCGGCCTCATGGAACTCGCCGTGCGCGGAGCGTGGCGCGGGCAGGGGGTGGCGCGCCGCCTCCACGAAGCCGTGCTCGACGGCATCGAAGCCGAGCGGGTGCTGCTGAACGTCCACCCGGACAGCCAGGCGGCATCGGCCGCCTACCAGGCGTGGGGCTACGCCAAGATCGGCGAGGCGCGGCCGTGGGAGGGCCCGCACCTCTATGACGTCATGCTGCTCGACCTGCGCGCATGACGACTGTCCACGAGCGAATCGCGTCTTCACTCGGGTACGCCGACACCTGACGTCGGTGCGCGGACCCGCCCGGTGACTCCGGGCCGGTCCGCGCCCTCGCTTCAGCGACACACCTCAGCGGCACATGTCTAGCTGCCGCGGTACGTCGTGCAGTTCCACGGTGTACAGATCATCGGTATGTGGAAGTGCTGCGTCGCGTCGAACACCGTGAAGCGCACGGGTACTTGGTCGATGAAGGGCGGGTCCGGCAGGTGCCCCCGGAGCCCGGCGTAGTACTCGTCGACGTGGAAGAGCAGCTCGTAGCGCCCGGCCTTCGCGTCCTCCGGCTTCAGGATCGGCTCGTCGGTCCGCCCCTCCTCGTTGGTCCGTACCGTCTTGACGACCCGGTAGGCGCCGTTTTCGAGAATCGAGAATTCGATACGCATTCCGGCGCCGGGTTTCCCGTTGGCGATATCCAGAACGTGCGTCGATATTCCGGCCATTCGTGACCTCCCGCGGGCGGACTAGCTGCCTCGGTAGTAGGAGTAGTTCCAGGGGCTGAAAAGGATCGCCACGTGGTAGTGCTGTGCGGCGTCCGCCACCTTGAACCGGATGGGAACCTCTTCCAGGAATGAGGGCTGCGGAAGCCGGGCGCCGATGCGAGAGAAGTACTCCGCCAGGTGGAGCGTGATCTCGTAACGGCCGGCCTTCAGTTCATCCCGGTTCAGGAGCGGGTCCTTCGTCCGCCCGCCCGCGAGCGTCTCGAACCTTTCGAGGAGCCGGTAGCCGCCGTTCTCGAAGTACGAGAGGTCGAATCGCAGTCCGGCCTCGGTCTCCCCTCGGTAGGTGTCGATCGCGTGCACGGTCAGGCTCGGCTCGACCGGTGGAATGGGCGTCTTGCCCGGCGCCGCCTTGGCGGTTGCCGGCGCCCCACTGGCGCCTGCCGCCCGGCTCGCCGCGCTGCTCGGACCGGCGAAGCCCATCGGTACGACGGCCATGGGGCCGAGGACCAGGCCTGCTCCCAGGAGCCTTCGACGGCTGGGAGCCTGGTCGTGCGAGGCGGGCATGTTTTCGGGCACGCTCTCCGGCATGTTTCCGGGCATGTATCCGGGCACGTTCTCGCTGGTCATGGCCGCGTCCCGTCGCGGACGATCGCCCGGAGGCGCCGTCCGGTGATCACGGTGATCTGGTTGACCGCCTCCGACAGCTCCGCCTCGGTCTCGTTGGCGGTGCGGCGCCGGAACTCGTCGAGGATCTGCGTCTTGTTGTATCTGGGCACACAGATCACGAACGGGAAACCGTGGCGCTGCCGGTACTCGGCGTTCATCCGGGTGATCAGGTCCAGCTCGGCCGGAGCCAGCGCGTCCAGACCGGCGCTCGCCTGTTCGGTCGTCGAGTCCGAGGTCATGTCCCCGGACTGCGCCTCCTTTCCGGCCAGTTCAGGGTGCGCGCACAGGAAGTCGATCTGCTCGGTCCGCGAGAGCCTCCGGACCACGTCGATCATCGCCGCGTGCAGGGCCTCGACGCTGTCGAACGGACGGGCTGCGACGGCCCCGGCCGCGACCCACGGCGAGTGCTCGAAAACGGAGCCGAGCAGGCGGACGAACTCCTCCCGGTCCAGCGCATTGACGGCCTGGAGATCGAGTAGCGGGGCATCCGCTGCGAAATTCGGTGCGTTCATGCCTGAGGTGCCTCGGCTTCCTGCTTGACCGATGCCGGGGCGACGGCCTTCTTGACCTTGGGGATGCACATGAGGATGAGTACGGTCGCGCCGATCTCGAAGGCCGCCACGACAGCAAGCCCCGGGGAGAGGGAACCGGTGGAGGTCTTGATCGAGCCCAGCATGTAGGGGGCGCTGAATCCGGCCAGGTTGGCCATGGAGTTGATGAGCGCGATGCCGCCGGCCGCGGCGGTCCCGGCGAGGAACTGGTTGGGCATCTGCCAGAAGACCGGGATCGCGCTCATGGTGCCGATGATCGCCAGGACCAGGGCGATCAGGGTGAGGACCGGGCTGAAGTTGATCGTGACGGCGATGGCCGCGAACGACGCCGAGCCGAGCGCGGCGGCGAGCCCGCAGTGCCAGCGGGACTCGAGGTGCCGGTCCGAGTGGAAGCCGTTGTAGATCATGCCCGCGCCGCCGAGTAGGTAGGCGAACGCCATGATCCAGCCGATGGTGACCGGGCTGTCGTAGCCGACCTCCTTGATGATGGTCGGCCCGAAGAAGGTCTGTGCGGAGTTCGCCGTAATGATGCAGAAGAAGATCGCGATGAACTGCCAGATGCGGCCCTGCTTGAGCGTCGCGAGCATGCTGTGCTCGCGGGATCCCAGCGTGGCGTCCTCGCGTGCGATGTCCTGCAGCACGAACTCCCGCTGACGCGGGGTCAGCCACTTCGCGGCCTCCGGCCTGTCGCTCAGGTAGAACAAGGTCACGAAGCCGGCGAGGACGGACGGAACGCCCTCGACGACGAACACCCACTGCCATCCCTGCATGCCGTTGACGCCGTCGAGGGATGTCATGATCCAGCCGGCGAGCGGCCCGCCGAGCACTCCGGCGAAGGCGGATGCGGACATGAACATGCCGAACGCCTTGCTCCGCCGGCTGTTCGGGAACCAGTACGTCAGGAACAGGATGATTCCGGGATAGAAGCCGGCCTCGAACACTCCGAGCAGGAAGCGCAGGAAGTAGAACATCCCCGGCGTCGTCACGAACATCATCGCGATGCTTGTCAGACCCCAGCCGATCATGATCCGCATGATGGTCTTCTTGGCGCCGATCTTCTGCAGGAGAAGATTGCTCGGTACCTCGAAGAAGAAATAGCCCAGGAAGAAGATGCCGGCGCCGAGGCCGTACACCGTCTCGCTCCATCTGAGGTCATCGAGCATGGTCAGTTTGACGAAGCCGATGTTCACCCGGTCGATCCAGGCCAGCACCCAGAGGCCGGCGAGAAACGGGATGAGCTTCAGCGTGATCTTGCGATAGGCGCCTTGGAGCTCGGCGCCGGCCGGGTCGGACACACCGGCCGGTATGGAATCGGGACTGTCGGAACTGCTCATGGCAAACCCCTCATGTTTTACGGTGGCTTGTTTGCGGTGGCTTGTTTTGCGCCCGTTTGTTTACTCTGCGGTCAGGGCCCGCCGCACCTCCCGGCACGCCGCCGGGATCGGTTCGACGACCGGCACCGGAAAACGGCCCTGCAGCGCCTCGGCCGCCTCGCCCAGCGGTCCGCCGCCGATGATCACCGCCTCGGCGCCGTCGTCGACGATGCACGCCTCGACGGCTTCGGCCAGGCGCTCGCGCATCAGCTCAGGGGTGGCCGCCAACTCCTGCGGATCACCGGAGGTCAGACGTATGCCGGTGTACTGGGCGCGGTGGCCGAGTTGGTCGACTCGTGCCTCGATGGCGTCGGCGAGGCCGGGCGTCGTCGTGGCGATCCCGAACCGGCGCCCGCCCGCGGCCGCCTCCGCCATGGCCGCCTCGGCGATCCCCACGACGGGCACCCCGGCCTCCGCACGCAGCTGCTCAACTCCCGGATCACCGAAGGCACTCACCACCAGGGCGGCGACCCGCTTCCCGTCCGGACCCGCGAGGGTGCGCCGTGCCGCGGCCACCACCTGCGGCCCGGCGGCCCGCAGCAAGTTCTCCCTGACCAGCATCGAGGGCCCGTCGGCCACGGTGATCCCGAGGACCTCGAACCCGTCCTCCGGTCGCAGCGTGTGCCGGGCGATCCCTGCCATCATCGTGGTGGCGGCCTGCGAGGTGTTGGGGTTGATCAGCGCGACGACGGTCACTTGCCGGCCTCCGGTCCGTCCTCCTCCATGGGCCGCCCGAAGGTCTCCGGCGGGATCTGCACGGACACGGCCAGGCCCACGAAGAGCACACCGATGAGGGTGAACATGCCCGCCATGCCGTACGAGTCGAAGGCCGCGCCGGCGAGCATCGGCGTCAGGCCGCCCGCGAGGGAGCCGAGGGCCAGGATGATCGATGTGCCGAACGCCCTTACCCGGGTGGGGAATTGCTCGGGAGCGAAGATCCAGATCGTGGTGTTCAACGTGATGATGCAACAGTTGACGGCCGCGCCGAGGGTGAGGATCAGCGCAACATCGGTGGCCAGGAAGCCGAACGCGAACGCCGCCGCACAGCCCAGTGCGGCGGCCACGGTGAGGACCACCTTGCGCGCTACGTAGCGCGCCGCGGTGGAGGCGACGAGCGCCCCGACCAGCGAACCGGACTGCATGACCAGGGTGAAGACCAGCGACTTGGTGATGCTGTGGCCCTGGGCCACCAGGATCGTGGGCATCAGGGACAGGATCGAGATCTGCGCGCCGTACGACATGCACACGGCCACGCCGAGGGAAAGGGTGCGCCGCCGCAGCCCTCCGGCGAAGACGTCTCGCAGTCTGTTCCGTTCCGGGACGACGCGCTCGCCGCTGTCGACCGCGGTGATGTAGTGCTTCGGCTCCCCCAGTTCGCCTCGGAGCCGGCCGGACGCGAGCCGGTTGAGGACGAGGTTGGCCTCGTCGACCTTGCCCCTCGACAGCAGGTAGCGCGGCGTCTCGGGCACGAACCGGCGGTAGAAGAGCACCAGGAGTGCGGGCACGGCGAGCAGCCCGAACAGCCAGCGCCAGCGGTCAGGTCCCGAGAACATGGTGAAGACCAGGACGCCGAATCCGGGGGCGAGCATGTTGCCGAGCCCGCCGGCCGTGACGTTGATGATTCCGACGGCGGTGCCGCGGTGCCGTGCCGCGAAGAACTCGGACATCATCGTCACGGCGATGGCGATCTCGCCGCCGAGACCGAAGCCGACGATGAACCGGCCGATCGCCACCACCGCGTAGACGGGTGCGAAGGCGCAGATCAGTGCCCCGAGCGAGAACAGCAGCAGGTTCACCGTGAGCATGGCCCGGCGGCCCATCTTGTCGCCGATGATGCCGGTGGTGAGCCGGCCGAGGGCCGCGGCGGTGAAGGTGATGGTGTTCAGGAACCCGAGCTCGGCGGCCGAGGTCCCCCACGATTCCCGCAGTACGGGTCCCACCAGGCCGACCGCGTTCTGCTCCAGCGCGTCGAAGAACACACCGAGCAGCACCATCGCGCCGATCTGCCGGTGCGCGCCCGTCACCCCGATCCGGTCGAGCGTGGCTTCCAACTGACGGTGCCGCGGGCTCGCGTCCGCGTTCGTTCCCACCGGTGGTGCTTCCATGCGCGTCCCTCCGATCAGAGCAGAGATTCCGAATAATGGGATCCCATTTTCGGCTCGCGGAAGTTTCATCCGCCGCCGACAGCGGCGTCAAGGGGTCGGCGGATGCGGGTTTTTGGGCGCGGCGGAGGCCTACGGGGCGGCCGGCCCTCGGTGTATTGGCCACGCGTATGGCATACCAACTGGAAAATGCGCGGGCGGGGCGCATGGATCTACGCGCGTCTGTCTCACGGTTCGTCAGTTCGCGTACGAGGCGCGCGGGGCGAGGCCGGCATCGAGCGATGCGACGGGTCCAACTCGAAGGCGCCCGCCGGAACTTGCCGCACTACACGGCCGCGAAGCCTGCGTCAGTGCGTCACTGGCCCTGCGTGCCGGCTCGCGTTCGCAGCCGGTTGGGGACCGTTGCCGGCTTGTCCACGGCTCCGCCGCCCAGCCTCTTCAGCCGCATGGCGACCGCGGCCTCCGCCTGGTCGACCGGGCGGAGGTCGATGGCCTGATGGGTGGGTCGTACTGCTGCGCGAAGCGGCTGTCGATGCCGACCGCGAGCATCAGGTCCCGCGGGATGCGCAAAGCAATCGACACCTCCTGGGCCGCCCCGGCAGTGCGCGACCGCTTCCTGGCGGAGCTCGACGCGTACGCGGACGGGGTCGTCACGCCGTAACCGGTTCGCGGTACCGCCCGGCATCCCGACGTATGCCGGGCGTTCTCCGTCCCCGCGACTCACTCAAGGGGGCCTGAACGGGACCTTCTACTTGACGCCGTCGCTCCACAGGCGCAGCTTCTCCGGGTTGCGTACCGCCCAGATGTGAGTGACGCGGCCGTCCGGGGCGACGTGGAAGGCGGCCACCGTCGCCGTGGTGCCCGTTCCGGTCCGGGCCACCAGGCCGGCGCGTCCGTTGACCGTTCGCTCCAGGAGGTCCATGACCGGAGCCCGGTCACCGATGCCCGTCAGATAGCGGACGATGTCACCCGCGCCGTTGACCGGACGCAGGGCCGCGCCGACCAGGCCGCCGCCGTCGGCGATGAGCGTGGCGTCCGGGGTGAGCAGGCCGACCAGCGCGGCGATGTCCTTGGATTCCCACGCCCGCTTGAAGTCACCGACGACGCCCGCCTGTTGGGCTGTCGGGGCGCTCAGGGGGCGAGCGGTGCGGGCCCTGCGTCTGGCCGACGAGGCCAGTTGGCGGCAGGCCTCGGGGGTGCGGCCGAGGACCGTGGCCACCTCGGCATGGGGGTAACGGAAGACATCGTGCAGGACGAAGGCGACACGTTCGGCGGGCGTCATCGTCTCCAGCACGACGAGCAGGGCCATGTCGACCGATTCGTCCAGGGTGACCTGTTCGGCCGGATCGGTCCCGCCGCCCCACTCCGCCGCGTCCGGTACGGGTTCCGGGATCCATGCGCCGACGTAGCGCTCGCGCCGCGCCCGCGCCGAACCGAGCACGTCGAGGCAGACACGGGCGGCCACCCGTGCGAGCCAGGCGCCCGGTGACATGACGGCCCGCTGTTCCTGCGGTGACAACGCGTACCAGCGGGCGTAGGTCTCCTGTACCGCGTCCTCCGCCTCGGCCAGCGAGCCGAGGAACCGGTAGGCGAGATTGATGAGTTGACGTCGTTCACCCGCCACCTCGCACGAACGCGTTGCGGAACGATCGGACACGACCATGAACTCCCCCGTGCGTACAGCGACACCGCCATGATCCTTGAGATGCAGCTCACACACCAGAGTTGCTCTGCCACCTCACGTTCCCTGTGGCTGCTTCGTCGGACTCAGCAAGCAGAGAGCACAGAACGCTGAACACAGAACACAGAACACCTACGAGCAGTCAACAGGGATGAGGCGGTATGTCCACACAGACGGCAGGACAGCAGCGCGGCACCAGGTTCTCCACGTTCGTCCGCGCCACGATCGCCCTGCAGACGACGGCGATTCTTCTGCAGTCGGTCAGTGCCGGGATGCTGTTGTCCACCCGGCACGGCGACCTCCTGCACAGTGCCGGCGCGCGCGTCATGTACGGCATGACGATGCTGTATCTGCTCGCCGCGGTCCTCGCCTGGCGCCCGGGCGGCGCCTCGCTCCGCCCTGTCCTGTACGCGACCGGGTTCCTGCTTCTCGCCTCGCTCCAGGTCGTCCTGGGCATCGCGCACGTACTGAGTGTCCATGTGCCCCTGGGCATACTGATGTTCGGCCTGAGCCTGCTCGACCTGAACCGGGCCGTCAGGTCCGCCACACCGTGACGACCGCGGCCACCACCGTCACGATGGCCGCGAACGACACCATGACGGTCCGTATGCCTGCCAGCAGGCGATCCGTCCGGGACCGCCGTCGGGAGGGGTCGTTCCTCCCGGACGGCGGAAGCGGAACATCGTCCGGCAGCAGGAGCTGCCGGCACATCGGGCAGTCGCTCTCGGAACAGGTCAGCCAGTAGGCGCCCCGCATGTCGCGTCGGCCGCGGTGAAATCCCGGGTGCATGCCTGCCTAACGGCGATGCCCTGGGGAGAGGTTGCGGTTCGTGCCTACCGCACGCCCGTTCCGCATATGCACGAACGACTCACCCGCGGATCGACCGTCCTGCGTCAGCCCGCGAACCGGGCCATCCACGCCTCGACGTCGTCCGCGGACCGCGGCAGACCGGCGGACAGATTCTCGTGGCCGTCGTCGGTGACGACCAGGTCGTCCTCGATCCGGACGCCGATGCCGCGCCATTCCTCCGGCACCGTCAGGTCGTCCGGCTGGAAGTACAGGCCCGGCTCGACCGTGAGCACCATTCCCGGCTCCAGCACGGCGTCGACGTACTCCTCCTGCCGCGCGTGGGCGCAGTCGTGCACGTCGAGGCCGAGCATGTGGCCGGTGCCCGCCATGGTGAAGCGGCGCTGCAGGGCGAGCTCGTACGCCCGTTCCGCCGGGCCTTCGATGACGCCCCACTCGACCAGCTTCGCCGCCAGGTACCGCTGGGACGCCTCGTGGAAGTCGCGGTACCTGGCGCCCGGCTTCACCGCGGCGAAGCCCGCCTCCTGGGCCTCGTACACCGCGTCGTAGACCTTGCGCTGTACCGGCGTGAAGGTCCCGTTGATGGGGAGGGTGCGGGTGACGTCGGCGGTGTAGAGGGTGTGCGTCTCCACTCCGGCGTCGAGCAGGAGCAGCTCCCCCGGGCGTACCGGGCCGTCGTTGTCCTGCCAGTGCATGACCGTGGCGTGCTCGCCCGCGGCGCAGATCGAGCCGTAGCCGACGGCGTTGCCCTCCAGGCGCGCCCGGCGGAAGAACGTGCCCTCGATCCACCGCTCGGACGACGCGACGGCCCGGGAGAGTTCACCGACGACGTCGGTGAAGCCGCGCACCGTGGAGTCCACGGCCTTGCGCATCTCGCCGAGTTCCCACGCGTCCTTGATCACCCGGAGGTCGCTGAGCGCCTCTTCGAGCTCGGCGTCGCGCTCCGGGTCGGTGGTGACGGCGGCCTCCAGGGCCGGGTCGACACCTCGGACGATCCTGGTCGGTACGCCGGTGGCGGCGGCCAGGTCGGCGGCGGCCGTGCGGACGTCGCGGCAGGGCAGACCGAGTACGAGCTCGGACTCGGCGAGGGAGCGTCGCCGGCCCATCCACAGTTCGGCGGTGTAGCCGGACCAGAACTCGTCGCTGTCCCGGCTGTCGCGCGGCAGCTGGTAACAGTAGGCGTCGTGGCCGCCGTCGGTCCGGGGTTCGAGGACGATCGCGCCGTCGCGGGCCTGGTCACCGGACATGTGCACGTAGCCCGTGTACGGCCGGAAGGGGTAAGTGTCGTCGTTCGAGCGGACCTTGAGGTTTCCCGAGGGGATCACGAGGCGCTCGCCGGGGAAGCGC
Source organism: Streptomyces antnestii (assembly GCF_004005495.1). Classification (GTDB taxonomy): domain Bacteria; phylum Actinomycetota; class Actinomycetes; order Streptomycetales; family Streptomycetaceae; genus Streptomyces; species Streptomyces antnestii. Next base: position 68,233 of record NZ_RZYA01000019.1, read on the forward strand.
GCGGAGAGTGCCGCTCGGCGGTCCGCCGCGTACGGGGCCTGCTCGGAGGCCTTCAGGTCGTGCCGCTCGGTGTCCGCCCACCCCGTCCGCATCAGCGCGGACAGCTCCTCGGAGATCCCTGAGTAGAGGCCGTTCTTTCGAGCCTTCGCCACGTGGGGCACCTTCTTTCCGGGTGGGTTCCGCGCTGCCACCGTCCTCGGCGGCCCCCGCACGCTACCTCGCCCCGCGCGCCCCGAGGGCCGATAAGTGCCAGTGGCACAGATCAGCCATCCACCCGTGCGGACCTGCGCCGCGGGCCGGTCCGACGCCGTCGATAATGCGGCGTATGGCGAACGAGAAACTCGGCGAGGCCCTTCGGCAGCTGGGGGTGGACGACACCGCGGGCCGGGTCTACCTGGCGCTTCTGGAGCTGGCGCCCGCTCCCCTGAGTGCGATCGCGGCCGCGTGCGGTCTGGACGGCGCGGAGCTCACCGAGGCGTACGCCGAACTGGTCGACGCCGGTCTGACCAGCCCGCCCGGGGCGAACGGTGACGAGGTGGCACCGGTTCCGCCGGCGGCGGGCCTGGAGATCCTCGCCCGGCGCCGGACGGCCGAGGTGGAGGAGTCACGCCTCACCGTCGGCGGCGCCTTCGAGTCGTTCCGCAGGCAGCGGCTCGCCGCCTACAACGACAACCTCGTCGAGGTCGTCACCGGGGACGCCATCGGCCCCAGGATGCGTCAGGCGTGGGCCAGCGCCCGCGAGCAGATCCGTCAGTTGGAGTCACCCCCGTACTTCCCCCTGCCCAGGGCCATGGACGACGCGATGGCCACGCTCGCCCGGGGTGTGACGCAGCGCGTCGTGTACTCGCGGGAGTCGCTGGAGCATCCGGGCCGCCTCAAGGACGCCATCGAACCGGCCGTCAGGGCCGGCGAACAGGCGCGGGTGCTCGCTTCGGTGCCGGTCAAACTCCTGATCATCGACGAGGCCTACGCGCTCGTGTCGTTGTCGATCAAGGAGGCCGACGTGCACAACACCATGCTGGTCGTGCAGCCGTGCGGGCTGCTGTCCGCGCTCGTGGCGCTGTTCGAACAGTCCTGGCGGAGCGCCCTGCCGTTCCATGGCTCCACCGCCCTGCCGGGCGGTCTGGCGCCCGCCGACCGTCGGCTGCTGTGGCTCCTCGCCGGCGGCGCGGGCGACGACGTCATCGCCCGCGAGCTGGGCATCAGCCGGCGCACACTGTTCCGTCGGCTGCAGATCCTGATGACCCGCCTCGGCGCCGCGAACCGTTTCCAGATGGCGCTGCAGGCTCAGCGCTGCGGCTGGTTGTGAGCTCAGTTCGCCTGGGGGCGGGCGAGGCCGTGGTCGTAGGCGAAGATCACTGCCTGGACGCGGTCGCGGGCGCCGATCTTGGCGAGGACGCGGCCGACGTGGGTCTTGACCGTGGACTCGGACAGGACGAACCGGGTGGCGATCTCGCCGTTGGTCCAGCCCTTGCCGACGGCGACCAGGATCTCGCGTTCGCGGTCGGTGAGGGAGCCGAGTCTCGGATCCTGTCCGGTGTCTCCGCCGGGGGCCGGGACGTAGTGGGTGAACTCGTCCAGCAGGCGGCGGGTCAGAGCGGGCGCGATCACGGCATCGCCGGCCGCGACGGCGCGGATGCCGGCGAGCAGTTCCTCGGTGCGCGCGTCCTTGAGGAGGAAGCCGCTGGCACCGGCCCGGAGCGCGGCGTGGACGTACTCGTCGAGGTCGAAGGTGGTGAGGACGAGGATGCGTGAGCGGTCACCCGCGGCGACGATGCGGCGCGTGGCCTCGATGCCGTCCATGCCGGGCATGCGGACGTCCATCAGGACGACGTCCGGGCGCAGTTCGGCCGCCATCCGCACCGCTTCGGCGCCGTGGGCGGCCTCCCCGAGGACCTGGGTCTCGGGGACGGAGTCCAGCAGCATGTGGAAGCCGTAGCGCTGGAGCGGCTGGTCGTCGACGATGAGCACGGTGGTCACCAGGCACCGCCCTGGGGGGTGAGGTCGAGGATCGCCTCGACGCTCCAGCCTCCGCCGCCCGCCGGGCCGGCACTGACGCTGCCGCCGTAGAGGGCGGCTCGTTCCCGCATGCCCACCAGGCCGTGTCCTTCCGCGTGCGGTTTGTGCTGGGTGGTCGGGCCGGTGTCCCGGACCCGGATGGTCAGCCGGGTGTCCCCCTCGACGAGGAGCGCGAGGTGCACCCGGGTGCCGGTGTCGGCGTGCTTCAGGGTGTTGGTGAGGGCTTCCTGGACGATGCGGTACGCCGTCAACTGCACTCCGTTGTCGAGGGTGTCCACGTCGCCGGAGGTCCGGTAGACGACTTCGAGTCCGGCGGCGCGCACGTTGGCGCACAGTGCGCCGATGTCGGCGATGCCGGGCTGCGGGCTGAGTTCGGGCCCGCCCGGTGCGGGGCTCTCGGCCGTCTCGCGCAGGACACCCAGCACACGCCGGAGCTCGCCGAGGGCCTGGCGGCCGGTGTCGCCGATGAGCTGGAGCGCTTCCTTGCCGCGCTCGGGTGCGATGTCGGTGGCGTAGGCGCCCGCGTCGGCGAGCGTGATGATGACGGCGAGGTTGTGGCCGACGATGTCGTGCATCTCGCGGGCGACCCGGGTGCGTTCGGTGGCCGTGGCCAGCCTGCTGCGCTGGTCGCGTTCGACCTCCAGCCTGGCGGCCCGGTCCCGCAGTCCGGCGAGCTGGGCGCGGCGGATCCGTACCATCAGGCCGAGCGCGAGGGCCGCGGTCGTCGTGCTCAGGAGGAAGAACAGGGCGTCCCAGACGGACACGGCCGTGGACGCGCGTACGGCCACCAGAACCATGGCGCCCGCCGTGGCGGCGCAGGCCCACGGCAGTTGTCGTAGCCGCCCGTGCAGGGCCAGGCTGTACAGGGCGATGAAGAGGGCTATGTCCGCGCGCAGTGCCGCGCCCAGGACCCACTGGAGGACGAACACCGCGGCGACGGCGGCGAAGGCGGCCATGGGCCTGCGCCGCCGCCACAGCAGGGGAAGCACCAGGCCGGCCTGGAGTGCCAGCATGCCGCCGAACGGGAGACGGGTGAACGCCAGACGGAAACGGCGCGGGCCGTCTGCGTCGCCGGCGCCGAAGTGGAGCAGGTCGGGCAGGCAGAACGTCAGGAAGACCAGGACCACGACCGTGGTGTCCAGCACCCACGGATGTGTCCGGTCGGCCTGGCGCAGCCGCTGGCCGCCCCGGGACAGTCGGGCGACCAGCGGTCCCATCCCGCTGATGTCTTCGGTGGTCACGGACGTCACCCTGTCATGGTGCGGGTGTCAGGCGTCGGTGCGCGCGAGCCGGTACGCCGCGCCGCCGAGGGCCAGCGCCGTCCAGCCGAGGAAGACCAGCAGCCCTGCGCCCGGTGACAGCGCCGTGGCGTCGTGGGTCAGCGCGAACATCGACTCCCCCGCGTTGGACGGCAGGTAGGGGCTGATGTGGTCCTGCCAGGAACTGGGCAGCAGGGAGATCAGTCCCGGGATCAGCATCAGGACGGCGACAAGGACCGAGATCCCGCCGGCGACCGATCGCAGCAGCGCGCCGAGTGCGCAGCCGATCACTCCGACCAGGCCGAGGTAGAGACCGGCGCCCAGCAGACTCCGTACGACTCCCGCGTGCGAGAGGCCCATGGCCGCGGGCGTGCCCGAGACGATGCCGCTCCCGAAGACGAAGGCGACGAACGCGCCCACCGTCCCCACCGCCAGCGCGACCAGGCCGAACACGGCCGCCTTGGACCACAGCACGGGCAGTCGCCGGGGCACCGCGGCGAGCGTCGAGCGGATCATGCCGGTCGAGTACTCCCCCGCCGTGACCAGCACCCCAAGCACGCCGAGGGCCAGCTGGGCGAAGTTCGTGCCGAAGAGGGACAGGCTCACGGCGGTGGACGCGGCGAAGTCCCGGTCCATGCGGCCGGTGTGGATCCCCGACTTGTAGCGGCTCGCGGCGATCAGGCCGAACGCCACCAGGAACAGCAGGCCGAGGCCCAGGGTGATCCAGGTCGAGCGCAGGGACCACAGCTTGGCCCATTCGGAGGAGAGGACGCGTCGTCCGGTGACCCGGTAGGCGGGGCGGGCGGGGGTGGTCCGGGGTTCTTCGGCGGTTGCGGTGAGGGTGCTCATGCGGGCCTCCCGAGGGTCTCGATCCCGGACGTGGTGCCGTGGTACTCCACGGCGTCCTTGGTCAGGTCCATGAACGCCTCCTCCAGGGAGACGGTCCTGGCGCTCAGCTCGAACAGCGCGATCCCGTGCTCGGCCGCCTTAAGGCCGATCTCGCGGGCGGTCAGTCCGGTCACCTGCAGCTCCTCGGAGCCGATCCGGCCGGTGACGTCGACGCCCGGCCCGGCCAGCACGTCCCGCAGCCGCGCCGGGTCCTGCGACGCGACCTTCACCATGTCGCCGCCCGCCTCGCGGATCAGGTCCGCCACGGTGGTGTCGGCCAGCAGCCGCCCGCGCCCCACGATGATCAGGTGGTCCGCCACCAGTGCCATCTCGCTCATCAGGTGCGAGGACACGAACACCGTCCGGCCCTCGTCCGCGAGCGTCTTCAGCAGGTTGCGGATCCAGAGCACGCCCTCCGGGTCGAGGCCGTTGACGGGCTCGTCCAGCATCACCGTCTGCGGATCGCCCAACAGCGCCGCCGCGATGCCGAGGCGCTGCCCCATCCCGAGGGAGAAGGCGCCGGCCCGCTGCTTCGCCACGCTCGCGAGCCCGGCGAGGTCGATGACCTCGTCCACGCGGCGGCGCGGAATGCCATGGGTCAGCGCGAGGGCCCTGAGGTGGTTGTACGCCGAGCGGCCCGGGTGGACCGACTTCGCCTCCAGCAGGGTGCCGACCTCCTGGAGCGGTGCCTGGTGGCGGGCGTAGTGGTGGCCGTTGACGGTGACGGAGCCGTCCGACGGGGCGTCGAGGCCGACGATCATGCGCATCGTCGTCGACTTGCCCGCGCCGTTCGGTCCCAGGAATCCGGTCACCGTGCCCGGCCTGACGACGAAGTCGAGCCCGTCGACGGCCGTCTTCTCCCCGTACCTCTTGGTCAGCTTCCGTGCGTCGATCATGCGCGTACTTTCTGTCGGCCTCCGGCGCCCGTCACCTGCGACGCCGCACCCACAACGCTAGGGGCCGACTCCCCGGATCCCGTGGTACCGAGGGGCTGAAGCGCATGCCGCGCGTAGTACCGGGGTACTACGGGGCTCGCAGTTTTCGGGGAGGGTCGGGGAGGTTCGGGGAGGTGGCTCAGGACTGGGGAGCGAGGCCCGTCTGGACCCGGAGTACCTGTTCCAGTGAGGTGGCGGGGTGGCCGGTCAGGTCCTGGACGGCGGTGGACACGGCGGCGAGCGAGCCGTCGGCGATCGCGGTGTACGTGGAGACCCACGCGTCGAGCTCCCAGTCCGGAGCGCCGTAGCCCGAACGGGAGGCGTACGCCTCCTCGACCGTCTCCGGCACGTACGTCACCGGGCGCCCGGTGACGGAGGTGATCGTGGCCGCCACCTCGGTGAGGGTGAGCGCTTCAGGGCCGGTCAGCTCGTAGGCCGTGCCGGTGTGCGGACCCGGATCACGGAGCACCGCGACCGCGGCGTCGGCGATGTCGTCCTGGGCGACGACGGCGGCCCGTCCGTCACCGGCCGGACCGCGGATGACGCCGTCCTCGCCGACGAGTCCGGGCATGAAGTCGGCATAGAGGTTGTCCCGCAGGAACGTGAACGGCAGGCCGCTGGCGCGGATGTGCTCCTCCGTGTGCCAGTGGTCGCGGGCGAGCGTGAAGGTGGCGTCGGGCGCGGCACCGTAGAAGGAGATGTACACCAGGTGTGCCACGCCCACCTGTGCCGCGGCGTCGATGAAGGTGCGGTGCTGGTGGACGCGGTCGAGGGACTCCGAGGCCGAGACCATCAGGACACGGTCGGTACCGCGCAGCGCCCGCACGAGGGCGTCGTGGTCCCCGAAGGCGCCCTGTGCCGCGGTGGCTCCGGGCAGCTCCGGTGCGCGGGCCGGGGTGCGTACCAGCAGGGTCTGCGGGATGCCGGCGGCGGCCAGGCGGCGGGCGACGCGCCCGCCCAGGCGACCGGTGGCACCGGTGACGGCATAGGTGACATCGGCGGGAGCGATCGCGGTTCTCCTTGTTCGGGGCCCGGTTTCCCGGTTCCGGGTTTCCCGGTTCCGGGTTTCCCGGTTCCGGGTTTCCCGGTTACGGGTTTCCCGGTTACGGGTTTCCCGATTTCGGCTGTCCGGTTCGGTGGCCGTCGTCAATCCGTATCAGGCGGGTGAGGGACCCGCCACAGGGGCGGCACCCGGGCCACTCTCGTCGGACACCTCCCCCTCGCCGGACACCTCGCCGAAGAGATGCCGCAGCGTCGACGCGCGGTTCGTGCGCACGTGCGCGAGCGCGCTCGCGCGGGCCTTCTCCGGGTCGCGGGACGCGATCGCCTCGTACAACTCGCGGTGTTCGGTGAGCAGTTGGGGCCATTCCTCGTTGCGCCGGGTCAGCCAGCGCAGCCGGCCGTCCACCGGTTCCATCACGGAGATCAGCAGGCCGTTGCCGGCCGTGGCCAGGATCCGGTCGTGGATGCGGGTGTTCGCCTCGGTGATCGCCGCCGCGTCCCCGGCACGGGTCGCGACGGCCGCCCGGTCCAGGAGCTCTTCGAGCCCGTCGAGGTCGGCCCGCGTGGCGCGCTGGGCGGCGAGCCCGGTGGCGTAGACCTCCAACGCCTCGCGCAGCTCGAAGAGTTCGGTCACGTCGGTGCGGGTGAGCGTGCGGACGACCGCTCTGCGCGGGGTCTCGAAGGTGACGAAGCCGTCGGTGAGCAGCGCTCGGATCGCCTCGCGGACCGGGACCCTGGACACGCCGAGCCTGTCAGCGAGTTCACGTTCGACGAGCCGGTCGCCGGGCCGAAGCCGGCCGTCGATGATCTCCTGCCGGAGCTCGGCGAGCACGCGCTCGCGCACAGCGCCGAGTGACGACGGAGGCAGAGGTGACGAGGGCGAGGGGGCCGACAGGGGTGACGAGAGGGTCGACGGGGGTAACGAGGGGGCCGCCGGGGGCAGCGGAGGGGGCGACGGCTCAGCGCGGGTCATGCCCCCATCCTCACCGACTCCCGTGCCGTTTTACCGAGTTGTAACCGCACGGACATTGGCGATTGCCGTCGGGAGCGGGACGATGACGCCACTTTGGTATACCAAAGAAACCTTTCGCTCCTGGTTGCCCCGATTTGACCGTCGGTCGGGGCTCGCTCCACCACTTCCCCCTCGCTCACGGAGGTCCCCGTGTCCGTCACCGACCCCGCGCAAAGCCTCGCTCCCGGCTTCGTCCCCGATCCACGTCTGGTCAACGACGACCTCGCCCCCGCCGACAAGCGCAACTGGAAGGTCTTCGACCTCTTCGCGATGTGGATGTCGGACGTCCACAACCTCGGCAACTACACCTTCGCGGCGGGCCTGCTCGTCCTCGGCCTCAACGCCTGGCAGATCTTCACGTCACTGCTGGCCGGCTTCGTGATCATCTACATCGGCATGAACCGGATGGGCCGCATAGGCCAGCGCCACGGCGTCCCGTTCCCCGTCGTCAGCCGGATCAGCTTCGGCGTCTGGGGCGCCAACATCCCCGCCCTCATCAGGGCCGTCATCGCCATCATGTGGTACGGGATCCAGACCTACCTGGCATCCGTCGCCGTCAACGTGATGCTGCTCGCGGCCATACCCGGCCTCAAGTCCTGGACGGAACACAGATTCCTGGGGCTCGACGCGCTGGGCTGGGTCTCCTTCCTCACCCTGTGGGTGCTCCAGGCGCTGATCATCAACCAGGGCATGGAGTCGGTCCGCAAGTTCCAGGACTTCTGCGGCCCGGCGATCTGGCTCGTGATGATCGCGCTCGCGATCTGGGTCCTCGCCAAGGCCCACTGGTCCATCTCGCTCACCTCCACCCCGCACCCGGTCTCCACCGGTGAACAGGTGCGACAGTGGTTCGGCGCGATCGGCCTGATCCTGGCGACGTACGGCACGCTGATGCTCAACTTCTGCGACTTCTCGCGCTTCGCGCCCAGCTACCGCACCGTGCGGCGCGGCAACTTCTGGGGTCTGCCGATCAACTCGACGGCCTTCGTCATCGTCTCGGTGATCGTCACGGCCGGGTCGATCCAGGTCTTCGGCAAGGCCATCACCGACCCGGCCCTCCTCGTCGCCGAGGTCGGGAACACCTGGGTCCTCGTCCTGGGCGCCCTCACCTTCGCCATCGCCACGATGGGCGTCAACATCGTCGCCAACTTCGTCTCCCCCGCCTACGACCTGGCGAACGTCTGGCCGCAGAAGATCAGCTTCCGGGTCGGCGGCCTGATCAGCACGGTGGCCGCCCTGCTGGTCACGCCGTGGAATCTCTACTCGAACCCGACCGTCGTCAACTACTTCCTCGGCGGCCTCGGCGCCTTCCTCGGCCCGCTGTTCGGCGTGATCATGGTCGACTACTACTGGGTCAAGCGAGGCCGCGTCGACGTCTCGCAGCTGTTCACCGCGGACGCCGACTCGCCGTACTACTACCGGAAGGGTGTCAACCCCAAGGCGCTGGGGGCGTTCCTGCCGACGGCGGCCTTCGCGGCGGTGCTCGCGCTCGTGCCGTTCTTCAGCAATGTGGCCCCGTACTCGTGGTTCGTCGGCACCGCCACGGCGGCCGTCCTCTACGCCGTACTGTGCCGGGCGGAGCGGACCGGTTCCGAAGCCGCCGAGGAGACGGGTCCGGCGGCTGATCCCGTGGCCCTGGAGGACTGAGCAGGTGCGCATTCTCGTCACCAACTGCAATACGACACAGTCGATGACGGACGAGATCGTGCGGGGCGCGCGGGACGCCGCGAGCCCCGGCACGACCGTCGAAGGACTCACCCCCTCATGGGGCCCCGACTCGGTGGAGGGCTGGCTCGACTCGTACCTCTCGGCCGCCGCCGTCCTCGACGCCCTGCGCACCTACGAGGGACCCGCTTACGACGCCGTCGTCATGGCCGGGTTCGGGGAGCACGGGCGGGAAGGCGCACGGGAGTTGGTCGACGTCCCCGTCGTCGACATCACCGAGGCCGCCGCGCATCTCGCGTGTCTGCTCGGAAGGCGGTACGCGGTGGTGACCACCCTCGACCGGTCCCGCGGCCAGATCGAGGACAGCCTGCACACGGCCGGGGTGGGCGCGCACTGTGTCGCCGTGGTCGGTACGGGGCTCGGCGTCCTCGAACTCGGCGACGCGGCCCGCACGACGGACGCGTTCCTGACCGCGGCCCGTACGGCACGGGACGCCGGCGCGGAGGTCCTGGTGCTCGGCTGCGCCGGGATGACCGGACTCGAGCGCGCGGTCCGTGACGCGGTGGGGGTGCCGGTGGTCGACGGAGTGGGTGCGGGGGTCCGTCTCGCGGAGTCGCTGGTGGCGCTCGGGCTCGGCACGAGTCGCGTCGGCGGGTACGCACGACCGCGGGACAAGAGGCGGTCATGGGGGCGGCGTTGACCACGTTCAGCGGTTCGCCGTCACGGGGTGGTCCATGAAGTCACGGTGTGGGCCATGAAATCGTCCTCGTCGTGGTCGGAGCCGTGGTCGACGCTGGCGTTGACGACGTGGCCGGCCAGACCGAGCACCAGGAACAGCACGACGAGAACCTTGGCCGTGGTGTCGAGCAGCAGCGGCCGGGTGCCGGACCGGACCTCGTCCGCGGGGACCGGCTCGTCGCCGAACACGCGCTTGGGGTAGGCGGGCGTGAGCATGTAGGTGTACGCGCGCAGGCGCATCGAGAACCGGGCGACGGCGGCCGTCGCGGCGTACAGCGGAGCGGGCAGGCGTCCCAGGACGAGGGTGATCAGCCAGAACACCCAGCTGATCGCGTACCAGCCGCTCTCCAGCAGGCCGGCGACGATCGCCGCGGGGATCAGCAGGATCAGCCGGAAGAACACGGCAAGACGGTTGAGCGGGGTGGGGCGGACCTCGATCTGCACGGGGTACTGCGGTGCGGAGAAGGAGAAGGGTGGATAGCGGTCGACGAGAAGTGCCGCGCTCGCGTTGACCCGGGTCCCGTACGCGAGGACGGAGCTGAGGAACCCGAAGATCCCGTCGGGCAGACGGCCGGTGAACAGGGCGGCGAACCAGCCCACGATCATGACGAAGAACGCCGCGATGTTCAGCAGCCACCACACCACGAACTGGGGAATCAGCAACAACCAGCGCAGCAGCACGGTCCAGCGTCTCTGCCGTGCGGGCGGGGGGATGTCCAGGACCGGCAGCCATTCGGCGCCGTCACCGGGGCTGGTCATGGGGCGGGGGTCCCAGCCTGTCGCCATAGAAAGAACTCCTGACCGTTCCTGACCGTTCCTGACCGTTCTGGTTCGGCTGACACCGCCATGCTCAGCGCTCCCGGCCTCGCCCGCACGGCCGGATAGTCCAGTGGAGGTCGGATAGCCCGGTGGAGGCCGGATAGCCCGGTGGAGGAGGCCGTCGGCGCCCTGCCGGTACCGGGGTGCCCTGGCCTCGCGGCTACTCCGGTGGCGTGCCCGGCGCCCGCGCCGCCGGGGCGACGGTGAACAGGGCGTGCACGGCGGCGCGGACCTGGCGGGCGACCACCTCGGGGGTGGAGGTGTCGAGCTTGCCGTCGAGGTGCAGGAAGGCGAGGCCGTGGACCAGGGCCCACACCGTGGTCGCCAGGGCCTCCGGATCCGCGCCCGGGAAGGCGTTGCGGACGATGCCCCGGACGTAGTCCGTGATCACGACGGTCGCGGCGACCCGCTCCTCGCTGGTCGGGTCGCAGGGCTCGGCGAACATCGCCCGGAACAGTGCGGGGTGCTCAAGGGCGAACCGCACGTAGACGACGGCGACCGCCGCCAGGTCGTCGGGGGTCGAGGGTGCGGGATGGGCGGCGGCCAGCTGCTCGGCGAGTTCGCGGTAGCCCTCCGCGGCGACCGCGGAGACGAGCGCGTCACGGTCCGCGTAGTGGCGGTAGGGAGCCGTCGCGGACACCCCGGCCCGCCGCGCCACCGCGCGCAGCGAAAGGCCGGCACTGCCGTCCTCTTCGAGCAGCTCCCGCGCGGCACGCAGGCAGGCGGCGCGCAGATCGCCGTGGTGGTACGCGGACGCTTGCGACACAGGTCACACTCCCTCATGTTTACGCCGCTTACATCAACCCCTAATGTGAACGGTGCATACATCGTAGGTGACTGACATGAAAGAGGGGAACTCGGATGTCCAGCGAGCTGTTCTCGCCACTGCCCTTGCGCTCCGGGGCAACGCTCACCAACCGGATCGCGAAGGCGGCCATGGAGGAGAACCTGGCCCGTGACGGCCAGCTTCCCGGCCGCGAGCTGCTCACGCTGTACCGGCGCTGGGCCTCCGGCGGCGCCGGACTGCTCATCACCGGCAACGTCATGGTGCACGCCGAGGCGCTGACCGGCCCGGCGGGTGTGGTCCTCGACGACGCCGCCCCGCTGGAGCCGTTCACCGCGTGGGCCGAGGCCGGCAAGAGCGGCGGCGGGGCCCTGTGGATGCAGATCAACCACCCCGGCCGCCAGGTGGAATCCGACATGCCCGGCGTCGTGTGGGGTCCCTCCGACGTGGGCGTCGACCTGGGAAGGCTCAGCAGCCGTTTCGGCCGCCCCACCGCCATGACCCCCGCGCAGATCGAGGCCACGGTGGCCCGCTTCGCGGTCACGGCCCGCCGGGCCGAGGAGGCCGGGTTCGACGGTGTGGAGATCCACGCCGCGCACGGCTACCTGCTGTCGCAGTTCCTCTCCCCTCTCGTGAACAAGCGCACCGACGCGTGGGGCGGATCGCTCGGGAACCGGGCCCGGATACTGCTGGACGTCGTCCGCGCCGTCCGCGCCACCGTCTCCCCGTCCTTCGCGGTCGCCGTGAAGCTCAACTCCGCCGACTTCCAGCGCGGCGGCTTCGACGCCGACGACGCACGCCAGGTCATCGAGATGCTCGAACCCCTCGGTGTCGACCTGGTCGAACTGTCCGGCGGCAGCTACGAGAGCCCGGCGATGACTGGCCGCGCCGCCGACGCGAGCACCCAGGCCCGCGAGGCCTACTTCCTCGACCTGGCCAGGGATCTGGTCAGGACCAGCCCTCTCCCCCTCATGCTCACCGGCGGCATCACGCGCCGCGAGACGGCCGAGGAGGTCCTCGACAGCGGCGTCGCGGTCATCGGGATCGGCACCGCACTGGCCGTCACCCCTGACCTCCCCGACCGCTGGCGCGGCGGCCGCGAGGCCGAACGGCAGCTGCGGCCGGTGACCTGGTCCAACAAGGCTCTCGCCTCGGCGGCCGGCATGGCCCTGGTCCGCAGCCAGATGCGCCGCCTCGCGCGCGGGAGCGACCCGAGGCCCGGCACCCACCCGGTGCGCGCCGTGGTCACCGAGCAACTCCAACAGCGACGCGCACTGCGCCGCTACCGCGCCTGGCTCACGGCGTCACAGAGCGCGTCAGCGCTGTAGTGGCGGCGCAGTAGCGGGAGCGCTGTAACGGCAAGAGATCAGGTGCGGTTGCGGTTCAGCGCCAGGCCGAGGCGGGTGAGGGTCATGGTCCGGTCCGTCACTCACCGCACCATCACCACCCCACGTGTGCAGCATCCCTGCATAGGATCACCGGCATGGCACTGCGACCTGTTCAGGTGAACATCAAGGCGATCGACGGGCCGGCGGTCGGCCGATTCTGGGCGGAGGCGCTCGGGTGGGATGTCGTCCAGCCCGGTGTGACCACCTACGTCGGACCCGACGGCGCCCTCGTCTGGCCCGACCCGGTCGAGGTCTGCATCGACATCGTTCCTGTCCCGGAGCCCAAGACACCGACGAAGAACCGCGTGCACCTCGATCTCGCGACCACCTCCCTGGCCCATCAGGCGGAGCTGGTCGCCCGACTGAAGGCTCTCGGTGCGACGCCCGCCGACGTCGGCCAGCGGGACGTACCGTGGACGGTCCTCGCCGACCCCGAGGGCAACGAATTCTGCGTACTGGAGCCGAGAGACACCTACCGGGACACCGGACCGATCGCCGCGATCGTCGTCGACTGTACGGATCCACGGGGCATGGCCCGGTTCTGGGACGAGGCGCTGGACTGGACCCTGCACGAGGTGACGGACGACCAGGCGGTACTGCGCTCCGCCAAGGGCACCGGGCCCTATCTCGAGTTCCTCCGCACGACCGACCCGAAGACCGCGCCGGACCGCGTCCACCTTGACCTGCTGCCCTACCCCGGCGACGACAAAGCAGCAGAGGTGGCCCGGCTACGGGCCCTCGGCGCCACCGACCTCGACCTCGGTCAGGGCGACGTCCCCTGGACCTGCCTGACCGACCCGGACGGCCACGAGTTCTGCGTCCTCGCCCCGTCCTGACCGGGCCGGGCCGGCCCGGGCCGGGCCGGTTACTCGTACCGGTACTTCAGCGAGTCCGCCTCCGCCTGCTCGACGTCGGCGATCGTCAGCTCAGGCATCCGCAGCTGGGCCAGCGTCACCTCGGCCGAGGCCGGCTGGGCGTCCGCCGGCAGCCACTGCTCGGGCTTCCAGGCCCCGCTGCGCAGGAGCGACTTGGGACAGTGCGGGTAGACCTCCTCGATCCCCAGCACCAGCGCACTGGCCGGCGGCTTGCCCACGGCGGTCAGTTGCGACAGCAGTTCCGGGCGGGTGGAGACGCAGGCCCGGCCGTTCACTCTGAGCGTCGTGGTGCGCCCCGGGATGACGAACAGCAGCCCGGCCCGCCCGGTGGCGATCACGTTCTGCAGCGTGTCCAGACGCTTGTTGCCGGTCGCGTCCGGTATCGCCACCGTCCGCGAGTCCAGGACGGCGACGAACCCGGCGGGGCCGCCGCGCGGGGAGACGTCACAGTTGCCCTCGGCGTCCGCGCTGGCGACCAGGACCAGCGATGAGCAGCCGATCAACCGCCGTGTCTGGTCGGTGAGTTCGGTCATCTGCTTGCGCACGGCCGCGTCGCCGGGGAGTCCGTAGGCCTGGCGCAGGGTCTCCTGGTCGGGCACGGCGTCGAGGCGGAGTGAGTCGAAGGTGCTGAGGGCGAGGGGTGTTGTCATTGCTCCGGACCTTAAGAGAGTCGACTTGCGATTGATCTTGGTCGGCGAGTACGAGGACAAAGAGGCGGTCGCGCATGCTGGTTCTGTGGCTCCTGACCGCCTGATGGTCACACTCCGATGAAACTCACCGTTTCCGTCATGTCCGCCCGCGCGGTGCGCAGCCGTGGCGCGCCTTCCTTCTCGAATCCCACCGAGACACCACAGAGCAGCACGAGCCCGTCATCGGCTCCGACCAGCTGACTGACGGTCTTGCGATACATCGTCCACATCACCTGGGGGCAACTGTGCAACCCTTCAGCCCTCAGCAACAGCATGACCGTCTGCAAATACATCCCCGCGTCCGCCCATTGACCAGGTCCCATCGTCCGGTCGAGGTAGCAGAACAGCACGACCGGCGCCCCGAACGCCTCAGAGTTCAAGGCGGCTATCTTCATGGGCCTTTCGGGGTCGTCGCGCACGATGCCCAACGCTTCGTACCGCTGGGCGGCCGCGGCGGCGAAGCGGTCCGTGTACGGCGAGGTCAGTTCGGCCGGGTACATCGGATACTCCCGCTCGTCGCCCGGGTCGCCCGCCAACGCCCTGGCCGTCGCGCGCCTCTTCAGTTCGGCCAGGGGCCCGCCGGCCACGACGTAGGTGTGCCACGGCTGGAGGTTCCCACTTGACGGAGCCCGCGTCGCCGCGGTCAGCACTCGTGCGAGAACCTCTTGGGGTACCGGCTCGTCGCTGAACGCCCGCACGGCCCGGCGGCCGTCCACGGCTTCGTACACATCCACGTGGCTCTCGTCCTCTCACCCGACGTAGCTCGACCTGCCGGTCGGTAATGATCTCACCAGTGCTTGATCGCTGCGGTTCAACTCCCCCTCTACGGTGCGGGCGGTGCGTCAGGGGAGCCGGGAGCCCGCAGCGCCGACGCCACCCGCCCGCGTCAGGGTGCAGACTCCATCCCGGCAAGCGCGTTCCAGTCGCCCGCGGGAAATGGTCTGCGCCAGGCCGAAACCGAGGGCACCGCGCAGAAGGTGCCGCGGCCACGGCGACGATCGCGATCATCATGCTCGGTTCCCCTCGCTGTCCACCAGCCCGAGCGGCCGGTCTCCATGCACAAGAGGCACCGGACGCGGAAAAGGATTCAGCGAGCGGCCACCGGCGTGCGGGCCCGCCATGACAGCCCCATCGGGCTGGGCCTACGGCGGGCAAGTCACCGGGCTGGTTTTGCAGTTCGGCGCCACCGGGTGGACGCATCGACCGATGACGCCTCGACAAAAGGCATATCCATCCGCCGAAATCAATGAAACGCCATTATCTGACGGCACGTCGGCGCCCAGGAATTTCGGCGACCAATTGAAGAACCTTTTGAAGATCCGTTTGAAGATCCGTACCGACGGACGATCACAGGCCGACCGGGGAGTGCCGTGTGCGGGGGTGGGGCGCCATCGGGCTCAGCGCAGCCGACCACTCAGCCGAAGCACACAGACCCCATGATCGGGTGCAATCTCAGTTGATAAAGCGCACCTTTGAATACGAAAAGCGACATGCGCACTATGTCCCTTTTTTACTAAAACTTACTCCTTTATACAATTCGCGGCATACGTAAAGCTCTGCCTGCATTTGCAAGGCACTCGTACGAAATATTGCACTCCGATATGCCATCCCGCGGCATTCCAACCCGTACCCCATTCAGTGAAACGGGTCACACCATCAGCCGCCGGCTCCCAGATGCCCGCCGATCCCATTTCCGTTCTGCGCAAAGAAGATTGGGCTTTTCGATCAAAGGGGGCGGGGAAGATCAGGTCACCAGGGGCGGGCCTCACGCATTCCCTAATCGAATTCGGCCCTTGTTCCGTCCGTGCTTTCTCGCCTAACGTCACCATCAATCCGGATGGAACGCCGAGTCCTGCCGCTGTCCGGAAACACTCCCATCCACTCAGATACCCACGGCAGGAGCGGGGGACCCAGGTAAGCCGCCGATCCGGATTCCGGATCGGCTCGGGGTGAAGTCGCACGCCCAGTGCGACCGGACATCTCCCGTCCGAACCCGACAGCTCACCTCGTAGGCGACGGAGAGGACTTCTTCATGCCCGCAAAGGGAAAGCACCGCCGTCTCAAGTCCAGCACGCTCACCCGGGGCATCGCCGCCGTAGGAACGGGCGGGGCTGTGCTCGTTCTCCCGGTGCTCGGCGCGACCATCGCCAACGCGGCACCGGCCGAGACGGCCGCGAAGCCTGCCGCAGCCACCGCCCCCGCCGCTGCCGCCCCCAAGACGTACGTCGTCGTCGCCGGCGACTCCCTCGCGAAGATCGCCCGTGAGCACTCCCTGAGCGGCGGCTGGAAGAAGCTGTACAGCGACAACCGCAGCGCCCTCGGCAGCGACCCGGGCCTGATCCACCCCGGCGTCAAGCTCACCCTCGGCAAGAAGGCCCCGGCCGAGGCCGCGAAGAAGCCGGCCGCGGAGAAGCCGGCCGCGACCAGGGCGTCCGCCGCGCGGGCCGACCGCTCCGCGCGCACGACCACGCTCACCGCCAAGCCCGCCATCGCCCCGGCGAAGAAGTCCTACACGAACGATCTCGACGGCTGGATCAAGGAGTCGCTCGACATCATGGCCCAGCACGGCATTCCCGGCTCGTACGACGGCATCCACCGCAACATCATGCGCGAGTCCTCCGGCAACCCGCTGGCCATCAACAACTGGGACTCCAACGCTGTCGCGGGAACCCCGTCCAAGGGTCTCCTCCAGGTCATCGACCCCACGTTCCTCACCTACCACGTGGCCGGCACCTCGATGGACAGCTACGACCCGGTCGCCAACATCACCGCCGCCTGCAACTACGCGGCCGCCAAGTACGGCTCGATCGACAACGTGAACGGCCCGTACTGATCGCCGGTCCCAACACGCTGACAACGGGCCCGCAGCCGTCATCGACAGATGACGGCTGCGGGCCCGTTGTCAGCAGAACCTGATCGTGATCGGACCTGATCGTGTTCGGTCCTGCTCCGTGTGTGCCCGGGCCGCGACTAGTCGTCGCGGCCCGTGGCGTCCCGTGACATCACGGCGCGGTAGACCACCGCGGACAGCAGCACCCCGAGCGGCCAGGACAGCGCGGCCATATCGGAGAACGCCGGAAGCAGAGCGATCACCGCGGAGACGGCCGCCGTCGGTACGAAGACGGCCACCGCCCGCCGGTTGACGCCGCGGGTGTAGTGGAACTCCGCGGACGGGTCCGCCTGATAGAGGGCTTCCACGCGGACCCGCTGACGGCGAATCAGGTACCAGTCGACCATCATGATCCCGAACAGCGGGCCGAGCAGCGCCCCGAGTCCGCCGAGGAAGTAGTTGACGACCAGCGGATTGGCGTACAGCTTCCAGGGGAGCACCACCAGTGCCAGCACGGCGCTGATCAGTCCGCCCCGCTTGAAGGTGATGTGCTTCGGCCACACGTTGGCCAGGTCGTAGGCGGGCGAGACGAAGTTCAGCACGACGTTCACTCCGACCGTCGCGATGATGAACATGACCGCGCCGGCCACCAGGACCACCGTGTTCGGCACGCGCGCGATGATCAGCGCCGGGTCGGTGATCGCCTCGCCGAAGACGGTGAGGGAGCCGACCGTGACGCAGATCGAGACGACCGCGAACAGTGCGAAGTTGATCGGGATGCCCCAGAAGTTGCCCCGGACCACGGTGCGTTGGTCGCGGGCGAAGCGCGAGAAGTCGGTGTAGTTGAGCAGCATGGTGGCGTAGGTCGCGACCAGCAGGAACGCGCCGGAGAAGATCAGCCGCGTCGCCTCGCCCGCGGACAGCGGGTGCATCGACAGATTCATCGGGATGTGGCCGTGCGCCTCGACGACGAGCCAGACCGCCATGCCCAGCATGACGACCCAGATGGCCGGGCCGGCCCAGTCCTGGAACCGTCGGACCGCTTCCATGCCCCGGGTCACCACGGACAGCTGCAGCACCCACAGCAGCAGGAAGCACGCCCAGCCGAGCAGCGACAGACCGAGGAACTCCTGCCGCTGCCACCGCTCCAGGCCGGGGTCGAGCCGCAGCAGCAGGACCACCACGGCCAGCGACGCCAGGTAGGTCTGGATGCCGTACCAGGCGATGGCGATGACCGCGCGGATCAGGGCGGGCAGGTTCGCGCCCCACACGCCGAAGCTCATCCGGGCCACCACCGGGAACGGTACGCCGGTGCGCACGCCGATCTGGCCCGACAGGTTCATCCCGACGTACAGCACGGCGATCCCGATGGACAGCGAGAGCAGGACCTGCCAGCCGGTGAGCCCGAGTACGAACAGGCCGGCGACGAAGGTGTAGGTGCCGATGTTGTGGATGGCGGACATCCACATGGCGAAGAAGCTGTAGCCCCGCCAGTTCCTCTCGCTCGCCGGCGCCAGGTCCTCGTTGTAGAGGCGCCCGCTCGGATCGCTCTCCGTCAACGCCGCGTGATCGATGGGATCGGAGACGGTCTCGCTCAAGGGAACCTCCGAGGACGTGAGCGGAGGGTCCGGCCAACGGGCAGCGGGCCGCCTGTGGGGGGGCTCGGGCACCGACGGCGACCCGGGTCCGCCCGCTCGATTACGGTATACCAAAATTAAAAGGTGCCTCCTGGGGCGCCGTCAAGAGTGATGCGGATCCTCCCGTTCAGCCGGGGAGGGGGGCCGGTCGGCGCCGACGGGGCCCGGGTTAACGTCGAGTCATGGAGAACGTACTGCGACCGCTGATCGTGGTCGGTGGCTCCGTCGTGCTCACGCTCCTCGTCGGATGGGCCGTCGACCGCCTGCTGCGACGCGCCGACCGGCGCCACCACGAGACACCGCTGTGGGGCCTGCTGCGCCGCTGCCGACTGCCGCTCCAACTGGTGCTGTGCGCGGCCCTGCTGCGCGGTTCGTACGACCACGCGAACGTCGCCGAGAACCATTCCGCGGGGATCGGGCGCACACTCAGCCTGGTCCTGATCGGCACCACCGCCTGGCTGGTCGTGCGGATCGCGACCGCGATCGTCGAGTCGTCCTACGCCCGTTACGCGGGGCAGCACCGCGACGCCGCCCGGGTCCGCCGCGTGCGCACCCAGGTCACGCTGATCCAGCGGATCGTCACGGCCGTGGTCGGTGTGGTGGCGGCCGCCGCGATGCTGCTGACGTTCCCCTCGTTCCGGGCGGCCGGAGCGTCGCTGCTCGCGTCCGCCGGGATCGTGGGCATCGTCGCCGGTATCGCGGCCCAGTCGACGCTGGGCAACCTGTTCGCCGGGTTCCAGATCGCGTTCGGCGACATGGTGCGGATCGGCGACACGGTCGTGGTGGACGGCGAATGGGGAACCGTCGAGGAGATCACCCTGACCTTCCTCGCCGTGCGCACCTGGGACGAACGCCGGATCACCATGCCGGTCTCGTACTTCACGTCGAAGCCGTTCGAGAACTGGTCGCGCGGCGGCGCCCAGATGACCGGCACGGTCTTCTTCCACCTCGACCACAGCGCGCCCGTCGACGCGATGCGCGAGAAGCTCCACGACATCCTGCGCGAGTGCGCGGCCTGGGACGGCCGCAACTGGGGCCTGGCCGTCACCGACGCGACGCCGAGCACGCTCCAGGTCCGCGCCCTGGTCACCGCCAAGGACGCGGACGACATATGGACGGTTCGGGTCACCGTCCGCGAACACCTGGTCCGCTGGCTGGCGGAGAAGCATCCGCACGCGCTGCCGCGGGTCAACACGGCGACGGCGGCGCCCGCGCCGGACGCGGAGACGGTGTCACTGTCCAGGGACGGCCGTCCCCCGCGCACCGGCCGGGGCTGACGTCCCGGCAGAGAGAGCAGACAGCGCAGAGAGAGAGCAGACAGAACGGAGCGGTGACGCCCGGCACCTGTCAACCATGATCGCGCCAGTGTTCCGCCATGTACATCTCAGGAACTTCCTGGGTCATCTCCAAGTCGGCAATGCGGAGTTACAGATTCAGCGATCTTCTTGTTGACGTGCTCCGGACACCGTAGGTTCTGCGCCGGTCCTGATGCGTACCACGCGTCACAGACTGCACAGCGGACCCGCATGTCTCCCCTGGTTCACCCACCTCACGGAGGAAGTACGTTGCGCAGAACCCGTTCTCTCATAGCCGTGGCCTCTCTGGCCGCCGCAGCCCTGGCCATGGCCACCCCCTCCGGCCAGGCATCCGCGCCGAACGGCGTCACCGTGGCCCACTCCTGTGCCACTCCGACGCAGAAGAACGTCATGGCCTGCAACGCGCTCCGCGTCACCGCGGGCACCCCCAAATCCGCCCACGCGGAGAGCGACCTGACGGCGGCCGCCGCACCGTCCGGCTACGGCCCCGCCTCACTCCAGGCCGCGTACAACCTCCCCTCCGCCAGCGGCGGTTCGGGCCAGACCGTGGCCATCGTCGACGCGTACGACGACCCCAGCGCGGAAGCCGACCTCGCGACCTACCGCACCCAGTACGGCCTGCCCGCCTGCACCACCGCCAACGGCTGCTTCAAGAAGGTCAACCAGACCGGCGGCACGAAGCCGCCGCGCGCCGACTCCGGCTGGGCCCAGGAGATCTCCCTGGACGTCGACATGGTCAGCGCGGCCTGCCCGAACTGCAAGATCCTGCTGGTCGAGGCCTCGACCGCCTCGATGTCCAACCTGGGCACGGCCGTGAACACCGCGGTGAACCTCGGCGCCAAGTACGTCTCCAACAGCTACGGCGGCGGCGAGTCCTCCAGCGACACCACGTACGACTCGACGTACTTCAACCACCCGGGTGTGGCCATCACGGTCAGCTCCGGCGACAACGGCTACGGAACCGAGTACCCGGCCGCCTCCAAGTACGTCACCGCCGTCGGAGGCACCTCCCTCAACACCTCTTCCACGACGCGGGGTTGGACCGACACCGTGTGGAGCGGAGCGGGCTCCGGCTGCTCGGCGTACGACGCCAAGCCCACCTGGCAGACCGACAGCGGCTGCGCCAGGCGGACCGTCGCGGACGTCTCCTCGGTGGCCGACCCGAACACCGGTGTCGCGGTCTTCGACACCTACGGCCAGTCCACCGGCTGGATGGTCTTCGGCGGCACCAGCGCCTCGTCCCCGTTCATCGCGGCGACCTACGCGCTGGCCGGCGCACCCTCCGCCGGCTCCTACCCGGCGTCGTTCCCCTACGCGCACACCTCGGCGCTCTACGACGTGACCAGCGGCTCGAACGGCAGCTGCTCGCCGGCGTACCTGTGCACCGGCTCCACCGGATACGACGGCCCGACCGGCCTCGGCGTCCCGAACGGCACGGCAGCCTTCACGGGCTGACCTGCACCCAGCGGCCACTCCAGCGAGGCACGTAGCGCCGGGGTGGCCGTGAACCCCTCGCGGAGGACAGCGAGCCGCCGGCCCATGCGGCGCTCGCTGTCCTCTGTGCTTTGTCCTCTCTGTGCTGCACCGAGGCGCCCCGAAGCAATTGTCGTTGCGTATGAGAGGAGCCGTCGTGCTTCGGACGACGACCGAATAGCTGCGGCCGGGCGGCCCCGCCCATGCTCTGGACGAACCACGGGCCCGTTCACGTAACACCACGTCCCGTCACGTCCCGTCACGTCTGGAGCTGTCACGATGGATGCGCAGAAAGAGTTCGACCGGCTCAGCGGAACCCTGTTCGTCGGCGGTGCTCCGCTGGAGAGCGTCTCCACGGACCGGCGCCCGGTGATCGACCCGGCCACCGAGATCCAGATCGGTCACATCGCCGACGCGACGGACCACGAGATCGAGCAGGCCGTCGACCTGGCCAACGGGGCGCGACGCCAGTGGTGGGCGGAGTCCGCGCTGCATCGCGCCGAGAAGCTGCACGAGGTCGCGGCGGCGATCCGTGAGCTGCGGCCCGAGGTCGCCGAACTGATCACCCGCGAGACCGGCAAGCCCTTCAAGGAGGGCATGGACGAGGTCGAGTGGGCGGTCACCGCGACGCGGTACTTCGCCGAGCTCGGACGCCACAGCGTCGGACGGATCGCCGGCCCGGCGGCCCGGGGGCAGATGCAGTACACCCTCAAGGAGCCGTACGGCGTCGTCGTGATCGTGCTCCCGGCGAACTTCCCGGTCGTGCTCCTGATGTGGGAGGCCGCCGCCGCGCTCGCCGCCGGGAACGCGGTGATCGTCAAGCCGTCGGAGTTCGCCTCGCTGACCACTCTGAAGTTCATGGAGGTGTTCAGCGGCCTGCCCGCCGGCCTCGTGCAGTGTCTGACCGGCGGCGGGCGGGTCGGCAGCCGGCTTGTCAGCCACCCCGACACCCACCTCGTCGCTTTCACCGGCAGCGTCGCGACCGGACAGGCAGTGGCGAAGGCCTGTGCGGAGACCTTCAAGCCGTGCCTCATCGAGGCGTCCGGCAACGACCCGTTCATCGTCATGCCGTCCGCTCCCCTGCGCACCGCCGCACGAGGCGTGGCGTTCGCGGCCTTCCTCAACTGCGGCCAGGTCTGCACCTCGGCCGAGCGGATCTACGTCCACACCGACGTCTACGACGAGTTCGCGGAGCTGCTCGCCGCCGAGGCCGCGAAGCTGCGGATCGGCAACGGCCTGGACCGGGTCGACATCGGGCCGATGGAGCACCGTGGTGAACTCGAGCGGTTCGAGCGCGTATTGGCCCGGGCCATCGAGCAGGGTGCGACGGTCCTGTACGGCGGCAAGCGACCGGAGGGCTTCGACAAGGGGTACTTCCACGAGCCGACCGTCCTGACCGGTGTCACGCCCGAGATGGATGTGGTCAACGGTGAGATCTTCGGGCCGCTCGCCCCGCTCGTCCGAGTCGACAGCTTCGACGAGGCGATCCGGCTTGCGAACGCGTCCCGGTTCGGGCTCGGCGCGAACGTGTACACCACCGACCTCATCGAGACGGTCCGGGCCCAGCACGAACTCGTCGCCGGGACGGTGTGGGTGAACACCCCGCTCCCGGACAACGACGCCGCGCCGTTCGGCGGCCGCAAGCTGTCCGGCCTCGGCAGCCAGCTCGGCGCCGAAGGCCTCGACACGTTCCGCGCCACCAAGACCGTGATGATCGACCCGTCCGTCCCCGAGCAGGACTTCTGGTGGTTCCCGTACCAGGACGACGAGGCGTTCCCGGCGGTATGACCCGCACATGGACACGGTCACGGCGAAAAAGGACAAGGAATCCTCATCATGGCGACGACGAGAGACGCCTCGGCTGCTCAAGCCGCACCCGGAGCCGTACGCGGGCACGGCATCGAGACGCGGTCGATCGACTACGTGCCCGCGGCGGAACGGCACGGACGGCTCACCGACCAGGCGACCATCTGGTTCGCGGGCAGCGCCCAACTGCTCAGCCTCTCCACCGGAGCGATAGGCGTCTGGCTGGGCCTCAACCTCTTCTGGACCCTGGCCGCGCTGGCCGCCGGAACGATCCTCGGCACGATCCCGGTGGCCGCGCACGCCAGTCAGGGGCCTCACCTGGGACTGCCTCAAAT
The DNA here is from genome assembly GCF_004005495.1 of Streptomyces antnestii. Classification (GTDB taxonomy): domain Bacteria; phylum Actinomycetota; class Actinomycetes; order Streptomycetales; family Streptomycetaceae; genus Streptomyces; species Streptomyces antnestii. Next base: position 91,700 of record NZ_RZYA01000019.1, read on the forward strand.
GGTGCAGTCCCGGCCCCAGTTCGGCCGCTACGGCACGCTGTTCATCTGGCTCGTCGCGATCGCCGTCTACTGGGGCTACGTGGTCTTCGGCGTGAACACCCTCGGCGCCGTGACCGCGGACCTGGGAGCCGGGCACGGCCGGGTCTGGATGGTGGTGCTCGGCGCCGTCGGTGCCCTGTTCGCCCTGTACGGGTACGACCTGCTGCACATCGGCCAGCGGGTCGTCTCGATCGGGCTCATCGCCGCGCTGGCGGTCTTCACCGTCGGATCGGTCGTGGGCGGGCACATCCCGGCCGGTCAGTTCGCCGCCCAAGGCACCTTCCGGCCCACGGAGTTCTTCGTCGTGGTCTCCGCCTCCGCGGTGTACCAGCTCTCGTGGGCGTTCTTCGTGTCCGACTACTCGCGCTACATGCCGGCCGCGACCAGCCACCGCTCGATCATCGCGTACACCGCGCTCGGCGCCGGGGTCGGTGTGTACTGGATGGAGAGCCTGGGTGCGATCGCCGTGGCGATCTTCCCGCACAGCACCGATCTGATCGCGACCCTGCACCGGGCGAGCGACCAGATCCTGCCGGGCCTCGGCGTGGTCGTCGTCGTTCTCGGCGCCGCCGGGCTGCTACTCCTCAACGCCATGTGTATCTACGGTGGTTCACTCACGCTGATCAGCGCGGCCGACAGCATCCGTCCGACGCGGCCCGACCGGCGGATACGCGTCGTCACCATCCTGCTGATCGCGGTGAGCGCGACGGCCGTGGGCATCCTGATCCCGGCGGACTTCCTCGCCGGAACCTTCACCACGGTGCTCGCGGTCCTCGGCTATCTGATGGCCCCGTGGACCGCGATCAACCTCGTCGACTACTTCCTGGTCCGCCGCGGGAAGTACTCGGTACGCGAGATCTTCAACCCGGCGGGCATCTACGGGCGGTGGAACTGGCGGGGCCTGACCGCGTACTGGGTGTCGTTCGCCGCCATGGTGCCCTTCATGTACCTGAGCTTCTTCCACGGCTTCGCGGCCGGCCGCCTCGGTGGTGTCGACATCGCGTTCTTCGTGGGCATCCCCGTGGGCGCGCTGGTGTACTGGGTGCTGTGCAGGTCGCTGGACGTCCGCCGCGAGTGGGACATCATCGCGGCCGCCGACAGCGACCTCGACCTCGACGCGCGGGCAGAGGTGGTCGCGTAGTAAGAGGGTCCGCGATGTCATCACCGGAAAGAGAGGCCGGCCCGGTCCACGGGCCGGCCTCCCGCCCGCGTCAGTGGCCCAGCATCCGCCAGAACGTGCGGGCCGACCTCGACGGCTTCCCGGTCCGTGCCTCGGTCCTGTCCGCCATCGCGAAGAGAGCCGTGACCGCGTTGACACCGAGCCAGCGCAGCGGCTCCGGTTCCCAGCGCGGCGAGGTGCGTCCCACCCACGGCAGTGCCGTGAGGTCGCTGTCGTCCTTGAGGATCAGATCCGCGAGGGTGCGCCCCGCGAGGTTGGCCGTGGCCACACCGTCCCCGACGTATCCCCCGGCCCAGCCGATCCCCGTACCGCGGTCGTAGCGCACCGACGGGTACCAGTCACGCGGGATGCCGAGGTTGCCGCCCCACGCGTGGGTGAAGCGTGTGCCGTCGAGGCCGGGGAACAGGTCGCCGAGGATCGAGCGCAGCATGGCGTGCACGCGTGCGTCGCGGTCGTACGTGGGGCTGATGCGCGAGGCGAAATGGTAGGGCGCGCCCCGCCCGCCGAACGCGATCCGGCCGTCCGCCGTCCGCTGGCCGTAGATGCGCAGATGGCGCTTGTCGCTGAAGGTCTCGCGCGAATCGAGGCCACGCTCGTCCCACCAGGACTGCGGCAGTGGTTCGGTGGCGACCATGAGTGAGTACATCGGGACGAGTGAGCGGTGCCGGCCCGGGAGGTCGGGGGTGTAGCCCTCGGTGGCGACCACGATGCTGTCGGCACGCACCGTGCCGTGCTCCGTGCGCAGGCGCCCCGGCAGGATCTCGGTCACCGCCGTGCGTTCGTAGACGGTGACACCGTGGGCTCTTACGGTGTCGGCCAGGCCGCGCACCAGTTTCGCCGGGTGGAGGGCCGCGCAGTGCGGGGTGTAGGTACCGCCGAGTGCTCCGTTCATCCGGACCCGGCCGCCGGACTCCCCGGTCTCCCCCGCCGACAACATCCGCATGTGGTCCTCGCCGAAGCCCCATTCGCGCCAGTGCTCCACCTCGGAGCGTGCGCGGGCGAGCTGGGCGGCGTTGCGCGCCACCGACACGTAACCACCGTGCGCGAAGTCGCAGTCGACGCCTTCCTCGCGGACGACCCGGGCGATCTCGGCGACCGTACCGTTCATGGCCGACTGCATCGCCACGGCGGCGGGGCGACCCGCGCTCGCGGCGATCTTCCGCGCCGAGGTGGGGAAGATCGCCGAACACCATCCGCCGTTGCGGCCCGAAGCGCCGTAGCCGGCGACTTCCCGCTCCAGGACACAGATCCGCAGCCCCGGATCCCGCTTGGCCAGGTAGTACGCGGTCCAGAGGCCGGTGTACCCGGCGCCCACCACGGCGACGTCGAACTCGCGGTCCCCGGGAAGGGCGGGGGTCGGGTCCCAGGATGCGGGCAGTGTGTCGTGCCAGAGACTGATGTCCCGGTACGCGGTATCGGATGCGGTACTCATGTGAGTCTCTCCCGGAAGGCTCGTCCTGTCTGCGCTCCCGAGTCTTCGGCCACGACGGAGCCCGGACAATCGTCCCCTGGTCAGAACCGGGTACGAACTCGTTGACCTATCGTCTGACCACGAACCTCTGCGCTATCGTCCGCGAATGGCAATCTCGGTCGGTGACCTGCTGGACACGCCACATCTCAAATCGCGGCTGATAGCCGGCACCGGCGCCCTCCCGCGCGCCGTCACCTGGGCCCACAGCTGCGAGCTGAGCACCCCGTGGGAGTGGCTCGGCGAGGGCGACCTCCTCATGACGACCGGACTCGGCATCCCCACCCTCCCGGCGGACCAGGTCACGTTCGTCGAACGCTGCTCCGCCGCCGGAATCACGGGGGTGGCCATCGGCGAGAACATGAGCGCACCGCCACTCACCGAGCCCATGCTCGACGCTGCCGAGCGCCAACGGTTCGCCCTGATCGAGACGAACTACGAAGTCCCCTTCGTCGCGCTGGCCCGCGTCGTCGCCGCCTCGAACCAGTCCGAGAGCCAGGAGTTGCTGCGCCGCACCATGCGCATCTACGAGGTACTGCGCCGGCGCACCATGTCCGCGGGCCCGGACGCGGCGATCGTGGCCGACCTGGCCGGCATCCTCGACTGCCGGCTCGACCTCGTCGCCGCGTCGACCGGCCGCGGCCTGCTCCGTGACGGGGCGGAGCTGCCGTACAGGTTGCGGGAGCAGGTCGTCACCGTCCGCGGGGCGCGCGGCGAACGCCCGCCGGCGATCCTCCCGGTGGGGGACGCGGGCGGCACCCTGGTCCTTGCCGTACCCGGCTTCGGTGACGCGGCGCTCGTGGCGAGCCGCTGGCACACCACACGCCGCCCGGACCCGATCCTGCTGCACCATGTCTCGACGGTCGCCGCGTTCGTACTGACCCGGCGCAACGCGGAGCGGGAGCGCGACCGGCGCGTCGGAGCGACCCTGCTCGCCCAACTCCTCGACAGCCGCACCGATTTGGAGACCTCCGCCCCGGCCCTTGCCGAGCGCGGGCTGTCCCCCGAGGGCCTGGTGGTCGCGGCCCTGTCGGCGCAGGGCGACGGGCCCGAGGTGCATCACGCTCTCGGCGACCACGACATCGGCCACCTGGTGCTCAGGCGCGACGACCTCGTCCTGGTCCTCATGCCGGACACGGCGGCTGCGGTCGCGGCACTGCGCCTCGCGGCCGACCGGCTCGGCGTCGGCGAACCGGTCGGTGACCCTCACCGGGTGCCCGCGGCGGCACGCGAGGCACGCTGGGCACTGTCGGCAGCCGTAACCGAAGGACTCCCGGTCGTACGGCACGGCGAACACGACGTCACCGTGCTGCTGCCACGCTCGGCGGACCGGGCCGAGGCCATCGTGCGCAGCGTCCTGGCGCCCGTGCTCACGTACGACGCCGATCACGACGCGCAACTCACCGAGTCCTTGCGCGTGTTCCTCGACGAGAACCGCTCGTGGCAGCGGGCCGCCGCCCGCCTGCACATCCACAAGCAGACGCTGGTGTACCGGATGGGCCGCGTGACCGAGCTGACCGGCCGCGCCCTCGACACCACGGACGGCGTCGCGGCACTGTGGCTGGCACTGCGGGCGCACGACGGCACACATATCCCCGGGCGGCGGCCGTAGCGCAAAGCCGCCAGGGTGAGACGCTACCGTCTTCCCGTTCAACCCCATTCAATCGACGGAGAGTTGAGGCCCTGATGGCGGCGTCGTCACATGACTCGATGCTGGAACTGCTCTCGGCGGACGGTCCGGATCCGGACCACGCGGAGGCGATGATGCTCTACGGCCGGCTGGTCGGTACGTGGAACATCAGTAATCGGTACCTCTTCGGCGACGGCAAGTGGCGTACGGCCGCGGGCGAGTGGCGCTTCGGCTGGGCCCTGGGCGGGCGCGTGGTGCAGGACGTACTCTTCTGCCCGGACTTCCACGGCCGGTTCCCCGGCACCACCCTCCGCATGTATGACGTCACGACAGGGCTGTGGCAGATCACCTGGATCTCGCCGAAGTTGCCCTCGCAGTTCTCCCAGGTCGGGCGGTCCGACGGTGCCGGCGGGATGATCCAGGAGGGCACCGACTCGGAGGGCAGGCGCTCGCGGTGGACGTTCACCGAGGTCACGTCGGACTCCTTCCGCTGGCAGGGGTTCAGCGCCGCCCCTGACGGCGAATTCGAGCTGTTCCAGGAGATGCACGCGACACGTCGATAGGCGAGCGAGTCCACATCAAAGCAACGAGATGCCACAGCCCCGGTCTTCAGGAAAATCACTGTCCGGTTTCCGGGGCACGGTGATAGAAATCCGGCGTGGACAAGACTCTGGACTTCCCTGATCTGCTGCGGCTGATCGACGAACGCTCGACCGCCTTCCGCGCCGCGGTCGCCTCCGCGCCCAGCCTCGACGTACAGGTTCCGACCTGCCCCGAGTGGACGCTGTTCGATCTGGTGCAGCACATCGGCGAGGGGCGCCGCGACTGGGCCGCCACCGTCGCCGCAGGGCCTGCTCCGGCCAAGTCCGCAGCGGAAGGCGCCCCGGCTGCGCCTCGGGAGCGCGAGGCCCTGTCGGCCTGGTTGGCGGAGTCCACGGAGCAACTGCTGGACGCACTGCGGAAGTCCGGCCCGGATCGCGGTTGCTGGGCGTGGTGGGAGACGTTGCAGTCGCCGCACACCTCCGGTGCCGTAGCCCGGCACCAGCTCCAGCAGATGGCGGTGCACACGTACGACGCCCAGATCACCGTAGGTGCCCCGCAGCCGCTGTCGACCGAGGTGGCGCTCGACGGTGTCGACGAGTTCCTGTCCACCTGCGTCGCAACGACAAGTGCCTGGCCGCACAAGCCCGCTACCGCCGACTTCCATGCCACCGAGGGTCGCTCCTGGCGCCTGTCGCTGTCCGCCGACGGCGCACGGGGCACTGTTCTCCCCGCTCCCGGCACTCCGGACGAGAACGCGGATGCGGACGCGGACGCGGACGTCGCCTCCGTCCGTGGCACGGCGGGTGACCTCGTCCTCTATCTGCACGGCCGTATACCGCTGGACTTGCTGAAGGCCGACGGCGACCGAGAGGTCTTCGACCAGCTCGAGGCTTGGGACCCGGACGAGTAGGGCGTCCGGATGTGCCGGACGTGCCGGAAGACCGGTTGACCTCAAGCGCGCTTGAGGGAGCAGGCTTTCCGGCATGGACAACATTGAAGAGCTCCAACGGCAAGTGTCGGCCCTGACCGACCGCGCGGAGATCAGCGACCTGCTCGACCGCTACCTGCGTTCCCTGGACGACGGGGTCTTCGACGAGGAGTGGGCTCGCGCGTTCCACACCGAGGACGTCACCGCGGAGATGCCCATCGGTACCGTCCACGGTCGCGACGCCCTGCTGGCCCATATCCGTCGGGGGATGGCGCTGTTCGACCGGACCGTGCATCTGGGCACCAACGCCGTCATCACGATCGACGGCGACCAGGCCACCGCCCGCGGTGCCCAGCTCAGCACCCACGTCCTGGCGGACGGCTCGGACGGCTCGGACAGCTCGGACGGCTCGGACGGCGTCTTCGTTTCCGCCGGCCACGTCGACACCAGACTGGTCAGGACGGCTGACGGCTGGCGGATCTCCGCTTCGGCACTGCGGGTGGTGTGGACCCAGGGTTCCCCACCACGACTCCCGCACGACCTGACGCCGACTCCCTCGGGCCCAGAGGGCTCTGGGCCCGAGCCTCGTCCCGTGGACTAGGCTGGAGACATGACTACCGGGACGGCCTCGCGCCACACACAGATCGGTGACCCGGTGCTCTCCTGAGCGCCGAACGGGCCGTACAGCGCCCGCAGTTCGACCGAGGATCCCGCTCCGCCGCAGCGCGGGCCCCACCTCCGTCGTGTTGATCACAAGCTCGAAGCTCGACACATCAACCACGACAGGAGAACCCCGTGCCCACCAAGATGCTGACGATTCCCACTCCGGACGGCCGGGCCGACGCTTTCGTCGCCTTCCCCGACGACGGCGAGCGGCACCCGGCCGTACTCATGTACTCGGACGCCTTCGGCCTGCGGCCCGTGATTCGGGAGATGGCACGCGAACTTGCCGGACAGGGGTACTACGTACTCGTCCCCAACTTCTACTACCGCCATGGTCCTGCCCCGGTGTTCGAACTCCCCGAGTACATCGACGAAGGGGCACGGCCCGCCGTGTTCGCCCAAGTGATGCCTTTGCTGAAGGCACACACCACCACTGAACGCAGCCTGCGCGACGCCGACGCCTACCTCACGTTCCTCGCCGGCCGGCCCGAGGTCAGCGCCGGGCCCATCGCTGTGACCGGCTACTGCATCGGCTCGCTCCTGGCGCTGCGCACGGCCGCCGCCCACCCCGACGAGGTGGCCGCCGTCGCCGGTTTCCACCCCGGCTTCGTGGTCACCGACACACCCGAGAGCCCGCACCGCCTCGTACCCACACTCAAGGCCGAGGTCCATCTCGGCCTGGCCGAAGGCGACATGACGCCCGAGATCATCAGTGAACTCACCCAGGCCCTGGATGCCGCCGGGGCGGGTGACACCTGCGAGATCTACCCCGGCACGGTCCACGGCTTCACCATGTCCGACACCGACGCGTTCAGCGCGGCCGGGCTGAAGCGGCACTGGGACCGCCTGCTCTCACTCCTGGACCGCACCCTGACCGACAAGTGAGGCGCCGGCCCGCAAACAAACCCTGAAAACCCTGAAGCCGGGTCCGGGGCTACGCACACACGTCGCGCGGCCCCGGACCCGACGGGCCCGGCACGTCAGGAGCTGTGCTCCTCCTTGGAAGTGTTCGAGACGTCGGAAGTGGCCGTCTGCGAGCTGACCCGCTCCTCCTCGGGCACGAACGGGATCTCCCCGCCCAGCACCTTCGTCATCCTGACCTTGTCGAACACGCCCTCCCACTTGGACACCACGAAGACGGCCACGCAGTTGCCGAGCAGGTTGGTCGCCACGCGCATCGAGTCCATGATGCGGTCGACGCCGAGCAGGAGTGCCACGGCCCCGGCCGGGATGACGCCGAGCGCGGCGGCCGTGGCGGACAGTGCGAGGAAGGCGGAGCCGGGCACTCCCGCCATGCCCTTGCTCGTGAGCATCAACACGAGTACGACGGTGATCTGCTGACCGAGACTCAGGTGCACCCCGACGGCCTGGGCGATGAACAGTGTGCCGACGGACAGGTAGATCGACGCGCCGTCGAGGTTGAAGGAGTAGCCGGTCGGCAGGACCAGGCCCACCGCGTCCTCACGGCATCCCGCCTGGCGCAGCTTCTGCATCATGCGCGGCATGACGGCCTCGCTGGAGGCGGTTCCGAGTGCGAGGAGCATCTCTTCGCGGGTGTAGCGGACGAACTTCCACAGGCTGACGCCGGTCAAGGCCTTGAGAGCGAGGCCGAGGAGGCAGAGGAAGACGAGAGCGACGCCGTAGCAGACAGCGATGAGCTTCCCGTACGTCGCCATGGAGCCGATGCCGTACTCGCCGACCAGGTGGGCGGTCGCCCCGAACACGGCGAGCGGGGCGAGCTTCATGATGAAGCCGACGATGGCGAAGACGACGTCCTGGGCCTGTTCGATGGCCGGGAGGATCGCGGGAACCCGGGTGTTGCCCAGGTGGAGCAGGGCCGCACCCACCAGGCAGGCCAGCACGAGGACTTGGAGGAGAGAGTTCTCGGCGAAGGCCCCGATCGCGCTGTCCGGCAGCGAGTGCAGGATGAAGTCGCTCGTCGACGGGAGGGAGCCGCCGCCCGTCTTGTCGCTCACGGCCGACGCGTCGAGCGATGCAGGGTCGACGTTCATGCCGACTCCGGGGCGCACGACGTTGCCGGCGACCAGGCCCACGACCAGGGCGACCGTCGTCGCCACCTCGAACCAGACGAGAGCCTTGAGCCCAATGCGTCCGAAGGCCTTGAGATCCCCGGCCTTGGTGATGCCGGCGACGACCACGCAGAACACAAGGGGCGAGATCATCGCCTTGATCAGACGGACGAAGCCGTCCCCGAGAGGTTGGACCGCGGTGCCCGCGTGGGGCCACAATCGTCCGACCAGGACGCCGATGACGAGGGCGATGGCGACTTGGGCGAACAGCGACTTACGCAAGAAACGCGCGATACGTCGTGCCGGGGACGGACCGGTGTTCGACATGTGCGACTCTCCACAGTTGCAGCAACTTCCAACATGCGGAATATAAATTCCGCCATTCCGCAACTATGTCGGTGCAACCACCACGTGTGAAGAGTCCTCACGGCGCGGGGTGAACTTTGGCGCATGCTCCAATCGTTGGATCATTCGACCGATCCGGGCCGCCCAGCTCCGCGTACGCTCAGCCGCATGTTGCTAGCCGCCATCCCATCGCCCTCGATAAACGGGTTCTCTCTCGGCCCTCTGACCATCCACTTCTACGCGTTGTCCTACATCGTCGGCATCGGCCTCGCCGTCGCCCTGGGCCGACGCCGGTGGCGAGCCGCGGGCGGTGACCCGGTCCAGGTGGAGGATGTCGCCCTGTGGGGAGTGCCGTTCGGCATCCTCGGCGGCCGTATCTACTTCGACCTGACCACACCCAAGGGCATCCCACCGCACTGGTGGGGACCTCTGGCGGTGTGGGAAGGCGGCCTGGGCATCTGGGGCGGCGTCGCACTGGCCACCGTGGTGTGCGTCTGGCGGCTGCGCCGGGCCGGGGTGGAAGTCCCGGGCATGATGGACGCGCTGGCTCCCTGCCTGCTGATCGCGCAGGCGATCGGCAGGATCGGCAACTACTTCAACCAGGAGTTGTTCGGCGGCCCGACCAACCTGCCCTGGGCGCTGGCGATCGACCCCGCCCACCGGCCGGACGGCTACCTTCAGAACGCCACCTTCCACCCCACCTTCCTGTACGAACTCATCTGGGACCTCCTGCTGGCCGGCTTCCTGATGTGGCTCGGGAGCAAGGGGAAAGTCCGGCCGGGAAGCCTGTTCGCGCTCTACGTTGCCGGGTACTCCGCCTTCCGCATCTTCGAGGAGTCACTGCGCGTCGACTACTCGCAGTACATCCTGGGCATGCGGCTCAACTTCTACATCGCGTCCCTGATGATGCTGGTCGGCCTGGCCTGGTTCGTCGTTCTGCAGCGGCGACCGCACCCGCGGGAGCAAGGGGTGCCATCCGCCACAGAGCCTGCCCTCAGCAAGGACTGACCGGCACGGCGTCCGTCGCCACTCGGACTCGGGTGTGGTTCAGCCGGACTGGCGGGGCACACATGACAGTTGGTCGGGGAGGTCGGTGAGCCGTTCGATGCGGAGCACCGACTCGTCCGCTACCGGCGACGGTCCACCGGTGACGAAGTCGACGCCGCGGTCCAGCCAGATGCCGGTGAGCCCGGCGAGGGCGGCCGCATGCACGTCGCTTCCCAGCATGTCGCCCACGTTGACCGCCTGCGCGCAGTCCGTCCTCATCCACCGGCAGGCGGAGGCGTAGGCGGCCGGCTTGGCCGCACCCAGTTCGGTCGGGGTCAGGACGGCTTCGAAGTACTCGAGGAGGCCGAAGCGGGCGAGTTTGGCGCGCTGTTGCTCGGGGTCCCCGTTGGTGAGGACGGCCAGACGGGGTCCTCGGGGAAGCCGTTTCAGTGTCTCCAGGCAGGGTTGGACATCGGGATAGCAGCGCCAGGACTCCTCGAACACGGTGAGGTACCGCTCGGTGATCCAGGCGTCCAGAAGGGCGGGACTGTCCGGAACCGGCTCGCCGAGCATCGGCAGGAACGAACGCAGCCTGCGTCGGTGGTGCTCAGCGAAGGAGCACTCGCCGTCGAGGTACTCCCGCATGTGGCGCGCCTCCAACGCCCACCACGACGCCACCAGTTCGTCCGGTGACGCCATCGCGTTCGGCGCGTCCTGGACGATCCGGCCGATCGCTTCCCAGACCGCGCTTCGGTGATCGACCAGCGTCCCGTCCAGATCGAAGAACACCACGTCTGCCATGGGTCGATCATGCCGTGTGTCGACGCCGAGTCGCTCGAAGCGGCGATGCAATGCGGCGTCGTCCGAGAGCGGGCTGAACGCTTCCCGGACGTCACTGGTCTCCCGCGGCCGGGTTACAAGCCCTTGCAGATCCGGCGGGCCTCGCCCAGGTCCTTCTTCGCCTTCTCGTCGAAGTCGAACATCCTGGCGTGGCGGTCCTGTGATCGGCGGATTGCCTGTGCGAGGGGCTGGTACTCGGTGTCCCCCGCGGCAGCCGACGCGGACAACGCTCCCGCCGCGGCATACCGGTTGAGGGCGATCTCGCCTTCCGACCCCTTCGTGGTGTACTTCGACTCGTCGAATCCGTCGAGTGCCTGGCAGGCGGCGCGGGCATCGTCTGCCGGGCGGTATCCCTCAGCGGAGCCTCCGCTGCTGCCGTCGCTGAGCGACCACGCCACGGCGACTCCCGCGCCGCCGAGCACGAGGCCCAGCAACAGCGAGACCACAACGGTCGTCGTACGGCTTCGGGGCGGGGCCCCTACGGGAGCGGTTGCCTGGGCAGGGGCGGCGTGCGGTTGCTGTGGGTGCATCCGGCCAAAGATAGTGCGACGTACCGCCGGGGTCACCTATGACCGGCATGACTACCTGGTCACCCGGGCACGGCCGCCGCGGCGAGACATGATGAACTCGAAACGCCGCCCCGTCCCGCGCGAGGTCCGGGCGGGCCACATCCACATCGCCCAAGGGGAGACGCCACCCGATGAACATGCCGGTGGATACGCCGATGAATACGCCGACGAACACGCAATCAGCGCTGTCCGCAGCGGAGTTCACAGAGCGGTCGGAGGGGTCGGGCGGGTCGACCGTCCGCCTGGGCGCCCTCGTCCCGTTGACGCGGCCCGGATGGGTCGAGGCGGGCCGGCACCTGCTCGCGGGGCTCGAACTGGCCGTCAGCGAGGTCAACGGCGCCTGCGGAATCGACGGCAGACCACTGGAGTTGGTGGTTCGGGACACCGCGGCCGATCCCGAGCGGGCGGCCGCGGCTGTGGACGAGCTGGCCGCCTCGGGCGTGGCCGCCATCGCGGGCGAGTACCACAGCGTCGTGGCCCGTACGGCCGCCGCCCGGGCCCACGCGCTCGGCGTGCCGTTCCTCTGCTCGTCCGCGGTGCTCGACGCCCTCGTCGACGAACCCTCGGAGTGGGTCGCTCGCGTGGCCCCTGCCCAGTCCCACGGCTGGCGGGCCTACGCGGACTTCCTCGTCGGCGAGGGCCGGCATCGGATCGCCGTGGCGACCCAGCCGAGCGTCTACTGGGCGTCCGGGACCCGCATCCTGCGGGACCACCTCACTCCCCGCGGCGGCAGTGTCGTCGAACTCGACACGAACACGCTCACACCCGAGGCCCTGTGCGACGCGCTTGTCGACCACGGCGTGACGGCGCTCCTCCTGCTGGTCGGCCACCCGGAGCCGGCGACGCCCATCGTCAGAGCCGTCCGAGGCGACAGCCGGCTCGCGGACCTCCTGATCGGCGCCCCGGCCGGGCAACCGGAGTTCACCGGATGGGCCACGGCCCTGGGCAGGGACGGTGCCGGGATCCCCTTCCTGCGCTACCTGCCCGAGCACCTCGGCCCGCTCGGCGAACGCGTCGGCAAGGAACTCCACCAGCGCCTGGGCGAGGCGGCCTCCTTCGTCGCCTTCGAGGGCTGGGACACCGTCACCGTCCTCGCCGAGGTGTTGCGCTCCCACGGTACGGACCGTGAGGCCATCGCCGAGTCATGGCCGCGCGTGGCAGTCGAGGGCACGCGCGGCCCGATCCGCTTCTCCCGCACACCCGGCATCAACGTCTGGCAATGGGCCTGGGCACCCGTCCAGATCGTCGACCGGGACCCGGCGGAGCCCGACCGCTTCCGGATCCTCCACACGGACTGACAGATCCTCCACACCGGGTGACAGATCCTCCGCACCGGCTGACCGGCGACGGGCTTCCGGCCGCCCAGACCTGTCAGCCCCCCGCTCCGTCGCCCCTCGGCAACCCCTGCACGCTCCGTGAGTCGCCCCTCAGCCACACCCCTCTTCACACTCCGTGATCGGGGCAGCACCTGCGCTCTCCCCGCGAGTCCTTAACGGAAGCTTGACGCGCTCCGCGAGATCAACCGTGGGCCCGCGTGTCACTCTCTGCTTACGCTGGTTTCCGCCGTCCGAGTGATGGCGGAAACCCCACGCTGAGCCGCACATCGGGAGAGCACGTCCATGGCCACCACCGAACAACCGCCGCCGAGTCGACTGCGGACGTGGATGCTGGAAGGCCTGGGCGACATAGGCAAGGCGGGCGGCCACACCGGCCCGCACGCCGTGCCCGAGCCTCCGCACAAGGGCCAGCGCTGGTGGCGCGTGATGTGCCTGACCGGTGTCGACTACTTCTCCACCCTCGGCTACCAGCCGGGCATCGCCGCCCTCGCCGCCGGCCTGCTCTCGCCGATCGCGACGGTCGTGCTGGTCATCGTCACCCTGGCCGGTGCCCTGCCGGTCTATCGCCGCGTGGCCGAGGAGAGCCCCCGGGGCGAGGGTTCCATCGCCATGCTGGAGCGCCTTCTCTCCTTCTGGAAGGGCAAACTCTTCGTCCTGACCCTGCTGGGCTTCGCGGCCACCGACTTCCTGGTCACCATGACCCTCTCCGCCGCGGACGCCTCCACCCACCTCGTGGAGAACCCGCATCTGGTCAGCACACTCCACGGTCACCAGATGGTGATCACCCTGATTCTGCTGGCGCTGCTCGGCGCCGTGTTCCTGAAGGGCTTCCTGGAGGCGATCGGTGTCGCGGTCGCCCTCGTCGGCGTCTATCTCGCCCTCAACATCGTCGTCGTGATCGTCGGGCTGTGGCACGTCGCCACGGCCGGGCACGTGGTCACCGACTGGACCAGCGCCCTGACCACGCAGCACGGCAACGTGTTCGTCATGATCGGCGTGGCCCTGGTCGTCTTCCCCAAGCTCGCCCTCGGCCTGTCCGGCTTCGAGACGGGCGTCGCCGTCATGCCGCACGTCCAGGGCGACGACAGTGACACCGACGAGCGCCCCACGGGCCGTATCCGCGACACGAAGAAGCTCCTGACCACGGCCGCTGTCATCATGAGCGCCTTCCTGATCACCACCAGCTTCATCACGACGGTGCTGATCCCGGCGAACGAGTTCAAGGCGGGCGGCCAGGCCAACGGCCGCGCGCTCGCCTACCTCGCCCACGAGTATCTGGGCGGGACCTTCGGCACGGTCTACGACATCTCGACCATCGCCATCCTGTGGTTCGCGGGCGCCTCGGCCATGGCAGGGCTGCTCAACCTGATGCCGCGCTACCTTCCCCGTTACGGCATGGCCCCGCACTGGGCGCGGGCCGTCCGCCCGATGGTCATCGTCTTCATCCTGGTCGCCTTCCTGGTCACCTGGATCTTCGACGCCGACGTCAACGCGCAGGGCGGCGCCTACGCCACAGGCGTGCTGGTGCTGATCAGCTCCGCGGCGATCGCGGTGACCATCGCCGCCCGCAAGGCCGGGCAGCGGAAGTGGACGATCGCCTTCGCGGTCATCGCCACCGTGTTCCTGTACACGACCGTCGTGAACGTCATCGAGCGCCCGGACGGTGTGAAGATCGGTGCCTGCTTCATCGTCGGCATCATCCTGGTGTCGCTGGCGTCCCGGCTGGCCCGCGCCTTCGAACTGCGCGTGACGAGCGTGACGCTCGATCCGCTGGCGGAACGATTCATCCGTGACATCGCCAGCCGCAAGATCCGGTTCATCGCCAACGAACCCGACGCCCGCGACAAGGCCGAGTACCGCGACAAGATCGAGCAGATCCGGGCCGACAACGACATGCCGGACCAGGAGGACTTCGTCTTCGTCGAGGTCACGGTCACCGACCCCTCCGAGTTCGAGGCGGGCCTGACCGTGCGCGGCGAGGTCCTGCACAACCGTTACCGGGTTCTGACCGTGGAGTCCGCGTCCATCCCCAACGCCCTGGCGGCCCTCCTGCTCCACGTCCGGGACATGACGCGCTGCACCCCGCACATCTACTTCGAGTGGACCGAGGGCAGCCCCTTCGCCAACTTCCTGCGCTTCTTCCTGTTCGGCCAGGGCGAGGTCGCCCCGGTCACCCGCGAAGTCCTGCGCGAGGCCGAACCGGACCGCGAGCGTCGTCCCCGCGTCCACACCGGCTGAGGGCACCGGCCCACGTCAGAAGACCGTCAGGATTCGCTCGGCCGGCGTCAGGACCCCGTAAGCGACGGTCGCCGGCCTCCTTGCGGCGCCTAGCGTCGGCCCCATGGGAGGAATCAGACCGGCGGACACGGCCGACGACCGTCACTGGCGTGGCAGCGCGCGGCTCGCGGTGAGCTGCGGCGTGGTGTTCTGCGCCCTGTGTCTTCTCGTCGACTGGGACGCGGGAAGCCTGTCGCCCGTTCGCGCTCTCCTCTGGTTCGCGCTGTCGGCCGCGCTGTGCGCCGTCCTGCTGCCACAGCGGGTGAGCGCGGGCCCCGGCTGGCTCGCGGTACGCACCCCATGGCGCCGGTGCGTCGTCCGCACGGACGCGCTCGCCGCCGTACGCCAGTACGGCGGCATCTCCTCCCCCGTGGTGCTGCGCGACATCTACGGCCACCGCCTGGAACTGGACCCCCGGACACTCGCGGCCAACCCCCTGCTCTGGCACGAACTCGACACCGGCGTCCGCCGCTCCCTGGAACGCGGAACCCTCCGCCACGGTGCGGACGACCTGGCCCGTCTGGGCCACCGCATCGACGACGAGACGGCCCAGGCGGTGCTCCGCGCCTCGGGAATCTCCTGAACCCAGCGCCTCTGGACCTCAGGACTTCTGGACCTCTGGCCCCAGGACCTCTGGACTCAGGACGCGGCCGGGGCCCGCAGCGCCCCGAGCAGCATCGGCAGCGAGGCGTGCAGCTCGCGTTCCCAGTACGGCCAGCTGTGGGTGCCCGGCCCGTAGAAATTGGTCGTCACATGGTGGGCGCCGGCGCGTTCGAGCGCGGTGGCCAGGGCGTGGTTCTGACGGTTGAAGTCGGCTTCGAGGGCGTTCCTGGCGCCGGGCGGATCCAGGGGCCCGGCGGTGCCGTCACCGCACGACAGGTACACCGGGATCGTCTTGAGGCGCTTAGCCAGGTAGTACGGGTCGTGGGCCGCCCACACGTTCCGCTGGGCCACAGGGTCGCCCCAGACCCTGAGCGGGTCGTTGCCCTGACCCGCGAAGAATCCCATGATCCGGTTCACCGACTCGTCGTTCAGCAAGGGGTGTACGGAACCGGAGTACGCGGCGGCCGCCTTGAACAGTCCCGGGTGACGGGCCGCGTACAGCAGCGCGCCCTGTCCGCCCATGGACAGGCCGGCGACCACACGCTGCGGGCCCGCTCCCCAGTCGTCTTCCAGGAGCCGGCGCAATTCGCCGGTGTGGAACGTCTCCCAGGCCGGGTCGCCACCCTGCCCGTAGTTCCACCAGTCGCTGTACCAGCCGTTCCAGCCCGCCTCCGGCATGACCACGAGCACGTCGCGGAGGCTGTCGATGCGGGCGATGTCGGTCCGGCTCGTCCATGACGTGTAGTCCCCGCAGCAGCCGTGCAGCAGCCAGAGGGTCGGCCAGTGCCGGCGACGGTCCTGGTCCTGCGGGTTCCAGCCGTCGGGTGTGAGCAGTCGGACGTTCACGGTCCTGCCGCCGAGGGCCGCGGAGCGTACCGACAGATCCACCTGCCGGTCCGCGACCTGCCTGACGCCGACCACCTCCGCTCCCCGGGTGGGAGCGGAGGCCCGTACGTCGCTGGGCGGGGTGGCGGCCAGGGTCGGCGTGTTCGGTGCCATGGCCAGCAACAGGGCCACCAGGACGAGCAGGACGGGTCTCGCGCGGCGCGACGTTCGGCTGTTCATGGCGGCTCCCGGAGGTCAGTGGTCACGGGGTGGCAGGGTGGCTGAGTAGCGAAGTAGCGAAGTAGCGGAGTCGCGGAGTGTGCCGGGCAAGGCGGGTTGGGATGGTGCGTGGCGCGCGCCCGCCTTTGTCAGCTCCTTGTCAGCTCCCTGTCAGCTCCTCTCGGGGAGGATCAACAGGGCGTCTCCGACGGGGCGTTCACCGGTGGCGTCCGAAGGGACGTTGATCACCTGACCGTCGACCACCATCGTCGTCGATCCGCCGCCGTCGAGGTTGATCGCGTCCCGCAGCCCGAGTGCCTTGGCGACGGCGGCGCTCTCGGGGATGCTCAGGCCGAGCGCGCCGGTGCTGCGTCCGTCGGCCGTGACGAGGACGGTCCGGCCGGCCGCGTCCGTCCCGGCCAGCGTGCGGGGGTTCCGTTTGTGCACCCAGCCGTAGTAGAAGCTCGGATTGCCGGGCTGGACCATGCCGTCGGCGGCAACGGTGACGTGCTCGCGCCCGTCCCGGACGAGTTCAGGGCCACCGTTGAGGACGCTGGTACCTGCGGGCGGGGAGACCGTCCCGCCCTGCTCGTCCTTCAACGCGGACTGGACGCGCAGTGGCTGGCCGACCTTCGCCAGCGCGCTCAGCCGCGCGACGTCCTGCCCGGTCGCCTGTACGGAACTGCCGCCCTTGGGCAGTGGTCCGCCGCGGGGCGAACGCGCTTCCACCACCCGGCCGTGACGGTCGATCACGGCCTCGACCCCCTCACCGCTCGGCGTCCGCTTGCCGAACTCGGGTGTGAAGGCGACGAGTTCGTCGTCGTCCGTGCAGGTCACGTCGTGCAGCGGCAGGGCCGTCGGCTTGTCGTCGGCGGTGCCACCGCAGTTCCTGATCAGGCCGGGGACACGGTTGATCCCGTCCAGTGGGAGCGACGCGGCCCGGCCGGTCACCTTGGCCTGCCAGGTGAGCCGGGTGACGCCGGTCCGGCTGCCGGAGTCGTGGACCACCAGGGCGGGGCGCCCGCTCACGGGTTCGCTCAGCACCCGGCCGTCGTACACACCGACTCCGGCCGGGTCCCCGGGGGCTCCGGCCTTCGGGTCGAGGACGAAGAACCCGGCGTTGATCCCCGCGTTCGCCCCTGCGGCGGCCATGAGTTCACTGGTCTTCTCCCTGTTCTCCAGGTCAGGGCCATAGGACGCCTTCAGCGCGCCGTGGAAGCGGTGCGGGTCGATGGTGAGCACGTCGATCTTCCACGGGCCCCGGCTTCCGGGCTCGCCGTCCCACCCGCGGTACACGGCGGCCCCTGTGTAGCCGGCCGTTCGGAGCCTGGTGCGCTCGGCGGTGGCCGCGGACTGTGAGTCGAACTGCCCGACCCGGACGCGCCATCCGAGTGTGCCGCCCGCGAAATCCGCTGTCCTGGCCGTCGTGACCTGCTCGGCCCGCGCGTCGAACGTGGCCGCCCGCAGGTCGGCGACCAGTTTGTCGGCGCTCGCGCGGTCGTTGAGCGCCGACGGTGGCGCATCGGGGTCGGGCGAGCCGGCACCGGCCGGGATGGAGACCTCGACCGTCCACCCGAGCGCCGGGGCGTCGGCGCCGCGCACGATCCGCGTGAGCGTGACGCCGGGCTGGAGCTGCTGCGTGGTCCGCGTCTCGGGCAGCCCGGCGGGGCCGAGCGGCAAGGTACCGGCGGGCCCCGAGCTCGGCGCCGACGAAGCGGGCACCGAGGTGGCCCCCACGGCGGCGAGAACGACCAACACCGTGCCCAGGCCGAACAGTCTGCTTTTCACGAACCCCCCACAGGTCGAAGAACGGCATCCGCAACAGTGCTTGTGGTCGAGACCACTCGTCAAGGCATGCGCACGTCACTCCGGCGGATCGGCACACGACGGCAGCACCGGCCGTATGCTTCTACATGCTTGTAGAAAGCAGAAACCCTCGTAACCCCAGTAACCCCCATAACCCTCATAACCCCCGTACGAACAAAAGGGAGTGAACGCCTCGATGGTGTTCAAACGACTGCTCGGCTCGCTCGGTGTGGGCGGCCCCACCGTCGACACGGTCCTCGCCCCGGGAGCCACCGCTCCGGGCTCCGCACTCTCCGGCCGGGTCCATCTCAAGGGTGGCAGCGGCGACTTCGACATCGAGCACATCACGCTGGAACTCGTCGCGCGCATCGAGGCCGAGCACGAGGACGGCGAGAGCCATGGCACCGTCGCCTTCGACCGGTTCGTCGTGGGTGGCGGATTCCGGCTCGCCGAGGGCGCGGAGCACAGCGTGCCGTTCTCGGTGACGCTGCCCTGGGAGACCCCGGTCACCGAGCTGTACGGGCAGGGCCTCGGCATCGTCCTCGGGGTGCGCACCGAGCTGTCGGTGGCCGGCGCCAGGGACAAGGGAGACCTCGACCAGCTGGCGGTCGGACCGCTGCCGGTGCAGGAGGCGATCCTCGAAGCCTTCGGACAGCTGGGCTTCGGCTTCCGGTCGGCGGACCTGGAGTACGGGCGGATCGGGGGCACCGGCCAGCAGCTGCCCTTCTACCAGGAGATCGAGCTGACCCCGGCGCCGCAGTACGCGCACGCGGTCAACGAGATCGAAGTGACGTTCCTCGCCGCTCCCGGCGGCATGGAGGTCGTCCTGGAGGCCGACAAGCGCGCCGGCTTCTTCTCCGCCGGCCACGACGCGCTCACCCGCTTCACCGTCGCCCATGACGGCGTCCACCACCAGGACTGGAACGCGCTGGTCGACGGCTGGGTGCGGCAGTTGGTCGAGCATCGGTCGGCTTACGGGTCACAGGCCGCCGCATACGGGTCGCAGGCTTCCGCATACGGGCATGCCGACCACGGCCACTATGCCGACAGCCACCATCACCACGACGGCGGTCACCGTTCCGGGCCCGGCATGGGTACGGTCGTCGCGGCCGGCGCGGCCGGGCTCGCCGTCGGCGTGGTCGGCGGCTTGGTCGCCGCCGAAGTCGTCGACGAGGTCGGGGACTTCTTCGAGGGCGACGACGAGAACGAGGGCGGCGAGGACTGAATGTTCGGGATCAGCGAGATAGGCGTCATCCTGATCGTGGTCGTCCTCGTGCTCTGCGCGAAGAAGCTGCCTGAACTGGCCCGTTCCGCGGGCAAGTCGGCGCGCATCCTCAAGGCGGAGGCCAGGGCCACGAAGGAGCACGAGAACGACAGCGGCTCTGCCGAGACACCCCGCGTCATTCCGGGCGAGACGGTGACTCGACCTCCGGAACCTCCGGAGCAGCACCGAACTCCCTGACAGGGAGAGGCATTTCAACGAGGCGCCGGGCGGCCACCACCATGGCCCGGCGCCTCGTTGTCGTCCGCCGCTGACGCGGCGGGGGCCGGCTAGCCCGCGGAGACGCCGTGGGACGTGACCAGGCGGGCGCTGCCGTCGGCCAGACGATAGGACAGGCCCACGACGGCGGTGCGTCCCGCGGCGACCTGCTCGGACAGTTCCCGGGAGCGGTCCATGAGGAAGTCGACCGAGTGCCGGACGTGTTCGGCGATGAAGTCGTCGTCCTCGCTGACGCCTGCGGCGCGGGCGGCCAGCACGCTGTGCGTCACCTGCTCGATCACGTCCCTCACATACCCGGGCGCGGTCGTCCCGTCCTCCACGGCGGCGCGGGCCGCCGCGACGGCACCGCACGCGTCGTGCCCGAGGACCACGACCAGCGGGCATTCCAGGATGCTGACGCCGTACTCGATGCTGCCCAGGACCTCCGGTCCCGCCACGTGCCCGGCGGTGCGCACCACGAAGAGGTCCCCGAGCCCACGGTCGAAGATGATCTCGGCGGCCAGCCGGGAATCGGAACACCCGAACAGCACGGCGAACGGGCTCTGGACGGGGGCGATCTCGGCTCGGCGGGCGGCGTCCTGGTGGGGGTGTTCCTGGGTACCGGCGGCGAAACGGCGGTTGCCCGCCATCAGCAGGTCGAAGGCTTCTTGCGGAGTGGAGGGTGCGACGTCAGTCATGGCCGCAGGCTACGACCGACCCGGCTCCGCCGCCCGCCGGGAGGCCCTCACCGCCCATGTAGAGTCCCGGCCACGACGCGCACCCCGCGGACCGACTCCCTCGCCTACGGGAACGGAGCGGACCACGAGAGAGGATGTCCGGTGAAGAGACGGACGGTGCTGTTGCTGGGCGCGGCAGCGGTGGTTGGTGGCGGTGCCGGTGGCGTGGGCTGGTGGACTTCAGCCGACACACGCCGCCGCCCCGAAGACCACACCGACAAGGCCGCGGTGGCGAAGTACTTCCCGGCCCTGGGCCCGCTGGTGAAGGCGCACTGGGCGACGAATCGCGACGGCGAGGCGGGCGGGCGCTCCCTGCTCCCCTCGCCCGACCTCGTCTTCACCGCGGTCCTCCAGCTGCAGCCGGGCAAGGTGGCGGGGTTGGTGGCCGGCGGTGGCTTCGACGTCGTAGCTGCGGGTGTCCACCTTTCGTCGTTCGAGAAGGGCCTGTCCAACTACCTTCCGGCGGGCGCGAAGTGGGAGCACAGTGACACCTTCGACGACGAGGTGTCGAGCAGGTTCGACGGCGGCCGGTGCTACCTGGACCGGGCGACCGACACAGCCTTCGTCCGGGCGGTCAACCCCAAGGGGACGGCTGCACCCACTCCCACCTGAACGAGGTCGATGCCTGGCCCCGCACGCGGTCACTGATCGCTCTTGGCCCTGGACGTCCTGGTGCGCTGCGTGGTGGCGGCCTTGCGGATCTCCTCCGTGGCGGCGCGGAACGCGGGCGCGGCATGCCTGAAGTAGTCGAAGAGCAGGGCGCGTTGCTCGGGGGTGTAGCGGGCCAGGACCTCGGCGATGTGGCGGCGGGCGGGGCCCACGACCTCCTCGGCCCGTTCGAGTGCGCCGGGCACCGGCTCGACGATCACCCGCCTGCGGTCCTTGGGGTCGGCGGCACGGCGGGCGTATCCGGCCCGTTCGAGGCGGTCGATCAGGCGCGTGGTGGCGCCGGTGGTGAGCCCGGTCCTGGAGGCCAGTTCGCCTGACGTCAGGCTGCCCTCCAGGCTGATCAGGCTCAGCGCGTACCACTCCGACGTGTGCAGTCCGGCCGCTTCCGCGCTGGCCAGGCCCTGAAGCCCCACGGCGTCCAGGTACTGACGGAAGACCACGTGCTCGTCGGCCGGGTCCGCAGGGGTTGTGATCAAGGGAGCCACCTCCTAGAGTTATCTGCATGCATGCAGATAATGCAGATATGCAGAATCTGCTCCAGTCTAACCAAGAGAGGTGGCCCTCGCCATGACGACCACGCAGGACACCGCCGCGATCACCTCGGTACTGAGCGAACTCACCGCCGCCTGGGGGCGACACGACGCCGAGGCATACGGCGAACTGTTCACCCAGGACGCCACGTACGTCACGTTCACCGGCTCCCTCCACCAGGGACGGCAGGAGATCACCGACAGCCACCGCGCCCTGTTCACGACGTTCCTCAAAGGCACCGAACTCGCGGACGAGGTCATCGGCATCCGCTTCCAGGGGGCCGACGCGGCCATCGTCAGCGGCCGCGGCGACACCTACAAGGGCGAGCGACCGCGCAAGCTCACCAAGATCCAGACGTACACCTTCGTCCGCGAGGACGACGGCAAGTGGCGCATCGCCGCGTTCCACAACACCAAGCGCAAGCCGCTGCTGGAGTTCATCTCCCAGCGGCTCAGCCCGAAGCCGGAGCCCGTACGCAACGGCTGAGCCGTTCAGGGGTCCGGGTCACGACCATCACGACCAAATCACCATCACGACAGCCGTACTGAGACGTTGCCCCGATACGCACCCCGCAGCAGGGCGAGGAACGCCTGCGGTACGTCCTCGATCCCGCCCTCCACGACTGTCTGCGGATAGACGAAGCGGCCCTCGTTCAGCCAGGTGCTGAAGTGGTCGTGCCACGCCTCGATCTGATCGGGCGTGTGGTGGCAGGAGAACGGCAGCAGTTCGACGCCCTTGGCCTCGGCGGCCGCTCGATCGGGGCGCGGGAAGCGCTCCGTCGCGCCGCCGAGCTGGCTGGACAGGGAGCCGCAGAGGGCGAACCGTGCTCCGGGCCGGGCCACTTGGAGCGCACCCTCGTACTGCTCGCCGCCCACGACGTCGAAGAAGACCGAGATCCCTTCGGGCGCGAGTTCCCTGAGCCGGTCGGCGGTGGAGCCGTCGTGGTAGTCGAACGCGGCGTCGTAGCCCAGCTCGTTCACCAAGTGGTCGGCCTTCGCCGGGCTGCCGGCGCTGCCGATCACCCGCGCCGCACCGAGGCACTTGGCGATCTGTCCGGCCAACGAGCCCACCCCGCCCGCCGCGCCGGAGACGAAGACCACGTCGCCTTCGCCGACGCCGGCCACCTCGGCCATCCCGTAGTAGGCCGTCGGTCCCTGGCCCAAGTAGTAGCCGGGGTCCGCGTAGAGCTCACGGCTGAGCTTGACGTACGAGGCGGCCGGGCCCGCCGAGTACTCGCTCCAGCCGCTCATCGACTGGACCAGGTCGCCGACTTCGAGGTCGGGGCCGGCGGACCGGACCACCGTGCCGATGGTCGCCACCCCGACCCGCTGCCCCGGCTGCCAGGCCGGCACCGGGATCGTGCAGTCGGCCCGCATCAACTCCAGGTAGGTCGCGGCGAGCCCGATCCGGTCGGTGCGCACCAGGACCTCGCCGTCCACCTCGGTCTTGGCGACGGTGAAGTGGTCGGGCGTGGGGGTGCCGGTGATCTGGGCGGTCAGCTGGATCTCACGGGTGATCATTCTTGTGTCGTCCTCGCCTCGGGTGTGGTCCTCGGGATCGACCCTAGGGAGGCTTCCGGCCAGTTTCTGACCGGAAGTCCGGGCAGGATGTCGTCATGGCGAACACGAGCTCACGCACGCTCAGACTGCTCTCGCTCCTGCAGACCCACCGGCACTGGTCCGGCCCCGAACTGGCCGGCCGGCTCGGGGTCTCCGAGCGGACGCTGCGCCGCGATGTCGACCGGCTGCGCGAGCTCGGTTATCCGGTCGGGGCGGCGCGGGGCACCGACGGTGGCTACCAGCTCGCGCCCGGCGCCGTCCTGCCGCCGCTGCTGCTCGACGACGAGGAGGCGGTGGCCCTCGCGGTGGGAGTCGGTGACGCGGCGCAGAGCGGGATCGCGGGGATGGAGGAGGCGTCGCTGCGCGCACTCACCAAGGTGGTCCGGGTCCTGCCGCCCCGACTGCGGGCCAGGGTGGACGCCTTGCGGGCGATGACCGTCTCCGCCGCCGCTTCCGGGCCGGTCGTCGGGGCGGGCGTCCTCACCGCCGTCGCCCAGGCGTGCCGGGACGAGGAGCGGCTGCGGTTCGGCTACACGGCCAGGGGCTCCGCACCCACGGAGCGCGAGGTCGAGCCGCACCGCGTCGTCGCGCTCGGCGGACGCTGGTACCTGGTGGCCTACGACCTGGGGCGGCACGACTGGCGCAGTTTCCGCCTCGACCGGCTGACCGGCCCGACGGCGACCGGCACGCGCTTCCGGCCGCGACTGCTCCCCGGCGAGGATGCCGTGGCCTTCGTCCAGGAGGCGACCGGGGCCCCTGCCCCGTACACGGTCGAGGCCCTTGTCCACGCGTCCGCCGACCGGGTGCGGCAGACGGTCGGCCACTGGGGCACAGTCGAACCCGTCGACGAGAGCAGCTGCCGGCTCACCATGACGTCGGCTTCCCTGGACTGGCCGACGCAGGCACTGGGCAACGTGGGCGCCGAATTCGAGGTCCTGGGACCACCGGAGTTCGCGGCACACGTCCGGGAGTGGGGCGCCCGCTTCGCCCGGGCCACGCGCGCCGCCACGTGAGGTTCTCCGCCGTGGCGCCCGGGGCGGTTCACGCGAACGCTCCGTCCGGGAGGCGCCGCACGGGATCGGGCCCGAGTATCTGGAACAGAGCCCGCTCCGGCTTCCTCCCCTCCCAGCCGAGCGGGCTCCAAACGTTGGGTCCGAAACGTGGGTCCGAAAGATCGCGTCCAGCCAGTGCCGCGGCATCGTCGCCCGGTTGAAATACGACTCCCGCGCAGCCGCCGGCAGTCCTTCCGCCAGACGCGTATTGATCTCCACGTCGAACATCCCGGTGTGGCCCAACCGCGGGGCGGACTGGGCCGTGCGCCGTGGCCGATAGAGCAGAGCCTGGTTCATGCGACCGCACCCCAGCGAGCCGCCAATGTCTTCCAGTCCGCGGCCGCCCGCATCGCGGCGTCCTCCGTGACGTGAGCGTAGGTCGTCATCAGCGTCTGAATGTCGGCATGTCCCAGGCGGCGCTGCACGACGTGCTCGGGAACGCCGGCCAGGAGCAGCGCCGTGGCGTGAGTGGGCCGGAACCAGTGCGGGGTCCATCCCGCCGACAGCAACGGGTACCTGCGCTTGAAGCCCTCGATCCAGTCGTAGACCGTCTCCGGCCGCAGCGGCCGCCCGAACTCCCCCGGAAGACATTGACGAACACCGGCACGTCGCCGCGCAGTTCGAGACCCAGGTCGACCAGCCAGAACAGGTACTCTCCGTGGAGCTCGTCGATGTCATCACTGATGTAGACGCGCCGATACTGCTGGTTCTTCACCCGCAACCGCCTCCGCTGGCCCTCGCGCGGCCGCACCTCCACCCACGCGGTGGTGCCCGTGCCCGGATGCCAATCACCGTGCTGCATCAGCAACGCCTCGGTCAGCCGGAGCCCGGTCTCCTCCAACAGCATCCACAGCAGCCGCATCCGCATCCGCATCCGCAGGTCACCGGACCAGCACCGGTGCTCGCTCTGGAAAGCCGCCGCGTCCTGCTTGATCACTGTGATCTGCAAGGGCGTCAGGAATGGTGGCGTCGGCTTCGGGGCGCGGCGTCGGCCGACGACCCGACGGCTCTGGCCTCCGCCGAGGTGCCCCAGGAACGAGGCGTACCGGCCACGTGACTCCATCGTGCCGCCCTTGACGTGGACGTAGAACTGCCGGGCAGCGGGCACGTCCGCGACGCTCGCCTGGTAGCGGTAGAAGCTCATCACCGCGGTCAGGGCTGCGTCCACGGTGCTGTCCGGCACGGGCTTGTCCGGGCGGAGCCTGAGCACGGAGGGATCGCTGCCGCTGTTGCGAAGCCGCTGCCTGAACCGAGCCAGGTCCTGGACACCGACCTTCCGCCAGTCCTGATCGCGCTCTTCCAGCAGCGACCACCACAACGCGAGGCCATGCGCGTAGCTACGGACGGTATGCGGCGAGTACGGCTCCTGCCGCAAATGCTCCAGATACTCCTCGACCGATGTCCCTTTAATCTTCGAGCGCTGCCATTTCGAAGAAAGGGTCGTACTCGACAGAGCCTGGATCGCTTACTTGAGTCTGAGTGGCTGTCAGTTACCGAAAATTAGTGGCTTATTCGTTCAGGTGGACCAATGGCTGGGCCTCCCAAACTCACATGTGACCGGTGAGGTGCAGCTCTTCAGCGCTCGGATCGGCGGCACTGCAGAGTTCGATGGAAGCACGATAGGGGGTGCGCTTACTCTCGGCGGCGCCGTGATCGGCGGCAGCCTCCACCTTCGTCGAGGTTGCAGGATCAACGGAAAGATTCGGCTCAAGGGATCCAGGATCGGCGGAGCCCATATGGCTCACGACCTCGTTGTCCACGGTGTCATCGACGCCATCGGCGCACACACCGAAGAGGGCTTCTCGTTTGACGATGTCATCTTCGATCGCCCCAATGATTGGGGCCTGATTTTGACGGCAGCGCGGGCCCCAAGGGCGGTGTTGCACTTGAATCGATCTTCCGGGGGCCCCGAAAGTTGTCTGGTTGACTTGAGTGGGTTCGTCTATGACCGACTCAGTGAACGGGCGGAAGCTGACGCCCGGCCCACTGTCAAGGAGCAGTTGGCCTGGATCAGAAATTATGGGGTCTTGGATGGCTCTCCCCATCCCGCCCGGAGTCACGGTTTCATGCCCCGCCCGCATGAACAACTTGCTGGCGCCCTCCGAACTGAAGGTCGTGAGCAAGAAGCGCGAAGGGTTCCCAGGAGCAAGGAACAACTCCGCCACAAGGCCATGGGTCGGCTGGGATCCATGTGGGGCACGATCCAAGACATAACTGTTGGCTTCGGATATCGTCCCGGTCGTGCGCTTGCGTGGTTGTTTGCGGTTCTGACGGTTGGCGCGACGTATTTTCATCAAGTGGGACTGCTGCCCCGCACAGCACCGGGTTCGGGCCCTGCCTGGGATCCATTCCTGTACACCCTCGACGTCCTCATCCCCCTGCTGAACTTGGGGCAAGACACGGCTTGGGACCCCACCGGTTGGGCGAAGGCTGTCACCGTCGGGCTCATGGTGACCGGGTGGATTTTGGTCACGACCGTAATAACCGGAGTAGGAAGGGCTCTCAAACGGCAGTAAGCCTCAATGACACGCTGCACCGATGCCCCAGATGGTGAGCCGGTCTCCCGCAACGCCCCATCGAAGAGCCTGTTGAGCCGCCGAACTCGCCGAACCCCACGCCGTGCGGCAACACCGGGGCGATGACGTCAGCGGAGTCGAGCGACTCTGACCGCACCCCGATCGTGTGAAGCGCCCGCCCAGCTCGAACCAGCAGTCACGATCACGGGCGCCGACGAGACGACCGTGCTGACCATGGCGAAGACCCTGAAGCGCTGCCACAACATCACCGGGCCCACCAGGAGGGCAGCCGGAATACGCCGGAAACGTGCCGTAGGCCGGGGGGAACGGTGAGTTGCTTGCCGCTACTGCGCTGAACCGGTCGCTGGGCGGGGATCGTCCGCCCAGGCCGTGGCTGTCGCGAGGCTGGGGGCGGTGCCGACTGGAATGTCCGCGTTCTACGCCAATTCCAAGGTGCCAAGAGCTGATCGAGCTGCGGCTTGTCAGGCTGCTGCGGGTGTGGGGCGGAAGGTGCGGCGGTATGCCTGGGGTGTGACCCCGATGGTGGCATGAAGGTGCTGGCGCAGGGAGACGCCAGTGCCGAATCCGGCGCGGTCGGCAACCAGGTCGACGGACCAGTCGGTGGTCTCCAGCAGGTGCCGGGCCAGGTCGACGCGCTGGCGGACGAGCCACTGGCCGGGGCTGATGCCGACCTCGTCGCGGAAGCGGCGGGTGAAGGTACGCACGCTGACGTTGGCGTGAGCGGCCATGTCAGCCAGGGTGACGGGTTCAGCGAGGTGTTCCATGATCCACGCCTGTGTGGGGGCGGTGCCGGGGGCGGTGGGGTCGGGGACCGGGCGCTGGATGTACTGGGCCTGGCCGCCGTCGCGCCAGGGCGGTACGACGCAGGAGCGGGCGACCTCGTTGGCGATGTCGCTGCCATGGTCGCGGCGGACGATGTGCAGGCACAGGTCGATGCCGGCGGCGACCCCGGCAGAGGTGAGGATCTCGCCGTCGTCGATGAAGAGAACGTCGGGGTTGATGCGCGCGGTGGTGAACATGCGCTGCAGGCGGTCGGCTTCGCGCCAGTGGGTGGTGGCGGGGCGGCCGTCGAGCAGTCCCGCGGCGGCCAGCACGTAGGTGCCGGTGCAGATCGCCACGATCCGGGTTCCGGGGCGGATGGCGGCCAGGGCCTCGCGCAGGGTGTCGGGCAGGCGGCCCTCCTCGCGGATGGGGCCCAGCGCGTGGGAGGGCGGGATGACGACGGTGTCGACGGTGGCCAGCAGGGAGGCGTCGTGGGAGACGGTGAGCTGGTAGTCGGCCTCGGTGCGGACGGGGCTGCCATCCAGGCTGCACGTGGTCACGGAGTAGAGCCGGTTGCCTGTGCGGTCGCGGGCGGCGCCGAAGATCCGGGCGGGGATGCCGAGCTCGAAGGGGACGACGCCTTCCAGGGCCAGAACGCCAATGTGGTGCATGGCCCGATCCTTTCATTCCATGGCCATCGGGCCACTACTGGGGGGCCTTCCGCCCAGGCAGTCTGAGGACGTGCCCAGGAGAAACGGCACGAACGACAAGAAACGCACTGCTGAAAAGAGCACGTCATCATGGACCAGGCCACCAGCCCCTCGACCATGCGCGCCGTCTCCCAGGACGCCGCCGGAACCCCGGAAGTCCTCAAGGTCGTCGAGACGCAGCGTCCCGTCCCGGGCCTGGGCGAGATCCTGGTCCGGGTGCACGCGGCAGGCGTGAATCCGACCGACTGGAAGACCCGCGAGCGCGGCGTGTTCGCCACCGGGGCCAGGCCGCCGTTCACTCTGGGATTCGACGTCGCTGGGGTGGTCGAGGCGGTCGGCGGCGGGGTGACACTCTTCGAGGTCGGCGACGAGGTGTTCGGGATGCCGCGCTTCCCGCACCCGGCGGGCGCCTATGCCGAGTACGTCGCCGCCCCGACCCGGCACTTCGCCCCGCGCCCCAAGGGCCTGGACCACATCCAGGCCGGCGCCTTGCCGCTGGCCTCGCTGACCGCTTGGCAGGCCCTGGTGGACACCGCGAACGTCCAGCCCGGCCAGCGCGTCCTGATCCACGCGGCTGCCGGAGGCGTCGGCCACCTGGCCGTGCAGATCGCCAAGGCCCGCGGCGCATACGTCATCGGCACGGCCAGCGCCGCCAAGCACGAGCTGCTGCGCTCGCTGGGCGCCGACGAGCTGATCGACTACCGCACCCAGGACTTCACCGAGACCCTCCGCGACGTCGATGTCGTCCTGGACACCCTCGGCGGCCCCAACTGGGCCCGGTCCCTGCAAACGTTGCGGCTGGGCGGCACACTGATCTCGATCCTGCCGCTGGACGACACCTTCCCCGCCAAGGAGGCCGAGGCGGCCGGTATCCGGGTGGTGTTCATGCTCGTCGAGCCCGACCATGCGGGGTTGCGCGAGGTTACCTCCCTGGTCGAGGGCGGCCGCCTGCGCGTCATTGTCGACGAGGTCTTCCCCCTCGAAGAAGCCGTCCGGGCCCACACGTTGGGTGAGATCGGCCGCACCACCGGCAAGATCGTCCTCTCCATCACCCCCTGACCCACCCCGCTGCTTCTGCCCTGCGGCAGCCATGCCGCCGGCTCCCCGGCCTGCGTCAGGCAGCCGACGACGCCGGGGACGGCAACTGTCGGCCGTGCTTGATCGTCCCTTGGTGTATGACCACACCATCGCCAGAGCCGCCCGATTGGCCTCACTGCGGTCGCGGAGCCGCCCCTGACGATCCTGTGGGCTGTCGCGGCATTCACGTGCGTGGCCACACAGTGTGTTTGGCTCATCTTGCTGACACCGACCGGGATGCCTACCTGGCCGGCCTGCAGCCTGGAACCGAAGTCGACCACCGCGGCACGTCCTTCACTACCCAACTTCTCAACGAGCTCCTCCGCGCTCTTCGTGACCCTGGCACCGGACAACCTCACCTCGGCCTTGCCCGGTTCGGGTCAGCGACCTTCCAGCGCGACGCCGATTTCACGGCGGCGACCTTCGAGGGTGAGGCCAATTTCGAGTCGGCGACCTTCGAGGACGACGCCTGGTTCGGGTCGGCGACCTTCAAGGGCAGGGCCAGGTTCGAGTCGACGACGTTCAAGCGCGCCGGGTTCGGGTCGGCGACCTTCAAGCGCAGGGCCGGGTTCGGGACAGCTACCTTCGAGGAAAGCGCCAGCTTCGAGTCGGCGACCTTCGAGGACGACGCCTGGTTCGGGGCGGCGACCTTCAAGCGTCTTGTTGACCTTGGGCCGTTTGTGTGTGCCGGAAGAGTTTCGTTGGTTGGTGCGGTGTTCGGCGGTCCGATGACCTTGTCGTGCGTGGCGCGTCGGGTGGAGTGCCGGCGAACCCGTTGGATGTCGACGGCCGAGCTGCGGCTGCGCTACGCCACGGTGGACTTTTCCCATGCCGTCTTCGAGTACCCCCTCACGATCGCCGCGGAGGCCGCCCTCTTCGTGCTCTCCGACGGGCGGCCAGTGACAGGGCAGGCTCTTGCTGGCGCGCCTGACGCCACGGTGCGGATGGCCTCGATGCGTGGGGTGGACGCGGCCCATCTGGTCCTCTCCGACGTCGATCTGTCGGAGTGCCTGTTCACCGGGACCGTGCACCTGGACCAGATACGGCTGGAGGGGGCATGCACCTTCAACACGGTCCCGCCCGCAATGCATTGGCGGGGCTGGCATCCGATCCGGTTCACCCAACGCCGCACCCTCGCCGAAGAACACCACTGGCGCGCGAGCCAACCAGGGGCCGTCCCGGGCTGGAACGTGGCCGTGTACGGCGCCGGGCGCGTCGGGCCGTTGCAACTGGCGCCGGTGTACCGCGCGCTTCGCAAAGCGTTCGAGGATGGCAAGCACGAGCCTGGGTCCGCCGACTTCTATTACGGGGAGATGGAGATGCGCCGCCACGCCGACGACATACCCCGAAGCGAGCGGGGTCTTCTGACTGCCTACTGGGCATTGTCTGGCTACGGCATGCGCGCTTCCCGGGCTCTGGCGTGGCTCGGCGCCGCCATGCTCGTCACCATCGTGCTGCTGATGGGCCTCGGTCTCCCGAAGGACGCCCCGAAGCAGGCAGTGACCGGCACCGTCCCGGCCGGCGGAGGCAAAGTCACTTTCGAGATCGACAAGGCCGATCCCCAGAACCCCACCAGGGAAAGGTTCAACGGCGCGCGCTTCGAACAGGCTCTGAACGTCACCCTCAACTCAGTGGTGTTCCGCTCCGCCGACCAAGACCTGACCACTTCCGGCACCTACATCGAGATGGCGTCCCGTGTGACCGAGCCCGTCCTTCTGGGCCTGGCGATCCTGGCTGTCCGTAACCGCGTCAAACGCTGACTCAGCGCTCCCATGGCCCGGGCCGGTGGAACCCCGCAGTCCCAGCGGTCACAAGGATCGGCATAACCGTGGCAGGGGAGGGGCGCGGCTCTCCCAGAGCGACCAAGGCGATCAAGCAGCTGTCCCCGCGTCGGGTTGCGGGAGTAGTTTGTGCCGATGACCGGACCCCTGCCGCCCGGCGGCGCTGTGCTCGATGCGGACGAGCTGGAGGCCCGCTGGGCGGACGCCTGGAGTCCGCAACAAGTCGCGGAGCGGTTGGATGGGGTCAAGGCGCCCTGGTGTATCGCTGCGGGGTGGGCTCTGGATCTGTTCCGTGGGGAACAGTCGCGACCGCACGGCGATCTGGAGATCGCTGTGCCCGCAGCGGAGTTCCCGGAGATTCGGGACCGCTTCCCCGAGTGCGTGTTTGACGCGGTGGGTTCGGGGCGGGTCTGGCCGGAGGCGGGAGATGAGGCCCTGGCGGCCACGCACCAGACCTGGCTGCGGGATCCGGTGAGTGGCCAATTCCTGCTTGACGTCTTCCGCGAGCCGCACGAAGGCGGCACGTGGATCTGCCGGCGCGACGACAGACTTCGGCTGCCGTACGACGCGATCATTGCGCGAACGGCGGACGGGATCCCTTACCTGGTGCCGGAGTTGGTGCTGCTGTTCAAAGCGAAGGCGGCACGACCGAAGGATCAGGCGGACTTCGACGGAGTGCTGCCGCTGCTGAGCAGGGCGCGACGGGATGTCCTGAGTGGGTGGCTGGAGCTGGTACACCCTGGGCATCCGTGGCTGGCGGAGCTGGCGGGTTGAATGACGCGGGTCGCGCCAGCGGAGGGCAAGCACCTGGGTGGCCAAGCGCTCGTCGCACTGCGAGGCCGGCCGACGACGAGGTACGGCGAAGACCGCACCCTGGGACAAGCGCCCCGGTCGGCCCATGACCATGACCGGACCACCAGGACGGGAACAGCAAGCTGTGGCGGCGGGTTCAGCAGCCGTACTTGATGCTTGCGAAGACGGAGGCGCCGACGAACCGCACAGCCCGGTGAGCCTCATGTAGCACCGGCGCAGCCGGACAAGCGCGGTCCGATTGTGCAGCAGTCGCACCGCTGGCGATGCGACGAAACCCGGTGAATATAGCGCGGTCGGCCTCAGGCCCTCCGAGGCCGGTGGCACCTGCTGCGTCCAGCCACGCCCCTGCGGAAGTACAACCCCGACGCGGGCGGGATTCAGGGTGACGTGCTGCTCGCGGCCCTGCTGCTCAAGGAGT
Source organism: Streptomyces antnestii (assembly GCF_004005495.1). Lineage (GTDB taxonomy): Bacteria > Actinomycetota > Actinomycetes > Streptomycetales > Streptomycetaceae > Streptomyces > Streptomyces antnestii. The sequence goes on from NZ_RZYA01000019.1 coordinate 124,115, forward strand.
TCGCCGGCACCGCAGGACGGACCGTGACCTCAGCGGATCTCCTGATCGCGGGCGGCAGTCACGGTCTCGCGCACGGCCTGGGCGATGGCCGGGGAGTCCTTCTTCAGGATCGCCCCGTGATTACTGCCGACCTTCGCACTGATCTTGATGTTCGGGTTGCGGACCGTCACCCCGTCGAGGCTGGTGCGGATCCGTTCCTGCTCGTCACCCCGGCTCCCCAGGGATGTCCCCGAAGCGACCACGTAACGCACCGGGACGGTGATGCTGTCCAGTACGGGTCCCAGCTCACGCTCGCGGGAGAGCCTGCCGAGCTCGATGTTGCTGTCGGCCTGCTCCGCGGCGCTCATCCGCGGGGTCAGGCCCGTCGGGCGCAGGAGCGGGGTGAACCAGCCCATCCGCCGGAACAGCTTCCGGATCCGCTGCTCCATGGCGTCGTCGAGCCAGTCGTGGGGGAAGGCCCCGTCCACGAGGACCGCGCCCACGGTACGGTCGGGATTCCGGCGGGCCCAGTGCGCCGCGACGCACGCTCCGTAGGACCAGCCCACCAGGAGCGCCCGGTCCACACCCCGCGCCGCGAGTACGGCGTCGACGTCCCGGACGGCCGCCTCGAAGGAATAGTCCGCCGAACGTTTCGATTTCGTGCCGCGGGCGCGCTCGTCGTAGGTGATGTGCCGCCAGTCCGTCCCCAGTTCGGCGACGGCCCGACGCCAGTAACCCTGGGTCGCGAACTGGCCGTTGAGGTAGAGGACGGGGATTCCGGGACCGCCGGTGTCGGTGACTGCCAGGGCCGTGTCGTCCACGGGCACCATGCCGGTCCAGACGGCGGTTTGCTTGATGGTCATGGCTCCTCTTTCCTGATGGTTTGTCAGAGACTGCGGGTTCGTCGTTTCTGACATCGCAAACGCTACGTTGCATTCCAGTGGCGGACAAGGAGCCTGTTGCGAGCAATGGACATCAGTGCAGGTAGTTGCCCATTAATCGTTGCAACGGGACCGTTTTTAATGCAACGTCAGCGCTTCGTCCGTTGCATTGGATAGGGAGTGAACGCTATGGTCGTGGCACCAAGGGAACTGAAGGGAGATCGCGGTGCCGGGAGGCAGACTCACCCAGCAGGAACGCCAGCAGATCGCGCTGGGGGTGGCCGACGGACTCGCCTACGCGGAGATCGCGAGGCGTCTGGACCGTCCCACCTCGACCATCACGCGTGAAGTGATGCGCAACGGAGGCCCCTCCGCCTACCGCGCCGACCTGGCCCACCGCGCCACCGAACGCCGCGCCCACCGGCGCAGACAAGCCGCCCCCCGCGGGCCGCAGACACCCGAACAGGCCCCCGGACGCGACGCCGAGGCCGTGCGCGAGTACGAGGAGGTGTTCACCACCCTCCTGATGCAGCAGGGCCTGCCCAAGATGATGGCCCGGGTCCTGACCTGCCTGCTCACCACCGACGCGGGCAGCCTCACCGCGTCCGAACTCGTCCAGCGCCTCCAGGTCAGCCCGGCGTCGGTGTCCAAGGCGATCGCGTTCCTCGAAAGCCAGGGCCTCGCCCGCCGGGAACCCGGCGAACACCGCCGCGAGCGCTACCTCGTCGACAACGACGTGTGGTACCAGTCGATGATCGCCGCCGCCCGGGCCCACACCCAACTCGCGGAGACCGCCCGCCAGGGCGTCGGCGTCCTCGGCCCCGACACCCCGGCCGCCGTACGCCTGGAGAACATCGCCCGCTTCGTCGACTTCGTCGGCGAGAGCATCACCCGCGCCGCGGAACAGGCCCGCGAGATCCTGCACACGGATCTCCCGGCGAAGGCGGGCGGATCGGACGAGGCGGGCGTGACACCCGAAGCCGACTCGTAAACGGCCCCGGCCCCAATCTCAGCCTCAGCCGAACAGCACCGTGAGCGTGCGCTCCCGCGACGCGCGTACATGTGCGCGCGCCGCCTCGCCCGCACCCTCGACATCGCCACCGGCGATCGCGTCGGCCAGCGCCACGTGCTCGTCGAAGATCACGACGAAGTCCTCCACCCCACGGCGCAGCCAGTCGACCCGCCCGACGATGGGCTCGAGTGTCTGGGCCAGCAGCACGTTGTCGGCCAGCGCCGTGATCTCCCTGTGCAGCACGGAGTTGGCCGCGTGCACACCTGCCACGTCGTCCTCGCCGGCCGCCTCTCGCGCCTTGTGCAACGCGGACGCGAGACCGCATTCGGCGCCCTGTGCCACACGCTCGCTCGCCTGCTGCGCGGCAAGGACCTCCAGCACCTCGCGGAGGTCGTACAGCTCGCACACCTGCCGCTCGTCGAGAGTCCGTACGACCATCCCGCGCGTGGGCAGGTGCTCGACGAGTCCCTCGTTGTGCAGGACGCGCAGCGCCTCGCGCACCGGCAGGCGGGAAACCGAGTACCTCTCCGCCAGTTCCTGCTCCACCAACCGCGTGCCGGGCGCGAACGTACCGTCGTAGATGCTGCTGCGAATGTGTTCGCCGACGATGTCACGCAACGGCATCTTGTTCCGGTACAACTTCGAAGACGACATCGCCACTGGTCTCAGCCCACGTCCGCTCACCCGACTGCTACTGGAACGGCCAGTCTAGAGGTGGCGCACGGGAGCGCCACCCGATCCCCGGCCAGAGCCGGCCGGCCCGCCCGGACCGGCCCCGGCGCCCACCAGATCGGCGACCAACCTCGCGGCGCAGGGCACCGGTTCGACGATCTCGACGAGGTCTAGCGAGGACAGCCGGCGGGCCGTCTCGCTCAGCGGCCCTCCCGCGATGATCACGGCCTCGGCGCCGTCCGCCTCGACGCAGGTCCGCACCGCGGCGGCCAGTTCCTGGTACTGCTGCTCGGCGGACGCCGCGAGCACGACCGGGTCGGAGGACGTCAGACGCACCCCGGTGAAACCGTCCGACCTGCCGTGCCTCTCGACCAGTCCGGTCAGCGAATCGACCAGCAGCGGGGTGCTGGTCGCCATCGCGAACCGGCGGCCCCCGCCCGCGGCCGCCAGGATCGCGGCCTGACCGATACCGACGACGGGCACGTCCAGCTCGGCGGCGAGCCGCTCCCGTGCCGGATCGCCGATGGCGCCCACGATCACCGCCGCCACCTGCGCGGTGAGCCGGCGCCGCACCGCGTCGACGACGTGCCGCGCGGACTCCTCCAGCGTGACCGGGTCCACGATCATCGACGGGCCGTGCTCGACGGTGACCCCCTCGACCACCAGACCCGTCCCCGCCAGCTCGCCGCGCGCCAACTCGACCATCATCGACGTCGTCCCACGACTGGTGTTGGGATTGACCAGGATCACGGTCCGGGTTCCGGTGTGCAGCAAGAGATCGACCTCTCGAAGTGTGCCCATGCCTTGTACGCGCGAGGGCGACGGTCAGGCGAACGCACTCACGCGCCTGTCATCATGCCTGGCCCACGGTCAGACCGCGGTAGGCGGTTCGTTCGTCTGGGACAGTTCGCGGTCGATCGTGGCCGCTGCCGCGCGCAGCACCGCGACAGCCTGGTCGAGGAACGGGTTCGGATCTCCCGAGCGGCGCACGGCGAAGACGCGTCGCACGTGTGTGGGGTTGGCCAGGCGGATGAGGTGGACGTCTTCCGACTTGCTCAGGGCGAGTTCGGGGACGATGGCGACGCCGAGTCCGTTGCGTACGAGTTCGAACGGCAGGTTGTAGTCGTTCGTGCGGAAGATGACCTCGGGGCGGAAGCCTCCCTCGGCGCAGATGTGGAACAGGGAGCGGGCCGCGTCGGTCTCCTCGCGGTAGCAGATCCAGCGTTCGGCCGAGAGGTCGGCGACCCGGATGCGTTTGCGGCGGGCGAGGCGGTGCTTCTTGGGGACGAGGACGTACAGCGGTTCTTCCAGGATGAGGGTGCGTTCCAGGTCGGGCGGGTCGTTGCGGGGCACCGTTCCGTATTCGAAGATGACCGCCAGGTCGAGGCGGCCTTCGGCCACCGCGGGCAGGGTGACGGGCGGGTCGCCCTCCTCGTAGCGGACGTCGACGTGCGGGCGGTCGCGCAGGAAGTCGGTGAGGACCGCGGGCATCAGCCGGAAGCCGGCCGACCAGAAGCTCCCGAGGTGCAGTCGTCCCCGTTCCGCCGCCGCGAAGGAACGCATCTCGTCCTCGGCCGCCTCCAGATCGGCGAGCAACCTGACGGCTCTGCGGGCGAGTTGGGCCCCTGCGGCCGTCGGCCGGACGCTGCGTGGCGACCGCTCGAAGAGGGGCACGCCGAGGGCCCGCTCCACCGAGGCGATCTGCTGCGAGATCGCGGACGGTGAGTATCCGAGGCGGCGTGCGGCGGTGCGCAGCGAGCCGGTGGCGACCACATCACGGATCGCCTGCAACTGCGTCGGGGTCAGCATCAGCAGAACTTAACAACCGGCCCGCCGACGCCGCCAGAGTTCGCGTCGACGTGGATGCCCGGCAGTGGGCGGAGTCGATGCCTCCGTTGATTCACCGCAGGTGAGAACGGAGTTCACCTCCTCTACGAGCAACAGCTCAGCTGAACGATGTGTGCGGCAATGTTCGTTCTGCTTTATCTTGTGCTGCCGTCCCCGCTGCCGCAGATTGAGCGGCATTGACCGGCCAGGACATGGCCGGCCGACCCGAGGGAAGGGCACCTCATGCACATATGGCTTTCGGGGCCGCGAGCCTGCCGGACGAAGCGCGCGGCATCCGCCGGCATGGCGCTGGCCGGACTTCTTCCCCTGCTGGCGGCGTGCGGCGGCTCGCCCTCCGCCGACGCGAACGGCAAGGGGCCCGCCGCCCCGTCCGGCTCGGCGGCGGCGCAGCGCGAGGACACGAAGCTGGCGGCGATGCTGCCGAAGAAGGTGCGCGACTCCGGTCAGCTCGTCGTGGCCGAGGGCGACGACTATCCGCCGCTGGTGTCTCTCGGGTCCGACAACAAGACGCTGATCGGCATGGAACCGGAGCTGATGACGTCGGTCGGCCAGATCCTCGGTGTCAAGGTGAAGTTCTCCAAGACCAGCTTCGACAGCATCATCGGCGGTGTGCAGTCGCGCCGCTACGACCTCGCCATCCAGGCCATGCTGGACAAGCCGGAACGCCGGCAACACGTCACGTTCGTCGACTACTTCAAGACGAGCAGCGCCATACTCGTCCAGCAGAAGAACGCCGGATCCATCAAGTCGCTGGGCGACCTGTGCGGGCACACGGCGGCGGTGGAGAACGGCACGGCCCAGGTCGACGACATCGACGCGCAGGCCAAGAAGTGCAAGGCCGCGGGCAAGCCTGCCGCGAAGCCGCTCGTCTTCCCCGACTCCGTCGGCTGTTTCCAGGCCCTGTCCACCGGTCGCGCCGACGCCTTCGTCGGCGGCACCCCGACCGTCGCCTACCAGGCCGAGCAGTCCCACGGCCAGATGAAGCAGGTCGGCGAGCCGTACCGCTTCCTGCCGTACGGAATCCTGGTGAACAAGCAGGACAAGAAGCTCGTCGAGGCCGTCCGGCAGGCCCTCCAGAAGCTGATCGACAACGGCTCCTACGCGAAGATCCTCAAGCGCTGGAACGTCGAGTCCGGTGCCCTGGACCGCGCCACGGTGAACGGTGGCACCACCACATGAGCGAGTCCACTCTCCGCACCACCGGCGTGACGAAGACAGCCGCCGTCAGCAGGGAGATCGAGGCGGTGCCGGTGCGCCGCCCCGGCCGCTGGGCCGCGTCGGCCGTGATGGCGTTCCTCCTGGTGTTCCTTCTCCAGGGGTGGGCCGCCAATCCGCGCATGCAGTGGGCGACCGTCGGCGACCACCTCTTCGCGCCCGTCGTCCTCGAGGGCCTCGGCACGACGCTGTGGCTGACGGCGGCCTCGATGGCCATCGGCATCCTCGGTGGCGTGGTCCTCGCTGTTCTGCGTATGTCCGACAACCCCCTGCTGACGCGGCTGAGTTGGCTGTACATCTGGGTCTTCCGCGGCACACCGCTGCTGGTCCAGCTGCTGTTCTGGTACTTTCTCGCCGCCGTGGTGCCACACGTCGGTCTCGGGGTGCCATGGGGGCCGACGTTCGTCGAGTTCGACACCAACCGCCTGGTGACGCAGACGTCGGCGGCCCTCCTCGGACTCGGGCTGCACGAGGCGGCGTACATGGCGGAGATCGTCCGCTCCGGCATCACCTCCGTCGACGACGGACAGTCGGAGGCGTCCCACGCACTGGGCATGACGCGACGTCAGACGCTCCGGCGCATCGTGCTTCCGCAGGCTCTGCGCATCATCATCCCGCCCACCGGCAACCAAGTGATCTCCATGCTCAAGACCACGTCCCTGGTCTCGGTGATCGCCGTGCCCGAACTGCTCACCTCGATCCAGGCCATCTACTCCCGCAACTTCCAGCAGATCCCCCTGCTCACCGTGGCCTGCGCGTGGTACCTGCTCGCCGTGTCGGTCCTGAGCGTCGGCCAGTACTACCTGGAGCGCCGTTACGGGCGTGGGTCGAGCCGGGATCTCCCGCCCACCCCTCTGCAGCGCGTGCGCGGCTCCCTGGCCACGCGCCGGCCCGCACCTCTGGAGGACCGATGAGGACGAACACCGCGACGGTGGTGCGCGCCGAGGGTGTGCACAAGAGCTTCGGCAGGACCGAGGTGCTCAAGGGCATCGACCTGAGCGTCTCGGCCGGCGAGGTGATGTGCCTGGTCGGCCCGTCCGGCTCCGGCAAGTCCACGTTCCTGCGCTGCATCAACCGTCTGGAGAGGATCGACGCGGGACGTCTGTACGTACGCGACCAACTGATCGGCTATGAGGAGCGCGACGGGCGGGTGCACGAGCTGGACGACGCGGCGGTGGCCCGTCAGAGGCGCGGCATCGGCATGGTCTTCCAGCGCTTCAACCTGTTCCCGCACATGACGGCGCTGCAGAACGTGATGGAGGCGCCGGTGCAGGTCAGGAAGGAGTCCAGGGCCGAGGCCGAGGAGCGGGCCCGGTCACTCCTGGCCCGGGTCGGTCTCGCCGACCGCGCACATTCCTACCCCTCCCAGTTGTCGGGCGGCCAGCAGCAGCGCGTGGCGATCGCCCGGGCCCTGGCGATGCGGCCCGAACTGATGCTGTTCGACGAGCCCACCTCCGCGCTCGACCCCGAGCTCGTGGGCGAGGTCCTCGACGTGATGCGCGGGCTCGCCGACGACGGCATGACGATGATCGTCGTCACGCACGAGATGGGCTTCGCCCGCGAGGTCGGCGACTCCCTCGTCTTCATGGACGGCGGTGTCGTCGTCGAGTCCGGCACGCCGGCGGACGTGCTCGGCTCCCCCCGGCACGGGCGCACCCGGTCGTTCCTCGGGAAAGTCCGCTGACCGGACCGACGCCCCGCCACCAGCCTTCATTCACGCAGCGCAAAGGAAGACCCATGTCCCGTGTCCTCGTCATCGGAGCCGGCGTGCTCGGCGCCTCCGTCGCGCACCATCTGGCGGCCGCCGGCGCCCACGTCACAGTGATCGAGGCGGGCGGTCCGGCCGCCGGCACCTCCAGCGCCACCTTCTCCATCGACGTCACGCACCTCAAGACACCGCACGAGTACTACGCGTTGAACCGGCGCAGCGCCGAACTGCATGTCCGGCTCGGCGACGAGCTGGGCGGAGCCGACTGGCGTCACCCTGTGCCGCTCGTGCAGTGGGGCCACACCGAGCGGGAGCAGCTCGTCATCAAGGAGCGTGCGGAGCGCCTGCGCGGCTGGGGGCACACCTGCCGGTCGGCCGCTCCGTCCGAACTGGCCGAGCTGGCGCCGGGAGTGAGCCCGGACGCCTGCCGTGCCGACGAACTCGTCGTCCACGAACACGCGTCCTGGTACGACGCTCCGCTGTTCGCCCGGCGCCTCCTCGACCGGGCCGCACTGAACGGCGCCGACATCCGCTACGGACTGCGGGTCACCGGTGTACTTCGCACCGGCGACCGCGTCACCGGCGTGGTGGCGGAGGGGCGGCGTTTCGAGGCGGACCAGGTGGTCAACTGCGCCGGTCCTGAGGCGGGGCGCATCGCCGCGCTGGCCGGCGGTTCGCTGCCGCTGAACCGAGTGCCGGGTCTGGTGGGCGAGAGCACCCGGCTGCCGGAGCAGGAGCGCCTCGGAGCGATCCTGGCGACTCCTGGCGTGGATCTGCGGCCCGCTCCCGACGGCCGTGTCGTATCGATCTCCTGGCCGGTGGACGCCGTGCTGCCACCGGACGTCGAGGGTGCGTCCGGCCCCGCACGACAGGCCGGTCCGGCACTTGAACAGGAGCTGCACCGCCTGGGCCGTGAGGTGTTCACGCCCTTGCGCGCCGCGGAGATGGCCGGCGTACGCCTTGGAGTGCGCCCGGTCCCCGCGGACGGGCTGCCCCTGGTGGGCTGCTCGTCGGCGACTCCCGGGCTCTACACGGTCGTCACGCACAGCGGCGTGACGCTGGCCCCGGCTCTCGGTCTGCTCGCCGCGCGGGAACTCCTCGGCGGCGACCGCGTCCCGGAGCTGGCGGACTACAGTCCGGACCGCACCCCGGCCGCGGACGTGCTCGACGAGAGCGTGCAGGTCATGAGCAGCGCGGCGACGATCCCGGCGGCGTGAGGCGGCCGCGTCGCGACGGTGGACGCGTCCGCGCATCGGGCCCGCATCGCTGACCCGCCGCACCTCACGCGCCCGAGGGCTCCTCGTGGGTGTCGGTGGCCGTCGGGAGCGGCACTCCGTTGGTCCGCAGCACGTGGCGTACGTCCAGGATCAGCGGGAACACTTCGTGGTTCTGGTCCTCGCCCTGCTCGTCCCAGGCCCGCTGTTCGGCCTCGACCGCCATCCGGTCCTGCGCGAACACCCTTTCGGTGAACCGCCGGATCAGCGGCCACGCCAGGTGGAGCACCCCGGGAACCGACGGCTTCGCGATCATCAGCAGGCCGTAGGCGTGGTTGACGCGCTGCTCGGCGTCCTTGGGCACGTACGCGGCCCAGAGGGAGAACGCCGGCAGTTCGGCGCCGTCGGGAACGTCCCGCAGGGTCTGGTACGGGTACTGGGTGCGGATGGTGATCTCGTCGGGTTTCTGCTGTCCGCCGAGCCCCTCGGCGGACAGCAGACCCGCACCGCGGTCCTTCTTGCCGCCGGCGGGGACGAACAGGTAGCGGGCCTCGACGAACCGCGGGCCGCTCTCGTACCCGAGGAGCTCGGGCCGGATGCGGCCCAGCACGCTCCGGTGCAGGAACTGGTGGTTCATGTCCAGGAGGTTCTCGTGCATGAACGAGTAGTGGCAGTTCACGGTGCGCGAGAACGTCATGGTCCGATGCGTGGCCGCGCCGTACTCCGGCAGCACCGGGAACGGCGCCGACTCGGCCTTCCCCGGGTCACCCGGGAACACGAACACCAGGCCGTACGCCTCGCGGACGGGATACGACCGCACACCGCGCGGCGGCCGCTCACAGCCCTTGGGCAGGTACGGGATCTGGGAGATGCGGCCGTTTCCGCGGTAGGCCCAGGCGTGGTAGCAGCAGCGCAGGATGTCTCCCTCCACCACTCCCATGCTCAGCGGGACCTGGCGGTGGGCACACCGGTCCTCGAGGGCGTGGACACTGCCGCTGCGGCCGCGGTAGAGCGCGATCCGTTCGCCGGCGAAGACGGCGGCGAAGGTGCGTCCCCTGCGCACGGCCCGTGACACGGCCAGCGGGTACCAGTAGTCCGGGTCGATCCCGATGCGCCGCAGGTCGGCGACGGACTCCCGGCGCTCGTCCACCGGCCCCCCGGCCGATCCCTCCGGCCCGTCGGCGCCGTACCCGTCCGTCCTCGGAAGGGCCTCGGTCATGGGCTGCTCCCTTGTGCTGGGGCCGCGAGGACACGGCAGGACCCCCCTTCCACGGTGGAGGCGGGCGGCACGAACGGCAACCGCGGCGCCGCGCACCCCGTTCCCTTACGCCATTTGCCCGTTCGGCTCCCCTGAGCGCGTTACTCGGCGTCGTCCTTGTCCGACAACGCGAGGGCACCGTGCGATCGTGCAGCGTCAGAGCGACGCGATCAGAGGGACGTATGAACGAGACTTCGACTCCCACCAAAGACGCGAGGGCCGGAAATGATCACGCCTTCTCCGGGGCGGTCACGGTCCACGACCGGGCGGAGCTGTACGACCTCCTCCGCATGGCACTCGCCCTCGAGCACTCCACCATCCCCCCGTATCTCTGCGCGCTGTTCTCCCTGAAGGACGGGCAGAACCGGGAGGTCGCGGGGATCATCCGCAGCGTCGTGATGGAGGAGATGCTGCACATGGCGCTGGTCGGCAACATCATGAACGCGGTCGGCGTCACCCCCAGATTCGACGACCCGGGCCTGGTTCCCGTCTACCCCGGTCCGCTGCCCGGCGGTGTGCTCCCCGGCCTGGAGGTCTCGCTCGGCGCATGTTCCGTCGAGCGGGTGCGCAGCGAGTTCATGGGCATCGAACGGCCCCACGTTCCCCTGGCGCCGGCCAGTCAGAGGGCACTGGCCGCCATCGGTGAGCACGACCCTGTGCTCGACGACGACGGGAACATCCTGAACCTCACCGCCGAGGCCCTCGACGCCCCCCGGAGGTTCTTCGCGCAGGCCGACTACGACGACGGCACCGTCGGCGCGTTCTACCAGCAGGTCGCCCTCGCGCTGGTCGACCTCGACGCTAGGGAGAACCTGTTCGACGGCGACCCGCGCCGACAGGTGAGCTGGCCGACCGCTCCCGGACGCCTGTACCGGGTGACGGACCTCCAGACGGCGCTCTGGGCCATCTTGGAAATCGTCGGGCAGGGCGAGGGTCATGCACAGGATCCGACCGTCGGACCGCTGCCAGGGAAGGCGTCATGAACACCACCGGACAGGACGAATCCACCAGCGGGCCCGACCGGCGCACCGCTCTGCAACTGGCCGCCACGGTCGCCGTGTCGGGGTTGCTCGCCTCGGCCGCGGGCACGTCGGCGTCGGCGTCTACCGCCTCCGGAGCCGCGGTGGCAGCCGGCGGACCGCCCCCGGCCGTCCCGGCGGCGGGAGGCGCGGACGAACTGGCGCACTACTACCGGTTCTGGGAGATCGCCGAGGGGCGCCGGCTGGTCAAGACACACGGCCACTGGGCGTTCGACGGGCCGGAGATCCCGTTCGATCCGCAGGGGGTGCACCGCCTGGTCGACCATCCGGACACGCAGCGCCTGAAGAAGGGCTCGGCCGCGCGCGCCGCGTCCGAGCGGTGCGACCGTGCGTACACCGAGATGCTCTGGACGCTCAACCGGGTGTTCGACGGCCATCCCGGTGAACTCCGCAAGGCCCAGAAGCAGATGCACGTCCTCGCCCAGGAGGCGCGCGCGCTGATGCAGATCCCGAGTTCCCCCGGCGCGAAGACGGTCCTCGCCCCGGCCTTCCAACTGGCCGAGAACGACTGAGCAGGATCCACGGCTACGGTCCCCGCACACCGGATGCCCCGTCGGGCGAGCGGCTCGACGGGGCGTCCGGCGTCACCGGCAGGGGTCGCGACGCGATGCCGCGTCCGGCCGTCGGGCCTACGTTGGGGGCATGGCAGTGACCACCGCCGGGAGTACGGGGACGCGGGCTCGGACGGGCGTCGTGGACGTCCTGGTGTCGACCATGCTCTTCGTACTGTCGGTGGTGGCCGTCTCGGTCGTTCGCGACCAGCACCGGCTCGCCTTCCGGTGGCCGGCCGTGGTGCTCATCGCGATCAGCTGCCTCGCCCTGCTGTGGCGACGCCGCCACCCCTTCGGCGTACTCGTGGTGGCCATCGGCTGCGCGATCCTTCTCCAGGGCTTCGACTTCCGCGCGGGCCCGCTGGGGATGATGAGTCCGGTCATCCTGTCCGTCTACACCGTCGCCGTGTGCACCGACCGGCGTACCGCCTGGACGACCGCCGGTGTGTCGGCGGCGTTGCTGGTGGTGGGGGCCATGGTGGCCGACCCCCGGACCTGGCTGGCCCCCGACAACGCGGCGATGGTGGCCTGGATGGCGCTGCCCGCCGCGATCGGGGACGGCGTCCGCTCACGCAGGGCCTACGTGACGGCCGTGGAAGAACGCGCGGAACACGCGGAACGCACCCGCGAACAGGAGGCCCGGCAGCGCGTGGCCGACGAACGGATGAGGATCGCCCGTGAGTTGCACGACGTCGTCGCCCACCACATCGCCCTCATCAACGCCCAGGCGGGCGTCGCCGTCCATCTCGTCGAGCGGCGGCCCGAGCACGTGCTCACCGCCCTGGAGGGCATCCGCGACGTGAGCCAGTCCGCGCTCGACGAGCTGCGGGTGACCGTGGGCCTGCTCCGGCAGCCGGACGAGACGGCGGCGCCCCGCGATCCGGCGCCGGGCATGAAGCAGGTTCCGGCTCTGCTGACGTCCTTCGAGCGGGCCGGGCTCGCCGTCAAGCAGACGCTGAGCGGCGACCCCGCGCCCCTTTCGCCGGCGGCCGACCTGGCGGCGTACCGGATCATCCAGGAGGCCCTGACCAACGTGCGCAAGCACGCGGGGGTCGACAAGGCGCGGCTCGACCTGTCCTACCGTCCGGGCGGGCTGACGATCACCGTGGAGGACGACGGTCGCGCGAAAACCGCCTCTCCCGAGCCGGGCCACGACCATGGACACGGGCATGGACATGGACATGGACATGGGCATGGGCTCATCGGGATGCACGAGCGGGCCGTCACTGTCGGTGGCAGGGTGCAGGCGGGAACACGGGCCGACGGCGGGTTCTCCGTGACGGCCGAGCTGCCGCTCCTGCCCACAAGCATCGACGAGAAGGGACGAGCATGACGATCCGTGTCCTGCTCGCCGATGACCAGGCCTTGCTCCGGGGCACCTTCCGGATGCTGTTCGACTCCGCGGACGACATGGAGACCGTGGGCGAGGCGTCCGACGGCAGGGAAGCCGTGGACCTCTCGGAATCACTGCGTCCGGACGTCGTGCTCATGGACATCCGCATGCCCGACATGGACGGGCTCGCCGCGACGCGGCTGATCAGCGAGTCCGAGGAGCTCGCCGGGGTGAAGGTCCTGATCCTCACCACCTTCGAGGACGACGAGCACGTCGCCGAAGCCCTGCGTGCGGGGGCGAGCGGCTTCCTCGGCAAGGGTGTGCGGCCCGAGGTCCTGCTAGACGCCGTCCGCACGGTGGCCGCCGGTGAGGCACTGCTGTCACCCGTGGCCACCCGCGCGCTGATCTCCCGGTTCCTCGCACAGCCCGAGCTGTGTCCGGCGGTCGTCCAGGAACGCCTGGAGTACCTGACACCACGGGAACGCGACGTGATGTGCCTGGTGGCCCTTGGCCTCTCGAACGACGAGATCGCCGAGCGCCTCTTCGTCAGCCCGCTCACCGCGAAGACGCACGTCAACCGGGCCATGACCAAGCTGGCTGCGCGTGACCGTGCCCAGCTCGTGGTCATGGCGTACCAGTGCGGCCTGGTCAGCCCCGCGGTGGAGGCGACCCGCCCACAGGGCTGAAGGCCGCCCTACCAGGCGGGCCCGGGCCACGTCGGTGGCAGATACAGGCATCGAATACCACGGATGTGGTAGGCGGGATTCGCTTCAGGGGGACGACGCGTACGCACCCCTGCATCGTCGACATTGAACGGGTGAACGGAGCGCTCCCGGCCCCCGGTACCCGCTCCGACGCTGCGGATCAGAGAGGACGTCGCGACATGTTCAGCACACCTCAGGAATGCCACACCGTCCGTGAGCGACTGGCCGACTACACGCTCGGCGCCCTCGTCGGTGAAGAGGCCGACGTCATCACGTCCCACCTGGCGACCTGTGCCGCCTGCCGGGACGAGCACTACTGCCTGGCGGCCGTGTCGGCTCATCTCGCCCCGCTGAGGAACGCGCTGGCCGACCAGCCGCGCCGCCGGACACTCGGCCGCCGCCACCCGGTACGGCCGACACGGCTCACGCTCGCCCAGTGGGTGACCAAGAACGCGTGGGCCCCGGCGAACTGAGCTCTGTCGACCTCAGGCCCGCTTGTAGTAGTAGCCGTCACCACTGGCAGCGCCGACGTTGTGCTGGATGCCGCTGCCGTTGAGGGTGAAGTACGAGGCGTCGAGCGTCTGGTTGCAGTAGCCCGGGTTGGGTCCGACGAGTGTCCCCGTGCCGACGTTGATGCGGCTGCCGTGATTCGCCGTCGATGTCACCTTGGCCTCGTAGGGACAGTTGTTGACCGGAAAGTGGTCCAGGCGCACCGTGCCCGAGCGGGAGATGCTGACGGAACCGGGTTGCCCCGTGTTGTAGGACTCCCCGTACGTCCAGCCGCCGACGAAGGACGACGGGACCGTGCCACTGCTGCCCGAACCGCTGGAGGAACCTGCGCCGCTGCTCGAACTCCCGCCGCTCGTCCCGCCGGAAGCGCTGCCTCCCGACGATGATCCGGTACCGGCGGACGAGCTGCCGGATCCTGCGTCGCCGCCTCCGGACGACGTATCGGCGCCGCCCGTGGAGCCCGAACTGCCGCCCGAGGTCTGGGCGTTGTGACCGCCGGAGCCGTCCGAGCCGTTCTTGCCGTCCTGCCCGTCGGCGCCCTTCTTGCCCTTCTTGCCCTTGTCGTCGGACGCCTGGGGGCTCTTCTCGCCCTTGGAGGGTGATGCGTCCGCCGGTGAGGGTGACGTCGGGGCGGTGGTCTTCGCCGCGCCGTTCGACGGAGGTGAGGCGTTGTTGTCACTGTCGCTGCCGAAAGGCCCCAGCATCGCCATCGTGCCGCCGCCCACGACCAGGACCAGCGCCACGGGGACCGACACGGTCCACGGACGGCGCCGCCGTTCCCGCTTCCCCTTCTCTGCGGTGACCCCGTCGGCCAGGACGACCTCGGGCACCTCGGCTCCGGGCCGGAGGTTGACCGTCCCGCGGTCGACGCTCTCCTCCCGTACCGGCGACGCCTCCGCGTCGAGCAGCCGTGCCGACTGCCGGGCGAGATGACTCACCACCCCCGCGGGCAACCATGCCGCCTCCGCCGAGACGGGACCCTCACCGCCGGAATCGGCCAACAGGTCTGCCACAGAAGGGCGTTCGGCGGCCGTCTTGATCAGGCAGCGGGTGATGAGCGCGCGCAGGCTCTCGTCGCGGACCTTTGCGAGGTCGGGCTCGGCCTCGACGATCTGGTACATCACCGCGTGCTGGTTGCTCACACCCTGCCCGAACGGGAGCGAGCCGGTCGCGGCGTACGTCAGCACGCAACCCAGGGTGAACACATCGCTCTTCGGGCCCGCGCTCTCGCCGCGTATCTGCTCCGGAGCCATGAATCCCGGAGAGCCGATCACCATGCCCGTGCTGGTCAGCAGGGATTCGACCGAGGTCTCCATGGCGCGGGCGATACCGAAGTCGATGACCTTGGGGCCCTCCACCGTGAGCATCACGTTCGACGGCTTGAGGTCGCGGTGGACGATGCCGGCCGTGTGGATGTCCTGGAGGGCGCGCAACAGCCCGTCCCCCAGGGCGAGTACGGACGGGGTGGGGAGCGCGCCGTGGCCGCGTACCACCTGTTCCAGGGAGAGGCCGGGCACATAGCCGGTGGCCACCCACGGGAACTCCGCGTCGGGGGCCGCGTCCAGCACGGGCGCGGTGTAGCGCTCGCCCACACGTCGCGCCGCGTCGATCTCCCGCTGGAATCGGGCCCTGAACTGCGGGTCCGCGATGTGCTCTTCGTGCACCACCTTGACCACGACGGTGCGGCCGGCCTCGGAACGGGCGAGGTAGACGCGGCCCATGCCGCCGGCGCCCAGCCTGCCGAGCAGGAGATAGGGGCCGATGCGGGCCGGGTCGGTCAGGGTCAGCGGCTTGATGCCACCGTCGAGATCGTCCTCGCCGCCCTCGCCGCCCCCGCCACCCTCACTGTCCTCGTTGTTGCCGTTGCCCGCCGTGCCGGCCATGTTCGTGCACTCCCCCGTGTGTCCCCGCAGCGGTTGTTCAGTCTGGTGCACAACCCACGGCGACCGGAACGGGCTCCGGAAAGAATTCTAGAAAGTTCTTCTAGTCTGCGCCCGCCGTTCCGGTGCGACTGGACCACGGGGCGCCGCGCGGCGTGATCACGCGACGACGCGGGGTGATCTTCGAGGCACCCTCGGCACTCCCCCGCACCCCCCGCACTCCCCCGCACAAAAAACAGTCCTCGGAGTCCTCACCGTTGCCATCTACCTCAGTCGTCGCTGAGGCTCCGGTAGCGAGGGGCTTCGAGGGCCTGGCCAGAGCCTACGAGGATCTCTTGCCGGTGGACGTCTCCGTCGACGGTGCGATCCTGCGGTGTTTCTGGTGTAATGACTAGTTTCCTCGCGATTTGACCCATGTCAAGAGGTAGCCGGAAAACTCGTACGCCGAATCGAAAATCGCAGGTCAGCGACGGCCGCCACGCTGGGTGCGGGTCACCGGAATTCACCTCTGCCGCACATAGGCTGCCCGCATCGATCCATTCGTCACGAAAGGACTGAATGTGGCTTCCCGTCTCAACCCCTACATCAGCTTCTCCGGCGACGCGAAACAAGCCATGGAGTTCTACAAGGAGGTCTTCGGCGGCGACCTCGCCCTCAACACCTTCGGCGCCTTCGGCTCCGACACTCCCCCCGGGTTCGCCGACAAGGTCATGCACAGCATGCTCGAGACCCCCGGCGGCTTCACACTGATGGCCGCCGACACTCCGCCCGGCATGGAGTACAAGGCCGGGAACAACATCTCCGTGAGCCTCAGCGGAGACGACATGACCGAACTGCGGGGCTACTGGGACAAGTTGTCCGGCAGCGGAACCGTGGCCGTGCCCCTGGAGAAGCAGATGTGGGGCGACGTGTTCGGCATGTGCACGGACAAGTTCGGCATCACATGGATGGTCAACATCAGCGAACAGCAGGCGTAGTCCTGGCAGCGACGGGCGCCGGCGGCCCATCGGGTCGCCGGCGCTCGCGCGTGCCGGGTCCGGTACGGCAGAGCCAGTACAGAAGGCCGGTACGGAAAGGCCGACACAGGGATACAACCATCCGGATATGTCGCGTGTCACACCAAGCAGGAGTAACAAACTCCAACCGTCACAAGGGGGAAACATGCGATTCCGCCGACCCGCCCTGACCGCCGCCGCGCTGGCAGCCCTGACGATCGGGGGCACGACCGCCCTGGCGGCACCCGCCTCCGCCACACCCAACACCACCCCGCAGAAGGTCTGCGGCAGTAGCTACAAGACCGTCAACTCGGCGCCCGTCGGCTCTCGGGGCACCGTCTACCTGACGTACAACGCCGCCAACGGCATGAACTGTGTGACGACCATCCGCAGCAACCCCGGCACCGCGATGGCCATGTCCGCCTGGATCTACGTCCCGGACACCGACCGGGGCGACGAGGACTACGGGACCTACACGTCGTACGCGGGTCCCACCTACGTCTACGGCAAAGCGCACTGCGTCGACTGGGGCGGCAACATCGGCAACGTGTACGTGCAGGTGACCGGTTCCAACTGCGCGGCTCTGAGGGAACACCGGGTCACCACCACCCGCTGACCCGCCCGCCCACAGCCCGCCCCGACCGGCCGGGGCGGGCACTCAGGCCCCGACCACCCCGTCGACACCTTCCCGCAGGAAGTCCGCGTGCCCGTTGTGGCGGCCGTACTCGAGCAGTACGTGCACCATCACCATCCGCAGCGAGACGTCCTCACCCCACCGCGGCTGATGTCCGGTCTTCTCCAGGGTGTCGGCCTCCCGCTCGATACGGCGCGAGTTCTCCACCTCGGCCTCCCAGGCGGCGAAAGCCTCCGCCCTGGTCGACCGGCTCGCGTCGTACGCCGCCTGGAAGTCGATCTCGTCGGACCACACCATCGGCGCGTCGTTGTCCTCGAAGACGCGCCGGAACCAGGTGCGCTCGACCTCCGCCATGTGCCGCACCAGGCCGAGGAGCGACAGCGTGGACGGCGGCATGGACCGCTGCCGCAACTCCTCGTCGGAGAGCCCTTCGCACTTCATGGCGAGCGTCGCGCGGTGATAGTCGAGGAAGGCGCGCAACGTGTCCCGTTCGCTTCCGAGTAGGGGCGGCCCCGTGCGGTGGTCACCGTTCACCGGGCACCCCCGCCCGCGCGCATCAGCAGGCGCCCCTGGCGGAACCGCTCCCCCTCGCCCGGCTCACGCAGCATCCGGCCGACCTCGGTGAAACCGGCCTCACCGGCAAGGCCCGCGAGATCGTCGATCGGCCATCGGTAGGCCGTCGTCACCTTGTGGTCGAAGGCCGTGACCGGCTCGCCTTCCGACTCGAAGAAGCCGAGCAGAAGAGTCCCGTCGGCCGCGAGCACGCGACGGAACTCGGCGAAGTACGAGGGCAGGTCCCGCGGCGGGGTGTGGATGACCGAATACCACGACACGATGCCGCGCAGCCCGCCGTCGGCCACGTCCAGGGCCTCCATGGACCCCACGTCGAACCGCAGGTCCGGGTGGGCCTCGCGGGCGAGGTCGATCATCACCGGCGACAGGTCGACGCCGAAGACGTCAAGGCCCAGATCCCGCAGGTGCGCCGTCACATTTCCCGGGCCGCATCCGAGCTCGGCCACGGGCCCGGGGCCGGCGGCCCGCACAGTGTCGGCGAACGCGGCGAGCATCGCGCGGTCCAGCGGAGACCCGTCGAGCGCATGGCGGAAGAGGTCGGCGTAGAGAACGGCGACGGCGTCGTAGGCGTCGGCCGTCTCACGGTGGTACGAGGAGAGTTCAGTCACGAGCGAGGACTCTAGGGCCATGCCGGCGCCGATGGCTGACTATCGGACAGGACTGGTCCGATGGCAGCGCCGGAGGGACGGGCACACGATGGAGTGGAGGGGTCGGAGGCCCCCTCGCGCATGGGCATGGCCAGACCAGGAAGCAAGGGAGGAAGCCGTCATGATCGAGGTAAAGGCGGCCGCCAAACCGGATGAGCGGCGCGATTTCCCCCGCGGGCACCTCGAAGCGGTCCACCTCACGGGGCTCGACTTCGCCGTCGGCACGTTCGAGCCCGGGTGGCGCTGGTCCGAGTCCGTGGCTCCGATCGCGGGCACCGCGAGCTGCCAGGTCCATCACAACGGGTACGTCGTCGAGGGGCGCATGCACCTGCTGATGGACGACGGCACCGAGGACGAGGTCGGACCGGGCGACGTCTTCGTCGTCTCGCCCGGACATGACGCCTGGGTCGTGGGAGACGACCCGGTCGTGGTCTTCGACTTCGCGGGTGGCATGGCCAAGGACTACGCGAAGCCGGCGAACGGATAGCGGGGCACACACACGGCGCGGGGCCGTCACGGATGACTCCGAGTCCGTCACGGCCCCGTCGTACAGCCTGCTGCGGCCTACGCCTTCCGGCCGACCCCGCCGAACATCGCCACTTCTTCGGGCTCGCCGGCGGTGACACCCTCTGGACGCCAGCGTGAGCACGAGACCACCCCTGGGTCCAGCAGCTCCAGACCGTCGAAGAACCTGGCGGACGACGCCGTAGGGCTCCTCGTCGTCACGGAGGAAGATGACGACGCCGAGCAGCATGAGGGCCACGGGCCGGGTGAGATCCAGGGTCTTGGCGGCCGCCTCCAGGATCCGCTCGACGTCGCGCAGGTCGGCGTCGACGTAGGCGGTCGTGCCCTCCGGTGTGCTGGTGAGCAGGGCCTCGGCGTGGCGCAGGACGAGGGGGTCGTTGTCCACGTAGACGATGTTCGCGTCCGGTGCCGTGCGCACTTGGTTGGCCCGGTGGTGCTTGGGCGGTCCGGGGGCGACCGTCAGCCACGTAGGCGGGCGTTGAGGCGGGCGGCCTGGCGCGTCAGGTGGTCCCGCTCGGCGAGGTTGGGTGCCTTTCCGGCCGCCTCGGCGTACAGGTGTGCCGCCGTCTCCAGGTCGCCGTCACGCTCGTGGAGGTACGCCGCCACCGCGGTGTGGCGCGGCAGTGAGTCCGTCAGCTCGGCGAGCGCCGCGAGCCCGGCCCGCGGTCCGTCGGCCTCGCCGACGGCCACCGCGCGGTTCAGCCGGACGACCGGGCTGTCCGTCAGGCCGGCGAGCTCGTCGTACCACTCGACGATCTGCACCCAGTCGGTCTCCTCGGCGGTGGGCGCGTCGGCGTGGAGTGCCGCGATCGCGGCCTGGGCCTGGAACTCGCCGAGGCGGTCGCGGGCGAGAGCCCTCTGCAGGATTTCGACTCCCTCGGCGATCGCACCCGTGTCCCAGCGGCCGCGGTCCTGCTCGGCGAGCGGCACCAGGCTGCCGTCCGGCGCGGTCCGTGCGGCTCGGCGGGCGTGGTGGAGCAGCATGAGGGCGAGCAGGCCCGCCACCTCGGGGTGGTCGATCCCGGCGGCGAGCTGCCGGGTGAGGCGGATGGCCTCGGCCGCGAGGTCGACGTCGCCGGAGTAGCCCTCGTTGAAGACCAGGTAGAGGACGCGCAGCACGGTGGCGACGTCGCCGGGTTGGTCGAACCGCACTGTGGAGACCGTGCGCTTGGCGCGGCTGATGCGCTGCGCCATGGTCGCCTCGGGCACGAGGTAGGCCTCGGCGATCTGGCGGGTGGTGAGCCCGCCGACAGCGCGCAGCGTGAGCGCGACCGCCGACGACGGCGTCAGCGACGGGTGGGAGCACAGGAAGTAGAGCTGGAGCGTGTCGTCCACCGCCGGCGCGGGCCCCGGCGCCGGCTCCTCGTCGGCCAGGTCCTCACGCCGGCGGCGGGCGGTGTCCGCCCGGGTCGCGTCGAGGAACCGGCGCCAGGCCACCGTGACGAGCCAGCCCTTGGGGTCCCGTGGCTGGTCGGCCGGCCAGACGCGGACCGCCTCGACGAGCGCGTCCTGCACCGCGTCCTCGGCCGCCGCGAAATCGGCTCCGCGGCGGACGAGGATCGCGAGCACGCTCGGCGTGAGGCTCCGGAGCAGGGCCTCGTTCATCGGGAACGTCACTCCGTGACGGTGGGATGCGCGGTCAGGAGGGGGCGCAGCTCGAGCCACTCGTGGATCGGCTTCCCGCCGGCTCCGGGCGCGGCGGACAGCTCACCGGCCAGTTCGAGGGCTCGCTCGTAGGTGTCGACGTCGATCACCATCCAGCCGGCGATGAGGTCCTTCGTCTCGGCGAACGGCCCGTCGGTGACCGGCGGGCGCCCCTCGCCGTCGTAGCGGACCCACGTCCCCTCGGGGGCGAGCGCCAGGCCCTCGACGAACTCGCCGGTCTTCTCCAGCCGGGCCGCGAAGTCGTTCATGAACTGCACGTGGTCCGAGATCTCCTGCGGCGTCCACTGGTCCATGCAGATGTCGTTCACCGGGGCCGGGGCGCCACGGTAGTGCTTGAGAAGCAGGTACTTCGCCATGGTGTTTCTCCTCGGTGCTGTGCGACCCATTCTGGTCACGTTCACTACGGGGACGGAGCCGGTCAGGGATTCTCGACATCGCCGGCCGACTTTTTTGAATCTCGTGCGAATCTCGTGGTCGAGCCCGGCCGAGCCTGGTCAGGAGCTCACGTCGATCGCCGGCCGGGCCGGACAGGCGCGTACGCTGGAAGGGTCTGTCGGCCCGTTGCGGCCGTGCCGAGGATGTGGTGGTCATGGGCATCGAAATGGTCCATCGAGCATATTCATTCGTCTGCCTCAGCTGCGGTTACAGCTGGGAGGCGGAGTACGACATACGGCTCACGACGGAGGACCACGACCACCTGCGCGCCGACTACTTCCTGGACGGGCGCAGAGTGCACTCGCCGCTCAACGAGAGCCGATGTCCGAACTGCGAGCACACCCACATACGCATACTCAGCACCGAGCACGTGAACTCCGCTCACCTGCCCACCGATTGACCGCACACGGGTGTCGCTAGGGCGTGTTTCGAAAGTAGCGTCGTCCGCCCGGAGGGCGGGCCCCGCGGCGTCTGGTGCGTGCGATCGCAAGGCGCCGGAGCGTCCTAGTGGCGGAGCCACTCGGACGTTTCGGCAACGCCGCGAGCGTGCGTGCCAGGCGCCGCGGGGCAGGCGGGACTTTCGAAACACGCCCTAGAGCTGCTTCGCGATCAGTTCCTCGAGGGATCCCTGGGGGATCTTCCCCTCGGGCGTGAGCTTGTCGACGGCTTCGGGCAGCGTCTCGGCGATCTGGTCCGCGGCATCGATCTCGCTGAGGTCGCACGTGCGCGCGGCCGAGGCGAGGAGGCCGGTGGGCAGCGCCCGGGCGATCTCCGCACCGCTGACGTTCTCGTTCTCACCGGTGCCGACCCAGGAGTCGACCTTCGGCCCGAGACCGCCGTCATGGAGCTGGTTGAGCAGCCCTTCCAGCGGGTTGCCCGCGTCGCTTCCCGCGCCGTCGAGCAGCGCGCTGAGCATGTTCGCGGACCCGGACGAGGTGCCCCTGCCCAGCAGTGATCCCAGCAGGCGCCCCAGATCGTTGTCAGCCATGATGTGTTCCCTTCCCAGGGGATGCCACCGCCCCTGAACGAGCGGCTGTCGTGCTCGGCTCAACGACAGGTCCCCTGCCCAGGAACTGGGGCGGGCAGACGTACGCACTCGTTCAGCGGACACGGGGCGAGCGCCACGCCCGGTCCCCCTGGGCGCGGCCTCACCGGAACCGGGGGTGCCAGACGTCGTCGGCGCGGCCCGCTTCGTCGATGACGGTGATGTCCGGCCAGCGGTCGAACGCGGAGCAGGGGTGTGAGATCCCCAAGTCGACCTCGTCGCCCACGTGAAGGCCACTCGCGTCGGTGAGGACCAGGTGGTGGTCGTAGATGTGGGAAGCGGTCGCCCGTGCGGCCGGCCTCGGCACTCCGTGTGGGTCGCGGGCGCTGACGAGGACCGGCAGTCCGGCGTCGTAGGGCAGTTCGCGCTTCCCGGCGCCGACCACGACGCGGCCCGGTTCCGGCGTGGAGAGTACGACGGCCCGGACCGTGAGGGCCGCGCGCAGCCCCGGCACGGGCGAGACATGGGCGTAGGTGCCGTGGTCGTGGGTGACGTAGCAGCCCGAGCGCAGGACCGGCAGCACCGGCGGGCGGTCCGGCTGTGCGGTGAGTTCCCCGAGGGCGTGCACCACTCGGTCGGGGAAGGCGGAGCCGCCCATGCTGAAGAGGGGCTGCGCGGTCTGGAACAGGGGCGTCAGGGTGCGGAAGAGTCCGACCGTGGCGCGGCAGTGCGCGTCGACGTCCGCCAACGTGGCGGCAGCCCGGTCGTTGGGCCTGACGCCCTCGTAGCCCGCGACGCCGGCGAGGAGGATTCCGGGCGCCGCGTGGGCCGCCTCGGCGAGTTCCCGCGCTTCAGCCGGCTGCCGTACTCCGGTGCGTCCGCCCGGCGTGCCGATGTCGATGAGCACGTGCAGGGGGTTGCTCGCGCCGGCCATGACCTGCCGGGCGAGGTCCAGGCCCGCCGCCGAGTCGATGAGGGCGTACAGCTCCGGTGCGGGTGTCTCGTCGAGCCTGCGGCGGATACGGGTGAGGTCGTGGTGGTGGACGACCTCGTTGGCGATGACGATGCGCCGTGCTCCCCAGCCGAGCGCGATGCCGGCCTGTCGCGCGGTGGCCACGGTGACGCCCCACGCCCCTGCGGCCAGCTGCCGCTCCACGATGGGCCGCGTCATCGTCGTCTTGATGTGCGGGCACAGCTCGACGCCCCGCTCCCGGCACCAGGCCGCCATGGTGCGGACGTTGTGTTCCACCGCGGGCAGGTCGAGGCGCAGCTCGGGCAGCTCGCCCGTCGGACGCTCGTGGGGTGGTGTGCCGGTGTGTGCCATCAGTCCTCCAGATCGACGGCCCGCACTGCGGGAGCGTCTTATATGCAGGACGGAGCGTAGATTATGTGCGACGCGACCGGCAAACACTATGCTGGATGCTCTGTTCTGTTTACTGGACGATGGATGCGAGCCTGTGCCTACCGACGATCACCCTCCGGCTTCGCCGTCGAACCCGCGCAACGACGGGATCGGGCAGCACCTGCGCCGGGAACGGCTGGACCGCGGCTTCACTTTGGAGACGCTCGCCGAACGCACGGGACTGTCCCGCAGCTATCTCAGCAACGTCGAGCGGGACGTCAACAGCCCGACGATCAACACGTTGCGCACGATCGTCGAGGCGCTCGGTACGACCCTCAGCAGGCTGTTCCAGGCGGCCGACCGTGAGCAGCGCGTCCTCACGCGCCCCGACCAGCGCGTCGAGCTCACGCGGGCGGGGGTGGAAGGCGTCACGTACACCCTCCTCAACCCCAAGCACGGCGGCCGGCTCGAAATGATGATGCTGGAGGTGGCCCCCGGCGCGTCCTCGGGCGACAACCCGCACACCCACGCCGGGGAGGAAGTCGGTCTCCTGGTGAGCGGTGAACTGGACTACTGGGTCGACGGCGTGCACTTCCACCTGCGCCCCGGGGACTGCGTCAGCTTCGAGTCCACCACCCCGCACCGGTACCGGAACCCCGGCGAGGTGCCCGCGGTGTGTATCTGGTCCGAGACCCCGCCGGGCTTCTGACCGGGCGTTCGCGCCGGGCGGCCAGGAGCCCCGCGAGCAGCAGTGCCCCGAGTACCGCGCCGGCCGCGGCGGGCCAGCCGCCCACCGCGAGCAGGGGCGCGGCCAGGGCGGAGCCCGCGACGCCGGCGAGGAAGTACAGGAGCAGGTAGACGCCGCTGAGGCTGCCGCCGCGGCGTGGGTCGACGGCGAGGATGCGCGCCTGGTTGGCTGCCTGCGCGGTGAAGCAGCCCGCGTCCAGGAGAGCCAGGCCCAGGGCAGTGACGGCCGGGCGGTCCAGGCCGGTACAGAGCAGGGCGGCGCCCACGGCGGCCGCACCCATGCTGGCGCGGATCACCGCGCGTGGCCCGAACCGGTCGCTGAGACGTCCCGCAACGGGAAGCGCCGCGAAGCCCAGGGCGCCCGCCAGGCTGTAGAGGCCGATGGCCGCGGCGTCGAGCCCGTACGGGGGCTGGGCGAGGCGGACGGTGAGGGCGACCCAGACGAGGCTGAAGGCGAAGTACCACAGGCTGCCGGTCAGCACGGCTCGGCGCAGGGTGCGGTACCGGCGCAGCAGCCCGGGCAGTGCGGTGAGGGTGGCGAGATAGCCGGCCGTGGGAGCCGGCCGGTCGCGCGGCAGGCGCAGCCAGGCACCGGCGGCGCACACGAGGACGAGCCCCGCGAAGGTGAGCAGCATGCCGCGCCAGCCGAGGGCGTGCGTGAGCGCTCCGCCGACGAGCCGGCTCAGCAGGATCCCGGCGGACATCCCGGCGGCGACGAGCGCGACGGCCGACCCGCGCCGCTCCCCCGCCGCCGCACGCCCGGCGATCGCCGAGGCCTGCGCGCTGACACTCGCGCCCGCCCCGATGATCACGTACGCGGCGAGGAGCGTCCCCGGTCCGTGCGCGGCCGCCGCGAGGAGCAGGCCGCAGGCGAGCATCGCGAGCTGACCGGTGACGAGGCGGCGGGGCGCCGCGCGGTCGGCGAGCGGCAGCAGGAAGGCGAAGCCCGCGATGCATCCGACGAGTGCGGCGGTCGTGACGAGGCCGATGGCGGCCGTCGAGGTGCCGGTGTCCCGGGCGACGTCGCCGAGGGCGGGCTGGACGGCGTAGTTGTTGGCGAGGGCGACGCCGGCCGTGCAGGCGAGCAGGCCGACGCCGCCGCGGGGGGACCTCACGGGGCGTCGCCGCGCACCAGGACCACGGCGTAACGGCATGCGTGGTCCGTGGAGTTGATGAAGACGCAGGGCGCGGGCGGGCCCAGTTCGACGGTGTCCCCGGCGTCGAGCTCGTGCACCGACTCGCCCTCGCGGAAGGTGAGATGGCCTTCGATGACCCAGATGAGCTGCCGGTGGAACGCGAACGCGGCGGCAGGGTAGGGGACTTCGGCCCCGGCGGGCAGCCGGATCTCCGCCATCTCGGCCGGGAAGCCGGGCCCCGAGATCTGCCGTCGCGTGTAGCCGGTGTCCGGGTCGAGCCACTGCGGCCCCGCGTCACCGCGCCTCACCCGGTCCCCGCCCGCGTCCGGGTCGAGCAGGGTGGCGACGCTGAGCTGGAACGCGGCCGACAGCTTGCCCAGGACCACGGCGGTCGGGTTGCTCTCGCCGCGCTCGATGCGGTTGATCATCGCCCGCGAGACCCCCGACTCCTGCGCCAGCTCGGCGAGCGTCCACCGGCGGCGGTCACGCTCCACACGGATGCGCGCGCCGATGCGCTCCACCAGGGGGTCTACGATATTGGACATGAATCCACTATACGAGAACGGCGTGCGGGCGGTGACGGTCCGCCCGGCAGAGCCGGGTGACCTGGACGCCGTCCTCGCCATCCGCAACCACGCCATCGAGCACGGCACGGCGCTGTGGACGGACACACCGCAGACCCGTGACGAGGGCGCGGCCTGGCTCGGCGCGCATCTGGGGCGCGGTTCGGCGTACGTGGCCGAGCGCGGCGGCGCGGTCGTCGGCTTCGGCGTCTACGGCCCCTGGAAGGACTACTCCGGCTTCCGGCACACCGTCGAGAACTCGGTGTACGTCGCCGAGGGCCACCACGGCCACGGCATCGGCTCGGCCCTCCTCGGCACGCTGGTCACCTCCGCCGCGGCGGCCGGCCTGCACGTCATGATCGCCGGGATCGAGGCGGGCAACGCGGCGTCCGTCCGCCTCCACGAGCGGCACGGTTTCGAGCACGCGGGCACGGTGCGCGAGGTGGGGACGAAGTTCGGGCGCTGGCTCGATCTGACGTTGATGCGGCGGCAGTTGAACAGCGCCCCGCCGAGCTGAGCACCCCCGTCCTGCGTCTGTCAGCCGCCGCGTACGACGCAGTCCTCCGGCTGCGGGGCGCCGGTCGGCCAGGCGAGGCGGACGAAGCCGAGCGTGCCCGGGCCGGGCTTCGTGCCGGGCTTCAGCTCGACGACCGCGAGCGGCTTGTCGTACGGGTTTCCCGCCTTGGTCAGGCAGATCCGGCCGCTGGTGCCGTTCACCCGGTTCTGGGCCTGCATCGTGGCCCAGCGGTTGCCGACCTGATCGGCGGTGGGCACGTCCTGGCCGGTGGGCTTGGCGCCGCGGATCGCCTCCACCGCGGTGCGCACTCCGTCGTGCACCAGCATGGTGCGGGAGTCACCGAGGTCCACGGGGCCGATGTCACGGCCTGCCGCGGCCAGCGCGGAGACGGTGCCCCGCAGCCGCTCCAGCTCGGCCAGCGGGTCGCGCAGGTATCCGGGTGCCTTCGAGGCGGGCGGCTTCGTGCCGGTTCGTTTCCTCTGCTGTTCCTGCCAGCGCGCTGTCTCGGTGCTCCAGGAGTCGGGGTGGGCGGGTGCGGCGTACTGCACGGTCATCCGCGGTTTTCCGGAGCTGTCGCGCAGCTCGGCCCAGTCCGCGTCGGTCATCCGGTTGTTCAGCGAGGCCGCGTCCGAGCCGGACACCACGGTGAACTTCCGGTTCTCGCAGGCCTCCTTGGCGAGCCGCTTCAGGAAGAGCCGCAGGTGGGTGGACCGGCCCGCGAAGTAGACGGTGTCCGCGCCGGAGTTGCAGATCGTGTTGACCGTCGGCTTGAACTGGTTGTCGACGTCGCCCGGGTCGGCGACCCCGGTGGAGGTGAAGGTCATGTCGTCGGGGCCGGGCGGGCCCTTTTCCGGGAGGCGCTGGAAGGCGCGCGCGAGGGAGAGGACGTAGGGGTCGGGGCGGGTGTCGCGGACCAGGACGGTCCGGCGGTCCTCGCGACTGCCGTTGGAGGAGGCCAGCGCCCTGGCCTGTTCCTCGTTGGTGGGGACTATGCGGGCCAGGCCCTTGAAGTCGTACGTGCCGTCCTTGCTCTCCCGGTTGGCGAGGGAGCTTGCCGTCGCCCGTGCCACCAGGACCGGCACGTGCTGTGCGGTGAGGCTGCGCACCGCGGCCGTGGTGGCGTCCAGGGAGAGGTTGAAGCCGGTCACCGCGCGCAGGTTGTCACTGCCCGACCGGGACATGCGCACCAGGTCCGGGACCACCTCGCGCTGCTTGGCGTAGTCCTTGCCGGGGTTCGCGAGGACGAGCTTCACGACCGGTTTTCCCGGCTCGCGATTGGCCTGGTACTGGGCGAGGAACGCGCCCTGGAGGTCGCTGCGGAGCTGGCGTCGTTCGGCCTTCGACGCCGGCTGCAGCGGGAGCATCATCGCCACGGTGACGTGCGGCCGGTCGCTGACGCGCTTGTTCTCGTCCGCGATGCGGGCGGTGACCGGGGTGATCTCCGGTATGCCGAAGTCGTAGCCGGATCCGTTGACGCCGATGCATTCGTCGCCGGACCTGGTGACGCCGTCGGCGCAGGCGGCCGCCTCCTCGGTGAGCCGCGAGACGAGCCAGTACGTGCCCACGCCGAGGACGGCGGCCAGGGCGCACGTGAGGATCCTGCGCAGGAGCGTGCCCCACAAGAACCCGTACAGCTGGTCGACGGTGGTCCGGAACATGGCGCTCAGCTCCCCTCTCCGATGTGGGCCGTGCAGGAACAGGACTGCAGCGGCTGCCGGTTGCGGGCCCGGCGGCCCCACAGTTCGGCCCGCGTCGTGAGGACGGGTGCCGCGCCGGCGTACTCGCGGGCCAGCTCGTGCAGCAGGTGCACCGTCCGCTCGGCCGCGGCGGTGTCCGGCGGCCGGGTGCGTTCCTCGCACAGCCACACGGCGTGCAGCAGCTCGTCCAGTTGCCGCTCCAGCTTGGCGCCCTCGATGCGGGCCACCGTCATCCGGGCGTGCCGGTCGTCGCGGCCGCCCGGCGCGGGGGCCTGGGCGAGGGCGAGGAGCTGGTCGCACCACTCCTCGGTGCCCACGCCGTCCGCGGGGAACGCGCCGGCGAGGTGGCGCACGGCGCGCTCGGGGCCGTTGGCGACCAGGTCGTGGTTGAGGCCGTGCGCGGCCGTGGTGCCGAACGCCCGGTCCGGGGACTCGGCGCGGGTGCGGTAGTGCGCGTGCAGGAGGCTGTGGTTACGGCGCCACTCGGCGCCTTCCTGCGGAGGTCCGTGCAGCCTGCTCATCAGCATCTGCCGCAGGCCGAAGTCGCCGATGAAGTGCCGCTCGCACGCGGGCCAGCCGCTCTCCAGCAGATACCGCTGCACCTCGTCCGCCGTGATCGTGCCGGCCGTCCCCGCCAACTCCGGGCTGCGCAGCAGGGCGCGGGCGCAGTCGCCGGTGTGCGCGACGGACAGCTGGGTCAGCAGGTCCAGCCAGCGGCCGGTGTGCTCCACGGGCAGGTGCTCGGGCAGTTGCCGCAGCACCAGCTCGGTCAGCAGCACATCGCGGACCGGGAGAGGCTCCCCGTCCAGTACGGCGGGCTGGTCGAGGAGTTCACGGTCGTTGTCCAGTTCGGGCAGTTCCCCGGCCGCCTCGACGAGTCGCTGCACGGTCCGGGGGCGGTGGCCGGAGAGCCGGTGCACCGCGCTCTGCGCCCGGCGCAGCCGCGCCGCCTGTGGTGCCCCGCCGGTGTGCCGCTGGAGCTGCTGGTGAAGGTGCTCGGTGGTGAGCAGGGGCATGCGCAGCAGGAGTACGCCCTGTCCCAGGCGGCCGCGTGCGGGCAGGCGTTGCCAGCCGGGCGGCTCCTCCTGGTCGGGCCGGTAGTGGGCGAGTTCCTCGGTGCGGGGTTCGTCGGCGAGGAACAGCGGCCGTGCCATCCGCTCGGTCGCGACGAGCACGGTGCGGTCGCGGTGCCCGTCGGCCCGGTCGGCGAGCGCCGCGGCCAGGAGTACGCGGCCGACGGGCCAGTTGGCGTGCTGGAGCAGGACGGCGGGGCGGCCGACCCGGGTGAGTGCGGCGCCGAGGCCGCTGTAGGCGGCATCCAGGTCCTCCCGCAGGGCGCGGAAGAGGAAGCCTTCCGCGAAGCGCCGCTCGTCGCCGCCGTGCTGGAAGTCGTGGGTGAGCAGCCGCAGGCCCGTGCCCGGGCTGCCGGCCGCGCCGGGATAGTCGCCGTACGTGGCGCGCACCGGCTCGGCGCCCGCGCTGGCCAACTGCTCGAGGAATTCCGTCAGCGCGGCGCCGACGAGGGGCGCGGCGACGGGGGCGACCACGCCGGCGAGCGCGGACAGGTAGCCGGCCACCACGTTGCGGGTGAACCGGCCGAGGCCCTTGCTGGGCCGCAGCACCACTCGGTAGCGGGCCAGCTCCTGCTCCATGTCGCGCCGCCGCAGCTGCTGACCGGCGGTGACGGCGGCCATCCCGGCGAAGAACCGCGGGGAGGACAGGGCCCCGCCCGGCCCCTCCCACTCCCCCATCCGCTGGGCGATGTCGTACAGGGCCTCTGTGACGACCGAGCGGCAGGACGGCCGCCGCGCCGCCTCCTCGGCGTAGCGCGCGTCGGCGCAGTCCACGTACGCGACGGGGACCTTGGGGCCGAAGCGGTCGCGCAGGACCTCGACAAGGCGTTGCTTGCCCATGCCCGGCCCGCCGGTGAGCAGGACGACCGGCAGGTCGGGCCCGTACAGCAGCTTCTCGTCGCGGCCCCGTGCGTTGCGGCCCAGCAGCCTGGGGAAGAACCCTCTCTCGTCGAGGAGTTCCTCCAAGCCCAGGTCCCGGCTCATCCGGCCCACCCCCGTACACGTACGCGCCCGCGGCAGCGGGTCGTGAATGTCGCACGGAGCGTACTGGAGCCCCAGGTGTCACGACATCAACTTTCCAGCACGTTCTTGACGACGGCCCCGCCGCGCATGATGAGCAGCAGCCGGCGATCGGGATCGGTCAGCACGCCGATGTCCTGCAGCGGATCGCCGTCGACCACCAGCAGGTCGGCGAAGGCGCCCGGCACGATCTCGCCGGCGCGCCCCACCAGGCCGGCGATCTCGGCGCCGGTGACGGTGGCCGACCGGATGACGTCGGCCGGTTTCTGCACCTGGGCGCGCAGGCTGAACTCCGTCAACTGCCGGTCGTGGAAGGCGCCGTGGAGGTCGGTGCCGTATCCGATCCTGAGCCCGGCGCGGTCGGCCAGTTCGAGCGCGTGCAGTCCGGCGTCGGTCACGTCGAGCAGCTTGCGCCGGCTCTGCTCCGAGAGGGAGCCCGACTCGCCGCCGGCGAGCGCGGCGTAGGTGGCCAACGTGGGTACGTAGAAGGCGTCGTGCCGCTGGAAGAGCTCGATGCTCGACTCGTCGATGAGGTTGCCGTGCTCGATCGTGCGGACCCCGCAGCGCAGGGCCCGGTTGACCGCCTCGGCGGTGTAGGCGTGGCCGGCGACGTAGCGCTTGGCCAGGTTCGCCTCGTCGACCGCCGCGCGGATCTCGTCCTCGGAGTACCCGAGTGCGTCGACGCTCATCGTGGAGATGATGCCGCCGCTGAGGGTCAGCTTGACGTGGTGTGCGCCGACCGCCATCTGTTCGCGGATCGCGCGGCGCAGTTCGGTCTCGCCGTCGCAGATCCGGGTGAGGCCGTGCCCGCCGGTCGGCGCGATGATCGGGCCGCCGAACAGCACCCGCGGACCGTCGAACAGCCTCTCCTCCACCGCGCGGGCGAGGCCGTGGTCGGCGCCGCCCATGTCCCGGACGGTGGTGAATCCGCGCATCAGCATCTCGCGCAGCAGCCGGGACACCCGGGCAGCCGTGTAGTACGGCGACCATGAGCGCAGTTCGGCGAAGTCGGCGCTCGCCTGGGTGGTGTGCACGTGCGAGTCGATCAGGCCGGGCATCAGGACACGACCGCGCAGGTCGATCGTGACGGCGTCACGAGCCCGCGCCTCGGTGTCGCCGGCCCGCGCCTCGGCGTCGCCGACCTCGGCGATCACGCCGTCCTCGACCACCACGCAACGGTCCGGCAGCAGTTCACCTGCTCGCGGGTCGAGCACCGTCGCGTTGCGCAGGATGGTCGCGGTCACTGGTTGTGCTCCTTGATACGGCTGTCTTCAGCAGCGTCGGTGTGTGGGGCGATCGGGGTGTGCGCGGCGGCCGGTTCGGCCAGTTCCTCCAGCGTCCGGCCGCTGGTGCTCACGCCGAGGACGAGGATGGCGAGGGCCCCGAGCACGAGCGCGCCGGTCACCATCGCGAACACGCCGCCGAAGCCGAGCGCGGTGTACAGGACGCCGATGGTGATGGGGGCGGCGATCCCGCCGATGCGCCCGAACGCGGAGGCCGCGCCGGTGCCGGTCGCGCGGATCGCCGTCGGGTACACCTCGAGACTGTAGGCGTACAGGGCCGCGTAGGTGCCGTTCATGAAGAACGACAGCAGCATTCCGTAGAGCAGTACGAGGTGGTCGCCGTCGCCGCGCGAGAGCAGGAAGGCGGAGGCCGCGCCGCCGAGGAGGTAGGTCACGATGGTCCGGTTACGGTCCATGCGCTCGGCCAGGAACGCGGCCGAGTAGTAGCCGGGTATCTGCGCGGCGGTGATCAGCAGCGTGTACGTGAAGCTCTTCGAGATCGTCATGCCCTGCTGGACGAGCAGGGAAGGGATCCAGACGAAGAAGCCGTAGTAGGCGAACGTGAGCGTGATCCACAACAGCCACAGCACGGCGGTGCGGCGCGCCATGCCGCCGGTCCACAGGGCCGCGATCCGCTGGAGGGCGCCGGTGGGTTCGGAGTCCTGCGCGGGCATCGGTGTCTGTGCCTGTACCTGTGCCTGTACCTGTGCCTTCACTTGTGTTTTCGCGGAGGGCTCCGGTACGGGTGGCAGGGGTCTGCCCGTCGTGCGCTCGACGTCCGTCTCCAGGCGGGCGACGACGGCTTCGGCCTCGTCCAGCCTGTTCTGCTGCACCAGCCAGCGCGGGGACTCCGGCAGGCTCCGGCGCCACCACAGGAGCATCAACACCGGTGCGGCGGTGACCAGTTGGGCGACCCGCCAGCCGTCCGCGAAAGCGGGGACGAAGAAGCGGCCGAGGAGCGCCGCCGAGAGGTAGCCCAGCGAGAAGAAGCCCGCGACGGAACCGACGAAGAGACCCCGGATCCTGCTGGGTACGAACTCGGACATGAACGCGGGGATGATCGCCGCCTCCGCCCCGACCCCGATGCCGGCGACCAGGCGTGCCCCGAAGAAGAACTCCCAGTTCGGCGCGAACGCGGCCACCGCGGTGGCGGCGCAGTAGAGCGCGAGCGCGTACATCATCACCCGTCGGCGTCCGATGGCGTCGCCGGCCAGGCCCGCGCTCAGGGCTCCAATCATGATGCCGATGAGCAGTGAGCTGCCGAGCAGACCGGTCTGCCACGGCGCGAGGTGCCACAGCGGTGTGACCACGGGCAGCAGGTAGGAGACGAGCGAGCCGTCCATGCCGTCGAACGCGATGCCGAGGCCGCCCATGAACATCAGTCGGATGTGCGGGCGGGCCACCGGGAGACGTTCCAGGCGGGCCAGCAGTGCAGGGCCACCCGCCGGTATCGATGGGGACATCGCGCCTCCTTGCGCGGGGGAACGTCCCGGTCCTGCCGGGATGCGAGGACCATAAACTGCACGAGACACTGCAAGCAATAGTGAATGCATGACTTCATGCACAGCCTCTCCCGGGTATGTACGTGGGCCTCAGATGTGGGCTACATGCATGGGCAGAATGGGCCCCATGACCGACGAAGGCGCAACCATCACGGAGTGGCTCGACCGGCTGGTCGCCGGCGTGCACCTGGGGCCGAAGGCCACCCGGGTCCGCCAGATCCTGACCACGCAGCCCACCTACTGCTCGTACGCGACGGCCGCCGAGGTGGCCGACCGCGCCGAGGTCAACGGGGCCACGGTGGTCAGGTTCGCCCAGAACCTCGGCTACCCCGGCTGGCCCCAGCTCCAGGAGGACCTGCGCCGCGTCTACCTCGCGCACCGCTACGACGCCCGGCAGCCCGGTGTGCCCGACGGCGACCTCATCGCCGCGTCGCTCACGCGCGACGTGGCGAATCTGCAGGCCCTGCAGCGCTCGTTCGACTTCCCGGCCGCGCACACGATCGTCGGCGCCATCCGGGACGCCCACCGCACGGTCGTCGTCGCCTCGGGCACGCACGCGGTCGCGGCCGTCGCCTTCGCCGGGCTGGCCGCCAGCCGCGGCTACCCGGTCACCCACGAGGACCGGGGCGGTCCTCACCTCGCCAACGCACTCGCCGGTCTGCGCGCCGGGGACTGCCTCGTGGCCTGGAGTTTCTGGCAGCACTACCGCCAGACCGTGGCCGCGCTCCGTGTCGCACGCGAGGCGGGTGCCACCACGTGCGTGATCACCGACACCCGGCATTCCCCGGCGGCGCGGGGCGCCGACCACATCCTGGTGGTGCCGACCGAAGGTGTGTCCAACCTGCAGTCGATGACGGCCGCCACGAGCGTGGCGTACGCGCTCTTCGCGGAACTGGCCGCGACCGACCCGAAGACCAGCCGTACGGCAGCACACCGGGTGGACGCCGTATGGCGGGAGCTGGACCTCTTCACGGAAGACACACCGGACCACGGCGGTGGCCGCGCCCCACAGCAGCCGAAGGGTTCCGACAAGGGGTCACACGGCGGGAGTTGAGCCGCACGCGTACGCGCCTGTCACCGGAGCTCCAGGGACTCGGAGATCACGTTCTTCGTCCCCTCGCCGGCGCCGCCCCCATCTCGGTGCGGAACACGGCCCTTCGCGACGGGAGGGGAGGGGGCGGTGAGTACGGCGAGGCAGCCGACGACCAGCGCGATCCCGGCCCACCCCAGCGAGGGCAGCCGTTCTCCGACGACCAGTACGGCCAGTACGGCGGCGACCGCTGGTTCGAGCAGGGAGAGCGTGGTCGCGGTGCTCGCCGGGATGTGCGCGAGGCCCCAGCCGAACAGGACGTAGCCGAGGAACATCGGTACCAGCGCCATGTACGCGCCCACGCCCGCGTTGGTCCAGGAGTCGACAAGCGGGGCGCCGGTGGCCAGGAGCACGGGCAGGAGCAGCAGTCCGCCGAGGCCGAAGACCGTACCCATGGCCGCGCCCGAGGTGACGCCGCTGTTGATCAGGCGGTGGGCCGCCCAGGAGTAGAGGGCGTAGGTGAAGCCGGCCACGAGGCCGAGGCCGATTCCGAGCACGGTCGACGCCATGGGTCGGGCATCGGAGCCCGAGTGGCTCCGGGCCGCTTCGGCGACGCACAGCAGCACCGTTCCGCACAGGCCCATGGCGGCGCCGGTCATCCAGCGGCGCGTCAGGCGGCTTCCGTCCACGGCACGCTCGACCAACGCCGAGGCGAGCGGGGCCGAGCCGATCGACACGACTGTTCCGGCGGCGACCCCTGCCAGGTGCATCGAGGTGTAGAACGCCAGCGGGTAGGCGCCCACCGCCAGCGCGCCGAGTGCGACGACACCGCGCCGGGCGCGCAGCCCGGACGCTTCCCGGGCGATCCGCGGTGCGGCCATGACCGCTTGGAGCAGTCCGCCCAGACCCATGGCGGCGGCCCCGATCGCGAGGGGGCCCACCGCCGGCGCGAAGGTCGCGGCGGTCCCGGTGGTGCCCCACAGCACCGATGCCACCAGCACGCAGAGCGACCCCACGCCCGCCGAACCGGCCGTACGTCCGACGGCCCGCCCCGCAGCGGATCCCGTACGTCCGCCGCCGCCCCGGCTCACCACTGATCCAGCGTGTCCAGATCCCCGCGTCACAGCCGATCCAGCACGTCCACTTCCCCGCCGCACCGCCGATCCCGCACGTCCGCCGCCCCGCCTCACAGTTGGTCCAGCAGGTTCGCCGCCATAGTCCGGGCGTGGTCCACTCGCGTACCCGCGCTTTCCAGGCCGGCCCGTGCCATGGCCCCTTCCAGCAGGAACGCCAGCCGCTCCGCCATGGCGCCCGCCTTCTCCGGCTGTCCCGGCAGCAGCTCCTCCAGGTGCCCGGCGATCAGCGCTTCGACGTCCTCCTTGTGGCGGCGCACCACGTCCCGGCCCTCGTGCCCGGCGGGGAGTTCGGCGGCGGCGTTGAGCAGTCCGCATCCCCGGAACCCGCGCTCGTAGGCGAACGCCGCGTGGTCGGCGTACGCGTCGAAGACGGCCAGCACTCCGCCGCGGCCGTCCCCGACCGCCGCGAGGCGCGCCCGGTACAGGCCGAGCCACTCCTCGTGCCGGGCGTCGAGGTAGGCCATCACCAGGTCGGCCTTGGAGGAGAAGTTGTTGTACAGGCTCATCTTCGCCACGCCCGCCTCGGCGGTGATCGTGTCGATCCCTGTCGCCGAGACACCGTCCGCGTAGAAGCGGCGCGCCGCGGCGGCGAGCAGTCGCTCACGCGCGCTCCCCCGCCTCTTACGGGGCTGCGTCGCCGCGCCGTCGGTCTCGCCCATGACGTCCCCTCTCACTAATTAGGTAGGTCAGTCTACCTAAGGCGTGTGGGCGTCGTGTGCTCGCAGAGCCGTCACATGACGCTCGTGGCCTCCGCGCTCGCGCCGCGGGGAGCGCGCTCACGGCGCGGGAGCAGCAGCGGGGTGGCCAGGAGGAGGATTCCGGCGGCCGCGATCGCGGGGCGGAGACCGATGACGGAGGCGAGCAGTCCCCACGCGGCGGTCAGCGTGGCGATGGCGGCGCTGCTGCTGACCGACCAGGCGGTCAGGGTGCGGGCGACCCGGTCGGGATCGGTGTGTTCGAGCCGGTAGGTGGACAGCACCGGGTTGAACAGGGCGCAGCTGGTCACCAGGCCGAGCTGGACGGCCATGATGAGCACCATCCCGGGGACGCCGGGCCCGACGAACGCCAGCGGCACGGACCAGCATGCACGCAGCACCCCGCTGGTGAGGATCATGTTGCGCTGCCCGAACCGGGCCACGAGCGGGCGCGCCAGCCGTGCGCCGACCAGGCCTCCGACGCATGGAACCGCGAACACGAGACCGTACTGCCAGGGAGCGAGCCCGAGGCGGCCGAGCAGGAGCACGGCGAGCAGCGGCTCGGTCGCCATGATGAGGCCGTTGACCACGATGCCGTTGAAGAACAGGGGGCGCAGCGAGGAGTGGGTGAGGATGTAGCGCCACCCTTCGAGCAGGTCGCGGGCCCGCAGCCGCGCGGCGGGTTTCCGCGCGGGGTGTGGTTCCGTCCCGCCCATGGCGCGGATTCCGAGCGCCGAGAGCAGGTAGCTGAAGGCGTCGGCGAGCACGGTCGTCACCGGGCCGAACATCGCGATCGCGGCTCCGCCGAGGGGCGGTCCGGTCACCGTCGCCGTCCACATCGTGGATTCGAAGCGGCTGTTCGCGACGAGCAGGTCCTCCGGCGGAAGGAGCCCCTTCAGGTAGGCGCCGCTGGCCGCGCCGAAGGCGATGTTCGCGGCGGCGCCGACGACGGAGACAACGAGGAGTTGGGCGAAGCTGAGCCAGCCGAGGGCGAACGCGGCGGGGACGCTGGCCATCGCCGCGAACCGGATCAGGTCCATCGCGACCATGACCGGCCGCTTGCGGCGGAACTCCACCCAGGGCCCGAGCGGCACCGCCGCCACCGCCCCCACGGCCCGCCCTGTGGCGGCGAGCGCGGCCACCTGCGTCGGCCCGGCGTGCAGCACAGTGATCGCGATCAGGGGAAACGCGCCGAATCCGAGCCACGTACCGTACGAGCTGACGGCGAACGCCGCCCACAGCAACCCGAACCGACGCCCCAGCGTCCGCCTGCCCGCCATCCCCCACGCACCTCTCACCGAACCGGACCACCACGCACTGACCACCGGCATCAAAGCGAGGAGCGGATGGCGAGATCAAACAACGACGAGCCAGGGAAGCACAACGATCAGTTGTGCCGATACCATCCCCGGCGTGGATCTCGATGCTGTGCGCACGTTCGTGTCCGCCGCGGACGCGGGACGGTTCCAGGACGCCGCCGATGAATTGTCGGTCACCCAGCAGGCGGTCTCCAAACGCATCGCCACGCTGGAGAGGATCCTGGGCGTGCGGCTGTTCACCCGTACCGCGCGAGGGGCGAAACTCACCATCGACGGGCAGGCTTTCCTGCCGCACGCCCGAGACCTGCTGCGGGCCGAGGAGCGTGCACTCGCCTCCGTGCGTCCCGGCCGCCGGGCGCTGCGCGTCGACGTGATCGGCCGACGGCTCGCGCCCGCCGATCTCGTACGCGACTTCCATCGCGCCCACCCCGAGGCCGAGCTCGACGTCGTGACCCTCTTCGACGCCGACGCCGCGGTCGACGCCATCCGGACCGGAACGATCGACGCGTCCATCCGCGCCGTCACCATGCCCGGCCGGCAGCTCCCCGACGACATCGAGAGCGTGCGGGTCCTCGGCGAGCCCATCCAGCTCCTCACGGGCGCGGCCCACGAGCTCGCCGCGGCCCGTTCGGTCACGCCCGCCGATCTCGTCGGGCACCGGATCTGGATGCCCGGCATCGTTCCCGGAACCGAGTGGGCCGCCTACTACGACGCCCTCGCCGCCGCGTTCGGACTCACGATCGAGATCACCGGCCCCGACTTCGGCACCGAGCCCCTGCTCGACACCATTGCCGACTCCCGGTCGCTGGCGACCTTCGTCGGAGAACAGACGCGCCTCGCCTGGCCCGCGGACCACGGCCTGCGGCGCGTCGTCGTACAGGATCCGACGCCGGTCTATCCGCACTCGCTCCTGTGGCACCGCGACAACCCGCATCCGACGCTCGCGATGCTGCGCGACCACTTCGGCTCCGGGCCCGTCGACCACGGTGACGTCAAGACCTGGACACCGGCGTGGGCGCGCCGGCCGGATCCGCGTTCCACGGGCCCGGCGACGGCCTGACCGGGGACCACCTCCGGGGACCGTCTCCAGGGACCACCTTCGGGCTCGCCCCGGCCGGCGCAGCGCCGAGCTCGCCGAGCGGGTGCGCGGGGGCCGACGCGACTACCGTCGACGGCATGAACCGTGACCGCCGAGCATGGCGCCGGTGTTCGCTCGGCGGTGCGGTGTTCGCCGTCTGCATGACCGGCACCACGCTTCCGACCCCGCTCTACGGTCTCTACCAGGACAAGTTCGGCTTCTCCGAGCTGACGGTGACCGTCGTGTACGCGGTGTACGCCTTCGCGGTCATCGGTGTGCTGCTGCTGACCGGCAACGTCTCGGACTCCATCGGCAGGCGGCCGGTCCTGCTGTGCGGCCTGGGCTGCGCCGCGGCCAGTGCCCTCTGCTTCCTGAGCGCCACAGGCCTCGGCTGGCTGTACGCGGGACGGCTGCTGTCGGGACTCTCCGCCGGCCTGTTCACCGGGGCGGCGACCGCGTACGTCATCGAGCTGGCACCGCCCGGCGGCCGCGCCCAGGCCACGTTCGTGGCGACCGCCGCCAACATGGGCGGCCTCGGCTGCGGTCCACTGCTCGCCGGAGTGCTCGCCCAGTACGCCCCCTGGCCGCTGTACCTGCCGTTCGCCGTGCACTTCACGCTGGTGGCCGCGTCGGCCGCCGTCCTGCTGTGGCTGCCGGAGACGGTGCGGGAGCGGCAACCGCTGAGCACCGTACGGCCGCAGCGGCCCGGGCTGCCCGCGCAGGTCCGTCCGGTGTTCGGGCCCGCGGCGACCGCGTCGTTCGTGGGGTTCGCCCTGTTCGGAGTGTTCACATCGGTCAGTCCCGCGTTCCTCGCGCAGTCCCTGGACGTACGGAACCACGCCGTGGGCGGTTTGATCGTCGCGCTCGCCTTCTTCGCGTCGACGGCGGGGCAACTGGCGGTCGGCCG
Source organism: Streptomyces antnestii (assembly GCF_004005495.1). GTDB lineage: Bacteria > Actinomycetota > Actinomycetes > Streptomycetales > Streptomycetaceae > Streptomyces > Streptomyces antnestii. Next base: position 163,424 of record NZ_RZYA01000019.1, read on the forward strand.
GGTCGGGACGGACCGGTCACTGCCGCTCGGCTGCGCCGCGCTCTTCGGCGGGCTCGCGTTGCTCGCGGGCGCGCTGCGGTGGGATGTGGTGTGGCTCGTGGTGCTGAGCGCGCTGGTGGGCGGTGCCGGGCAGGGACTGTCCTTCCGTGGGGCGCTGTCCGTGGTGGCCGAGGCGTCTCCGCCGGACCACCGCGCGTCCGTGATCTCGACCCTGTTCGTGGTGGCGTACGCGGGCATCTCCGTGCCGGTCATCGGCGTCGGCGTCCTGACCGGCCCGATCGGCCTGGAAGGCGCCGGTCTGGTGTTCATCGCGTGCATGGGCGTCCTGATCACCGCCTCGGCGGGATACCTGCTCCGGCGGCTACGGGCGCTGCCGGAGCAGGCACCCACGAGGTGACCCGCACGCCTCTCAGGAGTTGGACGGCGCGAGGAGGCGCCGGAGCCAGCGGGTGCGGGCGGCGCGTGCGTCCCGGCTGAGGGCGGACCGCGGCGCCAGGCTGTCGAAACCGTGGCAGCCGCCGGGCCACACGTGCAGCTCGGCCTGGCCACCGCACTGCCAGATGGCGTTCGCGTAGGCCACGTCCTCGTCCCGGAACATCTCCGCCGAGCCGACGTCGATGTACGCCGGGGGCAGTCCCGACAGGTCGGTGGCGCGGGCGGGGGCCGCGTAGGGCGACAGGTCCCCGGCTCCGCGGCGCTCGCCCAGCAGCGCGTGCCACGCGGTCGCGTTGGACGTGAGATCCCACATGTCGACGCCCGACATCTGCCGACCGGAGAACGTCGTGCCCCGGTCGTCGAGCATCGGACACAGCAGCAACTGGCCAAGGGCCGGGGGGCCGCCGCGGTCACGGACGAGCAGGGCGAGGGCCGCGGCGAGCCCGCCACCCGCGCTCTTGCCCCCGATGACGACGCGATCCGGATCGACGCCCAGCTCGGCCGCATGCCCGGCGACCCACACAAGCCCCGCGTAACAGTCCTCCAGCGGCCCTGGATACGGCGTCCCGGGCGCCAGCCGGTACTCGACGGAGACGACGGCGATCCCCAGCGGGAGCGCCCACTCCCGGAGAATCCGTGGCAGCACCGACCATGCGTTGCCCATGACCATCGCGCCCCCGTGCAGGTAGTACAGGAGGGGCAGCGACCCTACGAGGCCTGACGGCCGGGCGCTCACCAGCGTGACGTCCGGGGCACCCGCCGGTCCCGGCACACACCACTCCGCGACGTCGAAGGCCCCACCGGCGCGCAGATCCTCCACGGTCGGCCGGGGCCGGCCGCCGGCATCCCGGACCTGTCGCGCCACCAGATTGTCCGGCGTGAGCGACTCCCACGCCTCGCTCCCCAACTCCGCCAGTACGACGCCCAGTTCAGGATCGAACGGAGGCACAGGCACCGCACCTGACCCTGCCGGAACACCGTCGGAACCCATCGACCCACACCCCTCCCCCATCACACAACCACCAACGGATCCGCGCGCGCCACGCCAAGCGAGGCCGAGCCCGGCCGTGTCAGAGTGGGGAAGTGTCCCCGCGGATGCCGCACGGTCCCCTGGAACCGGACGTACAACACACTTTCCACGACCGCACCTCGCCCCGCCTCGGTTTCTCTGCCGGAGACGGATCATGCCACGAGCGATCTCCGCCCCCCTTCCGCACAGCGCGGCCCTCGCTCGGCAACCGCTCCCGAGAGGAGCGGTTGCCGCAACGATGCCGTGTCCACCTCGTTGATCACCCCGTGAAGATCACCTTCGCGCGGCGAAAGCCGCGCCTCTTGGCAGCAGCCGTCGCCGCCCTGGCACTCGGCGTCACCGGTGCCGAAAGCACCCAGGCCGCACCCGCGCCCCGATCGACCTGCCCGACGGCGGAGCTCTTCGCCACGAACAACACCGCCGTCATCACAAACCCGGACGACCCCCGGCTCCAGACCCGGCTGACGCGCTTCGACCGCGAAGTGCGCCAGATCATCCACACCAACGGGGCCCTGCCCGGCTCCTCGAAGCTCTTGCGGGGCGTCTTCTGGTCCGGCGACCTCAAGCAGGCCACGTACGAGCGCTCACGCGAGTTCGACATCGGCCTGGTCGGCCGTGAGGGGCTCAACCACATCGCCGGCGTCATCGCGAAGACGTACCACCAGGAGTCCGTGCTCACGTTCCGCTGTCTGCCGCGGACGTCGCCGGAGACCGACGCCCTCGAAATCGAGGCCCCCGGTGTCAGCGCGAACCGACTGCACGACGAACTGGTCGCGGACCCGGTGGCCCGCGACAAGCTCGGCGGCGGCTCGGTCACCGCCGACGGCAGACTCGTCCTCATCGCTCCGCTCGCCGACCTGCCGCTGGCCCGGGAGTTCACAGCAAAGCTCGGCGTCGACTGGGGCACAGCGCAGGTGCACTACGGGGACAGGGAGTTCGTGAGCTGAGCCGACGGCGCCACGCCTCCGCCCCCGTCCCCGTCCCCTATCCGCGCGTGGTGGATCGGTCCGCGGGGGCGCGGAGCTGGGCGGCCTGATCGGGCGCGGGCCGGACCACACCGTGCCCGCTGAGCGCATGGGCCGCGTCATACAGCGCCCGTTCGGCCACCGACCGGGTTTCCGCCACGACGTCACCGCGTTCGCGTACGAGGCTGTCGTAGACGGGCAGGTGATCGTTTCCGTCTGAGTGGGGTGTCACAGGGATGGTCCTTCTGAAGGTCTGTCGTACTCATCGCCTGTCCGTATTCACGAGGAAGCGGACAGGAACTGATTTACCGTCACATGCGGTTGAGGCGTGCGGAGATGCCGTGCCCGACCAGCAGATAAATCACCGCGGGAAGGCCGTAATTGAGGAGGACGCGAAGACCTTCGGTGTCCATGGTGAAAACATCCTGTGACCACCAGGCCAGCCAGTCGGCCACGCCGTGCACGAACTCGACGAAGACGTTCCCCTGGTTGGCCTCGAGGAGATAGAGCAGAATCCAGAGCCCCAGAAAAGCGGCGGCCACGTCGGCGATCGTGTGGACAATCAGACCCGTACGCCGCGCGCCACCCTCGCGCCTCTCACGACGCGGACGCGGCGGCGGAGGCGACTGCGGCGGGTAGGGCGAGTTCTGGGGAGACGGGGCGTTGTGGGGGTACTGGGAGTTCTGCGAGTACTGGTCGTAGGCGTGGGGTCCGGCCATCGGGTCGGTATTGCTCACGGGAATCCAATCTGGCGCGTCACACTTTGCTGGCATGCAAGTCTGCGTCACGCGACCGCCCTCGCGTTACACGCCCATCGGAATATCCCAAATATGGCCAGGTACTCGGCAACTTGCCCAAATGTGCGAGTGCCGGAATCCAATTACCGTCAGCCATCTCACCCTCGTGTGCCCATTCCGTGCGAACCCGGTGGCACCCTCCTCAAATCTCCTCACTCATCGTTCATCTTCCGCTGAACTTTCCACGCGTCCTTCACGTTCACCGCCCAGGGTGAACGCCGTCCACTTCCGGCATGCGAAAAGGGGGCGGTACGGGCCGTGTGGCCCGTACCGCCCCCTTTTTTTCGCTGTGGCCTGTGTGGTTACAGGACCTTGGAGAGGAAGGACTGGGTGCGTTCGTGCTGGGGGTTGGTGAGGACGTCGCGGGGGTGGCCGGATTCGACGACGACGCCGCCGTCCATGAAGACGAGGCTGTCGCCGACCTCGCGG
>NZ_RZYA01000001.1 GCF_004005495.1 Streptomyces antnestii
TCGCGCTCTCGCGCCTGGCCGACCCGCACACCCTGCACCAGACCCCGATCGGCGTCTTCCGCTCCACCGAGCGGCCCGTCTACGACGTCCAGATGTCCGACCAGCTCGACGAGGCCATCGAACAGAAGGGAAAGGGGGAGCTGAGCGAGCTGCTCGCAGGCGGCGACACCTGGACCGTCGTGGGCTGAAACCTGCCGGAGCAAAGAGGCTCCGCGTACCGCCTACCCTGGAGTGCATGACCAGCAGCGACCGGAGCCAGGCAGTGGACGTTCAGCAACTCAAGACGTACGAGGTTCGAACCTACGGGTGCCAGATGAACGTCCACGACTCCGAGCGGCTGTCCGGCCTTCTTGAGGGCGCGGGATACGTCCGCGCGCCCAAGGACGCCGACGGTGACGCCGACGTCGTCGTCTTCAACACCTGTGCCGTCCGTGAGAACGCGGACAACAAGCTGTACGGCAACCTCGGCCGCCTGGCCCCGATGAAGACGAAGCGCCCTGGCATGCAGATCGCCGTGGGCGGCTGCCTGGCGCAGAAGGACCGCGACACGATCGTGCAGCGGGCTCCATGGGTCGACGTCGTCTTCGGCACGCACAACATCGGCAAGCTGCCCGTCCTGCTGGAGCGCGCCCGTGTCCAGGAGGAGGCGCAGGTCGAGATCGCCGAGTCCCTGGAGGCGTTCCCCTCGACGCTGCCCACGCGCCGCGAGAGCGCGTACGCGGCCTGGGTCTCCATCTCGGTCGGCTGCAACAACACGTGCACCTTCTGTATCGTGCCCGCCCTGCGCGGCAAGGAGAAGGACCGCAGGACCGGCGACATCCTCGCCGAGATCGAGGCCCTGGTCGCCGAGGGCGTCAGCGAGGTCACGCTGCTCGGGCAGAACGTGAACGCGTACGGCTCGGACATCGGCGACCGGGAGGCCTTCGGCAAGCTGCTGCGCGCCTGCGGCAAGATCGAGGGCCTGGAGCGCGTGCGCTTCACGTCCCCGCACCCCCGTGACTTCACCGACGACGTGATCGCCGCCATGGCCGAGACGCCGAACGTGATGCCGCAGCTGCACATGCCGATGCAGTCCGGTTCCGACACCGTCCTGAAGGCGATGCGCCGCTCGTACCGGCAGGAGCGTTTCCTCGGGATCATCGAGAAGGTGCGCGCCGCGATCCCGCACGCCGCCATCTCCACGGACATCATCGTGGGCTTCCCCGGCGAGACCGAGGAGGACTTCGAGCAGACCATGCACGCGGTCCGCGAGGCCCGCTTCGCCAACGCCTTCACCTTCCAGTACTCCAAGCGCCCCGGGACGCCGGCGGCCACCATGGAGGGGCAGATCCCCAAGGAGGTCGTGCAGGCGCGCTACGAGCGCCTGGTCGCCCTCCAGGAGGAGATCTCCTGGGACGAGAACAAGAAGCAGGTCGGCCGCACCCTGGAGCTGATGGTCGCCGAGGGCGAGGGCCGCAAGGACGGCACCACGCACCGTCTGTCCGGCCGCGCCCCCGACAACCGCCTGGTGCACTTCACGAAGCCGGCTGCCGAAGTGCGCCCCGGTGACGTGGTCACCGTCGAGATCACCTATGCCGCCCCGCACCACCTGCTTGCCGAGGGCGACGTCCTCGCCGTGCGCCGCACGCGCGCGGGCGACGCCTGGGAGAAGCGGAACGCGGAGCCCCAGCAGAAGCAGGGCGTCATGCTCGGCCTGCCCTCGGTGGGCGTCCCGGCCCCCCTGCCGGCGGCCACGGGAGGCTGCGCCATCGACTGACGGGCACCACCACCGACCGTGCCCCCGGCGCAGTAGGCTGCCGATCATGCTTGTCGCCGCCGCCGTCTGCCCCTGCCCGCCCCTGCTCGTGCCCGAGGTCGCAGCGGGTGCGGCCCCCGAGCTGGACGCCGCGCGCGCGGCCTGTGACGAGGCCGTCCGCGAGGTGATCGCGGCCCGTCCCGACCTGATCGTGGTCGTCGGCGAAGGGCCCGTGACCCGCGAGCACGGGCAGGGCACCGCGGGCAGCTTCCTGCCCTTCGGCGTGGACCGGGAGGTCCGCCTCGGAGCGGTGCCCGAGGGCGCAGAGGCCCCCGAGGGCCGGCTTCCCCTGTCCCTCTCCGTCGGCGCCTGGCTGCTCGCCAGGGCCGGCTGGACGGGCCGCGTCACGGGCTACGAGGTCCAGGGCGACCGGACATGGCCGATGAACGGCGAGGACGGCGTCCACCTCGCGGCCCGCGCCGACCGTGTGGGCCTCCTCGTCATGGGTGACGGCACCGCCTGCCGCAGCCTCAAGGCCCCCGGTTATCTGGACGAGCGCGCCGAAGGCGTCGACGCGGCGATCGCCGAGGCCCTCCGCAACGGCGACCGCGACGGGTTCTTCGCCAACCTCGACGCGGACCTCGCCCGTGAACTCAAGATCTCCGGCCGCTCCCCGTGGCAGGTCATGACGGGAGCCTTCGACGAGGACGAGACGTGCCGCGTCCTGTACGAGGACGCCCCCTACGGAGTGGGCTACTTCGTCGCCACCTGGTCGTCGTCGTAGCAGGCGGAGACTTCTCCCGCCTCTGCACCTGCCTCAGCACGCGCCGGTGAACGAGCCCTTGAACGAACGGCGACGGCCGCGGAGCCGTGACGCTCCGCGGCCGTCCGCGTGTGCCGGTGTCGGTGTCGGCGCCGTGCGCCTCAGGGGGCCGCGGGCGGTGCCGGCGGGGTGTCGCCGCCGCCGTCCTGACTCCGGTCCCCGTCCTGACTCCGGTCCCCGTCCTGACTCCGGTCCCCGTCCTGACTGCCGCCCCCGTCCCGGCTGCCCGGACCCGCGAGGCGGTCCACGGCGTCCTTGGCCTTGCTCGTGCCGGCCCGGATCTGGTCGCGGTACTTGCCCTTGGTCTTCTCGTCGACCGTCCTCGCGACGCTGTCCAGACCCTGGTCGATCCTGTCCCCGTGCTTCTGCGCGAGGTCAGCGACCTTCTCCTTGCTGAGCTTGGCCTTCAACGTGTCCAGGATGCCCATGGGTTCACCTTCACTCGCGGGGGACCGGCGGGGTTACTTGCGGGCGCGCTCACCGGCCTCGCTGTCGGCGGCCTGTTCCGCGTTCTGCTGCTTGGGAATCTCCACGGGCTCCGCCACCGCGGCGGGCCCGCGGGTGGAGGCCGCCTCGTCGGCCACCTCCTCCGCTTCCTCCGCGGCGTCGGCGTCCGCGGAGGAAGCGGGGGAGGCGACGGAACCGGCAGCCTCCGGGGCCCCGGCCGCCTCAGCCGCCCCGGTCGTCCCGGTCGCCTCGGGGGAGGAGTCCTCGGCCTCGGACCCGGCCGTCAGCGTGGCGGCCTGCGCCCCGTCGCCCGACGTCTCCTCCGCATCCTTCGACTTCCGACGAAACCTTGCAAAAACGCCCATTTCCACTCCATAAGCTACTCGTGCGGGCGAAATCCCGCGTCGCCCGGTGCGCCCGTTTGCGTCGCCCGGGTCTCCGGCCCTCGAAACCGGCGGTCGGAACCTCGCAACAGGGAACGACCCCGGACCTCGGTCGTCACGTAGCTCGTTCGGGAAGTGGTCCGGAGGTTTGCGAGACTGGGGCGGTGAGTAGTGCAGCTCCCGCTCCGCGGGTCATCGCCGTCGTCGGGCCCACCGCGGCCGGAAAGTCCGATCTGGGCGTTTTTCTCGCCCGGGAACTCGGCGGCGAGGTCGTCAACGCCGACTCCATGCAGCTCTACCGGGGGATGGATATCGGCACCGCCAAGCTGACGCCCGAGGAGCGCGGCGGCATCCCGCACCACCTCCTCGACATCTGGGACGTCACGGAGGCGGCCAGCGTCGCCGAGTACCAGAAGCTGGCCCGCGCGGAGATCGACCGACTGCTCGCCGCGGGACGCTGGCCGATCCTGGTCGGCGGCTCCGGCCTCTACGTCCGCGGCGCGGTGGACCACCTGGAGTTCCCCGGCACCGACCCCGAGGTGCGTGCACGCCTGGAGGAGGAGCTGACCCTGCGCGGCTCCGGCGCCCTGCACGCCCGCCTCGCCGTCTCCGACCCCGAGGCGGCCAAGGCGATCCTGCCGAGCAACGGCCGGCGCATCGTCCGCGCCCTCGAAGTCATCGAGATCACGGGCAAGCCCTTCACGGCCAACCTGCCGCGGCACGACTCCGTGTACGACACGGTCCAGATCGGCGTGGACGTGGCGCGCCCGGAGCTCGACGAGCGCATCGCCGCCCGCGTCGACCGCATGTGGGACGCGGGTCTCGTGGACGAGGTGCGCACCCTGGAGGCGCAGGGGCTGCGCGAAGGGCTCACGGCGTCGCGGGCGCTCGGCTACCAGCAGGTGCTCGCCGCGCTGGCCGGGGAGTGCACCGAGGACGAGGCGCGGACCGAGACCGTCCGCGCCACCAAGCGCTTCGCGCGCCGTCAGGACTCCTGGTTCCGGCGTGACCCGCGCGTCCACTGGCTCAGCGGCGCCGTGGCCGACCGGGGGGAACTCCCGGCACGGGCAATGACGTTGATCGAACGACCGGTCACAGCCTGATCACGTGATGGCATCGGGACGCTCCGCCCGTCATCCCGGCCCCTGCGGGCGTGCCATCATCGACCATCGATCGACCAGTGGAGTCCGAAGTGGGAGGGCGCGTGGCGATGGAGGCCGGCCCTCGTGACACCGCACCGGGCGGGGAGCAGCTGAGCTCCGACGGTCCCGACGCGACCCCGGACGGTGTGATCGCCGACGGTCCCACGGCCGAGGAGCTCGCGGCGCAGGCCGAAAGCGCCGAGGTCGAGGTGGAGCTGCGCCCGCAGCGCCGCCTGCGCCTGTGGCAGCTCGCGCCCATCGTGATCCTCTCCGCGATCGGCTCCCTGATGTTCGCGTTCCCCCTCTTCTTCGAGTTCGGGGACGGCGGTGCCGTCGTGGCCATGCTGGGACTGCTGATCAGCTCGTGCGCCGCGGGCTGGGGCATGATGGCCGCCCGCCGCGTCGGGTACACCTGGCCCGGCTTCCCCGCCCGGGGATCGGACTCCCGCCCGGACTGGCGGGTCGTCTGCGCGTACGCGGTCGTGGTCGCCTCCGTGGCGGTCCTCGCCGTATGGCGCGTCGCCCGCCTGCGCTAGGAACAGTCAGACACCCCCTGGTCCACGTACCGGTCTGGTCCACGTACCGGGCCGTCCCGACGGGTTGTCGGGGGCACCCCGTACGATCGAGGGATGAGCACGCGGATCGCCTTCCTCAAGGGTCACGGGACCGAGAACGACTTCGTGATCGTCCCCGACCCCGAGAACAGCATCGAGCTGCCCCCGGCCACCGTCGCCGCCCTGTGCGACCGTCGGGCCGGCGTCGGCGGCGACGGTCTGCTGCACGTGGTGCGCTCCGCCGCACACCCCGACGCGCGGCATCTGGCGGCCGAGGCCGAGTGGTTCATGGACTACCGCAACGGCGACGGATCGATCGCCGAGATGTGCGGCAACGGTGTGCGCGTGTTCGCCCACTACCTGCGCCGTGCCGGTCATGTGGGCGACGGCGACATCGCCGTGGCCACGCGCGGTGGTGTGAAGAGTGTGCACATCGACAAGGAAGGCGACATCACGGTCGCCATGGGCAAGGCCCTCTTCCCCGAAGGGGACGTCACCGTCGGCGTCGCGGACCACACCTGGCCCGCGCGCAACGTGAACATGGGGAACCCGCACGCCGTCGCCTTCGTGGACGACCTCGCCCAGGCCGGCAGCCTCTACTCCGCGCCGTCCTTCGCCCCGGCCACCGCCTACCCGCACGGGGTGAACGTCGAGTTCGTCGTCGACCGCGGCCCCCGGCACGTCGCCATGAGGGTCCACGAGCGCGGCGTGGGCGAGACCCGCTCGTGCGGTACGGGCGCGTGCGCCGTGGCCGTCGCCGCGGCCCGCAGGGACGGCCTGGACCCCGCGGCCACCGGAGCGCCGGTCACGTACACGGTGGATCTGCCCGGCGGACGGCTCGTGATCACGGAGCGCGCCGACGGGGAGATCGAGATGACGGGGCCAGCGGTGATCGTCGCCGAGGGCGAGATCGACACGGACTGGCTGACGGTTCTCGAAACCGTAAACCCCTGAACGTTCGCTCGAATGGGTGATCCGTTTCACGCTGGGCGAGAGGGGGTCAGGTCCACGTGATGGGCTCGGTAGCATCAAGCACCGGCCCGGGCAGTACCCCGCAGACCGCCGCCGGTCGACGCAGCCGGAGGTGCTCATGAGTGCGGAGGCGACCAATCCCGCGACGCCCGGCCCGATCACACCGGGCGCCCACCGCAGGCGCGGCCTTCCCCGGATCGACCTGCGCCGCCTCGGCCGGGCCGCGCTCCTCGGCCCCGCCGCGGGAAACCGGCTGCCCGACGCCATCGGCCACGTGGTCGAGGCCCACCGCGCCCACCACCCGGAAGCCCCCCTGGAACCGCTGCGCCGGGCGTACGTCCTGGCCGAGTCCTCCCACCGCGGCCAGATGCGCAAGAGCGGCGAGCCTTACATCACGCACCCGCTGGCCGTGACCCTGATCCTCGCCGAGCTGGGCGCCGAGACCACGACGCTGACCGCGTCCCTCCTCCACGACACCGTCGAGGACACCGACGTCACGCTCGACCAGGTCCGCCGGGAGTTCGGCGAAGAGGTCGCCTATCTCGTCGACGGCGTCACCAAGGTCGAGAAGATCGACTACGGCGCGGCCGCCGAACCCGAGACCTTCCGCAAGATGCTCGTCGCCACCGGCAACGACGTCCGGGTCATGTCGATCAAGCTCGCCGACCGGCTGCACAACATGCGCACCCTCGGCGTGATGCGCCCCGAGAAACAGGCACGCATCGCCAAGGTCACCCGCGACGTCCTCATCCCGCTCGCCGAGCGCCTCGGCGTCCAGGCGCTCAAGACCGAGCTGGAGGACCTCGTCTTCGCGATCCTCCACCCGGAGGAGTACGCGCGGACCCGCGAGCTCATCGCCGCCAACGACACGCTCGGCTCCGACCCCCTCGCGGAGATCGCCGAGGACGTCCGGACCGTCCTGAAGGACGCGGGGATCACGGCCGAAGTACTGATCAGGCCCCGGCACTTCGTCTCCGTACACCGGTCGCGGCGCAAGCGAGGCGCCCTGCGCGGAGCGGACTTCGGGCGCCTCCTGGTCCTCGTCGCGGAGGACGCCGACTGCTACGGAGTGCTCGGCGAGCTGCACACCTGCTTCACGCCGGTCGTCTCGGAGTTCAAGGACTTCATCGCCGTACCGAAGTTCAACCTCTACCAGTCCCTGCACACGGCCGTGTCGCGCGGTGACGGCGAGGTCGCCGAAGTCCTCATCCGCACCCACCAGATGCACAAGGTCGCCGAGGCCGGAGTCGTCGCGCTCGGCAATCCCTACGCTCCCCCTTCGGAGGAGCAGGCCGAAAGGGACGGGGAGCGCGCCGACCCGACCAGGCCCGGCTGGCTCTCCCGCCTCCTCGACTGGCAGGAGGCCGCCCCGGACGCGGACACGTTCTGGTCCACCCTGCGCGAGGACCTTGCCCAGGACCGCGAGATCACCGTCTTCCGGCCCGACGGCGGCACCCTCGGCCTGCCCGCGGGCGCCAGCTGCGTCGACGCCGCCTACGCCCAGTACGGCGAGGACGCCCACGCCTGCATCGGAGCGCGGGTCAACGGCCGCCTGGCGACGCTCAGCACGGTCCTGCGCGACGGGGACACCGTCCAGCTCCTCATGGGCCAGGACCCCGCGTCCGAGCCCTCCAGGGACTGGCTCGACCACGCCCGCACACCCGCCGCCCGCATCGCCATCCGGCGCTGGCTCACGACCCATCCCGCCACACCACAGGCCGAGCCGCAGGGCCGCCGCGCCCCGGAGGCGGCGCCCAGGACGCCTCAGGGCGCGCCCGCGGGCCGCCCCGCCGAGGCGAACGCGGTCGTGGACAAGCCCGGCGCGACCGTGCGCCTCGCGGGCTGCTGCACACCCGTGCCGCCCGACGAGATCACCGCCTTCGCGGTACGCGGCGGCGCCGTCACCGTGCACCGCGCGGAGTGTCCCGGCGTGGCGCGCATGAAGAGCGCGGGGCGTGCGGAGATCGGGGTGAGCTGGGGCGACACCGCCGAGTGCCGGGTCTCGCTGATCGCCGAGTCGTTCAGCCGCCCGCACCTGCTGGCCGACCTCACCGAAGCCATCGCCCTGGAGAGCGTCGCCGTCATCTCGGCGACCGTCGAACCACCGAGCCAGGGCCGCGTACGCCACACGTACACGCTCCAACTCCCGGACGCGGCAACGCTCCCCGGACTCATGCGGGCCATGCGCAACATCGCAGGGGTGTACGACGTCAGCCGGGCGCAGCACCCCGCCCAGAGCAGCTCGTAGGGTCTCGTTCGGGTGGGTGTGGCGCGTCCCGCCGGAGCGGGGACGCGCGCGCTGGTAGCCGTAGTCCATGCTGCTCACCCCCCGGACCCTCCGCATGGGCACCGCGCTCGTCGCCGCGGCCGCCTCCACCGCACTGATCGCCGCGAGCGCGCCGGAGCCGGCCGCGCCGCTGGGCGTCGGCGACCGGCTCTTCCCGCACCTCGGCAACCCCGGTTACGACGTCCAGTCGTACGACATCGCGTTCACGTACCGCGGCGACAACAAGAAGCCGCTGGACGCCGTCACCAAGATCGATGCCATCGCGACGGCGCGTCTCGACCGGGTGAACCTCGACTTCTCGCACGGAACCGTTCGTTCCGTGGAGGTCAACGGGCGCCCGGCCCGCTTCGACACCAGCGACGAGGACCTGGTCGTCACGCCGGGGACGGCGGTCCCGGAGGGTGCCCCGCTGGAGATCACCGTGCGGCACACCAGCAACCCGGTGCCCGGCAAGGAGGAGGGCGGCTGGGTGCAGACCAAGGACGGTCTCGCCATGGCCAACCAGGCCGACGCCGGGCACCGCGTGTTCCCGTGCAACGACCACCCCTCGGACAAGGCCATGTTCACCTTCCGGGTGACCGCTCCCAAGGAGGACACGGTCGTCGCCAACGGCGTGCCCTACCTGAAGACGCGCCACGGCGCCGCCACCAGCTGGGCGTACCGCACCCTCCACCCCATGGCCACCGAGCTGGCGCAGGTCTCGATCGGCCGCTCCTCCGTGCTGCGCCGTGAGGGGCCGGACGGGCTGCCCGTCCGGGACGTGGTGCCTACCGAGGACCGCAAGATCCTCGAACCGTGGCTCAAGAAGACCCCCGCCCAGCTCGCCTGGATGGAGAGCAAGGTCGGCCGCTACCCGTTCGAGAACTACGGCGTCCTGATCGCCCAGGCCCAGACCGGCTTCGAGCTGGAGACCCAGACGCTCTCCCTCTTCGAGAAGGAGATCTTCACGGAGCCCGCCTACCCCTCCTGGTACATCGAGTCGATCATGGTCCACGAGATGGCCCACCAGTGGTTCGGCGACAGCGTCAGCCCCCGCACCTGGTCCGACCTGTGGCTGAACGAGGGCCACGCCAGCTGGTACGAAGCCCTCTACGCGCAGGAGAAGGGCCACCAGTCCATGGCCAAGCGCATGCGGGCGGCCTACAGCGCCTCGGACGGCTGGCGCGCGGCGGGCGGCCCGCCGGCCTCTCCCAAGGCGCCGAAGCCGGGCCAGAAGATCAGCATCTTCCGCCCGGTCGTCTACGACGGCAGCTCCCTCGTCCTCTACGCGCTCCGCCAGGAGATCGGCGCCCCCGCCTTCGAGCGTCTGGAGCGGGCCTGGGTGCGCACGCACCGTGACGGGACGGCGACCACCGCGGACTTCGTCGACCTCGCCTCACAGACCTCGGGCCGCGACCTCCACGGCTTCTTCCGCGCCTGGCTCTACGGCAAGAAGACGCCGCCGATGCCGGGCCACCCGGACTGGAAGCCGGCGCCGGTGCAGACGGCGAAGCCGGCGCGGGAGGCGCGGGCGGGGCAGGGCAAGGGGCAGGGCGAGGGGTAGGGCGAGGGGTAGGGCCCGGCGCGCGCGGGCATTAAGTCGGGTGACGAGACGTGCCGTACCGTGCGAACATCTTCAGGTCGGCGGCGCGCCCGGCCCGGGAATCTCCGGACCGCCCGGGACGTTGTGCTGGTCGAAGGACCACGCTGTCAGCGCGGACCGTCACCGATGCGAAAAATTCGTCAATCACCTCGACGTAAGGATCCAATGACCTCCTCTTCTTCCCCTTCCCAGGACGCGCAGAGCTTCGCGCAGAACAACCCCGAAGGTCTTCGGGCCGATGCCCTGATGGAAGAGGACGTCGCCTGGAGCCACGAGATCGACGGAGAGCGGGACGGCGACCAGCTCGACCGCTCCGAGCGCGCGGCCCTGCGCCGCGTCGCGGGCCTCTCCACCGAGCTCGAGGACGTCACCGAGGTCGAGTACCGGCAGCTCCGCCTGGAGCGCGTCGTGCTCGTCGGTGTGTGGACCTCGGGCACCGTGAATGACGCGGAGAACTCCCTCGCGGAGCTGGCCGCCCTCGCCGAGACCGCCGGCGCCCAGGTGCTCGACGGTGTCATCCAGCGCCGGGACAAGCCCGACGCCGCGACGTACATCGGCTCGGGCAAGGCCCAGGAGCTGCGCGACATCGTGCTCGAGACCGGAGCCGACACCGTCGTGTGTGACGGTGAGCTCAGCCCCGGCCAGCTCATCCACCTCGAGGACGTCGTCAAGGTCAAGGTGGTCGACAGGACCGCCCTGATCCTCGACATCTTCGCCCAGCACGCCAAGTCCCGAGAGGGCAAGGCGCAGGTCGCCCTCGCGCAGATGCAGTACATGCTGCCGCGACTGCGCGGCTGGGGTCAGTCGCTGTCCCGGCAGATGGGTGGCGGCGGCGGTGGAGGCATGGCCACCCGTGGTCCCGGTGAGACCAAGATCGAGACGGACCGGCGACGGATCCGCGAGAAGATGGCGAAGATGCGCCGGGAAATCGCGGACATGAAGACCGGCCGCGACATCAAGCGCCAGGAGCGGCGCCGCAACAAGGTGCCGTCGGTGGCCATCGCCGGCTACACCAACGCGGGCAAGTCGTCCCTGCTCAACCGCCTCACGGGCGCCGGCGTCCTGGTGGAGAACGCACTGTTCGCCACCCTCGACCCGACCGTCCGCAGGGCCGAGACGCCCACCGGCCGCCTGTACACCCTGGCCGACACGGTCGGTTTTGTACGGCACCTGCCGCACCACCTCGTCGAGGCGTTCCGCTCCACGATGGAGGAGGTCGGCGACTCCGACCTGATCCTGCACGTGGTGGACGGTTCACACCCGGCGCCGGAGGAGCAGCTGGCCGCCGTGCGTGAGGTGATCCGGGACGTGGGCGCCACACAGGTGCCCGAGATCGTGGTGATCAACAAGGCGGACGCGGCCGACCCGCTCGTCCTCCAGCGGCTGCTGCGCGTCGAGAAGCGAGCGATCGCGGTGTCGGCCCGCAGCGGGCTCGGCATCGAGCGGCTGCTCACGATCATCGACGACGAGCTGCCGCGCCCCGCGGTCGAGATCGAGGCACTCGTGCCGTACACGCACGGCCAGCTGGTCGCGCGTGCGCACGCCGACGGCGAGGTGATCTCCGAGGAGCACACGCCGGAGGGCACCCTGCTCAAGGCGCGGGTGCACGAGGAACTCGCCGCGGAGTTCGCGCCGTACATCCCGGCGGCCGCCGGAAGCTGACGTACCGGCAGCTGGTGCATTCACGGCGAGGGCCCGCCCCCAACTTCCTGGGGGCGGGCCCTCGTTCGCGTGGTGAAGCCGACGGCTGCTTACTGACAGCCGTAGTTACTGCCGTACCTACTGACGGCCGTACCTACTGGCTTCCGTGCTTACTTGCTTCCGTACTTCTCGCTCATCGAGTCGAAGACCTGCTGGGCGCCCTTGCCCAGCTGCGGTCCGGCCAGCCAGGTGTTGCCGGCCGGGCCGATCGACGTGTTCGAGACCAGCTCGGTCTTCCCGCCGACGACCCGGAACCAGCCGCCGCCGGACGAACCGCCGGTCATCGTGCAGCCGATGCGGTACATCGTCGGCTGGTCGGGGCTGAGGGACAGCCGGCCCGGACGGTCGATGCACTTGTGCATCAGCAGGCCGTTGAACGGGGGAGCGGCCGGGTAGCCCCAGGCGCCCATGCTGTCGACCGACTGGACGGAGGGCGCGGAGAAGTCGACCGGCAGCGCGGCGCCGACGGTCTCCTCGAGGGACTTCGAACCCTGCTCCGGCTTCACGTGCAGCACCGCGTAGTCGTACGGCGCGCCCGCGCCGCCCGACTCGGCGCCCGTGTCGATCCACTCGTTGGAGGTGGAGGCCCAGTCGGCCCAGAAGGTGCCGTACGGGGCGATCTCCTGCGGGGCGGCGTTCTGCAGCTGGGCCTCGGACTTGCCGAGGTCGTTGTAGGCCGGGACGAACGCGATGTTGCGGTACCAGCCGCCGGCGGCACCCGCGTGCACACAGTGGCCCGCGGTCCAGACGAGGTTGGACCTGCCCGGGTTGCGCGGGTCCTTCACGACGGTGCCGGAGCAGACCATCGAGCCCTCGGGGGAGTCGAAGAAGACCTTGCCGACCGGCGCGGCGTTCTCGTGGTACGGGGTCTTCTCGGGCACGGCCTTGACCGGCTGCGGCTCAGGATCCGTCGCGCCCTGGTCGGCCGTGGCGTCCTTCGCGGCGATCGTCTTGTCCGGGTCCTTGGCGGACTTCATCCGCTCGGGCTTCCAGTGGTCCTTGATGACCGGGTTGACGAAGTCCTTGGCCTCGCGCAGCCAGTCCTTCTTGTCCCAGTTCTTCCAGGCGCCGTTCTGCCACTTGTCCGGGTCGATGCCGTGCTTCTTGAGCTGGTCGGCGAGGTCCCCGGGCAGCCGGCCGTCGGAGCCGTCGCCGGCGCCCTGCGAAGCCGTGGCGGCCGACTTGTCACTCGCCTTGTCGTCGCTCGGGCCGCAGGCGGTGGCGGTGAGCGCCAGGGCCGCGGCGAGCCCCGTCGCGGCGAGGGCCGTGCGACGGCCCCGGCTGCGCGTGGATGACGGACGTGTGGAACGCATGGTGCGGATCCCCCCGATGAAACGAATGTGTCATGTGCTTGTCAGATCCGGAACGTTTCCCTGCGAAGGCCCCGGACGCAGCACCCCACTATGCCTGTGGAGTTGAGGACGGACGGCGGTGGGGTGGTGAAGATTTCGTCACCCCACCGCGGTGTCAGCCTCTACTGACCAGTCACTTTGCAGCGGTCGGCACAGCTGTCACTGACCGGCACAACTGTGCCGACCGCCATGCCACTTACTGAGTGATGCACTCTTTACTGACCGGCGTACTTCTTGCTGACCGCGTCGTAGATCCCCTTGGCCTCCTTGCCGAGGCGCGGACCCGCGAGCCAGCCGGCCGTGACCGGACCGATCGACGTGTTCGACACCAGCGAAGGCTTGCCGTTGGAACCCTGCGCGATCCAGCCGCCACCGGACGAACCGCCGGTCATCGTGCACCCGATGCGGTACATCGTCGGGTCGGCCTTCGTGAGCGAGAGCCGCCCCGGCTTGTCGGCGCACTGGTACAGCGTCTCGCCGTCGTACGGCGGCGCCGCCGGGTAGCCCTTCGCCGTCATCGTGGCGATCTTGGGTACCGCGGGCGCGTTGAAGTCGACCGGCATGGCCGAACCGACCGTCTCCTCAAGGGTCTTGCCCTCGCTGCCCTTCTCCGGCGTGACATGGATGACCGCGAAGTCGTACGGCGCGCCCTGCCCGCCGGTCGGACCGCCCTGCTCGATCCACTGGTCCGACGTCTGCGCCCACTCGCCCCACCAGACGCCGTACGGGGCGACCTGTTCCTTGGTGGCCTTCTTGAGCTGTTCTCCCGTCAGACCCGCGTTGTTGTACGAGGGCACGAAGGCGATGTTGCGGTACCAGCCGCCCTTCTTACCCGCGTGCACGCAGTGCCCCGCGGTCCACACCATGTCCGACTTGCCCGGGTGAGCGGGGTCCGTGACGACCGTCGCCGAGCAGACCATGGACCCCTCGGGGCTGTCGAAGAACAGCTTCCCCGCGTACGGCGCGCTCTCGTGGTACGGCGTGCCGACCGCCGCGGCCTTCACGGGCTGCGGCGTCGGGTCCGTCACGCCCTGGTCGCCCGAGATGTCGTTGTCGTCGACCTCGTGGTCCGGGTTCTTGTCGGCGTCACGCATCCGGTCCGGGTCCCACAGACCGTCGATGATGGGGTTGACGTAGTCCTGCGCCTCACGCAGCCACTTGTCCTTGTCCCAGTTCTTCCACTCGCCGTTCTTCCACTTGTCCAGATCAATACCGTGCTCCTTGAGCCGGTCCTTGATGTCGTCCGGGATCTGGATCTTGTCGCCGCCGGCCTGCGTCGTGGACGCGGTCGGCTTCGGGTCGGCGCTGTCGTCGCCGGGACCGCAGGCGGTGGCGGTGAGTGCGAGCACCGCACCGACGGCGAGGGCGGCCGCCACGGGGGAGGTTCTGCGGCGCGCGCCCCTCCCACGCTGAACGGTCGAGAGCGGACGTATGGGTCGCATGTCGTGAATCCCCCTGGGCTTCGATAACTGTGCCGTGCCGGCCGCCGATGGCCGTGGACCGAACGCGCGGCGCCGGCACTCGACATGCCCACCCCGCGAACGAACCCCGCCGACCTCCGTCGAACGGCAACCCACCCTATGCGCGCGCTGTGGGCGACATCCCACGGAACGGCAACGGTTCCGTCACGGCGGAGATCTTGCGCCCGGCACGGATTTCCGGCCGACCCGTGATCCCGCGCTGCCACCGTCGTTGGTACGTACGGGGGATTCGACGTCGTCGCTCGGTCCTGGGGGTTCGACCCCGGACGCCCGTACGTCAACTGATCCCCGAACACGGACAATTCGACAGGATCCGTCGGGATCCAGCGGGAGGACCAAGAGTCGTGGCCGTCACCGAGCCTGCGCCCGCGGCGTTGTCCGCGGGGTACGAGGGGGGTGCCGCCCGTGAAGGCGCGGCCCAAGAGGGGATCCTGCGGCGGCAGTCCGCACGGGAATCGGCCGCCCGCACCTATGCGCGCGCCTTGCCGATCGTGCCCGTGCGGGCCCGGGGAATGACGATCGAGGGCGCCGACGGCCGCCGGTACCTCGACTGCCTCTCCGGCGCGGGCACGCTGGCCCTCGGACACAACCACCCCGTCGTCCTCGAAGCGATCAGGCGCGTCCTCGACTCCGGCGCCCCGCTGCACGTGCTCGACCTGGCCACCCCCGTGAAGGACGCCTTCACGACGGAACTCTTCCGGACCCTGCCCGCCGGACTCGCCGAGCGGGCCCGGATCCAGTTCTGCGGACCGGCCGGGACCGACGCGGTGGAGGCCGCCCTGAAACTCGTCCGCACGGCCACCGGCCGCAGCGGACTGCTCGCCTTCACCGGCGCCTACCACGGCATGACCGCGGGCGCGCTCGAAGTGTCGGGCGGAGCACAGAACGTGAGCGTGGCGCGCCTGCCCTATCCGCAGGACTACCGCTGCCCCTTCGGCATCGGCGGCGAGCGCGGCGCCGAACTCTCCGCGCGCTGGACCGAATCCCTCATCGACGACCCCAAGTCCGGGGTACCGCTCCCGGCCGGCATGATCCTCGAACCCGTCCAGGGCGAAGGCGGAGTGATCCCCGCGCCCGACGCCTGGATGCGCCGCATGCGCGAACTCACCGCGGCCCGCTCCATCCCCCTCATCGCCGACGAGGTCCAGACCGGCGTGGGCCGAACAGGCGCCTTCTGGGCCGTCGAACACAGCGGCGTGGTCCCGGACGTGATGGTGCTGTCCAAGGCGATCGGAGGCAGCCTTCCCCTCGCCGTCGTCGTCTACCGGGACGACCTCGACGTCTGGGAGCCCGGGGCCCACGCCGGCACGTTCCGCGGGAACCAGTTGGCCATGGCGGCCGGCGCCGCGACCCTCGCCTACGTCAGGGAGAACCGCCTCGCCGAACGCGCCGCCCTCCTGGGAGCCCGCATGGTGGGCCGGCTCCAGGGCCTCGCCGCCGAGCACCCCTGCATCGGGGACGTACGGGGCCGCGGCCTGATGATCGGGGTCGAACTGGTCGAGCCGGAAACCCCTCAGAACCCGGACCTGCCCGCGGCACCGGACCTGAGCCCCTTCCCTCCCGCTCCCGAACTCGCCGCTTCCGTGCAGCGCGAATGCCTCCGCCGAGGCCTGATCGTCGAGCTCGGCGGCCGCCACTCCAGCGTCGTCCGCCTCCTGCCACCGCTCACGATCACCGACGAACAGGCCGCCGCCGTCGTCGAACGCCTCGCCGACGCCCTGGCCGAAGCGGCCCGCACGCATCGCCGATAGCCCAGCCGGACCCGGCGCCGCCAACAGGCCCCACACCAGGAACGCCAGGGTCACCACGACGCCGGCCACCACGGCCGGCAGCGGAACACCGGACAGTCCGGACCACCGCATCACGGAGTCAACAACCCCACAAGGAAGCCCCCTTGAACGCCACTCCCGCACCCGACGACCGCCCCCGCCCCCAGGTGAACGGAGCCTGCGACACGCAGCCCCACCTTGCCCCGGAACGCGGGACGGTCCCCCGGCAGAAGGGCGGCAGCCAGGAGGCCGAGCATCTGCACGGCTCCACCGCCGACCTGCTGGAGCATCCGGACCCCGGCACGGCGGCCCAAGCCGCGGCCGTCGAGAACCTGCTCCGCTGCTGGGTGCGGGAGAACGACCTCGCCGAACCCCGACACGGCACTCTGCGCGTACCTCTCCCCGCAAGTGGCACCGCCCTCCTCGTCCCTGTCCACTACTGGTCCACCACCGGCTGGCACCGGTTCGGCATGCCCTACCTCCAGAACGGCCCCCTCGACGCCCCCCGAGTGGACGCCGTGACCATCGCCGCCCTCCTCAGCCGCGAGGCCGCGGGTCCCCGTGGCCGCGGCCTGATGCCGGGTGACGGCGAAGGCGTAGTCGGTCAGGGGCTGACGCAGGCGCCGGCTGCGACGCCTGCCCCGCCGCCCCCCGCGACCACTCCGCAGACCGCCCCCGAAGCCCCGCCCTCCCACGCCACCGCCTCCCACGCCACCGCCTCCAGCGACGGAGCCGATCTCGTGGGGCGCGTAGCGGACTCCGTCCGGAGAACCGCCGACTTCATCGCGTACCGCCGCAGCAACCCGGGTGACACCGACGACCCCTTCCTGGCCTCCGAGCAGTCCCTCCTGCTCGGCCACCCCCTGCACCCGACCCCGAAAAGCCGCGAGGGCCTGTCCGAGGCCGAATCGCGCCTCTATTCACCCGAGTTGCAAGGCTCCTTCCCCGTGCACTGGATGGCGGTGAACCGGTCGGTGCTCGCGATGGACTCGGCTTGGACCCAGCGAGGCCGCGCACTCCCCGCCGACCAGATCGCCCGCCAACTCGCCGGAACAGACCTCCCCCTGCCCGACGGCCACGCCCCGCTGCCCCTGCACCCTTGGCAGGTTCGCGAACTCAGGCACCGCCCACAGACCGCAGCCCTCCTCGACGCCGGGCTCCTGCGAGACCTCGGCCCTCACGGCGCCCCGTGGTACCCCACCTCCTCCGTTCGTACGCTCTACCGGCCCGACGCCCCGGCCATGCTGAAGCTCTCGCTCGGCCTGCGCATCACCAACTCCCGTCGTGAGAATCTCCGTAAAGAACTCCACCGCGGCGTCGAGGTCCACCGCCTGCTCCGCACCGGCCTCTTCGAGCAGTGGCAGGCCG
This sequence comes from Streptomyces antnestii, assembly GCF_004005495.1. GTDB lineage: Bacteria > Actinomycetota > Actinomycetes > Streptomycetales > Streptomycetaceae > Streptomyces > Streptomyces antnestii. The sequence goes on from NZ_RZYA01000001.1 coordinate 17,597, forward strand.
CTCACCCAGGCTTCGACATCGTCCGAGACCCGGCCTGGCTCGCCGTCACCGGCCAGGACGGCGAACCGGTGCCCGGCCTGGACGTGATGATCCGGAACAACCCGTTCGCTCCCGGTGACGACGCGGCCTGCATCGCCGGCTTCGTCTCACCCAGGCCCCCGGCCACCCCGGCCACACCCCACGGTCAACTGGACCGACACCGCATGAGCTCCCGTCTCGCCGAGACCGTCACCCGCCTCGCCGTCCGCACCGGACGTCCCCGAGGAGCCGTGGCCGCCGAGTGGTTCCTGCGCTACCTCGAACACGTCGTACGCCCCGTGCTCTGGCTCGACAGCACCGCGGGCGTCGCCCTGGAAGCCCATCAGCAGAACACGCTGCTGCTGCTCGACCCCGAGGGCTGGCCCGTCGGGGGCCGCTACCGCGACAACCAGGGCTACTACTTCCGCGAGTCCCGGCGCGACGCACTGGACGGCAGGCTGCCCGGCATCGGCACCCACAGCGACACGTTCGTCTCCGACGACGTCACCGACGAGAGGTTCGCCTACTACCTCGGGATCAACAACGTCTTCGGCCTCATCGGCGCCTTCGGCTCCCAACAGCTCGCGGACGAACGGCTGTTGCTGGCCGCGTTCCGCGGCTTCCTCGTCGATGTCGCGTCAGGCCCGGACAAGCTCAGCAGCCCCCTGCCGACCCACCTCCTCGACTCGCCGGTCCTGCGCTGCAAGGCCAACCTCCTCACCCGCCTGCACGGACTCGACGAACTCGTCGGACCCGTCGACACCCAGTCCGTCTACGTCACCATCGCCAACCCCCTTCATTCCTGAGGAACATGACCCACCCCATCCCCTGAGAGGAACGTCGCCGTGTCATCCACCGACGCGCGCAACGGCGCCGGAGTCTCGCCCACCACCCCGTTCGCCACCGCCGTCACCGACGAGAACCCCGAGCCGGTCCAAGCCGCCGGCGAGCTCGCGGGCCCCACCGCAGGTGCCGACACATCCGGCTTCGACCCGGACGCCGCCGACACCCTCGACCTGCGCCTGCCCGACGAACTCATCGACCTGATCGCCGCGCAGGGTGGAGCCGGCGGACAGGGCAACGGCAGCTCGGGGCACGGGCCCGGAACGGATGGCACATCGACCGGCCTGACCGACCGCGACCTGGCCGACCGCGACCTGACCGACGACGACCTGCTCGACAACGTCGGAGCGTGGGGACCGGTCACCACACGCTCCGGCGTCTTCCAGCTGGTCCCCGTCCGTATGGAACGCGACCTGCCACTGATCAGCCGCTGGATGAACGACCCCGCTGTAGCGGCCTTCTGGGAACTCGAAGGCCCACAAGCCGTCACGGAAGACCACCTCCGCCCCCAACTCGACGGCGACGGACGCAGCGTCCCCTGTCTGGGAGTGCTGGACGGCACGCCGATGAGCTACTGGGAGATCTACCGCGCCGACCTCGACCCACTGGCCCGCCACTACCCCGCCCGCCCGCACGACACCGGTGTTCACCTCCTCATCGGTGGTGTCGCCAACCGCGGCCGAGGACTCGGCACGAACCTGCTGAGGGCCGTCGCCGACCTCGTGCTCGACCACCGTCCGCCCTGCGCACGTGTCGTCGCAGAACCGGACCTCCGCAACACCCCCTCCGTATCCGCTTTCCTGAGTGCCGGCTTCCGCTTCTCCGCCGAGGTGGATCTCCCCGAGAAGAGAGCGGCACTCATGGTCCGAGACCGGGCCCTGCGCACTCTGCTGTGAACCCGTCACTCTTAGTAACGTCGCTCGCCCCGATCCGGTTCCCTCCCGAGGAGTCCCCGTGCCGAATCCGTCCGCGCCCCAGACTTCCGGAGCGTCTCCCGCTCTGTACGACCCGCCGGAGCTCACCTCCGCGAACTGGGAGCGCGCCGCAGCCCGGCTGCTGGCGAAGATGATCGGCGAGTTCGCGTACGAGGAGATCATCGAACCGGAACGCGAGCGGGATCCGGAACCGGAACGTGGCGGCGACCTCTACACCGTCTCCGTCGCGGGCGCTCACATGCCGCCCGGCAGCGCCTTCCGGTTCAGGGCCCGCCGGGGCGCTTACGGCAGCTGGCTCGTCGACCCGGGCAGCATCGAGTGGATCACCGGCCGGCCCGCGGACGACGACCTCGCCACGGACTCCTCGCGCACCGCGGCGAACCCCCCAGAACGTTTCACCGACCCCCTCGCCTTCCTCCTCCGCGCCAAACACGTCCTCGATCTCGACGGCGCCACCCTCGGGCACCTCATCCGCGAGCTCACCGTCACCCTCGCCGCCGACACCCGCCTCGACCACACCGCGCTCACCTCGGCCCAGCTCGCCGATCTCGGGTACGCGGAGCTGGAAGGCCACCAGACCGGTCACCCCTGGCTCGTCCTGAACAAGGGGCGCATGGGCTTCTCAGGAACCGACACCGCGCGCTGGGCCCCCGAGGCCCGCACACCCGGGACGCTCCCGTGGATCGCCGTCCACACCGGGCTCGCCACGTACCGAGGGGTCGCGGACCTGGCGACGGCACAGCGCCTCTACGACCGTGAGCTCACTCCGGAGACGCGGGACTCGTTCGCCGGCGTGCTTCGCGCGCGTGGCCTCGCCCCCGATTCCTACCTGTACCTCCCGGTACATCCATGGCAGTGGAACAACATCGTGCTGCCGCTCTTCGCCGGTTCGCTCGCGAAGGACGCGATCGTGCCGCTCCCGACCGACGGCGACGTGCGTCTGCCGCAGCAGTCCATCCGTACGTTCCTCAACGTGTCACGTCCCGACCGGCACACCGTGAAGCTCCCGCTCTCCGTGCTCAACACCCTCGTGTGGCGCGGCCTGCCCACGGAACGCACACTCGCGGCCCCCGCAGTGACCGCCTGGATGCACTCCTTGCGCGAAACCGACCCCTTCTTGAAGGAAGACTGCGGCGTCATCCTCCTCGGAGAGGTGGCCTCGGTGGCGGTCGAGCACCCTCTGTACGACGGTCTGGAGGAAGTGCCCTACCAGTACAAGGAGTTGCTGGGTGCCATCTGGCGCGAACCCGTCTCCCGGTATCTGGCGCCCGGCGAGCGGGCCCGCACACTGGCCTCGCTCCTCCACGTGGACCCGCACGGGCGGGCGTTCACCGCGGAGCTCGTCGCCCGCTCGGGCCTGATCCCCGACGTGTGGCTGCGCCGCCTGTTCGCGGCCCTGCTGCCCCCGCTCCTGCACTTCCTCTTCCGCTACGGCACCGTGTTCTCGCCCCACGGAGAGAACGCCATCGTCGTCTTCGACGACCACGACGTGCCGGTGCGGCTCGCGGTGAAGGACTTCGTGGACGACGTGAACGTGAGCGCCGAGCCGCTGCCCGAACACGACCACATGCCCCAGGACGTACGCGAGATCCTGCTCACCGAGGCACCCGCGTTCCTGACGCAGTTCATCCACTCCGGACTGTTCGTCGGCGTGTTCCGGTACCTGGCACCTCTGTGCGAGGAACAACTCGGGGTCACGGAGCAGACGTTCTGGTCCCTGGTGCGCGCCGAGATCCTGCGTCATCAGGCGCGCTTCCCCGAGCTCAAGGAGCGGTACGAGATGTTCGACCTGCTCACTCCCCGTATCGAGCGCCTCTGCCTCAATCGCAACCGGCTGCACCTGGACGGTTACCGTGACCGGCCCCATCGTCCCCACGCCGCCGTGCACGGCACGGTGCCCAACCCACTGCACCAGCCTTGATCGCGGGATTGTCAGTGGTGCCCCGTAGGGTGGTCGAGCTATGACTGCTTCCCCTCGCGCCTCCCTCCCCGAGCTCCTGCACGCCGCCGTCGCCGCTGTCGGTGGTACGGAGCGCCCTGGCCAGGTGACCATGGCCGCGAACATCGCCGAGGCGATCGACGACGGCTCCCACCTGCTCGTCCAGGCAGGCACGGGTACCGGTAAGTCCCTCGGCTACCTCGTGCCCGCCCTGGCTCACGGCGAGCGGGTCGTGGTCGCGACGGCCACGCTGGCCCTGCAGCGCCAGCTGGTCGAGCGGGACCTGCCGCGCACGGTCGACGCGCTGCATCCCCTGCTGCGCCGGCGTCCCCAGTTCGCCATGCTCAAGGGCCGGTCGAACTATCTGTGTCTGCACCGCCTCCACGAAGGGGCGCCGCAGGACGAGGAGGAGGGGCTCTTCGACCAGTTCGAGGCGGCCGCGCCGACCAGCAAGCTCGGCCAGGACCTGCTGCGGATGCGGGACTGGGCGGACGAGACGGAGACGGGCGACCGGGACGATCTCACCCCCGGAGTCTCCGACCGGGCCTGGTCCCAGGTGTCGGTCTCCTCGAGGGAGTGCCTGGGCGCCAGCAAGTGCGCGTACGGGCAGGAGTGCTTCGCCGAGGCAGCGCGTGAGCGGGCCAAACTCGCCGAGGTGATCGTCACGAATCACGCGCTCCTCGCGATCGACGCCATCGAAGGGGCGCCCGTTCTCCCCTCCCACGAAGTGCTGATCGTGGACGAGGCGCACGAGCTGGTCTCCCGGGTCACGGGCGTGGCGACCGGCGAGCTCACACCGGGGCAGGTGAACCGCGCGGTGCGACGAGCCGCCAAGCTCGTCAACGAAAAGGCGGCCGACCAGCTCCAGACCGCCGCCGAGGGCTTCGAGCGGCTCATGGAGCTCGCGCTGCCCGGCCGCCTGGAAGAGATTCCGGAGGACCTCGGCTACGCGCTGATGGCCCTGCGGGACGCCTCCAGGACCGTCATCTCGGCTCTCGGCACCACCCGCGACAAGTCGGTCCAGGACGAGGACGCGGTGCGTAAGCAGGCTCTCGCCTCGGTGGAGACGATCCACGACGTCTCGGAGCGCATCACGAACGGTTCCGAGTGGGACGTCGTCTGGTACGAGCGCCACGACCGCTTCGGAGCCTCCCTGCGGGTGGCCCCCATGTCGGTGTCCGGCCTGCTGCGAGAGAAGCTCTTCACCGACCGCTCCGTCGTACTGACCTCGGCCACGCTCCAGCTCGGCGGCGATTTCAACGGGGTGGGCGCGTCGCTGGGCCTCGCCCCCGAAGGCACCCAGGGCGAGGACCTCCCGCAGTGGAAGGGCTTGGACGTCGGATCACCCTTCGACTACCGCAAGCAGGGCATTCTCTACGTCGCCAAGCACCTCGCACGCCCCGCGCGCGAGGGCACCCGGACCGACATGATGGACGAGCTGGCCGAGCTGATGCAGGCCGCCGGCGGACGCACACTGGGGCTCTTCTCGTCCATGCGGGCCGCACAGGCCGCGGCGGAGGAGCTGCGGACGAGGCTCCCCGAGTTCCCGATCCTTCTGCAGGGCGAAGAGACCCTCGGCGAGCTGATCAAGGGGTTCGCGGCCGACCCGAAGACGTGCCTGTTCGGCACGCTCTCCCTGTGGCAGGGCGTGGACGTACCGGGTGCCAGCTGCCAGCTCGTCGTCATGGACAAGATCCCGTTCCCGCGTCCCGACGATCCGCTGATGAGCGCCCGCCAGAAGGCCGTCGAGGACGCCGGAGGCAATGGCTTCATGGCCGTGGCGGCGACACACGCGGCCTTGCTGATGGCCCAGGGCGCCGGCCGTCTCGTACGGGCGACCGGGGATCGCGGCGTGGTCGCGGTTCTCGACCCGAGACTGGCGACGGCCCGGTACGGAAGCTATCTGCGGGCCTCGCTGCCGGACTTCTGGTACACGACGGACCGGAACCAGGTACGACGGTCCCTGGCGGCGATCGACGCGAAGGCGACCGCCGAGGCGGGGGAGACCGAGTAGGCCAGGGGAATGCGCAGGGGCCCCGCACCAGTGGGGTCCCTCCCCGGACGAGCCGGGCCCAGCCCCGTCCATAGACACAGCAGGGCCCCGGAACCGGCGCAGTTGGTTCCGGGGCCCGGTCGGGGGCGCGGGGTCAGACCCGGCGCAGGACCGCCACCACCTTGCCGAGGATGGTCGCCTCGTCACCGGGGATGGGCTGGTACGCGGAGTTGTGCGGCAGGAGCCACACGTGGCCGTCCTCGCGCTTGAACCGCTTGACCGTGGCCTCGCCCTCGAGCATGGCGGCCACGATGTCACCGTTCTCGGCGACCGGCTGGCGGCGGACCGTGACCCAGTCGCCGTCACAGATCGCGGCCTCGATCATGGAGTCGCCGACGACCTTCAGAACGAAGAGCTCGCCGTCACCGACCAGCTGCCGGGGGAGCGGGAACACGTCCTCGACCGATTCCTCGGCGAGGATCGGGCCACCGGCGGCGATGCGGCCGACGAGCGGGACGTACGACGCGGCCGGCTTGCCCGTGGTGTCCGTCGGCTGCGCGCTCGGCTGGTCGGAGCCGCGGACCTCGTACGCGCGGGGGCGGTGCGGGTCCCGGCGCAGGAAGCCCTTGCGCTCCAGGGCCATCAGCTGGTGTGCGACCGACGACGTGCTCGAAAGGCCCACCGCCTGGCCGATCTCCCGCATCGACGGCGGGTAGCCGCGCCGCTGCACGGAGTCCCTGATCACCTCGATGACGCGCCGCTGCCTGTCTGTGAGCCCCGAGCTGTCCGCGCGGATCCCGGGAGGTCGGCCGGGCAGGGAGCGCGCGGGCTTTGGCCCCTCCGCGCTCATGGATGCGTCATTCATGGCATGCACCGGCTCGAGTCGGCCCTGGGAACGGTCCTGGGCGGTGATGGTGGCACTGTCTGCGGCGGTGGTGGTCACGTCGGTAGGCCCCTCTCGAGATGTTCTCCCTAGCTAGCCAACGGTAGTAGCTTTCGAAAGGTTGCGCCAAACACACGTTCGAGTGAAAAATCGCAGATCGCTTGTCGCGATCATGTGCCCAGGTGTATGCCTTGCGCTCTACCGGAGTGGCAATTCGGTTGATTACGGTACGCTTCACCGCCGAGGCCGTGACCCACTCCGTAGGGTCTCAGTGTGCCATCCGGTGGTCCGTCAACCCGGAACCGGCCCCCTTTCCGTGCGGCGCCGACCGCGATCCGCGGGCGCCCTGCGCGTGAACTGCGCGCTTCCGTCGTGGGCGCGCTCCCGCCCCGGCGGTCGAGCGGCGAAAGCGACACGCGTGGGGGCGAATTAGCGCTCAAGCACCAGATCTAGTGGTTGGATTGCATCAGCAGCCCAGAAGTTGTGGTCCCCGGTCCGTCGAGGTCTCGGTCATCGCCTATGCTTGAGGCTGCTTCGAGGGGCCTGAAGGGTCTCCCGAGGCCATTGAGTCGTGCCGTGAAGGAGGGTTGGAGTTCCATGCACTGCCCCTTCTGCAGGCACCCCGACAGCCGTGTCGTCGACAGTCGCACCACCGACGACGGCACGTCGATCCGCAGGCGCCGCCAGTGCCCCGACTGCTCCCGTCGTTTCACGACCGTGGAGACGTGCTCGCTCATGGTGGTCAAGCGGAGCGGGGTGACCGAACCCTTCAGTCGCACGAAGGTGATCAACGGCGTCCGTAAGGCATGCCAGGGCCGCCCTGTCACCGAGGACGCCCTCGCCCTGCTCGGCCAGCGCGTCGAGGAGGCGGTGCGCGCCACCGGCAGCGCGGAGCTGACCACTCATGACGTGGGCCTGGCCATACTCGGCCCGCTTCAGGAACTCGACCTCGTCGCCTACCTGCGCTTCGCGTCCGTGTACCGGGCGTTCGACTCGCTGGAGGACTTCGACTCGGCCATCGCGGAGCTGAGGGAACAGCTGCCCGGTGCGAGCCGGGGCGACGTGGGCGGAGAGCGCGAACCATGTGGCTGCGGGCCCGGAGGGACTGTCGAAGTCCCCGTGCCCGCCACCGCTGCCGACTGATCTGCCCAGGGGTCGGTCGGCGGCCATCCAGACCTGTTGCGGGCGGCAAGAGCGGCGTTCGCAATATCAAGACACACACCGTGCCACGGGAAGATCGAGGCACTTCGGGGCGTTTTAGCCCGGTATAGGGAGGCGGCATGACAGAGACGGCGAGTGGCCCGGCACGAGGTTCCCGCGCCAAGGGAGCCAAGGCCAGCAAGGGGCTGCGTATCGAGCGCATCCACACGACTCCCGGCGTGCATCCGTACGACGAGGTGGAGTGGGAGCGCCGTGACGTCGTCATGACCAATTGGCGCGACGGCTCGATCAACTTCGAGCAGCGTGGCGTCGAGTTCCCCGGCTTCTGGTCGGTGAACGCGGTCAACATCGTCACCAGCAAGTACTTCCGCGGCGCGGTCGGCACCCCGCAGCGCGAGGTGAGCCTCAGGCAGCTCATCGACCGGATTGTGAAGACGTACCGGAAGGCCGGAGAGGACTACAACTACTTCTCCTCGCCCGCCGACGCCGAGATCTTCGAGCACGAGCTGGCGTACGCCCTCCTGCACCAGATCTTCAGCTTCAACTCCCCGGTGTGGTTCAACGTCGGTACGCCGCAGCCCCAGCAGGTCTCCGCCTGCTTCATCCTGGCCGTCGACGACTCCATGGAGTCGATCCTCGACTGGTACAAGGAAGAGGGCATGATCTTCAAGGGCGGCTCGGGCGCCGGCCTGAACCTCTCCCGGATCCGTTCCTCCAAGGAACTGCTGTCCTCGGGCGGCAACGCCTCGGGTCCCGTCTCCTTCATGCGTGGCGCCGACGCCTCCGCGGGAACGATCAAGTCGGGTGGCGCCACGCGCCGCGCGGCCAAGATGGTCATCCTCGACGTCGACCACCCCGACATCGAGAACTTCATCGAGACCAAGGTGAAGGAAGAGGAGAAGATCCGCGCGCTGCGTGACGCGGGCTTCGACATGGACCTGGGCGGCGACGACATCACGTCCGTCCAGTACCAGAACGCCAACAACTCGGTCCGCGTGAACGACGAGTTCATGAAGGCCGTGGAGACCGGCGGCAAGTTCGGTCTGCGCGCCCGGATGACCGGTGACGTCATCGAGGAGGTCGACGCCAAGTCGCTCTTCCGCAAGATGGCCGAGGCCGCGTGGGCGTGTGCCGACCCCGGCATCCAGTACGACGACACCATCAACCAGTGGCACACCTGCCCGGAGTCCGGCCGGATCAACGGCTCGAACCCGTGCAGCGAGTACATGCACCTGGACAACACGTCCTGCAACCTCGCGTCGCTGAACCTGATGAAGTTCCTGAAGGACGACGGCAAGGGCCGCCAGTCCTTCGACGTCGAGCGCTTCTCCAAGGTCGTCGAGCTGGTCATCACCGCGATGGACATCTCGATCTGCTTCGCGGACTTCCCGACGCAGAAGATCGGCGAGAACACCCGCGCCTTCCGCCAGCTGGGCATCGGCTACGCCAACCTCGGCGCCCTGCTGATGGCCACGGGCCACGCGTACGACTCCGAGGGCGGCCGCGCCCTGGCCGGTTCCATCACCTCGCTGATGACCGGTACCTCGTACAAGCGTTCCGCCGAGCTGGCCGCGGTCGTCGGCCCGTACGACGGCTACGCCAAGAACGCCACCCCGCACCAGCGCGTCATGAAGCAGCACGCCGACGAGAACGCCAAGGCCGTCCGCATGGACGACCTGGACACCCCGATCTGGGCCGCCGCCACGGAGGCCTGGCAGGACGTCGTCCGCCTCGGCGAGAAGAACGGTTTCCGCAACTCGCAGGCGTCGGTCATCGCCCCGACCGGCACCATCGGTCTCGCGATGTCCTGCGACACCACCGGCCTCGAGCCCGACCTCGCCCTGGTCAAGTTCAAGAAGCTGGTCGGCGGCGGCTCGATGCAGATCGTCAACGGCACCGTCCCGCAGGCCCTGCGCCGCCTGGGTTACCAGGAGGAGCAGATCGAGGCGATCGTCGCCCACATCGCCGAGAACGGGAACGTCGTCGACGCCCCGGGCCTGAAGACCGAGCACTACGAGGTCTTCGACTGCGCGATGGGTGAGCGCTCCATCTCCGCGATGGGCCACGTCCGCATGATGGCGGCCATCCAGCCCTGGATCTCCGGCGCGCTCTCCAAGACGGTCAACCTGCCCGAGACCGCCACGGTCGAGGACGTCGAAGAGGTCTACTTCGAGGCGTGGAAGATGGGCGTCAAGGCGCTCGCCATCTACCGCGACAACTGCAAGGTCGGCCAGCCCCTCTCCGCCAAGACCAAGGAGAAGGAGAAGGAGGCGGTCACCGCCAAGGCCGAGGACACCATCCGCACCGCGGTCGAGAAGGTCGTCGAGTACCGTCCGGTCCGCAAGCGTCTCCCGAAGGGCCGTCCGGGGATCACCACCTCGTTCACCGTCGGTGGCGCCGAGGGCTACATGACCGCCAACTCCTACCCGGACGACGGTCTCGGCGAGGTCTTCCTGAAGATGTCGAAGCAGGGCTCCACCCTCGCGGGCATGATGGACGCCTTCTCGATCGCCGTCTCCGTAGGCCTGCAGTACGGCGTCCCGCTGGAGACGTACGTCTCGAAGTTCACGAACATGCGCTTCGAGCCGGCCGGCATGACGGACGACCCGGACGTGCGGATGGCGCAGTCGATCGTCGACTACATCTTCCGTCGCCTGGCGCTCGACTTCCTGCCCTTCGAGACGCGCTCCGCGCTCGGCATCCACTCGGCCGAGGAGCGTCAGCGTCACCTGGAGACGGGCTCGTACGAGCCCGCGGACGACGAGGTCGACGTCGAGGGCCTGGCCCAGTCCGCCCCGCGGCAGACGGAGACGCTGAAGGCCGTCGAGGCCCCCAAGGCCGAGACCGCGGCCGTGGCGCCCGCTCCGCAGCAGGCGCACACCAGCGCCGAGCTGGTGGAGATGCAGCTGGGCATCCAGGCGGACGCTCCGCTGTGCTTCTCCTGCGGCACGAAGATGCAGCGCGCCGGCTCCTGCTACATCTGCGAGGGCTGCGGCTCGACCAGCGGCTGCAGCTGATCAGCTGACGCAGTGAGGTGAGGGGCGGCGGGCCACAGGCTCGCCGCCCCTCACCTTTTCCCTGTCTACGTAGACCTCTACGTAGGGCTCAGTGCGCGCTGCCCATCGCGGCCGCGAACGACGTGGGGTCGCTGTCGAATCCCTGGAGCATCTCGCGGAAAGCCCATTCTCCGGAGTCGTCCCGCGCGAACTCGGCGACCACGGCCGCCGTCGAATCGGCCACTTCGGAGAAGTCGTTCTGCGCCAGGTCGGTGTATCCCTCACGGATCCGGACCGCGGTGTTCGCGACCGCTCCGAAGACCGTGGCCCGCTCACCCTGCTGTATGGCGACACCGACGACCACGCGCGCGTAGGAGGGCGACAGGCGCTCCAGCTCCAGTGTCATGACTTCGTCGAACCCGAAGCCCTGGCCCGTCGTGCTGTCCCGGTTGAGGGTGATCGTCCCGTCGGGGGAGCGGCTGTCGAAATACACGACGTACGCCGGTTCGCCGCCCGGTTCGCCGGACGTGTAGGTCGCCGCGATGATGTCGAGATCATGGGGTGGCGAGCCGGTCGGGCTCGGATCCCATTTCAGCGCGACCTCGACCTTCTTGAGCCCTTTCCTGAAGCTGCTCACCCGAACTCCCCCTCCTGGACCGCCGGTTACGACTGCTCATGCCTACTACGGACACGCTACGTCCTGCGATCGTGACCATGAAATGGAACAGGACAGGCCTGGATCTCGACGCCTGCTTGGCGCGAATCGGCTTCTCCGTGAGGGGACTTGGAGCACGGGTGCTTGGGAGCGACTGATCAGGATGCACGCCGCCGGAGCGTGACCGAACCCACGTCGCGGGCCGTACGATGGCGCGGTGCTGGTCAAGTGGATTCGCTGCGCCGTGACCGACCGTCGAGGGTTCGAGCGGGGGCAGCGAAAGTGGGCGGGGCTTCTGGGGGAGCCGGGATTCCGGGGACAGGGTGGGGGCTGGAGCAGAAATCGGCCGGAGGTGGCCCATGTCCTCGGCTTCTGGGAGAGCCGCGCCTTCTACGACTCCTTCATGGCGCGCTCGCACGACCGGCTCGCCGCCGCACAGTCGGGCACGTACAAGAACATCCAAGTGAAGCTCTTCGACCACCGGTTCGACGTGAAGACGGGGTTCGAGCCGCGCTTCACGGAGGCGGACACGGTGCGTCTCGCGCACTGCCGTGTGTATCCGCAGCGCGAGGAGCACTTCGCGCTGATGCAGGAGAAGGTGTGGAACCCCGCGATGGCCGGCTCCCCGGGGATGGTGCGGGGGCTCTTCGGCGAGGCGCCGGGCAACGAGTTCCTGATCCTCTCGATGTGGCACTCCGTGGCCGAGCACGGCAAGTACCAGGCGGAACGGGTGGAGCGGCTCTCGCTGCGGGCTCAGACGGAGTCCGACATCGCCGGGATCACGGGCGACATCGTCCAGCTGGAACCGTCCTGGACGGTGTGACCGGACCGGACCGGACGAACCGGACGGACCGGACGGACCGGACTGGTCGCGAGGAACGGGCACGCGGTGTGACATACGCCGGATGGAGCCCGCACGAGTGCTCGAACGAGCCATGTCCGATCTAGGGTTTTGGCATGGCACGTCCGCGGCGCATCGTCCTTGTCCGGCACGGCGAGTCGGAGGGCAACGCCGACGACACCGTCTATGAACGCGAGCCCGACCACGCCCTTGCCCTCACCGAGACGGGGCGGCAACAGGCGGACGAGACGGGAAAGTACCTGCGTGACCTGTTCGGGCGCGAGCGGGTGAGTGTCTACGTGTCGCCCTACCGCCGCACGCACCAGACCTTCCGCGCCTTCCGGCTCGACCCGGACCTCGTACGGGTGCGGGAGGAGCCGCGGCTGCGGGAGCAGGACTGGGGAAACTGGCAGGACAGGGACGACGTACGCCTTCAGAAGGCGTACCGCGACGCCTACGGGCACTTCTTCTACCGCTTCGCGCAAGGGGAGTCCGGGGCAGACGTGTACGACCGTGTGGGTGCTTTTCTGGAGAGCCTCTACCGCAGCTTCGAGGCGCCCGATCACCCGTCGAACGTCCTCCTTGTCACCCATGGACTCACCATGCGGCTGTTCTGCATGCGGTGGTTCCACTGGTCGGTCGCCGACTTCGAATCACTGTCGAATCCGGGGAACGGTGAGACGCGCGCACTCGTTCTCGGGGAGAACGGCAAATACACCTTGGACCGGCCGTTCGAACGCTGGCGTGATCCGGAACCGTACGGAGTCACCGGTTAGAGTGGCAGGGCGATGACCGCTGATTCCTCTCCTCATGTGCGGCTCGACCGCGCCTTGTCCAGCCTGCGTGGCCTGGCAGTGGGGGACGCGCTGGGCTCCCAGTTCTTCGTGCCCGCGAACTATCCGCTGCTCCAGCGCCGGGAGCTGCCCGACGGCCTCTGGCAGTGGACCGACGACACAGAGATGGCGTGCTCCGTAGTGGCGGTCCTGGCCGCCGAGAACCGGATCGAGCAGGACGAGCTCGCCCGGTCCTTCGCCGAGCACCATGACTTCGACCGGGGCTACGGCCCGGCGGTGAACCGGCTGCTCCGGCAGATCCGTGAGGGCGGGGACTGGCGCGCCCTGTCCTCCGCGCTCTTCAAGGGCCAGGGTTCCTGGGGCAACGGCGCGGCGATGCGGATCGCACCGCTCGGCGCCTGGTACGCGGACGATCCGGAGCAGGCCACGCATCAGGCCGAGATCTCCGCCTATCCGACGCACCAGCACCGGGAGGCCGTGGTCGGCGCCATGGCCGTGGCCGCCGCCGCCGCGCTCGTGGCGGATCCGGCGGGACCGCCGACGCCGCAGGCGCTGCTCGACGGCGTGATCGCGCTCGTGCCGCGCAGTGCGGTGGGCGCGGGGCTCAGACGGGCCAGGGACATGCTCGACTACGGTGACGCGGGGACGGTGGCCGCCGTCCTCGGGTGCGGCCGGCGGACGACGGCCCATGACACGGTGCCCTTCGCGCTGTGGTCGGCGGCGCGGGGCCTCGGTGACTTCGAGCGCGCGTTCTGGGCCACGGCCCAGGTCGGCGGGGACATGGACACGACGTGCGCGATCGTGGGCGGAGTGGTCGCTTCCGGTCCGGGTGGCGCTCCGGCGGACCAGTGGTTGCAGCGGACCGAGCCGCTGCCGGAATGGGCGCCGGGCCTGCCGGTCTGATCTGCGGCTCGCCCACTGCGTGGCGGATGCCGGGCCGCCTCGTCACCTGAGGCGGCCCGGCATCGATCGCACGTGGTGGGCGGCTTCCCTGGTCAGCCGCCCGCCGGTCCGGCCGCACCCGCGGTGCCCGCGAGTGCTTCCAGGTCGCTCTTGCGCACCCGGATCACCACAGTGGCGACGATCAGGGCGAGGAGCGCCATCGCCGCCGCCGGGACGAATGCCGTGGAGATGCCCTCGGCCAGCACCTGGTGACCCCACGGCGCCGGGAGCTGATGGGTCCTGGCAAACTCCGCCTTCTGCTCGGGCGTGGCCTGCGCCATGAACGACGGGATCTGATCCTTCGCCTCGTTCCGGCCGGCCGTGCCGAAGGCCGTGGTGAGGATGGAGAGGCCGAGCGAACCGCCCACCTGCTGCGTCGCGTTGAGCAGCCCGGATGCCGCACCCGCCTCGTGCGGGGCGACTCCGGAGACGGCGGTCAGGGTGAGCGTCACGAAGTTGAGCCCCATCCCGACGCCGAACAGCAGCATCGGGCCGAGCACCCCACCCGCGTACGAGCTGTCGGGGGAGATGAACGTCTGCCAGGCGAGGCCGAGCAGCACGAGGGTCGCGCCGGTCATCATGAAGGGCTTGGGGCCCAGTACGGGCAGCAGCCGCTGGGACACGCCCGCGCCGACGATGATCGCGGCCGTGACCGGGAGGAAGGCGAGGCCCGCCTCGATCGGCGTGTAGTCGAGGACGTTCTGTGCGAACAGGACGATGAAGAAGAACATGCCGAACATCGCCGCGGCCAGACTCAGCATGATCACGTAGGTGCCCGAGCGGTTGCGGTCGGCGAACATCCGCAGCGGTGTGATCGGCTCCCTGGCCCGGCTCTCGATGAACGCGAAGGCCAGGAGCAGCACGACGGCCGCCGCGAACGAGCCGGTGCTGAGCCGGTCGCGCCAGCCCTCCTCCGACGCTCGGATGAACCCGTACACGAGGGAGGCCATCCCGGCCGTGGACGTCAGCGCGCCCGCGATGTCGAAGCGTCCGGGGTGGCGCTCGGACTCGTTGATGAACACCGGCGTGAGCACGGCGATGAGGATGCCGATGGGTACGTTCACGAACAGCACCCAGCGCCAGTCGAGCCACTCCGTGAGCATGCCGCCGGCGAGGAGGCCGACGGCGCCGCCACCCGCGGAGACCGCGGCGAAGACGCCGAACGCCCGGTTCCGCTCCGGGCCTTCGGGGAACGTCGTGGTGATGAGGGCCAGCGATGTGGGCGACGCGATCGCGCCACCGACGCCTTGCAGGGCGCGGGCTGCGAGCAACTGCCAGGGTTCCTGGGCCAGTCCGCCGAGCAGCGACGCGAGGGTGAAGAGCAGGATGCCGGACATGAAGACCCGGCGGCGGCCGAGGATGTCCCCCGCGCGGCCACCGAGAAGCAGCAGGCCGCCGAAGGTGAGTGTGTACGCGCTGACGACCCAGGTGAGGTCCGTCGTGGAGAACTTGAGCGCGTTCTGGATGTGCGGGAGCGCGATGTTCACAATCGTCGCGTCGAGTACCACCATGAGTTGGCAGGCCGCGATGACGGTGAGGGCTATGCCGGGGCGCCCCTCCCGGCGGGCTGTCCCCGGCTTCTCGGGCTTCTGATCTTGAGTTAACTGAGAGGTTGACACTATGGATCCCCCACAAGTGCGTTAGTGAACGCAACCGTTCACTGTCGCGCCAAACGGTAGTGACTCCCCAACAGTGAACGCAACCGTTCACTGAAGAAGCTGCCTTGAGTTTCCGGATCCCCAACGGAGAGATGACGATGGATACTTCGCCCTGGACGGCCGCCCCCGCTCCGACGGCCACCCTGCGTCGGCGTGGTCCCGTGCTGGAGCGGGCCATCCTCGAAGCCGCGCTTGATCAGCTCAGTACGGTCGGCTGGAGCGGCCTCACGATGGAAGGTGTGGCGGCTGGCGCGCAGACGGGCAAGGCCGCCGTCTACCGGCGCTGGTCCTCCAAGGAGGAGCTCGTCGCGGACGCCCTGCGGGCGGGGTTGCCCAGGCTCGACGGGGCGCCGGATCGCGGCAACGTCCGGGACGATCTCATCGAGCTGTGCCGTCTGATGCGCGAGGCGATGTACTCACGTCCCGGATTCGCCCTGCGGTCGGTTCTTCACGAATGTGATTCGTCCACGGCTGAGCGCTTCCATGAAGTGATCTTCGAGGGTGTCGTCCAGCCGAGCGTGGAGCTGATCAAAGAGGTCGTACGCCGTGGGATAACACGCGGCGAGGTACGCCCCGGGGCCACGGACGAGTACGTCTGCGATGTCATCCCGGCGATGATGATGTACCGCTCCAAAGTGTGCGGGAGTGAATGGGGTGAGCGTGATCTCACGGAGATGATCGACCAGGTGATGGTTCCGCTGCTGCGGCCGCTGGGGGCGTGAGGCGGGGCGTGCGGCTGGGTGTTCGCTCAGTGTTCGGCTGGGCGTTCGGCTCGGTGCTCGGATGGTGGGGGCGGACGGGGGTGTGAAGGTGGTGCGGTTCGATGGTGGCGGGTGAGGGCGCGCCCGCGCCGGGCCGGCCGTGAGCCAGGCCGTGAACCGACGGTTCCGTCCGGCCCGGCATCGACCTCCTGGTACCGGGGTGTCGCCGAGGGGACACGGCGGCGTAGGCTGTTGGCGCCATGCCGTACGAACCACCCACTCACAGCGTCGAGCGCTCACTGCGCGCCACCACCGGAGCCAAGATCGTCGCCGGTGTGGACGAGGTCGGTCGCGGTGCGTGGGCGGGTCCGGTCACTGTGTGCGCAGCCGTCACCGGGCTGCGTCGACCGCCCGAAGGCCTCACCGACTCCAAGCTGATCAGTCCGAAGCGGCGCGAAGCGCTCGCCGAGACGCTGGAGAGCTGGGTGACGGAACACGCGCTCGGGCACGCCTCCCACGAGGAGATCGACGAGCTGGGCATGACGGCCGCCCTGCGGCTTGCCGCGGTGCGGGCCCTCGAGGCCCTTCCGGTCCGTCCGGACGCGGTCATCCTCGACGGGAAGCACGACTATCTCGGCGCTCCCTGGCGGGTCCGTACGGTGATCAAGGGCGACCGGTCCTGCGTGGCCGTCGCCGCGGCATCGGTGATCGCCAAGGTTCGGCGCGACAAAATGATGGCCGAACTGGGCATCGAACATGCAGACTTCGGTTTTGCGGCCAACGCCGGTTATCCGTCGCCGGTCCACAAAGCCGCGCTGGAGGAGCGGGGGCCCACCCCGTACCACCGGCTTTCGTGGGCGTACCTTGATGCGCTGCCCCAGTGGCGGCACCTCAAGAAGGCCCGCAGCTGGGCGGACGGAAACGTTCCGGAGATCGAAGGCCAGCTCGGCTTCGACTTCTGATCTTCCGCTCGCACTCATGTGCCACCCGCCGAGGCGTATCGCACCGGCGTTTGATAGATATCAGCTCATGCCTCTCCTTCCCGAGGAGTCTCAGATTCACGAGAGTGCCCAGGGTCCCCGCGCCACTTCGGCCCCCAGCGGCCGTACCGCGCCGACCCCCCGCCCCGTACCCGGCCCGCGTCCCGCGGCGCCGCCGCGACCCGGACGCCCGGGTCCCGCAAGGCCGATGCCGCCCGCGCAGCGCACGTCGCGCGAGTCGGCACCCGCCGTCAAGCCGGGGCCGTCGGCTCCGGCCGCCCCCGCTGCCGTGCCGACCGAGTCCGCCCCGGCGGGCTCGACCGAGCAGCCGCAGATCCAGCTGATCCCGGCTTCGGTCGAGGGCGCCCTGGACGCCGCGGAGGAAGCCGTCGACCTGCTCCTCGACTCGGGCCGTGCGCCCGGCGAGGTGCTGGTGATCACCACCGGTGACCCGCACCCGTGGGCCACCCACGAGCTGTCCTTCGGCGACACCGCCTACTGGGCGCAGCACGACGCGGGTGACGACGTCTTCTATGCCGACGCCGGTGCCGCCGAGCGCGCCACCAAGCGGCCCGTGGTCGTCGTCGCGCTGAACGGCGGCGCCGACGAGGTGGCCGCCACCGCTCTGCCGCTCGCCCTCGGCCGGGCGGGTGCCCTGCTGATCGTGTGCGGAGACCCGCAGCGGATCAACTCCCTGCTGGGCGCCGGAGTCTGACACGCCGCACGCCGGCCGCCCGGACCGCTCGACGGTTCCAGGGCGGCCGGCGGCGCCGTGTGCCCGGCGCGCACCAGCGCATTCCCGGTCGTCGGCAGCGGCGCCCAACCGGCCGTTTCAGCGGGCCGCCGCGCGCCGCAGCACTTCCGAAGCCGCACCACCTGTACGGGGAAGAGGCTGCTCCGCGCCCTCGAACCCCTCGGGCGTCGACCCCAGGCTGGGCCGCCGACCGCCGCGCCCCTCGCCGAGCACCTGCCAACCGTCACGCGTCATGGTGATGTACGCCCCACAGCGCAGCCCATGAAGCGTGCAGGCGTCGCGCAGCCCCCACATCCACGCCCCGTCCTCCTCGGTCCACCGCGCATCACCCTCGCGGCAGTAGAGCAGCACGGCCGTGCGTACCGGCGTACGGCGCCGAAGATCGTGCGGGATGACCCGGCGCAGCTGCGCGAGCAGCGCGTTGCGGAACACCCAGCCGTCCGCGGTGCTGGCGCGCCGTGCGAACGACGCGCTGGCCCTGAGCCGCTCCTCGCTGTCGAGCACGGCGACGACGGCCGTCTCCGGCTTGGGGCGATGCCGGACGTGCAGACCGCTGACGACCTCACGCGGATTGCGCAGCAGTGGGATCCCCGCCGCGGCCCATTCCGCGGGTTCGAGCATCCTGGCGAGTTGGTTGGCGGAGTCGGCGAACATGTCGGCACGGGTCGAGGACGCCGACAACGATGCCGCCGAGGACGGAGCGAATCCGAAGGTCACGGTCCTCCCTTCGGCTACGCGCCCACAAAGAGGGCGGGGTCGGACTGGGGGAGCGCACCGCGGCACAGCCCTACCGGACCACGAGGGAGCCGCGCGGGAGCGATTCCAATTCTTCCCGTCGTACTGGCTTGCGGCAACGAGCAATTGGAGCCGCGCGCCGGTATCTGGGGATGCGTCGCCTATATCCCTGCCCAAAGCTGCGGCCCCCGACGCCGGCCTCACCCCTGTACGGCCAGGACCAGCGGCAACACCCCCTTGGCGCCCGCTCGGCGCAGCAGTCGCGCGGCCATGGCCAGGGTCCAGCCCGTCTCCGTCAGATCGTCGACGAGCAGAACGGGACCCTCCACCGCCGCGAGCGCGGAGGAGAGCTCCGGCGGCACGACGAGAGCGCCGTCGAGGGCCCGCAGTCGCTGGGCGCTGTTGCTACGCGGCACGCGGGCGGTGTCGGCTCCCGCGGCGTATTCGATGGAACCCAGGAACGGGAGCCGTCCGACCTCGGCGATCCGGGCGCCCAGGGACTGGATGAGGCGGGGCTTGGACGCGGAGGCCATGGTGACGACGCCCACGGGGCGCGGCTGGGCGTCGGGGGCGCCGGCTGCCCAGCCGCCGGGGCCTTTCGCCCAGTCGGCGAGCACTTCCACCACAGCCTTCGCCACGTCGTCGGGCACCGGGCCGTCCGGGGCCTGTGGCGCCAGCATCGGCCGCAGCCGGTTGCCCCAGCCGATGTCCGAGAGGCGGCCGAGCGCACGGCCCGCCGCAGCCTGCTCGCCCGCCGGGATACGGCCCTTGAGATCGATGCCGACCGCCGCGAGACCGGTCGGCCACATCCGCCGGGGCTCCACGTCGGCGCCGGGGCGGCCGAGTTCACCCTTCGCGGCGTCGAGCGCGTCACCGGACACCTTGTCGCTGAAGCGTGCCCCCGCGCAGTTGTCACAGCGGCCGCACGGGGCCGCGCCCTCGTCGTCCAGCTGCCGGCGCAGGAACTCCATTCGGCAACCGGTCGTCGTCGCGTAGTCACGCATCGCCTGCTGCTCGGCCTCGCGCTGCTTGGCGACCCACACATAGCGCTCGGTGTCATAGATCCAGGGCTCGCCCGTGGAGATCCAGCCGCCCTTGACGCGGTGCACGGCGCCGTCCACGTCGAGAACCTTGAGCATCGTCTCCAGGCGTGAGCGGCGCAGCTCCACCAGGGGCTCGAGGGCCGGCAGCGACAGCGGCCGACCCGCCTGGGCCAGCGCGTCCAGCGTGCGCCGCACCTGCTCCTCCGGCGGGAAGGCGAGAGAGGCGAAGTACCGCCAGATCGCCTCGTCCTCCTTGCCGGGAAGAAGCAGCACCTCGGCATGCTCGACACCGCGCCCGGCCCGGCCGACCTGCTGGTAGTACGCGATCGGGGACGAGGGTGAACCGAGGTGGACCACGAAGCCGAGGTCGGGCTTGTCGAAGCCCATACCGAGTGCGGACGTGGCGACCAGGGCCTTGACGCGGTTGGCGAGGAGGTCCTCCTCGGCCTGCTGGCGGTCCACGTTCTCCGTCTTGCCCGTGTAGGAGGCGACCGTGTGCCCGCAGTGGCGCAGGTAGGCGGTCACCTCCTCCGCGGCGGCGACGGTGAGGGTGTAGATGATTCCGGAGCCGGGGAGATCGTCGAGGTGGTCGGCCAGCCAGGCCAGCCGGTGGGCGGCATCGGGGAGTTGGAGCACGCTCAGACTGAGGCTCTCGCGGTCGAGCGGACCGCGCAGCACCAGGGCGTCAGTGCCGCCCCCTGAGCCGCCGTCCGTGCCGAGCTGCTCGGCGACGTCCGCCGTCACCCGTGCGTTGGCCGTGGCCGTGGTCGCCAGGACCGGGACGCCCTGCGGCAGATCGGCGAGCATCGTGCGAAGACGCCGGTAGTCAGGCCGGAAGTCGTGCCCCCAGTCGGAGATGCAGTGGGCCTCGTCCACCACGAGCAGGCCGGTGGCGGCCGCGAGGCGGGGAAGCACCTGGTCGCGGAAGTCGGGGTTGTTCAGCCGCTCGGGGCTGACGAGCAGCACGTCGACCTCACCGGCGGCGACCTCGGCCTGGACGGTCTCCCACTCCTCCGTGTTGGAGGAATTGATCGTGCGGGCGTGGATTCCGGCGCGGGCCGCCGCATCCACCTGGTTGCGCATGAGCGCGAGGAGGGGGGAGACGATCACGGTGGGGCCGCTGCCACGCTCGCGCAGCAGCGCCGTGGCGACGAAGTACACCGCGGACTTTCCCCAGCCGGTGCGCTGCACGACGAGCGCCCTTCTGTGGTCAGCGACCAGCGCCTCGATCGCGCGCCACTGGTCCTCGCGCAGCCGGGCCCGGCCCGTCGGGTCACCGACGAGTCGGGCGAGTACGGCATCGGCGGCCGTGCGCAGCTCTTCGTTGCTCATGCCCCCATGCAACCCGATGGGTCGGACATTGCGCGAATGAGCCTTCCCGCCTGTGGACAACTCCTGTCGTGTCCCTGACCCGGGTTATCCACAGGCAAAAACGGAATCTCAGGATTCGCGGCATGGTCGTCGCATGACGAATCACAGCGAAGCAGCCGGCGCACCCGGCACGGAACAGGTCACCCTGCGCAACCCCGCCGAACTGGCCGAGGCGCTCCCGTACTTGCTCGGGTTCAGGCCCGAGGACAGCATCGTGCTCGTCGCCCTGCACCGCGGACGCTTCGGCGGGCGGGTGCGGATCGGAATCCCCGAGCGCCCCGGCGACTGGCCGTCCGTCGCGGACGAGATGGCCCGGTGTCTCGTCAGCGGCTGCAAGCGGAGGGAAGGGATCCCGGACGGCATCGTGGCGTTCCTGTGCCGGGATCCGAAGGCCCACGAGACCGGGCGGCAGACCATGGAGCACCTGCGGCCCCTGGCACAGTCGCTGCGCACGGCGTGCGGCGGCCTCGACGTGCCCGTGGTCGAGACCCTCTGCATCGCCGACGATCACTTCTGGTCGTACAGCTGCCCGGTCGCGGAATGCTGCCCACCCGACGGCACACCGCTGGCCGCGTCCGGTACGTCGGTCACCGCGGCCGCGATGACGTACGCGGGGATCCAGGTCAGGCGCCCGTTGCGGGAGACGAGGGCCCGGCTCGCGCCCTGGCAGACGGCGGCAGTGGCGGAGCAGGAGCGGGCGCTGGACGCCGCGGCCATGGCGCTCGTCCCCAGGATTCTCTCCGGCGCCCCGCGCGCCGAGATCGCCGGCGAGACACTCGATCTCGCCCAGCGTGTCTGGCGCCGCTTCGGGCACGCGCCGGCGGGCGGCGACACGCTGGAGACCGATCTCAGGGACGACGAGCAGCTCGCCCACGACGAGGCGGCCAGGCTCATCCTCGGCCTCCAGGACCGGCTGACCAGGGATCACGCGGCCGAGTGGATGGAGGGCGACGAAGCACCGCTGGCCCTGCGGCTGTGGAGGGCCCTGGCCCGCCGCTGCGTCGGCCCGTACGGCGAGCACGCGGCGGCGCCGCTGACGCTCGCGGGCTGGGTCGCGTGGTCCCTGGGTGACCGGGTGGAGGCGGGAGAGGCATTGGACATGGCCCTGGAGGCCGACCCGCGATATGTCTTCGCCCGCCTCCTCATGGAGGCGTGCAGCGCGGACCTGGATCCGGAGCTGGTGCGACGCAGCCTGCGCAAGTCCCGGGAAGACCGGATTCTGGCGGCGTCGGAGACGGGTTCCGAGGGGGGCGGGGACGTAGACGTTCACGGAGACGTAGACAGTCACGGAGACGGAGACGGAGACGGAGACGGAGACGGGTCGGGCGTCGGCGTGAGGTCGGGTGCCGGGGGAGTGGCTGACGTGGCCGTTGGTCCTGAGGGCGGGAGTGCCACTGGGCAGGCTGGCGCCGAGGAGTCAGAGGAGTCAGAGGAGTCAGAGGACTCACGGGAGTCGAGTGAGGCGCGGATGATGCGGGCCTTGGAGGCCGCCCTGCGACGGCGTGGACCGCGACGTTCCGGTGCCGGTAAGGGACCCGCCCAAGCGGGGGCGCATGCCACGCGGCGGCCGCAGGGGCGGCGCCGGGTCGGCCGGCAGGGGAGTCGGCGGGACGGATGAGGCCGGGTATGAGGGTGAGTGTGGGGGCGGGCAGGGGGTGGCGACTGCTCCCCTTCCTGTTCCGCTTCCTGTTCCGCGGGCGTGACTTGGTGCGGGGCAAGCCCGTTCACGTCTGTGGCGCAGCCGCTGACCGGGCCGCGCCGTCGTCTCCCCGTCGACCTTTCGGAGCGCCATCGGCGCCTCGCGCGCGCCCAGCGCGGAAGGAGCCATCCCGTGCCGCCCCCTGTGTCACCGACCGCGTCCGACGTACCCGCGGTGCTCGTTCTGGAGAAGGGCACCGGGCGCGGAGCTGCCGGCGGCTCGCATCGCGAGACGGTTCCGAGTGGTGGTCGCCGAGAGGTGAGGTGGCGATGACGTCGCCAACCGTGCACGGGGCAGAGCCTGATGACTGGACCTCGGGAGCGTTCGGGAACGCGTTCGTCGATTCGCTCGGGGGCGGACGGAGTGGCGAGGTCGTCGAGATCCCCTTGAAGCCGACCAGCCCGGCCACTCCCGGCCCCCGCAAGGAGGCGACCAGCCCGGCCACTCCCGGCCCCCGCAAGGAGGCGACCAGCTCGGCCTCTCTTGGCGCCAGCACGAAGTCGACCGTCCCGGTCCCCTCCCGGGACCGTGTCGAGTCGGCCGGCTCAGCCTCGCCCACGGGACGCACATCGCCGAGTGCCAAAGCTCCGTCCTCTGATCCAAAGGCTCCGTCGTCCGTCGCGCACGCCTGGCGGGCGTCCGCCTCCGTTCCCCGGCGATCCGCCGAGCTGCCACCGGCGCACGCGGCGCTCATCTGTGTGGCACTGCCGTTCCTCGCGATCTCTTCGCAGGAAGGCCAGTTGACGGGTGACGGACTGGAAGGGTTCTACCTTGCGGGGCGCCGCCTCCTGTCTCGCTGCCTGCTGAGGGTGGCCGGGCGTGAGCCGGTCGCGGTGCAGGCCCGTATGGCCGCCGCCGACCGGGCCAGATTCGTGGCGACGCTGCGGTCCGTGGTGGACGGCGGCCCTGACCCGGAGATCGTGGTCGAACGGTTGAGGCACGCCGACGGCACGGAGCGGATCACCCTGCGCAGCTCCGCCGTGCGCCCGCTGCGACTGCCCGTCGAGGTTGCGCTCGGCACGGATCTGGCGGAACTGGGCGCGGTGGCCGCCGGGCGGGCGGGCCGCGAACTGGCTGCCACCGTCCACGACTCCGGCCTGCGATGGTCGTCGTCGGCAGGGCACGCCGTCGTCTCCGCGGACCCGCCGCCCCTCGATGCGCTGGCCTCCGCCGGCCTGCTGCGCTGGGAGCCCGAGCTGCCACCGGGCGGCACCTGGAGTGTCGAGCTGCGGGTACGGACCGACAGCCCGGGGGCGGGCCGGCCGGCGGCAAACGGATCGGTACGTCCGCTGGCCGGGGCGGTAGCGGCAGGTGACGACCCACGCGTAGGTCCGCTGCTCAGGTCCTGCGTCGAGGACCTGCACGCGTTGCTGCTGCGCGACCCGGCGCACCCCTCGGACCTCTACCTCGCCGCGGGTGCGCCCTGGAGGTGCGGCCTGGCTCCGGCCGAGGCGTTGGCGGCGGCACGAATGGCGCTGCCTCTGGGAACGAGATTGGCGGCGAGCACGCTCAAGGCGCTCGCCCGCACACAACTCCCGGGATCGGGGCGGGAGTCGGGGATGATCCCCGGACCACTGAGAGACGCGGGCCCGCATCTGCCGCCCGGCTGCACGGGAACGGAAGCGACGCTGCTGTTCCCGGCGCTCCTCGCGGAGGCGAGACGCTGGGGACTTCCGGAACAGGAGGTCGCCGAGCTGTTGCCGACGGCTGAGCGCTGCCTCCACTGGCTCCGGTCCGCCGTCGGCGACAGTCCATACCTGGCGGACACAGGTCCCAGACGGCTCCTGCGCTGCGAGACCCAGGCGCATGCCCATCGCGCCGCGGTCCTCGGCGCGGATCTGCTGGACGCCCTCGGCCGACCAGGAGCGGTGGAGCTGCGCCAGTGGGCCCAGGCGCTGCGGACTCGATTTCAGGAGGACTTCTGGGCAGAGGACCGCGGAGGTGGCCGGCCCGCCGCCGCCCGCATGCCCGACGGACGCCTCCTGACCCACCTAGGCAGCGCCTCCGCCCATCTGCTCGACACCGGGCTGTTCGGCGGTGGTCTGATGGCGCCGGGCCTGCTCGACAAGGTGCAGATCGAGCAGCTCGCGCGGCTCCTGGGCGGTCCGGCGCTCGACTCGGGATGGGGGCTGCGCAGTCTGGGTGTACGGGAGACGTCGTACAACCCGTTCGGGCACCGTGGCGGCGCCGTTCGGGTGCAGGAGACGGCGCTGGCCGTGGCCGGACTGGCCTCGGCGGGCTACGAGAAGGAGGCGAGCTCGCTGCTGCGGGGCGTCCTGCTCGCGGCCGAGGCGTTCGGGTTCAGACTGCCGGAGATGTATGCGGGGGAGCAGCGTCGCGAAGGGGGCGCCCCGCTTCCGCACCCGGCCGCCTGCAGACCCGCGGCCACCGCCGCGGCGGCGGGAGTGCGGCTCCTGACCGCCCTCGTCGGGATTCGGCCGGACGTGCCCGCCGGGACGGTGACGCTCAGACCGATGTGCGCACCCCTGGGGGAGATCGGTCTGGCCGGGCTGCGGGTCTCGGGCGCCCCGTTCTCCGTGCGGGTCAGCAGGCTCGGTCTCGCCATGGTCGAGGAGGCGGCCGACGGGCTGCAGTTGGGGGCGTGACCGGCGAGGACGTAAGTATCGAAGATCGGCGGGGGCGCACTCCAGGAGCTCGAACAAGGTCCGACCTTCGATCGCGAAGGGAGTGTTTA
Organism: Streptomyces antnestii; assembly: GCF_004005495.1. GTDB lineage: Bacteria > Actinomycetota > Actinomycetes > Streptomycetales > Streptomycetaceae > Streptomyces > Streptomyces antnestii. Next base: position 43,233 of record NZ_RZYA01000001.1, read on the forward strand.
TCGTCAGGAAGACGACTATGATCGCGGCATGTCGCCCTACGACCCGTCGGCCTTCCCGCCCTTCGCAGTCACCGTCGACCTGGTCGTGCTGACCGTGCGCCGTCACGCGCTCTGTGCGCTCGCGGTACGGCGTGGCGAGCCGCCGTTCCAGGGGCGTTGGGCGCTGCCCGGCGGCTTCGTGCGGGACGACGAGGACCTGTCGTCGGCGGCGGCACGCGAGCTGATCGAGGAGACCGGACTCATCGCCCACGACCCGGCGGACCCGGACCAGGTCAACGGCGCGCACCTGGAACAGCTCGCCACCTACGGCGACCCCAAGCGCGACCCGCGTATGCGTGTGGTCAGCGTCGCCCACCTGGCCCTCGCGCCGGATCTGCCCGCGCCGCGTCCCGGCGGGGACGCGCACAGCGCCCGCTGGGCACCCGTGGAGGAGCTGCTGAACGAGGAAGGGTACGGGCGCGAGGGGGAGCAGCCGGCGCCCCTGGCCTTCGACCACGCGCAGATCCTCGCGGACGGCGTGGAGCGTGCCCGCTCGAAGATCGAGTACTCGTCGCTCGCGACGGCGTTCTGCCCGCCCGAGTTCACCGTCGGCGAGCTGCGGCGCGTGTACGAGGCCGTCTGGGCCGTCTCGCTCGACCCGCGCAACTTCCACCGCAAGGTGACGGGCACCCCGGGCTTTCTCGTACCCACCGGCGGGACCACCACGCGGCAGGGCGGCAGGCCGGCCCAGCTCTTCCGGGCTGGAGGCGCGACGCTGCTCAACCCGCCGATGCTGCGCCCCGAGGTGTGACCCAGACCTGACCTGGCCTGACCTCCGGGCTCTCCTCGCCCGCGCCGCGCGAGGAACACCCGAGGCCCGCACCCTGCCCGAAAAGACACAAATATCGCGTTATCTTGCTGCGGTACCCACGGGGTTCGTCCGTCCCCGCCCGGCGGACGGGTCCCGGCCGCCGAGCGGTCGCACATCTTGCGAGAGAAGCGATGATCCAGGCCTTCGGACTGACCAGCAACCCCCGCCAGGAGCTCCCGCCCGCTGTCGACGACGTGTCCTTCGAGGCGCCGACGGGTCGCGTCACGGCGCTGCTCGGCGCCCGCGCGTCCGGCAAGACGACCGCGGTGCGGTTGATGCTCGAACTCCAACAAGGCCGTGGAATCACGCATTTCAGAGGCCGTCCGCTGCACCGCATCCCCCATCCCTCGCGTGAGGTGGGGGTGCTGCTCGGTGAGGTCCAGGGGCATCCGTCCCGCACGGTGCGCGGACAGCTGCGCATGCTGTGCGCGGCCGCCGGCGTATCCGTCCGGCGCGCGGACGAAGTCCTGGAAGTCGTCGGCATCGTCAGCCTCCGTGATCAGCGACTCGGAATGCTCTCGCGTGGCATGGACCGGCGCCTCGGCCTCGCCTGCGCGTTGCTCGCGGACCCGCACACGCTCGTCCTCGACGGGCCCGCCGACGTGCTCTCGGCGCGCGAGGCGAAGTGGCTGCACGGAATCCTGCGGGCGCACGCGTCGCTGGGCGGCACGGTCCTGTTCACCACCGACGACGCCAAGGAGGCCGCGCGGACCGCGGACCGCGTGGTCACCCTCGAGGAAGGGCGCGTCATCGCGGACCAGGACGTCGCGGACTTCGCCCGCACGCGGCTGCGCCCCCGCGTCGCCGTCCGCAGCCCGCACGCCGCCCGGCTCGGCGTCCTGCTGGCCAAGGAAGCGCGCGCGACCCAGCGCTCTGTCGAGGTCGTGAACGAGGACGGCAACCGGCTCTCCGTGTACGGCAGTAACTGCGCGGACATCGGAGAAACGGCGTTCCGTCACAGCATCCTGGTCCATCAACTCGCCGACGAGGTCGGGGACGCCGGGCCCACGGCGGACATCCTGGCGCGAGCGCTCCCTCAAGGCGTCACCGGCGCGGAACCTTCCATCGCGGAACTCTCCAGCGCACAACACTCCAGTGCGCAGGCTGTCAGCGCCGACCACGCCAACGAGGTGCTTCCTGGCGAGGTGCTTTCCCGCGAGGTCCTTTCCTGCGAGGCGCTTGCCGGCACCGATGCAGCCGTGTCACAGACGCAGCCCATCGACGTCCTGCACCTGGCGGAGCCCCCGTCTCCCGACGCGACCCAGGCCGACCCACCGGCACACGCCTCAGCCACCCCGGAGGACCCGCACCCCACCCCCCGCGCCACCTCGGCCGTCACCACCACTCCGGCCGTCACCACCACTCGGGCAGTCCCCCCACCTTCCCCCCTCCCCCCGCTCCCGCCCCCCATCACGATCCGCCCGGCACGCAGCCCGCTCCGCCCGTTGCGCTACGAGGTCCGCCGGGCGACGGGCATCGCCACCGGATACCTCACCTCGGCCGTGGTCCTCGCCGTCTCCGCCGTCCTCGCCCTGCTCATCGCGCGGACCGGGCACGCCCCGCAGTCCCGCCTGCTGGCCGCCTGGCCCCAGGAGCTGCCTCTCCCGCCCGCGGCTCTCGGTGCGGGTCTGCTCGGAGCCTTCGCGTTCGGCGACGAATTCCGGCACCCCGCCCTCGCGGCCGACCGTGGCACCGTCCCGCGTCGCCTGGGGCTGCTCTGCGCGAAACTCGTCGTCGCGTCGGCCACCGCCCTCTCGCTGGCCTTCGCCGTCGTCGCCTCAGACGCGATGCTGCTCCACCTCGTATACGGAGAAGAGCTCACCGAAGTTCCCGCCGACTGGCTTTCGACGAGCGCGAGTTGGCTCGCACTCGTTGTGGGCTGTGCGTGGGCCGGGGTATTGGCCGCAGGCGTCTTCCGGTCCACAACGGCCGGGCTGGCCGCCGTACTCGCCGTGCCGATCGTCGTCGTACCCCTCGTACAGAAGGCCTTGACGGGGCCTTCTGTACGAACCGCTGCCGGGCTTCCGGCGCGACTTCGTGATCTGGCGCTCGTGCACTGGCCGTTCGGAGGCGAGCGTTTTCTGGCGGCGGGACTGCGGATGATCGCCCAACCCGTGGGTGGCGCCCTGATGTTGTCGGTGACCGCTCTGCTCTGCGCTTATCTGCTCACAGTGCTGCGTCCCAGGGCTCAGTGACGACCAACCGGCATGATCTGGTCCGGCCTCGCCCACAACTCCTCGAAGATCGCCCAATTCCGTCTGATAAGGCGTCAATTGCGACGAGGTAAGCGATCACCCTTTCGTGTGCTTTTCACCAAAGACCTCAAGGGACTTGGGGGCGGCGCCGACAACAGATCCGTGAGTACCCTTGCGCACACCATGATGACCACCGCCCGCTCCGCCGACTCCGGCCTGGCCGGCCCGGGCGAACTCGACCGTTACCCCTATGGGGAGGCCAGTGGCGCCGACCGTGTCGGCGCCCCCGTGTGGGATGTCGCGGATCAGGATCTCGGCCGGATGGGGCGGCGCGCCGCCGGCAGCCGCGGCCGCGGCCTGCACGGCCAACTCGTCCAGCAGCTGGGCCAGATGATCGTTTCCGGGGACCTCGGCGCGGACCGCCCGCTCGTCCCCGAGGAGATCGGCCAGCGATTCGAGGTGTCCCGCACCGTCGTCCGTGAGTCGCTCCGCGTCCTCGAGGCCAAGGGCCTGGTCAGCGCCCGCCCCAATGTCGGCACCCGCGTCCGCCCCGTCAGCGACTGGAACCTGCTCGACCCCGACATCATCGAATGGCGCGCCTTCGGTCCGCAGCGCGACGATCAGCGCCGCGAGCTGAACGAGCTGCGCTGGACGATCGAGCCCCTCGCCGCGCGGCTCGCGGCCGGGCACGGCCGGGACGACGTCCAGCAGCGGCTCACCGACATGGTCGAGATCATGGGGCACGCCCTGGGGCAGGGTGACCCGATCACCTTCGCCCGCGCCGACGCCGAGTTCCACTCCCTGCTCATTCAGCTCGCGGGCAACCGCATGCTGGAACACCTGTCCGGCATCGTCTCGGCGGCCCTCCAGGTGTCCGGTGGGCCCGTCACGGGCTGCGACCGTCCGAACGAGACGGCCGTCGCGCACCACGCCCGGATCGCCGACGCCCTCGCCGCGGGTGACGGCCCGGGCGCCGAGGCGGCCATGCGCCAGCTGCTCACCGTCCACCCCGATGCCGAACGTGTGGTCCCCGGGCCCCGCGAGCACTGACGGACTCCGCGGCGCTCCGGCGTCTCGCCGCCGAGCCCCGGTGTCCGACGCGCCGCACGGCCGGTGTCCGACGCGCCGCACGGTCCGGGCGTGCCCACCACCGTCCCGCACGTGTCGCCGGATCGCGCCTGATCCCCCGGGACCCGGCGTGATCCGGCGACACATGTGTGGGCCATGGGTTCCTCCGGGTCGAGCTGGGTACCCGAAGAGTGGCCACATTTGACCGTATCCATTAGTTTTTGATCGCTTACGGGGTGTGACTCGGGCCACGCAGATTGGGCGTAACGCTCCTCGGAACAGCGCGATGACCTAAGAGGTGACAGCCGAGGAGGGAATACAGCAGCCGTGCATGGCGCTGTGCATCTTCCCGGTCCCCGCCCGCGACGTCGACTCATCCCCAAGTCGGCGGTCGTCGGCCCCGGTCCTCACAGGACGGGGCCGGAAGCCGTTTTCCATCGTTCCGAGAGGTTGTTCGTGTCGGCCAGCACATCCCGTACGCTCCCGCCGGAGATCGCCGAGTCCGTCTCTGTCATGGCGCTCATTGAGCGGGGAAAGGCTGATGGCCAGATCGCCGGCGACGACGTGCGCCGTGCCTTCGAGGCCGACCAGATTCCGGCCACTCAGTGGAAGAACGTTCTGCGCAGCCTCAACCAGATCCTCGAGGAAGAGGGTGTGACGCTGATGGTCAGTGCCGCGGAGCCGAAGCGCCCCCGCAAGAGCGTCGCAGCGAAGAGCCCGGTCAAGCGCACCGCCACCAAGACCGTCGCCGCCAAGACGGTCACGGCGAAGAAGGTCGCTGCCACGGCCACCCCCGAGTCGTCGGCCGTCGCGGCCGACGCTGAGGACGCCGAACCCAAGAAGGTCGCAGCCAAGAAGACGACGGCCAAGAAGGCCGCCGCGAAGAAGACCGTCGCCAAGAAGGCCGCGACGAAGAGGTCCAAGAAGGACGACGAGCTCGACGACGAGGCCACCGAGGAGACCCCCGGTACGGCCAAGGCCGAAGGCGAGCCCGGCGAGGAGGGTGCGCAGGGCTTCGTCCTGTCCGACGAGGACGAGGACGACGCGCCCGCGCAGCAGGTGGCCGCGGCCGGCGCCACGGCCGACCCCGTCAAGGACTACCTGAAGCAGATCGGCAAGGTCCCGCTGCTCAACGCCGAGCAGGAGGTCGAGCTCGCCAAGCGCATCGAGGCCGGCCTGTTCGCCGAGGACAAGCTCGCCAACGCCGACAAGCTCGCGCCGAAGCTCAAGCGCGAGCTGGAGATCATCGCCGAGGACGGCCGCCGCGCCAAGAACCACCTCCTGGAGGCCAACCTCCGTCTGGTGGTCTCCCTGGCCAAGCGTTACACCGGCCGCGGCATGCTCTTCCTGGACCTGATCCAGGAGGGCAACCTCGGTCTGATCCGCGCGGTCGAGAAGTTCGACTACACCAAGGGCTACAAGTTCTCCACGTACGCGACGTGGTGGATCCGCCAGGCGATCACCCGCGCCATGGCCGACCAGGCCCGCACCATCCGTATCCCGGTGCACATGGTCGAGGTCATCAACAAGCTCGCGCGCGTGCAGCGCCAGATGCTCCAGGACCTGGGCCGCGAGCCCACTCCGGAGGAGCTGGCCAAGGAACTCGACATGACCCCGGAGAAGGTCATCGAGGTCCAGAAGTACGGCCGCGAGCCGATCTCGCTGCACACCCCCCTGGGTGAGGACGGCGACAGCGAGTTCGGTGACCTCATCGAGGACTCCGAGGCGGTCGTGCCGGCCGACGCGGTCAGCTTCACGCTCCTCCAGGAGCAGCTGCACTCCGTCCTCGACACCCTGTCCGAGCGTGAGGCGGGCGTCGTCTCGATGCGCTTCGGCCTCACCGACGGCCAGCCGAAGACCCTCGACGAGATCGGCAAGGTCTACGGCGTCACGCGTGAGCGGATCCGTCAGATCGAGTCCAAGACGATGTCGAAGCTGCGCCACCCGTCGCGCTCGCAGGTTCTGCGCGACTACCTGGACTAGTCGTCGACTGCCTGGACCAGTCGTCATAGCCCGGACGCGTTCCGGGCGACAGACAGTGCGTCACCGAAGGGTCCGGCCCCCGTACGGGAGCCGGACCCTTCGGCGTGCTCGTGTGCATGACGCACGAAGTTCGCTCACGCTGGGTGTGTCGATACAACCCAGAGTGAGGACACCGTATGCGTCGTCCCTTCGCCCGAACGCTGTTCCGGGCGCCTGCCCTGCTGGCGGCGGCGGTCTTGCTGCCATTGGCCACCCCCGCCTCAGTGGCGGCGGACAGTGTGGTCATCGGGGGCAGGCCGGTCCATGTGGCCGACAGTCCGTGGGTGGTCGCGCTCTCCAGTCGTGACCGGTTCGGGGGTACGCGGGCCGGTCAGTTCTGCGGGGGTGTCGTCGTCGGGCGGTCCACCGTCGTGACCGCCGCCCACTGCCTCAGCGAGGAGGTTCTCGGCACCGCGCTGCGCGCCGTGGGCGATCTCAAGGTCATCGCGGGGCGTGACGACCTGCGGACCCGCGCGGGTGCGGAGATCCCGGTGCGTCACATCTGGGTCAACCCCGACTACGACCCGGAGACCAACTCCGGCGATGTGGCGGTCATCACACTCGAAACGCCGCTGCCCGGGCGCTACGTGATCCCTATGGCGGCGTCCGGGGATGCGGCCTACAAGGTCGGCACCGGCGCGGAAGTGTACGGCTGGGGTGACACCTCAGGAACGGGTGACTACTCAAATACGCTGCGCGCCGCCGACGTGCATGTTCTGGGCGACTCCGTATGCAAGGAGGCCTATCCGGGCAGCGCTGACGGAGCGTTCCGCGCCGACACCATGCTGTGTGCCGGAGAGGCGCAAGGTGGGCGGGACGCCTGTCAGGGGGACAGCGGTGGCCCGCTCGTGGCGCAGGGGCGCCTGATCGGGCTCGTGTCATGGGGGAGCGGCTGTGGGCGCCCTGGGCGTCCCGGCGTCTACACCCGGGTGTCGGAGGCCATGCGGGTCATGCCGACGCCTGTCTGACGCCTTCAAGGCGCTTTGCGGGCGTAGGCCCGCCGCTGAGCGCCAGGGGGGCCTCAGTGCAAGCAGGATACGAGGACGGGCGGCCGCCCCTGTGGTGCAGGGGCAGCCGCCCGTTGAACCGGCCTGGGCCGGAGCTGGCTCGTCGTGGTGCGAGGCGTCAGCGTTCCTCGGTCTCGGCGCTTACCGGAACGGCGGTCAGGCGCTCCGTCTCGTCCTGTATCTCAGCGGCGATCTTCTTGAGTTCCGGCTCGAACTTGCGGCCATGGTGGGCGCAGAAGAGCAGTTCACCACCGCTGATGAGGACAACGCGCAGGTAGGCCTGGGCGCCGCAACGGTCACAGCGGTCAGCGGCCGTCAGCGGGCTCGCGGGGGTCAGAACAGTAGTCACGTCGCCTCTTCTCTAGCTCGACGAGCTGTCGTACCAGGGTCAACATCCAACCAGGCCGAAAACGTTCCCGCTCGTGGCTTTTCCTCGAAAAATCTTTCCGAGGGGCTGTCTGCTGCCGGTTGGCGGCGAATGTGCCGTATTGCGTCTCTTACGTGTCTTACGGGTTCGCGCGTTCCGTCAGGTCAGTCCTTGCCGGCTGGCTTGCCGGTTTGTTCATGAGGACGTGCCCGGAGCCTAAATGGTTCATGCCTCGAAGGGAACGTGATGTGTGCTTCACCCCATCGAGGGATCGAACACGCATACGATGCTGGACTAGTCTGGGCAGAGGGCGAGGGTGGCGTTACAACGGCTCTACCAGGCCTCGGTACCCTCTGAGCGGCGACCGAAGCCAGCCCCTTACCCAAAAGGGTCTCAAGTGAAATTCAGCGAGGAGCGAACTGCGTGACCGCCGAAACGTCCGTGCCGTCCACAGCGCTGCTGACCGGAGCAGGCGGCATCGTGGACAAGGACAGTTCCAACTACACCGCGCGGCACCTGCTCGTCCTTGAGGGGCTCGAGGCCGTACGCAAGCGCCCCGGTATGTACATCGGGTCGACGGACAGCCGTGGCCTGATGCACTGCCTCTGGGAAATCATCGACAACTCCGTCGACGAGGCCCTCGGAGGCTATTGCGACCACATCGAGGTCATCCTCCATGACGACGCCTCCGTAGAGGTGCGGGACAACGGCCGTGGCATCCCCGTGGATGTGGAGCCCAAGACCGGACTCTCCGGGGTCGAGGTCGTCATGACCAAGCTGCACGCGGGCGGCAAGTTCGGCGGAGGCTCCTACGCGGCCTCCGGCGGCCTGCACGGCGTGGGCGCCTCCGTGGTGAACGCGCTCTCCGCGCGGCTCGACGTCGAGGTCGACCGCGGTGGGAACACGCACGCGATCAGCTTCCGGCGCGGCGTCCCCGGCGCCTTCGCCAAGTCCGGCCCCGATGCGACGTTCGACTCCTCCGCGCGCCTGAGCAAGGTCAAGCGGATCCCGAAGACGCGCACCGGCACGCGCGTGCGCTACTGGGCCGACCGCCAGATCTTCCTCAAGGACGCCAAGCTCTCCCTGGAGAACCTGCACCAGCGCGCCCGCCAGACCGCCTTCCTCGTGCCCGGCCTGACCATCGTCGTGCGCGACGAGTACGGGCTCGGTGACGGGGGCAGCAAGGGTGAGGAGTCCTTCCGCTTCGACGGCGGAATCAGCGAGTTCTGCGAGTACCTGGCGGCCGACAAGCCGGTCTGCGACGTCCTCCGCTTCTCCGGTCAGGGCACTTTCAAGGAGACCGTCCCCGTCCTGGACGACCACGGTCAGATGACGCCGACCGAGGTCACGCGCGAGCTGGGCGTGGACGTCGCGATGCGCTGGGGCACCGGCTACGACACGACCCTGCGGTCGTTCGTCAACATCATCGCCACCCCCAAGGGCGGCACCCACGTGAGCGGCTTCGAGCGCTCGCTCACGAAGACGATGAACGAGGTGCTGCGCGCCCAGAAGCTCCTGCGCGTCGCCGAGGACGACGTCGTCAAGGACGACGCTCTGGAGGGCCTGACGGCCGTCGTCACGGTGCGTCTCGCCGAGCCGCAGTTCGAGGGGCAGACCAAGGAGGTCCTTGGCACCTCGGCGGCCAACAGGATCGTCGCGAACGTCGTCGCCAAGGAGCTCAAGGCGTTCCTGACGTCCACCAAGCGCGACGCGAAGGCGCAGGCCCGCGCCGTCATGGAGAAGGCCGTCGCCGCCGCCCGTACGCGGATCGCGGCCCGCCAGCACAAGGACGCGCAGCGCAGGAAGACGGCCCTGGAGTCGTCGTCGCTGCCCGCCAAGCTCGCCGACTGCCGCAGCGACGACGTGGAGCGCAGCGAGCTCTTCATCGTCGAGGGGGACTCCGCGCTCGGCACCGCCAAGCTCGCGCGGAACTCCGAGTTCCAGGCGCTCCTGCCGATCCGCGGCAAGATCCTCAACGTCCAGAAGTCGTCCGTCTCGGACATGCTGAAGAACGTCGAGTGCGGCGCGATCATCCAGGTCATAGGAGCAGGGTCGGGGCGGACCTTCGACATCGACGCCGCGCGCTACGGCAAGATCATCCTGCTCGTCGACGCCGACGTCGACGGAGCGCACATCCGTACGCTGCTGCTGACCCTCTTCCAGCGCTACATGCGGCCGATGATCGAGGCGGGTCGCGTGTTCGCCGCGGTGCCGCCGCTGCACCGCATCGAACTCGTGCAGCCGAAGAAGGGCCAGGACAAGTACGTCTACACGTACTCGGACCGCGAGCTGCGCGAGACGCTCCTCGAGTACCAGCGCAAGGGGGTCCGCTACAAGGACTCGATCCAGCGCTACAAGGGCCTCGGCGAGATGGACGCCGACCAGCTGGCCGAGACCACGATGGATCCGCGCCACCGCACGCTGCGCCGCATCAACATCGGTGAGCTGGACGCCGCGGAGCAGGTCTTCGATCTGCTGATGGGTACGGACGTGGCGCCGCGCAAGGAGTTCATCAGCAGCTCGGCCGCGACCCTCGACCGGTCCCGGATCGACGCCTAGGGGCGACCCTGACGCCGGCTCCACCCGTGGGTGGAGCCGGCTGATCCACCCACGATCCACCCCAGCTCCGATCCCGTGAACTGGCCTTTTCCGTAACTTCGACTGCATCGGTCGACGTCGCACGGCGTCGCCCGCGGCAGTCATCGAAAGCTCTCGGAAGCTTTCGGAAGTTCTCGGTCAATCGGAGGCCGTCATGTCCGGGTTCACCAACGTGCTGGTGATCATCGCTGTCGTCGTGCTGGTGGTCGCGCGCCAGTTCACGGCGCAGCAGATCACCGCGGACAAGCGCTGGTGGGTCGTGCCCGCCGTGCTCGTCTTCATGGCCGTGCGCAAGCCGGATCTCCTCGACCCGTACCACCAGGCCCTGTCGGCCGCACTCATAGGCCTCGAACTGCTCGTCGGGCTCGCCATCGGCGCCGGCTGGGCCTGGACCACCCGGCTCTGGACCGCACAGGACGGCGCCGTGTGGAGCAGGAGCACCAAGGCGAGCGGCGCCGTCTGGATCGTCGGCGTGGCGATCAGGGTCGGTCTCTACGCCGCCGGTGCGGCCTTCGGCGTCAAGCAGGGCAGCGCCGCGCTCATGCTCGCCCTGGCGGCCACACTGCTGGTCCGCTCCGGAGTCCTCGTCTGGCGCGCGCAGTCCTTGCGGCCCGCACCCCAGGAGGCCACGGCGTACGGTGACGGCGTGCGCGTGCCGACGTGGAAGGACCGTGTGTGACGCCGGGAGCCTGGACCAGCTGGCCCTCGCGGGAGGCGCTCTCCCGCGAGGGACTCACACGGGCCCGGCGGGTCCTCGCCCGCGTCGTACGGGGCGTCGCGCTCACCGCTCTGGTGTGGAGCGCCGCGGCCGAGCGAGGCGTGCACGGCTGGACCCTCGCGCTCGCGCCGATCGTGCTCATCGCCTGCGGAGCCGCGGCCGTCGGATTCTTCCGGACCACTCTGGACCACATGCTGTGGCCCTCGGTGGGCCTGCTCGCCCTCCTGATGGGCGGGGCGTTCCTGGCGGAGCAGACCGGATTCAGAGGGCCGGCGCTCGTGCTCTGGTGCGGCTGCGCCGTCTCCGCACTGGAGCGGCTTCCCCTGACCGCGGCCATTCCGCTCACGGCCGGCGCGCTCACCGGGTTCGCGATCCTCAACAACGACGCCTGGTTCACGACGGCGGTCACCACCGTAGGACTCTGCCTGGCCGGTTACGTCCTGCGCCTGGACGCGGAGGCCAGGGGGAACGCCCAGCGGCTGCTCCGCCAGGAGCGGGCGGCGCGGGCCGCTGAGGCGGAGTCCGCCGCGCTGGCCGAGCGGGCCCGGATCGCCCGCGAGATCCATGACGTCCTCGCGCACAGCCTGTCCGCCCAGCTCGTCCACCTGGAAGCGGCGCGCCTGCTCATCGAGCGCGGAGCCGACCTCGGCCAGATCCATGAGCGGGTCGTCGCCGCCCGCGCCATGGCCCGCGACGGCCTCACCGAAACGCGCCAGGCACTCTCGGCGCTCCGAGGCGAGATGACCCCGTTGGAGGATTTCCTGCGCGAGCTGGTGGCTGCGGACGGCGCGACGGTCTCGGTCGAGGGGGAGCGGCGCCCGCTGTCCGTCGAGGCGTCACAGACGGTACGCAGAGTCGCCCAGGAAGCCCTGACGAACGTGCGCAAGCACGCGCCCGGCGCGAAGACCCAGGTCAGACTCGAGTACGGCACCGACGAAGTGACCCTCGACGTAAGGGATTCGGGCCCGGGCGCGTGCTTGCGCACGGGAGAGCTCGGTGTCAGTGGCTCCGGCTACGGTCTGTTGGGGATGAGGGAGCGTGCGGAGCTGCTGGGCGGCACGCTGGAGGCAGGGCCGTGCGAGGAGGGTTTCGCAGTGACGCTGAAGGTACCCGTATGAGCGGGACGAACCCTGGGGCGGACAGGACGACGGACCCGGGAGTGAACCGGACGGACCCTGGCGCGAAGGCGACGGATCCTGGTGTGAGCGGGGCGGATCCGGGGGCGGACAGGACCGACCCGGGGACGAGTGGGGCGGACCCGGAGACGAGCGGGACGGACCCGGGGGCGAGCGTGGCCGATCCCGGAGCCGGTGCGCGGACCGGCCGAGCGGGGCGCAAGGACGCGAGAGTGGTCGTCGCCGACGACCAGACGGTCGTGCGTGAGGGCATCGTCATGCTGCTCGGGCTGCTGCCGGGCATCGAGGTGGTCGGTTCGGCCGCCGACGGTGACGAGGCCGTCGCGCTCGTCGCCCGACTCGCCCCGGACGTCGTCCTGATGGACCTGCGCATGCCGCGCTGTGACGGCGCGGAGGCGACGCGGCGCATCCGGTCCCAGTACCCCGGCACCCAGGTCGTCATCCTCACCACCTACGCGGACGACGAGTCGCTGTTCCCCGCGCTCAAGGCCGGCGCCCGTGGATATCTGACCAAGGACGCGGGCGGCGACGAGATCGTGCGGGCGGTCGAGGACGTGCTGTCCGGCGACGCGGGGCTGTCCCCGAAGATCCAGCGCCGGCTCCTGGAGCGGCTCTCGGAGCCCGCGCCGGCTCCCGCCCCCACGGAGCCGCCCGACGGGATCACGGCGCGCGAGGCGGAGGTCCTGGGGCTCATCGCCGAGGGGCTGAGCAATCAGGAGATCGCCCGCACCCTGCATGTCTCGACCGCGACGGTGAAGACACACATCAACAACCTCTTCGCCAAGACCGGCCTCAAGGACCGGGCCCAGGCGGTGCGGTATGCCTATCGGCACGGCCTGGTTCAGCCCCCGGGGTCGGCCATCACCTAATGGGGTGAAGGGATGTGGGAGAAGAGTCCGGGATCTTCCCGATCTGCCCATCCTTGGGCTCGCGGCCTAAGTGGCTCGCGGACAAGGAGAGTTCGGTGGAGAAGCACGACGGGCGCGAGGTGGCGCAGACCCGGGCCGGTGATCGCGGTGTGCTCGGCGATCCCTGGTACGACGCGCTGGCCTCTGGGTGGGGCGAGTTGGACGGCACGGGGGCACCCGCCCCGGCCGTACCTCCCCAGACCACGCCCCCGGAGCGGAGCGCTGCCGCGATCTATCTGGAAGTGCAGCGCAGCGCGGCCTTCCAGGAAGTGCGCAGCCGCTACCGGAGGTTCGTCGTTCCGGCCGCCGCCGTGTTCTTCGCCTGGTACCTGGCGTACATCGTGGCGGCGACGACGGCTCCCGGCCTGATGGACCGGCCCGTCGCGGGCGCGGTGAACGTGGCGATGCTGGCGGGACTCGGACAGTTCCTCAGCACCTTCCTGCTGACATGGCTGTACGCGCGCCACGCACGGTTGCGGCGGGACCGTGCGGCTCTCGAACTGCGCTGGGACACCCAGGAGATGACCCGAGTGCTCGGGGGTGGCCGGCGGTGACCGGGAACCACCAGACGCTGGCGTTACTGCTGTTCAGCGCGTTCGTCGCCGTCACACTCGGCATCACCACCTGGGTGAGCCGCAACAGACATGGTTCCGCGGAGGAGTTCTACGCGGGCGGCCGGCTGTTCTCCCCCATGGAGAACGGTTTCGCCATCGCGGGCGACTACATGTCGGCCGCCTCCTTCCTCGGCATCTCGGGCCTGATCGCGCTCTTCGGTTACGACGGCCTGCTCTACTCCGTCGGGTTCCTCGTGGCCTGGCTCGTCGTGCTGTTCCTGGTCGCCGAACTGGTGCGCAACTGCGGCCGGTTCACGCTCGCCGACGTTGTCGCGGCCAGGATGCGGGAGCGCCCGGTGCGGATCGCGGCGGGAACTTCCTCGGTGACGGTGTCCGTTCTCTATCTGGTGGCGCAGATGGTGGGTGCGGGCAGCCTGGTCGCGCTGCTGCTCGGCGGTACCGGCGGAGCCGTACAGGCGTGGACCGTCGTCGGTGTCGGCGGGCTCATGGTCGTCTATGTGTCGCTGGGAGGGATGCGTGCCACCACCTGGATCCAGATCGTCAAGGCGGTCCTGCTCATGGGCGGGGCGATCACCCTCACCGTGCTCGTCCTGGTCCGTTTCCACGGGGACTTCGACGAACTGCTGCGTACGGCCGCGCAGCGCAGCGGGCACGGGGCCCACTTCCTCGCGCCCGGACTGAAGTACGGCGGTGACTGGACCGCGCGCCTCGACTTCATGAGCCTGGGGCTCGCCCTCGTCCTGGGCACGGCCGGCCTGCCGCACATCCTGTCGCGCTTCTACACCGTGCCGACGGCCCGGGCCGCCCGGCGCTCGGTCATCTGGTCCATCGGGCTCATCGGCAGCTTCTACCTGATGACCATCGTCCTCGGGTTCGGCGCCGCGGCGATCGTGGGCTCCGATGCCGTACGCGGTTCGAACGCGGCGGGGAACACGGCGGTCCCGCTGCTCGCGCTCGACCTGGGCGGCGGCCCGGACTCGACAGGGGGAACGGTTCTGTTCGCGGTGGTCGCGGCCGTCGCGTTCGCCACGATCCTCGCGGTCGTCGCCGGGATCACGCTCGCCTCCTCGGCCTCCGTCGCCCACGACCTGTACGCGTCCCTGCGCCGTCCCCATGCCAAGCAGCGCAGCGAGGTCGCCGTGGCCCGCGTCGCCGCGGTGGGCATCGGTGTGGTCGCGATCGCGCTTGGTCTGCTCGCCCGTGACCTGAACGTGGCGTTCCTCGTGGGCCTCGCCTTCGCCGTGGCGGCCTCCGCGAACCTGCCCGTCCTGCTCTACTCCCTGTTCTGGCGGGGCTTCACCACCCGCGGCGCGGTGTGGTCCGTGTACGGCGGGCTCGGCCCGGCCCTGTTCCTGGTGATCCTCTCCCCGGTGGTGTCCGGCAGCCCGACCGCGCTGTTCCCCGGTGTGGACTTCCAGGTCTTCCCGCTGGAGAACCCCGGCCTCGTCTCGATCCCCCTCGGCTTCCTCGCGGGCTGGCTCGGCACGGTGACGTCGCACGAGCCGCCGGACGAGGCCAGGTACGCCGAGACGGAGGTGCGTGCGCTGACGGGAGCGGGAGCCGTCTGAGCGCAGCACCGTACGGCCCCGGCGCGGGCACGGTCCTCCTTCCTCCAGGCCCGTGCCCGCGTTCGGTCGTCCAGAGCGCTCAGCGCCCCTTCGGGCGCGTCAGGGCGCCACCCACACGTAGCGGTGCTCGGGGCGCCCGGTGTCCCCGTACTTGAGCGACAGGCGCAGCCGGCCCGACTGTTCCATGTGCCGCAGATACCGCTGTGCCGTGGACCGGCTCAGGCCCGTCTCCGCCGCGACCTCGTGGGCGGACAGCGGATGGTCGGCACGGTGCAGGACGCCGCAGATGAGATCCGTGGTCGGCTCGGACTGCCCGCTCGGCAGGCCGGGCGACGCCGGCAGCGGCAGAGCCCGTAGCGCACCGAAGATGCGGTCGACCTGCTCCTGACCGGCCGCGCCACGGCCACTCACCCGGTCGACGGTGCGGCGCAGCGCCGCGTACGAATCGAGCCGCGAGCGCAGCGCGGCGAACGTGAACGGTTTCACGAGGTAGTGCAGGGCACCCTGTCGCATCGCCGCCTGCACCGTCGACACGTCACTCGCCGCCGTGATCATGATGACGTCGGTGTTGTGGCCGTTCTCCCGCATCCGGTGGGCGAGTTCGAGGCCCGTCATGTCGGGCAGGTAGTGGTCGAGCAGCACGAGGTCGATCCGCTGGCGCTCCACGGCCGCCAACGCCTGCGCGGCGTTGTGGGCACGGGCGGCCACCCGGAAGCCGGGAACCTTCCCCACGTACTTCGCGTTGATCTCGGCGACACGGAAGTCGTCGTCCACGACCAGGACGTCAATCATCGGGCCTCTCTCCCTCAAGCCCAGGCGAGCTGTTAAGCCCGTGTTTCGGCTCAGCTGTTGTAGCGCGAGCAAAACGAGCACAACAGCCTCTTGCAAGCAGAAGTCCGCCTTGCGCCCAGAAGACTGATGCGGTGTCCCAGCTCACATCTACCTTCCCGCCATGAGCACAGACACCGGCCCCGCCATCGAACTGCGGGGCGCGAGCAAAACCTTCAGGACGCCGTCGGGCGGCCTGCACACCGCGGTCCGTGAGCTCGATCTCACCGTCGGACGCGGTGAGTTCGTGGCCGTCGTCGGCCCCACGGGCTGCGGAAAGTCGACCACCCTCACCCTCGTCAGCGGCTTGGAAGAGCCCACCGAGGGCGAGGTCCTGGTGGCCGGCGAACCCGTCGAGGGAGTCGGCGACAAGGTCGGATTCGTGTTCCAGCAGGACGCGACCTTCCCCTGGCGGACCGTGCTGTCCAACGTCATGGCGGGCCCGCGCTTCCGCGGCGTCCCCAAGGCCGAGGCGAAGGCCAAGGCCCGCGAGTGGCTGGCCCGCGTCGGGCTCGCGTCCTTCGAGGACCGCTACCCGCACCAGCTCTCCGGAGGCCAGCGCAAGCGCGTCGCGCTCGCCGCCACGTTCGTCAACGACCCCGAGATCCTGCTCATGGACGAGCCGTTCTCGGCCCTCGACGTGCAGACCAGGGCCCTGATGTCGGACGAGCTCCTGGAGCTGTGGGAGGGCACCGGCGCCTCGGTCGTCTTCGTCACCCACGACCTGGAGGAGTCCATCGCGCTGGCCGACAAGGTCGTCGTCATGACGGCCGGCCCGGCCACCGTGAAGCAGGTCTTCGACATCGACCTGCCCCGCCCCCGCAAGGTCGAATCGGTACGCCTGCTGCCCGAGTTCATCGACATCTACCGCGAGATCTGGGAGTCGCTCGGCGAAGAGGTCCGCATCACGCGCGAGAGGGGTGCCGCCGATGTCGCCTGAGGCCGCCACCACCCTGCCCGTCACCGGCACCGACACCACCAAGGCGGGCCGTGCCGTCACCAGGGCCCGCGCGGCACGCCGGCGCAAGCTCCTGATCGGCGGAGCCCGCGTCCTGCTCCTCGTCGCCGTCCTCGGCCTCTGGGAAGCGCTGTCGCGCGCGGCCGTCATCGACCCGTTCAACTTCTCCATGCCGTCGAAGATCTGGGACCAGATCTGGACGTGGACCACCCACGGCACGGCCCTCGGCTCGCTCGGCGAACAGGTCTGGTTCACGCTCCACGAAGCGCTCGTCGGCTGGATCATCGGCGTGATCGCGGGTGTGGTCTTCGGCATCGCGCTCGGACGCATCACGTTCCTCGCCGACGTCCTCGGCCCCTACATCAAGGTCCTCAACTCGATCCCGAGGATCGTGCTCGCCCCGATCTTCGTGATCTGGTTCGGACTCGGCCCGGCCTCCAAGGTCGCCTCCGCCGTCGTCCTGGTGTTCTTCCCGGTGTTCTTCAACGCCTTCCAGGGCGCCCGGGAAGTCGACCGGAACCTCGTCGCCAACGCCCGCATCCTGGGCGCCAGCGACCGCCGAGTGACGCTTCAGGTCGTCATCCCGTCCGCCACGTCATGGATCTTCACCAGCCTGCACGTGAGCTTCGGCTTCGCGCTGATCGGCGCCATCGTCGGCGAGTACATCGGCGCCACCAAGGGTGTCGGCCTCCTCGTCGCCCAGTCCCAGGGCACGTTCAACGCGGCCGGTGTGTACGCGGCGATGGTCATCCTCGCCGTCGTGGCACTGCTGGCCGAAGGGCTCCTGACCTTCGCCGAACGCCGCATCTTCCGCTGGAAGCCGGCGGACTCGGACAGCTGACCGCCCCGTATCGCTTCCTGCTTCTCCTTCCCCGCACCGCTCTTCCGACCCTCTTCACAAGGACGTGAACCACCATGCGTAAGACCGCGCGGCTTTCGGCCCTCGCAGCGACCGGCCTGCTGGCCCTCTCCTCGCTCACGGCGTGCGCCAACGACGCCGCCGGCACGAGCCACAGCTCGGGCAACGACAAGGCGGGCGGCAAGGGCGAGAACGTCAAGATCATGGTCGGCGGCCTGGACAAGGTCATCTACCTGCCGGCGATGCTCACGGACCGGCTCGGCTACTTCAAGGACGAGGGTTTGAATGTCCAACTCCTGAGCGAGCCCGCGGGTGTCCAGGCCGAGACGGCCCTCGTCTCCGGCCAGGTCCAGGGAGCCGTCGGCTTCTACGACCACACGCTCGACCTGCAGGTCAAGGGCAAGTCCGTCGAGTCCGTCGTGCAGTTCTCGCGAGCCCCGGGCGAGGTGGAGATCGTCTCCAACAAGGCGTCGAAGGCCATCTCGTCGCCCAAGGACTTCAAGGGCAAGAAGCTCGGCATCACGGGCCTCGGCTCCTCGACGGACTTCCTCACCAAGTACCTGGCGGTCAAGAACGGCGTCCAGCCGAGCGAGTTCTCGCCGGTCGCCGTCGGCGCGGGCCCGACGTTCGTGTCCGCCCTCCAGAAGGGCTCGATCGACGGCGGCATGACGACCGACCCGACCGTCGCCACGATCCTGGACAAGAAGCTCGGCAAGGTCCTCATCGACATGCGGACCCCGGAGGGCTCCCAGAAGGCACTCGGCGGCCCGTACCCGTCGTCGAGCCTCTACATGCAGACGGACTGGGTCAACAGCCACAAGCCGACGGTCCAGAAGCTCGCCAACGCCTTCGTCAAGACGCTCAAGTGGATGTCCACGCACAGCGCCGACGAGATCGCCGCCAAGATGCCCGCCGACTACTCCCAGGGCGACAAGAAGCTGTACGCCGAGGCGATCAAGGCCACGCTGCCCATGTTCACGACGGACGGCGTGATGCCCCAGAACGGTCCCGAGACTGTTGAGAGCGTCCTCAAGGCGTTCAACCCGAACATCAAGAACGCCAAGGTCGACCTGAGCAAGACGTTCACCACGGAATTCGTCGACAAGGCAGCCAAGGCCGCCGGCTGACGGACCTTCGTACGCCGCTCAGGTGCGGGTCGCCCAGACATAACGATGTTCTGGGCGGCCCGCATCGCCGTATTTGAGGGTCAGCCTGGCGCGCCCCGTGCGCTCCAGAAGCTTCAGATAGCGCTGTGCCGTCTGCCTGCTCAGCCCGGTGTGCTCCGCGACCTCGAGCGCCGAGAGAGGGCCGTCCGCGTCCACCAGCGCCCTGCGGATGAGCTCCGCCGTGCTGAGGGAGTGCCCCTTGGGGAGATCCGGCTCGGAGTCGGCCGAGAGAGCGCCGAAGATCCGGTCGACCTGGGCCTGCTCGGCCTCCCCGCCGCCGTCCAGGGTGCGGCGCAGACCCGCGTACGCCTCCAGCTTGGCGCGCAGGCCCGCGAACGCGAAGGGCTTGACCAGGTACTGCAGCGCGCCGAGCCGCATCGCGGCCTGCACGGTGGACACGTCCCGGGCCGCCGTCACCATGATCACGTCGGTCAGATGGCCGCGGCGGCGGATCTCCTGCACGGTCGCGAGCCCCGTCTCGTCCGGCAGATAGTGGTCCATGAGGATCAGGTCGATGTGGGGCTGCGTCTCCACCTCCCGCAGGGCCTCAGCCGCGCTGTGCGCCTCGGCCACCACGTGGAAGCCGGCCACCTTCTGTACGTAGGCAGCGTTGACCCGCGCGACGCGGACGTCGTCGTCGACGACCAGCACTTCGATCACCGCGGGTCCTCCTTCGTAGCAGTGGCAGTGGCAGTAGTAGTGGCAGTAGGAGTTGTTGTTGTGGGGGCTGCAGGTGGGGGCGCCTCGGTGGTCTCCGTCGCGAGGTCCGGGTCCGTCAGTGCCTCCGGGAGGACGACGACGAACTCGGCGCCGCCACCGTCCGGTTCGGCGACGTGGACACTGCCGCCCTGACGTTCCGCGAGTCTGCGCACCAGGGGGAGACCCAGGCCGCGCTTCCCGTGCGACGGCAGCTTCTTGGTGGACCAGCCGTCCGTGAAGATCAGCTCCCGGCGGGCCGCCGGGACTCCCGGCCCCGTGTCCCGCACCCGAAGCTCCACGGTACGGTCGTCGGCCCGCACATCGACCTCCACGCGCGCGTGGAGGGTGCCCGCGACCGCGTCCACCGCGTTGTCGACCAGGTTCCCGACGATTGTGACGAGTCCCCGCGGGTCGATCAACCGGTCGGGGAGCAGCGTCGTGTCGGAGATCCACAGGGCCACGCCGCGTTCCGCCGCCACGGTCGCCTTGCCGACCAGAAGCGCCGCGAGCAGCGGGTCGTGCACCTTCTCGGTCACCTGCTCCGCGGTCGCCCGGTGGTCGCCGACCACCTCGCCGACGAACTCCACGGCGTCGTCGAACATCTCCAGTTCGAGCAGACCGAGCAGTGTGTGCATGCGGTTGGCGTGTTCGTGGTCCTGGGCGCGCAGGGCGTCGATCAGGCCGCGCGTCGAGTCCAGTTCCCGGCCCAGCTGTTCCAGCTCGGTGCGGTCCCGCAGGGTCGCCACGGCGCCGCCGTCGTCCGTGGGCATGCGGTTGGCGATGAGGACGCGCTGGCCGCGGACCGTCAGCAGGTCCGTGCCCGTGGCCCGGCCCGACAGCACATCTGTCGTGCGGCCGGGGCCGAGCGCGTCGTCGAGCGACTGCCCGATGACCTCGTCACCGATGCCGAGGAGTCGGTGCGCCTCGTCGTTGAGAAGCCGGATCCGGCCGCTCCGGTCAAGGGCGACGACCCCTTCGCGGATGCCGTGCAGCATGGCCTCGCGCTCCGACAGCAGCGCCGAGATGTCGGAGAAGGCCAGGTCACGGGTCTGCCGCTGCACGCGGCGTGAGATCAGGTAGGCGGCCAGGGCACCGACGGCGAGGGCTCCGCCCGCGTAGGCGAACAGACCGGGGATCGCGTGGATGAGCCGCGCTCTGACGCTGTCGTACTCGATGCCTACGGAGACGGCGCCCACGATGTCGCCCTGTGCGTCGCGCAGGGGCACCTTTCCTCGCGCCGAGCGTCCGAGGGTGCCGCTGTCGATCTCCATGACCGCGTGGCCCGCGAGCGCCTCGCTGGGGTCGGTGGAGACGACCCTGCCGACCTCACGCGGGTCCGTGTGGGACCAGCGGACGCCTTCCTTGTTCATGATCACGACGTACTCGGCGCCACTGGCCTTGCGGATCCGCTCGGCCTCCCGCTGGACGGGGCCGTCGACCGTGGGGCGCGAGTGCCGCAGATCCTCGGCGATGCTCGGCTGGGCCGCGGTGGTCTGCGCGATCGCGAGCGCGCGGCGCATCGCCTGATCGTCCAGCTGGTTGCTGAGCGGCGCGAGGAAGAGCCCGGTCGCTAGCACGGCCACTCCGGCGGCGATCGCCACCTGCATGAGCAGCACCTGCGCGAAAACGCGTCGCGGCAGTCCGAGGCGTAGTCGGCGCGCGGGGGGAGTGGGGCTCATACGAAGAACGGTACGGGGGCGAGCGGGGTACTCCGTAGCGGATGTGGTGGGGATCTCGCGGGGGGACGGTCGCGGGGCGGGGTGGAGGAGGCGGTGGGGTGGGCGCGACCTTCGGGGCCGCAGCACCTCGCGTGGTCCCGGCCTCGCGTCCTCGTGCGTCAGGTCTCGCGGAGTGGCCCCCCGCGTCGCGGCCCGGCGGGTCCGACCGGCTCAGCCCTGGGTACCGACGGTTGTCGTGTGGGTCTGTGTGCCGCCGGGGGTGACCTCGTCCACCGCCAGTACGTCCATGCGCGCGGGAGTGCCCAGTACGGCGCCGCAGCTCTCGGGGCGGGGAGGCAGCGACGCCCCCTGCGCGACCGTGACGCGCCAGCGGCGGCCGTCCGTGTGGGCGACGGTGACCTCCCAGCGCGGAGCCCCGCCCTCCGTGCCGACGACGCTCAGGACCCCGGCGGCATCGACACCGGCCGACGTCCGCACGGCGAGCTCGGCGGCCTGCCCCGGACGCTCCCACGCGGAGTTCCCACGGCACCCGCCCGTGACGACGCGGCCCGCGCGGACCGCGTCGAGGACGGCCCTGACGTGGGCGGCGTCGGCACGCCCGTACGCGTATCCGTACGGCAGGACGAGGAGCGTGGGGGAGAAGCGGTGGCCGCCCAGGTGGGTGACCTCCCAGATGCCGTCCTGCCCGGATTCCGTGAGGTCGGCGGCGAGTGGCCGGCCCAGGAGGGCGCAGCAGCGGTCGCGTTTGCCGTTGGTGCAGACGAGAGCGAGAGGCGCGCCCTCGTGCGGCGCACCGAAGCCGCGGTGATCGCCCGCTCCCAGGGCGGCGAAGTCGAGGGCGAGCAACTCCTCCGGAGAGTCGGTCATGGTGCCGCGCAGCCATGTGTTTCCCGGAACGGTGTGGGCCACATACACATGGCGACGGAAGCCGGCGGCATGACGGTCGGCGTGCCGGCCCGGGCGCCGGATGAGGGCGACGCGCACGCCCGTCCCCTCCGCGGCCGTCTCCAGGGCCCGGCCGAGCTCCGGGTCCAGATGGCTGGACGTCAGCGCCTTCGCACCCCAGGGGCCCGGTTGCTCGATCAGCAGCCAGGTCCTCGCGGTGGCGGCGGTCCCCGCGAGAGGCTCGTTCAGATCCCGCGAGGCGGTCGCACACGTACTCACACAGGGGAGCCTAACCCCGCTCTTCCGGCAGCGGACCGTGCGGTGTGGGAAGCGGCTGCGGCGGGCGCAGCCCCACGTACTGGCCGCTCGGCCGCATCCGCAGCGGGCGCTCGCCGTACTCCTCCAGGGCGTGGGCGATCCAGCCCGCGGTCCGGGCCACCGCGAAGACGGTCTCACCGGCCTCCGCGGGCATCCCGCACGTGACGGTGAAGACCGCGAGGGCGAGGTCGACGTTGGCGTGGAGGTCCGTGTGACGGGCGGTCGTCGCCACGACGTCCCGGGCCGCGGCGAGCGCCGAGTGGGCCTTGGGGATCTCTTCGAGGAGGGCGAACAGGGCCTGGGCCCGCGGGTCCTCGCCCCGGTAGAGGCGGTGTCCGAGGCCCGGCACGCGCCGTCCGGCCCGCAGTTCGTCCGCCACCACGGGAGCCGCGTTGCCGCGGTCGAGCACGTCGAGGAGCATGCGGTGCGCGAGACCGCTGGCGGCGCCGTGGAGCGGACCCTCCAGGACGCCGAGGCCCGCGGACACGGCCGCGTACGCGTGGGCGCGCGCCGACGCGGCGACGCGCACGGCGAGAGTCGACGCGGCGAGATCGTGGTCGACGAGCAGCGCAAGTGCCGTGTCCAGGGCGCGCAGTGACGGGTCGTCGGGTTCGTGCCCGGTGAGGCGCCCCCAGAGGCGCTGGGCGAGCGGGCCGCCGTCGCGGTGCGTGTGCCGTACGGGCGGCAGGGCGGCCACCAGCGTGGGGATGAGGGTGCGGGCCGTGCCGAGCACGGCCTCTTCGGAGAGGTCGAAGCGGAGCGGGTCGGCGACGGCCGCGGCCACCGCGGCGACCCGCAGGCGGTCGACGGGGCTGCTGTGCTCCGGCAGCGCTCCCACGGCGCGCCGGGCCGCGGTGAGTGACTGCCGCGGCGCGGTGAACTGAGTTCCCGGCCGCATCACCCCGGTCCACAGCCACTCGGCGACCTCTTCGTAGGTGTGGTGCGCGGCGAGCTCGGCCGCGTCGACCCCCCGGAAGTAGTAGCGATCCGTGTCGATCAATGTGATCCGGGTCCGCACGGACAGCTCGTCCGGGGCCGAACCGGCCGCCGGTTCCCGCTTGTTGCGCTGCGCGAGCGCCGCCACCTCGTCCGCGTCGAACGTGCTGCCGCGGGAGCCGGGCCCGGCTCGGCGACTGCTCAGCTGACCGCGGCTCACGTAGGCGTACACGGTCTCGGGCTTCACGCCCAGAAGTTCGGCGGTCTCCTTGGTGCTGAGTCGCCGGGCGTCCCGCGCGGGCGGGGGTGCGGGCTCGTGATCGGTCATGGGCGTCACCGTATCCGGATCGCTTGTATTGATTCAATCAATATTGACAGCGTATTAGTCAAGAGTGGACAGTCGAATCAAGTCCAGGGAGGAAACATGTCGATCAACGGGACCACGGCCGCCCCTGTCGACGTACCGCGGGGACTCGCGGGCGTCGTCGTCACCGACACCCGATTGGGTGACGTCAGAGGGCGTGAGGGCTTCTACCACTACCGCCAGTACTCGGCCGTCGAGCTCGCGCAGACCCGCGGTTTCGAGGACGTGTGGCACCTGATGATCCACGGCGAGCTGCCGGACGCCGCACGGTCAGCGGCCTTCGCCGCGCGTACCGCGACCCTGCGCCGGCTGCCCGACGACGTACGGGCCGCGCTGCCCGTGATCGCCCGAGCCGGCGCACTCTCCGGCCCGCTCGCCGGGCTCCGCAGCGCCCTCTCGCTCTTCGGCGCCTCGCAGGGCTTCCGGCCCGTGTACGACATCGATGACGAGCGGCGCCGCGAGGACACCCTCGCCGCCACGGCGGTCGTGCCGACACTGCTCACTGCGCTGCACCGGCTGGGTGAGGGCCTCGAACCGGTCGAGCCCCGCGACGACCTGTCGTACGCGGCCAACTACCTCTACATGCTGAGGGGTTCGGAGCCGGACCCCGCCCACGCCCGTGCCGTCGAGCAATATCTGATCTCAACCATTGACCACGGGTTCAATGCGTCAACCTTCACGGCGAGGGTCATCACGTCGACCGGTGCGGATGTCGCCGCCTGTCTGGTGGGCGCCGTCGGGGCGCTCTCCGGACCGCTGCACGGCGGTGCGCCGAGCCGCGCGCTGGACACGCTCGACGCGATCGGCACGCGGGACCGTATCGACGGATGGATCCGTGAGCGGGTCCTCGCGGGCGACCGGATCATGGGCTTCGGGCACCCCGTCTACCGCACGGAGGACCCGCGCTCGCGCATGCTGCGCGGCATCGCCCAGCGGTTCGGCGGACCCATGGTGGAGTTCGCCGTCGAGGTCGAACGCCGGGTGGAGGCGATCCTCGCGGAGCTCAAGCCGGGACGGGAACTGCACACGAACGTGGAGTTCTACGCGGGCGTGGTCATGGAGCTGTGCGGGTTGCCCCGCGCGATGTTCACCCCCACGTTCGCCGCTGCGCGCGTGGTGGGGTGGAGCGCGAACATCCTTGAGCAGGCGCGTGATTCGAAGATCATCCGCCCGGCGGCACGTTATGTCGGGCCGACGGCTCCGGTTCCGGTGCCGGTGATGCCCTGAACGCGCTGGAGCCCGGCCCCTTGCAGGGACCGGGCTCCGGAAGTGAGGGGCCTAGGCGTCCGGGATGTCCGCCTTGGCGCGCACGAGCGTCTCACGGCTGACGATCACGATGCGCTCGTAGTCGGCGCGCGACGCGTCGGCGGGGAGCTCTTTGTCGAGCTCGGCGGTGGCCTCCGTGCCGATAACGGCGAAGTTGCCGTCGCTCAGCTCGAACACGTCAGGGCAGTTCGCGCCTGAGGTACTGCCACGGACGTGCGGGGGTACACCGATACGGCGCACGATCTTCAAGGGATACCGATCCTTGGGGGCATAGTTCCGGCCAGAGGCCGTCAGGCTAATGCGACCCCTTGTGTGTCGTCTGTACCGGCGGCAGTGTTTCTCGCGCGACTTGAAGATGACTCGTCTGGACGACAGTCGAGGAGTCAGCTTGGCGGCGGATCGCCGACCACCCACCACACATCGGTGTCCGCCTCCTCGAGTTCCTCCAAGAGGTGCTCCGCGAGGTCGCCGAGCTGAGCTTCGTCGGATGAATGAGGCAGGGTCGCCCGGTTGTGCCGAGTGGCTCGCCAGTATTCGACGAAGACCTCGCTCTGAAACAGGTCGCGTAGGTGCCCTACCAGCTGCTCCTGGTCGAGGAGGCCCGCCTGTTGCAGATGGAAGAGATTGACGTACCAGGCGTTCGCGTAGAAGTACTGGCGCAGCTTCTCCAGCGGAACCTCCGCGCTGTAGGTGTTGATCACGGCCGCGAGTGAAGGGTCGTCGATGGCCTTGACCAGGAGTGCCCAGTGCATGCCCTGCTGATGAGCCCGGGCCCTGCGGCGCTGCGCCACCTCGTCCCGTTCCAGCTGCTCGACGCGGATCCGTAGCTCCTCGCGGCGTTGTTGCATGGTGAGGGCCAGCGTGGCCCCGCCGAGGGCGAACCCCACCAGTGCGGCGGCACTCAGTGCGCGTATCCCATTACTTTGTGTGGCCATGTCAACCCCCGGTTCAGGCGACCGTCCGCCGGTCGTCGGGTGCGGGGCGACGGGAAAGGGACCGGCGAGCGGTGGGCGGCGCGCTAGCCGCCTCCCAGGTTGCCGAGCGGCGCTGATCGGCTGGGAGGCGGAGAGGAGGCGCACGGGGAACAGGGGTCGCTCGCCCGGGCGCCATGCCTGTCGTGTGCCCCGCCCGCGACGCTAACAATCGTTCACTCCGCGGTGTTTCTACGCGCTCGTATCCTGAGTCGGCATTCATTCGTCGTAAGAACGCCGGTGTTCGCGCCGATCGGCGCGACGGCGTGGGAGAGGTCGCGCGTTGAGTCAGCCGAGTCGGGAACACCCGCAGCAGATCCCCGTCGTCGTCCTCGCCGGGTTCCTGGGCTCCGGCAAGACGACCCTGCTCAACCATCTGCTGCACCATGGCGGCGGCACCAGGATCGGCGCGATCGTCAACGATTTCGGCGCCATCGAGATCGACGCGATGGCCGTCGCCGGGCAGCTGGGCGACTCCACCGTCTCCCTGGGCAACGGCTGCCTGTGCTGCGCCGTCGACGCGAGCGAGCTCGACGAGTACCTGGACCGGCTCACCCGGCCGTCGGCCGTCAGCGGCGGTCTCGATGTGATCGTGATCGAGGCGAGCGGCCTCGCCGAGCCCCAGGAGCTCGTGCGGATGGTGCTGGCCAGTGAGAATCCCCGCATCATGTACGGCGGTCTGGTGGAGCTCGTCGACGCCGTCGAGTTCGACGCCACCCGGCAGCGGCATCCCGAGGTGGACCGGCATCTGGCCATCGCGGACCTCGTGGTCGTCAACAAGGCCGACCGGGTCCCCGAGCGGGAGCGGGAGCGCGTTCTCGACCTCGTACGAGAGCTCTCGGGGCGCGCCGCGGTCGTCCCCGCGACCTACGCGCGCGTGGACCCCGAGTTCCTCTTCGACTGCCGGCCGACGCGGGAGCGGATCGGGCAGTTGTCGTTCGACGACCTGCCCCGCCATGACGGCGACAGCGCCGACGTGGACGGGCATGACGGGCATGACGGGCACATGCACGCCGCGTACGACAGTGTTTCTGTCGAGTCCGAAGTGCCGCTCGACCCGAGCCGGTTGATGACCTTCCTCGACAGCCGGCCCGAGGGGCTCTACCGCATCAAGGGGTACGTCGATTTCGGCGCCGCCGATCCGCGCAACAGGTACGCCGTGCACGCCGTCGGACGGTTCCTGCGCTTCTACCCGGAGCCGTGGCCGGCCGGTGAGAGGCGACTGACCCAGCTCGTCCTCATCGGTGCGGGCGTCGACCCGGAGGCGCTCGGCAAGGAACTCGCCGCCTGTAGGAGCGAGGCCCCACACACTGCGGACGAGCACAGCATGTGGGGCGTTCTCCGCTACGTACAGGAGAAGGGCGAAGAAGGTGCGGAGGGGGCTGACTTCTAGAGGTCCGCCCACTCGATCAGGGCGAGGCTCGCGGACATGCCGCCGCCGAACCCGGCCAGCAGGATCAGCTCGCCGGGGCGGAACCTGTGCTCACGGGCGGCCACGTCCAGAGTGAGGGGAATCGAGGCGGCGCCCGTGTTGCCGTAGTGCGTCAGCGTGCGGTGCATGGTGGCACGGTGCATTCCCAGGGCGCCGAAGACCTCGTCGAGCATCACGCCGTTGGCCTGGTGGGGGATGAAGTGTGCGATGTCGCCCGGCTCGACCCCCGCCTCGTGCAGGAACTCCTTCACCAGCTGCGGAAGTTGCTCGACGACGAAGCGGCGCACCTCGCGCCCCGACATCGCGAAGTACTGCAGCCCCGCGTCCAGGCCGGAGTGGTCCAGCGGCATCCTGCTGCCGCCCGCCTGCACGGTGATCAGACCTGCGAGATCACCGAACGTGTGGAGCGCGACATGCCGTACGAGCGTGCCGTGCTCGGCGGGGCCGACCACCATCGCGCCCGCCCCGTCACCGAACAGCACCACTGTCCTGCGATCGGTCGGGTCGAGGATCCGTGAGTAGACATCAGCACCGATCACCAGAGCGTAGCCACCCTGCCGCAGCAGGGCGCCGCCCGCCGCGGACAGGGCGAACACGGCGCCGGAACACACCGCGTTGACGTCGAACGCGGCCGCTCCGGTCGCCCCGAGGCGATGCTGGACGTACGCCGCCGTGGGCGGCTGCGGCCGGTCCGGCGTGGAGGTGGCGACCACGATCACGGACAGCTGCTCGGCCGTGACGCCCGCCGACCGCAGCGCGGCTCGCGCCGCGGACGTCGCCAGGTCCGACGTGGCCTCGCCGGCCCCGGCCCAGCGCCGTTCCCGGATTGCGGTCTTGTGGACGATCCAGGCGTCGTCGACTCCGGCCGGTGTGCCGACCTCGTCGTTGGTGACGATCCGGTCCGGCACGTACGCACCCGTGCCGAGGATCCTGATGTCCTTCAGATCATGGTTCATGCGTGTGTCCCGAGGGCCGGTCCGGTCAGCACGCCTGGTAGAGGCGCTTGTGGCCGCTGATACCGGACAGCCGGAACAGTCCCGTGGTCTGCCGCGGGGTGGCGTGGTCGCCGCCGTCGTCGGGGAGGGCCCACTCGTGCAGCTCGCGGTAGCCGGCGTAGTCGATCGGCCGCCGTCGGGAGACCGCCTCGATGTTCGCCTCGGTCCGCAGCCGGTCCTGGTATCCGGCGACGACGGTCCCACCGAAGAACTCGGCGACGCTGCCGGAACCGTAGCTGAGGAATCCGATGCGCCGGCCGGTCAGGTCGTCGGCCTGGTCGAGGAGCGCGGCGAGGCCCAGGTAGACGGAGGCGGTGTAGCTGTTCCCGATCGCCCTGTTGTAGGCGGTGGTCCGGCCGACGGCACGCGTGACGTCGTCGCCCTGGGTGTCGTGGCCGCAGTAGTTCAGCAGGTGCCGGTGGGCCTTGTGAGCCATCTTGGTGAACGGCTGGTGGTAGCAGAACGCGGCGAACTGCTCCAGGGCGTGGCCGTCCTGCTCCGAGTAGTCCTTCCAGGCCCCCTCCGCCGCCTGGAGGTAGGCGTCGATGGACTCCTTGCCGTCGACCAGAGCCGTGGTGCGGTAGTTCGGCCGCCAGAAGTCCATGACGTCGGCGGTGAACAGGCCCGACGGATCCTCGATACGCACAAGACCCGGATCGGCGCTGACGAGCATGGCGACCGCGGCGGCGCCCTGCGTCGCCTCACCGGGGCTGTCCAGGTCGTACTTGGAGACGTCACTGGCGATGACGAGAACCTGCTGGGCGGGGTCACGCTGCACCAGGCCGATGGCGAACTGCAGGCCGGCCGTCGCCCCGTAACAGGCCTGCTTCAGCTCCACGACGCGGGTGGCCGACGGCAGTCCGAGCAGGGAGTGGACATAGACACCGGCCGACTTCGCCTGGTCGATCGACGATTCGGTCGCGAGTACGACCGTGCGGATCCGTTCGCTGCCGTGCCGGGCGACGACCGGCGCGGCAGCCGTCGCGGCCAGGGTCACGATGTCCTCGTCGGCGGCCGGGATACTCATCGACTCCTGGCCGATGCCCACGTGATACTTGCCGATCTCGGTTCCGTTGTGTGCGGCGAGGATGGTGTGCGGCAGCGCGAACTCGCCGGTGGCGAACGACAGATCGTGGATACCTATGGGGAGGGGCATGCTCTAGACACCAGCCTTCGCGGTCTTGTGGTCTCGTTCCAGTTGGACATGCGCACGCATCAGTTCGCCGGGGTTGGTCTGTGCCGCGAGCAGCGACAGCTCCCCGCAGAGCACCGTGGCCGCCGCGATGACGGCGAGCCGGCGGGCGTTCTCGCCGGGCTCGCGGTCCGCCCGGCAGCCGAGCCGGTTCAGGTTGGTCTCCACGAAGCCCAGGCCCTTGCCGTTGCCGACCGTGCCGACGATGAGATTCGGCAGCGTGCAGGCGAAGTACAGGTCGCCGTCGCGGTCCTCGGCCGTGACGACGCCCTGGGAGCCCTCGACGATGTTCGCCGCGTCCTGGCCGGTCGCCAGATAGAACGCGAGCAGCATGTTCGCGTAGTGGGCGTTCGCCGAACGAATGCCGCCGGCGAGAAGGGTCCCGAGCAGGTTCTTACGGAGGTTCAGCTCGGCGATCTTCGCGGCGCTGGTGTGCAGGACGTCGGTCACCACGTCACGCGGCACGAGCAGCTCGGTGACGACGTTCTTGCCGCGGCCCAGGATGCCGTTGATGGCGGTGGCCTTCTTGTCCGTGCAGTAGTTCCCGGAGATCGACCCGTAGGAGATGCCGGGAACCGTTTCCAGCAGGTGCTTGAGGAGCACGTCGGAAGCCAGCGTCGCCATGTTGTGCCCGGAGGCGTCACCCGTGCTGAACTCGAACCGGATGAACAGCAGGTTTCCGGTGATCTCGTGCCGGATGCCGATGAGTTGGGCGAACCGGCTGCAGCCGCGTACCAGCTCGCGCAGCTCGTCGATGCGGGCCTCGATGGTCCGTGCCGCGGTGAGTGCGGTCAGCGCGTCGGTCGCCTCGACGAGCACGGAGCGGGTCATGCGCTCGTCGACGAGCGTGGCGACGATGCCCTTCTCTGCCAGCCGGGACACCTTCGCGCCGCGGCCGACCGAGGGCCAGAGCGGAGACTCGTACGTGGCCAGCGGTACCTGGGTTTCGGTGGTGGCGACGTTCCCCGAGATGCGGACGGGCCCCACCCACCTCATCGGTATGCCGGCGGTGGCGTGTGCTTCGGTCATCGTGTGCTTCCTGTCATCTCGGAACGACTGTCGGCGGAGCTGCTGCGTCGGGCGAACCGCCGGACGTCTATGCCCCGGTCCGTGCAGAAGGACCGGAGCTCGCCGTGGATCAGCACGTCGCAGCGGGTGAGGTCGGCGGGGGTCCGAGCGCCGAGCATGGTCTGCAGCGCGGCGAGTTGGTCCAGCCAGGTGGAGATCTGGGTGATCAGATCGGGCACGCCACCGTCGATCAGCGTGCGCAGGAAGACGCCCGAGGAGCCCACGGCAACGGCGCCGAGCGCGAGGGCGCGGGCGGCGTCGAGCGGGTTGCGGATCCCGCCGGAGGCCAGCAGAGGGAGGCCGGCATCCCGGGCGTCCAGCAGACAGGCCGGGGTGGACTGCCCCCAGTCGTGCAGGAAGGCGTAGTCGCCCAGGGCGCGCCGGCTGTTCTCGATACGGGCGAAGTCGGTGCCGCCGCGGCCGCTGACGTCGGCGACCCGCACCCCCAGATCCGGCAGCGCCAGGAGGGTCTGCCTGCTGAGCCCGTTGCCGACCTCCTTGACGATCACGGGGACGTCGACGGCCGCCGTGATCCTCGCGATCTGGGCCGGCCACGACCCGAACGACCGGTCGCCTTCCGGCATGGGCGTCTCCTGCGCCGTGTTCAGGTGGATCTGCAGGGCGTTCGCCTCGAGCAGGTCGACGGCACGGCGGGCATTGTCGACGGACGCGGTCGCGTTGACGTTCGCCATCACGAAACCGTCGGGGTTCTCGGCGCGCAGCACGCGGAAGGTGTCGGCGCAGGAGGGGTCCCTGAAGTAGGCGTGCATGGACCCGGACGCGATGGCGGTGCCTGTCTCCCGGGCGGCGACGGCCAGGTCCCGGTTGATGGCGCCGGTCTTGGCGCTGCCGCCCGTCATCGCGTTGATGTACAGCGGTACCTGCCAGGAGATGCCGGCGAACGTCGTGGCCAGGCGGACGTCCGGCCGGTCGATTCCGGCGAGGGCGTGGTGGACGAACGAGACGTCGTCGAACTGGTTGCGTCCGCCGTGCGCGCGCTGCTGCTCCGCAGCGAGCCGGACATGGTCGTCCTTGCGCTGGGCGCTGCTCATTCCTCGACTCCTTCCATGGCGGGGGACACCGGTAGCGGCAGCACCCCGGCCGCCGCCCATCGGCGGCGTAACTGTGAGCGGTCGTACAGGGCTTCGGCGTCCAGCAGGGCGATGCCGCAGTCGCCGCCCCCGGCCCCCGAGGGCTTGGCGGCGCCTCCGGCGTGTTCGGCGATGGCGCAGAGAGCCGTCAGTTCAGGGGTGAAGATGCCGAGGCGGACCTCGTCGTCGAGGCGGACCAGCTCTTCACGGGCCCGCCGGACCTGCCGCAGCAGGCCCTCGGTATCGCCGTCCTCCAGCGCGGTGACCGCGGCGTGCACGAGCTCGCCGGTCGCCCCGACGAATGTCCGGTGCGCGGAGCTGCCCCACCAGGTGCGCCGCTGCAGGTCTGTCACGAGGGACGTGGTGGACACGGGGTTGCCGGTCCAGCCGACCTCGAGGCGAAGGTTTCGGGGCGGCGGCAGCCGTCGTACGGAGAGGCCCGGCCACTGCGCCCGGAGTGCCTCGTCCACTCCCTTACGGCGGGCCAGGTCCAGCACGGCGTCCCGGTCGGGCGCCCGGTAGGCGATCCAGCCGCCCCAGGTGCTGGTGGCGATGTCTCCACCGGATCCCTTGGGGTCGATGCGGGCGGCGGCGAGCAGCGCAAGGCGGAAGCGCTCTTCGACCGTGAGCTCCAGTCCGCAGTGGGCCGCGACGGCGGTGACCGTCGCGACGGTCACCGCGCCGCTGGAGCCCAGGCCGAACTTCCGGCCGTCCTCGTGCAGCGTGCTGCTGATCGACACGGCCAACGGCGGGACGGACCGGCCGCGTTCGGCCAGGAGGCGGACGACGGTCTCGACCGCCGCCACCACATGAGGTGAGCCCGCAGCGCCTGTCAGCCGCCCGTCCCGCCACGAGTGGTGCACCGGGCCGGCTCCGACGTCGGAGGAGACGACGACACCGGGTAAGGCGCCGTCGGACACGGTGACCGTGATGTACCGGTCGACTGCCACCAGGATCGCCTGGTTGCCCGGTTCCACCACCGCGTACTCACCCGCGACGAAAAGCTTGCCCGGAGCACGCCGGGTCACCGTGCGCGGGCCGGTCACCGGCATTCCCCCGCCACCAGACGGGCTCCCCGCCCCGGACCGGCGATGTGCACCGATCCGACCGGCGCAACGGCGCGCAGGGCTTCCGCGACCCGCTCGGCGTCCGGACGTGGGCAGAGCACCTTCACATTGGGACCGGCATCCATCGTCGCGTAGGCCGGCACGCCCTCCCGCCGCAACTGCAGAACGCTGTCGAGGACGCCGAGCGACGCCGGTGACAGGTACCGCACGGCGGGGCGTGCGGCCAGCATGGTGGCGTGCATGCCGAGGGCGTTGCGCTCCGCGATCTCGCCCACCGCCGGCAGGTCGCCGCGGCCGAGCGCGGCTCGCATGTCCGTCAAGTCGGCCCGGCTGGACACCGCCCACGGCTCGTACAGCGGTGAGGTGTCCATCGTGCGCCGCATGGCCTCCCGGCTGGACACCTCCTTGGGGGCCGAGCTGACCACCGCGACCACCAGTGCCGGGTCCAGGTCCACGGCCGGCACCGGTTCGGCGTACGAGCTGAGATCGGCCTCCTCGGGGGTGCCGCCGGTGTGGCCGGCGTGCCATACGGCGAAGCCGTCGAAGATCGACCGGGAGGCCGACCCGGAGCCGCGCCGGGCCAGCCGGGACAGGCCCCGTGCGTCGAGACCGAGCCCGTACGCCGCGGCGGCAGCGACGGCGAGGGCGGCGAAACCGCTGGCCGAAGAGGCCAGGCCGGCCCCGGTGGGGACGGTGTTCTCCGTGTCGACGCGGGCCCGTTCGCCGCGCCCCGACCGCTCCCGCACCAGCTGGAGGAAGGCGGTGATGCGCCGCTCGGCGTCTCCCGTCGCGGGCTCGCCGTTGAACGTCACCCTGTCCTGCCCGGCGCCGGGCGCGAGCCGGACACGGGTGGTCGTCGGGAAGATGTCCAGAGTCATCGACAGGCTGTCGGTACGGGGCAGGAACAGGCGCTCGTCCTTCTTGCCCCAGTACTTGATCAGCGCGATATTCGGCTGGGCGACGGCTGTCGCGATGTCCGTCCGCTGCGCGGACAGCAGGGCGGACGGCTGTTCAGCGCTCATGAGTGGGCCTCCTCAGTGGCACGGCCCACGTCTGGACGGCACCGGCGGCGCGCAGCCGCCGGGCCACTTCCCCGGCCCGCTCCGGACGGGACATCGCCAGCACACAACCGCCCAGACCACCACCGGTGATCTTGGCGCCCAGGCTGCCGGCCTGCAGCGCGGCATCCACCAGCGCGTCGATCCGGCCGGTGCTCAGACCCGCCCCGCGCAGCAGGTCGTGATACTCGGTCAGGCACGCTCCGAATTCCTCGGGTTCGCCCTCGGCGAGCGACGCCTTGGCATCGTCGACGAGTCGCGAGGCACGGCGCATGAATCGGTCCTCCGTTCCGGGCGCGGCCCGGAATCCGGCACGGAGCAGATCGATCGCCTCCTTGGTACTCCCTGCGGTTCCGCTGTCCGCGATGACGAACAGTCCGTCGCAGCCGATGTCCAGCGTTTGTGCCCTGCCCGCCTGGAAGAGGAGCGGGGCAGCGGCACCGACGGCCATGGCGTCGACGCCGCTGGCCCGGCCGTGCGTCAGGTTCTCGGCCTCCTGCACCAGGTCGAACACCTCGTCCTCGGCCGGCTTCCGGCCGAAGAGGCCGGCCAGGGCGAGGATGATCGCCCGCGCGTTCGCGGCGCTGGAGCCGAGCCCGCGGCCGGGCGGGATGGCCCCGTCGAGGCTGACGTCGAGGTGCGGTCCGCCCGTCACTCCCAGGTGCGCCTTGAACGCGGCTGTCAGACGTCGCAGACCGTCAAAGGCCTGTTCGGTGACCGCGCGGGAAGCCGACCCGGTCATGGTGAAGGTCAGATCACTCGGGTTTTCGGCGGCGTGGCCGGACCATGCCGCGCTTGCGGTGGCCGTGAGCTGCGGAATGGGCAACGCGAGCGCCGGGGTTCCGTACACGACCGCGTGTTCTCCCAGCAGGATGGCCTTGGCATGGGCGCGACCGGTACTGACGGCGCCGGCCCGGTGAGCCTTGGAGCCGTCCTCCACCGAGGTCGGAAGGGTCAACGCACTCAGCTCCCCGTGTCGTTGCTGCGGTGAGATCGCATCGTCAGGAATCCAGAAGTCCACGAATCCAGAAGTCCAGGAATCCAGAAGTCCAGGAATCCAGAAGTCCACGAACCCAGGAGTTCATGAATCAAGGAGTCCAGGAGTCCAGGAACTTTCGAGGCGGAGCGTTCTTCAGTGGTTCCTGAACGCGACATATTCGGCGATCGCCAGCAGCGGCCGGCGTTGCACCTCGCTGAGGCCCAGAGCCTCCAGCTGCGCCGCCGCTTCCTTCTTGTGCCGGTCGATCTCGGCTTCCGTCCACGCGCGTCCGCCGGCCGACTCGATCAGCTTGGCGGCGCGGTCGGCCGTGTCGTCGGTCAGCGGCTCTTCGCCGCGGTAGATCGCGGCGAGCTCCTCGGCGGCTGCGCCGGTGCCGTTCATCGCCGCGACCACCGGGATGCTCTTCTTCCGGTTCCGCAGATCGGAACCGGCCGGCTTGCCGGTGGCCGCGGGGTCGCCCCAGATGCCCAGGAGGTCATCCACGAGCTGGAACGCCATCCCCAGATGCCATCCGAACCTGGCCAGGCGCTTACGGGCCTCGGCCCCGCCCCCGGACAGTCCCGCACCCAACTCGCAGGCGCAGCTCAGCAGTGCGGCGGTCTTCGCCTCGGAGACGGCCAGCGCCTCCTTCAGAGAGATGGTCGTGCGGCGCTCGAACGCGACGTCCGCCATCTGCCCTTCGGCGAGGGTCGCGATCGTCTCGGTGAGCAGCTTGGTGGCCCAGATCCGGTGCTCTGAGTCGTTCTGCAGCACCGCGCAGGCACGCGCAAGCAGTACGTCGCCGGCGAGAATCGCGGCCGGCACACCCGATGTGGCCCAGACGGTGGGGCGTCCCCTGCGTTCGAGATCACCGTCCATGACGTCGTCGTGGAGCAGCGAGAAGTTGTGCACCAACTCGACCGCGACGGCGCCACGCACGGCCCGCTGGACCTCGCCTCCGCAGGCCTCCGCAGCGAGGACGGTCAGGGCCGCGCGAACCATCTTGCCGCAGCCCTGGTCCGTCGGCTGCCCTGCCAGGTCCAGCCAGCCGAAGTGGTAACCGACGATCGGGCGTATTCGGCTGCTCAGCGTGTCTATGGTCGCGCGCAGTGCAGGCGTGACGATCTGGGCTGCCCGTAAGGTGTGGCTGCGGCCTGCGTCGGCTGCGCTCTCCAGCGTTTCGGCGATATCCGTGTACAAGAAAGTGCCCCTTGCCATGAGATGGACAGGACGATGCGGCGAAGATCCGCGGGCGTAACGGTGTCCCCTGGATTCGGTGCGGCCGGCCCGGTGTCGAGCCCGGGCCGGCCGACTCGTCAGATCTGGTCCGGGCGATGCCAGGACAACGCCCCGGAGGGGCACTTCTCGACCGCTTCCTGCACTTCTTCGTTCGTGGCGAGATCGGTCGTCGGGGCGTCCGGCAGCAGCTCCACGTACCCCTCGATGTCCTGCCCGAAGTGGTCGGCGGCGGAGATCAGGCACTGCCCGGAGCCCACACACATGTCGCGGTCGACCCGCACCTCGAGGTCACTCATCGTGTGCCCCGCTCTCGGCCCGCTTGGTGAACAGGAACTTCAGGTCCTTCGGGGAGAGCGTGATCGTCGCGTTCATCTTCGGCTCCGAGAAGTCGCTGAGCGCGAAGTCCCAGTGCTGGATCATCATGGCCAGGCAGTACGTCGCCTCCAGCGTCGCCACGCTTTCGCCGAGGCAGCGGTACGCGCCGAACCCGAACGGCATGAACGCGGACGCCGTGACCTCGCCACCGTCCTTGTCCAGCCAGCGGTCGGGGTCGAACTCGTCGCCGTGCGGGAAGTTCCGCTCGTCCCGCTGCTGTCCGTAGTGCGAGTACAGGATCGCGGCGTCCTTCGGAATGGCATAGCCGCCCAGCGTCGTGTCCACCGACGCCTGCCGTGAGAGGAGATACGAGGACGGGTACATCCGCAGCGCCTCGAACAGCACCCGCTTGAGCGCCGGCAGATCGTGCCGGCCGATCTCGATGTCCGTCCAGTCACGGTCCTTGACCAGCGCGTCGATCTCCGCCCGGCATTCGGCGAAGATCCGCGGGTGCCGGGCCAGTTCGTAGCAGGCCCAGCTGATGGTGTTCGCCGTGGTCTCCGTCGACGCCAGCAGGATCGTCGCGGCCTGGTCACGGACTTCGGTCCGGTCGAACTTCTCGCCGGTCTCCGGGTCGGTGGCGTTGATCAGCATGTCGAGGAGACCGGCCTCCTCACCGGCTCCGTTACGGAACTTGTCGTCGATGACCGAGTACATGTACTCGTTGAAGGCGTTGAGCAGCCTCTCGAAGTCCCGGTTCGACTTCGTCGGCAGGTGCTTGTAGACGCCGGTCACATCGACGGCCTGGATCGCCGCGTTCTCGACGAAGACCGGAACGGCCTCGCGTACGAGTCGCAGGACCTCCGGCGGGGTCTTCTCGCCGAGCATGGTCGAGGTCACGATGTCGCAGCCGACCCCCATGACCGGCCCCATCAGGTCGTAGGGCTGCCGCTCGGGCATCGAGGCGACGAACTCGGCCATGATCTGCCGCATCACGGGGAGGTGCATGGCAAGCCGGCGCTGGCTGAACGACGGGAGCATGATCCGCCGTTGCCGCCGGTGCAGGTCGCCGGAGGTCGTGACCACACCGTTTCCGACCATGTTTCGCATCTTCTTGAAGTGGATGCCGCGCACGAACTTGTCCGCGTCACTCACCAGGATCTGGGCGAGCAGCTCGTAGTCGTTGACGAAGTACGCGGTTTTCGGGCCCAGTTTGACCCGCGTCACCGGGCCTGCGTTACGCACCGTTTCGATGAACTCGAAACGGGAGCGCAGGATCATCGGCAGGTGCCCGAGCACCGGAACGCCACCCGGAGCCAGGCCGGGAGTCTTACCCGGAGCCGTGGTGGTCCTGGGGGTGGTGACGGCGTCGGTGGTGCGGGGAGAGGTGGCAGTGCTCATCGCTGGGAAGTTCCCTTCATCCGTACACCCGAGGGGTGCGGAGAGATGGCTTCTTTGTGGTGTCGATGGTGCGAGTCGCTGCTCAGCGGTAGCGGTCGGTCTCCGTCGGCCAGGTCGCCGCTGCGTAGATCAGCGGTCGATGGCATGCGAGGTAGTCGAGCAACTCCTGTGCCTGGCTGCCGAGATGGAGGCTGCGCCCGATGGATTCTTCGATGCAGTCCAGGTCCGTGACGGCCTGCATGCACTCATCGCGAACGTGGGCCAGCGCGGTGCTCTCGTCGTAGCCGGCGTGGTCCATCAGGATCCGCACCGCATTCGACTTGTCGACCGCCTTCTTCTCCCGGCCCCACGAGTAGTAGTCGTTCGACAGACAGCCGAACCGCACCACCACATCGTCGATCGATCGCCGGATGGGGTCGTCACGCAGCGCGGCGAAACTGCGGCCGCCGTTGATCCACTTGTCCAGAACGACCTGGACGTCCATCGTGCAGTAGCCGCGGCGGAAGCTCAGATACGTCGCCAAGGACGTCTTCTTGGTGTATTCGTTCCAGACCCCTTCCCATTTCATCGCCGTGATGGCGCGCTTGATCTCGTGCCCGATCTCGTCGGCCGCCTCCGTGCCGAGCGCCGCGTCGAGCCGGGACATCGTCGTCCGTACCAACTCGAAGAAGGGGTCCGGCAGACGGGTCCCGGAAGCTCGCCAGGTGTCCACCACCTCGGTCACCCCGTCGAACCACTCGCCCGGAGACAACCGCCCGTCGTCCTCCTGGACGTAATCCCACCGGTCGTCGTTGACGATGAGACAGGCGGTCCACAGCGAAGCCGCCAGCAAGGTCTCGGCATCCGCATCGGGATAGACAAGCGCCGCGGCTCCCACGATCTTCGACTGCCCGGAAATAACGGCGCGGTCGGATTCCTGGAGCCCGAGCCCGGCGATGAGGGAACCGTAGGCGGATTCGGTCTCCGCGATATTCGGGTTCCGCCGGCCTTCGTACGTGAACTCGATCGCTGCAGGCATCAGTACCTGCTCACGACGGCACGACCGCACAGCACCGTCACATCGACGATCCGGAAAGGCGTGTACAGGTCCTTGCCCATCCACAGGGGAGGGTTCTCCCTGGACTCGTCCTCGAGGAAGTCCTTGGCCCGCGATATCGCTGCCGCACACTCCTCGGAACCCTTGCCGCCACGGCCGGCGAACAGGTCGAGCGCCATCACGGCGTAGGCCGTTTCCTCGGAGGACGGCTCCGCCATTCCCCAGCCGCCCGAATCCGTCTGGTTTCGCAGCAGCCATTCCCTGGCGCGACGCAGCGAATCCAGTTGCGGTTCATCCTGCTTCCGGGCGTCGAGAAGAGCCTCGACACACGCCGTCGTGGAGTAGTACGGCGAGACATTCCACTTGTCGTACCAGCAGCCGTCCTCGGTCTGCTGGGAAATGACCCACTCGGCACATGCGTCCTCGACGGCCCCGTATTCCGTGATGTCACGGTGCATCCTGAGGTGATTCAGGTATTCGAGGGCGTGCGCATTCACGGTCTCCGAGGGCGTCTGCTCCGTCGGATACGAAACGAAGTGGTCCTCGTCCCAGAACTTCATCAGGATTTCCGGGTGAGTGGGGGCGCCGAGTTTGTCGCCGGCCAGATTGGCGTAGGCCGTGTCGTCTCCGTCGGGCGGCAGGCCGGGCCCGCCGCCGATACCCGATTCACCGAACCCGGCGGCCAGCTCTTCGACGACTTCCTTGGGGATCGGCACGTCCGGGAAGTACTTGAGCACCA
The DNA here is from genome assembly GCF_004005495.1 of Streptomyces antnestii. GTDB lineage: Bacteria > Actinomycetota > Actinomycetes > Streptomycetales > Streptomycetaceae > Streptomyces > Streptomyces antnestii. The sequence continues at coordinate 82,786 of NZ_RZYA01000001.1, forward strand.
GATTGAGCACCCAGAGCGCCTCGAAGTACGGCATGGAGCTTCCCATGGGGATAGCTCCGCGGTAGCGGCTCCGCGCTTCTTCGAGATAGGCGCGAGTCGGTTCCCCGGCGTCCGTCCCCACGGCCGACACCCAGGCCACCGTGGACGACGGGGAACACGTCACCGCACCGTCCGCGGCGGGCTTCACCGTCGCCGCGAACTGTTGCGGCAGCGGATGGAATGCCTCGAGTGTGTGCCATGCCGTCTTCGGGATGGCCTGCCCCTGGGCGATCAGGTCGTTCAGCCGGCGCCACAACTCAGGCTTCGCGCCCGGCGGGTTGGGAAACTCCCGGTCGTGCCCCGCCTGGCCACATGCGGCCGGGCAGTGGCGGTGCAGCACCTCGCCCAGCACATCGATCAGGCTGGGCACGATGATCTCGGATGCCACGGTGTCGGGCAGCTTCGGCAGCCCGCCCGCACCGAGCGCCAGCTCCCAGAGCTTTCCGCAGGCCCGCGCCACGGCGTCCGCCACCGCGGCCCGGTCGGCGTATTCCGGCCGGGAGGACAGACCCGCCACCGCGCCCAGCGTCGGTACCAGCTCGAACCCGACCGAACCCCACAGGCCGTCCGGTCGCTGCGTCGCGAGCAAGTAGTCGATCTGCGGTGCACCGACGTCCGCACGCTCGGATATCCGCAGAAACTGTCCGGTCTCGTACGGTGAAGGACTGAATTTCGTTACCTGGTCGGCGGCGCGGTCCTTCAGCAGGGCCGCTATCCGATCGGCATCACTCATCGCCGGCACCGCTTCCGTCGGCACCCCGCAGATTGACGGGGAGCGTCTTCAAGCGTCGGCTGATGAGCAGTACCGGCTGCCAGTCCGGAGTTTCGTATCCGGGGCTGAGGTCGGGGAAACGGTCCAGGAGAATCCTGAAGAATTCATCCGCTTCCATCCGCGCGAGTGCCGCGCCGAGGCAGTAGAACATGCCGGTGGCGAAAGCGAGGTGGTCGTTCGGACGCCGGGTGGCATCGAATCGGTCCGGGTCCTCGAATACCTCCGGGTCGCGGTTCGCCGCCATCAGCGCCAGGAGGAACTGCTGCCCCGCTTCGAAGTGATGACCGGCGACTTCGACGGGTTCGGTATTGGTCCGTGTGATCACGGAAGCCGGTCCGGCGAGCCGGAGCATCTCCTCGACCGCGCCCGGCATCAGGTCGGGATCGGACTTCAGCAGCTCCAGCTGATCAGGGTGATCGAACAGCTGGACAAGGCCACTGGTGATCAGCCCGCCGGTGGTCTCGTGCCCGGAGAAGAGCAGCATCACGCAGTTGGAGAGGATCTCCGCCTCGCTCAGGAGGCCCTCGCGTTCGGCGGCGACGAACGCACTGATCAGGTCGTCCTTGGGATCGGCCCTGCGCTCCTCGACCACCTCCAGGACGAAGTCCTGCATCGCCAGCAGGCTCCGCTGGCACTGCATGAGCCGGTCATAGCTGACGATTTCGGCGATCGCCCCGATGTCGGCCGACCAGGCGAGCAGTTGCGCCCTGTTGTCCATGGGCACGCCGAGCATCTCGCCGATGACGCACGCGGGCAGCGGATACGCGATGTCGGAAACGATGTCCATCCGGCCGGCCGGCTCCACCGCATTCAGCAGTTCATGCGACAACTGCCGCACGCGCGGCCGCATCCGGTCGATCATGGCCGGAGTGAAGAAACGTTTCAGCAGGCCGATGAACCGCTGGTGATCCGCGGGAACGGTGTGCCCCATCCACTTCCCGACGGCGGTGCTCAGCGGCTCCAGCTCCTCCTGCTGTTCGGGGCTGAGCAGCCGGATGCCCTGTGTCAGGTTGGCCGGAGCCATGCGGTGGTCTTTCAGTACTCGGACGATATCGGCATGCCGAGTGAGAAGTGCCGCGTCGATGACCGGAACCCAGGCGATCGGGGTCTTCTCGCGTAACTCGCGGAGCTCCGGAATAGGGTCCGTGCTCTTGTCGGACGAGATCAGTTCGTACTTGGGAAACCTAGTCTCCAAGCCGTTCATCTAGTGCATCTCTCCAGTCGCTAAAAGGGCGAACTTCATGATCGGCAACCCGACGACGTTCGGCAGCGTAGACAGGGCCATATGTCGGCGTCAACCTCGACTTGGCGCCCTGGTCAGGGGTTTTGCGTCAATCTCGACGGGACGTTCTGGCCAGGGTTTTGAGGGCACATCGCTGGGAAAGGAGGGTGAGTTGTTGAGTTTGCAACGTATCGAGGGTTGTCTCACGTGGCTCGATAAGAGGGTGTCTCACGTGGCGTGATATCCGTGCGGCATGATGCTGGTTATGGATTGCGATCTGTCGAAGCGACTGGTTCCAGATGAATTCTGGGAGCTGGTCGCCCCGTTGCTGCCGTCGTTCGCTGCTCGTCCCCAAGGGGGTGGGACGGCTCCCTGCGACGAGCGGGCCGTGTTCACGGCGGTGGTGTATGTGCTGACCAGTGGATGTGCCTGGCGGCATCTGCCGCCGACGTTCGGCACGTCGCCCGCCACCGCGCACCGCCGCTTCACGTTATGGACCGAGGCCGGCTTATGGAGCCGACTGCACGGGGCGGTGCTGGAAGAACTCGGGGCCAGCGGTGAGGCCGACTGGACCTCGGCGATCGTCGACGCGGCCGCCGTCCGCGCGAAAAGGGGGGATCGCCGACTGGGCGGAAAGGGGCATCGCCGCGGACAGGGCAAGAAACTCGCGGAACTCACCACGTGAGATAAACCTCTGACACCTGTCAAGGAAGTCACAGCCTCGACCCACCGTGTGATGAGTGCCGCGGAGAGGTTCAGCCCAACACACGCTCCACGCACACCGAGTCCAGGTGCGGAGCCGAATTTCGTACGACGTCACCACACTCGCCGACAGTCCTGCCGTCGATGTTGCCGGTGCACTTCAGCCGGTCATCTCATTCGCGGCATGCCTCGCGGGCAGGGCGGAGTACGGGCCTCCCATTCGACAGGGAAGTCCCAGGTGCCGTCGAGGGCATCGATGTCCCGCTGCGGCGGTGGGCGGGTGACCACCTGGACGATGAGATTCGGACTCATCTCGTCACAGGTCTCGGTCTGGGGGGGGCGCTACAGCCGATCCAGTCGCGCTTCCCGGCCACGGTGACCTTCTGGCCGTAACGGGCCTCGGGATCATGCGGGGTGACGCCCCTGGATGTCGCCGCACCGGACACCGTCCGGGCCTGGCTGACCCCGGCCACCCCCTGCACCGCTGGTGGCGGGCCTGGGATGAGGAGGACCCGCCACCTGAGCGCCAGGCCCTCCTCCACGCCGTCACCGCCGGCAGACCCCTTGATCTCTGCCGCCGGGTTCAGCGAACTACCGTCAGACGGGGCCCGCCACCGCCGCCACCGTCTTCGGCAGCGAGAGGCCCGAGCCGTCGCGGCGCGGGTCCATCTCGGGCAGCTCGGCCGGTGTGCCGTTCTTCTGCGCCGCGCGCGCCGGCGCCGGGCCCGCCCAGGCCAGGCTCAGACAGTCCTCCCCCTTCAGGAACCGCTGACAGCGCACACCGCCCGTGCCACGGCCCTTCCTCGGGTACTGGTCGAACGGCGTCAGCTTGGCCGTCGTCTGCACCGAGTCGTCGAGCGTGCCGCGCGAACCGGCCACCGTGATGACGACCGCGTCGACCGCCGGGTCGACCGCAGTGAACGAGATCGCCTTCGCACCCGTCGCCAACTTGATGCCGGCCATACCGCCCGCCGGGCGGCCCTGCGGGCGCACCATGGACGCCTGGAAGCGCAGCAGTTGGGCGTCGTCGGTGATGAAGACCAGGTCCTCCTCACCGGTACGCAGCTCGACCGCGCCCACGATCCGGTCGCCGTCCTTCAGGGTGATGACCTCCAACTCCTCCTTGTTCGAGGGGTAGTCGGGCACCACGCGCTTCACCACGCCCTGCTCGGTGCCGATCGCCAGGCCCGGCGACGACTCGTCCAGGGTCGTGAGGCAGACGACCTTCTCGTCCGCCTCCAGGGAGGACAGGAACTCCGAGATCGGCGCGCCACCGGAGAGGTTCGGCGCGGACGCCGTGTCCGGGAGCTGCGGCAGATCGATCACGTTCAGACGCAGCAGGCGGCCCTCGGAGGTGACCGCGCCGACCTCGCCGCGGGCCGTCGCGGGCACCGCGGAGACGATCAGGTCGTGCTTGACGCGCTTGTCGGCACCACCCTCTTCGGACCCGGGGATCGGCTCACCGCCGGCCGTACGCGCGAGCAGGCCGGTCGAGGAGAGCAGGACGCGGCACGGGTCGTCGGCCACCTGCAGCGGCACCGCCGCCACGGTGGTGCCCGCCGACTCCAGGAGCACCGTGCGCCGGTCGGTCCCGAACTTCTTGGCCACCGCCGCCAGTTCGGCCGAGACCAGCTTGCGCAGCTCCGCGTCCGAATCCAGGATGCCCGTCAGCTCGTCGATCTCGCCGTTGAGGCGGTCGCGCTCCGTCTCCAGCTCGATGCGGTCGAACTTGGTGAGCCGGCGCAGCGGCGTGTCCAGGATGTACTGCGTCTGGATCTCGCTCAGCGAGAAGCGCTCGATGAGGCGCTGCTTGGCCTCCGTGCTGTTCTCGCTGGAGCGGATGATGCGGATGACCTCGTCGATGTCGACCAGAGCGACGAGGAGGCCCTCCACCAGGTGGAGCCGGTCCTGCTTCTTGCCGCGGCGGAACTCGCTGCGGCGGCGTACGACCTCGAAGCGGTGGTCGAGATAGACCTCCAGGAGCTCCTTGAGGCCGAGCGTGAGGGGCTGGCCGTCGACCAGCGCCACGTTGTTGATGCCGAAGGACTCCTCCATCGGCGTCAGCTTGTAGAGCTGCTCCAGGACGGCCTCCGGCACGAAGCCGTTCTTGATCTCGATGACCAGGCGCAGGCCGTGCAGGCGGTCGGTGAGGTCCTTGACGTCCGCGATGCCCTGGAGCTTCTTGGAGCCGACGAGGTCCTTGATCTTCGAGATGACCTTCTCGGGACCGACCGCGAAGGGGAGCTCGGTGACGACGAGGCCCTTGCGGCGCGCCGTCACGTTCTCCACGGAGACCGTGGCGCGGATCTTGAAGGTGCCGCGGCCCGACTCGTAGGCGTCCTTGATGCCGGACAGGCCGACGATCCGGCCGCCGGTCGGCAGGTCGGGGCCCGGGATGAACCTCATCAGTGTCTCGAGGTCCGCGCCCGGGTGCCGGATGAGGTGGCGGGCGGCGGCGATGACCTCGCCCAGGTTGTGCGGCGGCATGTTCGTCGCCATGCCGACGGCGATGCCGGACGCGCCGTTGACCAGGAGGTTCGGGTAGGCGGCCGGCAGGACACCGGGCTCCTGCTCCTGGCCGTCGTAGTTCGGCACGAAGTCGACCGTGTTCTCGTCGATCGACTCCGTCATCAGCGACGTCGCGTCGGCCATCCGGCACTCGGTGTACCGCATGGCGGCCGGCGGGTCGTCGTTGCCCAGGGAGCCGAAGTTCCCGTGGCCGTCGACCAGGGGGAGGCGCATCGAGAACGGCTGGGCGAGCCGCACCAGGGCGTCGTAGAGCGGCGCGTCGCTGTGGGGGTGCAACTTACCCATGACCTCGCCGACGACGCGGGCGCACTTCACGAAGCCGCGGTCGGGGCGCAGGCCCATCTCGTTCATCTGGTAGACGATGCGCCGGTGGACGGGCTTCATGCCGTCACGGGCGTCAGGCAGGGCCCGGGAGTAGATCACCGAGTAGGCGTACTCGAGGAAGGAGCCCTGCATTTCGTCGACGACGTCGATGTCGAGGATCTTCTCCTCGTAGTTTGCGTCGTCATCGGGGCGCGGGGTCTTCGTGCTGCGGCGGGCCATCGCTGCTGCGGCTCCTTCACAGATGCTGCCGGGGCATGTACGAGAGTCTGACGCGCACCATTGTGGACCGCCCCACTGACAACGCCGACCGCGACCCGTCCGTACGGCGTTCGGTGCTCGCTCTCGGCGTACGCAGTGCGGGAACTTCGCCAGGCGTCCGGACGCTTGCATACAGTGGCAGAACTGGCAGCAGATCTGCAGTTTCCGCGATAGTTCCGCGATCGAAGGGACGTACATGCCCATGGGTCACACGGCCACCGCCGAGGCCGGTTCCAGCGGCCTCAAAGCGACAGAGCACCGCCTCGCCAACGGCCTGCGCGTGGTGCTCTCCGAGGACCACCTGACCCCGGTCGCAGCGGTCTGCCTCTGGTACGACGTCGGCTCGCGCCACGAGGTCAAGGGCCGTACGGGTCTGGCTCACCTCTTCGAGCACCTGATGTTCCAGGGGTCGAAGCAGGTCCACGGGAACGGGCACTTCGAGCTGGTGCAGGGCGCCGGCGGCTCGCTGAACGGGACGACGAGCTTCGAGCGCACCAACTACTTCGAGACCATGCCCGCCCACCAGCTGGAGCTGGCGCTCTGGCTGGAGGCCGACCGGATGGGCTCCCTGCTCGCCGCGCTCGACGACGAGTCGATGGAGAACCAGCGCAACGTCGTCAAGAACGAGCGCCGTCAGCGCTACGACAACGTTCCGTACGGCACCGCGTTCGAGAAGCTGACCGCCCTCGTGTACCCGGAGGGCCACCCGTACCACCACACGCCCATCGGCTCGATGGCGGACCTGGACGCGGCCACCCTGGAGGACGCGCGGAACTTCTTCCGCACGTACTACGCGCCGAACAACGCGGTCCTCTCGGTCGTCGGGGACATCGACCCCGAGAAGACTCTGGCCTGGGTCGAGAAGTACTTCGGCTCCATCCCGCGGCACGAGGGCAAGCAGCCCCCGCGCGACGGCTCCCTGCCCGAGCGCATCGGACAGGAGCTGCGCGAGGTCGTCGAGGAGGACGTCCCGGCCCGCGCGCTGATGGCCGCCTACCGGCTGCCCGCGGACAACACGCGCGCGTGCGACGCGGCCGACCTCGCCCTGACGGTCCTGGGCGGCGGCGAGTCGTCCCGGATCTACAACCGTCTCGTCCGCCGTGACCAGACGGCCGTCGCCGCCGGGTTCGGCCTCATGCGGCTCGCGGGAGCACCCTCCGTAGGCTGGCTGGACGTGAAGACGTCCGGAGACGTCGAGGTCCCGGTGATCGAGGCGGCCGTCGACGAGGAGCTGGAGCGGTTCGTCGCGGAGGGGCCCACTCCGGAGGAAATGGAACGCGCCCAGGCCCAGTTGGAGCGCGAGTGGCTCGACCGGCTCGGCACGGTCGCGGGCCGCGCCGACGAACTGTGCAAGTTCGCCGTCCTGTTCGGCGACCCGCAGCTCGCCCTGACCGCCGTGCAGCGCGTCCTCGACATCACCGCCGAGGAGGTCCACGAGGTGGCCAAGGCTCATCTGCGCCCGGACAACCGCGCGGTGCTCGTCTACGAACCCACGGCCTCCGAAGAAGCCGCAGAGGGCGACGGGGCGCCAGTTGACGAGACCGCCGACGCGACCGCAGAAGAGGAGGCGGGCAAGTGACCGAGCTCGCGACCATGGACTTCCACCCGCAGCCCCAGGCCGGCGACGCCAAGCCGTGGGCGTTCCCCGCCCCGGAGCGCGGCACCCTCGACAACGGCCTGACGGTGCTGCGCTGCCACCGCCCCGGCCAGCAGGTCGTCGCCGTCGAGGTCAACCTCGCCGCGCCCCTCGACGCCGAGCCCGCCGGGCTCGACGGGGTCGGCAACATCATGGCGAGGGCCTTCTCCGAAGGCACCGACAAGCTCGCCGCCGAGGAGTTCGCCGCGGAGCTGGAACGCTGCGGCGCGACCCTCGACGCCTACGTGGACCACCCGGGCGTACGGGTCTCCCTCGAAGTGCCCGTCTCCCGGCTCCCGAAGGCGCTGGGCCTGCTCGCCGACGCCCTCAGGGCGCCCGCGTTCGACGCCGGCGAGGTCGACCGCCTGGTGCGCAACCGGCTCGACGAGATCCCGCACGAGACGGCGAACCCGGCCTACCGCGCCGCCAAGGAGCTCTCCAAGCAGCTCTTCCCGGCCACCGCGCGCGTGTCCCGTCCCCGCAAGGGCACCGAGGAGACGGTCGCCGCCATCGACGCGACAGCCGTGCGCGCCTTCTACGACCGGCACGTGCGCCCCTCCACGGCGACCGTCGTCGTCGTGGGCGACCTCGCGGGCACCGACCTCGACGCCCTCCTCGCGGACACGCTGGGCGCCTGGACGGGGAACACGGCGGAGCCGCGTCCCGTACCGCCGGTGACGGCCGACGACCGCGGCCGTGTCGTCATCGTCGACCGGCCCGGCGCCGTGCAGACCCAGCTGCGGATCGGCCGTGTCGGCGCGGACCGGCACGACCGCGTGTGGCCGGCGCAGGTGCTCGGCACGTACTGCCTGGGTGGCACCCTCACCTCGCGTCTGGACCGGGTCCTGCGCGAGGAGAAGGGCTACACCTACGGTGTGCGGGCGTTCGGTCAGGTGCTGCTCTCGGCGCCGGACGGGACGGGCGCCGCGATGCTGAGCATCAGCGGTTCCGTGGACACCCCGAACACGGGTCCGGCGCTCGAGGACCTGTGGAAGGTGCTGCGCACGCTGGCCGCGGAGGGTCTGACCGACGCCGAACGGGACGTCGCCGTACAGAACTTGGTGGGCGTCGCCCCGCTCAAGTTCGAGACCGCCGCGGCCGTCGCGGGGACCCTCGCCGACCAGGTCGAGCAGCACCTGCCGGACGACTTCCAGGCGGAGTTGTACCGGCGGCTCGCCGCCACGGGCACCGTGGAGGCCACCGCGGCCGTCGTGAACGCCTTCCCGGCCGACCGGCTGGTGACGGTGCTCGTGGGTGACGCCGCGCAGATCGAGGAGCCCGTCAGGGCGCTCGGCATCGGAGAGGTGACCGTCGTCACGGGCTGACCGTGGGGCGGACAACTTCGGGCCCCGGTGGGCGAGATGACCACCGGGGCCCTCGTATGTCCGAATTGAACCGGTGGTTGCCTGTCTGCCCTGTGGCATGCGCTACAAAAGCCCGGTTCCGTTTGTTGATTGAAAGATGCCCCGCTTAGCGTCGGTCCGGCTGTCCGCCAGAAGCAAGAAGTACGCCGCGCCCGCGGCACCGGGCAGCCATCGCCGAGTCCCCCAAGGCGCGAGCCGGGGGAGCCGGGGACCCACACGCAGTCCCTGGGGTGAATCGGACATCCTTTCTTGAAGGAAGTCCGTAGGAGACCTTCCTGCTCCGAACCCGTCAGCTAACCCGGTAGGCGAGAAGGAGGGAAAGGATCAGCCGCCTCATGGCGTTCACCCGTGCCACCGGGAAGCACCGTCGTCCGAGCCGTCTCACGCGTACCACCGCGCAGGTCGCCGGCGTCGCCGCGCTCACCACGACCGGTGTCATCGGAGGCCTCGCCGCCCCCGCCCTCGCCGCCGGCGACGCGGCCGTGGAGCAGACCGGCCTGACCAAGGCCCTCTCCATCGGTGACTCCCTCGCTGAGCAGATCGACGCGCAGGCCGCCGCCCAGCAGCAGGCCGCGGACGAGGCGGCTGCGAAGAAGAAGGCCGAGGCCGAGGCCAGGAGGAAGGCCGAGGAGGACAGGCGCAAGGCGGAGGCGAAGGCCAAGGCGGAGCGCGCGGCCAAGGAACGCGCCGCCCGTGAGGCCGAGCGCAAGCGCCTGAACGCCTACGTCGTGCCGGTCACCGGCTCGTACGTGTCCACCGGGTACAAGGCGAGCAGTGGCCTGTGGTCCTCCGGCAGTCACACCGGCATCGACTTCCACGCCGCCAGCGGCACCTCGGTCCACGCCGTGGGCTCGGGCACCGTCGTCGAGGCGGGCTGGGGCGGCGCCTACGGCAACAACATCGTCATCAAGATGCACGACGGCACGTACACGCAGTACGGGCACCTGTCGTCCATCGGCGTCTCTGTCGGCCAGACGGTCACCCCCGGGCAGCAGATAGGCCTCTCCGGAGCGACCGGCAACGTCACGGGCCCGCACCTCCACTTCGAGGCGCGCACGAGCCCCGACTACGGCTCGGACATCGACCCCGTCGCGTACCTGCGCTCGCACGGCGTGAACGTCTGACCTCTGCCGCGTCCGCAGCGACAGCGCACCGAAAGCCCCGGCTCACCGAGCCGGGGCTTTCGCCGTTCCCGAACGGTCTTGTCCAAAAAATCTCCATGAATTCCGGGCTGCCTTCGGAAAATGACGCCGCTTGGAATAGAGTCGCTGGGCAAGCGCGCTGAAAAGACATTCATCGCGCTGTACGAGCGACTGGCGACCGCATTTTCTGCGGAGATCGAGGCGGAGGTCGGGGCATGCGTATTCCCGCGCAGGCGGTATGCACGGCGATCCGCGACGACATCGTCGCCGGGGTCCACGAGCGCGGCGGCAGGCTCACCGAGGAGGTGCTCGCCCGCCGCTACGGAGTCTCGCGCGTTCCCGTGCGTGAGGCGCTGCGCACCCTGGAGGCCGAGGGCTTCGTCGTCACCCGCAGGCACGCGGGCGCGTGCGTCGCCGAACCCACCGTGCAGGAGGCGGCCGACCAGCTGGAGATCCGGATGCTCCTCGAACCGCTCGCCGCGGCCCGCGCCGCGCAGCGCCGCACGGAGGCGCACCTGAAGGTCCTCCGGGGCCTGGTCAGGCTCGGTCAGGAGCGCTCCAAGGGGGGCCGGAACGAGGACCTGCGGTCACTGGGCGGCTGGTTCCACGAGACGCTCGCGCAGGCCTCCGGAAGCCCGGGGCTCGTCACGCTGCTCACCCAGCTCCGCCACAAGATCGCCTGGATGTACGCCGTCGAGCCGCCCGCGCGGCCCGTCGACTCCTGGGCCGAGCACGGGGCGATCGTCGACGCGGTCGCGCGCGGCGACGCGGAGCGCGCGCGGGCGCTGACGGCGCAGCACGCGGAGCGCGCAGCCGCCGCACACCGGCTGCGCGTCCCGGGCGCCGGCGACCGTGTGAGGACCTGGCAACATTCCGTCAACACACCGGGTCTTCAGTATTAACACGGCCGCCGTATAAAAAGAGGGCAGCCTTTTATGTGCGTGGTGCGGGAAATCGATCCCCGGAAATAAAACAAAGGGCCTGCCCGCGTGAACGAGCAGACCCTTTATTCGATGTGTTATTTGACGTGAGAAGTCGCGCCCGCGAAATGGGCGCGCCCCTCGCCGGACAGTCGTCAGACCGTCTCGGGAAGCTCCTCGAGCCCCTCGGAGACCAGCTTGGCCAGGCGGTCGAGGGCGACGTCCGCACCCTCGGCGTCGGAGGCGAGGACGATCTCCTCGCCGCCTGCGGCACCCAGGCCGAGCACCGCGAGCATGGAGGCGGCGTTGACGGGGTTGCCGTCGGCCTTGGCGATCGTCACGGGGATGCCGGCCGCCGTGGCCGCGCGGACGAAGATGGAGGCGGGGCGGGCGTGAAGGCCCTCGGCCCAGCCGACGTTGACGCGGCGCTCAGCCATGTGTTGCTGCCCTTCAGGAGTCTCACAGTTGTCTAGACCAGTCTCCCACACCGGTGGACGCACCCGCTGTGAGCCCTTCGTGCCGCACACCCGCGACCCTCGTACCGCACGCCCGCGCCCGTCGGCCCTCATAGCCTGCCGTCGGCCCGCGTGCGTCGCGACCCGTGCGCCACCGCCCTCGCGCGCCCGCACACCGCTCGCGCCGCGACCCGTACGACTGTCCGTGGTGCGCCGTACGCTTGCCCCATGCAGACCCCGTCGGATCGGCACACGTACCCCGCCCACTGGGAAGCAGACGTGGTGCTGCGCGACGGGGGTACCGCGCGCATCAGGCCCATCACCACCGAGGACGCCGAGCGGCTCACGAACTTCTACGAGCAGGTCTCGGACGAGTCGAAGTACTACCGCTTCTTCGCGCCCTACCCGCGCCTGTCCGCCAAGGACGTGCACCGTTTCACCCATCACGACTACGTGGACCGGGTGGGCCTGGCGGCCACCGTGGGCGGCGAGTTCATCGCGACCGTCCGCTACGACCGGATCAACGCGCAGGGCATGCCCGCCTCCGCCCCCGCCGAGGAGGCCGAGGTCGCCTTCCTCGTGCAGGACGCCCACCAGGGCCGGGGCGTCGCGTCCACGCTCCTGGAGCACATCGCCGCCGTCGCCCGCGAGCGAGGCATCCGCCGCTTCGCCGCCGAGGTGCTGCCCGCCAACACCAAGATGATCAAGGTGTTCACGGACGCCGGGTACACCCAGAAGCGCCGCTTCGAGGACGGCGTCGTCCGCCTGGAGTTCGACCTCGAACCCACCGCGGCCTCCCTCGCCGTGCAGCGCGCGCGTGAGCAGCGCGCCGAGTCCCGCTCGGTGCACCGGCTCCTCGCCCCAGGGTCCGTCGCCGTCGTCGGCGTGGGCCGCAACGCCGGAGGCGTCGGCCGCAGCGTCCTCGACAACCTCCGCGACGCCGGCTTCACCGGCCGCCTGCACGCGGTGAACAAGGCGTTCCCCGAGGACCTGCGGGACCTGGACGGCGTCCCCGCCCACCGCTCCGTCCACGACATCGACGCCACCGACCCGGTCGACCTCGCCGTCGTCGCCGTCCCCGCGCGCGACGTCCCCGAAGTCGTCGCCGAGTGCGGCGAGCGCGGCGTACAGGGCATCGTCGTGATCTCCGCCGGATACGCCGAGTCCGGCAGCGAGGGCCGCGCCCGCCAGCGCGAACTGGTGCGCCAGGCCCGCTCGTACGGCATGCGTCTCATCGGACCGAACGCCTTCGGCGTCATCAACACCTCGCCCGAGGTGCGGCTCAACGCCTCGCTCGCGCCCGAGATGCCGCGCGTCGGCCGCATGGGCCTGTTCGCCCAGTCCGGCGCCATCGGCATCGCGCTGCTCGCCCGCCTCCAACGGCGCGGCGGCGGCGTCACCGGCGTGACCGGCGTGTCGACGTTCGTCTCCTCCGGCAACCGCGCGGACGTCTCCGGCAACGACGTACTCCAGTACTGGTACGACGACCCGGACACGGACGTCGCCCTCATGTACCTCGAATCCATCGGCAACCCGCGCAAGTTCACCCGTCTCGCCCGCCGCACGGCCGCAGCCAAACCCCTCGTCGTCGTGCAGGGCGCCCGGCACAGCGGCGTCGCCCCCCTCGGCCACGCCGTCCGCGCCACGCGCCTGCCCTACGCGACCGTGTCCGCCCTGCTGCGCCAGGCGGGCGTCATCCGCGTCGAGACGATCACCGAACTCGTCGACACCGGCCTGCTGCTCGCGCGCCAGCCACTCCCGCCCGGCCCCCGCGTGGCGATCCTCGGCAACTCGGAGTCGCTCGGCCTCCTCACGTACGACGTCTGCCTCTCCGAGGGGCTGCGGCCCAAGCCGCCCGTCGACCTGACGACCGCGGCGTCCGCCGAGGACTTCCACGCGGCGCTCACCGAGGCGCTCGCGGACGACAAGTGCGACGCGGTCGTCGTCACCGCGATGCCCGCCGTGGGGGAGACGTCCGCCGCGGACGAGGCGCTCGCCGAAGCGCTCAGCTCGGCCGCCGCGGGCACCCCCACCAAGCCCGTCCTGGTCGTGCACGTGGAGCTCGGCGGCCTCGCGGAAGCGCTCTCCGCCGCCACCAGCACCGGCCCGCGCGCCCTGGCCAGGACCGCGAACGGCACCCCGGCAGGACGCACCCCCACGGACGAACCCGCCCCCGCCCCCGCGCTCATCCCCGCCTATCCCGCGGCCGAGCGCGCGGTCCGCGCGCTCGCCGAGGCCGTCAAGTACGCCCAGTGGCGGCGCGACGCGGCGGAACCCGGCAAGGTCCCCGAGTACGACGGCATCGACGAGCCGGGCGCCGCCGAGCTGATCACGGCGCTCCTCGCGAAGGACGACGACCCGCGCGGCACCGAGCTCGCCCCCGAGGACGCCCGCGCCCTCCTCGCCCGCTACGGCATCGACGTACGGCAGACCCTGCCCGCTCCCGGGCCGGACGAGGCGGCCGCCGCAGCGCGTGCCCTCGGCTACCCCGTGGCCCTCAAGACGACCGCCCCCCACCTGCGCCACCGCGCGGACCTCGGAGGCGTACGCCTCGACCTGGGGGACGAGACGGAGCTGCGCCGCGCCTACGAGGAGCTGTCCGAGTCCCTGGGCAAGCCAGGGGAGCTGCGGCCCGTGGTCCAGGCCATGGCGCCCCGCGGCGTCGACACCGTCGTCCGCGCGGTCATCGACCCGGCCGCAGGAGCGGTCCTGTCCTTCGGGCTCGCCGGCGCCGCGTCCGAACTCCTGGGCGACACCGCACACCGCCTGATCCCGGTCACCGACCGCGACGCCCAGTCGATCGTCAGGGGCATCAAGACCGCACCCCTGCTCTTCGGCTGGCGAGGCTCCGCACCGGTCGACACGGCAGCCCTCGAAGAGCTGCTGCAGCGGGTCTCGCGGCTCGTGGACGACCACCCCGAGGTCGTCGGCGTCTCCCTGGAGCCTGTCGTCGTCGCACAGCACGGCCTGTCGGTCCTCGGCGCCTCGATACGCCTCGCCCCACCGCCCGCCCGCGACGACCTGGGCCCCCGCACCCTGCCCGCGTACTGACCGGACCGGCGGATGAGACGAGCCCCACATACAGGTGTTTTCCGCACCCGTCCACAGGCGCACCGCGGGCCCCTCCCCGGGCTTTAAGATGGACCCCATGGCCAAGACCAGTACGACGACCCAAGGGCTCCGCGCCGCGATCGAGCGCAGCGGCTACTACCCGGCCCTCGTGGCCGAGGCGGTGGAGGCCGCGGTCGGCGGCGAACCCATCGGGTCGTACCTGGTCCACCAGGAGACCACCTTCGACTCGAACGAGGTGCGCAGGCACGTCACCGTGCTCGTCCTCACCGGCACCCGCTTCATCGTCAGCCACACCGACGAGCAGGCCGCCGACAGCACCTCCCCGACTCCGTACGCGACGACGTCCACGGAGTCCGTGAAGCTCGGCCGGATCTCGTCGGTCGTGCTCAGCCGCGTCGTCGCCAACCCGGAGAAGTACGTCCCCGGCACGCTGCCCCGCGAGGTCGTCCTGACCATCGGCTGGGGTGCCGTCTCCCGCATCGACCTGGAGCCCGCGGCCTGCGGCGACCCCAACTGCGAGGCGGACCACGGCTACACGGGCAACTCGACGGCCGACGACCTGAGCCTGCGCGTCAGCGAGACCGGCGACGGTCCCGACACCGTGCGCCAGACCCTCGCCTTTGCGCAGTCCCTGTCCGAGGCCACCGCGGCGACCGCCCGCTGATGGCCGTGCCCGCCTGGGACGAGTGGCACGATGCCGAGCCGCTCGCCGTCCGATCCGCCCCCGTGCCCGAATACGGCGCCGGTTCCCTCGCCGACCTGCTGCCCACGCTCGGCTCCCACCTCGGCGTCCCCGGCTGCGCCGCGGCGATCCCCGAGCTGGCGCCCGCCGACCGTGCCTGCGTGTTCCTGATCGACGGGCTCGGCTGGGAGCAGCTCAAGGCCCACCCCGACGAGGCGCCCTTCCTGACCTCGCTCCTTTCCTCCTCACGCGGCGGCACCGGCAGCCCTCTCACCGCGGGCTACCCGGCGACCACCGCCACCTCGCTCGCCTCCGTCGGCACCGGCCTGCCGCCCGGCGCGCACGGCCTGCCCGGCTACACCGTCCGTAACCCGGACACGGGCGAGTTGATGAACCAGCTCCGCTGGATCCCCTGGACGCAGCCGCACGTCTGGCAGCCGTACCCGACGATCTTCCAGCGAGCCCACGACGCCGGGGTGCACACCGCGCAGGTCTCCGCACCCGCCTTCGAGTCGACGCCCCTCACGAAGATCGCCCTCAGCGGCGGCACCTTCCGCGGGCGCCTCTCCGGCGAGGACCGCATGGACCTGGCCGCCGAGCAACTGGCGGCGGGCGACCGGTCGTTGGTGTACACGTACTACAGCGAGGTCGACGGCAAGGGCCACCGCTTCGGCGTCGACTCCGACCCCTGGCGCGGTCAGCTCATGTACGTCGACCGCCTCGCGCAGCGCCTCGCCGAGCAGCTTCCGCCGCGCAGCGCCCTGTACGTCACCGCCGACCACGGCATGATCGACATCCCGTTCGACGAGCAGTCCCGTATCGACTTCGACGAGGACTGGGAGCTGCGCGCCGGCGTCGCCCTCCTCGGCGGCGAGGGCCGCGCCCGCCATGTCTACGCGGTGCCGGGCGCCGAGGCCGACGTGCTGACCGTGTGGCGCGAGGTGCTCGGCGAGCAGTTCTGGATCGCGAGCCGGGACGAGGCGATCGAGGCCGGCTGGTTCGGCCCGCACATCGACGAGCGGGTCTACGCGCGCCTGGGCGACGTCATCGCGGCCGCCCGCGACGACGTGGTCATCATCGCCTCGGAGAACGAGCCCAAGGAGTCGGCCATGGTCGGCAACCACGGCTCGATGACCCCCGCCGAGCAGCTCGTACCGCTGCTCGAAGTCCGCACCTGAACGTCCCCGTACCCTTCCCCGCGTCCGCTGAAAGGCCCTCAACTCCCCATGCCCGAGCTCGTGTTCTTCTCCGGAACGATGGACTGCGGGAAGAGCACCCTCGCTCTCCAGATAGAGCACAACCGCTCGGCGCGCGGCCTCAAGGGCCTGATCCTCACGCGGGACGACCGGGCCGGCGAGGGCAAACTGTCCTCGCGCCTCGGCCTCGTCACCGACGCCGTCGAGGTCGCCGACGACCTCGACCTGTACGCGTACGTCGTCGACCGGCTGTCCCAGGGCGGCCGGGTGGACTACGTCATCGCGGACGAGGCGCAGTTCCTCGCGCCCGCCCAGATCGACCAGCTCGCCCGCGTCGTCGACGACCTCGGCCTCGACGTCTACGCCTTCGGCATCACGACCGACTTCCGCTCCAAGCTGTTCCCCGGCTCGCAGCGCCTGGTCGAACTCGCCGACCGCGTCGAGGTGCTTCAGGTCGAGGCCCTGTGCTGGTGCGGCGCCCGCGCCACGCACAACGCCCGTACGGTGGGCGGCCGGATGGTCGTCGAGGGCGCCCAGGTCGTCGTCGGCGACGTCGACCGCGGCGACGACGAGGTCGGCTACGAGGTCCTGTGCCGGCGCCACCACAGCCGCCGCCTCACCTCGGCAACGTCCCGTGCCGGCTCCCTCTCCCCGGACGTGCTCCCCGTCGCCGCGGACTGACCCCGGACAGCGGCGCCCAGGGCGTGACCTAGCCTTCGCCGAGCGGCACCGACCGCACCAGCGTGAACACCGCGCCCTCCGGGTCCGCGACCGTCGCGACGCGGCCGCGCGAGCCGTCTCGCGCGGGCTTCAGGACATGCCCGCCGAGCTCCTCGACCAGTGACACGGAATCGTCCACGTCCGCCACCTCGAAGTACGTCATCCAGTGCGCGCCCCGGTCGCGCGGGAGCGAGTGGCCCACCCCGTGCACCGCCGCCACCGGGCTGCCGTTCAGGCGCAGCGTCAGATAGTCGAAGTCGGCCGAGACGACGGCCTCCTCCTCGTAACCGAACGTCGCCTCGTAGAACTTCGCGACGCTCTCGGTCTCCTGGGTCACCAGCTCGTTCCACGCGGGCGCGCCCGGCACCCCGGAGAGCGCCATCCCCAGGTGCTCGGCCGCCTGCCAGATGCCGAACACCGCGCCCGCCGGGTCCGACGCGATGGCCATCCGGCCCGCCTCCCCGGCGTCGAGCGGACCGACGCCGACCGTGCCACCGCAGTGCCGCACGGTCTCCGCGGTGGCGTCCACGTCGTCCGAGGCGAGGTACGGGGTCCAGGCGACGGGCAGATGGCGGTCGGACGGCATCTGCCCGATCCCCGCCACCTCGTGACCGCCGAGCAGGGCCCGCACGTAGGGGCCGAGCTGCTGCGGTCCCGGCCGGAACTCCCAGCCGAACAACGCCGCGTAGAACCCCTGGGTCGCCGCCATGCCGTGCACCATGAGACTCACCCAGCAGGGGGTGCCCGGCGCGCGCCTGGCTGCTGCCTCGGTCATCGTCACTCTCTCCTCGGAACAAGATCACGTGATGCGACGCGCCCGAGCTGATCCTGGCACTCCGTGCCGCACGCCGCTGATCGGCCGCGCCGCCACGGCCGGACTCCTCGCACGAGGATGCCTGGCGAGGTGTTTCGCATCCATTGCCACGCCATGACCTCGCGATGTCCGGTCGGTCAACGCTCGGTAGTCGATCGTGCACGCTAGCCGACCGACGGCGCTCGGGCCAGAGCATGCGCAAGGATGACCCTCATGAATGCCATTGCCATCATCACCGCAGCCGAACTCGCGAGCGACTTGGCGGGGGAGAACCCGCCGGTGCTCCTCGACGTCCGCTGGCAGCTGAGCGTGGCCAAGGCGGCGGGCGCCCCGGCCTTCGACGGACGGGCCGCCTACGAGGCCGGACACCTCCCGGGCGCGGTCTTCGTCGACCTGGACGCGGACCTCGCGGGACCGGCCGGCGCGGCCGGCCGGCATCCGCTGCCGGACGTGGCGTCCTTCGGCGCCGTCATGCGCCGGGCCGGTGTGTCGGCCGACCGGGACGTGGTCGTGTACGACGGCGGACAGGGCTGGGCGGCCGCGCGCACCTGGTGGATGCTGCGCTGGACGGGTCACCCGTCCGTGCGCGTGCTCGACGGCGGTCTCGCTGTCTGGGAGGGCCCGCTGGAGACGGCGACGCCGTCGCCGGAGCCCGGCACGTTCGAGCCCGCGCCGGGCGCGGTCGCGCTCCTGGACGCCGACGGCGCGGCCGCGCTCGCCCGCACCGGGACCCTTCTCGACGCCCGCGCGGCCGAGCGCTACCGCGGTGACGTCGAGCCGATCGACCGCGTCGGCGGTCACATCCCGGGCGCGGTGTCCGCGCCGACGACGGAGAACGTGGCGGGCGACGGCCGTTTCCTGCCCGCCGAAGAGCTCGCGTCCCGCTTCAAGTCCCTTGGCGCGTCCGGGGGTTCGGACGCGGTCGGGGTGTACTGCGGCTCCGGCGTCTCGGGCGCCCACGAGGTGCTGGCGCTCGCGGTGGCGGGGATCGACGCGGCGCTGTACGTCGGGTCGTGGTCGGAGTGGTCGTCGGACGAGTCCCGCCCCGTGGCGACCGGCCCCGACCCTCAGTAGGGCATTACCCATGTGAGAGGCCCGCGCCGTGTCGGCGCGGGCCTCTCACACAGCGACTTTCCGGCTAGTCCTGCTTCTTGCGGCGGGTGCCGAACACGATCTCGTCCCAGCTCGGCACGGCCGCCCGACGCCCCGGCCGCACTCCGTCGGCCTCGGCCTGGCGGTCGGTGGTGCCGGTGAGCCGGTCGCGGTGACCGGCGACGCTGCGCGGCATGAGGACGTCCGCGTAGGCGGAACCCGCCCCGGCGGACGCGGCGGGTGCCGGGGGCTCCTCGGCCTCGACGGGCTCCGGCTCCTCCGTGACGGGCTCGGGCGTGGGCACCGCGGGCCGCTCGGGGACCACGATGTCGCCGCGATAGCTGGGCACGGCCTCCAGGAGGCTGGTCAGCGAGTCACGCTCCGACGCCGAGACGGCGGCAGGGCTCTCATCGGTGATCTCCGGCACGGGCGCCGGCGGTGCGGGACGCTCTAGTGGGCGCTCCAACTGCCGGTCCAGGGCCCGGTCGAGGGGGCGGTCGCGGGGCAGCCTGGCGATACGCGGCACGAACGGAAAGCTGGGTTCCGGCGTCGCGATGTCGTCGGTCTCGCCGATGAGCGAGCGCGCCTCGTCGTCGACGGCCTGGACGAGCCGCCGGGGCGGGTCGTACGTCCAGCTCGCCGAGTGCGGTTCGCCCGCGACCCGGTAGACGAGCAGAACCTCCCAGGTGCCGTCGTCGCGACGCCAGGAGTCCCACTGCACGGTCTCCTTGTCGGCGCCGCGCAGCAGCAGCCGCTCCTGCACCGCCTCGCCGAGCTGAGGGCCCGCGTTCTCGCCGGGGCGGCGTACGGGGGTCTTCCTGGCACGCTCGGCCATGAAGGCGCGCTCCGCGAGCACGGGGCCCTCGAAGCGGCGGACACGGTCGACGGGGATGCCGGCGAGCTGCGCCACCTCCTCGGCGGAGGCACCGGCACGTATCCGCGCCTGGATGTCGCGAGGGCGGAGATGGCTCTCCACCTCGATCTCGATCTGGCCGAGGCGCGGACGGTCGCCGCGCACGGCGGCCCGGAGGCGCTCATCGATCGGAAGCGTGTACTCCGTGCTGTCCGCAGCCTTCAGCACCAGCCGTGTGCCGTCGTTAGAGACGGCCACGACACGCAGTTCGGGCATGGGGACCTCCCGGGTGGTGCCTGCCGACGTCACGTGCGTCGCTGCTTCCGCTAGTCGAGTGTGGCCTGCCCGGGTGCAGCCTGCCACAACCTTGCCGAGTTGCCCGGCGTGTCGGGCGTGGGCCCTGGAACGCCGTTATGGCACGGTTACCTGTTCGCAACGCTAAGTGACCGAGCTCGTCACCCTGTGCAACGAACCCCCTCTCGGCGGTCCTGGAAGGCCCCGGGCACCCTGACGGGAGACCGGACCCAGGGCTCGCAACGGTACTCCATTCGGGCCACTCGGGTGGACCGGCACGCCATCGAAGTTCTCATGCGGGGCGGGAGTTGGTACGGGGTGCGGCTCGCCCCGGGTCCATGGACGTGGCGTGCTTCACGGAATCTCCTGATCCGGAACTAATCGCTTCTCGCTTACGTCCCTTTCTCGTGAAGTAAGTCGAGAAAGGCAGGCAAGGGTCGGAGATGGGCGATAAGCCGGGAACCTCCAAGGACGTACCAGAAAAGCCCAAGGGGAAGCGGCTCGACCTGAGTGTGCCGCAAGTGGCGGGCAGTGCCGTGGCCGCGGTCGTGGCGGCCAAGCTGGCCTCCGGGCTCGGCGTGTACGGGACGATCGTGGGGGCGGGCGTGGTGAGCGCTCTGGCCACCTGCGGCGGCACGCTCTTCCAGCACTTCTTCCGGCGGACCGGCGAGCAGATACGTGACGTCGCGGGCCAGGCGATACCCAAGAACCGCCAGGTCCCGGTGACCCGTGAGGGCCGGCCCGTACCGGAGACCTTCCGGTCCGACGCGGTCCCGTCGGCGACGGCCACGGTGGCCCGGCGGACGAGCGCGCTGCCGAGGACGACGACCTGGGGCATGGCGGCTCCGGCGCAGGATGCCGAGGCGACGACGGTTCTGCCGGCGCCGGGGGCTGACGCGACGACAGTCCTGCCGGTAGGGGGCGGCGACGCCACGACGGTTCTGGCGGTACGGGGCGGCGACGCGACGACGGTTCTGCCGGACCTCGGCGGCGAGCGGACGCAGCTTCTCAAGAGTGATGACCGCACCCGGCTTCTCGCGGCGCGTGCTGTTGATCCGGAGAAGACCCGATTGCTCAGGGCCGTTGTCCAGGACGACGCCACGCGCGTGCTGCGTGCCGCGACGGCGCCAGAGGGCGGGGATGACGGGTCCACCCATGGGCTGCCCCAGGATTTCCCCCATGACGTCCCCGACGAGTTCACCGAAGGGACCACGCATCGCGCGCGCGTGCGGAGCTGGAAGCGGCCCCTCACGGCCGCCGCCCTCGTCTTCGGCGTGACCATGGGCGGCATCACAGCGTACGAGCTCGCCTCGGGGCAGAGTTTCAGCGGCGACGACGAACACACCACCGTCCGCGAGGCCTTCACCGGGGGCGGCGGCTCCTCGCCGCGCAACGACCACACCCCCGCGCCCGGCACCTCACAGCATCAGCAGCAGCCGTCGGACGGCGGCAGTGCCGGGACGCACAGTGGCGCCCCGCAGGACGGGGGCGGGAGCCGGCAGGGCGGGACGACGGAGCCCACGCCGACGCCCACCGCAAGCGCGGACTCCCACACCGGCTCGGACAGCGGGACCGGCACCGGAGCGGGCGGCGGTTCCGGGACCGGCGCGGACAAGTCCACGCCCACGCCGACCCCGACACCCACTCCGAGCGCGTCCCAGAGCGGTCCCGGGGCCGACGCGTCGCAGCAGGCCCAGACGCCGGCCGGGTGAGCGCGGTCAGTCGCCGAGGACGCGGCGCAGATAGTCGTTGGCGAACAAGCGGTCCGGGTCGAGTCGGTCCCGCAGCGCCGTGAACTCGCCGAAGCGCGGATAGACCGAGGAGAAGTACTCGGCGTCGCGCGTGTGGACCTTGCCCCAGTGCGGCCGGCCCTCGTGCGCGGTGAAGATGCGCTCGGCCGCCGTGAAGTAGGCCTGGTACGGCGTGCCCTTGTACATGTGGACGGCGATGTACGCGCTGTCCCGGTCGGACGCCGTGGAGAGGGCGATGTCGTCGGCGGGGGCCGTGCGGACCTCCACGGGGAAGCTGATCCGCAGGTTCGAACGGTCGACCATGGTCTTCAGTTCGCGCAGCGTCTCGACCAGGGCCGCGCGCGGAACGGCGTACTCCATCTCCACGAAGCGCACGCGGCGCGGAGACGTGAAGACCTTGTAGGGGATGTCCGTGTAGGTGCGGGCGGAGAGCGCGCGGCTGGAGACCTTGGCGATCGCCGGGATCGTCGAGGGGACCGCGCGGCCGAGCGAGTTGACCGCCTGGAAGAGGCCGTTCGACAGGAGCTCGTCCTCGAAGAAGCTGCTGAAGCGGCTGACGGGGGCCTCGGGGCCCGCGCTGCGGTTGTTGCGCTTGGTGTTGCAGTTGCCGGTGTGCGGGAACCAGTAGAACTCGAAGTGCTCGTTCTCCGCGTGCAGGGCATCGAAGTCGCTCGTGACCTTGTCGAAGGTCATCGGCTCCTCGCGGGCGGTGAGCAGGAAGACCGGCTCGACCGCGAACGTGATCGCCGTGACGATGCCGAGGGCGCCGATGCCGATGCGCGCGGCCGTGAAGACCTCGGGATTCTCTTTCTCGGAGCAGGTGAGGACCGAGCCGTCGGCGGTGACCAGTTCAAGGCCCTTGATCTGCGCGGAGATTGACGCCGATTCGCGGCCCGTGCCGTGCGTGCCGGTGCTCGTGGCGCCCGAGACGGTCTGCTCCATGATGTCGCCCATGTTCGTGAGTGACAGGCCCTCGCGGGCCAGGGCCAGGTTGAGCCTCTTGAGCGGTGTGCCGGCCTCCACCGTGACGGTGCCGGCCTCGCGGTCAATGTTGCGGATCCCGGTCAACAGTTGAGGGCGTATCAATACACCGTCGGTCGCCGCCGCTGCGGTGAACGAGTGGCCCGTGCCGACGGCCTTCACCTTGAGGCCGTCCTCGGCCGCCGCGCGGACGGCCGCCGACAGCTCCTCCACGGACGCGGGCGTCACCTCGCGGACCGGCCGCGCGGTGACGTTCCCCGCCCAGTTACGCCACGGTTCGTTCCGTGTCCTGGCCTGTCGGGCGTTCGTCGTGCCGTTGCCCGCGTTCCCCGTGCTCATCGGTTCCTCCCCGCTGCGGCACCGGCTGCTTCAGCCGGCGGTACCCCAGGAACCCGACCGCCACCGCGACGGCACCGGCCACGGCCGGAACCCCGTACCCGGCCTTCGCGCCGGCGGCGTCGATCACCCAGCCGGCCACGGAGGAGCCGAGCGCGACACCGACCGCGAGTCCGGTGCTCACCCAGGTCATGCCCTCGGTCAGTTTCGCGCGTGGTACGTGCTGCTCGACAAGAGCCATCGTCGTGATCATCGTCGGTGCGATGGACAGGCCCGCGACAAACAGCGCCACGGCCAGAAACGGCAGGTTCCCGACCAGTAGGAGGGGGATCATACTCACGGCTGTCGTGCACACACCGACCAGCCACCGGCGGGCGGGCGCCCCCTTGAAGTGCAGCAGGCCGAAGACCGCTCCGGCGACGCAGGAGCCCGCCGCGTACACCGCCAGGACGAGGCTGGCCACCGCCTTGTGGCCCTGGTCGTCCGCGAACGCCACGGTCACCACGTCCACCGAACCGAAGATCGTGCCCGTCGCCACGAACGTGGCCACCAGGACCTGAAGGCCCCGCGACCTCAGGGCCGATCCCGAGGAGTGCTGCCCGCGCGGATGCGGAGCCGGCTCGGTCGCGCGCTGGGCCGTCAGCCAGAAGACACCGACCGCGAGGAATCCGCCCGCGAGAAGAGGCCCGGCCTCCGGGAACCAGGCGGTCGACAGGCCGATCGAGATGATCGGCCCGAAGATGAAGCACACCTCGTCGATGACGGACTCGAAGGAGTATGCGGTGTGCAGCTGAGGGGTGTCCCTGTAGAGGGCCGCCCAGCGCGCACGGATCATCGAGCCCACGCTCGGCACACAGCCGATGAGGGCGGCGAAGAGGAACAGAGTCCAGTCCGGCGCCTCGAACTTCGAGCACAGCAGCAGACCCGCGACCGCGACGAGCGACATCAGGGCGGCCGGACGCAGCACGCGCCGCTGTCCGTGCCGGTCGACGAGCCGCGAGATCTGCGGGCCGATGGCGGCCGCCGAGAGCGCCACGGTGGCGGACAGGCCGCCCGCGAGCCCGTAACGGCCGGTCAGTTGGGAGACCATCGTGACGATCCCGATGCCCATCATCGACAGGGGCATCCGGCCCAGGAACCCGGCGACCGAGAAGCTCTTGGTGCCGGGCAGGGCGAATATGGCGCGGTAGGGGCTGGGCAATTCGACTCCGGTAAGGCGCGAAGGTGGCCAAGACAGCTTACGGGGCGCGGGGCCGGGTGGCATGGCCGTTTCCCGCCTGTCAGTGCCGGGTGGCAGGATCGACGACATGTCCGATGCGCTCGATCCCACGCCCTTCGACGGCTACGACGCCCTGCTGCTGCTCTCGTTCGGAGGCCCCGAAGGCCCGGACGACGTGGTCCCGTTCCTGGAGAACGTGACGCGCGGCCGGGGAATCCCCAAGGAGCGGCTCAAGGAGGTGGGGCAGCACTACTTCCTGTTCGGCGGGGTCAGCCCCATCAACGAACAGAACCGTGCCCTCCTGGACGCCCTCCGCAAGGACTTCTCGGACCACGGCCTCGACCTGCCGGTCTACTGGGGCAACCGGAACTGGGCGCCGTACCTGACGGACACCCTCCGCGAGATGGTCACCGACGGCCACCGGCGCATCGCCGTCCTGGCCACCAGCGCGTACGCCTCGTACTCGGGCTGCCGCCAGTACCGGGAGAACCTCGCGGACTCCCTGGCCGCCCTGGAGGCGGAGGGCCTCGACGTGCCGCGCGTCGACAAGCTGCGGCACTACTTCAACCACCCGGGCTTCGTGCGTCCCATGATCGACGGGGTCCTGAAGTCGCTCGCCGACCTTCCCGAGGACGTGCGCGACGGCGCCCACATCGCGTTCACGACGCACTCCATCCCGACCTCGGCCGCCGATGTCTCCGGACCCGTCGAGGACCACGGTGACGGCGGGGCCTACGTGAAGGAGCACCTGGACGTCGCCCAGGTCATCGCCGACGCCGTGCGCGACGAGACGGGCGTCGACCACCCGTGGCAGCTCGTCTACCAGTCGCGTTCCGGAGCCCCGCACATCCCGTGGCTGGAGCCCGACATCTGCGACCACCTCGAAGAGCGGCACGCTGCCGGTGTGCCCGCCGTCGTGATGGCGCCCATCGGGTTCGTCTCCGACCACATGGAGGTCCTGTACGACCTCGACACCGAGGCCACGGCCAAGGCCGCCGAACTCAGACTGCCCGTGCGGCGCTCGGCCACCGTCGGCGCCGACCCCCGCTTCGCCGCCGCCGTCCGCGACCTCGTCGTCGAGCGGACCGCCGCCGAGCGCGGCAGCGCCGTGACACCCTGCGCCCTGGGCGCGCTCGGCCCGAGCCACCACCTGTGCCCCGTGGGCTGCTGCCCCTCCCGCGCTCCCAAGCCCGCAGCCGCGGGCGCCGACAGCCCGTACGCGTAAGGACCCGACGTGACAGACCTGAAGGCCGAACCCCTGAAGGCCGAGCTCCTGGAGGTCGCCCTGGAGGCCGCCGCCCGCGCCGGAAGCTTCCTGCGCGACGGCCGCCCCGCCGACCTCGGCGTCGCCGCCACCAAGACCAGCGCGGTGGACGTCGTCACCGAGATGGACATCGCCTCCGAGAAGCTGATCACCGGTTTCCTGGCCGAGCGCAGGCCGAACGACGGCGTGCTCGGCGAGGAGGGCGCGAGCACCACCGGCAGCAGCGGCGTCACCTGGGTGATCGACCCCATCGACGGAACGGTCAACTACCTGTACGGACGCCCCGACTGGTCGGTCTCGATCGCCGCCCGCCTGGGCGACGAGACCCTGGTGGGCGTCGTCGCGGCCCCCCTGCGCGGCGAGACCTACCGAGCCGTCCTCGGCGAGGGCGCGTACGTGAACGACCGCCCGGCACGCGTGCGCGTGGCACCCCCCTTCGAGCAGGCGCTGGTCGGTACGGGCTTCGGCTACCTCGCCGCCCGAAGGGCCCGCCAGGCCGATGTGGTGCGGGAATTGGTTCCCCATGTGCGGGACATCCGGCGCTGCGGCTCGGCGGCCATCGACCTCTGCGACGTCGCCCTCGGCCGCCTCGACGCGTACTACGAGCGCGGTCTGAACCCCTGGGACCTGGCGGCCGGCGACCTCATCGCGAGGGAGGCGGGCGCGCTCACCGGCGGCCGGCCCGGCGAGGTGCCGTCCGGCGAGCTGACGATCGCGGCGGCCCCCGGCCTGTTCGAGCAGCTCCAGACCCGCCTGGAGGAGCTCGGGGCCTGGCACGACTGACGTACCCGAGGTTCCCGGCATGGGAAAGGGCCCCGGCGCCTGCCTGGATCGACCAGGCGCCGGGGCCCTTCCGTACTGCGTCAGACGCGCGAGACGCCGAGCTCCACTCCGTGTTCGGCAGCGAGTCGATGCAGGTCGTCCAGCTCGTCCTGCTCGATCTCGACGAGGAAGTCGTCGCCCGTCTCGCGAGCCCGGCTCAGGTCGGATTCGGTCGCCTTTATGCGCTGCAGAAGTCCTGCCGTGAATGCGTCCATGGTTGCGCCCCCTCGTCCTGGGTCGTGGGTCGGTGGCACGGGGGTGTGCCCTCGGAAGGGGCGATCACGTCTCAAACCGCCCTGCACCAAAGCGGGTCGTGGCACGCCACATACAAAGCGTGATCGCGGGGTGTAAAGCCGTCCTCCCCGCGCTTCCTTGCGCAGAAACCTCATCCGGGGGAGAAAATCCCGCGTTCCGGGGGTGCCTCACCGCCTTACAGCCGGTTTATGGCCGAAAGGGGCAGGATGGAGGCCACACTCCACGACCGGACCTGCTCAAAGGTGCTCAGAACCTGCCCGCAGGTCACACAGGAAGGACAGCGACGTGCGCGTACTCGTCGTCGAGGACGAGCAGCTGCTCGCCGATGCGGTGGCCACCGGACTGCGCCGGGAGGCCATGGCCGTCGACGTCGTGTACGACGGAGCGGCCGCCCTCGAGCGCATCGGCGTGAACGACTACGACGTGGTCGTCCTCGACCGGGACCTCCCGCTCGTGCACGGCGACGACGTCTGCCGCAAGATCGTCGAGCTCGGCATGCCGACCCGCGTCCTGATGCTCACCGCGTCGGGTGACGTCAGCGACCGCGTCGAGGGCCTGGAGATCGGCGCGGACGACTATCTCCCCAAGCCGTTCGCGTTCAGCGAGCTGACGGCCCGCGTGCGCGCCCTCGGACGCCGTACGAGCGTGCCCCTGCCGCCCGTCCTGGAGCGCGCCGGCATCAAGCTCGACCCGAACCGCCGCGAGGTGTTCCGCGACGGCAAGGAGATCCAGCTCGCCCCCAAGGAGTTCGCCGTCCTCGAGGTGCTCCTTCGCAGCGAGGGCGCCGTCGTCTCGGCCGAGCAGCTCCTGGAGAAGGCCTGGGACGAGAACACCGACCCGTTCACGAACGTCGTACGGGTCACCGTCATGACCCTGCGCCGCAAGCTCGGCGAGCCGGCCGTCATCGTGACCGTGCCCGGCTCCGGATACCGGATCTGACTCCTGTGGCCTCGACACCGGCGCCCCCCGACGCGCCTCCGAAACCCACCTGGGACCCGAGAAAGGTCGAGCCGCCCTACCCGTGGCTGCGCCCGACGATCCGCATACGCCTCACCCTGCTGTACGGCGGCATGTTCCTGATCGCGGGCATCCTGCTCCTGTCGATCATCTATCTGCTGGCGGCACAGGCGCTGAATGTCGGCAGTGACCTGCCGTTCACCGTCACGGGCGGCCAGGTGAGCAGTGGGAGCTGCAGCAACTTCGCGAGTCTGCCCGACCACCCCACGACCACCCAGATCAACTCCGCGCTGAGCGAGTGCGTCAACCAGGTGCGTCAGCACGCCCTCGACAACCTCCTCAGCCGCTCGCTCCTCGCCCTGCTCGGCCTCGCCGTGATCGCGTTCGCCTTCGGGTACGCGATGGCGGGCCGCGTCCTGTCCCCGCTGGGCCGCATCACGCGCACCGCGCGCCGGGTGGCCGGCACGGACCTGTCCCGGCGCATCGAGCTGGACGGCCCGGACGACGAGCTGAAGGAGCTGTCGGACACCTTCGACGACATGCTCGACCGTCTGGAGAGAGCCTTCACCGCGCAGCAGCGGTTCGTCGGCAACGCGTCGCACGAGCTGCGCACACCGCTCGCGATCAACCGCACCCTCCTTGAGGTCCACCTCTCCGACCCCGGAGCGCCGGTGGAGCTCCAGCAGCTCGGCAAGACGCTCCTTGCGACGAACGAGCGCAGCGAGCAGCTGGTGGAGGGCCTGCTCCTGCTCGCCCGCAGCGACAACCAGATCGTGGAGCGCAAGCCGGTCGACCTCGCCGAGGTCGCCTCGCAGGCCATCGACCAGACCCGCTCGGAGGCCGACGCGAAGGGCGTCGAGATCCGCGGCGAGCGCAAGGAAGCCGTGGTCCAGGGCAACGGTGTGCTCCTGGAGCGCATCGCCCTGAACCTCGTGCAGAACGCCGTCCGGTACAACATCCCGGAGGGCGGCTGGGTCGAGGTCACCACGGAGGCCCAGCACGGTCAGGCGGTCCTCGTGGTGTCCAACACTGGGCCCGTGGTGCCCGCGTACGAGATCGACAACCTCTTCGAACCGTTCCGGCGGCTGCGCACGGAGCGCACCGGGAGCGACAAGGGAGTGGGCCTCGGTCTGTCGATCGCCCGGTCGGTGGCGCGTGCTCACGGGGGCCGTATCATCGCGGAGCCGCGCGAAGGGGGTGGGCTCGTCATGCGGGTCACCCTGCCGATCTGACGCATCCGAGATGCGGGTCGGCGACCGATCTGAGATGCTTCCGCCGACGCGGCCGGGGGAGTTCGCTTTTAGCGGAATTTTCGGGACCTGATCCCGGGGAAACCGTGTGTGATCGATCACAAGGGCGAATATCCGGCCATCTACTCTCCGTGATCGTAAAAGCCCCCGGAAAGCCTGGAAAATCCGGGTTTTCAGGGGTCTGGATGACGGGAAGTACACGGGGTGGCGCCCGTGAAGTGCGGCCTTCGGACCGTGTACGGTCCCGATCGCCATCCAAGCCGATCACTCACCGAGGGATCCGGTTGGGTGTCGATTGAGTAACAGACCTTGATGTGAGGCAAAATCTCCGCCTCAGGTCGGGCACAAAGTCCGGCCTCCCGCGCGTTGTGCGCTGGAGACACCGCATACACCCAGAGGGGGAGAGCGACACATGGCAACGGATTACGACACCCCACGCAAGACCGACGATGACGTCAATGAGGACAGCATCGAGGAGCTCAAGGCTCGGCGGAACGACAAGTCGACCTCGTCGGTCGACGTCGACGAGTTCGAGGCCGCGGAGGGCCTGGAGCTTCCGGGCGCCGACCTCTCGAACGAAGAGCTCGCCGTTCGGGTCCTGCCCAAGCAGCAGGACGAGTTCACCTGCATGAGCTGCTTCCTGGTGCACCACAGGAGCCAGCTGGCCCGCGAGAAGAACGGCCAGCCGATCTGCCGCGACTGCGACTGAGGCCGGGTCGGCCGTGACAGGCTCGACCCCGCCCTGGAAGCGCCGCTCCCGGAAGGACCGGGATGCGGACGGTGGCCCGTCCGAAGGCGTGCGTGACGCCGAGCGAGGCTCTTCCCCCACTGGAGCAGCCTCGCTCGAGGACGCGGACGAACGAGAGGTGGCGGGCGACCTCGCGGCGGCAGGATTCGCCGGCCTGCCCGCCGTGCCCACAGCGGGCGACCACACGCCGCTCGGCGGGCGTGTGCAGCTCGCCAGGGGCCGTGTGGCCGCCGTCAGGGACGGCGTCCGCAAGAGCGGCAGCGCCGCCAAGGCAGGACTCGGCTACCTCGCCGACCGGATCATCGAGAACGCGCCGCGTGTACCGGTGCGCGATCTGGCGACCCTGCGCAGACAGTTCCCCGGCCTGACGGCCGAACAGCTCGCGGACAAGCTCGTCGCGGGCGCGGCCAACGCCACCTCCACCGTAGGTGCGGGGATCGGCGCCGCCGCGATGATGCCCGTACCTCCCGCGATGCCCGCCGAGATGGCGGCCGAGATCACCGGCGTCGCGGCCATCGAGATGAAGCTCGTCGCCGAGCTGTACGAGGTCTACGGAGTGCGCCCGCCCGGCGGCCTCAAGGACCGCAGCGCCACGTACCTGGCCTCGTGGACCGAGGAGCGCGGCATCGACATCCGTAAACCGTCGACGATCAACGCGGCCCTCGGCGTCCAGATGAAGCGCGAGATGCGCCAGCAGATCATGAAGCGCATGGTGCGCAACCTGCCGATGCTGATGCCGTTCATGGTCGGCGCCGCGGTCGGCGCGGTCATGAACCGCCGCGACACCAAGAAGCTCGCGGAGCGCATCCGCAAGGACCTGCGCGCGATGCAGGTCCCCTGGGACGCCCTGCCGGAGCTCCCGTCCCTGGAGCACCCCCGCGACCCGCACCCGCTGATCCCGGGCGAGAGGCCCGGGGAGCTCGAGAGCTGAGCCGCGCTACTTCCCCAGCGCCTTCGCCAGCCGCTCCGGCTCCCGCGTCGACAGATACACGTACGGAGTCGGGTCCTGCGGGTCGACGACGTCCACGCGCAGCGCCGTCGGCACATAGCTGCGCAGCAGCATGAAGGCGCGCGGGTCGGCCTTGTGCGTGCGCCAGGCGCGCGCCCCCTCCGCGTCCAGGATCTCCACGTCACCAAGGGCCGACAGCGGGATCTTCGCGTCCCCGGCCACCAGCGAGTCCGCCACGACGCGGATGCGTACCGAGCCGTACGAGCTGGTCACCACGGCGGCCACGGCCGTACCGCCGACGAGCCCTCCGAGCAGCGGAAGCGTGCCGAACGGCAGCAGGATCAGGGCGCAGGCGATGCCCAGCAGGAGGGAGACGAGCCACCACGAGCGGGGGGCGGTGAGGCGTTCTTCGAACGGTGCGGTGGAGAGCTCCATGCGGTCAAGCTTGGCACGGTGCGCTTTCTCCCAGGACGCGCGGGTAAGGTCTGCGCCTGTGAGTGGTACTTCTGCAGCTCTGACGCCCCCCGCCGACGCCATAGCGCCCGTGCGGCACCCCGACGCCCCCGCTCCCGGCGAGCTGCTCGGCGCGCATTACGGACACTGTTTCGGCTGTGGCGGCGAGCAGCCCCACGGACTGCATCTCGAGGCGCGCGCCCAGGACGGCGTCCGTGTCACCGCCGAGTTCACGGTGCGCACCGCCCACCAGGGCGCCCCCGGCCTCGCGCACGGCGGCATCCTCGCGACCGCGCTCGACGAGACGCTCGGCTCCCTGAACTGGCTGCTGCGCGTCATCGCGGTGACCGGCCGCCTCGAGACGGACTTCGTGCGCCCCGTGCCCGTGGACACCGTGCTGTACCTGGACGCCGAGGTCACCGCCGTCGCCGGCCGCAAGATCTATTCGAAGGCCACCGGCCGGATCGGCGGTCCCGACGGGCCCGTCGCCGTCCGTGCCGACGCCCTCTTCATCGAGGTGAAGGTCGACCACTTCATCGACAACGGCCGGCCGGAGGAGATCCAGGCGGCCATGAGCGACCCGGACCAGATCCGGCGCACCCGTGCCTTCGAGGTGAACCCGTGAGCCGAGCCCCGCTCGACGTGCTGATCAGGCGCGTCGACCCCGACGTGCCGCTCCCGTCGTACGAGCACCCCGGTGACGCCGGCGCCGATCTGCGGACCACCGAGCCGTGCGAGCTCGCGCCGGGTGAGCGTGCCGTGCTTCCCACCGGGGTGTCGGTCGCGCTGCCCGAGGGGTACGCGGCCTTCGTGCACCCGCGCTCCGGCCTCGCGGCCCGCTGCGGTGTCGCCCTGGTGAATGCCCCAGGGACGGTGGATGCCGGGTACCGTGGAGAGATCAAGGTGATCGTGGTGAATCTCGACCCGCGCGACAGCGTGCGGTTCGAGCGCTTCGACCGGATTGCCCAACTGGTCGTCCAGCAGGTCGAGAAGGTGCGCTTCCAGGAGGTGGCGGAGCTTCCCGACTCGGCGCGGGCCGAGGGGGGCTTCGGGTCCACCGGTGGTCATGCCGCCGTGGGGCCTGGCCCGGGTGGGCATCAGGGTGGGAATCGATACGCATCGGTCGTATCCGACCGGGAAGGACAGTGACGTGTTCGGACGTCGCAAGAAGAACGGCGCCGCCGATGACGCGGCGGGCGAGGCCGAGCAGGTCGTCGACGGCGTAGCCGCCGACAGCGACGCGGACGAGGGCGAGCCGCAGCGGGTGCGGCTCGAGCCCGAGCCGCGTCCCGACGGCCCCTGGGACGCCTCCGAGGTCCGTGAGCCCGGCGAGGGCCGCGTGGACCTGGGCGGACTCTTCGTGCCCGGAGTCGAGGGCATGGAGCTGCGGGTCGAGGTCGCGGGTGACGCGATCGTCGCGGCGACGGTGGTCCTCCAGGACAGTGCCGTGCAGCTGCAGGGTTTCGCCGCCCCCAAGAAGGAGGGCATCTGGGGCGAGGTCCGTGAGGAGATCGCCTCGGGCATCACCCAGCAGGGTGGTGTCATCGACGAGGTCGAGGGTCCGCTCGGCTGGGAGCTGCGGGCCCAGGTGCCGGTGCAGCTGCCGGACGGCACGGGTGGCTTCCAGGTCGTCCGGTTCATCGGTGTCGACGGCCCCCGCTGGTTCCTGCGCGGAGTGATCTCCGGGCAGGGCGCGGTGCAGCCGCAGGCCGCCGGGCTTCTGGAGCAGATCTTCCGGGACACCGTCGTGGTCCGTGGTGAGGGCCCGATGGCCCCGCGCGACCCGATCGTCCTGAAGCTGCCGGACGACGCGCAGATGGTGGCCGAGGGCGTTCAGCAGGAGCCCCAGGAAGGCTCCCGCTTCGCCGGCGGCATGGGGCAGCTGGCGCGCGGCCCCGAGATCACCGAGGTGCGCTGACCCGCGCCTCACCGGCCATGCATGGGCCGCACACTCCTCCGGGAGTGTGCGGCCCATCGGCGTTGTGGGGCAGGGGAGTTGGGGAGGCGGGCGCGTGGGGGCCCGTCGTGGTCCGCACCTCTTGACGGTGGGCTGGTCCGTACCTAGGGTCTGCGGCCAACACCCGTGTTCACAAAGGCACTTCACGTTCACGTAGAAGAACGGATGACCCCCCCACATGCCGAACACCCCGGCCCCCGCACGCCACCGCCGCAGACACCGCACCCCCCTCCTCGCCACCCTCGCGACCACCGTCACCGCACTCGTCGCCGCCCTCCTCGCCTGGCCGGGCGCCGACCGCGCCGACGCCGCGCCCAGCGCCTTCACCCACCCCGGCGTCACCGTCTCCCGGAGCCAACTCGACTTCGCCCGCGCCAAGGTCGACGCCGGCGCCCAGCCCTGGAAGAGCGCCTACGACCAGATGCTGGCGAGCAAGTACGCCTCCCTCACGCGCACCCCCAAGCCCCGGGCCACCGTCGAGTGCGGCTCGTACTCCAACCCCAACTACGGCTGCACCGACGAGCGTGAGGACGCGATCGCCGCGTACACGGACGCCCTCGCCTGGTACCTCACGCGCGACGAGCGCTACGCGAAGAAGTCCATCGAGCTGATGGACGCCTGGTCGGCCACCATCAAGGACCACACCAACAGCAACGCGCCCCTCCAGACCGGCTGGGCCGGCTCCTCCTGGCCCAGGGCCGCCGAGATCATCACGTACACGTACAGCGGCGGCTGGGCGAACGAGGGTCGCTTCAAAACGATGCTCCGCGATGTCTACCTGCCCGAGGTCATCAACGGCTCGAACTCCAACGGCAACTGGGAGCTGTCGATGATGGAGGCCGCCGTCGGGATCTCCGTCTTCCTGGAGGACAAGGCGTCGTACGACAAGGCGATGGCGAGGTTCCGGACGCGCGCGGCCGCGTATGTGTACCTGTCCTCGGACGGCGCGCTGCCCAGGACGGTGCCGAGCCAGAACCTCGACACCAAGGACAAGATCGTCAAGTATTGGCAAGGTCAGTCAACCTTCGTGACGGGGTTGACCCAGGAGACCTGCCGCGACTTCACCCACACCGGATACGGCATCTCCGCGATCTCCCACATCGCCGAGACCAGCCGCATCCAGGGACAGGACCTGTACGGCACCGACATCGGACAGCGGCTCCAGCAGGCCCTCGGCTTCCAGGCCAGGTACGAGCTCGGGGAGGCCCCGCCGAGCTGGCTGTGCGGCGGAACCCTCACACGCGGCCTCGGCCCCGTCACCGAGGTCGGCTACAACGCGATGCACACCCGCCTGGGGAACGGCATGACGAACACCCAGAAGCTCACCGAGCGGAGCCGCCCGGCGGGATCCAACAACCTGTTCGTCGCCTGGGAGACCCTGACCCACGCCGAGAACCCGAACTGATCCGGACCATTGCCCGGCCGGTCGCCGCGTGACCATACTGGCGCCCGGCCGGGGAACGTACGGGGGAGTACGCATGAGCGAGAGCACGGAAGCGGGGACCGCCGTCCTCGACCAGGACGGCGGCGGACCCATGGTCGTCGCCCGGGACCTGCGCCGTTCCTACGGCACGGGCGCGGCGGCGGTGCACGCCCTGCGCGGTGTCTCCTTCGAGGTGCCGCGCGGTGAACTCGTCGCCCTCAAGGGCCGCTCCGGATCCGGCAAGACGACCCTCCTGAACCTCGTCGGAGGACTCGACGAGCCGGACGGCGGCCGCATCGCCGTCGACGGCCAGGACCTGTCGGGCCTCGGCGAGAACGGCCTCCTCGAACTGCGCCGGGACCGCATCGGCTTCATCTTCCAGTCCTTCGGCCTCATCCCGATCCTGTCCGCCGCCGAGAACGTCGGGGTGCCGATGCGGCTGCGCAAGGCCGACCCCCGCGAACGCGAGGAACGCGTCGAGCTGCTCCTCGCCCTAGTCGGGCTCGCCGACCACGCCGAACAGCGCCCAGGCGAGCTGTCCGGAGGCCAGCAGCAGCGCGTCGCCATCGCCCGCGCGCTGGCCAACCGGCCCGCCCTCCTCATCGCCGACGAGCCCACGGGCCAGCTCGACGCCGAGACGGGCCTCGCCGTCATGGAGCTGCTGCGCGCCGTCGTCCGCAGCGAACACGTCACCGCGCTCGTCGCCACCCACGACGCGACGCTCCTCGGCCTCGCCGACCGCGTGCTCGAACTGCGCGACGGCGAGATCACGGAGATCACCGAGCCCGGCGAGCGCTGACGCGGGCCACCGCGCGGCAGCCCCGGACGGCCGTCGGCACGGCCCGCCCCGCATCAGGGTTGCGTCAAAGACGCCGGTCCACTGCACCCTCACCCCATTTGCCGCAATTGGTGGCCGTAGGGTCGACGCTGCGTACAACACGTGTAGCGGGAAGACAATGGGGCCATGGGACGCGGCAAGCTTCGGATCTACCTCGGTGCGGCACCGGGTGTCGGGAAGACCTACGCGATGCTGTCCGAGGGCCACCGCCGTATCGAACGGGGCACGGACTGCGCCGTCGGCTTCGTCGAGCACCACGGCAGGCCCCGTACGGAGGTGATGCTCCACGGCCTCGAACAGATCCCCCGCAAGGAGCTCACCTACCGCGGCGCCGTCTTCACCGAGATGGACGTCGACGCCGTCCTCGCCCGCCGCCCCGAAGTCGCCCTGGTGGACGAACTCGCCCACACGAACGTGCCCGGTTCGCGCAACGCCAAGCGCTGGCAGGACGTCGAGGAACTGCTCGCCGCCGGTGTCGACGTCGTCTCGACCGTCAACATCCAGCACCTGGAATCACTCGGTGACGTCGTCGAATCCATCACCGGCGTCCGCCAGCGCGAGACCGTCCCCGACGAGGTCGTGCGCCGCGCCGACCAGATCGAGCTGGTCGACATGTCGCCGGAGGCGCTGCGCCGCCGCATGGCGCACGGCAACATCTACAAACCCGACCGGATCGACGCCTCCCTCTCCAACTACTTCCGCCCCGGCAACCTCACCGCCCTGCGCGAACTCGCCCTCCTGTGGGTCGCCGACCGCGTCGACGAATACCTCCAGCAGTACCGGGGCGAACACAACATCCGCTCCACCTGGCAGGCCCGCGAGCGCATCGTCGTCGGACTGACCGGCGGCCCCGAGGGCCGCACCCTGGTCCGGCGCGCCGCGCGGATGGCCGCCAAGGGCTCGGGCAGCGAGATCCTCGCCGTCTACATCGCCCGCAGCGACGGCCTCACCGCCGCGTCCCCCAAGGAGCTCGCTCTCCAGCGCACCCTCGTCGAGGACCTGGGCGGCACCTTCCACCACGTCATAGGCGACGACATACCGGCCGCGCTCCTGGAGTTCGCCCGCGGCGTCAACGCCACCCAGATCGTCCTCGGCTCCTCACGCCGCAGGACCTGGCAGTACGTCTTCGGGCCCGGCGTCGGCATGACCGTGGCCCGCGAGTCCGGCCCCGACCTCGACGTCCACATCGTCACGCACGAGGAGGTCGCCAAGGGCCGCGGCCTGCCCGTCGCCCGGGGCGCCCGCCTCGGCCGCTCCCGGATCATCTGGGGCTGGCTCATCGGCGTCGGCGGCCCCGTGCTGCTCTCCCTGATCCTCACCCACATCAGCACCGACCTGGGCCTCGCCAACGACATGCTGCTCGTCCTGTCGGTCACCGTGGCCGCAGCCCTCGTCGGCGGCCTCGTCCCGGCCCTGGCGTCGTGCGCCGTCGGCTCGCTCCTCCTGAACTACTACTTCACGCCACCGCTGCACCTGTTCACCATCGCGGACCCGAAGAACATCGTCGCCATCGTGATCTTCGTAGGGGTCGCGGTGTCGGTGGCCTCCGTCGTCGACCTCGCGGCCAGACGCACCCATCAGGCCGCCCGGCTGCGCGCCGAGTCCGAGATCCTCTCCTTCCTCGCCGGCAGCGTCCTGCGCGGCGAGAGCAGCCTGGACGCCCTGCTCGAACGGGTCCGCGAGACCTTCGCCATGGACTCCGTCGCCCTCCTGGAGCGCGAGAGCGACGTCGACCCGTGGACCCGCGCCGCCAGCGTCGGCCCGCACCCCCTGGAGCGCCCCGAGGACGCGGACGTCGACATGCCGGTCGGCGACCACATGGCGCTCGCCCTGTCGGGCCGGGTCCTGCCCGCCGAGGACCGCCGCGTCCTCGCCGCCTTCGCGGCACAGGCCGCCGTCGTCCTCGACCGCCAGCGCCTCCAGTCCGAGGCCGACCAGGCCCGCGCCCTCGCCGAGGGCAACCGCATCCGCACCGCCCTGCTCGCCGCCGTCAGCCACGACCTGCGCACCCCGCTCGCCGGCATCAAGGCCTCCGTCTCCTCCCTGCGCTCCGACGACATCGCCTGGTCCGCGGAAGACCAGGCGGAACTCCTCGCAGGCATCGAGGAGGGCGCCGACCGCCTCGACCACCTAGTCGGCAACCTCCTCGACATGTCCCGCCTCCAGACCGGCACCGTCACCCCGCTGATGCGCGAGATCGACCTCGATGAGGTGGTCCCGATGGCGCTCGTCGGCGTCCCCGACGGCAGCGTCGACCTCGACATCCCGGAGAGCCTGCCCATGGTCACCGTGGACAAGGGGCTCTTGGAGCGCGCGGTCGCCAACATCGTCGAGAACGCGGTCAAGTACAGCCCCGAGGACGAGCCCGACAGCGTCGTATTGGTCTCCGCCAGCACCCTCGGCGACCGCGTCGAGGTACGCGTCGTCGACCGCGGGCCCGGCGTCCCCGACACCGCGAAGGACCGCATCTTCGCCCCGTTCCAGCGCTACGGTGACGCACCGCGGGGCGCGGGCGTGGGCCTCGGCCTCGCCGTCGCGCGCGGCTTCGTCGAGGCGATGAACGGCACCCTCACCGCGGAGGACACCCCCGGCGGGGGCCTGACCATGGTCCTCACCCTCACCGCCGCGACCGGCCGCCCACAGGCCGGCCCCACCACTTCTTCCCTTGCTCAGAGAGGCAGGTACGCATGACCCGGGTGCTCGTGGTCGACGACGAGCCGCAGATCGTGCGCGCCCTCGTCATCAACCTGAAGGCGCGCAAGTACGAGGTGGAGGCCGCGGCCGACGGGGCGGGCGCGCTCCAGCTCGCCGCCGCGTTCCACCCGGACGTGGTCGTGCTCGACCTGGGCCTGCCCGACATGGACGGCGTCGAGGTGATCAAGGGGCTGCGCGGCTGGACCCGCGTACCGATCCTCGTCCTGTCCGCGCGGCACTCCTCCGACGAGAAGGTCGAGGCGCTCGACGCCGGCGCCGACGACTACGTCACCAAGCCGTTCGGCATGGACGAGCTCCTGGCCCGCCTGCGCGCCGCGGTCCGCCGGGCCGAGCCCACCGGCGGCGGCGAGGACGAAGGCATCGTCGAGACGGAGGGCTTCACCGTCGACCTGGCCGCGAAGAAGGTCAACCGGGACGGCCGTGACATCCGCCTCACCCCCACCGAGTGGCACCTCCTGGAGGTCCTGGTCCGCAACACGGGCCGCCTGGTCAGCCAGAAGCAGCTCCTCCAGGAGGTCTGGGGCCCCTCGTACGGCACCGAGACCAACTACCTGCGCGTCTACATGGCCCAGCTCCGCCGCAAACTGGAGACGGACCCGTCACACCCGCGGCACTTCATCACGGAGCCCGGGATGGGGTACCGCTTCGAGCGCTGACCCGCGGAGCGGCTCGCGGAGCCCGGGGTGGCTTCCGTATCGAGCGCTGACCCGCTCATACGTTGTCGGCGACCCCCGGTACGCTTCATATATGAGTGCTGCACCTCGTTCCGAGACGTCGTCCGAGAAGCCGGCGGGCCGCTTCCGGCGCATGCTCGACCGGCTGTCCACCTCGCAGGAGGACCTGGAGTCGGAGGAGCTGCGCGAGGACTCGCAGACCACGGGCTGTACCCGCATCGGTGACTGCCACGACCGGCAGATAGTCACCGTTACTGGTACCTTGCGCACGGTCACCCTCCGACCACGGGCCGGAGTCCCGGCCCTGGAGGCGGAGCTGTTCGACGGCTCCGCGGCTCTGGACGTCGTCTGGCTCGGCCGGCGGTCCATCGTGGGCATCGAGCCGGGGCGCAAGCTGATCGCATCCGGCCGGATCTCGATGAGCCGGGGCCGTAGGGTGCTCTTCAACCCGAAGTACGAACTCAGACCGCTCGGACGGGAGTAGCCGGTGACGTCCCTCGACAAGCCGACGGACCGCGAAGCCACGGATCAGGACGCCGAATCGAGGGCTGTCACCGAGGCCGCCCTCTTCGAGGCTTTCGGCGGCGTACGGGGCATGGTGGAGACGGTCGTTCCCGGCCTCCTCTTCGTGACCATCTTCACGATCAACAAGAACCTGCACGTCTCGGCCATCGCGGCACTCGCGGTGGCCCTGCTGCTCGTTGTCGTCCGCCTGGCCATGAAGGACACCGTCAAGCACGCCTTCAGCGGCGTCTTCGGTGTGGCGTTCGGTGTCGTTTTCGCGATGATCACGGGCAACGCCAAGAACTTCTACCTGCCCGGCATGCTCTACACGCTGGGCATGGCCGTCGCGTACATCGTGACCACGCTGTGCGGGGTGCCGTTGATCGGGCTCATCCTGGGGCCCATCTTCAAGGAGAACCTTTCCTGGCGCACGCGTAACCCCGGCCGCAAGAAGGCCTACGCGAAGGCCAGTTGGGCCTGGGGCCTGATCCTGCTCGCCAAGTGCGCGGTGCTCTTCCCGATGTACTGGTGGGCGGACACCACGAAGTTCGGCTGGGTTCTGATCGCCCTGAAGATTCCGCCGTTCCTGCTTGCCGTGTGGCTGACCTGGGTCTTCCTGGCGAAGGCGCCCGCGCCGATCGATGTCTTCGCGGAGATGGAAGCGGAGGAGCGGGCCGCTCAGGAAGCGAAGGATGCGGGTCGGGAAGCGGGGGGTGCGCGTCATCGCCGGGAGGCTTGACGTTCGTTCGCGGCTGACGGCCGGTGGGGGCTTGTCGCGCCCACGCGGCGGAGCCGCACATGTAACAGCCCCGCGCCCCTTAGGGGCGCGAATGGGGCCCCGGAGTACGAACTCCGGGGCCCCATTCACGTACCTACGAAGAACCCCTTAACCCGTGACGTCCTCGCGGCGTACCGAGAGCAGGTCCTCGAGTTGTTCCTCGCGGGCCTGGGCGGCCACGAAGAGGAGTTCGTCGCCCGCCTCCAGGGAGTCCTCCTGGGAGGGGGCCAGGACGCGGGTGCCGCGGATGATCGTCACCAGGGACGTGTCCTCCGGCCAGTGGACGTCGCCCACGCGCGTGCCGGCCAGGGCCGACTCGGGCGGCAGCGTCAGCTCCACCAGGTTCGCGTCGCCGTGGCTGAAGCGCAGCAGGCGGACCAGGTCGCCCACGCTCACCGCCTCCTCGACGAGCGCGGACATCAGACGCGGCGTGGACACGGCCACGTCGACACCCCACGACTCGTTGAACAGCCATTCGTTCTTGGGGTTGTTGACGCGGGCGACGACCCGCGGGACCCCGTACTCGG
The DNA here is from genome assembly GCF_004005495.1 of Streptomyces antnestii. Lineage (GTDB taxonomy): Bacteria > Actinomycetota > Actinomycetes > Streptomycetales > Streptomycetaceae > Streptomyces > Streptomyces antnestii. Next base: position 123,273 of record NZ_RZYA01000001.1, read on the forward strand.
TCTTCGCGAGGAGCGAGACGACCAGGTTGACCTTGTCGTCGCCCGTGGCCGCGATGACCACGTTGCAGCGCTGCAGCGCCGCCTCGTCCAGGGACGTGATCTCGCAGGCGTCGGCGAGCAGCCACTCCGCCTGCGGGACGCGCTCGACCGAGATGGCGGTCGGCGCCTTGTCGATGAGAAGGACCTCGTGCCCGTTCTCCAGGAGCTCACCGGCGATGGACCTGCCCACCGCGCCCGCTCCGGCAATGGCGACCCTCATCAGTGACCGCCCTCCACTTCAGGACCCTCGGCGAACGCCGCTTCGACCTTCTCGACGTCGTCGGTGCGCATCATCACGTGCACCAGGTCGCCTTCCTGCAGGACCGTCTGCGACGTGGGCAGGATCGCCTCGCCGAGCCGGGTCACGAACGCGACGCGGACGCCGGTCTCCTCCTGGAGCCGGCTGATCTTGTGGCCCACCCAGGCCACCGAGGCGTGCACCTCGGCGAGCTGGACGCCCCCGGTGGGGTCGCGCCACAGCGGCTCCGCGCCGGACGGCAGAAGCCTGCGCAGCATCTGGTCCGCGGTCCACCGCACGGTCGCGACGGTCGGGATGCCCAGGCGCTGGTAGACCTCGGCGCGGCGCGGGTCGTAGATACGGGCCGCGACGTTCTCGATGCCGAACATCTCGCGGGCCACGCGGGCGGCGATGATGTTCGAGTTGTCACCGCTGGAGACCGCGGCGAACGCGCCGGCCTCCTCGATCCCCGCCTCGCGCAGGGTGTCCTGGTCGAAGCCGACCCCGGTGACGCGGCGGCCGCCGAACCCGGAACCCAGGCGCCGGAACGCCGTGGGGTCCTGGTCGATGACCGCGACCGTGTGCCCCTGTTGCTCAAGGGTCTGGGCCAGGGCGGAGCCCACCCGGCCGCACCCCATGATGACGATGTGCACCGGCCGCTACCCCGCAGTCCTGGTCATGCCGATGACCTGCGAAAACACCCTGCTCACTCTTCTCTCTCAGTCTGCCGGGCAACAAGGGGCAACCGCGTGCGGCGTTGCCCGGAGACGAGCTTAAGCCGCATGGCCTCCGTTGCCAGCATCCGCGTAGCCCCGAGCGCGATCAGTGCGCGATCAGTGCGCGATCAGTGGTCGATCAGTGGTCGATCAGTGTGGGATCAGCTTCGCCGTACGGAAGAGCCGCCGGCGATCGCTGCGGCGTCCCGTTTGAACGCCCACTCCATCTTGGGCTCCATCGCGAAGCGGAACATCCGCTGGACCGGTGGTGTGCACAGACCGGTGATGAGGGCGGCCGCGGCCAGCGTGACCGTGACCTCGCCGAGCGGCGTGTGCAGCCAGTCGAGGTCGTACCAGTTCCAGAAGCGGGAGCCCTTGGCGACGAAGCCGTGCAGCAGATAGCCGTACAGGGTGCCGGCGCCGAGCGCGGTGAACCACATCCTGCGCCGGGGCACCCAGGCGAAGAAGCAGGCGACGAGGACGACCGAGCAGCCGAACATGGCGAGCGTCATGACGGCCCCGGACCAGCCGGGGGCGCCCAACTCCTGCGCGCTGTCGCGCCGGTAGAACCAGGCGGCGTTCATGCGCGGCGCCGCCCAGTACGCGAAGAGGAGCGCGGCCGCGAAGACCGGGACGGCCAGGAGACGGGCCTCGCGCCGGCGCACGAGCTGGAAGTGCTCGGGCTTGAGGACGAGTCCGAGGACGAAGAAGGGGAGGAACTGCAGGACGCGCTGCAGGTCGAGGTCGTCGCCGATGTCGGGGGAGACGGAGGCGAGCGCCGCGATGGCCAGGGCGAGCGGCACGGGCCACCGGACGACCTTCCACAGCGGGGTGGTGAGCCGCCAGACGAACAGCGCGATCAGGAACCAGGTCAGGTACCAGGGGTCGAGGAGACTGATCGGGTACGTCGGGTCGTCGTTCGCCCACCGCTTGAAGAACGTGTACGCGACCTCGAAGATCACGTACGGCACGGCGACCCCCGTCACCAGGCGCTTCAGCCGTGCCGGGCTCGCGTCGAAACTGCGCGAGAAGTAGCCGGAGATGACGATGAACGCCGGCATGTGGAAGGTGTAGACGGTGACGTAGAGCGCGGCCGCGGCCCGGCTGTCGCCGCGCAGCGGCTCCCAGGCGTGCCCCATCGCGACCAGCACGATCGCCAGGTACTTCGCGTTGTCGAAGAACGCGTCCCGCTGCTTCGCCGGTTTCTCCGTGTCCGCCGCGCGTGCCGGTGGCTTCTCCAGCGGGGGTGCGGCCGGCACGGACGAGGGTTCGGGTGACGGCGCGGCATGGTCCCCCCGAGGGGTGACGGGTCGCTGCGCCGGAAGGTGGCTGCGGGACATCACGAGCACCGTAGCCACCCCGCGTCCACCGCGTAAACTCGGGCCCCGGCGGCGTTACGGGCGTCACAGTGCCCACCTAGACTGGGGTTCCTCCCGGGCCCGGTGGAGCCGAAGCGGAAGTGGAAGAGGACGACGACGGTGGTGACGCGCGTACGCGACTTCGATGACCGGCCCGCCTTCGACGACCCGCCGGCCGAGGTCATCGCGGAGGCGGCGGGCGCGTTCGGACTCCTCGCGTCGTCGGCCCGGCTGCACATCGTGTGGGCCCTGGCGCAGGGTGAGAGCGATGTCACAGGCCTCGCCGAACGCGTCGGCGGCGCACTGCCCGCGGTGAGCCAGCACCTGACCAAGCTGAAGCTCGCCGGCCTTGTGCGGTCCCGTCGCGAAGGACGCCGCCAGGTCTACTTCGTGGACGACCCCGACATCGTCGCCGTGGTGCGGCTGCTGGTCGGCCGGCTCGCCGAGCGTGCCGGCCGGGCCCCGGCCGGGCGCCTGCGCGGGGCCGGGGCCTGAGGCGGCCGGCCGTGGCGGGGGAGCGCGGGCGCAGGCCCTGGCTCTGGGCGGCGCTGCTGCTCGTGGTCCTGGTCGCGTGGGCGTGCGGACGCTCGGGGGACGGGGGGAAGGGCGCGGGCACCGGAGCCGGGGGAAAGCCGGATGCCACGCCGCACTCCACGCCCACATCGAGGCCGAGCTCCAGCCCCAGCCCCAATAGCCCCGGTAGCACCGGCAGCCCCACCGTCTCCGCGCCCGGCGCCTCGCACACGTACGACCCGGCCGCGTACGACCCCGCCAACTACGCCCCGCAGGTCCGCGCCCGTGCCGCCGAGGCCGGAGTCAGCCCGCGGCTCCTCATGGCGATCCTCTACAACGAGTCGTACAAACCGCACGATCCCGCCCTGGAGCGCGCGTGGCAGCGCTACAAGCCGGGAGCCGCGTTCGGGATCGCGAACATGCACCGGGCAGCGTTCGACGAGACCAAGCGGGGCAGGCCCTTCGCAGACCGCCGGTGGGAGGAGCTGCCCGACGACCGGGACCTCGCCGTGCGCGCCGCCGCCTGGTATCTCCACGACCTGGCACGGCAGTTGCCCGCACACCCCTCGGGCCCGTACGACAAGGACGAACTCCTCGCGCTCGGCTACAACACGGGCGCCGGCAACATGCTGGCCTTCGCCCGCGGCGCGACGCCCGGCAGCCAGGCCGCCGACTACCTCGCCAGGCTGCGCTCGAACTGGGACAAGGCCGGCCGGGCGGTCGCCCGGGGCGGCGGGAACTGAGGCCGCGCGCGCCCTCCCCGCCTGCGCGTTGTGAGGATCCGGAGTGCTTGGGGGGTGGTGGGTGGGCGGCCACCCGTTCGACCGCTTACGATCCTCTGCGTGTCCAAACTGACCGACGTGCCCAAACGGATCTTGATCGGGCGCGCTCTGCGCAGCGACCGGCTCGGAGAAACGCTCCTGCCGAAGCGCATCGCCCTCCCCGTTTTCGCCTCCGACGCCCTGTCCTCCGTTGCCTACGCGCCTGGCGAGGTTCTGCTCGTCCTGTCTGTCGCGGGCATCTCGGCGTACCACTTCAGCCCGTGGATCGCCCTGGCGGTCGTGGTGGTGATGTTCACCGTCGTGGCGTCGTACCGGCAGAACGTGCACGCGTACCCGAGCGGTGGCGGTGACTACGAGGTCGCCACCACCAACCTCGGTCCCAAGGCCGGCCTGACGGTCGCCAGCGCGCTGCTCGTGGACTACGTCCTCACCGTCGCCGTCTCCATCACATCCGGCATCGAGAACCTGGGCTCGGCGATCCCCTTCGTGGTCCAGCACAAGGTGCTGTGCGCCGTCGCGGTGATCCTGCTGCTCACGCTGATGAACCTGCGCGGCGTCAAGGAGTCCGGGTCACTCTTCGCGATTCCGACGTACGTGTTCGTCGTGGGCGTCTTCATCATGATCGCGTGGGGTGCCTTCCGCGGCCTCGCGCTCGGTGACACCATGCGCGCGCCCACCGCCGACTTCCACATCAGGGCGGAGCAGCAGGGCATCGCCGGCTTCGCTCTCGTCTTCCTGCTGCTGCGCGCCTTCTCCTCCGGCTGTGCCGCGCTCACCGGCGTCGAGGCGGTCTCCAACGGCGTCCCGGCCTTTCGAAAGCCCAAGTCCAAGAACGCGGCGACGACGCTGTCGTTGATGGGCGTGCTCGCCATCACCATGCTCGTCGGCATCATCGGCCTCGCCCTGGTCACCAAGGTGCGCATGGCCGAGAACCCGGCCCACGACCTGCTGAGGAACGGCGTGCCGGTCGGCTCCGGCTATGTGCAGGACCCGGTGATCACGCAGGTCGCCGGGGCCGTCTTCGGCAACGGCAGCTTCCTGTTCATCGTGCTCGCCGCCGCCACCGCGCTGGTGCTGTTCCTCGCGGCGAACACGGCGTACAACGGCTTCCCGGTGCTCGGCTCGATCCTCGCCCAGGACCGCTACCTGCCGCGCCAGCTGCACACCCGCGGCGACCGCCTCGCGTTCTCCAACGGCATCGTGCTGCTCGCCGGCGCGGCCGCCATGCTCGTCGTCATCTACGGCGCCGACTCGACCCGGCTGATCCAGCTCTACATCGTCGGCGTGTTCGTGTCCTTCACGCTCAGCCAGACCGGCATGGTCCGCCACTGGAACCGCCACCTGCGCACCGAGAAGGACGCGAGCAAGCGCCGCCACATGATCCGCTCCCGCGCGATCAACGCCTTCGGCGGCTTCCTGACCGGCCTCGTCCTCGTCGTCGTCCTGGTCACCAAGTTCACCCACGGTGCCTGGGTCGCCCTGCTCGGCATGTGCATCTTCTACGCGACGATGACCGCGATCCGTAAGCACTACGACCGCGTGGCCGAGGAGATCCAGGCCCCCGAGACGCCCTCGGACGACAGCGTCCGCCCGTCCCGCGTCCACTCCATCGTCCTGGTCTCCAAGATCCACCGTCCGACGCTGCGCGCCCTCGCCTACGCGAAGCTCATGCGCAGCGACACCCTCGAAGCGCTCAGTGTGAACGTCGACCCGGCGGAGACGAAGGCCCTGCGCGAGGAGTGGGAGCGGCGTGGCATCGACGTACCGCTCAAGGTCCTCGACTCGCCCTACCGCGAGATCACCCGGCCGATCATCGAGTACGTCAAGGGCCTGCGCCGCGAGTCGCCCCGCGACGCGGTCAGCGTGATCATCCCCGAGTACGTGGTCGGCCACTGGTACGAGCACCTGCTCCACAACCAGTCCGCCCTGCGCCTCAAGGGCCGCCTCCTGTTCACCCCCGGCATCATGGTCACGTCCGTGCCCTACCAGCTGGAGTCCTCCGAGGCCGCCAAGGTGCGGGCCCGCAGGCGCCAGGACTGGAACGCGCCCGGCGCGGTCCGCCGCGGCCCCGTCGAGAAGCGCCCGAAGGAGCCCTCGAACAAGGGCTGACCCCCTTCGTTCGTCGTGTGGCAGGCGGCCGGGCAACACCCACGTAGACTGGTGGGCTGTTGTCCGGCCGTTCGCCGTGTCCCCGCTTTCCTCGCCCCTTGCTTTCCTTACGTTGTGGAGCCCCGCCATGCAGGCAGAACCGAAGAAGTCGCTGGTCGGGGAGGAGTACGAGGTCGAGATCGGCCCCGTGGCCCACGGCGGTCACTGCATCGCGCGTACGGCCGAGGGCCAGGTCCTGTTCGTCCGGCACACGCTGCCCGGCGAGAAGGTCGTCGCCCGCGTCACGGACGGCGAGGAGGGCGACCGCTTCCTGCGCGCCGACGCCGTCACGGTCATCGAGGCGTCCAAGGACCGCGTCGAGGCCCCCTGCCCGTACGCGGGGCCCGGCCGCTGCGGCGGCTGCGACTGGCAGCACGCCAAGCCGGGCGCGCAGCGCCGCCTCAAGGGCGAGGTCATCGCCGAGCAGCTCCAGCGCCTCGCGGGCCTCACGCCCGAGGAAGCGGGCTGGGACGGCACGGTCATGCCGGCCGAGGGCGACAAGCTCCCGGCGGGCCAGGTCCCGCAGTGGCGCACGCGCGTGCAGTACGCGGTGGACCCGGAGACCGGCAAGGCCGGCCTGCGCCGCCACCGCTCCCACGAGGTCGAGCCGATCGAGCACTGCATGATCGCGGCGCCCGGCGTCTCCGAACTCGGCATCGAGAAGCGCGACTGGACGGGCATGGAGTCCATCGAGGCGATCGCGGCGACGGGCTCGCAGGACCGCCAGGTCATCCTGACCCCGCGCCCCGGCGCGCGCCTGCCGCTCGTCGAACTCGACAAGCCGGTCTCCGTGCTGCGCGTCGACGAGAAGGACGGCGGCATCCACCGCGTCCACGGCCGCGGCTTCGTTCGCGAGCGTGCGGACGGCCGCACCCACCGCGTGGGCAGCGGCGGCTTCTGGCAGGTGCACCCGCAGGCCGCGGACACGCTGGTGAAGGCCGTCATGCAGGGCCTGCTGCCGCGCAAGGGTGAGATGGCCCTCGACCTGTACTGCGGCGTCGGCCTCTTCGCCGGCGCGATCGCGGACCGCATCGGCGACCAGGGCGCGGTGCTCGGCATCGAGTCGGGCAAGCGAGCGGTCGAGGACGCCCGCCACAACCTGGCCTCGTTCGACCGAGTCCGCATCGAACAGGGCAAGGTCGAAACGGTCCTGCCGCGCACGGGCATCACCGAGGTCGACCTGATCGTCCTGGACCCGCCGCGCGCGGGCGCGGGCAAGAAGACGGTCGAACATCTCGCATCCCTGGGCGCCCGCCGCATCGCGTACGTGGCCTGCGACCCGGCGGCGCTTGCCCGCGACCTGGCGTACTTCCGCGACGGCGGCTACAAGGTGCGGATGCTGCGGGCGTTCGACCTGTTCCCGATGACGCACCACGTGGAGTGCGTGGCGATTCTGGAGCCGGTGAAGAAGGACGCCTGACCCGCGGCTTTTTCGAGTGTTGCCGTCCCGTGGGTGACGGCGGGGCAGGCGCGGCCCCTTCAGGGGGGCCACGTCGGCCGGTTCGCGGGGGCGGAGAGCCGACCGCGGACCGGATCGACGGAAGAGATTTCAGCGGGCGGCCGCCAGGCCGAGGGCGATGTCGAGGATCATGTCCTCCTGGCCGCCGACCAGCCGGCGGCGGCCGCATTCCATCAGGATGTCGCGGACGTCGACCTCGTACCGCTGCGCGGCGGCCTCCGCGTGCCGCAGGAAGCTGGAGTAGACACCGGCGTAGCCCAGCGTGAGGGTCTCGCGGTCGACCCGGACCGGGCGGTCCTGGAGGGGGCGGACGATGTCGTCGGCCGCGTCCTGCAGCTTGAACACGTCGCAGTTGTGCTGGAAGCCCGACAGGTTCGCGACGGCGACGAAGGCTTCGATGGGGCAGTTGCCCGCGCCCGCGCCGTGTCCGGCGAGGGAGGCGTCGACGCGGTACACGCCGTTCTCCACCGCGACCACGGAGTTGGCGACGGAGAGCGAGAGGTTCTCGTGGGCGTGGATGCCGATCTCGGTCGCCGGGTCCAGGACGTCGCGGTAGGCGCGCACCCGGGCGGCGACGTCGTTCATCGTCAGGCGGCCGCCCGAGTCGGTGACGTAGACGCACTGGGCGCCGTACGACTCCATCAACTTGGCCTGCCGCGCGAGCAGTTCGGGCTCGGCCATGTGGGAGAGCATCAGGAAGCCGGAGACGTCCATGCCCAGCTCGCGGGCGGCCGCGATGTGCTGTGCGGAGACGTCGGCCTCGGTGCAGTGGGTGGCCACCCGCACCGAGCGGACGCCGAGGTCGTAGGCACGCTTCAGTTCGTGGACGGTGCCCACACCCGGCAGCAGCAGGGTGGTGAGGCGGGCGCGCTTCAGGACCGAGGCCGCGGCTTCGATCCACTCCCAGTCCGTGTGCGAGCCGGGGCCGTAGTTCAGCGAGCTGCCGGCGAGGCCGTCGCCGTGGGCGACCTCGATCGCGTCGACCCCGGCGTCCTCCAGGGCCACGACGATGCGCTTGACGTCGTCGGGCGTGATGCGGTGCCGTACGGCGTGCATGCCGTCGCGGAGGGTGACGTCCTGGACGAAGATCGGGGTGCTCACTGCGTGGCCTCCTTCGCGGCGGCGATCTTCTCGGCCATCTGCACGGCGGCCGAGGTCATGATGTCGAGGTTCCCGGCGTACGCCGGGAGGTACATGCCCGCGCCCTCGACCTTGAGGAAGACCGAGACCTGGTGGGTGGGCCGTGCGGTCGCGCCGTCGGCGAGCAGGGTCTCGACGGGCTGATCGGCCGGGATCTCGGTGATCTGCACGTCCTGGACCATGCGGTAGCCGGGGACGTACGTCGACACCTCGGCGACCATCTTGCCGACCGACTCGGTGATCTGGGCCTTCGCGGTCTCGCCGTCCTCGCCCTCGGGCAGGGTGACGAGGGCGAAGACCGTGTCGCGCATCATCAGCGGCGGCTCGGCGGGGTTGAGGATGATGACCGCCTTGCCCCGCTCGGCGCCGCCGACCTGCACGATCGCCGACGAGGTCGTCTCGGTGAACTCGTCGATGTTGGCCCGGGTGCCGGGACCGGCCGACTTCGAGGCGATCGAGGCGACGATCTCCGCGTACGCCACCGGGACGACCCGGCTGATCGAGGCCACGACCGGGATCGTGGCCTGGCCGCCACAGGTGACCATGTTGACGTTCGGCGCGTCGAGGTGTTCTTCCAGGTTGACCGCCGGGACGACGTACGGGCCGATCGCGGCCGGCGTCAGGTCGATGACGCGGATGCCGAGCGGGCGCAGCTTCGCGTCGTTGGCCTTGTGCGCACCGGCGGAGGTGGCGTCGAAGACGATGCCGATCTCGTCGATCTGCGGCGACTTCAGCAGTCCGTCGACGCCCTCGGCGGTGGTCTCGAAGCCGAGGCGGGCGGCGCGCGCCAGGCCGTCGGAGGCCGGGTCGATGCCGACCATGACCCCCATCTCCAGGTGCTGCGCGGTACGCATGATCTTGATCATCAGGTCGGTGCCGATATTGCCCGATCCGATGACGGCGACCTTGGTCTTCCCGCCCCTGCTGGTCTCGCTGGTCTCGCTCGTCCTGCTCATCGTCGCTCCTTACGCGGAGAAGGTGACCGACACCGAGCCGAGGCCGGTGACGGTGGCGTGGACCGTGGCGCCCGGCGTCACGGGACGCATCGGGCCGAGGGCGCCGGACAGGACGACCTGGCCCGCGCGGAGCGGCTCGCCGAGGTCGCGCGCCTGACGGGCGAGCCAGACGACGGCCTCCACCGGGTCGCCGAGGCAGGCGGCGCCGGTGCCGGTGGACACGGTCTCGCCGTCGACGGTCATGGTCATCTCGGCCGCGACGGGGTCGAAGCCGGTCAGCGGGACGCGCCGGGTGCCGAGGACGTAGGCGCCGGCCGAGGCGTTGTCGGCGACCGTGTCACCGAAGCTGATGTCCCAGTCGGCCACGCGGCTGCCACAGATCTCGATCGCGGCGACCGCGTGGTCGATCGCCTCGCGCACCTGGGCGGCGTCGAGGGGACCCTCGGCCAGGTCGGCCCCGAGCACGAAGGCGATCTCGGCCTCGATCCGCGGCTGGAGGACCGCGTCGGCCGGCACGACCGAGCCGTCGGCGTACTCCATGTCGTCGAAGAGGAAACCGAAGTCGGGCTGGTCGACGCCGAGTTGCCGCTGCACGGCCTCGGAGGTCAGGCCGATCTTCCGGCCCGCGACCGTGGCACCGGCCGCGATCCGCTCGGCGGTGAGCGACTGCTGCACGGCGTACGCGGCCTTCACGTCGTCGCGGCCGATGAGGTCACGCACGGGGGAGACGGGGGTGCCGGTGGCGGCGGCCTCGCGGAGCCGGGCCGCGGCGGCGGCGATGCTGTCGTCGCCGACAGGGGGATGGTTCTGGGGCATGTCGTCCAATCTGCGGTACGGGGTGGGGCGGGCTCCATGGCGGCGTTCCACTCAGCGGTACGCTCTTTTCCATGGAGGACAGCGACACCGTCCTGGGCAAGGCACTGGCGATCCTGCGGGCGTTCGGCCCGGCCGATTCCGTGCTTCCGCTCGCCGAGCTGGTGCGGCGTACGGGCCTCGCCAAGGGCACCGCCCACCGCGTCGCCGGGGACCTGGTCCACCACCGGCTGCTCGACAAGACCGACCACGGCTACCGGCTCTCCGGCGGCCTCTTCGAACTCGGCCTGCGCGCCGCCACCGAACGCACCCTCCTCGAAATGGCGATGCCGTTCCTCCAGGACCTCTACGAGCGCACCCACGAGACCGTGCACCTGGGCGTGCGCGAGGGCCACGAGGTCGTGTACGTCGCCAAGATCGGCGGACACCGCCAGGCCAGCTCACCCTCCCGCACCGGCGGGCGGATGCCGTTGCACTGCACGGCGATCGGCAAGGTGCTGCTGGCCTACGCGAGCGAGGACGAGCAGACCGCGGTCCTCACTGCCCCGCTCGAACGCCGTACGGCGCACACGGTGATCGCCCCGGGCCTGCTGCGCCGACAGCTCGTGAACGCCGTCGAGACGGGGGTCGCCTACGAACGCGAGGAGTCGACCCTGGGTCTGCTCTGCGTCGCCGCGCCGGTCCTGGCGCCGGACGGCCTGACCGCGATCGCGGGCATCAGCGTGGCCGGCCCGACCGGGCGCTTCCGCCCCGAGTCGCACGCGAACGCGGTGCGCGCGGCGGCGACGGGCCTGGGGTCGACCCTGGCCCGCCGCCGTCCCTGAACACCGCCGTCCCTGAGGACTGTCCGGTCAGGCCACCGGCTGTTCGACGGTCGCCGAGGAGAGCGGGATCGGCGTGAACATCTCGGGCTCCTCGGCCGGCGTCAGCGCGGTCGGACCGTACACCCAGTCGGTGAAGGAGTAGTCGCGGGCGTCGCGCGCCCGCATGATCGCGTTGCGCCGAAGCCGTGCCTCCCCGTCGAGGTGCCACAGTTCGCCCCACGCCCGGGCCGTCGTCTGCACCCGCCGGCAGTGCTCCACCCGCACCGCCTCGTACGCGGCCAGCGCGCCGTCCCAGTCCGGATCGGCGAGGGAAGGGGCGGCCCCGGCCAGTCGGGCGTAGTGCCGCGCGAGCACCCAGCCGTCCTCGATCGCCATGATCGCGCCCTGCGCCATGTACTGGAGCGGCGGGTGCGCGGCGTCGCCGAGCAGGGCGATGCGGCCGTGCACCCAGGTCTCGACCGGCTCGCGGTCGAACATCCGCCACCAGCGGTCCCGCCACATCAGTGGGATGCCCTTGCGGACGGTGTCGCAGGTGCCTTCGAACGCGGCGTCCAGCTCGTCGGGAGTGCCCCAGTCCTCCTGGCCCGCCAGGGCCTTGGGCGACTCGAACACGGCGACCTGGTTGAACATCTCGCCGCCGCGCAGGGCGTACTGGACGAAGTGGCAGCCGGGACCGACGTACACGGTGACGTCGTCCTCGGCGATGCCGTTGTCCTTGACCTGCTCGATCGGGACGGCCGCACGGTAGGCGACGTACGAGGAGTTGACCACCTCGTCGCCGATCAGCGCGCGGCGGGCGACGGAGTGCAGCCCGTCGGCCGCGACGACCAGCGGGGCGGACTCGGTCCGGCCGTCCTGGAGCAGGACCCGGGCGCCGCCCTCGACGTTCTCGTAGCCCACGACGACCTGGTTGTTGAGCAGCTCGACACCGGCGCGCTCGCAGGCGCGCAGGAAGATGCCGTGCAGGTCGCTGCGGTGGATGACCATGTACGGGAAGCCGTAACGGCGTTCGAGGTCGCGCAGGTCCAGCCGCGTCAGCTCCCGGGCGTCGAGCGCGTCCCGCATCACCATGTTCTCCGGGACGACGCCCAGCGACGTGGCCTCGTCGAGCAGGCCGTACTCGGCGAGGATGCGGGTGCAGTTCGGGGCGATCTGCAGGCCCGCGCCCACCTCGCCGTACTCCGGGGCCTGTTCGAGGACGCGTACCCGCAGGCCCTGGCGGGACAGGGCGTAGGCGGTGCTGAGGCCGCCGATGCCGCCGCCGACCACCAGGACGTCGGGCTGTCCGGCAGGCGTGGGTTCAGGGTTCATGTGCTGTTCCTTGCGTGTGCGGGGCGGGGCGGGCCCCGGATCAGAGCCAGGCGGCAAGGGCGGGGGCGGGGGAGCCGTCCGCTGCGCGGAGGCCGGCGTCCCGTCCGGTGAGGTAGGCGGTGATGGCGTGCAGTTCACCGGTGACCTCGACGGGCTCGCCGTCGCCGGGCAGCTCCCAGGCGCCGCCGGCCGAAGCCTTCAGGGTCACCGCCGGGCCGGGCGCGGCGGCGCGCTTGGCGGCGACGTCGTCGCACAGGGCGGCGAGGAAGCCGGCCGGCAGCTCGGCGAAGGAGACACCGGTCGCCAGGTCTACGGCGTGGACGCACACTTCGCGCGAGCGCATCCAGGGCAGTTCGGTGGCGGGGACGGTGCGGCCCTGGGCGGTGACGACGTCGTGCCGCCACTGCTCGTCGGTGAGCCGGTCCATCCGCGCCTCCAGCGCGTCCGCCGAGCGGCGCAGCCAGGCGGTCAGCTCGGCGGCGGGCAGGGCGCGCCCGCGCTCGATGCCGGCGGCGCGCTCCTCGGGCGAGGCGTACATCGGGGTGGGTTCGCCGGTGGCGGCCCAGTGGACCAGGTTCGACAGGGCCTCGGCGTTGGCGGCCACATGAGCGGCGACGTGGGCGCGGGTCCACCCGGGCAGTGCGGTCGGCGCCGCGTAACCGGTGTCGTCGAGTCCCGCGACGGCGTCGGAGATCAGCTCGGCGCCGATCAGGGCCCAGCGGCGGGCGTCTTCGAAGGTGCGGGGGCTCGTGGGGGTGCTGTTCGTCATGCTGCGACCACCTTGTTGACGCAGGCGCCGAGACCGGTGATCTCGGTGGTGACGCTCTGGCCGGGGAGCAGGAAGACCTTGGGGTCGCGGGCGTTGCCGACGCCGGCCGGGGTGCCGGTGGCGATGATGTCGCCCGGACGCAGGGTGATGACGGTGGAGATGTACTGGACCAGGAACACCGGGTCGAAGAGGAGGGTGCCGGTGTCGTCCTGCTGCATGGTCTGGCCGGCAACGACCGTCTCGACCTTCAGGGCGGGGCGGACGCCACCGACCTCGTCAGGGGTGACGACGTACGGGCCGACCGGGGTGGTCGCCTCCCAGATCTTGCCCTGGGTCCACTCGATGGTGCGGAACTGCCAGTCGCGCGCCGAGATGTCGTTCATGACGGTGAACCCGGCGATGGCGTCGGCGGCCTGCCGCTCGTCGGCGCGGCGCACCTGCTTGCCGATCACGACGGCGAGTTCGACCTCCCAGTCGAGGGCGTCGGTCTCGGCCGGCTTGACGATGTCGTCGTGCGCGCCGAGCAGGGTGTCGGCGAACTTAGGGAAGAGGGTGGGGTAGTTGGGCAGGTCCCGGCCCATCTCCTTGATGTGGTTGGTGTAGTTGTGACCGACGCAGATGACCTTGGAGGGGTTGGGCACGACGGGCGCGAAGTCGGCGTCCGCGACCGGGTAGGTGGTTCCCGACGCGGCGGCGGCCTTGGCCTGCCAGTCGTCCTCGGCGAACAGTTCGCGCAGGTCGGCGTACCCGAGGTCGACGTGGACCTCGCCGTCGAGGCGGACCGCGCGGGTGCCGTTGGCGGTGCGGAGGGTGGCGAGCTTCATGGTTACGCGTCCTTCTCGGTACGACGGGTGTGGTGGAGCTGGAGCGCCTCGAAGACGGGCGCGTCGGAGAAGCGGAAGAGGTCCAGGGCGCCCGAGTCGGAGTCGGTCGTGCCGGCCTCGGACCGGGCGGAGAACGGCTCCCAGGACGGGACGACGAACAGGTCGCCGCGGCTGACCGTCCAGGACTTATCGCCGACGGTCACCACCCCGGAGCCGTCGAAGACCTGGTGGACGGAGGACCCGGTCTCGCGCACGGGCGCGGTCTCGGCGCCCCGGGCGATCCGGTGGAACTCGGCGCGGATCGTCGGCAGGACGTCGGAGCCGTCGTGCGGGTTGGAGTAGCGGACCGCGGCGTGCCCGGGTTCGACGGTGCCGCCGAACCCCTCCTTCTCCAGGAGCAGTTGGTCGCGCAGGGCGGCGTCGGTGTACTCCCACTTGTACGAGAGCAGCGGGCTGCCCGGGGTGGTGGGAGCGGCCGAGAGGGGGCGCAGGCCCGGGTGGGCCCACAGGCGTTCGGAGCGGGACCGCTCCGGCGTGATCCGCTCCGCGTCGCTGATCTCGTCGCGGCCGAACTCGAAGAACTGCGCCTCGGTGACGTACTGGAAGGGGATGTCCAGGCCGTCGATCCAGGCCATCGGCTCGGAGGTGGCGTTGTGGTGGGCGTGCCAGTTCCAGCCCGCCTGGGGGAGGAAGTCGCCGCGGTTCATCGGTACGGGGTCGCCGCCGACGACCGTCCACACGCCCGAGCCCTCGACGACGAAGCGGAAGGCGTGCTGGGTGTGGCGGTGCTCGGGCGCGTCCTCACCTGGCATCAGGTACTGGATCGCCGCCCACAGCGTCGGGGTGGCGAACGGCCGCCCGCCGAGGGAGGGGTTGGCCAGCGCGATGGCGCGGCGCTCGCCGCCGCGGCCGACCGGGACGAGGTCGCCGGCCTGCGCCGCGAGCTCCCGCAGCCGGTCCCAGCGCCACAGGTGAGGGACGGCGCGCGAGCGGGGGTGGGCCGGCATCAGGTCGCCGATCTCGGTCCACAGCGGGACGAGCAGCTCGTTCTCGAAGCCCCGGTACAGCTCTTCGAGCGCCGGGGTGACCTCGGGCTGCCCCTGTGCGGCGACGGCCTGCAGCCGCACCGGGGAGCCCGAGGCGATGTCATGGGCGGGAGAGGAGGGAGTCACGGGTTCAGCGTGCGCCGTTCCTCTCTGAAGAGCATATAGATTCTGGAGAGCAGAACCGTTCTCCAGGAGTACGTCATGGACAAGCCGCTCAAGACCCCGCCGCCCTACCCCATCGCCAGCGTGGACCACGCGCTGCGGGCGGCGACCATCCTGCAGCTGGAGGGCAGTGCGAGCGTGTCGCAGATCGCAGAGCGCCTCGGCGTCGCGCGGTCCACGGCCCACCGCATCCTGGCGATGCTGGTCTACCGGGACTTCGCCGTGCAGGGCGAGGACCGCGACTACCGCGCCGGCCCGGTCCTCGAACTGGCCTCGCACTCCCAGTCCCAGGTCTCCCGGCTGCGCGCCGCGGCCCTCCCGCATCTGCACCGGATCGTCGACCTCCTCGACGAGACCGCGAACCTGACCGTGCGGACCGGGGACACCGTGCGGTTCATCGCCAGCGTCGAGTGCGGGCAGGCCCTGCGGGTCGGCTCCCGGGAGGGCATGGTCTTCCCGGCACACCGCACCACGGCGGGCCTGCTGCTCCTCGCCGAGCTCTCCGACACGGAGCTGGACGAGGTGTACGCGGCCGAGCGGTACGGGGAGCGCGCGGCCGACCGCCCCGACCTCGACCGGCTGCGGGCGGAACTGGGGCGGCTGCGGAGCAACGGGTTCGCCGTCAACCGGGGCCGGTCCGAGCGCGGCCTGGCCGCCGTCGGCGTACCGGTGCGCGACCGGGACGGCACCGCGCTGGCCGGCCTGTCGGTGTCCCTGCCCAGCGTGCGCTACGACCCACACCGCCTGAGGTCGCTGGTCGCCACCCTTGAAGCGGCGGCGCGCGCCCTGGAACGGGACTTCGCCGAGGAGGGCTCCTGACACGCGAAAAGGGCCTGTACGAGACAGTCGCCGACGCGCGGCGGTGTCTCGTACAGGCCCTTGGAGCCTCGGAGTCTCGGAGCTTTGGAGCCTCGGAGTCGGACGTCAGTTGTTGGCGACGAAGTCGATGACCAGCCGGTTGAACTCGTCGGCGTGCTCGATCATCGCCCAGTGTCCGCAGTGGTTGAGGACCACGAGACGGCTGTCCGGGATGTTGGCGAGCAGGGACAGCGAGGTCTCGTACGAGACGACACGGTCGTCGCGGCCGTGGATCAGCAGGGTCGGCACCTGGATCGTCGGCAGCAGCTCCGGCTTGACCCACTTGGGCAGCGGCGCGCCCTGGGGCAGGCCGTCCACGTAGTTGCGCAGATGCTCGGGGCGGGCCAGTGCGGCGTCCGAACGGGCCTTGCACAGTTCGGGCGTGGCGAAGCGGGCCTTGTCGTAGACCATGATCTCGACGAGCCGGCGCATGTTCTCCGGGCTGGCGTCGTGGTACGCCTCGATCAGGACCTTGAGGCCCTCGGACGGGCCGCCGCCGGGGCCGAAGAGGGTGGGAAGCTTGCCGACCGGCGGGCCCATGGTGATCAGGTGGGAGATCCGCTCGGGGTGTTCGGTGGCCAGCCGGAGCGAGGTCTGGCCGCCCATGGAGTTGCCGACGAAGGCGGCCTTGTCGATCCCGAGGGCGTCCAGGAACTGGATCGCGGCCTCGACGTGGTCGAGCCGGTCGACGGTGGCGGCGTCCGACTCGCCCCAGCCCGGCATGTCGACCGCGTACACGTGGAAGTGCGCGGCGAGGGCCTCGATGTTGCCGGCGAAGTTGCTCCAGCCGGTGGCCCCGGGGCCGCTGCCGTGCAGCAGGACGACCGGGTGGCCGGCGCCCGCCTCGTAGTAGCGGAGTTTCCAGTCGGCGGTCTCGACGGTGCGGGCGATGTCCTGCGGGTCGATGCTCATCAGTGCTTCTCTTCCATGGGGTTCGGGGCGGCGGCCAGCAGCTCGGCGACGACGCCCGGCGGGCGGTGGCCCCAGCTGTGCAGCCGGTCGAGCGTCTTCACCTCCCAGGTCTCGTCGTCGATGATCAGCCCGCCCCAGCCGTACTCGACGCTGAAGTCGGACGGCGTGAGGACGTAGAAGCTGAACATGTGGTCGTTCGGGTGCATGCCGAGCGTCATCTCGAACGGCTGCTTGGCGTCCATGCACCGGTCGTAGGCCAGGCCGACATCGCGTATGTCGTCGACCTCGACCATGAAGTGGTGGGTCTTCTTCGGCGACGGCATGTCCCCGAAGGCGACGGTGTGGTGGCGGCCGTTGCAGTGCAGGAAGATCAGGTCGGCGACGACGCCCGGGGCGAGCTCCTCGACGATGATGTCGCTGACCTTGAAGCCGAGCAGGTCGATGTAGAAGCCCAGGTAGGTCTCGCGGGAGACGCCGTGGGCCATCAGGACCTGGTGGCCCGCGCCGCCGGCGCCGGTCACGAAGCCGCCGAGCAGCGACGCCGACTCGAACGGGGTGGCGGCGTCGGCCAGGCCGGTGACCAGCTCGATCCGGTTGCCCATCGGGTCGGCGGTGACGAAGATCCGGTCCACCTTGCGGGCGGCGGCGAGCGCCGCGTCGCCCTCGGCGACCTCGGCACCGGCCGCCCGCAGCCGCTCGACCAGCGCGTCGAGCGCGTCCGCGCCCTCGACCTCGTAACCGGTGGCCACCAGGTCGTCGGCCGGGCCCTGCGTGACGACCCAGCGGTGGGCCTTCTCGTCGGTACGCAGCGTGAAGCCGCCCTCGGTCTTCTCGCCGAGCTGCATGCCGAGCAGGGCGACACCGAAGTGCTCCCAGTCGGCGAGGCTGCTCACCTCGTAGACGACGTACCCGAGTTCCTTGACACCAGACAAGACGTTCTCCTTGGTCACAATCGATCAGAGGGTGGGCACGGCGAGGCCGTGGGTGTCGGCGGCGGCGACGAAGCGGTCCGGGCGAACCGCGATGACGCCGGCGCCGTACCGGCGCATCCAGGGCAGGACGACCTCGTCCAGGTCGACGAGCTCGTGCGGCCCCTGGGTGTGCGCGGTCTTCGGGCGCACCGCGCGGTAGTGGGCGCCGAGCGCGTCCCAGCCGGCCTTCTCCTCGGCCGACAGCAGCGTCGCCGGGTCGACGTCGTCGCCGAGCAGCACGAAGTGGTGGCCGAGGAGCTCGTCCAGGCGGGCCATCCGGCCGGCGGTGTCACCGGCGACCGGCTGCGGGATCATGCGGCCGATGACGCTTGCGTCGCCGGTCTCGCCGCGCATCCAGCCGCCCGCGAGGACCGGCGGCGCGGTGAGCGGCGGCTCGAACGGGGTGACCGTGTTCTCGGGCACCGCGTTCATCGCGGCCTGCTCCTCCTCGGAGACCTCCTGCTTGATCACCCGGCCGAGGCCGATCGCGAGGGCGGTGTAGAAGGCGGCGTTGGGCCGCCGCTCCGCCTCGTAGGTGTCGAGCCAGCCCTCCGGCAGCTCGCCCTTGAGTACGCGGGCGAGTTTCCAGCCCAGGTTGTGGGCGTCGCGCATGCCGGTCTGCATGCCGGCGCCGGCCCACGGCGGCATCAGGTGCGCCGCGTCGCCGGCCAGGAACACGCGTCCTCGGCGGAAGGTGTCGGCCATGCGGACGTGGTGCTGGTAGAAGGCGTGCTGGTGGATCTCGACGTCGTCCTCGCTGACACCGAGCGCCTTGAGCAGCGGCCAGAGCTCGGCGCTCGTCGGGTAGTCCGCCGGGGTCTCGTCGGGCTTGAGCGGGATCTCCCACCGGTGGTTGCCCGCGGACAGGGCGATGTCGACGACTTGGCGCTCCTTGTCGGACCAGAAGGTCAGGAAGTCGCGGTCGGGCCACCAGCGCTTGACGTGGCAGTCGACGACGACCCAGGTGACGTCGTCGGTGTCGCCGAGCAGCGTGCAGCCGATCCGGCCGCGGGTGGCGCTGCTGCCGCCGTCGGCGCCGATCGCGTACCGGGCGCGGGTGGTGCGGGTGACGCCGTCGGCGGTCGAGGTGACCGTGACGCCGTCGGCGTCCTGCTCGATGCCGGTGACCTCGTCGCCGTAGTGGACGGTGACCAGGTCGGCGTACCGGTCCTGGACGGCCGCGCGCAGCTCGGCCTCCATCGTCGGCTGGTAGATGTTGTAGAAGCGCGGGGTGCGGCCGAGGGTGGACGGCGGGTGCTCGATCCGCATGATCTCGGTGCGGTCGTAGGTCATCC
This sequence comes from Streptomyces antnestii, assembly GCF_004005495.1. Taxonomy (GTDB): domain Bacteria; phylum Actinomycetota; class Actinomycetes; order Streptomycetales; family Streptomycetaceae; genus Streptomyces; species Streptomyces antnestii. The sequence continues at coordinate 142,407 of NZ_RZYA01000001.1, forward strand.
AGCGCAGGGCCCGCTGTGGGTCGATCACCTTCTCGAGGCGCTCGTCGACGCCGAGGTCCTGGAAGATCCGCATCGTCCAGTCGTTCACCGTCACCGCACGGGCCCGGGGGTAGATGTCCCGGTCCCGTTCGAGAGCGATGGCGGAGATGCCGTGTCGGGCGAGGGTGAGTGCGGCGATCACACCGGTCGGGCCATACCCGACAATCACGACATCCGCGTCGTAGTTCTTGGTCATGCGCTGGCTCCGTGGGTCAGGCTCGAACGCGGAGATGGAGAAGTTCTGGACCGATCGCAGTTTTGGACCGATCGGTCGGTACGATTGTGAAAGTAGCAGCGCACCTCCGCGGCACGTCAAGAGATGCCGGGCAGGAAATTTCGGAATCCGACGAGAGGGGGTGGCGGCGGCGAGCGCCGGCCGGCCGGTCCTGGCGGGCGCGCGCGAACCGGCCTCGCCTAGACTCCGGGAGGTGGAAATGATCGAGCCGCCCGCGCCGGAGACACGAACCAACCGCCGGGGCCGCCGGTCACGGCAGGAGATCCTTGACGCGGCCGCCCGCGTGATGTCCGTACGCGGCTACGCCGGAACGCCGATGTCGGTGCTCGCCAAGGAGACCGGCCTGCCGAAGAGCGCCTTCTACCACCACTTCGAATCCAAGGCCGGGCTGCTCGCGGCGGTCATGGAGCAGGGTGCGCACGCCTTCTTCGCCGCCATGCGCGAAGCGCACCGCAACCCGCCCGCGGAGGGCAGCCCCCGTGACCTGCTCCGCTGGTACATGCGCCGGACGGGCGACGTCATGGAGAACGGCGAGGAATTCCTGCGCCTGCTGCTCGTGCTGGTGATGAGCCGCGAGGCGGCGGAGGCCCCGGAGGCGCTGCGGACCGTGATCGCGGTCCGCGACGAGGGGCGCGCCTACATGGCGCACATGATCAGCGCGTCCTTCATGAGCGCGGGCGAGGAGGTCGCCGACAAGATCGGTCAGGCCCTCGCCCCCTTCGGGATGGCAGGCTACGACGGCGCGTTCGTCGCCCTCCAGTCCGAAGGCGGCCAGTCCGTCTCGGTGTGGATGGACCAGCTCGCCGACTCCCTCGCCTCACTCGGCGAGGCGATCGCCACCGCTGGCTGACGAGGCCGGCTCGGCAGCGACGTGGCCGACTTTCCGGGGGGCGGCCAAAGAGCTTTCAATGAGGGCAAGTTGACGATCATGAGCGGGTATGACGGCCCGTAGCGCGGCCAGCTGCTGCGCAGCAGCCGACCGCACACGGCGGAATGCGAAAGCCTCACGCCCGTGACGCACGCGAGGGAACGGGCAGTTGGGCGACCGCTCATAGGTTGCGCCTATCCGGGGCATCGGTTTTTGGTCGTGGACCCCTCCGTATGCGACCGGCTTCACTGACGCGTTATCAGCCGTGCCCGGATGGAGGTTGCAATGACGCACACCCCGGTTGAAGCCGCAGGTGGCACAGAGGTGTTGAAGGGCAGACCCTGGTACCGGCAGTTGTACGTGCAGGTGCTGGTGGCCATCGTCGTCGGCGTCGTGCTCGGCTGGCGGTGGCCGGATCTGGGCACCTCGATGGAGCCGATCGGCACGACGTTCGTCACGGCGATGAAGATGCTCATCGGTCCCATCGTGTTCCTGACCGTCATCGGCGGCATCGCCGGCGTCGCCGACCTGAAGAAGGTGGGCCGTACCGGCGTCAAAGCGCTCGCCTACTTCCAGATCGGCACCATCGTGGCGCTCGGCGCCGGCCTGGTCGCCATCAACCTCTTCCCGCTCGGCGAGGGTGTGCACGCGAAGGTCGGCGACCTGGACACCTCGGGTGACGCGGGCCAGTACATCGCTACGGGGGAGCAGCGGCACTGGTGGGAGTTCCTCACCAACCTCGTCCCGAAGAGCTTCTTCGGCGCGTTCGTGGAAGGCGACATCCTCCAGGTCATCTTCCTCGCCGTGATCTTCGGTGTCGCGCTGAAGATGGTCGGCAAGGCCGGTGAGCCGGTCATCGCGTCGGTCAACCGCCTGACGGAGGTCGTGTTCAAGGTCCTGTCGTTCGTCATGAAGGCAGCCCCGCTGGGCGCCTTCGGGGCCATGGCCTTCGCGATCGGCAAATTCGGCCTGTCCACCCTGACGAGCCTCGGCTCGCTGATCCTCCTCTTCTACGTCACCTCGATCACCTTCGTAGTGGTCGTGCTGGGTGCCGTGCTGGCCGCTTACGTAAAGCTCAACATCTTCCAGCTGCTGCGGTACCTCAAGGAGGAACTGCTGCTGGTACTCGGCACGTCGACGGCCGAGCCCGCGCTGCCGGGGCTGATGCGCAAGCTGCAGTTCATGGGCGTCGACCGGCCCACCGTCGGTCTCGTCGTACCGACCGGCTACAGCTTCAACCTCGACGGGGCGGCGATCTACCTCTCGCTGGCCACCCTCTACATCGCCCAGGCCACGGACACGTCGTTGTCCGTAGGCCAGCAACTCGGGCTGCTGGCGGTGATGCTGCTGACGTCCAAGGGGGCGGCCGGTGTGGCCGGCGGCGGGTTCATCGCACTGACGGCGACGCTGTCGACCGTCGGCCATGTCCCGGCCGCGGGCATCATGCTCGTGTTCGGCATCGACAAGTTCATGTCCGAGTGCCGGGCCCTGGTCAACTTCTGCGGCAACGCGGTCGCCACCTTGTTCGTCGCCCGCTGGGAGAACGCCCTGGATCTGGAACGGGCTGGTCGTGTTCTGGCGGGGGAGGGGGGCCAGGTGGACCTCTCGGGCATGGAGGACGCGGCGAGCGCGGAGGATGCGGAGGGTGCGGAGGTTCCGGGACCGCGGCTCGATAGGTTGCCCCGGTGACACGGGGTTGAGGAGGCAGGGGTTGGACGCCCGGCAGTTGCAGTACTTCCTCGCCATCGTGGAGCACGGCGGTTTCAGCAAGGCCGCCGCCGCGCTCCACGTGGCGCAGCCGTCGCTGTCCCAGGCGATGGCCAACCTGGAGGCGGATCTGGGGGTTTCGCTCTTCCACCGCATGGGCCGGGGCGTCGTCCTCAGCGAAGCCGGGGCCCAGCTTCTGGAGCCGAGCCGCCGCGTCCTGCGCGATCTGGACGCCGTACGCGCGCGTGCGGCGGATCTGGCCGGTCTGGGCCGCGGCACGGTGGAGGTGGCCGCCATGCCGTCGCCCGGCATCGAGCCGCTGACCACGCTGATCCACCGGTTCGCCGAGCTGCATCCCGCCGTCACGATCAGCACCCGGGCCGCCTTCACTCCGGAGGAGACCGTCGAACTAGTCCGAAGCGGCGCCTGTGAGTTGGGGCTGCTGGGTGCGGCCCGGCCCGTGACCGCCGCGGGCATCGAGGTCCTGCCGGTGGAGGACCAGCCGTTCGTCGTCGTGTCCGCGGCCGGCGGGGGTTTCGAGGACGGGGGTGTCCTGCGCCCCGAGGATCTGGCCGGGTGCAAGCTGATCGCCTCCCGGCAGGGCAGCCTGATGCGCACCATCGTCGACGACATCACCGCTCGCAGCGGGAGCACGGAGATCGTCGCCGTCGTGGACCACCGCACCTCCATCCTGCCGCTGGTGCTCACCGGCGTGGGCATCGCCGTACTGCCGGCCGCCTGGACCCGGCTGGCCCGCCGCTGCGGACTGGCGGTCGCCTCGCTCGCGCCGACCGCCCACCTCCACGTCGCGATGATCAGCCTGCCCGACCACCTGACCCCTGGTGCGCGGGCGTTCCTCGACCTGACCAAGGCGCTGGCCGCGCGGCGGGCGGCGCGGGACGCGCAGGAGTGAGTGACGGGGCGAGCCGTGAGCTGTGATGCCCGTGCCGCGAGCCGCTCGCCGCACCGATCGACCCTCCCTATGAGTCGTATCGGAAGCAGGTCTTGGACGAGCCGCCGCAGGGACCGGTTGACTCGAGAACGCACCGGATCACGTTCAAGTTCCCGTACCCAGAAGACCGGAGGCCCCCGTGCCCGAGACCCGAACCTTCCGCATCGCGGCCATTCCCGCCGACGGAGTCGGCGCCGAGGTCGTCGCGTCAGGACGCGCCGTCCTGGACGCCCTCGCCCACGGCTCCGACGGAGCCTTCGCCTTCGACTGGGCGGAATTCCCCTGGGGCAGCGACTACTACGCCCGTACGGGCAAGATGATGGCCGACGACGGCCTGGAGCAGCTGAAGGACTTCGACGCCATCTACTTCGGTGCCGTCGGCTGGCCCACCGTGCCCGACCACATCAGTCTGTGGGGCCTGAGGCTGAGGATCTGCCAGAACTTCGACCAGTGGGCCAATGTCCGCCCGGTCCACTTCCTGCCCGGCGTCACCAGCCCCCTGCGCAAGGCCGACGACATCGAACTCGACTGGGTCGTCGTCCGCGAGAACAGCGAGGGCGAATACGCCGGCCTGGGCGGACGCAACTTCTCCGGCCGCGGTCCCGGGGGCGAAGTCGCCGTCCAGTCCGCCCTGTTCACGGAGGTCGGGTGCGAACGCATCATCCGCTTCGCCTTCGATCTCGCCCGCACCCGCACCCGCCGCAAGGTCTCCTCCGTGACGAAGAGCAACGCCCAGCAGTACGGCATGGTGCTGTGGGACGACGTCTTCGCGCGCGTGGCGGCCGACTACCCCGACATCGAGACCGAGAGCGTCCTCGTCGACGCGATGTCCGCCAAGTTCGTCCTGCGCCCTGAGGATCTGTCGGTCGTCGTCGCTTCCAACCTCCACGCCGACATCCTCTCCGACCTCGGCAGTGCGCTGGCCGGCAGCCTGGGCCTGGCCGCCAGCGCCAACCTCAACCCCGAACGCCGCTTCCCCAGCATGTTCGAACCGGTCCACGGCTCCGCTCCGGACATCGCCGGGCAGGGCCTGGCCAACCCCATCGGCGCCGTCGGCAGCGCCGCCCTCATGCTCGAGCACTTCGGCCTGCCCGACCAGGCCGCGCGCCTGAACAAGGCCGTGGAGACGGTGACCGGAGCCGGCATCCTCACCCGCGACGTCGGCGGGACCGCCACGACGGACCAGGTCACCAAGGCCCTCATCGACGCGCTGAACGGCTGAACCACTAAACCCTCAACCACTATCCGCTGAACGACTGTCAGCCCCGTACCGCGACATGGAACGACGACGCCCACAGGACCAGGGCCGCGCCCAGGCCCACGACCGCGCGCACCGTCTCCGTCGTCGTGCCGGTCGCCGAGAGCACCAGGCCCGCCACCGCGACCGCCGTGAGGAAGACGGCCGTCCACGTGTACTGCCACTGGTCGAAGAGGCGGGCGAGTGGGAAGAAGTGCAGGCCCACGACCAGGCAGATGCCGGGCGGGATCAGTTCGGGGTGGCCGCTCGCGTTCGACGCCGCGATCACCGCGAAGATCGCCACGAGCTCGGCCATGTTCACCATGCCGACCCCGCGGTTCCACTTCTCCGGGAGCCGCACCCTGCGCGAGGCGGGACCCGCTCCGCCGCGGAACGCGAGGACGATCGCCGTGACGGTCAGCGCCACGGCGATCACGCCGACCGTCACCGAGACCGCCATGGCGCTGATGCCGGAGCCGCCCGCGAAGGCCCACACCAGGGCGAAGACCGCGAGGACTATGGCCCCGCGGCGGCGCAGGCTCTGGGTGAGTGCGGCGCACTCCGTGTCCGTTGTCATGGCCGGAGAGTAGTTCGATCTTGGCGTGCGCCCGACAGGTTTGAACCGACCCCGTCCGCCCGGCACGTAATTGGATGTCCCGCCCTCCGTTTGGCACTTCCTCCCGAAGACTCGCATCTGCTATGGGTGATCACCCAGATTCCTTGCAGGTAAGAGCTTGACCGCCCTAATGTGTCGCACATGCAGTCCTACACCATTGGGCAGGCGGCGCGTCTGCTCGGCGTCAGCCCCGACACCGCGCGCCGCTGGGCGGACGCGGGCCGTGTCGCGACCCACCGCGACGAGGGCGGCCGCCGCCTGATCAGCGGCCGTGACCTGGCCGCCTTCTCCGTCGAGGTCGGCCAGTCCGGCCCCGACGACGAGGACGCCTCGTACACCTCCGCGCGCAACGCCTTCCCGGGCATCGTCACCGCCGTCAAGCTCGGCGACGTGGCCGCCCAGGTCGAGATCCAGGCGGGCCCGCACCGGCTCGTCTCGCTGCTGACCCGCGAGGCGGTGGAGGAGCTCGGTCTCGAGGTCGGCATGCAGGCCACCGCCCGCGTGAAGTCGACCAACGTACACATCGACCGCACCTGACCCGGGCCGCCGCCGGTGTGTGCACCCGGCCGCGCCCGCATGCCCAAGGAGTACGACCCGATGACCCTCACCCTCAGCGTCACCGCCAGACGCCGGACCGCTGCCGCCGCCCTGAGCGCGGCCCTGCTGGTCTCGCTCGCCGCCTGCGGAAACGGCAGCGACAGCGGCAAGAGTGACAAGAGCAGCAACAGCAGTAAGAGCGAGCAGAGCCAGGGCGGTGCCTCCGGGGCGCCGAAGGCCGATCTGACCGTTCTCGCCGCGGCGTCCCTGACCGACGTGTTCAAGACCGCCGGCGCCGCCTACGAGAAGGAGCACCCGGGCACCAAGGTCACCTTCTCCTTCGCCGGATCCCAGGAGCTGGCCGCCCAGGTCAAGCAGGGCGCCCCCGCCGACGCGCTCGTCACGGCCGACACGAAGACGATGGACGGCCTGAAGTCCGACACCGGCGCCCCCACCGTCATCGCGAAGAACCGCCTGGTCATCGCCGCCGGCAAGGGCAACCCGAAGAAGATCGCGCACCTCAAGGACCTCGCGGACACCAAGGTCAAGGTCGTGCTCGCCGCGCCCGAGGTGCCGGTCGGCCGCTACAGCGCCCAGGTTCTCGACAAGCAGGGGCTGAAGGTCAAGCCCGTCTCGCAGGAGCCCAACGTCCGCGCGGTGCTCAGCAAGGTCGAGCTCGGCGAGGCCGACGCGGGCATCGTCTACAAGACCGACGCCGAGTCCGCCACCTCCAAGGTCGACGCCGTCGCTATCCCGGACGCGCAGAACGCGATCGCCGCGTACCCGGCCGCCACCCTCAAGCAGTCGAAGCACACCGAGGCCGCCGCGGCCTTCGTAAAGTGGCTGTCGACGCCGGACGCACAGAAGATCCTGCGGGATGCGGGCTTCGAAAAGCCGTAGCGGGCGGCAGCCGGGAGGCGCGGGCAGGGTTCCCGCCCGCGCCTCCCGGCTGCCCATGCCGCTCGCGATACCGGCGGTCCTCGCACTCGCGTTCCTGCTGCTCCCGCTCGTCGGGGTCCTCGCCCGCACCTCCTGGGGCGAACTCGGCACGCACCTCACGGCCCCCGCCACCACCGAGGCGCTCCGGCTCTCCCTGATCGTGTCCTGCTGGGCGCTCGGCCTCTCGCTCCTCCTCGGGGTGCCGCTGGCCTGGCTGCTCGCCCGCGTCACCTTCCCCGGCAGGGCCCTCGCGCGGTCGCTCGTCCTGCTGCCCATGGTGCTGCCGCCCACCGTGGGCGGTGTCGCGCTGCTCCTCGCCTTCGGCCGGCGCGGGCTGCTCGGTCCCTGGCTGGAGGACACGTTCGGCATCACGCTGCCGTTCCACACGTCCGGCGCCGTCCTCGCGGCCACGTTCGTCGCCATGCCGTTCCTCGTCATCAGCCTCGAAGGCGCGCTCGGCGGCCTGCGCCCCCGCTACGAGGAGACCGCCGCGTCCCTCGGAGCCTCGCCCGTACGCGTCTTCTTCACGGTCACGATGCCGATGGTCGCCCCCGGCCTGATCGCGGGTGCCGCCCTCACCTGGGCCAGGGCGCTCGGCGAGTTCGGCGCCACCATCACCTTCGCCGGCAACCTTCCCGGCACGACCCAGACCCTGCCCCTCCAGGTGTACCTGCTGCTCCAGGACAGCCCCGAGGCGGCGACGTCCGTGTCCCTGCTGCTCCTCGCCATCGCCATGGCGGTCCTCGTCGCTCTTCGCGGCCGCTGGACGGGGCTCCCGGGCACCGCGCGGCGCACCGCCGCGCCGGTGACAGCGCTCGACGAGCCGTACACCGATGGGCCGCACGCCGATGGGCCGTACGCCGACGGGCCGGACGTCGTCGACGAGTCCGAGCCCCCGGCCGAACGGTGGCCCCTGCACGCCACCGTCACCGGCTTCAACGACCTTGTCCTCGACGCCGAACCCGGCACCACCATCGCCGTCGTGGGCCCCAACGGCGCCGGTAAGACGACCCTCCTGCGCGCCCTCCTCGGCCTCACCCCGCGCGCCCACGCCGAACTCCGCCTCGGCGACACGGACGTCACCGCCCTGCCCCCGCATCGCCGCGGCGTCGCCTGGGTCCCACAGGACGGCGCCCTGTTCCCGCACCTGACGATGCTCGCCAACACGGCGTACGGGCTGCGCTCCCGCGGTGTTCCGCGACGCGAGGCCCGGCGCGCCGCGCAGCAGTGGCTCGACCGGCTCGGGGTCGGCCACCTCGCCCACCGCAAGCCCGCCCAGGTCTCCGGCGGCCAGGCCCAACGCGTGGCGCTGGCCCGCGCGTTGGCCGCCCGCCCCCGCCTCCTGCTGCTCGACGAACCCCTCGCCGCGCTCGACCAGACCACGCGCGCCCACGTCCGCCACACGCTGCGCCGCCACCTCGAAGGCTTCGGCGGCGTCTGCCTGATCGTCACCCACGACCCGGTCGAGGCCGTGTCGCTGGCCGACCGGGTCCTCGTGCTCGACGAGGGCCGCGCGCTCCAGGACGCCCCGCCCGCCGAGGTGACCCGGCACCCCCGCTCACCCTGGGTGGCCCGCATGCTCGGACGCAACGCCTGGCCCGGCACCGCCACCGGCGACGGGCTCGAACTCGCCGACGGCGGCGGCCGGTTGATCGTCGCCGACCCGTTGCCGGCCGGCACGCGGGCCCTCGCGATCATCGCTCCCGAAGCCGTCTCCGTACACCGCGACAAGCCCACCGGCAGCCCGCGCAACGTGTGGCCGGGGACCGTCCGCGAGATCACCGCGACGGGCAGCCGCCTGCGCGTGCTGATCACGTCCGGGTCCGCGCCCGACCTGGTCGCCGAGATCACCCCCCAGTCCGCCGCCGAACTCGGCCTCGCGGACGGCACGGCCGTATGGACCAGCGTGAAGGCTACGGAGACGACCGTCGTCGCCCTTTAGACCCGCGCCACCGGCGCGGACACAGGCAACCGGAGCGGACGCAGGCTACCGGCCGCGGACCCAGGCCACCGGCTGGTGTGTTCTTCGGCACGGTCGCGGGGCTCGCGGGATTCCTGCCTGTCGCCGCGGTCCGCACCCGCCTCGCTCCTGCCCGACCAGGGCCAGGGCATCTGGCCGACGGCCGTGGCCCTGACGGCAGTTACGACGCTGGTGACCTGTGTGGGCACCGCCCGCAAGACCCTGCGCGTCACGGCGTGGACGCGGTGACGATGGCCGCCTGACGCGGGATCGGCTCGCCCGGCACGGTCCGCGCGCGCCACCCGGTCGGACGCGGAGCGTGTCGCTGTTGGGCTGAACGGGTGACTTGGCGTAAGAATTGGCCGGTGCAGACAACAGTACGAGCCCGGACGGGGTGGGGGCAGTGAACAGCCACGACGTCACTGACGAACAATGGGAAGGGCTCGCCCAGGTCGTACCTCTGCGCGGCCGTAACGCATGGCCTTCGGCGGTCGACCACCGAACCGTTCCGGAGGCGGAGACCGAGGCGCGGCGGCGGTTCGTCGTGCTGCGGGTCAACGTGTTCGCGGACGCCCGCGAGGTCGCCGAGACCGTGATGACGGGCATCCCCGTGCTGCTCGACCTGAGCGGCGCCGAGTCCGACGTCGCCAAGCGCGTCCTGGACTTCAGCAGCGGCGTGGTCATGGGCCTCGGCTGCGGCATGCACCGCGTCGACCGGAACGTGTTCCTGCTCGCGCCGCCCGGCACCGAGGTCCAGGGCTTCGTGGCGGGGGCGGTTCAGTAGGCGTAGTTCTACGGGCACGGTTCGCGGGGCATGGTTCCCCGGGCACGGTGCCCAGGGCGTGGTTCCCCCGTTCCCGCGGCACGATTCCCGGGGCATGGTTCTCCCGGCATAGTCACCCGGCCAAGGCCACGGTCCCTCGATCGTAGGAAGGTCGGCCCAGAGGAACGGTTCTCCGGGCCGACCGCCGCTTACGGTCCGGGACATGACCTCGCTCGCGCCGGACGCGCTCCCGGCTCAACAGGACCGGCCGAGCGTCACCGCACTGCGGCTCTCCGCCTTCGGGGCACACCGCGGCGCCGACTTCCCGCTCGGCCCGCTCACCCTCTTCGCGGGCCCGAGCGGCAGCGGCAAGTCCAGCGCCCTGCGCGCGTACGAGGGACTGGCCCGGCTCGGCGGCGGCGCGGGCGTCGACGAGGTGTTCCCCGACCCGGCCGCCTGCGTGCCCGACCGGGCGCGCCCCGACGCCCAGCGGCGCCGCGGCTTCCGCATCGGCTGCACCGTCACCGGACCGGTGGGCCCCGTCCGGCTCGACCTCGCCGTCCAGGCCGAACCCGAACTCCGCATCGTGGGCGAGCGGTTGACCTGCGACGGCCACACTCTCCTGGAGACCGCGCTGCGCGACCCCGGACGCCGCGTCGTCCAGGCCGCCTGGCACACGGCCGGCGCCACCCCGGTGACCCGCGCGCCCCTGCCGGACGACCTGCTCGGCACGGCACTCCTGCCGCTGCGCGTCGCCGGGAAGACCGAAGGGCAGCGGCTCGTGATCGCCGCCGCCGAGCAGGTCGTGGTGGCCCTGCGCTCGGTCTTCTCCTGCGACCCGCAGCCCGGCCGGATGCGCCGCCCCGCCCCGGCCCGCGCCGACCGTCTCCTGAGCGGCTGCGACAACCTCGCCGCCGTGCTGTGGCGCACCCGCGCCGAGTGCGGCACCCGGCACGCGCTGCTCGTCGCCGCCGCCCGGGCCGGCTGCGCGGGCCCCGTCGTCGACGTCCTGTCGGAGGACCTGGGCAACGGGACGGTACGGGCAGTCCTCGACCGCGGCGACGGCCTGCGCACCCCCGTCGACCGGCTGGGGGACGGTGAGTTGAGGTACCTGGCGCTCGCCCTGGTCCTGCTCACCGGCCCCCGGGTGCTCGCGGTCGACCCGGTCGCGGAGGTACCCGAGGCGTTCCAGACGCTCACGGTCATCGCCGACGGCATGGACCGCAGCCTCGACCCCCGGCAGCTGACGGAACTGACCGGGCTCGCGGTACGGATGTGCGGCCGCGGCCACATCCGTCTCGCCGGGGCGGTCGGCGACGGGTCGTGGGCGGCGCGGGAGCACGGCGCGGCGGTGGTAGACCTGGGGCCGTGACGGAACTTGATGTGGCAGGACTGCAGCGCAGGCTCGCGGAGTTCGCGGCGGCCAGGAACTGGGAGCAGTACCACACGCCGAAGAACCTGGTGGCCGCGCTGAGCGTGGAGGCGTCCGAACTGGTCGAGATCTTCCAGTGGTTGACCCCGGAGGAGTCGGCGGCGGTGATGACGGACCCGGGGACGGCGCACCGCGTGCGCGACGAGGTCGCGGACGTCCTCGCGTATCTCCTCCAGCTGTGCGAGGTGCTGGGGATCGACGCACTGGCGGCCCTGTCGGCGAAGATCGACCGGAACGAGGAGCGTTTTCCGGCGCCGAAGGAGGAGTAGGCGGGGCCAAGTGGCCGACGGCGCCGAGTGCGTAGGGCCTTCTTGTGGGCCTTGTTGTGGGCCTTCTTGCACAGAGATGTCACTCTACGGAGTCACGGAATTGTCCACATCGGATTCCGTGTCCACAGATTTCGGTCTTCCTCTGGCTTTCCGTCCCTCGGGCCTTCACTCTGGGTAGTGGACAAGAGTGTTCGGAACGGGGGCCGCGCATGGATGCGGTGCGACTCATCAGGGCGAGCCGACGGGCCCTGGCGGAGAGCCAGGACGCGCCGGCCATCACGAGGGAGGCCTGGCAGGCACAAGCGCTGGCGCAGGCGATGGGCAACAGGCTGGCGGTCGAGGGGCCGCCGGAGCTGAGAGGGGAGGCGCTCGGCCTGAGCGAGGCCGGCGGCAGAGGGTGCGGCGGCTCCGCGATGCCGGTCATCGGGGCCGGCGGGATACGGGCGGCTCAGCTGACGGAGTACGGGGATCCGCACAAGGCCCTCATGGGTCTGGCCGCGCTGCTCGGCGAGGTGGGAATCGCCCTGGTGGGCATAGCGAGTGAAGCGGAGGAGGAAGGGGCCTACTGGCACTGCATGGACGCCATCGACGCCGCCGACGAATCGCGGGACAGGGTCCTGGAGATAATCCGCCGACTCGCGTTACGCCGCAGCGCCGAGCCGGAATCGGAATCGGAGCCGGATTCGGCGGCGTAGTCCTCCGGACCGGACCGGACCGGGCTGGGCCATGCAGCAAGGGACGGGACGGGACCGGACGGGACCGGACGGGGCCAGATCGGCCCGGCGGCATCGGGGGCGCACCGGCGTCCGTTACGACGCGCCCCCGGCGGGTCAGAGGCGGTGGCCCTCGCCGTGGGACGGGGCGGCGGGAGTGTGCTGGCCGATGGGAGAGTGTGGGCCGGCTGGAGCGTGCGGGCCGATGGGGCCGTGCTGGCCGGTGGGCTGCTGGGGGCCGGTGGACTGCTGGAGGTCGGCGTCGAGCTGTGACAGATCCGCGTTGAGTGCGGCCATCAGCTCCTCCATCTGCTGCAGCAGGCCCTTGGGGGCGCCCTGCTGCTGCGGCACGGGAGGTTCGTGTACGACCTGCTCGGGCACGGCTTCCTGGGACATGACGGCCTCCTCGGCCCACGCCCTCCCCACGGGGGAAGGCAGTTGACGCAAGCGTCGCCCGGCAGCGCCCGCCGGGTCGGGTGCCGGGCGGTCCGGCTCCGCCCGAGCCAACGATCACTCGCGGCGGCGGGACACTGGCGCGGGCTTCGGCCGCATGCCGGTTGACGGATATTCACCCGACCGGGTTGGGCGCGGACCGGCGGGACCAGCCGGGTTGACGCACAGGTGAGCGTGCAGGATGGAGGTATGGATCTTCGAATTTTCACGGAGCCCCAGCAAGGGGCGACCTACGACACTCTTCTGACCGTGGCCAAAGCGACCGAGGACCTGGGCTTTGACGCGTTCTTCCGCTCGGACCACTATGTGCCCATGGGCTCGTCCGACGGTCTCCCCGGACCCACGGACGCCTGGATCACCCTCGCCGGTCTCGCCCGTGAGACCCGGCGGATCCGGCTCGGCACACTGATGACGGCCGGCACCTTCCGGCTGCCGGGTGTGCTGGCGATCCAGGTCGCCCAGGTCGACCAGATGTCGGGCGGCCGGGTCGAACTCGGCCTGGGCGCAGGCTGGTTCGAGGAGGAGCACCGGGCGTACGGCATCCCCTTTCCCAAGGAGAGGTTCGGGCGCCTGGAGGAGCAGCTGGCGATCGTCACCGGCCTGTGGAGCACCGACGTCGGCCGGACCTTCAGCTACGACGGCACCTACTACCAGCTGAGCGACTCGCCCGCGCTGCCCAAGCCCGCGCAGGGCAAGGTGCCCGTCCTGGTCGGCGGGCACGGGGCGACGCGGACCCCGCGGCTCGCGGCGCGGTACGCGGACGAGTTCAACATCCCGTTCGCGTCCATCGAGGACAGCGAGCGGCAGTTCGGCCGGGTGCGGGCCGCCGCCGAGGAGGCCGGTCGCAAGGGCAGCGACCTGGTGTACTCGAACGCGCTCGTGGCCTGCGTCGGCAGGAACGACGCCGAGGTGGCGCGCCGGGCCGCCGCGATCGGCCGAGACGTCGACGAGCTCAAGGCGAACGGGCTGGCAGGCTCGCCGGACGAGGTGGTCGACCGCATCGGCCGGTACGCGGCGATCGGATCGCAGCGGATCTACCTCCAGATCCTGGACCTGGACGACCTGGATCATCTGGAGCTGATCTCCGCGCAGGTGCAGTCGCAGCTGGGGTGAGGGAGTGAGGGGGGAGGGGAGGGGGAGGGGGAGGGGGCCCCGCGAGTTCCAGGCGAAGGACCCTAGGGCGTGTCCGTCGCCGGTGTGTCGTTGGGGTGGAGGATGCGGGCCAGGAAGGAGCGGGTGCGCTGGTGCTGCGGGTTGCCGAGGACCTCGTCGGGGGTGCCCTCCTCGACGATGACGCCGCCGTCCATGAAGACCACCCGGTCGGCGACCTCACGGGCGAAGCCCATCTCGTGGGTGACGACCATCATCGTCATGCCCTCGTCGGCGAGGCCGCGCATCACGCTGAGGACGTCGCCCACGAGTTCGGGGTCGAGCGCGCTCGTGGGCTCGTCGAAGAGCATCAGCTCGGGGTTCATGGACAGGGCGCGGGCGATGGCGACCCGCTGCTGCTGGCCGCCGGAGAGCTGCGAGGGGTAGCTGCTCTCCTTGTCCGCGAGTCCGACCCGGGCGAGGTTCTCCCGGGCGGCGTGGACGGACTCGGCTTTGCCCCGGCGGAGGACGCGGCGCTGGGCGATCGTCAGATTCTCCAGGACGCTGAGGTGGGGGAAGAGGTTGAACTGCTGGAACACCATGCCGATGCGGCGGCGTACCCGGTCGATGTCCACGTCGGGGTCGGTGATGTCGGTGCCGCCGACGACGACCCGCCCCGCGCTGGGCTGCTCGAGGAGGTTCGCGCAGCGCAGGAGCGTGGACTTGCCCGAGCCCGACGGGCCGATGACACACACCACTTCACCGGGGGCGATGGTGAAGTCGATGCCGCGCAGCACCTCGAGGTCACCGAAGGACTTGTGCAGCCCGTGGATCTCGATGGCGGTGCTCGTGGTGGTGCTAGTGGCGGCGGCTGCGCCGGACGGCTCGGCCGGGGTCGCGGCGGTGTCGGTCGCGGTCTTCATGGGGGTGTCCTCCTCGGGGCCGGTGGCGGTGGACGGTGTGCCTGCGGGCGGCTGCCCCTCGGTCGCACTCATCGGTCACCTGGCCTTCGCGTGGCGCGCCTCGAGCCGGCGTACGAGATAGCCGAGCGGGACGGTGATGAGCAGGTAGCACAGGCCGGCCACGAAGATGGGAGTCGTGTTGGCGGTCTCGCTGGCCAGGTCACGGCCGAACTTGGTGAGTTCGCGGGTCTCCAGCGAGACCCCGAGGAAGAGGACCAGTGAGGAGTCCTTGAAGAGCAGCACGAGCTCGTTGGTGAGCGGGGGCACGATGACGCGGAACGCCTGGGGGATGACGATGGAGCGCATGGCCAGACCGTGCGACATGCCGAGCGTCCGCGCGGCCTCCAGCTGGCCGCGGGGGACGGCCTGGATGCCGGCCCGGATCGTCTCCGCCATGTACGCGGCAGCCACCAGACCGAGCGCGAGCGCGACCTGCCCGTACACACCGCCCGGAATGGCCGTGCCGGGGAAGGCGAGCGGCACGCCGACCCCGATGAAGATGAAGATCAGCAGCGCGGGAAGGCCGCGGAAGATCTCGATGTAGACCGAGGCGATCCATCGGTAGGGGGCCACCGACGACAGGCGCATCAGTGCGATGACCAGGCCGAGGACCAGTCCGACACCGAATCCCGACAGGGTGTAGAGGACCGTGTTGGCCAGGGCGACGGTCAACAGGTCGGGGAACATGCGGCGGGCGACGGACAACTGGAGGAACTGGTGCTGCAGTTGCTGCCAGTCCGCCAGTGAGACGAGGGCCGCCACGGCGGCGGCCAGGATCACGTACTGCGCCCCCTGGACGAGGCGGCGCCGGCGACGGGGTGAGAGGGCGGGGCGCGGGCCGGCCTCGGCGGGCGCCGCGTCGGCCGCGGGTGTCTGCGTGGTCACTTGGCCGCCGCTCCCTCGGGCATGGGTCCGATCCACTTCTCGTACAGCTTCTTGTACGTGCCGTCCTTCTTCGCGTCGCCGATGGCCTTGTCGATGGCGGCGAGGAGCTTGGGGTTGCCGCCCTTCTTCACCGCGAAGCCGTACTGCTCACCTGTCTTGACCACGCCCACGAGCTCGAACTTCGAGGCGTTCGCCGGGTCCTTGAGCCAGGTCTGGACCACCGGGTAGTCCTGGATGATCACGTCGGCCTGCCCGGTGCGCAGCCCGTTGAGCTCGGCGTCCGAGCTCTCGAACGACTGCGGGTCGAGCCCCTTCGCGTGCGCCGCGTCCTCACCCGTGGTCGACGACTGCGACCCCATCTTGAGCTTCTTGCTCTTGATGTCCGCGAGCGTCTTCGCGTCGACGCCCTTACGGGCGAGGAGGGCCTGGTCGGCGTCGAAGTAGGGGACGGAGAAGTCGAGGCTCTGCTTGCGCTCGTCCGTGATCGTCATGCCGGCGGCGGCCACGTCACAGACCCCGGCGTTCAGGTCGGCGCCCGTCTTGATGGTCTCGAAGGCCTTGTCGATGATCTGCTGCTTGATGCCGAGATCCTTCGCCACCAGGTCGATCATGGCGACGTCGAAGCCGACGACCTTGCCGTTCTTCTCCGACTGGAACGGCGCGTACGGCAGGTGGGTGCAGGTCGTCAGCCGGCCGGCCTTGACCAGCTTCACGCCGCCGGCCGTGGTGGTGGTCTTGCTGTCGCTGCTGCACGCGGTCACCGTGAGGGCCACGCACGCGGCGAGGGCGAGCGGGGTGGCGCGGCGGACGAGTCTGGTTCCGTACGGGTTCACGGGACTTCCCCTTCGGCATGGAGGGACGGACGCACTGGGGTTCGGGTTGGCACACCCTGCATCAAGGCGGCGGTGAAAGTCCAGAGTTGAGTTTCTTTACCCTCCCCCCACAACTCCTTACTGTTGGCGGATGTTTGACTCACGGCACGTCCGGACGTTCGCCGAGGTCGTACGAACCGGCTCCTACGCGGCCGCGGCCCGGAGCCTCGGCTACACGCAGCCCGCGATCAGCCAGCAGATGAAAGTCCTCGAACGGGCCGTCGGCACACCGCTGTTCGTCAGGGTGGGCCGCGGCCTGAAACTGACCGACGCCGGCGACGTGCTCGCCACGCACGCCGAGGGCATCCTCGGATCCATCGCGGCGGCGCACGAGCAGATGAAGGCGATCACCCGGCTGCGGGCCGGCCGGATCCGCATCTGCGGCTTCCCCAGCGCGAACGCCACCTTGCTCCCCGCGGCCGTCGCGCGGATCACCGAGGACCACCCGGGCGTACGGGTCGAGCTGCTCGAGGAGGAGCCGCCGCTGTCGCTCACGGCCCTGGCGAGGGGCGACTGCGACATTGCCCTGGCGTTCTCCTACGAGGACAGCGAGGACAACGAGGGCAACGGGGGCAACGGGGGCAACGGGGATAACGGGCACAACGCCGAGCGGCAGCAGGGCGGCGGTGACCTGATCGAAGTGCCGCTCCTCGACGACCCGTTGATGCTTCTGATGCCCGCGGACCATCCCCTCGCGCGGCGTCGCACCGTCGAGCTGCGGGAGTTCGCGGACGAGCGCTGGATCGCCGGGTGCAACCGCTGCCGCGGGCACTTCGTCGCGGCGTGCGCGGACGCCGGTTTCGAGCCCGACATCGCGTTCACCACGGACGACAATCTCGCTGTCCAGGGTCTGGTGGCGGCCGGGACGGGCGTGGCCCTGATGCCCGGCATGGTGCTCTCGTTCATGTGCCATCCCAAGGTCGCCGGGCGTCCCGTCGTCCCCGCGGACCATCGCCGGGTGTCCGCGTTCACGCCGGCCGGCCACCAGAAGGTCCCGGCCACCCGGCTCATGCTGGAGGCCCTTCAGGAGGCGGCGGGGGAGCTGCGTCCACTGAAGCCCCGGCGGGCGCGACGCTGACCGGCGAAGCGAGGGCTTCAACTACGCGCATCAATAAGCAAGTTCTTGGGAAGGGGCAAGAAAGACCCAGTGGACCGCACGGGTGCCGTCCTGCACGCTGCTGGCCATGGACGCCTTCGAAACCCTCGCCATCCACGCAGGCCAGGAGCCCGACCCGGTCACCGGGGCGGTCGTCCCGCCGATCCACCAGACCTCGACGTACCGGCAGGACGGTGTCGGCCGGTTGCGCGGCGGCTACGAGTACAGCCGTTCCGCCAACCCGACCCGCACCGCTCTCGAGGAGTGCCTGGCCGCCCTGGAGTCCGGGACCCGTGCCACCACGTACGCGAGCGGTCTCGCCGCCGAGGACACCGCGGTGCGCTCCGTGTGCGCGCCCGGCGACCACGTCGTCATCCCGGACGACGCCTACGGCGGCACGCTGCGGCTGTTCCGGAAGGTGCTCGCCGGCTGGGGCCTGACGTACACGCCCGTCCCGCTCGCCGATCCCGACGCGGTGCGCGCCGCGATCCGCCCCGAGACCCGGCTCGTCTGGTGCGAGACGCCGACCAATCCGCTGCTCGGCATCAACGACATCGCGGCGCTCGCACAGATCGCCCACGACAGCGGGGCACTGCTCGCCGTCGACAACACGTTCGCCTCGCCCTACCTGCAGCAGCCGCTCACGCTGGGCGCGGACATCGTCATGCACTCCACGACGAAGTACCTGGGCGGGCACTCCGACGTCATCGGGGGTGCCCTGGTCGTACGGGACGAGGAGCTGGGCGAGAGGATCCGCTTCCACCAGTTCGCGGTCGGCGCGATCCCCGGGCCCTTCGACGCCTGGCTGACCCTGCGGGGCATCAAGACCCTCGGCGTCCGCATGGACCGGCACTGCGACAACGCGGAGCGCGTGGCGCGGATGCTCGCCGGGCATCCGGGCGTGACGCAGGTGCTGTACCCGGGCCTCGCGGACCACCCCGGCCACGAGGTCGCGCGGAAGCAGATGCGCCGCTTCGGCGGGATGATCTCCTTCCGGCTCGCGGGCGGCGAGCGGGCCGCCCTCGAGATGTGCGGGCGCACCCGCCTGTTCACCCTCGCCGAATCGCTCGGCGGCGTGGAGTCGCTGATCGAGCACCCGGCGCGCATGACGCACTCCTCCGCGGCGGGCACCCCGCTGGAGGTCCCCGCCGACCTCGTCCGCCTTTCCGTGGGCATCGAGAACGCCGACGACCTGATCGCCGACCTGACCCAGGCCCTGGCCTGAGAGCCCGAGATCTGGAGAGCCTGAGATCTTGAGATCTTGAGATCTTGAGATCTTGAGATCTTGAGACCTTGAGACCTTGAGCGCCGGTGACCCACGAGAGCCCCGGCCGGCACCACGGTCCCGGCCGGGCCGAAACTCGCTGGTCACCCGCGCGCATTGCGACCAGACTCGGAAGCGTGTTCCTGAAGATCAGTACGACCGGCACCCCTGAACGCCCCGCGACCGATCTCGGGTTTCTGCTGCACAAGCATCCCGACAACGCGCAGGCGTTCGCCACCTCGCACGGAACCGCGCACGTCCTCTACCCCGAGGCGTCCGCGGAGCGCTGCACCGCGGCGCTGCTCCTCGAGGTGGATCCGGTCGCCCTCGTGCGCCGCGGCAAGGGCCGCGGCGGCGCCCCCGACGCGGCGCTCGCGCAGTACGTGAACGACCGGCCCTACGCCGCCTCGTCCCTGCTCGCCGTGGCCATCGGCAATGTGTTCTCCAGCGCCCTGCGCGGGCAGTGCAAGGCCAGGCCCGAACGGGCGGAGCAGCCCATGCCGCTGCGCGTCGAGGTGCCCGCGGTCCCCGCGCGCGGCGGCGCCGAGCTGGTGCGCCGGCTCTTCGAACCGCTCGGCTGGGCCACGGTGACGGCCGAGCCGGTCGCCCTGGACGAGAAGTTCCCCGAGTGGGGCGACTCGCGCTACGTGCGTCTCGTCCTGGAGGGCGAGCTGCGCCTGGCCGAGGCGCTGCGCCACCTGTACGTGCTGCTCCCGGTGCTCGACGACGCCAAGCACTACTGGGTCTCCGCCGACGAGGTCGACAAGCTGCTGCGGGCGGGTGAGGGCTGGCTGCCCACGCACCCCGAGCAGAAGCTGATCACCAGCCGCTATCTCGCGCGGCGCTGGTCGCTCACGCGCCAGGCCATGGAGCGCCTGGAGCTGGTGCGGCTCGCCGACGCGGACGACACCGACGTCGAGGACCTCGACAACGCGGTCGACGAGACGACGGACACCGAGGAGAAGCCTGTACCTCTGGCGGTCCAGCGGCGCGACGCCATCACGGCCGCTCTCCGGGCGGCGGGCGCGGGCCGGGTGCTCGATCTGGGCTGCGGACAGGGCCAGTTGGTGCAGGAACTGCTCAAGGACCCCCGGTTCACGGAGATCGTCGGTGTCGACGTGTCGATGCGGGCGCTCACCATCGCCTCCCGGCGCCTCAAGCTGGACCGGATGGGCGAGCGGCAGGCCTCCCGCGTCACGCTGCTCCAGGGCTCGCTCGCCTACACCGACAAGCGGCTCAAGGGCTACGACGCGGCGGTCCTCAGCGAGGTCATCGAGCACCTCGACCTGCCGCGGCTGCCCGCACTGGAGTACGCGGTGTTCGGCTCCGCGCGGCCGGGGACCGTCCTCGTGACGACGCCGAACGTCGAGTACAACGTGCGTTGGGAGACGTTGCCCGCGGGGCACGTCCGGCACGGTGACCACCGCTTCGAGTGGACCCGCGAGGAGTTCCGCACCTGGTCCCGCGCGGTGGCCGAACGGCACGGCTATGCGGTCGAGTTCGAGCCCGTGGGACCCGACGACCCCGAGGTCGGCCCGCCCACACAGCTGGCCGTCTTCACCCTGACCGGAACCGACCGGAAACCGAGCCCGACCGACACCAGCCCGACAGACCAGACCTCGACCGACCCGACCCCGAAGGAGGCGAAGACCGCATGACCACCCCCGCATCCCCGGCATCCCCGGCATCCCCGGCATCCCCGGCATCCTCTGCATCCCCTGCTCGTACGCTCCCCGTCACCGACCTGTCCCTCGTCGTCCTCGTCGGCGCCTCGGGGTCCGGCAAGTCGACGTTCGCGCGCCGGCACTTCAAGCCCACCGAGATCATCTCCAGCGACTTCTGCCGTGGTCTCGTCGCCGACGACGAGAACGACCAGAGCGCCAGCCGCGACGCCTTCGACCTGCTCCACTACATCGCGGGCAAGCGCCTCGCGGCCGGACGGCTCACCGTCGTCGACGCGACCAACGTCCAGCAGGAGAGCCGTAAGCAGCTGGTCGACCTGGCGCGGCGGTACGACGTGCTGCCCATCGCCATCGTCCTCGACGTCCCGGAGGAGGTCTGCGCCGCGCGCAACGCGGCCCGCGCCGACCGCGCCGGGATGCCCCGCCGCGTCATTTCCCGGCACACCCGCGAACTTCGCCGCTCCCTGCGGCAGTTGGAGCGCGAGGGCTTCCGCAAGGTGCACGTCCTGCGCGGCGTCGAGGCGATCGACAGCGCCGGGATCGTGCGCGAGAAGCGCTTCAACGACCTCACCCACCTCACCGGCCCGTTCGACATCATCGGCGACATCCACGGCTGCGCGGCCGAACTGGAGACCCTGCTCACCAGGCTCGGTTACGAGGACGGCGTGCACCCCGAGGGCCGTACCGCCGTGTTCGTCGGCGACCTCGTCGACCGGGGGCCCGACTCGCCGGGCGTGCTGCGCCGCGTCATGGCGATGGTCAAGTCGGGCAACGCGCTGTGCGTGCCCGGGAACCACGAGAACAAGTTCGGTCGTTACCTCAAGGGCCGCAACGTCCAGCACACGCACGGCCTGGCCGAGACCATCGAGCAGTTCGCGGGCGAGAGCGAGGAATTCACGCAGGAGGTACGGGAGTTCGTCGACGGGCTCGTCAGCCACTACGTCCTCGACGGCGGCAAGCTCGTCGTGTGTCACGCAGGCCTGCCCGAGAAGTACCACGGCCGTACCTCCGGCCGGGTCCGCTCGCACGCGCTGTACGGGGACACGACCGGCGAGACCGACGAGTTCGGCCTGCCCGTGCACTACCCGTGGGCGGAGGAGTACCGAGGCAAGGCCGCGGTGGTCTACGGCCACACACCGGTTCCGCAGGCCACGTGGCTCAACAACACCATCTGCCTCGACACCGGCGCCGTGTTCGGCGGCAAGCTCACCGCGCTCCGCTGGCCGGAGCGCGAACTCGTCGACGTACCCGCGGAGAAGGTCTGGTACGAGCCGGCCAGGCCGCTGCGGAGCGAGGCGCCCGGCGGACACGACGGGCGGCCGCTCGACCTCGCCGACGTGCAGGGGCGGCGGGCCGTCGAGACGCGGCACGGTGGCCGGGTCGCGGTGCGCGAGGAGAACGCGGCGGCGGCCCTGGAGGTCATGAGCCGCTTCGCCGTCGACCCGCGCCTCGTCCCGTACCTGCCGCCGACCATGGCACCCACGGCGACGTCTCAGAGGGAGGGCTTCCTGGAGCACCCCGCCGAGGCCTTCGCCCAGTACGCCGCCGACGGTGTGGCGCGGGTCGTGTGCGAGGAGAAGCACATGGGTTCGCGGGCCGTGGCCCTGGTGTGCCGGGACGCGGACGTGGCGCGCGAGCGCTTCGGCGTGGACGTGGACGCCGGGCTCACCGGCTCGCTCTACACCCGCACCGGGCGCCCGTTCTTCACTGAGTCCATCAGCGGCTCCGCCGCGGGTGCGCAGGTCACCGAGGAGATCCTCGGCCGGGTGCGCGCCGCCGTCTCCGACGCCGGCCTGTGGGACGAGCTCGACACGGACTGGCTGCTCCTGGACGCCGAGCTGATGCCCTGGTCGCTCAAGGCGTCGGGCCTGCTCCGCTCCCAGTACGCGGCGGTGGGCGCCGCCTCCGGGGCCGTCTTCCCCGGCGCGCTCGCCACGCTGGAAACGGCGGCGGCGCGCGGTGTCGACGTGGCGGAGCTCCTGGCCAGGCAGCGCGAACGGGCCGCCGACGCGGCCGCGTTCACGGACGCCTACCGGCGGTACTGCTGGACCACGGACGGCCTGGAAGGGGTGCGGCTCGCGCCGTTCCAGATCCTGGCCGCGCGGGGCCGGTCCCTCGCCACGCTGCCGCACGACCAGCAGCTCGCCCTCATCGACCGCGTGGTCGAGCACGACGCGTCAGGGCTGCTGCAGACGACGCGGCGGCTCTTCGTGGACACCGGCGACGAGGCGTCCGTACAGGCCGGCGTCGACTGGTGGCTGGAGATGACGGGCCGCGGCGGCGAGGGCATGGTCGTCAAGCCGGTCGAGGCGCTCGCCCGCGACGGCAAGGGCCGGCTCGTGCAGCCGGGCGTCAAGTGCCGGGGCCGCGAGTACCTGCGGATCATCTACGGTCCCGAGTACACGCGCCCGGACCACCTGGAGCGGCTGCGCGGCCGCTTCCTCGGCCACAAGCGCTCGCTCGCGATCCGCGAGTACGCGCTCGGCCTGGAGGCGCTCGACCGGCTCGCGGACGGCGAGCCGCTGTGGCGGGTCCACGAGGCGGTGTTCGCCGTCCTCGCCCTTGAGTCGGAGCCCGTCGACCCGAGGCTCTGACACGGAGACCGAGAAGGTGCGCCCGGCTCCTTGATTGCACGCGCGCGGGCCGCCCGGCCGGGGAAAGATGGATCCATGGGATTCCACGTCGACTCCGAGGCCGGGCGGCTGCGCCGCGTCATCCTGCACCGCCCCGATCTGGAGCTCAAGCGGCTCACCCCGAGCAACAAGGACGCGTTGCTCTTCGACGACGTGCTCTGGGTGCGCCGGGCCCGGCAGGAGCACGACGGGTTCGCCGACGTGCTGCGGGACCGGGGCGTGACCGTGCACCTCTTCGGGGACCTGCTCACCGAGACACTGGCCGTCCAGGGCGCCAGGAAGCTCGTCCTGGACCGCGTCTTCGACGAGAAGGAGTACGGGCCGCTCGCCACCGACCACCTCAGGGCCGCCTTCGAGACGATGCCGGCCACGGACCTGGCCGAGGCGCTCGTCGGCGGCATGACCAAGCGCGAGTTCCTGGACCGGCACGCCGAGCCGACGTCGGTCCGCTTCCACGCGATGGACCTGGACGACTTCCTGCTCGGCCCGCTCCCCAACCACCTCTTCACCCGCGACACCTCGGCGTGGATCTACGATGGCGTGTCCATCAACGCGATGCGCTGGCCCGCACGGCAGCGCGAGACCGTCCACTTCGAGGCGATCTACCGGCACCATCCGCTGTTCCGCGACACGGGCTTTCACCTCTGGTCCGAGGGGCAGGCCGACTACCCGTCCACGATCGAGGGCGGCGACGTCCTGGTGATCGGGCAGGGCGCCGTCCTCATCGGGATGAGCGAACGGACCACCCCGCAGGCCGTCGAGATGCTGGCGCACAAGCTGTTCGCGGCGGGCTCGGCGAAGACGATCGTGGCGCTCGACATGCCGAAACGGCGGGCGTTCATGCACCTCGACACCGTGATGACGATGGTCGACGGCGACACGTTCACGCAGTACGCGGGGCTCGGCATGCTGCGCTCGTACACCATCGAACCGGGCGTGGAAGAACGGGAGTTGAAGGTCACCGACCATCCGCCTGAGCACATGCACCGGGCCATCGCCGCCGCGCTCGGGCTGAGCGAGATCCGGGTCCTGACCGCCACGCAGGACGTGCACGCGGCCGAACGGGAGCAGTGGGACGACGGGTGCAACGTGCTGGCCGTGGAGCCGGGCGTCGTCGTCGCCTACGAGCGCAACGCCACGACGAACACCTATCTGCGCAAGCAGGGCATCGAGGTCATAGAGATCCTGGGCAGTGAGCTGGGGCGGGGGAGGGGCGGCCCACGCTGCATGAGCTGCCCGGTCGAGCGGGATCCGGTGTAGCCGACCGGGTGGCCCCCTCAAGGAGGCTGTATAGAAATGTGGGGCGTCGTATAGACTTCCAACGTCCCTGAGCTCGGGGCCCCCTGCCCGAGCCCATATCCGCACCCCAGGAGCGCCCCATGGCGACAGTCCGTCCCGACCTCACCGGCCGCCACTTCCTCAAGGAGGTGGACTTCACCGCCGAGGAGTTCCGCGGCCTGGTCGACCTCGCCGCCGAGCTGAAGGCGGCCAAGAAGGCGGGGACCGAGACGCAGTACCTCGCGGGCCGGAACATCGCGCTGGTCTTCGAGAAGACCTCCACCCGTACGCGCTGCGCGTTCGAGGTCGCGGCGGCCGACCAGGGCGCGTCCACGACCTACCTCGACCCGTCCGGCTCCCAGATCGGCCACAAGGAGTCCGTGCGGGACACCGCCCGCGTCCTCGGCCGGATGTTCGACGCCATCGAGTACCGCGGGGACAGCCAGCCCGGCGTCGAGGAGCTCGCCGCGTACGCGGGCGTGCCGGTCTACAACGGCCTGACCGACGACTGGCACCCCACGCAGATGCTCGCCGACGTGCTCACGATGGTCGAGCACAACAGCAAGCCGCTCGCCGAGATCGCCTTCGCCTACCTCGGCGACGCCCGCTTCAACATGGGCAACTCGTACCTGGTCACCGGCGCGCTGCTCGGCATGGACGTGCGGATCGTTGCGCCGCGCGCGTACTGGCCGGCCGAGGAGATCATCGCGCAGGCCCGCAAGCTCGCCGAGACGAGCGGCGCCCGCATCACGCTCACCGAGGACATCCCCGAGGGTGTCGCGGGTGCCGACTTCGTCGTCACCGACGTCTGGGTCTCCATGGGGGAGCCCAAGGAGGTGTGGGCCGAGCGCATAGCGGCTCTCGCGCCGTACGCGGTGACGATGGACGTCCTGCGCGCCACCGGGAACGCGGACGTCAAGTTCCTGCACTGCCTGCCGGCCTTCCACGACCTGGGCACCAAGGTCGGGCGCGAGATCCACGAGACGTACGGCCTGGACTCGCTCGAGGTCACGGACGAGGTCTTCGAGTCGGCGCACTCGGTCGTCTTCGACGAGGCCGAGAACCGGCTGCACACCATCAAGGCGATCATGGTCGCCACGCTGGCCTGAGCCCCTCGAGGGCTACTCCGGGCTTGTCCGCTGCGCCGGTATCGCGGGAAGGGTGAACCAGACCGCCTTGCCGGACTCGGTGGGGCGATGCCCGCAGGACGCGCTCAGGGTGCGGATCAGGAGCAGCCCCCGCCCGTGTTCCTGCCACGGGTCCGGCGCCTCGGCCGGGCCCGGCAGCGTCAGATCGCCCGGCGGAGCCGGGTCGCCGTCGTGCACCTCCACCTGGCAGCCGGACGGCAGCAGCTCCACCACCAGCTCGATGGGACCGGTCGCGTGCTCGATGGCGTTCGCGACGAGTTCCGCCGTGAGGAGCTCCGCCGTGTCGCTGTCGGCGGCCGGTGAGTCGAGCTCCGCCAGGGCCTTGCGTATCAGGGCACGCGCGGCCGGTACCGCGGCCGCGGTGTGCGGCAGCGAGATACGCCAGGAGGCGGGGGCGGGCGATGTGGGCACGGCGGGTCCGTTCAGGCGACAGGACTGTGGGGGCTGTGGGGGCTGCGCTGGGCTGTCCTGATTTCAACCATAGGAATGGTAAGCCGTCGAAATCGTACGCCCTCGGCGGGTGGTCGTATCGCGTACTCGTGACGGAAGTCACGAAGCGGTGATAACTTCATGGAGCGACGTGCCCCACACGGGCGCGCCGCACCGTCCGCCGCCCCCGCCCGAGGAGGCCGCACGCCATGAGTCCCTTCACCGGCTCCGCACCGCGCACCGACGACTGGCGTCACCTGAGGTACGCCGTCGACGACGGAGTCGCCACCGTCACCCTGGCCCGCCCCGACAAGCTCAACGCGCTCACCTTCGGCGCCTACGCCGACCTGCGCGACCTCCTCGCCCAGCTGTCCCGTGAGCGCTCCGTGCGCGCCCTCGTCCTGGCCGGTGAGGGCCGCGGCTTCTGCTCCGGCGGCGACGTGGACGAGATCATCGGCGCCACCCTCGCCATGGACACCGCCCAGCTCCTCGACTTCAACCGGATGACCGGCCAGGTCGTCCGGGCCGTGCGCGAGTGCCCCTTCCCGGTGATCGCCGCCGTGCACGGGGTCGCGGCGGGCGCCGGAGCCGTCCTCGCCCTCGCCGCCGACTTCCGCGTCGCCGACCCGAGCGCCCGCTTCGCGTTCCTCTTCACCCGCGTCGGCCTGTCCGGCGGCGACATGGGCGCCGCCTACCTGCTGCCCCGCGTCGTCGGCCTCGGCCACGCGACCCGGCTCCTCATGCTGGGCGAGCCGGTGCGCGCCCCCGAGGCCGAGCGCATCGGCCTGATCGGTGAGCTCACCGACGAGGGCCGCGCCGACGAGGCCGCCCAGGCGCTGGCCCGCCGCCTCGCCGACGGCCCCGCCCTCGCGCACGCCCAGACCAAGGCGCTGCTCACCGCCGAGCTCGACATGCCGCTGGCCGCCTCCGTCGAGATGGACGCCGCGACCCAGGCCCTCCTGATGAACGGCGAGGACTACGCAGAGTTCCACGCGGCGTTCACGGAGAAGCGCGCGCCCAAGTGGCGGGGGCGGTGACCATGCGACCCCTGCGTGTGGCGGTCATCGGCGGCGGACCCGGCGGCCTGTACGCCGCCGCCCTCCTCAAGCGGCTCGACCCGGAACGCGACGTCACGGTCTGGGAGCGCAACGCGCCGGACGACACCTTCGGCTTCGGCGTCGTCCTGTCCGACGAGACGCTCGGCGGCATCGAGCACGCCGACCCCGCCGTGTACGCCGCGCTCCAGGCCGAGTTCGTGCGCTGGGACGACATCGACGTCGTACACCGGGGCACCCGCCACACCTCGGGCGGTCACGGCTTCGCCGCGCTCGGCCGCCGCCGGCTCCTCGAAATCCTCCACGAGCGCTGCCGGCAGCTCGGCGTGGACCTCCGCTTCCGTACCGAGGCGCCGCCCGCCGACGCACTCGCGCACGAATACGACCTCGTCGTCGCCGCCGACGGAGTGCACAGCGCGACCCGCGACGCCCACGCCGACGTGTTCCGGCCGCGTATCGAGGAGCACCGCTGCCGCTACATCTGGCTCGCCGCCGACTTCGCCTTCGACGCGTTCCGCTTCGAGACCGCCGAGACCGAGCACGGCGTCATGCAGCTCCACGGCTACCCGTACGCCCGCCCGTCTCCCGACCACCACCCCTCACCGAGGCCCTCCGGGCCGCCCCTCCCTGTCGGCGACAGCACCGTCATCGTCGAGATGCGCGAGGAGGTCTGGCGGGCCGCCGGATTCGCGGACCTCGACGTGCGTGAGTCCGTCGAGCGCTGCGCGAAGATCTTCACCGAGGCCCTCGGCGGCCGGGGCCTGCGCTCCAACAACTCCGCGTGGACCGCCTTCCGTACGGTCGTGAACGAGACGTGGTCCCACGGGAATGTCGTCCTCGTCGGCGACGCCGCCCACACCGCGCACTTCTCCATCGGCTCCGGCACCAAACTCGCCGTCGAGGACGCCCTCGCCCTCGCCGCGTGCCTCCAGGAGCAGCCCACCACGGCCGAGGCGCTGGCCGCCTACGAGGCGGAGCGGCGGCCCGTCGTCGCCTCCACCCAGCGCGCGGCCCGCGCCAGCCTGGAGTGGTTCGAGAACCTCGGCCTCTATCTCGACCAGCCGGCCCGCCAGTTCGCGTTCAACCTGCTCACCCGCAGCCGCCGCGTCACGCACGACAACCTCCGGCTGCGCGACCCCCACTTCACCCAGGCCGTCGAGCGCGACTTCGGCTGCCCGCCCGGCACACCCCCCATGTTCACGCCGCTGCGCCTGCGCGAACTGACCCTGCGCAACCGGGTCGTCGTGTCCCCCATGGACATGTACTCGGCACAGGACGGGGTCCCCGGCGACTTCCACCTCGTCCACCTGGGCGCCCGCGCGCTCGGCGGCGCCGGGCTCGTCATGACGGAAATGGTGTGCGTCAGCCCCGAGGGCCGCATCACCCCGGGCTGCGCCGGGCTCTACACGTCCGAACAGGCCGAAGCCTGGCGCCGCATCACCGACTTCGCGCACACCCAGGCCCCCGGCACGGCGATCGGTGTGCAGCTGGGGCACTCCGGCCGCAAGGGCTCCACGAAGCTGATGTGGGAAGGCATCGACGAACCGCTCCCCGACGGGAACTGGCCCCTCGTCGCCGCGTCCCCGATCCCGTACCGGCCCGACAGCCAGACCCCGCACGAGCTGACCGTGGCCGAACTCGCCGATATCCGCGAGCAGTTCACGGCCGCCGCCTGGCGGGCCGCCCGCGCCGGCTTCGACCTGCTCGAACTGCACTGCGCCCACGGCTACCTCCTGTCGGGCTTCCTCTCCCCGCTCACCAACCACCGCACGGACGCGTACGGCGGCTCCCTCACGAACCGGCTGCGTTTCCCCCTCGAAGTCTTCGACGCCGTACGGGCGGTGTGGCCCGGCCGGAAGCCCATGACCGTCCGGATCTCCGCCACCGACTGGGCGGACGGCGGCACGGACGCCGCCGACGCCGTCGAGATCGCTCGCGCCTTCGCCGCGCACGGGGCCGACGCGGTCGACGTCTCGACCGGACAGGTCGTCGCCGACGAGAAACCCGCCTACGGCCGCTCCTACCAGGTCCCGTTCGCCGACCGGATCCGCAACGAGACCGGCGTGCCGGTCATCTCCGTCGGTGCGATCTCCTCGTGGGACGACGTCAACTCGCTGATCCTGGCCGGTCGCACCGACCTGTGCGCCCTCGCCCGCCCCCACCTGTACGACCCGCACTGGACCCTGCACGCGGCGGCCGAGCAGGGCTACGCCGGTCCCGGTGCCGCCTGGCCGAAGCAGTACGAGGCGGGCAGCCGCCGCCCCCAGACCGGACGCCTCGACGCGCCCAAGCCCCGGCTCACGCTGGGGAGTTGACCGGATCCTCCGCGAATTCCGCGCCCGCGTCCCGCAGTCGCTCGTGCAGTGCCCGGAACACCTCCGCCGACCGCTTCCCGGGCCACCGGTCCGGCAGCAGCCCGGCGGGCAGCCCCGGGTCGGCGTACGGCAGATGGCGCCAGGAGTCGAGGGCCAGGAGGTAGTCCCGGTACGCCTCCTCCGCCGGGGTGTCACCGGGCGGGCGCGCCTGCCAGGCCGCCAGGACGGGCGCGTGCTCGGCGAGGAACGCCTCGTGCAGCGCGGCAAGCCGGTCCAGGTCCCACCAGCGGGCCACCGCGTCAGCCGTCGCCGCGTAGCCCAGGTGCTCACCGCGGAACAGGTCTACGTACGGGGACAGTTCGAGCCGTTCCAGGGTGTGCCGGGTCTCCTCGTAGAGGGTCGCCGGGGCGATCCACACGCCGGGGGCCGCGGCGCCGAAGCCGAGCCCGGCCAGGCGTGAGCGCAGGACGTGCCGCTTGGCGCGCTCGGCCTCCGGCACGGAGAACACGGCGAGCACCCAGCCGTCCTTCTCGCCGGCCGGGGCCCCGTAGACGCGCCGGTCACCGTCGTCCAGGAGCTGCCGCGCCGCCGGCGACAGGGCGTACCCGGCCGCGCCCGTACCCGTGCGCTCCGGCAGGAGCAGCCCGCGCCGCTTGAGCCGGGACACGCAGGAGCGCACGGCGGGCGCGTCGACGCCGACCGCGCCCAACAGGCGGATCAGCTCGGCGACCGGCACGGGGCCGGGGAAGCCGCGCCCGTACGCGCCGTAGAGGGTGACGATCAGGGACCGGGGAGTGTGCAGCTCGGACACGTGATCACTTTAGATGGCCGGGAGGACCGCCCGTCGCGCGCAGCCGGAACCGCTGCAGCTTCCCGGTCGCCGTGCGGGGCAGCGCGTCCAGGAACACGATCTCGCGCGGGCACTTGTACGGCACCAGCTCCGCCTTCACGAACGCGCGCAGGGCGTCCGGGTCCCGCCGCGCGCCGTCGCGCAGCACGACGTACGCGACCGCGATCTGCCCGCGCTCGTCGTCGGGTTGCCCGACCACCGCGGTCTCGGCGACGTCGGGGTGGCGCAGGAGTGCGTCCTCGACCTCGGGGCCCGCGATGTTGTACCCCGCCGAAATGATCATGTCGTCGGCGCGGGCGACGTACCGGAAATAGCCGTCGGGCTCGCGGACGTACGTGTCCCCGGTGACGTTCCACCCGCCCCGCACGTACGCCGTCTGCCGCTCGTCGGCGAGATAGCGGCAGCCGACGGGGCCCCGCACGGCGAGCAACCCCGGTTCTCCGTCTGGCACTTCGGACCCCGAGTCGTCCACCACGCGCGCGTGCCAGCCGGGCACGGGCACGCCGGTCGTGCCGGGGCGGATCGCGTCGTCGGCGGCCGAGATGAAGATGTGCAGGAGTTCCGTGGCGCCGATGCCGTTGATGATGCGGATCCCCGTCGCCTCGTGCCAGGCCCGCCAGGTCGCGGCCGGCAGGTTCTCGCCCGCGGAGACGCACCGCCGCAGCGACGAGAGGTCGTGCCCGTCCCTCCCTTCCAGGAGCGCGCGGTAGGCGGTCGGCGCGGTGAACAGGACCGACACCCGGTGTTCGGCGATGGCGGGCAGGAGCTGCCGGGGGCCCGCCTGTTCCAGGAGCAGCGCCGAGGCACCGGCCCGCAGCGGGAACACGACGAGCCCGCCGAGCCCGAAGGTGAAGCCGAGCGGCGGACTTCCCGCGAACACGTCGTCCGGCGTCGGCCGCAGCACATGGCGCGCGAACGTGTCGGCGATGGCGAGGACGTCCCGGTGGAAGTGCATGCACCCCTTGGGGCGCCCGGTCGTGCCCGACGTGAACGCGATCAGGGCGACGTCGTCGGCGGCGGTCTCCACGGCCTCGTACGTCTGAGGCAGCTCCCCGCCGCGCCGCAGGAGGTCGTCCGGGCTGTCCCCGCCGAACGTGGTGACGCGCAGCCCCGGCACCTCGGCCTTCACCAGGTCGTCCACGGTGCGGGTGTCGCACAGCGCGTGCGTGACCCGCGCGATCTCGCAGACCGTGGCCAGCTCGTGCGCCCGTTGCTGCGCGAGCACGGTGACGGCGACGGCGCCCGCCTTCATCACCGCCAGCCAACAGGCCGCGAGCCAGGGCGTGGTGGGCCCGCGCAGCAGCACCCGGTTCCCCGGCCGCACGCCGAGCTCGCCGCTGAGCAGATGCGCGATCCGGTCGACGCGGCGGCGCAGCTCCCCGTACGTCCACACCTCGCCGTCACCGGTGCGGAACGCCGGCCGTTCCCCGCCGAAGCGCTCGGCGGTGCGGTCGAGCAGTTCGGCCCCGCAGTTGAGCCGATCGGGGTAGCGCAGCTCGGGGAGGTCGAAGACGAGGTCGGGCCAGAGGCCGGGCGGCGGGAGATGGTCGCGCGCGAAGGTGTCGACGTGGGCCGACATGTGCGGCGGCGGAGCGTCTGTCATGGCCGTGCGCCCCCTAGGTGTGGTGGGCTCGCGCAACGAGTGGGCGTGATGGGCTCGCGTATCGGTGGGCGTGATGGGCTCGCGTATCGAGCGTATCGTGATGGTGACGACAGTCAACGGTCCGCGATAACGTGACAAGGTCGGCCCGAGCCGCCGGCGAACCGGGAGGCGCCGCCAGATGACCGGATCCACCGCAGTTCCGTCAGGTCCGTCCGTTCCGTCAGGTCCCTCAGCATTTTCGCTCGATCCCACCCAGACCGCCTGGTGTGCCGAGCTGCGAGCGCTCGCGACCGAGCGGCTCGCCCCCCTCGCCGAGAAGGGCGAACCCGGCCGGGTGAACCGGGCGCTCGTCGCCGAGCTCGGCCGGCTCGGCCTCCTGGAGCGGCTCTTCCGCTCCGGCGCCCTCGACCTCTGCCTGATGCGCGAGTCCCTCGCCACCGTCAGCACCGAGGCCGAGACCGCGCTCGCCCTCCAGGGCCTCGGCGCCCACCCCGTGCACGCCTACGGCACCGACGCCCAGCGCGCCCGCTGGCTCCCGCGCGTCAGTGAGGGCTCGGCCGTCGCGGCCTTCGCGCTGAGCGAGCCGGGCGCGGGCTCGGACGCGGCCGCCCTGGCCCTGCGCGCCGAACCCGACGGCACCGGCGGCTGGTGCCTCATCGGCGAGAAGACCTGGATCTCGAACGCGCCCGAAGCCGACTTCTACACCGTCTTCGCCCGTACGGCCCCGGACGCCGGCGCCCGTGGCGTCACCGCGTTCCTGGTCCCCGCCGACCGTCCAGGGCTCACCGGACAGCACCTCGCCATGCTGTCCCCGCACCCCATCGGATCCCTCGCCTTCGACGCCGTGCCGGTCACGCCGGACGACCTGCTCGGCGAGCCGGACCGCGGCTTCCGCGTGGCCATGACCACCCTGAACCTGTTCCGCCCCAGCGTCGGCGCCTTCGCCGTCGGCATGGCGCAGGCAGCCCTGGACGCGACGCTCGCGTACACCGCTCAACGGGACGCGTTCGGCGGCAAGTTGAAGGACCTCCAGACCGTCGCCCACCAGATCGCCGACCTCGCCCTGCGGACCGAAGCGGCCCGCCTCATGGTGTACGCGGCGGCATCGGCGTACGACGCGGGCGCGCCCGACGTCCCCCGGCGCGCCGCGATGGCGAAACTCCTGGCCACCGAGACAGCCCAGCACGTCGTCGACACGGCCGTCCAACTGCACGGCGCCCGCGCCCTGGAGCGCGGCCACCTCCTCGAACACCTCTACCGCGAAGTCCGGGCACCCCGCATCTACGAGGGAGCCAGCGAGGTCCAACGCGCCATCATCGCCAAGGAGTTGTACGCGTGAGCAGTCCCGGAAACCAGCACCTGGAGCGGATCAACCCGCCCGAACTCTCCCCGCCCACCGGCTTCTCGCACGCCGTCACCGCCACCGGCGGCCGCCTCGTCTTCCTCGCCGGCCAGACCGCCCTCGACGCGGACGGCAAGGTCACCGGCGACACACTCCCCGAGCAGTTCGCACGCGCCCTGAAGAACCTCCTCACCGCCCTGCGCCACGCAGGCGGCACCCCTGACACCCTCGCCCGCGTCACCGTCTACGCCACCGACATCGCCGACTACCGCGCCCACGCACCCGAACTCGGCCGCATCTGGCGCGAGTCGGCCGGCCGCGACTACCCGGCGATGGCGGTGATCGGCACGACCCGCCTCTGGGACGAACAGGCCCTGGTCGAACTGGACGGAGTGGCGGTCCTGCCCTGATAACAGGGCGTGGCTCACTCCTGAGGCAGGATCACCGCGCGCCCGCGCACGGTTCCGTCGTGCAAGTGCTGGTAGGCGGTGGGCGCGTCGTCGATCCCGTACGTCTCGGTGTGCACGGAGATGACCCCGGAGCGCGCCAGGTCGAGCACCTCCGTCAGCTCGCCGCGGCTGCCCCAGTACGGCGCGGTCACCGACGCCTCGTACGGCGTCGTGCCGAACCCGACCGGGAGGCTGCCGCCGCCGAGGCCGACGATGGTGACGTCCCCCTCGACCGCCACGCAGCCACCGGCGGTGGCCGCCGTGGGCGGCGCGCCGACGAAGTCGAAGACCGCCTCCGCGCCCTTCCCCTCGGTCAACTTCCGTACCGCCGCGACGGATTGAGCGTCGGACAGGATCGCCTCGTGGGCACCCACCTCGCGGGCCAGCGCCAGCTTCTCCTCGCTCACGTCGAGGGCGATCACGCGGGCGGGGGACAGGGCGCGCAGGATCTGGATCGCCACGTGCCCGAGCCCGCCCGTGCCGATCACGACGGCCGTCGACCCCGGCACCAGCTTCGGCAGCGACCGCTTGATCGCGTGATACGGGGTCAGGCCCGCGTCGGTCAGCGGCACCGCCTGCACGGGGTCGAGGTCACCAAGGGGCACGAGATGCCGGATGTCGTCGACGATCATGTACTCGGCCATGGCGCCGGGCGCGCCGAGCCCGGGCGGAAAGATGCCGAGATCCCTGGCGCGCAGACAGTAGTTCTCCTTGCCCTCCGCGCACTTGGCGCAGATGCCGCAGCCCCACGGCCCGTACACGGCGACGGCGTCGCCCACCTCGACGGCCACCACGCCGTCACCCACCGCGGCGACGGTACCGACGCCCTCGTGGCCGAGAGTGAGCGGCAGCGGGAAGCTCAGCTGCTCCGCGGGCATGCTCATCACGGCGATGTCGGAGTGGCACACCCCGGCGGCGGTCATCCGCAGCAGCACCTGGCCGGGTGCGGGGACGGGCACGGGCAGCTGCACCACCTCGGGAGTGCCACCCACCGTGCGGTACTGGACAGCCTTCATCAGCTCGCTCATCGCGCGTTCCTCCCGGCAGCGGTGCGACGGCCGGACGGCCGTCCTGCGCTGAACCATGTCACCAGGCCCCGGCGGGGCGCGCCACACGTGGAGACCGCCGCCCCGCCGGATATGTGCCGCCTGTTACGGGCTAGATGTCCCGGAACGTCTCGATCTGCGCGCCCACCGAGTTGAGGCGCTCGGCCAGTTCCTCGTAGCCGCGGTTGATCACGTACACGTTGCGCAGGACGGAGGTGCCCTCGGCCGCCATCATCGCGAGGAGCACGACCACGGCCGGGCGCAGCGCGGGCGGGCACATCATCTCGGCCGCGCGCCAGCGCGTCGGGCCCTCGACCAGGACGCGGTGCGGGTCGAGCAGCTGGAGGCGCCCGCCGAGCCGGTTGAGGTCGGTGAGATAGATCGCACGGTTGTCGTAGACCCAGTCGTGGATGAGGGTCTTGCCCTGCGCCGCCGCCGCGATGGCCGCGAAGAAGGGCACGTTGTCGATGTTGAGGCCGGGGAACGGCATCGGGTGGATCTTGTCGATCGGCGCCTCCAGCTTGGAGGGCCGGACGGTGAGGTCCACCAGGCGCGTACGGCCGTTGTCCGCGGAGTACTCGGCCGAGCGGTCGTGGTCGAGGCCCATCTCCTCCAGTACCGCGAGCTCGATCTCCAGGAACTCGATCGGCACGCGCTTCACGGTGAGTTCGGACTCGGTGACCACCGCGGCGGCCAGCAGGCTCATCGCCTCGACCGGGTCCTCGGACGGCGAGTAGTCCACGTCGACGTCGATGTGCGGGATGCCATGGACCGTGAGCGTGGTCGTGCCGATGCCCTCGACGCGTACGCCCAGGGCCTCCAGGAAGAAGCAGAGGTCCTGGACCATGTAGTTCGACGACGCGTTGCGGATGACGGTGGCGCCGTCGTGGCGGGCGGCGGCGAGCAGCGCGTTCTCCGTCACGGTGTCGCCGCGCTCGGTCAGCACGATCGGGCGTCCGGGGGAGACCCCCGTCTCGACCTCCGCGTGGTAGAGCCCCTCGGTCGCGGTGATGTCGAGGCCGAACCGGCGCAGCGCGATCATGTGCGGCTCGATGGTGCGGGTGCCGAGGTCGCAGCCGCCCGCGTACGGCAGCTTGAAGTGGTCGAGGCGGTGGAGCAGCGGGCCGAGGAACATGATGATCGAGCGCGTGCGGCGGGCCGCGTCTGCGTCGATGGCGTCCATGTCGAGGGCGGCCGGCGGCACGATCTCCAGGTCCACGCCGTCGTTGATCCACCGGGTGCGGACACCGATGGAGTTCAGGACCTCCAGGAGGCGGTAGACCTCCTCGATCCGGGCGACGCGGCGCAGGGTGGTGCGGCCCTTGTTGAGCAGTGACGCGCACAGCAGCGCCACGCAGGCGTTCTTGCTCGTCTTGACGTCGATCGAGCCGGACAGGCGGCGGCCGCCGACGACGCGCAGGTGCATGGGACCCGCGTAGCCCAGAGAGACGATTTCACTGTCGAGCGCTTCGCCAATTCGGGCGATCATCTCAAGGCTGATGTTTTGATTGCCGCGCTCGATCCGGTTGACGGCGCTCTGGCTGGTGCCGAGCGCCTCGGCAAGCTGCGTCTGTGTCCAGCCCCGGTGCTGACGGGCGTCACGGATGAGCTTGCCGATGCGTACGAGGTAGTCGTCCATCATGGCGGCAGGCTATCTCAGATATGAGATGCGGCATTCCAGGGGGTCCATTGGGGTGACGGGCCGTCAATGAGCCCTGGTGGCGCGCGGGCGGGCGTGCGGGACGATGGTGGGACGGGTCCGCCGGTGGCGCGGCGGGACGGTTCGACGAAGGCCGGGCATGACCTGTCCGGCCTCATGTACTAGAGTTATCTCGACATCGAGATATCTACAGAGGCACACCGCAGCCACCACGCTCGGTAAGGGTTACCTAACTTAGCCTTACCTTAGCGGATCGGCGACCCCGTCGTGGCGGCAGGATGCGGTGGAACGCGCACATATATGAAGGAGACTGTCGTGTCGGCGAACAGCTTCGACGCCCGCAGCACGCTGCGCGTGGGCGACGAGTCGTACGAGATCTTCAAGCTGGACAAGGTCGAGGGCTCCGCGCGCCTCCCTTACAGCCTGAAGGTTCTCCTTGAGAACCTGCTCCGCACCGAGGACGGCGCGAACATCACCGCCGACCACATCCGTGCTCTCGGCAACTGGGACTCCCAGGCCCAGCCGTCCCAGGAGATCCAGTTCACGCCGGCCCGCGTGATCATGCAGGACTTCACCGGTGTGCCCTGTGTCGTCGACCTCGCCACCATGCGTGAGGCCGTCAAGGAGCTCGGCGGCGACCCGGCGAAGGTCAACCCGCTCTCCCCGGCCGAGCTGGTCATCGACCACTCCGTCATCGCCGACAAGTTCGGCACCGCCGACGCCTTCGGCCAGAACGTCGAGCTGGAGTACGGCCGCAACAAGGAGCGCTACCAGTTCCTGCGCTGGGGCCAGACCGCGTTCGACGACTTCAAGGTCGTCCCGCCGGGCACCGGCATCGTGCACCAGGTGAACATCGAGCACCTCGCCCGCACGGTCATGGTCCGTAACGGCCAGGCCTACCCCGACACCCTCGTCGGCACCGACTCGCACACCACGATGGTCAACGGCCTGGGCGTCCTGGGCTGGGGCGTCGGCGGCATCGAGGCCGAGGCCGCGATGCTCGGCCAGCCGGTCTCGATGCTCATCCCGCGCGTCGTCGGCTTCAAGCTCACCGGTGAGCTCAAGCCCGGCACCACCGCCACGGACCTCGTCCTCACGATCACCGAGATGCTGCGCAAGCACGGCGTCGTCGGCAAGTTCGTCGAGTTCTACGGTGAGGGCGTCGCCGCCACCTCCCTGGCCAACCGCGCCACCATCGGCAACATGTCGCCGGAGTTCGGCTCCACCGCCGCGATCTTCCCGATCGACGACGAGACGCTGAACTACCTGCGCCTGACCGGCCGTGACGCCCAGCAGGTCGCCCTCGTCGAGGCGTACGCCAAGGAGCAGGGCCTCTGGCTCGACCCGGCCGCCGAGCCCGACTTCTCCGAGAAGCTGGAGCTCGACCTCTCCACGGTCGTCCCCTCCATCGCCGGGCCGAAGCGCCCGCAGGACCGCATCGTCCTCGCGAACGCCGCCGAGCAGTTCAAGACCGACGTCCTCAACTACGTCACCACCGCCGACGAGTCCGAGCTGGAGTCCTTCCCGGCCTCCGACGCCCCGGCCAACCACCCGAACGGTGGCGCCCCGTCGAACCCGGTCCAGGTCACCGCCCCCGACGGCACGACCTACACCCTCGACCACGGTGCGGTGACGGTCGCGGCCATCACCTCCTGCACCAACACGTCGAACCCGTACGTGATGGTCGCCGCCGCGCTCGTCGCGAAGAAGGCCGTCGAGAAGGGCCTGACCCGCAAGCCGTGGGTCAAGACCACCCTCGCCCCGGGCTCGAAGGTCGTCACCGACTACTTCGACAAGGCCGGTCTGACGCCGTACCTCGACAAGGTCGGCTTCAACCTCGTCGGCTACGGCTGCACCACCTGCATCGGCAACTCGGGCCCGCTGCCCGAGGAGGTCTCGAAGGCGGTCAACGAGCACGACCTGGCGGTCACGTCGGTCCTCTCCGGCAACCGTAACTTCGAGGGTCGCATCAACCCCGACGTCAAGATGAACTACCTGGCGTCCCCGCCGCTGGTCGTCGCGTACGCCATCGCCGGTTCGATGAAGGTCGACATCACCAAGGACGCCCTCGGCGTCGACCAGGACGGCAAGCCGGTCTTCCTCGCGGACATCTGGCCCACCGAGGCCGAGGTCAACGACGTTGTCGCCAACTCCATCGGCGAGGACATGTTCAACAAGTCCTACCAGGACGTCTTCGCGGGCGACGCCCAGTGGCAGGCCCTGTCGATCCCGACCGGCAACACCTTCGAGTGGGACACCGAGTCGACCTACGTCCGCAAGCCCCCGTACTTCGAGGGCATGACGATGGAGACCACCCCGGTCTCCGACATCACGGGCGCGCGCGTCCTCGCCAAGCTGGGCGACTCGGTCACCACCGACCACATCTCCCCGGCCGGCGCGATCAAGGCCGACACCCCGGCGGGCCAGTACCTCACGGAGCACGGCGTCGCCCGCCGTGACTTCAACTCCTACGGCTCGCGCCGTGGTAACCACGAGGTCATGATCCGCGGCACGTTCGCCAACATCCGCCTGCGCAACCAGATCGCGCCGGGCACCGAGGGCGGCTACACCCGCGACTTCACCGTCGATGGCGCGCCGGTCTCCTTCATCTACGACGCCTCGCAGAACTACCAGGCCGCCGGCACCCCGCTGGTCATCCTGGGCGGCAAGGAGTACGGCTCCGGCTCGTCCCGCGACTGGGCCGCCAAGGGCACCGCGCTCCTCGGCGTCAAGGCCGTCATCACCGAGTCGTACGAGCGCATCCACCGCTCGAACCTCATCGGCATGGGCGTCCTGCCGCTCCAGTTCCCGGCCGGCCAC
The DNA here is from genome assembly GCF_004005495.1 of Streptomyces antnestii. Taxonomy (GTDB): domain Bacteria; phylum Actinomycetota; class Actinomycetes; order Streptomycetales; family Streptomycetaceae; genus Streptomyces; species Streptomyces antnestii. The sequence goes on from NZ_RZYA01000001.1 coordinate 181,605, forward strand.
ACGGCCGACTCGCTGGGCCTGACCGGCGAGGAGACCTTCTCCATCACGGGCGTCACGGAGCTGAACAACGGCTCCACCCCGAGCACGGTCAAGGTCACCACCGACACCGGTGTGGAGTTCGACGCGGTCGTCCGCATCGACACCCCCGGCGAGGCGGACTACTACCGCAACGGCGGCATCATGCAGTACGTGCTGCGCTCGCTCATCCGCAAGTGATGTGCCCCTTGGCGTGAGTGCCTAGGGTTTGTGGCCGCTGCCCCTCACGGGGCGGCGGCCACTGCTGTACGCATCCGAGTGGGAGAGCCACACCTCCAGTCCGGCGTCCGTCGCGTCACTGGACGCGGCGATCGGGGAACTGGCCGAGGTCGGTTACCACTCCGGATCTGGTCAGTCGGCGCCTTGCGGCCGGGCACCGCCCTGACCGGATGACGACCGCGGCGCTCTCGCTGACTGCTCACGCCGGCCCTCACTCGTTGTGTAGCACCTTGGCGATCGTCAGCCGGGCCGCCGAACGGGCGGGGATCACCGCGCCCAGCGCGGCGAGGACGACGCCGGAGAGCACGAGCAGGGTGACGTTGCCGAGGTGCCAGACGTTCCGCATCGACGACGGGAAGTCGATCCCGCCCGCGTGGCCGGTGACCGGCAGGATCAGGGCATGGGCCAGCATGCCCAGCGGCAGCCCGACGAGCCCGCCCAGCAGGCCGAGCGCGGCCATGGAGGTGACCGTCATGACGGTGACCTGGCGGGGCGTCATGCCGATGGACTTCAGCATGCCGAGGTCCCGGCGCCGCTCCCGTGTGTTCAGCACCACGGTGTTGAAGACGCCGAGCGCGGCGACCGTGCCGAGCAGCAGGGTGAGGATCGAGGCCGAGCTGACGGCCGTGATCGCACCCGCGTTGGCCGTCTCCTTGGCGGAGGGGTAGAGGCCGGGGTCGGCGGTGCGCACCGCGTGCTGGTAGGCGTCGACGTTCGTGCCGGAGGCCAGCTTCACCAGGTACTGGCGGCCTGTCACGCCCGGGTCGACCGCCCTCGCCGTGCTCCAGTCCGTGCTGAGGAAGTCCGGGTCCCCGGAGAGGGTCTCACCGACGATGGTCACCGGCTCCTCCCGGTCGCTGGTCTGCAGGGTGAGCCGGTCGCCGACGGAGTGGCCGTGCAGGGCCAGGAAAGCCGGCGTGACGACGACCTCGCCGGGCCTGTCGAACCAGCGGCCCTTGACCACCATCGTGCCGAGGTTCGAGGAGGTGCCCCGGTAGGCGATCAGGTTGAGGCGCCCGGTGACTCCGGCGAGCCGCACCGGCACGTAGGCAGACGGGGTCACCTGCGTCGCCCCGGGCGGGGTGGCCAGCAGCGCCTGGATCTGCGGGTCGGTGTGGATCGGCGCGGTCATCCCGACGTCGGCCCGGCCGGCGTTGACGACCACCTGGTAGGCGCCGCCGCCCTCCGCCGCGTTACCGAAGGCGGTGACGGTCGTCGCCAACGCAGTGGAGAAGGTCACCGTGGTGACACCCAGCACGACCGCCGACAGGGTCAGCAGGCTCCGGCCCGGGCGGGCGAACGGCATCCCGAGCCCGAGGCTGACCGAGCGCGGCAGCCGGGATCCCGTGAGCCGACGCTGGATCCGCAGGGCGCGGCCGGTGCGCTGCGCGGCGCCCGCGCTGATCGCCTGTGCCGCGGGGAGATTGCGGGCCCGCAGCGACGGCAGCAGCGCGGCCAGCAGCACCAGCGCGGGCACGCCGAGAAGCGCCACCAGGTCCACCCATGGGCTCAGGCCGACGCTGTCGGCGAGGTAGGCATTGTTGATGCCGTTGCTGAACAGCTGCTGCAGCAACGGCTGTTCGGTCAGGTCGCCGAGCAGGGTGCCGAGCGCGCAGCCGACGAGCGCCGGCACGGAGACCATCACCAGGTAGACGCCGACCACCTGGTTGGGAGTGAAGCCGAGCGCCTTCAGGACGCCGATGTGCCGGAAGCCGGAGACGACCGCGCCGCTCACCACATTGCCCACGATGAGGACCGCGACCAGCAGGCCGAGCACTCCGAAGACCATCAAGAACGGCACGAAGGTGTCAGGACTGCGCTCGGAGAGCCGCTCCAGGCTCAGGTAGGACGAAGAGGCGGTGAGCGCACCGCCCGGCAGGGCGGCAGTCGCGGTCCGCAGGGACGCCGCCACCTCGCCACCGGTGCCCGCGTGCGCGAACCGGTAGAGCATCTGCTCCGAGGTCGGGTGCAGGGCGCCCATCTGTTCGGGAGCGACCCAGGCGTCCGCGGTCCGACTGACGCTGGACGCGAGCCCGACGACCGTGAACGGGACCCCGGAGAGCAGGACGTGCGCGCCCAGGGTCCGGCGCGGGCCCTTACCGGCCATGCCGGGCGGCGAGCTGAACACCGCCTCCCCCGGCCCCGTAGCCCAGCGGCCCGTCCACAGGTTCACCCGGTCGACCGGCCCGCCCGGGTCGGCCCGGCCCACGACCGTCACGGGCCCCTCGGCATTGACGACGACGGGACGATTCAGCGTCGCCACGGCCTGCGGGAAGGGCCCCGCTGCGGCCGTCACGCCCGACGCCCGTGCGGTCGCCGCGAGTTGCTCCGGGGAGACCTTGGCCGAGTCGAAGGTCGCGATCACGTGTGCGCCCTGCTGGCGCGCCAAGGCCCGGTCGAAGGGCGCGGACGCGGCGTCCAGCAGCCCCAGCGCGACCACGATGGTCATCGTCGAGACCATCACCACCAGGCCGATGACGCCGGTCTGCAGCCTGCGCCGCCGCACCGCCGCGCGGGCGGCCAGCCACACGGCCCTCATCGGGCCCGCTCCAGGCTGCGCTCGCCGACCACGCGGCCGTCGGCGAGGTCGACGACGCGGTTGGCACAGCGGGTGGCCAGCCGCGGGTCGTGGGTGACCAGCAGCAGCGTCTGCCCGATCTGGTTCAGGTCGAGCAGCAGGTCCATGACCTGCTCGCCGGAGTGGCTGTCCAGCGCGCCGGTCGGCTCGTCGGCGAGCAGCAGCGCCGGACGGTTCATCAGCGCCCGTGCTACGGCGACCCGCTGGCGTTCGCCACCACTGAGGACGGCCGGATAGGCGTTACGGCGGTCGGCGATGCCGAGCTCGTCCAGCAGTTCCTGCGCGCGGCGGCGCGCCTGGCGGGCCGGCGTGCCGGTGAGCTGGGCGGCGACCGCAACGTTGTCGAGTGCGGAAAGGTCATCGAGGAGGTTGAAGAACTGGAAGACCATGCCGATGCGGCGGCGCCGGAACAGCGCGAGGCCGGTCTCGTCCAGTGCGGTGACGTCCTCGCCGTGGACGGTGACCTGGCCGGAAGTCGGCCGGTCCAGGCCGGCCACCATGTTGAGCAGGGTGGATTTGCCGCAGCCGGAGGGGCCCATCACCGCGACGGCCTCGCCGCTGCGGATTTCCAGGGATACCCCGGCCAGGGCCGTGTGGTCGCCGTACTCCCTGCGGACGTTTTCCAGGCGCACCACTGCCCGCGGTTCGTTCTCGCCGGTCCCGGGGCTGCTCACTGATCGACTCGTCATACGGGGAAACGTAGGGCCCGGCCGCGAAGGCGGGCGTCCCACCCGGGTTGTAAGTCGACCCGCCCGTCATCCCGTGGATGTACGCGGCTGGATCCATCGGTGGACGCGCGACGGCGCACTGATCTGCGAAGGTGGGCGGGTGTGGGGATCACTGACGGGCTGGCTGACGGGGGCGCTGGTGCCGGCCTGCGCCGCGGCCGGATGGCTGGGCGCGGCACTGGTGCGCGAGCGCGGGTCCCGGCGCCGGGCGCTGGGCGACCGAGGGTGGTTGCTTGAGCGGGAACGGGAGAACGCGGCCCGGGCCGCGGTGGCGGCGGAGCGGGCGCGGATCGCCCGGGAGTTGCACGACATCGTCAGCCACAACGTGAGCCTGATGGTCGTCCAGGCGAGTGCGGCACGCGAGGTGCTCACCACGCTGCCGGACGAGGCCGCTGCCGCGCTACGGGCCGTGGAGGGCGCGGGCCGCGACACCATGACCGAGCTGCGGCACCTGCTGGGCCTGCTGGCCCCCTCGCAGGACGGCGAGGACACGGAGGACCCCCCGGAGGAGGCAGAGGTGACCACCGCCGACCTCACCCCGCAGCCGGGCCTTGACCGGCTCGGCGCCCTCGTGGACCGGGTGTCCTTCGCCGGCCTGCCGGTGGAGGTGCGAGTCCTGGGCGATCCGCGGCGGCTGCCGGCCGGCATCGACGTGACGGCCTACCGGATCGTGCAGGAGGCGCTGACCAACGCCCTGCGCCACGGCGACGGCGGCAAGGCGGAGGTGACCGTGCGCTACGCGGACACCTCGTTGCGGGTCGAGGTGCTCACCACCGGCGCGAGCGTGGTATCCGGCGGGCCGGCGCCAGGGCCCACGTCCAACCCCGGCGCGGGGCGAGGCCTGATGGGCCTGCGTGAGCGGGTGGCCGTTTTCGGCGGCGACCTCGACGCGCGGCGCCGCCTCGGCGGCGGCTACCGCGTCCGCGCCCGGATCCCACTGGAGCAGCCGTGAACGCAGCTGCCGGGCCGCCGGGGGCCGCGCCGGTACGGGCACCCCGGGTGCTCATCGCTGACGACCAGAGGCTGATCCGCACCGGCTTCCGGCTGATCCTCACCAGCCGCGGCATCGAGGTGGTCGGCGAGGCCTCCGACGGAGTGGAGGCGGTGAAGCTGGTCCGGCGGCTGCGGCCGGACGTGGTGCTGATGGACATCCGGATGCCCAACATGGACGGCCTGGAGGCGGCCCGTCAGGTTCTGGCTCTCGACCCGGCCTGCCGGGTCGTCATGCTCACCACCTTCGACCTCGACCGATACGTCTACGCCGCACTCGCGCTCGGCGCCAGCGGCTTCCTGCTCAAGGACGTCACGGCCGACCATCTCGCCGCTTCGGTCCGGCTCGTCAACACCGGCGACGCCCTGCTGGCCCCCTCCATCACCCGCCGCCTGGTCGAGCGCTTCGCCTCCCCCGATCGCGCGCCGGGACCGACCCGGCCGGCCGTTCATCAGGCGCTGGACTCGCTCACCCCCCGCGAACGCGAGGTACTCACCCTCGTCGGCCGGGGCCTGTCCAACAGTGAACTCGCCACCGCCCTCACCCTGAGCGAGGCGACGGTCAAGACGCACGTCGCCCGGATCTTCGCCAAGCTTGACCTGCGCGACCGCGCCCAGGCCGTCGTCCTCGCCTACGAGACAGGGCTGGTCACGCCCGGCGCCTAGGAGGCTGATGAAGACCTCATCGCCGTGCGCGTGAAGGGCTGCGGTGCTGTCCGGGGCCTGGGAATCGCGCTGGCGAGCGCGAGGTTGAGGCGCTTGTTCATGTCGAGGCGGAAGGCCCGTACCGCGAGGGGGCGGTTCAGGTGCCGCTGGTCAGGAACGCGGCCCAGGCCTCAGGGGCGACCGTGAAGTGAGGGCCCTCGGGGTTCTTGGAGTCGCGGACGTGGACGCTGGACTTCCGCCAGTCGTAGGCGACTTCGAGGCACTGGCCGCCTTCACTGCCGCTGTAGCTCGACTTGAACCAGTTCAGTGCGGTGCTCATTGCTCTCCTAGCAGCCGGTCCAGCAGGCCCTTGGAGTGCTCGGGCGTCAGGGCCTGTGATCGCAGCATCGCATATTTGCGCGCCAGGATGGACACTTCGTCCGGGGCGGAAACCCACTGGCTGCCGCGCTGGGACTCGGTGTACGCGAGGTGCTGGTGGTCCGGTGTCTCAAGGAGCGTGAAGGCGCCGTCGAGCCCGGCGTGCGTCGGCGCGTCGAGGGGCAGGAACTGTAGTGTCAAGCCCGGGAGTTCAGCGCATACGCGTAGGTGGCGGAGCTGTTCGGCGCGAGCCTGCGGCTCCAGATATGCGAGCCTGAGCGCGGCCTCCCAGACGATGAAGCTCAGCGTCGGCGGACACTTCCGGTGCAAGACCTCCTGCCGCTGCACGCGACCCGCCGTCTTCGTCTCGATCTCGTCCTCCTCGTAAGCGGGGACGCGGTTGCGCAGCACTGTGCGGGCGCACTCCTCGGTCTGGAGGATGCCGGGCACGGTCAGCACGTCGTACCAGGACAACGCGATGGCCTCTCGCTCGTGCGCCATGTACTGCTCGGCGTACAACGGGAACTGGTCGATCTCCGGCAGTCCCGCCACCGCGACCGCCAACGCGCCCTTGGTGTCGAGTAGTTGGTCCATCTGCACGGCCGTGTCCGGCAGTAGCGGCCGTCTGCCCTGCTCGTACGCCGCGATGGTCGACTCGGCGATCACCAGCCGCTCTCCGAGAGCTGCCTGCGTGAACCCGGCCGCCCTGCGGAACAGGGCGAGGAGATCACCGACCATCTTCATCGCCGACGGATTCTTCGGCGGGCGCTTTCCGGGGCTCATGACGGTCAATCTCCCCGCCCCCACTCTCACTCGACCCCACTCCGACCCCGACAAAAGATCTGTCGGGGTTCACGAACTGCTGTCAGTGAATCACCGTGCGCGATATTCGCGCCATGGAACCTATGACCGAGGAAACCTTCCGTGAGCACTTCTACCGTCGGCAACGCCAATCGGTACCCGCCGCACGGGAGTTCACGCGCTCGGCACTTACCGACTGGGGCGTGACGGGTGAGCGCGCGGCCGACATCCTCCTCTGCGTCAGCGAACTCACCACCAACGCCCTCGTGCACGGCGTCCCGCCCGGCCGTGGCTTTCTGCTGCGTGTGCTGCCGTACGAGGACGGGGTCCGCGTCGAGGTCCAAGACAGCGGCGACGGCGTACCGGCCGTACCGCGACCGGCCGACGAAACGACCGCCGACGCCGAGGGCGGCCGGGGCCTGCTCCTCGTGGAAACGCTCGCGGACAAGTGGGGGGTGGGGGAGCGGGACCCGGGAAAGGTGGTGTGGTGCGAACTGGGTACGGCCCGGCGCGCCCACGAGGCGATGAGTTCTCGCGGCGGGGAGAGTCCTACCCATGTCACCGCTACCGCAGGAGGAACACGTGACACAGCAGTTGCTGAGGGTTCAGAACTTCAATGTCTCCAGTGACGGGTTCGGCGCCGGGGTCGGGCAGAGTCTGGAGCGGCCGTTCGGGACCGCCGATCCGGGGGAGATGTTCGCGTGGTGCGGGGCCACGGCGAGCTGGCCCATGCGCACCGATCCCGGAGGCAGCCGGGGCCTGGACGACTACCTCGTCCGCGACTACCACCGCAACATCGGCGCCGAGATCATGGGGCGCGGCAAGTTCGGGCCGCAGAAGGGGGATTGGGAGAACCTGGACTGGAAGGGGTGGTGGGGTGACGAACCGCCGTTCCGCACGCCCGTCTTCGTCATGACCCACCACACCCGGCCGGCGCTCCCCCTGTCCGACACCACGTTCCACTTCGTGAACGCCGACCCGGCCACCGTCCTCGCGCAGGCGAAGGAGGCGGCCGAGGGCAAGGACGTGCGGCTGGGCGGCGGGGCGAGCGTCATCCGTGAGTTCCTCGACGCGGACCTCGTCGACACCCTGCACGTGGCCGTCTCGCCGGTGAAGCTCGGATCGGGATCACGCCTGTGGGAGTCGCCGGACGAGCTGCGGGACCGCTTCCACGTGGACGTGGTCCCCAGCCCGACGGGCAACGTGACGCATCACCTGTTCTGGCGCAAGTGACTTCCTCCCCTTCTGAAGGAGGGGATTCCCGGCTCAGGCTGCCTGCGGGAGCATCGCTCTCGCAGGCCTTGCGCCCCCCTAGGCGCACGTCGCCGTGACGATCCAGACCGCACCGGTAATGCGGACACCGTCTGCGGTCTCGAACTCCGTGAGCGCGTCGTGTACTTCGTCACGGATACGGGTGATGGTCGTCGGGTCGACATCGCGCAGGTTGTGGCGCGTCGGACCCATGGAGAAGAGGAAGTCGGCGGCGTCGCCCGCGTTGGTGCCAAAGGTCATGGGTGCCTCAACCGGAGCCACCTCGATGTCGGTGAACCCGCCGGCGGCGAGCACGTGGCGGATGTGTGCGGGGTCGAGGAGCGACCCCATACCCCTGGAAGCGGGGGATGCCTCGCGCAGGAACGGCGCGAGTGCGGCGGTCGCACGCGCGTAGGCGCTGTCCGGGCCCGCGGGCTGTGGTCCGAGAAATGCGAGGCGGCCGGCCGGTACGAGCGCGTGCCCGAGATGGGTGAAGGCTGCGACGTGGTCGGCGAAGAACATGACGCCGCCGCGGCTGATGAGGACATCGAACCCGCGGTCGGGGAACGGATGCACCTGTGCGTCGCCCTGCTCGAAGGTGACGTTGCCGAGACCCTCCGTCGCGGCGTCGCGGCGGGCGCGTTCCAGCATCGGCGCCGACAGGTCGATTCCCACGACGTTTCCGTCGTACGCCCGCTGCGCTGCGAGGCGCGTCGTCTGGCCGGTGCCGCAGCCGACGTCGAGGACCCGGTCCTTGGCCTCGATGCCCGCGGCGGCGAACAGGGGTGCGTTGAACGCGCCCATCATCCCGTTGTAGCGCTCGGGGTGTTCGGCCCAGAGGACGCCCTCCCAGTCGTTCCATGCCTCTGCCTGCTGACGGTTGGCGATCGTGTCGTCCACGGCTTACTCCCACGGTTAGAGTTCACCTCTAGAGTTCAACTCTAGATATAGACTCCAGTCATGCGTGATCGCAAGGGGAAGCAGGGAAACAAGGCCCAGGAGACGCGGCGACGGATCATCGAGGCGGCCGGCGCGCTCTTCGTCGAGCAGGGCTACGGCGCGACCAAGCTGCAGGAGATCGCCGACCGGGCAGGCGTGGCGGTGCAGACGATCTACTTCGTCTTTCGGAACAAGCCCTCGCTGCTCAAAGAACTCGTCGACGTCGCGATCGCGGGCGACGACGAACCTGTGCCGACGATGGACCGGCCCTGGTTCGCGGAGGTCATGAACGCGCCTACCGCCGAGTCCGCACTGGCCGCATTGACCGCCGGCACCCGCGGAACACTCGAACGCGTCGCGGCCCTCACCGAGATGGTCCGCGCCGCGGCAGCGACCAACCCGGAGATCCGGGAGTTGTGGCCGGATCAGATGGACCCGCGGTACACGGTGATCTCCACAGCGGCGAAGGCCCTGACGAAGAAGCCAGGCGCCGATCCCGCCATCACCGCCGACGAGGCGGCGGACATCATCTACGCCGTCCTCAGCCCAGAGCTCTTCCTGCTCCTCACCCGCGACCGCGCGTGGCCACCGGCCAAGTGGGAGCAATGGGCCTGTCGCACCCTCAGCTCTCAGCTGTCGGTCGACAACGGGCTCTGATCGTGATCCAGGTCTCCGGTCACTCGGTGACACAGCACGGGCGGGCGTGAACTCCTCACGCCCGCCCGTGACTTCACCCGCCCGGCGTCAGTTCCGGTACCGGTAGACGATCCGGCCGCGCGTCAGGTCGTACGGGCTCATCTCCACGAGCACCCGGTCGAACGGCAGGATCTTGATGTAGTTCTTCCGGATCTTGCCGCTGATGTGGGCGAGTACCTTGTGCCCGTTGCCCAGCTCCACCTGGAAGGTGGCGTTGCGCAAGCACTCGACGACGGTGCCTTCCATTTCGATTCCGCGTGAGATTTTGGACATCAGTGACGTACCAGCTCCAGATTGGTGGCGACGCGCTGGGCGCCGAAGTGGCGGAAAAGAGCGGCGGCCGCCGCGTTGGTCTCGCTGATCTCGGCCGTCGCCCGGGGGACGCCCGAGCGGTGCAGGGACTCCAGTACGTGCCCGAGCAGCGCTCGCGCGATCCCGCGCCGCTGCTGTCCGGCCCGCACCGCGACGAGGCCGATGCGCGGCTGCCGCGGCACCGGCGCCACCCGGATCAGGCCCACGTACTGCCCCGCCTCCACGGCGACCGCGTACCGCGACGGGTCCACCGGCGGCGGGGGGACGGGCTCCGTGGAGTCGTCGTGGCGGGGAAGCACCTCGGCCGGCATCTCCTGCCAGCCGATACCGGCCGCCACCTCGGCACGGACCGCGCGGTCCAGGGCCTCCAGCGGGCCGGGTTCCGCCGCACCGAAGGGCAGGATCGTCACGCCGGACGGAGGCCGCAACACATCGACGTCAGTCGGCACTACGTACTCGCCCTCGCGGCGCCGGGGCGTGAACCCCGCCTGTTCCCATAGGGAGTTGAGGTGCGCGTCGGACGCGTCGACGATCGTGTGGAGCGGGGAGGGCAGTGCGGAGAGCATCGCGTTCACGAGCGGGGCGAACGCCGCGTCGTGCCAGGAATCGACGGCCAGGAAGAGCCGTCCGTCGCGCCGCCGCCAGGCTTCGGCGTCGCCGACCAGCCGGTCGTCGTCGAGCGCCTGCCACTGCCGTTCCGCGGTACGCGTGATGCGAGGTTCAGGTTGTGGATACATAGGTCGTCACCTTTCGGGAGTGCCATGTCGTGGCGCTCCCGGCGAAGCAGACCTATGTCATTCGCCCGACCGTGACATTGAGGGGAGCACCCACAGACGTACATCGTTCACGGGTCTCACCTCCTGGGTCGCGCGGCTGGGTCACGGATCGGTTCAGACACTAGACGCACGCCGCGCCATCGTCCAGGCAATTAATATCGCCACGGGCGGGCGCCGACTTACCGTCGAGGATCCACACAGTCACTCAGATCAAAACACGATCAATCAGTGACGCCCATGAGGGCCGTCCGCCGGGTCGAACCGGGACTGCGAGGGCAAGCACTTCATCAAGTGGTAGCGATTTCAGGGGACGTGAGGTGCCTCGCGGTACCCGGATCCGACACGGCACAGCGGCTGGTCATCCAGGACTGCGACGCCACGGCCGCGAACCAGCGCTGGACCCTGCCGTAGCGGAGCCGTGCGCGCCCCCGTAGCGGTCTTCAGCAACACCGACCGGGGCCTGAGGGACGCTGAACCGCGGCCGAGCAGGTAACGGACCCCACAGAACCGCAGGCGGGCGTGAACTCCTCACGCCCGCCCGCGACTTCACCTCTCGATGAGGATCAGCTCAGCAGCTCCACCTCCGAAAGCGTTGCCGCACCGCCCGTGAACACCAGCCGGTAGTGCTTGTACGTCCCTGGCGACGGGACCGAGAACACCCGTGTCTGCTTGTCCCATGTGAAGGACTCGCCGGAGCGTTCGTCCAGCGTCTTCCACGACGTGCCGTCGTCCGACGCCTCCAGCTTCCAGCCCGCCGGAGCCTTGGCCCGGTCGTCGGAGGACGTCAGCGTGTACTGGACCGCCTTCGCGCCGTCCGCTCCCACCGGCAGGTCGACCGACTCCGAACTCGCCGATGTAACCGACGAGTTGTCGAAGAGCGGGCCGGAGCCCGTCGTGACGTCACGGAGCGGCGACGGCACCTTGTCGTCCTGCGTGATCGACACGGGCGCCGCGTTCTTTCCGGTGCCCCAGGACGACGGCTTCGGGCCCATGGCGAACTCCAGGACCCCGCCCTTCGCGACGACGGAGTGCGGCAGCGACGTCGACGTCCAGTCCTTGCCGTTGACCTTCAGGCCCTGCACATAGATGTTCTTCGCGCTGTTCTTCGGCGCCTTGACGACCAGGTCCTCGCCGTTCTCCAGGTGCAGCGTCATCTTCGTGAACTGCGGGGAGCCGATGGCGTATTCACCGCTGCCCATGACGAGCGGGTAGAAGCCGAGGGACGAGAAGAGGTACCAGGCGCTCTGCTCGCCGTTGTCCTCGTCGCCGTGGTAGCCCTGGCCGATCTCGCTGCCGGTGTAGAGGCGGGAGAGGACCTCGCGAACCTTCTCCTGCGTCTTGTACGGCTGCCCCGCCGCGTCGTACATGTACGTGATGTGGTGGCCCACCTGGTTCGAGTGGCCGTACATGCCCATCCGGACGTCACGCGCCTCCGTCATCTCGTGGATGACGCCGCCGTACGAGCCCGCGACGTCGGAGGTCGCCGTCTCCGGGGTGGCGAAGAACGTGTCGAGCTTCTTGGCGAGACCGTCGCGGCCGCCGTAGAGGTTGGCGAGTCCGCGCGAGTCCTGCGGGGCCGTGAACGCGTAGCCCCAGGCGTTGGTCTCCGTGTAGTCGTAGCCCCAGATGCGCGGGTCGAACTTCGACGACTCGACGCGCCAGTCGCCCTTCTCGCTCCTGCCCTGGAAGAAGCCCGTGCCGCCCGCCTTCGGGTCGAACATGTTCACGTAGTCGCGGGCCCGGTTGAGGAAGTAGTCCGACTCTTCCTTGTAGTGCTTCTGGCCCGTCTTCTTGTAGAGGGCCTGGCCCATCTTCGCGATGCCGTAGTCGTTGAGGTAGCCCTCAAGGGCCCAGGACAGGCCCTCGTGCGTGTCCGTCGACGTGTAGCCGAGGAAGGGCGAGGTCGCCATGCCCTTGCGGCCGACGCCCGACGACGGCGGTACGACGGTCGCGTTCTTCAGGGCTGCCTTGTAGGCCGCCTCCGCGTCGAACTTCACGCCCTTGACGTACGCGTCGGCGAACGCGACGTCCGACGACGTGCCGGTCATGAGGTCCGCGTAGCCCGGCGAGGACCAGCGCGAGATCCAGCCGCCGTCCTTGTACTGCTGCACGAACCCGTCGACCAGCTCACCGGCCTTCTTCGGGGTGAGCAGCGAGTAGGCGGGCCAGGTGGTGCGATAGGTGTCCCAGAAGCCGTTGTTGACGTACGGCTTGCCGTCGACGATCTTCGCGCCGGTGTGGGTCGGGGTGTCCGGGCCCGGCATCGGCGAGAACGGGGAGGCGTACTGGTACGTGGAACCGACCTTCTCGAAGCCGGAGTTGGGGTACAGGTAGAGGCGGTACAGGGACGAGTAGAGCGTGGTGCGCTGGTCGGGTGTGGCGCCCTCCACCTCGACCTTGCCGAGGAGCTTGTCCCACTGGGCGCGGGCGCTGTCCCGTACGGAGGAGAAGGTCGAGCCGGACGGCAGCTCCTGGGCGAGGTTCGCCTTCGCCTGGTCGATGCCGATCAGGGACGTGGCGAGGCGCAGGGTGACCGCGTGGTCGGCGCCCGGCTTGAAGCGGAGGTACCCCTTGGGCCCTGTGGAGTCGCCGCCGGTGACCGGGGTGTCGAAGACGCCGTAGACGAAGAGCCGGGTCGCGCCCGCGGAGAGTCCGGACTTCACGTCCGAGTAGCCGGTGACGACGCCCTTGTCCTTGTCGAGGGTCAGGCCCGCCTGGTCGGAGACGTTGTCGAAGATCACGCTCGCGTCGTCACCGGGGTAGGTGAACCGCAGCATCGCCGCGTGGTCGGTCGGCGTCATCTCGGCCTTGAGACCGTTCTCGAAGCGCACCCCGTAGTAGAAGGGGCGGGCCGTCTCGTTCTCGTGCCGGAACGGCAGCGCGCGGCCGGAGCGGGAGGTGTCCGGGGTGCCGGACGCCGCCGACGGCATCATCTGGAACGTCTGCCGGTCACCCATCCACGGGCTCGGCTCGTGGCTGGCGCTGAACGCCTCCATCGTCGGCAGGTTGTCCGCGTTGTTGTCGCGCGCGTAGTCGTACAGCCAGCTCAGGGAACCGGCGTTGGTGACCGGCGTCCAGAAGTTGAAGCCGTGCGGAACGGCCGTGGCCGGGAACGTGTTGCCGCGCGAGAAGCCGCCGCTGGAGTTCGTGCCGCGGGTCGTGACCGCGTAGTCCGACAGATGCGCCTTCGGCGGTTCGGGCTTCGCGGCCTTCAGCGAGACGTCGTCGATCCAGCCGCGGAACTTCGCGGGCCCCTCGGGGGAGTCGTACGCCACCAGGATCCGGTCGACGGTCTTGCCGGCCGCGACGGAGCCGATGCCGGAGGCGACGGCGTTCCACTGGTTGACGTAGAGCCGCTTCGCCGCGCCCTGGCCCTGCGGTGTCAGCAGCCCGCCGTTGCTGTCGGTGGCCTTGAGGTCGCTCAGGTAGGTGCCGTCGGTGAAGGCAAGGTCCACGGAGACGTTCGTGGCGTCGTAGTCACGGTCGCCGTCCGCCATCGACGGGAAGATCTTGTACGAGAGCTCCGTGTCCCGGGCGACGGCCACGTCGACGTCGAAGACCTTGTTGTACGAGTACGCTCGCGCGTCCGCCTTGTGCGTGCCCGCGTAGCGCAGCGCCCGTTTTCCTGTGAAGCCGGCGCCGGCCTTCGCGGTGGGGGAGCCGCTGGGGCCCTTGTCGACGAGGGAGAGCATGTCCTCGGGCGTGGGGGAGCCGGTATCGCCCGTGGCCAGCTGGAGGTCGGCGAGCTGGGTGATGCCGGCGCCGTGGTTCTTGGTGAACTCGATCCGGAAGTGCTGGTACGCGGCCGGGTTCTGGATGTCGTACTTCTTGGTCTGGAAGCGGTCGGCGAAGCTCTCCCCGGTGCGGGTGTCGAGCGTCGTCCACTCCTTGCCGTCGGTGGAGCCCTTGAGGGTCCAGTCCTGCGGGTCGCGCTCGGCGGCGTCGTTGGCCGACGTCAGCGCGTAGGTCGTGATCGTGGCCGACTCGTCGAGGTCGTACTCGACCCAGGCGGTGGGGGCGAAAGCCAGCCACTTGGTGCTGGACTCGCCGTCGACGAGGTTCTCCTTGGTCTCGCCGCCGCCCGTGTTCTCGGCGCTGGCGCGGACCTCCGTGACATGGCTGTTGACATTGCCCGGAATTCCACCGCTGTAGCCGCCGTCGACCCCGGACGCGCGCTTCGTGCCGTCCGCGGCGGTATCCACGGTGTTCAGCCAGGTGGGGGCGGGATCGCCCGTTTCGAACGAGGAGCTGAACTCGCTGTCGGCGCGGGGCTGTTGAGCGGGCGCCGCGGCGGCCGCGCCCTGGCCCGCGGCGACGAGCGCGAGTGAGGCCGCCCCGAGGGCGGCCGTGGCCTTGAGTCTCTGTCTGGATCTGCCGTGCATCGGCGAGCACCCTCCGGCGGGAGACAACGTTGTCAATTCGCTGCGCAGGGTCCAGTAGGGCGGCAAGTCGCCTGTGGTGTCAAGGGTGTTGGATTCACCGCGCGTGGCGCGCGAGAGGAGAAGAGTGGCGCGACCATCCATTACGCGAGGTCATCGGCCGTTCCTCGCGCGCACGGGCCGTTCATGGGCGTCGCGTATATCCGTGAGGTCTCAACTCGGGAAAGAACGCCGCGCAAACCTGCATTCGATCTTGCCCAGTTGACGTGAAGTGGACTATACCTGTCGGCGTCTGCTCAGCCGTATCCACCGGCCGCGGACAGCGCGGGGGGATGGGGGAGAACGGCGAAGGCGTGTTCCGCGCGCCGTTGCCCTTCCGACAGATCCCGGCGTGTAGACATCAAGCACCACCCCAGCTTCACATCACCGCGGTGCCGGGGAGGATCCGGTTCACCGCCTGAGTCCTGGAGAAGGCGAGGACTTGAGCATGGGATCCACTTCCGCCCAGAACAACGGTGAGGGCTTCGGCCGCCGCGACCTGATCAAGCGGTCCGCGGCGCTCGGTCTGGTCGCCGTTCCCACGATGAGCTTCCTGTCCGCCTGCGCGAGCAGCGACAGCGGCTCGGGGAACAAGGCGAAGAAGGGCAAGACGTCCGCGAAGAACCCGCTCGGCGTGAACGAGACGGCGCCGCTCGCGGTCACCATCTTCGACGGCGGTTTCGGCACGAAGTACGCCACGGACGCCAACGCCCAGTACAAGAAGGCGTTCCCCAAGGCCAAGATCCAGTTCCACGCGACCCAGAAGATCCAGTCGGAGCTCCAGCCGAAGTTCAACGGTGGCACGCCCCCCGACCTGATCGACAACTCGGGCGCCGAGCAGATGGACATGGGCGTCCTCGTCGGCAAGAAGCAGCTCACCGACCTCACCCCGCTCCTGGACTCGGCCTCGTTCGACGACCCGTCGAAGAAGGTCCGCGACACCCTGCGCCCGGGCATCGTCGAGATGGGCCAGTTCGACGGCGACCCGGTCTGGATCATGTACTACGCGTACACGGTCTACGGCGTCTGGTACTCGCAGAAGGCCCTGGACGGCCTCGACGCGCAGTACCCGGAGAACTGGGACGACATGCTCGCCCTGTGCGCCAAGGCGAAGAAGAAGGGCATCGCGGGCTGGACGTACGCGGGCAAGTACCCGTACTACCTGCCGTTCTCGCTCTACCCGTTCATCGCCAAGATCGGCGGCCGCGAGGTTCTCGACAAGATCGACAACCTGGAGCCGGGCGCCTGGCAGGACCCGGCCGTCAAGTCCGCCTTCGAGGCGTACTACGAGCTGTACAAGAAGGGCTACATCCTCAAGGGCACGCCCGGCATCGACCACATCCAGTCGCAGACCGCGTGGGCCAAGGGCAAGGCGCTCTTCATCCCGAACGGCTCCTGGGTCGAGAACGAGTCCGCGAGCGTCATCCCCAAGGACTTCGGCCTGTCGGTGGGCGCGCCCTCCGGCCTCGACTCCAGCGACAAGATGCCCTTCGGCACCATCTGGGCGTCCGGCGGCGAGCCCTTCATCGTCCCGGCCAAGGCGAACAACGCCGAGGGCGGCATGGAGCAGCTGCGCATCATGCTCTCCGAGGAGTCCTCGAAGAACTTCACTTCCTCGGTCAAGTCGCTCACCGCGTTCAACGGCGGCACCGACGGCATCGAGCTGACCCCGGGCCTCAAGTCCGGTGTCGCGGCCCTGGAGAAGGCCGGCGACAACGTGGTGAACCCGCGCCTCCAGGACTGGTACGTCAAGCTCCAGAAGGAGCAGATCGGCGTATCCGTCCTCGGCGAGATGATGGCAGGGCGGCTGACCCCGGCCGAGGCCATCAAGAAGGCTCAGGGCTACGCGGACGCGGCCGCCAAGGACTCGTCCATCAAGCACTACAAGCACCAGTAAGAGCTCGTGCGCACGCGTCATCAGCGGCGGCACCCGCGAATCGATCGGGGTCGGTAAACCATGCAACACGGCAAGTACAGGTTCATTGTGGGGTTCCTGGTGGCCCCCTTGGCGTTGTATGCAGTCTTCGTCATCTGGCCGTTCATCCAGTCCATCTACTATTCGTTCACGGACTGGACCGGCCTGAGCCCGGACTTCAAGATGGTCGGCTTCGCCAACTACGAGCGGATGTTCCAGGACGACGTCTTCTGGAAGTCCTTGCAGCACAGTGTGATGCTGGTTCTGCTGCTGCCGCTGGTGACGCTGGGCCTCGCGCTCTTCTTCGCCTTCATGCTCAATGTCGGTGGGCGGCGCCGAAAGGGCACCGCCATCACCGGAGTACGTGGTTCCGGGTTCTACAAGATCGCGTATTTCTTCCCGCAGGTGCTTTCGATCGCGATCGTCGCCATCCTCTTCCGGTTCGCCTTCAATCCCAATGACGGCGTGATCAACGGGACACTGAAGGCGGTCGGTCTCGGCAGCATCCAGCCGGACTGGCTGGGTGACCCGAACTTCGCTCTGTGGTGCGTCATGGCCGTCCTGGTCTGGAGCACCGTCGGATTCTTCGTCGTGCTCTTCTCGGCGGGCATGGCGTCCATTCCGAAGGACTTCTACGAGGCGGCGCTGCTCGACGGCGCGAGCCGATTCACCACCTTCTTCAAGATCACGCTGCCGCTGCTCTGGGACACCGTGCAGTCCGGCTGGATCTACATGGGCATCCTGGCCCTCGGCGCGGAGGCCTTCGCCTCGGTGCAGATCATGACCGTGGGCCCCGGCGGCCCCGACTACTCCACCACGGTCCTGCCGCTGTACGTGTACCTGTCGGCGTTCCGCGACGCCAACGCTGCCTACGCCACAACGATCGGCGTCGCCCTGCTCGTCGTCACGCTGCTCTTCGCGGCGGTCGTGATGCGGCTCGGCCGGCGCGAGCGCCTGGAGTTCTGACCATGAAGACCACTGACATCCCGCCCGCCGGCCCCATCGAGGACCGTCCGCCGGTGAGCAAGACGGCGGCCCCGGCCGTCAAGGAGAAGAGCAGTGAGGGCACCACCCTCAACGTCTTCTCGCACGGTGTCCTCGTCATCTGGGCGATCATGGTCGTCATGCCGCTGCTCTGGGCGGTGATGACGTCCTTCAAGGACGACAACTCGATCTTCAGCTCGCCCTGGTCGCTGCCGGACAAGCTGCACTTCGAGAACTGGTCGCGGGCCTGGGGTCAGGCTCACATGAGCCAGTACTTCGCCAACACGGCGATCGTGGTGGGCTGCTCGCTCGTGGGTACGCTCGTGCTCGGCTCCATGGCCGCGTACGTCCTGGCCCGCTTCGACTTCCCGGGCAACCGGTTCATCTACTTCCTCTTCGTCGGAGGAATGAGCTTCCCGATCATGCTGGCCCTGGTGCCGCTGTTCTACGTGATGCAGAACCTGCACCTGCTGAACTCGTTGCAGGGCCTGATCATCGCCTACATCGCGTACTCGCTGCCGTTCACGGTCTTCTTCCTGACGTCGTTCTTCAGGACGCTGCCGACGTCGATCGCGGAGGCGGCGTTCGTCGACGGCGCCTCGCACACCAGGACGTTCTTCCAGATCATGCTGCCGATGGCCAAGCCGGGCCTGATCAGCGTGGGCATCTTCAACTTCCTGGGGCAGTGGAACCAGTACATGCTGCCGACGGTGCTCAACACCGACCCGGACAAGCGGGTGCTGGCCCAGGGGCTGGTGGAGCTCGCGACCAGCCAGGGCTACAAGGGTGACTGGTCCGGTCTCTTCGCCGGCCTCGTGATGGCGATGCTCCCGGTGCTCGGGGCGTACATCATCTTCCAGCGTCAGGTCGTGCAGGGCCTGACCGCGGGGGCGCTCAAGTAACGCCGCTGCCCACCGTGGGTGAGGGACCGGTTCCGGAGGAGATCTTCCGGGACCGGGCCCTCACCCGTGTCCGTGCCCGTGTGCGCTCATCCGCGCTCTTATGTGCCCGGTATCGCTCAAGCTCTTGACGGGAGGCAACCCTAAAGGCTCAGCTTAGAGTTCAATAGTTGGACATACGCCGAGGCCTCATCGAAGCGGCCTCGTACGCAGGAGGTCGTCGTGGAGACTCCGGGGTCGCAGTCGTCACTGCATCGGGCCAATCTCGAGCGGGTGGTACGCGCCGTGCGGCTCGCCGGATCGCTCACGCAGGCGGAGATCGCGAGGACGACGGGACTGTCCGCCGCCACGGTCTCCAACATCGTCCGCGAGCTCAAGGACGGCGGCACGGTCGAGGTCACGCCCACATCGGCGGGCGGCCGGCGGGCCCGCAGCGTCTCGCTCAGCGGTGACGCGGGCATCGTCATCGGCGTCGACTTCGGCCACACGCACCTGCGCGTCGCGATCGGCAACCTCGCGCACCAGGTGCTGGCCGAGGAGGCCGAGCCTCTCGACGTGGACGCCTCCGCGGCGCAGGGCTTCGACCGGGCGGAGCAGCTGGTGGAACGCCTGGTGGCGGCCACCGGGGTGGACCGTACGAAGGTGGCGGGCGTCGGGCTCGGGGTGCCGGGTCCCATCGACGTGGAGAGCGGCCAGCTGGGCTCCACGTCGATCCTGCCGGGCTGGACCGGCACCAAGCCCGCCGAGGAGATGAGCCGGCGCCTGGGCGTGCCCGTGCAGGTCGACAACGACGCCAACCTGGGCGCCCTCGGCGAGCTGGTCTGGGGCAGCGGGCGCGGCGTCAAGGACCTCGCATACATCAAGGTCGCCAGCGGTGTCGGGGCCGGGCTCGTGATCAGCGGGAAGATCTACCGGGGCCCTGGCGGCACGGCGGGGGAGATCGGGCACATCACCCTCGACGAGTCGGGGCCCGTGTGCCGCTGCGGCAACCGCGGCTGCCTGGAGACCTTCACCGCGGCCCGCTACGTGCTGCCGCTGCTCCAGTCCAGCCACGGCACCGATCTGACCATGGAGGCCGTGGTCAGGCTCGCGCGGGACGGCGACCCGGGGTGCCGGCGCGTGATCGCCGACGTGGGCCGGCACATCGGCAGCGGGGTCGCGAATCTCTGCAACCTGCTGAACCCCAGCCGGGTCGTTCTCGGCGGTGATCTGGCGGAGGCCGGAGAGCTCGTCCTCGGGCCCATCAGGGAGTCCGTGGGGCGCTACGCGATCCCCAGCGCCGCCCGTCAACTGTCCGTCCTGCCGGGGGCGTTGGGCGGCCGCGCGGAGGTGCTCGGGGCGCTCGCCCTGGCCCTCAGCGAGATGGGTGATTCGACCCTTTTGGACGGCACGCTGCCGACCGTCGCGCCCGCCTTCACTTAGAGAACGCATGACACCGTTGCCATCTCGTTAAGGATTTACTCCTTGACGGTGGCCTTGCGGCCGAGTTGACTTCCAGCCACCTCGGCCGCAACGACGCGGCCTCGTCAGGGAGGTTTCTGAAGTGAATACGCGTATGCGTCGTGCGGCCGTAGCCATCTGCGCCACCACCATGGCCGTCTCCCTCGCGGCCTGCGGCAGCGCCAAGCAGTCCGGCGGCGGGGGCGAGAGCGGCAAGGCGAGCCCGAAGAAGGGTGACGCGCTGACGGTCGGCCTGCTCCTTCCGGAGAACCAGACCGCGCGCTACGAGAAGTTCGACAAGCCGATCATCGAGAAGCAGATAGCGACGCTGACGAACGGCAAGGGCAAGGTCGAGTACCTCAACGCCAAGCAGGACCCGTCCCTCCAGTCCCAGCAGATCGACACGATGATCACCAAGAAGGTCGACGTGCTGATCCTGGACGCGGTCGACTACAAGGCCGTCGCCAGCGGGGTGAAGAAGGCCAAGGACGCCGGCATCCCCGTCGTCGCGTACGACCGCCTGGCCGAGGGTCCGATCTCCGCCTACACCTCGTTCGACAACACCGAGGTCGGCAAGACCCAGGGCGAGGCCCTGCTCAAGGCCATGGGCGCCAAGGCCACCAAGAGCAGCAAGATCGTCATGATGAACGGCGCGATCACCGACCCGAACGCCAAGCAGTTCAAGGACGGCGCGCTCTCGGTGCTCAAGGACAAGGTGACCATCGCCAAGTCCTACGACACCAAGGAGTGGAAGCCGGAGAACGCCAACGCCAACATGGATGCCGCGATCTCCGCGGTCGGCAAGGACAAGATCGCCGGTGTCTACTCCGCCAACGACGGCATGGCGGGCGGCATCATCACCGCGCTCAAGGGCGCGGGCCTGAGCAAGCTCCCGCCGGTCACCGGCCAGGACGCCGAGCTCGCCGGTGTGCAGCGGATCGTCACGGGCGACCAGAACATGAGCGTCTTCAAGTCGTACCCGCAGGAGGCCGAGACCGTCGCCAAGATGGCCGTCGCCGTCGCCAAGGGCGAGAGCCTCGACTCCATCAAGACGGGCACCGTCGACAGCGGCACCGAGAAGGGCGTCCCGTCCGTGATCGTCCCGGTGGTCTCCCTGACCCAGGACAACATCAAGGACACGGTCATCAAGCAGGGCTACTACACCCTGGGCGAGATCTGCACGGCCAAGTACAAGGCCGCCTGCGACAAGATCGGCCTCAAGTAACCCGGGCCGCAGCCGCCTGCCGCAACTCCCTTGTCCTGCACGGGACATGAGCGCACCGTTGAGGAGCGCGCCCGTGTGAGCACGTCCGGCGCCCCGTCGCCGACAGCCCCGCAGCTTCAACGGCGGGGCGCCGGACGCAGTGACGTACGGCCCCCCCTTGCCGTACGCACCCCCCAGTCCTCACTTCTGTTCAACCTCCCGCCGGGTCAGGCCTTCGGCGGCGAAGGAGATGGTTCACGTGTCCGCTACGCCCGTGCTGGCGTTGCGCGGGGTCTCCAAGCGATTCGGTGCCGTCCAGGCGCTCACCGACGTAGAGCTTGAGGTCCACGCCGGTGAGGTGGTCGCCCTGGTCGGCGACAACGGCGCCGGAAAGTCCACCCTCGTCAAGACGATCGCCGGTGTGCACCCCATCGATGAGGGTGTCATCGAGTGGAACGGCAGCGCCGTCGCGGTCAACAAGCCGCACGACGCCCAGAACCTCGGCATCGCGACCGTCTACCAGGACCTCGCGCTGTGCGACAACATCGACGTCGTCGGCAACCTCTTCCTGGGGCGTGAGATCAAGCGCCGCGGCGTCCTCGACGAGGTCGAGATGGAGCGCCGCGCCCGGGAACTGCTCGACACCCTGTCGATCCGCATCCCGAGCGTGCGCATCCCGATCGCCTCGCTCTCCGGCGGTCAGCGCCAGGTCGTGGCCATCGCCCGCTCCATGCTCGGCGAGCCCAGGCTCGTCATCCTCGACGAGCCCACCGCGGCGCTCGGCGTCGAGCAGACCGCGCAGGTCCTCGACCTCGTCGAGCGGCTGCGCGAGCGCGGCCACGCGGTCATCCTCATCAGCCACAACATGGCCGATGTGAAGGCCGTCGCCGACAAGGTCGCCGTCCTCCGGCTCGGCCGTAACAACGGCGTGTTCGACGTGCGGACCACGTCGCAGGAAGAGATCATCTCCGCCATCACCGGCGCCACGGAAAACGCCGTGACCCGTCGAGCGGCGCGCACCAACGCGGAGGCTCAGAAGTGAGCATCGAAAAGTCGCCCGTGAGCGTCGGCAAGACCGACACAGCCAACACAACCGGCAAGGCGCACGCCCCTGTGGACGCCCCGGCGGCCGCCGGTGACGCGACCGTCGCCATCGACCCCCGCCTCCTCGTGCGCGAGCAGGGATTCGCGGGCTACATCGGCGAGTTCAAGCGCAAGATGCGCGCCGGTGACCTCGGCGCGACGCCGGTCGTCATCGGCCTCATCGTCATCTGCGCGATCTTCCAGAGCCTGAACTCGGCGTTCCTGGGCGCGGAGAACCTCAACAACATCTTCGTCGCCATGGTCGCGACGGGCATGATGTCGGTCGGCATCATCTTCGTGCTGCTCCTCGGCGAGATCGACCTGTCGGTCGGCTCCGTCTCCGGTGTCTCCGCGGCGATCACCGCCGTCCTGAGCGTCACCCACGGCGTCAACGAGTGGCTCGCGGTCCTCGCCGCCCTCGCCGCCGGCGCCGTCATCGGCGCGCTGCACGGCTTCTTCTTCGCCCGGATCGGCGCGCCCGCCTTCGCCGTCACCCTGGCGGGCCTGCTGTTCTGGAACGGCTTCATGCTCCAGGTCCTGGGCTCCAACGGCACGATCAACATCGACGGGGAGGGCGTGGTCGGCAAGCTCACCACGTACTACTTCTCCGACATCGCCGCCGCCTACGGGCTCGCCGTCGTCGCGGTCGCCGGCTACTTCCTGTCGGCCTTCCTAGGCAACCGGCGCCGCGAGGCCGCCGGGATCCCGTCCCGCCCGCTGAGCGAGATCGTGCTGCGCACGGCGCTGCTCGCCATCGCCGCCTTCGCCGTGGCGATCATGTTCAACCAGTACAAGGGCCTGCCGCTCGCGGTGCTGCTCTTCGCGATCGTCCTGGTCGCCACCGACTTCCTGCTGCGCCGTACCTCGTACGGCCGCAAGATCCTCGCGCTCGGCGGCAGCGTCGAGGCGTCGCGGCGTGCCGGTATCAACGTCACGGCGGTGCGGATCTCGGTCTTCGCCATCGCGGGCCTGTTCGCCTCGGTCGGCGGTCTCTTCTGGGCCTCCAAGATCGCGGCGGCCAACCAGAGCGCTGGCGCCGGCGACCTCCTGATGAACGTCATCGCGGCGGCCGTCATCGGCGGCACCAGCCTCTTCGGCGGCCGGGGCCGCACCTGGAACGCGCTGCTCGGTGTGCTCGTCATCACGTCGATCCAGTACGGCCTGGCCCTCCAGGGCATCGCCACGCCGATCCAGTACATGATCACCGGCGGTGTGCTTCTCGCCACGGTCGTCATCGACTCGGTCACCCGCAAGACGCAGAAGTCGGCGGGCCGCGCGTGAGCGCTCCGCTCAGCCATGTGTGATGTCTGCGGGCCGGTTGTGGCTGGTCGCGCAGTTCCCCGCGCCCCTTAGGGGCGCGGGCTTGTGCCCGGTGTCTAGGGAGACGCCGGGCACAGGCATGCCCAGGCACCGTTTCCCGAACGCGCGTACCCCTCACGTGCGGCCGATCGCGTGACGTACGACGCACAGCCCGGGCGCGGCCCGCAAAGGCGGAACATTAGACTCGACAGACCCGGCAAAAGCTCGAACAGCTCTATCGCAAGGAGGCACGGGTGCCGCTGCTGACCCGCATCACGGGACCGCGCGATCTGGACCGGCTCAGCCAGGAGCAGCTGGACCAGCTGGCCGGAGAGATCCGGACCTTCCTGGTCGACGCGGTATCCAAGACCGGCGGCCACCTCGGCCCCAACCTCGGCGTCGTCGAGCTGACCATCGCCCTGCACCGCGTCTTCGACTCGCCGAAGGACCGGGTGCTCTTCGACACCGGTCACCAGTCCTACGTGCACAAGCTGCTCACGGGCCGGCAGGACTTCGGCAGGCTGCGCACCAAGGGCGGCCTGTCCGGCTACCCCTCGCGCGCCGAGTCCGAGCACGACGTGATCGAGAACTCGCACGCCTCCACGGTCCTCGGCTGGGCCGACGGCCTCGCCAAGGCGAACGAGGTGCGCGGCAAGGACGACCACGTCGTCGCCGTGATCGGTGACGGAGCCCTCACCGGCGGCATGGCCTGGGAGGCCCTGAACAACATCGCGGCCGCCAAGGACCGCCCCCTCGTGATCGTCGTGAACGACAACGAGCGCTCGTACGCCCCCACCATCGGCGGCCTCGCCAACCACCTGGCCACCCTGCGCACCACCGACGGCTACGAGCGGTTCCTGGCCCGCGGCAAGGACCTCCTGGAGCGCACGCCCGTCGTCGGCAGGCCGCTCTACGAGACCCTGCACGGCGCCAAGAAGGGCCTCAAGGACTTCATCGCCCCGCAGGGCATGTTCGAGGACCTCGGCCTCAAGTACGTCGGCCCCATCGACGGCCACGACATCGAGGCCCTGGAGTCGGCGCTCGCCCGCGCCAAGCGCTTCGGCGGCCCGGTCATCGTGCACTGCCTCACCGAGAAGGGCCGCGGCTACAAGCCCGCCGAGCAGGACGAGGCCGACCGCTTCCACGGCATCGGCCCGATCCACCCCGACACCGGCCTGCCCATCAAGGCGTCGGCCGCCAGCTGGACGTCCGTCTTCGGTGACGAGATGGTCAAGCTCGGCCACGACCGCGACGACGTCGTCGCGATCACCGCCGCGATGCTCCAGCCCGTCGGTCTGAAGAAGTTCGCCGACGCGTTTCCGGACCGCATCTACGACGTCGGCATCGCCGAGCAGCACGCCGCCACCTCGGCCGCGGGCCTCGCGACCGGCGGCGTGCACCCGGTCTTCGCGGTCTACGCCACGTTCCTCAACCGCGCCTTCGACCAGGTCCTCATGGACGTCGCGCTGCACAAGTGCGGCGTCACCTTCGTCCTGGACCGGGCCGGCGTCACGGGTGACGACGGCGCCTCGCACAACGGCATGTGGGACATGTCCATGCTCCAGGTCGTCCCCGGCCTGCGCCTGGCCGCCCCGCGCGACGCCGAGCAGCTGCGCGCCCAGCTGCGCGAGGCCGTCGAGGTCGACGACGCACCGACCGTCGTCCGCTACTCGAAGGGTGTCGTCGGACCGGCCGTCCCGGCCGTCGGCAAGATCGGCGGCATGGACGTGCTGCGCAAGCCGTCGGTGGCCAAGCCGGACGTCCTCCTGGTCTCCGTGGGGGCGCTCGCCCCGATGTGCCTGGAGATCGCCGGGCTCCTGGACAGGCAGGGCATCACCACGACCGTCGTCGACCCGCGCTGGGTCAAGCCGGTCGACGAGGCGCTCGCCCCGCTCGCCGAGCAGCACCGCGTCGTCGTCACCGTCGAGGACAACTCCCGGGTGGGCGGGGTCGGTTCGGCGATCGCGCAGGCTCTGCGCGACGCGGGCGTCGACGTGCCGCTGCGTGACTTCGGCATCCCGCCGCGCTTCCTCGACCATGCCTCGCGCAAGGAGATCATGGCCGAGATCGGCCTCACGGCCCCCGACATCGCACGTCAGGTCACCGGCCTGGTCGCCAAGCTGGACGGCCGTTTCGAGCGCGCCACGGCCACGGACGCGGTACAGCCCGCGCGCGACTGACGCCTCTGCTGCCTCTGCTCCATAGGCCGTTGGGCCGGTTCCGGCACCCTGTACGGGTGGTGGAACCGGCCCATTCGCGTGAATCGACTCATGTCGGGGCATACGCACTCCACGCCCCCTCGATCATGTCGAGGACGTCAAGCGTGGAGGTAGCCCCGTGAGCAGCACCCTCTTCAGAACGAAGAAGGTCGAACAGTCGATCTCGGACACTGAGGAGCCGGAACACGCACTCAAGAAGTCCCTGTCCGCTCTGGACCTCACTGTGTTCGGCGTCGGCGTCATCATCGGCACCGGCATCTTCGTCCTCACCGGCAAGGTCGCCAAGGAGAACGCGGGCCCGGCCGTGTCCCTCGGGTTCGTCGTGGCGGGCATCGCCTGCGGCCTCGCGGCGCTCTGCTACGCCGAGTTCGCGTCCACGGTCCCCGTCGCCGGATCCGCGTACACCTTCTCGTACGCGTCGCTCGGTGAACTGCCCGCCTGGATCATCGGCTGGGACCTGGTCCTGGAGTTCGCGCTCGGCACGGCGGTGGTCGCCGTCGGCTGGGCGGGCTACATCCGCTCCCTGATGGACAACGCCGGCTGGCACATGCCCGCAAACCTGGGCGGACGGGACGGCGCCTCGGGGTTCGGCTTCGACATCCTCGCCGCCGCCCTGGTCCTCGTCCTCACCGCCATCCTCGTCGTCGGGATGAAGCTCTCCGCCCGCGTCACCACGGTCGTCGTCGCGATCAAGGTGACCGTCGTCATGATCGTGATCATCGCGGGGGCCTTCTTCATCAACGGCGACAACTACAAGCCGTTCATCCCCACGGCGCAGCCGCAGACGGCGGGCAGCAGCCTCCAGTCACCCCTGGTCCAGCTGATGTTCGGTTACGCCCCCACCAACTTCGGCGTGATGGGCATCTTCACCGCCGCCTCCGTCGTCTTCTTCGCCTTCATCGGCTTCGACGTCGTGGCCACCGCGGCCGAGGAGACGAAGAACCCGCAGCGCGACATGCCGCGCGGCATCCTCGGCTCCCTCGTCATCTGCACCACGCTCTACGTCCTCGTGTCGATCGTCGTCACGGGCATGCAGAAGTACAGCGAACTGTCGATCGACGCACCGCTCGCGGACGCGTTCAAGGCCACCGGGCACCCCTGGTACGCGGGTGTCATCAGCTTCGGCGCCGCGGTCGGCCTGACGACGGTCTGCCTGATCCTCCTCCTCGGCCAGACCCGGGTGTTCTTCGCGATGAGCCGCGACGGGCTGCTGCCCCGCTTCTTCTCCGTCGTCCACCCGAAGTTCAAGACGCCGTACCGGCCGACGATCCTGCTCGGCGTGATCATCGCGATCCTGGCGGGCTTCACCAGCCTCAGCGCACTCGCGGAACTGGTGAACATCGGCACGCTCTTCGCCTTCGTCGTGGTCGCGCTCGGCGTCATCATCCTCCGCCGCACCCGCCCCGACCTGCACCGCGCCTTCCGCACCCCACTGGTCCCGCTGGTCCCGATCCTGTCGGTCCTCGCGTCCCTGTGGCTGATGCTGAACCTGCCGGCCGAGACCTGGGTCCGCTTCGCCATCTGGATGGTCATCGGCTTCGTCATCTACTTCGCGTACGGGCGGTCACACAGCCGGCTGGGGCGGGGGGAGAAGGAAGAGTAGGGACCCTCGACCACCAGGACCAGTTCGAGGGGCCCGACGCGTTCGGGCAGCCCGGTGGCCAGCAACCGTCCGGCGCGGAACCGACGACGTTCGCGCCGTCGGTGATCACGCGTGGAGAGGATGGCTCAACCGCCCGTGGCGGGCGACTTCTTGGCGGACTCGGGGATGTCGTCGTCGGAGCGGATCGCCTTCCACAGAGTCGAGGCCTGCGGCTCCGCGGCGACCACCCGGTTGGGGTCGGTCTTGTCGTACGCCACCGGCAGCATGATCGTCTCCATGGTGGAGGGATCGACCCCGTTCATGCTGCGGGCGAACTTGGCCAGCTTCGTCAGGGACGCCAGCTGGGAATCGGTGGTGAGCGACTCGGTGAGCTTGTCGGCGATCTTGAAGGACTTCGTGGGGCTGCCCAGCAGGTCCTGCTTCTTGATCTCGCTCAACAGGGCGATCATGAACTGCTGTTGGAGCCCGATGCGGCCGAGGTCGCTGCCGTCGCCGATGCCGTGCCGCGTCCGCACGAACGCGAGGGACTGGGTGCCGTCGAGCTTGTGGGTGCCCGCGCTCAGGTCCAGGCCGCTGGACGTGTCGTGGATCGGCTTGTCGACGGTGACGGTGACGCCGCCTATCGCGTCCACGAGCCCCTTGAAGCCCGCGAAGTCGATCTCCATGAAGTGGTCCATGCGCACGCCGGACATCTGCTCGACCGTCTTGACCACACAGGCCGGACCGGCCAGCGAGTACACGGAGTTGAACATCACGCGCTTCGCCGACGGGAGGGTGGAGCCGTCCGACTTGGTGCACTCGGGGCGCGTGACCAGGGTGTCGCGCGGGATGCTCACCGCGGTGGCCCGGGTGCGGCCCTCGGGTATGTGCATCACGAGGGCGGTGTCGGAGCGTGCGCCGGCGACCTTGCCGGTGCCGAGGTCCGCGTTGGCTCCCGCCCGCGAGTCCGAGCCGAGCACCAGGATGTTCTGGCCGGACGTGGGCAGCTTCTCGGGGCGGTTCTTGCCGAGCGCCTCGTCCAGGTCGACGCCCTTGATGTTGCTGTTGAGGTCGCTGTAGAGCCACCATCCCGTGCCGCCCGCGGCCAGCACCAGAATCACCAGCGCCAGCAGGATCTTCCGGCCCGTCCGGCGTCGTCCGGTGCGCTCCCGCTTCCGTCCCCGGCTCGCGCGGCCCCCGTGGGAGGATCCGCCGGAGCTGCTGCGCTGGGGCGTCGAGACATGGCTCATCCTGCCTGAGTCCTCGCTTGTCGTGCCCCGGAGGGCGGTGATTGACGGTGTGGGACTCGGGTGGGGGGGTGCCGGTCCGTGTGCTGCCTGACTGAGCCAGCACTATAGACACGCGCTCGGCGGTTCATGCTCGCAAAGTGATGTTTTCATGAACGTGAGTGCAAGAAATAGTATGCGGCCATGACTTGGTTGATCACGGGTGGGGCGGGGTTCATCGGGGCGCACGTCGTGCGCACGATGCTGGCGGCGGGTGAATCGGTCGCTGTGTACGACGATCTGTCGACCGGTGACGCCGGTCGCGTTCCGGAGGGTGTGCCCTTCGTCAAGGGGTCCGTCCTGGACGGTGAGTTGCTCCGGCACACCCTGTCCGACCTGCGTATCTCAGGTGTCGTCCACCTCGCCGCCAAGAAGCAGGTGGCGGAGTCGGTCGAGCGCCCCCTGTACTACTACCGCGAGAACGTCCACGGCCTGCAGACGCTTCTGGGGGCAGCCGCCGGAACCGGCGTGCAGCACTTCCTCTTCTCCTCCTCGGCGGCCGTCTACGGCATGCCCGACGTGAACCTGGTCACGGAAGACACCCCCTGTGCCCCCATCAACCCCTACGGCGAGACGAAGTTGGCCGGTGAATGGATGGTGCGGGCGGCGGGCGCGGCCCACGGCATGACCACGGCATCCCTGCGTTACTTCAACGTCGCGGGCGCGGCCGACGAACAGCTCGCGGACACCGGGGTCTTCAACCTGATCCCGATGGTCTTCGAGAAGCTCACCGCCGGCGCCGCCCCGGTGATCTTCGGTGACGACTACGACACCGAGGACGGCACCTGCGTACGTGACTTCATCCATGTCGAGGACATCGCCTCCGCTCACCTGGCCGCGGCGCGAGCCCTGACGTCCAGGGCGCCGGGCAGCGCTCTGACGGTCAACATCGGCCGCGGGGAGGGTGTCTCCGTGCGCGAGATGATCGAGCTGATCGGCGAGGTGACCGGCTACGGCGCCGACGCCGCACCGGTGAGCGCCGCCCGCAGGGCCGGCGACCCGGCCAGGGTCGTCGCCGCGGCCGACCGCATCCGCACGGAGTTCGGCTGGAGCGCCCGCCACGATGCCCGCGCGATGGTGGAGTCCGCCTGGGCCGGCTGGTGCCTGCGTCATCCGGAGGCTCGCCGCTGACGTCCGGCGGTGAACTTATGATGCAACGTCGCAGCCCCGGCCGGACCGGGCCGGCGTACAGGGAAGGATGACGACGGACCATGCGGGCCAGCTCCGTGCGAGAGAACGGGCGACAGCAGCAGTCGTCCGGCAGTGAGGCAGCGAGCTTCACCGACCGGCTGCCGGCCGCGCTGTCGGGGCCCTGGCTGCTGCGTGGACACGACGGACGGCTCATCGTCTACACCCACGTCGACCAGGCCGTCCTCCGATGGACGGAGAGCCGGGTGGGAAGCCGCGACTGGCTGGGCCCGGACGTCCTGCCCGCCAAGGGGCTCTCGCATCTCACGGTCGCCCAGGGCCGCAACCGGTACGCGCATCTTCTGGGGCGCAGGGTGCGGACCGCGAAGGACGGTTCGCTCACCGTGGACCTGACCTATGCGATCCAGTACCAGGCGGGCCGCCCGCTGAGCGAGTGGCGGTCGATCGGCAACCCGCACGCGAAGCGCGAGCGCACGGCGCTGCTGGGTGCCCCGGCCGCAGCCGTGGGCGCGGACGGCGCGCTGCACGTCTTCGCCCCCACGGCGGAGGGCCGGATCTCCATGCGGCGCGAGGACGCGCAGGGGCGCTGGGAGTCCTGGCTCGACCTCAAAGTGACCGCCGCCCTGGACACCCCGGCCGCGGCGGCCACCTCCACCGGCCGGCTCGAACTCCTCGCCCCGGCCCGCACCGGCGCTCTGGCCTGGCACCTCGGGGAACCGGGCGCGGCACCGGAGCGCGGTTACGACGCTGCGGTGGTCCCCCTGCCCGGATCCATGACCGGAGTCGAGACCTCCCCGGGCCGGGTCACGTTCTATGCCACCGATGTGCGCACCGGTGAGATGGCCGCCCTGCGCGCCGGTGAATGGCCCGTTCCGCTCGGCGGGAATCCCGGCGACGGCCGCCACGCGGCGGTCATGACCACGCTCGACGGATACCCGTGCACGGTGCTCGCCCACCGCGGGGCCGACGGGCGGATCATGCTCGGCGTCTGCGTGGCGGAGGACGAACGGGGCGGCGTGTGGTGGACCGACACCGGCAAGGCCTGCGTCGGCGACCCGGTGCTCGCACTCGACGGATACGGGCGGGTGGTCATCCTGGCCGTGTCCGCCGACGGTTCGATGGCGCTGGCCCGTCAGGAAGACGGACAGGGGCTGACGCTCAGTTCGTGGACCCGGATATGACGGTGCCGGGACGCGCCGTGGCGCAGAGAGATGTGAGGGCATGAGCCGAAGGTCCGACACCGGAGCGGTAGCCGGCGGCGCCCTGGGCGGCCGTACCCATGTGGTCGCCGTGGTCGTCCCCGAACCCGAGGACGCCGTGCCGCTCGTGGCGCTGGAGACGGCCGGCGCGGAGATCGCCGTCGTCTGTCTGCGGGCGGGGACGAAGGAAGGGCGGGGGGCGCTCGACCGAGCCCTCGGCCAGGCCGCCGACCGCGGCTGCCGTGCCCTCGGCGGTCCCCGGCTGCTGGGCACGGACGACGAGGGCGCGTTCCCGGCGCTGCTCGACGAGTTGCGGGAGATCAACCCGGAACGACTGCACACGCTGGACCCCGATCCCGCGCATGTGACCATCGACGAGGCGAGCGGGGAGCTGGGGTACGACTGCCCGCCCGGGCACGCCGAGACGGCGGCGGTCGCACTCGCCGCCGCGCGGGCCCTGCAGACGGAGACGGGTGAACCGCTCTACGTCGACTGCCACCGTGCCCGCGCGGACGTGCGGCTCGGCGCGGCCTCCTGCCGGCGCTACCCGGCCCCCGTGAACTGGCTGGTGGCCGGGTTCGACGGACGGTTGAGCGCCTTCCAGCCCACGGCCGCCGGTGTCGTGCGCTGGTCCCAGGAAGAGCTGGGCGGCAGTGCGTGGAGCGGCCCCGAACCGGTGGAGGGCGCCGGGCTGCTGCCGGGACTGTCCGTGGTGCGCGATCCGCACGGGTTCCCGCACCTGTTCGCGCTGCGCAGGACCCCGCGCGCCGACGGCGGTGTGGACGTCGAGGTGGTGCACGCCGCGCAGTACGGCACCGGCCGGCCCCTGACCCCCTGGAACTCGCTGGGCGGTCCCAACTCGGGTGACTGGCGCAAGGGGCGCGAAGTCGGCTTCCCCGCTGCCGCGTTCGACGGCGCCGGCAACCTCTTCGTGTTCGCCCGCAACGTCGGCCACAGCATCAGCTACCGCTGCCAGTCGGCCGACGGCAGCTGGACCCCGTGGCAGCACCTGGGAGGGACACGGGTCGCCGACGACCTCGTCGCGGTGTCGACCCCGCACGGCGGGGTCGAGGTGTATGCCCGCGCCCGGGACGCCGACATGGTGGTCCGCTGGTACCAGGGCGGTAACGGCGCGTGGACGGAGGACCGGACGCCGCCGTTCGCGGCCCGGCCCGGCACCCTGGCCCCGGCTCCCGAGCCCGGCAGCGTCCACTTCCGTGACCTGGTCACCAACACCCCCTCGGCCTGGCGCCCCGGCGCTCAGGCCCCCTGTCCCCTCGGTGACGCCGAGGGGACAGGAGCCCTTGCCGCCGTGCGGGGTGCCGAGATGGACGGCTGGGCCTACTCGCTGCTCGTCCGTTCGGGACCGGGCGGCGTCTGCTCGGTGGGTGCCTACCCCGACGGCCGTCCCGGTACCGGCGTGTGGTGGCAGGAGCTCGGCGCGCCTTCGTACGGGGGACCGGCCGCCGCGATGAGCCGGACCGGGCGGCTCGCCGTGGCGACGCGCGCCCCGGGGCGGAACCTGCTGGTGGCGTACCGCCGTGATGAGGCCGGTGGCCTGGTCTTCGGTGACTGGCAGTCAGCAGGGCGCTGACACCTACCGCAGGTAGCCCTTCCTGGGTGAGAGAGAGGCAAGAGCGCGGTGAGAGCGCAGCGCGCGTAGAACGCAAAAGGTTGTACGTGAACAGCTGTGATTAAGGTCGCGACCAAGTCCTAGGGTAAATCTTCTTACCCTTTCTTAAATCTTGTTAAGGTTTTGATCTCTCTCAAGTGATGGATCTGTGAACGCGCGGGTCCACCAGTGGGGTTCCCTGGGTCGCGAGGTGGCGGTGCAGGGCTTTGTGTCCTGTTCTGCGCGTGGCTGAGGGGTTATGACCAAGCTGTCCTTGCGGGCTGTCCAAAAACTCACCTGCAAGAAGCGGGACGCCTGGTGGACGGTCTTCCTCGTCGACCCCGTCGCGACCCGGATGCTGATCGTTCTCGCCCGCTTCCGGTTCATCACGCCGAACCGGGTCACCTGGGCAGCGCTCTTCATCGGCCTGGCGTCGGCGGGCTTCTTCCTGAAGGGGGACACCAGGTCCCTCATCATCGGCGCCGCGCTCTACCACCTGAGTTTCATCCTCGACTGCATCGACGGAAAGCTGGCCCGGCTCAAGGGCAACGGCACCGTCTTCGGCGGCTGGCTGGACTACGTCTTCGACCGCATCCGCGTCCTGTTCTGCGCCCTCGCGCTGATGGGCGGCCAGTTCCTGCGCACGGACGACGAGCGGTATCTGCTCGCCGCGCTGGTCGTGGTCTTCCTCGACATGCTGCGGTACGTCGACGCGCTGCAGATCTACAAGATGCGCATGTCGATGCGTACGAAGATCGAGAAGGTCACCCAGGAGCGCGAGGAGTCCGAACGGGCCGCGCTCGGGTCCCCGGCCGACGCCGAGGGTGAGCAACTCGTCTTCATGGAGGACCTGCTGCGGGACAACCCCGGTGCGCGGGCCGAGATCCTGCGCGAGGAGGCCGGCGCGGCCAATGTCGTGGACCTGCACGAGCAGTTCCGCGGCCAGTTCCCCTGGTACACCCGCGTCCGCCGGGCGATGCTCCACACCCGGATCCGGCCCCACCTCATCAGCGGCATCGAGTTCCAGATGTTCATCTTCATCATCGGGCCGCTGATCGGGCAGATCCTCTGGGCCACCGTGGTCTCCGCCGCGCTCCTGATGCTCTTCGAGCTCGTCATCATGTACAAGTTCTGGCTCTCCACCCGCGACTTCACCCGCGTCATGGAGGAGCTGAGCCCCGCCC
This sequence comes from Streptomyces antnestii, assembly GCF_004005495.1. GTDB lineage: Bacteria > Actinomycetota > Actinomycetes > Streptomycetales > Streptomycetaceae > Streptomyces > Streptomyces antnestii. The sequence continues at coordinate 215,427 of NZ_RZYA01000001.1, forward strand.
CGGCCACCGTCGGGACCATCGCCCCGCAACTGCACCGGGGCCGACACCGCCGCGCCGCGCAGGAAGCCCTGCTCGCCGACGAGCGGTACGGCGTACCGGAGGCCGCGGACGACCCCGGCTTCCAGCCCTACCCGCAGCCGAACGTCACCCCCCACGGGCACGACCTTCCGCAGCAGCACGACGGACTCTCCGCGATTCCCCGGCCGAACGACGGCACGAAACGGTTCCCGGCTTACGGAACCGTGCCCGCCGCCGAACGCCCCGGGGCATCGGGGACGTGGGAGAACTCCAGATGAGACAGGTGCAGGACGGCGACAACTCCTGGGTGACGGTGGTGATCCCCGCGTACAACGCGGCCACCATCATCGGCAAGGCGATCCAGTCGGCCGTCAACCAGACCTATGAGCTGGTCGAGGTGATCGTCGTCGACGACGCGTCGACCGACGGAACCATCGAGGTGGTCACCAACTTCGCCGGCAACAACCCGCATGTGCGGGTCCTCCGCCGGACGCAGAACAGCGGCGGTGTCGGCGCTCCCCGTAACTGGGGCATAGCGCAGGCCGCCGGGCGCTGGGTGATGTTCCTGGACGCGGACGACGAACTGCCGCCCCGTGCCTGCGAGAGGCTGGTCGCGAGCGCGCTCGAGACCGGCAGCGACATCACGGCGGGCAAGGCCGTGCGCGTCAACAGGGACACGGGCGAGTCCGAGGCGTGGGCCCCCGAGGTGTACGCGATGGCCCGCACGGTGCCGGGCCTGGAGGAGTTCCCGCTCTTCCTTTCCGACCCCATCGCCGCGGCGAAGCTCTACAGCGTCGCGTTCCTGCGCTCGGGAGGCGTCTGGTTCCCCGAGGGCGTCTTCTACGAGGACACGTACTTCTCCACGGTCGCCGGCAGCCTCGCCAACGGCATCACCGTCATCACCGAACCCGTCTACCGGTGGATGTGGGAGTCCGAGGGCGCCTCCATCACCGGCCGCACCGGTGAGCTGCGCAGCATCAGGGACCGCGTCGCGGTGCACCGTGCCACCGACCAGTTCCTCCTCGAGCGGGGCCTGTGGGCGCTCAAGGTCCGCAAGGACTCCAAGTTCCTCGCGCACGACCTGCGGTTGTACATGCGGGCCCTCGCGGAGGGTGACGCCGCCTTCCAGCAGGGCTTCGCGGAGACCGTCAGCGCCTATCTCTTCTCCATCAGCGACGAGGCCTTCGAACTGTGCGGGCCCGTCGACCGGGTGCGTGCCTACTTCCTGATGTACCAGGAGATCGAGGCCGCCCTGACCACCCTGGACTACGCGCAGCGCAAGAGCGTCTACTCGTCCTACCTGGTGGAGGACGACGGCCGGGTCTACTGGTCGGGCGACCACCTCCACCTGCCGGACGCCCACCGCATGCTCGACGTCACCGAACTGGGCCTCGCCGCGGCGCCGGTCACGCAGGTGCCGCTCTTCGCGCAGCTCAACGGCTGGCGCGTGGAGGACACCCGGCTCGCCTACGACGGAGAGCTGGTCAACCGCTTCGGGCGGATCGAGGCCGAGGACTCCGTGCGCCTCTCGCTCGCCGTACGCAACCGGCACACCAAGCACGATGTCGTCGTGCCCGTCCCCGACGTGTCCGTCGACGAGCGGTTCGTGACCTTCGAGGGAAGCGCCGACCTCGGCGAGCTCCTCGGCGACGACTTCTCCGACAGCACGGTGTGGAACGTCTCCCTCATCGTCGAGTGGAACCGGAGCCGGTCCCGTTCCGCGCTCAACGTCCGGGACATCGAGCTCGACGGCCTGGTCTTCACCGTGGACGGCGAGGAGTTCGAGGGCTACCGCACCGTCAGCGGCAACCTCGCGTTCCGCTCGGCCGTGGCGAACCGGCGCACCTTCGAGTCCGAACAGAACGACCCCGACGCACCGTGGATGTGGTGGCGTGAGCACATCCACCCGCCGATCCCGCAACTGACCCACCGCTTCGAGCTGGCCGTAGTCGTGCCCTGCTACAACGTGGCCAAGTACCTGGACGACTGCCTCGGCTCCATCGCCGCGCAGCGTGGCTTCGCCGCCACCCAGGTCATCCTGGTCGACGACGGCGCGACCGACGAGACGCCCCGCATGCTCGACCACTTCGCCCGCTTCTACGCCAACGTCACCGTCGTCCACCAGCAGAACGGCGGTCTGGGCAACGCCAGGAACAACGGCCTTGCCCAGGTCACCGCCCCGTACGTCACCTTCCTCGACTCCGACGACATCCTCGGCCCCGACGCCCTGGCCCTGATGCTCCAGGCGGCACGGCGCGACAACACCGAACTCGTCGTCGGCGACCTGGTGAACTTCCCCGACCGGCCGTACGGCCCGTGGAAGCAGTACTTCGGCGACGGCGACCGGGTCATCGACGACTTCGCGCAGACCCCGGACCTGATCTTCAGCGGTTCCGCCTGCAACAAGCTGTTCAGCACCCAGCTGCTTCGCCGGCTCGGCCTCCGGTTCGGCGAGGGCGTGCACTTCGAGGACTCGTGGGTGACCCTGCCCGCCATGCTGCGCGCCCAGGGCATCAGCCTCGTGGACGCCCCCGTCTACTACTACCGGGGCAGGCCGGACGGATCGTCCATCATGGACTCGCTCTGGAGCAAGCCCGCCAACTACCGCGACCACCTCCGGCTCAACCACTTCCTGCTCAACTTCACGGCGGCCGAACGGGACGACATCCGGCACATGTTCCACCGGTACGTCGCCCGCACCTACAAGGGCTTCCTGTGCAACGCGCGTAACGTCATGGGCCGTTCGCAGCTCGCCGAGATGTTCGCGGACATCCACCGGCACTACGCGCAGATCCCCGACGACGTCCTGCTCGAATTCGCGACGAACCCGGCCCAGCAGCTCGACCACTACGCCGCCAAGAGCGGCAACTTCGAGCTGTTCTGCGATCCCAAGCCGGCTCTGGAGGCGGCGCCGCTGCGCCTGGAGATCGACGACGAGGGCTTCTACCGCACCTTCTCCGGAGGCGTCCTGGAGACGGCGACGGCCCGGGTCGCCGACCCGAACATCGTCGTCGAATCGGTGCGCGCCCGCGACGGCATGCTCGTCGTGGAGGGCTGCATGGCCTTCCCCGGCATGGACATCAGCGGTCCGCTGCACAACCGTCTGGAGTTCGTGCATCAGACCAAGGACCACAAGATCGTCGCTCCCCTGCAGCAGGTCTACCGCCGTGACCTGTGGAACGCCCGCAACAACAAGGACCTGTACGCGGGCTTCTACGCGGAGATCCCGGCCGCACGGCTCGCCGAGGGCGGGCTCCGGGTCGGCGACTTCCGGCTGCGCGTACACCGCGTGGACGGCAGCCGTGAGCGCAACGTCGTGATGAAGGCGCGGCTTCCGCTGCACCGGCTCAAGGGGCACGGCCGGCTCGGCAAGTACCGCTACATGCTCACCATCGGCGCTCAGGACGCGCTGCACCTGCGGATGGTCGGCCGCGGCCTCGGCGCCCGCGTCAAGCACACCCTGTGGCGTACGGCCCGCGAGATACGCATCATCAAGATGCGCAACCCGGGCTGGCGGATGCGGTTCGCCTACTGGCTGATGTTCCCCCTGCTCAACAGCCGTGAGATCTGGCTGATCGGCGAGCGCTCCGACACGGCGCAGGACAACTCGTACCACTTCTTCAAGTGGATGCGCACGCATCGCAAGCGCCGCAAGATCTACTACGTCATCGACGGGAACTCCGCCGACTACGCCAAGGTCGCCAAGTACGGCCGCGTGATCAAGCTCGGTTCGTTCAAGCACCGGATGTACCTGCTGCACGCGACCAAGCTGATCGGCAGCTACGACTCCGAGTCCTACCTGGTGCCCGAGGGCTACCGAAAGGTGCTCTTCCTGCACCGCTTCGGCGAACTGCTCAAGTATCAGCGGGTGTTCCTGCAGCACGGCATCATCTACAACGATGTCACCACCGGTGTCGACCAGCGCATCACCAGCTACGACATGATCGTCACCACCGGCCGTCAGGAGCGCGAGTTCCTGGGGCACGAGGCCGGGTACGGCAACCGTGCGGTCCTGGCCGGGCTGCCGCGCTTCGACGCGCTCCAGCGGGAGCGGCTCGCCCGCCCGCGCATTCTGCTGATGCCGACCTGGCGGCAGTGGATCGTCACCGCCTCGTACAAGAAGTCCGCGGGCCCCGCCAAGACGGCGTTCACGCAGTCCGAGTACTTCCGCTTCTACCGCGCGCTGCTCGCCGACCCGCGCCTCGCGGCCGCACTCGAACGGCACGGCGTGGACCTGGAGTTCTTCCCGCACTACGAGATCCGGCCGCATCTGCGCCACTTCCGTACCGACTCGCCCGCCATCCACGTCGCCGACCCGACGAGCCGCAACGTCCAGCAGGCCATGAAGGAGTGCTCCCTCATGGTCACCGACTACTCGTCGGTCTTCTTCGACGTGGCGTACATGGGCATCCCGCTGGTCTACGTGCCCTTCGACGAAGAGGACTTCTACGGGCGCCACTACAAGCGCGGCTACTTCAACCTGGCCGACGACGGATTCGGTCCCGTGTGCCGCACCGTCGACGACGCCGTGGACGAGATCATCCGGGCGATCGGCCGCGGGTTCACCGTGGAAAGCCCCTACCGCGAGCGTGTCGCCGACTTCTTCGGCCACCGGGACGGCGACAACTGCCTGCGGGTGTACGAGGAGATCGACGCCCTCGGCGATCTGCCTGCCGCCGAACTCGCCCCGTCCGAAGCGCCCCTTCCGCTCGAACCCCAGCAGGCCCGGGTCGTCCGGGAGGTGCCCGGTCAGTCGCCGGCCCCGGAGAGGTGGACCGGTGCTGCCTGAGGGAGGCGGGCACCCCGCGCAGCACCCGCGCGTCTTCCTGGCGGGAGACTCCAGCGTCTGCACCCGCGAGATCAGCCGGGCGCCGATGGCGGGCTGGGGCCAGATGCTCCCGCTCTTCTTCAGGCAGGACCTGGAGATTGTCAACTGCGCGCGGGCCGGAGCCAGTTCACGCACGTTCGCCGAACGCGGCCGACTGGCATGGATCCTGGACCGGCTGCGTCCAGGGGACTATCTCGTCGTGTCGTTCGGCCTGATCGACCACAAGCCGGAGCAGGAGCTGCGGACCGAGCCGTTCCACGACTACCAGCGCAATCTGCGGCTGTTCGTGGATGGCGCCCGGGACCGTGGCGCCCACCCCGTCCTGGTCAGCCCGCACGAACGCTGCACCTGGGACGACCACGGCAACCTGCGCCAGGTCGTCCAGCCGTACCCGATGGCCATGCGCGAGCTGGCGGCGCAGACGGCGACACCGTACGTAGACCTCTACACACAGAGCCTCGAATGGTGGACGCAGCTGGGCCCCGCGGGGACCCGCTCCCTCTTCATGTTCCTGGCGCCGGGGCAGCACCCCCACTACCCGGAGGGCATCGAGGACACCACGCACCTCCTGCCCGAGGGTGCCATCGCCTGCGCCCGGTTCGTCGCCCACTCCCTCGCGCAGCGCGGGATCGTGCCGTCGCACTGGGTGACCCGCCTGGACCAGCAACGCTTTCCTGAACAGGCGTACGGCTGGCTCGACGACGCCACGCACGCCGCCATGACCCGGGCCCGCACCCGAGGCACCGGAGACACGCTGTGAGTGAGCAGTCCATCGCCGCAAGCCCGTTGCAGCCGGAGCGCCATCTCCTCGCACGGGTGCACGCGGTCCAGGCCGACGCCCCGCAGATCCGGTTGACGGTCGAGCTGACCGCGAGCGCCGACCCGGCCCTGCCGGTCCGCCCGGGGCAGGAGGTCGACTTCGCGGTGACCCTGCTGCCCGAGGGCTCCGGACACCGCTACTACGGCTACGTCATGGCGGCCCCCTTCGAGCGGGTGGCCACGGTGGACCGTCTCGGCGGCATGAGCCTGCTGCCCTCCAAGGACCGGTACGCCAGTTCGGTGGAGGCGGGCACGTCCAGGGTCGCCCGCTTCACCGCCGTCGTCCGCCACGACGTGGGCGGGGGAGCGTTCCTGCTGCCGGAGGTGCGCGCGGGCATCATCGCGCACGGTGGCTCCAGCCTCACGAGCAGCACCCACTCCGTGCGCCAGTACGGCTACCGGATCGCGCCGTTCCCGCCACAAGGCCGCGTCCTCCACCTGGCCCCCGGGTACCGGGGCGTCGTCAAAGACCTGCTCGACGGGCTCGGCGACGCCGCGCGCCTGGCGGGCGTCGGCCCGGCCCGGCAAGGTGTCACCAGCGTCGAACCGGACGGCGTCGTGACGTACACCCCCTTCACCGGGCATCTGGGGTACGACCGCTTCTCCTACGCGGTCGACGACGGCACCGGGCACGTGATGAGCGGTCAGGTGACGGTGTGTATAGGTGAGTTGCAGGCGCCGGGTGTCCTCGGCGGCTGATCGTCGCGGACGGCCGGGGATCGTGGCCGCCGCGCTCGCCCTGTCGCTGATCGCCGCCTGCACGGCGTCCGGCGGTGACGACGCGAAGCCCGCCCCGACCTCACCCGCCCCGCACTCCGCCGCCCCCGCCGGGGGGCTGCCGCGCGGTGTGATCCTGCGCCACTCCACACACACCTGGGCGGACGGCCGCACGGCGCGCGTCCACGTGCTCACCGTCGCGCCGGACGCCGCCGCCCACGTCACCGGTGTCCACGGCGCACACCTGGCCACCGCCGAGACGGTGCGGGAGATGGCGGACCGCGTCGATGCCGTGGCCGCCGTGAACGGCGGCTACTTCGACATCCCGACCGGCGCCGATCACGGCGGCTACCCGGGTGACCCGCTGGGCGTCTACGCCACCGGCGGCACCCTGCTCAGCGAGGCCGCGGCCGGTCGCACGGCACTCGTCGTGGGCCCGGGCGGCACCGCGCCCCGCATCGCCCGGGTGTGGACCACGCTGTCTCTGACCGCCGACGACGGGACACTGCGTGAACTGGACGGCATCGACCGGGTGCCCGGCCGCATCCTCGGCTGCGGCGGTGCCGGCGGTGACGTGCTGCGCTCGACCGGGCGTGCGCATCCCGCGCCGCTGCACAACCGACTCTGCGTCGACAGCAGTGAGATCGTCCGGTTCACCCCGCAGTGGGGCGCGGCCTCCCGCCCCGGCGCCCCAGGCACGGCGGAAGCCGTGCTCGACGCGTCGGGGCGGGTGACCGGCATGCGCTCACCGGCGGGAGGGCCGATACCGCGGGGCGGTAGCACCTTGTACGGCATCGGCGAAGGGGCGCGCTGGCTCACCGCACACGCCCGGCCCGGCGGTTCCGTCACCGTCGAGACCCGGGCGCAGGACGCGGCAGGACGTTCCCTGCTGGCGCCGGGGGTCTCGTTGTTCGGCGCGGGCCCCGGGCTCGTCGAGAACGGCACCGTCGCCCTCGACCCGGCCCGTGAAGGCATGTCCGCGAGATCTCTCGATGAGCGGGCCCCGCGCACGCTCGCCGGCATCCGTGCCGACGGCACCCTGCTGCTCGTGGTCGTCGACGGCCGTACATCCGCCAGTGTCGGCGCCACACTGCGCGAGGCGGCCACGCTCGTCGCGGGCCTCGGAGCGCGATCCGCCCTGAACCTGGACGGCGGCGGCTCCAGCACCCTCGTGGTGTCCGGGCGCCTGGCGAACCGGCCGATGGACGAAAAGGCGAAGCGGTCCGTCGAACGCCGGGTCGCCACGGCCATCGCGGTCGTCCGCTGACGTCCGACCAAAAGGGGCGCGGGGAACTGCGGACCAGCCACGACCGGTCCGCAGTCGCCCCACGCCCCTCAGACACCCCGAACGAGGTGCGACGCGTTACGCCGGAACGCTCGCCACTCGCGTCTCCAGGATCCGCTTACCGGTCACCCGCTCGCTGACGCCCTCGCGGTCCAGGTACGGCGTGATGCCGCCCAGGTGGAAGGGCCGGCCGGAGCCCGTGATCAGGCAGAGGCCGAGTCCTGAGCCTCGGCGACGACGCCCTCGTCGAGCATGAGGCCGATCTCTCCGTCACCGCGTGAGTGACGAGGCCGTCGCCGACCCCGGGGACGGGCGCCACCGGCGGTGCCACAGCCGGTGAACCTTCGCCCGGCGCCACGTCCGCTTCCGGCGGAGCACACTCCGGTGACGAGCCGGGCGACGAGCCGGGTGACGGCGATCTGGCGTCGACCGGTGCCGGGGCGGCCATGTGGTGCGCGGCCCTCGCCGTCCTGCTCGTCGGCGGAGGTGTCGCGGTCCGCGCGGTGGTGCGCAGGCGCCGGGCGTAGTCCGGAAGCCATGAGGGCGCGCATCGCCCCCCCCGCGCGCCCTCAGCCGGGCCGTACCGTCCGCGGCCCCACGTACTCCGCCCCCAACTCGCCCACCCTGCGCCGTAGTTCGCGATCCGCGGTCACGACGACGCAGGGGGCGCTCGCCGCGGCGACCAGGTCCACGATGTGGTCGTCCCCGCTGCCCGGCGCCGACTCGACCCGCACTCCCGGCACCGACTCCACGCCGCGCGCCGCGCCCTCGACGACGAGCACGATGTCGACGCCCTCGCGCTCGGCGTGGCTCACCAGCCGGTCCCGCAGCCGCTCCGCGGCCCCGCGCCGGTCGCGCCACCAGCCGTCGGGCACGGAGCCGACGACATTGGCGCCGTCGACGATCAGGAGTGTCCTCATGCGGTCCGGCCCCTCTCCCAGGCGGCGGTGAGCCGCCCCATGGCGTCGACGGCGCGGGCGGTGCGCCGGTCGTCGGTACGCAGCGCGTTCGCGAACTCGACGTGCAGGAAGGGAACATGCTCGGCGGCCGCCTTTCCGCCCTGCACATTGGTGCGGCCCTCCAGCGGGCAGGAGCGTACCCAGGCGCGGCACACGTCGAAGCCGCGCTCGCGCAGCCGGTCCGCGAGCAGCCGGCCGTCGGCGCGGCCCACCAGGCCCCGCCCGGTGGACGCGATCACGTCGCGCCCCGGCGCCGAGTCGTCGGCGAAGCCGTGGAGCTGGAGACCGGGCAGCCGGCGCTCCGCCAGCTCGTCGCAGAACGCGTCGAAGACGGTGTCCCGGCGGTGCGCGACGTCCGCCGCGTCACCGCGCCCGGCTTTGCGATGTGCGCCAGCAATGACGAGGACCCCGCCGTGTCCGCCGCGCAGGACGCCCACGCCGAGCCGCTCGGTGTTCCGGTCGGCGACCGGATGCGGGATCTGCACCGACCAGCGTGCGGGCCGGCCGGTCTCGACGTAGACACGGCCCCAGCCGCGTGGCGCGGGGCCCGCCTCGGTGCGGTCGGTGATCTCCGCGTACCGTCGTCCGGTGGCGCTGTCCGTGACGGTGCCGAGCGAGAGATCGATGCTGGACAGGCGCTCCTCGGCCTGCTGAGGGCGGCCGTCGAGCAGGAGCTTCAGGCCGCTCGCGGCGGTGCGCCGCTCGGTGCGCGTCGGGGGACGGTAGCCGGTGCCGGGACCGAAGCGCGCGGTGTAGTCCGTGACCCGGGTCAGCAGATCGACCCCGCCGCGGGCGCCCTGCCGGGTGTGGGGTCCGCGGCTGTCCGACGGCTCTCCCCGGTGCGTGAGACCGGCCACGAGGGCGGTCGCCACAACTGCTGCGATCAGCAGCGTTGTTGCAATCGTTACCGTCTTTGTCCGGTTCACTCTCATGGTTGTATAAAGATAGCCCGGTGAATAGACGCTCCTCCCGCCGGTCGCTGTCCGGCATAGCCCTCACCGCGCTGCTCGCGGGAACCGCGGCCTGTGGCCCCTTCGGTTCGGACGACGGCAAGGCCGCCGCGGACGGCCCCTCGTTCACCGTCGCGGCCGCCGGCGACATCCTCATCCACCCGCAGCTCACCGAACAGGCACGCAAGGACGCCAAGGTGACCGGGCAGGGCGTGGAGGGCCTCGACTTCGACCCGATGCTGGCCGGCGTCAAGCCCGTCATCAGCAAGGCGGATCTGGCGATCTGCCACTTCGAGCCCGTCGCGGGCAAGCCCGAGGGGCCCTTCGAGAGCTACCCCGCGTTCCTGGTGCCGCCGCAGATCGCCACCACCATCAAGCACGTCGGTTACGACACCTGCTCCAGCGCCTCGAACCACACCCTCGACCACGGCGCCGGCGGCGTGCGGAACACCCTGAACGTCCTCGACCGCGAGGGCTTGAAGCACACCGGCTCCGCGCGCAGTGCCGCCGAGGCCGCCAAGCCGCTGATCATGGACGTCAAGGGCGTCAAGGTCGCCCAGCTCTCGTACGCCTTCGGGTTCAACGGCAACGAGATCCCCGCGGACAAGCCGTGGCTGGTCAACCAGATCGACTTCAAGAACATCGCCGCGGCCGAGAAGCGGGCCAGGGCCGCGGGCGCCGACGTGGTGATCCTCAGCATCCACTGGGGCCGCGAGAACCAGCCGAACCCCAGCCGCTCCCAGCTCCAGCTGGGCCGCAGGCTGGCGCGCGAGACCGGCATCGACCTGATCATCGGCCACCACGCGCACGTGGTGCAGCCGATGGAGAAGGTCGACGGCACCTGGATCGCGTACGGACTCGGCAACCAGATCGCCCGGCACGACGTGCCGACCGGACTGACCGAGGAGGGTGTCATCGGCTGGTTCGAGTTCACGAAGCGCGGCGGCCGATGGGATGTCCAGGCCAAGTACGTCCCGACGTTCACCCAGATCCCGCCGGACCCGGACGAGTCGGGCGATCTCCCCAAGGGTGCCGTGCGGGACCACCGGCTGGTGGACATCGCGGCGGCCCTGCGCGAGGACCGGGGCGCCGCGAAGCTGAGCGAGCAGCAGCGCGCCCGCTACCGCCTGGCCTTCGAGCGCACCGAGGGCACGATGCTCAACCGCGGCGCCGCCAAGGACGGACTCGCGCCGCTGGAGCCGCTGCCCGAGTGAGGGTCGCCGCAGAGTAACGATTCTCACCTTTTTCTTACCTCGTACAACCCTTCGGCTCCGGTGCGGGTCAGATGTTTCCGGATCGCACTGCTGTGCGCTCCGGTGTGCGCCACCCCCACGGCCGCGGAGCGAATCCGCGTCCTCGCGCGCGCCCCCGTGTTCCAGAGAGGAGCCCCCCTTGGCCGCTTCGCACCCGAAGCGGCGGCACAAGGTCCGCCGAAGAGCCGATATGTCCCTGCTGGGTGGCATTCGTCCACCCATCGCCGTGCTGTCGGTTCTGCTCCTCGCCCTGGCGGGCATCACCGCCCTCACACTCGGCCGCGTCGGACACGACCGCGTCCCCGAAGCCGTACGCACCTCCCAGCAGCACTTCGCCGAGGACGGCGCCATCGCGCTGCGCGCCTCCGTCGACGAGGGCGTCACCGACCTCACGCGGACGGCGCAGCTGTTCAGCGCCGGCGACCCGGTGCCCGCCGACGCGGTCCTCGACAAGATCGGCAACGTCTACCAGAAGTGGACCGGCACCGCCGTCGTCGAGATCCAGTCCGGCAAACTCCTCGCCGCGCGCGGCGAGAACGTGCCGCTGACGGCGATCGACCGGTCCAGGCTCGCCGACGAGAACGGCCTCGCCCCGCGCATGGTGCGTCTCCAGAACGGCGAGACCCGGCTGCTCTCCTTCGCCCTGCTGAACTGGAAGGGCCGGCCGCAGCAGCTCCTCGTCGCTTCCAGCAACCTGAAGTTCCCGGGTATCAGCCTCGGCGAGTTCCGCTCCATCGCCGTCATCGACCAGACCGGCACCGTCCTCAGCAGCGACGGCATCCCCGAGCCCGAACAGGTCCTCACCGACCTGCAGCGCGACGAGGTCAAGGAGTCCAACCGGCAGCTGAAGGCCTTCGCGAAGGCCGCCGCCGGCAAGGCGAAGCAGCACCCCGTCAAGTCCAAGGAGCCCGGATCCGGCGGGTTCCTGGGCGTCAGCGGCAGCCTCAGCGGCGACCGCTACATGGGCGAGCGCTCCGTCGCCGGCTACGCCACGCTCGCCTCGCCGCAGCCCGGCGAGCCCACCGTCGCCACCGGCCTCGGCCTGACCGTGGTCGCGATGGTCAAGGTCGCCGAGGATCCCGCCGTCACCGCGAGCCCGGTCTTCGGACTGGCCGCCGCGGCCGCCCTGCTGCTCATCGGCGGGCTCACCGTCGCCCTGCTCCTCGGCACCGTGCAGCGCCCCCTGATCAGGCTGTTCCTGGAGAGCCGCCGGCTCACCCGCGGCGACCTCGCCCGTCCGGTCACCGTGCCCCGGCGCGGCGAGGCCGCCCGGATCGGCGCCGCCCTGGAACGCCTGCGCCACCAGCTGCTCGGCGAGAGCCCGCGGCCCGCCGCCCCGGCCCGCCGCCGCTTCGGCGCCCGCGCGCTCCTCGCGGTCGCCGGGATCCTGCTGCTCGTCTGGGCAGGCCCTCTCCTGCTGCTGCTCAACCGGGCGGGCGACACCGTCGTCGTGCCCCAGCAGATGGTGAACGACCAGCGCGAACGCACCGACACCGTGTCCGACCGGGTACGCCGCGCCCTCAACGAGGGCCACGCCGACCTCATGTCGGTGGCTTCCCTCATCGGCGACCGCACCAAGCCCTCGCAGATGGCCGAGGTGCTCGAAGCCACCATGAACGAGCACCTGCGCTACGAGTCCCTGTACGTCCTCGACGCCCACGGCGACGTCCTCGCCAGGGCAGGACACGGCCCGCACAACGACCAGGGCGAAGGCCCCTCCGCCGAGCCCATCCGGGTCCTCGACGACAAGGGCAAGAAGCCGGTCATCGTCGGCACCGCGGAACTGCCGGGCCGCGAGGGCGCGGCCGTGGTCGGCGAGTTCCGGATCGACTTCCTCAACTCGCTGCTCAAGCGACCCGGGCTCGGCGACGTCCGTGTCGTCGACGCCCACCGGCGCGTCATCGGCGGCAACAGCGGCTATCTGGCCTTCCACCGGCTGCCCGGCGAGCGCCTCGACGAACTGGTCGAGGGGACCAACCAGAAGGTCGGCATGAGCCCGCGCCCCAGCGGCGTGCTGTTCCGCGACGGCCGCGACATCCAGATCGCCGCGGCCGCCCCCTTCGTCGGCGGCGGCGCCGCCGAGTCCCTCGGCTGGACCGTCGTCAGCTGGCAGCCCGCCTTCGGCCTCGCCATCCCCGAGTACAGCCTCCAGAACCGCACGGTCCTGGCCGGCCTCCTCGGCATCACGGCCGCGGCCGCCTGCCTCGGCTGGCTGCACATCATCGTCGTACGGCCGCTGCGGGACCTGGCCCGCCAGGCCGAGGAGCTCGCGGACGGCGACCGTAAAACCGTCCTGTTCCCGCGCCACCACGACGAGGTGGGCGCCGTCGCCCGCAGCCTGGAGCTGATCAGGCAGCAGGTCCAGAGCCAGCGCAAACGCGACGGCGGTGCCCGCACGCCCGCCGGAGCCGGAAGGAACTAGAACCACCGTGCTCTTCCTCTACACCGTGCTCGTGGTGTGCGGAGCCGTCCTGCTGATCGCCGGAATCGTCGAACAGCGGCGGCACTTCGCCAACCTCGAACACATACCGACCCGCGTCCTGGTCAACGGCATCCGCGGCAAGTCGTCCATCACGCGCCTGTGCGCGGGCGCCCTGCGCGGCGGCGATCTGACCACCGTCGCGAAGACGACCGGCACGGCGGCCCGGTTCATCCACCCGGACGCCACCGAGGAACCCGTCTACCGCAAGTTCGGCATCGCCAACGTCGTCGAGCAGATCGGCATCGTGCGCCGCGCCGCCGCGTACAACCCGGACGCCCTCGTGATCGAGTGCATGGCCGTCATGCCGGCGCTCCAGGAGATCAACCAGTCCAAGCTGATCCGCTCCACGATCGGCGTCCTGTGCAACGTCCGAGAGGACCACCTCGCCGAGATGGGCCCCACCCTCGACGACGTGGCGCGCTCCCTGTGCCGCTCCATGCCGGAGGGCGGCATCTGCGTCACGGCGGAGCAGGAGCGCTTCCACATCCTCCAGGAGGAGGCGGACGCCAGGGACTGCAAGCTGATCTACGCCGACCCCGAGACGGTCAGCGACGAGGAACTGCGCGGCTTCAGCTGGTTCACGTTCAAGGAGAACGTGGCGATCGCGCTGACCGTCGCGGAGCTCGTGGGCGTCGACCGGGACACCGCCCTGCAGGGCATGTACGACGCCCCGCCGGACCCCGGAGTGCTCTCCGTGGAGCGCTACCTCACCCACGACGGCAAGAAGCTCCGCTTCGCCAACGTCTTCGCGGCCAACGACCCCGAGTCGACGCTGATGAACATCAACCAGCTCCTCGACCTCGGCGCCGTCCACCGCCCGCTGAACGTCGTCATCAACTGCCGCCCCGACCGCGTCGAGCGCAACGGCCAGATGGGCGAGATCATCCCCGAGCTCGACCCCGACCGGGTCTTCGTGATCGGCCACCCCGCCAAGTCCGCCATCGACGCGATCCCCGCCGCCTACCGCGACCGGGCCGTGGACCTCGGCGGCGACCGGCGCGACGCCGAGGAGTTCATGGGCCTGCTGCTCGGCGACCTCGGGCCGGACTCCTCGCTCGTCGCCATCGGCAACATCCACGGCCAGGGCGAGCACCTCCTGGAGCACCTCGCCGAACTCCCCGCGGACGAGTCCGACGACACGGCCGACACCACCGACACCGCCGACCCCTACGGGACCGCGCCCCTGCCGCACGCGGCGCGGGCCACCCCCGAGCACGCCGAGACGATGCAGCTCTACGCGCCCCGCATCGACCCGTACCAGCAGTACCCGCAGGCGTACGAGACGCGGTACGCGCCACAGGCCCACATCCCCGTACAGCGCGACGCGGACCGGCCCCATCCCGAGTACGACGAGCAGCGGGCGCCCCGCGAGGCCTGGCCCACGGTGACACAGGGCCGACCCGTACCGCCCGCCGAACAGGACCGTCCCCGCGGCCTGTTCGAGCCGCGCGTCCCGCCGACGCCTTCCACCGACGACCCGCAGCAGTGGCACAGCAGCCCAGGAGAACCCCGTTGATCCCCACCGTCCTCACCCCCGAGATCGCCGCGATCGGCATCGCGATCGGGCTGCTGTTCTCCCTGATCTGCTACCTCACGACGAACCTCTCGCCGGGCGGCATGATCACCCCGGGCTGGATCGCCCTGACCCTCGTCGAGGACCTCCAGCGCGCGGCCATGGTCGTGGGCGTCACCGTCCTCACCTATGTGGGCACGCTCCTGATGCAGCGCTACGTGATCCTCTACGGCAAGCGCCTGTTCGCGGCGGTCGTGCTGCTCGGCGTGACGCTCCAGGCCACCGTGATGATCGTGCTCTCCCTCGAGTTCCCGCTGATGTACGCGAACCAGACCCTGGGCTTCATCGTCCCCGGCCTCATCGCGTACCAGCTGGTCCGCCAGCCCAAGGGCCCCACGATCCTCGCCACCGGCTCGGTGACGCTGATGGCGTACGTCGTCCTCACCGCCGGAATCCTCCTCGGCGTCATGCCGTCCGCCTGAACCTGCCACCGGAGCCGACCCCATGCCTGCCAAGAAGAAGCACCCCGTCCTGCACACCGCGGTCATCCTCGCGCTGCTCGGCGGCAGCGCCTACCTGACGGTGGAACTGCGCAAGGACGAACAGGCCAAGGCCCCCGCGGTCCAGGCCGTCACCGACACCCCGCTCCTGGAGTCGAGCACCGGCCAGAAGGGCGGCAAGCAGACCTGGGAGCGCCTGAAGAACCCCGAGCGCTCGGTCCTGCGCGGCGAGGCCGGCCAGGTCCTCGCGACCTTCACCGACGGCGCCCGCACCGCCACGCTCAAGGGCCCGAGCCGCACGTTCACCGAGCCCGCCAACACCAAGTCCCGGGTGGTCACGGAGGACTGGGTGCGGCTCATGCCCGAACCCTGGCGCAAGGGCGCCGAGCGGGAGAAGTGGTTCAAGGACTGGTTCAAGGAGTTCTACGGCAGCGAGGAGGACGACGTCTTCGCGTTCGCCTTCCAGTACCTGGAGGGCGCCCCCGTCAAGAAGGACGACGAGGGCATCGCGTACGCGGGTGACGCCAACTTCGGTCCGATCAACCCGAACGGCAGCGAGGGCAACGACCTGCGCGACGAACTCTCGGACTTCTACGACTACTTGGGCATCCCCTACACGTTCCGCGACGGCGTCACGCAGCAGCCCGAGACCCGCCGTGCCCGGTCCGTCGACTGTTCGGGCTTCCAGCGTCTGGTGTGGGGCTACCGGTCCCGCTACCCCCTGATGTCGTCGGACAAGTCCGGCGACGGCCTGCCGCGCACCGCCAACGGCATGGCGCGCTCGGACGTGGGGACCGACATCATCCCGCTCAAGGGAGTCGGCGCGGCCGACCGGCCCACGTCCATCGACGTGCTGCAGCCCGGCGACCTCGTCTTCTTCAAGCTCGACGCCCGCACGAACCAGCGCCTCGACCATGTCGGCATGTACATGGGCCACGACACCGACGGCCACATGATCTTCGTGTCGAGCCGTGAAGAGGTCAACGGCCCCACCATCGGCGACAAGGGCGGCACGTCCCGCCTCGACGGCAACGGCTACTACGCGAGCACCCTGCGCAGCGCCAAGCGGCTCTGACCGGCCGCTCGACACGACGGTGCCCGGCACGTCAGGAGGCGTGCCGGGCACCGTCGTATGCGGGGGAGTTACGCGGGGACGCTCGCCACGCCCGTCTCCAGGAACCGCTTCCCGGTCACCCGCTCGCTGACGCCCTCGCGGTCCAGGTACGGCGTGATGCCGCCCAGGTGGAAGGGCCAGCCGGCGCCGGTGATCAGGCACAGGTCGATGTCCTGGGCCTCGGCGACGACGCCCTCGTCCAGCATGAGCCGGATCTCCTGGGCCACCGCGTCGAGCACGCGGTCGCGGACCTGCTCCTCCGTCAGGACGACGTCGCCCTGCTTGAGGAGCGCGGCGACCTCGGGGTCCAGCTCCGGCTTGAAGCCGTTCTCGGCGGAGTACGTGTAGAAGCCGCGCTTGCCCGCCTTGACGACGGCCGCCAGGTTCGGGGACACCGTGAAGCGCTCCGGGAAGGCGCGGTTCAGGGTCTCCGAGACGTGCAGACCGATCGCGGGACCGACCAGCTCCAGAAGGACGAGAGGCGACATCGGCAGGCCGAGCGGCTCGACGGCCTTCTCGGCCGTCTCGACCGGGGTGCCCTCGTCGATGACGTTCTGGATCTCGCCCATGAAGCGGGTGAGGATGCGGTTCACGACGAACGCCGGTGCGTCCTTCACCAGGACCGCGGTCTTCTTCAGCTTCTTGGCGACACCGAAGGCCGTGGCCAGCGAGGCGTCGTCGGTCTGCTCGCCGCGGACGATCTCCAGGAGCGGGAGGATCGCGACCGGGTTGAAGAAGTGGAAGCCGACGACCCGCTCGGGGTGCTTCAGCTTCGACGCCATCTCGGAGACCGAGAGCGACGAGGTGTTGGTGGCGAGGATCGCGTGCGCCGGGGCGACCGCCTCGACCTCCGCGAACACCTGCTGCTTGACGCCGATCTCCTCGAAGACGGCCTCGATGATGAAGTCGGCGTCGGAGAAGCCCTCGGCCTTGTCCAGGACACCGGTCACCAGCGCCTTGAGGCGGTTGGCCTTGTCCTGGTTGACGCGGCCCTTGCCGAGCAGCTTGTCGATCTCGGCGTGGACGTAGCCCACACCCTTGTCGACGCGCTCCTGGTCGATGTCGGTCAGGACGACCGGCACCTCCAGGCGGCGCAGGAAGAGCAGCGCGAGCTGCGAGGCCATCAGGCCCGCGCCCACGACGCCGACCTTGGTGACCGGCCGCGCCAGGCTCTTGTCCGGGGCGCCGGCGGGACGCTTGGCGCGCTTCTGCACCAGGTTGAACGAGTAGATACCCGCGCGCAGTTCACCACCCATGATCAGGTCCGCGAGGGCCTGGTCCTCGGCGTCGAACCCGGCCTGCAGGTTCCCGTCCTTGGCGGCGGCGATGATGTCGAGGGCGCGGTACGCGGCCGGGGCGGCGCCGTGCACCTTGCCGTCGGCGATGGACCTGCCGCGCGCGACGGCCTGGTCCCAGGCGTCACCGCGGTCGACCTCGGCGCGCTCGACGGAGACCTCGCCCTTGAGGACGTTCGCCGTCCAGATCAGCGACTGCTCCAGGAAGTCCGCGCCCTCGAAGATCGCGTCGGCGATGCCGAGTTCGAAGACCTGCTTGCCCTTGAGCTGGCGGTTCTGGTTGAGCGAGTTCTCGATGATGACCGAGACGGCCTTGTCGGCGCCGATCAGGTTCGGGAGCAGCGCGCAGCCGCCCCAGCCCGGGACCAGACCGAGGAAGACCTCGGGCAGCGAGAACGCGGGCAGCGCCTTGGAGACGGTGCGGTACGTGCAGTGCAGACCGACCTCGACACCGCCGCCCATGGCCGCGCCGTTGTAGTACGCGAAGGTCGGCACGGCGAGGCCCGCCAGGCGCTTGAAGACCTCGTGGCCGCCCTTGCCGATGGCCAGCGCGTCGTCGTGCTTCTTAAGGAGCTCGACGCCCTTGAGGTCGGCGCCCACGGCGAAGATGAACGGCTTGCCGGTGATGCCGGCGCCGACGATCGTGCCGTCGGCCGCCTCCTTCTCGACCTGGTCGATCGCGGTGTTCAGGTTCGCGAGGGAGGCCGGGCCGAAGGTGGTCGGCTTGGTGTGGTCGAAGCCGTTGTCGAGCGTGATCAGCGCGAACCGGCCCGCGCCGAACGGGAGGTCGAGGTGGCGTACGTTCGCCGACGTGACGACCTCGTCCGGGAACAGCTCGGCGGCGCCCTTCAGGAGCTCAGCGGTGGTGGTGCTCACTTGTCGCCTCCGGCGTCCTTGTGGTGCGGGTTCTCCCAGATGACCGTGGCGCCCATGCCGAAGCCGACGCACATCGTCGTCAGGCCGTAGCGCACCTCGGGCTGCTCCTCGAACTGGCGGGCCAGCTGCGTCATCAGACGCACGCCGGAGGAGGCCAGCGGGTGACCGAACGCGATGGCGCCGCCGTACTGGTTGACGCGCGCGTCGTCGTCGGCGATGCCGTAGTGGTCCAGGAAGGCGAGGACCTGGACGGCGAAGGCCTCGTTGATCTCGAAGAGGTTGATGTCCTCGATCGACAGACCGGCCTTGGCGAGCGCCTTCTCCGTCGCCGGGATCGGGCCGTAGCCCATGACCTCCGGCTCGACGCCCACGAAGGCGTAGGAGACGAGGCGCATCTTGACCGGCAGGTTGTTCTCGCGTGCGAAGTCCTCGGACGCGATGATCGACGCGGTCGCACCGTCGTTCAGACCGGCGGCGTTGCCCGCGGTGACGCGGCCGTGGACGCGGAACGGCGTCTTCAGGCCGGCCAGGTTCTCCAGGGTCGTGCCCGGGCGCATCGGCTCGTCGGCGGTGACCAGACCCCAGCCGGTCTCGCCGACGTCCGGGTTGGTGTTGCGCACGGAGATCGGGACGAGGTCCTGCTGGATCTTCCCGTTCGCGTACGCCTTCGCCGCCTTCTCCTGCGAGCGCACGGCGTACTCGTCGGCGCGCTGCTTGGTGATGTGCGGGTAGCGGTCGTGCAGGTTCTCGGCGGTCATGCCCATGAACAGGGCGGACTCGTCGACGAGCTTCTCCGACACGAAGCGCGGGTTCGGGTCGACGCCCTCGCCCATGGGGTGACGGCCCATGTGCTCGACACCGCCGGCGATGACGGCGTCGTACGCGCCGAAGGCGATGGAGCCCGCGGTCGCGGTCACGGCGGTCAGGGCGCCGGCGCACATGCGGTCGATGGAGTAGCCGGGCACGGACTGCGGGAGGCCCGCGAGGATGCCGGCGGTGCGGCCGAGGGTCAGGCCCTGGTCGCCGATCTGCGTGGTCGCGGCGATGGCGACCTCGTCGATCTTCGCGGGTTCGAGGGCCGGGTTGCGGCGCAGCAGCTCCCGGATGGCCTTCACGACGAGATCGTCGGCGCGGGTCTCGTGGTAGATGCCCTTCGGGCCCGCCTTGCCGAACGGGGTGCGGACGCCGTCGACGAAGACGACGTCCCTGACGGTACGAGGCACGATGGCTCTCCTCCAGATGCGGGATGGCACTGCCGCGCGGCACGCTCCCGGAGTCGGGCGACGCGCTGCGAATACCGTCATGCTACTTGCGGGTAACCAAGACGTGTAGTCCCCCCGGCCGGAGCGGCGAAGGTCACACCCGACCTGCATACGCGAGGACGCCCCCGGGAGATCCCAGGGGCGTCCTCACATACGGCACATGCGGCGCGTGCGGCACATGCGTCACGTACTTCTGTGCGTCAGTCCGTCTGCTTCAGCGCCTCGGTCAGCAGCGGCGTGACCTGTTCGATCTGCCAGGGCCGCGCCCCGTACCCGCGCAGCGCCTCGGCCACCGCCGCCTCGGAGCGGTCGCCCGGCGGCTCCCAGCACACTCGGCGGACCGTGTCAGGGGTGATCAGGTTCTCCTGCGGCATGTTCAGCGTCTCGGCGAGCGCCGACACCGCGGCCCGCGCCGCGGACAGGCGCGCGGCGGCGGCCGGGTCCTTGTCGGCCCAGGCCCGCGGGGGAGGAGGCCCGGCGACCGGGGCCCCCGGCTGCGGCAGCTCCGCGTCGGGCAGCTCCCTCGCCCGGTCCACGGCCGCCTGCCACTGCTCCAGCTGGCGCCGCCCCACCCGGTGCCCGAACCCGGGCAGCGCGGCCAGCGCGTGCACGTTCACCGGGACCGCGAGCGCCGCCTCGACGATCGCCCCGTCGCCGAGGACCTTGCCCGGCGAGACGTCACGCCGCTGCGCGATCCGGTCCCGCGCCGTCCACAGCTCCCGTACGACGGCCATCTGTCGGCGGCGCCGCACCTTGTGCATGCCGGACGTGCGCCGCCACGGGTCCTTGCGGGGCGGGGCGGGCGGCGCCGACGCGATGGCATCGAACTCCTGGTGCGCCCATTCGAGCTTGCCCTGCCGGTCGAGCTCCTTCTCCAGCGCGTCCCGCAGGTCCACGAGGAGCTCCACGTCGAGCGCGGCGTAGCGCAGCCACGGGTCGGGCAGGGGCCGTGTCGACCAGTCGACGGCGGAGTGGCCCTTCTCCAGGACGTAGCCGAGGACGTTCTCCACCATCGCGCCGAGCCCCACGCGCGGGAAGCCGGCCAGGCGCCCGGCGAGCTCGGTGTCGAAGAGGCGGCTGGGGACCATACCTATCTCGCGCAGGCACGGGAGGTCCTGCGTCGCGGCGTGCAGCACCCACTCGGCGCCGGCGACGGCGTCACCGAGGGCGGTGAGGTCGGGGCAGGCCACGGGGTCGATGAGCGCGGAGCCCGCGCCCTCGCGGCGCAGCTGCACCAGGTAGGCGCGCTGCCCGTAGCGGTAGCCGGAGGCGCGCTCGGCGTCCACGGCCACGGGGCCGGTGCCCGCGGCGAAGGCCGCGACCACCTCGGCGAGGGAGGCCTCGTCGGCGATCACCGGCGGGATGCCCTCGCGGGGTTCGAGCAGGGGGATCGGCACCTCCGCAACAGATCCGCCGTCGTCCGGGGGTGCGCCCCCGGTGGTTCGCAGTGAGCTGTCTGCTGCGGTCTCTTGGGCGTCGGTCACCTGTCAAGGGTATCCGTGGATGTACAGCGCCCGTCGACGGAACGTTCCGTCGACGGGCGATGAAGGTACGTAAACAAGTCAGGATCAGTGGATGATGCCGGTGCGCAGGGCCACGGCCACCATGCCGGCGCGGTCGCCCGTGCCGAGCTTGCGCGCGATGCGGGCGAGGTGGCTCTTGACGGTCAGCGCGGACAGGCCCATCGAGACACCGATGGCCTTGTTCGACTGACCCTCGGCGACGAGCCGGAGCACCTCGACCTCACGTCCTGACAGTTCGCGGTAGCCGCCCGGGTGGCTCGGAGCACCCGGGGGGCGGCGGTGCATACGGGCCGCGGCGGACCCGATGGGGGCGGCGCCGGGGCGGGAGGGCAGCCCGACGTTGGTACGGGTGCCGGTGACGACGTAGCCCTTGACTCCGCCCGCGAGGGCGTTGCGCACGGCACCGATGTCGTCGGCGGCGGAGAGGGCGAGCCCGTTGGGCCAGCCCGCGGCTCGGGTTTCGGACAGAAGGGTCAGGCCGGAGCCGTCCGGGAGGTGGACGTCAGCGACGCAGATGTCTCGGGGGTTGCCGATGCGGGGACGAGCCTCCGCGACGGACGAGGCCTCGATCACGTCACGTACACCGAGGGCCCAGAGGTGGCGGGTCACGGTGGAACGGACGCGGGGGTCGGCCACGACCACCATGGCGGTCGGCTTGTTCGGGCGGTAGGCGACCAGGCTTGCGGGCTGCTCGAGGAGAACGGACACCAGGCCTCCTGGGGTGCGGGACGGGACCGGCTCGGGGATGAAGCCGGAGCGAACCGTGCTTTCAAGGTCACAGACCTCTTCGGCAGTAAACCCGCCCGCCTTTAGAGAAAGATCACGATTAGGTGAGTAACAATTCGTGCAATTCGGACACGCGATCGATCATCCGAAGATCGAACCGAATCACAACGGGACCGGAACTCTTCGAGGTCCGGTCCCGGTCCGTGCCGCCCCACCCCGTCACCGTCGGCGACGGAAGGCCGAAAATCGCCCACTCACAGCCACACTCATAGCCACTCTCATCACTCTCAAAGCCGGCACTCATGACCGGCTAGGACTTCTGCGGGCCCCGGCGCTGAGGCAGCGACACCACGGACGCGTCCCCCGCGCCCGCCGGCGGCAGCCCCGCGATCTGGCTGAGCAGATCGCACCAGGCCGCCAGATGCGAGGCCGTGTCCGGCACCCCGCCAAGACCCTCACGCGGTGTCCACGACGCCCGGATCTCGATCTGCGACGCCGGTGGCCGGTCGCCGAGCCCGCCGAAGTAGTGCGAACCCGCCCGCGTCACCGTCCCGCTCGGCTCCCCGTACGACAGGCCACGCCCCTCGAGCGCCCCCGTCAGCCATGACCAGCAGACCTCGGGGAGCAGCGGGTCGGCCGCCATCTCCGGCTCCAGTTCCGCCCGCACCAGCGTCACCAGACGGAACGTCCCGTGCCACGCGTCGTGCCCCGCCGGATCGTGCAGCAGCACGAGACGTCCGTCCGCGAGGTCGTCGTCGCCGTCCACCACCGCGGCCTCCAGCGCGTACGCGTAGGGCGCGAGGCGCTGGGGCGGCTTGACCTGGTCCACCTCGATCTCCGGGCGCAGCCGTGCGCCCCGAAGAGCCTCGACCGCCGCACGGAACGGCGGTGGAGCCGCGTCCACCGGATCCTTCGTCTTACGCCCCTCCCGCTCCGATTCAGTCATTCCCTCAGCGCCGTCCGACAGTCGTCCCTCAGCCGCAGCCATGCGGGGAAGATTAAGGGGAACGCGGCCTTCGCGCAGGGTAAGACACCCGGCACCCCCGCGCCGATGTCCCCGCGCCCGGCGCCGTTCGTACCCGTGCGAGACTTTCCGACGTGAGTGCCAACCTCGGCCCCTCGGGCCAGCAGCCGACAGCGACGTACGATTCCGCCTTCCTCAAGGCGTGCCGGCGTGAGCCGGTGCCGCACACCCCGGTGTGGTTCATGAGGCAGGCCGGTCGCTCGCTGCCCGAGTACCTCAAGGTGCGCGAGGGCATCCCGATGCTCGAGTCGTGCGCGATGCCCGAGCTCGTCGCCGAGATCACGATGCAGCCCGTGCGCCGCCACCACGTCGACGCGGCCGTCTACTACAGCGACATCGTCGTGCCGCTCAAGGCCATCGGCATCGACCTCGACATCAAGCCCGGCATCGGGCCCGTCGTCGAGCAGCCGATCCGTTCGCGTGCCGACCTCGCGCGTCTTCGCGACCTCACGCCCGAGGACGTCTGGTACGTCACCGAGGCCATCGGCCTGCTGACCGCCGAGCTCGGCTCCACGCCGCTCATCGGCTTCGCCGGCGCGCCCTTCACCCTCGCGAGCTACCTCATCGAGGGCGGGCCGTCCAAGAACCACGAGCACACCAAGGCCCTCATGTACGGCGACCCGCAGCTGTGGGCCGACCTGCTCGACCGCCTCGCCGAGATCACCTCCGCCTTCCTGAAGGTGCAGATCGATGCGGGCGCCTCGGCCGTCCAGGTCTTCGACTCGTGGGTCGGCGCGCTCGCCCCCGCCGACTACCGCCGCTCCGTCATGCCCGCCTCGTCCAAGGTGTTCAAGGCCGTCGAGGAGTCCGGCGTGCCGCGCATCCACTTCGGTGTCGGCACCGGCGAACTGCTCGGGCTCATGGGCGAGGCCGGCGCCGACGTGGTCGGCGTCGACTGGCGCGTGCCGCTCGACGAGGCCGCGCGCCGCGTCGGCCCCGGCAAGGCGCTCCAGGGCAACCTCGACCCGGCGGTCCTCTTCTCCACGCAGGAGGCGGTGGAGGCCAAGACGGACGAGGTCCTGGCCGCGGCGAAGGGCCTTGAGGGGCACGTCTTCAACCTGGGCCACGGAGTGCCCCCGACGACGGACCCGGACGCGCTGACGCGCCTCGTGGAGTACGTCCACGCGAAGACGGCGGTCTGAGGGCGCAGGACATGACGATGCCGCCGCCGGGACAGGCGGCGGCAACGTCGTGACGCGTCAGGCCTCGCAGTTGACGGGCGGGTTGCCGCCGGCCACCCGGCACACGTCGAGCCCGGTCCCGCCGTTCACGATGCCCAGGTTGAAGCCGGTGCGGATGAAGTCGCTCTCGCTCTCGCCCAGGACCTGGCCGGTCGGCGAGACGCTGTTCGTCTGGATGTAGTCGGAGCCGCTGCCGCCGCGGACAGTGCCGGCGACATTGCCGGTTTGGATGAAGTCGTTGCCGCCGAGGCCGTTGACCGTGTCGCCGGCGTTGACCGTCGAACACTGGATGAAGTCGCTGCCCGGTGTTCCGGTCACGTTCGAGCCGGTGACGGGGATCCCGTTGACCGAGCAGTTGGTGGCGGCCTGGGCGGGGGAGCTCAGGGCGATCGGGGCGATGACGAGTGAGGCGGCGCAGAGGGCGCGCGCAATGTTTCTGATCATATGGCCAGTGACACATGGTCACGAAGCCTTCGCAATTCGTCACCACGGGTCACTGGTCCGCCTGGGTCAGCCCGCCGCCCGGACGGCTGTCACGGCCTTGCGGGCCGCCACGAGCACCGGGTCCCACACCGGTGAGAACGGCGGGGCGTAGCCCAGGTCGAGCGCCGTCATCCGGTCCACCGTCATCCCCGCCGTCAGCGCGACCGCCGCGACGTCGACCCGCTTCGCCGCTCCCTCGCGCCCGACGATCTGGACGCCGAGCAGCTTGCCCGTACGGCGTTCGGCGATCATCTTCACCGTCATGTCGGCCGCGCCGGGGTAGTAGCGGGCCCGGCTGGTCGACGAGATCGTGGCGGTCACGAACTGGAGACCGGCCCGCCGCGCGTCCTTCTCGCGCAGGCCGGTGCGCGCGATCTCCAGGTCGCACACCTTGCTCACCGCCGTCCCGACGACGCCCGGGAACGTCGCGTAACCGCCGCCCGCGTTCGTACCGATGACCTGCCCGTGCTTGTTGGCGTGCGTGCCGAGCGCGATGTGGCGCTCGCGGCCGGACACCAGGTCGAGGACCTCCACACAGTCGCCGCCCGACCAGATGTTCTCGTGGCCGCGCACCCGCATCGCGAGGTCGGTGAGGAGCCCGCCGCGGTCGCCCAGCGGGAGCCCGGCGGCGCGGGCGAGAGACGTCTCGGGGCGGACGCCGATGCCGAGGACCACGACATCCGCCGGGTACTCGGCGGACGTCGTCGCCACCGCCCGCACCCGCCCGTCCGCACCCGTGAGGATCTTGGTGACCTCGGCGTCGTCGACCATGGTGATGCCCAGGCCCGTCATCGCCTCGTGCACCAGGCGGCCCATGTCCGGGTCGAGCGTCGACATGGGCTCGGCGCCGCGGTTGACGACGGTGACCTCGTACCCGCGGTTGATCAGCGCCTCCGCCATCTCCACGCCGATGTAGCCCGCGCCGACCACGACGGCACGGCGGCCCCGCGTCGCCGAGAGCGTGTCGAGCAGTGCCTGCCCGTCGTCGAGGGTCTGCACGCCGTGCACCCCCGGCGCGTCGATCCCGGGAATCCGCGGCCGCACCGGCCGGGCCCCGGTCGCGATCACGAGCTTGTCGTACGACGTCCAGGCCTCCGCCCCGGTGTCGAGCTCACGCGCCCTCACCCGGCCGCCCTCGATGTCGAGTTCGGTCACCTCCGTGCGCATCCGCAGGTCGATGTCGCGCGCCCGGTGCTCCTCGGGCGAGCGCGCGATCAGCTCCTCGCGCTCGGCGACGTCGCCACCCACCCAGTACGGGATGCCGCACGCCGAGTACGAGGAGAAGTGCCCGCGCTCGAAGGCCACGATCTCCAGCTCGTCGGGGCCGCGCATCCTGCGGGCCTGCGACGCGGCGGACATGCCCGCCGCGTCGCCGCCGATGACCACCAGTCGCTCACGTGAAGGGCTCATACGCACCAAACTACGTGGGCGCCCCCGTCACTCGTCCCCGCCCCGCTCCCTCGCCGCAGGATGCACCGGCAGCGCGCCGGACGCCGTCCCCTGCGGCGGCACGGCGGCAGCGGCCCGGCGCGGCATCCTCGGCCGTACGAGGCGCAGCCAGAGGAAGGCCAGCAGGCCGCCCACCGCGGCGAACGGCAGGACCGCGCCGATGACCACCGCGAGCCAGCGCAGCATCGTCACGAACGCGTGCCAGCCGCCCGAGACCGCGTCGGTGAACCCCGGCTCCTCGTCCTTCTTCTCCGCCTTCTTCACCGGCGTCTCGGTCAGCGACAGCGTGATCGTCGCCAGGCTCGTCCGGTCCTTGAGGGACGCCTGCTGCGCGAGCAGCGCCTCCAGGTCGGACTCGCGGGTGCTCAACTCCCCTTCCAGGGCGACCACATCGCTCAGCTTCGTCGCCTTGTCCATCAGCTCCCGCACGCGCGCCACGCTCGCCCGCTGCGACCTGACGCGGCTCTCCACGTCGACGACCTGGTCCGTGACGTCCTGCGCCTTCACG
Source organism: Streptomyces antnestii (assembly GCF_004005495.1). Taxonomy (GTDB): domain Bacteria; phylum Actinomycetota; class Actinomycetes; order Streptomycetales; family Streptomycetaceae; genus Streptomyces; species Streptomyces antnestii. The sequence goes on from NZ_RZYA01000001.1 coordinate 242,192, forward strand.
TTCCGGTCGATGAGCCTGCCCGCGCCGGAGAGGTCCGCGAGCACCTGCTCGTAGCGCTCCTGCGGGACGCGCAGGACGACCCGGGAACGCTCGTGTCCCGTGTCGTCGCGGTCGGTCGACTCGTCGCCGACGATGCCGCCCGCGTCCTCGGCCGCCGCACGGGCCCGCTCGAGCGCCCGCGGCACGTCCTTGACCTGCACGGTGAGCGTCGCGGTGCGGATGATGTGGACGCCGGTGAGCCGGGGTGCCTGCCGCTTGGCCGCGTCCGGGCTGCCGTTCGCCTGTCCGCCGCCCGCCCCCTGCGCGTTGCCGCGGTCCTCCGCTGCCGCCTTGCCGTCGGCCCTGCTCGCGCTCGCGTCCCCGCCGCCGGACGCGCCGCTGCACCCGGTGAGCGCGAGCGTCGCGGTGAGCAGTACGGCGCCGAGCGCCTGGACGGAGCGGCGCCCCGGCCGCGGTGTGCTGGATGCCTGCATCGACGTACCCCCGAAGGTTGGGTTGAGTGGGACGGATGGGCCTTCGCCACGGATGGCCCTTCGCCGCCTCCTTTGACGGCCGGGAGGCCCCTTTCGGTGGTTGCCGCGCGGTCCCGATGCGGTCACGGTCGGGACTCGCCGCAATGAGACAGTGGGGGCATGCGCGAAGCGGACACAGGGACGGGAACGGGACAGGCGCCCAGGGCGGTCGTCATCGGCGGAGGCATCGCGGGGCTCGCCGCGGCTCACCGATTGCTCGGCACCGGCGCGCACGTCACCGTGCTGGAGGCCTCGGGGCGGCTCGGCGGCAAGCTGCGCGCCGGCGAGATCGCCGGCGTACGGGTCGACCTCGGCGCCGAGTCGATGCTGGCCCGGCGCCCCGAAGCCGTGGCTCTCGCCCGCGAGGTGGGGCTCGCCGACCGGCTGCAGCCGCCGAGTACGGCCACGGCCTCGCTCTGGACCCGGGGCGCGCTGCGCCCGATGCCCAAGGGCCATGTGATGGGCGTCCCCGGCACCGCCGCCGCACTCTCCGGAGTCCTGTCCGACGAGGGCCTGGCCCGCATCGAACGGGACCGCGACCTGCCGGCCACCGAGTTCGGCGACGACGTCGCGGTCGGCGCGTACGTGGCCGAGCGGCTCGGCCGCGAGGTCGTCGACCGGCTCGTGGAGCCGCTGCTCGGCGGGGTGTACGCGGGCGACGCGTACCGCATCTCGATGCGCAGCGCCGTTCCCCAGCTCTTCGAGGCGGCCCGCGCGCACCGCTCGCTGACCGAGGCCGTCCGCGCCATCCAGGAGCGCGCGGCGCAGAGCCGGCAGACGGGCCCGGTCTTCATGGGCATCGAGGGCGGCATCGGGACGCTTCCGCTCGCCGTCGCCGACTCGATCCGCGCGCGCGGCGGCGAGATCCTCCTCGACAGCCCCGCGCACGAGCTGCGCCGCACCCCCGACGGCTGGCAGGTCAGGGCCGACGACCGGATCATCGAGGCCGACGCCGTCGTCCTCGCCGTGCCCGCGCAGAAGGCGGCCTGGCTCCTCGACACCGAGTCGCCGGCCGCCGCCGCCGAGCTGCGTGCCGTCGAGTACGCCTCGATGGCCCTGATCACCCTTGCGTTCCGGCGCGGCGAGGCGAACCTGCCCGAGGGCTCCGGCTTCCTCGTGCCGCCCGTCGACGGCCACACCATCAAGGCGTCCACGTTCGCCTCGCACAAGTGGGGCTGGATCGCGGCCGAGGACCCGGACCTGGTCGTCGTACGCACCTCCGTCGGCCGCCACCGGGACGAGAAGGACCTCGCGCGGGACGACGACGGGCTCGTCGCCGTCTCCCGCCACGACCTGCGCGAGGCCACCGGCCTGACCGCCGAGCCCGTCGCCACGCGGGTCACGCGCTGGCACGAGGGCCTGCCCCAGTACCCCGTCGGCCACCACGCGCGCGTGGCCCGCATCCGTGGCCACGTCGCCAAGGTCCCGGGCCTCGCCGTGTGCGGAGCGGCGTACGACGGGGTCGGCATCCCCGCCTGCATCGCGAGCGCCTACGCCGCGGTCGACCAGCTCGGCGGCGATCTGACCGGCCTGGACGAACTGACCGCCCACCCGGTGCAGAGTCTGCACGGCGGCGCGGGAGAATAGATCCATGAGTGACGACGCCCCCGCCAAGATCCCGAACGCCGGCAAGATGGCCAAGGACCTCAACGAGGTCATCCGCTACACCCTGTGGTCCGTCTTCAAGCTCCGAGACGTCCTCCCCGAGGACCGCACGGGCTACGCGGACGAGGTCCAGGAGCTCTTCGACCAGCTCTCCGCCAAGGACGTGACGATCCGCGGCACGTACGACCTGTCGGGCCTGCGCGCCGACGCCGACCTCATGATCTGGTGGCACGCGGAGACCGCCGACCAGCTCCAGGAGGCGTACAACCTCTTCCGCCGCACGAAGCTCGGCCGCGCCCTGGAGCCGGTCTGGTCGAACATGGCGCTGCACCGCCCCGCCGAGTTCAACCGCTCGCACATCCCGGCGTTCCTCGCCGACGAGACGGCCCGCGACTACGTGAGCGTCTACCCCTTCGTGCGCTCCTACGACTGGTACCTGCTGCCCGACGTGGACCGCCGCCGCATGCTCGCGGACCACGGCAAGATGGCCCGTGGCTACCCGGACGTGCGCGCCAACACGGTCGCCTCGTTCTCGCTGGGCGACTACGAGTGGATCCTCGCCTTCGAGGCCGACGAGCTGCACCGCATCGTCGACCTGATGCGTCACCTGCGTGCCTCCGAGGCCCGGATGCACGTCCGCGAGGAGGTCCCGTTCTACACGGGCCGCCGCAAGAGCGTCGCCGAACTGGTCGCGGGTCTCGCCTAGTTCGCCGCGCGGTTCTTCGCGCGAAGGGGCCGGCCGGTCGTCGTGACCGGGCGGCCCCTTCGCGTACGCGCCGCTGTCAGTTCGCGGCGAGCGGGGTCGGCTCGGGGTGCGGGGCGCAGCTCGCGGCGCCGGTCACCGGCACCCGCCCCTCCATCAGGTAGGCGTCGAGGTGGCCGTTGACGCACTTGTTGGGGCCGGCGGCGATGCCGTGGGTGCCCGCGCCCCGCTCGGTGACCAGGACCGAACCCTGAAGTCTGCGCCACAGCTCCCGTGCGCCCTCGTAGGGGGTGGCTGCGTCCCGCTCGGCGGCCAGGATCAGCGTCGGGGGCAGCGCGCCGGGCGCGGTCCGCACGTCGACGGGGCGCTGACGCGGGGCGGGCCAGTACGCGCAGGGCAGGTTCATCCAGGCGTTGTCCCACGTCTCGAACGGGGCGCGCCGCGCGAGCCGCGTGTTGTCGCGGTCCCAGACGCGGAAGTCGGTGGGCCAGGCCGCGTCGTTGCACTCGACGGCCGTGTAGACGGCGGCGGCGTTCTCGTTCTCCGCGGCCGCCGCCTTCTGCGGCGCGGCCTGCTCGGTGAGCGGCTCGGGATCACCCTTCAGATACGCGGACAGCGCGGTCGCCCGCAACGCCCAGTAGTCGTCGTAGTACCCGACCTGCAGGAACGCGGTCTGGAGCTGGCCAGGGCCGACGGTGCCGCCCGCCGGCTTGCTCGCGAGCCGCGCCCGCACCTTCTCGTAGCTCTGCTGCACGTCGTCCGCGGTCGCGCCCAGGTGGTACGTCCTGTCGTGCTTGGCCACCCAGCGGCGGAAGTCCGCCCAGCGCCGCTCGAACGCCACCGACTGCGCGAGGTTGTTCGTGTACCAGATCCGCGTCGGGTCGGGGTTCACCGCCGAGTCGAAGACCATGCGGCGCACATGCGTGGGGAAGAGCGTCGCGTACACGGCCCCGTAGTAGGTGCCGTACGACGACCCCATGAAGTTCAGCCTCGGCTCACCGAGTGCGGCGCGCAGCACGTCCAGGTCGCGGGCGTTGTCGAGCGTCGTGTAGTGCCGCAGCGCGTCCCCGGCGTTCTTCGCGCACCCCTGCGCGTACGCCTTGGCCTCGGCGATCCGCTCCAGCTTGTACGAGGCGGAGGGGTGCGTCGGCGCCTGGGTCGGGGCATGCCCGAACCGCTTCGGGTCCTCGCAGGACAGCGGGGCGGACCGGCCGACGCCGCGCGGGGCGTAGCCGACGAGGTCGTACGCGGAGGCGATGCGCTTCCACTCCGGCATCAGGCCGACGAGCGGAAAGTACATGCCGGACGCGCCGGGGCCGCCGGGGTTGAAGACGAGCGCTCCCTGCCGGGCCACCGGTCTGCCGCCCTCCGGGGCCGTCCGGCCGGTGGCCTTCACACGGCTGACGGTCAGCCTGATCTGCTTGCCGTCGGGGTGCGCGTAGTCGAGGGGGACGGAGACCGTGCCGCACTTGATGTGGTTCGGGAGGCCCTCCGCCTTCGCGCACGGGCCGAAGCTGATCCCGGTGGCCGCTGCGCGGGCGGCGGCGACGGCGGTGCCGCGCAGGGCCGCGGAGTCGGGCGGCTGCGCGGTGTCGGCCCGGCCCGGGGCGGCGACGAGGGCGGTGAGGACCAGGGAACCGGCGGCGGCGTAGAAGGAGGAGGCGTAGCGGGAGGGGGTGTGGCGGGAGGGGGCTGCTCTCACAAAGGGGATACTTCGTGCGGCAGTTGGCGAAGTAAAGCACCGGCCTGCCGGTGTCGGCTCAATGACCCCGTTGCGCCGTCCCGAACGCCGAGCGCAGGGCTGCGTCGGGGACCGCGCGGACGCCGTGCACCGCGACCGCGGTGAGCAGTCCCGCCTCCCCGGTCGCGCGCACGGCCCTAGGTAGCGCGCCGATCAGCCGCTGCCCGGTGGGGGACGCCCAGCGGGTGTACGGATGCACCTCGAAGCGGGCGATCGCCAGACAGGCCAGCGTGAGGGCGAGCGGCAGCACGAACCACGCGGCGATCAGCACCCCGTCACCCGGCGCCTGACCGGGCATCAGGAGCGCCACGCCGGCCAGCGTGACGACCGCGAGAGCCGCGGCCCGCACCTGGCGGACGGCGCCCGCGACCCCGCTCCGCGCACCGTCGGGAACGGCGAGGCCCGCCGCGACGAGCCGGTCGGCGAGCGCCCGTACCGCGTCCGCCGCCGCCGTCGCCCGGCGGACCGCCCCTATCCGGGACTGCCCGTCCGGCCCGATGGCGCCGATCACCGACCGCTCGATGTCGTCACCGCCGACCGGATCGACCACGGTCGCCCAGCCGGTGTGCGCGAGCAGCAGCCGCCGGCTGCGCGCCATCGAGACGAGGGTCAGGTCGGCCACCCGGTACGGGCCGCCCGACAGGAACGCGGCCTCGTACAGCGTCAGCTCGTGCGTGCCGCCGCCGGCCGGCTCGCTCTCCGCGGCGTGCACCGCGGCGAGGCAGAGGCGCGCGCAGGAGAGGAAGGCCGCGGCGCAGGCCATGAGCAGGAACAGGAGCCAGAACATGGGGTTTATCTATGTCACGTGTTCGGGTGGCCGCCACGGCAATTCCATGATGTGGACAGAGCGTTGTCGGTATGTGACGTTCCGTTTCGTTTCGCTTCGTGGCTCCGTGCGGGCCGTCACGCTGGTGTCAGAGCTGGCGTCAGTGTCGGCGTCATGACGGCCGGAGTGCCGGGCGTCGCCGGCGCAGGGCGGACCGTGCCGCGTGCGCGAGGCGGGCCGCGGGGCGGGCGGCCGGCGGGGTCGGTCCCGACCGCTCGCGCCACCACCGCTCCAGCTCCCGCCGCGCCACCGCGTCGAGGGAGTCGCCCGCGTCCAGGGACTCGCCCGCGTCGAGCAGGTGCTCCGCGAAGTCGAGGGCGTCCCGGCGGTAGCCGCCCGTCATGGGGCGCGACCGCGCGTACGACAGGAACGCGGGGCGGTACGCGGCCGCGCCGAGGATCACCGGAAGCTCGGGCGCCACCTTCGCCACGACGTCCGCCCGCTTGGCACACAGCGCCCGGCCCTGGACCTTCAGGCGCGCGTGGTCGAAGCCCTCCGGCGCGGGTGTCCCCGCGACGAGGGCGGACAGGAGGGAGGCCTGAGCGAGGGCGAGCCGCTGGCGGGCGGGGGCGGTTTCGTGAGGGGAGGCGTCGGTGTCCTGGGAGGCCGGGGCCGGGGCCGGAGAGAGCCGTACGGGAGCACGCCCGTCGGCGGGAGCTGTCGTCAACGTCCCCCGGATCTCGGCGAGTTCACGCTCCAGCTCCTCGGGTGCCGGGAAGTTCTCGTCGCGTTCCAGGAGGACCCCGGGCGGCGAGACCCGGGACGCCAGGTCGGCGAGGATGTCGAGGACGGGGCGCGGCACGGGGTGCGCGTGGCTGTCGTGCCACACACCGTCGCGCTCGAATCCGCCCGCCACATGGACGTAGGCGATGGCCTCGACCGGCAGTTCGGTGAGCGCCTTCGCCGGGTCCTCGCCGCGGTTGACGTGGTTCGTGTGCAGGTTCGCCACGTCGATCAGGAGGCGGACGCCGGTGCGCTCCACCAGCTCGTAGAGGAACTGGCCCTCCGTCATCTCCTCGCCGGGCCAGGAGAACAGGGCCGCGATGTTCTCCACGGCGAGGGGGACGGGCAGGGCGTCCTGGGCGATGCGGATGTTCTCGCAGAGCACGTCGAGGGCGTCGCGGGTGCGCGGGACCGGCAGCAGATGGCCGGCCTCAAGGGGCTGCGACGCGGTCAGCGCACCACCCGCCCGTACGAACGCGATGTGCTCGGTGACGAGCGGGGAGCCGAGCGCCTCGGCGCGGGCCGCGAGGTCGGCGAGCCTGCCCCCGTCGGGCCGGTCGGCGCCGCCGAGGCCGAGCGAGACGCCGTGCGGCACGACGGTGACGCCGCGCTCGCGCAGCCGAAGGAGGGAGTCGGGGACGTGCCCGGGGCAGACGTTCTCGGCGACGGCCTCGACCCACTCGACGCCCGGCATCGCCTCCACGGCCTCCGCGATCTCCGGCCGCCAGCCGATGCCCGTACCCAGACGCTCGATCCGCTGCATGGTTCCCCTCCTCCACCCGGCCCGTGTGCCGTGCGATGACCGTGTCATGGCCCCGCCGGGCCGCTCCGAACCCGGGAGGGGGGACGTTCAGAGCTTCATTTGAGGTTCCGCCGGGGGTCGGCGCGCGGGGCCGGTGCGCGGAGCCGGCGCGCGGGACCGGGGGCTCGCGCCGCGGTCCCACCCCGGTGGAACCGGCCACGGCGCTCTTGGCGCGTCTGCGTAAAGCCGCAAGGCCGGGGAGGCCATGTGTACGGGCACGGAGCCGCAACGCCGCCGGAATTGTGAGGTACGTCAGCACATGGGCTCCCCTGTGCTGCACCATCCGCTGTGTGGAAGTCGTGAACTACCTGTCCCGACACGTGCACATCGTGTGTAGGTCGAGCAGGCCCCACTTCATCGAACCGACTTTCGGGCTGGCGTAAACATGCCTTGCTCCCACAACGCCCAACTACCCACAGTGGACGGGCACTTGAGCATCAGGAGTCACAAGCACGCGTGCTTGGCCCGGGCGGCCGTCCGTCCGGGGCATCGACGGGGGAAACTGATACCGGTGTGCGGACCGGCGCGGCACGACGCGTCCGGAGACCGCCGCGCGCCGCCTTTTGCCACACCTCTCCCTCTGCTGTCTCTTGGTGCCTTCACCCGGTGCCTGAGCAGGGATAGGAGGGGGAATGCCGACGAATGCAGTGAGCGCCGCCAAGCCGACATATCCCGGCGTGTACGTCGAAGAGCTTCCCAGCAGTGCCCGCACCATCTCGACCGTCACCACCTCGGTGACCGCGTTCGTGGGTCACACCCGGCGCGGACCGCTGAACCAGCCGGTGCGGGTCACCAGCTTCACCGAGTTCGAGCGCCGCTTCGGCGGCCTCACCTCGCAGAGTGCCGTCGGCTACGCGGTGCACCAGTTCTTCGGCAACGGCGGCACGGTCGCCGTGATCGTCCGCGTCACCAAGGCGGGCAGCGGCAAGGCCGCCTGCGTCACCCTGGAGTCCACCGAGGGCCACAGCGAGAGCGCGGTCCTCGAAGTGCACGCCAAGGAGCCCGGCCACTGGGGCGACGGTCTGCGCGTCGCCGTCGACTACGACACCGCGTGCCCGGACGACGAGTTCAACCTGAGCGTGTACGACGCCCGCGGCGGCGCCCGCGAGGCCTTCACCGGCCTGTCCATGGACGCCTCCCACGGCCGCTACGCCCCGACCGTCGTCAACGCGGGCTCCCGGCTGATCCGCGTAGACGTCGTCGGCGAGGGCCGCCCCGACCCGTCGGGCACCGTTTCCAAGCCGTTCGGGCACGAACTCCCCGATCTGGCCGTCGACTTGAAGGTCAAGATCGGCGAGGTCGAGCGCGAGTTCACGCTGTACGACCCCGACAGCGACGGCGAGGCCCCGTGCAACGTGGCCGAGCTCGCCCTGCTCCTCGAACGCAAGCTCCGGGCCCTGCCAGACGCCCCCGGCAAGCACGCCTTCGCGGGCGTCGAGGTCACCGCCTTCGGCCGGCGCGTCCAGGTCGTGGCGGGTTCCACCGATCCCGAGGACGTGGTCCGCTTCGTCGGCGAGTGCGCCAACGACCTGGGCCTCGAAGGCTCCGTCAACCCGCCGGTGTTCCCGCTCGAAGGCGGCGAGGACGGCGACCCGCCCGGGCCGCGCGACCTCATCGGCTCCGAGGCCGACAAGACCGGCATCCAGTCCCTGCGCGGCGAGGACGACGTCAACCTCCTCGTCCTGCCCGAGCTGGCCGCGTACGAGAACGTCGACGACGCGGTCACCGTGGTCTCGGCGGCCCAGCGACTGTGCCAGGAACGGCGGATCTTCCTCCTCGTCGACGCCCCGAACTCCTGGGGCAGCGTGGACGCGGCACGCGCGGGCCTCGCGGCCTTCGAGCCGGTGCGCGGCAACCACGCGGGCCTGTACTTCCCGCAGCTGCAGCTCACCGACCCGCTCACCGGCCGCCTCCGCTCCTTCCCGCCGTCGGGCGCCGTCGCGGGCGTCTTCGCCCGTACGGACGCCGAGCGCGGAGTGTGGAAGGCGCCCGCCGGCACCGAGGCCCGCCTCGCCGGTGTGCACTCCCTCGCGGTCAACCTCACCGACCGCGAGAACGGCCTGCTCAACCCGCTGGGCGTGAACTGCCTGCGGACCTTCCCGATGGTCGGCCCGACCGTCTGGGGCGCCCGCACGCTGGAGGGCTCCGACGCCCTCGACAGCGAATGGAAGTACGTGCCGGTGCGCAGGCTCGCCCTGTACGTCGAGGAGAGCCTGCAACGCGGCCTGCAGTGGGTCGTGTTCGAGCCCAACGACGAGAACCTGTGGCAGCAGATCCGCCTCAGCGCCTCCTCGTACCTGCACAACCTCTTCCGCCAGGGCGCCTTCAAGGGCGGCACTCCGCGCGAGGCGTACTTCGTCAAGTGCGACCACGACACCACGACGGACGAGGACATCGCGAACGGCGTCGTGAACGTCCTGGTCGGCATCGCGCCGGTCAAGCCCGCCGAGTTCGTGATCGTCAAGATCCAGCAGACGTCCGGGCAGTTCGAGCTCTAGGCACCCGAAGGACCCGACAAACCGCTGTGAGCGTGAAGGAATCCGATGGCTGAGTTCACTGTCAACGCCCATCGCTTCGACCCGTACAAGAACTTCAAGTTCCTGGTCCTGTGGGACGGTCGTACGGTCGCGGGCATCAGCAAGATCAGTCCGCTGAAGCGGACCACCGAGGTCGTCAAGCACCGGCACGGCGGCGACCCGAGCTCCCCGCGCAAGTCGCCGGGCCGCTCCGAGTTCGAGGGCGTCACCCTGGAGCGGGGGGTCACCCACGACCCCGAGTTCGACCGCTGGGCCAACAAGGTCTGGCAGGTCGGGGCCGGACTCGGCTCCGAGGTGTCCCTCGCGGACTTCCGCAAGGACATCGTGGTCCAGGTCCTCAACGAGGCCGGCCAGGTCGCCGTCTCGCACAAGCTGTACCGGGCCTGGCCCAGCGAGTACCAGGTCCTCGGCGAGCTGGACGCCAACGCCAACGCGGTGGCGATACAGAGCCTCAAGCTCGAGTGCGAGGGCTGGGAACGCGACTACGAGGTGCCGGAGCCGGAGGAGCCGTCTTTCCTCAACCCGGCGTGATCCGGGGTGAGTTGAACGGTCTCCATCGCCCTGGGCGAGTTGCACCACCGGCTTGAAGCCGGAACATCGGCTGAATTCCACCGCGCGGGCGGCGGCAGGGGAACGGAACAGGGGCGGGGGCAGGTATGACGGTCACCCAGGCCGGCGACCTCCTGGCGACATGGGAGGCGGGGATCGGGCGCGACGGCCCCGGCCGTGCCCTGCTCCTGCACCGCGCCGCCCGTCCCGAACTCGCCGGCGACAGCGAGGCGTTGCTCGCTCTGCCGGTCGGCGCCGGCGAGGCCGATCTGTTCGCGCTGCGCCGGACCCTGTTCGGCGAGCGCATGCAGGTCAGGGTCGACTGCACCGCATGCGGCGCGGACATGGAATTCGACCTGGACGCAGGGGAGTTCGCTCGTTCCCTGCGACCGCCGGACCAGCCGGTGGTGCGGCTCACCGAGGGCGGCTTGGACATCGCGTTCCGGGTGCCGACCGTGGCCGATCTCTCGGCGGCGGCCCGGCACCCGGACGCGGCACTCTCGGCCGACGGGGCTCGGCGGGCGCTGCTCGACCGGTGTGTCGTCTCGGCGGAACGCGACGGGGACGCCGTCTCCGTCGACGCACTGCCGCCCTCCGTACAGCGGAAGATCGCGGAGGCCGCCGAGGCCGTCGACCCGGCCGCCGACGTGACGCTCAGCATCAACTGCCCCGAGTGCGAGGCGGCCACCCGCGCCGAACTCGACATCGCCTCCTACCTGTGGACGGAGCTGGACGCCTGGGCACGCGACGTCCTGCTCGACGTCCATCTGCTCGCCACCGCCTACGGCTGGACCGAGCCGGACATCCTGGCGCTCAGCCCGCTGCGGCGCCGCTACTACCTGGAGCTGTGTGCGGATGCCTGAGCCGTTCGGCCCGCCGGGGGGCGCGTCCCCGGACTCCTCCTCTTCCTCCTCTTCCTCCTCGGATTCCCGCTCTCCCGACTACTTCGACCGGCTGCTCGCCCGGCATGCGCAGGGCGCCGGGCCGAGTGCCGGGGTGGCACGGGTGCGGCCGAGGCTCGCCGGCCCCTTCGAGCGGGTGGAGGCGGTGCGCGGGGGCGGGCATCAGGAGGCCGACGAGGTTGGGGCGCTGTGGCCTTCTTCGCAACAACAAGCCGTGAGGGGTGGGGAGTTGATGGCTGCGACGCGTGAGGTCAGGTTCCACTCGGAACGTGAGCGCACCCTCGTACGTACGGAATCGACCCCTGCCCCCGAGCCGCTCACCCCACGCGCTGCGTCTCCAGCCCTCCGGCCGGACGTGCCCCTGCTGCGGCCCGCCGCCGCACCCGTGCCGCGCGCTCTCCCCGAGACCTCACGCCGTGCCACCGCACGGGAGCGCACCACCGCGCTTCCGTCCCCGCGCGCGGCCTCCGCGCCCGTCCCCCCGGGTGCGGAGGCCGCAGCCGCCGTCGTGCCCGCCCCCCTTCGGCCCAGCGCCGTGGACACGGCGGCGGCACGGGACGCGGTACGGCAGACAGCGGGGCGCCGCGGTGCACGCGGCGCCGAGCAGGTGGTGCAGGTGCAGATCGGGCGGCTCGAAGTGACCGCAGCGGGGGCTTCGTCCGGGGGCGGTGGTCGCGGGCAGCGGCAGGCCCCGGGGCGGCAGGGCGCGACGGTCAGTTTGCAGGACTACCTGGCGCGGGGGCGCGAGTGAACGACGTACGCCGTGGACGACGTATCGGACGAGGCATCGAGGGACTGAGGAACTGACGTCATGAGCAACGCACTTGCACTCGCCCACGTCACCCAGGCCCTGGCCCTGCTGATCGAGGCCAACCTGCAGCCGGAGATCGGCATGGCCGTCAAGGTCGAGCCGCGCAAGCCGCCGGCCGACCCGCCGTCCGACCCCACCATCACCGTGTTCCTGTACCAGGTCACGCCCAACACCTCGCAGCGCAACAACGACCTGCCGACCAGGGCCTCCGACGGCAGGGTCGTCAAGCGCCCGGCCGCCGCCCTCGACCTGCACTTCGTGATCAGCGCGTACGGCGAGGAGAACGAGCTGGTCGGGCAGCGCCTCATCGGCTCCGTGGTGCGCACGCTGCACGAGATCCCCATCCTGCCCAAGGACATCATCGAACAGGCCGGTGAAAAGCCTTACTTGGCGGGCAGCGACCTGGCGGAGGCGGTCCAGAAGATCCGGTTCACGCCGACCGCGATGGACGTCGACGAGACGTCGAAGCTGTGGGGGATGCTGTACCAGACGCCGTACTCGCTGTCCGTGGTGTACCAGGCGGCGCTCGTGTTCATCGAGGGCCGCGAGACGCCGGTCCCGGCCAAGCCGGTGGAGCGGCAGACGGTGACGGTGCTGCCGTTCGGGGCGCCGGGGGCACCGGAGCGGCCGGGGGCGGTGTCCGACGGGAGTGCGTCTACGGGGGCGGGTGCGGTCTCTGCCGGGGATGCGTCGACGGGCTCGGGCCCGGCCGCCGACGGGGCGGACGCGCCGGTGAAGGGCGACGCCTCGGCGAGGGGCGCTGGTAAGGCGGTGGCGAAGACCGCCGCTGCCGCGAAGGCCCCGGTCAAGTCGGCGGCTGCCAAGGCCCCGGCCCGTGCCCGCAAGACCTCGGCGCGTGGCGCCGCCAAGAGCGCGGAGTCGGCCACGCCGCGGAAGCCGGCCCAGGACACGGGCGCGGAGAGCTGAGGGAGCGTGCGGACACGGGGGCGAGGTGACGACATGGCGGCGGACCGGGCAGAGGGACGGGGCCGTGACCTGCCGTTGACGGCGGAGATCCAGCGCGTACTGGCGCGGGTGGACGCGCACGCAGCGCGGGTGGCGGACACCGCACCGGCTCAACCAGCCGGAGAACAGAGCGACTTGGGGGCGGGCGAGGACACTACCGCGACCGGCCACGTACCGGAGACGACGCCGGCCACCGCCGCCCCGCTCACCGCCCTGTCCTCCTGCTTCGGCCTGACCGCCTTCGAGCGCGACCTCATCCTCCTCACCGCCGCCTACGAACTGGACCCCACGACCGCCGCCCGCTGCGCGGCCGCGAGCGGTGACCCCGAGCGTGCCTACCCCACCTTCTCCCTCGCCCTGGCCGCGCTCGGCGAGCCGCACTGGAGCGCGCTCACCCCGGTCGCCCCGCTGCGCCGCTGGCGCCTCGTCGAGCTGGACGACGAGTCACGGCTGACCATGTCGCGGCTCCGGCTCGACGAGCGCATCCTGCACTTCCTGCTCGGCTCGCCCTATCTGGACTCCCGGCTGCACGGCCAGTTGCGCCGCACCCCGGTCGCCGACGGCCTGCCGCCCTCGTACGACCTGGCCGCGAACCGCGTCACCGCGGGCTGGACGGCGGGCGCGCGCCCGGACGCCCCGCTCCTCGTCGAGCTGGTCGGCGGCGATCTGCGCAGCCGCGCCGACATAGCCGCCGCCGCGGCCGCCCGCGCCGGTCTCGGGATCTACGCGATGAACGCCGAGGACATCCCCACCGATCCCGCCGCCCGCGACGCCCTCGCCCGGCTCTGGCAGCGCGAGGCGATCCTGCTGCCGGCCGCGCTGCTCGTAGAGGTCGACGAACTGGACCGGGACCAGCGGGCGGCGACGGAGGCGTTCCTTGCCGGAGCCGCCGTTCCCGTCGTGGTCTCCAGCGCGGACCCACGGCCGACGGAGCGGGCGCGCGGCGAACGAGTGAGCGTGCCGAACCTGGATGACGAGGAACAACTCGGCTTGTGGTCCGGTGAGTTCGAAGGGGTCGTCGACATCGCAGAGAGCGAACTGCGCTCGCTGGTGGCGCAGTTCCAGCTGCCGCCTCATGTCGTACGTTCCGCAGCTGCCGCCGTACGCCGGGACCTGCCCGCCGAAGACGTGCTCGACGGGGCGCAGCTCGCCTGGCGGGCGGGCCTGGGCGAGGCCCGCGTCGGCATGGACGAGCTGGGGCGGCGTATCGAGCCCGAGGCGGGCTGGGACGACCTGGTCCTTCACGAGCGGCAGACCAGCGTGCTGCGCGAGATCGTCGCGCACGTGCGGCAGCGGGCAACTGTCCACCAGGAGTGGGGATTCGCCCAAACGCTCCGTCGCGGCCTCGGCGTCACGGCGCTCTTCGCGGGAGGCTCCGGCACCGGCAAGACCCTGGCCGCCGAGGTCATGGCCAAGGAGCTCGGCCTCGACCTCTTCATCATCGACCTCTCCCAGGTCGTCAGTAAGTACATCGGCGAGACGGAGAAGAACCTCCGCAAGGTCTTCGACGCCGCCGAACGCGGCGGCGCGCTGCTCCTCTTCGACGAGGCCGACGCCCTGTTCGGCAAGCGCAGCGAGGTCAAGGACAGCCACGACCGGTACGCGAACCTCGAGGTCAGCTACCTCCTCATGCGCATGGAGGCGTACCGGGGCCTCGCCATCCTCACCACCAACATGAAGAAGGCCCTCGACACCGCCTTCATGCGCCGCATCCGCTTCGTCGTCGACTTCCCCTTCCCGGCCGAGCACGAGCGCGCCGAGATCTGGCGCCGGGTGCTTCCCGCGCAGACCCCGGTCAAGGGAATCGAGCCGGACCTGCTCGCCCAACTCACTGTCGCCGGCGGCTCGATCCGCAACATCGCACTCTCCGGTGCCTTCCTCGCCGCCGAGGAGGGCGACCGCCTCCAGATGCGCCACATGCTCGCGGCGGCCCGCACCGAATACCTCAAGCTGGAACGCTCCTTGACGCCGACGGAGGTCCGCGGATGGGTGTGAAACGTGAGAACCCTGCACCTCGTGAGATCCGTATCGACGTCGGCGAACTCGTCCTCGACGGGTTCCGCGTCGACCCCGACCGGGTCTCGGCGTCCTTCGAGCACGAACTGACCCGTCTCGTACGCGAACACGGTGTCCCGCTGGCCGCGGACGGGTCCCTGACCCTCGACGCGCTCTCCGGCCTCCCCTCGATGCCCGCGGACCTCTCCGCCCGCCGCCTCGGCCAGGAACTGGCCCGCGCGGTGCACGCCGGTCTCTCCGGCCACGGGGAGGTGACCCGATGAGCGGCTCCCAGACCCAGGACGCCCGCAGCGACCAGTCCGCCGAACAGCGCCGCAAGAAGCGCAAGGAGCGGGCCGCGAAGAACCGCGCGCCCGAGCCGAAGGACATCGTCAGCGGCGCGGGCCAGCCCCTCGACGTCGGCGTGCGCAGGGAGCTGGAGGAACAGCTCGGCCACGACTTCAGCCGCGTACGCCTGCACACGGACCGCGACGCGGGCGCCCTCACCGACCTGCTCGGCGCGGACGCGGTGGCGGTCGGCCAGGACATCTTCTTCCGCGAGGGCGCCTTCCGCCCGGGCACGACCGACGGCCAACGCCTCCTTGCCCACGAGCTGTTGCACACCGTCCAGAACCCGGAGGGGCTCGGCGCGCTGCGCGCCGGCCGCGACCTGGGCGCGGTAAGCCTGCCGCAGCAGGCCGCCGAGCGGGAGGCGGAGGCGGGGGCGCAGGAACTCGTACGCTCTGAGGAATCGGCGCCGGAGAAGACCCCGGAGATTGAGGCGGGGCAGGCCACCCCTGGCTGGATGCGGTACGCGACGGTCGACGCGGACCGGAATCGCATCGAGCAGATCGACCCGGCGACTCTCGTCGACCGGTTGGCCAACCAGGTGGTGCGCTCGCTGCGCGGCGACCCGGAGGACCTGTCGAAGCGCACCCGGATGCAACTCGCCCGGATGCCCGAGGACTTGCGGGACGGCGTCCTGGTCCGGCTGGAGAACCGGCTGCTCAGTCCGGAGCACGACCGCGTCCTCGACCTCGTCGACGACATCGAGTACGTCGATGAGCTGGAGCAGAGTTCGCTCGACGTGCCGGGCGTGGAGTCCGACTCGGCGGCGGACCTGCACGTCGAGCGGGAGAACGAGCGGCGGCAGGCCGAGGAGGAGCAGGGCGAGGAGGAGCTGCCCGAGGTGGCGCCGGGTCCGGAGAAGGACCGGACCGAGCAGGAGTGGGTGCCCGGCAGCACTCCGGAGAACGGGGGCAGCCGGGAGGACGGAACCACCCCACAGGGCAAGCAGCCGAAGCGGAAGCCCGGTGCGGGCGCCAAGGGATCCAATGCCCAGGGTGGAACCGGGAGTTCGGGGGCCGAGGCGGACTCTGGCGTACCGGGTGCTGCTGCTCGGCAGGATGCGTCGTCAGGCCAGAGCGAGGCCTCGGGCGGGAAGTCCGAGGGCGGTCAGGGCGGTCAGGCCGGTCAGCAGGGTGGCGGTGAGAAGAAGGAAGCGGGCGGCGCCGACGGTAAGGACGGCAAGGACGGGCACGGCCAGCAGGGCGCCGCGGCTGCGAGCAAGGAGGAGTCCGCTGCCAAGAACCGTCCCGGCGCGGCCGACGCGCTGACGGCCGGCAAGCAGGTCAAGCCGGAGGACAAGGGCGGCAAGGACAAGCCCACCGGCTCGCCCATGGCGTCCGGCAAGGACACCGAGCTGTCCGGCGCGGTCAGCAGGCTCGACGGCGTACGCAGTCAGGACCTGGACGGCGAGGAGGAGCAGGCCGACGAGGACCCGTTCGGTGCGGGTAGTGAGTCGGAGGTCGAGGTCGGGGGCGGTGAGCCGAGCGCCTGGGACACCAAGCTGCGGCCGGAGGACTTCCTGCCGGAGCAGGACCTCGATGTGTCCGGCGTGCCGACCGCGGACAGGTCGGAGCCCGGCTCCGGCGACGCCGCGCTGCCGTCGTTCCCGGCACCTCCGCCCACCAAGGCCGAAAAGGTGCAGGCCGAGCGGGACGCCGAGGACGCCGAGGATGCGGCGGACGCGGATCTGCCGGAGCCCGAGCTCGACGCGGACGCTGATGGGCCGGGGGACTCAGCCGACGCGGACGAAACAGGCGCCTCCGGTGGCGAGTTGGGGGCCGTCGATGTGGAGCGGGCTGCTGCCGCTCCGGCGGGCGCGGGCGCGGCGACGAAGGACCCGAAGAGCGGGGACGACCCGAAGGCTGGTCCGGTCGCCGCGCAGACGACCGTGCAGGAGGCGCCGGGCAAGACTGCCGGCGGCGAGACCACGGAGGCCCCCGCGAAGGAGGCCGCCGCCAAGGAGGAGAAGGGCGCCCCGGCGGCGGGGGACAAGGGCGGGGGTGCGGCGGAGAAGGGGTCTCAGCAGGCCGCGGGGAGCAAGACGGCGGCGTCGGAACCCGGGGCGAAGTCATCAGGGTCCTCCGGGCCGGCGTCCAGCACAGGGGCTGCGAGCGGCGGGGCTTCGGCCACTGCTGGTACTGGGCCTGGCGCTGCCGGCAAGACTGAGGCCGCCCCCGAGCCCAAGGCTGCCTCCGGTGGTGGGCCCGGTGCGGGAAGCAGCCCGCAGCACGAGGCCCCGGCGGCGAAGGCGCACACGCCCGCCGCGGCGGAGCCCGTAAAAACCCCGGAGGCGCCCGCGCCGGTCTCCGCACCCGAGCCTGCCTCCGAACCCGAGCAGGCGCCCGCGCCGAAGGCGGCGGGCCGCAAGCAGGGTGCCGAGCCGAAGGCCACGCGAGCTGGGGGCGGAGGCGGCGGCAGCGCTGCCAAGGCGGCCCCCGGCCGGGGCAAGAAGGACACCGCAGCGGCCCCCAACCTCGCCACCGTGTCTCCCGAAGCGGGCCTTTCGACGGCCTCAAAGCTCAAGCCGCACAAGGCACTTCAGGCCATGTCGGGTGTCGGCAGTGCGACGGACCGCACGGTCGGTGACGAACACAAGGCCCTCGCCGCCGCCCCGCCCCAGATGCAGCGTCCGGCCGGTGCCCCGCAGACCCTGGAGGGCAAGCCGAAGGCCGGCGCCCCGGCCACATACTCGCAGGATCCGGCGCAGAAGTCCGAGGCGCCGAAGGACGAGAAGGCCGAGGTCAAGGGCGCCAAGGAGCCCGAGGGGCAGATCGAGGCGGAGAAGGCGGAGGAGCCCGGCGGCTGGGACACCTTCAAGATGGCCCTGGGCTTCGGTGTCGGCAAGCTCCTGAGCTGGGTCGGCTTCAAGGTGGACGCGCAGGAACTGGCCGCCAAGTTCGCCGGGCTGCCCACGAAGGACGAGGCGCTGAAGAAGGCCCAGGCGGGCAACGCGCCGGGCGTACAGATGCAGGGCGCCGCCGAGGATACTGCCGGTGAGCAGGGCACCAGTGTCGACGCCAAGGGCGAGGAGACCGTCGCCACGGGCCGGGACGACGCGGGCCGCCCGATGGGCGAGAACCAGGTCTACCCCGACGCTCCCAAGGAGCAGATGAAGGGGCAGGTCCCCGGCGCCGCCGGCGGCAAGGGCGGGATCCCCGCGGGCGGTGCGTCGACCGGGGCGGTACCGCCGGAAGCGGCCTCGGAGGTCGCCGAGCACGACCGCGGTCCGCAGTTCCAACGGGCCTTCACCGACGGCCAGAAGGGCATGTCGGACAGCCGGCAGACCAAGGACAAAGACTCCCGCGAGTCGCAGGCGAAGCACAAGGTGAAGGTCGACGCCGAGATCGCGACCAACACCAAGAGCCAGGCGGACGAGCGCGGAAAGGCGATGACCGAGGTCACCGCGCACCGTGAGGACTGGCGCACCGAGCAGGACGGCGAACTCAAGAAGCTCGGTACGAAGAAGACGGACCGGCACGAGAAGGTCCGCAAGGACGTCAAGGACAAGGAAGAGAAGACAGACAAGGACGTCACCAAGGAAAAGGACGACGGCGACAAGAAGATCAAGGACGAGAACACCAAGGCGGAGAAGGACGCCGAGAAGAAGCGCGACAACAGCGTCAAGGACTCGGGAAACTGGGTCAGCAAGGCCTTCAACTGGCTCAAAGAAAAAGTCATCGAGATCAAGAACGCGATCGTCCGCGTCATCAAGGACGCGCGGGACGCTGTCGTCGGCTTCATCAAGAACTTCAAGGAGACGGTGGAGCGCTGGATCAACGAGGCGCGCAAGTTCATCGTCGACACGATCAAGCAACTGATCGACGACTTGATCGAGTTCGCCAAGGCGATGGTCCGGGCCGTCATCGAGATCGCCAACCGCATCCGGAAGTTGATAACTTCCCTCATCGAGGCGGCGATCGCCCTCGTCAACCGTCTCGCGGCGATGCTCAAGAAGGCCATATCCGATCTCCTGAACGCCATCGCCAAGCTGCTCAGCGACATCCTGAACATCCTGAAGAAGATGCTCATGGACGTCATCAAAGCAGTCGTCGACGCGGTCAAGCAGGTCCTCGACTACGCCTCCAAACTCCTCAACGCGCTGGGCGAGTTCATGCTCATCGCGGTCGACTTCCTCTCCGACCCCGGCGGCTGGCTGAGCGGGGCGAAGAACTCTGCGGTGGACGGTGCGAAGAACCACCTCTTCCGCGAGGTCGTATCGGCCGTCAAGGCGTGGTTCCAGTCGAAGATCGAGGAGATCATCGGCGTTCCGAAGGCGATCATCGAGAAGCTCATCAAGGGCGGCTTCAGCCTGGAGAAGATCGTCAAGGAGACGTGGGACGCGGTCGTCCCGATGCTCCCCCTGATCATCGGCGAGATCGTCATCACGAAGGTCATCGCCAAGCTGATCCCGGGCGCGGGCTGGGCCATGGCGGTCATCGACGCGATCCGTACGGCGATCGGCGCGCTCGGCGCGATCCTGCAGGCGATCGGCGCGGTCATCTCCTGGCTCAAGGTCGTCCGCCAGGGCGGCGCGGGCATCCTCTTCGCGAAGGCGGTGGCGGCCGGCGTCGTCGTGCTCCTGGAACTGGCGTACCAGGCCCTGATGGACGGCATCGGCAAGTACGTCGCCAAGGTCGGCAAGCGCCTCAAGGGCGTCGCGGCGCGCCTCGGTAAGAAGTTCAAGCCCGGCAAGGGTGACGGGAAGCGGCCGGCGGGCGGCGCGGACGACAAGGGCGCGGGGAAGGGCGACGGCAAGGGGGCGCCGAACTCGGAACCCGCCTCGTCGTCTGCACCGAAGCCGGATACGAAGTCCGCCCAGGGCAAGCCCGGCGCAGAGGGCTCGGGCAAGTCCGCCGGCCCCGACGGCAAGAAGCCCACGGGCAAGGCCGACGAAAAGGGAGCTCCCGGCAAGCAGGACACGAGCCCGACGCCGGCGGCCAAGCCGAAGCCCAAGCCGGAACCCCCGGCGAAGCCGAAGCCGGAAGCGGACGCGAAGGCCAAGCCGAAGCCGAAGGAAGAGGCGCCGAGCAAGCCGAAGGACGACGCACCGGGCAAGCCGAAGGACAGCAAGGAAGGTCCGGGCAAGCCGAAGGAACCGGAGGCGAACAAGCCGAAGGGCGACGGTAAGGACGCTCCCGGCAAGCCCCACCAGAAGGGCGACAAGGACGGCCCCGGCACCAAGAAGCCCGGGAAGGACAAGCCCGAGAAGGACGGCCACGGCAAGCCGAAGGACGACGCGCCGGGCAAGAAGCCCCAGCACGACAAGGATGAGCCGGGCAAGAAGCCGAAGCACGACAAGGACGAGCCGGGCGGACGAAAGCCGAAGCCCGACCGTAAGGGCCCGGGCAAGACCAAGCCCAAGCACGAGAAGAGTGGTCCTGGCCGGCCCAAGACCAAGCATGACAAGGACAGGAAGAAGAAGGACGAGGACTCGAAGGAATCGAAGGACGAGCGGCTGCGGAAGATCGTGGCGCGCATTCATCCCAAGTTGAAACGGCTGCTGGACAAGGGCCTGCCCGCACCGGTACTGAACACGACGCTCGCAGCTATGCGTGTGTGGAATCGGCTCACGAGCCTAGCTGCCGCGGGCGAAAAGGACTTCAGTGTTGTCGCGACACTCAATCCGACAGCCATTGCGGCGAAGGGGGAGTTTGAGGTGTTCCCCCACGGTGTCGAGGACAAGGTGACGCTTGAGTTGCGTAACCGGATCAAGGCTGAAGTGACGGGAACCCATACGCTGGAAGCGATAGTTGAAAAGGTTGAAGCTATCGGAGACAGCGTGCTGAGAGGTGGGCAGGATAATAGTGGTGGTGGAGGCCAGGGGAACAGCCGAGTCGCGCACTCGACGGGTTCGAGCGGCGGGCAAGGAGGTGGTAGGACGGGAAGGGGGAAGCTTGAATGGAACCCGGAGATCGGGCAGTTGAGGAAGAAGGACGCGTGGATAGAAAGGGCTCCGAACAGTGTAGTTCTGAAATATGACAACCCGCGCAACATAAAGGGAGAGCCGGAGAAGACCGCCATTGGTCAGTTCAGGCGCAGGCTGCGGGAAGAAGACATGACGGTCGTTCAAACGAAGGGGGTGCAGCCTGCGTACAGGGATGCCGGTGGCAGGGAGTACGTCAAGAGCGAGTCCGGAAGCTTCGTGCCTCGTGAGGTCGAGCGTAATCTCGCCTCGCGGGACAAGCGGCCCGATCGCGACGGGCTGAGTGCTGAAATGCCTGACCTGCCGGCCACTCCCGCACAGGTGAAGGATCACGTACTCGGCGCACAGTCGGAGCGCGGCGGAAAGAAGAAAAAGAAGCAGCCAGTGAAACGGGTGACCCCCTTCTTCTCGACCTCGAAGCTGCCGGTCAAGGACTTGAGGAACCCTCAAGGAGAGGCGCTCGGTGGCGAGTTCGGATCGGTCAGGATCGATCTCGCCTTTGTCTCGCCAAGTCAGATATTCGACCTTACGAATGCGGCGGACCAGGAGCGTTGGGGGCTTGCGGGGCTTAACAAGGGTGAGAGGCAGGGGTTGCAGGATGTCGTGCGAACTCAGGAGATCTTGATTCATGGGAGCATCCCGAAGGGGGCCATCTTGGAATTGAGGGATCCAGCGTGAGTGAAGTGAAATTTGATTCGCACTACTGGGCTGAATACACCACCCAGGATCGCCGTCTTGACGAGGTCCGTGCCCGGCTTGCCTCCGGGGCTGTTGGAGTCGACGGATTCCTGGCTCTGCTGCGGAGCGACTCGGTCGTCGCCGTGGGGGTCGCGCTTGATCACTACCGGCATGAGCAGTCGCTGACCCGTTTCGGTGGGTCCAATCCGTACGAGGAATTTGAGGAGACGGTCCTGGAAGTCGCCCGCCGATCGCTGACCATGCCGCCCTATCCGCCAGAGGATTTCGAGGGAGGCGACATGGGGCTGAACCATGCCAGTGCCTTGCGTGTCCTGGGGGACCTGGGGGATTCCAGTGACGCGAGCGCTATCTCTGCGATGCTGCGCACCGGCGAGTCCTCTGAGGTGTTCAGCGCTGCTCTCTGGGCGGCCCGTGCCGCATTGCTTGATTCGGACGAAGCGGACCCACCAGACGCCGAACTGGTCCGTGATATCGAGGGAGTCGTCTTCGATGAAGACAGGGGGATGAAGGATCGGGTTGACGCGCTCATGGCCTTCAACCACGTCCAGGACAGATCAGTGGGAGAGATTCTGGCCAGGGTCGCTCGTTTGCCGCACCCGGAACTGGAGGTCGAGGCGCTCGCCCTCCTCATCGGCTACTACCTGGACACTCACCTGGCAACGGTCGAAGAGGTCATCGATTCATGGAAACCCGAGGATGTCGACGGAGTCAGGCAGCAAATTGTTCGAGGTTTCGATGCCGCGAAGAGAAGGCGGGCTATGGGCCAGTAGAAGAGCCACGGACCCGTAGTTCATCTGGCCTGATCATGAACGGAGTGCAAATATGACCCGCTACACCGACATCCCCAAGCCCATCCGCTCCGGAATAGTCCTCATAGACCCCGAACGCGGCACCCCCCAACGCATCATCGTGCTCCAGTTCAACCCCGACACCCTCGAACGCAGCCTCTCGCCCCAAACAGCGGGTGCCGGAGGCGACTCCGGCGGTGGCGGCAGCGGGAACGGGGACCGTAACGAGGCCCTCCGACTGAAAGGGCCCGCCCAGGAGCAGTGGAAGTTCACCGCCGAGATTGACGCCACCGATCAGCTTGAGATCGCCGCGCCCGTCGGGATTCATCCCCAACTCGCCACCCTGGAAATGCTCGTGCAGCCCACCACCGCCCAGCTTCGCGAAGCAAGTCGGCTGGCGAAGAACGGGACCATCGAGATCAGTCCGATCGAGATGCCGCTCACCCTCTTCACGTGGGGCAGCAAGCGCGTCATGCCCGTGCGGCTCACCGAACTGTCCATCAACGAGTCCGCGTTCGACGTGAACCTGAACCCCATCCGGGCCTCCCTCAGCATCGGCCTCAAGGTCCTCAGCGTCAGTGATCTGCCGGCCGACCACCTCGGCGCCGACCTCTACATGGCGCACCTCGCGCAGAAGGAGCAGCTCGCCAGGGGCGGGCTGCGCGGGGGCTTGGGCGCGCTCGGCCTCAATGGAGTGCTGAGCCGATGACGACGTGCGGAAACATCGAGCGGGAGAGGGTGAGTCATCGCCATGGCTGACATCGAGCCGTACGAGAACGCCATGGATGCCATACCGGGCGCGCATCCCTACCCGAGGTCCAGTCGGTATCACGACGCCGAGATCGGGATCCACCGGCAGGCGGACGGGACCGAAGTCCGTTACACCAAGCGGCGGTTGCTGCCCCCGCTCCCCGACGAGGGCGATGACAACACCCAAACGCACACCGTCAGCACCAGCGAGCGGCCCGATCTCCTCGGGCAGCGGTACTTCGGTGACCCGGGGCAGTGGTGGCAGATCGCCGATGCCAATCCGGTGCTCGATCCCCGGGAGTTGACCGACGAAGCCGGCAGCGTCATCGACATCCCGCGTGCCGGCGGCTTCCCGCAGGGGAACCGGCGTGTCTGAGCAATCCGTGGGGAAAGGCCCCATCCACATCACGCTCCACATGGGGCCGCAGCTCGCCAAGCCCGTCCCGCAAGAGGTCACCGAGGCGCTGCTGTCCGCGCAGATCACCGCGACGGCGGGGGAGCGGAGCGGGTTCCAGCTCGCCTTCGATCTCACGAAGAACGGGATGATCAGCCGCGCCCTGCTCCCCGAGGGCTTCTTCGACCCGAAGACCCGCGTCATCGTCACCGTCAGCGTCAAAGGCACCCCCGAGGTGCTGCTCGACGGGCTGATCGTGCGTCAGGAAGTCGGCTCCAGTAATCAGCCGGGGCACTCCACCCTCACCATCACCGGCGAGGACCTCACCCTCCTCATGGACCTGGAGGAGCGCACCGACCGCTACCCCAACCTCCCGCCCTCCGAGCGCGTCCTCGCCATCCTGCGCCGCTACTCCGAGTACGGCATCCGCCCGGATGTGTACCGCGAGCAGATCCACCAGCCCCCCAACCAGAACCTGCGCGTGCACTACCAGACGAGTACCGATCTGCAGTACGTGAATGAGCTCGCCCGTGCCAATGGGTTCACCTTCTATCTGGAGCCCGGGCCCAACCCCGGCCAGTCCTCCGCCCGTTGGGGGCCCGAGGTCCGCCTCGGTATCCGTCAGCACGCCCTCAACGTCAACATGGACGCCAACTCCACCGTCGACCAGCTGACGTTCGCGTACGACGGCACCGCGCGCCAGGAACCGCAGGCCCGCTGGCAGGACCCCGCCAACCGGCACTCCACCCTCCTGCCGCAGCCGCCGATCACCCCGCTGCGGCCCCCGCTCGGCAAGCGGCCCACGCCCGCGCTCAAGCGCAAGACCCTGTCCGGCACCGCCAAGCAGCAGCGCGCGCAGGCCGAGGCCGAACTCCTCGCGCAGGCCGCCACATCGGCCGATGTCATCTCAGGGTCCGGCTCGCTCGACGTCAACCGGCACGGGTATCTGCTGCAGCCCCGCCAGCTCGTCGGCGTGCGCGGGTCCGGGCGGGCCTACGACGGCGACTACTACGTCAAGTCCGTCACCCACAACCTGCGGCCCGGCTCCTTCCAGCAGAACTTCACCCTCTCCAGGGAGGGGCTGGAGGCGCAGCACGACACGGTCCGGCCCTGACCCACCCCACGCGAGCAATACCGCACACACCAGGAGCAGTTCAGCATGGCGGCACCCAGCAATCGCTACCTCGGCAAGTTCCGCGGCCGGGTCGTCGACAACAACGACCCGCTGCACATCGGCCGCGTCACCGTCGAGGTCCCCGACGTCCTGGGACCGGAGACCTCGACCTGGGCGCTGCCCTGCCTGCCGTTCACCGGGCCCGGGGCCGGCCAGTTCGTGGTGCCGTCGCCGGGGGCGGGCGTGTGGGTCGAGTTCGAGCAGGGCGACCCGAGCTTCCCGGTGTGGACCGGCTGCTGGTACGGCGATGAGAGTGAACTCCCTCCGGATGCGAGGAAGTTGGCCGCACAGGCCTCCGACCACAAGCCCGTCGTCGTGCAGACACCCGGCAACCACAAGATCGTGATGTCCGACGCGCCGGGCGCCGAACGGGGGATCCGGCTGCAGGCCGACGGCGGCTCGTACATCCACATCACCAAGGAAAAGATCGTCATCGCGACCGGTGAGGGCGCCGAGGTCGTCCTCGAGGGCAAGCGCGTGACCATCAGCAAGGGCCTGACCGTGGCCGCCAAGCAGTGACAAGTGGCCAGTGATCAGTGACCGATGACCAGCCAGTGGTAAGTGACGAGTAACGGGGGACGGATCAAGTTGTCCGGGATATCCGGGGTTTCGGGGAGCCTGCTCGGCGAGGACGCCGTGATCAGCTGCCCGCACGGCGGCAGGGCCGTACCCGCCACGACATCCAACGGGTCGGTGCACCTCAACGGCGTACCGGTCCTCACCGGCGCGCACACCTTCGTGGTCGCCGGCTGCCCGCACACCGTCGACGGTGTGCCCTCACCCTGTGTGGCCGTCCGCTTCACCGCGGACGACACCGGCATCACCGTCGACGGCGCGCCCGTGCTGCTCGACACCTCCGCGGCCCAGTGCTTCTCGGCGGCGTTCGTCGCCCAGGGGCCGCCCTTCGTCCAGGCCACGCAGCGAGAGGTGACCATCCCATGAGCCGGCGTACCCGGGTCCGCAGCGACATCGCCTTCCCGTTCCGGGTCGACCGGCGGGGGCGCACCGCACACGCGGACCACGACGAGCATGTACGGGACCTGATCGAGCAGTTGCTGTTCACCAGCCCCGGCGAGCGCGTGATGCGCCCCGACTTCGGCTGCGGTCTGCTCGACCTGGTCTTCTCGCCGAACAGCCCCGAGCTGACCAGCACCCTCGAACTGTCCGTGCAGGCCGCCCTTCAGCGCTGGCTCGGCGACCTGATCGAGGTCGAGGCGCTGGACATGGAGAGCGACGAGAACGTCGTACGCGTCTTCCTCGCCTACGCCGTACGCGCCACCGGGACCCGCCGTGACGACGTCTTCGAAGGGAGGGCCCAGGCGTGACCAGCGAAACGACCACCACCGTCGGCGGCCGACGGGCCAAGGTAAGGGCCGCTCAGCTCAACGGAGTTGACGCCGTAGAGGTGAGCGACGACGGGCTTGTCCTCACCGTCACCTTCCTCGGCAAGGCTCCGCACGGCCTGTGCCCCGAGAACGTACGCATCGACGGCGGCCGCCGCGTCACCGGCCTGCGCGCCGAGGACGTCAGCGTCGAGCGCGAGGAGGACCCGGAGCTCGACGACCGGCTCTACGTCACCCTCGACCAGGCCGGCGACACCTCCCCCTACCGGCTCTCGCTCGTCGAGACCGACCCGTACGGGCGGCCCGGTGACGTGCCCTTCCGCGGGTTCGACCAGCGCTACCACAGCGCGGAGTTCCGCTTCCGGCCCGACTGTCCGTCCCCGTTCGACTGCGCGGACGAGCCGCAGGAGGCCACGGACTTCCCGCAGGCCCCCGTCATCGACTACACCGCCCGCGACTACGAGACCATCCGCAAGCTCCTCCTGGACCGCCTCGCGCTCACCACGCCCGACTGGGTCGAGCGCAACCCGGCCGACCTCGGCACGACCCTGGTCGAGCTGCTCGCCCACACCGGCGACCTGATCAGCCACCAGCAGGACGCGGTCGCCACCGAGACCTACCTGGACACCGCGCGCCGCAGGATCTCCGTACGCCGCCACGTACGCCTCATCGACTACGCGATGCACGACGGCGCGAGCGCCCGGGCGTACGTCGCCGTGGAGACGGCCGGCGAGCACACCCTGTTGCCGGGGACCTTCCGTTTCGCGTCCGTCGACACCCGCACCCTGGACCCGCACGAGACCCCGGAACCCGGCACCGTCATCGACGACGCGGACCTCGCCGACCTGAGCGAGCGCGGCTCGGTCGAGGTCTTCGAACCGGTCGACGCAGGCGAGCCGTTGCGACTCCTCGACGCCCACAACACGATCCGCCTGTGGACCTGGGGCGGGGAGACATGTGCCCTGCCCGCAGGGGCCACCGCCGCCACCCTGCGCGACGAGTGGGCCGACCCCGAGCTGTGCCAGGAGCGCCGGCTCGACCTCCGGCCCGGCGACGTACTGATCCTCGAAGAGGTGAAGGGCCCGCGCACCGGCACCCCCGGCGACGCCGACCCCACCCGCCGCCAGGCCGTCCGCCTCACCTCCGTCACTCCGGGCGTCGACCGCATCGAGGACCAGCCCGTCCTTGAGGTGACCTGGGCCGCCGAGGACGCCCTGCGCTTCCCGCTCACCCTCACCACGCTCGGCGGCCGCGACTGCGCACCCGTCGACGACGTGAGCGTGGCCCGCGGCAACGTGGTCCTCGTCGACCACGGCCGCTCGCTGGCCTGGTGCGGCGACGGCCTCGCGGAGACCGTCACCGTGCCGCACGTCCCCGCCGTCACCGGCGCCTGCGGCCCGCCCGCCTTCGGCTGCAACGACCGCGACGAGGGCAACGCACCGGCGCGGCTCATCAACTCCCTTGCGGACCAGACCGAATGCGGTTCGCCGCTGAGTGCCGACGACATCCGTGAACTGTTCGACGTCGTCGGCGAAGTGGAGACCATCCGCGCCGGCCTCGGCCTCGAACTCGCGGGACAGCAGGGACGGGAACGCGTGGTCCCGGGCACCTCGTACGCCCAGGCCGCCGCCCTCAAGACCCTCCCCGCCCAGTCCGTCTACCCGGGCATCAAGCCACGCTTCCACCCCAAGCTCGGCCGCTCGCCCGTCACCCAGGCCGTCGCCTTCCCGGACCCCGCCCACGTCAGCAAGGGCCAGGCCGACCGGCTCGCCGCGATCCCCGGGCGCGTCGAGCAGCGCCTGACCGAGCTGTGGCGCAGTGCCCGCGACCGGGACGGCCTCGACGACGCCGAGATCGCCGAACTCACCGTCATCTACGGCCTGAAGATCCTGGAGCGCCTCGAACTGAGCGCCCACCCCGTCCGCGCCCTGCGTGAACTCCTGCACCGCAGCGACCAGTTGCTGGACAACAAGCTCCGCCGCATCGAGGTACTCACCGCACGGGCCCGCGCCGGCACCGTCCTCGACGGCCACATCGCCTGGGAGATCGCCCACACCTGGGGCCCGCCCTACGCCGCCGGACTCCACCCCGACGAGCCCGTCCTGCGCGGCCCCGCCACCGCCGCCCTCACCCACGACCCGCGCCAGGCCCTGCCCGCCGTCCGCATCCACGAGGGCGACGGTGAACAGGAGTGGGAGCCCCGCCGCGACCTGCTCGAAAGCGGGCCGCGCGACCGGCACTTCGTCGGCGAGCTCGACGACGACGGCCGCCTCGCCCTGCGCTTCGGCGACGGCCTGCACGGCGCCCGGCCCACCCCGGGCGCCCGCCTGGAGCTGCGCTACCGCCTCGGCGGCGGCACCGCGGGCAACGTGGGCGCCGAAGCCATCAACCACCTGGTCATCTGCCAGGACGACGGCACCCCGGACGCGCCCGACACCCCCATCCCCGTCGCCGGCGTACGCAACCCCCTCCCCGCACTCGGCGGCGTAGAACCCGAACCACTGGAACAAGTAAGGCAGTTGGCGCCGCTCGACCTGCGCCGCGCCCGCCTTCGTGCCGTCACCGCCGAGGACTACGCCGCCCTCGCCTCCGCCCTGCCCGGCGTACAGCGCGCCGCCGCCGACATCCGGTGGACCGGCAGCGTCCAGGAGGCGCACGTCGCCATCGACGCGTACGGGACCGGCGCGCCCGCGCCCGAGCTGCTCGCCTCGGTGGCGCACGCCCTGGAGGCGTACCGGCGTATCGGCCACGACCTGGTCGTGAGCCCCGCGCGCCTGGTGCCGGTGGACGTCGCGCTGTGCGTGTCCGCGAAGCCGGGGCACCAGCACGGGCAGATCCTCGCCGAGCTGTACCGCGTCCTCGGGCGTGGCCGGCTGCCCGGCGGGCGGCTCGGCTTCTTCCACCCGGACGCGCTGAGCTTCGGTGAGCCGGTGCGGCTGAGCCGGCTCGTCGCGGTCGCGGCCGCCGTACAGGGCGTGGAGAGCGTCCAAGTGACCAGGCTGCGCAGGCTGTTCGAAGAGGACCGTGGAGAGAGGGAGGACGGCGTGCTGCGGCTCGGCCCGCTGGAGATCGCCACGTGCGACAACGACCCGGACCGGCCTGAGAACGGCCACCTCGAGATCACCCTGGGAGGTGCCCGATGAGCGCCGAAGACGTAAGCGGCTGCGGTTGCGGCGGTGCGTGCGCGGGCGGCGGCGGTCACGACGAACGCCACGCCCCCTCCGCCCCGCACAATCCGCCGGGCCGCACCGCCCTCGACTACCGCGTCGGCGACTACGGCTCCTTCCTGGCCGCCCTC
Organism: Streptomyces antnestii; assembly: GCF_004005495.1. Lineage (GTDB taxonomy): Bacteria > Actinomycetota > Actinomycetes > Streptomycetales > Streptomycetaceae > Streptomyces > Streptomyces antnestii. Next base: position 271,581 of record NZ_RZYA01000001.1, read on the forward strand.
CACGACCGGCTCGCCTCGCCCGCCTACCCGGCGCTCGGCCGGCTCACCGTCCGTACCCCCGACGACCCGGCGCTCGGCCTGCTCGACGCCACCGCCGTCCTCGGGGACCTGCTGACCTTCCACTCCGAGCGCATCGCCGACGAGGCCTACGTCCGTACCGCCAACGAGCACCGCTCCCTGGTGCTGCTGGGCCGCCTGGTCGGTCACCGGCCGCGCCCCGGCGTCGCCGCCTCCACCCACCTCGCGTACCGCCTCGACCGCGACCCGCGCGCCGAGAACCTGCCCGTGGTCATCCCGCGCGGGGCGCGCAGCCACTCCGTGCCCGCCGCGGCCGACGAGGAGTCCCAGACCTTCGAGACGGGCCAGGACCTCAAGGCCCGCTGGGACTGGAACGAGCTCAAGGTCCGCAGGCGCCGGGCGACGCTGATCACCCCGGAGGATGTGGAGCGGCGCTCCGAGCTGTTCGTCGAAGGAGCCGACAACTCCCTGCGCACCGGGGACCAGTTGCTGTTCGTCTTCGAGGAGAAGGCGGGCGGTGACCGGCGCCTCGCCCCCATCGCCGGCGTCCGCGTCGACCGTGACGACGACATCACCGGGATCAGCCTGCCCATGTCGGCGCCGCCGACGCTGAAGGAACTCGTCGACGAGGCGCTGCGCTGGGTCGCCGAACCGGCGGAACCGGGGGAGCCCGGCGACGAGCCGCCCACGCCCGAGGTGCCCAACCCCCGGCCCATCAGCCTGCTCATCGCGGAGTTCGACTTCCAGGTGCTGAAGCCGCTGCGCGCCGATCTGCCCGGCATCAAAACGCCCGGCCGGTTCGCCGCCCGCCTCTCGGAACCGTTGGCGCGGCTCGGCGAGGCGCAGGTGCTCGCGGGGGCGTACGAAGACGTCGCCGGGTGGTTCGAGCAGCTGGAAGCCGTACTGGCCGAACTGGCGGAGCGGGCATTGGAGTTGGCGCCCGCCCAGCCGGTGGACGACGGCGAGCGGGCCGCGGCGCTGAAGTACACGGCGGAACGGCAGGCGCCCCAGGCCGCCGCCTTCAACGCCCTCGCCACCCTCGTCCCCGCTCTCACCGCCGGCACCGGCAAGACCCCGGGCCGCGGCTTCACGCCCGCCGCCCCGGCCCCGGGCGCCGACACCGCCCGCCTCCTCGCGGCCCTGCACCCGGGTCTCGCCCGCACCCTCTACCCGGCCCTGCACAACGCCAAGGGGCCGGCCGCGCCGAAGTTGCTGCGCGAGCTGCTCGCCCTGCGCGTGCGGACGGCCCCGTTCGGCGCGACGGCCCCGCTCAAGCCGGTCCAGGACGACCGGGGCCGGGTCGTGCGCACCGCCGACTGGCCGCTCACCGGTGCCGTGCTGACCAGCATGCGCATCGTCTTCGACACCTCGGGCAAGGTGCCGGAGCGGGCCGAGTTCCAGTACATCGAAGGCAACGGCTCCGACCAGCGCTCGGAGAATCTGCTCGGCCAGACGGTCATCCCGCCGTTCCCGCTCGGCCCGGGCACCGTCGACCTCTCGGCCCGCGCCGCCCAGGACCGCGAGCTGAGCTGGCTGGCCCGGCGGCCCACGGACTCCCAGGAGCCTGGCGTCACCGCCCAGTTGCACGCCGGGCTGCCCGACCTCGGCCTGTTCGTGTCCCGGCCCGACAGCGAGAACCGGATCCATGTCGTCGTCAGCAACGGCTCGTCCGAGCCGGTGATCCTGCTGCCCGGTGTCCGGCAGCAGGTCACGCGGGACGGGTACGAGGTGACGCTCACGTACACGGCGGCCGGCACCCAGCCCGACGTCGAGATCGTCATCGCGAGCAAGCCGGAGCCCGTCGACCGGAACATCCTGCAGCTGGACAGCGTGCAGGACTCGGTCACGGTCGGCAGCTGGGTCGCGGTCCAGCGGCCCCGCAAGGGCGCGCAGGGCGGCATCCCCGGCGACAGCAAGCTGCAGCTCGTCACCACCAAGGTCACGGCGGTGCGCACGGCCGCGTACACGAACTACGGCATCACCGGACGCGGCACCGAACTCACCCTCGCGGACCCCTGGTTGGACGACAAGGACGTCCTGCTATCACACATCCGTGACACCACCGTGTACGCGGCGGGCGAGCCGCTGCGGATGGCCGACGAGCCGCTCGGCGAGGACGTCCACGGCAACGAGATCGAGCTCGCCGAGCTGTACCAGGACCTGCAGCGCGGCCGCACCCTCATCGTCAGCGGCGAGCGCAGCGACATCACCGGCACCACCGGAGTGCAGGCCACCGAGGTCGTGGTGATCGCCGAGGCCGAGCGCGTCACCGATCCGACCGCGCCGGACGGACCCTTCCACACCAAGCTGACCCTGACCGCCGACCTCGCCCACCGCTACCGCCGCGAGACCGTGCAGATCCTCGGCAACGTCGTCGAGGCGACCCACGGCGAGAGCCGCGACGAACCCATCGGCAGTGGGAACTCCGACCGCGTCAACCAGACCTTCGCGCTCTGGCAGTCCCCGCTCACCTGGATGGCCGCCGACACCCCCCTGGGCGCGACACCCGCCCTGGAGGTACGCGTCGACGGACTGCTCTGGCACGCGGTCGACAGCCTCGCCGGACGCGGCCCCCGCGAACGCGTCTACATCACCGGCACCACCGCCGACGGCCGCACCACCGTGACCTTCGGCGACGGCGTGCACGGCGCCCGCCTCCCCAGCGGCCACGAGAACGTCCGCGCCCGCTACCGCTTCGGCACCGGCAAGGCCGCCAACGTGGCGGCGGACCGCATCACCCAGGCCGTCACCCGCCCCCTCGGCGTCACCGCGGTCACCAACCCGCGGCCCGCCACCGGCGGCGCCGACGCGGACGGGCCCGCCCTCACCCGCCGCAACATCCCGCTCTCCGTCGCGGCCCTCGACCGGCTCGTGTCGGCGCCCGACTACGAGGACTTCGCCCGCTCCCGGGCGGGCATCGGCCGCGCCCAAGCCCGCGAACTCTTCGACGGCAGGCGGCGGTTGCTGCACGTCACGGTCGCCGGCACGGACGACGTCCCGATCGCCGAGGATTCCGACCTGCTGCGGTCCCTGCGCGCCTCGCTGAATGAGTACGGCGACCCGCGCCTGCCCGTCCGCGTCGACGTACGGGAGCTGGTGCTCCTGCTCCTCGCGGCCCGCGTCAAACTCGCGCCCGACCACACCTGGGAGGTCGTCGAGCCGCGGCTGCGGGCGGCCCTGCTGCGCCGACTCGGCTTCGAGGGACGGGAGTTGGCGCAGCCCGCCGCCCTCTCCGAAGTCCTCGCCACCGCGCACGCCGTGCCCGGCGTCGACTACGTGGACGTCGACGTCTTCACCGGCGTCCCCGCCTCCGCCACCCCGGACGAGCTGTCCCGCCTGGTCACCACACCGGGCCTGCCGCGCCCCACGGTCCCGGCGCACCCGTCGACGTACGACGAACGCACCTACACCGTGCGCGACCAGGACGGCGAGACCCTGTCCTCGGTCAGTCACCAGCACGGTCTGCCGCTCGCCGAACTGCTGCGTCTCAACCCCGACATCACCGACACCCGGCGTCTCGGCCGGGGCCGTTCGGTGTGTGTCTTCCGCGGTATCCGCCCGGCCCAGCTCGCGATGCTGTCGCCGCTCGCCGCGGACACGATCGTTCTCACGGAGGTCAAGTGATGTCCCGAGAGCCGGACGGCCTCGCCGACCTGCTGCCCCAGTGGCACCGCCTGCGCGACGCCGAGGAGGGCGAGCCGCTGCGCGCGCTCCTCGCCGTCATGGCCGAGCAGCTCGACCGGGTGCGCGACGGCGTCGAGCAGGGCTACGAGGACCTGTTCGTGGAGACGGCCGCGCCCTGGGTGCTGCCCTACCTCGGCGACCTCGTGGGATACCGGACCCTGCCCGGCTACGAGCGGGTCCTCACCACCGGGCTGCGCGGCGCCGCGCGCGACGGCCTCGAACAGGCCATCGCGCCGCGCCGCGACGTCGCCGCGACCGTCGGCAACCGGCGCCGCAAGGGCACCCTGCATCTCCTGGAGGAGATCTCCGAGCAGGTCGCCGGCTGGCCCGCGCGGGCCGTGGAACTGTCGCGCACCGTCTCCCACCACCAGCCGGTCAAGCTGTACGCGGACGGGGCCTCCCACCGCCCGGAGCGCGGGCGCACCGCCGACCTGCGGGACGGTTCGGCCCTCGACCTGGCGGGCGGTCCCTTCGGGACGGTGGCCCGCAGCGTGGACGTGCGGCGCGCCGACTCCCATCACCGGCAAGGGGGTTGGAGTCCGGCCGGGGTCGCGCTGTTCGTGTGGCGGCTCAAGGCGCACTCGCTGACCCGGTCACCCGCGTACTGCCTCGACCGGGCCCGCCACCTCTACACCTTCTCCATCCTCGGCAACGACACCCCTCTCGTCACCAGGCCGGAGCCGGAGCCCTCGGCCACGCACATCGCGACGATCGACAACGTGCCCGCGTTCATCCGGCGCCGCCAGCTGCACGACCGGCTCGCCGACTACTACGGGCCCGGCAAGAGCTTCGTCATCCGCCGCGACGGCGAGGACAACCCCGTCCCGCTGTCCGACATCGTGGTCGTCGACCTGTCCGAGTGGCGCTACCGGCCGAAGCGCGGACAGGTCGCAGTCGACCCGGAGACGGGACGGATCGCCTTCGGCGCGCGGTCGGCACCCCGGCAGGGTGTGTGGGTCGACTACCACTACGCGTCCGGCGCCGACATGGGCGGCGGCGAGTACCCGCGCGAGCGCGAGGAGCGGCCCGACGCGGCCGTGTACCGGGTCGGGCCCGGGGAGACGTACCGGCAGATCATGGACGCCTACCGTGCCTGGCAGCACGACCGGCGGGCGGGCACCTGCGGGCCCGACGGCATCGTCGAGATCACCCACAGCGGCGCCTACCAGGAGCAGCTGGACTTCGATCTCGACCCCGGCGACCGCTTCGAGCTGCGCGCCACCGAAGGAGCGCGTCCGGTCATCCGGCTCCTCGACTGGTACAGCAACCGGCCCGATGCCCTCAACATCCGGGCGGTTTCCGAGAATTGCGAGCCGGGGGACCGGCCGCGGATCGTGCTCGACGGGCTGCTGATCGCCGGGCGCGGCATCAACGTCACCGGCCCGATGGGCGCCGTCGTCGTACGGCACTCGACGCTCGTACCCGGCTGGTCCCTGGAGCCGGAGTGCGACCCGCACTCACCCGACGAACCGAGCATCGTCCTCGAACGCACCACCGCCTGCCTGCAGATCGAGGACAGCGTCCTCGGCACCATCGAGGTCATCGGCGACGAGGTGTCCGAGGAGCCCCTCGACATCCACCTGCGCGACTCGATCCTCGACGCCACAGGACCCGACCGCGAGGCCCTGTCCGCGCCGGACTGCCGGCACGCACACGCCGTCCTGCACATCCACCGCTCCACCGTCATCGGCGAAGTGCACACCCACGCGGTGCGCATCGCCGAGAACTCGATCTTCACGGGCCGCCTGCACGTGGCGCGGCGCGGCATCGGCTGCATGCGTTTCAGCTACGTGCCCGCCGGGTCGCGCACCCCGCGCCGCTACCGCTGCCAGCCCGACCTGGCCGGGCCGGACCAGGCCGGGACCGTGCGCCCGCTGTTCACCTCGGAGCGCTACGGGACGCCCTGGTACGGGCAGTTGGCCGCCGGGTGCGCCGAGGAGATCCGGCGCGGGGCCGAGGACGGGGCCGAGCTGGGCGCCTTCCACGACCTGTACCTGCCCCAGCGCGAGGACAGCCTGCGGGCGCGCCTCACGGAGTACGTGCCCGCGGGGACGGACGCAGGGATCTTCTACGTGACCTGATCCGAGTTCCTTCCACGGGGCCGCGCCGTGCCCCGCCACGACTTGCGACCGCGCCGCCGCCCCGCCCACCCACGACTTGCGACCCGCACATTCCTGAACCAGGGGGACTCCCTTCATGCACGCAGATCTCTCCCGCTCCACCTTCCGCCCCGGACAGCACTACTCGGGGGTCATCGTCCAGCAGGGCCGGGTCCAGCTCGACGCGGACGCCAACGAGCAGGCCGCGATCCAGCTCCACCAGGCGCGGACGGCCGTCGCCGACCTGATCGGCCGGCACGGCGGCCCGCTCGGTGGCAACAGCGACACCGGATTCCGCATCAAGTACCACGGCAGCACCCCGGACATCGACACCCTGGAGATCCACGGGGGCCACTACTACGTCGACGGCATCCTGTGCGACGCGACCCGCCCGGCACCGGGCGACGCCGTGCCTGATGACGAGGACCTCGACGAACAGGCACCCGCCCCGGCCGCGTTCTGGGACTACTGGGACCAGCCCGACGGCTACCGGAACAAGGAGAACCCGGCCGACCGGCTGCCCACCGACTACCCCTTCGTGGTCTACCTCAACGTGTGGGAGCGCGCGGTGACCGCCGCCGAGGACCCGGCGCTGCGCGAGGTCGCCCTCGGCTCGGCGATGCCCGACACCGCCGCCCGCCGCAAGGTCGTCTGGCAGGTACTGCCGCTCGCCTACGGAGAGCTGGGCATCGAAGGAGACGTACCGTCGCCCGACGCCGTGCGCGCGGCGTTCGAGAGCTGGGCGGCGAAGGAGGCCGCCCCCAAGTCCCGCCTCGCCGCCCGCAGTCAGCGCCCCGACCACGCCGACGAAGACCCCTGCCTGGTCAGGCCCGACGCCCGCTATCGGGGCCCGGAGAACCAGCTCTACCGCGTCGAGATCCACGAGGGCGGCGAGGCCGGCAAGGCGGGCAAGCCCGGGAACGCCACCTTCAAGTGGTCCCGCGAGAACGGCTCCGTCGTCTTCCCCGTCGACACGGTCGACGGCACCTGGGTGGAGCTCGCGACCCTCGGCCAGGACGACAAGCTGGACCTGAACGTCGGCGACCATGTCGAACTCGTCGACACCGCGTACGCCTCCCGCCTGGAACCCCTGCCGCTCCTGCGCGTCGAGGAGCTGGACCTGCCCGGCCGCCGGGTACGCCTGTCCGCCGAGCCCGACCAGCACGTCGGCCGGCGCCCCGAACTCCACCCGTACCTGCGCCGCTGGGACCACCAGGCGGCCCCCAGGCAACGCGGCCGCACCACCCCGCTGCGCGGCGGCGCCATCCGCATCGAGGAAGGCGCCTGGCTGCCCCTGGAGGACGGCGTCGAGGTCTACTTCGAGAAGAACAGCACCTACCGCACCGGCGACTACTGGACCGTGGCCGCCCGCACCGCGACCGGCAGCGTCGAATGGCCCGTGAACGCCGCCCGCAAGCCGCTCCTGTGCCACCCGGCGGGCATCGTCCGCCACTACGCGCCGCTCGCCCTGGTCAAGGGCGAGGACAGCCCCGTCGACCTGCGCCTCGGCTTCTCCCAGCTCGCCGCCCGTACCGTGCCGCCGGCCGACGCGGCCGCCCTCGCGGCTGAACAGCGGGCGAGCGACGAGGAGTTCGCGGCCGAAGGTGCCGCCCCGGCCGGTGCCAGGTCGCAGACGACGGCCGAGGCGGAGGCCGCGGTGGACGCGTCCGCGACGGGGGAGGGGGACGTCTGATGGCCACGCCGCTGACCGCGTCCAAGCTGGTGGAGATCCTCCGCGCCGAAGGCCTCACGGTGCACGAGGTCCGCAACTGGCGCCGCCACAACCGCAACACGAAGGGGCCCTACGGCCCGATGAACGGCGTGATGATCCACCACACCGCCACCACCGGGACGCAGTCCTCCGTCGACATCTGCTACGACGGCCGCCCCGACCTGCCCGGCCCGCTGTGCCACGGCGTCATCGACAAGAAGGGCGAGATCCACCTCGTCGGCAACGGCCGGGCCAACCACGCGGGCCTCGGCGACAGCGACGTCCTGCGCGCCGTCGTCAACGAGACGAAGCTCCCGCACGACAACGCGGTCGACAGCGACGGCAACCGGCACTTCTACGGCTTCGAGTGCGTCAACCGCGGCGACGGCAAGGACCCCTGGCCCGAGGCGCAGAAGGAGGCCATCGAGAAGGTGTCCGCCGCGATCTGCCGCCACCACGGCTGGAGCGAACGGTCGGTCATCGGCCACAAGGAGTGGCAGCCCGGCAAGGTCGACCCGCGCGGCTTCACCATGGACGGCATGCGCAAACGGATCGCCGGCCGGCTCGCCGGTAAGCCGCAGGGTTCCGGCCCCGAGTCCGACCCGAAGCCCGCGCCGGCCAAGCCGACGCGCGCCCCGTTCCCGGGCAGCGGCTTCTTCCGCGACGGCCAGAAGTCCGCGCTCATCACGGCCATGGGCCGCCGCCTGGTCGCCGAGGGCTGCGACCACTACGAGGAGGGGCCCGGCCCCGAGTGGACCGACGCCGACCGCAAGTCCTACAAGGCCTGGCAGCAGAAGCTCGGCTTCAAGGGCAAGGACGCGGACGGCATTCCGGGCAAGACCAGCTGGGACGAGCTGAAGGTCCCGGCGTCCTGAGCGTCTGACGGTCCTGCGCCGGGCCGGTCAGGGGACCTGGAGACCGGCCGGGCGCAGGGCGGGGTGGTCGGCCACGACGGTGCAGGAGCCGGGGGCGATCTCCGTGAACCCGGCGTCCCGCACCACGGGCAGCCCGCTCCGGGTCAGCTCGCCCCAGTGGTCCGCGTCCGCGGTGCGCACGGAGAGCGGGAAGCCGGCGTCGCGCCACTGCGCGCGCTGCCCGTCCGACAGCTCCCACCAGGCCAGCTGCGCGCCGTGGCCCGCCTGGGCCATGGCCTTGCCCGCCGACATGTCCAGATCCGGGCTCAGCCACAGCACGGGCGCCGTACGGTCCGGGGCCGCCGGGGGCTCCGGGTCGTCCAGGTCCGTGCCCGACACCTGGAGCCGCGCCAGGTCCTTGGGCCAGCCGTCGAGCGGGACCGGCGGGAACACCCGTACCTCGGCCGATCCGCCCGTCACCGTGATGCCGTCGAGCGCCTCGGCCCTGCGCCACTCGGCGCCGCGCGCCCGGCGCACCACCTTGCGGATCCGGGCGTCCTGCCAGTCGCGCATGACCTGCGCCCACTCGCCGTCGCCCGTCGACCGCGCGTCGGAGAGGATCACGAGGACCGCGCGGGCCGCCGTCTCCAGCGCGTCGGTGCGGGCCGGGGGAGCGGCCCGCTCGATCCGTGCCACGAGGGGCAGCACGAACTGGCGTGCCTCGTCGCGCGCGGTCCGCTCGGACCGGAAGGGGCTGTCCTGCGTCTGGTCTTCACTGCTCACCGGACCAGTCTGCCAGGCGCCGTCCCTCCGGCCGCCGCCTGCTGCCGCCTAGGGGGTGTCTGGCAATTCCCCGCGGCGTCGCGACGTCCGGCACGCACGCTCGCCGCGTTGCCGAAACGCCCGAGTAGCTCCGCTACTAGGACGCTCCGGCGCCTTGCGATCGCACGCACCGGACGCCGCTCCTTCCTCCACGGGGAATTGCCAGACACCCCCTAGCGGGACGGCCGCCCCGCCGCCGTGCCGATCAGCTCCGAGACCCTCACGAACCGGTACCCGCGCTCGCGCAGCTTCGGTACGACGGCGCGGACCGCGCGCTCCGTGGCCGGGGCCGCGCTGCGGGTGCAGTGCATGACGACGACCGACCCCGGCCGCACCCCGTCGAGCACCTGCTGGGCCACCGCGTCCGAGTCCGTCGCGAACGCGTCGCCGCTCACCACGTCCCACTGCACCGCCGTGACGCCCGCCGGGGTCAGGGCCCGCAGCGCCCGCTGGTCGTAACAGCCGCCCGGGAAGCGGAAGTAGGGCACGGTGCGCTTCACGCCCGCCTTGCGGAACGCGGTGAACGCCCGCTCCACGTCCGACCGCATCCGCGCCGGGGGCACGGTCGGCAGGCCGTAGCAGTCGCCCGTGAAGGCGTAGTGGCTGTACGAGTGGTTGGCCACCTCGAACAGCGGGTCGGCGCCGATGGACCTGGCCTCGGCCGGGTACTCGTCGGCCCAGCGGCCCGTCATGAACACCGTCGCGGGCACCTTGAGGCGCCGCAGCGTGGCGATCAGGGCGGGGTTGTCGAAGTGCTCACCGGCCGCCGCGCGCGGCCCCTCGTCGGCGGTCATGTCGGCGTCGAAGGTGAGCGCGACGGTCCGGACCGGCGAGTGGGCCGCGCTCTTGAAGACCGGGGTGAGACCCGCGGGGCCCGGGGCGAGTGTGGGCGGACGTGAGGGCGCGGCGGACGCCGGGGCGCTCACCACCTTCCGCGCGGGGTGCCCGGCGGATCCGCCGCCCCCACCGCATGCCGTCGCTCCGACCCCCAGCGCGCCCAGGGCGCAGACCAGTGCAAATCTCCGTACATAGGTCATCACGCGGCGACAGTAACCGTACTAATGGTATGAATTGCGCACCTGGTCGCGGACGCGGTGCGGCGTCCCGCCAGGAGTGCGAAGGGCGGAGCTCAGCCGTCCCGCAGGGCCTGTGCCACCTGGTCGAAGAACCGCGCGTGCGCGGACTCGCTCGCCGGGAGCTCTGGATTCCAGGGGAGCAGGCGGGCCCCGGCCGCGACCGACCGCCAGTGCGGATCCGCCGCGTACTGCTCCGGCGGGGCAGCGTTCACGCGCGAGTCCACGAGCACGATGTCAGGGGCGAGAGCGGCGGCCTCCGCCCACCCGGCCGTGTTCCAGTTGGCGCCGGGCCCCTCCGGCGGCTCCACGGTCCGTACGCCCAGGGCCGTCAGCGCGCTCAGGTCGGGCCACCGGGCGGGGCGGGCCAGATGGACGCTGTCCGGGCCGCCCGGCGACAGCGCGAGCACCCGCCCCGGACGCTCCCGCGCGGCCTGCCCCAACTCCCGTGCGGTGCACTCCAGTTCGCCCAAGCCCCCGCCGCCGCCCCGCGCGCCGAGCGAGCGCGCCAGCTCGGCGAACCGCTCCCGCACCGCGCCGAGCGAACGGCCCTGCCCGACGTCGATCGCGACGACCGGGACGTGCTCCTCCAGATGCTTCGCCACCTCCGGATCGACGCCGTACACCTGCCCGCCGCCGTACGTGACGGCCACGACGAGATCCGGTGCGGCGGCCAGCACGGCCTCCAGGCCGAGCCCGGCGCCCGCCCCCAGGTAACGGACCTCGTCGAGCGGCAGCGCCCCCGCCTTGGCCGGGTCGGCGCCGGCATCGTCGTGGAACGAGCCGAAGATCCCCTCCGGCCGTATCCCGTGATCCCACAGCGTGGCGCCGGCCTGTATGTAGGCCACCACGCGTAACGGCACGTCCGCCGCGGCGGCCACATGCCCGCGGTCGTCGGTGAACTCCCAGACTGCTGCGTGTCGTTCCATGGGTGTGTGTCCTTGTCCGGAGAGGTGCGGAAGGGTCCTGCGGGTCCGGCGGAACCCGTAAGACCCTTCCCAGGACAGGGGGAGCACACGCGTCGGGACGACCGGCCTCAGTCCTGCGCCAGCAACAGCTTCCTCGCCTCGGTCACGTCGAAGTCCGCCTCCGGGTAGTGCGGGTCCAGCGACTCCAGGTGCTCCAGGAGCAGCCTGCTGATGGCCCAGTTGCGGTACCACTTGCGGTCGGCGGGCACGAGATACCAGGGCGCCTCGTCCGTCGAGCAGCGCTCCAGGGCGATCTCGTACGCCTCCTGGTACGCGGGCCACAGGGCGCGGTCCTCGATGTCGCCCATGCTGAACTTCCAGTGCTTGTCCGGGTTGTCGAGCCGTTCGAGCAGACGCTCGCGCTGCTCCTCGTACGAGAGGTGGAGGAAGCACTTGACGATTGTCACGCCGTCCTCGGCAAGCGACTGCTCGAAGCGGTTGATCTGGCTGTAGCGGCCGCCCAGTTGGCGCCGCGGGACGAGGTCACGGACCCGGGCGGCGAGGACGTCCTCGTACTGCGAGCGGTCGAAGATGCCGATCTCGCCGGGCTGGGGGAGCGAGCGCTTGATGCGCCACAGGAACGGGTGGCTGAGCTCCTCGGCGGTGGGCGCCTTGAAGGCCTTGATGCGGCAGCCGGACGGGTTGAAGAGGCCGATGACGTGCTTGACCGTGCCGCCCTTGCCGCTGGTGTCCATGCCCTGGAGGATCAGCAGGATCCGGCGACGGTCCCCCGCCGTGCCGGAGGCCCAGAGGCGGTCCTGGAGGCCGGCGAGGCGTTCACCCATCCGGGTGGTCTCCGCCAGGCCCGCGGCCTTCCCGGAGGGACCCGCGGGCGTGGCCCGTGCGTCGTACGAGGCGAGGTCCACGGGCTCGCCGGCGGGGATGCGCAGCAGCTCTCGGAGCGCGGCGGGCGCCGCCCCGGGCCTCGCCGGCTTGTCCCGGGCCTTCCCGGAGCCCTTGCCCGTCCGCTGCGTGTCCTTGCCGGCCTCGGCCACCGCGCACCCCATTTCGTACCGTTCCCGAACCCGTCCGGTCCCTCGATCGTGGGACCGGACGGGCGGCGCCGCTACCGGTGCCAGGGGCCCGTCACGGCGAACGTCGTGCCGGGCGAGTAGCAGTTGACGTACATCGTGTCGCCGTCGGGTGAGAACGTGACGCCCGCGAACTCGCCCCACGCCGGTTTCTGCGCCGTGCCGGTGTTCTGGCGCCCGCGCGCCATCGCGTACACCTCGCCCTTGCGGGTCACGCCGAAGACGTGCTGCGCGCCCTCGCCGTCCTCGCAGACCATCAGGCCCCCGCTCGGCGCGAGACAGATGTTGTCGGGCTCCTCGCCGGGCAGCTGGACGTCGGTGCTCGGGCCGAAGACGATCACCAGCGTGAGCCGGCGACTGTTCGGGTCGTAGCGCCAGATCTGCCCGAAGTGGTCGGCCGCCGAGCCCTGCGCGCTGTGGGCGAAGGAGGAGACGAAGTAGACCGACGAGCCGCCCCAGTAACAGCCCTCCAGCTTCTGCGCGTGCGTGATGCCCTTCGGGCCGAAGTCCTGGAGGCGGACGGGAGTCCGGGCCGCCAGCGGGTCCGGTACGTCGACCCACTCGATGCCGTCGAAGCTCGCGCCCGTCTCCTGGATCGCCGACAGGTCGGGCACCCCGGGCACCCGCATCGCCTGGAGCGTGCCGCCCGCCCGCAGGGAACCGAGGCCGCCCTCGGGCTTGTCGGGGAGGAAGCGGTAGAACAGGCCGAACGGCTTCTCGAAGGCGTCCTCGGTCTCATAGACGACGCCCCGCCTCGGGTCGATGGCGACCGCCTCGTGCTGGAAGCGGCCCATCGCGGTCAGCGGCACGGCGCCCGAGCGGTGCGGGTCCTCGGGGTCGACCTCGAAGATGAAGCCGTGGTCCTTGGTGTACCCGTTCGTGCCGGCCTTGTCCTCGGTCTCCTCGCAGGTCAGCCACGTGCCCCAAGGGGTGTGCCCGCCCGCGCAGTTGACGGCGGTGCCGGCGATGGCGACGCGCTCCGACAGCACGTTCCCCCGGTGGTCGAGGGTGAGCGCCGTACAGCCGCCCTTGCCCATCGGGTCGTACGTCAGGCCCTCGACGGTCGGTACGGGGATCTTCGCGGTGACCCGGTTCTCGTGGTTGCGGACCAGGTGGACCCTGCCGTGTCTGCCCTCCAGGGCGGCCATGCCGTCGTGGTTGCTGGGCACCCTGCCCTCGCCGGAGCGCAGCGGGTCGCCCTCGCGGGAGAGGACCTTGTAGCGGAATCCCTCGGGCAGGTCGAGCAGTCCGGCCGGGTCGGACACCAGTGGGCCGTAGCCCTGCTCGCCGAGGCTCTGGGCGGCGGCCGTGCCCGCGAAGAGCTCGGAGAGACTGCCGGCGAAGGCGATGGCGGCGACGGAAGCGCCGCTGCGCGCGAGAACCTGACGTCGTGTTGCGGACGGCTGAGCGGTACGTGCGGTACGTGCTTCAGACATGGGGCAACCTCCTGTTGGCGGACAGGAACGTGTGACCCGGTCGTGTGTATCACGCACTGTGGTTCACGGGAACTACGCGCGTAACAACCTGTCGCTCATGACACAGCGGTAACCAGCGGTATCCGGTGGTTTCACGCCACGGCCGCGCCGCGGACGTACGAACGGGCGCGCGAACCCTCCGCGCGCCCGCCGGCGTCAGGCGTCCACGAGCCCCTTCGCGTCCCGCGCGAGCGCGGTGAGCCGGGAGATCGCACGGAAGTACTTCTTGCGGTACCCGCCGTTCAGCATCTCCTCGCTGAACAGCCGGTCGAAGGGAAGGCCGGAGGCGAGCACCGGCACCTCGCGGTCGTAGAGCCGGTCGGCGAGCACGACGAGCCGCAGCGCGGTCGACTGGTCGGGGACCGGCTGCACGTCCGTGAGGCAGACCGCCTTCAGGTCGTCGGTCAGGGCGCCGTACCGGCTGGGGTGCACGCGCGCGAGGTGGTCGAGCAGATGCGGGAAGTCGTCGAGCGAGGCGCCCTCGGTCGCGTACGCGGCCTTCGTGACCTGCTCGTCGGAGAACGGGGCGGGGGCCTCGGGCAGGCCGCGGTGACGGTAGTCGTCGCCGTCGATGCGCAGGGGGCGGAAGTGGGCGGACAGGCCCTGGATCTCGCGCAGGAAGTCGGCGGCGGCGAAGCGGCCCTCGCCGAGCTTGCCCGGCAGCGTGTTCGAGGTCGCGGCGAGCGCGACGCCCGCCTCGACGAGCTTGCTGAGCAGCGACGACACCAGGACCGTGTCGCCCGGGTCGTCCAGCTCGAACTCGTCGATGCACAGGAGCCGGTGCTCACTCAGGGTGCGCACCGTCTGCTGGAAGCCGAGCGCGCCCACCAGGTTCGTCAGCTCGACGAAGGTGCCGAAGGCCTTCTGCTCGCGCGCCGCGGGGGTGGCGTGCCAGAGGGAGGCGAGGAGGTGGGTCTTGCCGACGCCGTAGCCGCCGTCGAGGTAGACACCGCGGGGGCCCGTGGGCGCTGCGGGCTTCCTGGCGAACCAGCGCCGCCTGCCCGCCCCGCTCGCGTGGGCGCCGCCGAGGCCGGCCGCGAAGTCGCTCAGAACCCGCACCGCCTCGGGCTGGCTGGGCTGCTTGGGGTCCGGGATGTACGTGGCGAAGCGGACCGAGTCGAAGCGCGGCGGCGGCACCATCTCGGCGACCAGACGGTCCGCGGGGACGAGCGGCTCACGGGCGCACAGGGACAGAGGGGCCGCGTCGGCTATGGAGCTGGGCGCCTGAGCGGTGGTGGAGGACGACACAGCCCCCAACTCTAGGGCCTGCCGTCAAATTCCCGTCTGCCCCGCGACGCCTGGCACGCACGCTCGCGGCGCTGCCGAAGCATCCGAGTAGCTCCGCTACTAGGGCGTGTTTCGAAAGTCCCGCCTGCCCCGCGGCGCCTGGCACGCACTCCCCCACTCTCGGCTTCGCTCGAGCGGGGGGACCCCCATGCGGCGTTGCCGAAACGTCCGAGTTGCTCCGCCACTAGGGCGCTCCGGCGCCTTGCGATCGCACGCACCAGACGGACGCCGCGGGTCCCGCCCTCCGGGCGGACGACGGGAATTTGGCGGCAGGCCCTAGACGCCATGGGACACTGCGTGACATGCGACGCCTGTTCCCTGTGACGTACGAAACAGCAGATCACGCGGCTCACGAGCCTCGCGAGTGGACTCTCGACGAGCTCGCGGAGGCCTACGCCTACCCCGCCGAGCAGGCCGTATGGCTGCGCGCCAACATGGTGTCCACGCTCGACGGGGCCGCCCAGCACGACGGCCGCTCGCAGGGCATCTCGTCCGCGGCCGACATGCGGATCTTCGGCACCCTGCGCGGGCTCGCGGACGCCGTCGTCGTCGGCGCGGAGACGGTCCGGCTCGAGGGCTACCGTCCGGCACGCGCGCGTGAGGCCTTCGCGGCGCGCAGGGAGGCGGCCGGACAGGGCCCCGCCCCGGCCATCGCGGTGATCAGCGGGAGCCTGAACCTCGACTTCTCCCTTCCCCTGTTCACCTCGCCCCTCGTTCCCACGTTCGTCATCACCGGCGCGGGCGCGCCGCCCGACCGGGTCGACGCGGCGCGCAAGGCGGGCGCCGAGGTGCTGATCGCCGGCGAGGGCGCCGCGGTCGAGCCGGAGCGTGCCGTGCGTCTGCTCGCCGAGCGCGGGCTCACGCGGCTGCTCACGGAGGGCGGACCGCGTCTGCTCGGCCAGTTCGTGGCCGCACAGGTGCTCGACGAACTCTGTCTGACGATCTCGCCGATGCTCACGGCCGGGGACGCGCAGCGCATCACCGGTGGATCATCCCTGACCGTCCCGGAACGTTTCGAGATGGCTTCTGTACTGGAAGAGGCCGGGTTCCTGTTCACCCGATACCGTCGGACCTGACAATCAGCGGAATGTGCCGTTCCGTTTACCTTCCGCTGGGCACACTAAATCTCGCAGACCCCGTGCTGCCACGGGGCAGGATGGTTTCCGCAGGGACCGGTCGACCGTCGACGGCCCACGGAGGAGAGAAGAAGGGCGCCTGTCGTGTTCACGAGCGTATTGATGATCGAGAAGGCCCTGACGTCCGCCGACGTGGAATTCGTCACGACCTTGCACGGTGACGAGGAAGTCTCTTTCCACGTGCTGCTCCAGCCCCGCGGCGACCAGGCGGACCGCCTGCTGCGGGCCATCGACGACGTCGCGATGGGGGAGCTCGACGACGCGGCGAAGGAGGGCGAGGTGCCCGAGGGCAAGGACGCCGCGGAACTCGGCGAACAG
The DNA here is from genome assembly GCF_004005495.1 of Streptomyces antnestii. Classification (GTDB taxonomy): domain Bacteria; phylum Actinomycetota; class Actinomycetes; order Streptomycetales; family Streptomycetaceae; genus Streptomyces; species Streptomyces antnestii. Next base: position 288,057 of record NZ_RZYA01000001.1, read on the forward strand.
GCCCTGGGGGTCTCCCTCACCGCCCTGCACCAGGCGGGCTGCGAGGCCGAGGGGCGCCTCATCGAGGACCACCCGTTGGACGCCCTCAAGACCCTGGTCGACGAGATCGGCGCGGACGAGGTCATCGTCCTGACCGACCCGCACTACGTGGAGGAGTTCTTCCACCGCGACTGGGCCTCGCGCGCCCGGCACAAGGTCGGCGTCCCGGTCCTGAAGCTGTTCTCCTACAGCAAGGTCTAGGCCCCTCGTTCCCCCGGGGATGCGCGGGCGGGGTGCGCGGAGAAAGTAGGCTGAGCCTGCCCGCAGCGGGCACGCAAGCGCACACCGTCCCAGGGGAGAAACCAATGGCACCCGGCCTGCCCACCGCCATGGACCGACCGCACTTCATCGGCATCGGCGGCGCCGGAATGTCGGGCATCGCCAAGATCCTCGCGCAGCGCGGCGCCCACGTCGCCGGCAGCGACTCCCGCGAGTCCGCCACGGCCGGGGCGCTGCGCGAGCTCGGCGCCACGGTCCACATCGGCCACGACGCCGCGCACCTCGCCCCGGACGCGACCTGCGTCGTCGTCTCCTCCGCGATCCGCGCCGACAACCCGGAGCTGGCCCGCGCCGCCGAGCTCGGCATCCCCGTCGTGCACCGCTCCGACGCGCTCGCCTCGCTCATGGACGGCCTGCGCCCCATCGCGGTCGCCGGCACGCACGGCAAGACCACGACGACGTCGATGCTGGCGGTCTCCCTGACCTCCCTCGGCCTCGAACCGTCGTACGCGATCGGCGGCGACCTCGACGTCCCCGGCTCGAACGCGCTGCACGGCGCGGGCGAGATCTTCGTCGCCGAGGCCGACGAATCGGACCGCAGCTTCCACAAGTACGCGCCCGAGGTCGCCATCGTCCTCAACGTCGAACTCGACCACCACGCCAACTACGCGTCGATGGACGAGATCTACGAGTCCTTCGAGACCTTCGCCTCCAAGATCGTCCCCGGTGGCACGCTCGTCATCGCCGCCGACCAGGCCGGCGCGGTCGAGCTCACCCGCCGCCTGCGCGACACGACGTCCCTCAAGGTCGTCACCTACGGCGAGTCCGAGTCGGCCGACGTCCGCATCCACAAGGTCACCCCGCGCGGCCTGACCAGCGAGGTCACCGTCCTCCTCGACGGCAAGCTGCTCACCTTCACGGTCTCGGTCCCCGGCCGCCACTACGCGCACAACGCGGTCGCCGCGCTCGCCGCGGGCGTCGCGCTCGGCATCCCCTCGCGCAACCTCGCCGCCGCCCTCAAGTCGTACACGGGCGTCAAGCGCCGCCTCCAGCTCAAGGGCGAGGAGAACGGCGTCCAGGTCATCGACTCGTACGCGCACCACCCCACCGAGATGACCGCCGACCTGGAGGCGATGCGTTCCGCCGCGGGCGACGCGCGGATCCTCGTCGTCTTCCAGCCGCACCTGTTCTCCCGCACCCAGGAGCTCGGCAAGGAGATGGGCGACGCCCTCGCCCTCGCCGACGCGTCCGTGGTCCTGGACATCTATCCGGCCCGCGAGGACCCGATCCCCGGCATCACCAGCGACCTGATCATCGACGCGGCCCGCGCGGCCGGCGCCGACGTGGACGCCGTCCACGACAAGGCGACCGTGCCCGACGTGATCGCGGGAATGGCCAAGCCGGGCGACCTTGTTCTCACGATGGGCGCGGGCGACGTCACGGAGCTCGGCCCTGAGATCCTGGCCCGCCTCTCCAAGTAAGGGACTGAGCTGCATGGCGTACGACGTAGAGAAGCCGGACGAGGAGTGGCGCGCGGAGCTGACCCCGGCGGAGTACGCGGTACTGCGCCAGGCCGGCACGGAGCCCGCCTTCGTCGGTGAGTACACCGACACGAAGACCGAGGGCGTCTACTCCTGCCGCGCGTGCGGCGCGGAACTGTTCACCTCGGGGGAGAAGTTCGAGTCGCACTGCGGCTGGCCGTCCTTCTTCGACCCCAAGGACACCGACGCCGTCGAACTGATCGAGGACCGCTCCCACGGCATGGTCCGCACCGAGGTGCGCTGCGCCCGCTGCGGCTCCCACCTGGGCCACGTCTTCGAGGGCGAGGGCTACCCCACCCCGACGGACCAGCGGTACTGCATCAACTCGATCTCGCTGAAGCTGGCGCCGGAAGCGGGCTGAGCCGGGCTCGGGGCTCCGGCGGAGGCTCAGTCCTCCGCCGGCTTCTCCGGCTTCTCAGGGCGCATCATCGGGTGGATGACGCCCGGGAAGACCCGGGCCTGGACCACCGGCTCCGCCGATCCGCCGCGGACCACCGTCTCCGCAATGCCCCAGGGCCGGCCCGGCAGGACGACGGTCAGGGTGTACGCCGACGAGCAGCCGGTGCACGCGTAGCGGTCCGCCCAGGTCTCCACGTCCGTGAGACTGCCGGGGGCGCGGCCCACGTGCCGGTGCCGGGCGTGGCAGTGATCGCACTTCTCGCCGGGCTCGCACGTGCCGCCGCAGGGGCACGGGACGTCGAGGGAGTCCGCCGGCTTCCAGCGCTGCGTGCGGACGGCCTCGGCGGTCTGGCCCATGTCCTTCATCGACTTCAGATTGCGGGCGGCCTCGACGTACGACTCGCCGGTCGACGCCATCCGGTTCCGGATCACGTGCTTGCGTCCACGGTTCGTCGTCATCTGTTTGTCCTCCCTGGGGGTTCACGCAGCCCGCCAGGAGGCCCACGAGATCGGTCCCTCCAACGGTACCGGGCCCCGGGAGCGGGTTCAGCCGGGCCCGGTGGCGACCGGGAGTGCCTTCACGCCGTTGATGAAGTTCGACACCAGCCGCCGCGCCGGTCCCGCCGGTTCGAGGACCGGCAGCGCCCGGCAGGTCTCCTCGTACAGCACCCGCAGCTGCAGGCGTGCGAAGTGGGCGCCCAGGCAGACGTGCGGGCCGTCCCCGAAGGAGACGTGGGGGTTGGGGGAGCGGTCCAGGTCCAGGCGGTGCGGGTCGGTGAAGACGCGCTCGTCGTGGTTAGCGGAGGCGTGGAACACGACGACCTTGTCGCCCGCCCGGATACGACAGCCCGCGAGGACGGTGTCGCGGGCCGCGGTGCGGCGGAACGTGAGCACCGGCGGATGACGGCGCAGGAGTTCGTCCACCGCTGTCGACATGTCGGCCTTCCCGGCGCGCAGTCTCTCGTACGCGCCCGGGGCGCGGGCCAGCTCCAGGAGGCCGCCGGGGGCCGCGCTGCGCACCGTGTCGTTGCCCGCGACCGTCAGCAGGAAGAAGAACATCTCCAGCTCGGCCGGCGTCAGATCGGGGTCTGTGGCCAGGGCCGTCATGACGTCGTCCGCCGGGTGGGCCCGCTTGTGCGCGGCGAGCGAGCGCGCGTACGCGAACATGTCGGCGAGCATCGCCGGTGAGCGCGGGTTGACCGGTCTGCCGTCGGCGTCGAGGACCGGCCCGCCCGCCTCGGCGGCCTCGGCAGCCTCATCGGGGTCCTGGTAGCCGATGACGCGCCGCGTCCAGTGCAGGAGCAGGCCCCGGTCGGAGTGCGGGACGCCGAGGAGGTCGGACAGGTTCAGGAGGGCGTAGTCGTCGGTGACGGCCGAGACGAGGTCGACGGCGGGGCCGGGGGCCGCGAGGGCCGCCGTGAGCAGGGTGCGCGCGCGTGCGCGGGCCAGCGCGGCGAAGCGGTCCACGCGGCGTGGGGTGAAGGCGCGGCTCACCAGGCGCCGCAGCCGGCCGTGCCCCGGCGGGTCCTGGTTGAGCATCATCGAGCGGATGAACGGCAGGTCCGCCGGGTCCGGGTCACGGATCTGCGTCGCGCCCAGACACGACGAGTACGTGGCCGCGTCCTTGAGGACGCGGACCACGTCGGCATGACGGGTGACCGCCCAGAACCCGGGCCCTGCGGGCCAGCCGAGCACCTCCGGCTCCGCCTGCCAGGCGACCGGATGGTGGTCGCGGAGCGTGCGGTAGCTGTCGTGGGGGATGCCGCGCGCGTACTGGCGGGGATCAAAAACGTCGGGGAGGTCTCCGAGGTAGGGGACCCCGGGTACGTCGTGCGCCCCGCGCGCCTCCGTCATACGTGCGGTCCGTCCGCCCGCAGGAAGTCCTCCACCGTCCGGATCAGGGCGAGCGGTGTCTCGTCCATCGCGTAGTGCCCGCACGCGGGGAGTTCGGCCAGCTCGGCGCGGGCGTACCAGTCCATCCAGGTGGCGCGCATCAGGTCCGCGGAGAGCGCCGGGTCGAGCGCCCCGGTGACGGCGAGCGCGGGGACCGTGGCGCCCTCCACCCGGTCGTGGAAGTCCTCGCCCGCCCACGAGTCCAGATAGGCCCGGAACGCCTTCGCGTCGCTGACCGCCACGGACCGCTCCACCATGCGGTCGAGCCAGGCGGCGGGCCGGGTCCCGCCGGTCGTGATGTCGAGGATGGCGCGGCGGTTCTCCGGGGTGTGGGCCGCGCCCGCGAAGAGCTCCCACTGCTCGGGCGGCAGCGGCAGCCCGGACGCGGGGACCGGGGAGACGCCGACCAGCCTGCGCAGCCGGTGCGGCGCGAGGGCCAGGATCCGCTGGGCGACGCTCCCGCCCATCGAGTGCCCGATCACCGAGAAGCGCTCCCAGCCGAGCCGGTCCGCCAGTTCGATCACATCGGCCGCACTCTCCGCCGTCGTGTACGTACCGCCCGCGTCCCGGGCCCCGCCGTAGCCCCGCAGGTCCACAAGGGCGTACTCGAACGCGGAGCGGTCGAGGTCGGGGACCACCGGGGCGTACGCGCCACGGTCCGCGAACCAGCCGTGCACGGCGACGACCTTGTGCGGTCCCGAGCCGTGCAGTTCGTGAGGGAGGACGAAGGAGGAGGCCACAGTGACTCCTGTCGGGTCGGGGTCCGTACGGTCCCGTGGGGTCGCGCGCGCCCGCGCAGCCCCACGGTGGCGCGGTGCCCCCGGGTCGCACAAGGGCGCGCGGCGGCATCGGGGACAATGAAAGTCCGAACCGGGCGCCGCCGCGAGTGGCCGTATCCGGCCGACCGTCACGACGCAGGAGACCAGGCCCGTTGTCCCAGAAGCGCGAAACCCGACCCGCGGCGTCCGACTCTTCGGGCCCCGACGACCGTTCGGGCCCCGACACCGCGCCGGAGGCCGGGCACCGCCGCCGTCTCGACCTGCGCGCCGACTGCGAGAACTGCTTCGGCCTGTGCTGTGTCGCGCTGCCGTTCGCCAGGTCCTCCGACTTCGCCGCGAACAAGCCCGCCGGGCAGCCGTGCCGCAACCTCCAGGACGACTTCCGCTGCGGCGTCCACGCCACGCTCCGCGACAAGGGCTACCAGGGCTGTACGGTCTTCGACTGCTTCGGCGCCGGCCAGCAGGTGTCCCAGGTGACGTTCGGCGGCGAGGACTGGCGTACGTCCAAGAGGGTCGGGCGCGGGATGTTCGACGTCTTCCCCGTCATGCGCCAACTGCACGAACTGCTCTGGTACTTGACGGAGGCGCTGGAGCTGGAGCGGGCCCGCCCGGCGCACCAGGAGGTACGGCGCGCACTCGACGGGATCGAGGAACTCACCCGAGCGGACGCCGCCACCCTCGCCGCCGCCGACGTGCCCGCCCTGCGCGCCGAGGTCAGCGAGACACTCCTCAAGGTCAGCGAACTCGTCCGCGCTGCCGTGCCGGGCCGCAAGAAGAACCACCGGGGCGCCGACCTGATGGGCGCCCGCCTCAAGGGTGCGAACCTGCGGGGTGCCAACCTGCGCGGCGCCTATCTGATCGCCGCCGACCTCACCGGTGCCGACCTGCGCGAGGCCGACCTCATCGGCGCCGACCTCCGTGACGCACGCGTGGCGGGCGCCGATCTGACCGGCAGCCTCTTCCTCACGCAGGCCCAGGTCAACGCGGCCCGCGGCGACGGCTCGACCCGCATCCCGGCCACCCTGAGCCGCCCGGCGCACTGGTAGCGACTCCGTCCCGGGCACGGCACCCCGGTGTGCGCGAGGGTCACGTTGTCGCCGCGGATCCCCTTCTCCCGGGCGGGCCCGCGCCCCCGAGGCCGCCCCCTCTACCCCGTCCGGGCGGCCCTCAGGCGTCCGTTCACGCGATGGTGCGATCATGTGCCGCCGTCCGGATGCCCGTCGCGGACCACGGGTAGGGCCGGGCCATGACGCAGCCGTTCGAACTGCCGCACTTCTACATGCCGTACCAGGCGCGGCTCAATCCCCATCTCGACGAGGCGCGGGCGCACTCCACCCGGTGGGCCCGCGAGATGGGCATGCTGGAGGGGTCGGGTGTCTGGGAGCAGAGCGACCTCGACGCGCACGACTACGGACTGCTGTGCGCGTACACCCATCCCGACTGCGACGGGCTCGCCCTGTCGCTCGTCACCGACTGGTACGTGTGGGTCTTCTTCTTCGACGACCACTTCCTGGAGACGTTCAAGCGGACCATGGACCGCGAGGGCGGCAAGGCCTATCTGGACCGGCTCCCGCTGTTCATGCCGATGGACCTGGCCACGCCCGTGCCCGAGCCGCGGAACCCGGTCGAGGCCGGCCTCGCCGACCTCTGGGCGCGCACCGTGCCCGCCATGTCGGCGGACTGGCGCAGGAGGTTCGCCGAGTCGACCGAACACCTCCTCAACGAGTCGATGTGGGAGCTGTCCAACATCGACGAGGGGCGCGTCGCCAACCCCGTCGAGTACATCGAGATGCGCCGCAAGGTCGGTGGCGCGCCCTGGTCGGCGGGGCTCGTCGAGTACGCGACCAGCGAAGTGCCCGCCGCCGTCAGCCGGTCGAGGCCGCTGCGCGTCCTCAAGGAGACGTTCTCCGACGCCGTGCACCTGCGCAACGACCTGTTCTCGTACCAGCGGGAGGTCGAGGTCGAGGGGGAGCTCAGCAACGGCGTACTGGTCCTGGAGACCTTCTTCGGCTGTACGACACAGCAGGCGGCGGACACCGTCAACGACATCCTCACCTCACGCCTCCACCAGTTCGAGCACACCGCGCTCACCGAAGTGCCCGCGCTCGCCGTCGACAAGGGGCTCACGCCGCCCGAGGTCGCCGCGGTCGCCGCGTACGCGCGGGGCCTCCAGGACTGGCAGTCCGGCGGTCACGAATGGCACCTGCGCTCCAGCCGCTACATGAACAAGGGCGCGACCGGGGGCACCCCCCTGACCGGGCTGACCGGGCTGACCGGGCTGACCGGGCTGGCCGGGCTGGCCGGGCCGACCGGAATCGGCACGGCCTCCGCCGACGTCGGCGCCCTGCTCGCCGCGGCCGGCGCCGAACGGCTGCGCGCCTACACGCACGTACCGTTCCAGAAGGTGGGCCCCTCCCAACTCCCCGATTTCTCCATGCCGTTCGAGCTCCGGCTGAACCCCGGCCTCGACGAGGCCCGCCGCCGCCTCACCCCGTGGGCGCACGCCATGGGCATCCTGGCGGAAGGCGTCTGGGACGAGGACAAGCTCGCCGCCTACGACCCGTCCCTGTGCGCGGCCGGCATCGACCCCGACGGCGACCAGGACGCCCTGGACCTGAGCGCGCAGTGGCTGACCTGGGGGACGTACGCGGACGACTACTACCCGCTCGTCTTCGGCCGGCGCCGCGACATCGCGGGGGCGCGGGCGTGCACCGCGCGCCTGTCCGCGTGCATGCCGATCGACGGGAGCCCGGTCCCGCCGCCGGTGAACGCGCTGGAGCGCGGCCTCACCGCCCTCTGGGCCCGTACGGCAGCCGGCATGACGACCGGCCAGGCGCGCACCCTGAAGGCGTCCGTCGACGTCATGACGGAGAGCTGGGTGTGGGAGCTGGCCAACCAGCTGCAGAACCGCATCCCCGACCCCGTCGACTACCTGGAGATGCGCCGCGCCACGTTCGGCGCCGACCTCACCATGAGCCTGAGCCGCATGGGCCACGGCCCGGCCGTGCCTCCCGAGGTCTACCGCAGCGGCCCCGTCCGCTCCCTGGAGAACGCGGCCGTCGACTACGCCATGCTCACGAACGACGTGTTCTCGTACCAGAAGGAGATCGAGTACGAGGGCGAGATCCACAACGGGATCCTGGTCGTCCAGAACTTCTTCGGCTGCGACTACCCGACCGCGCTCGGCATCGTGCACGACCTCATGACGCAGCGCATGCGGCAGTTCGAGCACGTCGCCGCCCATGAGTTCCCGGTCCTGTACGACGACTTCAAGCTGTCGCCCGAGGCGCGGGCCACGATGGACGGCTATGTGGCCGAACTGCAGAACTGGATGGCGGGCATCCTCGGCTGGCACCGCGACTGCCGCCGTTACGGAGCCGACGACCTGGCCCGGCGCGCCCACGGCTTCGTGCCGGGACAGGTGCCGAACCCGTTCACGAGTGGGGTGACGCCGAGCCCGTTCAGTCTCACTCGTTCGTGGATCGTCGCGGGGGATGCCGCCGGGTAGGGCTGTGGCCGGGAGGTGGGCCATGGAACAGACCGCGTTGCGCCCCAAGTCGATGCCCGGAGCTCCGAGGCGTGAGGCGCCGGCCGTCCGGGGAAACGGTTCGGGGGGCCGTCGCCCGCACGCGGCGCGGCGCCGCGGCAAACGCCTCGTCACGCTGTTGTTCGGCCTGCTGGTCGGGGTGGTGCTCGTCCTGTCGGGCGTCGGCCTCGGCACGGTAGGGGCCACCGTCATAGGGATGAGCAAGCTGGCCGAGGTGCAGCAGCACATGGGGGTGGCACCGCGGCCTCCGTCGCCCGCGCCTTCCGTGGCTCCTACGGGGCTGCCGTCGCCGTCGGCCCGCCCGCTGCGGGCGACACTCGGCGTCGAGGCGGTGGACGCGCCCAACGGGGCGGGGGCGCTGGTCGTCGGCGTGCACGTACCGGGCCCCGGCTACACCGCCGGCCTTGTACGGGGCGATGTACTGGTCGCCGTCGACGGGACGCGGATTGACTCGGCGGCCGGCCTCGCGCGGGCGGTGGAGGCCGCGCGTGCGGGCCGCGCGGTCACGCTGACGGTCCGGCACATGTCGGGTGCACACCAGGTGCTGTCCGCGACTCCCGGAGTGGTGGTGTAGCCGGGTGGCCGGTCACACGACCCGGAAGTGCGTCGTCAGGCGGTGCTCGTCGTCGAGGATGTGGAAGGCGAGCCCGACCGGGGCGTCACGGTCCGCCACTCCCTCGCCTTCCCAGGGCAGCCGCAGCGTCCACGTCACGCCCGGGCCGACCACGAGGGGCCGTCCCGCGAACACGGTGGCGGCCGGGGTGTGCGCGTGCCCGGTGATGACCCCGGCGATCTGCGGTCGCCGTTCCAGAAGGGAGGCGAGCCGCTGTGGCTGCTGCAACTGGTAGGCGTCGGGCAGCGGGTGGTGCAGCGCCACCGGCGGGTGGTGGAAGGCGAGCAGGACCGGCGTCCCGCCTTCGAGCTCGTCGAGTTCGTCGAGTTCGTCGAGGGTGCCCTCCAGCCAGCCGTACGTCTCCTCGTCGAGCAGGCCCTCGTCGGCGCCCGGAATGCTGGAGTCGCACATGAGGACCATGGCGTCGCCCACGCGGTGGGCGCGGTTGACGGGCCCTTCCGACGCCGGTTCGCGCAGCAGGGCCTTGCGGTAGGGCGCACGGCTGTCGTGGTTGCCGGGGCAGGGGAGTACGGGGAAGGGGAGGGCGGAGGTGTGGGGGCCGGTGCCGTGGAGGCCGAGCAGTGCGGCGGCCTCCTCGTACTCCGGCTCGGCGCCGTGGTCGGCGATGTCGCCGGTGACGAGGAGCGCGTCCGGCGGGATCGGGAGCGCGCGCAGGTGGTCGATGACGCGGCGGGCGCGCTCCGTGGCGCGCGGGGTTCCGTCGAGGTGCAGGTCGCTGATCTGGGCCAGCACAAGCATGGGCGTGCGTCCTCCGGAACTGGTGATTAATGGATGACGCTGATCTAAGCATTAGTTGTAATGGTTGATCAACACCTGGGCATTAGTGCGTGGGTGGGGGCGGGGGCGGCGCGGTTGCCGGAACGGACTCGCGTCAGGCCCGGCGGACGGGCAGGATGCTGCCCGTACGTCCCGTTCGGAGAAGCACCGTTCAGTTCGGCACACTCGGAGGACCGGATGACCGCCACGCCCCCGCCGTTCACGGCGGACGACTACAAGGCCCGCATGGAGCGCGCCGCCCGGTCCGCGGCCGACGCGGGGCTCGCCGGAGTCCTGGTGGCCCCCGGCCCCGACATGGTCTGGCTCACCGGTTACGCGCCCACCGCCGCCACCGAACGCCTCACGCTGCTCGTCCTCGCCCCCGGCCAGGACCCTGTCCTCGTCGTGCCCACCCTGGAGGCACCGGACGCCGCCGCGGCGGCGGGAGCCCCGGCCCTCACCCTGCGGGACTGGACCGACGGCAAGGACCCGTACGCGGTGACCGCGCCCCTGCTCGGCACCTCCGGACGCTTCGGCATCAGCGACAACGCGTGGGCGATGCACCTGATCGGCCTGCAGAAGACGCTTCCCGACACCTCGTACGCCTCCCTCACCGAGGCCCTGCCGATGCTGCGCGCGGTCAAGGACGCGGCCGAACTCGAACGGCTCGCCGCCGCGGGCGAGGCGGCCGACGCCACGTACGAGGAGATCAAGAAGGTGTCCTTCGCGGGGCGCCGGGAGACCGACGTCGCGGGTGATCTCGCCGATCTACTGCGGCAGTTCGGGCACTCCCAGGTCGACTTCACCGTCGTCGGATCGGGACCGAACGGCGCCAACCCGCACCACGAGGCGGGCGAGCGCGTCATCGAGGACGGCGACATGGTCGTCCTCGACTTCGGCGGCCTCAAATACGGCTACGGCTCCGACACCTCCCGCACCGTGCACGTCGGCGAGCCGACCGACGAGGAGCGGCGCGTCCACGACATCGTGCGCGAGGCGCAGGCGGCGGGCTGCGCGGCGGTCAGGCCCGGCGCCGCCTGCCAGGACGTCGACCGCGCCGCCCGCGCGGTGATCACCGAGTTCGGCTACGGCCAGTACTTCATCCACCGCACCGGACACGGCATCGGCGTCACCACCCATGAACCGCCCTACATGATCGAGGGCGAGGAACAGCCCCTGGTCCCCGGAATGTGCTTCTCGGTGGAACCGGGCATCTACCTGCCGGGCCGGTTCGGCGTACGGATCGAGGACATCGTGACGGTCACCGAGGACGGCGGGCGACGGCTGAACAGCACGTCGCGGGACATGGCGATCGTGAGCTAGGGCATGTCCGACGCGCCGCGGCCCACCCAGGACACCGTCCACAGACTGCTGGGCACCCTCTTCCCCGACGGCGGACGCCTCGAGGTCGCCCCCGTCACCGAGGGTGGCGACCACTCCACCTGGTGGGCCGGCACCCGCTATGTGCTGAGGTTCGCCCTGGACGCGCCCTCGTCCGCCCGGATGCGCCGCGAGATCAGGCTCAGGGACCTCGTGCGCCAGCACGTCGGCGTCGCCGTGCCGGCCAGCCTCGCGTCCGGCGAGTGGACGAGCGGCCTCACGTACACCCTCGACACCCGCCTCCAGGGTGCGTCGGGAGACGCCGTCGACGTCACGGCGGCCGGCGAGGAGGATCTGGCGGGGCTGCTCGGCGGGCTTCGGGCGGTGCCCGCCGCGCGGGCCGAAACCCTCGGCCTCAGGAGGACGCCGCCGCGTTCCCTCGACGTACTGCGCAGGGAGGCGGGGAGGGCGGCCGAACGCCTGGGCGCCGACGGGGAGTTCGAGCCGGCCCGGCTCGCGCAGTTCACCGCGCACGCCGCGGCCCAGCTCGCCCCGCAGCCCGGCGCCGTCGTGGTCCACCACGACCTCAAGGGCGAGCACCTGACCGTGACCCCCGACGGCCGGGTACGGGGTGCCCTCGACTGGGCCGACGCCGTCATCGGCGACCCGGCCGAGGACATCGCGGGCCTCGCCGTCGCCGTCGGCTCCCGCGCCGCCGTCCGCGCGGCGACCCTCGCCGGTTACGGCGCCCGCGCGAGCCTGCGCGGCCTGTGGCTGGCCCGCTGCGACACCCTCGTACGCCTCGCAGGGCGTCTGTACGGCACGGACGACAGCCCCCTGCCGCTGCTGCGCACCCAACTGGACCGCGCGTGGGAGGCGATCCTCCTCGAACTGGTCACAGAACTCTCCGACAAGGACCCTGACCTCAGCTGACCGACCGACCGGCCGACCGGCTGACCGACCGACCGACCGGCCGACCGGCCGACCGGCTGATCGACCGACCGACCGGCTGGCTGACCGGCCGACCGGCTGACCGGCCGACCGGCTGGCTGACCGGCCGACCGGCTGGCCGATCGCCCGGCTGACCGACCGGCCGGCTGGCCGCCCGCCCGCCCGGCTGGCCGGGCGTCGGGGCGGCCCGCGACCCTACGGCCCAGGACCCTACGGTCCGACCAGTACCGCGCAGGACTCCGGCGGGACCGTGAGCAGGCCGTCCTCGGCCGGCAGGCCCACCGGCTCCCACGCGGCGAGCACCCGGTAGCCGTTCCGGCCGACCGGCACCGCCGCCGGCCTGTCCGACAGGTTCACCGCCACCCGCAGATCACCCCGCCGGTACGCGATCCAGCGGGCCTCCTCGTCGTACGCCACCCGCACGGCCGCGAGGTCGGAGTCCGTCAGATCGGCGCGGCCGCGGCGCAGGGCGATCAGCTCGCGGTACCAGGCCAGCACGCGCGCGTGGTCCCCGCTGTGCGGTTCCGACCAGTCCAGGCAGGAGCGCTCCCTGGTCGCCGGGTCCTGGGGGTCGGGGATGTCGTCCTCGGCCCACCCGTGCGCCCCGAACTCCCGCCGCCTGCCCTTGCGTACGGCCTCGGCGAGGGCCGGGTCCGTGTGGTCGGTGAAGAACTGCCACGGGGTGCCGGCGCCCCACTCCTCGCCCATGAACAGCATCGGCGTGAACGGCCCGGTCAGGACCAGCGTCGCCGCACACGCGAGAAGCCCCGGCGAGTGGGTCGCGGAGAGCCGGTCGCCCTGCGCGCGGTTGCCGATCTGGTCGTGGGTCTGGGCGTAGCCGAGCAGCCGGTGCGCGGGCGTGCGGCTGCGGTCGATGGGGCGCCCGTGGTGGCGGCCCCGGAACGACGAGTACGTGCCGTCGTGGAAGTAGCCCCGGGTCAGGGTCTTGGCGAGGGCGGCCATCGGCGCCTTCGCGAAGTCCGCGTAGTAGCCCTGGGACTCGCCCGTCACCGCCGTGTGCAGGGCGTGGTGGAAGTCGTCGCTCCACTGCGCCTGGAGTCCGAGGCCGCCGTGGGTGCGCGGGGTGATCAGGCGAGGGTCGCCGAGGTCCGACTCGCCGACTAGGAACAACGGCCTGCCCTGCTCCTCGGCCAGCTCGTCCACGGCCGCCGACAGCTCCTCCAGGAAGTGGACCGCGCGCGTGTCACGCAGCGCGTGCACCGCGTCCAGGCGGAGCCCGTCGATCCGGTAGTCGCGCAGCCAGGCGAGCGCGCTGCCCACGAAGTACGCGCGCACCTCGTCGGAGCCGGGCGCGTCGAGATTGACGGCGGCGCCCCAGGGCGTGTGGTGGGTCTCGGTGAAGTACGGCCCGAACGCGGGCAGATGGTTGCCGGAGGGGCCCAGGTGGTTCTGGACCACGTCGAGGACGACGCCGAGCCCGAGCCCGTGCGCCATGTCGACAAAACGCTTCAGCGCCTCGGGACCCCCGTACGGCTCGTGCACGGCCCATGGGCTGACGCCCTCGTACCCCCAGCCGTGCCGCCCGGGGAACGGGCACAGCGGCATCAGCTCCACATGCGTGACGCCCAACTCGACGAGGTGGGCCAGGTGTTCGGCCGCAGCGTCGAGCGTGCCCTCGCGCGTGTACGTTCCCACGTGCAGCTCGTACAGGACGGCGCCCGGGAGCCCGCGATCCGGCCCCGAGGGAGACCGCCACACGTACCGCCCGTGGTCCACGACCGCGCTCAGGCCGTCGGGCCCGTCCGGCTGCCGGCGGGAGCGGGGGTCGGGCAGCACCGGCCCGTCGTCGAGCGCGAACCCGTAGCGCGAGCCGTCCACGGCGTCGGCGTCACCCGCCCACCACCCCTCGCGCCCCGGGTCGCGCTCCAACGCGCGCGTGGTGTCATCGCAGTAGAGCGTGACCCGGTCGGCCTCTGGTGCCCACACCTCGAACTGCACGGACGGTTCCCCCTTGTCTGCCGACAGTGACGACCCGTCCATCCTGCGTCAGCGGAGATCGATCCGCTGGGATTCGCGGTGGGCCGCGCAGATTCCTCGCCGGATCAGACGCACGGACCGGCCGGGGAACCGGGGGGGTCCGGCGCCGTACCTCAGACGAAGTTGATGCGCTTCTCCGTCACCGGATAGCCGGCCTTCGTGAAGTTCGCCGCCATCGGGAAGTTCCCGTCGTCCGTGGCCCCCGCGACGAACTCCGCCCCGTGCTCCACCAGGAAGTGTGTCGTCTCGACGAGCAGGTCGTACGCGTAGCCGTGGCCGCGCTGCTCGGGCACCACGCCGATGAACCCGACGCACGGGCCGCCGGGGTTGTGGGCGGGCACGTGCAGCCCGACGAGCTCCCCCTCGGGCGTGTACGCCAGCTGCCACCACTCGCGCGGCGACGGGCACCAGTGGAAGAAGTCCAGCTCCTCCTGAGCGGCCGTGTCGAGGCCCGACACCTCGATGGCGTGCCGAGCGTGCGCGTCGAGCGTCGCCGAGTGGACCTGGCGCAGCACGTCGAGGATGACGGCGTCGTCTGGTTCGGCCCTGAACTCCAGGCGCCCTGGGCGCTCGGGCAGCCCGTTCTCGGGCGTCCACCGGTAACGCAGCCGCTCCACCAGGAGCTTCATGCCTGCCCGGGTGACCGCCTCAATCCGCGCCTCGGCGGCGGCCCGCGTCCGCGGGTCCTCGCGCCAGCCGGCCGGCAGGATCAGCTCGTACTCCACGTCGTACGGGGCCCGCCGCAGCAGTTCGACACCGGCTTCGAGGTCGTCGTCCCGGACGTCGAACCAGTTCAGGTTCACCGGTTCCGTGTCGTCCTTGCCGCCCCACCACGCGGCCCGCGCGACGACACGGCCCTCACGCAGGGCCACCCACGTCCAGTCGGGACGGTAGTCGCCGTCCTCGGCGACCGTGCGGTAGTCGACACCGGTGATGACGCGGCCCACGAGGCCCGGGTCTTCGAAGGTGCGGAAGAGCGGGACGTCCTCCTCGGTGAGGGCGCGGACGACCAGGCCGTCGTCGCCGTGCGTCGCGTGCGAGGTCGCTTGCCGTGCAGCAGTCAAGAATTCTCCAGGTACGGGAGTCGACGGGAGTCAACGGGAGTCAACGGGAGTCAACGGGAGTCAACGGGAGTCAACGGGAACACGCCTGGCGGCGGTCCGGGCGCCCGAACGTAGCAGCGAACCGGCGCCCGCGCGCCCGCATTTCCGCGCGCCGCGCATCGGAGGCAGTCCTTGCTGGTCACGGCGGTGCGAGGGCGGGTGGAAGTTCGCCGTTTTCTGGACACCCCGGTCGCGCTGCCGGACAATCGCGTACGTGACCTCCTCGTTCGAGCACCATACGTACCCCGCGCGGCTGTCGGACGCCGAGCGCGACAGGGCGTTGCGGGAGCTCCGGGAGGGCGCCGCCCTCGGCAGGCTGTCGCACGACACGTTCGTCCGGCGCATGGAGCTGGCCCTCGCCGCGCGCCGATCCGACGAACTGGCCGCGCTCACCGCCGATCTGCACACCGAGGGCCGCTGGTCCCGGATCGTCTTCGGCTCCGTCGCCGCGGTCTCTGGCTTCACCGTGCGGCTGCGCGGGGCGTGGCAGCGCGAGCGGCTCCCGAAGCTGCAACTGCCGCCGCCCGGCAGCCCGTACCCGCTGCGCATCGGCCGCGACCCGGCGAACGGACTGCGCCTCAGCCACGAGACCGTGTCCCGGGTGCACGCGGAGCTGAGCCTGCAGGGCGGCATGTGGGTGCTGCGCGACCTCGGCTCCACGAACGGCACGTCGGTCAACGGACGGCGGGTGGTCGGCGCCGCGGTCGTCCAGGACGGCGACCAGGTCGGCTTCGGACGCATGTCGTTCCGGCTGTCGACGGGCTGACGCCGACTGGTTCGGGGGAGGACGGCTTTGGGCGGGCTGACTCCGGTCGGCCCCAAGGGAGTTCGGGTTCGCCCCCCGGAACGTGCCGACCGCTCAGTCGCCCGCCACGCGCGTGTGCCGTACGGCGGCGACGGTCGTCCGGGCCTGGTGCTCGACCTGGTGCTCAAGGGGCACCCAGCGGGCCCTGAACCGCTCGGCGAACGCGTCGCTCCACTGCGCCACCACCTGTTCGAGCCGTGCCGCCTCCGGGTCCTGAGCCTCCTTGAGAACCCGCAGAAGCATCGCGGCGGCCCGGAGCGGCAACCGTCTGCTGAACGCGTCGATGCTCCCCACGTACGCCATCGTGGAGTCGGGCGGCGGCGGTTGCAGCCAGTCGGCGGCGAGACCCGGTACGAGCGCGATCGCCCACCGCGCCGCCCGCAACAGCGGCCCGTCCACCTGGGGAAGGCGCGACAGCGCCGCCTGAAGGATCTCCTCCACCAGCAGCGCGTCCCGGCTCAACCGGTGTGCGAGGGACCGCAGTTCACGGCCTGGGGCGGGGTGCGGCGCCGGGTCGTCCACGAGGTCGCTCGCCCACATCGGGACCTCGATGATCGCGGTGCTGCCTCCGTAGCGGTGGGCGTGGTGCCAGGTGCTCTGCCGGGCGTCGTCGGGCAGGCTCGGGAACGCGGCCTCCGTGCCGGGCGCCGGCATAACATGGACGCCGGGGCCCGTCGCGGGCCAGCCCGCCGCGTCCGCCGCCCCCGTCTCCACCGGAATGTGCAGCTCCGCCGCCGACTTGGCGAACGGCTCGGCGAGCCCCGGTATGTCCCGCGTCAACTGCACCCAGCTGCCGCCCAGATCGGTGCCGTGCAACGACACCTGGAGCAAGGGGCGCAGCTCGTCGATGACCCGGATCAGGGTGCGCGTCTCGGGCGGCAGCCGGTCCGGCGGCAGCACGGACGGCGACCACTCGGGCTGTTCGGGACCCGCGGGGCGGAAGAAGTGCCGGTGGTAGTCGAGGAGCGTGCGGGGCGCCGGGGTGCGGTGCAGAGCCGCGCTGTCGGGGTCGGCGCACAGCAGGAAGTGCCAGGAACGGTCGGTGCGCAACTCGCGTTCCATCAGGGCGCGTTCGGCGAGGCGCAGCAGCGTGGAACCACCGACGGGCTCGTTCGCGTGGGCCCCTGCGACCACAAGGACCGCGTGGTGCGCATGGCCCACGGACAGCAGGTGCAGGGGTCTGCCCGCACGTGAGGTCCCCACCTGGCGCAGCACGCACAGGTCGGGTCGGTGAGCCGTCAGCTCCCGGGCTGACGCGACCAGTTCGGCCACATTGGGGTAGCGCTGCTCCGTCAGGTGACTCACCCCCGTTGGTGCTCCCCGCGTCGCATCCCGCAGTACCCCACGCTCCGCCGCGGCTGTCAAGAAGGCGGTTGGCCGGTGCCCCGGCGCGGACCGCGACGCACGGCACGCCGCGGCCCGTGCGATGACCACGACCCGGCCCACGACCACCCGTCTCACCCGTCCGGGCGTACGAGGACTGCGCGGCGGCGCCCCCGGTGGTCCCCTGAGAACACTCGCGCGCCGCCCGGCGCGCACCGGCCCAAGGCTGGGGGCACGGCGATGCGCGCTGCTCCGGGCGCCCAGGACCCCGCCGGGTTCACCGGGCCCGTGACACAGGGGCCCGGCACGTGCCCCTTCGTGCCCTCCGGCGGAGCCGACACGACCGGTGCCGACGCGACCCGTCCCGGCATCGCCACCGGCCCCGGCACCCTCACCGGCACCCCCACCGTCCTCCGCCCCGCACGCGCTCGCCGCGCGCCCGATGCCGATGACGACGGCGACAGCGATGGCAATGGCTGTGGCGACGGCACGATCCTGCCCAGCCTCCGTTCACCCGCCGTCGGCCGCGACCCCTACCCCCTGTACCGCACGCTCAGGACGTCGTACCCCCTTGTCCACGACGAGGCCTTCGGGGCGTGGCTGATCAGCCGCTACGAGGACGTGCGGGCCGCGCTCGCCGACCCGCGGCTCGTCGCGCCGCCCCCGAAAAGCACCCTGACGCACCTGACGCACCTGGAGGACCGCGCCCACGCCGCGCACCGAGCCCTGCTCTCACCCGCGCTGCGCGGCCGCGCCCTGGCCGCCCTGCGGGCCGGGGTGGAGCGTGCCGCGTTCGTGCTCGCCCGGCGTCTGTCGGGGCGTCAGGAGGCCGATCTCGTGGCCGAGTTCTGCCACTGGCTGCCGGCCGTGGCGGCGGTGACCGCGCTCGGGCTGCCCCACGAGGAGACCGCGCGCGTGCGGGAGTGGTGCCGCGACGGCCTCACCCACCTGGGGGCCGGGCACGGGGACCTCGACGCTTTTCTCCGCCCGTACGTCGCCCGCCGCCGCGCGCGTCCGGGGCGCGATCTGCTGTCCGTCCTGTGCACGGCACGTGCGGACGGCCGCCCCCTCCCCGACGAGACGGTCGTGGGGACGGCCGGAACGCTCCTCGGCGCCGGAGGCGAGGCCACGCACCTGGCCCTCGCGTCGTTCCTCGCCAACCTGCTCGACCACCCGGCCCAGCTGAGGCTCGTCCGGGAGCGCCCCGCGCTGATGCCGGCGGCCTGGGCGGAGTCCCTGCGCCGCGACCCCGCCGTGCACATCGTGCTGCGCCGCGCGCTCGTCCCCGTCGTCACGGGCGCGGGGACGATACCGGCGGGCGCCGCCGTCGCCTGTCTCCTGGGCTCCGCGGGCCGCGACCCGGCACGCTTCGCCGCCCCCGACCGCTACGACATCCTGCGCCCCGCCCCCGGCCAACTGGCCTTCGGCGCGGGCCGCCACCGCTGCCTCGGCGTGCAACTGGCCCGCCTCACCGCCGAGTGCGCGCTCCACGCCCTGCTGGAGGCGCTGCCGCGGCTGCGCAGGGCGCCGGGCGGCCGGCCGGCGGACGAGGGCCTGATCACGCGCGGTCCGAAGACCCTTCCGGTGCTCCTGGGCTGAGCGGCGCGCGGACGAGCAGGGCTACGGGCAGCCCTGCGAAGAGCTGCTCCACGCGCGCGTGACCCTCGAACTGCCGCCCTGGAGCGAGCAGATCGACCCACCGCCCCTCCGGCAGCGTCAGCTCCGTGTCGCGCCAGCCGCCCGCGTCGGCAAGCCGCAGGGACAGCCGGGTCACCGCAGTGACGACCTCTCCGGAGCGTGCGAACGCCACGCAGTGCCCGGCGCCCACGCCCCGCGCCGGAACCGGTTCGTACGTGGCCTCCGCGCCGAACCACTCCGGGTGCGCGCGCCGCAGCCTCAGCGCGGCGGCGGTCAGTGCCATCTTCTCGTCGGACAGATCACCGGGCAGGTCACCGGACACATCACCCAACAGATCACCGGACACGACACCCCCCTCGCCGGAGTCGAGCCGTTCGAGCAGCGCGCGGTCGAAGCGGGCCGGCGCCCGGTTGTCGGGGTCCACCAGAGCCCGGTACGCACGCTCCGTGCCCTGGTAGACGTCCGGCACCCCCGGCATCGTCAGATGGACGAGAGCCGCCCCGAGGACGGTGGCCCGCACATGGGGCCGCAGAGAGTCCGAGAACGCGGCGACGGCCTCCCGGGGAGGCCCGCACGGGCCCGCCGCCACGAACTCCCGCACCGCCTTCTCGTAGTCCCCGTCGGGCTCCGTCCAGCTCGTGTGCAGCCCGGCCTCGCGCACGTGCTTGAGCATCGCGCCCTGGAGCCGCTCGCCATCACCGTCACCGTCACCGACGCCATCACTGTCACCGGCGCCATCGCCGTCGCTGCCGTCGCCGAAGCCGACCGCCGTCTGCCAGGCCGCCCACGCCAGTTGGGGATCGGGCGCGCTCGTACCGCCCTCGCGCGCGGTGCGCTCGGTGACCTCCGCGAGCAGGTCGGCCCAGCGCCCGGGACACTGCGTGAGCACGGAGATGCCCGCCCGCACGTCGGCGCTGCGCTTGGTGTCGTGGGTGGAGAGCACCGTGCCCGTGCAGGGCCAGTCGCGCTGCACGCGCGCGCAGTACGCGTGGAAGGCCTCCGGGACGACCGCCGGGCTCTGCGGCGTACCGCCCACCTCCGTCGCGGACAGCAGCGGCGCGTGCCGGTAGAACGCCGTGTCCTCGACCGCCTTGGCCCGCAGCGCCGACGCCGTCTGGGCGAACCGCGCCCGGAACGCGCGATGCTCCGGCCCCGACCCGCGCTTCCCGAGCGCCAGTTCCCGCACGGTGTCCACCGCCTCGGCCTCCTCGGCGACGGTGAACACCCCCTTCGCGTCCTCGGCGTCCCCGGGAGTGAGCACGGTCTCGGGGTCCGCGCCCCCGCTCGCGTACGGCCGGTACACGTCGAGGCGGACCAGGAGCTCGCGCACCGCGGACCGCAGGGCCCACGGGGCGTGGTCGCGCAGGGCGGCGTCGGCGGCGCACAGGCGGCCCGCCTCGCGCGTGAGCCGGTCCACCTCGGCCGCCAGCTCGTGCGTGACGACCTCGTACGCGGCGCGCCTGGCCGTGGCGTCCCAGTCGCCCCCGAGGTCGTCGGGCGCGGCCGTGAAGCGCCGGAAAAGGGAGAGGAGTTCGTCGGCTCCGGACGGGTCGGTGAACAGTCCGTCGATGTGGCGCAGCGCGTCGTAGCCCGTCGTGCCGGCCACCGGCCAGGCCGCGGGCAGCTGTTCGTGCTCGCCGAGGATCTTCTCGACGACGGTCCAGCGGCCGCCTGCCCCCTCGGCGAGGTCCTTCAGATACGCGCCGGGGTCGGCGAGGCCGTCGGGATGGTCGACGCGCAGCCCGTCGAGGACGCCCTCGCGCAGCAGCTGCACGATCTTCGCGTGGGTGGCGTCGAAGACCTCACGGTGCTCCACGCGCACCCCGATGAGGTCCGAGATGGTGAAGAAACGCCGGTAGTTCAGTTCGGTACGGGCGAGGCGCCACCAGCCGAGCCGGTACCACTGCGCGTCGAGCAGCTCCGGAAGCGGCAGCGTCTCCGTGCCCTCGCGCAGCGGGAACGCGTGCTCGTAGTAGCGCAGCACCGGGCCGTCCACCTCCAGGTGGTCCAGCTCGTGGCTCAGCCGGTGGCCCAGGGCGGGCAGCAGGACCCGCCCGTCCTGCGCCTCCCAGTCGATGTCGAACCAGTGCGCGTACGGGGAGTGCGGCCCGTCCCGCAGCACCTCCTGGAGGGGCCGGTTGAGGCCGGCCGCCGCCGCCATGTGGTTGGGCACGATGTCGGCGACGAGCCCGAGGCCGTGCTCCCGCGCCGTCCGGGCGAGCGCCCGCAGCCCCTCCTCGCCGCCCAGCTCCTCCCGCACGCGCGCGTGGTCCACGACGTCGTACCCGTGGGTGGAACCGGGGACGGCCTCCAGGACCGGCGAGAGATGCAGGTGCGAGACACCCAGGGAGGCCAGATACGGGACGGCGGCGGCCGCCGCGGCGAACGGGAACGCCGGCTGGAGCTGCATCCGGTACGTGGCCGTGGGCGGGTCGGGGACCTCGCCCCCGTGAGGGTCCGGTGTCATGCGCGTCATGCGAACCTACGTACCCGCCCGGGCGTCTTTCGTGTCATCGCCGCATGCATATGTCACCGTCGCCGTCGGTAGTTTCGACCGATGGCACAGGCAGCTGGGGGAACGGCGGGGACCTACCGCGCGGTGATCGGGGCGACCGGGGCGCTGCTCCCGTTGATCTCGTTCTTCGGCCGGCTGCCCGTGGCGGTGATCCAGTTCGGCAGCGTGCTGCTGGTCACCAGGACGAGCGGATCCCTCGCGACCGGGGGGACGGTGGCCTGCGCTCTCGCGCTCGGGCAGGTGGCCATGGGGCCCGTCGTCGGCCGGCTCGCCGACCGGCGCGGGCAGCGGAGCGTGGTGCTGTGCTGTTCGCTCCTGAACGCCCTCGCGATCGCCTGCTACACGCTGGGCGCCCTCGCGCGGCTGCCCACGCCGCTCCTGGTCGCGCTCGGCGTGCTCGCCGGGGTCACGGTGCCGGGCATCGGGCCGCTGGCCAGGGCCCGGGGCGTCGCGCTCGTCCGCCACGGGGAGACGGACGAGCGCGACGGCCACCCGGCCGACGGACGCCTGGTCAATGCCGTGCTGTCGCTCGAGAGCACCATGGACGAGCTGTCGTTCGTCCTCGGGCCCGCCCTGATCGGCGCCGCCGCCTTCGCCGGCCATCCCGCGTACGCGTTCGGGATCGCGGCCCTCCTGGTCGCCGGCTGCGGTACGGCGTTCGCGCTGCACCCGACGGCGACGGCCGTCCGGCCCGTGGCGGCGCCCGTGCCGAGGACGCCGAGGACGCCGCGGGCCCGGCGTCCGCGCATGCCGCGCGAGGTGCGGCTCGTACGCCTCGGCCTCGTCCTCCTCGGTGTCCTCCTGGGCGGCTGCGGGGCCGGGATCACGGCGCTCACCCAGGACCTCGGCCAGGAGGACCAGGCGGGCCTCGTCTACGCCGCCATGGGCGTCATGAGCGCCGTCGTCGGCCTGTCCATGGCGGCCGTGCCGGAGCGCGTCGGGCTCGCCCTCCGCTGGCGCGTGGCCACGGCCGCCGCCGCCCTCCTGTCCCTCCTGCTGATCGGCACGCAGAGCATGACGGGCCTCTACGTGGCGGTGACCGTGTTCGGCGCCATCTTCGCGCCGAACCTGATCACCGGCTTCGGGCTCACCGAACGCGCCGTGCCGGGCGAACGCCTCGCCGAGGGCATGACGTTCGCCGCGAGCGCCTTCGTCGGCGGTCAGGCGGTCACGCTCGCGGTGGCGGGCCGCCTCGCAGAGTCCCACGGCCCCGCCGCCGCGTTCACCGTCGGCAGCGTGGCCGCCGCCCTCGCGTTCGGCGTCGCCCTCCTCGTACGGGCCCCCGCAGGCCCCGAGGTCACGCCGGCCGCTGCAGCACCGTCAGGCTCCGGTCGAGGAGCATGAGGCGGTCGCCCGCCTTCACCTTCGCGCCCGTCCCCTGCGGCACCCCTTCCGGCAGCGCCGTGTCCACGACGAGCTCCCACTGCCGGCCGTGGTTGACGGGGACGACGAACTCCTTCGGTTCGGCCGAGGCGTTGAAGAGCAGCAGGAACGAGTCGTCGTAGATCCGTTCGCCCCGGGGGCCCGGCTCCGAGATCGCGTGCCCGTTCAGGAACACCGACATGGCCCGCGCCTGCGCGGCCCCCCAGTCGTCCCGCGTCATCTCCCGGCCCTCCGGGGTGAACCAGGCGATGTCGGACAGCTCGTCGTGGGTGCCCTCGACCGGCCGCCCGTGGAAGAAGCGGCGCCTGCGGAACACCGGGTGCTCGCGCCGCAGTCGCGCCATCGCGCGCGTGAAGGCCAGCAGGGGATCCGTCTCGCGGTCCTCGGGCCAGTGCACCCAGGCCAGTTCGCTGTCCTGGCAGTACGCGTTGTTGTTGCCGTGCTGGGTGCGCCCCAGCTCGTCCCCGTGGCTGAGCATCGGCACGCCCTGGGAGAGCATCAGGGTGGCGATGAAGTTCCGGGTCTGCCGGTCCCGCAGGCCGAGGATCCGCAGGTCGTCGCTGTCACCCTCCGCGCCGCAGTTCCACGACCGGTTGTGGCTCTCCCCGTCACGGTTGCCCTCACCGTTCGCCTCGTTGTGCTTCTCGTTGTACGAGACCAGGTCGCGCAGCGTGAAGCCGTCGTGGCACGTGACGAAGTTGATCGAGGCGAGCGGGCGGCGACCGTCGTCCTGGTAGAGGTCGGACGAGCCGGTGAGGCGTCCCGCGAACTCGGCGAGGGTGCGCGGCTCGCCCCGCCACAGATCCCGGACGGTGTCCCGGTACTTGCCGTTCCACTCCGTCCACAGGGGCGGGAAGTTGCCCACCTGGTAGCCGCCCTCGCCGACGTCCCACGGCTCGGCGATCAGCTTCACCTGGGAGACCACCGGGTCCTGCTGCACGAGGTCGAAGAACGACGAAAGCCGGTCCACCTCGTGGAACTGCCGCGCGAGCGTGGCCGCCAGGTCGAAGCGGAACCCGTCGACGTGCATCTCGGTGACCCAGTACCGCAGCGAATCCATGATCATCTGGAGGACGTGCGGCGAGCGCATGAGCAGCGAGTTCCCGGTGCCCGTGGTGTCCATGTAGTAGCGCCGGTCGTCCGCGAGGCGGTAGTACGAGGCGTTGTCCAGGCCCCTGAAGGACAGCGTGGGACCGAGGTGGTTGCCCTCCGCCGTGTGGTTGTAGACGACGTCGAGAATGACCTCGATCCCGGCCTCGTGCAGCGCCCGGACCGCCGACTTGAACTCCAGGACCTGCTGCCCGCGGTCGCCCCAGGAGGCGTACGCGTTGTGCGGGGCGAAGAAGCCGATGGTGTTGTAGCCCCAGTAGTTGTTGAGGCCCATCTCCACGAGCCGGTGGTCGTTGACGAACTGATGCACCGGCATCAGCTCGAGGGCGGTCACGCCCAGCTCGGTCAGGTGCTCCAGGATCGCCGGATGGGCGAGCGCCGAGTACGTGCCGCGCAGCTCTTCCGGGAGCGCCGGGTGGGTCATCGTGAGGCCCTTCACATGGGCCTCGTAGATCACCGTGTGGTGGTACTCGGTGCGCGGCCGCCGGTCGTTGCCCCAGTCGAAGTACGGGTTGACCACGACCGACGACATCGTGTGCGGAGCCGAGTCCAGGTCGTTGCGCCGGTCGGGTGAACCGAACGGGTATCCGTACACCGCCTCGCCCCAGTCGATCTGCCCGCTGATGGCACGCGCGTACGGGTCGAGGAGCAGCTTCGAGGAGTTGCAGCGCTGCCCCCGCTCCGGGGCGTACGGGCCGTGCGCGCGGAAGCCGTAGCGCTGGCCCGGCATGACGCCGGGCAGGTACGCGTGGCGCACGAAGGCGTCGGTCTCCCTCAGTTCCACGGCCGTCTCCGAACCGTCGTCGTGCAGCAGACACAGCTCTATCCGCCGGGCGGCCTCCGAGAAGACCGCGAAGTTGGTACCGGCGCCGTCGTAAGTGGCACCGAGTGGATACGCCTGTCCAGGCCAGACCTGCATGGGTACGACTCTTCCACTTCCGGCCCGGATGCCCCGGGCGACTTCGGCCAGAGTCTTCCCGAAAGTCACGGAACCTCCTAGGAATCGGGCCCCTCTTAAGGGAAAGACCGGACAGCCCGTCCGCCCGTTCGCGGGCCCGCGGGGACAACAGGGGGAAGATGTGCGAGAGCTCGCAAGGCGCCATCTGGGGAAAATCACGGCGGGGGTGGCGGTCGCGGCCGCGTCGGCCGCCGTACTGCTGGGCGTGACCCTGCCGGGGGAGGCGGGCGCGGGTGACCAGACCGCGGCCGGCTCCGCCCGGCAGGACGCGGTCCCGCGCGACGGCGTGGTGGAGGCCGCGCCGAAGCAGGGCGCCAAGGGCGTCGGCAGGGACCCGCTCACCGACGACGAGATCAGGCGCGCCGAACAGATAGCCGTGACGAGCGGCGGACTGCGCAGAAGCGCGCGCGACGTCGACGGCGACCGGGGGCCGCAGCGCCTGTCCACGAACCTCAGCGAGGTGGACCCCACGCTGACCGGCGCGCGGGCCGCCGAGCGCCGGGCCGAGGTCGTCTCCTACGACTACCGGACCGACACGGTCGTGACCCGGACCGTGAACCTCGACACCGGCAAGGTCGAGAACACCGACACGGCGCACGGTGTACAGCCGCCGCCGAGCCCGGGAGAGCTGCGCGAGGCCACCCGGCTCCTCATCGCGAACCCGCTCGGCGCCGGCCTGAAGAAGGACTACAAGGACGCCACCGGCAAGCAGCTCACCGGCCCGGACCAGCTCGAAACGAGCGGCATGGTCTTCCGCAAGGAGACCGTCGCCCACGTCCCGGGCGCCCTCACCGCGTGCGGAGAGCACCGCTGCCTGCGCGTCGTCACCAAGGTCAGGAACGGGCCGTGGATCGACACCCGCGCCCTGGTCGTCGACCTCAGCGCGCGCACCGTCGGCCGCCTCGGCTGAGCCCTCACGCCGTCTTCTCCTCCTGTTCGAAGGAGTCATTCCGTATGCACGTCAACAGACTTCGGCGCGTCCGCGCCCGGGCCGCCGTCGCCCTCGCGTCCTTCGCGCTGCTCGGCACGGCCGTCAGCGCGGCCGGCCCGGCGACCGCCGCCCCGCGGGCCCCCGCCGCGGCCCCGGCCTGCAGCACCGCGTACCAGATCGAGCAGACCCTCGACGGGGGTACGACCTGGCGCATGTGCTGGCACTACAACACGCTGTCCGGGCTCGTCCTCGACGACGTCAGCTACCAGCCCAGGGAGGAACCCGAGCCGATAGCCGTCCTCACCAGCGCCCGCCTCGCACAGGTGCACGTCCCCTACGACGACGGCGAGAACGAGTACGACGACGTCACCGGCACCGACTTCGGGTACGCCCTGCAGAACCTGAAGCCGGGCGAATGCCCCGGCGGCACCATCAAGACCGTCAAGGTGCCCGACCGGGGCGACGTGCAGGGCCTGTGCACCACCACGCGCGCGCGGGGGCACGCGTACCGGCTGAACAACGACGAGAGCACCGGCGGCACCGGCAAGCTCTACACCGCCCAGGGCAAGGACCTCCTCGTCTACACGGTCAACAAGGCGTCCTGGTACGAGTACATCACCGAGTGGCGCTTCTCCTCCGACGGGACGATCACGTCGAACGTCGGCGCGACCGGCAGCCTCTCCCCGTACGACTACAACGGCACCGACGGCAAGGGCTGGCCGATCGGCAAGGGCGCCCGCGCCTACGCCGAGAGCCACAGCCACAACGTCTTCTGGAGGCTCAACTTCGGCCTCGACGGCTCTTCCAGGAGCAAGGTCGAGCAGTACGACTCCAAGGTGACGGCGCCGCGCGGCAGCGGCAGCCCCACCACGAAGACCACCCGCACCCCCGTCACCAGGGAACTCGCCGGTGACGCCAAGGACATGCGCTGGTGGCGCGTCGTCAGCACGGCAGGCAAGAACAAGGACGGCCACCCCCGGTCCTACGAGTTCGTGCCCGGCCGCACAGCCAAGTTCCCCGGCCGCTCGTTCACGCAGCACGACGTGTACTTCACCGAGTACAAGAAGTGCGAGCAGTACGCGAGTGACAACCCGGCCGGGCACTGCGGGGGCGCCAGCGTCGACAAATGGGTCGGCGGGCAGACGCTCACGCACCCGATCGCCTGGGTCAACATAGGGTTCCACCACATCGCCCGGGACGAGGACCAGCAGCCGATGCCGGTCCACTGGCAGGGCTTCTCACTGGCCCCCAGGGACGTGACCGCTATGAATCCGCTCACTCCCGCCGATCTCGCGGACCAGAACGGCGTGCCCAGAAACGGCAGTTGAGAAACTACCCTGCCCATCGGGCTGCACCGCCGACCGCTCCCGGAGTACCCTTCCTTGATCGTTGCTGGGGGAGTGCTCGGGGGAGCGGAAGGCGGTGCGTGGGTGAGCTCGGGTGGGCTGGAGCTACCCCCTGGTGACGCGGGTCACGAGGGGAGTTCCTCCGACGTCCCGCCCGGAGCGGTGTCCCTGGCACGACCCATGGACATGGGGTCCCAGATAGGCCCCGAGTCGGGCCTCGCCTGGGGCGCCGAGGCCTGGAGCGAAGTGCGTACACGCGCGCAGCGAGCCGGCCGGGCCTACATCTGGCTGAACCTGGTCGAGCAGCGGCTGCGGGCCGTCGTGGCCGCCGTGCTCCGCCCCGTCTACGAACCCGTCCACGGCGACGACTGGGTCGTGGCCGCCGCCGGGCCCGCCGGACAGGAATGGGTGCAGCGGGCCGTCGCCGTGCGCGAGGTGAGCCGCCGCAAGGGCTATCTGCTCGACCCGGCCGACGACAACGTCCTCAGCTTCCTCACCCTGCCGCAGCTGCGTGAGCTGATGGTCCAGCACTGGCCCTGCTTCGAGCCGTACTTCGACGACCGCCGGGACGTCGAACTCGCCCTCGACGAGCTCGAGGTGACGCGGAACGTCGTCTCGCGCAACCGCGCCCTGTCCGAGGCCGTCCTCGGCCAGGCCGAGCGCGCCTCGGCGCGGCTCCTGGAGATGCTCGGCACCGGTTCGGACGTGCCGTCCGCGCGCCGGTTCCCCGTCGACGCCGTCGAGGAACTCGTCGGCGACCGGTACGCGGACGTCGTGGGCGTGCACCCGGACCGGGTGCGGCTTTTGCGCCAGTTCCCGGCCGAGGACATCTTCGGCGGCGCGCGCCGCCTCGACGCCATCGGCATAGGCCTGGACATGCTGGTGCAGAACTTCTCGGGCCGCCGCCTCGTGCGCCTCGCCGAGTCGGGCTGCCGGGTGCGGCTGCTCTTCCTCAACCCCGCCTCCAGCGCCGTCAAGCGCCGGGAACGCGAGCTGGGCCTCAAGCGGGGCGAGCTGAGCCGCTCCGTCGAGATGAACATCCTGCACATGCGCCGGGTCCGCGCCCGGCTGCGCGACCCGGGCGCGTTCGAGATCCAGGTCTACGACGAGACGCCACGGTTCACCGCCTATCTCGTCGACGGCGACGGCTCGGACGGCATCGGAGTCGTCCAGTCGTATCTGCGCCGGGCCCGGGGCATGGAGGCGCCGGTCCTGGTGCTGCGCGGCCCCGGGCGCGTGGTGAGGGCGACGAGCGCACGCGACGGGGAGGAAGCCGGACTTTTCCCGACGTATCGGGAAGAGTTCGAAATGGCGTGGGCGGACGCCCGGCCGGTGTCCTGAACCCGCCGCGCGGCGAGGACGACGCGGGAAACCGCACGCCCCCGGCCCGTTGTCAGTGCCCCATGTCATCGTGGTGACCACTGGGGAGACACGGGGAACGCACCACGAAGAAGGGGGCCGCATGGGATGGCACCAGGAGCTGCTGGTCGGCTTCGACCTGGAGACCACGGGGACGGATCCGCGCGAGGCGCGCATCGTCACCGGCGCGGTGATAGAGGTCAGGGATTCGAGGCCGCTGGGGCACCGGCAGTGGCTCGCCGACCCGGGGGTCGAGATCCCCGCCGACGCGGTCGCCGTGCACGGGATCAGCAACGAGAGAGCGGCGGCCGACGGCGAGCCGGCCGACAGGGTCGCGGACTCGATAGCCGAAGCACTCGTCGGGTACTGGCACACGGGCGTGCCCGTCGTCGCGTACAACGCAGCGTTCGACCTGACCCTGCTCTCCGCCGAGCTGCGCCGCCACGGGCTGCCCTCGCTGCGGGACCGGCTCGGCGGTGTCGACCCGGCGCCCGTCATCGACCCGTACACGATCGACCGCTCCGTGGACCGCTACCGCAAGGGCAAGCGGAACCTGGAGGCGGTGTGCGCGGAGTACGGCGTGACGCTCGACGCCGCGCACGACGCGTCGGCGGACGCCCTCGCCGCCGCGCAGCTCGCCGCCGCGATAGCCGCCCGCCACCCCAAGGTCGCCTCCCTGGGACCGGCCCGGCTCCACACGTCCCAGATCGAGTGGTACGCGCAGTGGGCGGCGGACTTCCAGTCCTTCCTGCGGCGCAAGGGGGACGCGGAGGCGGTGATCGAGGCGGCGTGGCCGATGCGGGAGCTGGCGGAGCCGGGGGTCTGAGAGGCGGGCCACCCACCCGGCCGGCCACCCACTGACCCGGGCGCCCGCCCGCACAGCCACTCGCCCACAGGCACGCCTACACAGCCACCCGCCGCCACTGCTGTGACGCCGCGCCCGTGTACGTCTGCTGGACGACCGCCGTGCCCGCCTCCGTCGAACCCGCCGCCGTACCGAGGCACTTGCCCGTGCGGACGCACACCAGGCGGACGTGGTCGCCGTCGGTGGTCTCCGGGCGCCAGTGCTGGTTGTCGGCGCCGGTCGCCCGGTACTGCACGACCGGGGCGTTCTCCGTGGCCTGGCCGCCGCTGACGTCCGCCGTCAGGCCGGAGCCGACGTTGGTGAGGCGCCGGCCGCCGTCCAGGGTCTCGGTGAACTTCCACTGCTGCGCGGCGCCGCCCGTGCGGGCGCCCAGGACCAGGGGCGCGGACTCGGCGGTCCCCGTCACGCCGATCACCATGCGGCTGTCCGCCCGGTTGACGAGCACGTAGCGCTCCGACGCGTAGGAGGGGGTCAGGGTGACGCTCGCGCCCGGCCTCAGTCTGACGTCCTTCGTCCAGGACCCGGCCCGTACGCGGGTGGTGGTGCCGCCCGTGGACGTCAGGCGCAGCTGCGTCGCGATGCCGTCCCGCCACTCCAGGTCGGCCGTGAACCCGCCGCGCACGCCGATGCCGGTGACCCTGCCCGCCGTGCCCCAGGCGACCGGGAGTGCCGGAAGGAGTTCGACGAGACCCGGGCGCGAGTAGAGCAGCATCTCGATCACGGCGGCGGTCGTGCCGAAGTTGGCGTCGATCTGGAAGACCGAGCTGTTGCCGCCCAGTTGGTACATGTCGAAGAAGTTCGGCGCGGTGCCGTTGCTGTGGTTCACGGAGGGGCGCAGCACGGTGCCGACGAGCTGGTACGCCTTCTCGGCGTCCTTCATCCGCGCCCAGCACAGGGCGCGCCAGGCGCAGCCCCAGCCGTAGGTGTCCATGCCGCGCGCGGTGAGGCCCTTGTCGACGCCGACGAGGATGTCGTGCGGGCTGCGGTCGTGGCTGATCCGGTCGCCGGGGAACAGGCCGACCAGGTGGGAGAGGTGCCGGTGCCGGGTCTCGCCCAGGTTCGCGCCGCCCATCCACTCCTCCAGCCAGCCCGTGGCGGAGCTGACGCGCGGCAGGTACAGCCGGTCCTGGAGCGCGGCGACGCGGCGGGCGTACCCCTGGGACTCGCCGAGGTCCGCCGCGGCGGTGCGGAAGTTCTCGAACAGCTGCCAGACCAGCTCCTGGGCGTACGTGATGCCGCGGGCGTCGGTCGGGCCGTGCTCGGGCGACCAGTCGTGGTCGTCGACCAGGACCTCGACGTCGGCCCCGGACTTCGGGTCCTTCACCGTCGCCGTGACGAGCCGCTTCTCCCAGAACGCGCAGGCGCCCTCCAGGAGCGGCAGGATCTTCGCCAGATAGCGCCGGTCGAGGGTGAACTCGTAGTGCTCGAAGAGGGAGTTGCACAGCCAGGCGTTGCCGGCCGGGTGCCACCACCAGCCGGGGCCGCCCATGGTGTTGGTGGAGATCGCCGTGGTCCAGCCGGCGATCTCGCCGCTGGTGTTGCGGAAGCCGTTGCGCGGGTCGTTGAAGAGCTCGCGCGTGCGGACCTCCCAGTGCGGGACCTGGGCGAGACAGTAGTCGGCGAGCGCGTCGAAGCAGTCGGGCAGGCCGGTCCTGTCGGTGGGCCAGTAGTTCATCTGCAGGTTGATGTCGGTGTGGTAGTCCGCCATCCACGCCGGGTCGTTCCGGTCGACCCACAGGCCCTGGAGGTTGAGCGGCAGCGAGCCGCGCGAGCCGCACACCGTGAGATAGCGGCCGAACTGGACGTACGACGCCTCCAGTTCGGGGTCGGGGCGCCCGCCGGAGGCCTGCCGGGCCAGCAGCCGCTGGTCGGTGTCCAGGGCCCGCTGCGCGTCGCTGGACACGCCCAGGTCCACGGTCATCGTGCCGAACAGGGCGCGGTGGTCGGCGACATGGGCGGCGAGGAGGCCGCTCGCGCCGGTCCTCGCGGCCGCGGCGGTCCGTGCGGTGGCCGTGGCGCGTGGGTCGGCGCGGCGGTCGATGAATCCGTCGGCGTCGGGGGAGTAGGAGGTGCCGCCGCTGAGGACGAGCAGGACCTCCTCGCAGCGGTCGAAGGTGACGGAGGAACCGGTCGCGCCGACGGTGCCGCCCCGGTGCGAGGCGGCACGGGCGACGGCGGCGTACGCGAGGTCGTTCGGGAGTGTCGCGGCGAAACCGGCCGACGCGGTGGCCGGGTCCGCGGTGATCGCCTCGGCGCGCGTCCCGGCCAGGGTGAGGCGTCCGCTCCAGGTGCCGCCGCCGCTCTGCGTCAGCCGGACGACGATCACGTCGTCGGGGTGGCTGCAGTACGTCTCACGTCGGTAGCGGACGCCCCCGAGCTCGTACTCGACGGTGATCAGGCCGTTGCTGAGGTCGAGGCGCCGGCGGTAGCCGCTGACGGCGGCCGGGTCGTGTCCCGGCACCTCCACGTACGCCTTGACGAGGACGCCGTACGAGCCGAAGTGGGCGGTGTCGTAGGGGAATTGACCGTCGGACTCCAGGGAGTCGTTGGGCCCGCCCGTCCACAGGGTCACGTCCGAGACGGACAGGACGTCGCGGGACGGGTGCCCCGAGACGACGGCGCCGAGGCGGCCGTTGCCGATGGGCAGGCCCTCCCGCATGAGGCGGTCCTCGGCGGCGGGGGACGAGTAGCGCAGGGCGACCGCGTCGGCCTCCGGCACGAGACCGGGCGCGGCCGGGCGTCCGCCGGGTCTGGGCGCCGTCTGCGCGGCGTAGGCGGGTACTTGACTCAGAGCCAGGAGAGATCCGATGGCTGAGCCGTATTTGAGGAGGGAGCGGCGGGTGACGGCGGTACCGGGTCCGGGGCGCGTAGGCATCTGGTCCTCCAGCAGGGGTCGGCCAACTCAGCCGTACCTTGCTCCAGGACCCCACCGCGGGAAAGAGATCGGATGAATTCAGCGCGAAAGTCCAACAACTCCTGAGCGGGAGTCCAACTGCCCGTCCGGACCGGCGCCGCCGCATCACGAAGTGGCGGATCCCCACCCCGGACCGGCACGGTCGGAAGGTCAGAACGGGTACCAGCGCACCGTCGGATCCCCGTCCCGCAGCGACGCCACCCTGCGCCCGAACTCCGCGAGCGCCTTGGGGTTGGCCGGCGCGTGCTGCGCCACCCACGCGCAGCTCGCCGTCTCGCGCGCGCCGCGCAGCACCGCGCACCCGTCCCACTCGCGCACGTCCCAGCCGTACGTCCGCGTGAACGCGTCGTACGCCTCGGGGACCAGGCCGTAGCGGTCGCGGGAGAGCGCCATGACGACCAGGTCGTGCTCGCGCAGGTCCGACGAGAACGTCTCCAGGTCCACGAGGACGGGCCCGTCCGGCCCGATGTGCACGTTGCGCGGCAGCGCGTCCCCGTGGATCGGCCCCGGCGGAAGGTGCGGGACGAGCGCGGCCGCCGCGTCCGCGAAGCCGTCGCGCCGCTCGCGCAGATACGCCGCGTCGGCGGGGTCGATCGCGTCCCCCGCGAGCCGCAGCCACCGCTCCACGCCGCCGAGCAGCTCGCGGCGCGGCAGCGCGAAGGGCGGCGCCGGCAGGGCGTGCACGAGGCGCAGCAGCTCGGCCAGGTCACGCGGTTCGGCGGGCCGCAGCGCGGCCGGGACGCGGTGCCACAGCGTCACCGGGTGGCCGTCCACGAGGAGCGGTTCCGGCTCGGCGGCCCGTACGGCGGGCACGCCCTGTCCGGCGAGCCAGCCGGCGACGGAGAGCTCGTGCCGGGCCCGCTCCAGGAGTTCGGGGGCGCGGCCCACCTTGACCACGAGGTCGCCAAGGGCGAACACGGCGTTCTCGCCGAGCGCGAGCAGTTCGGCCTCCCGCCCGTCGCCCCGCGTCCCGTCCGGGAGCCCCGCCGCGGCGAGTACCTTCCGCGCCTGCGCCTCGTCCATCACTTGCCTCCCGCGATCACGTCGTACCGCGCCAGTCTCCCACCCGCCCCGTCCACACCTCCGCCCCGGCCCACGGCGCACTGAACATGTACATGCACACAGCCTTGACGGCCCACGACTCCCTCAGCACGATGACGATGGCCGCCGGGACGGCCGGACCTCTCCCACCCGCCCGCCCGAAGGAGCCGATGCCGTGACCTTGGCCACCGCGACGAAGCGGCCGGTGAAGCGTGTGTCCGAGCCGCCCGGCCGGGGGCGCCTGGTGGACCACGGCGCCTGGTTCCTCGTGCTGCCCGCCCTGATCCCCATCCTGGTGCTCAGCGTCGGGCCCCTCCTCTACGGCATCGCGCTGTCGTTCACCGACGCGCAGGCGGGCCGCACCGCGCCGACCCGGTGGGTGGGCGCGCTCAACTTCCAGGACCTGCTGCACGACACGCTGTTCTGGGAGTCCTTCCGGATCGGCCTCTTATGGGCCGTCGGCGTGACCGTCCCGCAGTTCCTGCTCGCGCTCGGCCTCGCGCTCCTGCTCAACCAGAACCTCCGCTTCCGCTGGCTGGCGCGGGCCCTCGCGATCATTCCCTGGGCGATGCCCGAGGTCGTCGTCGGCATCATGTGGCGCCTCGTCTACCACCCGGACGCCGGCATCCTCAACGAGACGCTCCGTGACCTCGGGCTCGGCGACGGGCGCGACTGGCTCACCGGCCTCGCGACCGCACTGCCCGCCGTCATCGTCGTCGGCGTCTGGGCCGGCATGCCGCAGACCACGGTCGCCCTGCTCGCCGGGCTCCAGAACACCCCGCCCGAACTCCACGAGGCCGCCGCCCTCGACGGCGCGGGCGCCTGGGGCCGCTTCCGGGCGGTGACCTGGCCCGCGCTCAAGCCGGTGGCCCTCGCCATCACCGCGCTCAACTTCATCTGGAACTTCAACGCGTTCGCCCTGGTCTACGTCCTGACCAACGGTGGCCCGGGCGGCCGCACCCGCCTGCCGATGCTGTTCGCCTACGAAGAGGCCTTCCGCTACGGCCAGTTCGGCTATGCGGCGGCGATGGGCTGCGGGATGGTCGCGGTCATCTCCGTGATCCTCGCCTTCCATCTCGTGGGCCGGCTCAAGGGAGGCGACGAGCAGTGAGCCGTACCCGTACCCATACCCGTACCCATACCCGTACCCGTGGCCGTACCCGTACAGGCATCCGGCCGAGCAGGCCGGCGCGCGCCGGGCAGTCCCTCGCGCTGCTCGCCTATCTCGTCTTCCTGGCGTTCCCGTTCCTGTGGCTGATCTCCACGGCCTTCAAGCCGCCGCGCGAACTGGCGAGCCTGCACCCCACCTGGATCCCCAAGGACCCGACGCTCGCCAACTTCCGTCAGGCGTTCGACGAGCAGCCCCTCCTGCGGGCCGCCGTCAACTCCGTACTCGTGGCCCTGAGCGCGGCGCTCGTCGCCGTCCTCGTCGCGACGCCGATGGCCTACGTCATGGCCCGCCACCGCTCCCTGCTCTCCCGCGCGGCGACGGGCTGGGTGGTGATCAGCCAGGCGTTCCCGTTCGTCCTCCTGATCATCCCGCTCTTCCTGATCCTGAAGAACCTGCACCTGATCAACTCGCTGCCCGGCCTGACCCTGGTCTACGTGGTGTGGTCGCTGCCCTTCGCGCTGTGGATGCTCGTCGGGTACGTGCGGGCCGTGCCGCGCGAGCTGGAGGAGGCGGCGGCCGTGGACGGCGCCGGAAAGCTGCGCACGCTCGTCTCGGTCACGGCGCCGCTGCTCGCGCCGGGGCTCGTCGCGACGGCGCTCTTCGCGTTCATCACCGCGTGGAACGAGTTCTTCTTCGCGCTCGTCCTGATGAAGACGCCGGAGCGGCAGACCCTGCCGGTCGTCCTGACGCACTTCCTCGGCGCGGAGGGCGTCGCCGACCTCGGACCGCTGGCCGCCGCCGCGTTCCTCGCCACCCTGCCCTCACTGGTGATCTTCGCGCTCATCCAGCGCAGACTCACCGGCGGGATCCTGGCCGGGGCGGTGAAGTCATGAGGCGCGTACGCGCATGGGCCGCCGTCGCCGCGGCCGTGGCCCTGCTGCTCACCGGCTGCTCGTCCGGCAAAACCGTGGACGACGGCAAGGTGACCCTCGAATTCCAGTCCCTGGCCTGGCAGAAGGAGTCCGTCGACGCCAACAAGCAGCTCGTGAAGGAGTGGAACGCAGCCCACCCGGACATCCAGGTCAAGTACGTGCAGGGCAGCTGGGACAGCGTCCACGACCAGCTGCTGACCTCCTTCGAGGGAGGCGAGGCGCCCGACGTCATCCATGACGCCTCCGACGACCTCGCGGACTTCGCGTACGGCGGCTACCTCGCCGACCTGCGCGACCTGCTGCCCGCCCGCCTCAAGTCCGGCATCCCGCAGCGCAGTTGGGAGACCACGACCTTCGGTGACGGTGTCTACGGCGTGCCGTTCCTCCAGGAGCCGCGCGTCCTCGTCGCCAACGCGAAGATCCTCCGGGCGGCCGGGGTGCGGATCCCGACGCCCGCGAAGCCGTGGTCCTGGGAGGAGTTCCGGAGCGTCACCAAGAAGCTCAGCGGCGGCGGGAGGTTCGGTGTCGCCTGGCCGCTGAAGGAACCCGTCTCGGCCACCCTCAACCTCTCCCTCTCGGCCGGCGGACGCATGTTCCACCGCGGCGCGGACGGCAAGGTGACGGTCCGTTTCGACGCGGCCGACGCGGTCGTGCCCCGGACCGTCCACGACCAGGCGGGCCCCGACGGCAGCGCATCGGGTGCGACCCTCGGCATGAGCGGCTCGGACACGCTCCCCGGTTTCTTCGCCGGCAAGTACGCCATGGTGCCGCTCGGATTCTCCTACCGTCAGCAGATCGTCCAGCAGGCGCCGAAGGGCTTCGAGTGGCAGGTGCTCCCGGCGCCCGCGGGCCGCGACGGGCTCGCGCAGGGCGTCTCGCCGCAGACCCTGTCCGTGGCGCAGGACAGCCCGCACAAGAAGGAGGCGGCGCAGTTCATCGACTTCCTCCTGCGGCCGCGGAACATGGTCCGCCTCGCGCTCGGCGACTGGATGCTGCCGACCGGCACGCAGGCCCTGAAGGACCCGGCCCTGCGGACCACGAAGAACGACTGGGCGACCGGCACGGCCCTCGCGGGCGGCCTCCGCTCGGCCCCCGCACAGTCCGTACGGGGCTACCCCGAGTGGAAGGACAAGGTCGCGACGCCCGCCCTCCAGGAGTACTACAGCGGCTCCATCGGCCTGGGAGAGCTACGCAAACGCCTGGTGAGGGACGGGAATCTCGTCCTCGCCAGATATCAGAGGTAGGGCGGGACGGGGAAGCCGGGGAGGGGGGTCACATATCGAGGACGAGGCGTGGGCCCCGGCAGCGCGAGACACAGATCATCAGCGTCTCGCCCGACGCCCGCTCCTCGGCGGTGAGCACCGAGTCCCGGTGGTCCGCCGTGTCCTCCACTATGTCGGTCTCGCAGGTCCCGCAGGTGCCTTCCGCACAGGAGTAGAGCACCTCGACCCCCGCATCGCGCACCGTGTGCAGGATGCTGCGGCCGGGCGGCACGGTCAGGGTGCGGCCGGAGCGCCGCAGCTCCACCTCGAAGGCGTGGTCCGGCCCGTCCTGCTTCACGGGCCGGAAACGCTCGGTGTGGGCGGCGCTCGGGCCTCGACGGCGTCGAGGAGCGGCCCCGGGCCGCAGCAGTAGACGAGGGCGCCGTCCCCCGCCGTCCCGAGATACCCGTCGAGGTCGAGCAGCCCCGTCTCGTCCTTCGGGGCGACGCGCACCTTCTGTCCGTACACGGAGAGGCGGTCGAGGAACGCCATCGAGGCGCGTGTCCGGCCGCCGTACAGCAGGCTCCACTCGGCGCCCGCCGCCTCGGCGGCGGCCACCATCGGGAGGATCGGGGTGATCCCGATGCCGCCCGCCACGAAGCGGTAGCCCGGTGCCTCGTGGAGTGGGAACGCGGAGCGTCGCGGTGCCGTTCGGGCGGGCCGGGTCAGGCGGGGAACCGGTGATGGGCTCGTACGAACGTTCCGTCGTGACGGTGTGCGTTCGACGTGTTTTCTAGGGTGATCGTCATGCAGCTGCGGTACGCCTTCAGGTTGTACCCGGACGCGGCTGGCGAACCGTTCCCCAGCGCAGGACAGTTGTCCAAGGAGCTGATCACCCGAGCGAAGCAGACCGTGGAGCGGGCCTGGCTGGGTGAGGTGTCCGCCGTCGTGCTCCAGCAGTCTCTGCGCGACGTGGAGGGGGCCTACCGCAATTTCTTCGCCTCCCTCAAGGGCACCCGCAAGGGGGCGAGAGTGGGCTCGCCGCGGTTCAAGTCCCGCAAGGACAGCCGACAGCCGATCCGGTTCACCGCTAATGCCCGCTGGTCGATCACTGACAATGGGTGGCTGAACCTGCCGAAGATCGGCGAAGCCAAGGTCAAATGGTCCCGCTCCCTGCCCACGGCTCCGACCTCGGTCACCGTGATCAAGGATGCGGCCGGCCGGTACTTCGCGTCCTTCGTCATCGACACCGATCCGGCCGCCGACGCCATGGCTGTGCCCGACACCGACCAGATGGTCGGCATCGACCTGGGCCTTACCCACTTCGCGGTCCTCTCCGACGGCAGGAAGATCGACTTCCCGCGGTTTCTGCGCCGTGCGGAGAAGAAACTGAAGCGTGCCCAGAGGGATCTGTCGCGAAAGCAGAAGGGGTCGCAGAACCGAACCAAGGCCCGCCTGAAGGTGGCCCGCCCCCACGCGCAAGTGGCCGACGCGCGCCGCGAGTTCCACCACCAGCTCTCCACGAAGCTGATCCGTGAAAACCAAGCGATCGGCGTGGAGGACCTGGCGGTCAAGGGATTGGCGCGCACCCGCCTGGCCAAGAGCGTGTACGACGCGGGCTGGGCGCAGTTCGTGAACATGCTGGAGTACAAGGCGGTCCGGTACGGGCGGACCTTGGTGAAGATCGGCAGGTACGAGCCGACCAGCCAGGTCTGCTCGGCGTGCGGGTTCAAGGACGGGCCCAAACCCCTGGACGTGCGGGAGTGGACCTGTGCCGCCTGCGGTGCCGTCCATGACCGCGACCACAACGCCGCGAAGAACGTGAGAACGGCCGCCGGACCGGCGGTTTCAGCCTGTGGAGCGCAGGTAAGACCAGGATCCGTCCCGGCACAGCGCGACGAAGCAGGAAGCCACGGATTCACTCCCGAACCCCGTGCCGCGCAGCGGCACAGTAACGAGAGCGAAGGCCAAAATCCCCGGGCCTCAGCCTGAGGAGCAAGTCAAATACCAATGGTTCCGCGCGAACTCGGACATGGCACTCCCGTCCCTGAAGGGCGAAGCGGCTCTGCTTCGCCGTGCCGTGGTGTGCCCCCAGCGTCGTGACGGGGGCGACGCCCCGGCAACGGCTCTTCCGCCGGGCGGAAGCCGGAGTATGTTGGCGGCCCCCAATCATTGACCTCAGCAATTATTGAGCTCTACATTCCATGCATTCGCCGGCACTCCCCGGCGGCCCCCGCACCCTCTCGGAACTCCCGCAGAACGGAGCGCCTCATCGTGCCCGCACCTTTGCCCCGCGCCCTCGCCGCGCTCGCCGCCGCGCTGCTTCTCACCATCGCGGCGCCGGCCGCCGCCGAGGCCGACGACGCGGCGACCGCCCGGCACCTGACCGGAACCCTGGCCGACGACGCGACCTGGATCGCGGACGTCCCCGCCCACTGGAACGGCACCCTCGTCCTCTTCTCGCACGGCTTCGGCCCGACCGTCGCCCAGGACGCGCCCACGCCCGCCGTACGTTCCCAACTCCTCGCCGAGGGCTACGCGTTGGCGGGCTCCTCCTACGATCCACACGGCTCGATGTGGGCGCTGGAGAGCGCCGAGCGCGACCAGTTCGCCACGCTCGACGCGTTCGCCGCCGCGGTGGGACACCCGGCGCGCACGCTCTCCCTGGGCCAGTCGATGGGCGGCCTCGTCAACGCCCGGATCGCCCGCGACGGCGCCGGCCGCGTCGACGGAGCGCTCGGCATGTGCGGCCTGGTCGCCGGCGGCACCGACCTCGACACCTATCAGCTCAACGCGGAGTACACGCTCGCCCGGCTGCTGCTGCCCGGGCAGGAGGTGCGGCTCACCGGCTTCGCCGACGCGGCCGAGGCGTCGGCCACCGCGGACCGGCTCACCACGGCCGTGACGTCCGCGCAGGACACGGCGGAGGGCCGGGCCCGTATCGCGCTCGCCGCCGCCTATCTCAATCTGTCCGCCTGGTCGTCCGGCGCGAAGCCCCCCGCGCCGCACGACGCGGCGGCCCAGGAGGAGCAGCAGTACGCGTGGCTGGCCCAGGGCCTCCTGACGTTCATCGAGGGCGGGCGGTACGCGATGGAGCAGTCGGTGGGCGGCAACAACTCGGGCAACGCCGGCACCGACTACGCCGCCCTACTGGCCCGCTCCGAACACGCGCCACAGGTACGGGAGTTGTACCGCGCCGCCGGGCTCGACCTGCGCGCCGACCTCGCCGTGCTCGCCGCAGGGCCCCGGACGGTGGCCGATCCGGCCGCGGTGGCCGCCGCGCGGCGCACCTCGTCGGCGGGGCAGGGCCTCGGCGTACCGCTGCTCGACGTGCACACCGTCGCCGACAACCTCGTACCCGTGGAGCAGGAGGACGCGTTCGCGGACCGGGTGCGGGCGGCCGGGGACGGGTCCCTGCTGCGGCAGGCGTACGTCGCGCGCCCCGGGCACTGCACCTTCACCACCGCGGAGACCGTCGCCGCGGTGCACGCGATCGACCGCAGGGCCGCCCTCGGACGCTGGGACGGCGCCGAACGGCCCGCGGCTCTGCAGAGCGCGGCGCTCGGCCTGCGCCTGGGAGGCGCCGCGTATGTCCCGTACAGGCCGGGCGAGTTGAACGGCGCGGCCCGCTCCCGCTGAACCGTTCCCCTTCCGACCCTCGACCCAGGGATGTCCCATGCCCGCACGGAGAATCACCGGCCGCTTCACCGCCGGAACCCTGATCGCCGGATGCCTCGCCGTCTGTCTCGCCCAGATCGGCATCGCCCTTCCGGCCACCCTCAACGGCCTGTTCCAGGAGCATCTGCACCCGGTGGGCTCCCAGTTGACGTGGATATCCGACGCGTTCCTGCTCCCCGTCACCGTCCTCGAGCTGACCTTCGGTGTCCTCGGTGACCTCTTCGGGCGCAAACGGCTGCTCGTCGGCGGCGCCGTGCTCCTCGGCATCGGTGAGACGGTGGCCGCCCTCAGTGCGGGGGTGCACCAGCTCTGGGCCGGGCAGGCGCTCGCCGGGCTCGGCGCCGCGGCGCTGTTCCCGACCTCGCTGGCCATGATCGCGGCGGGCAGCACCACCGCGGCGAGCCGGACCCGCGCCATCGCCCTGTGGGCGTCCAGCCTGTCCGCGGGCGGCTTCCTCGCCCCGCTGCTCGGGGGTGTCACCGGGAACTACGGCTCCTGGCGGTGGGCCTTCGTCGTGGTGACGGCCGTCGCGGCGGTGAGCGCCCTCACCAGCCTGCTGCTCGCCCACGACTCCCGTGCGCCCGAGGGCCGTTCGCTGGACATCGGC
Source organism: Streptomyces antnestii (assembly GCF_004005495.1). GTDB lineage: Bacteria > Actinomycetota > Actinomycetes > Streptomycetales > Streptomycetaceae > Streptomyces > Streptomyces antnestii. The sequence continues at coordinate 328,954 of NZ_RZYA01000001.1, forward strand.
GGACAGATCACCATCGGCGTCGGCGCGTTCGCCCTGCTCTACGGGGTCATCCAGGGGCCGATGGACGGCTGGAGCTCCGTGCCCGTGGTCACCGCCTTCCTGATCGCCGCCGTCTTCCTCGGCCTGTTCGTCGTCGCCGAACTGCGGGCGCGCTCACCGCTGTTGCGCCTCGACCTCTTCGCCGACCGGGCGTTCGCGGTGGCCTCCGCCGTCACCGTCGTAGGCATGTTCGCCTTCCTCGGCACCGCGTACGCGGCGAGCATCCGGCTCGGTCCCATCCAGCACCAGAGCCCGCTGCGCACCGCGTTCGCCTTCCTGCTGCTCAACGGCATCACTCCGTTCCTCACCCCGCTGACCACCCGGCTGCTCACCCGGGTGGCGCCGCGTCTGCTGCTCGCCGGCGGCCTGACCCTGATGGCCGCGGGCGATTTCGCCGCCGCCTCGCTGCGCGTGACCGACCGGGCCCTGCCCTCGCTGATCCTGCCGCTCGGCCTGGTCGGGGTGGGCTTCGCCTTCACCGTCTCCTCCGTCACGGCGACCGCCGTCAACGCGGCACCGGCCCACCTCGCGGGCATGGCCAGCGCCTCGACGAACCTGCTGCGCGACTTCGGCTTCACCCTCGGTCCCGCGGTCATCGGCGCGGTAGCACTCAGCCGGGCGGCGTCCCGCCTCGACGGCGCGATCGGTACGTCGGACCTGGCGCCGGGTGCCAGGGCGGCGGCCGGGGAGGTCCTCGCGGAGGGCGGCCCGCTCGCCCTGAACTCCGTACCGCCGGGTTCCCCTCCCGGGGCGGCGACACCATACGCCCTCGAGGCGCTGGGCCACGGCTACGCGATCGGGTTCGTCGTCTGCGGGGCGGCGGCGGCACTGTCGGCACTCCTCGTACTCGTAGCCCTGCGCCCGGCCAGGGAGAAGGGCCGGGAGAAGGGTACGGACACGGCCGTCCGGGACGCCGACGGTTCGGCCGCCGCGGTCTCCCCCTGACTCCTCAGGGCCGCCAGCCCAGAGCGCGCGAGATGCCGCGCCCCGCGAGCCGTACGGCCGGGACCAGCGAGTGCGGCTGTGTCCCGGCCGAGGGGACCACGAGCGAGACCGCGGCCACGACGTCGCCGCGCGGCCCGCGCACGGGCGCGGCCACCGAGACCGCGTCGTCCGTGATCTGACGGTCCGCCACCGCGCACCCGGTGCGCCGCACCTCGGCCAGGGCACGGCGCAGGCGGGCGGGGTCGGACAGGGTGTGCGGGGTGAAGGCGGCGAGCGGCCGCCCGCAGACCTGGTCCTGGAAGGCCTTGGCGCTGTGGGCGAGCAGGACGAGTCCGACGCCCGTCGCGTGCAGCGGCCAGCGCGCCCCGGGTCGGCTGCGGACTCCGACCGCGTGGCGGCCGGACAGCCGCTCGATGTAGACGACGTCGAGGCCGTCGAGCACCGCGAGATGCACGTTCTCGTGGGTCGCCTCGTAGAGGTCCTCCAGGAACGGCAGCGCGGCCTCGCGCAGGGCGGGGCCGCGCGGGGCCAGCGCCGCGAGTTCCCAGATCCTCAGCCCGACGTGGTAGCTGCCCGCCACGTCGCGCTCGAGGGCGCCCCACACGGTGAGCTCGCCCACCAGACGGTGAGCGGTGGCCAGCGGAAGCCCGGCCCTGCGGCCGATCTCGGTGAGGGACAGCGCGGGTCTGCGGTGGTCGAACGCGCCGAGCACCGCGAGGAGCCGCTCCGCCGCGGAACGGCTGCGTGCCGCGTCCGCGGAGTCGTCCGACGGCTCTGCCATGTCCGGCGGGTCTGTCATGTCCGACGGCTCCTTCATGTCCGGCGGGTCAGCCCCGGTCCGCTTCCGCGACCCTCGCCAACAGGGCCTGCAACGTGGCCCGTTCCTTGGGGGCGAGGGGTGCGAGCAGTTCGTCGGTGACGCGCCGGCTGCCCTTGTCGGTGTCGCGCAGGACGTCCTTGCCCCTGTCCGTGAGGGCGACGATGCGGCTGCGCCGGTCGCCGGGCGCGGGTCCCCGCTCCACCAGGCCGAGTTCCTGCAGGTCGTCCACGAGGCTCACGATGGCGCTCGGGTCGTAGCCGAGCCGGTCGCTCAGCTCGCGTTGCAGGGCGCCCTCCACGGTGGCGAGGTAGCGCAGCAGCGCATAGTGCCGCAGCCGCAGGCCGAACTCTTCGAGCGTGGCGTTGAACAGCCGGCCCGAGTGCAGCCCGAGCCGGTAGAGGAGATAGCCGGTGTCGGCGTGCAGGGTGCGCATCCAGGGCGCATCTTCGTCAGTGATGTCGGGCTCCGGGGTCGGTCCGTGGGGGCACGGGGGTGCGTGAGGTCGGCTCCAGCATGAAGGACTTAAAGGCTTACGGCAACTATTGTTGACAACAATGATTGGTCATAGCTTTCTTCTCGTCGACCTCGGGAGGGCGGGGGCGGCGGCCAGGACGGGGAATTGAGTTGCACGAGACGTTTCGTCTCGCCTACGGTTGCGCCATGACCGCCCCCAGGAACACCCACATCGCCATGTTCTCCATCGCCGCCCACGGGCACGTGAACCCGAGCATCGAGGTGATCCGGGAGCTCGTCGCCCGCGGGTACCGCGTGACGTACGCGATCCCGCCGCAGTTCGCCGACAAGGTCGCCGAGGCCGGGGCCGAGCCCAAGGTCTGGCACTCCACGCTCCCCACCGACGACGACCCGGACGCGTGGGGCACCGAACTCATCGACCACCTCGAACCGTTCCTCACCGACGCCCTGCAGGCCCTGCCCCAGCTCGTCGACCTGTACGAGGGGGACGAGCCCGACCTCGTCCTCTACGACATCACCGCGTACCCGGCCCGCGTCCTCGCCCACCGCTGGAACGTGCCGATCGTGCAGTTCTCGCCGAACCTCGTGGCCTGGGAGGGCTACGACGAAGAGGTCGGCAAGCCGATGTTCGAGCCGCTGAAGCAGACGCCGCGCGGCAAGGCGTTCTACGAGACCTTCGACCACTGGATCCGCTCGAACGGGCTCGACATCACGGTCGAGGACTTCATGGGCCGCCCGGACCGCTGCCTCGTCCTCATCCCCAAGGCGCTCCAGCCCAACGCCGACCGGGTCGACGAGAGTCGTTACGCCTTCGTCGGCGCCTGCCAGGGGGACCGCTCGGCGCAGGGGGAGTGGCAGCGGCCGGCCGGCGCGGAGAAGGTGCTCCTCGTCTCGCTCGGCTCGACGTTCACCAAGCAGCCCGCCTTCTACCGGTCCTGCGTCGAGGCGTTCGGCGGGCTCCCCGGCTGGCATGTCGTCCTCCAGGTCGGCAAGTTCATCGACGTGACGGAGCTCGGGGAGATCCCCGCGAACATCGAGGTGCACCCGTGGGTGCCGCAACTGGCGATCCTGCGCGAGGCCGACGCCTTCATCACGCACGCGGGTGCGGGCGGCAGCCAGGAGGGCCTCGCCACCGCGACCCCGATGGTCGCCGTGCCGCAGGCCGTCGACCAGTTCGGCAACGCCGACATGCTCCAGGCGCTCGGCGTCGCACGCCACGTACCGATGGAGGAGGCGACGGCCGGGACGCTCAGGGAGGCGGTGCTCGCGGTGGCGGGCGACCCCGAGGTGGCGCGCCGGCTTCAGGAGATCCGGGCGGACATGGCGGGGGAGGGCGGCACGGCACGCGCCGCCGACCTGGTGGAGGCGGTGGCCGGGGTGGTTGCGCGTCAGCCGTGAAGGGGCGGCGCGCGTTTGGTCACGGACCGGTGAATGGGTAACGCTCGGATAACGCAGGCGGTCCCTGGCGAAGTCATCGACTTGGCCATGGAGTTCGACCGTTACCCCCGGTCAAAGGTTGCACTCAGCGCTACTTGAACCTGGTGTGAAGCCCTTTCTAGCGTGAAGTGAACTCACGCCGAACGCCAGGAAGTTGGCCCGCCATGCGCCGAGACATACCGCCCCTCGACGAGGTACGCCGCATCACCCAGAAGAAACGCGACGCGTGGTGGACCGTGCTGCTCGTCGACCCCGTCGCCACCCCCCTCGTGCGCCTCGCGGCGATGCGCACGAGGGTCACCCCGAACCAGATCACCTGGGGCGCCTTCGTCCTGGGACTCGGCTCGGCCGTCTGCTTCTGGCTCGCCGACTGGCGCTGGCTGATCGCCGGCGCCGTCGTCTACCACCTGAGCTTCGTCCTCGACTGCATGGACGGCAAGGTGGCCCGGCTCACCGGTCAGGGCTCGGTCTTCGGCGCCTGGCTGGACTTCGTCTTCGACCGCATCCGCGTCATGGTGTGCGGGGTCGCGCTCATGGCGGGCCAGTACGAGCGCACCGGCGACGAGCTCTACATCTGGCTCGCCCTGGCCGTCGTCGGCCTCGACACCCTGCGCTACATCAACTCCCTGGAGATCTTCAAGATCCGCCACTCCATGCGCAAGCAGATCAAGGAGCGGGTGCGGGAGGCCAGGCGCGCCGAGAACGCGGCGGAGCTCGCCTTCATGGAGGACCTGCTCCGCGACAACCCCGAGGCGGACATCGACCATGACCTGCGCAAGACGCAGGCGGCGGCCGACGAGCCGGAAGCGCCGCAGGAGAGGGCCCGAGTCGTCGACCTGCACCAGGAGTTCAGGAGCCGCTTCCCCGTCTATCTGCGGCTGCGCGCGTTCCTGCTGCGGCACCGGATCCGTACGCATCTCATCAGCGGGATCGAGTTCCAGATGGGCGTCTTCATGATCGGCCCGCTGACCGACCAGGTCCTGTGGGCGACGGTCGTCTCCGGAGCGCTGCTGCTCCTCTTCGAGCTGGCCATCGTCTACAAGCTGCTCCTGTCGACGCGCGACTTCACGCGCACGATCGACTCCTTCGCGCGGCAGCCTCTTCGCGCGACGCACTGAGGGAATTCCCCGAGTCCGATGTGTTGGGCGAAGCCCGAATTGTTATTACGAAGGCTTGTTGAACAAGTCACAGGTGTATGTAGGCCTTGATCTGGTCGCGTCAATCGGACAGTGTTTCGTGCCAACCCCCGGAGATCTTCCGGAGATTGCCGGGGGACGCGTGAGAACCATCAGCGAAACAACGAACCAACAGCGAAACAACGAAACACCCCCCACAAACCCCCCACAGAAACCACGAGGAGACCCCTCTTCATGGCCATTCACAAGCGTGCCCGCAACAAGGTCAAGCTCACCGCGGCGATAGCCACCGCCGCCACCGCGGTCGGCGTGTCCCTCTTCGCGGGCTCCCTGGCAGGCGCCTCGACCCCCACCGAGGGCAAGGTCTACGGGCTCGACGCCAAGGGCGCCGTGTCCGGCAGCTACATCGTGCTGCTCGACAAGAAGGCGAACACCGACGCCAAGCAGGACCTCGCCAAGGAGTACGGCGGCAAGCTGAAGCGCTCGTACTCCTCCGCCGTCAACGGCTTCTCCGTGAACGGACTTTCGGAGACCGAGGCCAAGCGCCTGGCCGCCGACTCGTCCGTCGCCAAGGTCGTCCAGAACAAGAAGTTCCACATCGACGCGACGCAGGACAACCCGCCGTCGTGGGGCCTCGACCGCATCGACCAGACCGACACCGCCGGCGACGGAAAGTACACCTACCCGGACAGCGCCGGTCAGGGCGTCACCGCGTACGTCATCGACACCGGCGTCCGCATCAGCCACAAGGACTTCGGCGGCCGGGCCTCCTACGGCTTCGACGCCGTCGACAACGACAACAGCGCCGACGACGGCAACGGTCACGGCACGCACGTCGCCGGCACCATCGCCGGTGACGCGCACGGCGTCGCCAAGAAGGCGAAGATCGTCGCCGTCCGCGTCCTCGACGACCAGGGCTCCGGCACCACCGAGCAGGTCGTCGCCGGCATCGACTGGGTCACCAAGAACCACCAGGGCCCGTCCGTCGCCAACATGTCGCTCGGCGGCGGCGCCGACGAAGCGCTCGACGCGGCCGTCCAGAAGGCCATCGCCTCCGGCGTCACCTTCGCGGTCGCCGCGGGCAACGAGTCGGCCGACGCGTCCCAGGGCTCCCCGGCCCGCGTCAAGGAGGCCATCACCGTCGCCTCCTCCACCAAGGACGACCAGCAGTCCGACTTCTCCAACTACGGCTCCGTCGTGGACATCTACGCCCCCGGCTCGGACATCACCTCCGACTGGAACACGAGCGACGACGCCACCAACACCATCTCCGGTACGTCGATGGCGACCCCCCACGTCGTGGGCGCCGCCGCCGTCTACCTGAGCGGTCACCCCGACGCCACCCCGGCCGACGTCTCCAAGGCGCTCACCGACGGCGCCACGCCCGACAAGATCTCCAACGCCACCGAGGGCACGCCCAACAAGCTCCTCAAGATCGTCGAGTAACACCCGCGCGGTACCTCTGACCGGCGGCCGCCGTGCCCTCCCCCACGGGGCGCGGCGGCCGCCTATCGTGTGTGCCCATGACGACCAAGGCGTACGCGGCACTGCTCCGCGGCATCAACGTGGGCGGCAGCAAGAAGGTCCCGATGGCGCGGCTCCGTCCCCTCCTCGAAGGGCTCGGGCTCGGCGGCGTACGGACGTATCTGCAGAGCGGGAACGCGACGTTCACCAGTGATCACGGTGACGAGGAATCCCTCGCGGCCGAGCTGAGCGCGGCCATCGAGAAGGAGTTCGGCTTCGCCGTGGACGTGATCGTGCGCGATCACGCCTCCCTCAAGTCGGTCGTCGACGCGTGCCCCTTCCCCGCGGACACCCTCGAAGGCAAGCAGCTGCACGTCACCTACTTCTCCGGTCCCGTCACTCCCGGGCGGTTCGCCTCCGTGGACCCGGCCGCCTTCGCCCCCGAGGACTTCCGCCTCGGCCCCCGCGAGCTGTACCTCTACGCCCCCGAGGGCCTCGGCCGCTCCAAGCTCGCGGCGCAGCTCTCCCGGCCGGGCCTCAACAAGGGCCTGATCGCCACGTCCCGGAACTGGAACACCGTCGTCAAGCTCGTGGAGATGACCGGTGCCTGAGCTCAACAGCGCCGTCGAGGCCGCCATCGAGGGCGAACTGCGCCTGCTCGACCCGGAGGTGCGCCGCTCCCCGGAGCTCCTCGGCGAGCTGCTGCACCCGGACTACTTCGAGTTCGGCGCGTCGGGCCGCCGCTGGGACCGCGCCTCGATCATCGCCGCGCTCTCCGCGACGAGCGAACCGGGCGCACGGCCCCTCACCGTCTCGCGCATGAAGGGCGTACGGCTCGCCTCCGGTCTCGTCCACCTCACGTTCGAGACGGACCGCAACGGAGCCCGCGCCCACCGCAGTTCACTGTGGCGGCGGCACGAGGAGGGCTGGCTGCTGTACTTCCACCAGGGGACGCCGTTCAGCCGGAACTGAGCCCCGCGGGCTGTCGCGTTTCTTCAAGCCGCCGGAGGCCCCCGCGCGAGACGCTTGCCGCATGGAAAACGAGTACACCTCCATGAAGGAATGCGCCGCGGAGGCCGCCAGGGTCGCGCGGGGCGTGGACGCGGCGCGGCTGCCCGAGCCGAGCGGATGCGGCGACTGGGACGTGCGCGCCCTCGTCAACCACTGGGTCCTGTACACCTCGCACGGCCTGGAGCACCGGGCCCTGCGCACGACTCTCCCCGACGAGCTCACCGCCCGTGACTTCACCGCCGACACCGGCTGGGCCGAGGCGTACGCCGTCCAGCTCGACAAGGCCGTCGCCGCCTGGTCCGACCCCGCCGTCTGGGAGGGCGAGATCGACCTCGGCTTCGCCAGGATGCCCGCGCCCGCGATCGCCGCGCTGCTCATCGCCGAACTGGCCCTGCACGGCTGGGACGTGGCCCACGCCACCGGCCAGGACTACCGGGTCTCCGACGACACGGCCCGCCTCCTGTACGGCGTCGTCGAGGCGAACGCCGAGGAGTACCGCCAGTACGACGGCTTCGCCGAGCCCGTCCCGGTGCCGGACGACGCGCCCCTGTTCCACCGCGCCCTCGCCCTGAGCGGCCGCGACCCGCGCTGAATGGCCCGGGGAAACGGGGGAGAAGTGGACCACCCGGGCGGGCCACCCGGCCGATAGCGTCAGCGTCATGAAGACGACGACCGACACCGCCCGTACCGGATCCGACGAACCGTCCCGCGTGGACTTCTACTTCGACCCCGCCTGCCCCTTCGCGTGGATCACCTCGCGCTGGATGCTGGAGGTCGAGCGTGAACGCGCCCTCGACCTCCGCTTCCGCCCCATGAGCCTGTATCTGCACAACACCGGGAACGAACTCCCCGACTGGTACCGGGAGCTGGTCGACAAGTCGATCGGCCCGGTACGGGTCGCCGTCGCCGCCGCCGAACAGCACGGCGACCACGTCCTGCGGGACCTCTACACGGCCTTCGGCACCCGCATCCACGAGGCGAAGAACGAGGACTTCGACCAGGTCGTCGCCGAGTCGCTCGCCGAACTCGGCCTCCCCGCCTCACTCGCCGGGGCGGCGCACGACCCGGCGTACGACGAAGCGGTCCGCCGCTCCCACGACGCGGGCAAGGAGCCCGGCTCCGACGGCTATGTGGGCACGCCCACGATCCATGTGGACGGCACGGTGTGGTTCGGTCCCGTCCTGCGCGCGATCCCGCGCGGCGAGGACGCCGTCCGCCTCTTCGACAGCTTCCGCACCCTGGCGACGCACCCCGACCTCTTCGAGCTGAAGCGGACGAGGACCGGCGGGCTCGACTTCTCCTGACGCCGCCCTGTCAGGCGGCCGGCGCGACCAACTCCCGTACGGCCGCCGCCTCGTAGCGCTCCACGAGGAGCCGGGCGACCTCGGGGGCCGGGCCGAGGACGTCCGCGAGGACATCGGCTCCGGCGGCGCCCCGCGCGATGCGGTCCGGCAGGAAACCCGGGGCGAGGACGTACGGGGCGACCGCCACGCGGCGGACGCCCTCGGCGCGCAGTCGCGCCACGGCGTCCTCCGTGCGGGGCAGAGATGCGGAGGCGAACGCAGGCCGCACGGCGCACCAACCGGTGTGCCGCCACTCCCGCGCGATTTCAGCGATCACTGCGATCGCCTCCGGGTCGGTGGAGCCCGCCGAGGCCAGGACGACCCCGGTCGTGGGCTTGTCGGCCGGGGTGAGCCCGGCCTCGTACAGACGGCGTTCGAGCGCCGAGAGGAGCAGCGGTGACGGGCCGAGCACCTCGGCCTGCCGGATCCGCAGCCCGGCCGGGGCCTGCCGCAGGACCGCCGGGATGTCCGCCTTCGCGTGGAACGCGCGCGTCAGGAGCAGCGGCAGGGCGACCACGTCGCGCACGCCCTCCGCCGCCAGGGACTCCAGGACCCCCTGCACCGAGGGGACGTTGAAGTCCAGGAACCCCGTCTCCACGCGCAGCCCCGGCCGCAGCGCCCGCACCGCGCCGACGAGCGCGTGCACCGTCGCGGCATGGCGCGGATCGCGGCTGCCGTGGGCGATCACGAGCAGGACCGGGCGGGCGGGGTACCGGGACATGGCGGGGTCAGCTCCTCACGAGGAGGCCGCGGCCGCGCAGGACGCGCCGCTCCAGGGGGCTGAAGATCAGCAGGTCGATGGCGATGCCGACGATCAGGATCAGGAAGATGGCGAGGAAGACCATGGACATGGAGCTGGCGTTGCGGCCGTTCTCCAGGAGCTGTCCGAGGCCGACGCCCAGGTCGGGCGACGAGGCGATGATCTCCGCGGCCATCAGCGAGCGCCACGAGAACGCCCAGCCCTGCTTCAGGCCCGCGAGATAGCCGGGCAGCGCAGCCGGGAGCACGATGTGCCAGGTGTGGCGCAGGCCCGTCGCGCCGAGGGTGCGGCCGGCCCGCAGGAACAGCGGCGGCACCTGGTCGACGCCCGACACCAGGCCGTTGGCGATCGAGGGGACCGCGCCGAGCAGGATCACGGCGTACATCATCTTGTTGTCGAGGCCCAGCCAGATCACGGCCGGCGGGACCCAGGCGACCGAGGGCAGCGACTGGAGGCCGGAGAGGATCGGGCCGATCGCCGACCGGATGAAGCGGACGCGGGCGACGACCAGACCGAGCGGGGTGCCGATCGCGAGGGCCAGCAGGAAGCCCAGCAGGCCGCGCGACACACTCGTCCAGATGTAGTCGAGGAGCGTCCCCTGCAACCACGCGCTGGACACCTCGTCCCACACCGCGGACGGCGGGGGCAGCTTGCTCGGATCGGTGACGATCTTGAAGGAGACCAGGGCCTGCCACGCCACCAGGACCAGGACCACCGCCGTCAGCGGCGGCAGCACCTTGCGCACCAGGGTCTGGCGCAGCGGCGTACGGACGGTCTGCACCGTCTCCAGGGCGTCGAGCCCCGCCTCCAGACCGGCCAGGTCCTGTCCGGGACCCGAGTCGGTGACGGCGGCCGGGCCCACGGCCTTGCTCGCGGTCGTCGTCTCAGTGCTGGCCATGGCGGCGAATCTCCCCACGCAGTTGTTCGGTGATCTCGACGGACAGTTCCGCCACGGCGGTGTCCTCGATGCGGCGCGGCTGCGGAATGCCGACCCGCCACTCGTGCGCCACCCGGCCCGGCCGCGACGACAGCAGCACGACCCGCTCCGCGAGACGCACCGCCTCGCGGACGTTGTGGGTGACGAACAGGACGGAGACGTTCGTCTCGCGCCAGATACGGGTCAGCTCGTCGTGCAGCACATCACGCGTGATGGCGTCGAGCGCGGCGAACGGCTCGTCCATCAGCAGGAGTTGACTGTCCTGCGCGAGCGCGCGGGCCATCGCCACACGCTGGCGCATACCGCCGGACAGCTCGTGCACCCGCTTGTCGTACGCGCCGTTCAGGCGGACGAGCTCCAGGAGCTCCTCCGCCCGCGTGCGGCGGTCCGCCTTCGGGATGCCCCGCAGCTTGAGGGCCAGTTCGATGTTCTTGCCCGCGGTCAGCCACGGGAAGAGCGCGTGCTCCTGGAACATCAGGGCCGGCCGGCCCTGCGTGCTGATCTCGCCGGACGAGGGCTTGTCGAGCCCCGCGACCAGGTTGAGCAGCGTCGACTTCCCGCAGCCCGAGGCTCCCAGGAGGGTGACGAACTCGCCCGGCGCCACGTCGAGCGTGATGTCGTCGAGGACGAGCTGCTGCCCGGCGGGCGTGGCGAAGGACTTCGAGACGTGCTCGATCCGCGCGGCGTGGCCGGTGGTCTCCGTACCGTCCACAGCGGCCTTGGCGAGGGTGGTTGCCATGGTCGTCACCTCCTGGGAACTCAAGTGATTACGGGCTGGGCTGACGCGGCTCTACTTGACGCCGAGGCCGGCGTCGGCGACCGCGCCCTTGCCCTCGGCCTTGAGGACCTTGTTCAGCGGCGCCAGGTCGTAGATGCCCTTGAGGTCGGGCTTCACCAGCAGGCCCGCCTTCACCGCGTGCGCCGCCTCGGTGCCGAGGGTCGAGGCCAGCGGGTCGTCGGTGAACCGGATGGACTTCCAGGCCGGGTCGAGGACATTCGCGGGAAGGGCCTTGCCGGTGTCGGCCGCCAACTGCTTGTTGGCCGCGGCCTTCGCCTCGTCCGGGTTGGCGTTGATCCACGCGTTCGTCTTCACCGAGCCGCGCAGCACGGCCTCGACGACGTCCGGGTGCTCCTTGAGGAACGACTGCCGCACGATGATGTTCGTGATCACGAACTTCTTGCCGGGCCACAGGTCGGACTCGTCGAGGAGGACCTTGCCGCCCTCGGCCACGAGCTTGGACGCGGTCGGCTCCGGCACCCACGCGCCGTCGATGGAGCCGGACTTGTAGGCGTCCGGGGTGATCTTGTTGTCCGTACGGACCACGGAGACCTCGCCCTTGCCGCTGTTGGCGTCGACCTTCCAGCCCTTCTCGGCAACCCAGTTCAGGAACGCGACGTCCTGGGTGTTGCCGAGCTGCGGGGTGGCGATCTTCTTGCCCTTGACGTCGTCGAGGGACTTGATCTTCTTCGGGTTCACCACCAGCTTCACCCCGCCGGACGCCGAACCGCCGATGATGCGCAGGCTCTTGCCCTGGGACTTGGTGTAGCCGTTGACCGCCGGCGACGGGCCGATCCAGCCGATGTCGATGGCGCCGCCGTTGAGCGCCTCGATCTCGGACGGGCCCGCGTTGAAGGTCTGGTACTGCGCCTTCGTGCCCTGGAGCTCCTTCTGGAAGAAGCCCTTCTGGTTGCCCACGAGGGCGGTGCCGTGCGTCAGGTTGCCGAAGTAACCGATCTTCACGGTGTCGGCGGAGAGCTTCTTGCCCTTGGCGGCGACGTTCGTCTTGCCGGACGTGTCGTCCTTCGCCTGGGAGCCGTAGCCGCAGGCCGTCGCGGCGAGCGCGAGGAGCGGCAGGGCGGCGACGGCGGCGAGGCCGCGGCGCCAGGAGGCGGAAGTGTTGGCAGGCACGGGAGGTGTTCCTCTCGTTGGCCCGGCGGTCACGGTGCTATGCCGTGGCCGGGAGGTCGGCAGGTTTTCGCTTGCGTACGAACAGGTCGCGGGGGGTGTGGGCGCGCAGGCAGTGCGCGTACGTCATCGCGCACATCGCGCGACCCCGCCCTGACCGCTGCCGAGGGCGCCGCTGCCGACGCGGCCGCCCTCTTTCGCGAACGTCGAGTAGATGTCGATGGACGTCATGACTAGAAGTCCCAGCCGTCGTCGTCGGTGGCCTGCGTGGCCTCGTCCGCAGCGGCGGCCTGCGGCTTCCCGCCGAAGGCCTCGCCCGCCATGCCCGCGGCGAGCGTCGTGCCGTCCGCGGGGTCGATCAGCAGGAACGAACCGGTGCGGCGCGAGTCGGCGTAGTCGTCGAGCGCGATCGGCTCGGCGGTGCGGACCTTGACGCGGCCGATGTCGTTGGCGACGAGCTGCCCCGGCTCCGGGTGCTGCGAGAGGTCGTCGAGGGTGAGCCGCGAGGGGATCTCCTTGACGATCGCCTTGACCGTGCGGGTGGTGTGCTTCAGGAGCACCCGCTGGCCGACCGCGAGGGGCTGGTCCGCGACGTGGCAGACGGTCGCCTCGACGTCCTGCGAGGTGGCGGGCGCGTCACCGCTCGGCACGATCAGGTCGCCGCGCGAGACGTCGATGTCGTCCTCCAGGAGGAGCGTCACCGACTGCGGCGTCCACGCCACGTCGACCGACTTGCCGAGCAGGTCGATGCCGGAGACCTTCGACGTACGGCCCGACGGCAGGACGGTGACGGACTCGCCGACGCGGAACGTGCCAGCCGCGATCTGGCCCGCGTAGCCGCGGTAGTCGGGGTGCTCGGCGGTCTGCGGGCGGATGACGACCTGGACGGGCAGCCGCGCGTGGCAGCTCGTCAGGTCGTGGCTGACGGGGACCGTCTCCAGGTGCTCCAGGACGGTCGGGCCGCCGTACCAGTCCATGTTCGCGGACGGCTCCACGACGTTGTCACCGGCGAGCGCCGAGATCGGGATCGCGGTGATCTCGGGGACGCCCAGACCGGACGCGTACGCCGTGAACTCCTCGGCGATCGACGCGAAGACGGACTCCTCGTAGGCGACCAGGTCCATCTTGTTCACGGCGAGGACGACGTGCGGGACACGCAGGAGCGCGGCGACGGCGGCGTGCCGGCGGGTCTGCTCGATGACGCCGTTGCGGGCGTCGACGAGGACGACGGCGAGGTCGGCGGTGGACGCGCCGGTCACCATGTTCCGCGTGTACTGCACATGCCCCGGGGTGTCCGCCAGGATGAACCGGCGGCGCGGGGTCGCGAAGTAGCGGTACGCCACGTCGATCGTGATGCCCTGCTCCCGCTCGGCCCGCAGACCGTCCGTGAGCAGCGCCAGGTCGGGGGCCTCCTGGCCGCGGCCGAGCGACACCCGCTCGACGGCCTCCAGCTGGTCGGTCAGGACCGACTTGGAGTCGTGCAGCAGACGGCCCACGAGGGTGGACTTGCCGTCGTCGACGGAACCGGCGGTGGCGAACCGCAGCAGGGTGGTGGCCGACAGGCCGGCCAGCTGCTCTGTGGTGCTGGTCATGTCTAGAAGTACCCTTCGCGCTTGCGGTCTTCCATCGCGGCCTCGGACATCTTGTCGTCGGCGCGGGTCGCGCCCCGCTCGGTGATCCGGGACACGGCGATCTCGGCGATCACGGCGTCCAGCGTCGCCGCGTCGGAGTCGACGGCGCCGGTGCAGGACATGTCGCCGACGGTGCGGTAGCGGACGACGCGCTTCTCGACGGGCTCGCCGTCCTTCGGGCCGCCCCACTCACCGGCGGTCAGCCACATGCCGGACCGCTTGAAGACGTCCCGCTCGTGCGCGAAGTAGATCTGCGGCAGCTCGATGCCCTCGCGGGCGATGTACTGCCACACGTCCAGCTCGGTCCAGTTGGACAGCGGGAAGACACGGACGTGCTCGCCCGGCGCGTGGCGGCCGTTGTAGAGCTGCCACAGCTCGGGGCGCTGGCGGCGCGGGTCCCACTGCGAGAACTCGTCCCGCAGGGAGAACACGCGCTCCTTGGCGCGGGCCTTCTCCTCGTCACGGCGCCCGCCGCCGAAGACGGCGTCGAACTTCTCGCTCTGGATGCGCTCCGTGAGCGGCAGGGTCTGCAGCGGGTTGCGCGTGCCGTCCGGGCGCTCCTTGAGGGCGCCGCGGTCGATGTACTCCTGCACGGACGCGACGTGGAGCCGCAGGCCGTGCTCGGCGACGACGCGGTCGCGGTACTCCAGGACCTCGGGGAAGTTGTGCCCTGTGTCGACGTGGAGGAGGGTGAACGGCACCGGCGCGGGCGCGAACGCCTTCAGCGCCAGGTGCAGCATCACGATGGAGTCCTTGCCGCCGGAGAAGAGGATCACCGGCCGCTCGAACTCGCCCGCCACCTCGCGGAAGATGTGCACGGCCTCGGACTCGAGGGCGTCCAGGTGCGAGAGGGCGTACGGGCTGTCGGTCTCTTCGCCCGTGGTGGGTGCGACGGTCGTCATGAGAGACCCCTTTCGGTGAGCAGCGCGTGGAGCGCGGCCGCGGACTCCTGCACGGTCTGGGTGTGCGACTCGATGCGCAGGTCGGGCGCTTCGGGCGCCTCGTACGGGTCGTCGACCCCGGTGAGCCCCTTCAGTTCACCGGCGGCCTGCTTCGCGTACAGGCCCTTCACGTCGCGCACGGAGCACACCTCGACGGGCGTGGCCACGTGCACCTCCAGGTAGCCGGTGCCGCCGGCCTGGTGGCGCTTGCGGACGGCCTCACGGCTGTCCGCGAACGGCGCGATCACGGGGACGAGCGCCAGCACGCCGTTACGGGCGAGCAGTTCGGCCAGGAAGCCGATGCGCTGCACGTTCGTGTCGCGGTCCTCGCGGCTGAAGCCGAGGCCCGCCGACAGGAACTCGCGGATCTCGTCGCCGTCGAGCACCTCGACCTTGCGGCCCTCGGCGCGCAGCCGGCCGGCGAGTTCGTTGGCGATCGTGGTCTTGCCCGCGCTCGGCAGACCCGTGAGCCAGACGGTGGCTCCGGTCACTTGCTTCTCCAAAGTCTCTGTGGACTGACTCGGTGTCTGAGGGGGCATCAGCCGTGGATCCCGCATTCGGTCTTGTTGCTGCCGGACCAGCGGCCCGCCCGCGCGTCCTCGCCCTCGAGGAGACGCCGGGTGCAGGGGGCGCAGCCCACGGAGCCGTAGCCGTCCATGAGCAGGGGGTTGGTCAGCACGCCGTGCTCGGCGACGTACGCGTCGACGTCGTCCTGCGTCCAGCGGGCGATCGGCGAGACCTTCACCTTGCGGCGCTTCTCGTCCCAGCCGACGACCGGGGTGTTCGCCCGCGTCGGGGACTCGTCGCGGCGCAGTCCCGTGGCCCACGCCGTGTACGAACTCAGGCCCTCCTCAAGAGGCTTGACCTTCCGCATGGCGCAGCACAGGTCGGGGTCGCGGTCGTGCAGCTTCGGACCGAACTCCGCGTCCTGCTCGGCGACGGTCTGCCGCGGGGTGAGCGTGATGACGTTGACGTCCATCACGGCCTCGACGGCGTCGCGGGTGCCGATGGTCTCGGGGAAGTGGTAGCCGGTGTCGAGGAAGACGACGTCCACGCCGGCCCTGACGCGCGACGCGAGGTGCGCGACGACCGCGTCCTCCATGGAGGAGGTGACGCAGAAGCTCGTGCCGAACGTGTCGATGGCCCAGGTGAGGATCTCCAGGGCGGACGCGTCCTCAAGGTCACGCCCGGCCCGCTCGGCCACTTCTCGCAGGTCGAGTTCCGTCAGCTCAGTGTCCTGAGTGGTCGTCATATCTCTTCCCCTCCACCGTCATTGCGCTGAACGCTGCCCTCTTCAGAGGCATTCGCCTCCGGAGCGCCGAAGTCGGTGTCGAGCAGCCGACCGTGCTCAGCCCCTCCTTCGTCAGGGCCTCCGCGCGCTCGGCTGCTCGACACCGACGCGCTCCTGCGGCTCACGCCCCGGGCCAGCAGCCCGAGGAACTTCAGCTGGAAGGCCCGATTGCACGCCGCGCATTCCCACGCGCCGTGACCCTGCTCGTTCGGACGCAGGTCCTCGTCACCGCAGTAGGGGCAGAAGAAGGGGGCCGCACGCTCGCTCACGACAGCGACTCCTCGGACGCACGCGCGGTCCACGTGGCGAAGCGCTCGCCGTCCTCGCGCTCCGCCTGGAAGCGCTTGAGGACTCGCTCGACGTAGTCGGGGAGCTCGGCCGCGGTGACCTTCAGGCCACGGACCTTGCGGCCGAACCCGGCCTCCAGGCCGAGCGCGCCGCCCAGGTGGACCTGGTAGCCCTCGACCTGGTTGCCGTCCTTGTCCAGCATCAGCTGGCCCTTGAGACCGATGTCCGCGACCTGGATACGGGCGCAGGCGTTCGGGCAGCCGTTGATGTTGATGGTGAGCGGCTCGTCGAACTCCGGGACGCGGCGCTCCAGTTCGTCGATCAGCGAGGCGCCGCGCGCCTTGGTCTCGACGATGGCGAGCTTGCAGAACTCGATGCCCGTGCAGGCCATGGTGCCGCGCCGGAACGGGGAGGCGTTGACCTTCAGGTCCAGGGACTCAAGACCGGCGACCAGCGACTCGATCTGGTCCTCGGTGACGTCGAGCACGATCATCTTCTGCTCGGCGGTGGTGCGCAGACGGCCCGAGCCGTGCTCGCCCGCGAGCTCGGCGATCTTGGTGAGGGTCGTGCCGTCGACCCGGCCGACGCGGGGCGCGAAGCCCACGTAGAAGCGGCCGTCCTTCTGGCGGTGCACGCCGAGGTGGTCGCGCCAGGTGCCGGCGGGCTGCTCGGGCGCGGGGCCGTCGACCAGCTTCCGCTGGAGGTACTCGTCCTCAAGGATCTGCCGGAACTTCTCGGTGCCCCAGTCGGCGAGCAGGAACTTCAGACGGGCACGGGTGCGCAGGCGGCGGTAGCCGTAGTCGCGGAAGATGCCGATGACGCCGCCGTACACGTCCGGCACCTCGTCGAGCGGCACCCAGGCGCCGAGGCGCTGGCCGAGCTTGGGGTTGGTGGACAGGCCGCCGCCGACCCACAGGTCGAAGCCGGGGCCGTGCTCGGGGTGGTTCACGCCGACGAACGCGATGTCGTTGATCTCGTGCGCCACGTCGAGCTGCGGTGAACCGGAGATGGCGGTCTTGAACTTGCGGGGCAGGTTTGAGAACTCGGGGTTGCCGATGAAGCGGCGCTGGATCTCGTCGATGGCGGGCGTGCCGTCGATGATCTCGTCGGCCGCGACCCCGGCGACGGGCGAACCGAGGATGACGCGGGGCGTGTCACCGCAGGCCTCGGTCGTGGAGAGCCCGACCGCTTCGAGGCGCCGCCAGATCTCGGGCACGTCCTCGATACGGATCCAGTGGTACTGGATGTTCTGCCGGTCGGTGATGTCGGCGGTCCCGCGCGCGAACTCCTGCGAGATCTCGCCGATGACGCGCAGCTGCTCGGTGGTCAGCCGGCCGCCGTCGATGCGGACGCGGAGCATGAAGAACTCGTCGTCCAGCTCCTCCGGCTCCAGGATCGCGGTCTTGCCGCCGTCGATCCCGGGCTTGCGCTGGGTGTAGAGCCCCCACCAGCGCATCCGGCCACGGAGGTCATTGGGGTCGATGGAGTCGAAACCGCGCTTGGAGTAGATCGTCTCAATGCGTGTCCGCACATTGAGACCGTCGTCGTCCTTCTTGAACTGCTCGTTGCCGTTGAGCGGCGTGAAGTGACCCGCGGCCCACTGGCCCTCGCCGCGGTGACGGCTCACCTTGCGGCGCGGCGCGGCGGTCGTGGGCTTTTCAGGGGTGGCAGCCATGGGTTTACGTCCTTCAAAACGGGCTGAGGGCGGCTCTGACCTGCACACTCGCGCAGGGGCGCGGCGGTGCGCAGGGGGAGTTAAAGGAAAAGCGTGCGGCGGTGCTGGGTCCTTGAAGGACGCTTCAGCGCGCCGGACACATGGCGCTGGACATGCGGCCGAGGTCGACGTGCCGCCGACTCACCAAGGCAATTCCAGCTCGAGACATGACGGAAGCGTGGCACGCGCCTTTAGACTCAGTCCAGCACTGTCCACAAAGTGGACAAGAACGTCTCGCATCGTGGACGGATGTGTCGCGCGTCACTGGAGAGTACGGGAAAGGGGCGCCCCGGTGCCCGGGACGCCCCTCGTGATCTTGCCCGTCCTGCCCTGCCTACGCCCCCGGCCACGGCCCCGGAGTCGCCACCTCGGGCTCCTCCTCGACCTTGGTGTCGAAGAGGCGGAAACCGCGCCGCTCGTAGTTCGCCATCGCGTGCTCGCCGTCCTTGCTGCACGTGTGCAGCCACACCCGCTTCGTCGGCTCGCGGTCCGGCCACCGATCGGCCAGATCCCACGCGCGCGCCACACCGTACGACAGGAGGTGACCGCCGATGCGGCGCCCTCGGAAGGCGGGGATCAGGCCGAAGTAGACGACCTCGACGACACCGTCGTCCTGCGCCTCCAGCTCGACGTACCCGGCGGGCGTCCCCTTCTCGTACGCCACCCAGGTCTCCGTGCCCGGCCGTGCGAGGACGTCCTGCCACTGCGCGTACGTCCAGGCGAGGCGGTCCGTCCAGAGGATGTCGCCCCCGACGGACGCGTACAGGAAGCGGCTGAACTCCGGCGAGGGCACCTCGGCGCGGACGATCTCGACGTCCTTGCCCTCGGGCGCGGCGGCCGGCAGGAGGTCGGTCGGAGCGGTCTGCTCCAGGGACCAGGTGGTCACGACGATGTTGCTCATACGCGTCAGGCAATCACGGGCCCCGCACCCTGGCCAAAGCGGTCCGGAATACGGGAAGATCCGCCCGCGCCATGCCACCCCCCTCGCGTACGACGCACTCGGAGGAAGTTCATGTCCCGCAGGACAGCTCGCCGCACACCCCGCGGTCTCCTCGCCACGGCCATCGCCACCGTGGCCCTCGCGACCCTCGCC
The DNA here is from genome assembly GCF_004005495.1 of Streptomyces antnestii. GTDB lineage: Bacteria > Actinomycetota > Actinomycetes > Streptomycetales > Streptomycetaceae > Streptomyces > Streptomyces antnestii. Next base: position 348,184 of record NZ_RZYA01000001.1, read on the forward strand.
GCCCCGGCCTCCGCCGGGGTGGGCACGACGGGTGCGCAGACCGCCGCCCCGCAGGGCCGGATCTTCATGGTCAACCCCGTCCAGTCGTCCGGCGACCAGAACCTCACCGACGGCAAGGACTCCGCGACCGCGGTGCCCGCCTCCGCCTACACCCTCGCCGGCCTGCGCAATCTCGACGCGAGCGGCGGCCTCTCGGGCAGGTGGGCCACCGTGAGATCGAACACCGGCGCCGCCGCCAAGGTCGCCGACGCCGCCGGGTACGACCGCCACGACGACCAGTTCGAGCAGGTCATGGCGTACTTCTGGGTCAACGAGGCGCAGGAGTACCTGCAGAGCCTCGGCTTCGGCAGCGAGCTGCCCGGCGCCAACGACCGGGCGCAGCCGGTCCGCATCGACCAGTGGGGCGCCGACAACTCCTTCTTCACCGACAAGAAGGCCGAGATCCGCTACGGCAAGGGCGGCGTCGACGACGCCGAGGACGCCGAGGTCATCGTCCACGAGTACGGACACGCCGTGCACAACGCGCAGGTCCCCGGCTTCGGCACCTCCGAGGAGGCCGGGTCGATCGGTGAGGCCTGGGGCGACTACCTGGCCGTGTCCGTCGGCGCCTACGCGGACGCCAAGTACGGCTGGCCCCGCAGGACCGACCTCGCCTGCGTCGCCGACTGGGACTCCGTCTCCTACACGGCCACCGTCCCGCACTGCCTGCGCCGCCTCGACACCGACAAGACGTACGCCGACAAGGTCGGGGAGGTGCACGCGGACGGCGAGATCTGGTCCCGGGCGCTCTTCGACATCAGGAACGCGCTCGGCGCCCGCACCGCCGACCGCGTCATCGTCGACGCGCAGTTCGGCTTCGCGCCCGACACCAGTTTCAAGGACGCGGCGCTCACGACCGTCGCGACGGCCCAGAAGCTGTACGGCAAGAGCGCGGCGGACACCGTGCGCAAGGCCTTCCAGGCCCGGGGCATCCCGGGCGTCTGAGCCACCCCCTCGGGCCCGAGCGGCCCAGGGAAGTCCAGCAATCCCCCTCCGTAAGTCCATGGAGTCGGGGCCGGAGTCCATGGAACGGGGCCCGGCGAGGGCGGCACGCTCTGTGCCACCCCGCCGGACCCGTTCCTCACCGGCACCCGCCACCACTTACGGAGGTAGTCATGAGACGCAGCGCAAGCACGGCGCTCGCCGTCCTGTGCGCCGCGGCCACGGCCGCCGTCACGGCCCTCGCGGCCGCCCCCGCCGCCACCGCGGCCGCCCCGCTCCGGGCCCGCGCCCACTACGTCGACTGCCAGGCGAAACCGGGCCCGGAGAGGGGCACCCTCAAGGCGCCGTGGCGCACCCTCGCCGCCGTGAACGCCCAACACCTGGGCCCCGGCGACCAGATACTCATCGAGCGCGGCACCCACTGCACGGGCACCCTGGCCCCGAACGGCGCGGGCGCCCCCGGCAGCCCGGTTCGCATAGCCCCGTACGGCACCGGGGCGAAGCCGGTGATCGACGGCGCGGGCGCCCCCGACGCCGTGCTCCTGCGCAACACGCAGTGGATAGAGGTCTCCGACCTGGAGATCACGAACGCGGCGAACCCGGGCACCAAGCGCCGCGGTGTGCGCGTCGTCCTCGACGACTACGGAACCGGCACCCACTACCGCCTCACCGGCCTCGACATCCACGACGTCCGAGGCGACGACACCAAGGACAACAACGGCTCCGCGGGCATCCTCTTCTCCGTCACCGGGTCGGCGAAGGAGACGCACTACGACGACGTGCTCGTCGAGAACAACACCCTCAAGACCATCGACCGCGAGGGCATCTTCTTCGCGTCCAGCTGGAACCAGCGGCCCGTCATCAGCGGCTACGACCCGAACGGCCCGCACTGGGTCCCGTCCACCGGCGTCGTCGTGCGCGGCAACGACCTCGGTGACCTCGGCGGCGACGGCATCGTCATGACGGCCACCAAGGGCGCCCTCGTCGAGCACAACAGGCTGAACGGGTTCCAGCGGCGCTCCGCCGGCTACAACGCGGGCATGTGGCCGTGGAACGCGGACGGCACCGTCTTCCAGTACAACGAGACCTCGGGCGGCGAGACGACCCGCGACGGCATGGCGTACGACGTCGACGAGGGCTCCTTCGGCACCGTCTTCCAGTACAACTACAGCCACGACAACGCGGGCGGTTTCTTCCTCGTCTGCACCGCCGACGGCAGCCTCGGCGACGCGGTGATCCGCTTCAACATCAGCCAGAACGACCACTTCCGTGGCATCGAGACCTGCCGCGGCTCGTTCTCCGGGGTCCGCTTCCTGCACAACACGGTCTATGTGGGCGACGGCGTCAGCCAGACCGTCGTCAACGAGAACACCACGAACCGGCACGAGATCGCCTTCGACAACAACATCGTCGTGAAGGAGGGCGCGGGCACGGCCGCCTTCAACCTGCGCTCCGGCGGCGTGACATCGAGCCACAACGACCTGTACGGCGTCGGTTCCGTGCCCGTGAACCCGGGCGGCACGACCGCCGACCCGCTCCTGGCCGGCGCGGGCACGGCCACCGGTCGCGCGGACGCCGGGGCCGCCTACGCCCTGCGTTCCGGTTCACCCGCCCTCGGTGCGGGCGCGCCCCTGGCCGACGCGGGCGACCGCGACTTCGCGGGCAACCCGGTGACACCCGGGACGGCGCCCGACATGGGCGCGTGGAACGGGGTTCCGGCGGGTCGGTAGGGCTCTGGGCGCTGCGGTGACCGTGCTCGCAGTCTGCACGTTCCGTGCGCGAAGCTGCAAGAACTAAATAATTACCGATCAAGTCTTGTCATCGATTGGCGGGCTGGCGCAAGATTCCGGTACCTCGCGCGCCGGGCCCGGCCCCCGCGAGGTCACCGCAGAAACCCAACCCCGCTCGCCACTCCACGCAGGAGGTGAATGTGTCGGCCGCTGCGTCCGCATCGCCCATGTCCGCATCGCACAACCCGCCCGACCCACAGCACGAGGACCCCGGGACGTCGGGCAGGAAGGGACGAAAGCGCGCCGGCAAGCGGCCCCTGCGGGAGCGCCTTCGGCAGGACCGCACCCTGCTCCTGCTGTGCGTGCCGGGCATCCTCTACTTCGCGGTCTTCTTCTACCTGCCGCTCGCGGGCAACAGCGTCGCCTTCCAGGACTACCAGCCCTACCTCGGCTTCAAGGGAAGCCCCCTGGTCGGCTGGGACAACTTCAAGGCCCTGTTCGAACAGCCCGAGTTCTGGACCGCCGTCTGGAACACACTGAAGATCAGCGCCGTCCAGCTGATCCTCTACTTCCCCGCGCCGATCGCCCTCGCGCTGTTCCTCAACTCGCTGATCAGCAACAAGACCCGCCGCCTCATGCAGACCGTGGTCTACCTGCCGCACTTCCTGTCCTGGGTCGTGGTCGTCGGCATGTTCCAGCAGGTCTTCGGCGGCGCGGGCACGGTCAGCAGCTACCTGAACGACCACGGCGTGCACGTCGGCAACATCATGAACAACCCCGACACGTTCATGTACCTCGTCACCTCGCAGAGCGTCTGGAAGGACGCCGGCTGGGGCGCGATCATCTTCCTCGCCGCGATGGCCTCCATCGACACCTCGCTCTACGAGTCGGCGGCGATGGACGGGGCGGGCTGGCTGCGCCGCATCTGGCACATCACGCTGCCCGGCATCCGGCCCGTCGTGATCATGCTGCTCATCCTGCGCCTCGGCGACATCCTCTCCGTCGGCTTCGAGCAGATCCTCCTCCAGCGAGACAACGTCGGCCGGGGCGCCTCCGAAGTCCTCGACACCTACGTCTACTTCCACGGCGTCGTCGACGGCGACTGGGGCATGTCCACCGCCGCAGGCCTCATGAAGGGCGTCATCGGCTTCGTCATGATCGTCCTCGCCAACAAGTTCGCGCACCGCCTCGGCGAGCAGGGGGTCTACCAGTGAGCACCGCGCCCATCTCCACCACCCTGCGCCGCGAGACCCGCGCCCGTACGGGAGCCAGGAAACGCCGCGGCTCCGCCGAGCGCCCGGCCTGGATGGAACAGCCCAACCCGGCGGCCCAGACACTGAAGTTCCTCGTCATCGTCGCGATGATCGTGGCGGTCGGCTATCCGTTCCTGCTGGCCATCGGCACCAGCCTCTCCTCCAAGGCCGAACTCGCCGCGAACGGCGGCTACGTGCTGTTCCCGTCGCACCCCACGCTCGAGTCGTACCGCGTGGTCATGTCCGGCGGCGTCATCACGCGCGCCGCGATAGTGAGCGTCGGCGTCACCGTCGTCGGCACGGCCCTGAGCCTGCTCTGCACGATCGCGCTCGCCTACGGCCTCTCCCGGCCGCGCACCTTCGCGGGCAAGCCGCTGCTCCTGATCGTCGTCGGCACGTTCCTGTTCACCCCGGGCATCATCCCGAACTACCTGGTGGTGCAGCAGCTCGGCCTGATCGACTCCTACGGGGCGATGATCGCGCCGATCCTGCTCAACGCGTTCAACATCATCGTGGTGCGCTCGTTCTTCCAGGGCATCCCCGACGAACTGCACGAGGCCGCCCGCCTCGACGGCGCCGGTGAACTCACCATCCTGTGCCGGATCGTGCTGCCTCTGTCCAAGGCCGTCGTCGCCGTGGTCGGCATGTTCTACGCGGTGACGTACTGGAACAGCTTCTTCAACGCGATGCTCTACATCAACGACCCGGACAAGCTGCCCCTCCAGGTGATCCTGCGCAGCTACGTCCTCCAGGGCGACACGTTCAACGCGAAGGCTCTGGGCGTGAGTGTGGTGCCCGCCACCACTTCCTTGTCGATGGCCGTGCTCATCCTCGCGGTCCTGCCGATCATCGCGGTCTACCCCTTCCTGCAGAAGTACTTCGTCAAGGGCGTCCTCACCGGCGCCATCAAGGCCTGAGCCACCTCCCCTCTGAGCCACCACCCTCAACCGCTCCTCGCCCCTTAGGAGAGTCATGTCCTCCAGAGACTTCAACCGCCGCGGATTCCTCGGTGCCGCGACCGTCGCCGGCCTCACCCTCGCCGGCGCGGGCTCGCTCACCGCCTGCGGCGGCGGCGCGGCCACGGGCGGTGGTGGCGCCAAGGCGTCGGCCAAGCTGAAGCTGCCGACGTACGTCCCCGCGAACGTCCCCGCGCCCGACCTGCCGGGCAACGCGGCGGGCCTGGACCCGGCGTACCTGCGCTACCCCAAGAACCTGACCCGCAGCGTCGCCAAGAAGCCGGGCGACGGCAAGCCGGTCACCGCGCTGACGGAGACGTTCACCACCGCGGCACCGGCCATGAACCGGAACGCGTACTGGCAGGAGCTCAACAAGCGTCTGGGCTCCGACCTGAAGATGACGATCGTCAACGGCCTCGGCGCCGACGACGTCTACCGCGCGAAGTTCAACGCCACCGTCGCGGGCGGCGACATGCCCGACCTCATGTGGTTCCCGCCGAACCAGGGCCTCAAGAACGTCCCGGCCCTCCTGGAGGCCAAGTTCCACGACCTCACCGAGTATCTGTCGGGCGACGCGGTCAAGAAGTACCCGAACCTCGCCAACATCCCCGAGTTCGCTTGGAAGACGGCCGTCATCAACGGCAAGATCTGGGGCCTCGCCGTCCCGTACGGCCGCATGGGCCAGGTCTATGTCGCCAACGAGGACTTCTGGAAGCCGGTCGGCGGCGTCCAGTTCGACAGCGCCCAGGACTTCTTCGACAAGGCGAAAGAACTCCTCGACGTCAAGCGCAAGAAGTACGTCCTGGAACCGCAGTACGTGAACCACATCCTGCAGTTCGCGTACTGGCACGGCGCGCCCAACAAGTGGCGCATGGACGGCGGCAAGCTCACCCACTACTTCGAGACCGACGAGTTCCACGCCGGTCTCGAGTTCGCCCTCAAGTGCCAGAAGGCGCAGCTGTTCTGGCCGGACCCGAACCTGCCGACGACGCTGGAGAAGATGGAGGGCGGGTTCCTCGGACTGCACGTCCAGTCGTTCCCCGGCTTCCTCAACGACAGCAACATGTACGACTGGCCGGAGAAGGTCCTCGTTCCGTTCGCCGCGGAGAAGGGCGTGACCCCCACCTGGGGCTTCGGCTACGGCTCGGTCGGCTTCACCGCGATCAACAACAAGGTGAGCAAGGACCGTATCGAGACCCTGCTCCAGGTCATGAACTACCTCAGCGCCCCCATGGGCAGCGAGGAGCGGCTGTTCCTGGACAACGGCATCGAGGGCACGCACCACACCCGTTCCAAGGACGGCGACGTGCTCCTGAACAAGAAGGGCAACGCCGAGGTCCTCACCACCCGGCAGGCCATCAACTTCTTCGGCAACGCCCCGGAGACCCTGTACCTCCCCGGCAAGCCCGACATCACCCGCGGTATCCACGAGGCACAGGTCGAGCTGATGAAGATCGGCAAGACCGACCCGACCGCGGGCTTCTTCTCGGACACCTACGCCAACAAGGGCGCGTCCTCGTCCGACACCGTGTACCAGGCGATCAAGGACATCGTCGCGGGCCGCGCCCCGCTCTCCTCCTTCAAGAAGGACGTCCTGCCCGCGTGGCAGAGCGAGGCGGGCGACGCGATGCGCAAGGAGTACGAGCAGGCCATCGCCGACAGCAAGTAGTACCTCTCCTACACGCTCAGTACACGCAGAACAGGACACCGCACGTGGAAGACCTGCGCATCGGAGTCATCGGGCTCGGACTGCGACGCAACCTGGCGACCGCCGCGCACCGCCCCGGCAAGGGGTCGGTCGTGGCGGCGGTCGCCGACGTCGATCCTCAAGTCCGGGCTCAGGTCCCGGAGTTGTACGAGGGCGCCGTCGCCGTCGACGACTACAAGCGGCTCCTCGACGACCCGTCGATCGACGCCGTCATCGTCGCCACCCCCGACGACACCCACGAAGCCATCGCCTGCGAGGTACTCGAAGCGGGCAAGCCGGCCTACGTCGAGAAGCCGCTCGGCATCACGGTCGAGCAGTGCGACACGATCCTGCGCACCGCCTACAAGACCGGCACCCGTCTCTACGTCGGCCACAACATGCGCCACATGGGCGTCGTGCGCCTGATGCGCGACATCATCGCGCGCGGCGACATCGGCGAGGTGAAGACCGTGTGGGTACGGCACTTCGTCTCGTACGGCGGCGACTACTACTTCAAGGACTGGCACGCCGACCGCACCCGTACCACCGGCCTCCTCCTCCAGAAGGCCGCGCACGACCTCGACGTCGTGCACTGGCTGGCCGGCGGCTACACCCGGCGCGTCAACGCCCTCGGCGACCTCATGGTCTACGGGGACCTGCCGCGCCGCGAGCCGGAAACCCCGCGCCCCGACGGCTGGCTCAAGGAGTTCGACTGGCCGCCGACCGCGCGCCACGACCTGCACCACGTCGTGGACGTCGAGGACGTGTCGGTGATGAACATGCAGCTGGACAACGGCGTCATCGCCGCCTATCAGCAGTGCCACTTCAGCCCCGACTACTTCCGCAACTACACGGTCATCGGCACCGAGGGCCGCCTGGAGAACTTCGGGGACAGCCCCGGCGACGAGGTGCGGGTCTGGAACACCGGACCGAGCGGCTACCGCAAGGACGCCGACGTCGTGTACCGGGTGCCCGAGGCGCAGGGCTCGCACGGCGGCGCCGACCAGCGCATCATCGAGGAGTTCTGCCGCTTCGCGCGGGAGGGCGGCGTCACCGACACGTCCCCCGTCGCGGCCCGGATGAGCGTGGCCGCCGGCGCGCTCGCCACCCGCTCGCTGCGCGAGGGAGGCATGCCGTACGACGTCCCCGAGCTCGAGCCGGAGCTGCTCGCGTACTTCGACGGAGGACAACTGCCGCGCACGGCCGTCGAGTAGCCGGAGCGGCAGCCGCAGCCCAGGCGTGGGCGGGCCCGTCGGAGGGGGCGGGCCCGCCCACACCTGTGCGCGCACAAGACCATCAGGAGAGGGGGAAGCATGGGTGCACCCGCCCGATGGACCCGGCTGCTGGACATCCTCGGCGACGAGGGGCGCGTCGAGGTCACCGACGCCGCCGAGCGACTGGGCTGCTCCTCCGCCACGGTCCGGCGCGACATGGACGAACTGGCCCGCCAGAGGCTGCTGACCCGCACGCGGGGAGGGGCCGTGGCGGGTTCCGTCGCCTGCGATCTGCCGCTGCGCCACAGGACGGCCCGCAGGGCGGACGAGAAGCGGCGCATCGCGAAGGCGGTGGCCGAACTCGTCCCGCCGGGCTCCGTCGTCGGCATCAACGGCGGGACGACGACCTCCGAGGTGGCCAGGGAGCTGGCCGTGCGCAGCGACCCGGGCGGCACGTCCGGCGGGGTCGCGCTCACCGTCGTCACCAACGCGATCAACATCGCGGGCGAGCTGGCGATCCGCCCGCACGTGAAGATCGTCGTCACGGGTGGCGTGGCCCGGCCCAGCTCCTGCGAACTGGTCGGCCCGCTCGTCACGTCCGTCCTGCAGAACCTCGCCCTCGACTACGCGATCCTCGGGGTCGACGCGGTCCACCCGCGCCTCGGCGCGGCCACGCACGACGCGTCGGAGGCCCGCGCGAACCGCTCCCTCGCAGAACGCGCGGTCACCGTGATCCTGGTGGCCGACTCCTCGAAACTCGGCCGGCGGGCGTTCGCCCAGGTGTGCGCGCTGAACGCGGTGTCGGTCCTGGTGACGGACACGGACGCCCCCGAGACGCTGGTCGGGGAGATCGCGGCGCTCGGCGTCGAGGTCCTGTGCGTGTGAGCATATGAGCGCGCGGGCGGCCGGGCACCCGCCGGTGCCCGGCCGCCCTGCGCGGGATCAACTGGGCGTGGTCCAGCGCTGGTTGGTGCCACCGGTACAGGTGTAGGCGATCAGCCTGGTGCCGTCGGCGCTGCTGCCGCCCTCGGCGTCCAGGCACTTGCCCTGGTTGACGAGCGTGCTCCCGGAGTGCTGCCACTGCTGGGCGGCGGAGCCGTTGCAGGTCGACAGCTGGATCGAACTCCCGCTCACCGTCACGCACTTGTACAGGGCGCGTACGGTTCCGTCGTGCGAGAGGACCCAGTTCTGGTTGTTGCCGCCGGTGCAGGTCCACAGCTCCAGCGGGGTGCCGTCGGCGCTGCTTCCGCCCGTGATGTCGGCGCACTTGCCGCCGATGCCGGTGATGTCACCGGAGGCGGAGTTGCCGGTCGCGTCGTCGTGCACGCTGCCGCCGGGGACCTGCGTGACCTTGGCGTACTGGGTGCAGGTGCTGCTGGTGGACGTGGAGCCGACCGAGGCGGTGACGGTGGAGCCGGATGCCGTCGTGCCCGTCGGCAGGTCGAAGCGGGCCCGTGAGTAGGGCTCGTCCTCGCACGTCGCGGAGTTGCTGTTCCAGTCGAAGTACTCGACCCAGTCGACCATGCCGCCGGCGCTGATCCGCGCGCCCGTGCCGACCTGGAGGCTGCCGAGGACGAAGGACGTACCGGCCGTGGTGTCGGTGATGGTCGCCTTGTACCAGCCGGCCGTCGTGTCGGGGGCGATCCGGTACGTGTAGTGGTGCCCCGCCGTGAACCGCTGGTTGTAGCGGCAGGTGTAGCCCGTGCCGGACTCGTCGAAGGTCTGGCAGTACGTCCCGGACGAGCCCGCCTTCGCCGCCGTGGAACCCCACAGCGAGAAGAGGAACATGCCGGTGCCGGTGCGCCAGCGCTGCTGGCCGATGTATCCGCCGACGCTGTTGTCGAAGCCGAACTGGTGGGACCAGAAGACGTTCCCGCGGCCGGGGTCCGCCTCGACGGTCGTACCCCAGGTGGCGTCGGTGAGGGTCGAAGTGCCGGACGGGAAGCCGTAGTTGGTGTACGTGCCGGGGGTCTGTCCGGTGGCCTGGGCGGGCGCGGCCAGGCCCAGACAGGCGGCGACCGCGACGACGGCGGTCACGCACACGGATCTGAACGAGCGGAAGCGGTGCACGAGTTCCTCCTGAACGGTGGGGGAGGGAGGTGACTGCTGGCATGTGCTCGACAAGAGGGTGGAGCGTGGTGGGCTCGCTTGGGCATGGACTTCTGGTGCGTGCCCATGGACTCTCGGTGCGATGGGGCCGACCTGAGTGATCTCACATGCTCGAAAGCGCGCTATAACTTGCATAACCAAGCATGCGCTGGGATGTGAGGGTGCGCCATGAGTCATATCGAGAACGAGCTGCAGAGCCAGCCCGAGTGCTGGAGCCGCGCGGCAGAACTGGCCGCCGACCGGGCGTCGCTGCTCCCCGAACCGGGCGAGCGGGTCGCGATCGTCGGCTGCGGCACGTCCCTGTACATGGCCCAGGCCGCGGCCGCCCTCCGCGAGGACGCGGGCCACGGCGAGACGCACGCCCACGCGGCCTCCGAGTTCCCCGCCGGACGCCACTACGACCGGGTCGTCGCGCTCACCCGCTCCGGCGCCACCACCGAGGTGCTGCGCCTGCTCGCGGGCCTGCGCGGGCGGGTCAGGACCACGGTGATCACGACCGACGCGGCGACGCCCGTCGCCTCGGCGGCCGACGATGTCGTCGTACTCGACTTCGCCGACGAGAAGTCCGTCGTCCAGACCCGCTTCCCGACCTCCGCCCTCACCCTCCTGCGCGCCCACTTCGGCCTGCACTCCGAGGCCGTCGAGGAGGACGCGCGCGACGCGCTCGCCGAGCCGCTGCCCCACTGGCTCGTCGGCTGCCCGCAGTTCACCTTCCTCGGCCGGGGCTGGACGATCGGCCTCGCGGGCGAGGCCGCCCACAAGCTGCGCGAGAGCCAACTCCCCTGGGCGAGCGCCCACCCGGCCCTGGAGTACCGGCACGGCCCCATCAGCGTCTCGACCCGCGGCACGGTGACCTGGATGCTCGGCGACGCGCCCGCCGGCCTCGCCGACGAGGTGCACGCGACCGGCGGCATGTGGGTCGCCGGCGGCCTCGACCCGCTCGCGGAACTCGTCCGCACACAGCGGCTCGCGGTGGCGGTCGCCCTCGCCCACGGCCGCAACCCGGACCGCCCCCGGCACCTCACCCGCTCGGTGATACTCGCCCGCGTGTGAGCGTCAGTCCGGCGGCGCCAGTTCCCCCGACCCGCGCTCGATCACCCGTACCGGCACCATCACGGTCCGCGCCGCCGACCGGTCCCCGCCGAGCCGGGCGAGGACCCGTTCGGCGGCGGCGCGGCCGATCGCGGCCGGGTCCTGCGCGACGACGGTCAGGCCCGGTTCGAGGACCGCCGCGAGCGGCAGGTCGTCGAAGCAGACCAGGGCCACGTCCCGGCGCCCGGCCTCCGCGAGCGCGGGCACGACGCCCAGGGACGCGAAGTTGTTGCCGCAGAACACGGCCGTGGGCGGCGAGGGGGAGTCGAGCAGCCGCCGCACCGCGACGCCCGCCGTGTACGGGTCGTGCGCCGACGCCACGAGTGTCGGGTCGTACGGGATGCCCGCGGCGCTCAGAGCCGCGCGGTAGCCGCGCTGGCGCATCTTGCGGGTGTAGAGGGTGGCGGGCCGGTCGCCGACGAAGGCGACGCGCCGGTGGCCGTGCGCGATCAGATGGGCGACGCCCGCCCGCGCCCCCTCCTCGTTCTCGCTGACCACCGCGTCCGCCGCGAGCCCGGCGGCGGGCCGGTCGAGGAAGACCACCGGAAGGCCGCCGTCCCGCTCCCGGCGCAGATAGCGGTGGTGCGCGCCCGTGGCGGGGACGACGAGCAGGCCGCTGATGCGGCGCGCCAGGAACGCCGTGATCAGCGAGAGTTCGCTCTGCTCGTCCTCGGCGGACGAGCCCATGAGCAGGGTCAGGCCCCGGTCGCGTACGACGTCCTCGACGCCGCCCGCGACCGTGCCGAAGAACGGGTTGCCCATCTCGGGGACGACGAGCGCGACCGTCGAGTCCCGGGCGCCCACCCGCATGTTGCGGGCCATGAGGTTGGGCCGGAAGCCCAGCTCGTCGACGGCGGCGAGCACCTTCGCGCGGGTGGCGTCGGAGACCGGCCCGTCCTCGTTCAGGACGCGTGACACGGTCTTCGCGCTGACCCCGACGCGCGACGCGACGTCGGCCAGGGTCGGCCGTCTGCTCTGCGCCATCGTCCCCGCCCGCCTCCCCGTTCTCCGTGCAGGATCTACTCCTGCACGCCGACCGCCTTGGCCGCGGCCTCGTCCGCGACGACCGTACCCCCGTCCGCGTCCCGGACCTCAAGAGCCCCTGTCATGATCGCCACGACCTCCGGCATGGAGTGGTCGGACGGCTTGAGCTGCGCGACCCTGCGGCCGAGGCGCTGCACGTGGATGCGGTCGGCGATCTCGAAGACGTGCGGCATGTTGTGGCTGATCAGGACGACCGGCAGGCCCCGGTCGCGGACCCGCCGGATCATGTCGAGGACCTGGCCCGACTCCTTGACGCCGAGCGCCGCCGTCGGCTCGTCCATCACCACCACGTGCCGCGCCCAGGCCACCGCCCGCGCCACCGCGACCCCCTGCCGCTGCCCGCCCGACAAGGTCTCCACCGCCTGTGTCAGGGACCTGAGGCCGATCTTCAACTCGGCCATGTGGGCGGCCGACTCGTCCCGCATCCGCTTCTTGTCGAGCATCCTGAACACGGATCCGAGCGGGCCGCGGCGGCGCAGCTCACGGCCGAGGAACATGTTCGACGCGATGTCGAGGGAAGCGGCCACGGCGAGGTCCTGGTAGACCGTCTCGATGCCGAGGCGGCGCGCGTCGAGCGGCCCGCGGAAGCGGACCGGCGCGCCGTCGAGCTCGATGGTCCCCTCGTCCGGCTGCAGCGCGCCGGTGAGCGCCTTGACGAGCGAGGACTTGCCCGCGCCGTTGTCGCCGATCACGGCGAGGACCTCGCCCGGCAGCAGATCGAAGTCGGCGCCGTCCAGGGCGGTGACCTGCCCGTAGCGCTTCACGAGCCCGCGGGCCCTCAGGACAGGGGTACTCATCGGCGGGCCCTCCTGCGGGAGATCTGGTCGACGGTCACGGCGAGGATGACGAGCACGCCGGTGATCAGGGTCTGGTAGATGGAGCCGACGCCCATGAGCTGGAGCCCGTTGCGGAACACGCCGACGATCAGCGCGCCGACGAGCGTCCCGAGGACGGCACCCCGGCCGCCGAACAGCGACGTGCCGCCGAGGACGACCGCCGTGATGGCGTCGAGGTTGTCGGTCTGCCCGGCCTTCGGGTCACCGACTCCCGTACGGGACACGAGAAGCAGCGCCGCGATCCCGTAGACGACACCGGCGAGCGTGTAGACGCCCAGCTGGAGGCGGGTGGTGCGGATGCCGGTGAGCCGCGCGACATCGGGGCTGTTGCCGAGCGCGTACGTGTGCTTGCCCCAGGCCGTCTGGCTGAGCGCGTACGCGAAGAGGAGGAACAGGCCGATCGTCAGGACCGAGCCGTACGTGATGTCGGTGCGGCCCAGCGGAAACGTGCCGCCGAGCGCGGTCAGCGTGCCCGGCAGGTTCGTGATGGTCTGCTCGTCGGAGTAGATGTGGGTGAGCGCGAACGCGACGTTGAGCATGCCGAGCGTCACGATGAACGGCGGCAGCTTGACGTACGTGACGAGGGCGCCGTTGGCGAGACCGAACAGGGCACAGACGCCGATGCCCGTGACGACGGCGAGCAGCGGTGGCAGGCCGCCCTCCGTGGCCAGCTTGGCCATGACGATCGTGCCGAACGCCATCACCGCGCCGCAGGACAGGTCGATGCCGGCGGTGAGGATGATCAGGGTCTGACCGAGGGCCAGCGTGCCGACGACCATCACCTGCTGGACGACGAGGGAGAGGTTGCCGCCGGAGAGGAACTGCTCGCTCTGCGAGGAGAAGAAGACGCAGGCCACGAGCAGGGCCACAAGCGGGCCGGCGGTGGGATGGGTGGTGAGCCGGCGCCAGTCGAACGTGGCGGCACGTGGGGCGGTGGCGGTGGTCATGGATGCTCCTGGGTAGTGACCGCTGCGGACGGGCGGGGCTCAGCCCCAGCAGTGGTCGAGGCCGTACGCCGAGCCCTTCGCCGTGACCCCGGTGGCCGGCTTGTCGGTGATGAGCTGGACGCCCGTGTCGACATATCCCTTCGGCTTGTTCTTCGGGTCCTTGGCGAACGCCACCACGGCCTGCACGCCCTTCGACGCCATCAGGAGGGGGTACTGCTGTGAAGTCGCCGCGATCCGACCGGACTTGACGGCCTCCGTACCGGTGCAGCCGCCGTCCACCGAGACGATCAGGACGTCCTTCTCGCGACCCTTGGCCTTCAGCGCGGTGTACGCGCCGAGAGCTGCCGGCTCGTTGATCGTGTAGACGACGTTGATGCCGGGGGCCTTCTGGAGGCAGTTCTCCATCGCGGTCTGGCCCTTGGACTGGTCGCCGCCCGTGTCCTGGGAGCAGACGACGGACGGGTCGCCCTTCGCGAGGCCGTAGCCCTTGAGGAATCCGTCGTGACGCAACTGGCCCACGGCGACGCCCGGCGCCAGGTCCAGCGTGGCGATCTTCGCCTTCCTGCCCTTCATCGCTGCCTTCGCGTACTGGCCGATCAGCTCGCCCGCCCTGAGGTTGTCCGTGGCGAACAGCGCGTCGACCGCCGACTGCGGCTCGGTGGGGGAGTCGAGGGCGATAACGAGGACGCCCTTGGCGCGGGCCGCCTCGATGGCGGGGACGATCGCCTTGGAGTCGTTCGGAGTGATCAGGATGCCCTTGACGCCGGCGGCGACCATGTTCTCGATCGCGGTGACCTGGCCTTCGTTGTCGCCGTCGAACTTTCCTGCGGCCGTGGTGAGTCGGGCTCCGCTCTTCTTCGCGGCCTGCTCGGCGCCCTGCCGCATCTTGACGAAGAACGGGTTCGTGTCGGTCTTGGTGATGAGGCCGACCTTGGGCCTGCCGCCGCCGGAACTCCCGGCCCCGGACGAGCCCTTGGCGCCCTCACCGCATCCGGTGAGCGCCAGCGACGCAGCCAGGGTGCAGGCGGCGAGGGACAGGGTGGAGCGGCTCGTGCTGCGCTTCATCGCGCTTCTCCCTAAAACGTCGAAAGCCACAGAAGCGATGTCAGCGTTGACTTATGTCAACGTTGACATCGACAGGCCAGGATGATGGACTCCGCGGCGCACACCGTCAATGCCCCTTGTCCATCACGAGTTGGCAACGGAGGTCATCCAGATGAGCCGCTGGAGAACCTGGAACGCACCACTGCGCACGCCCTGCCTGATCACCGCCGCGGCCCTGTTCGCCGTGGTCACCGGCCCCGTCGGGGCCCACGCGGCGCCCCGCGAAAGCGGCCCCGTCAACCCCGGATTCGAGACCGGGGACCTGACGGGATGGACCGCCACCGGAGACGCGTTCGGCCCGGGAGCCGTCAGCGCCGCCGACACCTACTGGGACCAGAAGCTGCCCTTCCACCAGAAGGGCGACTACCACCTCTGGGGCTACGCCGCCGCCGGCGACGACGCGACCGGCACCCTCAAGTCGTCCTCGTTCGCGGCGACTTCACGCATCAGTTTCCTCGTCGGCGGAGGCTGGGACCCCGAGAAGCTGTACGTCGCCCTCGTACGGGACAGCGACGGCAAGGAACTGCTCAGGCAGACCGGACCCGACGACGAGGCGTACCTGCGCATCGTCTGGGACACGGCCCGCTGGCAGGGGCAGCGCGTCCACCTCGAGGTCGTCGACCGCAAGAGCGGCGGCTGGGGCCACATCGACGTCGATGACGTCCGCACCGGCGCCGCCGCCACCCGCGACGACAACGGCCTCACCTTCCGCACGCTCGGCCAGGCCGGCCGGCCCACCACGGTGGACCGTTCGGCCGACTCGCTGCGCCCGCAGTTCCACTACACGCCCTACCAGGGCTGGATCAACGACCCGAACGGCCTCGTCCAGTTCAAGGGCCGCCACCAGCTCTTCAGCCAGTTCTACCCCGAGGCGCCCAAGTGGGGTCCGATGCACTGGGCGCACGCCGACAGCGCCGACGCCGTGCACTGGCGGGACCTGCCGGTTGCCCTGACCCCGCCGCCCCGTGCGACCCCCACCGACAACTCTGGTATTTTCAGCGGCAGTTCGGTCGTCGACGACAACGGCAACCTCACCGTGGCCTACACCCGCTTCACCGACACCGCCGCGCACCCCGGCGCCACCCCGGAGACCGTCGAGACGGCGACCTCCACGGACGGCGTCCACTTCGGCGCGCCCACCGAGGTCATCTCGCAACCCCCCGCCGGATCGTCCGCGGGCTTCCGTGACCCCAAGATCTTCCGCGACCCGACGGACAACCGCTGGAAAATGGTGGTCGGTTCGGGCGACGGCGGCCGCGGCAAGGTCCACCTCTACGCCTCCGGCGATCTCAGGTCATGGACGTACGAGGGCGTCCTCGCGACCGGCGACGCCGGCGACGGTGCCATGTGGGAGTGCCCCAACTTCTTCCCGCTCGGCGACGACGGCAAGTGGGTCCTGCTCACCTCGGTCAACGCGGGCGGCGCCTCCGTGCAGCACTACGCCGTGGGGACGTACGACGGGAAGACGTTCACCGCCGAGAAGAAGGGCGTGCTCGACGGCGGCGGCGACACCTATGCCGCGCAGACCTACCGCGACGACCGGGACCGCGAGCTGCTCGTCGCCTGGATGAGCGACTGGAACGCCAAGGAACCCACCCGCGTCAACGGCTGGGCCGGCGCCCAGAGTGTGACCCGGGAGCTGTTCCTGCGCGCCGACGGCACCCTCGGCCAGCGCCCCGTCGCGGAAGCGGACTCGCTCACGACCGGCACCATCGCCTCCGTCGAGGACAAGACGGTGGCGGGGAGCCGGCGGATCGGGCGCGGGGACACGGCGCGCCTGAAGGCCGACGTCGACCTGGCCGCCACCACCGCCGACACGGTCACCGTCCGCCTCAGGTCGTCCTCGGCGGAGGGCGCGGAGCTGCGCTACGAGAAGTCGACCGGGACGCTGACGCTCGACACCAGGAACGCGGGCTACGGCACCGCGGGCACCTGGTCGGCGCACGTCGAACCGAAGGACGGAGTGCTGTCCCTGGACGTCCTGATCGACCGGTCGTCCATCGAGGCCTTCACCGCCGACGGCGCTTCGCTCACCGCCCGCGTCTACCCGCGCTACACCGAGTCGGACGGCATCGAGTTCACGGCAGGGGACGGCGGTCGACTGCGCCTGAAGAAGGCGGTGCTGACCAGGCTCGGATCCGCCTGGGAGTGACCCCGCGAAGGTGACCCCGCGAAGGTGACCCCGCGAGGGTGACCGTGCGTACGGGGTGCTCAGGGCGACGCCGAACGCGCCCCGAGCACCCCGGGCGCCACCGAGTGCGGCAGCAGGTCCGACGGGCTCTGCGGGAGCACCACCTCCACCTCCGCGTCCTCACGGAAGCGGTACGGGCGGTGCCCGAGCAGGCAGCCGAGATAGCGCCGCACCCGCGACATCTCCGCGCGGACCGTGACCGTGCGCGTCGGGTCGCCGAACATGTCCTGCGCGAGCGCCGACGCGCTGCGCCCGCCCCGGTGCAGGGCGAGCAGATACAGGAGTTCGGCGTGGCGCGGGCTCAGCTCGTGCGACCAGGACCGCGCGCCGTCCGTCACCGTGACCGACCAGCGCCGGGGTCTGCTCACGTCCAGGACGACCCGGGTGCCGCCGGCCGGCCCGGCCTCCCCGTCCGGACCGTCGGGCCGCAGCAGCCAGCCGCCCGGCAGCGGCGTCACCGCGCACATCCCGAGCGTCGGCAGCCACGCCCGCCCCTCCGCAGGCTCCGGCTGCTCCGCCAGCGACCTGGGCAGCGCGATCCGGTCCACCGGCGGCATCCCGGTCACCGCCGCCGTCCAGCCCCGCACGTCCACCGCGATCGCCCGGCCGCCGATCCGGGCGAGAACCGGCGCCGCGACCGCCCGCAGCCGTTCGAGAGCGCTCACATGACGCTCCCGCAGCCGCGCCTCCGCGAGCTGCGCCACCGCCCCGACGAGCGCGAGCGTCGCCGGGTGCATCGTCTCCAGCGGGCCGCTCACGTCGACGACGCCGAGCAGCCGCCCGTCCCGCGGATCCGTGATCGGCGCGCCCGTGCACGTCCACGTGTGCTGCGACGCCACGAAGTGCTCGGCCGAGAACACCTGCACCGGGCGCCGCGCCACCAGCGGCGTACCCACCCCGTTCGTGCCGACCGTCTCCTCGGCCCAGTCCGCGCCCAGTTCGAAGCCGAGCCGGTCGGCCTTGCGCAGCACCGCCGCGTTCCCCTCGCGCCACAGAATGCGCCCGTCCGCGTCGGACACGACCATGATGTGGTGCGCCGCGTCCGCGACGCCGACCAGCGCCTCGCGCAGCACCGGCAGGATCTCCAGGAGCGGGGACGCCTGCCGGCGCTCCTCTATCTCCTCGATGTTCAGGAGCCCCGAGCGCACGTCACGGTCCGGGTCGACGCCGCTGCGGAGCATGCGGCCCCAGGACTCGCCGATCACCGGGCGCGGCAGCATCCGGGGCCGCTGCCCCGACAGGGTCGCGGTGCGGACCCCTTGCAGGAGCCGCGCGGCATGGGAGCAGTCCATGACGGACAGCTTGCCGAGATCGACGGTCGAGTTCTTCTCCGTCACAGGTCCTCCTGGAAACAGACCGGTGCGTGGGGGCATGTGCACATCGTGCCGCCTCTCGGGCCTCCGTGGGGCCGAAAGGGGCGGCCCGCGAACGTTGCAACCCCTTGCAACTCTGGCGAACAGCCGTACGGCGGTCGAAGCTGAAGTCGTGCCGCTCCGGTGGCACGCGAGCTCCTCAACGGGGCATGAAGTGCGGGGGTGGTGCCGTGTCGGCGCAGCATCACCCCCGTGACCTCGGGTCCTGCGCTCCGCTCAGCTCACCGGCCGGGCCCGCTCCACGATCGCCCGCAGGTCCAGGGGGTGCGGCAGGGTGCCGAACGCCGAGCCCCAGTCCCCGCCGAGGCGCGACGCGCAGAACGCGTCCGCGACCTCCGGCGGCGCGTGCCGCACGAGCAGCGCACCCTGGAGCACGAGCGCGAGCCGCTCCACCACCCGCCGCGCCCGCGCCTCCGCGCCCTCCAGATCGGCCAGTTCGGTCAGCAGCCCCTTGATCGCCGCGTCCAGACGGTGATCGGCGCCGCGCGCCTTCCCGACCTCCTGAAGGAACGCGTTCAGCGCCATCGGCTCGCGCTGCAGCGCCCGCAGCGCGTCCAGGGCCTGCACATTGCCCGACCCCTCCCAGATCGAGTTGAGCGGCGACTCGCGCAGCAGCCGCGGCATCCCGGACTCCTCCACGTACCCGTTGCCGCCCAGGCATTCCAGGGCCTCCGCGGCCACCGGCGTACACCGCTTCGTCACCCAGTACTTGGCGGCCGGCACGGCCAGGCGCAGGAACGCGCGCTCCTGCTCGCCGCCGTCGTCGTACGCCGCCGCGAGCCGCAGCGCCAGCGTCGTCGCCGCCTCCGACTCGATCGCCAGATCGGCGAGCACGTTCCGCATCAGCGGCTTGTCGAGCAGCCGGCCGCCGAATGCCTCGCGGTACGTGCAGTGGTGGACCGCCTGCGCGACGGCCTGCCGCATGATCGCCGCCGAGCCGAGGACGCAGTCGAGGCGGGTCGCCGCCACCATCTCGATGATGGTGCGCACCCCGCGCCCCTCGTCCCCGACGCGGCGCGCCCACGTCCCGTCGAACTCGACCTCCGCCGACGCGTTCGACCGGTTGCCCAGCTTGTCCTTGAGCCGCTGGATCGCGAACGCGTTGCGCGTACCGTCCTCCAGGACGCGCGGCAGCAGAAAGCACGTGAGCCCCCCGGGCGCCTGCGCGAGGACGAGGAACCCGTCCGACATGGGCGCCGAACAGAACCACTTGTGCCCGGTCAGCTCGTACGTCCCGGCCTCGGCGAGCGGCGTCGCCCGCGTCGTGTTCGCGCGGACGTCGCTGCCGCCCTGCTTCTCCGTCATGCCCATCCCGAACACGACGCCCGCCTTCGCGGCGGCGGGCCGCAGCCCCGCGTCGTACACCGTCGACGTCAGCCGGGGCTCCCACTCGGCGGCGAGCGCCGGATCGGCCCGTAGCGCGGGCACCGCCGCGTGCGTCATCGACAGCGGACAGGTGTGCCCCGCCTCGACCTGGCTCCACACCAGGAACGCGGCCGCCCGCCGCAGATGGCCCGACGGCCGCGACCAGGCCGACGTGAGCCCGGCCCCCACCCCCTTGCCCATGAGCCGGTGCCACGCCGGATGGAAGTCGACCTCGTCGACACGGTTCCCGTACCGGTCGTGGGTGCGCAGCACCGGCGGGTTCTCGTTCGCGAGCCTTCCCCAATCCTGCGCGTGCGCGGAACCGGCGGCGCGGCCGAGGATGCCGAGCTCCTCACGGACCCCGGCGAGAAGCGCGGGCTCCAGATGCCGTTCGACCCCCTCGGAGAGGACCTTGTCCGCGGCAAAAACGTCATATCCCACCAGGGGCGGAGCCTGGTTGGTCACTGCGTGGGTGGTGGCTGCCATGACAGATACGGTAAGGAGGTGCACCAGGCAAAAGAAACACCCGACCGGCCACGCAGAGGCCGTCTCCACCGGGCCCGCGCCCTCTATCGCAACGTGTCGAAGCGCAGGACCGCCTGGCTGCTGCTCAAGGACACCGTCAACTCGTGCATGGAGTACCGCATCCTGGGGCTCGCGGCCGAGGCGGCGTTCTTCACCCTTCTGTCCGTGCCCCCGCTGCTCCTCTCCCTCATCGGGCTGCTCGCCTACGTCGACACCTGGACCGGCGCCCACACGATCGCCGGCGTGCGCGACCACATCCTGGAGGCCTCGCAGACCGTCCTGACCGACCAGGGCGTGAAGGAGATCGCCCGGCCGATCCTCGAGGACGCGATGAAGGGCCGCCCCGACGTCATCTCCATCGGCTTCCTGTTCTCCCTGTGGTCGGGCTCGCGCGCGGTGTCCACGTTCGTCGACACGGTGACCGTCATGTACGGGCTCGACGGCGTGCGCGGCATCGTCAAGACCCGGCTGCTCGCCTTCCTGCTCTTCCTCGTCGCGCTGGTCGTCGGCTCGGTGGCGCTGCCCCTGATGATCGCGGGCCCCGACGCGGTCATCGCCCTCGTCCCGTGGTCGGAGACCGTCGTCCAGGTCCTGTACTGGCCCGTGGTCCTCATGCTGTCCGTGGTCTTCCTGACGACGCTCTACCACGTGTCCGTACCGGTGCGTTCGCCGTGGATCGAGGACGTCCCCGGCGCCCTCGTGGCCCTCGCGATGTGGGTGCCGGGCAGCTTCCTGCTCCGCATCTACATCACCAGCACCATCGAGGGCCCGACCATCTACGGGTCCCTGGCCGCGCCCGTCGCCGTGCTCCTGTGGATCGGCGTCTCGGCGTTCGCGGTCCTCGTCGGCGCCGCCGTGAACGCGGCCATCGACCGGGTCTGGCCGTCGGTCCAGACCCAGGCCGCCCGCGCCGCCAACGAACGCTGGCGCACCGCGCAGGCCGCGGAGCTCGTCGCGCGCTCCGCGTACCGCGAGGCGCACCACGGGGCCGAAGACGCCGACGACGCCGAGGGCGCGGACATGCCGTCCGAGTTCCCCGAGCGCTGGTCGAAGTTCCTGCCCCCCGACGACGTCACGTCACGGCTGCGCGCGCACGTCCGCAAGAACGGCGACCACCCGCACGACGAGCACGGCCACGACAAGCACGGCCACCGCAACCACAACTGACGGCCCCGGCGTAGCCTCGAAGACGTGGCGGACGTGTACCGGGAGCGGGCGGCGCGGGGTGTGGCCGGCGCCGTCCTGTGGACCCGCACCGTGACGCCCGGCGGCGACGGATCCCGCGCCGTCCCGGACGCTGTCCCGGATGTCCTGCCGGACGGCTGCATGGACCTGCTGTGGACCGAGGGCCGCCTCTTCGTCGCCGGACCCGACACGCACGGCCACCGCCCCGACACCGCGGGCGCCACCCGGTTCGCCGGCATCCGCTTCTTCCCCGGCACCGCCCCCGCCGTCCTCGGCGTCCCCGCCCACGAGCTGCGCGACCGGCGCGTAGATCTCGCCGACCTGTGGCCGTCGGACCGGGTGCGGTGCCTGACCGAACGGGTCGACGCGGCACCCGACCCGGCGGCCGCCCTCGAAACCGTCGCCCTGGAACAGGGCGCCGCGCCGCCCGATCCCGTCGTGGCCCACATCGTGGCGTCGCTCGGCGCGGGACGCACCGTCGCCGAGACGGCCGAGAGCGCGGGGCTCGGCGCCCGCCGCCTGCACCGGCGCTCCCTCGCCGTGTTCGGCTACGGCCCCAAGACCCTGGCCCGCGTCCTGCGGCTGCAGCGCGCGCTCGCGCTGGCCCGCGCGGGAGTGCCCCTCGCCGAGACGGCCGCGCGGGCGGGCTACGCCGACCAGGCCCATCTGGCACGCGACGTACGGGAGCTCGCGGGCCTTCCGCTGACCCGACTCGTCTGATCGCTCGACCCGGCCCGTCCGATCGCCGCGCCCTGGCGTAGTCATCCGCCCATGGGCCGGTAGTGATTCCTCCCCGGCGCGGTCAAGTCGGCGTCCCTGTCTGCCAAGGGATGGGAAAGTCCGCCTTCCCTCCATTGACCGTGACACGTCAGCACTGCTTGGCTTCCGCCCAGCGATCGGCGCACCACCCGCATGACGCAGCATCAGGGTCACAAGCCGTGTCACACGTCACGGTCCGTCCCACCCTTCCCGCCGACGCGGGTTCGGGAGGACGCGCACACGCTCCACAGCCCGGTACGCCCCAACAGGTGTGCCCTGCCGTGGGGTTCACCGCCGCGCGTGCACCCCTCTCCTTCCCGCAGTGCGATCCCGGCACCCCGTACGAGCACTGAAGAACGGCTCCGCCGTTGCGCCTCGCTGCCCGAATTCAGGAGCGGATCGCCCGCCGACCGGCGCCACGCGATCCGCTGAAGAGAGGATCCCCCCAACACATGGGTACCCCCTACATACGCGGTACGGCACGAAGAGTCCTGACCGGACTCGCGTCGCTGTCACTCGTCACCGGCGCCATGGTCGCCGCCGCATCCCAGGCGGACGCCGCCCCTGCCCCGGTCTCGACGAAGAGCCACTCGGTCACCAACCCGTACAGCCCGGCCTACCAGCACGCCTACCGGCACGGTGTCCTGCCGACCAGGCAGCAGCAGGCCAAGATGAAGTCCTGGCAGTCCACCCACCCCTCCCCGAACGTGGCGACCGGCCCCGAGACGCTTTCCTACGGCGGCGGCATCGACGGCATCGGCGTCCAGAGCGGGCACTCGAAGGTCTACCTGGTCTTCTACGGAAACCAGTGGGGCACGCAGAGCACGGACGCCAACGGGAACGCCAAGTTCTCCGGCGACTCGGCAGGCGCCGCGGGCGCCGCCCAGCAGATGTTCAAGGGCATCGGCACGGGCAACGAACTGTGGTCCGCCGACCTGACCCAGTGGTGCGACGGCCCCAACGTGTCGGCGGGCGCGACCAGTTGCCCGTCGAACGCCGCCTTCATCCCGTACCAGAGCGGTGGCGTGCTGTCCGGCGTGTGGTACGACAACGCGGCCGCGTCACCCAGCGCCGCGTCCGGGCACCAGCTCGGCCAGGAAGCCGTCAACGCGGCCGCCCACTTCGGCAACACCACGGCCGCCTCGAACCGCGACGCCTACTACGTCGTCCTGTCGCCGCACGGCACCAACCCGGACAGCTACCAGAACCAGTACTGCGCCTGGCACGACTACAACGGTGACTCCACCCTGACCGGCGGCGCCGTGAACTCGCCCTACGGCGACATCGCGTTCAGCAACCAGCCGTACAACATCGACTCGGGCGCGGGCTGCGGCGTCGGCTTCGTCAACTCGCCCGGAACCCTCGACGGCTGGACCATGACGCTCGGCCACGAGTGGCACGAGATGATGTCGGACCAGAACCCGGCGGGCGGCTGGACCAACCAGACCGGCAGCTCCTACAACGGCCAGGAGAACTCCGACGAATGCGCCTGGCTGAACCCCGGTACCGCGGGGGGAGCGGCCAACATCACCATGGGCACCGGCACCTTCGCCGAACAGGCCAGCTGGTCCAACGACACCAACAACTGCGCCATCTCGCACCCGATCGTCGGCGGATCGACCGGCAACACCGTGACGGTCACCAACCCCGGCAGCCAGACCACCACGGTCAACACGGCCGTCTCGCTGAAGGTCAGCGCGTCCGACTCGGCGAGCGGACAGACCCTGACGTACTCGGCCACCGGCCTGCCGGCCGGCCTGTCGATCAACTCCTCCACCGGAGTGATCAGCGGAACGGTCACCACCGTCGGTAACTCGACGGTGAACGTGACAGCCACGGACTCCACCGGCGCCTCCGGCAGCACGTCGTTCGGCTGGACCGTCTCCGCCGCCGGCGGAGGGGGCGTCACCAACGGCGGCTTCGAAGCCGGCAGCCTGTCCGGCTGGACCGCCGCCGGCAGCGCCACGGCCGCTGCCGGCGCCGCCCACACCGGCAGCTACGGCGCGACGGTCGGCTCGGCCTCTCCGAGCAACACGTCCTCGGTCGCCCAGACCTTCACCGCACCGAGCGGCACCACCAAGGTGTCCTTCTCGTACGACGTCACCTGCCCCGACTCGGTGACGTACGACTGGGCGACGGCCACCCTCAAGGACAACACCACGGGCACGACCGCCACCGTCCTCGGCAAGACCTGCACCCTGGGCGCGGGCTGGAAGCAGGCCACCGGGTCCCTGACCGCAGGCCACAGCTACACGCTCACCCTCACCAACACGGACGACAACTACACCGGTGACGCCACCTACACGTACTACGACGACGTGACCGTCTCCTGACACACCACCACCGCGGGGGCGAGCCGGACGGCCCGCCCCCGCACTCCTTCGACCGCGTCGCCGCCGCGCCGCGCCGCGCACCTCGCGTCGCGGCGCTCGCGTTCCCCGCACCAGGCCCGCTCACCAGGGCGAGATCGGCCGGACGCCGATGCGGCGTCCCTCCTCGTCGAGCAGATGCCCCATGCGCTTGACCGTGTGCAGGCCCACGATGCGGTCCGTCACCGTCAGCGTGGGCAGCCGGGCGCACAGGGCGGTCTCCCGGCGCTGGATGTCACCCAGGTCGTGCACCCACAGCGTGGCGAAGACGTTCGCGGGACCCGTGACGGCCGCCACCACTCGGCACTCGGGGAGCGCGGCCAGCGTGCGGTGGACGGCGCCGATGTCGCGGGCCGGCACCCGGCCCAGCAGGGACACCGGGACGGGATGCCCGGCGAGCGCGTCGGCGATGTCGCAGCGGAACGTCAGGACCGCGGAGTCCGTGAGCCGGCGCAGCCTGCGGCGCACCGTCGCCGGGCTGGTGTCGGTCCGCTCGGCGAGTTCGGCGAGGCCGAGACGCCCGTCCCGCACCAGTTCGCCGAGCAGCGCCCGGTCCACCGGGTCGAGCCCGAGCCCGCTCACCGGCTCCTGCGCCGCCGTCTGACTGCCGAGCGCCGTGAGCTGC
The DNA here is from genome assembly GCF_004005495.1 of Streptomyces antnestii. Lineage (GTDB taxonomy): Bacteria > Actinomycetota > Actinomycetes > Streptomycetales > Streptomycetaceae > Streptomyces > Streptomyces antnestii. Next base: position 373,529 of record NZ_RZYA01000001.1, read on the forward strand.
GAGGGGTCGAGGGAACGCAGCCGCCAGCGGCTCCCCTCCACGTACAGCGAGGTCGCGAGCAGGGCGCTCACCGACTCGATGCCCGGCAGCCGCTCCAGGCCCTGCGTGAGGAAGCGGCTGAGCGAGGGCAGGTCGGGGGCCAGCACGTCGAGCAGCAGGTCCGCGCTGCCGGGCGCCGTCACCTCGACCGTCACCGCCTCCGGGAGCAGCGTCAGCTCCGCGAGGAGCCGCTCCCGTTCCTGCGGACGGCAGCGCACCAGCACGAAGGCCGTGCAGCGGTTGCCGGAGAACTCACGGCCCGGCGCCGCGTACACCCACGCGAGCCCGGCGCCGGTCAGCCGCTCCCAGCGCCGCGCCAGGGTGCCCGCGGTCACGCCGAGCAGCGGCGAGAGCTCCGACCAGGACGCCCGGGGCCGCAGCTGGAGGGCGTTCACCAGGGCGAGGTCGAGCTCGCTGGCGGTGACCGTTTCTCGCATCACAAGCACTCCGTACGTACGAATCCATGAATATTCGGGGCCGTCCGCGCCTCGGCCCGCACAGTAGCGACCACATTCGGTTCCGGCCACCAGAACATCCAGAGGTGAAGCTGTGCCCACACGCATAACGGGAACGGGAACAGGAACGCGGCCAGGACGCGCGGGAGCGGTGAGCTCCGGCCCCGGCCTGCTCGCGACCATGGCCGTCGTCATCCTGTTCAGCGGCATCGTCCAGGGCTATCTGACCCCGCTCCTGCCCGAGGTCGGCAAGCGCCTGCACCTCGGTTCGGTCGGCCAGAACAACATCTACCTGCTGTTCCAGGTCGCCGCCACGGTGCTCACCCCGCTCCTGTCGCGCCTCGGCGACCAGCACGGACACCGCAGGCTCCTGCGGATCTCCCTCGCGATGGTGGCGGGCGGATCCCTCCTCATCGCCGTGTGGCCGTCCGCGACGGCCCTCGCCGTCGGCGTCTCGCTCCAGGGCGCCGTGGTCGGGTTCTTCCCGCTGCTCGTGGGCATCCTGCGGTCCCGCGCGCCCGAGCAGAACCGCAGGGGCATCTCCCTCCTCGTCGGCGTCCTGCTCATCGCGATCGGCGTGGGTGGCCTGGTGGCCGGCGCGCTCAGCGAGCGGCACGCGGTCGCCGGCCTGTGGACCGCCGTGCCCGTCGCGGCCCTCGCCGTCCTCGCGGGACTGCTCCTGCCCGACAGCGACACACCGCGCGGCGGCAGCTTCCACTACGGCGCCGCGGCCCTCCTCACCGCCGGTCTCGTCGCGCTCGTCCTCGTGCTCGCCCAGGGCGGCGCCTGGGGCTGGACGTCGCCCCTCACCCTTGGCCTGGCCGTCGTCGCCGTCGTCGTCCTCGTGGCCTGGGTCATGGTCGAACGCGCGGCGGCCGAACCCCTGGTCAGCGTGCGCATGCTCAGCAACCCGCGGCTCGCGGTCGTCAGCGCCCACACCTTCTGCGCCGCCTTCGGCACGATCGGCTTCCTCGGCGCCAACGCCTTCTTCCTCGGCTCCTCACGGGCCGAGACCGGCTACGGCATGGACCTGGGGCCGCAGGCCATCGCGACCGTCTCGCTGGCCATGGTCGTCGCCGGCTTCGCGGGCTCCACCCTGACCCCGCGCCTGGCCGCGCGCGCCGGGGACCGCGCCGTCCTCGCCCTCGGCGGAGCGCTGATCGCACTCGGCTTCCTCGGCATGATCCTCTTCCACGACACGCTCCCGCAGTACGTCACCTGCGCCCTCGTCGTCGGCCTCGCCACCGGCGTCTTCGAGTCGATCACCCGGTCCGTGTCGGCCGAGGTCGTCGCCGAGCACGAGACCGCCCTCGCCGTCGGCCTCAACGAACTGGCCCTCTCCCTCGGCGCGGCCATCGGCGCCGCCGTGATCGGCATGTTCTTCGCCGCCCACGTCCAGCGCGGCACCACGCACATCGCCGAGTCCGGCTACCTGTGGGGCTGGGGCGCGTGCGCCGCCGTGGCGCTCGCCGGCGCAGGCCTCGCGCTGCGCTACCGCACCCCGCGCGCCGAGGGCGCGACCCCCGTACGACAGCCCGAGACGAGCGGAGAACTCGCATGACGGACACCACCACGACCGCCCGCGAGACGGTCGCGGCAGCGGTACAGGCCGGGCGCCGGCAGCTCGTCGGGCTCAGCCACGGCCTGCACGCCGAACCCGAGACGGCCCTGGAGGAACACCGCGCCGCGGCACGGATCGCCGCCCTCATGGAGAGCGCCGGATTCACCGTCACCACCGGGGCGGGCGGCCTGCCCACCGCCCTGGTCGCCACCTACGGCACCGGCGACCTCGTCATCGCGTTCTGCGCCGAGTACGACGCCCTGCCGGGCATCGGCCACGCCTGCGGCCACAACGTCAACGGCGCGGCGGCCGTCGGCGCCGCGCTCGGACTCGCCGCCGTCGCCGGCGAACTCGGCGTCACCGTCAAACTGATCGGCACCCCCGCGGAGGAGGACTTCGGCGGCAAGGCGATTCTCCTCGACGCCGGTGTCTTCGACGACGTGGCCGCCGCGATGATGGTGCACGCCGACGCCCACGACAGCGTCGGCGCCTCCTCCCTGGCCATCGGCGCCTGGGACATCACGTACGACGGACAGCCCGCGCACGCCGCGATCGCCCCCTGGGAGGGAGTCAACGCGCTCGACGCGATGACCCTCGCCCACATGGCGATCGGCCTGCTGCGCCAGCAGCTCCCGCCCGGCGTCGTCGCGCACGGCATCGTCACGGACGGCGGCCAGGCCGTGAACGTCATCCCGGCCCGTACCGCCGCCCGTTACGAAGTGCGGGCCCGCACCCTCGAACAGCTCGAAGAGGCCTGGCGGCGGATCCGGGCCTGCTTCGAGGCCGGGGCCCTCGCGACCGGCGCGACGCTCGAAGTGCGCGCCCACGGACGGGACTTCGCCGACCTGCGGCAGGACCCGTTCATGTCGGACGCGTACGAGGCGGCGGCCCGCGGGCTCGGGCGTACCGTGCTGTCGCGACACGGCGAGAGCATGGCGTCGACGGACATGGGCAACGTGTCGCACCTGGTCCCCACCATCCACCCCACCGTCGGCTACGACACCGGGGGCGCGAAACAGCACACCCCGGAGTTCACGGCCTACGGCACCACCCCGGGCGCCGACCTCGCGGTCCTCGACGGCGCGACGGCCCTCGCCCTCGTCGGCGTCGACCTCGCCACGTCCGGGGCGCAGCGCGACCGCCTGCTCGACGGCGTACGCAAGCGCCGGGCGAACCGCGATTAAGGGGTGTCGCCCTGGTCGGCGGCCAGCGGTGCGAACAGGTCGACCCCGTTTCCGTCCGGGTCGAGCACGGTGGCGTACCGCTGGCCCCAGAACGCGTCCCACGGCTTGAGCTCCCCGTCGTACCCGGCGGCGAGCAGCTCCTCGTAGACGGCGTCCACCCCGGCCGCGTCGCCGCAGTCGAAGGCGAGGCCGTGCCGGGAGGCGCCGCGGGCGGGTGCCCGCCAGGACGGGTGGAAGGACCTGACGGTCTCCTCGGTGTCGAGCAGGACGCGCAGGCCCCCGGGCAGGACGGCCTCGGCGTGCGGCTGCTCCTCGGACCCCGCGGGGAACGCGAGGCCGAGGCGGCGGTAGAAGGTGACGGCGGCGGCCATGTCGGAGACGACGATGCCCACGGCGTCGAAGCGTGCGGTGATCTCGGTCATGGCCCCACCGTAGGGACGCGAACGCGCCCGGGTCTTGAACGAATCGGACACCGCCGCCGCGCCGTACCCGGAGGTCAGCGGCGGAGCGCCGCCGCGAGCGTCGCGATCCGGTCGGGGCCCACCCGGCAGCAGCCCCCGATCAGGCGCGCCCCGGCCCGCTGCCAGCCGCTCACGCGGTCGGCGGTGAACGTCGCCTCGCCCCGCCAGCCGCGCGCCCCCGCGTCCCAGGACTCGCCGCTGTTCGGATAGGCCACGGCCGGCTTCCCGGTCACGCGCGTGGCCAGCGCCACCGCGGGTTCCACGTCCTCGGGGGCGCAGCAGTTGACGCCCACCGCGACGACCTCGTCCGCGTCGGCGGCCAGTGCGAAGGCCTCCTCCAGCGGCTGCCCGGCCCGCGTCCGGCCCCCGGCGACGCTGTACGACAGCCACGCCGGGACGCCGAGCCCCCGCACGGCCCGCAGCAGGGCCCGCGCCTCGTCGGTGTCCGGCACGGTCTCCAGGGCGAGGATGTCGGGCCCGGCCGCGGCGAGGGCCTCCAGGCGCGGCCGGTGGAAGACTTCGAGCTCGTCCACCGTCAGGCCGTAGCGGCCCCGGTACTCCGAACCGTCGGCCAGCATCGCCCCGTACGGCCCCACCGACGCGGCCACCCACAGCGGCCCGTGAACCCCCTTCGCCGTCGCGAGCCGGGCCGCCTCACGGGCCAACTCGACGCTCTGCGCGAGGAGTTCGGCTGCCCGATCGCGTGGGACACCGCGCCGGGCGAACCCCTCGAACGTCGCCTGGTAGCTCGACGTGATCGCGACCTCCGCCCCCGCCTCGTAGTACGCGAGGTGCGCGGCCACGATCGCCTCGGGCCGCTCGGCGAGCAGCCGCGCCGACCACAGCTCGTCGCTCAGGTCGTACCCGGCGGACTCCAGCTGGTTGGAGAGCCCGCCGTCCAGGACGACCGGGCCGGCGGCGAGGGCTTCCGTGAGTGAGCGAGGCGTCATACGACGACGCTAGCCGACCCGTGGACTCCTGGACCCTCGTCCTCCGGTCAGCGCTTGAAGGCGACCGCCGCGTACACGTTGATGTCGTCGTCGGTGACGTCGTTGATGTCGCGGTACATGGTCTGCTCGATCGGGTCGAGGCTCTCCACGTACGCCGCGTCGTGGACCTTGTCCGCTTCGCGGTCGGACACGTGGTCGGGCCGCCAGTGGTGGGCGGGCACGATGCCCGGCTCGACGATCTCCAGGCCGTTCTCCGTGAAGAACCGGCGCACCTCGTCCGCCGAACGCAGCACGAACGTGAAACCGCGCTCGTGGTACGTCCGCGCCACCTTGGCGATGTTCTCCGCGTTCAGGTCGGAGGTCAGATGGCTCAGGAACAGCGCGCTGCCCACCGGCAGCGCGTCCACCAGGCTGCGCACGATGTCGTACGCCTCCGCGTCCTCGATGAAGTGCAGGATCGCCACGAGGCCGAGCGCGACGGGCACGTCCAGGTCGATGGTCCGGGCGGCCTCCTGGAGGATCTTCGCCGGGTCGCGCAGGTCCGCGTCGATGTACGCGGTCGCGCCCTGGGGGCCGCTGGCGAGAAGGGCGCGGGCGTGCGCGAGGACCACCGGGTCGTTGTCGACGTAGACGATCCGCGACTCGGGCGCGACGCGCTGGGCGACCTGGTGGACGTTCTCCTGCGTCGGCAGGCCCGTGCCGATGTCCAGGAACTGGCGCAGGCCCGCCTCGCGCGTCAGGTAGTTCACCGAGCGCCGCATGAAGTCGCGGTTGTGCCGCACGTCGAGGTAGCCGCGCGGGTTCGCCGCGAGGGCGGCGGCCGCCGCGTCCCGGTCGGCCGCGTAGTTGTCCTTGCCGCCGAGGAACACGTCGTACACCCGCGCCGGATGCGCCTTCGAGCTGTCGATCCGCTGGTGCAGCCGCTCGGCGGAGTCGTGCGTGGGAGCGTCGTCACCCATGAAGGCCATCCCCTTGTAGCTGGTTCGGTGGTGGGTCGTTGTTCGGGTTGTTGCAGGGACAACAACCTAGTCCCTACGGGCATGTATTCGTGATCAACTCCCGTGCGGTCGTGCTCACTCCACCGCCGAGAACGTGAAGGCGAACGTCGCCGGGGCCACGTCGAGCACGTGCCGCGGCAGCGGGCCCGGGCCGCAGGACTGGGAGCCGATGCCGTGCAGGGCGTGGTCGAGGTTCACCCAGAGCGTGTCCCCGGCCACCAGGTCCGTGCGGTGCCCGGCCGCGTCAAGGCGCTCCGTCGTCCAGCGGCGGGCCGTGAACCAGAACTCCGGTTCGCCGTCCACCCGCAGGCCGCCGATCTCCACCCGGCGCACATCCGCCCGCGCACCGTTCTCCTGCGGACGCACGTACGGCGTCTGGAGGTTGTCGACGGACGCCTCCCACCGGCCGAGCAGCGACGCCGCCCGCGTGTCCGGATAGGCCTCGCCTGGCCCGCCCCCGAACCAGCGCGCGTGCGTCGCCCCGGACGGGAGGCCGAGCCGCACGCCCAGGCGCGGCAGCGGCACCCGCCAGTCGCCCTCGGGCGTCACCGAGACCGTGAGCGTGAGGCGGCCCGCGTCGTCCGCCGTCCAGCGGTACTCCGCGCCGAGCCCGAACTGCCCGGCGGCGGGCGCCACCCGGGTTCGCACGGTCAACGCATCGGATTCCAGGGCGACTTGGTCCCGCCGGTGCCGCATCCGGTGCAGGCCTGCCGCGCGCCACTGCGGGCCGAACCGCCGGCCCGCCTGCCAGTCGGCGCCGTTGTCGTTGTCCGTCGGCGCCCGCCATATGTCCAGGCGCAACCCCGCGACGGGCACCGGGCCGACCGCCCGCAGGTCGCCCGTGCGCGCGTCGAAGACGGCCGGGCCGAGCGTGATCACGTCCGCGCCCCGCACCGGCGCGGCGCCGCTCGCGGAAACGACCGACTGCCGCCCGGACACGGGCAGTTGACCCCACGCGACCAGGTGGCCCCGGTCCGCCCACGCCGTGTCCTCGGCCAGCACCGCCCGCACCGTCCACCCCGTCTCGGCGCCCCGCGGCGCGTCCGGCGGCGCGGGCAGCTTGACGTCCGCGCTCCGGCCGGGCGCGAGCGGCGGCACGGCGAGCCGACCCGACTCCACCGGCTCGCCGTCCGCCTCGAACGACCAGGAGAACGAGAGATGCCCCAGGTCCGCGAAGTCGTGCCGGTTCGTGACGCGGACCGTGCCGGCCGGCCCGTCGCCCTCGATCAGGACCGGCTCGACGACCTTCTTGTACTCGGCGAGCCCGGGGGACGGCGTGCGGTCGGGGAAGAGGAGACCGTCGCAGACGAAGTTGCCGTCGTGCAGCTCCTCCCCGAAGTCGCCGCCGTACGCGTACCCGTACCGCGCGTCCCTGATCCCGTGGTCGATCCACTCCCAGACGAAGCCGCCCTGGAGGCGTTCGTACGTCTCGAAGAGGCGCTGGTACTCGGAGAGCCCGCCGGGTCCGTTACCCATGGCGTGGCCGTATTCGCAGAGGATGAACGGGAGTTGGCGGCGCGTCGCGGGGCCGTCGTCGTCCTCGTGCCTGCCGATGCGCTCGACCTCGGCGTGGTCCGCGTACATCCGTGAGTAGACGTCGGTGTCGGCGCACGACGGGTCGCCCTCGTAGTGCAGCGGGCGCGACGGGTCGCGGTCGCGGATCCACCTGGCCATCGCGCTAAGCCCCGCGCCGGTTCCGCACTCGTTGCCGAGCGACCACATGACCACCGAGGCGTGGTTCTTGTCGCGCTCCACCATGCGTGCCGCGCGGTCCAGGAGCGCCGGGGTCCAGCGCTCGTCGTCGACGGGGTTCCCGCGCCATCCGTCGTGTGTGAAGCCGTGGGTCTCCAGGTCGCACTCGTCGATCACCCAGAGCCCCAACTCGTCGCACAGGTCGAGGAAGGCGGGGTGCGGCGGGTAGTGCGAGGTCCGCACGGCGTTGATGTTGTGCCGCTTCATGAGGAGGACGTCGTGGCGCATCGTCGCCTCGTCCACGGCCCGGCCGCGCTCCGGGTGGAACTCGTGCCGGTTCACCCCGCGGAAAAGGATCCGCCGCCCGTTCACCTTGAGGACGCCGTCCTCCACGGCGACGGTGCGGAATCCGGCGCGGAAGGGGACGGTCTCGCCGCCCGGCGTGGCCAGTTCACCCGCGTACAGGCGTGGCGTCTCCGCCGTCCACGGCTCCACGGGCACCGTCACCGCTTCCCCGGCCGGCACGTCCACACCCAGCTCGGGCACGGTGACGCGCCCGCCCGCCCCCGCCTCGACCCGCAGCGTGCCCAGGCCGGTGCGGTGGTCGTACGCGGTGTGCACGAAGAAGTCGTACGCCGGGCCGTCCGGCCGGTGCCGCAGCGTGACCGCACGGAAGACACCGGGCAGCCACCACTGGTCCTGGTCCTCCAGGTACGAGCCGGACGACCACTGGTGGACGCGCACGGCGAGGACGTTGCCCGCCGGCCGCAGCAGCCCTTCCACCGCGAACTCGTGGGGGAGCCGGGAGCCCTTGAACTCCCCGAGCTCCTCGCCGTTCAGCCAGACCCGCGCGCACGACTCGACGCCCTCGAAGCGCAGCACGGACGCCCCCGACGCCGGCCAGTCGTCCGGCAGGCCGAAGACGCGCAGATGATCGCCGGTCGGGTTCTCCGTCGGGACGCGCGGCGGGTCGACGGGGAACGGATAGCCGGTGTTCGTGTACGCCGGTGCCCCGTACGCCCCCTCGCCCTGGAGCACCCAGTGCCCCGGCACCGTCAACTCCGGCCAGCCCGACGCGTCGTAGCCGGGGAGCGCGAAGGAGTCGTCGTGGGCGTCCGCCGTCGCCGAGAGCCGGAAACGCCACCGGCCGTCAAGGGACAGTGACGCGGCGTCGGAGGCGGCGTACCAGGAACGCGGCGCGACACCGCCGGTCCCGGGGGACACCTGCTCGTAGTAGGGGAGTGCCTCGTAGTAGGGGAGTGCGGAGTCCTCGGGGCGGGACGGCGCGGAGCGGTTCACCTGGGAGCGGGACACCTCGACGACGCTAGGGCCGCCCGCCCGCTTCCGACAAGGGTTCCGGCAAGGGGTGGGGGAAAGCGGCGCGCGGAGGCGTCCCCGCCCGCGAGGCGGTGATCGTCACGGAGTAGCGTCCGACCGCATGACCCAGACCGAGACCCCCGCGACGACGCTGTCGCGCACGCTCCCGCAGACCGACCGCACCCGGCACAGCCGGCTCCGCGAGCAGGGCAGCCTGGAGCGCTCCGACCTCGAGGCGATCCTCGACGCCGGATTCGTCTGCCACCTCGGCGTCCTCGTCGACGGCCGCCCCGTCGTCGTCCCCACCGTCTACGGCCGCGACGACACCAGGCTCTACCTGCACGGATCGGTCGCGAGCCGCAGCCTGGCCGCCGACCCCGACGCCCCCGTCTGCGTGACCGTCACCCACGTCGACGGCCTGGTCCTCGCCCGCTCCGTCTTCGAGCACGGCGTGAACTACCGCAGCGCCATGATCCACGGCGTACCCCGCGCGATCACCGACACGGACGAGAAACTGGCCGGCCTGCGCCGTCTCACGGAGCACGCGACCCCGGGCCAGTGGACGTACGCCCGGCAGCCCAGCCGCAAGGAGCTCGCCGCCACCACCCTCCTGGAGCTGTCTCTCGACGAGGCCTCCGTCAAGATCCGTACCGGCGCCCCCGACGACGGCGACGGGCCCGACGCCGCCCTCGGCCTCTGGGCCGGCACCCTGCCCCTGACCTCCCGCTGGGGCGCGCCGACCGCCGACCCGCTGCTGCCCCACGGCATCAAGGCGCCCGCACACATCGTGGCGCGCGCGGGGACCCGGCACGCCTGACCGGCCACCGGGGGCATACCGTGAGTTCTCGAGCAGTGAAGTTCCGGGAGCTGAGGAGAACGGGATGCAGAGCCGCACGGCGCTGGTCGAGGACCTGATGGAGCGCTTCCCGCACGTGCCGCGGGAAGCGGTGTTCAAGGAGGACCTGCTGCGCGGCGGCGTCGCGTTCGACAAGTCCGCGCTCAGCGACAACGAGTCGGGCGACGTCAAGCCGAAGTCGTACTTCATCTTCTCCTTCGACCACGGCACGCTCCCCGAGCTCGGCGAGGCCGCCCTGCGCCGCCCGCCGGAGGAGATCATCCTCACCGGCGGCCCCTACGACCTGCGCCGCACCGTCGTCTCGGTCCGCGTGAACCCGTCGTCGCCGTACCGCGTCGCGGCCGACGAGGACGGCATGCTCGGGCTCTACCTCGACGGGAAGCGGATCTCCGACGTCGGCGTCCCGCCGATGCCCGAGTACTACCGGCACAAGTTGTCCAACGGGAAGTCGGTCATGGAGGTGGCCCCCACCATCCAGTGGGGCTACCTGATCTATCTGACCGTCTTCCGGGTCTGCCAGTACTTCGGCGCCAAGGAGGAGTGCCAGTACTGCGACATCAACCACAACTGGCGCCAGCACAAGGCGGCCGGCCGCCCCTACACGGGGGTCAAGGACGTCGACGAGGTCCTGGAAGCCCTGGAGATCATCGACCGCTACGACACGGCGAAGACGTCCACCGCCTACACCCTCACCGGCGGCGCCATCACGTCCAAGCTCCAGGGCCGCGACGAGGCCGACTTCTACGGCCTGTACGCCAAGGCCATCGAGGAGCACTTCCCCGGCCGCTGGATCGGCAAGGTCGTCGCGCAGGCGCTGCCCAAGGACGACGTGCAGCGCTTCAAGGACTACGGCGTCCAGATCTACCACCCCAACTACGAGGTGTGGGACCGCCGCCTGTTCGAGCTCTACTGCCCCGGCAAGGAGCGCTACGTCGGCCGCGACGAGTGGCACAAGCGGATCCTCGACTCGGCGGAGATCTTCGGCGCGCGCAACGTCATCCCGAACTTCGTCGCGGGCGTCGAGATGGCCGCACCCTCCGGGTTCACCACGGTCGACGAGGCCATCGCCTCCACCACCGAGGGCCTGCGCTTCTTCATGTCGCACGGCATCACGCCCCGCTTCACCACCTGGTGCCCCGAGCCCACCACGCCGCTCGGCAAGGCCAACCCGCAGGGCGCGCCGCTGGAGTACCACATCAGGCTGCTCCAGGCGTACCGGCAGACGATGGAGGACTTCGGTCTCTCCTCGCCTCCCGGCTACGGTCCGGCGGGCGCGGGCCGCGCGGTGTTCTCCGTCAGCTCGTTCATGGACAGCCTGGCGCCGGAGCCGGCGCAGGCCGGCTGACCCCGGCGCACCGGACGGACGCTCAGGCCGTGCGCTCGCCAAGCACCGCGAGCGCACGGTCGGCGTGGGCGCTCATCCGGAACTCGCTCCGGACCACTTCGAGGACGGCGCGGTCCTGCCCGATGACGAACGTGGCCCGCTTCGTCGGCGCGAGCGAGAAGCCGCGCGTGACGCCGAACCGCCCGCGCACCTCGCCCTCCGGGTCCGAGAGCAGCGGATACCCGAGCGTGTGCTTCCCCGCGAACTCGGCCTGCCGCTCCACCGGATCCCCGCTGACGCCCACGAGCCGCGCGCCCACGGCCGCGAACTCGGCGGCGAGATCCCGGAAGTGGCAGGCCTCGGCGGTGCAGCCGGGCGTCATGGCGGCCGGGTAGAAGAACAGGACGACGGGCCCCTCGCTCAGCAGCCCGGACAGCGAGGTCGGGGTCCCGCTCTCGTCGGGCAGGGTGAAGTCCTCGACGGTGTCGCCCACTTCGACGCGCTTGCTCATGACCGGCCTCCGGAGTCTCGGCGACCCAGGAAGGGTCGGGGTTCCGAGGCGCGACCTTACTGGACGGTAAATATCTCCGGGAAGCGCCCCGGCCACGACAGTCTCCGGGGCTCCGCTATCCGTCGACCCGCTGCGGCACCCCCCCAAGGGTTGTCGTCGCGCAGCGGTGGCGGCAGGAGGTGCGGGGGCCACGACTGGTAGGCCACCGGGCGGAGGAACCGCTCGATCGCGGCCGTGCCGACGGAGGTCGTGGTGGGCGCGGTGGTGGCGGGGAAGGGGCCGCCGTGCTGCATCGCGTGGGTGACGGAGACCCCGGTGGGCCACTCGTTCCACAGCACCCGGCCGCTGCGCTCGGCCAGCGCCGCCGTCAGATCGGTGAGTTCGCCGCCCTCGTGGGGCTCGCCGTGCAGGGAGGTGGTGAGCTGCCCCGGCAGAGACGCGATCACGGCGGCGACGTCCTCGAGGCGGTCGTACGTCACGACCAGACCGAGCGGCCCGAAGCACTCCGTGGCCGCCGCCCCGATGTCACCGGCGAACGTGTCCAGGTCCATGGCGAGCAGCCTCGGGCCCGCCGCTGCCTCGTCATCGGGCCAGACCAGCTTGCGTGTCGACGGAAGCGACGCGAGCCGGCGCGCTCCGTCCACATAGGCGGCGCTGATCCAGTCGCCGAGCATCGGCGCGGCCGGGGCCGCCCGCAGTCGCCGTACGATCTCGTCCACCGGCCCGTCGGCGGGCGTGAACAGCAGGCCCGGGTTGGTGCAGAACTGTCCCGCGCCCAGGGTGAGCGAACCGACGTAGCCCTCGGCGATCTCCGCACCACGGGCGCGGGCCGCTTCCGGGGTCACCACGACAGGGTTGACGCTGCCCAACTCGCCGTAGAACGGGATGGGTTCGGGGCGATCGGCGGCGATCCGGGCGAGCGCCAGGCCGCCGCGCTCGGAGCCGGTGAACGCGGCGGCGCGCAGCAGCGGGTGGCGCAGCGCGTCCACCCCGGCCTGCTCGCCCTCGATCAGCCCGGACACGCCCTCCGGAGCGCCGGCCCGGGCCAGCGCCTTCTGGACGATGTCGGCGGTGCGGCGGGACAGTTCGAGGTGGCCCGGATGCGCCTTGACGATCACGGGGCAGCCCGCCGCCAGAGCCGACGCGGTGTCGCCGCCGGCCACGCTGAAGGCGAACGGGAAGTTGCTGGCCCCGAACACCAGGACCGGGCCGAGCGCGGTGCGGTAGCGGCGCAGCTCGGACCGTGGCCCGGTGGGCCACTGCGGGTCGGCGCGGTCGATACGGACGTCGAGGAACGTGCCGGCCCGCAACTCCTTGGCGAAGAAACGCAGTTGGAACGCGGTGCGCTTCAGTTCGCCCGTGAGGCGGGGCGTGCCGAGGTGCGTCTCGGCCCCGGCGAGCGCGACCAGCTCCGCCTGCTCCGCCTCCAGGGCGTCGGCCGCGGCGTCCAGGGCGTGGGCGCGGGCCGTCGGCGCCGCCCCGGCCCACTCCCTGGCAGCGGCGGCGGCCGCGGTCACGGCCAGGTCGGGGTCGCGCGCGACGGTGTTCATGGTGCTTCCTCTTCTCGTCGATTCCCTTGAAAACAGGGCGAGTTGCTATGCGTCGTCGGGGAGCTCGTCCCGCGCCGGGGCGTGGGGCTTGTTCTCCTCCGAGTGGCGGACGCCGAAGGAGAAGTAGACGATCAGCCCGAGCACCATCCAGACGGCGAAGCGCACCCAGGTCACCCAGTCGAGGTTGGCGATCAGCCAGAGGGAGAAGGCCACGCCGATCGCCGGGACCAGCGGCACCAGCGGGGTGCGGAAGGAGCGCGGCAGATCGGGGCGCGTGCGGCGCAGCACCACGATGGCGATGGCGACGACGGTGAAGGCAGCCAGGATGCCGATGTTGGTGAGGTCGGCGGCCTCCCGGATCGGCAGGAACCCGGCGATGACCGCCGAGCTGACGCCCACCGGCCAGATCACCCGGGTCGGTACGTGCCGCGTGGCGTGGTTCTTCGCGAAGTAGCGCGGCAGCAGCCCGTCGCGGCTCATGGAGAACCAGACCCGGGAGACCGCCAGCATGTTGGCGAACGCGGACGTGGTGATGCCGATGATCGCGCCGACCGCGACGACGATGCCGAGACCGCCGAGGCCGACGGAGCCCAGCGCACTGGAGAACGGGCTCTTGGTGTCGATGTCGCGGTAGTTCTGCATGCCGAGCAGCACGACACAGACCAGCAGATAGATGACGGCCGCGATGGCCAGGGAGATCACGATCGCCTTCGGCAGCACCTTCTTGGCCTCGGCGCTCTCCTCGGCGGCGGCGCTCATCGCGTCGTAGCCGTAGACGGCGAAGAACGCGGTCGCGGCGCCGGTGAACGCGCCGCCGATCCCGAAGGGCAGGAACGGCGAGTAGTTGCCCGCGGAGATGTGGAAGGCGCCGGCCACGACGACGAGGGCGACGATGCCGAGCTTGATGACCACGAGGATCGTCTCGAAGCGCGCCGACTCCTTGGTGCCGCGCGAGAGCACGAAGGCGAGCAGCAGGCAGAGCACGGCGGCGAACAGGTCGACCTTGTGGCCGGACCCGGTACCGGGCGCGCCGAGCATCCAGGACGGCAGATCGATCCCGATCCGCTCCAGGATGTACGAGAAGTAGCCGGACACCGCGATCGCCACCACGGCGACGATGGCCGTGTACTCCAGGAGCAGGTCCCAGCCGATGAGCCACCCGACGATCTCGCCGAGCGCGGCGTACGAGTACGTATAGGCGGATCCGGCCTTGGGGACGATGCCGGCGAATTCGGCGTAGCACAGTGCGGCGGCGGTGCTCGCGATGATGGCGACGAGGAACGAGATCAGTACGCCGGGACCGGCGTCCTCGTGGGCGACGACGCCGGCGAGCGAGAACACTCCCGCGCCGACGAGACCGCCGAGGCTCAGGGCGACGAGCTGCCACAGTCCCATGGTCCGGCGGAGCCCGCCCGTGCTCTCCTCCTCGGAGGAGGAGACGGGCTTGAGGCGGAAGATTCCTTGCCGGGAGAACAGTCCGCCACTGGAGGCCGTTCTTTCCGGGCGTATTACTGGAGTCGAGCGGGACAATTGGGGGTCCCTCCGTGAATACGTAGCGGGCGCGGGGACGGACGGGCGCGCCCCTGGAGACGGGGCACGCCCGTGGGGGCGCTTTTACGGGGTTCTCAGCGCACGAACACGGAGTTCTCAGAGCACGAAACCGTGCGGGAACGGGTCGCTCGGGTCGAGCAGATAGTTCGCGGTGGCGGTGATCCACGCCCGGCCGGAGAACTCGGGGACCACGGCCGGGAGTCCGCCGACCTCGGCGGTCTTCAGGAGCCGGCCGGTGAACCGCGTGCCGATGAACGACTCGTTGACGAACTCGGTGTCGAGCGGCAGTTCGCCGCGCGCGTGCAGCTGGGCCATGCGAGCGGAGGTACCGGTGCCGCACGGGGAACGGTCGAACCAGCCGGGATGGATCGCCATCGCGTTGCGGGAGTGCCGCGCGTCCGACCCCGGGGCGATGAACTGCACGTGCTTGCAGCCGCCGATGAGCGGGTCGGCCGGGTGCACCGGACGGTTCTGCTCGTTGATCGTCTTCATGATCGAAAGGCCGGCGGCGAGGATCTCGTCCTTGCGCGCCCGGTCGAACGGCAGCCCCAGCGGGTCGAGTTGGGTGATGGCGTAGAAGTTCCCGCCGTACGCCATGTCGTAGCGGATCTCGCCGAGGCCGGGGACCTTGACCGTCGCGTCGAGTTCGAGCGCGAACGACTCGACGTTGCGCAGGGTGACCTTCTCGGCGCGGCCGTCGGTGACCGTCACCCGTGCCTCGACGAGCCCGGCGGGCGTGTCCAGACGGACCACGGTCTCCGGCTCGGTGACCTCGACCATCCCCGTCTCCACGAGGACCGTGGCCACGCCGATGGTGCCGTGGCCGCACATCGGGAGGAAGCCGCTGACCTCGATGTAGAGCACGCCCCAGTCGGCGTCCGGGCGGGTGGGCGGCTGGAGGATCGCCCCGCTCATCGCCGAGTGCCCGCGCGGCTCGTCGACCAGGAACCGGCGCAGCCCGTCCAGGTGCTCCATGGCGTGACGGCGGCGCTCGGCCATCGTGTCGCCGGGGATGCGGCCCACCCCGCCGGTCACGACGCGGGTGGGCATGCCCTCCGTGTGCGAGTCGACCGCACTGATCGTACGGACCGACCTCATCGCGCGGACTGCGCTTCGAGCGCGGAGACGGCGCGGGCCATGTCGGCCTCGACCTGCTCGCGCATCCGCGCGGTGAGCGGGCCGCGCGGCGGGCGGCAGGGGCCGCCGAACCGGCCGACCTGCTCCATGCCGAGCTTGATGGCCTGCACGAACTCGGTGCGCGAGTCCCAGCGGAACGCGGCGACCAGCGGCTCGTACAGGGCGCGGGCCTCCTCCAGCTTGCCGGCGGTGGCCAGTTCGTACAGGCGGGCCGACTCGGCGGGGAAGACGTTCGGGAAGCCGGCGAACCAGCCGGTGGCGCCCATGAGCAGGCTCTCCAGGACGACGTCGTCGGCGCCGCTGATGATCTCCAGGCCGGGGGCCCGCTCCTTGATCTCCAGGACGCGGCGGACGTCGCCGGAGAACTCCTTGACGGCGACGACGTTCTCGATCTGCGCGATCTCGCCGACCAGGTCCGGGGTCAGGTCGACCTTGGTGTCGATCGGGTTGTTGTAGACCATGACCGGCAGGCCGACGGAGGCCACGGCCTCGAAGTGGGCGAGGACCTCGCCGCGGTTGGCGCGGTACATGGTCGGCGGCAGGCACAGCACCCCGTCGGCGCCGTCCTCGGCGGCGATCTCGGTCCAGTGCCTGGCCTGGTGCGAGCCGACGCCGTGCACGCCGACGACCACGACGCCCGAGTCACCGACCGCTTCCTTCGCGGTCTGCGCGACCTTGCGGCGCTCGTCGTCGGTCAGCGAGGAGTACTCGCCGAGCGAGCCGTTCGGGCCGACGCCGCGGCAGCCGTTCTCCACCAGCCAGCGGCAGTGGTCGGCGTACTTGTCGTAGTCCACGGCAAGGCCGGCCGGGGCGGACGCGTCCTCGTAGTAGGGGAGGGCGGTGGCCACGACCACGCCGCCGAGGGACGGCGACTGCTTCGTGTTCTTGTTGTCGCTCATGAACTCTGCTCCTGAGTCAGGGAATTGGCAGTTCAGAAGAGATCGAAAGGTCAGAAGAGATCGAAAGGTCAGAAGAGATCTAAAGGTCAGAGGTGACGAGGGGCCGAGCCGTCGGCGGCCGGTTCGGAAGGTGCGGCCAGTTCGCCGAGCCGGATGGGCTGGGCGATCGGACGCCGGTGCGGTACGGGCGCCGGCAGTCCCTCGGCCGGCGGCTCCACGGGCGCGCCGGAGAGCCGGGTGTTCAGCTCGGCGACCGTCGGGCCGCAGATCCGGGCCTGGCAGGGGCCGAGCCCGGCGCGGGTCTCCAGCTTGGCGACCCGCGCCGAGGCGCTCTCCGGGCGCGTGGCGGCCCGGCAGAGGGAGGCGTAATCGGCCTCCTCGCAGCGGCAGATGACGGTCTCGGGGCGCAGCCAGCCGGACCAGGCCGCGCCGATCGGGTGTGCGCGGGCCAGACGCGCGGCGAACGCGCGGCCCTGGTCCCGGCCGCGTCGCAGCGGCCGCAGCGCGGACGCCCGCGGGTCGCCACCGGCGGCGAGCCACCCGGCGAGCGCGCCCTCGGCCCGCGCGGCCGGGGCGCCCGCGATGCCGGTGATCTCACCGGCCGAATAGACGCCGGGGACACTCGTGGCCTGGTCGGCGTCGACCTCCACGAACTCGCCGCCGGGACTGGTGCGCAGCGCGCATCCGGCGGCCACGGGCAGCTCCAGTTGCGGGCTGAAGCCGTGCGTCACGCACACCGCGTCGACCGCGACCGTGCGCTCGCTGCCCGGTACGGCCGACCAGTCCGCGCGCAGCCGTGCGGTCACGACCTCCTCGACCCGGCCGTCGCCGCGCGCCTCGATCACGGTGCGGCCGGTGCGGCAGGGCACCCGGTGACGGATCAACAGGGCGGCGTACTCGGCGAGTTCGCCGCTCTTGCCGGCCTGGGCGGCGAGCTGCCAGGGGCGCCGCGACCAGCCGCGGGCGACGGTGCCCCGCGTGTTGGCCTCCAGGACTTCCAGGACCCGGGAGCCCGCTTCGAGGAGCGAGGCGGCCACGGGCAGGAGGAACGGCCCGGTGCCCGCGACGACGACACGGTCGCCGACCACGACCCGCTCGCCCTTCGCGAGGGCCTGCGCGGCGCCGGCGGTGAAGACTCCGGGCAACTCCCAGCCGGGGAACGGCAGTACGCGGTCGTGGGCACCGACCGCGAGGACCAGCGCGTCGGGGTCGAGGGTCAGGCGGCGCCGGCCCCCGCCGTCCACGGGGCCGTGCAGGACGTGGACGCGCGGCGGGCCGGGCCGCTCGGGGTCCGGGCGTTCGAGCGCCCACACCGAGGTGTCGGACCACCAGGCGCACCGGGGGCGGGTGAGCACCCGGCGGCGGCGCCGGTCGAAGGCCCGCCATCCGTGGTGCAGCACCTCCGGACGGGCGGCGTCGTACGCCTCGGGCAGCATCCGGTGGTACTGGCCGCCGGGCCGGTCCGACGCGTCGATCAGCGTCACCCGGGCACCGGCGCTCAGAGCGGCCTCGGCGGCGGCGAGACCCGCGGGGCCCGCGCCGACGACCACGACATGACGGTGCGTCATCGCTCCTCCGTTCCGGGGGCCGGCTCGGCGTCCTGCCTGCTCTGGGTCGTCACGACGTCGCCGTCCAGGGCGCGGCGGCGGCAGGCACGTACGTCGCGCTCCTCGCCGACCGTCACGAGACAGTCGAAGCAGACGCCGATCCCGCAGAACACCCCCCGGGGCGCGCCGGATCGGCCCCGGCGCCAGGCGAGCCGGTCGTCGGCGAGCAGGACGCCCGCGATGGTCTGGCCCGCGATCCCGTCGACCGGCTCGCCGTCGACGGTGATCCGCAGGGGCCGGTCCTGCCGCCCGACGGCGTCGGACCCGGCACGGACACGTCGGGGGCTCATGGCGACTCCTCACTCACAGAACGTGCGGTGGTGCCCAGCACGGCCGGGCGGTCCACGCGGAACGGGTTCGCGTCCAGGTCCGTCGGCTCGCCCAGCATCAGATTCCGCAGCAGCCGCCCCGTGCCCACGGACAGACCGATCCCGGCGCCCTCGTGACCGCCCGCGTGCCACAGGCCGTCGAGGCGCGGGTCGGCGCCGATGACGGGGAGATGGTCGGGGACGTACGGTCGGAAGCCGCCGTAGGCGCGCATCACCGCAGCCCCGGCCAGCGTCGGGAACAGGCGCAGGGCCTTCGCGGCGACGGCCGAGAGGACCTCGGGGCGCAGCCGGTCGTCGAAGCCGACCCGGCGGCGCGACGAGCCGATGAGCACGCTGCCGCCACGCGTGGACTCCACGACCGCGGAGGTCTGCAGATCCCCGGCGCTGCTGCCGACCGCGCCCACGTAGTCGGCGTCGTAGACCTTGTGGAAGACCATCGGCGGCAGCGGGGCCGTCACGAGGACGTCGCCGCGGCGGGGTCGCACGTCGACCGGTGCGCCGAGTCGGGCCGACAGTTCGCCGGACCAGGGGCCGGCGGCGTTGACGAACCAGTCGGCCTCCAGCGGACCGGCCGAGGTGCGGACGCCGGTGATCCGGCCGCTCCGGGTGACCGCGCCGAGCACCTCGCAGCCCGTGCGCAGCGTGGCTCCCGCGGCCAGCGCGTCGCCGAGCAGGGCGGCGGCTGCTCCGGCGGGCTGCACCTGCGCGTCCTCGGGGTAGTGCAGGGCCGCCGTGTGCTCGCGGGTGGCGTACGGCTCGGCCTCGGCGAGCGCTTCGGCGTCGAGGACGTCGGCGCGTACGCCCACCGCACGCTGGTCGGCGGCGAAGCGGGTCAGCCCGTCGGCGCCGGCGTCGGTGGTCGCGACGACGATGCCGCCCTTGGGCTCCCACTCCACGGCGTGCGCCGCGGCCACGGAGCGTTCGGCGACGCCGGCGAGCACCTGCGGCCACAACGTCCTTGACAGCTGGGCCAGTTCCAGCTCCGGCCCCGGTCCCTTGTCGGAGACCAGTACGTTGCCCTCGCCGTGCGAGGTGGTCGCGGACGCCGCGCCGCCGCGGTCGACGACGGTGACCTCGAGTCCGGCCAGAGCCAGCTCGCGAGCGCAGGCGGCACCGACGATCCCGGCACCCAGCACCGCCACTCGTGTTCCGTTCATCGAACCCTCCGTGTTCGGTAAAGCGAACACCTGGAACGTACGGCGGGGGTTCAGAACGTGTCAACGGTCACGTCGGATCGATTTTCTCGGGCCGCCCCGACCGTGTGGTCAAGTGTGGTCACTCCGCCGCGGAAGCGGGTACGGGTGCGGAGGTGTCCAGGGTCGGATCCGACAGGTGGAGCCGCTGATCGGCCCGGTACTGCAGCAGGAGGACCGAGTGCACGTCGCCGTCGAGCGCTGTGTAGCTGTGCGGGGCCGCGGCGTCGAAGCCGACGTAGTCGCCCGGGCCCAGCTCCACCTCGTGCCCCTCGACCTGCACCCCGAGCCGGCCGGTCTGCACGATGGTGTGCTCGGTCCCGACATGGCCGAGCGACTCCTGCCGGCACTTCGCCCGTACCCGCTGGTCGAAGACCTCGAAGACGGCGTCTCCGGTCTCGATCCGCCGTAGTGGACGCAGATCGACGCCCTCGCCGCTGAGCACCTCCACCTCCTCGGCGCGGACCACGGTCAGGTCGCCGGGAGGGCGGGCGTCCAGGAGGTCGGAGACCGCCACCTCCAGGACGCGAGACAGGCTGAACACCGTCTCGATGGTGGGGTTCCCCGTGCCGGACTCCAGCTGCGACAGCGTCGCCTTGCCGATCTTCGAACGCCGGGACAGCTCGGAGATCGACAGCCCCCGCTCGGTCCTGGCCCGTCTCAGATTGGTGGCCAGCATGCCCCGGATCGACTTCGCGGAGTCGCTCACGTCTCTCCCCTTCTCTTCGGTCTGCGTTCGATATAACGTACGGGCGCATCGTGTAGCCGTTCGCTATGCAGATCAGCATCGGGCTTGCCTCACAGGTCCGCAAGGACGTCGTCCGAGTGGGGCAGGCGGTGGTGGACGGCTGCTCGGGCACGTGAGCACGGACGTGCAGAAAAAAAGGGTTGGCGTCGCGGCATGCCGGGCTCGTATGGTCGCCACGCCGTCGAGTGAGCATGACCGCTCGCACACACAGGAGGTGAGGACCGTGATGACTGTCGTTGAGCTGGGCGTTGCCCGGATCCAGAAGTTCGTCCATCCCACCCCTGTGGTCTCCGGCTGATCCGTTCTCTTTCGTGTGCGCCGACGCGCACCCGGTCGGGGCCACCCTGTGAAGGGTTCCCCTTGAATTCCTCTTCTTCTCCGTTCTCTTCTGCTTCGTTCTCTTCTGCTTCGCCGCACCCGCTCGCCGCGTACGGCTGGGACGCGGAACGCGAGTCGGAGTTCGTTCCGTACGCCGGGCAGGGCCTCCTGCCCGGACGTGTCGTCCGGGTCGACCGCGGGCAGTGCGACGTCGTCACCGCCGACGGCGTCGTCCGCGCCGACACAGAGTTCGTCGTCCCCCGCGACCCGATGAAGGTCGTGTGCACGGGCGACTGGGTCGCGCTCGACCCCGAAGGCGCCGATCCGCGCTATGTGCGGACGCTCCTGCCGCGCCGTACGGCGTTCGTGCGGTCCACGTCGTCGAAGCGGTCGGAGGGCCAGATCCTCGCGGCCAACGTCGACCACGCGGTGATCGCCGTCTCGCTCGCCGCGGCACTCGACCTCGGACGCATCGAACGGTTCCTGGCCCTCGCCTGGGAGTCCGGCGCCCAGCCCGTCGTCGTCCTCACCAAGGCCGACCTCGTCCCGGACGCCGTGACCACCGCGTATCTCGTGGCCGATGCGGAGGCGGCGGCGCCCGGCGTCCAGGTCCTCGCGGTCAGCGCCGAGCGGGGCGAAGGCATGGACGTCCTCGCCGCGCTCCTCGGCGGCGGCACGTCCGTACTCCTCGGCCAGTCCGGAGCGGGCAAGTCGACGCTCGCGAACGCGCTGGCCGGCGCCGACGTCATGGACGTGCACGCGGTCCGTGACGTCGACGGCAAGGGCCGCCACACCACGACCACCCGCAACCTCCTGGTCCTGCCCGCCGGCGGCGTCCTGATCGACACCCCCGGTCTGCGCGGCGTCGGCCTCTACGACGCCGAGGCCGGGGTCGGGCAGGTCTTCGCCGAGATCGAGGCCCTGGCCGAGGGGTGCAGGTTCCATGACTGCGCCCACGACGCCGAGCCGGGCTGCGCCGTGCTCGCTGCGCTCGGGGACGGGACCCTTGCGCAACGCCGACTCGACAGTTACCGGAAGCTTCTGCGTGAGAATCGGCGGCTGGCCGCGCGCACGGATGCGCGGCTGCGGGATGAGATGCGGCGGGTTTGGAAGATGCGGGGTGCGCAGGGACGCGCCGCTATGGAGGCGAAGCGGGGCGGGTGGCCTCTGTAGGGTGCGGCTTTCGTCGTGGCTGATCGCGCAGTTCCCCGCGCCCCTGAAGGCGAGCGGCTTCGCCGCTCGGCCTTCATCGGGGAAATGCGGCACGCAGTGCCTGCATTTCAGGGGCGCGGGGCCGTGTCCATCAGCGGCTCCGCCGCGGGGCGCGACCAGCCCCCACCGACCCGCAGTCGACGCCGCACCCAACGCCCTGTCCGATTTCCGCCAGCCGAGCGCCCCCGTACGCGTTCACACTGGTACACATGAGCGCAGAAGAAGACACCCGCTATGAAGCCGTCCGCAGTCGTGACGCGCGCTTCGACGGGGAGTTCTTCTTCGCCGTCGAGACGACCGGGATCTACTGCCGCCCCAGCTGCCCCGCCGTGACGCCCAAACGCAAGAACGTCCGCTACTACGCCACCGCCGCGGCGGCGCAGGGCTCCGGGTTCCGGGCCTGCCGCCGCTGCCGGCCCGACGCCGTGCCGGGTTCGGCCGACTGGAACGTGCGCGCCGACGTCGTGGGGCGCGCCATGCGCATGATCGGCGACGGAGTCGTCGACCGCGAGGGCGTCGCCGGGCTCGCCGTGCGCCTCGGGTACAGCGCCCGCCAGGTGCAGCGCCAGCTGACCACCGAGCTGGGTGCCGGCCCCGTCGCCCTGGCCCGCGCCCAGCGCGCCCACACCGCGCGCGTCCTGCTCCAGACGACCGGCCTGCCGATCACGGAGATCGCGTTCGCCGCGGGCTTCGCGAGCGTGCGGCAGTTCAATGACACGATCCGCGCGGTGTACGCCCGTACGCCCACGGAGCTGCGCGGCGAGGCCCCCGCGAGCCGGGCCACCGCCACCGCGGCCGGGATCCCCCTGCGCCTCGCCCACCGCGGCCCGTACCAGGCCCGCCCCCTCTTCGACATGCTCGCCCGCGAGGCCCTGGACGGCGTCGAGGAGATGACCGGCACCCCGGGCACCCGCACCTACCGCCGGACCCTGCGCCTGCCCTACGGCACCGGCGTCGTCTCCGTCGACGAGCGGACCCGTGCCACGCCCGCGAGCCGCGCCGCCCACCACGGCGGCTGGCTCGACGCCCGCATCCACCTCACCGACCTGCGCGACCTCACGACGGCGGTGGGGCGCCTGCGCCGCCTCTTCGACCTGGACAGCGACCCGTACGCGATCGACGAGCGCCTCGGCGCCGACCCGGCGCTCGCCCCGCTCGTCGCCGCCCGGCCCGGCCTGCGCTCGCCGGGCGCCGCCGACCCCGACGAACTCGCCGTACGGCTCCTCGTCGGACCCGCGGCGGCGGCACGGCTCGTCGAGCGGTACGCGAAAGCCCTCGACGCACCCTGCGGCGCGCTCACCCATGTCTTTCCCGCGCCGGACGACCTCGCGGGCGAACCGGGACCCCTCGGCGCGCTCGCCACCGCCCTCGCCGACGGCGCCCTGCGCCTCGACCCGGGCGCCGACCGCGACGACGCCGAGAGCGCCCTGCGCGCCCTGCCCGGCGTCGACGCCCGCACCGCCGCCCTCATCCGCATGCGGTCCCTCGCCGACCCGGACGTGGCCCTCCCCGGCGAGGACCAGGACCAGGACCCGGTGCCGGACACCTGGCGCCCCTGGCGCACGTACGCACAGCAACACCTCTGGACACAGCGACAGTTGGAGAAGACGACATCATGACCACGTACTACACCGTCATCGAGAGCCCCGTCGGTGAACTCCTGCTCACCGGCGACGAGTCGGGCGCCCTCACCTCCCTGTCCGTGCCCGGCCAGAAGGGCGGCCGCACGGTGCAGCCCGGGTGGCGCCGCGCGCCCGAACGGTTCACGGACGCCGAGGAACAGCTCGCCGCCTACTTCGCGGGTGAACTCAAGGAGTTCCACCTGGAGTTCAGCACGGAGGGCACCGAGTTCCGCGAGAAGGTGTGGGCCGCACTCGACGCCGTGCCGTACGGCGCGACCACCACGTACGGGGCCGTCGCCGCGAGCATCGGCGCCTCCCGCGCCGCCGTCCGTGCCATCGGCGGCGCGATCGGCGCCAACCCGCTCCTCATCGTCCGCCCCTGCCACCGCGTGATCGGGGCCGACGGCTCCCTCACCGGCTACGCGGGCGGCCTGGAGCGCAAGCAGCACCTCCTCGCCCTGGAGACGGGCCGGGCGTCATGACTCAGGCCGGCAGCCCCCACCTCGCCGCCGCCGCGTTCGGCTTCACCGGTTCGATCGTCAGCTCGGGCCGGTCGCCGCGCGCCGTGACCAGCGCCGACTCGCCCTCGCCCAGGGTGATGCGGATCGCGCCGTCGCCCGCGTCCTCGTAGGGGAGCGGCTTGCCGCGTCCGTCGCGTACGTCGACCGCGCCCGCGATGCCGTGCCGCACCACGCACGGCGCGCCCGCCTCGCTCACGAGCCGCACCCACCGCGTCACACCGCCCTCGCGCACCGCGCTCAGCAGGAACGCGCCCTGCGTACGGAAGTCGTGCACGGAGAGATCCGCCCAGGCGGCCGGGAGCGCGGGGAAGACGCGGATGACGCCGCCCCACGACTGGCACACCATGTCGTGCAGCGACTGCGCCGCCGACAGGGGTGTCTCGATGACCGGGCCCGACTCCTTGTACATGGTGTTGGCCTGGATGAAACGGGACATCAGCTGGCCCAGGTACTTCAGCGCGTCGTCGCCCTTGCCGAGCAGCGCCGACATCGAGGCCGCGCCCGTGAACGTATAGCCCTGCAGTGCGCCCTCGAAGCCGACCCAGTGCGCCAACGACTTCTCGATCAGGGCGAGTTCCTCGGGTGTGCGGCCGGTCAGCTCGTACAGGGGGTAGACGGCCAGCATGTGTGAGTAGTGGCGGTGGGACTTCGCGAAGGGGATGTCCGCGCCGATCATGAACCCGTCGGCGTTGGTCGGGTACGCGACACGCCTGGCCAGGACCTCACGCCAGCGCGGCGCCAACTCGTCGTCGATGCCGAGGAGTTCGCAGGATTCGAGCAGGGTCCGGCAGCCCCAGGTCAGGAGCATCAGGTCGTAGTTGCAGTCGCGGGTGTTGCCGCCGTACTCGGGCGAGAAGGTGGCCGGGAGGTGCAGCTTGCCGTCGGCGCCGGGCTCCAGGAAGTGCAGGTAGTAGTTGATCGCCTTGCGCAGCAGCGGGTACAGGACGTCGCGCAGGATCTTCTCGTCCATGGTGTGGCGGTAGCTCAGCCATACGTTGTGCAGCGCCCAGGTGAGGTTGCCGACCTCGGGGGTCGGGGTGCTCTGCCCGGGGATGCCGACGCCGTAGCCCTGCGCGTTGCTCGTCGCGCCGCCGTTCACGAGGTGGATGTCGGTGGTGCGCGGGATGCCGAGCGAGTCGGCGCGGTAGGGGGCGGCCATCTCGGCGCCGAGGTTGTCCCGGAACTCGCCGAGCGCCCGTGTCACGGCGTCGAGTTCGAGGTGGTTGGAGCCGTGGATCAGCCAGTACTCCAGCTGCACGTTGAGGTTCCACCAGGTCGCGGGCCACGGCGTCGGCTCCAGCCAGGGGCCGCTGGTCGCCATCACGGGCGCGTCCCGGCGGGCCGCCGACGCCGTCTTGTAGAGCTGGATCCAGTAGAACCGCTGGATACGGGCGTCGGGCACGGACAGGAAACTCTTCCGGTAGTACGCGTGCCACCAGGCGCGATGGGGGACCGCCAGGGCGTCGTACGGGAGTCTGGCCGCGGCCCGCACCGCCGCGAGCGCCCGGTCGAGGGCGGTGGACTTCGGGAAGGAGTGCGCCACGTTCACGTAGAGCGTCCGCCGGTCGCCGCGTGTGCGTTCCTGCCAGGCGGTGACGTGCTGGCCGCCGGACAGGAGCGGCTGGACGGCGGCCGGGATCCCGTCGTACTCGGCGAGTTGCGCGGGCGGGTTGGCCTCGTAACCGGCCGGGATCGGCTGGAACCCGGCGCGCGGGCTGATCGCCTTCGCGGGGTGGAAGACCCAGGCGAAGCCGCGCTCGCCCTCGGACGGGGTGACCTCGACGGCGAGGACGGAGAGCGCGTCGGTGACCTGCGCACGGATCGTCAGGGTGCCCCGGTCGGTGGTGAGGGTGCCGGTCAGTTCCGCGTCGCGCAGGCGCAGGCGCCAGTCGAGGGCGGTGATCGTGCCGACGGGTTCGAGCGTGAAGTAGCCGATGGGCAGCCGCGCCAGACCGAACAGGGAGCCGAACTCGGGGCGGTGGTCCTGGACCTCGGAGTGCTGGACGTTGAAGCGGATCGCGTTCTTCCCGGGCTCCTGGTAGATCCCGGAGCCGAGCAGGCCGTTGCCCAGGTACGGGCCCTCGTACCAGGTCTTCGGCATCTTCTGCCAGACGAGGTCGGCGTCGTCGAGGACGGTGCGCCAGGCGTCCTCGGAGGGAGTGCTCAGGGGTGCTGCGGGGGGCGTGGGCGCCGCGGCGGGGGTGGCGGCGGTGGCCTGTGCCGGAATTCCGCCGACGAGTGCGGTCCCGCCGAGCGCGGATCCCGTGGCGAGCAGGGTTCTTCTGGACGGTCCTGACATGACGCGGCCTCCAGGGCGGCGATTCACCAATTCATCGGATTCAACAGATTCATCGGAGCTATTCCCTGCGGAAAGCTAGAGATGAGACGAGGGCGCGTCAATATGGCGAGAGAGATCCGATGTGGCGCGGGCTATGTGGATGCCGTACGTGTATGTGAACCGGGTGGCCGGCGGTGCCTGGCCGGTCGTGCCCGGCCGGCGGTGCCTAGCCCCAGATCACGGCCCCCAGCCAGGCGCCGAAGATCAGCAGGCAGGCGAAGAGTTCGGCGAGGACGCTGGAGCCGCCGGCCCGCATGGCCGTGCGCGTGGAGGCCACGGCGTCGCCGTGCCCGCCCAGGCGCAGCCGCTCGCAGAGGTAGATCCCCACGACGAACCCCGGGATCGATCCGATCACCGGGATCACGCAGAACCCCACGAGGGCTCCGGCGCCCGCCCATATCGCGGTCCGGCGCGTGGCGCCGCTCTCGCGCAGGCGGCGCGGCGGCAGCTGCAGGCGCAGCACCTGGGAGGCGAGCAGGACGGCCGTGGCGCCGACCAGGACGCCCCAGGCCAGACCGTTCGGGTCCTGGAGCGACCACACGAGGACCGCGGCCCACACGAGCCACGACCCGGGCACGCCGGGCACGAGCACACCGCACAGGCCGAGCAGCATCACCACTCCTGTCACCAGGAGTTCCCACACGCCCATCTGCCAAGAGTGCAGGACAACGGCCGGACCCGCAGATCGCAGAGCTTCACGCTCCGCGACGCCCGACACATTCCAGCCGCGCGCGGCCGCTCTCCCGGCGCGGACCCGCTCCCGGGCCTCGTCCCCGGCCTGTGCGGCCCCGTCCCGGGCCCGCCGGACGGCGAGGACGTTCCCCGCCGCTCGACGGGCGGCCCGGGCCTGCCCCTTGGCCCGTCAGGCGCCAGCGCTTCCGCCCGCCAGGCGGCGAGGCACGTTCGCCGCCCGCTCGGCGTGCGGTAGCCCGGGGCGCTCCCGACCTATCAGGCGGCAGCGCCCCGGCCCGCCGGGCGGCGAGCGACATTCCCCGCCCGCTCGATGGGCGGAGTTCAGCCCCCACCCCCGGCCCGTCAGGCGCCGCCGTCCCCGCCCGGCGCGGCGCCCCCGGCACCCGCAACAACCCCTCATTCCCCCGCCGCCGGTGCCCCCCGCGACACCCAGCCCCGCTCGTACGCGTGCCAGCCCAGTTGGAGGCGGGTCGTCACGCTTGCCAGTTCCATCAGGCGTTTCACGCGGCGCTGGACCGTACGCAGGCCCAGGTCGAGTTGTTTGGCGACGCTCGCGTCCGTGAGGCCGGCCAGGAGCAGGGAGAGGATCTCCAGGTCCGTGCCGTCGGGGCCGTCCGGTTCCTCGGCCGTGATGTCATGGCCGCTCTCACCGAGCCGCAGCGGCAGCGCCTCGCGCCACACCGCCTCGAACAGGCCCGACAGCGACTCAAGAAGCCCGCTCGCGTGCACCACGAGCGCCGCGGGCTCCGCCTTGCGCGAGGTCAGCGGCACCATCGCGAGCGTCCCGTCCGCGATCACCAGCTTCGTCGGCACCCGGTCCACGACCCGCACCTGCTCGTCCCGCCCGATCGCGGCCGACAGCTGCGTGATCCCCGTAGGCATCGAAAGGACCATGCGCTCCACCACGACCCGGTACGCGACACCCCGGCCGGCGGCCTGCTCCTCCGCATCGTTGTCCATGCCCGACACGGCGATCGGGTTGTCCGTCACGAGCGCGCACACCTCGTCCGCCGCACCCAGCTGGAGCTGGAGGAAACGCTGCGCGACCGCCGCCGCGCCCGTGACCACCTCGACCAGATCGTGCACCGCCGGCTCCGCGGCCTGCGCCCGGTACTCCTCCGCCAGCAGCGCCGCCGCCAGTTCCGCCTTCTCCAGCTCGTGCCGCTGCTGCGTCAGGAGGGCGCCGAGCGCGACACCCGGCGGCGCGGCCACCCAGCGCCCCGGCCGCGCCGAGGACTGCGCCGCGAGCCCGTGCCGTTCGAGCCGGCGCAGCGCGTGCTCCGTCTCGTACTCGGCGAGAGCCAGCCGCCCCGCGAGGTCCGGCACGTCCGCCGCCCCCAGTGACACGAGCGCGCGGTACGCGCTCTCGTGCACCTCGTCCAGACCTATCGCACCCAGCATGCCGCGATGCCCCTCCCCGAGCTTCGGTTCCGGCGCAGCCGTGGCGGGAAACGGCCACGGCACAAACCCGCCGCGTCCCATCTTCCCCGCACGACCCGTGTGTCTGCCAATGTGGCGCCACCGCAGCACCAACTTCAGCCGGGTTTACGTCCTTTGCGCCGTATTCACCTGCGCTTTCACCTGGGGAGAGGGAGAGCGATGCGCGCGATATCGCGTACGGCCTCGGCGGCGGCGACAGCCGTCGTCCTGGCCGTCACCGCGGCTGTGCCGACCGTGGCGGGGACACGGACGGACACCGGGAGGCCACTGGTCGGCAGTGAGGCAGCAGCGAAGAAGGACGCGGGCTCCGTCGTCACGCTCGTCACCGGCGACAGGGTCCTGGTGACCAAGGACGGCTCGGGCCACAGCGCGGCGACCGTGCTCCCCGGCGAGGACGGCACCGCCCCGCTCGTGCAGACGAGGACGTCGGGCAAGGATCTGTACGTCTACCCGGCGGGCGCGGTCCGGGCGATCGCCGACGGCCGCGTGGACGACGAGCTCTTCAACGTCACCGGGCTGATCCGGCAGGGCTACGACGACGCGCACAGCACGTCGCTGCCGCTCATCGCCACCTACGACAAGTCCGTGGACGTGGCCCGCAGCGCGCCCGCCGCACCCCGCGGCGCCGAGCGGGGCCTGGCCCTCGAACCCGTCGACGGCGTCGCCCTGAAGGCCGACAAGAAGAAGGCGGCCGAGTTCTGGGCCGACCTCACGAACCCGAAGTCCCGCGCCGCAGGCGACCTCAAGAAGCTGTGGCTGGACGCCAAGGTCAAGGCACTTCTCGACAAGTCGACCAAGCAGGTGCACGCCCCCGAGGCCTGGGCCGCCGGCTACGACGGCAAGGGCACCAAGGTCGCCGTCCTCGACACCGGCGTCGACACCGACCACCCCGACCTCAAGGGCCGCGTCGCCGAGTCGAAGAACTTCACCGACTCCGACACCACGGGCGACCACCAGGGCCACGGCACCCACACCACGTCCACGGTCGGCGGCACCGGCGCGGCCAGCGGCGGCAAGAAGCGCGGCGTCGCCCCCGGGACCACGCTCCTCAACGGCAAGGTCCTCAACGACTCGGGCTCCGGCGCCACTTCGTGGATCATCGCCGGCATGCAGTGGGCCGTCGACCAGAAGGCCGACGTCGTCTCCATGAGCCTCGGCAACCCGTCCGAGCTCGACTGCTCCGACCCCATGTCGCAGGCCACCCAGGAGCTCGCGCGGTCCGCGAAGGACACCCTCTTCGTCATCGCCGCGGGCAACTCGGGCCCCAGCAACAACACGGTGTCCGCGCCGGGTTGTGTCCCTGAGGTCCTCACCGTCGGCGCCGTCGACCGCGACGACTCCACGGCGTACTTCTCCAGCCGCAGCCCCGTCCAGCGCACCCACACCCTCAAGCCGGAGATCGCCGCCCCCGGCGTCGCCATCTCCGCCGCCGCCGCGGGCGGCCGCGGCGTCTACGCGTACCAGTCCATGAGCGGTACGTCGATGGCCACCCCGCACGTCGCGGGCGCCGCCGCCATCGTCAAGCAGCGCCACCCCGACTGGAACGCGCAGCAGATCAAGTCGGCCCTCGTGTCCTCCGCCGACGCCGCCATCCCCGGAGACGTACGCGAGACCGGCGGCGGCCGGCTCGACGTGAAGGCCGCGATCGACGAGACCGTGCTCGGCGCGAGCGCCGTCCAGGGCGGCAGCTTCAACTGGCCGCAGAGCGGCGCCGACCGCACCACCGTCGACGTGCCCTACACCAACACCACTGGTGAGCCGGTGCAGTTGAAGCTCGCCGTCGACCGCGTCACCGGCAACGACGGTTCCACGGTGACGACCCCGGTCGCCAAGCTCGGCGAGCGCACCGTCACCGTCCCGGCGGGCGCCACCGTCAAGGTCCCGCTGGCCCTCGACCCGAGCGCGCAGCTCAAGGCCGCCCAGTACGGCGACGTCACCGGCCGCGTCCTCGCCACCGGTCCGGGCGGCGTGCACATCAGCACGCCGTTCTCCCTGTACGTGCAGCCCGAGACCGTCACCCTGAAGGTCAAGGTCGTCGACCGGCAGGGCGAGCCCGCCGCCGGCAGCAGCTCGATCGACGTCATCGGCACCGACGACGCCTCCGGCGAACGCCGCTACAACGACGGCGCCGCCGAGCAGACGTACCACATCAGGCCCGGCGCCTACTTCCTCGCCGGCTTCGTGGAGACGCCCACCGCCGACGGCAGCGGTGCCGACTCGGCGACCTTCCTGGGCCGCCCGCAGGTGGACATCGCCAAGGACACCACCGTCGTCCTCGACGCCCGCGAGGCGCACCGGCTCGACATCCGCACCGACCGGCCCACCGAAGTGCGCGGCGCCACCCTCGGGTTCGCCCGCACCTGGGACGACACCTGGCTGCACGCGGCCACCGTGCAGGGCGGACGCGGCCTCAACGGCTACTACGCCGACGTCCGGGGCACCGCCCGCGACGGCGACTTCGAGTTCGACAGCTTCTGGCGCGCCGCGGCGCCGCAGATCTCCGAGCTCGCCGTCGAGGGCGGCCCCGTGCTGCACCCGACGACCGGCTCCACCAGCTCCGTCAACCTCGACGGCACCGGCTCCGCCCGGATCGTCGACGGCAAGTCGGGCACGGCCGACGAACTGGCCGCCGCCAAGGACAAGCTGGCCCTCGTCAAGCTGCCCCAGGGCGGCTCGGTGAGCACCCTCGCGCGGACCGCAGCCAAGGCGGGCGTCAAGGGTCTCGTCCTCTACCGCGAGGCCGCCGGCCGCTGGTTCCCGAGCGTCGGCTTCGTCGGCGGACCGCTGCCGGTCCTCGCCGTCGAGACCGCCGAGGGCACCGACCTCGCCGCGCGCATCGCCGCCGGGGAGACCACCCTGCGCTGGAAGGCGACGGCCAAGAGCCCGTACGTCTACACCCTGGCCTTCCCCGAGACCGGGCAGGTCCGCTCCGAGCGCACCTACCGCGTCGACGACCAGGACCTCGCCACGAACAAGGCGACCTTCCGCGGCATGGGCGTGAAGGCCGACTACGTCGACCTGCCCTCGATGGCCCGCCCGAACGGACTGTCCGCCGGCTTCGGTGAGTTCGCCACCGTCCCCGCTCCGTTCACCCGCACCGAGCTGTACTCGGCCGGCACGACCGCGTTCGGCCACATGGTGTCCAGCAGCTTCCCCTGGGGCGAGTTCATGCTCGACCCGGCACGCACGTACAAGAAGGGCGAGCAGCGCACCGAGGAGTGGTACGGCGGGGTGGTCGCCCCGACGACGCCCCTCGGCGACGACGGCAAGCCGGTGCTCGCGGCGGAGCGCCAGGGCGACCTGATCGGTGTCGCGCCCGGATTCTGGGGCGACGGCGAACACCTGGGCATCCAGGGTGGGTTCGGCGACCTGGGCAGCATGCAGCTCAAGGCGGACGGCAAGGTCATCGGCAGCAGCTCCTGGCCGTCCGGGGTCTTCGAGGTGCCGTCCGGCGACGCCGCGTACGACCTGACCCTGAACACCATGAAGCTGGACAACAGCGGGGTCTGGAAGCGCTCCGCGCAGACCACGACCACCTGGTCCTTCCGTTCGCACCTCGACGAGAACGTCTACTCGCAGGGCATCCCGCTCCTCTTCCCGCACCTCACGCTCCCGGAGGACGGCCTGAAGACGCTTCCGGCCGCGGGCGGCCAGGAGATCGGCCTGACGGTCACCGGCCACACCGGCTACACGCCGGGCGAGCTCACCAAGGTCGCCCTGTCGTACTCGTACGACGGCGGCCAGACCTGGACCGAGGCGAAGACGGCGCGGCAGGGCGGCGCCTGGACCGCGACCGTGGACCACACCGGCGCCACCGGCAAGCAGGTCACGGTCAGGGTCGCCATGACCGACTCGAAGGGCAACGCGGTCACCCAGACCGTGAGCCGCGCGTACGACGTGCGCTAGTTCGACACGTCACCTGAACCGGTCCGCCGGGTGTCCTTCCCGTGGGGGGTGGGGTCGCCCGGCGGACCTTTTCGCGCGCGGGAATTTCCGGATGTGCCGTTTTCGTACGCCCCGTGCGGTGGACAATAAGGGCATGAGTCAGCAGGGGGAGAGGCACTCGGCGGGCCGACGGGGTCAGGACGGTCAGGGCGGTCAAGGAGACGACTGGTGGGGGCAGTTGTACGACGACGCCTCCGGCGACACGGGCCCGGCACCGGCCCCGGACACACTCGACGACCGCTTCGCCTCGGCGTCGGGAACGGTGGCGGCGAAGCCGGAGGGAGGGGAGGGAGAGGGGGAGGGGGAGCGGGAACAGGACGCGGTCCCGGAGCCGCCGCCGACCGTCCCGGAGGCGCCCGTGGTCCCCGAGCCGCCCGTGGTCCCCGAGCAGCGGAGGACGCAACCACCGCCTCCGCCTCCGCCCGCCCCGCGTGCCCCCTGGGAACCCCCGGTCCACGCCCCGGGGCGCCCCCAGAATTTCCCCTCGGGGTCATCCCCGGCCGCCCCCGAATCGCAGCCCCCGTCCCCGCCCCCCGCCACCGCGCCGGACGAGCGCACCGCGGACGCCCAGGCCGCGGCCGAGATCGCGCCCGAGACCGTGACCGACTCCGACCTCGACGCCCCGGCCCCGACCCCCGCCCCCGACAGCCCCCAGGCTCCTCCAGCTCCTCCCACCCCACCCGCAGTCCCCTACGTGGGCGACCGCCCGCCCACCTACGACGCCGAACCCGGCGCGCTCCCGCCCGCCGATCCCGACACCCTCGACGACCTCGTCGCCGACACCGTCCTGGACGGCGCCCGATACGGGACCTCCACGCTGCGCGCCGTCTCCGTGCGCGGCGACTCCGCGCGCTACCGGGGCGAGCCCCGGCGCGACAGTCTCCTCACCGCCCGGTTCGGCACGGGACCCGGCGCCCTGATCCTGGTCGCCATGGCCACCGGCGCCCGCGCCGTACCCGGGGCGCACCGCGCCGCCGCCGAGGCCTGCGACTGGATCGGCCGCGCCGTCGGCCGCAGCCACGCCCGCCTGTCCGAGGACATCCGCGCCGCCCACCGGGGCGACCTCAAGTCGGGCCTGCACCGCCTGACCGACCGCAGCCTCGGCAGACTCCGGGCCAGCGCCGCCGAGCAGGGACTCGAACCCGAGGAGTACACGGCGAGCCTGCGCTGTCTGCTGCTGCCCGCCGACCCGGACTGCCGCACCCGGGTGTTCTTCGGGGTCGGCCGAGGCGGCCTGTTCCGGCTGCGGGACGGCGAGTGGCAGGACATCGAACCGCAGACCTCGGAGGCCTCCGGCGCCCCCGTGGTCGGTTACGGCTCCCTGCCCTCGGAGACCCCCGACGGCGACCGGCTCACCATGGACCTCGGCATCACCACACCCCCGAGCCCCTACGAGCCGGCCCTCAGGGCACCCCGGGACCCGTTCCGCTTCCGGGCCTCCGTCGCCCGCCCGGGTGACACGCTCCTGCTGTGCACGGCGGGCCTCGCCGAGCCGCTGCGCGGCGAGCCCGAGCTGTCCGGACACCTCACGCGCCGCTGGGCCGACGGCGTCCCGCCCGGTCTCACGGCGTTCCTCGCGGACACCCAGGTGCGCGTGAAGGGGTACGCGGACGACCGCACGGCCGCCGCCGTCTGGGAGGCGTAACCGCGCCCGCTGTGAATTCATGGGGAGACAACTGTCAGGAGTGTCGCAGGTACCCGATTCGTGAAGGGGCGCGTGAGTCATGGCCAAGCAGAACGTCGCCGAGCAGTTCGTCGACATCCTCGTCCGCGCGGGGGTCAAGCGCATGTACGGCGTCGTCGGCGACAGCCTGAACCCGGTCGTCGACGCGATCCGCCGCAACGCGGCCATCGACTGGATCCATGTCCGGCACGAGGAGACCGCCGCGTTCGCCGCCGGCGCCGAGGCGCAGATCACCGGCAGGATGACGTCGTGCGCGGGCTCCTGCGGCCCCGGCAACCTGCACCTCGTCAACGGGCTCTACGACGCCCACCGCTCCATGGCCCCGGTCCTCGCCCTCGCCTCGCACATCCCGTCGAGCGAGATCGGCCTCGGCTACTTCCAGGAGACCCACCCCGACCGGCTCTTCCAGGAGTGCTCGCACTACAGCGAGATGATCTCCGACGCACGGCAGATGCCGCGCGTCCTGCAGACCGCGATCCAGCACGCGGTCGGCCGGTCGGGCGTCAGCGTCGTCACGCTGCCCGGCGACGTCGCGGACCGGCCCGCGCCCGACAGGGCGGTGGAGACCGCACTGGTCACGTCCCGCCCGACGATCCGCCCCGGCGACACCGAGATCGACCGGCTCGTCGAGATGATCGACGAGGCCGACAAGGTCACCCTGTTCTGCGGCAGCGGCACCGCGGGCGCGCACGCCGAGGTCATGGAGTTCGCCCAGAAGATCAAGTCACCGGTCGGGCACGCCCTGCGCGGCAAGGAGTGGATCCAGTACGACAATCCGTTCGACGTGGGGATGAGCGGGCTCCTCGGGTACGGGGCCGCGTACGAGGCGACGCACGAGTGCGATCTGCTCATCCTGCTCGGCACCGACTTCCCGTACAACGCGTTCCTGCCGCAGAAGGACGTGCGGATCGTCCAGGTCGACGTCAGGCCGGAACACCTCGGCCGGCGCTCCAAGCTGGACCTGGCCGTGTGGGGCGACGTGCGCGAGACGCTGCGCTGTCTGACGCCGCGCGTGCGGCCGAAGGAGAACCGGCGCTTCCTCGACAAGATGCTGAAGAAGCACGCCGACGCCCTCGAAGGCGTCGTGAAGGCGTACACGCGCAAGGTCGAGAAGCACGTCCCGATCCACCCCGAGTACGTGGCATCGGTCGTGGACGAACTCGCCGCCGAGGACGCCGTGTTCACGGTCGACACCGGCATGTGCAACGTGTGGGCGGCGCGCTACATCTCACCGAACGGGCGCCGCCGCGTCATCGGTTCCTTCTCGCACGGCTCCATGGCCAACGCCCTGCCGATGGCCATCGGCGCCCAGTTCACCGACCGGAACCGGCAGGTCGTCTCGATGTCGGGCGACGGCGGGTTCTCCATGCTGATGGGTGACTTCCTGACGCTCGTGCAGTACGACCTGCCCGTAAAGGTCATCCTCTTCAACAACTCGTCCCTGGGCATGGTCGAGTTGGAGATGCTCGTCGCCGGACTGCCTTCGTACGGGACGTCGACCAAGAACCCCGATTTCGCTGCGGTCGCGCGCGCGTGCGGCGCGTACGGGGTGCGCGTGGAGAAGCCGAAGCAGCTGGCGGGGGCCCTCAAGGACGCCTTCAAGCACAAGGGCCCGGCCCTCGTGGACATCGTCACCGACCCCAACGCCCTGTCGATCCCGCCCCGGATCAGCGCCGACATGGTCACCGGCTTCGCGCTCTCCGCCTCGAAGATCGTCCTGGACGGCGGCGTCGGCCGCATGGTGCAGATGGCCCGCTCCAACATCCGCAACGTGCCGCGCCCGTAGCCCTGCCGCGTCAAGAGTTCGTTGGTGGATGAATCCACAGGAGTGCTGACATGCGTGCGGGGCATGCATTCCCGTGTACGCGTTCGAGCGTGGTCGCAGGAGAAGGGTCAGGGGCATCGGCGTGCGGGCGGGGGACATGAAACGGCAGGCACGAGGGAGCGTTCCCACCACGGTGGCGAGACGCTTTCCGACGCAGCAGGCGAGAGACGACGACGAGGCGACGGACGGCAAAGCGACGGACGACAAAGCGACGGACGACAGCGCGGACGGCGGTGGCCGCGCGCTGCTGAGGCGCACGCTGGGGCGGTCCGATCTGCGGGCAGTGCCCGAGGCGCGGCGCGCGGTGCGTGAACTCGTGGGCCGGTGGGGCCCGCCGGAACGCTCCGAGACGGCGGAGCTGCTCACCAGCGAACTGGTCACGAACGCCCTGGTGCACACCGACCACGACGCCGTCCTGACGGCCACCGCCGGGCCCGGGCGGCTGCGGGTGGAGGTCAGGGACTTCGTGGGGCGCAGGCCCAAGGTGCGCGTACCGATCGCCGACGACGGTACGAACGGCCGGGGACTCGTCCTGGTGCAGTCCCTCGCGGACGCGTGGGGCGTACGGGCGCTCGGGGTCGGCAAGGTGGTGTGGTTCGAACTGGACGGTGGCCCCGCCTGACACCGCGGGACCACCGCCGACGGCCCGCCCGCAGGGCCGGGCTCCCCTAGGGCCTGTCGTCAAATTCCCGCCTGCCCTGCGGGCGGACGACGGGAATTTGACGACAGGCCCTGGGACGACAGACCCGTGGGAGTACGTGCCACTACCCGAACTGCTGCTCGAGATCCTTGAGCTTCTGCTCCAGGGAGTCGAGCCGGGGCAGGGCCTGGGTGTCGTCCTCCGCCGTGAGGTCGACCGTGACGGGCTTGCCGGGTTCAGGGCCGCCTCTGACGGCCTGGAGGGAGGGACGCGCGCGCAGCGGCAGCTGTTCCTGGGGCGAGGGCGGCGGGTCCTCCGATATGGCGGGCTCCGCGCCGGCCTGCCCCGTGCCGGCGCCCGCGGAGACGGCGGCCTGCACCTCCAACTGGCGCCCGCCGCGCCCGGCGAGCGCGTGGTGGCCCCGGCTGATCGCCTTGAGCTGGGCCCGCTCCAGCTTCTCGTGCTCGCGCCTGCGCAGCCGGTTCTGCTCCTTCTCGCGCTTGTCCTCGCGCACCTCGTCGACGGCCTCGTCCAGGGTGCGCACCCCCTCGAGCAGCATCAGCGACCAGGCGCTGTACGTCTCGCGGGGCGCGCGCAGCCACCGCACGATCCTGATCTGCGGCAACGGCCGTGGTACGAGGCCCTGTTCACGCAGGGCCGCGCGGCGCGTCTGCTTCAGCGCGCGGTCGAAGAGGACCGCGGCCGACAGCGACATGCCGGCGAAGAAGTGCGGGGCGCCCGCGTGGCTGATGCCGCGCGGCGCGTGCACCCAGTTGAACCAGGCGGCGGCGCCCGCGAAGGTCCACACGAGTATCCGGGAGCCGAGCGCCGCGTCGCCGTGGCTCGCCTCGCGCACCGCGAGTACGGAGCAGAACATGGCCGCGCCGTCGAGGCCGAAGGGGACCAGGTACTCCCAGCCCCCCGACAGGTTCAGGTTCTGCTGGCCGAAGCCGACAAGCCCGTGGAAGGAGAGCGCGGCGGCCACGGCGGCGCAGCAGAACAGCAGCAGGTAGGACGCGGTGCCGTAGACGGCCTCCTTGCGCCTGCGGCGCTCCTCGCTGCGCTCCCACGAGTCGTCGGACGATGCGGCCGCCTTCTCCCCGGCGCGCTTGCCGCGCGCGAGGACCGCAACCGCCGCCAGCAGGCCCAGGAGCAGCACGGTGCCCGGAAGCAGCCAGTCCAGCGATATGTCGGTCAGTCTCATCTGGGGTCCCTTGCGTCGCGGTAGGGCTTTTCGGCCGCCATATTGGCTCAAGGCCAGTGGCCCGCAGGGAGTTTCGGGACAAGAGAACGCCATTGGAGTGCGAGGGGGCGTACGAAGGGGGCATGCGCTCGAACTCGCGCTGGAGCAAGGGCAGTTGAGTTCGAATCCAGTCACCCGAAAGGGTGGTTCACCGGGGAGGGGCCGCCCTCGGCGGGCTCAGACGGTTGCGCTCAGCCTCGCCACGCGGTCCGCGTCGCAGGTGCGGGGGCAGGTCACGCAGGTGTCCTCGGGGCGCAGTGTGTAGAAGAGGCAGCAGCTCGCCCGGTCGCGCGTCGGCAGTGACTGCCCCTCGGGCCCGGTGAGTTCACGGAACGCGGCCTTGCCGACGTAGGGCGCCGTCGTGCCGGGCAGCAGCAGTTCGAGCTCGGCCATCGCCCGGCGCTCCTCGCCGAGCAGATGGGCGACGTACCACAGGCCCTCGACGATCTCGTCGGTCGCCATGCCCCACAAGGCGCGCGGGCCGCGTCGCATGCGCGGTCCGAACCCCGCCAGGACCGGGCCGAGATGGTCGGCGACGGCCGCACGGACCTCGGCCCGCAGCGCCTCCTCGTCCGGCACGACGTGGGCGCCGGGCAGGGCCGCGGCCGGGTCGCCGGGGAGGCAGGCGAAGTCGGTGACGCGTACGGCCATCCGGCCCAGCGTGCGCTGGAAGGCGACGTGCGCCGTGGGGAAGCGGGGGACGCGGCGGTCCAGGAACCACGGCACCGTGACCAGGAGGCAGGCGGGCCAGGCGTAGCGGTGGAGGCCGAAACTGGCGACGACGTCCGGGCGGGCCTGCTGCCCGTAGTCCTTGAGCACCTGCGCGTTGTCCCACGCGAGGAACGCGTCGAGAGCGGCGCCGCCCTCCGCGAGCCGGGACGCGGCGACCCAGCCGCCGCCCTCGGGGGCCGGCTCGGTGTCGCCGAGCTCCGTGACGCGCAGGCCGGGGAACACCTCGGTGAGGCGGGCGTACGCGGACGTCAGCGCGCCGGTGGCCACGGGAGCCGATGCGGGGAAGGGCATGCAGGGGACCACCGAATCGCGATCGTTTGCAGGTAAGCCTTACCTTACCCGAATGGTCGGGGGTTTGAACTGCGGGCGCGGCCGCCTAAGGTTCTGCGTTGGACGAATGCCACGGAACACCGACGACCTGGGAGGACCGGCGTGGAGCAGGTCAGAACGCACGCCGACAGCGGTCCCTTAGGGCTTCCCGCCGGCGTCCCCGAACAGCGGGGCGTTCCCGAACAGCGCGGCGCCGCCGCATGGCGCCACGTACCCGAGCAGACCCGGGGTGAGCACACCCACGGCGAGGCGCCGCTGCCGCGCCCGCGCGTCGAGCGGACCTCCGTACGCGGACAGGTCCTCGACGCCCTGCGCACCGCGCTCGTCGACGGCGATCTCGCGCCCGGCGAGGTGTACTCCGCGCCCGTCCTCGGTGATCGCCTCGGCGTCTCGGCGACCCCCGTCCGCGAGGCCATGCAGCAGCTGGCCCGCGAAGGCGCCGTCGAGGTCGTCCCGAACCGCGGCTTCCGCGTCACCGAGCGCACCTCCCGCGAGCTCGCCGAGCTGGCCGAGGTGCGGGCGCTGATCGAGGTGCCCGTGATGCTCCGCCTCGCCCGTACGGTGCCCGCGGCGCGCTGGGCCGAGCTGCGGCCCCTCGCGGAGGCGACCGTCGTCGCGGCCGCCCGCGGCGACCGGGCGCACTACGCGGAGGCGGACCGTGCCTTCCACCGGGCGCTGCTCGCCCTGAGCGGCAACGACGAGCTCGTACGGGTCGCCGACGACCTGCACCGCCGCGCGCAGTGGCCCCTGCCGGGCGGCGGCCCGCTGACCCGCCGCGCCTGCCTGGTGGCCGACGCCGCGGAACACATGGCGCTCCTGGAGGCCCTGGAGACCCAGGACCTCCCGGTGGTCCAGGAACTCGTACGGGAGCACTTCACGGGGGCTGTCGACTAGGGCGTGCCCGGCGGGTCATGGCCGGGGTCGCTACTACCCCGGCTACCGCTGGGAGGCGCCCCCATTCGCACGGCACCTCGCCGCGTTGCCGAAACGCCCGGACACCTCCGCCGTCAGGACGCTCCGGCGCCTTGCGATGCACCGCACCGGACGCCGCGACCTGTCCGACCCTGATCCGCCGGACACGCCCTAGGCCCCCTTCTCGGGGGTGCGCGGCTACGCCGCCGTGGCCAGGTGGTCCGCGAGCCAGGTCGGGACGCCGCCGAGGAGGCGGAACAGACGGCCCGCCTCCGCGCGCAGACGGGCCGCCGTGTCGGGGTCGGGTTCCGCCTCCGCGAGGGAGGCGAGGGCGGGGGCCGTGCCCACCAGGTAGCCCAGTTCCTCGCGGATGCGCAGCGACTCGGCGAAGCCGTGCCGGGCCTCCGTCAACTCGCCCTCGCGCAGCGCGAGTCCGGCCAGATGACGCCAGGTGAAGGAGAGCAGCAGCGGGTCCGCGTGGGCGGTGGCGCCCGCGTGGGCCCTGCGGTACGCGGCCCTGGCGGCCTGCGGCGAGTCGGCCAGGTTCTCCGCCATCAGGCCGCGCCGGAAGTCGAGCAGGGCGCGGCCCGGCGCGCCCGGCGCGAGCAGCGCGGCGGCCCTGCCGAGCGCGGAACGCGCCTCGTCGGCCCGGTCACGTACCCCCAACAGCGTTGAGGCGTAGGCGAGTTGGCCGCGTTCGCAGGCCGCGGCGCCGCGTTCGCCGTCGTCGTGGGCGAGGGCCTCGGCGGAGCGCAGCGCGTCCTCGGCGGCGGCCCACCCGCGCTCGGTGTAGAGACAGCGCTCCACGAGGAGCGTGGCTCTCTGGAGCGCGGCGTCCGCGTCCGTCGCCGCGAGCCGTTCGAGCAGCGCCGCCGCATCGGTCCAGCAGGCGCGCGAGCGCAGCCGCCATACCGCGGTCCGGAGCGGATCGTCCCCAGCAGTCGTTCCGGATCCAGACATGGCGGAATGCGCCACGTTGCCCTCCCCGAGCACACCATTGAGCCGAGCTGTCGTGCGCGCATCTCAGCACGGATCGGCACGGTCGGCCAAGGGGGTGGGT
The DNA here is from genome assembly GCF_004005495.1 of Streptomyces antnestii. Classification (GTDB taxonomy): domain Bacteria; phylum Actinomycetota; class Actinomycetes; order Streptomycetales; family Streptomycetaceae; genus Streptomyces; species Streptomyces antnestii. The sequence continues at coordinate 414,406 of NZ_RZYA01000001.1, forward strand.
GAAAGATTTCACAAACGCATGGGGTGGCGGACGGGGTGCGAAACCCCGCCCGGGCGGGCCGAGTTCAGCTCATACGCAGGGCCAGGAAGAAGTCCAGCTTGTCCTCGAGCCGGGAGAGATCGCGGTTGGTGAGCTGTTCGATCCGCCCGACGCGGTAGCGCAGCGTGTTGACGTGGAGGTGCAGACGGCTCGCGCAGCGGGTCCAGGAGCCGTCGCAGTCGAGGAACGCCTCCAGGGTCGGGATGAGCTCGGCGCGGTGCTTGCGGTCGTAGTCGCGCAGCGGGTCCAGGAGGCGGGCCGTGAAGGCGCGGCGCACGTCGTCCGGGACGAACGGCAGCAGCAGCACGTGCGAGGCCAGCTCCTGGTGTCCGGCGGCGCAGACCCGGCCCGTGCGGGCCGCGGCGACGCGCCGGGCGTGCCGGGCCTCCTCCAGTGCACCGCGCAGCCCCTCCGCCGAGTGCACGGCGGCGCTGACGCCCAGCGTGAGCCGGCCGTCGTCCGCGAGGCCCGCCGTCAGCGGGTCGCGCACGGAGTCCAGGAGCGCGTCGGCGTGCAGCCCGGCCTCGGTGCCGTCGTGCTCGGCCGACACGGCGGGCAGCGGTACGAGCGCGATGGCCTCGTCGCCGGTGTGGGCGACGGCGATGCGGTCGGACGGCTCGGGCCCGGCCGACAGGGGGACGCCCTGGGCGTCCGTCCGGGCGCCGGGCGTGGGGTCGACGAGGATCTCCTCCAGGAGCGACTGGGCGACCGGGCCGCCCTCGATGGCGCCCCCGTCCCACTCCACCTTCGCCACGACGACCTGCCAGTGCGGGGCCGCGCCGAGGCCGGGCAGCAGCACCGGCGCCGCGACCCGCAGACGGGCGGCGATCTCGGCCGGGGCGGCGCCCGTCTGGACCAGTTCGAGGACCTCCTGCGCGAGGCGGCGGCGCACCGTGCGCGCGGCGTCGCGGCGGTCGCGCTCGACGGCGATCAGCTGCGTCACGCCCTGGAGCAGGTCGATGCGCTCCTCGGGCCAGTCGCCCGCGTCGGCCTCGACGGCGAGCAGCCAGTCGGACAGGACCGTCTCGCGTATGTCACGCGACGCGGGCGCCGCACCGCGGGCCGCGCTGCGGATGGGGAACAGCGAGTACATGGTGCCGTACAGGGTGACCCGGTACGGGCCGCGCCGGCCGGTGCGGGTCGCCGCCAGGTGTTCGGCCGCGAGCCGGGAGCAGACGGCGGCCGGCAGCTCGGGTCCGGCCGCGCCGGATCCGGCGATGGGCCGGCCGGCGGGGGAGAGCACCCAGGCCCGCAGGTCGAGGTCGGTGCCGAGCAGGTCGAGGACGACGTCGGGGCCGCCGCCCGTGGGGCCGGACGTCATCAGGCGCCGGTGCCGGTCGACGACGGCGGCCAGGTCACCGGCCCGCTCGCCCGAGACCTGGCGCACGACGTGCTCGGTGATCGTCGCGAAGGCGACGGACTCGTTGACCGCGAACAGGGGCAGCCGGTGACGTGCGCACGCCTCGACGATGTCGTCGGGAACGGCCCCGAGCTCCGCCTCGCCCGCCGCGAGCGCCGTCACGCCGGCCGACGCCAGGATGCGGACGAACGGCTCGGAGTCCGCCGCGTCGCGGCGCCAGGCCAGGCCGGTCAGGACCAGCTCGCCGCCGGAGAGGTAGCGGCTGGGGTCCCGCAGGTCCGTGGTCATCACACCGCGCACGGTCCGGTCGAGTTCGTCCTCGCCGCCGAGCAGCCTGAGGCCCAGCGCGTCTGTATCAAGGAGGGCGCGCAGCCGCATCTCGTCGCCGCCGATCTGTCTCGAAGAATGTGCTTGTTCCGGGCGGGCCCACCCCGCCGTCTCCCACGGGTGACGTGGTGAGTCCCGCGTTTCCAGGGGAACCGGTGAGGTGACTGGGACCCGCCGTTTATATGAATCTACAAGACGTCCCGGCTGGCCAGCCAACTCCTTCATGGTTTCCGTGACTGACCAGGGCGGAGCGCCGCGCTGTGTACTGAGCCCACTCCGGTAAACAGCACATGAACGAGCCTTCGAGGTCCGCACATCCCGTGGCTCGATCCGTTCGAACGACCGACCCACGAGATCAACGAAGAAGAGAGCCGCTCATGGACTTCCTTCGCCCCGCCAGCTGGGAGGAGGCGCTCGCCGCCAAGGCCGAGCACCCCACAGCTGTGCCGATTGCGGGTGGCACCGATGTGATGGTCGAGATCAACTTCGACCACCGGCGCCCCGAATACCTCCTCGACCTGAACCGCATCGGCGAGCTCGGCGAGTGGGAGGTCGGACAGGACACGGTCCGCCTCGGCGCCTCCGTGCCGTACACCAAGATCATGGAGAACCTGCGCACCGAGCTGCCGGGCCTCGCCCTGGCCTCGCACACGGTGGCCTCGCCGCAGATCCGCAACCGCGGCGGCGTCGGCGGCAACCTCGGTACCGCCTCGCCGGCCGGTGACGCCCACCCCGCGCTCCTCGCCGCCGACTGCGAGGTCGAGGTGGAGTCCGTACGCGGCTCGCGCCGGATCCCGATCGACGACTTCTACACCGGCGTGAAGCGCAATGCGCTCGCCCCCGACGAGCTCATCCGGGCCGTCCACATCAAGAAGGCCGACGGCCCGCAGCAGTACTCCAAGGTCGGCACCCGCAACGCGATGGTCATCGCCGTGTGCGCCTTCGGCCTGGCGCTGCACCCCGAGACCCGCACGGTCCGTACCGGCATCGGGTCGGCCGCGCCGACCCCGGTCCGGGCCACGGCCGCCGAGGAGTTCCTGAACGCGGCGCTCGAAGAGGGCGGCTTCTGGGACAACGGCAAGATCATCACCCCGTCGGTCGCCAAGCAGTTCGCGGACCTCTGCTCGGCCGCCTGCAACCCGATCGACGACGTCCGGGGCACGGCGAGCTACCGCCGTCACGCGGTCGGCATCATGGCCCGCCGCACGCTGACCTGGACCTGGGAGTCGTACCGCGGCGGCGCCGCCAGCACGAAGGGGAGTGTCGCGTAATGCGCGTCAATTTCACGGTCAACGGCCGCAAGCAGGAAGCCGACGACGTGTGGGAGGGCGAGAGCCTTCTGTACGTCCTGCGTGAGCGCATGGGACTGCCCGGCTCCAAGAACGCCTGCGAGCAGGGTGAGTGCGGATCGTGCACCGTCCGGCTCGACGGCGTGCCCGTTTGTAGCTGTCTTGTCGCCGCGGGGCAGGCCGAAGGCCGCGCAGTCGTGACCGTCGAGGGCCTCGCCGAGTTCGCCAAGCAGCGCGCGGAGCACGGCGGTTGCGCCTCCGGTGCCTGCGGCGACACCAAGGGCACCTCCCTCCAGGACGCCCAGCAGTGGCAGTCCAAGCCGACCGACTCGCAGACCGGCGAGGGAGTCGAACTGTCCCCGATCCAGCAGGCGTTCATCGACGCCGGCGCCGTCCAGTGCGGCTTCTGCACCCCCGGTCTGCTCGTGGCGGCCGACGAGATGCTGGAGCACAACCCGAGCCCCACCGACGCGGACATCCGCGAGGCGCTCTCCGGCAACCTCTGCCGCTGCACGGGCTACGAGAAGATCCTCGACGCGGTGCGCCTCGCGGCCGCTCGCCAGGAGCGTCAGGGAGAGGCGGTCTGACGATGGCTCAGAACACACGTACCGTTCCGGCGGGCACGCCCACCGAGGTCACCCAGAACCACGTCAAGGGCGGCGTCGGCGAGTCCACGCTGCGCCCGGACGGCACCCTGAAGGTCACCGGCGAGTTCGCCTACTCCTCGGACATGTGGCACGAGGACATGCTGTGGGGCCAGATCCTGCGGTCCACCGTCGCGCACGCCGAGATCGTGTCCATCGACACCTCCGAGGCCCTCGCCATGGACGGCGTCTACGCGGTCCTCACCCACGAGGACCTGCCGGCCGCGAAGAACTACGGCATGGAGTTCCAGGACACCCCGGTCCTCGCCTACGGCAAGGTCCGCCACCACGGTGAGCCGGTCGCCCTCGTGGCCGCCGACCACCCGGAGACCGCGCGCCGCGCCGCCGCGAAGATCGTCGTCGAGTACCGGGAACTTCCCCTCATCACCGACGAGGCCTCGGCGACCGCTCCCGACGCCGTACTCGTCCACGAGAACCGCGACGACCACCACTCCGGCCACGTCCCGCACCCGAACATCGTGCACCGCCAGCCGATCATCCGCGGCGACGCCGCCGAGGCGGCCAAGCGCGCCGATGTCATCGTCAAGGGCGAGTACACCTTCGGCATGCAGGACCAGGCCTTCCTCGGCCCCGAGTCCGGCCTCGCCGTACCGGCCGAGGACGGCGGCGTCGACCTGTACGTCGCCACCCAGTGGCTGCACTCGGACCTCAAGCAGATCGCCCCCTGCCTCGGCCTGCCCGAGGACAAGGTCCGCATGACGATGGCCGGTGTCGGCGGCGCGTTCGGCGGCCGCGAGGACATCTCCATGCAGATCCTCGCCTCCATCCTCGCGCTGCGCACCGGCAAGCCGGTCAAGATGGTCTACAACCGCTACGAGTCCTTCTTCGGCCACGTCCACCGGCACCCCGCGAAGCTCTACTACGAGCACGGCGCGACCAGGGACGGCAAGCTCACGCACATGAAGTGCAAGATCGTGCTCGACGGCGGCGCGTACGCGTCGTCCACGGCCTCGGTCGTCGGCAACGCCGCCTCCCTCTCGGTCGGCCCGTACGTCATCGACGACGTCGAGATCGAGGCGATCGGCCTCTACAGCAACAACCCGCCCTGCGGCGCCATGCGCGGCTTCGGCGCCGTCCAGGCCTGCTTCGCGTACGAGGCCCAGATGGACAAGCTCGCGGCGAAGCTGGGCATGGACCCGGTCGAGCTGCGCCAGCTCAACGCCATGGAGCAGGGCACCATCATGCCGACGGGGCAGCTCGTCGACTCGCCCGCGCCGGTCGCGGAACTGCTGCGCCGCGTCAAGGCCCGCCCGATGCCGCCGGAGCGCCAGTGGGAGAGCTCGGAGGGCTCGGACGTCCGCGCGCTGCCCGGCGGTCTGTCCAACACCACGCACGGCGAGGGCGTCGTCCGCGGTGTCGGCTACGCGGTCGGCATCAAGAACGTCGGCTTCTCCGAGGGCTTCGACGACTACTCCACCGCGAAGATCCGCATGGAGGTCATCAACGGCGAGCCCGTCGCCACGGTCCACACCGCCGCGGCGGAGGTCGGCCAGGGCGGTGTCACGATCCACGCGCAGATCGCCCGCACCGAGCTCGGCGTCCAGCAGGTCACCATCCACCCCGCCGACACCCAGGTGGGCTCGGCCGGTTCGACCTCCGCGGGCCGCCAGACGTACATGACCGGCGGTGCCATCAAGAACTCCTGCGAGATCGTCCGCGAGAAGGTCCTGGAGATCGGCCGGCGCAAGTTCGGCTCGTACCACCCGGCGTGGGCCACCGCCGAACTCCTCCTGGAGGGCGGCAAGGTCGTCACCGACGGCGGCGAGGCCCTCGCCACCATCGCGGACGTCCTGGAGGACGAGGCCGTGGAGACCGAGGAGGTGTGGCGCCACCGCCCCACCCAGGCCTTCGACCTCGTCACCGGCCAGGGCAACGGCCACGTCCAGTACGCCTTCGCCGCGCACCGCGCGGTCGTTGAGGTGGACACCGAACTCGGCCTGGTCAAGGTCATCGAGCTCGCGGTCGCCCAGGACGTCGGCAAGGCGGTCAACCCGCTGTCCGTCATCGGCCAGATCCAGGGTGGCACCACCCAGGGCCTGGGCGTCGCGGTCATGGAAGAGATCATCGTGGACCCGAAGACCGCGAAGGTGCGCAACCCCTCCTTCACGGACTACCTGATCCCGACCATCCTCGACACGCCGACCATCCCGGTCGACTACCTCGAACTCGCCGACCCGAACGCGCCGTACGGCGTGCGCGGCATCGGCGAGGCCCCGACCCTCTCGTCGACTCCGGCCGTCCTCGCGGCGATCCGGGCCGCGACGGGTCTTGAGCTCAACCGGACGCCGGTACGCCCCGAGCACCTGACGGGCACCGGCCCCGCGTAACAGCGAGCCCACTCAGATTTCCGGACGGTGCGTGCCTCCCAGGAACGTCACACTTCCCAGCCCGCACCGTCCGGATCTTCCCAGCACCATCCCGTTCGTCTCGGGCCGTCCCCCGGGTCGTGCAGCCCACGCACCATCCCAAATCCCGCAATCTTCACCAGTTTTGCGCGGGTGCCCCTGTGAACCTTGGGAGTAGGCACCATGACCCAGCAGTCTGTGGAGCCGAAGACGGTCGCGGAGGACGCGGGCTCCGGCTCGCGCGTCCCCGCCGGACGGTCTTGGCTCGACCGGTACTTTCACATATCCGAACGAGGATCCACCATCCCGCGCGAATTGCGGGGCGGCGTCACGACCTTCATGGCCATGGCGTACATCCTTCTGCTCAACCCCCTGATCCTGTCCGGCAAGGACGCCGCGGGCGACATGATGGGCCAGAAGGCCCTCATCACCGCCACGGCCTTCGCCGCCGCCTTCACCACGCTCCTGATGGGCTTCGTCGGCAAGGTGCCGCTCGCGCTCGCCGCGGGGCTCTCGGTGTCCGGCGTGATCTCCTCGCAGGTCGCCCCGCAGATGACCTGGCCGCAGGCCATGGGCATGTGCGTGATGTACGGCGTCGTGATCATGCTCCTGGTCGTCACGGGCCTCCGTGAAATGATCATGAACGCGATCCCGCTCGCCCTCAAGCACGGCATCACGATGGGCATCGGCCTCTTCATCGCGCTGATCGGCCTCTACAAGGCCGGCTTCGTACAGGTCGGCAAGGCCACCCCGCTCACCCTCGGCGCCACCGGCGAACTCTCCGGCTGGCCCGTCCTCCTCTTCGCGGGCACCCTGCTCCTGATCTTCATGCTCCAGGCCCGCAACACCCCCGGCGCGATCCTGATCGGCATCGTCACCGGCACCATCGTCGCCGTGATCCTCAACGCGCTCGGCGTGATCGACCCCAAGCAGTGGGCCAACGGCGCCCCCGAACTGCACGGCAGCGCGGTCTCCACCCCCGACTTCTCGCTCTTCGGGCACGTCGAGTTCGGAGGCTGGGGCAAGGTCGGCGCGATGACCGTCGGCATGATCGTCTTCACCCTGGTGCTCGCCGGCTTCTTCGACGCGATGGCCACCATCATCGGCGTCGGCACCGAGGCGGAACTCGCCGACGACAAGGGCCGTATGCCGGGCCTGTCCAAGGCCCTGTTCATCGACGGCGCCGGCGGCGCCATCGGCGGCATCGCGGGCGGCTCCGGCCAGACCGTGTTCGTCGAGTCGGCCACCGGCGTCGGCGAGGGAGCCCGTACCGGACTCGCGTCCGCCGTCACCGGACTGTTCTTCGCCGCCTGTCTGTTCTTCACCCCGCTCACCGCGATCGTCCCGCAGGAAGTCGCCTCCGCGGCACTCGTCGTCATCGGCGCCATGATGATGATGAACGCCCGCCACGTCGACTGGGCCGACCGCGCCACCGCGATCCCGGTCTTCCTGACCGTCGTCCTGATGCCGTTCACGTACACCATCACCACCGGTGTGGCCGCGGGCGTCGTCTCGTGGGTCGCCATCAAGATCGCCCAGGGCAGGGCGCGGGAGATCGGGGCCTTCATGTGGGGCCTGACCGTCATCTTCCTCGTGTACTTCGCCCTCAACCCGATCGAGGGCTGGCTCGGCGTCCACTGAGGACCCGCCGCTCGCCCCTCTCCACGCCTCGCTCAAGGAGACCGAACATGCTGGACATCGCCGAGGAGCTCGACCAATGGGCCCGGCAGGGACGCGAGTTCGCCGTGGCCACCGTCGTGGCCGTCGGCGGCAGCGCGCCCCGGCAGCCGGGCGCAGCCCTCGCCGTCGACAGCGAAGGCACCGCGATCGGTTCGGTCTCCGGCGGCTGTGTGGAGGGCGCGGTCTACGCCCTGTGCCAGCAGGCGCTCGAGGACGGCGAGACCGTGCTCGAACGCTTCGGGTACAGCGATGAGGACGCCTTCGCCGTGGGGCTCACCTGCGGCGGGGTCATCGACATCCTCGTCACCCCGGTTCGTGCGGACACCCCGGGACGGGAGGTGTTCGCGGCGGCGCTGTCCGCCGCCGCCCGAGGCAGGGCGGCGGCGGTCGCGCGCGTCACCGAGGGACCCGCCGAACTCCTGGGCCGAGCGATCCTCGTCCAGGACGGCCCCGACGGCGAGGGCGGATACGAGGGGACCCTCGGAGGCCACCCCGAACTGGACCGCACCGCCGCCGGCGAGGCCCGCGCCCTCCTCGACGCCGGACGCACCGCCACCGTCGAGATAGGCGAGAGCGGCTCGCGCTGCGGACAGCCCCTCACGATCCTCGTCGAGTCGTCCGTCCCGCCGCCCCGCATGATCGTCTTCGGCGCCATCGACTTCGCGTCGGCGCTCGTCAGGATCGGCAAGTTCCTCGGCTACCACGTGACGGTGTGCGACGCGCGCCCCGTCTTCGCGACGCCGGCCCGCTTCCCCGACGCCGACGACATCGTCGTGGAATGGCCGCACAGGTACCTGGAGCGTACGGAGACCGACGCGCGCACCGTCCTGTGCGTCCTCACCCATGACGCCAAGTTCGACATCCCCCTCCTCGAACTCGCGCTGCGCCTGCCCGTCGCCTACGTCGGCGCGATGGGCTCCCGCCGTACCCACCTCGACCGCAACGAACGCCTGCGGGACGTCGGCGTCACCGAACTCGAACTGGCGCGCCTGCGCTCACCGATCGGCCTCGACCTGGGCGCCCGCACCCCCGAGGAGACGGCCCTGTCCATCGCCTCGGAGATCGTCGCCAACCGGCGCGGCGGCAGCGGCGTCTCGCTGACCGGCGCCCACACGCCGATTCACCCCGACGCGGCGGCGCCGTCCGGGCGGCTCGGATCGGTGGCCTGACCGAACTCTCCGTTCAGCAGGGCCTCGTTCAGGGTTTCCAGGAGCTGACTCAGTGTCATGGCAAGGGAACGGTGGGCCAAATCCCGCTGGAACACGGGCTGTTCTTCCCTCAGCTTCGGCTCGATCACCGCTTCGGTGACACGGCTGAGCTGTCCGAGCACCGCGTCGAGCAGGCCCCGGGTCTCCTGGCTCACGGGGCTCGGCACGGAGCCGACGAGCGCCGCGAGGTCCTTGCGCCCCTGAGCCGCCGCCCACGCGACAGGCGCGAGGATCTCGGCGGTGAGCGTGCCGGTCGTCTGCTGCCTGACCGCCTCCAGATGGCCGCCGAACGTCTCACGGAGCGCGACGAGCAGCGCGGGCAGCGGCCCTTCGGTACGGGGGCCGGACGCCACGGGCTCATCGGATGCGGGGGCGTGCGCGGGGGTGGGGTCAGGGGGCGCCGTCATCTGGGAGGGCACCCTGCCCCAAGCCGTCGGAGCCGTCGCCATTGCCGCCGCCACCACGGTTTCCAGGGCCGGCGGAGCCTCCCGCGGACCCGCCACGAACACCGACTCACCCGGCTCGTACGCGTCGACCGACCGGAGGTACTCGCCACCCGCCTCCGCCGCGAGCCGGAAGAACCACCACCGGTCCCGCGCGTCGTAGCGGGCGCGGGCCGTGAACATGAGGGCGCACGCCTGGAGCGAGAGCAGCCACTGGCCGTGCCACTCGCTCGAAACGGTGCGCATGCGCAGCCAGCTCTCCGGCGCCGCGCGCACCCTGTCCACCGTCCGGGCAAGCCCCTGCGGGATCAACAGCCCCGGGGTGTCCCGGCCGACGAGCAGGTCGAGTACGTCGGCGCGGGCGTCTTCCGACAGGTGCGGCAGGAAGTCCGCCACCAGGCACAGCAGCAGATGCGCGGGGTCCCGGGCGAGCAGCGCCCCCTCGTCGAAGCGCGACAGGTCGATCAGGACGTACTCGTCGACGTTCGCCTCGGGGCTCCTGGGCACCATGACGTTGCCCGGGTGCAGGTCGCCGTGTGCGCGGCCGCGCATCGGATAGGCGACCGTGTGCTCCGAGAGCGGACAACCGTCGTGTACATGAACCGGGTTGGGGACAGGAGCGGCACCCGGCCGCCCGGTCCGGATCCAGGGTGTGGCGAGGTCGAGGCCCAGCTCGTCGCGGACCCACACGGGCAGCGGCTCGTCCGGTTCCAGGCGCCGGTCGAGGAGTTCGGCGACGAAGGCCGCCGCCGTCATCTCGCCGTGCGTCCTCTCGTCCGGGTTCCAGTCGGCCAGCAGTGACCGTGTGATCTCCGCGGCGACGCCGGGCAGCCGCCGCTGTCGCAGGATCGTGCTGAGGGTGACCATGGTCGCGTCGTTGCCCGCGAAGCCCTGGAACATCAGCCACGAGCCGCCCGCCTCGATCGGATCGTAGAGCTGCTCCACGAGATGGTCGCGGGGGAACGAGTCATCGCCGTTCGGGACGGACCGTCGCGCCGAGATGAGCCGCCCCGGCTCCATCGAGGCGCCGCCGTCGGGGGAGCAGAGCTTGATGATCATCCGTCGGTTGGTGTGCTGCGGATCGCTGTCCCGGATGAACACCGAGGCCAGGAGCGCGCCGCTGCCGCCGGTGTCGAGCCATTTCAGGGCGGACAGGGGGCGTTGGTTGATCTGCTGCCACTTGTCGAGCGCGTCGGCGGCCTGCGCGCCGAACCTGGTGAAGTGGGGAGAGCGGTCCATCAACTCAGTATCCCTACAAGGTCCGCGCGCATGTTCGCCCTCGCGTGATATCTCCTGGGAGGAGCAGGAAAAGGGGTGGGCGAACATGGCACGTCTCAGGGGGAGTCGGCGCCCGAGGTGGCGTCCGGTCGCGGGCGACACCGTCGACGCGGCCCGGCTGCGCGAGGAGATCACCGGACACGAGGCGGCGGCCGGGGGTGTGCTCAGGTTCGAGGGGCTGCGCGTGCGCGGCCCGCTCGACCTCAGCCGCTGCCGCGTCGACGCCGGGCTCGAACTCGTCGACTGCGTCTTCGAAGAGCCCGTACGGTGCGCCGAACTGACCGTCGCCTCACTGGACCTGACGGGATCGATCCTGCCCGCGCTGCACGCGGCCCGGCTCGCCGTCGACGGTGACCTGCGGCTTTCCGGCGCGCGGCTCGGCGGCGGAACGCCCGTGCCCCGTCCGCTGGCCGGCCCGCCCGCCGCCGGCGACGGGCCCCGTGTGCCGCGCCGCCTGCCGGAGGACGCCACGTCGGCCGCACTCGAACTGGCCGACGCGGCGATAGACGGCAACCTCTTCGCCGAACAGCTCACCGTCGCCGACGCGGCCCCCTGGTCCGTGCTCGCGCCCCGCCTGAACGTGTCCGGCTCGGTCCACGCCCGCGGCCTCACCGCCTCCGGCGCCCTCTATCTGAGGGACGCCCGGATCACCCACGCCCTCAACCTGAACGGCGCGGACGTCGGCGGCCTCGACGGCACCGGCCTCGCCTGCGGGCGCGGCCTGTACGCGGACTGGGGCTTCCGCAGCGCCGGGCAGGTGCTCCTGAGGGCCGCCGTGATCGACGGCGTCGTGACGTTCCACGACAGTGTCATCGGCGCACCCGCGGGCGCGCTGCTCCTGAGCCGGCTCCGGGTGCCCCGGCTCCGCCTCGACCTGCGCGAGGCCCCGGCGGGCGACGTGGTGCTCCAGGACGCCGCCGTCGACGTACTCGTCGACTCCGCCGCCACCTGGCCCGCCCCGGGCCGTCTCAACCTCCAGGGCTTCACGTACAAGCGCCTCGAAACCGCCGGCCCCGCCACCGGCGCCGACGTCCGCGCCCGCGTCGACTGGCTGACCCGCGACCCGAACGCGGGCGCCGGCTCCTTCGAGCAGCTGGCGACGTCGTACGAGGGCGCGGGCGACGAGCGGTCGGCCCGGACCGTGCGGCACGCCAGGGAGCGCCATGTGCGCCGTCTCGACCGGCTGTCGGGCCGGGCCTGGGGCCTGCTCCAGGACCTGCTGTTCGGCTACGGCTACGCCCCGCGCCGGGCCCTCGTCTGGCTGCTCTGCCTGGCCGCCGCCGGATCCCTGTGGTTCGCGAACCACGAGCCGCGCGCAGTTGGCGGCTCGGGGCAGCGGGCCTGGGACCCGGTGCTGTACAGCGTCGACCTGCTCATCCCCGTCGCGAGCCTCGGCTATCGCGGGTCCTGGGATCCGCAGGGCGTGGGCAAGGCCGTCGCCGTCTTCCTCGTCGTCTCCGGGTGGACCCTGGCGACGGCGGTCCTCGCGGGGGCCCGGCGCGTCATCGGCCGGGGCTGAGCCCTCAACTTCCGTAGGTGAGCAGCCCGTTGACCGCGCGGGCGAACATCAGGCGCCCGGCCCGCGCGAGGAGCGGGTCGCAGCGCTCCGGCAGCGGGCGCACACGGATCTCCTCCTGCCACACGATCCGGGACCCCGGGCCGTGCGGTGCCACCGCGATCTCGGCCCAGCCGGTGACGAACGTGCCGCGCTTCTCCAGGCGGCACCGGCCCGCCGTGGCGCCGTGCGGAGGCTCCCAGGCGACGACCTCCATCGGGTCGTCGAAGGCGAACCGTCCGACGCCGGTACGCGGCACGAAGACCGTGCCCTCGCCGGTCGGGGGCGGGGTGGCGAGTCTGACGCGGGTGAGCGGTACGACGTCCCCGTGCCGCTCCCAGTCCGTCAGACGGCGCCAGGCCTCGGCCGGGGAAAGCGGCGATTCACGGGTGATTCGGAACAGGGCCACGGCTGGATCCTAGGGCCTCTCGTTTGGATCATGCCGGGCTCGCGGGGCCTGGCACCGCACCTCGCGGCGTTGTCGTCAGTCGCCTACTCCCCCAGCTACCGCTGGGAGGTGCCCCCACCGCGTGGGCTCCTTCCTCCGCCTTGCGATGCACGGCACCAGGCCCCGCTCCCCCCGCGGCGGCAGCCGCACATGACGCCGTCGGCCTGATCCAAACGAGAGGCCCTAGGCGCGCCTTCGGTGCGGGGCCTGCCACGCGACGCCGTGTCCTGTACGTGTCACACGTACGTGCGTCCGAACTCCCCAGCCCCTACGCTCTGTTGTGCTGATTTGATCATGGAACCCCCATGAACCCCCACACTTCTGGAGCATCACATGGCACACGCCCCCCACGTCATCGACCCCGCGGGACGCGGCCTGCACGCGGAGGCCGACCTGCTGCGCCCGCGCGGCACAGCGGCACTCGTCGAACTCCCCGGTGGCATACCGGCCTGGGCCCCCACCCAGTACACCGTCCTCAAGCAGCTCCTCGCCGACGACCGCGTCTCCAAGGACCCCAACCAGCACTGGCCCGCCTGGATCGACGGCGAGTTCCGCGAGTCCTGGGTCAACTCCTGGGTCGGCGTGACCAACATGTTCACTGCCTACGGCGCCAACCACCGCCGGCTGCGCAAGCTCGTCTCGCCCGCGTTCACCAAGCGCCGCACCGACGCCCTCCGCCCCCGCATCGAGGAGTTGGCCCACGGCCTGCTCGACCGGATGGCCGAGGTGCCCGACGGCCGCGTCGACCTGCGCACGGCGTACGCGCACCCGCTGCCGATGCAGGTCATCTGCGAGCTGTTCGGGGTGCCCGAGGACCGGCAGGCCGACGCCGCGCGGCTCATCGCGGGCATCATGGACACCACCGTCACGCCCGAACAGGCCATGGCCATCTGGCAGGAGGTGCACGAACTCCTCGGCGGCCTGGTCGCCCTCAAGCGCGCCACACCCGCCGACGACCTCACCAGCGTCCTGATCGCCACCCGTGACGAGGACGGCTCCGGCCTCACCGAGCAGGAACTCGTCGACACGCTGCTCCTCGTCATCGGCGCCGGACACGAGACGACCGTCAACCTCATCGGCAACGCCGTGCACGCCCTGCTCGGCCACCCCGGCCAGCTCGCCCGCGTCCTCGCGGGCGAGATCCCCTGGAGCGACGTGATCGAGGAGACCCTGCGCTGGGCCCCCTCGATCGCCAACCTGCCGCTGCGGTACGCCGTCGAGGACATCGAGCTGCCCGACGGCGTCAAGATCCCGCAGGGCGACGCGATCCTCGCCACGTACGCCTCGGCCGGACGCGACCCCCTGCGGCACGGGGCGGACGCCGGCGCCTTCGACCTCACGCGCGTCGACAAGGAACACCTCGCCTTCGGGCATGGCGTCCACTACTGCGTCGGCGCGCCCCTGGCCCGGCTCGAAGCGGAGATCGCGCTCCCGGCCCTGTTCGCACGCTTCCCCGGCCTCGCGCTCGACCCGGACGCGGGCGAGGCCCCGCACGTGGAGTCGTTCATCGCCTACGGATACAGCGAGTTGAGGGTCACGCTGTAGGGACGCGCGATTCCTATCGTTCGTGCGGCACCGGGCAGCCGCCCCGGCCCGGTGTCGGGAACGTGCCGAGTTCGGCGACCCGGTAGCCGTTCGGGTAGCCCTTGATCTCCCGGTTCTGCCGGGCGTGGTGCGGCTCGCGGCGCGGCGGCAGCAGCCGGACCGCGCGGCCGCGCAGCCGGACGGCGCCCCGGACGAGCCTACGTACGGCGGGAGTCGGCGGCTCGTAGTCGAAGGCGTGCAGCAGCGGTTCGTCGAGCAGCGCCACCGTCGCCTTCTTCAGCGCCGGGGCGAGGAAGCCCGGGTACCAGGACGCCATGAGCGCGATCGTGGCGTCCGACACCCGGCGCGCCCCCGCGTCCCGGCCGAAGTGCTCGGCCTCGTACGCGTCGAGAAAGCTCTCGAACTCCTCGTAGGAGCCGGGGATGTCCTGGATGCCCATGTGCCGGCCCAGGGTGCGGTAGTAGTGCGCCGCGGCCGTCGTCTCATGGCGGGAGAGCCGGCGCCAGCCGTACGTGTCGATCCAGCGCTTGGGCATCACGACGAACGTGCACAGGACGTACCGCATGTCGTCGTTGCTGATGTCGTAGCTGCGGTGCATCTGGTTGATCCGGCGGATCGCCGTGCGGCCCTGGACGCTGTCGAAGCCGTGCTCGACGACGGTGTCCAGGAGCAGCGCGGTGTCGTCGTACCGCTTCTGCGGACGCTCCGTCAGTTCGGCGGTCCGGTCGAGCAGGGCGCCGATGCTCGGGACGGCGTACGTGCGGTAGAGCGCGAGCTCCAGGGCCCGGGTGTAGTCCCACGGGAACTCGTACGCGCTGGTCAGGCGGTAGATCGTGAGCCAGTCCTGGTCCGGGTCGAGCCGCCGGATCTGCCGGAGCCGTTCGTAGCGCTGCATGCCATCCCCCATCTGTGGCCGGGAGATCAACTCTACGGCTCCGGCGCCACAGATGGGGGTGTGCGGCCGGGTCGGTCAGGCCTTCGCCGGTACGCGCTCGGGCAGTTCAGATTTTGGGCGCAGGCCCAGCTCCTCCGCGGGCACGTCGTGCGTCTCGCGCGCGGTGAGGGCCGCGATGGCCGGCGGCACGCAGAGCGCCGCGGTGAACAGGGCCACGGCCGACCAGTCGTCACCGTTCGGACCCGCGATCTGTGCGGCGAACGCCACCGCGAACCCGGCGACCGCGAAGCCGATCTGGGTACCGATCGCCATGCCGGAGAGCCGGACGCGGGTCGGGAACATCTCGCCGTAGAAGGCGGGCCAGACGCCGTTGGCCGCGCTGTACACGAAGCCGAACGTGAGGATGCCGAGGGCGAGGACCAGCGGGTACGAACCCGTGGAGATCGCCCACAGATAGCAGGCCATCAGCACGGCGCTGCCGACGGCGCCGACCAGGTAGACCGGCCTGCGGCCGATGCGGTCCGAGAGCTTCGCCCAGAGGGGGATCGCGCCGAGGGCCGCCAGGTTCGCGAGGGCGCCCACCCACAGCATCCCGCTCCGGTCCATGCCCACCGCCGGGCTCGTCGCGTACGACAGGGCCCATACGGTGAAGATCGTGCTCACGGAGGCGATCAGGGCGCCGGCGACGACGCGCAGGACGTCGGCCCAGTGGTCGCGCAGGAGGACGGCCAGGGGAAGTTTCACGACGCCCTCGGTCGCCGCCTGCTGGGCGAAGGCGGGGGTCTCCTCCAGGGAGCGGCGGATGACGTACCCGACGACGGCGACCGCGACGCTCAGCCAGAACGGGACGCGCCAGCCCCACGAGAGCAGCTGGTCCTCGGGCAGGGCGGCGACCGGGATGAAGACGAGGGTGGCGATGAGCTGGCCCGCCTGGGTGCCGCTGAGGGTGAAACTGGTGAAGAAGCCGCGGCGGCCCGGTGGCGCGTGTTCCAGCGTCATGGAGCTGGCGCTCGCCTGCTCGCCGGCGGCGGAGACACCCTGGAGCACGCGGCACAGGACCAGCAGGACCGGGGCGAGGGAGCCGACCTGGGCCCGGCTGGGCAGACAGCCGATGAGGAACGTCGACAGGCCCATCAGGATCAGCGTGAAGACCATGATCTTCTTGCGGCCGAGGCGGTCGCCGAGGTGCCCGAGGACGAGCGCGCCGACCGGGCGGGCGGCGTAGGCGACGCCGAAGGTGGCGAGCGAGAGCAGCGTCGCGTTCGCGGGGTCGGACTCGTCGAAGAACACCTTCGGGAAGATCAGCGCGGCGGCGCTGCCGTAGATGAAGAAGTCGTAGTACTCCAGGGCGCTGCCGGTCCAGGCCGCGAGCGCTGCCTTGCGCGGCTGGCCCTCGGGGGGCTGTTGCGGCGCTGCGGCGCCGGGGGAGGGGACGGTCACGGCGTACTCCTAGGGGGACACTTCGGCGGTGAAGTGAGCGGAGGGGTGCGGGGTGGTGCCTGGGCCCTGGGTGTGGGGCGCTGCGGCGCTGCCCGGCTCTTCGGCCATGTCCGGCCGGGCGGTCCAGCTAATTAACCCACTGGGTAGTTAGTAGCGGATGGCTACGGATGTTGCGCTGGCATTGCCCGCATGTCAAGAGGTGGAGTCGCGGACATGTCCGTTCCGGTACCCGCCGGTGCCCCGCTCAGGCCTCGGAGCGATCCGCCGTCAGATAGGCGATGACCATGTCGCCCAGCATCGTCCGGTAGTGCTCACGCTGCTCCGCCGCCACCAGGTCACGGCCGAAGAGCGCGCCGAACGTGTGCCGGTTCGACACCCGGAAGAAACAGAACGAGCTGATCATCGCGTGCAGGTCCACGGCGTCGATGTCGGCCGAGAACAGGCCCGACGCCCGCCCCGCGTCGAGGATGCGCCGGATCACCTCGATCGCGGGCGAGTTGAGCGCGCCGAGCTGCTCGGAGGCGGCCATGTGCTCCGCCTCGTGGATGTTCTCGATCGCGACGAGGCGGATGAAGTCGGGGTGCGCCTCGTGGTGGTCGAAGGTCAGCTCGGCGAGCCGGCGGATGGCGGCGACCGGGTCCAGATGGTCGACGTCGACCTCCTGCTCGGCCTGCCGGATCTGCGAGTACGCGCGCTCCAGAACCGCCGTGAACAGCTGTTCCTTGCCGCCGAAGTAGTAATAGATCATCCGCTTCGTGGTGCGGGTGCGGGCCGCGATCTCGTCGACGCGGGCGCCCGTGTACCCGGCGCGGGCGAACTCCTGGGTGGCGACATCGAGGATCTCGGCCCGGGTGCGCGCGGCGTCGCGGGTCCGGACCGCCGGTCGCGTCGGCTCTTCGACTGTGGCCATGCGTTCCTCCGGGTCCGTTCGGTGCTGGTGATTGTAGAAGCTGCGGCCGTCCGGGTGACGGGCTGCCCTTTCCAGGATGCCGCGTTCCTGGTATTACTAACGAACCAGTTCGTACATTAGGAGAAACGGTGCCTCAGGACTCCTGCCTCGTCGGTCTGATCGGTTCGGGCATCGGCCCCTCGCTGAGCCCCGCGCTCCACGAGCGCGAGGCCGACCGCCAGGGACTGCGCTACCTCTACCGGCTGATCGACATCGACCCCCTCGGTTTCGCCCCCGAACAGGTCGGCGACCTGCTGCGCGCGGCCAGGGCCGTGGGCTACGGCGGCCTCAACATCACCCACCCCTGCAAGCAGCTCGTCATCCCGCACCTCGACGAGCTCGCCCCGCAGGCGGAGGCGCTCGGCGCGGTCAACACCGTCGTGTTCGAGGACGGGCGCGCCGTCGGCCACAACACCGACGTCACCGGATTCGCCGCCTCGTTCGCCCGGGGCCTGCCCGACGCCCCGCTCGACCGCGTCGTACAGCTCGGCGCGGGCGGCGCGGGCGCGGCCGTCGCGCACGCCGTGCTCACCCTGGGCTGCGGACATCTGACCGTCGTCGACGCCCTGCCCGAGCGCGCCGCAGGCCTGGCCGCCGCGCTGAACCGGCACTTCGGCGAGGGCCGCGCGAGCGCCGGCACGCCCGAGCGCGCCGAGGAGTACCTCGCCCGCGCGGACGGCCTCGTCCACGCCACGCCCACCGGCATGGCCGCCCACCCCGGACTGCCCCTCCCGGCCACGCTGCTGCGCCCGTCCCTGTGGGTCGCCGAGGTGGTCTACCGCCCCCTGGACACCGAACTCCTGCGTACCGCCCGGGAGTTGGGGTGCGCCACCCTCGACGGCGGCGGCATGGCCGTCTTCCAGGCCTCGGACGCGTTCCGGCTCTTCACGGGCCGGGAGCCGGACACGGCGCGGATGCTCGCCGACATCGCCGAACTCGCCGCCCCCGCGCCCGCCCGCAGCTGACCCCGCCCAGCCTGAGCCTCTCTCCCCTCCCCCTCCGCGAAGGAGCCCCGCCGTGCGCACCTCGATCGCCACCGTCTCGCTCAGCGGATCCCTGACCGAGAAACTCACCGCCGCGTCCTCGGCCGGATTCGACGGAGTGGAGATCTTCGAGAACGATCTCCTCGCGAGCCCCCTCACCCCCGAGGAGATCAGGGCCCGCGCCGCCGACCTCGGCCTCACCATCGACCTCTACCAGCCGATGCGTGACATCGAGGCCGTGCCGCCACAGGAGTTCGAGCGCAACCTGCGCCGCGCGGAGCACAAGTTCCGGCTGATGAACCGGCTCGGCACGGACACCGTCCTGGTGTGCTCCAGCGTCTCGCCGCTCGCCGCCGACGACGACGCGCTCGCCGCCGAGCAGCTGCACCGGCTCGCCGCGCTCGCCCAGGAACACGGCGTCCGCGTCGCCTACGAAGCGCTCGCGTGGGGCCGCCACGTCAGCACGTACGACCACGCCTGGCGCATCGTCGAGGCGGCGGGGCACCCGGCGCTCGGCACCTGCCTGGACAGCTTCCACATCCTGGCCCGGGGCTCCGACCCCAAGGGCATCGAGGACATCCCCGGCGAGAAGATCTTCTTCCTCCAGCTCGCCGACGCCCCTCTGATGGCGATGGACGTCCTCCAGTGGAGCCGCCACTACCGCTGCTTCCCCGGGCAGGGCGGCCTCGACGTGACCGGACTCGTCCGGCACGTGATCAACGCCGGCTACACCGGGCCGCTCTCCCTGGAGGTGTTCAACGACGTGTTCCGGCAGGCCGACGCGGGACCCACCGCCGTCGACGCCCAGCGCTCCCTCGTGCTGCTCCAGGAGGCCGCCGGGATCGCGGCGCCGCCCGCGTCCGTCGAGCCCACCGGCGTCGCCTTCGCGGAACTCACCACCCCGGACGCCGGCGCGGTGTCGGACCTGCTCGGCGCGCTCGGTCTGCGCCGGACCGCCCGGCACCGCAGCAAGCCCGTGGAGCTGTGGCAGGCCGGTGCGGCGCGCGTCCTGGTCACGACCGACCCGGTCCGGCACCGCGACGGGCTCGCGCTCGCCGCGCTCGGCCTGGAATCCCCGGACCCGGCCGCCGCGGCCGCCCGCGCCGAGTCGCTCCTCGCGCCCGTACTGCCCAGGCGCCGGGCACCCGAGGACGCCCCGCTCGACGCGGTGGCGGCGCCCGACGGCGTGGAGATCTTCTTCTGCGCGACGGACCGGGAGGGCCTGCCGAACTGGCGGGAGGACTTCGCACCGCTTCCCGAGGCGCCCCTCCCCGACGCACCCCTGCCCGCCGGCCGATGCGGTGAGCCCGGTCCCGCCGCCCCCCTGCGCATCGACCACCTCGCCCTGACCCAGCCCTGGCACCAGTTCGACGAGGCCGCGCTCTTCCACCGCACGGTCCTCGGGCTCAGGCCCCAGGAGAGCGTCGACGTCGCCGACCCCTACGGCCTGCTCCGCAGCCGCGCCGTCACGAACGGCGACGGCAGCGTGCGGATCGCCCTCGGCATCGGCGCGGGCCCCGCCGACGACGCCGGCCGCGCCCAGCACATCGCCCTCGCCACGGACGACGTGGTCGCCGCGGCCCGCGCCTTCCGGAAGGCGGGCGGACGAGCACTGCCCGTACCGCCCAACTACTACGACGACCTCGCCGCCCGCTTCGAGTTCGCTCCCGGCGAGGCCGAGACGTACCGCGAACTCGGCATCCTCTACGACCGCGACGAGCACGGCGTCTTCCGCCACTTCTACACGGAGACCGTCGGCCGGGTCTTCTTCGAACTGGTCCAGCGCGACGGCGGATACCGCGGTTACGGCGCCCAGAACGCACCCGTCCGCCTCGCCGCCCAGCACGCGCTCAGGCCCGGACGACGGTAGCCCCGGCGCGGACGGTTTACCTCCCGCGCACCTGGTGACCCGATGGGTACGTCAGTGCAGGCCTGCGGGATGACGTAGGCGCCGGCGGGTTGGGAAAGCAGCAGCCGGTGCCGCCTTCCCCGTATGAGCGACCAGTCACGGGAGGGCTTCAGAGCCAGTCGCGGCGCTTGAAGATCACGTACAGGCTGACGCAGACGACCCCCATCAGGCCGATCGCGATGGGGTAGCCGAACCGCCAGGCCAGTTCCGGCATGTTCACGAAGTTCATGCCGTAGATGGTCCCCACGAGTGTGGGCGCGAAGAGGATCGCCGCCCAGGACGAGATGCGCTTGATCTCCTCGTTCTGCTCGAAGCCCGCTTCCGCCAGGGCCCGCATCTCCGCGTTCTGCTGCTGGGTCACCTGGGTCGCGTTCACCGTCAGGATGTCCGCGAGGGCCTGGCGGAAGCCGTCCACGCGCTCGCTGGTGTGCGTGACGTGGTCGGCGACGTCGCGCAGGTAGCGCTGGAGTTCCTCGTCCGTGCCGTACTTGGCGAAGCCCGCCATCAGGCCGTGCAGCATGCCGACGAGGGGGCGGGTGGCGCGCTGGAACTCGACCATCTCGCGCGAGAGTTCGTAGATGCGCCGGGACACCTCGGGGGCGCCGCTGAAGACCTCCGTCTCGATCTCGTCGATGTCGGTCTGTACGCCGGCCACGACCGGGGCGTAGCCGTCGACCACCGCGTCGAGGATCGCGTAGAGCACCGCCTCCGGGCCCAGTCTCAGCAGTTCCGGGGTGTCCTCCATGCGGCGGCGCACCACGGAGAGGTCGGGGGCGGCGCCGTGCCGGACCGTGATGACGAAGTCCGCGCCGACGAAGACGTGCAGCTCACCGAACTCCACCTCCTCGGGCGCGTCCAGATAGCGGGCGGCGCGCAGGACGACGAACAGCGTGTCTCCGTACCGCTCCAGCTTCGGGCGCTGGTGTGCTTCGAGGGCGTCCTCCACCGCCAATGGGTGAAGGTCGAACTCGCCTGCCAGGGAGAGGAGTTCGGCCTCGGTGGGGCGGGCGAGGCCGATCCAGGCCATGCCGTCCGGCTGTTCGCGGCGCAGCTCGCGGAACGTCTCGGCGAGCGTCGCGGGTGACGCCACCCGCACACCGTCCCGGTACAGGGCCGCCTGCACCACGCTCGCCGTCTCCGGGGCGGGGTCCGCGGACGCGTCGGGGGCCGGTGGCGCGGCCTCGGGCGTGGGCGGTTCCGCCGGCGGCTGCCCGTTGGCGCGGCGCCATGTGAACTTCTTCGGTGCCGCTCCCGGGCGGGCCCGCCGCTCTGCCATGTCTCCGCCTTGCGTGTCGATAACGGCTGTCCTGCGTGTCGATACGGCTGTCACTTCGGCCTCTGTGCAGGATATATGGCTCAAATTCGGCGGCGTGGAGTGATCGCCGGGCCGGGAATCGGCAGGGATCGGCAGCGATCGGCGGCTTGCGGTCAGAAGATGTCCGCAAGCCCCGCTACCGTGCCGGGCATGACTGATCGGACCCTGTCGGCGCGGGCCCTGGGGCGCGCCACCCTCGACCGCCAGTTCCTGCTGCGCCGTTCACCCGTCACCGCCAAGGCCGCGGTGGAACATCTGGTGGGCCTCCAGGCGCAGAACGTGAAGCCGCCCTACGTCGCGCTCGCCGCCCGGCTCGACGGCTTCGACCCCGCCGAGCTGTCCGCGCTCCTGAACGACCGCGAGGTCGTCCGCATCGCCGCCATGCGCTCCACGGTCCACCTGCTCGGCGCCGACGACTGCGTGCGCCTGCGCCCGCTCGTCCAGCCCGCCCTCGAGCGGGAGTTGAAGATGTTCACGAAGCGCCTCGCGGGCGTCGACCTCGACCGTCTCACCGCGCTCACCAAGGCGTACGTCGAAGAGGAGCCGCGCACTCCGAAGCAGATCAGGGAGCTGCTGCTCGCGCGGTGGCCCGACGCGGACCCTCTCGTCCTCACGATCGCCGTCCGCTGCCGGCTCCCGCTCGTGCAGACCACCCCGCGCGGCCTGTGGAAGCGCAGCGGCCAGGTCACCCTGACGACCGCCGGTCACTGGCTCGACCGCGCCCAGGAACCCGGCGGCGCACCCGAGTCCGACCCCGACCCCGCCACCGCTCCCGCCCCGGACGGCACCGTCCTGCGCTATCTGGCCGCGTTCGGTCCCGCCTCCGTCAAGGACATGCAGCAGTGGTCGGGCCTGACGAGGATGAAGGAGGTGTTCGAGCGGCTGCGGCCCCGGCTCGTGACCTTCCGCGACCCGCACGGCGTCGAGCTCTTCGACCTGCCCGACGCCCCACGCCCCGACGAGGACACGCCCGCCCCGCCCCGGCTCCTCCCCGAGTTCGACAACGTGCTCCTGTCCCACGCCGACCGCACACGCCTCGTCCCGCTCGCCTACAAGGAGCGCACCTGGACGGGCAACGTCGTGTACCCGACCTTCCTCGTCGACGGCGTGCTCGCCGGACTCTGGAACCTCGACGAGGCCGCGGCGTCCCTCACCCTCCAGCCCTTCGGGAAACTCACCGCCGCACAGCGTGACGCGCTCGTCGCCGAGGCGGAGGCCACCGCGCGCACGCTGGGCGTCACGGGCCCGTGCGACATCCGCTTCGGAACGGTACGGACCTAGGGCGTGTTGCGAAAGTCCCGCCTGCCCCGCGGCGCCTGGCACGCACTCCCCCACTCTCGGCTTCGCTCGAGCGGGGGGACCCCCATGCGGCGTTGCCGAAACGTCCGAGTGGCTCCGCCACTAGGACGCTCCGGCGCCTTGCGATCGCACGCACCAGACGCCGCGGGGCCCGCCCTCCGGGCGGACGACGCTACTTTCGAAACACGCCCTAGTAGCGGCCCGCCCGGCACCGCGCGCGGCACGCATGAGGTTCACGGCAGAAGTCCCGCCCTGCGCGCCGCCACCGCCGCCTCGAGCCGCGTGTGTGCCCCCAATTTCCGCATCGCCGACCGCAGATAGCCCTTCACGGTCTCGGGGCGCAGCCCGAGCCGCTCGGCCGTGGCCGCGTTCGTCGCACCCGTCGCCACGCACGCGAGGACGTCGACCTCGCGCGGCGTGAGCCCCACGTCCCGAACGCGCGGCGGCGCCGTCGCCGAGGCGAGCCTGCCGCAGACCGCGAGCAGTTCCTCGCGCAGCGCGGGGTCGACGACGCGTGGCGCGAGCGCCCGCAGCGCGCCGTGCGCCTCGCGCACCTCCTCCCACGCGGCCGAACCGGCCGGGGGACCGCCGCCCGCGTCCGCCGGGCTCGCCGCCGCGAGCAGCGCCCGCGCCTCGTCCCGCACCACCAGCGCCTGCTCCACGTCGCGCGCGGCCGCCACCGCCTCGCTCAGCGTGCGGTCACCCAGCGGCTGGGCGGTGCGCAGGGCCCCGTACAGCACGCCCCGTACCCGGCGGCGTACGACGACGGGGACCGCGAGGACCGAGAGCAGGCCCTCGGCGGCGACCGCCGCGTCGTACTCGTGGCTGATGTGCCGCGAGACCGGGTAGTCCGTGACCGCGCACGGCCGGGACAGGGCGAGCGCCTTGCCGCCCAGGCCGTTGCCCGTCGCGATGGCGAGGCCGTGGAGCACGCCCGTCGCCGCGCCGCTCAGCTCGCCGATGCGTACCGAGCCGGTGCCGCCCGTCAGGGGTCCGGCCGTCACGAGGCCGCCGAACGCGACGGGCAGGCCCGTGCTCCGCCGCAGCCGCACCAGAGCGGCACGCATCTCCACCGCGTCGGTCCCGTCTGCGCTCACTCGCCGTGTCCCTCCAGTGAGTGGGGTCGTGCACCACCCCCGTCCGGGGGTGGTGAGATCTGCGTCACGGATTACACGATGGCACGCACGGTCCGCAATGAGGAGGACACATGACGACGGCGACCACGGGTACGGACCCGGGCCCCACCGAGCAGTTCCGCGCGGCGAGGGACTTCCTGCTCCGGAACGCGGACGACTACGCCACCGCGTACGAGGGCTTCGCCTGGCCCCGGCCCGAGCGCTTCAACTGGGCCCTCGACTGGTTCGACGCCATCGCCGACGGCAACGGGAAGACCGCCCTGCACATCGTCGAGGAGGACGGCCGCGAGGGCCTCTTCACCTTCGACGCGCTGCGCCGCCGCTCGAACCGCGTCGCGAACTGGCTGCGCGGTCAGGGCGTCGGTGCGGGCGACCGCATCCTCCTGATGCTCGGCAACCAGGTGGAGCTGTGGGAGATCATGCTCGCCGCGATGAAGCTGCGCGCCGTCGTCATCCCCGCGACGCCCCTCCTCGGCCCCGCCGACCTGCGCGACCGCGTCGACCGGGGCCGGGCGCGGCACGTCATCGTGCGGCCCGAGGACGTGGAGAAGTTCGCCGAGGTCCCCGGTGACTACACCCGCATCGTGGTCGGCTCGGGCGGCGCTCCTGCCGAGGGCTGGACCGCGTACGAGGAGGCGGACGTCGCCTCCGTGACGTTCGAGCCCGACGGGGTCACGCTCGCCCAGGACCCGCTCCTCCTGTACTTCACGTCCGGCACGACCGCCCGGCCCAAGCTCGTCGAGCACACCCATGTGTCGTATCCCGTAGGGCACTTGGCGACCATGTTCTGGATCGGCCTGCGCCCCGGGGACGTCCATCTGAACATCTCGTCGCCCGGCTGGGCCAAGCACGCCTGGTCGAACTTCTTCGCGCCGTGGAACGCGGAGGCGACCGTCTTCCTCTACAACTACACGCGCTTCGACGCGGGCCGGCTCATGGAGGTCATGGAGCGGGCCGGCGTCACGTCGTTCTGCGCGCCGCCCACCGTGTGGCGCATGCTCATCCAGGCCGACCTGACGCAGCTCGCGACGCCGCCGCGCGCGGTCGTCGCCGCGGGCGAGCCGCTGAACCCCGAGGTCATCGAGCAGGTGCGGCGCGCCTGGGGCGTCACCATCCGGGACGGGTTCGGGCAGACGGAGACCGCCGTGCAGGTCTCCAACAGCCCGGGCCAGGAGCTGAAGAGCGGCTCCATGGGGCGGCCAAGCCCCGGCTACAAGGTCGAACTGCTGGACCCGGTGACGGGGGAGCCCGGCGCGCGCGAGGGCGAGATCAGCCTCGACCTGTCCGCCCGGCCCGTCGGCCTCATGGCCGGCTACCACGGCGACCCGGAGAAGACCGCCGAGGCGATGGCCGGCGGCTACTACCGCACCGGCGACATCGGCTCCCGCGACGACGACGGCTATCTGACGTACGTCGGCCGCGCCGACGACGTCTTCAAGGCCTCCGACTACAAGATCAGCCCGTTCGAGCTGGAGAGCGCGCTCCTGGAGCACGAGGCGGTCGCCGAGGCGGCCGTCGTGCCCGCCCCCGACGAGCTGCGGCTCGCCGTCCCGAAGGCGTACGTCGTGCTCGCCGAGGGGTACGAACCCGGGCCCGACACCGCGAAGCTGCTGTTCGAGCATTCGCGCGGCGTCCTCGCCCCGTACAAGCGCGTCCGGCGCCTGGAGTTCGCCGAGCTGCCCAAGACCGTCTCCGGGAAGATCCGCCGCATCGAGCTGCGGGAGCGCACGGCCCAGGGCTCGGCCGCCGAATACCGCGAGGAGGACTTCCGATGACCACAGGGGTGACCGCAGAGCTTCTCTCGTACGCGCACGGGACGGCCCCCGCGCCGCTCCTCGGCGACACCATCGGCCGGAACCTCGACCGGGCCGTGGCCGCGTTCCCCGACCGGGACGCCCTGGTCGACGTGCCCTCCGGGCGGCGCTGGACCTACGCCCGATTCGGCGCGGACGTCGACGAGTTGGCGCGCGGCCTGATGGCCAGAGGTGTGGGCAAGGGGGACCGGGTCGGGATCTGGGCGGTCAACTGCCCCGAGTGGGTCCTCGTGCAGTACGCGACCGCGCGCATCGGCGCGATCATGGTGAACATCAACCCCGCGTACCGCGCCCACGAGCTGGAGTTCGTGCTGAGGCAGGCGGGCGTCTCGATCCTCGTCGCCTCCACCGAGCACAAGGGCAGCGACTACCGGGCCCTCGTGCGGCAGGTGCGGGAGCGGTGCCCCGAGCTGCGCGAGACGGTGTTCATCGGCGACCCCGGGTGGGACGCGCTCACGGCGGCCGCCGCGTCGGTGACGGTCGATCAACTCAAGGCCAGGCAGGCCGAGTTGAGTTGCGACGACGCGGTCAACATCCAGTACACGTCGGGCACGACCGGCTTCCCCAAGGGGGCCACGCTCTCCCACCACAACATCCTCAACAACGGCTACTGGGTGGGCGAGACCATCGGCTACACCGAGCAGGACCGGGTGTGCCTGCCCGTGCCCTTCTACCACTGCTTCGGCATGGTGATGGGAAACCTCGGCGCCACCTCGCACGGCGCCTGCATCGTGATCCCTGCCCCGTCCTTCGACCCCGTCGCCACACTGCACGCGGTCGAACGCGAGCGCTGCACGTCCCTGTACGGCGTCCCGACGATGTTCATCGCCGAGCTGAACCTCGCCGACTTCGCGACCTACGACCTGTCGTCCCTGCGCACCGGCATCATGGCGGGCTCCCCGTGTCCCGTCGAGGTCATGAAGCGGGTCGTCGCCGAGATGCACATGGCGGAGGTGTCCATCTGCTACGGCATGACCGAGACCTCGCCCGTCTCCACGCAGACGCGCCGCGACGACGACCTGGAGCGGCGCACCGGCACGGTCGGGCGCGTCCTGCCGCACATCGAGGTCAAGGTCGTCGACCCGGTCACCGGCGTGACGCTGCCGCGCGGCGAGGCCGGGGAGCTGTGCACGCGCGGCTACAGCGTGATGCTCGGCTACTGGGACGAGCCCGAGAAGACGGCCGAGGTCATCGACGCGGGCCGCTGGATGCACACCGGTGACCTCGCGGTCCTGCGCGAGGACGGCTACGCGCAGATCGTCGGCCGCATCAAGGACATGATCACCAGGGGCGGCGAGAACATCTACCCGCGCGAGATCGAGGAGTTCCTCTACGCCCACCCGAAGATCTCCGACGTCCAGGTCGTGGGCGTACCCGACGAGCGGTACGGGGAGGAGGTCCTGGCCTGCGTCATCCTCCGGGACCCCGAGGACACGCTCACGCTGCAGGAACTGCGCGCGTACTGCCACGACCGCCTCGCCCACTACAAGACGCCGACCCGGCTGCGCATCCTGGACGCGTTCCCGATGACGGTGAGCGGCAAGGTCCGCAAGGTGGAACTGCGGGAGGGGTACGGGGGCGCCTCCGGCTGAGGCGGGTTTCGCGAACGGAAGGTTTTTCGCGAACCGACAGTTTTTCGCGAACGGACCGGTTTTCGCGAACGGACCGGTTTTCGCGAACGGACCGCGGCCGGGGCCTACGCCCCGGCCGCTATCAGTTCGTCCGCCGGGCTGTTGACTGGCTGCGGCATGCCCGCCAGGTCAAGGACGAACAGGGGGACGTCGAGTTCGTCGGCGCGGGTGCGGGCGTCCTCCTCGTAGCCGGCGAGCGAGAAGTAGACGCAGACCGACGACTCCGTCATGCCGGTCAGCCACAGGCATTCCACGTCGCGCAGGGTGGCGGGCCGGACCGACGGCTCCACCTGGGCGACGACCCCGCGGGCCGCCAGGCCGATACCGGACGAGGGGCGCTGGTCGGCCCGGCGGATGTCCCGGTAGCCGAGCCAGCGCAGATAGAGGGCGACGGCGGTCACCGCGTCGCGCGCCGTGCGGATGGCCACCGGCTGGAAGGCGGGCCGGGGCGCGGGAGCGGTGGGCGGCAGCGGGATGTGGGCGGGGCCCGGCCGGTCGGCGGTGGCCGGGTCGGGGCCGGACGGGGGCGGGGGCCAGCTGACGTCCGCGCCGGGCGACGCGTCGTGGCTGGGCGCGGTGTCGCCCTCGACCGGGATCCGGAGCACCGTGCCGCACGCGCAGCCCAGCTCCGGGCGCGGCCACCGGTCCCGGCGCCCGCACGCCCCGCAGCGCACCGTCACCCAGTCGTCGAGCCAGGTGCGGTGCGTGACCGGCTGGGCGGGTGCGCCGTGGCGCAGGGGCGGCCCCACGGGCGCTCCGCACGCGCACGGATAGACGGGTGGCGCATACATCTGTTCGCGCCGGCAGGCCGGGCACCGCACCGGCACGCTCTGAGCCATGAACCACTCCCGGCATCCGCCCGGGGCTCCGCACCCGGGCTCACGTGATGGCTTCCCGCCCTCGCCGCCCATCGTCCTCCAAACTCCCCCGCCGCGGCAGGCAGTCGGGGAGAGATCCCTCTGAATCCCTCTGAATCCCTCCGGAACCCGCCCTCGGCCTGTCCTCGACCTGTCCTCCCTTGACGGTCAGGGGACCTCCGCCTACATTGCTTCCATATAGCAGAACCTATTTTCCGCAATGTGGAAATTAGCAGAAGCCAGACCACGAAGACGACACGGACTCACAGCTCGCCGCGGGGCGCGACGGGAGCGCGAATCCGACAGCCGAAGCAGGAGAACTCAATGGCTCGTATGACCGCTGCCGACGCGGCAGTTGAGATCCTCAAGCGCGAAGGCGTCACGAACGCGTTCGGCGTGCCGGGTGCCGCCATCAACCCCTTCTACAAGTCCCTCAGGGACGTGGGCGGCATCCGCCACACCCTCGCCCGCCACGTCGAGGGTGCCTCGCACATGGCCGAGGGCTACACCCGTACCAATCCGGGCAACATCGGTGTCTGCATCGGTACGTCGGGCCCGGCCGGCACCGACATGATCACCGGCCTCTACTCGGCCACGGGTGACTCGATCCCGATCCTGTGCATCACCGGCCAGGCGCCCAGCCACCTCCTGCACAAGGAGGACTTCCAGGCCGTCGACATCGCCTCGATCGCCAAGCCCGTCACCAAGATGGCCGTCACGGTCCTCGAGGCGGCCCAGGTGCCGGGCGTCTTCCAGCAGGCCTTCCACCTGATGCGCTCCGGCCGTCCGGGCCCGGTCCTCATCGACCTGCCGATCGACGTCCAGCAGACCGAGATCGAGTTCGACCCGGAGACGTACGAGCCGCTGCCCGTCTACAAGCCGGCCGCGACCCGCGCCCAGATCGAGAAGGCGATCTCCTTCCTCCTGGAGTCCGAGCGCCCGCTGATCGTCGCCGGCGGCGGCATCATCAACGCGGATGCCTCCGACCTCCTGGTCGAGTTCGCCGAGATCACCAACACCCCGGTCGTCCCGACCCTCATGGGCTGGGGCACCATCCCGGACGACCACGACCTGAACGCGGGCATGGTCGGCCAGCAGACCGGCCACCGCTACGGCAACGCCACGTTCCTGGAGTCGGACTTCGTCCTCGGCATCGGCAACCGCTGGGCCAACCGTCACACCGGCTACAAGCTGGACGTGTACCGCGAGGGCCGCAAGTTCGTCCACGTCGACATCGAGCCGACCCAGATCGGCAAGATCTTCGCCCCGGACTACGGGATCACCTCCGACGCCAAGGCCGCCCTCGAACTGTTCGTCGAGGTCGCGCGCGAGCTCAAGGCCGCGGGCAAGCTCCCCGACCGCTCCGCCTGGGTCGACTCCCACCTGGAGCGCAAGGGCACGCTGCACCGCCGCACGCACTTCGACAACGTGCCGATGAAGCCGCAGCGCGTCTACGAGGAGATGAACAAGGCGTTCGGGCCCGACACCCGCTACGTCACCACCATCGGCCTCTCCCAGATCGCCGGCGCGCAGATGCTGCACGTCTACAAGCCGCGCCACTGGATCAACTGCGGCCAGGCCGGCCCGCTCGGCTGGACCATCCCGGCCGCGCTCGGTGTCGCCACCGCCGACCCGGACACCCAGGTCGTCGCCCTGTCCGGTGACTACGACTTCCAGTTCATGATCGAGGAGCTGGCGGTCGGTGCGCAGCACCGCATCCCGTACGTCCACGTCCTGGTCAACAACGCCTACCTGGGCCTGATCCGCCAGGCGCAGATCGGTCTGGACATCAACTTCCAGGTCAACCTGGAGTTCGAGAACCAGAACAGCCCCGAGCTGGGCGTCTACGGCGTCGACCACGTCAAGGTCGCCGAGGGCCTCGGCTGCAAGGCGATCCGTGTCACCGAGCCCGACCAGCTCCTGCCGGCCTTCGAGGAGGCCAAGAAGCTGGCCGCCGAGTACCGCGTGCCGGTCGTCGTCGAGGCGATCCTGGAGCGCGTCACGAACATCTCGATGAGCCCGACGGCCGACATCAGCGCCGTCAAGGAGTTCGAGGAGCTCGCGACGGAGCCGGGCCACGCGCCCACGGCGATCCGTCCGCTGAAGGGCTGATCCGGCCTCTGCCGGCCAGCTGAGGGGCGGTCCACCCGACGGGGTGGGCCGCCCCTTCGGCGTGCGCCGGTATTGTCGAGGGCTTCCGTCAACACCCTCTGGGCAGGCCGGAGATGAGCTCCGGTCCCGTCGGGGTACCTCCCTCCGCCCAGACCGGAGAACGGCGCTCCACGGGCCGCTCAGGCGTGGCGCGATGCGGGCATGAGAAAGCCCC
The DNA here is from genome assembly GCF_004005495.1 of Streptomyces antnestii. Lineage (GTDB taxonomy): Bacteria > Actinomycetota > Actinomycetes > Streptomycetales > Streptomycetaceae > Streptomyces > Streptomyces antnestii. Next base: position 445,142 of record NZ_RZYA01000001.1, read on the forward strand.
GACCCGATGGAAACGGGCTGGGGCTGGGGCCCTTCCGGAGTTGGGGCTACCGGGCCGGGGGCTACCGGGGCCGGGCCCCGCACGACACAAGAACGCCGAGTACGGGACCGTAAACCGTACTCGGCGTTCTTGTTTCCCCCGAGGGGAGTTGTTGCCGCCCGACGGCACGCGACTGGCGAAACATGCATGCGTGCTGCCGGGCGGATTCTGTGGTGTGGCCGGTACCGCGGCGGTCTGCGATGAACCCCGCGACACCCTTTCCCTCAGGTCGAGAAGGGGCCGCCAGGATCTTGACCACCGCACTGGCTCACAGAGCCGCCGCGGACCGTGCCTGTCCGCCTGGGGCGGACTGCCCGCGCCGCCGTGTGACCACCCCTCATCCGGGTCTGCACAGCGGCGCGGGCGTCGCGCCCGGAACCTGACCTCCCGTCAGGCCCCGGACGCAGCTCGGGTGTCAGTCCTCGCGCAGGGCGCGGACCGCTTCCTCCACGCGCTTGCCGTACTCGGCGTCCGCGGCGTGGAAGTGAGCCAGGTTCTTCTCGATCACGTCGTCGCGCGAGACCTGCGAGAGGCCGCCGGCGATGTTGGCGATCAGGCGGGACTTCTCGTCGTCCGACATCAGGCGGTACAGCTCACCGGCCTGGTAGAAGTCGTCGTCCTTGGTGTGGGCCGGCGCCTCGTGGGTGCCGGTGTAGCCGGCGACCGCGAGCGGGGCCGACAGGGCGCGGCCGGTCTCGGCGGGCCCGTCGTACGAGTTGGGCTCGTAGTTCTTGCGGTCGCGCGGGTAGGCGTTGGACGCCATCAGACCGTCGCGGCCGTAGTTGTTCGCCTCGGTCGCCTTGGGCGAGTTCACCGCGAGCTGGGTGTGGTTGACGCCCAGGCGGTAGCGGTGCGCGTCCGCGTAGGCGAACAGGCGGCCCTGGAGCATCTTGTCGGGCGACGGGCCGATGCCGGGCACGAAGTTGTTCGGCGAGAACGCGGCCTGCTCGACCTCGGCGAAGACGTTGTCCGGGTTGCGGTCGAGGACCAGACGGCCCACGCGCTGCAGCGGGTAGTCCTTGTGCGGCCACACCTTGGTGAGGTCGAACGGGTTGAAGCGGTACTCGTCCGCCTCGGCGGCCGGCATGAGCTGCACGTACAGCGTCCAGGACGGGTTGACACCGCGCTCGATGGCCTGGAGCAGGTCCGTCTGGTGCGAGTTCGGGTCCTTGCCCGCGAGCTCGGCGCCCTGCTCGGAGGAGAGCGAGCGGATGCCCTGGTTCGTCTTGAAGTGGTACTTGACGAAGAACGCCTCGCCCTGGGCGTTCGTCCACTGGTAGGTGTGCGAGCCGTAGCCGTTCATGTGACGGTACGAGGCGGGGATGCCGCGGTCACCCATCAGCCAGGTGATCTGGTGCGTGGCCTCGGGGGCGTGCGCCCAGAAGTCCCAGACGTTGTCCGCCTCCTGCTTGCCCGTGAAGGGGTCGCGCTTCTGGGAGTGGATGAAGTCGGGGAACTTGATCGGGTCCTTGATGAAGAACACCGGGGTGTTGTTGCCGACGAGGTCGTAGTTGCCCTCTTCGGTGTAGAACTTCAGCGCGAAGCCGCGCGGGTCACGGACCGCGTCCGCGCCGCCGAGGTTGTCCGCCACGGTGGAGAAGCGGATGAACGTCTCGGTGCGCTTGCCGACCTCGCTGAGGAAGTCCGCGTGGGTGAAGCCGGTGACGTCGTCGGTCACCTCGAAATAGCCGTACGCGCCGGAGCCGCGGGCGTGCACGACACGCTCCGGGATGCGCTCACGGTTGAAGCGGGCGAGCTTCTCGAGGAGGTGCTGATCCTGCAGCAGGATCGGGCCACCGACGCCGGCGGTGGCGGAATTCTGGTTGTCGGCGACAGGAGCGCCGGACTCGGTCGTGAGCACACGCTTCGACATGGTGGCGAGGGTGACCTTCCGTACGGAACTGCTGGAACTGCTGACGGTGAACCGGAGCGTAAGAGGCTCTGAACAGCCACGTCAACAGTTTGTTGAAGTTATGGTCAACAGTTTGTTGAATTGAACGCCATGAAGTTCCGGGCCGTGGCGACGCCTGGGCGCGACAGGACAGGTGTCAGCGCCGCCACGGCCCGGAAGACCGGGTGGATCAGACCTGCGAGCCGGACAGGCGCTCGACGGCGCGCAGCAGCGCCGAGTGGTCGAGGCCACCGTCGCCCTGGGCGCGCAGCGAGGCGACCAGCTGGGCGACGACCGCGCCGACGGGCAGGGCGGCGCCCACGTTGCGGGCGGCGTCGGTGACGATGCCCATGTCCTTGTGGTGCAGGTCGATCCGGAAGCCGGGCTTGAAGTCCCGGTTCAGGAAGTTGTCCTTCTTGCGGGTCAGGACGGTCGAGCCGGCCAGGCCGCCGTTGAGGACGTCGAGCGCGGCGGTGAGGTCCACGCCGGACTTCTCCAGGAAGACCACGGCCTCGGCGCACGCCTGGATGTTCACGGCGACGATGAGCTGGTTGGCGGCCTTCACGGTCTGGCCCGAGCCGTGCGGACCGCACAGCACGATGGTCTTGCCGAGGGTCTCGAGGAGCGGCTTGGCCTCGTCGAAGTCGGCCTGCTCACCGCCGACCATGATCGAGAGCACGGCCTCGATGGCGCCGGCCTCGCCACCGGAGACGGGCGCGTCGATGACGCGGATGCCCTTCTCCTTGGCGTTCTTCGCCAGGTCGACCGAGGTCTGCGGGGTGATCGACGACATGTCGACGATCAGCGCGCCGGACTTCGCGTTCTCGAGGATGCCCTCGGGGCCGTAGTTGATGGCCTCGACCTGCGGAGAGGCGGGCACCATCGTGACGATGACGTCGGCGTCCTTGACGGCCTCGGCGATCGAGCCGGCCGCGGTGCCACCGGCGGCGGCGAGCCGGTCCAGCTTGTCCTGCTCGAGGGTGAAGCCGGTCACCGAGTAACCAGCCTTGATCAGGTTCTCGGACATGGGGGAGCCCATGATGCCGAGGCCGATCCACGCGATCTTGGGAAGGTTGCTCATGAGGGTGCCTCTCTAACTGCGGTCGTACGTAAGTGAGTTGGCGCTGACGCGGGAGGTGATCAGCGCGCGGCGCGGGCGGCGGCGGGCAGCCACTCGAAGGCCTCGGCGCTCGGCTTGTCGCCGGGCTTGTACTCGAGGCCGACGTAGCCCTCGTAGCCGGTCTTCGCGAGCTGGTCGAGCAGGTCCTCGAGCGGCAGCGAACCGGTGCCGGGGGCGCCACGGCCCGGGTTGTCCGCGATCTGCACGTGGCCGGTCTTCGCGGCGTACTGCTCGATCACCGACGGCAGGTCCTCGCCGTTCATGGACAGGTGGTACAGGTCCATCAGGAACTTGGCGTTGCCGAGGCCGGTGGCCGCGTTCACCTTGTCCACGATCTCGATCGCCTTGGGGGCGCTCACGATCGGGCACAGCGGCGACTCGGGCTTGTTCAGCGCCTCGATCAGGAGGATCGCGCCGACACGGTGGGCCGCGCGGGCCGCGAGCGTCAGGTTCTCCAGGGCGAGCTCGTCCTGGACGGCCGGGTCGACGCCGTCGACGCGGTTGCCGTACAGGGCGTTCAGCGCCGTGCAGCCGAGGGACTGCGCGAAGTCCGCCGCGATGTCGATGTTCGCGCGGAACTTCTCGCTCTCCTCGCCGGGGATCGACAGGGCGCCGCGGTCGGGGCCCGGCAGCTGTCCGGCGTAGAAGTTGAGCCCGGTGAGCTGGACGCCCGCGTCCTCGATCGCCTTCTTCAGGGCGTCGAGCTCGGACTGCTCGGGGGTGGGGGCGTCGACCCAGGGCCACCACAGCTCGACCGCGGTGAAGCCCGCCGCGGCCGCGGCCGCGGGGCGCTCCAGGAGCGGGAGTTCCGTGAAGAGGATCGACAGGTTGACGTTGAAGCGCTGGTCTGCGAATCCCATGGGGGTCGGCGCTCCCTTCCGTGTCGTGGTGTTCCGTATTGCGGAAGTTCGTTTCTGCTTGATGGAAGACTGCCGAACGGAGCTCGCCCTTGTCAAGAGGGGCTGCCGGAAAAAGCGGTCGCGGCGTTAGGTTGTGCCCGTGCGATTGAGAGTGGAGTTCACGACCGAGCCGTTCGACCTCGACGAGGCGCCGCCCCACGCGGTCGTCGCCCGTGACGTCATCCAGAAGGCCGAACTGGACGCGGTGGACGTCGGCCCGTTCGGCAACACCGCCGAGGGAGAGGCCGCCGCCGTGCTCGGCGCGGTGGACGCGCTGCTGCGCCAGGCCCTGGAGGCCGGCGCCACCCGCGTCTCGCTCCAGGTCAATGTGATGGGGGAGGGCGATAAGTGACTGCTACCGGAGACGTCCCCTTCGTCAGCGCGGTGAAGCCGCTGGTGGACGCCATGGGGGGCGAGATGCTGCCGCCGCAGGAGGCGGGCAAGGACGATGTCGTCCTGCACTGGGAGGGTCGCGAGGTCATCGCCGTACGGCTGCCCCAGCTGGCCGACTCCCTGGATCACATCCTGCTGGCCATGGAGCGCGGGCGGGGCATGCCCCTCTCCTCCCTCGACCGCAAGGCCAAGCAGGAGGTCGTGCGGGCCCTCGAGGCGCGGGGCGCCTTCTCCGTGCGGCACGGTGTGGAGACCGTGGCCGGAGCGCTCGGCGTCTCCCGGTTCACCGTCTACAACTACCTGAACAGGGAAAACGCGGCGAAGAGTGAGTAAGGGGCCCCCTAGCACAGCAAGGTGTACAACCAGCCGCCGTCCGGTATCCGGGCGGCGGTTTTTGTAACTCCAAGTTTTCAACAAAGTGTTGACGTGGTGTTTCGGAGGGCGTTAGCTATCCGCAGCCCGTCCAGCACAAGGCCACGGAGGCTTCCCGTGACTTCACGTCCGATGCCGGGACTTTCCCGGTTCAACACCCTGGCGGAGACCGCGGCAGGCGCCGCGCTCCACGAGGTGTGTGCCAGCTCGGCGTGGGGGAGCAGGCTCCTCGCCCAGCGCCCCTTCACCACCACGGAAGAACTCTTCGCCGCGAGCGACGCCGCCATGGCCGAGCTCACCGACGAGGATCTCGCCGAGGCGATGGCGGGGCACCCCCCGATCGGCCGGCCCAAGCCGGGCGACCCGACCTCGTCCTGCGAGCAGCGGGGCATGGCCGGCGCCTCCGAGGAGCTCAAGGCCGAGATGCTCGAACTCAACCTGGCCTACCAGGAACGGTTCGGGCATGTCTTCCTGATCTGCGCCACCGGGGCGACCGGCGAGCAGATGCGCGACGCGCTGAAGGCCAGGATCGGTAACGACGCCAGGACGGAGCGCGAGATCGTGCGCGCCGAACTGGGGAAGATCAACCGAATCCGCCTGACCCGCCTCGCCGAAGCAGACTAGAAGCAGAAGAGGACGACTGATGAGCACCGCGACCACCGCGTCGGTGTCCACGCACATTCTCGACACCAGCATCGGACGCCCCGCCGAGGGCGTCGCCATCTCCCTCGCGGCCCGCACGGGCCGGGGCGGCGAGTGGGTGGCACTCGGCGGCTCCGCGACCGACGCGGACGGGCGCTGCAAGGACCTGCCGGCGCTGCCGGAAGGCACCACCCACGTACGACTCGACTTCGAGGTCGAGGAGTACTTCACGGGTTCGATCAAGACACAGAAGCAAGCCGAGGCGCAGCAGGACGCCCCCCGCGTAAGGGACAGCGGTGCGTTCTTCCCGGAGGTGGCGATCACGTTCGCCGTCACGCCGGGCGAGCACTACCACGTACCGCTGCTGCTCAACCCGTTCGGCTACTCCGTTTACCGAGGGAGCTAGCAGACATGCCCACGATTCTCGGCCAGAACCAGTACGGCAAAGCAGAGAACCGCGTCGTCAAGATCACGCGGGACGGCGACACCCACCACATCAAGGACCTGAACGTCTCCGTCGCCCTCTCCGGCGACCTCGACGACGTCCACTACAACGGCTCGAACGCCAACTGCCTCCCGACGGACACCACGAAGAACACCTGCTTCGCGTTCGCCAAGGAATACGGCATCGAGTCGGCCGAGCAGTACGGCATCCACCTCGCCCGGCACTTCGTGGACAGCCAGCCGTCGATCCACCGCGCCCGCATCCGCATCGAGGAGTACGCCTGGGAGCGCATCGCCGGCTCCGACGGCAACTCCAAGTTCATCGGCGCGGACGAGGTCAAGCACTCCTTCGTCCGCAAGGGCCAGGAGACGCGCCTCGCGCAGATCACGTACGACGGCGAGAAGTTCGAAGTCCTGTCCGGGCTCAAGGACCTGACCGTGATGAACTCCACGAACTCCGAGTTCTGGGGCTTCATCAAGGACAAGTACACGACGCTCCGCGAGGACTACGACCGCATCCTCGCCACGTCCCTGTCGACGTGGTGGCGGCACAACTGGACCTCCGACGAGCAGCGCATGCCGCAGTGGGAGAAGTCCTACGAGCAGTCCAAGAAGCACATCCTGCAGGCGTTCGTCGAGACCTACTCGCTGTCGCTCCAGCAGACGCTGTACCAGATGGGTTCGCGGGTCATCAACAACCGCAGCGAGATCGACGAGATCCGCTTCTCCGCGCCCAACAAGCACCACTTCCGGCAGGACCTCTCGGCCTTCGGGCTTGAGAACGAGGCCAAGGACGGCGCCGTGTACTGGGCCGCCGACCGCCCCTACGGCCTCATCGAGGCCACCATCCTGCGCGACGGCTGCGAGCCGCACATCCCGGTCGACATGACCAACCTCTGACGCGGGGCGCGCACCCCCCGTCCGCCCGCAGTCGGGCGGGGGGTGCGCCACACCGGAGGGAACATCAGCAATGGCAACGCCTGCAAAAGGGCCGGCAGTAGGCCCGTGTTCCACCCCACCGGCAGGACCCGAGGTCCACCCGGTGGACGAGAAGCTCCACCCCTCGCGGCTCGTCCCCGCCGCGCTCCAGCACATCGCCGCCATGTACGCGGGCGTGGTCACGCCCCCGCTCATCATCGGCCAGGCCGTCCACCTCGACACCGCGGGCCAGACCCGGCTCATCGCCGCGTCCCTGCTCATCGCGGGTGTGGCGACCCTCCTCCAGACCCTCGGCGTCAAGGGCTTCGTCGGCAACCGGCTGCCCTTCGTCAACGCCGCCTCCTCGGCCGGCATCGCGCCGATGCTCGCCATCGCCGAGACGAACGCCAGCGGCGACCAACTCCCGGCCATCTACGGCGCGGTGATGGTCGCGGGCGTCTTCTGTCTCGCGATCGGCCCGTTCTTCGGCAGGCTCCTGCGCTTCTTCCCGCCGCTCGTCACCGGCGTCGTCATCACCCTCATCGGGGTGACCCTGATGCCGGTCCCGGTCGCCTGGGCCCAGGGCGGCGACAGGACCGCCGCCGACTTCGGCGACATGAAGTACCTCGCGCTCGCCGCCTTCACGCTCGTCGTCATCCTGCTGATCCAGCGATTCGGCCGCGGCTTCGTGAAGCAAGTCGCCCTGCTCTTCGGCCTGTTGATCGGCACGCTGGTCGCCATCCCGTTCGGCATGGCAGACTTCGGCGCCCTGAGGTCGGCTCCCGTCGCCGCCCTTCCGACGCCGTTCGCGTTCGGCACCCCCGAGTTCCAGCCTGCCGCGATCATCTCGCTGTGCCTGGTGATGCTCGTCCTGATGACGGAGTCCAGCGCCGGCATGCTCGCCATCGGCGAGATCTGCGAGCGCGAGTGCACCGGCCGCACCATCACCCGCGGCCTGCGCACCGACGGACTAGCCACCCTGCTCGGCCCCGTCTTCGGCGGCTTCCCGACCTCGGCCTTCGCCCAGAACGTGGGCGTCGTCTCACTCACCAAGGTGCGCAGCCGGTACGTCGTCGCCGTGGCCGGCGGAGCCCTCCTGATCCTCGGCGCGTTCCCGGTGCTCGGCGCGGTCGTCTCCATCGTGCCGATGCCGGTCCTCGGCGGCGCGGGCATCGTCCTCTTCGGCTCCATCGCCGTGAGCGGCATCCGTACGCTCTCGGAGGCGGGCCTCGACGACAGCTCGAACATCATCCTGGTGGCCGTCTCGCTCGGCGCGGGCATCATCCCGCTCGCCGCGCCCACCTTCTACGCCGACTTCCCGGCCTGGGCGCAGACCGTGCTCGGCTCCGGCATCAGCGCGGGCGCCCTGGTCGCCGTATCGCTGAACCTTTTCTTCCACCATCTCGGCACCCGCGGCCGCGCCACCGCCGCCGCGGCACTCAAATCCTCCTAGGGTCCTGCCGTGCCCACACCTCGCCACTCACCTCATGAAGGAAGCACCATGGCACCTTCGGCAGCCCCTTCCCGCATCGTCATCGAGAACGCGGCCATCGCGACCGTCGACGCCAACGACACCGAGTACGCCTCGGGTTACGTGGTCGTCGCCGACAACAAGATCGAGTCCATCGGCGCAGGCCAGGCCCCCGCGGGCCTGGAGAACGTCGTACGACGCGTCGACGGCACCGGCCACCTCGTCACCCCCGGTCTGATCAACACGCACCACCACTTCTACCAGTGGATCACCCGCGGCCTGGCCACGGACCACAACCTGTTCAACTGGCTGGTCGCGCTGTACCCGACATGGGCGCGCATCGACGAGCAGATGGCCCGCGTCGCCGCGCAGGGCTCCCTCGCGATGATGGCCCGCGGCGGTGTCACCACCGCCATGGACCACCACTACGTGTACCCGAAGGGCTCCGGCGACCTGTCCGGCGCCATCATCGGCGCCGCGTCCGAGATGGGGGTCCGCTTCACGCTGGCCCGTGGCTCCATGGACCGCAGCGAGAAGGACGGCGGCCTGCCGCCGGACTTCGCCGTCGAGACCCTCGAAGGCGCGCTCGCCGCCACCGAGGAGACCGTCCGCAAGCACCACGACGCCTCCTTCGGCGCGATGACGCAGGTAGCCGTCGCACCCTGCTCCCCGTTCTCCGTCTCCACCGAACTCATGAGGCAGGGCGCCGAGTTGGCGCGCCGCCTCGGGGTCCGGCTGCACACCCACGGCAGCGAGACGGTCGAGGAGGAGAAGTTCTGCCACGAGCTCTTCGGCATGGGCCCCACCGACTACTTCGAGTCGACCGGCTGGCTCGGTGAGGACGTGTGGATGGCGCACTGCGTCCACATGAACGACTCGGACATCGCCGCCTTCGCCCGTACGGGCACGGGCGTCGCGCACTGCCCGTCGTCCAACGCCCGCCTGGCCGCGGGCATCGCCCGGGTCCCGGACATGCTGAAGGCCGGTGTCCCCGTAGGCCTCGGTGTCGACGGCACCGCGTCCAACGAGTCCGGCGAGCTGCACACCGAGCTGCGCAACGCGCTGCTCATCAACCGGCTCGGCGTCCACCGTGAGGCCGCCCTGAACGCCCGCCAGGCGCTCCGGCTCGGCACCGCAGGCGGGGCCAGGGTCCTGGGGCGCGCCGCCGAGATCGGCTCCCTGGAACCGGGCAAGCTCGCCGACCTGGTCCTCTGGAAGATCGACGGCATCGGGCACTCCTCGATCGCCGACCCGGTCACCGCCATCGTCTTCGGCGCGGCCGCCCCGGTCACCCTCTCCCTCGTCAATGGAAAGCCGGTCGTCGAGGACGGACGCCTGCTGCACGCCGACGAGGACGCCATCGCCCGCGATGCGCGTCAGGAGGCCCAGCGCCTCGCGCGGATCGCCGCCGAGGCCTAGGGGGGTGGCCGCCGGATCTCCGCGGCGTCGCGGCGTCTGGCACGCACGCTCGCTGCGTTACCGAAAGGACCTAGTAGCTCCGCTACGAGGACCTTCCGGTGCCTTGCGATCGCACGCACCAGACGCCGCTCCTTCTCCCGCGGAGATCCGGCGGCCACCCCCGCCCAATGAACTCCGGTCGGGGGGGACGGCCCCCGACCGGACTTGAGCAGCCGAGCGGGCCGCTCAAGTGCCGCCCCGGATCGTGGCCCAAAGCTTCACGTTCCCGGGGCGGTCAGCACTACCTGGGCGCAGTACCCACAACCGAATACCGGCAAGTCCTTGCACGACGCACCACCTCCCAGAAGCGAGTGCCGCCCAGGCACTGGAAAACAACCGGAGGAGCCTCAGTGGCCAACCAGCCCAGGTTCACCAAGCAAGGCACCACCCCCGACGAAACCCCGGAGTCTCAGGAGTCACAGGGACATACCGAACACCCGGTAGGCAAGCATCCGGTGGACGAGAAGCTGCCGCCGCTGAAGATGGCGACGACCGGCCTCCAGCACGTCGCCGCCATGTACGCGGGCGTCGTCGCGCCGCCGCTGATCGTGGGCGCGGCCGTGGGCCTGACGCCCAAGGAACTCACGTTCCTGACCGGCGCCTGCCTCTTCACCGCGGGGCTCGCCACCTTCCTCCAGACGCTCGGCATCTGGAAGATCGGCGCCCGGCTGCCCTTCGTCAACGGCGTCACCTTCGCGGGCGTCGCCCCCATGATCGCGGTCGTCAACTCCACCGACGACAAGAAGAACGCGCTGCCCATCATCTTCGGGGCGGTGATGGTCGCCGGCGTCCTCGGGTTCATAGCCGCCCCCTTCTTCAGCAAGCTGGTGCGCTTCTTCCCGCCCGTCGTGACCGGCACGGTCATCACCCTCATCGGCGTCTCGCTGATGCCGGTCGCCTTCGGCTGGGCCCAGGGGCCCAACCCGGCGGCCAAGGACTACGGTTCGACGACCTACCTCACGCTCGCCGGCATCACGCTGCTCATCGTCCTGCTGCTGCGCCGGTTCACCACGGGCTTCGTCAAGCAGATCGCCGTACTCCTCGGCCTGATCATCGGCACCGTCATCGCGATCCCCTTCGGTGTCACGGACTTCAGCCCGATCGGCGACGCCGCCGTGATCGGCTTCCCCACGCCGTTCCACTTCGGTGCCCCGCAGTTCGCCGCCGCGGCGATCGTCTCGCTGTGCGTCGTCATGGTCGTCTCGATGACCGAGTCCACGGCCGACATGCTGGCGCTCGGTGAGATCGTGGAGCGCCCGGCCGACGAGAAGACCATCGCGGCCGGTCTGCGCGCCGACACGCTCGGCTCGGCGCTCAGCCCGCTCTTCAACGGCTTCATGTGCAGCGCGTTCGCCCAGAACATCGGCCTCGTCGCGATGACGAAGATCCGCAGCCGGTACGTCGTCGCGACGGGCGGCGGCTTCCTCGTCCTGATGGGCCTGTGCCCGATGGCCGCCTCGCTGATCGCGGTCGTGCCCCGGCCCGTCCTCGGCGGCGCGGGCGTCGTGCTCTTCGGCTCGGTCGCGGCGAGCGGCATCCAGACCCTCGTCAAGGCGAACCTGGAGAAGGACAACAACGTCCTGATCGTGGCCGTCTCCCTGGCCGTCGGACTCATCCCGATCGCGGCGCCGGAGTTCTACCACTCCTTCCCGGAGACGGCGAAGATCATCCTGGACTCCGGCATCTCGACCGGCTGTGTGGCGGCCGTGATCCTGAACCTCCTCTTCAACCACATCGGCCGCGGCCGGTGCGACGACGACGTGACGGCACCGATGGAGCCGGGCGGCGAGATCGCGCAGACCCGAACGGCCGCCGGGTCCTCCGCGGCGGGGGCGCACTGACGCCACCGACTCACTGATCCGGACGGCCGGTCCCGTGTGCGCGTCAGCGCCACCGGACCGGCCGTCCGGATGTACGGGTCTACGGGGACGTACGGGGGGGGGACTGTCAGCCGATGTGGTAGCTGTCCCCGTACACCTTCCAGTCCAGCGGCGGGTCCAGGTTCAGATTGCCCTTCCTCAGGAAGACCCGCTGCGCGGTGTCCACGCGGCTCGTGTCGCTGTGGGCCTCCTCCTGCTTCATGGCCCACACCCGCGCGTCGAGGAACGCGTTCAGGTACGCGACCTCGTCCCCGCCCCGCGCCGGCGGCTTCGCCTGGGCGAGCGCGCGCTTGCGGATGTTCCGGAAGCTCGTCGGGTCACCGCCGTCACCGTGCATCACGATGGCGTCGTAGTACGCGAACTGCCCGAGGGTGCCGATGCCGTCCGCCTTGCCCTGGGCGACCGCCGGGTCGAAGTACACGCGGTCGCGTTCGTCGTTCTGCGCCCGCTGGAACGCCGGGTCCCCGGCCGCCCGCTCCCAGTCGCGCTTGTACGTGGGGTCCAGGCCGTCGTGCGAGTCGGTGCCGTCCACCTCGCGCAGGGCGGGCAGGTACTTCGCGAGGACGTTGCCCGGCTCGCGCCGCGTGTACAGCTCGACGAGGTCGAGCATGTCGCCGGTGCCGGAGCAGAATCCGATGATCCCGGCGGTGTAGCCGCGGCCGTCGCCGATGTCCTCGATGTAGCGGTACTGCTTCTTCCACTCGAGCGAGGAGTTCTCCGCACTCGACACGAGCTTCATGGCGATCTCCTTCTTCGCCGGGTCGTCGAGCCCGGTCGCGGAGACCGGGGTGGCCGTAGCGAGCCCGGTCGCGAGGAGAGGGGCCGCGACGACCGTGCCGCCGATCAGGGCGAGCAGGGTGCGCCGGGACGGCCGGGACGTGCGTATGTGGGACGTGCGTATGTGGGGGGTGTGCACGGGGACCTCCATGGGGGAGTTCGTCGTTCCGCGAACTGTTAGGAAGGTTTCCTACCAGAGATTCTGAGTGACGTATACCCGTCAAGCGGAAGGGAGTTGGCGGGCCCTCGCGGGAAACGCTGACCGCGAGCCCTCCGGGGGCCTAGGGTTCTCGGCGCCACGCAGGAGTCGGGCGGACGGGGGAGCAGCGGCATGAGCGGGTCGGGGCGCAACGAGTCGGGGCGGGTGGAGGCGTTCAGCGACGGAGTGTTCGCCATCGCCATCACCCTGCTGATCCTGGAGATCAAGGTCCCCGAGGTCCAGGGCCACGAGAGCCTGTGGCACGCCCTCGGCCACCAGTGGCCCTCGTATGCCGCCTACGTCGTCAGCTTCCTCGTCATCGGGATCATGTGGGTCAACCACCACCAGGTCTTCAGCTACGTCGTGCGCGTCGACCGGACCCTGATGTTCCTCAACCTGGTGCTGCTGCTCGTGGTCGCCGCCGTGCCGTGGCCCACCGCGATGCTCGCGGCGTATCTGCGCGAGCCCGGCACGTCCCATGTGGCGGCGGCCGTCTACAGCATCGTCATGGTCGCGATGGCGCTGAGCTTCCAGGCACTGTGGTGGCACCTCACCCGCACGGGCCACCTCTTCGACGACCTCGTCGACAACGCGGCCGCACGCCGCACCCGGGCCCGCTTCGCCCTCGGCAGCCTCGCCTACCCCGCCGCGGTCGGCCTCTCGTTCGTCTCGGCCCCGCTGACGCTCGCCGCGCACGGTGTGATCGCCGTGTACTACGGGTTCAACCAGGTACCTGTGCCTACGCGGGAGCGCGCGGACGGGGACGGAGACGGGGACGAGACGGATACGGGGACGCTTTAGAAGGCGAACGTGCTTCAGGGGGCGAAGGTGCTTCAGAGGCCAAACGCGCGCGGGTCCGAGGCGAGGGCCCGGAAGTACTCGCGCGGATCCGCCACGAGCTTGCGTTCCTTCAGGTCCAACAGGCCGCCCACCGCCGTCACTTCGGCCGCGAGCGTGCCGTCCGTCCGCGTGATCGACTGCTCGACCCGGAACACCTTGCCCTCCTGCCACACGAACACACAGCTCACGTCCACCTCGTCACCCGCGCGCAGCTCGCGCCGGTAGCGGACGGTCGTCTCCAGGGTGACCGGTCCGACCCCCTTCTCCAGCAGGTCGGCCTGCCGTATGCCGCCGTGCTGGAGGAGCGACCAGCGGGCGTGCTCCGCGTACTGCAGATACACGCTCTGATTGAGGTGCCCCTGTGTGTCGGTCTCGTACCCGCGCACTCCGATGCGCACGGTGAACGGCTCTGCCACGATCTCCCCTTCGACGACGACGATGGTCGACTGCGCTCTTGACGGTCACGCTCTTCGTGGTGACGCCAGCAAGTACCGTCCCCCGGTGCGGGGTTGGGCGTGCTCGCTGACCTGCCATCCTGCCTGCTCCAACGCCGTGGCGCAGCCCGCGATCCCGTCCGGTCCCCGGCCTCGTACGGCGACGGCCTCCGGCTGGGGCGTCCCGGCCACAAGGTAACCGTCCCCGTCGTCGCCCTCCGCAGGCCGGCAGCCCGCCGCCTCCAGGGCGAGGGCCGCCGCCCGCACCAGATGCGTGCGCTCCCAGGCACACGGGCGGTCGGTCGCGCCGCCCTGGTTGGTCATCCGGCGCAACTCCACGAGCCCCTGCCAGGCGCTGCGCACCTCGCGCGCCCGCGCCCTGCCGTCCTGGACCGGCGCCTCTCCGCCCACCCGCGCCGCGAACGCCCCTTCCGCCGAAGCCACCGGTGGAGACGTGGGCATGGGCTGTGCGGCGTGTTCCTCCGGCGGTCCCGCCTCGCGTATCCGGTGGCCGGCCGGCGTCAGGAAGTGGTCGTGGGGCGGGCGCGGATGACGGAACGCGAGCTTCATGAGGACGAGGCGCGCGAGCTGCGCGTCACTGCCCCTCAGGCGGCCGGTGACCGGGTCCGCCTCCTCGACGATGCGCCGCTGCGCGGCGGTCAGTGGCCTGGTCAAGACGCCACCCCCTGAATCCGTCCTCCACCGGTATGTGCTTCGTACGTCCCGATGGTGCCGCACGGGTCTGACAACGGCGTCAGGGCCGCAGGTTCCACCCGGCGACGACCGGACGGCCGTGCTCCGTGCTCAGCCTGCTGACCGTGCCCGTCGCCAGCAGGAAGTGCGCTCCGTCCGCCGGGGTCAGGCCGAGCCTGCGCGCGGTGAGCACGCGCAGGAAGTGACCGTGCGCGACGAGGACGACGCTGCCCTCGTTCTCCGCGAGCGCGGCGTCCACCTTCGCGAGCATCCGGTCGGCGCGGGCCCCCACCTCGTCCGGGCTCTCCCCGGGATGCTCCGCAGGCCCCGGCGCGACCCCGTCCGTGAAGAGGAACCAGCCGGGCCTGGTGCGCTGGATCTCGACCGTCGTGACGCCCTCGTAGGCGCCGTAGTCCCACTCGCACAGATCGGCGTCGACCCGCACGTTCCCGAGCCCGGCGAGTTTCGCGGTCTCGTGCGCGCGGACCATCGGGCTCGAGAAGACGGCTCCGACGTGATAGCTGCCGACGAGCGGGGCGAGCCTGCGCGCCTGCTCACGGCCGTTGTCCGTGAGCGGGACGTCGGTCCAGCTCGTGTGCCGCCCGGACAGTGCCCATTCCGTCTCGCCGTGCCGGACCAGCAGCAGGTCACCCATGCGACCGTCCTGTTCTCTCCGAGGCTGCCGTGGGTCGGGCCCGGCGATCTTGCGCGAGCCGTTGTCCGAACCGTACACGCGGTGCGGGAGGGGCGCCCGGCCTTGGTTGTCAGACCCCGCCCGTAAGGTCGTAGACGTCGCCGGTCCCACCGGACGAGGACGACGCACGCCGCATCGACCAGGGGGACCGCATGCCGTACCGGATCAGGGAAAGGAGCCCGGCCATGACGGAGCAGGCCGACCACACGGGGATCACCGTCTCCGCGGCCGCCGTGTTCCTTCCCGCGCCCCTGCCGCGCGAGAGCACCGTCGCGTTCTGGCACCCGGACGGTGCGGACCTGCCCGGCGCCACCTCGCTCACCGTCGTCCGGCCGCACGGCGCGGGCGCCCGTACAGGTACGGTCCCCGCCCTCCGGCTGCCCGTCGCCGACGCCCTGCCCCATCTCGTCCGGGCCCGGCACGCGCCCGGCGCGCATCCCGCGGCGGCCTGCTGGGGCGCCGCCGCGCTGCACGCCCTGCACCTCGTGGCCCGCGGCCGTCTCCTGCCCGGCCTCACCACGTCCGACCACGACGCGTGGCGCGCGGGACCGCTCGACGCGGACGACATCGCCCAGCTGCGCGCCATCGCCGCCGCCATGCCGTACGAGGCCCATGCCGTGCCCGCCGAGGGGATCGAGCCGCTCGCGCTGACCGAGCCCGAGGCACTGGTGCGCGCGTTCCTCGACGCGGTCGCCGACTCCCTGCCGCGCAGCCCCGCCGCCCCGTTCGCGGCCGGCGCCCCCTTCGCCTCCTTCGCACCGCAGCACCTGCCCCACGCGCGTGCCTGGGCGGCGGAGGCGGCCGCCGGGATGGACGCGGGCGTCCGGGTCTCCCTGCGGCTCGACCTGTCCAACTTCACGCTCTTCGACACCGACGACACCCCCGACGACATCGCCCACGCCGAGGGCGACCCGGCAGGGGAGGGGGCCGAGGAGCGCCGCCGCGCCGGGGCCGCCCTCGTCCAGGTGCACAGCCTCGCCGACCCCACCCAGGTCGCCGACGCCGCGCGGCTCTGGGCCGGTGAGGGCGGGACGCACTTCGGCCCGCGCGCCAGGATCGACGCCGTCCTCGCCCTGCGCCGCGCCGCCCGCGTCTGGACACCGCTCGGGCGCGTCCTGGAGCGCGACGTGCCGGACGTCCTCGCGCTCTCCGAGGGCGAGCTCCTCGACCTGCTCGGCCCGGCCGCGGCCCGCCTCGCCGACGCGGGCGTCGAGGTCCACTGGCCCAGGGACCTGGCCCGCGCCCTCACCGCCACCGCCGTGGTGCGCGCCCCCGCGCCCGGCTCCGCGACCGACGGGACCCCGTTCTTCGACGGCGAGGAACTCCTCAAGTTCAACTGGCAGCTGGCGCTCGACGGCGACCCCCTCACCGAGCGCGAGATGGACGAACTCGCCGAGTCCCACCGGCCCGTCGTCCGGCTGCGTGACCAGTGGGTCGTCGTCGACCCCGACCTCGTCCGCAAGGCCCGCAAGCGCGAACTGGGGCTGCTCCAGCCCGTCGACGCCCTCGCCGCGGCCCTCACCGGCGAGGCCGAGATCGACGGCGAGCGCGTCGAGGCCGTCCCCACCGGAGTCCTCGCCCACCTGCGCGACCGCCTCGTCGAGGGGCCCGGGGCGGCCGAACAGCCCGCCGGGCTCGACGCCACGCTCCGCGACTACCAGCTGCGCGGCCTCGCCTGGCTCGACCTCATGACCTCCCTCGGCCTCGGCGGCTGCCTCGCCGACGACATGGGCCTCGGCAAGACGGTCACCCTCATCGCGCTCCACCTGCGCAGGGCCAGGCCGGCACCCACCCTCGTCATCTGCCCCGCGTCCCTCCTCGGGAACTGGCAGCGCGAGATCACCCGCTTCGCCCCCGGCGTCCCCGTACGCCGCTTCCACGGCACCGACCGCACCCTCGACGGCCTCGACGGCGGCTTCGTCCTCACCACGTACGGCACGCTGCGCAGCCGCGCCGCCGAACTGGCCGGGTGCACCTGGGGCATGGTCGTCGCCGACGAGGCGCAGCACATCAAGAACCCGTTCTCCGCCACCGCGAAGGCGCTGCGCACGATCCCGTCGCCCGCCCGCGTCGCCCTCACCGGCACCCCCGTGGAGAACAACCTCTCCGAGCTGTGGGCCCTGCTCGACTGGACGACCCCCGGCCTTCTCGGCCCCCTCAAGGCCTTCCGCGCCCGCCACGCGCGGGCCGTGGAGACCGGCGAGGACGCCGACGCCGTCGAGCGGCTCGCCCGGCTGGTGCGGCCGTTCCTGCTCCGCCGCAAGAAGTCCGACCCCGGCATCGTCCCCGAGCTGCCGCCCAAGACCGAGTCGGACCACCCGGTCCCCCTCACCCGCGAGCAGGCCTCGCTCTACGAGGCCGTCGTCCGAGAGGCGATGGCGTCGATCGAGGCCGCCGAGGGCATCGCCCGCCGCGGCCTGATCATGAAGCTCCTCACGTCCCTCAAACAGATCTGCAACCATCCTGCGCAGTTCCTGAAGGAGGCCGGCGGCCCGCGCGCCCGCCTCGCCGGCCGCTCCGGCAAGCTCGCCCTGCTCGACGAACTCCTCGACACGATCCTCGCGGAGGACGGCTCCGTCCTCGTCTTCACGCAGTACGTGTCCATGGCCCGCCTCCTCGCCGCCCATCTCGACGCCCGCGCGGTCCCCTCCCAGCTCCTGCACGGCGGCACCCCCGTCGCCGAGCGCGAGCGCATGGTGGACCGCTTCCAGTCCGGTGACGTCCCCGTCTTCCTGCTCTCCCTGAAGGCGGCCGGTACGGGCCTGAACCTCACCCGCGCGGGCCACGTCGTCCACTTCGACCGCTGGTGGAACCCGGCCGTCGAGGACCAGGCCACGGACCGCGCGTACCGCATCGGCCAGACCCAGCCGGTCCAGGTCCACCGCCTCATCACCGAGGGCACGGTCGAGGACCGCATCGCCGAGATGCTCACCGCGAAGAAGGCCCTCGCCGACGCGGTCCTGGGCTCGGGCGAGGCAGCTCTGACGGAGCTGACCGACCGTGAACTCGCCGACCTGGTCTCGCTCAGGAGGACGGCATGACATCCCGCACCCCGGGCCGCGCCGCCCCGCACGCGTCTGGCCGGGTCACGCCACACGCCCACGCCCGCGCACGCGAGGACAGCGTCGCCGAGATGCTCACCGCGAAGAAGGCCCTCGCGGACGCGGTCCTGGGCTCGGGCGAGGCGGAGCTGACCGACCGCGAGCTAGCCGACCTGGTCTCGCTCAGGAGGACGGCATGACACCCCACGCCCCCCACACCCCGGGCCGTGCGGGACGGCATGTTCAGGCTCGGGCCCGGCACGACGACCACCGGCGTACGTTCCCGCCGCTGCCGCCCCGTGCCCGTACCGCCGACGACTTCGCGCTGACCTGGTGGGGGAACGCGTGGGTGGACGCCCTCGTGGACACCGCGCTCGACCCGGCCCGCCTCACCCGCGGCCGCGCGTACGCCGACCGCGGACACGTGGACGCCATCACCGTGACCCCGGGCCGCGTCATCGCCTACGTGCACGGCTCGCGCCCCCGCCCGTACCGCGCGGAGATCCGGCTGCGCACCCTCTACGACGACGACTGGGAGCGCGTGCTCGACACGGCGGCCGCGCGCCCCGACCACATGGCGGCGCTCCTCGACAAGGACGTGCCGCACGCGCTCGCCGCCGTCGCCGGCCTGCTGCCCGCCGCCGGTGATCTGATCCCCGACTGCTCCTGTCCGGACGACGGCCACCCCTGCAAGCACGCGGCGGCGCTCTGCTATCAGACGGCCCGGCTCCTCGACGAGGACCCGTTCGTCCTGTTCCTGCTCCGCGGCCGGGGCGAGCAGGAGCTCCTCGCCGACCTGACCCGGCGGAACGAGGCGATGGCGGCCGTCGAGCGCGCCGCGACGGCCCCCGCCCTGCCCACGGTCACGGCCCGCGACGCCCTCGCCCCGCGCATGCTGCCGCGCCTGCCGCCGCCGTTCCCGGCCCCCGCGCACCCTGGCCGTCCCCCCGTCTACCCGCACGCGTCCGGCGCCCCCGACCCGCTCGCCCTCGACCTGCTCGCCACCGAGGCCGCCGCCCGCGCGCACACGTTCCTCACGCGAGGCATCGACCCCATCGCCGGACTCACCCCGTGGCAGGACGCGGTCCGGCTCGCCGCGGCCCATCCCGGTTCGGGCCTCGCGGCGTCCACGCGCGCGCTGTACAAGTCCCTCGCCCGGGGCACCGGACGCACGGCCACGGACCTGGCCCGCGCCGTCGCCGCCTGGCGCCAGGGCGGTCTCGCGGGCCTGGACGTCCTCGAAGAGGAGTGGGACCCCCCGGCCGGCCCCTTCGACCGGGCCCGCCCGGCCCTCATCGCCTCGGAATTCTCCGGCTTCCGCCCCCACCGCAACAGACTCTCCACCGACAACCTCCAGCTCCGTCTCGGCCGCGACGGACTCTGGTACGGCTACGAGTCGGACCGGGGCCGCGAGGACTGGTGGCCCAGAGGCACCCCCGGCACGGACCCGGTGGGCGCGCTCATGGCCCTGCTCGGCCGCTGACCCGCACAGCACCCGGGCCCACGTCCAGGCCCAGCCCCAGGCCCAGACCCACCGGAGGTCACCGCACGCTCGGCGCCGCAGTCTCCACGAACCGGGTCAGAGTCTCCTTGCACCGCCGTGAGCGCCGGTCACGGTCCGCCTCGTCCACCGCCTCGTGCAGACAGTTCGCCAACTCGAAGGACTGCTCGGCGAGTTGACGGATGGCCGGCTCGTCGCACACCAACTGCAGTCTTACGAGGGCCTGCCGGGCGCTGATGCGCGCCTCGTACGAGGCGAAGCGGGCCGCCTCCGCCTGCGCGGACCCCGGCGCCTCATCCGCGCGGAACCACCGGTCGTTCTGGCTGCGCCGGTAGTCGTACAGCACCCCGGCGAACGACGTGTAGCTGGCGATGCGCTCCTGCCGGAGCTGTTCGGCGCGGGCGAGTCCGGCGGTCCGGTCGGCGGCACGGCCCGAGAAATAGTGGGTGATGACGGAACCGAGCAGGGTGCCGACCACGGCTATCAGCGCCGCATCCATGGGGGTTGCTCCTTGAAAGCCGGGTGAAAAACCATTCGATTCACGGTGCGGTGCGTGACTACCGTTCTCGATGTGGCAACGAAACTCAATCAGATCATCGCAGTGGAGAAAGGCGTCAAGTCCAAGGCGCACCAGGACCTGACGGCGGCCCACCACGGGCTCCAGAAGCCGGCGCTCCTGGCCGGGATCTCGCGCACCTACCAGCCCAAGGACGAGGAGGGCGAGCAGCTGCCGCCCGAGTCGACGCGGGTCCAGGTGAAGGCCGAGCACGTGCTGCGGGACACCGCGAAGACGCTCACCCGGCTGTTCGATGTGACCGCCACGAAGGACTGGGCGAACTGCGAGGCGCGCGCCGACGTGAGCGTCAACGGGCAGGTCGTCCTCCGGGAGGTGCCGGTCGCGTATCTGCTCTTCCTGGAGAAGCAGCTCACCGACCTCAACACCTTCGTGCGCAAGCTGCCCGTGCTCGACGCCTCCGAGTCGTGGACGCAGGACGCGTCCACCGACGACTGGAAGACGGAGCCGGTGCGGACGCTGCGTACGAAGAAGGTGCCGCGCAACCATGTGAAGGCGGAGGCGACCGAGAAGCACCCGGCGCAGGTCGAGGTGTACTACGAGGACGTGCCTGTCGGGTACTGGACGACGGTGAAGTTCTCCGGGGCGCTGCCCGCCCGCCGGGTCAACGAACTCCTCGACCGGGTCGAGAAGTTGCAGCAGGCCGTCAAGTTCGCCCGCGAGGAGGCGAACGCGGCGGAGGTGACGGACCGGCGCGCCGGTGACCCCGTGTTCAGCTACCTGTTCGGCTGAGCCGGCAGACACACATACTCATAGACTCCCCGGGCGCCGCTCAGCCGGCGGCCGGGGTGCGCGAGGAGCGCAAAGCTGAAGCTGAAGCTTGTCGTGACGGTGCGGTCCGCACAGCACACGCGGACCGCCATGAATCTCAGACTCTTGCTCCAGACTCAGTATTCGCCATTCATCGCCGACTCGACCGGACCCGGGCCCCAGGCCCCGAATTGCCGGTTCGAATCCGGCCCGCCCAGCTCGATGGGCGGTAGTCCAACGGCAGGACGCAGGGCATTGACACTGACCCGGGTCCTCAAGCGCGTCGGCGTGTGATGTGAGTGGCATTCATGGGGCCCGGGGGCCGGCTACGCCCTCGGGCCCGCTCCCGTTCTACCGGCGGTACCAACTGGCGGTACCTACTGGCGGTACCCACTGAGGAATCGCCCGATCCGGCTGATCGCCGCGTCGAGGTCGTCCGCGTGCGGGAGGGTGAGGATGCGGAAGTGGTCCGGGTGCGGCCAGTTGAAGCCGGTGCCCTGGACGACCTGGATCTTCTCCTGGAGGAGCAGGTCGAGGACGAACTTCTCGTCGTCGACGATTCGATGGACCTTCGGGTCGATGCGCGGGAACGCGTACAGGGCGCCCTTGGGTTTCACGCAGGACACGCCGGGGATCTCGTTGAGCTTCTCCCAGGCCTTGTCGCGCTGTTCGAGGAGGCGGCCGCCCGGCGCGGTGAGCTCGCGGATGGACTGCCGGCCGCCGAGCGCGGCCTGGATGGCGTACTGGGCGGGGGCGTTGGCGCACAGTCGCATGGAGGCGAGCATCGTCAGGCCCTCCAGATAGTTGCGCGCGTGCTGCTTCGGTCCCGTGACGACCAGCCAGCCGGAGCGGAAGCCCGCGACGCGGTACGTCTTGGAGAGGCCGCAGAAGGTGAGGACGACCAGGTCGGGGGCGAGGGCGGCGGCGCTGTGGTGCACCGCGTCGTCGTACAGGATCTGGTCGTAGATCTCGTCGGCGAGGACCATCAGGCCGTGGCGGCGGGCGAGGTCGAGGATGCCCTCGATGATCTCCTTGGGGTAGACCGCGCCGGTGGGGTTGTTCGGATTGATGATGACGACGGCCTTCGTACGGTCCGTGATCTTGGACTCCATGTCGGCCAAGTCCGGGTACCAGTCGGACTGTTCGTCACAGAGGTAGTGCACGGCCTTGCCGCCGGAGAGTGTGGTGACCGCCGTCCAGAGTGGGAAGTCCGGAGCGGGGATGAGGACTTCGTCGCCGTCCTCCAGGAGTGCCTGTACGGCCATGGAGACCAGCTCGGACACGCCGTTGCCGAGGAACACGTCGTCGACGCCGACGTCCAGGCCGAGCGCCTGGTAGCGCTGGGCCACCGCGCGGCGGGCGGACAGGACGCCCCGCGAGTCGGTGTAGCCGTGGGCCTGCGGGAGCATCCGGATCATGTCCTGGACGATCTCCTCGGGCGCCTCGAATCCGAAGAGCGCGGGATTTCCCGTGTTCAGGCGCAGGACGCTGTGGCCCGCCTCCTCAAGGGCGTTGGCGTGCTCGATCACCGGGCCCCGGATCTCGTAGCAGACCTCGCTCAGCTTGCTCGACTGCCGGAACTCCATGTCGTGCCCTCCCGGACCTGCCCGTGACGTGTGTGACCCCTGTGTGACTTGGTTTTACCAAGTGACTCCTTGGAAAGTCCAACAAGTTGCATAGACTGCGATCCATGCCACGTCGAAGCTACGACCAGTACTGCGCCGCCGCCCGCGCCCTCGACGCCGTCGGGGACCGCTGGACGCTCCTGATCGTCCGTGAGCTCCTCGCGGGGCCGCGCCGCTACACCGATCTGCACGCCGACCTGCCCGGCGTCAGCACGGACGTGCTCGCGTCGCGCCTGAAGGACATGGAGCGCGAGGGCGTCGCCGAACGCCGCAGGCTGCCGGCGCCCGTCTCCGCGTACGTGTATGAACTCACGCCACGCGGGCGGCAGTTGCTGCCCGTGCTGCAGGCGCTCGGTGAGTGGGGGGCGTCCGCGCTGGAGGAGCGCAGGCCGACGGACGCCGTGCGCGCGCACTGGTTCGCCCTGCCGCTCCTGAGCCGTCTGGAGCGGCTCGGCGCCGAGGGGGTCGTGGAAGTGCGCCTGGACGAGGGGGAGTTCCACCTGCGCGTCGGCGGCGGAGGCGATGCCCACGGAGATGCCCACGGAGATGTCCACGGGACCGTCCAGGGGAATGTCCACGGGAATGTCCACGGGAATGTCCACGGGAATGTCCACGGGAATGTCTACGGAGAGGGGCCCGTGGCCGGTGAGCCCGACGCGCGGCTCGTCCTCGGCGCGCAGGTGTGCGTCGCCGTGACGCGCGGCGAGCTGGGCCTCGTGGAGGCCGTGCGGGCGGGGCGGATCGAGGTCTCGGGGGAGGGGGCGCTCGCGAAGGCGCTGCGGGACGCGTGAGGTGAAAAGGCCCATGACGCCCGGCATATGAGGTGCGCGGGCGCCATGGGCGGGGTGTCACATGCCCGGCGGGACGCGGGACGGGCGGCCCGTGCCACGCGTCAGGGCGTAGCCGCCGATGCCGGCGAGCGCGGCCAGGACGCCGCCCGCCGCGGTCCAGACCCAGCGGTCCGACCACCAGCCGGACGACCAGCCGTTGTCGGGCTCACCGGTCGCGAGGGCCTGCGAGCCCGTTGCCCCCGTCGCCCCCGGCACGAGCGGCGCCGCGAGCGAGCCGTCGACCGCCGCCGGGCCGCCGATCTCCTTCGACGCGGCCTCGACCGCGACCGACACCGGAAGCCCCTGGTCGGCGGGGCTGAGGTCGACCGCCGTGAGCCTCACGTAGTACGTGCCCGGCAGCGGGTCGTTCGCCCACGGCTCCGCCCAGGCCCGCACCGTACGCAGCGTGCAGGACAGCTCGACGGACGTCGCGTCCGGCGCGGCCGCCCTCGACTGCGTGCCGTACATACAGGCCTGACGGCGCCTCAGCCCGTCGTACACGTCGACCCGCCACGTCGCGCCCGAAGGCCCCGCCGCCGAGTCCGGCAGTTTCACCGTGGCCTTGACCGTGGGCCGCTGGCCGGCGTCCGCGGGGAACGACCAGTACAGGTAGTCGCCGGTGGAAGCGTCGGCCGTGGCCCGCTGCCCCTGCGCGACCTCCTTCGCCGTACGGAAGGAGGTGCCCGCCTCGGTGGGTGCCTTCTGCTGGTCGTCGCCCGCCGCGAACGCGGGTCCCGCGACGGCGGTGAGCGTGGCGGCCGCCCCGAGCGTCGCGGCGGCGCCCACCAGGGCGCCCGTCAAAAGCCTTGCGATCCGCATCAGTTGGTCCTCCAGACCGCGATCCGCCAGCGCGAGATCCAGCCCCACAGCACACCCGCGACGAAGCCGGTGAGCACCAGGGCGGCGAGCAGCCACCAGCCGCGGCCGAGGCCGAACGCGGCCACGTCGGAGGCGGCGCTCGGGGCATCCACGACGTCCACGGTCAGCTCGACCGGGAGGCCCGGCGTCGTCTTGACCGAGGCGGGGGCCGCGTAGGAGTTCGACACCTGGAGGCAGACGGTCTCGGCGGTCGCCTCACCGTCGCTCCGCTCCGGCTTCGGGTAGCGCAGGCCGGTCGAGATCACGTCCGTACGCCCGTCGCCCGCCTCCGCACCGCGGACGATCTCGCGGCCGTGCGCGGTGACCGCCCGCAGCAGGACGCCGTAGTCGCGGTTGACGGCACGGTCGGCGGCCACGCTCACCGAGGCGCGCAGCTCCTGCCCGGGGTCGACGGCCACGCGGTAGAAGCGGTGCTCGCCGAACCGCTCGCGGTCCGTGTACAGGCCGGGCTTGATCTCCGGTGCGTTGGCGCACTGCGCGGCGCCCTCGACGGCCACGGGGTTGACCACCGGGTCGGCCGCACGGTCGACCAACTGGCCGACGCGGTCGGTCAGCTGGTCGGTGTGGGTCACGGAGGTGTACGTGCCGCCGGTGGCCTCGGCGATGCAGCTGAGCTGGTCACGGGTCTTGGCGTCCGGGACCAGGCCGAGGGTGTCGATGGTGAGGTTGATGCCCTTGGCGGCGATGTCGCGCGCGACCTCGCACGGGTCGAGCGGCTGACAGGTGTCCTCGCCGTCGCTGATGAGGACGATGCGGCGCGATCCGTCGCCGCCGTGGAGATCGTCGGCCGCCTTCAGGAGCGCGGGGCCGATCGGCGTCCAGCCCGTCGGCGAGAGCGTCGCGACGGCGGTCTTCGCCTCCGTGCGGTCGAGCGGTCCGACCGGGTAGAGCTGCGCGGTGTCCTTGCAGCCCACCTTCCGGTCCTCGCCGCGGTAGTCGGCGCCCAGCGTGCGGATGCCGAGCTCGACCTCCTTCGGCGTCGCGTCGAGCACCTCGTTGAACGCCTGCTTCGCGGCGGCCATCCGGGTCCCGCCGTCGATGTCACGCGTGCGCATCGACCCGCTCACGTCGAGCACGAGCTCGACCTTCGGGGCCGTCGCGGGCTGGTCGTCGGGATTGTCCGCAGCGGACGCGCCGACGGGCTGCAGCCCCAGGGTCAGGGCGGCGAACAGGACACACGTTCCTGCCGTCCGCCGTCTTCTTATGATCATCGCCGGATCTTATGGATCAAGCGGCGCGCACAACAAAACGCCAGCTCAGACGACTGCTTTATCGCCAGCCCAGAACTCTGCTCAATCGCCGGCTCAAACCAATGCTCAAACGGCTGCTCAGCGGGGCCCGTTCCCGGCCCCCGGATCCAGCCGCTTCCCGCCGAAGACCCCGGTGCCGTCCGCCCGTTCCCACCAGGCCGCGAGGCCGCCCGCGTCGAGCGCCCGCCAGTCCGGCGTCTCCTGGACGAGGGCGCGCCCGAGGCTCCGGCCGAGGCCGACCATCGCCGCGCCCGACGGGGCCCGCGCCCCGTCGTACGCGGCGAGCGCCCCGTCGAAGCCGGACGCCGAACGGAACGCGGACTCCAGCGCGGTGGCGTCCTGCAACGCCTTCACCGCGCCCGCCCCCGTGTGCGGGCGCGCGACCGTCGCCGCGTCCCCGGCGAGCGCGAGGCGGCCCGACGCGTAGTGCGGAGCCGTGAAGTCGTACAGCGGCTGGAGGGAGAGCTCGGCGGGGGTCGTCAGGCGGACCAGGTCGCTCCAGTAAGGGGGCATCAACTCGTCGGCCACGTACGCGAGATGGGAGCGCAAGGCGTCGGTGAGGGTGCCGGGCGGCAGGCTCGTCGGCAGGTCGGCGCGCAGGCCCGCGTCGAGGCCGGACGGCGGCGCCGTGTACAGGACCCAGTTGACGCGCAGCCCGCCCTCCGGGCCGCCGTCGGGGATCCGGTACGTGATGAGGTGCCCGCCGGGGAACACGACGTACGCGCAGTCCTCCCGGGCCCAGAGGTCCGGCGCGGGCAGCCGCCCGGCGGGGAACGCGCCCCGCCACGCCAGATAGCCCGCGTACCGCGGCTGTACGTCGGGGAACGCGCAGGCCCTGACCACCGAGCGGTAGCCGTCCGCGCCGACGGCCACGTCGAACTCCTCGCAGCCGCCCGCCGCCGTATGCACCCGCACCCCGCCGGGCGTGGCCTCGACGCGCGTCACCGCCGCCCCCGCGCGGAACTCGACGGCCGAGGGCACGGCCCGGCGCAGCGCGCGCCAGAGCGGCCCCCAGCCGTACGTACGGAACGGGAACGGCATCTCGGCGATCTCCCGCCCCAGCGCTGTGCCCCCGGCGGACCGGGCGGACCCCGCGGACCCGGCGCGCACGTACCAGCGGCGGCGCACGAGGCCCACCCAGGGCATGCTCGCGTCCAGGTACCCGGCGGACTCCAGCTCGGCGTACCGCGCGTCGTGAACGGCGAGGCCCAGGCCGCGCTCCGCGAGCCTGTCGCCCGAGCGCTCGTACACGACGATCTCCCGGGCGCCCCCGCGCCGGGCCGCGCGTGCCGCCGCGCACCCGGCGACGCTCCCGCCCACGACCGCGACCCTGCCACCGTCCACCATGCGTACCGTCCCCCGTGGTCGGACCCATCTCCCGTTCCCCGTACGGGAGATGACGCTACCGGCAGGCGGCGGCCGGCACGCGTGACACACGGACGGTGTCCGGATCGGACACCCCCTGGGGAAGCGGTGCCCGACGCGCGGAGGGTGCCGCCGGTTACGCTGGCGGGTGTGCTGCGAGAAGTGACGGCTGTCCGGTATCTGACCCCCCTGCGAACCGGCGGCTCCGTGCCCGGGATCGTCGAGGCCGACGACCTGGGGACCTATGTCGTGAAGTTCACCGGCTCCGCGCAGGGACGCAAGGCCCTCGTCGCCGAGATCGTCGTCGGTGAGCTGGCCCGTCGGCTCGGCCTGCGCTTCCCCGAGCTGGTCCGGGTCCACTTCGACCCCGAGGTGGCCGCGCACGAGCCGCACCAGGAGGTCCAGGACCTGCTGCGCGCGAGCGACGGGCTCAACCTCGGCATGGACTTCCTGCCGGGCGCGAAGGACTTCACGCCCGAGGTCGCCGAGGCGTTCACGGTGGACCCGCTGGAGGCCGGCAAGATCGTGTGGCTCGACGCCCTCACGGTCAACGTGGACCGCACGGTCCATAGCTCGAACCTGATGATCTGGCCCACGTTCGGCATCCAGGAGCCGAAGCTGTGGCTGATCGACCACGGCGCGGCCCTGGTCTTCCATCACCGCTGGGACGGGTCCGCGCCCGACAAGGCGTACGACTTCCGCCATCACGCCCTCGGCGCCTACGGCCCGGACACGGCCGCGGCCGACGCGGAGCTCGCGCCGCTCGTCACGGAGGCGATGCTGCGCGAGGTCGTCGCCCTCGTCCCCGACGCGTGGCTGGCCGACGAGCCGGGGTTCGGCGGGCCGGACGAGGTCCGTGAGGCGTACGTGGCCTATCTCGCGGCCCGCGCACGCAGCTCCGCCGCCTGGCTGCCCACGGACTTCCCGTCGCGCGCCCAGCTGGCCGCGGCGGACGCGCGGCGGGCTGCCGATACGGAGAAGGGCCGGCCGGCCTGGCTGAAGCGGGTGCCGGACCTGCACGGCAAGCCCGGCGCGGAGCAGGACTGGTCGGTCCACCTCGGCTGACGGCCCGGTGGGGGCTGGTCGCGCAGTTCCCCGCGCCCCTTGAAGGCATGCGGCTTCGCCGCGCCTTCATCGGGGAAATGCGGCATGTAGTGTCTGCATTTCAGGGGCGCGGGGAACTGCGCGACCAGCCCCCACCGGGCCGCAGCCGGCGACGCAACGCAAAGGCCCCCGGCGCTGTGCGGTGCCGGGGGCCAAGGGTGCGGGTCGCTCAGCGCAGCTGCTCGTACGCGGGCAGCGTCAGGAAGTCCGCGTAGTCCGCGTCCAGGGAGACCTGGAGGAGCAGGTCGTGGGCCTGCTGCCACTTGCCGGCCGCGAAGGCCTCCTCGCCGACCTCGGCGCGGATGGCCGCGAGCTCCTGGGCCGCGACCTCGCGGGCCAGCTCCGCGGTCGCGGTCACGGCCTTGCCGTCGTGCTCGAACACGACGCCGGCGTTGATCCACTGCCAGATCTGCGAGCGGGAGATCTCGGCGGTGGCCGCGTCCTCCATCAGGTTGAAGATGGCGACGGCGCCGAGGCCGCGCAGCCAGGCCTCGATGTAGCGGATGCCGACCTGGACGGCGTTGACCAGGCCGTCGTAGGTGGGCTTGGCGTCGAGGGAGTCGATCGCGATCAGGTCGCCGGGCGCGACGGACACGTCCTCGCGCAGGCGCTCCTTCTGGTTCGGCTTGTCGCCGAGGACCGCGTCGAAGGACGCCATCGCGATCGGGACCAGGTCGGGGTGGGCGACCCACGACCCGTCGAAGCCGTCACCGGCCTCGCGGTCCTTGTCGTTCTTGACCTTCTCGAAGGCGACCTTGTTGACCTCGGCGTCGCGGCGCGACGGGATGAACGCGGCCATGCCGCCGATCGCGTGCGCGCCGCGCTTGTGGCAGGTACGCACGAGCAGCTCGGTGTACGCGCGCATGAACGGGGCCGTCATCGTGACCAGGTTGCGGTCCGGCAGGACGAACTTGGCGCCGCCGTCACGGAAGTTCTTGACGATGGAGAACAGGTAGTCCCAGCGCCCGGCGTTCAGGCCGCTCGCGTGGTCGCGCAGCTCGTAGAGGATCTCGTCCATCTCGTACGCGGCCGTGATCGTCTCGATCAGGACGGTCGCGCGGACGGTGCCCTGCGGAACGCCGACGTAGTCCTGCGCGAAGACGAAGATCTCGTTCCAGAGGCGCGCCTCCAGGTGCGACTCCGTCTTCGGGAGGTAGAAGTACGGGCCCTTGCCGAGCTCGATGAGGCGCTTGGCGTTGTGGAAGAAGTACAGGCCGAAGTCGACGAGCGCGCCGGGGACGGGACGGCCCGTCTCGTCCTGGAGGTGGCGCTCCTCGAGGTGCCAGCCGCGGGGGCGCATCACGACGGTCGCGAGCTCGTCGTTGCCCTTGAGGGCGTACGACTTGCCGGTGCGCTCGTCGGTGAAGTCGATGCTGCGGGTGTAGGCGTCGATCAGGTTGACCTGGCCCAGGACGACGTTCTCCCAGGTGGGGGCCGAGGCGTCCTCGAAGTCGGCGAGCCAGACCTTGGCGCCGGAGTTGAGGGCGTTGATCGTCATCTTGCGGTCGGTGGGGCCGGTGATCTCGACGCGGCGGTCGTTCAGCGCGGCCGGGGCGGGCGCGACGCGCCAGGTGGTGTCCTCGCGGATATGAGCGGTCTCCGGGAGGAAGTCGAGCGTGGAGGTGCGGGCGATCTCGGCGCGACGCTCCGCGCGGCGGGTGAGGAGCTCGTCACGCCGGGGCGTGAACAGCCGGTGCAGCTCGGCCACGAAGGCGAGGGCCGCGTCCGTGAGCACCTCTTCCTGCCTGGGCAGGGGCTCTGCGTCGACGATGGCCAGCGGGGACGGCGCTGGTGTGGACATGAGCTGTCACTTCCTTCAGCGAACGGGCGCGGACGGCACCGAGTGCCGTGGGCGCCGGGATACGACTACGGACCCCACGCGGGGAACCGGCCCTTCTGAACAGTGGATATTAGTTTCCTTATCGTGGAAGTTCAAGGGTCTGTTGATGTCGAGATTCTCCGGGTCGACATAACGTGGCGCTCGGTGCCAGGCCCCTCACGCCGCGTTCACCCTCCCCTCGCTCCCCCTCACTCAAGGTGCTCCAGGTCCGCCTCCGTGTCGATGTCGTAGTCATCGGCCACATCGCCGCACTCCACGAGCGTGAGCGCCGACGCGTGCTCCTTCAGGTACGCGCGCGCCCCGCGGTCCCCGGCCGCGCTCGCCACGATCCCCGCCCAGTGATCGGCCCCGAACAGCACCGGATGCCCCCGCTCTCCCTCGTACGCGGCCGCCGCGAGCGACCCCGCCGAGCGGTACGCCGCCCGGACGCGGGCCACCGCCGCGGCCCCGATCCCCGGTTGGTCCACAAGGAGGACGAGCGCGGCCGACGCCCCCGTCCCGGCGAGCGAACCGAGGCCCGCCCGCAGCGACGACCCCATCCCCTCCTCCCACGCCGGGTTCTCCACGAGCACGCACCCCGCGAGGTCCGCCCGTGCCCGTACGTCGTCCGCCGCCGCGCCGAGTACGACGTGGACGCGCTCGCAGCCGCCCGCGCGCAGCACCGCCACCGCGTGCTCGACCAGGGGGCGGCCGCGGTGCGTCAGGAGGGCCTTCGGCCGCCCGCCGAGGCGCCGGCCGCCCCCCGCCGCGAGCAGCAGTCCCGTCACCGGATGGTCATCCGTCATGTGTGTCATGCAGCCTGGATACCTCACCCGGCGGCCCCTGCGGCCCCCGCGCCGAGCGCCGAAGACACTCGTGCGGCCGGAATTCCGTCGGCGGAGTGGCGGGCGTGGCAGAAAGTGGCGTTTACTGGCCCGCGACCCCACTGAGGCGCGTCCGACCAACGCCCCGGCGGGGGCGGTGGAAAGCGTGCGACGTGCGGAACGCGCACGGGAGCCGTCGCACAAAGGTGTGCGAGGGGGGAGAGCTGTGTTGCGGAGCGTGGGGCAGAAGCTGGTGGCCGGCAGCGAAGAGGATCCGCGGGTGACGGAGTTGCGCACCGCGGTGTCCCGGCTGCGGCGTGAACTGGCCGCTCATCCGGCCGAGTTCCCCGATCGGGCCGTCGCCGAGGACGAACTCGCCGCCCTGGACGCGATGGCCGCCGGCGGTCTTCCCGAGGTCCCGCGGCTGCGCCGCTCCCTGCTGGTCGTCGCGGGCGCGATCGGCTCGGTCAGCGCGCTGGCGAAGGGGCTCGGTGACGTGCGGAACGCGGTGGAGCTTTTCGGCGGGCCGCCTCCGCGGTGACGCTGCGCGGTGCGTGCCGTGGGTTGAGCGGTGACCGGGGGTGTGGGGGGGGCCGGGGTTTCTTTTGCGCAGTTCCCCGCGCCCCTTGAGGGCGAGTGCGGGTGGTCTGTGGCTGAGCGCGCAGTTCCCCGCGCCCCTGAAGGTGTGTAGGTCACCGCGCCCCTGGAGGTGGGCGTCGTCACCCTGCATGCTTCGTGCGGGACTTGATGGGCTGTCACGCCACCCAGTGGGGGCGTCCCGAGTCCTCGGCCGTCGGGCCGAGGCCGTTCGTGAGCGTCTCGGCGAGTCGCCGTACCGCCTCCCGGGCGATCTCCGGCGACTGCGTGTACGGGAAGCGGAGCCGGTGTTCGTGCGTCCCGGGGTCCGCGCCGAAGCGGGAGCCGCCCTCGATGCGCACCCCGTGCCGCAGCGCCGCCCGCGCGAGCGCCGAGGCGATCGGGCGGCCCAGGTCGATCCACAGCGACAGGCCGCCCGGCGGCAACTGCCAGCGCCACTCCGGCATTTCACGTGCCAGATCCTCGGCGAGCGCGTCCCGCTGGGCCCGCAGCCGGGGCAGCCGCTCACGCAGGACCTCGTCCATCCGGTCCAGCAGCCGCAGCGCGACCAGCTGGTCGAGCACGGAACCCGACATGTCGACGGGCACCCGCGCCGTCGCCAGCTCCGTGATCAGCCGTGACCCGGCCCTGACCCAGCCGATGCGCAGGCCGCCCCAGTGCGTCTTGCTCAACGAGCCCACGGTGACGACCTGTTCGCCCGCGCCGTGCGTCGCGAGGGAGGCGAACGGGGCGGGCGCCGGCACGTCGAGCGCGATGTCGGCCACCGTCTCGTCCACGACCAGCCAGGTCCCGGTCGCCCGCGCCGCGTCGAGAAGCCGCACCCGCTGCTCGCGCGGCATGAGGCGTCCGGTCGGGTTCTGGAAGTCCGGGATCAGATAGGCGAGCCGCGGCGCGGTCTGCCGCAGTGCCGACTCGAAGAGGTCGGTGTCCCAGCCGCCGTCCGTGACGGGCACCGGCGTGGCCCGCATCCCGCCCCTGCGCAGCGCGTCCAGGGCGTTCGGGTACGACGGGTTCTCGATCAGGACGCGGTCACCGGCCCGGGCGAGGAGCCCCAGGGTGAGGGACACGGCCTGCTGGGCGCCCGACGTGATGAGGATCTGCTCGGGGAGCGTCGGCAGGCCGCGCCGCGTGAACCGCTCCGCGACCGCGGCCCGCAGCTCGGGAAGGCCGTACGGGTGGTAGCCCGGCGTCGACGCGTGGCGGGCGAGCAGCGGGCCCGCGGCGGCGAGCGCGTCGGCGAGTTCCGCCGCCGGCGCGCCCGGCGCCGCGACGGCGAGGTCGATCACGTCGTCGCCCGCGGGGAACACGGCCACGTTGGCCGGCCGCTGCCCCTCGGGGAGTTCGGTCCAGGTGCCGGCGCCGCGCCTGCTGCGGGCGTAGCCGCCCTCGCGCAGCAGGTCGTAGGCCGCGGTGACCGTGGCCCGGCTGACCCCGAGTGCGGTGGCCAGCTCGCGCTCGGCGGGCAGGCGGGTGTGCAGCGGGATGCGGCCGTCGAGCAGCAGGGTGCGCACGCCCTGGGCGAGCGCCCGGTAGCCGGGCCGGTCCCCGGCGGTCCCGGTCAGCAGGTCCGCGAGACGCCGGCTCCCCAGGGATCTGTTCATGCTGTCCGCGCTCAGGGTGTTCAAGGCGTGGACCACTCGATTGCCTGCCATGCCAACTCTCCGTTATTGGCCCTGCTGTCCAGGCCAATCAGCGTACAGACTCGACGCAGGAGCAGAGCTTTCGGGCGGTTTGGCCTGGAGAGCGGCGGAGGAGGCATGCCATGGAGGGGTACGAGGCGGGCTGTGTCACGGACCGTTTCGAACGGGAGATGCAGCGCCGCGCGGAACAGCGCGGCCCGCGACCGGTCGGCGCCTGGGTGCGGGCGCTGGTGCGGGGGACGCGGCGCAGGGGGAGGAAGTCGTGAACGGGGAGTGGGGGACGGCGGCGCCGGCCGGGCGTGGGGGAGAGGTGACCGGTCAGGTCGTCGTCGGGGTGAGTGACTCGCTCGGCGGGCTCGCGGCGCTGCGCGCGGCCGCCGAGGAGGCCCGCCGCTCCGGCCGGGTCCTCGTCGCCGTCGCCGCGTGGGAGCCGCCGGAGGGCGAGGGCCTGTACGCCCGGCGCCCTGATCCGGAGTGGGCCCGTCACTGGTACGGCGAGGCCCGCGCGGCCCTGGACCGGGCGTTCGACGAGGCGCTCGGCGGGCCGCCGACGGACATGGACGTACTGCGCCGCGTGGTCAGGGCCCGGCCCGGCCGCGCCCTGTGCGAGACGGTGACGGGCCCGGACGACCTCCTCGTCATCGGCGCCCACCCCCGCAGACTGTGGCGCGGCCGAACCCACCGCTACGTCGCCGCACACGCCACCTGCCCGCTCCTGACGGTCCCCGCACCGCCCGGTCCGAGCCGTCACGAATTGCGGGCGCTGCGCCGGGCGAGGGCGGGCGACTTCGTTACGGCTGGGCCGTCGGCGGCGGGCTGAACCCGAACGCCCGGCTCGGCGGCGGGCTGAACCCGCACCCTCGGCTCAGCGGTGCCGCATCAGGCCGCCGGCGGGCGCCCGGCTCAGCGGCGTCCGTGCTGTCACGAATTGCGGGCATTGCGCCGGGCGAGGGCGGGCGACTTCGTTACGGCTGGGCCGTCGGCGGCGGGCTGACCCCGAACGCCCGGCTCGGCGGCGGGCTGAACCCGAACCTCCGGCTTGGCGGCGGGCTGACCCCGAACCTCCGGCTTGGCGGCGGGCTGAACCCGAACCTCCGGCTCAGCGGCTGGCTGAGCCGAATCTCCGGCTCAGCCGCGCCGCATCAGGCCGCCGCCGGGCGCCCGGCTCAGCCGCGTCGCATCAGGCCGCGGGACGTCGCCGTCGCCACCGCCGCCGTTCGCGAGTCGACGCCCAGTTTGGCGTAGATGTGCACGAGGTGGGACTTCACCGTTGCCTGGCTGAGGAACAGTTCCTTGCTGATCTGCTGGTTCGACAGGCCGTCCCGGACGAGCTGGAGGACCTCCAGCTCGCGTCGGCTGAGCGCCTCGGCCGGGGCCCGCATGCGGTCCATCAGGCGGTGGGCGATCGCCGGGGCGAGCGCGGACTGGCCGGAGGCCGCCGTGCGGACCGCCGCCGCCAGTTCCTCCGGCGGCGCGTCCTTCAGCAGATAGCCGGCCGCGCCCGCTTCGACGGCGGCGAGGATGTCCGCGTCCGTGTCGTACGTCGTCAGGACGAGGACGCGTGGCGCCCCCGGCCGCGCCGCGATCGCCGCGGTGGCCTCCGAGCCGTGCATCCCGGCGCCGAACTGGAGGTCCATGAGGACGACGTCGATCCCGCCCGCCGCGGCCAGTTCCACGGCCCGCTCCGCCGTGGCGGCCTCCGCGGCGATCGTGAAGTCGGGTTCGGCGTCGAGGACCGCGCGCAGCCCGGCCCGTACGACAGGGTGGTCGTCGGCGAGCAGAAGACGGATGGTCATGCGGCGCCCCCCATAGGAACCGGCAGCGGCAGTGGCAGTGGCAGCGTGATCGCGATCGCGGTGCCCTGCCCCGGCGCCGACTCCACCGTGAACGTGCCGCCAAGGGACTCCGCGCGCGAGCGCATCGCGGGCAGCCCGAACCCGCCGTCGCCGGACGGCGCGGACGCGGGGTCGAAGCCGTGGCCGTCGTCCACGATGTCGAGCGCCACAGCCGTGTCCATGAAGCTGAGGGTGATCTCGGCGCGGCGCGCCCCCGCGTGCCGCACGGTGTTGGCGAGCGCCGACTGCGCGATCCGCAGCAGGGCGACCTCGTACGGCGTCGGCAGTTCGGCCGGGGTGCCGCTCTCGGTGAAGCGGGCGGTGAGCCCGGGAGCCGTCGCGCAAAGGCGCTCCAGGGCGGCGGCGAGGGACCCGCTCTCCAGGTCGGGCGGGGACAGGGCGCGGACGAAGCGGCGGGCCTCGGCCAGGTTGTCCTGGGCCGCCGCGCGGGCCTGTTCGATGTGCGGGGCGGCCGGTGACCCGTCCGGCAGGGCGCGCTGGGCGGCGCGCAGCAGGAGCTGGATCGAGGACAGGCCCTGCGCGAGCGTGTCGTGGATCTCGCGGGCCAGGCGTTCACGCTCGGCGAGGGTGCCCGCGGCGCGCTCCGCCTCGGCGAGTTCGGCGCGCGTCGCGATCAGCTCCTCGATGAGCCGCCGCCGTCGCTCGCTCTCGCGGTACAGCGTCTGGTAGCCGATGACGGTCGCCACGGCCACGGCCGCGCCGAGGATCGGCCCTATGAACGCCCCCGGGTTGAGCGGCTGGCCATGACGTACGTACGAGGCGATGGCGGCGCCCGCGGTGAGGGCCACGGCGGGCAGCGCCCAGCGGGTGGGCAGCAGGTGCAGCTGGAGGAAGTAGAGCGGGAACGCCAGCCACAGGGCGTCGGGGGAGAGGGCGAGGAGCACCAGCCACACCGCGCACAGCACCCCGAGCCACAGCGCGGCCCCGGCCCGGGTGTCCCGTACGGCGGGGACGACCGGGCCCGCGCCGTACACGACCGCCATCACCACGGCGGCGGTCACCACGGCGCCCGCGCCCGTCGTGGGACCGGCGAGGGCCCGGGCGGCGACGAGCACGAGCAGCCCGGCCATCAGCAGATGCAGGCACAGGCGCAGGACGCGCAGAACGGGGGTCAGGGAACGTGGATCCATACCGTCACCAGCGTAGGTGGAGGATCCCGGTCCGCGGTCAACCGAAAGTTTGAAAGGCGGCTCCCTCCTTCGATTCGGGTGAAGCGTGCTGTGGCGCGATGCCCGGCACGGGGGCCCGGCCGCAGGCTGGGGAGCA
The DNA here is from genome assembly GCF_004005495.1 of Streptomyces antnestii. GTDB lineage: Bacteria > Actinomycetota > Actinomycetes > Streptomycetales > Streptomycetaceae > Streptomyces > Streptomyces antnestii. The sequence continues at coordinate 481,227 of NZ_RZYA01000001.1, forward strand.
TGTTCGTCGCATGGAGAGACCTACGGTTCGCCAAGGGGCGCTTCGCGCTGATGGGCAGCGTGATCGTGCTGATCACGCTGCTCGTCGGCCTGTTGTCCGCCCTCACCGCCGGCCTGGCACGGGCCAACACCTCGGCACTGACCGGGCTGCCCGCCGACCACCTGTCCTTCGCCCGGCCCCCGGCCGGCCAGTCGGTGTCGTTCACCGCGTCGTCGGTCGGGGAGCGGCAGTGGCGCGCGCTCGCCGGCCGGCCGGGCATCGAGAGCGCCCAGCCGATCGGGATCAGCACGGTCAACGCCGAGGCGGGCCACCACACGGCGGCCGTGTCCGCGTTCGGCGTGCGGCCCCGGTCGGGGCTCGCACCCGGTGAGACGGCGCCGGGCACGGCCGTCCTGTCGCAGCGCGCCGCGGACGACCTGGGCGCGCGGCCCGGAGACCGCGTCTCCCTGTCCGGTACGACGCTCAGGGTGAGCGCGGTCGCGGGCGACGCCTCGTACAGCCACACCCCCGTCGTCTGGATCGACCTCGGCGACTGGCAGCACGTGGCACCGGGCGGCCAGCGGGCCGGCGAGCGGGCCACCGTGATCGCCCTGCGCAGCGGGGGCGGCGCCGACCTGGCCGCCGCCGACCGCGCCGCGGGCACCGAGACGCGGACCGTGGACGGGGCGCTCGAAGCCATAGGGTCCTACCAGGCCGAGAACGGCTCGCTCCAGCTGATGCGGGGCTTCCTCTTCGTCATCTCGGCGATGGTCATCGGCGCGTTCTTCACCGTGTGGACGATCCAGCGCAGCGGCGACATCGCCGTCCTCAAGGCCCTCGGCTCCTCCACGCCCTATCTGCTCAGGGACGCGCTCGGACAGGCCGTGATCATGCTCGTCGGCGGTACGGCTCTGGGGACCGTGCTCGCGGCGCTCATCGGGGCGTTCGTACCGGACAGCGTGCCGTTCGTCATGGAGCCGCTCACCACGATCGGCCCGGCCGTCGTCATGACCGTCCTGGGCGCGGCCGGCGCCGCGCTGTCCATCCGGCGCATCACCGCCGTAGACCCCCTCACCGCACTCGGGAGCGCCCGATGAGCCTGCAGCTCGACGACATCACCCTCACCTACCCGGACGGCGACGGCCGTGTCACAGCGCTCGACCGGGTCACGCTGCACGTCCCGGCCGGCACGGTCACCGCGGTCGTCGGACCATCGGGCTCGGGCAAGTCCAGCCTGCTCGCGGTCGCGGCGACGCTGGTCACGCCCGACAGCGGCACCGTGACGGTGGGCGGTACGCCGACCGGCTCGATCGGCCGCGCCGAACGCGCCGAGCTGCGGCGCCGCCGTCTCGGCATCGTCTTCCAGCAGCCGAACCTGCTGCCGTCCCTGACCGCCCTGGAACAGCTCCAGGTCATGGCCCATCTGGACGGCCACAGGCCGCGCGAAGTGCGGGAGCGGGCCGAGGAGTTGCTGGCCGCGGTCGGCCTCACGGACCAGGCGCGCCGCCGCCCCCACCAGTTGTCGGGCGGTCAGCGGCAGCGCGTGAACATCGCCCGGGCCCTGATGAACGAGCCGTCGGTCCTGCTCGTGGACGAACCGACCAGCGCCCTGGACCACGAGCGAGGGGCGGCCGTACTCGATCTGCTGGCCCGCCTCACCAGGGAGCGCGGCACCGCGACGGTCCTGGTCACGCACGACAGGGCGCATCTCGCGGTGGCCGACGACGTGCGCGAGATGGTGGACGGGCGGCTCACGGCGGCCGGCCCGGCCCGTGACGCGGCGGGCGGTGCGCCCTACGCGCCGACCCCGGAGCTCGACAGCGCCTCCGACAGTTCGACGGCCACCTGCTGAAGCACCGGCACGATCTTGTCGGTCGCCGCCTCGGTGACGCGGCCCGCCGGGCCCGAGATCGAGATCGCGGCGGCCGTGGGGGAGTTGGGCACGGAGACGGCGAGGCAGCGCACACCGATCTCCTGCTCGTTGTCGTCGACCGCGTATCCGGCGCTGCGCACCTCGGCGAGCGCGTCGAGGAAGCCCTCGGGCGTGGTGATCGTCTTCTCCGTGGCGGCCGGCATGCCGGTCCGCGCGAGCAGCGCGCGCACCTCGTCGGCCGGGGTGTACGCGAGGAGGGCCTTGCCCACACCGGTGGAGTGGGGCAGGACGCGGCGGCCCACCTCGGTGAACATGCGCATCGAGTGCTTGGACGGCACCTGTGCGACGTAGACGATCTCGTCCCCGTCGAGCAGCGCCATGTTCGCGGTCTCGCCGGTCACCTCGACGAGGCGCGCCAGGTAGGGCCGGGCCCAGGTGCCGAGGAGGCGCGAGGCGGACTCGCCGAGGCGGATGAGGCGGGGGCCGAGCGAGTACCGCCGGTTGGGCTGCTGGCGCACGTAGCCGCAGGCGACCAGGGTGCGCATGAGGCGGTGGATCGTCGGCAGGGGCAGGCCGCTGCTGGCGGAGAGCTCGCTGAGACCCACCTCGCCCCCGGCGTCGGCCATCCGCTCCAGGAGGTCGAAGGCGCGCTCGAGGGACTGGACTCCGCCGGTCGGGGCGGAAGGGCCAGAGGACTTGGTGCTGGCGCTTGACGTCGGCACGGGCGCGTTCCTTTCGGGGCGGAAGGGCAAGGCAGCAGCCTACCCGGCGGCCAAGAGGCGGGTCGTGGTCCGTCCCGGGTTGTTCCGGCCGGTCAGGGCCTTATGTCCGGGTGTCTGCGGACCGGTCCCGTGTTCTCTTGACGCTGCCGTCGTAGGTAGCTACGTTCTGTTTTACGGAATTCTAATTCCACTTTGTGGAAACGTCCAGGACGAGGACCCCCTGTAGGGCGGGTCTTGACGGACTCTGGACGGAAGTGAAAACTCCTTCAACAGAACGTTGAAATTACTGAGAGGGGTTCGGGTGTCCGACGTCGAACTGGTGCTGCGCTCGACCCGCGTCATCACCCCCGAAGGCACGCGGCCCGCGTCGGTCGCCGTGTCCGGGGGAAAGATCGCCGCCGTACTGCCGCACGACGCGGAGATTCCGGCGGGCGCCCGGCTCGAGGACTTCGGTGACGACGTCCTCATGCCCGGAATCGTGGACACCCATGTCCATGTGAACGACCCGGGCCGCACGGAGTGGGAGGGCTTCTGGACGGCCACCCGCGCCGCGGCCGCCGGCGGCATCACCACGATCGTCGACATGCCGCTCAACTCGCTGCCGCCGACGACGACCACGGCCAACCTCCGTACCAAGCAGGACGTCGCCGCCGCCAAGGCGCACATCGACGTCGGCTTCTGGGGCGGCGCGCTGCCCGACAACGTCAAGGACCTGCGGCCCCTGCACGACGCCGGTGTCTTCGGCTTCAAGTGCTTCCTCTCGCCGTCCGGCGTGGACGAGTTCCCGCACCTGAACGGCGACCAGCTCACCGCCTCCATGGCCGAGATCGCCGGATTCGGCGGCCTGCTCATCGTGCACGCCGAGGACCCGCACGAGCTGGACGTCGCCCCGAGCAACAGCGGCCCCAAGTACGACGACTACCTGGCGACCCGCCCCCGGATCTCCGAGGACGTGGCGATCAGGGGCCTCATCGACACCGCCAAGCGGATCGGCGCCCGCGTCCACATCCTGCACCTGTCCTCCTCCGACGCGCTGCCGCTGATCGCCGCCGCCAAGGCCGAGGGCGTCAAGCTCACCGTGGAGACCTGCCCGCACTACCTCACGCTCACCGCGGAGGAAGTGCCGGACGGGGCCAGCGAGTTCAAGTGCTGCCCGCCCATCCGTGAGGCCGCCAACCAGGATCTGCTGTGGCAGGCGCTCGCCGACGGCACGATCGACTGCGTCGTCACCGACCACTCGCCGTCGACCGCCGACCTGAAGACCGACGACTTCGCCACCGCGTGGGGCGGCATCTCCGGCCTCCAGCTGAGCCTCTCGGCCATCTGGACCGAGGCCCGCAAGCGCGGTTACTCCCTGGAGGACGTGGTCCGCTGGATGTCCTCGCGGACCTCCGAGCTGGTGGGCCTCGACGACCGCAAGGGCGCCATCGCCGTCGGCCGCGACGCCGACTTCGCGGTCCTCTCGCCCGACGCGACCTTCACCGTCGACCCGGCCGAGCTCCAGCACCGCAACCGGGTCACCGCCTACGCCGGCAAGACCCTGCACGGTGTCGTCCGGTCGACCTGGCTGCGCGGCGAACGCATCGTCGCCGACGGCGAGTTCACCGCCCCGCAGGGCAAGCTGCTCGAAAGGAACAAGTAAAAACATGTCCGGGACTTCTGGGATACCCCACTTCACCGGTGACGCCAGCCCCTATGGCGGCGGCGACCCGTACGCCGACTACCGCACCGCGGACTTCCCGTTCACGCAGTACGCCGACCTCGCCGCGCGCCAGCTCGGCGCCGGTGTGATCGCCGCCAACGACGAGTTCTTCGCCCAGCGCGAGAACCTCCTCGTGCCCGAGCGCGCCGAGTTCGACCCCGAGCACTTCGGCCACAAGGGCAAGATCATGGACGGCTGGGAGACCCGCCGTCGCCGCGGCGTCTCGGCCGGGCACCCCTGGCCGACCGAGGACGACCACGACTGGGCGCTCGTCCGCCTGGGCGCCCCCGGCGTGATCCGCGGCATCATCGTCGACACCGCCCACTTCCGCGGCAACTACCCGCAGGCCGTCTCCGTCGAGGCCACCTCCGTGGAAGGCGCGCCGACGCCCGAGGAGCTGCTCTCGGACGACGTCAAGTGGACGACGCTCGTACCGCGCACGGCCGTCGGCGGCCACGCGGCCAACGGCTTCGCCGTCGACGTCGAGCAGCGCTTCACGCACCTGCGCGTCAACCAGCACCCCGACGGCGGCATCGCCCGCCTGCGCGTCCACGGCGAGGTCGTGCCCGACCCCAAGTGGCTCGCCACGCTCGGCACGTTCGACGTCGTCGCCCTGGAGAACGGCGGCCGCGCCGAGGACGCCTCGAACCTCTTCTACTCGCCCGCGAGCAACACCATCCAGCCGGGCCGCTCCCGCAAGATGGACGACGGCTGGGAGACCCGCCGGCGCCGCGACCAGGGCAACGACTGGATCAGCTACGGCCTGGCCGCCCAGTCGCAGATCCGCGCCCTGGAGATCGACACCGCGTACCTCAAGGGCAACTCGGCGGGCTGGGCGTCGGTTTCGGTGAAGGACGGCGAGAACGGGAACTGGGTCGAGGTCCTGCCCCGCACCCGCCTCCAGCCCGACACCAACCACCGCTTCGTCCTCGACACCCCGGCGGTCGGCACCCACGCGCGCGTGGACATCTACCCGGACGGCGGCATCTCCCGCCTGCGCCTCTTCGGCTCCCTCACGGAGCAGGGCACGTCGGCGCTCTCGGCCCGTCACCAGGAACTGGGCGGCTGACACGGCCTGTCCGAACAGCGGGCCGGGCGGCCGACACCGCCCGTCCCACAGTCCCGCGCGGGGGCGCACCGACCTGACAGCACCGGTGCGCCCCCGCGCGCGTTCCCCCATCACGCGCCATCACGCGCGCGAGAGCGCTACGCCGCGTGCCCGCCGTCCACCGCGAACTCCGCACCCGTGACGTAGCCGGCCTCGGGCCCCGCCAGATAGGCGACCATCGACGCCACCTCGTCCGCCGTGCCGAACCGCGCAAGCGCGAGGGACGCCGTCTGCCCCTGGGCATGCGGACCGTCCGCCGGGTTCATGTCCGTGTCGACCGGCCCCGGGTGGACGATGTTCGCGGTGATGCCCCGGGCGCCCAGCTCACGCGCGAGCGCCTTCGTCAGGCCGATCAGGGCCGCCTTGCTCGTCGCGTAGAGGGTCCCGCCGGGGCCCGGCACACGCTGGGTCAAGCACGTGCCGATCGTGACGATCCTGCCGCCGTCGGACAGCCGGCTCGCCGCCGCCTGCGAGGCGAGCAGGACGCCGCGCACGTTCACCGCGAGCGCGCGGTCCACGTCGTCGAGGGTGAAGCTCTCCAGCGGCCCGAGCACACCGACGCCCACGTTGTTGACCAGCACGTCGAGCCGGCCGAACGCGTCCGCCGCCCGCTCCACCGCTCCGGCCGCCTCGCCGGCGTCCGCCGAGTCGGCGCGCAGGGCTAGGGCCTCTCGTTTGGATCATGCCGGGCTCGCGGGGCCTGGCACCGCACCTCGCGGCGTTGTCGTCAGTCGCCTACTCCCCCAGCTACCGCTGGGAGGTGCCCCCACCGCGTGGGCTCCTTCCTCCGCCTTGCGATGCACGGCACCAGGCCCCGCTCCCTGATCCGGCCTGATCCAAACGAGAGGCCCTAGGCCGCGCCGGCCCATCGCCTCGACGCGGCGCACGACGCCCTCGGCCGCCTCTTTGCCGCTGACGTACGTGACCGCCACGTCCGCGCCCTCGCGGGCGAGCCGCAGCGCGGTCGCCGCGCCGATCCCCCGGCTGCCACCGGTGACGAGTGCCGCCTTGCCGTTCATGGGTCCTCCTGAAGCCATCGGTCGTTACGGCTTCAAGTAAATGGACGGGCGGGGCCCCGCGCTGGCGGCAAACGGACGTCGACGACAGTCCCCGAGCACATCGATGAGTTACGGGCGAGGGTGGGGTCGTAAGGGGCACAGCGACTCTCACTCACCGAAGGGCAGTGCCATGAAGCTCACCCTCACCCAGTTCGTCAGCCTCGACGGCGTGTACCAGGCCCCGGGCGGCCCCCAGGAGGACACCAGCGGCGGCTTCGAGCAAGGCGGCTGGACGTTCCCGTACGCGGACGAGGACTTCGGCGCCTTCGTGACCGAGAACTTCGCCCGGGTCGACGCCTTCCTCCTGGGCCGCCGCACCTACGACATCTTCGCCGGGTACTGGCCCCACCACACCGACCCGGCCGACCCGGTCGCGGGCAAGCTGAACGCCCTCCCGAAGTACGTCGCCAGCACCACCCTGACCAGCGCCGACTGGGCGGGCACGGAGATCGTGGGCGCGCAGGACGTCGTCAAGGACGTCACCGCGCTCAAGGAACGGCCCGGCGGCGAACTCCAGATCCACGGCAGCGGGGCGCTCGCGCGGACGCTGTTCGCCCACGGCCTGATCGACACGGTCCACCTGATGACGTTCCCGGTCGTCCTCGGCACCGGCAAGCGCCTCTTCCCCGAGGGCGCCGTCCCGACCGCGTTCCGGCCGAGCCGCTCCCTCCTCACGAGCAAGGGCGTGGTCATCACCTCGTACGAGGTCGACGGACGCCCTACGTACGGCAGTTTCTGAGCGGCCGCCGTACGGCAGTTTCTGAGCCGCCCCGTGAGCGCCGGTCGCCGGGCTGGTCCGGCGCGGGCAAAGCGGTGGTCCGGGCGATCTTGACCTGGGTACGGTGGGCCTCCCCCGTGCGAGCCGCCGCCGTCTCCACGCCCGCCGCCCGCCGCCGGAGACCGCACCTTGGCCACGCTCACCGTCACCGTCACCGCGCCCCGCCGTGCCTGGCTCACCGACCTGCCCGTCCTGCTCGTGGCCGTCGTCTGGGGAGCCAGCTATCTCGCCGCCAAGGGCATCATCACCGACACGACGGTGCTCGCGGTCCTCGTCCTCCGGTTCGCCGTCGTCCTGCCGGCGCTCGCCGTGGCCGGGTGGACGGCGCTGCGCGGGCTGAGCGTGGCGCAGTGGCGAGGGGCGGGCCTCCTCGGGCTGATCCTGAGCGGGATCTTCCTCCTGGAGACGTACGGCGTCGTGCACACGTCCGCGACGAACGCGGGCCTGATCATCAGCCTCACCATGATCTTCACGCCCCTCGCCGAGGCCGCGGTGACCCGGACCAGGCCCTCCCGGACGTTCCTCGCCGCTGCCGCTCTCTCCGTGGCGGGCGTCGTCCTGCTCACCCAGAGCGGCGGCATCACGGCGCCCTCCGCCGGTGACCTCCTGATGCTGCTCGCCGCCCTCGCCCGCACGGTCCACGTCCTCGCCATGGCCCGGATCAGGTCCGTGCGGGGCGCGGAGGCGCTGCCGCTGACGACGGTTCAACTCGGCGCCGCCGTCGTGGTGTTCGCGCTCCTGTGCGCGGCGCCGGGGGCGGGCGCCACGCCGTGGGAGGCGGCCGCGGCCTTCGGTCCCGGGCAGTGGGCGGGGCTCGTCTTCCTGTCCGTCTTCTGCACGCTCTTCGCCTTCTTCGTACAGATGTGGGCGGTCCACAGGACGTCGCCGTCCCGGGTGAGTCTGCTCCTCGGCACGGAACCGCTGTGGGCCGCGGCGGCCGGCATCGCCATCGGCGGCGAACGCCTGGGCCCGCTGGGCCTGTTGGGGGCCGTGTTCGTGCTGGCGGGCACGGCGTGGGGGCGCCGCGCCACCGCCTGAGACGCCCGCGCGAGACGCCCGAGCGGGTGTCTCCCGTGGGTTAACTTCCGTAAAACTTCGCCGACTTGACGTTGACACGACACGCTCTACGCGCGTCACACTAGGGGGCATGCGAATCCCCCCACGAATCGCCAGTGTCACTGCCCTCGCCGCCGCCCTGCTCATCGGCGGACCCGTCCTCGCCGGCCAGGCGACCGCGGCCCCGGCCCCCGTCACGTACTCCGTGACCGCCGTCGGCGACATCTGCTACTCGGCGCTGCCGTCCCAGGCCCACGACACGCTCGACCTCATCGAGCAGGGCGGCCCCTATCCCTACTCCCAGGACGGCACCGTCTTCCAGAACCGGGAGGGCGTCCTGCCGTCACAGTCCGCCGGCTACTACCACGAGTACACCGTCATCACCCCCGGCTCCCCGACCCGCGGCGCCCGCCGCATCGTCACCGGCGAGCAGTCCAAGGAGGACTACTACACCGGCGACCACTACGCGACGTTCGACCTCGTCGACTTCGGCTGCTGAGCCCGCCCGGCGGCCGGGCGGGCGCCGTCAGCTCCTGACGCTCTCCGCAGCGGCGAACAGGGCGAACGCGAGCACGACCAGCGCGATGCTCCCGTACACCTCGTGGCCGTCGAGGAAGCCGATGTGCCGGATGACGCCCCAGCTCAGCCACCCGGTGAACTCGTGCAGCAGACCGATCACGCCCTGAATGAGCGCGATCGCGCCGATGAACTCCAGAACCTTCTTCATGGGTGAGAGCCTCGCCCCGCGGACCCCCCACGCACATCGGCCGCGGGGCGAGGCGCACCCGCCCGAAGACGGTCCCGCCGACCGGGCGCACCGACCGACGTATGCGACGCACCGACCGACGTATGCGGCGCCTCGACCGACGTATGCGGCGCCGCGACCGAAGTAGACGGCGCCCCGACTTTCGTCCACGGTCACCGCCGCGAAGGGGTGTGCGCTGCCCCAGGTGCGTAGATTTGTCGACCATGGAGGTTCAGGAGCGGACAGGGCCGGCCCCGCCGGCGCAGTGGTACCGGTGGCGGCGCAGGCTGCTGCCCTCGGCGGTCGCCGAAGAACTGGACCTGGACCCGGACGGCCGCCCCGGCCGCCGGCGCCGCACCCTGCGCGACTGGGTCGTCGACTTCGCCTGCTTCCTCGTCGCCGTGGGCATCGGCCTCCTCAGCGCCGACTCCGTCACGAACGACCCGAACACCCCCGCGAGCCTGGCCGCACTCGACCAGTGGCTCGGCGCGCTCGCCTGCGCCGTCGTGTGGCTGCGCAGACGGTGGCCGCTCGGCCTGGCCATCGTGCTCGCGGCTGTCAGCATGGTCTCGAACGTCGCCGGCGGTGCCTCCCTGGTCGCGCTCTTCACCCTCGCCGTGCACCGCCCGTTCCGGTACGTCGCCTGGGTCGCCGGTGTTTCCGTCGCGCTGATCCCCGTCTTCTTCTGGCTGCGTCCCGACCCTGACGCGCCGTACGTCCTCGCCGTCGTCTTCACCGCCGTCCTCACCGTCACGGTGGTCGGCTGGGGCATGTTCGTACGCTCGCGGCGTCAGCTCCTGCTGTCGCTGCGGGACCGGGCCCGGCGCGCCGAGACCGAGGCCGGGCTGCGGGCCCAGCAGGCGCAGCGCCTCGCCCGCGAGGCCATCGCGCGCGAGATGCACGACGTGCTGGCCCACCGGCTCACCCTGCTCAGCGTGCACGCGGGCGCCCTGGAGTTCCGGCCCGACGCGCCCCGGCAGGAGGTCGCCAGGGCCGCGGGCGTCATCCGGGAGAGCGCCCACGAGGCGCTGCAGGACCTGCGCGAGATCATCGGCGTGCTGCGCGCCGACGACCACGGCGACGAGTCGGGGCGGCCCCAGCCGACGCTGGCCGCGCTCGACTCCCTCGTCGCCGAGTCCCGCGAGGCGGGCATGAAGGTCGGCCTCGACCACCGGATCGCCGACCCGGACGCCGTTCCCGCGTCCGTCGGCCGCACCGCCTACCGCATCGTCCAGGAGGCCCTGACCAACGCCCGCAAACACGCCCCCGGCGCCGGCGTCGACGTCCTCGTCGCCGGCGCGCCGGGCGACGGGGTCACCGTCTCGGTCCGCAATCCGGCGCCGCCCGGCGAGGTCCCGCACGTACCCGGTTCGGGCCAGGGCCTGATCGGTCTCAGGGAACGGGCCACACTGGCGGGCGGCCGGCTCGGCCACGGAGCGTGCGACGACGGAGGCTTCGCCGTCGAGGCGTGGCTCCCGTGGCCCGCGTGACCCGGTCCCGGCGCCCGGCGTCCGTGGACCACGTGATCACCGGCTCGCTACGGTGGGCCCCGGGGACGGCGACGACGGCCACGACGGCCACGGCAGGGATCGTCGCCACGACGACCGCGGTACGACGGTGCGAAGGCGGGACTGGGTGAATCCGGTGGAACCGATCAGGGTGCTCCTCGTGGACGACGACCCGCTGGTGCGCGCCGGGCTCTCGTTCATGCTCGGCGGCGCGGCCGACCTCGCGATCGTCGGCGAGGCGGCCGACGGCTCGGAGGTGCCCGCCCTGGTCGCCGAGACCCGGCCCCACGTCGTCCTCATGGACATCCGCATGCCGGACGTCGACGGTCTCGCGGCGACCGAGGCGCTGCGGGCGCGGCCCGACGCCCCCGAGGTCATCGTCCTCACCACGTTCCACGCCGACGAACAGGTCCTGCGGGCGCTGCGCGCCGGAGCCGCGGGCTTCGTCCTCAAGGACACCGCGCCCGCCGAGATCGTCGAGGCGGTCCGCCGCGTCGCCTCCGGAGCGCCCGTCCTGTCGCCCGGCGTGACCCGGCAGCTCATCACGCGGGCGACCGGCCCCGACCCGCACCAGGACCGCCGGGCACGCGCGCGTGAGCGGCTCGCGGAACTGGCGGAGCGCGAGCGCGAGGTGGCCGTCGCCGTGGGGCGCGGCGCCGCCAACGCGGAGATCGCCGCCGAGCTCTACATGAGTGTCGCCACCGTCAAGGCGCACGTCTCCCGCATCCTCGCGAAGCTCGGCCTGAACAACCGCGTCCAGATCGCGCTCCTGACGCACGACGCGGGACTCCTGGACGACTGATCCGGGACCGCGATTTCGGGTTGGCCGGGTACTGGTCTGCCGCGCCGGTGGAGGCTGGTCGCGCAGTTCCCCGCGCCCCTGAAACGCCTGCGCTGCGCGCAGCATTTCCCCGATGAAGGCGCGGCGAAGCCGCAAGCCTTGAGGGGCGCGGGGAACTGCGCGACCAGCCCCCACCGGCCCGCAGTCGGCCCGCACCCGTGGCCATCCATCCCCCCCCGGAACCTCAGCCCCCAGCGATCTCCGACATCCGCACCACCCGCCGCTCGCGCCGCGACAGTTCGCAGGCCTCCGCGATCCGCAGTGCGTGCAGCGCCTCGCGGCCGTCGCACGGGTTCTCCCGTTCACCGCGCACCACGTCGACGAACGCGACGAGCTCCGCCTCGTACGCGGGCGCGAAGCGCTCCAGGAAACCGGGCCAGGGCCGGTCCGCGGCGGGCGGGCCCTTGGGCTCCGTGGAGGCGACCGGCGTGCGGTCGTCGAGGCCGACGACGACCGTGTCGAGCTCGCCCGAGAGCTCCATACGGACGTCGTAGCCCGCGCCGTTGCAGCGCGTCGCCGTCGCCGTGACCAGCGTGCCGTCGTCAAGCGTGAGGACGGCGGCCGCCGTGTCGACGTCCCCGGCCTCGCGGAACATGGCGGGCCCGGCGTCGGACCCCGTCGCGTACACCTCGGTCACCTCGCGTCCGGTGACCCAGCGCAGCATGTCGAAGTCGTGGACCAGACAGTCCCGGTAGAGCCCGCCGGACAGCGGCAGATACGCGGCCGGCGGCGGCGCCGGGTCGGACGTCATGGCCCGTACGGTGTGCAGCCGGCCGAGACGGCCCGAGCGCACCGCCTCGCGCGCCGCCGTGTAGCCCGCGTCGAAGCGGCGCTGGAAGCCCAGTTGGAGCACCGTCCCGGCCCGGTCGACCTCGTCGAGCGCCGCGAGCGTGCCCGGCAGGTCGAGGGCGATCGGCTTCTCGCAGAACACCGGGAGCCCGGCCCGCGCCGCCCGCCCGATCAGCTCGCCGTGCGCGGACGTCGCCGCCGTGATGACCACCGCGTCCACGCCCCAGGTGAAGATCTCGTCCACCGTGGGCGCCGCGGTCGCTCCTATCCGGGCCGCGAGCGCGACGGCCCGTGCCGGGTCCGCGTCCGTCATCACGAGCTGGCCGACCTCGCGGTACCGCTCCAGAACCGCTGCGTGAAAGGTGCCGATACGGCCCGTTCCGATAAGTCCGATGCGCATGGAGTCAAGGTGCCGCCCCTGACACCCTCTGTCAACGATTTGTCCGGACAACCGAACTTCACGACTTCCCGTCAACATGGCGTGCGGCTACGCTCGGCCCGTGGCCAAACCCGTAGTCGACCCGACCGTGTCGCTCCAGCTCAGCGTCGATCGCAGCAGCCCGGTCCCGCTCTACTTCCAGCTCTCCCAGCAGCTGGAGGCGGCGATCGAGAGGGGCTCGCTGACGCCCGGCAGCCTCCTGGGCAACGAGATCGAGCTCGCGGGCCGGCTCGGCCTGTCCCGGCCCACGGTCCGTCAGGCCATCCAGTCCCTCGTCGACAAGGGCCTCCTCGTCCGCCGCCGCGGCGTCGGCACCCAGGTCGTGCACAGCCAGGTCAAGCGCCCACTGGAACTGAGCAGCCTCTACGACGACCTGGAGGCGGCCGGCCAGAAGCCCGAGACGCGCGTCCTGGCCAACGTGCTCGTGCCGGCGTCCGCCGAGGTCGCGGCCGCGCTCGGGGTGGGGGAGGGCGACGAGGTGCACCGGATCGAACGCCTGCGGCTGACCCACGGCGACCCGGTCGCGTATCTCTGCAACCACCTGCCCACCGGGCTGCTCCCGCTCGACACGGACCGCCTTGAGGCGACGGGGCTCTACCGGCTGATGCGCGCGGCCGGGATAACCCTGCACAGCGCGCGCCAGTCCGTCGGCGCCCGCGCGGCCACGGCCGAGGAGGGGGAGCGGCTCGGCGAGCCCGAGGGCGCCCCGCTCCTGACGATGCGGCGCACGACGTTCGACGACACCGGCAGGGCGGTGGAGTTCGGGGCGCACACCTACCGGGCGTCCCGCTACTCCTTCGAGTTCCAGCTTCTCGTGCGGCCGTAGAAACTCCGTAGAAACTCCCGTACCCGCACAACCCCGTCAGGCCGTAAGAATGTTATGACAAAGTCATTGACGGTGCCGGGTACCCACCGCTAGAACTCCCTCCAGCCGCACACCGGCGGCGCGGAGAGGGGTGGCACACCATGCGCACAGCCCGTTCGGCCCGCACAGCCCGCACGGCAGCAACTCTCATAGCGGTCGTCGCACTGGCGGCCGGGTGCAGCGGCTCCGGGGGCAAGTCCTCCGAGGACCGGTCCGGTGGCCAAGGAGGCGGCAAGGCCGCCGGCACGCCCCGCCTGAAGATCGCGATGGTCACCCACTCCGGCGAGGGCGACACCTTCTGGGACATCGTCCAGAGCGGCGCAAAACAGGCCGCGGCCAAGGACAACGTCCAGTTCCTCTACTCGAACGACAAAGAGGCCAAGGGGCAGGCGGAACTCGTCCAGTCCGCGATCGACAAGAAGGTCGACGGGATCGTCGTCACCCTGGCCAAGCCCGAGGCCATGAAGGCCGTACTCGCCAAGGCGGAGGCCGCCGGGATCCCGGTCGTCACGATCAACTCCGGCGGCGAGTTCTCGCAGAAGTTCGGCGCGCTCACCCACATCGGGCAGGACGAGTCCGTAGCCGGTGAGGCCGTCGGCACCGAACTCGGCAAGCGGGGCAAGAAGAAGGTCCTCTGCGTCATCCACGAGCAGGGCAACGTGTCCCTGGAGCAGCGCTGCGCGGGCGTGCGGAAGACCTTCAAGGGCACCGTCGAGAACCTCAACGTCGAGGGCACCGACGCCCCCTCGTCCCAGTCGTCCATCGAGGCCAAGCTCCAGGCGGCGAAGGACATCGACGCGGTCGTCGCGCTCGGCGCCCCGATCGCCGACCTCGCCGTCAAGGCCCGGCAGGACGCGCACAGCGGGGCAGAGGTCGACACCTTCGACCTGAACGCAGCCGTGGTCAAGAGCCTCAAGGCCAGGGACGTCGGCTTCGCCGTCGACCAGCAGCCCTACCTCCAGGGCTATCTCGCCGTCGACGAACTGTGGCTCTACCGGACCAACGCCAACGTGATCGGCGGCGGAAAGCCCGTCCTGACCGGCCCGGCGATCGTCACCGAGAAGGACGTGCCGAAGCTCGAGAAGTACACCGCGCGCGGCACCCGGTGAACGGATGGATGATCCCCGTATCCGATACTTGGACGTTCGGGGCCGGTCGTAGAGCCCCCGGGGCCGGTCCGCCGGCCGCGCAGGACCAAGCGTCAGAAGAAGAAGGGCACGGCCTCGTGGCACGGTTTCGGAGCTGGGTGAGCATCGCCCTCGCAGGGGCGGTCGGCCTCACCCTCGCGGGATGCAGCAGCACCGGCGGCAAGCGGGCGGAGGACGCCAGGAAGGCGGCCTCGGCCCAGGGCAGGGCCGCGGTGAACACCCCGCGCTGGACCATCGCGATGGTGACCCATTCGGGCGACGGCGACACCTTCTGGGACATCGTCCAGAGCGGCGCCGAGCAGGCCGCCGTCAAGGACAACATCAACTTCCTGTACTCGCACAGCGACCAGGCCCAGCAGCAGGCCGAGCTCGTCGACGCGGCCGTGGACAAGAAGGTCGACGGCATCATCGTCACGCTCGCCAAGCCCGACGCGATGAAGGCCGCCGTCGCCCGCGCCGAGAAGGCCGGCATCCCCGTGATCACCGTGAACTCCGGCTCCGCGGAGTCCAGGAAGTTCGGCGCGCTCACGCACATCGGCCAGGACGAGACGATCGCGGGCCAGGCCGTCGGCGACGAACTGAACAAGCGCGGCCGCAAGAAGGCCCTCTGCGTCCTGCACGAGCAGGGCAACGTCGGCCACGAGCAGCGCTGCGCCGGCGCCAGGTCGACGTTCAAGGGCCAGATGCAGAACCTGTACGTCGAGGGCACCAACATGCCGGACGTCCAGTCCTCCATCGAGGCCAAGCTCCAGGCCGACAAGTCCATCGACTCCGTCGTCACGCTCGGCGCGCCCTTCGCCGCCACCGCCGTCAAGGCCCGGCAGGACGCGGGCAGCAAGGCCGAGATCGACACCTTCGACCTCAACGCGAAGGTCGCGAAGGGTCTGGAGGACGGCTCGCTCGGCTTCGCCGTCGACCAGCAGCCCTACCTCCAGGGCTACGAGGCCGTGGACCTGCTGTGGCTCTACCGCTACAACGCGGACGTGCTCGGCGGCGGCAAGCCGGTCCTGACCGGCCCGCAGATCGTCACCAAGGACCAGGCCGCGAAGCTCGAGGAGTACACGAAGCGGGGGACCCGATGATCGCCGCGTCACCCGAGACGCCACCGGTGATGGACGAGCGGCTCCTGAAGACGTCGCCGCTGCGCAAGCTCATGGGCCGCCCCGAACTGGGCTCCGTCGTCGGCGCCGTCGCCGTCTTCCTCTTCTTCGCGGTCTTCGCGGACAGCTTCCTGCGGGCGTCCAGCCTCGCCACCGTCCTGTACGCGTCGTCGACGATCGGCATCATGGCCGTACCCGTGGCGCTGCTGATGATCGGCGGCGAGTTCGACCTCTCCGCCGGCGTCATGGTCACGACGTCCGCGCTGGTCTCGTCGATGTTCAGCTACCAGATGACGGCCAACGTCTGGGTGGGCGTAGGCGTCTCCCTCCTGGTGACGCTCGCCATCGGCGTGTTCAACGGCGTGATGCTCACCCGTACGGACCCGCCGAGCTTCATCATCACGCTCGGCACCTTCCTGATGCTGACCGGCATGAACCTCGGCTTCACCAAGCTGATCAGCGGCACCGTCTCCACCAAGTCGATCTCCGACATGGAGGGCTTCTCCTCCGCGAAGGACGTCTTCGCCTCGACCCTCACCATCGGCGGCGTCGACTTCAAGATCACCATCCTGTGGTGGCTCGCCCTGGTCGCCGTCGCCACCTGGATCCTGCTGCGCACCCGCGTCGGCAACTGGATCTACGCGGTCGGCGGCGGCGAGGACGCGGCCCGCGCGGTCGGCGTCCCGGTGAACAAGACCAAGATCGGCCTCTACATGGGCGTCGCCTTCGGCGCCTGGATCTCCGGCCAGCACCTGCTGTTCTCGTTCGACGTCGTGCAGTCCGGCGAGGGCGTCGGCAACGAACTGATCTACATCATCGCGGCCGTGATCGGAGGCTGCCTGATCACCGGCGGCTACGGCTCCGCGGCCGGCGCGGCCATCGGCGCCCTGATCTTCGGCATGACCAGCAAGGGCATCGTGTTCGCCGAGTGGAACCCGGACTGGTTCAAGTTCTTCCTCGGGGCGATGCTGCTCCTCGCGACCCTCCTCAACGCATGGGTCCGCAAGCGCGCGGAGGCGACGAAATGACGGAGACCGGCACCGAGACCGCCGAGCGCACGGCCCTCGTGGAGCTCGACGGCGTCAGTAAGTACTACGGCAACATCCGGGCCCTCGAAGACGTCTCCCTCGTCGTGCACGCGGGCGAGATCTCCTGCGTCCTCGGCGACAACGGCGCGGGCAAGTCGACCCTCATCAAGATCATCGCGGGTCTGCACCGGCACGACTCGGGCTCCCTGCGGATCGAGGGCGACGAGACGAAGCTCGCCAACCCGCGCGACGCCCTCGACCGCGGTATCGCCACGGTCTACCAGGACCTCGCCGTCGTCCCGCTGATGCCGGTCTGGCGCAACTTCTTCCTCGGCTCCGAGCCGACCAGGGGCTCGGGCCCGTTCAAGCGCATGGACGTCGACCTGATGCGCAGGACGACCCACGCGGAGCTGCTGCGGATGGGCATCGACCTGCGCGACGTCGACCAGCCCATCGGCACCCTCTCCGGCGGCGAACGCCAGTGCGTGGCGATCGCCCGAGCCGTCCACTTCGGCGCCAAGGTCCTCGTCCTCGACGAGCCGACCGCCGCGCTCGGCGTCAAGCAGTCCGGCGTCGTCCTCAAGTACGTCGCCGCGGCGCGTGACGCGGGTCTCGGCGTGGTCCTCATCACGCACAACCCGCACCACGCGTACCTCGTCGGCAACCGCTTCGTCCTCCTCAAGCGGGGCACGATGTTCGGCAGCTACGCCCGCGACGAGATCACCCTGGACGAACTGACCCGCCAAATGGCAGGCGGCAGCGAACTCGACGACCTCCGCCACGAACTGGAGAACCCCCCGTCATAAGGCGCTCCTCGAGCAGCGCGCCCCCGTAAGGGGCGCGAGGCTGTGACATTTGCGGCTCCGCCGCGGGGCGCGACAAGCCACACACGACCCGCACCCGAAACCGAACCCGCGGAAGCGCCACGGCACGCGGCCCACCCAGAACCGCACCGAGACGCCCGAGCGGCGAGCGAACTGGCACAATCGGCGCGATGAGCACCTACCGCGACCTAGCGCACCGCGGCTCCGCACGAGCCACCGTCCTGCGGACCGTCGGCACGCGTGAGCGCCGTTCCCACCTGACGGCGCCCCGCGTCCCGACCGTCGGCATCGACATCGGCGGTACGAAGGTGATGGCGGGTGTCGTCGACGCCGACGGCAACATCCTGGAGACCCTGCGCACCGAGACGCCGGACAAGTCCAAGAGCCCCAAGGTCGTCGAGGACACCATCACGGAGCTGGTGCTCGACCTCTCCGACCGGCACGACGTGCACGCCGTGGGCATCGGCGCGGCGGGCTGGGTGGACGCGGACCGCAACCGCGTCCTGTTCGCCCCGCACCTGTCCTGGCGCAACGAGCCGCTGCGCGACCGGCTCGCGGGCCGCCTCTCCGTCCCCGTACTCGTCGACAACGACGCGAACACGGCCGCCTGGGCCGAGTGGCGTTTCGGCGCGGGCCGGGGCGAGGACCACCTCGTCATGATCACCCTTGGCACCGGCATCGGCGGCGCGATCCTGGAGGACGGCCAGGTCAAGCGCGGCAAGTTCGGCGTCGCCGGTGAGTTCGGCCATATGCAGGTCGTGCCCGGCGGCCACCGCTGCCCGTGCGGCAACCGCGGCTGCTGGGAGCAGTACAGCTCCGGCAACGCCCTCGTGCGCGAGGCCCGCGAGCTCGCCGCCGCGGACTCCCCGGTCGCGTACGGGCTCATCGAGCGCGTCAAGGGCAACGTGTCCGACATCACGGGACCGCTCATCACCGAGCTGGCCCGCGAGGGCGACGCCATGTGCATCGAGCTGCTCCAGGACATCGGCCAGTGGCTCGGCGTCGGCATCGCGAACCTCGCGGCCGCCCTCGACCCGTCCTGCTTCGTCATCGGCGGCGGCGTGTCCGCGGCCGACGACCTTCTGATCGGCCCGGCCCGCGACGCCTTCAGGCGCCACCTCACCGGCCGCGGCTACCGCCCCGAGGCCCGCATCGCCCGTGCCCAGCTCGGCCCCGAGGCGGGTATGGTCGGCGCCGCGGACCTCGCCCGGCTCGTCGCGCGACGCTTCCGCCGCGCCAAGCGCCGTCGCGTGGAACGCTACGAGCGCTACGAGCGTTATCACCAGGGCCAGGGCTTCGGCCCCGGCCCGCACAGCCCGGCGAGCGCCGCCGGCGAGACTCAGGGACCCCAGTAGATGACCGTGCCACGCCAGCCCTCGTCCCCCGACGGGCAGCGCCCCCCTGAGAGCCGCCGCTGCGTGATACGCCGCCGCGCGCTGACCCTGCTCACGATCGTGCTGCTCATCGGCGTACCCGCCGGCTATCTGGTGATCTCCGCGAACCAGAGCCGCAACAGCGGCAAGGACAAGGAGGCCAAGTACTCCGCGACCGGCCTCACCATCGGCTGGCCGTCCAGGGTCCAGCGCCGCCTGTACCAGGTGCCGATCCCGCTCTCCTCGGCCAAGGGCGTCGCCTACTACGAGACGAACAACCTCAGGACGAGCCGCCTCTACGTCCGCTTCAGCGTGTCGAACGCGGGCCTGGACACGTTCCTGAAGGACATCGGGACCAGCTCGTCCAAGCTGGTGAAGGACGACATCACGATCAGTCACCGCAACCAGAAGGTCGTCGGCTGGGTCTTCAACGGCCCCGGCCCGTACTCGGGCCTCACCTACGAGCAGAAGGACCCCGAGCCGACCCTGGACATCGTGGTCAACCGCTCCGACCCGGCCCGCCCCTTCGTGTACGTGGTGTCGACGACGACGCCGTAGCGCCCGCGCTCACCGGCGCCGCCGGGGCCGGGTGAGCCACCACGTGCCGCCCACCACGAGCAGCGCGAACACGGCGAGCCCCGCCCCCTGCGCGGCCACCAGCCACAGCCGGTCCCGCAGCGGCATCGTCCCGGTCAAAGTGACCTGGAGGGAGCCGACCGAGAAGGCGATGGCCGCCGTGAAGACGGCGACGAGCTCCACGGCCCGCACGGTCGAGGAGCGCATCGTCTCCTCGATGGAGCGGTTCGCCGACTCCTGGTCCGCCCAGCGCCGCTGCTGTTCGGCGTCGCGGTGCGCGCGCAGCAGACCGTCCTGGATCGCGTTGCGCATCGCCAGGTACTGCTCCTGGAGCAGCTTGTGGCTGACGCGGCTGCCCGTCGCGGGCAGCCGCCGCAGCGCCTCGTCGACGCTGCCGAGCGCGGCGTCGTACTCCCCGCACATGTACCGGCCGCTCGCGAGGCGGAAGAGGAACATGTGGTCCCCCGGATGATCGCGGACGGCCTCCGTGGCGCGGTCGCGCAGCAGCTCCCCGCGGCCCTCGAAGGGCGCGGCGAACTGGAGCCCGTTGAGACAGATGTCGACGACGTACCGGGTGCGCCGCGGGGACGTCCACGCGGTGTCGAGCAGGGCCGTCGCATGCTCGGCGGTCACCTCGCGGCTGCCGAACGCGGCGAACGAGCGCAGCGCCACGAAGAGCGGTTCCTCGCGGTGGCTGCCGCAGGCCAGGGCGAGCAGCGACGACTCCAGGAACTGCCGCAGCTCGTCGAAGCAGAAGTTCGAGCGGAGCTTGCCCGCGTGGTAGAGCACCGCGAAGTGGGCGAGGTCACCGGACGCGGTGTCACGGCCGACGATGTCCTCGGTCGCCTCGGAGAGTTCACCGACGGACTCGACGGTGTCCCGGGTCACGAACGCGTACCCCAGCGCCCACCGCTCGACGACCGCCTCGCGCACGTCGCGGGCCACATGCGAGCCGATCCACCGCGCGCACAGGGCGGCGGTGCGCACGTCGGGCCGTGCCAGGAACCTCAGCCGCCAGTAGCGGTCGGCACAGATCAGCCGGGCGTCGCCCGCGAAGTCCGCCGACGTCACGTCGAACGGCGGCACGACGCCCTCCCGTACGAGGGCCTCGGCCGCCTCCTCGCAGATCCGGTCGAGCGCGCGGGAGTCGGCCGCCGAGGCCGTGTCGAGGGTCGCCGAGACCGAAGCGGCATCCATGAAGCAAGTTCCCCCGTACGTCCGGCCGTTGGCGCCCCGGCAGCGCCCCCACCCCTTTGCCTATCACGATCACGCACGTCACAGGGCCCTATCATCCGGACATGCGAGCGAACGGGCGGGCGGAAGTGAGCGTCGTGACGGCGGTGCATGCGCCGCACGCGCCGTTCCTTCCCGACGCCTGGGAGTCGCTGCGCGGCCAGGACCACGACGGCTGGGAGTGGCTCGTCCAGATCGACGGCCCGCACGCGCCCGTGACCGCGGCCCTCGACGCGTGCGGGGCCGCCCGCGACCCGCGCGTGTCCGTCGCCGCGAACGGGACCGCCGAAGGCCCCGCCGTCACCCGCAACGTCGCTCTCGGCCGCTCCCGCGCCCCCCTCGTCCAGAACGTCGATGCCGACGACGTCCTCGAACCCGGCGCCCTCACCGCCCTCACCGCCGCGCTCGCCGCCCGCCCGCAGGCGGGATTCGCCGTGGGCCGCGCCCGCGACCTGCTGCCGACCGGCGAGCTGCGCGAGCACGCCCTGCCGCTCGACCCCGGACCGCTGCCCCGCGGCAGCCTCGCCGACCGCTGGCTGACCGAGCCCGGCCGCTACCGCCTCCCCGTCCACCCCGCCGGCGTGCTCTGGCGCCGCTCCCTGCTCCTGGCCCTCGGCGGCTGGTCCGCGCTGCGCGGCATGGAGGACACCGGTCTCCTCATGGCCGCCTCGGCCGCCGCCCCCGGCGTCCTCGTCGACGCCGACACCCTCCGCTACCGCAAACACCCCGGCCAGGGCACCGCGCAGGCCACGGAATTCGCCGGGGGGGGGGCCACAGATAGCGCTGATACGACAGCGCGTGGCCCTGCTCGCCGGCCTCCCGGCGTGGCGCGAGACCCCCGCCCGGCGACCCGCCTTCACACCGTCCCCCTGAGCCCCGCACCAGACCACCCCAACAGGGACACACCGCCCACACTCACCGCCCCCGCCCCGAACCCTCACACGGCGGGTGGATTAGCGTGGAGCAAGTGAGTGAGACGAAGACACCTGCCCTCCAGTACCGATTCGACGGCCCGGACGACGCCCCGGTGCTCATCCTGGGACCCTCGATGGGCACCACCTGGCACATGTGGGACCGGCAGGTTCCCGAGCTCGCCAAGCAGTGGCGGGTGTTCCGTTTCGACCTGCCCGGGCACGGCGGCGCCCCCGCCCACCCGGCCGGTTCCGTCGCCGAGCTCGCCGCGCGGCTCCTGGCCACGCTCGACGAACTCGGCGTGCAGCGCTTCGGCTACGCGGGCTGCTCCCTGGGCGGCGCCATCGGCGCGGAGCTGGCCCTGCGCCACCCCCAGCGCGTGGCCTCGCTCGCGCTGATCGCGGCCTCGCCCCGGTTCGGCACCGCCGACGAGTTCCGCCAGCGCGGCGTCATCGTCCGCAGCAACGGCCTCGACCCCATCGCCCGCACCTCCCCCGAGCACTGGTTCACCAGTGGCTTCGCGGCCGCCCAGCCCGCCATCACGGACTGGGCCGTGCAGATGGTGCGCACCACCGACCCCGGCTGCTACATCGCGGCCTGTGAAGCGCTCGCGTCCTTCGACGTGCGCGCGGAGCTCAGCGCCATCGGCGTCCCCACGCTCGTCCTCGTCGGCTCCGACGACCAGGTGACGGGCCCCGCCCAGGCGCGCACGCTCGTCGCCGGCATACCCGACGCCCGCCTCGCCGTCGTGCCCGCCGCCTCGCACCTCGCCCCGGTCGAGCAGCCGGCCGCCGTCACCGACCTCCTCGTCCGGCACTTCTCCACCGCCTGGCAGCCCGCGTACGAGACCGGGCAGCACGCGATCCCGGCCGCCCCGGTCAAGCCCGTCCTGGCGCCGCCGCCCCCGCCGGTCGCCCCCGTGGCGGAGATCGGCCCCACCGAGTCCCAGCCCGAGGCGGCGGTCCGGCCCGACCGCCACGACCTGGGTCTCAAGGTGCGCCGCGAGGTGCTCGGCGACGCCCACGTCGACCGGGCGCTGGCCTCCGCGGACGCCTTCTCCGGCGACTTCCAGGAGTTCATCACCCGCTACGCGTGGGGCGAGGTCTGGAGCCGTCCCGGCCTGGACCGCCGCATGCGCAGCTGTGTCACGCTCACCGCGCTCGTGGCGGGCGGCCACCTCGACGAGCTGGCCTTCCACACCCGCGCCGCCCTGCGCAACGGCCTCACGGCCGACGAGATCAAGGAAGTGCTCCTCCAGGCCGCCGTGTACTGCGGTGTGCCCGCGGCGAACTCGGCGTTCAAGGTGGCCCAGGCCGTGATCCGCGAGGAGACGACGCCGCAGGAGTAGGTGTGCGCCGGGGCGGGCCGGGCGCGGGCCGGGGGAGCAGGATGGTGCCCATGAAGCTCACGAAGAAGATCCACGCCTGTGTCCGCCTGGAGAAGGACGGGCGGACGCTCGTCATCGACCCGGGCGGCTTCAGCGAGGAGAACGCGGCGGTCGGCGCCGAGGCGATCCTCGTCACGCACGAGCACCCCGACCACTTCGACGAGGGCCGGCTGCGGGCGGCCCTCGACGCCGACCCGGCCACCGAGATCTGGACCCTGAAGTCGGTGGCCGACAAGATCTCGGCGGCGTTCCCGGGCCGGGTGCACACGGTCGGGCACGGCGACACGTTCGAAGCCGCCGGTTTCGACGTCCAGGTCCACGGCGAGTTGCACGCCGTCATCCACCCGGACATCCCGCGCATCACCAACGTCGGCTATCTCCTCGACGGCGGACGCGTCTTCCACCCCGGCGACGCGCTCACCGACCCCGGCCGGCCCGTCGAGACGCTGATGCTGCCCGTGATGGCCCCCTGGAACAAGATCGCCGAGGTGATCGACTACGTCCGCGAGGTCAGGCCGCAGCGCGCGTACGACATCCACGACGCGCTCCTGACCGACCTGGCGCGGCCGATCTACGACCGGCAGATCGGCGAGCTCGGCGGGACGGACCATCTGCGGCTCACACCGGGGGAGTGCGCCTCGCTCTGAACTCCCGCCGTCGGCCGAGGAGTGCGAACTCCCGCCGTCGGCCGAGGAGTGCGAACTCCCGCCGTCGGCCGAGGAGTCCGAACTCCCGCTACCGGCCGAGGAGTTCGACGACCTCGTCGGTCGTGGCGAGTTCCGCAATGCGCGGGAAGATCTTGCCGAAGCTGTGCTCGTGGGAGGCGGCGTCCGTGTCGGTCGTCGCGTCCTCGACCACCGTGAGGTGGTAGCTGAGCTCGAAGGCGGACCGGGCCGTCGACTCGACGCCGATCGAGGACGAGATCCCCGCGAGCACGATCTGCGTCACGCCGCGGCGGCGCAGCTGGAGGTCCAGCTCCGTACCCGTGAACGCGCCCCAGTGCCGCTTGGTGATCACGATGTCGTCGCCGAGAGGGCCGAGCTCGTCGGGGAACTCGGAGAACGCGGCGGGCGGCGCCTGGGTGAGCCCGGGGGCGGCCGACCGGCTCACGGGCAGGTCGCCGCCGTCGGGGGACCAGGCGACCCGCACGCGTACGACGGGGAGGCCCTTGGCGCGGAAGGCGTCCGCGAGCGTGGCCGCGTTCTTCAGGACATCGCTCGTGGGATGGACCGTGGGCAGTCCGAGGATGCCGTTCTGGAGGTCGATGAGGACGAGGGCGGTGCGCTCGTCGAGGGCGGTGGCGGGCATGGGGGGTGCTCCTCGCGGATCCGGCGAAAATACTTCGACAGGCTAACTGTCCAACAGGGAAACTTGCAAGGTTACCTGTCTATCCGTGTGCCCTCGCGGGCTCGGCGGGCGTTGTCGTACCCGCCCGGTAGGTTGTGGGCATGCGGATTGCTACGTGGAACGTGAACTCGATCACCGCCCGGCTGCCGAGGCTCCTCGCCTGGCTGGAGAGCACCGGGACGGACGTCCTGTGCGTCCAGGAGACCAAGTGCACGGCCGAGCAGTTCCCCACGGACGAGCTGCGCGAGCTGGGCTACGAGTCGGTGGTGAACGCGACGGGGCGGTGGAACGGCGTGGCCCTGATCTCCCGCGTCGGCATCGAGGACGTCGTGACGGGCCTGCCCGGCGACCCCGGTTACGAAGGCGGGCCCGAGCCCCGCGCGATCTCCGCCACCTGCGGCCCCGCCCGCGTCTGGTCGGTGTACGTGCCGAACGGACGCGAGGTGGACCACCCCCACTACGCCTACAAGCTCCAGTGGTTCGAGGCGCTGAAGGCCGCGGTCGCGGGCGACGCGGCGGGCTCCCGCCCCTTCGCCGTGCTCGGCGACTACAACGTGGCGCCGACGGACGACGACGTCTGGGACATCTCCCTCTTCGAGGGCGCCACGCATGTCACCCCCGCCGAGCGGGCCGCGCTCGCCGCGCTCCGCGAGACGGGCCTGACCGACGTGGTGCCGCGCCCCCTCAAGTACGACCACCCCTTCACGTACTGGGACTACCGCCAGCTCGGCTTCCCCAAGAACCGCGGCATGCGCATCGACCTCGTCTACGGGAACGCGGCGTTCGCGGGAGCCGTGAAGGACAGCTACGTGGACCGCGAGGAGCGCAAGGGCAAGGGAGCGTCGGACCACGCGCCGGTGGTCGTGGACCTGGACGTGTAGGCGGCCTTCGGCGCCGGACGGGAGAATTCAGCCCGTCCGGCGCCTGAGGACCGGGGTCGGGGGCGGAGCCCAAGGATCTTGGGAAGGGGAGGGCCGGGGAGAGGACAGCCTCTACGGCGCCAGGGCGCTCAGATCGACCGCACGGGCCATCGCCTCGAGCCCCGCGTCGCCCGGGTGCAGATGATCGCCGCTGTCGTACGCGGGCAGGATCCGCGCCGGATGGCCCGGGTCCCGTACGACCGCGTCGAAGTCGGTCACCGCGTCGAAGTCGCCGCCGCTGTCGCGGATGTACGCGTTGACCACCTCGCGCTCCCGGTTCGCGGCGGCCGTGCACAGGAGTTCGCCCTCGCACGGCGCGACCGTCGCCCCGACCACTCGCAGGCCCCGCGCGTGCGCCCGCCGCGCGATCTCCCGCAGCCCGGCGACGACCTGGGCCCCGGAGAAGCCGGCCCGCACGTCGTTGACCCCCTGGAAGACGACGACCGTCCGCGCCGACGTCTGGGACAGCACGTCACGGTCGAGCCGGTGCAGCGCGCTCACACCGCCCGTGTCCGAGGAGACACCGTCCCCCGGATACCGGTCGCCGGTCACACGGTTCGCCGAGATGCCCTGGTTCAGCACCCCGTAGCGCGGGACCGCGTCCTGCTCGCGCAGGCGGGTGGCGAGCACGTCGCCCCAGCGGTGGTTCGCGTCAGGCGTCGACTTCACGCCGTCCGTGATGGAGTCGCCGAGCAGCACGACCGAACCGGGCCCGCCGCCCACGTCGACCCCGGTGAGCAGCGGCCAGTATGTGATCGTCGACGTGTACGACGCCGGGGAGGCCTCCGCCGCGTGGTCGCCCGGCAGGCTCACGTACGAGCGCTGGATCGCCTGGCTGTGCACCGGCGCGCTCGCCACCGCCTCCGGAAGGTGGAAGCTCACCAGGAGGTTCGCCCCGGTCGGCACGTCGAAGCTCACCGGGTCGCTGAACGCCTGTGCCCCCGCGGGGATCCCGGTGCCCGCCGCGCCCCGGAACGTCAGCGGCACGGGCTCGCCCTTCGCCCCGGCGCCCGTGTCCTGCACGGCCACCGTCGCGCTCCCGACCCGCACCGGCGCCGACGCGAACGTGTTGTCGAGACGGATCCGCACGCGCGGGCCGCCCACGCTGGTGTGCACGACGAGCCGCACCGTACGGTCGGCCCAGGGTCCGACGGCCGCGTACCCGGCGGTGGACGCCGACCAGGTGCCGGTCCAGCCGGGCGCGGGCGAGCGCACCGACAGGGCGAACACGTGCAGATCGGCGGCACCGGGGTCGCGAGGGAGGTCCACGGAGGCGATCTCGCGGCCGCGGGTGACGGGCACCGTCACGACGTACAGCCGTGTCTTCTCGGCGAGTTGGCCGCCGGGGGTGTTGCGGTGGGGCAGGGCCACGGACTTCGTGGCGAGCGGGCCCGTGCGCCAGTCGGGCGCGGTGAGGCGGTACGAGGAGCGCGAGCCGTCCCGGTAGCGCACGGTCCCGGACCCCGTCGCGTCGCCGCCCGTCCCGGCCACCAGGAAGGCCAGCGCGTCGCCCCGGCCGTGCACCCGCACGCTCTGGCCGTCGGCGCGCACGTTGTCGGGCCCGCTCGCCGCCGTGCGCGGCCAGGTGAGGCGCGCGCCCTCAACACCCAGGACGCGCCCGGGAGTCCAGCCCGCGGCCGTCAGGTCCCCGGCGGACAGCGAGCTGACCGAACCGTCGAAGTCGGCTTCCCCGGCCCGGTCGTCGGCGCTCACCGCCCTGTTGTCGAAAAGCCGCTCCAGGGGGAGCGGCTCGGGTCTGTGCGGGGCGGCCTGGGCGACGGCCGTGGAGGTGAAGCCCGTAAGGAGTATGAGTACAGCTGCCGTTCCCCAGACGCGTCGGCGCACGACCGACTCCCTCCGCTTGTGGGTGAGACGTGACAGGTGCGCCATGAAGTTAGGGAGGAGGCGGGAGCGCGTCAATGAGCCGCGTGCGAAGGTGGCTCGAACTCTCCGCGGCGAGGGCCCGCGCGCCCAGTGGTGCGACGGCCTGCGGGGATGTCAGGGTGAGTGGTATGAACATCCCTTTCTTGGGCAACTGGCGCAAGAGGCACGGCTCCGCGTTCGGCGTGGCCGTCTTCGCGGAGGGTGACGGCGGGGCCGAGGGCGTCGCCGAACTGCTCTCCGAGTGCGAGCTGCTGCGTTCACAGGCGCAGCGGGCCGGTGTCGAACTGGACGACTCCGTCGCGTCGTTGGAGGCGCTCGACCAGCTCGTGCCCCGCTGGCGCGAGGACGCGGAGAGCCTGCCGTGGCTCGGCAACGACGCGGGCCTGTACCTGGGGACGGTGCTGGTCCGGCAGGTGCCCGGCGCGAGCTGGGTGATCTGGCCGAACGGGCAGCCCGTGGTGCGGCTCGGCTCGGGCCGCGAGGTCGATGTCGTCGCCGCGGGCCACGAGTGGGCGACGAGCGGGGTGCCCGAACTGTCGCAGTTCTACGCCGAGGCATCAGAGACGTAGAACCGCAAATACGGTTAATACCCATACGTGCGTGTCGTCGGTCAAGTCCCAAATCTCCATGGGTAGTTTGCGCGGACTGACACACCTGAGATGGGGCACACCTGCCATGGCCGTCGATCCGTTGATCGAGCTGCGCGACGTGAACAAGTACTACGGGGAGCTGCATGTCCTCCAGGACATCAATCTCACCGTCGGCAAGGGGGAGGTGGTGGTGGTCATCGGCCCCTCGGGGTCGGGCAAGTCGACGCTCTGCCGGACGATCAACAGGCTCGAGACGATCCAGTCGGGGAACATCCGGCTCGACGGACAGCCCCTGCCGGCGGAGGGCAGGGCCCTCGCGCAGCTGAGGGCCGAGGTCGGGATGGTCTTCCAGTCCTTCAACCTCTTCGCGCACAAGACGGTCCTCCAGAACGTCTCCCTCGCCCAGATCAAGGTCAGGGGACGCAAGCGGGACGACGCGGACAAGCGCTCGCACGAACTCCTCGACCGGGTCGGCCTCGCCTCGCAGGCCGCCAAGTTTCCCGCCCAGCTCTCCGGCGGCCAGCAGCAGCGCGTGGCCATCGCCCGCGCCCTCGCCATGGACCCCAAGGCCCTCCTGTTCGACGAGCCGACCTCGGCCCTCGACCCGGAGATGATCAACGAGGTCCTGGAGGTGATGCGGCAGCTCGCCCGCGAGGGCATGACCATGGTCGTCGTCACCCACGAGATGGGCTTCGCCCGCTCCGCCGCCAACCGCGTCGTCTTCATGGCCGACGGCCGCATCGTCGAGGACCGCACCCCGGAGGACTTCTTCACCAACCCGCACAGCGAGCGGGCCAAGGACTTCCTCTCCAAGATCCTCAAGCACTGACGGGGGTGGACCGATCCATGCCGCGCACCACACGTGTGTTCCGCGCCCTGACCGCCCTCGCCCTCACCGCCCTGGCCGCCGCGGCCTGCGGCAAGGAGGGCAGCCCGCCGGTCAAGGGCCCGGCATCGGCCCAACTGCCTACGTATCAGGTGGCGCAGGGGTTCCAGCTGACCGACTCCAAGACGTGGAAGAAGGCGAAGAAGCGGGGCCACTTCGTCGTGGGGGCCAAGGAGGACCAGCCCTACCTCGGCGAGAAGGATCCGGCCACCGGCGTCTACTCCGGCTTCGACATCGAGATCGCCAAGATGATCTCGGCGTCCCTCGGCTTCCCTCCCTCGTCGGTCTCCTTCAAGACCATCGCCTCGGCCAACCGGGAGACCGCCCTGCAGAACGGGCAGATCGACTACTACGTCGGCACCTACACCATCAACGACAAACGCAAGAAGCTCGTCGGCTTCGGCGGCCCCTACTACATGGCCGGCCAGTCGCTCCTCGTCCGCACCGACGAGCACGACATCCACGGACCGCAGGACCTGAACGGCAAACGCGTCTGCTCGGCCGCCGGCTCGACCCCGTACCAGCGCATCAAGCAGGACTACCCGAAGGCCGTCCTCGTCGCCTACGACACGTACTCGGTCTGCGTCGACAACCTGCTCACCTACCAGGTCGACGCCGTTACCACCGACGACGCCATCCTCCTCGGCTACGCGGCCAAGGTGCCGAGCGAACTCAAGCTGGTCGGCAAGCCGTTCTCCAAGGAGCCCTACGGCATCGGCGTCCCGAGGAGCGACAACGCGCTGCGGTTCGCGATCGACACCGCGCTCCAGGCCCGCGAGAAGAACGGCGACTGGAAGAAGGCGTACGACGCGACGCTCGGCCTCTCCGGGGTGCCCGCGCCGAAGCCCCCCGCCATCGACCGCTACCCGGCGAGCTGAGGAGGCCCCGTGGACGTACTGACCAGCAACTTCTCCACCTTCGCCAAGGGATTCCTAGGGACCGTCGAACTCACCGTCTACTCCTCGGTCCTCGCGCTCGTGCTCGGCTTCGTGATGGCGTCGTTCCGGGTCGCGCCCGTCGGCTCCTTCCGGGTGTTCGGCACCGTATGGGTCACGGTCCTGCGCAACACCCCGCTCACCCTGCTGTTCTTCGCGGTCCTGCTCGGCCTGCCGCGCTTCGGACTCGTCCTGCCCTTCAAGGTGTTCGCCATCCTCGCGCTCGGCTGCTACACCTCGGCGTTCATCTGCGAGGCCCTGCGCTCCGGCATCAACACCGTGCCCAGGGGCCAGGGCGAGGCGGCCCGCAGCCTCGGCATGACGTTCGGCCAGACGCTGTCCATGGTCGTGCTCCCGCAGGCCTTCCGCTCCGTCATCCCGCCCGTCGGCTCGACCATCATCGCCCTCGCCAAGAACTCGGCCATCGCCGGCGCGTTCAGCGTCACCGAACTCCTCGGCACCTACAAGACCCTCAGCGAGCTCGGCTACAACATCATCTGGACGTTCTTCTGGATCGCCGTCGGCTACCTGATCATCACCCTCACCATCAGCGCGATCTTCAACGTGCTCGAAAAGCGCTGGGGAGTACCCCGATGAAAGCCCTCGCCCACGACGCCACCGCCCTCTACGACGTCCCCGGACCCCGCACCGAGCGCCGGCACCGCCTGTACGGGGTGCTCTCCACTCTGATCGTGCTCGGGCTCCTCGCCTGGATCCTCTACCTCCTCTTCGACACCGGCCAGTTCACGTACACGAAGTGGATGCCCTTCGAGTACAAGGGCATCCAGCGGCTGCTTCTGCGCGGGCTCGGGAACACGCTCAAGGCGTTCGCCATCGCCGCCGCGCTCTCGCTCGTGCTCGGCACCGTCCTCGCCGTGGGCCGCCTGAGCGACCATCGCGCGGTGCGCTGGCTGGCCACGCTCGTCGTCGAGTTCTTCCGCGCCATGCCCGTCCTGGTGATGATCTTCTTCATCTTCGTGGCGCTGAAGGTCCAGCCGCTGCCCGCCCTCGTCGCGGGCCTCACCCTCTACAACGGCTCCGTGCTCGCCGAGGTCTTCCGCTCCGGCGTCAACGCGGTCGAACGCGGCCAGGGAGAGGCCGCGTTCGCGCTCGGCATGCGCAAGACGCAGGTCATGACCCATGTGCTCGTGCCGCAGGCCGTGCGGGCCATGCTGCCCGCCATCATCAGCCAGCTGGTCGTCGCCCTGAAGGACACGTCGCTCGGCTATCTCATCACCTACGAGGAGTTCCTCCACGCCGGGAAGCTCATCGCCTCGAACCTCGACTACGATTTGCCTTTCATCCCTGTCGTGATGGTGATCTCTCCGATCTACATCGGGATGTGCATGCTGCTTTCGTGGTTCGCCCAGTGGGTGTCCAAGCGCCAGCGGCGCAACCCCAAGGTCGAGGCGGCCGTAGTCGCCCCGGCCGAACCGGGGACGCTGCTGCCGGGGGTGCAGTAGCAGGGGGCTCCTCACGGAGACCACAGGGCCATGCCCGCCCGGCGGCAGCCGGAGATCACTGCTCGCGCAGGGGGTCGACTCGTATCACGTATGACGGGTCGTCCGCCGGCGAGGGGAAGGTCAGCTGCACGCCGGTCGGGTTGTGCTCCGTATCCCGGCCCATATAACCGGCCCGTATCCCGGCCGGATGGTGCTCCGTACAGAGGTCACTTCGCTCGGTGGGAGGCGCGGGACGCCGTCGTGGCCGGAGCGGGGGCCGGGGTCTGGGCGGCGCGGGTGACGTCCCCGACCAGCTCGACCACGTCGGGACCGTACGCCTGGGAGTTGACGACCTTCAGCAGGAGCGCGAACGCGTTGTCGCCGTGCTTGCGGGCCAGGCGCTCGTGGTGGCGTGCGAGATAGCGGGTCGCCGCCTGGTTGGTGACCGGCAGCTGGCCGCAGAAGAGGAAGACCGGACGGGCACCCTGCCCCTGACCCGCCGTGAGCCGCGCGAGGAGCACGTACTCCGTACTTCCCGGCTCCAGGCGGTAACGCTCACTGCCTATCTGGAACGCGCCGCGGTCGGGCCCGGGCTCCGGGTCCGTGTTGACGCGGACGCCCGGCAGCAGGCTCTGCATATGGGCGAGCATCCGGCGGTTCGACGCGGGCCCGCCCACGCAGAACTCCGTGCGCTCCCCGAAGCCCTGGTGGGCCGCGTCGTGGGCGATGACCTGGGCGTGCGCCCCGCAGTCCTTGATGATCGCCGAGAGTTCGAGCAGGGCGAACACATCGTGACGCTTCACCATCAGCTCGGGGCCGCCCGCGTCGCGGTTGACCACGAGAAGCGACTCGGCGTTGTCGGGCAGGCCGAAAAAGGTCTGCTTGCGGCGGAGTTTGCGATTCCACAGGTGGGTGCGGACGAGCCAGCCGATGAGGGCGCCGACCCCGACCGCGACCACACCGAGGGCGATGTTGCGCACGTCTTCCGTCATGGGGGCGCATGCTAGCGGGCGGACGGACTCGTGTTCGAGGGGGTCCTGACGGTTCGCGAATCTGAAGTTACGCTGCGCGGACGGTTGTTGACTGGAGGTACGGATGAGACGTCCTGTTGCGCGGAATCTCTCGGGTTTGGCCGTCGCGGCCGTGATGGTGACGGTCGGGGCGGCCGCGCCCCCTTCGTCCACGACCGGCGCCACCGGCACTCCGCCGAAGGTGCCGCTGGCCGTCGGGTACGGCGGCGCGGTCTCCAGCGTCGACGCGGACGCGTCGGCCGCCGGGATCGAGGTGCTGCGGCGCGGCGGCAACGCGGTGGACGCGGCGGTCGCCACGGCCGCGGCGCTCGGGGTCACCGAGCCGTACTCCGCGGGGGTCGGCGGGGGCGGCTACTTCGTCTACTACGACGCGAAGACCCGCCAGGTGCACACGATCGACGGCCGCGAGACGGCCCCCCTCACCGCCGACTCGGGGCTCTTCCTGGAAAACGGCAAGCCCCTCGCCTTCGGCGACGCGGTGACGAGCGGCCTGAGCGTGGGTACGCCCGGCACGCCCGCCACCTGGCAGACCGCGCTCGACACCTGGGGCAGCGAGCGGCTCGGCTCGGTCCTGCGGCCCGCGCAGAAGCTGGCGCGCGACGGCTTCACGGTCGACCCGACGTTCCGCTCCCAGACCGAGGGCAACCAGGCGCGGTTCAAGGACTTCCCCGACTCGGCGAAGCTGTTCCTGCCGGGCGGCGCGCTCCCCGTGGTCGGCTCCACGTTCAAGAACCCCGATCTCGCCCGCACGTACGAGGAGTTGGGGCGTGACGGCGTCGGCGCGATCTACCGCGGTGACATCGGCGACGACATCGTGCGTACGGTGAACAAGCCGCCCGTGGACCCGGCTTCGGGCCGTGTCGCGCGCCCGGGCAAGCTGTCCGTCGAGGACCTGAAGGCGTACGGGACGAAGCTGCAGGCCCCGACGAAGACCTCGTACCGCGGGCTCGGCGTCTACTCGATGGCGCCGTCCTCCTCGGGCGGTACGACAGTCGGCGAGGCGCTCAACATCCTTGGGCGGACGGACCTTTCGAAGGCCACGCAGGAGCAGTACCTGCACCGCTACATCGAGGCGAGCCGGATCGCGTTCGCGGACCGGGGGCGCTGGGTCGGTGACCCGGCCTTCGAGGACGTACCGGCGAAGGACCTGCTCTCGCAGCGGTTCGCGGACTCGCGCGCGTGCCTCATCAAGGACGACGCTGTCCTGACGAGCCCGCTGGCGCCGGGGGACCCGCGGCACCCGGGCGCGTGCGGCAAGCCGGGCGACAAGGCCGCCCCGACGACCTTCGAGGGCGAGAACACGACCCATCTGACGGTCGCCGACAAGTGGGGCAACGTCGTCGCGTACACGCTGACGATCGAGTCGACGGGCGGCAGCGGCATCACGGTCCCCGGCCGTGGCTTCCTGCTCAACAACGAGCTGACGGACTTCTCGTTCGCGCCGGCCAACCCGGCCGTCCACGACCCGAACCTGCCCGGGCCCGGCAAGCGCCCGCGCTCGTCGATCTCCCCGACGATCGTGCTCGACCGGCACAACCAGCCGGTCGTGGCCCTCGGTTCGCCCGGCGGCGCGACGATCATCACGACCGTCCTGCAGACGCTGACCGGATTCGTCGACCGCGGGCTTCCGCTGGTCGACGCGATCGCGGCCCCGCGCGCGAGCCAGCGCAACGCGGCGGCGACGGAACTCGAACCCGGCCTGTGGAACAGCCCGCTCCGGTCCGACCTGGAGAAGATCGGCCACGTCTTCAAGCAGAACCCGGAGATCGGCGCGGCGACGGGCGTACAGCGGCTGAAGAACGGCGAATGGCTGGCGGCGGCCGAGAAGGTACGGCGCGGCGGCGGCTCGGCGATGGTGGTCACCCCCGCCCCCGGCGACTGACCCCGCACGAGCGCCCTCCGGCGCAGGGTTTACGCTGCGGCGTCGCGTGATCGTCCCGACCACGCGACGCCGCAGACGTGGCCCTCGGGGGGGCAGGACAGGGGAGTCCTTCCGTCACAGAACCGTCAGGATGCGTGGGCCCGCGTCGGTGATCGCCACCGTGTGTTCGGCGTGGGCGGCGCGGGTGCCGTCGCCCGTGCGGAGGGTCCAGCCGTCCGGGGCCGCGTAGTAGTCGTCCATGCCGCCGGCGATCACCATCGGCTCGATCGCCAGCACCATGCCGTGCTTGAGGCGCATGCCCCGGCCCGCGCGGCCCTCGTTCGGGACGCCCGGGTCCTCGTGCATCTTGCGGCCGATGCCGTGGCCGCCGAAGCCGTCCGGGATGCCGTACCCCTGCGCGCGGCACACCTTGCCGATGGCGTGGGCGATGTCCCCGATGCGGTTGCCGACGACCGCCGCCGCGATGCCCGCCGCGAGCGCGCGCTCCGCCGTCTCGATGAGGCGTACGTCCTCGGGGCGCGGTGTGCCCACGGTGAAGCTGATCGCCGAGTCGCCGACCCAGCCGCCGAGCTCGGCGCCGAAGTCGGCCGAGACCAGGTCGCCGTCCCGCAGCCGGTAGTCGTCGGGGACACCGTGCACGATCGCGTCGTTCACCGAGGCGCACAGGACCGCGGGGAAGGGTGTCGGGGCGAACGAGGGGCGATAGCCGAGGAACGGGGAGCGGGCGTCCGCGGCCCGCAGGACGTCGTGCGCCACGGCGTCGAGCTCCAGGAGCGAGACGCCGACGGCCGCCTTGTCGCGCACCGCGGCGAGTGCCTGGGCCACGACGCGGCCCGCTTCCCGCATCGCGTCGATCGATGTGTCTGTCTTGAGTTCCACCATGCCAATTACAATACCGGTATTTGAATGGGGTCACGCCGCGGGGCCGCCGGTAGACTGGGCGCATGGTCCGTACCCCCTTGACCCCGGAAGAGCGCGAGCGCGGTGAGCGGCTCGGCCTGCTCCTGCGCGAGGCGCGGCGCGGGCGCAGCATGGTGGAGGTCGCCGCGAGCGCCGGACTGTCGGCGGAGACCCTCCGCAAGATCGAGACGGGCCGGGCGCCCACCCCCGCGTTCTTCACGATCGCCGCCCTCGCCCGGACCCTCGGCCTGTCCATGGACGAGATCGCGGCGACCTGCTCGCTCGCGCCCGTGTGACCTGCGCCGGCACTAGCTGTCCGTGAGTGCGCCGGCAGCAACGCGTGAAGTCGGTCGCACTCCGGAAAAGTGCCCGTAGCCGTCCCGTAACGCGAAGGGTGTTTTCTTCCGAACCGGAAGGCTCCACTCTGCGGGGGGATCGGGCGGCGCGTGATGGACGGTCAACAACTCCCCGACGAGGTCCGGGAGTTCGCGGTGTATCTGCGCGACCTGCTGGCCCGACTCGACCAGGCCGCCGGCTGGTGCGGCGTCTTCTGGCAGCGCGACCCCGACGGGATGCGGGCCTGTCTGGCCGGCGGCGAAGTGCCTCCCTGGGATGTCGTGGAGGCGGTCCTCCAGGATCTGGCCGTGGACCACGGGCCCGACGAGGCCGACCGCGAATACGTACGGGCCCGCGCCCTGCACCGCGCCTCGCAGGTCGCGTACGACGCGCTGCCCGGTGTCCGTGACCTGCTCGGCGACCGGCTCGACGTGATGCTTCGCGAACAGCGCCACGCCGCCGGCCGGACGGCGGAGCTCGCCCGGCTCCTGCCCGCGGCCACCAACCCCGAGCAGGCCGACGGGATGCGTCTCGACCTGGCGTGGGCGCGCGACGACCACGCACGCGCGACGGCCCGCTGCGCGGAGTTGCGGGGGAGGATGGCGGACCTGGACCGCGCGGCGCGTTCCGCACCCCCCGAGCCGTCCGCTCCGGCGACCACATCCACCCCGTCTACCCAGTCCACCTCGTCAAGGCCCGCGAAGGAACGCAAGCGCCGCCCGCGCGGCAGCGCCCGTTTCGCCGGGATGCCCGACGTGACCGAGGCGGCCGACGTGCCCGAGCCGGCCGATGCGACCGACGTGACCGACGTGACCGGCCGAGGTGAAAACGCCGTCCCCGCCCCCGGCGCGACCCCACGTGGCGCCCGGTTCGCCGGAGCCGTTGCCACCCGAGCCCATCCTTCCGCGCAGCGCCTCGCCCCGGCGGCGCCCGACCACGACGCGGACCGCGCCACCGCCGCCTGCGTCTCCGCCCTTCTGCGGCTGCGGGGTGAGGGCCGCGGCGGGGAGGCGCACGGCGTGCTCGTCGAGGCCGCCCGCTGGCCCGCCGCCCGATTCCCGCTGCTCGCCGCCGAGTTGCACCGCGCGGGCCTGGGCGCCGACTGGGCGACCCTTCTGTGGGAGACCGCCTCGCTCCCGGCCGACCTCCTCGTGGCCGCCGCCGACGCGCTCGGTGCCGCGGGCCGCACGGCGGACGCGCGGCAGATCCTGCGTCAGGGGGTGGCCCGCCCCGCCGCCGAGATCGGCGAGGCGGTGCTCCGCCTGGGCGCGCAGGGCCGCAGCCGTGAGACCCGCGCGCTCCTCGACGCGTACGTGCGCGTCCGCACCCCGGAAGAAGCCGCCCGCAGCGTCCGGGGCGACCCGGACCGCCTCGTGCCGCTCCTCGTCGACGCGGCGCGAGGCGTGTCGGACGAGCGTTACTGGGACGTGGTCCACGCGCTGCGAGTCGCCGGTTTCCATACCTAGTCCGACCACTCCTCACCCGCACGGGTGCGAAACATGATCGATTCCGCCGGTTGACGGCGATGGTCTTGGCAAGGCCGCCGGTGAGGCTTACGTTCAACCCTCTACGGCCTGCGTCTACGGGCGTAGAGGCTCTCTGACGTCCCCCGGCGGGGCAACAGGCAAAGGAGCGGCACATGGCCCACGTCGTACGCGCCGCGCTGGTCCAGGCGACCTGGACGGGCGACACCGAATCCATGATCACCAAGCATGAGGAACACGCGCGGGAGGCCGCCCGGCAGGGCGCCCAGGTGATCGGCTTCCAGGAGGTGTTCAACGCCCCCTACTTCTGCCAGGTCCAGGAGGCCGAGCACTACCGCTGGGCCGAGCCCGTACCGGACGGGCCGACCGTGACGCGCATGCGGGCACTCGCCCGCGAGACCGGCATGGTCGTCGTCGTACCGGTCTTCGAGGTCGAGCAGTCCGGCTTCTACTTCAACACCGCGGCCGTGATCGACGCCGACGGCACCTACCTCGGCAAGTACCGCAAGCACCACATCCCGCAGGTCAAGGGCTTCTGGGAGAAGTACTACTTCAAGCCGGGGAACCTGGGCTGGCCCGTCTTCGAGACCGCCGTCGGCCGCGTCGGCGTCTACATCTGCTACGACCGGCACTTCCCGGAGGGCTGGCGGCAGCTCGGCCTGAACGGCGCCCAGCTCGTGTACAACCCGTCCGCCACGAGCCGGGGCCTGTCCGCGTACCTGTGGCAGCTGGAGCAGCCCGCCGCGGCCGTCGCCAACGAGTACTTCATCGCCGCGATCAACCGCGTCGGCGTCGAGGAGTACGGCGACAACGACTTCTACGGCACGAGCTACTTCGTCGACCCGCGCGGCCGGACCGTCGGCGAGACCGCGAGCGACAAGGACGAGGAACTCCTCGTACGAGACCTCGACTTCGGCCTCATCGACGAGGTACGCCAGCAGTGGGCGTTCTACCGCGACCGCCGGCCCGACGCGTACGAGGGGCTGGTGCAGCCGTGACGACCGTGACCCGTGAAGGCGCCGACGAAAGGGCCCGTGCAGCCGTGATGACCCCCGACCTCCACGCCCGTCACCGCGCCGTCCTGCCGGACTGGCTCGCCCTGTACTACGACCGCCCCATCGAGATCACCCACGGCGAGGGCCGCCACGTCTGGGACGCCGACGGGAAGCAGTACCTCGACTTCTTCGGCGGGATCCTGACGACGATGACCGCGCACGCCCTGCCCGAGGTGACCAAGGCGGTCAGCGAGCAGGCCGGCCGGATCATCCACACCTCCACCCTCTACCTCAACCGGCAGATGGTCGAACTCGCCGAGCGCGTCGCCTCGTTGTCCGGCATCCCCGACGCCCGCGTCTTCTTCACCACCTCCGGCACCGAGGCCAACGACACGGCGCTGCTGCTCGCCACCGCGTACCGCCGCTCGAACCAGATCCTCGCGATGCGCAACAGCTACCACGGCCGGTCCTTCTCCGCCGTCGGCATCACCGGCAACCGAGGCTGGTCCCCGACCAGCCTCTCCCCGCTCCAGACGCTGTACGTCCACGGCGGGGTCCGCACGCGCGGCCCGTTCGCCCACCTGAGCGACGCCGAGTTCATCGCGGCCTGCGTCGACGACCTGCGCGACATCCTCGGCCAGACCCGGGGCGTCGCCGCCCTCATCGCCGAACCGATCCAGGGCGTCGGCGGCTTCACCTCACCGCCCGACGGCCTGTACGCGGCGTTCCGGGACGTGCTGCGGGAGCACGGCATCCTCTGGATCGCCGACGAGGTGCAGACCGGCTGGGGCCGCACCGGCGAGCACTTCTGGGGCTGGCAGGCGCACGCGCAGAACGGGCCGCCGGACATCCTGACCTTCGCCAAGGGCATCGGGAACGGCATGTCGATCGGCGGCGTCGTCGCGCGCGCCGACGTCATGAACTGCCTCGACGCCAACTCCATCTCGACGTTCGGCGGTTCGCCGGTGACGATGGCGGCGGGGCTCGCCAACCTCATCTACCTCCTCGAACACGACCTTCAGGGCAACGCGCGGCGCGTCGGCGGGCTCCTCATCGAGCGCCTGCGGGCCGTCGCCGCCACGACGGAGTGCGTACGAGAAGTGCGGGGCCGGGGCCTGATGATCGGCATCGAGCTGGTCAGACCCGGTACGGACGAGGCGGACCCGGACGCGGCGGCCGCCGTCAGCGAGGCCGCACGTGAGGCCGGACTTCTCGTCGGCAAGGGGGGCGGCCACAACACCAGCGTGCTGCGCATCGCGCCGCCCCTGACGCTCACCGTCGCCGAGGCGGAAGAGGGCGCGGCGATCCTGGAGCGGGCCCTGCGCACCGTCTGTTAGCCCGTCGCCCGTGGTGAGGAAGGGGCCCCGATGACCGTCACTGCCGCCGAACACGCCCTGTCCGTACGGCAGATACTCGCCCTGGAGCGGATCGCGGCGGGGGAACCCGAGGTGGTCGCCGGGGCCGGCCACCTCGACCGGCCCGTGCGCTGGGTGCACGTCGCCGAGGCCGCCGACGTCGGCGTGATGCTGAGCGGCGG
This sequence comes from Streptomyces antnestii, assembly GCF_004005495.1. Lineage (GTDB taxonomy): Bacteria > Actinomycetota > Actinomycetes > Streptomycetales > Streptomycetaceae > Streptomyces > Streptomyces antnestii. The sequence continues at coordinate 520,440 of NZ_RZYA01000001.1, forward strand.
CGAGATGGTCCTCACCACCGGGGTCCTGCTCGCCGGGGACGGCCCCTCACGGACCGACTACATCAAGTCCCTGCACCGGGCGGAGGCGGCGGCCGTCGTCCTCGGGCTCGGCCGCGCCTTCCCGTCCCCGCCCGAGGACATGCGCCGCGCCGCCGAGCGGTACGGCCTGCCGATGGTCGTCCTGCACCGCCCGTTCCCCTTCGCCGAACTGACCGAAGAGGTTCAATCCAGGCTCGTACGAAGGAAGTTCGCCGCCGTCAGCCTCTCCGAGGGCATCCGCACCGCCCTCACCGGACTCATCACGGCGGGCGCCCCGCTCCAGCGGCTCCTCGACGAGGTCGCCGCGCACAGCGCCTGCCCCGTCGTCGTCGCCAACGTCGCCCACCGCGTCCTCGCGACCGCCGGTGAGCGGCCCGCCGTGGACGACGTGCTGCGCGACTGGGAGCGCATCGCCCGCCGGGCCGGGTGCGCCGACGGAGCCGACTGGTACCGCGCCGACCTCGACGGGCGCGGCGAGCGCTGGGGCAGCGTCGTCCTGTGCGGCTACCGAGGCGACGGCCCCACCGGACGCCTCCTCGCCGAACGCGCCGCCGAGGCCCTCGTCCTGCACCGCATGCTGGGCGGCGCGGCGGCTCACAGCTGGGAGGAGCAGTCCGCGCAGAGCATCCTCACCGACCTCGTCTCCGGTGTCGTACCGGCCCGTCAGCTCCTGCCCCGGGCCCGGGCCGCCGGACTGCCCGTCAACCGCCGCACCTTCGTCCCCCTCGTCGTCCGTGACGGAGACCCGGCCGAACTCGGCCGTGTCCTGCGCCTGTTGGGCCTCTCCGGGCTCGCCGCCGAACTCGCCGACGGGGCCACCGCCGTCCTGCTCAGCCTCGCCCGCGACCAGGCGCCCGGCCCGCTCACCGAGCACTTCGCGGCCCGTCTGCGCGACGGCACGGGGGAGCCCGCCGTCGTGGCCGCCGCCGACCCGCGCACCGGCTGGGACGACGTGCCCGCCGGGCTTCGCGAGGCCCTGCACATCGCCGAGGCCGCCGCCGGCACCCCCGACGTCCCGCCCGTCGTGCGCCTGCGCGACGTACGCCTGCGGGGCCTCGTGCGCCTCCTGCGCGACGACCCGCACGTCCAGGCCTTCGCCGAACGCGAACTGGACGGGATCCTGTACGCCGACGACCCCGGCCTGCTGCCCGTCCTGCGGACCTACCTCGCGACCGGCCGCAACAAGTCCCGCACGGCGCAGCTCCACCACATGAGCCGCCCCGCCCTCTACCGCAGGCTGGAGACCATCGAGACGCTCCTCGGCATCGGCCTCGACGACTTCGAGCAGGCCGCGTCCGTCCACATCGCCCTCCTCGCCCATGACGCGCAGAGAGGGTGACAGCGTGGAACGGCGCACGGCGACAGACGTGACACGGTGCAACTCCGTTACGCGGCACGGACTTCCTACGCTCACGGGACACCGAGCGACCGGAGGTCCCCGATGAGCACCGTGATCCGCGCCGCGATCTTCCAGACCGCCTGGACGGGCGACAAAGAGTCCATGATCCAGGTCCACGAGCAGGCCGTCCGCGACGCCGCCGCGCAGGGGGCGAAGGTCCTCTGCTTCCAGGAGCTGTTCTACGGCCCGTACTTCTGCCAGGTCCAGGACGCGACGTTCTACGCGTACGCCGAGTCGATCCCCGACGGCCCCACCGTCCGCCGCTTCCAGGCGCTCGCCGCCGAGCACGGCATCGTCCTCGTCCTGCCGATGTACGAGGAGGAGCAGCCCGGCGTCCTCTACAACACGGCCGCCGTGATCGACGCCGACGGCTCCTACCTCGGCAAGTACCGCAAGACCCATCTCCCCCAAGTCAACGGATTCTGGGAGAAGTTCTACTTCCGGCCCGGCAACTCCGGGTGGCCCGTCTTCGACACGGCCGTCGGGAAGATCGGCGTCTACATCTGCTACGACCGGCACTTCCCCGAGGGCTGGCGCGCGCTCGGCCTGGCGGGCGCGCAGATCGTCTTCAACCCGTCGGCCACCTCACGCGGCCTGTCCGGCTACCTGTGGCAGCTGGAACAGCCGGCGTCCGCCGTGGCGAACGAGTACTTCGTCGGCGCGATCAACCGGGTCGGCCAGGAGGAGTACGGCGACAACGACTTCTACGGGACGAGCTACTTCGTCGACCCGGAGGGGCAGTTCGTCGGAGACGTGGCCGGTGACAAGGAGCCCGAACTCGTCGTCCGTGACCTCGACATGGCCAAGCTCCACGAGGTCCGCAGCCGCTGGCAGTTCTACCGCGACCGCGCCCCGGCCGCGTACACGCCGCTGACCAACCCGTAGGCAGCGCAGGAAGAGGGAGCATGAGCAGCAGCCGTACCGTCATCCGCGGCGGACTCGTCGTCACCGCCGCCGACGAGATCCACGCCGACGTCCTCATCGAGGACGGCCGCATCGCCGCCCTCGCCACGCCCGGCAGCGACGCCGCGGAGTCCTGGACGGCGGACCGGACGATCGACGCCCGGCAGAAGTACGTCATCCCGGGCGGTGTCGACGCGCACACCCACATGGAGCTGCCGTTCGGCGGCACCTTCGCCTCCGACACCTTCGAGACGGGCACCCGGGCCGCGGCCTGGGGCGGCACGACCACCATCGTCGACTTCGCCGTCCAGTCCGTCGGGCACACCCTGCGCGAGGGCCTGGACGCCTGGCACGCCAAGGCCGACGGGAACTGCGCGATCGACTACGGCTTCCACATGATCGTCTCCGACGTGCACGACGAGACGCTCAAGGAGATGGACCTGCTCGTCTCGGAGGGGGTCACGTCGTTCAAGCAGTTCATGGCGTACCCCGGCGTCTTCTACTCCGACGACGGGCAGATCCTGCGCGCCATGCAGCGCTCCGCCGAGAACGGCGGCCTCATCATGATGCACGCCGAGAACGGCATCGCCATCGACGTCCTCGTCCAGCAGGCCCTGGACCGCGGCGAGACCGATCCCCGGTATCACGGGGAGGTCAGGAAGGCCTTGCTGGAGGCCGAGGCGACGCACCGCGCCATCAGGCTCGCCCAGGTCGCGGGCGCGCCCCTGTACGTGGTGCACGTCTCGGCACGTGAGGCGCTCGCCGAGATCGCCCGCGCCCGCGACGAGGGCCTGAACGTCTTCGGCGAGACCTGCCCCCAGTACCTCTTCCTGTCCACCGACAACCTCGCCGAGCCGGACTTCGAGGGCGCCAAGTACGTGTGCAGCACACCCCTGCGCCCCAAGGACCACCAGGAGTCCCTGTGGCGGGGCCTGCGCACGAACGACCTCCAGGTCGTCTCGACCGACCACTGCCCCTTCTGCTTCACCGGGCAGAAGGAGCTGGGCCGCGGCGACTTCTCCAAGATCCCCAACGGCATGCCGGGCGTCGAGAACCGCATGGACCTCCTCCACCAGGCCGTCGTCGACGGACACATCTCGCGCCGCCGCTGGATCGAGATCGCCTGCGCGACCCCGGCCCGCATGTTCGGCCTCTACCCGAAGAAGGGCACCATCGCGCCCGGCGCCGACGCCGACGTCGTCATCTACGACCCGCACGCCGAGCAGACCGTATCCGCCGACACCCACCACATGAACGTCGACTACTCGGCGTACGAGGGCAAACGGCTCACCGGCCGCGTCGAGACCGTGCTCTCACGCGGTGAACTCGTCATCTCCGAGCGGGAGTTCACGGGCCGTGCCGGTCACGGCGTGTACACCCCGCGCGCCACCTGCCAGTACCTGAACTAGAAACGTGGTAGATCCCATGGACTTCGGACTCGTCCTCCAGACCGACCCCCCGGCCTCGGGCGTCGTCGCCCTCATGCAGCGTGCCGAGCGCGAGGGCTTCACGAACGGGTGGACCTTCGACTCGTGCGTGCTGTGGCAGGAGCCCTTCGTCATCTACAGCCGGATCCTCGCCGAGACGACACACCTCAAGGTCGGTCCCATGGTCACCAACCCGGGCACCCGCACCTGGGAGGTCACCGCCTCCACCTTCGCCACCCTGAACGACATGTACGGCAACCGCACCGTCTGTGGCATCGGCCGCGGCGACTCCGCGATGCGCGTCGCCGGACGCAAGCCCAACACGCTCGCCCGGATCAGCGAGGCCATGAAGGTCATCCGGGCGCTCGCCCGGGGCGACGAGGCCGACCTCGGCGGCACGGTGATCCACTTCCCGTGGGTGCGCAACGGGGCCGAACTGCCCGTCTGGATGGCCGCGTACGGGCCCAAGGCCCTGAAGATGGCCGGCGAGGAGGCCGACGGGTTCATCCTCCAGCTCGCCGACCCCTACCTCACCCAGTACATGATCAAGGCCGTGCGTGACGCGGCCACCGCCGCGGGCCGCGACCCGTCCGAGGTGAAGATCTGCGTGGCCGCGCCCGCCTACGTCACCGCCGACGACTCGGCCGCCGCCCTCGCCCACGCGCGCGAGGAGTGCCGCTGGTTCGGCGGCATGGTCGGCAACCACGTCGCCGACCTCGTCAGCAAGTACGGCGAGCACTCGTCCCTGGTCCCCGACGAACTCACCGACTACATCAAGGCCCGCGAGGGCTACGACTACGCCCACCACGGCAGGGCCGGGAACCCCGACACGGAGTTCGTGCCGGACGAGATCGTCGACCGGTTCTGCGTCATCGGCACCGTCGAGGACCACATCGCCAAGCTCCGCGCGCTGCGGGACCTCGGCGTCGACCAGTTCGCCGTCTACGCCATGCACGACGCCAAGGAGGAGGTGATCGACACGTACGGGGAGCGCGTCATCGCGGCGGTGAACGCGTGAGTCCCGTGGTGAACGCCTGAGCCCCACCTCGGTCCACCCCCCCCCGAACCTCCCCGCCAGGGTCCCCACCGCCCGCACCCGCACGGCCCGTTCGCACCTCCCCGCTGACTGAGCCGCGGCTCCTCCGGCTCCCGAACGAATGGCCTGCTCATGACCGACACCGCGCCACCCACGCTGCCCGCGGGCGGCGGCATCGACCTCGGCGCCGACGCCTACCCCGCCGGCAGCCGCTACGCCAACGACGACCTGCGTCCCGTCCCCCTCGCCGAACGCCGCTGGACCACGTACAACTTCGTGGCCCTGTGGATCGGCATGGCCCACTGCATCCCGTCCTGGACCCTCGCCTCGGGCCTCGTCGCGCTCGGCATGGACTGGAAGCAGGCCGTCCTCACCATCGCGCTCGCCAACGTCATCGTGCTCCTGCCGATGCTGCTCACCGGCCACGCGGGACCCAAGTACGGCATACCCTTCCCCGTCCTCGCCCGCGCCTCGTTCGGCCTGCGCGGGGCCAACCTGCCCGCGCTGATCAGGGCGGCGGTGGCCTGCTGCTGGTTCGGCATCCAGACCTGGATCGGCGGGCAGGGCGTCTTCGTCCTGCTCGGCAAGGTGTTCGGCGGCTGGGCGGACGTGTCGCACGTCGGCGGCTACCCCTGGACCCTGTGGCTGTGTTTCGTCCTCTTCTGGGCCCTCGAACTCGCCGTCATCTACCGGGGTATGGACACCCTGCGCCGCTTCGAGAACTGGGCGGCGCCGTTCGTCCTCGTCGGCGCGGTCGTCCTGCTGGTCTGGATCGCGAACAAGGCCGGCGGCTTCGGCCCGCTCCTCGACGAGCCGTCCAAGGTCGGCTGGGGCCCCGGCTTCTGGAAGATCTTCTTCCCCGGCCTGATGGGCATGATCGGCTTCTGGAGCACGCTCAGCCTCAACATCCCCGACTTCACCCGCTTCGGCAAAGGCCAGCGCGCCCAGGTGTGGGGACAGACCCTCGGCCTGCCGACGACCATGACCCTCTTCGCCCTGATGTCCGTCCTCGTGACATCCGGCTCCGAGAAGGTCTACGGCGCGGCCATCTGGGACCCGGTCGCGCTCGCGGGCAAGACCGACAACGTCTTCGGGCTCCTGTTCGCGCTCATCACGGTGTTCGTCGCGACGATCTCGGTGAACATCGCGGCGAACGTCGTCTCACCCGCGTACGACCTCGCGAACCTCGCGCCGAAAATCATCAACTTCCGCACGGGCGCGCTGATCACGGGCGTCATCGGCGTCCTCATCATGCCGTGGAAGCTCACCTCCACGCCCGAGCTGTACATCTTCACGTGGCTCGGTGTCGTCGGCGGACTGCTCGGCACGGTCGCGGGCATCCTGATCGCCGACTACTGGATCATCCGCCGCACCGTCCTCCACCTCGCCGACCTGTACCTCCCGAGCGGACGCTACTGGTACCGGGGCGGCTGGAACTGGACGGCGGTGGCCGCCTTCGCCGTGGGCGGCGTCCTCGCGGTCGGCGGCTCGTACTCGACCCTCGACGCGAAGGGCACGAAACAGGGACCGTTCCCGGCGGACGGGCTGATCCCGTTCCTCAAGCCGCTCGCCGACTACGGATGGGCGGTCGGGCTCGGGTCGTCGCTGATCCTCTACGTGCTCCTCACCAAGGCACGCGGGCGCGCGGCGGACTAGGGCGTGTCCGGCGGATCATGGCCGGGGTCGCGGCTCCCCCAGCTACCGCTGGGAGGTGCCCCCATGCGCACGGCACCTCGCCGCGTTGCCGAAACGCCCGGACACCTCCGCCATCAGGACGCTCCGGCGCCTTGCGATGCACCGCACCAGACGCCGCGACCTGTCCGACCCTGATCCGGCGGACACGCCCTAGCCCTTGGCTGCGGCCAGCGCCGCCACCGCGTCCCCGGCCGCCCGCAGCGCGCCCTTGGAGATCTCGTCCGCGGCGGGCGCGCCGTGGGACTCGAAGTCGCTGCCGTTGTAGGTGACGGTCACCAGGGCGTTGGCCGACCTGACCGTCACCACCGCCTCCCGCTTGTCCTGTTTGTCGTTCGTCGTGAGGGCGACCGCGACCCTGGCCCCGTCACCGAGGCCGGACGCCGCGTCGCCCTTGCCGCGCGCGGTGAACGCGGTGTCCGCCGCCGCGGCCGACTCCTTGATCTCGAAGGAGACGTCGAGCCAGCGGTAGTCGTAGCCCTTCAGCGCGCTCCACGAGCAGCCGCGGCGCAACGAGCGGTCGGCGGCGGAGAGTTCCTTGCCCGCCGCGTCGGCCTTCGGCACCAGGGCGGCGACGGTCTTCGCCGGGACGGCGGCGCACGGCTCGGGCGGCTCGCGGTACGTCCGCCCGGTCCCGGCGGGCGCCGACTTCGAGGCCGGTGTCGGTGTGGGGGTCGGGGTGGCGTGCGGGGCCGCGGCGGGCTGTCCCGCGGGCTCCGCCATCGGGCCCGAGGTCCAGGCCCAGCCGGCGCACGCGAGCACCGCGACGGGCAGGACCCGCACGGTCAGGGCGAGGGGGAGCGGGAGAGAACGCACGGCGTACGTCCCTTGTGTGAGAGGTGGAGGGGACGCCAGTGTCACACGAGTTACCCCGCGGCAACACCGCCCCCTCCCGCCTCATGCGTCAGGCCCTCCCGCTCAGCGCGTCACGATGTCTCCAGGAGCGCGGGCAGGGGCAGGGCGGACTCGATGCGGTCGACCGCGACGAACGCGCCGTAGGCGATCAGATGGACCAGACAGTGGTCGGTGAACGGCGGCTTCAGCCAGGCCGCGACGTCCTCGTCGGTGATGCGGTACGGGGCGAGCGCGGCCAGCAGCGCGAGCCGCGCGCCGGGCCGCCGGTCCCGGTCGGGCAGCTCGTCCCACGCGAGCGGCGGATGCGTGCCGTCCCAGTCGGCGACCACCTCGTGGACCAGGCCCAGGTCGACGTCGTCGAGCAGGCCCGCGCCCATCGACGCGGCGGTGCTCAGCGCCGCGTACGCCGGGCCGACCGTCGTCCCCGCGGCCCAGGCAGGGCCGGGACCCGGGTCGTCGAGAAGGGCGAGGCTCGCGCCGGGCGCGTGCGCCCTGGTGACCGTACGCGTCAGGGAGCGGCCGGCGAGGCTGCGGACGGTGCGCAGGCGCTGGGCGCCCGCGGGCAGCAGGTTGTCGGTCAGGAGCGCCGACACGATCCGGTTGATGAAGTGGAACGAGAGCGCGGTGCCGATGTGCGCGGCGGCCTCGGCGCGCGGGAAGGGCGTCGGGACGAGCGCGGGCGAGCCGGGCACGCGGGTGGCGCGGCCCCAGTCGAGCAGGCGCGCGTGCCGCTCGTCCGCCGGGGTCTCGCCCCGCGCGAGCGACTCGGCGAGCCCGTGGTCGCCGGTGGCGTGCAGCAGCACGGTGTGCGCGTCCACGCAGAACGGGCAGCGGTTGGCGAGCGAGACACCGGCGGCCACCAGTTCCCTGTCGATACGGGTGCCCGCGCCCGCGATCAGCGACTCGCGCATCAACGCCCAGGTGGGCCCGAGGAGTTCGGGCGCCGACGACAGGACGACGAACGTGGACGCCTCCTCGATCCCGAAGTCGTCGCCGAGCTGCCGGTAGACCTCGGCCACGCGCCCGGTGGCGGACTTCGGCGGCGCGGGGGTGGTGTAGCGGAACGGTGTGGACATCTGCTCCTCCAAAGTGACGACGCCAGGTGGCGATGCCGGGTGGCGGTGCCGGATGGCGATGTGTCCGAGACTGGCTCGCGCCGACCTGCCACGCGTCGTACGGCGGTGGCTACTTGGGGCTGCGGCCCGGCGACCGGGTACGCGCCGCGCTACTGCGCCGGGAGTAGTCCGCGGACGGTCCTCACGGGTGACGCGGCGGGCGCCGGACGGGCCCTAGGGTGCCGGTATGGAGGGTGAGAGCGGGCGGGGCGGGGCCGTGGGCGGTGTGTCCGGCAAGGCCCTGGCCGGGGACGCGGCGCTGGCCGTCGTGGTCGGCGCGCTCGTCGTGCTCGCCGCCGCGTCCGGCACGGGCGGCGCGACGCCGCTGGACTACGGGCTGATCGCCGCGGCATCCCTCGTGCTCGCCGCCTACCGCACGGCGCCGCGTCTCGTGCTCGCGCTCGCCACCGTCCTCGACGCCGGGTACGTCGTCCACGCCGGGCCGGGGCCGCTGGCCGCGCTGCCCGTGCTCGCCGCCGCGCACACCGCGTCCCGGGCGGGGCACCGGGGGCTCGCGGCCGGGGCGGGTGCCGTGTTCCTCACGGTGTACGGCGTCTCGGGGCGCCCCCTGGAGAGCTGTCTGCTGCTCGCCGGCTGGTTCCTCTGCGCCGTCGTCACGGGACTCGCCGACAAGAACTGGCAGGCGTATCTGCGCCAGACCGAGCAGCGCGCCCTGGAGGCGGAGCGCACCCGTGAGGAGGCGGCGCTGCGCCGGGCGGGGGAGGAGCGGCTGCGGATCGCGCGCGAACTGCACGACTCGCTGACGCACAGCATCTCGATCGTCAAGCTCCAGGCGGGCGTCGCCGTCCACCTGGCGCGCAAGCGGGGTGAGGAGGTCCCGCCCGCACTGCTCGCCATCCAGGAGGCCGGCGGTGAGGCGATGCGCGAACTGCGGGCCACGCTCGACGTGTTGCGCACGGAGGAAGAGCCTGCGGGGGATCCGGCCGCGCTCGTCGAGCGCGCCAGGTCGGCCGGGCTCGTCGTCGACCTCACCGTCACGGGACGCGAGCGGCCGCTGCCCGGCGGCCTCGAACGGGCCACGTACCGCATCGTCCAGGAAGCCCTGACGAACGTGGCGAGACACGCGGGTCCGACCCCGGTGACCGTACAACTGCACTATGGAGACCGAGAGTTGGAGATACGTGTCGAGGACGACGGCTCCGCCGATCCCGCGTCTCCGCCCACGCCGGGCACCGGCCTCACCGGCATGCGGGAGCGGGTCGCCGCGCTCGGCGGGGAGCTGCGCGCCGGGCCGCGCTCCGACGGCGGCTTCGCGGTCACCGCTCAACTCCCCTACGAAGCAAGGGCAGTGGGGGCGACATGAGCCGTGTGCTGCGGGTCGCCCTCGTCGACGACCAGGCCCTCATGCGCGCCGGGTTCCGCGCGCTCCTGGACGCCGAGGACGGCATCGAGGTCGTCGGCGAGGCCGCCGACGGGGCACAGGGGCTCGCCCTCGTCCGCGAACACGTCCCCGACGTCGCGCTCGTCGACGTCCAGATGCCCGTGATGACCGGCATCGAGGCGACCCGCCACATCGTCGCCGACCCGCGCCTGGCCGGCGTACGCGTCGTCATCCTCACCAACTACGGCCTCGACGAGTACGTCTTCGACGCGCTGCGCGCCGGGGCGTCCGGCTTCCTGCTCAAGGACACGGAGCCCGCGGACCTGCTCGCCGGCATCGAGGTGGTGGCCCGGGGGGACGCGCTCCTGTCGCCCTCCGTGACGCGCCGCCTCATCGGCGAGTTCGTGTCGCGGCCCCCCGACCGTGCCACGCCCCCCGGCCTGGACTGCCTCACCCGCCGCGAACGCGAGGTCACCGCGCTCGCCGCACGCGGCCTCACGAACGAGGAGATCGCCGCGCACATGGTGATCAGCCCGTTCACCGCCAAGACCCATGTGAGCCGCGCGATGACGAAGCTCGGCGCCCGCGACCGGGCCCAACTCGTCGTGTTCGCCTACGAGTCGGGCCTGGTCACGGCACGCGCCGGGGAGTGACACACACCAGGGATGCGCGCCGGGGATTGGGCGCACGCCGGTCACCCGTGCACCCCGTCCCACGGACACCGGCGGCCCACTTCGTACGATCCCTCACACCCGCCCCACATCCGCCTGACGCCCGAGGAGTAGCACCCTTGTTCACCACCCGGCCGACCCTTCAAGGCACCTTCGGCATGGTCTCGTCCACCCACTGGCTCGCCTCCCAGTCGGCCATGGCCGTCCTGGAGAGCGGCGGCAACGCCTACGACGCCGCCGTCGCCGCGGGCTTCGTCCTGCACGTCGTCGAGCCGCACCTGAACGGGCCCGCCGGCGAGGTCCCGATCATCCTCGCCCCCGCCGGCGGGGAGGTCCGCGTCCTGTGCGGGCAGGGCGTCGCGCCCGCCCGGGCCACCGTGGAGCACTACCGCGCCCTCGGCCTCGACCTCGTCCCCGGCACGGGTCCCCTGGCCGCCGCCGTGCCCGGCGCGTTCGACGCCTGGATGCTCCTCCTGAAGGACCACGGCACCAAGTCCCTCGCCGAGGTGCTGAGTTACGCCATCGGGTACGCGGAGGACGGGCACGCGCCCGTGGAGCGTGTCGGCGAGACCGTCGAGTCGGTGCGGGCCCTCTTCGAGACCGAATGGCCCTCCTCCGCCGAGGTCTATCTCAAGGACGGCGCCTCCCCGAAGCCCGGCGAGCTCTTCCGCAACCCGCAGCTCGCCGCGACGTGGCGGCGCGTCATCGAGGAGGCCGAGGAGAGCGCGGGCGACGATCGCGTGGCCCAGATCGAGGCCGCCCGCGCGATCTGGCGCGAGGGCTTCATCGCCGAGGCCCTCGTACGGCAGGCCGGCCGCCCCACCATGGACACCAGCGGCACCCACCACAGCGGCACGCTCACCGCGGCCGACCTGGCCGGCTGGTCAGCGACCTACGAGGCGCCCGCCACCTACGACTGGAACGGGTGGACCCTGTGCAAGGCCGGCGGCTGGAGCCAGGGCCCCGCCTTCCTCCAGCAGCTCGCCCTCCTCCCCGACGAGCTGCCCGCTTACGGCTCCGCCGAGTACGTCCACCTGCTCATCGAGGGCTGCAAGCTCGCCATGGCCGACCGCGAGGCCTGGTACGGGGACGCGGACCCGCAGGGCGTGCCCGTCGCCGCGCTGCTGTCCGACGAGTACAACGCGGCGCGCCGCGCCCTCGTCGACGGCAAGGCGTCCTACGAGTTGCGCCCCGGCAGCCCGCTCGGCGCCGCCCCGCGGCTGTCCGCGCACGCGCACGCCGTGGCGGCGGGCGACGACGGCTTCGACGCCCTGGGGACGGCGGGCGCGGGCGTCGGTGAGCCCACGGTCGCCAAGAGCGGTGACATTCCCGCGGTCGCGAAGGACGGTGACGTTCCCGCGGTCTCGAACAGCGGTGACCAAGAGGTCGGGGCGGACGGTGCGACCCGCGGCGACACCTGCCACCTCGACATCGTCGACCGCTGGGGCAACATGGTCGCCGCGACCCCCTCCGGTGGCTGGCTCCAGTCGAACCCCGTCGTTCCCGAGCTGGGCTTCCCCCTCGGCACCCGCCTCCAGATGGCCTGGCTGGAGGAGGGCCTGCCGAACTCGCTCACCCCCAGGCGCCGGCCCCGGACGACGCTGACCCCCTCGCTCGCCCTGAAGGACGGCGTGCCGGTCCTCGCGTTCGGCACGCCCGGCGGCGACCAGCAGGACCAGTGGCAGGTCCACTTCTTCCTGGCCGTGGCTCTGCGCGAACGCGTGCGCGGCGGGCTCGACCTCCAGGGTGCCGTCGACGCCCCGAACTGGCACAACGACTCCTTCCCCGGCTCCTTCTTCCCGCGCGGCATGCGGCCCGGCAGCGTCACCGTCGAGTCCCGCATCGGCGAGGAGATCATCGAGGAGCTGCGCCGCCGGGGCCATGAGGTGACCGTCGGCGAGCCCTGGTCGGAGGGCCGCCTCTGCGCGGTCGCCCGCGACCCGGAGACCGGCGTCCTGTCGGCCGCGGCCAACCCGCGCGGGATGCAGGGCTACGCGGTCGGCCGCTGAGCCCGGGCGGCGGCCAGGGGTGCCGGGCCGCTGTTGACAGACGGGATGCGGAGGGCGGAATTCACGGTGATTCCACCCTCCGTCCATCCGCCCGGCATGGATTGTCAGAGGCCCGTGCTCTCATGGAGACATGATCGAAGCAAAGGCAATCAAGGAAAGCATCGACGACTTTCTGGTACGGGGCGCCTCCGACGTCGAGCAGGTGATCCGGGACGCGGCAGCGGCCGAGATCACGCCCCGCTTCCGCCGGCTCATGGCGGACGAGGTCGCCCAGAAGAGCGGCCCGCACGACCTGGTGACCGTCGCCGACCGGCTCGCCGAGGAGTATCTGACCCGGGAGCTCGGCGCGCTGCTGCCCGGCTCCGTCGTCGTCGGCGAGGAAGCGGTGCACGCCGACCCGTCGACGTACGACGCGATAGGCGAGGACGCGCCGGTGTGGATCGTCGACCCGGTCGACGGGACACGGCAGTTCGTGCACGGTGACCCCGGGTTCTGCACGCTGGTCGCGCTCGCGGTGCGCGGTGAGGTCGTCGCCTCGTGGACGTTCGCGCCCGAGCTCGACGAGTTCGCCGTCGCGATCCGCGGCAAGGGAGCCTGGCTCAACGGCGAGGCGCTGCACGCCGGTTCGCCCGTGCCGGACGACGGCCTCGACGTGGCGACGTCCCACCCGGACTACACGACGGACGCACAGAAGCGCGACCTGCTCGGCCTGTGGGTCGACGGTGTGCGCCCGCGCCCGTGCGGCTCCGCCGGTCTGGAGTATCTGGCCGTCGCCCGCGGCGAGTTGGATTCGACCGCGTTCTCCTGGGAGGCGGCTTGGGATCACGCGGCGGGGCTGCTCCTCGTCGAGGAGGCCGGCGGGGTCCACCTGACCCGGGACGGCGTGCCCTTCCGGATCACCGGGGGGAACGCGCTGCCGTTCACGGCCGCGCGGGACGAGGCCACGGCTCGCCGGATGGTGGGACTGCTGTCGGGCGGAGCCTGACCTGGAGGCCGGTGTACTCCGGCCGCAGATCGAAGCGGATCGTGGTGACCTCGAACTCGGCGACGGTGCCGACCGGCGGCCAGTCGCCGGGATCGCGGGGCAGCCACGCCATGTCGACGAAGGCGGGCACGTCCAGTGCGTCGAGAGCGACGAACAGGCCGGTGAGCCCGGGACCCCAGGGCAGCACCGAGACCGTGCCGGTCACGCGCGTGCCCTGAGGCAGCGGGCCCGAGTCGTAGCGCGTGAAGTGGCGATGGAACACGGCCCGCGCCCAGGCGCGCTCGAACTCCTCCTCGGTGACCGGTTCGGCGTCGCCGGGCGCGACGACCGGGCCCGGCGTCATGACCCCGTACACCGCCTCGTAGAGCTGCACGCCGAGCGGTCCGAACTCCTCGCGCGCCACGCGGAGTTGGTCACGTGAGGCGGCGACCGCGGCGCCACGGGGCGTCCCGTCGGCGTCCGTGCCGCGATCGGACAGAGGCTCGGAGAGGGGCTCGGACAGGGGTTCCGGAAGCGTCGGCACCCGCAGCGCCCCCGCGAAGACGGCCTCGCGCAGCGGACGGTCGTCGTCACCGGTCTCGTACCAGGACCAGGCGTCGTCCTCGGGCGAGTGGCAGCGGAACCGGCGCGTCATCCGCGGAACCCTACCCGTGCGTCATCCACGGACCTCACCCGCGCCCGGCTCCTGTCGGCGGCCCGGCATATCCTGGCCGCAGTGGCCATCGGCTGACAAAGGAGTCCGAAGGTGCCGTCGATGCTCGATGCCGTCGTCGTGGGTGCGGGACCGAACGGACTGACCGCTGCCGTGGAGCTGGCCCGCCGCGGGCTCTCCGTGGCCGTCTTCGAGGCCAGGGACACGGTCGGCGGGGGAGCGCGCACCGAGGAGCTCACCCTCCCCGGGTTCCGGCACGACCCCTGCTCGGCCGCCCACCCCCTCGGCGTCAACTCGCCCGCGTTCAGGGCCATGCCGCTCGAACGGTACGGCCTGGAGTGGCTGCACGCCGAGCTCCCGATGGCGCACCCGTTCCCCGACGGCAGCGCGGCCGTACTGGCGCGTTCCGTCGCCGAGACGGCCGCCTCGTTCGGGCCGCGTGACGCGGGGACGTACCGGCGGCTCGTCGAGCCCTTCCTGCACCGGTGGGACACCCTGGTGCGGGACTTCATGGCGCTGCCGCTCACGTCCCTGCCCCGCGACCCGGTCACCCTCGCCCGCTTCGGCCTCGTGGGACTGCCGCCGTCGACGTGGCTGATGCGCCGCTTCCGCGACGACCGGGCGCGCGCCCTGTTCGCCGGACTTGTCGCGCACGCCATCGCACCCCTCGGCGGCCTCGCCACGGGAGCCGTCGGACTCGTCTTCGCGCTCGCCGCCCACGCGCGCGGCTGGCCCGTCGCCCGCGGCGGCTCGCAGTCCATCTCCGACGCGCTGACCGCGTATCTGAAGGACCTCGGCGGAGCCGTCCACACGAATTACGAGATCAAGCGCCTCGACGACCTGCCGCCCGCCCGCGCCTACGTCTTCGACACCTCACCCCGGGCGCTCGCCCGTATCGCCGGACTCGGCGGCTACTACGACCGCTACCGGTACGGCGCGAGCGTCTTCAAGCTCGACTACGCGCTCGACGGGCCCGTGCCGTGGACCGCGAAGGAGGCCAGGAGCGCGGGCACCGTCCAGGTCGGACCCGGCAGCCGCGACATCGCCGCCGCCCTGCGCACCGCGTCCCGCGAGGACCGCGCCCCCGACAAGCCGTTCCTCATCACCGTCCAGCCCAGCGTCGTGGACCCCACGAGAGCCCCCGCCGGAAAGCAGGTCTTCTGGGCGTACGGGCACGTCCCGAGCGGCTGGGACGGCGATCTCACCGACGCCGTCGAGCGGCAGCTGGAGCGCTTCGCCCCCGGGTTCCGCGACCGGATCCTGGCTCGGGCCACGGCGGGCCCGCCCGAGCTCGCCGCCCGCAACGCGAACTATGTGGGCGGTGACATCGCCTGCGGCGCGGTGAGCGGGCTCCAGCTGCTGCTGCGGCCCAAGCTGTCGCTGTCGCCGTACACGACCCCGCACCCCGCCGTCTTCATCTGCTCGTCCGCGAGCCCGCCAGGACCGGGCGTCCACGGCATGTCCGGGCACAACGCGGCGAAGGCCGTGTGGAGGAGGATCCGCGCGTCATGACCCGAATCACTCTGGTGAAGGGCGACATCACCGCCGAGACCGCCGACGCGATCGTGAACGCCGCCAACTCCTCGCTGCTCGGCGGCGGCGGGGTCGACGGCGCGATCCACCGGCGCGGCGGCCCCGAGATCCTCGCCGCGTGCCGGGCGCTGCGCGCCTCGCACTACGGCAAGGGTCTGCCCACGGGACAGGCCGTCGCCACGACGGCCGGGAATCTCCACGCCGCCCATGTGATCCACACCGTCGGACCCGTCTGGTCCGCCTCCCTCGACCGGTCCGAGCAGCTCGTGTCCTGCTACCGCGAGTCCCTGCGCGTGGCCGCCGAGCTCGGCGCGCGGACCGTGGCCTTCCCCGCGATCTCGACCGGCGTCTACGGCTGGCCGCTGGACGACGGGGCGCGCATCGCGATCCGCACCGTGCGCCAGGTCGCCGGGCCGCCCGTCGAGGAGGTGCGCTTCGTCCTGTTCGACGACCGGGCGTACGCGGCCTTCGCCGACGCGCTGGCCGACTGACTGAGCTGACTACGGCGCGGGGGTGGCCGGCGGCGGGACCGGCGGGCAGGCTGCGGGACTGGCGGGCCGACCGTGGCGCCGGCGGGCTGATTGCCGCGCCGCTGGGGTCTGCCGTGGGTCGTCCGGGGGTGGACGTGTGTGACGGGGTTCTGGCGTGTCGGCGGGCTGATTGCCGCGCCGCTGGGGTCTGCCGGGGGTCGGCCTGGGGTGGACGTGTGTGACGGGGTCCTGGCGTGTCGGCGGGCTGATTGCCGCGCCGCCGGGGTCTGCCGGGGGTCGTCCCGGGGTGGACGCAGGTGACGGAGTCCTGGCGCGCCGGATGGCTGACTGTCGCGTCGGCCGGGGTCTGCCGGGGGTCGGCCTGGGGTGGACGTGTGTGACGGGGTCCTGGCGCGTCGGATGGCTGACTGCCGCGTCGGCCGGGGTCTGCCGGGGTCGTTCCGGGGTGGACGTGTGTGACGGGGTCCTGGCGTGTCGGCGGGCTGATTGCCGCGCCGCCGGGGTCTGCCGGGGGTCGTCCCGGGGTGCACGCAGGTGACGGCGTCCCGCCGCACCGGCTGGCTGACCGCCCCGCCGCTCGGGCCCGCCCAGGGCCGTCCCGCCCCCACGTACATGTCGGATTCCCGCCAGCCCGGCCGGGTGGGCATCGACGATGCTGGCAGCATGCACACCGACACCGACCGATGCGTGCGGGCCGTCCGGTCCAAGGACGCCCGCTTCGACGGCTGGTTCTTCACCGCCGTCCTGACGACCCGGATCTACTGCAGGCCCAGCTGCCCGGTGGTGCCTCCCAAGCCCGAGAACATGACGTTCCTGCCCAGCGCCGCCGCCTGCCAGCAGGCCGGGTTCCGGGCCTGCAAGCGCTGCCGCCCCGACACGAGCCCCGGCTCCCCGGAGTGGAACCACCGCGCCGACCTGGTCGCCCGCGCCATGCGCCTCATCGGCGACGGTGTCGTCGACCGCGAGGGCGTCCCCGGCCTCGCCGGCCGCCTCGGCTACAGCACCCGCCAGGTCGAGCGGCAGCTCCTCGCCGAGCTGGGCGCGGGCCCCCTCGCCCTGGCCCGCGCCCAGCGCGCCCAGACCGCCCGGATCCTCGTCGAGACGACCGGCCTGCCGATGGCCGACATCGCGTTCGCCGCCGGTTTCTCCTCGGTCCGCACCTTCAACGACACGGTCCGCGAAGTCTTCGCGCTCTCCCCGAGCGAGCTGCGCACCCGCGCGCCGAGGACCGGGTCGGCGGCACCCGGCGCGATCACCCTGCGCCTGCCGTTCCGCGCCCCGCTCACCCCCGACAACCTCTTCGGCCACCTCGCCGCGACCGCCGTACCGGGCGTCGAGGAATGGCGCGACGGCGCGTACCGGCGCACCCTCCGCCTCCCCTACGGGCACGGCATCGTCACCCTGACACCGGCCCCCGACCACATCGGCTGCCGGCTCGTCCTCACCGACCAGCGCGACCTGACCGTCGCGATCAGCCGCTGCCGCCGGATGCTCGACCTCGACGCCGACCCCGTCGCCGTCGACGAGCAGCTGCGCGCCGACCCGCTGCTCGCGCCCCTCGTCGACAAGGCGCCCGGCCGCCGCGTGCCGCGCACGGTGGACGAGGCCGAGTTCGCCGTACGGGCCGTGCTCGGCCAGCAGGTGTCCACTGCCGCCGCCCGCACCCACGCCGCGCGCCTGGTCACCGCGCACGGCGAGCCGGTCGACGACCCCGAGGGCGGCCTCACCCACCTCTTCCCCACGCCCGCCGCCCTCGCCGCGCTCGACCCCGAGACGCTCGCCCTGCCCCGCAGCCGCCGCACGACCCTCACCACGCTCGTCCGTGAACTCGCGGACGGCACCCTCAATCTCGGCCCCGAGAGCGACTGGGACGAGGCCCGCCACCGCCTCATGGAGCTGCCCGGGTTCGGGCCCTGGACGGTCGAGGTCATCGCGATGCGGGCCCTCGGTGACCCGGACGCCTTCCTGCCCACCGATCTCGGAATGCGCCGCGCCGCACAGGAGTTGGGCCTTCCCCACACTCCCGCCGCTCTCACGGCGCGCGCCGCGTCCTGGCGCCCCTGGCGCGCGTACGCGGTCCAGTACCTGTGGGCCACCGACGACCACCCGATCAACTTCCTGCCCGCGTAAGGGACTTCCACCATGAGCGACAAGACCAGTACAACCGACAAGACCGGCACGACCGAAAAGGCCGGCACGACCGGCGTGAAGCAGCACCACGTCATCGACAGCCCCTACGGGCCCCTGACCCTCGTCGCCACCGACGGCACCCTCAGCGGCCTCTATATGACGGAGCAGCGCCACCGCCCCGCCGAGGAGACCTTCGGGGAGCGCGACGGCCGGCCCTTCGGAGCGGTCATCGACCAGCTGGAGGCCTATTTCCAGGGCGAGTTGACGGAATTCGACCTCCCCCTGCACCTCGACGGCACACCGTTCCAGCGCAGCGTCTGGCAACAGCTCCAGCGCATTCCCTACGGCGAGACCCGCACCTACGGGGAGCTCGCCGAGGCCCTCGGTAACGCGAACGCCTCCCGCGCGGTCGGCCTCGCCAACGGCAAGAACCCGGTCGGCGTCATCGTCCCCTGCCACCGCGTGATCGGCGCGAGCGGCGGCCTGACCGGCTACGGCGGCGGCCTGGACCGCAAACAGCGTCTGCTCGACTTCGAACGCGGCACGGCGCTGTTCTAGGGGCAGCCGGTCACCTCGACCTGAGCCGACCGCACCGCACCGCACCGCACCGCACCACGTCGAACCTCAAACCGAACCTCACCGCGCCGCTCACTCGAACAGTCGCCTTCTCGTCGCCGCGTCCCGGCCCGAGTCCGAGGGTGGTCACAGGGGGCCGACCGGGCCGTTGGAGAGGACCGATCCCGTGGTGAGGCTTGCCGTAGACCTGAACCGCTGCCAGGGGTACGCGCAGTGCGCGTTCCTCGCGCCCGATGTCTTCGCCATGCACGGCGACGAGGCGCTGCTGTACGCCCCGGAGGCCGACGAGTCGCAGCGGGCGAGACTGGCCCAGGCCGCCGCGGCCTGCCCGGTCCAGGCCGTCCTCGTCGATGCGGTGGACGTGCCGGCGGACGTACCGGACGAGGCGGTGTCCGGTGCCCGGTGACGGATCCCTGGAACGGCTCAGGCGCGAGGGCCGCATCGTCGTCGTGGGCGCCTCACTGGCCGGCCTGCGCGCCGCCGAAGCGCTGCGGGCCAAGGGCTTCGAGGGCTCCCTGACCATGATCGGCGACGAGCCCCACGAGCCGTACGACCGGCCCCCGCTCTCCAAGCAGGTACTGCTGGGCAGGGCGGCCGCCGACCGCACCGCGCTGCCCAGGCTCCGACCGGTCGACGCGACCTGGCGGCTCGGTGTCCCCGCCAGCGGCCTGGACATGGCCGCACGGCGGGTGCGGCTGGCCGACGGCGACGAGGTGCCGTACGACCGGCTGCTGATCGCCACCGGGGTCCGGGCGCGACCGTGGCCGCACGAGGCCGAGGCGGAACTCGACGGCGTCTTCGTCCTGCGGACCCGTGACGACAGCGCCGCGCTCGCGCGGCGGCTCGACGCGGGGCCCAAGCGGGTCCTCGTCATCGGGGCCGGGTTCACCGGCTCGGAGATCGCCTCCGCCTGCCGTGAACGCGGCCTCCCCGTCACCGTCGCCGAGCGCGGCTCGGCCCCCCTGGTCGGCGCCCTCGGCGGGGTGGTCGGCTCGGTCGCCGCCGAACTCCAGCGGGAGCACGGGGTCGACCTGCGATGCGGGGTCATGGTGACCGCTCTGGAAGGCGACACCTCGGGACGGGTACGCGCGGCGCACCTGTCCGACGGCTCCACCGTGGAGGCCGACGTGGTGATCGTCTCGCTCGGGGCCACCCGCAACACCGAATGGCTCGCCGGGTCCGGACTCGGGGCGGGCCCCCGGGGCATCGCCTGCGACGCCGGCTGCCGTGCCTTCGACATTCGCGGGATAGTCACCGACGACATCTACGCGGCGGGCGACGTCGCCCGCTCTCCCCACGCCCTCTTCGGCTACCAGTTCCTGTCCCTGGAGCACTGGGGCAACGCCGTCTCACAGGCCCGGATCGCGGCGCACAACATGCTCAGCGAGAGCACCGACCGCCTCCCTCACATGGAGGTGCCGGCCTTCTGGTCCGCGCAGTTCGGAGTCAACATCAAGTCCGTCGGGGCGCCGTCGCTGGGGACGGAGATCCTCATCTCGCAGGGCTCGCTCCAGGAGCGGCGGTTCGTCGGTGTCTACGGGTATCAGGGGCGCGTCATCGGCGCGGTCGCCTTCGACCATGCCCGGTGGCTGCCGTTCTACCGGGAGCTGATCGAGACCACCGCGTCGTTCCCGCCACCGTTCGACAACGTAGACCGGCGCCCGGGCGGACAGCGGCCGATCGACGCGGACTTCCCCGACCCGTCGGTCCCCACGCACGGCCCCACCGTGACCCTCAGCGGATACTCGCCGGCCGACCGCCGGATGACGTTCACCCCCGCGCACTGACCCCGTACGGCCAACGGCCACGAGGACCCGCCATGACGCAATCCCTGCTGCACCAGATCCTGGACCACGCCAACCGCGCCAACCCGTACCCGCTCTACGAAGAGCTGCGGAAGACGCCGGTACACCATGTGGACGGCGGCCCGTACGTCGTCAGCACCTATTACGAGATCCGCAGCCTCCTGCACGATCCCCGGATCAGCTCCGACGTCCGCAATCTGGCCTCGACCGCCCGGGACCCGCTGGCCGGGCCGGCCCAGGAGGAGAGCGCCCTGCCGCCCAGTTTCCTGCGGCTCGACCCGCCGGAACACGACCGGCTGCGACGCATGACGAACCGGCCCTTCGGCCCGCCGCACTCCCCCCGCCGGATCGACGGGATGCGCGGGGAGCTCCACGACATCGTCTCCGGCCTCATCGACGACATCGGCGACCCGGACCGGATCGACCTGGTGGACCAGTTCTCGTACCCCTTCCCGGTGACCGTGATCTGCCGGCTGCTCGGGGTGCCGCGCGAGGACGAGGCGCGCTTCCACACCTGGGCGGACACGCTCGCCGCCAGCCTGGACCCCGACCCGGACGCGGATCCCGCCGAGCGGGGCAAGGGCGCGAACGAGGCCCGTATGCAGCTGGGCATGTACCTGGCCGGCCTGATCGAGGAACGCCGCAAGAATCCCGGCGACGACATGCTCTCCCGGCTGGCGACGGCCCAGGGCGAGGACGGCGCCATGACGACGATGGAGCTGCTCAGTACCGCGGCACTGCTGCTGATCGCGGGGCACGAGACCACCGTCAATCTCATCACCAACGGAATGCTGACGCTGCTGCGCCATCCCGACGTCCTGCAGCGGCTGCGCGAGGATCCGGGGTTTGCCGTGCCCCTCGTCGAGGAGCTGCTGCGCTTCGAGCCGCCGGTGCAGCTGGTGCCACAGCGCACCACCCTCGCCGACATCGAGGTCCGCGGCGTCACCATCCCCAAGGGCGCCTCCCTCTGGCTGGTTCTGGCGTCCGGCAACCGCGACCCCCAGCGCTTCGAGGACCCGGACCGCTTCGACCCGGACCGCCGGGACATCCAGCACCTCGGCCTGGGCAGCGGCATCCACAGCTGTTTCGGCGCACCGCTCGCCCGCCTCGAGGCCCAGTTCGCCCTGTCGGAACTGGCCCGGAGGCTGGAGAACCCACGTCTCCTTGAGGACCCGCCGCCGTACCGGCAGAACGCCGTGCTGCGCGGGCCGCGGCATCTGCCCATCTCGTGCGACGGGATCCGCCCGTGACGGCATCCGCCGGGCGTGATCCACACGAGAGGTCCTAGGGGTGCGCCGTGTCTAGTCGGCGCAGCAGCTTCGGCAGCGCGGTGCCGATCGGTTCGCGGATGATCTCGTCGGCCCGTTCGTCGTACGGCGTCGCCTCGGCGTTGACGATGACGAGCCGCGCCCCGTGATCCGCGGCGACACCGGCGAGCCCGGCGGCGGGCTGCACCTGAAGACTGCTCCCCACGGCGACGAACACCTGACACGCCTTGGTGATCGCGACGGCCTCGCCGAGGACCACCGGATCGAGCCGCTCCCCGAACATCACGGTCGCCGACTTGAGGATCCCCCCGCACTCCAGGCACGGCGGATCGTCCTCCCCCGCCTCGACCCGGGCGAGCGCGTCCTCCATCGGCCCGCGCGCGTGACACCGGGTACACGTGAACTTCCGTGCTGTGCCGTGCAGTTCGAGCACCTTGCGATCGGGCATACCGGCGAGCTGGTGCAGCCCGTCCACGTTCTGCGTGATCACCCGCACGGGCACCCCGGCCCGCTCCAGATCCGCGACCGAGCGGTGCGCGGCGTTCGGCTCGGCGGCGAGCGTCCGGTTCTTCCGCCGGATCTGCCACGACCTGCGCCGGATCTCGGGATCACCCATGTAGTAGTCGTACGTGACGAGCTTCTCGGCCTCGGGATCCCGCCGCCACAGGCCGTTCGGCCCGCGGTAGTCCGGGATCCCGGAGTCCGTGGAGATCCCGGCACCACTGAGAATCGCGACAAGCGGCTGCTGCGTGCTCATGGCGCCGAGGGTAGGACGGACCGGTGGTTCCCGGCGAACGCTTAACGCCGCCTGCGGTGCCGTCGCGGGAAGACCGGGCGTCAGTCGTTGCCGGTGAGGCGTCAGCCGTTGCCGGTGAGCGGAGCGCCTTTTCCGGTGAGTGGGGCGTCAGCCGACCGGGACGCCGTCCTCCAGTTCCGCCGCCCCCCGGTCCTCCGTGAGGACGTCAAGGGCCGCGCTCACCCGGCGGCCGAGGGGGCCCGGCAGGTACCGGTGCAGCTCGGCCCGCTCGACGAGGCGCCACGACAGCAGCTCCTCCTCCTGGAGCCTGATCGCCTTGAACTGGTTCTCGTCCAGGACACCGCCGTCGTACAGATACGCCACCAGCGGCGGCCGCGCGGCCGTGGCCGACACCCAGTCGACGGCCAGCAGCCGGCCGAGCGCCACGTCGAGGCCGATCTCCTCGGCCGTCTCGCGCCGGGCGCCCTGGCGCGGGCTCTCCCCGGCGTCGGACTCGACGGTGCCGCCGGGCAGCGCCCACCCGTCGCGGTAGTTCGGCTCGACGAGCAGCACGCGCCCCTCGCCGTCGAGGAAGAGCGCGGCGGCGCCGCACAGGACACGGGGGAGACCCGCGATGTACGCGGCGAACTCGGCGGTGGAGGTCATGAGGGAAGCGTAACGACCGCGCGCGACCGCCCGCGCGCGCCGGATCACTCCTCGGCCAACTCGACGGTACGTGCGGCGAGTTCACTGATCCGCACGCCGTCGAACCCGAACACCGCACTCCGCACCCGGTCCTCCAGCGGGTCCTTCCAGCGCGCCGGGATCGCCGCGGCCCCGCACAGCACTCCGGCCACGGACCCGGCCGTCGCGCCGTTCGAGTCCGTGTCCAGGCCGCCGCGCACCGTGAGCGCGAGGGTGCGGGTGAAGTCGCCGTCGCCGTACAGGAGTCCCGCCGAGATGACGGCCGCGTTCGGGACGGTGTGGATCCAGCCGAGCCCGGCCGTCTCCTCGTCGAGCGTGGCCAGGGCCTCCTCCCGGCTCAGCCCCGCCTCGTGGAGCGACACCGCGCGGCGCACCGTGCGGGACAGGCGGCTGCTCGCCGGGATCACGGTGAGGGCGGTGTCGAGCGCGGCGCGCGCACCCGGCGCCGTGAACGCCGCCGCGACGAGCGCCGCCGCCCACATCGCCCCGTACACGCCGTTGCCCGTGTGGGACAGGACCGCGTCGCGGCGCGCCAGGAACGCCGCGCGGTGCGGGTCGCCCGGGCACGTCCAGCCGAAGACGTCCGCCCGGATCAGCGCGCCGATCCACTCCTGGTACGGGTTGTCGTACGTCGCCGTGAGGGGCGGCTTCAGCCCGTTCGCGAGATTGCGGTACGCCGCCCGCTCCGCGGTGAAGGTCTGCAGGTACGGCAGCCGCAGCAGCCACAGCTCGCCGACCTCCTCGGTGGTGAACGCGAAGCCGTGCGTCTCCAGGAGGTGCAGGCCGAGGACCGCGTAGTCCACGTCGTCGTCGCGGCAGCTGCCGTGGATCCGGCCGCGCACGCAACTCTGCCACTCGGGGCGCAGCGCGCGGGCGTCCGCCTCGTCGGCGGGTTCCGGCAGATAGTCGGTGAGCGGCAGGGCGGCGGTCCGCCGCAGGTAGGCGTCGATGCGCGCGCGGGTCCAGTACTCGCCCTGTTCCACCGGCTTGCCGAGCATGTTGCCCGCGATCCGGCCGTACCAGCCGCCGAGTACGCGGTCCTGAAGGTCACCGCCCACGGGGGTCATGCTTCCGGTGTACCCGAAGAAGGGGCGGGGGTGACCGCGCCCGCCGCACCGGCTTGATCGATCATTTCTATGCCGGTGCCGCCCTGGAAAGAGCGCATATGACCGGCGATAACATCCCGGCCCGCCGTTTCGCGGACCGGACAGCCATGGGCAGCGGGCCCCACCTCCGGTTAAGGTCGCAGCGGCGCGACTGC
The DNA here is from genome assembly GCF_004005495.1 of Streptomyces antnestii. Taxonomy (GTDB): domain Bacteria; phylum Actinomycetota; class Actinomycetes; order Streptomycetales; family Streptomycetaceae; genus Streptomyces; species Streptomyces antnestii. Next base: position 545,070 of record NZ_RZYA01000001.1, read on the forward strand.
CTTGCGCGAGCAAGGCGCGAAAGCAAGGGGAATGCAAGGTGGCGGACGCTGGAGTGACGGCGGAGCGCGTGCTCATCGCCGCGGACAAGTTCAAGGGCTCGCTCACGGCCGTACAGGTCGCGGAGCGGGTCACGGCCGGTCTGCGGCGGATCGCGCCCGGGGTGCGGATCGAGTCCGTGCCCGTCGCGGACGGCGGCGACGGCACGGTGGCCGCGGCCGTGGCGGCCGGGTTCGAGCGCCGCGAGGTACGGGTCACGGGCCCGCTCGGTGACCAGGTCAACGCGGCGTACGCCCTGCGGGACGGCACGGCCGTCGTCGAGATGGCCGAGGCCTCCGGGCTCCAGCTGCTGCCCGAGGGCGTCTTCGCGCCCCTCACCTCGACCACGTACGGGTCCGGCGAGCTGCTGGCCGCGGCGCTCGACGCGGGCGCCCGCTCCATCGTGTTCGGCGTCGGCGGCAGCGCCACGACCGACGGCGGTGCCGGGATGCTGGCCGCCCTCGGCGCGCGCTTCCTGGACGCGGACGGCAAGCCGGTCGGCCCCGGCGGCGGCGCCCTCGCGGACCTCGCGACGGCCGACCTTTCGGGCCTCGACCCGCGTCTCGCCGACGTCGAGATCGTCCTCGCCAGCGACGTAGACAACCCGCTGACCGGCCCGAAGGGCGCCCCCGCCGTGTACGGCCCGCAGAAGGGCGCCACGCCGGACGACGTGGCCACCCTCGACGCGGCGCTCGCCCACTTCGCGCGGGTCCTGGCGGAGTCGATCGGCCCGAAGGCGCTGGAGTACGCGGACTCGCCCGGCGCGGGAGCCGCCGGCGGCATCGGCTACGGCGCCCTCGTCGGACTCGGTGCGAGCTTCCGGGCCGGGATCGAGGTCATGCTCGACGTCCTCGGCTTCGCACCGGCGCTCGCCGGCGCCTCCCTAGTCATCACCGGAGAGGGCTCCCTCGACGAGCAGACCCTGCACGGCAAGGCCCCGGCGGGCGTCGCCGCGGCGGCCCGCGCCGCGGGTGTCGAGGTCGTGGCGGTCTGCGGCCGGCTCGCCCTCCCCGCGGAGGCCCTGGGCCGCGCCGGTATCCGCCGCGCCTACGCCCTGACGGACGTGGAGCCGGACGTGGCCCGCTGCATCGCCGAGGCGGGCCCGATCCTGGAGACGGTCGCGGAGCGCATCGCCGCGGACTTCCTGGTCTGACGCACGGGGGTGACGCGTCGACCCCGACGCGTCACCCCGGGTCTTGCGTTGCTCGGGTCTTGCGTTGCCCGGGTCCTGTGTCGCCCGGGTCCTATGTCACTCCGGTCCCACCTCACTCCGGTCCCACGTCACCCAGGCCGTGTTCCGAAGGCCCGCCCCGGCCCTGCGCGAGGCTCCGCCAGTGCTCGTCGGCCGGCGCACGCACCGCGCGCCATGTGTCGACGAAGAGACGGGTCGCCGTGTGGCCGGGCCAGTCCGTGGGGAGCAGCGCTCCGGGGAGCCGGGAGTCGCGCGCGAACGTGCCGCGCCAGGCGTGCACGAGCCGCGTCCGCGCGACGAACGCCTCCTCGGCGGAGCCGGCCCGCACCCCGCGAAAGCGCGCCACGAACTCCTCGTGCGCCGCGCGCACGGCATCCAAGTCCCAGGCCCTGCGCACCAGTTCGGCGTCGTCGTCCGCGCGGGACGTGAGCCAGAGCGCGTACGGGGCGAGCCCCTGGTCGGCGAGCAGCGCGCGCAGCGCCGGTACGCCCCCGGCGTCCGCCGCGACCCACACCCCCTGGCCCAGCGGCCCGAACCCCTCGAAGGCCAGCTGTTCCTCGACCAGGGCCCGGTCCCGCCACGCCTCCGCCGGTACCCGCAGCAGCAGTTGCTGCCACTCGCCGTGCCACGGTGTCTCCTCGACCGCCCGTTCGAGGCGGTGTGTCCACGCCGTGAGCAGGGTGACCAGGCGCGGTTCCAGGACGACGCGCGTGCGGCGCCCCACGGGCTCCGTCCGCAGCCAGCCCTCCCGCACGAGCCGCGTCAGCGCCCGCCGCGTCGCCGCCTCACCGACCCCGCAGGCGCCGAGCGCGCCCACGACGGCCCCCGCCATGACGCGCTCGTCGCCGGGATAGCGCACGTACTCGCCGAGCACGGTCAGCAGCAGCGTCCGCGCGCTCGGCGAGCCGTCCGCGCGCCGCCGCGTCCGTGGTGCCCCCTCCAACTCCGGCCACCTCCCTGTCTGTTGACCTGCGTGACGCCCGGATGTAGGACGTAAGAAGCAAGATGCTCGACCTTATGTCCAACGTCCGTCCCGACGAAAGGCGTACGCGTGCATCCACCGAGCAGTCCCCGCGGCCCGCTCCGCTTCGGCGCGTTCATCGCGCCGTACCACGGCACCGACGGCAGCCCGTCGGTCCAGATCCGCCGCGACCTCGACCTCGTCCGCCACCTCGACGCGCTCGGCTACGAGGAGGCGTGGATCGGCGAGCACCACTCCGCGGGCTACGAGACCATCGCCTCGCCCGAGGTCTTCATCGCCGCGGCCGCCGAGCACACCCGCACCATCCGCCTCGGCACGGGCGTGAACTCGCTGCCGTACCACCACCCGCTGATCCTCGCGGACCGGCTGATCCAGCTCGACCACCAGACCCGGGGCCGCGTGATGTTCGGGGCGGGCCCCGGCCAGCTCGCCTCGGACGCGTTCATGATGGGCATCGACCCGCTGCGCCAGCGCGCCATGATGGCGGACGCCCTGGACGCCGTCGTACGGCTTGTGCGCGGCGAGACCGTCACGGCCCGCACGGACTGGTTCACGCTCGACGAGGCACGGCTCCAGCTGGCGCCCTACCGGCCCGGCGGCCTGGAGATGGCCGTGGCCTCCACCGTCTCGCCGACCGGCTCCGTGCAGGCGGGCCGGCACGGCATCGGCCTGCTCTCCCTCGCCGCCGCGGACCCGGCGGGCCTCGCGGCCCTGAACGGGAACTGGGCGGCGTACGAGAAGTCCTGCGCCCGTCACGGCCACACGGCGGACCGCGACGACTGGCGGCTCGTCGTCCCGATGCACCTGGCCGACACCCGCGCCGAGGCCCGGGAACAGGCGGCGTACGGAGTGCGGCACATCGTGCGCTACATCGAGGGCCTCGCGGGCGTCGAGCTGCCGTGGGGCAGGACCGCCGAGGGCGCCGTGGAGCACTGGACCACCGAAGGTTTCCCGACCTTCGGCATCGCCACCATCGGCACCCCCGACGACGCGATCGCCCGCATCGAGGCGCTCACCGAGGCCTCCGGCGGCTTCGGCACGCTCCTCCTGCTCGACCTGCCCACCGGCACCCCGACGGCGAAGCTGCGCAGCTACGAACTGTTCGCCGAATACGTGGTCCCCCACTTCACCGGCGCGAACCGCCGCCGCGACGCCTCCATGTCCTGGGCCAACGCGAACAGCGAACGCTTCATCGGCGCGATGCGCCAGGCGATAGAGGCGGCGGTGACGGGCACCCCCCAGGACACGGACGCCCCCCGAGACGCAGCCGCCACCCACGACGCGGGAGCCGGGCGGTGACCGGCGTGATGCGGGCCGCCGTGTTGCGGGGTGGGCGGTTCGTCGGGGCCGGGGTGCCGGGCCCGGGCCCTGACCGGGTGCTCGCTGAGCCGGCCGCTGCCCGGGACGTGCGCGCCGCCCGGTACATGGGCGTCGCCCAGGCCGCCGTGTTGCGGGGTGGGTGGTTCGTCGGGGCCGGGGTGCCGGGCCCGGGCCGTGGCCGGGTGTTCGCTCAGCCGGCCGCCGCCCGGTACATGGGCGTCGCCCAGGCCGCCGTGTTGCGGGGTGGGTGGTTCGTCGGGGCCGGGGTGCCGGGCCCGGGCCGTGGCCGGGTGTTCGCTGACCGGGGCCCTGCCCGGGACGTGCGCGCCACCCAGGACACGGGCGCCCCCCGAGACGCCGCCGCCACCCACGACGCGGGAGCCGGGCGGTGACCGCCATGATGCGGGCCGCCGTGTTGCGGGGTGGGCGGTTCGTCGAGGCTGAGGTGGCGGGGCGTTCCTGTTCGATCCCGACGCCGATCTGGTGATGGGCCACGAGCTGTGCGCGCGGGTGCTCAGCCCGGGGGAGTGGCAGGGCAGGACCGTCGTGGGCCTGCCCTGGGCCCTCGACGCCGGTGGCACGCTGCGTACGGTCGGCTACTCGAGCACGTTCCCCGGCGGCTTCGGGGAGCGCGTCGTCCTCCAGGAGGCGGCGCTCGTCCCGGTGCCCGAGCACGTGCCGGCCCCGGTGGCCGCGCTCACCGAGCCCCTAGCCGTCGGCTTCGGCAACGTCGCCCGCGCCGCGCCCCCGCCCGGCTCGGGAGCCGTCGTCATCGGGGCGGGCCCCATCGGCCTCGGCGCCACCGCGGCGCTCGTGGAGCGGGGCGTGGCGCCCGTCGTCGTCTCGGAGCCGTCCCCGCGCCGCCGCGCCCTCGCGGAGCGCTTCGGCGCGCACGTGACGGTCGACCCGGGGGCCGGGGACCCGTTCGACGTCTGGAGCGAGGCGTCGGAGCCGGGGCAGGCGCTCACGGTCCTGGAGTGCTCCGGGAAGGCCGGCATGTTCAACACGGTCCTGCACCGGGCGCCCCGCTCGACGAAGGTCCTGCTCATCGGCGCGTGCATGACGGAGGACGTGTTCCGTCCCGTCGTCGGCATCTACAAGGACATCACCGTGACCATGTGCATGGCGTACCCGCCCGAGGAGTTCGCCCGCACCCTCGGACGCATCGCGGACGGGACGGTGGACGCGGCCGCCCTGATCACCGGCGAGGTGGGCCTGGGCGGGGTCGGCGCGGCCCTGGACACCCTGCGCACCCCCGACGACCACGTGAAGGTCCTCGTCCGCCCGGACGTCCACGGCATCGGCGTGCACCCACCGCGCTGAGACGCACACGCAGACATGCGGAAGGCCCCGGACCAGCTGGTCCGGGGCCTTCCGTCACGTACGGAGTACGCAGTACGGGAATACGGGTTACGGCAGCTGCGCGGCACGCGCCTCGCGGCGGTTGCCCCGGAAGTTGTTCACCCTCCGGGCCGTCGCGAAGAGCGGGATCACGGCGCCCAGGACGAGCTGCAGCGCGCAGCCGGTCTGGAGCAGGAGCTGGCCGCCGGGGGCGTCGAACGCCCAGGCCGCCAGGAGCCCCATCGCCGCCACGATCCACCCCAGCATCGCCACCGCGAGGGGACCCCGCGGCTTCGGGTACTCGACCCGGCTCACCATCAGCCAGGCCGTCCCGACGATCGCCAGGACCGTCGCCACGAACGGCAGCTCCAGGAGCACGATCGACACGACCGTGAGCGCCCCGAAGGGGCTCGGCATGCCCTGGAAGGTGCCGTCCTTGACCGTCACGCACGAGAATCTCGCGAGCCTCAGCACGACGGCCAGGAGCACCACGATGGCGCCCACCGCCGCCACCCGCTGATGCGCGTCGTCGGCGACCATGCCGTAGACGAGCACGAAGTACGCGGGCGCGAGCCCGAAGCTGATGAGGTCCGAGAGGTTGTCCAGCTCGGCACCCATCGGCGACGAGCGGAGCTTGCGCGCCACCAGGCCGTCGAACAGGTCGAAGATCGCCGCGGCCAGCATCAGGATCACGGCCGTGGCCGCGCTGTGCCGGGCCATGCCGGACTCGGCGCTGCCCTGGAGGTGCGGGATCAGGATCCCGGTGGTGGTGAAGTACACCGCCATGAAGCCGCACGTGGCGTTGCCGAGCGTGAGGGTGTCCGCTATCGACAGACGGAGTGAGAGCGGCATTTCCTCCGCTTCGTCCGCCTCCTCGGCCTCGGGCACCCAGCCGGCCTGCGTCTCTGGATCAGTCACGGTCAATGCGAGTCACCCCAGCCACGGTCTTCTGACCGACCTCGACCGCGACCTCGACACCCTCGGGGAGGTAGATGTCGACGCGCGACCCGAAGCGGATCAGACCGATGCGCTCGCCCTGCTCGACCTTCGTGCCCTGCGGGATGTAGGGGACGATGCGTCGGGCCACGGCGCCGGCGATCTGGATCATCTCGATGTCGCCGAGCTCGGTGTCGAAGTGCCAGACAACGCGCTCGTTGTTCTCGCTCTCCTTGTTGAACGCCGGGACGTACCCGCCGGGGATGTGCTCCACGGACGTCACCGTGCCCGCCAGGGGCGCGCGGTTGACGTGGACGTTCAGCGGGCTCATGAAGATCGCGACCCGGGTCCGTCCGTCCTTCCACGGCATGATGCTCTGCACCACGCCGTCGGCCGGGGAGATGACCCGGCCCGAGGCGATCTCACGCTCGGGGTCGCGGAAGAACCACAGCATGCCGGCCGCCAGAGCGGTGGCGGGTACGGCGACTGCGGCGGCCTTCTTGGAACGGCGCGAACGGGCCAGGCTCAGGGCGGCGGTGGCGACGGTCGGCAGGAGCCACGGCGATGCTCCGCGCGCAATGCGTCCACCGAGGACGCCGTCGCGTGGTGCAGAGGTTTGGCTGTGGGGCATGGATGACCTTCGTAGCGGATGATGCCGCGCTCGGTACGGGGGGACGGCGGCTTTTCCGGGATGTTATCGGTTGCGGGCCACAACTGGGCAAGCCAGGAAGCTGAGTCGGCGGCCGAAGAGTGCTGACGGGGTGTGATCTTCTTCTCGAACAAAACACCCCTAATCAGACATTCAGCCCTGGAGTCGATACTCCTCGAGCAGGCGGCGGCCAATGATCATTTTCTGGATCTCGGCGGTACCTTCACCGATGAGCAGCATCGGAGCCTCACGGTAGAGACGCTCGATCTCGTACTCCTTGGAGAAGCCGTAGCCGCCGTGGATTCGGAAGGCGTCCTCGACCACTTCCTTGCAGTATTCGGAGGCGAGGTACTTCGCCATCCCTGCTTCCAGGTCGTTTCGTTCCCCTGAATCCTTTTTGCGAGCTGCATTGACCATCATCGCATGGGCGGCCTCGACCTTGGTAGCCATCTCGGCCAGCTTGAACTGGATCGCCTGGTGCTGGGCGATCGCCTTGCCGAAGGTGTGGCGCTGCTGGGCGTACGAGACGCCCAGTTCGAAGGCACGCTGCGCGACACCGCAGCCACGTGCCGCGACGTTCACGCGGCCGACTTCGACTCCGTCCATCATTTGGTAAAACCCTCGGCCCGTCTCGCCGCCGAGCACCCGATTGGCCGGAATGCGCAGTCCGTCCATGATGAGTTCGGTGGTGTCGACGCCCTTGTAGCCCATCTTGTCGATCTTCCCGGGGATCGTGAGGCCGGGGCGGACCTCTCCGAAGCCGGGCTCCTTCTCGACGAGGAACGTCGTCATCGACTTGTGGGGCGCCGTCCCCTCGGGGTGGCCTTCGTCACTGCGGGTGAGCACCGCGACCAGCGTGGACGTGCCGCCGTTCGTCAGCCACATCTTCTGGCCGTTGAGGACGTACTCGTCGCCGTCCCGGACCGCCTTCGAGGTGATCGCCGACACGTCGGAGCCGAGCCCCGGCTCCGACATGGAGAACGCGCCGCGCACCTCGCCGGCCGCCATCCGTGGCAGGAAGTACTCCCGCTGCTCCTGCGTGCCGTGCTGCTTCAGCATGTAGGCGACGATGAAATGGGTGTTGATGATGCCGGAGACCGACATCCAGCCACGCGCTATCTCCTCGACGCAGAGCGCGTATGTGAGAAGTGACTCACCCAGGCCCCCGTACTCCTCGGGGATCATCAGCCCGAAGAGGCCCAACTCCTTGAGGCCGTCGACGATCTGCTGCGGGTACTCGTCGCGGTGCTCCAGCTCGGTGGCGACCGGGATGATCTCCTTGTCCACGAAGTCGCGGACGGTGGAGAGGATCTCCTGCTGGATGTCGGTCAGACCGGCGGTCTGGGCGAGTCGCGCCATGGCTACTTCTCCTGCTCCTTGAGCTGGGGGCGGCCGGGCTGTTCGCCGCCGCGCTCCTTGATGTACGTCTCGGTGGGGACCATGACCTTGCGGCGGAACACGCAGACGAGGGTGCCGTCCTGCTTGTAGCCCTTCGTCTCGACGTGGACGATCCCGCGGTCGTTCTTCGACCGGGAGGGCGTCTTGTCGAGGACGGTGGTCTCGCCGTAGATCGTGTCGCCGTGGAAGGTCGGCGCCACGTGCCTGAGCGACTCGATCTCCAGGTTGGCGATGGCCTTGCCGGACACGTCCGGTACGGACATGCCGAGCAGGAGGGAGTAGATGTAGTTGCCCACGACGACGTTCTTGCCGAAGTCGGTCGTGTTCTCCGCGTAATTCACATCCATGTGCAGCGGATGGTGGTTCATCGTCAGGAGACAGAAGAGGTGGTCGTCGTACTCGGTGACGGTCTTCCCGGGCCAGTGCTTGTAGACCGCGCCGACCTCGAACTCCTCGTAGGTGCGTCCGAACTGCATGGTGCTCAGGCCTCCGGGGCTTCGAAGCTGGTGGTGCGGGTCATGCCGGCGGCGCGGCCCTTGCCCGAGATCACCAGGGCCATCTTGCGGCTCGCCTCGTCGATCATCTCGTCGCCGAGCATCGCGGAGCCCTTCTTCCCGCCCGCCTCGGAGGTGTAGTAGTCGTACGCGTCCAGGATCAGCTCGGCGTGGTCGAAGTCCTCCTGGGAGGGGGAGAAGATCTCGTTCGCGGCGGCGACCTGGTCGGGGTGCAGGACCCACTTGCCGTCGAAACCGAGCGCCGCGGCGCGCTGCGCGACCTCGCGGTAGCCCTCCTGGTTACGGATCTGCAGGTAGGGGCCGTCGATCGCCTGGAGGTTGTTCGCGCGGGCCGCCATCAGGATCTTCATCAGGATGAAGTGGTAGGCGTCCGCGGTGTAGCCGGGCGGCTGCTCGCCCACGACGAGGGACTTCATGTTGATGGAGGCCATGAAGTCGGCCGGGCCGAAGATGATGGTCTCCACGCGCTGGGAGGCCGTGGCGATGGCGTTGACGTTGTTGAGGCCCTGCGCGTTCTCGATCTGCGCCTCGATGCCGATCTTGCCGACCTCGAAGCCCATCGTCTTCTCGATCTGCGTCAGGAGCAGGTCGAGGGCGACGATCTGGTCGGCCGTCTGGACCTTGGGGAGCATGATGCAGTCGAGGTTGTTGCCCGCGCCCTCGACGACGGTGACGACGTCGCGGTAGGTCCACTCCGTGGTCCAGTCGTTGACGCGCACGACCCTCGTCTTGCCGGTCCAGTCGCCCTCGTTGAGGAACTTGACGATGGTGTGGCGGGCGTCGGGCTTGGCGAGCGGCGCGCAGGCGTCCTCCAGGTCGAGGAAGACCTGGTCGGCGGCCAGGCCCTGGGCCTTCTCCAGGAACCGCGGGTTCGAACCCGGCACCGCGAGACACGAACGGCGCGGACGCAGACGGTTGACGGGGCTGGTCATGCGGGGACCTCCAGAGGGTCGAGCTGGTTCGCTTTCCGGATCTCGTCGACGATACGGCCGATGATCTCCGTGATGCCGAAGTCCTTGGGGGTGAAGACGGCGGCCACACCCGCGCGCTTCAGGTCTTCGGCGTCGCCGTTGGGAATGATGCCGCCGACGATGACGGGAATGTCGGAGGCGCCCGCGTCGCGCAGCCGGTCGAGGACGTCCGGCACCAGCGCGGCGTGCGACCCGGAAAGGATCGACAGGCCGACGCAGTGCACGTCCTCGGCGAGCGCGGCGGACACGATCTGTTCGGGCGTGAGCCTGATGCCCTGGTAGACCACCTCGAAGCCGGCGTCGCGGGCCCGGACGGCGATCTGCTCGGCGCCGTTCGAGTGACCGTCGAGGCCCGGCTTGCCGACGAGGAGGCGCAGCTTGCCGCCGAGTTCGTCGCCGGTGCGGCGGACCTTCTCGCGGACGAGGGCCATCGGAGTGCCCTCCTCCGCGGTGACCGCGACCGGCGCCGACGAGACGCCCGTGGGGGCGCGGAACTCGCCGAACACCTCCCGCAGCGCCTCTGACCACTCGCCCGTCGTGACACCCGCGCGGGCGCACTCCAGGGTGGCCTCCATGAGGTTGTCCGTACCGGCGGCCGCCTCCTTCAGGCGCTCGATGGCCTGCCCGGTCGTCGGGTAGTGGAACGGGTCGCCCATGCCCTGGCGCTCGCTCGACTCCTGACGCGTGGTCCGCCAGTCGCCGATGGCCCGCACGACCTTCGCCTCGACGGCGTGGTCCACCGTCATGATCGCGGTGTCCAGGTCGGCGGTGAGCGGGTTCGGCTCGGTCGACTCGTAGATGTTGACGCCGACGATCTTCTCGTCGCCGGCCTCGATCCGGGCCCGGCGCTCCGCGTGCGAGGAGACGAGCTGGGACTTGAGGTACCCCGACTCGACGGCGGCCATCGCGCCGCCCATCTCCTGGATCCGGTCGATCTCGGCCATCGAGTCGGCGACGAGCTCGTCGACCTTCTTCTCGATGACGTGCGAGCCCGCGAAGATGTCCTCGTACTCCAGGAGGTCGCTCTCGTGGGCGAGGACCTGCTGGATACGCAGCGACCACTGCTGGTCCCAGGGCCTCGGCAGGCCGAGGGCCTCGTTCCAGGCCGGGAGTTGGACGGCACGCGCGCGGGCGTCCTTCGAGAGCGTGACGGCGAGCATCTCCAGGACGATGCGCTGGACGTTGTTCTCGGGCTGCGCCTCGGTCAGGCCCAGGGAGTTGACCTGGACGCCGTACCGGAAGCGGCGCTGCTTCGCGTTCTCGATGCCGTACCGCTCGCGGGTCACCTGGTCCCAGATGCGGCCGAACGCCCGCATCTTGCACATCTCCTCGACGAAGCGGACGCCCGCGTTCACGAAGAAGGAGATACGCGCGACCACGTCGCCGAACTTCTCCTCGGGGACCTGACCCGAGTCGCGCACGGCGTCGAGGACGGCGATCGCGGTCGACATCGCGTACGCGATCTCCTGGACCGGGGTGGCCCCGGCCTCCTGGAGGTGGTAGCTGCAGATGTTGATCGGGTTCCACTTGGGCATGTGGCTGACGGTGTACGCGATCATGTCCGTCGTCAGCCGAAGGGAGGGCCCGGGCGGGAACACGTGCGTGCCCCGCGACAGGTACTCCTTGACGATGTCGTTCTGCGTCGTGCCCTGGAGCCGGGTGATGTCCGCACCCTGCTCCTCGGCGACGACCTGATAGAGCGCCAGCAGCCACATGGCGGTGGCGTTGATCGTCATCGAGGTGTTCATCTGCTCCAGGGGGATGTCCTGGAACAGCCGGCGCATGTCACCGAGGTGCGAGACCGGCACCCCGACCCGGCCGACCTCGCCGCGGGCGAGGACGTGGTCCGGGTCGTAGCCGGTCTGCGTCGGCAGGTCGAACGCGACCGACAGGCCGGTCTGGCCCTTGGCGAGGTTGCGCCGGTACAGCTCGTTGGACGCCTCGGCCGTGGAGTGACCGGCGTACGTGCGCATGAGCCACGGACGATCTTTCTGGCGCTCAGTCATCAGCGTTTCCTCCCCCGGGAGTTCAGATGTTGCGGAAGCGGTTGATGGCGTCGATGTGCTGGGCGCGCTTGTCGTGGTCGCGCACGCCCAGGCCCTCCTCGGGGGCCAGCGCGAGGACGCCGACCTTGCCCTGGTGGAGGTTGCGGTGCACGTCGTAGGCGGCCTGGCCGGTGTCCTCGAGGGAGTACACCTTCGAGAGCGTCGGGTGGATCTTGCCCTTGGCGACCAGGCGGTTCGCCTCCCACGCCTCGCGGTAGTTCGCGAAGTGCGAGCCCACGATCTTCTTGAGGGACATCCACAGGTAGCGGTTGTCGTACTCGTGGTTGTAGCCCGACGTCGAGGCGCAGGTGACGATCGTGCCGCCCTTGCGCGTCACGTAGACCGAGGCGCCGAAGGTCTCGCGGCCCGGGTGCTCGAAGACGATGTCGACGTCCTCGCCGCCGGTGAGTTCGCGGATGCGCTTGCCGAAGCGCTTCCACTCCTTCGGGTCCTGGGTGTGCTCGTCCTTCCAGAACTTGTAGCCCTCGGCGTTGCGGTCGATGACCGCCTCGGCGCCCATGGCCTCACAGATGGCGGCCTTCTCCGGGCTGGAGACCACACAGATCGGGTTGGCGCCGCCGGCGAGCGCGAACTGCGTCGCGTAGCTGCCGAGGCCGCCGCTGGCGCCCCAGATCAGGACGTTGTCGCCCTGCTTCATGCCGGCGCCGTTGCGCGAGACGAGCTGGCGGTACGCGGTGGAGTTGACGAGCCCGGGGGCCGCCGCCTCCTCCCAGCTCAGGTGGTCCGGCTTCGGCATCAGCTGGTTCGACTTGACGAGCGCGATCTCGGCGAGACCGCCGAAGTTCGTCTCGAAGCCCCAGATGCGCTGCTCGGGGTCGAGCATCGTGTCGTTGTGGCCGTCCGAGGACTCCAGCTCGACGGAGAGACAGTGCGCGACGACCTCGTCGCCCGGCTGCCAGGCGTTCACGCCGGGGCCGGTGCGCAGCACGACACCCGCGAGGTCCGAGCCGATGACGTGGTACGGCAGGTCGTGGCGCTTGGTGAGCTCGCTGAGCCTGCCGTAGCGCTCCAGGAACCCGAACGTCGACATCGGCTCGAATATCGAGGTCCAGACGGAGTTGTAGTTCACGGAGCTGGCCATGACGGCGACGAGCGCCTCGCCCGGGCCGAGCTCGGGAACCGGCACGTCGTCCAGGTGGAGGGACTTGCGGGGGTCCTTGTCCCGGGTGGCGAGGCCCGAGAACATCTCGGTCTCGTCCTTGTGCACGGTGATCGCGCGGTACGACTCGGGGAGCGGCAGAGCGGCGAAGTCGGCGGAGGTCGACTCCGGCGACTGGATCGCGTCCAGGATTTCCTTCACGGTGTTGCCTCCGGCGATGCGTCCCAGCGGGGACGTTGAGGGGTACGTCGGGTGGAGAGCTGCTGTGGGTGAAGAGGTGCCGTCGGTTCGGCGGGTGGTGCTACGGCAGCGCTTGGTCGGCGCGGGAGGTGTGCCTGTGACGCAGGCGTCCGGGCGCGCTCGCCACGAGATGGGTGGCTTGCGGGGACAGCCGGCGTACGGAAGTTCTCCGCGCCCCGGCCACCCGGACAACATCAACGTATGGCACCGCGTGCCAGTCGGCAAGACACTGGGTGCCACAACTTTTTGAGCGATGATCGATCACCGCAGGTGGGAGGGGGTGCGGCCATGACGAAGGGGGCGCTACCGATGGGTAGCGCCCCCTCAAAACCGCAGGGTAAATCGGGTCAAAAAGTACCTACGGGCGCTCCCTGAGCGCCTTCTCGATGGTCCTCATGACCTCTTCGAGAGGGGCGTCCGTGCGGGCGACCGTGACGAGGACCTCGCCCCGCTGGGAGACCGTGGCCGGGGTCGCGGCGGGCGAGGCGTCGTGGCCCGCGCCGATGCCGGTGCCGAAGGTGCGCCGGACGATCGCGAAGGCGTGGTCGAGCTGGCTCTCCACGTCACCCTGGCCGCCCGCCCGCAGCCAGCGCCGCAGCACGTGGTTGTGGGCGGTGACGACGGCGGACGCGGCGACCTCGGCGAGCAATGGGTCGTCGTTGCCGTGCTGATGGGCCGTCTCGTCGAAGTGGCCGAGGAGATAGCGGGTGAACAGGCGCTCGTAGCGGGCCACCGAGGCGATCTCCCGCTCGCGCAGGGTCGGTACCTCGCGCGTGAGCCGGTAACGCTCCACCGACACGGCCGGCGAGGCCGCGTACATCTTCATGACTTCCTTGATGCCGCGGCACACCGTGTCGAGCGGATGCTCGTGCGCGGGCGCCGCGTTGAGCACCGCCTCCGCCCGGATCAGGGTGTCGTCGTGGTCCGGGAAGATCGCCTCTTCCTTGGAACGGAAGTGACGGAAGAAGGTCCGCCGGGCGACGCCCGCCGCGGCCGCGATCTCGTCGACCGTCGTGGCCTCGTAGCCCTTGGTCGCGAAGAGTTCCATCGCCGCGGCCGCCAGCTCCCGGCGCATCTTGAGCCGCTGGGCGGCGGCGCGGGTGCCCGCGGCGCTCTCCGGAGCGTCGGGCGTGGGCGTCGTACGGGAGGACTTGGCGGCCTTGGACATGCCATGAACGTACTGCATATGCGCGGTGGCGTGCGCCGGAGCGGGGCTCCCCCCGGCCCCGGTGGGGGCGGGGGGAGTGCGGGCGGGCGGGCGGAGCAGCCCGCCCCAGTCCGTGGGCGGGGCCGGGCCCCGGTCCATGGGCCGTCCCGCGCCGCTGCCCATGGGCAGGTCGGCGCCGCTGCCCGTGGGCAGATCAGCGCCGGGCATATTCGCGGAAGCCGCGGCCCGTCTTGCGGCCGAGGCAGCCCGCGGCCACCAGGTGCTCCAGGAGCGGCGCGGGGGCCAGGCCCGGGTCACGGAACTCGCGGTGCAGGACCTTCTCGATCGCCAGCGAGACGTCGAGGCCGACCACGTCCAGGAGCTCGAAGGGCCCCATCGGATAGCCGCCGCCCAGCTTCATCGCGGCGTCGATGTCGTCGAGCGTCGCGTAGTGCTCCTGCACCATCTTGATCGCGTTGTTCAGGTACGGGAACAGGAGCGCGTTCACGATGAAGCCGGCGCGGTCCCCGCAGTCCACCGGGTGCTTGCGGATCTTCGCGCACACCTCGCGGACCGTGGCGTGCACGTCGTCGCCGGTCAGCACGGTCCGCACGACCTCGACGAGCTTCATCGCGGGCGCCGGGTTGAAGAAGTGCATGCCGATCACGTCCTGCGGGCGCGAGGTCGCGCGGGCACAGGCCACGACGGGCAGCGACGAGGTCGTGGTCGCCAGGACCGCGCCCGGCTTGCAGACCTTGTCGAACGTCGCGAAGAGCTGCTGCTTGATCTCCAGGTCCTCGGCCACCGCCTCCAGGGCCAGGTCGACGTCCGCGAAGGCGTCGTACGAACCCGCCGGAGTGATCCGCTCCAGGGTCTGCGCCGCCGCCTCCGCCGTCATCCTGCCCTTGTCGACAGAACGCGAAAGAGACTTACCGATACGGGACTTGGCCTTCTCCGCCTTCTCCTCGCTGCGGGCCGCGAGCACCACGTCGTAGCCGGCCTTCGCGAACACCTCCGCGATGCCGGACGCCATCGTCCCGGAGCCCGCGACGCCGACCGAGCGGACCGTCCTGGCCCCTTCGGCGGCCTCGCCCGCGAGCGGCGTGAGCGCGTCCCGCACCACCTCGGCGCCGCCCGGCTCCGCGTACGTGTAGAAGCCGCGCCCCGACTTGCGGCCGGTCAGGCCCGCCTCGCTGAGCTGCTTGAGGACGGGGGCCGGAGCGTGCAGGCGGTCGCGGGACTCGGCGTACATGGCGTCGAGGACCCGGCGCGCCGTGTCGATGCCGATCAGGTCGAGCAGCGCGAGGGGGCCCATCGGCAGACCGCAGCCCAGCTTCATCGCGGCGTCGATGTCCTCGCGGGAGGCGTACTTGGCCTCGTACATCGCGGCGGCCTGGTTGAGGTAGCCGAACAGCAGACCGTCGGCGACGAAACCGGGCCGGTCGCCCACCGCGACCGGCTCCTTGCCGAGTTCGATCGCGAGGTCGGTGACGGCGGCGACGGCGGTCGGCGCGGTCAGCACGCTGGAGACCACCTCGACGAGCTTCATCGCGGGTGCCGGGTTGAAGAAGTGCAGGCCGAGGACGCGCTCGGGCCGGGCCGAATCGGCGGCGAGCCGCGTCACGGACAGGGCGTTCGTGCCGGTCGCGAGGATCGTCTCCGGCCGCACGACGGAGTCGAGGTCACGGAAGATCTGCTGCTTGATCTCGTACGACTCCGGGGCCACCTCGATGACGAGGTCGGCGTCGGCCGCGGCCTGGAGGTCCGTGAACGTGCGGAAGCGGGCGAGGACGTCCCGGCGCTCGTCCTCGGTGAGGCGCTCGCGGCGCACAGCACGCGCCGTCGAGGCCTCGAGCGCGGCGACGGCCTGGGCGGCCGCGGCCTCGCTGACGTCGATGCCGATGACCTCACGGCCGGCGCGGGCGAGGACCTCGGCGATGCCGGTGCCCATCGTGCCGAGACCGACGACCGCGACGGTCGGGAGGGTGGCCGGGGAAGCGGGGGACAGAGGAGCGTCCATCTGAGGACTCCAGGAGGGAGGAGTGACGACTGAGGGGCGCACGCGGATACGCCGACAGGCGCACGGAGTGCGGGAGTTCGAGCCGGACAGCCGGACGGAAAATGCACGCACACGTCCGGCGAAGGGCGGATCGCTGTAGATCGCTCCACCGATACCGATTCCGACGTCGATTCCGAAGAACCGCTTTTAACCGCTTGAACCGGTTGAATCGATGAGAGGGAGATCCGGCGGGCCCTGTCCCGGAGCCACGCCGTACTGCGGTACCTGAGGCACCGAACCGACTGACACCCTCGGCGGCTGCGTCACCAGGCCGCCAGGAGTGGAATACGGGGAGTGTGCCCCGCTCACTTGAGATTAACCGGCGAGTAACGAGCGCGCCACCCCCCGGCGTTCACCAGTCTCTGTGATCTACGTCGCCGGGCCGCGCGGCCGCTCTACGCTGGACGGCATGGACGAAGAGTTGCGATCAGTCACGGAGCGCTTACGGGCCGAGTCCGCCGCCTCCCCCCTTCTCGACCGCCTCGCGACGACCCGCGACCACGACGAACTCGCGTCCGCACTGACCGCGCCCGGGCAGCCGCTGTGGGCGCGCGAACTGGCCGCGTACCGGCTCGGGGTGGCCGGTGACCACCGGGCCTTCGAGGCGCTCGTCCTGCTGCTCAACCACCGCGACCCGGCCCGCTGCGCCACGGCCGCGCACGCCCTGGCCGCCCTCGCCGACCCCCGCACCGCACGCGCGGCGGCGGCCCTCGCCACGAACGAACTGCGCATCGCCTACGCCCTGCACCCGGTCCGGCTCCTGACCGCCCTGCGCGCCCCCGAGTCCGCGCCGGCTCTGATCGCCACCCTGGAACGACGCCTCGGCCCCCACGACCCCTACCGCAAGGTGGCCCTCGCGTGCGTGGAGGGCCTCGCCGCCCTGGGCGACCCCCGCGCCCGCCCGGTGCTGACCGCCACCCTGGCCCACCCGGCCCTCGCGAAGTCGGCGGCCCACGCGCTCGCGAGCCTCCCGACGGAGGACTAGGGCATCTCGAGAGGGCGCAAGTAGCGGACTTCCGGCACGGGCACCCCGTCCACCTCGTACGTGTCCTCGGCGCCGTCCGGGGAGAATCCGGCGCGTTCGTAGAAGCGGCGGGCGCGGGCGTTGCCCTCCACCACCCACAGCCGGACCCGCCCGTGCCCGGAGGCGACGCACCGCTCCAGCACGACCTCCAGGAGAGCGCGGCCCACGCCCGTCGACAGCACGCCGGGCAGCACGTAGATCGCGTACAACTCGGCGTCCCCGGGCGGCGCATCGTCGTCGCGGAGCGGGCCGTGACAGGCCCAGCCGACGACCTCGCCCGCGCGCCCGGCGACCAGATTCACCACCGACGGGCCGCGGCGCGCCAGCAGTTCCCGGCGCCGCGCCGTCTCCTCCTCGACGTCCATCGCGTCGAGATGAGCCGCCGGCATCAGGCCCGCGTACGCCGTCTGCCAGCCGAGGACCCGGATGCGGGCCACCGCCTCGCAGTCGGCGTCGGTCATGTCCCGCACGCGGATCCCGGCGGCCGGGACCGGGGCGGTGTCGCGGGGCCGATGGCTGTCCATGCCGCCATCCTGGCCCATACGGCGACGCCACCCCGGTCGACCTGCTCAGCTGCGGAAGCCCAGGAGGCCGTGCAGGCGGGTGCCGTTCGGGCCCGTTGCCGGGGTGGGGGTGGCCTTTTTCGTCAGCGGTTTCGGGGCGGGGAGCTTCTTGCAGACCGCGTCGGCCTCGCCGGTGCCGTGGGGGGTCTTGCCCGTGCTCAGGTAGTCGGTCAGGTAGCGGTCGAGGCAGGTGTTTCCGCTGAGGGTGATGCCGTGGTTCCCGCCGCCCTCCTCGACCACCAGGCTGGAGCCGCGCAGTTCGCGGTGGACGGTGACCCCGCCCTCGTACGGCGTGGCCGCGTCGTCCGTGGCCTGGAAGAGCAGCGTCGGCGGCAGTTCGTCGTTCGAGACGTCCGGCGGGTCGAGGCGGCTCGTCGGCCAGAACGCGCACGGCGCGTTGTACCAGGCGTTGTTCCAGGTGGAGAAGGGGGCCTTCTCGTTCGCCTGCCAGTTGTCGGCATGCCAGGTGTTCCAGTCGCGCGGCCACCGCGCGTCACGGCACTGCACCGCCGTGTAGACGCTGTAGCCGTTGTCGCCCGCGGCGTCGACCGCGCCGAACTTCTTGTACGTCCTGACGAGCGGCTCCGGGTCCTTGTCCTTCACGTACGCCGCGAACGCCTCGGCCAGATAGGGCCAGTAGCCGTCGTAGTAGCCGCCGGGGATGAAGGTGTCCTCCAGCTCGCCCGCCCCGACCTTCTTGCCCGCCGGCTTCTTCTGCACGGCGGCGCGCATCGCGTACCACTCGGCCTCGACCTTCGCGGGGTCCTTGCCGAGCTTGTACGTCGTGTCGTGCTGCGCGACCCACGCGAGGAACGCCTGGTGGCGGGCGTTGAACGCGTGGTCCTGGTTCATGTTGTCGTCGTACCAGACCCCCGTCGGGTCGACGATCGAGTCGAGCACCAGGCGCCGCACGCGGTGCGGGTAGAGCTTGGCGTAGACGGCGCCCAGGTAGGTGCCGTACGAGTAGCCGAAGTAGCTGAGCTTCGGCGCGCCGAGCGCCGCACGGATCGCGTCCACGTCCCTGGCGGTGCTCACCGTGTCGATGTACGGCAGCACGTCCGCGTACTTCGCCGCGCACGCCGCCGCGAACCCCTGCGCGCGGTCGAGGCCGGCGCGCTCGACGGCGGGGGACGACGGCACGCTCGCCGGCCGCACCGGTTTGAAGTACCCCGGCCGGCAGTCGAGGGCCGGCTTGCTCTTGCCGACGCCGCGCGGGTCGAAGCCCACGACGTCGTACTGCGCCGCGACCTTCTTGGGAAGTCCGCCGGCGACGAAGCCCGCCAGCTTCAGGCCGCTGCCGCCGGGGCCGCCGGGGTTCACCAGGAGCGGGCCCTGCGACGTCTTCGCGGTGTGCCGGATCCGCGACAGCGCGAGCGTGATCTGCCGGCCGCCGGGCCGCGCGTGGTCGAGCGGTACCCGCACCGACGAGCACTGCAGCGCCGGATAGTCCTTGGTGCCGCAGTCCTTCCAGGTGAGGGCGGAGCGCGGGGCGGACGGGGCGAAGGTCGCGGGGACCGTGGCGGAACCCGCCGAGGCCGGGGCGGCGGCGAGCAGTCCGGCAACCACCGTGGCGGCGCCGCACAGGGCCGCTGCGCGTTTGTTCATGGGGCATCCCAGGGGCGAGGGTTCGAGGCCGCGAGCCCACGGCCCCCGCCGCATGGTCCCCGTATCCGGGCCCGAAACGGCATGTTCCGCCGAGAGTTGACCCGATTGGCGTGCAGAGGTCCGGGGGAGGGCGAGCCGGGTGGCCGCGGGAGCGGGCTTCGGCGCGCGAGGGTCCGATGCCGAACTCCTCCGTCAGTTCATGTGCCTGACGGGTGATCCGGCGCCGGCTTCGACGTCGTCCTGTCCTCGGGAGCCGCACCCCGCATGAGTACCGAGTAGGCGATCCTCGCGTGGCTTCTCGCGGCGGCGTGCGGCCCGGCCGCCAGCGACCTCGTCATGCCGCGCCACGCCGATTCCGCGTTTGACGTGCTGAGCATCGAGCCTCCTGACGCAATGACGCCCGGTAGCCGGCGCCGGCCACAGAATAGAACACATGTTCCCTTGATCGTGCGACCCCGAATTTGGTGGCGGATACGGAGGGTGGTTGGCTTGGGCTCTCCACCTCGGGAAACCCCGAGAAACCCCAGAGAAACCCCCCGAGATCACCGAACTGCTGGAGGAAAGAGCCATGGCGCAGGTCGAGGCCACCACGGAGCGGGTCGTCGCCGCCAAGCCGGACGACGTGTTCGACGCTCTCGCCGACTACAGCGGCACGCGCGCGAAGCTGCTGCCCGAGCACTTCAGCGAGTACGAGGTCCGCGAGGGCGGTGACGGCGAGGGCACCCTCGTCCACTGGAAGCTCCAGGCGACCAGCAAGCGGATCCGCGACTGCCTCCTCGAGGTGACCGAGCCGACCGACGGCGAGCTCGTCGAGAAGGACCGCAACTCCTCGATGGTCACCACCTGGCGCGTGACCCCGTCCGGCGACGGCGCCTCCCGCGTCGTCGTCACCACCGTGTGGAACGGCGCCGGCGGCATCGGCGGCTTCTTCGAGAAGACCTTCGCCCCCAAGGGCCTCGGCCGCATCTACGACGCCGTGCTCGCGAAGCTCGCCGCCGAGGTCGAGAAGTGACCCCGAGGTGACCCTGGAGTAACTCCGGTGTAGTGCTCACCGGTTCGAGTGGTTTTCCGTTCGCGCGCGGTTGTACGCCGTAGGGCTCCGACCGGCGCATTCGGCCCCGGAGGCCCTCGGAACCGCACCTCGCCGCGCTTGCCCGCAGTTGTCGCGTAATGCGAGAAATATGCGGCGCAGGCGCGACGAGGGGAGCGACAGGTGGGCACGACGACGCTGGTGACCGGCGAGCGGCAGGCGGTGCCGGCGACCGACGAGGCGCCGCCGGTGGAGCCCCAACCGCCGCTGGGGCAGACACAGTTCCCCGTCCACGGGCTGAGCCCGCGCCGGGTGCGGATGGTGTTCGTCGGGCTGATGCTGGCCCTGCTGCTCGCCGCCCTGGACCAGATGATCGTCGCCACCGCGCTGCCGAAGATCGTCGGTGAGCTGCACGGTCTCGACAAGATGTCCTGGGCGATCACCGCCTATCTCCTGACCGCCACCATCGGCCTGCCGGTCTACGGCAAGCTCGGCGACCTCTTCGGCCGCAAGGGCGTCTTCCAGTTCGCCATCGCCGTCTTCGTGATCGGCTCCGCGCTGGCCGGCTGGTCGCGCAGCATGGACGAACTCATCGCGTTCCGCGCCGTCCAGGGCATCGGGGCCGGCGGGCTCATGATCGGCGTGCAGGCGATCATCGCGGACATCGTGCCGCCCCGCGAACGCGGCCGCTACATGGGCCTCATCGGCGCCGCCTTCGGCCTCGCGTCCGTCGCGGGCCCGCTGCTCGGCGGCTACTTCACCGACCATCTCACCTGGCGCTGGTGCTTCTACATCAACGTGCCCTTCGGGCTCGTCACGTTCGCCGTCGTCACCGCCGTCCTCACGCTGCCCCGCCCCGCGGCCCGGGCCAGGCTCGACATCCTCGGCATCCTGCTGCTCGCGGCGGCCTCGACCTGCCTCGTCCTGCTGACCAGTTGGGGCGGCACGGAGTACGCCTGGGGCTCGCGCGTCATCCTGGGGCTCGGCGCCGGAGCGGCCCTGTCGTCCGTCCTGTTCCTCGTCGCCGAGCGCTTCGCCGCCGAACCCCTCATCCCGCTGCGGCTGTTCCGCGACCGGGTCTTCAACATCACCGGCCTGGTCGGGATGGTCGTCGGCGTCGCCCTGTTCGGCGCGGCCAGCTACCTGCCGACCTTCCTGCAGATGGTCGACGGCGCGAGCGCCACCGAGTCGGGGCTTCTCATGCTGCCGATGATGGGCGGCGTCGTCATCGCCTCGATCCTCTCCGGCCAACTCATCAGCCACACCGGGCACTACAAGATCTACCCCCTCCTCGGCGGGGCCCTGTCCACCGTCGGCATGTGGTTCCTGTCCCGCCTGGAAGTGGACACCCCGCGGGTGCAGTACAGCGTCTACATGGCCGTACTCGGCGCGGGCATCGGCCTGATCATGCCCGTCCTGATCCTCGCCGTGCAGAACGCCGTGCGCCCCGCCGACATCGGCACCGCGACCAGCGCCCACAACTACTTCCGGCAGATCGGCGGCAGCGTCGGCGCGGCCGTGTTCGGCACGCTCTTCGCCGACCGGCTCGCCGGTGCCCTCAGGGACCGGCTGCCCAGGGGCGCGGGCCTGCCCGACCCCGAGTCCATCACCCCGCAGCTCGTCCACGCCCTGCCGCCCGCGCTGCGCGACGGCTACATCCAGGCGTACGCCGACGCGATGCCCAGGATCTTCCTCTACCTCGTCCCGGTCCTCGTCCTCGGCCTCGTGATCGCCTTCTTCCTCAAGGAGACACCCCTGTTGTCCAGCGCCGCCCCCCACCAAGCGACGGGCACCGAGCCCGCGTCCGTCCCCTCCCAGTCCCGGACGTCGGCCGGCGCCGGGGTGCCGGTCTGCGGCATCGTCCAGCACTCCGACGGGACGGCCGTGCCGCGCGCCGCGCTCACCCTCATCGACGTCGGCGGCCGGCAGATCGGCCGCGGCGCGAGCGGCGACGACGGCCGCTACGCCCTGTCGACCCCGGGGCCGGGCAGTTACGTCCTGATCGCCGCGGCCGGCGGACACCAGCCGCAGGCCGTGACCGTCACCGTGGGGGAGCGGCCCGTGGACCTCGACGTCGTCCTCGGCGGCGCGGGGCGGCTCGCCGGAAGCGTGCTGACCGCCGACGGCGCGCCCGTGCGCGACGCCGCCGTGACCCTGACCAACGTCCACGGTGAGGTCGTCGCCGGCACGCGCAGCGGGCGCGAAGGCGGTTACGTCATCACGGAGTTGGTGGCCGGCGAGTACACGCTCGCCGGGAGCGCGCCCGCGTTCCGGCCCGCCGCGCTCCCCGTCACGGTGATGGCCGCGCGTGAGACCCGCCAGGACATCGAACTCGCCGGCGGCGCCGTACTGCGCGGCACGGTCCGGGCCGGCGGCGGCCGTCCCGTCGAGGACGCGCGGGTCACCCTCCTCGACGCCGCGGGCAACGTCGTCGACACCCTCACGACCGGCGCCGACGGCACCTTCCGCTTCGTCGACCTGTCGTCGGGCGAGTACACCGTGATCGCCGCCGGATACCCGCCGGTCGCCACCGTGCTGCACATGGCGGGCGGCGGCCGCACCGAGCGCGATCTGCAACTGGGCCACGAGGACTGAGTGTTGAGGGTGGGCCACCCATCCGGTCCGGGCGGGCTCCACGCCGCCTGAATTCGGCCGATGCGGCACCCCATGACCCCGTTCCGCGTACCGTGGAACGGGTAAGGGCCAAGCCGATGACGCTCGGTCGCCGCGCGGGGGGAAGGGAGCGCAGGCCATGCACCGTGGCACCGGGACAGCCTCGCGGAACCCCGTGCCGGGCCGCGTACCCCTGGCGGTCGTCGTGGTCGACGGGGCGGGACTCGTCTCGCACTGGAGCACCGGCGCACGCCGTCTGTTCGGGCCCGCGCGCGAGGACGCGGTCGGGCGCCCCGCCACCGACCTGCTGCCCGTCTCCGGCGCCCTGCCGGACGAGGCCGGCGGCGCGGCGTACGGGGTCCTGCCGGACGGCACCGGCGGCACGGGGTACGGGATCCTGCCGGACGACGCCCGCGGCACGGAGTACGGGATCCTGCCGGACGGCATCGGCGGCACGAAGTACGGGATCCTGCCGGACGGCGCCGGCGGCGCGGAGTACGGGATCGACGGCGCGTACGACGGCCTCGGGCCCGGTCTGGAGTCCTCGCTCGACGGGCGGGCCTCCTATCCCGCGGCAGGCCGCGCCCGGCTCACGGCCCCGGGCAGTGAGCGCATCGACGTCCTGTGGTGGGCCTACCCTCTCGTCGGGCCCGGGCCCGAGAAGCTGCTCGTCCTCGCCGCCGACGCCGGGAGCCTGCGCGCCGAGGGCGTGCCCGAGGGCGACCCCCAGGAGCGCATCGCGCCCGGCTTCGCCCTGCACACCGACCTCCCCGGGGCCGACGAGCTGGCCCGCGGACTCCCCGCCATCCTGCCCAGCATGAGCGTCGGCGAGAGCGCCCGCATCGTCTCCCAGGTCCTCGAACTCGGCTATCCCGTACTGGAGTTCAGCCGCCACGACCGGGTCCCCGTCACCGCCGACTGGGGCGTGCCCCGGCGTGCCGAGCGCAAGGCCCGCAGAGAGGAGGCGGCCCGCGCGGCCGCCGCCGGACTGCCCGCGCCGCGCCGCGCGCCCGACGACGCGGATGGCGATGCGGATGACGACGCCGCCGACCTGGAGCACGCGGCCGTCCGCGAACACCTGGAGTTCCTCAACGAGGTGAGCGGGCGCATCGGTTCGTCCCTCGACCTGTCGCGCACGATCGTCGAGGTCAGCCGCGCCGTCGTACCGCGCTTCACGGACGTCGCCGGCACCTATCTGCGCGAACAGGTCGTCGCGGGCGAGGGGTTCCCCGAAGGCCCGCCCGACACGACGACGATGTGGCACCGCGTCGCCCTGGAGCACACGGACGAGCCGGGCCGCTGGGACGACGTCGTGCCCGTCGGCGAGTCGATGCCGTTCCCCGCGCACACGCCGTTCTTCCAGTGCATGACCAGCGGCCAGCCCGTCCTCGTCCCGCGCATCACCGAGGAGATGGGCAACGCGATCGCCTCGCAGTTCGAGAAGCGCGACATCCGGCCCCTCATCACCGACCGCTCGATGCTGGTCGTGCCCCTCAAGGCCCGTAACGTCGTCCTCGGGTTCATGATCCTGCTGCGCCACCGGGAACGCCCGGTCTTCAACGACATGGACCGCGTCACCGGCGCCGAACTGGCCGCCCGCGCGGGCCTCGTCCTCGACAACGCCCGCATGTACACGTACCAGGAGAGCGTCGCCGAGACGCTCCAGGACAGCATGCTGCCGCACATCGAGCCCCGCATGCCCGGCTGCGACATCGCCACCCGCTACCTGCCCGGCACGCTCCTCGGACGGGTCGGCGGCGACTGGTTCGACTCGGTCAAGCTCCCCGGCTCACGGACCGCGCTCGTCGTCGGCGACGTCATGGGCCACGGGCTCAACTCGGCAGCGATGATGGGCCAGTTGCGCACCGCCGTCCAGACCATGGCCGCCCTCGACCTGCCCCCGGCACAGCTCCTGCGCAACCTCGACGACCTCGCCCAGCGCCTCGGCGAGCACTACCTCGCGACCTGCCTGTACGCGGTCTACGACCCCATCGCCAACGAGCTGGAACTGGCGAACGCCGGACACATCCCGCCGGTCCTCGTCCGCGCCGAGGACGGCCGCAGCGAACTGCTCGAACTGCCCACCGGAGCACCCATCGGGGTCGGCGGCGTCCCCTTCGAGTCCGTACGGGTACCGATGGCGCCCGGCGACCGGCTCGTCTTGTGCACCGACGGGCTCGTCGAGGTGCGCGGCGAGGACATCGGCGTCGGCCTCGCCACGCTCTGCGAGTCCGCCGCCCACCCCGCGGCCTCCATGGACGCCGCCTGCGACACCATCATCAGATCCCTCAACACCGCCGGCGGCCGCAAGGACGACGTCGCCCTCCTGATGGCCCGGCTCAACGGCATCGCGCCCGAGGACGTCGCCCGCTGGAGCGTCGCCCCCGAGCCCGCCGAAGTGCCCCGCGTCCGCGCACTCGTCCGCGAGCAGCTGACGACGTGGGGCCTCGGCGCGCTCGCCGCCACCGCCGAACTGCTTGCCGGTGAGCTCGTCGCCAACGCCGTGCGGCACGCCCGCACCCGCACGGTCGAGGTACGCCTGGTGCGCTCGGGAACCCTGGTGTGCGAGGTCGAGGACGACGACCAGAAGCTGCCGACGCTGCTCAGCGCGGGCCCGGGCGACGAGTTCGGGCGGGGCCTGCGCGTGGTGAGCGCCCTCGCGAGCGAGTGGGGCACCAGCCGTACGGGCTCCGGGAAGACCGTGTGGTGCGAACTGGCATTGCCGCGCCGCTAGTTCGCCTCGGGCGTGAGCCGGGCGTACTCGTATCGAATGGGGCGTGAAGGAATGCGCCGGGTGCTTGTGGGGCGGGCCCGGGCGCGGTAGACCGATCATGCCGTGCCACCGCATTCCGGGAGTTGCAGATGAGCGTGACGAGTCGGTACCAGGATGCCTGGGAGAGTTTCTGGCGTGACGCCTCCGACGAACCCGGCGGGGTCTTCTGGGACGCCGAGCCCGCCCTCACCGCGAGCGTCCATCTCGCCCTGCTGGAGCCGCACCTGGCGAACGCGGGGCTGCCCTTCGTCGACGTGGGCTGCGGGAACGGTACGCAGACCCGCTTCCTCGCCGGCCGCTACCCGCGCGTCGTCGGCGCGGACCTCTCCGCCGCCGCCCTCGGCCACGCCCGGCACGCCGACCCCGCGGGCCGGGCCGACTTCCGGCAGATCGACGCCACCGAACCGGCCGAGGCGCGGCAGCTGCACGCCGAACTCGGCGACGCGAACGTGTACATGCGCGGTGTGCTGCACCAGTGCGAGGCGGCCGACCGGCAGCCGCTGATCGACGGCGTCGCCGCGCTCCTCGGCGAGAGCGGCCGTGCCTTCGTGGTGGAGTTGTCCGAGGCGGCCCGGCCCGTCCTGATGGGTCTCGCGCAGGGTCCCGCGGGCCCGCCGCCCAAGCTGGTGCCGGTGTTCTCGCACGGCCTCGCGCCCGCCGAGGTCTCGGACGCGGCCGTTCCCGACTACGTACGCTCCGCGGGCCTCGACGTGCTCGCGAGCGGCGAACTCCCGCTCACCACCACGGAGTACACGCCGGACGGCGCCCGCATCGAGCTTCCGTCACGATGGCTCGTCGTGGGGCGGGCGGGCTGAGGGGCGGGGCCCCAGGCGGCGCAGGACGCGGCCGAGCCCGCCCAGCAGATGCGGGCAGAGCGGCCGGCCGTGCGACAGCGGGACAGCACCGTGTGCGGCCACCGCGCGGAAGAAGCCCCGCCCGGGTCTGGACTGCAGGGTGGTGTTCCACCGGTAGCCGGGGCCGTGGGCCAGGGTCACCCGCAGGGCGCGCCGGCCGAGCCCTTCCTGCCGGCGTGACTCCAGGATCCAGATGCCGAGGAGCCGGCCCGTGCGGCAGCGTGCGCACAGCCGGAAGCGGACCTGGCCCACGAGGGCGCCGCGCTCGTCGTGGAGCAGCACCTCACCGGCGCCGCCCGGCGCACGCGGAGGGACGCTCGTGAGGCGCACCGGCCCGGACGATGACGCCGCTGGGCCGGGGGCCATGGGTGACCGGCCGGCTCGTCAGTCGCGGGAGTTGCCGAAGAGGAGGCGGTAGCCGACGAGCAGCACGAGCGAGCCGCCGACAGCCGCGATCCACGTCGTCAGGTCGAAGAAGCTGTTCGCGACCGGGCGGTGGAGGAAGTGCGAGGAGATCCAGCCGCCGACGAACGCGCCGGCGACGCCGATGAGGGTGGTCCCTATCAGGCCGCCCGGGTCGCGTCCGGGGAGCAGGACCTTGGCGATGACCCCGGCGACGAGGCCGAGGATGATCCAGCTGATGATGCCCACGTGTGCGTCGTTCCCCTCAGTGGTGTGCGGTGTGCGGTGTGTGGTGCGTCGTGCGGGTGTCCGCGTGTGCGTTGCGAGTTTGCGCAACTGTACAGACGGGGGTGAAGACGCGAAACGGTCCCGGTCGGTTGCGCTGGTCAGCCGTAGGAGAGGTTCGAGCAGAGGCTGTCGGCGGCGGAACGGGCGTCGTGGGAGACCTCGGACGGTACGGCGGTGGGTGCGGGCCCCGTCGGGGCGGCGGCCGACGGATGGTCCGCGTAGTCCTGCCCGACGATCGCCTTGATGCCCGCCGTCGCGGTCTCTTCGAGGCGCGCGCCGGGGAACCGCTCGGCGACCGTACGCGCTCGTGACGTCTCGCCGGGGCCGTACTGGATCAGGGTGGTGGCGTGGTTCTGGCTGCTCGCGGTCGCCGTGCCCAGGACGGTGAAGCCGCCCTGAGTGAGGGTGCGCGCGGCTTCGGCGGCCAGTCCCGGGACGGCCGTGCCGTTGTACACGGTGACACGGATGCCGTCGCCCGAATTCGGCATGGCTGATGCGGAGTTGACGGCGGCCGTGGGGGAGGCGGTGGACGCGGCGCCCTTCTTGCCGCTGGCGTCCTTCCCGTCGAGCGTGCGGTCCTCCTTGAGCGCGGCCCACAGCGCGTCGGCGTCCGGTTCGACGACCGCGACGCGGCTTCCCTCGTAACGCCAGGGAAGGGTGACGAACTTGGTGTTGTGGAGGTCGATGTTCCTGAGGGACATGGCGAACGAGAGGAGCTTGTCGGCGGAGCCGAGGCCGGGGTCCACGGTCATCGACCGGGTCGCCGCCTGCGCGAGGGGCAGCAGCTTCGTGGGCGTGAGGCCGTCGCTCTTCACCTTCTTCATCAGGCTGCCCACGAAGGCCTGCTGGCGCTTGATGCGGCCGATGTCGGAGCCGTCGCCGATGCCGTGCCGCAGGCGTACGTAGTCGAGGGCCTTCTGGCCGGTGACGGTCTGCTCGCCGCGGGCGAAGAGGAGCTTGCCGCGGGTGGTGCGGTGCGGGTTCAGGTCGCGCTGGTAGATGTCCTGCGGGAGGCACACCTTCACTCCGCCGACGACGTCGGTGAGGGCCGCGAAGCCCTTGAAGTCCACGACGACGGTGTGGTCGACGCGCAGGCCGGTCAGCTTCTCCACGGTGTTCTGCGTGCAGGCCGGGTTGCCGCGGGCGGTCTCGCCGGTCGAGTACGCGGCGTTGAACATCGTGTCGGGGCGGGTCCTGGTCCAGCTGCCGTCGGGCAGTTTGCAGGGCGGGATCGTGACCAGGGTGTCGCGGGGGACGGACACCGCGACGGCGTTGCGGTGGTCGGCGTAGACGTGCAGCAGGAACGCCGTGTCGGAGCGGCCGATGTCGCCCTTGTCGCCGCCGCCGAGGGCCGAGTTGCCTCCGGTGCGGGCGTCGGAGCCGATGACGAGGACGTTCTCCCCTTTGGAGGCGTCGGCGGCCGGGCGGTCGCCGGAGATGCCGTCGGCACTGAACGTGCTGATGTCTCCGCCCAGTTTCAGGTACACCCAGCCCACCCCCGCCGTGACGAGGACGAGCAGGGACAGGGCTATCGAGAGCGTGAGCCGCACGCGCCCGCGCCGTCGGCGCGCGGTGCGTGCGGCGGGCCGGGCGCCGGACGTGCGGCGCGGGGGAGCCAACTGCTCACGGGTGCCTGCCATGGGTGCGCCCTCACTCGGTCCGGGGTTGTACAGTTGCGCAATGTAGCAAGCTTTCTGGTGGGTGCCGTCCCCGGTGCCCACCTCATCCGAGAAGACGAAGGATGGGGCGAAAATGTTCCGCAACGGTCTCGAGCCCTGGCACCTGCTCATCGTGGCGATCGTGGTCATCGTCCTGTTCGGTTCCAAGAAGCTGCCGGACACGGCGCGTGCGCTCGGCAAGTCGATGCGCATCCTCAAGAGCGAGACGAAGGCGATGAAGGCGGACGACGTCGAGGCCGAGGAGCGCCGGGACCCCGCCGCGTCCTGACCCGGGCGATCGCCTGGGCGAAGTGATCCCCGGAGCCGGAGCGATCGTCTGAACGGAGGGGTGGCCGCCGCCTTTCGGTGGACTGGACCTCTGGCTGTCCCGGCGGCTCTGGCCTGCGCGTTGCCCGGCGCGTACGGTGATGCGCCATGAAGATCCTCATCAGCGCCGACATGGAGGGCGCCACCGGTGTGACCTGGCCGGGGGACGTGCTGCCGGGCACGCCGCAGTGGGAGCGCTGCCGGTCCATGTTCACCTCGGACGTCAACGCCGCCGTGCTCGGATTCTTCGACGGGGGCGCCGACGAGGTGCTCATCAACGAGGCGCACTGGTCGATGCGCAACCTGCTCCTGGAGCAGCTCGACGAGCGGGCCGAGATGCTGACCGGCCGCCACAAGTCGCTCTCCATGGTCGAGGGCGTCCAGCACGGCGACGTCGACGGCATCGCGTTCGTCGGCTACCACACGGGCGCCGGCATGGAGGGCGTCCTCGCCCACACTTACCTTGCCAACTCCATCACCGGCGTCTGGATCAACGGCATACGCGCGAGCGAGGGGCTGCTCAACGCGCACGTCGTCGCCGAGTACGGCGTGCCCGTCGTCCTCGTCACGGGCGACGACCATGCCTGCGACGACGCCCTCGGCTATGCGCCCGAGGCCCGCAAGGTCGCCGTGAAGGACCATGTGTCCCGGTACGCGGCGGTATGCCGTACCCCGAGGAGGACCGCCGCCGACATCAGGGCCGCGGCCAAGGAGGCGGCGGCGCTCGCCGTGCGTCACGAGCCCGTCCAGGGCGGCCCGTTCACCATCGAGCTCGAATTCGACGCCGAGCATCTGTCGATGGCCGCGACCGTGGTGCCCGGCGTCCGCCGCACCGGGGAACGCAGGGTCGCCTACACGCACGACACCATGTACGACGGCATCCGCACCTTCAAGGCGGTCACCACGATCGTCTCGGCCGCGGTGGAGGAGCAGTATGGCTGACCAGACACCTCAGGCACCTCAGGCATCTCAGGCATCTCAGGCACCTCAGGCATCTCGGGCACCCCTGGCATCCCAGGCCGCTCACGTGGACGATCAGGCGCTCGACGAGGTCGTGACCTTCACGTCCGAGCTCATCCGCATCGACACCACCAACCGTGGCGGCGGCGACTGCCGGGAGCGCCCGGCCGCCGAGTACGCGGCGGCGAAGCTCGCCGAGGCGGGACTGGAGCCGGCCCTCCTGGAGCGCACCGAGGGGCGGACGAACGTCGTCGCCCGCATCCCCGGCACGGACCCCTCCGCCGACGCGCTGCTCGTCCACGGTCACCTCGACGTCGTCCCGGCGGAGGCCGCCGACTGGAGCGTGCACCCGTTCTCCGGCGAGATCCGCGACGGCGTCGTGTGGGGCCGGGGCGCGGTCGACATGAAGAACATGGACGCGATGATCCTCGCGGTCGTGCGGCAGTGGGCCCGCGC
Organism: Streptomyces antnestii; assembly: GCF_004005495.1. Taxonomy (GTDB): domain Bacteria; phylum Actinomycetota; class Actinomycetes; order Streptomycetales; family Streptomycetaceae; genus Streptomyces; species Streptomyces antnestii. The sequence continues at coordinate 575,575 of NZ_RZYA01000001.1, forward strand.
CGGTGTGCGGCCGCGCCGGGACATCGTCGTCGCCTTCACCGCCGACGAGGAGGCGAGCGCCGAGGACGGCTCCGGTTTCCTCGCCGACCGGCACGCCGCGCTCTTCGAGGGCTGCACCGAGGGCGTCAGCGAATCGGGTGCCTTCACCTTCCACGACGGCTCGGGCAAGGAGATCTACCCGATCGCGGCGGGCGAGCGCGGCACGGCCTGGCTCCGGCTCACCGCGCACGGCAGGGCGGGCCACGGCTCGAAGGTGAACCGCGCCAACGCCGTCAGCCGGCTCGCCGCCGCCGTCGCGCGGATCGGCGCGCACGAGTGGCCGGTCCGGCTGACCCCGACCGTGGCCGCCGCGCTGACCGAACTCGCCGCCCTGTACGGCATCGAGGCCGGTGTGACGTCCCCGGACTTCGCCGTCGACGAGCTCCTCGCGAAGCTCGGCCCGGCCGCGGCCCTCGTCGAGCCGACCGTCCGCAACAGCGCCAACCCGACGATGCTGTCCGCCGGATACAAGATCAATGTGATCCCCGGCGAGGCGACCGCGCACATCGACGGCCGGTATCTGCCGGGCGGCGAGGACGAGTTCCGCGAGACCCTCGACCGGCTCACCGGGCCCGACGTCGACTGGGAGTTCGAGCACCACGAGGTCGCTCTGCAGGCGCCGGTCGACTCGCCGGCGTTCGCCAAGATGCGGGCGGCTGTCGAGGAGTTCGCGCCCGAGGGGCACGTCGTGCCGTACTGCATGTCGGGCGGCACCGACGCCAAGCAGTTCTCGCGGCTCGGCATCACGGGCTACGGCTTCGCGCCGCTGAAGCTCCCCGAGGGCTTCGACTACCAGGCGCTCTTCCACGGCGTCGACGAGCGCGTCCCGGTCGAGGCGCTGCACTTCGGGGTCCGCGTGCTCGACCGATTCCTGAGGTCGGCGTAGCAGGGTGAGCGGGGGCACGGGCGGGGATCGGAAAACGGTCCGGGAAGCGGTTCGGGAGACGGTCTAGGAAATGGCGACGCGCGTGGAGAACATGGGGGCCTCAGTAGTCATGGGGGACGGGGAGAAGATGGTGCTGATCCAGAGTCACGGATCGTGGCCGTCGCCGATCTCGGCCGATCTCGCCGCCGCGCACGACGGGCAGCCGGAGTACGTCGGCTTCGTCGGCGACGAGGTGTGGTGGACCGAGCCCCGGCCCGCCGAGGGCGGCCGGCGCGCCCTGGTCAGGCGGCTCGCCGACGGCACGGAGCACACAGTGCTGCCCGCGCCGTGGAACGTGCGCAGCCGCGTCATCGAGTACGGCGGACAGCCGTGGGCCGGCGCCGGCCGCCCCGAGGGTCCCCTCCTCGTGTTCGTCGACTTCGCCGACCAGCGGCTCTACGCCTACGAGCCGGACGCCCCCGGCGCCGTACCCCGCCCCCTCACACCCGTCTCGGCGGTGGGTGACGGCCTGCGCTGGGCCGATCCGCGCATCCACCTCGACCGGGGTGAAGTCTGGTGCGTCCTGGAGGAGTTCACCGGCGACGGTCCGGGCGACGTGCGCCGTGTCGTCGCCGCGGTGCCGCTCGACGGGAGCGCCGCCGAGGACCGGGCCGCCGTGCGGGAACTCTCCGACGGGCGCCACCGGTTCGTGACCGGCCCCCGCCTCTCGCCCGACGGCCGCCGCGCCGCCTGGCTCGCCTGGGACCACCCGCGGATGCCGTGGGACGGCACCGAGCTGATCGTCGCCGACGTGGCCGGGGACGGCAGCGTCGGCGGGGCGAGGACCGCGTTCGGCGGACCGGACGAATCCGTCGCGCAGGTGGAGTGGGCCGCCGACGGCGCCCTCCTGTACTCCAGCGACCGCAGCGGCTGGTGGAACCTCTACCGCGTCGGCCCGGACGGCGAGCCCCGGCCCCTGTGCCCGCGCGAGGAGGAGTTCGGCGGACCGCTCTGGAAGATCGGCCACCGCTGGTTCGCCCCGCTGGAATGCGGCCTGATCGCCGTCGTGCACGGCAGCGGCGCCACCGCGCTCGCGATACTCGACCCGACGACCGGCGAGGTTGTGGACGCGGCCGGACCCTGGACGGAGTGGAGCCCCACCCTGGCGGCGCACGGCACCCGCGTCGTGGGCGTCGCGGCCAGCCCGCGCAGCGGCCACGAGGTCGTGGAACTCGACACGCGGACGGGCCGGGCGCGCGTCGTCGGCGCCGCGCACACCGACGCCGTCGACCCCGCTTACTACCCCGAGCCGCAGATCCGCACCTTCGCGGGCCCCGAGGGGCGCGACATCCACGCCCACGTCTACCCGCCGCACAGCCCCACCCACGCCGCGCCCGACGACGAACTCCCGCCCTACGTCGTGTGGGCCCACGGCGGCCCCACCGGACGCTCGCCCCTCGTACTCGACCTGGAGATCGCCTACTTCACCTCGCGCGGCATCGGCGTCGCCGAGGTCAACTACGGCGGCTCCACCGGCTACGGGCGCGAGTACCGCAACCGGCTGCGCGAGCAGTGGGGCGTCGTCGACGTCGAGGACTGCGCCGCCGTGGCGCTCGCGCTCGCCGCCGAGGGCACCGCCGACCGGGCCAGGCTCGCGATCCGCGGCGGCAGCGCCGGAGGCTGGACCGCCGCCGCGTCGCTCACCACCACCGACGTCTACGCCTGCGGCACCATCCTCTATCCCGTGCTCGACCTGACGGCCTGGGGCTCGGGCGAGACCCACGACTTCGAGTCGCGGTACCTGGAGTCACTGGTCGGCCCGCTCGCCGAGGTGCCCGCGCGCTACGTGGAGCGCTCGCCGGCCGAGCACGCGGACCGGCTCACCGTGCCGTTCCTGCTGCTCCAGGGCCTCGACGACGTGATCTGCCCGCCCGCGCAGTGCGAGCGGTTCCTGGCCCGCCTGGAGGGACGGCGCGTCCCGCACGCGTACATCACCTTCGAGGGTGAGGGCCACGGCTTCCGGCGCGCCGACACCGTGATCCGCGCCCTGGAGTCCGAACTCTCCCTGTACGCCCAGGTGTTCGGCCTGGATCCGGCCGGGATTCCCACCCTGGAGCTGTCCAAGTGACGTCGACGACACCGCTCACCCGTCCCGCGCGGCTCACCCCCGGTGCCCGCGTCGCCGTCGTCGCGCCCAGCGGTCCGGTGCCCGACGACCGTCTCCAGGCGGGCCTCGACCTGCTGCGCGGCTGGGACCTGGAGCCCGTGGCGGCGCCCCATGTCCCCGATGTGCACAGGGAGTTCGACTATCTCGCCGGGACGGACGCCGACCGCGCCGCCGACCTCCAGCGGGCCTGGTGCGACCCGTCCGTCGACGCGGTCCTGTGCGCACGGGGAGGCTACGGCGCCCAGCGCATGGCCGACCTGCTGGACTGGGACGCGATGCGGGCCGCCGGGCCCAAGGTGTTCGTCGGGTACAGCGACATCACGGCGCTGCACGAGGCGTTCGCCGTGCGCCTCGGCCTCGCGACGCTGCACGGACCGATGGTCGCCGCGGCCGACTTCCTCAAGAACGCCCGCGCGCAGGACCACTTGAGGGCGACGCTCTTCGAACCCGAGACCGTGCGCACGATCACGGCACCCGGCGGCGGACGTCCCCTCGTGGGCGGGACGGCGCGCGGTGTCACCCTCGGCGGCTGCCTCTGCCTGCTCGCCGCGGACCTGGGCACCCCGCACGCCCGTCCGTCGGCCAGGGGCGGGCTGCTGTGCCTGGAGGACGTGGGCGAGGAGACGTACCGGCTCGACCGCTATCTCACCCAACTCCTGCGCTCCGGCTGGCTGGACGGGGTCGCGGGGATCCTGCTCGGGTCGTGGGCGGAGTGCGAGGCGTACGGCGAGGTGCGCGCGCTGCTCGCGGACCGGCTCGGCGGTCTCGGGGTGCCGGTGGCCGAGGAGTTCGGCTTCGGGCACTGCGACGGGGCGCTGACCGTCCCGTTCGGCGTGCCGGGTGAACTCGACGCGGACGCGGGGACGTTGACCCTCGACCTGCCCGCGCTGGCCTGAAAGACGCGCTCGCTGAATCTTCGTCAAGAAACACGCGGCACGGTGATTGACCCGCGTATGACACGTGTCACAACATGACCACGCCCAGACTTACCGGTCGGTAGCCGGTGGGTCTTCCTCAGCGTGGAGGTAGCCGTGCCCCGATCCCGACCGCGATCACCACTGGCGCTGGTCCTCGCCCTCGGCGCCCCGGTCGCCGCGCCCCTCGCCCTCGCCGGCCCTGCGAACGCCGTTCCGCAGACAACCCAGACGACGCAGACAACCCAGACGACGCAGACGACCCGGACGACGCAAGCGACGCGGACCGGCGAATACACCGTCACCGCACTGAAGTTCACGGTCCGGGCCGGCGGCCGCAACTGCGTCGTCGACGCCGACCTCTACCGGCCCGCCGGGGTCGACGCCGCGCACACCGCGCCCGCGGTCCTCGCCACCAACGGCTTCGGCGGCAGCAAGTCCGACGGCTCGACCGACGCCATCGGCAAGGCCGTCGCCGCCCGCGGCTACGTCGGGCTCGTCTACTCGGGGCTCGGCTTCGGCAAGTCGGGCTGCCTCGTCTCGCTCGACGACCCCCGCATCGACGGCGCGGCCGCCTCCCGGCTCATCGACTACCTTGCCGGTACACGCGCCGCCGACGACGGCACGAAGGCCGACTTCGTGACGAAGGACGGCAAGGGAGACCCCCGGGTCGGCATGATCGGCGGCTCGTACGGCGGCGCCATCCAGCTCGCCACCGCCGCCGTCGACCACCGCGTCGACGCCCTCGTCCCGATGATCACGTGGAACGACCTGGCGTACTCCCTCGATCCGAACAACGCCTCCGACCGCTCCGTCCCCGGCGCCTTCAAATGGCAGTGGACCAACGGCTTCTACCTGATCGGCGAGGGCCAGCCCCTCCTCGCACCGTCCCTCGACCCGTCCCGCGTCAACAAGCTCACCTGCCTGCACTTCGTCGACGACGCCTGCGAGACGATCCGCACCCTGAACTCCGGCCGCTACCCGGCCGCGAAGACCGGACCGATGCTCGCCTACGCACGCAGCGTCTCCCCGGTCTCGTACCTCAAGCAGGTCAAGGCCCCGACGCTGCTCGTGCAGGGCCAGTCCGACAGCCTCTTCAACCTCAACGAGGCGCAGGCGTCGTACAACACCCTCAGGGCGCAGGGCACCACCGCCAAGATGATCTGGCAGTCCTGGGGCCACAGCGGCGGCCTCACCGACCCGGCCACCGGCGAACTCAACATCGCCCAGGGCAACCTGGAGACCTCCTACGTCGGCAAGCGGATCCTCGCCTGGTTCGACCGCTACCTCCAGCACAAGAAGGGCGTCGACACCGGGCCCGCCTTCGCCTACTACCGCGACTGGATCACCGACCCGAACCGGACCTACGCCACCGCGGGCAGCGTCCCGACCCTGAGCCGGAAGCTGTACCTGTCCGGCGACGGCAAGCTCGTCGACAACCGCAAGAAGGTCGCCCGCGGCAGCCGCGAGTACCGGAACTGGCTGATCCCCACCAGCCACTCCGAGTCCTCCCTCGCCGGCCTCATCGGCCTCCCCGACCCCGCGCCCCACGACACCGCCGGCACCTACCTCGGCTGGACCAGCGAGCCGCTGACCACCGCCACCGACGTCGTCGGCGCCCCGAAGGCCACCCTCAAGGTCGTCTCCCCGCGGACCGAACGCGTCCAGAACTCGGGTGACGCCGCCGACAAGCTCGTCCTCTTCGCGAAGCTCTACGACATCGCGCCGGACGGCACGAAGACGCTCGTGCACCGGCTGGTCGCACCGGTCCGCGTGCCCGACGTGACCCGCTCCTTCACCGTCTCGCTGCCCGGCATCGTCCACCGCTACGAGAAGGGCCACCGCCTCCAGTTCGTCATCGCGGCCAGCGACGACGCGTACGGCGGCAACAAGGGCGTCAAGCCGGTCACCGTCACCAGCGCGCCCGACGACACGGGCGTCCTGGAACTGCCGGTCGTCGGGGAGTAGGTACCCCGCCGTGCGCGAACCCCGCCCGGCCGCACACGCCGGGCGGGGAACGCGGGCGTCGCTCCTAGGGAAGGGTCCACCGACGCCATCGGGGCGGTCCGCGGCGGGTACTTCATGCACCGGCGCAAGTGAGCCGGGCCGCCACGTAGGCTGACCGGATGTCCGAAGCCGAGAGCCCCCACCTCGCCCAAGGTCCCCACGTGGCCCTACGCGCCTTCACGCTCGCGGACGCCGAGGAGTTCACGGCCCGTGCGCGGGAGAGCCGGCACCTGCACCACCCCTGGCTCTTCCCGCCCACCGCCGCCGATACCTACGCCGCCTACGCGGGTGCCCTCATCGACGACCCGGCCCGGTTCGGTTTCCTGGTGTGCGAGCGGGCGGGCGGCGGCATCGTCGGTTTCATCAACATCAACAACATCGTCCGCGGCGGCTTCCGCAGCGGTGCCCTCGGTTACGGCGCGTTCGCGCACGCGGCGGGCCGCGGCCTCATGAGCGAGGGCCTCGGCCTCGTCGTCCGTCACGCCTTCGGCCCTCTCGGCCTGCACCGGCTCGAGATCAACGTGCAGCCGCGCAACGAGGCGTCGATCGCGCTCGCCCGCCGCGCCGGCTTCCGCCTGGAGGGCTACTCGCCCGACTTCCTCTACGTGGACGGTGCCTGGCGCGACCACGAACGCTGGGCGCTCACGGCCGAGATGCCCGGTGCTTCCGGTTGACCTTCATCGTGTCCATGTCGGTCGCCGACGACTTCAGCGCACCGAAGCCGTAGCCCTCGCCCAGAGCCCGCAGGGACGCCTCCGCCATCTCCTCGGCGAGCGCCTCCGCCATCTCCTCGCCGTCCTCCGCGTCCGACTCCACGACGAACCGCAGCGAGAAGTGCTTCAGCACCCGGTCGTACGTGAGTGACCCCTCCGGTGTGAACCTCATCGAGGTGAGCCCGTGGTCGTCGGCCTCGGCGAGCAGCCGCTCGCGCGCGCCGTCGGTGAGGCCGTCCCAGGTGCCGCGGACGATGACCCGGTAGGTGTGCTGCGTTCCCATCCGGGGAGGGTAGCCCGGCGGGGCGCGCGGCGCCTTTGCTTAATTCTGACCGGGAGAGCCCCTGGTCACCTCACGGGCGAGCCTGTTCCATGGTCGTCGGGGGCGCACCGCGTGCGGACGGTCGGCCCCGCGAACCGGGAGGCGGACTTGACGCACTCGCAAGCCGAGCGGACGACCCTGCGACGCGACGTACTGACGCTGCCCGGCGTGGCGCTCGGCGCGTCCGACCCGCTGCCACCGCTGCGGCCCCTCGACGAACCCCACGAACTCGACGACCGCTCCCGGCAGGGCATGCCCCGCGACATGGCCCGCCAGATCGGCTACGAGCCGCTGCGCAGCGTCCTGCCGGAGCGCATCAGGAACGGCTACGGGCGCGACCGCGCCCCGGTCACCCTGGACACGCTCGTGCTCGAGAACGACCGGCTGCGCGTCACGGTCCTGCCGGGCCTCGGCGGCCGCGTCCACTCCCTCTTCCACAAGCCCACCGGACGCGAACTCCTCTACACCAACCCGGTGTTCCAGCCCGCCGACTTCGCGCTCAACGGCGCCTGGTTCTCCGGCGGCATCGAGTGGAACATCGGCGCGACCGGGCACACCACCCTGTCCTGCGCGCCCCTGCACGCCGCCCGCGTCACCGCACCCGACGGCGGCGACATGCTGCGCCTGTGGGAATGGGAACGGCTGCGCGACCTGCCGTTCCAGGTGGACCTGTGGCTCCCGGCCGGCTCCGACTTCCTCCACGTGGGCGTGCGGATCCGCAACCCCCACGAGCGGCCCGCGCCCGTCTACTGGTGGTCGAACATCGCCATACCCGAGGAACACCGTGTCCTCGCCCCCGCCGACGAGGCCTGGCACTTCGGCTACGAGCGCAGCCTGCGCCGCGTCCCCGTCCCGGAGTCCGACGGGGTGGACCGCACGTACCCGCTCAGCGGCGAGTACCCGGCCGACTACTTCTACGAGGTCCCCGACGGGCAGCGCCGCTGGATCGCCGCGCTCGACGACGACGGGCACGGACTCGTCCAGACCTCGACCGATCTGCTGCGCGGCCGCAAGCTGTTCCTGTGGGGCCACGGCGCGGGCGGGCGGCGCTGGCAGGAGTGGCTGACCGAACCGGGCACCGGCGGCTACGCCGAGATCCAGGCGGGCCTCGCCCGTACGCAGCTGGAGCACGTACGCCTCGACGCCGAAGCCGAGTTCACCTGGCTGGAGGCGTACGGACCGCTGTCCGCGGCGGCCGGTGCCGTGCACTCCGCCGAGGACTGGGCGACCGCCCGCGGCGAGGTCGAGCAACGGCTCGAAGGCGTGCTGCCCCGGGCCGACGTCGACGCCGCCCACGAGGCCTGGCTCCCGCACGCCGACACCGAACCCGGCGAGACGCTCGCGGTGGGCTCCGGCTGGGGCGCCCTCGAAGTGCTGCGCGGGGACCTCAAGCTGCCCGGCACGCCGTTCGACGCGTCGACGCTCGGCGACGAGCAGGCGCCGTGGCTGGAGCTGCTGCGCAGCGGGGCCGTCCCCGAGCCGCGCCGCGTCGGACCGCCCGGGCCCACCCTCGTGGCGCCCCACTGGCGGGACATGCTGGAGACGGCGCCCGCCCAGCCGCTCACCGAGTACCACCTCGGGGTCGCCCAATGGCACGCGGGGGACCGGGCGCAGGCGGTGCGCAGCTGGGAGCGCGGGCTCGAACTCGCCCCGTCGCTATGGCCGTTGCTGCGCTGTCTGGCCGTCGCCGACCAGGAGTCCGGCCACCACGAGCGCGCCGCCGACCGCTACGCGGAGGCCTACGACGACCTGTGCCAGGAGCGGCGTGACGACGGCGAGGCGTGGACGGCGGCCACCGCGGCGCTCGGCCGCGAGGCCGTCGAGGCGCTGCTCGCGGTCCGCCGCCCGGGTGCGGCCCGCGCCGTCTGGGACCGGCTGCACCCCGTGACGCGGGCCCGTGGCCGCTTCCGGCTCATCGAGGCCCGCCTGCTGCTCGCCGAGGGCGACAGGGCGGCGGCACGTGCCGTCTTCGACGAGGGCTTCGAGGTCGCCGACCTGCGGGAGGGCTCGGAGACGATCGCCGAACTGTGGTCGCGCCTCGCCGAACCGGGCGAACGCCTGCCCGCACAGTACGACTTCAGCATGCGGCCCCGGGGGTCAGGTCCCGGGGCCGCATGATCGTGGGCCAGGGCCTGTCCTCAAATTCCCGTCGTCCGCCGCGAGCGTGCGTGCCAGGCGTCGCCCGGCAGGCGGGAATTTGAGGACAGGCCCTAGTGCTACTCAGGGCAGGAGCAGCTCGCCGTTCCTGGCGACGACGCGGCCGGCCCTGACCACCACGTCGCGCGCGGGCAGGTCGACGACGACCTGGGGCAGGCACTCGCCGCGCACCAGGAAGAAGTCGGCCGGTGAGCCCGGGGACAGGTCCAGGTGGGGGAGCCCGAGGAGTCGGGCGCCGTCGTCGGCGGCGACGCGGAAGCTGTCCGCGAGCTCCTCGTCGAGACGCGCGCCCTGGGCCTCGGCGAGCAGGTGCACGCGGTGCAGCATGTCGGCGTTGCCGAACGGGCTCCACGAGTCGCGCACGCCGTCCGAGCCGAGGCCGACGCCCACGCCGAGCTCCCGCAGACGGCGCGTCGGCAGGACAAGGGACTCGGAGGGGGCGACGGTCGTCAGGGAGATCCCCGCGTCCGCCAACTCGCCGCCCAGCTTATCCAGTTCGACGCCCTGAAGGCCCGGCACGCAGAACACGTGACTGATGCTGACCTTGCCCTGGAGCGACAGCGCCCTGGTCCGGTCGACGATCGCCCGGACCACTTCCAGGCCGGGCTCTCCCCTGTCGTGCAGGTGGATGTCGACGCCCACGCCGTGCCGGTCGGCGATGCCGAAGACCAGGTCGAGCTGTTCGTCGAGCGCCTCGTCGAAGCTGCTCGGGTCGATGCCGCCGACGATGTCGACGGCACCGCTGCGCGCGGCCTCCTCCAGGAGCTCCGCCGTACCAGGCTTGCGGACGACACCGTGCTGCGGGAACGCGACGACCTGCACGTCGAGCGCGTCCTTCAGGGCCTCACGCGCGGCGACGACGCCCTCGACACCGGCAAGCCCGTAGGCGGGCGCGACATCGACGTGGGCCCGCATCGCGCGGGTGCCCTGCGTGACCGCGTGCGACATGAGACGCAGAGCGCGGTCCTTGAGCGGGGTCGTCTGCGAGCGGAACAACTCGGCGTCCGCTTCGGCGTATTCGGCGATGGAGGACGCGGGCCGGCGCGACACCCAGGGCTCGCCCCAGGTGGTCTTGTCCGGGTGGATGTGCGCGTCCACCAGGGTTGGCAGCGCGATCCGGCCGCCGCCGTCGACGACCTCGGCACCCTCGGGCGCCGGGCCGTCGGCGAACACACCGTCGACGACGGTCAGGTGGACGGCCCGCGCCGCGCCCAGCGGACGTACGTTCCGGAAGACGGTCGCCGTCATACGGCGATTCCGGTACGCACGACGCGCGCCGGCTTCTTCAGCACGGAGATGTCGTCGAGCGGGCTGCCGGACAGCAGGATCGCGTCGCCCGCGTAACCGCGCGCGAGCCGGCCGACCTTGCCCTCGAAGCCGAGGAGACGGGCCGCGTTGGTGGTCGCGGTGCGGATCGCGTCGAGCGCGGACAGGCCGGCCGAGTGCATCATCTCGATCTCGGCGCCGATCGGCTCCACCGAGCCGCCCGACGAGTCCGTGCCGGACACCAGGCCCACGCCGAGCTCGTGGGCGCGCTTCGCGGCGGCCTTGAGCTTGGGCAGGTAGGTGCGGCCGCGCTCGTCGAGCACCGGGTTGGGGTCACCGATCATGCCGCCGATGGCGACCATCGTGGGCGTGAAGTACGTGCCGCGGCGGCGCATCTCGTGGAGCGACTCCTCGGTGATGAACGCGCCGTGCTCGATGGACTTGACGCCGGCCATGACCGCGTCCTGGATGCCCTTCGCGCTGTAGCTGTGGCACAGCACGTCCTTGCCGCCGCGGCGGGCGGTGGCGACGATCGTGGCCAGCTGCTCGCGGCTGTAGACCTGCTCCAGCGGGTCCTGCTCGGCAAGTCCCGCACGCGGGTTCACGCGGGTCTTGATGGTGTCGGCGCCGCGGGCCAGGTTGACCTCGACGACGCGGCGCAGGGCCTCGGTCGAGCGGACGCCGTCCTTGAGACGGGCGATCGGGGTGAGGTCGGGGTCGGCGAGGATCGTGTCACCGAGGTCGGGCGAGACGAAGACGCCGGACGCGCGCATCCGGGGGGCGCGGCCCGGGGCCTGCCGGGAGAGCTCGCGGACGGCGATGTCCTGGTAGAAGTTCGTCGAACCGCTGCGCACGGTGGTGGCGCCGAGCGCGAGGGTTCTGGCGGCCTCGGTGGCGGTGTTCAGGTGGATGTGCGAGTCGACGAGACCCGGCAGGACCCACTGGCCGTGCGCGTCGAGGACGGTGACACCGGCGGGCACGTCGACGTCCTTGCGCTTGCCGGCCGCGCGGACGACACCGTCGAGGATGACGACGACCGCGTCCTCGGTGACCTCGCCGGTCTCCGGGTCGAGCAGCGTGCCGCCGTCGATGACGAGGTCACCGCCGCGGGGGGCGGTGCCGGGGCTGGAGGCGCGGGTGGGCGCGAGGGCCGACGCGCCGGGCGCGGAAGCGGCGAGGGCGGCCGTGGTGCCCGCCAGTGCGGCGGCACCGGCGAGTACACCGCGACGGGTCAGCCTGCTGGACGGCGGTGGGGTGTTCTCGACGCACATGGTGGCTCCTCGGCGGAACGGGGCAGGATGCTCTGGCCCGACATTTTGTATACCAAGATGGGGGTGCGGGCAAGGAGGCCGTGGCTCCGCCCCTGGTCAGGGAGGGGAATCGGGTCCGCATTCTGGTCGGCCGGGACGATGGCTACGAGATCTTGGTATACAACCCGGTTGCGCCGTCGCCGCCCCGTCGCCTCAGCTCTCGCGGCCCCCGCCGACCCCGTCGCCTCCGCTGCCTTCGGAGCCGAAGAGTGACCGCAGGGCCACCGACCGGCTGTCGCGCACATGCAGCAGCGTGCTCGCGGCGGCCGTCTCCTCGTCGCCGCCGGCGATGTGCCGGAAGATCGCCGCGTGCTGCTCCCGCATGTGGGCCGGCTCCTCCCGCAGGCCGAACAGGAGCTGGAGCTGCCAGCCCAGCTGTTCCATCGTGCGCGCGAGGAGCGGGTTCGCCGACAGCGCCACGATGCCCTCGTGGAACGCGGTGTGCGCGGCGACCTCACGCGCCCCCTCGTCCGCCGCGGCCGCCCGCTCCGCCACCTCGAGCGACGCGCGCAGCGCGGCAAGCCCCTCCGGCTCGCGGGGCGCGGCCCGTGCCACCCGGCGGGCTGCGAGCCGTGACGCCTGCACGGACAGCGGCTCCCACACCTCGTAGAGATGCTCCACGTCGGCGCGCTCGAGCCGCCGCACGCGCACCCCGCTGTGCGGCAGGAGTTCGAGTAGGCCCTCGGTGACGAGCGAGCGGAGCGCCTCCCGCACCGGGACGCGCGACATCCGCAGTTCCTCGGCGATCTCCCGCTCCACGAGGCGGGCCCCCTGCGGATAGCGCCGGTCGACGATGCGCTGCCGGATCGCGTCCCGCGCCTGCGTGCCGAGCGACGGCTTGACGGCCCCGCCGCGCGCGGCATCACCGCCCGCCCGGGCCTCCCCGCGTGTGCCCCCGTTGCCCGCCATGTGTGTACCGCCCCTCACTCCCACGTACCCGGGGCGAGGATACGTGGGCGCGCACGCCGGAGACCTCTAGGGCGTGTCCGCCCTAGCCCTGCCCCTGCCGGTCGGCGTACTCGAAGACCGAGCCGTCCGGGTGCAGCGCGATCAGGTTGCGGCCGGCCGGTGTCGGGAGCGGTCCGGCCAGGACGTGCGCGCCGGACGCGGTGAGGACGGCGTGGGCCTCGTCCACGTCCGGGACGGCGATCGTCGCCGAGACCTTGCGCAGGACCTCGATCTCCGCGTCGGGCCCGCTCATCAGGAGGAAGCAGCCGACCGCGGCCACGGAGACCCCGCCGCGCTCGAAGCGGAGCGCGCGGCTGCCCGCGAGCCGTTCGTAGAAGGCGACCGAGGACTCCAGGTCCTCGACGCAGATGCGCAGCGTGGTTCCCAGGATCTCCATAGCGGTGAGGGTAGTTGGCGACACCGGGGCGCGTGATCGTTTCCCTACTTACGGCACAGGATCTCGCCGTGCAGCACCGAGAACCAGGCGTCCGGCTGCTTCCCCCACGTGCGCCACGCCTCGGAGATCTCCTCCAGCTGGGCGGTCGTCGCGTGGCCGCCCTCCGTCGCGCGCTCCGCGTACGCGGAGGCGAGGGTGCGGTCCGCCCACAGGCCGCTCCACCATTCGACCTCGTCCGGCGCCGCGTAACACCAGGTGGCGGACGTCGCGTTGATGTCGGCCGCGTCGAAACCGGCCTCCAGGGCCCAGGACTTGAGGCGTCGGCCCGCCTCCGGTTCGCCGCCGTTGGCGCGGGCGACCCGCCGGTACAGGTCCATCCAGTCGTCCATGCCGGGCGACCGCGGGTACCACGTCATGGCGGCGAAGTCCGCATCGCGGACGGCGATGAACCCGGTCGGCTTGGTGACGCGGCGCATCTCGCGCAGCGCCCGCACCGGGTCGCCCACGTGCTGGAGCACCTGGTGGGCGTGCACGACGCAGAAAGTGTCGTCCGGGAAGTCCAGGGCGTGGACGTCCGCCGTCGCGAAGTCGACGTTGGTCAGGCCGCGTTCGGCCGCCGTCGCCCGCGCCTGGTCGAGCACGCCCGCCGCCCGGTCCACGCCGGTGACGTGCCCCTCGGGAACCAGTGCCGCCAGGTCGGCGGTGATGGTGCCGGGGCCGCACCCGATGTCCAGGATCTTCATGTGGGGCTTCAGCGAACCGAGCAGGTACGCGGCCGAGTTGGCGGCGGTCCGCCAGGTGTGGGAACGCAGCACGGACTCGTGGTGGCCGTGCGTGTAGACGGCGGTCTCCTTCGGCATGGTGGACCCCTTCGCAAGATCGGTGACCGGTGAACCCAGTGAGATCACCGTACGCCGCCTGGCCGAATATTGAGATGGCCATCTCATGATGCGGACTCGGCGAGGGTGCTTCACGGGAGCGTCAGCGGCCGGTAGACCCGTAGCGCTTCGTGCTGCTTGTCGACCGTCAACTCCGGGCCGCACGGCCTGACTTCACCGTCGAAGGCCAGTGGTGTGCCGGGCGCGATCCGGTCCAGGCGCAGCAGTTTCCGCCGGACCGAGGCGTGGAACGGGGAGCGGGACAGCGGTCCGGCGAGCGCCGCCGCGAGGAGGCGTACGCCGGGCAGCCGGCCACCGTGCACCACGCGCACGTCGAGCAGCCCGTCCGCGAGATCCGCGCGCCGGGCGGCCGTGAGCCCCATCCGGCGGTACGTGCAGTTCCCCGCGAACACCAGCCACAACGGCCGCCTCGTGCCGTCCAGTTCGGCCTTCAGGGGATGGTCGTGGCGCAGCACGTACGCGGACGCCACCACCTCCGCGAGCCGCCCGCCGATCCGCCCGGACCACCGCTCGCGCTCCTTCACCAGCTTCGGGTACACCCCCAGGCTGAAGGTGTTGAGGAAGATCCCGGAGCCGGCCGACGAGGTGAAGCGGCCGACGTCGACCGCCACCGCGTCCCCCGCCTCGACGGCCCGTGACAGATCACCCGGTTCCTCGATCCCGAGGTCGTACGCGAAGTGGTTGAGCGTGCCGCCGGGAAGCACGGCCAGCGGCAGACCGCGGCGCAGGGCGACGCCCGCCGCGGTGTTCACCGTGCCGTCCCCGCCGCACACCCCGAGCGCCCGCGCCCGCGTCGCCGCCGACTCCAGCGCGGCCGGCAGACCGGACCCCGAGGTCTCGACGATCTCGGCCTGCGGCAGCAGGCCGCGCAGTGCGTGCACCCGGTCCGGACTCCCCGCGCCCGTGTTGACCACCATCACCAGGCCCGCACCGCCGGGCAGCGCGGGCACGTCGTCCACCAGGGGGCGGCCCGGCGACGGCAGCTGGTCACGGGTGGGGACCAGGCCCCGCAGTGCGAAGGCGGCGCCCGCGCCGAGCGCCGCGCCCGCCAGGACGTCCCCCGGGAAGTGCGCGCCCGTGTAGACGCGGGACGCGGCGACGGAGAACGCTAGCGGCGCGACCAGGGCGCCGAGGGCGTGCGACTCAAGCGTGACGCCGGTGGTGAACGCCGCCGCCGAGGCCGAGTGACCGGACGGGAACGACGTCGTGATCGGCTGCCGCCGCAGGCGCCGTACCAGCGGCACCGGGTCGAGGGTGGGCCGTGGCCTGCGGACCGAGCGCTTTCCGAGCGTGTTGATCGTCGCGGACGCCAGGGCGAGCGAGGCGACGCCGCGCACGGCCGCGCGACGGGCCCGCGGCGAACCGCCCGCCGCCAGCGCCCCCGCCACCGCGAACCACAGCACCCCATGGTTCGCGCTGTGGCTGAGGCGGGGCAGGACCCGGTCGCCGCCGGGCCAGTGCCGGCGCGCCGCGTACTCGAATACGCGCAGGTCAAGGGCGATGAGCCGGCGGTGCAGGCCGGGCCCGGGAAGGGGCGCGGCCGGCCGGGGACGAGGCGGGCGGAGGTGAGCGCACACGGCGCACGAGTACCCGCCCCGGGCCCCCGCACCCGGGGCGCGGCGAAATCGTTTTGCTCCTCACCCGGCCGGGCGCCCACAATGCGGACCATGGGACATCTGGAAGCCGCGCACCTCGAGTACTACTTGCCGGACGGGCGGGCGCTGCTCGGTGATGTCTCCTTCCGGGTCGGGGAGGGCTCCGTGGTCGCCCTCGTCGGGCCGAACGGCGCGGGGAAGACGACCCTCCTCAAGCTGATCTCCGGCGAGCTGAAGCCGCACGGAGGCACCGTCAACGTAGGCGGCGGCCTCGGCGTGATGTCCCAGTTCGTCGGCTCGGTGCGGGACGAGACGACCGTGCGCGACCTGCTCGTGTCGGTCTCGAACCCCCGCATAAGGGAGGCGGCGCAGGCCGTCGACAAGGCCGAGCACCTGATCATGACCGTCGACGACGAGGCCGCGCAGCTCCAGTACGCGCAGGCCCTGTCCGACTGGGCCGAGGCGCGCGGCTATGAGGCCGAGACCGTCTGGGACATGTGCACCATGGCCGCCCTCGGCGTCCCGTACGACACGGCCCAGTTCCGCGAGGTCCGCACCCTGTCCGGCGGCGAGCAGAAGCGGCTCGTCCTCGAAGCGCTGCTGCGCGGCACCGACGAGGTGCTCCTGCTCGACGAGCCGGACAACTACCTCGACGTGCCCGGCAAGCGCTGGCTGGAGGAGAAGCTGCGCGAGACCCGCAAGACGGTCCTCTTCGTCTCGCACGACCGGGAGCTGCTCGCCCGCTCCGCCGAGAAGATCGTCAGCGTCGAGCCGGGCCCCGGAGGCGCCGACGCGTGGGTGCACGGCGCGGGCTTCGCGACGTACCACGAGGCGCGCCGTGAGCGGTTCGCCCGCTTCGAGGAGCTGCGCAAGCGCTGGGACGAGAAGCACGCGCAGCTGAAGAAGCTCGTCCTCAGCCTGCGGCAGGCGGCCGCGGTCAGCCACGAGATGGCGTCGCGCTACTCGGCGGCGCAGACGCGTCTGCGCAAGTTCGAGGAGGCGGGACCCCCGCCGGAGCCGCCGCGCGAGCAGGACATCACGATGCGCCTGCACGGCGGCCGCACCGGCGTACGGGCCGTCACCTGCAAGGGCCTGGAGCTGACCGGCCTGATGAAGCCCTTCGACCTGGAGGTCTTCTACGGCGAGCGCGTCGCCGTCCTCGGTTCGAACGGCTCCGGCAAGTCGCACTTCCTGCGCCTGCTCGCCGGGAACCCCGACGACACGGTCGCGCACACGGGGGACTGGAAGCTCGGCGCCCGCGTCGTGCCGGGCCACTTCGCCCAGACCCACGCCCACCCCGAACTCCAGGGCCGCACCCTGCTCGACATCCTCTGGGCCGACCACGCCAAGGACCGCGGTCAGGCCATGGGGCGGCTGCGGCGCTACGAGCTCACCAACCAGGCCGAGCAGAAGTTCGAGCGCCTTTCGGGAGGCCAGCAGGCCCGCTTCCAGATCCTGCTGCTCGAACTTGCCGGAGTGACGGCGCTGCTCCTCGACGAGCCGACCGACAACCTCGACCTGGAGTCCGCCGAGGCCCTTCAGGAGGGCCTGGAGGCGTTCGACGGCACGGTCCTCGCGGTCACGCACGACCGCTGGTTCGCCCGCTCCTTCGACCGCTACCTCGTCTTCGGCAGCGACGGCCAGGTGCGCGAGTCCGCCGAACCCGTGTGGGACGAGCGCCGGGTCGAGCGAGCCCGGGGGTAACGGGCGCCGCGCACCCGCCCGTTGGGGGCGGGCTCAGGGTTCGCCCCGGTTTGCCCCGCGTGGACCGGGGCAGGCGCCGTCACAGTGCTTCGGACCGGAGGCACGTCCGTGGGAGGGCTTCGCGAGCCGCCCCGGTGTGCCCGGCGAGAAGGGCTCCGAGCTCCCACGGTGACCATCACCCGCACCCGCAGGGAGATGCGAAACGATGCGCACCGACAGGGCGGTGAAGCGCCACCCGCACGACGACGCCCCCGACACGGCCGAGGCCTTCCGCAAGCTGGCCGGCCTGCCCGACTGCCACGAACGCGACGAACTGCGCCGGACCGTCGTCGAGGCGTGGCTCCCCATGGCCGACCGGCTCGCCGGCCGCTTCCGCGACCGCGGCGAGACCTACGAAGACCTGTGCCAGGTCGCGGCGCTCGGCCTGGTCAAGGCGGTCGACCGCTACGACCCCGAGCGCGGCGACGCGTTCGAGAGCTACGCCGTCCCCACCGTCACCGGCGAGATCAAGCGCCACTTCCGCGACCACACGTGGACCCTCCATGTGCCGCGCCGCGTCCAGGACCTGCGCAACCGGGTCCGTTCGGCCCGCCGTGAGCTGTCCCAGACGATCCCGGGGCGCGCCCCCACCCTCGCGGAGATCGCCGGGCACGCCGGGATGACGGAGGACGAGGCACGCGCCGGGATGGAAGCCCTGGAGAGCTTCCGCACGCTGTCTCTCGACGCCGAACTCCCCGGCCGCGACGACGGCCACTCGCTCGGCGACTGTCTCGGCGCGGCCGACCCGGCCCTCGACGTGGTCGTCGACCGGGAGTCGGTCAGGCCCTGCGTCGCGGCCCTGCCCGAGCGTGAACGCACCATCCTCTACCTGCGGTTCTTCGGCGACATGACGCAGCGCCGGATAGCCGAGCGGCTCGGCATCTCCCAGATGCACGTGTCCCGCCTGATCAGCCGCTCCTGCGACCGGCTCCGCGACCAGGTGCTCAGGGACGCCACGTAGCCGCCGTCGGTCGGCCCCCCCGGCTGCCCCGTCGTGGGTCGGCGCCCCTCGGCTGCCCCGTCGTGGGTCGGCGCCCCTCGGCTGCCCCGCCGTCGGTCGGCCCCCCGGCCGCCTCGCCGCCGCCCGGCCTCCTCACGCCGTGTCACCCACTCGGACCAGCCCCCGCCCGGCCGCCCGTCCCCCCGCTCCTACGTGCGCCCCCGCCCGGGCCGCCGGTGCCGTCGGCCCGTCGCAGGCCGAGCGGGACCGGGCGGCTCGGGGGACGCTGGGGAGGGCAGGAGGTGGCACATGCGGCGCAGCGAGTCGGAGAGCCGGGAGGGGCACGGGCCCGTCCGCTACGGCCCGCCGCTGCCCGACGCCGGGCTTCCCGTACTGCCCGAGCTGGCCGCCGCGGCCGAGGCCGCGGACCCGGCGGTCCCGGAACCGCCCGGCGGCGCCCCCGCACTCCTCGACGCCGCCTGCGGCTACTGGCGGCGCCGGGGTCTGCCCACCGCGCCCGACCACACCGCCGCCGCGCCCGGCGGCGCCCCCCTGCTCCTCGCGCTGACCGCGGCGCTCGGTGGCGACGTGCTGCTGCCCCGGCCCTGCCCGGCCTGGTGGGCGCCCCAGGCGCGGCTCCTCGGCCGGTCCGTGTTCCCCGTCGCGACGCCCGCCGAGTGCGGCGGCGTCCCGGACCCCTTCGCCCTCCTCGAAACCGTGCGCCGGGTCCGCGCCGAGGGCGGCGATCCGAGACTCCTCGTCCTGTCCGTCGCCGACGACCCGACCGCCACCGTCCCGCCGCCCGAGATCCTGCACGAGGCCGTGGAGGCCGCCGCCGGGGAGGGCCTGCACATCGTCAGCGACGAGACCTGGCGCGACACCCTGCACCGGGATCCGGCCCGCTCCACCGTTCTCATCGGCCCCGCCGAGATGCTGCCCGACCACGTCAGCGTCGTCAGCGACCTCGTCGGCGCCTACCTCCCGCCGGGCCTGCCCGCCGCCGTCGCCCGCCTCCCCGCCACGGAGCGCGGCGCCGAACTGCGCGCCCGCGTCCTGGACATCCTCACGGCGCTCGGCTCGGTCCTGGCCGCCCCCGCCGCCGCGGCCGCCGCGTACGCGCTCGGCGAGCCGCCCCCGATCACCGCACGGCTGCGCGCCGCGACCGTCCTGCACGCGCGCGTCGCCGCCGCCGTGCACCGCGTGGTGCTGGCCTCCGGCGGACTCGCCAGACCGCCCGAGGCCGGCCGGCACCTGTACGCGGACCTGGAGCGGCTGCGGCCCGCGCTCTCCGCGCGCGGGGTCGGCGACGCCCAGGACCTGGAGGACGGGCTCGCCGGCCGCCTCGGCATGCCCGCCCCCGGCGGCCACCGCTTCGGCGACGACCTCGCCGCCCTGCGCGTACGCCTGTCCACCAGCCCCTTCCTCGGCTCGACCCCGCAGGAGCGGATGACATCCCTCAACTCGCCGGAACCCGTGGAATTGCCGCACGTGCAGCGCGCGTTGAGCATGTTGGAGTCGGCGCTCGACGACCTCAGGGCCGACGTCAAGGGATGGGAGAGTCCTCGATGACGCAGCAGTCCGAGTCGACGGCACAGCGAGCTGATGCCCCCGCGTCCTTCGTGCCCCTCGCCGAGCCCCGGCCGCTCGGCGGGGGACGCACCTGGCCCAAGTCGTTCGCGGACCGCCTCACGGCGCCGCTGCCCGGACTCCGCGCGTTAGCCCGGTTCGCCCGCGAGGGTGCGCTGCGTCCGCCGCCCGAGGCGCTGACCCGGATCGCCGACCTGCCGTTCGCGCCGGGCCCGCTGCCCGCCGTGGACGCCAGGACCGTCGCCGTCAGCTGGGCGGGACACGCCAGCTGGGTGCTGCGCATAGGCGGCCTCACCGTGCTCACCGACCCTGTCTGGTCCCGCAAGATCCTCGGCACCCCGGCCCGCGTCACCCCGGCGGGCGTCGCCTGGAGCGCCCTGCCGCGCGTCGACGCCGTCGTCATCAGCCACAACCACTACGACCACCTGGACGCCCCGACCCTCAAGCGCCTCCCGAAGGACACCCCGGTGTTCGTGCCCGCCGGACTCGGCCGCTGGTTCACCCGCCGCCGCTTCTCCCGCGTCACGGAGCTCGACTGGTGGGAGGCGGCCGAACTCGACGGCGTCCGCTTCGACTTCGTACCGGCCCACCACTGGTCCAAGCGCAGCCTCGTCGACACCTGCCGAACCCTGTGGGGCGGCTGGGTCCTCACCGACCTGGAGGGGCAGCGGGTCTACTTCGCGGGGGACACCGGGTACGGCCACTGGTTCCGCGAGATCGGCCGCCGCTACCCGGGCATCGACCTGGCGCTCCTGCCGATCGGCGCGTACGACCCGCGCTGGTGGCTCAAGGACGTGCACTGCGACCCGGAGGAGGCGGTCGCGGCGGCCCGGGACGTGGGCGCGCGCCGGATGGCGCCGATGCACTGGGCCACGTTCCTGCTGTCGGCCGAGCCGGTCCTCGAACCCCTCACGCGCGTACGGGCCGCCTGGCGGAAGGCGGGCCTGGCGCGCGAGGACCTGTGGGACCTGCCGGTGGGCGCGTCACGCGTGCTCGCCGTCTGACCGCCAGGGCCTTTCGTTCGGATCAGGCCGACGGCGACATGTGCGGCTACCGCCGCGTGGGGAGCGGGGTCTGGTGCCGTGCATCGCAAGGCGGAGGAGGGAGCCCACGCGGGGGGGCACCTCCCAGCGGTAGCTGGGGGACGTAGGCGACTGACGACAACGCCGCGAGGTGCGGTGCCGGGCTCCGCGAGCCCGGCGTGATCCAAACGGAAGGCCCTAGGGCCGGCCCCCGCGCAGCCGCCGCCACACCGCGGGTGCCGCACTGATCGCCACGGTCAGGCCGACCGCCGCCACGACGCCCTCCCACGGCTCCGGGAACAGCGAACCGCCGAGGATGCCGATGAGCTGATACGTCAGCGTCCAGGCCAGGCACGCCGGTACGTTTCCGCGTACGAACCGCCGCAGCGGCATCCTCGCCATCAGACACGCCAGCATCACGGGGATGCGCCCGGCGGGCACGAGCCGGGACAGCACGAGCACCGTCACCCCATGGGCGGCGAGCCTGGCCTGCGCCTGCGCGAGCCGTTCCTCGGGCGCCCGGTCGCGGATCGCCGCGAGCCACCTGGAGCCGTTCCTCGACCTCATGCCGCGCTGCCCCAGCCAGTACAGCGTCACGTCCCCGAGGAACGCCGCGAGCGACGAGACGACGAACACGAGCAGCAGCGAGAGCGGTGACGTCTGATGGAAGGCGACCACGGCCGCCGAGCTGACGAGCGCCCCCGTGGGCACGACCGGCACGAGGGCGCCGATCACGATCAGCAGGAACAACGAGGGGTAGCCGACGGCCTGCTGGGTGGACTCCGGCGGCGCGTGGGTCACCGCGGCGGCGAGCAGTTCACGGCCCGCCCGGCCGGCGGGGTTCACCCGGCGACCTCCGGCCGCACGCTCTCGCCGTGGCCGAGCAGATGCACCGTCACCCCGGGCGCCAGCCGGGCGGCCCGCCGCACGAACTCGTCGCCGGGCGCGTGGAACTCGTGCGGCCGCACCGCGTCCATACCGATCGGCCAGTACGTCCCGTAGTGCACGGGCACGGCGCAGCGCGGCGCGATCCGGGCGAGCGCCTCGGCGGCGCGCCCCGCGTCCAGATGGTGCGGCCCGAGGCAGGGCCCCCAGCCGCCGACCGGCAGGAGCGCCACGTCGACCTCGCCGACGGCCTGAGCCATGGAGTCGAAGAGGCCCGTGTCGCCCGCGAAGTACGTACGGGCCTCGCCGCTCACCACGAAGCCGAGCGCGGGGGAGCGGTGCGGGCCGATGGGGACGCGCCGCCCGTCGTGGGACGCGAACACGGCGCGTACGTCGAGGCCTTCGACGTCCAGGCGGGTGCCCGGTTCCACCTCGGTGAGCCGGAGATGCGCGAGCTTGCGCAGACCGGGCACCGCGCGCAGGGACCCTCGCGGGAGCAGGACGCGGGTGCCGGGCGCGAGCCTCGCCAGGGACGGGAGGTGCAGATGGTCGGCGTGCAGATGGGAGACGAGGACGAGGTCGGCGACGGCGGCCTCGGGCGGCGGGGGCGCCCCGCGACGCCGCCGCAGATGCACGAGGCGGCGCGTGAAGAGCGGGTCGGTCAGCACGCGGACGCCCGAGTCCTCGACCGTGCAGGTGGCGTGACCCCACCAGGTGATCTCCACCGGCACCTCCAGGACCTCCCGCGAACGACTCCTCCGGGCGACTCTTCCGAGCGACTCCTCCGAGCCTACGGGCAGGAGTAGGGTCGACGACGAAACCGGAGGTGAGGGGGCCACCATGGGTGAACCGGCGCGAGCGGCAGCGGCCGGCCCGGAGGGGGGCGCGGTCCGGGTCATGGCGATCGCCAGCCTGACGCCGCTGGAGGAACTGGACGCCGACCCCTTCCTGGTGGACTCGCGCAGCCAGCACGCGATGTGCGCCCGCTGGGCCGCCGACCGGGGCTACGTGGTCACCAGAGAACTCCTCGTCCACGCCCTGCGCTCCGACCACGACGTGCTGTGGGCGGACGTCGACGCGGGCCACGTCGACCTGTTCGTCGTCCCGAGCCACCGCGTCCTGCGGGCCGCGCTGCGCTCCGTCGACGAGTTCACCGCCGAGTGCGCCCGCCGCGGCGTCCGCCTGGAGACCGCGGGGCTCGCGGAGCCGAGGTACGACGCGGAGATGAAGAAGCGCGTCCACCGCCGCATGTCGATGCCGACGGCCGGATACGACGGCTGCTGACCCGGGCCACGCGCCGCCGCCCCACACCCCCAAGGGGGAGAACCCAGATGCAAACGGCTCATATGACACGCTGGGCCGAGGGGGCGACGGCGTTCGACGGAAGGTGAGCGAGGCGTGGGCGAGGGGCGATGGCGACGGGTCGCCGGCGCGGGATGGCGGTCGATCGCCGTGTGGGCGGTCAGCACCGTCACGATGCTCGTGCTCGCCGGGATCCTGCCGGACTTCCAGCTCCAGTCGGCGAGCGGCGACAGCGCCACCCGCATCGCCGTCACCGCCGCGCTCGGCGCCGGTGCCTTCGGCATCCTGTCCGCACTGGTGTGGCCGCTCCTCGTACGCGCCCTGCTCCTCGTCCCCGCCCTCGTCCTCGGCCTCGCCGTGTTCGCCCTCAACGGCGGGCTGCTGCTCCTCGCCCTCGACCTCGTCCCCGACGGCCGGGGCGAGGCCAACCCGGAGACCGCCGTCGTCGTCGCCGCGGTGATGTCGGCGGTCGCCTCGGCCACCGGCGGAGCCCTCGCCGTACGGGACGACGACGCCTACCGCCGCCGCCTGTACCGCCTCGCCGACCGGCGCCGCCGCAGACACGGCCCCGGCGCAGGACCGTCCACCCCCGGCACGGTCTTCCTCCAGCTCGACGGCGTCGGCCACGACGTGCTCCGCGACGCCGTGAACCAGGACCTGATGCCCACCGTCGGCGCCTGGATCGGCGCCGGCACGCACCGCCTCACCCCCTGGCGCACCGACTGGTCGAGCCAGACCGGCGCGAGTCAGCTCGGCATCCTGCACGGCAGCAACCACGACGTGCCCGCGTTCCGCTGGTACGAGAAGGACACCCGCGAGATCCAGGTCTCCAACCGGCCCAGCAGCGCCGCCGAACTCCAGCGCCGCGCCATCGAGCGCACCGGCGACGGCGGCCTCCTCACCCTGGACGGCGCGAGCCGCGGCAACCTCTTCAGCGGCGGCGCAGGACAGGTCGCCCTCGTGCTGTCCGTCGCCGCCCGCCGGGGTAAGGAGAACCGGTCCAGGGCCGGCTACTTCGCGTACTTCAGGGACCCGGCGAACGCCGTACGCACCGCTCTGTCCTTCGTCGCCGAGACCGGCCGCGAGATCGGCCAGTCCACCCGGGCCCGCCTGACCCGGCAGCGTCCCCGCGTCGGACGCGGCGGCCTCTACCCGTTCATCCGGGCCTTCGCGACCGTCGTCGAACGGGACGTCGTCGTCGCGGCCGTGATCGGCGACATGCTCGCGGGCCGCAGCTCCGTCTACGCGGACCTCGTCGCGTACGACGAGGTCGCCCACCACTCCGGGCCCGGCAGCCGCGACGCCGAGAAGGTCCTGGCCCGCCTCGACCGCTCGCTCGCCCTCATCGCCAAGGTCGCCGAGCACGCCCCGCGCCCGTACCGGATCGTCGTTCTGTCCGACCACGGGCAGAGCCCCGGCGAGACGTTCCGCGCCCGCTACGGGCTCGGCCTCCAGGACCTCGTGCGGGCCGGCTGCGGACTGCCCGTGCCGCGCCGCGCCGGGCGCACGCACAGTGGCGCCGAGGCCCGCGCGGCCGTCCGGGCCGCACTGCGCAGGCCCGTCGAGGAGGGCCGGGAGAAGCACCGCCCGTCCTCGCGCCGCTCCGAACCGATCGTGCTCGCCTCCGGCAACCTCGGCCTTGTCTCCTTCC
Organism: Streptomyces antnestii; assembly: GCF_004005495.1. Taxonomy (GTDB): domain Bacteria; phylum Actinomycetota; class Actinomycetes; order Streptomycetales; family Streptomycetaceae; genus Streptomyces; species Streptomyces antnestii. The sequence goes on from NZ_RZYA01000001.1 coordinate 600,304, forward strand.
CCGACGTGCCGCACCGCATGAGCAAGGAGGAGATCGACGCCCGCCACCCGGCGCTGCTCACCACCCTCGCCAACCACCCCGGCATCGGCTTCCTGCTGGTGCGCAGCGAAGAGCACGGCGCCGTCGTCCTCGGCGCACGCGGCGCCGAGATCCCCCTGGCCGCCCTCGACGACGAACCCGGGCCCCTCGCCGACTTCGGCCCGCACGCCGCCGACGCGGTCCGCCGCACCGACTCCTTCCCGCACACCGCCGACATCATGGTGAACTCCTGGTACGACCCCGCCGAGGGCGAAGTGCTCGCCTTCGAGGAGCAGATCGGCTCCCACGGCGGCCTCGGCGGCGCCCAGGGCCACCCGTTCCTGCTCGCCCCGGAGGTCTTCTCGCCCCCGGTCGCCGAGGGCACCGAACTCGTGGGTGCCGAGCAGGTCCACCGGGTGCTCCGCCGCTGGCTGCGCGAGGGATACGGCCCCCAGGTCCCCCTCGTCCCGCTGGACGAATCCCGGCGCGAGCCCTCCGCCGACGCATCATTTACGGCCGCGACGGTGATCCCGCAGGACGAATCCGCCTGATTTGGAGCGGTGCGTGCCGGGGACCGACCATGGGACGCCGCCCGGCGATCCCGGTCGGCGCCCGCACCAAGAGAGGCGCTCCCCCCATGCACGACACCGGAACCGTGACGAAGCCGGCTCCGGCCCCACAGCACGAAGACACGTCCAGCAAGCACGCCCGCCGTTTCGGGCTCCCGGTCGCCACCGCCCTCGTCATGGGCAACATCATCGGCGGCGGCATCTTCCTGCTCCCGGCCTCCGTAGCCCCGTTCGGCACCATCAGCCTCGTCGCGTTCGCCGTCCTCACCGCCGGCGCCATCGCGCTCGCCCTGGTCTTCGGCCGCCTGGCCCGGCGCAACCCGCAGACCGGCGGCCCCTACGTCTACGCCCGCGAGGCCTTCGGCGACTTCGCCGGATTCCTGGCCTCCTGGTCGTACTGGATCACCGCCTGGGTGTCGAACGCGGCGCTCGCCGTGGCCGCCGTCGGCTACCTCGACGTCCTCCTGCCGATCCACGGCTCCAAGCTGTGGACCATCGTCGCCGCGCTCGCCGTGCAGTGGCTCCCGGCCCTCGCGAACCTCGCCGGCACCCGCTACGTCGGCGCGGTGCAGCTCGTGTCGACCGTCCTTAAGTTCGCGCCGCTGCTCCTCGTCGCCGTCGGCGGACTGTTCTTCTTCCACGCCGACAACCTCGGGCCCTTCCAGGCGAGCAACGACTCGCCGCTCGGCGCCGTCTCCGCGTCCGCCGCGATCCTGCTGTTCAGCTACCTCGGCGTCGAGTCCGCGTCGGTCAGCGCCGGCGAGGTCCGCGACCCCGAGCGGAACGTGGGCCGCGCGACGGTCCTCGGCACGTGCCTCGCCGCCCTCGTCTACCTGCTGTGCACGCTCGCCGTCTTCGGCACGGTCGCGCACGACAAGCTCGTCGACTCCGGCGCGCCGATGTCCGACGCCGTCAACGCCATGTTCGGCGGCACCTGGGGCGGCACCGCCGTCGCCGTGTCCGCCCTGATCTCCATCGTGGGGGCACTCAACGGCTGGACGCTCCTCAGCGCCCAGACCCCGTACGCCGCCGCGAAGGACGGCCTGTTCCCGGCCGTGTTCACGAAGAAGAAGCGCGGCACCCCGACGGTGGGCGTCATCGTCACCGTCGTCCTCGCCTCCCTGCTGACGGTCTACAACTACACGGCGGGCTCGGCCGGGGTCTTCGAGACCCTCGTCCTCGTCACCACGTTCACCGCGACCGTCCCGTACCTCCTCGCGACCGCGGCGCAGATCTACTTCCTGCTGTCCGGACAGGGCCACAAGGTCGACGGCGCGCGCCTGGCCCGCGACATGGTGCTCGCCCTCGCCGCGTTCGGCTTCTCCCTGTGGCTGGTCGGCGGGGCCGGATACGCGGCCGTCTACCAGGGCGTCCTGTTCCTGTTCGTCGGCGTCCTCGTCTACGCGTGGATCGCGGCCCGCAAGAAGCGTGGCGCCGTGGACGCCACCGACTGATCCGCGGGCTGTGCGCATTGCGGCCGAATGCGGCCCGGGTGTGGTCGGATGGGTTCCACGAAAGCCCCGACCGGGACCTGACTGAAGGGAATCACCGTGGCTACCACGCGCTCCGCGCACACCGTGTGGGAAGGCGATCTGCTCAAGGGGAGCGGCGTCGTCACCTTCGACTCCTCCGGCATCGGCCAGCAGGCCGTGTCCTGGCCCTCCCGGGCCGAGGCGGCGAACGGGAAGACGAGCCCGGAGGAGCTGATCGCCGCCGCGCACTCCAGCTGCTTCTCGATGGCCCTGTCCAACGGCCTGACGAACGGCGGCAACCCGCCCGCCAAGCTGGTCACCTCCGCCGACGTCACGTTCCAGCCGGGCACGGGCATCACCGGCATCCACCTCACGGTGGAGGGTTCCGTGCCCGGGCTCGACGAGGCCGGGTTCGTCGCCGCGGCCGAGGACGCCAAGAAGAACTGCCCGGTGAGCCAGGCGCTCACCGGCACGACGATCACCCTGACGGCGAAGCTCGCCTGACGACGCACGGCACCGGTGCCGCGGTCCCGTCACGACGGGCCCGCGGCACCGTCGTCGGCGCTGTCAGCGCCCGGCGCTCACAGCGCGTCGCGGATCTCCCGCATCAGCTCCACCGTGCGCTCCGCGGACGCCGCCTGCGCCGCGATGTGGTCGAGGACCTCCAGATGGGCGCCGACCTCGGCCCGGTCGTCCAGGTAGAGCGCACCCGTCACGTACTCGCTGAAGACCATGTCCGGCAGCTCGCGCACCGGGAACCGGAACAGCGTGAACGGCCCGAACGTCCCCGGGTGCGGGCCCGCCGCGAACTCCGCTATCTGCAGCGTCACATGGGGCAGCGCGCTCGCCTCGATGAGCCGGTCCAGCTGGTTGCGCAGCACCTTGGCCCCGCCCGGCGGCCGGCGCAGCGCCGTCTCGTCCATCACGGCCCACAGATGCGGCGGGTCCTCGCGGGTCAGGAGCGCCTGCCGGGCCATGCGGAGCGTCACATGCCGTTCGAGGTCGCCGGGCTGCGCGCGGCCGACCGTGCCGGCGTCGAGCACGGCCCGCGCGTACTCCTCCGTCTGCAGCAGCCCCGGCACGAAGTGCGGCTCGTACGACCTGATGAGCCCGGCCGCGCTCTCCAGGCTCACGTACAGGCTGAACCAGTCGGGCAGGATGTCGTGGAAACGCTGCCACCAGCCCGGCAGATTGGCCTCTTCGGCGAGCGCGACGAACGCCTCGGCCTCCTGCTCCGGCACCCCGTACAGCTCCAGGAGCATCTGTACGTACGGGATCTTGAGGGCGACCTCGGCGGTCTCCATGCGGCGGATCGTGGCGCCGGTGACGTGCAGCGCGCGGGCCGCCTCGTCACGGTTGAGCCCTGCCGACTCGCGCAGCTCCCGCAGGCGTCTGCCCAGTACCACCTGGCCCACGGTGGGCGCGGGCCGCCGTTCACTCACGTCACGTCTCCCCACCGGCGCACTGAACATGTGCACGAGCCGCGTTACGGTACCAGTGCGATGAGTAGCATGCCCACCACCGAGTGAATCCGGTCAAGGGGTCAGCGACCGCAGATACTCCACCGTCGCCGGGTCGGCCGGCAGGAACGTCTCGATCGCCAGCTCCGCCACCGTCACGTCCATCGGGGTGTTGAACGTCGAGATCGACGACACGAACGACAGCACCTGCCCGTCGTGCTCGATCACCATCGGCAGCGCGAAGTACGGCACCGGCTCGTCCTCACCGGCCCCGTCGTCGTCCTCATGGGCCGGCGGATACGCCTTGACCTCCTCGTACACCGCGCGCAGCGCCTCCGAACGGTCGAGGGCGATCTGCCGCTCCATCTGGGCCAGGAGATGGCCGCGCCACGCGCGCAGGTTCCGGATCCGGGGCGCGAGGCCCTCCGGGTGCAGGGTGAGGCGCATCGCGTTGAGCGGCGGCACGAGAAGCGACTCGGGCAGCCCGGCCATCAGCATCGCGATCCCCTGATTGGCGGCGACCACCGTGTACGTCGCGTCGACGACCAGCGCCGGATACGGCTCGTAACCGCGCAGCAGCCGGTCGAGGCCCTCGCGCAGCGCCCCCATCGACGGGTCGTCGAGCGGTGTCTCCGCGAACCGTGGCGCGTAACCCGCCGCCAGCAGCAGCGCGTTGCGCTCCCGCACCGGCACGTCCAGCTGCTCCGCGAGCCGCAGGACAAGGTTCTCGCCGGGGCGCGACCTGCCCGTCTCCACGAAGCTCAGATGCCGGGCGGACGAACCGGCGCGCAGGGCGAGCTCCAGCTGGCTCACCCGCCGCCGCTCGCGCCATTCCCGCAGCAGAGGACCGATTCCGGACAGGCGGGCGGGCGGGGCAGTCGTCATGCCCACGACCGTAGCCGAGGGGCGCGTGGAGCCCCCCTTGTGGGACGCTTGAAATCCCCGCACGCCCCAGGGAAAGGACCTGCTCATGCCCACGGAGCCGCTGTCCCAGAAGGAGATCGAGGACCGTCTCGCCGAGCTGCCCGGCTGGAGTGTGGAGGGCGACCGGCTCGCCCGGACCTTCCGTCTCGGCAGCCACTTCGCGGCCACGGCCCTCGTCGTGCACATCGCGCAGATCCAGGACGAGCTCGACCACCACTCGGACCTGACCCTCGGCTATCACACCGTCGCCCTGTCCGTGAACACCCACAGTGCGGGCGGCGTCGTCACCGCACTCGACTTCGGCCTCGCCCAGCGCGTCCAGGAGATCGCCCCCATCCACGGCGCGAGGTGACACCTGTGCCCCGTCTCCCTCCGGAGGGAGACGGGGCACAGGTGTCGGTACGTGAGGCGGTCAGACGATGTCGAAGGTGGCGGGGTCGGGACCCAGACGGCGGTCCTCGTTCAGCGCGCTGATCGCGGCGATGTCCTCGAGGTCCAGCTCGAAGCCGAACACGTCGATGTTCTCCTTGATCCGCGACGGCGTCACTGACTTCGGGATCGCCACGTTGCCCAGCTGGACGTGCCAGCGCAGCACGACCTGGGCCGGCGTACGCCCGTGCTTCTGGGCGATCGCGACGATCGCCGGGACCTCCAGGAGGCCCTTGCCCTGCCCAAGCGGCGACCAGGCCTCGGTCGTGATGCCCTGCTCCGCGTGGAACTCGCGGGCGGCGCGCTGCTGGAGGTGCGGGTGCAGCTCGATCTGGTTGACCGCGGGAATGATCGACGTCTCGCCGAGCAGGCGCTCCAGGTGCTCCGGAAGGAAGTTGGAGACACCGATGGCCCTGGCCCGGCCGTCCGCGTAGATCTTCTCGAAGGCCTTGTAGGTGTCCACGTAGCTGTCCTTCGAGGGCAGCGGCCAGTGGATCAGGTACAGGTCGACGTGGTCGAGGCCGAGCTTTTCGAGGGAGGCGTCGAAGGCGCGCATCGTCGCGTCGTAGCCCTGGTCCGCGTTCCACAGCTTCGTGGTGACGAAGAGCTTGTCGCGGGCGATGCCGGAGGCGGCGAGGGCCTTGCCGGTGCCTTCCTCGTTGCCGTAGATCGCGGCGGTGTCGATGCTGCGGTACCCGGCCTCCAGGGCTGTCGTGACAGCCTTCTCGGCCTCGTCGTCCGGCACCTGCCAGACGCCGAAGCCGAGCTGCGGCATCGCGACGCCATTGTTCAGGATGATCGGGGGGACCTTGCTCACGAGCTCTCGATCCTTCGCGTTGTCGGGTGGTGCTCCCATCGTCAACGATCAGGGCCCGGGCCGCATTCCCGTTCACGGCGTGTTCACGGGTGCACCCCCGGCCCCGCTCACCCCGCCGGACCGAGGTACGCGTCCCGTACGGCGGGGTCGGCGCGCACGGCAGCCGGGGTGCCCTCGGCCAGCCGGGTGCCGAGGTCGAGCACGACGATGCGGGAGCACAGGTCCATCACGAACGCGACGTTGTGCTCGACGAGCAGCACCGCGCAGCCCTGTTGGTCGGTCAGATGGCGGACCACGGCTTTGAGCTGGCCGATCTCGTCGTCCGTCATCCCCGACGCGGGCTCGTCGAGCAGCACCACCCGCGCCCCCTCCACGCCCGCCCGCGCCAGCTCCACCATGCGTGCCTGGCCGACGGGGAGCGTCCCCGCGTAACTGCCGGCCAGCGATTCGAGGCCGCAGGCGCGCAGCATCTCCGCGGCCCGCGCGCGCCGCCGCCGCTCGTACGCCCGTCTGGTCGGCGCCGCCACCAGGTCGGCGGCGAGGCCGCCCCCACCGCCCCGCCACTCCTGCGCCACCAGCAGGTTGTCGGCGACGGTGAGCTGGCCGAAGAGCTGCTGGCGCTGGAACGTGCGGCGCATCCCGTGGCGGGCCCGCCAGACGGGGGAACGGCGCGTGACGTCCTCGCCGTCGAGCAGGACGCGGCCCGCGTCGGGGCGCCGGATCCCGGACAGCACGTCGAAGAGCGTGGTCTTGCCCGCGCCGTTCGGGCCGATGAGGCCGCACACCTCGCCGGGGCGCAGCGTCAGGCCGACCCCGTCGAGCGCGCGGACCCCGCCGAACCTGACGCCGATCCCGGCGGCCTCCAGGACGGGTCCCGTGGCGCGTCCGGCGGCGGGTCCCGTAGCGATGCCGGTCATGGGCGCACCCCTTCCTCTTCGTCTGTCGCCGCGAGCCCGAGGTAGGCCTCGGTGAGCCGGTCGGCGCGTACGTCCGCGCGCGGGCCGCACCAGGCGACGCGGCCCCGGTCGAGATACGCGACGGTGTCCGCGACGCCGAGGATCTCGGTGGCCTTCTCCTCGACGAGGAGCAACCCCGTTCCGGCGTCCCGGAGTTCGGTGAGCAGCCCGAACACCTCGTCGACGATGCGGGGCGCGAGCCCGAGGGACGGCTCGTCGGCGATCAGCACGCGTGGTGGTTCCTGGAGGAGCGGGGCGAGGGCGAGCAGCTGCTGTTCGCCGCCCGACAGCGCGCCCGCGACGACGCCCCGGCGGGCGGCGAGCCCCGCGAAGCGCGCGTACACGGCCTCGCGCGCGTGCTTGTCGGGGAGGTGCAGGGTGAGGTTCTCCTCGATGGTGAGGGCGGGGAAGATGCCGCGCCCTTCGGGGGCGAGGAGGACACCGGCCCGCGCGCGGCGGACGGGGCCCTCGCGGGTGGCGTCCCGCCCGGCGACGTACACCTGTCCCGCAAGGGGTGCGAGCAGGCCGGCCGCCGTGCGGCAAGTGGTCGACTTCCCGGCGCCGTTGGGCCCGAGCAGGGCGACGATCTCGCCGGGGCGCACGGTGAGGTCCACGCCGTGCAGGACGGGAGCGCCGTCGTATCCGGCGTGCAGGCCGCGCAGTTCGAGTACGGGCGGGGTGCCTTGCGCGGGCGCCGGGCGGGGGGCGGGGACCGTCGCCTCCGGTACGGCCCATGGTTGCGCGGGTTTCGCGCTCCGCCGCCGGTGCCGCCGTACCGAGAGCGCCGCGCAGTATCCGTCCGGGTCGTTGGCGAGGGCGAGGCCCGCGAGCCCGAACAGGACGACCGGCAGGTGCACGGAGCTCGTGACGTGGTCGGCCACGACGTGCGGCACGATCGCGTACACGAGGCCCGCGACGACGGCGAACTGCGGGCGCCGCACCCCGGCCGCGACGACCACCGCGAGCCAGATGAGGCCCGTCATCGCGGTGAAGTCGGTAGCGGTGATACGGGTGTTGTACGACGCGTACATCACGCCGCCGAAGCCCGCGAGGCCCGCCGAGAGGGTGAAGAGGAGGAGTTTGGTGCGGACGACGGAGACACCGGAGGCCATCGCGGCGGCGGGCGCGGAGCGCACGGCGAGCATGGCGCGGCCCGACGGCGAGTTCCGCAGCGCCGCGAGAGCGGCCACGGCGGCCGCGCACAGGACGACCATGGCGACGCCCATCGCCCGGTCGTCGCTCAGGTCGACGGGTCCGAGGACGGGGCGCGGGATCTCCCAGCCGGTGTCGCCGTTGCGCAGCCAGCCGATCTGGAAGAGGACCTGGTCGGCGAGGAAGGCGAGGGCGAGGGTGGCGAGCGCGAGGGTCCTGCCCCCGAGGCGCAGCGCGGGCAGTGCCACCAGCGCGCCGAGGAGCGCCGCGACGCACGTGCCGACGAGCGCCGCCGCGATGAACGGCCAGCCGTGGCTCATCAGGAGCCCGGCCACGAGCGCCGCGCCGGTGACGAACGTGGCCTGCGCGAGGGACACCATCGCGCCGAGTCCGGTCACGACGGTGAAGGAGACGAAGACGAGGGAGAGGGCGAGGCCCTGGGCGAGGATGCCGCTCCAGAACGGGGTCGTCACCGTGTAGAAGGCGACCGCGAGCAGGACGGCCGCCGCCGCCCACGGACCCCAGGTCCGCATCCAGGAGCGGCCCGCCAGGTAGTCGACGGGCGGCGCGTCGACGGCTGCCGTGCCCGCCGTGCGCTGCCGCCGGGTGAGCAGCAGCAGTCCGGCGAACAGGATCAGGAAGGGGACCGCGGTGCGGAACCCGGTGATGCCTTCCGCGAAGGAGGCGTAGCCGGCGACGAGGTTCTGCAGGACGCCGAGCCCGAGTCCGCCCGCGAACGCGAGGGGTACGGAGGCGAAGCGCCCGAGCACTGCGGCGGTCGCCGACACGAACAGGAACAGGGTGAAGTCGTGCGCGGACAGGCCGAGCAGCGGGGTGGCGAGAACCCCGGCGAGGCCCGCGAGGCCGGACGACAGCATCCACGCCACGGTGGAGAGCCGGTCGGCGCTCATGCCGCGCAGTTCGACGAGGGAGCGGTTGTCGACGGCGGCCCGCAGGCGCAGGCCGAGCGTCGTGTGCCGCATCAGGATCCACAGGCCGAGCGCGACGGCGGCGGTCGCCACCCAGGTGATCAGCTGGTCGGAGTCGATGCCGACGCCGTCCATGAGCTGCCAGTTCTTCGCCGGGCTCGGGCCGATACCCGGAAGCCCGAACTGGTTCTCCGCGGGCTTGACCGGCACCCCCGCGTCGTCGAGGAGTTCGACGATCCACAGGCCGAGGGCGGGCAGCGCGACGAGCAGGCCGATGGTCGCCACGATCTGCGCGGTCTCGCCGACGCGCGCCAGCTTGCGGAACATCAGCCGGTCAAGTCCCCATCCCAGCAGGGGAGATACGACACAGACGAGCAGGAGCGCGGTCGGTACGGCGGGCCAGCCGAGGCCCGAGTGGAGTTCGTAGAAGGCGAGCGCGCACAGGTAAGCGGTGGCGCCGTGCGCGAAGTTGAAGAGTCCGGAGGCCGAGTAGGACAGGACGAGGCCGGTGGCGAGGAGCGCGTACAGCGCACCCGACACGAGCCCGCTCAGCACGAAGGCAAGCAGGTCGGACATGCGGGTCGCCCCCTACTTGAACGGGATGGGCTCGTAGCACTTGAAGGGCGACGAGACGTGGTACGCCCCGTTCCTGAGCTGGACGAGGGCGCCGCAGCCGAACGCCTGCTTCTGTCCCCCGGGCAGGGACCGGTCGCCGACCATGGTGCCGGTGTCGGAGAACCCGTCCGCGGCCTTCTGGAAGGAGGCGACCGTCAGGTCCCGGCCCGCCTTCTTCGCGATGGCGAGGAAGAGGTCGGCGGACATGTAGCCGGTCATCATGTGCATGTTGAGCGGCACGTCCTTGCCGCCGGACGCCTTCTTGATGTCGGCCTTGAACCGGTCCATGTCCGCGGACTTCGTCTCGAACGGCGCGAAGGTCAGCAGCACGTGCACGCCGTCGAGCGCCTCCTTCGTCGCGCTCTTGGCGAGCAGCCCGGGGTCGTAGTCGGTCGGGTCGGTGAGCACGCCCTTGTACCCGGTGCGCTTGACGGCGGTGAACAGGCCGATGTTGTACGGGGTCTGCATCACGGAGACCACGATGTCGGGCGCCTTGCCGCCGTTGCTGCGCAGGATCTCCTTCGTGTACGCCGACCAGTCGCTGGGCACCGAGGTGGCCGGCACGGACGACTTGGCGAAGGTGACCTTGTAGCCGGCGGACGCGAAGCTCTGCTTGTAGGTGCGGATGGCGAAGGTGCCCGCGTCGTTGTCGTTGGCGAGGATGGCGACGGTCTTGCCCCGGGAGCCGTGGGTGACCTGCTTGAGCCCCTCCGGCCACTGCTGGGAGATGGTGCCGCCCGGCATCGGGACCAGACAGCCCGTCATGCCGTACATGTAGCTGGGCCCGCAGAACGACGGGATGGTGCCCCAGCCGAACGTCGGGACCTGCTGCTTCTGCAGGAAGTCGGCGCCGGAGAAGGTGACCGAGCTCATCGGTGCGATGGCGAACACCTTGTCCTGCTGGACGAGTTTGCGGGCCGCGGCGAGGTTTCTGGCCGGGTCCTGGCCGTCGTCCTCGGCGCCCAGGTAGTCGATCTTCCTGCCGTTGATCCCGCCCTCGGCGTTGGCGCGGTCGAAGCGGGCCTTCGCGCCGAGGTCGGTGTCCTTCTTGCTGTAGCCGCTGGCGGTCGTCATGGAGACGATGCCGCCGACCTTGATGGCCTTGTCGGTCACTCCGCGGGCCGGACTCCCCTTGCCGTCAGGGGAGTTGCCTGAGTTACCGGTGGCCGCGGAGTTGCAGGCGGTGGCGAGCAGCAGTGCCGCCACGGTGGCGGTGATGGCGCGGATCGATCGCGACACGGTGGGCCCCCTCCGTCGAGTGAGGGTGATTCTGTGTGCGACCTGATGAACCGTCAATAACTGACGCATCGGTAATTGATGAACCGTCAGAAACGGTATGCGGCCTGCTCGGGGCGGGGTGGCGGGGTTACCGCCGGGAACGTACCGGCGCGGAATCAGCCCCGGTACAGTGCCTCGACCTCCTCGGCGTACGCCTCCTCGATCGCCTTCCGCTTCAGCTTCAGGGACGGCGTGAGCAGCCCGTGCTCCTCGGTGAACTGGTAGGCCAGTATCCGGAACGTACGGATCGACTCGGCCTGCGAGACCAGGGTGTTGGCCGCCACGACGGCCCTGCGCACCTCGGTCTCCAGGTCCGGGTCGTGGACCAGCTGGGCGGGCTTGAGCGGCGGCTTGCCGCGCATCGTCAGCCAGTGCTCGACGGCCTCGGAGTCAAGGGTGACGAGCGCGGCGACGTACGGCCGGTCGTTGCCCACGACGATGCACTGCGCCACCAGCGGATGGTCGCGCACCCGCTCCTCCAGCTGCTGCGGCGAGACGCTCTTGCCGCCGGAGGTCACCAGGATCTCCTTCTTGCGGCCGGTGATCGTCAGATACCCGTCCTCGTCGAGCGCGCCGAGGTCACCGGTGGCCAGCCAGCCGTCGTGCAGCGTGGCGTCGGTGGCCTTCGGGTCGTTCAGGTAGCCCTGGAACACGTTCGGGCCGTAGAGCCACACCTCGCCGTCGTCGGCGATGTGGACCGTCGTGCCGGGGACGGCCCGGCCGACCGTGCCGTACCGGGTCTGCTCCGGCGGGTTCGCGGCCGCCGCCGCGGTGGACTCCGTGAGGCCGTAACCCTCGTAGATCGTGACGCCGGCGCCCGCGAAGAACAGGCCGAGGCGGCGGTCCATCCCGGAGCCGCCCGACATCGCGTGCCGCACCTTGCCGCCCATCGCGTCGCGGACCTTGGAGTAGACGAGCTTGTCGAAGACGCTGTGCTGGACGCGCAGCGACGCGGACGGCCCGGGGCCCGTACCGAACGCCTTCGCCTCCTGCGCGTCCGCGTACCGCACCGCGCACTCCACGGCCTTGTCGAACGGACCCGTCTTGCCGTCCTTCTCGGCCTTGCGGCGGGCCGCGTTGAAGACCTTCTCGAAGATGTACGGAACGGCGAGGATGAACGTCGGGCGGAACGCCTGCAGGTCGGGCAGCAGGGCCGCCGCGTTGAGCTGCGGCTGGTGGCCCAGCATGACGCCGCCGCGGATCGCGGCGATCTGCACCATGCGGCCGAAGACGTGTGCCAGCGGCAGGAACAGCAGCGTCTTGGCCTCGTCGCCGCGCTTGGAGTGGAACACGGGCTCCCAGCGGCCGACCATCGTGTCCGCCTCGAACATGAAGTTCGCGTGGCTGATGACACAGCCCTTGGGGCGGCCCGTGGTGCCCGAGGTGTAGATGATCGTGGCGACGGCGTCGGGGGTGACGGCGCGGCGGTGGCGGTGCACCACCTCGTCGTCGATGTGCGTGCCCGACGCGGTGATCTCGGCCACCGGATCCCGGTCCAGCTGCCACATCCGGCTGAGCGAGGGCAGCCGGTCGATGACGGTCGCCATCGTCATGGCGTGGTCCTCGTGCTCCACGAGCACCGCCGACACCTGCGCGTCGTACAGGGTCCAGAAGACCTGCTCGGCCGAGGCCGTGGGGTAGATCGGCACGACCTGGGCGCCGACCGTCCACAGCGCGAAGTCGAACAGGGTCCACTCGTAGCGGGTCCTGGACATGATCGCGACGCGGTCGCCGAACCGGACGCCCTGCGCGAGCAGCCCCTTGGCGAGCCCGAGCACCTCGTCACGGAACTCGGCTCTCGTGACGTCGCGCCAGCGGCCGGCGTCGTCCTTGCGGCCGAGCGCGACACGCGTCGGATCGTCAAGGGCGTGGTCGAACACGACGTCGGCCAGACCGCCCACCGGCGGCGCCGACGCCAGAGGGGGGGAGGTGAACTCGCGCAATGTTGCTCCTCGTGGCGCTCCGCACAGCGCCGGTGACGGTACCCCACCGCGAGCCCCGGCGGGAGGGGCCCAAATGAACCGGAGCGCGCCGAATATGCACTGGTCAGCCGGTGAAATACGGCCACAAGGGGAAGGGCGGGACAGAATTCTTACGGGTTAGTAAGTTTCGGTGGCGTAATCTCCACGGAATCTGTACCGAGCGGTTACCGAGGGTCCGCTGCGGGGTTTTTGGGCGGAGTAGTCGGTTCCGATTTCTCCACGGACGTCCCCGGGCCCGCACAGACGTGGATCCGCGCCATGAACCTCAGCGGCTGCGGTGGAGCCGGTCGCCCCCGTCGAGGATCGCCTGCGCGAGCGCCTGCGCCGCCTCACCCTGCCCACGGCCCCGCCGCGGCCCGTGCAGCAGCACGAAGTCCACCTCACCCAGCTCCGGCAGCCCCGCCCGCTCCGGCACGCGGACCAGGCCCGGCGGGATCAGGCCCCGCGAGTGCGCCATCACACCGAGACCCGCCCGGGCCGCCGCGATCAGACCGTTCAGGCTGCCGCTCGTGCAGGCCACGCGCCAGGCCCGCCCGTGCCGCTCGAGCGCCTCGAAGGCCAGGGCGCGCGTAATCCCGGGCGGCGGGTACACGATGAGCGGCACCGGACGCTCCGGGTCCAGACGCAGTCGCTCCGAGCCGATCCACACCAGCCGGTCGTGCCACACCGACTCGCCCCGCGGGTCCTCGGGCCGCCGCTTGGCGAGCACCAGGTCGAGCTTGCCCGCGTCGAGCTGCTCGTGCAGCGTCCCCGACAGCTCGACCGTCAGCTCCAGGTCCACCTCGGGGTGGTCGTGCCGGAACGCCTCCAGGATCTCGGTGAGCCGGGTCAGGACGAAGTCCTCCGACGCCCCGAAGCGCAGCCGGCCGCGCAGCCGCGTCCCGGTGAAGAACGCGGACGCCTGCTCGTGCACCTCCAGGATCCGGCGCGCGAAGCCGAGCATCGCCTCACCGTCCTCCGTGAGCTCCACCGTGTGCGTGTCCCGCGTGAACAGCGTCCGCCCCGTGGCGTCCTCCAGGCGCCGCACGTGCTGGCTCACCGTGGACTGGCGCAGGCCGAGGCGGCGGGCGGCCTGGGTGAAGCTCAGCGTCTGGGCCACCGCGAGGAACGTACGCAGCTGCGAAGGGTCGTACACGTCACCGACCTTACCCCCGCTCATCGCGGAACGTGATGACAGTCAGTGCGGTATGCAGGATTCCCGATCGCGGTGTTCCGGAGGACGATGGAGAGGGCACGACCTGAACCGACAGCAAGGAACATGGAACCCGTGAAACGCCTGACTTGGCCCGCCTGGATGCCGGTCGACCCCTACATCCTGGCGCTCATCGGCACGGTGGGCCTCGCGGCGCTCCTGCCCGCGCGCGGCGGTGCGGCCGACGTCGCGTCCGGCGCCTCGACCACCGCCGTCGCCTTCCTCTTCTTCCTCTACGGGGCGCGCCTGTCGACCCGGGAGGCGCTCGACGGCCTCAGGCACTGGCGGCTCCACGTGACGGTCCTCGCCGCCACGTTCGTCGTCTTCCCGCTCCTCGGCCTCGCGGCCCGCGGCTTCGTCCCCGTCTTCCTGACGCCGTCCCTGTACGACGGGCTGCTCTTCCTCACCCTCGTGCCCTCGACGATCCAGTCGTCGATCGCCTTCACCTCCATGGCCCGCGGCAACGTGCCCGCGGCGATCTGCGCGGGCTCCTTCTCCTCGCTCGCCGGCATCGTCGTCACCCCGCTGCTCGCGGCGGGGCTGCTCGGCAACAGCGGCGGCGGATTCTCCGCGGACTCCCTCGTCAAGATCGTGCTTCAGCTGCTCGTGCCGTTCCTCGCCGGGCAGTTCCTGCGCCGCTGGGTCGGCTCCTTCATCGCGCGGCACAAGAAGGTCCTCGGCTACGTGGACCGCGGCTCGATCCTCCTCGTCGTCTACACCGCGTTCAGCGAGGGCATGGTCCAGGGCATCTGGCACCAGGTCAGCGCCGTGCGCCTGGCCGGGCTCCTCGTCGTCGAGGCGGTGCTGCTCGCCGTGATGCTGGCCGCCACCTGGTACGGCGGCAAGGCGCTCGGCTTCGGGCGCGCGGACAGCATCGCGATCCAGTTCGCCGGGTCGAAGAAGTCCCTGGCGGCCGGGCTGCCCATGGCGAGCGTCCTGTTCGGGGCGCACGCGTCCCTCGCCGTGCTGCCGCTGATGCTGTTCCACCAGATGCAGCTGATGGTGTGCGCGGTGATCGCCAAACGCCGGGCGCGCGACCGCCTGGAGCAGGCCGGCGCGGACAGGGAGCAGGTCAGCGCGGGCGAGCGAGCCGCAGCGCCACGAACCGCGGCCGGTACAGCGACACGTTCCGGCTGACCTGCGCCTGAGCGGTGCCGGGCGTCGCGTCGAGCCAGTTGACGTCGTAACTCAGGAGCAGCCGCCCACCCCCGCCGCCGAGCTCCGGATGGGCCTGCGGATTGTAGGCGGCCACGCCGGAGCGGACCGGCCCGTCGCGCGGCAGCGGCGCCTCGAAACCCTTCGCCGGGCCGTGCCAGGGCCCGGTCGGCGCGCACGCCCAGTACGACGTGACCCGGCTCAGGCCGGCGGTCCCCGCGGCCATGGTGAACAGGACGTACGTACCGCCGTCGCGCACGACGGTGAACGCGCTGCCGACCCCGCGCCGTTCACCGTCGCCGAGGACCGGTCGTGGCCGTGGGGTCCGTGTCCAGCGTGCGCCGTCCCAGTAGCGCCACGCCCCCGGCTCGGCCAGCCGGCCGCGCGGCACCCGCGCCACATAGGCCCGGCGGACGGCCCGCTGCCCGTCGTCACCGCCGAACACGTACGTCCACCCGCCCCGGCCGACCGCCGTCGTGCCGAACAGGACCCGTCGGCCCGGGTCCGGCACCGCCCGCTGGTCGAGGACGGTCACGACGCTCTCGACGCGCAGGTCCGACAGCGAGAGTGTGGCGACCTCCGTGGCGGCGGGCACGCCGTAGATCCACGGGCCCGTCCCCGTCGCGCGGGTCCAGAGCAGGACGCGCAGGACCCGCTCGGCGGAGCCGGGGGAGCGGGGTTCGACGCGGGCCGCGACCGGCCAGCGCCACTGGCCCGGCGCCGGGTCGGGGAACAGGGGCGTGGGGAGCGTGCGCTCCAGCACGCCCGAACGGCCCGACACCACCGCCGAGTTGCGTACGAAGGGCGCCGACGCGTCGCGCCAGGCGTGCGGCTCGCCCGCCGGGTCGGGCGGCGCGTGCACCTGCCCGAGATACGTGTCGGAGAACAGCCACAGGACCCGTCCGTCCGGCAGCCGCACCGAGTGCGTCCCGTCGCCGCCCGTCCAGTCGTCGGCCCGTGACGCGTCGTCGCCGTAGCGGGCGAACGCGAGCGTGCGGCCGCGGTCCGCCGACCAGGACGACACCGTACGGGCCGTGCAGCGCCGGCCGCCCTCCCGGTCGTGGTCCGGGAGGGCGGTCAGCAGGGCGGCGGCGCACACCAGGGCGAGCAGCAGGCCGAGACCCGCACCCAGATCCCTGCGGCGCACCGACTCTTCGGCCGCGGGCACGCTCGGACGTTAGTGCCCGCCGCGCACCCGGTCCATGGGCAGCCACAGGACGGTGTCCGGGGTCACAGGGGCGCTCGGGTCGCTCAGCTCCCCGTCGCTCAACACCCTTCCCTCGACGCGTACTTCGTCGATCGCGCCGGTGAAGTGCGCCCGGCTGTCCATGCGTTCACCGATGTGCACACCGAACGGCGAGTTACGGCTGACCGAGCCCGGCACGTCGGCCGCACTCACCGACGTACCGTCCACCGACAGCGTCAACTGCCCTCCGCCGCGCCGGAGGACGGCGTGGTGCCACGCGCCGTCGTTGTACGCGGACGTGGTGCGCACCACGGCCGTGCGCGGGGCCGCGGCGCCGTCCCGGGCGGTGATCAGGCCCGTGACGCGGTTGCTCGCGGGCTCGGCACGCAGCCACACCTGCGGCTGTGTGGTGCCGATGCCGCCCATCCACAGCAGGGGCTGCTCGCCGGTCGTGGCCGAGTACCGGAACCACAGCGACGCGGTGAAGTCCTTCGTGCCGAGCGGCAGCCGGTCGCTGTAGGGGAGGCGTACGGCGTCGTCCCTGCCGTCGAGACCGAGCGCTCCGCCGAAGCGTCCTGCGGTCGGCGACGCCCCGCCGAGCACGGACGCGTCCCGCGCGCCGCGGGCCCTGTCGTCCGTCGTGGGGTCGGCGCCCCGGCGCGGCGTCAGCCAGTCCTCGGTGAACCGCGCGAAGCGGATCTCGTCGCGCGCGTCGACCGCGCCGCCCTCGTACAGCAGACCCACCCGGTCACCCGTCGCCCGCACGAGATCCGAGTAGCCGGACCAGTCGGTCGTCACGACGGTGGAGCGGTCGAAGCTGTCCCAGGTCCGCCCGCCGTCGTACGAGGAGCGGATCGTCATGGTCCTGCGCCGGTCGGGGTCGCCCGGGCAGGCGAGCAGGAGCCGCTTGCCGGCGCGCAGGACCGAGCCCTGCACCTGTGGGGTGTAGAGGTCGGGGATCGCCGTGAAGGGGCGGGTGAACGAGTCGCCGCCGTCCCGGCTCCACGTGTGCGTGCGGTGGCCGAGGTCGGTGCCGTCCTGCTCGCGGCCCGACACGTACAGGGATCCGTCGGGCAGTTCGGCGAGCGTCATCTCGGACGGCTTCTGCCGGAACGTGCCGTCGTCCGCGATCGGCCACGAGTCCTTCGCGCCGACCCGCCAGTGGTCGCCGCCGTCGTCGCTGACCATGAGCGCGGCGTGGTTGGCGGTGACCCTGCTGCCGTTCCATGTCTCCGCGTTGACGGTGAAGACGAGCCGGCCGGGGTGGCGTCCCCGGGTGAGCTGGACGCCGTGCACGGGCCCTGTCGCGTACCAGGAGTTCCAGTCCGTCGGCAGGATCTCGTCGCCCAGGTCGCGCGGCGCCGACCAGGTGCGGCCGTCGTCGTCGCTGTACTGGAGGTGCGGGGTGCGGTCGCACGGCACCGAGCAGTTCTTCCCGTCCGTGCGGCCGGTGTTGTACGTCTCGGCGAGCAGAATGCGGCCGGTCCTGAGGTCGACCACGGGGGCGGGGTTGCCGTGCGTGTCACCGGCGCCCTCGTTGACGACCCGGAGCGGACCCCAGGTACGCCCGCCGTCCTCGGACCGCTTGACCACGATGTCTATGTCGCCCGCGTCGGAGCAGTCGTGCGTACGCCCCTCGGCGAAGGCGAGCAGCGTGCCCGCCTTCGTCCTCACGACGGCCGGGATGCGGTAGCAGGCGTACCCCGGGTCCTGGGACGCCTTGAAGAGGACCTGCTGCTCGAACGGGGGCGGCTCGTCCGCCCCGGCGGCGTGCGCGGGCAGCGCGGCTCCGGAGGCGGCGACCAGCAGGGCGACGACGGATGCGCTCAGGAATCTCAGACGTGATCTCAGACGTAAGCGGAGGTTCGACGGCATGGTGCGGCCACCCTTCACGGCTCGTGTCACAGTCGATGTCACGGCTCATGCGTCTGGTCATCCGGACATCCCACGTCCAATGTCCGGATCACAGACGCTACTTGGGGTGCTCGACACGCCACAAGAACCGTGCATCAAGGGATCACTGGATCGGCGCAGAGCGGGGCCCCGCCCGGCGCAGGGGGCGCTCCCCGCCGGGTCGGGACCCCCGCGCCGTGCCGCGGGGGAACCGGTCAGCCCTGCCGGCCGTGGCCCGCAGGGCGATGCGGTGTTCTCCCGCGTACACGTGCAGACCCCCGGTCCGCCCGAAGACCCGCCGGGCCTCGCGCAGCCGGTCGGGGAGGCTCGCCAGGAGCGCGGGTCCGAGCCGGACCGGGGGAGTGAGGGGTTGCCGTCAGTCCCGGTTCTGTACGTGCTGGTAGCCGAAGCGGCCCTTGATGCAGAGGTTGCCGTGGGTCACCGGGTTGTCGTGCGGCGAGGTGACCTTCACGATCTCGTTGTCCTGCACATGGAGCGTCAGATTGCAGCCCACCCCGCAGTACGCGCACACCGTCGTCGTCTCCGTCTGCTCCGCCTCGTTCCAGGTCCCCGCGGCCCGCATGTCGAACTCCGACTTGAAGGACAGCGCGCCCGTCGGGCACACCTCGACGCAGTTCCCGCAGTACACGCACGCCGAGTCCGTCAGCGGCGCGTCGTGCTCGACGGCGATCCGGGCGTCGAAGCCGCGTCCCACGACCGAGATGGCGAACGAGTTCTGCCACTGGTCACCGCACGCGTCGACGCACTTGTAGCAGAGGATGCACTTGTCGTAGTCCCGCACATAGAGGTCGTTGTCGACGCGTGGCTCCTCGTCGACGCGCGCTGCGTCCGGGCCGAACCGGTCGGGCTTCGCCTCGTACTCCTTGATCCACTCGGCGGCGCGCGGCGTCGTCGACAGGTTCACCGACGAGGCGAGCAGTTCGAGGACGACCTTGCGGCTGTGCCGGGCCCGCTCGGTGTCCGTGCGGACCTGCATCCCGGCCTCGGCCTTGCGCGAGCAGGCGGGGGCCAGCGTGCGGGCGCCCTCCACCTCGACGACGCACACCCGGCACGCGTTCTTCGGCGTGAGGGTGTCGCCCTCGCACAGCGTCGGGATGTCCTTGCCCGCGGCCCGGCACGCGTCCAGGATCGTCGACCCCTCGGGCACCCGCGCCTCCTGCCCGTCCAGGGTGAACTCGACGAGGCGGCGCGGCACTCCCAGCGGTATGGCGGTCATTCGTACGCCCCCAGGCGGTCGATGGCGGATTCCACGGCGTTCCACGCGGTCTGCCCGAGACCGCAGATCGAGGCGTCCCGCATGGCCCGCCCCACCTCCCTGAGCAGCGCGATGTCACCCGCCGCCGCCTCGCCGGTCCGCTCGGCGATCCGGTGCAGCGCCTCCTCCTGCCGCACCGTGCCGACCCGGCACGGCACGCACTGCCCGCACGACTCGTCGCGGAAGAACTCGGCGATCCGCAACAGGACTTGAGGCAGCGGCACGGTGTCGTCCAGGGCGAGCACGACGCCCGAGCCGAGCGTCGTACCGGCCGCGCGCGTCCCCTCGAACGTGAGCGGGATGTCCATCTCGTCGGCCCGTACGAAGCCGCCCGCGGCGCCGCCGAGCAGCACGGCCCGCAGATTGTCCGGCTTGCCCGCGAGGTCGAGGAGTTCGCCGAGTGTCGCGCCGAACGGCAGCTCGTAGATTCCGGGCCGCGCGACGCTCCCGGACACGCAGAACAGCTTCGGCCCGGTCGACTTCTCGGTGCCGATCGCCGCGTACGCCTGCGCGCCCATGGTCAGGATCGGCAGGACGTTCACCAGCGTCTCGACGTTGTTCTCGGCCGTCGGCTTGCCGAACAGGCCCTTCTCCACCGGGAAGGGCGGCTTGGAGCGCGGCTCGCCCCGGTACCCCTCGATGGAGTTGAACAGCGCGGTCTCCTCGCCGCAGATGTACGCGCCCGCGCCCCGCCGGATCTCGATGTCGAACGCGTAGCCCTGGCCGAGGACGTCGTCCCCGAGGAGTCCGCGCGCCCGCGCCTGCTCGATCGCGTTGTCCAACAGCCGTAGCGCGCGGGGGTATTCGCCCCGCAGATACAGGAACCCCTTGTGTGCGCCGACCGCGTACCCGGCGATCGTCATGGCCTCGATGAGGGAGTACGGGTCGCCCTCCATCAGGACCCGGTCCTTGAAGGTGCCGGGTTCGGACTCGTCGGCGTTGCACACCAGGTAGTGCGGGTGGTCCGGCTGCGAGGCGGTGGCCTGCCACTTCACTCCGGTCGGGAAGGCCGCGCCGCCGCGCCCGACCAGGCCCGCGTCGGTCACCTCCCGGATCACCCCGGCGGGCCCGAGCGCGAACGCCCGGCGCAGGGCGGCGTATCCGCCGTGGGACCGGTAGTCGTCGAGGGACGACGGGTCCACGACGCCGACGCGGCGAAGGAGGGTGAGGCCGGGCTGCCCGGCCTGGGGGACGGCGAGGGAGGCGGGAGCTTCGGGGTCGGCGGCCTCGGGGGCGGTGGCGGCGAGGACGGCGGAGTCGGGGGTGGCGGGGCCGACGACGGCTGTCGCATACGTTCTTTCAGCGCCTCCGGCGTTCCTTTCAGCCCCTCCGGCGCTTCTCTCAGCCCCTCCGGCGTTTGAGGAGCGGGGGTCCGGGGGCTGGCCCCCGAGGCTCGCCGCAGGCGAACCCGCCCGCAC
Organism: Streptomyces antnestii; assembly: GCF_004005495.1. GTDB lineage: Bacteria > Actinomycetota > Actinomycetes > Streptomycetales > Streptomycetaceae > Streptomyces > Streptomyces antnestii. The sequence goes on from NZ_RZYA01000001.1 coordinate 621,025, forward strand.
CACCAGCGCCGCCGGCGCCCGCTCACAAAGCCCCAGACAAGGACTCCGCTCGACCGAAACTCCGCTCCCCGGCCCGAGCCGCCCCTCCACCCCCGCGCACAACTCGGCGGAGCCGGCCGCCGCGCACGCGACATCCGTGCACACATGCAGCACGGTCGCCGGGCGAGGCTTCACGGAGAACATCGAGTAGAACGTCGCCACCCCGTACGCCTCCGCCGGCGGCACCGTCAGCCGTCGGCACAGGTAGTCGAGGGCGCCCTCGCTGATCCAGCCGACCCGGTCGTTGACCGCGTGCAGCCCCGGCAACAGCAGATCCCGCCGCTCCCGCGCCGGGCGCCCACCGCGCGCCCAGCGCAGATCCTCGTCCGTACGCTCGGTCGCGCCCTCCCACGCCGACTCGGGCGGCCCGAGCAGCGCGTCGACCGCCTCCCGTTCCTCGTCGGTCGGTTTGCTGTCACCGAAGTGCAGATCCATGTCCTGCCTCAGCTCCTCACGGCCGCGACGGGCAGCTTCTCGATGCGGATCGCCGACGCCTTGAACTCCGCCGTCCCCGCGATCGGGCAGTTCGCCTCGATCGTCAGCTGGTTGGTGTCCACCTCGTCGGGAAAGTGCATGGTCATGAAGGCGAGGCCGGGACGGAGCGCCGGGTCGACCCACACGGGCGCCACGACCGTCCCGCGCCGCGACGACACCCGGACCTGCTCGCCGACCACGACGCCGTACCGCTCCGCGTCCTCCGGGCACAGCTCGACGTACTCGCCGCGCCGCAGCGGGGAGGCGAAACTCCCGCTCTGCACCCCGGTGTTGTAGGAGTCGAGGCGCCGGCCCGTGGTGAGGCGGATCGGGTACGCGTCGTCGGTCAGGTCGACCGGCGGATCGTGCGCGACGATGCCGAAGGGCGCGGGCCGCCCGCGCAGCTCCGGGTCCGACTCCCACAGCCGCCCGTGCAGGAAGCTCGACGGCAGGACCTCCAGGTCGGGGCAGGGCCACTGGAGCCCCTGATGCTCCTCCAGACGGTCGTACGTCATGCCGAAGTGGCCCGGCGACAGGGCGCGGAGCTCGTTCCACACGGCCTCGGAGTCGGCGAACTTCCAGTCGTGGCCGAGGCGCGCGGCGATCTCGCAGATGATGTCGATGTCCTCGCGGGCCTCGCCGGGCGGGGTGAGCGCGGCGCGCACCCGCTGAACTCGCCTCTCACTGTTGGTGGTGGTGCCGTCCGTCTCCGCCCACGCGGCGGTCGCGGGCAGGATCACGTCGGCCATCTCGGCCGTCTTCGTGAGGAAGATGTCCTGGACGACGAGGTGGTCGAGGGCGGCGAGCCGGCGGATCGCCTGCTCGCTGTCGGCCTCGGACTGGGCGGGGTTCTCGCCGATGCAGTACACGGCGCGCAGGTCGCCGTGCTCCATCGCCTCGAACATGTCGGTGAGCGTCATCCCGTAGCGCGGCGGTATCTCGGTGCCCCAGGCCCGTTCGAACTTGACGCGGTGCGCGGCGTCGAGGATGTCCTGGAAGCCGGGCAGCCGGTTGGGGATGGCGCCCATGTCGCCGCCGCCCTGCACGTTGTTCTGGCCGCGCAGGGGCTGGACGCCGGAGCCGTAGCGGCCGACGTGCCCGGTGAGCAGGGACAGGTTGATCAACGCCCGTACGTTGTCCGTGCCGTTGTGGTGTTCCGTGATGCCGAGGGTCCAGCACAGCTGGGCGCGCTCGGCGGTGGCGTAGGCGTGCGCGAGGTCGCGGATCGCGGCGGCGGGGATGCCCGTGACCTTCTCGGCGAGGGAGAGCGTCCAGGGCTCGACCAGCTCGGCGTACTCGGCGAAGCCGGTGGTGGCCCGCTCGATGAACGCCTTGTTGTGCAGGCCCGCGTGGATGATCTCGCGGCCGACGGCGTGGGCGAGCGGGATGTCCGTGCCGACGTTCAGGCCGAGCCAGCTCTCCGCCCACTCGGCGGTGGAGGTGCGGCGCGGGTCGACCGCGTACATGCGCGCCCCGTTCCTGATCCCCTTCAGGACGTGCTGGAAGAAGATCGGGTGGGCGAAGCGGGCGTTGGAGCCCCACATCACAATGAGGTCGGTGTGCTCGACCTCCTCGTACGAGGAGGTGCCGCCGCCCGAGCCGAAGGCGGCGGAGAGCCCGGCGACGCTCGGTGCGTGACAGGTGCGGTTGCACGAGTCGACGTTGTTGGTGCCCATCACGACGCGCGTGAACTTCTGGGCCACGTAGTTCATTTCGTTGGTGGCCCGGGCGCAGGACAGCATCGCGAACGCGTCCGGGCCGTGGGCCTCGCGGGTGCGGCGGAACCCGTCCGCCGCCCTGGCGAGCGCTTCGTCCCAGGTCGCGCGGCGGAAGGGCTCGTCCCGGGAGTCCCGTACGAGCGGGTGGGTGAGGCGGGTGTATGTCCTCGGGGTGCGGTCCCGCTTCTTCATGCCGCGCTCCTCATGCGGTCGGCGAGCAGATCCGAGATGGCGTGGACGGTGCGGAGCGTCGGCACCGGTACGCCGGTGATCTCCGCCAGTTCGACGACGGCCGCGAGCAGCACGTCGAGTTCGAGCGGCTTGCCGCGCTCCAGGTCCTGGAGTGTCGAGGTGCGGTGGTCGCCGACGCGCTCGGCGCCGGCGAGGCGTTTCTCCACCGAGATCTCCGGCTTGCAGCCGAGCGCTCCGGCGACGGCGAGCGTCTCCGTCATCATGATCTCGATGACCTTGCGGGTGCCGCCGTGCAGGCACATCTGCCGCATCGTCGCGCGGGAAAGCGCGCTGATCGGGTTGAACGAGATGTTGCCGAGCAGCTTGATCCAGATGTCGGCGCGCAGGTCGGGCTCCACCGGGCACTTGAGGCCGCCGGCCACCATCGCCTCGCTGAAGGCGACGCACCGGTCGGACACCGTGCGGCCGGGCTCGCCGATGGAGAACCTGGTCCCTTCGAGGTGGCGGACCACTCCCGGGCCTTCCAGCTCGGTCGCCGCGTAGACGACGCAGCCGATGGCCCGCTCGGGCGCGAGCACCGCACTGACCGCGCCGCCGGGGTCCACGCTCTCGATGCGCTGCCCGTCGTGCGGGCCGCCGTGCCGGTGGAAGTACCACCAGGGGATGCCGTTCTGGGCCGCGATCACGGCCGTCGACCCGTGCAGAAGGGGCTCGATGAGCGGCCCGCACGCCGCGTACGAGTTGGCCTTCAGACCGAGGAAGACGTAGTCGACCGGGCCGACCTGCGAGGGGTCGTCGGTCGCGTGGACGCGTGCGGTGAAGTCACCGCGGGGGCTGAGCACCTGGACGCCGTGCTGCCTCATGGCCGCGAGGTGCGGTCCACGGGCTACGAGATGCACGTCGGCGCCGGCGCGGTGCAGCGCGGCTCCGACATAGGCGCCGATCGCACCGGCGCCGAGGACTGCGACTTTCACGATGGCGAGCTCCGTTCGGTCGAGGGCTCCTGCTCTCACGGGAGGAGAGTGCGGAGGACCGTCGGACTGTCGATGGAATATTGTCTACAGTATGGAAGTTAGGCCGACAAGAGGTGGCGCAGCCAAGAGGTGGCGCAGCGCGCGGATGCGACCCATGGGTCCGACGCCTGTTCGGGCATGGGCCGGGAAGCCGGGCAGGGCGGGGTGATGTGGGGCACCCTCCAACCGGCGCGCCCCAATCCTGTTGCTTTACGTGTCCTCGTACCGGTGAGTCGCTGACCAGACTGGTGGATCCGCATCTCGAACACCGAGGGGATCCACCCATGACCGGTTCGCGCATCGCCGCGGTTGGCCACTACCAGCCCGCCAAGGTCCTCACCAATGACGACCTGGCGGCCATGGTGGACACCGACGACGAGTGGATCCGCAGTCGCGTGGGCATCCGCACGCGCCATGTCGCCGGGCCGGACGAGCCGGTCGACGAGCTGGCCGCGCAGGCCGGAGCGAAGGCCCTGGCCGCCGCCGGGCTCACGGCGAGCGACATCGACCTCGTCGTGGTCGCCACCTCGACCGCCGTCGACCGCTCGCCCAACATGGCCGCGCGCGTCTCCCACCGCCTCGGGGTGCCCTCGCCCGCGGCGCTCGACATCAACGTGGTGTGCGCGGGCTTCACGCACGCCCTCGCCACCGCCGACCACGCCGTCCGCGCGGGCGCGGCCACGCGCGCCCTGGTGATCGGCGCCGACAAGATGTCCGCCGTCACCGACTGGAGCGACCGCACCACCTGCGTCCTCGTCGGCGACGGCGCGGGCGCCGTCGTGATCGAGGCCTGCGCGCCCGACGAGGAGCCGGGTGTCGGACCCGTCCTGTGGGGCTCGGTGCCGGAGATGGGGCACGCCGTACGCATCGAGGGCGAGCCGGCGCGCTTCGCGCAGGAGGGCCAGAGCGTGTACCGCTGGGCGACGCAGCAGCTGCCGCCGCTGGCCCGCGCGGCCTGCGAGCGGGCCGGGTTCACGCCCGAGGACCTGGCCGCCGTCGTCCTGCACCAGGCGAACCTGCGGATCATCGAACCGCTCGCGGGGAAGATCGGCGCCGTGAACGCGGTCGTCGCGAAGGACGTCGTCGACTCGGGCAACACCTCGGCCGCGAGCATCCCGCTCGCCTTCTCCAAGCTCGTCGAGCGCGGCGAGGTCCGCAGCGGCCAGCCGGTGCTGCTCTTCGGCTTCGGCGGGAACCTGTCCTACGCGGGCCAGGTCGTCCGGTGCCCCTGAGCAGGGCTGATCTCGCGGCGTTCACGGGTGTGACGCGTCCGACTCCCTCTCGCCCTGGCCATTGTGCTCGGTAGACTGTAGACGAAAGCCAATTCATACTGGCTTCTCCGTTGCCCAGGAGGGGGACCGCGATGTTGTCCACAGGACTGCCGCAGGGGGCGGTGCCCAAGCTCGAACGCCCCGGCCCGCTGCGTGAGCGGGTCTACGAGGCCCTGCTCGAGCTGATCACGACGCGCGCCCTGCAGCCCGGCCAGCACCTGGTCGAGAGCGAACTCGCCGGGCACCTCGGGGTGTCCCGGCAGCCCGTGCGGGAGGCGCTCCAGCGGCTGAACACGGAGGGCTGGGTCGATCTGCGTCCCGCGCAGGGCGCCTTCGTGCACGAGCCGACCGAGGACGAGGCGGACCAGCTCCTGACGGTCCGCACGCTCCTGGAGGCCGAGGCGGCCCGCCTCGCCGCGGCCAACGCGGGCAAGACCGGCATCACCGCCCTCGAGGAGCTGTGCGCCAAGGGCGAGCAGGCCGTCGCCGACGGCGACGTGGAACTCGTCGTGGCGACGAACGCGGCCTTCCACGCCAAGATCATGGAGCTCGCGGGCAACGTCGTCCTGGGCGAGCTCGCCGGACAGGTGGACCGCCGCGTGCGCTGGTACTACCGGCCGGTGGCCCGCCAGCGTGGCGAGCAGTCCTGGATCGAGCACCGTCAGCTGATCGCCGCGATCTCGAACCGCGACGAGGCGAGGGCGACGGCGGTCATGCGCGCCCACACCGAGCACACCCGCGAGATGTACCACCAGCGCGAGCAGGCGTAGGGGCCGCGCCCCTGAAGGTGCCGCGCCCCGGTAGCAGCCGCGGCCCTGAAAGGGGGCGCGGGACCGCTACAGCTGCGGCTCCGCCGCGTGGGCGCGACCTGCCGCAGGCGACCCGTCGTCCGAAGCCACGCCCCGGCAGGCCCGCGTCTCCGCGGCCAGCATCGCCACCAGGATCACGACGAGCGCGAGGAGTTCCGTCACGGCGGCCACGCGCGTCCCGAGCAGCGCCGCGCCGAGCACCACCGGCACGGCGGCCGCCCGGTACGCGAGCGGCGAGAGCCTCATCGCGGCCCGGAACGCGACGTCGCCGGCCAGGAACAGCGCCACACCGCCCGCCAGCGCCAGTGCGGGACCGGTGTGCAGGTGGTCCCCGAGATGCCCCAGGGACTTCTTCACGCCCGCCGCGAGGAACGCGACCCCGAGCAGCATCGGCAGGAAGGCGTAGTAGTACGCGTTCATGGCGAGGCGGAACCGGCGCTCGGGCGACGTGGTCCGGAACGTCTCCTCGGCCGCCCCCTCGTCCCGTACGAAGTACGTCCACCACAGCGCGACCGCGACCGCGAGAGCCAGGAACGCGCCCGAGAACAGGCCCACCGTCAGCGGCCGGCTGCCGATGCCGATGCCGATCGCGATGACGGACTCGCCGAACGCGATGATCAGCAGCAGCCCGTGGCGCTCCACGAAGTGCCCCGGTTCGAGCCCGCCGAGCTGCCCCCTGAGTTCGGCGGCCGGGCGCCCGCGCGGGCCGGCCTGAGCGAGGAACGGCGTCACGAACTGCACCACGATCGCGAGCAGCCACCACGCGTCGGCGGCGAGCCCGTGGCAGAACCCGGCCGCCGTCACGGCGAGCGCGGCCAGCGCGTTCGGCACCGCGTACCAGATCACGTCACGGCCGTGGCTGCGCGTGTACAGGGCGCTGTGCACGAGGACGACGAGCAGGAACCCGAGGCCGAACACCACGCCGCCGCCGGAGAAGGCGCGCGGGATGGCGAGCGCGCACACCAGGAACGCGCCCATCCCGACGACGAGGAGCAGCCGGCGTGACGGCCGGTCCGGCGGCACCTGGTTGGTGAGGTACGCGTACGCCGCGTACATCCAGAACAGCACGACGAAGATGAGGACGACCCGGCCCGCCGTGGCGAACGAGAGGTCCTGCGCGAGCAGCACGGTGAGCTGCGTCAGCGTGAAGACGAAGACGAGGTCGAAGAACAGCTCCAGCGTGCTGACCCGCTGCGCGGCGGCGGGCTGCCGCTCCGTGCTCCGCCCCGCCGGCGCCCGCGTACCTTCCGTCATGTCAACCCCCTTCATGTCAACCCCCTTGTGACGTCCGTCAGTTGTGCGTGCGACAGGGTACGCGGATCTTCCCTCCCGACTCTTTGTCCTGTGACTGGAGAAAGTCGGCGCCAATTGCTGCGCAACTTCTTCCCACTCCGGGCAACCACTGCTACGTTCCCCTCGAAAGCCCGAAGACGGGACGACAGGCGGCCCGGTGAGGCGGGGAGGGGCACGTGAGACGCATGACGGCGCGACCCGCGAACGCGCACCAGGCGCGCCTGCTGCGACTGCTGCGCGACGGGGGGCCCAACTCCCGGGCCCAGCTGGGCGATCAGGTCGACCTCTCGCGGTCGAAGCTGGCCGTCGAGGTGGACCGGCTCCTGGAGACGGGCCTCGTCGTGGCCGACGGACTCGCCGCCTCGCGCGGCGGGCGCCGCTCCCACAACATCCGGCTCGCCCCCGGACTGCGCTTCCTCGGCGTCGACATCGGCGCGACCTCGGTCGACGTCGCCGTCACCAACGCCGAGCTGGAGGTCCTCGGGCACATCAACCAGCCCCTGGACGTCCGCGAGGGACCGGTCGCCGTCTTCGAGCAAGTGCTCGCGATGGCGGCCAAGTTGAAGGCCTCGGGGCTCGCCGAGGGGTTCGACGGAGCCGGGATCGGCGTCCCCGGACCCGTCCGCTTCCCCGAGGGCGTGCCGGTCGCGCCGCCGATCATGCCGGGCTGGGACGGCTTCCCCGTCCGTGAGGCCCTCAGTCAGGAACTCGGCTGCCCGGTCATGGTCGACAACGACGTGAACCTGATGGCGATGGGGGAGCAGCACGCGGGCGTGGCCCGCTCCGCGCGCGACTTCCTCTGCGTCAAGATCGGCACCGGCATAGGCTGCGGCATCGTCGTCGGCGGAGAGGTCTACCGCGGTACGACGGGCAGCGCCGGCGACATCGGCCATATCCAGGTCGAACCCGACGGACGCCAGTGCGCCTGCGGCAACAAGGGCTGCCTGGAGGCCTACTTCAGCGGCGCGGCACTCGCCCGCGACGCCGAGGAGGCCGCCCGCGAGGGCCGTTCCGACGAACTCGCGGCCCTGCTCGAAGGGGCCGGGAAACTCAGCGCCGCCGACGTGGCCGTCGCGGCCGCCGCCGGTGACGCCACCGCCCTCGACCTCATCCGCGAGGGCGGCAACCGCACCGGCCAGGTCATCGCCTCACTCGTCAGCTTCTTCAACCCGGGCCTCGTGGTGATCGGAGGCGGCGTCACCGGCCTCGGCCACACGCTGCTCGCCGCCCTGCGCACCCAGGTCTACCGCCAGTCGCTGCCCCTGGCGACCGGCAACCTCCCCATCGTCCTGGGCGAGCTCGGCCCCACCGCCGGAGTCATCGGCGCGGCCCGCCTGATCAGCGACCACCTGTTCTCACCGGCGTAACACCGCACCGCGTAACACCACCCGGCGCAACACCGCTCGCGATCACCACACCAGTACGGCGCTCAGCTCCGCCCTGCCCTGAAACCGGCCGCACCCGCCGAGGGGAACCACCATGGCACCGTCACCACCGCTGCTCACCATGTCCAAAATCACCAAGTCGTTCCCCGGCGTCCGCGCTCTCGACGGCGTGGACCTGGAGGTCCAGGCCGGCGAGGTGCACTGTCTGCTCGGCCAGAACGGCGCCGGGAAGTCGACCCTCATCAAGGTCCTCGCCGGCGCCCACCAGCCCGACGACGGCACCATCACCTGGCGCGGCGAGCGCACCGCCCTCAGGTCACCCATCGCCGCGATGCGCCTCGGCATCGCCACCATCTACCAGGAACTCGACCTGGTGGAGGGCCTGTCGGTGGCCGAGAACGTCTTCCTCGGGCACGAGCCGACCTCCGCCGGATTCGTCGTACGGGGACGCGAGGCCCGCACCACGACCGCCGCGCTCCTCAAGCGGCTCGGCCACGGCGAGATCGACCCCGCGCGGCTCGTCGGCGACCTCTCGGCCGCGCAGCAGCAGATCGTGTCCATGGCCCGCGCCCTCTCCCACGACGTCCGCCTCATCGTCATGGACGAACCGTCCGCCGCGCTCGACCCGGACGAGGTCGACAACCTCTTCCGCATCGTCGGCGCCCTCACCGCGGACGGCGTCGCCGTCGTCTACATCTCGCACCGCCTGGAGGAGATCCGCCGGATCGGTGACCGCGTCACGGTCCTCAAGGACGGGCGGGCAGTCGCGGGGGGACTGCCCGCCAAGGACACCCCGACCCGCGACGTGGTCGCCCTGATGACCGGCCGGAACGTCGAGTACGTGTTCCCTGACCGACCGGTCGACCCGGCACTCCCCGACCCCGTCCTCACCGTCAAGGGCCTCTCCCGGGAAGGGGAGTTCGCCCCCCTCGACCTCGAACTGCGCCCCGGCGAGATCGTCGGCCTGGCGGGACTGGTCGGCTCGGGCCGCTCCGAGATCCTGGAAACGATCTACGGCGCGCGCAAGCCGAGTACCGGCCAAGTCACCGTGGACGGAAGGGTGTTGAGGCCGGGGAGCGTCCGTGCCGCCGTCCGCGCCGGACTCGGCCTCGCCCCCGAGGAACGCAAGGCCCAGGCCCTCCTGATGCTGGAGTCCGTCACCCGCAACGTCTCGGTCTCCTCCATGTCCCGCTTCTCCTACGGGGGGTGGCTGGACCGCGGCAAGGAACGCGAGGCGGCCCTCGCGGCGACCCGCGAACTGTCCCTGCGCCCCGACAACCCGTCCGTCCCGGTCCGCACCCTCTCCGGCGGCAACCAGCAGAAGGCGGTCCTGGCCCGCTGGCTCCTGCGCGGCTGCCGCGTCCTCCTCCTCGACGAGCCGACCCGAGGCGTGGACGTGGGCGCACGGGCGGAGCTCTACGCCGTGATCCGCCGCCTGGCGGACGAAGGCCTGGCCGTCCTCATGGTCTCCAGCGAGGTCCCCGAGGTCCTGGGCCTGGCAGACCGGGTCCTGGTCCTGAGAGAGGGCCAGGTGGTGCACCGGGCCCGCGCCCAGGACCTGGACGAGCACGATGTCCTCGACCTGGTGCTCGCCGGCGGTCATTAGGGGCGCGGGGAACTGCGCAAAGACCTCAGCCCGAACGAACCTGCACCCGAACAGCCGCCCCTCCGAGGGGCGCGGGACCGCTACATATGCGGCTCCGCCGCGTGGGCGCAAAACCCCCGCCAAAACAAGCCCGCACACGAAGGGACCCCGGCGCGATGACGCAGCCCGTTTCCCCCGCCCGGCCCGTCGCTCCGAAGAGCGCCCCGTCGCGGACCGGACCAAAGGCGTTCCGCCCAGACATACGAACCCTCTCCCTGGTGGGCGTACTCCTCGCCCTCGTCCTCATAGGAGGAGTCACCCAGCCCGACTCCTTCCTCGACACCGACAACGTCCAGCTGATCCTCACCCAGGCCTCCGTCATCGGCGTCGTCACCGTCGGCATGACCTTCGTGATCATCTCCGGCGGCATCGACCTCTCCGTGGGCGCGATCGTCGCCCTCGCGAGCGTCTGGGCGACCACCGTCGCGACGCAGGACTACGGCTTCGCCGGCATCCTCTTCACGGCCGTCGTCGTCGGCGTCGGCTGTGGCCTGGTCAACGGCCTCCTCATCGCGTACGGCGGCATGGTCCCGTTCATCGCCACCCTCGCGATGCTCGCCTCCGGCCGCGGCCTCGCCCTCCAGATCACCGACGGCAAGACCCAGGTGGTCACCGTGCAGAGCGTCCTGGGGCTCGGCGAGCGCGACTCCTACCTCCTCGGCATCCCGCCGCTCGTCCTCGTCTTCGCCGCCGTCACCGTCATCGGCTGGCTGGTCCTGAACCGCACGACGTTCGGCCGCCGCTCCGTCGCCGTCGGCGGCAACGCCGAGGCCGCGCGCCTCGCCGGCATCGACGTACGGCGCCAGCGCCTTTACCTCTACCTCCTGTCGGGCCTGTGCTGCGGCATCGCGGCCTTCCTGCTGATCGTCCTGGCCGGCTCGGGCCAGAACACCAACGGCAACCTCTACGAACTCGACGCCATCGCCGCCGCGATCATCGGCGGCACCCTCCTGACCGGCGGCCGCGGCACCATCACCGGTTCCGTGCTCGGCGTACTGATCTTCACCACGATCACCAACATCTTCGCGCTCAACAACCTGCAGAGCGACGTCCAGCAGATCGCCAAGGGGGCGATCATCGTCGCCGCGGTCCTGGTCCAGCGACGCACCTCCACCACCAGTTCCTGACTCGGGAAAGGCCGGCCGACATGCCAGAGACCACGAGCCGCAGAGGACTGCTCTTCGGGGCGGCAGCCGCCGTCACCGCGGGCGGACTGCTCACCGCCTGCACGAGCAACGAGCCCAAGGGCGCCAAGCCCGCGGCCAACGACAAGCCCGCGGACGACAAGCCGGGCAAGCACGTCACCATCGGCTTCGCCGGACCGCAGGCCGACCACGGCTGGCTGAACGCGATCAACGACAACGCCAAGGAACGCGCCAAGAAGTACTCCGACATCACCCTGGAGGCGACGGAGGGCTCGAACGACACCGCCGCGCAGATCGGCCAGGTCGAGACCCTCATCAACAAGAAGGTCGATGTCCTGGTGATCCTGCCGGCCGACGGCAAGGCCCTCACCCAGGTCGGCCTGAAGGCGATGCGCGCCGGGATACCCGTCGTCAACCTCGACCGGATCTTCAACACCCCGCAGGCGTACCGCTGCTGGATCGGCGGCGACAACTACGGCATGGGCCTGAGCGCCGGCAACTACATCGGCGAGAAGCTCAAGGGCAAGAAGAACGCCAGGGTCGTCGAGCTCGCGGGCCTCGACAACCTGGAACTCACCAAGCAGCGCTCCCAGGGCTTCGACGACGCCCTGAAGAACTACCCGAACATCAGGAAGGTGGCCCGCCAGGCCGCCGAGTTCACCGTCGAGTCGGGCCAGCAGAAGATGTCGCAGCTCCTGCAGGCGCAGAAGAACTTCGACGCGCTGTGGAACCACGACGACGACCAGGGAGTCGGCGCCCTGCGCGCCATCAAGCAGGCGGGACGCAACGACTTCCTCATGGTCGGCGGCGCGGGCGCCCTCTCCGCCTTCCAGGCCATCGAGGCCGACGACAGCGTCCTCAAGGCGACCGTCCTCTACCCGCCGACCATGGCCGCGTCCGCGATCGACCTCGCGCGCGCCCTCGGCCAGGGCAAGGGCGTCAGCGGCATGGCCGAGTTCGAGATCCCGGCCCACGTGACGCTGTTCTCGGCGGTCGTCGACAAGGACAACGTCGCCCAGTACATGCCGACCGGCTTCAAGTGATGGATGCCCCCACAGCGCATCTCGCGGGACCGGCGTCGACGAGGAGGACACTTGCATGGGCACGACTCAGGAGCCCGGAACCGGAAGGCGCCCCCTGGGTGTCGGCATGGTCGGCTACGCCTTCATGGGCGCCGCCCACTCCCAGGGCTGGCGCACCGTGGGCCGCGTCTTCGACCTGCCCCTGAACCCGGTTCTCGCGGCCGTCTGCGGCCGTGACGGGCAGGCCGTGCGCGCCGCCGCCGACCGGCTCGGCTGGGCCGCGGCCGAGACGGACTGGCGGGCACTGATCGCCCGCGACGACGTCGACGTCGTCGACATCTGCACCCCGGGCGACAGCCATGCCGAGATCGCCGTCGCCGCCCTGGAGGCGGGCAAGCACGTGCTGTGCGAGAAACCGCTCGCCAACACGGTGGACGAGGCCGAGGCGATGGCCGAAGCGGCCGAACGGGCCCGCGCACGCGGCCAGTTGGCGATGACCGGCTTCAACTACCGGCGCGTCCCCGCCACCGCGCTCGCCCGCCGCATGGTCGCCGAAGGCCGCCTGGGCGCCCTGCGCCACGTACGCGTCTCCTACCTCCAGGATTGGCTCGTCGACCCCGACTTCCCGCTGACCTGGCGGCTGAAGAAGGAGTACGCCGGGTCGGGCGCCCTGGGCGACCTGGGCGCGCACGCCGTCGACCTCGCGCAGTACCTGGCCGGGGAGCGGATCGCGGGGGTGTCCGCGCTCACCGAGACGTTCGTGCGGGAGCGGCCGGTGCTCACCGGTGCCTCGGCGGGTCTCGCGGCGGGCGGCTCCTCGCTCGGGCGCGGCCCGGTCACCGTGGACGACGCGGCCCTGTTCACCGCCCGCTTCACCTCCGGCGCGCTCGGCTCCTTCGAGGCGACCCGCTTCGCCGCCGGGCGTAAGAACGCCCTGCGGATCGAACTCAACGGCGAGAAGGGCTCGTTGGCCTTCGACCTGGAGCGGCTCAACGAGCTGTCCTTCCATGACCACACGGAACCCGGGGTCAGCGCCGGCTTCCGCCGCATCCTCGTCACCGAGCCGGACCATCCCTACCTGGAGGGCTGGTGGCCGCCGGGCCACGGCCTCGGCTACGAGCACACCTTCGTGCACCAGGCCCGCGACCTGGTCCACGCCATCGCCGCGGGCGAGCAGCCCCAGCCGTCCTTCGCCGAGGGCCTGCGCGTGCAGCGCGTACTGGCCGCCGTCGAGGAGAGCGCGCTCAAGAACTCCGTCTACACGACCGTCCCGGTCTGAGGAGGCACGGCTCATGCCACGCCAGTTCACCCTGTTCACCGGACAGTGGGCCGACCTGCCCCTCGAAGAGGTCTGCAGGCTCGCCCGCGACTTCGGCTACGACGGCCTCGAACTCGCCTGCTGGGGCGACCACTTCGAGGTCGACAAGGCCCTCGCCGACCCCGGCTACCTCGACTCGCGCCGCGCCCTGCTCGACAAGTACGGCCTCAAGTGCTGGGCCATCTCCAACCACCTCGTGGGCCAGGCGGTGTGCGACGCGATCATCGACGAGCGGCACCGGGCGATCCTGCCGGCCCGCGTCTGGGGTGACGGCGAGGCCGAGGGCGTACGGCGGCGGGCCGCGACCGAGATGGAGAACACGGCGCGGGCCGCCGCGGCCTTCGGCGTCGACACCGTCATCGGCTTCACCGGCTCGTCCATCTGGCATCTCGTCGCCATGTTCCCGCCCGCGCCGGAGTCGATGATCGAGCGCGGCTACGAGGACTTCGCCGACCGCTGGAACCCCATCCTCGACGTCTTCGACGACCAAGGCGTCCTCTTCGCGCACGAGGTCCACCCGTCGGAGATCGCGTACGACTACTGGACCACGCAGCGGGCCCTGGAGGCCGTCGGCCGGCGGGCCGCCTTCGGCCTGAACTTCGACCCCAGCCATTTCGTGTGGCAGGACCTCGACCCGGTCGGCTTCCTGTGGGACTTCCGCGACCGGATCTACCACGTCGACTGCAAGGAGGCCCGGCGCCGCCTCGACGGCCGCAACGGCCGCCTCGGCTCCCACCTGCCCTGGGGCGACCCGCGGCGCGGCTGGGACTTCGTCTCGGCGGGCCACGGCGACGTGCCCTGGGAGGACGTCTTCCGCATGCTGCGCTCCATCGACTACGAGGGCCCGATCTCGGTCGAGTGGGAGGACGCGGGCATGGACCGCCTCCAGGGCGCACCAGAGGCACTGAGGCACCTCAAAACCTTCGACTTCGAGCCCCCGACCTCATCCTTCGACGCGGCCTTCAGCAACTAGCGCCCCGTAAGGGGCGCGGGGAACTGCGCGAGCAACCACAGTGCTCGCGCAGCCGCTGAACCCTGCCCAGAAACCCCTTTGTCTCCGCACAGGAAAAAGCCCCAACAACCTTACGCACAAGGGCTATCCGAGCCAGACAAACGCGGCTAGCTTCGTTGCCGCATACACATGGCAAGCACTTTCTCCGGGGTGACGGCGCACCCCTCCACCGCACGACCCACCCCCTTTCCGGAGGAACCCCGTGCACAGAAAACGCCCCAGAACCCGCAAGGCACTCGCCCTCCTCACCGGCACACTCCTGGCCGGCGCGTCGCTCACCCTCACCGCCCGTGCCGCTGAAGCGCCGCAGGCCGGGACCGCCGCCACGGAGGACTTCCAGCAGGTCACCCTCGCCAAGGGCGCCGAAGAGGTCGGCGAGCCCATGTCGCTGGCCGTCCTGCCGGACCGCAAGGTCCTGCACACCTCCCGCGACGGCGTCCTGCGCCTGACCGACGAGAACGGCACCACCAAGGTCGCCGGCAAGCTCGACGTCTACTCCCACGACGAAGAGGGCCTCCAAGGCGTCGGCGTGGACCCGAAGTTCGCCGACAACCACTACATCTACCTCTACTACGCGCCGCCGCTCGACACCCCGGCGGGCGACGCCCCGAACGACGGCACGGCCGCCGACTTCAAGCCCTTCGACGGCCACAACACGCTCTCCCGCTTCGTGCTCAGGGCGGACGGCACCCTCGACAACGCCAGCGAGAAGAAGATCCTCGAAGTCCCCACCTCGCGCGGCATCTGCTGCCACGTCGGCGGTGACATCGACTTCGACAAGGAGGGCAACCTCTACCTCTCGACGGGCGACGACTCCAACCCGTTCGCGTCCGACGGCTACACGCCCATCGACCAGCGGGCCACCCGCAACCCGGCCTACGACGCCCGGCGTTCGGCGGGCAACAGCAACGACCTGCGCGGCAAGATCCTCCGCATCAAGGTCAACGACGACGCCACGTACTCCATACCCTCCGGCAACCTCTTCGCCCCGGGCACGGACAAGACCCGCCCCGAGATCTACGCGATGGGCTTCCGCAACCCCTTCCGGATGAGCGTCGACAAGCCGACCGGCATCGTCTACGTCGGTGACTACGGCCCCGACGCCGGCACCGCCGACCCGAAGCGCGGCCCCGGCGGCCAGGTCGAGTTCGACCGCGTCACGAAGGCCGGCAACTTCGGCTGGCCGTACTGCACCGGCAACAACGACGCCTACGTCGACTACGACTTCGCCACCAAGACGTCCGGCGCCGCCTTCGACTGCGCCGCGCCGAAGAACACCTCGCCCCACAACACGGGCCTCGTCGACCTGCCGCCCGCGCAGCCGGCCTGGATCCCCTACGACGGCGGCAGCGTGCCCGAGTTCGGCACCGGCTCCGAGTCCCCGATGGGCGGCCCGGTCTACCGCTACGACGCGGCCAGCACCTCGCCCGTCAAGTTCCCCCAGGCCTACGACGGCAACTTCTTCGCCGGTGAGTTCGGCCGCCGCTGGATCAAGCGCATAGAGCAGGACGCGGACGGCAAGGTCACCAAGATCAACCCGTTCCCGTGGACCGGCACCCAGGTGATGGACATGGCGTTCGGCCCCGACGGCGCCCTGTACGTCCTCGACTACGGCACCGCCTGGTTCGGCGGCGACGCGAACTCCGGTCTCTACCGCATCGAGAACGCCACCGACGGACACTCGCCCGTCGTCGACGCCAAGGTCGACAAGACCTCGGGCCAGGCCCCGCTGCGGGCCACGTTCTCCGCGACCGGGACCGACGCCGACGGCGACACCCTGACCTACTCCTGGAACTTCGGTGACGGCACCAGCGGCACGGGCGCCGCGCCCGGCCACACGTACAAGAAGAACGGCACCTACACCGCGACCGTCACCGCCAAGGACGCCACGGGCCGCACCGGCAGCGCCGACGTGCACCTCGTCGTCGGCAACACCGCGCCCAAGGTGACCCTCGAACTCCCCGCGGACGGCCAGCTGTTCACCTTCGGTGACAAGGTGCCCTTCAAGGTGAAGGTCACCGACCCGGAGGACGGGACGATCGACTGCTCCAAGGTCAAGGTCACCCACATCCTCGGCCACGACAGCCACGGCCACCCGGTCACCTCCGCCAACGGCTGCTCCGGCACCATCCAGACCTCCGCGGACGGCGAGCACGACGCGAACGCCAACGTCTTCGGTGTCTTCGACGCCGAGTACACCGACAACGGAGCGAACGGCCAGCCCGCGCTGACCACCCACGACCAGAATGTCACCCAGCCCAAGCACCGCCAGGCCGAGCACTTCGGTGACTCCAAGGGCGTCAGCATCGCCAGCCACGCCACGGCGAACGGCGGCAAGACCGTCGGCGACATCAACGACGGCGACTGGATCTCCTTCAAGCCGTACATCCTGAGCAACGCCACCTCGTTCACCGCGCGCGTCGCGTCCGGCGGCAGCGGCGGCACCCTCGAGATCCGCAGCGGCTCCGCCACCGGCAAGCTCCTCGGCAGCGCCAAGGTCGAACCCACCGGCGGCTGGGACACGTACAAGGACGTCACCGGCACCGTCAGCCACGCCCCCGACAAGACCACGACGCTCTTCCTGGTCTTCAAGGGTGAGGGCACCGACGCCCTCTACGACGTGGACGACTTCACCTTCACCACGAGCTGAGGAAGGAGCAGGACCGTGCGCACCCGCACCCGCATCACCCTCGCGGCCTCCGCCGCCGCCCTGCTCATCGGCTGTGTCTCCGCTCCCGCGTCCTCCTCACCGGGGGACGCGGGGGCGGGGGGCCGGGTCCTGGTCTTCTCCAAGACCGCGGGCTTCCGTCACGACTCGATCCCCGACGGGATCGCCGCCGTGAAGGACCTGGGCAGCGCGAACGGCTTCGCCGTCGACGCCACCGAGGACGCCGGCGCCTTCACCGCAGCCAACCTGCGCCGCTACGACGCCGTGGTGTTCCTCTCCACCACCGGCGACGTCCTCGGCCCCGACCAGCAGACCGCCTTCGAGGACTACATCAGGAAGGGCGGCGGCTACGTCGGCGTCCACGCGGCAGCCGACACCGAGTACGACTGGCCGTTCTACGGCGGCCTGGCCGGCGCCTACTTCCAGAACCACCCGGCGATCCAGCCCGCCACGCTCCGGATCGAGGACCGCGCCAACCCGGCCACGGCCCACCTCGGCCGCGCCTGGAACCGCACCGACGAGTGGTACAACTACCGCTCCAACCCGCGCGAGCACGCCCATGTGCTCGCCTCGCTCGACGAGTCGTCGTACACCGGCGGCACCATGGCGGGCGACCACCCGCTCTCCTGGTGCCAGAACTACCAGGGCGGACGTTCCTTCTACACGGGAGCAGGGCACACCAAGGAGTCGTACGCCGACCCCGCCTTCCGGCAGCACCTGCTCGGCGGGATCCGGTGGGCGGCGGGCAGCGCGCAGGCCGACTGCCGACCCGAGAACGGCTACACGTCCCTGTTCGACGGGACCGCCGAGTCGCTCAAGGGCTGGAAGCAGGCAGGACCCGGCTCCTTCTCGCTCTCCGACGACGGCACCCTGACGTCGAACGGCGGCCTGGGGATGCTCTGGTACGCGGACCGTGACCTCGGTTCGTACTCCCTGAAGCTCGACTGGAAGGTGGCCGGGGACGACAACTCCGGTGTCTTCGTGGGCTTCCCGCCGTCCGACGACCCCTGGTCGGCCGTGAACCGCGGCTACGAGGTCCAGATCGACGCGACCGACGCACCCGACCGCACCACCGGGTCCGTCTACAGCTTCCAGTCCGCCGACCTGAAGAAGCGCGACCGCGCGCTGAATCCGCCGGGGGAGTGGAACACGTACGAGATCCGGGTCCAGGGCGAACGCCTGCGGATCTGGCTCAACGGCGTGAAGATCAACGACTTCACCAACACGGATCCGGCCCGGAGCCTGCGTGACGGG
Source organism: Streptomyces antnestii (assembly GCF_004005495.1). Classification (GTDB taxonomy): domain Bacteria; phylum Actinomycetota; class Actinomycetes; order Streptomycetales; family Streptomycetaceae; genus Streptomyces; species Streptomyces antnestii. Next base: position 639,283 of record NZ_RZYA01000001.1, read on the forward strand.
CATATCGGCATCCAGAACCACGGCAACGACGACCAGGTGTCCTTCCGGGACATCCGGATCAAGGATCTGCCCGCCGGCCCGGTCAAGGGCTCCTAGAACGGCGGCGGGCGGGGGACGCCGGACCCCCGCTCGCCGTCCCGGCACCACCGGTGTTCCTCCGGCCCAGGTTCGCGTACGACAAGGAGGCTGCCCATGTCCGCCGAACCCACATCCACCACCGCCCCCCGTTCCCCCCGCTCCCCTCGCTTCGGGGTATGGCTCGTCGGGGCCCGCGGCTCCGTCGCCACCACCGCGGTCGCGGGCTGCGCCGCCGTCGCCGCGGGTCTCCATCCGCCGGCCGGCATGGCCACCGAGACCGAACCCTTCGCCGAAGCCGGCCTGCCGGCGTTGTCGTCCCTCGTCTTCGGCGGCCACGACACCGTCGACTGCCCGCTCCCCAAACGCGCCGAACACCTCGCCGCCGGAGGCGTCCTGCCGCACGGCCTGCCGTCCGCGGTGCGCGCCGAACTCGCCGCCGCCGACCGGGAGATACGCCCCGGCGGCCCCCAGCCGGGAGACACCCGCTCCGACGAAGAGCTCATCACCGCGTTCGCCGCCGACCTCCGCGACTTCGCCGGGCGCGGCGCACTCGCCGGGGTGGTCGTCGTGAACGTGGCGTCCACGGAACCCGCCCCCGAAGGCAGCCGCCTCCCCGCCAGCTCCCTCTACGCGGCGGCGGCCCTGCGGGCGGGCTGCCCGTACGTCAACTTCACCCCGTCGACCGGTCTCCACCACCCCGCGCTCGCGTCGCTCGCCACTTCCTCCGGCCTGCCTTACGCCGGCCGCGACGGCAAGACCGGCCAGACGCTCCTGCGGTCCGTGCTCGCGCCGATGTTCCTCCAGCGCTCCCTGTCGGTACGGGCGTGGTCCGGCACCAACCTCCTCGGCGGGGGTGACGGCGCCGCCCTCGCCGACCCCGGCGCCGCCGCCGCGAAGAACGCCGGCAAGGAACGCGTCCTTGCCGACGCGCTCGGGGCGGCGCCCGAGGGCGAGGTCCACATCGACGACGTGCCCGCGCTCGGGGACTGGAAGACGGCCTGGGACCACATCGCCTTCGACGGGTTCCTCGGCTCCCGCATGATCCTCCAGACGATCTGGCAGGGCTGCGACTCCGCACTCGCGGCCCCCCTCGTCCTGGACCTGGCCCGCCTCCTCCTGCGCGCCCACGAGAAGGGCGTCACCGGCCCGCTCCCGGAACTCGGCTTCTACTTCAAGGACCCCGACGGCGACGCGTCCCCGGCACTCGCCGAGCAGTACGCGGCGCTCGTGGGGTTCGCGGGACGGCTGCGATGAGCGGCCGCACCGGACAGCTGCGCGCCTGGGCCGAACTCCTGCGCCTGCCTGCCCTGTTCACGGTCCCCGGTGACGCGCTCGCGGGCGCCTCGGCGATGGGCCTGCGCCCTGGCCGCGGCACGCTCCTGGCCGTCGGCTCGTCCCTGTGCCTCTACGAGGCGGGCATGGCCCTCAACGACTGGGCGGACCGCGACGAGGACGCCGTGGACCGCCCGCACCGCCCGCTGCCGTCAGGCCGAATCCGCCCCGCAGCGGCCCTGACGGCAGCGGCCGCCTTCACAGCGGCGGGCCTGACCCTGGCCCACCGAGCGGGCCGCCCGGCATCACTGCTGGCAGGCGCCCTGGCGACAACGGTCTGGTCCTACGACCTGGCCCTGAAACACACCCCGGCGGGCCCGGCAACGATGGCAACGGCGAGGGGCTTGGACGTCCTGCTGGGAGCGGCGGCCACCGCAACATGCCGCGCGCAGGCGCCCCGCCCGGCAGCGGCAACACCTGCCTCCCTCCGCTCTGGGCAGGCGCTCCGCACGGCAGCGGCAACACTTGCCTCCCTCCGCTCTGGGCAGGCGTCCCGCACGGCGGCGGCAACACCTCTCGCCCCTGGCTGTGGGCAGGCGTTCCGCAAGGCGATGGGGGTCCCCCCGCTCGAGCGAAGCCGAGAGTGGGGGAGGGTGGGCACAGCCCCACGCGCCGGGCGCCCGTCACACGGCCTGAGGGCAGCACTGCCCGCGGCAGCCACCGTCGCCGCCCACACCCTCGCCGTCACCACGGTGTCCCGCAACGAGACACAGGGCGGGAACACCCTCGCGCCCCTGGGAGCACTGGCCGCGACCCTCACGCTGACCCGGTTGACGGCCCGTACCCACAAACTCCCGGCAGGCCGGCGGGTAGCAGCCGCCCCCGGCCTGCCGGGCTCCGTCACCACGGCCCTGGCCGCGGCCTACGCGGCCGCAACGACCCGCCCCTACCTCCACGCGGCCCTGAACCCCTCCCCACCCCTCACCCAACGCGCCGTGGGCGCGGGGATCAAAGCCCTCATCCCCCTCCAGGCCGCGCTGGCCGCCAAGGCCGGCGCCCCCGGAACAGCCCTGCTCACCGCCGCCCTCGCCCCGCTGGCACAGCGCATCGCACCGAAGGTGAGCGTCACATGACCCTCCGCTGGGGATACGGCACCAACGGCCTCACCGACCTCCGCCTCGCGGACGCCCTCGCCCTCCTCGCCGACCTGGGCTACGACGGCGTGGGCCTGACACTCGACCACATGCACCTGGACCCCCTCGCCCCCGACCTCCCCGCCCGCACCGGCCAGGTGGCCCGCGCCCTGGACCGGCACGGCCTGACCGTCACCGTCGAGACCGGCGCCCGCTACGTGCTCGACCCGCGCCGCAAGCACGGCCCCTCCCTCCTCGACCCCGACCCGGACGCCCGCGCCGCCCGCACCCGGCTCCTCATCAGGGCGGTCCAGGTCGCCGCGGACCTGGGCGCCCACGCCGTGCACTGCTTCAGCGGCATCACCCCCGACGCCACGGACGACGGCACGGCGTGGAAGCGTCTCGCGGACGCGCTCGCGCCCGTCCTCGACGCGGCCACCGACGCCGGGATCCCCCTGGCCATCGAGCCCGAGCCCGGCCATCTCCTGGCGACGCTCGCCGACTTCCACTACCTCCGTCAGGAGTTCGGCGGACCCGACGCCCTGGGTGTGACCCTGGACATCGGCCACTGCCAGTGCCTGGAACCCGTACCGCCCGCGGACTGCGTGCGTGAGGCCGCGCCCTGGCTGAAGCACGTACAGATCGAGGACATGCGGCGCGGTGTCCACGAGCACCTCCCGTTCGGCGACGGCGAGATCGACTTCCCGCCGGTCCTCGCAGCCCTCGAAGCGACCGGCTACCAGGGCCTGGCCGTCGTGGAGCTGCCCCGCCACTCCCACGCCGGCCCGCAACTCGCCGAGGACTCCCTGCGTTTCCTGCGCGCCACCGCCGAAGGAGGCACCCCATGACCGGCACACCCCCCGGCATCGGAGCCCTCCGCGCCCGCACCGAGGCCGCCCTCGGCGAAGCCGCCCGCGCCTGGCTCGACAAGGCCGCGACGGAGGCCGCGTCAGGTGACACCGGCAACCAACAGACTCCCGCCCCCTGGGAGTTGCGGTTCGCCGAGGCCGGCCGCCGCTGCGGCACCGAGCACGCGGACGACGCCCGGATCGTCCTCCTGCACGCCGCCCGCGCCGACACCCCCACCCTCACCCGCCTCTACGAACAGGGCGCCGCCGCCGAACGCCGCGCCGTCCTCGCCGCCCTTCCCCACCTCGTCCCCGGCCCCGACGCGCTGCCCCTCGTCGAGGACGCGCTGCGCACGAACGACACCCGGCTCGTGGCCGCCGCCGTGGGCCCGTACGCCGCCGAACACCTCCCCCCGCACCACTGGCGGCACGCAGTACTGAAGTGTCTGTTCACCGGGGTGCCCGTGGACGCCGTCGCCGGGCTCGCCGCCCGCGCCCGCGGTGACGCCGAACTCGCCCGCATGCTCGGCGACTACGCGCACGAGCGCACCGCCGCGGGCCGCGCCGTCCCCGACGACCTGCGCCGCGTGCTGGCCCTGACCACGCCGCCCAACCCCGAGGCCGAGGAGTCCTGATGCGCATCTTCGACCCGCACATCCACATGACGTCGCGCACCACCGACGACTACGAGGCCATGTACGCCGCGGGCGTCAGGGCGATCGTCGAGCCGTCCTTCTGGCTCGGCCAGCCCCGTACCTCGCCCGCCTCGTTCTTCGACTACTTCGACGCGCTCCTCGGCTGGGAGCCGTTCCGCGCCGCGCAGTACGGGATCGCCCACCACTGCACGCTCGCCCTCAACCCCAAAGAGGCGAACGACCCGCGCTGCACCCCCGTCCTCGACGCGCTGCCCCGCTACCTCGTCAAGGACAACGTCGTCGCCGTCGGCGAGATCGGCTACGACTCCATGACCCCCGCCGAGGACACCGCGCTCGCCGCCCAGCTCCAGCTCGCCGCCACCCACGAACTCCCCGCGCTCGTCCACACCCCGCACCGCGACAAGCTCGCCGGACTGCACCGCACCCTCGACGTCGTACGCGAGTCGGACCTGCCGCTCGACCACGTCCTGATCGACCACCTGAACGAGACCACGGTGAAGGCGGCCAAGGACGCGGGCTGCTGGCTCGGCTTCTCCGTCTACCCCGACACCAAGATGGACGAGGAGCGCATGGTCGCGATCCTCAGCGAGTACGGGCCGGAACAGGTCCTCGTCAACTCGGCCGCCGACTGGGGCAGGAGCGACCCCCTCAAGACCCGCAAGGTCGCCGACGCCATGCTGAAGGCCGGCTTCACCGAGGACGACGTCGACCGGGTCCTGTGGCGCAACCCCGTCGCGTTCTACGGCCTCAGCGGCCGCCTCGTCCTCGACGTCCCCGGCACCGACGCCACGCACGAGGGCAACTCCATCCTGCGCGGCGGGGCGTGAGCGATGCGCTTCCGGCACCCCGACGGTTCCACCGTCCACCTCGCGTACTGCACCAACGTCCACCCCGCAGAGACCCTCGACGGCGTGCTCGCCCAGCTGCGCGACCACTGCGAACCCGTCCGCAAACGCCTCGGCCGCGACCGGCTCGGCATCGGCCTGTGGCTCGCCAAGGACGCCGCGCGCGCCCTCGTCACCGACCCGGTCGCCCTGCGCGGCCTGCGCACCGAACTCGACCGCCGAGGCCTCGAAGTCGTCACCCTCAACGGCTTCCCGTACGAGGGATTCGGCGCCGACGAGGTCAAGTACCGTGTGTACAAGCCGGATTGGGCCGACCCGGAGCGCCTCGCGCACACCGCGGACCTGGCCCGCCTGCTCGCCGCGCTGCTGCCCTCCGACATCACCGAAGGCACCATCTCCACGCTGCCCCTCGCCTGGCGCACCGGCTACGACCCGGCGCGCCGGGACCTCGCCCACGCCGCGCTCGTCACCCTCGCCGAACGCCTCGACGCCCTGGAGGAGCTGACCGGGCGCTCCGTCCGCGTCGGGCTCGAACCCGAGCCGGGCTGCACCGTCGAGACGACCGGCGACGCCATCGCCCCGCTCACGGCCGTGGCCCGCGACCGCATCGGCGTGTGCGTCGACACCTGCCACCTCGCCACCTCCTTCGAGGACCCGGCCACCGCGCTCAACGCCCTCGCCGCCGCCGGCATCCCCGTCGTCAAGTCCCAGCTCTCCGCCGCCCTGCACGCCGAACACCCCGAGCTGCCCGAGGTCCGCGCCGCCCTCGCCGCGTTCGACGAGCCCCGCTTCCTGCACCAGACCCGCACCCTCACCCCCGAAGGGCTGCGCGGCACCGACGACCTGGGCGAGGCCCTCGCGGGCGGCGCGCTCCCCGACACCGCGCCCTGGCGCGCCCACTTCCACGTACCCCTGCACGCCGCGCCCGCCACGCCCCTCACCTCCACGCTCCCCGTGCTCCAGGACACGCTCACCCGCCTCGTCGGCGGCGCGCACCCGCTCACCCGGCATCTGGAGGTCGAGACCTACACCTGGCAGGCGCTGCCGCCCGAGCTGCGCCCCCGCGCCCGCACCCAGCTCGCCGACGGCATCGCCGCCGAACTCACCCTCGCCCGCGACCTCCTGACGGACCTCGGCCTGAAGGAACTCCCATGACCAGCAAGCAGCTTGAGGAACCCCGCCCCCGCCCCCTCCTCGTCCTTGACGTCGTAGGGCTCACCCCGCGCCTCCTCGACCACATGCCCCACCTCAAGGCCCTCGGCCGGTCCGGCTCCCAGGCACACCTCGGCACCGTCCTGCCCGCCGTCACCTGCGCCGCCCAGTCGACCTTCCTCACCGGCACCATGCCGTCCGAACACGGCATCGTCGCCAACGGCTGGTACTTCCGCGAGCTGGGCGACGTACTCCTGTGGCGCCAGCACAACGGCCTCGTCGCCGGCGACAAGCTCTGGGACGCGGCCCGCCGCAGCCACCCCGGGTACACCGTCGCCAACATCTGCTGGTGGTACGCCATGGGAGCCGACACCGACATCACCGTGACACCCCGGCCCGTCTACTACGCGGACGGCCGCAAGGAACCCGACTGCTACACCCGGCCGCCCGCCCTGCACGACGAACTCACCGACAAGCTCGGCACGTTCCCCCTGTTCCACTTCTGGGGACCCGGCGCCGACCTCGTCTCCAGCCGGTGGATCATCGACGCCACCCGCCACATCATCGCCACCCGCCAGGTCGACCTCGCGCTCGCCTACGTCCCCCACCTCGACTACGACCTCCAGCGCTTCGGCCCCGACGACCCCCGCTCCCACCGCGCCGCCGCCGAGCTCGACACGGCGCTCGCCCCGCTCCTCGACGACGCGCGGGCCGAGGGCCGCACCGTCGTCGTGCTCTCCGAGTACGGCATCACCCGCGTGGAGCGGCCCGTCGACATCAACCGCGTCCTGCGCCGGGCCGGGCTCCTCGAAGTGCACACGCAGGACGGCATGGAGTACCTCGACCCGATGACGTCCCGGGCATTCGCGGTCGCCGACCACCAGATCGCCCACGTCTACGTGCGACGGCCCGAAGACCTCGACACGGTCCGCGAGGCGCTCAAGGACGTGCCCGGGATCGAGCAACTCCTCGACGACGAGGGCAAGAAGGCCCACCATCTCGACCACCCGCGCTCCGGGGAACTCGTCGCGATCGCGGAGCCCGACGCCTGGTTCACGTACTACTACTGGCTCGACGACGACCGCGCGCCCGACTTCGCGCAGCTCGTCGAGATCCACCGCAAGCCCGGCTACGACCCCGTCGAGCTGTTCATGGACCCCCAGGACCCCTATGTGCGGGTGAAGGCCGCCGGCGCCCTGGCCCGCAAGAAGCTCGGCATGCGCTACCGCATGGCGGTCGTGCCCCTGGATCCCGCACCGATCCGCGGCAGCCACGGCCGCCTCCCCATGAGCGACGACAGCCCCGACGGTCCGCTCATCCTCTGCTCCACCCCCCGCGCCGTCACCGGCCGTGTCGCGGCCACCGACGTGAAATCGCTGTTGCTCGACCTGGCCGGCCTCGGATGAGGCCCACTGTGAGAAAGAGAGACACCGTGACCGCGTTCAACGACGCATCAGGAACCGGATCCGGCGACGCCCTGCGCCGCACCCTCGGCGTCAGCCGCCGCCGCTTCCTGAGCACCTGCACCGCCGCCGCGACCGCCGCCGTCGCCGCCCCCGTCTTCGGCGCCTCACCCGCCCTCGCCCAGACCGCGCCCGCCGGGAGCGACCGGGGCGAAGGTCTCGCCCTCGTCCCGTCGGACAAGCGCGGCATCATCCTCTACACCGTGCGCGACGCCACCGGCAGAGACCCGCTCTCCTCGAACCTGCCCTCCGGCTTCCGCGAGGTCTTCAAGGAGCTGGCCCGCTACGGCTACCGGCAGGTCGAGTTCGCCGGCTACGGCCAGCACGCCAACGCACCCGGCGGCGCGAGCCTGGAGTCCGTCGAGGGCGCGAAGCTGCTGCGCTCCTGGCTCGACGAGTACGGCCTGCGCGCCCAGGGCAACCACGGCTTCATCCCGGGCTCGTGGCCTCTCAGCCCGGCCGACCTCGACACGTTCAAGAAGCACCTGGAGATAGCCAACATCCTCGGCATGGACCACATGGGCACCGGCGGCGACCCCACCGGCAGCGCCTACCGGTCCGACTGGGACACCGCCGCCGACAAGTGGAACACCCTCGGCGGCATCGCCGACAAGGCGGGTATCAAGCTCTACACGCACAACCACGACGCGGCGTACGGGTTCCTGCTCGACGGCGGCCCCCTCGACGCGCAGGGCCGCCCGACCCGCAGCTCCGGCATCCGCAAGCTGGAGTACTTCCTGTCGGTCACCGACCCGAAGACGGTCTGGCTGGAGATGGACATCTTCTGGGCACACGTGGCCCAGTACAAGTTCCACACCTACACCGCCCACGACGGCTCCGCGCAGGAGAACGTCTTCGACCCGGCGGCCCTCGTGCGCGCCCACAACAAGCGCTACCCGCTGTTCCACGCCAAGGACGGCACGGTCAACACGACGAACGGCATGGGCTACGACATGGTGCCGTTCGGCGAGGGCGTCATCGACTACCGGACCTTCTTCAGCCGCGTCGGGGCGAAGAACTACCACAACCCGATGGTCGAGCAGGACAACGCCCCCAGCTCCACCGACCTCGGCCAGTCCCTGAAGTACGCGAGGGTCGGCTACGACAACATGGCGGCGTTGCGCGAGTAGCGCCGGACACCGTGAGAGGGGCCCGGCCACCTGGCCGGGCCCCTCTCACGTGGTGATGCGGTTACGCGGTCACCGCACGCTTCGCACTGTTCTCACTGTCCCGTCCCGGCTGCCGCAGCAGCAGCGCGACGGCCGCCGCCACCATCGAGATGCTGCCGGCCAGCGCGTACGCCCCGTTGTAGCCCCACGCGGCGACCACCATCGAGCCGAGCCCACCGCCGAACAGGCCGCTGATGAGCTTCCCGCTGTAGACGAGCCCGTAGTTGGTGGCGTTGTAGTTCTCCCCGAAGTAGTCCGGGGTCAGCGCCGCGAACATCGGGTAGAACGCGCCGCCGCCGAAGCCCGACAGGAAGGCGAAGACCAGGAACAGCCACTCGCTCTTGATGTCGCCCGCCCAGATCACGCCGAACTGGGCGAGCCCCAGCACGACGATCACGAGCACCAGGCTGAGCTTGCGGCCCCAGATGTCCGACATCCAGCCGACGACGGCCCGGCCGACACCGTTGATGACGGCCATGACACCCATCGAGGACGCCGCCACCAGCGGCCCGAAGCCGACCTCCTTGGCGAAGTCCACCTGGAACGAGATGCCGAAGATCGACACACCGGCCGTGAGCACCAGGCTGAACCACATGAGGGGCAGCACCCCGGTCCTGACGGCCTCCATCGGCGTGTACTGGCGTACCGCCGGCGGATTCTTGGCGAGGGACCGCGCGCTCTTCGCCGAACCGGACTTGGCCAGCGGGTCGACGTCGTGCGGCCACCAGTTCTTCGGCGGGTCCCGGAAGAAGAACGCGCAGACCAGGACGACGACCAGCACGTACGCGCCGATCATGTCGAGCACGCGGTGGTAGTTCGACGTGTCGAAGGCGTAGTTGAAGATGAAGATGAACGGCAGTGATCCGTAGGCGAAGCCGCCGTTCACGAAGCCGGTCCTGCCGCCCTTCCGTTCCGGGAACCACTTGCCGACCATGTTGATGCAGGTCGAGTAGACGAGACCGGATCCGAGGCCGCCCACGACTCCGAACCCGAGGATCGCCAGCCACACGTTGCTGAGGTGGGACAGGGCGATGAACCCGAGCATGCACATGAACGCGCCGGTCATCATGGCCTGCTTGGCGGTCACGATGCCTTTCTCCCGCAGCCAGCCGGCCGGGAAGGCGATACCCGCCTGGAAGAACACCCAGATGCTCAGGATCCAGAAGGTGTTGGACTGCGTCCAGCCGTGGGCGCTGGACAGGGTGTCCTCCGCCGAGCCGTACGCGTACTCGGAAACGCTGATGGCCATCATCGCGACCCATGGCAGGTACACCATGAACTTGCGGGAATGGCCGAGGATGTCGCGGTCGGTCTCGCCTACGCGGAAGACGCGGCCGTTCTCGTCGGTGATCTCCTGGTACTTCGTGCCGGCGGCTGATCCTGTGCTGCCTGCGGCCATGGGCTCCGCGGTCATGTCAGGCCATCTCCTCACCGAGCGGTTGCGGATTGGGAACGATGCGGCGCTGCGGCCTCGGCCGGCCCGGCGCCCTGAGGAACAGCGCGAGGAAGGCGGAGGCGATCCCGATGGAGCCCGCGATGACGAAGGCGCCCTCGTAGTCCCACGCCCCGACCACGACGGCGCCCATACCGGAGCCCACGAGGCCGGATATCAGCTTCGAGCTGTAGACCATCCCGTAGTTGGAGGCGTTGTTGTTCTCGCCGAAGTAGTCCGCCGTCATGGCCGCGAACAGCGGGAAGATCGCGCCGCCGCCGAACCCGGAGACCATGGAGCAGAACAGGAAGAACGGCATGCTGCCCATCGACCCGGAGACGAGCACGCCGAACTGGGCGGAGCCGAGGACGAGACAGACGATGACGAGTGTGTTGCGGCGGCCGAAGCGGTCGGAGATCCAGCCGATGACGCCGCGGCCCGTTCCGTTGACGATCGCCTTCAGCGACATTGCCGTGGCCACGATGCCACCGGCGAATCCCATGTCCTTTCCGAACGGCACCTGGAAGGCGATGCCGAAGATATTGATCCCCGCGGTGCAGAGCAGACAGAACCACATCATCCACAGGACGGGTGTACGGGCGGCCTCCTTGGGGCTGTACTGCTTGACGGCGGGCGGGTTCTTCGCCAGCGCCCGGCGGATCTTCGGGTCGTCCGACAGCCGCAGCGGGTCGACATGGGCCGGCCACCAGCCTTTCGGCGGGTCCTTGAAGAACCAGCCGGCGAACGCGACGACGGCGCAGCAGATCAGGCCGACCATCACCAGGACACCCTCGTAGTTGCCGAGGTTCATGTACGAGGTGAACAGGAACACGAAGGGCACCGAGCCGTAGGCGAAGCCGCCGTTGACCATCCCGGTCTTGCCGCCCTTGCGCTCCGGATACCACTTGCCGACCATGTTCACGCAGGTCGCGTAGACGAGGCCGGCGCCGATGCCGCTGAACATGCCGAAACCGATGTACGCGACGACCACGTGCGGCGCGTACGCGAGCGAGAGATAGCCGAGGATCGTGCCGAGAGCGCCGAGGAACATGGCGTACCGCGCGGGCAGCCGGCCGCTCTCGCGCAGCTGGCCGGCGGGAAAGGCGACGGCGGCCTGGAAGAACACCCAGACACCCATCAGCCAGAAGATGTGTCCGCTGTCCCACAGGTGGGCCTCGTGCAGGGTGTCCTCGGCGGACGTGAAGGCGTACTCGGACGAGCTGATGCCGAGCATGCCCAGCCATGGGAACAGCACCATGGTCCAGCGTGGCCGCCCCATGATGTCGCGATCGGTCTCACCGATGCGGTACAGGCGTCCGTTGTGGTCCGTCACCTCCCTGTAGGGGACGGAACTCGATAGGTCGGCGGTTGTCATGACGGTCGCACCCCTTGCGTCGAAAGATCTGGCCAGCGCCCCCTGTCCGGTCTTTCAGAGGTCTTTCGCGTGCGCATGGGCCCCGGGGCCGGCCGGCGCGCACCGCCGGCCGGCCCCCACGTCACTCACCTCATGAACCGCCCCCCAACAGCCCCGCCGCCCGCGCCCAGCGGTACTTCGCGCCGAGCACCGCGACGGGCTTCTCCGTCGTGTACGGGTACGCGACGACGCCCCGCTCGTAGAGGTACTGGCAGGCCTCCTCGACCTCGACGTCACCCGCGAGCGACGCCACCACGGGCTTCTCGACGCCGCGCTCCCGGAACTCGGCGACGACCTTGGCCGTCAGCTCCGCGAAGACCATGGGCGGGGTGACGATGGTGTGCCAGTAGCCGAGGACGAGCGCGTGGATGCGCGGGTCCTCCATACCGAGCCTGATGGTCGCCTCGTACGTCGACGGGGGCTCGCCGCCCGTGATGTCGACCGGGTTGCCCGCGGCGCCGAACGGCGGGATGAACGCCTTGAAGGCGGCGTCGAGATCGTCCGGGATCTCCATCAGCTTCAGGCCGTTGTCCGTCACCGCGTCGGACAGGAGCACGCCCGAGCCGCCGGCGCCGGTGATGATGACGACGTTGTCGCCCCGCGGGGTGGGCAGCACCGGCAGGGCCCGCGCGTACTCCAGCATCTCGTTCAGACCCGGCGCCCTGATCACGCCGGCCTGCCTGAGGATGTCGTCGTACACCGCGTCGTCGCCCGCGAGGGCGCCGGTGTGCGAGCCCGCGGCCTTCGCGCCGGCCGCCGTCCGCCCGGCCTTGAGGACCACGACGGGCTTCTTCGGCACCGTCGCCCGCGCGGCCTCCACGAAGGCCCGCCCGTCCTTGAGGTCCTCCAAGTGCATCGCGATGCACTTGGTGTTGGGGTCCTCGCCGAACCAGGTCAGCAGGTCGTCCTCGTCCAGGTCCGACTTGTTGCCGAGCCCGACGATCGCGGACACACCCGTCTTCGTGGTGCGCGCGAACCCGAGGATCGCCATGCCGATGCCGCCCGACTGGCTGGTCAGGGCGACCCCGCCCTTCACGTCGTACGGCGTGCAGAACGTGGCGCACAGGTCCTGCCACGTCGAGTAGTAGCCGTAGATGTTCGGCCCGAGCAGGCGCACGCCGTGCCGCTCGCCGATCGCCACGATCTCGTCCTGGAGCGCCTGTTCACCGGTCTCGGCGAAGCCCGACGGGATGAGGACCGCGTTCGGGATGCCCTTGCGGCCCACCTCTTCGAGGGCCGAGGCCACGAACTTGGCGGGGATCGCGAAGACCGCCACATCCACCTCGCCCGGGACGTCCGTGACACTCTTGTACGCCTTGCGGCCCAGAATGTCATCGGCCTTGGGGTTCACGGGGTGGATCTCCCCGGAGAAGCCGCCGTCGATGAGGTTCCGCATCACCGAATTGCCGATCTTGCCCTGCTCGTTGGACGCCCCGATCACCGCGACCGAGCGCGGCTGCATCAGCCGGCGCATCGACTTCAGGATCTCCTCGCGCGAGTACGTGCGCCGCTGCTTCGGCGGCCCGTCGGCGAGGATCACGCGGATGTCGGCGGCGACGGCACCTTCCGGTGTGGCGATCACCGGGTTGAGGTCGACCTCGGCGATCTCCGGGAAGTCGGTGACCAGTTGGGACACCCGGCGGATCTGCTCGGCGATCGCCCACCGGTCGACCGGCTGCGCGCCGCGCACCCCGCGCAGCACCTCGGCCGCCCTGATCGAGTCCAGCATGGACACGGCCTCGTCCGCGCCGACCGGCGCGAGCCGGAACGTCACGTCCTTGAGGACCTCGACAAGCACACCACCGAGCCCGAACGCGACGACCTTCCCGAACGTCGGATCGGTGACCGCCCCGACGATGACCTCCTGCGAGGAGGGCCCGGTCGGCAGCAGCTCCTGCACCTGGACGCCCTCGATCCGGGCCTGCGGGTTGTAGGCCCGCGCGTTCTTCACGATCCGGCAGAAGGCGGCCCGCACGTCGGCGGCCCCCTCCACCCCGACGATCACGCCGCCCGCGTCCGTCTTGTGCAGGATGTCCGGCGAGACGATCTTCATCACGACGGGCCCGCCGAAGCGCGCCGCGCACGCGACCGCCTCGTCCACGTCCGTCGCCAGCTCCTCGCCCGGCACACAGATCCCGTACGCGTCGGCGATCACCTTGCCCTCGGGTGCGGTGAGCGCGCTGCGGCCCTCCGCGCGCACGGATTCGAGCAGCGCCCGTACCGTGAGCTCACGGTCCTCGGCCATCAATCAGATCACTCCGTTCGACTTGAGCAGGCGCAGTTCCTCGTCCCCGAGCCCCAGTTCCCCGACGAACACCTCGGCGTTGTGCTCGCCGAGCAGGGGTGAACTGACCACTTCCACAGGGGAGTCGGAGAGCTTGAGGGGGGAGCCGACCGTGGTGAACGTGCCGCGCTCCGGGTGGGCCACCTCGACGACCATCTCGTTCGCGACGAGCGACGCGTCCTCGATGATCTCCTTGGTGGAGAGGATCGGACCGCACGGGATGTTGTGCCCGTTGAGCCGCTCCAGGACCTCCCACTTGGGCAGGGTCGAGGACCACTCCTCGATGAGCTGGAACATCTTGTTGAGCTTGGGCAGGCGCGCCTCGGGCGTCGCCCACTCGGGGTCCTCGGCCAGCTCCGGCCGCCCGATCAGCTCGCTCAGCGGCTTCCAGCCGACGGGCTGCACGATGACGTACACGTAGTCGTTCGGGCCGCCGGGCGCGCACTTGACGGCCCAGCCGGGCTGTCCGCCGCCCGAAGCGTTGCCCGAGCGCGGCACCTCGTCGGCCTCGGCGGTGACCTGGGCGTTCGGGTACTCGGACAGCGGGCCGTGCGCCAGGCGCTGCTGGTCGCGCAGCTTGACGCGGCACAGGTTGAGGACGGCGTGCTGCATGGCCACGTTCACGCGCTGCCCGCGCCCCGTGTTCTCGCGCTGGAACAGCGCGGCGAGGATGCCGGCGACGGCGTGGATACCCGTCCCGGAGTCACCGATCTGCGCGCCGGTGGCGAGCGGCGGCCCGTCCTCGAACCCGGTCGTGGCCATCGAGCCGCCCATGGCCTGGGCGACCACCTCGTACGCCTTGAAGTTGGTGTACGGGCCGTCGCCGAAGCCCTTGATGGAGGCGTAGACGATGCGCGGGTTGATCTCCTGGATGCGCTCCCACGTGAAGCCCATCCGGTCGACGGCGCCGGGGCCGAAGTTCTCGACCATGACGTCGGAGCGCTTGATCAGCTCGGTCAGGAGCTCCTTGCCGCGCTCGGTCTTGGTGTTGAGGGTGATGCTCCGCTTGTTGCAGTTGAGCATCGTGAAGTAGAGCGAGTCGACGTCGGGGAGATCACGCAGCTGCTTGCGCGTGATGTCGCCGGTCGGCGCCTCCAGCTTCACCACGTCCGCGCCGAGCCAGGCGAGCAGCTGGGTGGCGGACGGGCCGGACTGGACGTGCGTCATGTCGAGGACGCGAATGCCTTCAAGAGCCTTGGTCATGGCCGTCAGCGCTCCTCACTTGTACATGGTCTGGTTCATGGTTCCGGGGGCGTACGCGTCCGGGTCGACCCAGACGTTGATCAGCGACGGCTTCCCCGACTCGCGGGCCCGCTGGAGCGCGGGAGCGATGTCGGCGGGGTCGCGGACCTCTTCGCCGTAACCGCCCAGCATCTGGGCGAACTTGTCGTAGTGGACGTCGCCGAGGGTGTTGCCTACGCGCTCGCGCTCGTCGCCGTACTTGGCCTTCTGGCCGTAACGGATCTGGTTCATCGACGAGTTGTTGCCGACGATCCCGACGAAGGGGAGGTTGTAGCGCACGAGGGTCTCGAAGTCCCAGCCGGTCAGCGAGAACGCGCCGTCGCCGAACAGCGCGACGACCTCCTTGTCCGGGCGTGCCTGCTTGGCCGCGAGGACGAAGGGGATGCCGACGCCGAGCGTGCCGAGCGGCCCCGGGTCCATCCAGTGGCCCGGCGACTTGGGCTGGACGACCTGCCCGGAGAACGTGACGATGTCGCCGCCGTCCCCGATGTAGATGGAGTCCTCGGTCAGGAAGTCGTTGATCTCGCTGACCAGGCGATACGGGTGGATGGGCGAGGCGTCGGAGCGCAGGTTCGGCAGCCGCTTCTCGATCGCGGTCTGCTCGGCGGCCCGCAGCTCGTCGAGCCACTCCTTGCGCTTGGTGCCCCCGCCGTTCAGCCGCCCGGAGGCCGCCTCGGTGACGGACTTCAGGACGAGGCCCGCGTCGCCGACGATGCCGAGGTCGATGTCGCGGTTCTTGCCGACCGTGCGGTAGTCGAGGTCGATCTGGACGACGGTCGCGTCGGGGGAGAGGCGCTTGCCGTAGCCCATGCGGAAGTCGAAGGGCGTGCCGACGATGATGATGAGGTCGGCGTTGGAGAAGGCGTAGCGGCGCGAGAGCTGGAAGTGGTGCGGGTCGCCGGGCGGCAGGGTGCCACGGCCCGCGCCGTTCATGTACGCGGGCACGTTGAGCGTGCGGACGAGTTCGATGGCGTCCTCGGTGGCGCGGGTCGTCCACACCTGGCTGCCGAGCAGGATCGCGGGCTTCTCGGCGTGCACGAGCAGGTCGGCGAGCTTCTCGATCGCCTCGGGGTCACCGGCCGAGCGGGTCGAGGCCCGGTACTGGCCGGCCTGGGGGACGCGGGCCTTGTCGACCGGCACCTTGGCGTCGAGGACGTCGCGCGGGATCTCCAGGAAGGACGGTCCCGGGGCTCCGTGGTAGCACTCGCGGAACGCCATCGACACCATGTCCGCGGCGCGCGCGGTGTCCGGCACCGTCGCGGCGAACTTGGTGATGGGCGTCATCATGTCGACGTGCGGCAGGTCCTGGAGCGAGCCCATCTTGTGCTGGGTGTGCGCGCCCTGGCCGCCGATGAGCAGCATGGGTGACTCCGCGCGGAACGCGTTCGCGACACCGGTGACGGCGTCGGTGGTGCCGGGACCCGCGGTGACGACGGCGCAGCCGGGCTTGCCGGTGATGCGCGCGTACCCGTCCGCCGCGTGCGCGGCGACCTGCTCGTGGCGGACGTCGACCACTTCGATGCCTTCGTCCACGCAGCCGTCGTAGATGTCGATGATGTGGCCGCCGCACAGGGTGTAGATGACCTCCACACCTTCTGCCTTGAGCGCCTTGGCGACCAGATGACCACCGGAGATGAGTTCCTGGCTGTCGTCGGGCATGAGGAAGTCCTGTCCCTTCGTAGGGGAGTCGAGCGCCGTCTCGGTACATTGCATACAGTCGACGAATACTGTATGAACTTGTTATCCCGCATCCGGTGGGTGGTGTCCAGGGGGCGTGCGGCACTTTTACGGCAGGAGCCGGAGATGGACCTGTACGAGTACCAGGCAAGGGAACTCTTCGAAGAACACGGCATCTTGGTGCCGAAGGCCGAGGTCACCGACGCGCCCAGGGAGGCCCGCGAGATCGCCCGCAGGCTGGGCGGCCGCGTCGTCGTCAAGGCCCAGGTGAAGACCGGCGGCCGCGGCAAGGCGGGCGGCGTCAAACTCGCCGCCGACCCGGCCGCGGCCGAACTGACGGCACGCCAGATCCTCGGCATGGACATCAAGGGCCACACCGTCGGCAAGGTGATGCTGGCCCAACCGGTGGACATAGAAGCCGAGTTCTATGTGTCCTACGTCCTCGACCGGGCCGCCGGACGCTTCCTCGCCATCGCCTCCGCCGAGGGCGGCATGGACATCGAGGAGGTCGCGGCCACCCGGCCCGAGGCCGTCGCCCGTATCCCCGTCGACCCGGCCGAGGGCGTCACCACGGCCAGGGCGGCACAGATCGCGCGGGCGGCGGGCCTGCCCGCGCAGACCGTCGACGTCCTCGTCCGCCTCTGGGACGTCCTCGTCCGCGAGGACGCCGTACTCGTCGAGGTGAACCCCCTCGTGAAAACGAGCGGCGGACAGATCCTCGCCCTCGACGGCAAGGTCACCCTCGACGACAACGCCCGCTTCCGCCAGCAGCGTTGGGGCGCCCAGGAGTCCGCCCACGACGACGCGCTCGAAGCGGCCGCCGCCGCCAAGGGCCTCAACTACGTGAAGCTCGACGGCGAGGTCGGCGTCATCGGCAACGGCGCCGGACTCGTCATGTCCACCCTCGACGTCGTCGCCGGCTGCGGCGCCCGCCCCGCCAACTTCCTCGACATCGGCGGCGGCGCCTCCGCGCAGATCATGGCCGACGGCCTCTCCGTGATCCTCTCCGACCCGGCGGTCAAGTCCGTCTTCGTGAACGTCTTCGGCGGTATCACCGCCTGCGACGCCGTCGCCGACGGCATCGTCCAGGCCCTGGAGTCCGTCCGGCTCACCAAACCGCTCGTCGTCCGCCTCGACGGGAACAGCGCCGCACAGGGCCGCGCCATCCTCGACGAGCGGGCCCACCCCCTCGTCGAACAGGCCACCACCATGGACGGCGCCGCGCGCCGGGCCGCCGACCTCGCCAACGCGCACTAAGGAGCCGGGACATGGCGATCTACCTCACCAAGGAGAGCAAGGTCCTCGTCCAGGGCATGACCGGCGCCGAGGGCATGAAGCACACCCGCCGCATGCTCGCCGCCGGCACGAACGTCGTCGGCGGCGTCAACCCGCGCAAGGCCGGCCGCAGCGTCGACTTCGACGACCGCGCCGTCCCCGTCTTCGGCTCCGTCGCCGAGGGCATGGCCGCCACCGGCGCCGACGTCACCGTCGTCTTCGTGCCGCCCGCCTTCGCCAAGGCCGCCGTCACCGAGGCCGCCGACGCCGGCATCCCCCTCGCCGTCGTCATCACCGAGGGCATCCCCGTCCACGACGCCGTCGCCTTCCAGGCCCACGCCGCCGCGCGCGGCACCCGCGTCATCGGGCCCAACTGCCCAGGCCTCATCACCCCCGGCCAGTCCAACGCCGGCATCATCCCCGCCGACATCACCAGGTCCGGCCGCGTCGGCCTCGTCTCCAAGTCGGGCACGCTCACCTACCAGCTCATGTACGAGCTGCGCGACATCGGCTTCACCACCTGCGTCGGCATCGGCGGCGACCCCGTCATCGGCACGACACACATCGACTGCCTCGCCGCCTTCCAGGACGACCCGGACACCGAACTCATCGTCCTCATCGGCGAGATCGGCGGCGACGCGGAGGAACGCGCCGCGGCCTACGTACGCGACCACGTCACCAAGCCCGTCGTCGCCTACATCGCCGGATTCACCGCCCCCGAGGGCAAGACCATGGGCCACGCGGGAGCGATCGTCTCCGGCTCGTCCGGCACCGCCCGGGCCAAGAAGGAAGCCCTCGAAGCCGCCGGAGTCGCCGTCGGCTCGACCCCGACCGAGACGGCCCGCCTGGTCCTCGACCGCCTGACGGACTGACGCACCCCCGGGAGTGGGGAGCGAGCCCACCGGGCAACCTCCCCACTCCACCACCCCCCCCGGGAACCAGCAACGCACCAGCCATGCACCCCCGCCCCGACTGTGCACCGTGAGCGGAGAACACACGATGGCAACCGCAACCACCCTCAAGGCCGGCACCTCCTGGCACGACGCCTGGCAGCGCTGCCTCGACGTCGCCCCCGAGGCCTTCCGCGACGACCGCGTACTCAACCTCTGGAACGGCACCTGGCACGCCGACGGACGCGTCCTGCCCGCCACCACCCCCGTCGACGGCAGCCCCATCGCCGGGCCGCCACGCCTGGACGCCGCCACCGCCCACCAGGCGGTGCGCGCCTCCCTCGACCAGCACCGCGCCTGGCGGCACATCCCGCTCGCCGAACGCCGCGCCCGCGTCGGCGCCACCCTCGACGCCCTCACCCAGCACCGCGAACTCCTCGCCCTCCTCCTCGTCTGGGAGATCGGCAAGCCCTGGCGCCTCGCCCAGGCCGACGTCGACCGCGCCATCGACGGCGTGCGCTGGTACGTCGACGGCATCGAGCCCATGGTCGAGGGGCGGGCCCCGCTCGACGGCCCCGTCTCGAACATCGCCAGCTGGAACTACCCGATGAGCGTCCTCGTCCACGCGATGCTGATCCAGGCACTCGCCGGCAACGCGGTCATCGCGAAGACCCCCACCGACGGCGGCGTCGCCTGCCTCACCCTGGCCTGCGCCCTCGCCGCCCGCGAGGGCATCCCCCTCACCCTCGTCAGCGGCAGCGGCGGCGAACTCTCCGAAGCGCTCGTGCGGGCCCCCGAGATCGGCTGCGTCTCCTTCGTCGGCGGCCGCGACACCGGTGCCGCCGTCGCCACGGCCGTCGCCGACCTCGGCAAACGGCACATCCTCGAACAGGAGGGCCTCAACACCTGGGGCATCTGGAACCACTCCGACTGGGACGAGCTCGCCGCCGTCATCCCCAAGCTCTTCGACTACGGCAAGCAGCGCTGCACCGCGTACCCGCGCTTCGTCGTCCAGCGCAGCCTCTTCGACGACTTCCTCACCGCGTACCTGCCGGCCGTCCGCACCCTGCGCGTCGGCCACCCCCTGGCCGTCGCCGACCCCGGGGACCCCTACCCCCAGCTGGACTTCGGCCCGCTGATCAACGCGGCCAAGGCGAAGGAGCTCACGGACCAGGTGGCGGAGGCCATCGACCGCGGCGCCGTGCCCCTGCACCGCGGCGCCCCCGACCCGGCCCGCTTCCTGCCAGGCCAGGACACGAGCGCGTACGTCCACCCCGTCACCCTCCTCGGCCCCCCGCCCTCCTCGCCCCTCCACCACGCGGAACCGTTCGGCCCCGTCGACACGATCGTCCTGGTCGACACCGAGGCGGAACTGCTCGCCGCGATGAACGCCTCGAACGGCGCGCTGGTCGCCACCCTCTCCACAGACGACGACGCGACATACGACCGCCTCGCCCCACAGATCCGCGCCTTCAAGACGGGCCGCGGCAAGCCCCGCTCACGCGGGGACCGGGACGAGCTGTTCGGCGGCTTCGGCGCGTCCTGGCGCGGAGCGTTCGTCGGCGGCGAGCTACTGGTGCGGGCGGTCACCAGAGGCCCGGACAGTGAACGCCTCCCGGGCAACTTCCCGGACCACCATCTGATGCCGTAGGCGACCCGGTATCACCGAGCGGCACACCTCCGTGACAGCGGGTGGTGTGCCGCTCACGTGGGTGTCCAGGTGTGCGCCCAGGTGTGTGCCCACGACAGATACGCAGGTGAAAGGCACTCCGAAAGCTTGGTATTGTTGTCCATGTCGCCGCGGGGAACACCCCGGCCGGGCGGCAGACACCTTGTCCGGGTGGCGGAATGGCAGACGCGCTAGCTTGAGGTGCTAGTGCCCTTTATCGGGCGTGGGGGTTCAAGTCCCCCCTCGGACACTTACAGAAATGCCTGGTCAGCACGCTGACCAGGCATTTTGCGTACAGGCGCCGCATGTGGCCGCCCACCAGGGGTGCTCGCGCGCTGCCGCTGCCCCCGGCCTGCCCGGCGTATGCGTGCGGGCAGGCCTTCGGTGTGCGCGTCGCTGGCCGCCCAGCCCTACGAGATCGCCCGTCGGTCAGGCACGCACCAGCGGTGTGTCGACCAGATGCTCGGCCAGGAACCAGGCCTGCCGTTCGCCGGTCCGGATCACCTGGGAGACCAGCAGGTCGATGGTGCCGTCGTCACCGCACTCGGCGGTCCGGGCGGTGGCGTCGTGGGCGTCGATGAGGATGGTCTCGTGGGCCTCCAGCAGCCGGGACAGCATCGCCGGCACCTCCTCCACCCCGTCCGGGGGCCGCGGGATCGACGTGATCTCGGCGACGTGCCGCGGATCTCCCACCGCCACGCCGCCCAGCGACTGGACACGTTCGGCAATGGTGTCGATGATCTCCAGCTGTTCACCCGCGTGCTTGTCCAGGACCAGGTGCAGCTGGTAGAAGGTGGCGCCCCGCATCAGCCAGTGGTGCTTCTTGTAGAGGCCGTAGAGGATCTGCGTGTCCGCGAGGACCTTGTTCAGGCGCTGGCACGAGTACATCCGCGCCTCGAAGGACAGGGCGACCGGGAACTGCTTGACGGTCCCGAACTCCTGGATCACCTCGCCCTTCTGGTGCAGCCAGGGCTGGCTGCCGTGGGTGGATGGGGGGTTGGTGGTCATGGTCGCCTCCTGCGATGCCGTGGTGTTCGTACTCCGGTGACGCTAGGTGCCCGGTCGAGGCGTGGCTTGACCCGCAGTGCATGTGGTGCTGCCTGCCGGCGCACTGAGTCCGGTGCTCGCGCGGGGAGTTCACTCTCGGACAAGCCTCCGTGCGCCGGCGGACTCGGGCGGTTCTCCGGCAGCTCTAGCGTCGGCGGGGCGGCCCATGGCCGGAGTGCCGGCGGAACGAGGAGAGGCATGAGTACGGACGAGCAGGCGACCGTGCGGGCGGACCCGGGAGCCAGGCGGCGGCGCACCATGGTGGGCCGCAACCCCGGTGAGCCGCACCGGTCCGCCACCTCGCTGGAGCTGTTCTTCGACCTGTGCTTCGTGGTCGCGGTGGCGCAGGCGTCCACGAGCCTGCGCGGGGCGCTGACGGAAGGGGACTACACCGGCGGTGCGCTGCGCTTCTCGCTGGTCTTCTTCACCATCTGGTGGGCGTGGATGAACTTCACCTGGTTCGCCTCCGCCTACGACCCGGACGATGTCCCGTACCGGCTGACGGTGCTGGTACAGATCACGGGATCGCTCGTCCTCGCCGCCGGCGTGCGCCGCGCGTTCGAGGGCGGGGATCTGTACGTCATCACGCTCGGGTACGTCGTACTGCGGACGGCGCTCGCCGCGCTGTGGTTGCGTGCCGCGCTGTCCGATCCCGCTCGGCGGGGCACCGCGCTGCGCTTCGCCGCAGGGGTGACGGGGTGTCAATTCGGCTGGGTGGGGCTGCTCTTCGTTCCGGCGCCGGTGCGGCTGGGCGGCATCGTGGTGATGATCGTGGCCGAGGTGGCCGTTCCCGTGTGGGCGCAGTCCGCCGGGATGACGCCCTGGCATCCGCATCACATCGCCGAGCGCTACGAACTGTTCACCCTCATCGTCCTCGGCGAGTCCGTAGCGGCCGCCACCGTCGCCGTCCACGGCGCCTTCGACCGGCATCACGGCACCGGTTCGCTGTATGTGCTGGCGGCGGGTGGCCTGCTCATGGCCTACGCCATGTGGTGGCTGTACTTCGCCCGGCCCGCGCACACGCTGCTCGCCACGACGCACCAGGCCCACCGCAGGAGATTCCCCTGGGCCTACGGCCACTACCTGATCTTCGCCTCGGCGACCGCCGAGGGCGCCGGCCTGGCCGCGTACGCCGATCACGTCACGCGGCACACCGGGACCTCACCGACTTCCGCCGGCGCCGCGGTCACCGTTCCGGCGGCCGTTTTCCTGAGCACGGTCTGGATGGTGCACCTGCGGCCGCACCAGCGGAGCGTGGCCGAACGCATTCTGTTTCCGCTCGCCGCGGCCGGTGTGCTGGCGGCTGCCTGGTCCCCGGCACCCGCACTCGTCGCCGGTGTGGTTCTGGCGAGCCTGGTCGCGGTGGTCTCGGTGTCACGCCGGTGACCGGGGCCTTCGGCGTGGTCCCGCCCTGAGACATGACGAGAGGGCCGCGCGGACGGACTCCCTTACGGCGTCCGCCCGCGCGGCCCTCTCGTCGCACCCCTCGGTGTGAGCGCGGACCGCGCTGTCAGCCGGCGTGCAGCGCGCTGCGCAGGGTGCCGGTGGCCAGCGTGATGGCCGCCTCGGCGGCGTGGGTCTCGCGCAGGGCGTTGAGCATCACGAAGTCGTGGATGATGCCCTGGAAGCGGACGGCGGTGACCGGGACGCCGGCCTCGCGCAGCTTGTTGGCGTAGGCCTCGCCCTCGTCGCGGAGGACGTCGGCCTCACCGGTGATCACCAGGGCGGGAGGCAGGCCGGTGAGCTGCTCGGTGGTGGCGCGCAGCGGTGAGGCGGTGATCTGGGCGCGCTCGGCCTCGTCGGTCGTGTACTGGTCCCAGAACCACTGCATGCCGTCGCGGCGCAGGAAGTAGCCGGTGGCGAACTGGTGGTAGGAGCCGGTGTCGAAGTTCGCGTCGGTGACCGGGTAGAACAGCACCTGCTGCACCAGCGGGACGTCGCCGCGTTCCTTGGCCATCAGGGTCAGCGCCGCGGTCATGTTGCCGCCGACGGAGTCGCCGGCCACCGCCAGCCGGGAGCCGTCCAGGCCCTTGGCGGCGCCCTGCTCGACGACCCACTTCGCGACCGTGTAGTTCTGCTCGATGGCGACCGGGTAGCGGACCTCTGGGGACAGGTCGTACTCGGGGAACACCACGGCGGCGTTCGCGCCCACGGCGAGTTCGCGCACCAGGCGGTCGTGCGTGTGGGCGTTGCCGAACACCCAGCCGGCGCCGTGGATGTAGAGGACCACCGGCAGGATCCCCTCGGCGCCGGCGGGCTTGACGATGCGGGCCCGGACACTGCCCGTCGGGCCGCCGGAGACGGTGATCCACTCCTCGTCGATCTGCGGCTTGACGGTCTCACCGGACTGCACCTCGTCGACCGCCTTGCGGCCCTCCGCCGGGGGCAGGTCGAAGAGGTAGGGCGGGTTGGCGGTGGCCTCGGCGAACGCGGCCGCGGCCGGCTCCAGGACCGGCTGCACCGGCTCCACGGCGTCGGACATGTGTAACTCCCCAGTTCAGGTGGCGCGCCGGGCTCGCGGGCGCGGTGAGACGACTCTCGCATCGGACCGGAGGATCTGACGAGTCGTCGGTCGCCACGCTAGGCCGCTCGGGCGACGGTGAATGTCCACGAGCGCACCGGAGTTGTCCTCAGAGTGCACGGACAGGCAGTGCACTGTCGGAACGCATCCGGTGCACTGCCGGGACAAAGGGAGGCTTCGGCGCGAAATAGCTTGGCGGCCAGAGCAGTCGAGGTGCCGGACACGGGCCTGTGCAGTGCACGGTGGCCCGCCCCGTGACGCGTAATGCGGACCCGCCGCCGGCGACGCACATGGAAGTCGATGCAGACGCATTCGACGTCGTTCATCCCGCAGGAGGTTGTCGAAAGGTGTCCACGATGCCGGTCGGTGGGCTGGTTCCCCACGCCACCGACAACGCCGCGGACCTGGTCGTCCGCAACGCGAAGATCCACACCGGAGACCCGGTCCGTCCGCAGGCCGAGGCGATCGCCATCCGCGACGGTGTCATCACGGTCGTCGGCGACGACAACGACGTCGCACCCCATGTCGGCCCGGACACGAAGGTGGTCGACGCCCTCGGCCGCCGGATGGTCCCCGGCCTCAACGACGCGCATCTGCATGTCATCCGGGGCGGTCTCAACTACGTACTGGAGCTGCGCTGGGACGGCGTCCCCACCCTGCGCCAGGGCCTGGCGATGCTGCGCGAGCAGGCCGCCCGCACCCCCAAGGGCCAATGGGTACGGGTGGTGGGCGGATGGTCGGCCGAGCAGTTCGCCGAACGGCGGCTGCCGACCGTCGCCGAGTTGAACGCCGCAGCGCCGGACACCCCGGTGTTCGTCCTGCACCTGTACCAGGCGGCGGTGCTCAACCGGGCGGCGCTCAAGGCCGCCGGATTCACCCGGGACACCCCCGACCCCAAGGGCGGCCAGATCGTACGAGGCCGGGACGGTGAGCCCACGGGCATGCTGCTGGCCGCCCCCAGCGCCCTCATCCTCTACTCGACGCTGGCCAAGGCCCCGGTACTGGAGGGCGAGGACAGGAAGACCTCCACCCGTCATTTCCTGCGGGAACTGAACAGGTTCGGCCTCACGTCGGCGATCGACGCGGCCGGAGGGTTCCAGAACTTCCCCGACAACTACAGCACGGTCGTCGAACTGGCGAAGGCCGGCCAGCTGTCGCTGCGCATCGCCTATCACCTGTTCCCGCAGACCGCCGGCCAGGAAATCGACGATCTCACCCGCTGGATCGAGATGGCCCGCCCCGAGGACGGGGACGAATGGCTGCGCCTCAACGGTGCGGGCGAGAATCTGACGTGGGCGGCGGCGGACTTCGAGAACTTCGCCCAACCACGGCCGGAACTGGGCGACTACGAGGCGGAGTTCGAGAAGGCCGTACGCCTGCTCATGGAAAACGGCTGGGGTTTCCGGCTGCACGCCACCTATGACGAGACCATCCGCCGGGATCTGGCGGTCTTCGAGAAGCTCGCCGCGGAAGGGCTCTTCCCGGCCGGCAACCGGTGGCTGTTCGACCATGCGGAAACGGTCTCCGCGGACAGTCTCGACCGCATCGCCGCCCTCGGTGGCGCCATGTCCGTGCAGAACCGGCTGTCCTTCCAGGGCGAGGCGTTCGTGCGCCGCTACGGCCCCGGTGCCGCCGCGGACGCCCCTCCGATCCGGGCCATGCTGGAGCGCGGGCTGACCGTCGGAGCCGGCACCGACGCGACCCGGGTCTCCACCTACAACCCGTGGGTCGCCCTGCACTGGCTCGTCACCGGCCGCACCGTCGGCGACCTGGTCGTCCGCCCGCCGCACAACCGGGTCGACCGGCGTACCGCGCTGGCGATGTTCACCGAGGCGGGCGCCGCGCTGACCGGGGAGGAAGGCGTCAAGGGGGTCCTGCGTCCGGGCTTCCTCGGCGACCTGGCCGTCCTGTCCGAGGACTACTTCACCGTGCCTGAGCCCGACATCGCGCACATCGAGTCCCTGCTGACGGTCGTCGGTGGCCGGATCGTCCACGCCAACGCCGAGTACGCGGGCCTGGACGAGGAACTGCCGCCTGTCAGCCCCGAGTGGAGCCCGGTGGCGCACTTCGGCGGCTACCAGGCCGCACCCGGTACGGGACTGTCGGGCGCCCGCCAGGCCGAGCTGCTCGGCCAGGCCGTCGCCGAGTCGGAGCAGCACCGCCAGTGGCGCGCCCGCCGCGGCTTCACCCCCGAGTCCGCGAGCACGTTCTTCGACCCCTGCTTCTCCCTCTGATCCGCAGTTCTCCCCTGCCCTCCCCTCCCGGGACTCCACCCCAACTCGTGCCGCCCACCTCGCGGTTGCGCTCGACAGCGGACGCCGTCCGCGATCACCACACACATGGAAAGGCCACTGTCATGGTCAACGTCTCCGAGGTCACCGCGGCCCCCAGCCCCGACCTGCTCACCCCGGACAACTGCGCGGTGCTGTTCATCGACCACCAGCCGCAGATGTTCTTCGGCACCGGCAGCGGCGACCGCACCGCGATCATCAACTCGGCCGTTGGCCTGGCGAAGGCCGCCAGGGCGTTCGACGTGCCGGTCGTGCTGAGCACCGTGGCCGCAGAGTCCTTCTCCGGCCCGATCATGCCGCAGCTGTCCGAGGTCTTCCCCGGCCAGAAGACCATCGACCGCACCACGATGAACGCCTGGGAGGACGTCGACTTCGTCGAGGCGGTCAAGGCCACGGGCCGTAAGAAGCTGGTCATCGCCGGCCTGTGGACCGAGGTCTGTGTGGTCCTGCCCGTGCTCTCCGCCCTCGCCCAGGGCTACGAGGTCTACGTGGTCACCGACGCGTCCGGCGGCGTCAGCCCGCAGGCCCACGAGCACGCCATCCAGCGGATGGTCCAGGGCGGAGCGGTTCCGGTGACCTGGGTGCAGGTGCTGCTGGAACTCCAGCGCGACTGGGCCCGCGGCGAGACCTACATGTCGGTCATGGACGTGGTGAAGGACCACGCCGGCGCCTACGGCCTCGGCGTGGTCTACGCGCAGGCCGTCATCGGGGCCCACGCCGCCGGCTGACCCGCGCACCTTCGCAGAGCGGTCAGGGACAGAGTGTCAGGAACAGGCAGGAGAAGATGAACGCTGGACTGCTGGTCCTCCGGCTGGTGACGGGGCTCCTCGTCGCCGGACACGGAGTTCAGAAGGTGAGCTTCCGGCTGGGAGGCCACGGCTTGGCGGGCGGGACCGAGGAGTTCCGCCACGACGGGTTCCGCGGCGGCCGGCTGACGGCCGTCGTCGCGGGTGCCAGCCAGATCGGTGCCGGTCTGTTCCTGACCGCCGGACTGCTCACGCCCCTGGCCGCGATGGCGGCCATGGGAGTGATGACGGTCGCGGGCACCGTCAAACGGCCCAAGGGCCTGTGGGTGCAGAACGACGGCTACGAATACCCGATGGTCCTCGTCGTCGTCTCCGCGGCGCTGGCCCTCACCGGGCCCGGCCGCTGGTCGCTCGACCAGGTGCTGGGTATCACGCCCTGGCCGCTGTGGGTCGTCCTCCCCGCGATCGTGGCCGGCCCGGCGAGCGGACTGCTCACCCGCGTCGTACTGCACCGTCCGCCCACCGCAACGGGAAGGAAGCGGTATGCGCAGGCTGCTGAATGACGCGGTACGCACACTTGTACCGACCGGAGAGGACCGCCACGGCCCGCTGCCTCCCCTGATGCTGACGCTCACGGTGGTCACCGGTCTGGTCGACGCGGTGAGCTATCTGGCGCTCGGGCACGTCTTCGTCGCCAACATGACCGGCAACGTGGTGTTCCTGGGGTTTGCGCTGGTCGGCGCCGCGAACCTCTCCGCGCTCGCCTCCGTCGTCGCGCTGGCGGCGTTCCTCCTCGGTGCGCTCAGCGGAGGCAGGCTCGGCACCCGGTTCGCGACGCACCGCGGAAACCTGCTGAAAACGGCCACCGCCGTGCAGGCGGTCCTGGTCGCCGTCACCGTGGCCGCCGCCATGGTCACCGACGGACGGGTCACCACCGGGGTCCAGTACACCCTGATCGTGTTCCTCGGGCTCGGCATGGGTTTGCAGAACGCGGTCGCCCGACGCCTCGGCGTCCCGGACCTCACCACGACCGTACTGACCCTGACCCTGACCGGTCTGGCCGCGGACTCCACCCCTGCCGGCGGCGCGGCGCCACGGCCCGGCCGCCGGATCCTGTCCGTGCTGGCGATGCTCCTCGGCGCCTTCGCCGGAGCCCAACTGGTGCTGCACGGCCACCTCGTGCTCACCCTCAGCCTGGTCCTGCTGCTCCTCACCCTTGTCTCCGTGACCACCCACCATCTCTCGTCCGCCGACCCGGACTGGACCCGGTCACCGTCCTGAGACCGGGACCGCTCGTGGGAGAAGGCCTCGCGCAGGGCGTCGCGCGCCTCGCCGGGCTTCTCCCCCCGAGTAGTGGCTGCACTCGGCGAACAGCCGGTCGGGGTGGGTCTCCTGGAAGTCCGCCGCCACCCCGGCTGGTACCGGCACGGCTCTCCATGAGCCGCTCCGCGTGAATCGTTCCGCCGGGAAATCGTCACTCAGCCGTGCGCCGTTCACCGGACAGGCCGTGACTCTGCCAGTCGCGAGGCGCTATCCCATATGCGGCACGGAACACACGGCTGAAATGACTGGGGCTCACGAAACCCCAGCGTCGGGCGACGGTCGCCACCCCGAGTCCCAGAGCCGGGGACCGCAGAAGATCCCGACGGCACCGCTCCAGTCGCTCCGCCCGGATCCACTCCCCGACGGTGGTTCCCTCCGACTGGAACAACTTGTGCAGGTAGCGCACCGAAATGAAGTGGGCGGCGGCGATCGCGGTGGGTGACAGGTCCGGGTCGGCGAGGTTCTGCACGATGTGGTCCTTCACCCGCACCATCATGGCCGCGGCGGTCTCAGGAGCCTGAGGCCTGAATCGGCCGCGCCGCTCGTTGATGAACACTGCCAGCAGGTCGAGCCCGGTGGCGAGGAACTGACGGCCGACGAAGTCGTCGAAGCCCGCTGCTTCGCGCGCCATGCGCGCGAAATAGGCAGCCACCAGTGCGCCACTTCCGTCACGGCCCGAGAACGCTCTCGCAGTCGACGCGTGCAGGTCCTCGTCCCGCACGCGAAGCTCCTTGCGAGGGAATTGGAAGGAGGTGAAGCAGAACTCGCCCTCAACTTTCTTTCTGAACGCGCGAGACGAATCAGAAACGGAGAAATCCCCCGGCTCTATGAGGCTCTCCCTGCCGTCCTGCTCCTTGACGGCGCTGCCTCTGCGCTGAAGCGTGAGGATGAGGTATTCCTTCCCGTCCCGGGCTATCAGGCGCTTGCTGCGTGTCACCTCTTGAGAGCCGGCCCGGACGTCCGACACCTGGGTGGCACCCAATCGGTAGGTGACGATTCTTCCTGGCGACGGATCTTCCTCCAGGATATTGACATCGAGCGGTACGAACGTCTGGGACACCGCTTCGTGCCAGCGCGCTCTCCGGTCGGCTGCCGACAGTTCCGCGGTGGAAAGGACGACGGACATCAGGCCCCCCTTGACATCGTGATCGACAGGCGGTTCGGATCCGGTCACCGGACAGCCCGATCACCGAAGACCCGGTGTGCCTGCCAGAACACCGTGCCAGCAGGCCTGGGCCGGCACATCGCGTGAATCCGCTAGATCGAGGCCGCCGGACCGAGATGCCCCTCACTTGATGGCGCCGCCGGTGGCACCGGCGGAGATGTGGCGCTGAGCGACGACGAGCAGTACGGCGGCGGGGACGGACGCCATGACCGTGGTGGCCATGATGGCGTTCCACTGGTCGGTGTGGGCACCGATGTACTGGTAGATGCCCAGGGAGATCGGCCGAACGGTCTCCGTGGTGGTGAGCGTGAGGGCGAAGAGGAAGTCGCTCCAGGCGAAGAGGAAGGTGAACACGGCGGCGGTGATCAACGCGTTCCTGCTCACCGGGAGCACCACGGAGCAGAAGACGCGCAGCCTCCCGGCACCGTCCACGCGCGCGGCCTCGATGATCTCCCTGGGGATGCCCTGCATGAACGAACGCAGGATGATGACCGCGAAAGGGACCCCCGCGGTGGAGTCGGCGAGGATCAGCCCGACGTAGGAGTTCAGGAGTCCCAGGTCGCTGTAGGCGCTGTAGAGCGCGTTGGCCACGACGATGCCCGGCACCATCTGTGTGATCAGGATGCCGAGGAGCACGAGGTTGGTCCCGCGGATGCGGAACTGGGCCAGCGCGTAGGCCGCCGGCGCCGCGAGCCCGAGGCTGAGAGCGACGCTGCCGAGGGCTACGACGAGGCTGGTGACGAGGTTGCGTCCCTGATCGCGCAGTGCGGTGGCGTAACCGCTGAAGTCCGGGTGGAAGGGGAGCCAGTCCCCCCGCAGGGTGTTTCCCGTCGGCTGGAGGGATGCGTTCACCATCCAGTAGACGGGAAACAGCATCAGCGCGAGCAGGACGATCCCGACGATGGTGGACAGCCGGCCACGGCCCGGTGCGCGCTTCAAGGGATCGCCTCTTCGGCGTTCCGGGCGCGACGGTTGGCGCGCAGATAGACGAGGGCGAAGGCGAGAGAGATGACGACGAGTACGTTGCTCATCGCGGCACCGCGCCCGAACTCGAACTGCTGGAAGGACAGTTCGTAGGACCGGGTGGCGAGGGTCTCCGTGGCGTTTGCCGGTCCTCCGCCTGTCACCACCAGGATGACGTCCAGCACTTTGAGGGTGTAGACCACGCCCAGCACCAGCACGACGCTCACCACAGGCCGCAGCAGCGGCCAGGTGACATGGCGGAACGACGTCACCGGGCCGGCGCCGTCCAGCTTCGCCGCCTCGTACAGGTGCGTGGGGATCTCCTGGAGACCGCCGTAGAGGATCGCGGTGTTGAAGGGGATCCCGATCCAGATGTTGATCAGGATCACCGACACCAGTGCCTGTGAGGTGCCGGTGAGCCAGGGGATGCCGGACGAGGAGAGGTGGAGGGCGCGCAGCACCGCGTTGACGACTCCCGTGTCGGGGTCGAGCATCCACCTCCATGTCGCTCCGGAGACGACCAGCGGCAGCAGCCATGGCAGCAGCAGGAGCGATCGAAGAACACCGCCGAGCGGGAAGCGGCGCTGGAAGAAGAGGGCGAAGCCCAGACCGAGGACGAACTGCCCGCATATCGAGCCGGCGGTGAACAGGAGCGTCGTCAGCAGGGACTTGGCGAACAGGTCCGAGGCCAGGATCTCCGCATAGTTCTGCCGTCCCACGAACGGCGCGGCGCCCGTGTAGAACGTCGTGGGCGTGTACTGCTGGAAGCTCATCACGACGTTCTTGACGATCGGGTAGCCGAAGAACAGCAGCAGGTATGCCGCGGCCGGCCCGAGGAACATCCACTGGGCCAGCCGCTCCCACGAGCGCGGGTCAGTTGCTGGTCGCGGTCCGCTGCGCATGTCTGAGGGCTTCCTCCGGCGTCTGCTCGCCCGTCAGCGCGGACTGGATCGCGGTGTATATGCCGGTCGCCGCCTTGGGCCACCTGACGCCGAGTTCGCCGGTACGGGCCCTTGCCGCTTCCACATTCTTGGCGAAGGCGGCGATCGACGGGACCTGTTCGGCGTACTGTGCGGCCACCGCCGGGCGGGAGGGCACGGTGAAGTGCTGTTCGGCCAGGGTGAGCATGGTCGAGGAGCTGTTCAGGCAGGCGAGTAC
Organism: Streptomyces antnestii; assembly: GCF_004005495.1. GTDB lineage: Bacteria > Actinomycetota > Actinomycetes > Streptomycetales > Streptomycetaceae > Streptomyces > Streptomyces antnestii. The sequence goes on from NZ_RZYA01000001.1 coordinate 670,996, forward strand.
CTGAGCGGCCTTCTGCTGCCGGGCCTTGGAAGCGCTCTGCGGGATCGTCCACACCTCACCGCCGAGCGGTGTGACCGGAGTCTGCCCCGCCCGGGGGACGGGGATGGGGGCCACTCCCCAGTGCAGGTTCTTGTCCTTGTCCAGGGCGGGGATCCGCCAGGGGCCGTTGATCATCATGGCCGTCCTGCCGGCGACGAACTGATCGTGCACGTCGGCCTGTGTCCAGTTCAGCACCGACTTCGACATGGACCCGCTCTTCACCAGGTCGACCCACAGCTGAAGTGCCTGCGCCGCCTGCGGGGTGTCCAGATGCTTCTCGTCCCCGCCGTTGGACCACAGGAAGGGCAGGAACTGCCAGGTGCCCTCGAAGGTGGCGTTCGCGTCGACCGCCATGCCGTAGCGTCCGGGACGGGTCAGCCTGGCCGCGGCCGCCTTCAGCTCGTCCCAGGTCCTCGGTACGGCGACACCGGCCTTGGCGAGCATGTCCTTGTTGTAGAAGAGGGCGATCGTGCTGACGTAGGGGGCCAGTCCGTACACCTTCCCCTTGTAGGTGCCCGCCGACAGGATGCCCTTGGCGTAGCCGCCGGAGTCGATGCCGTACCGGCCCAGCGGTGTCAGCGCGCCGGTCTGCGCGATCTGCTGGAGGTCGGGGTTGTCGAGCATCAGCAGGTCGGGAAGAGTCCGGGACGACGCCCGCTGAAGGACCTTGGGGACGAGGGACGCCCCTGGAACGCTCGTCTGCTCGACCATCACACCGGCGCGCTTGCCGCAGGAGGTGAGTATCTCGCCCCATTGGGAGTGTTCGGGTTCGTCGGTGTAGTAGTCGAGCGCGGTGATGGAGGCGACCTTGCCCGGGGCGGACTCGGCACCGGTTCCGCCGCCGCACCCGGTGGCGGCGACTATCAGGGCGATGGTTCCGGTCAGGAGTGCGGCGATCCGCCGCGCCGGCGGTCTGGCCGGTGAGATCATGCTGGTGCCTTTACCGAGTGACGTGAGGTCTGTGGGCGGGGTCGGTGCCGCGAGGTGAGTGGACTACCGGGGTGCCGTCAAGGTGGTCCATACCTCCAACTTCTGTTCGAACGCATTTTATAGGGCTTCACCTGCTCAAAAGGTCCGTCGAAGCGCGTCGCCGTCGCCGCGACCATCGCCCCGCTCGGCGGCTTCCCGGATCATCGCCACGACGGCGGCGGGCTGCGACAGCACCACGGCGTGCGAGCCGTCCAGCAGGTATTCGGTGGCCGCCATGCGCTGCGCCATGAAGCGCTGAGCGGTGGGGTTGAGCATTCGGTCGGCGGTCGCGATGGCGTACCAGGACGGCTTGGATGCCCATGCCGGCGCGCCCGATCTTGAGGTCAACGCGCGCTGGGCGATCGGGCGTTGCGCCACGGACATCGCATTCTTCACGCGTGGCGGCAGGTCGGCGGCGTACACCTGCGGGAAACGTTCCCTGCGGATGTAGAGCTCGCTGTCCGGGCCGCCGGGAACCTGGGTGGGGAGGGCGGCGGTGATGGTCGCGTCGGCCACCGGCGCGGGGGCGAAGCGGTGCGTGATGTCCAGGACGCTCTCGCCCGTGTCGAGGCCGAACCCCGCGACGTAGCACAGCGCCACGACGTTGTCGGCGTCGGTGGCGGCGTGCGTGATGACCGCGCCGCCGTAGCCGTGGCCGACCAGCACGACGGGGACATCGATGTCCCGCACCACGCTGCCGATGTGGGCGGCGTCCTGCGCCAGGCCGCGCAGCGGGTTCGCCGGGGCGCGCACGGTCAGTCCGGCGGTGTGAAGGATGCTGATGACCTCCGCCCAGGACGAGGCATCGGTGAACGCCCCGTGCACCAGCACGATGGTGGGCGGAGGGGGGACAAGTGGCATGGCGGTGCCTCCGATCGAGTCCGGTTTCCCAGCCAAGTGGGTTCGGGTACGGCAGGCATCGCGCGAACGTACCAATCACCCATGGCTCCGCTCAGTTGTCGGGCAAGGCCATGACCAGGTTGGCCAACTGAACCCGGGAGTTGACCGACAGCTTGCGGAAGACCGAGGTCAGGTGAGTGTTGACCGTGTGCGGGGAGACGACGAGCACGTCGGCGGCCGACCGGTTGGTGTGGCCCTCGGCGATCAGACGCGCGACCTTCTTCTCCGAGGCCGTGAGGGCCCCCCATCCCTGGACGGGACGCTGCGTGGCCGCGGCCCTGCGGCTGCCGGCCCCCGCACCGTCCATATCCCGCTGTAGGCGCGCCGCCGCGGCGTGGGCGCCCGACTCGGCGAACGTGCCATGGGCCTGAGCCAGGGCGGCCACCGCCTGAGGTCTGCGTCCCGCCGCCAGGAGTGCCTGTCCGAGATCGGCGCAGGCGGCGGCCCGGACCAGCCGGCGAGGGCTTGCCCTGAGGAGTTCCACGGAGTGTTCGAGCATGGCGAGATCGTTTTTCACGAGCCCGAGGGCATGTGCCGCGACGCCCGTGGCGGTCGGCACGGCAGGATTGCGCGCGGCGAGGGCCCCGGCCTGTGCTGCCAGGTCCTCGGCGAGCTCGTGCTCGGCGCCGCGCAGGGCCATCCGTATCGCGGCGTCGACCCAGTCGCGCAACAGCCGCCAACGCATGAAAGACCCTTCCTGCTGTACCTGTCGGATCTTGTCGACGGCAAGCCCGATGTCCCCGTCGGCCTCTGCGTGGACGGCCTCCAGGAAGCGCACCGCGGCCGTGTTGCCCGGGTTCGGTTTGACCACCAGTCTTTCCCGCGCCGCGAGCAGGTGCTCCCGCGCCGCTTCCAGGTCGCCGCGCAGCAGGGCGATCCGGGAGCGGATCACGCGACCGTTCACCTGCTGGACGGGCGTTTGTACGTCGTCTTCCAGGCGCTCCATGGTCGCGAAGTCGGCGTCGGCGTCATCGAGCCGGCCGAGTCCCAGGTCGTACTGGCCCTGCGCCCACAGCATCATCGCCTGACGCACCGACCCGGTGTTGTCCGCTGCCTGCAGGAGGAGTCGTTCACCGGACGCGAAGTCGTCCACGTGCAGGTGCGCGACGATCTCTTCCGGAAGGAAAGCGGAATCGAGGGCGCTGAGCGCGGCAAAGCGCTCCAGCGCGACCGCGTTGTCACCCGCGTTCTGCGCGATCTCGCCGAGCCCGGACAGGGCCAGGACGTGCGCCTCCCGGTCACCGGTCGCGGTGGCGGCCCGCAGCGCGGTCTCACCGGCCTCACGCGCCGCGACAAGATCACGCCCCCGGGACAGGGCCAGCGCCCGCAGGGCGGCCAGCCTCGCCGCGATCTCCGGGGCCGCGCCCCCGATTCCGAGGGCGGATTCGGTCCGGCGACGCAGTTCCTCGGCGAGATCCAGGTTCCACAGCGTCCCTCCGAGGGCGGCCTGCAACCGGCTGAACACCTCCAGCGGCGGCCGGGAGGCCAGCAGCCGGTCGCCGATGGACAGCGCCTCTCGGCTCCTGCCGGCCCGGGTCAGGACGAGGATCGCCTGCTCACCCGCCTCGAACCTCAGCGGCCCTGCGGACGGCGCCAGTTCCAGGGCGCGCGTCATGAGGTCGGCCGCGAGGCCGGGCGTGACCGGCAGCACGTCCTCAGCGGCTCGCCGCAGCAGCGCCACGCACTCCTTGTCTCCGGGCAGGGCGCCCCTGAGGATGTGCGGCACCGCGTCGATCGGCCGGCGGCCCGCGGAGACGAGCTGGCCGGCGGCCTCGCGGTGCAGAGCCTTCCGGGCTGACGGCGGGATGTCGACGTAGACGGCCTGGCGCAGCAGATCATGCCGGAAGACCAGATCGTCGCCGTCGTCGTCCAGAAGCCCGGCGCGGATCGCCTCCTCGAGCGCAGGGATCAGCGTGGCGGGCGGTTCGCCGTACAGCGCGGCCGCGTCATGGAAGCCGAACCTGCGCCCCAGCACGGCTCCCATCTGAAGGAAGCGCAGGGTGCTGGGCTGCAGGGATCTGAGTCTGCCCCGCACACCCACCACGACTGTGGAGGGCAGCGGATCACCCGAGGCCTCCGCGGTACCCAGTCCCGCGAGCATCTCGACCGCGAGGAACGGGTTGCCTCCAGCCCCGTCGAGCAGGTCCCGGACCCGCTCGTCGACGGCTGCCCCCAGGGTGTCGTCGGCGAGTTGACCGATGGCCGCGCCGGACAGCGGCTTCAAGGACACAGTGACCGTCGGGAGTGTGCCGGCCGCGGCTGTGACGATCTCTTCCGACGGTCCCGTGGGATCCGGTCGCCCGGCCAGCATCCACAGGACCGGCGAGGTGCGCAGGCGTGCCGGAAGCTGCTTCAGGGCGAACCGGCTCAGCGGGTCGGCCCACTGCACATCGTCCAGGGCGATCAGCACGGGCGCACCGTCGGCCCTGGCTTCGATCGCCTCCGCGAGGCGCTCCACCAGCCAGATCCGCTGATCCTGATTCCGCGCCAGATCGGCGAAGGCGCCGCCGGACAGCAGTGGTTGATCTCCGTGCAGGACGCTGGCCGCAAGCGACGACAGCGGCACGATGTGATGCAGCTCGTCGGCCTTGCCGAGTCCGACCGAGAACCCTGCCGCCCTGGCCCGGGATACGGCCTCGGTGAGCAGCGTGGTCTTGCCGATGCCGGGCTCCCCTTGGAGCAGGGCCAAGGCGCCGCTTCCGGTGCGGGCCACCGAGTCGGTCAGTGTCTGAAGCTGTTCGAGCTCGCCCTCTCGGCCGCGCAGACCGGCACGGGACAGCGAGCCGTTCGACCCCGACACCCATGGCCCCTTCCTGTCCGTACTCGCCTGCCGAAGCCCGGCTCGGCGCACCCCCACGTTGTCCGGTCACGTGGCAACGCAGGAGGGCGCCTTTGGCGTCCCGCAGGTCGCGGCTCCCCAACGAGCCCACCGTGCGTCGCCTCATCGTCGCAGGTCAAGCCCATCGTCTTCGAGTGCTTCGCCGCTGCGGGCGCCCGGTCGTGCTTCTCGCTACAACGGGGAGCACGGCGGAGATCACCCGGCGTCATGCGATCGGTCCCCGCTGGAGTCGCCGTACGCGGTGTGGAAGGGCCGGCTGAAATGGGTCGGACCGCTGAAGCCTCAACGGCGGGCCACGCCGGGGACCGAAGAGCTTGTGGAGGGACTGGACGGACCTGTCGTGCGCAGCCGCGATGGTCTCCGGTTCGGGCTCCGGACCCCCGAGGTGCCTCCACGTAGGCGCGGACTTCCCGGGCCCGCCCGGTGATGAGGGCGGCCACCAGGTCGGTGATGTTGCGGGCCGGTCGGCCAAGCGCTCGGGGGTAGCCACCGACTCGCGGCCGTCTGAGGGACAAGCTGACCGCGAGCTGAGTCCGACCTTTGCGGACCTGGAGTTACAGGCCTGCCGGGCTCGGCTCTGCTTCCGCCCCACTTCGACGTTCGGTGGTCCAGTAGAGGAGGGCGACGAGGGGCAGGGCGGCACCGAGTGCGGTGAGGCCGGTCCAGCCTTCGGCGTGGTAGACGACGGATCCGAGCTGCGATCCGACCGCGCCGCCCACGAAGAACATGGCGATGAAGGCGCTGTTGAGGCGGGCGCGCGCGGCGGGGTCGAGCTGGTAGACGGTGTGCTGGCCGAGGATCAGGGTCGTCTGTACGGCCATGTCGACGACGATCGCGGCCAGGGCGATCAGCACGACGCTGTGTCCGCCGAACCCGGCGAGCGCGAAGGCCAGGGCAACGACCACGAAGGCGATGCCGGTCATGGGGCGGACGAGCCCACGGTCGGCCCAGTGCCCGGCGAACGGGGCGATGGCCGCTCCGGCCGCGCCGACGAGGGCGAACACGCCGACCCCGACGGGGGAGTAGTGGAAGCGGGGGCCGGTCAGGACGAAGGAGACCGTGGTCCAGAAGGCGCTGAAGGCGCCGAACATCGCCGCCTGGTAGAGACCGCGCCGCACCAGCGCAGGGTGCGTGCGCACCAGACGGACGGTGGAGCGCAGCACGTGGTGGTACGGGATGGTCGTGGTCGGCGCGTGCTCCGGCAGGGCCACGCGCAGGGCCACGGCCAGCACGGCCATCAGGGCGGCGGAGCCGAGGAAGACGACGCGCCAGCCGGCGACGTCCGAGACCAGGCTGCTCAGCGTGCGGGAGAGCAGGATGCCGGTGAGCAGCCCGCTCATCACCCGGCCGACGATGCGGCCGCGGGCATGGTCAGGAGCGAGGCCGGCGGCGAACGGCACGAGGATCTGGGCGACGACCGAGGTGGCGCCGCTGACCAGCGAGGCGATCAGCAGCATGGGGAAGCTGGTGGCGAGTCCCGCCGCCACGAGGGCGAGGGTCGTGACCGCCAGCAGAACGGTGACCAGGTTGCGCTTCTCCAGCCGGTCGCCGAGCGGGACCAGGAAGAGCATGCCGATCACGTAGCCGACCTGGGTGAGCGTGATCAGTGCCCCGGCCGCGGCCGTGCTGATGTGGAAGACACCGCTCAGCGAGGACAGGAGGGGCTGGGCGTAGTAGAGGTTGGCGACCGTCATGCCGGAGGCGACGGCCAGGAGCGCGACCAGCCACCCTGGCACGCCGTGCGGGGCCGTCGCGGTCGCGGGCCGACGCGAGGTCCTGAGTTCGGATGATGCGGACATGTGCACCTTCTTGGCGGGGCGAGCCGGGAGACCGGCGCGGGCGGTAGTGCCGTGGATGGCCGGCAGCTTCCTCGATGCCGTCACGCAGGCGTAAGCGTCGGTGCGCCCCGGGTGCTTCCCTGTCCGCGGCGATGGTTCGGGATGTCGCTCATCTCCATCGGAGATGAGCGACATCCCACAGCCCGTACCGCTGGTGCCCCGGGTCAGCGCGCCAGCTCGGCCTCCAGCCATCGCAGGACTTCGGGGGTCACCGGGTCCGCGATGTCGGCGAACTCGTCGTGCTTCCTGAGGAACTTCGCCACGTAAGGGCAGACCGGCACGATGCGTTTCCCGGCGGCACGTGCGTCGGTCAGGGCCTGCTGGACGAGGATCGAAGCCAGGCCCTGACCGGTGAAGGCGTCGTCGATCTCGGTGTGGTAGAAGACGCGCTGGTCATCGTGGTCGCGGTAGGCGGTGAGGCCTGCGGCGCTGCCGTCGACCAGGATTTCGTACCGGTGCCTGGCATCCACACGCTGGACGGTCGGAGCGGCGGCGGGCTGTGTCATCGTGAGCCTTTCAGGGGCGTGTCGGGTTCTTGCGTGGCGTGAGGGTGGCATGTGGAAGGGCGGGCGCGGGAAGGCGGTGGCCGTCGTGACCTTCGACGCTTCCGAAGCGGTCGGACGCGTTTTCCCAGGCTTCCCTGGCGTCGACGATGTCCTCGTGACTGCGGCCGATGAAGTTCCACCACATGACGATCTGCTCCTCGAACGGCGTCCCGCCCAGCAGCACCACCCGGGCGGGGGTGTCCGACTCGTTCGTCAGCGTCAGGGTGTCGTTTCCGGTGCCGAGGTAGCCGAGTTCCGCCGGGACCAGGAGTGTTCCGCCCATGCGGACCTTCCCTTCGTCGACGAGCAGGCCGTGCTCGAAGGCGGCATCCACCGGGAGTGCGGTCGTCGAGCGCGGGTCGAGGACGAGTTCGGCGCCGAGCAAGGGCGTGAACGTCCGGACGGGGGAAGTGTCACCGGCGAGGGATCCCAGGAACACCCTGAGGTCTGCCCCGCCCACCCGAACAGGGTTCGGCACGTGGTGCTGGAAGTCCCGGTGGGTGTTCCGGTGTTGTTCCGGCAGAGCCACCCACAGCTGGACGCCGTGCAGGATCGTGGTGCCGGCGGTGGACACCTCCGAGTGGCTGATGCCGTACCCGCCCGTCATGAGGTTCAGCTCGCCGGGCCGTACGAACGCGTGGCTGCCCAGGCTGTCGCGGTGCTCGATCTCCCCGCTGAACAGCCAGCTCACGGTCTGCAGACCGGTGTGCGGATGGGGAGCGACGTCCATGCCGCCGGTGTCGGCGACGTCGTCGGGTCCGTAGTGGTCGATGAAACACCAGGCGCCGATCAGCGTCCGCGCCCGCTGCGGCAGCGTGCGCCGCACCGTCATGGCTCGTGGCCCGCCCAACGGGACGTCCCGCGGGGTCAGCACGTCGACCTGCGGCGCGGCCTCACCGTGTTCGGCGGCATCGCAGCGCAGTGCGGCCGGATTCGTTTCGACGTTGCTCATCGAAGGCCTTCCCACATCCCAAGGTGATTTTATATTCAACAATCATGCCTGATAGTAAGTCCGTGTCCCCAAACACGCACGGCACGGCGAGCAAGGGCCGGGAGCGGCCTCGAAGGAGCCCAAGTTGATAGACACCACCGCGCAGCCTGTGAATCGGCGGGTCTTGATCGACAAACAGAGCCCCAAGGCCTACCACGCACTGGTCGAGACGGCCGATGCGGTCCGGACGGTCGCTGCCGAGGCGGGGCTGGACCGCCGCCTGGTGGAGCTGATCAACCTCCGTGTGTCACAGATCAACGGCTGCGCCTACTGCCTGAATGTGCACACCAGGGCCGCGCTGCGCGCCGGGGAGACCACTCAGCGTCTGGGCGTGCTGGCTGCCTGGCGCGACACCGAGCTGTTCACGGAGCAGGAGCGTGCGGCTCTCGCCCTGGCGGAGGCGACCACCGAACCCGCTGACGCCGCCGCGCAGGAGAGCGCGTACGACAGCGCTCGCCGGTTCCTCGACGACGACGAGATCTCCGCGGTGATCTGGGTGGCGATCACCATCAACGCGTTCAACCGCGTCTCCGTCCTGAGCAAGCACCGTGTCCGCAGGAACCCTTGACAGCCGGTTCCCGAGATCCGAATCGGCTCAGTGGGCGGTGGCCCGGACGGCCTCCTCGATCAACTCGATGACGCGCTCCGGGTGGGCGAGCATCACCAGGTGCGAGGAGTCGACCTCGACAGTGGTCATGCCGGCACGCGTGTAGCCGTAGCGCTCCACCTCGGGGTTGATGGTGTGGTCGGCCGTGGCGACCAGACCCCAGGAGGGCTTGGTCTTCCACGCCGCCTTCGGCGCCTTCTCCGCGAAGGCCTGTGCGGCCAGGGGGCGTTGGGAGACGGCGAGGACGGCCGCCAGGCCGGGATCGACATCGGCGGCGAAGACGGACGGGAACTTGTCGATCTCGACCGACACGTCGGTGCCGGGAGTGGTGGAGCCCTCGACCGGGAAGGGCGTGTGGACGAGCGCGCCGGCGAGGTCGGAATCCGGGAAGCCGCCCTGCAACTCGCCCAGGCTCTCGCCCTCCTCCAGGGCGTAGCCGGCCAGGTAGACCAGCGCTGTGACGTTGTCCTCCGCACCGGCGACGGTGATGACGGCGCCGCCGTAGGAGTGCCCGACCAGCACGACCGGACCGGGTATCCCACGGACGATCGAGGCGATGTAGGCGGAGTCGCCGAGCAGACTGCGGTTGGGCACTGCCGGAGCCACGACATCCAGGCCGCGGGCGATCAGTTCGGGGATGACGCGGGCGAAGCCGGACGCGTCGGCGAAGGCGCCGTGGACCAGCACGACGGTCGGGCTGCCGGAACGGGACAAGTCACAACTCCCTGTGGATGTCGGCCGAGGTGATCGACCGATGCGGGCCGGGGGCTCGAACAGCACACTAGGGGCCGCCGGCGAGGACGCCTTGTCCGCCGGTGCACCGTCTGTGGTCCGTCCGCGCCTGTGAGCAGTGCGGGCGAGGGACACCTTCGACAGGCCTGCGCGGCAGTGCTCCGGCACTCGGCACTCGTCCTCTTCCCGCTCTTCCTGCCCTTCCTGGCACTTCCAGGCAAGCAGCGATGCACTGAAGGACAACAGGCGGCGAGACGTCCGCCCTAGCGTGACGACATCCCGTGCCGCGCATCCCGCGAACACGCCAGTCACTCCAGAAGAAGGAACGACACCTTGCCGTACATCACCGTGGGCCAGGAGAACTCCACCACCATCGACCTCTACTACGAGGACCACGGCACCGGGCAGCCGGTCGTCCTCATCCACGGCTTCCCGCTCGGCGGCCACTCCTGGGAGCGGCAGAGCGCCGTGCTGCTCGACGCCGGCTACCGCGTGATCACCTACGACCGCCGCGGCTTCGGACAGTCCAGCCAACCGGCCACCGGGTACGACTACGACACCTTCGCGGCCGATCTGAACACCGTGCTGGAGACCCTCGACCTGCGAGACGCCGTCCTGGTCGGCTTCTCCATGGGCACCGGAGAAGTCGCCCGGTACGTGTCCACCTACGGTTCCGCCCGGGTCGCCAAGGTCGCCTTCCTGGCCTCGCTGGAGCCCTGCCTGCTCAAGACCGACGACAACCCCGACGGTGTCGCCCCGAAGGAGTTCTTCGACGGCATCGTCGCGGCCGTCAAGGCGGACCGCTACGCGTACTACACCGACTTCTACAAGGACTTCTACAACCTGGACGAGAACCTCGGCACCAGGATCAGCGAGGAGGCCGTACGCAACAGTTGGAACGTCGCCGCGGGCGGCGGCTTCTTCGCGGCGGCCGCCGCGCCGTCGACCTGGTACACCGACTTCCGCGCCGACATCCCGGCCATCGACGTGCCGGCCCTGATCCTGCACGGTACGGGCGACCGGATCCTGCCCGTCGAGGGGACCGCGCGCCCGTTCCACAAGGCGCTCCCGTCCGCCGACTACGTCGAGATCGAGGGCGCCCCGCACGGCCTGCTGTGGACCCATGCGCAGGAGGTCAACGCGGCACTCCTGACCTTCCTGAGCAAGTGACCTCCCGCCGCAGGCCCGCCCCCGGCGGGCTTGCGGTCAAAACGATGAAGGTCACCACGGGCAGGTGAGTGCCTCGGCGACGGTCGCCGGTGCCGGTGCCGGTGCCGGTGCCGGTGCCGGTGCCGGTGCCGGTGCCGGTGTCCAGGGCCGGGCGTCCATGGCTGGGTCCGACATGATCCGTCGGAAGCGTGGCCTCGGCGCTGCTGACTTCCCGGTGCCGGCGCCCGCCGGCCTGGAGCGCCTTCCAGTAAGTCGGCTCCGCGACCAGGGTCTTGTCGGCGCAGTCGTCGATGCGCGCTCGCTCATCGGCAGGAGGCGCAGCAGCGCCAGGGCGTTGGTCGCGGCGAGGGGCAGGCACGGTTGGAGACAGGCGATCGGGGCCGTGAACCGGGCCGATGCTCAATCGGCAGCCGCAGTGCCATCGCGCAAGCTCGATGTCAGGACTTCCATCGCACCGGCAGCTGACGCGGGCCCCGGATGAGCATGCCGTGGCGCCAGGTCAGGGCGGCCGGGTGGGCGTCGAGTGCGAGGTCGGGGCAGCGCTCCAGCAGGGCACGGATCGCGATCTGAGCCTCCAGGCGGGCGAGTGGCGCGCCGAGGCAGTAGTGGATGCCGTGACCGAAGGCGACATGACCGCCCGCGGCCCGCCGGATGTCGAAGCGGCCGGGGTCGGGGAAGCGCGCCGGGTCGTGGTTCGAGTCCGCCAGAGCCACGAGGACCAGCTCACCACCGCCGGGGATGACCGTGGTGCCGATCTCGACCGGCTCGGTGGTGAACCTGAACGTCGGCGTCTCCACCGGCCCGTCGTAGCGCAGCATCTCCTCCACCGCGCTGTCGATGAGCGTCATGTCCTCGCGCAGTGAGGCGAGTTGATCGGGATGGGTCAGCAGGGCCAATACGCCGTTGGAGATCAGATTGACCGTGGTCTCATGCCCCGCGACAAGCAGCAGCCAGGCGGTACCGCGCAGTTCGTCCGTGGACAGCCGGTCGCCGTCCTCGGCAGTGGTGCGGATCAGGGCGCTCATCAGGTCCTGGCCCGGGGCCAGTCGCTTGCGCTCCAGCAAGTCGACGAGATATGCGGACGCCTCACCCGTCGCCGCCAGCCGCGCCCCCGGGTCGGGGTCGGTGAGGATCGTGCCGGTCCAGGCGCGGAACGCGGCCCGGTCCAGCATCGGCACACCGAGCAGCTCGCAGATCACCGAGATCGGAAGCGGGAACGAGAGTGACTCGACGAGATCGGCCCGCCCTTCCGGAAGCGCCACCATCGCATCGAGCAACTCGTTGGTGATCTGCCGCACCCGCGGCGAGAGCTGTTCGATCCGGCGCGGAGTGAACTCGCGGACGACCAGCTTGCGCAGCCGCTCATGGTCCGGTGGATCGGAGTTGAGCATGTGCGGTCCCGCAGACGGACTGGGGATCGGAAAGGAAGGCGAGGCGTTCTTCCACTGCTTGGACAACCGCGGATCCACCAGCGCGGCCCGGCCGGCCTCGTACCCGACCACGAGCCAGGCCTCCGTACCCTCCGGAATCCGCACCTTGTGCACGGGGCCGCGCTCCCGCAGCGCCGCGTAAACCGGATAGGGATCGCGGACGAAGTCCTCGCCCATCGCGACCAGATCGATCACCTCGGCTGCCGCCATCGCCTGCCCCCCCGTCTCCCGCTTCGCCCGACGCTAGCAGCGGGCGGTGCTTCGGCGAAGGACGCATTCAGCCGAACCGGGCCGGGAAAGACTGGCACCCCGCGCCCGGCGCTCGGCGTTCTCCGCCGCTCGTGACCAGAGGCGGCCAGGCGGACGGCGGCATGCCTGGTCAGCACGCTGACCAGGCATTTCGCTCGTTGCCGCCCCGATTACCGGGCCATCCGCAGGAACCCGACGTTGAAGTCCTGCTGCGTCGGCGAGAACGGGATGTTCCTGACCCGCCCGTCCGACAGGACGGTGATCGCCGGGTAGGCGATGTAGAGCAGGGCGTGATCGGCGAGGATCTTGTTCTGGGCCTTGGTGAAAGCCGCACACGCCTTGCTTGCGGTCGGAGCGGTGTTCCCCTCCTTCAGCCACCGGTCGACCTGCCGGTCGGCGTACCAGGTGTAGTTCGTCGACCCGGCGAAGGCCGAGTTGTACTCACGGTCCAGCTGCGGACCCGCCTCGGGGTAGGAGGCGAAGTCCCACGCGAGCGCGATGTCAGGCATCGTGGACTGCTTGGAGACGCGCGCCGAGTACTGAGGGAACGTCACCGCCTGGAGCTCCGCCTTGAGGCCGATCTTCTTCAGGGAGTCCTGGAGGATGGTGCCGGCCACGTTGAACTCGTCGACGGTCGGCTGGTAGGCGATCGTGACGGTCTTCCCCTCCACGCCGGCCTCGCGGATGAGGGCCTTCGCCCTGCCGAGGTCCTGTTTCGGCTTTCCCGCGTCGGCCCGGCAGGCGATCCCCTCGGGGAGCAGGGAATCCGCGATCTGGCCCTGGCCCCCGAGCGCGCTCGTCAGGTGTCCCTTGTAGTCGTAGGCGAGCTGGACGGCCTCGCGGACCTTGGGGTCGGCCGTGATGCCCCCCTTCATGTTCATCCACCCGTACGTCTCCCGGGGGACGGGCAGCCGCATGAACTTGAAATGGCCGTTCTTCCTGACCTGTTCGACGTCCGCGCCGGAGAGGCCGACCGTCAGGTCGATGTCCCCGGCCAGGAGTTCGTCGCGGCTGCCGCTGCGGTCCTCCTGCATGCGCAGGACGACCGCCTCCGGCCGGCCCTTGTCGAAGGCCCAGTAGTCGGCGGAGCGCTTCAGCCGGATCTCCTGGTTCGCCGTGTAATGGGCCATGGCGAACGGCCCCGACCCCGCCTCGTGCGTGGCCAGCCAGCCCTGGCCGTTGTCGGCGCCCTCGTGTTTCCCGACGAGTTGGGAATCGACGATGTAGAAGCGGCTCAGGGCGCCGACGAAGGTGAGGTCGTGTTCCTTCAGCGTGATGCGCACGTGGTCCGGGTCGACGGCCTCGGCCGACACGTAGTTCGTGAGGAACGCCGCGACGCCCGACCCGATCTTCTTCGCGCGGTCCAGCGTGTACGCCACGTCGCGCGCGGTGAACGGGTTGCCGGAGTGGAAGGCCGCCCCGTCACGGAGGCGGAGCGTCAGATGGGTGGCGTCCGCGTCGAACTTCCAGGAGGTGGCGAGCTGGGGTACCAGCTTGCCGTTCGCGTCGTAGTTGACCAGACGGTCGTACATCGGGGCGAGATTGAAGTCGTTGTGTGCGTCCGACGCCTGGAGCGGGTCGAGTGTCTCGGCGATGTTCGAGGTACCGATGACGATCTGCGACGCGCCTCCCTTCCCCGAGTTCGGTGCCTGCATGTTGCACGAGGCCAGGGCGAGTGTTCCCCCGAGGGCGATCACGCCGGCCTTGAAGGCTCTGGAGAGCGGCCAGTCCATTGGTGTCCCTTCGTCCCTTCGTCAGAGGTTCCTTGATCAGGTGCCGTCGCGTTCCGTCGAGCGCCGGCGTCAGACCACGTTCAGCCGGTTCGGGACGCTGTTCAGCTCCTCGGGACCGTTCGGGGTGAGCAGGACGGTGCCGCCCACGCAGACACGCTGACCGTCGCGCAGTGCGTTCGGTTCGAAGGCGAACGCATGCCCCTCCCGGATCACGAAGTCGCCGTCGAGGGCGTGGCCCGAGGGCAGCTTCTCCAGGTGCTGGAGCGCGGGGTCGACGCCCGGATCGATCCGGGTCGCACCGTTGTAGATCGGCGACACCGTCTGCACCATCGGGCCGGTGTTCCAGGTGCGCGAGCGCCGCAGCGGCTCCTCCATGACCGCCGCCAGCTCGGAGAACCGCAGACCGGGCGTGAGCGCGTCGAGGCCGGCCCGGTAGGACTCCAGGCAGACCTCCTCCAACTCGCGCAGCAGCGGGCTCGGTTCGCCGAACGACACGTCGATCTGCTGCTGCGACTCCTGACCCCCGTAGAAGGCGAAGATCTCGGCGGCGATCGTGTCGCCCTTACGCGGTACGTGCGGTGCGCCGCCCATCTCGAACCACTCGGGGACCGACCACGCGAACATGCTCGCGCCGGCCCGCTCCAGCATGAACGGCCACCGCACCCACCCGCCGCCGGAGATGACGGCGTGGAACGCCGCCGCCGCGATCTCGTGCTCGTTGCCGCCCGCGCGGGCCGTGTCCACGAACGCCTGACACGCCCGCTCACCGAGAGCGGCGGCCTTGCGGAGCAGCACCTGCTCCTCCGGGCTCTTGAGGATCACGAGGGACTCGTACGCGGCGGCGGTGTCGACCCAGCGGACGTCGGGCAGCAGCTCCATGACCCGGGACCAGGTCGTGTACGAGATGGTGCCGGCGGACTCACCGACGAACCTGCCCGTCAGTCCCACGACTCCGAGCCGGCTCCGGTCGAGCCCCCGCTCCCGGAGCACGGCCGCCAGGTTCGCCGGTCCGTCTCCGTGCCTCCAGTCCCCGGCCCAGCGCTCCCACCGGGAACCCTGCGCGTCGAACCGGTCGAGCGGAACGTCCCCGGTGAACACGCTCGGGTCGTCGTTCCGGGTGAGGAGGACGATCGTGCGGCGGGCCTCGTTGGTGAGGTAGGAGTCCGCGTTGTCCCGGCCGGTCCCGAACACGACGATGCCCTCGATCTCGTGCTCCTTGAGCAGGCCGCGCACGGCAGCCCAGCGCCGGTCGCGCTCCTGGAGGCTCAGCGTCGGGTAGGCCGTGTCGGCCGCGATGTCGGTCATGCTGTCCAACTCCTGTCCGGGGTGGGTTCCTGTCCGGCCGTGCGGGCGAGGATCTGCCGAAGGTGCTGTGCGCTGCGGTCGATGAAGGCGAGGGATTCGGGTTCGCCGACCGCGCGGTGGAGCTGCTCCCGGGAGGCTGCCGCGCCGTCCGAGACGCGATCGGCGTAGAGGGTGGTCAGACGGACGACCTCGAAGGCCTCGGCGAGGGTGAGATCGGGATGGCCCTCCTGCCAGACGGGGTCGTAGAGCTGCAGCTCCATCTCGCCGCGGGTGCTCTCGACGATGCCCTCGACCGACAGCATCAGGTCGTGCCCCGCGAGCGGCGCGAGCAGGCGGTCCCAGTCGAGGACGCCCTCGCCCACCGGCACGAGCTGCCGCGCGATTCCGGCCGGGGTGAAGAAGAGGGCCGCGTCGCGGATGTGGGTGGCCCGGATGTAGGGGGCTGCTCGCTCCACGGCCGCGACGGGGTCCTCGCACCGCATCAGCACGTTCGCGGTGTCGAAGGTGATGCCGACGACGTCGGGCCCGACCGCCTCCACCAGGCGCACCAGCTCGAAAGTGGTGATCTCCTCGTGCGTCTCGATGTTGAGGTGCACCCCGAGGTCACGCAGCACGGGCGCGAGCTTGTGCAGAAAGCGCTCGGTGGCGGCGAGTTGCTCGTCCCATCCGACGTCGGTGCGGAAGCGGTCGTAGGCGTACCGGTCCGGCAGACGGAACTGGTAGTTGGCCGTGGCCGTCCACAGTTCGCGGATCCCGGCCGAGGCCGCGACCTCGATCATGCGCCGCATCCCCCGCAGGTAGTCGCCGTCGCCGAGTGCGCGGATCTCGGGCGTCTCGGGGGTGGCGAACGGGTTGACCTTGCCGACCCCCGCCTCGACGCGCTGGCCGAGATCGTGGGCCGCCCGCATCACCTCCTTGACCTCGGCCGGCTCCAGGTCCGGGCTGAGCTCCAGGACGGAACGGAAGTAGACACCTTCGAGCCCGCGGTCCGCGGCACGCTCGAGGACAGCGACCGCCGGGCGGCCGCGCACGACACCGAACTTCGAGCTGTCGACCCCGATACGCAGCATCTCGTCCTACGCTCCCGCCCGGTCGGCGCCGGCCGCGGCGAGGTCGAGGTCGACCAGGCCGTGGTCGAAGACGTTGTTCGGGTCGAACGTCGCCTTCGCCTTCGCCAGGCGCTCGTATTTGTCGCCGTAGATCTCGCGGCCGCGGCCGGCGTCGCCGCGCTCGGAGGTGAAGTTGACGTAGGTGCCGTGTTCCCACGCGCCGACCGCGGCGCTGAACCGCTTGACCCAGGCGACGAGTTCGGGGCGCTCGTCCGGGTACTCCCAGTCGGCGCCGATGTTTCCGGCCCACCGGGAGTGGATGTCGGTCGTGGAGTCGTTGCTGTGGTCCCGTGGGTGGATCCGGCCCGCGATGAGCTCGAACGGGCACATGACCTGGTGGGCTATGTGCGCGCTGGAGTTGAGCGAGCGGCCCGGGTAGGCGTCCGCGTGCTCGATGACGATGTCGAGGAGTTCGTCGGGCATCTCGCGGAAGGCGACGTGCCGCCAGTAGTGGCAGATCCCGTAGCGGAACTCGTCGTCGGTCGAGTGCTGCAGCGTGACGTGGGGGAACGTGCTGACGCGCTCGTAGACGGGGGTTCCGGTCCCGAACATCGGCTTGCTCAGCTCGGGCTCGCCCGCCGGGTCGCCGTAGGTGACGGTCGCGACGGACACGACGGGCCGGCCGCGGTGCTCGCGGGGCAGCTGGGACCAGTACGCGGGAGCACGGTAGAGCCGGACGTAGGAGGTGACGTTGTCCGGCATGCCCGGGCCGAGATCGCGGAACCGGCGCAGGATCTCCTTGCGGTTCTCCGCCGGGTAGAGGGCGAGGCGCACGGTGGCGAGGCCGGGGAGGTCGACGTAGTCGAAGACGAACTCCGTCGCGATGCCGAAGTTGTGGCCCGCGCCCTTCAGCGCCCAGAACAGCTCGGGCTCGTTGTCCGCGTCGACCCTGCGGACGACGCCGTCGGCGGTGACGAGTTCCACCTCGCGGAGGAAGTCGACGGTCGAGCCGAACATGCGCGACAGATAGCCGGTACCGCCACCGAACGTCAGACCGGCGACCCCCGTGTGGGACACCACACCGGCCGGGAGCGCGATGCCGTACGGCTCGGCCGCCCGGTCGACGTCGCCCCACCGGCAGCCGGCTCCCACGGTGATCGTGCGGGCGGCCGTGTCGATCGTGACGTGGCGCATGAGTCCCGTGTCGATCAGGACGGCGTCGTCGGACACGCTCGTCCCGGCGAGATTGTGACCGCCGCCGCGCACCGTCAACGGGACCTGGTGGGCGCGGCACCAGCGCAGCGCCGCCGCGGCGTGCTCCGCCGTCGTGCACCGGACGACGGCCGCCGGACGCTGGTCGACGTCGGCGTTCCACACCCGGCGCAGCGTTTCGTACCCAGGCGCCCCCGGCAGGACGACGTCACAGTCGACCGCCTCGACGAGACCCATCAGCTCGGGCTTCTGCAGCATTGCTGTTGTCCTCCAGATCTCGGGATGGTGCTCCGGAACAGCTCGCGACCCGGGCCCTGAGCGCGCTCAGGGATTCCGTGAGGAACCGGCGGTGGTCGGCGGCCCGGGGCGGTGACGAGCGCAGCGAGGCGAGGCTCGGGGCGCGGCCGGTCGCCACCAGGTCGTCGAAGCCGGCCGCCAGTGCGTGCAGGGCCGCGGCGTCGGCGTCGGTCATGTCAGGGTGCGCGGCGCGCCAGTCCGGGTCGTCGGGGCACAGCAGCATCTCCGCCCGCGAGCCGCCGATCCCCTCGATGACGAGGTCGAGGCCGGGTCTGGCGGCGAGGACACACCCCAGCAGATCGGGCCAGTCGATGACGCCCCGGCCCACCGGTGCGAGGAACCTGGCCGGCCCCGCCCCGGTCGGGACGAGTACCGCGTCGCGCAGGTGGGTCATGTTGACGTACGGAGCGACGCGCCGCACCGCGTCCGGGACCAACTCACCCCGGACGGGCAGGTTCGCGGGGTCCAGGCAGACGCCCAGGACGTCCGGGCCGATCTCCTCGACGAGCCGGAGGATCTCGAAGGTCGTGATCTCCTCGTGCGTCTCGAGGTTGATCCGCACTCCCGCGGCGCGCAGCGACGGGGCCAGCAGCCGGAGGAACCGGGCGGTCGCCTCCAGCTGGTGGGGCCATTCGACGTCGGTGCGGAAGCGGTCGAAGCAGAAGGGCGCGGGCAGTTCGTGCTGGTAACCCCCGGTCGCGGTCCACGCCTCGGTCCAGCCGTGATCGGCACAGATGCCGATCATCCGTTCCATGCCGGCGAGGTAGCTGCCGCCACCCAGGTCCCGCACGCGCGGCAGTTCGGCCGTCATATAGGGGTTGACCTTGCCGAGGCCCATCTGGACGAACATCCCCCGCCGCGCGGCCTCTTCGGCGAACTCGCCGATCGCGCCGCCGTCCAGCGTGGGGAACGCCTCGTCGAGCGTGCGCACGAGGACTCCCTCGAAGCCGAGGTCGCGCAGTTCCGCCAGCGTCCGGACCGGGTCGCCCAAGAAGGAGGTGCCGTCCCTGAACTTCACGTCGGCGCCGATCCGGTTCATCGCGCCGCCTCCTGCCGCCGCGCCCGTCGCGCGCGTTCGGCCGCGGGGTCCGGCAGCGGAACGGCCTCCATGAGGGCTCGCGTGTACGGGGCCTGCGGATCGTCGTAGATCGCGGGGACGTCGCCCGCTTCGGCGATGACCCCGCGGTCGAGGACCACGAGGCGGGTGCACAGGTACTTCACGACGGCGAGGTCGTGCGACACGAAGAGCACCGTCAGGTCGAGGCGGCGCTGCATGTCCTTGACCAGGTTGAGCACCTGGGCCTGGACCGACACGTCCAGGGCGGACACCGGCTCGTCGCAGAGGAGAACCCGGGGTCCGACCACCAGCGAGCGGACGATCGCGATCCGCTGTCGTTGTCCGCCCGAGAAGTCGCGCGGATACCTGGCCAGGTGCTCCGGGAGGAGGCCGACCAGGTGGATCAGCTCGTTGATCCGGTCGCGGCGCTCGCGCGCGGAGAACCCGCCGATCACCAGCATCGGCTCTTCGAGGATCTGTCCGACGGTCATCCGGGGATCGAGGCTCGAGTACGGGTCCTGGAAGACCAGCTGGATCTCGCGCCGGTACCGTCGCAGTTCGGCCTTCGAGGCCGCAGCGGGGTTGATGCCGTCGTAGGTGATCTCGCCGGAGTCCTCCTTCTCCAGGCCGACCAGACAGCGGATGATCGTGGACTTCCCGGATCCGGACTCGCCGACCAGACCGAGGATCTCGCCCTGTCGCACGTCGAACGAGACGTCGTCGAGCGCCTGGTGGACGCCGTGTCCACGGCCGAAGCGCTTGCGCAGCCCGGCCACGCGCAGCAACACCTCAGGCATGGCTGGTGGTTCCTTCCATGGACATGTGGTCGGCGACGGTCTTCAGCCGGATGCCGGGGTCCGCGTCGAGACGTGGCACGGATCCGATCAGGCCTCGTGTGTAGGGGTGCCGTGGGCAGGCGAAGAGGTCGTCGACCGTGCGCTCCTCGACGAGGGCGCCGCGCAGCATCACCGCCACGCGGTGGGCGAGGCCGGCCACGATTCCCAGGTCGTGGGTGATGAAGAGAACCGCGAGGTCGAGCTCGCGCGACTGCTCCTCCAGCAGGTCGAGCACCTGTTCCTGCACGCGGACGTCGAGAGCCGTGGTCGGCTCGTCGGCGATGAGCATGTCGGGGCCGGCCACCAGCGCGGCCGCCATGACCACGCGCTGACGCATCCCGCCCGAGAACTCGCCCGGGTAGGCGCGCAGCCGTTCCTTCGCCTTCGGCACCCTGAGCCGGTCCAGCATCTCGGCCGCCCTGGCGTAGGCCTTCTTCTTCGGCATCCCGTGGACGGTCAGCGTCTCCGCGACCTGCTCGCCGATGGTGAGGACCGGGTTCAGGGCGGTCATCGGGTCTTGGAAGATCATGGAGATCTCACGGCCCCTGATCGTGCGCATCCGGCGCTCACCGCTGCCGACCAGCTCCTGCCCCTTCCAGCGGACGGAGCCGGAGAGGCGCAGGTGCGGGTCGAGCTGCAGGACGGCGCGGGCGGTCATGCTCTTGCCGGATCCCGACTCCCCGACGAGTGCCACCCGCTCGCCCGGCCTGATCCGGAGCGACAGGCGGTCCACCAGTGTGAGGTCGCCGGCACCGCCGCCGATGCGCTCCTTCTCGGGCACGCGGACGGACAGTCCGTCGATGGACATCAGGGGTTCGTGACAGTCCATCAGGACCTCCTCGACGAGGGATCGACGGCGCTGCGGACGGCGTCACCGGCGAGTCCGAACGCGATGGCCGCGAGGGTGATCGCGAGGCCGGGGAACAGCGCGATCCACCAGGCGGTCGTGATGTGGTTCTGGCCCTGGGCGATGAGCGATCCCCAGTCCGGGCTGGGGGGCGGGGCTCCGACGCCGAGGAACGCGAGACCGGAGATCATGACGATGGTGCCGGAGATCTCCATGCTCGCCTGCACGTAGATCGCGTCCAGCGAGTTGGGCAGGACGTGCCGCCGCATGAGCCGCAGCCGCGACATGCCCAGGGTCCGGGCCGCCTCCACGTAGGAGCTGGTCAGCGTCTCGCGCAGGATGTTGCGCATGAGGCGGGCGGTGGCCGGCCACGAGGTCGCGATCATGGCGAACACGATCGACATCATCGACGGGCCGAGCGACGCGGCCAGGCCGAGCGCGAGCACGAGGCTGGGCAGTGACATGCAGATGTCGCAGGCCCGCATGACGGACTCGTCGATCCACCGGGGCATGAGCGCGGCGGCGCTCGCGACGAGGACGCCGATGACCGTCGCGCACAGGACGATCGCGACGGCGACGAGGAGGGTCCTGCCGGCCCCGGCGAGGATCCTGGAGAGCACGTCCCGCCCGACGTTGTCGGTGCCGAGAAGGTGGCCGCTCCCGGGCGGGAGGAACGCCTGTCCCGTGTTCACCATGAACGGGTCGTGCGGTGTCACGAAGAGGCCGACGAGCGCCACCAGTACGAGGAGGACGACCAGAGCGAAGGCGATCCTGTCGAGCAGCGGGAAGCGACGTCCCCCGAGAGCGCGCCGTGCGGCGGTGCCGATCGACCGTCCGATCGCGGCCGGTGAGACGACGCTCGCGCCGTCGTCGGTCATGACGCACCTCCTGGCGCGTTGCGCACACGCGGATCGAGGAGCCGTTGGAGCATGTCGGTGATCAGCGCCGTCACGATGAAGACGAGGCCGATGACGAGGACGGCCGCGAGGACGGCGAAGGTGTCCTGGCTGGTGATGGAGCCGTACAGGTAGCTGCCGATCCCCGGGAGCGAGAAGACCGCCTCGACCAGGACGGCGGCGCTGATCATCCAGCCGAACTGCATGCCGAAGATGGTCACCACCGCGCCGAGGGACGAGCGGAACGCGTGGCGCATGACGACGCGTCGCCGCGGAACTCCCTTGGAGACGGCGAAGGTGATGAAGTCCGACTTCATCGCGGTCATCATGTTCGACCGGATGATGCGGGCCAGCGTCGTGATGAAGGGCATGCTCAGCGCCACGGCCGGGAGCAGCAGGTGCGCGACGGAGTCGACGACGTTGCCCATGGTGCCGAAGAGCAGTGAGTCGATCACCGTGAACCCGGTCACTCGGGGAGGGGCCATGCCGACGCTGTTGGTGCCGGAGATGGGGAACCAGCCGAGGCGCAGGCTCAGCGACCAGCGCAGCATGATCGCCAGCCAGAACATGGGCACGCCCCCGGAGAGGACGAGGACGACGCGGGCGGCGATGTCCGCCGCCCGTCCCTCGTTGACCGCCGCGACGATGCCGAGCGGGGCCGCGACGGCCACCACGATGATCATCGTCAGGACGACGAGTTGGACCGTGGTCGGGAGCACGTTCAGGAGGTCGTTCGAGACCTTCTGGTGCGTCACGACCGATTCGCCGAAGTCGCCGTGCACCAGACGCTTCATGAAGTCCAGGTACTGGACGAGGACCGACTGATCGAGGTGGAGCTTCTCGCGCATGGCCTCGACCTGCTCACGCGTCGCGAGCCGTCCGGCCGCCACCCGCGCGACGTCGCCCGGGATCAGCTTCGACATGAAGAAGACGATGGTGGCGACCCCCCACAGGGACAGGAGGGCGAGGCAGCTACGACGGACCATGAACCGGGTCATAGGCCACTCCGCTTTCAGCGCATTTGGTATACCGGGTTCTCGCCGCAAGGGTCACTCGCTGCGCGCGAGTGGTCTGCGAAGACGCCTCAACATAGGGCGATGCGGGGCAAGTTGGGAAGACGGCGGCTGGCTCTTTTTGGGGTTTGGTATTCCAATAATTTCCGCCGCCGGCAGGCTGTCGGCCGAGGCTGTCGGGGAACGCGCAGGCGGCGGCCGACATGGTGTCGGCCGCCGCCTGGCGTGAGGGATTCAGATTCAGTTGGGTGCGGATGACGGGGTGTCAGCCGGTCGTGCTCCCCGCGACCCACTCGCTCCACGGCATGTTCCAGTCGCTGAGGCCGTTGTCCGGGGACAGCTTGGTCTTGTCCACGGAGTTCTTGATGATCACGACGTCACCGGTCATCGAGTGGTCGAAGAACCACGCGGCGGGCTGCGTACCGTCGCTGCCGTCCCTGGCGTCCTTCAGGCCCACGCAGCCGTGGCTGGTGTTGACCTTGCCGAAGACCGAGTCGCCACCCCAGTAGTTGCCGTGGATGAACGTGCCCGAGTCGGTCAGGCGCATGGCGTGCGGCACGGCCTTGATGTCGTACGAGGGCTTGCCGTCCTTCTCCGTGAGGCCGACGGTCGCACCGTTCATGTGGGTCTGCCGGAACTTCTCGGAGATGACCATCCGGCCGTTGTACGTCGGGTGCTCGGCGCTGCCGGACGAGATCGGGATGGTCTTGATGGTCTTGCCGTCCCGTACGACGGTCATCTGCTTCGTCTTGGCGTCGACCGTGCTGATCTGGCTCCGGCCGACCTTGAACGTGACCGTCTTCCGGACGCCCTGGTCGGTGAGCTTCACGGTGACGGTGGAGCCGGGCTGCCAGTAGTGCTGGGGGCGGAAGTCCAGGCGGCTGCCGTTGAGCCAGTGGCCGACGACCTGCTGGCCGCTGCTGGAGCTCACCTGGATCTTCGACGCCATGGCGGCCTTGTCGCCGACCGCCTTGTCGAAGCTGACCGTCACCGGCATGCCCACGCCGACGGTCGAGCCGTTCTCGGGGGAGACGTGCCCGATGAAGTCGTTGGCCGGGGAGACCGTGGTGATCGTGGCGTACTCGGTGACGGAGCGCCCCTTGGCGTCGTCGGCCTCCGCGGCGATCTGATACTTGGTGGCCCGCACCAGAGGTGCGTCCGGCTGCCAGGACCTGCCGTCCGTGGACAGGGTGCCCTGCACCTCGGTACCGCTCGCGACGGCGGTCATCACCACCTTGGTGAGCTTGCCCTTACTGACGGTGACCTTGACCGGATCGTCGACCCCGACGCCGGAGGCGCCCTGCCCGGGCGTGATCCTTATTCGGGCATCGGAAGCGTCCTGGGCGCCGGCCTGATGTCCCCACGCCTGAGAGTGCGAGTGGTCCCCATGGTCGTTGCCGCCGGTGGCAGCGTTGCTGGTCCCGCTGAGGGCGGTCAGTGCGAGTACGCCACCGACTACGCCGGCCGGAGCCACCAGAGCGATGCGTCGCTTACGTGCCGTGATCAAGCGCTTCTCCCTTGCTGCTGGTCGTCGGATCCGTTGGTCGTCGGATCCGTGGGGCCGGTTACCAGGGGTGTGGAATCAGCCCGACCTGACCATTTATGCATTGATTCGCTCGAAAGTGGGCAAATTGTGGCGGATCCAACGCATCGGGAACGTCGCCGATGGCCCTGACTGTCCAGCTGTCGCCCCGCGCCCGGAGCTCCCGGCGGGGTGTCGGGCCTGGTCGGATACGCTGGCCGCTCCCTATTGGCGTGAGCATGGCTTTCGCGGAGTGCGCGCGGGCGTGGCTTTCGCAGAGCGAAGAGGAGATATGTCCGTGAAGGGGCGTCCGGTGCTGGCCGGACTCATGATGATTCTTGTGGCGTCCCTCGGGGCGTGCTCCGCCTCGGACGGCGACCGGGCGCACTCCGGCGGCAAGGGGGGCGGGAACAGTGGCGGGTACGCGCGGCCCCAGTCCGACCAGGTCCGCGGTCTGTACGACGCCGTCCGGCATCTCCCCAGGAAGACCGCCAAGGGCACCCGCCCGCACCTGGTCAAGGAGTGCGACCCGGCCACCCGGAAGGTCAGGCACACCTCGCGCAGCGGCGCCGGCAAGCGGAAGAGGACCCGCACCTGGTACACCACCGAGCGTTACGAGCGGTGCCGGAAGGTGCGCAAGGGCAGCGAGAGGTACACCAGGATCGTGCGGCCCGAGCGGTGGTGCGTGCGCCTCGACGACGTGAACGGGAAGCCCCGCAAGGACGACCGCTGGTTCCGCGTCAGCCCGGCGACGTACAGCGAGGTGCACGGCAAGGCCGAGCACGCGCGCGTGAAGTTCGAGCCGAGGGGACGCGGCTGCTGAGCCGGTGCCCGTCGGCTCACCACGTCACGGGCAGTTCCCTCACCCCGTAGACGAGATCCGACGTGCCGTAGGTGAGCGCCGTCTCCCCGGTGGCCAGGCGGAGGTTCGGGAGGCGGCGCAGCAGGGTGGTCAGGACGACCTCCAGTTCCACTCTGGCCAGCGCGTGGCCCAGGCACTGGTGGACGCCGAAGCCGAACGACAGGTGGCGGCGCGCGTCTCGGCGGTCCGGGTCGAGGGTGCCGGCCGTGGGGCCGAACACCTCCTCGTCCCGGTTGGCC
This sequence comes from Streptomyces antnestii, assembly GCF_004005495.1. GTDB lineage: Bacteria > Actinomycetota > Actinomycetes > Streptomycetales > Streptomycetaceae > Streptomyces > Streptomyces antnestii. Next base: position 696,173 of record NZ_RZYA01000001.1, read on the forward strand.
GTGGAGAGCATGCAGATCACGCCGTCCCCTGCCGCGATCGTCACCCCGCCCACCTCCACGTCCTCCTTCGCGGCGCGCGCCAGGCCGAGGTGGATGATCGTGACGTGGCGCAGCAACTCCTCGACCGCTGCGGGCATCAGGGCGGGGTCGGCCCGGAGCCGTGCCGCCAGGGCCGGGTTCCGGAGCAGCGTGAGCACGCTGATCGCCGACATGTTCGCCGTGGACTCGTGGCCCGTGACCAGGAGCATGAAGCCGAGCGAGGCGACCTGTCCGGGGGTGAGGTCGTCCCGTGCGGCCAGCCGGCTCAGGATGTCGTCCCCCGGCTCGCGCGCCTTCCGCGCGGCCAGTCCCGCCAGGTAGCCCATCAGGCTCCGGTGCGCGTTCGCGACCTCGCCGTCGGTCGCGGTGTTGTCGAGCAGCGTGCGGCTCAGGGACTGGAACAGGTCACGGTCCGCGTACGGGACGCCCAGCATCAGGCAGATCACCAGGGACGGGACGGGAAGGGTGAAGTCCCTTACCAGGTCGGCAGGTTGTTCCTTCGCGATCAGCTCGTCGAGCGCGTCGTCCACGATCCGCCGGATGGCCGGGCGCAGCTCCTCCACGCGCCGGACCAGGAAGTCCCTGGTGACCATGCGGCGCAGCCTCGCGTGCTCCGGGTCGTCCATGCGGATGAAACTCGGCCGGGACGTGGCCAGTTGGCGCTGGCCGGGGGAGAGGAACGGGAATCCGGGCGTACGGGCGTCGGCACTGAAGCGCGCGTCCGCGAGGACGGAACGCACCTCCCGGTAGCCCGTGACGAGCCAGCACGGGGTGCCGTCGGGCAGGACCGACCGGGTGACCGCGCCCGCGCGCGCGGCCTCCGTGTACGCGGGTGGCGGGGTGAACGGGCAGCGACCGTAAGCGGCGGGCAGGCGTAGGGGCGGCGCGAGCTGCGTGGGCACGGCAGACATGCGGGGGGACCCTTTCAAGGGGAGGGGAGGGGAGGGGGGTGGTGCTGTGGCGGCGCTAGCGCTCCGCCGCGTCGGCGTTCGTCGTAGGTGTGTCGGGCGGTGTGCCGAGCGTGTTCAGCGTCGTGCACACCATCGCGCACTGTCCGATCACGAGCAGCAGCTCGACCAGTTGCTCCGCCCGCAGCCGGTCGGCCAGTTGCCGCCACAGCGACTCGGGGAGTTCCCGCGGGCCTGCGAGGTGGTCGGCCGTCGTCAGGACGGCTAGGTCCGCCGGGTGCCACGGGTGCGCGGACAGGTCGGGGGACCCCGTCGCGGCCACGTCGGCGCCGGTGAGCCCGGCCAGGCGCGCGTGCTCCTCGTGACGTGCGCGTACGAAGTCGCAGCCGAGGCGGTAGGACGTACGCAGGATCGCGAGCTCCCTGTCCCGCATCGTCAACGTGCCCTGGTGCGTGAGGACTTGGGCCAGGCGCAGCCACGCCTCCGCGAGCGGGGGGTGGTGGGCCAGGGTGCCGAAGAGATTGACGCGGCCCGGCCCGTCCTGGCTCGACGCGCCGAGCAGGTCGCGCAGGGCGGGCGGCCACTGGTCGGCCGGCAGCGGGGGGATGCGCGGGGTCAGCATGCGCGTACCACGGGACGTGGCGGGCGTCGGGCCGTCCGGTGTCACCATTCGCACACCACCACCCCGGCGCTCGCTCCGCTCGCGAAGCCGAACATGCCGACCAGGTCCCCGCGCCGGAGGCGTCCGGTGTCCAGGGCGGTGGCCAGCTGGAGGGGGATCGTGTTGGTGGCCACGTTGCCGTGCGAGGGGAAGGTGGCGATGACGCGGTCCGGGTCCACGCCCACCCACTCGCACGCCACCCTCGTGAAGGCGACCGACGGCTGGTGCACGCAGACGAGGTCCAGCTCGTCGGTCTTGACCCCCAGGTCACCCATGGCGCCCCGCACCTTCTCCGGCATCCCGGCGAACGAATCCACCAACTGGGCCGAATCGATCCGGAGTTCGCCGAGGGTGCGATGGTGCTGGGCGTAGGGGTTGGGCAGGGTCGCGGCCGGCCAGCCCCAGGAGTTGGCGAAGAAGCGGGAGCCGACGACGCCGGGGCGTGCGGACGCTTCGAGCAGCAGGGCGGAGCCCATGTCGCCCGTACTGAGGCTGGGCAGCGCGGTCAGGACGTCGGCGGGGTCGTCGACCGTCCACCGGCTCTCGCGCGTGGACACCTCGGCCGTGGTGACGAGGACGCGCCGGTACTGGCCCGCCCTGATGAGGGCGTCGGCCACCTCGACGGCGTTGAGGACACCGTTGCACGCGTTCTTCAGGTCGAACACCGGGCAGCTCAGGCCGAGTTTGTCGGCGACGAGGTGTGCGGTGGCGGGCTCCTCCATGTCGGCGAGGATCCCCGCGAAGATCAGCAGGTCGACGCCCGACGGACCCGGGATGCCGGGGGCCTCGAAGAGGCGGCGGGCCGCGTGGGCGGCGAGGTCGGAGGGCTGTTCGTCGGCGGGGGCGACGGTCCGATCCGCGAGGCCGTACATGTGGGCCAGTACGCCGGGGGAGAGGGAGACGTGGGGATTGTGGGAGCGGAAACGTTCCTCCACCTCGGCGACGGACTGCCGGCCGGGCGGAACGTGGACCGCCGCGTGGACGATGCTGCTGTACAGGGTCAACGGGGAGCTCTCCAGGGGGGAGGAGTGGGGCGGTCGGTCAGGCCGCCGGCGACGTCAGCGCCAGCACCACGTTGTGTCCGCCGAAACCGAACGAGTGGGTGACCGCGGCCCGTACGTCTTGTGGACGGGGCGCGCCGGTCACGCAGTCGAGCGGGAAGTCGAGGTTCCCGGGGGTGAGGTTCGCGACCGGGGGGACCGTTCCGTGATGGATCGTCAGGGCGGTGAGCGCCGCCTCGATCGCCCCGGCCGCGCCGAGGCTGTGGCCCAGGGCGCCCTTGGGTGCGGTGACGCTCGGGCCGTGCGGCAGGACCCGCGCGATGAGGTCGGCCTCCGCGTGGTCGTTGAGCGGGGTGGACGTGCCGTGCGCGTTGACATGGTCGATGTCGCCCGGGGCGAGCCCCGCGTCCGCGAGTGCGGTGCGCAGCGCGCTCTCGGCGACCGCGCCCCCGGGGGCGGGCGCGGTGGGGTGGTGGGCGTCGGTGGACTGGCCGGCGCCGGCGAGCAGGGCGTAGGCACGGCGTCCACGGGCCGCAGCGTCCGCGGGCCGTTCCAGTACGCAGACGGCGGCGCCCTCGGCGATCACGAAGCCGTCGCGGTCGGCCGCGAACGGCCTTGAGGCGGCGGCGGGTTCGTCGGTGCGGGACGACAGCGCGCCCATCCGGTGGAAGCCGGTGGTGATGACGGGGGTGACGGCCGCCTCCGTGCCGCCCGCCACCGCGATGTCGCAGGCCCCGGACAGGAGCAGGTCGCGGGCGACGGCGAGGGCGCTCGCCCCGGAGGCGCAGGCGCTCTCCGTGGCGAGCGAAGGGCCGCGTGCGCCGAGGTCGAGCGCCACCTCGCCCGCCGCCATGTTGGAGATGAGCATGGGGATGAGGGTGGGCGCGACCAGTTCGGGCCCCCCTTTGAGGAACCGCGCCGACTGCTCCTCCAGATGCGCGGCGCCGGCGAGGCCCGAGCCGATGACGACCGCGACGCGTGCCCCGTCCCAGTCGCCGCCGCGGGCGAACCCCGCGTCGGCGACGGCCTCCCGGGCGGCGAGCACTGCGAGCCGCGTGAACTGGCCCATCCGCCAGGACTTGCCCCCGCCGATCCGTGCCTGCTCGGGGGTCATGTAGGGAACCCGGCACGAGAAGTCGACGGGCAGTTCCTTGAGTTCGGGGTCCTCGGCGGCCGCGGAACGGCCGCGCAGCACGCCCTCCCATGTCGCCTCGCGGCCGACACCGGCCGGGGTGATGAGCCCCAGGCCGGTGATGGCGACCGTACGGCTCGACGTCGTCGTCACCGGGCCCCTGCCGTGGTCTGCCGGGTGATGAGGGTGGCGGTCAGTTCGGCGACGGTGGTGCGCTTGGTGGCCTCCGACTCCTCGACGCGCACGCCGAGCCGGTCCTGGAGGGCGAGCGCGAGTTCCGCGAGGGCGAGGGAGTCGAGGTCGAGGCTCTCCAGGGTGGCGTCGGGGCGGATGCTGTCGGGGCTGACCTCGAACTTCTCCGTCAGGACGGAGGTGACGGCGGCGCCGACGCGGGGTGCGGCGCCGGCCCGGGGTGCGGGGGCCCCGAGCGCGACGGGTGTGAGGGCGGTGGTGGCGGTGGTGGGGGACGACGAGGACATGAGGGGTCCTTTCAGGTCGTGTGTGGTGCTGGTGCTGGTGTGGTGATGTGGTGGTGAGGTCGTGAGCTGCTTTTTTAGGGGGACTCAGGAGGCCTCGGGGGGCGGACACACCGGCGGGACCGCCGGGAGGTGCGGCCACAGGAGCGTGGCCGAGGCCCAGGTGAGCCCCGCCCCGAACGAGGTCAGCAGCACGCGCTGCCCGGGAGCGAGCAGACCGCGCGACGCGGCGTCGGCGAGGGCCAGCGGGATGGACGCGGCGCCCGTGTTGCCGACGTGCTCGATGTTGGACACCTGCCGTCCCGGGGGGAGTTGGAGGCGTTCGGCGACGGCGCCGAGGATCCGGGCGTTCGCCTGGTGGGCGACGAACCGGTCCACGTCGTCGGTCGTCCACGCGGTGCGGTCCAGCACGGCGCGGGACGACTCGGTCATACGGATCACCGCGTGCCGGAACACCTCGCGGCCGCGCATACGGAAGTGCCGGTCGGCCGGGGTGTGGGCGGCCGGGTCCGCGCGTTCCGCGGCGCCGCCGCCCGGGACCTGGATCAGCTCGTGGCCTGAGCCGTCGCTGCCGAGGTCGAAGGCGAGCACGCTGCCGGGCTCTCCGTGGGTGCCGCGGCGCAGGACCACCGCGCCGGCGCCGTCCGCGAAGACGACTCCCGCGCTGCTGTCGGCGGGGTCGACGAGGGTCGAGTACACCTCCGCGCCGACGAGCAGGACGCGTTCGGCGGCGCCCGAGGCGATGACGCCGACGGCCGAGGCGAGTCCGTAGCCGAAGCCGCTGCAGGCCGCCGAGATGTCCCAGGCCGCCGCCCCGTCGAGACCGAGCCGGGTGGCGAGGAGCGGGGCCATGGCGGGCATCGGCAGATCGGGGGTGGAGGTGGCGACGAGGACGGTGTCGGGGGCCGGACCGCCGGCCACGGCGAGGGCGCGGACGGCGGCCTGCAGGGCCAGTTCGCCCGTGCGGACTCCGGGGCCGGCCCAGTGCCGGGCGACGATGCCCGTCCGCCGGCGCACCCATGCGTCGTCGACCTCCCAAGTGGTGGGGAGTTCGTCGTTGGTGACCCGGCGCGGTGGCACCCAGCCCGCAAGGCCTTCCAGGACGGCGCCGGTTCCGGCTGTGTGCCGGTGCGCGTCAGCGGATGTCACCCGAGCCTCGCTCTACGTCTCGTTCCTGCGTGCTGATTCCCGTACGAACCGGGAAAACTGTAAGCACAGAAAGGATCTTCACAAACGGAAGGTCCCCTTCGAACGAAATCCCAGCAGGTGGGTGCTGGGTGCATCCACGCAGTTCAGAAGCGGAAGATGACATTCCGGTTCCGGCGGGTGGGCCGAATGAGTGTCACTCGTAAGACGGTTCGGCATGCGGGGGTGTCGCGCTCGTGCGTGGGAAAAACCCCAGCTCCCCGCCCTCGTCCTCATGGCATCCTGACCCGATGAACGGACCGGAGATCGTCGTCAGCGTCGCACCCGAGTTGGAGTTGTTCGTTCCGCATGTGCGGCGCGGGGGCGGAGCGACGCCACTTGTCACCGACGGCGTGTCCACGCTCGGGCATGTGATCGAGTCGCTCGGGGTGCCGCTGACGGAGGTCGGCGCGCTGGTCGTGGACGGGCGCGAGGTGGCCACCGGGCACATTCCCCATGCCGGGGAGCGGGTCGAGGTGCGAGCCGTCGTCCGGCCGCAGCAGGTGCCGGGTGCCCCGTTGCGCTTCCTTCTCGACGTCCATCTCGGCACGCTGGCACGGCGGTTGCGGCTGCTCGGCGTCGACGCCGCGTACGAGGCCACCGACATCGGCGACGCCGCGCTCGCCGCCCGGTCCGCCGCCGAGCGGCGGGTGCTGCTCAGCCGGGACCGGGGGCTGCTGCGGCGGCGCGAGCTGTGGGCCGGCGCGTACGTCTACAGCGACCGGCCCGACGACCAACTACGCGACGTGCTCGGCCGGTTCACGCCCGAGCTGCACCCCTGGACCCGGTGCACCGCCTGCAACGGGCCGCTGAAGGAGGCGCGCAAGGAGGACGTCACCGACCTCCTTGAGGGCGGGACGCGCGGCACGTACGACGTGTTCGCGCAGTGCCGTGAGTGCGGCCGCGTGTACTGGCGGGGTGCCCATCACGACCGGTTGGAGCGGATCGTGGGGCGGGCGGTCGCCGAGTTCGGGGACTGAGGGGCCGGTCCGCCCGCCTCCGATACCCGCGTCTCCTCCGGTTCCCGCGTCTCCTCCGGTTCCCGCGTCTCCTCCGGTTCCCGCGTCTCCTCCGGCACCCGGGGTGATTCGATGCGCCAGGCGATGCGTTCCCCGTCCTGCACCACCCTCCGGTACGCGTACAGCACCACCGAGATGAGCAGGATGCCGACCGCGAGGAAGGACTCGGTGGCGCCGCCGTAGCCCGCGAGGGACGGATGGGTGACGCCGACGGAGACGATCACGACGTTGAACACCAGCAGGACCCAGGCCACCGGGATCCAGGCGCGCGCCCGGCGGATCGGCCGCGGCCAGTCGGGGCGGTCCTTGCGCAGCAGCAGGAAGCCGGCGACGGCGAGCGTCATGGCCACCAGATAGCCGAAGTTGCTGGCGATGAGGATGCTCAGGGGCTCGCCGAGCAGCACCACGATGGCCGCGTTGACGAGCGCGTCCAGGGTGAGGGCGCGGCCCGGCACACCCCAGCGGTTCACCTTGTCGAGCTGCCGTACGGTCATCCCCTCGCGCGCCAGGCCGTACAGCGCCCGGCCCCCGTCGGCCGTGCACGACACCATGCCGAAGAACATCGAGACGATGAGGATCACGACGCCGAGGTCCGAGAAGCCGCCGAGCGCCCGGGTGAAGGCGGTGGCGAACGCGCCCACCGGGTCGGCGCGCAGCGTCGCCTCCCCGACACTGCCGACCGTCGCGAGCGGCACGACGAAGAAGACCCCGAGCGAGATGAGCGACGTCAGGCGCAGCGCCTTCGCCGTGTCGCGCGCGGTGTCGCGGTACTCGGGCGCGAACGACGCGCAGATCTCCGTTCCGTACGTCGTCCAGGCCGTGACGTAGAACCACACGATCAGCGTCATCCAGCTGCCGCCGTGGTACCAGGTCAGACGGGACGCGTGCCAGCTGCCCGGGTGGAGGAAGGGGGCCACGACGACCACCGTGAGGCCGAGCATCACCAGGGCCGCGACCGCCTTGGAGACCCCGGCGGCGAGCCGCGCGCCGAAGTAGTTGCAGGCCCAGCCGCCCGCGATCGACAGCACCGCGAGCGCTTCGGGCAGACCGATGCGGTGGCCGGGGAACGGGAGCGACGGCGCGTGGGGGAACCACTGGGCGGTGATGAGGTGGCCGATCGCCGCGCCGTTGACCGCGATGCTGAACGACCAGCCGATCCAGTACCCGTACGAGGCCACGGCGCCCAACGGGGCGAAGTAGCGCTTCCAGCCCTCGGTGGCGTACCGGCTGATGCCTCCCGACATGCCGGGGAACATGGCGGCGGTCTCGGCGAACAGCATGTTCTGCGCGAACGCGACGAGCGCGCCGACGCACCAGATGGTGATGGCCGTCCAGCCGCCGATCGCGCCGACGGTGTAACCCACCGTGAGGAGCAGGCCGTTGGGGATCACCATGGCGATGGCGAGGCCGTCGCGCCAGGTCAGGGACTTGTGCAGCTGTTGGCTCAAGGGGGCCACCTGTCTCGGTCGGGGACTGACGGGAGAAGGTCGGGTGCGGGGAGAAGAAGCCGGGGAAAGCGGCGCCGCTTCGCTGTGTCGGCGGTCACAATAATTCGTTATTGTTGGCCGGGATAGAGGTCTGGCAACGATCACTTCAGGCAAAAGAGGGCGGGCATGGGGGAGAAGGAAAGCGGCGATGCGAGCGAGGACCAGCGCGAACGGATCCTGCGGTCGGCCGCCCTGGTCATGGCCGAACGAGGCTTCGACGCGGCACGCATGAGAGACGTCGCCCGCGGCGCCGGGGTGTCCATCGGGCTGCTCCAGCACTACTTCGACACCCGCGACCTGCTGTTCCGTGCGGCCTTCGACTGGTCGATCGACGACCTCATCGCCCGCTGGCGCAAGGGCTCGTCCGCCGAGCCCGACGCGTGGCGCCGCTTCGGACTCCTCGTGCGCGAGCTGGCCGACGACCCCGACCTCCGGCGGCGGTGCGCGACCTGGATCGAGTTCTGCGCGAGCGCCGCCCGCAGGCCCGAGCTGCGCGACGGGGTGCGCCGCGCCCACGAGGACTGGCGCGAGCTCGTCCTCGGAATCGTCGAATCGGGCGTCGCGGCCGGCACGTTCACCCCGGCCGTGCCCGCCGACGTCGCGGTGCGGTCCGTGCTCGCGGCCGTCGACGGCTGCGACCTGGCCGTGGCGTCGGGCAGCGGCATGGGGGCGGAGGACTACGCCGCCGTCATCCTCGCCACCGCCCGGTCCGTCCTCGGCGTACGCGAGTGATCGCCTTCCCCTTCAAGTCACCCACCCGAGCCCCGAGCCCCGAGCCCCGAGCCCCGAGCCCCGAGCCGCAGTTCACAGGAGGCACCGCGCCATGACGTCGACCGCATTCCCGCATCTGTTCAGTCCGCTCACCGTCGGCGGGGTCACCCTCAAGAACCGTGTGCTGTCCTCCGGCCACGACACGGTCCTGGTCGAGGACGGGAAGGTCACCGATGACCTGATCGCCTACCACGAGGCGCGCGCGGAGGGCGGCGTCGGGCTCATCGTCGTACAGGTCGCGGGAGTTCACGAGACGGCCCGGTACACGACGCACGTGCTCATGGCCACGGACGACTCGTGTGTCGAGGGGTACCGGCGGCTCGCCGAGGCCGCGCACCGGCACGGCGCCAAGGTGTTCGGGCAGCTCTTCCACCCGGGACGGGAGATCCTGGAGTCGCGCGACGGCTCCGCACCCGTCGCCTGGTCGGCGTCCGCGACACCGAGCGAGCGCTTCCACGTGATGCCGCGCGCCATGACCGGGGCCGAGATACGCGAAGTCGTCGACGGTTACGGCGAGGCCGCGCGCCGGCTGCGCGAGGCGGGGCTCGACGGCGTCGAGGTGGTCGCCAGCCACGGCTACCTGCCCGCCCAGTTCCTCAACCCGCAGGTCAACGTGCGCACGGACGGGTACGGCGGGGACGCGGACGGCCGGCTGCGGTTCCTGCGCGAGGCCCTCGCGTCCGTCCGGGCGCACACCGGGCCCGGCTTCGTGACCGGACTGCGCATCTCCGGGGACGAGTTGAGCCACGACGGCCTCACCGCCGCACTCGTCGTCGAGGCGGCCACCCGGCTCGACCGCGAGGGTCTCGTCGACTACGTGAGCGTCTGCGCCGGTTCGTCGGCGACGATCTCCGGCGCCGTGCACATCGCGCCGCCGATGACGCAGCCCGCCGGATACACCGCCCCGCTCGCCGCGCGGGTCCGGGCGGCTATCGGTGTGCCGGTCATGGTCGCCGGACGCGTCAACCAGCCGCAGGAGGCCGAGCAGATCATCAAGGAGGGGCAGGCCGACGCCTGCGCCATGACCCGCGCCCTGATCTGCGACCCCGCCATGCCGGGCAAGGCGAGCGAAGGCCGCACGGAGGAGATCCGGGCCTGCATCGGCTGCAACCAGGCCTGCATCGGCCACTTCCAGCGCGGCTATCCGATCTCCTGCATCCAGCACCCCGAGACCGGCAGGGAGCGCCGCTTCACGGGGCTCCCGATGCCCACCCGGCGGCGTCGCGTCCTGGTCGCCGGAGGCGGCCCGGCCGGGCTCAAGGCCGCCGCCGTGGCCGCGGCCCGCGGGCACGACGTCACCCTGCACGAGGCCGGGCGCCGCGTCGGCGGGCAGGTCCTGCTCGCCCAACTACTGCCCGGACGCGCCGAGTTCGGGGGCGCCGTCACCAACCTGGAGGGCGAGGCGCGGCGGGCCGGGGCGCGCATCGTCACCGGGTCCCGGGTCGACGCCGAACTGCTCGACCGGGCCGGGGCGGACGCGCTGATCGTCGCCACGGGAGCGGTGCCGCGCAGGCCAGCCCTGGAACTCCTCGACGACCCCGTCGTCCTCGACGCGTGGGACGTCGTGCGCGGGACCGCCGACGTGCCGAAGGGCCGGATCGTCGTCGCGGACTGGCGCGGCGACTGGATCGGCATCGGCGTGGCCGTCCAACTCGCCCGGCAGGGACGGAAGGTGACGCTGTGCACGACCGGGTTCGGCGCCGGTGAGCACCTTCAGCAGTACGTGCGGGCCGCGATGCTCGCCGAGGCCGCGCGGGCCGGCGTCGAGACCGTGCCGACCGTGCGCCCCTACGGCGCCGACGCCGACACCGCGTACTTCCAGCACACGCTCACCGAGGAGCCGGTGATCATCGAAGGGGTCGCGGCCCTCGTGCTCGCCCAGGGGCACGACCCGGTGAGTGAACTCGCCGAGACGGCGCGCGGGCGGGTCGGCGAGGTCCTGATGGCGGGGGACTGCGTGTCGCCGCGGACGGTGGAGGAGGCCGTACTGGAGGGCCTGACGGTGGCGTCGTCTCTCTGAGCCACACGGCCGCGCCGCCCCGCCCGACTCAGCGCGGATGGCGGCGCAGCCGCACCCGGTACGAGTAGTGCTCGGGCAGGAAATGGCTCACGGCCAGCTCGACCGGGCGGCCCGTCGCCGACAGGTAGAGGCGGTCGATCCGGAGGAGCGGATGCTGCGGCGGGCAGTCGAGGTGTGCCGCCACCTCGGCCGACGCGAGCGTGACCGTGACGGACTGCTCCGCCTCCGCGATGGGCTCGGGCAGCCGGCCGTCGAGGAGGCCGATGACCGTGACGCGGCTCTCCGCGCCCTCCTCCGTCAGCTCGGGCCGGTCCGCGACGAGCGCGCCCACGTCCGGCGGCAGGTGCACCGTCGTCAGACAGAACGGGGTGTCCTCGTGCAGCCGCAGGAACGAGAGGTGGTCCACCCGGTCCGAGGCGACGCGCAGCCGGCCCGCCGCGTCGACGTCGACCCGGCGGCGCAGCGGCGACACCAGGCGCATCGTCGTGTCGAGGGACAGCGCCATCAGGTCCTCGACCGAGCCGAACTGCCGCAGATACTGCTCCTCGCGGGGCGCGGCGAACGTGCCGCGCCCCGGGACCCGGTGCACCAGACCCTCCGTGACCAGGTCCTGGAAGGCGCGCCGCACGGTCTGGCGGCTGAGCCCGTGCGAGGCGGCGAGCTCCGCCTCCGTGGGCAGCCGCACCCCCTCCGGGTAGTCGTGCCGCAGGATCGCCTCGCGCAGCTCTCGCGCGAGACGTACGTAGGCGCTGTCACGCCCGGGGGCCGTCATCCGTGTCCCCCTCGTCCGCTCTGTGCGTGTCGTACGCGTCATGTCTGCCGTTCACCGCCCTGCCTGTGCCGTGAGTCTAATGGCCGTACAAGACGGTGCGCAGGTCAGACGTCCAGGCCGCCCCGGGAGACCAGCTGGCGCACGATGACGTTCCGCTGGATCTCGTTGGTGCCCTCGCCGACGATCATCAGGGGCGCGTCACGGAAGTAGCGTTCGACGTCGAACTCGGTGGAGTACCCGTAGCCGCCGTGGATCCGGACCGCGTTCAGGGCGATCTGCATCGCCGTCTCCGAGGCGAAGAGCTTGGCCATGCCCGCCTCCATGTCGACGCGGCGGCCCGCGTCCGCCTCGCGGGCGGCGTACAGGGTCAGCTGGCGCGCCGCGGTCAGCGAAGTCGCCATGTCGGCCAGGTAGTTGCCGATCGACTGGTGCTTGTAGATGGGCTCGCCGAACGTCTCGCGCTCCTGCGCGTAGCGCAGCGCGTCCTCGAACGCGGCCCGGCCGACGCCCAGCGCGCGCGACGCGACCTGGAGGCGGCCCGTCTCCAGGCCCTTCATCATCTGCCCGAAGCCCTTGCCCTCGACGCCGCCGAGCAGCGCGCCGGCCGGGACGCGGTAGTCGTCGAAGGTCAGCTCGCAGCTCTCGACGCCCTTGTAGCCGAGCTTCGGCAGGTCGCGCGAGACGGTGAGCCCCGGACCGTGCTCGGCGAGCAGGATGGAGATGCCGCGGTGCTTCGGCTCGGCCGCCGGGTCCGTCTTGCACAGCAGCGCGATCAGCTGCGAGCGGCGGGAGTTGGTGATCCAGGTCTTGCCGCCGTTGACGACGTACGTGTCCCCGTCGCGCCGCGCGACCGTCCGCATCGCCTGAAGGTCGGAGCCGCCGCCCGGTTCGGTGAGGGCCATCGTCGAGCGGATCTCGCCGGTCGCCATCTTGGGCAGGTAGCGGTTCTTCTGCTCGTCGGTGCCGAAGTGGAGCAGCAGCTTGGAGACGACGGTGTGGCCGCCCATGGCGCCGGCGAGGCTCATCCAGCCGCGCGCCAGCTCCTCGGTGATCAGCACGTAGCAAGGCGTCGAGACGGGCGTGCCGCCGTACTCCTCGGGGATCGCGAGGCCGAAGATGCCGAGGTCCTTCATCTGCTCGATGAGGGCCTCGGGATAGGTGTTGGCGTGTTCCAACTCCCGGACGACCGGCTTGACTTCACGGTCCACGAAGTCGCGCACGGTCTCGACGATCAGCCGTTCGTCGGAGGAGAGGGTGTCGAGGGTGCTCACTTCGCGGACGCTCCTTGCTCGTGGTCGTGCGTGGTGTCGATGACGCCCTGCGCCCGCAGCCGCTCGATGTCGGCGGTGCTGCGGCCCAGGGCGGTGAGGATCTGTTCGGTGTGCTCTCCCGCGGCGGGGACGGGGTCCATCCGGGGGGTGACGCCGGAGAGGTCCGCCGGGGGAAGCAATGCCTGTACGGGTTCCTGCGCGCCCGGCACCGCGATGTCGCGCCAGCGGTCGCGCTCGGCGAGGGCCGGGTGGGCGAGGAACTCGGCGATGGAGTTGACGCCGGCGTTGGCGATGCCGGCCTTGTCGAGGAGCGCCATGGCGTCCTCGCTGCCGAGCTCGGCGAAGCGAGCGGAGACGGCCGCGTTGACCTCGTCGCGGTGGGCGACGCGGTCGGCGCCGGTGGCCATGCGGGGGTCGTCGGTGAGTTCGGGGCGGCCGAGGACCGTGGAGCACAGGGCCTGCCACTCGCGCTCGTTCTGGATGGAGAGCAGCACCTCCTTCCCGTCGGAGGCGGTGAACGGGCCGTAGGGCGCGATCGTCGCGTGCTGGGCGCCGATGCGGGGCGGCTGGGTTCCGCCGTACCGCGTGTAGTAGGCGGGCTGGCTCATCCACTCGGCGAGTGCCTCGAACAGGGAGACCTCGACGGCGGGCGCTCGGCCGGTCGTGGCGCGCGTGTAGAGCGCGGAGAGGATGCCGCTGTACGCGTACATGCCCGCCGAGATGTCGGCGACGGAGATGCCCACGCGGGCGGGCTCGTCGGGCGAGCCGGTGATGGAGAGCAGTCCGGTCTGGCACTGCACGAGCAGGTCGTACGCCTTGCGCCCCGACCAGGATCCGCTGGTGCCGTACCCGCTGATCGTGCACGGGATCAGGCGGGGGTGGCGGGCCTGGAGCGCGGCGGGGCCGAGGTCCATGCGGTCGGCGGCACCCGGTGCGAGGTTCTGGACGAACACGTCGGCGTCCGCGAGAAGTTCCTCCAGGATGTCCCGGCCCTCCTGCGACTTGAGGTCCAGGGTGAGGGACTCCTTGGAGCGGTTGAGCCACACGAAATAGCTGGCCTGGCCGTGCACCGTGGTGTCGTATCGGCGGGCGAAGTCGCCGCCACCGGGACGTTCGACCTTGATGACGCGGGCGCCGAGGTCGGCGAGCTGGCGGGTGGCGAAGGGGGCGGCGACGGCCTGTTCGAGGCTGACGACCGTGATGCCTTCGAGGGGGAGCGGCTCGGTCATGCGGATGCCTTCCCGGGCAGTTCGGCGAGGAGCAGCGCGCGGGCCGACTCCCAGGTCGCGTCCTTGAGCCGGGCGGGTACGTCGCTTCCGCACGCGGCGAACTTCTCCGCCAACTCGGCCTCTGTGGGCGGGCGTTCGGGGGAGCCCGGGGGGTGGGCGAGGGAGGACCGCAGGACCCGGCCGTCGGTGAGCGTCACCGCGAGGTCGACCTCGCCGTCGAGGAGCCCGGCACCGCCCTCGGTGCGCTCCGTCTCGACGGTGGCCATCAGACGCCGCGCCTCGGGTCGGCGCACGGCGTCGTCCGTGAAGGCGCTGAAGCCGGGGAACCCGTCGAGCAGCGCCGTCGCCACCGCGTACGGGAGGCTGAATTTGGCTTCGAGGCCGGTGCCCGGGTCGTCGTGGATGAGGGGGTGGATCGTGGCCCCCGGGGTGGTGACGCGGACGGCCGCCACGTCGTCGGGGCCGCACGCGACACGCAGGTCGCGCAGTGCCGCGATCGGGCGCTGCATCGCGTAGCAGCAGGGGAACATCTTGATGGCGAGGCCGCCGGGCACGGCGGGACCGCCGGTCTGCGGCGCCGCTCCCTGCGCGCCCACCAGCTCCAGCCACGCGTCGACCGCCCGCGGGTCGGCCGTGGCGCCGGCGCGGGCGAGGCGCGCCGCCCGCACCCCCGCCTCCGCCGCGAAGCCGACCTGGAGCGACTTGCTGTGGGTGCCGAACGCGGCCTGCACCCCGCTCGCGCCGGGCACCGCGAGGGCCATGGCGGTGGCGAGCTGCCGGGGCGTGAGGCCCCGGGCGACGCCCGCCGCGACGGCCGCCGCGGGGGCGCCCGCCGTGCACGTGGCGTGCCAGCCCGCCGCGTAGTGCGACCAGCCGAGCAGCGCGCCGAGCCGGGCCATGACCCCGGCCCCGGCCAGATAGGCGCGCGCGTCACCGCCCGCCGCGAGGACCGCGGGGACGATCACCACGCTGATGTGGGTCGTGGACTCGATGTGCAGGTCGTCGAAGTCGAGGACGTGCCCCACCGCGGCCCACCGCGCCGCGTCCGGCAGCTCGGCGGCCAGCGCGCTCACCGGATGGTCGCGGGCGGCGAGCGTGACCGCGACCGTGTCCAGGAGGGAGCGGCGGGCGAGCGCCAGGTCCTCGGGGTCGGGTTCGTATCCGTACGCCCACTCGGCGAGCGATTCCGCGATGGCCGGCATGGCTTCCCTTCGTACAGGTCCTGCACTGCGTGCTTACTTTGTACGGCCAAATAGCAGGGTCGTCAATGCCGCCGCCGCAGGGCAACTTAGAGCTTTCACATGCAACTTCACCCCAAGGGGGTTGACTCGACGCCCTGCGGGGCGGACGCTGGGCCGCGTTTTGTACGGCACAATCCGTCATTGAGGCGGCCACATCAATCCGTCGGTCCAGCCACCCGTCCGGGCACCTGGCGATCCGCCTGTCCGCCGGCTGACCGGACGCCCGTCCCCCGGAGGTCTCGCATGGGCGATGCGCATCCCCTGCTCGCCGCACTCAGCAGCGCCCGGCACGGTGCCCTGCACCGGCGGGTGCTGCTCACCGTCAGCGCCATGTTCTTCTTCGACCTCGCGGACCTGAACACGTTCGCGTTCGCCGCGCCCGCCATCCGCCGGGCGCACCTCTTCACCGTCGACGACATCGCGTTCGTCACCGCCCTCGCCTTCGCCGGCATGGCGGTCGGCGCGATCCTCGGCGGCCGGTTCGCCGACCAGGTGGGCCGACGGCGGGTCATGACGGGATCCGTGGTGCTCTTCTCCGCGGCCTCCGTGGTCAACGCGCTGGTCACGGCGGTGGGCGCGATGGCCGCCGCCCGCTTCGCGACCGGGTTCGGCCTCGGCGCCATGACCTCCGTCGCGATCACCTACCTCTCCGAGGTCACCCCCGCCGCACGCCGCGGACGCGTCCAGGCGACGGCGCTCGGCACCGGCCTGGTCGGCATCCCCGTCGTGGCCTTCACGGCCCGCGGCCTGACCGCCGACGACCCCGGCGGCTGGCGCGCCCTCTTCGTCATCGGCGCTCTCGGCGTCCTGCTCGTACCCTTCCTGATGCGCCTGCCCGAGTCGCCGCGCTGGCTCCTCGCGCGCGGCCGCAGCGCCGAAGCCGTGCGGGTCACGCGCGCCTTCGTGCCCGACTGGGAGCCCTCTGCCGACGCGCTCGCCGCGCCGCCCGCTCCGGCCGGCCGGCCGCGGTTCTCCGAACTCTTCGCCGTGGGCCAGCGGCGCAACACCGTGGCCCTCATGGTCCTGTGGCTCTTCGGGCTCGTCGGCTTCTACGGGTTCCAGTCCTGGGTGCCGACGCTGCTCGCCGACCACGGCCAGGACTTCGCGAAGAGCATGACCATGTCCGCGGTCACCACCATCGGCGCGGTGCCCGGCGCGTTCCTCGCCTGGCCGTTCATCGACCGCTACCCGCGCAAGCACCTCGCGGTGGTCCTCGGCCTCGTGGTCGCGGCGCTCGGCATCGGGTACGGGCTCAGCTCGTCCGTCGTGGCCGTCGTCGTGTTCGGCACGCTCGTCGCCGCGCTCAGCCAGACGTTCATCGCGGTGCTCTACTCGTACACCCCCGAGGTCTTCCCCACCCGCCTGCGCACGGCGGGCGCCGGGCTCGGCAACGGCGTCGGCCGGATCGGCAACGTCATCGCGCCGCTGGTCGTCGCGGCGATCTACACCACGCCGGGGCTCGGTTACATCGCCGTGTTCGTGTTCATCGCGGGTTGCTGGCTGGTCGCCACGGCCACCGTGTTCTTCTTCGGCGTCGACACCCGCGGCCGGTCGCTGGAGACCCTGCACGACGCGGCGGCGGCCCCGGTGGCTTCCGCCGCACCCGTTTCGCAACGCATCGGAGAATGAGAAGCATGCCCCAACAGGAAGCATCCCAGGGTGAGTTCGCGCTCGCGCGGTATCTGGACGCCTGGGCCCCGGCGCCCGTGACCCTGGACGATCCCGTCGCCGCCGCGCCCGTCGCCGCGCTGAGCCAGGTGCTCGACCAGGAGGCGCCCGTGGCCATTGAGGGGGAGCCGCTGCCACCGTTGTGGCACTGGCTGCACTTCCTCGAATGGCCCGCACAGCGAGCCCTGGGGGCCGACGGGCACCCCGCGCACGGCCACTTCCTGCCGCCCCTCCCGGACCGCAGGCGCATGTTCGCCGGAGGCCGCGCGGAGTTCACCGCGCCACTGCGGGTGGGCGTGCCCGCCCGGCGCACGAGTTCCCTCGCCAAGGTCGAGATCAAGCGCGGCCGCACCGGCGAGATGGCGTTCGTGACGGTACGCCATGAGATCACGCAGGAAGGGCGGACGCGGGTCACCGAGGAGCAGGACCTCGTCTACCGCGTGGGGGAGGACGAGCGGAGGAGTGGAGGCTTCGGCCTCGATCTCGGCGAGGCCGAACCGTCCGGCTCCGACTGGCGGTTGACCCTGCGCCCCTCGCCGACCCTGCTGTTCCGCTACAGCGCGCTCACCGCGAACGCCCACCGCATTCACTACGACGAGCCTTACGTGCGCGACGTCGAGGGCTACCCGGGCCTCGTCGTCCACGGGCCGCTCCTCGTCCAGCTGATGCTGGAACTCGCCCGCCGCGAGGCCCCGGAGCGGGAGGTCCGCACGCTCTCCTACCGGCTGCGCAAGCCCGTGTTCGCGGGCGAACAGGTGTGTGCGCTCGGCGACGTGGCGGACGACGGAAGGTCGGCAGGGCTGCGGATCGCCACCCGTCGGGACGAGCGGCATGCGACGGCGGAGGTGACGTTCAGGTGAGCGCCGAGCACACCACGGCCGACCCCGCGCACAGCGGCCCCGCGCGTCCCGAACTCGCCGGCCCCACACGCCTGGGCCGGGACCGCGCCCGCCTGGCCGCCGCCCGCACCCTGCTCTTCGTCCCGGGGCACCGGCCTGACCGGTTCGAGAAGGCGGCCGCGGCCGGGGCCGACGCCGTGATCATCGACCTGGAGGACGCCGTCGCGCCCGACGGGAAGGACGCGGCGCGCCGGCATGCCGCCGACTGGCTCGCGCGGGGCCGGGACGCGGTGGTGCGGATCAACGCGCCCGGCACGCCCTGGTGGGACGCCGACCTGGACCTCGTCACCGCGTTCGGCTGTCCGGTGATGCTGCCCAAGGCCGAGGACACCGACGCGATCGCACGGATCGCGGAGGTCTGCGCCGTGATCCCGCTCGTCGAGACGGCGGCCGGGATCGAGCGCGCCCTCGATGTGTGCCGCGCGCCCGGCGTCGTCCGCGCGGCGTTCGGCAGCGTCGACCTCGCCACCGAGCTGGGCGTGCGCCACGACGACACCCTGGCGCTGGCATATGCCCGGTCCCGGCTGGTCATCGCGGGCGCCGCCGCCGGTGTCGCGCCCCCGCTGGACGGCGTCACGACCGCGCTCGACGACGCCGACACGCTCGCCGAGGACATCCACCACGCCCGACGGCTCGGCTTCGGAGGCAAACTGTGCATCCATCCGAGGCAACTCCCCGCGGTGGCCGAGGCGTTCGCGCCTTCGGAGAAGGAGCTGGCATGGGCCAGGAAGGTGCTCGCCGCGGGCGACGCGGTGTCGGCCGTCGACGGTGTGATGGTCGACAGGCCGGTGCGGGAGCGGGCGCGACGGCTGCTCGGGGAGCTCACCACCGGCCCTGGCGGGACGGCGTAGGACGGAGGATCAGGGGATGCCCGGCGATGTCACGCCGCCGGCAAGTCCCTGAGTCCGTCGGCGAACGTGTCGACCAGGTCGACGAGGGCTGCCACCGCCGGATCCGTGTCGTCCGCCCGCCAGGCGAGGCCGAGCGGGAGTGCCGGGGCGTCGAGCACCGGGACCAGCGTCACCCCCGGCACCGCCAGATGCCCCGCGGAGTCCGGAGTGAGCCCGATGCCGACGCTCGCCCCCACCAGGGAGAGAAGGGTGTGCGTGTCGGGCGCGTCCTGGACGATGCGCGGAGTCGTGCCCTGAGCCAGGAACGCCGACATCACCAGGTCGCGCACGATCGAGCCCCGGCCGGCCGGATAGCTGACGAAGGGCACGTCCCGCAGATCGGCGAGGGTCAGCGACTCCCGTGCGGCGAGCGGGTGTTCGCAGGGTACGGCCGCGACCAACGGGTGCCGCAGCAGCTCCCGCACCCGCAGACCCGCGTCCGGCAGCGGGAGCCGCACCAGACCCGCGTCCGCTTCTCGCAGGTGCAGGCGCTCGGCCAGCTCGCCGCCGTAGTAGGGGCCGACGATGTCGAGTCTGACGGTGGGGTGCCGCAGCCTGAACTCACGGGCGATGGCCAGGAGTTCGCGGTAGGACGTGGGGCCGCTGAACGCCAGCCGCACCACCCCGGTGACCCCCTCCGCCGCCCGGTGCGCCGCGCGCTTCGCCGCCTCGAGGGAGTCGAGCGCGGACCGTACCTCGGTGAGGAACGCCGCCCCGGCGGCAGTGAGTTCGACGCTGCGGGTGGTGCGGTGCAGCAGCTCGACGCCCACGTCCTGCTCAAGACGCTTGATCTGCTGCGAGAGCGGTGGCTGCGACATGTGCAGCCGGGCCGCGGCCCGGCTGAAGCTGAGCTCCTCGGCGACCGCGACGAAAGCCTGCAGACGGCGCAGTTCCATGCCCTTCCACCCTCCACCCACGCCGGAAGCCGTTTCGTTCCGGCGCGTCGAGATTATGTCGTCCCGGCGAATAAATCGATGGCCGACAATGTGTTAGTTGCATCACACATCCGGTGATACGGTAAATGTCACCAGACGCGAGAACGGCCGCACTGAGCCGGAATTACATAAATGCGCCAGGCGCCAAACTGCCCATGTGGGAAGGGCCTTTGGTGAATCCGAATTGCCTCCCGAAGGAGTGTGGCAAGGGTGAGACGCAAACTCGTCGCAGACGAGAAGATGGGGCGGCGAGCGGGAATTGCCGCATTCATCGGAACCACCATCGAGTGGTACGACTTCTATATATTCGGGACCGCGTCGGCGATTGTTCTCGGGAAACTCTTCTTCCCCGAGGTGTCACCCGCCGTCGGCGTGCTCGCGTCCTTCGCGACGTTCTGGATCGGCTTCGTCGCCCGTCCCCTCGGCAGCATCGTCTTCGGGCACCTGGGCGACCGCATCGGCCGTAAGAACACCCTCATCGCGACGCTCCTCCTCATGGGTGTCGCCACCGCCGGCATGGGCCTGCTGCCCACGTACCACGCCGTCGGCGTCCTGGCCCCGGTCCTGCTCGTCCTGCTGCGCGTCGTGCAGGGCGTCGCCGTGGGCGGAGAATGGGGCGGAGCCGTACTCATCGCGACCGAGCACACCGAGCGGCGCCGCGGGTTCCTCTTCGGCGCCTTCGCCCAGCAGGGCTCGCCCACCGGCCAGATCCTCGCCGTCCTCGCCTTCACCGCCGTCTCGCAGCTTCCCGACGCCGCCTTCGTGACGTGGGGCTGGCGCCTGCCCTTCCTCGCCTCCGCGCTGCTCGTGATCGTCGGCCTGATCGTGCGCATGCGCATCCAGGAATCCCCCGAGCTGCTGCGGCTCAAGGAGACGGACCAGGTCGCACGGCTGCCCCTCGTCGAGCTGCTGCGCACCCACAGAACGACGGTCGCGCTCGGGCTCGCCGCCTCCGTCGTCGCGTACGTCGCCTCATACCTGAAGAACACCTTCGCCCTGTCGTGGGCCACCAACGACCTCGGCATGTCCCGCGACAGCATGCTCACGATCATCCTGCTCGCCACGGTCGCGCAGTTCGTCGCCCAGCCCTTCGGCGCCGTCCTCGGCAGCCGCTGGAACACCCGCAAGGTCGTCACCGTCCTGCTGATCCTCGAGATCCCGGCCATGCCTCTGCTGTTCTGGCTGATCTCGACCCGCAGCTTCGGTCTCACCCTGCTCGGCATGGTCATCGCGACGCTGCCGCACGTCATGTTCTACGCACTCCTCGCGGGCATGCTCGCCCAGGCGTTCCCCGCCCGCGTCCGCTACACCGGCATCTCGGTGTCGTACTCCGCGGCCGGGATGCTCTTCGGCGGCGGCACGCCTCTCATCGGGCAGGCGCTGCTCACCGCCACCGGATCGATCGTGCCCGTCGTGGCCTTCGCCGTCCTGATGGTGCTGCTCTCGCTCTTCGGTGCCCGCGCCCTGCTCGCGCGCACCGCGGCAGCCGAGGGGCGGGACGCCACCGCGGCGGGCGCCACGCAACAGCCCGCCGCGCTCTGACGATCAGTCAAGTACCGGGTGGGACATCCCCCGACTCCGGCCCCGGCCCCGATCCTGCCCCCGACCCTGACCCTGACCCCGACATGAGGGAGACACAGCCATGGACTCCGATGTCTTCGAGGACATCCTGCGCACCGTGAAGGACTTCGTCCGCGGCGAGGTCGTGCCGCTGGAGGAGGAGATCGAACGGAGCGACGCGATACCGGAGCGCCTGCGGCGCGGAGCCGCCGACATGGGCCTGTTCGGCTGGGCGCTGCCCGAGGAGCACGGCGGACTCGGCCTCGACATGCGCCAGGACGTGCGCCTCGCCATCGAACTCGGCTGGACCACACCGGCGTTCCGCTCCATGCTCGGCACCAACAACGGCATCGCGGGCAAGGCCCTGGTGAACTTCGGCACCCCCGAGCAGCAGAAGCGCTGGCTGCCCGCGCTCGCCGCCGGTTCGGCGGTCGCCTCGTTCGCGCTCACCGAGGACGGCGCGGGCTCGGATCCCAGCGGCGTCCGCACCCGTGCCGTCCGTGAGGGCGACAGCTGGGTCCTCTCCGGGGCCAAGCGGTTCATCACCAACGCTGACCACGCCGACCTGTTCGTCGTCTTCGCCAGGACCGACCCCGACGCCGAGGCCCACCGCGGGATCTCCGCCTTCCTCGTGGAGAGCACGGCACCGGGCGTCCGCGTCGGCCCGCCCGACCGCAAGATGGGCCAGCGCGGCGCCCACACCGCGCCCGTCTACTTCGACGACGCGCGGGTCCCCGCCGACGCCGTACTCGGCGGCGAGCCCGGCACCGGTTTCCGTGCCGCCATGGCATCGCTCACGCGCGGCCGGCTGCACATCGCCGCCCTGTGTGTCGGCCTCGCCGCCCGCGCACTCGACGAGGCCGTGCGGTACGCCGCCACCGCCGAACAGGGCGGCGAGTCCATCGGCCGCTTCCAGCTAGTCCAGGAACTGCTCGCCGAGTCGCACGCCGAACTCCTCGCGGGCCGCTCCCTCGTGCTCGCCGCCGCCGAGGCGTTCGACGACGGCACCGACACCCGCATGGGGCCCTCCAGCGCCAAGCTGTTCTGCAGCGAGATGGTGTGCCGGGTCGTCGACCGGGCCGTACAAGTGCACGGCGGCAGCGGCTACATGAGCGACTCGACCGTCGAGCGCCTCTACCGCGACGCGCGCCTCTTCCGGATCTACGAGGGCACGAGCGAGATCCAGAAGCTCATCATCGGCAAGGGACTGCTGCGGGAGGCCCGGGCATGAGCGACCCGCGACCGCCCCGCACCGACCTCGTTGACATCCTGCTCCACCCACGCTCCATCGCCGTGCTCGGCGCCTCCGACAACCCCCGCAAACTGTCCGGCCGCCCCGTCGACTACCTCAAGCGCTTCGGGTACGCGGGCCGCATCCTGCCCGTCAACTCCCGCCGCGCCACCGTCCAGGGCCTGCCCGCCCACCCCACCCTCGACGCGATCGACGGCGACATCGACCTCGCGATGGTCATGCTCGACGCCGCCCACGCGGCGGACGGCGTACGGGCCTGCGGGCGGCGCGGCATCCGGGCCGCGATCGTCGCCGCCGCCGGCTACGCCGAGACCGGCGAACAAGGCGCCCTGTTGCAGCGGGAGTTGAAGGCCGCCGCCGAGGAGAGCGGCGTCCGCGTCCTCGGCCCGAACTGCCTCGGCCTGATCAGCGTCCACGACCGGGCCGTGCCCACCTTCACCTCCGCGCTCGACGAGGACATCGAACTGCGCCCGGGCCCCGTCGCGTTCGTCAGCCAGAGCGGCGCCTTCGGCTCGTTCATCTTCAGCGAGGCACGCCAGTACGGCATCGGCCTCGCCCACTACGTCAACACCGGCAACGAGGTGGACATCTCGGTGTCCGAACTCCTCGGCGCGTTCGCCGCCACCGACGAGTCCACGGTCCTCCTCGCCTACCTCGAAGGCGTCAGCGACGGCCCCGGCCTGCTCGACGCGGCCCGCGCCGCGCACGCCGCCGACAAGCCCGTCATCGCGGTGAAGGTGGGCCGCTCCGCCGCCGGGGCCCGCGCCGCCCAGTCGCACACCGCGTCCCTGGCCGGCGAGGACCGTGTATTCGACGGCGCGGCACGGCAGTTCGGCCTCACCAGGGTCAGTGGCGTCGAACCCATGCTGGACGCCGCCCAGCTCTTCGCCACCGGCCGCCGCACCCGGGGCCGCCGCCTCACCACCCTCTCCCTGTCCGGCGGCGCCGGGGTCCTCATGGCCGACGAGGCCGCCACCCGCGGCATCACCGTCGACCCCTGGGACGACGAGTGGCAGCGGCGCATGGCCGACGTCATCCCGCCGTTCGGCTCGGCCCGCAACCCCGTCGACCTGACCGCCGCCCTCGTCAGCGAACCCGACATGCTGCGCCGCGCCCTCGACGTCGCCCTCCAGCACCCCGGCACCGACATGATCGGCGTCCTCCTCGGCAACGCCGATGGCGACGTCGACGAGCTGACCGACGCCATCGCCAAGGCACACGGCGCCACCGAACAACCCCTCGTCGTCGTCTGGACCGGCGGCAGCGGCCGGGCGCGGCAGCGCCTGCGCGAACTCGGCGTCCCCTGCTACAGCGACCCCGGCCGGGCCGCCGCGGCCCTCGGACACCTAGCCGACTTCAGCCTCCGCCCGCCCCTGCCCACGGGAGAACGCCCCGAGGGCACGGACCCGCGGGCCGCCCGCGCGATCGTCGCCGAGGCCCGCGCCCAGGGCCGCACCCGGCTCGACGAGTACGACTCGGCGCGGCTCATCGCGGCCTATGGCCTCCACTCCGCGCCCGCCCGCACGGCCCGCGACCCCGAGGAGGCGGTCCGTGCCGCGGCGGACCTCGAAGGCCCCTTCGCCGTCAAGCTGCTCTCCGCCGACGTCTCCCACAAGAGCGACATGGGCGGCGTACGGCTCGGCCTGAGGACGCCGGACGACGTGCGCGAGGCCGCCCGGAGCGTCCTCGGCGCCGCGGGCCGCGCGGGCGTCGCCGATGCCCGGCTCCTCGTGCAGCGCATGGCGGGCGGCGACCGCACCGAGCTGATCCTGGGCGTCCAGCGCGACGCGGCCTTCGGGCCCGTCGTCGTCGCCGGGTTCGGCGGCGTCCTCGTCGACGTACTCGACGACAGCCAGGTCGCCGTGGCCCCCGTCGACCACGCAGGGGCGGAGCGCATGCTGCGCTCGCTGCGCGCGGCGGCCGTGCTCGACGGGGTGCGCGGCGCGCCGCCGCGCGACGTCGACGCGGCGGCCGACGCGATCGTCCGCCTCTCCTGGCTGGCCACCGACCTCGCCGACGACCTCCTCGAACTCGACGTGAACCCGCTCCTGTGCGGCGCGGCCGGCGACGGCGCCATCGCCGTGGACTGCCTCGCACTGCTGAGCGCGCCTTTCAGCACGCCGTCGGAACAGGAAGCACGATGAACTCTCACGAAGCTCCGGAACTATCCCCCGCTCTGGCCCACCGCGCCGGCCTGAGCCGCGGCGAACTCCGCTACCAGCGCTGCGCGCCCTGCTCCGCCGCCGTGTTCCCGCCCCGCACGCTGTGCCCGGACTGCGGTTCCCTGAGCCTGAGTTGGCAGCGCAGCACCGGCATCGGCACCGTCTACGCGACCACGGTCGTACGAGGCCGTGACGGCGCGCACAACGTCGTCCTCGTCGACCTCGACGACGGCTTCCGCATGATGTCGCGCGTCGAGGGCCCCGCGCCGGAGGACGTCGCGATCGGCGACCGCGTCCGGTTCCGTACGACCGCTGACGCCGAGACCGCCGACGGAGACACCCCTGACGGCGAGACCGCTGACGGCAACACCGCCGTCTTCGTACCCGAGGAGGATGTCCGATGACGCAGTCACTGCGCGGCAGGGCCGCCGTCGTCGGGGTGGCCGAGTCCGACCTCGGCGAGGTCGCCCCCGGCCTCACCCACCTCGACCTGATCGGCCAGGCCACCGCCCGCGCCCTCGCCGACGCCGGCATCGCCAAGTCCGAGGTCGACGGTCTCTTCACCGCCTCCTCGTACCTGCCGATGGCCGCCATGGACACCGCCGAGTACCTCGGCATCCGCCCCCGCCACCTCGACGGCACCAACATCGGCGGCAGCTCCTTCGTCTCCCACCTGCTGCACGCGGCCGCCGCGATCGAACAGGGCCTGTGCAGCACCGCGTTGATCGTGTACGGCAGCACCCAGCGCTCCGACGGCGGCCGCCTCATCTCCCCGACCCGGCCCGACCCCTACGAGGAGCCGTACGGCCCCCGCTACCCGCTCAGCATGTACGCGCTCGCCACGTCCCGGCACATGTACGAGTACGGCACCACGCGGGAGCAACTGGCCGACGTGGCCGTGGCGGCGCGCGCGTGGGCGCAGCTCAACCCGGCCGCGTTCGAACGCAAGCCCCTCACGCGCGAGGACGTCCTCGGCTCCCGCATGATCAGCGACCCGCTGACCGTGCGGGACTGCTGCCTCGTCACCGACGGCGGCGGCGCCCTCGTCGTCACCTCCGCCGAACGCGCACGCGACCTCGCCTCCGAGCCCGCCTATCTGCTCGGCGGGGGCGAAGCCACCTGGCACCGCAACATCTCGCGGATGCCCGACCTCACCTTGACGGCGGCCACCGAATCCGGGCGCCGCGCCTTCGAGACGGCGGGCCTGACCCCGGCCGACGTGGACGTCGTCGAGCTGTACGACGCGTTCACCATCAACCCGGTCCTGTTCCTGGAGGACCTCGGGTTCTGCGCCAAGGGTGAGGGCGGTCCCTTCGTCGCCGACGGCGGCATCGCGCCCGGCGGCCGGCTCCCCGTCAACACCAACGGCGGCGGCCTCTCGTACGGCCACCCCGGCATGTACGGCATCTTCACCGTCATCGAAGCGGTACGCCAACTGCGCGGCGACTGCGACGAGCGCCAGGTCGACGGCGCGCGCGTCGCCCTCGCCCACGGCAACGGAGGTGTCCTCTCCAGCCAGGTCACCGCCCTGCTCGGCACCGCCGACGCCCTCAACTGACGTATCCCACAAGGAGATTCACCATGCTGCACGGCAGGACCGCCCTCGTCACCGGGGCCGCCAAGGGGATCGGCCTCGCCATCGCCACCGCCTTCCGCACACACGGCGCGCGCGTCGTCATCGCCGACATCGACGGGCCCGCCGCCGAGGCGAGTGCCCGCGCCCTGGACGCCACCGGAACCCAGGTCGCCGCCGTCACCTGCGACGTCACCGACGCCGACGCGGTGCGGGCCGCCGTGCGCGAGTGCGTGGACCGGTTCGGCTCCCTCGACGTGATGGTCAACAACGCGGGCATCACGCGTGACGCCACCCTGCGCAAGATGTCCGAGGACGACTTCGACGCCGTCGTCGACGTCCACCTCAAGGGGGCCTGGCTGGGCACCCGCGCCGCCGCCGAGGTCATGCGCGAGCAGGGCAGCGGCTCCATCGTCAACATCTCGTCGATCTCCGGCAAGGTCGGCATGATCGGCCAGACCAACTACAGCGCCGCCAAGGCCGGTCTCGTCGGCCTCACCAAGGCCGCCGCGAAGGAACTCGCCCACCGGGGCGTACGCGTCAACGCCGTCCAGCCCGGCCTGATCCGCACCGAGATGACCGAGTCCCTGCGCGAGGACATCTGGAACGCGAAGCTCGCCGAGGTCCCGATGCGCCGCGCCGGCGAACCGGAGGAGGTCGCCGGCACGGTCCTGTTCCTCGCCTCCGACCTGTCGTCGTACACGACAGGCTGCGTGCTGGAGGTGGCGGGCGGGCGCTTCATCTGACGCTGGCGGGATCTGACGCGGGGCGGGCGGGGCTTTCGCCCTTGGAGCATCGCCCCTGGATCATCGCCCCTGGATCAGGGCTGCCGGGCGGCGCGCTGCACGGCCTCGGCCGCGAGCCGGGCGGCCGCGCGGCGCGTCGCGTCCGACAGGAGCTCCGCCTGGATCGGGCCCCCCGCGGCCAGATGCCGGTCGTACGGCAGGTGCACGACGGCGACCCCCGCCTCCCGCAGGTGCGCCGTCGCCGCCTTCAGGTCGAGCGTCATGTGCGGCGCGCTCGACGTGAGCGCGACGACCGTACTGGCCAGGGCCGCCTTCGGCAGTCGCGCGAGCCAGTCGAGCACCACGCGCGTGCCGCCCACGCCCTCCACCGTCATCGGGGCGACGACCACGCGCGCGTGCGCGGTGTCCATCGCCGTACGCGCCACTTCGCCCGGCAGCGTCTCGCAGTCCACGACCGTCATGGCGAAGTACCGCCGCAGCGCGAGCGACACGGTCCGGTACGTCCGGATGTCCAGCGGCGCGCCCACCCGGCCCTGGCTCGCGGGCAGCAGCCAGCCGCCGCCGGTGACCGGCACGAGATAGCCGGTGACATCGGTGATCTGCATCTTCGGGGTGAGGATCTGCGCGAGATCGGGGCACGACCAGCGCACGGACTCGGCGCCGAGCCGCACGGGCAGCGTGCCGAGCGCGGCGTCCGCCTCAAGGGCGAGGACCGGGTCGTGACGGTAGTGGTTGAGGGTGCGGGACAGGAGAGCGGACACGGTGGTCTTGCCGACGCCGCCGCGGATCGACGTCACGGCGACGACCCGGCCGTTGGTCACGGGCTGCTGGATCTCACGGGCGAGCCGCGCCTCGTCGGAGCCGTCGAGGGAGGCGGTGAGCCGCCGCAGCGAACGCCCGGTGCGCCGGGCCACGGTGTCCCCGTGCTGAGCCCGCCCGACGGACCCTGCGAGCCGTGGATCGACGGTGGGCACGGACTCGGGGGTGAACGCGGGCAGCGGAGCATTGCGCATCCGCGCGGGAACCGGAAGCGGGGCCTGGGGCTGCGGGAGGGCCGGCGTGTACGGCGCGGGGAGCCCGGCGGGCGCCGGACCGGGGGCGGCGGGCACGTAGGGCGCCGGCAGCCCGGTGAGGGGCGGGGCGGGGGGCTGGTGCGGAGGCGGCGGCGCGTCGACGGGCGGGGCGTACGGGGGAGAGGGAGGGGCCGGGGTGACGGTCGGCTCCGGCGCGGGTACGGCCTCCGGGACGCCGGCTTCGGGCTTCACGGCGGGTGTCTGAACCGACGGGGGTGAGATCCGGACGGTCGGCGTCTTGGTGAGCAAGGTCGGCTCATCGGCGTCGGACGCCTCCGCAACAGCGTCCCCGCTGACGCTCGTCTCCGTCTCCGTCTCCGCCTCCGTGGTCGTCGGAGCAGGCGTCCGCGCCGCCCGGCTCTCCGCCATGCGCTCGGCCAGCGACGGGGTCCGGCGCGGGGCCGGGGCGGCGGGAAGGGGTTCCGGCGCGGGCGCCGGGTCGTCGTCCGCGTCGAGCGGCGGTGAGGGCGACGGGCCTGGGCCCGCGTCCGGTGACGGGGCGGTGCCGGTGCGCCGGCGCGGCAGCGGCGCGCGATCGGGGTCGGGCGCCGGAACCGTGGAGTCAACGGCTGCCGCGGGCGCCACGGCACCCTGAGGAACGGCACCCTGCGCCATCGCCTCCGCGCCTTCCCCGCCCAGCTGCGCCTGGGTCTGCCTGAGCAGGTCCCGCAGGACGTCGTTCTGCCAGTCACGCTGCGTCATTGCCCGAGCCCTTACGTCGATATCACGCGCTCGAACCTATCACCGGGCCACGGAGGGGCTGCTCGGCATGCGAAGGGGGGCGGGCCCGCGCGAACGGGTCCGCCCCCCAGGTGTCAACGGATCACCTCCGCAGCGTCACTCTGAAGTCGCTGTCGAGAGGCTGCCGCGTGGTCTTGACCGTCGTCACGCCCGTTTCCGCGTCGTAGTACCAGCCGGAGTCCGTCGCCGCGAGGGCGTCGGGCGAGGCGACGTGGGTGAGCGGGCGGCCGCCCATGGACACCTGGCGCGGAGCGTCCTCGCCGTGGACCGTGAACCGGTACGCGCGGGAGTCGGGCTTGTTCGCGTAACTCCCCTTGCTCGCACCGACGTTGACCTCGGTGGCGTTCTCCTCCTGGCCGACCGTGACGCGCTGCGTCGCCGAGGCGCCGTCCGCGAACTTCCGGGTCACCCCGTCGTCCTCGTACAGCGTGTAGGAGGAGTGGCCCTGCGGGTACACGTCCCAGTCCAGCTCGTGGACGTCACGGGACTTGTACGACGTCGTCCCCTTCGGCCACATCGGCACGACCGCGCCCGCCTTGACGAAGAGGGGGAGCGTGTCGAGCGGCGCGTGGTACCCGTCGACGGTCGTCGGGCCCTGGTACGTCTTGCCCGTCCAGTAGTCCGTCCACGTGCCCTTGGGCAGGTAGATGCCGTCGCGGGTGTCCGAGTCCTTATAGACGGGGGCGACCAGGAAGTCGTCGCCGGCCAGGTACTCGTACTTGGCGGTCGCGCCCAGGGTCTTCGGGTCGTCCGGGTACTCCAGGTACAGCGGGCGCACCCCGCCGACGCCGGTCTTCGCCGCCTCGGCGGACAGCGTGTACAGGTAGGGAAGCAGGCGCTCGCGCAGCTGGAGGTACTTGCGGTTGATGGACGTGTACGGCTCGCCGTCCACCCACGGCTGCTGGTTGATCTTCTGCTTCGTGGTGAGGTCCCGCGCCCAGCCGTCCATCGTCATGATGGCCGGCAGGAACGTCTTGGCCTGGAGGTCACGCGCGTACATCTTGGCGTCGTGGCTGTAGATGCTGCCCACGTCACCGGTGTTGTACGCGATCCCGGACATCGTGGCGCCCGCGTACGTCGGGATCTGCCAGCGGACGTAGTCCCAGGACAGCTTCTGGTCGCCGGACCACAGGACGGAGCAGCGCTGGGCGCCCGCCCAGGAGACGGGCATCCAGACGAAGCCGCGTGCGTCGCTGTTGTCCTCGATGCCGGCCTTCGCCTTGTCGCAGGCGTCCAGGGACATGCCGTAGCCGTTGCCGACCCAGGCGACGTCGAGCTTCGCGACGCGCTGCCCGGCCTTGACCTGGTCGGCGAGCTTGCCGATGCCGTCCTGGGTCCACAGGCCCAGCTGGGCGCCGTGGTCCTGGAGGCCCTTGGCGGTCTCGGCGAGGTTCTCGTAGCCGCAGCCGTAGCCGTCGTTGACCAGCATCCAGCCGAGCGGCAGCTGGTGGTCGACGTAGCCGTCGGCGACCTTGAGGGCGTCCAGGGTGTGGCGCTCGCCCTGGTTGGCGTTGTGGAGGTAGCAGTCGGCGTCGCCGGGTTCGAGGCCGTACACCGGCGGCATGAAGGGCTTGCCGACCAGCGACGTGTAGCCGCCGATCACCTCCTTCGCGTCACCGAGGAAGTAGTACGCGTCGAGGCGGCGCTCCTGCTGGCCGGTGTGGACCGAGGGGCCGAAGTCGTAGACGCCCGGGGCGAAGGTGTTGCGGTAGACGCCGTAGCCCGCCGAAGAGAGGTAGAACGGCTGCGAGTTGTTGTAACCGCCCTCATTCCAGTTGGTGTTGTTGGCGACGTAGACCGTCTTGTCGCGGTGCGAGAACGAGCCGTTCTGCTCGCCGCCGCCGAAGAACTGCTCGTCCCTGCCGCGTTCCAGGCTCTGCCGCATGCCGCCGGTGGACCAGCGCAGCGGCTTGTCCTCCTGCCAGATCCGCGTCTTGTCGTCGGCCTTGTACAGGCCGAAGCGCAGCGGCTTCTTGTAGACGCGCAGGACGGCGCCGTGGGCGCGGATGCCGTAGTACGCGCCCGCGTCGAACGAGGACGTGTGCGGGTCGATGGCGGGCTGCTTGCGCACGATCTGCGAGCCGGTGGGGTCGGAGAAGTCGCCCGACGGGTCGGCCTGGAGGCGGAGCCCGCCGCCCGTCAGGAAGTCGGCCCTGGCCTTCAGCGCGCCGGCCTCGACGGTGTAGCTGCCGTCGTCCCCCTTGAAGGAGGTCAGGTCGCCCGCGTCGGTCGTCTCGGGCAGATACGCCTTGCCGACGAAGGAGTTGTCGTGCACGTCGTAGGGGACGACCACGACGTGGTACGTGCCGTTCGCCTTCGGGATGACCGTGGCCTCGGGGTCGGCCGTGCCCGCGCTGGCGGCGACCTGCTTGCCCGCGTCGTCGTAGATGTACATGTCGAAGTCGTCGGTGGGCTGCTTGGCCCACTCGATCGAGACGGGGACGCCGCCCTCGGGGTTGTCGTCCCAGTAGCCGTCCGGGACCGAGACCTTGAGGTCGAAGCGGTCGCAGACCTTGTTGTCGGGGTCGCCGGCCTGGGACGGGCACTTGCCGGGATCGCCGACCGTCCCCGCCGGGTACACGGGGCTCTGCCAGGTCACGCTCTTGTGGCCGTCGTCCAGGACGCCGCTGCCGGGGGTCGCCGCGCTCGCCTGCTGGGCGGGGGAGGCGAGCAACGCCGCGGCGAGGGCCGTCACAAGCCCGGCCGAGGCGCCCGCGGCCCACCGCGCGCGGCGGGCCCGTGTCAGGTCCAGTCTTCGATGCAGCCCTATATGCATTCTCCGCACAGATCCCATCTCCGCTCGAACCAACGGCCGTATGTTTACTCGTGCTTGAAATGTTGAGACAGCGAGCACTTTCGCGCAGTCGCAGGCATCAACATCCCCCTTGGGGCGCGAGCATGTCAACGGATGGGAAGCGGGGACTCCGGGACGGGGGCCGCCGGCGGTGTCACGCCATCTGGCGCCGCACCAGCTCGTGCAGGCGCCCGTTCGTGTCCGCGAGGAGCTCGGCGGGCGGTCCCTGCTGGACGACGCGGCCGTCCGCCATGACGATCACCCGGTCCGCGTCCATCACCGTGGACAGGCGGTGCGCGATGACGACGCGGGTCGCGTTCAGGGCGCGGGTGCTGTCGATGACCGTGCGCTGCGTCTCGTTGTCGAGCGCGCTCGTGGCCTCGTCGAAGAACAGGATGCGCGGCCGGCGGATCAGTGCCTGCGCGATCATCAGACGCTGGCGCTGGCCGCCGGAGATGGCGCCGCCGCCCGCGATCATCGTGTGCAGCCCCATCGGCATCCGCTTGATGTCCTCGGCGAGCCCCGCCATCGCCGCCGCCTCCCACGCCTCCTCCTGCGTGAACACCTCCGCGCCGCAGATGCAGTCCAGGATCGAACCGGTCAGCGGCTGCGCGTTCTGCAGGACGACCCCGCACTGCCGCCGCACCGCGGCCTGGTCGAGGGCGCCCAGGTCCTGACCGTCGTACAGCACCCCGCCCGCGACCGGCTTGTCGAAGCCGATCAGGAGGCGCAGGAGCGTGGACTTGCCGCAGCCGCTCGGGCCGACCACCGCGACGAACTCGCCCGGCCTGATGGACAGGTTCACGTCGTCGAGGACGAGCGGGCCGTCGTCCGTGTACCGGAAGGACACGCCGCGCGCCTCGATCTCACCGGTCAGCTCGCCCGGCTGCGTGCTCGCGTCCCGCACCTCGGGCGCCTCGTCGAGGACCGGCTTGATCTGCTCGAACATCGGCAGAACGGCGGCCGCCGAGATCAGGGCGCCCGTGAGCTGCGTGACCGAGGACAGC
This sequence comes from Streptomyces antnestii, assembly GCF_004005495.1. Lineage (GTDB taxonomy): Bacteria > Actinomycetota > Actinomycetes > Streptomycetales > Streptomycetaceae > Streptomyces > Streptomyces antnestii. The sequence continues at coordinate 728,685 of NZ_RZYA01000001.1, forward strand.
AGCATCGTCACCGCGGTGCTGAACGTCAGGAAGTCGCCCGCGGAGAGCGTGCCCCGCGCCGGTCCGGCGAGCAGCATGAACATCACGAGCGAACACAGCGGCAGATAGACCGCGTTGAGGACCGTCGTCAGGTTCTTGATGCGGCCCGCGCGCCGCTGGAGCTCACGGCTCTGCGCGAACTCCCCGGCCCACGAGGCGTAGGCGAAGCTCTCCGCGCCCGCCACCCGCAGCTTCGGCAGGCCGCGCAGCGTCTGGAACGCCTGGTTGTTCAGCTTGTTGCCGAGGACGACGAGGCGGCGCTGCCAGCGCAGCTCCCACAGCCCGAGCGTGAGGAACACGCCTGCGATCACCGCGAGCATGGCGAGCGCGGTCAGTGCCAGGGGGACGCTGTAGCAGAGCAGCAGGACGAGGTTCATCGTGCCGATCGTGCCGGCCTGCACCACCACCGGGCCCACGCCGGACAGGACACGGCGGATCGCACTGATGCCCATGGCCGCGCTCGCCAGCTCGCCCGTGGACCGCGACGCGAAGAACCGCGTCGGAAGCCTCAACAGGCGGTCCCACACCGCGGGTTGGAGCGCACTCTCGATCCGGCCCTCCATGCGCAGGATCGTCAGGTTCTGCAGCAGCATGAACGCGGCCGACACGATGCTCGTCACCATCACGGCGACGGCCACCTGCACGATGAGGTCCGACTCGGCGTTCGGCACGTACACGCCGAGCACCCGGCCGGTCGCGACCGGCACCAGGGCCCCGATCGCGACGGTCACCAGACCGGCCAGCAGCAGGTTGCGCACGTCGGCACGGGTGCCGCGCGCGCTGAACCCCATCAGCCGCAGCGGGCTCATCGGCTTGTCGGGCAGCGGCCGGTACAGCATCACGGCCCGCTGCTCGAACTCCTCCGCGTTGTCCTCGTCGACCCGGGTCCGCCGACCGCTCGTCGGATGCACGGCCTCGTACCCGCCCCGGCGCCACAGCAGCGCGACCGGCGCGCCCGTCGCCGCGCGATGGCCCACCAGGGGGCCCGTGTTCTCGCGCCACCAGCGGCCGACGAGCCGGACCGGGCGGGTGCGGATCCGTGACGCGACGGCGACCTGCTCGACCGGGTCGACACGGTCGCTGACCGGGCCGCCCCGCTCGGGCGCCGAGAGCGTGATCCCGGCCGCGCCGGCCACCAGCTTGCACGCCGCGTACACCGCGTCGTCGCCGTTGCCGGAGGACGCGCCGCGCCGCGCACCGCCCTTGCCCTGCCGCCCGATGGACGCGAGCAGCGTCCGGTCGGCCTCCTCACGGACGGTCTCGCCCGCCTTGATGCCGGCCGCCGCCCGTGTCTCGTGCGCGTTCTCCAGGCGCTCGATCCACCGGTCGAGCGCCGACAGGAGCCGGAACTGCTGGTTGACCATGCGCTGCCACATGGAGCCGTCGACGAACAGCTCGCCCACGGTGTCCGCGCTGTACGACGCCCCGTACTGCACACTGCCCGGCAGGATCGGCAGCCACAGGATGTCGTCGTCGCCCACGGAGTCGTCGCCGGTCGTCCTGCCGTCGAGCGGCGCCTCGAACAGGACACGCTGGCTGCGCCCGACACCGAGCGCGAACGCGTGCTCAAGGAGGCTGAGGGCCGCGTCCTGGGTGTCGTACTGGCTGAGGTACTGCTGGTCGTACGACCACGAGGCGTCGCCGTAGTCGGGGCGCTGGAGTTCCCGCAGCCCGATGCGGCGCAGCAGGCAGCCCTGCAACGGCCGTCCCACCAGGGTGTGCTGGGGGCCCTCGACCGGGCCGAGGAGCAGCGTGCCCGCCTCCAGGCGGCCCAGGAAGTGCCAGTGCCCCTGCGCTGCCGCGTCGACCGCGAACAGGTCGAGCGCGCCCTGCACGACGAGCCACAGGACCTGCGGCCCCTCCAGGTTCAGGCTGCGCATGCCCGCGCAGTCGACCGGGACGCCGAGCGAGCCGAACGCGGCGGTCACCTGGTCGCCGGCGGAGTGCTCCGCTTGCGTGTACGTCACCTCAGTGCTCCCTGACCAGGTCGGCGTACGGGCCCCCGGCGGCCACGAGTTGTTCGTGCCGGCCGCGCTCCACGACCTGCCCGTGGTCGAGGACGACGATCTCGTCGCTGTCGCGCACCGTGCTGAGCCGGTGCGCGATGACGACGCAGGCGCAGCCGCGGCGCCGCAGATTGTCGATGATGATCTGCTCCGTCTCCGCGTCGAGCGCGCTCGTCACCTCGTCGAGCACGAGGATGCTCGGCCGGCGCACCAGGGCGCGCGCGATCTCCAGGCGCTGGCGCTGACCGCCGGAGAAGTTCCGCCCGTCCTGCTCGACCCGGCCCTGGATGCCGCCGGGCCTGCGCGCGACGACGTCGTACAGGGCCGCGTCCTTGAGGGCGTCGACGACGGCCTCGTCCGGGATCGACGGGTCCCACAGGGCGACGTTGTCGCGGACCGTGCCCTCGAACAGGAACACGTCCTGGTCGACGAACGACACCGACGCCGACAGGGCGCCGCGCGGGATGTCCTCAAGACGCTGCCCGTCGATGCGGATCGTGCCCTCCCACGGGCTGTAAAGGCCGGAGATGAGCCGCGACACCGTCGACTTGCCGCTGCCGGAGCCGCCGACGAGCGCCACCTGCTGGCCGGGTCCGACCGCCAGCGAGAAGCCGGTCAGGAGCGGCTTGTCCAGCGGGCTGTAGCCGAACGTGATGTCGTCGAGCGTGACGTGCCCCTTCAGGCGGCGCGTGCTCGCCGCCGCGTCGGGCCGCGTGTACAGCGCGTCCGCCGGGAAGCTCTCCACGTCCTTCAGACGCGCCACGTCGGCGGCGAAGTCCTGGATACGGCCGGCCACGCCGTTGAGCCGGGTGATCGGTGCGGTGAAGCGGGTGACCAGCGCCTGGAAGGCGACCAGCAGACCCACCGACAGATGCCCCTCGACCGCGCGCAGACCGCCGATCCACAGGATCAGCGCGCTGTTGAGGGTCGCCAGGGTCGGCGCCACGATGCCCAGCCACGCGCTCGGCACCCCGAGCCGCTGCTGCTCCTCGAGGGTGGTCGCGTGCTGCCCCGCCCAGCGCCGGAAGTACCCGTTCTCGCCGCCCGTCGCCTTCATCGTCTCGATGAGCTGAAGGCCGGTGTACGAGGTGTTGGTGAGCCGCGCCGTGTCCGCGCGCAGCTTCTGCGTACGGGTGGCGCGCAGCCGGATGACGATCCGCATCGCGACGACGTTCCCGAGCGCGATCCCCACGCCGACGAGCGTGAGTTGGGGGTCGTACGTCCACAGCAGCGCCGCGTACAGCAGCACCACGACCCCGTCGACCCCCGCCGCCGTCAGGTCGCGCGCGAGCGTCTCGGAGACCGCGTCGTTCGACTGGAGCCGCTGCACGAGGTCGGCCGGGCTGCGCTGCGCGAAGAACGTCACCGGCAGCCGCAACAGATGCCCGAAGAACCGCGCGCTGCTCAGCGTCGACGCGATGACGCGCCCGCGCAGCAGATTCGCCTGCTGCAGCCAGGTCAGCACGGCGGTGAGCCCGACCATCGCGGCCATCGACGCGAACAGGGCGCCGAGCAGCGAGGTCTGGTCACCGATCAGGAACATGTCGATGTACGTCCGGCTGAGCGCGGGCAGCGCCGCGCCGACCGCCACAAGGAGCAGGCTGGCGAGCAGCGCCGCGAGCATCGTGCCCGTCGTGCCGCGAAGGCGCGCGGGCAGCGCCCGGAGCACGCCCGGCCTGCGGCCGCCGGGGCGGAAGTCCTCGCCCGGTTCGAGGACGAGGACCACACCCGTGAAGCTGGTGTCGAAGTCCTCGGACGGCACGAACCTGCGGCCCTTGTCGGGGTCGTTGATGTGCACGCCGCGCCGCCCGAAGCGGCGGCCCATGCCGTCGTAGACGACGTAGTGGTTGAACTCCCAGAAGAGGATCGCGGGCGCCTCGACCTCCGCGAGCGCGGCCGGCTCCATCTGCATGCCGCGCGCGGTCATGCCGTAACTACGGGCGGCTTTGAGGATGTTGCTGGCCCGCGAGCCGTCGCGCGAGACGCCGCACGCGATGCGCAGTTCTTCGAGCGGGACGTGCTTGCCGTGGTGCGCGAGGACCATCGCGAGGGACGCGGCACCGCACTCGACGGCCTCCATCTGGAGGACGGTGGGCGTGCGGACCGTCCGGTGCCGGCGCTTCGGCGGCTTCGGCGCGGGGCGCGCGCGGCGGCGGCCGTGCCCGGCCGGGGGCAGCTGCTGCTGGACTGCGGGGGAGGGGCTCACGGGAGCAGCCAATCGATCGGGCGCTGCTCGGCGAGATGCACGGCGCCGGAGGCGGGGGTCATCGAGTCGAGCGCGTACGGGGGTCCGCCCTTGGACGACCACGCGTAACCCGACTTGGTGGCGGGCGACGCGACCAGCTTCACGAGGACCGCGACCGTCGGGCCGCCCTTCGTGAACTGCCGGGCCAGCTCCTTGTCACCGAGGAACGCCTCGACCCGCTGCCCGGTCTGCGCGCCGCGCCCGACCGCCTGCACCCGGCCGCGCAGCACGCCGTACTGCTGGGACGGCGCCGACTGGACGCTGAGGTCGACGTCCGCACCGACCGGCACGGTGCCCGCCTTGTCCGCGGGGACGTACAGCATCGCGAGGAGGGGGTCGTGCGCGCCGGAGGTCTTCTCGACGGTCGCGATATCGGACCCGGTGGTGACGACCGCGCCGGTCCGGGCGACGAGGGTGGTGACGCGGCCCGCGTCGACGGTCCGCACATAGCTGTCGCCCGTGGGCGTACGGACCTTGAGGAGCGGGGCGTTCGCGGCGAGCTGCTGCCCTTCCTTGGCGAGCACGCCCGTGACCTGACCGGTGACGGGGCTCTGCAGGACGTAACTGCCCTGCGCGTGTGTGAGGACGCCGGGGACCCGCAGCGTCGAGGACAGCGAACCGGTGACCGCCCACACGGACGCGGCCGCCATCACGACGAGGGTCACGGCAAGCGCGAGGAGGCCCTGGGGCCTGGCGAGCCGCACGGGAAGGTCGAGTTCCTCGGGCGACTGCAGCTTGGACAGGGCCTGTTGGCGGAACTGCACGACGTACTTCCCTTACGTATCTTCCGGTCCGGCGGAGTGCCGGGAGTGCCCGAAGGCCCCGGAACCGGGGGGAGGTTCCGGGGCCCGGGGCAAGCCGTGGCTCAGAGACCGGCGGTCAGGCCCGAGGCCAGGCCGGTGACAGCGCCGGTGTTGAGGCCGGTGAGGCCCTCGACCGTGCCGGTGAGGCCGGCGACGGTGCCCGAGATGGGGGCGATCGAGTCGGCCGCGCCGGTCAGGTTGGCGGCGAGACCGCCGACGAGGCCGCCCGAGACGTTGTCGAGGTCGGCGTCGGAGATCTCGAGGGTCTCAACCTGGGGGGTGGAGTTCATGATGCTGCCCTTCTCATTGGTAATTCCAGAATGCGTGAATCACTCGCGTGACACCCGCAGTGCCGAGGATCAAAGCACGCGGACGCCTCGCACATCCAATCGGAAGGTCCCCGGTCAGAGGCAGTGTGGGCACGTAATTACCGCTGAGTGCAGGTGTGTTCACCGACTGGGGGCAGCACCTTCACAGAATCTGCGGGTCAACATTTCCCAGGGGTTTCGTGAAATTCAGCAAAATGGACACTCCCGCATTTTTGGCCGGGGCCTTATTCAAGGGTTGTGCACATCTCCTGGACACCGTGACCGGACTGCGTATTCGGTGTGCAGGTTTACTGGAGAGGCGCGAGGGGGCGCCGGGGGGTTGTCTCGGCGACCCGGGCGTGAACAATGGGGCGATGCTGGAGTTGTCGCAGGACACAGGTGTGACGCTGCCCGGCGGGGCCGGGACGGTGCGGTTCGGGATGACACCGGACCAGGTGCTCTCGCTACTCGCCGCGGGCGCGATCACGCGCAGACGCCCGTGCATGACGCTGACGCGCGAGCAGTATCCGGAGCTGCGGCACGCGCACGACGCCTGGCTCAGCGGGCTCCTCCACGAACCGGACTGGGCCTTCGAGGCGGAGTTCGACGGCGTCACGCTCGGCTTCCGGGGTGGCGGTCCCGGCGCGGCGGACCGGCTCGCCCGGCTCGACGTCACCTCTACCGCCCCCACTCCGGCGACCACGGTCGCGTGGGACGACATCGACCTCTTCGGGTACCCGGCGGGCGAGATCGCCGACGCCCTGCCCGGGGCGAAGCTGCTGCCGGACGACCCGGCGGCGGGAGCGGGCCGCACGGCCACCGACCTGATCGTCGAGCCGGCCGGCCTGCGCCTGTCCCTGCTCACCCCCGTGTCCGCAGGCCAGCGCATCGTGCTGCTCGGCCCGGACGCCCGGAGCTGGCAGGCGTGTTGCGAGGGCGCGTGGGCGTGCGCGAAGGAAGGGGACGCGCTCACCGGGATCATGCGGTGACGGTGACAGTGACAGCGACCTGACGGAGGCCCTGGAGGCGCGGCCCGACGCGCCTCAACGGTCGAGTGTCTTGTGCGCGCTCTCCGGCAGCCGCAGATACACCACGGACGACACCAGGCAGAGCACGGCGACGTACCAGGGGAAGAGGCCCGCGTGGCCGGTCTCCTTGAACAGCGTGCCCACATAGGGCGCCGTCCCACCGAACAGGGCGACGGTGAGCGAGTACGGGAAGCCGATGCCCGCCGCGCGCACCCGGGCGGGGAACACCTCCGCGTTGACCGCGGCCGAGATCGACGTGAACCCGGTGAGCAGCACCATGCCCGCGCACTGCACCAGCAGCAGCGACCCGAACGAGCCGCCGAGCGACCGCAGCAGCGGCACGCTCAGGAGCGCGAAGCCCAGGCCGAAGAAGAGCAGCAGCGGCTTGCGCCCGTACCGGTCCGAGAGCATCCCGCCGACGGGCTGGAGCAGGGCGAAGAAGGCCAGCGCGATGGTGCCGGCGACGAGCGCGTCCGCCTTGTCGATGCCCGCGTTCAGCTCCGCGTACGTGGGCAGGTACGACGTCCACGTGTAGTAGGCGAGCGTGCCGCCCGCGGTGATGCCGCAGATCAGTAGCGACTGGCGCGGGTGGTGACGCAGCGCGTCGAAGAGCCCGGGCCGCTCGGCCGCGCGCTGCTCGGCGCTGCGGGTCTCGTACGCGCCGCGCCGGATCCAGAAGCCGACCAGGCTGAGGACCGCGCCGAGCACGAACGGCACGCGCCACCCCCAGCCGTTCATCTGCCCGTCGCCCAGCGTGCTGACCAGGGCGGCCGCGACACCGGACGCGGCGAGCTGCCCGGCGGACGTCGACACGTACTGGAAGGAGGAGAACAGACCGCGTCTGCCGGGGCCCGCCGACTCCACCAGGAAGGTCGTCGAGGCGGCGAACTCGCCTCCGACGGACAGGCCTTGGAGCAGGCGCGCCAGGACGAGCACCACCGGGGCGAGCACGCCGGCGGCCGCGTACGTCGGGGTGAGCCCGACCAGCAGGCTGCTGCCGCCCATCAGCAGGATGGTCACGGTCAGCGCGGCGCGCCGTCCGTGCCGGTCGGCGACCGCCCCCATGAGGAGCCCGCCGACCGGCCGCATGAAGAAGCCCACGGCGAACACGGCGAACGTGGAGAGCAGCGGTACAAGGGAGTTGCCCGCCTCCTTGGGGAACACCTGCCCGGCTATGTAGGTGGCCAGGAAGGTGTACGCGTACCAGTCGTACTGATTGACCCGAAGTCGCTATAGGCTACTGACCTGCGGAAATGGCTGAGTCGACGTCAGGGACTGGCCCGCTGGGGAGAATCTGGGGAGATCCAGAACCTGGAGAGACTTCAGGCACCACATCCGCCACTCCCAGTGTTACCCATTGTCCCAGCGCGGCAAGACCCTTGCGACCGGACTTGGGCATGAAGTGCACGTAGGTCCGCAGCGTGAACGCAGGATCAGCATGCCCCAGCCATGCCGCAAGCTGCGTGATGGTCTCGCCGGCCTGCAGCACGATCGACTCTGTGTGACACGGCTCGACTCGGGCGCCCATCCTGGGCAAGTGTTGTAACGTAACTCGTGTACGCATCTATGTAACGCTCAACCCCCTTTGCGATACGATCAGTTCATGAGGATCGGCGTAGCGCGGGTCTCAACCCGCGACCAGAACCCCGAAGCCCAGCAAGACGCACTCATCGCCGCCGGCTGCGAACGCGTCTTCACCGACAAGGCATCCGGCAAGCTCGCCCGGCGCCCCGAACTCGACAAGGCCCTCATGGTCGCCCGCGAAGGCGACCAGATCGTCGTCACCAAACTCGACCGCCTAGGCCGCTCCCTCAAGAACCTCATGGACCTGGCCGAGGACTTCCAGCAGCGAGGCGTCGGACTCGTCGTCATCGACCAGGGCATCGACACGGCCACCCCCGCCGGCCGCCTCTTCTTCCAGATCATCGGCGCCATCGCTGAGTTCGAGCACTCCCTCATGTCCGACCGCACCCTCGACGGCCTCGAAGCCGCACGCGCCCGCGGCCGAAGCGGCGGCCAGAAGCCGAAGCTCCGCAAGCGTCAGATCGAACTAGCCCAGCAGATGTACGACGAGGTCGGACCGGACGGGAAGCGCAAGCACACCGTTCAGCAGATCGCCGACGAGTTCGGAGTCAGCCGCCCCACCATCTACCGACACCTGGAGAAGTCGTGACGGACCAAGCGGCCGAGGAAGCCCCACGGCTTGCGGCGCAGCTGCAGTCAGAAGGAGAGAAGTAACTTGGGAGGCGTCCTACTTGGTGCTCTGATCGCGCTCGCAGGCAGTCTCGGAACCGTCGCTCTGCAGGCCTCGCTGCAGAGGAAGGCGTTGCGCGGGGAGTACCTGTGGAACAAGCGGGCCGAGCTATACCTCGATGTCCTACGGCATGGCAACGGGCACATCGCGCACCTCGGTGACGGCGAAGCTGATACGCAGTACGGCTGGACACCAGGCGTGGAGGAGCTGCGCCAAGATCTAACGGCACGGGTCCAACTCTTCGGCTCGGCGCAAGCTGAAGCGCACTGGCGAGCGTTGTCGCGGTCCAGTCGGCGACTTGACTCCTATGTGCTGGACAACTTGCTGACGTCCAGCGGAGATAGGGCGGTACTCGATCCGGCGCGTGCTCGCAACGATCACGAATACCTGCGTCTGGAGGGCGAGGCGTCCGCAGCCCGGCGCGCTCTCGTCACACAACTGCGCCGCGAGTTGAACACCGACCAGTATCTGAGGCGGGGCGCCTGACCCTTTCTTCTACCCATCACGGGCACGCTGCTTGGGTGCCCGCCTCGCATCCCCCGTCGAGGCGGGCGCTGTTCTGTGCGGTCGCAGCTCAGTAGAACTTGGACGGCTGAGGCGTGGGAGTCCCGCCGGTTTCCATCTGGTTGACGAGCTGGTTGTAGTCGTCGACGGTTCCGGGCTTGAGGACGTAGTCCTCGATCTGGCCGTTCGCCTGCGGCACTTGGAGCGTGAGTGTGCTGCCGTTCAGGGTGCCGTTGAAGACCGTACTGCCCAGCGCGAAGCTCGCCGTGAGCGTGACCTGGCTGCCCTTTACGGTTCCCGTGAGGGTGGCGCGCTGGTGATCGGGACTGTTGTATTTGACCTCTGTCGTGTCGAACGTGCCGGTGATGTTCGTGCCCTGCACGTCCGTTTCGATGAGGGTGACGGAGTTGTAGTCCTCGCCGACGAGGGTGTGCGGCAGGCCACCGATGGATACCGGCGCTACGGCGGGGTCCGCTCTGTGGCCGGACCCGCAGCCGGCGAGGGTGAGTACGCAGCTGGAAGCGGCGACGAGTGCCGTATGTCTGATGTTCATGAAGCCCCCCAAGGCTGTTCAGCGCAGACCGTAGCGCTGCTGAAACTTGTGGATCCGCCCTCTGTCGAACCGGCTAGGCGCCCGTCCCGCCGCCACTCCCGTTGGCGAGATGGGCGCTCTTGTGTCTACTGCGGGTATCCCTGCTCGTCCATGCACTGCTTGAACGTCTTCTCGTTCATGGTGGCGGAGTAGGCGTTCGTGATGCTGTCGAGGGACTTGTCACCGCTGTTGCTGTTGCTGGGGTAGGCCTGGTCGGCGACGATCTGACAGTGGGCGTGGGCTTCCGTCTCGGTGAGCTGGACGGGGGCGGTGCTGTCCTGGGTGGGGATGACGGTTGTACCGACGGCGTCTTGCCCGTCCCGGCCGGCCGAGCCGGTAAGGCCGCGGGGCCCGGGTAGCCCTGCGGGTCCGGCTGGCCCGGCGGGTCCTGTCGGTCCGGCGGGGCCGGGTATCTGGCGCTGGACTTGCAGGTCGCTTATCTGCATCTGCTGCGCGACCAGGACGCCGGTTTGCGCGGCCAGCACTATGACGAGTCCGGCGAGTAGGACTGTGCGGCGGCGTGGCCGTCTTGGCGAGGCTGGCGACTCGGCTGATATGTCTTCTGTGGACATGTACCCCCCTCTAGCGAGGGCAGGATTCTATGGCAGCGGAGGTGTCTGGATGCGGGGCGAGGTTGGCCTACCTAGGCTGGAGATCCGTCCGCCAGGGGGGCCTGGAGGTCTGCCATGCCCCACGCCGTGTGGTCCGGCGCGATCAGTTTTGGCCTGGTCACGATCCCTATCCGGGTGACCGCAGCGACCGAAGACCACAGCTTCAAGTTCCACCAGTACCACCTTGAGGATCACGCCCGGATCCGCACGCGGAAGTTCTGCGAGCTGGAGGACCGCGAGGTCCCTGCGGGAGAGATCGGCAAGGGCTACGAGATCAGCAAGGACACGCTCGTCGCGATCACCGACGAGGATCTCTACGACCTGCCGCTCCCTACCGCCAAGGCCATCGAGATCGAGGGCTTCGTGCCCTACGAGAGCATCGACCCGATCAAGATCGGGCAGGGCTACTTCCTCGAGCCGGACGGCCAGGTCGCGAACAAGCCGTACACCCTCCTCCGGAAGGCGTTGGAGCGGAATGAGAAGGCCGCGGTCGCGAAATTCGCGTGGCACGGCCGGGAAAGGTTGGGCCTGCTCCGCATCAAGGACGACGTGATCGTCCTGCACGCGATGCAGTGGCCCGACGAGATCCGCTCCCCGGAGGAATTGGCCCCGGCCCCGGTGGAGCTGTCGGAGGGCGAGATCGACGAGGCCCTCGCGTTGATGGACGCGTTGTCCACCGACAGCATCCCCGAGGACGTGTCCGTCGACCGGTACACCGAGGCGATCGCCGACCTGATCACCGCGAAGCAGAAGGGGCAGCCGGCGCCGCATGCGGCTGAGGAGGCGGCGCCGTCCGTGGAGGTCGTCGACCTCATGGCCGCCCTGCATGAGTCCGTGCAGAAGGCGAAGGCATCCCGCGGCGAAAGCACCGAGGACGCGACCGTCCACGAGATGCCGAAGAAGAAGGTCGCAGTCAAGAAGCCTGACGCCAAGAAGGCCACGGCGGAGAAGACCACGAAGAAGGCGTCGGCGAAGAAGCCGCAGCGCAGCGCCTAGGGCGTCTCTTTCGGATCATGCCTAGACAGCGTCGTCCTCCGCCCGCACCCAGGCCAACTGCTCGTCGCTCAGCGGGGGGTCGAACCCTTCTGGGAACATCAGCATGAGTGGTTGCGGCCACATGTTCTCGGGCCCGTGCTCTTGGCAGTCCAGGGCGATGAGATGTGGCCCTTCCTCGCAGGACTCGTGCCGGTAGGGGCCGTCATGGGCCTGGCAGAAGTACCCGAACCTAGAGCAGCCGTCCTCATCGCTCGGCTCGTAGAAGCCGGGATCACGGACAATCTGGGTCACCGGCTCCTGCCGATTGAACCGGGGGATCGGCCGGGGGTCACGCCACAGCAGTCGGGGAGGGAGCATGCGCTCATCCTGCACCGAGGCCGTCCCCTTCCTCGCGGGCATCTTCATCTGGGCCGCATGGTGATCCGAAAGAGACGGCCTAGTCGAGCACGCCGAGCTCGGTGTCCGGCCGGCAGTGCGGGCAGGCGTCGACGCCTTCGGTCACGGCCCGCAGTGCCTGATCCCGCGCGACACCGCGCGAGCGCTTGCCTGCCATGTGGCAGCCGCCGACGTGGACGTACACGGGGTCGCGTCCGCCGAGGCCCATCTCGATGAGCCAGTCCGGGGCCGGCGGCCTGTGCTCCTGCCCGTACCGTTCCTCGGCCTCGCGTCGTTCTGTGTCTGCGATCGTCCGTCGGACGCGTTCCAGGGACATGGCGAGCCAGGTCTCCAGGGTGCGGAGACGCGGCAGGTCAGGCGGCAGATCGGACACATGTTCGATACTATGACCACTCGCCGACCGCGGCACGCAGGGGGCGACCAGAACGGAGGGATCATGCAGATCAACGACATGCTGCGTGCAACGTGTCGTGCCGGACGGTTCACAAGGCTGTGGACTCGGCCTGGTCGGCAGCTGGCACCGTCACCCTTCTGCCCGGTCTGGTGCGACAGCTGTTCGCCTGTCTGGGCAGCCTGGTCTTCCCTGGCGGGATGGGGGTGGACACGCGGTCCCGCTTCACGATAGGAGCACCCATGCGCGGTCACCTCACTCGCGCCACCGCCAAGCTCTTCCTCCTCGTGGCTCTTCTGGGCCTGGTCACTCCCACGGCTACCGCCGCGGCCCAGCCCGCGCAAGTCGCCCGCACACGCACCGTCGTGCTGGCGTTGAACGGCACGTTCAGCGCTCCCGCCGAGGAGCCGATCCACATCACCGGGAGAATCCGCGTCACGGCCGTCAGCCAGGGCACGCCGGGCGGCGGCGGCACCCTCCGCGTGATCAGCAGTCTGGACAACACCACCGGTATCGGCCAGATCAGCGGCCGCACCTACCGCTTCGTCGGCGCCGACGTCACCACCCGCGCTCTTCCGAGCGACCCCATCACGCCGGTGATCATCAGACCCAGGTTCCTCAGGATCTTGCCGGGGGACCCGATTCTCCCGACGGACCCCATCAGGGTCGCCGTGAAGGTCGCGGGGGACGGTGCCATCAGCAGCATCAGCGCGGACATCGGCCCAACCTGACGGCTAGGAGCCAAACCGCACAGGCCGACGGCCCGGCATCGCGCGCGGAGCGCGGTGCCGGGCCGTCGGGGCTCCCCACTCATCCGTGATGGCCGAGGCTGGGATGCCCATCGGCGCCCTACAACTCGGCGTCCGTCATGGGGTGACTACGCCCCGATGACGGACGTTCAGCGACGGCTGCCGACATGGCAGTGCCGTCACTTCCTGCGAACATTGGCGAGCCTGCCGATCGTCGACTGCTGCTGAAATCAGTGGACAAACGCTGTTGCTGAAAGTGAACGAAGCCAACGGCAGCATCTCCGGCGCCCGCATCACGCCAGCAGAGCTGGGGGCGGGTGAGACGTGGATCGAACTGAGGGCGTGGCCGGACGTAAAGGCGTGAGCAGGCCGCCTCTGCGGATCAGGGGCTTGCCGCCGTCTAGCCCCCACAGGCCGATGCCCATCGCGGTACGGGGCGATAAGGCATGGCTGTGGATCAGTGCCCGTTCGTTGCGGCCCCAGCGATGGCTCAGCTCGCGTCACGCTGGGGCCTGGAAGCCGAGGGCTCAGGGCGCGTTCAGCCCGAAGTTCTGACTGCTGTTGTTGCTCGCACCAGGGCTGTCGATGTTGTGGTTGATGCTGATGTTGTTGAACATCGGGATGACGCCGCTGAGGTTGATCGGCAGGATCGACCCCGAACCGCCCCCGTTCCCGCCGTTGCCGTTACCGCATTCGCCGCCGGTGACCGTGGTGACGTCGCTGTCCGTTTCGTCAGGGAGGAAGGGCGGTGGCTGATCGCCATCCTCACCCACTGTGACCCTGTTGGTGGTGCTGCAGGGAGCGTCCGCGGCAACGTTGACCGTCAGGAGGATCGTCGAAGTCTGACCAGCCCCCAAGGCGTCGGCGCTGCATGTCAGCACGCTTCCGCTGCCCACGACGTCGCAATGGAACGGGGCTCCGGCCTGCACGCTGGCACCTCTGAGTCCTAGCGGAAGCTCGTCGGTGACGTGGATGCGGCGGGTGGATTCCGAGCCCGGGTTGCTGACGGTGATGCGATAGACGCCCTGCCCGCCTCGGGCGAAGTCACCCTGATGCGTCTTCGTGATCCTCAGTTGCGCCTGGGCGTAAGCGGGTGTCACGCCTGCCGCGAACGGCAGCGCGACGCCCAGCGCCACCACCGTACCTAGGGCGGACATCCGCCGCCTCAACCCGTGCATTGTCATTGCAGGTCGCTCCTGTCCACGAGGGTCCTTTGCAATCGAACCTCCCGAGCGATCGCGGGAGCCGATCGCGGGAAATGTATCGACCAGAAGCGCCCCATTTGTCAGCATGTGGAATCGAAATGCCGACTTCACTCGATCGCCAGCAACAAGACGGACGCCACAGGCGCGCCCGAGTCGGAGACCCTGACCCTCACTGCGCGACGCGGCACGACGGGCCGGCGTCGACGGAGTCCTCCTCGCCGCCTCGTTCGTCGAGCGAACCTCAGGCGGGGCATGGACCGAGCTGAAGGCGTGGCCCGACGGTGCGGCGTAGCGATCCCTGTCAGGCCGCTACGACCTCGGGGTGGCGCACGACGCGCTTCAGCTGCATCTCGACGTCGAGGCGCGACAGCTCGGACTCCGCGGCGAACGCCGTGACCCCCTCGTGCACGGCGAGCGCCGTCGGTACGGTCAGTGCGCCGGCCTGGATCTCTTCCCAGGCGGAACGTTCCAGCGCGATGAGATCGTCGGGGAATTCGATAGCTGCCACGCCCAGATTTTATGCGGCTTCGACGATGCCTTCGCGCACGGCCGCGGCCCACTCGGCGACCAGCTGCTCGTAGCGGATCCGGGTGTCGCCATACAGCCAGCCGCCGCACGCCTCGACGAGCGCGCGGATCTCCTCATTCACCGCAGCGGCAGGCCGCGCGGGACCCGGGGCCGGGGGAGTGGGAGGCATGGATCAAGCTTAGGTGTCAGGTCTGACACACGGCCTAGCGATCAGCGGGATCGGCATAGTCCGATCAGTCGGTGGAGCGGTCCTCGACGAACGTCCCGAGCCCGATTTCCGCGCGCACCAGACCCTCGCTCTTCAGGTGCCCAAGCACCTTCTGTGCGGTCGATGCCGCCACCTCGAACTCGGCTGACAGCTCGACTACCGAGGGGACCCGCGATCCAGCCGGGTAGGTGCCGTCCTTGATGCGTTCCACGACGACCGCCGCGATCTGCTTCCAGATCGGCCGCGTCCGGTCAAGATCAATGCTCACATAGTTGACGCTAGGTACCTGTAGTAGACCGCGCGACCGCAGTACAGTGCGGTAGACCGCAGTAGACCTGCGGCAAATTGAACCCCCGCAGCCGCTGTCGACGGCTCGGGGGCGTGGACGACACCTGTGGAGCGCCGCCATGGAACAGCCTACGGATCCGCCCGCCGCCAACGAAGAGCCCGAGCCTGAACTCGTGTGCCCCTGCGGCGACCTCGGCCACACCCCGGTGCGGGTCGGCCTGACGTTCTCCTCGAGCGGCCCTGAGCGAGGGCTGTACGACTGCCCGCAGGCTGCACCCATCCACCGGTACGGCCTGGGGCCCGTCTCATGACCGGCGACTCCAGCCCCATCGCGGCGGTCATCGCCTCCATGGCGGCCCGCCGGCAGCGCGCCTACGCCGACCTCATCGACCACACCGCCGACTGTGGCGCCTGCAATCGGCAGCCGCTGTGCACCGAGGGTCGCCGCCTGTGGAACATCTGGAAGGGGCGCGACCAGTGATCTGCGCGCGATGCGACCAAGTCATCAAGCCTGGCGAAGAGTTCGACACCATCACGGTCCACTCGGCCTCGGCCGCCGGCTCGACCATGCACCGGCATTACGTCTGCCCGCCCAAGCCGCGGGACTGAACTCCCGCCCGCGCCTGGTTATGGCGGGCCAGGGGCGGGCGGGTTCCACTTCGCACGGGGCGTAAACGGAGTGCAGCGATCGCTGCACCATGCACGGTCCCCGGGGCGCCCTATTGGTGGCAGTGTCAGTACCTGCCATTGGCGCGCTCAGCGCAGGAGGTCGGTGATGTGCACGCCGAGGACGTGGGCGATGCGTAGCAGCGTCGAGATCCTGGCGTCGCGGGCGCCGGCTTCGACGTCCTGATAGGTCGTCCGGGCGACGTGGGCGGCGAGGAACACCTGCTCCTGCGTGAGGTTGAGGTCCAGGCGGACGGCGCGGATGCGGTCGCCGAGGAGGCGTCGCTGCTCGAGCAGCCAGTCGTCGTCCTCGGGCAGGTGGTGCACTCGACAAACGCTCTGGCCTGCATGATCATAAGTCAGCCTGGTATTTCGGGCATTATTTGATCTTGGTTTAGGCCCCGAGCGCCGGGCAGAGTGGCCCAGGCTGCATGGGTCACTCGCCTTGCGGTGCTGGCATATGCCGCAGGGCTACAGGTATTGTCGTGAATTCGAACGCACGTTCCCCCAAACGGGTGAACATCCACTGGCCTGCGGTTCTCGTCGGACAGGGAGGGAATCATGCGCGTCGCCCCACAAGCCACATGGCCAACCCACAGGAGACGGGACATGGACAGCGAAGAGATCCTCGCCCTCTACGACTGGGACACGGGGGTCTGCTTCAGGCATCCAGGCGAGAACCCAGACACCACCGCAGTCAAAAGCCTCCAGCCAGCATCCGCCCCCGCCGAAGAGATACGCGCCTGCCGCAACTGCGTCCTCGCCATGGAAGCCGCCCGCCGCGCCGCAGCCGAAGGGGCGGGAATCCCCTACGTGCCGGGCCGCGCCGGTGATGCCTTGTAGTGCCTGTTCGCGCTGCTCATAGCGCCACTTGAGACCTCTCCTCTGGGGGGAATCTGGGGAGTGGAGCCCCCGTGGGGAGGGTCTGGGGAGAGCCAGGGTCATGGACTCAAAGGAAGTGGCGGGAACTCAAAGGAACTGAAAGGCAGCAGGTCAGAGCAGATTTCGCGAGATCTGTGAAACCGCCGTCCAGGTCAGCGCAAGGCCGTCTACCAGTACCAGTCGTACCACTCGACGGCGTTGCCGACGGAGGCGGCGAGCAGTTGGCGGAGTGGACGCCGGGGAGTGACGGGTGAGGACGTGACCGTGCGTTCTGTCATGATCGCGACCATCCCCCGAACCCCGCCGTCCCACACCTCAGGTCCTCCGGTCCTCCGGTCCTCAGGCCCTGTGGTGCGAGAGCGCCGTCAGCCCTTGCGGTACGAGAGCACCGCCGTCGTCACCAGGCACGGTGAGGGCGGCACCATCTCCACGCGCAGCGTGCCGCGCGCGGCGTCGTAGTCGATGCCCTCGGCCTCGAACGTGCCCGAGCAGATGCTGCGTTGCGGAATCGCGAACACGCTCGTGACGTGCCCGGCGACCGGCGTGCCGTCCAGCGGGCGGTCCAGGGTGACCTCCAGGACCTGCTTCGTCGAGCTGTCGGACGAGCACAGCAGATGCGTGGCGTCGGTGAAGTCGCAGCCCTGGATGTTGTCGACCGGCTTGTCGAGACTGATCTGTCCGGCCTGGGGGAGGTTCGCGCCGGGGGCGGGCGCGGACGGGTTGAGCACGGGTGCCGGGAAGACCTGCAGCCGGCTTCTGGTGCCCCATTCGCCGGACACCAGCCACTGCCCGTCGGGCGACACGGACGCGAACGAGTTGTTCAGCAACTCGCCCTGATCCAAGGTGTGTTCGTACGTGGTGCGCTTCCCGTCGGGGCCCGTCACCGCGAACATCTTCTTCGTCGTCCCGTCGCCGCCCTGGTACGCGTCGAACGTGTACCCATGGGCCACGTCCGGGTCACCTATGTGCTCCCAGCCGGCCGTGCGCAGATCGAGTGGGACCGAGGCGAGACCCCGGTACACCAGCGAGCCGTCGGCGCGACTGCCCAGGCCCTGGCTGCCGGTGAGCGAGCTCACCCGCGCCGTGCCGGTCTCGGTCCAGGCGGGCGCGGCCGTCGCCGTGCCCGCGCCGAGCGCGAGGGCGCCGAGGGCCGTGGTCAGGGTGAGGAGCCGGCGTCCGGTCCGTCTCGTCCGTCGTTGCGTGGGGGGTTTCATGGGGCCTCCGCCCGTCGTGGATCGGTCGCGGACCAGGCTGCCCTACGATCGGCGCATGAGGCTGACGATTCTCGGCGGTGGCGGATTTCGAGTGCCCCTGGTGTACGGGGCGTTGCTCGGCGACCACGCCGAGGGGCGGGTCACCGAGGTCACGCTGCACGACGTCGACGCCGGCCGGCTGCGCGCCGTCACCGGCGTACTGACGGAACAGGCCAAGGACGTCCCCGACGCCCCCGCCGTGCACGCCACCACCGAACTCGACGAGGCGCTGCGCGGCGCCGACTTCGTGTTCTCCGCGATCCGCGTCGGCGGCCTCGCGGGCCGCGCCGCCGACGAGCGGGTGGCGCTCGCCGAGGGCGTGCTCGGCCAGGAGACGGTCGGCGCGGGCGGCATCGCGTACGGCCTTCGGACCGTCCCCGTCGCCGTCGACATCGCACGCCGCGTCAGGGAGCTCGCGCCCGACGCCTGGGTCATCAACTTCACCAACCCGGCCGGCCTGGTCACCGAGGCCATGTCGCGGCACCTCGGCGACCGCGTCATCGGCATCTGCGACTCGCCTGTCGGACTCGGCCGCCGCGTCGCGCGCGTCCTGGGCGCCGACCCGGGCGAGGCCTGGATCGACTACGTCGGACTCAACCACCTCGGCTGGCTCCGCGGGCTCGAGGTGAACGGCCGGGACGAACTCCCGCGTCTGCTCGCCGACGAGAAGCTGCTCGGCTCCTTCGAGGAGGGGCGCCTCTTCGGCACCGACTGGCTCAGGTCGCTCGGCGCGATCCCGAACGAGTACCTGCACTACTACTACTTCAACCGCGAGGCCGTCCGCGCCTACCGCGAGGCCGAGCGCACTCGCGGCGCGTTCCTCCTCGACCAGCAGGCGAGCTTCTACGCCGAGCCGTCGTACGCCAGTTGGGACCGCACGCGCGCCGAGCGCGAGGCGACGTACATGGCGCACAACCGGGAAGCGTCCGGTGCCGGTGAGCGTGACGCCGCCGACCTGGAGGAGTCGGGCGGCTACGAGAAGGTGGCGCTCGCCCTGATGCGCGCCATCGCCCGCGACGAGCGCGCGACGCTGATCCTTAACGTGCGGGGGCGCGGCGCCCTGACCTGCCTCGACGACGACGCCGTGGTCGAGATCCCCTGCCTCGTCGACGCGAACGGCGCGCACCCGGTGCGCGTGGCCCCGCTGCCCGGACACGCCATGGGCCTCGTCTCCTCGGTCAAGGCCGTCGAGCGTGAGGTGCTCACCGCGGCCGAGGGCGGCTCGCGCTCCTCGGCCGTCAAGGCGTTCGCCCTGCACCCCCTCGTCGACTCCGTGACCGTGGCCCGCCGCCTCCTCGACGGGTACACGGCTGCACATCCCCAACTCGCCTACCTGGCCCGTAAGTAGCAGACAGGTGGGTGTTACTGACGAGGGGCATGAACTTTGCCGTACTTATCAGTAACCACTCTTCCCTCCACGGGGACCTCTTGGAACACTCTGTTCGCTTCTGTTTCCCCACACACCAAGAGGCCCCAGACCCATGCCCGAACTCAATCGGCGGCGTTTCCTGCAGGTAGCGGGCGCGACCGCGGGCTTCACCGCCCTGTCGAACAGCATCGACCGCGCCGCGGCCATCCCGGCCGCCCGCGTCTCTGGCACCGTCCAGGACATCGAGCACATCGTCGTCCTGATGCAGGAGAACCGGTCCTTCGACCACTACTTCGGCACGATGAACGGCGTGCGCGGCTTCGGCGACCCGCGCCCGGTGACGCTGCCCAGCGGCAAGTCCGTGTGGCACCAGTCGAACGGCTTCACCGAGGTCCCGCCCTACCACCCGGACGCCGCGGACCTCGGCATGCAGTTCATCGCGGGCCTCGACCACGACTGGGCCGGCGGGCACAGCGCGTTCAACAAGGGCAAGTACGACAACTGGCTCGCCGCCAAGGGCAACGGCACCATGGCGTACCTGACGCGCCAGGACATCCCGTTCCACTACGCGCTCGCCGACAAGTTCACGGTGTGCGACGACTACCACTGCTCGTTCCTCGGGGCCACCGACCCCAACCGCTACTACATGCTGACGGGCCACGTCGGCAACGACGGCTCCGGCGGCGGCCCCGTCCTCGGCAACCAGGAGGCCGGCTACGGCTGGACCACGTACGCCGAGCGCCTGGAGCAGGCCGGGGTCTCGTGGAAGGTCTACCAGGACATCGGCGACGGCCTCGACGCCGCCGGCGGCTGGGGCTGGATCAACGACGCCTACCGCGGCAACTACGGCGACAACTCGCTCCTCTACTTCAACACCTACCGCAACGCCAAGCCCGGCGACCCCCTCTACGACAAGGCCCGCACCGGCACGAACGCCAAGAACGGCGACGGCTACTTCGACGTCCTCAAGGCCGACGTCAAGGCCGGGACACTCCCCAAGATCTCCTGGATCGCGGCGCCCGAGGCGTTCTCCGAGCACCCCAACTGGCCCGCCAACTACGGCGCCTGGTACATCTCGCAGGTCCTCGACGCGCTCACCTCCAACCCGGACGTGTGGAGCAAGACCGCGCTGTTCATCACGTACGACGAGAACGACGGCTACTTCGACCACGTCGTGCCGCCCTACGTCCCGGCCTCCGCGAGTCAGGGCCTGTCCACCGTGGACACCACCCTCGACTACTTCCAGGGCAACATCAGCTACGCGGCGGGTCCTTACGGCCTCGGCCAGCGCGTCCCCATGCTCGTCGTCTCGCCCTGGTCCACCGGCGGCTACGTCTGTTCCGAGACCCTGGACCACACCTCGATCCTGCGGTTCATGGAGAAGCGCTTCGGCGTCAAGGAGACCAACATCTCGCCGTGGCGCCGGGCCATCTGCGGCGACCTGTCCTCCGCGTTCGACTTCTCCCTCACGGACCCCGCCCCGGCACAACTGCCCAGCACCGCGGCCTACGTCCCGCCGGACCACGACCGGCACGCAAGCTACGTGCCCAAGCCGCCCGCCAACCCGGTCCTGCCCCGGCAGGAATCCGGCTCCCGGCCCACGCGCCCCCTGCCCTACGCGCCGTACGTCGACGGGGCGTCCTCGCCGTCGACCGGCAAGTTCACGCTCACGTTCAGCGGCGGCCCCTCGGCGGGCGCGGCCTTCCAGGTCAGGTCGCAGAACCGCACGGACGGCCCCTGGACGTACTCCACCGAGGCCGGGAAGTCGATCGCGGACACCTGGAACTCCTTCTATTCCGGCGGGAAGTACGACCTCACGGTCCACGGCCCGAACGGCTTCCTGCGCGCCTTCAAGGGCGACAACAAGGTCTCCGAGCCGGAGCTCACCGCCCGCCACGACGCGACCACGGGCAACCTCACCCTCACGTTCAAGAACTACGCCGCCGCCGACGTCCACCTCACCGTCACCAACGCCTACGGCGGACAGCCGCAGACGTACACGGTGAAGGCCGGTGCCACCGTCACGCAGACCGTGGACCTGCGCGGCACCCGGCGCTGGTACGACGTGACGGTCACCGCCGACACCGACCCGACGTACCTGCGCCGCCTCGCCGGCCACGTCGAGAACGGCCAGGCGGGCGTGAGCGACCCGGGGATCCTCACCGCCTGATCCCCCACCGATGGTGCGCCGCCGCCCGGTTCGTCCGGGTCCGGGTGGCGGCGTACGTCACATCTGTCCGGGCTGGTTCCGTTCAGGGGGTGGCGCGATAGTGTGCCCCGGTGACGACGCATTCGAACACCCCTGCAGCCTGGTACCCGGACCCGCAGGGCGCGCCCCAGACCCTCCGGTGGTGGGACGGTTCCCAGTGGACCGAGCACACCAGCCCCGCACCGCAGGGCGGACAGGTCCCGCAGCAGCAGGCGCAGCAGCCCGCACACCAGGCGGCCCAGGGCCAGTTCGGGCAGCCTCAGCAGGCCGCACCCCAGCAGTTCGCGCCCCAGCAGGCCGCCCCGCAGCACTACGCCGACCCGGCCAAGGTGCAGCGTCAGGTGCAGCAGCAGGCCGGGGTCGCACCCACCGCGCAGGGTGGCGGAAGCCTCTTCACCGAGCCGGTTCTGGTGGTGAATCAGAAGGCCAAGCTGATCGAGCTGACGAACGAGTACACCGTCATGGATCAGAACGGTAACCAGATCGGCTCCGTCGTCGAGGTCGGGCAGAGCACGCTCAAGAAGGTCGCGCGGTTCGTCTCCAGCCTCGACCAGTTTATGACGCACAAGCTGGAGATCCGTGACGCGTACGGGCAGCCGCAGCTCGTCATGACGCGGCCCGCGAAGTTCATGAAGTCGCGCGTCGTCGTGGAGCGCCCGGACGGCTCGCCGGTCGGCGAGATCGTCCAGCAGAACATGATCGGCAAGATCAACTTCGCGATGAACGTGAACGGTCAGCAGATCGGCGCGATCAAGGCCGAGAACTGGCGGGCCTGGAACTTCGCGATCGTCGACCACGCGGACAACGAGGTCGCCCGCATCACGAAGACGTGGGAGGGACTCGCCAAGACGATGTTCACGACCGCGGACAACTACGTCCTGCAGATCCACTACCAGCTGCCCGAGCCGCTCCTGAGCCTGGTCGTGGCGACCGCCCTCACCGTGGACACGGCCCTCAAGCAGGACGCGCGCGGCTTCGGCTGACCGGCCCTCCCCGGCCAGGCCCTGACCAGGCCGTGATCTGTCCCTGATCTGTCCCTGATCTGTCCCTGATCAGGACGCCCGGAGCGCCGCCGGGGCGGTCTCGGGCTGCGTCGGGATCGACGGAAGCACCACGATCACGCCCGGCAGGACGGACATCGCCGGCAGTTCGCCGCCGGGAACGGCGGGGAGCTCGGCGACAGGTGCCCTGGCCGTGATCGCGGCCCGGACCGGCGGCGGGGTCCGGTCCGTCCCCGGCTCGTCCTGCGGCGACGTACGGGTGAGCAGCAGGACACCGCGGGCCGCGAGGGTCGCCCCGGCCGCCGCGAGCAGGATCCCGGTGACGCCTCCCTGCAGCCGCTCGCCGAGCAGCGTCACGCCGATGATCGCGGCGGCCACCGGGTTGGACAGCGTGACCATCGCGAGCGGCGCCCCGAGGCCGCCGCGGTACGCGGTCTGCGACAGCAGCAGGCCACCCGCGGCGAACGCCGCGACGAGCAGCGCCACGACGACGACCTTGACGCCGAGCAGCGGTCCCGTGCGGTCGGTGACGGCGACGGTCACGGTCTGGGTGAGCGCCGACGCGACGCCCGAGGCGACACCGGAGGCCGTCGCGTGCCGCAGTCCGGGCTTGGCGCCGCGCCGCGACAGGATCCCGATCAGGGCGGCCGTCGCACCGGCGATGCCGACCGCCTCGGTCAGACTGAGGGTGTCGTCGGGGGCGGGGCCCGAGGCCGTGAGCAGGAGCGCGCCGAGCCCGACGAGGGTCAGCGCGGTGCCGCGCCATTCGACGGCGGTGACGCGGCGCCCGGCCATGCGCGCCCCGAGCGGCACGGCCGCGACCAGCGTCAGCGCGCCGAGCGGCTGCACGAGCGTGAGCGGGCCGTATTTGAGGGCCGCCACGTGGAGGAGCGCGGCGGACGCGTTGAGCAGGACGGAACCCCACCAGGCGCCGGTGCCGAGCAGGCGCAGGAGGCTCGCGTCCGCGTGCGCGGTGCGGGCGGCGAGCCGTTCCTGGGCGACGGCGGCGGCCGCGTAGGCGACGGCCGAGACGAGGGAGAGGCCGACGGCGAGGAGTGTGGCGTTCACCGGTGTGCTCCTGTCGCCGCGAGAACCGTACCCGCCGGGCCCGCGGCCGGCGGTGCGTCGACGGCCGACGCGGAGCCCCTGGTCACCGAGACCGGGATGCGCGCGAGGACCTCGGACGCGGAGAGGGAACCGCCGCGAGGGTATGCCGGGGCCCACGGGGCGGGTGTCGCCGCCCCCATGCTCTCCGCCGTCACCGTGCGCGGGGCCGCGGCGCGCTGGGCGGGGAGCGGATGACGGCCGACGGAGTGGCCGGGCGCCGGGGCGGGAGCGGGCAGCCGGATCACCGCCAGCGCGATGCCGAGGAGGGCGGTCGCGACGATCGCGTCCAGCCAGTAGTGGTTCGCCGTTCCGATGACGACGAGGAGGGTCAGCAGGGGGTGCAGGAGCCACAGCCACCGCCACCGCGAGCGGGTCGCCGCGATCAGGCCGACGGCCACCATGAGGGCCCAGCCGAAGTGCAGTGAGGGCATCGCCGCGAACTGGTTCGCCATCGAGTCCGTCTGCGGTGTCGCCCCGTAGACGCTCGGTCCGTACACCTGCCCGGTGTCCACGAGGTGGGCCGCGTCCAGCATGCGCGGCGGGGCCAGCGGGAACGTGAGATGCAGCGCCAGGGCCGCCGCGGTGAGCGCGGCCAGTACCCGGCGCGTCCATATGTAGTGCCGTGGCCGGCGCAGATGCAGCCAGACGAGAAAGGCGACCGTCGCCGGGAAGTGCACCGTCGCGTAGTAGGTGTTCGCGAGGTGGACGAAGGTGTCGCTGTGCAGCAGCGCGTGCTGCACGGCTGCCTCGCCCGGCAGGTGGACGGCGCGTTCGAGGTCCCACACGCGGTGCGCGTTGTCGAACGCCTCGCCGGTGTGGCCGTTGGCCAGTTGCCTGCCGGACTTGTACACGAGGAACAGTCCGACGACCAGCAGGAGCTCCCGGACCAGGGGCGGGCGGGCGACGGCGTCCGGCTCGTGGCCGACGGCGTCCGTCTCGCGGCCGGCTGTGTCCGGCTCCGGTTCGGCAGGCTCGGTAAGGGAATTCATCCCCCGGCCCCTTTTCATGACGACTGGGTGGTGCGGTGATGCGGAGGTGAGCACGGGGTGAACCGGACTCATCGAAACGCCAGTGTACCGATACGCTGGTGTATCGAAACGCCAGTGTACCGAAACGCTCGCGTACCGGTACACTGGTGTATCGACAGCGAGGATCGCGAGGAGAAGAGCCATGACGTCCCAGGAGTCGGCAGGCACATCAGTGACCACCACGCGCCGCTCCAAGATCACTCCGGAGCGCGAGCAGGAGTTCTTCGGCGCGGTCCTCGACCAGCTCCGCGAGTACGGCTACGAGGCGCTCACCATGGAGGGCGTCGCCGCCAAGGCCTGCTGCAGCAAGTCCACGCTCTACCGGCAGTGGAAGACGAAGCCGCAGCTCGTGGCCGCCGCCGTGCGGTCGGGGCGCTGCGTGAAGTTCTCGGGCGTCGACACGGGCAGCCTCGCCGGCGACCTGCGCTCGGCCGCCCGCGCGGCGGCACAGCAGGCGGGCAATGACACCCAGCTCGTGCAGGCCCTCGGCCACGCGGTCCTCAGCGACGAGGAGCTGCGGGCGGCGCTGCGCGAGGCGCTCATCGAGCCCGAGCTCGCCGCGCTCGGCGCGATGGTCGACCGGGCCGTGGCCCGCGGCGAGATCGCGGCGGACCATCCGGCGCTCGAGTTCCTGGCCGCCCAGCTGCTCGGGGTGCTGCGCATCCGCCCGGTCCTCGAAAGCCGGTACGCGGACGCGGCCTACCTCACCCGCTTCGTCGACGCCGTGGTGCTTCCCGCACTCGGCCTGGGCGAAGCCACCTGAACGGGAGACCGCCGTCTGTCGGGATGACCGGACGGCGGTCTGCCCGCGCCGCACCGTGGGGACGGGCGCGGCGCGCACCCCCGGGCCGGGCCGGGTTCCTCCTTTGAGCGGAGAGGAACCCGCCCGGCCCCTGGGCTGTGCGGGACCGGACCGGCCTCTGGGCTTGGAGGGGGCCGGACTGCCCCTACGGCGTTCTGCCCTTACATGTTCTGTTCCTACACGTTCTGCCCGTTGCCGCCGCCCTCCGCGATCGCGGACTTCTTGATGCCGGCGGCGATCTCGTCCATCGTCTTCACGTCGGGTGCCTGGTCGTTCACGTCGATGCCGAAGCGGACGACGATCAGGGACTTGGAGTCGGCCGGCGAGGGGAAGACCAGCGACTCGACGTACCCGTCGTCGCCCTTGGCCGTGACGACCTTCCAGCGCACCAGATAGCCCTGCCGGCCGGCAACGGTGACGGCCTCGGAGGCCAGCTCCTTGTGCGAGGTGATCTTTCCGTAGATCGTGCCGCCGTAGGACTGCTGCGCGTTCTGGGAGATGTCCTCCTTGGCCGCGGCCTCCGCGCCGGTCGCCTTCAGCTTCAGCGCCTCGGCCGACGCCGAGAACGCGCCGCCGCGCACACACTGCTGCTTCGGGTCGCCGGGGCAGGTGTACGGCCCGGTCGTCACGCCGGCGTTGCCGCCCTTCGTCGTGCCGCCGGTCCAGCCGTCGAGCACGGGCAGCGACACCCCGTTGACGAGGTCGGCGGCGAAACCGCCACCGGACCCCGGTCCTTGCGGAGCGCCGCTCCCACCACCGGAACCGCCCGGGCCGCCGGACCCGCCGCTGCCACCGCTGCCGCCCGGACCGTCGCCGGGTCCCTGCGGAAGTCCCGGAGAACCGGAGGGGCTTGATGACCTGTCAGCCCGGTCGCCCTTGCCGCCACCGCCTCCGGACGTCAGCGCGTACACCCCGCCGACGATGCCGCCGAGCACCACCACGGCGACACCGGCGGCGATGGCTATCTTCACGCCGCGTCGCGACCTCGGCTCCGGGTAGGCGGGGTAGCCGGGATATCCCGGGTAGCCGGCCTGCCCCGGAGCCTGCGGGATCTGGGGATAGCCGTACGCCTGCGGAGGGGCGCCGGGAGCGGCCGCCTGCGGGTACGCGGGTGCGGCGCCGGCCCCGGCGGCACGGGTCTGGTCCGTCCACACACTGCCGTCCCACCAGCGTTCGGTGCGGGGGCCTTGGGGCTGCTGGCCGGGATCGGGGTACCAGCCGGGGGGAGTCACCTGGGTCATGGGCGCCACAGTATGAGGCGTGCGTGAAAGAGGCATGAGAGGGGGCCCGTCCGCTTCCGGAAGGGCACCTTTCCACTTATGGCGAAGACCTGCACCGACCCCCACCCACAACCCCTCGCCTACGGCTACTCTCGACATCTGTACGTCGATCGAGCGACCTGGGGAGGGTGCGGGATGACGCAGGGCCGGCCTGAAGGAGCCGCCTCGGCGCCGCTGTGGGAGAGGGACACGGAGATCGCGGTCGTCGCGCGGGCCCTCGGTGAACTCTGCGCGGACGCCGCGTCGTCGGGCAGCCTCGTCGTGTTCAGCGGCGAGGCGGGCATCGGCAAGACCGCACTCCTCGAAGAGGTGCGCCGCATCGCGGCGGGAAGGGCCACGGTGTGGTCCGCCCGCGGCGGCGAGACCGTCACCTCCGTCCCCTTCAACGTCGTACGCCAGCTGCTCCAGCCCGCGCTCCTCGCGCTCTCGCAGGAGGAGGCCCGCGAGTACTTCGGCGACTGGTACGACATCGCGGGCCCCGCCCTCGGGATAGCCGAACCGACCGGCCGCCAGGCCGACCCGCAGGGTGTGCGCGACGGACTCGTCGTCGCGGTGTCACGCCTCGCCCGGCTGCACTGGCCGCTCGTCCTGCTCATCGACGACGCGCAGTGGGCCGACGAGGAGACCCTGCACTGGCTCGCCGCGTTCGCCGAACGCCTCGACGACCTGCCCGTCCTCGTCGTGGTCGCCCACCGGGAGGGCGAGGCCACCGCCGCCTCCACCGGACACCTCGAAGCCGTCGGCGCCGCCGCCCGGCCCCGGACCACCCTGCACGCCCTCACCCCGGACGCCACCGCGGGCCTCACCCGCGGCGCCCTGGGCGCGCACGCCGACGCCCCCTTCTGCCGCGAGGTCTGGGCCGTCACCGGCGGCAACCCGTACGAGACGGTCGAGCTCCTCGCCAAGGTCCAGGACAGCGCGTTCGAACCGACGGAGGCCTCGGCCGGCGAACTGCGCGCCCTGAACAAGTCGGCCCGTGGGCGCGGCCTCGTCGACCGCCTCGAAGGCCTCGGCACCGACGCCACCCGTTTCGCCTGGGCCGCCGCCATCCTCGGTACCCGCATCGAACCCGAACTCGCGGCACGGCTCGCGGGCATGACCGCCGGCGAGGCCCACCGCTGCGCCGAGCGGCTGCGCGGCGCCCGCATCCTCACCGACGCGGATTACGCAGGGCACGCCGAGGCGCTGGAGTTCGTGCACCCGCTGATCGCCAGCGCCGTGTACCGCTCCATCC
Organism: Streptomyces antnestii; assembly: GCF_004005495.1. Lineage (GTDB taxonomy): Bacteria > Actinomycetota > Actinomycetes > Streptomycetales > Streptomycetaceae > Streptomyces > Streptomyces antnestii. The sequence goes on from NZ_RZYA01000001.1 coordinate 756,667, forward strand.
CGGCGGCCACCCGCACCGCCATGCACGGCCAGGCCGCCTGGGCCGTCACGGCCTCGGGCCACGGCGCCGCGGCCGCCTCCCGGCACCTCCTCCAGGTCCACCCCGACGACGACCCCGAGCTCGTCGAGCAGCTGCGCGTGGCCGCCGGCGAACACCTCGCGGTCGGCGCGCCCGAAGCCGCCCGCCGCTGCCTGGAACGCGCCCTCCAGGAACCGCCGTTGCCCGATGTGCGGCCCCACCTCCTCCACGAGCTCGGCCGCGCCACCCTCCTCACCTCGCCGGCCGTCACCATCGGCTATCTGCGCCAGGCCCTCGACACCGAACCGGGGCTCGACAGCGACACACGCGTGGACGCCGTGTGCCGCCTGTCCCAGGCCCTCGTCCACAACGACCAGTTGGAGGAGGCGCTGCGGGCCATCGACACCGAGGCCGCGCGCCTCGACGCGGGTCCCGGCCGCCTGCGCCTGCAGGCCATGCGCTACATGTGGGAGGGCATCCACGCGGGCGAGGAGGACTCCCCGGGCCGCTCCCGCAGCCTCGCCGCGCTCGCGGGTTCCCTCACCGGGCGAGACAACTCCGAGCGGGTCCTGCTCATCCTGCGCGCCTTCGACGCCATGACCCGCGGCGAGAACGCGGAGGAAATCGTCGAACTCTGCGACCGCGCCCTCGTCAACGAACGCCTCGCGCCGGGCCTCGGCTGGACCGACCCCGAGTGGGGCTTCGAACTCCTCGCCATGCTCGGCAGCGCCTACCTGTTCGCCGACCGGCTCGACCGCGCGGAGAGCCTGTTCACCGAGGCGGTACGCGCCTACGAGACCGCCGGCTGGAGCGGCGGCCACCTCGCGCTCGCGCACGCCTTCGTCGGGTACGTCCACCGCAGGCGCGGCCGGCTCACCGACGCCGAGGCCGTCCTGCGCGAGAGCCTGCGCATCGCCGACCGCGTCGGCCGCGGCCTGCCCATGCACTGGGACGCCGCGTGCATGCTCATCGACACCCTGGTGGCCCGCGGCCGGACCGACGAAGCCATGGAGATCGCGGACCGCTACTCCTTCGCCCCGCCCTACCCGTCCACGATCGTCCTGCCCGACGTGCACTCGGTCCGCGGCCGCCTGCTGATCGCCGCGGGCCGCTCCGAAGAGGGCGTCAACGAGCTGGAGGCGGCGGCCAAAGCGGCGACCGCCCGCGGCGGACACAACACGATCATGGCGCCCTGGGCCTGTGACCTGGCCCGCGCCCTCGCCATCGACGACCCGAGGCGCGCCAGGCAGCTCGCCATCGACGCCCGGCTCCAGGCCGAGCGCTTCGGCACGGACACGGCGATCGGCGAGGCCCTGCGCTGCGAGGCCGCCCTGGAGACCGGCCAGCGCTCCCTGATACGCCAAGTCGGTCACGTACCTCGAAGCGTCCCCGTGTGCGTACGAACACGCGGTGGCCCGCGTCGAGTACGGCATCGCGGCTCGTTCCGTCGCGGAGCTCAACCGTGGTTACACGCTGGCCAAGTCGTGTGGCGCCGACGGTCTGGCCGCTCGTGCCCGCGAGGTCCTGGACACGGGCCGCGGCCTGCGCTGACCGACACCTCCCGGCGAACAGCGCACACGCGGTGGCCCGCGTCGAGTACGGCATTGCGGCTCGTTCCGTCGCGGAGCTCAATCGCGGTTACACGCTGGCCAAGTCGTGTGGCGCCGACGGTCTGGCCGCTCGTGCCCGCGAGGTCCTCGACACGGGTCGCGGCCTGCGCTGACCGGCGTCGCCCGGCGTGCACCGATCGCCCGCCACCCGCTGTCCGGGCGGTGACGGGCGATCGGTGAGTATGGGGGCTCAGGCGCCGGCCGGGGCGTCTCCGGTCTCCTCGGCGAGGACCCGCTGCGCCACCGCGAACGCCGAATTGGCCGCGGGGACACCGCAGTACACCGCGGTCTGCAGAAGCACGGCGCCGATCTCCTCGGGCGTCAGGCCGTTGCGCAGGGCGGCGCGCACATGCATCGCCAGCTCGTCGTAGTGGCCGTGGGCCACAAGTGCCGTCATCGTGATCATGGAGCGTTCGCGGCGGGCGAGGGTCGGGTCGGTCCAGATCTCGCCCCATGCGTAGCGCGAGATGAAGTCCTGGAAGCGCGCCGTGAACGGGCTCTGCCGGGCCTGCGCGCGGTCCACGTGCGCGTCGCCGAGCACCTGCCTGCGCACCTCCATACCCCGCTTGGCACCCCCGGTGAGCTGGGCGCGCAGCGCCGTGAGCACCGCTTCGGGGCACTGGGCGGGGGCCAGATGGGAGGCGCCCGCGATCTCGACGAGCGAGGAGCCGGGCACCGCGTCGGCGATCTCCCGCAGATGCGCGGGCGGCGTCGCCGGGTCCTCGCGGCCCGCGATCAGCAGCGTGGGAACGGTGATCGAGGGCAGGTCCTCGCGGATGTCGAACGCGGCGATCGCGTCGCAGCAGGCCGCGTACGCGTCGGGGTCGGTCGTGCGGTGGTCCTCGACGAGGGCGGGCACGGTGAACCCGGGGGTGAACCAGCGCTGGTCGGCCGTCGCGGCGACCGGTCCGAGCCCTTCGCGGCGCACCAGCGCGGCGCGTTCCTCCCAGGGCTTCGAGCCGCCGAAGTGCGCCGACGAACAGATCACCGCGAGGCTCGTGACCCGCTCCGGGTGGTGGACGGCGAGGTGCAGGCCCACCGCGCCGCCGAGCGAGACACCCGCGTACGCGAAGCGCTCGATGCCGAGGGAGTCGGCGAGCGCGAGGACGAGGGCGGCCAGGTCGGCGACCGTCGCGCCGGGGCCGATCAGGTCGTCCGGGGAGCGGCCGTGGCCCGGCAGGTCCCAGCGCACGACCCGGTGGGAGATGGAGAGTTCGGGCGCGACCGCGTCCCACAGGGTGGTGGAGGTGCCGAGCGAGGGGCCGAGGAGAAGCGGGGGAGCGGACGCGGGGCCCTCGGCGCGGTGATACAGCAGATTGCCGGGGTTGCCGGGGTTGCCGGGGTTGCCGTGGTCGGTGGGTGCAGTGGTCAACGTCGCTCCAGGGCACGGTCGGTGAGGGCTCCGGCGGAGCCGGTGTAACGGGCGGGGTCGGTGAGGTCGTCGAGGTCGACGTCCTTGAGGCCGGGCTCGTCGGCAAGGACCTCGGCCAGCGTCCGGCCCTCCGCGCGCACGCGGCCCGCCGCCTCGGTGAGCAGGGACTTCGCCCGGGCGCGCCCGAGCACGGGGGCCAGCTCGGCGGCCAGGCGCTCCGAGACGATCAGCCCATGGGTGGTGAAGAGGTGGTCACGCATCACGTCCGCGTGCACCCGAAGCCCCTCGGCGAGTTCGGCGGCGTCGCGTGCCGCGCCGCCCGCGAGGCGCAGCAGGTCGCGCAGTGGCTCCCACTCCGCGTGCCACGCGCCGGCGGGGCGCTCGTCCTCGGCCGCCATCGACGCGTACAGCGTCGCCGCGAGCCCGGGGGCGCGGCGCGCGGCGGCCGCGACGAGCGTCGCCCTGACCGGGTTCGCCTTGTGCGGCATCGCGGACGAGCCGCCGCCCGAACCCTCCGACAGCTCGCCGATCTCCGTGCGCGACAGGGTGAGCACGTCGGCCGCCGTCTTGCCGAGCGCGCCCGCCGTGAAGGCGAGGGCGCCCGCGAGGTCGCCGACCGGGGTGCGCAGGGTGTGCCACGGCAACCCCGGTGCCACTAGCGCGAGTTCGGTCGCGTACGCCTCGGTCAGCTCGGCGGCACTCGTGGCCCCGAACACCCCGAACGCCGCCAACGTGCCCGCCGCGCCGCCCAGTTGGACGGGCAGCGAGTCCCGTACGGTGCGCAGCCGGTCGCGTGCGTCGAGCACGAGGGAGCGCCAGCCCGCCGCCTTCAGTCCGAACGTCGTCGGCACGGCGTGCTGCGTGAGCGTGCGGCCCGGCATGACGGTGTCGCGGTGCGCGGCGGCCAGCCGCCCGAGCGCGCGCTCCGTGCGGGCCAGGTCGCCGAGGATCCCGTCCAGGGTCCGGGCCGCGACCAGCATGAGCGCCGTGTCCAGGATGTCCTGGCTGGTGGCGCCCCGGTGGACGTACGGCGCGTGGTCCCCGGGGACGGCCGCCGTGAGGTCGGCGACCAGAGGGATCACCGGGTTGCCCCCCGAACGCGCGCGCAGCGCCAGGTCACGGACGTCGAAGCGCCCGACGTCCGACGCGGCCCGCGTCACGGCGTCCGCCGCGTCGGACGGGGCCAGGCCCAGGGCGGCCTGCGCCCGGGTGAGCGCCGCCTCCGCGTCGAGCAGGCCCCGCAGGACCGCCGCGTCCGAGGTGGCCGACTCGGCGGGGGAACCGGCCCGCCCGGGGGCGAGCAGGCCGGCGTCCGGATCGGCGTCAGGGCCGTATGTCACTGGAACTCCAGGAAGACCGTTTCGCCTTCGCCCTGAAGGCGGATGTCGAAACGGTACGTGCGGTGCGCGCCTTCCTGCGGCTCCGCGAGCAGCGTCGCGCGCCGCTCGGCCGGCAGGGAGTCGAGCAGCGGGTCCGCGCCGTCGGCGAGGTACGCGCGCGTGAAGAGGTGGTGCAGCAGCCCGCGCGCGAACACGCACACGCTGACGTACGGCAGACCGGCGTTGCCCGGCGGCAGCGTGAAGAGCGCGAAGTGCCCGTCGGCGTCCGTGGCGACGCGGCCGAACCCGGTGAAGTCGGTGCCGTTGCGGCCGAGGTGTCCGCCGGTCGTGGTGTCCCGGCGCAGCGAGCCGGGCGCCCCTGCGAGCGACCCGTCGGGGCCCGCCTGCCAGAACTCCAGGATCGCGTCCGGCACCGGTTCGCCCTGGCCGTCGAGCACGTAGCCGTGCAGGGCGATCTGGTCGGGGTGCCCCTTGGGCGCCACCTGCTCGCCCTCGGGGAAGGGCAGGGCGTAGCCGTAGAACGGGCCGACGGTGTGCGACGGGGTGGGGAGCAGCTTCTCGGGCACGGAGGTCATCGGCCTTCCTCGATCCAGGTGGCGGAGGGACCGTCGAGGACGATGTCCCACTCGTAGCCGAGGGAGAACTCGGGCTGTGAAAGGTCGTGGTTGTAGGCCGCGACCAGACGCTCGCGCGCCGACTCGTCCGTCACCGACCGCAGGATCGGGTCGTAGCGGAACAGCGGGTCGTTCGGGAAGTACATCTGCGTCACGAGCCGCTGCGTGAACGCGTCCCCGAACAGGGAGAAGTGGATGTGCGCGGGGCGCCACGCGTTGGTGTGGTTGCGCCACGGGTACGCGCCCGGCTTGATCGTGGTGAAGGAGTACCTGCCCTGATCGTCCGTCAGAGTTCGTCCCACACCGGTGAAGTTGGGGTCGAGCGGCGCGGGGTGCTGGTCGCGCAGATGCGCGTAGCGGCCCGACGCGTTCGCCTGCCAGATCTCGACGAGCTGACCGCGCACGGGGCGGCCGTTGCTGTCGAGGAGGCGCCCGGAGACGGTGATGCGCTCACCGAGCGGCTCGCCCTGGTGCTGGCGCGTGAGGTCCTGGTCGATCTCGGTGATGTCCGTGGCGCCGAAGACGGGCCCGGACAGCTCGACGGTCTCGGGGTCGCCGCCGTTCACGGCGACGAGCGGCTGTTTCGGGTGGCGCAGGAGCGAGCTGCGGTACGGCGCGTAGTCGCGCGGCGGGTGGTGCCGGGCGGGAGCGCCGCCCGCCTGCGACTTGTCGTGCGCGTTCTGGAGGTCCGCGATCTCGACGTCGATGTCCGACTGGGTGAGTGCCATGGTGGGTTTCCTGAGTCCTCGGGGGTGGCCGGTCGCGAGGGCGCCGCCGCGCGGGTCCCGGGCCGGCCTCTCCACGTGCATCGACACGTGCATCGACCGAAAATACTCAGCGCACTGAGCATTTTTTCGAACGGAGGTCAGGTTGCCACCGTCGGCACCAGCCGTCAATCCCCCTCGACAGGAGCGGCCGGATGGCGGAGTATTGCTCAGTGCACACTCAAAAACGTGCAGGACATCGTTCATGAAGTCGTTGTTCATGAAGTCGTTCCTGGCATCGTTCATGACTCAGACCGGAGGTCCGCGATGGCCGCGGTGGATCTGACCACCCACCCGGGGCACCTCGCCCGGCGTCTGCAGCAGGCGCACTACCTGCTGTGGAACACGATGGTCTCCGAGGAGATCACCTCCCCGCAGTTCGCCGTCATGAACGCGCTCGTCGCCGAGCCCGGCCTCGATCAGCGCACCGTGGGCGAGCGGGTCGGCCTCGACCGCTCGACCATCGCCGAGGTCATCAGCCGGCTCAGCCGCCGCGGACTGATCGACAAGGTGCGCGACCCGCAGGACGGCCGCCGGTCCCTGCTGCGCCTGACGGACGAGGGGGCGCGCGTCCACCGCAAGCTGAGCGTGCGTACGGCCCGGATGAACCGGATATTCCTCGCGCCGCTGTCCGCCGACGAGCAGGCCGTCTTCTTCGACCTGATCCAGCGGGTGTCGGACGCGGCGGAGGGTCTCCGCAACCCGACGGAGCCCCCGACGGAGCCCCTGACGGAGCCCCCGACGGAGCCGCTGACGAAGGCCTGACCGGCTCGCCGGCCCCTTCGGCCCCGTCGCCTCCGCCGCCTCAGCGTCCCGCGAAGACCACCCACACCTGCCCGCGCGCGAACGTCATCGGCCTGCCGCCGTCCGCCGTGGTGAACCGCGTGCTGTCCGTCGCCGAGGGCCGCCGCCACCGGACGTCGTAGGCCCGGCCGTCCCGCAGGACCGTCGCCCTGCCCGAACCCACCGTCTCCGAGAACGGTGACGTGTTGCCCCACCGGTCGTGGAACCGCGAGTCACGGACGTCGACGTACTGGACGACGACGGTCGCCGGGGCCAGCGTCTTCCCGTCGGCGGTGCGGGCCCGCGCTCCGTCCATCGACACCTGCCAACTTCCGTTCCGCGCCGACCAGTCGAAGGTGAAGCGCGCCGCCGGGAAGCGCACCGTGAGCCTGCTCTTCGCCTGGCCGCCGGCCGGGGCCGCCCCGAACGTGACCCCGGCCGCCGTCAGCGCGCTCGCCCTGGGTGTCACGCCGAGCCTGGCCGGCCGCAGATAGAGGTTGTGCGGCGCCGGTTTGTCGCTGCCCCGGAAGTACGCGGAGGCCGGGGCCTTGCCGGGCGGGCGCGCCAGGAGCGGGGCCCCGGCGATCAATGGCTGCAATTTGGACTGCGCACCGGAGTAGGCCAGTGCGGGGTGGTCGAACTGCCGCAGCAGCTCCAGATCGGTCTCGCGCGCGCTGCGCACCGGCCCCACCACGGGCGGGAGCCGGGTCGCGTACACGGCCATCAGGCGGCTCAGACCGCTCTCCACCTGCTCCGCGTAGATGATGTCCGCCCGGTCGATGCCGGTCTGCGGGCGCGCCGCGCCCACGTTGTCGATCTTCACCGCGAGGACGGGGCCGCGGGCCGCCTTGGAGGGGGGTGGTGCCGAGCCGGGGTCCGGCGGGTGCCCGCCGCCCGTCGTGCAGCCGGCGGCCGTCGCCGCCAGGACCGCCGCGACGACCGCGGCCCGCCTGGCACGCGTCGTCCGCGCGCGTCGTATGCCCACCCCGGGGTGATACCCGTCCGGCGGCGGACCGATCAGCTCCGGTCGAACGCGTTCGAAAAAAGGTGGAGGCGGGTGGAGCGCCCTACCCCAGCACGTCGGCCAGGTCGTACCGCACCGGCTCCTCCAGCTGCGCGTACGTGCAGCTCTCGGGGGTCCTGTCCGGGCGCCAGCGGCGGAAGCGGGCCGTGTGGCGGAAGCGGGCGCCGTTCTCCATGTGCTCGTAGGCCACCTCGGCGACGAGCCGTGGCTCCAACGGCACCCACGACAGGTCCTTCTTGCCCGTCCAGCGGCTCGTCGCCCCGGGCAGCCGGGCCTTCTCGTGCGCCGACTCGTCCGTCCACGCGGCCCAGGGGTGGTCCTCGGCCGACTTGAGGCGCAGCGGCTCCAGCTCGGCGATCAGTTCCGTACGCCGCTTCATCGTGAACGCCGCGCACACCCCGACGTGCTGGAGCACGCCCGCGTCGTCGTACAGGCCGAGCAGCAGGGAGCCGACCACCGGGCCGCTCTTGTGGAAGCGGTAGCCGGCGACGACGCAGTCCGCCGTGCGCTCGTGCTTGATCTTGAACATCAGGCGCTCGTTCTCGCGGTAGCGCAGGTCGAAGGGTTTCGCGATCACCCCGTCGAGCCCGGCGCCCTCGTACTGCTCGAACCAGGTCTGCGCCAGTTCCGCGTCCGTCGTCGAGGGGGCCAGGTGCACGGGTGGCGTCGCGCCGGACAGCGCCTCGGCGAGGCGGGCCCGGCGGTCCGTCATCGGCGCGTTCATCAGCGACTCGTCGCCGAGGGCCAGCACGTCGAACGCCACGAACGACGCCGGGGTCCGCTCCGCCAGCGTCCTGACCCGGGAGGCCGCCGGGTGGATGCGTTCCGTGAGGGCGTCGAAGTCGAGCCGGCCCTCGCGGGCGATCACGATCTCGCCGTCGAGGACGCAGCGCTCCGGCAGCCGTTCGAGTAGGGCGGCGACCAGCTCGGGAAAATAGCGGGTCAGGGGCTTGCCCGTGCGGCTGCCGATCTCCAGGTCGGAGCCGTCCCGGAACACGATCGCGCGGAAGCCGTCCCACTTCGCCTCGTACTGCATGCCGGGCGGGATCTTCGCGACGGACTTGGCGAGCATCGGCTTCACGGGCGGCATCACCGGCAGATCCATGACCATGAGCCGATTCTGACCCGATACCTCGCTACTCGCCCGATGCGACCAGATTCGCCCGGTATGCATGGTGTGCGAAGTACGCCTACCGTGGCCGCATGGGCGAAGCGGTGGAACTGGAGGCGGGCGGCCGCACCGTCCGGCTGTCCAGCCCGGACAAGATGTTCTTCCCGGAGCGCGGTTTCACCAAGCTGGACCTCGCCCGGTACTACATCGCGGTCGGCCCCGGCATCCTGCGCGCCCTGCGCGACCGGCCCACCACCCTGGAGCGCTACCCGGACGGTGTGACCGGCGAGAACTTCTTCCAGAAGCGGGCGCCCAAGAACATGCCGGACTGGATCCCGACCGCCCACATCACCTTCCCCAGCGGCCGCAGCGCCGACGAGATGTGCCCCACCGAGGAGGCCGCGGTCCTGTGGGCCGCGCAGTACGGCACGCTCACCTTCCACCCCTGGCCGGTGCGCCGCGACGACGTCGACCGCCCCGACGAACTCCGCATCGACCTCGACCCGCAGCCCGGCACCGACTACGACGACGCCGTCCGCGCCGCCCACGAACTGCGCGCCGTCCTCGACGAGTTCGGCGGGCTCAGAGGCTTCCCCAAGACCTCCGGCGGACGCGGCCTGCACGTCTTCGTGCCGATCGAGCCCCGGTGGACCTTCACCCAGGTGCGGCGCGCGGCCATCGCGGTGGGCCGCGAGCTGGAGCGCCGGATGCCGGACCAGGTGACCATCAAGTGGTGGAAGGAGGAGCGGGGCGAGCGCATCTTCGTGGACTACAACCAGACGGCGAGGGACCGCACCATCGCCTCCGCCTATTCCGTGCGCCCCCGCCCGAACGCTCCGGTCTCGGCGCCCCTGACCTGGGAGGAGGTGGGGACCGCCCACCCCCGGGACTTCGACATCGGAACCATGCCCCCGCGCTTCGCCGAACTCGGCGACGTGCACGCGGACATGGACGACCACCGCTTCTCGCTGGAGGCCCTGCTCGAACTGGCCCGCCGCGACGAGCACGACCACGGACTCGGCGACCTGCCCTACCCGCCCGAGTACCCGAAGATGCCGGGCGAGCCCAAGCGGGTACAGCCGAGCCGGGCCAGACACGCGGACTGACCCGGCTCAACTCACCTACAGGCAGAGCTGGTCACAGCTCCTTGATCCGGATGTCGCGGTACGAGATGACGTCCGTCGTGCTGTGGACCTGGAGCCCGACATAGCCGGAGGAGTACCGCCGGCCGTCCGTGCCCGGGTCGTCCGAGCGCGGCGGCTCGAAGACCTGGCCACCGGTGTTGTCGAACTCGTTGATCAGGACACCGTTGCGGAAGACCGAGAAGTGCTGGCCGACCACCCGGATCTCGTAGTCGTTCCACGTGCCCTTCTGGGTGACGCCCGCGCCCGCGAGACCCACCCGGTCGAAGCCGTAGATCGAACCGGTCTTGTACATGTCGCCGTCAGGACGGTCGAGGACCTGTATCTCGTGCCCGTACTTGATGGCGACCCACTCCGGGCGTGACTCCTCCGGGTGGTCGTGGACCCACGGGAAGCGCACGAAGACACCGCCGTTGGCGTTGCCGGTGCCCGGGGCGTCGTCCCGCCACTGGAGCTTCAGCGAGAAGTCGCCGTACTTGCGCTGCGGGAACCACAGCATGCCCATGCCCGCCACCGTGGTGCTGGAGGTGATCGAGCCGTCCTCGTTCAGGCCGAACTTCCCGCCGCCGACCTGCTCCCACTGCGCGAGCGAGTCCTGTGTGCCGTCGAAGATCTTGCGGTAGCCCGAGGTCTGTCCCGGCTTGCCGATCCCCGACTGCTTCGCGGCGCGGTTGATCTTGTTGTACTCGCGCTGGTCGATCACGCCTTCCTTGAGGAGCTTGTCGGTGACGGTCTTGACGTGCTTGAGGAAGAGGGCCTGCGAGGTCCACTCCCGCTCGTCCTCGATCAGCTCGTTGATCCGGCAGCGGTTGTTGGTGACGCGGTTCGGGATGCCCGTGTCGACTGTGCCGACGATCACCGTCAACCGCTCGTCGAACTCAGGACAGTTGGGCGCCGGGACGCCGCCGCCCTCCGCGACCGTGAAGGACACCGTCTTCGCCGCCGACGTGTTGCCGGCCTTGTCGCTCGCCCGGTAGGCGACCGTGTGCGCACCCGTCCGGTCCACCACGACCGGCGCGGTGTAGGCGAGGTAGGGGCCCGCGTCGAGCGAGTACTCGACCTTGTCGACGCCCGACTCGGCGTCCGTCGCGGTGACCGTCACCTTGGCGCTCTTGATGTACGCGCCGTTGGAGTCCTTGTCGCCGTCGACCTTCGCCGACACCTCGGGCGGTGTCCTGTCCTGCGCGGGCGGGGCGACCACGGTGAAGTCGACCGACTTCTCGGCGGCCTGGTTGCCCGCCTTGTCCGCGGCCCGGTAGCGCACGGTGTGCGCGCCCGCCTCGTGCACCATCACCGGCGAGGTGTACGGCTGCCACGCACCGTCCGAACCCACCGCGTACTCAATGGTGTTGACGCCGGAACCGGTGTCGGAGGCCGTCACCGTGACCGTCGCCATCGACACGTACTCGCCCTTGTCGTTCTTCTCGCCGCTCACCGTCGCCGAGGTCTCCGGCGGCGTCCTGTCGTCCGTCGGCGGCGCGACCACGGTGAAGTCGACCGACTTCTCGGCCGCCACGTTGCCCGCCTTGTCGGACGCCCGGTAGCGGATCCTGTGCGTTCCGACCTGGTCGACGACCACCGCCGTCGTGTACGGCTGCCACGCGCCGTCCGCGCCCACCGCGTACTCGATCTTGTCGACGCCCGAGCCCGCGTCGGTCGCGCTCACGCTGACGGAGGCCGAACCGACGTACTCGCCCTGGGCGTTCTGCTGCCCGTCGACCTTCGCCGACGTGTCCGGGGCCGTCGTGTCCGCGCCGCCGCCCTCGGTCACGACGAGGATGCCCTGCATGGCCCCGTGGCCGGGGATCGTGCAGTGGTAGAGGTAGCGGCCGGGGGTCAGGGTGACCTCCGCCGTGTGCCGGCCGCCCTGGTCGTCGTTCGGGTTGGCCAGGATGTTCAGCGGCACGTCGTTGTTGTACTCGGGGTCCGACACGTCGAACGTCAGCGTGTGCGGCATGCCCATCGTGTTGCCGGTCGCCGCGCTGTTCTCGAAGACGATCGTCGTCGGGCCCGCGACCGCCGTCGTCGGCGCCGAGGCGTACTTGGTGATGTCGTCGCTGCCGGTCCAGGTCAGGACCTGCTGGGCGGCCACGGGGGCGTCCTGCCCGAACGCCACGGGGGAGCCGAGGCCGAGCATCAGGAGGAGGCCGGCGAACAGCGCCGTCCACAGTCTTCGTCTGCCGTGCATGGATCAACCCTTCCTGGCCAGCTGACCGGCTGCCGGAGTCGCCTCGCCACCCGTGTAAGTCACCTTCCACAGGGCTGACTTGGCGTCCGAGGTGAAGAAGCCGCGGCCGTAGTCGAGGACGTAGAGCGCGCCGTCGGGGCCGAACTTCCAGTCCATGAGGTTCTTGATGCCGTCGGTGCCGACCGGCACGATCTTCTTCAGGTTGTCGGCGTGCACCGGGAGCCCGCCGTCACCGGCCGTCCTCGGGTCGGTGAGCACCGCGTGACGCGGCTGCGTGCCGTCGTAGAAGTCACCGACGAACCACTTGCCGTCCCAGTAGCTCGGCCATTTGTCCGCGTTCGGGATCGAGGCGTCGTAGCGGTAGACCGGCCCGTCCATCGCGGCCTGCCCACCGCCCTTCAGCCACGGCAGGAGGTACTTGGCCTCCTCCTTCTTGTACGAGGGCACGCCGTTCGCGTCGCGCGGATAGTCCGGGGCACCGCCCTGCGGCGAGTACCAGATGTTGTTGCCGGTCACCGGCGGCAGGTTCACGAGACCGTCGTTGTTCGGCGACTCGTTCTTCGGGTGGTCGCAGTCGTACCAGCCGAGCGGCTTCGTCGGGTCCGGCAGGTTGCGGTCGCGGTAGGGCTGCTTGTTGCCCATGCAGTACGGCCAGCCCCGGTTGGACGCCTTGGTGATGACGGCGAAGGTGTCGTACTTGGCCGGACCCCAGGTCGTCGACGGCTCACTCGCGTCCGGGCCGACCCAGCCCGCGTACAGCGTGTCGGTCTTCTTGTCGACGGAGATGCGCGCGGGGTTGCGGACGCCCATCACATAGATCTCGCCGCGCGTCTTCCCGCCGCCCTCGGCCGTCTCCTTGCCGGTGAAGAGGTTCCCCTCCGGCAGGGTGTACGTGCCGTCGGCCTCCGGGTGGATGCGCAGGATCTTGCCGTTGAGGTTGTTGGTGTTGCCGGCGGTGCGGCGCGCGTCGGCGAACGAGACGCCCTTGTAGTTCGGCTCGGGGTTGTTGCCCGAGTAACCGTCGCTGAAGCGGCTGGAGTTGTTGTCACCGGTCGCGATGTACAGGTTGCCCTTGGAGTCCCAGGCCATCCCGCCGCCCGCGTGGCAGCAACTGTGGATCTGCACCGGCCAGTTGAGCAGCACCTTCTCGCTGCTCATGTCCAGCTTGTTCGTGTCCAGGTCGAGGGTGAAGCGCGAGACGCGGCGCTCGGCCATCTGCTTGTCGCGGTCGATCTGCGAGTGCGGCGTGTAGTGCAGGTACACCCAGCCGTTCTGCTCGAACTTCGGGTCGAGCTCGATGCCGAGCAGGCCCTCCTCGACCTTGACCAGTTCGTCGCCGCCGCCCTTGTTGCCGAAGACGGTGAGTGCCCCGGCCTGGGTGACCTTCTTGGTCTTCGGGTCGTAGACGTGGATCTCGCCCTTGCCCTTGCCCACGTCGGGGTTGTTCCAGTCGGTGACCACCGGCTGCGAGGAGTCGGCGCCGCCGCGCCCGATGTACAGGACCCGCCCGTCGGGGGCGGTGACCAGGCCGTGCGGCTCACCGATCTGGTCGTTCTGACCGGGTTGGTTGGGCTGGGTGAGGCGCTCGGCCTTGTAGTTGGCGTCGATCGCGGCCTTGCAGTCGGCGCGCACGATGCGGCTCGTCCACAGCAGGGCGCCGCGCAGATGCGACTGGAAGTCCACCTCGTCGTAACTGGAGACGGTGCCGCCCATCCCGGTGTAGAAGGAACGTCCGCCGTCGTAGTCGCGGCACCACGAGACCGGGTGGTCCGCGCCGTTGGCGCTCGCGCCCGGCTGGTACGTCGACTCGCGGACCCGGGCCACGGTGTGCACGCTGCCGGACGGGTTCTTCACCCAGTTCAGCCACTGGTCGGGGCGCTTCCACTGCACGGGAAGGTCCTTGGTGGCCGGATGCTGCCGGTCACCGACCTCAACGGTCGCCCGCTGTACGTTGGTTGGGCTGGAATCGGCCGGGCGCGCGCCGATCAGTCCGGTGAACCAGTCCGAGTACGGCTCCGCGCGCGCCGCGTCGTGGATGCCGACGAACCCGCCGCCGGCCTCCATGTACGACTCGAGACCTGCTTCCTGGTCCGGGTCGAGGACGTCGCCGCCGCCGGTGAGGAAGACGACCGCGTTGAAGCGGCCGAGGCGCGCCGAGTCGGTGAACACGGACGCGTCGTCCGTCGCCGTGATCTTGAAGCGCTGCGCCGGCGGCCCCGTCTGGCCGATCTTCTCGATGGCCGCGATGCCCGCGTCGACCACGGGCGACTCGTCGCCGGCGGCGGCGGAGCCGTAGTACACCAGGACGCGCACGTTCGCCCCGCCGGGAGGAGACGGCAGGGACATCGTTGTCACGGATGGTTCGGGGAACGGGCGCGCGCTCGCGGCGGGCCCGGTGAGCAGCCCGGCGGTGACGGCCCCGGACGCCAGGACCGCGGCGACGGCGCGGCGCCGTCTGCGTCTGTCTCTGTCCAACCCTCTTACGGCCAAGGGTTTTTGATGCGGTACGAACCGCATGTGTTCACCCACCCCTCGTCGGTCACAGGTACGGCGCGGACGAAGCTAGACCTCTTTTCGTGGCCCGCCAATAGGTATGACCGCGATGGCGCGAACTTTGTCCTGCGTGTGGATAAACGAAGATCAGCCGGTTACCGTCTCCCTGATCCCAGTGGTGTGTCCGCGTAAATCCCGTACAAGGGTGGGGAGTTCGGCATGGACAGACGCAGCTTCAACCGGCGTGTGCTGATGGGCGGAGCGGCCGCCGCGACCACTGCGACATCGTTGTCGCTCATCGCGGCGACCGATGCCGCCCCCGCCGACGGACCGGTGCGGACGGCCCTGGCCGGCGGCGAGGTCAAGCGCGTCAAGCTGTACGCCGAGAAGCTCGCGGACGGGCAGATGGGCTACGGCTTCGAGAAGGGCAAGGCATCCGTGCCCGGCCCCCTGATCGAGCTCAACGAAGGCGACACGCTGCACATCGACTTCGAGAACACCATGGACGTGACGGCGAGCCTGCACGTCCACGGCCTGGACTACGAGGTCTCCAGCGACGGCACCAAGCTCAACAAGAGCGACGTGGAGCCCGGCGGCACCCGCACCTACACCTGGCGCACGCACGCCCCCGGCCGCCGCAAGGACGGCACCTGGCGCGCGGGCAGCGCGGGGTACTGGCACTACCACGACCACGCCGTCGGCACGGAACACGGCACCGGCGGCATCCGCAAGGGCCTGTACGGGCCGGTCGTCGTCCGCCGCAAGGGCGACGTGCTCCCGGACACCACGTTCACGATCGTCTTCAACGACATGACCATCAACAACAAGCCGGCGCACGAGGGACCGAACTTCGAGGCCACGGTGGGCGATCGCGTAGAGATCGTCATGATCACGTACGGCGAGTACTACCACACGTTCCACATGCACGGGCATCGCTGGGCCGACAACCGCACGGGCACGCTGACCGGCCCGGACGACCCGAGCCGGGTCGTCGACAACAAGATCGTCGGGCCCGCCGACTCCTTCGGCTTCCAGATCATCGCGGGCGAGGGCGTCGGAGCGGGCGCCTGGATGTACCACTGCCACGTCCAGAGCCACTCCGACATGGGCATGGCCGGACTCTTCCTGGTGAAGAAGGCGGACGGCACGATCCCCGGCTACGAGCCGCACCACCCGATGGAACACACCGGCTAGGCGTACACCGGCTAGACGTACGCGCTCCGCTACGGTTCCTGCCTGCGCTCCCCGGGCGGCAGCAGCAGTACCTCCAGGGCGCGGGCGCACACCTTCGCCCGGTCCAGGAAGTGGCCGGCGCGCTCGTCCGTGATCAGCTCGGGGGTGGCGCGCACGGCCAGCGCGAACCGCGCGTGCCCCGCCCGGTCCAGGACCGGCACCGCCAGGGTGCGCACACCCCGCGCCGACTCGCCGTCGTTCAGCGCGTGCCCGGCGCGCCGGACGTGCTCCAACTCGGCTGCCAGCGCCGCCGGTTCGACGATCGTGCGGTCCGTGAAGGCGCGCAGCGGCGGCAGCGACGCGAGGTCGGCCTCCCCGGGCCGAGCCCAGGCCAGCAGCACCTTGCCGAGTGCGGTGGAGTGCAGCGGCCTGCGCAGGCCGACCTTCGGTGTGACCGAGCCGCCGGCCACGATCACCGCGTGCGGGCCGCTGCGCAGCGCGAGGTCCACGGTGGCGCCGGTGCGCTCGGCCAGGTCGGCCAGCTCCGGCGCGGCGAGGTGCAGCCCGCGCTGATGGTAGGACAGGCGCCCCAACTCCGTGACGGCCGGGCCGAGTCGGTAGCGCGACGTGCGGACGTCCTGTTCGAGGAAGCCGGCACCCAGGAGGGTGCGGGCCAGGCGGTGCGCCGTGGACACGGGCAGCGCGAGGCGGCGCGCCAGGTCGGACGCGCTCAGGTCGGGCCCGTTGTCGTGGAAACAGTGCAGGACGTCGAGCGCGCGCTGCACGGCCTGCGCGCCGCCGGGTGAGCGGGGCGCGGTGGGGGCGGTCACGGTGGGGGCTCCCTGCGGTTCGTACGGCGTGGGCTTCCCACATTACGGCAGCCTCGGCGGGCCGAATGGGCGGCTTCCACTGGTCCAAATGACGGTCTGAAACACTCCGTTCACGCTCGTTCCCACATCATGGGAAGCGGCTTGCCGGTGACGCCCGGGGCGTGCCACTGTGCACCCGTCACCACCACGCCACCAGCACGGACCACCCGATCGCAGAGGGGAGCAGCGCCATGACCGGACGACTCCGGCCCTCCGCCGCGCTCACCCCGCCCCTGGTCGCGTCCCTGTTCACGCTGCGCCGTCACATCGACCTGGCGCGCGTCTCCAGCGCCACCTGTCGCTGACACCTCACAGCTCACACTTCGCAGCTCACACCTCGCGCCCTGAGCTTCACGCCTCGCACCTTGCTGAGCCAGGCCTCCGCGCGGCCCCCGCATGCCCCGGCGCGCCCGTGCTCCACCCCGCCCGCGCTCCACCCACCCCCCTTGCTTCTCGCCGACCCCGGGAAACCTCCATGACGCATGCCAAGACCCGGCCGACGACCGCCACCGCAGCGGTCCCCGACACCCTCTGGTTCACCCGCTGTCCCGTACCCACGGCGACGGGAATCGCCGCCGACCAGCAGTGGCTCGCCGCCGAGTTCGCACCGGACGGCATCACCGTACGGTCCCTCCAGGACGCCGGACATGACGTCGACCGGCACACGCACTACACGCACGCCCTGCCCGGCCTCTTCCGCGAGGGCGGCAACGTCCCCGCGCTGTGGGCCCGTTCACGCGGCGAGGAGACCCGGCTCGTCGGGCTCACCTGGATCGAGGAGCGCCAGACGGTCCTGGTCGCGCCCGGCTCGGGTATCAGGGGCGCCGCCGCGCTGCGCGGCCTGCGCCTCGCGGTGCCCCGCCATCGCATCGCCATCGACTTCTGGCGGGCGATGGCCCTGCGCGGCTTCGAGGGTGCCCTCGCCTCCGCCGGGCTCGGCCTCGACGACGCCACCCTCGTCGACGTGCCCGCCGACGGCCACACCGGACAGTGGGCCGCGGAGCTGGCCGCACTGCGCCGCGGCGACGTCGACGCCGTCTACGTCAAGGGGGCACTCTCCGTCGAGGCGGCCCGCCGTGTCGGGGCCGAAGTCGCCCTGGAACTCGATGAGTTGCCCGACCGCACGCACCGCGTGAACAACGGCACCCCGCGTCCCGTCACCGTCCACCGCCGCCTCCTCGACGACCGCCCCGACCTCGTCGACCGCTTCCTCGCCGTGCTCCTGCGCGCCGCCGACTGGGCCGCGGACCGGCCCGACGACGTGGCCCGCATCCTCGGCGCCGAGACCGGAGCGGGCGCCGAGGGCGTCGCCGGCGCTTACCGCCCCGGCACCCATCGCACCCTGCACCCCGGCCTCTCCGACGACCGCCTGGGCCTGCTCGACCGGCAGTCCGCGGCCCTGCACGCCCACGGCTTCCTGCCCGAGCCCGTCGACGTACGGGACTGGGCGGACCCCGAGCCGCTGCGCCGCGCCCGCCTGCTGAATCTCACCCAGCCGCTCCCGTCCCAGCCCTTCCCATCCCAGTCCGCCCCTTCCCGGCCCGCCCCCTAAGGACCCCGTCATGCGCATCCCGAAGACCCAGTCGGCGCTCGCCGCACTCGCCGCACTCGCCGCACTCGCCGCGCTCACGGCCCTCACCGGCTGCGGCACCTCCGAGGCGGACTCCGGCCCCGAGGCGGCCGCAGACGTCACCGTCCGCATCCCCGACCCCGGCAACTCCGGCGTCCTCGCCCTCGGCAAGAAGGACGGCTCACTGGCCAAGGCCCTCGCCAAGGTGCATGCCAAGGTCGAATGGACCGGCAGCGCGGGCCCGTTCGCCCCGGCCGCCCAGGCCATGAACGCGAACCAGCTCGACGTCGCGACCGGCTCGATCACCTCCGGCATCACCTCGCTCGCCCAGACCCCCGGCTTCTCGTTCTTCACCGCGACGGCCCCCGACCCCGTCGGCGAGGGCATCCTCGCCAAGAAGGGCTCCGGGATCGACAAGGTCGAGGACCTCGTCGGCAAGAAGGTCGCCGTCAACCAGGGCGGCACCGGCGAGTACCTGCTCCTCAAGGCCCTCGCCGACCACCACATCCCGGCGAGCGAGGTCGAGCGCGTCTATCTCCGGCCCGACCAGACCGCCGCCGTCTTCAACACCGGCAAGGTCGACGCCTGGGCGGTCTGGTCGACGTACGCCGTGGCCGAACTCGGCAGCGGGAAGGCGAAGTTCATCGCCGACGGCAAGGAGATCGGCTCCGACAACTACAGCCTGAACGCCGTCCGGACGGGCTTCGCCGACAAGCACCCCGAGGTCGTCAAGGCCCTCTACGCCTACCTCCACGAGGGCAGCCTCAAGGAGAAGCAGAACCCGGCCCCTTATCTGAACGTGAACACCGACGCGGGCCCGCAGGCCGTCACCGGTGACGCCAAGCGGATCCAGACCGCGTTCACCGCCCAGGGCGGCACCGTCGAGCCCATCACCGACGCCGACATCAAGCGCTTCGAGGGCGTGGCCCGCTTCTACGCCGACCAGAAGGTGACCAGGACGAAGATCGACGTCGCCGCGCACGTCGTCGACGTGGAGAAACTGTCATGACGCTCACCGACCGGCGGGCCAGGGAGGTGCGGGGCGCGCCGCCGCACGGCCTCGTCACCCCGCGCCCGCCGTCCCACCGCCCGCGCTCCCGCGCCCACTCCGTCACCGTCCGCGCCCTCGGCCCCGTCGCCCTCCTCGCCCTGTGGTGGGTGGCGTCGGCGACGGGCCTGCTCACCCCCGACGTCCTGGCCTCGCCGCCCCAAGTCATCGACGCCATCGGGGAGTTGTGGGGCAACGGTCAGCTGCCCGACGCGCTCGCGACCTCGCTCACCCGCTCCGGCCTCGGCCTCGCCCTGGGACTCGTGACCGGTCTCATCCTCGGCATCACGACCGGCTTCACCCGGCTCGGCGACGAACTCCTCGACTCGTCCCTGCAGACCCTGCGCACCATCCCGTTCCTGTCCCTGGTCCCGCTGTTCATGGTGTGGTTCGGCATCAACGAGACGGCGAAGATCCTCCTCATCGCCGTTGCCACCACCTTCCCCATGTACGTCTCCACCTCCAGCGGCGTCCGCAACACCGACCGCAAACTCGTCGAGGCCATGCGCAGCTTCGGCATGAGCCGCCTCGGCATCGTCCGCGAGGCCGTCCTGCCCGGCGCCCTGCCCTCGCTCCTCGCCGGCCTGCGCCTGTCGATGACTCTCAGCGTCATCGCGCTCATCGCCGCCGAGGAGATCAACGCGACGGCCGGCATCGGCTACCTCATGTCCCAGGCGCAGAGCTACGCCCGCACCGACATCCTGGCCGTCTGCATCCTCGTCTACGGACTGCTCGGCCTGATCGCCGACGCCGTCGTACGGCTCCTCGAACGCGGACTCATGCCGTGGCGCCGCGCCGGACAGGGAGGCGTCCGATGAGCACCGCGGTCAGCATCACGGGCCTGCGCCGCGTCTTCGGGGAGCGGGCCGTCCTCGACGGGCTCGACCTCACCATCCGCCGGGGCGAGTTCGTCGCCCTCCTCGGCGCGAGCGGCAGCGGCAAGACGACGCTTCTGCGCATCCTCGGCGCGCTCGACGGGGCCGACGCCGGACAGGTCCTCGTCCCCGAGGCCCGCACCGTCGTCTTCCAGGAGCCACGCCTCGTCCCGTCCAAGAAGGTCCTTGCCAACGTGACCGTCGCACTGCCGCGCGGGCAGGCGGCGCGCGGCCTCAAGGCCCTGTCCGAGGTCGGCCTCGAACGGCACGCGGACGCCTGGCCCGCCACGCTCTCCGGCGGCGAGGCCCAGCGTGTCGCCCTCGCCCGCGCCCTGGTGCGCGAGCCCGAACTCCTGCTCCTGGACGAGCCGTTCGCCGCCCTCGACGCCCTGACCCGCCTCAAGATGCAGGACCTCGTCGGCGAGCTGTGCCGCGCGCACCGCCCCGCCGTCCTCCTCGTCACCCACGACGTGGACGAGGCCGTACGCCTCGCGGACCGCGTCTGCGTCCTGCGCGACGGGCGCCTCGTCACGGACGAGCCCGTCGCCGTCGACCACCCCCGCGACCCCGGGGACCCCGCTTTCGCCGCCCTCCGCCGGCGCCTCCTCGCCGACCTCGGCGTCCACAGCCGCACCCACGCAGAAACCGGAGTGATCTGAATGACCATCACCATCGGCGTCCACAACAGCAACCCGTCGCTCTACTACCTCTCCCGCCTGGACTACGCCCAGCAGGAACTCGCGGCCGTCGGCGAGAGCGCCATCTTCCACTCCTACGTCAACGGGGTCCGCACCGGCGAACTCCTCACCGAGGGCGTCATCGACTTCGGCGGCACCGGCTCGACCCCGCCCGTCACCGCGCAGGCCGCGGGCCACGACATCGTCTACACGGCCGTCTCCGCGCCCCGCCCCGACCACGGAGCGCTCCTCGTCCCCGACGACAGCCCGGTCCGCACGGTCGCCGACCTCAAGGGCGGCACCGTCCACCTCGCCATCGGCTCCTGGCAGACCCACCTCGTCGCCAAGGCCCTGGACGACGCGGGCCTCTCGTACGCCACCGACATCACCCCCGTGCGCGGCGACGAGAACAGCGAGAAGCTGCTGCGTTCCGGAGAGATCACCGCCTGGGTAGCGCAGGGCGCCCAGCTCGTCGCGGCCCTGCGCACGGGCGGCGTCCGCGTCGTCGTCCGCACCGGCGACGTCATCTCCGACCGGTCCGTCTTCTTCACCCGCCGTGACCTCGCCGAGCAGCGCCCCGAGGTGATCGACGCCCTGACCCGCGCTCTGCAGCGCGCCGACGACTGGGCGAAGGAGCACCCGCGCGAGGCCGCCGAGATCGCCGCCGAGCACCAGGGCGGCACGGCACAGGACTGGGAGACGGCGCTGCGCGCGCTGCCCTGGCGGATCGAGCCGGTCACGGACGCGTTCCTCGCCGAGCAGCAGCAGGGCGCGGACGTCTTCCACCGCACCGGGTTCATCGAGCGCGCCGTCACCGTCGCGCACGCCGTGGCGCGGAAGGCGGTCTGACCGCCGTGCCCGCTCCCGAAGTCCTCTGGTACATCATCCCGCGCGAGGGCGCCTACCCCTGGGAGCCGGACGGCCGCAGGCAGGTCGACCTCGGCTATCTGAGCCACCTGGCCGCAACCGTCGAACGCCTGGGCTTCACCGGCGCGCTCCTCGCCACCGACCTCTACGACGTCTGGCCCCTGGGCAGCGCCCTCGCGGCCTCGACGAGCACCGCGTTCAAGCCCCTCCTCGCCGTCCACCCCGGACTGATCTCGCCGACCCTCCTCGCCAAGATGGCGCTCAGCTTCGACACCCTCTTCGGCGGCCGCCTCCGCTTCAACGTCGTCAACGGCTCGACAAAGTCCCTCCAGGAGTACGGCCTCCACGTCGGGCACGACGAGCGCTACGAACTGAGCGCCGAGTACTGGTCGATCGTGAAGCGGCTCACCGCCGGCGAGATCTTCGACCACAAGGGCCGCTTCTACGACCTGAAGGACGCGGGCGCCTCCTTCAGGGACCTGAAGCCCGTCCAGGACCCGCACGTCCCGCTGTGGTTCGGCGGCTCGTCCGCGCCCGGCATCGAGATGGCCGCCGAACACGTCGACGTCTATCTGACCTGGGGCGAACCCCCGCATCTGCTCAAGGAGAAGCTGGACCGCGTCCGTGAGCGCGCCGCCGCGTACGGCCGCACCCTGCGCGTCGGCCTGCGCCTCCACCTCATCGTCCGCGACACCGAGGACGAGGCATGGGCGGCGGCCGACCGGCTCCTCGACGTCACCTCCGAGGCCACCTACCGGCGTCAGCTCGGCGACCGGGTGGGCGAGGACGGGGTCGGCTGGCAGCGCCAGTTCCGCCAGCACGGCGGCAAAGTCCCGGCCCGCGCACGGGAGTTGGAGACCCACCCGAACCTCTGGCCCGGCATGAGCCTGTTCCGCCCGGGCCCCGGCACCGCGGTCGTCGGCTCGACGGCCCAGGTCGTCGAGAGGCTGGAGGAGTACCAGGACCTGGGCGTCGACACGTTCATTCTCTCCGGCAACCCGCTCCTGGAGGAGGCGTACCGCGTGGCCGAGACGGTCCTCCCGGCCCTTGGCGTGGTGAGGGGGTGGACCGGCGCGGGATGTACACCACGGGGTAGGGAAGGGATCATCACGTAGCGCACCAACCACCCACCCCGGGAGTCGAGTTGAGCAAGGACAGCGAATACGACTACGTCATCGTCGGGGCCGGGTCGGCCGGCTGTGTGCTGGCCGCGCGGCTGTCCGAGGACCCGTCCGTGCGCGTCGCGCTCGTCGAGTCGGGCCCGCGCGACCGCAAGGCCGAGATCCATATCCCGGCGGCGTTCCCCAAGCTGTTCCGGACGCCGTACGACTGGGACTACTCGACCGCGAAGCAGCCCGCGCTCGACGGCCGCGAGCTGTACTGGCCGCGCGGACACATGCTCGGCGGCTCCTCCTCGATGAACGCCATGATGTGGGTGCGCGGCCACCGGGACGACTACGACGCGTGGGGCGAGGCCGCCGGCGAGGAGTGGGCGTACGACCGGTTCGTGCGCTACTTCCAGCGGGCCGAACGCTGGGCGGGCGCCCCCGACTCCGTGCACGGCACGCTCGGACCGCTGTGGATCTCGCCGCCGCGCGACCCGAACGTGACGACGGCCGCGTTCCTCGACGCCTGCCGCGCCGCGGGCCTGAAGGAGTCGGCGGAGCTGAACCACCCCGACCACAGCGGCTTCGCGCTCACCCCGCTCAACCAGCGCCGCGGCCGCCGGTGGAGCGCCGCCGACGGCTACCTGAAACCGGCCGCGCGCCGCCCCAACCTGCACATCCTCACCGACGCCCGCGTCACCCGGCTCGACTTCGACGGCACCCGCGCGGCCGGCGTCGTCGCCGAGGGCGTCCCGGGCATCCTGCGCGCCCGCCGCGAGGTGATCCTCAGCGCGGGCGCCATCGGCTCCCCGCAGCTGCTCCAGCAGGCGGGCGTCGGCGACCCCGAGCAGCTCGCCGCGGCCGGCATCGACGTGCGGGTCGCGTCGCCCGACGTGGGCCGGCACCTCCAGGACCACCTCTCCTTCGCGGTCACCATGCGCTGCCCGCGGCCCGTCACGCTCACCGGCGCCGACTCGCTCACCAACGTGGGCCGCTTCCTGCTCTCCGGCCGCGGACCGCTCACCTCGAACGTCGGCGAGGCGGTCGCCTTCATCCGGAGCCGCCCCGAACTCGCCGCGCCCGACATCGAGTTGATCCACGCGCCCGTGCCGTTCGTCAACCACGGACTCACGCCGCCGGACGAACACGGCATCACCATCGGGGTCGTCCTCCTCCAGCCCGAGAGCCGGGGCCGCATCACCCCGGGCGGGCCGGGTCCCACGGCGGCGCCCGTCATCGACCCGGGCTATCTCACCCGGGACGAGGACCTGCGCACACTCGTCGCGGGAGTACGGCGCGCCGAGGAACTCTTCACGTCCAAGGCGCTCACCCCGTACGCCGACGGGCCTCTCGCGCCGTATCCGGGGATCGTGGACGACGACGAGCTCACGCGGGTGATCCGGGCGGGCGCCGAGACGCTCTACCACCCGGTCGGCACCTGCCGCATGGGCGCCGACGACGGCTCGGTGACGGACCCGCGCCTGCGGGTCAGGGGAGTGAACGCCCTGCGGGTCGTCGACGCCTCGGTGATGCCGCGCATCACGCGCGGCCACACGCACGCCCCGACCGTCGCCCTCGCGGAGAAGGCGGCCGAACTCATCCGCGAGGACGCCGGGGCGTGAGCCGTGCGGGGACCTGGGAGCCCACGCCGTCGGATGACGTCGGTGGCGTGTGGAACGGCCATTGTCAGTGGGCGGTGGAAGACTCGGTGAGGCAGACAACGGGACCCCTGCAAGGGGGGCACCCTCAACGAGGAGGGCACCATGCTCACCACCCGTTACGTCGACGGCTCACCGAACTGGCTGGATCTCGCGACCCCTGATCTGGACGCGGCCGTCTCCTTCTACAGCGGGCTCTTCGGCTGGCAGTTCCAGTCGGGCGGCCCCGAGGTCGGCGGCTACGGCCTCTTTCAGCTCGACGGCAAGAGCGTCGCCGGCGCGATGACCGTCACGCCCGACCAGGCCCCGCCGTCCTGGACGGTCTACTTCCAGACGCAGGACACCGACGCGACCGTGCGGGCCGCCGAGCAGGCCGGCGGGTCCACCCCGTACAAGCCGATGGACGTCTTGGACCTGGGCCGCATGGCCGTCCTCGCCGACCGGGCGGGCGCGCTCTTCGGCCTCTGGCAGCCCGGCCGGAACAAGGGCCTCGACCTCGCCACCGAGGACTTCTCGCTCAACTGGATCGAGCTGTACGCCCCCGACGTCGACGAGGCCAAGGAGTTCTACCGCTCGGTGTTCGGCTGGGGCACGTTCGACGTGCCGTTCCCCGGCGGCATCTATACGACGGTCAACCCGGCCGGCACCGGCGCGGACGACATGTTCGGCGGCATGGTCACGCTCCGCGACGACCCCGCGGAGTCCGACATTGGCGCGCACTGGATGCCGTACTTCCATGTGCCGGACGTCGACGCGATCGCCGACCGGACGCGGGAGCTGAAGGGCGCCGTGCGCCTCGAACCCACGAGCCTGCCGGGCGTCGGCCGCATCGCCAAGATCACCGACCCGCAGGGCGCCCGTTTCGCGGTCATCAAGGGAGACCCGAACCAGACCTGAGCCGCGTCGCGACCGCGTCGCGACCGTGTCGGGATCCGTCCGGCGCGCCGCGTTGATCAGTCGTTGATCGTCTGTTTTTCGCCGTGCGGCACGATCGGCGGCATGTACTCGAACAACACGCTGCGCCCCGTCACGCCCGTCCCGCCCGTCCCTTCCTGGCAGGACGCGGCGCTGTGCGCCCAGACGGGCGGTGACTTCTTCTTCCCCGAGCCCGGCAGCTCCGTGCGCGAGGCGAAGAGCATCTGCGGCCTGTGCGAGATCCGCACGGCCTGCCTGGACTACGCACTCGCCAACGACGAACGCTTCGGCGTCTGGGGCGGCCTCTCCGAGAAGGAGCGGCTCCAGCTGCGGCGCGGCTGACACACGTACGCGCTCCCGGGCCGGGGCCCGGGAGCGCGTACGGAAGAGGCGGGGGTCAGTGCCCGGCGCGGGCCGCCATGCGGGCCTTGCGGGCCGCCAGCTTCTCGTCGAACTTGGCGGCCTCGCTGTCCAGGCCGCCCATGTACAGGCCGAGCTCCTCCTGGGCCTTGAGACCCTCCGGGCCGAGCCCGTCGATCTCCAGGACCTTCAGGAAGCGCAGCACGGGCTGGATCACGTCGTCGTGGTGGATGCGCATGTTGTAGATCTCGCCGATGGCCATCTGCGCGGCGGCGCGCTCGAAGCCGGGCATGCCGTGTCCGGGCATCCGGAAGTTGACGACGACGTCGCGCACGGCCTGCATCGTGAGGTCGGGGGCGAGCTCGAAGGCGGCGCCGAGCAGGTTCCGGTAGAAGACCATGTGCAGGTTCTCGTCGGTCGCGATGCGCGCCAGCATGCGGTCGCAGACCGGGTCGCCCGACTGGTGGCCGGTGTTGCGGTGCGAGACGCGGGTCGCGAGCTCCTGGAAGGCGACGTACGCGACCGAGTGCAGCATCGAGTGCCGGTTGTCGGACTCGAAGCCCTCCGCCATGTGCGCCATCCGGAACTGCTCCAGCTGGTCCGGGTCGACGGCGCGGGAGGCGAGCAGGTAGTCGCGCATCACGATGCCGTGGCGGCCCTCCTCGGCGGTCCAGCGGTGCACCCAGGTGCCCCAGGCGCCGTCGCGGCCGAACAGGGTGGCGATCTCGTGGTGGTAGCTGGGGAGGTTGTCCTCGGTCAGCAGGTTGACGACGAGAGCGATCCGGCCGACCTCGGTGACCTTGGACTGGTCCTTCGCCCAGGCCTCGCCGTCCTCGAAGAAGCCGGGGAAGTTCCGGGCGTCGGCCCACGGCACGTACTCGTGCGGCATCCAGTCCTTGGCCACCTTGAGGTGGCGGTTCAGTTCCTGCTCGACCACTTCCTCCAGCGCGTACAGCAGCTGGGCGTCGGTCCAGGTGGAGGACGAGCTGCCGAGGTGGGGAGAGGTGATGGTCACGAGGGCTCCAGAGGGGGACGGGAGTAGTGCGAAGACACGAAACGCAGGCACGAGCGGATGTACCTACGGTGTCGTAGGTTACGTTGCCGTAGGTTAAACCCTCTGTAAAGGGCCCCCCGGAATCGGCCCCTCCGTCCTCACCTGCCTCTATGGCCCCATTGCGCCTCAGAAACACAGCTCGTGGAGTCGGACTGAGAGGCACGTCACACAGCGGTACGCGAATTATCGTGAGCCCCACCCCCAGGAGGAGGCGCTCGTGCCCCACGGCTCGCTCTCGCTGCCCGCCCGGCTCTTCCTGCTGGGCTTCGACACCTCGAAGGGCCAGGTCTCCGACGCCCCCGACCTGGCGCTCGCCGTACGCGCCGCGGCCCTCGCCGAACTCGCCGGGCGCCGCATGATCAGCGATGTGGACGGTGTCGTCACACCGGTCCTCGGCGCCCGCACCGGCGACCCCGTACTCGACGAACTGATGGAGCTCGCCGAGGAGTCGAGGCCGCGCACCTGGCGCACCTGGATCCGCTACCGCTCCGACGCCGCTCTCGGCACCGTGCGCCGCCGGCTCGCCACCGAGGGGTACCTCTCGCGGGAGCGCAAGCGCGTCCTCGGAGTGTTCCCGGTGACCCGCTACCGCCTGGCACGCGCCGAATACGTCGAGGTGCTGCGGGCCGAGGTGCTCGGCGCCCTCGCAGGGCCTCTGCCCGTCGGCCAGGTGGACCGGGACGACGCGGTCCTCGCCGTGCTCGCCACCGTCGGCGAACTGAGCGCGCCGGTCTCCGGCCCCGGCCGGCGCGCGCACCGGGACCGCCTCGACGACCTCGTCGTCCACGCGGGCGACGCGTCCCCCGAACTGGCGGAGGCGATGGACGACATCCGCACCGCGCTGGCCTCGGCCGTCGAGGCGGCGGAGGCGGCCCGTGCGGCGGGTGACGGTGGCTGAACGGGCCCTGTGATGCGGAGACCGCGGCGTTCCGCTCCGCCGAGTGCGTAGATGTCGGATTCTCGCCGGACGCTGCGCGGTCCGCCTGGTTGGCTGTGCCGCATGACGCATCGCACGCACCTCCGCGACCTGGCCCTGTCCCTCCGTTCCCGGCATGTCGCAGGCCGCCCGCTCGTACTGCCCAACGCCTGGGACGCAGCGAGCGCCCGCATCGTCGCGGACGCCGGCGCCGCCGCCGTGGCCACCACCAGCGCCGGACTCGCCTGGGATCTCGGCGCGGCGGACGGGGACCGGCTCGGCAGGGAGGCGGCGCTCGCCGCCGTCGCCAGGATCGCCGCATCGGTGGAGCTCCCGGTGACCGCGGACATCGAGAGCGGATACGCCGACACGGCCGCGGGCGTCGCAGCCACCGTGCGGGCCGTCCTCGACGCGGGCGCGGTCGGCGTCAACATCGAGGACTCCTCGCACGACGCGCACGACGCGCACGGTCCGCTGCGGTCCGCCGAGGCGCAGGCGGAGCGGATCGCGGCGGCCCGTGCGGCGGCCGACGCGGAGGGAGTGCCGCTGTTCGTGAACGCCCGTGTCGACACGTATCTCGCGGGCGTGGGGGAGCCGGGGGACCGCGTCGCCCTGACGCTGGAGCGGGCCGCGCGCTATCTCGCGGCGGGAGCGGACG
Organism: Streptomyces antnestii; assembly: GCF_004005495.1. Lineage (GTDB taxonomy): Bacteria > Actinomycetota > Actinomycetes > Streptomycetales > Streptomycetaceae > Streptomyces > Streptomyces antnestii. The sequence goes on from NZ_RZYA01000001.1 coordinate 784,872, forward strand.
GGATCTTCGTGCCCGGGGCCGTCGACCCGGTGACCGTGAAGGCGCTCGTGGCGGGTGTCGACGCGCCGCTCAACGTGATGGCCTGGCCCGGGGCGCCGTCCGTGGCCGAGTTCGCCGCCCTCGGTGTGGCCCGGATCAGTGTCGGCGCGGGCATCGCCCAGGCCGTGCACGCCCTCGTCCGCCGGGCGGCGAGGGAGCTGCTCACCGACGGAACGTACGGGAGCCTGGCCGGCGGGCTCGACTACGGCGAGCTCAACAACCTGTTCGGCGGCGGGCGTTGACCCTGGCCGCCATGTTCAGCTCACGTCGCGCATCAGCTCGGCGAGGTCGCGGTCCAGGTCCACGTACAGATGCTCGTCACCCACCGGCACCAGCGTCGCCGCGGTGCTGAGGAAGCGGCGCAGTTCGCCCGTCCGGATGTGCACGATCGCGGTGCCCTCGCAGGCGTGGAACTCCAGGACCGTCCGGTCGAAGCCGTACGGCCGCACCCGGACGTCGCCCGAGCCGGCCGGCTCGCGCACCCCGGCCGCGAGCAGCTCGCGGGCGAAGGTCCAGCTGACGTCGACGCCTTCGAGCGTGGCGGGCGCCGGGAACGACATGCGTACGGCGAAGGGGTCCCGCATGTCGTACCGCAGCGTGGCGGGAATGGTCGACATCCGCGGCGCGGCGGCGACGAGACGTGCCTCTACGGCTTGCTCGATGACGGTGGACAACGCCTGCTCCCTTGTGACGGCTGGACGGACGGCGGATCGGCGGCGGATGGCGGCGGATCGGGCGGTGGGTGGGCCCTCCACGTGAGCGAGCGCGACTCCCCCCACTTGATGAGACGGCGGAACGGGGGAATCCGTGCGCCGGATCGGGCGGGAAGGTGAGTGACGTCTGTCACCGGCCCGGATACCGGCCCGCATCCCGGCCGTGTTCCGGGAAGGTTCTGGAAAGTGTTCCGGTCGCCACGGTGATCGCGCACGAGGCGCGCGGGGCATCTGGACGGCGCCCGGGGAGTGGGCTAGCTTCGCCCGCCATGAGGGGCATGGGGAAGTCGAGAAGGATGGTGTCCATGGGGCTGGCCGGGGCGGCGCTCGCCCTCGCGTTCGGTCCGGCGGGTCCGGCGCGGGCCGACGGTGCGCGCGAGCACCAGGCGCAGGACCGCACGCCACGCTGGGAACCGCAGGACAGCGGCACGGGCGCGCGGTTCCGGGGCCTCGCCGCGGTGAGCCGGGGCACTGCCTGGGTGGCCGGGAGCAAGGGCACGGTGCTGCGCACCTCGGACGGCGGCGCCCACTGGCGGAACGTGTCGCCGCCGGGGGCGGGGGAGTTGGAGTTCCGCGACATCGAGGCCTTCGACGGCCGGCGCGCGGTCGTCCTCGCGATCGGCGAGGGGGACGCCTCGCGGGTCCTGCGCACGGAGGACGGCGGGGCCACCTGGACGGAGTCGTTCCGTAACGCCGACCCGAAGGCGTTCTACGACTGCCTGACGTTCTTCGACCCGCGCCACGGCCTGGCGATGAGCGACCCCGTCGACGGCAGGTTCCGGATCCTGTCGACGCGGGACGGCGGACGTTCCTGGGACGTCCTGCCCGGCGACGGCATGCCCGCGGCGCAGGACGGCGAGGCGGGCTTCGCGGCGAGCGGCCAGTGCCTGGTCAGCTCGGGGCCGCACGACGTGTGGCTGGCCACCGGCGGGGGCGCACACGCGCGCGTGCTGCACTCCTCCGACCGGGGCCTGACCTGGCGGGCGAGCGACGCGACGATCCCGGCGGGCGACCCGGCGCGCGGCGTCTTCGGGCTCGCCTTCCGCGACCGCGCGCACGGCCTCGCGGTCGGCGGCGACTACCGCGCGGACCAGGCGTCCGCGCAGGCCTCGGCGACGACGGCCGACGGCGGGCGCACCTGGACCCCGTCCGCCGCGCCCGTCCCCGCCTACCGCTCGGGCGTCACCTGGCTCCCGCACACCCGCGCCGGCGCCCTCGCGGTCGGCCCGACGGGAACGGACGTCACGAACGACGGCGGCCGCACCTGGCGCACCGTCGACACCGGCTCGTACGACACGGTGAGCTGCGCCCACGACGGAGCCTGCTGGGCCTCGGGGGAGACGGGACGGATCGCCCGGCTCGCACCGTGACGCGGACGGCCGGGACCGACCCGTACGTACGGTCCTAGGGCGTGTCCGGCGGATCATGGCCGGGGTCGCGACTCCCCAGCTACCGCTCGGAGGTGCCCCCACTCGCACGGCACCTGGCCGCGTTGCCGAACCCGCCGGACAGCTCCGCTGTCAGGACGCTCCGGCGCCTTGCGATGCACCGCACCGGACGCCGCGACCTGTCCGACCCTGATCCGCCGGACAGCCCTAGCCCGCCAACTGCTGCCGGAAGCGCTCCAGTTCGGGCGCCGTTTTCGTCGCGATGAACTCCGTGACGCGGTACGCGCACACCTCGCCGGTGACGAAGGGGTCGGCCGCCGTGATCTTCTCGATCTGCGCGCGGTCGTCCCCGACGGCGAGGATGATCCCGCCGTCGCGCGGGTTCTTACGGCCCGACGCGATGAAGACACCGGCTTCGTACTGCTCGTCGAGCCAGGCGACGTGCGCCTCGAGAAGCGGGTCCACGCGCTCGACCGGGGCCGTGTAGGTCAGTTCGAGTACAAACATGATCGCCAGGCTACCCGCGCCCCCCGCAGGCCCAGCCCTCTAGGGTGGGCGCCATCATGAACGACCTTGAGAGCCTCGCCGACCGGTGGCCCGCCGACGAGCGCGCGGCCCGCGCCGTCCAGGACGAACTGCGCGGCCGTGTCGTCCTCGACGAGCCGGGGCCCCGGCCCGGCACCGGCCTCGTCACCGGTGTCGACGTGGCCTACGACGACACGCGCGACCTCGTCGCCGCGGCGGCCGTCGTGCTCGACGCGGCGACCCTCGACGTGGTCGAGGAGTCCACCGCCGTCGGCCGGATCTCCTTCCCGTACGTGCCCGGCCTGCTGGCGTTCCGCGAGATCCCGACGGTCGTCGCCGCCCTGGCGGGGCTCGCCGCCGGCCCCGGGCTCGTCGTCTGCGACGGGTACGGCCTCGCCCACCCGCGCCGCTTCGGCCTCGCCAGCCACCTCGGCGTCCTGACGGGGCTCCCGACGATCGGCGTCGCGAAGAACCCGTTCACCTTCGCGTACGAGGAGCCGGACGCGCCGCGCGGCAGCACGGCGCCCCTGCTCGACGGTGAGGAGGAGGTGGGCCGGGCCCTGCGCACCCGGGACGGCGTCAAACCCGTCTTCGTCTCCGTCGGCCACCGCACGAGCCTCGACACGGCGTGCGCCTGGACCCTGAACCTCACCCCGAAATACCGCCAGCCGGAGACGACCCGCAGGGCGGACGCCCTGTGCCGCCGAGCACTTGCCGAGGCGCAGGAGGGCGCCCCGCGCACGTAGGGGCCACCTACCTCCTCGCGGCCACCCGGAACCCGATCCCCGCGGCGCGCAGCCGCTCCGTCAGCGCGTCGCCCATCGCCACCGCCGTCGTGACCTGGCCCGATGTCGCCGGCAGGTCGTCCAGGGCCAGGCACATCGCGGACTCGCCGAGCATCTTCGCCGTCTCGTCGTACCCGGGGTCCCCGCCCGAGACCTCCGTGAACACGCGGTGGCCGCCGCCCTCGCCGACGAAGCGCACCGAGAACCAGCTCTTCGCCCGGCGTGCCTCGTCCGGGCCGTCGCCCGGCCGGAGCCGGCCCGACAACCAGTGGCGCGCGGGCGGCAGTTGGGCCGCCGCGAACAGTGCCCCCGCCGCCGCGACGCCGCCCGCCGCGACGGGAAGGTGCCGGACCGCCGCGTAGTGCCGGTAGCGGAAGTCGGGGCCGTAGCGCTCCAGCGTCCGCGCGGACCGCTGCACGATCTGCGGGTCGATCGTGGGGAGCGGCAGCGCCCACGCGCCGACCTCCTTGGCGTAGCGGGGCGCGCCCGTCGGCGCGTACGCCCTGCGGCCCACGAGGCGGGGCTGGTGCCGTCGGCGGTCCTGCTGCGCGGCCAGCATCTGGCGCCCCCGTGCGAACTGGTTGAGCGCGGACGCGAACGTGCCGCCCGAGAACGTCGCGTTCGACCGCACGAACCCGTCGATCCGCAGCGGCACCCCCTCCGGGAGCTGCCCCACGGTGAAGTGCACGCCCAGGTCGTGCGGGATCGAGTCGAAGCCGCACGCGTGGACGAGCCGCGCCCCGGTCTCCCGCGCGCGGGCGTCGTGCCGCACATAGGTGACGTCGACGAACTCCGGCTCACCGGTGAGGTCCGCGTAGTCGGTGCCCGACTCGGCACAGGCGGCCACCAGTTCCTGGCCGTAGGTGAGGTAAGGGCCGACGGTCGTGGCCACCACGCGCGCGCGTGCCGCGAGAGCGCGCAGCGACGCGGGGTCGGCGACGTCCGCGCGGACCAGCGGCAGCACGGCGCAGGCGGGGTCGATCGCGGTGAGGCGTTCGCGCAGCCGCTCCAGCTTGGCCGTGTCGCGCCCGGCGATCGCCCAGCGCAGGCCCTCGGGCGCGTGCGCCGCCAGATACTCGGCGGTGAGCGCGCCGACGAACCCGGTCGCCCCGAAGAGCACGATGTCGAAGTCCCGGCCCGTCTTGTCGGGCCTGTCACGCTTGTCCCGCGCCTCGCCCCGCACGATGTCCCGCCCCTCGCCCGGCCCGTCGTCCCGCCCGTGGCCCTGTCCGTGCTCCGGTCCGCTGTCCTGCCTGGTCATGACACCCCTCAGCCCTGTGTCCCGCGCCGTTGCCGGTGGCCGAGGCTAGCGTGGGGAGCGCGCGGAGGTTCAGGGGCCCCGCCTCCTCGGCGTCGACAACCGCAACGTTCGCGTGCGACCCCGAAGCCCGGCGTCGTAAATTACTAAGCGCTTGCTCGTCAGGGGTTGTGCTCAGTGGAACACGTTCTTAGCATCGCTGGTGTTACATCAGTTGTGTCACAGTGCTGGGGGCTCGATGGCAGTGGCAGGGATGACGGACAGCGGCCCGCTCGCCGGGGTGCGCGTGGTCGAACTGGCGGGCATCGGCCCGGGTCCGTTCGCCGCGATGCTCCTCGCCGACCTGGGCGCCGACGTCGTGCGCGTGGACCGCCCCGGAGGCGCCGGGCTCGGGATCGACCCCGCGTACGACATCACCAACCGCAACAAGCGCTCCGTGATCGTCGACCTCAAGGCGGCGGACGGCCCCGCGCGCGTCCTCGACCTCGTCGACAAGGCGGACGTCCTCATCGAGGGCTACCGGCCAGGGGTCGCCGAGCGCCTGGGCGTCGGCCCCGACGCCTGCCACGCCCGCAATCCGCGGCTCGTCTACGGACGTATGACCGGCTGGGGCCAGGAGGGCCCCCTCGCACAGCGCGCCGGGCACGACATCGCGTACATCGCGCTCACCGGCACCCTCGGCATGATCGGCAGGCCCGAAGAGCCGCCGACCGTCCCGGCGAACCTCGTCGGCGACTACGCGGGCGGCTCGCTCTACCTCGTCGTCGGCATCCTCGCCGCCCTCCACCACGCGCGCGACACCGGCGCGGGCCAGGTCGTGGACGCCGCGATCGTCGACGGCGCCGCGCACCTCGCGTCGATGATCCACGGCATGCTCGCGGCCGGCGGCTGGCAGGACCGGCGCGGCAGCAACCTCCTCGACGGCGGCTGTCCCTTCTACGGCACGTACGAGACGTCGGACGGCCGGCACATGGCGGTCGGCGCCCTGGAGCAGCATTTCTACGACGAGTTCGTCCGGCTCCTCGGCATCGAGGGCGCCGTGCCCGAGCGCCACGACCTCACCCGGTGGGGCGAGCTGCGCGAGGCCGTGGCCGCCCGCTTCAAGGCCCGTACCCGCGAGGAGTGGACCGCCGTCTTCGAGGGGTCCGACGCGTGCGTGGCGCCGGTCCTCTCCCTGCGCGAGGCGCCCGGCCACCCCCACCTGGCCGCCCGCGGCACCTTCACCGACCACGGCGGCATCACCCAGCCGGCCCCCGCACCCCGCTTCTCCGCGACACCCACCGCCGTTCGGACGGGCCCCGCGCAGCCGGGCGCCGACACCGCGGCCGTGGCACGCGACTGGGACGTACCGAGCCTGACGAAGGAAGAGAACTGATGGAGCTGTCCGCACCCCTCGCCTACGCAGCCGACCCCCGGCAGGCCGCCGACGACGCCGCCGCGCTCGAGTCGGCGGGACTCGACGCCGTCTGGGTCGCCGAGGCGTACGGCTTCGACTCGCCCACGATCATGGGCTACCTCGCGGCACGCACCGAGCGTATGAAGATCGGCGCCGCGATCCTCAACGTCTACTCGCGCACCCCCGCCCTCATCGCGCAGACCGCCGCCGGGCTCGACGCGATCTCCGGTGGCCGCGCCGTCATCGGCCTGGGCGCCTCGGGCCCGCAGGTGGTCGAGGGCTGGCACGGCAAGGCGTACGACAAGCCGCTGGGCCGTACGCGCGAGACCATCGAGCTGACCCGCCGCATCCTGCGCCGCGAGGTCATCGACCACCACGGCATCACGGACATGCCGCTGCCCCCGGAGAAGGGCGGCAGGCTCGGCAAGCCCCTGAAGATCCTCGCCAAGCCGGTGCGCCCCGAAGTCCCGCTGTACGTCGCCTCGCTGGGCCCGGCGAACGTCCGGATGACCGCCGAGATCGCCGACGGCTGGCTGCCCACCCTCTTCCTCCCGGAGAAGGCGCAGCAGGTGTGGGGCACCCCGCTCGCCGAGGGCGCAGCCGAGCGCGCCCCCGAGCTCGGACCGCTCCAGATCGTCGCGGGCGGCCTGCTCGCCATCGGCGAGGACGCGGCCGCCGCCCGTGACCTCGCCCGCCCCAACATCGCCCTCTACGTGGGCGGCATGGGCGCCGTCGGCAAGAACTTCTACAACGACCTCGCCGTGGCCTACGGCTACGAGAAGGAGGCCAGGCTCATCCAGGAGCTCTACCTCTCGGGGAAGAAGAAGGAGGCGGAGGCCGCGGTGCCGGACGAGTTCTGCGAGCTCATGAGCCTGTGCGGACCCGAGAGCTACGTACGCGAGCGTGTCGAGGCCTTCCGCGCGGCGGGCGTCACCATGCTGAACGTCATCCCGGTCGGCCCGGAGCCGGCCCGCCTCGTCGAGACCGTCAAGAACTGGCTGTAGGGGACCCGCAGATGAGCATGGAACGGCAGATCTTCACCGCGGAGCACGACGCGTTCCGCGAGACCGTCCGCACCTTCCTCGCCAAGGAGGTCACCCCCCACTACGAGCAGTGGGAGAAGGACGGCATCGTCTCGCGCGAGGCCTGGCTCGCGGCCGGCCGGCAGGGCCTCCTCGGGCTCGCCGTCGACGAGGAGTACGGGGGCGGCGGCAACACCGACTTCCGCTACAGCGCCGTCCTCGCCGAGGAGTTCACGCGCGCGGGCGCCGCCGGGCTCGCGATCGGCCTGCACAACGACATCATCGGGCCGTATCTGACCTCGCTCGCCACCGAGGAGCAGAAGCGCCGCTGGCTGCCAGGGTTCTGCGACGGCTCCCTGATCACCGCGATCGCCATGACCGAGCCCGGCGCCGGATCCGACCTCCAGGGCATCCGCACCACCGCCGAGGACAAGGGTGACCACTGGCTGCTCAACGGCTCCAAGACCTTCATCTCGAACGGGATCCTCGCCGACCTGGTGATCGTCGTCGCCAAGACGACCCCCGAGGGCGGTGCGCACGGCCTGTCCCTCCTGGTCGTCGAGCGCGGCATGGCGGGCTTCGAGCGCGGCCGCAACCTCGACAAGATCGGTCAGAAGTCCCAGGACACGGCCGAGCTCTTCTTCAACGACGTCCGCGTCCCGAAGGAGAACCTCCTCGGCGAGCTCGACGGCGCCTTCATCCACCTCATGACGAACCTCGCGCAGGAGCGCATGGGCATCGCCGTCGCGGGCATCGCCGCCGCCGAGCACCTCCTTGAGATCACGATGGAGTACGTCAAGGAGCGCGAGGCCTTCGGGCGCCCGCTCGCCAAGCTCCAGCACATCCGGTTCGAGATAGCCGAGATGGCGACCGAGTGCGCCGTCACCCGGACCTTCCTCGACCGCTGCATCGTCGACCACTCGGACGGCCGCCTCGACGCGGTGCACGCCTCGATGGCCAAGTGGTGGGCGACCGAACTCCAGAAGCGCGTCGCGGACCGCTGCCTCCAACTGCACGGCGGCTACGGCTACATGACGGAGTACCGCGTCGCCAAGGCCTTCACCGACGGACGCATCCAGACGATCTACGGCGGCACGACCGAGATCATGAAGGAGATCATCGGGCGCTCGCTGCTCGGCTGACTCCGACCCCTCCCAGAACTCCGGCTCGGCCCACCCTCATTGCTCGGCCCCACCCTCATTGCTCGGCCCCCACCCTCATCGAAAGGCAAGCGAGTGAGCACCGAAGCGTACGTGTACGACGCGATCCGCACCCCGCGCGGACGCGGCAAGGCGAACGGCTCCCTGCACGGGACCAAGCCGATCGACCTGGTCGTCGGCCTCATCCACGAGATCCAGGCCCGCTTCCCGGACCTCGACCCGGCGGCCGTCGACGACATCGTGCTCGGCGTCGTCGGCCCGGTCGGCGACCAGGGCTCCGACATCGCGCGGATCGCGGCCATCGCCGCCGGACTGCCCGACACCGTGGCCGGCGTCCAGGAGAACCGCTTCTGTGCCTCGGGCCTCGAAGCGGTCAACCTGGCCGCGATGAAGGTCCGTTCGGGCTGGGAGGACCTGGTCCTCGCGGGCGGCGTCGAGTCGATGTCGCGCGTCCCGATGGCCTCGGACGGCGGCGCCTGGTTCGCCGACCCGATGACCAACTACGAGACGGGCTTCGTACCGCAGGGCATCGGCGCGGACCTGATCGCGACCATCGAGGGCTTCTCGCGGCGCGACGTCGACGAGTACGCGGCGCTCTCGCAGGAGCGGGCCGCCGCCGCGGTCAAGGACGGGCGCTTCGTCCGTTCCGTCGTCCCCGTCAAGGACCGCAGCGGGCTCACCGTGCTCGACCACGACGAGTTCCTGCGCCCCGGCACGACCGCCGACTCGCTGGCCAAGCTCAAGCCGTCGTTCGCCGACATCGGTGACCTGGGCGGCTTCGACGCCGTCGCGCTGCAGAAGTACCACTGGGTCGAGAAGATCGACCACGTCCACCACGCGGGCAACTCCTCCGGCATCGTCGACGGCGCCTCCCTCGTCGCGATCGGCACGAAGGAGGTCGGCGAGCGGTACGGGCTGACGCCGCGCGCCCGGATCGTCTCCGCGGCCGTCTCCGGCTCCGAGCCGACGATCATGCTCACCGGACCGGCGCCCGCCACCCGCAAGGCCCTCGCCAAGGCCGGTCTCACCATCGACGACATCGACCTCGTCGAGATCAACGAGGCCTTCGCGGCGGTGGTGCTTCGCTTCGTGCGGGACATGGGGCTGTCGTTGGACAAGGTGAACGTCAATGGTGGGGCGATCGCGCTCGGGCACCCGCTCGGTGCCACCGGCGCGATGATCCTGGGCACGCTCGTCGACGAGTTGGAGCGGCGTGACCTCCGGTACGGGCTCGCGACGCTGTGTGTGGGGGGCGGCATGGGTATCGCCACGATCGTGGAACGGGTCTAGTCGTCGGGTGCGAGTGCGTCGTGGCTGGTCGCGCAGTTCCCCGCGCCCCTGAAGGCGTGCGCTTCGCGCAGCCTTCCCCGATGAGGTGCCGCACGGAGTGCGGTGCACCTCAGGGGCGCGGGGAACTGCGCGATCAACCCCCACCGAACCCGCACCCAGCGACGAGAACCCAGCCCACCCCCACCTCCCCACCCCCCCCGCACACACGTCACGGAGTAACCCATGACCGCCAGCACAACCATCCGCTGGGAGCAGGACGACACCGGCATCGTCACCCTCGTCCTGGACGACCCGAACCAGTCCGCCAACACCATGAACCAGGCCTTCAAGGACTCGATCGCCGCGATCGCGGACCGCGCCGAGGCCGAGAAGGACTCGATCCGGGGCATCATCTACACCTCCGCCAAGAAGACCTTCTTCGCGGGCGGTGACCTCAAGGAGATGATGAAGGTCGGCCCGGAGAACGCCCAGCAGGCGTTCGAGACCGGCACCGGCATCAAGAACTCCCTGCGCCGCATCGAGACGCTCGGCAAGCCCGTCGTCGCCGCCATCAACGGCGCGGCCCTCGGCGGCGGTTACGAGATCGCGCTCGCCTCGCACCACCGCATCGCCCTCGACGCGCCCGGCTCCAAGATCGGCCTCCCCGAGGTCACGCTCGGCCTGCTCCCGGCGGGCGGCGGCGTGACCCGCACCGTCCGCCTCATGGGCATCACGGACGCCCTGCTCAAGGTGCTCCTCCAGGGCACCCAGTACACCCCGAAGCGCGCCCTGGAGAGCGGCCTCGTCCACGAAGTGGCGGCCACTCCCGAGGAGATGATCGAGAAGGCCCGTGCCTTCATCGACGCCAATCCCGAGTCGCAGCAGCCCTGGGACAAGCCCGGCTACCGCATCCCGGGCGGCACCCCGGCCAACCCGAAGTTCGCGGCGAACCTGCCCGCCTTCCCGGCCAACCTCAAGAAGCAGACGAACGGCGCCCCCTACCCGGCCCCGCGCAACATCCTCGCCGCGGCGGTCGAGGGCTCCCAGGTCGACTTCGAGACCGCCCTGACCATCGAGGCGCGCTACTTCACCGAGCTCGTCACCGGCCAGACCGCGAAGAACATGATCCAGGCGTTCTTCTTCGACCTCCAGGCCGTCAACTCCGGCGCCAACCGCCCCAAGGGCATCGAGAAGCGCCCCGTCCGCAAGGTCGCCGTCCTCGGCGCCGGGATGATGGGCGCGGGCATCGCCTACTCGTGCGCCCGCGCGGGCATCGACGTCGTCCTCAAGGACGTCACCGCGGACGCCGCGGCCAAGGGCAAGGGCTACTCCGAGAAGCTGTGCGCCAAGGCCGTCTCGCGTGGCCGCACCACGCAGGAGAAGGCGGACGCGCTGCTCGCCCGCATCACGCCCACCGCCGACCCGCAGGACCTCGCGGGCTGCGACGCCGTGATCGAGGCCGTCTTCGAGGACCCGGCGCTCAAGCACAAGGTGTTCAAGGAGATCCAGCACGTCATCGAGCCCGACGCGCTGCTCTGCTCGAACACGTCGACGCTGCCGATCACCCTCCTCGCCGAGGGCGTCGAGCGGCCCGTCGACTTCATCGGCCTGCACTTCTTCTCGCCCGTCGACAAGATGCCGCTGGTCGAGATCATCAAGGGTGAGCGCAGCGGCGACGAGGCGCTGGCCCGCGCCTTCGACCTGGTCCGGCAGATCAACAAGACGCCGATCGTCGTGAACGACTCGCGCGGCTTCTTCACCTCGCGCGTCATCGGGCACTTCATCAACGAGGGCGTCGCCATGGTCGCCGAGGGCATCGAGCCCGCGTCCGTCGAGCAGGCCGCCGCCCAGGCCGGCTACCCGGCGAAGGTCCTCTCCCTGATGGACGAGCTGACCCTGACCCTGCCCCGCAAGATCCGTAACGAGACGAAGCGGGCCGTCGAGGAGGCGGGCGGCACGTGGGCCGGTCACCCCTCGGACGTCGTCATCGACCGCATGGTCGAGGAGTTCGGCCGTACGGGACGCAGCGGCGGCGCCGGCTTCTACGAGTACGTGGACGGCAAGCGCGCCGGTCTGTGGCCGGGCCTGCGCGAGCACTTCACCAAGTCCGGGTACGAGATCCCGTTCCGGGACATGCAGGAGCGCATGCTCTTCTCCGAGGCGCTCGACACCGTGCGGCTCCTCGAAGAGGGCGTCCTGACGTCGGTCGCCGACGCCAACATCGGCTCCATCTTCGGCATCGGCTTCCCGGGCTGGACCGGCGGTGTGCTCCAGTACATCAACGGCTACGACGGCTACGCCGGGGAGGATGCAGGCCTGCCCGGCTTCGTGGCCCGCTCGCGCGAGCTCGCCGAGCGCTATGGCGAGCGCTTCCTGCCGCCCGCGCTGCTCGTCGAGAAGGCCGGCAAGGGCGAGACGTTCACCGACGCCTGACCGGCACGGCGTTCCGCGCCGGGGTCAGCCCTCGGCGCGGAACGCCTCCCGCAGCTGCTCACTGAGCGACCGCTGGAACGCCGTGACCAGCGCCTGCACCACCATCGGCTGCATATGGGCCGACAGGGACTTCATCGCCGCCACGTGCGCGGGGTCCTCGGGGTCGGCCTCCCGCTCCCGGTAGGGCCCCCACACCTCGTCGCGGAACAGCCGCGTCAGCTCCTCGGCGGCGTCCCGCGTGTGTTCCATGAGGACGGTGCGCGCAGCGAGGATCGTCTCGTGCGCGATGGGCACCCCGAGCAGCTCCACCCCGAGCCGCAGCAGACCCGGATCCACGCGGAAGGTGTCGGTCTCCTCCAGGTACGCGACGACGCCCATCGCGGCGAGCCGGTCCAGATCCTCCCCGGACAGGTCCCGCCCGGCACGGCGCTCGAGGTCGGCCCGTGCCATGTCCTCGGCCGCGTCCGGGGCCCAGCTCGCCACCAGGGCCCGGTGGATCGCCAGGTCGTGCGCGCTCAGGTCCACCGGCAGCTGCTCCAGATACCGCTCGATCGCGGAGAGCGTCATGCCCTGGTGCTGCAGCTCCTCGATGAGCGCGAGCCGGGAGAGATGGCCCTGGCCGTAGTGGCCGACCCGGCGCGGCCCGATCACGGGCGGCGGGAGCAGGCCCTTCGTGCTGTAGAAGCGGATCGTGCGGACCGTGACGCCCGCGCGCGCGGCCAGTTCGTCGACGGTGAGCGTCGGCTCCTCGGTGTCCGTCGTCATCTTCCGCCTCACTTCTGGTCGTGCGCCGTTCAGGTTCAACAGTATTGCTGACACACCAATGTTGTGAAAGCGCCCGCGACCCTTGATTCGGCGCTTTTACACCCCCCTGGGGTGGCTGTACAGGCACTGATCAACATGTGAGAAGTTCCGCTATGTGATCTACGCCATCGCGTGGTGGTCGTTTCGTGCGGGAAGGTGCGCAGTCGGCCCGCGCCACGTCAGGAATGTCGCGGGCCGGAGCACATCCGGACCCCGGAGCGATCCGGGCACCACAGAGTGGATCCCCCCACGTGAGCAAGGAAGCCGTCAACACGGCTGTGGACGCGTCCCGCACAGATGCGTCCCAGGCGCCCGCCGACGCGGGTGACGCCGGTTACAGCAAGGACCTCAAGGCCCGTCACGTCAACATGATCGCGATCGGTGGCGCGATCGGTACGGGCCTGTTCCTGGGGGCGGGTGGCCGCCTCCACTCGGCGGGCCCCGCACTCGCCGTCGCCTACGCCATCTGCGGAGTCTTCGCGTACTTCGTCGTGCGCGCCCTCGGCGAGATGGTCGTGTACCGGCCCTCCTCCGGTTCCTTCGTGTCGTACGCGCGCGAGTTCCTCGGTGAGAAGGGCGCGTACGTCGCCGGCTGGATGTACTTCCTCAACTGGTCGATGACAGGTATCGCCGACATCACCGCGATCGCCCTGTACACCCAGTACTGGAGCGCCTTCACGACCATCCCGCAGTGGGTGCTCGCGCTCATCGCCCTCGCGGTCGTGCTCGGCGTGAACCTCATCTCCGTGAAGTACTTCGGTGAGATGGAGTTCTGGTTCGCGATCATCAAGGTGGCCACGCTCGTCGCCTTCCTGTTCGTGGGCGTCTTCCTGGTCGCCACGCAGCACCCGATCGACGGCCACACACCAGGCCTGAACATCATCACGCAGCACGGCGGATTCATGCCGGGCGGCATGATGTCGGTGGTCATCGTGATGCAGGGCGTCGTCTTCGCGTACGCGGCCCTGGAGCTGGTCGGCGTCGCGGCGGGCGAGACCGCCGAACCGCAGAAGCTCGTCCCGCGCGCGGTGAACTCGATCATGTGGCGCGTCGGCCTGTTCTACGTCGGCTCCGTGGTGCTCCTCTCGCTGCTGCTCCCGTCCTCGGTCTACAAGGCCGGCGAGAGCCCGTTCGTCACGCTGTTCAGCAAGCTGGGCGTCGGCGGCATCGGCGACATCATGAACCTGGTCGTGCTGACGGCCGCCATGTCGTCGCTCAACTCCGGCCTCTACTCCACGGGCCGCATCCTGCGCTCCATGGCGATGTCCGGCTCCGCGCCGAAGTTCACCGCCCGCATGAACCGCAGCCAGGTGCCGTACGGCGGCATCCTGCTCACCGCCGGTGTCGGCGTCCTCGGTGTCGGCCTGAACTACCTGCTGCCGGCCCAGGCCTTCGAGATCGTGATCGAGGTGTCCTCGATCGGCATCATCGGCACCTGGGTCATGATCATGGTCGCCCACCTGGCGTTCGTCCGGCGGGCCAAGCAGGGCCTGGTCCAGCGGCCGTCGTTCCGTCTGCCCTGGTCCCCGTTCACCGAGATCGTCACGATCGTCTTCCTGATGCTCGTGCTCGGCCTCATGTGGAACGACCCGGAGGTCGGCCGCAAGACGCTGATGCTGCTCCCGGTCATCGCGGTGCTGCTCGTCGCCGGCTGGTTCGCCGCCCGCCGCGGCATCAACCGCAAGGCCACGGAGGAACTGACCAAGCTGACCGACGGCGTGTAACGCCGGCCCCACAGTCAGCGGCCGCCCCCCCACAGTCAGCGGCTGGTCCCACAACGGTGGCGTCATCCCGGAGATCACAGGTCTCCGGGGTGGCGCCACCTTGGCGTCGGCCGGGACGTTGCGAGCCGGGGACGGTCGGGTAGGCCCAAGGCATGGCCCTCGTACCCCTGTCCACGGAATTCCACCTCAAGGTGGGCCGACTCGGCGCATCGGTCGCCCTGCTCACGGTGGGGGTCCTGGTCCGGGCACGGCGATGGGCCGGGTCGGCGCGGACGTACGAAGGGCCGCCCGAGGCGTGCCGGCCGGTCCCGGTCCGGCCCTGCGCGGACGTCGTCGGCGCGCCGCGCGGCCCCGTGGCCGCCGCCGAGGCGGAGCTGCGTACGCGCGTCTCGGAGCTCGCGTCCGACCTGGCCTCCCGGATCGGCAGCGAGTCACAGGGCAGCACCGGCGGCCCTGCGCACCCCTGAGCTCACCGGCCCCAGAGGATCCCCGGCGCCGCATACTGGATCACACGTATCGACCGGGAACCGCTGGGGAGCCGTATGAAGCAGCACGACCCCGAACCGGAGCCGCCCGCGCCCGGCGGGATCCTGTGGGACATCGCCGGTGAGGCGCGCTCCTTGCTCGCCCTCCCCGCCGCCCTGACCCTGCAGGTCGCCCACGTGGCGGTCGGCGCGGGCGTCGACGAGCACTCCGTCTTCCGCACGGACCCCTGGGGACGCGGCGAGCGCTCCCTGCGCTCGGTGATGCTGTGGGTGTACGGCGGGGACGCCGCCGCCGAGGAGGGCCGGCGCCTGCGGAAGCTCCACAGGACCATCAGCGGCACCGACACCCGCGGCCGCAGCTACCACGCGCTGACCCCCGCCTACTACTCCTGGGTCCACGCCACCGGATTCCCCCTCTACCTTCAGGCCCAGCGCTGTCTGGGCAGCCGCCCCTTCACCGAGGCGCAGGAGCGCGGGCTCTACGCGGAGTGGCTCCAGGTCGGCCGGATCCTCGGCCTGCGCGACCGGGACATGCCGCAGACCGTCGAGGAGTTCTGGCCCTACTACCGCAAGGTGCTGGCCGACGAGATAGAGCTGACGGACGTCGTCCGCGAACTCGTCGCCGTCGACGTACCGGTCCCGCCGCCCGACCGGGGGCCGCTGCCGGTGCGGCTCGTGCTGCGGGCCCTGTGGCCCGTCCTGAAGCCGCCCCTGGCCCGCTTCCGCCGCTTCCTCACGATCGGCCTGATGCCGCCGGACGCCCGGGACGCCATCGGTCTGCCGTGGACCCCGGTCCAGGAACGCCGGCTGCGCCGGTTCGGCGCGGTCACGCGGCGCGTGGTGCCGCTGCTGCCGGAGCGCCTGCGCTACCTGCCGATGGCGCGACGGGCGCGCGCCGCCGAAGCGGCCCGCGCCCGCTGACCTCACTGACCTCGCTGATCTCACTGAGAGAACGACCTCAGTGGTCGTGCACCGAGTTCGTCGCCGCGATCTGCTTCCACGACTTCGGCTTCGCCGGTGCCACCCCGGCGTGCGCCACCCGGTCCCGCTGCGCCGCCGCCGTGCCCGGCTTCGACGGCTGGTACAGCCAGGTGTCGAACAGGCCGGCCAGCGGCTTGCCCGAGACCTTCTCCGCGTACTGCACGAAGTCGCCGACCTTCGCGTTGCCGTACGCGTGCTCCTGCGGCCAGCCCTTGAGGATCTCGGAGAACTTCTTCTCGCCGACGGCGTTGCGCAGGGCCTGGATGGCCAGTGCGCCGCGGTCGTACACCGCGATGTCGAACTGGTTCTCCGCGCCCGGGTCACCCGGCTTGACCGTCCAGAACGCGTCGTCCGCCGGGTGCTGCGCGTACACGTAGTCCGCGAGCTCCTGCGCCGTGCCCTCGCCCTCCTTCTCCGACCACAGCCACTGGCTGTAGCGGGCGAAGCCCTCGTTGATCCAGATGTCCTTCCAGCCGTCGACGGAGACGCTGTCGCCGTACCACTGGTGCGCCAGCTCGTGCACGATCACCGACACGTTGGCGCCGTTCGCGAACTGCGCGGGGGAGTAGAAGGGCCGCGTCTGTGTCTCCAGCGCGAAGTGCGACGGCACGTTCGGGACGTACCCGCCGAGCGCGTTGAACGGGTACTTCCCGAACTTCGTCTCCAGCCACTCGGCGACCTCGGTGGTCCGCTCGACGCTGGCACGCGCGGCGCCGTAGTTGTCGCCCAGGTCCTTGCTGTAGGCGTTCACGACCGGCAGACCGTCCGCCGTCTTGTCGGTCGTGATGTCGAACTTGCCGACCGCGAGCGTGGCCAGATAGGTCGCCTGGGGCTTGTTGGAGCGCCAGTTGAAGCGCGTCCAGCCGAGCTTCGACGTCTGCGACTGGAGCACGCCGTTGGAGATCGCCTGCGTCCCGTCGGGCACCGCGACCGACACGTCGTACGTCGCCTTGTCGCGCGGGTGGTCGTTCGACGGGAACCACCAGGCCGCCGACTCCGGCTCGTTGGCGAAGACGGCGCCGTCCGGCGTGCGCTGCGGGGACGTGAAGCCATACAGCTTCACGTCGGAGGGCTTGCCGGAGTAGCGCACGACGACCGTGAACGAGGACCCCTTGGGCAGGCCCGTCGGCGGAGTGACCTCGAGTTCCTCCACGCCGGACGTGGCGAACCTGGCCTTCTTGCCGTTGACCAGGACCTCGCTCGCCTTGAGCCCGAAGTCGAGGTTGAAGCGCGAGAGGTCCTGCGTGGACGTGGCGAGGATCGTCGCCGTGCCCTCCAGGACGTCCGTCTTCGGCTGGTACTTCAGCCGCAGGTCGTAGTGGGAGACGTCGTAGCCGCCGTTCCCGTAGTCCGGGTAGTAGGGGTCGCCGATGCCCGAAGCCCCAGGGGTGAAGTCCGCCGCCGATGCCGGGATCGCCAGCATCAGTGCGGCCGCCAGTGCGCCCGGGGCGATGAGTCTGCGGTACACGAAAGCTCCAAGTCGTAGGGCCGTGAACGTTGTTGCCGACCCTATTCAGCCCCTCCCGCCCCGGTCATGTCCATGGCCGCACCTGTCACACGATCGCCATTCGGCCGACATGTGCCATAACGTCCCACGCACCTTTCACCGTCTCGTACGGCCCTCTTTTGCAAGGCAGTTGACCGGGGTACGTTCCGCCCCATGCCGAAACCTGAGAGACGCACGCGCTCCCTGTGGAGGACGCTCGCGACAGCGGCCACCGCCGCACTCCTCGCCGTCCTCGTCTCTCCCGGGGCCGCCCAGAGCGCCGCGCCCCGCGAGTCGAAGCCCGTCTACTCGTACGACAACGCCATCCGTGAGTCCGTCTGGGTCGACACCCGGCTCGACGGCGACGGCGACGGGAGGACCGACCGGGTCGCCGTCGACATCGTCCGGCCCCGCGAGCCCGCCCAACAGGGCCGCAAGGTCCCCGTGATCATGGACGCGAGCCCGTACTACTCCTGCTGCGGACGCGGCAACGAGAGCCAGAAGAAGACGTACGACGCGCACGGGAACGTCGTCCAGATGCCGCTCTTCTACGACAACTACTTCGTGCCGCGCGGCTACGCCTTCGTGGCCGTCGACCTCGCCGGAACCAACCGCTCCGACGGCTGCGTCGACGTCGGCGGCCACTCCGACATCCAGTCCGGCAAGGCCGTCGTCGACTGGCTGAACGGCCGCGCGAAGGGCTACACCACCCGCACGGGCACCGAACGCGCCAAGGCCGGCTGGACCAACGGCCGCACCGGCATGATCGGCAAGAGCTACGACGCCACCATCGCCAACGGCGTCGCCGCCACCGGAGTCGAGGGCTTGAGGACGATCGTCCCGATCGGCGGCATCTCCTCCTGGTACGACTACTACTTCCAGCAGGGCGCGCCCCTCTACGACAGCGGCCCCGAGTGGCTGTCCGACTACGTCGAGAGCCCTGCGGCCCGCGCCCGCTGTGCCGCCGTACAGAAGCGACTTGTCGACGAAGCGCCCCGGACCGGCGACTGGACCGGCCTGTGGGACGAGCGCAACTACGTGCCCGACGCCGGCAAGGTCAGGGCCAGCGTCTTCGTCGTGCACGGCATGCAGGACCTGAACGTCCGCGCCAAGCACTTCGGCCAGTGGTGGGACGCCCTCGCCAAGGCGGGCGTGGACCGCAAGATCTGGCTCTCGCAGACCGGCCACGTCGACCCGTTCGACTTCCGCCGCGCCGCCTGGGTCGACACCCTGCACCGCTGGTTCGACCATGAGCTCCTCGGCTACGACAACGGCGTGGACCGCGAGCCGATGGCCGACATCGAGCGCACCCCCGACCACTGGACCACCGACCGCGTCTGGCCGCCCCGCCCCACCGACACCGTGCGCCTGAACCCCGGCAAGGGCAGTGCGGCCGGCGTCGGCACCCTCGGCCTGAAGCAGGGCTCGGGCACCGAGACGTTCACCGACGACCCCAAGCTGAGCGAGACCGACTGGGCCGCGCAGATCGACAAGTCGACGCCCGACAAGGCCGGCTTCATCAGCAAGCCGCTCGGCAAGGACCTGCGCCTGTCCGGCTCGTCGAAGGTCACCGTCACCGCGACCCCGTCGACCACCACCGCCCACCTCTCGGCCGTACTCGTCGACCTGGGCCCGGCCACCATCCGTGACTACGCCGCCGACGGCGAGGGCATCACGACGCTCACCGACCGCACCTGCTGGGGCGCCAGCACCGCCGGGGACAGCTCCTGCTTCAAGCGGACCGAGGCCAAGACCGCCGACGTGAACTCCACCGTGTTCAGCCGCGGTTGGGCCGACCTCGGCAACTACGCCTCCGACCGCACGGGCCGGCCGCTCACCCCGGGCAAGCCCTACACCATCACCGTCGACCTGGCCCCCAGCGACCACGTCGTCCCGGCCGGCCACCGCCTCGCGCTGATCGTCGCGGGCACCGACAAGGACCTCATCGACCCGCCGAACACCACACCGACTCTCGCGCTGGACCTCTCGCGTACCGTCGCGCGCGTACCGCTCGTCGGCGGCGCCGACGCCTTCGCGGCCGCGACGTCCGGCTCGGGCAAGGCCACCCCCCGCGCCACCGCACCCGACGGCGTCAGCTCGCTGCGCCCGTCCCGTCCGATCCCGGGAGGAACCCCCTGATGATTCCGCGCCCACGCACCCTCGCCCTCGCGGCGACGGCGGCAGCGCTCGCCGCGCCGCTGCTCACCGCCCCGGCCCAGGCCTCCGCGACGGTGCCCCGCACCGGGTTCGAGCAGAGCCACGGTGCGCACTGGACCACACAGCCCGAGGAGCAGGACTTCCTCGCGGCGGTCGACAAGGCGAGCGACCGCGTCTCCGTGGAGAAGGCCGGAACCACCAAGCAGGGCAGGCCCGTTCAGCTCGTCCGCATCGGCGAGCACCGGACCCCGAACACCGTGCTGCTCATCTGCAGCCAGCACGGCAACGAACCGTCCGGCCGCGAGGCCTGTCTCACCACGATCCGCGACCTCGCCTACGCCAAGGACAGCAAGACACAGACCTTCCTGTCCCGCACCACCCTGCTCGTCGTCCCCACCGCCAACCCCGACGGCCGCGCCGCCAACACCCGCGGCAACTCCGACGGCATCGACATCAACCGCGACCACATCGCCCTGGACACCGCCGAGGCGCGGGCGATGGCGGCCGTCATCCGTGACAACCGGCCCGACGTCATCTACGACCTCCACGAGTACGGCGCCACACCCAAGTACTACGACAAGGACCTCTTCGACCTCTGGCCGCGCAACCTCAACACCGACGCCAAGGTCCACGACGAGGCGCAGACCCTCTCGGAGAAGTACGTCCGCCCCGCCGCCAACACGGGCGGGTACTCGACCGGCACGTACGGCATCTGGACCGACCCGGTGACCGGCGAGCCCGTCAAGCAGACCGCGGGCGACGGGCAGGAGCGGATCCTGCGCAACGTCTCCGGTGTGAAGCACGCGGTCGGACTCCTCATCGAGAGCCGCGTCGACGCGCAGACAGCAGCGGAGAAGGCGGATCCGGCACTGAACAACCGGCGCCGTGTCTCCTCCCAACTCTCCGCGCTCGGCGGTCTGTTCACGTTCACCGACGAGCAGCGCGGCCGTATCGAGGCGGCCACCGGCGCGGCCCGCGCGGTGGGTTACCGCGACAGCGGGCCGGTCTACGTCGGCGGCGCGGACAACGACCCCGCCGAGCCCTCGGAGATCATCCAGAACCCGCCGTGCGGCTACCGCCTCGACGCGGCCCAGTACGCGTCGGTGGCGGACAAGCTGGCGCTGCACGGGATCACCGTACGCAAGGAGGGAGACGGGGCGTTCGTGCCGCTGCGCCAGTCCGAGCGGGCGCTCGTGACACTGCTCCTCGACGCGCGTGCTCCGTACCACCTCGTCGAGGGGGCACCCGAAACCACCTGCTGAACCGGTAGTCCCTGGTGCGACGTTCGGGAGGCGGCGAGTCCGGCCGCCTCCCGGGCGCAGCCCGGGCGGACGGCGGCGGAACGCGTCATGCCGCGCTCCCCTCAGGTCTCCGGTGGGAACACCCAGGACATGTCTGCCGAGTACGCGACCTTCGGCCTGGCACCGGCCATGCGCGCCGGTGGAGTTCTCACGAACGGTGACCACCAGGTCCACCGGGAGTTCCTGGACATCATCGTGAACGGCTCGCCGCTGCTGTTCCAGCTCTCCGACCTCGACGCCGTCTCCCCGCCGGCCTCCGACATCCCGCCCGCCATCTTCACCGCCCACGTCCGCAGCCTGCTCCTGGAGGCGGACGCGCCGCTGCCCGACGGCCGTTACGCCATCTACGGGTGCCCCGAGTGCGAGGGCATCGAATGCGGCGTCGTCACCGCGGTCATCGAGGCGGACGGGCCGGACGTCATCTGGCGGGACTTCGCCTGGCAGACCGGCGAACGCGCCGACCTGGACCTCAACGGCCACCACGGCATCGGCCCCCTGCGCTTCCGCGGCGCCGAGTACCGCGAGACCCTGCGGCCGCTGCTCGACGCCGCCGCCGAGCCCGCGCCCGCCCGCCGCGTCCTCCTCATCGGCGCCCGCGTCGCCGTCCTCGCCAAGCTCGCCGCCGCCCTGCGCACCATCGGCATCGGCGCCGAGATCACCCACGACGCGGCTGGAGTGCCGCCGGAGGAGCTGCGCACCTACGGCGCGGTCGCCTTCGGCCGCGCGGTCGGCGACGCGGACCGGGCCGCGGTGCGCACACAGTTCGAGCGCGCGGGCGCCGAGACCGCCTACGTGGACGGGCTCGCCCCGATCATCCCGCTCCTCGTCGCCCGGACAGAGAGCGCCCTGGACCGCCGTGACACCCGGCAGCGCCGCCTCACCGGGCTCGTCGCCGCCGACGGGGAGGCCGGCCTCGACGTCACCTCCACCTGCCGGGTCCGCCTCACCGCGTACCGCCTCGACCGGCTCCACCGCAGCCACGCCCAGGACGTCTTAGACGCCGTGCTCGAACCCGGCCGGCACCGCATTCCGCTCGACCCGAAGGCCATCAGGGGCGAGTCCTTCGTCGTCGCCCGCACCACGGGGAGCGTCCTGGTCGCGCCCGTGGCGAGGTGACGGGCGGCAGGTGCCCACCGTCCCGGGCGATCGCTAGGATCGACGACCTGATGACTGCCACTCTCGTTGCCAAGAACCTCGCCGCCGGGCACGGCGACCGGTCCCTGTTCTCCGGGCTCGACCTCGTGGTCGCGCCCGGCGACGTGATCGGGCTCGTCGGCGCCAACGGCGCGGGCAAGTCCACCCTCCTCAAGCTGCTCGCCGGCCTCGACACGCCCGAGCAGGGCGAACTGCGGCTCTCGCCGCCCGGCGCCACCGTGGGGCACCTGCCCCAGGAGCCGGAACGCCGGCCCGGCGAGACCGTGCGCGAATTCCTCGCCCGCCGCACCGGCGTCGACGCCGCACAGCGCGCCATGGACGAAGCCACCCAGGCCCTCGTCGACGGGGCGCCGGGCGCCGACGACGCGTACTCCGTGAGCCTGGAGCGCTGGCTCGACCTCGGCGGCGCCGACCTCGACGAACGCGCCGAGGAGATCACCGACTCCCTCGGCCTCGGAGTCGGCCTCGACCAGACGATGACCTCGCTCTCCGGCGGCCAGGCGGCCCGCGCGGGCCTCGCCTCCCTCCTGCTCTCCCGCTACGACGTGTTCCTCCTCGACGAGCCCACGAACGACCTCGACCTCGACGGCCTGGAGCGCCTGGAGGCGTTCGTGCGCGGCCTGCGCGCGGGCACGGTCGTCGTCAGCCACGACCGCGAGTTCCTGACCCGTACCGTCACCAAGGTCCTCGAACTCGACCTCGCCCAGCAGGAGATCAACCTGTACGGCGGCGGCTACGAGGCATACCTGGAGGAGCGCGACGTCGCCCGCCGGCACGCGCGCGAGGAGTTCGACGAGTACGCCGACAAGAAGGCCGCCCTCGAAGGGCGCGCCCAGATGCAGCGCGGCTGGATGGACAAGGGCGTCAAGAACGCCCGCCGCAAGGCGACGGACAACGACAAGATCGGCCGCAAGTTCCGCAGCGAGTCCAGCGAGAAGCAGGCCGCGAAGGCCCGGCAGACGCAGCGCATGATCGAACGGCTCGACGTCGTGGACGAGCCGCGCAAGGAGTGGGAGCTGCGCATGGAGATCGCGGCGGCGCCGCGCTCCGGTTCCGTCGTCGCCACGCTGCGCGACGCGGAGGTGCGGCGCGGCGACTTCACGCTCGGTCCGGTCTCGCTCCAGATCGACTGGGCGGACCGCGTCGCGATCACCGGGGCCAACGGCGCGGGGAAGTCGACCCTGCTCGGCGCGCTTCTCGGCCGGGTGCCGCTGGACTCGGGGCACGCGACGCTCGGCTCGGGTGTCGTCGTCGGCGAGGTCGACCAGGCGCGGGCCCTGTTCCACGGGTCGGAGTCGCTGCTCGACGCGTTCTGCGCGGCCGTGCCGGACACGGAGCCGGCCGAGGTACGCACGCTGCTCGCGAAGTTCGGCCTGAAGGCCGATCACGTCCTGCGGTCCGCGGTCACCCTGTCGCCGGGCGAGCGCACGCGCGCGGCGCTCGCACTGCTCCAGGGCCGGGGCGTCAACCTGCTCGTCCTGGACGAACCGACCAACCACCTCGACCTGCCCGCGATCGAACAGCTGGAGTCGGCACTCGACTCCTACGAGGGCACGCTCCTCCTCGTCACCCACGACCGCCGCATGCTGGACGCGGTCAGAACACAGCGCCGCCTGGAACTCGCGGAGGGCAAGGTGACGGAACTGTCACCGTGAGGTGCGGGGCCTGCACTGACGCGCGCTGAGTGTGCTGACGTGGGCCGCCTGCGCTGACGTGCGGCCTGCGCCGGCGCGCGCGGCCCGTGGTCGGTCGGTGCCGACGTGTGCGGCCCGGCCCGTGGTCGGTCGGCGCCGACGTGGGCTGACTGCGTCGGCGTGTGCCGCGTGTGGTGAGGCGTGCCGCCCGTACCGAGGTATGCGGCCTGCGCCGACGTGGGCCGCCCGTGGGGATATGTGATCCCGTGCTGAAGTGTGCGGCGGCATGCGCTGACTGTGCTGATGTGGGCCGCTTGCGCTGAGGTGTGGCCTGCGCCGGCGCGTGCGGCCCGTGGTCGGTCGGTGCCCGACGTGTGCTGCCTGCGCCGGCGTGTGCCGCTCGTACTGAGGTGCGCGGCCTGCGCCGACGTGGGCCGCCCGTGGGGATATGTGACCCGTGCCGAAGCGTGCGGAGGCCTGCGCCGACGTGGGCCCGCGCATGCCGGCGTGCCTGGTCCGTACTGACGCCCGCCGCAGGCGCACGTGCCGCCCGGGGCCGGTCACCTGCGTGGTGACCGGCCCCGGGCCGCGCGTCAGCGGCCCTTCGGGTCGAGCAGGCCCGCGCGCCGCAGCGCGTCCGCCATCTCGCTGTTCGCGGGCGCCGGCGCGGAGACGCCACCCCGACGCTGCCCCTGCGACTGCTGCCGCTGGCCCTGACTCTGGCCTTGGCCCCGACCTTGTCCCTGACCCTGCTGGCGTCGGCCCTGGCCGCCCTGCGCCTGGCCGCCCTGACCCTGCTGGCGCTGCTGCCCCCGCTGCTGCGGCGGGCGGCCGCCGCGCTCCTTGCGGCCACCACCCCCCGCACCCGGCTCGCCCGGCACCGCCTCGTCGTCGAGACGCAGCGTCAGCGAGACCCGCTTGCGCGGGATGTCCACGTCGAGGACCTTCACCTTGACGATGTCACCCGGCTTCACGACGTCCCGCGGGTCCTTCACGAACGTCTTCGACATCGCGGACACGTGCACGAGCCCGTCCTGGTGCACGCCCACGTCCACGAACGCGCCGAACGCCGCCACGTTCGTCACGACCCCCTCGAGGATCATCCCGGAGGCCAGGTCGGAGATCTTCTCGACGCCGTCCTTGAAGGTCGCCGTCTTGAACGCGGGCCGCGGGTCGCGCCCCGGCTTCTCCAGCTCCCTCAGGATGTCCGTCACCGTCGGCAGACCGAACTTGTCGTCCACGAACTCGGCCGGCCGCAGCGACTTCAGCGCCGCCGCGTTCCCGATGAGCGAGGCGACCTCACCGCCCGTCGACTTCACCATGCGCCGCACCACGGGATACGCCTCAGGGTGCACGGACGACGCGTCCAGCGGGTCGTCGCCGCCGCGGATCCGCAGGAAGCCCGCGCACTGCTCGTACGCCTTCGGGCCGAGCCTGGCCACGTCCTTGAGGCCCTTGCGGGACGTGAACGGCCCGTTCGCGTCGCGGTGCGCCACGATGTTCTCCGCGAGGCCGGAGCCGATGCCGGACACCCGGGCGAGCAGGGGAGCGGACGCCGTGTTCACGTCCACGCCCACGCCGTTCACACAGTCCTCGACGACCGCGTCCAGGGAGCGCGACAGCTTCACCTCGGACAGGTCGTGCTGGTACTGGCCGACGCCGATCGACTTCGGGTCGATCTTCACCAGCTCCGCGAGCGGGTCCTGGAGGCGGCGGGCGATCGACACGGCGCCGCGCAGCGACACATCCATGTCGGGCAGCTCCTGCGAGGCGAACGCCGACGCCGAGTACACCGACGCGCCCGCCTCCGACACCATCACCTTGGTGAGGTTCAACTCCGGGTGCTTCACGATCAGTTCACCGGCGAGCTTGTCCGTCTCGCGGGACGCCGTACCGTTCCCGATCGCGATCAGGTCGACCTTGTGCTCCTGCGCGAGGCGGGCCAGCTTGGCCAGCGCCTCGTCCCACCGGTTCGCCGGCACGTGCGGGTGGATGACGTCCGTCGCCACGACCTTGCCCGTCGCGTCGACGACGGCGACCTTCACACCCGTACGGAAACCGGGGTCGAGGCCGAGCGTCGCGCGCGTGCCCGCCGGGGCGGCGAGCAGCAGGTCCCGCAGGTTCGCCGCGAAGACCTGCACGGCCTCGTCCTCGGCGGTGGTGCGCAGCCGGAGCCGCAGGTCGAGGCCGAGGTGCACCAGGATGCGGGTCCGCCAGGCCCAGCGCACCGTGTCGGACAGCCACTTGTCCCCGGGCCGCCCCTGGTTCCTGATCGCGAACCGGTCCGCGACGATCGCCTCGTAGGAAGAAGGCCCGTCGGTGGGCTCCTCCGGCTCCAGGGTGAGGTCGAGGATCTCCTCCTTCTCGCCGCGGAGCATCGCGAGGATCCGGTGGGAGGGCAGCGCGGTGAACGGCTCCGCGAAGTCGAAGTAGTCGGCGAACTTCGCGCCCGCCTCCTCCTTGCCCGCGCGGACCTTGGCGGCCAGCTGACCGCGGCCCCACATGCGCTCACGCAGCTCGCCGATCAGGTCGGCGTCCTCGGAGAAGCGCTCGGTGAGGATGGCGCGGGCGCCGTCGAGCGCGGCCTGCGCGTCCGCGACGCCCTTGTCGGCGTCGACGAACGCGGCCGCCGCGGCCGCCGGTTCCACCGTCGGGTCGCCGAGCAGCCCCTCCGCCAGCGGCTCGAGGCCCGCCTCGCGCGCGATCTGCGCCTTCGTGCGGCGCTTCGGCTTGAACGGCAGGTAGATGTCCTCGAGGCGCGCCTTCGTCTCGGCCGCGTTGATCTGCGCCGCCAACTCGTCGGTCAGCTTGCCCTGCTCCCGCACGGAGTCGAGGATCGCCGCGCGCCGCTCCTCCAGCTCCCGCAGGTAGCGCAGCCGCTCCTCGAGCGTGCGCAGCTGCGCGTCGTCGAGCATCTCGGTCGCTTCCTTGCGGTAGCGCGCGATGAACGGGACCGTCGAACCGCCGTCGAGCAGCTCGACGGCGGCCGTCACCTGCCGCTCCCGTACGCCGAGCTCCTCGGCAATCCTGCCTTCGATGGACCCCGTGATGGGACCTGCGCTGGGTGTTGCCACGATGCCGTACCGCCTTCTCAACTGAGGGTGCGCGGCAATTGTGGCAGGTGGTGCCGACAACCGGGGGGAGCCCGCCGGACCGGCGGCCGGGGCGCCGCTCAGGCGGCCTTGCCGATGAGATCGGCCGGGAACGCGCCCGCGGCCAGGGCGGTGCCGATGAAGCCCGTCGCCAGCTCGGTGAGCCGGGCCACGCCCGACTCGCCCAGGTGCGCGTACGGCTCCCGGTCGAGGCGGTCCGTCTCGGCCTCCAGGTCGCGGCGCAGCGCGACCCCCAGCTCGGTCAGCTCGCCCGCCGCGTCCAGCACCTTGCGCTCCCGCAGCCGGTCGGCGGCGGCGTCGAACTCCTCGGGCGTCCAGCCGCGCGTGGCGAGCAGCCACTTCGGGGCCATGCCCTTCCCGGTCGCCACGTGGCTCACCAGCGCCTCTACGGGGTCGAGGTCAGCGGCGAGCAGCGCGGCCAGGTGCCCGTCGCCGCGGTGCTCGCGCAGCAGCGTGGCGGCGTGCCAGTAGGCGAGGTGGGGCTCCTCGGGCACGGGCAGATCGGCGTGGGCGGCGTACAGCGGCCGGGCGTGGCGCGTGCAGGCCTCGGTGGCCCGCAGCGCGAGACCGGCGGCCTCGGCCATCTCCGGGGAGGCCAGGATCTCGTCGCCCAGGAGCCGGCGCAGCGTCGCGTCGACGGCACGCGCGCGTGCCGCGAGGACGGTCTCCGGGGAGGCCGTCCGCCATACGGCGGGCACGTGCCGGGCGACGAGCTCGTGCTTGAAGTTGTAGAACGTCGCCGTCACGGTGCCCGCGCCGACGGCCCCCATCGCCGCCGCACGGGCCGCGAAGTAGGCCGCGCTCCGGTCGGTGATCCCGACGGCGGCCAGCTCCTTGCCCAGGTCGGGCGAGAAGTAGTGCGTCGAGTGGAACGGGTTGAGCACGTTGTGACAGTGACGGGCGGCACGCGCGCCGGACGGCGAGGCAGTAGTCATACGGGTACGTTACCGACTGGTTGGTACGTACGGGAACCCGCGTACGGGAACCCGCGGCCGGGAACCCGTACCGGACACGAAGGCCGCCCGCGCGCCGGAGGTCGCCCGCCGGCCCGTAGGCCCGCCGCCTCAGCCCGACGTGGTCCACGTGAAGCTCGGCTTCCTGCGCTCCAGGAACGCGGCGACGCCCTCGGCGGTGTCGCCGCTCGTGCGCGCCTGCTCGGCCCAGTGCGCGGCCCGCTCCACGCGCCCGTCGGCGAACTCCTTCGCCGCCGCCTGCGTCAGCTGCGAACGCTCCCCGAGGATCCGCGCGAACTCCCCGACGCGCTTGTCCAGTTCGTCCTCGGCCAGCACCTCGTCCACGAGCCCGGTCCGCAGGGCCCGCTCCGCGGCGATCAACTCACCCGAGAACAACAGGTACTTGGCCGTCGAGGGCCCCACCAGGGACGCGAGGCGCCGCGTCGAGCCCGCCGGGTACACGATCCCCAGCTTCGACGGGGTGATCCCGAACAGCGCGCTCTCGGCCGCGAAACGCAGGTCACAGGCCGCCGCGAGCTGACAGCCGCCGCCCACGCAGTACCCGCGCACCGCGGCAAGGGTGGGCTTGGCGAAGGCGGCGAGCGCCTCCTCGGCCGCGACCGCGAGATCCTGGGCCCGCGACCCCGCCTCGCCGAGCGTCGAGATGTCGGCGCCCGCACAGAACGTGCCGCCGGCCCCCGTCAGCACCAGCACCCGCACCGCCGGATCGGCGTCGAGCTCGGCGAGGAGGGGCGGCAGCGACCGCCACATGCCGTCCGTCATGGCGTTCCGTTTGGCGGCGTGGTCGATGACGACGGTGGCCACGCCGTCCGTGACCGAGTGCGTGAGCTGCGGCGGTGTGTGCGACATGCGCCGGATGCTATCCGCGGCCTCGAACACGCGATCAACGAGGCTCCCCAACACGTACAACCTGAAGAGCCATGGAAAACGGCACAAGAGCGGCAGGATCGGTCGCCCACCTGACATCGTCATTCGTCAACGGTCAAAAAGCGTCGATAGTCGCCGACTTCTGGTCAGTGATGCGGTCCGGACCAGTGGATTCCCAACACTCGGTGCGTGGTGACAATCGAGCGCAAGGGCGGCGACCGGACGATGAGCGGCCAGGGGGGCGAGCCCCCCGATCAGCCATCGGGCGGTCCGCTGCCGTACGAGGGGGTCTGGCGCTTCACGGCGCAGGCCGTCGACGCGTCGGTGCCGCAGGCCCGGCACGCCGTCCGCGACCTGCTGTTCCGCCAGGGCGTACCGGCCTCGGACGACCTGGTCCAGGGACTCCTGCTCATCGTCTCCGAGCTGGTCACCAACGCCGTACGGCACGCGGCCCTGCTCTCACCCGTCCTCGCGGTCGAGGTCGCCGTGGGCGCCGAGTGGGTGCGGGTCTCCGTCGAGGACGAGCACCCCTACCGCCCGACCGCCCTGGAAGCCACCGACGGGCAGACCGGCGGGCGCGGACTCCTCCTCGTGCGGGAGGTCACCCGCGAGGCGGGCGGGGTGTGCGACGTCGAGCACACCGCGAGCGGGGGCAAGGTGATCTGGGCCGCCCTGCCCCTCAAACCCGCGGACGCCTGAGCCGGCCGGTCACCAGCCCGCGTTCGGCCCCGTCAGTTCCCTGACCGCGGGCCGCGCCGCGTCGAGCACGGTCATGAACCACGCCGAGAACGGGTCCCGGGCGTGCCGCGCGGCCAGCTCGTCCGCCGTCACGAACGCGGTCTCGCCCACCTCGGAGGCATCCGGGCGCAGCGGCGCCTGGACCATCCCCACGAACAGGTGGTTGAACTCCTGCTCCACCAGGCCCGATGCCGGATCCGGGTGGTTGTAGCGCACCGTCCCCGCCTCCGCGAGCAGCGAGGGCGAGACCCCCAGCTCCTCGTACGTCCTGCGGGCCGCCGCGGCGAACGGCGCCTCGCCCGGGTACGGGTGCCCGCAGCACGTGTTCGACCACACGCCGGGGGAGTGGTACTTGCCGAGAGCACGCTGCTGGAGCAGCAGCCGGCCCTGTTCGTCGAAGAGGAACACGGAGAACGCTCTGTGCAGCTGTCCGGGCGCCTGATGAGCGGAGAGCTTCTCCGCCGTGCCGATCGTCCTGCCGTCCTCGTCCACGAGTTCCAGCAAGATCGCTTCTCCGGTGCCGTTCGACGAACTGTTCGCCGCGGTGGCAGGTGTGGTCGGCATACCCATCCTTCGCTTCGGTCCTCGAACCCCAAGTCTGCCGTACGGGGCAGACAGTCCCGGCACTTGGCGGCACCGCCCGCATGTCCCGCCCGGGTGGCCGGGCAGGACACGCTCAGGTCAGACGCCGAAAGCGGCCGGGTAGGTGATCGTGCCCTGCGGAACCCGCCAGAAATCGTCCGCCGCGCCCAGGACGAGCGCCATCATCGCCTCGTCAGGCACCTCGAATCCGGCCCGGACGCCGTACCCGGAGGCGGGCACGAAGCCGAACCTCGAGTAGTAGTCCGGGTGCCCGAGCACGAGGACGAGCCGCTCCCCACGCGCGCGTGCCGCGTCGAGCACCGCGCGGACGACGGCCGAACCGGCGCCCGTGCCCTGGTGGCGCGGCAGCACCCCGACGGGGGCGAGGGCCGCCGCCGGTGAGCCGTCCACCAGGCAGCGGGTGACCAGCGCGTGCGCCGCCACCGTCCCGTCCGGCGCCTCGGCGACGTATGACAGGCCCGGCAGCCACGCGTCGGGGTCCGCCCGCAGTGCGTCCACCAGGTCGGCCTCCGCCACGGTCGGGAAGGCGGCGACATGCACGGCGTGCACGGCCGCGATGTCGGACGGCGCCTCGGGCCGCGTCGGCCAGTTGTCAGTGTTATCGGTGTTGTCGGTCAACGGATCGAACCTTTGGGTGATCTGAAAGGGGGCCTCAGTGGCAGAGCCTTGCCTCGTGTTCCGCGTGGCCGACCGGCTCCAGTTGGAATGTGCAGTGCTCGACGTCGAAGTGGACGCCGAGGCAGCCCTGGAGTTCGTGCAGCATCTTCTCGTGGCCGAGCGCGTTCAGCGTCTCCGAGCTGACGACCACGTGCGCGGACAGGACGGGCATGCCCGACGTGATCGTCCAGGCGTGCAGGTCGTGGACGTCCAGGACGCCGGGCAGCGCCACGATGTGCGCCCGCACGTCCGCCATGTCGACGTTCTTCGGAGCCGCTTCGAGCAGCACGTTGAGCGTCTCCCGCAGCAGCTTCACGGTCCTCGGGACGATCATCAGGCCGATCGCGATCGAGGCGATCGGGTCCGCGGCCTGCCAGCCGGTGGTCAGGATGACCGTCGCCGAGATGATCACGGCGACCGAGCCCAGCGCGTCCGCGGCCACCTCGAGGAAGGCCCCGCGGACGTTCAGGCTCTCCTTCTGGCCGCGCACCAGGACCGACAGCGAGATCATGTTCGCCACGAGGCCGATCACGCCGAAGACGATCGTCAGGCCGCCCTCGGTGTCGGCGGGCGTGATGAACCGCTGGATCGCCTCGACGAGCACGTAGCCGCCGACGCCGAGCAACAGGAGACAGTTGGCGAGGGCGGCCAGGATCTCGGCGCGTGCGAAGCCGAAGGTGCGCTGGTGGCTCGCGGGCCGGTTGGCGAAGTGGATGGCGAGGAGCGCCATGCCGAGACCGAGCGCGTCGGTCGCCATGTGGGCGGCGTCCGCGACCAGGGCGAGCGAGTCCGCGAGGACCCCGCCGACGATCTCGACCACCATCACGGTGAGCGTGATGCCGAGCGCGATGCGCAGCCGGCCCCGATGGGCCGCCGAGGCCGTTCCCGTTGTGGGCCCGTGGCTGTGCCCGTGATCGTGTCCGGCCCCCATGGAAACCGCCCTCCGTCCGTTCGTCGGCGCACAGCCCCCGTATGAGGCGCGCCCGCCCCCGCGATCACAGTGAACTACGGGGAGGGGGTATCTGCAAACACTGCACTGAACACCGTTGTCATGTGCCCTGACCTGCGCAAATGGGCGCAGGTCAGAGCGTCGCGAGGGTCACTTGGCGGCGGTCTCGGGGTGCCGCAGACGCCAGCCCGCCCACGCCGACTCGACCATCTCGCGCACCCCGCGCCGCGTCGACCAGCCGAGTTCCTTCGCCGCGAGTTCCGCGGAGGCCACCGCGCGCGGGGAGTCGCCCGGCCGGCGCGGTTCGACGACGGCCGCGCGCGGGTCCCCGGTGATCTCGGAGATCAGGTCGACGAGCTCGCGCACGGAGACGCCCGTGCCGGAGCCGATGTTCACGGTGAGGTCGCCCGTCGCGCCCGGCTCGGTGATCCGCCGCGCGGCCGCGAGGTGGGCCTCGGCGAGATCGGCGACGTGCAGATAGTCACGTATGCAGGTGCCGTCCGGCGTCGGGTAGTCGGTGCCGAAGATCCGGGGGGCCTCGCCGCGGCTCAGCCGGTCGAAGACCATCGGGATCACGTTGTAGACGCCGGTGTCCGCGAGCTCGGGGGAGGCGGCGCCCGCCACGTTGAAGTAGCGCAGGCACACGGTCGCCATGCCGTGCGCGCGGCCCGCCGCCCGCACCAGCCACTCGCCCGCCAGCTTCGTCTCGCCGTAGGGGCTCATCGGCGCGCAGGCCGTGGCCTCCGTGATGAGGTCCACATCCGGGTTGCCGTACACGGCCGCCGACGAGGAGAAGACGAAGCGCCGCACACCGGCCGCGGCGACCGTCTCCAGGAGCACCGCGAGGCCGCCCAGGTTGTCGCGGTAGTAGAGCTCGGGCCGCTCCACGGACTCGCCGACCTGCTTGCGTGCCGCGAGATGCACCACACCGGTCACCGCGTGCTCCGCGCAGACCCGCTTCACCAGCTCGGGGTTCAGGGCCGACCCCCTGACCAGCTCGATCCCCTCCGGCAGCCGCTCGGCCACCCCGGTCGAGACGTCGTCGAGGACGACCAGGTCCTCCCCGGCACCGGCCATCGCCCGCGCCACGTGCGCTCCGATATATCCCGCTCCACCAGTGATCAGCCATGTCATGGTCGACCACCCTAGGGGGCGGGCTCCCCGGGCGAGGCGGGCGAGGCGGGCGAGGCGGGCGCGGTTTGTGGGCCGGGGCCTTGATCGACAATGATGGCCGGGGCGGTCGTGCAGACGCAGACCGCTCTTATCGGGCCGTAAACGGGCGGTGAACGTCCGCTTCTCATCATCCGATAGCCTCTGCCGACGTGCCGCCCGGCCGCTCTCGGCCCGAGGCGCCCCCACCACGCCTGTGCCCCGTCGCGCCGGTGTGCAGGCAATCCAAGGAGTGAGTTCGTCTGTCGACCGCCATCGTCACCGGCCAGCCGGTACCCGGGTCGTCGCTCGAGGGCGATCTGCGGGCACTCGGCTTCGACGTGCGGCTCGCCCCGGACGCAGCGCAGGCGGGGGCGGCGCTCGCCGCGGTCCCGGCCGGGCAGCGGGTCGCGCTCGTCGACGCGGGCTTCGTGGGCCACGTCCACTCCCTGCGCCTCGGCCTGACCGACCCCCGCTTCCCCGCCTCTGCCGTCCCGGGCGCGCTCACCGTGCAGCCCGCGGGCCGCGAGGCGCTGACCGGCGCCCTGCGGGACACCGCCACCGGCCCGTCCGCGGCGGACTCCGCCGCTCCGGCCGGCACGCTGACCGGTGCCCTCGCCGACCGCGTCGCCGAGCGCCTGACCGCCTCCGGCACCGACGTGCACCGGCCCGAGCTCGGTGAGCTCGTCGCCGCCGTGCCCACCGACCCGCAGGCCCGCAACGAGGCCCGGCAGGCAGTCGCCGCCGTCGACGACGAGGCGATCCGGCTGCGTACGGCGGTCAAGGCCCGTGACGGGTTCTTCACGACCTACTGCATCAGCCCGTACTCCCGCTACATCGCCCGCTGGTGCGCCCGGCGCGGTCTCACCCCGAACCAGGTGACGACCGCCTCACTGCTCACCGCGCTGATCGCGGCGGGCTGCGCGGCCACCGGCACCCGCCCCGGCTTCGTCGCCGCCGGCCTGCTGCTCCTCTTCTCCTTCGTCCTCGACTGCACGGACGGGCAGCTCGCCCGCTACTCGCTGCAGTACTCGACGCTCGGCGCCTGGCTCGACGCGACCTTCGACCGGGCCAAGGAGTACGCCTACTACGCGGGCCTCGCGCTCGGCGCCGCCAACGCGAGCGGCGGCCATGACGACGTGTGGGCGCTCGCGCTCGGCGCGATGGTCCTGCAGACCTGCCGCCACGTCGTGGACTTCTCCTTCAATGAGGCGAATCACGACGCGACCGCCAACACCAGCCCCACCGCCGCCCTCTCCGACAAGCTCGACAGCGTCGGGTGGACGGTCTGGGTGCGCCGGATGATAGTTCTGCCGATCGGCGAACGCTGGGCCCTGATCGCGGTGCTCACCGCGCTGACCACGCCGCGCGTCACGTTCATCGTCCTGCTGATCGGCTGCGCCCTCGCGGCGACGTACACCACGGCCGGCCGCGTCCTGCGCTCGCTGACCCGCCGGGCAACCCGCACCGACCGGGCCGCGCAGGCCCTCGCGGACCTCTGCGACAGCGGTCCGCTCACCGACCTCCTGCGGCGCGCGGTCCGCGGTGTGCCTCGTCACACGGCCCCCGCCCTCGCCGCGCTCGGCGCCCTGGTTCTCGTACTCGCCACGGCCCTGTCCGGCTACGGCAGCTGGTGGCCCGTCCTCGGCGCCGGCGTCTACGCGCTGACCTCCGCCGCGGCCGTCGCGCGCCCCCTCAAGGGCCCCCTCGACTGGCTCGTCCCGCCCGTCTTCCGCGCCGCCGAATACGGCACGATCCTGCTGATCGCCGCGAAAGCGGACGTAAACGGAGCGTTGCCGGCAGCTTTCGGACTGGTGGCGGCGGTCGCCTACCATCACTACGACACGGTGTACCGCATCCGCGGTGGCACCGGCGCGCCCCCGCACTGGCTGGTCCGGGCGATCGGCGGGCACGAGGGCAGGACGCTGGTGGTCACGCTGATCGCCGCGCTGCTCACCGACACAGATTTCCCTGTCGCGCTCACGGTCTGTGCCGTGGCCGTGGCACTGCTGGTGCTCGCCGAGAGCATCCGCTTCTGGGTCACCGCCCATAAACGCGGTGCACCCGCCGTACACGATGAAGGAGAACCCGCATGATCGGCCTCGTGCTGGCGGCCGGCGCCGGACGGCGTCTGCGTCCCTACACCGACACCCTGCCCAAGGCCCTCGTGCCGGTGGGGCCCGAGGGTGACGAGGAGAGCATCACGGTCCTGGACCTGACCCTCGGCAACTTCGCCGAGATCGGTCTGACCGAGGTCGCGATCATCGTCGGGTACCGCAAGGAAGCCGTCTACGAGCGCCGTGAGGCGCTGGAGCAGAAGTACGGCCTCAAGATCACCCTGATCGACAACGACAAGGCCGAGGAGTGGAACAACGCCTACTCCCTGTGGTGCGGCCGTGACGCGATCAAGCACTCGGTGATCCTCGCCAACGGCGACACCGTGCACCCCGTCTCCGTCGAGAAGACCCTGCTCGCCGCCCGCGGCGACGGCAAGAAGATCATCCTCGCCCTCGACACGGTGAAGGACCTCGCCGACGAGGAGATGAAGGTCGTCGTCGGCCCCGAGGGCGGCATGACGAAGATCACCAAGCTGATGGACCCGGCCGAGGCGACCGGTGAGTACATCGGCGTCACGCTCATCGAGGGCGAGGCCGCCGACGAGCTCGCCGACGCGCTGCAGACCGTCTTCGAGGCCGACCCGCAGCAGTTCTACGAGCACGGCTACCAGGAGCTCGTGAACCGCGGCTTCCGCATCGACGTCGCCCCCATCGGCGAGGTGAAGTGGGTCGAGATCGACAACCACGACGACCTCGCCAAGGGCAGGAAGATCGCATGCCAGTACTGACCCGGCTCATGCCGAGCCCGGTTGTCGTCGACATCCGGGCCGGCGCGCTGGACGATCTGGCCGCGATTCTCACCGACCAGCGCATCGCCCCCACGGGCAAGCTCGCGTTCGCGATCAGCGGCGGCTCCGGCAAGGCGCT
This sequence comes from Streptomyces antnestii, assembly GCF_004005495.1. Classification (GTDB taxonomy): domain Bacteria; phylum Actinomycetota; class Actinomycetes; order Streptomycetales; family Streptomycetaceae; genus Streptomyces; species Streptomyces antnestii. The sequence continues at coordinate 820,621 of NZ_RZYA01000001.1, forward strand.
CATGGAGCGCTTCGCGCCGGCCTTCCCCGACGCGGACTGGTTCGACGACGCCGACGGCACGATCGACGGCGCCGTCAAGCTCGCCGACTCGATCAAGAAGGCCGGCCGCTACGACGCGGTGGTCTCGCTCGGCGGCGGCAAGGTCGTCGACTGCGCGAAGTACGCGGCGGCCCGCGTGGGCCTGCCGCTCGTGGCCGTCGCCACGAACCTCGCGCACGACGGTCTGTGCTCGCCGGTCGCCACTCTGGACAACGACGCCGGCCGTGGCTCGTACGGTGTGCCGAACCCGATCGGCGTGGTCATCGACCTGGACGTCATCCGGGATGCCCCCGTCCGGTTCGTCCGGGCCGGCATCGGCGATGTCATCTGCAAGATCTCCGCCGTCGCGGACTGGGAGCTCTCGCACAAGGTCAACGGCGAGCAGGTCGACGGCCTGGCCGCCGCCATGGCCCGCCAGGCGGCCCACGCGGTGCTGCGGCACCCGGGCGGCGTCGGCGACGACGACTTCCTCAGCGTGCTCGCCGAGTCGCTGGTGATGTGCGGTCTCGCGATGTCCGTGGCCGGGGACTCGAGGCCCGCCTCGGGCGCCTGCCACGAGATCTGCCACGCCTTCGACCTGCTCTTCCCCAAGCGCAACGCGCAGCACGGAGAGCAGTGCGGGTTCGGCGGGGCGTTCGCCACGTTCCTGCGCGGTGACCTCGACACCGCCAAGGAGATGGTCGCGACGCTGCGCCGGCACGGCCTTCCGGTCCTCGCGGAGGAGATGGGCTACAGCAACCAGGACCTGGTGGACGCGGTGCTCTTCGCCCCGCAGACCCGCCCCGGCCGCTACACCATCCTCGAACACCTCGACCTCGACGCCGACCAGATCAGGGACGCATACGCGAACTATGCAAAAGCCATCGGTAGCTGAACTCCGGCCGGTCGTTCACCCCGCGGGTGTGAAGGACCGGCGGAGTGGCGAGCACTGGGGCGGGCGGCTCTACATGCGCGAGATCTCGCTGCGTGTCGACCGCCACCTCGTGAACACCAGGGTCAGCCCCAACCAGCTGACCTACCTGATGACCGTGTGCGGTGTCCTCGCGGCCCCCGCACTGCTGGTCCCGGGTGTCTGGGGCGCCGTCCTCGGGGTCGTCGCGGTCCAGCTGTACCTGCTGCTCGACTGCGTCGACGGCGAGATCGCCCGGTGGCGCAAGCAGTACTCGCTCGCCGGGGTCTGGATGGACCGTGTCGGCGCGTACCTGACCGACGCCGCGGTCCTCGTCGGCTTCGGTCTGCGCGCCGCCGACCTGTGGGGCAGCGGCCGGATCGACTGGCTGTGGGCCTTCCTCGGCACGCTCGCCGCGCTCGGCGCCATCCTGATCAAGGCCGAGACGGACCTGGTCGGCGTGGCCCGCCACCAGACCGGCAAGCCCCCGGTCCAAGAGTCCGCGTCCGAGATCCGCGCCTCCGGCATGGCGCTGGCCCGCAAGGCCGCCGCCGCGCTGAAGTTCCACCGCCTCATCCTCGGCATCGAGGCCTCGCTGCTGATCCTGGTCCTCGCGATCGTCGACCAGATCCGGGGCGACCTGTTCTTCACGCGCCTCGGCGTCGCGGTCCTGGCCGGCATCGCGCTGCTCCAGACGGTGCTGCACCTGGTGTCCATCCTCGCTTCGAGCAGGCTCAAGTGAGTACGCCGATGAAGGTCGGCGCGGTGATCATCACCATGGGCAACCGCCCCGAGGAGCTGCGCGCCCTCCTCGACTCCGTCGCCAAGCAGGACGGCGACCGGGTCGAGGTGGTCGTGGTCGGCAACGGCTCCCCGGTCCCCGACGTCCCCGCCGGGGTCCGCACCGTCGAGCTGCCCGAGAACCTGGGCATCCCGGGCGGCCGCAACGTCGGCATCGAGGCCTTCGGGCCCGGGGGATCCGACGTGGACGTGCTGCTCTTCCTCGACGACGACGGACTCCTGCCGAACACCGACACCGCACAGCTGTGCCGCGAGGCCTTCGGGGCGGACCCGGAGCTCGGCATCATCAGCTTCCGGATCGCTGACCCGGAAACCGGTGTCACCCAGCGCCGCCACGTACCCAGGCTGCGCGCGGCCGACCCGATGCGCTCCTCGCGCGTCACGACGTTCCTCGGCGGCGCCAACGCGGTGCGCACCAAGGTCATCGAGCAGGTCGGCGGCCTGCCCGACGAGTTCTTCTACGCCCATGAGGAGACCGACCTCGCGTGGCGTGCCCTCGACGCGGGCTGGCTGATCGACTACCGGGCGGACATGGTCCTGCACCACCCGACCACGGCTCCCTCCCGGCACGCGGTCTACCACCGCATGGTCGCCAGGAACCGGGTCTGGCTCGCGCGACGCAACCTGCCCGCGCTCCTCGTGCCCGTCTACCTCGGCGTCTGGCTGCTCCTCACGCTGGCCCGCCGCCCCTCGGGACCCGCGCTGAAGGCCTGGTTCGGCGGGTTCAGGGAGGGCTGGACAAGCCCGTGCGGACCCCGGCGTCCCATGAAGTGGCGTACGGTGTGGCGCTTGACCCGACTGGGCCGGCCTCCGATCATCTGACAAGCTCGTGTCCGTGAGCATGCGGCCCGTACCCCGGTCCCTGGCTCCTGCCATGCCCGACCAGGCTGCGCACTTTGAAGACGAAAGTTTCCACTAGTGAGTGAGACAACGCATGACGGCGGTGTCGCGGTGACCGCGCGCCCGTCGCCCGATGACGGGCTCTCCCCGGCCGACCTGGCCGCCAAGTACGGTCTGACCGTCAGCGGCGCCAGGCCCGGCCTGTCCGAGTACGTCCGCCAGCTGTGGGGGCGGCGTCACTTCATCCTCGCCTTCTCGCAGGCGAAGCTCACCGCCCAGTACAGCCAGGCCAAGCTCGGCCAGCTCTGGCAGGTGGCGACGCCGCTCCTGAACGCGCTCGTCTACTACTTGATCTTCGGCCTGATCCTGGGTGCCGACCGGGGCATGGGCAAGGAGGTCTACATCCCGTTCCTGGTGACGGGGGTCTTCGTCTTCACGTTCACGCAGTCCTCGGTGATGGCGGGCGTCCGGGCGATCTCCGGCAACCTCGGCCTGGTGCGGGCGCTGCACTTCCCCCGCGCGTCGCTGCCCGTCTCGTTCGCGCTCCAGCAGCTCCAGCAGCTGCTGTTCTCGATGATCGTGCTGCTGCTCGTGGCGGTGGCCTTCGGCAGCTACCCGAGCCTCGCCTGGCTGCTGGTCATCCCGGCCCTGGCGCTGCAGTTCCTCTTCAACGTCGGCCTCGCGCTGATCATGGCGCGAGCCGGGTCCAAGACCCCGGACCTCGCGCAGCTGATGCCGTTCGTCATGCGGACGTGGATGTACGCGTCGGGCGTCATGTTCTCCATCCCGATCATGCTCAAGGGCAAGCCAGGGTGGATCGCGGACGCGCTGCAGTGGAACCCGGCGGCCATCTACATGGACCTGATGCGCTACGCCCTCATCGACGGCTACCCCCGCGAGAACCTGCCGCCGCACGTGTGGGCGGTCGCGCTCGGTTGGGCCGTCCTCGTCGCGGTCGGCGGCTTCGTGTACTTCTGGAAGGCTGAGGAGCGCTACGGCCGTGGCTGACGACATGAACAACGCCTCCGAGGCGCACATCCCCACCGTCATCGCCGACGGCCTGCACATCGTCTACCGCGTCAACGGCGCCAAGACGGGCAAGGGCAGCGCCACCTCCGCCCTGAGCCGCATCGTCAGGCGCGGCGACGAGCGCGGCGTCCGCAAGGTGCACGCCGTCAAGGGCGTCACCTTCACCGCCTACCGCGGCGAGGCGATCGGCCTGATCGGCTCGAACGGGTCGGGCAAGTCGACCCTGCTGCGCGCCATCGCCGGGCTTCTGCCGGCGGAGAGGGGCAAGGTCTACACCGACGGCCAGCCCTCGCTCCTCGGGGTGAACGCGGCGCTGATGAACGACCTGACGGGCGAGCGGAACGTCATACTCGGCGGGCTCGCGATGGGCATGTCCCGCGAGCAGATCCGGGAGCGCTACCAGGAGATCGTCGACTTCTCGGGCATCAACGAGAAGGGCGACTTCATCACGCTCCCGATGCGCACCTACTCCTCCGGCATGGCGGCCCGTCTGCGCTTCTCCATCGCGGCGGCCAAGGACCACGACGTCCTGATGATCGACGAGGCCCTGGCGACCGGCGACCGCAAGTTCCAGAAGCGCTCCGAGGCCCGCATCCGCGAGCTGCGCAAGGAGGCCGGCACGGTCTTCCTGGTCAGCCACAACAACAAGTCGATCCGGGACACCTGCGACCGGGTCCTGTGGCTGGAGCGCGGCGAGCTGCGCATGGACGGTCCGACAGCCGAGGTGCTCAAGGAGTACGAGAAGTTCACGGGTAAGTAGCGGGGGCCCGGGGAGTCCCGGGCAACCCTTCCCACCCGTTCCTGCGTCTCAAGGCCCCGCCGGGCTCTCTTCGGCGGGGCCTTGAGACGCGTGTAGGTGACAATTGATTCGGGCCGGAGGTCAAGCGGAGGTCAACTTCCTTGCCCGCAGGGAATCTTGACGCCGGGCGGCGTGTTGTGGTGATCCGCGGAACACCCCGACGGGGCGGGGTCGGTTGTACGACGTAAGCTGTACCGGTGCCGATTCGCGGCAAAGGGGCGATAATGCGCGACACTCCGACTCAGGGGTTGGTATGTCGCGCGCAAGGCTGGGCGGCGTGTCCGAAATGGGATGTTTTGGGTCAGCAGTGTAGAACGGGAGATGTGACGGCAATGGCTATGGAAACTCTCCAGCTCCACGATGCTTTCGCCGTCCTCGTACCGGGCAGCGCGTGGTGACAGGGCCCTCTGGAGCGCCCGCCGGATCCCCGGCCGGGGCGACACTCGACAAGGCCGCCGACGAGAACTTTCCGGTGGCCCCCTTCTTCCTGCCCCGCGCCTGGCGCGACGACCTCATGGCGATCTACGGCTACGCCCGCCTGGTCGACGACATCGGCGACGGAGACCTCGCTCCGGGCGGCGCGGACGCCCGTCTCCTCGGCGTGTCACCCGAACGGACCGACGACCGCCTCGCGGTTCTCGACGCCTTCGAGGCCGACCTTCACCGCGTGTTCGACTCGACGCCGCACCACCCCCTCCTGCGCGCCCTCCAGCCCACCGTGCGCCGCCGCGGCCTCACCCCCGAACCCTTCCTCGGCCTCATCCAGGCCAACCGCCAGGACCAGCTCGTCACGCGCTACGAGACGTACGACGACCTCCTGGCCTACTGCGAGCTCTCCGCCAACCCGGTCGGCCGCCTCGTCCTCGCGATCACCGGCACCGCGACCCCCGAGCGCATCCGCCTCTCGGACGCCGTCTGTACCGGCCTGCAGATCGTCGAACACCTCCAGGACGTCGGCGAGGACCTGCGCCAGGGCCGCGTCTATCTGCCGGCCGAGGACATGAAACAGTTCCATGTCCAGGAGTCCGATCTCGCCGCACCAACGGCGGGCGCATCGGTGCGCGCCCTGGTCGCGTTCGAGGCCGAACGCGCCCTCGGTCTCCTGAATGAAGGCACCCCCCTCGTGGGTAGCGTCCACGGCAGGCTGAAACTGCTGCTTGCCGGGTTCGTGGCAGGGGGGAAGGCGGCGGTCACCGCGATCGCCGGGGTGTCGTACGACGTACTTCCTGGACCGCCCAAGCCCACCAAGCTCCGGTTGCTGCGCGAGGTGGGAGCGACTCTGCGAGGAGAGGGGTGAGCCGGACCGTGGAGTCAGATCAGCACGTGTCGGCAGCGGTGCTCGCCGCGTACAGCTACTGCGAGACCGTCACCGGACAGCAGGCCCGTAACTTCGCCTACGGCATCAGGCTGCTGCCGACGGCCAAGCGGCGCGCCATGTCGGCGGTGTACGCGTTCTCGCGCCGCGTCGACGACATCGGCGACGGAGCGCTGCCGCCCGGGACCAAGGCCGAGCGGCTGGACGAGACGAGGGCGCTGCTCGCCCGCGTCCGCGACGGCGACGTGGCCGAGGACGACACAGACCCGGTGGGCGTCGCCCTCGCGGACGCCGCGCGCCAGTTCCCGATCCCGCTCGGCGGCCTCGACGAACTCATCGACGGCGTCCTCATGGACCTGCGCGGCGAGACGTACGAGACCTGGGACGACCTCAAGGTCTACTGCCGCTGCGTGGCGGGCGCCATCGGCCGCGTCTCGCTGGGCGTCTTCGGCACCGAACCCGGCGCGCGCGGCGCCGAGCGCGCCTCCGAGTACGCCGACACGCTCGGGCTCGCGCTCCAGCTCACCAACATCCTGCGTGACGTACGGGAGGACGCGGCGGACGGCCGCACCTACCTGCCCGCCGACGACCTCGCCAAGTTCGGCTGCTCGGCGGGGTTCGACGCCCCGACACCGCCGCCGGGCTCCGACTTCGCGGGCCTCGTGCACTTCGAGGTGCGCCGCGCCCGCGCCCTGTTCGCCGAGGGCTACCGGCTCCTGCCGCTGCTCGACCGGCGCAGCGGCGCGTGCGTCGCCGCCATGGCCGGCATCTACCGGCGCCTCCTCGACCGCATCGAACGCGATCCCGAGGCCGTCCTGCGCGGCCGCGTCTCCCTGCCCGGGCGCGAGAAGGCCTACGTCGCCGTGCGCGGCCTGTCCGGCCTCGACACCCGCAGCGTTTCCCGGCAGTCCCTCAGGAGGCGTGCCTGATGAGCATCCCTGACAGAGCGGTCCCCACGGACGGGAGCCGGCGGGCAACCCTCTGCCACGACGCGGCGTCACTGACTTCAGCGGCCTGCCGTGTGCGTTTCAACCATCACGCGCACACCGACGACGCGACCGGAGGGGAGGGCGCATGAGCACCGGGAACATGCGGCCGGAAGGAGCGGGCGCGGACACCGGCGGCTCCGGGCGGCAGAGCGCGGTCGTCGTCGGCGGAGGGCTCGCCGGAACCACCGCCGCCCTCGCGCTCGCCGACGCGGGCCTCGACGTCACCCTGCTCGAAGGACGCCCCCGGCTGGGCGGTCTCGCCTTCTCCTTCAAGCGCGGCGACCTCACCGTCGACAACGGCCAGCACGTGTACCTGCGCTGCTGCACCGCCTACCGCTGGTTCCTCGACCGCATCGACGCCACGGAACTCTCGCCCCTCCAGGACCGCCTCGACGTCCCCGTCCTCGACGCCGACCGGAACCGCCTCGGCCGGCTGCGCCGCACCGCGCTGCCCGTGCCGCTGCACCTCGCCGCGAGCCTCGCCACGTACCCGCATCTCTCGCTCGCCGAGCGCGCCAAGGTGGGGCGTGCCGCACTGGCCCTCAAGGGGCTCGACCCGGCCGACCCGGCCCTGGACGACCGGGACTTCGGCAGCTGGCTGGCCGAGCACGGCCAGTCACCGCGTGCCGTCGATGCCCTGTGGGACCTCGTGGGCGTCGCCACCCTGAACGCCGTCGCCGGAGAGTCCTCGCTGGGGCTCGCCGCCATGGTGTTCAAGACCGGGCTGCTGTCCGAACCGGGCGCGGCCGACATCGGCTGGGCGCGCGTCCCCCTCGGTGAACTCCACGACACCTTCGCCCGCAAGGCGCTCGACTCCGCGGGCGTACGCACCGAACTCCGTGCACGCGTCACCTCCATCTCCCCTACGGAGAACGGACGTTGGAGCGTGGAGGTTCCCGGGGAGCGGATCGTGGCCGACGCGGTCGTCCTCGCCGTACCCCAGCGCGAGACGTACGACCTGCTGCCCGACGGCGCCCTCGACGACGCCGAACGGCTGCTCGCCATCGGGACCGCCCCGATCCTCAACCTGCACGTCGTCTACGACCGCAAGGTCCTCAAGCGGCCCTTCTTCACGGCCCTCGGCTCGCCGGTGCAGTGGGTCTTCGACCGGACCGACGCCTCGGGTCTCACCGAGGGACAGTACCTCGCGGTGTCCCAGTCGGCCGCGCAGGACGAGATCGACGAGCCCGTCGCCGTACTGCGTGAGCGCTACCTGCCGGAGTTCGAGCGGCTGCTGCCCGCCGCCCGGGGCGCGAAGGTCCTCGACTTCTTCGTCACCCGGGAGCGCACGGCGACCTTCGCTCCGGCCCCCGGCGTCGGCGCCCTGCGGCCCACGGCCCGCACCAACGCCCCCGGCCTGTACCTGGCCGGCGCGTGGACCGCCACCGGGTGGCCCGCGACCATGGAAAGCGCGGTACGCAGCGGTGTCAGCGCCGCCGACGCCGCACTTGCCGCACTCGACCGCCCACGCGGTCATCTGTTCCGGGAGGCGGCATGAAGCTCGATCTCCAGGGGGCGGACCATCCGGCCCCCGGCGACGCAACAAAAGGAGACCCTGTGCCCGCTGTGCCCTCGGCCCAACCGGCCGCCGACGCGGTGGACGTGACCGCGCTGCTCGAGCGCGGCCGGACCCTGGCCACCCCGGTGCTGCGGGCCGCCGTGGACCGCCTCGCACCCCCGATGGACACCGTCGCCGCCTATCACTTCGGCTGGATCGACGCCCAGGGCAACCCCGCCGACGGTGACGGCGGCAAGGCCGTACGGCCCGCGCTCGCCGTCCTGTCCGCCCAGGTCCCGGGCGCGGCACCCGAGGTGGGCGTGCCCGGCGCGGTCGCCGTCGAGCTGGTGCACAACTTCTCGCTGCTGCACGACGACCTGATGGACGGCGACGAACAGCGCCGTCACCGGGACACCGTGTGGAAGGTGCACGGCCCGGCGCAGGCCATCCTCGTCGGCGACGCCCTCTTCGCCCTCGCCAACGAGGTGCTGCTCGAACTCGGCACCGTCGAGGCAGGCCGCGCCACGCGCCGCCTGACCGCCGCCTCGCGCGCCCTCATCGACGGCCAGGCGCAGGACATCAGCTACGAGCACCGCGAGCGGGTCACCGTCGAGGAGTGCCTGGAGATGGAGGGCAACAAGACCGGCGCCCTCCTCGCCTGCGCCTCCTCCATCGGCGCCGTGCTCGGCGGCGTCGACGACCGGACCGCGGACCAGCTGGAGAAGTACGGCTACCACCTCGGTCTCGCCTTCCAGGCCGTCGACGACCTGCTCGGCATCTGGGGCGACCCGGAGGCCACCGGCAAGCAGACCTGGAGCGATCTGCGCCAGCGCAAGAAGTCCCTGCCCGTCGTCGCCGCGCTCGCCGCGGGCGGCCCCGCGTCCGAGCGGCTGGGCGAACTCCTCGCCGCCGACGCCAAGAGCAACGACTTCGACAGCTTCTCCGAAGAGGAGTTCGCGGCCCGCGCCGCCCTCATCGAGGAGGCGGGCGGCCGCGACTGGACCGCCGAGGAGGCGCGCCGGCAGTACGCCGTCGCCATCGAGGCCCTGGACTCCGTCCAGATGCCGGACCACGTGCGGGCGCAGTTCGTCGCGCTCGCGGACTTCGTCGTCGTACGAAAGAGATGATCATTATCGCCGGTATATGCGCCTCTTCTGGGGGGTGACCCCCAGACCCCCAGCGCAGTCGCCGGCCGGTGTCCATCCAGGGCATCGGCCGACGGCGGACCCAGCAGAGATCGAGCACTGCACGAAGGGGAAGCCATGACAGCGACGACCGACGGAAGCAGCGGAGCGGCAGCTCCCGGCGCGACCTCGGCCACCACTGCCCAATTGACCGACACGAGCCCCGGGGCGGCCGGGACGCACGACGCCGCCACCCGCGCCGTCCAGCGCGCCACGGACTTCCTGCTCGCCCGGCAGGACGCCCAGGGCTGGTGGAAGGGCGACCTCGACACGAACGTCACGATGGACGCCGAGGATCTGCTGCTGCGCCAGTTCCTGGGGATCCGCGACGAGGCGACCACCCGCGCCGCCGGGCTCTTCATCCGCGGCGAACAGCGCGACGACGGCGCCTGGGCCACGTTCCACGGCGGCCCGGGCGAACTCTCCACCACCATCGAGGCGTACGTCGCCCTGCGCCTCGCCGGGGACGCCCCCGACGAGCCGCACATGGCGAAGGCCTCCGCCTGGATCCGGGAGCGGGGCGGCATCGCGGCGGCCCGCGTGTTCACCCGTATCTGGCTGGCCCTGTTCGGCTGGTGGAAGTGGGACGACCTGCCCGAACTCCCGCCGGAGCTCATCTACTTCCCGAGGTGGATGCCGCTCAACATCTACGACTTCGGCTGCTGGGCCCGGCAGACCATCGTGCCTCTCACGGTCGTCTCCGCGAAGCGCCCGGTGCGGCCCGCGCCCTTCCCGCTCGACGAGCTCCACACCGACGCGAGGAACCCGAACCCCGCCAAGCCGCTTGCCCCGGTGGCGAGTTGGGACGGGGCCTTCGAGCGGCTCGACAAGGCGATGCACCTGTACCGCAAGGTCGCGCCCCGCAGGCTGCGCAGGGCGGCCATGAACACCGCCGCCCGCTGGATCATCGAACGTCAGGAGAAGGACGGCTGCTGGGGCGGCATCCAGCCCCCGGCCGTGTACTCCGTCATCGCCCTCCATCTGCTCGGATACGACCTCGAACACCCGGTGATGAAGGCGGGGTTGGAGTCGCTCGACCGGTTCGCCGTGTGGCGGGAGGACGGGGCCCGGATGATCGAGGCCTGCCAGTCTCCCGTGTGGGACACCTGTCTCGCGGTCATCGCCCTCGCCGACGCGGGGCTGCCCGCCGACCACCCGGGGCTCGTCAAGGCCGCCGAGTGGATGCTCCGGGAGCAGATCGACCGGCCCGGCGACTGGTCCGTCCGAAGGCCCCAACTCGCCTCGGGCGGCTGGGCGTTCGAGTTCCACAACGACAACTACCCCGACATCGACGACACCGCAGAGGTCGTCCTCGCTCTGCGCCGCGTCCGTCACCCGGACATCGCGCGCATGGAGAAGGCCATCGAGCGGGGCGTGCGCTGGAACCTCGGCATGCAGTCGAAGAACGGCGCCTGGGCCGCGTTCGACGTCGACAACACCAGCCCGTTCCCGAACCGGCTGCCGTTCTGCGACTTCGGCGAGGTCATCGACCCCCCGTCCGCCGACGTCACCGGGCACGTGGTGGAGATGCTCGCCGTCGAGGGCCTGTCGCACGACCCGCGCACCCGGCGCGGCATCGAGTGGCTGCTCGCCGAACAGGAGCCGAACGGCGCCTGGTTCGGCCGCTGGGGCGTCAACTACATCTACGGCACCGGGTCGGTGCTGCCCGCCCTGACCGCCGCAGGGCTTGCCCCCTCGCACCCGGCGATCCGCCGGGCCGTCGCCTGGCTCGAATCCGTCCAGAACGACGACGGCGGCTGGGGCGAGGACCTGCGCTCCTACCGCTACGAGGACTGGAAGGGCCACGGCGCCTCCACCGCCTCGCAGACCGGCTGGGCGCTGATGGCGCTCCTGTCGGCGGGGGAGCGGGACTCAAAGGCCGTCGAGCGCGGCGTCGCCTGGCTGGCCGGGACACAGCTCGCGGACGGTACCTGGGACGAGCCGTACTTCACCGGCACCGGCTTCCCCTGGGACTTCTCCATCAACTACCACCTCTACCGCCACGTCTTCCCGCTCACCGCACTGGGCCGGTACGTCCAAGGGGAGCCGTTCTCCGACCGGGCGTCCCTGCCGGGCAAGGGGAGCTGATGGCCGAAACCCCGGCGGCCCCGCGCCCGCCGGAGCCCGTCCCGCTGCTGGTCGCCTGCGCGCTCGGCATCGAGCACCTCGCCCTGCGCACCGGCGTCCGCACGGGGGCACCGGCCCCCGTGACCGTGCTGCGGACGGGCATGGGCCCCAAGGCGGCCGAGCGGTCCGTGGTCCGGGTCCTCGAAGGGCCCGAGCTGCTCGACGCGGCGGTCGTCGCGACCGGCTTCTGCGCCGGCCTCGCCCCCGGGATGCACCCCGGGGACCTGGTCGTCGCCGAGGAGACCCGCGACCCGTACGGCTCCACGCCGTGCACCGGCACGGAACTCCTCGTGAAGGAGCTGGTCAGGGCGGTGCCGGGCCGGACCGTGCACACCGGTCCGCTGACCGGCTCCGACCATGTCGTCCGCGGTCACGAGCGCGGTGACCTGCTCGCGACCGGCGCGATCGCGGTGGACATGGAGTCCGCCGCCACGCTGCGCGCGGCCACCGCGCGGGGCCCGCGTCCGGTTGCGGCCGTACGGGTGGTCGTGGACGCTCCAGAACATGAACTCGTCCGAATCAGCACGGTGCGCGGTGGAATATCTGCTTTCCGTGTTCTTCGTGCCGTACTTCCCGCATTTTTCGAATGGCACCGTTCTTTGCTGCTCCCCCGGAGGTGAGCCAGATGGCCATGCCGCTTCGTCAGTCCATCAAGGTAGCGACGTACCTCTTTGAACAGAAGCTCCGCAAGCGTGAGAAGTTCCCGCTCATCGTCGAACTGGAGCCGCTGTACGCCTGCAACCTCAAGTGCGAGGGCTGCGGGAAGATCCAGCACCCGGCAGGGGTGCTCAAGCAGCGGATGCCCGTGGCGCAGGCCGTGGGCGCCGTCCTGGAGTCCGGCGCGCCGATGGTGTCCATCGCCGGCGGCGAGCCCCTGATGCACCCCCAGATCGACGAGATCGTGCGCCAGCTGGTGGCGAGGAAGAAGTACGTCTTCCTCTGCACGAACGCGCTGCTGCTGCGCAAGAAGATGGACAAGTTCACGCCCTCGCCGTACTTCGCCTTCACGGTGCACATCGACGGGATGCGCGAGCGCCACGACGAGTCGGTCGCCAAGGAAGGCGTCTTCGACGAGGCGGTGGAGGCGATCAAGGAGGCCAAGAAGCGGGGCTTCCGGGTCACCACGAACTCGACCTTCTTCAACACGGACACCCCGCAGAACATCATCGAGGTCCTGAACTACCTCAACGACGACCTCGAGGTCGACGAGATGATGCTGTCGCCCGCCTACGCCTACGAGAAGGCGCCCGACCAGGAGCACTTCCTGGGCGTCGAGCAGACCCGCGAGCTCTTCAAGAAGGCCTTCGCGGGCGGGAACCGGCGGCGCTGGCGCCTCAACCACTCCCCGCTGTTCCTCGACTTCCTCGAGGGCAAGATCGACTTCCCGTGCACCGCGTGGGCGATCCCGAACTACTCGCTCTTCGGCTGGCAGAAGCCCTGCTACCTGATGGCGGACGGGTACGTCACCACGTACAAGGACCTCATCGAGAAGACCGACTGGGACGCCTATGGGCGCGGCAAGGACGAGCGCTGCAACAACTGCATGGCGCACTGCGGTTACGAGCCGACGGCCGTCCTCGCCACGATGGGCTCGCTGAAGGAGTCCCTCCGCGCCGCTCGCGAGACCGTCTCCGGGAATCGGGGCTGACGGCCATGGCCTCCGGAGAGCCCGTCTCACTGGGGCTCCCTTCGCTTCCGGTCCGACCGATCGCCGACCGCAGGACGAGTCGGCTGATCCACGTCGGGCCGGTGGCCGTGGGGGGCGGAGCGCCGGTGTCCGTGCAGTCGATGACGACGACGCGGACCTCGGACGTAGGGGCCACGCTGCAGCAGATCGCCGAGCTCACGGCGTCCGGCTGCCAGATCGTCCGGGTGGCGTGTCCGACGCAGGACGACGCCGACGCGCTCGCCGTCATCGCGAAGAAGTCGCAGATCCCCGTGATCGCGGACATCCACTTCCAGCCGAAGTACGTGTTCGCGGCCATCGACGCGGGATGTGCGGCGGTCCGTGTGAACCCGGGCAACATCAAGCAGTTCGACGACAAGGTCAAGGAGATCGCGCGCGCCGCGAAGGACGCGGGCACCCCGATCCGTATCGGCGTGAACGCGGGCTCGCTCGACGCGCGGCTCCTGAAGAAGTACGGGAGGGCGACGCCCGAGGCGCTCGTCGAGTCGGCGCTGTGGGAGGCGTCCCTCTTCGAGGAGCACGGCTTCGGCGACATCAAGATCTCGGTCAAGCACAACGACCCGGTCGTGATGGTGAACGCGTACCGGCAGCTCGCCGCCGCCTGTGACTATCCGCTGCACCTGGGGGTGACGGAGGCGGGGCCGGCGTTCCAGGGCACCGTCAAGTCGGCTGTCGCCTTCGGGGCGTTGCTCAGCGAGGGGATCGGCGACACCATCCGGGTCTCGCTGTCCGCGCCGCCCGTCGAGGAGGTCAAGGTCGGCACCCAGATCCTGGAGTCGCTCGGCCTGCGGCAGCGGCGCCTGGAGATCGTGTCGTGCCCGTCCTGCGGGCGGGCGCAGGTCGACGTCTACAAGCTGGCCGACGAGGTCACCGCGGGGCTCGACGGCATGGAGGTGCCGCTACGGGTCGCCGTCATGGGATGTGTGGTCAACGGGCCCGGAGAGGCGCGCGAGGCGGATCTCGGCGTCGCGTCGGGCAACGGCAAGGGCCAGATCTTCGTCAAGGGCGAGGTCATCAAGACCGTCCCCGAGTCGAAGATCGTCGAGACCCTCATCGAAGAGGCGATGAAGATCGCCGAGCAGATGGAGAAGGACGGCGTGGCCTCAGGGGCGCCGGACGTCACCGTGAGCTGAGAACAACCGGAGAGGGGGCCCGAGCGTGACAATCTTGGAGAGTATCCGGGGGCCGCGCGACCTGAAGGCGCTGAGCGAGGAACAGCTCGCCGAACTGGCGGCGGAGATCAGGGAGTTCCTGATCCACGCGGTCGCGAGGACCGGCGGACACCTGGGACCCAACCTGGGGGTGGTGGAGCTCTCCATCGCCCTGCACCGGGTCTTCGAGTCGCCGGTCGACCGCATCCTGTGGGACACCGGCCACCAGAGCTACGTACACAAGATGTTGACGGGACGTCAGGACTTCTCGAAGCTGCGCGGCAAGGGCGGCCTGTCCGGCTATCCCTCGCGCGAGGAGTCCGAGCACGACGTCATCGAGAACAGCCACGCGTCCACCGCGCTCGGCTGGGCCGACGGTCTCGCCAAGGCCCGGCAGGTCCTGGGGGAGCGGGGCCACGTCGTCGCCGTCATCGGCGACGGGGCACTCACCGGCGGCATGGCGTGGGAGGCGCTCAACAACATCGCCGCCGCCAAGGACCGCCCCCTGATCATCGTCGTCAACGACAACGAACGGTCGTACGCGCCCACCATCGGCGGCCTCGCCAACCACCTGGCCACCCTGCGCACCACCGACAGCTACGAGAAGGTCCTCGCCTGGGGCAAGGACGTCCTCCTGCGCACCCCCGTCGTCGGCCACACGGTGTACGAGTCCCTGCACGGCGCCAAGAAGGGCTTCAAGGACGCCTTCGCGCCGCAGGGCATGTTCGAGGACCTCGGGCTCAAGTACGTCGGGCCCATCGACGGGCACGACCTCGGCGCGGTCCAGTCGGCGCTGCGCCGCGCGAAACGGTTCCACGGCCCGGTGCTCGTGCACTGCCTCACGGAGAAGGGCCGCGGCTACGAGCCCGCCCTCGCGGACGAGGCCGACCGGTTCCACAGCGTCGGCGTGATGGACCCGCTCACCTGCGAGCCGCTCGCGCCGTCCAACGGCCCTTCCTGGACCTCGGTGTTCGGCGACGAGATCGTCCGGATCGGGCGGGAGCGGGAGGACGTCGTCGCGATCACCGCGGCGATGCTGGACCCCGTCGGACTCACCAGGTTCGCCGAGGAGTTCCCGCAGCGGGTGTGGGACGTGGGGATCGCCGAGCAGCACGCGGCGGTCTCGGCGGCCGGACTCGCCACGGGCGGCCTCCACCCCGTGGTCGCCGTCTACGCCACGTTCCTCAACCGTGCCTTCGACCAGCTCCTCATGGACGTCGCGCTGCACAAGTGCGGGGTGACCTTCGTCCTCGACCGGGCGGGCGTGACCGGCGTCGACGGCGCCTCCCACAACGGCATGTGGGACATGTCCGTGCTCCAGGTCGTGCCGGGCCTGCGCATCGCCGCACCGCGCGACGCCGAGCAACTGCGGCTGCAGCTGCGGGAAGCGGTGACGGTGGACGACGCGCCGACCGTGCTGCGCTTCCCGAAGGAGTCGGCCGGACCCGAGATCCCGGCGGTCGACCGGATCGGCGGCCTCGACGTACTGCGCCGCGCCGACGCCGCCGATGACGCGGACGTCCTCCTCGTCTCCGTCGGCGTGATGGCGCCGGTCTGCCTCCAGGTAGCCGAACTCCTGGAGGCGCGCGGCATCTACTGCACCGTCGTGGACCCCCGTTGGGTCAAGCCCGTCGACCCGGACCTCGCGCCGCTCGCCGCGCGGCACCGCCTGGTCGCCGTCGTCGAGGACAACAGCCGGGCGGCCGGCGTCGGAGCCGCCGTGGCGCTGGCTCTCGGCGAGGCCGAAGTCGACGTGCCCGTACGGCGGTTCGGGATCCCCGAGCAGTTCCTCGCGCACGCCAAGCGCGGCGAGGTGCTCGCCGACATCGGACTCACGCCCGTCGAGATCGCCGGGCGGATCGGTTCCAGCATGGCCCTGAAGGCCGAGACCGCGGCCGTTGTGGCCGCCAGGGAGAGCGACGACGTATGAGCAAGGACTTCGATCTCGGCAGGCTCCTGGCCGAGCGAGGCGCCGAGCGCTACGAGCTGCACGCGAAGTACCTGAACCACCAGCTCCCGCGCATGCTGCACACCATCGGCTTCGACAAGGTCTACGAACGCGCCGAAGGGGCGTACTTCTGGGACGAGGACGGCAACGACTACCTGGACATGCTCGCCGGGTTCGGTGTGATGGGACTCGGCCGGCACCACCCCGTCGTCCGCAAGGCCCTGCACGACGTCCTCGACGCCTCGCTCGCCGACCTCACCCGCTTCGACTGCCAGCCGCTGCCCGGCCTCCTCGCCGAGAAGCTGCTCACGCACAGCCCGCACCTGGACCGGGTCTTCTTCGGCAACAGCGGCACCGAAGCGGTCGAGACGGCGCTGAAGTTCGCCCGGTACGCGACGGGCAGGACCAGGATCCTGTACTGCGGGCACGCCTTCCACGGCCTGACCACCGGATCCCTGTCCGTGAACGGCGAGTCCGGGTTCCGGGACGGCTTCGCTCCGCTCCTGCCGGACACGGCGGTGCCGCTCGGCGACCTCGACGCCCTGCGGGCCGAACTCGCGAAGGGTGACGTGGCCGCGCTGATCGTCGAGCCGATCCAGGGCAAGGGCGTCCACGCGGCGCCGCCCGGCTATCTGCGTGCCGCCCAGGAACTGCTGCACCGCCACAAGGCGCTGCTCATCGCGGACGAGGTGCAGACCGGCCTCGGCCGGACCGGCGACTTCTACGCCTACCAGCACGAGGACGGCGTCGAACCCGACCTCGTGTGCGTGGCGAAGGCGCTCTCCGGCGGCTATGTGCCCGTCGGCGCGACGCTCGGCAAGGACTGGATCTTCAAGAAGGTCTACTCGTCCATGGACCGGGTCCTCGTGCACTCGGCCAGCTTCGGCTCGAACGCGCAGGCCATGGCCGCGGGGCTGGCCGTCCTGTCCGTGATGGAGGACGAGCAGGTCGTCGCGAACGCCCGGGCGACCGGCGAGCTCCTGAAGTCCCGCCTCGCCGCCCTGGTCGACCGCTACGAGCTGCTGAGCGACGTGCGTGGCCGTGGCCTGATGATCGGCATCGAGTTCGGGCGGCCGAGCTCGCTGAAGCTGCGCAGCCGCTGGACGATGCTGCAGGCCGCGCGCAAGGGGCTCTTCGCGCAGATGGTCGTCGTACCGCTGCTCCAGAAGCACCGGATCCTCACCCAGGTCTCCGGCGACCATCTGGAGGTCATCAAGCTCATCCCGCCGCTGACCATCGGGGAGCGCGAGGTGGACCGCTTCGTCGAGGCGTTCACCGCCGTCATGGACGACGCGCACTCGGGCGGCGGGCTGATGTGGGACTTCGGCAAGACGCTCGTGAAGCAGGCGGTCGCCAACCGCTGAGTTCTTTAAACAAGGTGAGACTTTGCCTCTGGGGCAAGAAATTTGCCCCAGAGGTACGGCTCTGGCTCAATCGACGGTATGAGCCCCGCACTGCCGGAGCCGGCTCCGGCCTCCACCGAGCCCGGCCCGGAACCCGTCGAGCTGCCCGCCGTCGCGCCACAGCTGCGTGACCTGCGCCGCCGCGCCGCCCTCACTCTGGAGGCCGCCGCCCGTGCCGCCGGGCTCTCGCCCGCCCATCTCTCCCGCCTGGAGACGGGGCGCCGTCAGCCCTCGCTCCCGATGCTGCTCGCCCTCGCCCGCACCTACGGTACGACGGTCTCCGAGCTCCTGGGCGAGACGCCCGCCGACCGGGACGCGGTCGTGCGCTCCGGCGACATGGAGGCCACCGAGGCGGGCGGCTGGATCTACCGGCAGGCGGGTTCCCCCGGGCGCGGCATGCAGGCGTTGCGCGTGCACGTGCCGTACGGCGCCCAGGGCGACATCGTGCGGGTCCACCCCGGTGAGGAGTGGCTGTACGTCCTCGAAGGGCGGCTGCGGCTGCGGCTCGGGGACACCGCGTACGCCCTCGAACCGGGGGACAGCGCGCACTTCGACTCGCTGACCCCGCACCGGATCGCCGCCGCCGACCACGGCGGCGCCGAGCTCCTCTTCGTACACACCCTGCTGCAGAGCCCGTCCGCCGCGCTGTGTCTCGGCCCGGCGGCGGGCGGCGGCGAACCGGCCAAGGGAGGACCGCGATGAGCGCGGAGACCGACGACGTGACCGAGCCCGGGCGGCCCGCCCGCCGTGACCTGGAGGAGAAGCTGCCGCGCGGCATCTGGGTGCGCCTGCTCGTCTACGTCTTCGCCGGGCACATCGTCGCGGGCTTCCTCTACCTGCTGTTCACGCTGGGGGCGTCGCACGGGTGACGCCGTATTCCCCGGCAGCTCAGTATTCCCCGGCAGCTCAGTCGAGGAGGTGCTCGCGCAGCCGCTCACGCTCGGCCGGGGTCAGCCCGAGGCCCTCGGTCAGGTAGCGGTCGGTGGAGCCCCAGGTCTCCTCGACCGTCTCGAAGGCGGCCGCCAGATAGCTGGCGCGGGCGTCGAACAGGGGGCTGAGGAGTTCCATGACCTCGGGCGACATCGCGTCCTCCGAGGCGCTGGAGCGGTGCACCTTGTAGCGGCGGTGCGCGGCGTTCGACTCCAGGTAGTCCGCCTCGATGGCGTCGCGCTCGACACCCAGGGCCAGCAGGGTGACCGCTATCGAGAGGCCCGCGCGGTCCTTGCCCGCCGCACAGTGCATGAGCGCGGGCACGCTGTCCTCGGCCATGGCGTGCAGGACGTGGCTGTGCTCGGCCGTCCGCTCCTTGATGATCGTCCGGTACGAGGTGATCATGCGGTCCGCGGCCTGGCCCTCGGACAGGGCGGCGCGCAGCTCGTCGATCTCGCCGTCGCGGACCATCTTCCAGAACTCGGAGCCGTCCGCCGGGTCGGTCAGCGGCAGGTTCACGTTCCGCACGCCGGGCAGCGTGACGTCGGGGCCTTCGAGGCGCTGGTCGGCGGCGTTGCGGAAGTCGAAGATCGTGTGCAGCCCGAGCGAGGCGAGGAACGCGGCGTCCTCCTGCGTGGCGTGCGCGAGGTGACCGCTGCGGAACAGCACGCCCTGCTTGACCCGACGGCCGTCCACGGTCGGGAGGCCGCCCACATCGCGGAAGTTGCGCACTCCGGCCAACTCGGGCTCGGTGGACGGGACCTGCTGCGTCACGGGGGCTCCTCCCGGTCGGCCGCGGCGCTGTTCGCCTGCGGGCTTCGTCGACGATACGACATGGATTCCAGGGGCAACCATCTGTGACGGGGCGGGACGGGACGGCGAAGACGGAGTGGCAGTTGCATGCGTAATGACCGAAATAAGCCAGTAAGGCGCTAGATAGGATATCTGCCCCAAGTCGCCATGAAATGTGGGGACATGCTGGTCGATAGGTGACCAGCTTCATAGCCGTGACCGTGCGTGGCGGAGGGGCCGAGCGGATTTCCCGCAGGTATCGCAGTTGCAAAGATCGTAAATCCACGGAGCGTGACGGCCTCGCCCGGAAAGGATCAACAAAGGATCAAGGAAGGGGCTGTTCAGCGGGTTTGGCGCCTTGTTCTGGCGCTCCCCGCTCGCTTACGTTCGCCGCAATCCGGACGGAACGCCTAATCCTGCCGCCGACCGGAATCCGAACACCGATCCGTGCCGGCAGGAGTGGGGGACCCAGGTGGTACGCCGTTTCCGGGAAACCGGTCGCGGCTCGGGGTGAAGCCGTGCCCGAAAGGGGCGCGGCCGGGCATCTCCAGCCCGAACCCGACAGCTCACCTCGCAGGCGACGGAGAGGAATCCCCCATGCCCGCGAAGGGTAAGCACCGCCGTCCGAAGTCCCTGGGCCTCGCCCGCTCGATCGCCATCGTCGGCGCCGGCGGTGCCGTGCTCGCACTGCCGCTGATCGGTGCCGCCGGCGCCCACGCCGCGACTCCTGCGGCCGCCTCCGCCACGGTCAAGACCTACTCCGTGAAGGCCGGGGACACCCTGGCGAAGATCGCGAGGGACCAGCACCTCGGCGGCGGCTGGCAGAAGCTCTACTCCGACAACCGCTCGGTCATCGGCGCCGACCCGTCGGCCCTCAAGCCCGGCCTGAAGCTGACGCTCGGCGCGCAGGCCGCCGCGCCCAAGACCGCCACGAAGGCCGCGGCCTCCACCGGTTACGGGCTGCCCGTGCAGGGCGCCGCCATCGGCACCGCCTACAAGACCCCGGGCGCCATGTGGTCCAGCGGCTACCACACGGGCGTCGACTTCGTCGTCCCGTCGGGCACCCCGATCAAGGCCATCGCCGCGGGCACCGTCGTCTCCGCCGGCCTCGACGGCGCGTACGGCAACGAGGTCGTCATCCAGCACGCCGACGGCAAGTACTCGCAGTACGCCCACATGACGTCCCTGTCCGTCTCCGCCGGGCAGACCGTGACCGGGGGCCAGCAGATAGGCCTCTCCGGCGCGACCGGCAACGTCACCGGACCGCACCTGCACTTCGAGATCCGCACCACCCCGTACTACGGCTCGGACGTGGACCCGGTCGCGTACCTCAAGCAGCACGGCGTCTCCGTCTGACCCCGGCGGCGTGACATGAAGGGGCGGGTCCGGTTCCGGGCCCGCCCCTTCGGCGTGCCACCCCCCCCGTAGCCCTGCCGTATTCCTGGAATACCGAAACTGACCAGGTGGTCTATATCACCGCCCGTCAACCCCTCCCTACGGTCGCGTAGGTCACATCGCAGGGTGAAGGATGTGTGGTCGTGGCAAACGAATCGAGATCACTCAGCGGCGGCACGATTCGGTCCTACGCGGCGGTGGGGGACAGCTTCACCGAAGGCGTCGGGGACCCCGGTCCCGACGGCACCTTCGTGGGCTGGGCCGACCGTCTCGCCGTCCTCCTGGACGACCGGACCCCCGAGCACACCTTCCGGTACGCGAACCTCGCCGTGCGTGGCAAACTCCTCGACCAGATCGTGGAGGACCAGCTCCCGCGCGCCCTGGAGCTCGCCCCCGACCTGGTGACCTTCGCCGCCGGCGGCAACGACATCATCCGGCCCGGCACCGACCCCGACGACGTCGCGGAACGCTTCGAGAAGGCCGTGGCCAAGCTGACCTCCGCCGTCGGCACCGTCATGGTCACCACCGGCTTCGACACCCGCGACGTCCCGGTCCTCAAGCATCTCCGCGGCAAGATCGCGACGTACAACGGACATGTGCGCGCCGTCGCCGACCGCTACGGGTGCCCGGTGCTCGACCTGTGGTCCCTCAAGACGGTCCAGGACCGCCGCGCCTGGGACGACGACCGGCTGCACCTCTCGCCCGAGGGGCACACGCGGGTCGCGCTGCGGGCGGGGCTGGCGCTCGGCGTCGAGGTGCCGGCCGACCCGGACCAGCCGTGGCCGCCGCAGCCGCCGCGCGGCACGCTCGAGGTGCGGCGCGACGACATCCACTGGGCGCGCGAGTTCCTGGTGCCGTGGATCGGCCGACGGCTGCGGGGAGAGTCGTCGGGGGACCACGTGGCGGCGAAGCGGCCCGACCTGCTGCCGCTCTGACGTTGCGCGCGGCGCCGGTGGCCGGGTGCGCCGGTGGCCGGGTGTGTCGGTGCCGCGTGAGGCGTTTGCCGGGTGTGCCGGTGCCGGGTGCGCCGGTCTGCCGGGTGTGTCGGTGCCGCGTGAGGCGTCTGCCGGGTGTGCTGGTGCCGCGTGACACGTCTGCGTAAGGCGTCTGCCGTGTGAGGCGTCTGCGTGAGGCGTCTTGTGGGGGAGCCTGCCCTTGGGTGGCTCCCCTTCGGCGTGTCCCGGCCGGGTCCGTCAGCCGTGTCAGCCCGTCGGCCCGTGTCGGCCCGTCAGGCCGTCGCCGCCGTCAGGTCGTCGCGCTCCAGGCCCAGCTCGCGGGCCAGCGCGTCATCCACCCACTGCTGCATGCGCACCCGTGACACCGTCCCCGTGTACGCGGTCATCTGCACCGCGAGGCCGTCGAGGAGCGCCGTCAGGCGCAGTGCCGCACCGGCCGGGTCCGGGCAGTGGAACTCGCCCGCGGCCACACCCTCGGAGACGACCTCGGCGAGCGCCGCCTTCCACTGCTTGTCCAGATCGCGGGTGACGTCCCGCAGCGCGGGTTCGCGCAGGGCCGCGGCCCACCCCTCGATCCACAGCCGCCAGCCCTTGGCCTGCCCGGTCGGCGCGTACCAGCGCACCGCCGAACGCAGCCGGCGCAGGGCCGTCGTCCGCTTGCCGAGCAGCTTGCGCAGGTGTGCCAGGTCGCCCTCGGCGGCGTGCGCGAACGCGGCGGCGACCAGCTTCTCCTTGGTCGAGAAGTGGTACAGGACCAGCGCGTTGCTCACCCCGAGCGCGGCGGCCACGTCGGCGATGCGCACGGCTGCCACGCCGCGCGCCTCGATCTGTTCGATGGCGGCCCGCAGCAGCTCTTCGCGCCGCTCGGCCACGCTCAACCGGACTCTTGCCACGCGGTAACCCTACACACGGGGTGCGCCGTGCGGTGCCCGGCGGCGAAGCCCGTGAAACCGGCCCGTGCACGACTCTTGACAGTGCCCGGTGGCGGCCGTCACAGTCTCGCTTACTGACTGGCTGTTCAGTCAATAGCTGATCGGGAGACCGGTCGAAGGCCGGCCGAGAGCCGACCGGAGAACCGTTCGCGAGAAGCAGCGTCGAGCCCCGTGCCCCGCCGTGCAGCAGGAGTATCCCCGTGACCCAAGCGCCGCCGATACCGCCGACCGAGCCGCCCGCGACGGGCGCACCCGACCAGCCCGACCTGCCCGACCTGTCCGAGGGCTGGGGTGAACAGCGTTCCCGGCTCAAGAAGGACCTGCGCAGGCTGGACGTGCTGTTCTTCCTGATCTGCACCCTCGTCGGACTCGACACCATCGGGTCCGTCGCCGCGCAGGGCCCCCAGGGCATCACCTGGATGGCGATCCTCGCCCTGGTGTTCTTCCTCCCCTACGGGCTGCTCGTGGCCGAACTGGGCTCCGCCTTCCCCGTGCAGGGCGGCCCCTACGTGTGGACGCGCCTGGCGTTCGGACGGCTCGTCGCCGGAGTGAACCAGCTCCTCTACTGGATCTCCAACCCCGTCTGGGTGGGCGGCAGCCTGTGCATCATCGCGCTCACGACGTGGGAGGAGTTCTTCACCCCGCTGCCCGGCTTCTGGAAGTACGCGGCCGGCCTCGTCTTCATCTGGGGCGGCGCGCTCGCCGTCGTGCAGTCCGTGCGGATCGGCAAGTGGGTGCCGATCGCGGGCGCCGTCGCCCGGATCGTGCTGCTCGGCTTCTTCCTCGTCTCCGTCGTGGTGTTCGCCGCCGAGCACGGCGTACACGCCCTGCCCGCGGGCGAGTTCGTCCCGACGTACGTCGGCTTCGTGGGGCTTGTCCCCGTCCTGATCTTCAACTACGTGGGCTTCGAACTGCCGAGCTCCGCGGCCGAGGAGATGACGAACCCGCGGCGCGACATCCCGCTCTCCATCCTGCGCTCCGGCCTCGCCTCCGTCGTCCTGTACGGCGGCCCGATCCTCGGCATCCTGTTCGTGCTGCCCGCCAAGGAGATCGGCAGCCTCGGCGGCTTCATCGACGCCTGCAAGGCCGTGTTCACGGTCTACGGCGGGTCGGTCGCCGCCGACGGCACAGTCACCCTCACCGGCCTCGGCTCCGTCTTCGGCGGGGTCGCCGCGGCGGGCCTCATCATCGGCCTGCTCACCTCGGGCGTCACCTGGGCCATGGGCGCCCACCGCGCGCAGGCCGTCGCCTGCGCGGACGGCGCGGGCCCGGCCTGGCTCGGCAAGATCTCCGAGAAGCACGGCACCCCGGTCCGGGTGAACCTGCTCTCGGCGGTCCTCGGCTCGATCCTGTTCGTGGTCGCCCTCAACCTCACGGACGGCAACGGCGAGAAGTACTTCGCCGCGGGCCTCGGCCTGACCATCTGCACCACGTTCATCTCGTACGTCATCACCTTCCCCAGCCTCGCGGTCCTGCGCCGCAAGTACCCGGACACGCCGCGCCCGTACGCGGTCCCGGGCGGACGCCTCGGCACATGGATCGTGAGCGCCCTCGCCACCGGGCTCGTGGCGTTCACCGTGGTCGTCCTGATCTGGCCGGGCTTCGGCGTCGGCTGGTTCGGCTCGGCGGGCAACGCGGCCGACTCGCTGCCCGCGTCGTTCGCCGGCGAGCGCGCGCAGTACACCCTCAGCCAGGTGGTGCCCCTGCTGCTCTTCGTGGGGATCGGGCTCGTCTTCTACGCGATGGGCGCCAAGACGCGCCGCCGCGTGGGCGAGTAGCGGGCGGACGCAGGACACACGAAGAGGGCCTTCCCCGGGGTGGGGGAGGCCCTCTCGGCGTGTTCGCTACCCGTCGAGCTGGTGGTCGTGCCAGACGTAGCTCTCGGGGAGCAGGTCCCCGACGGGGACGGCCCGCAGGCGCTCGCCCGTGCCGACGATGACCTTCAGGGCGGGGAAGTAGTCGAGCAGCGCCTGACGGCACCGGCCGCACGGGGGAATGACACCCCGGTCGCGGTCGCCCACCGCCACCATCGTCTCCAGCTCGTACGCGCCCTGCGCCGCCGCCGCGCCGATGACGACCAGTTCGGCGCAGGGGCCGCCGGTGAAGTGGTAGGCGTTCACCGCGGTGATGATCCGGCCGTCGCCGGCCCGGGCCGCGGCGGCCACGGTGTGGTTGTCCCCGCGGCAGCGCGTGCGCGCGACATGGGCCGCGGCCTCCACGAGTTCGTGGTCGACGGGGTGGGGGTGGGTGGTCATGACCTCTGCCTTCGTCGGGATGCGGGCGATGCGGGTGCCCGGCGGACATCTCGCGCCGGGCAACGGCGAAGCGCCGCCCGGGACAGATCCCGGGCGGCGCGTCACATCGGCACGGAGACTAATCGGCACAGAGACTAATCGGCACAGAGGCTAGTCGCGTTCGCGGAGCACCCCGTGCGCGTCCAGGGCGATCGCTCCGCCCGGGTGCACGAGCAGGGGGTTGACCTCCAGTTCGGTCAGCTCGGGGTGGTCGACGGCCGCTCGGGCGACCGCGCACACGGCGGCGGCCGCCGCGTCCAGATGAACTCCGGGCGCGCCCCGCCAGCCCGTCAGCAAGGGGGCGTGACGCAGCCCCATGAGCAGGGCACGCGCGCGTGCGGGGGTGAGGGGCGCGAGGGCCAGTGCCGTGTCGGCGAGCAGTTCGGCGGTCACCCCTCCGACGCCGACCATGACGACGGGCCCGAACGACGGGTCGCGCCGCACACCGACGATCAGTTCGTGCCCGTACGGCGGTGTGGCCATCGCCTCCACGGCGTAGCGGTCCGCGCCCGTCGCCGCCTTCATGCGGGCGAACGCGGCCCGCAGGGCGTCGGCGTCGCCGAGCGACAGGGCGACACCGCCCGCCTCGGTCTTGTGGGCGAGCCCCATCGCCTTGAGGACGACGGGGTAGCCCGTCCGGAGCTCCGCCGCCTCGACGGCACCGTCCGCGTCGGTCACGAACTCGGCGGCGGGGAAGGCGAGTCCGTAGGACGCGAGCAGTTCGCGCACGTGCTCGTACCCGCCGTCCGTCAGCGCGTACGTCGCCGGGGCCTCCTGTGTTTCCTGCGGGAGGAGTGGCCGACCGGCGACGCGGGCGGACGCCGCGAGGGCGGTGGCGGCCTGCTCGATGCGCTCATAGACGGGCACACCGCGCTGCCGTAGGACGGACAGGGCGGGGGTGTCGCGGGCCATCGTGTGCACCACGAGGGCGCGTCCGGAGTCGACCGCGGCGTCCGCGAGGGCGTGCGCGACCTCGCACTCGCGGTCCGCCTGGGCCGGGTTGGCGGTCGCGTAGTCGCCGAAATAGCCCGTGAGGACGACGGCGTCGGCGTCGCCCGAGCGCAGCAAAGTGCCCGCCACGCGCGCGTAGTTGCCGAGGTCGGCCTCGCCCGCGCCCGCCAGGTCCACCGGGTTGGCGCACCCCGCGCCGCCCGGCAGCTGCTCCGCCACCGCCTCGCGCGTCCCGGCCGCGAACGCGGGGACGTCGATGCCCTGGGCGGCGAACGCGTCGGCGGCGAGGGCGCCCTGGCCCCCGCTGTCCCCGACCACGGCGACGCTGCGGGGACGAGGTGACGCCCCGGCCGCGTGCCCCGCACTCCGGTGGCGTACGCCCTCCGCGAGCAGGTACACGGCCGTGTCCACCAGTTCGCCCGCGGTGTCGAGGAGCAGGGCGCCGGCGTCGCGGCACACCGCCTCGACGGTGGCGCGGGCGCTCACCAGGGCGCCGGTGTGGGACGCGGCGGCGCGCCCGGACGCCGCGCTGCGGCCCACGGTCAGGAGCAGGACGGGTTTCCCGGCGGCGTGCGCGGCCGCCAGGACCCGCGCGAGGCGCCGGCCGTCGCGGAAGTCCTCGATGTACGCGGCGAGTGCCCGGGTCGGGCCGTGCGCGATCAGTGACTCCAGGGCGTCCGCCGCGTCGATGTCCCGCTGGTTGCCCAGCGACACGAACCGGGAGAAGCCCTGCCCGGCGCGCGCGAGGAGACGGCCGATCTCCAGGGCGAGGTTGCCGCTCTGGGACACGAGACCGAGGCCGCCCGAGGGGAACTCACCCCAGCTGAGCCGCAGTTCACTGGTCGTGTCCACCACGCCCATGCAGTTCGGGCCGAGCAGCCGGGCTCCGTGCGCCGTGACCAGGTCGGCGAGGGCGCGCTCCTCGTCGGCGGTGGCACCGCCCGACGTGATCACGGTGAAGCACCGGGCGCCCGCCGCGAGACCGTCCGTGACCACCGGCCGCACATGGCGCGGCGGCACGGCGACGACGACGTGGTCGGGCGGTACGGGCAGCGAGGCCAGATCCGGCCGGAACGGTTCACCGTCCAGGCTGCCCCCACGGTGGTTGACCAGGTGGACGGCGCGGCGCCCGCGGCCCGACAGAGCCCCCGACGCCAGCCAGTAACCCCACTTCTCGGGGTTGTCCGACGCCCCGACGACCGCGACCGACCGGGGATCGAAGAGCGCGTCGAGCCCCACGCGCGCGTGCGTACCGGTGCCCGGCAGCCGGGTCGTCACCTGTACCACCCGAACCGCTCCGCGATCACCGGAAGACGGTCCGCGACGATCGCGTGCGCGGCGGCCCTCGGCGTCGTCCCGTCCGCCTCGGCCCGCGCCAGCATCTGGTCGATCAGCGCCCGCATGGAACGCCGCGTGTACGCGAACGCCTCGTCCGCGTCGGCGCCGATGTCCCCGAAGAGGGTCCACCACCACCACGCGTTCGTACCGGAGTTGACGACGACGTCGGGCAGGACGGTGATGCCGCGCGCGGCGAGGAGTTCCTCCGCGTCGGGCAGGACGGGCATGTTGGCGGCCTCGACGATCCAGCGCGCGGTGATCCGCTTCTGGTTCGCCGCGTCCACCGCGTACGACACGGCGGCGGGCACGAGCACCTCGGCCTCCGCCGACAGCCAGGCGTCGCCCGGCAGTTCGCGGTCGCCCTCGCGCAGCGCCGAGCGGTCCACGGTCCCGTAGGTGTCACGGGCGGCGAGAAGAGCCTCCACGTCCAGGCCCTCGGGGTTGGCGACGGTCCCCTTCACGTCGGCGACCGCCACGACCTTCAGGCCTGCGCGCGACAGGAACCGGGCGGTCGCCCCGCCCATCGTGCCCAGACCCTGCACGGAGACGCGGGTGCCCTCGTACGGCACCCCCGCCCGGTCGAGAGCCGCAAGCACCGACTCGGCGACACCGCAGCCGCCCACGAGCTCGTCCAGGCCGATGCCGTCGACGTCGACCGCGAAGGCGTCCGCGAGGCGCTTGCGCGCCTCCGCCTCGTCGTCGAGCAGCGGGTACACGGCCTGGATGGACGAGACGAGCCCGGCCTCCTCCGCCGCCCGGTCGACGAGGTCCTGGGTGAGCCCCAGGTCCTCACCCGTCGTCCAGAACGACTCGATGTAGGGCCGCATGGCGCGCAGGTACCGCACCAGGACGCCGTACGCCTCAGGGTCCTGCGGGTCGCAGTCGATGCCGCCCTTGGCGCCGCCGAGCGGGATGTACCGGCCCTGCGGGTTGTAGTGCAGGGCCTCCTTCATCGTCATGCCGCGCGCGAGGCCGGTGACCTCGTCGAGCGTGCATCCCCGGCGCATCCGGAGACCGCCGCTGGACACACCGCGCACCAGACGGTCGACGACGAGGTAGCCGTTCCTGCCGGTGACGTGGTCCGTCCAGGAGACGGACATCAGGGGAGTGGCGGGCGCGGTCATGCGGTCTCCTCGGGGACGGTGATCAGGGTGGGTCCTGGGGTGGCCAGGGCGCGGGTCAGGAGCGCGGCGAGTTCGCCGGGGGAGTGCGCGACGGCGCCCCTGCCCCCGAAGGCCCGCGCGAGGCCGGGCAGGTCCACGCGCGCGTGGTCGACGGCCTCCGGCGTGTCGCCGCGCGCCACCATCTCGTCGCGGATCTCGCCGTACCCGCCGTTGTCGAACACGACGACGGGCAGCGGGAGTTGGAGCTGCGCGGCGGTGGCCAGCTCCTGTACGGAGAACTGGAGCCCGCCGTCCCCGCTGAGCGCGACCACCTGCCGGTCGGGGCAGGCGGCCTTGGCGCCGATCGCGGCGGGCAGGGCGTAGCCGAGCGTGCCGAATCCCGTGGGGTGCAGATAGCGGCCCTCGGGGCCGACCGGCAGATGCGGGATCGCGCCGTAGTAGCAGCACTGCGCGCTGTCGGAGGTGAGCACGGCATCGGCCGCGAGGACGCTCCGGATCGCTTCGAGGTACGGCACCCAACGGGCGTCACGCGCGCGTGTCTCGTCGTCGCGGGCGGTGCGCACGGTGGCCGTGGTGCGGGTGGCCTCGTCCGTGGACGCGGGCCCCGGCACCTTCGCGAGCCGCTCCCGCAGCGCCGTCATCGTGGCCCCCGCGTCGCCGACCAGCGCGATGTCCGCGGGGAGGCCCGCGTACATCTGTGCCGGGTCGACGTCCACGCGGACGAGCCGGCCGTCGAGCGCGGGCGGCGCGGACCACAGGTCGGACTCGGCGAGCTCCGTGCCGACGGCGAGTACGACATCGCGGTCCGCCAGCCACTTCTGCACGGCGGGGCTGTGCAGCGACACGCCGAGGGACAGCGGGTGACGTTCGTCGACGATGCCCTTGCCGTTCGCGGTGGTCGCCACCGGAGCGCCCAACTGCTCGGCCAGCGAACGGCATTGCTCGGCCGCGCCACGCGCGCCGCCGCCCAGCACAAGGCCGGGCCGTACGGCGCCGGCGAGCAGCGCGGCCGCCGCGTCGAGCGACGCGCCGTCCGCCGCGCGGGGCGCGACGGCGGGCGCGAGCCGTACGGGCCCCGCGGGCTCCGCCGCCTCCAGGAGGTCGAGCGGCACCTCGATGTGCACGGGGCGCGGACGCTCCGTACGGAACAGGCTGAACGCCCGCGCGACCGCCGCCCCGATCTCCTCCACCGACGACACCCGGTGGCTGAACGCCGCGACGTTGCGCAGCGCCTCCGTCTGGCTGCGCATCTCGTGCAGCAGGCCCGTCGACTGGCGCGGATGGCGCAGCGGCATGCCCGGCGACACCACGAGCAGCGGCACGCTGTCCGAGTACGCCTGCCCCACGGCGGCGGCGATGTTCAGGAGAGCGGGACCCGTCGTCGTGATCGCCACCCCGGGATCGCCCGTCACGCGCGCGTAGGCGTCGGCCGCGTACCCGGCACCCTGCTCGTGACGCGGCGCGACATGCGTGATGCCGTACGCCGCGAGGTGCCGGTAGATCTCCAGGTTGTGGGTCCCTGGAATACCGAACGCGGTGGAGACCCCGTGGGCGGCGAGCGCCCGCACGAGCGCCTCGCCGCCGGTCGATGTCTGCGTCTCGTGAGCCACGATCTCCCGGGTCACAGCGACCTCGAGATGACCAGGCGCATGATGTCGGAGGTGCCTTCCTCGATCTCCTCCAGCTTGGCGTCCCGCATCCACTGCTCGACCGGGAACTCCCGCGAGTAGCCCCAGCCGCCCAGGGTCTGCACGGCCGCCCATGTGCAGTACGCAGCCGTCTCCGAAGCGGTCAGTTTGGCCATGGCCGCCTCGGCGGTCGCGTCGAGGCCCGCGTCGATCCGCTTGGCCGCCCGCCACGTCATCAGCCGCGCCTGCTCGATCCGCGTCCGCATGTCCGCGAGCCGGAACGCCACGGCCTGGTGCTCGATGATCGGCTTGCCGAACTGCACGCGCTCGCGTGCGTAGTCACGCGCGTACTCGTACGCGGCCCGCGCCACACCCGTGGCGGCCGCGCCCAGGACGGCGCGCGAGATGTCGAACGTCCGCATGAGGCCGACGAAGCCCTGCCCCTCGTCGCCGAGCCGGTCGGCGTCCGGGACGAACACGTCGGAGAAGAACATCTCGCGGCACACGATCGCGCGCTGGCCCATCTTGCGCATCGGCTCACCGAAGGTGAGCCCCTCGGCGCCCTTGCGCAGCAGGAACGCCGTGACACCGCGCGAGCGCTGCGAGGGGTCGGTCTTGGCGAACACGACGTACTGGTCCGCCTCGCCCGCGTTCGAGATCCAGGCCTTCTGGCCGTTGAGGAGGTAGCCGCCCTCGGTGCGTGTCGCCGTCGTCACGATGGACGCCGCGTCGGACCCGGAGCCCGGCTCGGTGGTCGCGAGCGAGGTCATCGGGGTGTCGGCCCCGGCCAGCGGCGTCAGCCACGTGCGCTTCTGCTCCTCGGTGCCCAGCTCCATGACGGGGTCGGCGAAGAACCCGTTCGAGCAGAGCAGATTGCCGATGCCCAGGTCGCCCACGCACAGCTCCTCCTGCACGAGGACCTGCGTGAACACGTCGGTGAACCCGCCGCCCCCGTACTCCTCGGGCAGCATGAAGCCCGTGATGCCGACCTTGGCGGCCGCGCGCCACAGGTCCCAGGGCGTCTCCACGTCCGCCTCGTCGACGGCGCGTCCGCGGGGCCGGATCTCCTCACGCGCGAACGTCCTCGTGAGGTCGATGATGTCGCGCTGTTCCGGCGTGAGGGGAACCAGCTCGACGGGGAGCTCTGACACGGTGCCTCCTGAAACTGACGGGCTGTGCCCGGCGTCGGGACCTGACGGTGCCGACCGGCCGGCCGCGGAACCAATTACTGAATCGCCAGTCAGTATCGGAGCCCGTGAAGACCCGTGTCAACGGACCCGCTACTGAATGCTGGATCAGTTTTGGGCGGGCCGGGCGCAGGCGGGTGGGCCGGGGGGATCCCGTGTGCCGAGGTCCCGCACCGGGCACTGTCGGTGGGGGCGCACATAATGGAATCCCTGATCGGGATTCCCCGATCGATCCACAGGGAGGCGCTGTGTCACGTTCTCTGAGTTCCCGGCTTCGCCCGCTGCGGCCGGCCGCGTTCGGCGCGGACCCGGCGGGAGAGCGGCTCGCGCGGATCCTGAGCTCGCCGAACTTCGAGGACGGCAGCTTCCAGAACCCGGTGGGCGCCCGCACGAGACCCGCGGGTTCCATGATCGAGTTCGCGAAGGTCTTCCTGGCCAAGGAGGGCCGCGTCCGCCGGGCACCCATGGGTATCGTCCCCGTGCACCCCACGACGCTCGCCGACCTCGCCAAGCCCCCGGTCAGCGGCCTGCGGCTCACCTGGATGGGGCATTCCAGCGTCCTCGCCGAGATCGACGGCCGCCGTGTGCTCTTCGACCCCGTCTGGGGCGAGCGCTGCTCACCGTTCTCCTTCGCGGGCCCCAAGCGGCTGCACCCCGTACCGCTGCCGCTCGCCGCGCTCGGCCCGGTGGACGTCGTCGTGATCTCCCACGACCACTACGACCATCTGGACCTGCCCACGATCCAGGCGCTGGCGGACACGGACACGCTGTTCGCGGTGCCGCTCGGCGTCGGCGCCCACCTGGAGCACTGGGGCGTCCCCGCGGACCGCCTCCGCGAGCTCGACTGGCACGAGTCCACGCAGGTGGCGGGCCTGACGCTGACGGCGACCCCCGCACGCCACTTCTGCGGCCGCGGCCTGCGCAACGAGCAGCACACCCTGTGGGCGTCCTGGGTCGTCGCGGGCCCCGAGCACCGCGTCTATCACAGTGGTGACACCGGCTATTTCCCCGGCTTCAAGGACATCGGCGCCGAGCACGGGCCGTTCGACGCGACGATGATGCAGATCGGTGCGTACAGCGACTTCTGGCCCGACATCCACATGCGCCCGGAGGAGGGCATGCGCGCCCACCTCGACCTCCAGGGCGGACCGGGCGGCGGTCCCATGCTGCCGATCCACTGGGGCACCTTCAATCTGGCCCCGCACCCGTGGGCGGAGCCCGGCGAGGGCACCCTCTCCGCGGCGCGGCAGGCGGGCGCCGGGATCGCGCTCCCCTGCCCGGGCGAGCCCTTCGAACCCGCGGCGGAGACGCTGCCCGCGCAGCCGTGGTGGCGCGGCGTCGCCACGCGGCCGGAGGGCGGATGGCCGGAGACGACGGACCGTACGACCGGCACAGCACCCGGCGACGCCGCGTCCACGGAATCGGGCTCCGGCGAACAGGAGGCTGTGCCGGCGGTGTAGGTAGGGGCGGGGCGGGGGTGTAGGGGGACCGCTGAGGCGGGTGCGTGATGCCCCGCCCGTAGCGCCGCCGATTTCACCGAGGCCGGGCTTGTGTATCTGCTCAAGGCCGGCCATCTCACTTGTGGCGGATGGACCCGGGGTTGCCGGGGGTGGGCCGAAGCATTCTGGGTGCGGGTCGACCGACCCCCAGATCCGGCAGACACCTTCTCCTGAGAGTCGACCGGACCGGGCAGTCCACCGATGCGGGTGTGCTTGTTCCCGCGCGGTCCGATCGAGCGGGAGAGCTACCGGTGAACGGTGACTACGCCGTCGAGGACTTCTTCAAGCGCGACGGCGGCCGCTACGGCCGGGTGAACTGGCCCGCCGTGCTCTGCTGCCTGGCCGGTGTCGCCGTGCAGAGCCCGTTCATGATCAGCGGGACCGGCCGGACCACCTACAGCGGCCCGATCGCCAAGGCGCTCGGCAACACCGACCTCTCCTTCGGCGCCGGCCTGCTCGTCGTCTCGCCGCTGCGCTCGATGCTGCCGGGCGCCACGACGTAGGAACACCTGTACCCATGGGCAGTTGAGGTGCCGGACCTGTTATCGGTCTGTCGTACGAAGCCTCATACCAGAGCGGGATCTCCGGCGCCGGACTTTGGCAACTGCCCACCGCATGTGAGGCCTCCCCGACTACCGTGTGTGCTCGCTGAGCAACGCAGCGACGGCATTCTGACCCGCTCCCGGCAGGGAGCGCGATGCCGCCTGCCCGCGTCGCGCCGACCCGCAGGAGCCCCCACGTACGAGGACGCCGAATGTCTCACCTTCGCCCACCGGCCGCCCGCCCAGACCGCCGAGAGGGCGGTCGGCACGGCAGGCCGGGCGGCCGGTCCGTCCCCCCGCAGCCCGAGACCCACATACGGCCCCAGCTTCTGCGCCTAGCCGTACTGCCCCCGCTCGCCGTCGCGTTGAGCGCCAGCGCCGCGGTGCTCTTCACCGTCCGCTCCACGGGCGCCCGCCCCGGACTCGCCCTGTGGGCCGTCCTCGCCGGCGCCTGCCTCGTCACCCTCGCCGGCATCGTGATCGCGGCCGTCGCCGCCGACCGCGCCGCCAGGTCCGTACGGGACCGGGTCGGCGTCCTGCGCCGCGCGAGCGCCCGTGGGCAGAGCGAACTGCGCGGCCTCGTCGAGCAGTTGCGCAAGGGAGAGGGCCCGCCGCCCCGCAGGACACCGCCCCCGGTCGCCCCGGACGGCGACGAGTTCGACCAGCTCGCCGCGGACCTCACCCGCGCCCAGGACGTGGCCGTCACCGCCGTCGTCCAGGCGTCCCAGCTCTCCAGCCACGCGGGCAGCGAACAGAAGGTCGAGGTCTTCGTCAATCTGGCCCGGCGCCTGCAGTCCCTCGTACACCGCGAGATCTCGATCCTCGACGAACTCGAGAACGACGTCGAGGACCCCGACCTCCTCAAGGGCCTGTTCCACGTCGACCACCTCGCCACCCGGATCCGCCGGCACGCCGAGAACCTGGCCGTGCTCGGCGGCGCCGTCTCCCGGCGCCAGTGGAGCCGCCCGGTCTCGATGACCGAGGTGATGCGCTCCGCCATAGCCGAGGTCGAACAGTACGCGCGGGTCAAGCTCGTCCCGCCGGTCGACGGCACCCTGCGCGGGCACGCCGTCGCCGACTGCATCCACCTGCTCGCCGAACTCGTCGAGAACGCCACCGTGTTCTCCGCCCCGCACACCCAAGTCCTGCTGCGCGCCAACATCGTGACGTCCGGGCTCGCCATCGAGGTCGAGGACCGCGGCCTCGGTATGCCCGTCCCCGAGCAGAACAAGATGAACACCCTGCTCGCCGACCCGGACCAGGTCAACGTCGCGAGCCTCCTCCAGGACGGTCGCATCGGCCTCTTCGTCGTCTCGCAACTCGCCCGCCGGCACGGCATCACCGTCCGCCTCCAGAGCAATATCTACGGCGGTGTGCAGGCGGTCCTCGTCGTGCCGCAGAGCCTGCTCGGCGGCGACGAGAACGAGCCGGCGCCCAAGGCGCGGGGCGCCGAGTCCGCGACGGACGACAGCGCGCAGAGCATGCACCAGCGGCACCAGGCGCACGAGCGGCGGCTCTCCCAGCACCACGGCCGTCCGGGCCGCCCGCACGAACTCGAACAGCAGCCCGCGCAGCCAGTCCAGGCCCACCTGACCGAGCAGGCCCACCTGACCCACCAGGCGCCGCGCGAGCCCGAGCCGCAGGTCCAGCTCCACGAGGCGCAGCGACAGGCGCCCCCGGCCGCGGACGTGCCGCCCGTCTCGCGTGCCCCGCACGGCGGCGTGGCCGTCGTCCCGCGGCAGCCCGGCAGTGGCGCCTCGGACGGCGTGCGCCCCCTGGCGCCCACCGGGACCGCGCCGCCCCTCCCGCTGCGTACGGCCAGGGACGAGCGCCGGACACCCGCCGACGCGCTGCCCGGCATCCGGGCCGAGGACCGGCAGGCTCCCCGCGAACCCACACCCCTCCCGCCGACCCCGGCGGGCGGTGCCGTGCGCGGCACCATGGGGCGGCCCCAACTCCCCAAGAGGCGCGTCCAGGAGCACCTGGCACCGCAGTTGCGGGGTGGCCCGGTGCCGCGGCCGGAGTATCCGGAGGACGAGGTGCCCGTCGTCCACGACCCCGGTCTGATGGCGGCGTTCCAGCGCGGCATCGGCCTCGCGGAAGCGGCCGAGGCGCGGGACCTGACGCTCGGGATGCGGGACACGGCGGACTCGGGTCCGGCCCACGAATCCGGGCCCCACGAATTCCGTGCCCACGAATCCGGGTCCTACGAATCCGGCGCCCCGGACGACGGGAGCGAGCCGGCCGGATGACCTTCACCCGCCCCTCCCGAAAACCCACGCCCCCGCACCGAGCAGCTGAGTTCACGCCCCCGCACCACCCCCTGCCCCCGCACCACTTCACGCGCCCCCCGCAGTCCACGTACCCCCAGCAGTCCACCAAGGAGTCGATCCCCCATGGCGAGCGATGTGCCGACGGGTCATGTGTCCGATCTCGACTGGCTGATGAGCGGCCTCGTCCAGCGTGTGCCGCACACCCGCAGCGCCGTGCTCCTCTCCTCCGACGGACTGGTCAAGTCCGTCCACGGCCTCGACGCCGACAGCGCCGACCACATGGCGGCCCTGGCGTCCGGCCTGTACTCCCTCGGCCGCAGCGCGGGCGTCCGGTTCGGGGACGGGGGTGAGGTCCGGCAGGTCGTCGTGGAGCTGGACTCCACCCTGCTGTTCGTCTCCACGGCGGGCTCCGGCACCTGTCTCGCGGTGCTCGCCGGGCGTGAGGCCGACGCCGCGGTGCTCGGCTACGAGATGGCCATGCTGGTCAAGAGCGTGCGCCCGTACCTGATGACCGCACCCCGCCAGCACGCGGACCGGCCCACGGCGATGAGGAACTGAGCATGACGGCCCCGCAGGACGGGCCGTGGCTGGACGACGCGGCCGGCCGTCTCGTCCGCCCGTACACCGTGAGCGACGGGCGGACCCGGCCGACCACTTCGCTGGACCTCCTGTCGCTGGTGATGGCCACGGGGGCCACCCCCCTCGGCTACCTGGGTCCAGAGCACAGCGAGGCGCTCAAACTGTGTGCCCACCCCACATCGGTCGCGGAACTCGCGGCCCATCTGAAACTCCCCGCCGCCGTCACGAAGGTCCTGCTGTCCGACCTCGTCGACTGCGGGGCGATCACCACCAAGCCCCCCACGTTCCACGACAACCCCACTGACCGGTCCCTACTGGAGGCAGTGCTCGATGGACTACGACGACAGCTCTGAAGCCTTCCCGACCGCACTGAAGATCCTGGTCGCGGGCGGTTTCGGTGTCGGCAAGACGACTTTCGTCGGAGCGGTCAGCGAGATCGCGCCGCTCAGTACGGAGGAGCTGCTCACCACGGTCAGTGAGGCCACCGACGACCTCGAAGGCATCGAGAACAAGGTCGAGACGACGGTGGCGATGGACTTCGGGCGGATCACCCTGGACCCGGAACACGTGCTGTATCTGTTCGGCACGCCCGGGCAGGAGCGCTTCTGGTTCATGTGGGACGAGCTCTCCGAAGGGGCGCTCGGTGCGGTGATCCTCGCGGACACCCGGCGCCTTGAGGACTGCTTCGCGGCCGTCGACTTCTTCGAGGAGCGCGGCATGGGGTTCATCGTGGCCGTCAACGAGTTCGACGGTTCCTACCGCTACGACCCCGAGGAGGTGCGGGCGGCCATAGACCTGGACCCGCAGGTGCCCGTCGTGCGGTGCGACGCGCGGATCTCCAGCTCGGGGATCCAGACGCTCCTCACCCTCGTCAGGCACCTCCTGGCCCACGCCCCGGCCCAGACGACGTACGGGGCCCACACGTGACGACGCGCGAGGCGGCGTCAGACGGTGACCGTCCCGCCGTCGGGGAACGTGATCCGGACCTGCTTGCCCTCCCCGCCCTCCCCGCCCGTCCCGCCGTCCAGGGGGGCCGCCTCGCATGAGATCGAGTCGCGCAGCGCCTGCGGATGCACGACGTCACGGGTCAGGACCGCGAGGGTGACGTGGACGCTGGGCCCGCCGGGGTGGCCGGTCGAGCGGAGGAACGGCGTCGCGGAGTGCGGGCCGTAGGCGTTGGCCTCGACCTCGCGGGCGACGCCGGACTCCTCGTCCCAGCCGTGCAGCGCCACGACCGCGCTCGTCACCCCGGACTCCGTGCGCGTGAGGGCCCAGCCGGGGCCCTGCTCGGCGTGGACGCTGGTCTCGTCGGCGACCGCGTATCCGCCCTCGCGCACCGTCACACCCGCCGGCGCCTGCACCCGGTGGACGCGGATCTCCCACGGCCCGTGCAGCACGGTCGTCGACTCGATCGGGAACTCTGCGTCATGTCCCGGGAGTTGGGCATGGTGACGGGACGAGGCTACGCGTCCCTCGCAGGTGAGGGGGTGGATGCGGCACCGGCGCGACGCCGTGCCGTCCGGCGCGAGGAGAGCCACATGGTTGTCGACGTTCCGGTCCCAGGCGTGCGGGGCCGCCTCGGGCGCCGTGGCCGTGGAGTACGCGAGCTTCGCGTAGTGCGGGTCGTCGGTGGCGGGGCCTTCGAGTGGGTTGTGGTCGCTGCCGTGGTTGATGAGCCGCACGATGCCGTCGTGGGGCGTGCCGTGCAGCAGCCAGCCCGGCGCGGGCAGGGCCGTGTACTGCGCGGACTTCGCAGCCTTCTCGACGGGCAGCTGCGCCTCGCGGGCGGTCCACACGGGATGGTCGGAGGGCAGCAGCAGCCCGAGGAATCCCTTGCTCGCCCAGTACGGCGAGGCGGGGCCCGAGTACGCCTGCGTGGTGGGCAGGAACGTCCCGTACCAGCCGAGCGGCAGCAGACCGCGCTCGTCGGGGACGCCCCGCTCCACGAAGTGCCGTGCCGTGCCCGACGCCAGGCGGCGGGTGAGTCCCGGCTCCAGCGGGGTGCAGTCCGCGAGCGCGCCCATCCAGACGGGCGCCGTGGCGGCGAACCGGTACGTCAGTGAGCGGCCCTGGTGGACGGGTGCCCCGTCGGCGCCGAAGAAGTGCGGGTAGGTGGTGAGGAACTGCGACAGGCGCTCGCGGTAGACCTTCGCGCGCCCGCCGTCGCCGTCCGGGCCGGTCATGCGTGCCCACAGGAGCGGGTACAGGTGCATGGCCCAGCCGATGTAGTAGTCGAAGTTGCGTCCGTCGCCGTCGGTGTACCAGCCGTCCCCGACGTACCAGTCCTCGATCCGGTCGAGGCCGCCGTCGATGTCCGCCTGGCTGTACGGGGCGCCGACCGAGGCGAGGAACTGCTCGGACACCACCTGGAACAGACGCCAGTTGTTGTCCCAGGTGCGGCCGCCGACGAACCCGGAGAACCAGTCCACGATCCGCTCCTGGACCCGGGAGTCCAGCTTGTCCCAGATCCAGGGGCGGGTCTCGTGCAGTCCGATGGCGATGGACGCGGCCTCGACCATCTGCTGGGAGCAGTCGGTGAGTTCGGGCCACGCCTCGCCGCCCCGGCCCGTGCCGCGACCGCGGTCGGTGCCGGTTGTCAGACCCTCCGCGTAGCGTTCTACGAGTCGGGGATCCACGTCCCCGCCCGCTCCCGCTATCCGGAAGGAGGCGAGCAGGAATGACCGCGCGAATCCCTCGAGTCCGTCCGACACGACCCCCGACCAGCTGGTCCGCCCCGGCAGCCGGTACTGCGCGAAGCCGGGCGTCGCGTACGGGACGAGCGCCTCCAGCTGCCGGTCGGCGAGCGCCTCCCAGTGGGCGCGTGTCCAGCCCGTGA
Organism: Streptomyces antnestii; assembly: GCF_004005495.1. Taxonomy (GTDB): domain Bacteria; phylum Actinomycetota; class Actinomycetes; order Streptomycetales; family Streptomycetaceae; genus Streptomyces; species Streptomyces antnestii. Next base: position 859,576 of record NZ_RZYA01000001.1, read on the forward strand.
GCGGGGACAGGACACGGTCGGTGGGCGGCAGCGAGAGATGCGGTGCGGGCATGGGCTCGTGTTGCTCCTTGTTCGGAAATGGTGGGTCGGGGTGACCCTATGCGCGCCCGGGGCGCGCGTCGACGGTCGGAACGGAGGGATCCGGGCTCACGCCAGTTCCGCCGTGTGCGTATGCCCGCGAGAGCCCGCGACGTTCACGGTCAGGACGGGACGGCGGCCCGTGGTGACCGTGACCGTGTCGTCGGCGCGGGTCACCGTGCTGACGGGGAAGGGGAGTTCGACGGTCAGCGTGGACCCGGTGCGCCCGGGGTCGGCCACGGCGACGGAGATGCCTTCGTCGCGCCGCTGGACCAGGACGGTGCCCGGACCGGACGACGTGAGTCCGCCGGCGCTGCCAGGACCCCAGAAGTGCGCGGCGACGAGCCCGAGACGGCGCACCTCGACGGCCTGCACCGTGGCGTCGTTGGCCACGATCCGCACGGGCCGCGAGTGCGCCCACGCCCCGGTCGCCGCGGCGCTCGCACCCGGCAGGAGCACATAGGCGTACGAGGAGTCGGTGGGGGAGGAACCGTGGTCGTGCCACAGCGTGACGTAGCGGCGGGTGACCGGCACGCTGTCGCCGCCGGTGTCCGCACCGGAGTTGAGGTCGCCCCACTTCCCGGTGCGTTCCTCGCGCAGGGCCCGCAGCGGGACGCCGCCCGGACCGCGCCCCGGATAGTCGGGGAACACGTAGCCACCGGTGCCGTCCAGGTGCGCCCAGCCGCAGTCGGTCAGGGACGCGGACCAGCCCTGCTCCTCGGGCTGCCGCTCCCCGTCGACCAGGAACGCGGGCGTACCGTCCGCGTGCAGGTTGCGGTTCTCGACGACGGTCTCGATCGTGCGGCCGTCGCTCGCGGTGATGCCCGTGCCGAGCGCGACGACCGCGTTGTCCAGGCAGAACCACGCCTTGCGGGCGCGCAGGGTGCTGCCGTCGGCGATCAGCTCCATCGCGGACGCGCCATAGCGGCCCTGGAGCACGGCGCCACCCGCCACGGCGTTCTTGGGGCGGAACGTGCTGGTGCCGGCGGCCGTCCCCAGGTCGGCACGCGCACGTGTGTCCACCGTCGTGCCCGGCAGCCGGTGCGGGTCGACGGTCGGCCAGAAGCCGTCACCGAACTGGCCGAGGTCGTCACCGTCGTACAGATAGGCCATGCCGTCGCCGGTGTACCAGCCGTGCAGGTTCTCCCCGTTGCCCGCCTCGTACGCGGAGATGCGCTTCGAGGAGAGCGACAGGGCGAGCGCCCAGCCGGGCCGCCGGTGCACCACGCGGTCCATGTCGGCGAACGCGAAGTGGCCGGTGAGCCGTTCGGCCGCCGGGATCGCGTCGTCCTCCAGGACGGCCTTCGCACGGGCGAGGGCGGGGACACCGATGAGGCCCGTGTACGGGTTGGCCTTGTTGCGGCTGATCCACCCCTTGGCGAGCGCGCGCCAGCGCTCGGCGTACGGGGCGGGGGCGCCAGCGGCGAGCTGGAGGATGTTGGTGACGGTGACGGCACCGTCGTTGTAGTCGCGGGCCCTTTCGCGGGAGATGGCGCGCCCGCGCAGGGCGTCCATCATCAGCCCGTCGAACAGGACGGGCGAGAACGACCGCTCCACCGCCTCGTACAGCACCGACACCTTCAGGTCGGTCACGGCCCAGTCGGACCCGGCGAGCAGCGCGATCAACTGCCCCGCGCTGCCCAGCAGGATGCTGCCGTACGTGCCCGTGTAGGCGACGTAGTCGTGCTGGATGAACGAGCCGTCCTCGTAGAAACCGTCGCCGCTTCTGACATACGTGAAGAGGCTGCGCTTCCCGCTGTCCCGGACGTCCGAGAGACCGTCGCGGGCCAGCGCGACCGTCGCCGCGTCCCGGGCGAGCAGCCCGCGCAGGGCGACGATGACGGCCTTGTCGGCACGGTTCGCGCCGGTCTCGGAGAGGGAGGGCGAGTTGGTGCGGCGGTCGGGGTTGGGGCAGAACTTCGCGACGGTCGCGACATAGCGCGCGATGTCCGCGGCCGGCAGCTTCGCCCGCAGGAGGACGCAGGTGTCCATCAGGGCCCGGGGCGCGCCGATCTCCCAGAACCACCAGTTGCCCGACTCGCCGCGCGCCGGGTTGTAGCCGGTGGTGCCCAGGAAGCGGAGCGCCTCGGCGAGGGTGTCCACCACCTCGGTACTGCCGGTCAGCGAGGTGCCCGGAGTGGCCCAGGCGGTGGCCAGGGTGCGCACCCGGGTGTAGCTCTGCCCGAAGTTCCCGGGGTCCGACGCGGGGGAGAGGTCGGCCCACAGGGCCTTCCTGCCGGCGCTCCGGTCGAGGTCCTTCCACCAGGCGGCCGCCTGCGCGTCGAGGGCTCCGACGGCGGCGGCGAAGTCCGGGTCGGCGGTGTCGAACGCGCCGCCGGTGAGCTGCTGTTCTGCGCGCGCGAGCAAAGTGTCGAACGCGTCCGCGTCGGCCGCCTCGGCCGCCGTTGCGATGCCCGCCGGTGCGACGCCCGCGATCAGCGGGAGCGCGGTCGCGCCCGCGAGGGCCAGGGTCTGTCTGCGAGTGAGGTCCATGAGCGGTGGGTCCCCTCCGGGTCAGTCTGCTCAGTCGGTCAGGGTGGCCGGTTCGACGGACGGCTTCGGCAGCTGGAGCGCCGCGATCTCGGCCCGTCCGGTGGCGTCGATGGGGAAGGCCCAGTCCCGGATGAAGAACTCCGTGAGGTCGTGGCCCGAGACCCGGCTCGCGTAGGTGGAGAGGGCGCGGTACCGCTTCGCGGTCTCCGTGTAGTCGGACTGCGGGTTCTCCTCGCGCACCAGGCGGTGCATGCGCGGCCAGAAGTCGTCACCGAACGCCAGCTCCAACTGCCGCAGCGGCACGAGCTTCTCGTAACTGCCGAAGGACTTCTCGTACGTGAGCCCGGCCGTGCCGAACTTGGCGCGCGCGGACTGGAAGGGGTTGAGCCCGGTCTTCGGGTCGACGGTCAGCAGGTTGGACCGCTGGCCGAGCGCGCGCTGCACGGCGAGTGAGTAGATGTTGACCGTGACCTCGGTCAGACCGGTCGGCTTGTACGCCATCTGCTGATGCAGGTGGCCGAGTTCGTGGTAGAGCCCCCAGCCCCGGGTGCGCAGCGCGTCGACGGTGGTGGCGCGGTCGAGATAGGCGCGCGGGAAGCCGTTGTAGCCGTGTGTGGCGTAGGCGCCGACGCCGGACGGGACGACCGACACCTCGGTGAAGTGATAGCCGCCCGCCTTGGGCCGGTGCACCGGCTTCGAGCTGTCGAGACCGCTGATGTCCGACTCGGCGTCGATGATCTGCTCGACGAGCCGCAGCAGGGCCGCGTGGTCCTGGTCCCGGTACTGGAGTGCGCCGTCGCGCGTCAGCGTCATGATCGTGCGCGGCCCCTGAAGCTCGACCACCGGGATGTCGGTGAGCGTGTCCAACTGCCTCTGGTAGTCGGCCTCGGAGGACTGGCCGAGCGCGAAGACCGGCATGGCGGTGGCGCCCGACTTGAACTTCACGGCGGCGCGCTCGCCGTCGCCTTCGAGGGAGAAGTAGACGGGACCGCCGTGCGGGTCGGTGACCGTGTTGGCGCCGGGCTTCAGCGGATAGCTGCGGGGTTCCTTCAGCGTGCCGTAGTAGTCCCACCGACCGATCCACAGCGTGGGGACCAGGTCGTCGTAGGGCAGCACGTCGAGGCGGAGCGCGGTTTCGGCGGGGACGTACTGCCCCGTCGGCTGGAACTCGGTGGCGCGCAGGGCCTGTCCGAGGCGGAGGCGCTCCGTCTCGGCGCCGGGGCGCGCGGTGAGGGAGACGGTGACACCGCTCTCGGCGTGCGCGGTACCGGTGCCGAGGAGGGCGGTGGCTCCCGCGCCGGCCAGGGTGGCGAGCACCGCGCGACGGGAGAAGGCCGAGGCGGCGGCGTCGGAACCGGCCGAGGCGGTGAAGGGCATACGGGCAGGGCGCATCCAGAGACTCCCATGGGGATCAACGACATCGGAGTGATGAGCGAGCTGCGCGCCAGCATGTAAGCGTTTGCTATGCCGCCGCAAGAGGTCTAGTCATGTTTCTGCCTGTTACTACGACTTTCGCGTCCGTCACCACGCCGGGGCGTCTGTCACCACGCTGGAGCGTTCGTCACCGCCGCTTGCGCCCGGCGGCGCGCGGCGGCGCCACCGAGTCCCGAACGACCAGGTGCGTACCCAGGCGGAGCGTCCCCGTCGTCGGGGCGCGCCAGTCGTCCTCGTCCCCGCCGGACAGGGCGACGCGCACGGCCTGCCGGCCCATCTCCTCCAGCGGGATGTGCACGGTCGTGAGGCGTGGCCGCAGCTCCTGCGCCACGGGCACGTCGTCGTAGCCGACCAGGGAGACGTCCTGCGGCACCCGGAGACCGGCCTCCTCCAGGGCCTGGGCCGCGCCCGCCGCGACGATGTCGTTGGCGGCGAAGACGGCAGTGAAGTCCAGCCCGTCACCCAGCAGTTCCGCCATCCTGCGGTGGCCGAACTGACGGCTGAACGCGCCGGGCTGTACGAGCTCGGGGTCGCGCGGAAGCCCGCGCTGCTCCAGGGCGCGCCGGTGCCCGGCGATGCGTTCCTTGGTGGTCGAGAGCCCCGGCGGCCCGCCCAGGTACAGGATCCGTTCATGGCCCTCGGACAGCAGGTGGTCGGTGATCGCGAAGGCGCCGCCCTCGTTGTCGTACTCGACCCCGACCGTAGGCGCGTCCTTGCCGAGCGAGGGGCGCCCGCACAGGACCAGCTTCGATCCGCCGGCGTCCAGCTCGCGGGCGCGGCGCACGAGCTCCGCACGATAGGTCCGGTCGGCGACGCTGCCACCGACGAGGATCACGGCGTCGGCCCGCCGCTCGTGCATCAGCTCGATGAAGGCCAGCTCGCGCTGCGGATCGCCCTGGGTGCTGCAGACCAGGCAGAGCCGGCCGCCGGCGGTCGCCTCACGTTCCACCCCGCGCGCGATGTAGGCGTAGAAGGGGTCCACCACGTCGCTGATGATGATGCCGACGGTGCGCCCGGAGGCGCCGGCCAGCGCGCGGGCATGGGCGTTGACCACATAGCCCAGCTCGCGCATGGCCTCCTCGACGCGCTCGCGGGTGGCGGCCGCGACCGGGTAGTTGCGGTTCATCACGCGGGACACGGTCGCCGTCGACACGCCCGCGAGGCGTGCCACGTCCACGACGGTCGCGCGGCGTCCGTTCGCCGTCGGGCCCTGCCGGGACATCGGGACCTCCCCCTGGTCATCCTGTTCGTCGGTCTGCGCGGCGGGTCCTGGGACCCTGCCGTGGGCAGAGCCTATGGCGTCCGTGGACCCCGCGCTCACGCGATCCGCTCCAGTTCCTCCAGGAGCACCGGATGGTTGAGCGGCACCCCGCGCGCGTAGCGGGCGAGTTCGTCGACGGCGAGGGCGCCGAGCCGCCCCACCTCGTTGCCCTGGGCGCCCGCCATGTGCGGCGTGATGAACACGTTGGGCAGGTCCCACAGGGGGTGGCCGGGCGGCAGCGGCTCGGGGTCCGTGACGTCGAGGACGGCGTCGATCCGGCCGCTGACCAGGTGCCCGGTCAGGGCTTCGGTGTCGACGAGGGGGCCGCGCGCCGTGTTGATCAGCAGGGCGCCCGGGCGCATCAGGGCGATGCGCCGCTCGTCGAGGAGGTGGTGGGTCAGCGGTGTTGAGGGCGCGTGCAGGGTCACCACGTCGCTGGTGGCGACGAGGGTGTCGAGGTCGGTGCGGGTGGCGCCGAGCAGTTCGGCCTCGGCGTCGCTCACGTACGGGTCGTGGAGCAGCACGTCGGCGTCGATGGAGCGCAGCAGCTGGATGACGCGGCGGCCGGTCCGGGAGGCGCCGACGACGCCGACGGTGATGCCGTGGGTGCCGAGCCAGTGGTGGCGGTCGAGGTCGGCCGCCGTGCGGTGGGTGCGGCGTGAGCGGAAGAGGTGGGCGAGCGGGAAGGCCCGCTTGGCGCCCATGATGATCGCCGCGAGGGTGAACTCCGCGACGGGTACGGCGTTGGCGGCGGCGGCCGAGGAGACCGCGATGCCGCGGCCGTACGCCTCGGGGGTCAGGAACGTCTTGACCGTGCCCGCCGAGTGGATCACCGCGCGCAGGCGCGGCGCCCGGTCGAGGACGCCGGTGTCGATGGGCGGGCAGCCCCAGCCGGTCAGCAGGACCTCGCACTCGGCGAGGGCGGCCACCGCCTCGGGACTGGTGAACTCGGCGACCACCTGCGGCGGCCGGATGTCGGCGGCCTCTTCGAGGCGGAGCCGTACCGCGGGCGGGAAGACGTCGTCGAGCAGCCCCGCGTCCATGGCCAGGACGGTACGGGGTCTGCGTGGGGGCCGTGTGGAGCCGGTGGAGTCGGCCTGGGCCGGCGACTCGTCAGTGGTACGCACCCTGCCTCCGGACAGTAAACGTGTTCTATGAGGTCACCGCACGCTAGGGATCACGAGGGGGGAGCGTCAAGCGTGCCCACCCCGACCCCCACACCACTTACCGCGCTATAGCGCCAAATAGCTGTCACGATCGGGCAGTTGAAAAACCCGCATCAACCCGGGTGTTGCCCAGACCTATTGACGCGAGGGGTAACCGATTACTAACTTGCCGCCCCATGGCTGACACAACGCCCTCCCCGCCGCAGGCCGTTCACCGCCTCTCGCTGGGGCAGCGGCTCAAGCGGGACAAGGTCATGCTGCTGCTGACCCTGCCGGGCCTGCTCTACTTCGTCGTCTTCCACTACGTGCCGCTGCTCGGCTACGTGGTGGCGTTCCAGGACTACCAGCCGTACCTGGGCTACCTGCACAGCGCCTGGGCCGGCGTCTCGAACTTCACGTCCGCCTTCACCGACCCCGCCTTCTGGTCGGCGACCGGCAACACGCTGAAGATCGCGCTGGTCCAGCTCGTGTTCTTCTTCCCGGTCCCCATCGCCCTCGCGCTGCTGCTCAACAGCATCGTCAGCGACAAGGTCCGCCGCTTCGTGCAGAGCGTCGTCTATCTGCCGCACTTCATCGGCTGGGTCATCATCGTCTCGATCTTCCAGCAGATCCTCGGCGGCGCCGGCGTCCTGCCCGACCTGCTCGGCCAACTCGGCCTGCCGCGCTACGACATGACGACCGACCCGGCCGCCTTCCCCTGGCTCCTCACCCTCCAGACGGCCTGGAAGGACGCGGGCTGGGGCACGATCATCATGCTCGCCGCGCTCCTCAACATCGACCGCGGCCTGTACGAGGCGTCCGCCATCGACGGAGCCGGGCGCGCACGCCGCCTGTGGCACGTCACGCTCCCCGGCATCTCCCCGGTGATCATCCTGCTCCTGATCCTCAACCTGGGCCAGATCCTCTCCGTCGGCTTCGAACAGATCCTGCTCCAGCGCGACGCGGTCGGCCCCGGCTCCGGTGAAGTCCTTGACACCTACGTGTACTTCCACGGGATCAAGAACAACGACTGGGGCACGTCGGCCGCTGTGGGCCTCGTCAAGGCGGTCATCGGCACCGTCCTCGTCCTCGGCGCGAACAAGTTCGCCCACCGGCTCGGCCACGAAGGGGTGTACCGCGGTGCTGACCGCTGAGACGCAGACGGCTGCCACCACGCGCCGCCGCATCCGCAAGCCGGCCGCCCCGGCCGCATCCGGCACCAGGGTGACCGACGGGCGCCCGCCCTGGCTGGAGAAGCCCACCCGAACCGGCCTGTTCCTCAAGGGACTTGTGCTGTTCCTCGTCGTCGCGGCGGTCGCCTACCCGCTGCTCGGCGTCATCGGCACGAGCTTCGCCTCGCAGTCCGACATCATCCGCAGCCCCGGCCTGGTTCTGTGGCCCGACCACCCGACGCTCGACGCGTACCGGACCGTGTTCAGCGGCGGCGTCGTCACGCACGCCCTGCTCATCTCCGTCGGCGTGACCCTCGTGGGAACGGCGACCAGCGTCCTCGTCACCATCGGCATGGCCTACGGCCTCTCGCGCCGCGAGGTCACCGGATCCCGCTTCATCCTGATGACGGCCCTGTTCACGATGCTCTTCGACCCGGGCATCATCCCCAAGTTCCTCACCGTCAAGGAGCTCGGCCTCTACAACACCCTGGCCTCGCTGGTCATGCCCACCCTGGTCAGCGCGTTCAACCTGGTCGTCCTGCGCTCCTTCTTCATGAACCTGCCCGAGGAGCTCTACGACGCCGCGAAGGTGGACGGCGCGGGCGACCTCCGCACCCTCGTACGGATCGTGCTCCCGCTGTCGAAGGCCGTCATCGCCGTGATCAGCCTGTTCTACGCGGTGACGTACTGGAACGCCTTCTTCAACGCGATGCTCTACCTGAGCGACAACGACAAGTGGCCGCTCTCGATGGTGCTGCGCACCTTCGTCCTCCAGGGCCAGTCCCTCGAAGGTGCCTCCGCCGGCGAGGCGCTCGCGCCCCAGCAGGCCGTACAGATGGCCGTCCTCGTCATCGCCGTCGTACCGATCCTGTGCGTCTACCCCTTCCTGCAGCGCTACTTCACCAAGGGCGTGCTCACCGGCGCCATCAAGGGCTGACGCCGCACAGTCCCCTCTCGCACCCCCCCGCGCTCATGTCCCCTCCCTCACCGAGGAGTTCCCCGTGTCGCGCTCCACCCCCATCAACCGCAGAACTCTCCTGCGGACCTCCCTGGGCCTCGGCCTCGGGCTCGCCGCGAGCCCGCTGCTCACCGCGTGCGGCGACGGCGGCGCGGCGGAGAAGTCCGCCGCCAAGAGCCGGCAGGTGCTGCCGTCCACCGTCACCGCCAACAGCGTCAAGGCCGACCTGCCCGGCACCGCCGACGGTGTGCCCAACGCCTTCTTCAGCTACCCCGCCACCCCGGCCCGCTCCGTCCAGGGCAGCCCCCTCAAGGGCGCGAAGCCGGTCAGGGCGATGACGGAGACCTACGCTCCGCCCGCGCCGGGCCGGTCCAGGAACGCCGCCTGGCAGGCGATCGAGAAACGGCTCGGCGGCACGGTCGACATCACGGCCGTGCCCGCCGACGACTACCCCACGAAGTTCTCGACGATGGTCGCCAGCGGTGACCTCGCCGATGTCTTCATGTACCCGGAGACGGGAGGCGTCGACCACAAGGCGTCCTTCCTCGCCTCCGAATGCGCCGACCTGACACCGTTCCTGTCCGGCGACAAGGTCAAGGCGTACCCGAACCTCGCGGCGATCCCCGCCATCGCCTGGCAGCAAGCCCTGTACGGCGACAAGCTGTACGGCGTCCCGATCACGCGCTACGGCACCGCGGGCGCCGGGTTCTACCGGCACGACCTGTTCAAGGAGGTCGGGGTCGACAGCCTCGACCAGATCACCGACCTGGACCGCTTCTTCGAGGTCTGCAAGGAGCTGACGCAGCCGAAGAAGAAGCAGTACGCGATCATCGCGGGCGCCACCACCATGCTCGCCATGTCGGCCGGCGCGCCCTACTTCTGGTCGATGGACAAGAAGACCGGCAAGTTCACCGCCGACCTGGAGACCGACGAGTACCGCTCGGCCGTCGAGATGGCGGCCAAGCTCTACAAGGCCGGCTGCTACTACCCCGGCACCCTCGCCATGTCCGGCGCCCAGAAGGCCCAGTACACGGACCTCTTCAAGAACGGCAAGGGCGCGTACGTCTCCGACGGCATGCCGGCCTACCTGCAACCCGCGACCGGCTACGTCGACGCGATGGCCGCCATCGACAAGAGCTTCGACGTCCGCCCCTTCGTGCCGGTCGGCAAGAACGCCGTGGCCCACCCCGACAACGCCACGCTCAGCGAGTCGTACGTGCAGAAGGCCCCCAAGGAGCGCGTCGAGGAGATCCTGCGCCTCCTCGATTTCATCGCGGCCCCGTTCGGGACCGAGGAGTTCACCCTCATCAACTACGGCGTCGAGGGCACCGACCACAAGCGCGACGCCAAGGGCAACCCCGTCCTCACCGACCGCGGCAGCCAGGACATCGGCGTCCCGTGGGGCAAGCTCGCCTCCGGCACCCCGGCGATCTTCTCGACCACGTCCAAGGACGCCGTCGGCTACGTCCACGAGGCGTACACGAAGCTGATCCCGATGCTCATCAAGGCCGACTTCCTCGACTACACATCCCCCACCTGGGACTCGAAGGGGTACGGCAGCCTCTACACGATCAAGCTCGACGGCCTCAAGGACATCATCTCCGGCCGCAAGTCCATGAAGGACTACGACGCCCTGGTCAAGGACTACCTGGCCAAGGGCGGCGAGCAGGCCCGCTCCGAATTCGAGGAAGCCGCCCAGAAGGGAACCGGCAAGTGACCCGCACCGTACGCGCCGCGATCGCCACGGCCGCCGCCCTGGCGGTCGTCGCCCTCGCCGCCCCCGCGCAGGCCCACCCGTTCGACCCGAAGCCCGGCTCCGACGGCGTCGGCGACCCGCTCTTCCCGACGCTCGGCAACGGCGGCTACGACGTACGCCACTACGACCTGTCCTTCGGCTTCACGCCCGTGACCTACGACTTCACCGGCACGATGAAGATCAGCGCGAAGGCCACCCAGGACCTCTCGTCCTTCAACCTCGACATCGACTCGCTGGCCATCGAGTCGGTGAAGGTCGACGGCGAGGACGCGGGCTTCGCCGTCTCGCCCGGCAAGAGCGGCCAGGAGCTGACGGTCACCCCGGCCGGCGGCCTGCACGACAACACGCCCTTCGAGGTCGCCGTCACCTACCACGGCAACGGAAAGACGAAGCCCATAAGCGCCCCCGGCTGGCGCTACATGAGCGACGGCGGATTCGCCTCCGCCGCGCAGTCGTCCCGCGCCGACACGTTCGCCCCCGTCAACGACACCACGATGGACAAGGCGACCTGGACGTTCCACCTCACGGCCCCCGACGGCTGGACGCCGGGCGCCAACGGCACCCTGACCGGCACACGTCCCGCGGGCGAGGGGAGGACCACCTCCGACTTCCGCCTCAATGTGCCCATGGCCTCCGAGCTCCTCGGCATCTCCGTGGAGAAGCAGACCGTTCTGACGGGCGAGGGCCCGCACGGCGTGCGGCTGCGCCACTACGTCCCCGAGGACCAGGTCGCCACGTACCGGCCGATCGTCGAGCAGACCGGCGACCAGATCGCGTGGCTGGAGAAGACCCTCGGGGTGCGCTTCCCCTTCGACACGTACGGGATGCAGATCGTCCGGGACGGCTACAGCGACGCGCTGGAGAACCAGACCCTGTCGTTGTTCGGGCCGGGCTGGTTCAAGAACGCCTCCACGTCCACGACGTACACGAACGTCATGGTCCACGAGATGACCCACCAGTGGTTCGGCGACTCGGTCACGCCCACCACCTGGCAGAGCGCCTGGCTGAACGAGGGCCCCGCCGTCTACTACGCGGCCCTCTGGGCCGACCAGCAGGGCACCGCCTCCATGGAGGACAAGATGAGGACCGCGTACGGCAAGCTCGACGCCGTACGCAAGACCGACGGGCCGCCCGGACTGCCCACCGCGCTCGGTGGGTTCAACATCTACGACGGGGCCGCCGTCACCCTGTACGCCCTCAACCAGCAGGTCGGCCAGGACCGGTTCGACGCGATCATGAAGTCCTGGCTCACCAAGCACCGGCACGCCAACGCCGACTCCCAGGACTTCATCGACAACGCGGTGAACGTCACGCACGACCCGTCGCTGCGGCCCTTCCTGGAGGACTGGCTGTTCAGCAAGGACAACCCGCCCATGCCCGGCCACCCCGACTGGAGCTGACGCCGACCGTGAACAGAACCCGCATCGCCGTCGCCCTCGCCGCGACCGCCGCCCTCCTGTCCACCGCCCCCGTCGCGCAGGCCGACGCGGGAGCCCGTGTCCTGTACGCGTCCCCGGACGGATCGGGCACCGCCTGCGCACCCGGCAACCCCTGCTCCCTCGAAGGCGCCCGGGACCTCGCCCGGACCGTCGACGGGCGTGACGTCCGCATCGAACTCGCCGACGGCACCTACGCGTTGAGCAGATCCCTGGAACTCGGTGCCGCCGACTCCGGGCGCGACGGGCACACCGTCACCTGGACCGCGGCGCCCGACGCCCACCCCGTCCTGTCCGGTGGCCGCCGGCTGAAGGGCTGGGAAGCCGGCGCGGACGGCACCTACACCACACACGTCCCCGACGGGATCACCCCGCGCCAGCTCTTCGTCGACGGCGCACGGGCCGTGCGTGCCCGAGGCGAGTCCTGCGCCGCCTCCATGTGCGACGCCACCAAGACCGGCATGACTGGCGCCAAGGCCACCGGCATCGCGAACTGGGCCCGCCCCACCGACGCAGAGGCCGTCATCAGCGTCCGCTGGCGCAACTACCACTGCCGCATCGAATCCGTCACCGGCGACATCATGACGTTCGCCCAGCCCTGCTGGACCAACTCCGCGTCCGGCACGAACCGTACGGGCCCCGCCTGGGACTCCACCACCGTCGACTCGTCGCGCTACTCGAAGGTCGCCTACTTCGAGAACGCACCCGAACTCCTCGACAAGCCGGGCGAGTTCGTCTGGAACTCGGACGCCCGCACCCTCACGTACCTGCCGCGCCAGGGCGAGGACATGAAGCACGTCAAGGCCTACACGCCGGTCACCGAGCGGCTCCTCGTCCTCGACGGCGCCCACGACGTGAACATCGAGGGCATCGGCTTCCAGTACGCCGCCTGGCGCCAGCCGTCCACCGACGAAGGTTACGCCGGTATGCAGGCGGGACTCACCCTCACCGGCGCGACGGGCCCCGTCGACCACGCGGGCCGCTACTACACCAAGCCCGCCGCCGCCCTCACCGTACGTGGTGGCCACCATGTGACCGTGGACCAGGCCGACTTCACGCACCTCGGCGGCGCCGGCGTCATCTTCGAGGCGGGCACCAAGGACTCGGGCGTCACCCACTCCCGCTTCACCGACCTGTCCTCCGGAGCCGCCTGCATCGGCGACACCGAGCCCATGCCGGCCGCCGAACTCGCGGGCGAGCGCAACACGGTGGCGTACAACACCATCCGTCACACCGGGGTGGAGTTCACCGACTCCGTCGGCATCTGGGCCGGTTACGAGGCCGAGCTCACCGTCGACCACAACACCCTGGAGGAGCTGCCCTACTCGGGGATCTCCGTCGGCTGGGGCTGGAACCAGCCCGAGTCGCAGAAGTCCGTCCTGCGCGACAACAAGATCACCGGCAACCGCATGAACAACGTCATGCGCGTCGAGAACGACATGCACGACGGCGGCGCCATCTACACCCAGGGCTCCCAGCCCGGCACCGTCATCTCCGGCAACTACATCAACCGCAGCGCCTTCGGCAACACCGAGCGCGACGGCAACGGCATCTACCTCGACGAGCAGTCCAGCCACATCCGCGTGACGGGCAACGTCCTCACCCGCATGGGCTACAAGTGGGTGTCCAACTGGGCCGGTTACGGCATCGACAACCTCGCCACCGGCAACTGGACCGACACCGCGGCACCGGCTCTCGCCGGCCGGGGCTCCGCGATGACCGACAACCGGACCGGGCTCGACCGGCTCCCCGACGAGGCGCTCAAGGTGGCCGCCGCCGCGGGCGCCGGCGAGCACGGCACCGTCGAACAGCTGCGCCCCGACCTGGCCCGCACCGGCACCGTCTCCCAGTCCTCCACGGACGGCACCGCCACGGCAGCCCTCGCCATCGACGGCGACACCAACACCGACACCCGTACCCTCTCCGAGCCCGGCGCCTGGTGGCAGGTAGACCTCGGCTCCGCGCAGCACGTCGGACAGGTCGAGATCTGGAACAACAGCTCCATGACCACCGCCGGCTTCGACCTCCAGCTGTCCCGCACCGCGGACTTCGCCGACGCCACCACCGTCCACGTCCCGGGCAAGGCCATGCGGCCCACCGTCCTGGACACCGACACAGAGGCCCGCTACGTACGGATCAAGCTCACCGGAACGGGACGCGTGGCACTCGCGCACGTCCTGGTCCACCCGTGATCCCGTAACCCCGCAGTCTCTTCAACTCCCGTACAAGCAAGGGAACTTCCATGACCGACCTCCGTCTCGGCGTCCTCGGCCACGGCCTGCGCGGATCGCTCGCGCGCACCGCCCACCGGCCAGGAGCGGGCGCACGTGTCGTCGCCCTCGCGGACCACGACTCCGCGGCGCGGACGGAGGCGGCCCTGGCCTTCCCCGGCGCCCTGATCTCCACCGACCACCGCAAGGTGATCGACGACCCGGACGTCGAAGCCGTTCTCGTCCTCACCCCGACCACACCCACGCCGACATCGCCCGCGAGGCCCTGGAGGCGGGCAAGCCCGTCTTCGTCGAGAAACCCCTCGACATCACCGTCGAGCGCTGCGACGCCCTCCTGCGCACCTCGTACGAGACCGGAACCCGGCTCTACGTGGGCCACAACATGCGCCACATGCCCGTCGTCCGCCTGATGCGCGACATCATCGCCCGCGGCGACATCGGCGAGGTCAAGACCGTCTGGGTACGGCACTTCGTCGGCTACGGAGGCGACTGGTACTTCAAGGACTGGCACGCCGAACGCCGGTACACCACCGGACTCCTGCTCCAGAAGGCCGCCCACGACATCGACGTGCTGCACTGGCTCGCCGGCGGCTGCACCCGCCACGTCCAGGCTCTCGGCGACCTCATGGTCTACGGCGACAACCCGCACCGCCGCGCACCGGGCGAGCCCAAGCCCGACGACTGGTACACCAAGGAAGGCCACTGGCCGCCACACACCCAGCGCGGCCTCAACCCCGTCATCGACGTCGAGGACGTCTCGATGATGAACATGCGTCTCGACAACGGGGTTCTGGCCGCCTACCAGCAGTGCCACTTCACCCCCGACTACTGGCGCAACTACACCGTCATCGGCGACGCCGGCCGCCTGGAGAACTTCGGCGACGGACCCGGGGGAGCCGTCAAGGTCTGGAACACCCGCCGCTCCACCTACCGCGCCGAACCCGACGCCACGTACCCGGTCCCGGACGCCGAGGACAACGCCGGGCACGGCGGCGCCGACCCGCTGCTGATCGACGAGTTCCTCCGCTTCGTGCGCGAGGGCGGCACCACCGACACCTCGCCGGTCGCCGCCCGTATGGCGGTCGCGGTGGGCGTACGGGCGACCGAGTCGCTGCGGGACGGCGGCACCCCGCGCGACATCCCGCCGCTCGACCCCGAGCTGGTCGACTGGTTCGAGCGCGGCCAGACATCCAGCGGTCAGACACTCCGCGGCGAGGCCTGAAGGAAACCTGCGGCGGCGCTTAAGAAATCCTCGATGGACCCGGGGCGCCGCGGTACGGAAGAGTCCGGGGTGGCGGCCGGCTGACCGCCACCTCCACTCACTCTTCCCCGTGTGCGGGCCGCTGCGCGCTGCCCGCACACGCGACGACAGGAGCCGAGCCGTTGAAGGCGCTGGTCAAGGAGAAGGCCGAACCGGGACTCTGGCTGACGGACGTGCCCGAGCCGTCCATCGGCCCCGGTGACGTGCTGATCAAGGTGCTGCGCACCGGGATCTGCGGCACCGACCTGCACATCCGTAACTGGGACGGCTGGGCGCAGTCCACCATCCAGGCCCCCCTCGTCGTCGGCCACGAGTTCGTCGGCGAGGTCGTCGAGACCGGCCGTGACGTCGTGGACATCACCGCCGGCGACCGCGTCAGCGGCGAGGGCCACCTCGTCTGCGGCAAGTGCCGCAACTGCCTCGCGGGCCGTCGCCACCTGTGCCGCTCCACGGTCGGCCTCGGCGTCGGCCGCGACGGCGCGTTCGCCGAGTACGTGGCCCTGCCCGCCGGCAACGTGTGGGTGCACCGCGTGCCCGTCGACCTCGACATCGCCGCGATCTTCGACCCGTTCGGCAACGCCGTGCACACGGCCCTGTCGTTCCCGCTGGTCGGCGAGGACGTCCTGATCACCGGCGCCGGACCCATCGGCCTGATGGCCGCCGCCGTCGCCCGGCACGCCGGCGCCCGCAACGTCGTCGTCACCGACGTCAGCGAGGAGCGTCTCGACCTGGCCCGCAAGATCGGCGTCAGCCTCGCCCTGAACGTCGCCGAGTCGACCATCGCCGAGGGCCAGCGCTCGCTCGGCCTGCGCGAGGGCTTCGACGTCGGCCTGGAGATGTCGGGCAACCCCCGCGCCATGCGCGACATGCTGGCCAACATGACCCACGGCGGCAAGATCGCCATGCTCGGCCTGCCCGCCGAGGAGTTCGCCGTCGACTGGTCCCGGATCGTCACCTCGATGATCACGATCAAGGGCATCTACGGTCGCGAGATGTTCGAGACCTGGTACGCGATGTCGGTCCTCCTGGAGGCGGGCCTCGACCTCGCTCCGGTGATCACGGGCCGCTACAACCATCGCGACTTCGAGGCCGCCTTCGACGACGCGGCGAGCGGCCGCGGCGGCAAGGTAATCCTCGACTGGAGCGCGTGACCGGTCCTCCCTGCCCTCTCTGAACTCCTCACCCCTCTAAGGACTTTCGGCATGTTCGACAACGTACGCGAAGACCTCCAGGCCACCCTCGACGAGATCTCCGCCGCGGGCCTGCACAAGCCCGAGCGGGTCATCGGGACCCCGCAGTCCGCGACAGTCGCCGTCACCGCGGGCGGCCGTCCCGGCGAGGTGCTCAACTTCTGCGCGAACAACTACCTCGGCCTCGCCGACCACCCCGAGGTCGTCGCGGCCGGTCACGCGGCGCTCGACCGCTGGGGCTACGGGATGGCCTCCGTCCGCTTCATCTGCGGCACCCAGGAGGTCCACAAGGAGCTGGAGGCGCGCCTGTCCGCGTTCCTCGGCCAGGAGGACACGATCCTCTACTCCTCCTGCTTCGACGCCAACGGCGGCGTCTTCGAGACCCTCCTCGGCGAGCAGGACGCCGTCATCTCCGACGCGCTCAACCACGCCTCGATCATCGACGGCATCCGCCTGTCCAAGGCCAAGCGCTTCCGCTACGCCAACCGCGACATGGCCGACCTGGAGACCCAGCTCAAGGCGGCCGGTGACGCCCGCCGCAAGCTGATCGTCACCGACGGCGTCTTCTCGATGGACGGCTACGTCGCCCCGCTCGACGAGATCTGCGACCTGGCCGAGCGCTACGACACCATGGTCATGGTCGACGACTCGCACGCCGTCGGCTTCGTCGGCCCCGGCGGCCGCGGCACCCCCGAACTGCACGGCGTGATGGACCGCGTCGACATCATCACCGGCACCCTCGGCAAGGCCCTCGGCGGCGCCTCCGGCGGTTACGTCGCGGCCCGCGCCGAGATCGTCGCCCTGCTGCGCCAGCGCTCGCGCCCGTACCTCTTCTCCAACAGCCTCGCCCCGGTGATCGCCGCCGCGTCGCTCAAGGTCCTCGACCTCCTGGAGTCGGCGGGCGAGCTGCGCGAGCGGCTCAACGCCAACACGGCGCTCTTCCGCACCCGCATGACCGAGGAAGGCTTCGACATCCTCCCCGGCGACCACGCCATCGCCCCGGTCATGATCGGCGACGCGTCCGTCGCCGGCCGCATGGCGGAGCTGCTTCTGGAGCGCGGCGTGTACGTGATCGGCTTCTCGTACCCGGTCGTCCCGCAGGGCCAGGCCCGCATCCGTGTCCAGCTGTCCGCGGCGCACTCCACGGACGACGTGAACCGGGCCGTGGACGCGTTCGTCGCGGCGCGCGCCGAGCTCGACACCGAGTCCGCGGACGCGACAAGCTGACCCGGTTCCGGACAACGGCGACACATTTGGGAGAATCGGTCGCATGATCGAAGCGCGGCGGCTGCACATCCTCCGTGCGGTGGCCGACCACCGCACCGTGACGGCGGCTGCCGCCGCGCTGTATCTGACCCCGTCGGCGGTCTCCCAGCAGCTGACGGCCCTGGAGCAGGAGACCGGCCACCGGCTCGTCGAGCGGGGCTCCAAGGGCGTACGGCTCACTCCGGCCGGCGAGATCCTGCTCACGCACACGAACGCGGTCCTCGCCCAGCTGGAGCGGGCGGAGGCCGAGCTGGCCGCGTACAGCTCGGGGGCGGCCGGCACGGTCACCGTCGCCGCGTTCGCCACCGGCATCGGCCTGGTCGTCGGCCCGGCCCTGGCGCGCCTCGCGCAGAGCGCGCCCGGCATCAGGATCCGGGTCCAGGACGCCGAGGGCGACGCGAGCCTGCCGATGGTCCTCGACCGGCAGGTCGACGTCGCGGTCGCCGTCGAGTACCGCGGTGCGCCCGGCGCGGACGACGCCCGCCTCACGCGCGTACCGCTGTACGCGGAGCCGTTCGACGCGGTGCTGCCCGCCACGCACCGGCTCGCGGCGGCGGACCGGGTGCCGCTCGCGGAGCTGGCCAAGGACACCTGGATCGGCCCGTTCCCGGGCAACCCGTGCCACGACGTGGTCGTCCTGGCCTGCGAGCACGCCGGGTTCCAGCCGCAGCTCGAACACTCCTCGGACGACTTCCGCGCGGTCGTCGCCCTCGCCTCGGCGGGCGCGGGCGTCGCCCTCGTCCCGCGCTCGGCCCTGCGCGGCATGGACCTCTCGGACGCCGTCGTCCGCCCGGTCGACGGCGTGGCCCCCACCCGCCGGGTCTTCGCGGCCGTCCGCTGCGGAGCGGAACAGCATCCGCTGATCAGGCCGGTCCTCGACGCGCTCGGCGACGTGGCGGCGGGGTAGTACGCCCGCCGGCGTGGTTCACCCCACCGCCGCCGTGCTCGCCCGCACCCGCACCTCGCCCACGATCCGCTCCACCCGCGAGCGCGGCCCCCGGGGTTCCCGTAACGCCAGATCGAGAGCGGCCCGGCCCATGCCCGTCAGCGGGAGCGCCACCGTCGTCAGGGGCGGAGTGAGTTCGCGGACGAGCGGGATGTCGTCGAAGCCCGCGAGCGAGATGTCCTCGGGGACGCGCAGACCGTGGTCGCGGAAGGCGGCGAGCGCCCCGACGGCCATCACGTCGGTGACCGCGAAGACGCACGTCGGCCGGGGCCCGCGGCGCAGCAGTTCGCTCGCCGCCTCGTAACCGCCGTCCCGCGTGAAGGCGCCCTCGACGACCCGCCCGTCGGCGAGGCGCACCCCGGCCTCGGCGAGCCCCTGCCGGAACCCGGCGAGCCGGTCCGCGACGGTCGTCAGGCGGCCCGGCCCGGAGAGCACGCCGAACTGCCGGTGGCCGAGGGCGAGCAGGGCCCGAGCGAGCGCCGCCGCCCCCGCCCGGTTCTCCGGAAGGACGGTGTCGACGCGCAGGCTGCGGTGCCGGCTCACGACGGCGACCCGGCCGCCGCCCCGCAGATAGGGCGTGAGTTCGGCGTCCAGCGCGCGCTCCCACGCGGGATCCTGGAACCCCGACCCGATGAGCAGAACGGCGCGCGCCCTCTGCGCCCGCAGCATCGAGAGGTACGCGATCTCGCGCTCGGGCGCGCGGAAGGTGCTGGCCAGCATCACGAGCACGCCCCGCTCGGCCGCGCTCGCCATGATGCCGCTCGCGATGGCCGCGAAGTACGGGTCGGCGACGTCGTGGCAGATGACGCCCACCGTGTTGTTCGAGGCGCTCGCGAGGGCCTGCGCATGGGCGTTGGGGATGTAGCCGAGCTCGTCGGCCGCGGCCCGTACCCGGCGCAGCAGCTCGTCGCGGACGCGGGTCGTGCCGTTCAGGGCGCGGGAGGCGGTGGCGGGGGAGACCCCCGCGGTGCGGGCGACGGCGTCGAGTGTCACGTGGGGTACTTGCGGGTGCCGGTGCGGTTCGCTCACTCTGCCCCCTCGGATTCCGGTGATGACACCGGTCGCAGGAAACTTCGGAACGGCCTATTGACCCTGTGCCGCGCGAGTCATTAGCGTGGCGGACATGGTATCAGAAAGCGCTTTCTGAAAGCGATTTCCCGGCCTGATTCGCCTATTTTCCAGCCTAGTTATCGCCCGGTCTCAACCTCATCCCCGCCCAGTTCCCTTTCAACTCCCGCAACTGCTCCGGATGCACGAGGAGTTCACCGTGAGTCAGAGCGCACTGCGCACAACCCCCGTTGAAACAGCGGGAGTTGCCGACCGGCAGGCACCCCGTCTGCACCGGCGTGCCGCGGACGTGGCCGAGCGGAGCTGGCGCCCGGTCGCGCTGCTCGTCGTCTGTTTCGCCGCCTGGTGGCTGATCGCCGCGACGGAACTGGTCCAGCCCTATCTGGTGCCCTCGCCGGGCCGCACCCTCGACGTCATCCTCGACAAGCCGGACTACCTCTGGCAGCACACCTGGGTGACCACGTACGAGACGCTGCTCGGCTTCGTCATCGCCGTCGCCGTCGGCATCTTCTCCGCCGTGGTCATGGTGTACTCGTCGACCGTCGAGAAGACCCTCTACCCCATCCTCCTCTTCGCCCAGGTCGTCCCGAAGATCGCGATCGCGCCGCTGTTCGTGGTCTGGCTCGGCTTCGGCATCGCGCCGAAGATCCTCATCGCCGTACTCATCGCGTTCTTCCCGGTCGTCATCTCGATGGTGACCGGACTCAAGGCCGTCGACCCCGAGATGCTCCAGCTCTCCGCGACGATGGGCGCGAGCCCCTGGCAGACCTTCCGGAAGATCCGCTTCCCGGCCTCCCTGCCGCACCTGTTCTCCGGTCTCAAGGTCGCCGTCACGCTCGCCGTCACCGGCGCTGTCGTCGGTGAATTCGTGGGCGCCAACGAGGGGTTGGGCTATGTCATCCTTCAGGCCAACGGCAACCTCGACACCCCGATGCTCTTCGCGGGCCTGCTCGTCATGTCGTTGATCGGTGTCGTCCTGTTCGTCCTCGTCGAGATCGCCGAGAAGGTGTTCCTGCCGTGGCACGCGAGCCGCCGCGACGTGGCGGCGACCACGGCGTACTGACCTCCGGCACCTCCAGTACCGCGTACCGCAGTACCCCGGCACCACCCACCACCGCCGCGAGAAGGGCCGCCCATGCACGCGCGCAGACTCCTGACCGGACTCGTCCCCCTGACGCTCGTCGCCCTGACGGCGACGGCCTGCGGCGACGGCTCCGGCTCGACGACGACCAGTGACTCGGGCAAGAAGCTCGACAAGGTCACGCTGACGCTCAACTGGTACCCGTACGGCGAGCACGCGCCGTTCTACTACGGCAAGAAGCAGAAGATCTTCGAGAAGCACGGCATCGACCTGGAGATCCGCGCCGGACAGGGCTCGCAGAAGACCGTGCAGGCCACGGGCGCGGGCCAGACCGACTTCGGCTGGGCCGACACCCCGGCGGTGCTCGCGGGCGTCGACCAGGGCGTCAACGTGAAGAGCCTGGGCGTCTTCCTCCAGACGACGCCCGCGTCCGTGCAGTCGTTCGCCGGCCAGAACATCAAGTCGCCGGCCGACCTCAAGGGCAGGACCATCGCGGGCACGGCGGGCGACGCGCTCTCCAAGACGTTCCCCATCTTCCTGAAGAAGAACGGCCTCGCCGAGTCGGACGTCAAGGTCCAGAACACCGACCCCGCCGGCAAGATCGCCGCCGTCATGTCCGGAAAGACCGACGCCCTGCTCGGGTACGCCAGCGACCAGGGCCCCACCATGCAGGACAAGGCCAAGAAGGACGTCTCGTACCTCCGCTTCTCCGACCACGGCCTCAACTTCTACTCGAACGGCCTCATCGCGGGCTCCAAGACCCTTCAGGGCAGGGGCGATCTGGCCAAGCGCATGGTCCAGGCCGTCAGCGAGTCCTGGTCCGCCGCCGAGAACAGCCCCGCGCCCGCCGTCGCCTCCATGAAGGGCGCCTCCGAGCAACTCCCGCCGGAGAACGTGCTGTCCGAGCAGTTCAAGACCACCCTGACCCTTCTGCACACGGACGCGACCCAGGGCAAGGCCCCCGGCGCCAACACCGACGCCGACTGGCAGCAGACCATCGACGTCTTCGCCCAGGCCGGCCTCGTCAAGAGCCCCAAGCCGGTGGCGGAGTACTGGGATTCGGCCGACGGGATCAAGGGCTGAGCACCCGTCCCGACCGGCCCGGCCACAAGGAGAGCCGCACCATGCCCAAGGACGCGACACTGAAGACGGACGCGACCCTGAAGAAGGACGCGACACTGAAGAAGGCCGACGGCGCGACCGGCGACACCAACCACACCGGCCACACCGGGACCGCGGTACGCGCGGCGGACGTCGACGTCCGCTTCCGCACCAAGAAGAAGGACGTCACCGCCCTCACCGACGTCTCGCTCGACGTCGCGGCCGGCGAGTTCGTCGCCATCGTCGGACCGTCCGGCTGCGGCAAGTCCACCCTCCTCAAGCTCGTCGCGGGCCTCCTCACCCCCTCGTCCGGCGAGGTCAGCCTCTACGGCGAGCGCGTGCGCGGCCCACGCCACGACATCGGATACGTGTTCCAGCGCGCGGCCCTCCTGGAGTGGCGCTCCGCGCGGCGCAACATCCTCCTCCAGGCGGAGATGCGCGGCATGCCCGCCACCCAGGCACGCGCGCGTGCCGACGAGTTGATCCGGATGACCGGCCTGACGGGCTTCGAGGACGCGTATCCGCACGAGCTGTCGGGCGGCATGCAGCAACGCGTCGCCCTGTGCCGGGCGCTGCTGCACGAGCCGCCCGTGCTCCTCATGGACGAGCCGTTCGGGGCGCTCGACGCGCTCACGCGCGAGCAGCTCAACGTCGAGATGAACCGCATCTGGCGGCAGACCCGCACCACCGTCCTCCTGGTGACCCACTCCATCGCGGAGGCCGTCTACCTCGCGGACCGCGTCGTCGTGATGAGCCCGCGCCCCGGCACCGTCACGGAGATCATCGACGTCGGCCTGCCCGCCGAACGGGACTACGCGCAGACCCTCGCGACCCCCGAGTTCCGTACGGCCACGGGCCGCATCCGCGAGCTCCTGGGAGCGGTCTCGGCCCACGACTGACCGCCCGCCGCGCGCACAGCAGGGCCCGCACGAACAGGGACCCCGTGCCCATGACAGGGACCCCGTACCCCGAGACGATCCTCGGGGTACGGGGTCCCATCCACGTGCCTACGTGCCTACTTGCCCACGTGCGGGTCAGTACCGCAGTGCCGCCAGGTAGGCGTAACTGTTGCGGGCCGTCGCGAACGGGTCCTTCGGGGTGTCGTGCTCCACCAGCCACTGCCGGACACCGCCGGTGTCCGCGTCCTCGAACATCGCGGCGAAGTCGAGCGTCCCCGACCCCACGTCGGCGAAGCTCCCGTCGGGCGCCATGTCCTTCACGTGCAGGGCCGGGAAGCGATGCGGATGCTCCACGAAGTAGGTCGCGGGATGGGCGCCGCCCTTCGTCGCCCAGTACACGTCCAGCTCGAAGGCGACCAGATGCGGATCGGTCTCGCGGACGAGGATGTCGTACAGGTTCTCCCCGCCCAGCACGTCATGGTCGCCGTCGTGGTTGTGGAACAGGACGGGCCCGAGGCCCGCCTCGCGCGACGCGGCGCCGATCCGGTTGAACTGCCGTGCCGCCTCCCGGTATCCGGCCACGCTGTGCATCGAACCCGGCAGGCTCGGCACGACCGGCCACTTCGCGCCCAGCGTGTGCAGATCCTCCAGCGCCTGCGGCAGGCCGGCGCCCGACAGCATCGTGTACGCCACGTGTTCGAGGACCGCGCGCAGCCCGGCTGTGTCGAGCATCCGCCGGATGTCCGCGGCCCCGTGCCCGTGCCGCCCGCTCACACCAACCGTCGCGTACCCGATCTCCGCGAGCTGCTCCACGGTGCCCGCGAAGTCCTTCGCGAGGACGTCACGCATCGTGTACAGGTGCATGCCGATGCCGCCGCGCGGGATGCGCCGCCGGTCCTCGGCCGACGCGGGCAGCGCCGTGGTGACGGCCGCCGCGAGCCCCAGCGACGTACCGAGAAAGGCCCTTCGGGTGGTTCCCATGCCGGTGCTTCTCAGGCCGGTGCTTCGCAGGACGGTGTTTCTCACGCCGGTGTTACTCATGTTGGTGGTTCTCATGCCCACTCCTCACTTCACCGTGATCCGGACCGCGCCGGTGGTCGTGTCGCCCTTGTCGTCGGTGACGGTCAGATGCGCCGTGTACGCACCCGCGCGCGCGTACGCGTGCTGGGCGGTGGCGCTCTCCGTACCGGTCGCCTTGACGTTGTCCCCGAAGTCCCAGTGGTACGAGGCCGCGGTACGGCCCTTCGGGAGCTGCACCGCGCCCTGGAGCGCGACCGTGAGTGGCGGGGCCCCGCTCTCCGGTGTCGCGGTCACCGTCACCTCGGCGCCCGCCCGCTTCTCCACGCCGGGCCCGTTGAAGTGCAGCCAGTCGACTGCGAACAGGTCGGCCTTGTCGGCGCTCCACTGCGGGTTGGTGAAGACGGCGTAGAGCGTGAACGTGCCGTCGTAGTCCGCCAGTTCGGTGGTGGGGGACACCACGTTGCCCCAGCCACCCGTGTTCGGGACCGACACCTTGCCGAGCAGTTCCCCAGTGGGGGAGCCCGCGCGGAACTCGATGTCGCCGCCGATCCCGCCCGACGCGGCACCCACCGTCACCGAGTCGACCCCCTTCAGATGCACGGGGTCGAAGGACACCCAGTCGCCGTCCTCGATCTCCGTGAGCCGCTTGCCGCCCGACGCGTCCGCGCGGCTCGCGACCACGGCGCCGTCGTGCGCGCCACCGGTCTTCGTGAAGTGCTCGGCCTCACGGAAGGACGTACGCAGCGAGAGCGACGCGGACCCCGTCAGCGCGGGCACCCCGTCCGCCCCGCCCTTGTCCTCGTACTGGGCGCTGATGCCGTAGTAGAGGTTCTGGCCGGGACCGTGGCTGTCCCCGGCGTCCGTCACGATCTCTCCCGCGCATCCCGTGTAGTTGTCCAGCGGATGCAGATGGGAGTCATGTCCGAGCTGCGACTGGACGACGACGCGCGAGCAGTCGACCGGCCGGCCGTCCTCCCGGTCCGCCACCTTGATCCTGAACGGGATGGTGTCGCCGAAGCTGAACGTCCCGCCGTTCGGCGGCTGTTGGATCGTCACCTCGGGCCGGGTGTTGCCCACGGTGATGTCTCGGACGGCGTGACCGCTGAGCCCGGTCGGGCCGGTCACGGTCAGGCGCGCCGTGAACACACCGTTCTTCTGGTAGGTGTGCTCCGGGTTCGCCTCGGTCGAGTCGGTGGTGCCGTCCCCGTCGAAGTCCCAGGCGTACGTGACCGGTTTGCCGTCGGGCAGGCCCGAGCCCTCGCTGGAGAACGTGACGGCGAGCGGCGCCTGCCCGCTGTCCGGCGCCGCGGCGGCCCGCGCGTCCGGGAGACGGCCGTCGGCGACGTAGTCGATCCGGTAGATCCCGGACCCCTCGTTGCTGCCGCCGCGCCCCGTACCGCTGCCGAGCCCGAAGTCGATGACGTACAGGGACCCGTCGGGACCGAAGTCCGCGTCGAAGGGCTGGTTCCACTTCATGTCGGGGAACACGGAGTTGATGGACTGGACATCGCCCGCCCTGGCCGGCGCGAACCGCGGGTCCGTGA
The DNA here is from genome assembly GCF_004005495.1 of Streptomyces antnestii. GTDB lineage: Bacteria > Actinomycetota > Actinomycetes > Streptomycetales > Streptomycetaceae > Streptomyces > Streptomyces antnestii. Next base: position 884,916 of record NZ_RZYA01000001.1, read on the forward strand.
ACGTCTGGTCCTTCTCCTGGATCGAGAAGGTCTTGAACCACTGCCGCGTCAGCTCGAAGTTGAACCACTTCCCGTCGAAGTACTCAGGGAACTTGGTCCTGTTCGGATTGGCCGGGTCGTAGGCGTACACGGGACCGCTCATCGGGCCACCGCCCCCGGTACCGAGCTCGGGGAACTCCTTCGACGCCGAGTACGCGTACCAGACCGTCGCCGCGTGCGCGGGCGGCAGGTCGCGCAGGCCGGTGTTGTTCGGTGAGTCGTTCACGAGGTGGCCGCAGTCGAACTTCGCCCCGGACTTCTGTGTCGCGAAGTCGTAGTCGTTGAACGGGGTGTTGTCGCCGACGCAGTACGGCCAGCCGTAGTTCCCCGCCTTGGTGATGCGGTTGAACTCGACGGTCCCCTCGGGCCCCCGGTCCGCGACCGCGTTACGGGCGTCGGGACCGTAGTCGCCGACGAGCAGCGCCCCGCTGACGGGATCGGTCGTGATCCGGAACGGGTTCCGCATCCCCATCGCGTACACCTCGGGGCGCGTCTTGTCCGTCCCCGGCGCGAACAGGTTCCCCTCGGGAATCCCGTACGTGCCGTCGGCCTTCGGCGTGATCCGGAGCACCTTGCCGCGCAGGTCGTTCGTGTTGCCGGCGGTGCCCTGCGCGTCCCAGGCGCGGCGCCCTTCACGCTCGTCGATGGGGTTGAAACCGTCGGAGGCGAACGGGTCGGTGTTGTCGCCCGTCGCGATGTAGAGGTCACCCTTGTTGTCGAACGCGATGGAGCCCGCCATATGGGAGTTGGCGCGCCCCTCGCCCCGCCAGGTGGGGATGGAGAGGAGCCGCTTCTCCGAAGCCGGATCGACTTTTCCGCCCACCTCCGTGAACCGCGACAGATTGATCCGCTTCTCGGTCTTGTCGGAGTTCAGCAGATAGAGCCAGTGGTTGTCCCGGAACCGCGGGTCGAGCGCGAGCCCCAGCAGACCGTCCGACTGACTCGTCATCTCGGGTGTGTAGTCGAGGTCGAGCGCCGTGGTGACCTTCAGCGTCTCCTGATCGATGATCTTCAGCTTGCCGGTGCGCTGGATGAAGAAGACGCGCCGGTCCGGCGCGACGGCCAGCTCGAACGGGTCCGCGAGGTCGGAGGTGGCGAGCGGGGTGCGCTGGAAACTGCCCGTCTTCGTCGCCGAGCAGTCCCCCGGCTTGTCGCCGGCCGCCCACTGGATGCCGCCGAGGATGTGCTGGAGGAACCCGGGCTCCTGGAAGGCCGACGCGGCGTGCCCGCCCGCGGTGTACCAGGACCGGCCGCCGTCGTAGTTCTGGCACCACGACCACGGGTGGTCGACACCCTCGTCCAGGCCCGTGACACCGTCCCGCACCTTGATCTGCGCGAGCGTGTGCACCTTCCCGGTGGGATTGGTGCGCCAGTTGTACCACTCCTCCGTGCGCTCCCAGAGCTCCGGAAGCCCCTTCGTGGAGGGGTGCGCGTGGTCGAGGACCTTGATCCGGCCCGTCTGCACGGCGGGATGCTGGTCGAAGATCGCCCCGACGAGCCCCTCGTACCAGCCCCAGTCCCGCTCGCTGGCCGACGCGGCGTGCAACCCGACCCAGCCGCCGCCCCCGCGCACGTACTTCTGCAGGGCCGAGCGCTGGGAGGCGTCGAGCAGATCGCCCTTCTCCGGCGTCGAGTCGGTGTTGTTGAAGACGATCGCCTTGAAGCGGGCGAGGTTCTCGTCGGTGAACGCGGTGGCGTCGTCGGTCGCCTCGACCTCGAAGCCGTTCTCACTGCCGAGCTTCTTGATCGCGTCGATGCCCGCCGGGATCGAGTCGTGGGCGTAGTTCGTGACCTTGGAGAAGACGAGCACGCGGTACGAGGCGGCGGCCTCGGCCGCCGCGCGGGGCGGGGCGGCGAGCCCGAGCCCGACGACGAGGGCGAGAAGGGAGACGAGGGCGAGGAGGCCGGTCCTGGGCGAGCAGGGACGATGTCGTCTTCGTGCGGCGGGGGGAGGGGGAGGGGACGTGGCTGGACTCGTAGAACTCATGGCGCTCCCTGGGCGGTGGGCCGGTGGCTTGTGACCGATGGCCGGCTGCGGGCGTGCGGTGAGTGCTGCGGGAATGCCGGAGCGCTTGGACGTATCGGTTTTAGAAAGCGCTTTCCCGACGGCGTCGTTCAGCGTAGGTTCCGGGAAGGAAGGGGTCAATGGGTCGGAACCGGCAATAGGCGCCGCGGGGTACGGGAGTTGACGGGCTCGCGAGTCGTCTCCGACCGGCGATTGTCAGTGGGTTTGGTTACGGTTCGTTCCATGTCAGACGCCGACGACGTACGTTCCATCGCACTCGCCCTGCCGGAGGTGACGGAGAAGATCGCCTGGAGCATGCCGACGTTCCGGGTCGCGGGGAAGATGTTCGCCACGCTGCCCGAGGAGGAGACGTCCCTCGCGGTGCGCTGCCCCAAGGAGGAGCGGGACGAACTGGTCCTCGCGGAGCCCAGGAAGTTCTGGATCGCCGACCACGAGGCGGCTTTCGCGTGGGTGCGGGTGAGGCTCGCCGCGCTGGACGACACGGAGGAGCTGCGTGACATCCTCACCGACTCCTGGCGCCAGGCGGCTCCGGGCCGACTACTGGACGCCCACCCGGAGTTGGGGCCTCCGGAAGCTGGATAGGGGTGGGGGAGCGGTACGGGCAGGAGGGCCCGGACAGGGCCCGGATATTCAGGGGGCGATGTGCGTGCAGCGTGAAATGATCCGGCGGGGCTAGGGAGAGCGGCGCCGCGAGGGGCACCGCGTTGCCGGGGAGGGGTAGGAGCGGGAATGGACGGTCTACCGGCGGAGGGGCGAGGCGGGTCGGAGGAGCGGGATGTGCGTGCCGCACCGGATGTGCGTGCCGCGCCGGACGCGTCAGACGTGCTTGGCGCACGGGACGTGCCTGCCGCACCAGTCGCATCGGGTGCGCGGGACGCAGCGGGCGTACCATCCGCGACGGAGCACCGCACACAGCCCTCGACCTCGACCTCGACCTTGCCCTCGTCCTCGACCTCGTCCTCGATCTGGTCGCGGGACTTCGGGCTGTTCTTCGCGGCGCGGGCCGTGGCCAAGCTGGGCGACACGATGCTGCCCGTGGCGCTCGCCGCGGGCCTGCTGGAGCACGGTTACGGCGCGGGCGCCGTAGGACTGGCGATGGCCGCATCCGTGGCCTGCTTCGCGGGACTCGTCATCTTCGGCGGCGTCTTCGCGGACCGTTTCAGCACCCGGCTCCTGATGATCGGCGCCGACGTCACGCGCCTCGTCACCCAGTCCCTGGCCGCGGTCATGTTCTTCACCGGGCACGTGGTGCTGTGGGAGATCTGCGTCATCGGCGCGGTGAACGGCGCGGCGTCCGCCCTCTTCCAGCCGGGCGTCGCCAGCACGGTCCCGCGCCTCGCCGCCGACGTACAGGCGGCGAACGGCGCGATACGCGTGGCCGAGTCCGTGGCACAGCTCGCGGGCCCGGCCGTCGCCGGCATGCTCGTCGCGTTCGCGTCACCCGGCGTCGTCTTCGCGTCCCACGCGGGAACGTACGGACTGAGCGCCCTGTGCCTGCTGCTGCTCCGGCTGCCCCCGGCCCCGGCGGGCGCGGAGGCGAGCCACGGCAGCGGTTTCCGGGCCGATCTCGTCGAGGGCTGGCGGGAGTTCAGGTCCCGCACGTGGCTGTGGGGCGTCATCGCGATCTGGTGCGTCCTGATGATCGCGGCCTGGGGCCCGGCCGTCCCGCTCATCGCCACACAGGTCGTCCAGGAACACGGCCCGCGCGCCTACGGCCTGGTCAACTCCGCGCTCGGCCTCGGCACGGTCATCGGCGGAGTCTTCGCCCTACGACTGCGCCCCCGCCGCATGCTGCGCGCCGGCGCCGTCGCCCTCTTCGGCTTCAGCCTGTTCCCGGCGACGGTGGGCGCGGGGCTCAGCGTGGAGGGGATGGCGGCGGGCGCGATCGTCGCGGGCGCCGGCATGTCGTTCTGGGGCGTCATGTGGGCGACGAGCATCCAGACCCAGGTCCCGCGCGACGTCCTCAACCGCATCCACGCCTACGACGTCGCCGGCTCCCTCGCGATGACACCGGTCGGCCAGGCCCTCGCCGGACCCGCCGCCGGCGTCTTCGGCACCCGGCACGTACTGCTCGCCGGTGGCGTCACGACCGTCCTGGTCGCGGCGTCCCTGCTGGCCGTCCCCGCGATCCGCGGCCTGGTACGGGTCGACAGCATGCCGGGCCGGAAGGCTGTCGCGGCGCCCGCTAGCCGCGAACCGGCGCGCCCAGGAAGCCGCTGATCCGCTCCCGCAGAGAGGCGGGGTCGAGGCCGTGCGCGGCCACGTGCTCCTCGATCTGCCCGTACCGGCGCAGCTCACGGCGGCCCACGCCGAGCCCCAGCACCCGGTGCGGCAGGTCGGCGAGGGCGTCGTTCGCGACAGCGGTCGACGTACCGGCCAGATACGGCTCGACGAGCACCACGTCGGCGGCGTCCGCCACCCCCGCGGCGCGGCGCAGGGCGACGGAGTCGAAGGGCCGCACGGTCGTGGCGTACAGCACGGTGACATCGAGGCCCTCGGTGGCGGCGAGTACGGCGTCGAGCATGGGCCCGACCGCGACCACGACACCACCCCGGCCTTCGCGGACGGTCAGGAAGCGCTCTCCGTCAACGGCGAGGGCGTCCCTGTTCGACTGCTCGGAGAGCCGGACGTAGACCCGGTCGTCGCCGGCGCCGACGGCATGCCGCAGCAGCGTCTCGGCCTCGTCGGGGTGCCCCGGCACGTGCACCGTCCAGCCGTCGAGAGTGTCGAGCAGTGCGACGTCACCGGGCGCCATGTGCGTGAACCCGCCCGACGGCCAGTCGAACGACGCGGCGGCGCTCACCAGAACCCCGCCCACGTCCTGGTGCCCGAAGTCCAGCTTGACCTGCTCGAAGGGCCTCTCCACCAGGAAACTGGCGAAGGTGTGTATGACGGGCCGCATCCCGGTCAGCGCGAGCCCGGCCCCTGTCCCGATGAGCAGCTGCTCCCTGATGCCGACGTTGATCACCCGGTCCGGGTGCTTACGCTCCGTCTCCACGAAACGGTCCCTGCCGATCTCCGCGAGAACGACGGCGACCCGGGGGTCCTCGTCAAGAAGCTGGGAGACGACGGGGGCGAACCGATCACGCATGGTGTCCATGACGCGGATGTCCTTCCAACGAAAACGGAACAGAACAGAACAAAGAGGTGCAAGCCGGAGTGGGCGAGCGGAGCGGAAGGGTTGGGGGTAGCCAGGGCTCAACCGCTCTTCGGCTCGACGCGGGCGACGATCGCGTGCGGGCGTCCGGGGTGGGGCGCGGTGAACGCCTCGTACAGGGCGGAGTGATCGCGGCCGTCGACGGTCACGGCGGACCAGCCGGCCGCCTCGAAACGGGCGGCGATCCCGCCGGGCCGGGCGTGGCTGGCGGAGGAATTGTCGACGACGACGGTGTGGAGCCGGTCGAGGGCGGCGGGCCCGGCGAAGGCGATGGCCTCGTGGTTACTGCCCTCGTCCAGCTCGGCGTCACCGATGAGGGTCCAGACGGCGGGCTCCGTGAGCCCCTGCGCCCGCAGCCCGAGGGCGGTCCCGACGGCGATGGGCAGCCCGTGCCCCAGGGACCCGCTGGCGATCTCGACACCGGGGACGAGCACGCGGTCCGGGTGATGCCCGAGAGGTGAGTCGTAGGACCCGAAGCCGGGCAGCCACTCCAGGGGCACGAACCCCTTCGCGGCGAGTACCGCGTAGTAGGCCATGGGCCCGTGCCCCTTCGACAGCAGGAACCGGTCGCGTCCGGGATCTTCCAGGGCGCCGGGCGCCACCCGGAGCACCCGGTCGTAGAGGACCCACAGCACATCGAGGGTGGAGGTGGCGGCGGGCCCGTGCTTCTCGTCGCCGGTCATGAGACCCATGAGGCCGGGAAGGTCTTCGTAGGAGTAGGTACGTTCCGCGGTACGCGCCGCTGTCGTCGTCATGACAAGAAGCGTGCAACCTCAAGTCGACTTGAGGTCAACAGGCATCTGCGGCACCGCTGCCGCGGATAAGGGGTGAGCGACCACGGCCCCGAGTGCGGTATGGTTTCCGTGCGCGTTCGGCCAAGGGGAAACCCCAGGTCAGACGAGCACCGGGACGTGGCGCAGCTTGGTAGCGCACTTGACTGGGGGTCAAGGGGTCGCAGGTTCAAATCCTGTCGTCCCGACAGTTCGAACGTTTCGAACGTCGCAGGTGAAGGGCCGTTTTCATAACGGCCCTTTTTCTGTTCCCGGGCCCGCTCCCTGGGAGCAATGGGAGGGAGCACGCTCCCTCCCAGTCCCCTTAACGATTTGCTCCCACTCGGGCCGCTGCGCACATATTCGATTTCTTGCCCACGCGTTCACATCCGTGTCCGTTTTGTGACCGCCGGCTTCCCGTCGTTCGGGGGGTCTTATGGGTATGAGCTTCCGCTCTTCGGGCAGGTCACGCTCACTCCCTGTGGGAGCGGGGCTGGGAGCGGCGTTCCCATAACCGGGGTCGACGGTATGGGGCCATGCGAAATCTTGGCCCCATGTCCGATTTTGGCTGGGTGGTATGCCGGTTTCCGGTGGTGGCGGTTAGTGGACGTATTGAGATGTTGAACGCGGGCGTGAGCGGTTCGACGACCTTCGGGGACGTAGGTGGCAGGGGAGTCGAATTTAAGTCTGGTCGTGGCCAAGGGCGGTGGTTCCCCGCACTGAGTGGACAGTGGCCGCGCATCATGCCGTAGGCGCCGAAGGTAGGAGGGACGGCTGGCCGTCGCCCTGGCGCAAGACCAAGATCGGTGATCTCGCCAAGGAAGCAGAGTCCAAGATGCTGGAGTGGCTCGTTGTTCTGGCTCGATGCTTCCGCCTGCAGGAGGCGATCGCTGTGCTCGAACTCGACCGGGTGCCGGACGCGTCTCTGGGGGAGTTGGACGGGCATCGCCTCGGGCTGAAGGCTGCCCAGCAGGACCGGTTGGAACTCATCTCACGTAGCACAGCGCTTAATGGCCCGCGTTATTGCGGCCGCTGGCACGGCTAACACGACGGTGCTGCTGTACCCGACCAGGTCCCGGGACGTGGCGTATTCGAGCAGCCAGATCGGGATCGCCGTCGTTGACTTTCATCGGCTGTTTCGGGTAGAGCGAGGCCGACAGTCATTGGAGGCGAGACGACGGGCGGACACGGCCACGGAGGTGTGACAAGGCGCTCGGGACGGGAGCAGACGGCGTCGATGCCGCCAGGCGCTTCGGCAGCGAGACCCTCGACCGGGCCAAGTCGGCGACGGGCAAGCTCTCCAGCCGATCGCCGAGCGAACGCTCCGTCGGCGCGGGGACGAAGAGGAACGCGGCGACGAAGGCTGAATGAGAAACGGCTTCCTCGACGCAGGGAGACATGCGCTGACGGTTGGCCGGTCGCTGATGGAGGCCGGCGGCTTCAGGCCCCAATTGCACCCTCAATTGCGATGAGCCTCGAACCTGGAACCCCCCTGCTCCTGGAATAGAGGCGACGATCCGCCGCCTCGGCAGGGGATGCTCCCGCCGAGGCGGAACGGTGGCCCAGGGATGTTGGAGTCAGTATCAGCTGTCCGGGACGCCGGTTGTGGACCATTCGTCGGCGAAGTGCTCCATCTGCTTCAGGACCAGGTCGACAGCCTCCGCGCGCCTGTCCGGCGGGTAGCCGCGGCGGGCCAGCAGGCGCTTGATGGCGCTGCGAAGGCCGGCGCGGACCGGCTCGCGGGCGATCCAGTCCGGCTTGAGCTTCTTCTGGACCTCCGCGACGAGGTCACGGGCGATGCTCGCCAGGATCTCGTCACCCATGAGTTCCTGAGCCGTGCCGTGCTCGGCCACGGCGTCGTAGAAGGCGAGCTCGCGCCAGTTCAGCGGCGGCTCGAACTTCTCACCGCGCCTGGCGTCCTCAACCACCTCCTTGGCCATCTCGACCAGTTTGGCGATCAGTTCGGCACTTGTGTACTGCTGCCGCGTGTACCGGATCATGAGGTCCTGCAGGCGGTCGGAGAAGGCCGTGCGGCGGACGATGTTGTGACGCGTGACCTCACGCATCTTCTAGGGCGGGACGCAATGAGGGACCACGGCCGCGCTGCCGACATGTTCCGGGAGAACATCGCCGCGACCCTGACGGGTTTCGCGCACTCCCGCAGCGAGGCCGGACTGCCGGTGCAGAGCAGTGGTGAACGGCGCACCCTGGCCAGGAAGCTGCTCGCTGATGAGATCGCCTCCCACAACCAGGGCCGGCTCCGCGTGGGTCAGTCAGCGTTGAGTGACGGCGAACGGGAGGCACTGGAGCGCTCGGTGATGGAGGCGCTGTTCGGACTCGGTTCCCTCCAGGAACTGCTGGAAGACGACCGGATCGAGAACATCCAGATCAACGGTGCGGACCAGGTCTTCGTCCGCTACGCCGACGGAACCGAAGAACAGCGCGCCCCCGTGGCCACTTCCGATGGTGAACTCGTCGATCTCGTAAGGCAGATCGCGGCTCGCTCGGGCCTGGAGGAACGGCGCTTCGATCGCGGGTCGCCGAGCCTGAATGTGTGCCTGCCGGACGGTTCACGCTTGTTCGCGGTGATGGCGCTGTCGCACCGGGTGGGTCTGACGATCCGCCGGCATCGCTTCAAGCGCGTGTCCATGGATGACCTGGTCGACCGCCTCGGCGTCTGCGACCGGCCCCTGGCTGCGTTCTTGACGGCGCTGGTGCGGGCTCGGAAGAACATCATCATCGGCGGCGGCACCAACGTCGGCAAGACCACCCTCGCCCGCGGCCTGGCCTCGGTCATTCCCGCCTGCGAGCGGCTGGTGACCATCGAGGACACCTTCGAGCTCGGGCTCCACCAGGACACCCTCGCGCATCCGAACGTCATGGCGCTGCAGGCCCGCGAGGCGAACCTGGAGGGCGAGGGCGCTGTCGACCAGGCGGAGCTGGTGCGCTGGGGACTGCGGATGTCCCCGGACCGGGTGATCGTCGGGGAGATCCGGGGGCCGGAGGTCGTGCCGATGTGCAATGCCATGAGCCAGGGCAACGACGGCTCGCTCTCCACGATCCATGCTTCCACCTCACGCGGGGTGTTCACGAAACTCGCCGCGTACGCAGCCCAGTCACCGGAGCGGCTGTCGTTGGAGACGACAAACCTGCTGGTCGCCTCGGCCGTGCACTTCGTGGTGCATGTCGGCTGGGCCACGGACGGGCAGCGGGTCATCGACTCGATCCGCGAGGTCGTGGACGCGGACGGCACCCACATCGTCTCCAACGAGGTCTACAAACCCGGCCTGGGCGGGCGCGCTGTGCCCAGTGCACCGGTGCGTACCGAGACTCTCGACGAGTTGGTCGATGCCGGCCTGGACACGGCTTGCCTGCGCGGCGAGCGATGGAGGAGGACATGACCCACGGAGCGCTCATCGGCCTGTTGTGGGGAGCGGGACTCGCCCTCTCGCTGTGGCTGACCGTGTACGGCGTCATGCCGCGCCAGGGCGGCCGGCGCACTGTGCGACGGTGGCGGCTGCCACCGAAGGCGAGCGGGCGGAAGTGGCTGGCAGCGGCGGTGGCCGCAGCCCTGACCGTGGCGCTCACGGGCTGGCCGGTCGCCGGGCTGCTCACGGTGGTGGGCGTGCTGACCCTGCCGCGGCTGCTGGGACGAGATCGCGATGCAGCGGCCCGCACTGCCAGGCTGGAAGCCGTCGCGGTCTGGGCGGAGATGCTGCGCGACACGCTGTCCGCGGCCGCTGGACTGGAACAGGCAATCCTTGCCACAGCCCCCGTCGCCCCACCCGCCTTGCGCGAAGAGACGGCCCGCCTGGCGGCACGCATCGACGACGGACAGCCCTTGGGTCAGGCGCTGCGAACCTTTGCCGACGAGGTGGACGACGCAACCTGCGACATGGTCACAGCCGCACTCGTCATGGCTGCCGAACGACAAGCCCGCCAACTAGCCGGACTTCTCGGCCAGTTGGGCTCAGCGACTCGGGAACAGGTGACCATGCGGCTGAAGACCGAGGCCGGGCGCGGGCGAGTGCGGACCTCGGTGCGCGTCATCACGGGCACGACGCTGGGCATGGCCGCAGGACTGATCGTCCTCAACCGCCCCTACCTGAATCCGTACGCCAGCGTTCAGGGCCAGTTCGTCCTGGGGCTGGTGGGAGGCCTGTTCGCTGTTGCGTTTTGGTGGCTGATGAAGATTGCCGCGGTGGTGGAGGAGCCCCGGGTCCTCAAAGACGCACGCAGCACGGTTGGGGAGGCGGGGGTTTGATGACAGTGATCCTGCTCGGGCTCGGACTCGGCGGCTTCCTGGCGCTGACCGTGTACGGCATCAACCCGCCCCGCCCGTCCCTCGCCGACACCCTGACCCGACTCGGCACGCCCATCACTGCAGCGTTTGAGCCGGTCTCGGCGGACACAGGAGAGGGCTGGGCGTCACGCCTTGGGTGGCGGGCCGTGCCGGCGCTGAAGGCCCTCGGTCTGCCCACCCGGAGCCTGCGCGACGATCTAGCGGTCGCAGACGTCCCGGTCGAGCGTTTCCTGGCCGAGAAGACTGGCGCCTTCCTCGCCGGTCTCCTCGCGCCGAGCGTCGCCTCACTCCTGCTGTGGGCGCTCACTGGCAGTGGACTTGGCATGCAGTCGACGGTTCTCGGCTCGCTACTGACGGGGACGGTGCTGTTCTTCACCCCGGACCTGTCGGTTCGGTCCGAGGCCCAGCGGCGCCGCAAGGAACTGCGCCACACCCTGTCCGTGTTCCTCAACCTCGTGGTCATCGCCCTGGCGGGCGGCGCCGGCATCCACCAGGCCCTCTCGGACGCTGGAACCAACCCGCACGGATGGGGAGCGGCCCAACTACGCCGCGCCCTGACCGCCTCGGAGGTCGGGCGGACCAACGTATGGCACGAACTGGGCGCACTCGGGGCCCGCACCGGGGTGCGGGAACTGGCGGAACTCGCGGCGACGGTCTCGCTCGCCGGCAGCGAAGGCGCCAAGATCCGCGTCTCACTGGAGGCGAAGGCCGCCGCAATGCGCACCCGCAGCCTGGCCGAATCCGACGGCGCCGCCCAGTCCGCCACCGAACGGATGTCACTGCCCGTCGTCGTCCTCTTCGCAGGCTTCCTCGTCTTCATCGGCTACCCGGCCCTGCAGAACGTTCTCGCCGGGCTGTAGGCCACAAACACTCACTAGAACGGAGCTTGCCGTGAACATGCGCCCGATCGCCATCCGCACCCGCGCCTGGTGGCGACGCGCCAGAACAGGGATGGCCCAGGATGCGGGGTACTCCACCGAGACCGTCATCGTCACCGCCCTGCTGGTCATCATGACCCTCGCGGTCATCGGCGTCATCGCCGCCAAAGTGACCGCCAAGGTGGGCGGGATCGACCTTGGCTAGAAGAAGCCGACCACCGCGCACGAAACGGCCGGCGGACCGTGGGGCTGCGAGTACCGAGCTGGTACTCGTGGTGCCGTTGCTCATGACCCTGCTGCTGTTCATCGTGCAGTTCGCTCTCGCCCTGCACGCCCAGCACATCGCCCAGACGGCCGCCTCGCGCGCCCTGGCAGCGGCCCGGGCCCAGGACTCCACTGCCGCGGCCGGCAACACTCGCGCGGCGGCCACACTGCGCCTGCTGGGCGGGGCGGTGCTCAAGCATCCAACGGTGAAGATCAGCCGCGGAACGGAGGGTTTGGCGGTGAACGTGGAGGGTGAGGTCGTCGAGGTCGTACCGGGTGTGCATCTGCGGGTGGCCGGGAACGCCGCGGGGCCGACCGAGAAATGGGTGGTACAGACAGGGTGACCGGATGCGCATGACCACTCAATTACACCGGCCACGCGATAGCGGGTCGGCGACGACCGAACTCGTGTTAGTGACACCCCTGTTGATCCTGCTGGCGCTGGTCGCCGTCGCCTTCGGCAAGCTCGTCGGCGCGCGCCTGGACGCCGACGAAGCCGCCCACCAGGCAGCCCGCGCCGCCACCCTGGCGCGCTCCGCCGACGCCGCCAAGGCTGAGGCCAGCGGGGCGACCACGCGCAGCCTGACCGGGGCCGGCTCCTCATGCACCGGCCCCCGCGTCACTCCCGAACTGGGCGACTTCACCCCGGGGGGTGTGGTGCGGGTGACAGTGACGTGCCGCGTCGTCCTCGACGTGCCAGGCATGCGCAACGTCGATGTCACGGAATCGGCCGCCTCCGTAGTGGATCTATATAGGGGAGTAGACCCATGAGACACAGAAAGCAACGCGGTGCGGCGATCAGCGACTCGGGGCAGGTCACCGCAGTCGTCGTCGTAGCGGTGGCCGGACTGTTCCTCTTCGCCGGGCTCGTCATCGACGGCGGCCTCGCCCTGGCCGGGAAGGTACGCGCCGCCGACACCGCGCAAGAGGCAGCACGCGCCGCCTGCCAGCAAGTCGACCTCGACTACCTGCGCGCCACCCACCGCACGAGACTCCATGTACGCGAGGCCGGCGCGGTGGCACGCGCACGCGTGGCCGCGGTCGGTGACACCGCCCGCGTGCAGGTGCGAGAGGACCAGGTTCAGGTCAGCGTCACCCACGTCCAAAGGAGCCAAGTCCTCTCTCTGGTCGGCGTAGACCGGCTCACTACCACGGCATCCGCGACCGCCCACATCGAACTCGGCACCACCACCCCCTGGCATCAGGGCACAGAAGGAGCGCCTTGATGCCACGACCGACCCCGGCTCACCACACCCCGCACCGGCTAACCGCCGCCGCACGTCTCCTCGCCTCCGCCAGCGCGCTCACCGGCGCCCTGGCGGGCGTTCCGTACGTTCTCCTTACCGCTGTCGGCGCGCCCTGGCCCAGCCAGGCCACCTCGCTCAACGACCTCCTCACGCGGCTCGGGCAACCGATCAGCGACCCCTTCGTCCTCCAGGCCCTCGCCCTCGTGGGGTGGGCCTGCTGGGCGTACTTCACCGCTACCATGCTGCGCGAAGCAAGCTGGCTGACGCGGCGCCTGCCCGCGCTCGCCCGGGATGCGACGCTCCTTCGGCGCCACACCGCCACGCTGCCCGCCCACCGGGCCGCCGCCGCACTCCTCGTCGGCACCCTGCTCATCGCCTTGATCGGCGTCTGGCGCCTGCCTGCCGCGCACGCCACCGTCCCTACCGCGAGCCCCGCCGCGGCACCGGTTGCGACCACCGCGCCCCTGCATGTGACACCCGCGCGGGTCGCTGAGCCCGCGCACGCCACCTACATCGTGCAACCCGGTGACACCCTGTGGGACATCGCCGAGCAGCACCTCGGCGACCCCCTGAGCTGGCCGAAGATCTACCAACTCAGCTGCTCCATCAGGCAATCCGACGGCGCGCTACTCGCCGACCCTGACCACATCCAACCGGGCTGGCGACTGCATCTACCCGTCCACAACGCGCCCTCACCGCACCCGCCGCAGCCGTCCACAGAGACCCCCGCACCGCCCCCACGCACATCGACTCCGGCCCCTGAGCCCGAGGAACACCAGACTCCGGGCCGCGGTGAACACGAAGACGAGCAGCGGCAGACGGACCGTCAGCAGCAGGAACGCCGCCCGGCCCAGGAACATCGCCCGGTCACCATCCCGCTGGGCGCCGCCTCCGCGATCGGCGTCACTACCGCGGCGGGTATCGCAGCCGCCCTCGGCTTTGCCCGATGGCACGCCACGCGCCGCCGGACACCCCGCCTCGACTCCCTCGCCATGCCCCTGGAGGACGACGACCTTCAGCTGGGCGATGCACTGCACCGCAGCAACCAAGCCTCTCTGGCCAACCGCGCCACCCGTCACCACAACCCCGACGTTCTCGCGCGGCGCACGGCACCGGCCGACCCGGGCCAGCCGGGCACGGTCACGATCGCCGAACGCGCCGGCCGGGAAGTACGCATCGACGCTCTCGCCGTACCCGGCGGCGTCCACCTGGACGGGCCAGGCGCCGAGGACGCTGCCCGACACCTGCTCATCGCCATCGCCTCCGCCGCCCAACGGCTGCGTCCCGCCCCACCCTGCGTACAACTGCTCACAGACGCGGACACCGTACGCCGACTCCTGGCCGGCACCGATGTATCGGTCCCGGCCTGGACAGTGACGAGCGACATCGCCGCAGCCGTCGAGGTCGCTGAGCACGCGCTACTGGAGCACGCCCGTCACGAACAGCGCCTGGACACTGAGGTGTTGGAACACGGCGCGCCGGCCCTCCACGTATTGCTCGTGGACGGCCAGAGGCATGGAGAGGACGAAGGCCGGCTGCGGGCGCTGGCCGCACGAGCCGGAGCTGGCCAGCTCGCCGTCGTCACCCTTGGAGGCTGGCGCGACGCTGCGCAGCAGCGACTCGCGATCGCCGACGACGGCACCGCTACCGGTCCGCTCACCGCCCTGAACGACGTCACGATGTTCCTCCTCGCCCCCGAGACAGCCCACGAACTTGTCCAAGGGCTGCTGGCAGCCCACGGGCACCCCGCCGGCTCACCCGACGCCACCGACGCACAGGATCCCGAGCCAGAACCCACCACGGAACCGCAGCGCCCCGATAAGCCGCGGCCCAGCCGCAAGTCTCCAGCCCCTGCCTCTGTGCAGGAGGCCGGGCCGTTTGGCCCGGTGCGCTTGGTTCTCCTCGGTGGATTCAAACTCCTCGTCCACGGCAAGGAATGCAAACTCGCAGACACCAGGAAAGAAGAGACCCGCGAATTCATCGCTCTTCTCGCCGCCCATCCAGGTGGCCTGCGCGGCGAAGAAATCGCGGAGAAGATGCAACTCGCCGACGACCCGACCGAAATGAAAGCGGACCTTGAAAACCTGCGGCGTGCCGCCCGACGAGTCTTCCGCAGTGCCACCGGCAAAAAGGAAGTCGCCTTCGTTACCCTCAGCGGGCCCATCCACCGCCTTGACCCGCAATACATTTCCACGGACGTCACAGCGTTCACCAAAGCCCTCACAGCGGCCACCCGCGCCGACTCCCCGCACGAACGCGCCACAGCCCTCCAACGCGCGACCGCCCTCTACACCGGGCAGCTGTGCGACGGCGCCGATTACCTGTGGGCCCAGGGCCTCCGGATTGCCCTGCATCGCCGCGCCGTTGATGCCCTGATGCTGCTTGCCGAGCACACCGCGCAACAGTCCGCCGATCCCGAACCCGCCCTCGCCCTGCTCAACCAGGCCGCCGACCTCGATCCCGAAAACGAACGTGTCTACCGGCGCATCATCAAGCTCCAGATCACCGTGGGCCGTGACGATGCCGCTCACCGCACCCTGGCCCTGCTCACGGACCGTCTCGCCTCCATCGACGCCTCGCCGGAACCCGCCACCCTCGCACTTCTCAACCGGGCCCCGCCCACGCGCCGGACCGCAGCAGGCGGCACACCAATCAGACGGTGAAGTCCTCCGACTCGTCCTGACCCACGTCCTGCCACCGGGATCCATCCCGCCGTCCCGCTTGCACAGGAGCACCCCTACGGAGCATCCGCCCAGGCCACGGCCCGATCCGCCACCGCGGACCGGGCCAGCCTGCATATCGGTAGGAGAATCTGTCCCGATCTGCTGATACCGGCGGCCCAACCCCGTTTCCTCGGCATATGCAACTCACTGCCCCTTCGCACCTGTTGTCACCTCCCAGCCCTCATCAACCCCTTTCCCTTCTTCCTTCCTTGCCTGAAGGTTGCCGGCCCCTCGGCCGGGTGAGGCGGGTGCCCAGGCGTAGCCGGAGGCGCCCGCCGTGCCGCCGGGGCCGTGCCGCCGGGGCCGTGCCGCCGGGGCCGTGCCGCCGGGGCCGTGCCGCCGGGGCCGTGCCGCCGTTCGAGCGCGCGCTCGATTTTCCGGCGCCGCCGGCGCCGGTACGGGCCTTGATTTCGGTCGCCGGATCGCGGGGGCACGACAGGAAGCGTCGCGCGGCCCGGAATTCGCCATAATTAGCGTCGTGAATTCACGAGAATTCCAGCATTATCAAGCCTGAATACTGACTTCACTACACCCTCGTATCGAGCTATATTTAAATTGTTCCCGAAAAGGTGGGAACGGGAAAGGCTAAAAGTGCCCGGCGGAGGATTCTTCGAATGGGCGGACGAATGCGGAAAGGTGATTCGGGTGGGCGGGTATAAGGTGAATGCGGTCGAGCTGTGTCAGGCAGACGCACTGAACTGGATCGAGTTCGAAACGCTCGTGTGTCACGACGAGTGGGAAGACCTCGGTTTCGGCGAGTTCGGGGCCCGAGTGAAGTTCGGCGGAATTCTGGTGGCGGTCGAGAACGGTCACACCAGGGGCCGGGCCTGGTCCCGGGTCCGGGTGCGGGTCACCGCCCCGGTGACCGGCAAGCCCATCGAGATCACCTCGGTGCTCGGTGGGCACATCACGGTCACGCTGACCGACCTCGACGGCTGACCCCGGGCTTGGGCCCGCCGCGACCCTTGATTAACCCCCGCTGGGGTGCCGCGCGTAGCTGACACTCCACCCCGGCACGGCACCCCCACCACGCCTCGCAGTCCGCGCCTCGGCACCTCGATGCCCAAATCACCCCCACCCCCATCGCCAGCCCCTTGACGGACCCGCATGCCGGGCCCTCGGTGAGTGCTGGGCGAGCGAGGGCTGGCACGAATCCCCACCGATTTCTCCTTAAACCAGTGAGAGGAAGGCTTCGCCATGGCCGCAAGCACCCCTGCCCCCTCGACTTCCCCCTCCTCCGCACCGGGCAAGTCGCGCCCCGGTGAACTGCGGGCCCGGATCGCCGGGATCCTGGCGACCAGCCCGCAGGGTCGGTACACGGTGACCGAACTGGCCAAGCAGCTGGGGCATTCGGGCGGCGCGGTCGGCAACGCCTGCGAAACCCTCGTCACCCGGGGCGAGGCGGAGCGCCTCGGTGACAAGCCCCGTACCTACCGGGCGACTTCGGCCACGGCCGCCGCCGCACAGCACACCCCGGCCGCCTCACCGCTCAGCCCGCCCCGGCCCGCGCAGGCAGGTGCGGTCCCCGCCCCTGCACCGCCGCCGAGCGGGCGCCCCGGCCCGGTCACCCGGCCCAACGGGCAGCGCTACCACCCCAGGGCGCTGGCGAACCTGCCCGATGTGGAGGCGCTCCAGCGCCTGCGGGAGGCCAGCGTCCCGGTCCTCCTCTACGGGCCGCCGGGCACGGGGAAGACCTCCCTGATCGAGGCCGCCTTCGGGGACCTGCTCACGGTGGCGGGGGACGGGGACACCACGGTCGGCGACCTGATCGGGGAGTACACCCAGGATGACAAGGGCGGCTACGAGTTCATCTACGGCCCCCTCGTGACGGCCATGCAGGAGGGACGTGCCCTCCTCTTGGACGACGCGACCCTGATCTCCCCGAAAGTCCTGGCCGCCCTGTATCCGGCGATGGACGGGCGCAGGCAGATCCAGGTCAAGGCGCACAAGGGCGAGACGATCACGGCGGCCGAGGGGTTCTACGTGATCGCCGGGCACAACCCCGGCGTGCATGGCGCGGTCCTCACCGAGGCCCTCGCTTCCCGGTTCAGCATGCAGATCCAGGTCGGCTCCGACTACGACCTGGCCGCCTCCCTGAACATCAACCGCACAGCGGTACGGGTCGCCCGCAACCTCGCCACCCGCCAGGAGGCCGGAGAAGTCGGCTGGGCCCCGCAACTGCGCGAGTTGATCGCCTTCCAGAAGATCGCCGACGTACTCGGCACCGCCGTGGCCTTCGCCAACCTGGTCGGCATCGCACCCCTGGAAGACCGGGACACGGTCACCGAGATCGTCACCAAGGCCATCGGCAGCCCCATCACCGCCCTCGCCCTGGGCCGCCAGCTCTAACACCCCACCCCCGCCAGCCGGTTGCCGTACCGCCCCGGCGGTACGGCCCCGCTGCCCACCCACCCCGCCCCAGCCGCGCCGCAGTTTCGAAGGGACCCTGCCATGACCACGCTCGTCCCCGCTCACGTGCACCACCACCCGCCCGCCGTGACCGAGACGGAGGAGGCGCTCGCCCGCTGGGAGGACGACGGCGGCCCGCTGTATGACCCCGTGCCGCGCCCGGATGCCGCCGAGTGGTTGCGGATCTCGGCGGAACTGACCGAGCGGCTGCCCGAACTGGCCGGACGCGAAGACATCCTGGTGACCTGCGCCCCAGGCACCCTTTCCGGGGCCCCCGCCGCCTACTTTCCCGCCACCGCGAACCTCGAGATCGACGAGGCCCTGTTCACCCCGCACCGCCCCCGCACTCTGCACCCGCAACGGGCGGGGGACGAGGACCGCTACCCGGTGGCCTGGGGCGCGATGATCCACGAGGCCGCGCACGCAGCGCACTCCCGCTGGCTCACCCCCACCGTGCCGCGAGGCACAGCTCAGCGCGCGGCAGCCGAAATGCTGGAGGAATCCCGCGCCGAGGCGGCCCACCTCGCGCGCCGCCCCGACGACCGACGCTTTCTGCGCGCCACGGTGCACACGGTGCTGATGGCCGACATGATGGCCAACGCCCCAGCAGACCGGTGGCAGGCCGCCTTCGCGGCTGGGTTGCTGCTCGCCCGCCGCGATGCCGGAATCCTCGACCCGGACGAGAGCGAACCGGTCGAGACGGCGGTCACCGCGATCCTCGGCCCCGACCTCCTCGCCCAGCTCGCCGCGATCTGGAAGGCCGCACATGCCACGGCCGACGACGACACCGAGGCGATGCTCGCCCACGGCCAGGCCTGGTGTCAGGCCCTCGGCCAACAGCCTCAGGCCCCCGAACCACCCCTGATCCCCGGCGGCAGCGGGCCGGACGGCGGGGACGGCGCGTTGACCGAGGCGGTCGGTCAGACGGTTCGCGCGGTGCGCCGCAACGAACAAGCTCAGGCCGCCGCACGCCAACACGCCGATGCCGCACGCCACAACCGAGCACGGACCAAGGCCGAACACGCCGAGCAGCAGCGGCAGGCAACCCAGATCGCCGGGCAGGTGTTCGCGCCGGGCGCCCGACCGGTGCTGCCCGGCAGGCGCCCGGATAAACGCAGGAAGCTGCGCACTCCGGTGACCGGTACCCGCACCCCCACCGGGGCGGAGAGGGCGGCGGCCGGGCGCCTGGCCCGCGCCCTGCGGACGGCCGCCTACCGCGAACGCACCGCCATCATCACCGCCTCGGCGGCGCCTCCGGGCCGGTTGAACATGCGCCAGGCCCTGGCCCGCGACGCCCAGCAGGCCGCCGGAGCCGTACCCAGTGCCACCCCCTGGATCCACACCCAACGCAAGCACACCCCCACCCCGCCCCTCCGGGTCGCCATCGCGGTGGACGTATCCGGCTCCATGGGCGCGGCAGCCGGGCCGATCGCCTCGGCCGCCTGGATCCTCGCCCGTGCCACCGCCCTCACCGACCCCGACTCCCGCAGCGCCACCGTCGCCTACGACCGCGCCCTGACCGCGATCACCGCCCCCGGCCGCACCCCGGCCCGGGTCACCGAATTCGAGGCGACCGGCGGCGCCCACCGCCTCGCCGAAGCCATCGACGCCCTCACCGCCGGACTCGGCCTGGACCACCCCGGAGCGGGCCGCCTCCTGGTGATCGCCTCCGACGGCCACTACAACCCCGATGAAGCCGCCAGCGCCGCCGCGCGCATCACCGCCCTGCGCACAGCCAGGTGTGCGGTCCTCTGGCTTGCCTTCGCCCCCGGCGCCCGCCCCCTGGAGGGCGCCACCTTCCTCGAACTCACCGACCCCGCCCAGGCCGCCGCCGCAATCTCAACGGCCGCGAGCACCGCCCTCACCACCGCAAACCGCGCCTGACCACACCCCCGGGATCCATGGGCCGCGCACCTGCCAGGCGGGCGGCCCCATCCCCAATCACCGCACGGACTCACACAAGGGAGCACCCCTGCCATGACCTCGATCACCGAACGCGCCCACGCCGCCGCCGTGTTCATCCGCCACAACATGGCCGTCAGCCCGCACGGCCGCTACCGGGGCGAGGAACACGCCCGCACCGCCATCCGCCTGGCCGCGCTGCTCGGACTCGGCCTGGACCAGATCACCACCGAACCCGACTGGCGCCGTCGCCGCACCACACCCGGCGAGCCGGTACTGGCCACCGCCACCTGCCCCGACACGGGAGAGAAGTACCGCTTCCTGCTCCGCTACCCGGTCTACGAAGACGAGCCCTTCGAGCTGCTCGGTCCCTGCCCGGCATGCACAGGCGACGTCCCGGCCGCGACGGTCCGCCACCTCGCCGACCTCGGCGACCACCTGGCGCGCGGCCCCCTCCAGATCGCCGACTGCGACCGGCAGGACGGCGCCCCCGACACCTTCGACCGCGACCAGGGCCACATCGACAACTGCCGCTACGGCGAACAGCTCTAACGCCGTCCCGCACACCCCGGAACACGAAAGGGCAACCGCCATGACCAACCCGCCCAGCCGCCAACGCGGCACTGCCAAGACCGCTCCGCCCAGCACGAGTCCGCAGCCCGCCGGCCCGGTGGGCCCCGGCGAGCAGGCCGTACGGGATCTCCTGGGCCCCGATGCTCACCAGCGACTGCACGCCCAAGCCCAGGGCGACAGCCTTCACCATGCAATGGCCCAACTGGTCCTGGAAACCGCCCGGGAGGCCGACCGACTCCACGGCCGCCTCCGACTGCAGGCCGCCTACTCCCGCGACCGCCTCATCGAAGCCCTCAACGACCGCCGCACAACAGCCTTCATCCCGGTCACCGGACTGCTGGGCCCATGCGGGCACAGCACCGACCTCCTTGCAGCGCGTTGCGCTCAGCAGCTGAGCTCAGTCTCGCCCTCGACGCCTACTGCACCACCCACCCGACCACTTCCTGAAAACCTTGCATACCGTGCCCCGGGTGCCCGGATGGGCCCGGGGTGCGGCACCCGCGCCGCGACCCGGGACCCCTCACCCCTGCCTCGTTCGGCACCGGATCATCTCAGCGCACCCCGAAACCCCGCTGCTGCCCTCATCCTCCCGGAAGGAACGCCAGCCATGCCCCGAATCCATCTGCCGCTCCACTACCGCAACGCAGCGCATCGGATCCTCGCCCAAGCCCACATCCTGCTCGCCGCCGCGGGGCAGCAGGCCACTCGCCTCGAGGACGTACTTGTGCAGGCCGCTGCCGGCATCGAGGATGCTGAACTCTTAGACGGCGTTCCGCAGTCGCGAAGGCGGGCGGTGAAGGAGGCGGCCCGGTGCCTGCTGCTGTGCGCCGACACGGACCACCCCGCCCGGCTCACCGACACCGGCCTACTCGGTCATCTCACCGCGCTCGATCAACTCCCGTCCGCCGAGCGCACCACGCTGGTGGCGGAGGCCGTCCTCCGTACCGAGACCTGCCCCGTCGCCACCCTGAACCTGTCGCACCCCACGATCCCGGACCCGGAGCCGACTCTACGGCGCCGCGCTACACACCGCTGCCCCTGCGCGTGTGCCACGGGTGGGTTCTGCGGCGGCTGCGGCCACGCGGGCTGCACAGGACGGCGATGACCGGGCGCCTCCTCAGAGCTGCGCTCCATGCCGAACGCCCCGGATTACCGACTCCATCGCCGATGCGGACGGATACCAGCTATGGAGGGGCATGGCGCCGTGCAGAGTACGGGGCTGCCGTTGGTCTCGTGGCCATCGATGCGTGGGCCAGGTTGGTCAACCTTCGAATCGGCTGGGGAAGGGGAAGTACGACTCGAGAAAGGTGCGGAGCTCGGTGGTGATGCGTTCCTGCTCGGATTCTGGGGTGTTGACGTCGTTGAGGCAGAAGAAGTCATAGCGTCTGGTGCGGGCCAGTTCGGCGAGCCCGGCGGACGCGTCCGGGTGCGCGACATCGATGTAGCGCAGGTTGTACTTGCCTGGCACGGCCCGGCCGGTGAGGTAGGCGTGGTGGTGGTGCAGGGACGCCGTCATCGCGATGTCCGTCACGGATCGGAAGCGCGAGCTGCTGGTGCGCGCCACGTCCTCGGCGAAGCGCTCCTCGGCTTCCTCCATGACGGCGCGGATCTGCGGTTGGGGAGTGTGCATGAACTTGTTCGTGGTGAATCGCCCGTGAGCGTCGAACAGCAGCCTTCGTACGTTCTTGCCGGCTGAGTTGGGTGCGGGCTCGTCGGGGTGGGGCTCGCCGAGGCCGAGTTGGAAGGGTGAGAAGGGGATCTTCGCCACGCCGTTGCCGTGGAAGAAGTGTCCGGCCGTGACGGGACGGCCGAGAAAGAAGTCGTCGTTGAAGTACAGATATCGCTCGGACAGGCCGGTGATGTGGTGCAACTGTGTCTCGACGGCGTGCGAGTTGAACACCGGGAGTGCGGTGGGATCGGCGAAGATGTCCTTGTGGTCGACGATCTGGATACCGGCGGCTGCCGGGTTCAGCCAGGCAGGCGTCTGTCCGTCGGTGACGACGTAGACGTTGCGAACAAACGGGGCATACATGTCGAGCGACCGCAGGGAGTACTTCAGCTCGTCGTGACTGGTGTATCGGGAGGCGCCGGTCTCGCGGGCGTGGATTCGCGGTTTGCCCACGCGGTATGACTCCCTTCTGGCTCGCAGTTCGGGGTCGGAGCCGTCCACCCAGGTGTAGACGACATCGATGGGGAAGTCGACGGTGTCCATGCGTGGTTGGAGGAAGTCGGCGTAGGTGGGGTGTTCGCGGCCGGCTACTTTGCGCGCGGCCGGTACGCGCGCGGCTTTGGGCAGCACGTCGGTGACGGAGTTGAGGCGCGGGGCGACCAGCGAGTCCGCCAGCACCTCCTGCGGGGGCTGGGTTCGCAGTGTGACCGCTAGCTCGGAGCCCATAACCTTCGCGCCGTCATGCCAGAACTCCACGTCGCAGCCGAAACCCAGATCGGCGAGCAACTGGCCGTCCGGGCCGAGCAGCAGCTCGCCGAAGCGGATTGTGTCCTGGCGTTTGAGGTCCTTGGGCAGTGCTCCGTCCGCGTACAGCACGGCGTCCTGGGGCAGCGGATCGCTGCCTGGTCTCATCGCGTACAGCGGGCTGGAGCCGTACATCTGGCGCAGCGCGACCAGTAGTCGCTTGCGGTCGCCGTGACGCATGCCCACGACGTGGCGGGTGCGCGAGCGGCCGGGGACAAGGAAGTACTCGATCCCGGAGTGCTCCAGTGCGTCGCTCACCAGCTCCAGGTTGTGGGCGGAGGCGCCGGCCGCGGTGAAGGTGTGCACCACCCGTCCGTAGAGCGTGCGGCCCTCGACGGTCACCGTCCGCACATCGCCATCGGACTCCAGCAGGGCGCACCGCCGTGCTGCGATCTGCTCCTGGCGTTTGCGTTCCGCGGCTGCGGCCTGAGCGCTGGCGCGCCGCCCGGCGCGCTCGTTGCGTATCCGAGCGGGCAGCATGCGCTCTCCGAGCGCTTGGATGCGTGGGGGCATGAATGCTCTACCTGATCTTTTGTCGTGAATACGCCGGTTACGCAACGTGGGGTGGGCGGCGCAGGAGTCTGGCTGAGGTTCAGGGCGACCTGACTGTCCGATGAGGAGCTGGCTCTCGGGATTGCAGCCAACCTTCGGGGCGTTCATTTTGAGCCACTCGGAGACCGGAATGGGTACATCTGTCCAGTTCGGCCGGTGCGTCGAAATTTGGCCATTCGGAGACTGCGAATGCGGCGTACCCCTTGCCGCAAGGTGCCTTGGGTGGCTGGATTTTGCGGAATTTCTAGGACGGATATCCCTCGCGGGTGGGGGATATTCGTGGCTCGCCAAATGGGCCGATTCACCTCTACCGGCCACATCGGTTGCGCCGTCGCGTGAGGGGTGGCGAACCGGCCGACCGGTCACGCAAACCACCAGGTCATCGAACAGGTGCTTCACAGGTTCTTCATGCTCGACACCTCTGAAACTGAGTCCGATTCATCACGTTTTGCCACTCGCCTCACGTAGTGGGCTGGATTGCTGCAGGTGGACGTGCCCACGTTCCAAACTCCCCGAGGGGGGCAAGGTAAAGAAACTATGAAGCCTGGTTAACGTCCCGTCAAGCTTCAGGTGAACGGTTTTGCCCGACTTGACGACTATTTAAGTGGAAGGTGCTAATCCAGTTCTTTGGGGGATTTGGGTAAACGCTTGACATGTGGCTATTCCCGCTGGCTAGGTTTGCGGCCGCTCGGGTGTGCGGGTAGGTGCGGATTCTTTAATTTCGCTCTGCATGTACGCGAGTGAATCGATAAAACGGAATACGAGGGGTGGGGTGGGGTACTCATGCTCAGACGCATGAGCGTGGCCGGATTGGCCGCGGGGGCAGCAATGGTTCTCGTGGCGACCGGAGGGCTGGTTTCGGCGGGGCACTCGGCGGCTGCGGCAACCGCGTGCACCGGAGGAACCGCAACGGACTTCAACGGCGACGGCGTCACGGACACCGTCGCCAGTGATCCGTACGCGACCGTGAACGGCGCAGTGCGGGCCGGGCTGGTCCGGGTCGTGCTGGGCGGCGGCAAGGGGGTCTTCGAGATCTCCCAGGCCACCAGCGGGATGACCGCTACGCCGGAGCGCGGCGACCAGTTCGGGGCCTCGCGCACCGCATACGACGCCGATGGCGACGGCTGCACGGACCTGGTGGTGGGCGCACCATATGAGGACGTGACGAAGGATGGTGCCGATCTGCACGATGCCGGCGCGATCTACGTCATCCACGGCACGCCCACGGGCATCGGCACCGGCTCGGCCATCGAGAGCTACACCCAGGCCCAGTTCGACCCGAACACGGTGACCGAGGAATACGACCGCTTCGGCTTCGCCCTGCAGTCCGGCACCACCTCAACCAGCCTTCCATACCTGGTCATCGGCGCGCCCGGGGAGAACGTCACCAGCGGAGGCAAGGACTACGCCGACGCCGGCTGTATCCACTACATGCAGGGCACGACCAAGACCACCGCCAACCAGGACGACGCCGGGGTCCCCGGAATCGTCGAGGCCCACGACCGGTTCGGCTACTCGCTCACCGGAACGAACCGCTTCTTCGCGGTAGGAGCCCCCGGCGAGACCATCGGCACCGACGCCTCGTTCGCCGGCGCAGTGACGGTGTTCAACCACACCATCGCCAGTGGTGTGCCCACCGCGCTGGTGGGCCTGGACCAGGCGGAGGCCGGGGTGGGTTTGGCCGGCACGGCGGAGCCCAACGACCAGTTCGGCACGTCGATCGACATGACGAACTTCCGCCCCAGTGGCCAGACGTACAACTCGGATGCCCTGCTGGCAGTCGGTACGCCGACGGAGTCGGTCGGCACGGTGACCGACTCCGGCGCCGTGTCGGTGATCCGGATCCAGCCCTCGGGTACCTACACAGAACTGGCGGCGATCGATGCTTCCGCCGACGGGGTCGACGGGTTCCCGACGAAGGGCGACTTCTTCGGCCAGAGGGTAGCTATTGCCAACACTGACACCTCGGTGGTGAGCAGCGATGCCACCATCCGCCTTGCGGTGGGCATCCCGGGGCGCGACGTCGCGGGGGTGAAGGACGCCGGAGTCGTGCAGATCCTGCGCCCCCTGGACGTCTCGATCGGCGCCAACGACAAGATCATCACCCGGGCGGTGAGCGGCAGTGTTCTGCCTGGAACCGCAACCGCACGCGACTACACCGGCATCAGCCTGACCGCTGGGACCACCAACCTCTATGTCGGCGTGCCTTACAGCAAGGCATCAGACACCCCCAAGGGCGCTCTCTACAGCATCCCGTGGACGGACATCACCGGATCCACCACGACGGGTACCACCACGTTCAAGCCGGGCGCAGGGGGGATTCCTGACGCGGGAACCTCCTTCGGCGTGGTCGGGTGACGGGCGACATGGCAAGAGAGAAGAACCCCAACATGAAGTGCCATGCGCTCGGCAACCGCAGACAGCGCCGCGCCGCCGTCATCGCCACTACCCTCACCGCGCTCCTGGCCACCGGCCTCGGTGTCGTCCCCGGCCTCGGCGCCGCGCCCCAGCCAGCGGCCGCCGCGACGCGCGACCCGCAGACGGCAGCCGGTACGGCGGAAGCCCAGACCAAGGCCGCCAAGTCCGGGAAGAAGGTGGAAGTACTCGCACTGCGCGACGAGCGCAGCACCACCGTCGCCAACCCGAACGGCACCTTCACCACCACCGAATACGTCCAGCCCATCCGTACCCGCAAGGACGGCAAATGGACGGACATCGACACCACACTCGTCAAGCAGCGCAACGGAACCTTCGCACCGAAGGCTGCCCTGACGGCCATGACCTTCTCCGGCGGAGGTGACAAGACCTTTGCCGGGATCGAGAAGGACGGCCGCTCCCTTTCCCTGGACTGGCCGCACAAACTGCCCAAGCCGAAGATCGACGGGGCCACCGCGACATACGCGAATGTCCTGCAAGGCGTCGACCTCCGAGTCACCGCCAGCGCCGAGGGCTTCTCGCATGTCCTGGTCGTCAAGAACGCGAAGGCCGCCGCGAACCCCGAACTTGGCCGGCTCGAACTCCCGGTGGACACTGGCTCCGTCAAGCTGAAGAAAACGCAAGACGGTGGTCTGCAGGCTCAGGACAGCGGCGGCGGGGGCACGGTCTTCGAGGCGCCCCAGCCGATGATGTGGGACTCCAGCCACACGAGCCAGACGCCGGACTCGGCGACCCCCGCACCCTCCGCATCCCCGTCAACTCCCGCGGACGCCGGGACCGGGACGGACGGCGCGGTGACGCCGCCGGACGGCGCCCAGGTCTCCGATGTTGCAGTGGACACGGCCCGTGACACGGTGACACTGACCCCTGACGCCGCCCTCCTCAAGGGCAAGGACACGGTCTACCCGGTCTACATCGACCCCGTGTACAAGACCGCGAACAGCACTGGCTGGACCATGGTGTCCTCTTACTACTCCTCCTCGGAGTTCTGGAAGTTCAGTGACGACGAGGGCGTCGGTCGCTGCCCCGCGGACGTGTCCTACCGCTGCACCAGCAGCAGTGACGTCAAGCGGCAGTTCTTCGCGATCCCCACGGGGACCTTCGAAGACAAGCACATCGTCAAGGCTGAGTTCGCGGTCACGATGGTGCACACCTACAGCACCTCCGCACGCGAGGTGCAGCTGGGCCGGGTCAACTCGAGCGGGGCGAGCGCCATCAGCTCCTCGACGAACTGGGGCAACCAGCCCTCCCTGAAGGACGCCATCACCTCGCAGTCGCCCACCAATCCGGCAGGCTCCTGCACGTCCACGAACCAAAACGTCCGCTTCAACGTCGCGAACACGGTCCAGAAGGCCGCGGACAGCGGCTGGGACACCACGACGTTCCGCCTCAAGGCCGGCGACGAAGGCGACTACTCCTACTGGAAGCGGTTCTGCGGCAACGCCCATCTCGAAGTCACCTACAACCGGCCGCCCCTGCAGCCGGACATGGATGACCTGCAGATGACGCCGGGCGGATCGTGCGAGTACGGCAACGCGATCGACCACGCCGTTTCCGACCCCCCTAAGCTGTCCGCTTTCATCAAGGACTACGACCACCGGGACATCGGCAGCAACTCGGAGACTCTGCAGGCTCAGTTCCACGTGTTCTGGACGGTCGGCAGCACGACGTACGACAAGTACACACTGTCGAAGAAGATAGATACAACCGACGCCTCGAAGAGCGGCCAGACCGGTGGCGCCCACTTCACGTACACCGTGGGCACCAACTCCCTGGACGACCCGAACGACGCGAGCTACACGATTCCGCAGAACGTGACCATCGGCTGGGCGGTACGTGGCTCCGACGGTGAGTCGTGGGGGCCCTGGAGTCTCGAAGGAACGGCCACGCGCTGCGAGTTCATCTATGACTCCACGAGACCGAAGGCCACGGTGATCACCTCGGCCCAGTACCCGAATGACGATGTCTGGCATGCGGGCATCGGAGACTACGGCAGCTTCACTCTCGATTCCCCGTCAGCTGATGTGGTGAGGTACGAGTATCGCTTCAAGGGCGATGAGAAGGGAACGTGGAGATCAGTCGACGCTGAATCCCCAGGTGGTCCGGCCACGGTCCGATGGATGCCGCCGGACGAGGGGCCGATGTATGTGCAGGCCCAGGCCATCGACGCCGCCGGTAACCCGCAGAGGGCCTACACCTCATATGTCTTCCTCGTCAGTGACGGACGCGCGCCGGCTGCCGGATGGACGCTCGGTGACGCCAAGGGTTCGGCCACCGCTGCCGGCATGGGCGGCGCTCCCGCCGCAACACCTGGTTCCGGTGTGACCTTCGGCGATGCGGGACCTCTTGGCCCCACCGACACCTCCGCCACCCTCGACGGCAGCGCGAACGCCTACCTGGACGCCGGCCAGCCCGCAGTCGACACCAGCGGCACGTTCTCGGTGAGCGCCTGGGTCAACCTGCCCGCGCGCCCCACCGACGACGTCACCATCGTCAGCCAGGACGGCACGGCCAGCCCCGGCTTCGACCTCGGCTACGACGTGGACACGGCGTCCTGGACGTTCCGCACCCCGTTCAGCGACATGGAGTCGATGGGGTCATGGAAGGTGTCCGGCGCCACCGCGGTGCCGGGCAGTTGGACCCACCTCATCGGCGTGTACGACAACGAGTTGGGCACACTCAGCCTCTTCGTCAACGGTGACCTGATCAAGGAAGACGTCCAAAAACGCCGCACCAAGTGGAACGCGACAGGCAGCCTCCAGATCGGCCGCAAGCTCTCCCTGGACGGCTACACCAGCAACTTCAAGGGCAGCATCGCGGACGTCAAGGTCTACGACCGCGTGGTCCCGGAAGCCGAGGGCCAGGAACTCGGCGGGGTCTCCGCGAGCCAACTCGCCTACTGGCAGGTCGACAGCGCCACCAGCGGGGTCTCCCCCGAGGACGCCGCAGGCACCGGCCTGACCCTGGGCGGAGGCGCAGCGATCTACCTGCCGGACGACTCGTGCGACCCGGCGGCGGACCCGGACTGTGTACCCCCGGCCGAACCTCTGTGGGGTGACGGGCACCTGGCCCTGAACGGCACCGATGCCTACGCCACCCGCGCGGCCGGACTTCTGTCCAAGGAGGACAGCTTCACGCTCACCGCCCGAGCCCGCCTCGCGTCCGCGGGGTCGGCCAAGGACCAGACGGCCCTGTCCCTGGCGGGCACGAACGGCAGCGCCGTCACCGTGAAGTACCTGGCCTCCGCCAACCGCTGGCAGCTGGCGGTCACCGACAAGGACGGGGCCGGCTCGACCACATCGGCGATCAACGCCGCCGCGGTCGTTCCCAGCAGCGCGGGCGACGGCGATCACCTGGCCCTGGTCTACTCGGCGGTCTTCGGCGACGTGCTGCTGTACGTCAACGGCACCCTGGCCGCCCATGAGCCGTGGGACAACACGTGGGACTTCACCACCGCCTCGCTGCAGGTCGGCCGGAGCCTGAGCGGCTCCGCCGCATCCGGCTACTTCTCCGGCGCGGTCGACGAACTGCGGATGTACCGCGGGGCGCTGGACGCGAGCATCGTGCCCACGGTCGCGGTGCTGCCGGCGGGCTCGAGCATCGAGGAGACCGTCACCTGACGGTCTGAGGCAGGGGCGGGCGCCCCGCAACGCGAGTCCACACGACTCGGGTCGCGGGGGCCCGCCCCTCTTCCCGTTCCACCAATCCACCTTTCCTTCATCAACCATCTCTCCCTACGGAGTTGTCATGCGCTCGCCCTACCGATCCCGGTGGCGCATCCCGGCCCGGAGCACTGTGCTCGGGCTAGGTGTCGCCCTGGCTGTCGGCCTGTTGCCGCAATACGCGCCACAGGCCGCGGCCAAGGATGGCGGTCTGACCAGACCTGCCACGCAGAAGAACCTGGACGATCCCGTCCACGGCAAGAACGCCAAGGCCCGCACGTACGGGAAATCGGACCCGGCCGAGAAGGCCGCAGTGAAGTCCGCGGCCTCCAGCCGGCACTGGCCCAAGGCCGACGCCGACGAGGTCACCCTCGGCAAGAAGCCCGCCAAGGTCGACGGGCTCCCGGTCAAGGTCGCGGCCACCGGCAAGACCAGCCCCGCCTCCGTGCGCGTGGCCGTGCTCGACCGGAAGAAGACCAAGGCCGCCAAGGTCGACGGCACCCTGCTCACCGTGGCCCGCGCCGACGGCGACACGAAGACCGGGCCGGTCCAAGTCACCCTCGACTACGCGGACTTCGCCGACGCCTACGGCGGCAGCTACGGGTCCCGTCTGCGACTGGTCCAGTACCCCGCGTGTGTCCTGACCACCCCGCACAAGAAGGGCTGCTCCACGCCCAAGCCGCTCAGGGGCAGCAATGACGCGGCCGCGCAGACCCTGACAGCCAAGGTGACCGCTGCTGCGGACACTTCCGGCACGTCCACCCAGCTCGGCACAGAGGCCGATGCCGCGGACGAGGCGGCCTCCTCGGCCACGGTGCTTGCGGCCACCGCCGGAGCCTCGGGCGACCAGGGCAACTTCGGGGCCACGTCCCTGAAGGCCTCGTCGGAGTGGAGCGTGTCCAACTCCTCGGGCGCGTTCAACTGGTCATACCCGATCACCGCCCCGCCCGTCCCCGGCAGCCTGGCCCCCACCGTCGCCCTCGGCTACAGCTCCCAGTCCATCGACGGGCAGACCGCGACCACCAACAACCAGGGCTCCTGGGCCGGCCAGGGCTTCTCCTACGAGCCCGGCTACATCGAGCGCCGATACAAGCCGTGCGCAGACGACGGCCAGGCCAGCAACCTGGGCGACCAGTGCTGGGGCACCGACAACGCCACCATCTCCCTGGCCGGCGGCGCCTCCGGCGAACTGATCAAGGACGACTCCACCGGCGAGTGGCGCGTCAGCTCCGACGACTTCAGTAAGGTCGAGAAGCTCACCGGTACCACCAACGGCGACAACAACGGAGAACACTGGAAGGTCACCTCCACCGACGGCACCCAGTACTTCTTCGGCCTCAACCAGCTCCCCGGATACGCCACCGGTAACGAGCAGACCAGCTCCACCTGGACCGTCCCGGTCTACGGCGACGACTCGGGCGAGCCCTGCTACGACGCGACGTTCGCGAACGCCTTCTGCACCCAGGCCTGGCGCTGGAATCTCGACTACGTCGTGGACGCCCACGGCAACGCCATGTCCTACTTCTACAACAAGGAAACCAACTACTACACACAGGGCCTGAAGACCGAGGAGAACGGCAAGGCCTACACCCGCGGCGGCTACCTCAAGCGCATCGACTACGGCCAGCGCGCCGGCACCGTGTACAGCACGAAGCCGTCCGCCCGCGTCAACTTCACCACGGCCGAGCGCTGCATCGGCGCCCTGACCGACTGCTCCACCGCCGCGCTCACCGACGCCACTGCAGCCGACTGGCCCGATGTCCCCTGGGACAGCAACTGCGCGGCCAGCACCAAGTGCCCCGGGCAGAACTCTCCGACGTTCTGGACCCGCAAGAAACTCTCCAAGATCACCACGCAGATCCGTACCGGCGACGCCACGTATGAGGACGTCGACTCCTGGACGCTGAAGCACAACTTCACCGACAACGGTGACGGCTCCAAGTCTCTGTGGCTCGACTCCATCGACCACACGGGTCTCGTCGGCACCGACGTCGCCGTCCCCTCCGTGAAGCTGTACGGCAAGCAGCTGGCCAACCGCGTGGACGTGGCCGGCGACAACATCCAGCCCTTCATACGCTTCCGGATGTCGGCCGTGGAGAGCGAGTCCGGCAGCGTCCTGTCCGTCAACTACGCCGCCACGGACTGCACTTCCACGAACCTGCCCACTCCCGGCAAGTCCACGGCCCGCTGCTACCCGGTCAAGTGGAACCCGCCTG
Source organism: Streptomyces antnestii (assembly GCF_004005495.1). GTDB lineage: Bacteria > Actinomycetota > Actinomycetes > Streptomycetales > Streptomycetaceae > Streptomyces > Streptomyces antnestii. The sequence continues at coordinate 916,546 of NZ_RZYA01000001.1, forward strand.
GCGTGACCGACCCGATCACCGACTGGTTCCACAAGTACGTGGTGTCCTCCGTGGTCGAAACCGACCTGGTCGGCGGCAGCCCCGACCAGGTCACCTCCTACACCTACCTTGGCAACGCGGGCTGGCGAAAGAATAAGCCCGACGGACTGACCAAAGCCGAGTACCTCACCTGGGGCGACTGGCGTGGCTATGGCAAGGTACGTGTCGAGACCTCCGACGGCACCAACAGCGCCTCCAACACCAAGACCGAGCACGTCTTCTTCCAGGGCCTGGACGGCGACGTCAACCCCGACGGCGGCACCAAGACATCATCGGTGACCGACTCCAACGGCGTCAGCTACCCCGACTCCGACTGGAAGTCAGGCTTCGAGCTGGAAACCACGACCTACGACGGCACCAAGGTCGTCCAGAAGTCGATCAATACGGTCTGGACCAAGGTCACATCCACCAACGCCGCGAGCTGGGGCACGGACTACGCCCGCTACGTCAGCCCCCTGCGCACGGACAACTACGAGGCCCTCGCAGCGGGCGGCTGGCGCCGGTCGGCCTCCACCAATACCTATGACACGACGACCGGCCGCGTCACCCAGGTCGCGGACGTCGGCGATACCACCGTCGCCGACAACCAGTGCACGCGCACCGAGTACGCGGACAACGCGACCAAGCACATGTACAGCTTTGTCTCCCGGGTGGAGACGGTCAAAGTGGACTGCGGCGTCACTCCCGACCGGTCCAAGGACGTCATCTCCGACGACCTCACTCTCTACGACGGTGCGACCGTCCTGGGAACCGCCCCCACCCTGGGCAACCCCACCGCCATCAAGCGGCTCGCCTCGCACGACGGCCTGATCCCCACCTACCAGACCGTCTCAAACACCACGTACGACGAGTTCGGCCGCCCCTTGTCGGTCAGGGATGCCGCCGGAACGCCGAAGAACATCGTCTACACCGACACCTACGGCCTGGCCACCGCCAAGACCGAGACCAACACCCTCGGCTGGACAACCAAGACCGAGTACGCCCCCGAATGGGGCCAGGTCGACGCACAGATCGACGTGAACGGAAAGCGCACCGACCTCGCCTACGACGCCCTGGGCCGCCTCACCTCGGTCTGGCTCCCCGACCGCCCCAAAGCGTCCAATTTCTCCGCCTCGCTGAAGTACACGTACGGCATCCGCACCACCGCCCCCAACTACGTCCTCACCCAGAAGATCGAGAACAGCGGCACCACGTACGGCAGCGAGTACACGCTGTACGACGGCCTGCTGCGCCCGCGCCAGGTGCAGACGGACGGCCAGGGCGGCGGCCGCATGATCGCCGATACGTACTACGACGGCTCCGGCCGCATCGTGAAGACCAACGACACCTACTACGCCAGCGGTGCTCCGAGCTCGACGCTCTTCCAGCCGCTCAACGCCGACATCGACGCGCAGACGGTGACGGAGTTCGACGGTGACGGCCGCACCACGGCCTCCATCTTCAAGGTCGCCGGCACGGAGAAGTACCGCACCACCTACACCTACGGCGGCGACCGGGTCCACATGGATCCGCCGGCCGGACAGACCGCCACGACCACGATCACGGACGTCCAGGACCGCACGGTCGAACTGCGCCAGTATAAGGGGGACACCCCGCTGCCCTCGGGTACGGCCGCGGACTACATCGCGACCAAGTACGGCTACACGCCGTCTGGCCAACTCGCCAAGGTCACCGACAACAGCGGCAACATCTGGTCGTACGAATACGACCAGCGCGGCCGCAAGACCAAGGCCATCGACCCGGACACGGGCACGTCGACCTTCGGCTACGACGACCTGGACCGCCAAACGTCGGGCACCGACTCGCGCTCGAACACCACGACCACCGACTACGACGCCCTGGGCCGGGCGATCGCTACCTGGCAGGGCGCGGCCGGCACGGGCACCAAGCTGTCGGTGACGAAGTACGACACGGTCGTCAAGGGCGAGCTGTACGGCGTCTACACCTACAAGGACGGCGCGGTCCACGACTCGGTGACCTACCCGGTCCTGGATGCGGACAACGACTACAAGCCGACCTCGACGAAGTACTACCTGTCCCCGACGGCCGAACCGGAACTGGGCGGAACGTACGAGTTCAACACCCAGTACAACGCGGACGGCACGGTCCAGGGACAGAACTTCCCCGCAGCGGGCGGTCTTTCGGCCGAGGCGGTGTCGTACCAGTACGACTCACTGCAGCGCCCGACCGCACTGAACAGCTCACTCGGCGGCGGCAGCTACGTCTCCAAGACGGCCTACTCACCGACCAACCAGCTCGAGCAGCTGGAGCTGAACACCGGCGGCGCCTCGGACAAGAAGACCTGGCTCACCTACAGCTACGAGCAGGGCACCAAGCAGCTCACCAACTCACGCGTCGACGTGGAAGGCGCCTCGTCGGTCGCCTACGACGGCGACTACACCTATGACGCGGGCGGCAACGTCCAGTCAATCGTCGACAACCCCACCGGCGGCACGCGCGACACGCAGTGCTTCGCCTACGACAACCTGCGCCGCATGACAGACGACTGGACGTCGTCTGTGACTCCCGACGGCGCCGTCGGCACAGGCAGCACGGACGCGGCCTGCAAGTCCGCAGCGTCGTCGACGACGGTCGGAGGGGTGGCCCCGTACTGGCACCACTACGACTACGACGCCACCGGAAACCGCACCGCGGAGACCGACCACGGCATCAACGGAGCAGCAACCTCGACCAAGACGTACACCTATGGTGAGAACGGCGAGGGACCGCACCAGCTGACCAAGGTGGTCACCGACACGACGGCCACGCCCACCACGCCGGCCGTCACGTCCCAGGACACCTACAGCTACGACGCGGCCGGCAACACCGACACGCGTGTCCTGGGCGGCGACACCCAGACGCTGGCCTGGGACAAGCAGAACGACCTGACCAAGGTGACGAACGCGGACGGCAGCGAGTCGTCCTACCTCTACGACGCCGCGGGCAGCCGAATCCTGCGCAAGGCACCATCCGAGACGACGTTCTACCTGCCCGGAATGGAGCTGCACCTCAACAAGTCCTCCAAGGCCGTCACCGCCACCCGCTACTACTCCCTCGGCGGCCAGACCGTCGCGGTCCGCGACAGCGGCGGCGTGACATTCCTGGCCGGCGACAACCACGGCACCGCGCAACTCGCGATCAACGCGGTCACCGGGCAAACCCAGCGCCGACGCCTCGACCCGTTCGGCGAAGGCCGCGACAGCGCCTCCTCGGACAACTCGAAGTGGGTGGACGACAAGGGCTTCGTCGGCGGCTCGAACGACGACACGTCAGGCCTGGTGAACCTGGGGGCCCGCGAATACGACGCGTCCACCGGACGCTTCATCTCCGCCGACCCCATCGTCGACTACACCGACCCGCAGCAAGTCAACGGCTACGCCTATAGCTACAACAACCCGGTCACCTTCTTCGACCCCGACGGCCTCAAGCCGGCTGAGTGCGACGAGCCCGGCATGAGCTGCCGGGTCAACGACGCGGGCGGCTTCGACGTCAAGCCCACCGCCACTTGGTACAAGTACAGCGGCGCGAAGCCCCCCACGGAGACGCCGGCCAGCTACAAGGCCCGCCAGGAACGCGCCAAGGCCAACGCGGCCAAGGAACTCGCGATCGCGATCGCCAAGGAACTTGGCAAGATCATCGCCGACGAACTGGGCATCACCGACGCACTCGACTGCTTCACCACCGGCAGCCTGGGCGCCTGCGGCGCCACCGCAGGCAACATCGTCTCCTCCCTGATCGGCGGCGGTCCGGCCACCAAGCTGGTCATGAAGTACTGGAACAAGATCGACAAGGCGTATGCGTTGGGCAAGCGCATCGTCGGGCTCGGAAAGAGACTCTGGGGCGCCTTCAAGGATTGGCGCAAGAGCAGCAAGGCAGCAAGGGCGGCCAAGTCTTGCGATGTCTTGAACAGCTTCACTCCAGGCACCAGAGTGCTGATGGCCGACGGCACAACCAAGGCCATCAAGGACGTCGATATCGGAGACAAGGTCCTCGCGGCCGATCCGGTGACCGGCGAGACGAAGACCGAAACGGTCACGGCCGAAATCAAGGGCAAGGGCCTCAAGCACCTCGTCAAGATCACCATTGATGTCGATGGCCAGCGGGGCACCAAGACGGCATCAGTCACAGCAACCGACGGACACCCGTTCTGGGTGCCACAGTTGGGTAAATGGATCGACGCCACGGACCTGAAGACCGGTGAATGGCTGCGCACGAACGCCGGAACACGGGTACAGATCGCCGCGATCGAGCGACGCGCGGCACAAGCGGCCACGGTCCATAATCTCACTGTCGCCGACCTGCACACGTACTATGTGGTTGCCGGTAGTGAATCTGTATTGGTTCACAATGCACGCGGCGGTGGCCAGCAGCCCGACCCTCGGGCCGTTGTCGATGGCATTGGGTATCCGCATACAACGATTCAGTGGCACGGCGGTACAGGTCAGGTGAAGAAGTATCAAGAGTGGCGCACGCAGACGAACCCGAGGAGTCCGCACCCGTTTGAAGCAGGCCCTCGGTTTGACCTGGAAGGGCCGGCCCACAGGAACGCGGATGGGACATCGGTCTCGACGCCTCACATGAATGAACCGGATGGTAGCGCTCGAGCGCTGGAGGACTGGGAGAAGCCCCGTGGTTGCCCGTAGACCTGAGAGCATGATGGGTTTCCTTCAATCGTGGTATCAATCTCAGTGCGATGGGGATTGGGAGCACGAGTTTGGGATTCGGATCGAAACGCTCGACAATCCCGGTTGGAACATCGAAATCGATCTCACTGGGACCGATTCTGAGGGACGCACACTCCCGAAGACGGATATGTGGACGAGCCCTGATGGGAGATGGCTCTGGCTATCGTCCAACGGGGAAAAATTCGAGGCATCGTGTGACCCGATCTCCATAGATCACGCGATTCTTCGATTCAAGGAGCTAGTGGAAGGAGGCGGGAAGGGGTCGAACGATGACTCTGACCCTGTCTCCTGAAGGAAGTCGCCCTCCTCGAACACCGAGTAGATGTGAGATTGGCGAAGCGGGTCTCGGCGGCGTCCGCGTTGGTCCCGTCATTTTACGATATAGCCGAGATTCCTGAATGTGTAGCTGCCCGGAGCCTGGAGGGTCTCCGGGCAGCTACATATTTCACCCGCATGGAGGTATTAAATGAATGCGCAGATTAGCTTCATTTTGTTCATGAAAAGCCTGCCATCGGGGCAACTGGGAGGAGGAGGAGGAGGAGGAGGAGGAGGAGGAGCTAACAATGAGATTGATCGCCGCGGAGATTGGGTTCTTCGAGGATTACGAGGACGAAGAGGCGCTTGAGGTGGGCGTTGCCGGGGTGGATGAGTTCGGCGTCCCGAGATTGTTCTCATTTCAGCGATCCACGTATGAACCGGATGGGCAGGAAATCCGGTCTGGAATGGATTCCTATAACATTTCGACTGGACGGGGCTTCACGGTCTACGGCTGTTTGCGGAGCGTGATGCTTGCCGACTCGCAGTTCACTCTAGAGTTCGCAGCTGAGGGTGCGGAGTTTCTTGAAGTTTCGACGCCGGTGGAAGTGGACCTTCGCGAATCGGGAGTCGATTATGTGATCTTGTCCGAGAAGCTTCTTCAGATCTTGGACTGGGGCGCTCGCGAGAAGCGGCCGGAATTGATTGGATTAAGCATCCCTGGTCTACGCTCTGGCGAGCGACTTCCTCGCGAGTAGCTGACGCTAGCTGTTCGCGCCAGTGAATATGGAGTCCCGGCCGAAAGGGATTTCGGCCGGGACTCCATATGGCGTTTGATGCTGAGGTTGAAAGGGTGGAGCGCGCATCGCCAATAATCCGCCAGGATGGAGAGGTTGGGTGTGGGAATTGTTTCGGTCGGCGCCCTCCTGTCTGCGGGCCGTCACCGTTGTCCTGGGCCCGCTCGTGGCCCGCACGGCAGTCGAGGGACGGTGCTGAGAGTGTCGACAGGTTGGCGCTTGAGGCGGAGGCTGGCGGCGGCGCCAATGTGAGTGTGGCCGAGCGTTCCTTGACCACCCGTGGTCGGCCGCACTTCGTCGTCACCGTGAGGTGAAATCACTCAAAACGATGGAAACGCCAAGCAAGTGATGAAAGTGCTGGCCAGTGAGTGAAAGGCTTGCGGCACCTCCCCCAAGAGGGCTGAACCCGTAGGAAGGGAAAGTGCGTTGCCTCGACGCCACGTCTTGCCGCTCGCCATCGGAATGCTCACCGCCCCGCTGATCGCCATGTCGGCTCCCGCAGTTGCCGCCCCGCCCGTGCATGCGCCCGTCGCAGCGATGGCCGCCAAGAAGGACTTCTGCCGCATCACCGTTTCGTCGGCCACGATCCGCGCCCAGCCGCGCAAGAGCGCCGCTGCAGTCGGCACCGCGTACAAGGGCGATACCTGTACGGCGCATGGCTGGGCCGGGGGTGACAGCACGTGGGTCAAGGTCACGATGAAGCGCACCGGTGTCACCGGGTACGTGCACTCCTCCCTCGTCGCCTGGGGCAAGGAGGAGCTGACCCAGACCGGGCCCTGACTGTTCAGTGCCTTGGGACCCAGCGGCGGGTACCCCCTTAATAGGGGGTACCCGCCGCCGCGCTGGTGCTGGGCTCTACTCGGTGTCCGCCTCAGGGGTCGCATGGCGGTAGGTGCGCGGGGTGTCGCTGACCTGCTGGGCGATGCCCTGCCGGGCGAGGATGACCAGCGCGTTCGCGATCGCGCCTGAGCTCCTTTCGATCACTCGGCTGATCCTGGTCGCGGTGAACGCTTCTTCCGGGTGGGCCTGAAGGTGCTCGATGACCCTTTGCCGCAGCGCGCCCGGCGCCATCCGGGTCTTCGGAACAAGGACTGCCACCGGCTTAGCGGTTGCGGTGTGAGTGGGGGGCTGGGCTGAGGGCTTCGGAGCTTCCGGGTTTGTGCACGCGTCGTCCGGGTCCGGAGCGCCCGTGGCTTTGTTCGCCTTGGGCACGTTGGGGGCTTCGACCTGTGCGGGGGATTGCGCGGCCGCCCCCGTGTCGGGCTCAGCGGCTGAGGTCGGGGAGGTGTCGGTTTGCGTGTCCTTGTTGGTGCATACGGAGTCCGTGGTCGAGGACTCGTCCGGGGCGGCGCTGACGGTGTCGTCGATCGCCTCCGTGTCGGTGGGCTCGCTCTGGGCGCAGCTCCAGCGGTCGGGGGTGCGGCGAGCGCCGGTTCGCTCTCCTTCTTTGCGGATGGCCAGGCCGTGCTCTTCGAGGGTGGTGAGGGCCTTGCCGGCGGTGGAGCGGCCGATGCATGCGGCCAGGGCGAGTTCCGTGGCCGTCGCGCCGGGGTTGCTGATGAGCGCTGTGTAGATCGCGGCGGGTGCGCCCGTCAGGCCGGTCAGGGGCTCGGGCGCAGGGACGGCGTGGAGGGTGCGGGTTTCGGACATGTTGGGGGCCTCGTTCCAGAGTGTTGATGGTGGGTGAGGTCCCCGGCCGGGGTGCAGCCGCTGGGGCGGTTGCGGGGTCGGCGGGCCGCGTGCGCAGCGCGGGGTTCTCCCGCCGATCTGCCCGCCGGATCTCGGAATTTGTGAACCCCGTGGCCCGGTGGGCGGACCACCATGGACGCTCTGGCGCGGGATGAAGTCAAGCCGCTTACCCCGCTCTCCGATCGAACTGAGAAATGCCGATCGGCGCAGGTTATGAGAGTGGCGACGCACCATCGGGGCGGCGTTTGATGAGCTGGGCGTGGATCTGTTTTGCGCGATCTGGTCCGAGGCGCAGCTCGGAGCGCAGCCGCCATACGCTCACCGGCCCGCCGTTCGCCATTCGCACGGCATCGTCGATCGCCACGGCGTGCGCCCACAGGGCCGCGTCGATCGCCCCATGGGTGCCGTCGGGACCCGTGGGTGCTCCAGGGTGCGTGGTGGGCGGACTGGTGGCGCCGTGGGGCCCGGTGGCGCCCGTGCCCTCGCCCGGGGCCGCCGCCGGCGAGCCGAACGTGGAGGGGAGCACGGTCGGTTCGTCGGATCGGAGAACTCTCCTCGGATCGAAGTCGGGGGTGGGATCGGTGTCGCCGATCGGGTCAAGGAGTGGGGCGACGGTACGCCGGTAGGCGGCGATGGTTTCGGTGAGCAGAATCAGGAGCACGGTCGGTACGCCGTGCAGGACGACGCCCGCCAGATCGGCGTGGATCGGTGTGCCGATCTGCCGGTCGGGCCAGATCGAGTCCCAGGTGTTCATCAGCGTGGCGGTGATCCCGGTGAACCAGCGCAGAGCTGCCGACCAGCGGGGCGGGCGGATACCCCAGGCGGCGAGGCGGGCGTCCGCGTACAGGATCGCGGCGAGTGCCAGGGCGACCATCGGGTCGAGGAGGATGGCGATGGCGGGGGTGACGCCGCGGCTGGTGGCGAACAGGGTGACGTTCACGGCGGTGAAGATCAGCGCGAGGATGGCTACTCCGGCCAGGGCCCGGGTGAGTGCGGTCAGCAGGGCCTGGGCCTCGGCCGGCGCGGGAGCGCTCACCGGGGGTGTCCTTGTCCGGCGGGGCGGGTGGCGCCCTGGAAGTCGGCTCTGGTGGTGGGATCGAAGGCGCGCTCGCGGACCACCGCTCCGGGGTGGGGTGCGTCGATCATGCGGCCCGGTGCGCTGTAGATGCCGACGTGGGTGATGTGGGCCGGGCTGGTGCCGAAGAACAGCAAGTCGCCTGGTGTGAGAGGGGATTTGGCCGGGAGGTGGGGTCCGGCGGTGTACTGGGCCTGTGCCACGCGTGGGATGTTGATTCCGGCCTTGTGGTACGCGGCTTGGGTGAGGCCGGAGCAGTCGAAGCCGCCCTCGCCAGCTCCGTCGCCGCCCCAGAGGTAGGGCTGGCCGAGCTGGGCGCGGGCGAATGTGACGGCCTTCGAGGCGGCTGCGTTGGGTGCGGGGGCGGCGGCCTCGTACTGTGCTGCGATCTTCAGGACCTTGTCCACGTACCAGTTGGCATGGTTGTAGCTGAAGATCGCGGAGCGCAGGTTGCGGCTGTCCTTCGCGCCGTTGGCGCACAGCATCCTCGCTGCCGCGTACACGGCGTCTACCGGGTCCCACGGGGTCGGCGGGCTCTTCCCGCCCGGAGGGACTGGGTGCGAGTACTGCTTGAAGGTGGAGGGCAGGAACTGCATCGGGCCGACCGCACCTGCTGAGGAGATCATGGTGGGGTGGCGGCCGTGGTCGGTTTCGACCTTGCCGATCGCTGCCAGGATCGTCCAGGACAGTCCCCGGCATTCGGGCGCGGTCCGCTGGTAGAGGGCCAGCATGCTCCGCGGGATGTCGGCGAGGGCGTGCTTGCTGGGGGAGGCGGCCGCGCCGCCGGTGCTGGGGATCGCTGAGCTGATCAGCGCGGCGACGACGAGGGCGGCGAGCAGCGGCAGGGCGAGGACGGTGCAGCCCACTCCGGCGGCTGTTTTGGCGAGGGCGCTCACGGTCAGCTGCTGGGAGTCGGCGGCTGGGGCGGAACAGGATGCCACGGCAGGGCGGTGGGGCGGCCGCCGGTGGAGGGCAGGGCTGTGTCGGGGGTGAGGGCGGGGATGAGGCCCGTCCAGTGGGTGGCGAGCTGGGCGGGGGTGAGGCGCCTGGCCTGGGCGGGGCCGAGGGGGAGCCAGGCGGCGTCGGCGGGTTGGGCGAGCTGGGTGTTGCCGGTGGCGATGGGGAGTTCGAGGCGGTCCGCGCTCTGGGCAAGGCGGTGTCGGAGGGCGGCTTCGCGGCAGGCGGTGGCGGTGTGGATGAGGAGGGGGGTGCGGGTGCCGGTGGTGGAGGCGAGGGCGGCGTAGCCGGGGAGTTTGGCCTCGACGCGGGCGAGGTTGTAGGACCCGGTGTCGTACTCCAGGAAGAACGGCAGGAGTTGATGGCCTGCGGTGGTGTGGTGGGCGTAGGCGTCGGGGCGGATCCAGTCGCCCCAGAGCCGCGTTGCCGAGCGCTCGGACAGCCACTCGGCGAGGTCTCCGGTGGTGGCGAGTTGGATGAGGAGGGTGTTGACGCCGAGGGTGTGGTCGAGGGTGGGGGAGAACGCGATGCGGGCGCAGGTGTCCTTGCGCCAGCCGGTGGCGGCGAGGTCGGTGCCGGCGCGGGCGGCGAGGAGTTCGGCTCCCGCGCGGCCGAGGGTGTAGTGCTCGGGGGCTGAGCCATGCTGGCGCAGGGGGCGGAAGGAGTCGGTGACGCCCATGAAGTACAGCTCGCGCAGACGTCGGTTGGCGGTGCGGTGGCCGGTGAAGGCGAGCGCGGTGATGTGGTGCGAGGTGAGCACCTTGTGCTCGTGGAGCATTTCGATGAGCCACACATCGCGTGGGGTGAGGCGGGTCGCGAGCTGTGCGAGGTTGGTGCGGGCCCGGGCGGGTTGGACCGGTCGGCGACGCCGTGATGCGGCGCGTGGGACGTAGCCCGGGTTCGGACTGGGCGTGGGCATGACCTTCTCCTCGTCGAAAGCTCGGCGCGCGCAGGGGGTTTGGGGATTACAGGGGGAGGTAGCGGGAGCGGCTGGTGGTGCCGCCGACCCGGGCGGCCGCGGCGGCCCGCAGTGCGGCGGAGCGTCCGGGCACCGGCGGGGCCAGGGGGCGGGTGGTGAGAGTGAAGGCCGCGGATTCCGCGCCGTGCGCCAGGAGGTGGGCGGCGGCCTGGTAGGGGCCGAGGTGGGCGAGGTCGTGGGCGCCGAGGGTGGGCAGGGTGTGGCGCTCCAGGGCTCCGGCGTCTTCGGGGGAGGCGTTGAAGAAGACCTTGTTGCGGGCGTTGGCGGAGATGCCTTCGCGCAGGTCGCGGGGAAGTTGGGCGAGATGCTGGTGGGCGAGGACCATGGACAGGCGGTAGCCGCGGGCCTCGGCGAGCATGTCTTCCAGCGGGTAGGGCAAGGTCAGGAAGTTGTGCGCCTCGTCCACGTAGAGCGAGGCGTCGATCCGGTCGCGTTCCGCGGTGCGGGCGCGGGCCGTGGTGGCCTGCCAGGTCTTGGCGACGATGAAGGAACCGAGCAGCCGCGTGGTCTCCTCACCCAGCGCCCCCTTCGGTAGGCGGGCCAGCAGGATGCCGCCGTCCAGCACGTCGGCCAGGTCAAAGGTGGACTCGCCGGAGGCGATGGTCTGGCGGGCGAACGAGCGCAGCAGGAAGGCGCGCAGCTTGTTCATGATCGGTCCGACGACGGCGGCCCGAGAGGGCTCGGACAAAGACTCGTACCAGAGCCAGAACCCTTTGAGGACGGGGTCCTTGATGGTGGGGATCATACGGATGCGGTAGGCGGACTCACCCAGCAGTCGGGGGATGTCGGCGAGGGTGACCAGGCGGTTGGTGGCCTGGGCATGACGCAGCAGCGTGAGGCAGGCCGCACGCATGATGTCGTCGGTGCGCGGTCCCCAGAAGGCGCTGAAGATGCGGCGGAAGATGCCAGTGATGTTGTCGACGACGACGTCGATGTCCGCGCCGTCCAGGACGTTGAGGCAGGGCGGGGTGTGGGTGTCGTCGGGGTCGATGACCACCAGTTTCTCGGCGCAGTCGGGTGGGAGGCGGTGCAGAAGGTCGGTGACGAGGTCGCCCTTGGGGTCGATGACGACCGCGCCGCGACCTTCGCGTACGTCGTCGAGGACGAGCTGGGCGACGAGGGTGGACTTGCCCGAGCCGGTGGCGCCCATCAGGTGCAGGTGGTGCCGCGCGTCGGGGACGGCCAGGCCGACACCACGGCGGGCGCCGGTATCCGCCGTGCCGAGCGGTTTGACACCGGCGCCTGGGGTGGGGATGGCCGGGGGCGGTGCGATGGAACGGGCGCCGGCCCGGGCCAGGCCGGGGGCGTCGGGGTCGACGGGGAGGTGGGCGAGGGCGGCGAGTTCGGGCACGGACAGCAGGTCGCCGCGGTGAAGAAAGCGGCGGGTGCTCAGCGCCAGATGCGGTTCGCGCAGGCGGTGGCGGGCCAGCCAGTTCCGGGCCGCGTAGAGGGAGAACGAGGAGGCGATGGCGTGGGCGCGACCACGCAGCCGGGCCTCGGCCCCTTCCGCTTTCGCCGGGAGGGCTACGACGTAGCGGATCTGTACGTCCCATTGCGGTCCGGTGAGTTTGCCGACGCTCTGGCGTACCTCGACGCCGTGCGAGGGGTCGGTGGCGGCGGGCGAGGTGCGCTGCGGGGCATGAGCGAACACTCGGAAGACGGAGGTGAGGCGCGGCGCGGTGTGTCCGGCCTTGAGCCGGCGGGCCATGCGCTTGGCACGGCGTAGCCGGGCGCCGGTCGCGGGCCGCGCCAGGAACTGCACCAAGGCGTGCTCGTCCTCCGCCATGCCGGTGGCCGCTTGGAGCAGTGCTCGCAGCGGATCGTCCTTGTGGTCCGTGCGCAGCGGCAGCGCCTCCACCCGGGCCAAGCGGAGGCGGCCCGACGTAGTCAAGTAACCCGAAGAGAAAGGCGGCTCGGCATCGGTGACAGTGGTGTGGGCCCCGGGCCAGGAGGCCTCGATGGCGCGGCGGACGAGGGCGGTGGGGATGGAGCCGGGCAGCCACAGCCGCACAGTCAGTCCACCGGTGTTCCACGCATACTCGAAGCCGATGTGCGGCTGGCCGTGCACCAGGCGCCGGTACCAGGGGCGCAGCAGGCCGGAAAGCTGCGCCCACAGCACCTCGCCGCCCTTGGCGGGCACGGTGGGCGGGGCAAGGATCGTGACCAGGCGGGCGCCAACGGCAAGCGATCGCTGCCTCCGGCGATGCACTCGCATGCGCAGACCGAGGACGACGACGCAGCCCAACACCGTGACGGGCGCCAGCCACGGCCAGGAGTCCGAGAGAAACTGCCCGCCGGGCGCCAGCAGGGAGGGCCACAGGATGCCGGGGTCCGTCAGGAACGTGCCGATAGGCCCGCCCTGCGAAGGGCCGCTCACAGCTGAAGACCTGTCAGGTCGGGGAGCCCGTAAGGATTGTTAGCCTCGCCCTGCGCAGCGTGTTCGGCCGCGTGGAGTTCGACGGGGTCTGTGGTGATCAGCTCGTGCTCGGTGGCCGAGGCGATCGGGCTGAAGGAGATCTTGGTCCGGCCCGACAGCAGTAGGGCGCAGCCGCGGGGCGCGGCCAGCAGATGATGCCGCTCGCCGCGAGAGAGGCGGAATGCGGCAGCGACCTGGTCGATTGACTGCGGGGCCTGGCGCATCAGGAGCTGGGTGGCGGCATTCGCCACGATGGCCCTGCCCAGTTCGGACGCCAGGACGTCGTCGGCGTCCTGCGTGACCACCGCGAGCCCGGCCCAGTACTTACGGGCCGCCTTGGCCATCTGGAACAGGAAACGCGCACCGTGCGCTTCGCGCATCAGACGCCAGGCCTCGTCGACGACGACCAGACGTCTGCGCCGGGTGCCGGTGTGCGCGACCTGATGCCAGATCGCGTCCAGGGCGAGCAGCATGCCGGCGGTCTTCAGCTCCTCGGGGATCTCGCGCAGCGAGAAGACGACCAAGTGACCGATGGGACGGGTTGTGCTCGGCCCGGCGAACAGCTGCCGGTGTGAGCCCGTGATGTAGGGCTCCAGACGCGTCGCCAGATCGCGGGAGGCCGGGTCCTTCATCGCGTCCAGCTGGGCGGCCAGATCGGCGAGCAGCGGCGCGGGCCGCGACCAGGTGGCCGGATCGGACGTGATGCCAGCCTGTGCGTAGGCGGCGAGGACGGCCTTGTCCAGGACGGCGCGTTCGGTCGTGGCCAGTTCTCCGCCGAGCAGCACGGTCAGGAAGGTGTGCAGGAAGAGGACGCGGCGCGTGAGGGCATCCGACTCCTCGTCGCTCTCATGCGGAAGGTCGAAGGGGTTGAGGCGGACAGTGGGGTCGCCGAGACGGATGACGGTGCCGCCGACGGCTTCGGCGAGGCGGACGTACTCCTCTTCCGGGTCGATGACCATGGCCTCGGTGCCGGTGAACAGTAGTCGGAGCAGCTCCAGTTTGGTCAGGTACGACTTGCCGGCCCCGGAGCGGGCCAGCAACACCGAGTTGTAGTTGTCCTGGGCGAAGCGGTCCCACAGGACCACGGAGCCGCTGGCCGTGTTGACGCCGTACAGGACGCCGCCCGGCGCCATCGCCATGTCGGCGGGCAGGTCGGGGGAGGCGAAGGGGAAGCAGGCAGCCAACGCCTCGGTGTCGAACGTGCGGCGCACGTTCAACGTGTCGATGCCCAGGGGGAGGGTGGCCAGCCAGCCAGCCCGGCAGCGCCCGGTAGGTGGCGGGAGCGGTGGACACCAGTAGGGACTCGGCGATCGAGCGGACCAACGCCACTTCGTCGGCGAGGTGTTCCTCGCTCTCGCCGTAGACGGTCATGTACAGGCCGAGGCGGAAGAGTTTTCCCTCGCCGCGGGCGATCCGGTATGCCAGGTCGGCCGCATCCTGTGCGGCCGCCACGGTGTCGGGGTCGTCCAGCCGTCCCCGGTCCGATCCGGTGCGGCGCGAGGATTCCAGGCGGGCGCGCTGCTTCTTGAGCTGCTGCGCGGCGAGCGCACTGGTGACGGGCTCGATGTGTAGGGCGACATCGAGGCGCCCGGGGTAGGTGAGCAACGGGTCCAGCCACCCTGGCACCACCTCGGCGGGGTACCCGGTCACGACGAGCGTGGCGGCGAGGAAGTCGCCGACGGCGAGGGTTCGGGCGTGTACCTCGATGGCGTCGGGGCCGAGGCGAGCGAACTCGTCACGTGCGTTGACCAACGCGCCGGGCACGGCGGAGCGTCGCGGTAGCCGGAGCATCATGCCCCTCCCATCGGGGTGGCGTCGGGATCGGCGGCGAGCCGGAGGGTGTGTGCGGCGGCCTCCGCATCCAGCGCGGTGACGGTGATCTCGGCGCCTTCCAACGCGCGCGCTGCTTCGGTGAGGCGGCGGCCGGCTCGTCCCCCGCCTGAGGGGGACGGCTCGCGGGCCACGAGCAGGACCTGGCGGGTGAGCAAGTCGCGTTCCGCGGCGAGTTGATCGAGGAAGTCGGCGTGGGCGAGCGCTGCTTGCTCGAGCGCCGGATGCGGAAGCTGCGGTGCCTCGTCGGTCAGCTCAGCGACGAGCGGGGCGACGTCCAGACGGTGAGCGCGCACCAGGATCTGGGTGGGGCCGGTGAGGGCGTTGAGCCAGCGGGCGAACGCCTCGGTCAGCGCCTGCTGTTCGCCTCCGGTGCGCAGATGGAAGTTGATCGTGCTGCACACCGCGAGCGCGGACCGGCCCTCATTGCCGAGGTCCAGCACGCCGGTGTCGCTGACCTCACGGCACGGCATTCGCAAAGCAGCCGGTTTCCGGCCGTCCTGCGCACGCCACGCCCCGGGGACGAGGGATGGCAGCGGCCGGACTCCTTCCGGGGCCGGTACGCGCCGTTTCGGCGTGCGGTGGAAGCGGACCGCGGCCAGCAGCAGCCGGTCCATGCCGATGCCGTCCCGCCGACCCACCGCGATCACCGTCACGACGAGGGCGACGGGTGCGACGAGTGCCAGGTAGGCGAGCGGGGCCATGAACGGACGCGATACCCAGTACCCGCCGTACAGCAGGAGGCCGGCCACGGCCAGGATGGCGGCCTGGCGCGCGGTGAGCGGGCCCAGCACCTGATCCGACTTGCTCACGTCGGCCGGGATACGGGCCGAGGCGACGTACTCGTCATCCAGGTCGGTCACAGCGGATTCACCTCCCGGAGGCTGACGGAGTGGGTTCCAGAGGCAGGCGCAACTGCGCCGGGCGTGCGGGGCGTTTGCGGACGCGGGCGGCAGGCACGGGGAGGGCCAGCTGCTGCGGCCTCCGCCTCGGACGGGCCGTGGCGGCAGGTGCGGCGGCCACGCTCGGCTGCCCACCCGGCCGCACGATCGGCTGGACGCCCGGTCCGGAACTGCCCATGCGTGGAACACCGCCGGGAAGAGCGCGTGCGGTGCGGGGAACACGCTGGGCTGCGATCGGGAGACGCAGCTGAGTCGGCCGCCCGGGACGAGCGGGGACACGTTTCGCCGGGATAGGCAGCGTCAACTGCCGCTTATGCCGGGCCTGCGCGGGGTGGATCACGGAGCGAGGACCTCCTGTCGCACGCGATGGCCGGGACGAGGTACTGCCGCGCCGAGCAGCAGCGCTCTGGGCGGTGGTCTGCCCTCCGGCTGCCGCACCAGAGCCAGAGGCGACATGGGTGGCGCGTGCCCGGAGCCCGGTCAGCAGGGCTCTACCGCGGCGGACGGCGAACCCGGCGACGCCCCCTGGCCGCAGCAGGCCGCCCGCGCCCGGACCTCGGCCAGGCCGTCCACCGCCTCCGCCACCGCGTGGCCCTCGTGGGGTCGAGCCACCGCCACGAGGGCGCCCACCACCGCCTCCACCCCAGCCGCCGCCTCGACCGGCCCCGGCGGGACGCAGAGCGCCCAGTCCGGGCGCCGCACGGTTCAACAGCCGCCACATGGCGACGGACTGGAGCATCCGCACCGGCGCAGGCGCATTCAGGCTTACGGGGGTGGAGCGCAGGACGGACCGCAAGCACCAGCCGGGAATCTTGAACAGGATCCAGAACAGGGCGAGTCCGGCGAGCGTGGTGCCCAGCTGGCTCGGCTTGGGAAAGCCCAGCAGGCTGGCACCCGGGGCGAAGAACAGCTTCAGCGCGGCAATGAACGTCATCGACTGGGCGACCTGGATCGCCAGGCAGCCCGCGAGCCCGCGCCACCACATGCGCGCCAGCGGATCGGTGACCGGATGCGCATGACAGGACAGCGCGAGCGGCGCCGAAATCGCCAGCAGCGCGATCACGGCCACGCGCACGATGTATCCGATGAGGACCGCGATGATCAGTACGACCAGGATGATGGTGAGCATCAGCAGGTACAGCTGCAGCCCGGCGACGCCGAACAGCGCGAACGGGATGACCCGTTCCACCAGCCCCTGGCCGGCGTCCGACAGGTCAGTGCCCATCACCACGTATGACAGGGTGTTCGCAAGGCTGATTGCTTTGCCCATCACGGTCAGCGACATGGCGGCGGCGATCATCCCGATCAGCAGCCGGGGAGCGATCTGCTTGAGGGCGTAGCGGGTCTGAACGGTCTCGTAGCCCATGACCGTGATCCCGCCGGCGGTCACGAAGAGCACGTAGATCCCCGCCGCGATCCCCAACGAGCCGGTCCACAGCCGCTTGATGTCGGCCTGCCGGGTTACGTCCGGGGTGGCAAGCAGGGTGACGGCCAAGAGTTCGCGGACAGGTTTCATGACCTGCTCGACGAGCTTGCCGAGGAACGAGGTGACCGCGTTCACGATCATTCCGGGGACATCGAGGAGAGCGCCGAAGCCCTCGCCCGGAGTGCAGTCGGTGCCCTCCACCTCGCAGGCCGGCGGAATCAGCCCGGGAGCGGGCTCGGGGGCGGAAGGCCGCTTCGGCTTGGGGGCGGGGCGCCCGGGGGCGGGCGAAGGCCCGGGCGACGGCGACGGTTGAGGCTGCGCGGGGCCAGGACCAGGACCAGGATCGGGCGCGGGCTGGGGCCCGGGGGCGGGGCGAGGTTCCGGATCGGCGGGCGTGGCCGGTGCATGGGATGCGGCCGCCAGGGCGTACGGCGACGACAACGGTCCAGGAGCGAACCCCAGGGAGACCATGAGTAGGAGCAGGACGCCGGTGAGGCGGCGGAAAGTGGTCATTGGCCGCCCCCGCCAGCGCCGACGATGCCTTGAAGCACGGTGACCAGGACGGGAGCCATGATGGCCAGCCCGTAGCCGATGGCTGCAGCCTTCAACGCCCGTTTGGCGGACTCGACTTCGCCCGGGTCGCCGCCGGCCATCAGGTAGCGCAGACCACCGAACGTGAGAAACAGCGTGGCGAGCCCGGCCAGGCTGCCGACGATCCAGTTCCGCAGATTGTTGATCACCGTGGGGACGTCCGCGACCGCCCACGACGACGGCGGATCGCATAGAAGCGCGAAAAGCGCGAACGCGACGACGAAGAGCAGCCGGGCCACGATAGAGCCCGCCTCGCGCCGGGCAGATCGGCGGGCTCCGGCCCGCGGTGGGCGCAGATGTACGAGCACGTGCACACACCTCCTGGAGCGGCACAAGGGGAGAGACCGAGAGTGGGAGAAGGGGAAGAGGTGCCTCGTCCCCGGGGTCCGGGCTGGCCCGCAACAGCGCTTCACCTCCTTCATGGGGGAAGGCGAGCTACTGGAACGCGGAGGGGCGGAACCGAGTGTCAGCACGGGACGCCGTGCCCGAACCCCAGGGACAGATGAGTGAGACAGAAGGAGCGCTACGAGACGGGAGTTCCCACAGGTGCCTTCACACCTCTAAGGAGAAAAACCGGACGCGATCGTGCCAGGCGCTGACTTCAGAACTCCCGCGCGGCCAGCGCAGCGGCCAGACGCTGCTCAGCCGCGGATCGGCGCCGGAAGGCGGCGCGGACACTCATGCCCACCTCGTTCGCGGCCTGCGCCATGAGCCGGCGCTCCAGCCGTGTCTGTGCGATGAGTTCGGCCTCCTCCTTCCCGAGAACCCCAGCACCCACGGCCCGCTCCAGGACCTCGAACACCTCCGCGTACCCGCCGACGGAAAACGGTCGCGCGACCGTGTTCTCGTCCAGCGGCACGGGGGCCGTGCGCCGCGCCCGCTGCGCGGCGTACAGCAGACGGTGTGCGGCCCGGTCCCCGGCCCGCAGCAGCCGCAGTCCTGCCTCTTCTGCCTCCGCCGGCATGGCGGTGAGCTCGGTGGTCACCGCGGTCAGCACTTCCTGCTCCAGCTCGCACGCCTCGACCTCCGCCAGCCTCGGCAGCCGCGACAGCGCGCGCCGCAGCCCGGGAATGGCAAAGCCGACCGCCACGGTGCACCAGGGCTCACCGTGCGCCTGGCAGCGGCACAGCACTTCCCGCCATACACGGGCACGGGCCTCAGCGGTGCAGCTGGGATGCGCCATCCGCGAGCGAACCCGGGTCACCGACAGCACACCGGCCCCCGGCTCGGGCAGCAACGAGCCCGGCAGCGTGAGCGGCCACGGCGGCGAAGCCAGAGCGAGGAACGCAGACTCAACCTCCTCCAGTGGTGAGACGGACAGTGCGGGGCGGGAGGGGCGGATGTTCGTACGTCGCATGACGGGGCTCCTTGCCTACGAGCTGCGAAGCGGACGCCGCCCATCCCGCCAGTCACCCCCGCCACGCCCCTGCCGGCATCGAGCCGCATGCACGTCGCCGCTCCGCCACGGGCCCGCCGCACTCCGGGCCCGGTATGGCAGATATGCCACCGACCTGCACCTTTGTCGCATCAGGCTGCCCGAGAGACTCGCGGAAGAATTTCTCAGAGTTTGTTCTGCCGACCCAGAGGTGAGACCCACGTGCGTCACCGCGCGGCATGCCGCCGGCATGGCAGATCGCGCGCTGACCAGCACCTTCTTCGTCTGCTGGCGGTACAGCAGTTGTACCGATGCTGACCAGGGGAAACGGCAGTTGATGCGGATCCTTGACGTGGGCTGGTCCGGAAATGGTTCGGATCTTGGTCCGGTAGCCCTGGGGAGGAGGGGATGGGGTGGGCTGGGAAGTTCTGGCAATGATCGGGAGCGGGCTGGGCTATCAGGTGGGGCCACTGTGCTGCACATGAGCCTGGACTGAGAGGTGGACTCGGATGCCTTGTAGCGAACAACGCCGAGGGCGAAGTGGCCAAGAATCGAACGTGAGAGACTAGCGAGCTATGACATCAACTTGGCGCTTATGCCGCGGAGTTACTGCGCCGCAGGATGGCATGTTGCGGAACGTCGTCGAACAGCCCGGGCGAGGGATTGCATGACTGAGCTGCTGCGGATACCCATCGGAGACGACGAGGCGGGGGCCCTTGTTGTCGAGGTCAGACCCAACTCACGTGACATCCAACAGGTATCGCGTACCGGGGACCGAGTCATTGAAGCGACCCAGACGCTGCAAGAGTCTCTACAGCCGATCACTCAAGCAGCTGCGATGGCGCTCCGCACCCTTCAGAGCGTCAATCCGACGGCGGTCGAGGTGGAGTTCGGGGTTCGAATCCACGCGAAGACGGGCGCGGTGCTCACGGAGGCTGGGGCCGAGGGCCATCTCAAGGTGACGATCACCTGGGATCGGACGGCGGCCGGGCTTCAACCCCCCCCAGCGGTCGGCAGAAGCCAGGGCCTCGAATGAGTGACCTCGCATCGTGGTCGGTGCGAGTAGCCGATGGAGACGGCGCCATCTACGGCGCTGGCTTACATCTCGGCGGCGGACTGGTCCTCACCTGTGCCCATGTAGTGCGGGACGCAACGCAGGCGGATGAGATTGCAGTCCGTCCAACCGGGCCCGTCTTCATCAACTTCCCTGGTCTCTCCACCGATTGGATGGCAGCTGTGGTGGAGCCGGACGGATGGTGGCCTTACGACGACGCCCTACACGGAGATGCCGCTGTACTGCGACTCTCCGTTCCTCCTCCGCAGGGGGCGACCGCCGCGCCGCTGACCTACGAGTTCCCGGAGGGGGCCATTGTGCGGACGTTCGGCTACCCATTGGGGCGCGACTTTGGGGTACACGCTCGGGCGGAGATCATGGGCGAAACCCTTTCGCAGGGCTGGTATCAGCTGGACGACAGTCGCCTGAGAGGTGAGCAGATCCAGCCTGGCTTCAGTGGCGCGGCCGTTACACTTGAGGGAAGCGGCAAGGTAGCAGGAATGGTCGCGCTCGCCACCGTTGACACCGGCAACGTGTCACCCCGGGTCTCCTGGATGCTGCCGATTCGATTGCTGGCCGAGCATCTGCGCCCGGTTGCCACAGCCCTGGACGACTCCACGCCCGTCCCCCGGCAGCGCTCGTGTGAGCAGCCTGCCGCCGCTCTCGGCACGTCCTGTCCGCTTCCATCCGACATCCGCGACTTCACCGGCCGCGAGGACGAGATAGCAGACGCTAGTGAAGAGATTGAAGGGGCTGACGGCGTCCCCATAGTCCAGGCCGTATACGGCATGGGGGGCATCGGTAAGACCACACTGGCTGTCCGTCTCGCCCACCGGTGCAAAGCTCGGTACCCGGATGGCCAGTACTTCATCGACTTACAGGCGCACACCATCGGCGCCGAACCGCTCAGCCCGGAACAGGCTCTCCGTGCACTGCTGCGTGCCACACTTGGCCAGCCGCCGAAAGATGGAAGTTCACTCCTTGAGCTCTCCTCCATGTGGCAAGACGTCATGCGATTGCGGCGCCTGATCGTCGTATTGGACAACGCCGAGTCATTCGGCCAGATCGAGCGATTGTTGCCCCGAGCAGGGCTCGGTCTCATGCTGGTCACGAGTCGGCGATGGCTGGAAGAGTTAGGTGCGGATGGCAGTGTGCCGAGACAGATGACCGTATTCGACGAGAATGCTTCCGTCGAGCTGTTCACGCGCGTCGTCGGCAGGCGGCGAACTGATGCTGAACCAGATGCGGTCAAAGACCTTGTTCGCTTGTGTGGCTACCTGCCGCTGGCGATCCGTCTGAAGGCCGCCTACGCCAAGGGCCGGCCAACATGGAGTCTTGCCGATATACGGGAGGAGATGGCTGAGGAGGAGCGAGCGGAGGCGGCGAGGGGCCAGCGAGAGGGCGTTCCGATGGACGGACGCCTCGGCCAGCTCCGATTGGGTACTGCGCAACCAGTCCGTACGGCCTTCGTCACATCATTCCGGCGGCTATCCGAACCCCACCGGCGACTCTTCCGGCTCCTGGGCTTGCACCCGCCGGAAATTATGGATCGCCGCGCCGTTGAGGCTCTGGCTGAGAATATACAGACAGCAAAGGCAGGACTAGAGGTTCTGACCCGGGAGAGTCTCGTGAGCGAGCACGGCCGCTCCCGCATCGGCATGCACGATCTGTTAAGGGAATATGCTCGCGACGAACTCTTCGCCGTTGAGTCGTGGGACGCACGGGGCCAAGCTGCTGGTCGACTGATCGACTACTACCTAGCAGTGGCACTGATGGCCCGCCAAGTACTGCTGCCTGCACGGCCAGTGGAGGATGAGGCTGAACTACTGCACCCGCAGCTGCCCGATGTATCCAGTCTCGCCGCGTCGCTGCAGTGGTTCGAGGTCGAGCATCAGAACCTGCTTGGCTGCATCGACCTCGCCGTTCAATACGGGCACACCTCCTACGTGTGGCGTCTTCCCAGAGCTATGGGCATGTACCTGTCTCTTTCGTCCAATTCGAAGGACGCCATCCCCTGTTATGAAAGGGGGATTGAGGCTGCTGAGGCCTCAGATCAGCGTGCTGCGGCAGATCTGCACGGTCTGCTCGGAGACGCACTGCGCGCCGAGGGGAAACCGGACAAGTCTCTCGCCGAGTTCCGTGCAGCCCGTTCGCTCTACATCAAACTCGGTGACAGCGTCTCCGCCGCCGACATGCTGACTAGAGGAAGTGCTCCGCAGCGCACCATCGAGGGCTCTGAGCAGTCAGTTGCCAGTTGCTTGCAGGCCATCGAGGAATACACAGCTACTGGAGATAGCTTCGGGTCTGCCGAGGCAGAGTATTTGCTAGCTGTGTCGGCCCGCCTGGACGGCGACCGGGCACGCGCATTTGGTCACCTGCGTCGTGCCCTTGACCTGTATCAAGACTCCGCCTTCAGCGCAGGTCAGGCCCGTTGTCTGAATCTAATGGGAGTGATTCAACGGCTTGGCGGTGACTACGCCACGGCCATCGACACGCTTGAGAAAGCTATACAGCTATATCGCAAGGCGCATGACAACCGGGGCATCGCACACGCCGTAAACAACCTCGCGTCCGCCATGGCCTTGGCAGGGAATCTAGAGCAAGCCATCGCCATCCACGGTGAGGCACTGGAGCGCTTCCAGAAGTACAGTCCCTACGGCTACCCCGACGCTCTACTCGTGGCGGGCGATCTGCGCAGCAAGCAAGGCGATCACGCTGCGGCGGAGCAGAAGCTCCGGGAGGCAGTACGGCTGTACCGCCCGATGCGTGCAAGCTTCGGCGAGGCCCGCGCTCACCTACTGCTAGCGACCGCCCTTCGCCAGCAGGGACGGTATTCCGAGAGCGCTAGCGAGGCTGGCGAAGCCCTCAGCTTCTACAGGAGCACCGGCAACAGGGCAGGCGCGACTGCCGCGCAGCTTGAACTGGAGGCATGCCAGGCGGCACTGGAAGATACGAGCGGTGAAGGCTGAACAGTCACTACAGCGAGGCGATCAGCTGGCGCATGGCTCGAACGGCGGAGCGCACCTCGAGGAGATACTTGGTGGCGCTAAAGTTCGAGACTGGGGCACCTGGGATGGCACCCGGCTCATTGCCCACCGTGTCCACCTCTACTCCAAACGGCAGCGCCAACATCCGGACCGCAGCTGTGTGCTGGGCAGGTACGTAGATCGGCGTGGTGACCATTAGCAGCCGCTGACCGGGCTGCAGCTCCGCAAGTCGCCTGGCGAAGAAGTCGTAGGAATCTGGCGTGTTGGCCCTGCGGACGCCCGGTTCTGAGGATGGGGCGGCGACGACATGGACCACTACGCCTTGGTCGGTGCGGTAGTGCCGCACTCCCCAGGTGCCGCCTGGCAGGTCAGACACTTCCCCTTCCGCACGCTCCGGTTCCAAGAGGCCGAACGCTCGGCGTGTGCCGAAATCCATGGCTTCGTACTCTTCATCGAGTTCCGGGGCGCCTGCTTCAGCAGCTAGCTGGAACTCGTTGCCGACAAAAGGCCGGTGCCCTCCCAGCGCAGTAATCGAACCTGCCTCGATCTGCCCGGTCTCGATAAGGTGCGCTGCATAGGCTGGCCGGACCAAACATGCTCGGATCAGGCCGCCGAGAATCAATACGTGATCGTAACGCCGGAAGCGGAGCCGGGCGCCGCCACGCAGGCCCAAGGCAGTAGCGGCCGCGAAAACGAGTTCCTGCTGCTCAGCCGTCAGCGGCAACTCTCCTGCTTGATTGCGCTCGAGGCCCTGGCGGGTGTCCCAGCGATCGGTGAAGGCGTCGAGCGCGGCCAGGCGATCGCTCGTCGTCCCCTTGGCTGCAGCCAGCGCTTCCAGCAGGCTCCAATCGTCTGATGTTCCGGCAAACGATTCGACGAGGGCATGCACGGGCCGCGAAGCCAGCCACGCGTCCACGTCATCAGCCGGGCTAGCGCCAGTCCCAACAAGGGGAACCTGCTCGAACCGCACGCTCATCGATTACCCGCCCCAACCGTATTGGTGTTCGCCATGGCACGCCCAGTGTCCCACGGGAATCCTTGATGGGGCGACAACTCAGGGAGTCCAACGGCAGCTTGGACGCATGGCGCGCCACATCTTGGCTCTCGTGTAGCCAGGGCCATCGAACGTGATCCTATGTAGCAGAACGAACGCTCTTCGCTGCCACGACCCGGGCCACTCGAACACACTCATCCCAGTGATCACCAGCGTGAGCCGGCGGAGTCACCGCACCGCCGCGATGTCTCAGTGCCTGTTGTCGTACCGATTGTGGAGACTGGCGACTCGAACGGGGCTCTGAGTCGGGTGATCTTCGGCTGGTTCGGGCATGAAGGCAGGGCCTCTTGGTAGCTCGGGGTTTGCGAAGTCAACCGAGACCCCAGGAGACTCTGTTGCCGCAGCTCTACGCGCTCATGCCGACGGAGTTCAACTCCGTTGCCTCGTCGTGTGGTTGTGTTCGCGCTTAGGTTCGAAACGCTGCCGATCATCCAGAACGAGTTCGACGTTATCCGTCGGACAACACGGATGCGGAGTGGGAGGTCGTGCGGCCCTTGCTGCCGGTTCAGGCCTGGATGGAGGGCCGGGGCGGGCAGCCGGAGGGCTACTGCCACCGCCAGATGCTCTATGGCGGGCTTGCGATGACTTCGAGGCTCCTGGCAGCAATGCCTTACGCAAGAGCGGCAAGCGAGTCCGGCACGCCTGGGGTTGACCGTCCGAGGGTGCCGCAGGGATGCCTGGAGTCGTCCGGACCTGAGATGTCTCTGTCCAGACCGGCACCCCCGCGACATCCTCGCGACCGTCAACACCTGTGCCGTGAGTGCTCGTTGGTATTGCGCGTCCCCGCTTGCGCTTGTCACGAGCGCAAAGACCAACTGCCACTGCCCAGGGTGAACTTGAACGGCTGGCCCCGGTCCCAGAAGGCATCGAACTCCTTTCCGGACTCGAAGGTCACCCCGACATAGTGGACCCTGACCACCATGCCCGGCTTCACCTCTGTCCCGTCCCCGATGACCAGGTCCCGGATGGTCAACCCGGTAGGAGCGTCACCGTCTGGAACGTGGACCTTCGAGAGCTTCGACGCATGACGCCTCCCGCCCGCGAGCACACGGGGCCGGACGGGCCGGTGCGGCGGGCGGCGAGGATCGTGTCGATGCCGTGGCCGCACCTGATGTCGATGTGCTCGCCGGGCCGGTTGTCGCCGTAGCGGAGGTGGTTGGCCATGCCGAGTGATCAGTCGATGGCGCACCGTGGCACCTGGCTAGGTCTTCGGCGCTGTCAGGATGCGGGCCACGACAGCGGCGGTCGCTGGAACGTTCCGGTATACGGCGCGCACCAGGTCCTTCACCTCGGCACTGTGCGTGAGGTCCCTCGTCATGGATCCAGCTTCTCGGGGTTCTACCTGGACACGGTCGTCTTCGTCATCGGCGCACTGCTCAGCCTGCAGCCGCTGGGCAGGCCAGCCTGTGGTGATAACAACAACTCTTTCAAAAGGTTTGTTGTAGGTCTACGCTCGGCGCATGGCTGTTTCCCCTGCCGCCTCACCTAACTGGGCCTCGGGGCCGGACATCGAACTGGACACTGCCGCTTTGCGCGTGCTGGCCCACCCCATGCGGATCAACGTGCTCGCGCTGTTGCGCAAGAGTGGCCCGTCGACCGCGACCAGGGTCGCCGAGGAGCTGGGCATCAAGCCCGGGGCAGCGAGTTATCACCTGCGTCGCCTGGCAGCGGGCGGGCTCATCGTGGAGGAGCGAGACCGTGGCACCGGACGCGAACGGTGGTGGAAGGCGGCCCACCGCCAGTCGATCCACGATCCGGCGTCCGGGGCTCCGGAGCAGCGGGAGGCCGGACGCGCCTACGGCCACGCCGTGGCGCTCGCCTGCGTGGAGCGCTTGCACACGGCGGCGCAGGAGGTGCCGCTGCTGCCTGAGGAGTGGTTCGACGTCAGCACTTTCGGCGACTTCGTCCTGCACCTGGGCCCGAAGGAGGTTGCTCAGATGCGCGACGAGATCTTCGCGGTGATCTCCCGGTACCGGCAGGCACAGGACCAGGACGCGGAGGGGCTCGCACCGGTGGCGGTCCAAGTGCAGATGTTCCCGGTGCCCGGCACCATCACGCCGCAGCCCACCAGCTCATGACAGGCCCGGCCATAGCCGCCGTGCGGCCGGCATACCGGGACGGCAACGTGCTGCGCTGGCTAGCCGCGTACACCGCGTCAGTCACCGGTGACGTGGTCTACTTCCTGGCCCTGTCCTGGTCCGCCACCCGCACCGCTGGTCCATCGCAGGCGGGCCTGGTGGTCGCGACCGGAGCACTCCCCCGCGCGGTGTTCATGCTCGTCGGGGGCGTGGTGGCCGACCGGTTCGGCCCTAGGCGAGTCGCCGCGGCCAGTGACGCCACCCGCTGCCTGGTCATACTGGCCACGGCCGCCGCGCTGGTGTGGGCCGCGCCCGGGATATGGCTGCTCGTGCCGCTCGCCCTGCTCTTCGGCACCGTGGATGCGGTGTTCATGCCTGCCGTGGGAGCCTTCCCGCCCCGCATCACGACGCGCGAGCAGCTCGTCCGCGTGCAGGGCATGCGAGGGCTGTCGATCCGGTTGAGCAACTCCGTCGGTCCGGCTGCGGGAGGCGTCGCGCTGGCCACCGGCGGGGCGGCCGGCGCCTTCGCGGCGGCGGGAGTCCTGTTCGCCGTATCGCTCGTCCTCCTCCTTACCGTGCGCGTCGCACCCACCTCCGCCGAGGCAGCACCCAAACACACCGCGCCCTGGCGCGAGTTGGTCGATGGTCTGCGGTAC
Organism: Streptomyces antnestii; assembly: GCF_004005495.1. Classification (GTDB taxonomy): domain Bacteria; phylum Actinomycetota; class Actinomycetes; order Streptomycetales; family Streptomycetaceae; genus Streptomyces; species Streptomyces antnestii. The sequence continues at coordinate 943,391 of NZ_RZYA01000001.1, forward strand.
GTCCGCCGCCACCGGATGCTCGCCCCGCTCACGGTAGTGATCGGGCTGAGCGAGATGTGCTTCAGCGGCCCGGTCGCCCTGGGCCTGGTACTGCTGGCGGACGAACGAGGCTGGGGCGCCGCGGGGACGGGGTGGATGGCGAGTGCCTTCAGCGTCGGGGCGGCGGTCGCAGCGTTATGGATCACCGTACTTCCGCGGATTCCCCATGCTGGGCTAGGCGTCATCGCCGCGCTGCTGGCCACCGCGGCGGCCACGACAGCCCTGGGGCACGCACCGTCTCTGCTGACGGCCACCGCGCTCGCCGTCCTGATCGGCCTGGCCAGCGGTGCCACTGTGACGCTCACCAGCGCCCTGGTCCAAGCAGAGGCCAACCCCCAATACCTCGGCCGGGTCACCTCACTGACGACACTGTGCACACTGGGCCTGGCACCAGCCCTCTTCCCCGTCGCGGGCGTCACGGCGCAAATATGGGGAGCGGCCGTCTTCTTCACCGGGTGCGGCGTGATCAGTCTGCTGGCGGCCGCGCTTGCCGTCGCGGTCCCGCCCCTGCGGCACGCCCGACTCCAAGGCACAGACGCTTAGCCTTGACCAGGCCAGGGCGCCTCCGCAAGCAGTGAGCACGATGCGTTCTCTTTCGACCGCCTCGTTCGACGGCGCGATGCGGTCACCTTCGAGACGCTGCGCTGTCGTCGTCGTCCGCTGGTGCTCGACGGCCGGGCATCGTGACCGCAGTGAGGTTGAGCCGGGGCGGCCAAGGTGAGGCGTCGGATGGCCGTAGCACGGGCGGCGTGGACGGCGGCCAGGGCGACGATCAGCGCTGGGCCCGGCGGTGGCCGAAGTGTCCTATGGGGTCATATGTCGTTCACCGGGGTGGGCGGTGTACGCAGTGCTGTTCTGCGGCGGGGCGCGTCTCCGACTGGGGCGACGCGAGAGCCCACTGTTCGTCGATCCGCACTTTCTACGGGTCACCATGGCTTCACACTGGAACCCTGCGGTCGCCCGACGTCGGGAAGACTAACGGGCCGTCGGGTAGGTCGCCTTGGGGCGCGGCCGTTGTCAGAGGGGGCGGCTACTGTCCGGCGCATGCCGAAAAAGAGGAAGAAGAAGCCGCCGTCGCGGGCTCGGCGTACCGGCGAGGTTGCCCCGCACGAGCAACTGCCCTCCGTGATCAAGCTCGGTGGCCCGCGGGTGCCGTCGCGCGGGTGGACCTTTCAGGCGTTGATCGACGCGGGGCGGGAGTCCGGCCAGCCGCTCTTGGAGTTCACGGCGCAGCCTCCCGACGGATACTCATCCGATTTCGTGCCGCAGATCGATTCCCCTCGGGCGCCGCTCCAAGCGGGGTGGTACCTGCGGTCCGATCTGGCCGTTCCGGTCTACCTGTGGGTGTTTCCCGAGAGTCAACTCGTCGATGATCCAGGCATGTTGGATCTGCGGCGGCGGGGGTTCGCCTTCTACGTGGCGCACTCGGTGTGTACGCATGGAGGAAGTGACGGCGCTTATGCCAGCGCGGAGGACTTGGAGGCGTGGATTCCCATTGTGGCGCCAGACCCGAGCGTCGTGGACGCCGACCGGTATGGCCGCGCGCCCGTTTATCGCACGCCTGCGGTACGGCGGCTGCCCCCAGGATCTCCTCGCACGGTGGGAGTGCTGGACGTGGACTATGCGCGGGTAGCTGGCCGGAGCCTGCCCGAGCGCTGGGATATCGACGTCGTCGGCTTCTTGGTGATGGAACGACAGGAAGCCGCCGACATGCCGGGACAGGAATTCTGGCGGCAAATATCCTTTCACACGTTCCGAGATCAGAATCTGTCGGACCTCTGTGCCGCGGCCGGAGACGTCGACCTGATCATTGGCCACAATCTCTTCGACGGTGACTATCGATGCCTGCGGACCTATGGCGACGTGGTGGACGTCGGCGTGCTTGCCGCGAAGACGGTGGACACGCTGTATGCCGCCCGTCATGTGGTCGGCGGCGGCGCATCTCGTGCGGCGCGTCTGGACCTCACCACGTTGGCGGGCGCCCAGGCACTGCGGGAACGGGCGAAGAAGGCGTCCCGGACCGAGGCCCACCGCGGCATCCGCACCATCCATGACGCGGAGGAGCGCTGGTTCTTCCAGCCCATTTCTGATGACTGCGAACTGATGCTGGAGCTGTGGCTCGAACTGGTCACCAGCCGGCGCCTGCGCAGCGTCCTCCCGTCGGGTGAAGCGGTGGAGTACCCGGTCGGCGAGGACGGTCTGCGACTGCTGCTGGCGCCGCAACTCGCCCCGGACACCTTCACGAACCTGCTGACGACGAAAGGCACCGTCTACCCGCTGCAGGGCGCGGCGCGCAATGAGAGCGTGGCCCGGATCCACCGCGAGATCGAACAGCAGCGGGCCGACGGCACGCTGGTCAATCGTCACCCGGCCGCCGCGCACCGCCAGCGCTGTATGGCACCCAGCGACACGGGGGGACGGCAGTGCGACCAGCTCATCGAGGTGAGGCAGACGTATTGCCGTGCCCATCGTGTCAAGCGGCGCTGCCGAGGGAATCCGGCCCTCAACGACGCCTGCATCGCCATCATCCACGGCGATCTGGCGCATTGCCGCTGGCACCGTATGACCGCGCTCTATGTGCCACAAGGGCAGCGAATCGTCGAGGACTTCACCCTCGCTCTGCCGCTTCGTGGCTGGGAGCGCGGCAGCGACTGGGGATACGACACGGGGACGCGATCGTTCTTCGCGAGGCTGTACAGCAACGAGGCCGTCTCGTCCGGCTCACCGACCGTATGGCTTTCGGGCACTGATCCCGACCTCGGCAACGTGGTCGCGCTCACGGACGCCGTGCAGAAAGCGACCGGGGCGTGCCGGCAGGACGTCGTGGCAGCCCTGACAGCGGATCGGAAGTCACCCCGAGAACGCGCAGTGATCACCCAGGACTGGGAACCGGCCGGGTGCGACCGTCCCTGCCCGTGCGGCACCGCGGACTGTGGCCACGGCGCACCGTGCCCGAACGACGAGTGCAGCGGTCACGACATTCATACGATGCGCAACCCTCGCACCGAAGCGGACGTGACAGCGTGGCAGGACCAATTCGACTGCTGCGAGGGGTGCTCCGGCAGCTTCCTCGACATCTCACTCCCGGAGCACCCCTGGGGCGAGATTCACGACGACGGCACCGTGACCGTATACGCCGGAGTGTCCCACTACGAGCTCGGCGTCTACCCGTAGCCGCGTGTAGTCGTGGCAGACCAGCGCAGCCAGCCGGGGCCGGCGGGTGCCCGCGACCGTGCCGAACGGAGGCCGGCTGGGCCCGGACGCCGTTCGCTGAGTGCGGCGGGTCAGCGGTGGCGCCAGGTTTGGCGCAGGCGCAGGACTTCGGTGGCCCAGTGGGCGGGAAGGTCTGGTTCGGGTATGCGTTCGCGTCCGAGGCTGAAGCAGACGTGGCGGTAGAGCCAGTGCAGCGAGGCGTCCGCGCTCGCGACGAGTGTGGACAGCAGCGGTTCACCGACCGGTGTCTCCCGGTCGACGGCGATCAGGAGTTCACCTTGGTCGTCCGGGTGCAGGTGCGGCAGCCCGCCCGCCATCCGCAGCCGCAGGTCACCCCACGTCAGAAGTGAGCCGCCGCTGCGCGCCGCGTCCTTGAGGACGTCCCGGGCGATGGCGGCCAGCTTGTCGATGGTCTCGATCGGCAGACGGTCCGGGGGAGACGGTGCGGTGGCCTTGGGGCTGGGGACGGCCTTGACCGGGTCCGCCGCGAGCGGTGCGGCACGACGCGGCGCGCTCGAGGTGCGGGCCTTGAGCTGGCGCTTCCACCGCTTGACCTGAACCTCTTCGAGCACCGGTAGGCGCCGGTCCAACTCACGTCGCAGCGAGCCGATCTTGTCGAGGAACGCGGCGAGTTGCTCGGTGGCCAGGCTGTTGCCGGCGCGGCCGAGTTCGGCGAGGACTTGACGGATACGGCGCAGGATCGGGTCCGTGTTCGGATCCTGTTCCTGGCACCACGCCTTCACCTCGCGCATCAACGGCGTGTAGGTGGCACGGTCTTCAGGCGACAGACGCCGGCCGTAGATGGGTCCGGCCAAGTGGCGCGCGGTCTCGACCGAAGCCAGGTCGCCGACCTCCTGCGCGCCACGGATCTCCTTCACGAGCCAGGCGAACTCCGCCCGGGCTTCTGCGAGAGCGGCAGACTCGGAGGGTGGAGCGCCGCTGGGTGACGGGTGGGTCGCCGGCAGGGTGGCTCCGTCGTCTGGAGTCACCGATTCGCCGTTGACCTGGGCTTCCAGGCGGGCGAGCGCCGTGTGGAGATCCTGCGGCAGGGGGCCGGGGCAGCGTCGTTTGAGAACCTTCGAGTGGGCCAGGGCACTGCGCAGGGCGAGAGGTGTGGGGGCGGGGGAGGCCGTCGCGAGGTCGGCGAACAAGGTGTGCAGCGCCGCGTTGGCGGCTGCTGCTTCACGGCTGTTGATCCAGGTCTGGAGGTCGGTGCGGAGCAGCAGGAGGTTCTGCCGTGGCTCACCGAAGAGGCGATCCGTGGCGACCCGTGAGACCTCCTGGCGGATCCGTCTGGCCTCGTTCAGGTCGTCGGCGTCGCGAGCCTGCTTGAACAGCTGCGTCAGACGGGCGATGTCCGCTGCCGTCTGCGCCTGGAACGAGTGCTGGTCCTGTCCCGGAGAGACGGGGCTCTTCGCGGCGGGCGGGACGGCGGGCGTGGCCTTCTTCGCGGGAGCAGGCGCCGGCAGAGGGTGGCCGATGAGGCGATCGAGGTCGTCCAGGAGCCGTTCGCTCTCGCGTTGCCATGCGCGCAGCTCCTGCCTGCGCTGCCGGACACTCTCGTAGAGACGCTGATGCTGCTCGCCGTCCTTGACCGTGGTGGCTAGGCGGGCGGCGCGACGGCCGGTGGCGCGGGGAAACGTGGCGCGACCCACGGCCAACTGGGCCTTGAGGAGGGTCAGTTGTTTCTGCGCGGCCCGCGCTTCCGCGGGGCGGGGCGCCTCCGCAACGGCGGCCGATGCCAGTACAGGAGGAGTGCGGTGGCCGTACGCCGTATGCGCCGCGCGGATCTGTTCCTCGCTCCACCGGTACAGCGCGGACTCCGAGGCCGGGGCGGGGACTTGGAGCAGGCGCAGCACGGTGGCGATATAAGACAGGGGACGGCCGGAGGGCGCGCGGACCAGGACGCACAACAGCGACCGGTTCCGGGCCCGCGGCTTGTCGACCTCCACGAGGAGGTCGCGGCGCTTGGGATCGGGCAGATGCGCCAGATCCAGGCCGACCCGCTCGGCCAGCTGTTTCCACGTGGTGGTGGCTCCGTCCCGCGCCACGTCTTCGAGAGCCCGCCGCAACACAGTCGCGGTACGGCTGCCCTGGGACTGCACCGGAACAGTGGGGGCAGGGGCGGGCCGCGTGGCGGGCTTCGGCGCGGGCAGGGGCTCGTCCAGGGCGACGGGGGGACGCCACAGGCCGGTGCGTTCCGCGTCCAGGCCCTTGAGCTGGATGAGGCTGTCCGCGCGCACAGCCCAGAGGGTGCTCTCACCCGGCCGGTCAGCTTCGGTGACCAGCAGGCGCACCGCGCCCGCCAGCTGGTACACGTACTGCTCGGTGGGGCGGGGTGTGTCGTGGGGCAAGGAGAGCTGGGCCTTGAGGATCCGGTGTCCGGCCGGTTTGATGAAGCCGGATCTCAGGTACCGGCCGCCCTCAACGAGGGGCGAGTCGGTGTCCGGCCGGGCCTCGCCGTCGATCGCGAAGACGATCTCGGCGCCGCGCAGCGGGAGGCTGCTGGCCACGGCGTCGTGGCGCGCGGCGCCCTCACGGATCAGCCCGCGGCCGCGCAGTTCGTCGAGGTCGGGGGTGATGAGGCCGTCGCCGGTCATCCGGCACTGCTCGAGCGGGGACCAGGCGACGGGGCGGTTCTCGGTGACGGTGCCGATCAGAACCCGGCGACTGTTGCCGTCGATTTCGCACCGCACCCGCAGGGCATAGCCGTAGCGGGCCGTCATATCGCGGGTGATGGCACTCTCCAGTCCGAAGACCCACTCGACGTGCCCTTCCTTGGCGGCAAGGCTGTCCGCCGTTCCACGCCAGCTGCGGTAGTCGTTGGGCCGCAGCTCGAAGCGCAGACGTTGATTCGTGGCACGCAGCACGAAGTCCACGGCATCCCCGGGGCCGTGCCCGAGGCTGCATAACTCGGCCTGCGCCGCGTGCCCCTGGCCCGCCAGCCACCGCGTCACGTGCGCCTTGATGAACAGGTGATCGGCGCTGTCGACGCCGTTGGCCGTGCGATGACAAGCCGCCCGGCTTCCGTCGCGGTCCGGGAGATGGGAGAAGTGACAGACCTTCGTTTCGTAGCTCTTGGTCATCAGCCGCTCGCCGCAGCCACCGAGCAGCGTCCCGCACCAGAAGTCGTCCTTGCCGAACTGGCGGCGGAACTCATCCAGATTGTGCGCCTCCTCGGGCAGGATGACCGGCTGGTCCGAATCCCGGCCTCCCATAACCGCGGTCTGGACGAGACGGAAGTCGATCTGCGCCACCAGCAGTTCCTCCGAAGACAGTCAGCACCCATCTACCCAAGCAGGCACGCACCCGGCGCGGACAGCGCGCCCCGGAGCACCCCTGGCACCAGCGCAGTCACACACATCCCGACGGCACAGCGACGCCTTGAGCGTGCCCGATGAGATTATCTGTCGCGTCGGACAATGCGTCAGGTGTGGTGTGCATTGCCTCCCGGAAATTCCTTGGCGGGCTCCGGTGAGTTGATCGAGCGGTTGGCACGATCGGCCGCCGAAAACCTCCTTAATGGAGTGTCAGCACGATTCGGCGCCCGGCCCGCTCAGCGCGCCCACCCATGACCCAGCACCGCACCACGACTACCCCATCGCCGCTGCCGGCCACCGTCTGGCTCCCCGGCCCTCGCGACGCACAGATCTCGCCCACGGCCCCAGCAGTCCTGCCCTCTTGGGCCATCGACAAGATCCGCTCGGAGTTCACTCACCGTCCGGGTCGCACGCCCGCCCCGCTCCTGCGCCTGGCCATCAGCGACACTGACGAGGGCATGGACGCCCGCACCCCGTGCGCGCAATACACCGGCCCCGACTACCCGCACAACTCGTCCCGCACCACGCCGGTGCTCCTCGCGGAACTCCACCCCGCCACCCTCCCCACGACCGAGGTGCACAGCCAGTACGGCAGCGATGAACAAGGCGCCATCGACGACGCCTGGCCCGGCTTCTTCCACCGCGCCCACCGCCTCCTGCGCGGCAACGGCCTCCTGCTACTCGCCACCCGCCAGCGCCGTGACGCCGACCGGCTCACCGACCCCCTCGGCCTCCTCGTGGCGGGCGCCCGAACCGCCGGGTTCCGCTACCTCCAGCACATCGTGATCGTCCACGGCCACCCGGTCGGCGACCGCATCGTGCCCGCCCCACCGGACGACGCCCCGCCCGGGCTCATCCACTGCGACCTGCTCGTCCTGCGGGCACAGGGGAGCCGGCCATGACTCCGTGCCCTCTCTCGGTGTGGAACACCGCCCCCACGTCCGCCCCCGCCCAGCGCAAGGGCCGCTACGTGCCCGGCTCCGCCGCCCACCCCGCCAAGATGCTCCCCGCGATCGCCGCCCACGCCATCACCACCTACACCCGGCCCGGCGGCCTGGTCCTCGACCCGATGTGCGGCATCGGCACCACCCTCGTCGAAGCCGTCCACCTTGGCCGCCACGCCCTGGGCACCGAGTACGAACCCCAGTGGGCCGACCTCGCCGACCGGAACCTGCGCCACGCCGAAATGCAGGGAGCGCCGGGCGCCGGGTCCGTCTACCGAGGCGACGCCCGCCGCCTCGCCACGCTGATCCCGGGCGCGTTCCAGGGCCTGGTCGACCTCGTGCTCACCTCACCCCCGTACGGGGCGAGCGTCCACGGCCAGGTCCGCTCGACCCGCGAGAGCGGCGAACGCGGCGTCGTCAAGAAGGACTACCGCTACAGCCGCGATCCTGCGAACCTCGCCCACGTCAGCCTCGAAACCCTCCTTGAGGCCTTCACCGAAATCCTCACCCAGTGCCGCCACCTTCTGCGCCCCGGCGGCCACGCCGTGATCACCACCCGCCCCTGGCGCGAACGCGGCGAACTCATCGACCTGCCCTCCGCCGTCCTGGCCGCCGCCGAGAACGCCGGACTCATCCCCGTCGAACGCTGCGTCGCTCTCCTGGCCGGCATCCGCGACGGCCAACTCATCGCCCGCCCCTCCTTCTTCCAGATGAAGAACGTCCGCGACGCCCGCCGCCGCGGCCTGCCCCTCGCGGTCATCCAGCACGAAGACACCCTCGTCGTACGACGAGCGGCACACCCGGCCCCGCTCGACGCTCGCCGCCCCCCACGTCCTGTGGGTGGTCCCCCTGGCCCGGCGAACGACACGCACCGCGCGCCACTCGCCCGGGCGGGACGGTGACCTGACCGATGGCCCACCGCATCGCTCACCGTCACGAAACCGGTCTCCGTATAGGCAGCCTGTGCTCGGGAATCGGCGGCCTCGATCTCGGCGTCCAGGCCGCCCTGGGCGGCGACATCGCCTGGCACGCGGAGACCGACCCCAGGGCTGTCCAGATCCTCGCCCGGCACCGACCCAAGGTGCCCAACCACGGTGACATCACCACCATCGACTGGACCACGACCGAACCGGTCTGCGTTCTCACCGCCGGATTCCCCTGCCAGGACCTGTCGGTCGCCGGCCCCCGCACCGGCCTTGTCCCCGGCACCCGCTCCGGCCTGTGGCACACCGTCACCCGCGCCATCCCACACCCTCAACCCCTGCCTGGTGGTGATCGAGAATGTCCGCGGCCTGCTCTCCACCCGAGCCGGAACCCACACCGTTCGCGACGTGGAACCCTGCCCGCGGTGTATGGGAGACCCACCCGCTCAACCCGACATGCGGGCACTGGGCCTGCTACTCGCAGACCTGGCCGACCTCGGGTACGACGCGGCGTGGTGCTGCGTACACGCCTGCGACATCGGCGCCCCGCACCGTCGGGCGAGAGTATTCCTCGCCTCCTGGCCCGCAATGCCCCTGCCAGGAAAGGCTGTTGAAGACGCCGACGGCGAACCTGGGCAGCAACGGGGGCTCCCAGCACCCGGACAAACGCAAGGCCGGGGGCCACGGTCCGAACCTGGCCGACGAGGTCGAGCATCTGCTGCCGACCCCGAGAGCGAGCGACGGTGCCAAGGGCTCTCCGAACCAGCGCTACAGGAACGGCAGTTCCACCCTGGCCTCCACGGCGGCAACGCTTCTTGCCGCGAGACCACTGGGCGGAACACAGGTGCAACCGCAACCTGCCCCGCCACCCCTTGCCGGCACAGGGGCCGCTCCGGGGCGCGGTGTCACCGCGGCCGAGGACATCAGACACCTGCTGCCCACCCCGACCTCGTCGGACGCTCATGGCGGTGCGGGCACCACCCCGAAACGCAAAGGCGGCATGAATCTGCGGACGGCCGTCACTCGCCTGCCCGCTGGTGGGGCGACTTCCTGCCCGCCATCCGCCGATGGGAACACGTAAGTGAACGTGCCGCGCCCAGCCCCACCCAGCCCGGCACCCGCAGGCTCTCCGCCGAATTCGTGGAGTGGATGATGGGCCTGCCCGCCGGCTGGGTCACCGGCACCGGCGAACTCTCCCGAGCCGCCCAACTCCACCTCCTGGGCAACAGCGTCGTTACCCGCCAGGCCGCACACGCCATCAACCTCCTGCTCCCCGACGGCATCCCACCCCACGCCCACCGCATGTGAAGACGCGCGGACGACGCGGGAGGTGAGGAACGACGTGTCCACCCCGCCCGGAAATCACCGGACTACGGGAACGGGCGTGAGGACCTCGCCGAATCGGAGCGTCCACGGTCGGCGCCCAGTACCGTATCTCCACCGCCGACACGGGTGCGCAGCGTCGTCCCTGATCCGGGGCCTCCGGGAGGCACACGACCTTCCGGCCCGGGCCGGCGTGTGCACCGCGAGGTGGCCTGACTGGCCAACTCGTCCCCGCATCCCGGGACCGCTGCCGCACGAGCAATAGACGCCCTGCCCTCGGTTCCGCCCGCCACACATCATGCGGCCATGTGCCGACGTGCTTGTCGCCGCGCGCCGCCGCCCCGGCCTGTGGCCCCCTACTTTCAGGAGCGTGTCATGACCTCCGAATCTGTCGAAGAATCCGCTCAGTCCGACCGTACAGATGTGGACCTCACCTACCTGCTCGCCCTGCCTCCGGGCGAGGCCCCTGCCTCCTCGGACCGGTCCACGCCGCCCATCGGCACACCACCTCGACCCCAGGGCCGTACGACTGCGAGGCCGGGGCGGAGCCGGCGCGGGTCACAGACCTCTCAGCCCGGGCGCATTGCCAAGTCCGCTCCGGCCGACGCCGGGGTGGACGTCAACGACGAGGAGGCGTTGCGGCTGTTCACCGCGGAGCAAGCGGCGGGGCTGCTGCAGGTACCGCCGTCGTGGCTGCGCAAGAAGGCCGCGGCCGGCGCCATCCCGCACACGCGCATCGGCCGCCATCTGCGTTTCAGCGCACATGACTTGCACCGTCTCATCGCGACCGGGCAGTGCGGACCCACCGACGCCCGGCACGGGTGACAACCCGAACACGTGATCCGCTTCCCCTCCGGTGTCCGATGGAGCGTCGATGGTCCGGCGCCCGATGGCGCACATAACCGGGTACTCAACGCCGGGAGCGTCCGCACGTGATGCACATGCAGACGCTCCCGGGCGCCCACCCCACCTCAACCCTGGTGCGGCTACACGCCGCTGGGGCTGAACAAGCAATCTGGAGAATCCGATGGCCTGGGTCGAACGCCGTGGCAACCGCTACCGAGTGCGCTACTGGACACGGGACGGCCGCGCCGAAACCGCCGGAGTATTCCCCACACATGACGCGGCCACCGAGCATGCCGACACCCTCGTCCCCATCTCCCGCACCACCCCACCGCCCGCCGCGAAGGGTGCCGTACCCGGGGCAGGCCGAACCGATCTCGCCAATCCGCCGGCCTACGCGAATCTGCAGCTACTCCAGCCGACGCAGCAGGCCCAGGACACGTATACACCCACCCCCTGGCCGCCGCAGGCGCCCGCGCCCAGGGTCGGCATCGCAGCCCACCCGAGCCGCGACGATCTCCCCCCGGAACAGGAGAGCGCACCGACGGCCGCAGCCATCACCCTTCCCCCACGTGCCCTAACGCCCCACCTCGTGCCCGCCCGGACCACCCGCCCCAGCCGACGGGAACTGTCAACGCCCGCCCCGCTTCCCCCGGACATCGCCCGCATCTCGCCAGCACCGCCGCTCACCGCTACGGCGGTGCTACCTGCGCGACCACTGTTCGAGCCAGTCGAGACACTGCTCACGGACTGGGTGCACCGCTGGTGGCTCACCATCGACGTCGGCCCCAACACCGCCTCCCATTACCGCAGCCTCCTCAAAAACCACATCCTGCCCCGCTGGGGGGCCATGCCCCTGCACCTCATCGCCCCCAGCGACGTCACCGTGTGGCTCAAGTCCCTCCAGCAGCGCTACGCCCGCCCCACCACCACGTCCATCGGCAAACTCTTCGCCCTGGTCATGGCCGCCGCCGTCACCGAACGCCTCATCCCCGACAACCCCGTACGCGTCCCCCGCCAGCGCGGCCGCGAACGCCAGGGCGAGAACCAACTATGGGCCACCGAACACGAGGTCATCTCCCTGGCCCGCCGCATCACCCACCTCACCGGCCCCACCCAGGGCCTCCTCGTGATCACCGCCGCGTACACCGGCATGCGCTGGGGCGAACTCGCCTCACTACGCCGCCCAGCCCACGACCCGCAGGCCGCGACCCTGACCATCCACCCCGACACCGGCAACCTCCTCGAAGTCGACGGCCGACACGGCTACGGCCCGCCCAAAACCGCTGCCTCCGTCCGCACCGTCACCCTCCCGCCCTTCCTCAACGCCCTTCTCCAGCAAGACCTCGCCCGCCACGACCGCGAACACCTCTTCACCAGCACCAAGGGCAAGCTCCTGCGCCGCTCCACCTTCGCCCGCCGAATCTGGGCACCAGCCTCACGCGGCACGACCTTGCCCGACGGCACCACCTGGCCCGCGCTCAAACCCGGTCTCACCTTCCACAACCTCCGCCACACCCACAAAACCTGGCTCATCGAGGACAACATTCCCGAAGTCGCCCAGGCCCGCCGCCTGGGCCACACCCTCAAAGGCATCGCCGATGTCTACGCACACGTAGCAGACAGCGTCGACGCCCGCCTCCTTGCCGCTCTGGAAGCCCGCTGGCAGCGCTCCCTGACCCACCACGCCTTGGCGCACACCCCGACCGCCCAGGACACACCGCAATGAACCAGGGGTGATCGGGCCCGAGGACCGCAGGCCACCGTTTCGGATGACGCCATGCACTTGACGTAGTCATATCTATCCCTCGCCGGGGTGATCACCCCCAAGGAGGCCGTATCCACATGATCAGCACGTGAGTTAGGGCGATCATGCGAAATATGATCAAGGCCGGTCTGACGGCCGCTTCCATCGTCTTGCTCCTCGCTCCCGCCTCCTCGGCGTCAGTGCCGATGAGCGGGGACGACACCGACGGGTCGGTTTCCATCTACGTCGAGGGGAATGGACTGCACGTTGAACGCATTACCGTGTCGTCCGACAAACAGCGCAACGGCGAGAAGTTCCGGGTGTACAAGCACACGGGCAGCTCGGCGAGCAGCTCTAACGTGACCCGCTGGAAGCTGGCCGAGATCACCAGCGCCGGCATGACGAAGTTCGCCTCGGCCTCGTGGAAGATCAACCGATCGTTCCCGAACGGGACGTGGCTGTGCGCTGTGGCCACCAAGTCGTCGGGGAACCCCTGCATCAAGGTGCACGGCTGACCGTCGCGGCCGCTCGCGGACGGGTATGAGCCACATGGCCCGGGCGGATGTGATCCGCCCGGGCCGCCTTGGGTGTTGACACCACATCGAAGTCTCCCGCGGTGGATACACGCTGCTGGCCTGCATGATGGTGACTCTGCCGAGCTGACCGAACGCACTCACCGAACTCGGACGCAGCCACGCTGAGCAATCACTCGAAGTCTTCTCGTGCTCGGCGATCGGATTCCGAAACGCGACGTTCCTTGGATCCCACAAGGTCGAATCAATGTCGCCCCGCGGCACCCGGTCTGGAGTGGGGCTGGGTGAAGACGTCAACCGATCGTGCATCAGACCCTACGGCCCGGGGCCCGCTCCCGGGGCCCGGCTGACGGTCAGCCTCCCTGTCGCGTGACCGGCTCCGCTCCTTGCCTACCGTGCGGCGGTCTGGCGCTCCTGTACCTGAGCATGGGCCATCAGGCCGAGAAGAACGGCGAGCAGGACGGCGGATGAGCCTGCCGTACCGAGATCCAGGCCGCCCTTGGCGACCGGCTTGGTGAGGAAGTCGCCGGCGGTGGCCCCCAGCGGGCGGGTGAGGACGAAGGCGATCCAGAACAGCAGCACGTTCGGTACCGCGGGCACCTTCATCAGCGCCACGAGCACGGCGAGCACCCCAGTAACGAGCAGTGCGCCGCCGGCGTAACCGAGGCCGGAGCTGTCGGAAAGGAAGTCGCCCATCGAAGTGCCAAGGGTGTTGGAAACGAGGATCGCCGCCCAGAACAGTGCCTCTGCCTTGAAGGTGACGATGTCGCGGATCTGGAACGTCATCCCGCTCAGCTTCCAGGCGAGGAAGATCGCCAGGAGGATCGAGATCAGGATGGCTGCTCCTTCCGGATACCCGAGACCGAGGCCCTGCGGTCCCCAGCCGAGCTTCGTCGTACCGTTCGAGAGGAACTGAGCGCTGGCGTCCCGGTTCATGAAGTCGGACATCGTGGTGCCGGCCATGCTGGTCGAAAGAATCACGGTCCAGTAGAAGAACGGGTTGTAGCGCCTGGAGCGCAATTGGACCACCAGCGTCACCACGAAGACCACGAACAGCGCGATCGTGGTCAGGAAGTAGCCCAGTTTCAAGGTCTGCGAGAAAAGGTCGCCCGCCGTCTCACCCAGGGTCGTCGCGGCGATCTTCATGATCCAGAATGCCAGCGTGACCTCGGGCAATTTCTTCATCACCGACTCGGTCCTGTCCGACGTGGTCGCCACGTCGAGGCCGGTGATGACCTCTGATTCCTCCACCCAATGTCTCCTCTCCGGTCGAACGACAGGGCGCTCGCCCCCGGAAAGAGGGACGAGCGCCCTGTGAGATGTGCCGGCCACGGACTGCGGCCGATGCCCCGACCGTGACACAGGGATCCAGCAGGTCGGAACGCGTGTTGGGCGGCCGCACGGCTCGCCATGGGGCTCAATGTCACCGTCGCAAGAGCGCCCAACTGTGACTGAGCACCGAAGTTGGCCGGGCTGGACAAGTACGGGGCACAGCTCACTCCGACGCCCTCGCCTGAGCCCATGCCTGCGGTCGCCTCACGACGATGCGGGCTGCGGGTGCCGACTGGCGTCGAGCGGGGTCCCGAAGGCATCTGTGACGCAGTCCCTCGATTCCAGCAGACGCGAGTTCAACGCGCGCGGGTCCACGTGACGCGATCAACACCTCATGCGCAACTACCTCGACCGCGCCCGCGAGGGTGACAGCCTTCCGGCCCAAGCCATCACGATGATGCGCTCACTGAACCTGGCCCTGGCCGGAGATCCGTGAAGCCTCAAATCAGTGGTCGAATGCGGGAAGGTTCCTGCCGGGAAGTTCTCGATCACGGGGGTTCGCTCGCTCGATGATGTTCTGTTTCCCGAGACCGATGTCCGATTGGAGCGGGTGAGCGTCACCGCGGAGGCCTCGTCGTGAAGGTCGCAGCTTGCGAACCGTAGCCACAGTGCCCGGACTGCCGTTCTCGGGCCCGGCGGGTTCACACGACGTATGAGCGCGGACTTGCCGAACACCCCCTGGACGGGGCGAGGTTGATGGTCCGGTTGCAGGTCCGTCGCTTCGTGGCGGTGCCCGAGCCGGCCGACGCCGATCCGGAGCCCTGGGCCGCCACGACCGCTGGACCGCCGCGTACCCGGGAGACGGCCTCGGACGGCCACCGCCGCGCTCGCCGCGCACCAGGAGGCGACGCCGCCGTCCCGCGTGGACCAGGCTATCGCGGAGGCGGTGGAGCGGCCGAACGCCGTGATGCGAGAGCTGTCCCAGCGCGCGTTCCCCAAGCCCGACGTCGTTCCGGGCGACGCCGCCAGGCCGCTGCGATTGAAGCCGCAGCTGTGCGCCGGGCAACCGTCGTCGCTGCGACAACTCCTTCTGCTCGGCAGGCGTCCGGTGGGGTGGCACGAGCCGATGTCGTGATTGATGAAGGTGGTTGTGATGAGGGGCTGCAAATTTTCACGGCGCGGGGCAGGGCCTCGGGATCGCGAATATTTTCGATCAGACTCTGTCACTACCGAGCGCAACATGCCTGGGTATGGATCAGTCGCCCGGCCGACCCTCGCGAGGGTGGCTGATATATGCATTTCACTTGGCGCGGAACGGCCGAGTCCTCCGGATCCCTTCGCCGGGTGGCACAGAGTGCCTTGTCAGAGCGGTTGTGCCCCGGCGCAGGGTGGCGAACAGGTGGCGATAAACCGGGAGTTGGCATGCCCTCCACGTGGGATGGGTCACACCCCAAATTTTCGCGGAACGTAAGCCGCAGGTCACACGCTGTGTAACTGAATCGAAGGGCATCATCCGTTTACGGCTTGGGCAAACGGTTAACTCTGAGCGCCTCGCGATCGGTTCTATAGGCACGACGCGATGAGGCGTTCGCAGGCGCATCCGGCTTGAGCACGGACCTGCGCATCCACTGAGGAGACACCATGAGGCAGAACCGCGTCGGGCAGCGGGAACTCGAAGGCTTCCGCACCCCGCGCTCGCACCAGGCAGCGACGGCCATCGGCGCAACAACGCGCCGTACCCTCCAGCGCCCCGCTACGGCCCGCCAGGCCTCCGTGGGCCGCACGCACTCGTGCGCCGTCCGTTCCGAGGGGGCCTGATGAGCGACGCGGACGCGTCCGACCAGGAGAACCCCGTCGCGCAGAGCGCGCACGACGCCGCCTTCGACGAGTTCTTCCGGCAGAACAAGGACTACTTGCTGCGCTACCTCGTGGTGCGCACCCGCACCGTCTTCGACGCCGACGAGATCCTCATGGACGCCGCCATACGCGTATACGAGCGCTGGCCCTACATCGAGGCGAGCCGGAACCGCCTGGGCCTGGTCCGCAAGATCGTGCACGGCTTCTGGGTCGATCATTACCGTCGCCAGGCCCGTCGCGCCGGCCGGGAGATCCTGGCCGACGACATCCAGACCCTTGTGTCTGACGGCGGCACCATCGACGAACTCCTCAAGCTTCGCGGCTACGAGGAGCTCCACCGGGCCATGGCCACGCTCGAGCGCACTGCGCCCACCCAGGCCCGCTGCGTCCGGCTGCACTACTTCGAGGGACTGGCGTCCGCGGAGATCGCTGAGCAGACCGGCAGTACCGCGGCCGCCGTCCGTACCAACCTCAGCAAGGGCCGCGTGCACCTGCGCCGTCTGCTCCGGCCGACCAGGAACGAAGGAGAACGATGAGCAACCACCGCCTGGACGAGCTCAACGCCGACCACAGCGCGGACGACCTCGACGTAGAGGAGCTGCTGCTCGCCGAGGCCCGCGTTGTGGAGGACATGGTCTCCACGCACGACACCGCGGATTTCATGAGCCGCCTGGCCAAGCGCATCGCCGCCGAAACCCCCCGCCCCCCGCGCGTCCGTCGCGCCACAGGAGGCGACAGCGACCGGGGCCGGGAGCCCGCCACCGCGCAGCCGCCGACCGCCCGCCATGACGCCGTCCGACCCCGCAGCCGTCGGGCCCGGCGCCGCCGCCCGCTCCCGATCGTCCACCGCAACCTTCTCTCCCACCCCCGCGCCACACAGACCTACCTCCTCGAGGTCTGCGAGACCGTGCTGTGCTCCCAGGAACACGAGCAGTTCGACCTGTACGAACGCGCCGGTGCCCGCACCTTCGCCTGCCTGCTCTACCTCCTGGGCCGCCGCCACAGCGCCGTCTTCTGGTGGGGCTTCGCCGCCGGCGCTGACGACGCCCTCGCCGCGCACCTGCTCGCCACCCACTACGCGATCGACAACACCGGCCTCAACCAGGCCCGGGCATGGCGCTGGTACGCCCGCTTCCTCGGCTACCGAAGGCGTCGGCACCTGCCCCAACTCATCCAGGACATCGCACCGCCCCGTGACCAGATCGCCGCCGACCTCGTCACCAACTACCCCTGGACCGACATCATGCGCACCTTCATCGACAACCCCCGCCTTGTCGAGATGTGAACACCCATCAGTTCCGCATTCGTAGGCATCCACACTTCGAGGAGTCCCCATGTCTGATTCGGCAGCCCCTTTTGAGCCGCCCCCAGCGCCCCGACGGCGCCGCGCATTACGTGTCATCCTCGCCCACCTGGTGCGCGGGCTGGCGTACGGAGCGGGCACCGCGCTCACCGGCCTGCTCGCGTACTGGGTGCAGACGCACCTATAGCCTCGCAGTCGACGAAGAACGGCTACCCGCGGCGGCATCACAAACCACGATCTGCTCCTCGCTTGCGGGAAAGGCCGGGTACCGGGACGGGTGCTCGGGCATCGCCGGGGCAGAGGTCGCGCCGCCGGGTATCACCCACGAGCTGTCAGCAGTCGGAAGAACTACTTCCAGTATCCCCGTCAGGCGTCATGCGGCAACGCTCGTACGATTTCCGCCCGAGCCAGCACAGGTATGCCGAAGTGCCCCGACGGCCACTACGCTTTCCCAGGGCCGAACTTGAGCACATCTTGCGACGATCCGACTTACCGTCCGCCCGAGCGACATGAGTGCCGTCTGCGGCACGTCGTGCGCCACGGACTCGGTACGAAGATCACGACCAGTTTCGTGCTCTTCGAGGAGTCTCGTGCGCGCCCTTTCCCGCACCATCACCCTGCTCGCCGCCATCGCCGCCCTCACCATCCCCACGGCCAATGCGCAGGCTGCACCCGGCCCGTTCGGCAACCCTGGTGACATCCTCACCATGCCGCTGCAGAACGCTCTGAAGGCGCTCCCTGTGCAGGCCGAGGACCGCACCGGCTACCAGCGCACCAGCTTCAAGCACTGGACCGACGCCGATAAGGACGGCTGCAACACCCGGGCCGAGGTACTCAAGGCGGAAGCGTTCAGCACGCCCGAACAGGGGCCGAAGTGCAAGCTGTCCGGCGGCGAGTGGTACTCCGCATACGACAACCAGTACCTCGACGCCCCCGGAAAATTGGATGTTGACCACCGCGTTCCGCTCGCCGAAGCGTGGGACTCGGGTGCGGGGGAGTGGACCGCGAAGGAGCGCGAGGCGTACGCCAATGACCTCGGCGATGACCGCTCTCTGATCGCGGTCTCCGCGAAGACGAACCGGTCGAAAGCCGACCAGGACCCGTCCACGTGGATGCCGCCGTTCGCCGGCGACCGGTGCGAGTACATCACCGACTGGATCGCCGTGAAGGTCCGCTGGCAGCTCACCATCGACCCGTCCGAAGAATCCGCGCTGTCCGAGAACGCGGCCACCTGCCCCAACGCGCCGGTCAAGGTCACACTCGCACGCTGACCGCCCTCGAGCCGCCCGCCCGCGCACGCCCCCAAGTCTCATGCGGTGGCGACCAGTGTTCGGGTACGACGTACCCGAACACTGCTGGGGTGGGAGCGAACACACGCGCAAGCGCGCCTGGTCTCACAGATCCAGAACCTGGCGCAGAAGCTCTCGCGCAGCACCCCCTGCTGCACCCTTCCCGATCCACCTGGCCAGTGCCCTCGTCGCCTGAGCCACCCAGAGTCCTCCCCGCGGGACTGCTTCGACTCCGCCAAGCCCGTGACCTGGCCGGATGGCTTGTCGGCACCCGCAGGGCCAGCAGCCGGAGTCGACCTAGTGCCGCGGGCGGGAGCGGGGTGAGCAGTGCGCCTAGGAATGCGCGGTCCGCGGCGTGGAAGCGGGGGCGTTTTCCGTCGAGTTGCCGTTGCAGGAGGCCGAGTTGGTGGCGGAGGGCCTCGTCTCGGCGTCCTTCTCGCGGTCGGTCATCGACAGTAACCGTAGTGCTGCGAAGGTCTGGGTCACGGCGAGGTAAACGATGCGGACAAGCTTGAGCAGCGATCATGCCGGATTGCGAACGGTCACGTCGTGGCTGAGCTGACCTGCGTGGGTGTAATTTCCGGCACGCACAGCTCGGCCAGGTGGACGTCGTGCCAGTGCAGGCCGAGTGCTTCGCCGCGGCGCAGCCCGGGATCATCAGCTCGAATAGGTCAGTGAGCTGGTCGGCGTAGGCGGTGGCGTTGTGCAGCAGGAAGGCGGCCGCCTGCGCCAGGGTCCAACACCTGCCGCTCTGGCGCGGCGGGCTGGGCGGGTATGGCGTAGGCGGCGGGGTTGTAGGCCAGGTGGCGGGTGCGTACAGCGGCGTTGAGTGCGGTCCGCAAGGTGCCGGCGGTTCGGTAGAAAGTGACGGGCCCGCGTCCGGCGGCGCGCTGGCTGGCCAGCCCCTCCTGAACGTGCCGGGCGCGCAGATCGAGCCGGCGCAGCGGGCCGAAGCCGGGCAGCAGATCGTAGTAGACGGCCCGGGTGTAGCCGACCAGCGTGGGTCGCTACGGCGATCGTCGCCTTCTCGCCGTGCGACGACCCTGGGGTGTCTCGGCGCCACTCTCGAGACAAACACTGCGAGCAACGCGCGCTCTCCCGGCGACGGGTCGTCGAGTACATGGCCGCCGGCTACCTCGGCGAGACGTCGGGGAGAGGGCAGGGTCATCTCGCCTTGCTGCGTGCGGACTCGAACGCTGTCAGCGGATCGCCTTCGACGTGCCAGGGCCAGCTGGTGACTCTCCCACCGATGGCATCGAAGACAGGAGCGGCTTCGCGTCGCTTGTTGGCGACGGTCAGTGCGTAGGTGAGCAGGTTCAGATCGGCCAGGGTCGCGGCATGGCTGAAGAACGCCGGCTGGGGCCACGTGGTCTGTGCCCGCTCCAGGAGCTCAGCCGCCTGCGGAACGCTCCAGCGGCTGGGGGCCAGAAGCGCTTCCGCACCGCCACGGGCCACCGCGGCGTGAAAGTGTGTCACGTGGACTCTGAGGTCCACAGAGGCACAGGGCGCGTTCGCCGGCATCCGTGGCCGCACCGAGTCGACGAACTCGACCATCTGCGCTGTCGATCCTGATTCTTGGGGGCTCAGATAGGCGAGCATGCTCAGGTACGCCTCGCGATGCCATCGATCCCGCGTCAGGATCTCGTTCCAGGTCGCGTAGACGTCTGCCCTGCCATGACGTTCCAGGCGTGCGACGCCCAGCATCACGACCCAGGGTGCGGGGTCCCGCGGGTCGAGTTCCGCCACCAGCAGGCATCGTTTCCACATCGAGGATGCGTCGGCCAACTCCCCGGCCGCGCGGGCCCGTTCGAGTTCGGACCAGGACTGCAGGAGCAGGGCGTTCGCGTTGCGTGGCTCCCGCATCGCCCAAGCGGTGGGCAGGTGCGACTCGGAAAGGAAGCCGGCAAGGACGGACAGGCGGTGTGTCCTGCGGTCGAAGTCCCCTGGGCTTTGCTCCAGGAATCGTGCTAGCTGAGCCACACAGATGTCCGTCGTCCCGGGGGTGCTGGACCGGGTCGTCGAGATCAGACGCTTCAGGAGTCTGCCCAGATCGGCGTCGTCGAGTTCCGGGGCGAGGCGTGGACGTCTGACGCGGTTTGGAAGCAATGGCATGCACGCATGCTAGGAGTGGCGCAACGTCACGCAACGTACGCACCTGGATCGTTACCGGATGCTTGCCGCAAGCATCGTTACCCGCCCGTATGGCGAGACATGTACCAACGGTGCTGCTCCTTGGCCGCGGGTACGCGACTCGTGGGTGAGGAGGCATACCTGCTGAACGTCGGCTTCGAGCAGGCCAACCCGAAGAACGCGTTTCTGAGCGGAGTCCTGTTGCCCGCGACCTCGGCCGAACGCGCCTGTGTGCAACTTGCACACGGGCGGACTCTGATTCTGGAGCATGCTGTTGTGGCAACCGACTGCTCTGGAGCTCGACAATGAGATCCGGATGACCGCCTGCTGCCCGACGCGAGCTGCAGGTCTGTCAGGGTCGGCGATTCTCTGAATAGAGCCAATGTCATGACGATGAAGCGCAGTGTCGATCTCGCCGAGTGCTTGGGTTACGCCTGCTGCATGCGCGAGTCGCCGAACTTGTTCGACATTCGTGACGACAGCGGGTTGGCGACTCTGCTCGTCGAGGGTCCAAGCGACGACCAACGGGATGAGGCCGAGCGGGCGGTGCGAGTGTGTCCGGCCGGTGTCAATGCCGTTGAGGGACTGCGGACTGCGGACTACCAGGAGAAGATAGTCCGGATCAGCGGCGAATAGGCGCTTCCCGGCGGGGTCAACGGCGGCCTCGACCTCGCCAGCGTCCCGGACTGCGTGCACCCAGCTACGTCAATGGTGGTGCGCTGATGGGCATTGGTCTCGCCGACTGGCTCGGCCGCCGCAAGCTCGGCGCGAGTTGAGATCTGGTCCGGGTTCGCGACGCGCACCTCGTGATGTCGTCGGCATCGTGTCACGCGACCCCGCAGTCAAGAGGAAGGTTTCCACCATGACAGACATCGTTGACAAGATCCGCTTCGATGCAACCGGCGTCGAGTTCGTGCCGATCAGCCTCGAGGACGCGGGCATGACCGCGATCGAGGGCGATCCGCAGCCGCGGGTGTGCACGCTCGTTGCCACCGAACATGTCTGGATCGGGCTCAGCAAGGTGGAGCCGAGTGTGCAGAAGCTGAAGGTGAACAACCACTCGGTGCTGACCTTCATCGAGGGTGAGGGAACGCTGACGGTCGACGGGAAGAGCCGGGAGATCGTTGCAGGCGACAGCGTCGTCTTCCAGCCGGGCGTCGAGGCTCACTGGGAGTTGCGAACGCCGCTGCGGGACTGGTTCGTCATGTACGGACCCTTCGAGAGCTGACAGGCCGTGCTCCTGCGGGGTACTGGCCACTTCGATTGGAACAGGAGGGAAGAACGATGACGCGGAACGTTCGCACGCACGCTGTCGTGGTCCTTGGCTGCGGTCTGATGGGCGCGGCGGTCGCACGTACCCTGGCTCGCACCGGCACGTCGGTCGCCGCCTGGAACCGCACCCACAGCAAGGCCGTGGCGCTGGCTGACGACGGCGTGACGGCCATCGCCGACATCCATGAGGCCGTCAGGGCGGCGCCGTTGATCATCGCGGTGACGGCGGACTACGAGGCGCTCTGGTCGAACATCGCAGGCGCAACCGGGTGGCAGGGCGCGACGCTGGTCAACCTGGCCACAGGGACGCCGGACGAGGCCGATCGGATGCACGCCCGCATCACGGCCATGGGCGCGCGGTACCTGGACGGCATGGCGGCCTGCTATCCGGAGGGTATCGGGTCGCCCGAGGCATTCCTCAGCTACGCCGGGTCACCGGAGGCGTGGGCCGAGTATTCTGGTGTGCTCCGTCGGCTGGGTGGCCAGACCCATCATGTCGCGGCTGACCCACGGGTCTCGATGCTGATGTCTGTCTGGTACTCGGCGTTCTACGTACCTGCGCTCGCGGCCTACGTCGAGGCGGTCGGCTTCGCCGCGGACCAGGGCATCAGCCGTGAGGATATCGATACCCTGACGCCGCTGCTGATCGACCTTGTGGGGCACGCGGCGCCGGAGATCTCGGCTGCCGTCACCACAGGGGAGCACGCGACCGATCAGGCGACCATCGACACTTTCTACGATGGCAGCGTCCCCGTACTGAACGTGATGCACGACGCCGGCCATCACGCCCGGATGTACAGCGCCGCACTGGCGAGCATGAGCGCTGCCCGCGAACTCGGCCTCGGGGATCAGGGCTATTCCGCGCTTGCCACCTGTGGCATTTCCCGACCTGTGGATTAGCGCACTTTTCCACCGAGGGTCCTGGAAGCCTTTTGCCATTTCTTCGGTGTTCAGGCTGCGGTTCTCGGTCGCGAACGCGGGTCGGCGGCAGGTTGCACCACGTAGAGCTTCCAAAATTGGTGCGGATCTTCAGCGCGCCCGCCTACACCTCTGCGATGTCGGTTCGCGCGCCGGCCATGCGCCAGGCCAACACCACGTACTCCTCGGCGACGGCCTCGGGATCGAGGCGCCCACCCGGGCGAACCCACTCGTTGACGTGCTCGCACATCGCGATGATCGCGAATGCGGTGGCGCTGGTGTCGGCGAGGGTGAAGTCTCCCGCAGTGTCGCCGTCGCGCAACGTGGTGGAGAAACGCTCGTAGGTCACACGTTGCATCGTTCTCAATGTGTCCTGGTGCTCGGGCGTGAGAAGGTGTGCGGCCTCGGCCATGCCGACCAGCGAGGCGTACCCGGCCGCGTCGGTGCTTGCGGAGAGCTGCGTCAGTACGTATTTCCTGACCAGGTCGGCGAGGCGCTGGACCGGGGCGGCGTGCTGCGAGTCCACGATCCGGGCGAAGGCGGTCAGCCGCTCCTCGATCAAGGTGAAGAGAACGGCCTCCTTCGACGGGAAGTGCCAGTAGAGCGCGGGCGCCGAGATGCCGATGGCCTTGCCTATCGCGGACGTGCTGGTGCCCGCATAGCCGCGGCTGAGGAAGAGGTCCCGCGCCGTCGAAAGGATCCGCGCGCGCGTGTCGTTGTTCGCATCGGCGTCGTCGACGTGGTGAGAACTCTGCTGTCCGGTGCTCGCAGGCTGGGCGGTCACACGGTGATCCTACGTGATTCCCCGTACCCTCGGTGAGCGCGATAATTGAAGGAGCTTTCGAAGGAAAAGGAACTTGGGGGCATTATGGAGCCTCGGAGGCTTTCGCCTTAACGACGTAAAGGCGCGGCACATGTGCGTGGTCGCCCGCACAGGCCGAGATCGGGTCGGATGATCGGCGCCGTCAGCCGTGGTTCGTCGGCACCTCTGTCCAGATGGTCTTGCCGCCGCGGGTGTACCGGGTGCCCCAACGACCCGTCAACTGGGCGACCAGGAAGAGGCCGCGACCACCCTCGTCGTCGGGACCGGCGTGCCGCAGGTGGGGCGAGGTGTGGCCGCCGTCGGAGACCTCACAGATCAGAGCCCCGTCCTGGTCGCGAAGCAGGCGCAACAGCACCGGCGGCCTGCCGTAACGGATGGCGTTGGTCACCAGCTCGCTCACCATCAGCTCGACGACGAACGACAGTTCCTCCAGGCCCCAGGCCGTCAACCGGTCCGCGGCCCAGGCGCGGGCTGCCGCCACCTCGGCGGGGTCGCTGGACACCGAGAGGCTGGCCATCTGGTCGGTCTCCAGTGCATGGGCCCGGACGACCAGCAGGACCGCGTCGTCCGGCGCGGGATCGTTGGCGTGCCAGGCCATGATCAGATCCCGCGTCTCCTGGGGGGACAGGTCCTGGTGACGGTCGAGGTTCCGGCAGAGCTCCACCACACCGGCCTCGGCGTCGGCCTGCTTCCGGCCCGCCACGAGTCCGTCGGTGAACAGCACCAGCAGAGCATTCTCGGGCAGCTCGAACTCAACGCTCTCGTAGGGAAGTCCGGCCACCCCCGCGACGCCCAGGGGCAGTCCGACGGGGACATCGATCGGAAGCGAGGCGCCGTGCTCCTGGACGAGCAGCGGCGGCAGATGCCCGGCGCTTGCCACGGTGCAGCGACGGCTGACCGGGTCGTACACCGCGTACAGGCACCGGGCTCCGATTGCCAGGTCCTCCGGGGAATCGGCGCCGGGGTCGAGCCCTATGGATGCCTGGGCGACCAGGTCGTCGAGACGGCTCAGCAGCTCGTCCGGCGGGAGATCCAGTCCGGCCAGGGCTCTGACCGTGGTGCGGAGCCGTCCCATCGTCGCGGCGGCGTGCAGTCCGTGGCCGACCACGTCGCCGACCACGAGTCCCACCCGCAGGCCGGACAGCGGAATCACGTCGTACCAGTCGCCGCCGACGCCCGGTGGACCGGCGGTCGGGGCGTAGTGGTGCGCGACCTCCACGGCGCTGGGCACGGCCAGGGCGCGGGGGAGCAGCTGGCGTTGCAGGACGAGGGCGGTGGCGCGCTGGTGTACGTAACGACGGGCGTTGTCGAGGCTGATGGCCGCATACGAGACCATCTCTTCGGCCAGGGCCACATCGACCGCGCTGAACGGATCCCGGGGCGCGATCCGGGTGAAGGTGACGTGGCCGAGTTCCGCGTCGCCGATCCGCAGGGGCAGGACGATCTGCCGGGAGCCGTCGCGCGCCTCCGCCGATCGCCACTGGACGGGCGGTGCCTGCGCGGGCGGCGCCGACGAGGGCGGGGAACTCTCCGCCACCGGCACGAGCAGAGGCGGCAGTGGACCGGGGGTGGCCGGAACGTCCCCGCCGGCGAGGACGGTCTCGACGAGTTCGACCCGGGCGGCGTCCGCGAAGTCGGGCACGGTGAGGGTGACCAACTCCTGCGCCGTGCGTGTCACGTCCAGCGTCCGGCCGAGGGTGCTGCAGCTGCCCAGCAGGGCCAGACGCTGCTGCGCCTCGTAGCGCCCGGTGATTTCGTACGCCGACTCGCAGACCCCGAGCACGCGGTCCGCGGGGTCCTGAAGCCGGAAGTAGGTGGCGGACCAGACCCGGTGATGCGCCGGGTCCTGCGGGACGACTCCGCGAAAGTGCAGGTCCACCACGGGTTCGCCGGTGCGGTAGACCTGGTCGATGATCTCTTCGACCGAGAGGTGCTGGAACTCCGGCGTGAGGATTTCGCCCTCCAGCATGTCAGGGGCGACGTCACGCAACAGGTGGCCGATCGACCCCCGCGGGACGCCCATCCGGGCCACCGCGTCGTTGAACCAGCGGACGCGGGTGTCCTGGTCGTAGACCGTCAGCGCAAGGGGCGACTGGGCGAAAAGGCCGGCCAGCATGGCTTGGTCCTGGTTCCAGCGCTCCATCTCGTCCGCGGGCACGGCGACAATCACCCAGCCTTGTGATGCCCGGCGCGGCCCCGGTGCGGGAACGTAGAGCACCGCCCGAACGTGGGTCCCCGCCCGGTGGCGCAGCAGGCGTGTCTGGCCCCAGCATTCCAGTCGCTGGTCCGGATCGATGAGGGGGCCGCCGTCCAGCGGCACGAAGAACGTGCGGACTGGCTTTCCGATCACCTCCTCGGGGCTGAAGCCGAGAAGCTCCTGGGCCGCGTGGTTCCAGCCGATCACGATTCCGTGGGCGTCCACGACCGCGGTCGCGGTCGTCGCGAGGCTGAGCGGACTGCCGAGGGTCGGTTCATTTGGTGTGGGTGTCGCCATGACGACCTGCCTTGGGGAATGAGCCCGCCTCTGTGATCACGCTACCGGCATCTCAAGACGGTCGCCCGACGTGGTCGACGGCCGATGGTGCCTGACATCGATCTCGGCTACCGGGTGCACTGTGCACTGAAGGCGGTCCCGATACGCGGCAGATCGACGCAGCGCACACCCGGTGATGTCCGCGACGGTTGGACCGGCAGAGACGCTGGTCAGTCCGACCTTGAGAGGAGAACCGATGAGCAGCTGCGTGATCACCGCTGACACCCCCGCGACCGTATGGAAGGTCCTCGCCGGGGAGGGTGACACCGTCAGTGACGGCGACACCCTGATGATCCTCGAGGCCATGAAGATGGAGATCCCTGTGGAGGCCGAGCAGGACGGCGTGGTTGCACGGATCCTCGTTGCCGAGGGAGACCTCGTGGAGATGGATCAGCGGCTGGTCGAGCTGGTATGACGGAGCAACACGTGCGCTACTTCAACCGGGTGCTGGTTGCCAACCGCGGAGAGATCGCGCTGCGGGTGATCCGAACCCTGCAGGAACTCTCGATCGCGTCGGTCGCTGTCTACTCCGACGCGGACACGGACTCGGCTCACGTCGTAGCCGCCGACCATGCCGTGCACATCGGTGGATCGCCCGTGGCGGAGAGCTACCTGCGCATCGACCGCATCATCGAGGCGGCCCTCTCGTCCGGCGCAGACGCCATTCACCCAGGATACGGACTGCTGTCGGAGAATCCGGACATGGTCGAGGCGTGCGAGCGCGCCGGTCTGGTCTGGATCGGGCCGTCGGCGAGCGCGATGCGTGCCATGGGCTCGAAGCTGAATGCCCGACGCCTGATGATCAAGGCCGGGGTGCCCGTCGTCCCCGGGGGGACGGAGCCGATAGCGGACGAGGAGGCCGCCCTCGCCGCTGCCGAGTCCCTCGGATATCCAGTGGCGTTCAAAGCATCCGGAGCCGGTGGCGGCAAGGGCTTCCGTGTCGCGCACCACGCATCCGACGTGCCGGCCGCCTTCACCGGAGCGGCGGGCGAGGGTGAGCGGTTCTTCGGGGATCCGACGGTCTACGCCGAGCGCTATCTCGCGAACCCCCGCCACGTCGAGGTGCAGATTCTCGCCGACCAGCACGGGTCGGTCATCCACCTGCACGAGCGCGACTGCTCCGTGCAGCGGCGCCACCAGAAGCTCGTCGAGGAGGCACCGGCGCCGGCGGTGAGCGCCGAACTGCGCGCGGCCATCGGCGAGATCGCGATCGCCGCGGCTCGATCCACGGGGTACGTCTCGGCCGGCACGATCGAAGGCCTGCTGGACGGAGACCAGTTCTACTTCCTCGAGATGAACACGCGGATCCAGGTCGAGCACCCGGTGACGGAGATGATCACGGGGGTCGACATCGTCGCCGAGCAGCTGCGCATCGCGGCCGGCCATCCGCTCACGTTGGCCCAGGAAGCTGTACGCCTCAGCGGCCATGCCATCGAGTGCCGGATCAACGCGGAGAACGCGGCCAAGAACTTCCTTCCCTCGCCGGTTCGGATCGGGGACTATCGCGAGCCGTCCGGAGAGGGAGTCCGTGTCGACTCGGGTGTCCGAGCGGGCGATGCCGTGCACCAGTGGTACGACCCCTTGATCGCCAAGCTCGTGGTCTGGGCCGAGGACCGGGATGCAGCCACGGACAGGATGCTGGCTGCGCTGCGTGACTTCACGATCAGCGGTCCGGCGACCCTGCTGCCCTTCCATGCGGCACTGCTGAGCACGGATCAGTGGCGACGGGGAGAAACCTGCGCCGACCTGTTGGCCGATCGCGCATGGCTGAGAAGCACTGCCGGGTGAACGGGTCTGCGGCCTGCTGGACGGACATCAGTGGTGCCCACGACCCACTGGAGACAGGAACGGCCTCTGGCATCGACGCGTCGAGCCCGGCTGATCGGAGAGGAAGAGATGAGCTTTACTTGGAAGGGCGCGCTGCAGGAGCTGCAGGACCGTCGTAGCCGCGCACGCGAGCTCGGCGGCGCAAGGCGCATCGCCCGCGCGCACGAACAGGGCAGGTACACGATCCGCGAGCGGATCGAGCGCTCGACGACCAGCTTCACCGAGATCGGCGAGCTCGCCTGCTACGAGGACGTCGACGCCACCGGCCAGTCGCTGGACACGCTCCCGTCCAGCTACGTGTGTGGTCTGGCGGAGTTCGCCGGGCGGACGGTGGCGCTCGGAGGTGAGGACTTCACCGTTCGCGGCGGCGCTCCGACCTCCTACCTCGGGCGCATGAAGGGCGGCCTCGGCGGCTTCGTCGAGGATCTGGCCCACGAGTACCGGATCCCTCTGGTCATGTTCCTCGAGGGGATCGGCGGCGACGTGGCCGCCCAGGCCGAGAAGGGCTACGCATACCTGGCCAGCTCGGTGAGCATGCAGCGGCCGATCGAGTTGCTGTCTCAGGTCCCGGTCCTGGGCATGATCAGTGGTGCCGCGGTCGGAGCGACTGCCGGTCGAGCCGTGCTCACGCACTTCTCTGTCATGACGAAGGACTCCGTCCTCTTCGCCGGCGGCCCGCCGTTGGTCCGGCGGGCTCTCGGCATCGACGTCGACAAGCACGAGCTCGGCGGTGGCGCACTCCACACCGGAGTGTCGGGAGCGATCGACAACCTCGCCGAGGATGAGGACGACGCGATCCGCCAGATGCAGACCGTGCTGAGCTACCTGCCTCAGAACGTGTGGGAGATGCCACCGCGGGGGGAGCGTTCGGACCCGGTTGACCGCCGTGCAGAGGAACTTCTGGACATCATTCCCGAGGAGAGGCGGCGACCGTACCGCGTCGACAAGATGATCCGCGCGGTGGTCGACAACGACTCGTTCTTCCAGGTCGGCCCCAAGTGGGGCCGTTCGCTCGTGACCGGCTTCGCCCGGATGGACGGGATCCCGGTCGGCGTGATCGCCAACAACCCCGGGGTGCTGGGCGGTGCTATTGATGCCAAGGCTGCGGAGAAGCAGATCCGGTTCGTCGACACGTGCAGTACCTTCCACCTGCCGATCGTCTACTTCGTCGATGTGCCGGGTTTCATGGTCGGCCCCGACGCGGAGCGGTCGAGCACGATCCGGTGGGGGATGCGTGCCGTCCAATCGCTGGCGGAGGCAGAGGTTCCCGTGGTGACGGTCCAGGTTCGCAAGGCGTTCGGGATGGCGGTCAACGCCACCTCCAACCCCGATCGCCTCGGCCTGCGGCTTGCGTGGCCGTCGGGAGAGTGGGGTGACCTGCCCGTCGAGGGCGGAGTCGAGGCCGGGTTCCGGAGGGAGATCGAGGCGGCCGAGGATCCTGTGGCGTACCGGAGGCTCGTGGAGGAGCGCATGCTGGGGCTCTCTGATCCGTTCAAGACTGCGGAGCACTTCGGTGTCGAGCAGATGATCGACCCACGGGAGACCCGCGAGGTCGTCTGCCGGTTCCTCGAGGCGTCCCTCCACCGGGTGCGGACGAGTCTCGGCCCCTCGCAGCGTCAGTGGCGTCCGAGGCCGTGAGGAGACACCGGATCTTTCAACGGAGATTTTCAGTGAACACCAGGCGCTTCATGCGGTCTGCGACCGCAGTGCAGGCAAAGGCGGTTGCGCCACCGTTTCCCGTGCCGGCCGGCTGGCTCAGCCGCCGGCAGAGTGCCACGAGCTGAGGGGCGATACGACGATGCATGTTCCGGCAACGCCACTTGACTTCCTGAAGCGCAGCGAAACGCTGTTCGCCGACCGCACCGCGGTCGTTGACGGCGACCGACGATTCACCTACGGCGAGTTCGCCGATCGCTGCCGGCGCGCGGGAGGGGCACTCGAGGCTCTGGGCATCCGCCCGGGCGACCGGGTCGCGCTCCTGTGCCGCAACAGCACTCTGATGCTGGAGGCGCACTACGCCGTCCCCAGCCTCGGTGCGGTGCTCGTCCCTCTCAACTTCCGTCTGCTGCCGGAGGAACTGCAGCGTCTGATCGACCACTCGGGCGCCGGCCTCATCCTGTACGACGACGAGTTCGAGTCGGCGGCAGCACAGTTGGGCTGTCGGCGTCTGAGCGCGAGTGAGTACGAGGAAGCGATCGATGGGGCAGACCCTGTGCTGTGCGAGGTCGCGGACGAGCACGATCTCCTGTCGATCAACTACACCAGCGGCACGACCGGGCGTCCCAAGGGCGTCATGTACGACCACCGGGGCGCCTATCTGCAGGCGCTTGCCATGGTGACGCACGGCCGTCTTGACTTGCGGACCAACTATCTGTGGACCCTGCCGATGTTCCACTGCAACGGGTGGACATTCGTCTGGGCCGTGACGGCGGCCGGCGGCACACACGTGTGTCTTGATGCCATCGACCCCAAGCGGATCTGGGAGATGATCGGGCGTCTGAGTATCACCCACCTCAACGCTGCGCCGACCGTCCTGATCAGCCTGGCCAACGAAGAGTCCGCCCGTGCGGTGGGAGGTCAGCCGCTGCGGGTCGGCACGGGTGGTGCTCCCCCCTCACCGTCCCTGCTCTCCAGGCTCGCCGACTTCAACATCGACGTCACGCACCTTTACGGGCTCACCGAGACTTATGGCCCGGCAGCCGTGTGCGCGTGGCAACCCGAGTGGTCCGAGCTGCCCATGGCCGAGCAGGCACAGCTCAAAGCCCGGCAGGGCAACGCGAACATTCTCGGCGGCCTCCACCGGGTCGTCGACCCTCAGGGGCGCGATGTGCCGGCCGACGGCGAGACCGTGGGGGAGGTGATCCTGCGCGGGAACAACGTGATGCGCGGGTACTTTCGTGATCCCGAGGCGACGAACGAGGCGCTCAGAGGTGGTTGGTTCCACTCGGGTGATCTGGCGGTCATGCACCCCGACGGCTACTTCGAGCTGCGGGACCGGGCGAAGGACATCATCATCGCGGGCGGCGAGAACATCGCCTCGATCGAGGTCGAGCAAGCGCTCGCGGCTCACGAAGACGTCATCGAGGTCGCCGTGGTGGGCGCGAGCCATCACCACTGGGGTGAGGTTCCCGTGGCGTACGTCGTGCGTCGCGCTGGAGCGGTTCTCGACCAGGACACCCTGATCCGGTTCGCCCGGAAGTCGCTGGCCGGCTTCAAGGTGCCCAAGGAGATTCGCTTCGTCGAGGACCTGCCCAAGACGGCGACGGGCAAGGTGCAGAAGTACCTGCTGCGCACGTCGGGCCCGGTCGCGAAATCGGCCGGAGCGCAGAGATGACGAGTTCGGCAGCGGAGACGAAGGTGGAAGTGAGCAGCGAGACCAGCCGGTACCGGCGGCGAAGCCCTGTCGAGATGCTGATCAGGGCGCAGCGGGAGGCGCCCGGTCGTCCTCTTCTGGCGTCGGAGGACGGAAGGGCCTCGGTCGGCGAGTTCGTGGACCTCGCCCGTCGGTGCGCCGTCGATCTGGTCGAGCTCCTCGGGGTCGGCGAGGGGGATCGCGTGGCTATCGTGGCGCGCAACTCGACGCACCGGCTTGCATGGCAGTACGGCGCGTACTGGATCGGTGCCGTCGAGGTGTCGGTCAACTACGAGTTGAAGGGCGGGATGCTGCGCCACATCATCGAGGACAGCGACCCGAAGGTGATCCTCGTCGACGCGGAGATCCTCTCCGATGTCGCCGAGATCGCGGGCAAGATCCCGCTCCAAGTGCTCGCGGCGCCCGTCACCTTGGGCGAGCACGTGGATGCCCCGGCGCTGGACACCGCCGAGCAACGGCTGCCGGCCGGCAGCCTGGCGACGATCTTGTACACGTCTGGAACCACGGGGCCGTCCAAGGGCGTCATGCTCCCGCGCGGATACCTGGCGAACCACGCCGACACCTTCCGCGACATGCTCGGCATCCGCGGCGGCGATGTCGGATACTTCGTGCTCCCGTTCTTCCACGTTGACGCGCACATCCTGTTGCCCGCGGTCATCGAGGCTGGTGCGTCGATCTACTTCAGGGACCGGTTCAGCGTCCGGGCGTACTGGAAAGACATCACCACCCACGGTTGCGCCTGGACCTTGGCCGTGGGCTCGATGCTCTCCGCGGTCGCGACCGCGGTGCCGCCTGCGGCATCAGACGTGCGGCTGCGGTGCGTCGTGTGCGCGCCGGTACCGGACGAGGCGTACGAGCTCTTCGAGGATCGGCTGGGTATCCCCGTCATCAGCCTCTACGGCCAGACCGAGGCGGACAGTATCGCCTTCGACTCTCCGGACGTACGCAGGCGGGGAAGCGCCGGATCGCCGTGTGAGGCCTTCGAGGTGGCGATCCTGGACGCTGACGGTTTCCGTCTGCCGAGCGGCAAGGTGGGAGAGATCTGTCATCGGCCGAACGTGCCCAACATGACCATGTCCGGATACTGGAAGCGACCCGATGCCACGGTCAGTTCATGGCGGGACCTCTGGTACCACACGGGCGATCTCGGCATGCTCGACGAGGACGGCTACCTGTTCTTCAAGGGGCGGATGACCGACTCGCTGCGGTACCGGGGCGAGAACATCTCGGCCTACGAGTTGGAGTCGGTCTTGCGTGAGGCTCCCGGGGTGGACGACATCGCGGCGATCGGCATCGTCGACGCGTTGGGTGGCGAGGACGAAATCAAGGTCCTGGTCGCATGCTCGGAAGACGCGTCCTTCGAGGCTGCAGCGTTCTTCGAATTCTGTCAGAAGAACCTGCCGCGCTTCGCGGTACCCCGGTTCGTCGAGCAGGTGAGTGCATCCGAATTCGTGCGCAGCCCCGGCACCGGCGTGATCCAGAAGCACCGGCTCTCCAGGAGCGTGTGTGGCCCGGCGGTGTTCGACCGCCGACTGGTCCGGGGCTGACTCGGGGCACGACGCAGGGGTGGTTGTGCAAAGTTCACCTCTTCTTTCCGGAAGTGTGGGGCACGATTCAGTGGCAGCCGAAACCGGCCCAAGGGAATCATGAGACCCGGATCACAGCGGATCATGATCCGATTCATACCGAAGGCCCTGGCCTGGAGCACGCCAGCGGTCCACGCAATGGCGACGACAAGTACGCAGCGGAATGAGGTAAGCAAATGAGCGAGACCCTCAGGAAGATCCCGGCGAAGGCGCCGATCGCAGACATCATGGCGATCTATCGGGAGGACGGCGGGGTCATCCTCCAGGGTGTGCTGAGCCCGGAAGAGGTCGCCACCTTCAATGCCGAGCTCGACCCCGTCGTGGGTGACTGGAAGCCGTGCGGCGAGACCACCGAGGACCCCTACATGCTGGCCTTCCTCGGCTCCAACACCAAGCGTCTCGACGCCGTTGTCTACAGCGACATCTTCGTCAAGGAGATCCTCAACAAGGAGATCATCAACGACCTCAGCTTTGCGGTGTTCAACGAGGAGTCCGGAGACTACTGGGTCTGCTCCTCGCAGGTCATCGAGATCGGTCCGAACAGCACCGCGCAGCCGTTGCACCGCGACCTCGAGGTCTGGCCGTCGCTATTCCTGCCTCTGGGCCCGGCCGGCCCAGAAGCCTGTATCAACTTCATCATCGCGCTGACCGAGTTCACCGAGGAAAACGGTGCCACTCGCGCGATCCCGGGCAGTCACCGCTGGCGGGACTACGAGGACCGCGGAACGCCCGAGGCGACCATCCCTGTGCTGCTGGAACCCGGCGACGCACTCTTCATGAGCGGCAAGGTCGCCCACGGCGGTGGCGCGAACGTCAGCTCCGACCAGTACCGCCGCGGCGTCAGCTTCGGCATCTGCCCGAGCATGCTCGTCGGCGAGGAGGCCTACCCGCTCATCGTCGGCACCGAGCGGGCCAAGACCCTGCCCAAGCGGGTGCAGAAGATCCTCGGCTTCACATCGCAGTACCCGAAGAACTCGCCCGGCATCTGGCAGGGCAACTACGGCGAGCTGTCGGAATTCCTCGGCGTGTGAATTCGCTGCCAAGCGGCCAGGGCGGCTGCCGTCCGAATAAACGCGTCGGCCCAGCCCGGCTATTTCGCCCCTGCGTCTGCTAGCGCCTGCTCGCCGCCCGTATAAATTGCGGGCGGCGATCTGCGTTTTATTCGCAGCGTATGAGTGGGCGATGCAGTCTGCACCGTCGTGGGGTCGATTGTGAGACTTTTTGTTGTGGTCGGCGACGGGCTGACTGAGGACAGTTTCGTGAGGAGCGTCACAAGAAAGCTTCCAGCGTAAACCGACCACACGAGCGCTGCTGTATCGGCAGCCCGTTACTGAGAGACCGAGGACATGAGTGCATTCGATCAAACGGTGACACCCGCGGCGGACACCAGCTCAGAACGGGACCACGTGCTTCGTGGCAACCTGAACACCTTCAAGCTTCTGTTCGCGGTCCTGGCCTTCAACGGCCCGATCGCGGGCGTCATCTCGTTCCTTCCGCTCGTCATCGCGTACGGCAACGGCGTCGGCGCCCCAGCCGTGTTCGTCGCGGCGGGCATCCTGGTGGCGTTGTTCTCGGTGGGCTTCCTCAAGATGTCGCGACACATCGACAACCCGGGCGGCTTCTACTCGTACGTGACCAAGGGACTCGGCCGTGAGGTCGGCCTCGGCTCTGCCTTTCTCGCGATCGTCACCTATGGGCTGATCTTCATCGCGATCTTCCCGCTGGAGGGCATCTATCTGCAGAAGCTGGTCCATGACACCTTCAACGGGCCGGACGTCTCGTGGAAGTGGTACGCGCTGTTGACGGTCGTGGTCGTCGCCGTCTTCGGATACTTCAATGTGGAGTTCTCGGCCCGCGCGCTCACCATCGCCATGGCCCTCGAGGGAGCGATGATCATCGTCTACGACGTGTCCGTGCTCCTGCGTGGCGGAGCGCACGGCCTGTCGATGCATTCCTTCACGCCCCACAACATGTTCTCCGGCAATGTCGGCATCGGCCTGCTGTTCGCGATGCTCTGCTTCTCCGGCTTCGAGGTCACGGCCATCTTCCGCGACGAGGTCAAGAACCCGAACAAGACCATCCCCAGAGCCGCGTACCTGTTCATCGCCATCATCGGTATCGGCTATGCCGTCTCGGTGTGGGTGCTGATACAGGCCGTCGGTGAGAAGAGCGTCATCGCCCAGACCCAGGCAGACCCGACCGGCACCGCGCTGGCCTCGGTGCGGACGTTCTCGGGAACCCTCGCGGTCGACCTCGTCACCGTCCTGATCTGTACCGGCGCCTTCGCCTCGGTACTCGCCGGCCACAACGTGCTCGCTCGCTACATCTTCAACCTCGGTGTCGACGGGATCTTCCCGAAGGCGCTGGGCAAGGTGCACCCCAGGCATGGCTCGCCGAGCCTGGGCTCGGTCGTCATGACCACGGTCGCGCTGGCCTCGGTGCTGATCATGATCGCCATGAATGCGAACCCGCTCACCGTCTACGCACCCCTGACGGGCGGTAACGGCTACGGCCTGATCCTCGTGCTGTTCGTGACGACGATCGCGATCCTGGCGTTCATGTTCCGCACGAAGCCCGAAGACACCAACGCGTGGCACCGCCTCGTCGCGCCAAGCCTGGCGCTGGTCGGCCTCGGTGTCGGCCTGTGGCTGGCCAGCAAGAACATCGAAGTCCTCGTTCCCAACGGCGGAGGCGCGGTGGCCGCGATGCTCACCCTCGTCTACGGCGTCTTCGTGGCCGGAATCGTCTGGGCCCTGGTGCTCAAGAAGATCCGGCCCGCGTCGTACGCCAAGATCGGCCGCCAGTAGCCCTGTTGCCGCCTGTTCGTCGCCGGGGATGCGGTGTCGGCCCGGTCGAGTTCTACGAGGGTCGGCCTCAGCCGGCCTTCGTGGAACGCGGACCGTCCTTCGTCAGTTCGACAAACAGCAGCGCGATGTCGACTTCGCTGGCGTTCTCGGTCAGCGGCCTCGGCAGGAGGGCAGCGGCGCGGGCAAGCCGGCGGTCGATCGTGTTGCGATGGGCGAACAGCAGCTCGGCGGTACGCGAGGCGTTGAACTGCTCGCGGATGAAGGTGCGCACGACGACCCGCAGATCCTGGGAAGCGTGCGCCAGGTCACCCAGGGTGTCCTCGACGAATCGCCGGGTCTCCTCCTCCTCCGACAGCATGGTGAGCAGCCGGACGTCCTGGAAGCGGACGATGTCGGCGGATGACCCCAGTCGAAGGAGCAGGCGCTTCACAGCCATCGCATCCATGTGGCTGCGGCGGAACCCGAGGAGGTCCTTGGCCGGGTTGCCCAGGGCGAGGTGCGTACCCGGTGCCGGCGACACCGCCTCGCGCAACGACTCGACGGTGGGCAGGTGGCTGGTCGGGAGCCAGATCCACGCCGTGGTCAGTCCGGCCAGGAGGGTCAGCCTGTGATGTGCGCCTACGACCCGCATCAGCTGCTCCCCGACAAGCTCGAAACTCGGGGCGGATTCGACGGATTCGGCCCAGACGACACCGGCGATGTGGTCCCCGGTCAGCGCATAGGACAGCTCGGCTTCGGCCCGCTTCCGCTCCAGCGGAGCGCCGTCGAGGAGCAGTTGAACGGTTGCCTGACGCTGCAGAGGGGTCCGCGCGGCGAGATCGGACTGGGATGCCTGGACCGAGGCGCTCAAGGCCGCCATCGCGTCGTCGGTGAACGTCGTGATCGAGGCCGCCGACACCTCGATGACCTCCTGGAGCACGTCCTGGTGGGTGGCGCGTTTCAAGCAGGCCCTGAGCCACCACGACCACACGACGCTCTGGGCCGAACGCCAGGGGCCGATGTCGTCCGCGGTGAAGCCGCGGAGCACGAGGTCGCTGGCGTACTTGGAGAGCGCCTCGGTCCGGGGAGGGGTGATGCGGCGTCCCGGGGTCTCGATGTTGCCCGTGAGCCACCGCTCGATGTTGGTACGTGTGATCTCGAGATCGAGGTCCGCGAGGGCTGTGCCCTCGGCCCAGGCGGGATCCTGCGTGGTCTGCCGGCCCGACGTGACGACTTCCTCGATCAGCTTGTCCGCCTGAGGACGGAGCTCGATCGCGACTTGCCGGACGATCTCGAGCGCTTCCGCCGAGGGAATGGGCCACAACTCGTTCATAGAAAACCAACCAATTCCTTCTACTGATCTGTTTGGCGACCTGACATCCCATTGCTGTAGCCGAGCGTACCGCCCGGGCTGTCCGGAAACGCGCCTAAGTGAATTCCGCGAGTGCCGACTCTTGACGGTTTCCGAGTGTGGAATCTATCGTCGCACCCATTCGTGCTTAATGTCATTAAGGAGGGAGCAAAAATGCGTGTCTCAGTAGTTGGTGGAGCCGGTGGCATCGGCCGCGCGGCGGTGCACGCCGTGGCAGGATTCGACGAAGTCGCCGAGGTGGTCGTCCTCGATCGCGACGCCGAGCGCGGTGACCGACTCGTCGCCCGCATCGGAGCCAAGGGGACGTTCCAGGCGTACGACGCCGACAACGACGATCTGGCGGCGATGCTCCGCGGCAGTGACGTCGTGATCAGCACTCTCGGCCCGTACACGCGATTCGGTCGCCGGACGATCGAGGCCGCCATCGAGGCCGGTGTGGACTATGTCGACGTCAACGACGACTGGGCGCCGACTCTCGAGGCGCTCACCTTGGGGGACCGGGCGAAGCAGGCCGACGTCACGGCCGTCGTGGGCATGGGGGCGAGCCCAGGCGTCGTCAGCGTCCTCGCGATGCGCGCGGTGCGCGAGCTCGACACCGTCGACGAGCTCGTCACCGGGTGGGCGCTCGCGGGCGTCGGTCCGGAGGAAGGCAACGCCAAGCCGAGCGCGGCCTTGATCCACACCGTCGAGGAGACGACCGGCCTGATCAAGGTCACCGAGGACGGCGTCGAGCGAATGGTTCCGCCGCTGCAGACCTTCGACCTGGACTACCCGGGGATCGGCAAGCTCGACATCCGGACCATCGGCCACCCTGAGCCGGTGACGCTTCCCCGAGTGGTGAAGGGCCTCCGCCGAAGCGTCAACGTGATGTCCGGGCCGAACTGGTGGTTCGAGCACCTGGAGTCGGTGGCCAAGCGGGTCGACGCCGGCGAGCTCACCGTTCGGGACGCCGCGCTGATCCTCGAAGAGCCGGTCGAGCGGCCGGCCGACGCACCGCCGACCCTTCGTACGCCCACGCTGTGGGCCTGGGCGAAGGGCCGGAAGGACGGCTGCGACGCCCGCGTCGGCGTCGGGCTCGTCAAGTGGCCCGTAGGCAGGATGGCACCGGCGACGGCCATCCCGGCCGCCGTCGTCGCCCAGATGCTGCTGCGCAAGGAGATCAAGGCGCCCGGCGTGGTGACGCCCGAGGAGGTCGTCCCGTTCGAGCTGCTCATGGAGCGCCTGGATCCGTTCTACGTGCTGCCGCAGAGCGTGCCTGACCTCTACACCGTCGCCGTCGAGTTCGACTGACAGCGCGGCTCGTTGAGACGGAGGCAAGAAGATGAGCGACTTCACTCCCACCTGGGAGCACACGCTCGTGCTCCGGGAGCGCGACTTCGACGGGCTCGGCCACCTCACGGCGGCGGCTTACCTCGAGGTTCTTGAGGAGGCCCGCACGGTGTGGCTGCGCTCGACGGTGGTCGACGGTCCGCCGATGTATGTGGTGGCCGAGCAGAACATCCGGTACCGCAGGGAGATCCGCCAGGGGGACTCACCGCTGCGGATCCTGATCGCGCCCAGTCTCGACTCGCCGCAGCGGTACACGGTGAACGAGACCATCGTCAGCAGCGCGGGCAACGTCCACGCCGTTTCCCGAGCGGTGCTCGTCGCCTGGGATCCGGTGCACCGACGACCCCGTGATCTCAATGAGCTCGAGCTTGCGCTCGTCGCGCCGCCCTTGTAGGCGGCAGGCCGCGGCACGGATCCGGCGGCGTCGTGCTGTTCCGCACGGCGATCGGCGCGGTGGGGATCCTCCCGATCGCGCTACGGCACGGACTGGTGCGGCAACTACGAGAGTGCCGAGGTGCACTCTGCACAGGAAATGCAGCGGAATTGCCAAGAACCGTTGCAGCCGAGATCACGCGCCACATGACAGGGTCGTGGAAATCGATGTTCCGTCTACGACTTCCTTCCCAAGTCCCACTGCGAGCGCATTTTCCTCGTGGGCGGTTGCGCCGCAACGACGGCGAGTAGCGAGGCATCGGCTCGATATTCGGTTACTTCGCGGAAAACAGGTGCTCTGGTGCGCGAAGGCTCGGACTTGGAAGGACTTGTACCCATGGGTGAACCGCCGGCGACCGCCGAGATCCACGCGGGACTGCTGATCGGAGGCGAATGGGTCTCGGAGGGCCGCGACCGCCGCGACTCGGTGAGTCCCGTGACGGGCGAGGTCATCGGGTCATTCGTGCTGGGGACCGCTGAGGACGTGGACCGTGCGATCTCGGCCGCGCGTGCCGCGGCACCGGCCTGGGCGACGAAGACCGTCTACGAGCGCATCGAGCTCCTCGAGGCCGTCGTCCGCGTCCTGGAGGCGCGCCGGAAGGACCTCGCGACGCTGATGACGCTCGAGCAGGGCAAGCCCTATGCGGCCGAGGCCTGGTTCGAGGTCGACGAGGCGATAGGGCACTTCAACGAGGCAGCCTTGGGCGCGCGAACGCTCCTCGAGGGCCGCGTCGTGCCGTCGGCTGTCGCCTCCTGCCGCAACTACGTCTATCGAGTGCCCCTTGGCGTGGTCGGTGCCATACAGCCGTGGAACTTCCCGCTGGGCATGGCGGCCCAGCACGTCGCGCCGGCGATTGCGGCAGGCAACACGGTCGTCTCCATCCCCGCCCCCACCACGAGCCTCGTCGCGCACCTGTTCATGCAGTGCCTGGTCGAGGCCGGTCTGCCGGCCGGTGTCGTCAACTTCGTCACCGGCGAAGGCGCCGTGGTCGGCGATGCCCTCACCGCCGACGAGCGGGTGAACGCGGTGATCTTCACCGGATCGACCGCGACCGGGAAGCTTGTCGCCGCCAACGCAAAGGAGCGCGCCCGGCTGCTGGAGCTGGGCGGCAACGGCCCGATGGTCGTCCTCGAGGACGCGGACCTCGACCGCGCCGTCGCCGGCGTCATGGAGGGAGCCCTCCTCAACGCCGGTCAGGCATGCTCCGCCGCGGAGCTCATCCTGGTCCACGACGACGTCTACGACGAGTTCGCCGAGAGGCTCGCTGAGGCCGTGCGGTCGTCGGTCGTCCTGGGCAACCCGTTCGAGGAGACGACGACCATGGGTCCGCTCCAGAACGAGCCGACCGCGGCCAAGGTGGACAGCCACGTCGCCGACGCTGTGGCCAAGGGAGCCACGATCCTGACCGGCGGTGCCCGAGCGGAGCGCTTCCCGACCGAGCTCTACTGGCCCGCGACGGTGTTGGCCGGTGTGACCGGAGAGATGGCGATCAGTCAGGCCGAGACCTTCGGCCCGGTGATGCCGCTCCAGCGGATCTCCTCGGAGGAGGAGGCTCTGCGGCTGATCGACGAGTCCAGCTACGGACTGTCCGCGGCCGTCTTCACCGAGAACGTCGGTCGTGGCCTGAAGTTCGCCGAGCGGGCCTCGGCAGGTTCGGTCAATGTCAACACCTCCAGCGTCTGGACCGAGCTTGCCCTGCCCTTCGGCGGCCGCTCCGGCAAGGGCAGCGGAGTGGGTCGAGTACAGGGCCACTATGCGCTTGAGGCCTTCATCGAGTACAAGACGATCATTGTCGACCTCGGGGGTGCCCAGTGAGCAGGAACGGGGCCGCCCACTACACCGACGCCGACCGCGACGTCCTGATCATCGGCGCCGGTCCGTCCGGCGTCACCTCGGCCCGCGTGCTGGCCGAGAGCGGGTTCAAGGTGACCGTCCTGGAGCAGGGTGACTGGACGAACCTCGCCGACTACCCGAGCACCCGGCCGGACCGTGAGCTGCTGGTGGCCGGCCCGTGGAACCCGAACCCCAACATCCGGCGTGCGCCCAGCGATTACCCGGTCAACGACGACGAGTCCGACGTCCACACCTTCATGTACAACGGCGTGGGCGGCAGCAGCATCCTGTTCGCCGCCGAGTGGCCGCGGATGATCCCATCCGACTTCCGGGTCAAGA
This sequence comes from Streptomyces antnestii, assembly GCF_004005495.1. Taxonomy (GTDB): domain Bacteria; phylum Actinomycetota; class Actinomycetes; order Streptomycetales; family Streptomycetaceae; genus Streptomyces; species Streptomyces antnestii. Next base: position 984,551 of record NZ_RZYA01000001.1, read on the forward strand.
CGCTCGACGGGATCGCCGACGACTGGCCGCTGACCTATGAAGACCTGCAGCCGTACTACGAGATGATCGACGAGATGATCGGTGTCTCGGGGCGCGGTGGCAACACGGCCTACCCGCCGGGTGAGGCGCCACCGCAGCCCCCGCTGCCGATCGGCAGGATCGGCGAGGTCGCCGCGCGTGGGATGAACCGGCTCGGCTACCAGTGGTGGCCCGGAACGCACGCCATCCTGTCGCGAGCCATGGGCAATCGTGGCGGATGCGCGCGCTGGGCAACCTGCAGCAGTGGTTGCCCCGAGGGCGCCAAGGCGTCCTTCGACGTGGCGATGTGGCCGGCCGCGATCGCCGCGGGTGTCGAGCTGATCACCGGCGCGCGCGCCCGCCAGGTGACTGTCTCCGACAAGGGCCTTGCCACCGGCGCGACCTGGATCGACCGCAAGGGCGTCGAGCGCCACTCTGCAGCTCCCATAGTGATCGTGTGCGCCAACGGCATCGGCACGCCGCGCCTGCTCCAATTGTCCTCCTCGTCGCGGTTCCCGGACGGCCTCGGCAACTCCTCCGGTTACGTCGGGCGCAACCTGATGATGCACCCGGTGGCCACGGTCTTCGGCGCGTACGAGGACGAACTCGAGAGCTGGCTGGGACCGTTCGGCCAGCCGATCTGGTCGATGCAGTTCGCCGAGACCAACATCGACCGCGGTTTCCGCCGCGGCGCGAAGTGGACCATCGCGCCGGTCCCGGGACCGGTCGAGATCCTGCAGCGCCTGGCTTCGCTGCCGCTGGCCGAGCGCAGCGGCGCTGCGGGCCACCGGCTCGTCGAGCGCTTCCAGGGCAAGTGCTTCGAGTGGTCGGCCTCGGTCGAGGACCTGCCGGTCTTCGACAACACCGTCACACTCGACCCCGAGCGCACGGACAGCGACGGGATCCCGATCCCGAAACTGCGCTACACGATGTCCGAGGAGAGCAGACGTGCCCTCGACTGGAACATCGACCGGCTCGTCGAGGTCCACGAGGCATCGGGCGCCACCTTCACCCACCGGGTCGACTACATGCCGGAGATGGGCTGGCACCTGCTGGGCACGGCCCGTTGTGGAGACGACCCCGAGACGTCGGTGGTGGACGGCTACGGCCGGTCGCACGACGTACCCAACCTGTACGTCTTCGACGGGAGCGTGTTCGTCACCTCCTCGTCCGTCAATCCGACCTCTACCATCACCGCCTTCGCGCTGCGGGCTGCCGAGCACCTCGCCGAGAATGCCGCCAACCAAAGGACTCCGCTGTGACTGTGACCGTGAACGTGTCGCTGACAGGCCGGGCCCGCCTTGGGGCGATCAGGCTTGCCGACCTGTGGTTCCCCGGCAGCGCGGTCTCGCCTGCGATGACCGCCCTGCCGGAGTACGCCGCGCTGCTCGACGTCGCGTTGGCGGCGAACGCCGAGTTGACTGCTGCCTTCCTGGAGATCGCCGAGCGCGCCGCCGACGTGGCCGAGCTGACAGCGCAGACGCTCGAGAACTGGCCCGCTGACGTTGTCGAGGGTGCGTACACCGTCGCGATGTGCGCCTACTACATGTCGAAGGCAGTGCGCACCGCCATCGGCTACCCCGGCCAGCAGCGTGTGCCCGCCGCCCGCGACATCGGAAACCCAGCGCTCATCGAGGAGTTGCTCGCTCCGGTCCTGGCCCGTGGGGCGCTTTATGTCGCCACGCCTGCCCTGCAGTAGCCGGATCCACAGGGCCCGGACCGGTGGGCATGCCGGTCGCCGGCGAACGGTGTTTCTGCAGGAAATTCCCGGACGCCGGTACGCAGCACATTGCACCAGCGCGGACGAAAAATGCCACGCTCCTGCACCAGTATTCACATCGTCATTTCGCTAGCCTCGACGAAGTCAGGCAAAGGAATTTGACCGATTCTCAGACATGACTTCCAGTAGAAGGGTTCGGGAAATGATCCGTGTTGATGCGGTCGTGATTGGCGCCGGATTCGCCGGTGTCTATGCAGTCCACAAGCTCCGGGACGAAGTCGGGCTGCAGGTGCGGGGCATCGAGGCGGCGGAGACCGTCGGCGGTGTCTGGCACTGGAACCGCTACCCCGGGGCTCGGTGCGACGTTCACTCGACGTCCTACTCCTACAGCTTCTCCGACGAGTTGACGCAGAGCTGGGAATGGACCGAGGCATACGCGCCCCAGCCGGAGATCAAGGCATACCTGAACCACGCCGCGGACTGCCTCGACGTCCGCAAGGAGTTCGCCTTCAATACGCGGGTCACCTCGGTGGTCTGGGAGGACGACGAGCAGCGCTGGACCGTCAGCACCGACCGAGGTGATACCTACAGCGCTCAGTTCGTGGTCGGCGCCCAGGGCAACCTCTCCGTGGCGAAAGACCCAACCGAATTCGTCGGGCTCGACAACTTCCAGGGCGAGAAGTACTTCACGAGCAGCTGGCCAGCCGAGGAGGTCGACTTCTCGGGCAAGCGGGTCTGTCTCGTCGGCACCGGTTCCACCGGAACGCAGATCGCCGAGGTCATCGCGAAGACCGCGGGTCATCTGACGATCATGCAGCGGACAGCCAACTTCGCCGTGCCGGGTCTGAACCACACCGTGGAACCTGAGCAGCGGACCTGGAACGCCCAGAACGCGGCGGCGCTCCGGGCCCGGGACCGGCTGAACTTCTACGGAGTCACCATCGGCGAAGACCTTGCCCCGCTGCCGTCGGCCGCCGGCATGCCCGACGACGAACGGCAGGCGCTGTTCGACACGAACTGGCCGGCCGGCGGTGACGCGTTCCTGCAGATCATCGCGGACCTGGTGGTCAACGAGGAGTCCAACAAGCACGTTTCTGACTATGTCCGTGACCGCATCAGGGACCGGGTGAACGACCCGGAGGTGGCAGAACTTCTGTGCCCCACCGACCATCCGATCCTGTCCAAGCGGATTGTGCTCGAGAACGGGTACTACGACATCTTCAACCAGGACAACGTCAGCCTGGTCAGCGTCAAGAACAACCCGATCGAGCGGTACACCGAGCGTGGCCTGCGGCTCGCCGATGGTACTGCGCACGAGTTCGACATGATCGTCATGGCGACCGGATTCGACTCGATCACCGGACCGGTCAAGGCGCTGGGGCTGCGAGGTCGCAACGGAGTGGCCCTGGACGACGTGTGGGCGGACGGTCCGGTCACCTATGTGGGATCGGCGATCCCCGGCTTCCCGAACTTCTTCCTCATCGTCGGACCGACCGGACCAGCGGCGTTCTACAACAACCCGGTGTCGATCGAAGACTTCGTCGACCACACGGCCTCGGCCATCAAGTCGACGCTCGATTCCGGTTGCGGCGTCATCGAGGCCACCGAGGACGCGGCCCGGCGTTGGTACGCGATCGCGAGCGGACTCTTCGACAACTCGCTGCTCCCGTACGCCAACTCCTGGTACCGCGGCGTGAACGTGCCAGGGAAGAAGCCCGCGACCTACATCCTGCTCGCCTCCGGGGTGCTGTGGCGGGCATACGCCGCGGCGATCAAAGCGAGCGGCATGGGCGGCTTCGCACTCGACGGCGTCGAGCGCTCTGTGCCGCCGGTCCTGAAGCTCGGCTGGGCGGCCACCCGTCTGTTCGACGAGATGCTCCTCCAGCTGGCCGGCGAGACGCCGCCGCCGCTCAGGGAGCTGGACATCGCGACGTACCGCGAGATGGCCGACGGGTTCACGGCGGCCGGCGGTATCGCGCCGCGCGACCTCGCGGTCGCCGACACCACGTACAGCGGTCCAGGGGGCGACCTGCCCATGCGGGTGTTCACGCCCCGTGGCGAAGCCCCGAAGCCGGTAGTGATGTACCTCTTCGGCGGAGGCTTCGTAAGCGGCAGTGTGGAGGCCCACGACAACCTGCTGCGCCTGATGGCGGACGAGCTCGACGTCGTCGTCGCCGCTCCGCAGTACCGGCTGGCTCCAGAGAACCCGTTCCCGGCCGCGCCGGACGACGCGTACGCCGCGTTGCAGTGGGTGGCCGCGAACATAGACTCCTACGGCGGCGACCCCGAACGGATCGTGATCGCAGGGGAGAGCTCTGGGGGCAACCTGGCTGCCGTGACGGCGCTGCGGGCCCGCGACGAGCACGGTCCGGCCCTGATCGGCCAGGCACTGTTCGAGCCGGCCATCGACGCCGAGGCGGACACCGCGTCCCGCCGTGAGTACGCCGAGGACTGGCTCATGTCCGCAGCGGACGCCGCCACGTGCTGGAGCTACTACCTCGGTGAGGACCTGAAGCACGCAGCGTCGCCGCTGGCCTCCCCTCTGCGTGCGAGCAGCCTCGTCGGCCTCCCGCCGGCAGCGGTTGTCACCGCCGAATGCGACATCCTGCGCGACGAGGGCGAGCAGTACGCAGCGGCCCTGCAACAGGCGGGCGTTCCGACCACACTGGTTCGGATGCCTGGCACCGTGCACGGAGGCCTGCCGTTCATCGAGTGGCTTCCGGAGTACCGGGCCGCGTTCACGGCCATCAGCGATCTCGTGGCCCGGACCGGCGCGCCGGCGACCGAGGTCCTGACCGAGGCCTGATGAGGCTCTCTCGTATGTGGGCTGATGCGACGTCCCGCCCGTCCGCGGCAGCGCTGCCGCGGACGGGCGGGGTTCCCATACCTGCAGGGGGGACGGAACAACTCGGGGATGAGCATGGGCCCGAGCGGGTCGATCTCTTCGACCGCCGCTTCGTTGCCGACCCGTTTCCCACGCTGATGGCGCTGCGTGGGGCTGCCCCGGTGTATCGCGATCCCGGGACCGGTCTGTGGCTCGTCAGCAGGTATGCAGATGTGCGGGAGATTCTCCTGGATCCCTCGACCTACCGGCCGGACAATGCCCAGAACGTTGTCGCCCGGCTCTCGGTGCCGGCCCTTCGTGTCCTTGCCGCAGCTGGCTTCACGCTCCCACCTGCTCTCGCCAACAACGGCGGACCCAGCCACTTTCCGATTCGTCGACTGGTCTCCCGCTTCTTCAACTCGGATCAGGTCAGCGCCGCAGCTCCGCTGATAGAGAAGACAGCGGAAGAACTGCTGACCGCTGTTCGGCACGTGCTTGAGCGCGGCGAGGTATGCGATCTGGTCACCGCATTCGCGCGGCCGCTGCCGTGCCATGTGATGATGCGCATGCTCGGAATCGAGAACATGCCGGCTACGACATTGCAGGGATGGAGCGATGCGGCCCTGGAGCTGTTCTACGGTCGCCCGTCAGCCGATCGGCAGCTGGAACTGGCCACACAGGTAGCCGACTTCTATCGATGGTTGTCAGGGCTCGTCGCTGATGCCCCGGAAGGCGGCCTGATGGGGGCGTTGCGCAGGCACCGGCTGCCGGATGCTGAAAAGCTCGGTGATTCGACGGTCGTGGCGGTGTGTTTCTTCGTCTTCGTCGCGGGCCACTCCACCACCGCACTGCTGATCTCCACCTTGTTGCACCGGGCGCTGACCGAGCCTGGCCTGTGGTCACGCGTGTCGGACGAGGCGGACGTGGCTGAAGGATGGGTAGAGGAGGTTCTACGGCGTGAGCCACCGGTAACGAGTTGGCGGCGGGTCACGACGGGACCGGTAACCCTGAGCGGGGTCGATGTACCGCCGGACGCGCCATTGCTGTTGATGCTCATGGGCAGTGGATCGGATCCGGAGGTCTTCGCCGATCCGGAGCGGATGTGCCCAGGCAGGGCGAATGTCCGCCATCACCTGGCCTTCGGCGTAGGCCGCCACCGCTGCCCGGGCGCTTCCTTGGCACGAACGGAGGCGGCTTTGGCGCTGCGGGCTGCGGCTCGACGCCTGCCGCAAGCGCGTCTCGCGATGGCTGACGCAGAACCACCGATGCTCGGCCTGCTGTCCTTTAGGGGGCCTTTGCAGGTCGTGGTGGCCCCGCACTAAGGCAATACATCTACGTCTCTAGTTGCCTGAAACGCTGGGGGTCAAGGGGTCGCAGGTTCAAATCCTGTCGTCCCGACAGTTCGAACGTATCGAACGTCGCAGGTGAAGGGCCGTTTTCAAAACGGCCCTTTTTCTGTTCCCGGGCCCGCTCCCTGGGAGCGCCGGGAGGGAGCGCGCTCCCTCCCAGTCCCCTTAACTGATTGCTCCCACTCGGGCCGCTGTCCACATATTCGATTTCTTGCTCGCGCGTTCACATTCTTGTCCGTTTTGTGGCCGCAGGCTCCCCGTCGTTCGGGGTGTCTTATAGGTATGGGACTTCCGCTCTTCGCGCAGGTCACACTCGCTCCCAGTGGGAGCGGGGCTGGGAGCAGCGTCCCCATATCAGGATCCGAGGGTATGGGGTCATGCGAAATTTTGGCCCCATGTCCGATTTCGGGGACCCCATATGTCGGATTCTTGTCCGGGCCTGCGCGGCATCGAGACGTTGAACGCGGTTGCGGGATGCTGCATAGCTGGGCAGGGGGCTCGCGGCAGTGATAAGCCGGTTCTCGTCGGCCATCGGGGGGCGGTTCTCCAGCGGGAGGCTTCACGGCCAGCTCTCGCGGACGGCGGCCGCACCCTCGCGCCGCAGCACGGTCACCTGCTTCCCGAAGGCACGCGGGCTCAGCTGGTGAATGGGTCTATCCGGGAGAGCTCCGACGCTGTGATCACACCAGCCACCGCTGGATCATCGCAGCTGCAGATGTCGCTGGTTCCGACTGAAGCTTTGCGTATTCGACGACCAAGAGGGAGAGCGACGTGGGGCTGACGCTGTTCCCGGGAGACGGAGACACCAGCAGTCCCGATGTCGCCTGGTCCTACAGCGACTTCGCTGCTTTCCGGCGTCAGCTGGCGCAGGCTGAGGGGTTCGCTCTCTCCGAGATGCGGGGCTTCGGTGGCGAGCGACCCTGGAGTGATGTCTCCACCTCGCTCAAGTCACTCCTCGATCGCCCCGACGACGGCGGAGGCGAGCTCTCGCCCATCGAGTGCGCCGCACTCCTGCCCCGCTTGGAGGTGATCGTCGACCAGTGGCGGAACGAGGTTGACGTTCCTCAGACGCACATCGATGCGGCCCAACAACTGACGGTCGTTCTGCGGCTCTGCGTCGCGATGAACGTCGAACTCCTTTTCCTCTGATGTCCACGAAGCCGGGGCCGTTCCTCACGCTCCCGCAGATACGGGACAGCCCTTGAAGCGTGTTGCAGAACGCTGCGTTCGGGCAGGTCAGTGCCGGGTATCGGCTGCTCTGCTCATGGGCGCCGCACGCGCGGGGGTGAGCTACTTCCACGGCTGCTACTCGGTCGGCGACGACACTGCGGCGGGCAACCTCCAAAGGTTACCGACCATGTGTTCGAATAGTGGTTTGCTGAGAGCTAACGAGCTGGCACGTACTGTGGTCAACCCATAGATGTCGTGAGCGTTGCCCCGTTACAGTGCCCGGGTGATCAGAGAGCAGTGGAGTGGGGGCGAATGGGAGGCGTACTGTCGGCGCCTTCTGTCGATGCGCTACGAGGAGAACATCCAGTTCATCCCTGCTCGCGACCGCGGGGACGGCGGCTTGGAGGCTTTCCGTTTCGATGGGGTCGGCTACCAGTGTTATGCACCGGAAGACGCCTACACCATGGAATCGCAGACAACTTCACAGAAGCGCAAGATCACGAAAGATCTGAAGCGCCTCTGTGACGACGTCGAAGGTACCTGTCGCCTTCTGGGTGATGTGCGCTTGCATACCTGGATTTTGATGACACCTGAGTTTGACAGTCGTTCTTTGATCGAGCATGCGCAGAAAAAGAAGAAGGACGTCTCATGCATCTTGCCGCGACCAAAGTGGCTGGCTGACGAGTTCAAGGTGTTGGTAATCTCCGACGAGGAATTTACCCCTGAGCGAACCCGACTACTCGGCCAAGTTGAGACTGAACTCCACCTTGATGTTCCAGATCCGGATGAATCGCTGTGGAGTTCCGACCACGGTACTGAGATAGCTGACCGCGTTACCACTAAGCTCTCAGTGGTGCCTTCACTCGCGTCTGATCCAGAGTGGCTTGCCGATTACCGCGACGGAATGCTGAAAATGTATTTTCGCGGTCAAGCCCAGATGGAACGCCTCAAGGTGGAGTACCCGCCTCTCCATGCAGCGGTGGAGCGCAGGCTCAAGTCCGTTCTCAACACCTTGACGATGACTGTTTCTGGGATGGAAAAGCCCGGCACCGAAGTGGTCGAGACTTTGGTGCGTAGACTGGCAGACGGACTCAAGAATGACGCGCCAGGCCTTTCACGCGTGCTGTGCGAGGAGATCGCTTGGCATGCGGTCTCCAGTTGGCTAATCCGTTGTCCGCTGCGTTTCAGGAGGGCCGCCTAATGTGGTCGACTCTTCCCGACAGCATTCCACTTGAGTCGATTAATAGAGAAGCTCAGCCGGCGGACTTAGTGGCACTAAAAGAGTTTCCTCATCGAAATCCACTCGCGCCCGTCGAGTTGCATCGTGTCCCCATCCCTGTTCCCACGACAAGCAGAGCAGGGTGGCGAGTAACCGCTCTGGTACTGATTCTGGGGAGCTGTAGGGGAAGTTCAGCAACCGTTGAACAGTTGAACTGCCTTCTGTGGGCCATAAGCGATCGAGCAAGCTCTGAACTTTTCCTGTCTACCTGGCAAAGCGGCGATCCGCACAAGGCTCCGCTGAGAAAATTCTTTCCGCCACTCGACGATGCCCTCAAGATTGCCCACGCAGAAGGGGTGGTCGAGCAGAAGAGCAAGGTGCGACACGGTCTCACGCCACTCGGGAAGAGGTACCTGAGCCTGCTCAACTCGGACATCGAACTCCTGGAAGAGGAGAAGCGCTTCCTGGCTTCCGTTAGGCCGATCTCTACCTCGCGAATGTGGGAGAGGCTAGGAGTTGTGAAAGTAACTGGACGAGCGGGCACGGGGGCCTGAATATGCGTATCCAACTCGTAGCCGCGGAGATTTCATCTAGGACAGACAGAGGCCTACTCCGGTATGAGGCGGAATTTTCGTCCGGCCTGAACGTGATTGCTGCTCCAAACAGTTTCGGCAAGTCGACTCTGCTACAGGGAGTCATTTACGCTCTTGGGCTAGAAGGAATGTTTTCCTCGAGCAGGAAACCTCCATTCGGCCCCGCCCTGCTGACCGTCGCCGATTTCCCGGACGGGAACCGCTCTCCTGTCCGTGAATCCTGGGTCTCACTGATCATCGCTAACGAGCAAGGCGCTTATATGAGGTGTAAGCGCTTCGTGCGGGGTGACGGCATTGATACAGCGCTAATCATGACGTGGAAAGCGGGTAGTCGCGCCGAGCTCGAGCAAGTAAGCCGAGTTGATATGTTCGTTCGGCAGCCTGGAGCCGCCTTCCGTGAGCTCGGTTTCCATAGAGAGCTCGCCGAGTTTTTGGGGTGGGATCTTCCCCAGGTTCCGGGCTTCAATACAGCTGAGGTCTCACTTTATCTAGAAGCACTCTTTCCGCTCTTTTATGTTGAGCAGAAGTCCGGGTGGTCGGGAGTTGCTCCTCGAATGCCAACATATCTGGGAATTCGTGATGTGCTGAAGCGCTCTGTTGAGTATGTCCTCGGACTGTCGGCCTTGGAGCGCCTCACTGCTCTGGCTGCCGTAAAAGGCGAAGAGGATGACGTCAAGAAGCGATGGCAATCTGCTAGCGATCGCCTCGGCGAGGCAGCAAAGAGTTTGAACTGTCGCGTCTTTCTCCATCAGGAAACGCCAGTCACTCCTGCTCGGCGGCAGCATTGTGTGATCGAGGTGATGGAGGAAGATTCGTGGGTTCCACTGGAGCAGCAGATTGGCGTTTGGCGTCAGCAGCTCGGCGAGTTGGAGCAGAACGGCGTCGAGCCAGCAGGTGAACATACCCAGCAGGCCCGCGCAGAGCTGTCAACAGCAGAGACAGCCGTGCGTGAAGCGGGGGCACGCATTCGACTCATAGATGAACAGCTGAATCTGTCACGCACAGATTCCGATGCACTGGCCTCCCGGTCTGCCAGCCTCGATGCGGAGAGAAATCGCCTCGCTGACCTCCGTAAACTCCGGAGCCTTGGTAGCACCCTGGGAATTGGCTCGGTATCGAGGGATATCTGTCCCACCTGCGGACAATCTCTTGACGGCCGAGAGACGGCAACAGGAATTGCCGCCGATCTTGATCAGACCATTGCGGAAATCGAGGCGGAGAGGGATACGGTCCGGGCGGCTACTCAGAGTTCTGAGCAACGCCGGACCACCCTAGAAAGAAATCGCAGCTCTCTTCAGGCAGCTCTACATGGGGCCATGCGGCAGGCTAGGGCGCTTCGGGACGAGCTAGCCGGTCCTTCTGCGGTTCCGAGTCGCGCCCAGGTACAGCAACAAATTCTTCTTGCTTCCTCCGTTGAAAGAGCCCAACGCTTGCTCGACTTGGCTGAAGAGGCCGATGAGTACTTCGACGAACTGTCGATTCGTTGGCAAGAAGTGCGTGACAGATTGGCTGATCTGCGCGATGGAACGCTGAGCCAGGGAGACCAGCAAATCATTTCCCGAATGCAGTCAAGTTTTCAAGCGCAGGTCAGAGACTATGGTTTGCGCAGCGTGCCGCCGTCCGACCTGTCGATTGACGAATCTGCTCTCATTCCAGTGAATGATGGGGTGGAACTCACCTTCGATCTGACAATGGGAATCAGCGCCTCGGATATGATCCGAACAAAGTGGGCATATTATCTCTCCCTTTACGAGGCGGCGATCGCTTCTCCTCGTAATCAGCACGCCAGGCTACTGATGCTCGATGAGCCTCGCCAGCAGGAGACCGACCGTGGCAGCCTTGCCGCTTTCGTTAGGCGGTTGGAAAGAGCAGCGGCCAGCGGGTGTCAGATCATCTACGCTACGAGCGAGGATCGTCGAGATTTGGAAGAAGTTCTCCGCGATGTGCAGGTTGCGATGCTGCCGGCTGCTGGTCCTCATCTGCTGGCCCCGGCGGTGGGCTAAGGCATTTTCCTCTCAGCTCACTCGTATCCTTAAACTGTGCACTGTGGGCGCTTAAGGATAGACTCAACAGGTCCGGCCGGATGGGGAATTAGGGGGGGCGCATCCTGGACCGTGGCGTCAGGATCCGACCGTGCCCGAGTTTCCTCCAGCGGACTTGCTGGGGACTTTGCGTGGCCGCCAGATCCTCAGTCTTGTGCCGTTGACTCAGAGGAACAGTCGAGGGGGCGTGGTCGGGGTTGGCTGGGCAGCGAGCGTACCTTGGGATCCGGAGCGGCGAGTCGCTGACGCAGTTGCCGGTTCTCTATTTGTGCCTGGTGCAGGGCGCCCTGAAGGGTGTCAAAATCGCCGCACGTGCTGTGAGCTGGGTTTTCCCTCCTGTGGAGTGATGGTTCATCAGGAGGCTCGGTGGTACTCGTTGACGAGTCCGCCGAGGATCTTTCGGCGTCGGACGCGCCCTGCGGGGAAGGGGATTACGGTGGGGTCGTCGCCGGGAGCGCGAAGGTACAGGCTTCGGTGGGCCCTTGCGGTGTTGTAGTGCGTCGCGTATTGGTCCAACACGGTGCGCAGGTGGCGTTCACCGAAGATCAGCATCCGGTCGGTGCACTCGGCTCGGGCGGTGCGTATCCAGCGTTCCGCGAAGGCGTTCATCTTCGGCGCTTGTGGGGCGGACTTGAGGACCTGGATGCCGTTGCCGGCGAACACCGCGTCGAAGGCCTGGGTGAACTTGGCGTCGCGGTCCCTGATCAGGAAGCGGAACGGGTGGGCGCGGTCCCCGAGTTGGAGGAGAAGATTGCGGGCCTGCTGGGTGACCCAGTCACCGGTGGGATGCGCGGTAACGCCGAGGACGTGGACTGTTCTGGTGCCGACCTCCATCACGAAGAAGACGTACAGGCGCTTCAGGGTGATCGCGCAGTCAACGTGGAAGAAGTCAGTCGCCAGCAGGGTGTCGGCCTGCGTGTGCAGGAACGCACGCCAGGTGTGCTCGGTCGCGCGGGTCGGCGCGGGTGGGATCTTGTTGCGGCGTAGCACTCGGCGGACGGTCGCGGCGGCGACGCGGTGGCCCAGGCGGCGCAGTTCTCCCTGTACCCGGACGTATCCCCAGGTCGGGTTGTCGCGGGCCAGACGGAGAATGAGTGCGGTGAGTTCCTCGGCCAGCGGCGGTCGGCCTGACTTGGCCGGTTGCTGTCGCCACTTGCGGCGTACCAGACGGCAGTGCCAGGCCAGGATCGTGCCTGTGGGGCTCAAATATAGGATCAGGCCGCTGATCCGCGGGTTCATCGTGGTGTCAACTGGCGATCCGGTACTCGTTGATGAGTCCGCCGAGGACCGCTACGCGGTGGACGCGGTGCTCGGCGAGATCGATGGCGTGCGGCGGTCCGGCTTCATCTTGTGATGGACAGAGTTGGCTCAGGGCGCGGTGGGGCCGGTGTCCGTTGTAGTGCTCCAGATACCTGGAGAGGATTCGGTGCAGGTGGCGTTCGTTGAGGATGAGCGTCCGGTCGAGGAGCTCGCGGTGCAGGGTGCCGATGAACCTTTCGCAGTGTGCGTTCGCTTTCGGGGCCTGGGGCGGGCTTTTGAGGACGCGCAGGCCGGCGTCGGTGAAGACGGCGTCGAAGGCGTCGGTGTACTGGCCGCCGCGGTCACGGATCAGGAACTTGATGCCTGCGATGTTCGTGCCGGTGTCCATGAGGAAGTTGCGGGCGGCCTGGGTGGTCCATGGGCCGGTGGGGTTGGCGGTGACGCCGAGTAGGTGCGCACGGCGGCTGCCGTGTTCGAGCATGACCAGGGCGTAGATGCGTTTGAGGTTGATGGTGTCGACGTGCAGAAAGTCGACGGCGATAATGTGCTCGGCCTGGGCAGCGAGGAACTGCCTCCAGGTCGGTCCGGTACGACGTGGGGCGGGGTCGATGCCGGCCTGGTTGAGGATGTTCCACACGGTGGAGGCGGCCATCTTGTGGCCGAGGCGGGTGAGTTCGCCATGGATGCGCCGGTGGCCCCATCCCGGGTTCTCGGCTGCCACGCGCAGGACCAGGGCTTTGACGGCGGCGGCCGTTGGCGGGCGTCCGGATCGGCGCCGCTGGCTGTAGTCCCACTTCTTCGCGACCAGTTTGCGGTGCCAAACCAGCAGCGTGGATGGGGTCATCGGGAAGACCTGGGGCCAGCGGCGGCGCGGTATGAGGTGCGAGAGCGCAGCGAACCACAAGCGGTCGGCTGGTTCGTAGCGTACGCGCGGGACCTGACGGCGCAGGACCGCGTTCTCGTGGCGCAGCACCAGCAACTCCGCGTCCCTGGTGACGTCACGCCGCAGCAACACCGCGGGCAGCGACAGCAGGCGACGGGTGACGGCGTACACCGTGGACAGGATCACGAAGCATGATCGCAGACGCGGCAGGGCCGCTGCGAGGGGACCGGGGCTCCCGTTCCTCAGGGTGACGGGCTTCAAAGCCGTACGAAATTCGTGTTTTTGAGCCCAACAAGGCCAGGCGTAGGAACACGATCGAACATCATGCCGGAGCTGAGCTGGCGGGTGCGGTCGTGTGCCGCTCGAAAATACGATTCGGTGCTGTCAGCTGCGGCGATGCCTTTCGGTCAGGCAGCATGGCGGTACTCGTTGATCAGGCCAGCGAGGATGGGCCGTCGTTGGATTCGGTGGGCCTGGAGGTCGGTGATGGTGGCCGGGGCGGGCGGTTCGGTGCTGTCCGGGGGTAGTTGCTGCCGGGATTGGTGGGGGCGGTGCTGGTTGTAGTGCTGGATGTACTCGGTCAGCACTTTTACAGCGTGGGCCTCGTTGTAGATGAGTGTCCGGTCGAGGACTTCGCGGCGTAGGGTGCCCACGGCTCGCTCGCAGATTGCGTTCGTCTTCGGTGCCCGAGGCGGGCTGAGCAGGATCTCCGCGTCGTCGGCCTGGAAGACGGCGTCGAAGGCGCGGGTGTACTTGCTGTCCCGGTCGCGGATGAGGAAGCGCAGGGAGTCCATCCGGCGCCCCAGCGTCATGGTGAGATTCCTGGCTCGTTGCGTTGTCCACTGGGCGGTGGGGTGGGCGGTGACGCCGGCGAGGTGGATTCGTCTCGTGTCGTGATCGATGAAGACCAGGGCGTACAGGCGCTTGAGCGCAATGGTGTCGAGGTGGAGGAAGTCGTGGGCCTGGGCGGTGAGGAATTCACGCCAGGTCGGGCCGGAGCGCTGCGGGGAGGGGTCAACTCCCGCGGCGTGCAGGATCTGCCAGACCGTGGATGGGGCGATCGGGTAGCCCAGGCGTGCGAGTTCGCCCTGAATGCGACGGTGGCCCCACGTGCTGTTCTCCTTGGCCAGGCGCAGGATGAGCTGCTTGACGGTGGCTGCGGTGGGCGGCCTGCCGGGGCGGCGGTGCTGGGGGAACGTCCACTTCCGCGCTATGAGTTGCCGGTGCCAGGCCAGCAGCGTGGTAGGGGTGACTGCGAAGACTTGGCGCCAGCGTTCCCGCGGGATCAGCCGGGAAAGGACGGCGAGCCAGGTCCGGTCGGCGGGCTCGTAGCGGACCCGGGCGATTTGACGGCGCAGCACCGCGTTTTCGTGCCGTAACGCCAAGACTTCCGCATCCTTGGCCACGCGGCTTCGTAGCACGGCGGCGGGCACTGTGATCAGGTTCCGGACCAGCGCGGTGACGATCGACAGTGGCATCGACAGATCATCCCAGGCGCCGTGCAGGCTGCCGCCCTGCGCGGAGGAGCTGCAGGCCAGACCCAGAATCGTACTTCCGAGCGGGACAGGGCGGGTTGGTGGTGCAGGGCAAGGATCTCCACGTCCTTAGCGCGCTCGCTCATCGGTAGCAGTCGCCGTGCGGCGAACATGCTGGTGACGGTCAGGTAGGCGAGACGAAGTAACACGAGTGTTCATCCTGCCGCACCGCCGAACGAGGTCCTGATCTGCAGGGACGACATTTTCGGCAGGCGCACCGCCCCACCCGAAACCCAATCCTGCACGCACTCCACATCATGGTCCGAGACCCCGCGGCGCTCCGGAGCGGTGAGCGGCGCGAAACGCGAGGGACGAGCTGCCCTCGCCGCAGGTTCGAATCCTGGGCAGGAGTCGTAAAACATGGGTAGCGGGATCAGCCCCGGCCCGGGACGGGGTGCTGATGCTCACGGCGGCTGTGTCGTTTCTGAACCCGGCGGACGGGCTGATCTGGGGTTTCCCCAGAGGTGTTGAGTGTGCGTTGGCGGGGCGGGTGGCCGTGGCCGGGCGGGGCCTGAATCCTTCGGGGGCCGGGGAGGGTACCGCAGGTTCGAGTCCTCGACGGCGCGTGATGCGGACAGGAACAGGTGTGACCTGGGGCTTTCCTCAAAAAACACAGACGCTCACCCCCAATGTTCCTCCTGGTAGCGCAGGAGGTCGTCGCCGTGGAGTTGCTTGGTGGCGTTGCCGACCCGGACCCAGAAGTCGGTTGCGTCGTTGCCGCCCTTCGTGGGCTTGGCGAACACCGGCCGACCCGCCGCGGCAACACTGATCTGACAGACGACCTGGCCGGACACTTCGGGGAAGCGGACGCGGACGGTGCTTGCTGTCGGGGCGGACAGGCCACTGTCGAGGAGTTGGCGCACGAAGAGCTCGTACCCGTCGACGCTGGCCTGCGACTCCAGGGTGGTGAGATCGTTCTCAATGCCGAGGACAGTCGAGTCGTCGGCCACACCGATGAACAGATTGCCGCCTTCGCCATTCAGGAAACCGCATACGGCCTTGACGATGTTGTGCCGTAGGGATTTGTCGGCTTGCTGGGTGTACACGTTCCAGCGGGCGCTGACCTTGAACTCGGTGCTTTGGGACTCGCCTGCGGCGATGATGTCGGTCGGGGCGGTTGGGACATACGCAGGCCTCTTCTCGGTAAGGCTCTCGAATGCTTCCTGCACCACCCGGGCGATCAGTTGGCGCCGTCGTTCCAGGAAGGTCGGGTAGTCCAGCTGTTCCCAGCCGACCGGGAGCGCGTGCCACCGTACCTGCCGCTCGAGTACCGCCGGGTCCATCGTGTCGGTGATCCTCGGCCAGTAGTTGTGTGGTGCGTCGGTGTTGGTCATCTCGCTTGCCGGCCACGTCACATAGGCCATGTTGGCGATGGCGTGGACTTGGCGCCGGTCGGTGATGCCCAGCCCGGCGAGCGTCTTGCGGTGGAACAGGTTGTCCCGATCGACGCCCTTGGCGGGTTTGACTGAGGGGTCCAGAAGCTCACGGATTCGTTGGTCGCTGCAGAGCATTTCGGCGTCGAGGATGTTCAGCGCTGCCTGGTAGGCAAACAGCACCGGTGAACGCGACGAGGAGGTGTCCAGCCGGTTCGGCAGCGAAATGTCCCAGTAGTCGCCAGTGAAGTTCGCTGCGATGATGCGGTCGAGTTCCGCGGCGAAGGCTCGGCCGTCGGCGTGCGGCAGACTGCCGATCCGCCCCAGATCGAACTCCATTTGTGACTCAGGAGAGTTGGAGTACCGGCCGGTGGTGTGCGCCATGAAGAACCACCGTGCGATCACCGGACGGAGTTCGTCGGCCGTCAAGCCGAAGTCGTGGCGCCCGATCAGCCAGATCGTATAGCTGTACAGCAAGGCATTGTCGGAGGTGATCATCTTTCGGCTTCGGAAGCCGGCCGCTGTGACGCACTGGAAGAACTCGTGCCAGCTGGTCAGGTCCAGGACCTTCGTGTGCGCTTGGGCCAGCCGGTCGAACTGCTCCTGTCGCCGAGCGACGGTGACCTTGCCGGTTTCGAGGTCCTTGCCCCGCAGAACGCTGTAGACGTGCTGCAGTCGGGCACGCCTGAAGGCGACAGCGACCGCGACGCGCAGGAGTTGGTCTGGCCGGGGATCCAGAAAGGCGTTGCGAGGGCTTGGGCCGGGGCGTCCCGCGATCACTGCGGCCCGGCTGAAGTCTTCGAGCTGGCGCCGACCCTTCTCCCAGTGCACCGACATCAGGGTGAGAATGAAGTCGGACTGGTTGAGCTTCACGCCTTCGGAGTTGATTCGAACGAAGATGTCGGCCACCTGCTCTTCGTCGGCCGAAGCGCCCAGCTCCACCACCTGAAAGCGGAACTCGTGCAGGTCCCGGACTCGGTCTATTCGTTCTTCGAGTTCATCCTTCGCGGCGTCCGACAGGGGCTGCCCGATCGCCTGTTCGAGGCGTTGGAAGAACTTCCGGACGGTGGGCTTGTAGCCGCCCTGGGACCAGAGTGCGGTGATATCCGGAATGAAGTGGGCGTCACGCTCGATCGCCGCGTCCGTGACCTCGAACGACTGGTCCTCCGGATGAAATGCGATGCGCACGTTGATCTCTTCAAAGGACTTGGTGACGATCTTGCGCCCGGTCAGGACGGCGAAGAGGGCAGTGAGCCGCTGCTGCCCATCGACGACCAACAGCTGAGGTGCCCGATCGCCGGCTTCCGTCCCGATCTGCCGCGTCCCCACCTCGGCTCCGGTCTCCCAGAACATCAGGGTGCCGATCGGGTAGCCGCGATACATCGAGTCGAAGAGATCTCGGGTCTTCGCCGCGGACCATACGAACGGCCGCTGAATATCGGGGAGCCCGATCCGTAGGCCTTCGATGTTCTCGATCAGGTGCCGGAGCGTGTAACCCGTGTCGCGGTACAAAGTGGGTGGCACAGCCGAGAGTTCCTAACGTCCGAGGGCGGCTGGTCGGCGGAAGCAGGCAGAGTCTGGAGGCAGCATCAGACTTCTACCACGCGAACTCGCCCCGCCGCAGCGCCAATGGCGCGTGTCACAAGGGGTTTGTGGGCCTGTCCCGCTCGGAAATGCGATTCGATGCCGTGAGCTGTGGTGATGTCGTTTGGTCAGGCGGCCCGCTGGTACTCCTTGATCAATCCTCCGAGGGTGGATCGTCGTCGGATCCGGTGGGCCTGGAGGTCGGCGACGGCGGCCGAGGCAGGCGATTCGGTGCTGTCCGGGGGCAGTTGCTGCCGGGATTGATGGGGTCGGTTTGTGTTGTAGTGCTGGATGTACTCGGTCAGCATCTTCACAGCATGGGCCTCGTTGTAGATCAGGGTCCGATCGAGGAGCTCCGGCGCAGGGTGCCCACGGCTCTCTCGCAGATCGCGTTCGCCTTGGGTGCCCGGGGTGGGCTGCGCAGGATCTTTACGTCGTCGGCCTCGAAGACGGCGTCGAAGGAGGCGGTGTACTTACTCTCCTGGTCCCGTAGGAGGAAACGCAGCGATTCCATGCGGCGGTCCAGTGTCATGGCGAGGTTCCTGGCCCGCTGAACGGTCCATTGACCGGTGGGATGGGTGATGACGCAGGCGAGGTGGACGCGGCGGGTGCCATGTTCGATGAAGATCAGGGCGTGCAGGCGCTTGAGGGTGAAGGCGCCGTCCAGGTGCAGGAAGTCGGCGGCGAGGATGCCGTGGGCCTGGGCGGTGAGGAACTGGCGCCAGGTCTGGCCGGAGCCTTGCGGTGCGGGGTCGATGCCGGCGGCGTGCAGGATCTCCCAGACCGTGGATGGCGCGATCGGGTAGCCGAGGCGGGCGAGTTCGCCCTGGATCCGGCGGTGGCCCCAGGTGCTGTTGTCCCGGGCCAGGCGCAGGATGAGCTGCTTGATGGTGTGTGCGGTGGACGGCCTGCCGGGGCGATGGTGCGGAGGGAACGTCCACTTCCGCGCAATGAGTTGGCGGTGCTAGGCCAGCAGCGTGGTCGGCGTGACTGCGAATACTTGGTGCCAGCGTTCCCGTGGGACCAGTCGGGAAAGGACGGAGAGCCAGATCCGATCGGCAGGCATGTAGCGGACTCGGGCGATCTGGCGGCGCAGCACCGCGTTCTCGTGCCGTAACGCCAAGACTTCTGCGTCCTTGGCCACGCGGCTGCGCAGTACGGCAGTGGGCACCTTGATCAGGTTTCGGGTCAACGCGGTGACGATCGACAGTGGCATCGTCAGATCGTCCCAGGCGCTGTGCAGGTCGGCGCCCTGCGCGGAGAAGCTGCAGACCAGAACCAGAATCGTATTTCCGAGCGGGACACCCGTTGGCGGTCTCCGGATACAGCGAGAGAAGGCGCCGTTCTGAGACCGCGTTTGAGATCTGCCGTAGAGCCGACCGAGGCCGAAGGGTCGGCAGGACGATCCCGTCTTGGTGATCGGTACGATCGCCAGGTGGGAGGGGATGTGATGTTGAAGGTTCTGTACAGCGGGGAAACCAGAGAGCTCGAGCTCTCTGGGACGCGTCAAGGGCTGCTGGCGTTCGGGCAGCTGCTGCGGGGGAAGGCCGGAAGCTGTGATCTCTCGGAGGACCGGCGCTCCTTTCCCTACGAGAGGTCGCTGTCCGAGATCGCGTTCCAGGAGGATCCGGAGCGGGCCACCGTTTCGATTGTCACGGAAGCCCAGATCCTGAGGATCCAGGGAGCGCGGAAAGCTCTCGACCTCCTCGCCGACAATATCGAGGGCTTCGCCTCCGAGGCGGATGCAAGCGATCATTGCCACGTCGACTCCCCGACATACGACTACATCGCGCCAGAGTCGGACCCGCTGGTGATTGCGTTCGTGAAGTGAGCGGAGAGCCTTCGGCCGCACCGCGGTTGAGCGCGTAGGCCTCAGTGCGAGAGCGATCGTGGGCCTGGTCGGGTTCGGCGTCGATCAGATCCTGATCTTCAAAGCTCACCATGCCGAGCATTGTGTACCGGCGGGCCGACACCAGGCGGGCGTCCAGCAGGAGATGGGCCATGCACGGGGCGTCCGAAACATCGTTCGAGGCCAGAGGTTAAGGAACAAGCTCAGAAGCTGTGTCGATACGCACATGACAAGACCGCTCGGCATCTAGTAGGACTCCGTTAAGTTGCTGTGGTTCTTGGGTTCTGGCTGGTGGTGGATGTTCTGGGCAGGGGGCGGTGGCAGGTGGTGCAGGTGCCGGTCCAGCAGTTCAGCAGGTCTTGGATGGTGTCGAGGATCTGGTAGAGGGTGAGTCCGCTGTATCGGCTTTTGGGGCCAGTCGCTGTTCGGTGAGGAACGCGTGGGCGGCGGTGACCAGGGTGACGTGGTGATGCCACCCGGTCCAGGAACGTCCCTCGAAGTGGTCCAGGCCGAGGCCGTGTTTGAGTTCTCGGTAGTCGTGCTCGATGCGCCAGCGAATCTTGGCCAGGCGGACCAGTTCGGCGATCGGGGTGTTGGCGGGCAGGTTGGACAGCCAGTAGTCGGTGGGTGCTTCGGCGCCTTCGGGCCACTCGGCCAGCAGCGTCACTTCGGGCAGGACGCCGGCCCAGTGGCCGTGTTCGGCGGTGGCGGCTGCCTGGGCCAGACGGCGTGCCTTGACCCCGGCCGGCCGCACCCGCAGTGCCAGAAAGCGCGAGCGCATCGGCCCGCGGGAGCCTTCACGCCAGGTCACCTCGGTGAACTCCTGCCGGCCATGGCCAGCGGTCAAAGCGGCCACGGAGGACGGTTTATCGCGGTAGCGGGACTGCGGCTTGCGGCCGTTTCCGGACCACGCTGGGGCGGTGGGCTGCGCGTCGTGCGGGTGGACAGTCACGTCCGAACGGACCGCCACGACATATGTGATGCCCCGCTTGCTCAGGCCGTCGCGGAAGTCGGCGTTCTGCCCGTATCCGGCGTCGGCCACCACCACCGGCGGCACCAGACCCCACCCGGCCAGCTCATCAAGGGTGTCCAGGGCCAGGCGCCACTTCTCCTGGTGCCCGACCTCTGGCGGTATCCCGGTCTTCTGCCGCCGTCCGGCGTCGTGCGCCCACTCCTGGGGCACGAATAATCGCCACTGCAGCGGACAGGACGCGGTGTCGGAGACCGCGTGCACGCTCACCGCGACCTGGCAGTTGGCCTGCTTGCCCAAAGCCCCGCAGTACTGAGGGGCGACCGCCACCGACATCTTCCCGTCCTTGGGGAACGACACATCATCGACCGCCCAGGCATCCGGGCCGATCTGCGGCACCATCCGCTCCGCGATCCGCCGCCGCACCGGCACCGGATCCCAGGTCGACTGGTTCACGAACTGCTGCAGGTTCTGCTCGTTGCCGTCCGGCAGCCGCTCCGCCATCGGCTGGATCGACTTACGCCGCCCGTCCAGCATCAGCCCTCGCAGATAACAGTCGCTCTTGGCCCGCTGATCCTTGCGCGGCACGGAGGCGAACACATCAGCCACAAACAACGCTAACTTCGCCCGAGCACGGTTCACTTCATGCGTGTCCATACCCTCCAACATGCCCCCGAATAGGACGGCGAGACAGACCTAACGGAGCCCTACTAGTGCTGTGACCGGGAAGGTTCACCGGGTTGTTGGGCGTTAGCGCGTGTACTGGAGGAAGGCGATGAGAGCGGCTGTGAGCTCGGCGGGCGCGTCTTCTTGGACGAGGTGGCCCGCACCGGCGATTGGTTCAAGTCGCGCGCCCGGGATGCGGGCGGCCAGCTCCCGTCCTTTCGCCATGGGAATCCAGGTGTCGTCCTGACCCCAGCACACCAGCGTTGGGATGCCGATCTCGCCGTACTGGTCCTGCACCTCGTCGGTGTAGAGCTGGTCGGCCTGGGCGATCTGCCGATAGAAGGCCGCCTGGCCGGGGTCGCCGAGCCAGGGCCGGACGAGCCGGTCGAGGACTGCCGGGTGCAGGCCGGGACTGCTGGCCGAAGTTACGTACTCACGCACCAGGGCGTGGTGCAGCGCGGGCGGCAGTTGCTCGAAGACCTCGGAGTGCTCACCGACAAGCCGGAAGAACGGCGACCCCCACGGCGCCAGCGCGACAGGGTCGACCAGAGCGAGCGCGCGATAGCGGGCGCCGTGCAGCAGATGCGCCCGCAAGGAGACGGCACCGCCGAAATCGTGGGCGACCACCAGGGGTTCCTCCAGGCCCCAGTGCGCCAGAAGCTCGGTGAAGACCCTGCCCTGGGCAGCCAGGGAGACATCCTGACCGACGGACATCTCCGATGCCCCGTAACCGGGCATGGTCCCACACGAACACCTGGTGACGGCGGGCGAGTGAGCGGGCGACAGCGCGCCAGACATACGAGGAGAAGGGTGTGCCGTGCAGGAGCACGACCGGATCCTGGCCGGGTTGTCCGAGGCTGCCCCAGCGGACACCCCCCGACGTGCTGCGGAATGTCTCGGCCAGCTGCCATTCACTCACGGGTGCTGTTCCTCTCGGCTGTGTCCGTCCGTCGGCCCGGCCTTTTCGGCCGGCACGTGCGGGCATGGCGCCGCTTGATCAGGTCACGGTGTCAGCGCAGGACGGTGTCTGGCCGGACCAGTAACCGGAGCCGGCGCAGGACCTGACGGGGGTAGGGGTACCAGTAGAGCGGCAAGGAATGCCCGGTCTTCCGCAGTGAACTTCACCCGGTCCGCGCCGAGCTGCCGCTCCAAGTCGGCGAGTTGGTGGCGCAAGGCGAGGATCTCCGCGTCCTTGTCGCGGTCGCTCATCGGCAGTAGCCGCAGTGCGGCTACCAGGTTGGTGACGGTCAGGTAGGCGAGGCGCAGCGGCACGAGTGCTTATCCTGCCGCACTGCCGAAGACGCTCCTGAGCTGTATGGATGACATTTCGGCAGGCGCAGGGCTGCCATTCCAGCGACATCAGCTTCCCGGCGGCCTGCTCGGGGACGAATGCCATCAGTTGCAGGGCGGCTGGTCCTTGAGCAAGCTGGCTTCTTCGGATACAGGGCGAACTCGCCAGCCACAGCTACCCGATCGCCCCCTCCACGGTCTGGGAGATCCTGCAGGCCGCCGGCATCGCCCCCGCCCCGCAGCGCTCAGGGCCGACCTGGCGCCAGTTCCTCACCGCTCAGGCCCATGGCATCATCGCCGCCGACTTCCTCCACATCGATACCATCTCGCTCAAGCGCCTGTACGCCCTGGTCTTCATCGAGCACGGCACCCGGCGCCTCCACCTCGCCGGCGTCACCGCCCACCCCGCGTCCCAATGGACCGTTCGGCAAGCCAGGAACCTTGCCATGACCCTGGGGTGCCGGATGGACTCGCTGCGCTTCTTCATCCGGGACCGGGACGGCCAGTACACCCGCTCCTTCGACGCCGTCTTCGAGGCCGATGATGTGGAGATCCTGCTCAGCCCGTCTCGGGCACCGCGAGCGAACGCGATCTGCGAGAGAGTCGTGGGCACCCTGCGCCGCGAACTCCTCGACGGGATCCTGGTCTGCAACGAGGCTCACGCGGATGCAGCGCTCACCGAGTACATCCGCCACTACAACGGGCACCGGCCCCACCAATCCCGGCAGCAGCTAGCCCCGGACAGCGACCAAGCGCCCACCCTGGCCACCGTCACCGACCTCCACACTCACAGGATTTGACGACAACCCGTCCTCGGAGGCGTGATCAACGAGTACCAGCGCGCCGCCTGACCCAACGACATCAGCACAGGTCTCAGCACGAATCGTCTTTTCGAGCGGCACAGGCTGGCTGAGGTACGCAACGCGGGCCTGGCCGTGTTCGAGCGGCTGCGACCCGCGCCGTGGGCTCCGTCGCGGTACCGATCCGCGGCCGCGGAGAGCAGGTCGTCGCCGCGGTGACGGTGGCTGGGGCCGCGCGGCCCCAGCCCATTCAGGGGGCTTATGGATCTGGTCAAGCTGGGACAGCTGGTCGCGACCCGGGGAAGGTGCCGTCTCTGACCATAGTGAAGAGGACGCCGACGCGTCGCCTCGGGGCGGGCGGCGGCCCGGCTTCTTGTCCGATGCAACGGAGGCCGGACGAACGGGCCTTGACCCTTGAGCCTGGGCACAACAGATCCTAGTAGCTGTCGTCGACCGCGCGTCAGCCGCTGTCGCCGACCGCCGTGTCCGCGATGTGGTGTCCGGCCGCCGCCAGGCCCTCCGAGACCGCCTCCGCGAACGCGGCGATCGCCTCGTTGTGCCGGCTCGGCACCCACACCACCGACGTCAGCCACGCCAGCGGCGCGTCCTGCAGCGGCCGCCACGCCAGGCCGTCGGCCAGGGGCGTCGTGGGGGCCGCGTTGAGGTGGATGCCGCGGCCCGCGAGGACGAGGCCGTGGACGAAGTTCGGATTACGCGCGTGCCTGATGGAGCCCGGCAGGAACCCCTCGTCGCGGCAGATCGTCAGCATGTGGTCGTACAGACGAGGCGCCATCGCACGCGGGAAGATCACCAGCGGCGCTCCGTCGAGGTGACGCAGCCGGACCGGGCCGCCGAGAGCTGCCGCGGCGTGGTCCGACCGGAGGATCACGCCTAGTTCGCGCCGCGCCACGGGCCCCGACTCAAGACCCACCGTGTCCGACGGGTGGCGCACCACGCCCGCGTCCAGCTCACCCTCCCGTAGCCGGGTCAACTGCTCGTCCGTGGTGAGTTCGTGGAGGTCGATCAGCACGTCAGGCACGCGGGCGGTGAAACCCGCGGTCAGGTTCGCGAGTACCTGAGGGCTGGTGTCCGGCGGTACGCCGACGCGTAGCATGCCCGCCTCGCCCGGCCGGATCCTACGCATCGCCTCGCGCGCAGTGTCCAGCGCGGCCAGCACGGGCCGCACATGCTCCAGGAGCAGGGCACCGCCTTCGGTGAGTTGGACCTGATGACGACTGCGGTCGAAGAGCCGGACACCGAGCTCGCGCTCCAGGTCGCGGATGCGCTGGGACAGCGGCGGCTGGGCCATGTGCAGCCGTGTCGCCGCCCTGCCGAAGTGCAGTTCCTCGGCGAGGACGGCGAAATAGCGCAGGTGACGGAGCTCCATGGGGCGGACCCTATCCCTGCTTCGTGCGGCGGCCTATATCACTTCGATATCACCGCCAGTCCCGATTGGTGTTGGCCGGATCACATTCCCGGCTGTTTGCATGACTGCTGACGGGAAGCCACGCTCGCGGACATCCACCCGTCACCCCCATCTCCCGCACGGCGCCATCGCCGCCGACTTCGCCTGCCCGTTCGCAGAGAGGCATGCCGTCATGACCGAGAACACCACCGTCGTCGTCACCTGCCACCCGGTGACCGACTCGACCACCCGCGCCTACGTCGCCGAGGTCGCTCTCAACCGGCCCGACAAGCTCAACGCGTGGACCGGCGCCATGCGCGGCCGCCTTGTCGAGGCGCTCGATGAGCTGGGCGAGGACGTGAGCTGCCGCGCGGTCGTCCTCACCGGCACCGGCCGCGCCTTCTGCGCGGGCCAGGACCTCGCCGAGACCGCCGCCATCGACCCGGACGACCACGCGGCCGCCGAGGAGTGGATCGACGACTTCGGCCGGCTGTTCCGCACCGTGCGCGGACTCGACAAGCCGGTCATCGCAGCTGTCAACGGTGTTGCCGCGGGCTCGGGCTTCCAGTTCGCGCTCCTCGCGGACCTGCGCATCGGACACGCCGCCGTCCGGATGGGGCAGCCCGAAGTCCTGTCCGGCATCCCCAGCATCACCGGCATCTGGGCCATGAGCGGCATTCTCGGCCGGGCCAAGACCGCCGAGTTCGCGCTCACCGGCCGCCTCGTCGACGGCACCGAAGCCCTGCGCCTCGGCCTGCTCTCCCGTCTGGTCGCCGAGGACGAGGTCAAGGTCGCCGCCCTGGCCGAGGCCGTCCGCCTCGCCGAACTCCCGCCCGGCGCCGTGGCCCTCACGAAGGGCCGGCTCCGCGAGCTCGACGACGCAGGCCTTGACGACGCCATCGAAGCGGCCAAGAAGGTGCACGTCGCCGCCTACGCCACCGGGGAGCCGCAGCGCGAGATGGCCAAGTTCCTCGCCGGCCGCCGCGGCTGACACCGCCGCTCACCGGCTTCGTACGAGAGGACCCCCATGACCACCAGTGTCACGCCGGACACCCGCACGGCCGACGACGGCGAGCGCGCCTACCGCCGCCTTGTCGAGGAACACCGATGGACCGTGCCCGCGCGCTACAACATGGCGGCGGACGTCGCCGACCGGCACCCCGGCGACCGGCTCGCGCTCGTTTTCGAGGACCACACCGGTCACCGGGAGCAGGTCGTCTGGCAACAGATCCAGGACCGCTCTCGCCAGGTCGCCGCCCACCTCCACGAACTCGGCGTGCGCAAGGGCGACCGGGTGGCGGTGCTGCTGCCTCAGCGCCCCGACACCCCGGCCACCTATCTTGGCGTCCTGCGCACCGGCGCCGTCCTGGTGACCATGTCCCTGCTGTGGGCCGACGAGCCCATCCGCTACCGGCTCGCCGACTCGGGCACGACCGTCCTGGTCACCGAGACCTCGGCCCTGGAGCGCGCCGCGGGATTCGGCGGCACGGTGGTGAACGTCGACGACCCGGCCATCGGCGACCTGGCGCCCGTGTACGACACCGCGGACACCGCCGCCGACGACCCTGCCCTCATCTTCTACACCTCCGGCACCACCGGCGCCGCCAAGGGCATCGTGCATGCCCACCGGACCCTGCTCGGGCACAACGAGTTCCGCCACTGCCACGACCTGCGGCCCGGCGACGTGTTCTACGGAGCGGGGGACTGGGCCTGGTCGATGGCCAAGCTCATGGGCCCCCTGCGCGCCGGTGCCGTCCACTACGTGTACCGGCCGGCAGGCGGTTTCGACCCCGCCGGACTGCTGGCCGGCATGTCCCGTAACAAGGTCACAACGGCCCTGGTCAACCCGACCTTCATCCGTAAGCTGATGCAGGACGTCCCGGATGCGGGCAGCCGTCATCCGCAGTCGCTGCGGGTGGTGTGCTGTTCGAACGAGCCGCTCACCGCCGATCTCATCGAGTGGTTCTCCGCCCAGTTCGGCGTCACCCCGCTCGACTACTACGGATCCACCGAGTCGTACCCCCTGCTCGGCAACTTCCCCGGTGTGCCGGTCAAGCCCGGTTCCATGGGACGGCCGCTGCCCGGCTGGGAGGTGGCCCTGTTGGACGCCGACGGTCGTGAGGCGGCCGTCGGACAGCCGGGCGAGATCTGTCTGCGGGCCGGGTCCAACCCTCAGTTCCCCCTGGGCTATTGGAACCGACCGGAGGCATCGGCCGAGTCCTTCGGCGGCGCCTGGTACCGCACCAAGGACCAGGCGGTCATGGACCAGGACGGCTACTTCTGGTTCCTCGGCCGCACCGACGACGTCATCAAGACGTCCGGCTACCGAGTCGGACCGTACGAAGTGGAGGCCGTCCTGCGCGGTCACCCCGCCGTCGCCGAAGCCGGAGTCGTCGGCGTCCCCGACCCGGTCCGCGGCCAGGCCGTCAAGGCCTGGATCGAGCTCAACCCCGGCTACGAACCGGGGGAGGACCTGGCACGGGACATCTCGCGCTTCGCCCGCGCCGCGCACTCCCGGTTCGCCTATCCCCGCCTGATCGAGTTCGTCGGCGAACTGCCCCGCTCGGCCACCGGAAAGATCCAGCGTGCGGCCCTGCGGGCCCGTGACGCGGGATCCACCACCCCCGACGGCGCGACACCACCCCGGAAGGACGGACGGACATGACGACGGACAGACCCACCTCACTGCCCACGCCCACCGCCGAGAAGATCACCGGACCGAACGGTCCCGACGCCCCGGGAGTGCGCCGCAAGGTCGCCGCCGCCACGGCCGTCGGCAACTTCGTGGAGTGGTTCGACTCCGGCGCCTACGCCATCATGTCGGCCACCATCGCCGGACTGTTCTTCCCGCAATACGACAAGACGGCGGCACTCCTCGCCACGTGGGGGATCTTCGCCGGCGGATTCATCGCACGTCCACTGGGAGCTGCGTTCTTCGGCCGCTACGGCGACCGCATCGGCCGCAACCGCATGCTCGCGCTGAGCGTGCTGTGCATGAGCGGCTCGACGTTGCTCATCGGACTGCTGCCCACCTACGCCGCGCTCGGCATCCTCGCACCGGTGCTGCTGTTCCTGCTGAGGGCGCTCCAGGGGTTCTCCACCGGCGGCGAGTACACCGGGGCCTCGGCGTTCATCATGGAGTACGCGCCCGAGGGCCGCCGTGCGCGCTACGCGAGCGTCGTGCCGATCACGGTCGGCCTCGCCTCCGTCGCCGGAGCCGCGACGGGCCTGCTGATCACCTCCACGCTGAACGAGGGCGCCCTGAACAGCTGGGGCTGGCGCATACCGTTCCTGCTGGCCGGGCCGCTCGGACTCATCGGCCTCTACCTGCGCAGCCGCATCCAGGACACCCCGGTCTTCCGCGCGATGGAGAAGCGCGAGGCGGTTCAGGAAGCGCCGCTGCGCGCGGCGTGGCGTACGTGCCGCCGACAGGTTCTGACACTGTTCGGCTACAGCATCACCAACGCCGTCGGGTACTACCTGATGAGCAGTTACATGATCGCCTACATGTCCGAGGAGGTCGGGTACACCAAGTCGGAAGCCATGCTCACCAGCGTCGTGGCGATGCTCGCGTACAGCGCGGCTTGTCCGCTGATGGCCGCAGCCAGCGACCGGTTCGGCCGCAAACCGATGCTGCTCGTGGCGTGCGGAGGCTTCGCGGTGGCCACACTGCCTGCCTTCTGGCTGATCGGTACCGGTCTCGCGGGTGCGATCGCCGGCACGGTGGTCCTCGCCGTACTGGTCTCGGTGATCGGCACGTCCAACGTGCCGGCGATGGTCGAGATGTTCCCCGGCCAGCTGCGGGCGAGCGGCTCCGCCATCGGCTACACCGCCGCGTACGTGCTGTTCGGAGGCACGGCACCGTTCGCCGCGACCGGCCTCGTGTCCCTCGCCGGCACCCCGCTCGCGCCGGGCTTCTACCTGATGGGCCTGGCGGTCGTGTCCGGGCTCGTGGTGTGGTCATCCTTCCGGGAGACCCTGCGCCTGCCCCTGACACGCACGACGGTGCTCGGCGAGTAGAGCCGCCGCGCACGAAGGCCGGCCCCGGGCGTCCCGGGGCCGGCCGCGTCGTGTCCGTCGGCGACGACGAGTTGGAGCCGTCAGCGGGCCAGAACCTTCTCGTCGACGAGTTCCAGACGGGGTGTGCCACACAATGCCATTGCCGTCGCGAGTTCGTCGCGGAGCAGGTCGACGACGGCGCGTACTCCGTCGGCGCCGTCCGTGGCGAGCCCCCACACGTACGGCCGCCCGATGAGGACCGCGGCGGCGCCGAGGGCGATGGCTTTCAGGACGTCGGTGCCGCGTCGGATGCCGCCGTCCACCAGGACGGGGATCCGGCCGGCGAGCGCCTCGGCCACCGCCGGCAGTTGGTCGACTGTGGCCGCGGCGGTGTCCAGGTTGCGTCCGCCGTGGTTGGACACCACCACTGCGGCAAGGCCCGCCGCGCAGGCACGCAGCGCGTCGTCCGGGTGCAGGACGCCTTTGCCCACGACGGGAAGCCGGGTGGCCGACGCCAGTTGCTCGATGTCCGTCCAGGTCACCGACGGGTCGAGACAGCCTCCGGCCAGGCGGGGGTCGGCGTCGTCGGGCAGATTCGCCCGCCGGACGCCGTCCGGTAGCTGTGTCATGGCTGCCTGTTGCCGGTAGCGGTGGCCGGCCACCGGGGTGTCCAGGGTGGTGACCAGCGCTTCGGCACCGGCGTCCTCGGCCCGGGCGACGAGCTCACGGGTCAGGCCACGGTCGCGCTGGACGTAGAGATGGAACCAGAACGGCGGCGAGCCGGCCCCGGAGAGGTCGCGCAGGGACACGCTCGACTCCATGCTGATCACCGGCAGGGTTCCCGCCGCCGCGGCGCCGGCCAGGGTGGCGTGCTCGCCGTCGGGGTGGAACAGCCGCTGAAGCGCGACCGGGGCGAGCAGGATCGGATGGTCGAGCCGGGTGCCGAGCAGGGTGCACGAGGTGTCGACATCGGACACGTCGACGCAGACCCTGGGCAGCAGCGGCAGTTCGGCGTACCGGGCGGTGTTCCACCGTGCTGTGTGTTCGTCGACGGCGGCTCCCATCAGGTAGACCCAGGCCGAGGGCGGCATCCGGTGGTGTGCGGCGTCGTGCCTCCGGTCCAGCGGGTGAGTGGGGTCAGGCATCGGTCAGTCCACGACCGGCAGGCCGAACTGGGTGAGTGCGCGAGCGATTTCCTGGAGCGCGTCCGGATCGGAGATGGGCAGTTTGGGGCGGCGCGGGTAACCGCCGGGCTGGCCCTGGAGGTTCATGACTGCTTTGAGGGAGGCCTGCATACCGCCGTAGCGCCAGTTGTACCCGTCGTGGTCCTGCCCCTTGAGCCGGTCCATGAACGCGGCGAAGTCGTCGGCGATCCGCCCGGCCTCCTCGAGGTCGCCCTTCCACGCGAGGTCGAAGAAGCGCGGCATGCGGCTGCCGAGGGGCATGCCGGAGCCGAAGTGACCGTCCCCGCCGTGACCGCCGGCGATCGCGGCGAGACCGTGCCGGGAGAGCATGTTGCCGAAGACGAGGGTGGTGTCGCCGACCGCTTCGATCGTCGCCTGCAGCTCGCTGTCGTCCGCGACGCTCTGCTTGATGGCCACCACGTTGGGGAGCTGGACCAGCTCGCTGATCTGGGCGACGGTGAGGCGAGTGCCGTTCTCCTGCGGGAAGTTGTACAGCCAACAGGGCAGGCCGGTACTGGCCGCGACCTCGGTGATGTAGGCGTGCAGCTCGGTGGGGGTGGGTCGCACCGCCGGCGGTGGCGGCACCATGATCGCGTCGGCGCCCGACGCCTCCGCGTGCCGTGCGAGCTCCACGGCGTCGGCCGGTTGCGCGTGGGTGACCGCGATGATCACGGGGACCTGCCCGGCCGCGGCGGAGACCGCGGTCTCGGCGAGCCGCTTGCGTTCCTCGGTGGACTGCGCGGCCCATTCTCCGGTGCTGCCGTTGACGAGCAGCCCGTGTGCCCCCTGCGTGACGAAGAGCCGCACGGTCGCGCTGAACGCGTCCAGGTCGAGGTCGCCCTGCGCGGTGAACGGGGTGGGCAGTGCGGCGAAGTAGCCTCGCCAGTCAATATCATGACGGTTCATCAGCAGTCCTCCGGCAGACACGGTGTGCAACGGAGGTTTCACGCTAATCGAGCGTCGATGCCTGCTCGATGCCGTTGATCTGCCGATCATTGCCCTGATGGGTATCGTCGGTCCGGGGTACAGTGCGCACCAGGTGCTGCAGGTCGTCGCGGGTCCGGCTGATCTCGCCGCGCCGCCAGCCGAGCAGCACGTCCGACCGGGCTGGCCGACCGCGCAGCTGGAGGAAGCCGACGCCGGGACGGGGCACCCTGGCGATCTCGCCAGACACCAGCGCCACGCCCTCTCCCGCGGCGACCAGGGTCAGCAACATCGGTGTGCTCTGCGCCTGGTGGGCGACCATCGGCGTGAATCCGGCCGCCGCGCAGCCGCTCAGCGTCGCGTTGATGAGTCCCTGGCCGAGCGCCCGCTCGTAGAGTACGAACGGCTCCTCGGACAGCTCGATGAGGTCGATCTCCGCCCGCCCCGCGCGGACCAGCCGGTGGTTCGCGGGCAGCGCGGCCATGAGCACGTCGGTCCACACCTGCTCGAAGGACAGGGCGGGGTCGGCGTTCGCCGGGGCCCGCAGCAGGCCGCAGTCGATGGTGCCGGCGTGCAGTGCGTCGATCTGCTCCTGCGTGTGCAACTCGTGCAGCCGCAGGTCGATGTCCGCGTGCAACTGGCGGAACGCGCGCAGCACTCGGGGCAGCAGGTCGATGGCCAAGGGCTCGACGTAGCCGAGTACGAGACGGCCGACCTGTCCGGTCGCGCGCTGCCGGGCCAGCTCGACCGCCCGGTCCAGGCGGGCAAGCACCACCACGATCTCCGCGTACAGCGCGGCGCCCGCCGGGGTCAGGTCGACCCGACGGGAGCTGCGTTCGAGGAGGGTGACCCCGATCGCGCGCTCCAGCGCCTGCACGTGCCGGGTCAACGGCGGCTGAGTGGTGTGGAGTCGGCGGGCCGCGCGCCCGAAGTGCAGTTCCTCGGCGACCGCTTGAAAGACTCGGAGCTGCTGAACGGTCGGATCATTGCTCATGAGGGCATCAATCGGCTGGTGATCGGCAATGCTGGACTATCGGTTCTGGGCCCGACGTGTCGCTAGCGTACGGCTCCCGACGTCCGGAGAGGACCGTTCCCCATGACCGCACCCACAGCCCCCGCCGGCAGACCCTTGCGTCGTGCCGTCCTCGCGACGGCCATCGGCAACTTCGTCGAATGGTTCGACTTCTCGATCTACGGCTTTCTCGCGCCAGTCATCGCGACCCGGTTCTTCCCACACGAGGACGGCACCGCCGCGCTGCTGTCCACGTTCGCCGTCTTCGGCCTCGCGTTCTTCGCGCGGCCAGTGGGCGCCGTGGTGTTCGGCCGGATGGGCGACCGCCTGGGCCGCAAGCGCACCCTCGCACTGATCGTGCTGCTGATGTCCGGCTCGACCGCCCTGATCGGCGTACTTCCCACCTACGACAGCGTGGGCCTGCTCGCGCCCCTCCTGCTCCTCGCACTGCGCCTCCTCCAGGGATTCTCCGCGGGCGGCGAGTTTGCCGGCGCGTCCATCATGATCGTGGAGAGCGCGCCACAGGCACGGCGCGGGCTCTACACCAGCGCCCTGTCCACGGCGACGTTCCTCGCGTCGGCCACCGGTGTGGCGCTCACCGCGCTGCTCACCCAGGGCATCGGTGTCGACGCGATGCAGGCGTGGGGCTGGCGCGTGGTGTTCCTGATCGCTCTGCCCGCCGGACTGGTCGGCCTCTACTTGCGATTCAGGGTGGAGGAGACACCCGACTTCAAGCGTCTCGAACAGCGGGCCGAAGTGCGCCAGGCACCCATCCGTGAGGCGCTGGACACCCAGCGCAGGCCGATCACCACCCTGTTCCTCCTCATCATGATCAACGCGGTGGCCTTCTACGTCCTCGGCACCTACTGGCCGACATTCCTGACCACCCACGCGGGGGTCGACCGCGTGACCGCGCTGTGGTCGTCCGCTGCGGCCTACGGCGTCCTCATCGCCTGCGCGCCCCTGCACGGCCACCTCGCCGACCGGTTCGGACGCAAACCGATGCTGGTGTACGCGACGGTCGGCTTCGGCGTGCTCGCGATACCCGCGTTCCTGATCTCCGCCCAGGGCGGCTTCTGGTTCGCCTTCCTCGGCCAGTCGCTGTTCGCACTCATGGCCGGCGCCTTCAGCCCGGCCTCCAGCCTCATCGTCTCCGAGCTGTTCCCCCCACACGTGCGCTACAGCGCATCGGCCATCGGCTACAACCTGTCGTACCTGCTCTTCGGCGGCACCGCGCCGTACATGTCGGAGTTCCTCATCAGCAGCACGCACTCCACCTACGCACCGGCCATCTACATCACGGCGATCGCCGTCGTGTCCGCTCTGGCGGCGGTGTTCCTGCTGCCGGAGACCTCGCCCCTGAAACGGCGTCGCGAGCCGTCCACCGAGCCGGCGACGGTGCTGCCCACAACCGCCCGCTGACCACATGGAGGCCCTCGTGCCCACTGCGGCACTGGAAGAACTCGGCGAATTGGTCGGCCCGGCCGGTCTGCTCACCACCGCGTCGGATCTCGCCCGGTACGAACACGCGCCCAACCGGCTGTCCGGCCGGGCCGCATTCGTGGTGCGGCCCGCCGACACGGCCGAGGTCGCGGCCGTACTGGACTGGGCCCACCGTCACCGCATCCGGCTGGTGCCGCAGGGGGCCAACTCCGGACTCGTCGCCGCCGCACTGCCGGACGGCACGGGCGTCCTGTCCACCGAACGCCTGCGTGGCCGGTTCGACGTCGACGTCACCGGCCGCACCCTGGTCGTCAGCGCAGGCTGGAATCTGGACGAGATCAACGAACGGCTCGCCGCCGACGGCCTGCACCTGCCGGTCGAGGTCGGATCCAGCCCCTCGGCCGGCGGCATGGTCAGCACCAACACCGCCGGCTCGCATCTGATCAAATACGGCGACGTACGAAGCCGGGTGCTCGGCCTGCGCGCAGCCGTCCCGGACAGCGCCGGAACCGTACTGGACCTGCTGCGCCCCCTGCGTAAACGCAACGAAGGACTCGACCTCAAGCAGGTCTTCATCGGCACCGCCGGGGCGTACGGCGTGGTCACCGAGGCCGCGTTCGAACTGGCGCCGCTGCCCGCATCCCGGGCCGCGGCCTGGCTCGCGGTGCCCGAACAGCACCTGCTGGATGTGTTGACCGATCTCGAAAGCCGCTGCGGGCCCGCACTGTCAGCCTACGAGGTCGTGTCTCCCACTGCCGTCAGGTTGCTCGCGGACCACTTCCCGCAGCTGACGCACCGGGTGCCCGACAGTGGCGGATTCCTGGTCCTGGTGGAGGTCGCGGCCGCCGACGACCAAGCCGACGACCTGCTCACCTCCGGCCTGGAGGCAGCCACCGACCGGGGCCTGCTCACCGACGCACGCGTCGGCCCGGCACACCACATGTGGGAAGTCCGGCACGCCATCCCGGAGATCACCGAACGGATGGACCCGGTGCTCAGTCTCGACCTGGCCGTGCCCCGCTCCTGCATCGCCGCCTGCCGCGCCGACGTC
The DNA here is from genome assembly GCF_004005495.1 of Streptomyces antnestii. Classification (GTDB taxonomy): domain Bacteria; phylum Actinomycetota; class Actinomycetes; order Streptomycetales; family Streptomycetaceae; genus Streptomyces; species Streptomyces antnestii. The sequence continues at coordinate 1,018,714 of NZ_RZYA01000001.1, forward strand.
GTCGCCCAACTCGCCCTGGCCTACCCGCACATCGAACCCATCGAACTGGGCCACTACGGCGACGGCGGCATCCACCTGATCCTGCCGCTGCCCGAGGACATCGCAGCGGATCGCGACGCAGTGAACGCGCTGCGGATGTTCGTCTACGACATCGTGGTCCATCGACACGGCGGCACATTCAGCGCCGAACACGGCATCGGCCCGAAGAACTACGACGCCTATCTCCGCTACGTGCCGGAGCAGGTGCGCATGGTCGCCGGGGCGCTCAAGAGCCACTTCGACCCACGCGACGTACTCGGAAGCGTTTCCCTTCGCTGAGGTGAGGTGTGTCAGGTCTGACGGCCGGCGAATGTGTCGGCACCAGGTAGGGCTACCGCCCAGGCGGCGCCACCGTGCTCCGCCCTTCCACGAGTCGTGTGGGGACGAGCGTCGTGCCGCGTTCGGTCTCGCTCTGGCGTACATGCCGCAGCACTGCGAGTGGCGATACATCATCCGTGCAGGCCACTGGGCTGATCAATGATCACTCGCGCCACCCTGCGGCTCGCAGGTGCGATGGTTGCCCGGGCATGATGAGCTGTTGTGCTGCTGCGCTTGGCCTACCTCGCCATGACGAACACGTTCTCGCTCGTACACCTGCTGCCGATGAGCGACCGCGGCAAGGGGATCGAGATCCTGATGCTCAGACACCCGCTTGTGGTTCTACAACGCCAAGTCGACAAGCCTGCGTTCACACCGAGCGACCGGTTACTGCTGCCGGACTCCTGATGCGAACTCGCGCAGCGCGTGGAGCACTCTCCATGATGGAGTTCATCCGCGGCATCCGGATCCCGCTGGTGACGACCTTCAGCCCGGCGTCGGCCAGCACCACCCCGTCGAAGGCCTGTGTGAACTTCGACCTGGATGCGGCGGGTGGAGTGCTCGATCACTGCAAGGAGGCGCCGGCCTTGATATCCAGCGCGGCGAGTTCACCATGGATCCGGCGGTACCCCCCTTGCGGTGCCACCGCAAAAATTTCTCCGGGCGCACCAGCAGCCCCTTCACCTGGGCGGATGATGTGTCGGCACCCCCAGACCAGGGCCACGATCTGCGTGGATGAGTCTTCGGCAGGGGCACTGTTTGCGGGGCGGGCGCCGGGTGGTTTTCAGGGTGAAGCGGGTGGTGGTGCGACCGATGAGCGCACGATGAGGCGTGCCCGGAGCGTGTGTCTCTCGTGGCGCGGAACGGCTCCTTCGAGGATGTCGAGGAGTACTTCGGCCGTTTTGGAGCCCAGTTGGTGCACCGGCTGTTCGATCATCGTCAGGGGTGGGTCCATGACTGCGGCCCAGGCGCTGTCGTCGAAGCCGATGAGGGATACGTCGCGCGGATAGGACAACTTCCGTGCCTTTACCGCGCGCAGGGCACCTGTCACGGCGTCGTTCTCGGTGCAGAACAGGGCGGTGGCGCGTTGGGGGAGGGCGAGCATCCGGGCGACTTCCTGTGTCGCGCGTTCCTCTACCTTCGGCCCGACCATCACCAGTTCCGGGTCGAAGGGGATGCCCGCGTCGTCGAGTGCGTCGAGGTATCCGCGTAGTCGTTCCCCGTCGGTCCACAGGTTCCGGGAGGCGGCGGCGATCAGTTCCCGTCGTGTCGCAGGTGCTTTCTCCACCGGCGGTCCCCAGATGAATCCGATGCGCCGATGCCCGGCCGTGATGAGCGTCTCGACGGCCTCACGGGCCGCCTCCCGGTTGTCGATGACTACGGCGTCAAGTTCCAGTGAGGACACGGCGCGGTCGACGAGGACGACAGGGATGCCCCGGTCCAGCGCTGTGCGGATGTGGCTGACTGTGCTGCGGTCGACCGCGGCTGACGCGATGATCATGCCGTCGACGCGTTTGTCGATGAGGACGTTGGTGGCCGCGATCTCCTCATCGAGTTTCTCGTAGGTGCTCAGGACGAGGGTGTCGAAGCTCCGGGCGCGCGAGGTGTCGCAGATTCCGCGTACGACGCCGGCGAAGAAAGGGTTGCCGATGTCCGCGACGATCACCCCGAGGGTGTGGCTCACGCCCGTCGACATGCTGCGGGCGAGCGCGTTCGCGCGGTAGCCGAGCTTTTCGGCCGCGGCGAGCACCCGCTCTTTCAACTCGGGGCTGACGTGCCCGTACCCACCGAGCGTGCGGGCCGCGGTCGCCCGGCCGACGCCGGCCTCGGCGGCCACCTCGGAGATCGTCGGTGGCCCCGACGGGCGGGGCCGCTCTCCTGACATTGCTCGGTACCTCACTTCTTTTCGTCGACGGCTGTCCACATGCTAGACAGGGTCGGTTGCCCGGTGGGGCCGGCCATGGCCGAATGCGGCCTCGGTGAAGCACTGGTCATGGGCGGTGTCGGCCCCGTCGTACAGTGCGCGTTCCAGCGTCCGGCGGTCGGGTCGGGCTGACTTCGACCAGCCGGCGTGTAGCAGGGAGACGACGAAACCGGTGAGGAAGGCGTCGCCGCAGCCCATCGTGTCGACGAGGGGCTTCTCGCCGTCGAGGCGCGCGGGCGCCGCGACGGTGACGCGACCGTCGTGGGCGATGGCTCCCTCGGCGCCGCGGGTGGCGAGCGCGAGTCCGGCTCCCCGCCGTACGGCCTCGGCCAGGAGTTCCCGGGTGGCGGTCTCGTCCAGGTGGGAGCAGGACAGCAGGACCAGGTCGGTGTGCGGGCAGACGCGGTCCAGGTAGGCGGGCGTACGGAACTCCTCCTCGCTGGAGAGGTCGAAGGTCACGAGCGTGTAGAGCCCCGCGAGCTTGGGCAGTTCGCTTTCGCTGCGGGAGTACACGCTGGAGTGCACGACGTCGAAGGAGGACACATAGCCGAGCAGTGCGCTGTCGAGCACAAGGGGGTCCTGCACTGTGACTCCGCCTCCGTTCCAGCCGAGGAAGATCCGGTCGCCGGTATCGACCCGCAGGGTGGACAAGCCGCTCTCGCCGTCACGCACGACGCAGTGGTCGACGGCGACACCCGTGTCGGCGATGGCATCACGCAGGAAGCGGCCGAGGGCGTCGCTGCCGAACACCCCGAGATACGCCGCCTCGAGACCGAGGCGCTTCGCGTACACGGCCACGTTCACGCTGTTGCCGCCCGGATAGTCGATGCCGCGGTCGACGAACCGGTCGACGATGTTGTCACCGAAGCCGAGGACACTCAAGGGGGTTCTCCTGTGCGCTGGCCCGGCACACCACGAGGCGGGACACGGGTGGGTGTCCTGCGCCGGACGCTGCACCGGGCATGAGGGGGCGGGGGACCGACGGGGTGGCCGCACGCCGTGGCCCCACGCAGTAGGAGGGCGCAGAGCCGCAGCGCGCCTGCTCCTGCCGCCGGCGGTTCCGGGGGCGGCAGCGGCAGGCTCGGCCGTTCAGTAGTCCATGACCCGGTAGTAGCGGCGCAGGTCCAGCGAGTGTCCGCGTACGCGCTCGAGGTGCTTGCTGACACGACCCATCACGGTGTCGAGAACAATCGGGGAGAGCAGACCGCGGAACTCCGGGCTGATGCCTTCCAACGCGTGCTCGCGGGTGTCGAAGACGGTGACGTCGCGGGAGATGCGCTTGGCGAAGGCCTCGGCGCGGTCGGTGAGGGGGCGGGTCTCGTCCTCGCCCTGGAAGATGATCACGCTGGTGTCCTGCTCGAGCAGTTCGAGCGAGCCGTGGAAGAACTCGGCGCTGTGCACACGGGTGGTGCGCAGCCACTGCATCTCCTCGAGGATGCACATGGAGTAGAGGTAGGTGAACCCCCACAGGTTTCCGCCGCCGACGAGGAAGTGGTATTCGGTGTCCTTGTGGGCCTCGGCGAACGCGGCGGCTGCCGGCTCCGCGTGCCGCGCCACCTCCAGGAGGGCACCGGGAAGGCCGGCGAGTTCGCCGGCGAACCTGTCGTACCCCTCGAACTCGCCCCGCCGCGCCAGCAGTCGGCCCATGAACAGCAGCATCTGGGGATCGAACGGCCAGGCCTTCGGCTCCGACACGAGCGCCACGTCGACGCTCTGCGCGACGGGGGAGTCGGGGTATCCCGTGAAGCCGATGGTGAGTACGCCCTTGGATCGGCAGTACTCGATGGCCCGCAGGCTGTCCTCCGTGGTGCCCGACACCGAGGTGAAGACGGCCGCCGAGCGTTCGCCGAGCGCCGCGTCGCCGGTGGTGACCAGCTCCGCTGCGATCACGGCGCGTACCGGCAGTGTCGAGGTGCGGCGGGCGAACTGCTCGTAGGGCCACATCTGGGCGTAGGTGCCACCGGCGCCGACGAGGAAGAGGCTGTCGAAGCCGTCGTCCACGAGTCGGTCGGCGACCTCTTCGATCCGGGGGCGCAATGCCACCGTGCTCGCCAGCTGGGAGAGGAATTCCGGCTCGTCGAATCCGAGCATCTTCGCGTCCTTTCGGGAACGGGTGCGGCCGGCGGCGCTGAGCGACCTGATACCGGTATCACGCGGGCCACACGCTGACACAAGGGATGGGTAGCGTCAACAGAGCGTCCGTATCGGCGGGTCGGTGATCGACTGCAAAACCTTATATGACCTGCCAGTTAATGAAATCTGAGTGCCTCGGCCCGTCGGTGGCGTGTTAGCCCTCGCCGTTCCGCAGAGAAGATCTTCGTCTTGGCCCTGGTACCGGTATCAGAATCTCTGTACAGTCGCCGCACGCCGCAGGACGTGTCACGGACACCCGCAGCGGTTCCGACGCGCCCGCCCCTCCCGCGGGCCCGCCCACTCGACGAAAGGAAGCCCATGCGCGCTCGTGCACTGACGCGGTCCGCGGCACTCCTCGGGGCCTCGGTACTCGTCCTCACCGGCTGCCTGGCCGGACCGGCGAAGGGTCCCGCGGCCGACGTGACCGCGAAACCGGAGTACTCCGGCACCTTGAGCATCCTCACCAAGTTCGCAGGCGACCCCCTCGAGCGTTACTTCGAGGACCTCGCCACCGCGTACGAGCGCAAGCATCCGAAAGTGCATGTCGAGCTCATTCAGGAGACCGACCAGAGCATCAAGGACAAGACGAAGACGCTCACCGCCTCCGACGCACTCCCTGACATCTACTTCACCTGGGCGGGCAACTGGGCCGACAACTTCGTCCGCGGCGGCCGCGCGGCGGACCTCACCAAGGTGATCGGCCCCGGCACCCGGTGGGGACGGACATTCAGCAAGCCGTCCCTGTCCGCCTTCGCCCACGACGATCACTACTACGGGATACCGCTCTACAACAACGGCAAGTTCATGGGCTACAACAAGTCCGCCTTCGACAAGGCGGGCGTGGAGGTGCCGAAGACTTTCGACGATCTCGTCGCCGCCTGTCCCGCACTGCGCAAGGCCGGCTACGAACCCATCGCCTTCGGAAACAAGGACGGCTGGCCCGCGCTGCACTACCTGCAGCAGCTCTTCGCCCACAACGTCCCGAGCGCCGTCCGCGAGGCCGACTACCGGGCGAAGACAGCCAAGTGGGACGACCCCGGCTACCTCGCCGCGCTCAGGCAGTTCAAGACCATCGTTTCCACCTGCACCGACACCGGCCGCGGAACGAACGGTGTCCTCTATACCTCCGCACAGGAAGCCTTTGCCCGCGGCAAGGCCGCCATGTACTACCAGGAGGTCCTCGAGTTCGACAGCACCACATCCGGCGGGATCCTCAAGCCCAAAGACCTGGGCATCTTTCCCCTGCCCGCCGCAGCCGGCGCGAAGGGTGACCCGAAGGTCGTCGAAGGAGCACCCGAGGGGTACTTCGTCAACGCCCGGTCACCGCGCGCCGCACTCGCCGTCGACTTCATGAAGTTCGTGACGAAGCAGAGCAACGCGAAAACCCTGTCCGCACCGCCCTACGGACAGCCGAGCACAGTGGTCGGAGCGGTGACACCCCAAACCTCCAGCAAGGCCGTCCACGAAGGCATCACCATGGTCAACAAGGCTCCCCGACTGGCGGGTTGGCTCGACATGGTGACCGAACCCAAGGTCTCCGACGCATGGCTGGCCGGCGGCGAAGCGCTCATCAGCGGAAGCAAGACGCCCGAACAGGTCCTGGACAGCGTGCGCCAGGCGTCGAAATCCGCCAAGTAGTCCGCGAGGCCGAAGGGAAACAAACAGGTGCACACCCTGTACCGAAGAGCAGCCGGACTCGCGTGGATACTGCCCGCCCTCGTGCTGCTCGGCGTCTTCGTCTACCTGCCGCTCGTCCAGAACTTCGGGTACTCCACGCTGTCGTGGGACATCTACAGCGGCAGCCAGCACTTCGTAGGCCTGGACAACTACCGTCACCTGTTCGACGACCCGGTCTTCTGGACCTCGTTCACCAACAATCTTTCCTACGCGCTCCTGTCGGTCATCTTCCAGGTCTTCGGCGCCCTGCTTCTCGCCGCGCTCGTCGAGAGCATCCGCAGCACGCGATGGCAGCGCGCGCTCCGGACGGTCTACTTCATACCCTCCGCTATCTCCCTGACCGTCGCGGGACTGCTCTTCTACTTCATCTACGAGCCCAACCTGGGGCTGCTCAACCATGCGCTCGACGCGGCCGGGCTTGGCAGGTTCGAGCACTCGTGGCTGGGTGAGGAGAACACCGCGATGACCGCGGTCATCGCGATGAGCCAATGGCAGGGCTTCGGATACTCCACCCTCCTGTTCGCCGTCGCGATCCAGCGCATCCCCTCGGAGCTCTACGAAGCGGCAGCCATCGACGGTGTCGGCCCCGTCCGCCGCTTCTTCCGGATGACGCTCCCGCTGGTGCGGGAGATGACCGCCCTGATGACGATGGTGACCGTCTCGGGTGCCTTCCAGGTGTTCAACGAGGTCATGGTGATGACCAGCGGCGGCCCCGACAACTCCACCCAGGTCCTCGGAACCTGGCTGTACCGCAACGGCTTTGTACGCAACGACTTCGGCTACGCCGCGGCGATCGGCACCGTGATCTTCGTGATCACCCTCGCGATCGCGATGGCGCAGCTGTGGATCACCCGTAGACGAAGGGTGGAATGGTGACCCGCCTCGGCTTCCTCGGCGTGATCGCGCGCCTGTTCATGTGGGCCTTCCTTCTGGGCCTTGCGGTGGTGGTGCTCTATCCGCTGCTGTGGATGGTGCTGAACGGGTTCAAGACCAATGCCGAACTCTTCGGCAACCCCTTCGCCCTCCCCACCCACCTGAGCTTCGACAACTACCGCGACGCGTGGAACCGCGGCGTGAGCAACTACCTCGTCACCAGCGTCCTGGTCACGGTGACCTCCACCATCGCGACCGTGTTCATCAGCGCCTGGGCGGCATACGGACTCACCCGGGTGAACATCCCCCTGAACAAGGTGCTCACCGCCGTCATCCTCGGTGGCCTCATGCTCACCCCGACCGTGGCACTCGTACCGCTGGTGCGCATGTTCCAGGCGATGGGCCTCTACAACAGCTTCTGGGCGCTGCTCATCCTGTACACAGCCTTCCGCGTCCCGTTCACCACCTTCCTGATCCGCGCCTACATGATCGACCTGCCGCGCGAGGTGGACGAGGCGGCCCAGATCGACGGGGCCGGCCGCTGGTCCGCGTTCTGGCGGATCATCCTGCCGATGTGCAAGCCGATCATCACCTCGACGGTCCTCCTGCATGTTCTCTTCGCCTGGAACGAGTACCTCTTCGCCATGGTGTTCACCAACGGCAGCGATATACAGACCCTGCCGGTCGGGCTGACGAGCCTGATGAGCAAGCACGGCACCGATTTCCCCGTGGTGTTCGCCGGCATGGCGATCGCAGCCGTACCGGTCGTACTGCTCTTCCTGTTCGGGCAGCGCTACATCGTCAAGGGCCTCGCCGACGGAATCGGCAAGTGAACGACCCCCTGCGACAGGAGAGTTCATGGCCACACACCTGCGGAAGTTGACCGGATCCAACTTCGCTTACCAGTAGCAGCCGTTCGAGACCTTCCTGGACGGCGCGGCAGCCCTCGGTTGCGAGAGGCTCGAACTGTGCGGTGTCGCACCTCACTTGCACATTCCGCAACTGAGTGATGGCCACGCGCGCGGCATCCGCCGCCGTATCGAATCGCGCGGCCTCGCGGCATACTGCCTGACACCCGAGCAGGTGATGTACCCGGTCAACGTCGCCTCGCCGGTCGACTGGCTGCGCACGCAGAGCATCGCCATGTTCCGCCGGGCGGCCGAACTGTGCGCCGAACTCGGAGTGGAGCTGCTGCTCCTGACTCAGGGCCGGGGCCTGGAGAACGAGCCGGTGGAGGCCGCCTGGCGCCGGTCCGTCGATGCGATCGGCGACATCGCCACCTACGCGGACACGCTGGGAGTGACGTGCGTGCTCGATCCGCTCCAGCGTGGAGTCGAACCTGGTCAACGACTCGCGGACGCTGGCGGCGATGCTCGACGAGATCGGCTCCACCCGTATCGGAGCAGTGCTCGACACGGTGGCGATGGCCGTGGCCGGAGAGGGCATCGACAACGCCTTCGACGCGCTCGGCGACCGCATCCGCCATGTGCATCTGATCGACGGCCGACCGAGGACGTCTCCGTGCCGGAACGCACCTTTTGAACTGCCGAGTTGGTGCCGCGCCGGCCATGCGTTGGAATACGGCTCACAGCGCGCACGGCGAGACCGTGTGCACTCGGCCGCCTCGCGCGGTAAGGCGGCACGCACCGCCGATGACCCGCAATTCCAGCGCTGGACGGTAGCGCTTACTCGCGGAAGCAGAGCTGCGAGCACCATGTGGTCTCTGCGGGCGATGGGGGTGGGGCTGTGCCATGAAGGACGGCCGGCTTGGTGCCGGAGTTCACGTCTTGTCGACATCGGTGGCTGCGGAAGCCGAGCCGGCAGGCGAAGCCGACCGAGGAGCAGGCAGCCGAATGCGCCGACCAGACGGGACGTCGTCACGGGACGCAAGCGTGCGCCGACAGCTCACGACACCTTCGAAGTCCGCGGGGTGCACCGGGTGCAGCCGTCCGTATCGATGCGAGCGCGCCCAACGCGCAGGACCCGGCGCAAGGGCCATCGCGACGAAAGACGGCCGTTGCAAGGTGATCCCGTGGGCCGCCCGGCAGCGAGCCTGACGGCCTGCCTAGGTGCCCGGGATCGGTGGGCCGGGTCTGCATTTCTCGTCGTGTGCACGCGAGAGTCTTGACGGTGTGGAGTCGCGGTGAGAACGTTCTCTCACTTGCTTTGAGAGAACGTTCTCTCGAAGTGGTGAAGGGGGCGCGACCCCGCCGCCTCCGCTCTTGGCCCTGCTTCGGGAACCACCCGGGCGGCTGCCGTCATCGAATGCCGACCGCTGCGGTTCGGCCTCGTCGAGCAGGTCAACCTCGTCTGCCCATCGTCCGAGCCCAGCGAACGCGGATTCGGACTCAGCCCACGCACGACGTCCCAGCACGTATGGAGGAGCAATGGGGAAGTTTCGTTCGGCACAGGGGGTGGTCGTCGCGGTCGCCCTGTCGATGTTCGCCGCGACCGGCTGCAGTTCCGGCTCGACGGCCGGTCATGACGGGGCGACGGATAAGTCGACCGGAGTGGCCGAGGCGGGCACGCTGAAGATCGGCACGTCGAACAACATGAAGCCGTACGCGTACGAGGAGAACGGCAAGCTGACGGGGTTCGAGATCGATCTGATCTCGGCCGCCGCGCACAAACTCAAGCTCAAGCCGCAGATCGTGGCCCTGGAGTTCTCCGGACTCCTGCCCGCGGTCAACAACCGACAGTTCGATGTGGCCGCCGCCGCGATCGGCATCACCACGCCGCGCGAGAAAATGGTCGAATTCTCCGACGGCTACCTCGCCGGATACTTCGGGGTGCTCACCGCCCCGCGCAGCGGCATCACCTCCGACGTCGCCACCGTGAAGGGCAAGCGGATCGCGGTCCTGCAGGGCTCCATCTCGGACACCAACTCCGGGAAGTTCCTCCCGGGTGCGAACATCGTCCGGTTCCCCGACGCCAACTCCGCCGACCTGGCGCTGAAGAACAACCGCGTCGCCGGCTTCTTCAGCGACTTCGAACCTAACCTGGCCATCGCCAAGAAATACCCGGCCCTGCACCTGAAGCAGCCGATCACCGTCCCGGCCACGGACTTCCCCGCCGGATGGGCGGCGCGCAAGGGCAACACGGCGCTGGTGCAGAAGCTCAATGGCGCCCTGAAGCAGCTGGTCAGAGACGGCACGTGGCTGAAGCTGTACAAGAAGTACTTCCCGAAGGCGCCGGTGCCCACCCGGAGCGAGCTGCCGCCGTACACCGCCAAGGGGCAGCCGTGAACGACCTCTTGAACAACTTCTTCGACTGGCAGCTGATCCGCCAGGTCCTGCCGGACCTGCTGACCTACGGACTGCGCAACACCCTGGTCCTCGCAGTGTCGTCCGCGCTGCTCGGAAGTGTCATCGGCATGATGCTGGCGATCATGGGCCTGTCGCATCGCCGCTGGCTGCGCCTGCCGGCCCGCGTCTACACGGACGTCTTCCGCGGTCTGCCCGCGGCGCTGACCATCCTGATCGTGGGCGAGGGCGTGTTCTCCGCGCAGATCAGCTGGCTCGCCTCGCCGTACCCGGTGGCGGTGCTGGCCATGAGCCTGATGGCCGGTGCGTACATCGGCGAGATCTTCCGGTCGGGCATCCAGAGCGTCGAAAAGGGGCAGGGCGAGGCGTGTCGCGCGCTGGGACTCACCCATGGACAGGCCCTGCGCCTGGTCGTCGTCCCCCAGGGGGTGCGCCGGGTCCTGCCAGCGATGGTCAACCAGTTCATCGGCATCATCAAGGACTCGAGCCTGGTGTACTTCCTGGGTCTGGTCACCACGCAGCGTGAGCTGTTCCGCATCGGCCAGGACGACGCGGTGACCGCCGGCAATCTGTCGCCGCTGCTGGCCACCGGCCTGTGCTATCTGCTGCTGACCGTCCCGCTGACCCACCTCGTGAATTACATCGACCGGCGCCTGCGGGAGGGCTCCCGTCCCGTCGTGACGGCCGAGGAGCCGTCGCCCGTCGAGCCGAAGGAGGCGCTGGCATGACGACACCTGACCTGGCGGTCCCCCCGGGCTCGCAGCAATACGAGGGGGCGTCGTTGGAAGCCCGCGACATACGGATGAGGTTCGGACCGGTCGAGGTGCTGCGCGGGGCCGACCTGGCCGCACAGGCCGGCGAGGTCGTGTGCATCGTCGGCCCGTCCGGCTCGGGGAAGTCGACGCTGTTGCGCTGCCTGAACGGCCTCGAGACCCGCACGTCGGGCGATGTCCTCCTCGGCGGCGAGGACACCTCGGCGATGGACATCAACCTGCTGCGGCAACGGATCGGGATGGTGTTCCAGCACTTCAACCTCTTCCCGCACAAGACCGCGTTGCAGAACATCACCCTCGCGCTGTGCAACGTGAAGAAGATCCCGAAGGACCGGGCCGCCGGGATTGCGCTGCAGCGGCTGCGGGACGTGGGCCTGGCCGACCGTGCGGGGCACCGGCCCACCCAGCTGTCCGGCGGTCAGCAGCAACGGGTCGCCATCGCACGGGCGTTGGCCATGGAGCCTCAGGTGATGCTTTTCGACGAGGTCACCAGCGCGCTGGACCCCGAACTGGTCAAGGGCGTGCTGCGGCTGATGGCCGACCTCGCACGCGGAGGCATGACGATGATCGTTGTGACACACGAAATGGGCTTCGCCCGGCAGGTCGCCGATAGGGTGGTGTTCATGGACGCCGGAGTCGTGGTGGAGTCGGGACCGCCCGAGCAGATCTTCGATGCGCCGCGGTCCCCGCGGCTCAAGAAGTTCCTCTCACAGGTCCTGTGATGGCGACCGGCACAGGCACGGGCGGGGGGCGCCGACGCCCGACGGTGGCCGACGTGGCGCGTGAGGCCGGAGTGTCCGTGGCCACGGCCGGCAGGGCGCTGGGTGACTACGGCCGGGTCGGCGACGACCTGCGCGACCGGGTGAAGGCAGCGGCGGACCGGCTGGGATACTCGCCCAACGTCGTCGCGCGCAGCATGCGATCCGGCGGCACACACAGCATTGGTTTCGTCGGTGCCGACATCTCCAACCCCTTCTTCGCCACCGCGCTGCGCGGCGTGTGCGACGTGGCCCGCGAGCACGGCTACGAGGCGATTCTCACCAACAGCGACGACCGGCTCGACGTCGAACGCGCCGCGGTCCAGGTGCTGTTGGACAAACAGGTCGAGGGCATCGTCGTCGCCCCGACCTCGGTCACCGACGTGGACCACCTGAAGCGGGCTCAGGAAGTCGGAGTGCCGATCGTCCTGCTCGACCGGTCGAGCAGCGCGCTCGACGCCGACAGCGTCGTGATCGACAACGAGATGGCCGCCCACGACGCGGTCACCTACCTGTTGAACCTGGGCCACCGCCGGATCGGCATGCTGGCTTGCGTGGACGTCGAGGAGAGCCCGGAGGTCGTGGCGCGCGCCGGCACGGGCCGACTCCAGGCACGTGGCGCCGCGAGGCCCTCGATCGACCGTATTCGCGGCTATCTCGCCGCGATGGACGACTACCTGGCGCCCTCCTCAGCCGACCTGGTCCGCTGCACGGGGCTCGGCAGCCCGGCCCAGGCCGAGCGGGAGGCCGACGCCCTGCTCGCACTCGCGCAGCCACCCACCGCGGTCTTCGCCGCCGACAACGTCGCCACTCAGGGCGTGTTCAGAGCGGCCCGCCGACGAGGCCTGGCCATCCCCGGCGACCTCTCGATGGTCGGTTTCGACGACCTGGACTGGACCACACTGGTCGACCCGCCGCTGACCGTCGTGGCCCAGCCGCCTCTGGACATGGGCCGTACCGCCGCGGAGCAGCTCTTCGCGCGTATCAAGGGCGAGGACCGGCCGGGCGAGCGGATCGTTCTGCCGACCGAGCTGATCGTCCGCTCCAGCGCCGCCGGACACGGCGCGCAGAAGCGCTCCGCCTGATCCACCCCAAATCCCTGGCCGGTACGCCTTGGCGTCCGGCACCCAACCCCACGGTGGTCGTGCACCCCAAGTGGGGGCAACGGTCATGCCTTCATCGGCACATCGAAAGGTTTTCCATGCGTACATCCATTTCGCGTCCCCGCGTCGCAGTCCTGGGCGGTGGCGTCATCGGGGTGTCCACCGCGTCGCAGCTCGCCCGCCGAGGGGCGGAGGTGGTCCTCGTCACCGAGGGCGAACTGGCCGACGGTGCCTCGGGCCGCTCGCTGTCCTGGCTCAACTCCTTCGGTGGCATGCGCTCCGAGGCGTATCACCAGCTGCGGCTCCTCGGCATCGACCGGTACCGCACGTTCGCCACCCGCGTCCCCTCGTCCGACTACCTTCGGTTCGACGGCGGGCTGACCTGGGCGGCGGCGGGCGAGTCCGCGTCGCACCGCGCGGCGTTCGAGCACATGCGGCGCAACGGGTACGACGCCGAGTGGCTGACCCGCGACGAGGTGGCCAAGCGGACGCCCGGCGTGGACCCGGCCGCGATCCCCGACGACGGTGCGATCTTCAACCCGGGTGAGGGCTGGGTGGACCTGGTCCCGCTCGTCCGGCAACTGGCCGGCGAGATCGCCGTCGCTGGTGGCCGGATCGTCACCGGCGGGGGCGCCGCCTCCGTCGTCGTCGAGGGGAACCGCGCGGTCGCCGTGCGGACGGGCTCGGGCGAGATGATCGACGTCGACGCGGTCCTGCTGGCGACGGGCGCCGACGTCCCGGGCATGGTGCGCCAGTACGGGGTGGAGATCCCGGATGCGACGCCGCAGGCGCTGCTCGTGCGCACGAAGCGCGTCGATACGTCCCTGCGTGCCACGCTGAACACTCCGCGCGTGGCCCTGCGGCCCACGCCGGACGGGTCACTGGTGATGGACTCCGATGCCTCGGCGGCCGAGGTGATCGCCCACACGGACGGCAGCTACGAGGTCAAGTACTCCACGGTCGAGCAGCTGTTGCGCGAGGCGTCGGCCGTGCTGGCCGGCAACCCGCACCTGGAGCTGGACTCCTACGGTGTGGGCCGCAAGCCGATCCCGGGAGACGGCGAGCCGGTGTTCGGCGAACTCGACGAGGTGGCAGGCCTGTTCGTGGCGTTCACACACAGCGGCGCGACGCTCGCCCTGATCGTCGGCGAGGTGCTGGCCGACGAGATCACCACGAGGGAGCGCAGCCCCCTGATCGAGGCATTCCGGCCCGGCCGTTTCCGCTGACCACCGGGAAATCACAAGAAGGAGCGATGCATGACGACGCCCGTACGTATCGGTCTGATCGGCTACGGCTTCGGTGGCCGGTACTTCCACGCCCCGCTGCTCGCCTCCGCCGATGACTGCGAGTTCCTGGGGGTGGTCACCACCTCGCCTGAGCGCCGCGAGCAGGTGGCCCGCGACCTGGGTCGGCCGACGCACGGCTCGCTCGAGGCCTTGGCCAGGGCAGGAGCCGAGGCGGTCGCGATCTCCACACCCGCGGCCACACATGTCCCGTTGGTGCAGGAGGCGCTGAAGCTGGGCCTGGCGGTGGTCTGTGACAAGCCGTTCGCGCTCGACGCGGATGCGGCGCGGGAGACCGTGGAGCTGGCCGAGCGCCTTGAGGTTGCACTGACTGTTTATCAGAACCGTCGCTGGGACTCCGACTTCCTGACGCTGAGGAGCCTTGTGGACCAAGGAACGCTCGGCACGCTGACGCGATTCGAGTCCCGGTTCGAGCGGTTCCAGCCCGAACCCGGGCCGCCGGCAGCAGGTGGTGGCACGCTGCTTGACTTTGGCAGCCACCTCGTCGACCAAGCACTCGTCCTGTCAGGACCGGTCGAGCGGGTGTATGCAGAGATGCACCACCGCTACGGCGCGGACGGGCTCGACGACGACGTCTTCGTCGCGCTGACCCATCGCAACGGCGTGCAGTCGCACCTGTGGGGCAGCTGGCGGCAGGGCGCTCCGGGCCCGCGCTTCCGTGCGACCGGTACCGAAGGCACCTATGTCGTCGACGGCATGGACGGACAGGAGGACCTGCTGGTGGCCGGCGCCTCCCCGGCGTCGGTGGGCGACCGCTGGGGCATCGAGCCCGGCGAACGGTGGGGACAGGTGCGGCGAGCAGAGCACTGCGAGCCCGCGGCCTCCGCCCGCGGCGCATGGGACCGGTTCTATCCGGCCTTCGCCGCCGCCGTCCGCGGCAGCGGAACCGTACCCGTCGACCCGTGGGACGCCGTGGCCACCGCGTCCGTCCTGGACGCCGCACGCAGCAGTGCCGACAGCGGCCAGGTCGTGCGGTTGCACTGACCCCCTCGTCATCCCGATCCGCCGAAGGAGACCCGCCCCGTGAGCCCGAACGACCCGGTCCTGAAGCCGTTGCGGCTGAATAACCTGGTACTGAAGAACCGTATCTACAGCACCGGGCACGCTCCGTCCGGCTACCTCGACGGCGGTGCGCCGAGCCTGCGCTACGAGCTCTACCACGAAGAGAAGGCCAAGGGCGGCATCGCGCTGACGATCATCGGCGGGTCGAGCAACGTCGCAGCCGACTCCGCCAACGTCTTCGACCAGATCGACGCCGGCGACGACGCGATCCTGCCGTTCTACCGCTCGATATCCCACCGGATGCACCGGCACGGCGCAGCAGTGATGATCCAACTGACACACTTGGGGCGCCGCTCGAAGTGGGACATCGGCCGGTGGCTGCCGGCAGTTGCCCCCTCCGCGGTGCGCGAACGCGCACACCGCAGCTTCCCCAAGGTAATCGATCGGTTCGACATCGATCGAATCGTCACGGCATACGGCGCCGCCGCTCGCCGGGCCCGGGAGGGCGGCCTGGACGGCATAGAGATCGCCGCCATGGCCGGTCACCTGATCGACCAGTTCTGGTCGCCGCGCACCAATCAGCGCACCGACGAGTTCGGCGGCAGTCTGGAGAACAGGCTGCGCTTCGGGCAGATGGTCCTGCAGGAGATCCGCGACCAGGTCGGCAGCGACTTCGTCGTCGGTATGCGCATACCCGGGGACGAAGGGGTACGAGACGGGCTCGGGGCATCTGACTGCGTCGGCATCGCCACCGCTGTGGCACGCACCGGCATGGTCGATTTCCTGTCCGTGGTCTACGGCTCGGGCCACACCGACCGTGAACTGTCGGAAATGATCCCGGTCTTCGGCCGACCACTCGGCGCCCACGTGTCGGTCGCGGGGGCGATCCGCGAACAGGTCGGCATTCCGATCTTCCACGCCGGCCGGATCGCCGACCTGTCCACCGCGCGGCACGCGATCGAGGGCGGCCATGCCGACATGGTGGGCATGACCCGGGCACACATCGCCGACCCGCACATCGTCGCCAAGTTGATGGCAGGGGAGGAGGACCGTATCCGCCCCTGCGTCGGCGCTACCTACTGCGCATCCCGGGTCGAGACCTTCTGTCTACACAATCCGGCGACAGGACGGGAAGCGGTCATTCCGCAAGTGGTGACCTCCAGCGAGAAGACAAGGCGGGTGGTCGTCGTCGGCGGCGGGCCGGGCGGCCTCGAGGCGTCTCGTGTCCTGGCCGAACGTGGGCACCACGTGACGCTGCTGGAAGCAGCGAGCCAGCTTGGCGGACAGGTACTGCTCGCATCAAGGACCCCGCGCCACGCGGAGAAGGCCGGGATCATCTACTGGCTGGTCCAGGAGGTCCGGCGTCGTGGAGTGGCAGTCCGCCTTGGCTGCCTCGCCGAGCCCGCCGATGTCCTGGCCCTGAGACCCGACGTCGTCGTGGTGGCGACCGGCGGCCTCCCGAACACCGCAGTCTTGGAGTCCGGCGAGGATCTGGTCGTCCCGACCTGGGACGTGCTGGGCCAAGCGCCCCGGCCCGGCCGCCGGGTCCTGATCTTCGACGACCACGGCGGGGAGCAGGCGCTGACCGCCGCCGAACGGCTGGCGTGTGCCGGTGTGCAGGTAGAGGTCGTCACACCCGACCGGATGGTGGGCGCGGACGTCACCGGGACGCTGTACCCGGACTACCTACGGGCTCTGTACTCGAGCGGCGCGGTCCTGACCCCCGACCATGTGCTGCGGTCGGTCCGCAGGGAAGACGGTCAACTCGTCGCCACGCTCGCCAACGCGTATTCCGACGCGGTCGTCGAGAGAGCAGTCGACCAGGTCGTGGTCGAACACGGAACCCTGCCCGTCGATGGCCTCTACGACGCGCTGCGGGCGGGTTCGCGGAACGGAGGCGACACCGATCTCGCGGCGCTCGTCGAGGGCCGCACGCAGGATCGGGTGACCCATGAGTACGGCGCCTACCACCTGTTCAGGATCGGCGATGCCGTCAGCCACCGGAACCTGCATGCCGCGATTCTCGACGCACGGCGGCTTTGCATGTCGCTGTGATGGCACGCCCGACTGCCTGGCCCTCCGCCCACCACTGGGCGAGTATGAGGTGTCGGTGTCTGCGGCTGCGAGGCCATGGGCCAGTGCTGCCAGCGGGGGGCGATCTTCAGCTGGTATCGGGAGTATGGATAGTGGCCGCTCACCGAGTGCAGGGGTGATGCGACGGGCTTCGCCGATCGCCTGCATGAAGGCAAGTGTGGGGCCGACCATTTCGGTGGCCCGCCCCATGGCGCAGGCGGGGCCAGTCGTGGTCTTCGAGAGGGCCTGTGATGGTCATGGGCACCCCCCCCGCCGGACCACGGACCGCGACGCCGCCTCTGAGATGCTCCTTCGGCCAGCACGGCGTCGAACGCATCAGTGAACTTGGAGTCCCGGTCTCGTATGAGGAACCTGGCCTTGTTGCCCACGTCCTCCAAGTCCATGACGAGTTGCGCGCGAGCTGCACCGCCCAGTCCGCGGTGGGGTGTGCGGTGGCGCCGAGGATCCGGATGCGCCGGGTGGAGCGCTCGATGACGGCGACTACGTACAGGCGCGCCGCGGTCAGGGTGCGGGTCTCGAAGAGATCGCAGGCGAGCAGCGCTTGGGCCTGGCTGCGCAGGAAGTCGGCCCAGGTTGTGCTCTGCCGTTCGGGCGCGGGTGGGATGCCGTGCTCGCGGAGGATCTCCCAAACGGTGGAGGCGGCGACCTTGATGCCGAGGGCTTCGAGATCGCCGTGGATCCGGCGATACCCCCACGAGCTGTTCTCGCGGGACAGGCGCAGCACCAGCTTCAGGACCTCGGCTACCGTGGCAGCTGCCAGACGATCAGCGACTACCTGCGACCGAGGCGCCGCCGTCGCATCCGAGTCGTCGCCCCTGCACCTCCGGGCGTCCGACAGGTCACTGGGTGGATGATGCGACAGCCTGAGCACTTGGGCGACGAAGAAAGCCAGCACTTCACCGCAGTCCTCGCCCAGTGCCCGGAACTGACCGCCCTCCATGGATACATCCGCGCCTTCGCCGAGATCCTCACCACCCGCTCCGGCCAGCACCTCAAAGACTGGATCACTGCCACATGCGCCGACGATCTGCCAGGACTCCACACGTTCGCCGCCGGTCTGGAAAAGGACTGGGACGCGGTCGTCCAGGGCCTGACCACCTGCTGGAACTCCGGTCCGGTGGAAGGCCGGGTCAACCACATCAAGATGATCAAGCGCCAGATGTTCGGCCGAGCCACACTCCCACTCCTCCGCAAGCGCGTCCTCCTCACCGCCTCCCGCCCGCCGGCACAGCCAGTAACCGCTGGACAAGCTTGAGAGGCACATAGAGTGAGTCCCTCGACGACTCGACGGGGGTACGCCATGGAGATCACCGTCCAGTGGATACGGACGTCCTGGACAAAGGAATCCCGGGGAGGAGAGGCTGCCTCGCGCAGGAACGCGGCCCCGGTCGGCTTCGCTCTCCCGCATGATGCGGTTTCCTTCGCGCATGTCATTCGCATGCATGAGCGTGACGGCTTCGAGCCCTACGACAGCTTGGAGGACCTGAGCAAGGTCGATGTCCAGCTCCGTGAGGCAGATGGTCGGCTGCACGTGCTTCCCCGAGTGCAGCCCTTGTTTGCCCTGCCGCCTCGGCAGCGGCGGCCCCCCCGGTGTCCGGCTCATTCCTGGCCAGTGGGTGCGCTGGCAGCTCAATTACCGCTTCAGCAGTGCACTGGGGATCCGGGGCTGGTCGTACTGGCTGGACACGTTCAACATCGCCTACGGCCCCGTGAACGCCGATGTGTTCCTGTCCACGCCCACTGTGTTCATCGACGAACAAGGACCCCTCCGATAATCCCTTCCTGAACGTCGGCCACGGTCCCAGATGACGTTGGGGTCTGCCGCACGATCGGGTGATCTTGACCTGCCACATGTCCTGGGTTCCAGCTCTGGTGACTAACTGACAGCCCTTCAGGAAAGGCTGGCAGTCATGCCTCGTCCCTATCCGCCGGAGTTCCGGGTGCGTGCCGTCGCGCTGGTCCGCGCCGGCAAGCAGGCCAAGCAGACCGCGGTCGAGCTCGGCATCCATCCCGTCACGTTGTCGAAGTGGTTGCGGCAAGACGACATAGACAACGGGCGGCGGCCGGGAACGCCGTCGAGCGAGTCTGCTGAGCTGCGGGCTGCTCGTCGGCGGATCCGTGAGCTTGAAACCGAGCTGGGGATCGTCCGGCAGGCGGCGAAGTTCCTCGGCGAGGACAAGCCCCGCCCAAAAGGCTCTACCCGGTGATCGACCGACTCGTCGATGCCGGGGCTCCGGTCGACAGGTGCTGCCGGATCCTCGGAATCGCGCGGCAGTCCTACTACAAGCACAAGCGCACCCCCAGCACGCCCATGCAGCTGCGCCGCGAGTGGCTGACGGGCCTCATCCGCGAGGTCCACGTTGCCTCCCGAGGTACCTACGGCTACCGCAGGATCCATGCCGAGCTCACCATGGCCATGGGCATCCGGGTTTGCGAGCGGACCGTCTCGGTCCTGATGACGCAAGCCGGGATCTACGGGCTACCCGGGCCCACCCGGGTCAGGCGTCTGCGTGGCGTCGCCACAGCCGACGACCTGGTCAATCGCAAGTTCCACCGGATCCGGCCCAACGAACTGTGGGTCACCGATATCACCCAGCATCGGACACGGGAAGGGTGGCTCTACTGCGCCGCGGTACTCGACGCCTACAGCCGCAGGATCGTCGGTTGGTCCATCGACTCCCGTCAGGACTCAACGCTCGTCGTCAATGCCCTCGACATGGCCATCCGCAACCGTCGGCCCGAACCCGGTGGCATTGTCCACGCCGACCACGGCACTCAATTCACCTCCTGGGTCTTCGGTGACAAGATCCGTTCCGCCGGTCTACTGCCCTCCTTCGGCACGGTCGGCGACGGACTGGACAACGCGATGATGGAGAGCTTCTGGTCCTCGATGCAGATCGAGCTACTCAACCGCAAGCGATGGAAGACCAGAGTCGAACTGGCCAACGCGATCTTCGAGTACATCGAGATCTTCCACAATCGTCAGAGGCGACACTCAGCACTGGGCTACCGCACCCCCATCGAGTACGAACTACTCTCCGAGAACGACACCATCCCGGCGGTCAGTTAGTCATCGAGACTGGAGCCCCAATGGTGGGGCAGGTCAACCTGTCACCCAACGCTGCAGCAGACCCGTCCTGTGTGCCACGGCGCGTCGACCTGGGCACGCCACGTGTGTCTATACGCACTTGTTTGGACACCACGATTCCAAGTTCTCTTGGCCCCACTGACTGGCCGTAGGGGGCGTGCGTGGCGTCTCGTGCGCCCCCTTGTTCCAGGACAGGAGGCTCAGTGCTTACTCGAGTTCACTCATCGAGTGCAGGTCCGCGAACTCATCAGCGAGAATGCCCAGCACCACGAGATCGTGGTGTCGGCCGGCGAAGAACACGTGATCGCGCAGGCGCCCCTCCTCGGCGAAGCCGAGCCGGTGATGCAGTGCCAGCGATGCCTCATTGTGCGCGAAGATCCGCGCTTCGCACTTGTGGTAGCGCCGCTCGGCGAACATGAAGCGCAGCAGCATCCCCACGGCCTCAGCCGCGTAGCCCTTGCGCCGGTGCCCAGCCGCCATCGTGATGCCGTACTCGAACCGCCCCGCATGTGGATCTGCGTGGCGCGTGCTGACTGCCCCGACGGTCAGCCCCGTGTCCACGGCTTCGATGGCAAGCCCGAAGCAGTCGCCGTCGGACTTCGCGACGGCCTGATCCTTCGCCCAGGCGCGGAACTCCTCGGCAGACCGGGGCGGGTTCAGCAGGTCTCCCAGCCGTTCCTCGTCGACGGCGAAGCCCATGAACGCTGTCCAGTCGTCGGGCTCGATACCGCGCAGACGTATCCGCTTGCCAGTCCAGAACGAAGTCATCCCCTATTCGATCACGCCGCATCACGCGATGGACAGGCCCTCCGGACCCCTGCCAGAACTGCCTTGTCATACCGGTGGAGCCAGATCAACTAATGGTGGAGTCGGGCATTGGAACTGCGCGAATGCCTCAGCCGGTGCGGACCCAGGTCGTGAAGTCGTCTGCGAGTCCGGGCGGGTTGGCGGCCTCAGTCCGGCGAGCGATCCCGTCGTAGTACTCCAGCTCGTGGAGGACCACGGGCACTGGCTTGCCGATGGCGCTCTTGATGACGCCATCGTTGTGGAGGTCGCGAGCGAGCTGGACGCATGCCTGGTTGAAGTTGGCCTCGATCAGCGCGGCGGTCAGAAGGCATAGTTCCAGCGGGCTTCCGCCTCGTCGGAGGCGTCCGCGATGCTGCGTCGGAACTGAACTGCGGTGTTGTATCCGATGGTCAAGGTGGGCTGTTGAGGGTCGTCCCTCTCATTGTCGATGAAGAACGAGATGACGTAGATGTCCTCTGCCTCGGCCGCTGAGATCGAGCTGATTGCTCGCTCGGCAAGGGTTCGGAGGTGGTCCTGGAAGGTCACGGGGCCGGAGCCTTTCGAATTCGGTTGCTGACGTCGGCGGCGTAAGCGGCCCAGTCACCGGCGGCGGCTCGCTGCCACTTGACGGCGACGGTGATGTCGATGCCGAGAGTGCGGGCAAGGACTGCGGCAGGCAGATCCGTGGCGAGCTGGAACAGAGCGGTTGAGCGGGTCTCGGCGAGCCGGATGCCGAGCTTGCGGAGACGTTCGCCCCTGGCCCAGACACTGATCGGGCGGCCGGGCCGCCTCGGACACTGACCGCCCTTGCCCGCCCCAGGCTGTAACGGTCGAGGGCGGGCCCAGCCTGGAACCTACTCTGATGCCCATCACCCACGACGACGGCGCCGCCACCTGGAAGATCGGCGAGCCCTACGACACCTATCGCGCCAGCCGCCATGGAAACACGGTCATTCGTCCGGCGGTTCACCATGACGGCACGCATCCCTGCGTCATCACCAGCGCACCGTGCCGCCCCGGAACCCGTCGCATCCCGATCGCCCACCTGACCCGCACCGGCCCCTGGCCGAACACCGATGACGACAACACCTGGCCCGAGACCTGCACCCACTGCGGCTGGCACTACCGCCTCGCCCCCGTGTACCTGGGCAGCGACAAATGCGTCGGCCTGTACGGGATCGCCTGGACCAGCAGGGGATTCTGGCCGTGACGACCGCGACGATGCCGTTCGACCTCAACCCGCCCCGCCTGCCCGTTGGTTGGCGGCACCACTGGCGTAACGTCCCCACGTACGACTACATCAGGGCCAACGGCTGCACACCGCCGACCTGGACCCGCGACCAGGTCGAGCAGTGGGAGGACCGGTGCACGGACTACCTGATCTTGGTCCGCCGCACCTGGGACCTGCACACGTACGAGAAGGCCACCCGCTGGCTGCTGCGCCACAGGCTGGACCACGCCGGGCGCTGGCGGCCGGGCCTGGCCCAGTAGTCAGTCGCATGCCTACACGACCCACCACGGGGGCCGTGCACCGCAACGCCGCGCGCGGCCCCCACCCACCACACGCGAGGATGGAGCCATGAACTACCACCTTGCACACCCCCTCAGTCGGAGGGCAGGCGAACCGATACCGCCCGAGCTTCGGGACGCCCTGATCGAGGAGACTGAAAGGGGGCGCCCTATATCCCTCGGTTATGGTCTCCTCTACTGCGGAGACCACACCCCCGGGGCAGAACACCCTTGCCTCCTCCCGATCGACCGCAAGCGCGGCTGCCCGCTCCACGGACCCCCGGACTCCTCGCCGCTGTTCGGGTCCCCCAAGTCCACTCCAAATCCCCCATGGCGGGAACTGGTCACTGCCACGGCCAACACGTTCGAGCTGGCAGCGCTTCCGTTCCGGCAGGTTGAGCTGGAGCGTCGCTGGCACGAGTGGCTGGAGGACTGGCAGCGACTGGAGTTGCTGACCAGCCGCTGGCTCCAGCAAGACCACTGCACCAATATTCAGGGGCAGGGGAAGCCCGGCGACGGTGGCGTTGACGTGGTGGCCCAGACTCCCAGCGGAAGGATCGTCGCGGTGCAGTGCAAGCGGTACGAAGACGTGGTCCCTGCCTCCGAGTTGAAGGTGTTCCACTACGACACCACGCTCGGATGGGAACACACCTCCGCCTGGCACAGCCACCACCCGCCCCGCCCGGAACACCGCATCTTCCTCACCACCAACTGGTTCACCGACCCTGCGCGCCGCGTGGCGCAGCAGGCTGGCATCCACCTGGTGGACGGCCCGGCGCTCGCTGTGTGGTGCGGCTTCGGCTTCCCCCTGCGAAACCTCCTCAAGATCGACCACTGGTAGGCGACGGCTGACCTGCGATGGCTGAGGGGAGAATCGCCCCGATCCCCGCCCAGCGGCTGCCGTCGTCCTGCTGCGTCACGTCCACGTGAAAGAAGTCGACGGCGAGCATGTCGAGGCCTGGGTGCGCAGGAACTGCCGCCACGTCGTATGGGTCTGCCGTTCCGGTGCCGGGAGTATCTTCCGGGACTTGAGGATCCTGCGGATCGTCGAAGTACCCTCGCGGTGGCCGAGTTTGAGCAGCTCACCCCGGATGCGCTGGTATCCCCATGAGGCGTTCTCCAGAGCGAGTTGTTCGACGAGCGCGGCGATCGCCTGGTCGATCGGCGGGCGGCCTGTCCGGTTCGGGTAAGTCCACTTCTTCGTCACCAGCCGGCGGTGCCACCGCAGAACCGTGCCGGGCGTGATCAGACGGTGCCGTCGCAGTTGCCGTGGTAGCTGTCGGATCAGGGCAGCGAGGTAGGCCCGATCGGCCCAGGTAAAGCGTGGCCTGGGGTTCGTGCGGCGCAGCTCCGCGACCTCGTGCCGCAGCACCAGCAGCTCGATGTCCTTGGACAGTGAGGAGCGGCAGAGGAGCGCCAACCAGCCGAGGAGCCGAGTGAAGACCAGGTAGTGCAAAGTAGCGACACAGTTCGAGATCCTTCCCGTCGCGTGTTGCTCTGCCCATCGCTGCCGTTCACCGGGCCAGGCCGGGTTCTGGGACCTCACAGGGGCCTGGACGGCGCCGAAGCCGTCCTCAAACTCAGCGCGGTGAAGGACAATCAAGACCTCGACGCCTACTTCGACTTCCACCTCGTCCGCGAACACCAATGGCTCTGTCTCACCCCTGACCAGTACGACTACGACCTCATGGCGTGATCAGGAACTCGCCTGAAAACGAATCGCACCCATCCGGGACCGGACCTCACGGAGGCTTTGATGCCGATTGCTTCGTTGCCGTACATCGATGAGCACACAACGGTCATTGCGGCGGGGGTTGACGACGTCTGGCGCAGTCTGGGCGAGACACTGGACCGGTCCTTCTCGGGTCCGGGTATGGCCGGCTACGCGAGACTGGTGGGATCCGCCGACTGCACAGCCTCTGGGCCACGGCCCCTGGCCGAAGGCTCGACGTTGCCCGGTTTTCGGGTGGTTGCCGCGGTCCCGGGACGGGAGCTGGTCCTCGAGGGGCGCCATCGTTTCTCGTCCTATGCCCTGATCTTTAGCATCGAAGATGTCAGTCCGGGTCGATCACGGCTGCGCGCCGAAAGTCGAGCCGTCTTTCCGGGCCTTGCCGGCGGCATCTACCGACGGCTGGTCATCGGGACGGGCGGGCACGTGGTTGGCATGCGGCGCCTCCTCTCGGCGATCCGCCGCCGATCCGAGTAGCGGATACACGATCACGGTCCAGTCCCTATAGACGAGCTACACCTGAATGAGATCGGCCAGGCTGTCTGAAAGGCTCTGCCATACCAGCCGACGCTGGGTGCCGTCCTTCAGGTGGGAGGCGGCAGCTTGTAGGCATGGGTGGAGAGTTGTCGCTGGATCCTTCTTCTCCAGGCCCAGCGTGGCCAAAGCGTCGTGCAGAAACACTGTCTGCAATCCGAGCGCACGCTGGGTGACTCGACGCCAGTCCGCAACCCGGGAGCCGCCACAGTTTCCTCCGCATCTGTGAAGCCCATCCAGCTCTCCCTGCCCCTCCCGCACGACACCCCAGCGGCAGTCATCGTAGGGAAGTAGGGAACGCCAGCCATGCCAGGCAGTCAAACGGGCTACCAGGTCTGTCAGTTGGGGAGTCATGGCGCCCTCAGGAATCAGCTGGCGCCTTTGATCTGGGCAGTGGCCTCTGCCAGCCACAACAGTGATCGATGACAAAACAATTACGGCAGACCTTGCTCCGACTGCGTTGTACTCGATGCCACGTCTTCCATGACGAGATCAGGGAGGATGGACAGCGCAAGACCTCGAGGCTCGACGTATGGGTTGGCGGCCTTCTCCGCGGTGCGAGGCAGCCAGGAGCCCAGCCGGTCCAGAGATGACTTCAGATGCTCTCGCTCCCCACTGAGGAGAGCGGATATGGGAGCCATGACATCGGCACGGCCGGTCCCCGCCGGGGCCGGCAGTTCGGCCAGCCCCGAAGGTAGGTGCTGGTCACGCCTCTCCCGCTCGCAAGCGGGGAGTTCCTCCATCTCGCGACCCTGGCGGATAGCTGAAGCCTGTGGAGGCAGGCCTTCCTCCGGTAGCGCTGTCTCTACCGGAAACCGCATTCGCCCAGGTAGCAGTGGGTCGTACAGCCTGAGCCTTGAGGCTCAGCCCGATGACCCCCAGTTGCGCCGAGGTTTGGAACGCCGTAGAGGCTGGTTGGGGTCAGTGAAGACTGGTCCAGCTGGGGTCTCACGCCCTATCCATGCCTTGCTGGCGATGTCAGCTTGCGAGTAGCCGATTGTTGGGTCCAGGTGCAGAACTGTCGCACCGCGCGTTGGCTCATCCGCGTCGCGGACTTGGCGCCGGCTCCAGCGCACCTGTTCTTGAGGCTCGCAGTCAGGCGTGAACACGTAGGCGACGTGATCGAAAAGGAGGAGCCCGTCGACGACTGGCTCACCCTCCTTCGAGGGGTGTATGACGCACGCGAAGGCGACGGTCTGCTCTGCCCACCAGAACCGGTGGGGTTTCGATGGCTGCCACTCGGACTCGAAGCGCTCGTTGAACGCCGTGGCGAGACCCCAGGCTCTTACGAGGCTGCCTCGCACTCCGTAATACTCGGCGAACTGGTCGAGCCCGATCCGGAGACCGGCCTGGACCTCAGGGCTCATGATGTCGACCCCGCGAACGTCCCGGGCTGCATGCTTCACCGTGACGTCGTGGAGTTGGGCCAGCGTGCGCACGCCGTCCCATGCTCCTCCCTGGACCAACGACCCGGCAGACGAGTACTGCTTCATCACCCCCAGATACCTCCGGATCAACGCTTGATAGAACATCCTCGATGCCCGGCTTGCATCCGGCAGGTCTGTGATCCAGTCAGGACCGTCGTGTTTGCGGCGTCTGAAGAGAGCCACATCGCCTCCCGTGCTGAAGTACCCCACCCCATGAGGAAACTGCCTGATTATGGCAGGCCAGGAGTCAGGCTGACACCTCGAGGCAGGGCATTCAGCGGGTTACCCTCAGTCCGAGTTCAGCGGCGGATTCGTGCTCCGGAAAGGGGCGATGGTCGTTGCTCGGTCATCCTTGGCACCTTCGGCCGCACCAGGGTGACCGGCCGTCGCCGGCCGGTCTTGCGGGTCTGCCCGGGCGACACGGACTGTTCCAACAGCGTGAGGACGTCCGGCTGCTGCAACCGCGCCCCCAGGACCTGTTTCCGCGACTGGTGGATCTGGGTGAGCAGGTCGTGCAGCCTGTTTGCGGCCCGGGTGGCCTCGCCGGTCAGATCGTCGTCGAAGCCGACGATCACCTACAGAGCGGCGATCGTCTCGTCCTCGCCGTCGATGGCCCGTAGCGTGTGGGGCATTGCCCAGGCGGTGCCGGCTTCGGAGGTCCCGTTGCGGAGCCACCCGAATGGAAACGCGGGCGACGCCGAGGAGATCAGGGGCGGAGTGATTCGCGGGTGAAGGTGCTGACGGTCGTTTCGAAGGGATCATTGCCCTTGCACTTGTCGATTGTCCAAAAGAGGGATCTCGGAGTGACTTGCAACCGCGTATTTACGTAAGGTAGTTGTGCGATCTGACGAAGCGTCGTGTGTGAGTAATGGGGGAGACGTTGTGCTTGCCGAATACCTCATCCACGCTGGTCAGGCGGCATGTGGTACTCGGGGAGGGTGCCGCCAAGCCGCACTCGCCGTCGTATGTTCAGATGGGCGATCCGGTCCGGGTCCTCGATAGGGGCGGGCAGCGAGTGGTGGGGGCGGGCATTCGCAAGGCCCGGGTGTGGTCTGTGCTCGTTGTAGAACGTCTCGAACTCGCCCAGAGCGTCGAGGAGATGGCGCTGGTTCCAGATCAACGTTCGGTCCAGCATCTCTCGCCTGCAGGTTTGCACCCACCGCTCCGTGATCGAGTTCATGCGCGGCATCCGGATGCCGCTGAGCACAACTTCGATCCCCGCATCCGTCAGGACGGCGTCGAACAGGGCGGGGAACTTGCCGTCGCGGTCACGGATCAGGAAACCGGGCCCGGCAGCCCACATCCTCAAAGTCCAAGACGAGGTTCTTCGCGGCTTGCACCACCCAGGAGGCGGTTGGATGCGCGGTCGCGCCCATGACCCGGCTACGGCGACTGCCGTGCTCGATCGCCGCGAACACGTAGATCCGCGCCCCGGACAAGGTGACCGTCTCCAGGAAGTCGCACGCCAGCAAGGCGTCGGCCTGGGCGCGCAAGAAATCGGCCCTGTCGGGTTGCAGAACTCGGCCTGGCCCGGTGACCAGCAGCGATGGATGGAGCACCTCGCTCCGGGAAGGATCTAGGATTGTGTCGCTACGTCTGCTCTACCTGGTCTTCGCCCGGCTGCTCGGCTGGCTGGCGCTTCTCTGCCGTTCCTCGGCGTCCAAGAACATCGAACTACTGGTCCTGCGGCACGAGGTCGCGGTCCTGCGCCGCACGAACCCCAACGCTTCGACTGGGCCGACCGTGCCTACCTCGCCGCGCTGCTCCGACACCTGCCCGGGGCGCTGCGACAACACCGTCTGGTAACACCCGACACGATTCTGCGGTGGCACCGCCGGCTGGTGACGAAAAAGTGGACGTACCCGAACCGGACGGGCCGCCCGCCGATCGACCAGGCGATCGCCGCGCTCATCGAACAACTCGCCCTGGAAAACGCCTCCTGGGGATACCAGCGCATTCAGGGTGAACTTCTCAAGCTCGGCTACCGCGTGGGCGCTTCGACGATCCGCAGGATCCTCAAACGCCGGAAGATACCCCCGGCACCCGAGCGACGCACCGACACGACATGGCGGCAGTTCCTCCGTACTCAGGCCTCGACGATGCTCGCCGTCGACTTCTTTCACGTCGACTGCGCGGTCACCCTGCGGCGGCTGTACGTCTTCTTCGCGATGGAAGTCGGCACCCCGTATGTGCACGTCCTCGGCGTGACCAGCCATCCGGACGGGCAGTGGACCACGCAGCAGGCCCGCAGTCTCCTGATGAACCTCGGCCACCGGGCATCCGAGTTCGCCTTCCTCATACGCGACCGGGCCGGCCAGTTCAGTAGATCGTTCGACATGGTCCTCGCCAGCGAGGACATCAAAGTCGTAAAGATCCCTCCGCAGTGCCCTCAAGCGAACGGGTACGCGGAAAGGTTCGTGCGCACCGTCCGCTCGGAGGTCACCGACCG
The DNA here is from genome assembly GCF_004005495.1 of Streptomyces antnestii. GTDB lineage: Bacteria > Actinomycetota > Actinomycetes > Streptomycetales > Streptomycetaceae > Streptomyces > Streptomyces antnestii. Next base: position 1,047,497 of record NZ_RZYA01000001.1, read on the forward strand.
GATGCTCATCTTCAGCCAGCGTCACCTGCAGACCGTGCTGGACGAATACACCGACCACTACAACGGACGAAGACCCCATCGCGGGTGCCAACTCCGACCACCCCGACCCGACCATCCCACTGCCGACCTCTCCGACGAGAGGATCAAGCGCCGATCATTTCTCGGAGGGCTCATCAACGAGTACGAAAGGTCAGCGTAGACCCGCACGTCAGCGCCGCTGGCCTGTTGTGGAACCCCACACGGTCAGCTCCTCCCTGCGGGGACGGGGGTGGCGGCGTCGATCTCGGCCACGGCCCGCAGGGCACGGTCGCGTTCGGGAACGAGCCGCTGCTTCTCGCCCTTGGCGATGCGGGGGCTGGTGATGAAGACGTCGATGGTCTGGGCTTGCCGTCCCAGACCGGACGGTGACAGGGGTGGTGGGTGGCCTGCGGGCAGCGGGCCGAGTCGCACATCCCCACCAGCGGTCTCTTCGCGTCAAGGCTTCCGGCCAGCCGCAGGCGCAGGGCCTTGGACCGACATGATCGACGCCATCCGGGCGGCCAAGGAAGCCCTCGCCGGCGAGCACTTGATCCAGCCCCGCCTCCGTGGCGAACACGAGGCCCTCCGTGTCCTGCTCGCCACCCGCCACGGCGCGGTCCTGGCCTCGACCGCTGCGATCAACCAGCTCAAGGCGCTGATCGTGTCCGCACCCGACGACCTCCGCAGCGAGCTGCGCAAACTCAAGCGGCCAGCGCAGATCACACGTTGTGCCCAACTACGGGACCGACCCGCTCACGGCGTCGAGCACCGAATGACCGCGCGGGCCCCTACGGTCGACGGCCCAGCGCATCCAGGCCTTGCAGGCCGAGCCCAAGGAACTGGAGAACGAGATCTGCAGCCTGGTCCGCCAGTTGGCACCTGAGCTCCTCGGTCTCCTTGGTGTCGGCCCGATCACCGCAGCCCAGGTGCTGGTCAGCTGGTCGCACCCGAGCCGGTTCCGGTCCGAGGCGGCGTTCGCATCGTTCGCCGGTGTCTCGCCGATCCCGGCCTCCTCGGGGCTGACCAACCGGCACCGGATCAACCGCAGTGGCGACCGGCAGCTCAACCGGGCCTTACACACGACTACGCTAATCCGGATACGGCTCGACGCGGCCGCGAAGACGTACGCCGCCCGCAGAGTCACCGAGGGCAAGACCTCTCGGGACGCCCAGCGGTGCCTCAAGCGCGCAATCTGCCGACAGCTCTTCAAGATCCTCGAACACCCCAGTCGCGGCATCGGAGCGAATCCTGACGATCTTCCTCAAGCAGCTTGACGCGATATAGCAGCCCTCGGGGGTTCGCCAACGCTGCCGGGTTCGGCAAGGCCTTCCGCAACTCCTTCGGGCTGTCGCCGACGGACTGGCTGGACCATGTGCGGGCGGGCGAGGTGGCATGCTGACCGGCCACGCCCCACAGGCGTCCGCCGCCACCCGGGAGCCGGCACTCGGCGACCGGCTCGCCGCCTGGCAGCGCGCCTTCTCGCAGACCTTGGTGGACGTCGAGGTCATCATGGAGCACGACCACCTGTGGACCGGCGAACTGACCGCCGAACGGCTCGGCGCCCTCCAGATCGCCACCGAGGAGTTCGGCCCCGGAACGATTCTGCGCGGCGCCCGATTGGTGGCGGCCGCCGCGCACCCACATCCTGGTCCGCCGGCAGACGGAGGGCACTGCCCTGCTTCTCCAGGACGGCCGCACTGCCGAACTCCACCCCGGCGACCTGGCCTTCCACGACGCCCGGGTTCCGGATCGTGCTCCCCGCGCGGCACCGGGCGCGGATCCTCATGCTGCCCAGCGCCCTGCTGCGCCTGGAGAAACGGCAACTGCACGCTCTCACAGCCACCGTGGTCGACGACGCCGACGGGGGAGCGGCGGTCCTGCTGCTGCCCGTGCTCGACGGACTCGTCGACGAGGTCTCCCGGCCCGGCCTGAACCGGCGCGAACAACTCGCCCGTACCGTCGCGGACATCCTCGCCACTGTCGCCCTCGAACGCATCGGCGGACAGCCCGAGTCGGCCCTGTGGGAGCGGATCACCGCGTCTGTCCGGACCCGGCTCGGCGAACCCGGACTCGCCCCGCAGGACATCGCTGATCGGCACGCCATCTCGCTGCGTTATCTGCACCGGCTCTTCCAGCGCCAGGGCACCACAGTGGGCGCCTGGGTGCGCGCCCGCCGGCTGGAGGCGGCCCGTGAGGAACTTTTCCCGGCCCGGCGCCGCCCACCGGTCGATCGCCGTGGTGGTCGCCCGCTGGGGCTTCATCAGTCCCTCCCACTTCAGCCGGGCCTTCCGGGAGGCGTATGGGATGTCGCCGACGCAGTGGCGCCGGGCGGTCGGCACGGTCCAGGCGGACTGACACCGCCGGTTGTTCCCTGTCGGACCGCACCCCGGGCGCTCTCGGAACGGTCACCCCCGCCCTTGCCGCCTACTGTCCGGATCACCGGGTTACGGCAGAAAGGGATGTGCATGAAGCGCAAGGCGATGGCACGGACGCTTCCCGCGGTGCTGGTGATGCTGAGCGTGGTGGGCTCCGGTGCACCTTCCTCGGCCCAGAGCAGCACCCCGTGAGTCTCGAGCACGGCGGTCGGCCCCCAGTACGACACCACTATCTGACGCCGGACTCGGCGATCGCCTTCCTCCGCTCCTACCTGCGGTTCACCGGCGGCCGGATCGTCTCCGACGACCGTACGGCAGACGGCGGCGACCTCGGTCTGCCCGGGCAGACCTATTGCCGTATCGCCCTCAGCTCCCGATCGGCAACATGGTCGTCAGCGTGACCGACGGCTGCCTGCCCTACCCGCTCGGGCGGGAGACCACCGGCTACGCGGTCAAGGACCTCACCGCGACCCTGCGCAAGGCCGAGGCAGCGCGCGCACAGGTGCTGTGGGCCCCGTACGACGGCAAGGGCGGTAGCAACGCGATGGTGCAGTTCCCCGGCGGTTACGTGGCCGAACTGCACCAGGGCATAGACATCTGATCAACTCCCTGGAGCCTCACCATGGCCTCGTCCTCCGTCGTGGAGCTGTCGCGCTGGCAGTTCGCGATCACGGCGATCTTCCACATGACCTTCCCGGCGCTCACCGTCGGTCTGTCCCTGCTGCTCGCGGTCGCCTACACCGTGTACGTCCGCACCGGCAACCCGCTCTACCTGCAGATCTTCCGCTTCTGGAAGAAGATCTTCGCCGTCGGCTTCGGCCTCGGCGTGGTCGCCGGCACCGTGATGACCTTCGAGTTCGGCCTCAACTGGGGCATCTACGCGCATGCCGTCGGCCCGGTCATCGGCGTCACCATCGGCATGGAGGTGATCACCGCCTTCTTCTTGGAGGCCGGTTTCATCGGGATCATGCTGTACGGCGACGGCCGGGTGAAGCCCCGCACCATGGCCCTGGCCTCCTGGATGGTGGCCGCGGGCACCCTGCTCTCCACCACCTGGATCCTCTCCGCCAACAGCTGGATGCAGGACCCCGCCGGATACACGGAGGTCGGCGGACAGTTCCACGTCACCGACTGGTGGCAGGTGCTCCTCAACCCGGCGTTCAGCTACCGCTTCCCGCACATGCTGCTCGCCGTACTGATATCCGCGTCCTGGTTCGTCGCCGGCATCAGCGCCTGGTACCTGGTCAAACGCCGTGCGTCCGCCCTGCCGTTCGCCCGGCGCACCCTGTCCGTGGCCCTGGGCGTGCTCGCGATCCTGATGCCCGTCCAGTTGTACGCCGGTGATGCCACCGCCGTCTTCATGGGCGGGCACCAGCCCGCCAAGCTCCAGGCTTTCGAGGGCAACTGGAAGACCGACAACAACGGCTACAACCTCGTCGTCATCCCGGACACGGACAAGGGGAAGAACGACTTCCGTGTCGAGATACCCCACCTCGGCGCCGTCATCGGCCACGACCTGACCGGCGAGGCCAAGGTCCCGGGCCTGCTGCAGACCCCGGCGGACGAACGCCCCAATATGTGGAGTGCCTTCTACGGCTTCCGGGCCATGTACGTCACCGCCCTCGCCATGTTCGCCACCGCCTTCGCCGGGCTCGTCCTGCGCCTGCGTGGCCGCCTGTTCACCTCCCCGCGGTTCCTGCGCTGGCTGGTGTGGATGACCCCCGCCGGCGTCATCGCCATCACCGGCGGCTGGATCACCGCTGAGACCGGCCGCCAGCCCTGGGTGGTCTACGGCAAGCTGCGCACCGCCGACGCCGTCTCCCACCTCAGCCTCACCGAGGCGGCCCTCAGCCTGACCGGGTTCGTGCTGCTGTACGCGACCCTGCTCACCATCTGGATCCGCTACATCGTCCGTACCGTCAAGGCCGGCCCGGAACCGGTCACGGACCTTCGAACCGCCCAGCCGGAGGCCTCCGTTGTCTGAGTACCTGACCTACGCGCTGGTCCTGCTCTCGCTCGGGGCCTATGTCGTCTTGGACGGCTACGACCTCGGCGTCGGCATGCTGAGCCTCTTCGACCGCAGTGAGCGGCGGCGCCGCGAGTACAACGAGCTCATCGCCACCGCCTGGGACGCCAACGAGAGCTGGATCATCCTGGCCGGCGTGGCCCTGTGGGCCGGACTCCCCGGGGCGTACGCGACCGTCCTGCCCGGGGTGTACCCACCGCTGATCGCCATGCTCTTCGCAGTCATCCTGCGCGGCTTGGGCCTGGAGTTCCAGAGTGCGTCCGGTAGTTACCGGCGCGGCTGGGGACTTCTCTTCGGCGGGGCCTCCCTCGCCGTGACCCTCTGCCAGGGCCTGGTGATCGGCGCGGTCCTGTCCGGGCTCCCACAACAGGGCGGCCACTTCACGGGCGACGCCCTTGCCTGGCTCACCCCCTACAGCGTGCTGTGCGCGCTCGGCCTGGTGTGCGTGTATCTGCTGGCGGGTGCCGCCTGGCTCCAGGACAAGACGGAGGGCACGGCCCATGAGTGGGCGGGCCGGCTCGGCCGTCCGCTGCTCGGCGCGACCGTCGTGGCCGCGCTGGTCCTCGGTTTCGGCCTGGAGGTCGCCGACCCGCAGCACTTCCACTTCGAACAGCCCCTGCGCGCCGCGCTCTTCGGCCTCGCCGTGGCTGCCGCCGTGGTCTGCGGCGCGGTGGCCTGGTACGGCTTCGGGCGGCGGCCGGACTGGCGGCCGTTCGCGGCGGTGCTGGGCGCGGAGGCCGCGGGGCTGCTGGCGCTGGTGGCGGCGACGGCACCGGTCGTCGTACCGCCGTCCCTGACCCTTCACGAGGCGTCCAGCCCGCAGAGTTCGCAGGTGTTCCTCGTGGTCGGGGTCGGGCTGTGCATGCCGTTCGTGCTGGCCTACAACATCTATGCCTGGTGGGTCTTCCGGGGGAAGTTCCGCGAGGCCGAGCGGCAGGCGCCGCCCACGACGGCACCGGACGACGGATCGGCCGTCCCGTTCGCGCCCTGGCCGGAGTCCCGGGTCGCCGTCCTCGTCCGCCGGACTCTGCTGACCCTGCTCGGCATCCTGCTGGCGGCCGTCTCCCAGGACGTCTTCGGCGGCGAGTCGACGTGGGTCGACCCCCTCGGCATCGCCCTGCTGTCCGGCACCGCGCTCGTCGCCTGGATCCTCGGGGACCGCCGGGCCCAGCGGCTCGGGGAGTACGACCTGCCCGGAGGCGAGCGCCCGTGACCGACACCGCGGCCCTGGTGGCGGAGCTCGCCGACGGCGACGGCGCGGACGAGCGGGCCTCGATGCGCCGGCTGCGGGCCTGGGCGCGGATCGGTGAACCGCAGCTGCGCCAGGCAGGCACCCTGCGCGGCCTCGCCCAGCTCGGCACCATCGTCTGGGCGGCCGGCCTCGGCTGGGCCGCCCAACGAGGGCTCGCCGCCCAGCAGGTGCGCACCGCGGCGGCGGCCGTCGCACCGGCCGCCGCGGTCGTGGCCGGTGGCCTGGCGCTGCGCGCCGTGCTGCTGGCGGCGGCCGACCGGGCGGCTGCGACGGGCGCCGCCCGGGTACGGTCCGCGCTGCGCGCCCGCGTCCTGCGCGCGGCACTGCCGGGGCGGGCACCGCGCCGGGGACTCGCGGACGTCGCCTACGCCGAGGCCCTGGACGCCGAGGTCGCCCGCCTCGACGACTGGCTCACCGACTACGTCCCGGCCCGCCGCGCCATGCTGCTCGGCAGCGGTGTCGTCCTCGCCGCCATTGCCCTGCGCAGCTGGTTCGTGGCCCTCCTGCTGGTACTGGCCACCCCGCTGCTGCCGGCCAACCTCAAGGTCATCGGGATGGGCACGAAGGCGGCCGTACAGGCCCAGCTCGGTGCCGTCCGCACCCTGCACGGCCGGCTCCTGGACCAGCTGCGCGGACTGCCGACCCTGGTCGGACTCGGTGCGCAGGAGGAGGCGGCACGGGCCCTGCGCCGCGACGACGAGGAACTCGCCCGCCGCACCACCCTCGTCCTGCGGGTGGCCTTCCTGTCCACCGCCTGGGTGGAACTACTCATCACGGGCACCCTCGCCGTCGTCGCCACCTACTGCGGCCTGGTGCTCCTGGACTATCTGCGCCTGCCCGGCGTACCGGACCACATGAGCCTGGCCACGGCCCTGTTCGTCCTCACCCTCACACCCGCCTACTTCGCCCCGGCCCGCGAACTGGCCCGCGGTTACCACGCCCGCGCCCAGGCCGCGGCCGCGGCCGACCTGATCGCCGGGGCGATGCGGGGTGCGGCTCCCGAGCGTGGTTCCCGACCGGCCGCCCGCGATGCCGTGCCGCTGTCCGTCCGTCTGCGTGAGGTGTCCGTCGTCCATCCCGGGCGGGAGAGGCCCGCTCTGGACCGGGTCGAACTGGATATCAGGGCCGGGGAGTTCGTCGTGGTGACCGGCCCCAGCGGCGCCGGCAAGTCCACGCTGCTGTCCGTGGCGGCGGGCCTGCTGGTGCCCGACCGGGGCAGTGCCCGGCACGGGCACGAGCGGGCAACTCCCGCGCACGTGGCCTGGGTCGGCCAGCCGGGCTTCCTGCTCCCCGGGAGTGTGCGCGAGAACCTCCGGCTCGCCCGGCCGGAAGCAGATGATCCCGAACTTCTCGCCGCCTTCGAGGAGTTGGGCTTCGGCGACCTCCCGGCCGTGCTGCCCGACGGCTTCGACACACCCGTCGGCGAACGCGGCTTCGGCCTCTCCTCTGGCCAGTCTCAGCAACTGGTTTTCGTACGCGCCCTGTTGCGGGACGCGCCGCTGCTCTGCCTGGACGAGCCGACGGCTCATCTCGACCCCGATGCCGAGTCGGCCGTGGCGCACGCGCTGCGCCACCTGGCCCGGCAACGGACCGTCCTGCTGGCCACCCACAGCCCGGCCCTCCTTCCCCTCGCCGACCGGGTGATCACCCTGGAGCAGGGGAGGCTCGTATGACCCTGCGGTTGCTGAGCGCAGCGATACGACGGCGTGATCTGCTGTACGGCTTGCTCCTGGCCGGCGCGGCCGAACTGTCCGCCGCGACCCTGCTCGGGGTGTCCGGCTGGTTCCTCACGGCGTGCGCCCTGGTCACGGTACGAGCTGACACCACGTGGTCGTGGATGTACCCGTCCGGCGCCGTCCGCGTCCTCGCCCTGTCCCGCACCGGACTGCGCTACGCGGAGCGCCTGGTCAGCCACCGTGTCCTGCTCAACGCCACGGTGGCGCTCCGGGCCCGGCTGGTGCGCGGCGCCGCGGCCCTGCCTGCGCAGCGGTTGCGCGCCCTGCGGGACGGGGACCTGCTGAGCCGGCTCACGGACGACGTCACGACCGTCGGCGCGTTGCCTGCCGACGTCCTGGCCCCCCTGGCGAGTACGGGGGTGACGGCGGCGGTCGTGACCGGGCTGCTGTGGCACGCCGACGCCTGGCTGGGCGCGGCGGAGCTGCTGGTGTTCCTGCTCGCCGCCGCGACCGCCGTGGCGACGCACCGGCGCGCGGAGGACGCGGTCCGGCGGTCGGCGCGCGAACAGGCCCTCGTGCGGACCGAACTCCTCGGCGCACGGGACGCGTTGCCCGAACTGATCTGCCTGGATGCGGTGACGCCGGCCCGGGCCCGGATCGCGGCGGCGATGGAGCGCGCCCATCGCGCCGATGAGGACACCCGACGGGCCCTGCGGGCCGGGCAGTTGGCGCTCCGGCTGCTGGGCGCGCTGGGCCAGTGTCTCGTCCTGGCCCTCGCCCTGGACCTCGCGGCGACGGCGCAGTCCGTGTCCGCCGCGATCGGTGAGGTCCTGCTGATCGCCGCCGGTTACGAACTGGTCGAGCAACTGCCGAGGATTCTTCCGGCGTACGGCCGGGCGCGTGCCGCGGCGCAGCGGCTGGCCCCGCTGAACGCCGTTCCCGATCTGCCGGCGGGGGAGACGCCGGTGACCCTCGATGCCGAGCCCGGCACAACCACCCTGGTGACCGGCCCCAACGGCAGCGGAAAGAGCACGCTGTTGGGTCGGCTGGCGGGCCGCGCGACCCCGCGGGACGTGACCCTGGTCGAGGCCGAGGACTGGCTCGCCGACGCGACCGTCGCCGAGAACCTGCGGCTGGCCGCCCCGGACGCGGACCCGGAACGGCTCACCGAGGTGCTGGGCCTGGTCGCCCTGGACGACATACCGCCGGACTTCGCGGTGGGCCCGAACGGCGGCAGGCTCTCCCAGGGCCAGCGCCGCCGACTCGCCCTCGCGCGGGCCGTGCTGCGCGACCCGCCGGTCCTGCTGCTGGACGAGCCGACCGCCGGACTCGACCGGGCCACCGCCCGCCGCGTTCTGGGCGCCGTCCGCTCCGCTCTTCCCGGCACCGCTTTCGTGATCGCACTGCCCGACCGCGACCACGACCTCCTACCCTTTCCGGTTGACGGCCGGATCGAACTGACGGCCCGAGTGACGATGGAGCGCGTATGACCGACGAGGCGATGGGTGACGAGGTCTACCAGCCGGACGGTTCGGAGGTGCAGGACGACGCGGGCCTTCTGGACGCCTCGGACACGCTGGACTACCGGGCCGGCGAGGAGGCCCTGGACGAGGGCTACTCACCGCCGGAGCGGCCCTGGGCCGTGGAGCACACGGGAGTGACGGCGGCCGAGGGACTGCGCGGGGAGACTCTGGACGAGCGTCTCGCCGAGGAGGTGCCGGATGTCGGCGTCCCGGAGGGCGACGACCTCGGCGACGTTTGGGACACCGACGGCGAACTCCTCGACGACGAGGTCGGCGACGGCCGCGCCGGACGGCTGCTCGCACCGGACGAGGGCGCGCACGAGGTCAGCGAGTCCGACCTGTTCGCCTCCGACCGGGGCCTGGACGGTGCCGGGGCGTCGGCGGAGGAGGCCGCGATGCATGTGATCCCCGAGTCCGGGAATTTCTGAGGCGACATGTACGTGGGCGCGGGGACGGTTTTTTCCCCCGCGCCCACGCGCTTTCCCGGAGCGCCTAGCGGCGCAGCAGGTACTTGTGCTGCCCGAACAGGACGAGTTCGCCCCGCTGGTTGTGCACGGTGGCGGCCGTGGTGACGATTCCGGTGGCGCCGCCGTCCTCGGCGGGTTCGAGGGCGGTGATGGTCAGCGCGGGATACAGGGTGTCTCCCGAGTGCACCTCGCCGGAGAAGGTGCAGGACAGCTCATGAACCTGACGAAGACCTCACCGATGACATGCGGGAACAGGGTTGCGCCGGGTGCGGTGAAAGCGAGGACCTGGAGACCGTGCACCACGGGGGCGCTGTGGCCGTGCCGACGGGCCCACTCGGCGTCGTAGTGGACCGGGTGGTTGTCGGCCGACACGGTCTGGAACGCCGCAGCGTGGGCGTCGGTCAGGGTCCGGCTGGGAGCGCGGAACACCTCGCCGACCTCCAGCTCGTCGAAGGTCCGGGCGGGGACGACGAGGAACTGATCGGGACCGAACGCGGCCTCGCCGGAAGCGGGTTGGGGGGGAGCTCATGGGACGTCCTCTGTCGGGTCGTGTCGGATCGGATCAGGTCGGGTTGGATCGGGTCAGCGGGACGACGGGCAGTGGAGGCGGGTGGTGAGGAGGTTGGGGTCCTGCTGCGTGACATAGGCGGCGTCGGCCACGTACACCGTGTCTCCCCGAACGGCGATGGAAGTGGGGTTCTGCAGGCCGTCGGTGTGGTTGAGGACGACGGTGTGGCCGCCGTTCCCGGACACCAGGGCCACCTCGCTGTCGGCGTTCAGCGCCGCGAGGAGCTGGTCGCCGCGGCCCGTGGACGCGAAGTCGTCGACGCCGGTCAGGCCCGTTGCGGCGGTGCGGGCCGCGCCCGGGGTGCCGTCGCGCAGGACCGGGATGCGCATCAGGGTGCCGTGGTCGAGGTTGCTCACCCACACGGCTCCGTCGTGCACCTTCACGCCGTTGACTCCCAGGAAGCCGGCCGGGGCGAGGGCGGAGACAGTCGCCCACACCTCGGGGGTGCCGCCGGTCGCGGGTATCCGCCAGATCCGGCCGAGCACCGAGTCGGCGGCGTACAGCTGCCCGGTCGACCCGTCGAGGGCCAGGCCGTTGGGCAGGGTGTCGGCGGGCAGCGCCGCGATGTGCTCCGGGCTGCCGCCGAGACGCAGCCGCCAGACGTCGGTGAGGTCGTCGGTGCCGGTGCCGGTGGCGTAGAGGAAGTAGAGCGTGTGGTCGTGGCCCTGGACGATGCCGCCGAGGAAGGGCGACCCGAGCACAGGCGTCCGGGCGTCCGAGGACGGCGCGGGCAGCATCGCGAGGACGCGGACCGTGCCGGTCCGCTCGATCACCGCGACCTGACGGGGAAAGGCGAAGGTGACCGCGGCGGCACCGCCCGGAAGCAGGGTGAGGTTCTCGGGCTGCTGTCCCTTGGCGAGGTCGAAGTGGGCGGCGAAGGACGTCGACGTCAGCGGTGGCTGGGCCGCGAGGGCCGTGTCCGCGCTCGTGATCGTGGTGGCGAGTGCCGTGGTACCACCACGGCGGCGGCAAGAACTCTGCGAAGCTGCATGGCCCGACCGTGGGCTCGCACGGCCCGGCGACATGTCCCGTGGCGCACGGCGCCCTGCCGCTGAGCGCCAGGGCCCGGCGGCAGGGCACTGGAGGGTTCGTTGCGGTGCGCGCACGGTCATGGCGGCCGGGCGGGCGACGGCTAGCGTTCGGCGCATCCCAGTCATGCGCAACGCAACTCGCCGGAAGAAGAGAAACCCATGCAATTCGGCATCTTCACGGTCGGTGATGTGACGACCGACCCGACCACGGGACATACTCCCTCGGAACGCGAACGCATCAAGGCGATGGTCGCCATCGCGCTCAAGGCGGAGGAGGTCGGCCTCGACGTCTTCGCGACCGGTGAGCACCACAACCCGCCGTTCGTGCCCTCCTCCCCGACCACGATGCTCGGCCACATCGCCGCCCGCACCGAGAAGCTGATCCTCTCCACCGCCACGACGCTGATCACCACCAACGACCCGGTGAAGATCGCCGAGGACTACGCGATGCTCCAGCACCTGGCCGACGGCCGGGTCGACCTGATGCTGGGCCGCGGCAACACCGGCCCCGTCTACCCGTGGTTCGGGCAGGACATCCGCCGGGGTCTCGACCTGGCCAAGGAGAACTACGCGCTGCTGCGCCGCCTGTGGCGCGAGGACGTAGTCGACTGGGAGGGGAAGCTCCGCAGCCCGCTCCAGGGGTTCACCGCCACCCCGCGGCCGCTGGACGGGGTCCCGCCGTTCGTCTGGCACGGCTCCATCCGGTCTCCGGAGATAGCGGAGCAGGCGGCCTTCTACGGTGACGGCTTCTTCCACAACAACATCTTCTGGCCGGCCGACCACACCCGGCGCATGGTCCAGCTGTACCGGCGGCGGTACGCCTTCCACGGTCACGGCCGGCCAGAGGAGGCGATCGTGGGTCTCGGCGGCCAGGTGTTCATGCGGAAGAACTCCCAGGACGCCGTACGGGAGTTCCGGCCCTACTTCGACAACGCGCCCGTCTACGGGCACGGGCCGTCCCTGGAGGAATTCACCGAGCAGACCCCGCTGACCGTGGGCTCCCCCCAGCAGGTCATCGAACGTACGCTGACCTTCCGCGAGTCGGTCGGCGACTACCAGCGGCAGCTGTTCCTGATGGACCACGCCGGGCTGCCGCTGAAGACCGTGCTGGAGCAGCTCGACATCCTGGGCAACGAGGTCGTACCCGTCCTGCGCAAGGAGTTCGCAGCCGAGCGGCCGGCGAACGTGCCCGCGGCCCCGACCCACACCTCCCTGGTCGCCGCCGCACGACAGGAGGCCGCCGCGTGAGCTCCACCGCCCCGACCGGAGGCCGCCCGGTGCGGCTCGTCGCTGTGTCAGCGGGACTGAGCACCCCGTCCGGCACCCGTCTGCTCGCGGACCGGCTCGCCGAGGCGGTCCACGGCGAACTCGAACCGCAGGGCTACGAGGTGGAGAGCCGCGTCGTCGAGCTGCGCGAACTGGCTGTCGCCATCGCCAACCACCTCGTCACCGGATTCCCGCCGCCCCCGCTCGCCGCCGCCATCGACGCTGTGACGGGCGCCGACGGCCTGATCGCCGTGACCCCCGTGTTCAGCGCCTCCTACAGCGGGCTGTTCAAGTCGTTCTTCGACCTGATCGACCCCGGCGCCCTCACCGGCAGGCCGGTCCTGGTCGCCGCGACGGGCGGGACGGCCCGGCACTCCCTGGTCCTGGAGCACGCGCTGCGTCCGCTCTTCGCCTACCTGCGCGCCGTCGTCGTACCGACCGGCGTGTACGCGGCGTCCGAGGACTGGGGGACCGGCGGCGACGCGTATGCCGAGGGGCTGCCCGCGCGCATCCGCCGGGCGGGCAGCGAACTGGGCGCCCTGATGGCCGCCCGGTCCGCGGATCCGGAGCCCGGGGACGAGATCAGCGCCCTCGAACGGCAGCTGTCCGACCTGCGGTTCGACTGAGACACGTTCGTTTCAGGTGATGTGGCGCAGCAGTGCCGCGACGGCCGCCGGGGGCTCGCCCGGCGGCCGTACCACTATCACCTGCCAGCTCGGCGCGTGCCGGGCGAACCGGTAGGTCGCCAGGTCCGGGAAGCGGTGGGAGCCGGTCGGCGGCATGATGCAGACGCCGAGGCCGGCCCGGACCAGTTCGGACGCGGCCACGATGTCGTTGACCTCGAAGGTCGTGGCGCGTTCGACGCCGGCCGCCCGGAACGCGCGGTCGGCCGCGTCGCGGATCGCCCAGCCGGGGGTGAACTCCACCTGTGGCAGCTCGGCGATGTCGGCGAGGTCGACCGTGTCCTCGGCACCGTTCGTGGTGAGGCTCCGGCGGGGCGAGGCCACCAGCACCATCTCCTCGCGGGCCCGCAGCCTGGTCACCAGACCGCGCTGCTGCTGGCGGTCCAGGGCCACCACCGCCAGGTCCACCGTGCCCTCGCGCAGCGCCTGCCGGATGTCGAAGACGGCCGCCTGCCGCAACTGGACCACCACCCGCGGATGTTTCGCCCGCAGCGCGGTCAGCGCGTGATGCAGGTTCGCCAGACCCCTGCATGGTGCCGACCGTCACCCGCCCGCGCAGCTCGCCCTTCGCCGCGTCGACCGCCTCGCGGGGCGGCTCGGCGGCGCGCAGGGCCTGCCGGGCCGCCGGGACGAACGCCTCACCGGCCGGGGTGAGCCTGACCCGGTGCGTGGTCCGGTTGAACAGCGGGGTGCCCAGCTCGCGTTCCAGGGCGCGGACCGTGCCGGAGACGGCGGACTGGACCACGTGCAGCCGCCGCGCGGCCGCCGGGAACCCGCCCGCATCCGCCACCGCGACGACGACTTCCATCTGCCGTAGGTCCATCATCCGCTCCCGCCGGCGCAGCGCCCGCCTCGGCAAGTCGGCGATCCTCGCCGCATCCTAGGCGGGCTGGCCGCGGACGTCGGCGCGGACCAGGGGAGTGTCGACCAGGTGCTCCGCCAGGAACCAGGCCTGCAGCTCCCCGCTGCGGATCACCTGCGAGACCAGCAGGTCGTTGGTGCCATCGTCGCCCATTTCGCCGGCCCGGCCGGCCGCGTCATGGGCATCGATCAGGATCGTCTCGCGGGCCTCCAGGAGTCGCGAGAGCATCGCCGGGGCCTCCTCGACGCCGTCCGGCGGACGCGGGATCGAGGTGATCTCTGCGACATGCCGCGGGTCGCCCACCGCGACTCCGCCCAGGGTCTGGACCCGCTCGGCGATCGTGTCGACGAGGGCCAGCTGGTCGTCGGCGTGCTTGTCCAGCAGCAGGTGCAGCTGGTAGAAGGTCGCGCCGCGCAGTAGCCAGTGGTGCTTCTTGTTGAGGCCGTACAGGATCTGCGTGTCCGCCAGGACCCGGTTCAGACGCTGGCAGGAGAACATGCGCGCCTCGTACGAGAGGCCGAGGGGGAACTGCTTGACGGTCCCGAACTCCTGGATGACCTCGCCCTTCTGGTGCAGCCACGGCTGACTGTGCTGCAAGGCTTTCCCAGGCTCGGAGCTGGTGGTCATGGTGCGCCTCCTGGCGGATGTCCGATGCGGCTGTTTACGCGAGTGACGCTAGGCGCGACGGTGGGGGAGGCGTTGCCCAGAAGCGCCCGAGCCGGCACCCCCGAGCGCACCCGGTTCGCTCTGGGACCGACCGCCGTGCACGCACGGACACGGGCCGTCCGCCGTACCGCTCTACCGTCGGTGGCCGGTAGCCGTACGGAGTGAGGCAGACATGAACGAGCAGGTGGACGTGGTCGTCGTCGGCCTGGGGCCGGGTGGGGAGTACCTGGCGGGCACCCTCGCCGAGGCGGGGCTCGACGTGGTCGGCGTCGAGGCGGAGCTGGTCGGGGGCGAGTGCCCGTACTGGGGGTGTGTGCCCAGCAAGATGATGATCCGGGCCGGGAATGCCCTCGCCGAGGCCCGGCGCGTACCCGCCCTGGCCGGGCAGGCGGAGGTGGCCCCGGACTGGGGTCGGGTCGCCGGGCGTATCCGGGACGAGGCCACCGACGACTGGAACGACACGGCCGCGGCCGACCGGCTGGCCGCCAAGGGCGGCCGCCTGGTCCGCGGCCGGGGCCGTCTCACCGGCCCGCGCCAGGTGACGGTCGACGGACGGGGGTTGGAGGCTCGCCGGGGTGTCGTCCTGGCCACCGGCAGCCGCCCCCGCATACCCCCGGTGCCCGGCCTCGCAGCCACACCCTACTGGACCAACCGCGACGCCATGTCCGCCAAGGAGCTCCCGGCGTCGATGCTGGTGCTCGGCGGCGGTGCCATCGGCGCCGAAGTCGCCCAGGTCTTCGCCCGGTTCACCTGCCGGGTCACCGTGGTCGAAGGGCAGGCGCGACTGCTGGCCCAGGAGGAACCGGAGGCGGGCCAACTCGCCACCGAGGCCCTGCGCGCCGACGGAGTGACCGTCCTGACCGGGGCGCGGGTCAGCCAAGTCGCCCATGACGGTGCCGAGTTCACCGTGTGGCTCGAAGGCGAGGCCGAGCCCCGCCATGCCGAGCGGCTGCTCGTGGCCACCGGACGGTACAGCGAACTCGCCGAGCTGGGCGTCGAGGCGGCCGGGCTCGACCCGACCGCGCGGGCCGTCCCCACCGACGGACAGATGCGGGCGGCGGACGGTCTGTGGGCGGTCGGCGACATCACCGGCCGGGGCGCCTTCACGCATGTGTCCATGTATCAGGCGCAGATCGCCGTCCGTGACATCCTCGGCAGGCCCGGCCCCGACGCCGACTACCGGGCGCTGCCCCGGGTCACCTTCACAGACCCCGAGATCGCGGCCGTGGGGCTGACTGAGCGGCAGGCCCGCGACCGGGGGCTGCGGGTGCGGACCGCCGTACTGCCGAACGCGTCCTCGACCCGTGGCTGGATCCACGGGCCGGGAGGCGAGGGTTTCCTCAAGCTGGTCGAGGATGCCGACCGAGGTGTCCTGGTCGGGGCGACCTCGGCGGGACCGGCGGGTGGCGAGCTGCTCTCTGGGCTGAACGTCGCCGTCCACGCCGAGGTCCCGGTCGAGCGGCTGCGGCACATGATCTACACGTACCCGACCTTCCACCGCGCGATGGAGGCGGCCCTGGCGGCCCTACGCTGAGCGCTCTGCGCTGTTCCGGCGCTCGGTGAGCCAGTACAGCAGCGCCAGCACCGGCAGGGCGGCCCGGAAGAGGCTGACCGCGTTCCATGATCCGACCCAGCGCTCGGCGATCGCATTCATCTGGGGCGCGCTTGGCAGGATCGGCACCACGCGGGCGCCGGCGGCGGTGAAGACCGCGTCGAAGGCCTGATTGAAGTAGCCGGCGTTGTCGTGGATCAGGTACCGGATGCCGGCGATGCGGGTGTTGTCGGCGTACTCGAGAATGTGCCCAGTCACGTACGGACAAACGTGCCCAGCGAGATGACAGGATGTTCGCTCGGCGCGGGCGGAGTCGTGCCACGATGTCTTTGTGGAAAGTCCTGGTCTCTCAGCGCGTCGTCGCATGCTGATCGAGGCGGTCGTCGTGGTCGCGGCGCCTGCTTCGGATCAGGTGGCTTGGCTGGACGAATACGACGTGCCGCCGGACGTCCCTGACCAGAAGGCCAAGTTGCCGGCGCCGTAGCAGCGCACACAGCACGGCCGATCATCATGCCGCCACCACCGCCTCTGCGCGAGAGCGCCGACGCGGGTGACCACGCCTGGCACCGAACCCCGCTCCCACCTGCATGGATGAGGTTATCGGCAAGGGCAGGGCCTGCGGGAGATGATCCGCCGCGGACAGCCCATCACCTTCCGCGGCCTCGCCCAGACCGCAGACGTCTCACTCGACTTTCTCTACCAGTGCATCGAGCTCCGCCGACGCGTCGAACAGCTCCGGGACCAGCCGCGAAGCCAGCCGCCACAGCCTGCAGAACAACCGCCCGACGACTCGCCAGCAGCGTGGTCCGCACCTTCAGCGCCCAGCTCGCCGAACTCAAGCAACGGCACCGCGACGAAGTCCAAGCCCTGCGGCAGGCCATCGAAGCGGCCGAGAGCGAGAGCCTCGAACTTCGGCGCCGCCTCGGCTTCGGCACAGTGCCCGCCCCGAGACCTCCTGTCATCGCTCTAGTGCGGAGGCACGGCCTCAGTGGGGCGCCGTGACCGCAGCGCCTCGGATCCGCTCGATCTCAGCGGCCGGGAATGGTGTTCGTTTACTCTCGGTGAGTAGGCGGCGGAGGAACTCGCCCATGACGACGGCGGTCCGGCCATGCCTGTCGATGATCGCCGCGATCTCAGGCCGGACCCCCTCGGGCTGTTGGCCAGTTACCCACTCGCGCAGAAACTCCTCGTGTTCCGTGCCGCCGCGCATGCGCTCGGGCAAGTGGTGGCGGAGGAGATGCCTCGCGGTGTGGCAGTGGTCGTAGGCGAGATGGTTTGAGAGGAACTCGGCCTCGACCACTGACAGTTCGAAGCTGGAGCTCAGGGCGAGTCCGAAGTCCGCGAAGTAGAGCAGTTGGCCGTCGGTCAGGACATTGGCGAAGTGAGTGTCGAAGTGGACCAGCCCGTGCGAGCTCATGAAGGCGGTCCCCCTCGCCAGAGCCTCCTCCACCCACGGATAAGGCGAGCCCTCTTCGCTCTCCAGCACACCTTCCTGGCGGTCGTCCAGCCACGCGGCGAGCGTCTGCGGCACGTGTTCCAGGAAGAGCACCAGGCTGGACGAAGACCGGCCGATGGCCTCCAGCCGCTCGCGCACCGCTGATGAGCCCTCCCAGTGCGCGACCGCCCCCTCGATGCCCCCCAACTCGTCGGCGAACCCCTCGGGAGGGGAGTCGGGCAGGATGCGCCAGTGGTACATCAGCGGAAAGCCCTCGTACTCATTCCCAAGGACCCAGTGAGTCGTCATCGTGTGCACGGCCAGCTCCCGCCAGGCCCCGAACCCCGACGACCCCACCCCGTACTGGTAGAACATCGGCAGCCCGAAGAGATTCGCCGTCGACCGCACGTTCTCCGGTCGCAACTCCAGCTCCGTCAAGGGGACCCGCTTGACGAACACCCGCGCCCCGTCAATGTCCAGCTCCGCCGACCGGCCCCCGATGCCCGACCTGAGTGGGCTGGCGGCAGCCACGACCTCGCCAAGCCGACGGTCGCTCAGCAGGGACAGGCGCGTGGCCACGGTCCCATAAGTCGCGAGCCGCCCGGCATACCGCGGGTCTGGGTGCTGCATTGTGGACTCCTCGATGCCCCGAACCGAGGCGTCGGTGATCTCACGAACGTGATCGACCCTATCCGCCGGGGCCTGTGCGTGCGGATAATCTTGTCACCCTATGCGACCTGGGCGTATTCGTGGATGAGGCCGCCGAGGCGGTCGGGCCGGATGACATGCGATGGGCCATCGACTACGGGTGGTTCGGGCGCACCGGCATTGTCAGGGGAGCGTTGTCCGAGTGATCGGTGAGGTCGGTGCGCGTTGTGGTGGTCGGCGTACTCGTCGACCACGAGGCGCAGGTGCCGCTCTCTGGTGATCAGGATCCGCTTGGTGGCCTCGCGGCGGCATGATCCGACCCAGCGCTCGGCGATCGCATTCATCCGGGGCGGGTCCGGCAGGATCGGCACCACGCGGGCGCCGACGGCGGTGAAGACCGCCGTGCCGGCCAACGCAATGGTGGATGCCGAAGCCGACGTGCCCGGCCGCGCAGGTCATCACCGTCACCGGCTTCGTCGCCCTGGCCGACCATGACGGGATACCTCTCCTGCCTGCGACCGCGGTCTCCTCGCCCATCGCCAAGCTGTCGCACGGTACGGCCGCACCACCCTGTGGGGTTCCATAACTCAGCCAGCGGCGATGACCTGCATCTCTACGCCGTTCCCTCGTACTCGTTGATAAGGCCTTTGAGGATCGGTCGGCGTTTGATCCGCTCGTGGGTGAGGTCGGTGATGGCGGGAAGTCTGTTGGGCGACCGAAGGGGAGTAGCGCGAGGAGGAGCACTACACCGGGAGCTGGGGCGCGAGGCCGCTGACGCGCGGTGCTGGTCGCGGCGGGGGCAGGCCCTGGGCCGGATGTCGGGCCCGCCGGGCGGCCTATAGTCGGTCTCATGAGTCGTTGGCAGGAACTGACCGGTGGCACATCCGGAGACGAGTACGCCGCGCGCTTCGCCGCGCTGGCCCGCAGCGGCAAGGATGTGCATGGTGAGGCGCGTTTCTGTGCGGCTCTGGTGCCCGCGGGTGCGCGGGTGCTTGACGCCGGATGCGGTACCGGACGGGTCGCGATCCGGCTGGCGGAGCTGGGGTATGACTGCGTCGGGGTTGACCTCGACGACTCGATGCTGGACGTGGCGCGGGCTCACGCGCCGGAGCTGCCGTGGTTCCGGGCCGATCTCGCCCAGTTCGATCCGGCCCTGCTCGGCATCGCGGCGGACTTTGACCTCGTCGTCGCTGCCGGCAACGTCTTCCCGCTGCTGGCTGCCGGGACCGAGGCCGCGGTGGTCAAGCGCCTGGCCGGGGCTTTGCGTCCGGGCGGGCTGCTGGTCGCGGGCTTCGGCCTGGACGCCGCCCACTTGCCCGTGCCGCCCGGCATCAGGCTGCCGGAGTACGACGCGAGTTGCGCTGCGGCGGGCCTCGCCCTCGTCGACCGCTTCGCCACCTGGGACGCCGAGGCCTACGACGGCGGTGGCTACGCCGTCAGTGTCCATCGCGCCAGCCCCTGACCCGGCTGCCCAGCTGCATAACCGCCGGGGTGAGCGCCAGGCCCGCTGCGTCGGAGTCCTGAGAGCCGAGAAGAAGCCAGCGCCCGCTGCGAGAACGTGATTGCCACGAGCGACACGTAAGGGTAAGGGTGGCTGAGGACTTGCAGTGGACGTGAGTGTGCGCCGGGGGGCTGGCTGGTGTTGGCAACAGTGTTGCTGGGCAGGGGAATTGAACCTCGGCGTGCGCGTACGGTCGGGAGCGACAGCGGGATTCTGTCAGTAGCCTCGAACTGCACGCCTGGGGGTCAAGGGGTCGCAGGTTCAAATCCTGTCGTCCCGACTTGTGTTGTCGCAGGTCGGAGGCCGTTCTCTCGTGATCGAGAGGGCGGCCTTTCGTGTTTCCGGGGGTGTGGTGGTCGCGGTGTGGTCGCACGTCTCGGGTGCGGCTGGTTCGCGGAGGTGCTGAAGGCGGGCGGGGCGGGGGTGCGTAGCCGGTGGAGGGTTTCGCGGAGGCTGTGGTTGTGGTCGCGGGGTGGTCGCAGCCACGTCGGTCGGTTTGTTGAGAGACCGGTGGTCGTGGCTTGGGTGAGGGTGTGGTCGATGGTGTCGACGGTTTCGCGTGCGGCCTGTTGGGTGAGGTGGCTGTAGAGGTTCGCGGTGGTCTTGGTTCCAGATCAAGGTGCGGTCGAGGAGCTCATGTCTGCAGGTCTGCACCCAACGTTCCATGATTGAGTTCATCCGGGGAACGCGGATGCCGGTGGTGACGATCTCGATGCCCTCGGCGGCGAAGACGGCGTCGAACGCGTGGGTGTACTTGCTGTCGCGGTCCCTGATCAGGTACGCGATCGTGGCACCAGCGTCCTGAAGGTCCATCACCAGGTTCCTGGCGGCCTTGGTGACCCGAGCTGCGGTGGGGTGGCTGGTCACGCCGAGGACGCGGACGCGGCGGTTGGCATGTTCGATGACGGCGAAGACGTACAGGGTCGCCCCACTGAGCGTGGTGGCGGTGAAGAAGTCGCAGGCCAGGATGCCGTGGGCTTGGCTACGCAGGAAGGCGGCCCAGCTCTGGCGGTCGCGTTCGGGCGCGGGCTCGATCCCGTGTGCTCGGAGGATCTCCCACAGGGTGGAGGGTGGGACCTTGATGCCGAGGGCGGCGAGTTCGCCGTGAATGCGCCGGTAGCCCCAGCCTGGATTCTCGTGCGCCAGGCACGGGACGAGAGCCTGGATGGCGCGGCGGGTCGGCGGTCTGCCGGCCCGCCTGCGGCGGGAGGCATCGGCGTGGCGGCGGCGCATGAGGTCGCGGTGCCACCGCAGGATTGTGTCCGGTGAGACGATCAGGCGCAGCTGCCGCAGCTTGGGCCTGGGCATCCGGTGGAGGAGCGCAGCGAGGAAGGCTCGGTCGGCCGCGGTGATACGCGGCCTGTCGATCTGGCGCTGCAGGACGGCCACTTGGTGGCGCAGCGTCAATATCTCGATCTCCTTGTCGACCTCGCTCATAGGAAGCAGCCGCATGAAGGCGAACACGCTCGACACGGCGAGGTAGGTCAGTCGCAGCAGCACGATCCAGCAGCCTGACACGCCTATCCGGCAACGTCGGCCACTCACAAGAACACGCAGGTCACGGACTATGGACGGAGTATTCGGCACCCGCACGGTCGCGCGCCGCCCTGGGGCCGCTTGCCACCAGCGAGCATCCCGAACTCCTACTACCCGGCCAGCCCGCCAGCCGCCCACGCAGCCCCGAGGCGCTGTCGGGACAACTCTTGAAGCACGGCCTGCCCACCATCGCCGCCGCAACACGGCCCTGTTCGGCATGGCCGGGGAACTCCCGCCGATCATCATCAGTGACCTCTTCGGCGTCCACAGAAACACCGCGAACCAGTGGGCGGCGCTCGCCCAGGACAGCTGGGCCGGCTACCTCGCGGCCCTGAACAGCGAAGCTGCTGGCAGGCACGAGTAACGAAGCCGATCTCGGAACTGCCCAGCGCCCTGGGCGCCCCCTCCCGAAGCTGCACGGAGATCGAGAGGGCGGCGCGACCAAGTTCATGAGCATCGGAGATCAGGCTGGCGGCGTGTCCTCGTGAAGGCGTGGGAACAGCGGCTGTGCTGCGGGCAGAAGCCTCTCGACCGTTGTCAGCTGTCCGGTGATCCGCGTGGCGGCATCTGGGATGAACGGGCGTAGTTCGTCGGCCAGCACGCGGCACGCTGTGACCAGCGTGCCGAGGACGGTGTCGAGTTGCTTCGGTGCTTCACCGTTGCCTCTGCGCTCTTCCCGAGCCAGCTCCCAAGGCCGGGTCGCGTCAATACATCGATTGGCCTCCTCCAAGATTTCCCAGACAGCGTGGATGGCACGGCGGAAGTCGAAGTCGGCCAGGGCGGCATCGACGAGGCCAGGCGCCTTCCGGCAAACGTCCACCAGCGCCAGCTCCCCGGGATTTACCGGCGCAGAGGCGGGGACAATCCCGCCGCGAAAGCGGTGAACCATGGTCACGATGCGGTGGACGAGGTTGCCCAGCCCTCCCGCGAAATCCGCATCCGCGCGCGTGGTCAGCCGGTCGGGCGTGAAGTCCGCATCCCCGACCCGGGGCACATCGCGCAGGAGCCACCAGCGCAACGCATCGGTGCCATATGTTGCGGCCAGCGCAGCCGGGTCGACGGTGGTTCCGGCGGACTTGCTGATCTTGCGGCCGTCGACGGTGAGGTAGTCGTGGACCAGGATATCGGTGGGCAGCGGGAGCCCGGCAGACAACAGCATGGCCGGCCAGTACACGGCGTGGAAGCGCACCACTCCCTTGCCGACCAGGTGGACGCGGCGCTCGCTGGTTTCCCACCACTGGTTGTAGGTGCTGTCATCGGTGCCGTAACCGAGGCTGGTGACGTAGTTACCGAGGGCGTCCCACCACACATAGACGACCTGACTCGGGTCGTCCGGCACGGGAATGCCCCAGCCGCGGGCGCGGCTGTGGGAGCGGGAGACGGAGAAGTCGTGCAGGCCACGTTCGATCAGGGCGAGGACCTCGTTGCGGCGGGCTGCGGGCTCGATGCGCAGGTCGCCGCTCGAGATCAGTTGATGCAGGCGGTCGGCGTAGCGGGAAAGCCGGAAGAACCAGTTCTCTTCCGCGACGAGCTGCGGTTCGGTGCCATGCTCGCCGCACCGTCCTTCGACCAGTTCGTCGGGGGTGTAGAACTGCTCGCAGCCGACGCAGTAAAGGCCTTCGTACTCTTTGCGATAGAGGTCGCCGGACGCTGCGCACTGGCGCCACAGTCGTTCGACTCCGACGCGGTGACGTGGGTCGCTGCTGGTGCGGATGAAGTCGTCGAATGAGAGTGCCAGTGGGCCACGCAGGGCGGCGAACGCGTCGGCGTTGCGGTCGACGAACGACTGCACGTCGATGCCGGCCGTTTCGGCGGCCAGGACGTTCTTCAGAGAGTTGTCGTCGGTTCCGCTGAGCAGCCGGACCTGTTCGCCCCGTTGGCGGTGGTGACGGGCCAATGTGTCAGCTTGGACGAGTTCCAGGGCGAAGCCCAGGTGCGGGCGGGCGTTGACGTAGGGAATGGTCGTGGTGATGTAGCGGCGTCGTGCGGTCATCGGTCCTCCTACCGGGTAGCGAGGCCTGGTCGCACAACAATCGAGGCCCCGTCCCGGGGCCTCGGATTCGGTACGCGTCCGTTCTCAGCAGCCCCGTCGGCGGGGCATCATCCAGTGCTGAGGCGAAAGCGTGATCATGGATGCGAGGGTAGCAACAGAGCGACGTCGCAGCACGCTATTTCCACCCCATCGTGGCAGCCGCACGCACCGGGGCATCCGGGGCAGCGCTGGGCGAGGCAGGCATTACCCGGTCCCCACGCACGCCGAATTGCGCACGGTTAGAACACCGCCTCTTCACCAGTAGGACCTGACAGCACCGCGAAAGCAACGGCACACGGTCAAGCGTATCTACGAGCGGTTGCTAGACGAGCACAGCGCGGTACCCGACCAATGCAGGGGCATGGGCAGCCGCCTCCCTGCGAGTGGCCGAGATGCCCGGCACTCCGGCCTGCGTCAGCGGAGAGGTGTCGCCTAGGGCCTGTCTTCAAATTCCCGTCTGCCCGGCGAGTCCGGCCGGAGCTCCGGCGCCCCGCAGCAATGTGTCCACGACGCGGGTGGCGAGCGAATCCGTGTCGCCACCTCCCGCCCCCTCCTTGGCTGCCTCGTGGATGAGGGCGTAGTAGACGCGCCGGGTCCAGTCGAGGTCGATGTCGGGGCGGAGCACGCCCGCCTCCTGGGATCGGCTGAAGAGCCGGATGCAGGTGGCCCGGACCTCGGCGTGGATGCGGGCCGCCTCGGGGTGGGCGTCGTCGGCCGTGCGGTTCATGGCGAACGACCAGTCGGTCTTCACGCGGAGGACGTTGGCCGTGACCTGGTAGAGGGCGACGAGCGGCGGGGCGGCGTCCGGGCGGGCGCTGTCGACGGCGTCCGCGAACTGGCGGGCGGCCCAGCCGGTGAGCTCGTCCAGGAGCGCCTCACGGGTGGCGAATCGGCGGTGGACCGTGGTCCGGGCGACGCCGGCGGCCTGGGCGAGCTGCCCCATGGTCGCCGCCGGGTCGGCGGCCAGGACGCGCTCGGCCGCTTCCAGAATCGTTTGCACGGTCCGCTCGGTGTCGGCCCGAAGGGGTCGTTTTGCCTGCTGTTCCATCTGTTGCTTGTGCGCCGTCACACCGACACGCTACATCCGCACTCCCTCAGAACTCATACTTGCATCACGTGTGTTGCATGTCTTAGGTTCATGGCGTCGGAGAGGTAGCAACTCCGGGCCCCGTTCGCGGGGAGAGGCGACATCAAGGAGCAGTGAGTGATGCAGCACAGGAAGCTGGGCCGCACCGGCATATCGGTCAGCAAGTTCGCGCTGGGCACCCTGCGCCTGGGCGAGTGGGGGAACGCAGATCACGACGACGCGGCCCGGCTGATCCACACGGCCCTGGACGCCGGGATCAATCTCATCGACACCGCCGACCAGTACTCGGGCGGCGAAGCCGAACAGATCGTGGGCAAGGCCATCCGTGACCGCCGCGACGAAGTCGTACTCGCGACGAAGGGACACTTCCCGGTCCGCTTCAAGGACGAGAACCCCAACCGGCAGGGAAACTCCCGCCGTTGGCTCACCAAGGCCGTCGACGACAGCCTGCGCCGCCTGGACACCGACCGCATCGACCTCTACCAGGTACACCGCCCGGACCCGAGCACGGATATCGACGAGACACTCTCGGTCCTGTCCGACCTGGTGCGCGCAGGCAAGATCATGGCCATCGGGACCTCGGACTTCCCCGCCGAACAACTCGTCGAGGCCCAGTGGACCGCCGACCGCCGGAGCCACATCCCCTTCCGCACCGAGCAGCCCCCGTACTCCGTCTTCGTGCGCGGCATCGAGGCGGATGTTCTGCCCACCGCGCAGAAGTACGGACTCGGCGTGCTGACCTGGAGTCCACTCAACAGCGGCTGGCTGACCGGGCAGTTCCGCCGCGGCAAGCCGATCGAGATGAACCACTTCCGGCAGGCGGTCGCCCACAAGTTCAACCTCGACCTGCCGGGCAATCAGCGCAAACTCGACGCCGTCGAGCGCCTGTCGGCCCTGGCGGACGAGGCGGGTATCTCCCTGACGCACCTGGCGCTCGCCTTCGCGTCGACCCATCCGGGCATCACCTCGGTGATCCTCGGCGCCCGCACGGTCGAGCAGCTCACCGACCAGCTCGCCGCCGCCGAGATCCGCCTCGACGACGAGATCCTCGACCGCATCGACGAGTTCGTCGCCCCCGGTGTCACGCTCAACCCCACGGACATCGACTACAGGCGGCCGGCCCTGACCGATGCCGAGCAGCGCCGCAGGCCCGCCCACCACCGCTGACGGCGGTCCGCCTGCGACGAGATCCTGCGGCGCACACCGGATCAGGCTACGACCCTTAAAGTGATCTTGAATGTTGGATCACGGCCGGGTGATACGTCGTGATACGTCGCCGTGAACTGTCTGATGAGGAGTGGAAGTTCGTCCGTCCACTGCTGCCTGAGTCCTTGCGGGGGCGGAAGCGGTTGGACGACCGGACCGTGTTCAACGGGATCGTGTGGAAGTTCCGGGCGGGCACGGCCTGGCGGGATGTGCCCGAGCGGTATGGCCCATGGGCCACGCTGCACACACGGTTTCGCCGGTGGGCTCTGGACGGCACCTTCGAGCGGATGCTCGAGGCCGCCCAGGCCCGGGCGGATGCGGCTGGGGAGGTCGACTGGCTGGTGTCGGTCGACTCCACCGTCGTGCGGGCCCATCAGCATTCCGCCGGAGCCCGAAATGGGGGGTCCGCAGCCCCGGCCTCGGACGTTCCCGGGGCGGCCTGACCAGCAAGATCCATCTGGCCTGCGCGCCTTTGGCCGCGACGCCGGCCCCACCGTCAACAACAACTGCATCCGCAACGGCCCGACCACCCCATCGCCAGTCCTTCCCACGAACGGATCAAGCGCCGACAACGCCTCGGCGGTCTCATCAATGAGTGGTGTGCATCGTGAAGTTGCTGGTCACGGGTCTGGTGTGCGCAGGATTCTGGATGCTCGTGCTGGGTGGGGCCGGATGACTTTGGTGAAGATCGTCGGTCAGCGGACGACTTTGCGGTTCGTCAGGACGAGCAGGGTCCTGACCAGGGCAGTCGCCCACTTCGGGTCGGTGCGTACCTTGCCGAGCACGCGCCAGTTCTTGAGGTGGGCGATTGGTCTGGTGCCGGGTGCTTAACGCACCGAGCTGTGGCATGGAGTAGCCGGACGGGCCGACCCGCCCCGATCAGCATCACCAGGTGTCCACGCCGACGGAAATGCGGGCGGCCCGCACGTCCCCCAGGTAGCCGCGGGGCCACGAGGTCTGGTGTGCAGCGGGCAGCGGGTCCCTGATGGCGCTGGAGGCCGACGATGTGCCGGACGACCACCTTCGCTTCGGCCAGGCCGCGGACCTGCCCTTGCGCGTCAGTCAGCAGGTCGGCGTCTGGAGCAGATGCACGTCCTCGTGCCCGGCACTGCAATCAGCGCCGGGCGTCAAGAAGGCCGGTACGCCTATCGCGTGGCGAGTTCGCGTACCGTCTCCATGTCGCTGAACGGCAGCAGTTCCTCGTTGACGATCTGGTAGGGCTCGCTGCCTTTGCCCGCGATCAGGATGACGTCGCCGCGCCCTGCGGCGGACAGGGCGAAGGAGATGGCGCGGCGGCGGTCTGCGAACCGCTCGAAAGTGGTGCCGCTCGCGAGCAGGCCCGGGACGATCTGATCCATGATCGCCCGGGGGTCTTCGTTCCGGGGATTGTCCGAAGTGAGAACGCACAGATCGGAGTAGGTGCCGGCGATCTCCCCCATCCGGGCGCGCTTGGTGACGTCCCGGTCCCCGCCGCAGCCGAAGACCGTGACGACCCGGCCGGAGGCGAAGCCGCGGATGGTGGTCAGCACCTTCTCCAGTGAGTCCGGGGAGTGCGCATAGTCCACGATGACGGACGTGCCGTCCGGGGTCTCGTAGCGTTCGAACCTTCCCGGGATCGGGGGCAACTGCTCGAGTGCGGCGACCAGTCCGGCCAGATTGTGCCCGATGAGGTGGCAGGCTGCGACAGTGGCCAGTGCGTTGGAGACGGAGAACCGTCCAGGCACGGGGATCGCCGCCGGATACTTGTGGCCGGCGTGGTGCAGGGTGAAGCGGGTGCCGACGGCGTCCATGGTGAGGTCGGTCGCCCGGTAGTCCGCCTCCGCGTCGATGCCGTACGTGACGGCAGCGCCGGGCATCATCGCCCCGATGCCGGCTCCGACCGGGTCGTCTGCGTTGACCACCGCACGCCGGCACAGCCCCTGGAACAGACGCAGTTTGGCGTCCCGGTAGTTGTCCATGGTGCCGTGGTCGTCCAGGTGATCCTGCGTCAGGTTGGTGAACACCCCTACGTCGATGAACGAGTGGTCGAGGCGATGTGTCAACAGGCCCATCGATGTGGCTTCGAGCGCCACGGTGCCGACACCGCGGTCGCGCATGCACCCGAGCAGATACTGGAAGTCCGGCGCCTCCGGTGTGGTCAGTACCGACCTCGGCATCGGGATCAGTTCGTCGCCGATCCGGCTGCCGCCCGTCCCGATGACCCCCACCCTGGCGTGCTCGGCGATCCTCAGCACCGACTCCACCATGGAGGAAACCGACGTCTTCCCGTTGGTGCCGGTGACGGCCACCATCTTCATCTGCCGGCCTGGCTCCCCGTGGTAGCGGGAGGCGACGACCGCGGCCGCCTTGCGCGTGTCCGCGACGGCTACGACGCATACACCAGCTGCCGACGCCCAGGTCGCGACCGGAAGTTGCGCCGTCGCGGAGTCGATGAGTATCGCCACCGCGCCGCGTGCGAGAGCCGGTCCGACGGACTCGGGGCCGCCCTCGCGATGACCGGGTACCGCGATGAACAGGGATCCCGGAGCGGCGCGGTGGGCGTCGAAGCAGGTGCCTCCGGTGATCCTCGTCTCCGGATCGCCCTCGATGACTTCATGATCGTGCCCGGCGAGCAGCTCGCTCAACTTCACAAGGGTCCTCTCGGAGATGCACCGGCTGCCGGTCGTCCGGCGGTCGACGCGCAGGCGGCACCAGGGCACCAAAGGGTGGCAAAGAACGACGAAGCAGGAAATTTTGGCGAGGACCGTCGCCGTGCGGTTACAAGGTGGGGAGGGGCGGCCGCGCAGAAAATGGTCCACCTGCAGGGGCGGAATGATCTGGGAAATGCCGAGAATTGCGCGGAATCGCTAGCCGTGGCCGTGCAACGCGCGACAGTGGATCGCCGGCGGGTTCGCCGGGTCGACGGCCGTCGCGCACGCGGCGGACGGGCACAGGGCATGAGCGGTCTGGAGCAGGCACTCCCTCACTGTGCATGTGCGACCCATGTGTGGAGTGTACGTCCAGCCGCGGGGGCGATCGCCCACCGCTCGTTCGCGCATCTGCGTTACTGCTGCCGCGCTGTCTACGGCACCCGCGCCGCGAGGAACGCCGTGCGGTGGCGCAGCCGGAAGCCCAGCGACTCGTACAGCCCGGATGGCGTTGGTGTTGTGCGCGGAGGTGTGCAGGAAGGGCCTCTCGTCGCGGGCACGGACGCCGGGGGCCACCGCCAGGACCAGGCGGGCGGCCAGGCCCTGCCCGCAGAAGGCCCGGTCGATGCAGACCGCGCTGATCTCCGTGGCTGGAGTGGATCACGGCTCGCCTCAGTGAACTGGACGCGCTCGCCGAGGAACTGGCCAAGCAGCTGCAGGAGGTGCGGGCCGAGCAGGAACGGGCCGCGGCGGAGGCCGTCGCCCCGGCTCCCGCCCGGGTGACGGGGCGGGCGGTGCTGTTGGTCCCGCACCGCAGCGAGACTCCCGACGAGGCCGCCCTGCCCGGCGACGACCGCAAGATCCTGGCGATCGTCCGGGCTGCCGATGGCCCGGTGCAGGCCAAGGATGTCGGCGAGGAGCTGGGCCTGGAGGTGACGGCGCGCGGCAAACTGGAACCGCTGCGCGAAGCTGACCAAACTCGCCGACCGTGGCCGGCTGCGCAAGCGGCCAGACGGGCGGTTCACCGCACGCCCGTAGCCACACGAGACGGGTGCGATCGCTGGCATCGTGCTCGCGGTGTTGCGCTGTGACCGGCGGCCGGGCGACCTGGCCGGCGGCAACGGAATACACCGCACCACCGTGGGACGGTGGGTCAGGGAAGTCGTGGGCCTGCTGGCCGCCCGCGCCCCACGCCTGGACCGGGCCCTGAAAAAGATCGCCCGGCAGGGCGGGGTGGCGGGGTGGTGCTGCTGGACGGCACGCTGATCCGCACCCGACGCCGCACCGGCACGGAGAACCGGAAGAACTACTCCGGCAGCACAAATGCCATGGCCTGCTCGTGATCGCGGTCACCGACGAGCGGGGCCGCCTGCTGTGGGTCTCGGCGGCCCGCCCCGGGCGGACCTCGGAGATCACCGCCTGCCGTCACGACAAGCTCACGCAGAAGTTGCGGGCGGCCGGACTCGGCGCGATCGCCGACCTGGGGTTCGTCGGGCTCGACGACAGTGATCCCGACGCCGACCCAGCGGTGATCACCGGCTACAAGGCCCGTAGTGCTTCAAAATGCCTTCATCCGGCGTGACCTGGGGGTTTGTTGAGCGGTCAGTCTGCTCGGCGGTACTCGTTGATCAGGCCAGCGACTGCTTGTCGGCGTGCGAGCCGGGCCGGCGGCAGGGGGATGACGTTAGGGTCGTCGTATGGCGCGAGCTGGTTGCGGCCTTGGTGGGGCCGATGGCTGTTGAAGTGACGGGCGTAGTCGTGGAGGATCTTCTCGGCGTGTCCGCGGTCGAAGATCAGCAGGCGGTCGGTGCACTCCTCGCGTACGGAGCGTATGAACCGCTCCGCGTGGGGGTTGCAGTTGGGGCTGCGCGGAGGGATCTTGGCCACGGTGATGCCCTCGCCGCCGAGGACGGCGTCGAAGGCGTCAGTGAATTTCGCGTCCCGGTCCCGGATCAGGTGGCTGAAGTCGGCCGCGCGCTCGCCGAGTTGCCACAGCAGTTGGCGGGCTTGCTGGGTGGCCCAGGCGGCGGTGGGGTGGGGAGTAACGCCGAGGATGTGGATGGTGCGGGTGCGGACTTCCATGACGAACAGGGCGTAGAGCCGCTGCAGTGTGATCGTGTCGAGATGAAAGAAGTCTGTGGCGAGCAGACCACTGGCCTGGGCTTTGAGGAATACGCTCCACTCGCGGCGCGCTGTGTGTCGGCGCGGCATGGGGCCGAGGCCGCCGGCGGCGCGCAGGACCCGACGGACCGTTGCCGCGCTGATTTTGTGGCCGAGTCGGCGGAGTTCGCCGTGTACGCGGCGGGCGCCCCACCTCGGGTTTTCGGTACCGAGCCGGATGATCAGGTCGCGGAGCTCGCCGGATATGGGTGGGCGACCCGGAGGAAGCGGCTGGGTCCACTTCTTCTTGATTAGGTGTTGGTGCCAGGCGATCAGGGTGCGTGGGGAGACTATTCGGTGGCGTCGCAGCCCGCGGGGAAGTAGCTGGGCGAGCGCGGCGATGAGCGCCCGGTCCGGCCAGGAGGGCCTCGGAGCGGAGACCTGTCGGCGCAGCAGCGCGACCTCGTGTCGCAGGACGAGGATCTCGGCGTTCTTGGCCGCGGTGGATCGACACAGCAGAGCGAGCCATGCGAAGGCCCGCGTGGCGAGCAAGTAGATCATCCGTACGAGCACAATGACAGATCATGTCCGACCACAGACAACGCCCAGGTCAGCAGCGGTGAATCAGTTTTGAAGCGCTACGGGACATGGCCGAGGGCCTCGCGCCGGATGCTGCCGATCACCCGCCCGCCGCCATTCATCCGAGGGGCCCGTGGCGCGCTCAGAAGGATCTCCATCTCCTCGGCCTCGAAGACGGCGTCGAAGGACTGCCCATACTTGCCGTCGCGGTCACCCAGCAGGAAGCGCAGGAACTCCTTGCGTGTGCCCAGTTCGGTGGCAAGGTTCCGGGCCTGCTGCACCGGCCGGTGCCCGCATCCATCTTTCCTGGCGTACCGCGGATGAACGCGATCGCAGAGCGTTGGGTGGGAACATGCCGACGCGAGGCCACCGACCGCATCCTGATCACGAGCGAACGACATCTACGCCTCGTCGTCGACGAGTACGCCCACCACTACAACGATCACCGCCCCCACCGATCACTCGGACAGCGATCTCCAGACGGTCTCCACGCGCCCCCACGACCCGCCGAAGACGAGCAGACCCGCATCATCCGGCACGACCGGCTCGGAGGGCTGATCCATGAATACACGCAGGCCGCGTATCGGGTGACACGGGTTGTCGGCACTCACACGGTCAGCAAGGTACAGAAATGGTCAGCGGCTGACCCTGAGGAGGGGCGGCGTGACGCCGGTCCCGTCGGGGTTGACGAGGAGCCAGTCGCCGTCGCGGCCGGGCACAAGTTGGGCGGTCTCGGCGACGTCGTCGGTGCCCTCGCGGATCAGCGGACCCTCGACGAGGTGTCCGGTGCGCGGGTCGAGGGAGCCGATCCGCCCGCCCGCGAGGACAGCGAGCCGGTTCCCGAGCAGCCGGGTGAGGGCCGTGACCGGCCCGCCCGCCGCGGCGTGCCACAGTCGCCGTCCGCTGCCGAGCCCGTAGCCGGACACGGCGCCGGGGACGGCCTCGCCCGGCTTCGTCACCGCGGTCACCAGAACGTCTCCGACGACCACGGCGCGGAGCGCGGGCCGGGCGTCGAAGCCCTGTCCGGTGTCCACGGTCATGCGCAGGTCTTCCTCGCGCCCCGAGACCTTCACCGACCCGCGCAGGCGGTCCTGGTCGCCGAAGGCGAGCACAGCGTCGGTCCCGCGGTCGTCTTTCTCCTTGAGCCAGAGCGCGAACGGCCGGGCCGAGAGCACCATGACCGTCTCCCAGCGGCTCTCCGCCGGCAGCCCGGTACGGCGTACGTGCGTGCCGGTCGCGGTGTCGAGCGAGACCAGTTCCAGCGAGCGGAACGCGGAGTCGCTCATGCACTGGACGACCACTCGGGTACGGCCCGCCGCGGCCGAGGCGACGACCGGCGAGCAGCCCTCGTCGAGGTCCAGTTTCCAGCGCGGGACGCCTGCGCGCAGGGAGAAGCCCCGTACAGCGGTAGCCTCCAGGGCGACGGCGACGCCGCTGTCGGCGGCCACTCGACCGTCGGTGGGCAGCCCGAACTCGGCGCTGCCCTTGATTTTCCGCTCCCATAGTTTGCGGCCGCTCGTGGTGTCCACGCCCCACACTGTGTCGCACGGTTCATCCTCGCGGCCGAAGGCGATGACACCGATGCCGTCGACCACGGAGTCGCTCATGGCGCACGCCGATCCGCGTACGGGCGCGCCAAGGCTCCAGTGCTCATGCCCGTCGGCGAGGTCGTAGCTGGTCAGACCGTCGGTGCGGGCGCGGACGACGGCGCTGTCCAGGGCCCAGTTGCCCACGCCCTTGACGGTGCCTGGCCGGTCGACCGGCGCGACCCAGGCCCGGTCGAGGACAGGGCCTCGCATCCACGCGTACGCCTGCCATCCCGGCCAGAGGGCGAGGACCATGCCCATGCCGACGAGCACGGCGGGCAGGGCCTTTCCGGGCCGGACCCTGGTCAGTGCGGCGACCCGCCAGTTGACCAGGGCCGTACCCGCGAAGGTGCACAGGAACGCCAGCAGGATGGTGGGGGTGGTGCCGTCGGGGCAGGGGCTGAAACGGCCGCCGCACGCGTTGCCCGGTATCGAGGTCCAGCCGAACCAGTGGAAGGCCACCGCGAGTCCGGCGACCAGCCCGGCCGCCACGACGAGCAACGCCTTCCCCCACACAGCTCCCCAAGTTCTGCGCGCAGGTCTGCCGTCCTCCACCACGTCGCCCCCAAGCGTCAACTGCCTTAGCTCTCCCCAGAGATGCGGCGGTTGATCCTACCTCCCTGAACGGTGGAGCGGCCCGAGGTGAGGGACAGCGGGGCGCCCGGGCCGCCCCAGGGGCAGGACTCGGCATCCACCAGTGCCATGAGTCGGTCGACGGGCTCCCGAAGTCGTCGATAAGCGACTCCCGTTCTCGGGTTCTGGCTCAGCTGGTGTGGTGTGGCCATGGCCGGGTCAGTGCGGGTCCCTGAGTTGGAACAGCGGGTCCTCGGTGTCACTTGTCTCATTGAACCGTTCCGACTTTCGCTGGCGAGGACCAGGTCGAATGACCTGCTGAACTGGCCGGCCCGGTCGCGTATGAGGAAGGCGAACTCGGATGCTCGGTGGCCGAGGTTTATCAGGAGACTGCGGGCCTGGTGTGTGGTCCACGGCCCGTCCGGATGGGAGGTCACACCGAGGATGTGCACGTAGCGGGCTGCCGCCACGTCGTATCGGTCTGCCGTTCCGATGTTGGGGGTGTGAGTGCCGGAAACGCTGTCACCTTATGCGACCTGCGTGTATTCGTTGATGAGGCCGCCGAGGCGGTCGCGCCGGATGACACGAGATTGGTCATCGGCGGCGAGTGGTTCGGGCGTGTCCATACCGTCGGGGCTTCGTTGGCCGAGTGATCGGTGCGGCCGGTGTTTGTTGTGGTGGTCGGCGTACTGGTCGATGACGAGGCGCAGGTGGCGCTCTCCGGTGATGAGGATGCGGTCCGTGGCCTCGCGGCGGCAGGATCCGACCCATCGCTCGGCGATCGCGTTCATGCGGGGCGCACCGGGCAGGATGGGCACCACGCGGGCGCCGGCTGCGGTGAACACCGCGTCGAAGGCTTCGGTGAAGTAGCCGGCGTTATCGCGGATCAGGTACCTGATGCCGGCGGTGCGTACGTCGTCCAGGCTCATCAGGACGTTGCGGGCCTGCTGGGTTACCCACTCGGCGGTGACGTGCCGAGTGATGCCGGCGATGTGTACCCGCCGGGTGTCGTGTTCGATGAAGAACAGGACGTACAGCCGCCTGAGGAGCACGGTGTCGACGTGGAGGACGTCGACGGCGAGGATCCCTTGGGACTGGGCCTTGAGGAACCGGGACCAGGAACGGTCGGCACGCTGGGGCGCCGGGTCGACCTGGGCCTTCTTCAAGATCTCCCAGATGGTGGAGGCGGCGACCTTCCAGCCCATGGTGCGCAGTTCGCCGTGGATCCTGCGATACCCCCAGGTGTCGTTCTCGCGGGCCAGTCGCAACACCAGAGCGCGCAGGGCTTCGGGCTTGGCCGGGCGGCCAGGACGGCGGGGCGGGTAGGTCCACTTCCGTGCGATCAGTCTCGCGTGCCAGCGCAGCACGGTACGCGGAGTGACCAGCAACTTCACTGCTGAACGGTGACGCTTGCTCAGGAGCCGGAACAGAGCGGCGATCACAGCGCGGTCTGCGCGGGCGAGCACGGGCTTGGGACTGCTGCGCTGCAGGACGGCTAGAGATCTTTAAGGGTGTGGGTTACGTGGGGACGTGACGGCTGTCGTGGTTCGCGCTATGCCGAAGGGATGAGGTATCCCGATGGCGGAGGGCTGGCGGCTGAGGAGCGGGTTCGGCGTGAGCGGGTCCGGTTGGCGGCTGCTGACCTGATCGAGGCGGGGGCCAGTGACCGGGAGGTGGCCCGGCGGTTCCGGGTGACCCGGATGTCGGCGAACCGCTGGCGGCGGGCGTTGGCTGCGGGCGGGCGTCAGGCACTGGTCTCCAAGGGAGCCAGCGGTGCCCGCTCCAAGCTCGATGCGAGTCAACTGCGCGTGCTGGAGGAAGTGTTGGATGCCGGCCCGGCCGCTGCGGGCTGGAGCGATCAGTGCTGGACCCTGGCGAGGATTGCCGAGGTCATGCACCGCCGGTTCAGGGTGGAGTACACCCTGGCGGGGCTGGATCTGCTGCTGCACCGCATCGGCTGGAGCGTGCAGGTCCCCTCCCGCAAGGCCACCGAGCGCGACGAGGAGAAGGTCGCCGCCTGGAAGGACGAGCAGTGGCCCGTCATAAAAAGACGGCGGCGGACCTGGGCGCCTGGCTCTGCTTCCAGGACGAAGCAGGCCAGGGGCTGAGGCCGCCCAAAGGCCGCACCTGGGGACGACGAGGCCACACACCCGTCGTGCGCGTCACCGCCGCGGGCACCAAACGCGTCTCCATGGCGGCACTGATCTGCACCAAGTCCGGCCACCGGCCCCGGATGATCTATCGCATCCATCTCGACCGCGGCCCCGCCAAGGGCCGGCGCAAGGGCTTCACCGAGACCGACTACGCACGCCTGCTGGATGCCGCACACCAGCAGCTCGGCGGCCCGATCGTCCTGGTCTGGGACAATTTGAACACACACGTCAGCCGCAGCATGCGGAAGCTGATCGACGCCCGATTATGGCTGACCGTCTACCAACTACCGGCTTACGCACCCGAGTTCAACCCGGTCGAAGGCGTGTGGTCGCACCTGAAACGGTCGCTGGCCAACCTCACCAAACACAGCCTCGACCAGCTCACTGCGCTGGTGAAGACCCGGCTCAAACGGATGCAGTACCGGCCCGGCCTCATCGACGGCCACATCGCCAAGACCGGCCTCGACTTCCAACCGCCGTAGCCTCAGCCGTTGAAGGTCTCTAGAGCGAGTCCGGAACCTCGAACGTGCTTGGGGGCAGCTCTTCGCTCACCAGTCACCGACCCACGACTCGTCCTGCAACTTTCGCGACTCCAAGAACTGGTCGGTCAGACGCTCGCCGAGCCATGCCTCCAGCCACTGAGGGAAGGTCAGGTCCAGCTTGTGCCGATCGCCTTGATCCCAGAGCCACATCTGCCCCTCGGGGTGGCGGAAGTCCAACAGCATCCCCGACATCTCATGTTCGAAACAGAAGGACAACACCCCGGCGGGTGTGGGTGGTGGGTCCGTTGGGGCCAATTCGTAAGTGAGGAATTCGACATAGCCGACGAGCATGGCCCCTGACTCGGGCCCGTCGAGCAATGGGTAGAAGCCTCTGAACGGGCCGATACCTCGGGTCTGATGCAGGGTTGGGTGACAGGTTGGGTCACGCGGCCTGGAGGGCCGGTGTGGTCATGACGGTCTCGAATTCGATGGGGGTCAGTCGGCCGAGGGATGCCTGTCTGCGGCGTCGGTGGTAG
>NZ_RZYA01000065.1 GCF_004005495.1 Streptomyces antnestii
TGCGGCCCCACGTCGATCCGAGCCGGTCCCACTCGCGGCCCCACTGGTCGTAGCGCCGTCGGTCCAGTTGCCACCGCCCGAGGCGTCCGCTCGCGAAGACCGCACCACCGAAGGCGATCGCGGCTCCCGCGCCGAGCGCGCCCGCCTCGATGGTGGCGGCATAGGCGCTCGGCGGTGCGCCGGTGAGCCGCCCTTGACCGTTCACCCAGACGTCGACCTGTGAACCGGTCTTGAGTCCGGAGTTCACCCGTACGACGCCGGTGTGGGTCGATCCGTCCGACGCCGTCCACCGGACCCTCCCGAGGACATGGCCGTAGACGTCGGTCGGCCCCACCTGCAACGCGCGGGCGGGGCTCTCGACGAGAACGGCCCGGGTCACGTGCCGATCGTTCCGCAGCTGTGCGAACGACGTGCCGACGGCATGGGCCGTGACCGTGCCGGCGAGAGCACCGCCCAGGGCGATGACGACCCACATGACCAGGATGATCCAGTTCTCGACGACATCGACGCGCCGGCGCAGCGGACTGCTCTGCCACCTCCAGAACAGCTGCCTCATCAACAGCTGCCTCATCGGCTTCGGCGTACGCATGGCGCGTACCTCCTCGTCAACGCGCCCCTCCAAGAAGACGACACCCGGCAGGTCGGCCGGCGGCAGGGGCCGGTCGGACCGGGTTCCGGGCCAGGTGGTCCCCACGCGCGTCGAGAAGGGGCCGTTGGTGCCGGGAGGTTCCGCTCGGCCGGTCAAAGAGGGCCGCCCGGCCCATGTGGC
>NZ_RZYA01000020.1 GCF_004005495.1 Streptomyces antnestii
GGGCGAGGACTTTTTCAAAGGAACCTCCAACCCATCGAGAAGATGGGCCGGGGTTGTCAATCTGGCGTTGACTTTTGGCACGCTGTTGAGTTCTCAAGGAACGGACGCTTCCTTTGTACTCACCCGAGAGACTCTCTCAGGCTTTCCTCCGGGCAGTTTCCCTTCGGTCTTGCGTTTCCGACTCTATCAGATCTTTCCGATCCGATTTCCTCGGCGCCTTTCAGGTTTTTGCTCCGGCCTTTCGGCTTTCGCGTTTCCCTTTTCGGCGGTTCCGACTTTATCAGAAGTTCTCGGCCGGATTGACCGGCGTTCGTTTCCGATTTATCGGGGGGTGTGCTTCTGGAGAAGAATTCTCGGAAGCGAGCTAGACCCTAGTCGTTGCGACCGATCCTGTCGAATCCGTGACAACTGTTCGAATCTACCTCCCCACTCCGTCCGTGTCAACGGCTCTTGTGGGGCGTCGTGAAGACTAGCAGGTCAGAGGGGCCGAAGGCACATCAGGCGGCCGTGAGTACGGACGCGCTGCGCTCGGTCTTGTCCACGTCGCCCGTCTCGCCGGCCCGGGCCGCTCGGCCGCCGAGTACGTAGACGTAGACGAGGAATGCCAGCTCAGCGGCGATACCAATGGTGATGCGGGCCCAGGTGGGGAGGCCCGAGGGGGTGACGAAGCCTTCGATGGCGCCCGAGACGAAGAGGACGAGAGCGAGGCCGATCGCCATTCCCAGGGCTGCGCGGCCCTCCTCTGCGAGGGCTGCGCGGCGTGTTCGGGGGCCCGGGTCGATGACGGTCCAGCCGAGGCGCAGGCCCGTACCGGCTGCTACGAAGACGGCCGTCAGTTCCAGAAGACCGTGTGGCAGGACCAGGCCCAGGAAGGTGTCGAGGCGGTCGGCTGAAGACATCAGGCCGATGCCGACTCCCAGGTTGAGCATGTTCTGGAACAGGATCCAGAGGACGGGGAGCCCCAGGAAGATGCCCAGGACCAGGCACATCGCCGCCGCCTGAGCGTTGTTCGTCCACACCTGGGCCGCGAAGGACGCGGCCGGGTGGCTCGAGTAGTACGTCTCGTACTGGCCACCCGGGCGGGTGAGGTCCCGCAGTTCGGCGGGGGCCGCGATGGAGGCCTGTACTTCGGGGTGGGTGCCTATCCACCAGCCCAGGAGTGCGGCTATCGCCGTGGAGAGGAGTGCGGTGGGGACCCACCAGTGGCGCGAGCGGTAGACCGCCGCGGGGAAGCCCTGGGTGAGGAAGGTGGTGACGTCGCGCCAGGAGGCGCGGCGGGTGCCTGTCACGGCACTACGCGCGCGTGCCACCAGTTGTGTGAGGCGGCCGGATATCTGGGGGTCCGGAGCACTGGACTGGATCAGGGAGAGGTGGGTCGCGGCCCGCTGGTAGAGCGTGACGAGTTCGTCGGCTTCGGCGCCGGTCAGGCGGCGTCGGCGGCGCAACAGGGCGTCCAGGCGGTCCCACTCGGCTCGGTGGGCGGACACGAAGACGTCGAGGTCCATCGGGGCGGCTGCTCCTCGGCTGCTGTTGCTGTGGCTGCTCTGCGGCGCGATGTGCCCTCAGCTTGGCAGACTGGCGGTTCCTAGGGCAGGGCAGGGAAGGGCGGCCGGCGTGAGTGAGCTTGTGACGGGCGAGGCGGTGGCTCTCGAGCTGCGCCCCGCGAAGCTGCCCAGTCGGGCGTTGGCGGTGCTGATCGATCTCGTCGTGGCGTTCACCGTGTACATCCTGGTGACGTTGGCCGTCGTCGCGTCGACGTCGTCCCTGGACGAGGCCGCTGCGGCCGCGGTGATGGTGGCGACGTTCGTGCTCGTGCTCGTCGGGGTGCCGATCGCGGTGGAGACGCTGAGCCACGGGCGTTCGCTGGGTAAGCTGGCGTGCGGGCTGCGGGTGGTGCGGGACGACGGGGGGCCGATCCGGTTCCGGCACGCGCTGGTGCGCGGGGCTGTCGGGGTCGTGGAGATCCTGCTGACGTTCGGGGTGGTCGCGTGCATCGCATCGCTGGTGTCCGAGCGGGGGCGGCGGCTCGGGGACGTGTTCGCGGGGACGCTTGTCGTACGGGAACGGGTGCCCGCGGGGCCGGCGCGGTTCGTGCCGCCTCCGCCGCCGTGGCTGGTGGGGCGGTTCGCCGGCCTTGATCTGTCGGGGGTGCCGGACGGATTGTGGCTGGCCATCCGGTCGTACCTGACGCGGATGGGGCAGCTGGATCCGCAGGTGGGCCAGGCGATGGCGGAGCGGCTCGCGGGTGATCTGGGGGCGTGTACGGGGGCGCCGGCTCCGCGGGATGTGCCGCCGGCCGCGTATCTGGCCGCCGTGGTGCACGAGCGGCAGTCGCGGGATGCGCAGCGGGCGTTCGGCGGGGTGGGAGTCGGGGGCGCTCACGCCGGTTCGAACGGTCTGAATGGTCCGAACAGCCTGAATGATCCGGCCGGTCCGGCAGCCGCGTCGCCGCATGTCGCTCCGCCGGCCGTCACGCCTCCGTCCGTTGCGGCGCCCCCCGTCACGCCTTCGCAGGGCACCGGGTTCGTGCCGCCCGCCTGACGCGGGCCCCGGCCCCGTCGCTCAGGCGAAGGCCGACGGTGGGGATTCGAGGTGTTCCAGCTCGATGCCGGGGGCGGCGAGTACCACGTCGCCGGCGAGGTGGACGGCGTGCTGCTCCCCCGTGTTCAGGTCGGTGACCTGGTATTCGTCGACGCTCAGCGGGCCGTTGTCAGTGGCGTGTGTTTCCGTTTTCAGCAGGGCCCAGGACTGGTCGACGGTGAGGGGAGCCAGGACCGGGTCGGTGAAGCGGACGAGGCGGACGCGGGTCGCGGGGGAAGCGGGGGTGAGGCGCAGCAGGCGGGCGGTGGCGACGAGGAAGGCCGGCGAGGTGCCGGTGAAGGCGTGGGCGGGGGCGTTTCCCTCGGTGGCCTGTTCGCCGGCGGGGTCGGTGCGTACCCAGGTGACGCCGTCGATGGCGGCTCCTCGTACCTGCCAGCCGCCCGCGTGGAGTTCGAGGCGGATGGGGCGGCCGAGTTCGTCGATGGCGAGGTCGACGGAGCCGGCGTGGTCGCCGGAGGGGGTGGTGGTCTGGGAGACGTAGCGCCAGCCGGAGGGGCCGGGGGCGCAGTGGAAGTGTTCTTCGCCGAGGGGGGTGTGGTCGTGGGTGTCATGGAGCGAGTAGCGGCCGCGGGGCATGGGGGCTCTCGTGGTCCTTCCGGGTCGTGCGGTCATCGGCGTGGGGACGTCGGTCGGTGCGGGGAGCCGGGCCGGTACGGGGCAGGCCCCCCGCACCGGAGTGCGAGGGGCCTGCTGGGAACCGGGGTCCGCTCGGGATCAGTAGCGGTAGTGGTCCGGCTTGTACGGGCCCTCGACCTCTACGCCGATGTACGAGGCCTGCTCGGGGCGGAGCGTCGTCAGCTTCACGCCGAGGGAGCCGAGGTGGAGGCGGGCGACCTTCTCGTCGAGGTGCTTGGGGAGCACGTAGACGTCGGTCGGGTACTCCTGGGGCTTCGTGAACAGCTCGATCTGGGCCAGGGTCTGGTCCGCGAAGGAGTTGGACATCACGAAGGACGGGTGGCCCGTCGCGTTGCCCAGGTTCAGGAGGCGGCCCTCGGAGAGGACGATGAGGACCTTGCCGTCGGGGTAGGTCCAGGTGTGGACCTGCGGCTTGACCTCGTCCTTGACGATGCCGGGGGTCTTCGCGAGGCCGGCCATGTCGATCTCGTTGTCGAAGTGGCCGATGTTCCCGACGATCGCCTGGTGCTTCATCTTGGCCATGTCGGCGGCCATGATGATGTCCTTGTTGCCGGTCGTGGTGACGAAGATGTCGGCCTTGTCGACGACCTCGTCGAGCGTCGTGACCTGGTAGCCGTCCATCGCCGCCTGCAGGGCGCAGATCGGGTCGATCTCGGTGATGATCACGCGGGCGCCCTGGCCGCGCAGGGACTCGGCGCAGCCCTTGCCCACGTCGCCGTAGCCGCAGACGACGGCGGTCTTGCCGCCGATGAGGACGTCGGTGGCGCGGTTGATGCCGTCGATCAAGGAGTGGCGGCAGCCGTACTTGTTGTCGAACTTCGACTTGGTGACGGCGTCGTTCACGTTGATCGCCGGGAACAGCAGGGTGCCGTCGCGGTGCATCTCGTAGAGGCGGTGGACGCCGGTCGTGGTCTCCTCGGTCACGCCGCGGATCTCCGAGGCGAGCTGGGTCCACTTCTGCGAGCCCTCGGAGATGGTGCGGCCGAGGAGCTCGAGGATGACGCGGTGCTCGTCCGACTCGGCGGTGTCGGGCGAGGGGACCTTGCTGTCCTTCTCGTACTCGACGCCCTTGTGGACGAGGAGGGTGGCGTCACCACCGTCGTCGAGAATCATGTTCGGGCCGCCGGTGGGGGTGTTCGGCCAGGTCAGGGCCTGCTCCGTGCACCACCAGTACTCCTCGAGGGTCTCGCCCTTCCAGGCGAAGACCGGGACGCCCTGGGGGTTGTCCGGGGTGCCGTTCGGGCCGACGGCGATGGCCGCGGCGGCGTGGTCCTGGGTCGAGAAGATGTTGCAGGAGGCCCAGCGGACCTCGGCGCCGAGGGCGACGAGCGTCTCGATGAGGACGGCGGTCTGCACCGTCATGTGCAGGGAGCCGGTGACGCGGGCGCCGGCGAGCGGCTGCGTGGCCGCGTACTCCTTGCGGATGGACATCAGGCCGGGCATCTCGTGCTCGGCGAGGGTGATCTCCTTGCGGCCGAAGGCGGCGAGGGAGAGATCGGCGACCTTGAAGTCCTGGGTCTGCCGGTTGTCGAGCGTGGTCATAGGGAGCGTGCTCCTCGTGGTGGTGGGTCGAGGTGGGCATGGCTGGTCTGCGGCGGCGGACATACGGGTGCCCGGGCGCTCGCAGCGCAGTCCGTCGGAGGCCCTCTCTCCCTCGGCCGGCCCGTCGTGCGGGCCGCCCGACCGCCATCAGCAGCGACGTCTGGCTCGGTGACGAATCTACACCGATCGGCCCAGCCGGACCCAGCCCGCCTCCGGGTCCGGCGTCGGCGCAGACGTCAGTGGGCGTCCGGGCCCGGGCCGCCGGGGGTGCTGGCGGGGTGGGAGCCGGCGGAGGCGGCGGCCTCGCTGTAGATGTCGGGTTCGAGGTAGATGACGCGGGCGATCGGGACGGCCTCGCGGATGCGGGCCTCGGCGGCGTCGATGGCGGCGGCGATCTCGGCGGCCGTGTCGTCGTGCTGGACGGCGATCTTGGCGGCGACGAGGAGTTCCTCGGGGCCGAGGTGGAGCGTGCGCATGTGGATGATGCGGGTGACGGTGTCGCCGTCGACGAGCGCGGTCTCGATCTTCTTGACCTGGTCGGCGCCGGCGGCCTCGCCCAGGAGCAGCGACTTGGTCTCGGCGGCCAGGACGAGCGCGATGGCGATGAGGAGGATGCCGATGCACAGGGTGCCGATGCCGTCCCAGAGGCCGTCGCCGGTGGCGAGGGCCAGGCCGGTGCCGGCGAGGGCGAGGACCAGACCGATCAGCGCGCCGAAGTCCTCCAGGAGGACGACGGGCAGCTCGGGCGCCTTGGCGCGGCGGATGAACTGGGACCAGGAGAGGCCGCCGCGCAGCTCGTTGGACTCCTTGATGGCGGTCCGGAAGGAGAAGCCCTCGGCGATGATCGCGAAGACGAGGACGCCGATCGGCCAGTACCAGTTCTCGAGGGCGTGGGGGTGCTTGATCTTCTCGTAGCCCTCGTAGACGGCGAACATGCCACCGACGGAGAAGAGGACGATCGAGACGAGGAAGGCGTAGATGTACCGCTCGCGGCCGTAGCCGAAGGGGTGTTGGGGGGTCGCCTCGCGCTGGGCCTTCTT
Organism: Streptomyces antnestii; assembly: GCF_004005495.1. Lineage (GTDB taxonomy): Bacteria > Actinomycetota > Actinomycetes > Streptomycetales > Streptomycetaceae > Streptomyces > Streptomyces antnestii. Next base: position 5,820 of record NZ_RZYA01000020.1, read on the forward strand.
GCCGCCGAGCAGGAGGAGGCCCTGGTTGCCGGAGTCGGCGAGCGAGTGGACGCTCTCGGCGAGCATCGAGGACGAGCCGCTGAAGAGGAACGCCACGAATTTCGCCGCCGCGATCGCGAGGTTGGCGGAGAGTGCCGCCACGATCGCTTTTGTGCCGCCTGAAGCGCTCATGTGTTCCCGAAGTCCCTTCGTACGCCGTCCCGGACCCGGCTCGCACGGATCTGCCCGTCTTCTACGGGTCTGTCCGTGTACGCCGTCCCGGGCTTTGCCCACCCTTTGCGGTGGGTCATTGTTGCAGCACGGGACGGCGAGGGCGCGTCAGGCCACCACGGTGGCCCTGAAGAGGGTGCCGGCGCCGGACACCTGGGCCTTCTCTCCGGCGGGGACGAACGCCGACTGCCCGGCGGTGAGGTCGAGTTCACCGGCGCGGACGGTGCCCGCGGTGCAGAGCAGGATCTGCGGCGTCGCGGCGGTGACGTCGTGCGGGGCCGTGCCCTCGGGCAGGACGAAGCGGGACAGGCGGAACTCGTCGATGGGGGTCTCGTAGACCTCTTCACCTTCGGGGGACGCCTCGGGGCGGAGGATGCCGGGGTCGGTGGCCTCGAAGCGGACGATGCGCAGGAGTTCGGGGACGTCGACGTGCTTGGGGGTGAGGCCGCAGCGCAGGACGTTGTCGGAGTTGGCCATGATCTCGACGCCGAGGCCGTCGATGTAGGCGTGCGGGACTCCGGCGCCGAGGAACAGGGCCTCTCCGGGGTTGAGGCGGACGTGGTTGAGCAGCATGGCCGCGATGACGCCGGGGTCGCCCGGGTAGTGGTGGGCGAGCGCGGCGTAGGGCGCGTAGTCGCCGCCGAGGTGTTCGGCGGCGACCGCGGCCTCGGTGACGGTGGCGGCCATGTCCTCGTGGCCCGCGCTCAGTACGGCCGTCAGCATCTCGCGCAGCGCGGCCTCCTCGGGGTGGGCGCGCAGCAGGTCGGCGTACGGCTTGAGGGAGTCGACGCCGAGGCCCTCGATGAGGCGCGCGGCCTCCTCGGGCTCGCGGAAGCCGCACAGGCCCTCGAACGGCGTGAGGGCGCAGATCAGTTCGGGCTTGTGGTTGGCGTCCTTGTAGTTGCGGTGCGGGGCGTCGATGGGCACGCCGGCGCGCTCCTCGGCCTCGTAACCCTCTTTGGCCTGGGCGAGGTTCGGGTGCACCTGGAGGGAGAGCGGGGCGCCCGCGGCGAGGAGTTTGAGGAGGAAGGGCAGGCGGGGGCCGAACTTGGCGACGGCCGCCGCGCCCAGTTCGCGCTCGGGTGCCTCGTCGATCACCTCGTTGAGCGGGCCGCGCCCGGTCCGCGACGGCGCTCCGGGGTGGGCGCCCATCCACATCTCGGCCTGCGGCTCGCCCGTCGGCTCGACGCCGACGAGGTGCGGGATGGCGGTGGTCGAGCCCCAGGCGTAGGGCCGGACGGTGTTGGTGAGGCGGTCCATCAGGTGTTCTTCTCCGTACGCGGGTCAGGGGCCGGCCGGCGTTCGGACCGGCCGGGTCCACGTCATGCGCCCGAGGCGAGCGCGAGGTAAACGGCGGCGAAATCCGTGACGGCGATCAGTTCGGCGAGTGTTTCCAGATCGTCGCCCTCTTCGGGTTCGATCTCGCTGATGGGGGTGTCGTGGCCGAGCGCGAGTTCGCGGGCGGCGGGTGCGGCGGTGAGGCCGCCGGGCCGGTCGCGGAGCAGTACGACGCGGGCGTGCATCGGCTGCGTCTCGTCGACGCGGTCGCGGAAGAAGTCCTCGGGGTCGGCGCCCGCGGCCAGGTCGCCGAGGAGCAGCCGGCCGTGGGCGGGCAGTGCCTCGGGCAGGTCGGCGGCGAGGGCGGGGCGGCCCGCCAGCTCGGCGAGCGCGGCGGCGAAGCGGCGCCCGGCCGGGCCCGCGGCGTGCCCCTCGGTCCAGATCAGGGGCAGTGCGTCGGCGAGCTCGGCGGCGAGGGTCTTGGCGGGGTTGCTGTACGTGGCGATGGCCGGGCCACAGCGTTCGGCGGTGTGGTCGAGGCGGTCGGCGACCTTCTCCAGGGCGTCGGCAGGCGCGGTCAGCAGGCCGGTGCGGTCCAGGAGGGAGAGCAGCGGCGTGAGCAGGGCCCACAGGGCGCCGGGGGCGGAGGCCGCGGCGGGTTCGTCCTCCTCGTACGGGGCGGTCGCCATCGGTACGAAGAGGCCGTGCGCGCCGGCGACGGACTCGGTCAGCGGGACGCTGGACGGCGCGACGGCGACGACGGTGCAGCCGCGCCGGTAGGCCTGGTCCACGAGGAGAGAGAGGCCCGGCTCGGTGCCGTCGGTGGTCGCGATCAGGAGCAGGTCCACGGGGCCCGCCCAGCCGGGCAGCTCCCAGCGCAGGGCGCCCGCGGCGGGGGCAACCCCGGTGGGGTGCAGCCGGGTCACCGGGCAGGAGGCGCCGGCGAGCCTGCCGAGCAGGTCGGCGACGCAGCCGGCGGCGAGGCCGGATCCCGCGAAGAGGACGGCGCGCGGGCGGCCGTCCGGTTCGAGTGCGGTGATTCCTGCCTCGGCCGCGTGCCGGACCGCGGTGCGGACGCGGGCGCCTGCGTCGGCGGCGCCGCGCAGCAGTCCGCGGCGGTCGGCCCTGGCGAGGGCGTCGGGGGCGTCGAGCAGCGATTCGTCGAGCATGGTGTCAGCCTCCGGGACGGCCGGTGCGGGGCCTGGGTGGGACCTATGCGGGGCGGCGGGCCTCGTCCACGAGGAGTACGGGGATGCCGTCGCGGATCGGGTAGGCGAGGCCGCAGTCCGATCCGGTGCAGAGCAGCTCGGTGTCCGCCTCCTTGAGGGGGGCGTGGCAGGCCGGGCAGGCGAGGATCTCCAGAAGGCCGGCTTCGAGCGGCATGTGGTGTCCCTTCGGGGTTCGGGTGGGGCTTTTCGGGGTTCGGGTGGGGCTTTTCAGGGTTCGGATTGGTGGTGCGTGCGGCCTGGTCAGGGTACCGCCGGGCGAGCGCCGGGGCTGCTCGGACGGGGCCTTCGCGGGGGACGGGGGCTCCGGGGGGCGGGGAGGCGGGGGCTCCGGTTGCGGAGGGAGGCGGGTTCCGGTTGCGGGAAGTGACGGGTTCCGGTCGCGAGGGGAGGCGGGTTCCGGTCGCGGGAGGTGGCAGGTTCCGGTTGCGGGAGGTGCGGGCCACAGGCGGTGGGGGAGGCGGGCCGCCGGCTGCGCCAGAGCCGGCTCCCGGGCCACGGCAAAAGCGGGCCCCAGTTGCGGCAGGCGGGCCCTCCGGTTAAGGGGGGGGAGACCTAGGCCCCCGCCACAGGCGAGGTGGACCTCCGAGTGCGGCAGCGGCTGGCCCCGGTCCGAGGAAGCACCGACCTCCGGCAACGAGGGAGGCGAGCCCCCCGGCCGCGCAGAAGCGGGCCGCCGGCCACGGAAGTGTCGAGCCCCGCCACAGGCGAGGCGCGCTCCGACTGCGGCAGAGGCAGCGGCAGCGGCAGCGGCAGGCCCCGGCTACGGGAGAGCCGGGCCTCCGGCCGTGGCAGAGCCAGGCCCCCAGCCGCAAAGGAAGTGTCGAGCCCCGCCTACGGGAGTGCCCACCCCCGGCCACGGCGCAAGGCGGACCCACGGCTGCGGCAGAGCAGCCGGACTCCCGGCCCTAGGAAGCCCGCCCCCGGCCAGGGGAAAGCACGGCCCCGGCCGCCAGGAGAGCCCGTCGTCAGGAGAGCCCCCGCCGGGAGAGCCCCCGCCAGGAGAGTCCGGCGTCAGGTCACGCTCGGATCAGGGCCAGTACCTCGTCGCGGAGCTTTGTCATCGTGGGCTCGTCCCTCGCTTCCGCGTTCAGGCGGAGGAGGGGTTCCGTGTTGGACGGGCGGACGTTGAACCACCAGTCGGCGGAGGTGATCGTCAGGCCGTCGAGTTCGTCGTGCGTGATGCCGTCCCGGCCGGCGTACTCGGCCTTGATCGCGGCGAGGCGGGCGGCCTGGTCGGCGACCGTGGAGTTGATCTCGCCGGAGCCGACGTAGCGGTCGTAGGAGGAGACGAGCGCGGACAGCGGGCCCGCCTGGCCGCCGAGCGCGGCGAGGACGTGGAGCGCGGCGAGCATGCCCGTGTCCGCGTTCCAGAAGTCGCGGAAGTAGTAGTGCGCGGAGTGCTCGCCGCCGAAGATCGCTCCGGAGGTGGCCATCTCCTGCTTGATGAAGGAGTGGCCCACGCGCGTGCGCACCGGGGTGCCGCCGTGCTCCTTCACCACCTCGGGGACGGACCAGGACGTGATCAGGTTGTGGATGACGGTGCCCTTGCCGCCGTTCCTCGCCAGCTCGCGGGAGGCGACGAGCGCGGTGACCGCGGACGGCGAGACGGGGTCACCCTTCTCGTCGACGACGAAGCAGCGGTCCGCGTCGCCGTCGAAGGCGAGGCCGAGGTCGGCGCCCTCCTCGCGGACCCGCTTCTGCAGGTCGACGATGTTCGCCGGGTCGAGCGGGTTGGCCTCGTGGTTGGGGAACGTGCCGTCGAGCTCGAAGTACATCGGTACGAGGTCGAGCGGGAGGCCCGCGAAGACGGTGGGGACGGTGTGGCCGCCCATGCCGTTGCCCGCGTCGACGACGACCTTCAGGGGGCGGATCTCCGTGAGGTCGACGAGGGAACGCAGGTACGCCGCGTAGTCGTCGAGGGTGTCGCGCCGAGTGAGCGTGCCCGGAGTGGCGGCGGGCTCGGGGGCGCCCGACTCCAGCCACCGCTCGGCCAGTTCGCGGATCTCGGCGAGGCCCGTGTCCTGGCCGACGGGGGCGGCGCCCGCGCGGCACATCTTGATGCCGTTGTACTGGGCCGGGTTGTGCGAGGCCGTGAACATCGCGCCGGGCAGGTCGAAGGCGCCCGACGCGTAGTACAGCTGGTCCGTGGAGCACAGGCCGATCTCGGTCACGTCGGCGCCGAGGGCGGCCGCGCCCCGCGCGAAGGCCCGCGACAGGCCGGGCGACGAGGGCCGCATGTCGTGTCCGACGACGATCGCCGTGGCGCCGGTCACGCGCACGAAGGCGGCGCCGAACAGCTCGGCGAGGGGCTCGTCCCACTGGTCCGGGACCACTCCCCGTACGTCGTACGCCTTGACGATCTGCGACAGATCAGCAGCCACGGGTCACCCAACTCTCCTGAAGTCCGCTTCGGTCACCACAAACTACCCGCACGATCCGACAGCCGGTCCCGGGCGCCCCCACCGCCATGACACGGACTCACACCACACTCACACCCGCATTCACACGCGCATTCACACTCACGCTCAAACCCGCACCCGCCCTCACAGTCCCACTCACACCCAAACTCACCCTCACACCCGCACTCACGGCAGCATCCAGCCCAGGACCGGGGAGCTCTGCGCCATCACGATCAGGCACATCACGAGCAGCAGCCCCGCACTCCACGGCAACACCTTGCGCAACAGGTCCCCCTCCCGGCCCGCGAGGCCCACGGCCGCGCACGCGATGGTCAGGTTCTGCGGCGAGATCATCTTGCCGAGGACGCCGCCGGAGCTGTTCGCGGCGGCGAGCAGTTCGGGTGACAGGCCCGACTGCTGGGCCGCCGCCACCTGGAGCGCGCCGAACAGGGCGTTGGCGGAGGTGTCGGAGCCGGAGACGGCGACGCCGAACCAGCCGAGGACCGGCGAGAGGAACGCCAGGCCCGCGCCGGCCGCGGCGACGAAGTGCCCGATGGTGGCGGCCTGCCCGGACAGGTTCATGACGTAGGCGAGGGCGAGGACGCTGGTGACGGTGAGGATCGCGAAGCGCAGTTCGTGGACGGTGGCCAGCCACTCGCGTACGGCCACGCGCGCGTGCACGCCGATGACGGCGGCGGTGACGATCCCCGCGAGGAGGACCAGGGTGCCGCCGGTGGCGACGAGCGGCAGGGTGAAGAGGTTGGCGCCGACGGGCTTGCCGTCGGGGTTCGCGACGTCCAGGAAGGGCCAGTCGAAGACCCGGGTCGCGCCGGCGATCCAGTTCTTGACCGCGGGAATCTGCGCGACCGAGAAGATGACGACGATGAGCGCGTACGGGGCGTAGGCGCGCAGGACTTCGGGCCGCGGGTCGTCCTCGTCGAGCTCCTCGCTGCGTACGCCGGTGAGGACCGCGGCGCGTACGGGTTCGGCGGCGGGCTTGCGCGCGTGCGGAACGGCGACGAGGGCGCCCGCGCCGATCAGCGCGGCCCCGATGTCGGCGAGCTGGGCGGATACGTAGTTGGACGCGGCGAACTGGGCGGCGGCGAAGGCGACTCCGCAGACGAGCGCGGGCACCCACGTCTCACGCAGGCCGCGCCGCCCGTCCACGAGCCAGACGAGGATCAGCGGCACCACCAGGGCGAGCAGCGGCGTCTGACGGCCCACCACGGAGGCGACGGAGTCCAGCGGGAGCCCGGTGACCTGGGCGAGCGTGACGACGGGCGTGCCCATCGCACCGAAGGCCACGGGCGCGGTGTTGGCGACGAGGGCCACGACGGCGGCCTTTACGGGGTCGAAGCCGAGCGCGACGAGCATCACGGAGCAGATCGCGACGGGCGCCCCGAACCCGGCCAGCGCCTCCAGGAGGGCGCCGAAGCAGAACGCGATGACGAGGGCCTGGATGCGCGGGTCGTCGGACAGGCGTCCGAAAGAGCGGCGCAGGATGTCGAAGTGCCGGGTGCGGACGGTCATCCGGTACACCCACAGGGCGTTGACGACGATCCACATGATGGGGAAGAGGCCGAACAGCACGCCCTGCGCGGCGCTCGACACGGTCTGGCCCAGGGGCATGCCGTAGGCGAGCCAGGCGACGAGGGCGGCCACGGCGAGGCCGGTGAGGCCCGCGAGGTGGGCCTTCATACGGACGACGCCGAGCAGGACGAGGACGGTGACGAGGGGCAGGGTCGCGACGAGTGCGGACAGGCCGAGCGATCCGGCCACCGGTTCCAGCTGCTGGACGAACAAGGCGCCTCCCGGGCAGTGGGTGGCGAAATTGTTGTGTCCGCAACAAACTCAGGTCAATGCGTGGGACGGAGGAGATTCCGTAACGGGGAAAACAAACTCCGGATCCGGCCGCCGGACGAAAGTTGAGCCCAGCCCCGCCGTCTCAGAACGACAGGCGCGCCGGCTCAGTTGTCCGGCGAGCGCAGCACCCGCAGGTGGCCCCGGCGGGCGACCTCCACGGGGTCCGCCGTGCGGGGCCCCGAACCGCCCGCCTCGGCCACGCGCTCCTGCGGGCGGGCCGCCTCACGCACCGCGTTCGCCAGGGCCTCCAGGTCGTCGCCGCTGGGGCGCGAGGGGCCGGAGGCGTTGGCGAGCCGGACGACCTCCCACCCGCGCGGGGCGGTGAGGCGCTCGGAGTGCTCGGCGCACAGGTCGTAGCAGTGAGGTTCGGCGTAGGTGGCGAGGGGGCCGAGGACCGCGGTCGAGTCGGCGTAGACGTACGTCAGCGTCGCGACGGCGGGACGGCCGCAAGCGGTGCGCGAACAGCGACGTACAGGGCTCACAGCGTTGGACGGTACCGCACTCTTGAGCGGGCCGCGACGACTCCCCCGGAGGTCACCCCACCGTGTCGCGGGGTGAAGGGGCGCGGACGGGTCTCCGGGAGCGCCCCGCTGACCTGCGCGGACCGGGGGTGGTGCGCCCCCGCGCGGTACTGAACGCGGTCACCACTCGGGGCAAAAAGTGACAGGAGCCGCGAGGTCACCGGTCCGGGAAAGGCGCGGAATCGCGCCCGAGTTCGGCTGGATCGGTCAGGAAGCGACATGCCGGTTCCGTGCCGGTCACGGCCGCCCGGTCGCGGGCGGCGGCGTCCGCGGGAGGTCTACGCTGCGTCAGTGATGGAGAACCCCGTACCGCCCCCCGCCGCCGAGCCGAAGCCTCCCCGCCGCCGAGACCGGCACGGCAGGGGCATGCGCGGGCCCGTGGCGCCGCCGCAGGTGCCGCTCTCCGCGAGCCGGGCCGAGGGGTTCGCCGATCTGGTGCAGGACTCCGTGGAGCGTCTGGAGCGGCGCTTCCCGCAGCTCGCCGACATCGATTTCCTGGTCCTGGAAGTGCCCTCCCTGGGTGAACCCGGCGCGGGCTGGAGCGACGAGTCGGTGCCCCTGGGCGGCACGATCGCGGCGCGCGAGGGCCGTCCCGCGCGCGTGGTCGTCTACCGGCGCCCGGTCGAGATCCGCACCAAGGGCCGCGACGAGCGCGCGGCCCTGGTGCACGAGGTCGTCGTCGAGCAGGTCGCCGAACTCCTCGGCCTGTCCCCGGAGGCGGTCGACCCGCGCTACGGCGACGAGGAGTGACCCGGTGAGCTAACCGGATCACACCCCATTCACACCGCCGGACCGGCGGAATTCACACCGCCGGACCGACAGACACCCTCACTCGCACCGACAGACTCGGACCGGCAGACACCGTCACTTCCGCCGGACCGGCAGACACCGTCACTTCCGCCGGACCGGCAGACACCGTCACTTCTGCAGGACCGACAGATCCTGGTCCGACTGCGGCACCGAGACCGTCCCCCGGTCGTCCGGGAGCGTCTGGACCGTGAACATCGGCAGGCCCGGGACGTCCGGGTCCGGCACGTCGAGCATCCGCGAGCCGTAGACCTCACCGCCCGACACCTGCTCGACCGTCAGCGCGTACGTCCCCTTGAGCCCGGCCGGGACCGGTGGCCGCACGGACGTGGTCGTGCCGCCCTTCACCGTGTACGTCTTGGTGACCGGGGTCCCGCCCTCGGTGCCCGCCGACGCCGTCACCCTGACCGTGCCCGACTTGCCGGGGGCCGTCAGGGACAGGGTCGAGCCCTTCGCGCGGTTGTCGGCGACCGTCGCGCGCTCGCCGACGGGCCGGGTCGCCGGGATGTACGCCATCTCCTGCTGGCTGCCCTTGCCGCGCACGACCTGGAGGGCGGCCACCACGGGAACGGCGTTCTCCGTGGGCGTCAGGACGAGGGATCCGGCCTCGCCGCGCGTCACGTCACCGAGGTCGACGGCGGCCGTCATACCGGACTTGACGTGCAGGCTCTCGTGCCCGGCCGGGGTGATCCGGCCGCTCGGGGAGGCCAGCTGGATCTTCAGGTCGGCGTCGTTGTCGCCGGGCGCGTAGGCGACCAGACGCACGCTCGTGGCGTCCTTGGGGATGCCGGGCAGGACGACCGTGCTCGCGGGGTCGGCGGAGGCCGGCAGCCAGTCGCCGCCGAGCTTGTCGTCGGCGGCGAGGACGGTGGCCGCGACCCGGCCGCTGCGGGCGGTCACATGGAGCGTGAGGTTCGTCTGCGGCTTGTCGGTGAGGGTGGAGAGGAGGACCGGCACGCTGGAGTGCGGATCGACCTGGACGCCCTCGCCCAGGTCCGACTTGAGGGCGCCGTTCGGGCCGTAGAGCTGGACGTCCACGACCGCGGCCGAGTCGTCCGGGTTGGTGAGGTGGATGTAGTCGCTGCGCTCCTTGGCGGTGCTGGCGCCCGGGAACCAGAAGTCGGTGTCGGGCGCCGAGCAGTTCACCCCGAGGAGGCCGCGGCCGGTGCCGGCGGCCACCGTCGTCGTCTGCTGCACGGTCCAGCCGGGCGCGAGGTTCCCGTCGGCGGTCCCGACGAGGGCGGGCGACTCGGCGCCCGACGCCTCCGCGGCGACCGGCTCCCCCGGCTTGCCCGGGGACAGCACGGGCTTGTCGGCCTTGCTCTTTCCCTGGCCCTGGCCCTTGCCCTGGCCGCTCCCGGCGCTGTCCTTCAGCTCGCGCGTGGCGGGCGACAGGGCGGCCTTGCCGGAACTCCCCGCCGCCTTCGACGCGGGCGTGAACGACGTGTACGAGGTGTCGGCGAGGTCGGACGTACTGGGCGCGGGGCACAGCAGGCTGGAGCGCTCCACCGGGAGGCGCGCGGCGGCCTTCACGGTGTCGCCGCCGCCGGGCGCGGTGGCCGCCGCGAAGCCGGTGACGGCGGCGAGGACCGCGGTGGCGGCGATCAGGGACAGGGTGGTGCGGTTCACTGCTGGCTCCCGTCGGGGCGCTCACTGTCGGTGCCGTGCGGGTCCGTGCCGTGCGGCGGCTGCGGCTCCTCGTACGCGGGGTCGTACGACGGCTGCTGCCCGTACTGGTGCTGCTGCTGCGGGTCGTACGGGCCCCCGTAGGCGTACGGGTCGTACTGACCCGCCTGGTACGGGTCGGCCTGATAGGGGTCGGCCTGGTACGGGTCCGCCTGCTGGGCCGGGTCGTAGGCGCCGGGCTGGTAGGCCCCGCCCTGGTACTGGTCCTGGTACTGCTGCTCCTGGTGCTGCTGCTCCTGCTCGCCCGTGGCGTACTGGCCGTAGCCGGCGGCCGCGTGCGAGGGGGTGTCCCACTCGCCGTACGACTGCTGCTGCGGGATGCCGGCCGCCGCCAGTTCCTCCTCCGAGGGAGGCGCGGGCGGGGCCGCGGCGTCCGCGGACTCGGCGGCCGCGGCCTGTTCGGCCTCCGCCTGGGCGCGCAGGCGGCGGGCCCTGCGGCCCTCACCCTCGACCGCCTGCGCGGGCACGACGGGCTCCTCGGGGAGGTCGTCGTCCACGTCCCTGCGGCGGCCCGGCAGGGCCAGCACCACGAGGACGAGAGCGAGCGCTCCCTGCGCCCACAGCCAGGCCGTGTGCGAGACGGGCGCGTCGAAGGTGACGTCCAGGCGGCCGCCGGTCGCGGGCAGTTCGAAGCCCTGGGCCCAGCCGTCGACGGTCGTCTTGGTGAGGGGCGTGCCGTCGAGCGTCGCCGTCCAGCCGTCGTCGGCGGTGTCGGCGATGCGCAGGACGCGGCCCGCCTTGCCGGGCGGGATCTTCGTGTGCAGTTCGACGGGGCCCGCGGCGACGGGCTGCGGCTCGTCGGAGCCGGACACGATGGCCGCGCGCGAGACCTGCCGGTCCACGCGCCACAGGGCGGTGCCGTCCTGCTGGCTGAGCCGGGACAGGCCGGGGGTGGAGTCGAGGACGCGGCTCATCTCGCGGGGCGCGCCGTCGCGTACGAGGACGTAGCGGACGGCGAACCCGCCGAGCTGGTCGGCCTGGTCGGCGCCGGAGCCGGCGACGAGGTTGGCGACGACCTTGTCGAGCCGGCCGTTGCTGCCGCCCGCCTCCGTCAGTTCGGCGTCACCGAGCCGCGCGCCGGCGCCGCGCACCAGCGTGTACGACACCTTGGCGGGCGAGTCGCTGTCCATGACGAGGGTGCGGGCCTGGTCCTGCGTGTCGCTCTCCTCGGCGACGAACGCGGGCACCTGGGTGGGGTCGCGCCGCTCCAGGGGGCCATCGGCGCCACGGATCATCCAGCCGGCCGCGGCGAGCAGCGGTCCCGCCGCCGCGGCGAACGCGATGAGCGCCGCCACGGGCTGCTTCCAGCCGAAGCTCTGCTCGGCCACGCGCGAGCGTGCCCCCTCGGCGCCGAGCACGGCGGCGGCGAGGAGGGCGATGCCGTAGACGAGGGTCGCGGGTCCGGCCCAGGCCGAGCTGTTCGACAGGGCGGCGAAGACGAGGGCCACCAGGGCGATGGCCCAGGCGGTGAGGATCGCGGGGCGGCGCTCGGTGCGCAGGAGCGCGGCGAGCCCGGCGAGGACGACGCCGATGAGGAGCAGTCCGCCGAGGGTGCCCGAGCCGCCGGGAGAGGTGCCGAGCAGTCCGAGCGCGGACGCCGACCCCTTCCCGTACGGGAGTCCCGCCTCCTGGAAGAAGCCGAACGGGAGCAGGGTCAGCGACCAGGGCGCGAGCATCAGGAGCGGGGTCCCGAGCGCGGCGAGGAAGCGGAGCCCGTACGCCGTGATGTCGGTGCGGCGGATGGCGAGGAGCGCGATGCCGAGGACGAGAGCGAGGGGCCACACGATCGGCGTGAACGCCGTGGTGATCGTGAGCAGGAGGGCGTACGCCCAGGTGGCGCGCCAGCTGCCGCGCGCCCCCTCGTTCATCAGTCCGCCCGCGGACAGACCGGCGCGCGCGATGAGCGGCAGCAGGATCGCGAGGACCGCGGTGCCGATGCGGCCGCCGGCGAGCGCTCCGGTGGCGGCCGGCAGGAACGCGTACGCGACCGAGGCCCACGCGCGCAGGAGGCGCGAGCCGACCAGGGGCCGCGAGGCGAAGTAGGCCGTGAAGCCGGCGAGCGGCACCGAGCAGACGAGGAGCACCGTGACGGCGAGTCCGGTGGAGCCGAACAGGAGGGTGGAGAGCGCCGCGACGAACGCCAGGTACGGGGGCGCGGACTGGGTGCCGCCGGTGCCCGCCGGGTGCCAGCCGTCGAGGTAGCGCGACCACAGTTCGGACGCGTCGGCCGGCGCGGGCAGCAGCGCGCCGCCCGCGAGCGCCCCGCCGCCGAGCAGCGCGCGGCAGGCGATGAGGGACACGAAGAGCAGGACGGCGAACAGCATCGGTCCGGGCTTGCGGCCGATGCGCTTGAGCCGGGCGAACTGTTCGACCTGCAAGAAGTCCGCGTCGTCCCCGCCGGGCCCGGACTCGACGGCTCCGCCGTGCCGTCCGGCGGCGTTGATCTCGGGGTCTGAGGCGCCGAAGACGCTGCCGGCGACCTGTTCGACGGTGAGCCGGACGGTGGCGCCGGGCGGCGGGAAGAGCGGCCTCAGCTCCTTGGCGTCGACGGCTCCCTTGCCGCGCCGGCGGCGGGCCGCGAGGACCCGCTCGGGCCGCAGCAGGACACCGAGCAGCCCGGTGATCTCGTCGAACGCCTGGCCGGGCACCTTGCCGACGAGGTACGCGACGGTTCGCACGAGCGTGCCGAGGACGAGGCGCATCAGCACCCACGGCAGCACGGCCCCACGGGCGTTGACGAGCAGGGTGTAGACGGCGCCGGCCTTGTCGACCTTGTGCGGGGACGTCGCCGTGCGGCCCACGCAGTCGACGGTGCGGCGCTCGCGCGAGGCCGCCTCCGCGTGCCGGACGATGGCGTCGGGCGCGATGACGACGCGGTGCCCGGCGGCCTGGGCGCGCCAGCACAGATCGACGTCGTCACGCATCAGGGGCAGCCTGCGGTCGAACCCGCCGAGCTGCTCGAAGACATCACGCCGGATCAGCATGCCGGCGGTGGACACGGACAGGACGGGCCGCACCTGGTCGTGCTGGCCCTGGTCCTGTTCGCGGCGGTCGAGGCCGGTCCAGCGGCGCCCCGAGTTGGCGATGGAGACGCCGACCTCGAGGAGCTGCCTGCGGTCGTACCAGCCGCGCAGCTTGGGTCCGACGACCGCGACCTGGTTGCCGATCTCGCGTTCGTTCTCGACGACGCGCAGGAGTTCGGCGAGGGCGTCGGGCTCGGGCGCGCAGTCGTCGTGCAGCAGCCACAGCCACTGCTCGGGCTCGCCGTGCGGCAGGTCCGGAAGGTCGTACGCGTCGTCGCGCCAGCTGCGGCTGACGGGATCCCAGCCGCTGGGGCGCTTGAGGTACGGGAGTTCCTCCGGGGTCAGGACGCCCGCGGTGCGCGTCGCTTCGTCGACGGCCTGGCCGAAGCCGGTGCGTCGGGCGAGGTGGAGCACGCGCTCGTCACCGATCGCGCCGGCGATCAGGGCGGCGGAGTCGTCCGCGCTGCCGGTGTCGGCGGCGACGGCGTTCTGTACGGGGCGTTCCTGGCCGAGCAGTCCTGACAGGACGTCGGGCAGCCAGCGCGCTCCGTCGTGGGAGACGAGCACGGCGGTGACGACATGCCTGGGGAACTCGGGTGGCCTGGCCGGGTCTTGCTCTGCGGCGTGCCCCGGGTTGAACGCGGCTGCGGCAGTGTCGGATCGGCCTGCCGAATGGCTGTGCACGGACATCGAGGTACGGGCCCCGGTTCGTTGGACTGCGGTGGACGCCTGTGCCCCACGGGGGCGCCGGGGCGTCTCGGACGGGGCCCCACACTAACGGCTGACAACAAACGCGGCCCGCCCCCTGTGGACAACCCAGGGCGACGGGCCGATCGCTACGCTCGGACGAGTCTTCGGACAGTGTCCTTATTGCGCCATTGCGCCGGAAAGCTGGGGCAGGAAAGCGCTTCGGAAGGCTTGCTCACCGGGAAGCGCGTCCGAGACCGCGCCGCGACCGCGCCGGGACCGCGTCAGACAGCGGCCTTCTTCAGCCGGCGGCGCTCCCGCTCGGAGAGCCCGCCCCAGATGCCGAACCGCTCGTCGTTGGCGAGCGCGTACTCGAGGCACTCGGACCTGACCTCGCAGGCGAGGCAGACCTTCTTGGCCTCGCGGGTGGAGCCGCCCTTCTCCGGGAAGAAGGACTCGGGGTCGGTCTGGGCGCACAGCGCGCGCTCCTGCCAGCCGAGCTCCTCTTCCGCGTCCTCGACCAGCAGATCCTGAAACGACTCGGTCATAGTGCGCCCCTCGTCCGTCTGTGCGTCCCCGTGATGCTGCCGTTACCGATTTCGGCTGAACGACACGAGTGAAATTACAAGTGTGCCGATCCGGGCCAGTCAAGCCGAGATCTGCTATTGGGTCCCTTATTCACTCTGCGGAACCAAGGGTATGCGGAAAGTGTTCAAATCGGCCTAAACCTTGACACTTGCCAGAGGCCCATCCCGGCCACCACTCCCCCAGAGCTCCCGCACACCTCACGCGGGGCCTCTACGAGGAAGGACGCCTCGGGAGTTGATCCCGTTCCGGGAGCGGCGCCGGAGCGTTCCGGATCACATGTGGATCACGGGAGTGCGACGGCGTTTGCGCGCCCGGTTGATGCGCCATGTGTCCCGGCCGGAGAGTGAACAAACCTTTCGCCTGGCAGGGCAACCGGATGAGGTGAAACATATCCCACAATCCGGACACCTAGTTGACAGGGCAGGAATGAACCGGTCTTCTGGTGGGCATGCTCGCGAACTTGGCGCTTTCCGTGACCCGCCCCGGGTCCCTCGGTGCTGCCCCCGCGCGCTGTCGCTGTTGCTGTCCCAGCTGTTGAGCCCACCGCGCTCCGGCTGAACCCCCCACGCTCCACCTTGCCCGTCGGTCGTCACCGACGCGCGCGACGTCCGGCGTCACCCCAGCACACCGCACCCCGCCGAGGAACCCCCGTACCCATGAACAGCGACAGCGACCTCCAGATCGCCGGCGACATCCTCGAAGTACCCCACCTGCTCCAGCCCCCGCGTGAGCACCCGGCCACCGTCGCCGAGTTCGCCGGCCTGGCCCGCTCCATCGCCGCCGACCCCTCCCAGTGGGAACACCTCGTCGAGTACGACGCCACCAGCCGCTGGTACCACCGCCTGCGCACCGGCCCCGGCTACGAGGTGTGGCTGCTGTCCTGGGTGCCGGGACAGGGCAGCGGAGCGCACGACCACGGCCGGTCCTCCGGAATACTGACCGTCCTCCAGGGCGAGTTGACGGAGCGTACGGAGCGCGCCGACCGCACCCTCGCGGCGGGCGCCCAGCGCGTCTTCGCACCCGGCTACGTCCACGAGGTGGTCAACGACACCCTTGAGCCGGCCGTCAGCCTCCACGTGTACTACCCCGGTCTGACCGAGATGCCCATGCACGCGCCCCGCTGCGTGAGCGACGCCACGCGGGATGCCGTGACCGCCTGACGCACCGTCGTACCCGCCTGCGATGCTGGGCACATGCGCATTGTGGTTCTGGCAGGCGGTATCGGTGGTGCCCGGTTCCTTCGCGGTCTCAAGCAGGCCGTCCCGGACGACGCGGCCATCACGGTCATCGGCAACACCGGCGACGACATCCACCTCTTCGGCCTGAAGGTCTGTCCGGACCTCGACACGGTGATGTACACGCTCGGCGGCGGCATCAACGAGGAGCAGGGCTGGGGACGTACGGACGAGACGTTCCACGTCAAGGAGGAGCTCGCCGCCTACGGGGTCGGACCCGAGTGGTTCGGCCTCGGCGACCGGGACTTCGCGACGCACATCGTCCGTACGCAGATGCTGGACGCGGGTTATCCGCTCAGCGCGGTCACCGAGGCGCTGTGCGAGCGCTGGAAGCCCGGCGTACGCCTCATCCCCATGTCCGACGACCGCGTCGAGACGCATGTCGCGGTGACCCTCGACGGGGAGCGCAGGGCGGTGCACTTCCAGGAGTACTGGGTGAAGCTGCGCGCCTCCGTGGACGCGCACGCCGTGGTGCCCGTCGGGGCCGAGCAGGCCAAGCCCGCGCCGGGCGTCCTGGAGGCCATCGCCGAGGCGGACGTCATCCTCTTCCCGCCGTCCAACCCCGTCGTCAGCGTCGGGACCATCCTGGCCGTGCCCGGAATCCGTGAGGCCATCGCCGAGGCGGGCGTGCCCGTCGTCGGGCTGTCCCCCATCGTCGGGGACGCCCCCGTGCGGGGCATGGCCGACAAGGTCCTCGCCGCCGTGGGCGTCGACTCGACGGCCGCCGCGGTCGCCGAGCACTACGGCTCGGGGCTGCTCGACGGGTGGCTCGTCGACACCGTGGACGCGGGCGCCGTGGAGCGTGTCGAGGCGGCGGGCATCCGCTGCCGCGCGGTGCCGCTGATGATGTCCGACCTGGACGCGACGACGCGGATGGCGTGTGAGGCGCTCGCGCTGGCGGAGGAGGTGCGCGCGTGAGTGACGGTCCCCTGAACGACACCCCCTCCTTCCGTGTCTGGGCGCTCCCCGGGATCCCCGAGGTGCGCGAGGGCGACGACCTCGCCAAGCTGATCGCCGCCGCCGAGCCGGGGCTCGTCGACGGGGACGTCCTGCTCGTCACCTCGAAGATCGTCAGCAAGGCGGAGGGCCGGATCGTCGAGGCCACCGACCGCGAGGCGGCGATCGACGCCGAGACCGTGCGGGTCGTCGCGCGCCGCGGCACCCTGCGCATCGTCGAGAACAAGCTGGGCCTGGTCATGGCCGCGGCCGGCGTCGACGCGTCGAACACACCGGCGGGCACGGTGCTGCTGCTGCCCGAGGACCCGGACGCGTCCGCCGCCGCGATCCGCGACGGGCTGCGGGACACGCTCGGCGTGGACGTCGGGGTCGTCGTCACCGACACCTTCGGCCGCCCCTGGCGCACCGGACTGACCGACGTCGCCATCGGCGCCGCGGGCGTCCGCGTCCTGGACGACCTGCGCGGCGGCACGGACGCGTACGGGAATCCGCTCAGCGCCACCGTCGTCGCCACGGCGGACGAGCTGGCCGCCGCCGGGGACCTGGTCAAGGGCAAGGCGGACGGGCTGCCCGTCGCCGTCGTGCGCGGCCTGCCGCACGTGGTGGGCGAGAGCGCGGGCGCGGGTGCGGGTGCGCGGGACCTGGTGCGGGTCGCGCGCGACGACATGTTCCGGCTCGGCACGTCCGAGGCCGTGCGGGAGGCCGTGACGCAGCGGCGCACGGTGCGCGCCTTCACGGACGAGCCCGTCGACCCCGGGGCCGTCCGGCGCGCGGTCGCCGCGGCGGCGACCGCGCCCGCTCCGCACCACACGACGCCGTGGCGCTTCGTTCTGCTGGAGTCGCAGGAGTCGCGGACCCGGCTCCTGAGCGCGATGCGGGACGCGTGGGTCGAGGACCTGCGGCGGGACGGCAAGAGCGAGGAGTCGATCGCCAAGCGCGTGAAGCGCGGCGACGTGCTGCGTCAGGCGCCGTACCTGGTCGTGCCCTGCATGGTCATGGACGGCTCGCACACGTACGGGCACGCGCGCCGGGACGCCGCCGAGCGGGAGATGTTCGTGGTCGCGGCCGGCGCGGGCGTGCAGAACTTCCTGGTCGCGCTCGCCGGTGAGCGGCTCGGCTCGGCGTGGGTGTCGTCGACGATGTTCTGCCGCGACGTCGTACGGGACGTGCTCGGGCTTCCGGAGGACTGGGACCCGATGGGGGCGGTGGCGGTGGGCCACGCGGCGAACGAACCGGCGGCACGGCCCGCGCGGGACGCCGCGGACTTCCTCGTGGTGCGCTAGCTGCCAGTTGGCGATGGTGCGGTAGCTACCAGTTCGCGATGTCCGGTAGCCACCAGTTGGCGATGGTGCGGTAGCTACCAGTTCGCGATGTTCGTGCGGCGCATCTTGGGCTGCCGGCGCGCGGGCGTGCGGCCGCTCAGCAGGATGAGGCGGGCCGCGCGGTGGCGTTGGCCCTGCTCCTCGTACGGGGCGAGGAGGCGCAGCATCTCGGCGTCGTCCGCGTCACGGTTGCCCGCCAGCGCGTAGCCGACGATGCCGGGCAGGTGGAGGTCGCCGGTGGTCACCGCGTCGGCGGCGCCGTTGCTGCGCTGGACCGTCTCGGCCGAGGTCCAGGGGCCGATGCCGGGGACCAGTTCCAGGCGGGCCCTGGCCTCGGGCGGGTTCATCGCCGCGGCCTCCTCCAGGCGCCGGGCCACCTTCACGGCGCGCAGGATCGTCGAGGCGCGTTTGTTGTCCACGCCCGCGCGGTGCCACTCCCAGGACGGGATGAGGGACCAGGTGCGCGGGTCCGGCATGACGCGCAGTCGCAGCGGGCCGGTCGGGCCGGGGGCCGGGGTGCCGTACGTGTGGAGCAGGAGGCGCCAGGCGCGGTACGCCTCGTCCGTCGTGACCTTTTGTTCCAGGATCGACGGGATCAGCGATTCCAGGACGAGGCCGGTGCGGGTCAGGCGCAGGCCGGGGCGGTGATGGTGCGCGTGGGCGACGATCCTGTGGCGCGGCTCGAACGCGGCGGGGTCGTCCAACGCGCCCATGAGCGACGGGAGTTGGGACAGGAGCCAGTCGGCGCCCGGCCCCCATGCCTCCGCCTGGACGGCTTCGCCGCGCTGGGCCACGCGAAGGGTTCCGGGGCCCTGCGGGGTGCGGGCCGTGCGCCAGACGGAACCGTCGGAGGTGATGCGGAAGGCGGGGTCGGCGGGCCCCCTCCGCAGGGGGTCCAGAACCAGGCCGAGGTCGGTCGGGGCCCCCGGGACCCAGGTGCGGGTCCTGGGCGCGGTTGCGGGGTGAGGGACGGCTGCGGGCGCGGTTGCGGGGTGAGGGACGGACGCGGGCACGGCGGCCTCGCCACCTCGCACGGTGGTGCGGGTGGGGCGGGGGGTGAATCGGCCGGCCACGGTGGTCCTCGTTGCGGTGGGGTGCGCCTTCGAGAGTAGGGGGTGGAGGCCGCCGGCCCCTACTGGTCCGACGAGAACCGGATCGCGCCCGCCGGGATCACCGCGTCGCACCACACCCGGACACCGGCCAGCAGTTCGTTGTCCGCGCCGACCGTCGCCCCGTCGCCGATCACCGCGCCCGTCAGGACCGTGCGGGCGCCGACGCGTGCGCCGCGGCCGATCAGGGAGTCGGTGATGACGGCACCCGCCTCGACCGTCGCGCCCGCGAGGACCGCGCTGCCGGAGATCCGGGCGCCCTCCCCGACCGTGGCGTTCTCGCAGACCACCGTGCCGCCGGTGAGCTTCGCGCCGGCGGCGACGGAGGCGTCCGGCAGGGTGAGGCTGTCGCCGCGGCGGCCCGGGACCGCCGGGGACGGGGCGCGGCCGAGGACGAGGTCGGCGGAGCCGCGTACGAAGGCCTGGGGGGTGCCCAGGTCGAGCCAGTACGTGGAGTCGACCATGCCCTGGAGGTGGGCGCCGGCCGCGAGCAGGCCGGGGAACGTCTCGCGTTCCACGGAGACCGGGCGGCCGGTGGGGATCGTGTCGATGACCGAGCGGCGGAACACATAGGCGCCCGCGTTGATCTGGTCGGTGACGATCTCCTCGGGCGTCTGGGGCTTCTCCAGGAACGCCTGGACCCGGCCCGTCGCGTCCGTGGGGACCAGGCCGAACGCCCGCGGGTCCTCGACCCGGGACAGGTGCAGGGAGACGTCCGCGCCGGTGGTCTCGTGCTCGCGCACCAGGGCGCGGATGTCGAGGCCGGTGAGGATGTCGCCGTTGAAGATGAGGACCGGGTCGTCGGGTCCGGAGTGGAGCCGGGACGCGACGTTGCGGATCGCGCCGCCGGTGCCGAGGGGTTCCTCCTCGGTGACGTACTCCAGATGCAGTCCGAGGCGGGAGCCGTCGCCGAAGTACGGCTCGAAGACCTCGGCGAGATACGAGGTGGCGAGCACGATGTGCTCGACGCCGGCCGCTCTCGCCCGGGCCAGCTGGTGGGTGAGGAACGGGACGCCCGCCGCCGGGACCATCGGCTTGGGGGTGTTCACGGTGAGCGGTCGCAGTCGGGTGCCCTTGCCGCCGACCAGGAGGATCGCTTCTGTCACCTGTCGTCTCTGCTTCCTGCTGGGGCCGGTCGAACTGCCTTTCGGCCGGCCAGTGTATGCAGACTGGGGGGTCCGGCCGGGCGTCAGCGGCCCTGGAGACTGGCCGACGCGGTCCGGGCGGTGCCGAGCTTGTTGTACAGAAGGCGCCCGGGGCATTCGGTCGCGAAGCCGTCCCGGTGGCCTGAGATCACGTTCAGTCGTACTTTCTTTCCCTTGGCGTACAGATTGCCACCGGCCGACGTGAGATATGTCTTACCGCTCGGATTCACCCCGTAGAGGCCGAGCTTCCAAGCGGTCAGCCGGGCGATGGCGTCCACCGCGGCGGCCGGCGGCTTCGCGGAGCCGAAGGTGCCGAGGACCGCGATTCCCATGCTGTTCGTGTTGAACCCGAGAGTGTGGGCCCCCATGACCGGCTTCGCCACCCCTCCGGCCCGGCCCTCGTAGATGGTGCCGCACTTGTCGATGACGAAGTTGTAGCCGATGTCGCGCCAGCCCATGCTCTTCACGTGGTAGCGGTAGATACCGCGAATGACCGAAGGGGCCTGCGAGCAGCTGTAGTTGTTGCCGGTGGCGCTGTGGTGCACGAAGGCCGCCTTGACCTTGGACGTGTACACGAAGTCGGACTCGCGGAGCCTCTCGTCGGCGCCCCAGCCCTTGCGCGTGACGATGCTCGGGCGCGGGCCGATGAACGGGCGCACCCTCGCGTCGGCCTCGCCGCCGCGGGCCTCGATCAGCTCGGCCTCCGTGCGCTTCTTGCCGAGCGCGGGAATGGCGGTCGCGCCCAGCGGGGCGAGGTCCGCGTTGACGGCGGACGCGGCCGCCGACGGGGCGGTCAGCGCGCCGGCGCGGGGGCCTTCGGCGGGGGCGCCGCCGGGCGGGGGCTCCGCGCCGGGGTCGACCAGTTCGAGGCGCATCCCCTTGGGCAGCGGGGCCTGGACCGCGGCGGACGCCGGCGGGACGGCGGCCCGGTGTACCCGGACGGACTCGGCGCGTACGCGGACCTCGACGCCGTCGGAGTCGCCGACCCACAGCGGGGCCGTGGAGCCGCGCAGCCGGCCCGCGTCGTGCTCGGCCGTGCCGGGGTCGGGGGCGTGATCGTCGTTGTGGGTCTCGATGTCCTGCCAGCCGGACCAGACGCCGGTGCCGGTGGCGCGCGTACGGACCTGGACCCGGCCCTCAAGGGCCGCTGCCGGGTCGTCCCAGACGACGCCGACGAGCGAGAAGGGCCGCACCTCACGCCGGGTCAGACCCTGTTCGCCCGGTGCGCGCAGGGCACGGTCGTAGGGCAGGACGGACAGGGGCAGTGACTGGGTGCTGCCGGGGACGGCTCCGGCGGCCCGGGTCCCGGAGGCCGAAGGTGTCGTGGCTGCCACGGCTCCGGAGGACAGGGCGAGCGGAAGGGCGAGGGCGGCCGCGCACGTGACGCCGATCGAGGAAGCAAGGAATCCACGCATGCCAACGATCGTGGACATAGCCGTACATATCTGTCTATCGGGAAGTGTCATTGGTGGGTACGGGAACTGACGGGCCATCGGGTCGACGCGGCGTCGCGGTTCCCCCGGTCGGCCGCCCCTCGCCCCGCCGCCCGGCGTACCCTTGCGCCCGTGAACGCCACCGACCGCACCCCCGCCGACCTGCTGCGATCCGCGCTGGCCGCCGATCCAGGACGCCCACTGGTGACCTTCTACGACGACGCCACGGGCGAACGCGTCGAATTGTCCGTGGCCACCTTCGCCAACTGGGTGGCCAAGACCGCCAATCTGCTCCAGGGCGATCTCGCCGCCCAGCCCGGCGACCGGCTCGCGCTGCTGCTGCCCGCGCACTGGCAGACCGCCGTCTGGCTGCTCGCGTGCGCGTCCGTCGGAGTGGTCGCCGACGTCGGCGGCGACCCGGCCGCGGCCGACCTCGTCGTCAGCGGACCCGACTCGCTTGACGCGGCACGCGCCTGCTCCGGCGAGCGGGTGGCGCTCGCGCTGCGTCCGCTCGGCGGCCGCTTCCCGCAGCCGCCGGAGGGTTTCGCCGACTACGCGGTCGAGGTGCCGGGGCAGGGCGACCGGTTCGCCCCGTTCGCGCCCGTGGACCCGGAGGAGCCCGCGCTCGTCGTCGCGGGGGCCGAGCTCACCGGCGCCGAGGTCGTCGAGAAGGCGCGGGCGGACGCCACGGACCTCGGCCTGACGGGCCCCGGCTCACGCCTCCTGTCCGGACTCCCCTACGACACCTGGCGCGGCCTGAGCGCCGGTCTGTACGCGCCGCTCGCGACAGGCGGGTCCGTCGTCCTGTGCCGCCACCTCGACGGTCTCGGCGAGGAGTCGCTGGCCAAGCGGGTGGAGAACGAGCGGGTCTCGGCGACCGCACTCTGAGACGGCTGTCCGTCCGTCCCCCGTTCGGCCCAGTCCACCCCCGTTCCCACAGGCCACGGGCGCCGCGCGGGGCGATGGTCGAAGGGACGCACCAGCGCACCGTCGCCGTATGAGGGGTGGACTCACACGTGACCGATACCGCAGGCACGCCAGGGGGACCGCCGCCGCGTCCGGGCGACAGGGGCGCGGGGCGGCCGGTCACGTACGGGCCCGGGGCGGGCTCGTCGCCGACCGGGGCGGGGCGGGCCCGGCGGCGCAGGCGCTGGTTGCGGTACACGGCGATCGGCGCGGCCGTCGTCGTACTCGGGGCGGCCTGCGCCGGCTGGGCCGTCTACGAGAAGCTCCAGGGGAACATCACCGAGGACACCGCCGCGGCCCGCGAACTCGCCCGTTACGAGAAGGAGCGGCCGACCTCGCTCGTCCACGGCGCGCAGAACATCCTGCTGATCGGGTCGGACTCGCGGGCCGGGGCCGGCAACCGCGAGTACGGCCACGACTCGGGCACCCAGCGCTCCGACACGACGATCCTGCTGCACATATCCGCCGACCACAAAAGCGCCACCGCGGTCTCGCTGCCCCGCGACCTGATGGTCGAGCAGCCGGGCTGCAGCAGGCCCGACGGCACCCACACCGCCGCCACCTTCGCGATGTTCAACTCCGCCTTCGAGCGGGGCGGTTCGGCCTGCACCATCCGTACGGTCGAGAAAATGAGCGGCGTCAGGATCGACCACCAGATGGTCATCGACTTCAACGGGTTCAAGGAGATGGTCGACGCCGTCGACGGCGTAGAGATCTGCCTGAAGAAGCCCGTGGACGACCCCGAGGCGCATCTGAAACTGCCCGCGGGCAGGCAGACCCTCGACGGCGAGCAGGCCCTCGGCTTCGTGCGCGCCCGCAAGAGCCTCGGCAACGGCAGCGACACCGCCCGGATGGACCGCCAGCAGGAATTCCTCGGCGCCCTCGTGAACAAGGTGCAGAGCAACCAGGTGCTGTTCAACCCGACGAAGCTGTACCCCGTGCTCGACGCGGCGACCTCGTCCCTGACCACGGACCCCGGTCTCGCCAGCCTGCGCGGCCTCTACACCCTGGTGAGCGGCATGCGCGACATCCCGACCGAACGCGTCCAGTTCCTGACCGTGCCCCGCCGCTCGTACGTGTACAACGCCAACCGCGACCAGCTCCTCCAGCCCGCGGCCGAGCAGCTCTTCACGCGCCTGCGCACGGACGCCCCCGTGGTCGTCGCCCGGCACACGCCTCAGCAGTCCGCCTCCCCGAGCCCGGCCCCCGACGGCGCGGGCACCGGCGACCCGGCGTACGAGCACGACGGGTACGACGACCCCCAGGGCTCCGGCACCCCTGCCGCCACCTCCGCGTCGCCCTCTCCCACAACCCCCTCACTCACCTCTCCCACGCCCTCCTCACCCACCTCTCCGGCACCCACTTTCCGCGGCAATACGGCCGCGCAGGATGCCTGTGGGTAAAGCGATGCCCAAGGGGTGGGAGTCGCTTCCAAAGAAATGGGGCGGATTGCCCAGTTGTAGGGAAGTGGAATTTGTCACCGCCGTCGCTTGCCGCTGAACTGGGCGGATAGTGTGAGCGATCCGGTGCCCCCGGCCCCTGATGGCCGCGCACTGCTTACCGACTGACCGAGCGCCTTCTTGAGGGGGACAAGGCGCCGCGTGGCCCCGACGGAGGATGCAGACAACCGTGGACGCGCAAGGCCGTGGGCGGGCGGACAATATCGACCCCGCAGACCAGTGGGTTCTCAACCCGAACACCGGCGATTACGAACTGCGACTGAGCCCTTCCGCTGGGCAGTCGCCCGTGCCGGGGCCGCGCAGGGCGTCCCAGCGGCCCACGGGCCGACGGGGACAGGCCGGACAGAACAGGCAGAACGGCAGGTCCCGTGAGGAACAGGACAGCCGCGAGGTGCCCGGGCAGCGCAGGCGCCGGGCCCCGGAGCCGGACCCTTCGGCCGGCCGGCGCCGGTCGCGGCCGAAGAAGAAGTCGCGGGCGAAGAAGGCGCTTCTGTGGACGGGCGGCACGATGGCCTTCGTCATGGTCGCCGCCGCGGGCGGGGTGTACCTGTACCTCCGCCACCTCGACAGCAACATCAGCACCACCGATGTCGTGGGCGGCAAGAACGGCTTCAGCAAGGACGAGGCCTTCAACCTGCTCATCATCGGCACCGACAAACGCACCGGTAAGGGCAACGAGGGCTACGGCGACAAGGGCAGCGTCGGCCATGCCGACACCAACATCCTGCTCCACGTCTCCAAGGACCGTACGAACGCGACCGCGCTGAGCATTCCGCGCGACCTCGTCGTAAACATCCCGAGCTGTCAGGTGCGGCAGAAGGACGGCTCGGTGCGAACGATCGCCGGCACGACGAACCAGCGCTTCAACACCAGCCTCGGCCAGGGCGGCCGCGACGCGGGCTGCACCATGGCGACCGTCAAGGAGGTCACGGGCATCACCGTCGACCACTTCATGATGGCCGACTTCAACGCGGTGAAGACGCTGTCGAGCGCGGTGGGCGGTGTCGACGTCTGTGTCGCCAAGCCCGTCGACGACCCGGACTCGCACCTCAAGCTGCCGAAGGGGCACAGCGTCGTCGAGGGCGAACAGGCCCTCGCCTTCCTGCGGACCCGGCACAGCTTCGGCAACCAGGGCGACCTCGACCGCATCAAGGTGCAGCAGCAGTTCCTCGGATCCCTTGCGCGCAAGATGAGTTCGGGTGACACGCTGACCAGCCCCACCAAGCTGACGAGCCTCGCCGAGGCGGCGACCAAGGCGCTCACGGTCGACAAGGGCATAGGAAGTCTCTCGAACCTCAAGGACATCGCGCTCGAGCTGAAGAAGGTGCCGCCCAAGAACATCTCCTTCATCACGACGCCGGTGATCGACAACCCGGCCGACGGAGTCGTCCACAAGACGGTCATCGTCAACCCGACACTCGCACCCCAGGTCTTCTCGATGATCAAGAGCGACGTGTCGATGACGGAGACGAAGAAGAAGGAGAAGGCGGCCGAGGCCGCCAAGCTCAAGGGCCCGAAGTCCGCGGCCTCCGACGTGCGGGTCGACATCTACAACGGCAGCGAGACCGTGGGCGCCGCACAGGACACCCTCACCTGGCTGCAGAACACCGAGGGCGTCCTCAAGTCGAGCCAGCTGGGCAACGCGCCCAAGAAGCTGCCGAAGACGACGCTCGAGTACGCGCCCGACCAGGCCGACCAGGCCCGGCGGCTGGCCGACATCATGGGGCTGCCGGCCTCCGCGCTCAAGCCCGGCAGGAGCGAGAAGAACGATCAGGGTCTCCCGGCGATGATCCTCACGCTCGGCGCCGACTTCCACGGCGCGGGGACACCCGTCTCCGCGCCGTCGAAGGCGCCGGCCAACGTGGAGAAATCGACGGCCGACAAAACTGTGTGCGCCAAGTGACCAACCCCGGCCGCCTCCTGACTGTCTGACAGACAGGACAGGGGCGGCCGCGGCGGGTGCCGGGGCGGGAGGGTGGGGCGGGGCATGGGGCAGAGCGATGTGCGGGACAGTCGCCGTGCGGCCGGGGGGCCGGACGGCGGACGGGGAAGGATCCCGGAGCAGCGGAAGGGTGACGGCGGCGAGCCGCCGCACGGGCACCGGCGCGCAGGAAAAGCGCCACGGCGCCGCAGACACCGGATACTTCGCTGGTTCGCGACCATCCTCGCCGTACTGATAGTCGGCACCGCGGGCGCCGGCTATCTCTACTACCGGCATCTCAACAGCAACATCAAGACGGACAAGCTCAACATCGGCGAGCACCACGCGGCGAAGCCGACGCCGAACGCGGCGGGCCAGACGCCGCTGAACATCCTGCTCATCGGCTCGGACGCGCGGGACTCCAAGGAGAACCAGAAGCTCGGCGGGGCCAAGGAGACCTTCGGCGGCACCCCGCTCGCGGACGTGCAGATGCTCGTCCACCTCTCCGCGGACCGCAGCAACATGTCGGTGGTGAGCATGCCGCGCGACACCCTGCTCACGCTGCCCAAGTGCACCGACCCGAAGACGGGCACGGAGTACCAGGCCACGCTGGGGCGGCGGATGACGAACGAGTCGCTCGGCCGCGGCGGCCCGGGCTGCACGGTGGCCACCTGGGAACAGCTCACCGGCATCCACATCGACCACTTCATGATGGTCGACTTCGCGGGCGTCGTCTCCATGGCGGACGCCATCGGCGGCGTACCGGTCTGCGTGGACGCCAACATCTACTCCAAGGACAGCTCGGGCCACGGCTCGGGCCTGAAGCTGGCGAAGGGCACCCACCCGGTCAAGGGCAAGCAGGCCCTCCAGTGGCTGCGCACGCGCTACGGCTTCGAGGACGGCAGCGACATCGCCCGCACCAAGGCCCAGCACATGTACATGAACTCGATGGTGCGCCAGCTGCGGGAGAACGCCACCATCACCAACCCGGGCAAGCTGCGCAGCCTCGCCGAGGAGGCCACGAAGGCGCTGCACGTCGATGAGGGCCTCGACACCGTCAAGAAGCTCTACGACCTGAGCAACGAGCTGAAGAAGCCCGCGCCCGACCGCATCACCATGACGACGATGCCGTTCGTGTACGTCGGCGCGCGCGTGGCCCCGAAGCCGGGCGACGCGGACAAGCTGTTCCGGCTGGTGCGCGACGACATCGCGCTCGACGGCAAGGACAAGAAGAAGTCGCCGCCCAAGGAGTCCGACGACCCGGCCGCGCCCGACGCCGAGATCGCCGTACAGGTGGAGAACGGCACGCGTACGGCTCAGCAGCCCGCGCAGCAGGGGCGGGCGAACCAGGTGGCAGGGATCCTGACCAGCGCGGGCTTCACGAAGGCGACCGCCGACCAGCAGCAGTTGCTGAGCGAGGAGAAGACGGTCATCCGCTTCCCCAGCGTCGACCTGGAGGGTGACGCCCAGCGGGTCGCCAAGTCCCTTGGTATTCCGCTGAGTTCGGTGAAGCAGTCGACCGACGTCTCCGGGGTGACCCTCGTCGTGGGCGCCGACTGGCGGCTCGGGAACACCTATCCCAAGACGGCCGCGGACGACGACAAGACGCCGGACACGGCGCTCGCGCTCAACGGCTCGGACAAGAAGGCCTGCATGAAGGTGAACAGGAACTTCACCTGGTGACATCCGCTCCGGGGCCGGTTCTGCCGGCCCCGGAGATCGGGTGACGGGCTCACGCCTCGCTGAGGACGGCGGGGCGGCGCGACGCGATGACCTTCTTCGCGAGGGCCTTCGGGCTCGTCAGGAAGCCCCAGCCCCACGACATGTGCATCGTGGCGAGCGCGACCGGGATCTGCAGGCGCGCCTTCAGCGGCAGCCCCTTGCCGGCCGGCACCGAACCGGCCGCGATCGCCGCGAGATACCCGCCGGGGATCACGAAGCCCCACGGCGTCAGGAACGCGCCCACGACCACACCGGCGGCGATCGCGCACACGGCGGCCGGCGGCGCGAGGTAGCGCAGGTTGATGGAGCCCTCGTGGTAGCGGGCGACGACGTGCCGCCAGCGCCCGTAGTCCTTGTACTGCTTGGCGAGCGCCTTCACGGAGGGGCGCGGCCGGTAGGAGACCTTCAGCTCGGGCGAGAACCAGATGAGCCCGCCGGCCTCCCTGATCCGGAAGTTCAGCTCCCAGTCCTGGGCGCGGATGAACTCCTCGTTGTAGCCGCCCTGTTGCTCCAGCGCCTCGCGCCGGAAGACACCCAGGTAGACCGTCTCGGCCTGCTGCGCCTCGCCGCCGGTGTGGAACGCCGCGTTGCCCACACCTATCTTCGACGTCATCGCGGCGGCGACGGCCTGCTCCCAGGCGTTGGTGCCCTGGGCGTGCATGATGCCGCCCACGTTCATCGCGCCGGTCTGCTCCAGGAGGCGCACGGCGGTCGTGATGTAGCCCGGGGAGAGCGCGGCGTGGCCGTCGACGCGGACGACGACCGGGTGGCGGGAGGCCTTGATCGCGGCGTTCAGGGCGGCGGGGGTGCGGCCCGTCGGATTGGGCACGGTGACCACGCGGGGGTGTTCGGCGACGAGCTGCGCGGCGATCTCGTCCGTACGGTCGGCGGACGGGCCGAGGGCGACCACGACCTCCATCTCGCCGTCGTACTCCTGCGCAAGGATCGCCTCGACAGCTTCCCGCAGATGCCGCTCCTCGTTGAGGACGGGCATGATCACGGAAACGGGCGGAAGCTGCTTGTCGGAATTCGCGTTCATCAGGCGTCACGTTACCGCTAATGGGGGACACGGTCGCGCGCCGCCGTGGTCGCTGCCGCGGGCAGGAGATCGTATGGGCCTACGGTGCTCGCGATCCCACGCCCCACCTTCTCGGAGGTGTCCCCCCACGTGCCCATGCCGCCGCCCCCGCCCCGCTCGCCCGCCCGCCCGACCCGTCCCCCACGCCAGGATCGCGGACGTCCCGCCGCACCCGCCGTACGGAGGAAGAAGCCACGCTGGGCCATGCGGGTGGCGACGACCTGCTCGGTGACGGTCCTCGCGGCCGCCGGGATCGGGCACGCCGTCGTCTCCGGGCTCGACACGGAGATCAACCGCGTCGATCCCTTCAAGGACATGAAGAACCGGCCGTCCGCCGGTCACGGGATGAACGTGCTGCTCGTCGGCACCGACGGCCGCGACAAGATCACCCCGGCGGAGAGGGCGAAGTACCGGCTCGGCGGCGCGCCCTGCCACTGCACGGACACGATCATGATCGTGCACCTGTCGGCCGACCAGGACCGCGCCAGCATCGTCAGCCTGCCGCGCGACAGCTACGCCGAGATCCCCCCGCACACCGACCAGACGACCGGCAAGCAGCACCAGCAGCACCCGGTGAAACTCAACGCGGCGTACGCGGAGGGCGGCCCCCACCTGACCGTACGCACCGTCGAGCACATGACCGGCGTGAAGATCGACCACTATCTGGAGGTCGACTTCACCAGCTTCATGAAGACGGTGGACGTCCTCGGCGGCGTCGACATCTGCACGGCCAAGCCGCTCAAGGACTCGTACACCGGGCTGGACATGGCCGTCGGCACCCACCGGCTCGACGGCGGGCAGGCGCTCCAGTACGTCCGCGCCCGGCACACCGACGGGGCGGGCGACCTGGGCCGGATGCAGCGCCAGCAGCGCTTCCTCGCCGCGCTCATCGCGAAGACCACGTCGTCCGGGGTGCTCCTGAACCCGGTGAAGTTCCGTGAGGTGGCGAGCACTCTGCTCAGCTCCGTCCGCGCGGACAAGGGCTTCGGCACGGACCAGATGGTCGAGCTCGCGCGGGCGATGCGCGGGTTCTCGCCCTCGTCGTCGGATTTCACGACCGTGCCGGTCGGCAATGTCAGCTTCCCCGTCAAGGGCATCGGCTCGACCGTCAAGTGGGACCCGGTGAAGTCGAAGAAGCTGTTCCAGACCCTGCGCGACGACAAGCCCCTCGCCGTCCACCACCAGAGGAAGGAGGAGACGGTCGTCGGCGTCGCGCCCGAGCAGATCCGCGTCCAGGTCGAGAACGGCACGATGTCGCCCGGACTCGGCAAGACGGTGGACGCGCAGCTGCGGGGAACGGGGTTCCGCACGAGCGGGGCGCCGGCGAACGCGGCGCAGCGGACCGCGCAGCACACCGTCGTCCTCTACGACCCGCGCTGGGACCGGTCGGCGAAGGCGCTCGCCGCGGCGCTCCCGGGCGCGCGGCTGCAGGCGGTGAACGGGCAGGGCCCGGTGCTGAAGGTGCTGGCCGGGCCCGACTTCAAGGCCGTGCAGGCGGTGCGGGCGGAGGACGCGCATCAGGGGGAGTTCGGGACGGTCACGGGGGACCAGGTGGTGTGCGGCTG
Organism: Streptomyces antnestii; assembly: GCF_004005495.1. GTDB lineage: Bacteria > Actinomycetota > Actinomycetes > Streptomycetales > Streptomycetaceae > Streptomyces > Streptomyces antnestii. Next base: position 36,024 of record NZ_RZYA01000020.1, read on the forward strand.
AGGTCCCGGTTCTTCTCCCCCAGCCCGCCCCTTCCCGAAGTTCCGGGGCTCCGCCCCGGGCCCCGGTCCTCAAACTCCCCCAGACTCCGTCCGGGGGGACCCCCAAGGGCTGGAATGCCGGGCCCTCAGTCCTCGATGCCGTCCGCCGCGCGGCGCTCGCGCAGCTCCTTGATCGCGCGGCGGCGGGCGAGGCGGTGCTGGCGGCGGATCTGCGCCTCCTGGTAGCGCCGCTCGTCCCGCTCCGTCTCCGTAACCACCGGAGGTACGGAGCGCGGCTTGCCGTCCCCGTCGACCGCGGCGAAGACGAGGTACGCGGAGCCGACCTGCTGGGCCGGGGTCGACTCGTTCCAGCGCTCGGCCAGGACGCGGACGCCGACCTCCATGGAGGTCCGGCCCGTCCAGTTCACCTGGGCCTTCACATGGACGAGGTCGCCCACGCGCACCGGCTCCAGGAAGACCATCTCGTCCATGGAGGCGGTGACGGCGGGGCCGCCGGAGTGCCGGCCGGCCACGGCGCCCGCCGCGTCGTCGACCAGTTTCATGATCACGCCACCGTGCACCGTCCCCAGGAGGTTGGTGTCGTTGTGGGTCATGATGTGCGACAACGTCGTACGGGAAGCTGAGGTCGGCTTACCCGGAATTTCCGATTCCGCGCCGCGGGCCTGGTCTGTCATGGCCTCCACCTTATGCCGGGCCGGGTTTGTGTCTGTTCTGCAACAGCCCTGGTGCGATTCCTCACCCACCCTTGTGGGGCACACAGGCGACCCCTGCACACTGGGGCCATGAATGATTGGCCAGAGGGTTGGGGCGAGAGTCAGGGCGGCGGCGACCGCGGTTACGGTCGCGGCAGTGCCAGCGCGCGTCCCGAGGGCGCCCGCGCGATGCCGCACGTGCAGCGCGGGCAGGGCGGCCCCGGCCGCTCGGCGCCGCCCCGGCCGGGAGTCCCGGCGCAGCCGTCGTACGGCGACGGCTACGGGGACCAGTACGACAGCGGTTACAACACCGGTCAGGTCTACGGCGGTGGCGGCGGACGCCGCGGCGGTGGCTACGTACCGAACGACGACGACCCGGCCGACGGGTACGCGCCCCCGCGGCCGCGCCCGAACTGGGGCCGTCGCATCAGACGCACCCTCGTGACGCTCGTCGTCCTCCTCCTCGGTGTGAGCATCGGCACGTATTTCTGGGCCGACTCCAAGCTCCACCGTGACGTCGACCTCTCCAAGGTCATAGAACGGCCCGAGACGGGCAGCGGCACGAACTACCTGATCGTCGGCACCGACAGCCGCCAGGGCATGACGGCCGCGGACAAGAAGAGGCTCCACACCGGGTCCGCCGAGGGCAAGCGCACGGACACGATGATGATCCTGCACACCGGCAGCAATGGCAGCACGATGATCTCCTTGCCGCGCGACTCGAACGTCACGATCCCGTCCTACAAGGGCTCGGCCTCCGGCAAGCTCTACCCGAACCAGGGCCGCCAGGTGAAGCTCAACGCCGCGTACGCCGAGGACGGTCCCGAACTCCTCGTGCGCACGGTCGAGTACAACACCGGCCTGCACATCGACCACTACGCGGAGATCGGCTTCGGCGGCTTCGCGAAGATCGTGGACGCGGTCGGCGGCGTCGATATGGACCTGAAGCAGGGCTTCAAGGACAAGTGGTCCGGCGCCGACTTCAAGGCGGGCAAGCAGACGCTGAACGGCCAGCAGGCCCTCGCCTTCGTCCGTACGCGCCACGCGTTCGCCGCGAGCGACCTCCAGCGCACCAAGAACCAGCAGGCCTTCCTGTCGGCCCTGGCCCACCAGGTGGCCACGCCCTCGACGGTCATGAACCCCTTCAAGCTCTACCCGACGATGGGTGCGGGCCTCGACTCGCTCGTCGTCGACAAGGACATGAGCCTGTTCAACCTGGGGTCCATGTTCTGGGCCATGAAGGGCGTCACGAGCGGCGACGGCAAGTCGATGAACATGCCGGTCTCCGGCTCCGTCGGCGGCAACCTGCTCTGGGACAAGGCCAAGGTCAAGCAGCTGGTGGCCGAGCTCAAGAACGACGACAAGGTGACGGTGTCGGGCAACTGACCACCGCACGATCACGATCACGGTCACAAGGGAAGGGCCCGGACGGAGATTCCGTCCGGGCCCTTCCCTTGTGCGCGCGTTACGGCAGGTGCGCGCGTTACGGCAGGTTGCGCGCCATCACGATGCGCTGGACCTGGTTCGTGCCTTCGTAGATCTGGGTGATCTTGGCGTCGCGCATCATGCGCTCGACCGGGTAGTCGCGGGTGTAGCCGTAGCCGCCGAGGAGCTGGACGGCGTCCGTGGTGACCTCCATGGCGACGTCCGAGGCGAAGCACTTGGCGGCGGCGCCCTGGAAGGTGAGGTCCGCGTCACCGCGCTCCGACTTGGCCGCCGCCTGGTACGTAAGGGCGCGGGCGGCCTCGATCTTCATCGCCATGTCGGCGAGCATGAACTGGATGCCCTGGAAGTCGGCGATCGGCTTGCCGAACTGCTTGCGCTCCTTGACGTAGCCCTTGGCGTAGTCGAGGGCGCCCTGGGCGATGCCGAGGGCCTGGGCCGCGATGGTGATGCGGGTGTGGTCCAGGGTCTTCATCGCCGTGGCGAAGCCCGTACCCTCCTCGCCGATCATGCGGTCGAGCGGGATGCGGACGTTGTCGAGGTAGACCTCGCGCGTCGGGGAGCCCTTGATGCCGAGCTTCTTCTCCGGGGCACCGAAGGAGACGCCCTCGTCCGACTTCTCGACGACGAAGGCGGAGATGCCCTTCGAGCGCTTGGTCGGGTCGGTGACGGCCATGACCGTGTAGTACTCGGAGACGCCGGCGTTCGTGATCCAGCGCTTCACGCCGTTGAGCACCCAGGAGTCGCCGTCGCGGACCGCGCGGGTCTTCATCCCCGCCGCGTCCGAGCCCGCGTCCGGCTCGGAGAGGCAGTACGAGAACATGCCCTCCCCCTTGGCGAGAGGCGTCATGTACTTCTTCTTCAGCTCCTCGGAGCCGGAGAGGATGACGGGCAGCGAGCCCAGCTTGTTCACGGCCGGGATGAGGGAGGAGCTGGCGCAGACGCGGGCCACCTCCTCGATCACGATGACGGTCGCGAGGGCGTCGGCCCCGGCGCCGCCGTAGGCCTCCGGGACGTGCACCGCCTGAAGGTCGTTCGCGACGAGCGCGTCCAGGGCCTCCTGCGGGAAACGCGCCTCCTCGTCGACCGCCGCGGCGAACGGAGCGATCTTGGCCTCGCACAGAGCCCGCACGGACTCGCGGAGCATGTCGTGCTCTTCGGCCGGACGGTACAGGTCGAATTCGGGCGATCCTGCCAAGGTGTCTCACGCTCCAAGGACGCTAATTACCGTTAAGTAACCCAAATTTTAGGCCTCTGCCCACGAGAGGGATACGTGAGCTACGCGACAGGCGAAAACCTGCCCGGTGAAGGGCCGTGCCACGCCCGACTATGCTCGGGCACCGCATTGCAGTCGTACACCTCTGGAGCTCCCATGGCCTTGAAGATCACCGTGATCGGCACCGGCTACCTCGGCGCGACACACGCCGCCGCCATGGCCGAGCTCGGCTTCGAGGTCCTCGGGCTCGATGTCGTCCCCGAGAAGATCGAGATGCTCACCCGGGGCGAGGTCCCGATGTACGAGCCAGGTCTCGAAGAGCTGCTGCGCAAGCACGTCGCCGGGATCGAGGGCTCCACCGGCCGGCTGCGCTTCACCATGGACTGGGCCGAGGTCGCCGAGTTCGGCGACGTCCACTTCGTGTGCGTGAACACCCCGCAGAAGCACGGCGAGTACGCCTGCGACATGAGTTACGTAGACGCCGCGTTCTCCTCCCTCGCACCGCACCTGAAGGCGGGCGCGCTGGTCGTGGGCAAGTCGACGGTGCCGGTGGGCTCCGCCGCCCGCCTCGCGACGCTCCTGCCGGAGGGCACCGACCTGGCGTGGAACCCCGAGTTCCTGCGCGAGGGCTTCGCCGTCCAGGACACGCTGCACCCGGACCGCATCGTGGTCGGCGTGCGCAGCGAGCGCGCGGAGAAGATCCTGCGGGACGTGTACGCGGCGCCGGTCGGGCAGGGCTCGCCGTTCGTGGTCACCGACTTCCCGACGGCCGAGCTGGTCAAGACGGCCGCCAACTCCTTCCTCGCGACGAAGATCTCCTTCATCAACGCGATGGCGGAGGTGTGCGAGGCCGCGGACGGCGATGTCGCGAAGCTCGCGGAGGCGATCGGCCACGACGACCGGATCGGCTCCAAGTTCCTGCGGGCCGGCATCGGCTTCGGCGGCGGCTGCCTGCCCAAGGACATCCGGGCGTTCATGGCCCGCGCCGGTGAGCTGGGCGCCGACCAGGCGCTGACGTTCCTGCGCGAGATCGACTCCATCAACATGCGGCGGCGCGGCCAGATGGTCGAGATGACCCGCGAGGCACTGGGCGGCGGCTCGTTCCTGGGCAAGCGGGTCGCGGTCCTCGGCGCGACGTTCAAGCCGGACTCGGACGACGTACGGGACTCGCCCGCGATGAACGTCGCCGGGCAGATCCACCTCCAGGGCGGCCAGGTCACGGTCTACGACCCGAAGGGCAACGCCAACGCGCGGCGCCTCTTCCCGACGCTCGGCTTCGCCGACTCCGTGCTGGACGCGGTGCGCGGGGCGGATGTCGTGCTGCATCTGACGGAGTGGCGGGAGTTCCGCGAGCTGGACGCCGAGCTGCTGGGCGGGGTCGTGGCGTCCCGGGTGATCCTGGACGGCCGCAACGCGCTGGACCCTGCGGTGTGGCGCGAGGCCGGGTGGACGTACCGCGCGATGGGCCGCCCGACCGCATAGTCAGCCCCTCCGCACAAGTCAGCCCCTTGGGGGTCCCCCCGGACGGAGTCTGGGGGAGTTTGAGGAGCGGGGTCCGGGGCAGCGCCCCGCGACCCCGGCACATCAGGCGTCCAACGGCTCAATGCGTGCGGTAGACGGCGGACGCCGCAACGCCGCGGCGCGGGCCGCGAACTCCGTTCCCTGGAGCACCCGTTGGACGTTGCCCCACGTGAGCAGCGCCAGCTCCGTCTCCGTCCAGCCCCGCTCGATCAGTTCGGCGAGCAGGTACGGGTAGCGGGACACGTCGGCGAGGCCCTCGGGGTGGACGGCTCCGGTGTCGTACGTGCCCGCGAGGCCGACGGCCCTGGCGCCCGCGACGCGCCGCACATGGTCCAGGTGGTCCGCGACGTCGCCGAGCGCGGGCCCCGTGTGCTCGGCGGAGCACGGCACGAGACACACACCGGTGTTGGCGCCCACCTCGGCGAGCAGGTCGTCGGGGACGTTGTCGGGATGGCCGTTGAGGGCGTGGGCCCCGGAGTGGGTGAGGATCACCGGGGCCTTGGTGATCTCCAGGACCCTGCGCGCGGTACGGGCGGAGGCTCCGGTGAGGTCGGCCAGTACGCCGAGCCGGTTCATCTCCCGCACCACCTCCTCCCCGAACCGGGTGAGCCCCGCCTCGCCGGCCCACGAGGTGCCGGAGAGGGTGAGCAGGCGCACGCCGAGCGCGTACAGGGCGCGCAGCGTGGCGAGGGAGTCCCCGGCCGCGGAGGCGGGCGCGGGGCCCATGAGAACCGCGACGCGCCCGTAGGCGCGGGCGTCGCAGGCCTCGGAGGCGCTGCGCGCCAGGCGCAGGCCCTCGGGGTATTCGGCGACGACGTGCCGGGCGAGGTCGAGCTGTTCCAGGACCGCCGTCACCGGATGCTCGGGCGCGGCGGCTCCGGGCAGGCGCAGGGTCCACAGGAGGGCGCCGACCCCTCCGTCACGCAGCCGGGGTATGTCGGTGTCGACCGACGTCTCGCCGAGTTCGAGGTCGTACCAGGGCAGGGTGCGCAGCGTTGCGGGCAGACCGCAGTAGCCGTCGGCGACGGGGTGGTGCGTGAGGAGGGCGCGGGCGCGGGTGAGCGCGTCGTCCGCGGGGGGCTCGGGAGCCTCCTCGGTCGGTGAGGAGAGCTCGTCGAGCTCGCCTGTCTCGGCGGCGGTGATCAGTTCTTCCTGCAGTTCTGCCATGGCAAAGCTCCGGACATCGACGGTGTCGGCAGTCCGTTCACCGTCACACGCCTGGCGGACAGCCACCCGGTGGGCGCGGCGTTCGGGCGACACCGGGCGATCGAAACCTCCGGAGCGGAAGAACTCCGGAGGTCTCACCGGCCGTCACCAGGCAGTCAGCCGTCAGTCGCTGAGCCGGTCCAGCTGGTCCTGCTGGTCCAGCTGAGCCAGCGTCGCGTTCGACGGCCCGCGGCGGGACTGCTCGTCCCGTGCCACGTCCTCCGCGGCGCCGAGGACACGCACCGCGTTGCGCCATGTCAGCTTGGCCAGGTCGGCGTCCGACCAGCCGCGGTCCACGAGCTCCGCGATCAGGTTCGGGTAACCCGAGACGTCGCCCAGGCCCTCCGGCAGGAACGCCGTGCCGTCGTAGTCGCCGCCGATGCCGACGTGGTCGATGCCGGCGACCTCGCGCATGTGGTCGAGGTGGTCGGCGACCGTGGACACCGTGGCGACCGGCCGGGGGTGCGCCTCCTCGAAGGCGCGGTGGAGCTTCATCGCCTCCGGGGACGTGTCCAGGTGGTGGAGGCCGTGCGCGCGCAGGTTGTCGTCCGCGGCGGCCGTCCAGTCGACGGCGGCCTGGAGGACGAACTTCGGTACGAACGTGGCCATCGCGACACCGCCGTTGGCGGACAGCCGCTCCAGGACGTCGTCCGGGATGTTGCGCGGGTGGTCGCACACGGCGCGCGAGGACGAGTGGGAGAAGATCACCGGCGCGACCGACGTGTCGAGCGCGGCCCGCATCGTGGTGGCCGCCACGTGCGAGAGGTCGACCAGCATGCCGGTCCGGTTCATCTCCCGTACGACCTCGTGGCCGAACGGCGAGAGGCCGCCGACGCCCGGGTCGTCCGTCGCCGAGTCCGCCCACGCGATGTTGTCGTTGTGCGTGAGCGTCATGTAGCGCACGCCGAGCGCGTGCAGCGCCCGCAGCGTGGCCAGCGAGTTGTTGATGGAGTGGCCGCCCTCGGCGCCCATGAGGGACGCGATACGGCCCTCGGCGCGCGCCGTCTCCATGTCCGCGGCGGTGAGCGCGCGGCGCAGGGTGTCCGGGTAGCGCTCGATCAGCTGCTGGACGCAGTCGATCTGCTCCAGGGTGGCGCTGACGGCCACGTCGCCTGCCATGTCCGAGCGGACGTACACGGACCAGAACTGCGCGCCGACCCCGCCGGCCCGCAGCCGGGCCAGGTCGGTGTGCAGGTGCGCGCTCTGGTCGACGGCGATGTCCCGCGCGTCGATGTCGTACGCGACCTGCTCACGCAGCGCCCACGGCAGGTCGTTGTGGCCGTCGACGACGGGGAAGTCGGCGAGGACCGCGCGGGCCCGCTCCAGTGCCGGCGAGAGCGACGTGGCCATCGCGGTCACTTCCCGAAGCCGAAGCCGTTGGAGCCCTCGACCTTGGCGCGCAGCCGCTTGCCCTTCTCGGTGGCCTGGTCGTTCAGCTCCTGCTGGAACTCCCGCATGCGGCCGAGGAGTTCCTCGTCGTGGGTGGCGAGGATGCGGGCCGCGAGGAGGCCCGCGTTGCGCGCGCCGCCGACGGACACCGTGGCGACGGGGACGCCGGCGGGCATCTGCACGATGGACAGCAGGCTGTCCATGCCGTCGAGGTACTTCAGCGGGACCGGGACGCCGATGACGGGCAGCGGGGTCACGGAGGCGAGCATGCCCGGCAGGTGGGCCGCTCCCCCGGCGCCCGCGATGATCGCCTTGATGCCGCGCTCGGCGGCCTGCTCGCCGTACGCGATCATCTCGCGCGGCATGCGGTGCGCGGAGACGACGTCGACCTCGTAGGGGATCTCGAACTCGTCGAGGGCCTGGGCGGCGGCTTCCATGACGGGCCAGTCGGAGTCGGAACCCATGACGATGCCGACGACGGGAGACGTGCTCATTCGGTGATCGTTCCTCTGAGGTAGCCGGCTGCGTGACGGGCGCGCTCGAGCACGTCGTCCAGATCGTCGCCGTAGGTGTTGACATGGCCCACCTTGCGGCCGGGCTTCACGTCCTTGCCGTACATGTGGATCTTGAGCTTGGGGTCGCGGGCCATGCAGTGCAGATACGCGGAGTACATGTCCGGGTAGTCGCCGCCGAGGACGTTGGCCATGACCGTCCAGGTGGCGCGCGGGCGCGGGTCACCGAGGGGGAGGTCGAGGACCGCGCGGACGTGGTTCGCGAACTGCGAGGTCACGGCGCCGTCCTGGGTCCAGTGCCCGGAGTTGTGCGGGCGCATCGCCAGTTCGTTGACGAGGATGCGGCCGTCGCTGGTCTCGAAGAGCTCGACCGCGAGATGCCCGATGACACCGAGCTCCTTCGCGATCCGCAGGGCCAGCTCCTCGGCGCGCAGGGCGAGGCCCTCGTCGAGGTTGGGAGCGGGCGCGATCACCGTGTCGCACACGCCGTCGACCTGCTGGGACTCGACGACGGGGTAGGCCACGGCCTGGCCGTGCGGGGAGCGGACGACGTTGGCCGCGAGCTCGCGGACGAAGTCGACCTTCTCCTCGGCGAGGACGGGGACGCCGGCCTTGAAGGGCTCGGCGGCGTCCTCGGGGGACCGTACGAACCACACCCCCTTTCCGTCGTAGCCGCCGCGCACCGTCTTGAGGATGACGGGGAAACCGTCACCCTCCTCGGCGAAGGCCACGACATCCGCGGGGTCCTTCACGAGGCGGTGGCGCGGGCAGGGAGCGCCGATCTCCGTGAGCTTCGCACGCATCACACCCTTGTCCTGGGCGTGCACGAGCGCCTCCGGTCCTGGGCGCACGGGGATGCCGTCCGCCTCCAGGGCCCGCAGGTGCTCGGTGGGCACGTGCTCGTGATCGAAGGTGATCACGTCACAGCCCCGCGCGAAGTCACGCAGCGTGCCGAGGTCGCGGTAGTCGCCTATGACGACATCGCTGACCACCTGCGCCGCGGAATCCTGTGGAGTGTCACTGAGGAGCTTGAACTTGATGCCGAGCGGGATGCCTGCCTCGTGTGTCATACGAGCGAGCTGACCGCCGCCGACCATGCCGACTACCGGGAACGTCACACCCCCAGAGTATCGGCCGCCCCGCGGTGTCCGGATTACCGGCGTCCCGGGGGTGCCCGGCGGGCCGCCTGGTTAGCATGGGCCGGATCGATGGACCGGAACCACGGGGGCTGGGGCGAGCACGATGAACGGACCTGGCGCATGGCGCGCGCGGCTCGACCTGCTCGGCCGCGAGGTCGCCAAGTTCGGGGCCGTGGGCGCGCTCGGCACCCTTGTGAACTTCGCCGTCTCCAACGTCCTGTGGCACATGACGAGCCTGGCGGCGGTGCGGGCCAACATCATCGCCACGATCGTCGCCATCGCCTTCAACTACGCGGGGTTCCGCTACTTCACCTACCGTGACCGCGACAAGAGCGGCCGGACGAAGGAGCTCACGCTGTTCCTGGCGTTCAGCGCGGTCGGCCTGGTGATCGAGAACGGTGTGCTGTACGCCGCGATCTACGGCTTCGGCTGGGACAGCTCGCTGCAGCGCAACGTCTTCAAGTTCGTCGGCATGGGCATCGCGACCCTGTTCCGCTTCTGGTCCTACCGCTCGTGGGTCTTCAAGGCGCTGCCCGCCCGGGAGACCGTCGCGCGTGCGGAATCGTTCCTGGAGGAGCGGCCCGAACCCACTGATTCACAGCGGACCCGCTAGCGGACCGTCTCCGGCCCGTCCTCCGGCAGCGACTTCCTGAGCGGCGTACGCGACAGGAACAGGCCGAACACCGGCGGGTTCGTCTGGAGCATCTCCAGGCGGCCGCCGTCCGCCTCGGCGAGGTCCCGGGCGACGGCGAGGCCGATGCCCGTGGAGTTACGGCCGCTGATGGTCCGCTCGAAGATCCTCGCGCCCAGGTCGCCCGGCACGCCGGGCCCCTCGTCGGTGACCTCGACGACGGCCTGGTTGCCGGTGACGCGGGTGCGCAGGGCGACGGTGCCGCCGCCGTGCATGAGGGAGTTCTCGATCAGCGCGGCGAGGACCTGCGCGACGGCTCCCGGGGTGCCGACGGCCCTCAGGTGACGCTTGCCGGACGAGACGATGGCGCGGCCCGCGCTGCGGTAGGCCGGGCGCCACTCCTCCAGCTGCTGCTTGATGACCTCGTCCAGGTCGAAGGAGACCGCGGACCCGGTGCGCGGGTCGCGCGAGTTGGTGAGCAGCCGCTCCACGACGTCCGTGAGCCGCTCGACCTGCGCGAGCGCGATCGTCGCCTCCTCCTTCACCGTGTCCAGGTCGTCGGTGACGGTGATCTCCTCCAGGCGCATGGAGAGCGCCGTCAGCGGTGTACGCAGCTGATGGGAGGCGTCGGCCGCCAGGCGCCGCTCGGCGGTCAGCATCCGGGCGATGCGCTCGGCGCTGGAGTCGAGGACGTCCGCGACCCGGTCCAGCTCGGGCACCCCGTAGCGGCGGTGGCGCGGGCGGGGGTCGCCGGAGCCGAGGCGTTCCGCGGTGGAGGCGAGGTCGGTGAGGGGGGAGGTGAGCCGGTTGGCCTGGCGTACGGCGAGCAGGACCGCGGCGACGACGGCGAGCAGCGCGACGCCGGCGATGATCAGCAGCGTGCGGCCGACCTCGCGGGTGACGGAGGAGCGGGGCTCCTCGACGGTGACCGTCTCGCCCTTCTCGCCCTTGGCGGTGGCCCGGATGACGTCACCCTTGGGGCGCGCGCCGATCTCGATGGGCGCCCGCCCCGGCAGCTCGATCCTGGCGTGCCGGTCGGGGCCGACCTGGTCCCTGAGGATCGCGCCGCTGACCTGTTCGTCGCCGAGGAGCCGGCTGTCGACGATGCTGACGAGCCGGACCGCCTCGGAGTCCACCCGCTCCTGGGCGCTGTTGGTGATCGTGCGGGTCTCGACGATGACGAGCGAGACCCCGAAGACGGCGATCACGACGAGCACGACGGCGAGGGTGGAGTTGATCAGACGGCGGCGCATGCGTCCCAGTCTCCAGGATCATCCGAAGCCCGCGCCCCTGAGAGGGGCGCGGGGAACAGCGCCCCGTAAGGGGCGCGGGGAACTGCGCGACCAGCCACGACGAAACCCGCAGCCGAAAAGCAGAGCCTCAGCTCTTCTCGAACCGGAACCCGACCCCACGCACCGTGGCGATATACCGGGGATTGGCCGCATCATCCCCGAGCTTCTTCCGCAGCCACGAGATATGCATGTCCAAAGTCTTGGTCGACGACCACCAGGTCGTGTCCCACACCTCGCGCATCAACTGGTCCCGGGTGACGACCCGGCCCGCGTCCCGCACCAGGACCCGCAGCAGGTCGAACTCCTTGGCGGTGAGCTGGAGTTCCTCGTCGCCCATCCACGCGCGGTGCGACTCCACGTCGATGCGGACGCCGTGCGTGGCGGGCGGCTGCTGCGGCTCGGCGGCGCCGCGCCGCAGCAGGGCCCGTACGCGGGCGAGCAGTTCGGCGAGGCGGAAGGGCTTGGTGACGTAGTCGTCGGCGCCCGCGTCCAGGCCGACGACGGTGTCCACCTCGTCGGCGCGGGCGGTCAGGATGAGGACGGGCACCGTGTGCCCCTCGGCGCGCATCCGCCGGGCGACCTCCAGGCCGTCCATGCCGGGCAGTCCCAGGTCGAGTACGACGAGGTCGATGCTGCCCTGGAGTCCCGCGTCGAGCGCGGTCGGGCCGTCCTCACGCACTTCGACCTCGTAACCCTCCCTGCGCAGGGCGCGGGCCAGTGGCTCCGAGATGGACGCGTCGTCCTCGGCGAGCAGTACACGGGTCATGCAGTGATGGTAGTCCGCGCCGGACGGCGCCCGGAGGGTGATCCGGCATGGCCGCGACCCGGCCGATCAGGCCTGCGGGTGTGGGATGAGACCCTGGAAGGCGCCTTCGAAACCGGGCGAATGGTTCCGCGTGGACCTGTGATCCATGTCTCAAGTCCTTCCATATGCCGCACTGTCCTGTCGTATGGTGAATGAACGCCCGATGCACTAAAGAGCAACCTTTGGAGCGCACTGCGCGACGAAGGTCTTTTTTATGTGCGAGCTGGTTCTCACCAGCGCGTTCAAGGAATGACCTGTGGACCGGCCGCCGACGACGGCGCCACACCACAACCCCCCGCACTGGCCGCACGGTCAATCACGACCCGCGACCCGTACCAGCAAGGAACTTCCATGGCGACCAGCCTGACGAAGGAATCCACCGGGGCACCCTCCGGCGGCAAGACCTTCTTCGGCCACCCTCGCGGTCTGGCCACTCTGTTCATGACCGAGATGTGGGAGCGTTTCTCCTACTACGGCATGCGCGCCCTGCTTCCGCTGTACCTGGTGGCCCCCGAGGGGCTCGGCCTCGACGCGGGCACGGCCATCGCCATCTACTCCGTCTACGTCTCAACGGTGTACCTGCTCGCCATGCCCGGCGGCTGGTTCGGTGACCGCGTGTGGGGTCCCCGGAAGACGACGGCCATCGCCGGCGCGATCATCATGATCGGCCACCTGCTCCTGGCCGTACCCGTCAGCGGCATCTTCTACGTCGGCCTGCTCTTCGTGGCCGTCGGTTCGGGTCTGCTGAAGTCCAACATCTCGACGATGGTCGGCCACCTCTACAACGGCCCGGACGACCCGCGCCGTGACGGCGGCTTCACCGTCTTCTACATGGGCATCAACCTCGGCGCGTTCGCCGCGCCGCTGGTCATCGGCACGGTCGGCCAGAACGTGAACTGGCACCTCGGCTTCGCCCTCGCGGCGGTCGGCATGGCGATCGGCCTCGGCCAGTTCCTGCTGGGCACCCGCCACCTGTCGGAGAAGTCCTCGGTCGTCCCGAAGCCCCTGGACCCCGCGGAGCGCGCCGCCACGCTGAAGAAGTCGATGATCTGGCTGCTCATCGCGGTCGTCTTCTACGCCATCGTCGTGGGCACCGGCACCTACACCCTGAACTGGGTGATGGTCCCGCTCATGCTGGTCGGCCTGATCGTCCCGATCTTCGTCCTGGCGCGCATCAAGCGCGACAAGGAACTGACGACCACCGAGCAGTCCAAGGTCTCCGGCTACATCTGGTTCTTCGTGGCCGCCGCCGTCTTCTGGATGATCTACGACCAGGGCGGCTCGACCCTGTCGATCTTCGCCGACAGCCACGCCAACACGAGCGTCTTCGGCTGGGACTTCCCGGTCTCCTGGTTCCAGTCCGTGAACCCGGTGATCATCATGGCCCTGGCCCCGGTCGCCGCCATGATCTGGCTGGCGCTGGCCCGCAAGGGCAAGGAGCCGAGCACGGTCACCAAGTTCTCGCTCGGTCTGGCCCTCATCGGCATCTCCTTCTTCGTCTTCCTGCTGCCGCTGACGGCCGCGGGCGGCGGCAAGGTCAGCCCCTGGTGGCTCGTCCTGATCTACTTCGTCCAGACGGTCGGCGAGCTGACCCTCTCCCCCGTCGGCCTCTCGGTCACCACCAAGATGGCGCCGGCGAAGTACGGCTCCCAGATGATGGGTGTCTGGTTCCTCGCGGTGACCGCGGGCGACGCGGTCACGGGCCTGCTCTCCACGGCCGGCGTCGACCTCAACGGCACGGGCGTCGTGGGCCTGGAAGCCGCGCTCGCAGTGCTCGCGGGCGGCGCGGTGTTCATGTACCGCAAGAAGGTCAAGGAACTGATGGGCGACGTCCACTAGACGCTGCGCTCTGCTGGTACCTGTACGAAGGGCCGCCGCACCGGAATCGGTGCGGCGGCCCTTCGGCTTTTTGCCCGTGGTCTGCGTCAGCGCAGGGTGAGCGGGGTCTCGGAGGTGACGCGGGTCAGCTTCTCGGGGTTGCGTACGAAGTAGAGGCCGGTGATGCGGGCGTCCTCGAAACGGACGGCGATCACGCCGTCGAGCTCGCCGCCCACGTGTACGGCGAGTGCCGGGCTGCCGTTGACCACGGTGGGCTCGCAGGTGATCGTGACCCCGAGCTTGGCGGAACCGCCGAGGTAGAAGCGGACGATCTTCTCGGCGCCGACGACGGGCCTGAGCGCGGCGCGCTTGACGCCGCCGCCGTCGCTGAGCAGCACGACATCGGGGGCGAGTACGTCGAGGAGGTCCTGCGGGTTCCCGGTCTCCAGGGCGCGCCGGAAGGACTCAAGGGCCGCCCGGGTCTCCTTCGCGGAGGCCGTCCGGCGGGGCCGGCGCTCGTCGACGTGCCCGCGGGCGCGGTGCGCGATCTGCCGCACGGCCGCCGGGGTCTTGCCGACGGCCTCGGCGATCTCGTCGTACTCGACCTCGAAGACCTCGCGCAGCACGAACACCGCGCGCTCGGTCGGGGTGAGGCTCTCCAGGACGAGCATCATCGCCATCGACATGCTCTCGGCGAGCTCGACGTCCTCGGCCACGTCCGGCGTCGTGAGCAGCGGTTCGGGCAGCCACTGGCCGACGTACGCCTCCCGGCGGCGATTCACGGTACGCAGCCGGTTGAGCGCCTGCCGGGTCGTGATCCGCACCAGGTACGCCCGCTGGTCGCGCACCTGCCCGAGGTCGGCCTTGACCCAGCGCAGCCAGGTCTCCTGGAGGACGTCTTCGGCGTCGGCCGCCGAGCCGAGCATCTCGTAGGCGACTGTGAAGAGCAGGTTGCGGTGGGCGACGAAGGTGTCGGTGGCCGTGTGGTCGCTGCTCTCAGCCATGGGTGGCCCCTCCGTTCTCCAGGAGCGGGACCGTCTCCTCGACCTTCTCTGCCTCCAGGCGGTGCGTGCGGGTGGGGAGGCCGAAGGTCGGGTGCGAGGTGGCCCACAGGGACATCCTGACGATGCCGGCCTTGACCCGCGCGGCCTTCCGACCGCCCACGTACGTCGGCTTCGCCTGCGCCTCGCCGTCGACCAGCTGCAGGATTCCGTCCCGCTCCCCGAGGCTGATGTGGTTGCCGAGGTAGCCCAGCTTGACGTTCGCGATCGTGCGGCCGGTCAGGCGTCCCACGATCGCGGCCGCGGCCTGCCGGCCGGTGTAGCCGGCCGAGGCGCAGGACATGGGCAGCGGCAGGCCGTTGTCGCCGATGACGTAGGCGCTGTCGCCGGCGGCGTAGACGTTCGGGTGCGAGACGGACCGCATGGTGCGATCGACGACGATCCGACCGCCCTCGGTGACGTCGATGCCGCCGGCGGCCGCGAGGGGACTGACCTCGAACCCGGCCGTCCACACGGTCGCGTCGGACGCGAGCGCGGTGCCGTCGGCGCACACCACGCGCTCCGCTTCGACGGCCTCGACGCTCGTGTGCTCCAGAACGGTGATGCCCAGCCGTACGCAGGCCTGGCGCAGGTGGCTACGGGCTCCGGCGGAGAGCGGGGCGCCGAGCTCGCCGCGCGCGACCAGGGTCACCGACACCCCGGGCCGGGATTCGGCGATCTCGGTGGCGGTCTCGATGCCGGTCAGCCCGTCACCGACGACGAGCACGCCGGCGCCTCCGCGCTGGCTGCTCAGACTCTCCAATCGCTCACGCAGGCGCAGCGCGGAGGGCCGGGCGGATACGTCGAAGGCGTGCTCGGCCACGCCGGGGACACCGTGGTCGGCGCCGTGGCTGCCGAGCGCGTAGAGAAGTGTGTCGTAGCCGAGCTCGTCGGCCTGGTCGGCCCTGTCGGCCACGGCGACGACCTGACGCTCGGGGTCGACGGCGGTGACGCGGGCCAGGCGCAGCGCTACCCCCGTGCCCACGAAGACGTCGGCGAGCTGAGGGGCGTCGATGTCCCGTCCGGCCGCGAGCTGATGCAGCCGCAGCCGTTGCACGAAGTCCGGCTCGGCGTTGACCACGGTGATCTCGGTGTCCGCCGGGGACAGCCGCCGGGCCAGGGTCCCGGCCACGTAGGCCCCGGCATAGCCGGCACCGAGGACGACGATGCGGTGCTTGCGGTGCTTCATGAGCTGCTCCTGTCGGCTGGCTTGCTCCCGGGTTCGCCATCAGGACACCGCGCGGCTGATCGCCGTGACAGCATGTGAGCCAGATCACTCGGTAAGTCTGGCGACCACCGCGAAAGAGCAGGGCCGATCATCCCGTCCATGGGAGGAACCTTGACCGCCGATCATCGACGTGGACATCACGACGGAGGCGCTGAACCAGCTATGACCAGGGATCCTGAGCCGCCATGTAGCCCACCCCGGTTCAGCCCGCGTGGAGCGCTCCGGCGCGAACGGCCGTAACGAAGGCCGACCACGCGGGCGTGGCAAAGGCGACGGCGGGGCCATGCGGGTTCTTGCTGTCGCGGACGGGGAGGTGGGCGGGGCAGGCGGCGTCGTTGACCTCCAGGCAGGCACCGCTCTCGCCACCGCTGTACGACGACTTGCGCCAGCCGGTCAGCACCGAGGCGACGGGGATGGTGTGCTCACTGCGCTTCATTCTCGTAATCCTCCGCGACGGACCTGATCAGGGCCAGGGACTTACGGTGCGACAGCGCGTCGCCCAGGGCGTGATCGTAGGCCACCTGGCATTGCCGCACGACGGACGGCAGCTCCCAGACCCGTCCCGTCATCAAGCCTTCCACGTAGGCGATCGGCGGGAGTTCCTCGAACCACATGAGCGAGACGACGCCCTCCAGCAGCGCGTGGGCACCCACCGCGAACGGGAGAACGTGGACGCGGATGCGGATGCGGCGACTCTCGCCCAACTCCACGATGTGCCGAAGCTGTTGGCACATTACGGCGGAGCCACCGATGGGCCTGCGCAGCACGGCCTCGTCGAGAATCGTCCACACCACCGGCGAGTGGAAGTTGCCCAGAATGCTGGCGCGGTCGAGGCGTGTGGCAAGGAGCTTGTCACGTTGCTCATCAGTCTTGGGCGGGAGCCCCGAATCCAGAACCGCCCGCGCGTACGCCTCCGTCTGAAGCAGGCCAGGAACCAGCTTCGGCCCATAAACCCTGATGGCCGTCGCTTGCCCCTCAAACTCCAATGCCTCCGCAAAATGCTCGGCAACCAGCCTCCCGTCCAGCACGGGCAGGAACCGCTCGAAGAACCCGCCCGCCTGGAGCGCCTTGTCGAGCCGGCGCGCATCCCCGGCATCCGGCCGACGCCGCCCCGCCTCGATGTGGGCGATCTGGGAGCGAGAGATGATCGAAAGCTCGCTCAACTCCTCCTGCGTGAGCCCCAGACTCTCGCGCCTGCGCCGCAGTTCCTCCCCGTACTTGACGCGGGAGACCGGGTTGTCCTCGATGGCCATCGCCAACTCCCCTTTGTGCGTTCCGCATTGGCACACGCGAACCTCTGTCGACCGTACCCAGAGTGACCGCACGCTGACCCCATGAACGTAGAAGAGGGACCGGAAGAGCACCGGCCCGGGAGCTTCGTGGCCCACACCGGCACGGACGCGTACGGCCCGGGCAAAGTCCTGAGCGCGGAGGGAGCGTTGAGACGAGTCAGGTTCGTGCACTTCGTGGCGACGATCCGGGTGCGGGACCTCCGCGAGGCGAACGAGCGGGAGGCAGTCATGATCCGAACGTGGCTACGGGAGAAGGCGGCGCGCTACGGGGGTGTGTGGTGAGGCCACACCATTCCCACCCGAACACATGAAGTAACCGTCCGTGTACGGAAGTTGCTGTACGGTGAGCGCAAAGCGGCCCTCGCTGCCGGCTGGAACCAGCAACGAGGGCCTTCACCACGAGTGTCAACGAAGGGCACCCGAAATGCAGCGCCATGTTATCCCGCCGACTCGTTTCTTCTCGCAGACCTCGAACGAGATCATCCGGCACCCCCGGCTCAACTCAGACGCCGTACGCCTCCTCACATGGCAGCTCTCGCTCCCGGCGGACGACGACGAAACTCTCTCCGCGACCGCGCGCCGCGCCTCGATCGGAAAGTGCGCATTCCTCAGCGCCAAGCGGCAGTTGAAGCACGAGGGCTACGTACATGAATGGCGGGAACAGGTCGAGCGGGGCCACTGGCGGACACGCCAGCTCTGCTCGAACGTGCCACTGAGCGCGGAGGAGGCGGCGCTGATCCGCGGGATGTCTCCGACGGGCGGGATTCCGGCCGCCGGTGAGCCGACGGTTCGGGTCGTCGGCGGTCTTCCAGACACACCCCCTACGGGGAACACCCTCCAACCTTCCCCGGAGCCGGCGGCTGAGCCGGAGCTCGAGCCGGAGCCGGAGCTCGAGCCGGATCCGGAGCCGGAGCTCGAACCCGAGCCGGAGCTCGAACCCGAGCCCGATCCCGCCGCCTCCGCCGACGACCTCGCGGACGCGCGCCGCGTCGTCGAGGAACTGGCCTACCTGGACACCCGGTTGGGCCGCGTACCGCGCGCCATACTGCCGGAGCTGACCGACCTCGCCGCCGCCTGGCTCACGGCCGGACACACAGCCCACGCGCTGCTCACCGAGGTACGCCGC
This sequence comes from Streptomyces antnestii, assembly GCF_004005495.1. Classification (GTDB taxonomy): domain Bacteria; phylum Actinomycetota; class Actinomycetes; order Streptomycetales; family Streptomycetaceae; genus Streptomyces; species Streptomyces antnestii. Next base: position 54,374 of record NZ_RZYA01000020.1, read on the forward strand.
AATCTCCCGACGTCCGACGTACGCGTACACAGCCCAGGCGGCCTGGTCCGGTACCTGTGGCGGGAGGTCCCCACCCTCACCCCCACCACAGCCCCCGAAGCTCCGACACCTCCACCACCCCCGCGTGTCGCCACGATGCGCGAATGCGAGGGCCCGGGCCACATCCAGCCCCTCCTGTTCCGCCCCCTCGGCGACGAGGACCACTGCGGCGACTGCCGCCGCGCACGCGCCGGAGCGGCAGACCCGGAACAGACCTGGGTGGACACGGCACGCCGCGGGGCAACCGCAGCGCGGGAGGCGATGCGGGGAATCGGAGTGATGGGGGCGTGAGGGGCCGGGAGGACTCCCACGCGACCACGGGTACGTACCCGTACCCTGGGAGCAGGGAGAGGAGTACGACCATGCCTGATGCCAATATCCGTATCCCTGAAGAAGCCAGAGACCGCCTCGCGGCGATCGCGTCCGGCGAGGGCCTGTCACTGCGGGCCTATCTGGCGCGCCTGGCCGAGACGCTGCTGACCCCGCAGGAGCGGGCGGAGAGGGCCGAGAAGGCCCGGGCCGCGCTCGCGGAGTGGAACGGATACGCCCCGACGGCCACGGAGCAGCGTGAGCTCGACAGCGAGCTGGACCGCCGCCTGTCGAAGGTGACCGGCCGGTGAGCGACGCCGTGCACATCGTTCTGGACGAGACGGCGGTGGCGGCGGCCGGCCAGGGCAACGTCCTCGCTTCGCGATTGATCCACCGCGCGCACGCCGAACCGGACTGGTTCCTGTATGCCCCGGCCTGCGTCCTGGTCGAAGCGGACCGAAACAGGCCAGGAACGGCCGAACACATCGCCGCTCTGCCTGGCGTCACAGTCCTCGACCTCGACCTGCCCGCCGCCCTGGCGGTGGCGCGCCACGAGACGTGGGCGGCTGCCCATGCCCAGCACGCGGCACAGCCCACACCGGACCGCCCGGACGGCGCGATCGTCGCCACGACCGCACCGAAGCAGTGGAAAGGCCGCCCGGTCAGGGTCCTGGACCTCACTCCGTAACCCCCGGGCTGACGAGATCGAGGCCCGGAGCAAGCCTGGGCAGCCACGGCGCAACGGGGGGCGGCTGCCGCGCGGGAAGCGCTGCAGCGGCCGGTGACAGGGACGAGACGGCCCGCGTGTTCTCATGACCGGATTCATGCAGCACGCTCAGCAGACAGGGGCCAGTCCGTGTTCACTGATCCACGAGTGCACACCCGCAAGTGGGCAGCACGTCACCCGGTACGCATGGGGCTACTCGTCGGGGCGATCTTCTACGGGGTGGAAGTGCTGGCGACGGGAGACCCCCTGGGAACGCTGCCCTTCGCAACTGTCATCGGGGTGATCTTCTGGCTTGCCGCGCTCAGCGGGCGCAGGAAGTACCGGAAGCCACAATGACAAGGGCCGTCCCTGACACGAGCCCTGGGTCACCGGTCGGCGGCGCCTGCGCTCCTGACTCCGAGGTACTTGGATGCCATGCCGACGGCGCACGAGAACGTGCCCTTCACTGAGCTGCTGCATCACCCCGCAGCCACGGCACGACGGCTGGATACGGTCCGCGCGCTGCGGATGCGCTGCCGGGACGCGGGGACCTTCCAGGAAGTGCCAGGTCGTCAGGGATGCACAAGGATCTTGACCTGAGTGTCGCGGCCCTCCCCCAGCAGCGTCTCGTAGCCGTCCTGGACCGCCCGCTCCAGTGGGATGCGCGACGTGATGAAAGCGTCCGCGTCGATCGCGCCTCGGCGGATCGCCGCGATCACTGACGGGAAGTCCGAGCCCGCGTAGCCGATCGTCGAGGTCAGGGACGTCTCCGTGCGCATCAGCTGGATCGTCTCGACCTGGGCGGGTTGCGACCACATCGCGAGGTTGACCGCCGTCCCGCGCTTGCGCAGTGAGCCGAGTGCCGTGTCCAGGGTGATCTGGAGACCCGATGCGTCGAAGGCCGCCGCCACTCCCAGGCCGTCCGTCAACTCCCTTACCCGTGCTGCCACATCGTCCTGCGCCGGGTCCAGTACGACGTCCGCACCCAGGCGTTCCGCCAGCTTCTTGCGGGCCGTGCTGACCTCGCTGACCGCGACCATGCGCGCGCCCGTCGCGTTCAGCGCGGAGAGGACGCCCAAGCCGATCGGACCCGCGCCGACGACCAGCGCTGCCGAACCGGGCGGCAGCGCCGCCACCCGTACCGCGTGCCACGCCACCGCGAGCGGTTCGACGAGCGCGCCGAGGTCCGTGCCGACGCCCTCCGGCAGCCGGTGCACCATCCGCGGCGGCAGCACCACGTACTCGGACATGCCGCCGCCCCAGCCGTTGATGCCGACGAAGCCGGACTGCTCGCACAGGTTGTAGTCGCCCTGACGGCAGTACGCGCACGTGTCGTCGTAGATTTCCGGTTCGACGCAGACTCGGTCGCCGACCGCGAGGCCCTTGACGCCCTCGCCGATCTCCGTGATCACGCCGGCGAACTCGTGGCCCATCACCGGCGGCGCCTGCTCCCCGGTCAGCGGGTGCGGCCGGTCGAGGCCGAACGCGGCCGGGCCCGCCTGGTACAGGTGCAGGTCGGAGCCGCAGATCCCGCACCACTCGACCTTGATCTTGACCGTGCCGGGGCGGAGTCCGGGCTCGGGGATGTCTTCGAGGCGCAGGTCCTTGGGGCCGTGCAGCCGCAGTGCGCGCATGGTCGGTCGGTCCTCTCCGGTCAGGGGATGCTGATTTCGCGTACGGGGTCGCTGCCGTCCCAGCCCCGCGCGGCCTCCCTGATCGAGTCGAAGAAGCCGCCCCACTGCGCGGTCTCGATCACCTCGACCACCGTGCCGCCGTGCTCCTCCGTGGGCAGATAGGCGAAGCGGCTGCCCGGACCGGAGTCGCCGTAGTGGTACGGCTCGACGTCGGCCTCGGCGAAACGGGCGAGGAACGCGTCGTAGGTGTCGTCACCTTCCCCCTTGGCGAAGTGGCCCAGGTGGTGCAGCCCTTCGCCGCGCTCCTTCAGGAAGTCGCGGTAGGCGCTGGGGGCCTCCGGGTTGAGCTGCTGGATCAGTTCGATCTGCACGCCGCCCGCCTGGGCGATGCCGACGGCGATCCGGGCGTCGGTGGGTTCGCCCAGGTAGAAGGTGCGGGCGATGGCGGCCTGCGGGAAGTAGAAGAACGGGCCGACGCCGAGGTTCGTCGTCCAGTGCCGCATCGCGGCCTCGACATCCCGCACCACATAGCCGAGCTGGTCTATCGATCCGATCGTGGGTGGCATCTGTCCTCCAGAGGGGGAGAGCGCCGGACCGGGTGCTCTCCAACAGCGGGGCCGCTGCCGGTACTTCGTCGACCGGCAGCCAAGCAGGCTGCCTATGTATAGGGAAGACATGTCGAGGAAGACACCGAGGATCTCCCACTGAGCGGGAAGTGGCGCTTGTCCGCCGAAGCCGTCAGGTAGAGCGTGCTCTCACTCCCGCGGGGCCCGGGAGAGGGCGCATGACCGGCGACGCCGCCGGCACGGATCGGACCGGACCGGGTCCACGCCCACCTTCGGCTTCGGCCTCGGCCTCGGCTTCGGCCTGGGCTTCGGCTCGGCTTCCGCTTCGGCGAAAGGGAACAGTCACAGTGGACCGGGATTGGGATCACGAGTACGACGTGGTGGTGGTCGGCTCCGGTGGAGGCGGCCTCACCGCCGCGATCACCGCGCAGCTGCACGGGATGTCCGCCCTGGTGGTGGAGAAGACCGACCGTTACGGCGGCTCCACCGCGCTGTCCGGCGGAGGTCTGTGGATACCTGACAACCTCTACCTCCAGCAGGCCGGGCAGAGCGACTCGTTCGACAACGCCATGGACTACCTGGACGCCACCGTCGGCGACCAGGTCAGCCGGGAGCGCAAGCACGCGTACCTCACGCGCGGCCAGGAGATGCTGAAATTCCTGCACGAGCGCACGGACGTCCATTTCAAGTACGTCCCGAACTACCCGGACTACTATCCCGAGCGCAAAGGCGGCAAGCCGGCCGGCCGCACCATCGAGCCGGAGACCTTCGACCTGCGCAGGCTCGGCCCTGAGGCAGCGAATCTGCGGACCAACGAGCTGCCCACGTACGGCCTCACCATCACCCAGTACGACTTCCGCTTCCTCAACATGGCGGCCCGTACGTGGAAGGGCCGGCGGACCGCCGCCAGGCTTGCGGCGGGCGCCGTCAAGACGCTGCTCACCCGCGCAAAGCCGGTCGCGCTCGGCGCCGCGCTCGTCGGGCGGCTGCGCCTCGCCCTGGCCAGGTCCGGCGGAGCCATGTGGCTCAACTCGCCCTTCCATGAGCTGGTGTTGGAGGACGGCCAGGTCGTCGGCCTGCGCATCGAGAAGGACGGCCGCACGGTCAACGTAAGGGCGCGGCGCGGCGTCCTGTTCGCCGCCGGCGGCTTCTCGCACAGCCAGGAGCTGCGCGAGAAGTACCTGCCGCGGCCCACCTCCGCGAGCTGGACGCACTCCTCGCCGGGCCAGATCGGCGAGGTGCTGACGGCCGGCGTCGACGCGGGCGCCGCCCTCGCCCTGATGGACAAGGTGTGGGGCGCGCCGTCCGCGCCGGTGCCCGGCGGCGGCCTGTTCTTCCTGGTCGCGGACCGCGCGGTGCCCGGCATGGTGATCGTGAACGGCGAGGGCCGGCGGTTCGTCAACGAGGCGGCGCCGTACCACGAGTTCGTCGACCGGATGTACGCCAGCCCCAGCGCGCCCGAGAACTCCTGGATCGTCATCGACTCGGTCGCGCGCAAGCGTTACCCGTTCGTCGGCCTGGTGCCGGGCCAGAAGTTCCCGAAGGGGTTCGAGGACGAGGGCATCCTCAAGACGGCCGGTTCCGTCCGGGAACTCGCCGCGAAGATCGATGTCCCGGCCGACGCTCTCGAGCAGACGATCGCGCGCTTCAACACCCTGGCCGAGCAGGGCCGCGACGCCGACTTCGGCCGCGGGGACAGCGCCCACGACCGCTACTACGGCGACCCGACGCTGCCCAACCCCAACCTCCACCCGCTCACCCAGGGCCCGTACTACGCCCTGCCCGTCAAGCCCGGCGACCTGGGCACCAAGGGCGGGTTGCTCACCGACGCACACGCGCGTGTGCTGCGCGAGGACGGCACGCCCGTCGACGGCCTGTACGCCACCGGCAACTGCTCGGCGGCCGTGATGGGCGACACCTACCCCGGCCCCGGATCCACCATCGGGCCCTCGATGACCTTCGGCTACGTCGCCGCCACCCACATGAAGGACGCTTCGTGACCTCGTACCACGCGATCAAGACCGACCCCATGCCCGACCGCTTCGCCCGTGGCTGGCACTGCCTGGGCCTCGCGGAGTCCTTCAAGGACGGCAAGCCGCACCAGATCGAGGCCTTCGGCACCAAGCTCGTGGTGTTCCAGGGCGAGAGCGGCGAGCTCCACGTCCTCAACGCGTACTGCCCGCACATGGGCGGCGACCTGAGCCAGGGCACGGTCAAGGGCGACGCCGTCGCGTGCCCGTTCCACGACTGGCGCTGGTCGGGCGACGGCACCTGTTCCGGCATCCCCTACGCGCGCCGCGTCCCCCGGGCCGCGAAGACCCGTACGTGGGCGACGCTCGAGGAGAACCGGCAGCTGTTCGTCTGGCACGACCCGCAGGGCAACCCGCCGATCCCGGAGCAGGCGATCCCGCGGATCGAGGGCGCGTTCAGCGACGAGTGGAGCCAGTGGACCTGGAACCAGATCCTGATCGAGGGCTCGCACCCGCGCGAGATCGTCGACAACAACTCCGACATGGCGCACTTCTTCTACGTGCACTACTCGTTCCCGACGTACTTCCAGAACGTCCTGGAGGGCCACACCGCGGCCCAGCGGATGGACTTCGAGTACCGCCAGGACTACGACCTCGGCATGGTCCCGGCCGGCACGGAGCCCGCGGTGAACCGGTCGGACGCCGCGTACTACGGCCCCTCCTACATGATCGACTACCTGTGGAGTCCGGTCGGCGGCGGCCAGGAGCTGGAAGCCGTACTCATCAACAGCCACTACCCGGTGCGGCAGGACGCGTTCATGCTGCAGTTCGGCGTCATCGTCAAGAAGCTGCCGGGCATGGACAACGACGCGGCCAACGCGGCGGCCCAGCAGTTCGGCGCCGGTGTCGAGATCGGCTTCCGCCAGGACGCGGAGATCTGGCAGAACAAGGCCCGCGTCGACAACCCGCTCCTCACCGAGGAGGACGGCCCGATCTACCAACTCCGGCGCTGGTACCAGCAGTTCTACGTCGACGTGGAGAACATCACCCCGGAGATGACCAACCGGTTCGAGTTCGAACTCGACACCAGCCGCGCCGACAAGGTCTGGCGCGAGGAGGTCGCGGAGAACCTCGCCGCGGGCCGCGTGGTCTCCCACACGAGCACCATCTCCTGAACGCCTGAATGACTCAGGGGCCGGGGCGAGTTGCTCGCCCCGGCCCCCCACACTCGGTACGTCCCGTCAGCCCGCCCGGCGCCGGCCCGGCAGGAACGTGAACACCGCTCCGCCCAGCAGGATCACCGTGCCCGCGACCAGGCCGAGGGCACGCAGGCTGCCGTCGTTCTCCGCACCCGTCTGCGCGAGGCCGCCGGCTGTGCCGGAGCCGCCCGCCGAGCCCGAGCCCGAACCCGAGCCGCCCGCCGCGCCGCCCGGCTGGGCGGAGGTGTCGATCTCCAGGGAGACCTCCGTCTTCGCCGGGGTGCACGTCGTGGTCGTGCCGAGGGCCTTCACCGTGAGGACGCCCGGCGACAGGCTCGACTTGCCGTCCGCGCCCGGCTTGTAGGTGCCCGTCAGGTCGGGGATGTTGATGGGCTCGCCGGACTTGATGGGCTCCTTGTTCGTCGGGCCCTCCACGTGCACGGTGCCCTTGTCGGCGCCGCCCAGCTTGACCTCCATCGACGGCTTGACGGAGTCCTTCGGGATGTCGGCCGGGCTGTCCATGACGGACTTCTTGAACTTGACCGTCAGGCCGTAGTTCCCGCCGTCCTTCTTGGCGTTGATCTGCACGGGCGAGGTGGCGTTCTTGTCACCGATCGGCGTCTTGCACTGGTACGGGATCTGGACTTCCTTGCCGGTGAAGTCGCTCTTGCCCCCGGTACTGCTGCCCCCGGTGCCGGACCCGCCGCCGCCGGCACTGCCGCCCGAGCCGGAGCCGCCCGAACCGCCGGTGCCGCCGCCGCCCGTCGGCAGAGTGGGGAGCCCGGTGGGCAGACCCGTGGGCGCGCCGGTCGGAAGCCCGGTGGGCAGACCGCCCGTCGTGCCGCCCGTGCCGCTGCCGCCCGTGACCTTGATGGTCGCGCCGGGCTTGACCGTCTCCTTGGGCGAGCACTTGGTGTCCGTCGAGATCGGCTTGCTGACGTTGATGTTGTACTTGTCCGGGGTCAGCGTCACCTCGCCGGGCGCCGTCAGCTTGATCTTGCCCTTCATGTCGGACAGCACCATCGGGCTGTTCTTCTTGATGGGCGGGTTGGAGCGCGGGCCGTCCATCGGGACGTCCTCGGTCTGCGCGCCGCTCACCTTGAGGGTGCCGGTCGGCTTGACCGTGTCCTTCTCCAGGTCGATGACGCCGGGGTTCTGGGACGCGGCCTGCGTCGTCTTCCAGACGACCTCCACCTCGTCCCCGACCTTCGCCTCGGCGGGCGCGGTGATCTCGACCTTCGTCGTGCCTTCCACGGGGTCCATGCCGGAGACCGCGGGCGGGATGCACTCGGTCTTGTACGCGACCTCGGCGGCCTGTGCGGGGGTGGCGGCGAGCAGGAGGCCCGCGCCGCCCAGCATCAGGGCGACGCCGGCCGCGCTCACTCTCCGTTGGGTGCTCACGTGTTTCCCTTCGTTGTCGGGCTGTTGTCTGACGGTGCGGAGAGCTGACCGGCCGGTGTGCCGGGGTCGGTGTCCGGGGTGAACCAGGGCAGGGCCGTGGTGGTCGTGGTCCCGGGTGGTTCGGGCGCCCTGCGCGACGGCCGCGGGCGGCTCGCCCTCGGCAGCCGGGACGCCAGTTCGGGCAGGCCGAGCGCGCCGCGGTGCCGTCCCGCGCCGCCCGGCCGCCGGGGCCGTACGCGGTCGACGACGGCCATGCCGATCCGGAAGACGGCGGCCGGTACGACGACGCAGAGCAGGATCCAGAAGAGGGTGACGCCCCAGGGGCGGCCCACGCCCCAGGGCTGTTCGGCGAGGACCTTGCCGCCGAACTTGAGGGAGACCAGGTAGTTGCCGTGGGCCCCCGAGGACAGTTCGACGGGCAGCTTGATCTGGGCCTTGCGGCCGGGCGGGATCGTGCCGCGCCACTGCTGGTCCTCCCACTGGGGGGCGAACACGCCGTGCGAGGTGCCGACCTGGAAGACGGGATCCTTGACGGGGGCCGAGCCGACGTTGCCGACGGTGAAGACGAAGGTTCGCGCGGGCGGGGCGCCGAACCAGGTCAGGACGCCGCTCGACCCGTCGAGGCGGGTGTCGGTGAGGACGGACAGCTTGCCGCCGCCCGCCTGCGCGGGAATCGGCTTCACGGGGTGGCCCGCCACCTTGAGCACGGCGTCGGCCTGCGCCTTGTCGCCGGTGACTGTCGCCACGTGGACGACGCACGGGCAGGGCACGGGCGGCTCGGCGACCGGGAGCTTCTTGCCGAAGGTGCCGTCGGCGCCGGTGGTGACGGCGCGCCCGTCGGCGTTGGCGCAGGAGTTGGTGCCGCCGACGACTCCCTTGCCGGGTGCGGACTGGCCGCAGATCAGCAGCATCAGCAGCGCGTCGGGCCGCCAGCCCGACCCCTTGACGGTGATCGAACCGCCCGCCCCCGCCTGGGTCCTGGAGAGCGTGACGGCCGGGCCCTCGGCCGCTGACGCGGCCTGCTGCGGCGCGGCGAGAGCGAACGCGGCGAGCAGGACGAGCGCTGCCGCCCACAGCCGGGGCCCGCAGCGGTGGCGGCGGTTCATGACCAACTCCCTTGGGTCTCTTGGTTCCCGCTGTTCGCGCGGCGTCGTCGGCGTACGCACCAGAAGGCCGCGGCCCCGGCGGCCACGAGTGCGGCGCCGGTCCCGGAGACCGCTCCCCACGGCACGAACCGCTTCGTCGCCGTCGCCTCGCCGTGGGCGCCGCCCCCGGCCGTGACGGTGAGCCGCACCCGGACCGAGTCGAGGGCGGGGGCGCTCTGCCACGGCTCGCTGAGCGTGACGCGGCGGCCGGGCAGCAGTTCGACGGGCAGGGTGCGCGGGCGCCGGTCGAGCGCCCGCCCGAACACCCCGTCGGCGCGCACGGCGAGCCGCGGCGTAAGGATCGTGTTCCCGCGGTTGACGAGGTCGTACGAGATCCGGCCGCCGCCCGTGACCTTGACCCGCTCGACGGTGAGCGCCGAGAGGGTGGGGCCGCTGACCCGCAGATGGACGCTGACCCCGGAGTCCCGCCCGTCCGCGCTGGCGACGACGGCGCCGGGGTGGTCGCCGGGTGCGGCGTCGGCCGGGACGGTGACGGTGAAGGGCACTTCGGCGCGGGTGCGGGCGGGGATCTTCACCGTGCGCCGGGCGAAGGCGATCCAGGCGCCCGTGTCGGTGGATCGCGCGCGCACGGAGAGGGCGCCGGCGTGAGTGTTGTCGGCGTCGGCGCCCCGCAGCCGCACGGTGAGGGGGCGGGTGCCGGGGTTGGTGACGGCGACCTTGTCCTGGAGCACCGCGCCGGGGACCCCCTCGGCGTAGAAGTAGGGGCGTCCGTCCTGCGCGGGGCGGGTGCCGCCGCCGGCCGACGGGGCGACGGACCAGGCGGGGGCCGCCGTGCCGGCCGCGGCCGCCGGGGCCCCGGCGCCTACGGCGAGCAGGACGGCGGCCCCGCACAGTGCGCGCAGGCGGGCGCGGGGACGGGACGGCATCGGCGGCTCCAGGTCATCGCGTTCGGACGTCGGACGGGCACGGCCGCCGTGGTCAGCGCGCGGCCTGGTGACGCCGCGTCAGCCACAGCACGCCGGCCGCGCCCGCGAGCAGCACCGTGCCGCCGAGGGTGCCGAGCGCGATCGCGGAGTCCTCGGGCCCGGTCTGCGGCAGTTCGCCGCCGGACGGTGTGCTCTGCGAGCCGCCCGAAGTGCCGCCGCCACCGGCCGACTTGACGTCCAGGGTCAGGGACGGCTTCGGGCTGTTGGCGGGGGTGCACGTGGTCGTGGTGCCGAGCGCCTTGATGGTGAGGACACCCGCGGTGAAGGTGACCTTGCCGGTCTTCGCCGGGGTGTAGGTGCCCGACAGGTCGCTGATCTTGATGGGGGTGTTGGCGGGGATCGCCTCCGCGTTCGGCGGTCCGGACACCGGCAGGCTGCCGGTCTCGGCGCCGCCCAGCTTGATGACGGCGCTGGGCTTCATGGCGCCCTTGCCGAGCTCGACCGGGCTGGACGAGACACCCTTCTGGAAGGACATGGTGATCTTGTAGCCGCTGCCGCTCGGGACGCTCTTGATGTCGATCGGAGAGACGGCTCCCTTGTTCCCGATCGGCGTCTTGCACTGGTAGTTGACGTCCTGTACGGCGGCCTGGGCTGCGGGGGCGGCCATGAGCACCCCGGAGCCGGCCAGGGCCGCGGCGAGCGCGAGCGCTGCCGTTCGTTTCTGGTACGTCCGGTACGACACCTCGAGTTCCCCCTCATGCCGGTTGGTCCTGAGTTGCACCCGCCAAGTTACTGACGGCGCATCAGATAAGGCGCTCAAGGTACGCCGGGGACCTTGTCGAGGGAAGACATAGACGTGCGCCGGATCCGACGGGATCCGGCGCGTGCGAAGAGATGTACGAACCCTGGGTAACCCCAAGTGCCGCAAGGGGTCCCGCAAGAGGTCCCGTAAGGGGTCCCGTCAGGCGGGCGCCCCGACCTCCGCCCAGACGGTCTTACCCGGGACGCCGGGTTTCCTGACGACGCCCCAGTCCATGCACAGGCGCTGCACGATGAACATCCCGTGCCCGCCGGGGCGCCCCGCGCGGTGCGGGGTGCGGGGCGCGGGCTGGCCGGCGCCCTGGTCGGAGACCTCGATGCGCAGCACCTTGCTGTCGCAGGAGATCCGCAGTTCGTCGGGCCCCTCGGCGTGCAGGCAGGCGTTGGTGACCAGCTCGGAGACGACGAGCAGGACGTCCTCGGCCGCGGCGCGCCGGTCGGCGGTGTCCGCCGGCATCCAGCCCCAGGCGTGCAGCGCCTCGCGAGTGAAGTCGCGGGCCAGGGGGACGATGCCGGCCGCCCCGACGAGGTTCAGGGTGCGGCTCTGGTGCCCGGCTGTCCGCCCGACGTCGGCGGGGGACTGGCTGGGCGTGCCACCGGCGTGGCCGGCGGCCTCCGGCTCCGGGCCGCGGTCGCCCGGCGAGTAAGGCCGGGTGGTGCTCATCAGCACTTCACCTCACCGAGACTCTTGACGTGTGATGTGTGGGAACGAACCGCCGTGACGGTGTGGTCCCGGGTGGGACCCAGCAGGTCTCCTGCCCGACCGCACCGTGAGAACACCCACGGGTTCGGGATGGACCGTGTGACACTCGTAACGCCTCGATCACATAGAGACAACTGACGCGCGACTTCCGTGCTCCACCTGCGTACGCGCCCTGTCACTCGCCGTCGAGAGCCGCGCTCAGCGACTCGTGGACGGTGAAGACGGCCTCCGCGCCGGTGATCTCGAAGACCCGGGCCACCACGGGCAGCATCCCGGCCAGATGGACCCCGCCCCCGGCGGCTTCCGCCTTGAGGCGGGCACCGAGCAGCACGTTGAGTCCGGTGGAGTCACAGAACTCCAGGCGTGAGCAGTCGATCACCAGCCGTGAGAATCCGGCGGCGAGACAGCTCTCCAGGGGTTCTCGCAATAGGTCGGCGGTGTGGTGATCCAACTCACCCACCGGGGTCACGACGGCGCTGGCGCCCTCTTCCCGCACTTCGACCTGAAGCCGGCCCCGATGTGCGCTGCCGACTGTCCCGCGGTCCATGACGTCTCTCTCTTCCGAGTCTGCTCGACCGTCGTGGCTGTTGATTGACGCCCTCGAACACTACGCCCTCACCCCGCCCCCCGACACCCGAACAACCCCCAGGAATCGGACATTTACGCACAGAACGCACTTGCGAGCGGAGTGTAAAAGCGGGTAGGCCTAGTAAGGACAACTTTTCGCCACGGCCGGCTTTGGAGGCGCCGCACATCGCAAGTGCACGTATGGGCATCGGCAGCCATATGCCGAGAACGATGGAGGACATCATGTCACCCCGGCTCGACGAATCGCGTACTGACCAGGCGTCGACGTCGACACCCCCACCGGAACACGAGGCCTTCGACATCCTGGCCGGCCTGCCGGAGATCCCGCCTTTCGACGAGGTGGCTCCCCAGGACGCCCGGGCGCTGTCCAAAACGCTCTTCGAGCGGCTCGAGTCCCTCGAAGAGGGCACTCACGAATACTCCTATGTCCGCAACACGCTGGTTGAACTCAACCTCGCACTGGTGAAGTTCGCGGCGTCCCGGTTTCGCTCCCGCAGCGAGCCGATGGAGGACATCATCCAGGTCGGCACCATCGGCCTGATCAAGGCGATCGACCGCTTCGAGCTGAGCCGTGGGGTCGAGTTCCCCACGTTCGCGATGCCGACCATCGTCGGCGAGATCAAGCGCTTCTTCCGCGACACGTCCTGGTCGGTCCGCGTCCCGCGGCGCCTCCAGGAGCTTCGCCTCGACCTTGCCAAGGCGGGCGACGAACTCGCCCAGCAGTTCGACCGCGCACCGACGGTGGGCGAGCTCGCCGAGCGCCTGGGCATCTCGAACGACGAGGTCGTCGAGGGCATGGCCGCGTCCAACGCCTACACGGCCAGCTCCCTGGACGCACAGCCCGAGGAGGACGACTCCGAGGGCGCGCTCGCGGACCGCATCGGGTACGAGGACCACGGCCTCGAGGGCATCGAGTACGTCGAGTCCCTCAAGCCCCTGATCGCGGAGCTGCCGTCCCGCGACCGGAAGATCCTCTCTCTGCGCTTCGTCGCCAACATGACGCAGTCGGAGATCGGCGACGAGCTCGGCATCTCCCAGATGCACGTGTCCCGTCTGCTCTCGCGCACGCTGGTGCGACTGCGCAAGGGCCTCACGCTGGAGGAGTAGCAACCGCTACCCCGCCCGCATGAGGCCCTTGAGAGAACTGTCCGTCGGTCAGGCGGCGCGTACCCCGCGCCGCCAGACCGCCGACACCAGCGGCACGCCCGGCCGGTACGCCAGGTGCACATGGCTCGGGGCGTCGAGCAGCGCCAGGTCCGCGTACGCGCCCGGCGCCAGGCGCCCCACGTCCTCGCGGCGCAGCGCCTGCGCGCCGCCCGCCGTCGCCGCCCACATGGCCTCGTCGGGGGTCATCCCCATGTCCCGTACGGCCAGGGCGATGCAGAACGGCACCGAGGACGTGAACGACGAGCCCGGGTTGCAGTCCGTGGAGAGGGCGACCGTGACGCCCGCGTCGAGGAGCCTGCGGGCGTCGGGCCACTGCGCGCGCGTCGAGAACTCCGCGCCCGGCAGCAGCGTCGCGACCGTCGAGCTGTTCGCGAGCGCGTCGACGTCCTCGTCCGTGAGGTGCGTGCAGTGGTCGGCGCTCGCCGCCTCCAGCTCCACCGCGAGCTGGACGCCGGGGCCGTAGCCGAGCTGGTTGGCGTGCACGCGAGGGAGCAGGCCCTTGGCCTTGCCGGCCGTGAGGATCGCGCGGGCCTGGTCGCCGTCGAAGGCGCCCTTCTCGCAGAAGACGTCCACCCAACGGGCGTGCGGGGCACAGGCGTCCAGCATCTCGCCGGTGACGAGCGCGACGTAGGCGGCCGGGTCGTCCGCGTAGTCCGGCGACACGATGTGGGCGCCGAGGTAGGTGACCTCGTCGGTGTGGCGCGCCGCGATGCGCAGCGCCCTCGCCTCGTCCTCGACGGTCAGGCCGTAGCCCGACTTCGTCTCGAAGGTCGTGGTGCCCTGGCGCAGCGCCTCGTCGAGGTGGTGGACGAGGTTCGCCTCCAGCTCCTCGTCCGTGGCCGCGCGGGTGGCGGCGACGGTCGTACGGATGCCGCCGGCGGTGTAACTGCGGCCCGACATGCGGGCGTTGAACTCCTGGGTGCGGTCGCCCGCGAAGACCAGGTGGGAGTGCGAGTCCACGAAGCCGGGGATGACGGCGCGGCCCTGCGCGTCGTGGACGGCGTCGGCGGCGGGCGCCTTCTCCTGCGGCCCCACCCAGGCGATCCGGTCGCCCTCTATGACCACGGCGGCGTTCTCGACGAGGCCGAGGGGGGTGTCGCCGTGGGCCGGGTCGTTGGTGACCAGGGAGCCGATGTTGGTGATGAGGGTGGTGGTCATGGTTCCTCTCCTTGGGGTGGGGGGTACCTCGAACGCCGGACCGGCTGAATCATCAGCCCGTCCGGCGTTCGAGGACTTGGGGAAGGGACGGGCCCTGAAGGGATGTCAGGCCCGGAGCGCCCCGATCGACGCGGCCAGCGCCTCGGCGACGTCCCCGACCAGCTCGTGCCGGCCGTCACGGACGACGTGCTTGCCGCCCACGACCGTGTGCTTCACATCGGCGCCGCTCGCGGCGAACACCGCGATCTCCGCGCCGAGGCCCGCCACCGGTCCGGCGGTGCGGACAGAATCGAGCGCCACCGTCACGAGGTCGGCGAAATTGCCGGTCTCGATCCGTCCGGCGTCGTCCCAGCCGAGCGCCGCGTGGCCGTCGGCCGTGGCGGCGCGCAGCAGGGCCGCCGCCGTCCAGTGACCGCGCGTCTGCGTGCGCAGCCGCTCGTTCAGCTCCATCGCCCGCGCCTCTTCGAAGAGGTCGATGACGGCGTGGCTGTCCGAGCCCAGCGAGAGCGGGGAGCCCGCCTTCTGCAGGGCCACGGCCGGGCCGATGCCGTCGGCCAGGTCGCGCTCCGTGGTGGGACACATGCACGTACCCGTACGGGAGTTGCCCAGGAGGGCGATGTCCTCGTCGGTCATGTGCGTGTTGTGCACGCCCACGGTGCGCTCGCCGAGCACGCCGTGCTCCGCGAGGAGCTGCGTCGGCGTGCAGCCGTGCGCGGCCAGGCACGCCTCGTTCTCCGCGACCTGCTCGGAGAGGTGGACGTGCAGCGCCGCGTCACGGCTCTGCGCCCACTCGGCGACCGTGGAGAGCTGGCCGGCGGGCACGGCGCGCACGGAGTGCACGGCCGCGCCGATCTTCGCGTGGTCCCGGTCCTTGAGGAGCGAGGCCCGCTCGGCCCACGCCTCGGTGGTGCCGTCCGAGAACCGCTGCTGGTGCTCGTCCGGCGCCTTACCAAAGCCGGACGAGACGTACGCCGTGTCGAGCAGCGTGATGCGGATACCGGCCTCGGCCGCGGCCGCGATCAGCGCCTCGCCCATCGCGTTCGGGTCGGCGTAACGGGTGCCGCCCGGCGCGTGGTGCAGGTAGTGGAACTCGCCGACGGTGGTGATGCCGGTGAGCGCCATCTCCGCGTACACGGCCCTGGCGAGGGCGTGGTACGTGTCCGGGGTGAGCCGGTCCGCGTACGAGTACATGGTGTCGCGCCACGTCCAGAACGTGCCCGAGCCCACCTGGACGTGGGAGCGCAGGGCACGGTGGAAGGCGTGGCTGTGCGCGTTGGCGAGACCGGGGACGGTCAGGCCGCGCAGGGCCGTCGCGCCGGGCGGCGGAGCCTCGACCCCGGTCCGCACGGCGGAGATACGGCCGTCGGCCGCGACCTCCACGACGACACCCGACTCGACCGCCGGGTCGATCCAGGCATGTTCCAGCCAGTACGTCACCTGCACGCCAGACCCTCCAGTACGTCCGCGAGTGCGCTGACCCCGGCGAGGCAGTCGCCCTCGGCGGCGTGTTCGGCCGGCGAGTGCGAGACGCCCGTGGGGTTGCGCACGAACAGCATGGCGGTCGGGATCCGGTCCGCGAGGATTCCCGCGTCGTGTCCCGCGCCCGTGCCGAGCACCGGGACGGTGATCTCGCCGTCGGTGCCGAGGATGCGGCCCAGCTCGTCGCGCAGTGCGTGGTCGAACTCGACGACGGGCGTGAAGGACTCACGGACCGTCGTCAGGTCGAGACCGTGCTTGTCGGCGTACTCACGGGCCGCCTTCTCGACGCCGGTGACGACCTGGTCGAGGGTGTCCTGGTCGGCGGCGCGCGAGTCGAGCCAGCCGCGTACGAGCGACGGGATGGCGTTGACGCCGTTCGGCTCGACGGAGATCTTGCCGAAGGTGGCGACGGCGCCCGCGAGTTCCGCCTCACGGCGGGCCGCGAGGACGGTCTCCGCGTACGGCAGCATCGGGTCGCGGCGGTCCACGAGACGGGTGGTGCCCGCGTGGTTGGCCTCGCCGCGGAAGTCGAAGCGCCAGCGACCGTGCGGCCAGATGGCGCTCGCGATGCCCACGGCGTCGCCGGACAGGTCCAGGGCGCGGCCCTGTTCCACGTGCAGCTCGATGAACGCGCCGATGCGGGAAAGCCGCTCCGGGTCCGCGCCGATGGCCTCGGGGTCGTACCCCGCGGCCTCCATGGCCTTCGGCAGGCTCACGCCGTCCATGCCGCGCAGCTCGGCGGCCTGGGCCGGGGTGAGCTTGCCCGAGGTGAGGCGGGAGCCGACGCAGGCGAGGCCGAACCGGGCACCCTCTTCGTCACCGAAGTTGGTGAGGGCGAGGGGCTTGGTGAACTCCACGCCCCGGGCCCGGAGTTCGTCGAGCGCGGCGAAGGACGACACGACGCCGAGGGGGCCGTCGAAGGCGCCGCCGTCGGGCACGGAGTCCAGGTGGGAGCCCGTCACGACGGCGTCACCGGCGTTCGGGTCGCCGAGCCAGGCCCACTGGTTGCCGTTGCGGTCGAGCTCGTAGGTCAGGCCACGGGACTCGGCCTGCGCCTTGAACCACTCGCGGCAGTCGGCGTCCGCCGCCGTCCACGCGTAGCGGCGGTAACCGCCGCTGTCCTTGTCACGGCCGATGGGCGCGAGGTCGCGCCACATCTCGCCGAAAGAGGGGGTCGTCACGCGTCGTCACCCTCGCGCATGGGGATGCGGACGCCGCGCTGCTCGGCGACCTCGGCCGCGTGCTCGTAACCGGCGTCGACGTGACGGATGACGCCCATGCCGGGGTCGTTGGTCAGGACACGCTCGATCTTCTGCGCGGCGAGGTCGGTGCCGTCGGCGACGCAGACCTGACCGGCGTGGATGGAGCGGCCCATGCCGACACCGCCGCCGTGGTGGATCGAGACCCACGAGGCACCCGAGGCCGTGTTGACCAGGGCGTTCAGCAGCGGCCAGTCGGCGATCGCGTCCGAGCCGTCCTTCATGGCCTCCGTCTCGCGGTACGGGGAAGCCACCGAGCCCGAGTCGAGGTGGTCACGGCCGATGGCGACCGGCGCCGACAGCTCGCCGGAGGCGACCATCTCGTTGAACTTCAGACCCGCCAGGTGACGCTCGCCGTAGCCCAGCCAGCAGATACGCGCCGGCAGACCCTCGAACGCGATGCGCTCGGAAGCCATGTCGATCCAGCGGTGCAGGTGCTTGTTCTCCGGGAACAGCTCCTTGATCGCCTTGTCCGTCTTGGCGATGTCCTCCGGGTCACCCGACAGGGCGGCCCAGCGGAACGGGCCCAGGCCCTCCTCGAACAGCGGACGGATGTGCGCCGGCACGAAGCCGGGGAAGTCGAACGCCCGCTCGCAGCCGGCCTTGCGGGCCTCGTCCCGGATCGAGTTGCCGTAGTCGAAGACCTCGGCGCCCTTGTCGAGGAAGCCCAGCATCGCCTCGACGTGCAGGCGCATCGAGTGACGGGCCTTGTCCGTGAAACCGGCCGGGTCCGCCTCGCGCTCCTTGTCCCAGTCCGCCACCGAGATCCCGACCGGCAGGTAGGCCAGCGGGTCGTGGGCCGAGGTCTGGTCGGTCACGATGTCGATCGGCGCATCCCGCTCAAGCAGCTCCGGGAAGATCTCCGCCGCGTTGCCGACCACACCGATGGACAGACCACGGCGCTCGTCGCGGGCCTGGACCGCCAGCTCCAGGGCGTGGTCCAGGTTGTCGGCCTTCACGTCCAGGTAACGGGTGCCGATACGACGGTCGATACGGGTCTCGTCGACGTCGACACAGATCGCGACGCCCTCGTTCATCGTCACCGCCAGCGGCTGCGCACCACCCATGCCACCCATACCGGCGGTCAGCGTGATGGTGCCGGCGAGGGTGCCGTTGAACTTCTTGCGGGCCACCGCGCCGAAGGTCTCGTAGGTGCCCTGGACGATGCCCTGCGAACCGATGTAGATCCACGAACCGGCCGTCATCTGGCCGTACATCGTCAGACCCTCGGCCTCCAGCTTGCGGAACTCCTCCCAGTTCGCCCAGTCACCCACCAGGTTCGAGTTCGCGAGCAGCACACGCGGCGCCCACTCGTTGGTACGCATCACACCGACCGGCTTACCGGACTGGACGAGGAGCGTCTCGTCGTTCTTCAGCGTCTTCAGCGTGCGCACGATCGCGTCGTACGCCTCCCACGAGCGGGCAGCCTTGCCGGTGCCCCCGTAGACCACGAGCTTGTCGGGGTGCTCGGCCACCTCGGCGTCAAGGTTGTTCTGCAGCATGCGGAGGGCACCCTCCTGCTGCCATCCCAGGGCGCTCAGTTCCGTACCGCGCGCAGCTCGTACGGGGCGGGGTCCTGACATGGCTTCCTCCTACAGATTGTTGCTTGGGTTATTCACATCCTGGCGCTCTGAATAGAACTAGTCAATACGTCTCGTGGGCCGGTTGCCCCGTTGACGGGTACCCCACGAGTGGTTGCCTGGTGCCATGACTGAGGACCAGCAGCTGACGTACGACGCCGCAACCCGCCGTGACCAGGGCGTTCGCGCCGCCGTCGACCAGGGGCTCGTCGGCCCCGGCGCTCCCGTCGCGGGCCTTCTCGACGTCGCCGGGATCCGCGCGTCGGCCGCGTCCCTGCGCGCCGCGTTCGAGGCCGTCACCGCACCCGGCACACCCGTCCTGCACGCCTTCGCCGTGAAGGCCACGCCACTCGTGCCCGTCCTGCGTCTGCTGCGCGAGGAGGGCATCGGCGCGGAGGTGGCGAGCCCCGGCGAGCTCGCCCTCGCCCGCGCCGCCGGCCTGACCCCCGCCCGCACCGTCCTCGACTCCCCCGCCAAGACCCCCGCCGAACTGCGCGAAGCCCTCACGCTCGGCATCGCCGTCAACGCGGACAACCCGCAGGAACTCGCCCGGATCGACGCCCTCGTCGCCTCCGCGCCGACCGCCTCACCCCTCGGCATCCGCGTGAACGCGCAGATCGGCGCGGGCTCGATCGGCGCCCTGTCGACGGCGACCGCGACCTCCAAGTTCGGCGTCGCACTGCGCGACGAGGGCGCGCGCGCCTGGGTCGTCCAGGCGTATCTGGACCGGCCCTGGCTGACCCGCCTGCACACGCACACCGGCTCGCAGGGCGTACCGCTCGACCTGATGGCACAGGGAGTTTCCGCCGCGTACGAACTCGCCGAGGAGATCAACCGCGCGGCCGGACGACAGCAGATCGACACCGTCGACATCGGCGGCGGACTGCCCGTGAACTTCACCTCCGACGAGGAGACCCCGACCTACGCGGACTACGCGCGGCTCCTCGCCGCCACCGTCCCCGGCCTGCTCGACGGCCGCTACGGCCTCGTCACCGAGTTCGGGCGCTCACTGCTCGCCAAGCACGGCACGGTCCTCGCGCTCGTCGAGTACACGAAGACGTCCGGCGGCCGGCCGATCGCCGTCACCCACGCCGGCGTCCAGTCCGCGACCCGCACCGTGTACGCGCCGGAGTCCTGGCCGCTGCGCATCGCCGCCTACGACGCGAAGGGCCGCCCGAAGTCCGGGCCGCCCGTCGCCCAGGACGTGGCGGGCCCCGCCTGCTTCGCCGGCGACCTGCTCGCCGAGAACCGCGAACTCCCCCTGCTCGAACAGGGCGACTACGCCGCGGCCCTCGACACAGGCGCCTACTACTTCGCCCAGCACTACACGTACAACTCCCTCCCCCGCCCCGGCGTCTACGGCTTCACCGCACACCCGGGCGAGCCGGTCACCCTCGCGACGGTACGAAAGCCGCAGACCGTGGAGGAGATCGTCGCGGAGTCGGGCGGCGGGGAGAGCGACGCCCTGCTCGGACTGTGAGAGGCCCTAGCCCTCCCAGTCCGACTTCTCCCCGTCGCCGCGGGACCCGAAGCGCGGCATCCGGCGTGCCGCGTGCAGCGCGTTCACGCCGACGATGCCGGTCCAGGCGATCAGCAGGCCCGGCAGATGGGCGTTGACGGCCGCGATCGCGGAGAGCGGGATGGCGAGGACGAGGGAGACGATGCCGAAGCCGAAGCGCTCACCCCAGTTGTCGCCGTCGGTGCGCGGTGAGCGCGCGTCCCGGGCGACGGCCATCTGCTGCTCCGCGAGCTGCCGCCGCACCCGGCGCTCCACGGCGCCGTCGAGGCGCTGCTCGACCTTTTCCAGGAACGAGTCGACGAGCGCGGACTCGTACTCGTCGCCGAGATCCCTGCGCGCGTGCAGGGTGGCGTCGAGTTCTTTCTTGAGTTCGGCGTCACGGGCTTCCATACGGCCAACCGTACAAAGCGGCCCGGCCCGTGACAGTGGGGCTAGCCCCCCTCTTGGGGCCGGGCCGGCCCCCCTACGACGTCACGGACTCGGGCTCCGGCTCGGGCAGGATCGTCGCCTCGGGGACGTGGGCCGTGTTGCGGCGGGCCACCAGCCAGTACAGGACGGCCGGGACCACGAGGCCCACGATCCAGGAGATGTCGGCGCCGCCGAGGGGCGCGACGAGCGGGCCCGTGTAGAAGGCCGTGGACAGGAACGGGAGCTGGGCGAGGAGCCCGAGCGCGTACACCCCGAGAGCGTCCCAGCGCCAGGCGCCGTAGCGGCCGTCCGGGTCGGAGAGGGCCGGGATGTCGTAGCGTTCGCGGGAGATCAGGTAGTAGTCGACGAGGTTGATCGCCGACCACGGCGTGAAGAACGTCAGCAGGAACAGCAGGAAGTCCTTGAAGGACGCCAGGAAGCTGTCCTTGCCGAGCAGCGCGACGACCGTGCCCGCGATCATGATGAGCGCGATGTACGCGGTGCGGGCGCGCTGCGAGAGGACCTTCTGGCCCCGGAAGCCGCTGACGCTCGTCACCATCGACATGAAGCCGCCGTACGTGTTGAGCACGTTGATGGTCAGCTTGCCGAGCGCGATCACGAAGTACAGGAACGAGGCGATGAGCCCGGCGCCGCCGAGCCCGACGACGTAACTGACCTGGCCCGCGAGGAACTTCTCGCCCGCGGTCGCCGCGACGAGGACGCCGAAGGTCATCGACCACTGCGAGCCGAGCGCCGAGCCCGACAGCGTCCACCAGAACGTGGCCTTCGCCGAGGTCGTGCGGGGCAGATAGCGCGAGTAGTCCGCGACGTACGGGCCGAAGGCGAGCTGCCAGGACGCGGAGAGCGAGACGGCGAGCAGGAACATCGGGGCGCTGAAGTGGGCGTCGTGCAGGAGCGCGGAGAGGTCGACGCGGTCCAGGAGGCGGATGCCGAGGTAGACGAAGGCGACGGCGCAGATGATGCTGGCGACCCGGCCGAGCGCGTGGATGACGCGGTAGCCGACGATCGCCATCACGCCGGTGACCAGGGCGAAGATGATGATGCCGGTGCTGTCGCCGGTGTGCGTGAGCTGGCCGACGGCCTGGCCCGCGAGGACGCTGCCGCTGGCGAAGAACCCGACGTACATCAGGATCACCAGGAGCAGCGGGACGACCGCGCCGCGCACGCCGAACTGGGCGCGGGACTGGATCATCTGCGGCAGGCCGAGCTTCGGGCCCTGCGCCGAGTGCAGCGCCATGACGGCGCCGCCCAGCAGGTTGCCGAGAACGAGGCCGACGAGCGACCACACCACGTCACCACCGAAGACGACGGCGAGCGCGCCGGTCACGACGGCGGTGATCTGGAGGTTCGCCCCGAGCCAGAGCGTGAACTGCGAGAACGCCCTGCCGTGACGTTCGCTGTCGGGGACCACGTCGATGGAGCGCCGCTCCACCAGTGTTTCCGCCATGACGCGACACCCCTTTCCGGGTCCTGCCGACGCCACACGCCGGCCTGCATATCGTCATGCAGAGTTCTCGCCAGTGAATAAAATGTCAATACTTTGCTGGGTATCGACGGTTGCGGTCTCACATGCTGGACGCGCGGGACCGACCCCGCGCATCCCCGCAGCCCACACCCCTGGCGTCACGCCCCCGCCCTGAATAAACTCATACACAAACGAAGACCGCTGAATGGACCGACGGGGAGACATGAGCAACCGCACGGAAAGCGACACGGGCGCGAACACCCCCGCCGCACGCCTCCAGCACCTCTTCGAGAACCACCGGCTGACGCCCACCCAGCGCCGCATCGCGCACTGCATGGTGCGCCGCGCCGCCGACGTGCCGTTCCTGTCGTCCGTCGAACTCGCCGAACTCGCCGGTGTCAGCCAGCCCTCCGTCACCCGCTTCGCCGTGGCGCTCGGCTTCGACGGCTACCCCGCCCTGCGCCGGCACCTGCGCGAGGTCACCCCCGCCGAACCCGCCGACGCGGGCTCCCTCAACGAGTACCAGCAGGCCGTCGAGGCCGAGATCGAGAACCTCCGCCACCTCGCCCAGCTCCTCGCCGACCCCGCCCCCGTCGAACGCGCCGGACGCCTGCTGGCCGGGTCCCGCCCACTGCTCGTCCTCGGCCTGCGCGCGGCGGCCTCCCAGGCGTACGGGTTCTCGTACTTCGCCTCGAAGGTCCACCCCGACGTACGGCTCCTCGACGAGGGCGGCAGCACACTCGCCGACCGCGTCGACGCCGCCGTCCACTCGGGCGCCACCGCACTCCTGTGCTTCGCGCTCCCCCGCCACCCCAAAGAGGTCGTGGACGCGCTCGCCTACGCCAAGTCGGCGGGCCTCACCGTCGTCACGGTCGCCGATTCGGCGTTCACCCCCGTCGCCCGGCACTCGGACCTGCTCCTGCCGGCGGCCGTGGGCGAGGGCCTGGCCTTCGACACCGCGTGCTCGCCGATGCTCCTGGGCCGCGTCCTCCTGGAGGCGATGTGCGACAACCTCCCGGACGCGCAGGCCCGCCTGGAGGAGTTCGACGTACGCGCCGCGGAACGGGGCCTCTTCGCCGAGTAAGGAAGCGGTGCGCGGGGACCGCCGCACCCCCGTGAGCGGGGGGCGGGACGACGGCGGTCCCCGCGTGGGACACGGGGCCGGGTCAGGGCCGGGCCACCGCGTCCGCAGCGTCCATGGAGGTCCGGGAGCCGCTCCGGAGGTTCCTTGACGCCGCTGGGGTGCCGGCCTGACCGGGGAGCCGATCCCGCCCCTGCCGACACCCCTTACTGTGCCGGACCCGTGTTAAGCGGGTGCTGCGCGGACGTGACGCGCTCGTACCGAACACGCGAACCCGCGCAGCGACTTGCCGGCCGGCCTGCTACTTCCCGTTCTTCGCGAGGAAGGACAGCAGGTCCTGACGACTCACCACGCCCTTGGGCTTGCCCTCGACCAGCACGATCGCGGCGTCCGCCGTACCGAGCACCGCCATCAGGTCCTCCACCGGCTCACCCGAGCCGACCTGCGGCAGAGGCGACGACATGTGCTTCTCCAGCGGGTCCCCGAGGGAGGCGCGCTGCGTGAACAGCGCGTCGAGCAGCTCCCGCTCGACGACGGAGCCGATGACCTCGGCCGCCATCACGTCCGGGTGCCCGGCGCCCGGCTTCACGATCGGCATCTGTGAAACCCCGTACTCGCGCAGCACCTCGATGGCCTCGCCGACGGTCTCCTCCGGGTGCATGTGGACGAGGGACGGCAGCGCGCCGCCCTCCTTGTCCGCGAGCACGTCGCCGACGCGCGCGCTCGGCCCCGCGTCGTCGAGGAAGCCGTAGTCGGCCATCCACTCATCATTAAAGATCTTGCTCAGGTACCCGCGTCCGCTGTCCGGGAGCAGGACGACCACCACGTCGTCGGGGCCGAGGCGCTCCGCGACCCGTAGTGCCGCGACGACCGCCATGCCGCAGGAGCCGCCCACGAGCAGGCCCTCCTCCTTGGCGAGGCGGCGGGTCATCTGGAAGGAGTCCTTGTCGGACACGGCGACGATCTCGTCGGCGACCGTGCGGTCGTACGCGGTCGGCCAGAAGTCCTCGCCGACGCCCTCGACGAGGTACGGGCGACCGGAGCCGCCCGAGTACACGGAGCCCTCCGGGTCGGCACCGACGACCTGAACGCGGCCCTCGCTCACGTCCTTCAGATAGCGGCCGGTCCCGGAAATGGTGCCGCCCGTGCCGACGCCGGCCACGAAGTGCGTGATCCGTCCGTCGGTCTGCTCCCACAGCTCCGGGCCGGTGGAGTGGTAGTGGGAGAGGGGGTTGTTCGGGTTGCTGTACTGGTCCGGCTTCCAGGCCCCCGGCGTCTCACGTACGAGCCGGTCGGAGACGTTGTAGTACGAGTCCGGGTGTTCCGGGTCAACGGCCGTGGGGCAGACGACGACCTCGGCGCCGTACGCCCGCAGAACATTGATCTTGTCCGTGGAGACCTTGTCGGGGCACACGAAGATGCACTTGTACCCCTTCTGCTGCGCCACGATGGCCAGGCCGACGCCCGTGTTGCCGCTGGTCGGCTCCACGATGGTGCCGCCCGGCTTGAGGGCGCCGCTCTCCTCTGCCGCCTCGATCATGCGCAGGGCGATGCGGTCCTTCACGGAGCCGCCGGGGTTGAAGTACTCGACCTTGGCCAGGACGGTCGCCTGGATACCTTCGGTCACGCTGTTGAGCCTCACGAGCGGGGTGTTGCCGACGAGGCTGATCATCGAGTCGTGGAATTGCACCGTTGTCTCCGGGCTGCGATGGATCGCGGGCGATCTGCGTGGGTTCTGCAAAGTGATGTGCGGTCAGCGTAAGCCGAGTGCCGCTCCTTCATCGCCCGTTGCGATTGGCCGACCGTACTTACGGGGCAATGAGTGGTTGTACGGCTGTGAAGCACTACGCAGAGGCAGGTGGCTGCGACGCATGTCGAGGGCGAGGGTGGCGCGGCGCATCGCCGCGGGCGCCGCGTACGGCGGCGGCGGTATCGGTCTGATCGGCGCGGCGGCGGTCGGTCTGCTGATCGCGGAGGCCCAGCTGGCGAAGCGGCAGGTGGGCAACCACGGCAGCCACGTCGTGGAGGTGCCGTCCGCGGACGGTCTGTACGGCAGGGTGTTCGGCGAGCGTCCGGCCTCCGAGGGGGCGGACACCGAGCCGCTGCGGTTCGCGATGCTGGGGGACTCGACGGCGGCGGGCCAGGGCGTGCACCGGGCGCGGCAGACCCCGGCGGCCCTTCTCGCGTCGGGGCTCGCGGCGGTGGCGGAGCGGCCGGTGGAGCTGCGCAACGTGGCGCTGCCGGGTGCCAGGTCCGACGACCTGGACCGTCAGGTGGCGGTGGTCCTCTCGGATCCGGACTGGGTGCCGGACGTGTGCGTGGTGATGATCGGCGCGAACGACGTGACGCACCGGATGCCGGCGACGCGGTCGGTGCGTCATCTCTCGGCGGCGGTACGCAGGCTGCGTACCGCCGGCGCGGAGGTGGTGGTGGGTACGTGTCCTGACCTGGGCACGATCGAGCCGGTGAACCAGCCGTTGCGCTATCTGGCCCGGCGGGCCTCGCGGCAGCTGGCGGCGGCGCAGACGATCGGCACGGTGGAGCAGGGCGGGCGCACGGTGTCGCTCGGTGACCTGCTGGGCCCGGAGTTCCAGGCGAACCCGCGGGAGCTGTTCGGCCCGGACAACTACCACCCGTCGGCCGAGGGGTACGCGACGGCGGCGATGGCGGTGCTTCCGACGCTGTGCGCGTCACTGGGGCTCTGGCCGGAGGAGGAGCGTCCGGACGTGTCGCGGCGTGAGGGCTTCCTGCCGGTGGCGAGGGCGGCGGCGGAGGCTGCGGGAGAGGGCGGCACCGAGGTCACGGCCGCGATGCCGACGGGCCCGAGGGGTCCGTGGGCTCTGCTGAAGAGGCGGCGGCGCCGCCGGGTGACGACACAGGATCCGACGCCGGTGACGTGAGTGTTTCAGGAGCGGGGTCCAGGGCATCAGAGCGCTGAGCAAGCGCTTAGAAAAATGCGGCGGGAGTCACACACGCACACCGGTGACCCGGGCAGTACGCACAGGTAATTTCACTCACGGTCCTGCCTTCAGCCCGTAGGCGAACAGCTCGTACGCATAGACCCCTTGGAGCCCGTGATGCCCGAAGCCGTGATCGTCTCGACCGCCCGCTCCCCCATCGGCCGCGCTTTCAAGGGGTCCCTCAAGGACCTGCGCCCGGACGACCTGACCGCCACGATCATCCAGGCCGCGCTTGCCAAGGTCCCCGAGCTCGACCCGCACGACATCGACGACCTGATGCTCGGCTGTGGCCTCCCCGGCGGCGAGCAGGGCAACAACCTGGGCCGCATCGTGGCCGTCCAGATGGGCATGGACCACCTGCCCGGCTGTACGGTCACCCGTTACTGCTCCTCCTCGCTGCAGACGTCCCGCATGGCGCTGCACGCCATCAAGGCCGGCGAGGGCGACGTCTTCATCTCGGCCGGTGTCGAGATGGTGTCCCGCTTCGTGAAGGGCAACTCGGACTCGCTGCCGGACACGCACAACCCGCTCTTCGCCGAGGCCGAGGCCCGTACGGCCGCCGTCGCCGAGTCCGAGGGTGCGAGCTGGCACGACCCGCGCAAGGACGGCCTGGTCCCGGACGCGTACATCGCGATGGGCCAGACCGCCGAGAACCTGGCCCGGCTCAAGGGCGTGACGCGCGCGGACATGGACGCGTTCGGTGTGCGCTCGCAGAACCTGGCCGAGCAGGCCATCAAGAACGGCTTCTGGGAGCGGGAGATCACCCCGGTCACCACCCCCGACGGCACGGTCGTCTCGCAGGACGACGGCCCGCGCGCGGGTGTGACCCTGGAGGGCGTCTCCGGTCTCAAGCCGGTGTTCCGCCCCGACGGTCTGGTCACGGCGGCCAACTGCTGCCCGCTCAACGACGGCGCCGCCGCCCTCGTGATCATGTCGGACACGAAGGCCCGCGAGCTCGGCCTCACCCCGCTCGCCCGCATCGTCTCCACGGGCGTCTCGGGCCTGTCCCCCGAGATCATGGGTCTCGGCCCGGTCGAGGCGTCGAAGCAGGCGCTCAAGCGCGCGGGTCTCGGTGTCGGCGACATCGACCTGTTCGAGATCAACGAGGCGTTCGCCGCGCAGGTCATCCCGTCCGCGCGTGACCTCGGCATCGACGAGGACAAGCTGAACGTCAACGGCGGCGCCATCGCGGTCGGCCACCCCTTCGGCATGACGGGCGCCCGCATCACCGGCACCCTGATCAACGGCCTCCAGTTCCACGACAAGCAGTTCGGTCTGGAGACCATGTGCGTCGGCGGCGGCCAGGGCATGGCCATGGTCATCGAGCGACTGAGCTGAGCCGTAGCGGAGGGTAGGGGTCGCCTGAGGAACGAAGGCGGCACCTGCCCGCAGCGGTGGCGAAGCTCGGTGCGACCAAAGATGCGAGCGACTGAGCTGAGCCGTAGCGGAGGGTAGGGGTCGCCTGAGGAACGAAGGCGGCACCTGCCCGCAGCGGTGGCGAAGCTCAGTGCGACCAAAGATGCGAGCGACTGAGCCAGGTCGGACGCTCTCCGTAGTGACCCCTGCTGCCCCAGTAGTCGGCTTGCGCCTCTGCTGAATCGTGATGCAATCTCCCCCAGGATGTGACGTATCTCCCAGGGGAGAGGGTTTTTGCAGGTCAGCAGGGTTCCCAGGTCATAACACCCCTAAACACCCGGCCAAAAGACCTGTCCATTTCGTGACGTAATGCACTGACAGCGGGATGGTCCAGGCTTCAAGCTGATGTAGGAAGTCGGGGGTCGACTTGAAACCGGGAGTACGTCAGTGAGCGCCATGCCTCTTGCCCTGCTCATCGCCACGGCCGCCGCCACGGCCGTGGGCGCCGCTGCCCTGCACACCGTCCACGGACTGCGCAGGCAGATCACGGAACTGCGAGACGAGCTCGCCGCGGACCGCGCCGTCGGCGCCGGCCGTGGCGTGCCCGCCGCGCGCACCACGCCTGACACCGAGGAGATACGCGCGGCCGTCGCCGACGCCCTCGCGGAGGAGCGGGAGCGCGAGCTCGCCGAGGCGCGTGCCTTCTGGGCCGCGCAGGAAGCCCGTGACGCCTCGGACGCGCCGTCCGTGCTCGGTGGCGCGCTGGGCTTCGGTGACGATCTGTTCATGCCGCGCCAGGCCGATTTCGCGGGCCTCGAGCCGGGTCTCGCGGCGGGCCTCGAGCCCGTGGTCGAGCCGGCCGACGCCGGCGCCGACGAGTTCGCGGGCGAGTCCGCCGAGCTCGCGGCCGCCCGCCGCCGGCACCCCTCGCACCCCGACTTCGTGCCGGTGCAGTCGCCCGTGTCGGGCGGCGGCGGCGACCACGAGCGGACGGTGGCGTGCCTGGAGGAGCTGGCCGAGGCCCGCACCGCCCTGGCCGACGTCCGCCCGGGGCCGCTCGGCACGCTCGACGTGTACGTCTTCGTGGACGGCACCACGCTCTGTATGACCCCCGGTCACCGGGAGACCGCGGAGCAGCTGGCCACGGCCCTGCGCGAGGGCGAGGCCCCCGTGCTGCTCGGCGGCTCGGGTGTCTCGGGTGCCTACGCGCTCACGTTCGCCTGCGGGAGCGAGAACGTGTACATCCTGGCCGACCGGGTCATAGCGTCCGTCTGAGGGACGCCCGACCGGCTTCTCTCCACCCCCACCCCATACTTCCGAACGCGCCGGGGACGGCTCACACCCCGGCGCGTTTCTGTGCCTCCGCGACGAGGAGGAGCGCCTCGGCGAGCTGGTCGGCGTCCCGCAGGACCACGGACAGGTCGTGCGCGGCGACGGTGATCTGGTCGCACCCGGCGAACATCCCGGCGTCCGGCATCTCCCGTACGGGCCCTTCGGGGTCCTCCAGGCGCTGCGCGCGGGCGGAGAGCTCGCGGGCCAGGGCGAGTGCCTCGGCGGCGGCTCCGCGCTGGAGCCTGCTCTGCGGGGCTGCGCGGAGCCGGTCGGCGAATCGGTCCACTGCGTCCGTCAACGGCGTCGTATCGAGCATGTCGTGACCCTATGCGCCTTTCCTGGACTGTTGCCAACGACCGAACGCTCAGGCACGGTGGCTTGAAGGACCGGCTACATCGCACAGCGTCCGGAGGCGCCGATGTCCCAAGTGTTCTCCCAGGAGACTCACGAGAATCTTCTGGCTCGTATCCCCCACTGCACCGGTCGAGAGATCTCCGACTGGCTGCGCACCGTGGAGGAAGGCCCTGCCTTCCTCCGCTTCGAAGAAGCGGTCAGCTGGCTGCGCGGGGAACACGACCTCGCGTACGGACACGCGAAGGCGATCATCCACGAGTACGACCTGCGGCGGGCCGCCCGCCGCCTGGGCTGAGCGATCCGCCCACGAACCCATCCGTCCCCCGACAAGCCGAGACAACGCGGCGGCAGCACGGCGAAGGGCCCGCGCACCGTGGTGCGCGGGCCCTTCACTGGCCGAAACCGGTCCGGTCAGCCTCTGTTGCTGAACCGGTCAGTCGCTGCTGCTGAAGATGGCGACGAGCCGCAGCATCTCGACGTAGATCCAGACGAGCGTCATGGTCAGGCCGAACGCGGCGAGCCAGGCCTCCTCGCGCGGAGCGCCGTACGCGATGCCGTCCTCGATCTGCTTGAAGTCCAGCGTCAGGAAGAACGCGCCGAGCAGGATCGCGATGATGCCGACGATCGCGCCGAGCGGGCCCATGCTGCGCAGGCCGCCGTCCGGGGCGACGCCGAAGACGACCAGCAGGAGGTTGACCGCCATCACGGCGACGAACGCGATCGCGATCGCCATGCCGATACGGGCGTAGCGGGCGGTGACGCGGATCCAGCCCGCCTTGTAGACGAGCAGCGTCGCGCCGGAGACCGCCATCGTGCCGAGCACCGCCTGGAAGGGTGCGCCCGACCAGGCTGTGTTGTACATCTCGCTGATGACGCCGAGGAAGACACCCTCGAACGCCGCGTAGGACAGGATCAGCGCGGGTGAGGCGTTGCGCTTGAACGACTGGACCATGGCGAGGACGAAGGCGATCAGCGCCGCGCCGATGGCCAGGCCGTAGCTCGTGGGCGACACCGGGAGCAGCGCCCAGGCAAGGGCGGCGCCGACGACGACGGTGCCGAGGGTCATGGCCGAGCGCACGACGACGTCGTCCATCGTCATGCGGCCGGTGGTGGCCGGGGCCTGCGGCGGGGCGCCGTGCTGCAGGTCCTGCTGCGCGTAGGGGTTCTGTGCGTAAGGGTTCTGCCCGTAGGGGTTCTGCGCGTACGGGCTGTTGCCGGCGTAGGGGTTGCCCTGTGTGCCGACTGCGGGTCCCCCGGCCTGCGGCTGCGCGTTGAAGCCCGCGTAGCCGTTGTCACGGCTGAACCCCCGTCGCGAGAAGACCGGGTTACTGCTCCTCATCTCACTCCTCCATGGCCACCTCGCGCGGCCTTGGCTCAAGGGTAATGGGCTGGCAAAGACCCTCGGCTAGTGCTCAGGGAGGATCTTTCCCATGCTGTTACCCGCAACGAAGGACGGGACCCCGGTGTTCCGCCGCCCGGCTCAGTCGAGGGGGAAACCCGTGTAGCCCTCGGCGAGGTCGGTCTCGGCGGCGCCGGAGGTGGTGATCCGGTCGAGCAGGGCGCGCTGGATGCGGCCGTCGAAGGGGCTCGCGTCGGGGGCGGTGTGCAGCATCGTCGTCATCGCGTAGCTGAACCGCTCGGCCTGCCAGACGCGGCGCAGGCAGGTCTCGGAGTAGGCGTCGAGGAGCTCGGTGGAGCCGGTCTCCTGGCGGTGGGTCAGGGCGCGGGCGAAGGTGACGACGTCGCCGACGGCGAGGTTGAGGCCCTTGGCGCCGGTCGGCGGGACGATGTGGGCGGCGTCGCCGGCGAGGAAGAGCCGTCCGTGCCGCATCGGCTCGTGGACGTAACTCCTCATCGGGGTCACGGACTTGGCGGTGATCGGGCCGCGCTCCAGCTTCCAGCCGTCCTCGGTCTCCAGGCGGCGGTCGAGCTCGTCCCAGATCTCCTCGTCGCTCCAGTCGGCGGCGTCCGTGCCCTCGGGGACCTGGAGGTACGCGCGCGTGACGGACGGGGAGCGCATGGACAGGAGGGCGAAGCCTCGGTCGTGGCGGGCGTAGACCAGCTCGTCGTGCGAGGGGGCGACGTCGGCGAGGATGCCGAGCCAGCCGAAGGGGTATGTGCGCTCGAAGACCTGGGAGACGTCGGCGGGCACGGCCTTGCGGCCCACGCCCCAGAAGCCGTCGCAGGCGACGACGTAGTCGCAGTCGAGGACGTCCTCGCGGCCCTCGTGCCGGTAGCGGATCCGCGGGTGCTCGCTCTCGGCGTCCTCCACGGCCAGCGCCTCCGCCTCGAAGAGGAGCGGGCCGCCCTCGGCGAGCTGGAGGGCGATGAGGTCCTTGCACACCTCGGTCTGCGCGTAGACCATCACGGACCGGCCGCCGGTCAGGGCGGGGAAGTCGACGCGGTGGCGGCGCTTGTCGAAGCGCAGCTCGATGCCGTCGTGCGGGATGCCCTCGCGGTCCATGCGCTCCGCCGCGCCCGCCTCGCGCAGCACGTCGACGGTGCCCTGTTCCAGGATCCCGGCGCGCTGGCGCTGCTCGACGTACGCCCGGTCGCGGCTCTCCAGGACGACGGAGTCGATTCCGGCGTTGTGCAGGAGCCGGGCGAGGAGCAGTCCGGCGGGGCCTGCTCCGATGATGCCGACGGTGGTGCGCATGGGTACCTTCTTCTTCGCTCAGCCTTGTTCGCGTGGTGAACTTTCGTTCATAAAGTGCTGAGCGGAGTCTCCGCCCGGCCCCGACCGCTGTCAACGGTCCTGGGGGGACATGTTTCCGGGAACACGAAAAACGCCGCGGCGACCGGATTCGATCGGCACGCGGCGACGGGGAGGCGGCAGGGGTGGGAAAGGTGGAGGTGCCCGGAACCGGACTTGAACCGGTACGCCCGCGAAGGGGCAGCGAGGTTTAAGCTCGCCGTGTCTGCATTCCACCATCCGGGCAGGCCGTGGGCTCCGCAACGAGGTCTGAGCCTATCGGGACAGATCCCCCGAACAGCGGAACGCCAGCTCGATGTTGTCTTATTTTATTGACGTCTGAGGGTGCATCAGACCACGGTAGCCGCCATCCGCACATGCCGCAGGCCCTTCCCAGCCTGTCGGCTCGCTCGTCGCCGTCACCGTGGAATTGACGGGATTTCACCTCCCACGGTGATCTCCGCTCTCAGGGGCGCGGGTCATCCCCAGGTATGACACCGGCAACTCCCGTCCGCCCGAAGTCGCCCCCGGGAACCGGAACTGCGGCTGACTCCACGGCGCACGGCGGCCCCGACGATGGAGAGGTCCCGCCAAAGGGGCCTTCGAAGGGGCCTTCGAAGGGCCCGTCAGCGGGACCCGCCCAGGGGACCCCCTCCCCATCCGTCGTCCGACAGGAGCACCCTTCCGTGACCACCACCCCCATCGCCGGCAAGGCCACCGCCGTGGCCGCGCGCGCCACAGATCTGTCCAAGGTCTACGGACAGGGCGAGACCCAGGTGGTCGCGCTCGACCGGGTCTCCGTCGACTTCCGGCAGGCCGAGTTCACGGCGATCATGGGCCCCTCGGGGTCCGGCAAGTCGACCCTGATGCACTGCGTCGCCGGCCTCGACACCTTCTCCTCGGGCTCCGTCCGCATCGGCGACACGGAGCTGGGCGCCCTGAAGGACAAGCAGCTCACCCACCTGCGCCGGGACAAGATCGGCTTCATCTTCCAGGCGTTCAACCTGCTGCCCACCCTGACGGCCCTGGAGAACATCACGCTCCCCATGGACATCGCGGGCCGTAAGCCGGACAAGCAGTGGCTGGAGAACGTGATCGCGATGGTGGGCCTGTCCGACCGGCTCGGCCACCGGCCCTCGCAGCTCTCCGGCGGCCAGCAGCAGCGCGTGGCCGTGGCCCGCGCGCTGGCCTCCCGGCCCGAGATCATCTTCGGTGACGAGCCGACCGGAAACCTGGACTCGCGCTCGGGCGCCGAGGTCCTCGGCTTCCTGCGCAACTCCGTACGCGAGCTGGGCCAGACCGTGGTCATGGTCACCCACGACCCGGTCGCGGCGGCCTACGCGGACCGCGTGATCTTCCTGGCCGACGGCCGAATCGTGGACGAGGCCCACGCCCCGACCCCGGACACGGTCCTGGACCGCATGAAGCAGTTCGACGCGAAGGTCCGGACGAGCTAAGCCCCTGAAAGGGGCGCGGGGAACTGCGCGAGCAACCACAACGAACCCGCACCCCGCCCACGATCCCGCACCGGCCAAAGCGCAACCGCGCCCGCACCCTGGACTGAGTACCCCCATGTTCCGAACAGCCATGCGCAGCGTCCTCGCTCACAAGGCGAGACTCCTGATGACCGTCCTCGCCGTCATGCTCGGCGTCGCCTTCGTCTCCGGCACCCTGGTCTTCACGAACACCATCTCCGACGCCTTCCAGAAAAGCTCCGCCAAGGGCTTCGACCAGGTCGACGTCGCCGTCACTCCGAAGAGCGGCACGTCCCGGGGCGACCAGGTCGGCCGGGACGCCCAGCTCACGCAGGCCACCCTGGACCGGGCCGCGCAGGCGCCCGGCGCCGCCTCCGCGATCGGCGTCGTCAGCGGCTTCGCGGCCGTGGCCGACAAGGACGGCAAGCTCGTCGGCAGCGGCTTCTCCACCCAGGGCGCCAACTACTGGGGCGACAAGGACCCGCGCTACCCCCTCGAGAGCGGCAGGGCGCCCCACGGTGCGGGCGAGGTCGTCCTCGACGCGCAGACCGCGAAGCGCGCCGGCTACAAGGTCGGCGACACCGTACGGATGTCCATCGACGGGCCCGTCCTGACGCCCACCGTCACCGGCATCTTCAGCACCGACGACGGCAACGTCGCGGCCGGCGGCAGCCTCGCCCTGTTCGACACGGCGACCGCGCAGCGACTCCTGCACAAGCAGGGCTCGTACGACGAGATCGATGTGAAGGCCGCGGCCGGCACCGGCCAGGGCGCCCTGCGCAGCGCGCTCGACAAGGTTCTGCCGAAGGGTCAGGCCGAGACCACGACCGGCAAGCAGCTCGCCGACGACCAGGCCGAGCAGATCTCGTCCAGCATGAGCTCGATGAAGTCGACCCTGCTGGTGTTCGCCGGGATCGCGCTGTTCGTCGGCGTCTTCATCATCACCAACACGTTCACGATGCTCGTCGCCCAGCGCACCAAGGAACTCGCGCTGATGCGGGCCGTCGGCGCCTCGCGGCGGCAGGTCACGCGCTCCGTCCTCGCCGAGGCCTTCCTGGTCGGCGCGGTCGCGGCCGTCGCCGGGCTCGCGGCCGGTGTCGGGATCGGCGCCGGGCTGCGCTCCCTGATGGGCGCCACCGACGCGCAGATCCCCGACGGGCCGCTGGTCGTCTCGCCCGGCACGGTCGTCACCTCGCTCGTCGTCGGTGTCGTCATCACGATGCTGGCCGCGTGGCTGCCGGGCCGCCGGGCCGCGAAGATCCCGCCGGTCGCGGCGATGAGCAGCGTGCACGCCACGGCGACCACCCGCTCCCTCGTCGTACGGAACACGATCGGCGCCCTGTTCTCGGCGGCCGGCGTCGCCTGCTCGCTGTACGCGACGACGATGAGCGACGGCACCTCGGCGCAGACCCCCCTGGGCCTGGGCGCGGGCCTCCTGGTGATCGGCGTCTTCGTCCTCACCCCGCTCCTGTCCCGCCCGGTCATCGCGGCCGCGGGACCCGTCCTGCGCGTCTTCGGGATCTCCGGGAAGCTGGCCCGTCAGAACGCGGTCCGCAACCCGCGCCGCACCGCCGCGACCGCCTCCGCCCTGATGATCGGCCTCACCCTGATCACCGGCATGACTGTCGTCGCGGGCAGCGCCCAGCAGGCCATCGACAAGATGGCGTCGTCCGCCCTCAAGGCCGACTACGTGGTCTCGATGGCGAACCGGAACCCCCTCTCCCCCGAGGTCGCCGGCAAGCTCGCGAAGGTCGACGGGGTCACCGCCACCAGCGGCCTGAGCAGCGAGCCGTCCCGCGTCGACGGGAAGACCGAGTTCCTGACGGGCGTCGACGGCGCGACGATCGGCGCGCTCACCGACCTCAGGGTCGAGAGCGGCGCGTTCAGGGTCGGCGGCCGTGACGTGGTCGTCGACGACAAGACGGCCAAGGACCACGGCTGGCACACCGGTTCGGCGTTCACCACGCACTTCGAGGACGGCAAGAGGCAGCGGCTGACCGTCGCCGGGGTCTACGAGGGCAACGACATGATGCGCGGCATCATGCTGGACTCCGCCGTCCTCACCCCGCACGTCGCGCACCCCGCCGACCTTCAGGTGATGGTGAAGACCGACGGCGGCACGTCCGGCGCCGCCAAGGACCGGATCGAGAAGGCGCTCGGCGACAACCCGGCGGTCCTCGTCCAGGACAAGCAGGACATCTCCAACGCCATCTCGAAGATGTTCACCCTGATGCTGAACATGCTCTACGGCCTGCTCGCCATGGCGGTGATCGTCGCGGTCCTCGGCGTCATCAACACCCTGGCCATGTCGGTCTTCGAGCGCTCGCAGGAGATCGGCATGCTGCGGGCGATCGGCCTCGACCGCAAGGGCGTCAAGCGGATGGTGCGTCTGGAGTCGCTGGTGATCTCGCTGTTCGGCGGGGTGCTCGGCGTCGGCCTCGGCGTGTTCTTCGGCTGGGCGGCCGGCCGGCTGCTCGCGACGTCCCTGTCGACGTACGAGCTGGTCCTGCCCTGGGGCCGGATCGGGGTGTTCCTCGCGCTCGCCGCTGTCGTGGGCATCCTGGCGGCGCTGTGGCCGGCCCGTCGCGCGGCCCGCCTGAACATGCTGGCGGCCATCAAGTCGGAGTAGCGGCACGACAGGTGGGGCGCCCCGGCACGATGCCGGGGCGCCCCACCTGTGTGTCCGGGCCGTCAGTTCCAGGTACGCGCCCGCAGGGGCATACCGGGCTCGCCCGAGACGGGTGTCTTCACGGCGAGGATCTGGTTCACGCCGATCTTGTTGCGCTCGAAGCTCAGCGCGCACGCCGCCATGTACAGGCGCCAGATGCGGGCCCTGCCCGGGCTGGTGAGCTGTACGGCGACCGCCCAGTCGGACTCCAGGTTGGCGACCCAGCGGCGCAGCGTGAGCGCGTAGTGCTCGCGGATCGCCTCCAGGTCCCTGACCTCGAACCCGGCCCGCTCCAGGAGCCCGGTCGTCGTACCGACCGGCGCGAGCTCCCCGTCCGGGAAGACGTACGCGTCGATGAACTCGTCGACCTCGTACGTCGACTCGTCCTTCTGCGGGCGCCGACCGATCTGGTGGTTGAGGAGCCGGCCGCCCGGCTTGAGGAGGCCGTACAGCACCTCGGCGTACTCCAGGTACCGTGCCGAGCCGACGTGTTCGGCCATGCCGATGGACGAGATCGCGTCGAAGGGGCCGTCGCGGACGTCGCGGTAGTCCTGGACCCGGATCTCGACCCGGTCGGTCAGCCCCTCCTCGGCCACCCGCTTGCGGGCGTACGCGGCCTGCTCCTGGGAGAGCGTGATGCCGACGACACTGACGCCGTACTCGCGGGCGGCGTGGATGGCCATGGAGCCCCAGCCGCAGCCGACGTCGAGCAGGCGCTGACCGGGTGCCAGGCCGAGCTTGCGGCAGACGAGTTCGAGCTTGTCGCGCTGGGCGTCCTCCAGGGTGCCGTCCGGGGAGTCCCAGTACGCGCACGAGTAGACCATCGAGGTGCCGAGGACCAGCTCGTAGAAGTCGTTGCCGACGTCGTAGTGGTGGCTGATGGCCCGTCGGTCGCTGCCCTTGGTGTGGCGGTGGAGGCGGCCGTGGCGGCGCATCTCCTCACCCGGCGGGGCCGGCGGCGGGAAGGGCCCGGCGAGCCGGAACAGCTGGCGGACGGCGGCCCTGACCCTCGGTTCCTTCAGCGCCTCGACGAGGCTTCTGGTCTCGTCCTCGGGGCGCTCCCAGATCAGCCCGGCCATCCGGTCGAGAGCGTCGTACAGGTCGCCCTCGACGTCCAGGTCACCGGCCACCCAGGCGCGGGCGAGGCCGAGTTCCCCCGGCTTCCACAGCAGGCGGCGCAGGGCTCGGCGGTTGCGTACGACGAGGACGGGCCCGCCCGGCGGACCGGCCTCCGAACCGTCCCAGGCACGCAGGCGTACGGGCAGCGGTGCTCCGAGTAGCTGTTCGGCGAGGTTCTTCAGCCGCAGTGCGGCGTTCGACATGGCGCACACCTCCGTGAGGACGGATCCCGGAACGGTCCAACACCACGTAAACACCAACAGGGCGCTCGCGCAGTCCCGTTACTGCGTTACGGATCGGCAAAAATGCATGCAGCCGCCACGTATGTCGGGGTGCCGGGTGCCTTCCGGGACGCCGAAGGGGGCGCTTCCGAGAACGCCGAAGGGGCGCTCGCACCACGGATGGCGAGCGCCCCTTCGGGGTGATGCGGGACCTGAGGTCAGGAGGCCTTGGCCTTCTCCTCGACCTTCGGCTTGTCGGCGGCGGGCGGGGCCGGCGCCGGCTTGGCGGCCTCGTAGAACTCCTCGCGCGGAGTCTCCAGGGCGCCGAGCGCGGTGATGTCGCGCTTCTGGAACATGTTGATCGTCCACTCGGCGATCACACGGATCTTGCGGTTGTACGTCGGCATCGCCATGCCGTGGTAGCCACGGTGCATGTACCAGGCGAGACGGCCCTTGAGCTTGATCTTCATCTTGCCCATGACGATCATCGCGACGCCCTTGTGCAGGCCGAGACCCGCGACCGCGCCCTTGTTGGCGTGGCTGTACTCCTTCTGCGGGAAGCCCCGCATGCCGGAGACCACGTTGTCGCCGAGGACCTTGGCCTGACGCATGGCGTGCTGCGCGTTCGGCGGGCACCAGGCGTTCGGGTTGCCGGCCTTGCGGCCGACCAGGTCCGGAACCTGGGCGTTGTCGCCCGCGGCCCAGATGTAGTCGGTGCCCTGCACCTGGAGGGTGGCGGAGGTGTCCACGTGGCCGCGCGGGCCGAGCGGGAGACCGAAGCGCGCGAGGGCCGGGTTCGGCTTGACGCCGGCGGTCCACACGACCGTGTTGGAGTCGACCTCGAGGCCGTTGCTGAGCACGACGTGACCGTCGACGCAGGAGGGCATCGTGGTGCCGAGGTAGATCTCGATACCGCGGGACTCCAGGTGCTTCTTGCCGTACTGGCCGAGCTCGGGCCCGACCTCGGGCAGCACCTTGTCGGCGGCGTCGACGAGCACGAAGCGCATGTCCTCGCGCTTCACGTTCTTGTAGAACTTGGCCGCGTCGCGCGCCAGGTCCTCGACCTCACCGATCGTCTCGGCGCCCGCGAAGCCACCGCCGACGAAGACGAAGGTGAGCGCCTTGCGGCGGATCTCCTCGTCCGTCGTGGACTCGGCCTTGTCGAGCTGCTCGAGCACGTGGTTGCGCAGGCCGATGGCCTCCTCGACACCCTTCATACCGATGCCCACCTCGGCCAGGCCGGGGGTCGGGAAGGTGCGGGAGACCGCGCCGAGCGCGATCACCAGGAAGTCGAAGGGAACCTCGTACGCCTCGCCGACGAGCGGGGCGACCGTGGCGACCTTGCGGTCCTGGTCGATGGTGGTGACCCGGCCGGTGAGAATCTCGGCTCCGGGCACAGCGCGTCGCAGGGGCACGACGACGTTGCGCGGCGAGATGCTGCCGGCGGCGGTTTCGGGGAGGAAGGGCTGGTAGGTCATGTACGAGCGCGGGTCCACGACCGTGACGGTCGCTTCCGCATAACGCATCTTCTTGAGAATGCGTCGTGCTGCGTACAGGCCTACGTACCCACCGCCTACTACGAGGATCCTGGGACGCTCCGTGGTGCTCATGCCATCGAGTATCCACCTGTCTGGAGGGGGTCGCTCGTGCGCCCCTTCACAAGCTTATGCAGTGCCTCTGCTACACTGCGCCGCCCACGTGACCCAGGTCATGGCCCTCAAAGGGAACCGCGGCGTCACTCCACTCGTTGCACACCCCTCTTGAGCTGCCGCTCCGGGCCTGGCACCGCCCTGGACCACTCCCCCGGCCGAGCTCCGGACTACGGATCCCGCACCCCTCCGCGCGACCCCCGCCAGAGCCCTCGGACCCCCTTCACCGGACCAGAAGGCCCCGAACCGCGCCCAACAGGCGCGAATTCCTTGTGAAGAACTTCACGAACTTTCTCGGCGGCGTGTCGTGCAGGGGCCCCAAAACCCACTTTCACCGCGCTCAAACACCCTCCCCGCCGCTCAAACGAAGGCAGTTCCGGGGGTCCGGCAATCGATCGGAAGGAGGTTGAAGGAAGGTCCGCTACGGACCGGGAGGCCGACCGAAGGAGGACCGAGGGAGGACCGGGGGAGCTCCTACGCGATCGACCACGCAATGCCGTCAAGGATGTCGTGCTCGCTCACCACGACCTCCTTCGCACCCGTCCACTCCATGATCAGGCGCAGCACCAGCGCGCCGGAGGCGATCACGTCGACCCGGCCCGGGTGGATCACCGGGTTCAGGGAGCGCTGGTCGTGCGTCGACATCAGCAGCCAGTCCGTCAGCTCGGCGACCCGCTCGTAGGAGATACGGGAGTGGTGGATGGCCACCGAGTCGTACTCCTTCAGACCCAGCGCGAGCGCGGCGACCGTCGTCACCGAGCCGGCCAGGCCGACGAGCGTACGGGCCGCGGTCAGCGGGACGGTCTGCGTCACCAGGTCGAGCGCCGCGACGACGTCCTCGCGGATCGCCTCGATCTGCGCGGCGGCCGGCGGGTCGGTGACCTTGCCGTCCTCCCCCACGAGGTGGCGCTCCGTCATGCGCACGCAGCCGATGTCCACGGAACGCGCGGCGGCGACCGTGTCGTCACCCACGACGAACTCCGTCGAACCGCCGCCGATGTCCACGACCAGGTACGGCTGGTCCAGGTCGGCCCGGCCCGTCAGCTCCTTCGTCGCGCCCGTGAAGGAGAACTGCGCCTCCTGGTCACCGGTGATGACCTCGGGCTCGACACCCAGGATCTCCACGACGCCGCGCACGAAGTCGTCCCTGTTCTCCGCGTCGCGGGACGCGGAGGTAGCCACGAAGCGGAGCTTCTCGGCGCCGTGCTCCTTTATGACGGCCGCGTACTCGCGACAGGCCGCGAACGTGCGCTCCAGGGCCTCGGGCGCGAGTCGTCCGGTGCGGTCGACGCCCTGGCCGAGCCGCACGATCTTCATGCGGCGGTCCAGGTCGACGAGTTCACCGGTCTCCGGGTCAGCGTCGGCGACGAGCAGGCGGATCGAGTTCGTACCGCAGTCGAT
Organism: Streptomyces antnestii; assembly: GCF_004005495.1. Classification (GTDB taxonomy): domain Bacteria; phylum Actinomycetota; class Actinomycetes; order Streptomycetales; family Streptomycetaceae; genus Streptomyces; species Streptomyces antnestii. The sequence goes on from NZ_RZYA01000020.1 coordinate 94,704, forward strand.
CGCGGCGACCCGGGTCACTCGCCCTCCTCGGGCGCGGCCGACACGCACGGGCCCTTCGCCCACCACTCCGGCAGCATCGCGATCGCCTCGTCGCCCAGCGGGTTCACACCCGGGCCCGCGGCCAGCGAGTGACCGACCAGGACGTGCAGACACTTCACCCGGTCCGGCATACCGCCCGCGCTCGGGAAGCCCTCCAGGACCTCGATCGCGTCACGGCGCGCGATGTAGTCCTCGTGCGCCGCCCGGTACGCGGCCGCGAGCTCCGGGTCGGTCTGCAGACGCTCCGTCATCTCCTTCATGACGCCGTTCGCCTCCAGCGTGCCGATCGCGGAGGCCGCGCGCGGGCACGTGAGGTAGTACGTCGTCGGGAACGGCGTGCCGTCCTCGAGCCGCGGGGCCGTCTCGACCACGTCCGGGTTGCCGCACGGGCAGCGGTGCGCGATGGCCCGCAGGCCGCGCGGCGGGCGCCCGAGCTGCTCCTTGAACGCGTGGATGTCGGCGTCCGTGGGCGTCGTCGGCTCGGTCTGGGGCGGGGGCGTGTCCATGCCTGGCTGGCTTTCCTTCAGTGAACTTCGGTGAGCTCGGTGAACTTCGGTGAACTTCGGTGGATATCAGGGGACTCGGGGTTCGGGTGGGTCAGTTGCCGGGGCGGTCGGCCTTGTCGACGCCGTCCCAGACGTTCAAGTACCAGGGCCGCCCCGCCGCACTCCCGTCGGAGCGCGTGCGCTTCGCCGCTTCGGGGTCACGCGCGATGTAGCCGGTCTCGCCCGGCATCACCAGGTGCAGGCGCTCGCGGATCCGCTGCTCGGCGTACGAGTCGTCCTGCCAGCGTGCCTTCTCGTCGCGCAGCCGGTCCACCCTGGCCTGCGCCTCCTGCTGCTGGCGCCGCAGGTCGGCGATCTCCCCGCGCTGGGAGACGTACTGCCTTATGGGATAGGCGAGCGCGACGACCAGTGTGCACAGGACCAGGGCGAGGAGCGCCGCGCGGCCGGTGAGGCGGGAGCGGCGGGCCTGACGCCTGGTCTGGGAGCGGTAGACACGCTCGGCGGTCTGCTCGCCGAGTACGCGGAGCCGGGTGGCCGTGGAGAACCGGTCCTTGTCCCGGTCGCGGACCTTTCCGGCCATCGCGTGCTCGCCTCCCCGATACGTACGTACGTCCCCGCACACGGTACGGGACCGAGTGCGGGGACGTACGTAACTACAGCGTCAGAGCAGGTCAGCCCTTGAAGCGGGGGAAGGCCGAGCGACCGGCGTAGACCGCCGCGTCGTCCAGGATCTCCTCGATGCGCAGCAGCTGGTTGTACTTGGCGACGCGCTCGGAGCGGGCCGGGGCGCCGGTCTTGATCTGGCCGCAGTTGGTGGCGACGGCGAGGTCGGCGATCGTGACGTCCTCGGTCTCACCGGAGCGGTGGGACATCATGCACTTGAAGCCGTTGCGCTGGGCCATCTCGACGGCGTCCAGGGTCTCGGTCAGCGAACCGATCTGGTTGACCTTGACGAGCAGGGCGTTGGCCGAGTTCTCCTCGATGCCGCGGGCCAGGCGCTCGGGGTTGGTGACGAACAGGTCGTCGCCGACGAGCTGGACCTTGTCACCGAGCTTCTCGGTGATGACGTGCCAGCCGGCCCAGTCGTCCTCGAACAGCGGGTCCTCGATGGAGACGAGCGGGTAGGCCGCGACGAGCTCCTCGTAGTACTCCGTCATCTCGGCGGCGGAGCGCTCCTTGCCCTCGAAGAGGTACTTGCCGTCCTTGTAGAACTCGGAGGCGGCGACGTCGAGCGCGAGGGCGACCTGCTGGCCGGGAACGTAACCGGCCTCCTTGATCGCCTCGAGGATCAGGTCGAGGGCCTCACGGTTCGAGCCGAGGTTCGGGGCGAAGCCGCCCTCGTCGCCCAGGCCGGTGGCCAGGCCCTTGCTCTTCAGGACCTTCTTGAGGGTGTGGTAGACCTCGGTGCCCCAGCGCAGCGCCTCGGAGAAGGACTCCGCGCCGATCGGGGCGATCATGAACTCCTGGATGTCGACGTTGGAGTCGGCGTGCGACCCACCGTTCAGGATGTTCATCATCGGGACGGGCAGCAGGTGCGCGTTCGGACCGCCGAGGTAGCGGAACAGCGGCAGGTCGCTGGCCTCGGACGCGGCGTGCGCGACGGCGAGGGAGACGCCGAGGATGGCGTTGGCGCCGAGCGAGCCCTTGTTGTCCGTGGCGTCGAGGTCGAACATCGCCTGGTCGATCAGGCGCTGCTCGGTGGCGTCGTAGCCGACGAGCTCCGGGCCGATCTGCTCGATGACGGCGAGGACGGCCTTCTCGACACCCTTGCCCTGGTAACGGTTCGGGTCACCGTCACGCAGTTCGATGGCCTCGAAGGCGCCGGTGGACGCACCGGACGGGACAGCGGCACGACCGGTGCTGCCGTCGTCGAGGCCGACCTCGACCTCGACCGTGGGGTTGCCTCGGGAGTCCAGGATTTCCCGGGCTACGACGACGTCGATGGACGGCACGAGCATCTCCTTCTGGGATGTGACGCTTCTACGCCGGGCCGCTTGGTCCGGCAAGCACGAGCCTAACCGGCTCCGGGGCATCGGCCAGCCGACCGCCCGCCCCGTGGACAAAACCGAGAGCGAATTGTTTCCGAACGGAACAAAAAGCCCCGGCCGACAACGGACGAAAGTCCAGGACCCCTCAGACACCAAATCCCCGCCCCGGCGCGACGGGGGAAGGCGCACCGGGGCGGGGAGTTCTTGGGGGGACCCCTCTTATGGGTTGCCTCTTACTTGAAGAGGCGGTGCCTCTTACTTGAGGTGGAGCTGCTGGCCCGGGTAGATGAGGTTGGCGTCCTCGACGATGTCCTTGTTCAGCTTGAAGAGCTTCGCCCAGCCACCCTTGACGTGGTGCGCCTCGGCGATCTTGCTGAGGGTGTCGCCGGACTTCACCTTGTACTCGCCGTCACCCTTCTTGACCTTCTTGCCGGTCGGGGTCTCGACGGTCTTCTTCGACTCCTGCTTCGGAGCGGCGGGCTTCGCGCGCTCCTGGCTGCGGGTGGTCGGCTGCTGGGTGCGCTCCTGCTGCTGCGGCTGGGCCGGCTGCTGCGTGGGGGCGGCCGGGGCGGAGCCGGTCGAGGCGGCGGACAGGCCCACACCACAGCTCGGCCAGGCACCCTTGCCCTGGCTGGCCAGGACCTTCTCGGCGACGGCTATCTGCTGCGACTTGGAGGCCAGGTCGGCGCGGGAGGCGTAGGCGGTGCCGCCGTACGCGGCCCAGGTCGACGACGAGAACTGCAGGCCGCCGTAGTAGCCGTTGCCCGTGTTGATCGACCAGTTGCCGCCGGACTCGCACTGCGCGACCGCGTCCCACTCGGAGGCGGTGGCGGCCGAGGCGCCCGTGGCACCCATCAGCGGAACGGCGACAGCGGCACCGGCGACACCGGCGAGCGTGGCGACGCGAACGGCCTTGGACGGACGGCGGTGCTTGCCCTTGCTGGAAAACAGCATCGAGAGATCCCCTCACCGACGCCTACGAGGTGAGCTGTCGGGTTCGGGCCGGATGAGTGCCCGGTCGCACGACGTTGCGTGCGACTTCACCCCAAGCCGGTCGGTCGGCCGTCTCTCAACGGCCGGGGCCGGCGCTTACCTTGGGTCCCCCGCTCCTGCCTACGGCGCTTACGCGACGACTGTTCCCGTACGGACATTGGCAGGATTCGGCGTGACATCCGACGGGGCCCGCTGTGGCGAGCGGTCCTGACCGTAAGCAGTGGATCGCCGGAATTTCAAAGACGATCAGGGCCTTTGAGACCCATCTCTCACTCTCACGAAAGCGGACATTCAGCCCGAACTGCCGCTACTTTTCGCCCGATTCGAGCCCAAGATCCAGACTCTGACCAGGAAGGATGAGGTCCGGGTCGGCGCCGACCGTCTTCTTGTTCTCGGCGTACAGCGCGGCCCATCCGCCGTCCACGTCATGGGCGTCGGCGATGCCCCAGAGGCTGTCGCCGGGGCGCACCGTGTAGGCGCGTTCGTCCGTATTCGCGTCCTTGCGACCGCTTTCGTCGCCACGGGAGGCGTGACGGCCCGAGCTGTCGTCGGCGCGCGAGGAGCCGGCCGCCTCGTCGCCGGCCGCGTCGCCCCGGTGCCGGCCGGAGACGGGCGGAGCGGAGGAGTCCGAGCCGGCGGACGTCTCGGGCGCGGGCGTCGCCGGGGCCGAAGTCGCATCGCTCCGGCCGGACTTGTCACCCTTGGAGTCGTCCGGGGTGTTACTTGCGGTATCACCCGAGGTGTCGTGATTCTTCTCTCGGGAGCCGTCCGTCGCATCCGGGGACGCGGCGTCCGAGGGGGCGGTGCCCAAGAGGCCGGCATCCGAGGGGGCGGGGCTCGCGTCACCCGTCGCCGCGTCGCCGCTCCCGGAGTCACCGGCGGACGCCGACGGGGTCGGCAGCGCGGCCCCCGGGTCGACCTTGGCGGCCGCGGCGTCACGCGTAAGGCCCGACGTGACGGAACAGACCGGCCACGCCCGCGGACCCTGGTCGTCGAGAACCTTCTCGGCAACGGCTATCTGCTGCGACCGGCTGGCCTGGTCGGCCCGCGGCGCGAAGTCGAGACCGCCGTACTGCTCCCACATCTCCTGCGAGAACTGGAGCCCGCCGTAATAGCCGTTGCCCGGGTCGGCGCTCCACGAGCCGCCGCTCTCGCACTCGGCGAGCTTGTCCCAGGTGGCCGTCGACGCGGCGCTCGCACTCGTCGCGCCGAGCAGCGGAATCGCGATGGCCGATCCGGCCACTCCCGCCGCGACGATGAGCGCGGGAGCCTGACGGGGGCGCCGGTGACGACCGTTCCCGGAGAGCATGAAGACGCCTTTCGCGTGACTCGTGCGGCGGGTGGTGCCCCGATGACTGGTGAACGTAGCGGCACTCGAACGCTTGTCACAAGTCGATGCAGCGGAGATCACGTGAAAGTCACAGTTTTGACGGTCCGTCAGTCACGCGCCCCACCAAGCCCTTCCTGACGTGCCGTGAACTCCCTCCGAACCGGCCCTCCACCTCCACGACGGCCCGGGCCCCGTCAGCTCCGCCACGTGATGTCCAGCGGCGGGACCTGACGCTCTCGCCGCACCGGAGCACCTCCCCCGGCTGCATTCAAGTGCTCGACGAGCAGTGGCCAGAAACCCTTCTTGAACCAGGTGTTCTGCCGGTCCTTGGCGAGTGCCCACGTGCCGTACCGGTCAGGAAGTTCGTCCCACAGGCATCCCGTCCGCAGCCTGTGGAGAATGCCGTTCACCTGGGTCCTGACGTCCACGGTGCCCCGAGCGAACTGACGGCGTCGGAAGAAGGACTTCATGACCTCCTCGACGGCAGGCCACCGCGCCTCCGTCACCTCTTCGGGCACTGGCACGCCCGTCCGCTCGTGCCATTCGGTCACCTTGCACTTGACCCCGGACCTCTTCCGGACTTCTCCGAGCGGCCGCACTCCTACATCCAACAGGGCGATCACTTCCCCCATTTCGGACAGAGTCAGCTCCCGAGTACCCGCTCGGGCGATCGCGACGAGATCCACGGCCTTCCCGGCCTCCGCCTCCACCCGCACCCGTCCCGCGAGAACCTCTCGCGCCCTGGACAGCAGCAGCGATGCGCTCCGCACATCCTCGTCGAGCTGCCTCATGACGGCGTCCCTGACCGACTCGTCGAAGCCGGGACTGCGCGCCATGTCGACCACAGCTCGTGCAGCGACGTCCCGCTTCCCCTGAAGATCCGCCTCGAAGGCCGCGACTCGCTCCGGCTGCTTATCGATGTCACCGGGAGACAGTCCGACCGGAGGGGTGAACGCCCCCTCGATGCACTCCGGCCCAGCGAGGAACGTCACAATTTCCCGCCAGACAGAGGCCTCGACATCAATGGCCGTCAGGTAGGGGTCGCCGCAGCCCGACTCGCGCCCCTTGCCGTTGTTACCGCCACCGCACCGGTAGTACCGGGTGTCATCGCAGTTCCGGTAGGCGCCGACATAGCGGTGTCCGCATCGCCCGACGATCCGGCCCGTGAGGGGATACACGCCGGCCGCCGAGTGCACGCGGTGCCCGTTCTGCGCCATGGCGTCGCCGAGTTCCCGGGCCCGGTCGGCCGAGATGAGCCGGGGAACCCGGATCGTCACGCTGTCCCCGTGCAGAGGAAGGCCTCCCTCATCCAATTTGGTGCGATTCCTTCCGCTGCCCAGAGGATTCCGGAAGACGATCTCGCCCCCGAGCAACGACGGGCTCCTGAGACGGCGGTAGAGGTTGGCCGCGCTCCATGGCCGACCGCTGCGCGTCAGGAGCCCGAGCCGGTTCAACTCCCGTGCCGTGGCTGAGATGTTCTTGCCCTCGTCAACGACGAGACTGACCGCTTTGCGGACGACCGCCGCTTCGTCGTCGTCGATGACGAGCACCGACCTTCGTCGGCCGAGGCCTTCGATGGCGTATCCCCACGGCGGTGGGCCACCGGGCCAGCCGCCGGTCAGGGCCTTGCGCTGGCGGCCGGACTGCGTGCGGTCACGGACGAGATTCCATTCGGCCTCAGCCCGCATGGCATGGAACTGCAACTGGCGGCGGCCGAGCGGCGTGGTGGTGTCGATGTCCTGCGTGACGGAGACGAAGTCGACACCGAGGTCCTCCATCGCCCAGATCCACGTCCAGAACGCCTGACCGGTGCGGCCGACACGGTCGAAGTCGTGGACCACGATCACGTCCACGCGCCCCTGCCGGACGGCCTGTTCGAGGGCCCGCATGGCAGGGCGGTCGACGACGGCTCCCGGCACACCCCTGTCCTTGAAGATCAGGTCGGGCGGAAGAACCCATCCAGGCCTGCCCCCGACGTAGGCGCGCCCCGCCTCCTCCTGCACGTCGAGCCCGTATCCCTTCACCTGTTCCTTCGTGGACACGCGAAGCATCAGGGCCGCGCGGACGGGCGGCGGGGAATCCGGCCGGCGACCGGGCACGGACATGGGCGCGGGCATAGCTGTAGCTTTGGACACATCAGCCCCTTCACGGCTGGTACGGCCCCGGAGCTCTAGCCAGCTTCGGGGCCCTTTGCGTTGCCGCGAACCTAGCCATTTACGGCCCAAGCCGTGCCGTAATCCGCATAATTCTTCGGGCGTCCCCTATCGCGCCAAAGCAACTCAAGGCCTCTCGGGCGCGGATGCACCGCACGGCTCCCTATACGGTCGAGTCGTGAACGCCCCGAACGCCGCACCCGAACTCTTCACCTGGGAGTTCGCCTCGGATCCGTATCCCGCCTATGCCTGGCTGCGGGAAAACTCCCCCGTCCACAGGACGAAACTGCCCAGTGGCGTCGAAGCATGGCTGGTGACCCGCTACGCCGACGCGCGCCAGGCCCTCGCGGACAGCCGGCTGTCGAAGAATCCCGAGCATCATGCCGAGGACGCACAGGGCAAGAGCAAGACCGGCATCCCCGGCGAGCGCAGCGCCAACCTGATGACGCATCTGCTCAACATCGACCCGCCGGACCACACCCGGCTTCGCCGACTCGTCTCCAAGGCGTTCACGCCTCGGCGCGTGGCCGAATTCGCGCCGCGGGTTCAGGAGCTGGCGGACGACCTCATCGACGGGTTTGCATCGCAGGGCCGGGCCGACCTCATTCACGACTTCGCCTTCCCCCTCCCCATCTACGCGATCTGCGACCTGCTCGGTGTTCCGCCCGAGGACCAGGACGACTTCCGCGACTGGGCGGGGATGATGATCCGGCACGGCGGAGGCCCGCGCGGCGGTGTCGCCCGCTCCGTCAAGAAGATCCGCGGCTACCTCGCCGAACTCATCCACCGCAAGCGCAATGAACCCGGCGACGACCTCATCTCCGGCCTCATCCGCGCCTCCGACCACGGCGAGCACCTCACGGAGAACGAGGCCGCCGCAATGTGTTTCGTACTGTTGTTCGCAGGTTTTGAGACCACCATCAATCTGATCGGCAACGGGGTGTACGCGCTCCTGGGAAACCCTGAGCAGCGAGCCCGGCTCCAGGCATCGATCGAGGGCGGCGAACGGGAACTGCTGGACACCGGCATCGAGGAGCTGCTCCGCTACGACGGTCCCGTAGAACTCGCCACGTGGCGTTTCGCCACCGAGCCACTCACCATCGGCGGACAGAGCATCGCCGCCGGCGACCCGGTGCTGGTCGTCCTGGCCGCCGCGGACCGCGACCCCGCCCGTTTCGCTGAGCCGGACACGCTCGACCTCTCCCGCCGTGACAACCAGCACCTCGGCTACGGCCACGGAATCCACTACTGCCTCGGCGCACCGCTGGCCCGTCTGGAAGGCACCACCGCCATCGAGACTCTGTTGCGTCGCCTACCGGATCTCTCGCTGTCCGGCGACCCCGCTGATCTGCGGTGGCGCGGAGGGCTCATCATGCGCGGGCTGCGGACCCTTCCGGTGGAATTCACTCCTCACTGAGCCGTCAGCCCCTCCGCCGCCCGGATCGCGTCGCGGTACGTGCGGGCCGCCGCTCGCAGGGCCGCTTCCGGGTCTGTTCCGTCGGCCTCTGCGCGCAGGGCGAGGGTGAGGAGGTCGTAGCCGATGCCCTCGCCGAGGGGTGCGGGGACGTCGAGGCCGGCCGTGCGGACGCGGGAGCCGAGTTTGGCGGCGAGGGCGAGGCCCGGCTGGGTCAGCGGGACGCCGTCCGTGACCGACTCGCGCTGCTTCTCGACGGCCTTCGTGCGCTGCCAGTGCTCCTTCACGTCCTCCGGGGTGAGGGCCGTGTCGTCGCCGAAGACGTGGGGGTGGCGGTGGATGAGTTTTTCGACGATGCCGCCGGCGACGTCGTCGATGGAGAACGGCTCCTCCCCTTCCTCCCCGGAGGCCTCCTCCGCGATGCGCGCGTGGAAGACGACCTGGAGGAGGACGTCCCCGAGCTCCTCGCGGAGCTCGTCCCGGTCGCCGTCCTCGATCGCCTCGACGAGTTCGTACGCCTCCTCGATCGCGTACTTCGCGAGGCCCTTGTGGGTCTGGCGGGAGGACCAGGGGCATTCGCGGCGGATGCGGTCCATGACCTGGACGAGGTCGAGGAGGCGGGCGCCGGGCAGGTCGTAGGAGGCGGGGAGCAGTTCCAGGTCGGGCATGGCGACGCGGCCGGAGCCGGCGAGGGTGGCGAGGCCGTCGGTGAGGCGCCGGTCGCCCTCGGCGGTGGTGAGGACGACGAGGGTGCGGCCGCCGTCGGCGCAGGCGTCGACGAGCTCGCGGGCGGTGGGTGCCGCCTCCGTCACCGCGATGCCCGCCTCCCGCAGATACGGGAGCTGCGGGTGGGCGGCGTCGGCGCACAGCACCTCGTCGGCGCTGTGCAGGAGCTGCCAGGCCTGCCAGGACAGCAGGCCGGGGGCGACGCGGTGGCTGGTGGTGAGCAGGACGATGCGGCCGGTGGGGGCCTTCTCGGCGGGCTCGGCGGGCTCGGCGGCGGGGGTGTTCTCGGCGTTCACGTGTCGAACGTAACCCAGGCCGCCCCCCGAGCCCTACGTCGTCTGGTGGCCCTCGGCCCCGGCGGCCGTGACCTCGCGCACCCAGGGGGTCTTCAGGTCGGCGCGGCCGTGGGTCCTGGTGATGTCCCAGGTGCCGTAGCGCGGGTTCAGGTCGACGTTCAGCTCCTTGGAGGCCTGGTCGAGGGCCTTCCAGAAGGGGGCCTGGTCGGCCGCGGACTGGGACTGCATGTTCGCGCCGACGTGCTGGGCGAGTGCCATCACCTCGATGTCGGTGCGGGCGAACTCGTCGATGCGCTGGGGGGCGATGTTGTACTGCTCGAGCAGGGCGAGCCGCATCTGCCGGACGCCGCCGGTCTGCTGTGCCATCCCGGCTTCGTGGGCCTGGATCTGCTTGCGGGTGACGGTGATCCCGGCGTCGGTGGCGGCGCGGTGCAGGACGCGGTCGAAGACCATGGAGCTGAGGGTGCTGCGGGTGAGGCCGCCGGACTTGGCGATGGCCTGTCCGTACTGGGCGCTGTCCTTGGTGGCGGCCTGCTGGGCGTCGCGTACCTCGTTCACCCGGTTCTGGAGCTGGGAGACGGTGATGCGTTCGCTGCCCACGACGGCCGCGGCGCCGGGGTGCGCGTCGCTGCCGCAGGCGGTGAGGAGGGGGACCGCTGCTACGGCGGCGGAGGAGAGGACGAGCGCGGCGCGGCGGCTGTTGCGGCTGTGGCGGCGGTGCAAGGTGGGCCTCCCAGCGAGGAGTTTGTGGACATTCTGCGGCGCGCAGCGCCTCGACCAGGGGTGGTGGTCGGGCGACGGGCGGGCGCACAAAGTCCGGCGGTGATCGATGTTAGGCAGTGGCCGTGCTCTCGGCCACCTATTCGACCCAACGATTCGCCGGGAGTTGGGGTACTCCCCCCGAGGGTGGCCGGTCGCGGGTCAGCCCCTGACCTGTCCCAGCCACTGCAGGGTGCGGCGGATTTCGGCCGGGAAGGGGTGGCCGGGTCCCTGGAGTCGTTCCGCGTCGTGCAGGAGGCGTACGAGGGTGTCGTGGGCGGCGGCCCGGTCGCCGAGTGCGAGGAGCAGGTGGCCGATGCGGCGCCGGACTTCGAGGGGCAGGGTGAGGTCCGTGGTCGCGTACTGGTTCTCGTAGTACGGGAGCAGGGCGCGGTATTCGGCCAGCGCGGCGGCCGGTTCGCCGAGTTGTTCGAGGCATTGTGCGGCCTCGTAGCGGAAGCGGAGGGCCTGGGGGTCGGCCTGGCCGGCTTCGGCGGCGCGCTCGTCGGCGAGGCGGCGCAGCTCGGGGAGGGCGCGGCGGTACTGGCCGTCGTCCATGAGGGTGGCGGCGTACTGCTTGCGCAGGGTGCGGACGACGGGTGAGTGCTCGCCGTGCTGGGCGGCGGCGGTGGGCAGGATCGCGCCGAGGATGTCGACGGCCTGGGTGATGCGGCCTTCGCCGAGGAGCCGTTTGACCTCGTCGACGGCGCCGGCGACGTCGGTCGTGCCCTGGTCGGTGTGGGGTGTGGGGGCGGCGGCCTGCGGGGCGGGGGTGCGGGCGCGGTCGGGCCAGGGGGCGTGCGGGCGCAGGAAGGGGCGGGTGGGGTCGAGGGGGCCGCCGGTGGGGATGCCGCGCGCGGGAAGGAGGGGGAGCAGGGCCTCGTACGTCTCCTGGGCGGAGGCGGGGCGGGCTTGCGGGTCCTTGGCGAGGAGGCGCAGGACGAGCGCTTCGAGGGCTTCGGGGACTTCGGGGCGCAGGCGGCGGACGGGGAGCGGGGGTTCGTAGAGGTGGCGGTGCAGGACGCCGAGGGCGGTGGAGCCCGCGAAGGGGACGTCTCCGCTGAGGAGTTCGTGGAGCAGGACCCCGAGGGCGTACAGGTCGGTGTAGGGGCCGACGGCGCCGCCCATGGCCTGTTCGGGGGCCATGTAGGCGGGGCTGCCGATGGGGGATCCGGTGTGGGTGAGGCGGGTGGTGTCGGTGTCGAGGACGGAGGCGACGCCGAGGTCGAGGACGGTGATGGTGCCGTCCTGTTTGACCATCACGTTCCGCGGCTTGAGGTCGCGGTGCACGATCGGCACGGCGTGCACCGCGCACAGGACGGCGCACAGCTGGGCCGCGACGGAGACGGCCCACTGCCACGGGTAGGGGTCGTGTTCGGCGAGGTGGTCGGAGAGGTCGGCGCCGTCGACGTACTGCATGACGAGGTAGAGGTCCTCGCCCTGGGTGCCGGCGTCGTGGACGGTGACGAGGCCGGGGTGGTCGACCTGGGCGGTGACGCGGCACTCGCGGACGAAGCGGCGGCGCAGCTCGTCGGCCTCCTGGCCCGCGACGCGGTCGGGGCGCAGCAATTTCACGGCGACGCGGCGGTCGAGCCGCTGGTCGTACGCGGTCCAGACCTGGCCCATGCCGCCCTGGCCGATGAGGGTGGACAGCTCGTAGCGTCCGGCGACGAGCTGTCCGCCGGACGCGCTCAGGGGCTTGCTCACCGGTCGCCTTCCTGCTTTCGCAGGTAGTCGCTGAGTTCGTCGAGCTCGGCGCGGACCTGGTCGATGCGGTGGGCCTGGGGCGCGTAGGGGGCGGGCGCGGGTACGGGTGTGGGGGCGGGGCCCGCAGTCTGGGTGGGCTGCGCGTGGACGGGGGTGGTCACAGGCGGCGGGGTGGGTGCGGATGCGTAGTGCGGCGCCTGCGGGTATCCGTACGCGGGCCGGTCGACCGGGGGCTGCTGCGGCTGGTAGCCGATCGCGTAGCCGCCGTAGAACGCGGGGCGTCTCGTGCGGCTGTGGCGGATGTCGGCGATGAGGTAGTACGTGACGACGCCGAGGAGCGTGAGCATCATGATCGTCATGCCGACGTCGCCCCGCCAGGTGGTGAACTCGTCGACCCCGGGGTCGGTGGTGAGCAGGGCGAGCGTGCCGGCCTGGAGCGCGGTGACGGACCCGAAGACGATCCAGTCCGTCCTGCTGCGGGTCGTCAGGGCGAGACGCAGGAGCACCGTCCACGCGAGGAAGCCGACGCTCAGCACGGCCAGGGCCACGAACAGCACACGCAACGCGATCTGCCCGCCCTCCGACGGGCGTTGTGGCGGTGGCATATAGCCGTTGCCGTGCATGGCCGCTCCTGCTTGATCCTGCTGACGGGTCCGTTGTGTGTCGAGCGTATAGGCCGACTCCGACAACCGGCCCCGGGTTGTACGGAACCGTTGTCGGAGCGATGTCGACTGCGTCACTCGGGAACCACACGGGGTTCACTCGGGGCGTCGCCGGGACGTCACTCGGGGGTTCACTCGGGGCCGAGTGTGCCGTCCGTGAGTCCGTCGTGCAGGCCCCGTACGAGCTGTTCGCCGAGGCGGGCGGCCTGGCGCAGGGCGTCCTCGAACTCGGCGAGGGCGCGGAAGCGTTCGCCGTAGCGGTGCTGGTCGGCGAGCGGCAGGCGGGGCAGTTGGAGGCGGCGGACGTCGAGGCGGGTGGCGGTGGACGCGTAGCTGCTGGCCTGCCGGTTGTTGGCGGTGCCGCGCAGGAAGCCGGCGAGGAACCAGGGGTCGAGGGCGGCCCGGTCGGGGCGCAGCAGGGTCAGGCCGCGGCCGAGTGCGGCGCCCGCGGTGGCCTCGTCGACGACGCGGACGACGGCGCCGCCGCCGGCGAGGGGGACGACGACGTCGCCGGTCTCGACGAGTACGGGTTCCTCGTCGCCGCCCAGGGGTGAGCCGGAGGGCGCGGTCCCGGCGAGGACGTCGTGGTCGGTGAGGACGGGGACGCGCGAGGTGGCGCCGCCGGTGGTCCCTGAGGCCGCCGTGGTGGTCCGGAGCAACAGGGCGCCCGCGCGGGCGAGTTCACCGACCGTCGTCTGGGGCCAGCGGGCCGGGACGGGGGCGGGTGGCGGGGTGTCGGGGGCGCGGTCGGCGGTGAGCCGCAGGGTGTCGCCGAGGCGGGCGCGGACCTCGGCGAGTTCCTCGGCGCCGCCGCCCGCTGCCGGGGGCGGGAGGCGGCGTGCGGGCGCGAGGTCGACCTCGTCGTCGAGGAGTTCGATGACGGGCACCGAGCGGGCGATGCCGGGGCGCTCGTCGAGGGTGCCGTCGCGGTCGAAGGTCCGCCAGGCGTCGAGCACGGCCTCCTGTACCTGCTCCCACGGCAGTCTGTCGCGCCCGTCGCCGGGGCCTGCGGGCGTGCCGCCGGTCGTCTCGACGAGGAGGAGTTCGGGCGCGGGCGGGGTGCCGGCGCCGGGCCTGCGCAGGACCCACAGGTGCAGCGGGATGTTGTTGGGCGGGACCGATCCGGCGGGCAGGGCGATCACGGCGCGCAGGGCGCCGCGGCGCAGGAGGTCGGCGCGGATACGGCGGCCGGAGCGGCGCGACGCGGCGGCGGGCGGCATCAGCAGGACGGCGGTGCCGCCGTCGCGCAGGCGGGCGAGCGCGTGCTGGATCCAGGCGAGTTCGGACTCGGTGCGGGCCGGGAAGCCGTACTCCCAGCGGGCGTCGTAGGCGAGTTCGTCGTGGCCCCAGTTGCGTTCGTTGAACGGGGGGTGGGCGAGGACGGCGTCGGCGCGGACGTCGGGGAACGCGTCGGCGCGCAGGGTGTCGCCGGCCGCGGTGCGCACGGTGGCGCCGTCGGCGGCCGGGGTGCCGAGGGCGAGGCGCAGCGCGGTGAGGGCGGCGAGGTCGGGGGCGCTGTCCTGGCCGTAGAGGTGCCGGCCGGGTCCCGGGGTGAGGTCACGGACGGCGCGCAGGAGGGCGCCGGTGCCGCAGGCGGGGTCGAGGACGGTGCGGGCGGGTCCGGCGAGGGCGGCCATGAGGGCGGCGGGGCCGGCGGGGGTGAGCGTGTACTGGCGCGGGTTGGCGTCGAGATGGCGGCCGAGGAGGAACTCGTAGGTCTGGCGGGCGCCGAGTTCGGCGGCGAGTTCGGCGGCGCCGCGCAGCAGGGGGACGGAGGGCGCGAGTCCGGTGCCGGTGAGGCTCACCGCGCGGTCGCCCTCGGGGCCGAAGCGGCGGGTGAGGACGTCGTCGAGTGCGGCGGGGAGGCGCTCGGCGAGGTGGGTGTCGGAGGCGGCGGCGAGGTCGAGCCAGTCGGTGGGGCGGTCGTGGACGAGGAGCAGGGCGCAGCCGGTGTGCAGGAGGGCGACGCCGGGTCCTGCGGGGTGTCCTGCGAGCTGCTGCCAGACGCGTTCGCGCAGCGGGACCTCGGCGAGCTTGCCCTGCTCGCGCAGCCAGTTCTCGACGTCGGTGAGGGCGAAGGAGGGGCTGGTCTCGGTGCCGCCGACGGGTTTGGGGAAGTCGGGGTGGCGGCGGCGCCAGTTGCTGACGGCGGCGCGGCCGACCCCGGCGAGCCGGGCGATCCCGGCCGCGGTGACTTCTGTGGCGTTGTCCTGCACCCGGCGTGCTCCCCTCGTCCCTCGGCTTCCCCACTGACTGTGGCGCCCGTGACTGTGGCGCCGAGCATACCCGCGTACACGTAAGCGACCCATTCACGCACGTGTACACACTCGATCCTGTGAACCGTGTTGACTCGGTTCACAGGCTCTGCTCTTATTGACCCATCGAAACGAGCGGTCGCCGGAATCGGGAGGCCGCCTTCTTTGGGGGGGGATCTGCCATGGGCATGAAGACCAAGGTCGCGCTGGGTGCCGTCGTCGGGATCGTCGTCATCGGTGTCGTGTCCGCGAACTCGGGAGACAACGGGGACGGCGGCAACGACCGCAAGCCCTCCGCCACCGCGGACAAGAACGCGGGCGGGTCCGGGGACGCGGCCGGATCCGGAGGCGCGGTCGGGAAGGCGGACTCCGCGAAGAAGGCCGACTCGGCGAACAAGGGCACCCAGGCCCAGCAGTTCAAGGCCTTCGTCGCCAAGAACGGCACGCCCAAGGAGAAGGACGCCGTCTCCCACATCACCAAGATCCAGGGCGCCGACGAGCAGAACGACATCCTCGACAGCGCCGACGTCTACACCGACTTCACCGGCGGCCTGATGGGCAAGGGCGCCGGCCCCGCCAAGCTGATCGCCTCCGCGTTCGCGGACTGGAAGGACAGCAAGAACGGCCTCGTCTCGGTCTACGACGCCGACGGCGAAATCATCACCA
This sequence comes from Streptomyces antnestii, assembly GCF_004005495.1. Classification (GTDB taxonomy): domain Bacteria; phylum Actinomycetota; class Actinomycetes; order Streptomycetales; family Streptomycetaceae; genus Streptomyces; species Streptomyces antnestii. The sequence continues at coordinate 110,198 of NZ_RZYA01000020.1, forward strand.
ACGGCAACTTCTGACGGCCGCCCACCGCCGCACCACCCACACCACGATCGATTACTTCCGGGGGAGAACTCCCATGCGCCGCAGCACACTTGCCGCCCTCTGCCTGACCGCCACCGCCGCCCTCTCGCTCACCGCCTGCGGACCCGGCGGGCCCGGCGAAGGCGCCGGGAACGACAAGCCGAAGGCTCCCTTCGCCGACCTGTCCGGCCCCCAGATCGTCAACAAGGCCATGAAGGCCACCCGCGCCGCCTCGTCGCTCACCGTCAAGGGCCACGCCCCCGACGGCGAGGGCGGGCAGATCGCGCTCGACGTCGCCCTCGACCGGAAGGGCGAGTGCACCGGCTCGATGGGCATGTCCGGGCAGGGCAGGGTCGACCTGGTCAGGACGGGCCCCACCCTCTACCTCAAGTCCGACGAGGCGTTCCTGCGCGCCCAGTCCAAGGGCGAGTCCAAGGCAGACACCGACGCCGTCGTGAAGATGCTCGCCGGGCGCTGGATGAAGTCGAAGGCGGACAGCCCCGACAGCAAGGAGATGACCGACTTCTGCGACCTCGACACGATGCTCGCGGACTTCAAGAGCAACGACACGGTCGCCCGCAAGGGCAAGGAGACGACGGTCGACGGCACTCCCGCGTTCACGCTCACCGAGTCCGACGGCAAGGACGACTACACGATCTACGTGGCGGCCGAGGGCAAGCCGTACGTGCTCAAGCTCGTCACCAAGTCGGCCAAGAACCCGAGCTCGCTCACCTTCAGCGGCTACGACCAGCCGGTCCACGCCACCGCACCGGCCGACAAGGACGTCGTCGACCTGGACAAGATGGGCGGCTGAGCCGCTGCGGCTGCCGGGTCAGCGCGCGTGGAAGCGGGCCGGCGCCGACGTCGGGTTGCCGCCCTCGGGCAGCGCCTGGCCGGGGCAGCCGGACAGCACCCGCTTCATGGCGTCCCGCTCACCCGCGGTCACCCAAAGGCCGTACTTCTTCTTCACGGCGACCTGCCCGGCGACATACGTGCAGCGGTACGCCTTGCGGGGCGGCAGCCACGTCGCCGTGTCGCCCTCGCCCTTGCTGCGGTTGGGGCCCGCGTCGACCGCGAGGAGGTTGAGCGGGTCGTTGGCCAGGGCGATGCGCTTGCTCGCGTCCCACCGCTGCGCGCCCTTCTGCCAGGCGTCGGAGAGTGCCACCAGATGGTCGATGTCGACCTGGCTGCGGCCGCGCACGAAGGCGATCTCGCTGCCGGTGTAGGGGTCGGAGGCGAGCGTCCCGGACACCACCGTGCAGTTCCCGCCCCGGAACCTCACGTCCTTCAGGTCCCGCTTGAGGATGTCGTCCCGGGTGTCGCAGCCGTTCGAGTCGGTGTCGGCCCAGGCGCTGCCGAATCGTTCCCTCGCATAACCGGTCTTGGGCGCGCGGCCCTTGACGGTCAGCGAGTTCACGGCGTCCAGCGCGCCGCCCGCCTTGTACTCGGGCCCGGACCCGGACCCGCCGTGCTGGTCCACACCGCATCCGGTGGCGGCAACGGCCACCAGGACGACGGTGACGGCGGCCCGCGCTGCGCCTCGCATCACGACACTCCCCCTGCTCTTCCGGTTCCGGTGTCACCGTACCGGGTGTGCGCCCCGGCGACCGGGGCGCACGGGGGCGCCCGTGGAAGCAGTCGCTACGACCCCAGGATCGACGCCAGGAACTCCCCCACCCAGCCCAGCAGTTCACGTCCGACGAGCGGCTTGCCGCCGACCTTCGCGGTCTTGGGGCGCGGGACGAGGACCTGGTGCGCGGCCGCCTTGATGACCGTGCCCGGGTAGAGGCGCTTGAGACGCAGCTCCTGCGACTCCCTCAGCTCCACCGGGGCGAAGCGGATGTTGTTGCCCTGGAGGACGATCTCGCCGACTCCGCACGCCCGGGCGAGCATGCGCAGGCCGGCGACGAGCAGCAGGTTCTCGACCGGTTCGGGCAACTTGCCGTAGCGGTCGGTGAGTTCCTCCCGGACCGCCTTGACGTCCGCCTCGGTGTTGGCGGAGGCGATGGCGCGGTAGGCCTGGAGGCGGAGGCGCTCGCCGGGGGCGTAGTCGTGCGGGACGTGCGCGTCGACCGGGAGCTCGATCTTGACCTCCAGGGGCGGCTCCTCCTCGACGCCGCCTTCGAGGGAGGCGCGGTAGTCCGCCACCGCCTCGCCGACCATCCGTACGTACAGGTCGAAGCCGACGCCCGCGATGTGGCCCGACTGCTCGCCGCCCAGCAGGTTTCCGGCTCCTCGGATCTCCAGGTCCTTCATCGCGACGTACATGCCCGCGCCCATCTCCGTGTGCTGGGCGATGGTGGCGAGGCGTTCGTGCGCGGTCTCGGTGAGGGGCTTCTCCGGGGGGTAGAGGAAGTACGCGTAGCCGCGCTCGCGCCCTCGGCCGACGCGGCCGCGCAGCTGGTGGAGCTGGCTGAGGCCGAAGTTGTCGCCGCGCTCGACGATGAGGGTGTTGGCGTTGGAGATGTCGATGCCGGACTCGACGATCGTCGTCGAGACGAGGACGTCGAACTTCTTCTCCCAGAAGTCCACGACGACCTGCTCCAGGGCCTGTTCGGACATCTGGCCGTGGGCCGTCGCGATGCGCGCCTCGGGGATGATGTCGCGCAGGCGGGCCGCCGCGCGGTCGATGGACTCGACGCGGTTGTGGATGTAGAAGACCTGGCCCTCGCGCAGCAGTTCACGCCGGACGGCCGCGCCGATCTGCTTCTCCTCGTACGGCCCGACGAAGGTCAGGACCGGGTGGCGCTCCTCCGGCGGCGTGGTGATCGTCGACATCTCGCGGATGCCGGTCACGGCCATTTCGAGCGTACGGGGGATGGGGGTCGCGGACATCGTCAGGACGTCCACGTTGGCCCGCAGCTTCTTCAGCTGTTCCTTGTGCTCGACGCCGAAGCGCTGCTCCTCGTCGACGATGACGAGGCCCAGGTCCTTGAACTTCGTCTCGGACGAGAAGAGGCGGTGCGTGCCGATGACGATGTCCACGGCCCCGTCGCGCAGGCCCTCCAGGGTGGCCTTCGACTCGGTGTCCGTCTGGAAGCGCGACAGCGCCCGTACCTTCACGGGGAACTGCGAGTAGCGCTCGGAGAACGTCCCGAAGTGCTGCTGGACAAGGAGGGTGGTCGGGACGAGGACGGCTACCTGCTTGCCGTCCTGGACCGCCTTGAAGGCGGCGCGCACCGCGATCTCGGTCTTGCCGTAGCCGACGTCGCCGCAGATCAGCCGGTCCATCGGGACCGTCTTCTCCATGTCCTCCTTGACCTCGGCGATCGTCGTGAGCTGGTCGGGGGTCTCCGCGTACGGGAACGCGTCCTCCAGCTCGCGCTGCCAGGGGGTGTCCGGGCCGAAGGAGTGGCCGGGGGCCGCCATGCGCGCCGAGTACAGCTTGATCAGGTCGGCGGCGATCTCCTTGACGGCCTTCTTCGCGCGGGCCTTCGTCTTCGTCCAGTCCGCGCCGCCGAGCCGGTGCAGCGTCGGGGCCTCGCCGCCGACGTACTTGGTGATCTGCTCCAGCTGGTCGGTCGGGATGTACAGGCGGTCGCCGGGCTGGCCACGCTTGGCCGGGGCGTACTCGACGACGAGGTACTCGCGGGTCGCGCCCTGCACGACGCGCTGCGCCATCTCGATGTAGCGGCCCACGCCGTGCTGCTCGTGGACGATGTAGTCGCCGGATTCGAGGGTGAGCGGGTCGATGGTCTTGCGGCGGCGGGCCGGCATGCGCTGGCCGTCCTTGCCCGCGGCCTTCTGGCCGGTCAGGTCCGTCTCCGTGAGGACCGCCAGCTTCAGGGCCGGGTCCACGAAGCCGTAGTCGATGGAGCCGCAGGAGACCTGCACGACCGACGGCGTGATCTCGGTGAGGTCCTGGTCGAGGCGGGCCGCGATGCCCTCGCCGCCGAGGACCTCGACGGTGCGGGCGGCGGGGCCGTGCGCCTCGGTGACGTAGACCGTGCGCCAGCCGTCGGACAGCCAGCCCTTGGTGTCGGCGAGCGCGCGTGCGGTGTCGCCGCGGTACGTCTCGGGGGCGTGCATGCCGAGCTTCAGGGTGTCGGACCCGAGCTCCTCGTCGGCGGCGAACGGGGAGACCGACCACCACATCATCTCCAGCTCGCGCGCCCGGTCCCGGACGTCGGCGATGGACCACAGGGACGCGGCGTCCACGTCGATCGGGGCCTCGCCGCCGCCGGCGGTGGCCGCCCACGACGCCTGGAGGAACTCCTGCGACGTGGCGACGAGGTCGGAGGCGCGCGTCCGCACCCGCTCCGGGTCGCACACGACGGCCATGGACCCGGCCGGAAGCACGTCGATCAGCAGTTCCATGTCGTCGACAAGGACAGGCGCGAGGGATTCCATGCCTTCCACCGCAATACCCTCGGCGATCTTGCCGAGGAGTTCGCCCAGCTCCGGGTGCTCCTCGGCGAGGGCGGCGGCCCGCTCACGCACGGAGTCGGTGAGCAGCAGCTCACGGCAGGGCGGCGCCCACAGCCCGTGCTCGGCGACCTCCAACGACCTCTGGTCGGCGACCTTGAAGTAGCGGATCTCCTCGACGTCGTCGCCCCAGAACTCGACGCGGAGCGGGTGCTCCTCGGTCGGCGGGAAGACGTCGAGGATGCCGCCGCGCACGGCGAACTCGCCGCGCTTCTCGACGAGTTCGACCCGGGCGTACGCGGCGGCGGCGAGCGCCTCGACGATCTCGTTCAGATCGGCGGTCTGTCCGCCGGCGAGCGCTACGGGTTCCAGGTCCCCCAGGCCCTTGACCTGCGGCTGCAGCACCGACCTGACCGGGGCGACCACCACCGACACCGGGCCGGTCTCGGGGTCGTCGGTGCGGGGGTGGGCGAGGCGGCGCAGGACGGCGAGGCGGCGGCCCACGGTGTCGGAACGGGGCGAGAGCCGCTCGTGGGGCAGCGTCTCCCAGGAGGGGTACTCGACGACGCCGTCCGGCGGGAGCAGGGAGCGCAGGGCCGCGGCCAGGTCCTCGGCCTCACGTCCGGTCGCCGTCACGGCGAGCACGGTCCGTCCCGTCCGCCGCGCGAGCGCCGCCACCGCGAAGGGCCTCGCCGCGGGCGGTCCGACCAGGTCGACATGGGGGCGGTGCCCGTCGGTGGCGGCCTTCACCGCTTCGGCGAGCGCGTCGTCTCGTACGACGGCGTCCAGCAGACCGTGCAGGCTCATGAAGGTCTTCCATCCCGGAGAGTGGGCAACGCGAACCGCCCGACACGTCGAACGGGCCGGGGGTCTCCAGACTACGACGCGCCGCCGACACCCGCGTGCGGATCATTCGCGGATCCCATCGGCACGCCCCGGAACGCACGGCGGCCCCGGAGCGTCCGGGAAGGACACTCCGGGGCCGCGGGCCTCGGTCCCGGCCCCGCCGCCTACTCCGTGGCGATCGCGTTCAGTACGTTCATCCGGCCCGCCCGGAACGCCGGGATCAGGGCGGCGAAGAGGCCCACGAAGGCCGAGCCGACGAAGACCGTGAGGATCGTCGGCCAGGGGATCTCCAGGACGTCCAGGCCCTCCAGGGCGAGCAGTTTCTGGGCGGTCGCGCCCCAGCCCATCCCCAGGCCGAGGCCGAGGAGCGCGCCGAAGACGGCGATGACCACCGACTCCAGGCGGATCATGCGGCGCAGCTGGCGGCGGGAGAGGCCGATGGCGCGCATCAGGCCGATCTCACGCGTCCGCTCGACGACCGACAGGGCCAGCGTGTTCACGACGCCCAGGACCGCCACGACGATCGCGAGGGCCAGGAGCCCGTAGATCATGTTGAGCATCTGGCCGACCTGGTCCTTGAGGGTCTGCTTGTAGTCGGTCTGGTTCTTGACGTGGACCGTCGGGTCGGCGGCGACCGAGGACTTCAGCGCCTTGTAGGCCTGGCCGGCCTTGCCCGGCTCCGCCTTGGCGAACATCATCCCGTTCAGCGGCAGCCGGTCGGCGGGCACGTACCGCTTGGCGGTCGTGAGGTTGATGTACATCGCGCCCTTGTCGAACGTGGTGTCGTCCGACGTGATCGCCGCGATCCTCAGGCCGACGGTGCGGCCGTGGTCGAAGGCGACCTTCATCGTGTCGCCGACCTTGAGGTGGTTCTTCTTCGCGAACTCCGAGCCGACCGACATCGCGTCCTTGCCGTACGCCGCCGACAGCTCACCGGCGGTCGTCTCGCGCCGCAGGTCCTGGGCGTACGTGGGGGTCGCGGCGACGAGCTGCTCGTCCTCCTTGACCCCGCCCGGCGTGGTCAGCGTCGTCCGGACGAACTTGACCTCCGTGACGTGGGAGACGTACCCCGACTCACCAGCGCTCTTGAGGGCTTGGGCGGCCTGCGGCTTCAGCCCGTTCTGGCCCTCGACGATGAAGTCGGCGCCGACGGACTTGTCGAGCTCGCTGGTGGCCGAGGCGACCATGGAGGAGCCGACGACGGACAGACAGGCGACGAGCGCGAGGCCGATCATCAGTGCCGCGCCGGTGGCGCCGGTGCGGCGCGGGTTGCGCAGCGCGTTCCGCTCGGCCATCCGGCCGACGGAGCCGAACATCCGCAGGAGTACGGCGCTGATGACGCGGACCACGCCGCCCGCGAGCAGCGGGCCGATCACGACGAAGCCGACGAGCGTGGTGACGATGCCGACGCCGAGCCACAGAGACCCCTCGCCCGCCTTGGCGGCCTGGGTCGCCGTGTAGAGCGCGAAGCCGCCGCCGCCCGTGAGCACGAGACCGATGAGCCCGCGGACCAGGCCCGCCTTGACGTCGGCGGGCGTGCCCGCGTCCCTGAGGGCGGCCATCGGCGAGACCTTGCCCGCGCGGCGGGCCGGCACGTAGGCGGCGAGGACGGTGACGACGATGCCGAGCAGCAGCCCGATCGCCGGGGTCGTCCAGCGGACCGTCAGGTCGTCGGTGGACAGGTCCATGCCCGCCGCGGACATCATCTTCATCAGGCCGACGGCGAGTCCGACGCCCGCGCCGACCCCGATGACCGACCCGAAGACGCCGAGCAGCAGCGCCTCGACGAGGACCGAGCGGTTGACCTGCTTGCGGCTGGAGCCGACGGCCCGCATCAGGCCGATCTCGCGGGTCCGCTGGGCGACCAGCATGGAGAACGTGTTGATGATCAGGAAGATGCCGACGAGGAAGGCGATCCCGGCGAAGCCGAGCATGGCGTACTTGATGACGTCCATGAACGAGCCGACGTCCTTGCGGTTGGCGTCCGCGGCCTCCGCCTGCGTCTGGAACTTGTACGGGCCGTCGAGGGACGCCGCGACGTTCTTCTTGAGCACGGCGTCGCTGACGCCGGCGTCGGCCGCGACGTTGATCTGGGTGAACTGGCCGGTGCGGCCCAGGAGTTCACGTTGGGCGGTGGCCGTGTCGAAGTAGACGACGGCCGCGCCCGGATTGGTCACCTTGAAGGAGGCGATGCCGACGATCCTCGCCCTGAAGTCGCCGGTGGCGGCGATGGTCCGCAGCTCGTCGCCCATCTTCAGGTGGTGCTTCTTCGCGGTGTCGGAGTCGACCATGACCTCGGTGGGTCCGCGTGGGGCGTGGCCCGAGGTGATGTCCATGGACCGCAGGTCGTTGTGGGTCCAGTTGCCCGCGATGGTGGGGGCGCCGTTCTCGGAGCCCATGTTCTTGTTGTCCGCGTTCACGACGGTCACGTTCATCGAACTGACCGCGCCCTCGGCCGACTTGACGCCGTCGGCCCGCTCGACCCGGGTGAGAGCGGAGGCCGGCATCGACTCGGGGCGGCCGGTGTCGCTGCCCTCGTTCTTGGCTTCCTTCGGGCTGACGGTGACGTCGGACGACGTCGCCGCGAACAGCTTGTCGAACGTCGTGTCCATCGTGTCGGTGAAGACGAGTGTGCCGCACACGAACGCCACCGACAGCAGGACCGCGACGGCCGACAGGGCCATGCGCCCCTTGTGCGCGAAGAAGTTGCGCACGGACGTCTTCATCATGGTGTTCGCACTCATGACGTGCGGCCTCGCGCGTCGAAGTCCTTCATACGGTCGAGGACGGCGTCGGCGGTGGGGCGCAGCATCTCGTCGACGATGCGGCCGTCCGCGAGGTAGAGCACCCGGTCCGCGTACGAGGCGGCGACCGGGTCGTGGGTGACCATCACGATGGTCTGGCCCAGCTCGTCGACGGACTGCCGCAGGAAGCCGAGGACTTCGGCGCCGGCCCGCGAGTCCAGGTTTCCGGTCGGCTCGTCACCGAAGATGATCTCCGGCCGGGCGGCGAGGGCGCGGGCCACGGCGACGCGCTGCTGCTGGCCGCCGGAGAGCTCGGTGGGCCGGTGCCTGAGGCGCTCGGCCAGGCCCACGGTCCGCACGACGCGGTCCAGCCACTCCCTGTCGGGTTTGCGGCCGGCGATGTCCATGGGGAGCGTGATGTTCTCCAGCGCGTTCAGCGTCGGCAGCAGGTTGAACGCCTGGAAGATGAAGCCGATCCGGTCCCTGCGCAGCTGCGTGAGCTTCTTGTCCTTGAGGCCGGTGATCTCGGTCTCGTCCAGGTGGATCTGCCCGGACGTGACGTTGTCGAGCCCGGCGAGGCAGTGCATGAGCGTGGACTTGCCCGACCCCGAGGGGCCCATGATCGCGGTGAACTGGCCGCGGGCGATGTCCACGTCGACGTGGTCGAGCGCGACGACGCGGGTCTCGCCCGAGCCGTAGGCCTTGACGACCTGCCGCGCCCGCGCGGCAACGGCCGTACGCCCTCCGGTGCCCCCGTGCCGGGGAATGGTCACAGCCGTTGTCACGGTACGTCTCCTATGCCTGAACGGGTCGGTGCGGTGTACGTAAGTCTGGTGACGCGGAGCCCCCGGCGCGCTGGTGGAAGTCACCGTCTTTCCCGGGGGAAAACCCCACCCCTCGAAGGTAGGAAGAACCCCCCGCCCCTCTCGTCCTCCGAGCGGACGAAGCACCCCCCGTCCCTTGTACGGAGGTCCCCCTAGGGGAGGTCCACCCCTCGGTGGACCCCTACTCAGGGTCCGTCCACCCGCATAAGGTGCGCACCGGAGATAGATGCAGGGGGAAGGAATCCGGTGGGCGGCGCGGCATCGCAGGCGGGCACGGGCACAGGCGCGGGCACGGACCGGCGTCGGGGAGCGGTCGTCGCCGCGCTGATGCTCTCGATGGCACTGGCGGCCCTCGACTCCACCATCGTCTCCACCGCGGTCCCGCAGATCGTCGGCGACCTCGGCGGCTTCTCCGTGTTCTCCTGGCTCTTCTCGGGCTACCTCCTAGCCGTCACCGTCACGCTGCCGGTCTACGGCAAGCTGTCCGACACCTTCGGCCGCAAGCCCGTACTCATCGGCGGCAGCGCCCTCTTCCTGCTCGGCTCGGTCCTGTGCGCGGCGTCCTGGAACATGGGCGCGCTCATCGCCTTCCGCGTCGTCCAGGGACTCGGCGGCGGCGCCATACAAGGCACCGTCCAGACCCTCGCCGCCGACCTCTACCCCCTCAAGGAACGCCCCCGCATCCAGGCCAGGCTCTCGACGGTCTGGGCGACCTCGTCCGTCGCGGGCCCGGCGCTCGGCGGAATGCTCGCCTCCGGCGCGGGCTGGCGCTGGATCTTCCTCATCAACGTGCCCATCGGCGCACTCGCCCTGTGGCTCGTCGCCCGCCATCTCCACGAGCCCGTACGGGAGAAGGGGCCGCGTGCCCCGATCGACTGGGCCGGAGCGCTCGCGGTGTTCGCGTGCGGCGGGGTCCTGCTGACGGCACTGGTCCAGGGCGGCGTCGCCTGGGGCTGGCTCTCGCCGCCGTCAATCGCCTTGTTCAGTACGGGAGTTGCTCTGACGGCCGCCGTGGTCGCGATCGAGCGGCGCGCCGCCGAGCCGATCATCCCCGGCTGGGTCTGGCGGCGCCGCACCATCGCGGCCGTCAATCTCGCGCTCGGCGCCATGGGCCTCCTGATGGTCGCGCCGACCGTGTTCGTGCCCACGTACGCGCAGGCCGTCCTCGGGCTCGCGCCGATGGCGGCCGGGTTCGTGCTCTCCGTGATGACGCTGAGCTGGCCGGTCTCCGCGGCCCTCAGCCAGCACGTCTACCGCAGGATCGGCTTCCGCAACACGGCCGTCGTCGGCATCGCGGCGGCCCTCCTGATCCTGCTCGCCTTCCCGCTGCTGCCCTACCCGGGCGCCGCCTGGCAGCCCGCGCTGATCATGCTGGCGCTCGGCGCGGCACTCGGACTCTTCCAACTGCCCCTGATCGTCGGGGTCCAGTCGACCGTCGGCTGGGCCGAGCGCGGCACGACGACGGCGTCCGTCCTGTTCTGCCGGCAGATCGGCCAGACGATCGGCGCCGCGCTGTTCGGCGCCGTCGCCAACACCGTGCTCGCCGGACGGCTCGGCGGCGCCGGCTCCCTCGACGCGGTGGCCGGGGCCCTGGAGAACCCGGCCTCCGTGGCAGACCCCGACCGGCTCCGGCACGCCGTGGCGGCGGCCGTCGACGCGGTCTACGTGGGCGCCGCGTGCGGGGCCGCGCTCGCCCTGGTGATCCTGCTGTGCCTGGCGCCGCGGCGCTTCCCGGTGATCGACCAGGAGAACGAGCGGGCGGCCGGGGCCGAGCCCAGGACCGATCCCGAGCCCGAGCCCGAGCCCGAGAAAGCCTCACCCTGACCACAAGGTTCACAGCAGCACCACTCACCCCTCTCACAACAAACCGACTGAACAGTTCGACAGAACCGTCGCGCAATCCCCCTACCTACGAGTAACGTTCCGGCTCCCCTCTCGCTCCCTGCGTCCGCAATCCCCGGCGGACCCAAGCCGCGCAAGGAGAACCGGGATGCCCGACACCCCCCACCGCTCCTTCCCCGACCCCGACGCCCCCTGGCCCGCCCCCTCCCCAGCGGACCGGAACCCGTACGGAACCCAGCACCGGAACCCGTACGGGACCCGGGACCAGAACGCGTACGGAACCCAGCACCAGTCCCCGTACGGAACCTGGCACGAACCCCCGCACCACCAGCCGCACCACCAGCCGCAGCCGCAGCCGCACCACCAGCCGCACCCCGCCCCCGACCCCGCGCCCCTCACCTACCCCTGGGCGCCCCCTCCCCCGCCGCCCGCGCCCGCGCGCCGCCTGCCGCGCCACCCTCTGCTCGGCCGCCACAGCGACCTGCGGCTCCTGCGCGTGGCGTACCGCCGGCAGCGGCGCGTCGCCACACTCACCGCGCTCGGCTACTTCACGCTCTTCCTCCTCCTGTCGGCGTTCGCCCCCTCCCTCATGACGGGCACGCTCCCCGGCGGCCTCTCCACCGGCCTCCTCCTCGGCCTGTGCCAGCTCCCGGTCACCGGCCTCGCCCTCTGCCTGTACGAGTGCACGGCCCGCCGCCGCGTCGACCCGCTCGCCCACCGCCTGCGCCGGCAGGCCGAGTTGGACCACCGGCCGACGCCCGGCACGGCAGGAGGGGTGCTGCGATGACCGTCTTCAGTGACTCGGCGCACGACATGTCCCTGGTCGCCTTCACCGCGGTCGCCACGATCACGCTGCTCCTGTGCGTGATGACCGGCCCCGACCGTGACGACCTCGACGAGTTCTACACCGGCTTCGGCTCCCTCTCCCCGATGCGCAACGGGCTCGCCATCGCGGGCGACTACATCTCCGCCGCGACCGTCCTCGGCACCGGCGGCATCATCGCCCTCGCCGGTTACGACGGGATCGTCCTCGCTCTGAGCACGTCCCTGTCCCTGATGCTCCTGATGTTCCTGCTGGCCGAACCCCTGCGTAACGCGGGCCGGTTCACCATGGGCGACGCGCTCGCCCGCCGGATGCCGGGCCGCGCCGTACGCGTCACCGCGTGCGCCACCACCCTCGCCGCGCTGCTGCCGCTCATGCTGGTCCAACTGGCGGGCGCGGGCGACCTGTTGGCGTTCGTCCTCGGCTTCACCAGCGAGGGCTTCAAGACGGGGTGCGTCATCGCGCTCGGCGCCCTGATGATCAGCTACGCGGCGATCGGCGGCATGAAGGGCACCGCCCTCATCCAGATCCTGAAAACCGTGACGCTGCTCGGCTCCGGCCTGGCCGTCGCCCTCCTCATCCTGCACCGCTTCGACTGGAACCCCGGCGCGCTCGCCTCACAGGCCGCGCGGGCCAGCGGCGCCGGCCCGGCGTTCCTGCACTCGGGTCTCCAGTTCGCCGGCAGCGCCAACCCCCGTCTGGACATGATCAGTTCGGAACTGACGGTCGTCCTCGGCGGCGCGTGCCTGCCGCACGTCACCATGCGCATGTACACGGCCCGCAGCGCGCGTGAGGTGCGCCGCTCGATGTCCTGGGCGGTGTCGGCGGTCGGGTTCTTCGTCCTGGTCATGGCGGTCGTCGGGTTCGGCGCGACGGCGTTCCTGGGCCGGGCCGCCGTCGCGGCGGCCGACCCGCAGGGCAACACCGCGTATCTGCTGGGCACGCGGGCCGCGTTCGGCGCGGACGTCTCGACGGCCGAGACGCTCCTGTTCACCACGGTCACCACGGCGCTCTTCCTCACGCTGCTCGCGTCGGTCGCCGGAATGATCCTGGCCTGCGCCAATTCCCTGGCCCACGACGTCTTCGCGCACCGCGCAGCGCCGCTCACGGGCCGCCGCGAGATGACACTCGCCCGGGTCTCGGCGCTCTGCGTCGGCGTACCCGCGATCCTCCTGGCCACGCTCGTCCAGCACCGCAACCTCCAGCCGCTGGTCACGCTGTCGTTCTGCCTGGGCGCCTCGGCACTCGCACCGGCCCTCGTCTACAGCCTGTTCTGGCGCCGCTACACGCGCACGGGCCTGCTCTGGACGCTGCTCGGCGGCACGGTGTCCTGCCTGGTCCTGATGACGGGTACGAACCTGGTGTCGGGGTCCCCGACGTCGGCGTTCCCGGACCAGGACTTCAACTGGTTCCCGTTCACCACGACGGGCATCGCCTCGATCCCGCTCGGCTTCCTCCTCGGCTGGCTCGGCACGCTCGCCTCGGGCCGCCGCACGGCGGACACCCAGCGCCGCCAGTACGAGGCGGTGGAGTCCTGGATCCTGGCGGGCGCGACGCGGCGCGCACCGCGGACGGAGGGCTGAAGGCCTGTCACCCGATACACAGGCGCACGCCTACGCCTCCTCTGCCTCCCCCGTCCCTTCCCTCTCCTCCGTAGGGGTGCGGCCCGTCAGGGATGCCAGGCTGGCGCGGACGTGCTCCATGTGGGCGCGGACCTCGTCCCACTTCTCGCCGTGCTCGCGCAGCACCCGCTCCGTCTCGCGGCCCACGCGCTCCTCGTGCCGGGCCGCCTCCGCGAGGATCTCCGCGGCGCGCGCCTCCGCGTCCTCCTGACCGTGCCGGGCCGCCTCCTCCGCGTCGGCGAACCCGCGCCGGGCCTCGGCGAGGCGCGCCTCGGCCCGCTCGATGCGTTCCGTCTCACGCGCGTCGGCCGCGGCGTCGCGCCCGGCGATCTCGCGCTCGGCCTCGTCGCGCCGCCCGGCGTGGTCCTTCTCCTGGTCGGCGAGGGTCGCCGCGGTCCGCTCGCCCATCTCGTCGAGCGCGGCGAGCGCCTCCGCGCGCCGCTCCTTCGCCTCGTCGCGGGCGGCGCCGCGGATCCCGTCGGCCGTGGCCCGGTCCGCGCCGAGGCGCTCGTCGGCGGCCTGTTCCGCGGCGGCCCGTACGGCGTCGGCGTCGGCGCGGGCCGCCTCACGCGTCGCCCGCGCGTCGGCGTCCGCGTCGCCGGCGATCCGCCGGACGTCCTCGGCGCCGGTCGCCCGTATCTCCTCCACCTGCTCCTGCGCGAGGGCGAGGATCTCGCGGGCGCGGTCGGTGAGGGACTCGTAGGTCTGGGGGGCCAGCTGCGCCACGGCGAGCCGCAGCCGTTCCGCCTCGGCCTCCAGCTCCTCGACGTGGGCGGTCAGCCGGGCGGCGCGCTCACGGGCGTCGTCGCGGTCCCGGAACAGCTCCGCGGCCAGGGCGTCCACCTGCTCGGGACGGTAGCCGCGGCCCCGTCCCGTGACGAAGCCATGGGGCGACACCGACGCACCGCTGCTCATCCTTGATTCCCCTCTGCGACTCTCCGGCCCGGCACACGATCGAACGGGAAGTGCCCATAACGCGACACTCCGCCCAACCCTCCCGACAAGGATGCGTCAAATACGACCGAAAGCCGGAATCGAGAACCCGGACGCGAGCGACGTCACACACACCCACCGGAGAAACGGGTGAGGCGCGCGACCTGTCCGGTCGCGCGCCTCACCCTCACACCTCCGTGACCGCCGCCTACAGCAGTCCGTCCCACATCTGCTCGAGGAGCACCGACCACCAGCCCTCCGGCGACGCGAGCGCCGCCGGGTCGACGGCGGCCAGCTGCGCCTGGAAGTCGACGGTCCAGCGGCCCGCCTGCTCCTGGTTGAGCCCGAACCGCAGCGGCCACATCCGGCCGAGCACCGCCAGGCTGCGCGCGAACTCGGGCAGCCCGGTGTTCACGAACTGCGGCGGCACGGGAGCGCCACCGGGGCCCGCCTCCACCGGTACGGCCACGATGTTCGCCGTGCCGTACTGGACACAGACGGCCCGCCCGAAGTCGCTGCCCATCACGAGGTACGACCCCGCGTCCGACGCGGGCTGCACCCCCCGCTCCTGCGCCAGCTCGGCGAGCGTCGGCACCGGGCGGCCCGGCTGGGCCTGCGCCCAGAAGAACGGCCCGAAGTCGGCGGGCAGCCCCGCCACGACGAGGGTGTGCGCCACGATGTCCGGCACGCCCTGACGCGAGACGGCGCGCTGGTCGAAGCGGAACACGCCGGGACCGAACGCCGCGGCCAGCTCATGCCCGATCGCCTCCGGCGGAACCGGCGGCATGGGCTGCGCGGGCGGCAGCGGCGCCCGCACCGGCGCGAGCCGCGCGGGACCGTCGGCCACCTGGTGCAACTCGCCCTGGTGCGCGATCAGTTGCTGCATGCCCTGCTGACGCGACGCGTGGTCGCGGCCGTACGGGGCGATGGACGTGATCCGGGCCTGCGGCCACTGCTCACGGATCATGCGGGCGCAGTACGCGCCCGGCAGCTCGCACGACTCCAGCTCCGTGTGCAGCTCCAGAACCTGGTCCGGCGGGATGTTCATGCCGCGCAGCTCGTGGAAGATCTGCCACTCCGGGTGCGGCGTACCGGGCGCCGAGCGGCGGATGAGCTGCTGCTCGGACCCGTCGGGCGCGCGGTACCGCAGCACGGCCTGGTAGCCGGGCCCGACGGTCGGCTGACCGCTGGGCTGCGGATACCCGTACGCGGCGGGGGGCGGCCCGCCCGGAACCTGCTGCCCGGGCATGGGCGGAGGCATCGGCATCCCGCCCGGCACCTGCGGCGGCGGAGGCGGAGGCATACCGGGACCACCGGGACCACCCTGCCCCGGCCCGGCCAGCATGGTCGCGGCGTGATGCACACCACCGGGCGGCGTACCGGGAGCGCCCGGCGCGGACGGCGGAGGAGGAGGCATACCGGGACCACCGGGACCGACCTGCCCGGGCCCGGCCAGCATCGTCGCGGCATGGTGCACACCGCCGGGCGGCGTACTGCCCGGGGCAGCGGGAGGCAGCGGCGCACCCGGGACACCGGGCGGACCGGGAGGCTGCGGCGCCCCCGGAGTGCCGGGCGCGCCGGGCGGCTTGGGCGCGCCGGGGCCACCCATGCTGCCGGGCGCG
This sequence comes from Streptomyces antnestii, assembly GCF_004005495.1. GTDB lineage: Bacteria > Actinomycetota > Actinomycetes > Streptomycetales > Streptomycetaceae > Streptomyces > Streptomyces antnestii. The sequence continues at coordinate 125,837 of NZ_RZYA01000020.1, forward strand.
AGCATCGTCGCGGCATGGTGCACGCCACCGGGCGGCGTACTCCCCGGGGCGGGCGGAGCCTCGGGCCCGTCGGGGCCGAGCTGCGAGACGAGCTGAGTCGGTACGTAACCGGCGGCCGGGGTGCCGGGCGCACCGGGCCCCGAAGGCCGCGCACCCGGAGTGCCGGGCGCACCGGGCGGCGGCGGAGTCGTCGCGCCACCACCGCGCGCACCGCGGGGCGGACCCTGCGCCTTGCTGGTCGCGGCATCGGCGATGTCCCCGGCCCCAGGAGCGAGCGGCCGCCCGGAGGCATCCTGCGGATACCCGTACGAGGAAGGCACCCCCGGCGCAGCAGTCTGCGAAGGCGAACTCCCGGGCGCGGGCGGCACGTTGACCCCAGGAGCCGGAGTAGCACCAGGCGCCGGCGAGCCGAGCGCGGGGGCCACCGCGGTACGCGGAAGCTGACTGCCACCCGACATCAGCGCGGTCTTGGCGTCCGGCGGCGTGACGGGCGCGGGCGCGCCGGCGCCGTCCGCGAGCGGAGGCGCGAACACGGTCGCCGGGGGAGCGACCGAACGGTCCTCCTCCTCACCTGCGTTCGTGTCCGTACCGGCCCACGGAGTGGCCCCGGCCGGGGCCGGAGGCGAGGCGGGCCAAGGCGTCGCTCCACTACCACCGTCAGCGACAGAAGCCTGCGGCACCGACGGCGAAACCTGAGCGGACGAGACCTGAGCGGACGAGACCTGAGCAGACGAAACCTGATCGGACGAAGCGTCAGCGGACGAAGCCTGAGCGCCGCCCTCCCCCCGCCGATCCGGAATCCCCAACTTGTCCGCCGCCTCCTGGAGCCACTCCGGGGGGCTCAACAGGAAGGACGTCTGATTCAGATCCACCCGCTCGGGCGGCGAGTCCACCGGCTCCGGCGAAGCGTCCGGAAGCCCGTACTCCTCCTCGTACCGCCGGATCACCTCACCCACCGGCAGTCCGGGCCACAGCGTGGCGTCACCGCTGTCGCGCGCGATGACGAGCCGCTGGCGCCCGCCGTCGGACACCGGACCGCCCTCGCGGTCCTCGGCCCACACCACGAACCCCAGCTCGAACTCCCGCACCCGCACCTCACGGTGCTGGTAGCCGGGCACATCCCCGTTGATCCACTCTTCGGCGCGCTCCTGCGCCTGCGCGAACGTCACCATCGGACACTCACCCCTCGTCCGGAACAGTCGAAGCGGCAGCGTCGACAGCCTTGGCGAACCCGCCGTCGACCATCAGATTCGCCACCGTCTCCAGCTCGGGCGGATTGCCCGCGAGCCGGGCCAGGAAGGCATCGAAGTCATCACCGCACGGCAGCAGCAGCCGCTCCACCCGCTCGGCGACGGACCAGCCGGCCGTTTCCCCGCTGTCCCGCGCGTCGTCGTACGCGCAGAACCACACCGAACCGGCCCGCTCACCCTTGACCTTCACGGCGAGGATCCCGCCCTGCACGAAGGCGACACCCAGGTAGTCCTTGGTCAGGTGATCACGCAGGCACTTGTTGACGTACACCAGGTCGTTCACCGCGGCCTCGTCCCGCACCGTGAAGAACGGCTGGTCCACGAGAAGCCCCAGCTCGGCATCGAGCGCGGCCCCCACCGGAGCACACCCGCCCGCCGCCTTCAGGAACGCCCGGTACGCGCCCGGCAGCCGGTACCCGAGATCCTCCTCGGCACCCATCACCTGCTGCTCGCTCACGGCCACCGACGACTTCGGAAGCCCGAAGTGCGCGGGCCGCGTCTCCTGCAGCGGACGCGTCCCCCGCTTGCGGTGGTCCACCGCGGCCGTCGCGAGACCACCGTGATGCCGCAGCAGCGCCTTCACCTCGACCGGCACCAGCTCCATACGCCGACTGCCCGGCACGTGATGCCAGGTCCAGCCGTGCGGCGTCGCCACCGGCACGATCGTGTCCCACAACTCATGCCCGGCGGCGGCCATCGCCGCGTTCGCCGACACATAGTCCGTCAACCGCAGCTCGTCGACCCCGAACCCCTCCGGAGGATCGGCGATCTCCGTCGCGGCACGCGCGTACGCCGAGAAGTCCGGAAAGCCGTTCCCGTCGATCCGTACGCCCCTGGGATGGCGCGCTGCACGGACCGGGTCCGGGAAGTGCACGACCTGCCCGGCGTAGGCCGCGTTCGGCGGCGCGGCTTGCTGCCCGAGCCGACCTGTCGTCATGGCGGTTGCCCCCTGCGGCACTGTTATGGATCGCGGATAGCGACAGCCTATGCGGTTGTACGACACCGGTCACCGGCCCTCCGGTTCCATGACCAGCAGTCACCTCACCGTGACGATGAGCCCACAGTCCCGCGTGTCGTCCGGCCCCAGCTTCCGCACCACCGGCCCCATTTGGCAGTCTGTCCACGCAACCCGGGGGATTGCAGGAGGGGAAGCACCACATGCAGAGCAGCACCAAACCGTCATCCGAGACGGCCTCGAAGCCGGGCACCGAGCACCCGCTCGCCGCCGACGGCCCCTCCGGCGACCCACGCGTCGGCTGGAGCAGCACCGAGGACGCCCCGGCCCCGGCACTCCGCCAGCGCCGCGACGGCATACTGCCCACGGTCGCCGCCGCCCTCTCCGTCCGCGGCACCACGCTCACCAGCACAGCAGCCCGCGGCGAGCACGCCCCCACCCTCCACCCGCTCGTGCAGGACTTCCTCGACACCCTCACGAGCGCCCAGCGCGACCGCTTCACCGGCCGCTGCGCCGAAACGATCCTCATCTCCCGCCACCTCACGGCCGCCGACGAGGAACGCTCGAAGCGCGCCCGCCGCAAACCCATGACCAACGGCGAAGCCCGCAAAGCGCTCAAAAGCGCCAAACTCACCACCCGCCGCATCCGCGAGGACGGCGACCCCCTGCACGGCGGCTTCGCCCGCCCCTGCCGCGCCTGCGCCGCGCTCACCGCCCACTTCGGCGTCCACGTGGTCGACCCGGCCACGGACACCGACTGACCGTCGCAGCACGCACGACCGCAGGCAGCAGCAGAACAGGACGAGGCCACCCGCATGACCGCCGACCGCAACCGCTTCACCACCCCCGTCGACACCGCACTGCGCGCCGCCGGCTGGCAGCCCGGACGCTGGGACATCAAACAGGCCGAATTCTGGGCCGACGCCCTGCGCACCCACGTATCCCCCGCAGGCCACCGCCACAGCGTCTTCCCCGCAGCGGTCGAGGCCTGGGCCGAATTCGGCGGCCTCCACCTCACCCCCCAGGGACCCGGCCGCCAGATAGCACCGGCCCAACCGCACCTCGACCCCCTGCACGGCCTCCACATGGCCCGCACCCTCGGCGACCTGGGCCGGGCCCTGGACACCGAGGTCTGCCCCCTGGGCGCGGAATCCGGCTCGGAAGCACTCCTGGCCATCGACACCGAGGGCCGCGTCTACGCCCTGGACCACAGCGGCGACTGGTACCTGGGCCCGGGCATAGACCAGGCCCTGGAAACCCTGATCACAGGCACAACACCAACGCGCCTGACGGCATAAACCGAGCCCCCCCCCCGGCGATCAGGCGCGTACGAGACGGGAGGGGCCGTGGCGGGATGTGCGCGCGGAGCCACCAGCACCACGCGCAGGCGGCATGATCTCGCGGAACGAGGCCCCGTAGAACAGCGAGCACGTACATCCCGCCGCGGCCCCGCACCTGAAAAACCGGAGCGCCCCGACCGCCGCCCGCACCCAAGAAACCGAAGCACCCCGACCGCCGCCCGCACCCAAGAAACCGAAGCGCACCGACAGGCCACCCCGCACCGGCTACCCCGCAGGCAACACCGCGGACACCCGATACCCACCCGCATCAGTGGGCCCGCACACAAAAACGCCGCCGAGCCCGGTCACCCGCTCCTTCATCCCGACGAGCCCGTTCCCCCCACTGGGCAACCGCACCCCCGCCGCAGAATCCGCATCCGCCGCGGGCGGCTCGTTCTCGACCTGCATGGCAATCTCGGACGCGCGATGAGCAAGCCGCACATACGTCTTCGCCCCGGCCGCATGCTTGTGCACGTTGGTCAGCGCTTCCTGAACGACGCGATAGGCGGTCTGCTCGACGGCAGCAACATACGAAGAAGTCACATCCCCCTCAACAAGCAGCTCAACAACCATCCCCGCGGCCCGAGACTGCCCCACGAGCTCATCCAGATCCCCCAGACAGGGCCCGTCCTCATCATCGACGGCACGAGACGCGGCAGCGGCAGCAGCCACCCCCACAGCAGCAAGCGGCGCCACGACATCAGACTCCCGCACCCGACCGCCACCACCCCCGGCCCGCATCACCCCGAGCATCTCCCGCAGCTCAGTGAGCGCCTGCCGCCCCATATCCCCCACCAGGGCCGCGTTCTTCACGGCCTTCTCCGGATCCTTACGGGCCACGGCCTGCAAGGCCGCCGCATGCACGACCATCAACGAAACCCGATGCGCGACGACGTCATGCATCTCGCGGGCGATCCGCGTCCGCTCCTCCCCCCGAGCCCACTCGGCCCGCTCCTCCGCCCGCTCGGCAAGCAGCTGAAGCTCCCGCTCCAGCGAATCGTTCCGCTCCCGAAGAGACTCCATGAGCCGCCGCCGAGCCCCTACATACAGCCCCAGCAACAACGGCGGAGCGGTAACCCCCAACGACGTCGTAATGGCGACGAACGGAACGAACCAGCCCCCCACCCGCACCAGACCGCCGTGCCCCATGTCCCGCTGGGCCTGCACCACGGCCACGATCAGCGTGCCGAGGAACGACATCCCGGCGAGCGCCCCGATGATCCGCCGGGGCATCTCGGACGCGGCCAGCGTGTAGAGGCCCACCACACCCAGCAGCACACCCATCTGGGCCGGGGTCACGGCGACGCCGACGAGCACCACCGCGATGGGCCACCGCCGCCGCAACACAAGCGCGAACCCGGCGAGCACCCCGAAAACGACCCCCACGGCCACCGGCACCCCGGCATCCCGCGCGAACCGAACCCCCTCCACCCCGCACTCGACCGCCGAAGCGACCGCAAGTCCCCCGTCGAGCGCGGCACTACGCCAACGCCCCCACCACCACGGCCCCCCGGCCGTCCGGTGCGTTTCCCCCGTCGTGGTCATACCGCCCAGCCTACGGGCGCGGGGTGCCCCGTTTCCGGTGACTTTCCACGCCGATCTCCGTCGGCGACCCCAAGTACCGTCGCACCGAGGCCTCCCCGTACGGCATAGTGTTGGTGGCCCGGCCGACAGCCTGACGAAATGTCCGACTCCGGCCGCTTCCATCCCCCGTGGTGTAATTGGCAGCACTGTGGCTTTTGGTGCCATCTGTCCGGGTTCGAGTCCTGGCGGGGGAGCTCACCTTGTAACGCGGCCCGAATGCCGGCCCGACCAGTCGGTCGGGCCCCGCACTTATTTCCGCCCCACAACCCCCCGGTATCCTGCGGATGTCCCCCCATGTCATCCGAAGCCGAAGGGCACACCCGTGAGCGCCAATAGCCCGGCCGCCGCCGTCGTCGTTCTTGCAGCGGGTGAGGGCACCCGTATGAAGTCGGCCACACCGAAAGTCCTGCACGAGATCAGTGGCCGGTCGCTCGTCGGGCATGTGCTCGCCGCCGCGCGGGAGTTGAACCCGGAGAACCTCGTCGTCGTCGTAGGTCACGAGCGCGAGCGGGTCCGTGAGCACCTCGCCGCGATCGACCCCGAGACGCGTACCGCCGTGCAGGAGCAGCAGAACGGCACGGGGCACGCGGTGCGGATGGGGCTCGAGGAGCTGGGCGGCCAGGTCAGCGGGACGGTGATCGTCGTCTGTGGCGACACCCCGCTGCTGACGGGCGAGACGCTGAAGAACCTCTCGGCGACGCACTCCGCCGACGGCAACGCGGTGACGGTGCTGACGGCCGAGGTTCCGGATGCGACGGGTTACGGCCGGATCGTGCGGGACGAGGCCACCGGCGCCGTGACGGCGATCGTCGAACACAAGGACGCGAGTGAGGCGCAGCGGGCGATCCGGGAGATCAACTCGGGTGTGTTCGCGTTCGACGGTGAGCTGCTGGCGGACGCGCTCGGCAAGGTGCGCACGGACAACAGCCAGGGCGAGGAGTACCTGACGGACGTCCTCGGCATCCTGCGTGAGGCGGGTCACCGCGTGGGCGCGGCCGTCGCCGCGGACCACCGTGAGATCGCGGGGATCAACAACCGCGTCCAGCTGTCCGAGGCGCGCCGCACGCTGAACGACCGGCTCCTGGAGCGGGCGATGCTCGCGGGCGTGACGGTCGTCGACCCCGCGTCGACGTGGATCGACGTGACGGTGAGTTTCGAGCGGGACGCTCTCGTGCACCCGGGCACGCAGCTGCTCGGCGCGACGCACCTGGGCGAGGGTGCCGAAGTCGGCCCGAACACGCGCCTGAAGGACACGAGGGTCGGTGCGGGGGCGCGGGTCGACAACACGGTGGCGGACAGCGCCGAGGTGGGCCCGCAGGCGTCCGTGGGCCCCTTCGCGTACCTCCGCCCCGGCACGCGCCTCGGCGTGAAGTCCAAGATCGGTACGTACGTGGAGACGAAGAACGCGACGATCGGCGAGGGCACGAAGGTCCCGCACCTCTCCTACGTCGGTGACGCGACGATCGGCGATTTCACCAACATCGGTGCGGCGAGCGTCTTCGTGAACTACGACGGCAAGGACAAGCACCACTCGACGATCGGATCGCATTGCCGGACCGGTTCGGACAACATGTTTGTGGCTCCTGTCACGGTCGGGGACGGTGCTTACACCGCCGCAGGCTCGGTGATCACGAAGGACGTACCGGCCGGTTCGCTGGCCGTGGCCCGTGGCCAGCAGCGGAATATCGAGGGTTGGGTGGCTCGTAAGCGTCCGGGGAGCGCGGCCGCGAAGGCGGCTGAGGAGGCGTCCCGGGAGGCCGGCAGCGAAGGCTGACCGGAAACAGGTGCCCCCGACACGGCGTACCGTGATAGGTGCACACGATTCGGCTGCCTCGCTGCTAATGGGACGAGCGGGCGCAGCGGCGGAAGAACGCGTCTGAGGAGACAAGTGCTGTGACCGGGATCAAGACGACCGGCGAGAAGAAGCTGATGCTCTTCTCCGGCCGCGCCCACCCCGAGCTTGCCGAGGAGGTCGCGCACCAGCTCGGTGTCGGGATCGTTCCGACCAAGGCATTCGATTTCGCCAATGGCGAGATCTACGTTCGCTACCAGGAGTCCGCTCGCGGCGCCGACTGCTTTCTGATCCAGAGCCACACGGCTCCGATCAATAAGTGGATCATGGAGCAGCTGATCATGATCGACGCGCTGAAGCGCGCGTCGGCCCGCTCCATCACGGTGATCGTGCCGTTCTACGGTTACGCCCGTCAGGACAAGAAGCACCGCGGACGTGAACCGATCTCGGCGCGTCTGGTGGCCGACCTGATGAAGACGGCCGGTGCGGACCGCATTCTGACGGTGGACCTGCACACGGACCAGATCCAGGGCTTCTTCGACGGCCCGGTGGACCACCTGTTCGCGCTGCCGATCCTGGCGGACTACGTGGGTGCGAAGGTCGACCGCGACAAGCTGACCGTCGTCTCCCCGGACGCCGGCCGCGTGCGCGTCGCCGACCGCTGGTGCGACCGTCTGGGCGCGCCGCTGGCGATCGTCCACAAGCGCCGTGACAAGGACGTCGCGAACCAGGTCACCGTGCACGAGGTGGTCGGTGACGTGAAGGGCCGCGTCTGTGTCCTGGTCGACGACATGATCGACACGGGTGGCACGATCTGCGCCGCCGCGGACGCGCTGTTCGCGCACGGTGCGGAGGACGTCATCGTGACGGCGACGCACGGTGTGCTCTCGGGCCCCGCCGCGGACCGGCTGAAGAACTCGAAGGTGAGCGAGTTCGTGTTCACGGACACGCTGCCGACGCCGGGCGAGCTGGAGCTGGACAAGATCACGGTGCTGTCGATCGCGCCGACGATCGCGCGCGCGGTGCGTGAGGTCTTCGAGGACGGTTCGGTGACGAGCCTCTTCGAGGAGCAGGCGTAACCACGCAGGCGTCACCACACGGGCGCAACCACGCAGGCATCGCCACGCCCGCGCTCGTATAGATCAATTTTGGGGCGGCCTCCCCGCCGGGTAGACTCACGGAGTTGCTCGGCGAGGGAGGCCGCTCTCATTTCCGTTCGGAAGTGGTGGCGGCGGTCCGTTATCGACGCGCTCTTCGTAGCAGGCCCGTTCGTGGCCGGGTGACCACCTTCCCCAGATTTCTACGAGGAGTGCACATGTCCGAGGTCAAGCTCGCCGCCGACGTCCGTTCCGAGTTCGGCAAGGGTGCCGCGCGCGCCATCCGCCGTGAGAACAAGGTTCCCGGTGTCATCTACGGTCACGGCACCGAGCCGGTCCACGTGACCCTGCCGGGCCACGAGCTGCTGCTCGCGCTCCGTACCCCGAACGTCCTGCTGTCCCTGGACATCGACGGCAAGAACGAGCTGGCGATCCCGAAGGCCGTCCAGCGTGACGCCATCAAGGGCTACCTGGTCCACGTCGACCTGCTGCTCGTCAAGAAGGGCGAGAAGGTCACGGTCGAGGTCGCGGTCGAGACCGAGGGCGACCTGGCCCCGGGCAGCTTCCTCGTCGAGAACGTGCTGAACACGCTGTCGGTCGAGACCGAGGCCACGCACATCCCGACCTCCGTCACCGTGTCGATCGCGGGCCTCGAGGCCGGCGACGCCATCCACGCGAAGGACGTCAAGCTGCCGGCCGGCACCACCCTGGTGACCGACCCCGAGGCCGCCGTCATCCAGATCCTGGCCGCGCAGGCCGAGGAGCCCGCCGCTGAGGGTGCCGAGGCCGAGGGCGCCGAGGCCTGAGCCGTACGCTCTGCTTGACGGGGTGGCGGGCCACTGCGGCCCGCCACCCCGTTTTTTGTTGCCCTACGTGAGGAGACGCGGTCCCGATGACGACCGATGCCACTGCCCCCTGGCTCATCGTGGGTCTCGGCAACCCCGGGCCCGAGTACGCGATGAACCGCCACAACGTGGGTTTCATGGTGGCCGACCTGCTCGCGGAGCGGATCGGTGGCAAGTTCAAGCGGGCGGGCAAGGCGCAGGCGCAGGTTCTGGAGGGGCGGATCGGTGCGCCGGGTCCGCAGAACCGCCGGGTGATCCTGGCGAAGCCGATGTCGTTCATGAACGTGTCGGGGGGCCCGGTGACGGGTCTGCGTGACTTCTACAAGGTGCCGGTCGGCAACATCGTGGCGATCCATGACGAGCTGGACATCGACTACGGGACGATGCGGCTGAAGCTGGGCGGCGGCGACAACGGGCACAACGGTCTGAAGTCGATCACCAAGTCGCTGGGTCCCGACTACCACCGGGTGCGGTTCGGGATCGGGCGTCCGCCGGGGCGGATGCAGGTCGCGGACTTCGTGCTCAAGGATTTCTCGTCCACGGAGCGCAAGGAGCTCGACTACCTGGTGGACCGGGCGGCGGACTCGGTGGAGTGCCTGGTCACGGAGGGCCTGGAACGGGCGCAGAGCGCGTACAACTCCTGAATGACCCCCGCCCCCTGCCAGCTCTTCTGTTGACTCTTCGCGGGGTCATGGCCAAAGATCGCCGCCATGCTTTCGTTCACCCGGCAGGCCGGCACGGTATTGCTCGTCGCGCTGATCCTCGTCGCGGGCGTCTGGGCGTCCTGGGGGTCGGCGCAGCACGTGATGCTCACCAAGGGCCGTGAGCGCGGCACGATGACGGTGACCCGGTGCGCCGACAGCACGTGCACGGGCTCCTACGCTCCCCTGTCGCCGGGTTCGCGGCCCCGCGCCCGTGTCGTCATCGACCGGTCGATCGCGGAGAAGAAGGGCACCCGCGTCCCGGTGGTGGTGAAGCCCGGCACGCGCGAGGTGGTGCGCGCGGGCGCACCGGGCTTCTTCCACGCATGGGTCCCCCTGGGCGGCGCACTCCTGCTGACGGCGGTGGTGATCGCGGGAGGCCTGCAGCGCAAGCGGCTCGCGTGGGTCTCGGCAGGCGCCGGCGGGCTGCTCCTGACGGCAGCATTCGTCACGGTCACGTTCTGAAGGACCGTTCCCCTGCCGGGGTTTCTCTGATGGACTGCCCATGCGCACCCTCTTTTCCGCGGGCGCGATAGCCGTGACGGCTTCCGCCGCGCTGCTGCTCGCCCCTTCCGCGTACGCCACCGGCGCCCACGGCGACAACGGCACCGTGAAGATCCACGACGCCACGACCGGGGACGAACTCCGCAAGAACGAGCCCCACGTCTGCACCTTCTACCTCGACGCCTTCGGCTTCGACAGCGACCAGCAGGTCGACTGGCACATCGAGGCCTGGGCACCGACCGCCCACGTCAAGGGCGAGTCCGTCAAGTCCGGTTCGCTGACACTGGGTTCGGACGGGCACGGCCGCACCGACGACCTGTCGCTGCCGGACGGGCACTACAAGCTGTTCTGGAACTTCGACGGCGAGCACGGCTCCGCCAAGCACAAGGTGTTCTGGACGGACTGCTCGGACTCCGGCAACGAGCAGCCGGGCGGCAAGCCGTCAGCGTCTCCGGCCGAGGGTGCGACGGCGCAGCCCAGCGCGTCCGCATCGGGCTCCCCGTCGCCGGGCGCGGTCGAGCCCACCTCGACCGCCCCGTCCTCGAAGACGTCCTCGCAGCCGTCGTCGAACCCGTCCTCGAAGCCGTCGTCGCAGACCGGCGGCGATCTGGCGGAGACCGGCAGCAGCGCGCCCGTCGGCCTGCTGGCCACGGTCGCCGCGGTGCTGGTGGCAGCCGGCGGCGCGCTGATCATGTGGCGTCGCAAGGCAGCGGGCCGACAGAGCTGACCGGCCCCACAGCACCGGGCATCCGGAGCGATGAATGAATGACTGACTGAATGACTGAGGGGCGTCTCCCGGCCGGGAGATGCCCCTCAGTCATCGTCGTACGGGCCGGTCAGCCCGTGTTACGGAGCCCCGCCGCCACCCCGTTCACCGTCAGCAGCAGCGCACGCCCGAGCAGCGGATCCGGTTCCTCCCCCGCCGCGGCAGCGTCACGCTGTCGCTTGAGCAGAGCCACCTGAAGGTACGAGATCGGGTCCAGATACGCGTCCCGGATCGCGAACGTCTGCTGCAGCACCGGCTGCGTGTCAAGGAGTTCCTGCCCCCCGGTGACGCGGAGCACCTCCCGCACCGTCAGTTCATGCTCCGCCTCGATCGCGGCGAACACGTGCTTCAGCTCGTCCGGGACGAGCGTGTCGACGTAGTGGCGGGCGATCCTCAGGTCCGTCTTCGCGAGCGTCATCTCGACGTTCGAGAGGAAGTTCCGGAAGAAGTGCCACTGCTCGCTCATCTCGTCGAGCACGGTGTCGAGACCGGCCTCGCGCAGCGCCTTCAGACCCGAGCCGACGCCGAACCAGCCGGGCACGATCTGCCGGGACTGGGTCCAGCCGAACACCCACGGGATGGCGCGCAGGCCGTCGAGGGAGACGCCCGAGCCGGGGCGGCGGGAGGGCCGCGAGCCGAGGTGCAGGTCGGCGAGCTGGTCCACCGGCGTCGACGCGAGGAAGTACGTCGGCAGGTCCGGGTCCTCGACCAGCTTGCGGTACGCGGCGTGCGCGGCGTCCGAGACGACGTCCATCGCGGCGTCCCAGCGGGCGAGCGCCTCGTCGGACTGGCGCGGAGCCGTGTGCAGGGCGGAGGCCTGGAGCGTCGCGGCGACCGTGAGCTCCAGGTTCTCCCTGGCCAGGGACGGCACGAGGTACTTGTCGGAGATGACCTCACCCTGCTCGGTCACCTTGATCTCGCCCTCCAGGGTGCCCCAGGGCTGCGCGAGGATCGCGTCGTGCGAGGGGCCGCCGCCGCGGCCGACGGTGCCGCCGCGGCCGTGGAAGAGGCGCAGCCGGACGCCGTAACGGTGAGCGACGTCCCTGAGCCGCCGCTGCGCCCGGTGGATCTCCCACTGGCTCGTGGTGATGCCGCCGAACTTGGAGGAGTCGGAGTAGCCGAGCATGACCTCCTGGACGTCGCCCCGGAGCGCGACGAGCCTGCGGTACGACGGGTCGGCGAGCATCTCGTCGAGGATGACGTCGGCGGCGCGCAGCTCGTCGGTGGTCTCCAGGAGCGGCACGATGCCGATCTTGGCCCAGCCGCCGTGCAGGTCGAGGAGTCCGGCCTCGCGGGCGAGGACGGCCGCGGCGAACACGTCGTCGGCGCCCTGGCACATCGAGATGATGTACGACTCGATGACCTCGGGTCCGAAGACGTCCAGGGCGCGCTTGACCGTGTGGAAGACGCCGAGGGTCTTCTCGCCGGCGGCGTCGAGGGGGGCGGGCGAGGGCGCGAGGGGCCTGCGGGACCTGAGTTCCTTGGCGAGGAGCTTCTGGCGGTACTCGCGGGGCATGTCGGCGTAGCGCCAGGACTCCTCGCCGAGCCGGTCGAAGAGCTGGCCGAGGGCGTGGTGGTGGGCGTCGGCGTGCTCGCGGACGTCCATGGTGGCGAGCTGGAGGCCGAACGCGGCGAGGGTGCGGATGGTGCGGTTCATCCGGCCGTCGGCGAACAGGGCGCCGCGGTGCTCGCGCAGGGACGTCTGCATGAGGGTGAGGTCCCGGAGGAGTTCGCCGGTGCCGAGGTAGTCGCGGCCCGTCTCGTGCGGGATGCCCTTGGCGAGGCGTTCCTTGGTGTTCTCCAGCTTCTGCCGGATGCAGGTGGCCTTGAGCCGGTAGGGCTCCTCGGCGTTGAGGCGCTTGTAGCGGGGGCTGATCTCCGGCAGCCGGTCCAGGTCGTTCTGGAGGGAGGTGAGCAGCTCGTCGGTGGCGCCGGTGTAGCGGATCGAGTTCGACAGGAAGCCGCGCAGCTCGTCGATGAGGTCCAGGGCGTCGTTGATGCCGTGCTCGTGCTGGAGGATCAGGACGTCCCAGGTGACCTGGGGCGTGACGTTCGGGTTGCCGTCGCGGTCGCCGCCGATCCAGGTGCCGAAGGTAAGGGGGCGGGTCGCGTCGGGCAGGGTGACGCCGACGCGCGCCAGCTCCGCCGTCAGGTCCTCGAGGACGTCGCCCACGGCACCGGCGTGCAGCTCGTCGAGGTAGTAGATGGCGTTACGGGCCTCGTCCGTCGGCTCGGGGCGTGCGACGCGCAGCTCGTCGGTCTGCCACACCAGGTCGATGTTCTCGGCGAGGCGGGTGTCGTAGCGGCGGCGGTCGGCCTCGATGACGGGGGTTTCGAGGAGCTCGGCGACGCGGCGCAGCTTGTTGAGGACGGAGCGGCGGGCGGCCTCCGTCGGGTGGGCGGTGAAGACCGGCCGCACGTTCAGGTGCTGGACGGTCTCGCGCAGGTGGTCGGCGTCGGCGTCCTTGAGGCGGTCGGCCGTGCGGGCGAGGAGGCCGCCCTCGGCGGCGCGGCGGGCGCGCAGCTCGCGGCCGCGGTGGACCTGCTCGGTCACGTTCGCCAGGTGGAAGTACGTCGAGAAGGCGCGGACCAGCTTGGCCGCGGTCTCCAGTTCCGTGTCGCCCAGCAGGCGGGCGGCGGCCTCGCCGTCCTCGCGGGTGAGGCGGCGGACCTTCTCGACCAGTTCGAGGAGCTCGGGGCCTTCCTGGCGTACGAGTGTCTCGCCGAGGAGATCGCCGAGCCGGCGGATGTCGGCGCGCAGCTCGGCGCTGGCGGTGGCCTCACGGCTCTGGTCGTCGGCACTGCTCACAGGTGCGGCTCCTTGCAGTGGTGAAGCACGTCTGGGAGGGAATCCCCGGATCCGGGCAAGAGTCCCGGTGGAGTTCCGGGTGGAGATACAGAATCCGGGTGGAGATACAGAAGCGGACCGCGCTGTCCGACCGTCTCCAAGGATAGGTGTCCGCCCGGAGGGGCCGTTTTGCGGGCCTCTTGCCGCCCGCCTCCGCGCTGCCATACTTACGACGCCGTAAGTTACGGACCCGTAGCAACACCTTTCAGCACGACATCCCCGTTCTCGACCCTCGACCCCACAGGGGACGCCCCATGACCACAAGCTCCGATCTGATCGACGACGCCCCGCAGGCGTCGCCGGCCGACCCGACCGGCGCTCCGCCGCCGTCCGCCACGCTCGGCGGTGAGCAGAAGCGTTCGGTGGAGCAGCTCGCGCTGCTGCTCTTCATCACCGTCCCGTTCCTCGCGCTGGTCGCGGCGGTGCCGCTGGCCTGGGGCTGGGGTGTGAGCTGGCTCGACCTCGGCCTGCTCGTCTTCTTCTACTACCTGGGCTGCCACGGCATCACGATCGGTTTCCACCGGTACTTCACGCACGGTTCCTTCAAGGCGAAGCGGCCGCTGCGTATCGCGCTTGCCGTCATGGGTTCGATGGCGGTCGAGGGGCCGCTCGTGCGCTGGGTGGCCGATCACCGCAAGCACCACAAGTTCTCCGACGCGGAGGGTGACCCGCACTCGCCGTGGCGGTTCGGCGAGACGCTGCCGGCGCTGATGAAGGGCCTGTGGTGGGCACACATCGCCTGGATGTTCGACGAGGAGCAGACACCGCAGGAGAAGTACGCGCCCGATCTGGTGAAGGATCCGGCCATAAGGGCGATCTCGCGGCAGTTCATCTTCTGGACGATCCTGTCGCTGGCGCTGCCGCCGCTGATCGGCGGTCTGGTGACGATGTCGTGGTGGGGCGCGTTCACGGCGTTCTTCTGGGGCTCCCTGGTGCGGGTGGCGCTTCTGCACCACGTCACGTGGTCGATCAACTCGATCTGTCACGCGGTCGGAAAGCGCCCGTTCAAGTCTCGGGACCGCTCGGGCAACGTGTGGTGGCTGGCCGTCCTGTCGTGCGGTGAGTCGTGGCACAACCTGCACCACGCGGACCCGACGTCGGCGCGGCACGGTGTGATGCGCGGCCAGGTGGACTCCTCGGCGCGGCTGATCCGCTGGTTCGAGCAGCTGGGCTGGGCGAGCGACGTGCGCTGGCCGTCGAAGGAGCGGATCGACTCCCGCCGCAAGCCGCAAGCCGCTGACGCGGCATGATGAAGCGCGTGGCCACCGAACCGAGCACTGCGAGCCCAGCCGGCAACGACAAACCGCGGCGTGCGCGCCGCACCCGGATGACCGGTGCGGAGCGCCGTCAGCAGCTCCTGGAGATCGGCCGCACCCTCTTCGCGGAGAAGGGCTTCGAGGCCACATCGGTGGAGGAGATCGCGGCGAAGGCCGGGGTCTCCAAGCCGGTGGTGTACGAGCACTTCGGCGGCAAGGAGGGCCTGTACGCGGTCGTCGTGGACCGGGAGATGCGCCAGCTCCTCGACATGGTGACCAGTTCCCTGACGGCCGGGCATCCGCGCGAGCTGTGCGAGCAGGCGGCCTTCGCGCTCCTCGACTACATCGAGGAGTACACGGACGGCTTCCGGATCCTGGTCCGGGACTCCCCGATCCCGCAGTCGACGGGTTCGTTCGCGTCTCTGATCTCGGACATCGCGACGCAGGTGGAGGACATCCTGGGCCGCGAGTTCAAGAACCGCGGCTTCGACCCGAAGCTGGCGCCGCTGTACGCGCAGGCGCTGGTCGGCATGGTCGCCCTGACGGGCCAGTGGTGGCTGGACGCCCGTAAGCCGGAGAAGGCCGAGGTGGCGGCGCACCTGGTGAACCTGGCGTGGCACGGCCTGGACGGCATGGAGGCGAACCCGCACCTGATCGGGCGCCGCAAGAGCTGATCTTTCGGGTGCGGCTTCGGTGGGGGCCGGTCGCGCAGGACCCTGCGCCCCTGAAATCGGGGAAATGCCGCGCGCAGCGCACGCATTTCAGGGGCGCGGGGCTGTGTCATCAGCGGCTCCGCCGCGGGGCGCGACCGGCCCCCACCGAAGCCGCAGACGCCCCCGCTCATCAACCGGGCAGACGCGACTGCGTCACCGCCACCACGAAGACGCGCCGGAACGGCAGAACCGTGCCGTATCCCGTCGCCGGATACGCCTCGCGCAGCAGGCCCGCGTACTCCGTCAGGAACTCGTCCCGCCCGGCCTGGTCACCGGCGAGAGCCGTGAGCACGGGGCGCAGCGCGGTCCCCTTGACCCAGTCGAGGACCGGGTCCTCACCGGAAAGCACGTGCAAGTACGTCGTCTCCCAGGCGTCGACCCGGCAGCCGAGCCCTGCGAGGCGCTCCAGGTAGACGGCGGGCGTGTGCACCGGGTCCCCGTGGCGCAGGACCCCGCCGAGCCGGTCGCGCCACCGCGCGGACTCGGCCAGTTCCCGCATCAGGACATGGCTGGGGGCGTCGAAGTTGCCGGGGACCTGGAAGGCGAACGTGCCGCCGGGGGTGAGTGCGGCCAGCCAGTCGGGGAAGCGGTCGGTGTGGCCGGGGACCCACTGGAGCAGGGCGTTGGAGACGATCAGGTCGAAGGGCTCGGCGGGGGTCCAGGTGGCCGCGTCGGCGGGGGCGAAGTCGAGCCGGTCGGTGGCGTGGGCGGCGGCCTTCTCCAGCATCTGCGGAGAGTTGTCGTAGCCGGTGATCCTGGCTTTGGGCCAGCGCTCGGCGAGCAGGGCGGTGACGTTGCCCGCGCCGCAGCCGAGGTCGGCGATCCTGGCCGGGTCGCCCTGGACGCGGGCGAGGAGGTCGGCGAAGGGGCGTGTGCGGTGATCCGCGTGGCGGAGATACTGCTGGGGGTCCCACGTGGGTGAGGCGGGGGAGGCAGGTGGGGTGTGTGCGTCGGGGGCGCTCATGGCGGCCAGGATCCTCCCGAGCTTATCTCGATGTCAAGATAGTTGAATTCAAGAGACTTCACATCGAGGGACCCACTAGACTGATCTCCATGGAGGACGAGGTCGACCGACTGGTCGCTGCGTGGCGCCGAGAGCGCCCTGACCTCGACGTGGAGCCCCTGGAGGTGCTCAGTCGAGTCAGCAGGCTGGCGCGTCATCTGGACCGGGCCCGGCGCCTGGCGTTCGCCGAGCACCAGCTGGAGCCGTGGGAGTTCGACGTACTGACGTCCCTGCGGCGGGCCGGCGCCCCCTATCAGCTCTCCCCCGGACAGCTCCTCACGCAGACGCTCGTCACCTCCGGCACGATGACCAACCGTATCGACCGGCTCGCCAAGAAGGGCCTCGTCGAGCGGCTGCCCGATCCGAGCGACCGGCGGGGCGTCCTGGTCCGGCTGACCATCGAGGGACAGGACCGCGCCGACCTGGCCCTGGCGGGCCTCCTCGAACAGGAGCGGGCCATCCTCGCCGAGCTGTCCCGCACCCAGCGCGGTGAACTGGCCGGGCTGCTGCGGCAGTTGACCGCGCCGTTCGACAACATCCCCTGACAGCCGACCCCTCTCCAGCTGTTCTACGACGCCGCTTCGAGGTCCGCGGGACCCACCCCGGCCCGGCGCGCGAGTGCCACCGCCGCGAGGGTGGAGTGCACGCCGAGCTTGCCCAGCACGTTCTGCATGTGCGTACGGACTGTGTGCGGGGACAGGAAGAGGCGTTCGGCGACCGCCTTGCGGCCGAGGCCCGCCACCATGCAGCGCAGCACCTCCCGCTCGCGCGGCGTCAGGGACTCCACCAGGCGCTCGGACTCGGTGCGGTGCTTGCGGGCCGCGGTCAGCTCCCGCAGGACGGCCGTGAGCAGCGCGGGCGGCAGATGCGTCTCGTCGCGCAGCACGCCCCGGATGACGGTGAGGAGGCGTGACAGCGAGCAGTCCTTGGCCACCCAGCCGGAGGCGCCCGCCTGGAGCGCGAGGGCCGCGCGGCGCGGGTCGTCCTTCTCCGCGAGCACCACGGTCCGTACGGCGGGCCGGCCCGAGCGCACGCCCGCGACCAGGGAGATCCCGTCGACCATGCCGTCCTGGCCGGGCCCCTCGTCGGGCACGACCGCCGCCGGGCGCGGGCCGTGCAGGGCCGTTCCCAGGTCGGCGTCGACGAGGAGCACGTCGAACGTCCGCCCCTCCGCCGCCGCGCGGTCCATACAGCGCAGTGCGGCGGGGCCGCTGCCGGCCGCGGACACGTCCACGTCGGGCTCGGCGGCGAGCGCCGCGGCGAGCGACTCGGCGAAGATGCGGTGGTCGTCGACGACCAGGACTCGGATGCGAACCACGTGTATAACCCCCTTCCCCGCGCTCCTCGCGGAGCAGGGGACTCCCCGGCGCCGGAGGACGGCCGGCGCGGGTACGGCGCCCGAAGAGGCAGGTCATCGCGGTCGCGCGGCCGCCGCCGCGTGGATACCGCCACCCCCGCTCCGGGCGTCGTACCCGGCTGTCTCGCCCCCTGATCAGCACCGGCCCCCACCGGTGCTGCCCTCAGAGTAGGGCCGCGGGCCAGGAGCGGAAGGCAATTTGCAGAACTGATTGGCCTGCGCGTTTATGGTGAGGCGTATGTTTCGAATTGAGACAGGAGTCGACAAACAGCGGCGCGATCTTCTCCATTTCCGGCTGCGCGAGACGAACGCCGCGGCGTCGGCGGAGCTCAGGGCACTGCGCGGCACGCCCGAGGAGCGCGAAGTTCCGCTCCAGGTCTGGGCGTTGGACGAGGACGGCGAGATCGCGGGCGGCCTGGACGGGCACACGTGGGCGACCTGGCTCCACGTGAACCTGCTCTGGGTCGACGACCGCCACCGCGCGAAGGGCCTGGGCTCCCGTCTGCTCACGGAGGCGGAACGCATCGCCCACGAGGACCGCGCCTGCCGGGGCGCCCGAGTGGAAACATGGGACTTCCAGGCCCCCGGCTTCTACCGGCAGCACGGCTACGACCTCGTATGCGTGATCCCCGACTACCCGCCGGGAATCAAGGAGTTCACCCTCACGAAGCGGCTGGGCTGAGCACACCGCACCGCACGAAGCGGCTGGGCTGACGTCAGGTCAGGCGATGCGCGCCCGGGGACGGGACCGCCGGGAAGACGCGGGGTGGTGTGAAGCCCGCCGTCGCGAACGCCTCCGTGACCGACTTCGTCACCGCTTCCGCGTCCGCCTCCTCCACCAGGACGACCGCCGATCCGCCGAAGCCGCCGCCCGTCATCCGGGCCCCGAGCGCGCCCGCCGCGTTCGCGCTCTCCACGGCCAGATCCAGCTCCGCGCAGGAGATCCGCAGGTCGTCGCGGAGCGAGACGTGACCCTCGGTCAGGACCGGGCCGATCGCCCGTACGTCACCGGCGTCGAGGAGTTCGATGACCCGCTCGACCCGGTGGTCGTCGGAGACGACGTGCCGGACGTAGCGGACGACCTTCTCGTCCGTGAGATCCGCCAACTTCGCGAGCGCGTCCGGCAGTTCGGCGTACGGCACGTCCCGCAGGTGGGACACGCCGAGGGCGGCCGCGCCCGCCTCGCAGCCCGCGCGGCGCTCCGCGTACGCGCCGTCGCCGAGCTCGTGCTTGACGCGGGTGTCGACGACGAGCAGCCGGAGACCCTGCGCGGCCAGGTCGAAGGGGACCTGACGGACGGACAGATCGCGGCAGTCGAGGTGCAGGACGTGGCCCTCGGTGGCGCACGCCGACGCCATCTGGTCCATGATCCCGCAGGGCACCCGCACGAAGTCGTTCTCCGCGCGCTGCGCGATCCGCGCCAACTCCGGCCCGGACAGGCCGAGTTCGAAGAGGTCGTTGAGGGCGAGCGCCGTGACGACCTCCAGGGCGGCCGACGAGGAGAGGCCGGCGCCGGTCGGCACGGTCGAGGAGAGGTGGACGTCGGCGCCGGTGATCACGTGCCCGGCCTCGCGCAGCGCCCACACCACGCCCGCCAGGTACGCCGCCCAGCCGCCCTGCCCGAACTCGGACAGGGGGGTCAGGCCGTCGGCCCGCAGTTCGGCGATCGGCGCGTCGATGTCCGCGGAGTGCAGCCGCAGGACGCCGTCGGTGCGGCGCGCGACGGCGGCCACCGCGGTGTGCGGCAGCGCGAGCGGCATCACGAAGCCCTCGTTGAAGTCGGTGTACTCGCCGATGAGGTTCACGCGTCCGGGCGCGGCCCAGACCCCCTCGGGCTCGTATCCGTACAGATCGCTGAACTGCGAGGCGACGGTCATGACTTACCCCTCCTGGCGGGCCTGGGCGAAGGCCCAGGCGTCGGCGACGATTCCCGCGAGGTCCGCGCGGGACGGGTTCCAGCCGAGGCGCTCGCGCGCGGCGCCGGCGGAGGCGACCAGGACGGCCGGGTCACCGGCGCGGCGCGGCGCGGCGACCTCGGGGATCGGGTGGCCCGTCACCTGGCGGACGGTCTCGATGACCTCGCGCACGGAGAAGCCGTTGCCGTTGCCGAGGTTGCAGATGAGGTGCTCCCCATGGGTGGCGGCCTCGACAGCCAGCAGATGGGCCTCGGCGAGGTCGGCGACGTGGATGTAGTCGCGGACGCAGGTGCCGTCGGGGGTCGGGTAGTCGTCGCCGTAGACGGAGATGGCCTCGCGCCTGCCCTGGGCGACCTGGAGGACGAGCGGGATGAGGTGCGACTCGGGGTCGTGGCGCTCGCCGCAGTCGCCGTACGCGCCGGCGACGTTGAAGTAGCGCAGCGACACGGCGGCCAGGCCGTGCGCGGCCGCCTCGCCGCTGATCATGTGGTCGACGGCGAGCTTCGAGGCGCCGTACGGGGAGGTGGGGGCGGTGGGGTCGGACTCGGTGATGGGGGTGTTCACCGGCTCGCCGTACGTCGCCGCGGTCGAGGAGAAGACCAGCTTGCGGACGCCCGCGGCGCGCATCGCGGCGAGGAGCGCCATCGTGCCGCCGACGTTGTTCTCCCAGTACTTCTCGGGCTTCACGACGGACTCGCCGACCTGGGAGAAGGCCGCGAAGTGCAGCACCGCGTGGTACGGAGCGCCCGCTGTGTCCAGCCACTTCGCGGCGTCGCGGATGTCGCCCTCGACGAACGTCACACCGGCGGGCACGCCCTCGCGGAACCCGGTCGAGAGGTTGTCCAGGACAGTGACGTCGTGGCCTGCCTCGACGAGGTGGCGTGCGACCACGCTGCCGACATATCCCGCACCACCGGTGACCAGGTACTTCCCGCTCATGAACTCGCAACCTCTCGCAGTCGTTCGGCCGCCGTCTCCGGTGGCACATCGTTGATGAACACATTCATGCCGGATTCGGAACCTGCGAGAAACTTCAGCTTGCCGGAAGTGCGGCGGATGGTGAAAAGCTCGAGGTGGAGCGCGAAGTCGTCGCGCTGGACACCCGCGAACTCGTCCAGCGTGCCGAACGGCGCCTGGTGCCAGGCGGCGATGTACGGCGTCGGCGGCTCCCCGCTTCCGAAGATCCGGTCGAACCGCCTCAACAGTTCCAGATAAACCTGAGGGAACTCTGTGCGGGCCGCGTCGTCGAGCGCGAGCAGGTCCGGCACGCGGCGCCTCGGGTAGAGGTGCACCTCGTAGGGCCAGTGCGCCGCGTACGGCACGAAGGCCACCCAGTGGTCGCCCTCGATGACGACGCGTTCACCGGCGCGCTCCTCGGCGAGGACGTCGTCGAAGAGGTTGCGGCCCCCGGTCTGCTCCTTGTGTTCGGCGAGGGAGCGCAGCATGAGGGCGGTGCGGGGGGTGGTGAAGGGGTAGGCGTAGATCTGGCCGTGCGGGTGGCCGAGGGTGACGCCGATCTCGGCGCCGCGGTTCTCGAAGCAGAAGACCTGCTCGACGGAGGGCAGGTTCGACAGCTCGGCGGTGCGGTCCGTCCAGGCCTCCAGGACGAGGCCGGCCTGTTCCTCGGTGAGGCCGGCGAAGGACGCGTCGTGGTCGGAGGTGAAGCAGACGACCTCGCAACGCCCTGCGTCCCCGGCGAGCGAGGGGAAGCGGTTCTCGAAGACGGCGACGTCGTACGAGGAGTCGGGGATCTCGCTGAGCCGGTCACCCTCGGACGGGCACAGGGGGCATTCGTCGGCCGGGGGGTGGTAGGTGCGGGCCTGCCGGTGGGAGGCGACGGCCACACAGTCGCCGAGGAGCGGGTCGCGGCGGATCTCGGAGGAGCTGGTCACGGGGTCGAGGGGACGCCGGTCCACCGCGTCGCGCACGACGTCGTCACGCGAGTCGTAGTAGATGAGCTCGCGACCGTCGGCGAGCCGGGTCGACGTCTTCTTCACGTCCGATGCTCCTCATCCACTGAAATCCACTTGAACGAACAACCCAACAGAATCAAACATAACAAAGCATGGGTCAACGAGATGGTCAAGGCCGCGGCACGCATCCGTCGGTGTGTGGCGGGGCGTAACGGGGGGTGCGGCGTGTCACTCGCATCACAATCAAACAAAGAACCTCAGCAGAAGTGTTCATTTATTGAACATAGACGCGTAGGTTCCGGTCTGATCAGTTCAGTTCGCGCAACGAAGCGAGTTCTCCATGCTGTCCCCCACACAAACCCTGGCCGCGGGGCTCCGGCTGCCCACCAACGGCCTCGACTACGCGATCCTGGCGATCTACTTCGCCGTCGTCCTCGGCATCGGATTCGCCGCCCGGCGCTCGGTCAGGACCAGCCTCGACTTCTTCCTCTCCGGCCGCTCCCTGCCCGCCTGGGTCACCGGTCTCGCGTTCGTCGCCGCCAACCTCGGCGCCACCGAGATCCTCGGCATGGCCGCGACCGGCGCGCAGTACGGCGTCGCGGTCGTCCACTGGTACTGGATCGGCGCCATCCCGGCGATGGTCTTCCTGGGCCTCGTGATGATGCCCTTCTACTACCGCTCCAAGGTGCGCTCGGTCCCCGAGTTCCTGCTCCAGCGGTTCGACAAGAGCGCCCACCTGCTGAGTTCCATACTCTTCGCCTTCGCGGCGATCCTGATCGCGGGCGTCAACCTGTACGCCCTGTCGATCGTCGTGGAGGCGCTGCTCGGCTGGCCGCAGTGGGTGGCGATCGTCGTCGCCGGCCTGTTCGTGCTCGCGTACATCACCATCGGCGGACTCTCTTCGGCGATCTACAACGAGGTCCTCCAGTTCTTCGTGATCCTCGCCGCGCTCATCCCGATCTGCGTCATCGGCCTCAAGCGGGTCGGCGGCTGGGGCGGCATGACCGACTCCCTGGAGAGCGCGCACGGCCACAACTTCCTCTCGGCATGGGGCGGTACGGGCATCGGCGAGGCCAACCCGCTCGGCGCGAACTGGCTGACGATCATCCTCGGCCTCGGCTTCGTGCTCTCCTTCGGCTACTGGACGACGAACTTCGCCGAGGTGCAGCGCGCGCTGTCCGCGAAGAACCTGTCCGCCGCCCAGCGCACCCCGCTCATCGCCGCGTTCCCGAAGATGTTCATCGTCTTCCTGGTGATGATCCCGGGCCTGATCGCCGCCGTCCTCGTCCCGAAGATCGGCACCGCGGGCTCGGGCCTCACGTACAACGACGCGATCCCTTACCTGATGCAGGAGCTGCTGCCCAACGGCGTGCTCGGCATCGCGGTGACCGGTCTGCTCGCCGCGTTCATGGCGGGCATGGCGGCGAACGTGTCGTCCTTCAACACCGTGTTCACGTACGACATCTGGGCCAAGTACGTGAAGACCGACAAGCCCGACGCGTACTACCTGAAGTTCGGCCGGCTCATCACGGCCGTCGGTGTCCTCGCGTCGATCGGCACGGCGTTCATCGCCTCGTCGTTCTCGAACATCATGGGCTACCTCCAGACGCTGTTCTCCTTCTTCAACGTCCCGATGTTCGTCGTCTTCATCATCGGCATGTTCTGGAAGCGCGCCTCGATGAAGTCCGGTGTGTGGGGTCTGCTCGCGGGCACCACGGCCGCGATGGTCAACTACTTCGTGATCTACAAGCAGGGCGTCATCGACATCCCCACCGACCAGGGCGCCAACTTCGTCTCCGCGATCGTCGGCTTCGTCGCCGGCGCCGTCGTCATGGTCGTCGTCACCCTCTTCACCGCGCCCAAGCCGGAGGCCGAGCTCGCGGGCCTCGTGTACGGGACGACCGCGCCGGGCCTGGAGGAGCCGCCCGCCGAGGGCGACGACGCCTGGTACCGCAAGCCGGCGCTGCTCGGCTGGGGCGCGATCGCGCTGGCCGCGCTGTGCTACGTCCCCTACTCCCTCTGATCGGAGGCTCGACCCACCATGTCTGAACTCTTGAACGAAGTCTCCGAGTTGGAGCGCAAGTCCGCGACCGCGGCACGCCTCTTCGACATCCGGCGCATCATCGGCGGACTGTTCGTGCTGTACGGAGTCATCGTCACGATCGCCGGGATCACGGCGTCCGACGCGGACCTGAAGAAGGCCGAGAACATCAACATCAACCTGTGGACGGGCCTCGGCATGCTTGCCCTGGGGCTGTTCTTCCTGGTGTGGCTGAAGCTGCGGCCTGCGGCGCCGCCGACGCCGGAGGTGGGCGAGGCGTAAGCCCTTGCCCTGGGCCGGAGTTCATCGCCGTGGTGCGGTGGATTCCGGCCCTTTTGACGTTCGGGGGGCTTCAGGCCGTGGAGCACTGCGGGTGCCTGGGGCTGGTCGCGCAGTTCCCCGCGCCCCTACGGGGCGCGAGACTACGGGGCGCCTGAATCCGGGGCTCCCCGTACCGGGCCCGCCCGGTCCAGCAATCCCGTGCGGGCCGCGAGTGCCGCCGCCTCCAGTCTCGAGCCGACGCCCAGCTTCATCAGGACCCGCTGTACGTGCGTGCGGGCCGTGCTCGGGGCGATGCCCATGCCGGCCGCGATCACCCGGGTGTCCTCGCCGTCCGCGACCCGCACCAGGACCTCGACCTCGCGCGGCGTCAGCATCTGGAGAAGCCGCTGCCCCTCGTCGTCGGGCTGGGCGGCGGGGTTGAGCAATTCACTGAAGGCTCCCTGCAGCAGCTGCGGCGCCACCGCCGCCTCCCCCGCGCGCGCCTTCATCAGGGCCCGCTCGACCCCCTCGATCCGCTCGTCGTGCCGTACGTATCCGGACGCGCCGGCCGCGAACGCCGCCGCGATGCCGCGCGGTGACGGCACAGGCCCGAGGACCACCACCGCCACCTGCGGGCGCTCCCGCTTGATCCGCACGATCGGATCGAAGATGCCCGGCTGCGCGGGCGTCGACGTACCGATCAGACAGACCTCGGGCGCCCGCGCGATGACCAGCTCGGCCGCCCCCGCGGCGGGCGCGGTCGCCGCGAGCACCCGGTGCCCGCGCAGCTTGAGGGCCGAGGCGAGTGCCTCTGCGAGCAGGCGGTGGTCGTCGACCACCATGAGCCGCACACCCATAGAGCTATCCCCCACATCCCCCGGGGCCCTCCGGGACCCCGCAACCCCCACGGCCCGGAAAGCCCCCCGACTCCCCGTCCTCCTCCATCTCCGGGAAGCTACACGCTCGTTCGGCGTTGCGCTTCCCCTACCGGCGAGAAGGCGACCCGGAATGCCGGAATCCCCGGAGGGCGGACAGGCCGACGGCCCCGCACCATGTCGTGGTGCGGGGCCGTCGGTGAACGCCCGGGAACAGCCGGGGAGTTACTGCGCGGCGAAGGCCACGGCCTCGAACTCCTTCTCGTCCGCCGAGTACGGCTTGGAGATGAGGTTCTTCGACATGACCAGGCGGCCGTTGGTGTAGAGCAGCTCGGACGACTTGGGGACCATGCTGCTGATGACGCTGGTCACGGACTCCGTCGCCGGAGTGACCAGGAGCGTCTTCTGCTGCAGCGACTTCGGGTCGATCGTGACGATCTCGGCGCCCTTGTCGTAGGGGCCGTCCTTGTACGCCAGGATGTTCCCGCCGTCCATGCGGACCGGGAAGATCTCGTACTCGCCGCCGTCGACCCGGTCACCGGTCGGCTTGCCGGTCTGCAGCGAGAACGACACGATCTCGTTGGTCTGGCCGCTCGAGCCGCCGCCGTCGTGCTGGCGGGTCGGCATGTAGACGCGGTCGTTGCCGACCGTGATCGCCTTGCAGCCGTGGATCTCGCCGACCTCGCAGTCGAAGTCGTACTTGTCCTTCTCCAGCGAGATCTTGGTGCGCAGCCGGCCGGTCGCGTCGTCGAGCGAGAACAGGTCGGACATCTGGACCTCGTCGCCGGTGGCGATCACGAACGTGACCGGCTTGCTGGAGACGACGGAGATGACGTTCACGGCGGCCGGGATCTTGTAGGTCCACTTCGGCTTGCCCGTCGCCGCGTCGAGGAGCTGGACCTCGTGCTTCTCGTCGCCGTAGTCACCGCACTTGCGGACCGCGACCAGCTGCTCGCCGCCGCGGTAGCCGACGTCCTCGCACGAGCCGGTCTGCGGCTGCCAGAGGATCTTGCCGGTCTTGATGTCGAAGGCCGCGCCGCCGTCGAAGCCGCCGCCGGCCGCCAGCGTGGAGCCGGTGATCGACAGCTCCTTGAACGGGATGTCACGCCCGCCGCTGCCGACGCTCTTCGTCCACAGCTTCTTGCCGGTGTCGACGTTGAAGACCGTGATCTGGGTGCAGGGCTGGTACTCGTAGTCCTTGGGCTTGCGCGGGGCCGCCTCGCTGATGACCGCGCTCAGGCCGTCCTGGGTGACCTCGGGGGCGCCGCCGCACGTCTGGCCGGAGAGCGGGAGGGTCCACGACTTCTTGCCGGTCACCGCGCTGTAGCCGACGATCTCGCCGACGCCCGCCTTGGCGTACGTCGTGTCGGTGAGCCAGGAGCCCTTGACGCTGAACACCTCGTCCTTGGGCACCTCGTGCTGGGGCAGCTGCATGAGGACCTGGGCGCTGGTGTTCGCCGGGGCCTTCTCCTGGCTCTCGCCGCCGGAGGTGGTGCCGCCGGAGCCGCCCTTGTTCTCGCCACCGCCCTTGCCGCCGCCGCCCGTCGGGCCGGCGGAACTGGCATTCGTCTTGTCGCCGCCGGACGACGCGGAGTACCAGACGCCGCCGCCGATGATCAGGGCGACCGCGACGACAGCGCCGATGATGATCATCATCTGGTTGCTGATCTTCTTGCCTGCGCCACCGCCCGCCGCCTGCATGGGCGTCGTGACGGGCGGCGGGTAGGCGCCGTACTGCGGGGGCTGCTGGCCCGGGTAGCCGTAACCCTGCGGCGTCGGCTGGCCCTGAGGGGGCTGGCCCGGGTAGCCGTACTGGGGCGCCGGGGGCTGCGGCTGGCCGTAGCCCGGCTGACCCTGCGGCGGCGTGGGAGGCGCGGCCGGGGGCTGCGCCGGGGGCGGGGTCTGGGGTGCCTGCGGGTAGCCGTAACCGGGCTGCTGCGCGGGCGGCGTGGGCGCGCCGAAGCCACCGGGCGGCGGGGCCTGCGGAGCGCCGAAGCCTCCGGCCGGGGGCTCCTGGGGCGCGCCGAAGCCTGCGGCGGGCGGCGGGTCCTGGGGCTTGCCGAAACCGACGGGCGGGGGGTCCTGCGGCTTGCCGAAACCGTCCTGCGGCGGCTCGTTGGGCGGCTGGGGCGGCTGCGTCATGACGTCTTTACCTCGTGATACGGGAAGGAGGAGCGGGCGGCGGAGCGGTGGGCGGTCACGGCGTTCACGCCGTTCACTGGAGCCGGGGCGGTGGCGATGGCGGTCACTTGCCGTACGCCAGCATCAGCTTCTCCTGGCCCTTGGCGCTGCCCGAGAGCCGCGTCGTGGAGATGTAGAAGCGCCCGTCGACGTAGTCGATCGCCTTCGAGTAGAAGCCGTTCTCGATCTCGGCGGTTCCCGCCGGGTTCTGGAGAAGCGTCTTCGGCGTGTGCGCGCCCGCCGTCGCGAGGGACACGACCCGGCCTCCGGCGTCGTAGGACGCGTTGACGTAGGCGATCACGGAGCCGTTCTCCGTCTTCAGCGGCAGCATGTTCTGCGCGACCGGCGACTTCACGCGCCAGCGCTCCTTGCCGTTCTCCAGGCTGATCGCGACGACCTCGTTGGCGCTGCCGCTGGTGGCCTTGGTCGGCAGGTACAGGGTGTTGGTGTCGGCCGCGACACCGGTGCAGCCCTGGAGGTCACGGTCGAGGATGGCCCAGCCGCACTCGGGCGCGAAGTTCTCGTCGACCGAGACCTCGGAACGCACCGCGCTGCTGCCGTTCTTCAGCGTGGTGATGTTCCACTGCTTCTTGTCCTCGTTCGTGAGGTAGAGGACGACCGGCGCGACGGAGTAGGCGCGGGCGACCTTCCAGCCCTTGGGGAACGGCTTGGTCCACTTCGCCTCGCCCGTCGCCGGGTCGAGCTCCTGGACCTCGTCGTGCTCCTTGTCGGTGGAGGCACCGCAGGAGGAGACGGCGAGGAGGCGCTCGCCGCCGGCGAACGCGCTGGGGAAGCAGGCGGCGCCGTACTTCTTCTTCTCGAAGAGCTGCTTGCCGTCCGTGGTGCTCAGGCCGACGCCGGACATCTGGCGGCCGACCATCAACGTGCTGCCCGCGTAGGTGAGTTCGACGCCGGTGCCGGTGCCGTCGAAGAGGGCCCCCTCACCGATCTTCCGCTCCCAGTCCTTCTTGCCGGTCTTCAGGTCGATCTGGATGACCTGGTTGCACTTGGCGCGGTCGGTGACGCCGCTCATGTACGCGACGGCGACCTTGTCGTCGGCCGACTTCTGCGGGCTGGCCCCACAGATCTTGTGCGGCAGCGTGATCGTCGGCCAGCTCGGCTTGCCGCCGACGATGTCGTACGCGACGACCTCGTTGTAGACCGCCTTCGCGGCGACCGTGCTGGTGATCCACATGCCGGGCGCGTCCGCGCCGTCGCCGGGAGCCTTGGGGGCCGTCTTGTACCAGAGGACCTTCGACTCGCCCGCCTGGCGGCCCGCGTTGAGGTCCTCCGTCCCGGCGTGCCCGTCACCGGAGCCGTCGCCCGGGTTGACCGGGGCCGAGCCGGTGGGCTTCGGGTCCTGGCTCTTGTCGGCGACCGGGTCCTTCTTCGGGTCGTCACCGCCGCCCACGACCGCCCAGACCACACCTCCGGCGATCACGACGACGGCCGCGGCGGCGGCCACGGCGATCCCGGCCCTGGTCTTGAAGAAGCCGGCGCCGCCACCGCCCGGGACCGCCGGGCCACCGGGGAACGGGGGCTGCTGCTGCGGGTAGCCGTACTGCGGCTGCGCGCCGTACGGACCGGGCTGCTGAGGCTGACCGTAGGGGCCGGGCTGCTGCGGAGGCTGACCATAGGGACCCGGCTGCTGCGGAGCCTGACCGTACGGACCCGGCTGCTGCTGCGGCTGCCCGTAGGGGCCGCCCTGCGGCGGCTGGCCGTACGGGCCGGGCTGCTGCGGGTAGCCGTATCCGGGCTGCGGGGCGCCGGCCGGCGGCTGAGCCGGTGGCTGCGGCGCGTTGCCCGGAGGCTGCGGCGGCTGCTGCGGATCCTGTGGTGCACCGAAGCCGCCTTGCGGCGGCTGATTGGGCGGCTGAGTCATCAGCGCTCCCCCCGTCTTCACTGATGTGTCTGCTCGCCTGGTCGATTTCCGGACGTTCTCTGGTCGTTCTCAGGCAATTCCCAGAGCGACCTTTCTATCACCCTGTGCAGTAGCACATCGGGCCGGTCGCTCCCCTGTTCCCAAGGGAGGACCGGCCCGTGATGGGTCCGTTACGGGAGCTTCACGCGTCCTCCGCGAGCTCCAGCCAGCGCATCTCCAACTCCTCGCGCTCCCCGCCGAGTTCACGCAGCTCCGCGTCCAGCTTGGCCACCTTCGCGAAGTCCGTGGCGTTATCGGCGATCTGCGCGTGCAGCTTGGTCTCCCTCTCGGACATCTTGTCCAGCTGACGCTCGATCTTCTGGAGTTCCTTCTTCGCGGCGCGGGCGTCCGCGGCGGAGACGGTCTTCTCCTGGGCGGGCGTCGCGGCGGCGACCGGGGAGGCCGCGGCCACCGCGTCCTCCATCGCGTGCCGCCGCTCCAGGTACTCGTCGATGCCGCGCGGCAGCATCCGCAGGGCGGCGTCGCCGAGCAGGGCGAACACCTGGTCCGTGGTGCGCTCGATGAAGAACCGGTCGTGGGAGATCACGACCATGGAGCCGGGCCAGCCGTCGAGGAGGTCCTCGAGCTGCGTCAGGGTCTCGATGTCGAGGTCGTTCGTCGGCTCGTCGAGGAAGAGGACGTTCGGCTCGTCCATGAGGAGGCGCAGAAGCTGGAGGCGGCGGCGCTCACCACCCGACAGATCGCCGACCGGCGTCCACTGCTTCTCCTTGTTGAAGCCGAACGTCTCGCAGAGCTGGCCCGCGGTCATCTCGCGGCCCTTGCCGAGGTCGACGCGGTCGCGGACCTGCTGCACGGCCTGCAGGACGCGCAGCTCGGGGTTGAGCTCGGCGACCTCCTGGGAGAGGTAGGCGAGCTTCACGGTCTTGCCGACGACGACGCGGCCCGCCGCGGGCTGCGCCTCGCCCTCGGTGCGGGCGGCCTGTGCCATGGCGCGCAGGAGGGAGGTCTTGCCCGCGCCGTTCACGCCGACCAGGCCGATGCGGTCGCCGGGGCCGAGCTGCCAGGTCAGGTGCTTGAGGAGCACCTTGGGACCGGCCTGCACGGTGACGTCTTCCAGGTCGAAGACGGTCTTGCCGAGGCGCGAGCTGGCGAACTTCATCAGTTCGCTCTTGTCGCGCGGCTCCGGCACGTCGGCGATGAGTTCGTTGGCGGCCTCGATGCGGTAGCGGGGCTTGGAGGTGCGGGCGGGGGCGCCGCGGCGCAGCCAGGCCAGCTCCTTGCGCATCAGGTTCTGCCGCTTGGCCTCCTCCGTCGCCGCGATGCGCTCGCGCTCGGCCCGCGCGAAGACGTAGTCGCTGTAGCCGCCCTCGTACTCGAAGACGTCGCCCTTCTGCACGTCCCACATGCGGGTGCAGACCTGGTCGAGGAACCAGCGGTCGTGGGTCACACAGACGAGGGCGGAGCGGCGGGCCTGGAGGTGGGCCGCGAGCCAGGAGATGCCCTCGACGTCGAGGTGGTTGGTGGGCTCGTCGAGGACGATCAGGTCGGGCTCGCCGATGAGGAGCTTCGCGAGCGCGATACGGCGCCGCTCGCCGCCGGACAGCGGGCGGATGACCGTGTCGAGGCCCTTCTCGAACCCGGGCAGGTCGAGACCGCCGAAGAGTCCGGTGAGCACGTCGCGGATCTTGGCGTCGCCGGCCCACTCGTGGTCGGCCATGTCGCCGATGACCTCGTGCCGGACGGTCGCGTCGGGGTCGAGGGAGTCGTGCTGCGTGAGGACGCCGAGGCGCAGGCCGCCGCTGTGGGTGACGCGCCCTGTGTCGGCGTCCTCCAGCTTGGCGAGCATCCGGATGAGGGTGGTCTTGCCGTCTCCGTTACGCCCGACGACACCGATCCTGTCCCCCTCGGACACGCCGAGCGATACGCCGTCGAGCAGGGCACGGGTGCCGTACACCTTGCTGACTGCCTCGACATTGACCAGGTTGACTGCCATTTCGCTCCTGACGAGGGGATGGATCAGTCTTCCAGGGTACGGCGCGGCAGCCGCCCCTTGCCGCCACCCCCGCACTCGACGTACAGTTTCCTGTACGTACAGAATCCCGTACAGCCGAGGAGGCGATCATGCGGACGATGACCTACACCGAGTCGCGAGCCAAATACGCCGAGACCCTCAGCGCGGTCGTCGACGACCGCGAAGAGGTCATAGTGACGCGCGCCGGACACGAGCCGGTGGTCATCGTGGCACTCGACGAGTACGAGTCCCTGAAGGAGACCGCCTACCTCCTGCGGAGCCCCGAGAACGCCCGTCGCCTGCTGGCCTCGATCGATCGCCTTGAGAACGGCGGGGGCACGACACGGGAGCTCGCCGAGTGAAATTCGTCTGGGACGAGTCGTCCTGGGGGGACTACGTCTGGTGGCAGACCCAGGACCGGAAGATCCTCAAGCGGATCAACACGCTGCTCCAGGACATCGCCCGCAACGGGAACGACGGCATCGGCAAGCCGGAACCGCTGAAGCACGGCTTCCACGGCTACTGGTCCCGGCGGATCACCGATGAGCACCGGCTCGTCTACAAGGTCGTCGAGGACGAGGTCCGGGTCGCCGCCTGCCGGTACCACTACAGCGGCTGACCTCGCAGCACGGTCGCACCCGGCGCCGGTGACGGCGCCACCCGTACCGAGCGGCAGGTGCCGGATGCCGTCAGGGCTTCGGCGATGCGGTGGGCCGACTCCGGGTCCGCCGCGAGGAACGCCGTGGTCGGGCCGGAGCCGGAGACCAGGGCGGCGAGCGCGCCGGCCGCCGTGCCCGCGTCGAGCGTGGCCTTCAGGGACGGGAAGAGGGAGAGCGCGGCGGCCTGGAGGTCGTTCGTGACGGTGGCCGCGAGCGCGGACGCGTCGCCGGTGCGCAGGGCGTCGAGGAGAGCGGGCGAGGCCTCGGGCACGGGGACCGCCGTGTTCTCGGTGAGCCGGTCGAACTCGCCGTACACGGCGGGCGTGGAGAGGCCCCCCTCGGCGGCCGCGAACACCCACCAGAAGTCCCCACCCACGTCGAGGAGTTCCAGCTTCTCGCCGCGTCCGGTGCCGAGCGCCGCCCCGCCGACCAGGCTGAACGGCACGTCGCTGCCCAACTCGGCGCAGATGTCGAGGAGTTCGTCCCGCGAGGCACCCGTGCCCCACAGCGCGTCGCAGGCCACGAGCGCGCCGGCCGCATCGGCGGAGCCGCCCGCCATGCCGCCCGCGACGGGGATGTCCTTGGCGATGTGGAGGTGGACGCTGGGCTCGATCCCGTACCGCTCGCCGAGCGCGATCGCGGCGCGGGCCGCCAGGTTCGTACGGTCCAGGGGGACCTGGTCGGCGCCGGGGCCCTCGCAGGTGAGGGTCAGCTCGTCGGCCGGGGTCGCCGTGACGTCGTCGTACAGGCCGACGGCGAGGAAGACGTTGGCGAGGTCGTGGAAGCCGTCGGGGCGGGCGGCGCCCACCGCGAGCTGGACGTTGACCTTGGCGGGGACCCGTACGGTCACGCTCACGCGGCGGCTCCC
Organism: Streptomyces antnestii; assembly: GCF_004005495.1. Classification (GTDB taxonomy): domain Bacteria; phylum Actinomycetota; class Actinomycetes; order Streptomycetales; family Streptomycetaceae; genus Streptomyces; species Streptomyces antnestii. The sequence continues at coordinate 158,455 of NZ_RZYA01000020.1, forward strand.
GCGTTCTTGTGCTCGGCGATGCGCGCGAACTCCTCGACGGTCAGGGCCTCGCCCCGGGCCTGCGGGGAGACACCGGCTGCGACCAGGGCAGCTTCCGCCGCCGCGGCCGATCCGGCCCAGCCGGACAGCGCGGCGCGCAGCGTCTTGCGGCGCTGCGCGAAGGCCGCGTCGACCACGGCGAAGACCTCGCGCTTGGTGGCGGTCGTCGCGACGGGCTCGGTGCGCCGGACGAGGGCGACGAGGCCGCTGTCGACGTTCGGCGCGGGCCAGAAGACGTTCCGGCCGATGGATCCGGCGCGCTTCACGTCCGCGTACCAGTTGGCCTTGACCGACGGGACTCCGTAGACCTTCGAGCCGGGGGCGGCCGCGAGGCGGTCGGCGACCTCGGCCTGGACCATGACGAGCGTGCGCTCGATGGTCGGGAAGGTGTCGAGCATGTGGAGCAGGACCGGCACGGCGACGTTGTAGGGCAGGTTCGCGACGAGCGCCGTGGGGGCCGGGCCCGGGATGTCGTCGACGAGCATCGCGTCGGAGTGGACGAGCGCGAACGCGTCCTTCTTCTGCGGGATGCGGGCCTCGATCGTCGCGGGGAGCGCGGCGGCGAGCACGTCGTCGATCTCGACGGCGGTGACGTGGGCCGCCGCCTCCAGGAGCGCCAGGGTCAGCGAGCCGAGGCCCGGGCCGACCTCGACGACATTGTCCTCGGGGGTGACCTGCGCGGTGCGCACGATGCGGCGGACCGTGTTGGCGTCGATGACGAAGTTCTGGCCGCGCTGTTTCGTGGGCCGCACGCCCAGGGCTGCCGCCAGTTCGCGGATGTCGGCGGGGCCAAGCAGGGGGCCCTGGGGGTCAGTGGTGCTCACGGACTCAGGGTACGGGGCGCTGCGCACGGGCCCTGCCACACCTACCCGTGCAGGCGGCCCCCGCAGTGCGGCCACGGGCCGGTGCCGCGCTGCACGTACAGCTTCTTCGCCCGGTACGTCTGCTCGGAGGCGGACGCGTCCTGGGGCCGTCCCCCGCCGCCCAGGCTGTGCCAGGTCTGCACGTCGAACTGGTAGAGGCCGCCGTACGTGCCGGTCGCGTCGGTCGCGGAGGGGCGGCCGCCCGACTCGCAGCGGGCGAGCGCGCTCCAGTTCAGGCTGTCCGCGCCGGCGACGGAGGACGGCAGCGGCCTGGTGCCGACCTTCACGAGCTGGCTGCGCGGCTCGCGCACGACCTCGGCCTCCAGGCGCCGCGGCTTCTGCCGGACGCCGTTGACGGTGCGCAGGGCGTAGGTGACACGCCGGGTGCCCTGGCGGCCCGCCCGTTCGACGACCTCGGTGCCGCGGAACAGGGTCGGGTCCTGGGTCCGCTCCACCGCAAACGCGATGGGCTCCTCCCGTACCTCCCTGCTGCCCTTGATCCGCATGACGGTGATCGTCTGCCCGTCGCGCGGGAAGCTGTCCTGCGGGACGGAGGTGGTGTCCTGCCCGTGCAGCTGGACGCCCGCCTCCTCGACGGCGTCCCGGACGGTGGCGGCGTTGGTGCGGAGGGTGCGCTCGCGTCCGTCGGCCATGATCGTGACGCTGCGTTCGGTGCGGACGTCGAGCGCGAGTCCGTCGCGGGCGATGCGGCGGGAGCGGGACGTGGAGACGTAGGCGCCCTCGGCGCGGACGCCGAGCTGGCGCAGGGCGCCGTCGACGGTGCTCGCGGTGGTCCACACCTTGCGGCGCTCGCCGTCGAGGGTGAGGTGGACGGGCCGGCCGTAGCGCACGGCGACCTCGTCGCCGCTGGCCAGGGAGGTTCCGGGGGCGGGGGCGACGATGTCGTGCGGGCCGACGTCGAGTCCCTCGTCGGCGAGCAGCTCGCTGACGTCGTCCGCGAAGGTATGCAGGGTGCGGGGCTTGCCGTCGACGCTGAGCTGGAGCTCCTTGTCCGCGGCGACGAAGGCGGTGGTGCCGCCGGCCAGGAACGCGACGACGAGCGCCTGCGGCAGGAGCCGCCTGAGGCTCTCGGGCCGCTCGGTCCGCTTCCCCCGCCGGGCCGCGCGGCGGGCCTCGGCCCGGCCCCCGGCCCGCACGCCGGGAGCACCGGCGGGGGCGGCCTGCCGCGGGAACACCGCTTCGGGCACCTGCCAGGCGGGCTGGGTCTCCAGGGACTCGTAGCCGGGGCGGTAGGTGCCGCCCCGCGGTGCGTACACCGCATCCCGCTCGTTCGGCTCGTTCGGCTCGTACGTCCTGTACGGCTCGTAGGTCTCGTACGTCTCGTACGGCGAACTGCTCACGACGACGCTCCCTGGGTCCGGATCGGGCGAGGAGAACCTAGCGGAGCGTTCGTCACTCTCCAAAGCGACGCGGCTACGCAGTGTCGTGAACCCGGCGGCCCGGAGCGGTCAGTAGTCGAAGGCGCGGGCCGTGTTGGCCGCGACCGCCGCCGCCAGGGTGTCCTCGTCGAGGCCCTTGACCGCGGCCATGGCGCGCAGCGTGACCGGAATGAGATACGGGGCGTTAGGCCGTCCGCGGTAGGGCGCGGGGGTCAGGAAGGGCGCGTCGGTCTCGACCAGGACGAGTTCGCGCGGGGCGACGGCGAGGGCGTCGCGCAGGTGCTGCGCGTTCTTGAAGGTGACGTTCCCCGCGAACGACATGTAGTAGCCGTTCTCCGCGCAGACCTTGGCCATCGCCGCGTCGCCGGAGTAGCAGTGGAAGACCGTGCGCTCGGGGGCGCCCTCCTCCTTGAGGATGCGCAGCACGTCGTCGTGGGCGTCCCGGTCGTGGATCACGAGGGCCTTGCCGTGCCGCTTGGCGATCTCGATGTGCGCGCGGAACGAGCGCTCCTGCGCGGCCATGCCTTCAGGTCCCGTACGGAACTGGTCGAGGCCGGTCTCGCCGACGCCCTTCACGTGCGGGAGCGCCGCGAGCCGGTCGATCTCGGCGAGCGCCTCGTCGAGGGCGGCGTCACCGCCGGCCGGCCGCTCGCCCTGCCGGGACCAGCCGTCGGGGTCGCCGAGGACGATACGGGGGGCTTCGTTGGGGTGCAGGGCGACCGTGGCGTGGACGCTCGGGTGCGCGGCCGCGGTGTCGGCGGCCCACTGGGACCCGTTCACGTCGCAGCCGACCTGGACGACGGTCGTCACACCCACCGACGCGGCCTTGGCGAGGCCCTCCTCCACCGTGCCCGACTGCATGTCGAGGTGGGTGTGCGAGTCGGCGACCGGCACCGTGAGGGGTGCGGGCAGCGGCGGCGGGGTGATGTCCTTCGAACGGTCAGAGCTCATGCCCCGATCCTACGAACGAACTCCGCTCAGTCCGTCTTGCGGTGGTGGAAGGGGTGCAGGAGGTCGGAGAGGTGCCAGTGGTGGTCCTTCGCGGGCCGCTCCGCGCCGCCGGTGTCCGCGGGCTCGCGCTGCTGCGGCGGAGCCGTCTCCTGCCGGTGCATCACGTCGAGCACGGACGAGACGCGGCCCGCCCTCATGATCCGTACGACATGACCGCCGCAGTTGAGGCACGTGGGCCGGGTCAGCGGCGACGGGACCCGCTCGCCGCCCGCCACGTACATCACGAACTCCGCGCCGTCGCCGTCGATGTGGTGCTCGATCTCGAACGACTGCTCCCAGCCGTGGCCGCACCGCATGCACGCGAACGAGTACGACTCATGGGCGATGGCCGTGGCCGCGCTCCGGTTCGGTATCGGAGGTGCGGTCGCACTGGCCGGGGTCGGTGCGGCGCCTGCGATGTCACTCATGCCAGCTCCTCTTGTCCGCTGGACAAGGAACCTTCCGGGCGGGGCATTACATCCACCCGGAAGCCTGGGACGGGTGCGTCCCTTCGACCAGTGGACGCTTCTCCCGGCGCGAGCGCATCAGGGCTGTCGACTGTTGGAGCTGATTTGGCCTTTCCATGTCGCAAAGGGCCCGGTACGCGGCCTGCGCTTTGCTTTTCAGGTTAGTCCTTTGCCCTCCGATGGGGCTCCGCGAGCGGCGTTCTTTGCCGCGACCACCGCATCGAAGACCTCACGCTTGGGCAGTCCCGCCTCGGCGGCCACGGCGGCGATCGCTTCCTTGCGCCGCTCCCCCGCCTCTTCCCTCACCTGCACCCTGCGTACCAGCTCAGAGGCGTCGAGGACCTCCGCGCCCTTCTCCGGGGCGCCCTCGACGACGACGGTGATCTCGCCGCGTACGCCCTCGGCCGCCCAGCGCGCGAGTTCCCCGAGCGGGCCCCTTTTCACTTCCTCGTACGTCTTGGTGAGCTCGCGGCACACGGCCGCCCTGCGCTCGTCCCCGAAGGCCTCGGCCATCGCGGCGAGCGTGTCGTCGAGGCGGTGCGGGGCCTCGAAGTAGACGAGGGTGCGGCGCTCCTCCGCCACCTCCCGCAGCCGGCCCATGCGCTCGCCGGCCTTGCGGGGCAGGAAGCCCTCGAAGCAGAACCGGTCGACGGGGAGCCCGGACAGCGCGAGCGCGGTGAGCACGGCGGAGGGGCCCGGCACGGCGGTGACCTTGATGTCCCGCTCGACGGCCGCGGCGACGAGCCGGTACCCGGGGTCGGACACGGACGGCATCCCGGCGTCGGTCACGAGGAGTACCCGGGCCCCGCCCGCGAGGGCCTCGACCAGCTCGGGCGTGCGGGCCGACTCGTTCCCCTCGAAGTAGGACACGACGCGTCCGCCGGGCGTCACGCCGAGCGCCTGCGTCAGGCGCCGCAGCCTGCGGGTGTCCTCGGCGGCGATGACGTCGGCGTCGGCCAGCTCCTTGCTGAGCCGGGGCGGCGCGTCCGACACGTCTCCGATGGGCGTACCCGCGAGCACGAGCGTTCCGGGGGAATCTGGGCTTCCTGTCACCGGTCCATCCTCGCAGGGACGCGGGCGGGACGTGTCGGCCAGGCCGGATCAGGGAGCGGCGTCTGGTGCGGTGCATCGCAAGGCGGAGGAGGGAGTCGACGCGGTGGGGGCACCTCCCAGCGGTAGCTGGGGGACGTCGGCGAGTGACGACAACGCCGCGAGGCGCCGTGCCAGACGCCGCGAGCCCGGCCTGGCCGACACGTCCCGCCCCTGGGCGTCGACTGCGGCGGGCCGCCGACGGGACACGGGGAACGGCCGGACGCCCCCGCGCACAGTCGCGTTCCCTACGATGGCGCGGTGACCAGTACCGCGTCCTCGCCG
>NZ_RZYA01000066.1 GCF_004005495.1 Streptomyces antnestii
ATCCGTGGCATCCCGCTCGGCAAGGACTGCGCCTCCCCCGCGCGGCACACCGCGTTCAGCGACGTCGACTCGATGCTCGACTTCGTCGAGCTGCTGGCCGCCGAGACCGGTCTGCCGGTCGGGGTCAAGAGCGCGGTGGGAGAGATGGGCTTCTGGCAGGAGCTGGCCACGCTGATGGCACGTGGCGACCGCGGTGTCGACTTCGTGACCATCGACGGAGGCGAGGGCGGCACCGGGGCGGCACCGCGGATGTTCGCCGACTCGGTGGCGCTGCCGTTCCGGATGGGTTTCTCCCGGGTCTACGGGACGTTCGCCGAACTGGGGCTGACCGACGACCTGACCTTCATCGGCTCCGGCAAGCTCGGCCTGCCCGAGAACTCCGCGGTCGCGTTCGCGCTGGGCGCCGACATGATCAACGTGGCCCGTGAGGCGATGCTGTCGATCGGCTGCATCCAGTCGCAGAAGTGCCACACCGACAAGTGCCCCACCGGCATCGCCACCCAGAACCCGTGGCTGGCCCGCGGCCTCGATCCGGCCTCGAAGGCCACCCGGGCCGCGGTCTACCTGCGCACCCTGCGCAGGGAGCTGATCAAGGTCTCGTCGGCCGTCGGCGTCGCCCACCCCGCACTCATCACAGCCAACGACATCGAGATCATGAACGGCGACTACGAGGGCCGCACTCTGGCCGGCGTCTACGGCTACAAGGACGGCTGGGGCGAACTCGGCCCGCACCTCGCCGATGAGATCACGGCACTGATCGCCACCAA
>NZ_RZYA01000021.1 GCF_004005495.1 Streptomyces antnestii
TGCGGCGTTGCCGAAACGTCCGAGTGGCTCCGCCACTAGGACGCTCCGGCGCCTTGCGATCGCACGCACCAGACGCCGCGGGGCCCGCCCTCCGGGCGGACGACGCTACTTTCGAAACACGCCCTAGCCGACAACCAGCACGACACCCACCAAAACGGCCCCCACCACCACGGGCACAACGATCTCCCACGCCCAGCGAACCGAAGGCGCACCCTGAGAAGCGGGCTTGTCGGCCCGCTCCTCGGCCAACGCCCGGATCTCGTCCAGCGACTGATCCCCAGGAGCCTTCCGCACACCGGGCTCCTCCGCCACCGGCCCGAAGACCCCGATCGACTTACGCCCCGAGGGCCGCCGGCTGGCCTTCTTACGGGCCCGGATGGACACGGGGATGGCCCAGAGCTGGTACTTGTCCCCGCCCTCGGTGAAGACCTCGCTGGAGTAGTGGGCCCGCACCCCGGAGACCGAAGCCCAGGGCAGGGTGATCACGCGAAACGGGTTACGCACGCGCAGCCGGTTCTCATCGGCGTACACGGCGGGCCGCAACGTAAAAGCCACCACGAGCGGCACCAGGAACAACAACGCACCGACGGCCAGCCAGCGCGTACGAGCGTCGCCGTTGATCACGGCGTCGGAACCGAGCCAGACGGCCATCACGAGCAGCAGAACGCCGCCCGCGATACCGGCGGGCGAACGGTATGCCCGCTCCGTCACGGGTTCCGCGACAGAGGGCTGAGAGTCCGGGTTCTTCATACCCCGATTCTGCCTGACGCCGAGACAGCAGGGCAGAGAGGCACTGAGAAGCCCCACCGGCGGGGAGCCGCCTACGAGACGGGAGGGGCCGTGGGGGCATGTGCGCGCGGAGCCACCAGCACCACGCGCACGGGACGCGAACCCCACGTAAACCCGTAGAACAGCGAGCACGTACATGCCCCCGCGGCCCCGCACCCAAAAGAACACCGTCCCCCACGCCGCAACAGCAGCCCACAAACCCGAGGCCCCACTCGGCTCCCCAGACCGGCACCCCCAAAACCACCCCCGACCCCCTCCCCCTGTACAGCAGCTACGCGCGTAGATATGCTCCCCTCGTGACCATGCCCACTGCACCCGCACCCGCATTCGCCGACGCGGTCGCCTCGGACCGTTCGCTGCGTCGCTTCCTTCACGGGCTGCCCGGCGTCGACACGGTCGGCCTGGAGGCTCGCGCCGCATCCCTAGGCACGAGGTCGATCAAGACCACGGCCAAGGCGTACGCCATCGACCTGGCGATCTCAATGATCGACCTGACGACGCTAGAAGGCGCAGACACTGCCGGCAAGGTCCGAGCGCTAGGCGCGAAGGCCGTGCACCCGGACCCCACTGACCGTACGACTCCCCGCACGGCCGCCGTCTGCGTCTATCCGGACATGGTGGCGACCGCCAAGGAGGCCGTGGCCGGAAGCGACGTGAAGGTCGCCTCCGTGGCCACCGCGTTCCCGGCGGGCCGCGCCGCCCTGGAGGTGAAGCTGGGGGACGTCCGCGAGGCGGTGGCCGCCGGCGCCGACGAGATCGACATGGTCATCGACCGAGGCGCGTTCCTCGCGGGCCACTACCTGAAGGTGTACGAGGAGATCGTCGCCGTGAAGGAGGCCTCGGGCGCCGCACGCCTCAAGGTCATCTTCGAGACGGGCGAGCTGTCCACGTACGACAACATCCGGCGGGCGAGCTGGCTGGGCATGATGGCGGGGGCGGACTTCATCAAGACGTCCACCGGCAAGGTCGGGGTGAACGCCACACCGGCGAACACGCTGCTCATGCTGGAGGCGGTGCGAGACTTCCGCACCCAGACGGGCATCCAGATCGGCGTGAAGCCGGCCGGAGGCATCCGCTCCACGAAGGACGCGCTCAAGTTCCTCGTGCTGGTCAACGAGACGGCCGGCAGCGACTGGCTGGACAACCACTGGTTCCGCTTCGGCGCGTCGAGCCTGCTCAACGACCTGCTGATGCAGCGTCAGAAGCTGAGCACCGGCCGCTACTCCGGCCCCGACTACGTGACGGTGGACTGATCGATCATGACTTTTGAGTACGCACCCGCGCCCGAGTCGCGGTCGGTCGTCGACATCGCCCCGAGCTACGGCCTGTTCATCGACGGCGAGTTCGCCGAGGCGGCCGACGGCAAGGTGTTCAAAACGATCAGCCCGGCCACGGAGGAGGTCCTCTCCGAGGTCGCCCAGGCGGGCGAGGCGGACGTGGACCGCGCGGTGAAGGCCGCGCGCAAGGCGTTCGAGAAGTGGTCGGCGCTGCCGGGCTCCGAACGCGCGAAGTACCTCTTCCGCATCGCCCGGATCATCCAGGAACGATCCCGCGAACTGGCCGTCCTGGAGACGCTGGACAACGGCAAGCCGATCAGGGAGACGCGGGACGCGGACCTCCCCCTGGTCGCCGCGCACTTCTTCTACTACGCGGGCTGGGCGGACAAACTCGACCACGCGGGCTACGGCCCGAACCCCGAACCCCTGGGCGTGGCCGGCCAGGTCATCCCCTGGAACTTCCCGCTCCTGATGCTGGCGTGGAAGATCGCCCCGGCGCTCGCGACGGGCAACACGGTGGTGCTGAAGCCCGCCGAGACGACCCCGCTCTCGGCGCTGTTCTTCGCGGACATCTGCCGCCAGGCGGGTCTCCCCAAGGGCGTGGTGAACATCCTCCCGGGCTACGGCGACACGGGCGCGGCGCTCACGGCGCACCCGGACGTGAACAAGGTGGCGTTCACGGGCTCGACGGCGGTGGGCAAGGCGATCGCACGCCAGGTGGCCGGCACGGACAAGAAGGTCACCCTGGAGCTGGGCGGCAAGGGCGCGAACATCGTGTTCGACGACGCCCCCATCGACCAGGCGGTCGAGGGCATCGTGACGGGCATCTTCTTCAACCAGGGCCAGGTCTGTTGCGCGGGCTCCCGACTCCTGGTCCAGGAGTCGATCCAGGACGAACTGCTCGACAGCCTGAAGCGCAGGCTTTCCACCCTGCGCCTGGGCGACCCGCTGGACAAGAACACGGACATCGGCGCGATCAACTCGGCCGAGCAGCTGGCCCGCATCACGGCGCTGGCCGAGACGGGCGAGGCGGAGGGCGCGGAGCGCTGGTCGCCGCAGTGCGAACTGCCCTCCACCGGCTACTGGTTCGCCCCGACCCTGTTCACGAACGTCACGCAGGCGCACACCATCGCGCGCGACGAGATCTTCGGCCCGGTGCTGTCGGTCCTGAGCTTCCGTACCCCGGAAGAGGCCGTGGCCAAGGCGAACAACACGCAGTACGGCCTGTCGGCCGGCATCTGGACGGAGAAGGGCTCGCGCATCCTCGCGGTGGCGAACAAGCTCCGGGCGGGCGTCGTCTGGGCCAATACGTTCAACAAGTTCGACCCGACCTCGCCGTTCGGCGGCTACAAGGAGTCGGGCTTCGGCCGCGAAGGCGGCCGCCACGGCCTGGAGGCGTACCTCGCCCCGTCGAGCGAAGCGAGCGTCAAATGAGCACAGTTGAGCGACTCACGGTCTTCAAGACCTACAAGCTTTACGTCGGGGGCAAGTTCCCCCGCTCCGAGAGCGGCCGGGTGTACGAGGTGAAGAAGGCGACATCAGCCGCTGGCGCGGCGGGCAAGGCCAACTGGCTCGCGAACGCCCCCCTGTCCTCCCGCAAGGACGCGCGGGACGCGGTGGTGGCGGCCCGTAAGGCGCAGGCCGGCTGGGCGGGCGCGACGGCGTACAACCGCGGTCAGGTGCTCTACCGCGTGGCGGAGATGCTGGAGGGCCGCAGGGACCAGTTCGTCCGCGAGGTGGCGGACGCGGAGGGCATCTCCAAGTCGAAGGCCGCCGCCCAGGTGGACGCGGCGATCGACCGCTGGGTCTGGTACGCGGGCTGGACGGACAAGATCGCCCAGGTCGTGGGCGGGGCGAACCCGGTCGCGGGCCCGTACTTCAACCTGTCGACGCCCGAGCCGACGGGAGTGGTCGCCGTACTGGCCCCGCAGAAGTCGTCGTTCCTGGGTCTGGTCTCGGTGATCGCGCCGGTGATCGCGACGGGCAACACGGCGGTGGTGATCGCGAGCGAGGAGCGCCCGCTCCCGGCACTGTCGCTGGGCGAGGTGCTGGCCACGTCCGACGTGCCCGGCGGAGTGGTGAACATCCTGTCCGGCAGGACGTCGGAGATCGCGACGCCGCTGGCCGCACACCAGGACGTGAACGCGATCGATCTGACGGGCGCGGACGGGGACGCGGACCTGGCGCGTGACCTGGAGATCGCGGCGGCGGACAACCTGAAGCGCGTGCGCCGTCCACAGGCTGTGGACACGGACTGGACGACGGACCCGGGCACGGACAGGCTCACGTCGTTCCTGGAGACGAAGACTGTGTGGCACCCCACGGGTTCCCTGGGAGCGACGGGCTCGGCCTACTAAAAGACGGCACCGACCCAAAACTCCTCCCCCAAACCCGAAGCCCCGGGCCTCCTCCGTCCAGGAGGCCCGGGGCTTCGTCATACCTGGGCGAAATACATGCGCGAAATACATGGGCAAAACGGCGCCTTCACGGCGTTGGCTGTGCCACAAAGGCCGACCCGCGGGGTCCACCGGGGCACGGGGATGCCCCACACTGGACTCTCGTGAGTTCCCATCCCCCCATACCGACCCGGGTCGTCCTGCTGGCAGGACCGTCCGGCTCAGGCAAGTCGTCGTTCGCCACCCGCTCCGGGCTCCCCGTGCTGAGCCTGGACGACTTCTACAAGGAGGCCGGCGACCCGACGCTGCCGCAGGTGCCGGGCAGCTCGGACATCGACTGGGACTCGCCGCTGTCCTGGGACACGGAGACGGCGGTGGCGGCGATCGTGGAGCTGTGCCGCACGGGCCGGACCCGCGTTCCCGTGTACGACATCGCGACGAGCGCGCGTACGGGCGAGGAGTCGCTCGACATCGGGCGGACGCCGCTGTTCATCGCGGAGGGCATCTTCGCCGCGGACATCGTGGAGCGCTGCCGTGAGCTCGGGGTGCTGGCCGACGCGCTGTGTCTGCGCGGCCGCCCGTCGACGACGTTCCGCCGCCGACTGCTGCGGGATCTCAGGGAGGGCCGCAAGTCGGTGCCGTTCCTGCTGCGGCGCGGCTGGCGTCTGATGCGCGCGGAACGGTCCATCGTGGCGCGCCAGACGGCGCTCGGCGCGCACGCGTGCGGCAAGGAAGAGGCGCTGGGCCGCGTGGCGGCAGCCGCCGCGGGCCGCCGGGTGAAGGCCCGAGCCGAAGCCTGACCCCCCGGTCGCCCCCCGTAAACAACGCAGCCACCGTAACAACGCACCCACCAAAAACCAGGCACACAAAAAGCGGGACCGGAAGGACCCCCCGGCCCTCCGGTCCCGCTTCATTCCCCCACGAGGATCCCCGTGATCCCCCGTGATCCCCCGTCTTCCCCCGTCTTCCCCCGTAATGCGACCGCCGCGTCCCCCGGAGCGACGGCCCGCCCCCTCCCCTTCGCCTCAGGCCACCAGCTCGCCGAAGGACTCTTCCAGGTCACGGCCGAAGCTGAGGACCTCGTCCTCGCGCAGCCGGCGCAGGGAGCGCCAGATGCTGGACTTCACCGTGCCGACACTGATGTCGAGGATGTCCGCGATCTCGGGGTCCGTACGGCCCTCGTAGTAGCGGAGCACCAGCATCGTGCGCTGCAGTTCGGGAAGGCGGGCGAGCGCCTGCCAGAGAACCGCGCGCAGCTCCGTGCCGCGCATCGCGTCCGTGTCGCCCGCCGTCTCCGGCAGCTCCTCGGTCGGGTACTCGTTCAGCTTGCGGCGGCGCCACGCGCTGATGTGCAGATTGGTCATGGTGCGGCGGAGGTAGCCCCCGACCGCCGCCTTGTCGCTGATCCTGTCCCAGGCCCGGTACGTCGAGAAGAGGGCGCTCTGGAGCAGGTCCTCGGCCTCGAACCGGTCACCGGTCAGGTGGTAGGCGGTCGCGTACAGGGAGGCGCGGCGCTCCTGGACGTAGGCCGTGAACGCCGCTTCGGCCTCCGCGGTCTCCGCCAGGGACTTCTGCCGCTCCCCCGATTCCTCCCCGTACGCGGTTCCCCCGTCGGACACCGCCTGGTTCGCGTCAACCACCGTCATGTACGTGGTGTGCTGACGCCCGGCGCCGCGAGCGCACCCCCGCCCGCTCACGGCACCGGACAACTCGTGCTTCCCGGAACCGGAACCGGAACCCCGCACGACTGCGTCATGAAGACGTGTGACAACTGCGCCAGTGGTGGTGCTGTGCAGCGTGTTCATCTCGCGCCCCCCGTCGTGGAGTCTCGGTTTCCCGTGGCCGTCAAGGACTTGCGTCCTTGCGATGTCCAAAAGCTTGCCCGGGTCACTTCTCGACGGTGTCCCCCGACTGTCACAGACCTGTCACAGCCGCCCGGCCCCGTGCGAGTCGCGGACGGGAGCGCTTCAACAGTCGAACTCGGGCCGCGCCATGGGACAGAATGGCTCCCGTGCCTTCCCTGTTGCTGATCGAGGACGACGACGCCATCCGAACGGCCCTGGAGCTGTCCCTGACGCGCCAGGGCCACCGGGTCGCCACTGCTGCCACCGGCGAGGACGGTCTGAAGCTGTTGCGCGAGCAGCGGCCCGATCTGATCGTTCTCGATGTGATGCTGCCCGGCATCGACGGGTTCGAGGTGTGCCGGCGCATCCGGCGCACGGACCAGTTGCCGATCATCCTGCTGACCGCGCGCAGCGACGACATCGACGTGGTGGTCGGCCTGGAGTCCGGCGCCGACGACTACGTGGTGAAGCCGGTGCAGGGGCGGGTGCTCGACGCCCGGATCCGTGCCGTGCTGCGCCGGGGCGAGCGGGAGGCCAACGACGCGGCGTCGTTCGGCAGCCTGGTCATCGACCGGGCCGCGATGACGGTGACGAAGAACGGCGAGGACCTTCAACTGACGCCCACGGAGCTGCGGTTGCTGCTCGAACTGAGCCGCAGGCCGGGGCAGGCGCTGTCCCGGCAGCAGCTGTTGCGCCTGGTGTGGGAGCACGACTACCTCGGTGACTCGCGGCTCGTCGACGCGTGTGTGCAGCGGCTGCGGGCGAAGGTCGAGGACGTGCCGTCGTCGCCGACGCTGATCCGCACGGTGCGCGGGGTGGGCTACCGGCTGGACACGCCTCAGTGAGCGACGCGCACGACCGGCTGCGGGGGTGGGCCGCGGCGAGGAAGGCGATACTCGCGGGGCTCCGTTTCACGAGCCTGCGGCTGCGGCTCGTCGTCGTGTTCGCGCTGGTGGCGCTGACGGCGGCGGTGTCGGCGTCAGGGATCGCGTACTGGCTGAACCGTGAGGCGGTGCTTACGCGGGCGCAGGACGCGGCGCTCAGCGACTTCCAGCAGGAGATGCAGAACCGGGCGGCGGCGCTGCCCCAGCATCCGACGCAGGGTGAGCTGCAGCACGCCGCGAACCTGATGGCGAGCAGCAGCCAGCACTTCAGCGTGCTGTTGATCAGTGACACCAAGGACGGCCGGCGGATCGCGGGGAACTCCGACCTGGACGCGATCACGCTGGCCGAGGTGCCGCGGTCGCTGCGGGACGCGGTGAACCGGGAGCAGCCCCTCACGGACGGCAACAAGCACCCGTACCACCTGTACTGGCAGCGGATCGTCAGTCATGACACCCCGTATCTGGTCGGTGGTGCGCGGGTGATCGGCGGGGGGCCGACGGGCTACATGCTCAAGTCGCTCGAGCCGGAGGCGAAGGATCTCAACTCGCTCGCCTGGTCGCTCGGGATCGCGACGGGTCTGGCGCTGATCGGTTCGGCGCTGCTCGCGCAGGCCGCCGCGACGACGGTGCTGAAGCCGGTGCACCGGCTGGGGATCGCGGCGCGGCGCCTCGGGGAGGGGAAGCTGGACACGCGTCTGCGGGTGTCGGGTACGGACGAACTCGCCGATCTCTCCCGGACGTTCAACAAGACGGCGGAGAACCTGGAGAAGAAGGTCGCGGACATGAGTGCGCGCGAGGAGGCGTCGCGGCGCTTCGTCGCCGACATGTCGCACGAGCTGCGGACGCCGCTGACCGCGATCACCGCGGTGACCGAGGTCCTGGAGGAGGAGCTGGACGCGGAGACCGGTTCCGTCGATCCCATGATCGAGCCGGCGGTTCGGCTCGTGGTGAGCGAGACGCGGCGCCTGAACGACCTGGTGGAGAACCTGATGGAGGTCACCCGCTTCGACGCGGGCACCGCCCGGCTCGTCCTCGACCACGTCGACATCGCCGACCAGATCACGGCCTGCATCGACGCGCGCGCCTGGCTCGACGCGGTGGAGCTCGACGCGGAGCGCGGCATCATGGCCCGCATCGACCCGCGCCGCCTCGACGTCATCATGGCGAACCTGATCGGGAACGCGCTCAAGCACGGCGGCTCGCCGGTGCGGGTGTCCGTGCGGCTCGCGGACGCGGCCCTGGTGATCGAGGTGCGCGACCACGGTCCCGGCATCCCCGAGGACGTGCTGCCGCACGTGTTCGACCGGTTCTACAAGGCGAGCGCGTCGCGGCCTCGTTCGGAGGGCAGCGGGCTCGGTCTGTCCATCGCCCTGGAGAACGCGCACATCCACGGCGGCGAGATCACGGCCGCCAACTCCCCTGAGGGCGGTGCCGTGTTCACGTTCCGGCTGCCGCTCGACGCGTCGCCGCTGACGCTGCCGCCGGACGAAGAGGGCTCGGGCTCCGGCGGGACCGAGGGTGACCGTTCCGGTGAGGAGGGCGGCGCGTGATGACCGTACGCAGGACACGACGCACGACACGAAGCACGACACGACGCAGCACACGACTCCGGTACGCGGCGCTGGGCGCGGCGGTGCTGGCCGCGCTGCTCGCCGGGTGCGGGATCCGGCCGACGGAGGTGCCGACGGACTTCGGGGCGGCCCCGTCGCGGGTGCCGTGCGCCCTGTCGGGGCCGGATCTGGGGTCGCGGTCGAGCGGGGAGTTCTCCGTGCAGGTGTATCTGGTCTGTACGTCGCAGCTGGTGAGCGTCGACCGGTCGCTGTCCCTGCCGAAGGGGCCCGCCGCGTCCGACCGGGTGCGGCTCGCGCAGGCGCTCCTCGACGAGCTGGAGCAGTCTCCCGCCGGCGACGAGCGGCAGGCGGGCTACACGACGGACGTGCGGCGCGGGACCACCGTCTCGGGGCCCGCCGACGGTGACCCCGACAACGCCCTGCGGCTGAGCGTCCCGCCGGACGACCTCTCCCCGTACGCGCTGGCGCAGATCGTGTGTACGTATGCGAACAGCGGGGCCTCCGCGAAGCACGAGAAGGTCGTCCTGGGCGGGCCGGCGGGAGACGCTCTGCGCGCCTACGAGTGCTCCCCGGAGATGCGGACGCGGCCGGGACTCGTGCCGGCGCCGGCGGAGACGGTGGGCTGACACCCCCTGGTGGCGGGGCGGAACCGATCGTCCCGCACTCCGCGTCTTGGGGGGCGTGCAGCGCCATCGCCCGGGCGGTTACAAGGCCGCCATCCGTTTCCGTACGGCAGGGGTACTCCTCCTAGCCGCGCATCTCCTTCTCGTCTGCTGGATCACGCTGCGACCACTGGACGTGCCGTGGGTCAGCGCCGCGAACCTCCATCCGTTCGCCGGGATCAGAGCGGATCTGGCCCTCGGCACCCGGGAGGCGGTGCGGCGCATCGGCAAGGAGCTGCTGCTGCTCGCCCCGCTGGGGGTGCTGCTGCCGCTGGCCGGGGGGCGGCTCGCCGTCTCGCCGCTGGGTTCGCTGGTGCGTACGGTCGCCGCGGGGGCGCTGCTCTCACTCGGCATCGAGCTGCTGCAGACGGGCGTGCCGGGGCAGGTCGTGGACATCGACTCGCTGTTCCTGAACACGCTGGGTGTGGCGCTCGCGCACGTGGCCGTGGTGCCGGCTCTCAGGGGCAGGCTCCGCCGCAGGGCCGAGGGGACGGCCCTCCCCCGGGATGAGCAGTCTCAGGGACGGACCCCGACGATTTCCAGGGTCGGCATCGCCCCGTGAGCTGACGCTTCGCCCGTTTCGCGACCGTAGCTTTGAAGGCATGGAGGACGCCCCGACAAGAGGGGCGCCTCACCGCTACGGTTCGCGAAGGAGCCCACCATGACCGCCCTTGCCCGCCCCACGAACGGACGGATGATCGGCGGAGTGTGCGCAGCGCTGGCACGGCGCTTCGGCACCTCCGTGACCACGATGCGCGTGATCTTCGTGCTCTCGTGCCTGCTGCCGGGGCCGCAGTTCCTGCTGTACATCGCGCTGTGGATCCTGCTGCCCGGCGAGGACAAGGTCCGCCAGGCGTGGTGACGCGCTGAGGTACGACAACGCAGGGGCGCACCCCGCGAGCGGGTGCGCCCCTGCGTGGGTGCCGGTCGGGTGGGTCAGCCGCCGAGGGGGAGGGACTTGGCCACCGGCAGCTGGCCGACGGGCAGGCCGCCGATGAGGCCGTTGACCGGGCTTCCGCCGTCGGTCGGGAGGACCCTCTCGGCGGCGGTGTTCAGGCCACCGGTGAGGGCGTGCTGCCCCGCGGCGACGGACTCGGTGCTGCCTCCGGGCAGTACCTTCCCGACCTGCTCGGCCGGGAGGGTGCTGGTCACGGTGTTCAGGGCGGAACCCGCGTCGGGGAGGGCGGGGGCGGCGGAGGCGGCACCGGCGCCCGCGGCGGCGAAGGCGGCACCGAGGGCGGCGACACCGAGGGTCTTGACAGCAGACTGCTTCATTATGAAATGAGTCCTCGTGAACGGGGGCTTGAGCGGTCCACGACCGTAAACATGTGTCAGCACTCGTTGCAAACAGCGAAATACGCGAAAGCGTGGCCGGGAGTTCATACTCCCGACCACGCCGAATTCGCACAAAGTGGCGCTACTTCGCGACAGAACCCCTGGTGGAGACGGTCTGACGGAACAGCCATTCGGATTTCAGCTCGGCATATCCCGGCTTGATGACGTCATTGATCATGGCCAGTCGTTCATCGAAAGGAATGAATGCTGATTTCATCGCATTGACGGTGAACCACTGCATGTCGTCGAGCGTGTAGCCGAAAGCGTCGACCAGGTGCTCGAATTCGCGGCTCATGCTGGTGCCGGACATGAGGCGGTTGTCGGTGTTCACCGTGGCACGGAAGTGCAGCTTACGGAGCAGGCCGATGGGGTGGGCCGCGTAGGAGTCGGCGGCGCCGGTCTGCAGGTTGGAGCTGGGGCACATCTCCAGGGGGATGCGCTTGTCGCGGACGTAGGAGGCGAGGCGGCCGAGCGTGACGGTGCCGTCCTCCGCGACCTCGATGTCGTCGATGATCCGTACGCCGTGGCCGAGCCGGTCGGCGCCGCACCACTGGAGGGCCTGCCAGATGGAGGGCAGGCCGAAGGCCTCGCCCGCGTGGATCGTGAAGTGGTTGTTCTCGCGCTTGAGGTACTCGAAGGCGTCGAGGTGGCGGGTGGGCGGGAAGCCGGCCTCGGCGCCCGCGATGTCGAAGCCGACGACCCCCGAGTCGCGGTAGCGGTTGGCGAGTTCGGCGATCTCCAGGGCGCGGGCCGCGTGCCGCATGGCGGTGAGCAGGGCGCCGACGCGGATGCGGTGACCGCTCGCCTTGGCGCGGCGCTCGCCCTCGCGGAAGCCCTCGTTGACCGCCTCGACGACCTCTTCGAGGGTGAGGCCGTTCTCCAGGTGCTGTTCGGGGGCGTAGCGGATCTCGGCGTACACGACGCCGTCCTCGGCGAGGTCCTCGGCGCACTCGGCGGCGACCCGGACCAGTGCTTCGCGGGTCTGCATGACGGCGCAGGTGTGGGCGAAGGTCTCCAGGTAGCGCTCCAGGGAGCCGGAGTCGGCGGCCTCGCGGAACCAGATGCCGAGCTTGTCGGGATCGGTCTCGGGGAGGTGGTCGTAGCCCTGTTCCCGGGCGAGTTCGACGATGGTTCCGGGGCGGAGCCCGCCGTCGAGGTGGTCGTGCAGCAGCACCTTGGGGGCGCGAACGATCTGTTCTGAGGTCGGAATCTGGGAGTTTCCGCTGGTCTGGCTCGTCATTTCCGCACTCTACTGCCTACGCGCGTAGATGCCAGGGGGCGTCCACCCGTCGATACGTAACAGTGACCCCGCGGACGGGTGGAGTACACCGGGCCTTCTGACACTGTTCTGTCATGGCAGAGCAAGCGACTACGGCCCGCGAGGCCCGGCTCGGGAAGACGGTCGGCCCCGCCGCGCCGGCGGTGAGCGGCGTGGTCCTGCTGCTTCCCCCGGGCGAGGAGTCCTCCGTCCGCAGGCCCTCCCCCCTGGCCCCCGCGGCCGTGCGCGCCCTCGGCCGCGCCCTCGCGCGCGACGGGCGGGGCGAGGGGCTCGCGACGCATGTCGTGCACTACCGCTGCCGCGGCTGGAACGGCGCGCAGGCGCAGCTCGCGCGCGACGCCGGCTGGGCCGCCGACGAGGCCGTACGGCGCTACGGCGACGTCCCCGTCTGTCTCGTCGGCGTCGACATGGGCGCCCGCGCGGCGCTGCACGCGGGCGGGCACAGCGCCGTCAACTCGGTGCTCGCGCTGGCCCCCTGGCTGCCGGAGGAGGACGTCGCCGCCCCCCTCGAACCGGTGAAACAGCTCGCGGGCCGCCGGGTCCTCATCGTGCACGGCACGAACGACCGGCGTACGGATCCCGAGCTGTCGTTCCGCCTGGCCTCCCGGGCGAAGAAGTCGAACCGCGACATCTGCCGGTTCGAGGTGCACTCCGACGGTCACGGACTGCACCAGCACCGGGCCGAAGTCCTGGCGCTCGCCCGCGACTTCGTCCTCGGTTCGCTCTTCGGGCGGGCGTTCTCGCGCCCGGTGCAGGACGCGCTGGCCGCGCCGCCCCCGCTGGGGCTGCGGATGCCGCTGGCGTCGGGGTTCGGGCGGCCGCCGGGGCGCTGACGCCAGGTCCGGGCCACTGACGGCAAGTCCGGACCACTGACGGCACCTCCGGGCCGGTGACGCCAAGTCCGGGGTGCTGACGCCGCGTCCGGGCCGGTGACACCACGTCCGGGCCGGTGACACCAAGTCCAGGCCGGTGACACCAAGTCCAGGCCGGTGACGCCAAGTCCCGCCCGCTGACGCCAAGTCCCGCCCGTACAGGCTCACTCGGAGAGCAGCTTGCCCCGGCGTGACAGCAGGAACTGCTTGAACGCGGCGACCGGCGGGGTGTCCGGGTGCCCGTCGAGCCAGGCCACCCCGATCTCGCGCACAGCCCGCTGCCCGGTGACCGTGAGTTCCACGACTCCCGGGCGCGGTACGGCGGGTGGCGGCAGGAGTGCCACGCCGAGGCCCGCGGCGACCAGGCCGCGCAGGGTCTCCGCCTCCTCGCCCTCGAACGCCACGCGGGGCCGGAAGCCGGCCTCCTGGCAGAGGTCGTCCGTGATGCGGCGCAGGCCGTACCCCGGCTCCAGGGTCACGAACGCCTCGTCGGCCGCCTCCGCGAGGCGTACGCGCTTGCGGCCCGCGAGGCGGTGGTCGTCGGGCACGACGAGGCGCAGGCGCTGCTCGTCGAGGCGGCGGGCGACGAGGTCGGGTGCGTCGGGGACGGGCGAGGTGAGGCAGAGGTCGAGCTCGCCGGCGCGCAGGCGTTCCAGCATCGCCTCGCCGTAGTTCTGGACGAGGCTGAAGCGGATCCGGGGGTGGTCGGCGCGGAAGGCGCGGATCAGGCCGGGGACGGTCTCGGAGCCCATCGTGTGCAGGAAGCCGAAGGCGACCTTGCCCGACGCCGGGTCGGCGTCGGCCCGTACCGAGTCGGCGGCACGGCCGACCTCGCCGAGCGCCTTGTCGACGGAGGCGAGGAACGTGCGGCCCGCCGGGGTGAGGGAGACGGTGCGGCCGTGGCGCGCGAACAGGTCCACGCCGAGGTCCGCTTCGAGGCGGACCAGGGCGCGCGACAGCGTCGACTGCGGGACCTGGAGCTCCTGCGCGGCCCGCGTGACGTGCTCGGTGCGGGCGACCGCGGCGAAGTACGACAGGCGGGGCGCGAGCGTCGTCACGATGTCTTCTGTGTCACTGGACGGTGACAGACGAGGCCCTGAACTCTGCTTATGCACCATGGGATCGATTATGGCGTTTTCATGCATTGGACGCATGAAACCCTGACCTTTACGTTCGTGGCATGCCTCCTGCCAGTAGCGGGGCGGCCGCCACCCACGCGGTCGCCGCCCGTACGCCGTCGTCCCCCGAAGCCTCCGACACCCGCCTGAACCCGGGCGGTCCCGGTTACCGCCGGATGAGCTTCGCCCTCTTCCTGGCAGGGGTCGCGACCTTCGCCCTGCTGTACTCCACGCAGGCCCTGCTCCCCCTCGTCTCCGCGGACTTCGGCGTCAGCGCGAGCGCCGCGAGCTGGACGGTGTCCGGCGCGACGGGCGCGCTCGCCCTGTGTGTGCTGCCGCTGAGCGCCCTGTCGGAGCGGTTCGGGCGGCGCACGGTGATGACGGCGTCCCTGTCGGTGGCGGTCGTGGTCGGGCTGCTCGTGCCCTTCGCCCCCTCGCTCGGCGTGCTGATCGTGCTGCGGGCGCTCCAGGGCGCGGCCCTCGCCGGGCTTCCGGCGTCCGCGATGGCGTATCTCGCGGAGGAGGTGCGGCCCAAGGCGCTGGTCGCGGCGATCGGTCTGTTCGTGGCGGGCAACTCCATCGGCGGCATGAGCGGCCGGGTCATCACCGGCTGGGTCGCGCAGGAGTGGGGCTGGCGCGCGGCGGTCGGCACGATCGGCGTGATCGCCGTGGCGTGCGCGGTCGCGTTCCGCCTGCTGCTGCCCGCGCCCCGGCACTTCTCCCCGGGCTCGCTGCGGCCCAGGGTCCTGGCCCGCACGGTCCGCGGCCACCTCGCGAACCCGCTCCTGTGCCGTCTGTACGTGATCGGCGCCCTGTTCATGACGGTCTTCGGCGCCGTCTACACGGTGATCGGCTACCGGCTCACGGCCGCGCCGTTCTCGCTCCCGCAGGGCCTCATCGGTTCGATCTTCCTGGTGTACCTGGTGGGTACGGTCTCCTCGGCCGCCGCCGGCAAGCTCGTCGCGCGGCTCGGGCGGCGCGGCGCGCTGTACCTGGCGGTCGGCACGACGGCGTCCGGTCTGCTGCTCTCGCTCGGTGACTCGATCCCCATGGTGCTGCTCGGCCTGGTCCTGATCACGGCCGGTTTCTTCGCGGGGCACGCGGTGGCGTCGTCCTCGGTCAGCCACACGGCGACGCACGGGCGGGCGCAGGCGTCCGCGCTCTACCAGTCCGTGTACTACCTCGGCTCCAGCGTGGGCGGCACGCTCGGCGCGGTCGCCTTCCACTCGGGCGGCTGGGCCGGGACCGTGACGCTCGGCCTGGTGGCGGTGCTCGGCGTCGTGTCGGTGACCCTGTGGGGTACGCACGCGGCGCGGGTGCAGCGGCAGACCTTCGCGGCTGCCCACTGACGGGCGCTGCGCTCCTACCGCAGGCGGCCCCCGGACCGGCGTATTTCGCCGGTCCGGGGGCCGTTGTCAGTGCGCTGCGGTAGCTTCCGGTGTGCTGGAACTTGCCAGGACGTGCTGGGACTTGCTGCGGCTTCGAAGGAGCCGCAGGGCGGGGTGTGGACATGAGTGACATCGCAGGGACGACCACGGAGCTGGACGTCCGTCTCGAGAAGCACCGGGTCGAGCTGACCGGGTACTGCTACCGGATGCTGGGATCGGCCTTCGAGGCCGAGGACGCGGTGCAGGACACGATGGTCCGCGCCTGGCGCAGCTTCGACAAGTTCGAGGGCCGCTCCAGTCTGCGTTCGTGGCTGTACCGCATCGCGACGAACGTGTGCCTGGACATGCTGAACGCGGGGAACAAGCGGGCCCGTCCGATGGACCTGACGGCGGCGGCGCCGCTGGCGCAGGCCGCCCTCACGCCCCGCCCGGACAACGTGTGGCTGGAGCCGATGCCGGACGCGCGCGTCCTGCCTACGGTGCACGACCCGGCAGAGGCCGCGGTGGCGCGCGAGTCGGTGCGCCTCGCGTTCGTGGCGGCCCTGCAGAACCTGCCGGCCAAGCAGCGGGCCGTGCTCATCCTGCGCGAGGTCCTCGCCTGGAAGGCGAGCGAGGTCGCGGAGCTCCTCGACACGTCGGTCGCGTCGGTGAACAGTGCGCTCCAGCGGGCCCGCGCCACGCTCGCCGAGGCGCCCGCCGGGAAGAGCGCGGACGGCGGTGAGCTGGACGAGGAGCACCAGGCGCTCCTGGAGCGCTACGTCGCCGCGTTCGAGGGGTACGACATGAAGGCCCTCACGGCGCTGCTCGCCGAGGACGCCATCATGACGATGCCGCCGTTCGACCTGTGGCTGACCGGCACGCCGGACATCACGGGCTTCATGACGACGATCGGCGCCTCGTGTGCCGACAGCCGCCTGGTGCCCGTCGAGGCGAACGGCTCACCCGCGTTCGCCCACTACAAGCCCGACCCGGACAACGGCGGGTTCACGCCGTGGGCCGTTCAGGTCCTGGAGATCTCAGAGGGCCGGATCACCGGACTCCACTGCTTCCTGGACACCGCCCGCTATTTCCCGCTGTTCGGGCTGGCGCCCCATCTCGATGACAAGCCCGCCTAGGCCGGGGAGGCCGACCAGCTGAAGCAGGGCCGACAGGGCCGGGGACGGATCGCGCAGCCGCAGTCCCGACCCGGCCCTGCGGGCGGCGAGCTGCATCCGGGCGAGGGCGTCCACGGTGGCGAGGTCGGCGCTGCTCACCGCGCTGACGTCGCAGACGACGTGGCGCCCGGGTGCGCGGGCGCATGCCGCGCGCACCTGGTCGCACAGCTGGGGCACGTCATGCCGGCGCGGGGCGCCGGTGACGGCGAGATCGGGAAGTCGGTAAGCAGCCACGCCAGTGAGACCGGCGGGACGGCCCGAACTCATCGGCGACGCCGCGGACGGGCCTGGCCGGACGCCGGGTGCGGCTGAGTGGGGGCTGGTCGCGCAGTTCCCCGCGCCCCTGAAATGCAGGCACTGCGTGCCGCATTTCCCCGATGAAGGCGCGGCGGAGCCGCAAGCCTTCAGGGGCGCGGGGAACTGCGCGACCAGCCCCCACCGCACCCGAACCCGCACCCGCACCCGCACCCAGCGACGCTGCCCCGTGTCACACGGATCACGTTGACCCCGCGCCGGGTGCCCTCCGAGGCTAGGAGGATGCCCCGAGATCATCGCGTGCCTGATCCCTCGTCCGTACGGCGACGACACAGGCAGGGGGCACCGTGGCCGGCGTGCTGAACGGGTTCGCCGTCATCGCCGTGGTCATCGCCGTCGGCTATGTGATCGGGCGGCGCGGCTACCTCGGGGAGAACGGGCGCGAGGTCCTCACCAAGCTCGCCTTCCATGTGGCCACCCCCGCGCTTCTGTTCACCACGCTCGCCAAGGCCGACCTCTCGGTGATCCTGTCGCCGCGGCTGCTCGTCACGGCGCTCAGCACGGCGGCCGCGGCCGGGGTGTTCATCGCGGTGGGCGTCGCACGCCGGTGGGGCGTGGGCCGTACGACGATCGGGGCGCTGTGCTCCAGCTACGTCAACTCGGGGAACCTCGGCATCCCGATCGCCGTGTATGTGCTCGGCGACGCCTCGCTGGTCGCGCCCGTGCTGCTGTTCCAGCAGATCGTGGTGACGCCGATCGCGATGACGGTCCTCGACCTGTCGGAGACCGGCGAGAAGCAGTCCCTGTGGCGGCGGCTCGTCACGCCGCTGCGCAACCCGATCGCGGTCGGGGCGCTCGCCGGGGTGACGGTGGCGGCCACGGGGTGGACGGTGCCGGGCCCGGTCTTCAACCCTGTCGATCTGATCGGCAAGATGTCCGTGCCGGTGGTGCTGCTCGCGTACGGGATCTCGCTGTGCGGGAGTTCGCTGCCGGGCGGGCGCGGCAGCGACCGGGTGCCGGTGCTGCTGTCGGTGGCCCTGAAGTCGGCGGGCCAGCCGGCCGTGGCGTGGGCGCTGGCGGCGGGCGTCTTCGGCCTGCACGGCGCGTCACTCCTGGACGTGGTGGTGACGTCGGCGCTCCCGGCGGCGCAGAACCTCTTCACGTACGCCTCGCGCTACGGCGTCGCGGAGAAGATGGCGAGAGAGTCGATCCTGCTGTCGACGCTGGCGTCGGTGCCGGCGCTCGTGGTGGTGGCGGCGCTGCTGGGGTGAGCCGAACGGGACCGGCGGAGTCCTGCCAGTCCCGTTCGCCCGCACGAGGAAACCCCAGGTCAGCCGATACGTTCCCGCACCACCGGCGTGGCCGTGTACGCCGTGCCCGGGGCCGAGATGTCGTACGAGCCCTCGACCGACTCAAGGGCGTACGCGAAGCGTTCCGGTGTGTCCGTGTGCAGGGTCAGCAGGGGCTGGCCCGCGGTGACGGAGTCGCCCGGCTTGGCGTGGAGTTCGATGCCGGCGGCGGCCTGGACCGGGTCCTCCTTGCGGGCTCGGCCCGCGCCGAGGCGCCAGGCGGCGACGCCGATGTCGTACGCGTCGAGGCGGGTGAGGACGCCGGACTTCCCGGCGGTCACGACGTGCTGTTCGCGGGACGTGGGCAGCGCCGCGTCCGGGTCGCCGCCCTGCGCGGCGATCATGCGGCGCCACACGTCCATCGCGGAGCCGTCGGCGAGGGCCTTCGCCGGGTCGGCGTCCTTGATACCGGCCGCGTCGAGCATCTCGCGGGCCAGGGCGAGGGTGAGGTCGACGACGTCGGAGGGGCCGCCGCCCGCAAGCACCTCGACGGATTCGCGGACTTCGAGGGCGTTGCCCGCGGTGAGGCCGAGCGGCGTCGACATGTCGGTGAGCAGGGCGACCGTGCGCACACCGCTGTCGGTGCCCAACTCGACCATGGTGGAGGCCAGTTCGCGGGCGTCCTCGATCGTCTTCATGAACGCGCCGGTGCCGACCTTCACGTCGAGGACGAGCGAGCCGGTGCCCTCGGCGATCTTCTTCGACATGATCGAGGAGGCGATGAGCGGGATGGCCTCGACGGTGCCGGTGACGTCGCGCAGGGCGTAGAGCTTCTTGTCGGCGGGGGCGAGTCCGTCACCGGCGGCGCAGATCACGGAGCCGACGGTGTCGAGGACGTTCAGCATCTCGTCGTTCGACAGGAGCGCGCGCCAGCCGGGGATGGACTCCAGCTTGTCGAGGGTGCCGCCGGTGTGGCCGAGGCCGCGGCCGGAGAGCTGCGGCACGGCGGCACCGCACGCGGCGACCAGGGGCGCCAGGGGAAGGGTGATCTTGTCGCCGACGCCGCCCGTGGAGTGCTTGTCGGCCGTCGGGCGCGAGAGGGACGAGAAGTCCATGCGCTCGCCGGACGCGATCATCGCGGCGGTCCAGCGGGCGATCTCCGTGCGGTTCATGCCGTTGAGCAGGATGGCCATGGCGAGCGCCGACATCTGCTCGTCGGCGACGATGCCGCGGGTGTACGCGTCGATGACCCAGTCGATCTGCTCGTCGCTGAGCTCGCCCCGGTCCCGCTTGGTCCGGATGACGGAGATGACGTCCATGGGTGTTCCTTCCAGCAGATGAAGCGGGGCCGCGCAGCGGCTCAGTTGAGGTTCTCGGGGCCGAACGCGTCCGGCAGGAGCTCGCCGAGCGGACGGATCCCCGACACCGTCTCCAGGAGCAGCTCGCGCCCCCCGAACTCGTACAGGAGCTGGCGGCAGCGGCCGCACGGCATCAGGGTCTCGCCCTTGCCGTCCACGCACGTGAAGTGGGTGAGGCGGCCGCCGCCGGTGAGCTGGAGCTGGGAGACGAGCCCGCACTCGGCGCACAGGGCGAGCCCGTACGACGCGTTCTCGACGTTGCAGCCCGAGACGGTGCGGCCGTCGTCCACGCGGGCGGCGGCGCCGACCGGGAAACCGGAGTACGGCACGTACGCGCGGGACATGGCCTCGCGGGCCGCCTCCCTGAGTGCTTCCCAGTCGGCTTCTGTCACTTGCCCTGACCCTTCCGGTAGCGCATGCCGTTCGCCTTCGGCATCCGCAGCCGCTGCGCGGACAGGGAGAGCACCAGGAGGGTGACGACATACGGGGTGGCGCCGACGAAGTCGCCGGGCACCTCATCCGTCAGGAGGTACCAGACCAGGACGATCGCGGCAATCACCGCACTGATCGTGGCCTGGAGGAATGCCTTGCGGTACGCCTTCCACCCGGCGAGGAGCGCGAGCAGGACGACAAGGAGGAGCAGCAGCGCGTGGACGGTCTCGCCACCGTTGCGCAGCTGGAGCGCGTCGGAGAAGCCGAACAGGCCCGCGCCCATGGCGAGTCCGCCCGGCCGCCAGTTGCCGAAGATCATGGCGGCGAGGCCGATGTAGCCGCGCCCGCCGGTCTGGCCCTCCAGGTAGCTGTGCGAGGTGACGAGCGCGAGGAACGCGCCGCCGAGGCCCGCGAGTCCGCCGGAGATGGCGACGGCCGCGTACTTGTGCGCGTACACGTTGACGCCGAGGGACTCGGCCGCGACCGGGTTCTCGCCGCAGGAGCGCAGGCGCAGGCCGAACGAGGTGCGCCACAGCACCCACCAGCTGCCCACGAAGAGCAGCACGGCGAGGATCGTGATCACGGAGACGTTGGTGACCAGGCCGCCGAGGATGCCGGCGAGGTCGGAGACCAGGAACCAGTGGTGCTGCTCGATCGAGTGCAGTCCGCCGGACAGGCCCGGCACGGTGATGTCGCCCAGGGACTCGGCGGGCGGCGACTGCTTGGGGTTGCCGCCCTTGGACGCGGGCACACCCTCGGCGAAGAACAGCTTGGCGAGGTACTGGGTGGCGCCGAGCGCGAGGAGGTTGACCGCGACACCGGAGACGATGTGGTCGACGCCGAAGGTGACGGTGGCGACGGCGTGGATCAGACCGCCGAGGACACCGAAGCCGATGCCGCAGAGGAGGCCGAGCCAGGGGCTGGTCTGCCAGCCGAGCCAGCCGGCGCCGAACGTGCCGAGGATCATCATGCCTTCGAGGCCGATGTTGACCACGCCGGCCCGCTCCGACCACAGGCCCGCGAGGGCGGCGAGGCCGATGGGCACGGCGAGTCCGAGCGCGGCGCTGATCTGGCCGCCGGAGGTCAGCTGGTCGGCGCCCGTGACGACACGGACGGCGGAGACCAGGAACAGCGCGCCGACGACGATCATCAGGGTCTGGCCGGCGGAGAGCCGGCCGCGGGCCTTCTTGGCCTCGCCGCTCACCGCGGGCGCCGCCGGCGGCGGGGTGTCGGTCGTCGTGGCGGTCATCCGGCCACCTCCTGCTTCTCGGTGCGGACGGCGGAGGCCTGCGCGGCGAGTTCGGCGCCGACCCGCTGCTGCTGGCGCTTGAGTCCGTAGCGGCGTACGACCTCGTAGGCGATGACGACGCACAGGACGATGACGCCCTGGATCACGCCGAGGATCTCCTTGTCGTAGCCCTGGAACTCCAGGTGGTTGGTGGTGCGCTCCAGGAAGCCCCACAGCAGGGCGCCGAGCGCGATGCCGACCGGGTGGTTGCGGCCGAGCAGCGCGATGGCGATGCCCGTGAAGCCGAGCCCGACCGGGAAGCTGTTGTCGTACTGGTGGCTGTCGTTGAGCAGCGTCGGCATGCCGACCAGACCGGCCACGGCACCCGAGATGATCATGCTGGTGGCGACCATCTTCTTGACGCTGACACCGCTCGCGGCGGCGGCCGACTCGGACTGGCCGACGGTGCGCAGGTCGAAGCCGAAGCGGGTGCGCCCGAGGACGAACCAGTAGGCGATGCCGACGAGTACGGCGACGACGATGAAGCCCCAGACCTGGCCGGCCGGTCCCGCGTCCATCGTGAAGAAGTACGAGGACGTGGGCAGCGGCTTGGTGGAGACCAGGGTGCCGGCGTTGTCGAGCTGGCCGAGCTGCTCGGGCTGGAGCAGGTAGGCGATGATCGCGGTGGCGATCGCGTTCAGCATGATCGTCGCGATGACCTCGCTGACCCCGCGGGTCACCTTGAGGATGCCGGCGATGGCGGCCCACAGGGCGCCGGTCGCCATGGCGGCGAGGATGATCAGCGGGATGGAGAGCCAGCCGGGCAGCGTGAGCGCGCCGCCGAGCACGGCGGCGACGAACGCGGCGAGGCGGTACTGGCCGTCGACGCCGATGTTGAAGAGGTTCATGCGGAAGCCGACGGCCACCGCGACGCCCGCGAGGTAGTACGTCGTCGCCTTGTTGAGGATGTAGACCTGGCTGTCGCTGGCGGAGCCGTAGGTCACCATGTCGCTGAACGCGGCGAACGGGTCCTTGCCGGTGGCGGCGATGATCAGCGCCGTGACGACGAGCGCGGTGACGACCGCGAGGAGCGGGGCGGCGACCGCGAGGATCAGCCGCTCCTTGTCGAACCGGGCGGTGCCCCGGGATATCAGTGTCTTCATCGGGCGTCCCCGCCTTCGGCGTCTTCCGTGTGCTCCAGGTGGCCGGAGGCGGCACCTGTCATGGCGGAGCCGAGCTCCTCCGGGGTGATGGTCGCGGGGTCGGCGTCGGCGACCAGGCGGCCCCGGTACATCACCCGCAGGGTGTCGGACAGGCCGATCAGCTCGTCCAGGTCCGCCGAGATGAGCAGGACGGCGAGGCCCTCGCGGCGGGCGCGGCGGATCTGGTCCCAGATCTGGGCCTGCGCGCCGACGTCCACGCCGCGCGTGGGGTGGGCGGCGATCAGCAGCTTGGGCGCGTGGCTCATCTCGCGGCCGACGATCAGCTTCTGCTGGTTGCCGCCGGACAGGGAGGCCGCGGTGACCTCGATGCCGGGGGTGCGGACGTCGTAGTCGCGCACGATGCGCTCGGTGTCGGCGCGGGCGGCCTTGAGGTCGAGCAACGCGCCCTTGGAGTTGGGGCGTTCGCTGACGTGGCCTAGGACGCGGTTCTCCCACAGCGGCGCTTCGAGGAGCAGTCCGTGGCGGTGCCGGTCCTCGGGGATGTAGCCGACGCCGGCTTCGCGGCGCTTGCGGGTGGGGGTCTGGGTGACGTCGGTGCCGTCGAGGGAGACGGTGCCGCGGTCGGCGGCCCGCATCCCCATGATCGCTTCGACGAGTTCGGACTGGCCGTTGCCCTCCACGCCCGCGACACCGAGGACTTCGCCGCGGTGGATGGTGAAGGTGACGTCGTCGAGGATGACGCGCTCGACGCCGTCCAGGTCGGTCTGCGTGAGCCGCAGCCCGTCCAGGCGGAGCATCGGGGTGTCGGTGACCGTCGACTCCTCGGTCTCCGGCGAGGGCAGTTCGCTGCCGACCATCAGCTCGGCGAGCTGCTTGGTGGTCGTGGTGCGCGGGTCGGCCGTACCGACCGTCGTGCCGCGCCGGATGACAGTGATCTCGTCCGCGACCGACAGCACCTCGCCCAGCTTGTGGGAGATGAAGATGACGGTGAGACCCTCGGACTTGAGCTCGCGCAGGTTGTCGAACAGCGCGTCGACCTCCTGCGGGACGAGGACCGCGGTGGGCTCGTCGAGGATGAGCGTCCGGGCGCCCCGGTAGAGGACCTTGAGGATCTCGACGCGCTGCCGGTCGGCGACCCCGAGCTCCTCGACGAGGACGTCGGGCCGCACCCCGAGGCCGTACGCCTCGGATATCTCGCGGATCTTCGTACGCGCCTTGCCGCCGATGCCGTGCAGCTTCTCGGCGCCCAGGACGACGTTCTCCAGGACCGTGAGGTTGTCGGCCAGCATGAAGTGCTGGTGGACCATGCCGATGCCGCGCGCGATCGCGTCGGCGGGCGTGGCGAAGGTGACCTGGGTGCCGTCGACCGCGATGGTGCCCTCGTCCGGCTTCTGCATGCCGTAGAGGATCTTCATCAGGGTCGACTTACCGGCGCCGTTCTCACCGCACAGGGCGTGGACGGTGCCCCGCCGTACGGTGATGTCGATGTCGCGGTTGGCGACGACGCCGGGAAAGCGCTTGGTGATGCCGCGCAGTTCGACGGCGGGAGGGCTGGACGCGTTGATGGCGCACTCTCCTCGGGGGACAGGACGTACGTACGGAAGGGAACGGGCAGGCGAGGCCGTGCGGGGGCGCGTCGGCGACGCTAGTACGCCAACTCATGGCTACGCGCGTAGAGTTGACACATTGTTATGGCTCGGCGAGGGGGGCTTTCGCCGCTCCCCCGCCGAGCCCGGGCCGTGCGGCCGAAGCCGCACGGCCTCACATCACGGGGTCGTCTTGACCTTGACCTTGCCGCTCGCGATCTCCTGCTTGGCGGCGTCCAGCTTGGCCTTGATGTCGTCGATGTAGCCGCCGGACGTGGCGAGCGAGACACCGCCGTCCTTCAGGGCGTAGGTGTTGGTGCCGGTCTTCGGCGAACCGTCCTTGACCGACTGGATCAGGTCGTACACGCCGATGTCGACGTTCTTGACGACCGAGGTCAGGATCGAGGACTTGTACTTGGCGAGACCCGGGATGTTGTACTGGTCCGAGTCGACGCCGATGGCCCAGGCGCCCTTCGTGCCGGAGACGGCCTCGATGGCGCCGTTGCCGGAGGAGCCGGCCGCCGAGTAGACGACGTCCGCGCCCTTGTCGAGCATGCCCTGGGCCGCTTCCTTGCCCTTGTCGGGCGAGGCGAAGCCGGAGGTGTCCGAACCGTGGCTCAGGTACTGGACGTCGACCTTGATCTTCGGGTTGGTGGCCTTGACGCCCTGGACGTAACCCGCCTCGAACTTCTTGATCAGCGGGACGTCGACACCGCCGATGAAGCCGACGTGGTCCTTCTTCGTCTTCAGCGCGGCGGCGACGCCGGCCAGGTAGGAGCCCTGCTCCTCGGTGAAGACGATGGAGTCGGTGTTCTTGGCGTTCACCACGGAGTCGACGATGCCGAAGGTGGTCTTCGGGTACTTCGCGGAGACCTTGGTCATCGAGGTGGCGTACGCGTAGCCGACGCCGATGATGGGGTTGTAGCCGGCGTCGGCCAGGTCGGACAGGCGCTGCTCGCGGTCGGCCTCGGTGTCGGAGGTCTTGGCGGTCAGCTCCTTGAGGTCACCGCCGAACTCCTTCTTCGCCTTGTCGGCGCCGCGCGCGGCGGAGTCGTTGAAGGAGTGGTCGCCCCGGCCGCCGACGTCGAAGGCGAGGCCGATCTTGACCCCGCCCTTCTTGCCGGAGTCCGACGAGCCCGAGGACTTGTTGTCCGAGGAAGTGCCGCCACATGCGGTGGCGGTGAGAGCGAGTGCCGCGGTGGCTATGCACGCGGCGGAGATTTTGGCTACCCGGCGCAAGGGAGGCTCCTTCGACCTGACCTGACCCGACGCCGGGCTTCCGGCGCTGGTTTTCGGACGGATCGTAACGCGCGTAGATGTCAGATAAAGAGCCGTTCCGCAGCTGTTATCGGATTGACGCGAACGGGACCCGGCGGCGCGGTCTACGCGGCGTTACGGGGGTGGGTCGAGTGGGTTACATGGCGCCCACACCGACCCTGTCCCCGCACCGGTTCAGCCGTTCTACGCCCGTCCGGCGCCGTCCATCAGGGCCGCGGCGGTGAAGAGTTCGACGCCGACCGTGATCGCCGACTCGTCGGCGTCGAAGTCGCCCTGGTGCAGATCGCGTCCGCCGCGCTCGCCCGGGGTGCGCACGCCGAGGCGCGCCATGGTGCCCGGGACGTGCTCCAGGTACCAGGAGAAGTCCTCGCCGCCGAGGCTCTGCTGGGTGTCCTCGACGGAGTGGGGGCCGCGGCGGGCGGTCATCGCGGCGTGCACCAGGTCGGTGACGTCCGGGTCGTTGACGACGGGCGGGACTCCGCGGATGTAGTTGATCTCCGACTTGGCGCGGTAGAGGTCGGCGATCTCCTGGATCGCGCCGTGCACCAGGTCGGGCGCCTGCCGCCAGGCGTCGAGGTCGAGGCAGCGCACCGTGCCGGACAGCTCCGCATGCTGCGGGATCACGTTGCACGCGTGCCCCGACTCGATACGGCCCCAGGTCACGGCGAGACCCGAGCGGGCGTCGATGCGGCGGGCGACGAGCGCGGGGACCTCGGTGGCCACCTTCGCGGCGGCCGTCACGAGGTCGGTGGTGAGGTGGGGGCGCGCGGTGTGCCCGCCGGGCCCGTCGAGCGCGACCTCCAGGCGGTCGCAGGCCGAGGTGATCGCGCCGTGCCGAAGGCCGATCCGGCCCGCGTCGACCTTCGGGTCGCAGTGCACACCGATGATCCGGCCGACGCCTTCCAGCACACCGGACTCGATGGCGTCGGGCGCACCGCCGGGCAGCACCTCCTCGGCCGGCTGGAAGATCAGGCGTACGGGGTGCGGGAGCCGGCCCTGCCGGTGCAGCTCGGCGAGGACCAGGCCCGCGCCGAGCACGACCGTCGTGTGCACGTCGTGCCCGCAGGCGTGGGCCCGGTCCGGGACGGTGGAGCGGTAGGCGCAGCTCGTCTTGGTGTCCGGGATGGGCAGCGCGTCGATGTCGGCGCGCAGGGCGAGCATGGGACGCGTACCGTCCCGGTCCCCGATGTCACAGATGAGACCCGTGCCGATGTCGAGCACGCGGGGCGCGAGTCCGGCCTGCTCCAGGCGGGCGCGGATCGCGGCCGTCGTACGGAACTCCTGGTTGCCGAGCTCGGGGTGCATGTGCAAGTCACGCCGGAAGGCGACCAGTTCGGCACGCAGCTCCTCGGAGAGCGTGCCGGGCAGCGCCGCGGTGGGGGCCGCTTCCCCGGCCCTGTCGGCCTCGGACTCTCGGGACATCAGTCGGTTCACCCTTTGAAGGGTAGGCCGGGGCAGGGGGCAACGGCCTCACGATCAACAAAAGTTCAACCGGATTGGGGTAAGAAACCCGGCCGGAGTGCGCATGTATTTCACGCGGAGTGGGTACGAAGGCTCTTTCGCGCCGACTTGTGCTCGAGGCCCGGAATGGGCCTCATACACCACCCCCGGCCTCGCCTTCCCCTTCAACCGCACCCTCGTCCTTCACAGGCACGATGAACTCCGACGTGTCCAGTTCGAAGTCGAATGGTGTGGGTACGTGCAGGGGGCGACCGAATGGGAGTGTCGTACGGGACCTGTAGCCCTTGGGGGACGGGTCCCAGAAGGCGGTGGCCTCCGCGGCCTGCATATCGAGCACGAGGTAGACGGGAACGATCCGCCCGTACGTATCCAGCTTGTCGAGCCAGTCGACGTCCTTGGTGGACAGGGACGTCAGCTCGGCCACGAGGGAGAGCGCGGCTCCGTCGGCGTGACGGCCTTCGGCGTCGAAGGCGGCTTCGTCGGCGACGAAGAGATCGGGGCCGAAGCCGCGCCCACCGGCGGGGAAGGTGAAGAGAAAGGGGGAGGTCTCCGTGACCGTCCCTTCGGGCGCGCGGGCTTCCACCTGCTTGCGCAGGCTCCGCATCGGGCGTAGATAGCGCAACTTCGACCACGGCGACACGACGATCTTCCCCCGGATGAGCTCGGCCTTGTAGCCGTCAGGCGTGTCCAGTTCCTCGACGATCCGGAGCATCTCCTCGAAGGCTCCGGTGGACGGGGAGCCATCTATGACTTTCGGCCGCTCGATCATGGCGGTCACCGCGGTCCTCCGCTGCTTGCAGGGTGCATCGCTGCCTCCAAGGTAGCCCCGGGAGGGGGGCGCGGCCCGGTGCGTGCGCTCGACCACCCGGACGAGGTAACTCACGGTGACGGCGGTGCGGCGCCGGGGCGTCACGCCATGGTCCTTCGATCGACCCCCGGACCGACCTCGAACCACAGCAGCTTTCCGCCCCGCCCGGGTAGGCCGTCTCCCAGCGGGAAGCCACCCCACGCCTGCGCGCAATGCCGTACGAGCATCAGTCCGCGCCCGCCGTCGGCTCCGCCCGGGACGGGCCGCGATGGCCCGCGTTGCCCGGGCGGCCTGTCGAACGGGGCGGGGATGTGCGGGCTGGTGTCCCACACGCCGACGCGCACGCCGGGGGCACCCTCGGTGCCGAGTGCGCGCAGGCGCAGGGCGGCAGGCCCCTTGGTGTGCCGGTAGGCGTTGGTGACCAGCTCGGACGTCAACAGCTCGGCGGGATCGAGCAGTTCACAAAGCCCGTAGGCCGGGAGCACGGCCCGCAAGGTCATGCGGGCGATGCGCGCAGTGCGGGGGTCGTGGGGGAGGTGAAGGGCGGAACCAGTACTGGACGTAGAGTCCCAGGGCGTTGAGCTCGGCCGCGCTGGTGGCGAGGAGGAAGACGAACGCGTTCCATCCGTTCAGGAAGCCGGCGACGCGGTGGATGTACCGGTTCGAGTAGAGATGTAGGCGCCCGAGACGGGCTCATCGACCGCCATCTCACCCAGCGCCCGCATGACGAAGTAAATCGCCACGGCCGCGACGGCGTATGTCAGGATGTTCGC
This sequence comes from Streptomyces antnestii, assembly GCF_004005495.1. GTDB lineage: Bacteria > Actinomycetota > Actinomycetes > Streptomycetales > Streptomycetaceae > Streptomyces > Streptomyces antnestii. The sequence continues at coordinate 28,201 of NZ_RZYA01000021.1, forward strand.
CGCACCAGCGGTTCTGACAGCCCAACCCGAGCCGTAGAAGAGGCCCGTTCCGATCGCCCCGCCGATGGCGATCATCTGGATGTGCCGGATCTTGAGATCCCGTTTGAGGTTTTCCTTCTCGGACGCCGCTGACCCGCCCCGACACTTCATCCGGCTCCCCGGCGTCCGTGGCTTCAACTCGACCATCGTCATGAAGAACGTGGTCAGCCCTCGCCCGCTCCCGGGCCGGCCGCCGCGCGAGCGCTCGCGCAAGGGCTCCGCAGTGTGACGGTGACTTCTGGAATACAACGGGGACCTGCGCATGGTGACCGTGACCGTCCTCGACCGCGGCCGTCCTCGGCCGGGGCGCGAGTATGCCGGTGGCACGCCTCGGCGTCCCGGAAACCCTCCGCGGCGGCGTTGCCGAAACAGCTCCCGGTCCTTCCCATGCTCTACCTGCCTCCCAACTCAGCTATTTTCGCGCGGAGTTGACTGGAGGTGTATTCCGGTCCGCGATCGCTGTGGATCGCACAGCCGGGTTCCAGCCGTCCCGTTCGGGCGGCCATGTCGAGTGCGTCGACGACGAGGTCGGCGCGGTGGTGGTCGGCCATCGAGCAGCCGATTACCACGCGGGTGCGATCCGGCGAGGGCGCCGCGGTGGTGTCGGCCCGGGTCAGGCTGCGGCGGCCGGTGCGTCGGCTGATCCCGGCGATGTGTCCACGATCAAGGGGAAGCTTCAATGAGCCGTTGCCCCGACGGCCCGAACGAAACGGTGGGCGACTGTTGCCACGTACAGCCTGACGTGGCAACAAACACGATCGCGGCCAGCACCTCACGATCACCATGCCGGAGCCGTCCACTGCACTGAGACTGCGAAGACGGCTCCGGGATCACCCGCTGAAACAACTCCCACAGCGGAAGCAATTGCGGGCGCTACCGCGTGCTCTGCACCGGGTTGACCTGGAAGACTCCGCATGCCTTCAGGTGGAAGGGGATCAGCACGGACTGGAAGCTGGCCGGCGGAAAGACGCGGATGAACGTCGAGGTCGGCCGACAGGTCGGCACCACGCTCGGGTTGTTGGTGCGGATGGTGGCGAATGCCGAGTGGTGCGGGTGGACGAACACGGTGGACACCGGGTGGGGGTTGCGGGTCGCCGGCGCGCCGATCTGGTGATGGTGCCTGTTCAGAAGGCTGACGCCCGGGTAGCCGCGCAGGACGCAGGTGTGCTGGGAGATGTTGGTGAACCGGATCGTGTGGAAGACCGATCCGGCGCCGCCAGTCGCCTGGCCGATGGACAGGTGCAGCTGGGCGACGTGGCAGGTGGGAGTCCTCGGCCGGGCCTGGGCGGTGGTGCCGACCGAGACGCCGGTGGCGGCGAGCAGAGCGGCGGATACCAGCGCCGTTGCGCGTCCGGAGATGGTGATCATGATGTACACCTTTGCGGCGGTGAAGGACGTCGGTCCCGTATCCGGCGGGACACGACCGGGGGGAGCCGGTGTACGGCTCGCCGTATGCCGTTGACGGGGCACAGATCCCCACCCGCTCGGGGGCGCGGACCGGCCGGACGGCGCGGGTACCGCTATGGCTCTGAGGCCTTCAAGGCCAAGCAATACTTTACTACCTGGCGCCCTCACCAGCATCTATGGCCGCAGGTGACCCGACCGGATCGGACCATGATCATGTCAGTGGCTGGTGACAGGATCCAGGGGCGCTGATCAAGGGATACGACGACGGCCCGCTGGTGGCGAGCGAATCACCGCTGACCCGCCCAGGCTTCTGGTCGAACTGCCTTCCCGCAATGTGCAACGACGGGGCATGTACCGAGCGGTGACGAGTATGTTCACCCTGATACGGATCCTGCTGATGGGCGACCGCGACAAGAACGCCGAAATCTTGGCGCTGCGCCACCAACTGGCCGTTCTGCAGCGGCAGATCGACAAGCCGAAGCTCACCTGGCCCGACCGCGACCTGCTGTGCCGCCGCCACGCCAAGGCCTCACCCAGGGCCATGTACGGCAGTTGCAGCAGCACTGGACCAACTGGCGTTGGCCGGAGCCGGCCGGCAGTCACCGGGCAGGCCCCTGCCGTCACCCCGACTGGCAGGGACTCACGACAGTGCTCACACACAGCATGACCAGCACGGACAAGGTTGCGGGCACTTTAGAGGCGGGCGCAGGTGGGGCAGGGTTCGCCCGTACCGCCGTACCCCGACCCCAACCCCCGCCACCCCGAACGCCCCAGCCACCAGCACGGCGCTCACCCACACGGGAGCCCGGTAGCCCAGGTTCGTGGTCAGTGCGCGGCCGCCGAGCCATGGGCCCAGCGCCGCGCCCACGTTCAGTGCGGCGCCGTGGCGAACGCGCCCGCGAGGGTGGGGCTGTGGGAGACGCGTACAGGGACTGGGCGAGCCCAGATCCTCCGGAGTTCGGGGAACACCCCCGCCACCACCGTCGGGCCGCGGCGTTCCAGGCGGGCGACGAGGCCGGTGATGTTCGTCCTGTCGCAGCCGAGGAGGCGGGCCAGCTCACCGAAGGCAGGGGTCTCCTTCTTCAACTGGCGGAGAAGTTCGGCCTGTTGGAGGGTCAGGCCATTTAGTTGACACCCTCGACTTTATGGCCGAGGGTGTCGGTCACTGCCTCAGTGGATCTTCCTTAGAAGCATTCCATGACCGACCGCGTCGCCCTCGTGACCGGAGCCTCCCGCGGCATCGGCCGCGGCATAGCCGAGCGGCTCGGCGCGGACGGCGCGGCCGTCGTCGTCAACTACCGCTCGGACGCGGACGCAGCCGCCAAAGCCGTCGCCACGATCGAGGTGTCGGGCGGCCGGGCCACCGCCTTGCAGGGCGACGCCACCGAACTGGCCGAACTGCGCACCCTGTTCGACATCGCGGAGCGGGAGTACGGCGGCGTGGACGTCGTCGTCTGCAACGTCGGCATCGCCCGCTTCACGCCTATCGCCGAGACCAGCGACGACGACTTCGACGCGATCTTCCGTACGAACACCCGGGCCACGTTCCTCGCGCTGCGCGAGGCGGCGCGCCGGGTGCGCGACGGCGGCCGGATCGTCGTCATCTCCAGCGGCACCACCGTGCACCGGCGGCCCGGCGCCGGTGTCTACGGGGCGTCGAAGGCGGCGGGCGACGCGCTGATGCGCACCCTTGCCCACGAGCTCGGCCCGCGCCGCGTCACGGTCAACAGCGTGCTGCCCGGCGCCACCGACACCGATGCCCTTGCCTCCCAGCTCCCCAAGCAGGCTCGCGCCGAGATCGCGGCCCGCACCCCGCTGGGGCGCCTGGGCCGGACCGACGACATCGCGGAGGTGGTCGGATTCCTCGCCTCCGACGCGGGCCGGTGGATCACGGGGCAGACGATCCACGCCTCTGGCGGGCTGTTCTGACCCCGGCTCCGTACCTCAGCTGGGAGGCAGCGGCGGTCAGCCGACGATCGCGACCGGTGCGTCCCACGCGTCGCGGTCCACGGTGATCGCGTAACCGCCGCGCGACTCCTTGCTGTTCACCATGTACTGGTGGGCGCGGCGGTGGCCGGTCCACTGGGTGGAGGCGAAGGGCCAGTCGGTCGTGGTGGTGTTGACCTTGTCCCAGAGCGCGTACCAGAGGATGTCCGGCAGGTCGGTGCGGTTCGTGGCGGTGGCGACGGCCTTGGCGCTGGAGCTGCGGAAGCCGTAGAAGCCGGCCCAGTAGCCCTTGGCGTGCACGGCCTTGTCCCAGGCGCGGACGTAGCTGAGGACCGCGTTGTTGCAGGACGTGTTCGTGGTGTCGTACGACTCCATGTCCAGGTAGAGCGCGGTGCCGGGCTTCATGCCGAGGGCGGTGGCCTTGGTGACGGCGTCGGTGCCGTCCGTGGTGCCGAGGGACGCGGCCGTGGTGGCGGTCATCTTCTCGGGGTTCGCGCCGGACTGGCAGGGCGGCTGGGCGCCCACGTAGAGCGGGACCAGTTTCCAGCCGGAGGCGCTGACCGACTTCACCCAGGACGCGGTGAGGTTGGGCTGGGCGCAGCCTCGGTTCTTGCCGCCCACGTAGACGGCGGCGGCTCCGTAGAAGCCGGTCTTCCATGCCTTCATGGCGGACAGGGAGGGGGCCGTACAGGTGTCGAAGGCGCGGCCGGTGTACGTCTGGGGTGTGGGGAGGGTGGTGGCCGTCGCGGTCTGGGCGACGATCGCTCCGGTGGCGGCGAGGGCCACGCCCGCGGCGGACCAGGTGAGGTAGCGGCGTCTCTTGGACTGGCGGTGTCGGGGGTGGGTCACGGGGATTCGGGTTCCTCTGGCGCTGGATACGGGAGTGGGGGGTGCGGTGGGTTGGACCGCCCCCGGCCCCGTCGCGTTGCCCCGCACATGGCTATGTGATCACCAAGGTCTCACCAAGACGCACCCGGGCCGTGCCCGTACGTCAGACCGCCGGGGCGACCGACGCGAGGCGGTGCACGTCGCGCGCCGTTCCGGTGACGCCCGAGAGGAAGCCCTGGGCGCGCGGTGAGGCGTTCTCCGTGAGCCAGGCCGGGTCGATGTCGCAGACGGCGACGCGGACCTCGGTGCCGGCGAGGGCCAGGGGCAGGGTGTGGACGACCGTCGAGGGGAAGCTGAGGATCGTCCGGCCGATGGGGCCGCGGCGGGCGATCAGTTCGAGGGGCAGGTCGGGGCGGACCACTTCGAGGCCGGTCTCGATGGCGAGGCGGTGCAGTTTGTCGCTGCTCTCGCGGCGGTGGGCGAAGTAGCGGGTCGCGCCGTGGGCGCGGGCGAGGGCCCGGACGGCCTCCAGGTAGCGGTCCGGGTCGACGACGCCGGTCTCGACGAGGGACGTGCCGACGAGGTCGGCGCCCTTCGTCATGCGGGGCGGGCCGAAGCGGGCGCGGGTCCAGGTGAAGTCGTTGCGGGTGACGCGGACGCCGTCGGGGACGGAGTCGATGGGCATGGCCGAGAAGACCTCGACGGTGCGGCGCTCCCCGTCGGGGGTGAGGCGGCGGCGGGCGACGGCGGAGACGGGCGCGAACACGAGGTCGCGCGGGCCGGGGCGGCCGCCGCGGCGGTGCCAGCGCACGAGGCGTTCGCCGCGGGCGAGCTGGGAGACGAACTCCATGGTCGCGGTGCCGTCGTCGACGACGACGAGTTCGGCGGCGCGGGTGATCGTCAGGAGGAGCTGGACGTAACGGGAGAACGGGTCGCCTATGACGATCCGGGCGGCTCTGCGCAGCGGCCCTGCGAGTCCGCCGATGGTGTGGAAGGGGGCGGTGGCGCCGCCGCGGGCCTCCTCCCAGCGGACGGTGTGGCCCTCGTCGCGGGCGAGTTCGGCCATGCGGCGCAGCTGGCCACGGGTCATGGGGTCCGTGGGCGACAGGACGACGAGGGTGACCCGGTGGTCCGGGCCTATGTCGCCGGAGGCGCCGGCGAGATGCGCCCACTCCAGGACGTTGAGGAGCTGGACGGGGCTCTCCACGAAACACAGGGTTCCGGAGCGTGCTGTTGACATGGACGGCATGGGCCCTCCGTGGGACCTGTGGGGGTTGGGGGCCCGTGGGCCGGCGCCCGGCTGGGCGCCGGCCCACACGGGCTGGCGTCGGACGGTCAGACGCCGACCGGCTCGCCCGCGGCGACGGCGATCTCCGACTCGGCGACGACGCCCGCGACGCGGCGGAGCTTCTTCATCGGGCCGAGCTCGGACTCGTAGACCTTCTTGACGCCGTCACCGAGGGACGCCTCGATGGTGCGGATGTCGCGCACGAGGCGGGTGAGGCCCTGCGGCTCGACGGAGGCGGCCTGGTCGGAGCCCCACATGGCGCGGTCGAGGGTGATGTGGCGCTCGACGAAGGCGGCGCCGAGGGCGACGGCGGCGAGCGTGGTCTGCAGGCCGGTCTCGTGGCCGGAGTAGCCGATCGGGACGTTCGGGTACTCGGCCTGGAGGGTGTTGATCACGCGGAGGTTGAGCTCCTCGGCGACCGACGGGTACGTCGACGTGGCGTGGCACATGAGGATGTTGTCCGAGCCGAGGACCTCGACCGCGTGGCGGATCTGCTTCGGGGTGGACATGCCGGTGGAGAGGATCACCGTGCGGCCGGTGGCGCGCAGGGCGCGCAGCAGCTCGTCGTCGGTGAGCGAGGCGGAGGCGACCTTGTGGGCCGGGACGTCGAACTTCTCCAGGAAGGCGACGGCCTCGGTGTCCCACGGGGAGGCGAACCAGTCGATGCCGCGCTTCTTGCAGTGCTCGTCGATCTGGCGGTACTCGTCCTCGCCGAACTCGACGCGGTGACGGTAGTCGATGTACGTCATCCGGCCCCAGGGGGTGTCGCGCTCGATGTCCCACTGGTCGCGCGGGGTGCAGATCTCCGGGGTGCGCTTCTGGAACTTGACGGCGTCACAGCCGGCCTCGGCGGCCACGTCGATCAGCTTGAAGGCGTTCTCGAGGTCGCCGTTGTGGTTGATGCCGATCTCGCCGGTGATGTAGACGGGCTGACCGGGGCCGGCCGTCTTCGAACCGAACGTGCGCAGGCGGGAGTTGGTGCTCATGAGGGGAGGTTCCTTACTTGTTGAGGGAGTCGAGAGAAGGGCCGAGGATCCAGGTGGCGATCTCTCGGATCGCGCCGTCACCGCCGGGCAGGCTGGTGACCGCGCGTGCGGCGCCGCGTACGACGTCGTGGGCGCTCGCGACCGCCACGGGCCAGCCGACGAGGCCGAAGCACGGGAGGTCGTTGACGTCGTTGCCGACGTAGAGCACGCGCTCGGGCGCGATGCCCTGCTCCTCGCACCACTGCTTCAGTGCGAGGTCCTTGCGGTCGATGCCGTGCAGGACCGGGATCTTGAGCTTCCTGGCCCGGGCGGCGACCACCGGGTTCTGTTCCGTGGACAGGATCAGCAGCGGCAGGCCCGCGTTGCGCAGGGCCGCGATGCCGAGGCCGTCACCGCGGTGCACGGTGACGAACTCCCGTCCGTCGGAGTCGATCAGCACCTTGTCGTCCGTCTGGGTGCCGTCGAAGTCGAGGACGACCGCGTCGATGTCCCGCGCGGTCGGGAGGGCGCCGGGCCGGTTCGCGTCGAACAGCGGCGCGAGGACGCGGGCCCGGGAGAGGTCGTGCGGGTCGTCGATCTCCAGGACGCGCGCGGGGTCGGTGCGGACGAGTTCCGTGCGGCCGAAGAAGCGGTGCCTGGCCTCGCGGAAGCCGCTCGCGTCCATGCCGTAGACCGCGCCGGTCTCCAGGAGGTCCTGGGGGCGGTCCTGGCGCATCTGGCGGAAGGACTTGTCGTGGTTGACGCCGTAGCCGCCGCTGGTGGCGGCGGAGGCAACGAGGGTGTCGGTGCCGCCGCCCTCGACGGCGGCACGCTCGACGGCGGCGGGCGCGGGCTCGTCCGCGGCGTCGCGCCACACGAAGCCGTGGAAGGGGGCGACGGTGAGGGCCGAGTCGGCGCCCTTCCCGACGATCGCCTCGACGACGCCGTCGATGTCCTCGCGGACGATGAAGGGGCTGGTGCACTGCACGAGCAGGACCACGTCGACCGCGGCGCCCTGCAGCGCCTCGTGGGCGTCCATGGCGTGCAGCACGGCCGCCTCGGAGCTCGACTTGTCGCCGGCGATGGCGGCGGGCCGCAGCACGACCTCGGCGCCGGCCTCACGGGCGGCGGCGGCGATCGCGGCGTCGTCCGTGGAGACCACGACGTCCGTGACGAGGCGGGTGGCGCGGCACTCGCGGACGGCGCGGGCCACGAGGGGCACGCCGCCGACGGGGGCGAGGTTCTTGGCGGGCACTCCCTTGGAGCCGCCGCGGGCGGGGATCACGGCGAGGACGCGGCGGACCGGTGCCGCTGTGCCCGCTTCCGGGTTGGTCATCAGATCTCCTTGAGGGGTACGGGCGTTCACGGCGCTCCGCGGGGCGTCGGCGTTCACAGCTCGCCCATCCGCCGGATGACGGGCGCCACGCGCTGCACTCCGTGGCGGTAGGCGCCGCGGGCGGCGCGGCGCACGATCTGCCGTACGGGCCCGGCCTCCTTGCCGGCGGCGGGGGCGCCGGGCAGCGGCGTCCCGTCGGGGGCGAGGTGGTGGCGGGCGAGGATGCGCGGCAGGTAGCCGGGGGCGGTGGTGAGGCTGTAGTAGGGGGCGAGCGGCGGGAGCCGGTCGGCGGCGAGGAGGCCGGTGACGCGGGCACGTGCCGTGTCGAAGGCCGTGTCGTACGTGCCGTCGGCGGCGACGCCCTGGCGGGACACCCACCGCGCGTCCGCCTCGGGCAGGTGCCCGGCGTCGAGCTGGTCCCAGGAGGCGAGGCAGCCGGAACCGGTGAAGTGGTGGTTGCCGAGCGCCTCGCGCACCCCGAGATCGGTGAGCAGAACCGTGGGGATGCGGCGATGCATCGCTTCGAGCGCGGCCGTCGAACTGACGGTGACCAGCAGGTCGGTGCGGTCGAGTACCTCGCCCATGTGCCCGTAGACGAGGCGGCAGTTGGCGGGCAGGCCGCCCTCGATGCGCTGCGCGAGTTTCTGGTAGGGCGCCTCTTCGATGTGGGTGGTGTGCTCGCCCGGCTTGCTGCGGAGCTTGAGCAGGACCTCGCGGTCGGGGTGCAGCCGTGCGTGCTGGACGAGCCGGCCGAGCAGGTAGGCGCGGTCGGCGGGGGTGTCCGGTACGGAGGGCTGCGCGGCGAAGACGACCGTGTACGGGTCGTGCTTCTCCTCGTAGGGCGCGCCTCCGAGGAACGGCAGCGCGCACTCCGTCACGGCCGACGCGTCGGCGTCCACCCCCTCGTACACGGCGCGGAAACGGTCCGCGTCGTGGCGGGAGTTGGCGAGGACGAGGTCGGCGCCGTGCCGCAGGAGGAGTCCGTCGGCGAGCTTCTCGTAGACGACACCCACATAGCCGGTGACGACGACGGGCCGCTTCGTCCGGCCCTGCCAGGCCCGCGCGAGGCCGTGCAGCATGGCCTGGACGGCGCCGCCGACGAGGGCGAGGACGACGACGTCGTACCGGTCGGCGTCCCGCTCCATGGCGCGCAGGAATTCGACGGCGGTGACTTCGTCGAGGCTGTCGGCGCGGACGCCGACCTCGTCGAGCTGGCGGGGTGTGGGGGTGGCCCGGCCGCGCAGGAGGAATCCGCCGAGCGGGCTCTCGTCGGTGGTGATGCGGCGCGCGGTGAGCGCGCCCCACTTCCACCGGGTGTCGGAGTCCGCGAGCACGGCGACCCGTGGGGTCTCAGAGGTACTTGCTGGCACACGGAAGAAGCTAGGAAGGCATGGAGATCCGCGGCCCAACCGGACCTCAACAAACGGTTAACAGCGCACCGACGAATGGCGAATCGGGCCGGGAAGTCGCCGGGAATCAGGCTGGTTCACGGTTCCGCCACGCGTCGTTCACCTGGCATCTTTCCAACGGTCAAGACGAATGCCGGGCCGCCGCCTAGCGTCCTTCACGTGGTCAAGCTCTCCGTCATCGTGCCGTTCTACAACGTGCAGCAATACGCGCCCGACACTCTCAGAAGTCTTCGTGCGAACGCGCGCGACGACTTCGAATTCATTCTCGTCGACGACTGTTCGAAGGACGAGACCCCGGACATTCTCGCGCGCGCCGAGCGCGAGCTGCCCGGCGCCGTTCTGGTCAGACACGAAAAGAACGGAGGCCTGGCGACAGCCCGCAACACGGGACTCGACGCGTCGCGCGGCGAGTACGTCACCTTCCTGGACGGCGACGACTGGCTCGCCCCCGGGTACTACGAGCAACTCGTCGCCTCTATCGAGGGGTTGGGCTGCGACTTCGTCCGCACGGACCATGTCCAGTGCACCGCGCGGGCGCGCAGCGTCCACCGTGTTCCGCACGGCCGGCGCGGCGTCGTCATGGACCCGCGCGAGGCGATCCTGCCGGCCGACCGGTCGACGTCGGTGGACTACGCGTACGCGTGGGCCGGCATCTACCACCGGCGGCTCGCCGACGCGGGCCTGCTGCACTTCACCGACGGCCTGCGCACGGCCGAGGACAGGCCGTGGATCTGGCGGCTGCACCGGGAGGCGAAATCCTTCGCCGCGGTGGGACTTCTCGGTGTGTTCTACCGGCGCGGCGTCGCGTCCTCGCTGACGCAGATCGGCGACGTGCGGCAACTCGATTTCATCAAGGCGTTCGACCAGGTCGTCGCGGAAACCGCTCAGGACAAGGACGCGGAAATCCTTCTTCCGAAGGCCGTCCGTACGTACTGCGCGATTATTTCCCACCACCTGGGATCCATCGAAAGGTTCGAACCCGCAGTGGCGCGCAAATTGAAAACAATGAGTTCGGCGGCACTGAAGCGGATGCCGCAGGACGTGCTCGACGACGCGCTCGACTCGATGGACGTGCAGCGGGCGACGCGCCTGCGCCGCCTCCGGCGCCGGCCCGCCGCCACGGGGGTGGCTGCCGCGTGACCACGCAGATCTTCCTCGCCTCCACGCTGTACGGGACGGCGACGCTCGCCGCGGCCCTCGACGCGGACTGTTTCGGCCCCGCGGACCGGCGCATCCTGCTGGTCGCCAACAACGCGGCGACCCCGGAGACGACGCCCGCCGTCGACACGATGCCGGGCTTCGACCGCCTTCGCGGCCGCTTCGACGACGTCGTGTCGTGGAACGAGACCATCGAGCCGTTCCACCCGGGCGGCTGGGCCCCGCGCCCCGACGACGTACCCCTGTGGGAGCGCCATCTGCGGCTCGCCTGGGACCTGGGCGACGACGACGTCGAGCTGGCCGTGGAGTCGATCCAGGTCAACCCCGCGATGGCGGTCGCCCAGATCTTCACCGGGGCGCCCGTCGACGTGTACGCGGACGGCCTGATGAGCTACGGCCCGACCCGCAGCAAGATCGACCCTCTGGTCGGCACGCGCGTACGGCGGCTGCTGCACCTGGACCTCGTGCCGGACCTGAAGCCGCTGCTCCTCACCGAGTTCGGCGTCGGCCCCGAGATCGTGCCGACGGACGTCTTCGTGAAGGTGCTCGCCGAACTGGGCGACGTCAGCGGCGAGTTGCCGCCCGTCGGGCCCGAACCGGCCGTGCTCCTCGGCCAGTACCTCTCCGCGCTCGACATCCTCACCGCGCAGGAGGAGGAGGACCTGCACGTGCGGATGATGCGCGGCGCGGTCGCCCTCGGCCACACGCGGATCGTCTTCAAGCCGCACCCGACGGCGCCGGCCACCTGGTCGCGCACCCTCGAGGCGGAGGCGGAGAAGCTCGGCGCCGAGCTCACCGTCCTCGACACGCCCGTGCTCGCCGAGGTCCTCTTCCAGCGGATGCGTCCGGCCCTGGTGGTCGGCTGCTTCTCCACGGCGCTCCTGACCGCGTCCGCGCTCTACGGCATCCCGGTCGCCCGCATCGGCACCGGCACCCTCCTCGACCGCCTCGCGCCGTACCAGAACAGCAACCGCGTGCCGGTCACGATCGTGGACGCGCTGCTGCCGGACCTGTCGGACCCGGCGGCGGTCACCGCGCAGGAACACGGCACGGCGACCGCCGAACTGAACCAGCTGGTGCGGGCCGTCGGCTTCGCGATGCAGCCGAAGATCTACCCGGAGCTGCGGGCGGCGGCCGAGCGGTACCTCTCGACGCACCTGGACGACCACACCTGGCGCTACTTCAAGCGGCGTCGGCTCACGTCACTCGCGCTCCCCGGCGCCGTCCCCGCCCAGCTCGCGTTCATCCCGCGCAACGCGACGGTGCGCCGGGTCGCCCGCCGCGCGCGGTCCTTCAAGAGGGCGGCCCTCGGGTGAGCACCGGGCAGAGCACGCTCCCGAAGCTCTCACCGGGAGCGGACACCGCGGCGGGGCGGCCGGCGCGCGCCCACGCGCCTCGGCTGCGGGCCCTCGACGGCCTGCGCCTGATCGCGGCCCTGATGGTCGCCGCGTACCACTACGGCGGCCGTGACGGTGAGGTGTCCCAGGCGTGGGGCGCCTCACCGAAGACCCAATTCCCGTCGCTGCACCAGTGGTTCGCCTACGGCTGTCTGGGCGTGCAGGTCTTCTTCGTCATCAGCGGGTTCGTGATCTGCATGAGCGGCTGGGGCAAGCCCCTGCGGTCGTTCTTCGCCTCACGCGCGTCGCGCCTGCTGCCCTCGTACTGGGCGGCGGTGATCCTCGTGACGGCGGTCTTCGCGCTGCCCGCGGTCGCGTACAAGGCGGTCTCGCCCAGCGACGCGCTGCTCAACCTGACGATGCTTCAGCAGCCGCTCGGCGTGGACCGGGTGCTCGGCGTCTGCTGGACGCTGTGGGCCGAGGTCCGCTTCTACGCGCTGTTCGCCCTGTGCGTCGTCCTGCCGGGCGCGAACCGGCGCCGCATCGTGCTGTTCTGCGCGGTGTGGACGCTCGCGGCGGCGATCGCGCAGGCGTCCGGCGAGGCGACCCTGAACATCGTGCTGATGCCGGAGTACGCGCCGTTCTTCATCGGCGGGGTGGGCCTCTATCTCCTCCACATCGACCGCCGCGACATGACGGCCTGGGGCATCGTCCTCGTGAGCTGGCTGATCGGCCAGCACTACGCGGTGGCCCGCCTGTGGCACGCGCCGGATCCGCACTTCTTCTCGTATCGCTCGTCGGGCACGATCATGCTGGTCGTGACGCTCGGTTTCGTGGCGGTGGGGGCGATCGCGCTCGGGTTCCTGAACCGGGTGAACTGGAAGTGGCTGACGGTCGCGGGCGCGCTGACGTACCCGTTCTACCTGGTGCACGAGCATCTGGGCTGGGTGGCGATCGAGGTGCTGCACCGCCGTCTCGGGCTCCCGTCAGCGGCGACGTTCGCCCTCACGGTGGCCTCGATGCTCCTCCTCGCCTGGCTCCTCAACCGCTTCGTCGAGAAGCCGCTCACACCTTTCCTGCGCAAACACCTGAACCCGATTTCCGCCAGACTTCACTGAGGATTCATACCCGTTGGAGTTTGCTGCACGATTGGCAGATGCGATCCACGAGCGCCTTGACCCTGCCGTTCGGGAGCTCGTAGGTTCGCGTCCCATGACTGCTGCGCACGACACCGCCCGGCGCCCCATCGACCTCGACGATGTCCCGGGCTGGTTCCCCCCGCTCGACCAACTCCTGTTCACCTGGTTCCTGGAACGACAGGCACGGCAGGAGGTCCACGGCGACCTCCTGGAACTCGGTGTCTACCTCGGCAAGAGCGCGGTGCTTCTCGGCCACCACCTCCAGGACTCCGAGAAGTTCACCGTGTGCGACCTGTTCGAGGGCGACGCCCCGGACCAGGCGAACCGGGCCGAGGCCACCAAGTCGTACGGCTCGCTGACCCGGCGGGCCTTCGAGGAGAACTACCTCTCGTTCCACGACGACCTGCCGAAGGTCGTCCAGGCCCCCAGCTCCGTGATCTCCACCGAGGTCGCCCCGCGCACCTGCCGCTTCGTCCACATCGACGCCTCGCACCTGTACGAGCATGTGTACGGCGACATCACCGCGGCCCGTGACGCGCTCCTGCCGGGCGGCGTCGTGGTCCTCGACGACTTCCGCTCCGAGCACACCCCGGGCGTCTCCGTCGCCGCGTGGGAAGCCGTCCTCAACCGCGGCCTGCGCCCGCTGTGCCTGAGCACCCAGAAGCTGTACGCCACCTGGGAGGACCCGGAGCCCGTACAGGACGAGCTCCTCGCCATGCTGAGGGAGCGCGACGACATCGCGTTGAGCGTGCAGGAGGCGGCCGGTCACCGCCTGGTCCGGGCGAAGTCGAAGGGGGTCAAGGCGCCCGCATCCCCGCGTTCGCGCCACGTCGCGCAGGAGCCGGCACCAGCCCCCGCAGTGCCGCGCCCCGCCCCCCGAAGCGCCGCCTCCCGCAGCCGCGCCCGCCGCCTCGCGGTCGACCTGCTGCCGCCCCTGGTGACCCGGGCGGTACGCCGGGCCCGGAGCTAGCTGGGATTTACGCCAGAGAGAGCTTGACCGCGAAGCCCAGGAACAGGAGCCCCGCTGCCGTGGTGGCGCCCGCCGAGAGGCGCTTGCGGCGGCGGAAGGCGTCGGCGAGACGCGTGCCGCTGAAGATCAGGGTGGAGAGGTAGAGGAAGCTCGCGGTCTGGAGCAGGCCGCCGAGGACCAGGAAGGACAGCGCCGGGTAGGCGTAGTGCGGGTCCACGAACTGCACGAAGAAGGAGATCAGGAAGAGGATCGCCTTCGGGTTGAAGAGGCTGACGATCAGGGCCCGGCGGTACGGGTGCTCCTCGGCGCCGACAGGCTGGGTCTCCACCGGAGCCTCGGCCTGCTCACCCCGCTGCTTCCACATCGCGTACGCGGAGCGGATCATGCCGAACGCCATGTAGCTCAGGTAGCCCGCGCCCGCGTACTTGACGATCAGGAAGAGCAGCGGTGTCGTCTGGAGCACGGAGGCGGCGCCGAGCGCGGCCAGTGTCATCAGGATCGTGTCCCCGGTGAAGACGCCCGCCGCGGCCGCGTATCCGGTGCGTATGCCCTTGCGGGCGGCGACGGAGAGCACGTACAGCGAGTTGGGTCCGGGGAGCAGGACGATCAGGACGAGTCCCGCGAGATAAGTGGGCAGATTGATGACACCGAGCATGAAAGGGAGTGTCGCACGCCTATATGGCCATACGACACTCCCGGTCAGAAGGTGATACGCGGCCCCGGAACAGGCCTCAGAACGCGTCCGTCGGGATGTACGTGCCCCACACGTCGCGCAGCGCGTTGCAGACCTCGCCGACGGTGGCGCGGGCGCGCAGCGCGTCCTTCATCGGGTAGAGGACGTTGTCCTCGCCCTCGGCCGCCTTCTTGAGCGCCGCGAGCGCCGCGTCCACGGCCGCCTGGTCGCGTTCGGCGCGCAGCCGCGCGAGCCGCTCGGCCTGCTGGGCCTCGATCGCCGGGTCGACGCGCAGCGGCTCGTAGGGCTCCTCGGCGTCGAGCTGGTAGCGGTTGACGCCGACCACGACGCGCTCGCCGGAGTCGGTCTCCTGCGCGATGCGGTACGCGGAGCGCTCGATCTCGTTCTTCTGGAAGCCGTGCTCGATGGCGTTGACCGCGCCGCCCAGGTCCTCGACCTTGCCCATGAGTTCGAGAGCGGCGGCCTCCACGTCGTCCGTCATCTTCTCGACGACGTACGACCCGGCGAACGGGTCGACGGTGGCGGTCACGTCGGTCTCGTAGGCGAGGACCTGCTGGGTGCGCAGGGCGAGGCGGGCGGACTTGTCGGTCGGCAGCGCGATGGCCTCGTCGAAGGAGTTCGTGTGCAGGGACTGCGTGCCGCCGAGCACGGCGCCGAGGCCCTGGACGGCGACGCGGACGAGGTTGACCTCGGGCTGCTGGGCGGTGAGCTGCACGCCCGCGGTCTGCGTGTGGAAGCGGAGCATCAGCGACTTGGGGTTCTCGGCGCCGAACTCGTCCCGCATGACCTTGGCCCAAATACGCCTGGCCGCACGGAACTTGGCGACCTCTTCGAGGATCGTCGTACGGGCCACGAAGAAGAAGGAGAGGCGCGGCGCGAAGTCGTCGACGTCCATGCCGGCCGCGACCGCCGTGCGCACGTACTCGATGCCGTCCGCGAGCGTGAAGGCGATCTCCTGCGCGGGCGAGGCACCGGCCTCGGCCATGTGGTAGCCGGAGATCGAGATGGTGTTCCACTTCGGGATCTCGGCCTTGCAGTACTTGAAGATGTCGGCGATCAGCCGCAGCGACGGCTTCGGCGGGAAGATGTACGTGCCGCGCGCGATGTACTCCTTCAGCACGTCGTTCTGGATCGTGCCGGTCAGCTGGTCCGCGGGGACGCCCTGTTCCTCGCCGACGAGCTGGTACATGAGCAGGAGCAGCGCGGCCGGGGCGTTGATCGTCATCGACGTGGACACCTTGTCCAGCGGGATGCCGCCGAACAGGACCCGCATGTCGTCGATCGAGTCGATGGCGACGCCGACCTTGCCGACCTCGCCGGACGCGATCGGGGCGTCCGAGTCGTGGCCCATCTGCGTGGGCAGGTCGAAGGCGACGGACAGGCCCATGGTGCCGTTGGCGATGAGCTGCTTGTACCGGGCGTTGGACTCGACGGCGGTGCCGAAGCCCGCGTACTGGCGCATCGTCCACGGGCGGCCCGTGTACATCGACGGGTAGACACCCCGCGTGAAGGGGTACTTGCCGGGCTCGCCCAGCTTCTCGGCCGCGTCCCAGCCCGCCAGCGAATCAGGGCCGTAGACCGGCTCGATGGGCAGTCCTGACTCAGACTCGCGCGCCATGGTTGTGCCTCCAGCTCGGGTGTTACTTGCCAGTTGGGTCCGACCCTCGCGACGGACTGTAGCGGCGGCCCTGCTCGCGGTGGAGAGCCGCAGGCTGGGACCTTGCTCACAGCCTGTCCCGCACGTCTCCCCTGTCTCCTCGTTCCCACAATGCGCGTCGATCCGCCCGAGTTCGCAACCGGACGCGCGCGGGAAACATCTCTGTTGGCACATCGGGTGAGTGGTGTGAGACAGCGGGGGTCCGGATGCGTGCGACGTTCCTACGTGGATCACTGGCCGTCGTCGGGGTGATCGCCCTGGTCGGCGGCTGCAAGGCACAGGTCACCGGCGAGGGGGGCAAGCATCCGCCGGGTGCGGGCGTGAGCGGACCGGCGGCGCCGGCCCCGTCCGCCTCCCCCTCGGACGACGCGAAGGGGCCCGCCCCCACCCGTTCCGCCAAGCCTGCGCCGCCGCCCAAGGTCCTGATGGCCCGCGGCGCCAGCGGCAAGCGGGTGCGGGAACTCCAGGCCCGGCTGCGGCAGGTCGCCTGGCTCTTCGAGGGGCCGACCGGCACGTACGGACCGGCGACCGCGAAGGCCGTCGAGGGGTTCCAGGGCAAGCGGGGCCTGCCGCGGACGGGGTCCACGGACACGGTGACCTGGTCGCGTCTGGTGGGGATGACGCACACCCCGACGCGCGACGAGCTGTACGCGTCGGGCGGGCAGCCCGCGGCGAAGCCGGACCCGCGCTGTATGACGGGCCGCGCCATCTGCATCAGCAAGACGAGCCGCACGCTGACGTGGCTGGTCGACGGCAAGGCGCTGCTGACGACGGACGTGCGGTTCGGCTCGCAGTTCACGCCGACCCGTGAGGGCACGTTCCGCGTGTACTGGAAGTCCCGTCACCACGTGTCGACGATCTACCACACGCCCATGCCCTACGCGATGTTCTTCAGCGGCGGCCAGGCCGTGCACTACTCCTCGGACTTCGCGGCCCGTGGCTACAGCGGGGCGTCGCACGGCTGTGTGAACGTCCGGGACGAGGGGAAGATCGCGTCCCTCTTCGCGCAGGTCCGCAACGGCGACAAGGTCGTCGTCTATTGGTGAGCGCGGTTCAGAGGGGGCGGGGGAGGAATGGGCGCGGGCGGGACCGGGGGAACGTGTCCCGCCCGCGCCAGTGGCACTGAGCCGTAGGTACGGGGGGAACCCCGGCTCGTGCACGGCCGATGACCAGTCGGCTCACTTGGTACTGCGCCCCGCCCTCCAAAAACGTCACACCCACCGCGGAATTTCTTTGTCACCGCAGGTCAGGGACATTTGCGAGGTTCAGGGCGCGCGGTGGACTCAGGGCGCGCGGTGGGTTCCGGGCGCGGTGCCCTCAGGGCGCGGTGCCCTCAGGGCGCAGTGAGTTCCGGGCGCGGTGAGCTCATAGCGCGGTGGGCTCAAGGCGCGGTGGGTTCAGGGCGCGGTGGGTTCAGGACGCGGTGGGTTCAGGACGCGGTGGGTTCAGGACGCGCGGTGGGCTCAGAGCGCGGTGGGCTCAGGGCGCGCAGTGGGTTCCGGGCGCGGTGAGCTCAGGGCGCGGCGGGTTCAGGGCGCGGTGGGCTCAGGGCGCGCAGTGGGTTCCGGGCGCGGTGAGCTCAGGGCGCGGCGGGTTCAGGGCGCGGTGGGCTCGGCGCTGTACGTGGCCGGGGCCGACGCCGTGGCGGGGGCCGACGCCGACGGGGTCCGCGTCGTCGGCAGGGTCCTCGCCGGGGCACCGGGCGACGCGGGGACCCAGTTGGCGGTCGGCAGGGCGGCCGACATGCCTGAGCCGCCGCCCTCGCCCTCCCCGTTCTGGCCGTCCTTGCCGCTGTTGCCCTCGCCGTTGCCGGAGTTGTCGCCTCCGCTCGTGTCGCCCCCGGCCTCGCCCAGGACGCGCGCGCAGAACCGGTCGACGCCACGGTCCCGCTTCTTGTCCGCGGCGCGCTTCGCCGTGTCCTTGAGGCGCTCCGTCTGGGCGTCGCTGAGGGTGCCGTCGCGGTACTTGCGGCAGGTTTCGTCGAGGTGCTGCTGCCATGCCTGCGCGTCGGCGGCGTCCGAGGCACCGGTGCCGGGCCGTGTCGCCGTCGGGTCCGGGCGGCCCGCCGCATCGTCATGGGACGGAGTGCCGGTGCCGGGCTCGCCGGACCGGCCGCCCGGCACCGGGCCGCCGGACCGTCCGCCGTCGGCCTCCGACGCGTCGGACGACGGGGAGGCGACGGGCTGCTCGGGCGACGCGGCGGCCGAGACGCTGGCGGCGGGAGCCGGCTCGTGGCGGCCGCCGAACGGCGAGGGGAGCACTCCGGTTCCGGCCGCGACGGCGACGCCGCCGATCATGCAGCCGGCGAGCGCGGCGGCCATGCCGAAGCGCACCGGGCGGCCCCAGCGGACGGGCTGCGCGGGGGCCTGCGCGGCGGGCCGGCCGAGCCGGACGCTGCCGACGTCGGCGACACCGGCGTGCGCGTCCGGGTCCGTGCCCGTTGCGGTGTTCGCGTTCGCGTCGTTCCCGCGGCCCGTGGCGCCGTGCAGCGGCGTGACGGAGGCGAGACTGAGCGGCGCCGCCGCTGCCCGGCCACGCGCGTAGCGTTCGCGGCTTTCACCGCGCCGGGCGTCGGCGGCGGGTTCGCGGGCCGCGCGGAACGCGGCGAGCGCGGCGGCCTCGCCCGGCAGTTCACCGCCGTCGGTCCGGGTCGCGGCGAGTGCGTCGAGGGTCCGGGCCAGGCGGACGGCGCGCGCGTGGGTGGCTGCGTCGGCGGCTTCCAGCGGCTCACCGCGCAGCAGACGCTCGGCCGCGTCCCGGTCCAGCCACTTGTTGTGCTCGTCCGCCATCACATGTCCTTCTGCGTCCGCGTCCGCGAATGCGTCACACCCGCGGACGACACCACGTGCCCGCGCGGTTCCCTCGGGGGCGGCACCGCGCCCAGCGTGTCGTCCCGCTCCGCCTCCGCCGTCCGCACCGTGTGCGATTGCGAACCCTCCGCGCCGATCAGCTCCGCGAGGCGCTTGAGGCCACGGTGCGCGGCGGTCCTGACGGCGCCCGGCCGCTTGCCGAGTGTCTGAGCGGCGCTCTTCGCGTCGAGCCCGACGACGACGCGCAGGACGACGGCCTCGGCCTGGTCCTGCGGAAGCTGCGAGATGAGCGCGAGCGTGTCACCGGTGGCGAGGGCTTCCATCGCCTCGTCGGCGGTGTCGGAGGTCGCGGGTCGGCCGGTGAGTTCGGTCTCGTCGCCGCCTATGGCGGGCCGGCGTCCCCGCATGCGTATGTGGTCGAGGGCGCGGTTGCGGGCGATACGGGCGGCCCAGCCGCGGAAGCGGTCGGCGTCGCCGCTGAACCGGTCGAGGTCGCGGGCGATCTGCAGCCAGGCCTCGGACGCGACGTCCTCCGCGTCCGGCTCACCGACGAGCGTCCGTACGTACCCGAGCAGGCGTGGGTGCACGGCGCGGTACACAGTCCGGAACGCGGTCTCGTCCCCGGCCTGCGCCGCATGCACCGCGGCCGTCAGCTCCGCGTCGTCCCCCAGCACTGCGCCACCCTTGCGCTTAAACCCTGCGCCGCTCACCGACGCGAATCAGCACGCTACGGCCTGATACCGCCCCCCGTCCACGTTTGTACAAGTCGCAACTAGCACGTGACACAACGCGGTGTGACAGAAAAGGCACGCGCGGCGCTGAAGAGAGTACGGGCCGCCGCGCGGCCCGTACCGCGCGACGGCCGGGGCCTCTCCTGTGGGGGGTGGCGGCCTCGGCCGTCCCGGCGGTGCCCTCTCGGGGGCGAGGGCGGCGCCCCGTCCTCCGTGGGTACGCACCCCTCAAGGCGCACGTGAGATGAGGCACGCGCCGTCGGTTCAGGACTGCTCCCCGGCCGCGATCCGCCGGACACGCCCTGCGCCTCGCCTACTACTTCTCGTCTACTACTTCTCGTCCGGCTTCGCCTGGCCCGGCTTCGCGGTCGCCTGTGCGTTGCGGTGGATTTCGGACTGTCCGCCGCCCCGGTCCCCGCCGCCCCGGTCCCCGCTGACGCCGCCACGAGCACCGGAGCCGCTTCCGTTGCCACCGCCGCTCCCGCTCCCGCTCCCGCCCCCGTTCCCGGCCCCGGCCCCGGTCCCCCGGCGGGCCTCCTCGCGCGCGCAGTACGCGTCGACGCCGGCCTCGCCGCCCGCCTGCGCGAGGAAGCGCTGCCAGGCGCGGGATTCGAGCGCCTTGCCCCGGGCGCGTACGGAGTCGTACGCGTGGCACTTGGCGAGGGTGTCGGCGGCGTTGTCCGGGTGGCCCGCGGAGCGGCCGTGCGCGCCGGTCCCGGACGCGGGCGGCGCGGTGATGGTTGGCCGGATCGCGTCGGGCCTGGACCGCTCGGGGGCGCCGGTGGAGCTGCGCCGGGGCGACGGCCGTTGTTCGGTGTCGGCGCCCGGGTCGTCGTTGACGGCGCCGATCCCGGCCATCGCGACGCCGCCGAGGGCGAGGCCCGCGACCAGGGTGCCGACGCTCGTGCGGAGGGACCAGCGGGCCAGGCCGCGCGGGCGCGGGCGCCAGTCGTCGCGGCGCCGCGTCCTGGCCGAGTGCGCGCCGAGGTCGCGCGCCTCGCGGAACGCGGCGACGGCCTTCTCCTCGGCCTGCGCGGCGGTGCCGCCGCTCGAGGCCGCGGAGCGCACGGCGGCGGCGAGCAGGGTCTCGAAGCCTCCGGCGCCGGGCGGCCCGGCGGGTCCGTCCTCGCGCACTGGTGGGTTTTCAGTCATCTCGACTCCCCCAGCGTCGTGGGGCCGTCTTCCGTCACACCTCGCGCGCCCAACTGCGTCGCGAGCCGCTTGAGGCCGCGGTAGGCGGCGGTGCGGACGGCGCCGGGGCGCTTGCCGAGGACGCGCGCGGCGGACGGCCCGTCGAGCCCGACGACGACGCGAAGGAGGACGGCCTCGGCCTGGTCGCGGGGAAGTCCGCCGATCAGAGTGAGGGCCTGCTCGGTGGAGATGGTCTCGAGGGCCTGGTCGTACGTGCTGTGGGTGCCGGGGAGTTCGAGCATGTCCTGTTCGAGGCCCGAGGGGCGGGGACGGGACTTCTGGCGGCGCAGCAGGTCGTAGGCGCGGTGCCGGGCGATCGTCGCGGTCCAGCCGCGGAAGCCCGCGCCGTCCCCGCGGAAGCGCCCGAGGTCGCGGGCGATCTCCAGCCAGGCGTCGCCCGCGACGTCCTCGGCCTCGTCGCCGACGAGGCCGCGCAGATAGCCGACGAGCCCCGGCTGGACGAGCCGGTACGCCACCGCGAAGGCGGCCTCGTCCCCGTCCTGCGCCAGCGCCACGGCCGTGCCCAGCTCCTCGTCACGCGCGTTCACGCGACGGGGTTCCCCACCCTGGCCCAACCGATGTCCTCTTCGTACGTCCGCGTACTGATCCGGGGCGACACAGGTCATCGTGTACATGCCCCCACAGTCATCTGCGTCCGGGTCCACGGAAATGTCACAGGGCCGCGCAGGTCTTTCCCCTTCCGCGGTCGCCGCCCCGGCCGTGCAGGGTCAGATAGAAGGTCTGGAGGGATTCCTCGCGGCCGAGTTCGAAGCGGTTGACGACCTTGCCGAGGGGGTTCCACACGCGCCCGTCGGGCATGCGGACGCCGACGGGCTGGCCGAAGTAGGCGCGCTGGGCCTCGTCGAAGTCGACCCACTCGGCGCCGGCCCGCCGCACGAGGACCTCCCCCACGTACGCGCCGATGCCGAACAGGGCTCCCGCGACCGAGGTGCGGTCCGAGGTCCCCTTGCGCAGGCCGTCGACGAGGAAGTCGGCGACGCGGAGGCTGGCGACGGTGTAGTCGAGCGGGAGCCGGTTGCGTGCGGTGGCGTGCGCGACGAATCCGGCGGCGTGGCGCCGCATGTCCGCCGCGCCCGGCTCAGGTTTGTGGCCCACGCCCATGATGTCCGCCCCTCGTCCAGGTCCGGGGAACCGGAATCATGGCTCCCCCTTGGCCCAGCGGATGGCGTCACCGAACCATCACGGGTCAGGCACATGCCGCTTCTCACATGACCAATTCGTGGAGGCCGTACAACCTTTGAGGCAGCTGTGCGTCTACGGGACCGGGGGACCTGCGCCACGGGCGACGACGCCCGCCTCATCCGATCGCGATGCGCGGATGCGCTCCCGGCTGGACCCAGGCCATGATGCGGTCCATCGTGGCGCGGGGCACCGAGACACAGCCGGCCGTCGCTCCGGAGCCGTTGACGTGAAGGAAGATTCCGGCGCCGCGGCCGGGTACGGCGGGCCAGCGGTTGAAGTTGATGACGAGCGCTTTGGCGTACTGCGTCGGGTAGTTGACCAGGTGCTCGCTGCCCCGGTCGCCGCTCTCGGTGAGCGGGAAGTCCGCTCCGGCGGCGCTGTGCATCTGGTTGTAGAACTTCGACTCCGGGTCCTCGACCCACCAGTGCGTGGAGTTGACCCGCGTGTACGGCATGTTCGTACCGCCGGACTCGACACCGAACCCTTCGGTGAGCGTGTACGTACCCGAGGGCGTCGTGTACGTGCTCTGGCGCCGGCTGGACCCGGCGACGACGCCGTTCGAACCGACGCGCCCCGCGGTCGTGGAAAGGACGGACTTCCAGCCGGCCGACCCCTTGGCCCAGGCGGTGACGGTCGCGTACGAGCCGCTGGACTTGACGGTGATGACCTGGCTGGCGTTGCCGACCTCGACGGGCACGGGGAAGTCCGGCGCGGCGCCGGGCGCGGGCGCCTCGGCCGGGGCGGCGGCCCCCTTCGAGGAGGGCGCGGCGGAGGCCGGGCGTGAGGCGGAGGGGGAAGCGCTGCCGCTCGCCTTCGCGGAGGCGGAAGCGGAAGCGGACGCGGACGCGGAGGACGACGGCGATGCCGATGCCGATGCCGATTCCGCGGCGCCGGCCACGTCACCGGCCCGCACGCTCTCCGCCCCGGCCGCCTCCCGCGGCCCGTCCTTCTGCTGCCCGCACGCGGCGGTCAGCAGCACCGCCCCGCCGACAAGACCGAGGGAAATGACACGTATCCGGGAAACGGGCAGCACGAAGTAACCCTTCGAGTGGGGTGGTTGGGGGAGGCGGCCCGGTTATATAGCAGCAAGACCGCCGCCCGCGACCCGGAAGACCTTCCGGACGTACCCCCACAGCCCCACACAGGGCCGGAATTCAGGGCAGGCGGACGTTGTCCACGTCCTCGTTGAGACCGGCCAGATAGCCGATCGAACGCATCAAGGCGACCGCCGCCTCGGGGGACTGATCCCGGAGGTCGTCGCGCAGGGAGAGCGGGTAGTAACTGGCCATGCTCGCACCGACCTTCAGGATGAGAAGATCCGGCTCACCGCCCTCGATCGTGCCGGCCTTGAGCTCCTTGACGATCGCGGGCCAGTCGATCCCGACCCAGCGCTGTCCAGCCATCTCGCCGGTCGCGACAAAGCGGTAGAACTCCGGGTCGTTCAGCCAGGTCCGGTGCTCGGCGACGAGCCGGACCGCGGCCACGACCAGCCCTGCCCTCTTCCGGCCCGCCACGGGGCCCTGTCGCCTCAGAGTTCCGAGCGCAGCCGACGAAATGTCTCCGGGTACTCCTCCAGCATGGCGACGATTTTCGCGCGGGTCACGGGGAGACTGTGGCGATAGGCCCGCAGGAGAATCTCCTCGCTCTCCAGGAACTGTTCCAGAATTCCGAAGTGCACCGAACTGTCCACATACGGGTTCTCGCTGACGGCAAGGCTCTCGACATACTCGAAGCACGCTCGGATCTCGGCGCCGCCCGCCCCGTCCTCTTCGCGCAGGAGCGGCAGCAGGACCGGCCTGGAGAACGCGGCCAGGAGGAACTCCAGCAGGTCGTCCGCTGTACCGCGAGCCCAGTCGGCGTGGCGCTCGGGAGCCGAGGCGATCAGTTCGTCGAGCACGGCGCGGGCTCCGGGAACGACACGTAGAAACTCTTCGATCGCACGGTCGGCGCCAGTCTGGGTCACTCTCTTCATGCCTCTCTCCGGATACGGAAACCAGTCTAGTGACGGGAAACTGAACGGGGCCTGCCGCACGGTGTGCGCGACAGGCCCCGAATTACTCGAAATTACTCGAAACAGCTACTGGACCTGTTGTCAGGCACAGTTTCCGCCCGACGGGTCGCAGATGTTCGATCCGCCGCCGTTGTCGACGAAGGGATCAGGACCCATGCTGTCGGCGACACCGAAGGGGTCGACGGTGTCCTTGAACATCTCCCACGCCCCTCGGCCCCAGCCGTACGTCCTGATGTAGCTCGGCGCCTGGGCTGCCGAGACCACACCTCCGACGATGCCGAACGCCTTGTAGGCGCCCCGCATCTTCACGGGCTCACCCACCGGCGTCTGCTTGGCCAGCGGATGAGCGGGGGCGAACTCCTGCCCCGTCATGTCCTTCATGGCGAGGGTCCCCGCGACGGTTGCCCGGTTGGTGTTGATCGCCGCGAGCATCTCGGGGTTGGCCTTCACATCCTTGGTCAGCGCACCGGCGACGTCCTTGGAGTTGAGGGCGTTCCACAGCTCGCCGGCCTCGGCCTGGGCGACCTTCAGGTCGGCGTCGTTGAGGAGTCCGTTGCCCCTGACCCGGGCGCGGCGGTCGTCCTCCAGAAGTTTCGCGAGGGAGACCATCGCGTTGGACGCCTTCTGCATGTGCCAGAGCTTTCCGGTCTTCTGACCGGAGTTGAACTCCTGGAGGAGCGCCGTGGTGGTCTTGCCGTCACCGAAGACGTCCCCGTCCTGGACGAAGTCACGCGCGTACAGCTGGTTCAGCGTGTTGTCCAGGTCCGCGTTCGCGACGGCCGGCTTGCGCGCGATCGGCTTGGACGCGCCCGGGTTCGGCGTGGCCACACAGATCAGGCAGACACCGCTGACGTCCGTCGTGCCGCCGCACACGTCCATGATGCCCTCGGCACACGGAAGGTGACCGTCCATCTCCACGAAGCTCGTGGGGTTGCCGCCGGTGAAGGCGTACCGGTTGCCCGTCATGGGGTCGGTGCCGAGGCCGCTGTCGGCGAGGGCGCCGTTGTACATGTCCCGCGTGGTGAAGCGGTTCAGACCCGGGTTGTACTCACGGAAGCCCATGTCGTACGTGCCCGAATTGGCGTCCCAGCGCTTGGCGTTGTAGCGGTAGGGGTTGTACGCCTCCTTCGTCGGATCGGCCGCGTCGGGCTTGTCGATCCCGGTGAACTCGGAATCGTCGTTCTTGCCGTAGGCGGTGTAGCCGTAGGTGGCCTTGGTGTCGCCGTCCTTCGTCGTCAGGGTCTCGACGTCGGAGTGGCCGTTGTAGCCGTAGTACCCGTCCTCTGTGGTGCCGTCGCTGTTGTGCGTGATCTGCGACAGACGCTCGCCCCAGGGGCTGTACTGATACGACTTCGTCAGCTTCCCGGCGACCTCCTCGCCCATGACCTCCGTGGACATACCGAGGTAGTCGTAGTCGGTGGTCTTGCCGTCCGCCGTCTTCGACGTGGTGCGGTCGAGCGGGTCGAAGGTGTACTTCGTCGACTTCAGGGCGCCGGAGTCGTCGAGCTTCTGCGCGTCGACGACGTGGTCGAACCCGTCGTAGACGCTCCGCTCGATGGTCTTGCCGCCCCCGGTGACCGACTCCTGCCGGCCGAACGGGTCGTAGTTGTACGAGAACGTCGTGCCCGACGTCGTCGCCGACAGAAGCCGGTTGCGGTCGTAGGCGTACGTCGAGGTGGTGCCGCCGACCGTCTGCGAGACGACGTTGGCGTTGGCGTCGTGGACATACGTGTCGGTACCCGCGCCCGTTCCCGTCTTCACGGACTTCGCCAGGCGGTCGGCCGGGTCGTACGTGTAGTCGGTGGTCGAGGAGAGGAGCGCCGCGTGATCGTCGGCGTTCATCTTCTTCGCGATGTCCTGCGCCCTGTTCCCGTTCGGGTCATAGGCGTAGGTGTGGTCGCTGACGAGGGTGCCGTTGGACTTCTTCTCGGTCTGGGTGTTGAGGGACCCGTCGAGGTAGTAGCCGTAGTCGACGGTATTGCTGTTGGCCTTGGTCTCCTTCAGCTTCAGGCCACGGTCGGTGTACGTGTACGAGGACACCTTCGGCGAGGCGTCGCTCGCCGACGTGCCGACCGACACCGTCTTGACGAGCTCACGCAGGTCGTAGGTGTACTTGGAGAACTGGTCGGGGTGTGTGACCGTGTCCGGCTGGCTGTTGGCGTCGTACGTGTACGACGTTGCCTTCTTCTCCTGCCCGGCGAGCGCCTCGGTGACCTTGGCGATCTGGTTCAGGCCCGTGTAGGCCAGCGTGTACGCGTCGATCTTGGCACCGGACGAGGTGTCGTCGATCGACGTCATGTTGCCATTGGCGTCGTAGGCGTAGGCGAAGGACTTCTTCTCGTTGTCCGTCTCCCCTGCCGTGTCGCGCACCAGCTTGACGCCGTCGGCGACGGCGATGCCGCCGCTGTTCTGGTCCAGCTTCAGCTTGGCGTCCTCGCCCTGCTTCAGGCTGAACGAGCCAAGGGACACCCACGTACCGGTGTTCGCGTTCTGGTCCTTCGTCACCGAGGGCTCAGTCGTCGCGCCGTGCGTGAGCGTGTACTTCGCCGTGGTCGCGGCGCCGGTCACCTTGGGGAAGTTCACGTACGCGGTGTACGTGCCGTCCTTCGGGATGTTCAGCGTCCACGTGAACGCGTCGGTGCCACTGCCCGCCGCGTGCGTGCGGTGGTCGTAGCCCTGCTGGCCGGTGACATCACCCTTCGCCCAGGTACCCGTCGACGACGTGTTCTGGGTGTCGGAGTTGTCGACCAGGACCACGGACTTGCCCACCGGCACACCGTCGTCCGACTTCGACTTCAGCTTGCCGTCGGGGTAGTACGACCACGACATGGTGCGGTCGGACGAGCCGCCGGCCGAGGTGAGCGTGCGGGCGGTCTGCTTCCCCAGCTCGTTGTAGTCGTATGTGGTCCTGATGTCCCACGGGTCGGTGGACGACCTGGTCCAGCCGTTGTCGAAGTAGCTGAACGTGGTGTCGTTACGGACCGTCTGGCCCTCTGACGGCGGCATCGAGGTCGCGGAGACCCGGCCCACCGCGTCGTAGTCGGTCCGCGTGTAGACGTCCGCCTTGTTGTAGCGGGCGTCCGCCGGGTCGTACGGCTGGTACTGCTTGACCGGTCGGTTCAGCGCGTCGTACTCGGTACGTGCGGTGAAGTCGTCCGCGGTCGCGGTGGCGGCGCCTCGCGGCGTGATCACCTTGGTCGTGTTGCCGACCTGGTCGTATTCGAACTTCGTCGACCGGGTGGTGGTGCCCGAGTACGGGACCTTGACCTCGGTCTGCTTGCCGCGCTCGTCGTAGGTGGTCGTCACGGTGTTGTTCTCGGCGTCCGTGGTCGCGACCGCCAGGGAGTCCTTGTCGTAGGACTTCTTGGTGGTCTTGCCCGCGGCGTCGGTCAGCGTGACGACCCGGTGGTTCAGGTCGTAGTCGGTCTTGGTGGTGTAGTCGTCCGGGTCGGCGGTCGCGTTCTTCTTGGGGTCGACGACCTTGGTGACGTTGCCGACGTTGTCGTATCCGTACGAGACCTTGTCACCCTTGGCGTTGACCACGGAGGTGAGTTCGTAGATCTCGTCGTAGTTGTTGGTCGTGACGTAGTCGGTGGTGTCCGTCGACGTCAGCGAGCCCTTCGGCTCCGTCGTCGTCCTCAGATTGCCGACCTTGTCGTACGTGTACGTCGTCTTCCGCTCGTCGGACGTGGTCGTGTCCTTGGGGGCCGTGGCCTCGCTGACCTGGTCTGACTTGTCGTAGACGGCCGTGGAGACGGCGCCGCCCGGTGAGGTCGACTTCGTGGTGTTGTCGTTGGCGTCGTACACCGGGGCCGGCGTCGTGATGAGCACACCCGCGGACTGGTCCTTCGGCACCGTCCGGTCCAGCGGACGTCCGTACGTGTCGTAGGCCTGGGTGGTCTTCTTGCCGAGCGCGTCGGTGACGTCGGTGACCTGGCCGCGCTCGTCGTACGCGAACGAGGTGGACTTGCCGAGCGCGTCGGTGATCGTCGACGGGTAGCCGGTGGGACCGAAGTCGCTGTTCGTGCTCGGGTTGCCGTTGGCGTCCGTCGCCTTGGTCAGCTCACCGTAGGAGTCGTACTCGTACGACGTCGTGTAGTCCCCGGCGGTGCCGGTGGTGGCGACGCCCTTCGGGTCGGTGACCGTCTTCAGGTTGCCGAATGTGTCATATCCGAACTGCCACTTGCGCCCCTCCGGAGACGTCTTCGTGTACAGGTCGGCCGAGTAGCCGTCGATCCTCGTCTGGTACGTGTACTGCGACGAGTTCGCCGGGTACGTGCCCGGTGCGCAGTCCGACTGGGGCGGCACCCCGGCCTTGTTGCTCTCCGGGTCGCGCTGCCAGAGCGGATAGCCCGTCTTCTGGTCGTAGCAGTACGCGGTCTTGGCGCCGTTGTCCTCTTCGAGGTACGTGACGTTGTTGTCGGCGTCCCAGCTCATCTTCGCGATCTGGGACTTGGCGTTGGTGTTCTGCACCGGACGGCCGAAGTCGTCCGCGACATGCGTGGTGACGTGCGACTCGGCGTCGGTGACCACGGCATCGGTGAACTTCGTGTTCGTGGCGTCCGCCGCGTACGTGAAGCCCGTGTCACCGCCCGCACGGTCGGTGATCGTCTTGGTCCACCAGTGGTACTTAGGGTCGTCACCGGCCTTGGGCTCGTTGAACGCCAAGGCGGTGGCGTTACCACGCGGGTCGGTGACGTTGACCAGCTTGACGTTCTTGTTGCCCTGCGTGGCGTCGTACGTGAACCCGAACACCTTCGGCTGCGCCGACCCCGCGCCGTCCGTCAGCTTCGTCAGGAGGGCCTTGTCCGAGTACTCGAACGTCAGCTTGCGGCCCGAGATGTCCGTCATCGACTGGACGTGGTCGGCCACCTTCGGGAAGGGCGCCGTCGACTTGTCGAAGTACGTGACGGTCAGCGACTGCCGGCCCGCCGGGTCGGTGATGTACGCGAGGTACTTGGTCGGCTTACCGCCCGCCTTGTGCGTCTCGTACGTGTACGTCTGCGTGTTGCCGTTCCGGTCGACGATCGAGGTCAGGTAGCCGTCGCAGCCGAACAGGAAACGGGTTCCGTCGGGGCGCGTGAGCGTCCAGGCGTCGGGGATCGGGTCCTTGTTCGGCGTGCAGTCCAGGCCCGACTTCATCGTGACCTTGTAGTGGACGCCCGCGGGCGCCTTCCACGTGCCGTCCGGCTGCTTGGCGAAGACGTGCGTCGTGCCGTCACCGTCCGGGAGACGGATCTCCGTCGGGTTCGGGTTCGGGTGGAAGTCCAGCTGCGCCCCGAGCCGGATGGGACCGGCGGTCTGGCCGGACCATCCGGCGCCCAACACGGTGTCGCTGGTGTCGAGCGAGTTGTACGAGAACCGGGCGAAGGTGTTGAGACCGCGTCCCGGGTTGTTGAACGCGTTGTACGACCAGACCGCGTTGCCGGACGACAGGTTGTTCATGACCGTCGACCCGGCGCCGGTGTTCTTGCCCGCGTACGAGTAGAACTTCTCCAGGCCTAGCGAGTTCGACGTCGGGTCCTCGACGGCGACGTTCTGCTTCAGGGACGGGATGCCACCCGTGCCCGCCGACAGCCAGCTGCCGTCCGAGACCTTCTTGATGTCCCAGCCGAGGACGTAGTCCGTGCGCTTGTTGCCCTCGTCCGAGTTGATCGGCGTCTTGACCTGCGCCTGAATCGTCGCGGACTGTCCCGGCTTCAGGTTCGGGACGGCCGTGGACAACTGGTTGCCGCCGTTGGTGACGTCCGTGCCGTCGGGCAGCTTCCAGGTGTACGAGAGCTGCCGCTCACCGGCCAGCCACTCGCTGTTGGTGGTGTTGGTGAGCGTCGTCTCGACGGTGTACGTGGAGTTCGGCGTCATACGCTGCGGCGTCTGCGGCGCGTAGTACGTGTTCTCCGTCGTCGCGTCCACGTAGATCACGCGGAGCAGCGGGCCGAGCTGCTGGTCGGCGGCCTCCGAGGCCAGGAACAGCGTGCGCTCCTGCGGCCCCGTGGTCGTCTCGTCCTTCAGCTTGACCATGGCGCCGTGGTTGCTGGTCGGGGTCTTCACCCAGCCCTGCGTGAGCGACGTGGCGTCCCACCAGTGACGGCCGACCTCGGAAACCTGCGCGACGGTGTCCGAGACGGTCGCCCCGAAGTCACCGCCCGGCGCGGTCCACGGGGTGGTCGCGTTGGCGTTGTTCCAGGTGGCGGTGGTCTCCGTGAAGTCCTTGTTCAGACCGTGGAGTTCATAGATCGCACCGTCCGTACCGGTCGTCGTCTCCGCGCCCCACATGTAGAGCTTGGAGTCGAGGACGGTCGCCGTGGCCGGGATGTCGGCGGTCGGGAACTTCATCAGCGCACGCGTCTTGCCGTACGTGCCCGAGTTGTTGCCCGCGCTCAGCCACTTCTGCGGCACATAGGACAGGATCGTGTCCTCGTTGGTGGTCGGCTGCTGCGAGGACAGCGTGGTGTCGGTGACACCGCCGGCCGTGCCCTGGACGAGCTTCATCGTGCGGCCGGCCTTGGGCACGCCCACGATGCGGGTCGGAGACCCGATGACCTGCCCGTTCTTCGTCTTCACCGCGATCTGGTAGTAGTACGAACGCCCGATCTCGTCCGTGGACGAATCGGGCGTCGGGGTCGCGGTGGTGTCGGTGTAGGCGGTCGCGCCCTTGTCGACCGGGGCGACCAGGGTCGCGGCGTTCGGCGTGAACACCTGCTGCGTGGAGCGGTGCAGCTGATACTCGGCGATGTCCAGACCGGAGTCACCGGTGGTGTTGCTGTACGGGGCCCAGGAGAGCTCCGGGCCGGTGTCGTGGACGACGGTCGGCGAGTCCAGGGAGGTCCCGACCTGGCCGTACGTCACGGTGAGGCGCGGATAGGTCGCGGTCTCGCCGCCGTACGACGTGCCGTCACCGGCCTCGTAGCGCGGGCCGCCGGTGAGCGTGCCGGCCAGGGTGTCGTCCTTGGCCTGGAGCACGAAACCGTTGTTGGCGGAGCTGCCGCTGACCCACTTCTGCACGGTGTCGGTCACGGCGAACTTGTGCCACTGGTTGTACTCGCCGGTGTCCTTGACGATCTGCGCCGGGTTCACGAGCCGCACCGAGTCCGCGATGTTGCGGGTCGTGGAGCTTCCGGTGTCCCCCAGAACGATCTTCCCCGCGTTGCCCTTGGCGAAGTAGAACTGGCTGCTGTTCACCGCCTTCCACGCGGCCGTGGTACCGGACTGGTTGACCGTCCCGGTGGCCGTGCCGTCGCGGTGGTTCAGCGTGTACGGGGCGGCCGTGGCGCCGTCGGTCGCGGGCGGGAAGTGAGCCTCCACCCGGTACGAGGCGGTCTCGGCTATCCGGGGCTGCCAGGTGTACGACTCGCCGGTCGCGGTGTTCTTGTTGTAGGCGAAGTCGTCGTTGGTGGCGGCGCCACCGGTGGTCGTGGCCTTCGGCCATTCGCCCACGGCGGCGGTCCCGGCGTCCCCGTCGTCTATCTGGACGGTCGTGCCGGACAGTTCACCCGACAGCGCGCTGGTGTTGGACCAGTTCGCCGTCGACTCGTCCCACGCGCCGGTGGCGCGGTGCGCCTCGATCGTGACGTCGTTGGCGTTGGTGGTGTGCGCCTGGTCGAAGTACATCTCCAGACGCGCGGAGTCGATCGTCGTGCCGGCCGGGATCTCGTTCAGCGGGAACTTGATCAGCGACCTGGCGATACCCGTGTCGGTCTTGCCGACCGACATCTTCCAGGTGTTGTTGAAGTTCACCGCCGGCTGGTCCGAGAGCACCATCGTGTCCTGGGACTGCGACGGGGTCGGCGCGATGGTGATGGTCGGGTCGATCGTGACGGGGTACTGACGGCCCTTCGCGGACAGCCACTTGGCGTCCGGAGTGACCTCGATCAGCCAGTTCTTCCCGTCCTTGACCAGCTTCTGGCTGACCTTGGGGCTGTAGGAGAGCCCGTACGGCGAGCCCGCGTCCTTGCGGGTGTCCGTCATGTAGGCGGCCGGGATCACCATCACCGGCGTGTGCGGCAGCTCGCCGTACAGACCGATCGACCCGTCCTTGCGCGCCTTCGGCGTCAGCCCGCCCGTGTCGAGCGTGAACGTGTAGGACACCGCCTTGCCCGGCGCCTTCGCCAGGACGATGTTCTCCTTCACGCGCCCGGGGCCGACCTGGTACTCCAGATCGGCGCCACCGGCGGCGGCGTCCTTGTACGTGACGGTGGAGCCCTTGGCGACCGGGTCGAGCGCCTTGGCGTCCGCGCCCTTGAGCCCGAGGCTGACGGCGGGACCGTCGGTCCCGGCCTGGAACTTCAGCAGCCGGCCGGAATCCCCGCCGAACCAACTACGGCCGGAATTGGTGGTATTGGCGAATTCGAAACCCTTGGCGTCGGTAGCCCCGACACCGGTCTCGATGGACTTCCAGGAAGCCCTTTTGCCCTTCCCCGCGGCCTTTCCGGAGCGGTATCCGGTCGGAACAGCCGACACCTCGGCCTGAATTCGACCGTCGGACAGCTGCCAGAACCGGGCGTGCTCGGTACGGCGGGACGTCAGTTCCCGCACGCGCTTCGCGGCGGGCTGCTTCTTGCCCTTGGGCAGTTTCTCGCGGCTCGACATCTCCAGCTTGTTGCTGGAGGGCGGCTGCTCGTTCTTGTCGTCGTCATCCCCGGAGAACCAGCCTGCGATGGTGTCGACGACTCCCTTGTCGTCGTCCCCCTTCGCAGAAGCGGGCGCGGCGTACGCGACCTGCGGCAGGGCGGCACCTGCCACCGCCGACACGACAAGGCAGGAGATCAATCTCCCGTAACGGACTTTCACGTCCTGTGACCCTTCATCTTCTGTGGCACGCGCCGGAATCCGGGCATGCCGAAGTGTCGGCCGGGGTGTCCCGGCCGACCGTTTCTCACTTTGTGGCGTGCGATTTCTAATCAGTCACGGAGTCAGGAGTCAACCGAACTCCCAATTGGGGACGGATGCCTACGCTTCCGCCCCGTAACTCTGGAACCAGTGCGTTTCGTAGTATCGCGCGATGGAGTAGGGGTGCGAGCGCTCCGTCAGCATCCGGAAGACGAACTCGGCGGCTGTGCCCGGGAATTGGGTCCACGCGCGGAGGTCGTCGGTGACGACGACGGGCCAGCGGTCGGGGTCGTCGCCTTCGGTGACCCAGTAGAACTCGCCTTCCTGCTCGGACGCCCCCCACTGCAACAGGCCGCCGGGCGCGGGGTGGATGCCGTACGGCTCCCAGAGGCTCGTGCCGGATCGCGCGGCGAACCGGGCCAGGTATTCGGCCTGCCCGACGAAGTCCATGGAGCGGTTGCCGGACTCGGGCACGTAGAGGCTGAGGTACGCGTCGAAGGCGCCGTCCCGGAAGATCTCGGCGAGCTGCTTATAGTCGCCGGGCAGCCGGGTGCCGAGCCGTTCCTCCACCGCCGCCCAGTCGACCGTACGGGGCTCACCGGCCCACCCGGTCACGGCGACGACCCGCTCCACCCACGTCGCGTCGGCGGGCAGC
The DNA here is from genome assembly GCF_004005495.1 of Streptomyces antnestii. Lineage (GTDB taxonomy): Bacteria > Actinomycetota > Actinomycetes > Streptomycetales > Streptomycetaceae > Streptomyces > Streptomyces antnestii. Next base: position 61,805 of record NZ_RZYA01000021.1, read on the forward strand.
CCCGCCACGTCGGGCACGGCCCGCTCGGCGACGAGGACCACGCGCCGCACGTCGTCCCCGGCGCGCACGGTCCCGGCACCGATCCAGCGACTCCCGTGCGCCCAGGCCCGCATGTCGACGACGTCGGCGCCGAAGGGCACGAGCAGGGGCCGACCGGTCGTCGCGTCCACCGTAGGGTCGGCGTACCCGCCCATGGCGAGATTGCGCGAGGACTCGTAGCGGCTGTTGATCGCGTCGACGAGATCGGCGAGGGGCAGCTCTTGGGACACGGCGAGACAGATGTGCCCGGCCCCGTGGCCGCGCTCGCCGCACTCCGGTGGCCGCGTGTCACGACCGACCAGCATGGTGACCGCGTCGAGCAGCTCGCCCCGGTCCATCAGCTTCCCCCACCTCCTGCGCTCGCGCGCGAGCCTGCCGTCTTCCCTGATCGCCCGGATCTCCCGCCGCACCCAGAACCCGATGTAGCCCCACGCGGGGAGCGCCGCGACGAGGGCGGCCAGCCGATCGCTCAGGTCCTCGCCGGCGCCGAGCGTGATCACCCCCATGACCGCGACCCAGCACATGGCGTAACCGAGCAGGCGATTCACGCGCAACCCCCACCGCGCTCCCTCTCGGGGAAACGGGCTGGTTGTACCGCACGCCGCCCCCGGAACGCGAGCCACGGGAGTTTTCGGACATCATCAGTTCAGCCATGGCCCAGATCTGCCAATCCCCCGGCGATCAGGCGGACCCCAGGGGATGGGCTCCCTGATGGGGCGGGAATTCGCGGCCGGTGCGTCGTGGGTGTCGTCTCGATTGGCACATCTCGGACACTGTCAGTCAGGACCGGGGATGGTTCATCTCACCGAGTACCGACGCGAGTTGGTCGGCGGTGAGGGGCTCCGTGGGCAGCGGATGAGCCCCCTCCGCGCGCAGGCCGTCGATCAGGAGTGCGAGCGGGCGGCGCCACGAGCCGGGGACGGCGGCCTCAAGGGCGGGCGCCGCGCGACCGAGCGCCGCGAGGCCGAGCAGCAGATCCTCGGTGACCACGTCGCCGCGCACGAGGCCCTGGCGGCGGCAGCGCTCCAGCAGGGTGCTGAACGTCTCAGCGTTGTGGACGTGCAGCTTCTCCAGGGTGGGCACGCCTTCGATGCCGGTCGTCATCAGGTCGTTCGCACCCCGGTCGGCGGCGAGCACCGCGAACACCCGGTCGATGTACCCGTTCAGGCCCGCCCAGGGGTCCTCGGCCTGCCGCGCCTCCTCGCCGGCGTCGATCACGGCGGCCAGCGTCGCGCGGAAGACGGCCTCGATGAGGGCGGCCCGGTCGGGGAAGCGGCGATAGAGGGTGGCGTTGCCGACTCCGGCCCGGCGGGCGATCACGTCGAGCGGGGCCTCGACGCCCTGCTCGGCGTACACGTCCCGGGCGGCGGCGAGCACCAGCTCACGGTTGCGCTGCGCGTCCTTTCTCACGTGTCGCACGCTACAGGATCCGTGGAGCACTCCCCGGTTCCCGTCGAGCCCTGTTAGGGTCACCCCGAACCTGAAACGGGGAACACTCCCCACTTCACCGGGAGCTCGCCATGCCCACCCCGCACACCGAGGAACTGGCCGCCTGGACGGGCGACTTCGCCACCGACCCCTACGCGGCCTTCCAGGCCCTGCGCGCCCGGGGCCCCGTCCACCACGTCCGCTTCCCCACCGGGGACACCGCGTGGATGATCCTCGGCCACGCCGAGGCCCGCGCCGCCCTCACGGACGCGCGGATGCGCCACGACGTCCGGCACTCCGCCGAGTACGACAGCGACGGCCTCTACTCCATCGGCCGCAACATGCTGCAGACCGACCCGCCCGACCACACCCGGCTGCGCTCCCTGGTCGCCCGCGAGTTCACCGCGCGCCGCATCAAGGCGCTGCGGGCGCGCGTCCAGGAGGCGGCGGACGAACTCCTCGACGCGATGGGCCCGTTGGGCCACGCCGACCTCATCGACGCCTTCGCCTTCCCCCTCCCCCTGACCGTCATCTGCGAACTCCTCGGCGTCCCCGGCGTCGACCACGACACGTTCCGGGCCTGGACCGCGAAGATCCTCACCATCGGCGAACCGGAGGCCTCGGGCCGGGCCGCCCAGGAGATGACGGTCTACCTGGCCGGCCTGATCGAAGAAAAGCGCCACGTCGAGGAGACGGACGCCGCCGAGGGCGATCTGCTGCACGCCCTCGTCCGGGCCCACGACGAGGACGGCGACCACCTCGCCGACGAGGAACTCCTCGGCATGGCCTTCCTGTTGCTGGTCGCCGGTCACGAGACAACGGTCAACCTGATCGCCAACGCCGTCCACCTCCTCCTCACCCACCCCGACCAGCTCGCCGCGCTGCGCGCCGACGGGGGCCTCCTGGAGAACGCGGTGGAGGAAGCGCTGCGCTTCGAACCGCCCACCCCGGCCGGCACCTACCGCTACACCGCCGATCCCGTCGTCATCGCCGGTACGCACATCCCGCAGGGCGCACGCGTGGTCATCTCCCTCGCCTCCGCCAACCGCGACCCCGCCCGCTTCCCCGACCCGGACCGCTTCGACATCCACCGTGACCCGACCCTGACCCGCTCCCACCTGGCCTTCGGCCACGGCATCCACCACTGCCTGGGCGCACCGCTGGCCCGCCTGGAAGCAAACCTCGCGCTCCGCGCCCTCCTGGACCGCTTCCCCACCCTGGCCATCGACGGCGACCCCACCCCCGACTGGCGCCCCAGCCTCCTCCGAGGCCTGAGCCGCCTGCCGGTGCGGTGGTCCGCCTCCGGGCTTAGGACCTGCGCCCCATGCGCACGGTGAACCTGCTGGCTAAGGTCGGCACCCATGCAAGCTACGGAGATCATTCGCCGCACCACGGCGGAGCGCAGGCGGGACACCCTGGAGCGGCTCAGCTCGGAGCGCGACATATGGGTGTCGACGTCCCACCCCGACCACGGCCCGCATCAGGTGCCCCTGTGGTTTCTGTGGGACGGGCAGGCAGTGTGGATGTGTACCGGCGCGGACTCCGCGACCGCGCGCAATGCGCATAAGGAACCGCGCGTACGGCTGGCTCTGCCGGATGCCTTCGACGTGGTGCTGCTGCAAGGTGAGGCGAAGTGCTATCCCGCGCGGGAAGTGCCAAATGATGCCGCAGATGGGTTCGCGGGTAAGTTCGGCTGGGATCCGCGTACGGAAGAGACCCCTTTCCTGTACCTGTGCGTGGCGCCGCAGATAGTGCGTGCCTGGCGCGGAGTACCGGAACTTCGCGGCAGAGTCGTCATGCGCGATGGGGTGTGGCTGGGGTAGCACGGCCGCAGTGTGAATCCGCTGGTCACAGCCACCCAGCGCGGCACACCGTGGAGTCGACGCTCAGGTCCCGAGTGATCGCACCCTTGGCGTCGGCCAGGGACTGGACACCGGGACCAGACGGACGGCCGCCCTAGTCGCCGGTGGCGCCGTCGAGCATCTCGCGCAGGATGTCCAGATGGCCGTTGTGGCGGGCCGTCTCCTCGGTGAGGTGGAGCAGGATCCAGCGCAGGTCGACGTGGAGGCCGTCGCGGACGGCCCGCTGGGCCCGCTCGTCCAGACCGTGCCCGGCGACCAGCTCGCGGTACCGGGCGCTCTGTGCGGCGTATTCGTCGAGCAGCTGCGCGAGCGGGAAGTCGACGGCGATACGCATCTCGCGGTCGGGGTCCTCGTCGGTCCAGGGGCCCCGGTCCTCCTCGCCGAGGAAGACCACTTGGAACCAGTAGTACTCGACCCAGCGGAGGTGGTTGATCAATCCGCTCATGGTCATCAGGGGTGAGCCGGGCAGGAGCGCCTTGCGCGCGTTCTCCGCGGAGACGCCGTCGCACTTGGCGCGGGCGGTGTCACGTGCGTAGTCGAGAAACGTGGTGAGCTGGGTGCGCTCGTCCCACGCGGGCGGCGTGTCATCGATTCTGGTCATCCCGTGAAGAGTCCCCGCTGACCGCGGCCGGTGTCGAGGGCTTATCCGTGGCCTTCCGACAGCACCACCCTCCCCGCCACCCGCAGCGCGTCGTCCAGGGCCTCGGCCAGGCGCGCGCTGAGAAAACGGAACTCCTCCGGCGGCACGTCCAGCTCCGCCAGCATCTTGCGGGCGTGGCCCAGTAGTTCCTCGCCCAGGTCCAGCTGCATCGCCTCCGCCTCGTCGGCGAGCCGGGCGAGGGGGCCGTCACCGTCGGTGGACAGGTAGCACGGCTTGCCTTCGGGCGTCTTCCACGGGAGCAGCCGCATGTTCTTGGTCATACGCACCACGCTCCCGCGCTGGCCGGTGCGGGTCCCCAGGATTGACCCAACGGTGCGATGGGGTAGGCGTGTTGTGCGATCCGTGCGATCGCGCTCCGCGCTGTGCACCTGGAGGCTGGATGCCCCACGACGACAATCCCCCGCCCGCGCTCCTGATCTTCGGCGAGCAGTCGCGCTTCCTGAGGGAGCAGCGGGGGATATCGCGTGGCGAGCTCGCGGCACGCATCCCGTACTCGGAGTCGATGATCGCGATGGTCGAACGCGGGGAGCGGCCACCGCAGCCGGCGTACATCGTGGCCGTCGACGACGTGCTGGGCGCGCAGGGTCTGCTGAAGCAGCTGGCGAGGCATGTGGCGGAGCGGGACCATCCGGCGTGGGCGCAGGATTACGTGGATCTGCAGGCCAAGGCGTTGGCGTTGCACGTGTACGTGACGCATTTCCTGCATGGCCTGCTCCAGACGGAGGAGTACGCGCGGACCGTGTTCCGCTCACGGCGCCCCAGCCTTGAGGACGACGCGATCGAGCGGAACGTACGAGCGCGCCTGGCGACCCAGAGCCTGCACACGCGCAAGCCGTACTGCCGACTCACCTTCGTGCTGGAGGAGTCCGTCCTGCGCCGGACGCTCGGCGGCCGTGAGGTGCAAAACGCCCAGCTCAAACACCTGGCCGAACTGGGACAGCTGCACAACGTACAGCTCCAGATCATGCCGGGGACACGCGAGTCCCATGCGGGCATCGACGGCCCCATGACACTGCTGGAGACCCCGGATCACCGAACCGTCGGATATGTGGAGGGCCAGCAGGGTGGCTACTTCCTCACCTCACCCGAGGACGTCAGCGTCATGAGCCATCGGTACGGTGCCTTGCGGGCTCAAGCCCTCGACACCGAGGCATCGTTGGATCTGATCCAACGGCTACTGGCAGGAGAGGCATGAACACCGAACTGGCGTGGTTCAAAAGCAGTTACAGCGGAGGCGATGGCGAAGCCTGCCTGGAGATGGCCGCAACCCCCGCCACCACCATCCACGTACGCGACTCCAAGGACGTAAAAGCACACCCCGCCCTCACTTTTACGGCGGCCCCCTGGTCGATCTTCATCAGGCACATCGCCGCAGGTGGCGCCGGAGCCTGACCGAGCGGGGACCGGTGAGACAGGACCAGAACCGGGTCCGCCGGTCCCCGCCCCGCCCGGCACTCTCCAAAGAACTGAACCAAAAGAACTCTCTCCCCTCCCCCGTCTTGAACGCCTGAACTCCTCACCCGATGGGGTGAGTTGATGGACACGGACCCCCGGGGTGTGGTTACGCTCAGCCACCACAACCGCACAAAGCAACGGCCCCCGGCCGGGACGGCAATCCCGATCGAGGGCCTGACCACAACAGGAAGTAGCACCCTTCCCTCATGGCTACCGCCAACCCTAACGCCGTGCCCTCATCCGGCGTCATCCACATCCGCGTTCGCCTCACGAAGGACTTCTGCGTCCTCGCCAACCGCCTGCTCCAGCGCCGCGGTTCCGCGGTGACGGTCGGCGTCGCGGCGTACATCTTCTCGCTCCCCGAAGGCGCCCCGATCACGATCAAGAGCCTGCGCGAGCACTTCGACGAGGGCGAGATCCTGATCGCGAGGGCACTGCGCGAACTGGAGGCGGAGGGCTGGCTGGAGCGCAGGGTGCAGCGCATGCCGGACGGGAGGGTGGTGACGCGGACGTACGTTTATGACGCGCCCGGCACCACACCGGCGACGCCGCCGCCCCCGCCGCAGCGACCGGCTCCGACCCCACCCCCGCCCCCGGCCTCACGCCCGGCCACCCCGAACCCCGAGGCCAGCTCGATCCTGCGGGCGCTCCCGCTGGCTGACGGGCGCCTGACGCTGTCGCCCAGGGAGGTCACGTCACTGGCCCCGGCGGTAGCCGCCTGGCTGGAGTCGGGTGCGAACCTGACGACGATCACCGAGGCGCTGTCGGCGTCACTTCCGGAGGGCAAGCTCCACAGCCCGGCGGGCCTGCTTTCGCACCGCCTGAAGACAACCCCGACGCCGACGGCGCCGAAGCCCCGCCCCAAACCGCACCCGTTCCAGGACTGCCCCAAGTGCGACCGCCCGTTCCGCGCACCGGAACCAGGCAAATGCCGGGACTGCCGCGAGCGGGCGGCGGCGTAACTGACGGGCGACGCCCGCGTTCAGTCTCTACAGTCACCGCATGGCCACCGAAGACGAGCACCCGCGTCAGCCCGACATCGTCGCGATGCTCACCGACCAGACGAGCGCGTGCAAGCCGGCACGCGAGGCCATCGCCGCAGGCGCCAGGGTGAGAATCTTTGACGGGACGGCGCCTCATTGGATGGTGGCCGGCATCGCCGCGACGAGGCTGAGACGGACGTTGGCCCGCGGCCTGCAAGAGATCACCGGCCTCGACGAGACCGTCGAGATCCTCGCCCGGCACCGCGGCGAGCAACTGCGTACCGGGACCATCGACCCGGCAGACCGGGTCTGGCACTACGAGCTGTACTTCGACGCCACCGGCACCGAGCTCTTGGCCTGCAGCGGCGTCAAACGCCCTTCAAGGCACAACAAGCATTAGAAGGTGAGGACGTCGTTGTTTTCGATACCCGAGCGCGGCTGGTGGCTGATCGCCGTGATGGCGACGGCTTTCTTCATGATCGCCGTACCGGCGCTGGCGACCGGAATGAAGTACGCGGACGATCCACGGCGCACGACGGAGCAGCAGGCCAGACAGCGGAAGTGGTTGTTCTACCTCGGTGGACCCGTGCTCTTCGCCGCCCTCCTGGGGGCGAAGCTGCTCCGCTCCGGTTCGGCATCACCGATCCTGTTCATGTACAGCGCCGTGGTGGCCTCGCTCCCGATCGCCATCGCTCCGGTCCGCGGCAGACTGATCAAGCAGTCCATCGCCCAGCAGCAGAACCCTGACACAAAGATCAAACTCGACCGTGTCACGGCGGTCTGGATCTACGGCTTCCTGTCCGTGGTGATGCTGGTGGTCGTGGCCGCGGTGATGGCAACGACGTACGGCAAGCAGAACTAGACAAGCTGTTCCAGCATGTCCCTCAACTTTCGGTGCGTGGGGTGCTCCTGGAAGGCCGGGTACCTGTGCGCGCGAACCGGAGTCCGGTCCACGGAAAGGCGGTGGGCCGAATAACCCGGCCCACCGCCTCGCTTCAGAACACCATCAGGCCTGGTTTGGCCCGCAGCTTTGAACTTCGATTCCGGATACGCCGAGAGTTTCCGCGATCAGCAGAGTCTCCACACGAGTCCCCTTTCGGCCAGTGGCCTTGAGGGCTTTTGCTGAGATCAGCGCTTCCCGCATCGTCTCCCCGAAGATTTCACGAATGGCTTTCATGATCTTCCCGTCGGACGCACCCGAGTCGATGACCTTGATGCAACTGCTTCCGTGCTCGGCCAGCAAGAGGTCGCGAATGAAACCAGGGGCCTGCCCCCAGTCGCCGTCATCCGACTCGATCCCACAGTTGCCGCAGGACCAACTGAACTCCCAGCGCAGCTTGCCCTGATCGGCGATCTGCACGCCCCACGCCTCGCAAGCATGGTGACAGTTCGTGCATTCAGTCGGAATCCGAACCGCTTCCCGCTTCATTGCCAGCCTCGCATCCTCATGTACCGATCGACCGTTCCGTAGAACCGATCGGAATTGCCCGATCCGTCGCGCGGATGGTGCGCACCAGGGACCCCCCTCGCAAACCATCGGTGGTGCAGTTCTTCGTGGACCAGCGTGTTGCGAAGCTCGTTGCGGCTCACGAACGGCTTCCAGCCTACCTGGGTGCCGAGACCCTTCTTCGCTATTCCGGTGCTCACCCAGGGACTGTACTGCGGGTGATGCGTGAACTGCATATCCGGAAAGTCTTCCCCGATGATTGCGTCTATGGCGCGATTCCGGGAGCTGGCGGTCTTTCCTGTCACGTGACTCAGGTCAGATGTCCAGGTGTTGCCGAGATGTGACCCCTGGTGCTCAACGGCGCTGCCTACCGAGGAGGTGACTTCCCCGGCACGCCCGACGTCAGCGGCATCGTCAAGAAGCTTGGCGCCCTTCAGCACCTTGCTTCCGACGGGGATCACCGATGCCGCAGCCATCGTGCACTGCCACACCGACGGGTCGTTCCAGCACCCCTCGACGTCAGCGACACCGGACAGTTCCTTGACGAAGTCCCAAGGATCGACCCAGTTCTCGAGGCCCGTGGAGCCGTCGTGGTACTGGACGTTGAACTCGAGCTTCTCCGGGTCGGGGATGATCGGGTCCCCGCCCCCCTGGTACTGCTGGCGTGCCTGGCAGCCGGCGTCGCAGGACTCGTGCCCGTCCCGGTCGACGTTGTTGACCGGGTTGCCGCCGGCGAAGCCGTAGCGGTTGCTGTTGGCGGGCCCGGCCCCCAGGCTCATGTCGGCCGCGGCGCCGACGTACGAGTCCGGGCTGATGAACCGGTTGACCTCCGGACTGTAGTCCCGGAAGCCCATGTCGTAGGTCTGCGACTGGGCGTTCCAGCGCTTGCCGTTGAAGCGGTAGGGGTTCTCCCCATCGCTGCCCGGCTCCGCGATGCTGTCCAGGCCGGTCCACTCGTCCTTGGCGTCCTGGCCGTAGGCGGTGTAGCCGTATGTGGAACTGGGCTTACCGTCGTACGCGTTGGTGAACGTCTCGACGTCGCCGTGGCTGTTGTAGCCGTAGTAGCCGCTGTCGCCGTTCAAGTGGTCGAGCTGGGAGAGGCGTTCGCCTCCCAGGCCGAACTGCCAGGTCTTGACGAGGGTTCCGTCGAGCTCGTCGCTGAAGACCTCAGTGTCGAGACCCAGGTAGCTGTACTCGTCGGTGTAGGCGTTGTTGACACTCTTTTCGACCGTGCGGTCGAGAGGGTCGTAGCGGTAGTTGGTCGTGTCTGTCTTGGTGCCCGCCTTGCGCACCGTGCCGATGAGCCGGTCGAAGCCGTCGAAGGTGTTCGTCTCTACGGCGGCGCCACCGTTTTCGGTGACGGACTTCATCCGGCCGAAGGTGTCGTAGTCGTAGATGGCCGAGGAGTCGACCAGGTTCGAGGAGGAGCTCAGCCGGTTCTTCCTGTAGTAGAACTCGGTGATGTCCGACTTCTGGAGGAAGAACTGCTTGGTGACGTTGGAGTTGTCGTCGTGCCAGTACTGCTCCGTCCGCGGCTTGTTGCCGGTCTTGTCCAACTCCTTGATCCGGTCGACCGGGTCGTAGGTGTAGTTGGTCACGGAGTTCCGGAGCCCGTCGCCGTCAGCGCTCAGCAGCGACGCCGTGTCCTTGCTCTTGTTGCCGTTGGCGTCGTACTCGTAGCCGTGCGACGAGACCAGGTCGCCGGCTCTTGTCTTCTCCGCGCTGGTCTTGACGGCGCTGTTCGCGTAGTAGGTGTAATCGACGGTGTTGCCGTTGCCCTTGGTGAGCGTGGCGCGCTGACCGCGATCCGTGTACGTGAACTGCGTGATGTCCGGCTGAGGGTCGGTCGGCGTCTGGCCCGACGTGACCTTCTTGAGCAGGTTGCGCAGGTCGTACTCGTACTTCGAGTTCTGCTGGGGGTGGTCGACGGTGTCGAGCTGGCCGTTGGCGTCGTAGGTGTAGGAGGTGGTCTTCGCCACCTGACCGGTGAGCGCCTCCGTGACCTTGTCCACCTGGTTCAGACCGGTGTAGGTCATCGTGTACGGCACGCTCGTGGTGCTGCCGACCGTTTCACCGATCGTGAGCATGTTGCCGTTGAGGTCGTAGTCGTAGGCGTACGACCTGTCCGCGGACGGGTCTCCGGCGGCGTCCGTGCGGCCCTTCAGGGAGCCGTCGGGGTAGTGCGACCAGCCCATGGTCCGCGTGGACGTGCCGTTGTCACCGGTCAGCGTCCGCTTCTCCTGCTGACCGACGTTGTTGTAGTCGTAGGCCGTCTTGATGTTCCACGCGTCGGTGGAGGTCTTGATCCAGCCGTTGTCGAAGTAGGTGTAGTCGGTGTCGATGCGCGCCGGGTCACCCGCCGGCGGCAGCGACGTCTTCTTCACCCGGCCCACCTCGTCGTACACCGTTTCGGTGTAGACGTCCGCCTTGTTGTACGTCCCGTCCGCCGGGTCGTACGGCTGGAACTGCTTGACCGGCCGGTTGAGCTTGTCGTACTCGGTGCGGGCCGCGAAGTCCTCGGCCGTCCCGGTGGTGGCGGTGCCCCGCGGCGTCTCGACCTTGGTGGTGTTGCCCACCTGGTCGTACTGGTAGCGGGTGGTGCGCACCGTGGTGCCGTCGTACGGCACCTTGACCTCGAAGGTCATGCCCCGCTCGTCGGGGACGATCTGGGTCTTGTTCTGCTCCTGGTCGGTCGTCGCGACGACGATCGAGTCCTTGTCGTACTGCGTGGTGGTGTACTTGCCCGCCGCGTCGATCTGCTTGACCGGCCGGTGGTCGAAGTCGTACTCCGTCTTGCTGGAGTAGTCGGTGGTGTCGGCCGACGCGTTCTTCTTCGGGTCGATCACCGTGACGGTGTTGCCGACGTTGTCGTACGCGTAGGACGTCTTGTCGTCCTTGGCGTCCACCACCGACGTGAGCCGGTAGATCGCGTCGTAGTTGTTGGTGGTGACGTAGTCCGTGGCGTCCGCGGTGGTCGCCACGCCCTTCGGCTCGGTCGTCGTGCTGAGGTTGCCGACCTTGTCGTAGGTGTAGGCCGTCTTGCGCTCCGCGGTCAGGTTGTTCGCCGGCGCGGTCGCCGACGTCACCTGGTCCATCGGGTCGTACGCCGCCTTCGACACCGCGTTCGTCGGTGACGTCGACTCGGTGATGTTGTCGTTGGCGTCGTACACCGGAGCCGGGGTGGTGATGTAGTCCCCCGCCGCCTGGTCCTTCGGCACCTTGCTCACCAGCGGACGGCCGAACGTGTCGTACGTCTGCGTGCTGGTCTTGTCCAGCGCGTCGGTGGTCGAGGTGATCTGGCCGCGCTCGTCGTAGACGACCTTGGTGGCCTTGGCGTAGGGGTCGGTGAGCGTCTTCGGAGCGCCGACCGGGTCGAAGTCCGACGCCTGCGTCGCGTTGCCGTTGGCGTCGGTGACCTTGGTCTGCTGACCGTAGGTGTCGTACTCGTACGACGTGGTGTAGTCACCCGCCGTGGCCGTCGACACGCCCTTCGGGTCGGTGGCCGTCTTCAGGTTGCCGAACGCGTCATAACCGAACTGCCACTTGCGGCCCTCCGGGGAGGTCTGCGTGTACAGATCGGCCGAGAAGCCGTCGAGCCGCGTCTGATACGTGTAGACGGTGGCGGCCGTGCCGTTCTTGTTGGCCTCCGCGTCCTTCATCGTCAGCGGATAGCCGGTCTTCTGGTCGTACGTGTATGTCGTCTGGGCGCCGTTCGCCTCCTTGACCAGGGTGACGTTGTTGTCGGCGTCCCAGGCCATGTCGGTCGACTGACCCTTGGCGTCGGTGGTCTTCACACCGCGGCCGAAGTCGTCCAGGACGTAGTCCGTGGCGTGCGCCTCGGGGTCCGTGACCTTGGTGTCGGTGAACTTGCTGTTCGTGGCGTCCGCCGCGTAGGCGAAGCCCGTCGAGTTGTTCAGCCGGTCACCGATGGTCTTGGTCCACCAGTGGTACTTCGGGTCGTCACCGGTCTGCGGAGCGAGGTACGTCAGATCGGTGTCGTTGCCGCGCGGGTCCGTCGCCGTGACCAGCTTGACGTTCTTGTTGCCCTGCGTGGCGTCGTAGGTGAAGCCGAACACCTTGGGCTGCGAGGAGCCCGCGCCGTCCGTCAGCTTCGTCATGAGCGCCTTGTCCGAGTACTCGAACGTCAGCTTGCGGCCGGAGATGTCCGTCATCGACTGGACGTGGTCGGCCACCTTCGGGAAGGGCGCCGTCGACTTGTCGAAGTACTCGACGGTCAGCGTCTGCCGGCCCGCCGGGTCGGTGATGTACTTCAGGAACTTGGTCGGCTTGCCACCCGACTTGCGCTCCTCGTACGTGTAAGTCTGCGCGTTGCCGTTCTTGTCGACCGTCGACGTCAGGTAGCCGTCGCAGCCGAACAGGAAGCGTGTTCCGTCCGGACTCGTGAGCGTCCAGGCGTCCGGCACCGGGTCCTTGTCCTTGGTGCAGGACAGGCCCGACTTCATCGTGACCTTGTAGTGGACGCCCGCCGGGGCCTTCCAGGTGCTGTCCGGCTGCTTGGAGAAGATGTGCGTGGTGCCGTCACCGTCCGGGAGACGGATCTCCGTCGGGTTCGGGTTGGGACGGAAGTCGAGCGGCGCGCCAAGACGGAGAGGTCCGGCCACCTGCCCGGACCAGCCGGCGCCGAGCACCGTGTCGGAGGTGTCGAGCGAGTTGTAGGAGAACCGGGCGAACGTGTTGAGTCCGCGGCCCGGGTTGCTGAACGCGTCGTACGTCCAGACGCTGTTGCCGGAGGCCAGGTTGTTCAGGACCGACGAGCCGGCACCCGTGCTCTTGCCGGTGTAGGAGTAGAACTTCTCCAGGCCCAGCGAGTTCGACGTCGGGTCCTCGACCGCCACGTTCTGCTTCAGCGACGGGATGCCGCCGGTGCCGGCCGACAGCCAGCTGCTGTCCGAGACCTTCTGCACGTCCCAGCCCAGGACGTAGTCCGAACGCTTGTTGCCCGCGTCCGAGTTGATCGGCGTGGACACCTTCGCGTGGACGGTGGCCGACTCCGCCGGGGCGAGGGCCGGGATGGCCGTCTTGAGCTGGTTGCCGCCGGTCGTGACATCCGTGCCGTCGGGCAGCTTCCAGGTGTAGGAGAGCTGACGCTCACCCGCGGCCCATGCGCTGCTCGTGGTGTTGGTGACCGTGACGTCCACCGTGTAGGTGGTGTTCGGCGTCATGCGCTGCGGGGTCTGCGGCGCGTAGTACGTGTTGTCCGTCGTCGCGTCCACGTAGATCACGCGGAGCAGCGGGCCGAGCTGCTGGTCGGCGCCCTCGGAGGCCAGGAACAGCGTGCGCTCCTGCGGTCCCGTTGCCGTCTCGTCCTTCAGCTTGACCATCGCGCCCTTGTTGCTGGACGGGGTCTTGACCCAGCCCTGCGTCATGGACGTGGCGTCCCACCAGTGTCGGCCGACCTCCGAGACCTGTGCCACGGTGTCGGAGACCGTGGCCCCGAAGTCACCGCCGGGCGCGGTCCAGGGGGTGGTCGACGTGGCGTTGTTCCAGGTGGTGGTGGTCTCGTCGAAGTCCTTGTTCAGGGAGTGGAGTTCGTAGATCGCGCCGTTGGTGCCGGTCGTCGTCTCCGCACCCCACATGTAGAACGTGGAGTTCAGCACGGTCGCGGTGGCCGGGATCGAGCTGGTCGGGAACTTCAGCACCGCACGGGTCTTGCCGTACGTGCCCGAGTTGTTGCCGACGCTCAGCCACTTCTGCGGCACATAGGACAGGATCGTGTCCTCGTTGGTCGTCGGCTGCTGCGAGGACAGCGTCGAGTCGGTGACGCCGCCCGCCGTGCCCTGGATCAGCTTCATCGTCCGGCCGGCCTTCGGCACACCCACGATGCGCGTCGGGGAGCCGAGCAGCGAGCCGTCCTTCGTCTTCACCGCGATCTGGTAGTAGTACGAGCGGCCGATCTCGTCCGTGGACGTGTCCGGCGTCGGGGTCGCGGTGGTGTCCGTGTAGGCCGTGGTCGCCTTGTCGACCGGGGCCACCAGGGTGGCCGCGGACGGCGTGAAGACCTGCTGCGTGGAGCGGTGCAGCTGGTACTCGACGATGTCCTGGCCCGTGTCGCCGGTGGTGTTGCTGTACTTCGACCAGGACAGCTCCGGGCCCGTGTCGTGCACGATCGTCGGCGAGTTGAGAGCCGAGCCGACCTTGCCGTACGTCACGGTCAGGCGCGGGTACGAGGACGTCTCGCCGCCGTAGTCGCCGTCACCGGACTCGTAGCGCGGGCCGCCGGTGAGCGTGCCGGCCAGCGTGTCGTCCTTGGCCTGCAGCACGAAACCGTTGTTCGCGGACGTGCCCGAGACCCACTTCTGCACGGTGTCCGTCACCGCGAAGTCGTGCCACTGGTTGTACTCGCCGGTGTTCTTGACGATCTGGGCCGGGTTCACCAGACGGATCGAGTCCGCGATGTTGCGGGTCGTGGAGCTTCCGGTGTCCCCCAGGACGATCTTCCCCGCGTTGCCCTTGGAGAAGTAGAACTGGGTGCCGTTCACCGTCTTCCACGCGGCCGCGGTACCGGACTGGTTGACCGTCCCGGTGGCCGTGCCGTCCCGGTGCGTGATCGTGTACGGCGCTGCCGTCGCCCCGTCGGTCGCGGGCGGGAAGTGCGCCTCCACCCGGTAGGACGCGGTCTCCTTCACCTGCGGCTGCCAGGTGTAGGTCTCGCCGGTCAGGCTGTTCTTGTTGTACGCGAAGTCGTCATTGGTCGCCGCGCCGCCGGTCGTCGTGGCCCGGGGCCACTCGCCGACCGCCGCGGTACCGGTTTCGCCGTCGTCGATCTGCACCGTGGTGCCCGACAACTCACCTGACAGCGCACTGGTGTTGGACCAGGTGGCGCCCGACTCGGTCCACGGGCCGGTCGCCCGGTGGACCTCCATGGTGACGTCGTTGGCGTTGGTGGTGTGCGCCTGGTCGAAGTACATGCTCAGACGCGCCGAGTCGACCGTCGTCCCGGCCGGGATCTCGTCCAGCGGGAACTGGATCAGCGACCGCGCGATACCCGTATCGGTCTTGCCGACCGACATCTTCCAGGTGTTGTTGAAGTTCGCCGCCGGCTGATCCGACAGGACCATCGTGTCCTGCGACTGCCCCGGCGTCGGCGTGATCGTGATCGTCGGATCGATCGACACCGGGTACTGCCGCTTCGGGGCCGCCAGCCACTTGGCGTCCGGCGTGACGACGATGGTCCAGTTCTTGCCGTCCCGGACCAGCTTCTGCTTCACCTTGGGGCTGTAGGCCACCCCGTACGGCGAGTCCGCGTCCTTGCGGGTGTCCGACATGTACGCGGCCGGAATCGTCATCACCGGTGTGTGCGGCAGCTCGCCGTACAGACCGATCGACCCGTCCTTGCGCGCCCGCGGCGTCAGCCCGCCCGTGTCGAGGGTGAAGGTGTAGGAGACCGGCCCGTCCGGCGCCTTCGCCAGGACGATGTTCTCCTTCACCCGGCCCGGACCCACCCGGTACTCCAGGTCCGCACCGCCCGCCGCCACATCCTTGTACGTGACGGTCGAACCCTTGGCGGTCGGATCGAGAGCCTTGGACGAGGCGCCCTTGAGGCCCAGCGTGACGGCCGAACCGCCCGTACCCGCCTGGAACTTCAGCAGCTTTCCGGGATCCGAGCCGAACCAGCTCCGCCCGGAATTGGACGTGTTGGCGAAGTCGAAGCCCTTGGCCTTCGTCGCCTCGACACCCGTGTCGATCGACTTCCACGACTTCTTCTTGCCGGAACCCGTGGGGTATGACATCGCGACTTGCGAGATCTCCGCCTGGATCTGCCCATTGGACAGCTGCCAGAAACGCGCGTGCTCCGTACGCCGGGACGTGAGCTCCTTGACCCGCTTGGGCTCAGCGGCCTTCTTGCCCTTCGGGAGCTTCTCGCGACTGGCTATCTCCAGCTTCCCGCCCATCGGCGGCTTGGCCTGATTTTCGCCGTCGTCGTCCGAGAACCACCCCTTGACGGTGTCGAAAACACCCTTGTCGTCACCCCCCTTGCCGGCGGTCGGCGCGGAAGCGTAGGCGATCTGCGGTAGCGCGGTACTCGCCACCGCCGACACCACAAGGCAGGAGATCAATCTCCCATAGCGGACTTTCACGTCCTGTGCCCTTTCCTTTACGGACGCCCGCGTTCCGTGCCGGATTTCCTGCGCACGCAATGCGGGCATGCCGGATCTCCGGACGGCGATCGCCGTCCGGACGTCTGTCATGTGCTGGTGAGGAGGTCGGTTTCTTTTTTCCTCCCTCGTGAGCGGACGATTTCTAATCAGCCGCACACAGCCATGTCAACAGATGGAATTAATCGGGCAGTTGGCACCCTGAGTGGACACCGCCCCATTCGCCCGCTTCTTCCTGTCACTGGAACAGCCCGGCCGTCGTGGGGTATAACCGCCCGGTTCTCCGCCGAGCGCGACGCATTCGCGCGAGGAATGCTCGCCTCACGAAAGCCAGGCCCATGCCAACGTCGCCCGAACCGTCAGAGCCGACCGCCGAAACCGCCGTATCGACGCCCGAGGACGCCGAAGACTTCAAGGAATCCAAGGGAGTTGACCGGCGCGGCATAGCCGTCGGGGGTGTGCTCATCGCCGCCTGTGCCGGACTCGTGCTCTACGGCGTGCTCGACTCCGACGAGACGCCCGAGCGGCACGTGCCCACCGCCTCCGTCACGTACGAGGTCCAGGGCGAGGGCACCGCCGATCTCACCTGGCAGGCCCGCAGCGAGTCCGGGAAGGCTGTCGAGGCGCGTGACGTCACGCTGCCCTGGAAGAAGACCGTGCGCGTGCCGCTCGGCAAGCCGCCCATCGTGACCATCACCCTCGGTGAGAAGGGCGGGCGGGCCAGTTGCCAGCTCGCCATCCGCGGCAAGCACGTCCAGACCGCCACCGCGTTCGGCAAGTTCGGGCGCGCCACGTGCCAGGGCGAGCTGCCCGCGCCCGAGTCGCCCGCCGACGCCCAGGGAGAACAGTGATGTACACGAACATCGGCCGTCAGGCCGCCCGTACCGCGCTCGCCACCGCCGTCGTGCTGAGCGTCGTGTCCCTGTCGGGGCAGACCCAGACGGTCGCGGCGAAGGCCACCGTGCACAAGGGCGCCGTCCGTACGGTCGCCGTGCCCGAGGGCAGTGATCCCGGCAAGCGCGTCCTCGCCGCCCGTTCGGCCGAGCCGTTCAGCATGCTCGGCGTCACGTGGGCCGACCCCGACGCCACGCTCGGCGACGGCGCCGCCGAGGTCCGTACCCGTAGCGCGGAGACCGGGCGCTGGTCGGCCTGGCGGGCGCTCGAACTCGACGTGCACGCACCGGAGTCGGGGCCCGACCACACCCGTAAGGGCGTGCGCGGCGGAACCCAACCGCTGTGGGTCGGCGCGTCCGACGGCGTACAGGCCCGCGTCACCGGCAAGAAGCTTCCCGCCGGGCTCCGCGTCGACCTGGTCGACCCTGACGCCGGGACCCGTACCGGTGGCAGCGGCCTCGAGAAGACCGCTTCGGCCGGTCAGCCCGCCATCACCTCGCGCGCCGGCTGGGGCGCCGACGAGTCGATCGTCGCCGACCCGCCCACGTACACGACCGACACGAAGGCCATGTTCGTGCACCACACGGCCGGGACGAACGACTACACGTGCGCCGAGTCCGCGTCGATCATCCGGGGCATCCTCACGTACCACGTGAAGAGCAACGGCTGGAACGACATCGGCTACAACTTCCTCGTCGACAAGTGCGGGACCGTGTTCGAGGGGCGCGCGGGCGGCGTCGACAAGCCCGTCTACGGCGCTCACACCTACGGCTTCAACACCGACACCAGCGGTGTCGCCGTCCTCGGTGACTACAACACCGCGACGTCCACGCCAGAGGTGCGCGACTCGATCGCCCAACTCGCCGCCTGGAAGCTCGGGTTGTACGGGATCAACCCGGCGGGCACGGTCGTGATGGCGGCCGGAGCGGCCAACGGGAAGTTCACGCAGGGGCAGTTGGTGACGATGAACCGGATCTCCGGGCATCGCGACGGCTACCCGACCGAGTGCCCCGGCAACAACCTCTACGGCGACCTGCCCGCCATCCGCACCCTCGCCGCGTCGAAGAACACGCCGTCCACCGGCGCCGATGTGAACGGGGACGGTCACGCCGACCTCGCCGCCGGCATCCCGAAGGCGACCGCGAACAACGCCGCCGGAGCCGGTCAGGTCAGCGTCGTACCCGGCGCCCGCTCCGCGCCCTACGCGGCCAACAAGGCTGTCGTCACGCAGGAGTTCGAGGGCGTGCCCGGTGGCTCGGAGGCCGGTGACGGCTTCGGCTCCGCGACCGCGTACGGCGACCTCGACCACGACGGGTACACGGACCTCGTGGTCGCGTCGCCCGGCGAGGAGGTCACCGCGGGCGCTAGCGACGAGGGCGGCGTGAGCGTGCTGCGCGGCACCGCCAACGGGCTCACCGGCCAGGCTGGAATGATCAACGAGCCGGTGGCGGTGCGCGCGAGCGGCGCGAAGTTCGGGTCGGCGCTCGCCACCGGCGACTTCGACGGGGAAGGCGGCGACGACATCCTCGCCGTGGCGCCCGGCGCCGGGCGCGCCTGGACCGTCGACGGCGCCGACCGGGCGTTCTCCCCCGCGATCACGCTCTCGGACGGGCCCGTGACGGACTCCTCCGTGGCCACCGGGGACTTCGACCACGACGGGTTCGACGACGCGGCGATCACGTTCCGTACGGCGGCGGGCGACCGGCCGCTGATCGTGCTGCGCGGCTCGTCGACCGGTCTGCGAACCACCGAACCGACCGTCCTCGCGGGCGCCGGCGGACGCTCCCTCGGCTCCGGCGACCTGAACGGCGACGGCTTCGCCGACCTGGCCGTGGGCAGGCCCGACGCGGCGGCCGGCGGCGAGATCGCCACGTACCACGGCTCGGCGGACGGCCTCACGACGACCGGCGCGCCCGTCGTCGCCCGGGGCGACCTCGAAGGCGCGGCGTCCGGCGGCGAGCTGGGGGCGTCCGTGGCCGTGCGGGACACCGACGGCGACGGGTACGCCGAGGTCCTGACCGGCGCGCCCGGCGACGACTCCGGCGCGGGCCGCGCGTTCCTGCTGCACGGCGGCGCGGGCGGACTCGGCGCGACCGGTGCGGTCGCGTACGTGGAGGGGGCGGGCGGCGTGCCTGGCGCGGCGCAGGCCGGTGACCGGTTCGGGTCCGCCGTCACGATCGGCGACCTCACCGGCGACGGCGTCCTCGACCTCGCGGTCGGCGCCGAGGGCGAGAACGCGGGCGACGGCACCGTTATGACCATGAGCGGCGGGGCGGGCGTCTCGTACGAGCCGACCGCGCTCGGAGCCGGCGGCGGTACCGGTATCGGGGGCGAGCTCACGAGGTGACCTTCAGCACATCCGCACAACCAGTGATGTTTGACAGGGGTCAACCGCTGAATAGAACAGCTACCCGTGTGACGGGTGTGAATCTTGTGACCAAATCCGTGTGACCAGTCAGTGAACTTTTCCAAGGGGTGGGGCATTTGAGCCCGCGTATTTCTCGCGCGCGCAGATCACATGCGTACAAACCGCTGAGTCTCAAGCGCAGAGCCTGGGTGACGATGGGTGCCGTCGTCCTCGGCGGCGCCGGCGTCGTCACGTACGCCATGGCCGACCCGGGGAACGGGGCAGACCCCCAGGACGGGCCGCGCGCCTCGGCGATCCACACCCTGGGGCTCACGAACAAGGGCGCCGACCGCAAGGTCGTACCCCAGAAGTCGACGGACCGCTTCAGCGCCGCCGTCGTCACCTGGAAGAACCCGCACGCGACGCTCGACGGGACCGCCCAGGTCCGCGCGCGCAACGTCGCGACCGGCGCCTGGACCGACTGGCTGTCGATGCCGGTCGAGCAGCTCGGCACCGACGGCAAGGAGACCAAGGCCGGCGGCGGCGTGCGCGGCGGCACCGAGTCCGTGTGGACCGGTGACTCCGACGCCGTCGAGGTGCGGGTCGTGGCCAAGGACGGCACCGCGTCCGACCTGCCGTCCGGCATCGATGTCAAGCTGCTCGACCCCGGCACGCTCGCGCCCGCGAAGGGCGCGGGCGCCGCGAAGCCCGCCGCGTTCTCGGTGGACACGACGCCGCCCGCGACGAGCCCGGACCCGGCCACGGACCCCGTGAGCAGCGCTCCGGCCGCCGCCCCGTCGGACACGGCTGCCGCTTCCGAGACGCCCGGCGCGACCGCCACCGAGTCCGCCTCGCCCGCCGCCGACGCCTCGACGAGCGCGTCCGCGTCCGCTTCTCCGGAGCCGACGGTCCCCGCCGCCCGCCCGTCGACGGTCGTGAAGCCGCCGGTCATCACGCAGGCCGAGTGGGGCGCCGACACGGACTACAACGGCACGCCCGAGTACGACGACTCGATCAAGGCCGCCGTCATCCACCACACCGGTGTCGACCCCGACAACACGGTGCCCTGCTCGCAGTCGCGCCAGCGAGTGCACACCATCCAGCAGGAGCACATGGCCAAGGGCTGGTACGACATCGGCTACAACTTCCTCGTCGACCGGTGCGGCCAGATCTTCGAGGGCCGCAGCGGCGGGATGGACCTGCCGGTGCACGGCGCCCACGACTACGGCTTCAACACCGACACCGTCGGCATCTCGTACATCGGCAACTTCATGTCGGCGACGCCCACGCAGGCCGCGCTCAACTCGATCGCCCGCGTCGTCGCCTGGAAGTTCGGCCAGTACGGCATCACCGCGAACAGCAAGGTGACGCTGCAGTCCAACGGCGACCAGGGCGTGTCCGACAACAAGATCCCCATGGGTCAGTCGATCACCCTCGACCGCGTCTTCGGCCACCGCGACACCGGCACCACGCTGTGCCCCGGCGACAACCTCTACAAGAAGCTCGCCACCATCCGGACCCTGGCCTCGGCCCCGGGCGTCTCGCACGCCCTGAAGACGTCGGACATCTACTCGTCCGCCGCGCCCACGGCCAAGACCCGCGACGGCCTGCCCGACCTCGTCGCCGGCACGCCCAAGGCGTCCACCGGCGGCTCGGTCACCGTCGTACCGGGCGGCGCGAACGGCCCGGCGTACGCGGCGAAGAAGACCCTCACGCAGTCCAGCACGGGCGTGCCCGGCACGAACGAGAAGGGCGACCTGTGGGGCGCTTCCGTCGCCGAGGGTGACATCAACGGCGACGGCTACGCGGACCTCGCGATCGGCCAGCCCGGCGAGGACGACACCTCCGGCCACACCGACCGCGGCGCCGTCACCCTCCTGTACGGCCCGGCCCTGAACACCGGCGCCCAGATGAACCTCGACGAGGGCTTCTACGCCAACAGCGCCAAGTACGGCTCCGCCGTGGCGGTCGGCGACTTCAACGCCGACGGCAAGGCCGACGTCTTCGCGGCCTCCACCGGCACCGGCGGCACCTGGACCGCGCGCTATTCCGAGGGCCAGGAGTCCAGCTCCAACATCACGAGCGGTGACGCCGCCCTCGCCTACGAGGCCGCCACCTCCGGCGACTTCAACCAGGACGGCTACGCCGACGTCGCGCTCAACTACCGCGACGCGACGTCCGTCGGCCGCGTGGTCTGGTTCAAGGGCGGCCGCAACGGCCTCACCAAGGCCGGCACGCTGTCGGTCAAGGGCGGCCGCTCCATCGCCTCCGGCGACCTGAACGGCGACGGCGTCGACGACATCGTCATCGGCCAGCCCTACACCGCCGAGTCCGGCGCCTACGCGGGCGGCCAGGTCACGGCCGTGTACGGCTCGAAGATCACGTCCACGACACCCGGCGGCCTCACCGCGACCGGCGCCAAGACGATCCACCAGGCCACCACGGGCGTCCCCGGCGCCGCCGAGTCCGGTGACGCGCTCGGCAGTTCCGTCGCGGTCGGCGACTACAACGCCGACGGCTACGCGGACGTCCTGTCCGGCGCCCCGGGCGAGGACATCACCCGCACCAGCAACCGTTCCAACGCGGGTACGTCCCTGCTGTTCAAGGGCTCGTCGGCCGGCCTCACCGGCACCGGCGCCGTCGCCGTCTCGGAGGACGAGCCGGGTGTCCCCGGCTCCAGCGAGACCGACGACAAGCTGGGCTCCGCCGTCTCCCTCGCCGACCTGTCCGGCTACGGCCGCGCGGACCTGGTGATCGGTGCGGCGGGCGAGGACACGGGCAACGGCACGCTCCTGTACGTCCCGAGCAACAGCACGGGGCTCGGCCTGTCCACGTCCAAGTACATCGGCCAGACGCAGCTCGGCACGCCGGCCGCCGCCGGACTCGGCACCACGCTGGCCCCGTAGGCACGACGAGTACGACCCCGCAGACCTCTCGCCGCGCGATTCCCGACACCCCCGGGGAACCGCGCGGCGAGAGCCTTTCCGGGCTGTCCGCTTTGCGACCGCACTTGCGCCGCCGCGCCCGAATGGGTTACTCACTACCTTCCACGGGAGCAGACCCGGCCGCAGGAGGGGGCGGCCGGGCCTGGTTCCGTGTGCGCGGTGTGCCGCGCGTTCTGGGTGCGCCGGTGGGCGCAGATGGGCTCAGACGCCGGTCACGTTCGGTTCGAACGACACCGCCACGAGCCGGTCGCTGAACCGCTTCGGGCTCCCGGAGCCCGCGACCACGGCACGCTGCCTGCGGACCGCCTCGTCGGTGAGGGTGACCGTGACGACGGGACAGTCCTCGATCTGGTTGGTGTTCGCGGGCGCGCACCGGCCGATGTCGGCCCGGGTGTGCCCCGGGCACACGGCCCGCTCGGGCAGCTCGATCTCCAGGTCCACGTCCTCGGCCCCCGTGAAGCGGTACGCACCCGCCTTGGGCCGGACCTCGTGCCGCTCCTCGACGCCCTTCATGACCTTCGCCCCGAGCCCGCGGGCCGACGCGATACGGCCCTCGCCGTGCGGCCCGAACACGTCGACCGTGATCCCTTGCCCGGCGGCCGGCGCGGTGAGCGTCATCGGCAGCGGCCCCGGGTCGACGAAGGCCCGGATCGTGAAGGCCGCCGGCCCGTCGAACTGCGGCCCCGAACTGGAATACCCGTAGGAGGAGAGGACCAGCGCCGGCTCGTCGGCCCGCTCGCCCTCACCCCGGGGTGCGGGCCGGACGGACTCCGGGGCGCCGCACCGCGACAGTGCCGCCGTGCCGCCGCCGGGAAGCGCCGCGTCCTTCAGGGAGCCCGGCGACACGTGCAGCCGGCCGGCCGGGTCGTCGAGGACATGGCTCTGGGCGGCGAGGGCCACGAGGACGGCGGCGACGGGCAGCGCGACAAGCAGTGACGCCCGCCGCGAAGGGCCGGAGACACCGTGCATCAGACGCGGCCCCGCGCCCGCCGCGACACGACGGCCCGCAGGACGCGGCGGCCTTCGGTGGACACGTCGAGTGCCTGGCGCAGTCCGCCGGCGCCCCGGTTGGCGAGCAGCTCCAGGATCCGGACCTGGCGCCGCAGTTCGGCCGCGACGAGCGGGGACATGCCCTCCGTGCGGCCCTCGCGCCGGGACCGCACCGACCCGGTGCCGTCCTCGAGGGCGTCCAGCATGCGGTGGATCTGCAGCGCGCCGACCGAGCAGGCGTCGGCCCACTCGCGCAGCGCGGGCGCCGAAGGGGTGCTCGGCACGGCCGCCAGCATGCGGTGGGCGAGCCCGGCCGGTTCGTCGCCGCCGTCACCCGGCCCCGACGGGAACGCGGCCCGCGCCCGGGCGAGACTGTCGCCCCACTGCGGACCGCCCTCGGCGAGGCTCCCCCACAGGGGGCGCAGCACCTCGTCGTCCTCGGCACCCAGCAGCGGCACGCAGCGGTCGAGGCAGGCGAGACCGCTCGCCGCGAGGCCCCGCTCATCGGCCTGCGCGATCAGCTCCACCAGGCTCATCAAGTACGCCCTTTCCCGCCCCACCGGTCACTTCGTCCCTACTGGGGTCTACTGCGTGCCGGGGCGCAGGAACGTCACAGCGGTGCGACGCCGAGCCGGTCGAGGAAGCGGAAGAAGAGCGGTTCGGCGAACGGGTCGGGGTTCTCGGCGAGGACGGCGGCGAGCGGGCCCGGCTCGACGGTGCGGCCGCACTCCCCGGCCCAGGCGACCGCCTTGCGCGCCGCGTCCCCGGGCTCCAGGAAGTAGTCGTCGAGGGCCAGTTCGCTCTCGGAGAGGTAGCCGGCCATGGCGTCGCGCGCCAGACAGGTGGTCCACGCGCCGCTCCGCGGGGCCGCCGCCTCGATGACGACGCAGTCGCTGTCCATGACGTAGCCGAAGAGGGCGGGTGCGCCGGTCTCGGCGGCGAGGGCGTTCATGCTGCCGACGTCGTACCGCTGTCCGCCGCCGTCCGGGCACTCCCAGACCTGCCAGCCGTCGGCCCGCCGGTCGAGGAGTGCGAGCCCGTCGCGCGCCCCGCCGAGCGTGTTCAGCTCGACGAGCGGCCGCTCGCTTCTGGCCACGACGTAATAGCCCCAGTAACCCATTGCCGCTGTCTCCCCGGTGCCGTCAAAAGCGCCTGATCCCAGTCGGCGCCGAATAGACCACAGCCGCACGAGACTCCGCCACCGAAAAGGCGATTCCGGCGGTCGCCCACCCCTGGCCGTGCTCCCTACGACCCGAGCCGCCCAGCGAGCGCCACGAACTGGGTCCACGTCAGCGGCGGCTTGTCCGGGTCCCACAGCTTCTGGATCGTCGCCCGCAGCGGCATACGGATGCCGGCCGCGACCTGTGCCGGGGTCTGGGAGTTCGCGAGGTCGCACCACACGGCGAACGTGCCGCCGAGGATCTGGCTGTCGTACTTCGCGGGGACCGGTGTCGTGCCGCGTACGACGAGCGGGGTCCAGCTCTCGTAGATCCGCCGCCCGGTCGGGTAGAAGAAGGCGTTGGGCTGGCCGAGGACGTAATAGAGGTACTCGTCGTTGTAGTTGGTGAGCCTGCGGCCGGCGCTCAGGTACTCCTCCGGCGGGCGTGCGCCGATCTCCTTGCCGGTCCAGTACGCGACCTCCAGGCTCTTGTCTGCCTGGACGGAACCGCCGCGGAAGAACCCGTCGTTCCACGCCTTGAGGGAACGGTTGAACGGCTTCATCGTGGCCGCCCGGTCGTTCAGCCAGCCCGTCGCGAGGTCCTCGACCGTCGCGCTCGCCCCGTACTTCTTCCGGGCGGCGGCCGCGAGCTGCGGGAAGGACGCCTCGGGGTTCTTCACCGTCAGGGCCTGGTACTCGTCACCGCCGAGGTGCCAGAACGCGCCGGGGAAGAGCGGGGCGTACTCGCGGAGCAGATCGTCGACGATCTTCGCGGACTGGGGGTTGGAGATGTCGACGGCGCCGCGCGTCGGCACGCCCGACGCGTTGCGCAGCTGCAGCGAGGGGTGCGCCGCGATGACCGCGCCGAGGTGTCCGGGCGAGTCGATCTCGGGGACGACCGCGATGTGCCGCTGGGCGGCGAGCGAGACGATCTCGCGGACCTGCGCCTTCGTCAGGTGCTCGGGCGAGACGATCTCGGGGTGCGAGTCGGACTGGATGCGGAAGGCCTGGTCGTCGGAGAAGTGCAGACCGAGCTGGTTGAACTTCAGGTCGCCGATCTCACGGATCCGGTCCTCGATCCAGCCGGCCGTGAAGTGCTTGCGCGCAATGTCGATCATGAACCCGCGCTGCGGCTTCGCCGGCGCGTCCCGCACCACGCCCTCGGGCGCCAACGCGCCGCCGTGCACCTCCTGCTTGAGCGTGCGCGTGCCGTAGAAGACGCCGGCGTCACCGGGTCCGACGATCCGCACCCGGCCGCCCCGCACGGTCATCGTGTAGGACTCGGGGCCGCCGCTCCCGCCGAGCGCCAGCTCCACGTCACCCGCGCCCGCCTTGACCTTGCCCGCGTACTTCAGCTTCAGCTCGCCGGCGATGAGCCTGCCCTCGTCGGCGAGCCTCGCGTCCCCGATGACGACGCGGCCGCCGGCGGGCCGCCATCCGGGGCCGCGCGCCGGGGTGAAGGCGCGCACGGAGGGAATGGTCTGCGGGGCCTTCGACAGGGCGTACGACTTCGTGGGCGAGGGCGTCACGGCCTGGGCGGCGGAGGTGGCGGTCTTCCGCCCGGAACCGCTGGGGTTACTGCTCCCACCCCCGTTGCCGCCGCAGCCGGCGAGGACCGCGGTCAGCGCGACCGTCCCCGCCGTGACGGCTCCCGCACCGGCGCTCCATCGGCTCCGCGTACCCATCAGTGACCGCCTTCCGGCTCCGCCAGCAACCTCGAGATCGATATCCGCGTCCTAGTAGGCGACCGTACGGTCCGTTGCCCAGGCGCCCCGTCCACCACACGCCCCCAAACTCTCCCGTCCGGGTGAATTTGGTGCATCCGACAGACAGCTCCTGACACGGATCGCTAGCGTGAACGGAAATCCGCCACACCCGCATCACCTGTCCCGTTGTCCCGTGACACAGCCGACATAGCGCACACAGTCGACATATCCGGCTCGCGTCTGGTCCCAGTGTCGGCCCCGTCACGTCCCACGTCTCGCCGAGGAGCGCACGCTGCCTTCGCATCGTTTCTCCCGCCTCCCCGGATCTGCCGCCGGATCTGCCGCGATACCGGTGCAGTCCTCCCTGCACGGCCTCGCGCGGCTGAACACGATGCCCGCCGCCGAGGCCGAGCGCGCGCTCCTGACCTGCTGCGGATCGCTCCACTGGGCCCGCCGCCTCGTCGCGCACCGCCCCTACCCCGACCTCGGCGCGCTGCTCGCCGCCGCCGACGAGGCGGTCTACGACTTCGTGCCGGCCGACCTCGACGACGCCCTGTCCCGCGAAACGCTCCCCCTGCCGCCCCGCGGCGCGTACTCCGTCGCGCACACCGCGCTCGGCGCCGCGCACTCCGCGTACGAGAGCCGCTTCGGACACGCGTTCGTGATCTGCCTCGACGGTTACGGGCCCGAGGAGGCCCTGGACCAGCTGCTCGCCGGAATCCGGTCACGCCTTGGCAACGATCCCGAGGAGGAACGCGTCCTCTCCTGGGAGGAACTGCGCCGACTCGCCCGGGGACGACTCGCCCGACTCGTGCGGACCTTTGAGGCCCGACCGGAGTCCGCGAAAGCGATAGAACCGCAGGAAACAGCGGATTCCGGGCGCCCGGACAGCGCCCCGAATAGCCCGTACGTGGCTGTTTGATTGCCTGTTTGATCACACCGGCGGCCCCCGGGCGAGCGAGCCGACAACTCGTCGATACGATGACGAGCGGCCGGTGGACCGTACCCGGCCGGGCCCGACCGACAGAGAAGCCGGCGCGGCCCCAATCCCCGCTCCCGGAGGGTTCTTCCGTGCCGGCTGGAACGCTGTACCGCGGCCGGGAAGGCATGTGGTCGTGGGTGGCTCATCGAGTCACCGGTGTCCTCATCTTCTTCTTCCTGTTCGTACACGTCCTGGACACCGCTCTCGTACGCGTCTCCCCCGAGTCGTACGACACCGTCGTTTCCACCTACAAGACGCCGATCGTCGCGCTCCTTGAGTACGGCCTCGTCGCCGCCATCCTCTTCCACGCGCTCAACGGCCTGCGTGTCATCGCCGTCGACTTCTGGTCGAAGGGCCCGCGCTACCAGAAGCAGATGCTCTGGACCGTCGTCGGCATCTGGGTCGTGCTGATGGTGGGCGCGCTGTACCCCGTCCTCGGCCACGCCGTCCGTGCACTCTTCGGGAGCTGACGCCAGACATGTCTGCTGACACCACCCCTGCGAAGACGCCCGGCGTCGGCCCCGTCGAGGGCGTGACGCTCTACGACGTCGACCACCCGGCCCCCGTCATCGAGGCCCCCCGCAAGCGCACCTCGAAGACCCCGCGCGCGACGCGCGGCAACTTCGAGATGGCCGCATGGCTCTTCATGCGCCTGTCCGGCGTCGTCCTCGTCGTCCTGGTCCTCGGGCACCTGCTCATCCAGCTCGTCCTCGACGGCGGCGTGAGCAAGATCGGCTTCGCGTTCGTCGCGGGCCGCTGGGCCTCGCCGTTCTGGCAGGGCTGGGACCTCCTGATGCTGTGGCTCGCCATGCTGCACGGCGCGAACGGCCTGCGTACGGTCATCAACGACTACGCCGAGCGTCCGAACACGCGCCTGTGGCTGAAGGGCCTCCTGTACACCGCCACGGTGTTCACGATCCTGCTGGGCACGCTGGTGATCTTCACCTTCGACCCGAACATCCGATAGGCACGGGGCTGAGGTAACCACTCATGAAGATCCACAAGTACGACACCGTCATCGTCGGCGCCGGCGGCGCGGGCATGCGCGCGGCCATCGAGTCGACGAAGCGCAGCCGCACCGCCGTGCTGACGAAGCTGTACCCCACCCGCTCCCACACGGGCGCCGCGCAGGGCGGCATGGCCGCCGCGCTCGCCAACGTGGAAGAGGACAACTGGGAGTGGCACACCTTCGACACGATCAAGGGCGGTGACTACCTGGTCGACCAGGACGCCGCCGAGATCCTCGCGAAGGAGGCCATCGACTCCGTCCTCGACCTGGAGAAGATGGGCCTGCCGTTCAACCGCACCCCGGACGGCACCATCGACCAGCGCCGCTTCGGCGGCCACTCGCGCAACCACGGCGAGGCCCCGGTCCGCCGGTCCTGCTACGCCGCGGACCGCACCGGCCACATGATCCTCCAGACGCTGTACCAGAACTGCGTCAAGGAGGGCGTGGAGTTCTTCAACGAGTTCTACGTCCTGGACCAGCTCATCGTCGAGGTCGACGGCGTGAAGCACTCCGCGGGCGTGGTCGCGTTCGAGCTGGCCACCGGCGAGATCCACATCTTCCAGGCCAAGGCGGTCATCTACGCCTCGGGCGGCACCGGCAAGTTCTTCAAGGTGACGTCGAACGCGCACACCCTGACCGGTGACGGCCAGGCCGCGTGCTACCGCCGGGGTCTGCCGCTGGAGGACATGGAGTTCTTCCAGTTCCACCCGACCGGCATCTGGCGCATGGGCATCCTTCTCACGGAGGGCGCCCGCGGTGAGGGCGGCATCCTCCGCAACAAGGACGGCGAGCGCTTCATGGAGAAGTACGCGCCCGTCATGAAGGACCTCGCGTCCCGTGACGTCGTGTCCCGCTCCATCTACACGGAGATCCGTGAGGGCCGCGGCTGCGGTCCCGAGGGCGACCACGTCTACCTCGACCTCACGCACCTCCCGCCGGAGCAGCTCGACGCCAAGCTCCCGGACATCACGGAGTTCGCGCGTACCTACCTCGGCATCGAGCCCTACACGGACCCGATCCCGATCCAGCCGACCGCGCACTACGCCATGGGCGGCATCCCGACCAACGTCGAGGGTGAGGTCCTCTCGGACAACACCACCGTCGTCCCGGGCCTGTACGCCGCCGGCGAGGTCGCCTGTGTCTCCGTGCACGGCGCCAACCGCCTGGGCACCAACTCGCTGCTCGACATCAACGTCTTCGGGCGTCGTGCGGGCATCGCGGCCGCCGAGTACTCCCACAAGGCCGACTTCGTCGAGCTTCCGGAGAACCCGGCGTCGCTGGTCGAGGAGACCGTCGAGCGCCTGCGCAACTCCACGGGCACCGAGCGCGTCGCGGTCATCCGCAACGAGCTCCAGGAGTGCATGGACGCCAACGTGATGGTGTTCCGCACCGAGCAGACGATCAAGACGGCGGTCGAGAAGATCGCCGAGCTGCGCGAGCGGTACAAGAACGTCTCGATCCAGGACAAGGGCAAGCGGTTCAACACCGACCTCCTGGAGGCCATCGAGCTGGGCAACCTGCTCGACCTGGCCGAGGTCATGGCGACTTCCGCCCTGGCGCGCAAGGAGTCCCGCGGCGGTCACTACCGCGAGGACTTCCCGAACCGCGACGACGTCAACTTCATGCGCCACACCATGGCGTACCGCGAGGTCGGCGACGACGGCTCCGAGTCCATCCGTCTGGACTACAAGCCGGTCGTCCAGACCCGCTACCAGCCGATGGAGCGTAAGTACTGATGGCTACCCCGACCATGGACAAGCTCGAGGCGCTCGAGGCGGACAACGGCTCGCACCTCATCACGGTCACGTTCCGCGTCCGCCGGTTCAACCCGGAGGTCTCCGCGGACGCGGTCTGGGAGGACTTCCAGCTCGCCATCGATCCCAAGGAGCGTGTCCTCGACGCCCTCCACAAGATCAAGTGGGAGCTCGACGGTTCGCTGACCTTCCGGCGCTCCTGCGCGCACGGCATCTGCGGCTCGGACGCGATGCGGATCAACGGCAAGAACAGGCTCGCCTGCAAGACGCTGATCAAGGACATCAACCCCGAGAAGCCGATCACGGTCGAGGCCATCAAGGGCCTCACGGTCCTCAAGGACCTCGTGGTCGACATGGAGCCGTTCTTCCAGGCGTACCGGGACGTCATGCCGTTCCTGGTCACGACGGGCAACGAGCCGACGCGCGAGCGTCTGCAGTCCGCCGAGGACCGCGAGCGCTTCGACGACACCACCAAGTGCATCCTGTGCGCCGCGTGCACGTCCTCGTGCCCGGTGTTCTGGAACGACGGCCAGTACTTCGGTCCGGCCGCCATCGTGAACGCCCACCGCTTCATCTTCGACTCGCGTGACGAGGCGGGCGAGCAGCGCCTGGAGATCCTCAACGACAAGGACGGCGTGTGGCGTTGCCGCACCACGTTCAACTGCACGGACGCCTGCCCGCGCGGTATCGAGGTCACCAAGGCCATCCAGGAAGTGAAGCGCGCACTGATCACGCGCCGCTTCTGATCCTGGTTTCCGCAGGGCTGTGAGGGCCCCGTTCCCCCGGTGTTCGCCGGTGGGGACGGGGCCCTCACCCGTATCGGTGAACGGTTCAGATCGGGCCGTTCGGGTCCTGACCGGCATACGATGATGCCCTCGACACCAGTCACTGGGAGGCACGTGATGTCCGCAGCATCCGTCGAGCGGCCCGCCGGCGACCGTCCGCTGACCGCGGAGGCCAACCGGCTCATGGACCGCAACCCGGGCTACCGCGTCGAGATCATCGGAGGCCAGATCCTCGTGACCCCGCCTGCTGATGGCGCGCATGCCCGCGCCCTGACCAAGCTCATGCGCCCATTCATCACCGCGGGGCTCGACGACGGCGAGACCAGCGTCGTCCAGGCCATCGGCCTCTGGCTCCCCACCGGCGCCGAGGACTACGCCATCCCCGATCTGGCGCTCGTCGAAGCGGACTTCGAGAGCCACCTCATCGAGAACAACTGCTACGACCCGATCGTCTTCCGCCTGGCCCTGGAGGTCACCTCCAGCAACTACCGCGCGGACCTGCGCACCAAGGTCGCCGCCTACGCCGACGCCAAGATCCCCGTCTACGTCATCGTCGACCGCAAGCACCAGCGTCTGCATGTCCTGACCGAGCCGGAGAGCTCCGCCTACGACAACCACCAGGTGCACGCCCCCGGCGAGACAGTCGCCCTCCCCAAGTCCATCGGCGCCGAGGTCATCCTCGACGTCGATGCGCTACTGAAGGCCTCGGCCTCCCAGGCCCAGCCCGAGTAGCCGCCCCGCTCGCAGCTGAGGGCCGGCTGATCCACTGTGAGCAGGGCGGGCCGCCGCGTCACCCGCACCGAGCCCGACGGCCGGATCACCGTCCTCGCCGACCGCTTCGAGGGCAAGCGGCTCAACAGCCCGAACGACGCGGTGGTCCGCTCGGACGGCTCGATCTGGTTCTCCGACCCGGACTTCGGCATCACCAGCGACTACGAGGGCTTCCGCGCCGAGTCCGAGATCGGCGCCAACAACGTCTACCGGATCGACCCCGCCACGGGCGGGGTGCGCCAGGTCGCCGACGGTTTCGGGGCACCGAACGGGCTCGTCTTCTCCCCCGACGAGCGGCAGTTGTACGTGTCCGACACCCGGGCCGGGCACATCCGCGTCTTCGACGTGCTCGACGCGCCCGACGGGGAGGCCGGGGCGCTCTCCGACGGCAAGGTCTTCGCCGAGATCACGGCCGGCGACGGCCGCTTCGACAACACACGCTTCGACGACGCCGGGCATCTGTGGGCCGCCGCCATGCACGGCGGCGTGCACTGCTACCAACCGGACGGCACCCGCATCGGCCGCATCGACGTCCCGGAACCGGTCTCGAACATCGCCTTCGGCGGCCCCAAGAACAACATCCTGTTCATCACCGCGACGACGTCCCTGTACTCCCTGATGACGTCCGTGACCGGCGCGCCACGTATTCACCGGTGACGATGTGCTGTCCGGTTCACCCGGAACACGGCTAATCTGACGGTATGTCACTTGAGCGACCTGCGCTGGAGCTGCTCGGCTTCGACAACGTGCTGTTCCCCGTCGGTGATCTCGACGAGGCGGTCTCCTTCTACGAGCGGGCCGGGTTTCCCGTGAAGTTCCGCCTCGACGAGGCCGGGATCGCCCTCCTTGAGGCCGGCAAGGAGACGCCCGGCGTACTGCTGCGCGTCGAGGAGGACTTCGGCCACCGGCCGCCACCGTGGCCGGGCCCCCGCGTCTGGCTGGAGGTGCGCGACGCCAAGAAGGCGGCCCGCGCCCTCCTGGACGCCGGGATCGAACTCCTCGACCCACCGTTCTCGACCTCCACGGGGTACGTCGTCGAGATCGCGGACCCGTGGGGCAACGTCATCGGCCTCACGGACTACGTCAAGCGGCCGGAGCTGGCGCGGAGTTAGGGCGCGGGGGTTCGCAGGGGTTTTGGTTGAACATGTTCAAAAACAGGTCTACAGTCTCCCTCGACAGCGTTTTTGAACGCGTTCAAGGAGGGGTGGGAATGGACCTCACAGTCGTCGCATACGTCGTCTACCTCGTCGTCAGCATCAGCCTGACCGTCTGGGTGGCGCGCACCCTGAGCCGTAACGGAAGGGTCTTCCTCGCCGACGTGCTGCACGGGAACGAGAACCTCGCCGACGCGGTCAACCACCTGTTGGTGGTCGGCTTCTACCTCGTCAACCTCGGCTTCGTCGCGCTGTATCTGACCGGGGACGACGCGATCGCCGACACCCGGGGCATCTTCGAGGCCCTGTCGACGAAGCTCGGCGTCGTGCTTCTCGTGCTGGGCGTCATGCACCTGGGGAACGTCTGGGTGCTCAACAAGATCCGGCGGCGGGGCGTCATGGAGCGGGAGCAGCAGCCGCCCGTACCGCCCCAGGGCTACGCCGCCCCGCCGGCCACCGGGTGGTGACGGCGATGAGCGGGGTCGCGGACCGGGGCACCACGGGGGCCCCGGTCCGCCGGCTCGTCCTCCTCTACGACGCCCAGTGCCCGCTCTGCACATTCCTGCGGAACTGGCTCGCCCGGCAGCGGCAGCTCGTCCCGCTCGACCTGGTGCCGGCCGGCTCCGATGAGGCCCGGCGCCGCTGCCCCGGGATCGATCACATCGCCACGCTCTCGGAGATCACACTCGTCGGTGACGCCGGGCAGATCTACCGGGGGCCCGCCGCCTGGGTCGTGACCCTGTGGGCGCTCGCCGAGTACCGGCCCCTGGCCCACAAGCTCAGCACCCCGTCGGGCGCCCGGCTCGCGCGGGCCGCGGTGCTTGCCGCCGCCAAGTACCGCCAGGCTCACCGGAACCAGCAGGTCAGGAATGCCGGCGGCGGCGCCTACCGCAGGGTCGACGGCTGGACGTACGACCCCGTCGACGGGTGGACGTACTACGGCCCCGCGGCCTGCGACAGCGGCTGCCACGTGCCCGATTAGGCTCTGCAGCGTGCCAGCAGAGAAAGAGACCCCCGACAGTCCCGAGCCCGGTGCGGCGCCCGGTGCCGCGCCCGGTGCCGCCAAGATCCCCACCAAGAGCCCCGCCAAGAGTGAGCAGACGCGGGCGCTGATCCTGGAGACCGCGATGCGGTTGTTCCGGGAGCGGGGCTACGACAAGACGACGATGCGGGCGATCGCCAAGGAGGCGGGGGTCTCCGTCGGCAACGCGTACTACTACTTCGGCGGCAAGGAACACCTCATCCAGGGGTTCTACGACCAGATCGCCGCCGAGCACCGGACGGCCGTACGGTCCGTGCTCGACCGCGAGACGGACCTGGAGAAGCGGCTCGCGGGGGTGCTGCGCGCCTGGCTGGACATCGCGGAGCCGTACCACGAGTTCGCGGCCCAGTTCTTCAAGACCGCGGCGGATCCGACCAGCCCGCTCAGCCCCTTCTCGCCCGAGTCCGAGCACGCGCGCGAGACGGCGATCGACGTGCACCGCGAGGTCCTCGCGGGCTCGAAGGCCAAGGTCCCGGCCGAACTGGCCGCGATCCTGCCGGAGTTGATGTGGCTGTCCCAGATGGGGCTCGTCCTGTACTGGGTCTTCGACAGCTCCGAGGGCCGCGAGCGGAGCCGGCGGCTCGCCGAGCGGGGGGCACGGCTGACGACGCGGGGGGTCGCGCTCGCCCGGTTCCGGGTGCTCCGGCCGCTGGTGCTCGAGGTGCACGAACTGTTCACGGACTTCCTGCCGGGCATGACGGAGGCGTCGACGGCGGCGCGGACCGGGAAAGGGTGAGGGGGTAGGGGGTAGGGGGTATCGCGTAGGGCTGGGGAATCGGGGGAATCGGGGGATTCAAGGGGTGGCCGGGGGCTCTTACCTTTGGTTCATTCGGTCCTTGTACCGTCGTCTGATGCCCGGCACCTCTTCATCGCACCACGTCAGCCGCCGCGCCGCGCTCGCCATCGGCCTCGGCGCAGCGGCCTCCGTCACCCTGCCCGGCCCCCGTGCCGAGGCGGCCTCGCCCGGCGCCGTCGGCGGGGCGCGGCTCGGCCGGCCCGGTGTACAGGTGGCGCCCGGCGCGCCCCGGCTGCCCAAGCTCGCCGCCCAGTCGTGGCTCGTCGCCGACCGTGACACCGGCGACGTCCTCGCCTCGTACGAGGCGCACCGCGCGCTGCCGCCGGCGTCGACGCTCAAGATGCTGTTCGCCGACACGGTGCTGCCGAAGTTCGGCCGGACCCAGCTCCACAAGGTGACCGCCGCCGATCTCGCGGGCATCCCGTACGGCAGCAGCCTCGTCGGCGTCCAGGCCGGCACCACGTACACGGTCGAGCAGTTGTGGCAGGGCGTGTTCCTGCGGTCCGGGAACGACGCGGTGCACGTCCTCGCGAGCATGAACGGCGGCGTGGCCGAGACCGTCCGGCAGATGCAGGCGCGCGCGGCCGACCTCCAGGCCAACGACACGCACGTCGTCAGCCCCGACGGCTTCGACCACAGGGGGCAGGTGTCGTCGGCGTACGACCTGACGCTGTTCGCGCGGGCCGGCCTCAGGAACGACGACTTCCGCGGCTACTGCGCCACGAAGACGGCCGACTTCCCGGCCGGTGGAAAGAAGACGTTCCAGATACAGAACACGGACCGCCTCCTCACCGGCCAGGGCGTACAGCCGTACGAGGGGCTCATAGGCGTGAAGAACGGCTACACGTCGCACGCGGGCAACACGTTCACCGGCGCGGCGACCCGCGGCGGGCGGACCCTCCTCGTCACCGTCATGCACCCCAGGGCCGGGTACGAGGCGGTGTACGAGGAGACGGCGGCGCTGCTCGACTGGGGGTTCGCGGCGGCGGGCAAGGCGGACCCGGTGGGCACGCTGGTCGCACCGCTGAGCGAGCAGCCCGAGAGCGCGAGGGCGGCGGACTCAGGTGCGGGCGCGGCGGGCGCGGGGCCGGAGGCGGCGGGAGCTCCGGCCGTGTCCCGCACGGACGACTGGGCGTTCGGCGGTTCGGCGGCGGTCGCGGTGCTCGCGGGCGGCGGCCTGCTGGCACTGCGCCGACGCGCGCGCCCGAGCGGCCGACGGAGACGTCAGGCCTGACGGCAGGGCGGGCGTGACGGCGGGGCGGGCGTGACGGCGGGGCGGGGTCAGGACCTGCGTCCGGCCGGGCCCGACTCGGCGGCGATCATCACGCGTCGCAGCAGGTCAGAGAGCTGACGGCGCTCCTTCGCGTCCAGCACGCCGAGCACCCGGTGCTCTTCGCCGCCGAGTGTGTCAAGCGCCTTGCGCCAGATGGCCCGGCCCTCGTCGGTCAGTTCCACGTCGACCCGGCGCCGGTCAGTCCTGGACGGCGTACGGAGGACGAGGCCGCGGCGTTCGAGGGCGTCGAGGCGGCCGGTGACGGATGCCGGGGCGAGGCCCAGGTCCGAGGCGAGTTCCGAGGGTGCCGCACGTCCGGCGCGGCCCGCGAGCTTGTGCAGCGTGTCGAACTCGAAGCGCTCCAACTCGACGTCCGCCAGGGCCTGTTCACGGACCTTGCGCAGATGCCGGGTCAGCTCGCCCGCGCGCGTGATCGCACCCTCGATGTCCGGGTCGAGCTCCGGCATGACCGGCAGCCAGCGCTCCAGATGCCCATCGGTCCAGTCGCGTTCCATGAGGGCAGTCTACGGCCGGTTACTTCGGTGCCAGATATTTTCGCTTCCAGATATTTCGCTGCCGGATATTTTGATGCCCGATAATTCGTTGACGAATAGTTCGGTGACGAAATACATTCGCCGTCATGCCGCGCCGCCCCAGCCTCCGCCTCCGCCACCCGTTGTTAGGTAACACCTCCTTCCGCCGCTTCTTCCTCGGCCGTCTCCTCTCCCTGGTCGGCGACGCCGTCATCCCCTCCGCCCTCGCCCTCGCCGTACTGGCCGCCACCGGTGGATCCGCCTCGGCGCTCGCGCTGGTCCTGGGCTGCGCGATGGTGCCGCGGCTGGTACTCCTCCCACTGGGCGGCGTGATCGCCGACCGCTTCAACCCGCGCACCGTGGCCCTGACCACCGACCTCGTACGCTGCGCGGGACAGCTCTTCGTCGCCTTCGAACTCCTCTCCGGAAAGCCGGAGTTGTGGCACATCGCGGCCGCCGAGGCGATCGGCGGAGCCGCCTCCGCCTTCGCCATGCCGACACTGGCCCCACTCATCGTCGGCATCGTCGGCGAGCAGGACCGGCAGGCCGCCAACTCCACGCTCGGCGTCGTGCGCAGCGCCACGCTCGCGGGCGGCCCGGCGCTCGCCGGCCTGCTCGTCCTGACCGCGGGCCCCGGCTGGGCCTTCGTCCTCGACTCCGCCTCGTTCGCCGTCAGCGCCGCCCTGCTCGCCACTCTGAGGCTCCACCGGGTACCGGCCGCAGCTGAGGACCGCCGCTCCCTGCGGTCCGATCTGGTCGAGGGCTGGCACGAGGTGCGCTCGCGCGGCTGGTACTGGACGAGCCTGGTCGCCCACGCCACGTGGAACGGCGCGGCAGCCGTGTTCGCCACGCTCGGGCCGGCCATCGCCGTCAAGGAGCTGGGCGGCAACGGCGCCTGGATCGTGATCGCCCAGGCGGGCGCGGTCGGCCTGCTCCTCGGCTCACTCCTGTCCGGGCGGGCCCGCCCCCGCCGCCCGGTCCTCACCGGCAACCTGGCCCTCACCACGTACGTCCTGCCACTGGGGCTGCTCGCCCTGTACGCCCCCGCCCCGGCGGTCGCCGCCGCGTCCGGCGTCGCCCTGGCCGGGCTCGGCTTCTTCAATCCCCTCTGGGAGACAGCGGTCCAGGCCGCCGTTCCCAAGGCCGTCCTCGCCCGCGTCACCTCGTACGACTGGCTGCTCTCGCTGGCCGCGATGCCGCTGGGCTACGTCCTCGCGCCGCTCGCCGCCGACGCGTGGGGCGAGGCGACACCGCTGTGGATCGCGGCGGCGGCCGTGGCGGTGACCTGCGCGGGGACCGCGTTCGTGCCCGGTGTACGGGCGTTCACGCATCAGGCCGGTACCGGCGGAGGCGAAGACGCAGCCGGTGTCAGGCCCGCTTCGACGCCAGCTCGACGACCGTGATGTCCGAGGGCGCTCCGACCCGTACCGGCGGACCCCACGCGCCGGCGCCCCGGCTCACGTACAGCTGTGTGTCGCCGTACCGCTCCAGGCCCGCGAGTGTCGGGTTGGCCGCGGCGGCGATGAAGTTGCCCGGCCAGAGCTGGCCGCCGTGGGTGTGCCCGGACAGCTGGAGGTCGACGCCGTGCTTCACCGCCTCGTGGATCATCACGGGCTGGTGGGCGAGGAGGACGGCGGCGCGGCGGGGGTCGCGGTCACCGAGCGCCTTGTCGTAGTCGGGGCCGTCGCCGTAGTTCTCGCCGGACACGTCGTTCACCCCGGCGAGGTCGAACGCGCCCATCTCCACGCGCGCGTTCTCCAGAGGCCGCAGGCCGATCTCGCGCACATGCTCGACCCACGGCTCGGCGCCCGAGAAGTACTCGTGGTTGCCCGTCACGAAGTACGTGCCGTGGCGGGCCCGCAGCCCCGCGAGCGGCGCGACGGCCGGCGCCAGATCCTCGACGCTCCCGTCGACCAGGTCTCCGACGACGGCGATCAGGTCGGGCTGCGTGGAGTTGATCGTGTCGACCACCTTCTGGGCGAAGCCCCGACCCAGAACGGGCCCCAGGTGGATGTCGCTCACGACCGCGATCCGGAACCCGTGCGCGGCGCGCGGCAGCCGGGCCAGTGGAACGGTGACCCGCTTCACCCTG
Organism: Streptomyces antnestii; assembly: GCF_004005495.1. Taxonomy (GTDB): domain Bacteria; phylum Actinomycetota; class Actinomycetes; order Streptomycetales; family Streptomycetaceae; genus Streptomyces; species Streptomyces antnestii. The sequence goes on from NZ_RZYA01000021.1 coordinate 100,029, forward strand.
GGCCCGCGCAGCACTCCGTACGCGCCGTTCCCGACGATGCCGGTGGCGGCGACGGCTGCGGCTCCGCCGACGACCCGGGAGACGAAGAGCCGCCGGGAGGGGCCGGACGCGGAGACGGGGGCGGGAGTCGGGGGCGGGGTGGGCGTCTGCGGCTCGGCCGTCGGAACCAGTACGGGCTCGGGCTCCCGCACCGGCCCCGCCTCCGGGGCCTGCGCCGCGGACCTGCGGTCGAGGTGGCGCCGCAGCAGGGGCCGTACGAGTTCACCCGCGAGGACCGCGAGGACCAGGTAGATCGAGAAGGCCATCCACAGGAACCCTGGCCAGGCCAGGACCTGCTGCAACCAGAACGGCGCACCCGCCCGCTCGCTCGCCACCGCCGCGAACATCAGCAGCGGCCCCAGCACGAACACGGCCGTCCCCGCGCGCCGCGCGAGCCCGGCGCGGACCGTCGTGTCGCGCACGAGGCGGCGCCACGCGTACCAGTGCAGACCGGCGAAGGCCGCGAGCGAGGCGACCCCGACGACCACTAAGACGGCGATCAACGCGCCGCGCTCCTTCCCCGTTGTGGCGTGCCGTTCCCCGTGTCACGCACGTCGCAACGCGCGCAGTCCACGGAACCCGATGACCCCCACCACCGTCCCCAAGACAAAGGAGACGACGGCAAGCGTCAGGTGCACCCAGAAGTAGGCGGTCGGGTGGCCGGCGTCGTCGAACGCGAGCCCGCTCCCGTCCTTCCACAGGTTCTTAATGAAAGTGACCCAGATGACCCAGCTCCAGACACCGAAGGCGAGCAGGAACCAGGAGACGGGGCGGCTGAGCTTCATACCCTCAGTATCGCGAGTGTTCCTTCCGCACCGCCGCCGGGGTGGGGAGACGGGGACACAGGACACCTCGGCGAAGACTTACCGGCACGGGCCATGTACGTTCACGACCGTGCCTGCGAATGAGTCGTATTTCACTACTGTCTCCGACGTCACCGCCGCTACCGGGGGTCCGAAGCCCGCCGGGCGGCGCGTCGCCCTGGTAGCCGCGTCCGTGGCCGCCTCCGCCGCGCTGCTCGCGGTGAGCTGCGTGACGCCCGCGCTGGCCGACGGGAAGCCCGGGTCCAAGGACAAGGCGAAGCCGCCGGCCTCGATGTCGACGGTGGGCGGCGCCCAACTGGGCAGGCCGGGCACACAGGTGAACCTGCAGAACGGCGCCCCCGTCCTGCCCAAGGACCTGACCGCACGCTCCTGGATCGTCACGGACGCCGAGTCGGGCCAGGTCCTCGCCTCGCACAACGCCCACTGGCGACTGCCCCCGGCGAGCACCCTCAAGATGCTCTTCGCGGACACTGTCCTCCCGAAGTTCCCGAAGACGCAGACCCACAAGGTCGTCGCCTCCGACCTGGCCGGCATCGGCGCGGGCTCCAGCATGGTCGGCGTCAAGGAGAACTACACCTACACCGTCCACGACCTGTGGCTCGGCGTGTTCCTGCGCTCCGGCAACGACGCGGTCCACGTCCTGTCCGCCCTCAACGGCGGCGTCCCGCAGACCGTCAAGGACATGCAGTCCCACGCCGACGAGCTCCAGGCCCTCGACACCCACGTGATCAGCCCCGACGGCTACGACGCCCCCGGCCAGGTCTCCTCCGCATACGACCTCACCCTCTTCGCCCGCTCCGGTCTGCAGAAGAAGGACTTCCGCGAGTACTGCGCGACGGCGACCGCGAAGTTCCCCAAGTCGCAGAAGAAGGGGAAGACCACCGGCACCTTCGCGATCCAGAACACCAACCGGCTCATCACCGGCGACTACGGCCTCAACCCCTACAAGGGCATCGCCGGCGTCAAGAACGGCAACACCACCAACGCCGGCGCCACCTTCACCGGCGTCGCCGAACGCGACGGCAGGGTCCTCCTCGTCACCGTCATGAACCCCGACTCCACCGAGAGCCACGCCGTCTACCAGGAGACCGCCCGCCTCCTCGACTGGGGCTTCCAGGCCGACGGCAAGGTCACCCCGGTGGGACAGCTCGTCCCGCCGAAGAGCGCCGACACGGGTGGCTCCGGCACCGCTTCCCCGACCGGCCCGAAGGGCGACGCGGGAGCGGCCGCCCCCGGCCAGGCCTCGGCGGCCCACGCCTCCGTCCGCAACGGCTCCAGCGGCATCGGTATCGCCCTGGCCGTCACGGGCGGCGCCCTGGTCCTCCTGGCCGCGGCCGCCTTCCTCGTCAACCGCCGCTGGCCCCTGCCCGAACTGGTACGCCGCCTGCCCCGCCGCTGAGTCCGCCACGGGGGACGGGGAGGGAAGGAGCGGAGGAGCGTCCGCCTCAGGCGGCGCCGGCCGGTGCCGCCCCCGCTCCCTCCCCCGGCGGCTCCCCCGGCTCCCCCTCGGGCTCGCCCTCGTCCAGCACCACCACGACGGGCCGCCCCCGCGTGGCGGTCCAGGCCGCGCAGAACAGCAGCAGCTTGGCCGTGAAGTTGATCCACAGCAGCAATGCCACCGGCGTACCGAACGCCCCGTACATGCTCTTCGCCGCCACCCCCTTCATATAGCCGCCCAGCAGCACCTTCAGCAGCTCGAACCCGGCCGCCCCGATCAGCGCCGCCGTCACGAGCGGCCGCCGGTGCGGGTGAACCCCCGGCAGCAGCGTCAGCACATAGAGCAGCAGCAGGAAGTCCGCGAGGACGGCGACCGCGAACGCCGCCGCTCTGAGCAGCACACCGCCCCATCCGCCCTGGGCGATCCCGAGCCGGTCCGCGGTCCATCCCACCGCGCTCGAGGCGAGCATCGACGCCAGCAGCGAGGCGAGACCGGCGCCGCCCAGGCCCGCCAGGACCCCGGCGTCCGCGATCTTGCGCAGTACCGGGTTCCCCTCTTTGTCCCCCAGCTCCCACACGGCGCGCAGGCACTCTCGCATCGAACCGACCCAGCCGATGCCGGTGAAGAGCAGCAGGGCTCCCGCCACCACACCCACCGTGGCCGCGTTGGAGACGAGGGCGCCGAGGTCCAACTGGTCGGAGATGCCGGGCACCTGCTCCGCGAGCTTGTCCTGAAGTGTCTTCTGCCGCTCCGGGCTCAGCGTGCCGGCCGCGATCGCCGCGGCCACGGTGAGCAGCGGAAACAGCGCCAGGAAGCTGATGAACGTCATCGCCGCCGCAAGCCGGCTCCAGTGCACCCGGTCGAGCCGCTCGTAGGCGCACCAGGCGTGCGTACGCATGAGCCGCTCGACGATCGGCCCCACGCCAGGGAGTTTTTTCAGCCAGTCCATGAACCCAGCCTTCCCTCCCTGACCGTTCTCGCACGTCTCACCGGACTCATCCGGAAGACAAGGGTCCGGGTGCCCCAGAACCGCAGCACCGTCGCAAGGACCATGCCCACCCCCGCCCCGGACACCGTGTCCGCGCGCTGCGACGTGAGTCCGAGCCCGTAGTGCGACACGGCGAGGCACGACAACTGCACCAGCGCCCCCGCCACATTGACCGCGAAGAACACCCCGTACTGCCGCAGCCGCGACACCCCCGCCGACGCGTGCCGATAGGTACCGAGCGCGTTCCCCACGTACGCGACCGTGCAACCGGCCAGGAACGAGAGCGACTTGGCGGTGATCGGATCCCACCCCATCGGCCCCCGAAGCCACACGAAGAGCCCCAGATCGGCGGCGTACGCGCAACCCCCCACCGCCGCGAACGCCACAAGCTCGGGCCCCACCCCCTTCACCCGCGACCACCCCCGCGCCTTCCTCGGCACACTCACCAGCCCACGACGGCGAGCCCGTACATCGCCACCCACACCAGGCCGGTCACGGCCAGTGCCTTGTCCTTCAGCACGACGTCCTCCGGCTCACCGGCCGTGCCACGGTCCGCGAAGACCGCGTAGCGCAGGACCCCGAGGATGAAGGGCACCATCGACAACTGCCTCCACGGCAAGAGGCTGCCCTTCGCCACCCCGCCCTCCTCCATGGCCCACAGGCAGTAGGCGAGAACGGCCACCCCGGCGGCGAGCTGCCACACGAACCGCAGATAGCCGGTCGTGTACTCGGTCAGCAACGCCCTCGTCGCCCCTTCCTTCCCGGCCATCTGCACGGCCTCGGAGTACCGCTTGGCCGAGACCATGAACAGCGCCCCGAACCCCGTCGTGATCAAGAACCACCGCGAGAGCGGAATCCCCAGAGCGAGCCCGCCGATCATGGCCCTCATCAGAAACCCCGTGGCCACGACGACCAGGTCGACGACGAGCACATGCTTGAGGCTGACGCAGTACGCCAGTTGCATCCCGACATAAGCGGCCAGTAGCACCGCTGCCATCGGGGTGCAGAGGACCGCTGCCGCCGACGGCGCGAGCACCGCGAGCAGGCCTCCGACCGCATAGGCCACCGCCACCGGCACCTGCCCCGCGGCCACGGGCCTGCTCCGCTTGACCGGATGGGCCCGGTCCGCCTCGGCATCGCGTGCGTCGTTGATCAGATACACGGCGGAGGCCGCCGCCGTGAACAGCGTGAACACCAGGGCCAGTTGAACCGCGGCGTGCCTGGTGAACAATTCACCCGCAGCGGCGGGCGCGGCCACCACCAGCACGTTCTTCACCCATTGCCGGGGCCTCGCCGTCCTCAGCAGCCCTGCCCACAACCCGGCCGGCAACCCGAGCGTCGTCAGCCCGCGCGCCTCGGGCACCTGCGGTTCCCGCGGCGGGTCCAACAGAGCCGTGGACGCCACCCGCCGCACCTGAGCGGCCACCCCTTCCCTTCGCTCGGTCCGTTCCGTCACCACCGGGCACCCCCGGCCATCCAGTGGGCTCCGAGCCGCGCGGTGACCGCTCCGAGCGCCGCCCCCGCGGCCACGTCCGAGGGGTAGTGCACCCCGACGACCAGGCGCGAGACGCACATCGCCGCCGCCAGCGGCGGGACGAGCCGGGCCCCCGCCGGCCGCAGCGCCCCGTACGCCACCGCGGCAGCGGCCGCCGAAGCGGCGTGCGAACTGGGGAAGGAGTGCCGCCCGGCGGTGCGGACCAGCGGCTCCCCGCCGAGCTCCGCGCCGGGCCGCGGGCGCCGCACGACCCGCTTGACCCCCATGCTGGCCAGGTGGGCCGCGGCGGTCAGCGCCGTCCCGCGAAGCCACGCCCCCCGCCGCTGCCGGTCGACCGCGGCCCCGAGGAGTCCGGCGCCCAGCCAGAGCGCACCGTGCTCCCCGCTCCAGGACAGTGCGCGCGCGGCCGCGGCCACCCGCCGGTCCGTACCGCAGTCGCGCAATGCCGACAGCAATCGGCGGTCCATGTCGTCCATGTGGCTCACTCTGCGGGTCAAGACCCGTATAACTCAGACAATTTATCGTGACACCCCCTCAATCACCCATTTCAGTGAGGGCTTGGTCTGTTTGGGACGAAGGCCTTATCCATGGGCGATACGGTCGCGTTCATGGCTGCCGATCCCGCTCGCACCACTGCTCCCGCACCCTCAGTTGTCCTGGACACCGTCCCGGTGACCGGCTGGGGCCGCACGGCCCCCACCGCCGCCCGCATCGTGCGCCCCCGCTCCTACGCCGAGGCGGCGGCCCTGGTCCGTGCGGGCGGAACTCCGGGCCACCGGGGCCACATCGCCCGCGGCCTTGGCCGGGCTTACGGAGACGCGGCGCAGAACGCCGGCGGCAGCGTTCTCGACATGACGGGCCTGGACCGTGTCCACGCGATCGACGCGTCCGGCGGGACCGTACTGTGCGACGCGGGCGTCTCACTGCACCACCTGATGGAAGTCCTCCTCCCTCTGGGCTGGTTCGTCCCCGTGACCCCCGGCACCCGGTACGTCACGGTCGGCGGAGCGATCGGCGCCGACATCCACGGCAAGAACCACCACGTCTCCGGGTCGTTCTCCCGCCACGTCCTCGCACTGGAACTGCTCACCGCCGACGGAGAAGTCCGGATCGTGGAGCGCGGCAGCGAGCTGTTCGACGCGACGGCCGGCGGTATGGGTCTCACCGGGATCATCCTCACGGCCACCGTCCAACTCCTCCCTGTCGAGACCTCGTTCATGTCGGTCGACACCGAACGCGCCTCCGACCTCGACGATTTGATGGCCCGGCTCACCGCGACCGACGACCGCTACCGCTACTCGGTCGCCTGGATCGATCTGCTGGCCCGCGGAACGTCGATGGGCCGCTCGGTGCTCACCCGTGGCGATCACGCTCCACTGGACGCCGTCCCCCCGAGGGCGCGCAGGGCACCGCTGACGTTCCGCCCCGGGCAGCTGCCGGCGGCGCCCGCGTTCGTACCCGAAGGGCTCCTCGGCCGGACGACCGTGGGCCTCTTCAACGAGCTCTGGTACCGCAAGGCCCCCGCGTCACGCGTCGGCCAGATCCAGAAGCTGTCCACGTTCTTCCACCCCCTCGACGGCGTACCGCACTGGAATCGCGTCTATGGGCGCGGTGGATTCGTCCAGTACCAATTCGTCGTCGGACACGGCAAGGAGGAAGCTCTTCGCCATATCGTGCAGCGCATCTCCGAGCGCCGGTGCCCCTCCTTCCTGGCGGTCCTCAAGCGCTTCGGCGACGGAGATCCGGGATGGCTCTCCTTCCCTGTGCCGGGCTGGACGCTCGCACTCGACATTCCCGCGAACCTGCCGGGACTCGGATCGTTCCTCGACGAACTCGACGAGGAGGTGGCCGCGGCCGGCGGGCGCATCTACCTCGCCAAGGACTCACGGCTCCGGCCCGAACTGCTCTCGGCCATGTATCCGCGGCTCGATGAATTCCGGGCCCTGCGCGAGCGGTTGGACCCGCACGGAGTGTTCCGCTCCGACCTGTCCCGCCGCCTCGGACTCTGAGGGCCCGCCCCCTCGCACCGATCCCCTGACCCGCCCCTCTGGAGTTTGGTTCTCATGAAGGACGCCTTCGGCACCCCGCAGTCCCTGCTCGTCCTCGGCGGCACCTCCGAGATCGCGCTCGCCACCGCCCGCCGCCTCGTGGCGCGCAGGACCCGGACGGTGTGGCTGGCCGGCCGCCCGTCCCCCGCTCTCGACCGCGCCGCCGCCGAACTCCGCGACATGGGCGCCGACGCCCGCACCGTCGCCTTCGACGCGCTCGACTCCGAGGCCCACGAGGTGACACTGGGCAAGGTGTTCGCCGAGGGCGACATCGACATGGTGCTGATGGCGTTCGGGATTCTCGGCGACCAGGCCCGCGACGAGGACGAGCCCCTGTCCGCGGTGCGTGTGGCGCAGACCAACTACACCGGCGCGGTGTCGGCGGGACTCATCTGTGCCCGCGCGCTGCAGTCCCAGGGCCACGGCTCGCTCGTGGTGCTCTCGTCGGTCGCGGGAGAGCGGGCCCGCCGCTCCAACTTCATCTACGGGTCGAGCAAAGCCGGCCTCGACGCCTTCGCGCAGGGCCTCGGAGACGCGCTGCACGGCACGGGCGTGCATGTGATGGTCGTGCGCCCCGGCTTCGTACGGTCCAAGATGACCAAGGGGATGGCGGAGGCTCCGATGGCGACCACACCGGAGGCGGTGGCGCTGGCCATCGAGACGGGGCTGCGGCGGCGGTCGGAAACCGTCTGGGTGCCCGGGGCGCTGCGCCTGGTCATGTCGGCGCTGCGGCATGTGCCGCGCCCGGTGTTCCGGCGCCTGCCGGTGTGACGGCCCGAGCCGCACGCCGTTCTGCCCGGGCGCGAAGACCGGCCGGCCTGGGTCAGCGCGCGGGCTGCCTGCCCCGCTTCGAACGGCCGGGGCCCTGCGCGGGAACGGCGGGGCCCCCGAACGGGAACTCGCGCAGCTTGCGCCAGATTCCGTCGGCGCCCTGCTCGTACAGGGCGAACCCGGTGCACGGCCAGGCGGCCTCGTACTCGGAGAGCTCCTCGTAGGCCCGGTCCATCGCCTCTTCGGCGATGCCGTGGGCCACGGTGACATGCGGGTGGTACGGGAACTGCAGCTCGCGCGCGACGGGACCCGACGCGTCACGGACCTGCTTCTGCAGCCAGGTGCAGGCCTCGGCGCCCTCGACGACCTGTACGAACACGACGGGTGACAGCGGACGGAAGGTTCCCGTCCCCGAGAGCCGCATCCCGAAGGGCCGCCCCGAACCCGCGACCTCCTCGAGATGGGCCTCGATCGAGGGCAGCGAGCCGTCCTCGACCTCGGTCGGCGGGAGCAGGGTGACGTGCGTGGGGATGCCGTGCGCCGCGGGATCACCGAAGCCCGCGCGCCGCTCCTGGAGCTGGCTGCCATGTGGCTCCGGGACCGCGATCGAAACGCCGATCGTTACGGTCCCCACGTCGTACTCCTGTCGTCGTGTGGTGGGCGGGTGGCGGTACAGGCGGTTCGGGCGGCGCCCGGACTCAGTGCTTCGCCGGCAGGAAACCGATCCTGTCGTACGCCTGGGCGAGGGTCTCGGCGGCGACGGCACGCGCCTTCTCCGCGCCCTTGGCCAGGACCGAGTCGAGCGTCTCCGGGTCGTCCAGGTACTCCTGGGTGCGGGTCCGGAAAGGTGTCACGAAATCGACCATGACCTCCGCCAGGTCCGTCTTGAGCGCACCGTACATCTTGCCCTCGTACTTCTGCTCCAGTTCCGGGATACCTGTGCCGGTGAGGGTGGAGTAGATGGCGAGGAGGTTGCTGACGCCCGGCTTGTTCTCCGGGTCGAAGCGGATCACCGTCTCGGTGTCGGTGACCGCGCTCTTGACCTTCTTGGCCGTGGCCTTCGGCTCGTCGAGCAGGTTGATGAGGCCCTTCGGCGTCGACGCCGACTTGCTCATCTTGATCGACGGGTCCTGCAGGTCGAAGATCTTCGCCGTCTCCTTGAGGATGTACGGCGCCGGGATCGTGAACGTCTCGCCGAAGCGGCCGTTGAAACGCTCGGCGAGGTCACGGGTCAGCTCGATGTGCTGGCGCTGGTCCTCGCCCACGGGAACCTGGTCGGCGTTGTACAGCAGGATGTCCGCGACCTGGAGGACCGGGTACGTGAAGAGGCCGACGGTCGCGCGGTCGGCGCCCTGCTTGGCGGACTTGTCCTTGAACTGGGTCATGCGGGAGGCCTCGCCGAAGCCCGTCAGACAGTTCATGAGCCAGCCGAGCTGCGCGTGCTCGGGGACATGGCTCTGGACGAACAGCGTGCAGCGGTCCGGGTCGAGTCCGGCGGCCAGGAGCTGGGCCGCCGCGAGCCGGGTGTTGGCGCGGAGTTCCTTCGGGTCCTGCGGCACGGTGATCGCATGCAGGTCCACGACCATGTAGAACGCGTCGTGGGACTCCTGCAGCGCCACCCACTGGCGGACCGCGCCGAGGTAGTTGCCGAGGTGGAACGAGCCTGCCGTGGGCTGGATTCCGGAGAGCACGCGGGGACGATCAGAGGCCATGCTCCTCATTCTCTCAGGTGTCTCTCCTTGCTAGGGAACAGGTGGGGAACGAGTGCACGACAAGTGCCGGATCCGTGTACGGAGCGTGCACCTTCACGGGCCTTGTGATGAGACGAGGAACACACCCTGACCCGCTCCCAGGGGAGCGGGTCAGGGTGTGTCAGGGCCTCAGGGGAAGGAGCGCCGGCGGCTCAGGTGAGGTCGACCTCGGGGTACAGCGGGAAGCCGCTCAGCAGGTCGGACGCGCGCGAGGAGACCTCGTCGGCGATCTTCGGGTCCAGGGTGTGCTGCGCCTTGGAGGGCGCGCCCTTGCTGGTTGTGCCCGGCTCCGCGGCGGCCAGGACCCGGTCCATCAGGCCGGCGACCTCGTCCATCTCCGTGGCGCCCAGACCTCGGGTGGTCAGGGCGGGGGTGCCGATGCGGATGCCGGAGGTGTACCAGGCACCGTTGGGGTCGGCGGGGATGGAGTTGCGGTTGGTGACGATGCCGGAGTCGAGGAGCGCGTTCTCGGCCTGGCGACCGGTGAGCCCGTAGGACGTGGCGACGTCGATCAGGTTGAGGTGGTTGTCCGTACCGCCCGTGACGAGCGTGGCGCCGCGGCGGGTCAGGCCTTCGGCGAGGGCGCGGGCGTTGTCGACGACGGCCTGGGCGTAGGTACGGAACTCGGGGCGGCGGGCCTCGGCGAGGGCGACGGCCTTGGCGGCCATGACGTGCGGCAGCGGGCCGCCGAGGACCATCGGGCAGCCGCGGTCGACCTGGTCCTTCAGGGAGTCGTCGCACAGGACCATGCCGCCGCGCGGGCCGCGCAGCGACTTGTGCGTCGTGGTGGTGACGATCTGGGCGTGCGGGATCGGGTCGAAGTCGCCGGTGAGGACCTTGCCGGCGACGAGGCCCGCGAAGTGCGCCATGTCGACCATGAGGGTCGCCCCGACCTCGTCGGCGATCTCGCGCATGATGCGGAAGTTCACGAGACGCGGGTACGCGGAGTAGCCGGCGACGATGATCAGCGGCTTGAAGTCGCGGGCGCTGGCGCGCAGGGCCTCGTAGTCGACGAGGCCGGTCTGCGGGTCGGTGCCGTAGCTGCGCTGGTCGAACATCTTGCCGGAGATGTTCGGGCGGAAGCCGTGGGTGAGGTGGCCGCCGGCGTCCAGGGACATGCCGAGCATGCGCTGGTTGCCGAAGGCCTGGCGGAGCTCGGCCCAGTCGGCGTCGGTGAGGTCGTTGACGTTGCGGACGCCCGCGCGCTCCAGGGCGGGAGCCTCGACGCGCTGGGCGAGGACGGCCCAGAAGGCGACGAGGTTGGCGTCGATGCCGGAGTGCGGCTGGACGTAGGCGTGGCGGGCGCCGAAGAGCTCGCGGGCGTGCTCGGCGGCGAGGGCCTCGACGGTGTCCACGTTGCGGCAGCCGGCGTAGAAACGGCGGCCGACGGTGCCCTCGGCGTACTTGTCGCTGAACCAGTTGCCCATCGCGAGGAGGGTCGCCGGGGAGGCGTAGTTCTCACTGGCGATGAGCTTGAGCATCTCGCGCTGGTCGGCGATCTCCTGGCCGATGGCGTCGGCCACGCGGGGCTCGACACCGCGGATCACGTCGAGCGCGCTGCGGAAGGCTACGGACTCGGTGGAGAGGGTGGGCTCTGGCATGACGGACCTCCGGACGGATGGGGCCTCCCCCTGCCCGAGCGAGGTCGGGAGCCGGGGAAGTTCACGGGTCGGCCCAGGCGCACGGCACACAGTTCTCGGGCCGCTCCCTGATGGTCGGTCCCATCCAAGCGCGCCAGTCACGGCCCTGTGGCCACACTACCGGGCGCGCCGGAGGGCGAGGTTTCCCGGTCCACGATGCGAGCGACGATAGGAAGGGGCCACAAGCCCGCGTCTGCGCGCCGCAAGAGCTGTAAGAACGGAGATCCCGTGACTGCTGTGACTCCTCCGAATGCCGCAACGGAAGCCTTCATCGCCGCGTCCGAAGCGCACAGTGCGCACAACTACCACCCGCTGCCCGTCGTGGTCGCCACGGCGGAGGGGGCGTGGATGACGGATGTCGAGGGGCGCCGCTACCTCGACATGCTCGCCGGTTACTCGGCGCTCAACTTCGGCCACGGGAACCGGCGGCTCATCGACGCCGCCAAGGCCCAGCTGGACCGGGTGACGCTGACGTCCCGCGCCTTCCATCACGACCGGTTCGCCGAGTTCTGCACCCAGCTCGCGGACCTGTGCGGCATGGACATGGTGCTGCCGATGAACACGGGGGCGGAGGCGGTGGAGACCGCCGTGAAGACGGCGAGGAAGTGGGGGTACCAGGTCAAGGAGGTGCCCGACGGGAGAGCGAAGATCGTCGTGGCGGGCAACAACTTCCACGGCCGGACCACGACGATCGTCAGCTTCTCCACGGACCTGGAGGCGCGCGCGGACTTCGGGCCCTACACGCCCGGGTTCGAGATCGTTCCGTACGGCGACCTGACGGCGCTGCGCGGCGCTGTCACCGAGAACACGGTCGCGGTGCTGCTCGAACCGATCCAGGGCGAGGCCGGCGTCCTCGTGCCACCGGCCGGATATCTGCCGGCGGTACGGGAGTTGACCCGCGAGCGGAACGTGCTGTTCATCGCGGACGAGATCCAGTCGGGGCTCGGGCGCACCGGGCGGACGTTCGCCTGTGAGCACGAGGGCGTGGTGCCCGACATGTATGTCCTGGGCAAGGCGCTCGGCGGCGGGGTCGTACCGGTGTCGGCGGTGGTGGCCGGCGAAGACGTGCTCGGGGTGTTCAAGCCGGGTGAGCACGGGTCGACGTTCGGCGGGAACCCGCTGGCCTGCGCCGTGGCCCTCGAGGTCATCGCGATGCTGCGGAGCGGGGAGTTCCAGAGGCGGGCGGCGGAGCTGGGCGAACACCTTCACGCGGAGCTGGCCCTGCTGGCGGGGACGGGCAGGGTGACGCAGGTGCGGGGACGCGGGCTGTGGGCGGGGGTCGACATCGATCCGTCGTGCGGCACGGGGAGGGAGATCTCGGAGAAGCTGCTGGACAAGGGGGTTCTCGTCAAGGACACCCACGGGAGCACGATCCGGATCGCTCCCCCACTGGTGATCAGCAAGGAGGACCTGGACTGGGGACTCGACCAGCTCCGGGCGGTCCTGGCCGACTGACCCCTGCAGTCGCTACCTCTGCAGTCGCTACCTCTACAGTCGCTTCGTGCTTCTTGGAATGGTGTGTGCGCTCGGGTCCGCGGTCTGTTTCGGTACGGCTTCCGTGTTGCAGGCGGTCGCCGCGCGGGCCGCGGAGCCGGGGTCGGGGTCGGGGGTCGACGCGGCGTTGTTGCTGCGGGCGCTGCGGCAGTGGCGTTACGTCGCGGGCCTCGGGCTCGACGGGCTCGGGTTCGTGCTGCAGGTCGTGGCACTGCGGTCGATTCCGATCTACGCCGTGGGGGCGGCCCTTGCCTCGAGTCTGGCGGTGACGGCGGTGGTCGCTTCCCGGCTGCTTGACGCGCGGTTGAGCGGTGTCGAGTGGGGCGCCGTCGGGGTGGTGGTCGCGGGCCTCGCGATGCTGGGCCTCGCGTCGGGGACGGAGGGAGGGGAGCCGGGTTCGGACGCGTTGCGGTACGCGATGCTGGCGACGGCGGCCGGTGTGCTGCTGATCGGGGCCGTGGCGGGGCGGCTGCCGGGGCGGGGCCGGGCGCTGGCTCTGGGCCTTGGCGCCGGGTGCGGGTTCGGGGTGGTGGAGGTGTCGGTGCGGCTCATCGACGATGTCTCTCCGGGGGCCCTGCTCAGCAATCCGGCGACGTACGCGCTGCTGCTCGGTGGAGGTGCGGCGTTTCTGCTGCTGACGTCGGCGTTGCAGAAGGGGTCGGTGACCACGGCCACCGCCGGGATGGTCGTGGGCGAGACGGTCGGGCCGGCGCTGATCGGCGTGGTCTGGCTCGGGGACCGCACGCGCGAGGGGCTGGCCTGGCTGGCCGTTCTCGGGTTCGTGGTGGCCGTGGCGGGGGCGCTGGCCCTTGCGCGTTTCGGGGAGGCGCCGGTGGAGGACGCCTCCGAGCCCGTCCGGGTCTGACGGCGCCGCCGCGCTACGGCAGTACCCGGCACAGGGCTTCCAGGGCTCCTGACCAGGCGTGGTCCGGTGGGGTTCCGTAGCCGACCACCAGGGCGTCCTGGGTCGCCGTGGCGGGGGCGTCGTCGTGGCGGAAGCTGGAGAGGCCGGATACGCCGAGGCGCTGCCAGGCGGCGGCGCGGACCACGGACTGTTCGGTGCCGGGCGGGAGTTGGAGGACGGCGTGCAGGCCGGCGGCGATGCCGGTGACGCGGACGTCGGGGGCGCGTTCGGCGAGGGCGGCCACGAGCTGGTCGCGGCGCCGGCGGTAGCGCAGGCGGGCGCCGCGGACGTGACGGTCGTAGGCGCCGGAGCCGATGAACTCCGCGAGGGTCAGCTGGTCGAGGACGCCGCAGGACCAGTCGGCGCTGCCCTTCGCCTCCGTGACCTCCGCGGCGACGGACGGCGGGAGTACCAGCCAGCCCAGGCGCAGGCCGGGGGCGAGGGACTTGCTGGCCGTGCCGAAGTAGACGACGCGGTCGGGGTCGAGGCCCTGGAGGGCGCCGACGGGCTGGCGGTCGTAGCGGAACTCGCCGTCGTAGTCGTCCTCCAGGATCAGTCCGCCGGTGCGGCGGGCCCAGTCGACGGCGGCGGTGCGCCGGTCGGGGTGGAGGGGCACGCCCATGGGGAACTGGTGGGCGGGGGTCAGCAGGGCGGCGCCCACGTCCGGTTCACCGGCGGCCAACTCACCGGTGCGGGTGCCCAGTTGATCGAGAGGAAGGGGGTGGGTCCGCAGGCCGGACCGGGTCAGGATGTTCCAGTGGATGTCGAGCCCGTACGTCTCCACGGCCACGTCGCGCACGCCCCTGCTCCGCAGTACCTCGCCGAGCAGCATCAGGCCGTGGACGAAGCCGGAGCAGATCACGATGCGGTCGGGATCGGCGTGGACGCCGCGGGCGCGGGCCAGGTAGCCGGCGAGGGCGGTGCGCAGTTCGACGCGGCCGCGCGGATCCCCGTAGCCGAGGGCGTCGTTCGGGGCGGCGGTGAGGGCGCGGCGCGCCGCCTTGAGCCATTCGGCGCGCGGGAACGAGGACAGGTCGGGGGTGCCGGGGTGCAGGTCGTGGCGGAGTCCGGCCGGGGCGCGCCGACCGCGGGCCGGGCCAGGCTCGGGCGTCTCCACCGGCCGCTCCGCCACGCGGGTTCCCGAGCCCTGGCGCGCGGTGAGCCAGCCCTCGGCGACGAGGTCCGCGTAGGCGTCGGCGACGGTGTTGCGGGCGATGCCCAGATCGGCGGCGAGGGTGCGGGAGGACGGCAGCCGGATGCCGGGGGCGAGGCGTCCGCCGCGTACGGCGTCGCGGAGCGCGTCGGTCAGGCCTTTGCGCAGGCCGGAGCCGGTCGGCTCGATGTGCAGATCGATACCGAGCGCTTGACCGGAGGGCGAAGTGGCCCAGGATTCCACCATGGGAATGGACCATACCCGTGGGCTATTCCGCTCGTAGGGTCGAGAGCATGACGACGACGAACGACGAAACGACCAGCACCGAAGCCGCCGGCAAGGAGTACGTCCACGAGCACGCGCCGCGCCTGGCGTGGGCCAAGCACGCCCCGGACGTCTACAAGGCCATGATCCGGCTCGACGCCGAGTCCCGTAAGGGCGTCGACCCGGTGACGCTCGAACTGGTCAAGATCCGCGCCTCGCAGCTCAACCACTGTGCGTTCTGCCTCGACATGCACTCCAAGGACGCGCTCGCCGCGGGCGAGAGCGTCGAGCGGATCATCCAGCTCAGCGCGTGGGAGGAGTCGCGGCACTTCTACACGGCCCGGGAGATCGCGGCGATCGAGCTGACCGAGGCGATCACCGTGCTGACCGACGGGTTCGTGCCGGACGAGACGTACGCGCGGGCGGCCGAGCTGTACGACGAGCGGGAGCTGACGCAGCTGATCGCCGCGATCACGGTGATCAACGCGTGGAACCGGTTCGGCGTCTCGACGCGGATGGTGCCCGGGCACTACACCGCGGGGGACTTCAAGTAGCGGCCATCGCACAGCACGCATGCCGGGTGCCCCGTCAGGGGAGGGCACCCGGCATACGCGTGTGACCACTACTTGGGCAGCCAGGCCCGCCATGTGGACTCGTGCTCGTCGATCCACTTCTTCGCCGCCTCGTCCGGCGACATCTTCTTGTCGGCGATGAGCAGAGAGACCTCGTTCTGGTCCTCGGTCGTCCACTTGAAGTTCTTCAGGAACTGCGCCGCCTTGCCGCCGCTCTTCGAGAAGTCCGCGTTGAGGTACTTCTGCAGCGGCGTCTTCGGGTAGGCGCAGGCGACCTTCTTCGGGTCGGCGTCGCAGCCGTCCTTGTACGCCGGCAGCTTCACCTCCGTCATCGGCACCTTCTTGAACAGCCACTGCGGCTGGTACCAGTACGTCAGGAAGGGCTTCCTGGCCTTGGCGAACTGCTTGATCTGGGTGATCTGCGCCGCCTCGGAGCCCGAGAAGACGACCTGGTACTTCAGCTTCAGGTTGTCGACAAGGGCCTTGTCGTTCGTGACGTACGACGGGGATCCGTCGAGGAGTTGGCCCTTGCCGCCGCTCTCGGCGGTGCGCAGCTGGGACGCGTACTTGTTGAGGTTCTTCCAGTTCGTGACGTCCGGGTGCTGCTCGGCGAAGTACGTGGGGACGAACCAGCCGATGTGTCCGGTGACGCCGAGGCCGCCGCCGTTCACGATCGTCTTCTTGTCCTTGACGTACCGCTGCTCCTGGTCGGGGTGGCCCCAGTCCTCCATGATCGCGTCGACGCGGCCCTGGCTGAGCGCGTCCCACGCGGGGACCTCGTCGACCTGGACGGTGTCGACGCGGTAGCCGAGCTCGTGCTTGAGCAGGTACTCGGCGACGGCGATGTTGGACTGCGCGCCCACCCAGGACTGGACGGACAGGGTCACCGTCTTGGCGCCCTTCGCGTTCGCGTACGGGGAGGACTGCTTGGTCATGTCGGCGGCGCCGCAGCCGGTGGCCACCAGGAGGGTGCCCGCGGCCGCGAGGCCGATGGTCGTGCGGCGTACCCGGATCGACATACGCATGGATATACGCATGGTCACGCTCCCTTCTTCGCGCGGCGCTCGGTCGGCTGCGTGACCCGGTCGAGCATGAGTCCGAGGCACACGATCGCGGCGCCCGCGACGAGCCCGGTCGCCAGGTCGCCCTGCGCGAGGCCGAACACGACGTCGTAGCCGAGCGCGCCGCCGCCCACCAGGCCGCCGATGATGACGACGGCGAGGACGAGGACGACTCCCTGGTTCACGGCGAGGAGCAGCGCGGGCCTGGCCAGCGGCAGCTGGACCTGGCGCAGTTGCTGCCCGCTCGTCGCGCCCATGGACCGGGCCGACTCCATGGCCGCCCCGTTCACCTGGCGCAGACCCTGCGTCGTGATGCGGATGACGGCCGGCAGCGCGTAGACCACGGCCGCGGCGACGGCGGGGGCGCGGCCGACGCCGAACAGCGCGACCACCGGGATCAGGTACACGAACTGCGGCATCGTCTGGAAGACGTCGAGGACGGGCCGCAGCAGCAGTTCGACGCGCTCGCTCCGCGCCGCCGCGATGCCGACGGCGAAGCCGATGACCAGCGTCACGGCGACGGCCGCGAGGACCTGGGACAGCGTGTCGAGCGACGGCTTCCACACACCGAGGACGCCGATCGCGGCCATGGCGAGCACGGCGGTCAGGGCGGTGCGCCAGGTGCCGATCAGCCAGGCGAGCGCGGCGACGACGAGGAGCACGGCCCACCAGGGCATGCCCTGCAGGCCGTCGCGCACCGGGTCGAGGACCCAGGTGGTGAAGTGGCCCGCCCAGTCGGCGGTTCCGCCGATGTAGGGGACACCGGAGTACAGGTGGCTGGTCATCCAGTCGACGGCGTTGTTGACCGGGTCGGCGATGTTGACGATCCACGTGTCGGGCCAGTCGATGCGGCCGGCGAAGCGGGCCGCGAGGGCGACGGCGATCGTCACAAGCGCCGCCACGCCCCAGCCGCTGAGACCGTGCAGGCGGCGGCCGTCGGGTTCGGCGGCACCGAGCCGCTCCCCCGCCGCGGCCGTCGTACGGTCCAGGATCACGGCGAGCAGCACGATCGGGATGCCGGCGGCGAGAGCCGCGCCGACGTCCACGGATGCCAGTGCCTGGTACACGCGGTCACCGAGACCGCCCGCGCCGATCACCGACGCGATGACGGCCATCGAGAGCGCCATCATGATCGTCTGGTTGAGCCCGAGGAGGAGCTGCTTACGGGCGAGCGGGAGCCGGGCCGTGAGGAGCCGCTGCCGCGCGGTCGCGCCGAGCGAGGCGACGGCCTCCATGACACCGCCGTCGGCCTCGCGCAGGCCGAGCGCGGTGAGGCGGGCCATGGGCGGGGCCGCGTAGACCACGGTCGCGAGGACGGCGGCCGGGACACCGATGCCGAACACGAGGACGACCGGCAGCAGGTACGCGAACGCGGGCAGGACCTGCATCGTGTCGAGTACGGGCCGCAGCGCCCGGTTCGTACGGTCGGACAGGCCGGCGGCGAGTCCGAGGACCGCGCCGAGCACGACCGAGGCGAGTACGGCGACGATCATGAGCGCGAGCGTCTGCATGGTGGGAACCCACATGCCGAGGAGCCCGCAGGCGAGGAACGCGGCGGTGGCGGCCGCCGCGAGCTTGAGGCCCGCCACGCGCCAGGCGATGAGCCCGGCCGCGGCGGTGACGCCGGCCCAGCCGGCGGCGAGGAGCACCAGGTAGACGCCGCGCACACAGATGACGACGGCGTTGCTGATGTGGCCGAAGAAGTAGAGGAACAGCGGGTGGCTGTCCCGGTTGTCGATGATCCAGTCACTGGTCTTGCCCAGCGGTCCGGTCAGGTCGACGGTGAGCGCGTGCGGCCAACTGCCGCTCGCCCACTTGGCGTTGACGATCGGGATGAGGACGGCCGCGACGACGGCGAGCAGCAGGAGCTTGCCGAGGGCGCGGTTGCGCACGAGCGCGCCGAGGCGCGAGGTGTCCGCCGCGGGGGCGGTGACGGTACTGGCGGCGGCCATCAGGCGACCTCCTCGCCCGGGGGCGTGACGTCGGCGACAGCGTCGCTTCCAGCGTCACCGGAACCGGCACTGGCACTGGCACTGGCACCGGCACCGGCCTCCGAAGCGGCTCCCGCCCCGGACTCCGAATCCGTCCCCGAACCCGCCTCCACCCCGGAACCGGCCCCCGTCCCCGCCACCACGCCAAGCAGCCGCGCATGGTCCACGACCCCCAGGCAGCGGCCGTCGTCCATGACCCGTACCGCGAAGCCGGTCCTGGCGACCGCCTCGATCGCCTCCGACACGGTCGCGCCGGGCGCGACGGCCGGGCCGCGCCCGACCTCGTCCGCGTCGGCGGGCCGCATCGCGCGGCGCACCGTCATGACCTGCTCGCGCGGCACGTCCCGGACGAACTCGCGTACGTAGTCGTCGGCGGGCGAGCCCACGATCTCCTCGGGCGTGCCCAGCTGCACGATCTTGCCGTCGCGCATCAGCGCGATCCGGTCGCCGAGCCGCAGCGCCTCCGTCAGGTCGTGCGTGATGAAGACCATGGTCCGGCCCTCCTCACGGTGGAGCCGGATGACCTCCTCCTGCATGTCGCGGCGGATCAGCGGGTCGAGGGCGCTGAACGGCTCGTCGAACAGCAGCACTTCGGGATCGACGGCGAGTGCGCGCGCGAGCCCGACCCGCTGCTGCTGACCGCCGGACAGCTGCCCGGGGCGCCGCTGCTCAAGACCTTCGAGGCCGACCTTCTCGACGACCGCCGCCGCCTTGGCGCGCCGCTCGGCGCGGCCCATGCCCTGGATCTCCAGGCCGTACGCGACGTTGTCGAGCACGGTGCGGTGCGGGAGGAGCCCGAAGTGCTGGAAGACCATGGCGGCGCGGTGGCGCCGCAGTGCACGCAGGCGCCCCTTGTCCATGCCGAGGACGTCCTCGCCCTCGATGGATATCCCGCCGGAGGTCGGCTCGATGAGCCGGGTCAGGCAGCGTACGAGGGTGGACTTGCCGGAGCCGGAGAGGCCCATGACGACGAAGACCTCGCCCTTGCGCACGTCGAAGCTGACGTCCCGCACGGCGGCGGTGCACCCGGTGCGGGTGCGCAGTTCGGCGGCGCTCAGGCCGGCGAGTTCCGCGTCGCCCGGCACCCGGTCGGCCTTCGGTCCGAAGACCTTCCACAGGTTGCGCACGGAGAACACGGGCGCGTCCGTGTGCGCGCCCTCTTCACGTGCCTTCTCCACAGTCGTACTCATCACGCGTCACCACCCAGCAGCTCGGCACACTTCTCCCCGACCATGAGCACCCCGATCATCGGGTTCACCGCCGGCATCGTGGGGAAGACGGACGCGTCGGCGATGCGGATCGATTCGAGACCGCGGATCCTCAACTCCGGGTCCACGACGGCGAGTTCATCATTGTTTGCGCCCATGCGACAGGTCCCGGCGGGGTGGTAGACGGTGTGCGCGACCTTGCGCGCGTACTCGGAGAGCTCCTCGTCGCTCACCACGTCGGGCCCGGGGCACACCTCGCGCCTGAGCCAGCCGGCGAGCGGCTCGGTCTTCGCGATCTCGCGGGCGATCTTGATGCCGTCGACGAGGGTGCGGCCGTCGTAGTCGTCCTCGTCCGTGAAGTAGCGGAAGTCGAGGGCGGGCTTGTCCTCGGGGTCCGCGCTGGTCAGGTAGAGGCGGCCGCGGCTGCGCGGCTTGGGGATGTTGGGCGTCATGGACACCCCGTGCTCGGGCTTCTCGTAGCCGAGGCGCTCGGGGTTGTCCGTGAACGGAATTTGATAGAAGTGGAACATCAGGTCGGGCCCGGCGGCCTCGGGGTCCCGCTGGATGAACAGACCCGCGTCGCTGTCCATGGCGGAGTTGTCGGGGATCGGCCCGTCGGTCTCCCACACGATGACGGACTCGGGGTGGTCGAGCAGGTTCTCGCCGACGCCCGGCAGGTCGTGCAGGACGGGGATGCCGAGCTTCTCCAGGTCGGCCTTCGGGCCGATACCGGAGTGCATGAGCAGCCGGGGCGTGTCGACGGCACCGGCGCACACCACGACCTCGCGCCGGGCGGATATCAGGCTCTCCACACCGTCCTTGGACCGCACGTGGACGCCGCGCGCCCGCGTGCCGTCCATCTCGAGCTTGTACGCCCAAGTCTCAAGGAGGAGCGTCAGGTTGGGCCGGTCGCCGGCCTCCATGTGGGGGTGGAGGTAGGCGACGGAGGCGCTGGAGCGCTTGTTGTTCTCCGGGTGGTACGCGAGGTCGAAGAAGCCCGCGCCGTCCTTGAACGGCGCCTTGTTGAAGCCGTCCACGCGCGGCACGCCCGTGGCAGTCAGCGCGGCCTCGACGAAGTCGCGGGCGATCGCGTTCCGGTCCTTCTCGTCGACCGCCACGATGTTGTTGCGCAGCTTGCCGAAGTACGGGTCCATCGCCTTGTGGTCCCAGCCCTCGGCGCCGGCCGCGGCCCACTCGTCCCAGTCGCCGGGCAGCGGCTTGAACGAGATGAGGGTGTTGTGCGACGAGCAGCCGCCGAGGACCTTGGCGCGGCTGTGCAGGATGTGCGAGTTGCCGCGCGGCTGCTCGGTGGTGGTGTAGCCGTAGTCGAGGTCGCCGCCGAGGAGGCCGAGCCAGCGGCGCAGGGTCAGGACGTCGTCCCGGTCGATGTCGCTCGGGCCGCCCTCGATGACGGCGACGGTGACGTCGGGGTTCTGGGTCAGCCGGGAGGCTATGACGGAACCGGCGGTACCGCCGCCGACGATGACGTAGTCGTAGTCGTACGTGTTCACGGACTTCTCAGGCATGCGTCAACTCCAAAGCTCTGCGCGTAAAGACGTGGGGGTGTGAGGCGCCGGCGGGGGGTCAGCCCGCGAACCAGCGCACGGGCTTCGGGGCCAGGTTCTGGTACACGTGCTTGGTCTCGCGGTACTCGGCGAGACCGGCCGGGCCCAGCTCGCGGCCGACGCCGCTCTTGCCGAAGCCGCCCCACTCCGCCTGCGGCAGGTAGGGGTGGAAGTCGTTGATCCACACGGTGCCGTGGCGCAGGCGTCCGGCGACGCGGCGGGCGCGCCCCGCGTCGGCGGTCCAGACGGCGCCGGCGAGCCCGTACTCGGTGTCGTTGGCCAGGGCGACGGCCTCGTCCTCGGTGCGGAACGTCTCGACGGTCAGGACCGGGCCGAAGACCTCCTCGCGGACGGCGCGCATCTCGCGGTGGCAGCGGTCGAGGACGGTCGGCTCGTAGAAGTAGCCGCCCTCGGGCCGTACGTCGCTGGGCTCGGGCCGCTTGCCGCCGCAGCGCAGGACGGCGCCCTCGGCGAGCGCGGACGCCACGTAGTACTCGGTCTTGTCGCGCTGCTGCGCGGAGACGAGGGGGCCGCACTCGACGCCGTCCTCGGTGCCGCGGCCGAGCCTGATCTTCTCGGCGCGGCGGGCGAGTTCGGCGACGAAGCGCTCGCGCACGGACTCCTCGACGATGAGCCGGCCGCCGGCGGAGCAGACCTGCCCGCTGTGGATGAAGGCGGCGTTGAGCGCCTGGTCGACGGCGGTGTCGAAGCCTTCGGCGGTGTCGCAGGCGTCGGCGAAGACGACGTTCGGGTTCTTGCCGCCGAGTTCGAGGGCGATCTTCTTCACGTCGGCGGCCGCGGCCTGCGCGACCTTCGTGCCGCTGACCAGGCCGCCGGTGAAGGAGACGAGGTCGACGTCGGGGTGCTCGGCCATGCGGGCGCCCACGGTGTGGCCAGGGCCGGTCACGATGTTGGCGACGCCCGCGGGAAGCCCCGCCTCGGCGAGGAGTTCGACGAGGATCACCGTGGTCAGCGGCGTGATCTCGCTCGGCTTGATGACGAAGGTGTTGCCGGCGGCGAGGGCCGGGGCGACCTTCCAGCTGGCCTGGAGGAGCGGATAGTTCCACGGGGTGATCAGGGAACACACACCCACGGGCTCGTGCACGACGACGCTGTGGATCTCGTCCGACCCGGCGTCGACGACGCGCCCGCCGCCCTCTCCGACGACCAGGTCCGCGAAGTACCGGAAGGCGTCGGCGACGCAGTCGACGTCGACGCGGCCTTCTTCCACGGTCTTGCCGGCGTCTCGGCTCTCGATGAGCCCGATCTTCTCCCGGTCGCGTACGAGGAGGTCGGCGACCCGGCGCAGGAGCGCGGCGCGCTCGGCGACGGGCGTGCCCGGCCATGATCCTTCGTCGAAGGCGCGGCGCGCGGCGGCCACCGCGGCGTCCACGTCCGCTTCGCCGCCCTCGGCGATGACTGCGAACGGCTTGGCATCCGCCGGGTCGAGGATCTCGCGTGTGGCTCCGGAGGCGGCGCTGCGCCATTCTCCGTCCACGAAAATGCTCTGCTGTTCAGACACGTCCCGTTTTGCCTTCCGTTCCCGATCAGTCCCCCTGAACACCGCGAAACTCTCTTTTCACGAAGAGCCCGCAACGTCGGATCCCCCTGCCCTGGGGACCGGAAAGCATGCACAATCCGTAGCCGAAAGTGCGCTGTGTCACCACCCGATCGACCTAAATCGGCCGACAAACACCACACCCCCGCTAATCCGGACTAAACCGGACGGGCGGGGGTGCGGGGCGCGCGGAGCGCGTGGCTCAGATCAAGCCGGTGATCAGGCCGGCGATCAGATGAAGCCAGTGATCAGATGAGGCCGAGCTCGCGGACCGCGGCGCGCTCCTCCTCGAGCTCCTTCACCGACGCGTCGATGCGCGCACGGGAGAACTCGTTGATGTCCAGGCCCTGGACGATCTCGTACTTGCCGTCCTTGGTGGTGACGGGGAACGAGGAGATAAGGCCCTCGGGGACGCCGTAGGAGCCGTCCGACGGGATACCCATGGAGGTCCAGTCGCCCTCGGCGGTGCCGTTGACCCAGGTGTGGACGTGGTCGATCGCGGCGTTCGCGGCCGAGGCGGCCGAGGACGCGCCACGGGCCTCGATGATCGCGGCGCCACGCTTGGCGACGGTCGGGATGAAGTCGTCGGACAGCCACTTCTCGTCGCCGCCGATGGCCTCGATGGCCGGCTTGCCGGCGACGGACGCCTGGAAGATGTCCGGGTACTGGGTGGCGGAGTGGTTGCCCCAGATGGTGAGGCGCTTGATGTCCGCGACCGTCGTGCCGGTCTTCTTCGCGAGCTGCGTGAGCGCGCGGTTGTGGTCCAGGCGGGTCATGGCCGTGAAGCGGTCGGCCGGTACGTCCGGGGCGGCGGCCTGCGCGATGAGCGCGTTCGTGTTGGCCGGGTTGCCGACGACGAGGACCTTGATGTCGTCCGCGGCGTTGTCGTTGATCGCCTTGCCCTGCGGCTTGAAGATGCCGCCGTTGGCGGAGAGCAGGTCGCCGCGCTCCATGCCCTTGGTACGGGGGCGGGCGCCGACGAGGAGGGCGACGTTCGCGCCGTCGAAGGCGACGTTCGGGTCGTCCGAGATCTCGATGTTCTGCAGCAGCGGGAAGGCGCAGTCGTCGAGCTCCATGGCGGTGCCCTCGGCGGCCTTGAGCGCGGGGGTGATCTCCAGGAGGCGCAGGTTGACCGGCACGTCCGCGCCGAGCAGCTGGCCGGAGGCGATGCGGAAGAGCAGTGCGTAGCCGATCTGGCCGGCCGCGCCGGTGACGGTGACGTTCACGGGAGTGCGGGTCATGGCGTTCTCCGTATGACAGCAGGGCTTTTTGATCGATCTCTCGGCATCAAGAGATCCGCCCGTCAGGCTATCGCGCCCCGGACCCCCCGCACCTCCGGGTACGTGTGGCCCACCCCACAGAACACCCGCTTCCCGCACACTTGCCGCACACTTCCCGCAACGGCAGACGGCCGCCTGCCGGGAGAGGTGAGCAGACGGCCGCCTGAGGGGGGTGCCACTTGCCGTGACGACTCCCGTGGGGGTACTTCTCCGCCTGCCCCGGTCCGGGGCAGGCATTCCCCCGATTCCGCACCGAATTCCGCGGTGGTCCCGCCGATGCTTCCCGCGCTACTTCGTGCAGCCCGTCCGGCCCGTCTTCAGCGTCGCGCAGGCCTTGGCCTCGCTCGCCTTCATCACGGCCACCATCGGGGTGTACGCGTCGAAGTCCGCGTCGACGGTGCCCTTCTGTACGCCGGTGCCGCCGCTGCTGTCGTTGCTGCCGCTGCCACCGGTCTGCCGGATCTGCACCGTGTCGCCCGGCGACGCCTGGGTGATACGGGCCCATGCCGCGCCGCACGTCTTGCTGTAGCGGACCTCGATCCTGGCAGCGCCGACGAGGACGGAGTCCGCGGTCCGCGCGAACTCGCCGCCGCAGCCCATCTTCTCGGGGTCCTTGCCGGAGCAGTCCTTGCCGGCGCACTCGACGCCGACGGGCAGTTCGGGGGCGCTTGTGGTCGGCGTGGCCCGCGGCTTCGCGCCGTCGTCCTTGCCGGTCATGCCGCCGCCCGTGAGGTACACGGCCCCGGCGATGGCGACGAGGGCGCCCACGACGCCCGCGAGGAACATGGTCAGGCGTCGCCCGCGCCGCTGCCGGTCCGGCGGGGAGTCCGCGCGGGGCGTCTGACCCTGCGCCGGCGCAGTCGGTGCGCCACCCGCGACGCTCTCGGGGCCCGCGACGCCGGCGGCCTCGCTGGTGCCGTTCTTCGTGGCTTTCGGCCCGAACTCCCCCGGCGCCGCGCGCGCCTGGGAGATCCGTATCGCCTCCATCGTCATGTCGTGCCGCATCTCGGAGCGGCTCCAGGCGCGCTCCGCGAGCTCCCACATGGTGGTCAGATGGACCGGATCCGTGCCCGTCACCTCGGCCAGGGCCACGATCGCGCGCTTGGGCGCGAGCAGCCGGCCGTTCAGATACCGCTCCCAGGACGTTTTGCTGTACCCGGTACGGTCCGCGACCGCGGCGATGCTCAGCCCGCCGCGGTCGACGAGCCTGCGGAGCCGGCTCGCGAACTCCCGCACCTCTGGGTCGAGTTCATCCGGTAGCTCCCTCCAACGAGGCATTGCTCCCCCCACCCCCCCACCGGCCCACTCTGGCTACCAAGTGGGATGCGCGGAGCCAGGATGTCAGTTCCGGCTAGAGCAACCGTTGCCGATCTCGCACACGATGGCGGAATGGTCACTTCCGTGCCACAGCGGCCGGATGAACCTTGAAGCAACCTGACGCGTCCATGACTCTGATGACACGCGGCCGGTCGAGGCCGCCACAGAACGGCGGCGCCCGTCCTCCCTCGGGGGAGAGGACGGGCGCCGTCTTTTGTTCAGGTTGTTCAGGTTGTTCAGGTTGTTCAGGTTGTTCAGGACGAGACGCGCGCCGCGGGCGTCAGCTGATCGTGAAGTGCAGCGTGTCGTTCAGGAACGGGATGACCAGCCAGGGCCTCGGCTGCACCATCAGCGCGAGCAGCACGATCACGACGCCCAGGAACCCGTACGTGAGCATGTCCGTGAAGCGGGAGCGCACGGCGAGCATGCCCACCGACGGGAGCGTCCAGCGCAGCACCGCGCCGCCGATCAGGGCGACGCCGATCAGCAGCGTCCCTACGCGGAACACATCGATCGCGGTGAGCAGCAGCCCGACGGCCACCAGCGAGATCACCGCGATGACCGGCCACTGCCGGGCCGGGGCCGGGGCGTCGCTCGCGGCCGCGCGGCCGCCGCCCTCGGGCCGCGCGGTGTCCTCGGTGAGGAGCGGGAAGCGCCGTGAGACACGCTTCGGCTCCCCTTCGGCGCCGGGGGTGCCCATCGCGCCCCCGGCCCCTTCCGGGGTGCCGGTGCCGGTGCCGGCGTCAGGCGACACCGTTCGCGTTCCGTTCGGCCGCCTCGACCACGTTCACGAGGAGCTGGGCGCGGGTCATCGGGCCGACGCCGCCCGGGTTCGGGGAGATCCAGCCCGCGACCTCGGTCACACCCGGGTGCACATCGCCGACGATCTTGCCGCTCTCGTCGCGCGAGACGCCGACGTCGAGCACGGCGGCGCCGGGCTTGATGTCCTCGGGCTTGATCAGGTGCGGGACGCCCGCGGCGGCCACGACGATGTCGGCGCGCTTGAGGTGGGCGGCCAGGTCGCGGGTGCCGGTGTGGCACTGGGTGACCGTCGCGTTCTCGGACTTGCGGGTGAGCAGCAGCGGCATCGGGCGGCCGATGGTGACGCCGCGGCCGACGACCACGACCTCCGCGCCGTTGATCTCCACGCCGTGCTGGCGCAGCAGCGTGATGATGCCGAACGGGGTGCAGGGCAGCGGCGCCGGCTCGTTCAGGACGAGGCGGCCGAGGTTCATCGGGTGCAGACCGTCGGCGTCCTTGGCCGGGTCCATCAGCTCCAGGATGCGGTTCTCGTCGATGCCCTTGGGGAGGGGCAGCTGGACGATGTAACCGGTGCAGGCGGGGTCGTCGTTGAGCTCGCGGACGACCGCCTCGATCTCCTCCTGCGTGGCGGTGGCGGGCAGGTGTCGCTGGATGGAGGCGATGCCGACCTGGGCGCAGTCGCGGTGCTTGCCCGCGACGTACTTCTGGCTGCCCGGGTCCTCCCCGACCAGGATGGTGCCGAGACCGGGCGTGACGCCCCTTTCCCTGAGAGCCGCCACGCGGGCGGACAGATCGGACTTGATCGCTGCTGCGGTGGCCTTGCCATCGAGAATCTGGGCAGTCATGCGCCCATCTTCGCGGATGGCACCGTCCCGGTTCCAATCCGGGCGTCCCAGCTTGATCACCGTTGTTGCACTTCCACAACGCATACGGAATGCGGCTGGACAAATAAGTGCCGCCTAAAGAACGATGAGCGGCAACAGTGCCGCGGGCAGTACCGGGGGGACGACCGCTCTGTGCAGAACTTTCCTCCGCTTGGTGTTGCGCGTTGTCCCCGCACTAAGGCAACGGAGGAAAAATCCATGAGCTTCGGCGACCCGAACAACCCCTACGGTCCGCCGCAGGGCCAGCCCCAGGGCCAGCAGCCGGGCTACCCGCCCCAGCAGCCCCCGGCGGGCCAGCCCGGATACGGCTACCCCCAGGCACCCCAGGGCGTCCCGCCGCAGCAGGGCTACGGCTACCCGCAGGGCCAGCCCGGCCAGCCCGCGTACCCCGGCTTCCCCGGCGGCAACGCGATGCCGATGGAGATGCCCGGTCTGATGAAGACCGCCCGCGTGCTCCTCTTCATCCTGGCCGGCTTCCAGCTCCTGTTCGGCATCATCGCCGGCGTCACCATCGGCGCCGTCCAGGACGTCTCCAACGGCGTCGGCTCGGGTGACGCCACGAACGGCCTCGCCGGGCTCGGCTTCCTCGTCGCCGGACTGCTCGTGGCCCTCGGCGCCCTGTCGATCTTCCTGGGCGTGAAGTTCAAGAACGGCGGCAGCGGCATCCGCGTCACGACGATCGTGTACGCGTCGCTGATGATCCTCGGCG
This sequence comes from Streptomyces antnestii, assembly GCF_004005495.1. GTDB lineage: Bacteria > Actinomycetota > Actinomycetes > Streptomycetales > Streptomycetaceae > Streptomyces > Streptomyces antnestii. Next base: position 127,745 of record NZ_RZYA01000021.1, read on the forward strand.
GCATCGTGAACACCGTGAACGGCGGCGGCGGTTCGGGCACCTTCGGCGGTCTCATCTCGCTCGCCATCGCCGGCATCATCCTCGGCTCCATGGTGAACAGCGCCGCCTCCACCTGGTTCAACCGCCCGCGCTACTGAGCGAGTTCGGCAGTTGAGCATCGCTTGAACACGGCCGCGGGCCGTGCCTCCCCCGAAACCCGGGAAGGCACGGCCCGCGGCCGTACGCGTGGGACGGCTCAGTGGAAGAAGTGGCGCGTCCCCGTGAAGTACATCGTCACGCCCGCCTTCTTGGCGGCCTCGACGACCTGCTCGTCACGGATGGAACCGCCGGGCTGGACGATCGCCTTCACACCGGCGTCGATCAGGATCTGCGGCCCGTCCGGGAACGGGAAGAACGCGTCGGACGCGGCGAACGAGCCACGCGCCCGCTCCTCACCGGCCCGCTCGACGGCCAGCTTGCAGGAGTCGACGCGGTTGACCTGGCCCATGCCGACGCCGACCGAGGCGCCGTCCTTGGCGAGCAGGATGGCGTTGGACTTCACCGCGCGGCACGCCTTCCAGGCGAACGCCAGCTCGTCCAGCTCGCCCGGGGAGAGGGCGTCGCCGGTGGCAAGCGTCCAGGTCGCCGGGTTGTCGCCGTCCGCCTGGACGCGGTCGGTGACCTGGAGGAGCGCGCCGCCGTCGATCTGCTTCGTCTCGACGGCCGCCGCGGGGGCGCGGTGGGCGCGCAGCACGCGGATGTTCTTCTTCTTGGTGAGGGCCTCGAGCGCGCCGTCCTCGTACTCGGGCGCGACGATGACCTCGGTGAAGATGTCCGCGACCTGCTCGGCCATCTCCTTCGTCACCGGACGGTTCACGGCGATGACGCCGCCGAACGCGGACATCGGGTCACAGGCGTGCGCCTTGCGGTGCGCCTCGGCGACGTTCGACGCGACGGCGATGCCGCACGGGTTGGCGTGCTTGATGATCGCGACGCACGGGTCGTCGTGGTCGTACGCGGCACGGCGCGCGGCGTCCGTGTCCGTGTAGTTGTTGTACGACATCTCCTTGCCGTGCAGCTGCTCGGCCTCGGCGAGGCCGCCCGTGCCGTCTACATAGAGAGCGGCGCCCTGGTGCGGGTTCTCGCCGTAGCGCAGGACGTTCTTGCGCTCGTACGTGGCGCCCAGGAACTCCGGGAAGCCCGACTCGTCGGCGGCCGCGTAGCCGTCGGCGAACCAGGACGCCACCGCGACGTCGTACGCCGCCGTGTGCTGGAAGGCCTCGCCGGCGAGGCGCTTGCGGGCGGTCAGGTCGAACCCGCCGTCGCGGACGGCCGCGAGGACGTCGGCGTAGCGGGCCGGCCTGGTGACGACGGCGACCGACGGGTGGTTCTTGGCCGCGGCGCGCACCATCGAGGGGCCGCCGATGTCGATCTGCTCGACGCACTCGTCGGGAGTGGCGCCCGAGGCGACGGTCTCCTTGAACGGGTACAGGTTCACGACGACGAGCTGGAACGGCTCGACGCCCAGCTCGGCGAGCTGGCGCTGGTGGTCCTCCAGGCGCAGGTCGGCGAGGATGCCCGCGTGGATCTTCGGGTGGAGCGTCTTGACGCGCCCGTCGAGGCACTCGGGGAAGCCCGTGAGCTCCTCGACCCTGGTGACGGGAACCCCGGCGGCGGCGATCTTCGCAGCGGTCGAGCCGGTCGACACCAGCTCCACGCCCGCCTCGTGCAGCCCGCGCGCGAGATCTTCCAGACCGGTCTTGTCGTAGACGCTGACGAGCGCCCGGCGAATGGGCCGCTTGTTGCTCTCGGCGGTCACTGGATAACTACCTTTCGTCCCTCAATGCGATAGCCGTTGCGGGCCAGACGCCCCACGACATCGACGAGCAGCGTGCGCTCGACTTCCTTGATGCGCTCGTGCAGAGCGCTCTCGTCGTCCTCGTCCCGGATCTCGACCACGCCCTGAGCGATGATCGGGCCGGTGTCGACGCCGTCGTCGACGAAGTGGACGGTGCATCCGGTGACCTTGGCGCCGTACGCGAGCGCGTCGCGCACACCGTGGGCCCCGGGAAAACTGGGCAGCAGGGCAGGGTGTGTGTTCACGACCCGCCCGCCGAAACGGGCGAGGAACTCCTTGCCCACGATCTTCATGAACCCGGCCGAGACCACGAGGTCCGGCTCGTACGCCGCCGTGGCCTCGGTGAGCGCGCGGTCCCACTCCTCGCGGGTGGCGAAGTCCTTCACCCGGCACACGAAGGTGGGAAGCCCGGCGCGCTCGGCGCGCTCGAGACCGGCGATGTTGTCACGGTCGGCGCCGACGGCCACGATCTCGGCGCCGTAGGCCTCCGCGCCCTCGGCCGCGAGGGCGTCGAGCAGAGCCTGCAGATTCGTGCCTGATCCGGAGACCAGCACGACGAGCCGCTTGGCCACAGCCAGGGCCTTTCTCGGGAGTGCGTTTGTACGGTCGTACAAAGGCTTCGCGGTTCCCGATACGGGGAACCCTACGAAGCGGCCGACCGTCAGCAACGATACCGGCACATGGAGCGGCCCCCACGGGACGGGGGCGCGGCCGGAAGGTAGCGTCTGTGGCGGATTCGCCGACCGAAGGAACGCCGCCCGCCCGCGGGACGTTCAGCTGAGGACGGGCTCGTACGCAGCCGCGCCACGATCGACCTAGGGGAAGACGCACACCTGATGCCGGACCGAAGCCTCCGCCTGCCGCCGCTGCCGACCGGCTCGACCCTGCTGCGCGAAGGCCGTCCCACGCCTCCTCCGCCCCAGGACACACCGCCCAGGTCGTCCCCCGAATCCCCGGAATCCCCGCAGTCCTCCAAGGCCTCCAAGCCGTCCAAGTCCCCCAAGTCGTCCAAGTCCTCCAAGTCCTCGGGGTCTTCTGGCTCCTCCGGGTCGTCCTCCTCGGACGACAATCCGTTCGCGCCGCCTCCCGAGGGCACGCCCGACCGCCCGTGGCAGCCGCGTCGCCCCGAGGGCGGACAGGACGGCCAGGGCGGCGGGCACTCGCCGTGGGGCGGGCAGTGGAGCGACCGGCAGCCGGGCCGCGCCCAGGGCGGCGGCCTGTTCGGTGACCGTCCCGGACAGGGCGGCGGACAGGGTGGGCCCGAAGGACCCCAGGGGCCCGGCTCCGGGATGCGCTGGGACCCGACGGACCCGGCCCAGCGCCGCGCGCGCTACGCACTGCTCTGCGGCATGTGGGGCTTCTTCTTCGCCCTGTTCGGCTGGCCCTACGTGGCGCTGCTGCTCGGCGCGCTCGCCCTGCACTGGGGCATCAGCGCCCTGCGCGCCAAGCCCCGCACGCCGGACCCGGACACCCCGGCGCCCACCGGCCCCGGCGCCGCCGGCCCGAAGCCGCAGACCACGGCGGCCGTCAGCGGCCTGGTGACGGGCTCCCTCGCCCTGGCCCTCGTCGCCGCCATGTTCACGGCGCAGTTCGTCTACAGCGACTACTACACGTGCGTGAACGACGCGCTGACCAGCACGTCCAAGCAGGCGTGCGAGACGAAGCTCCCGAAGGAACTGCGCCCGCTTCTCGGCGCGCGCGACTAGGACGGCTCAGGACGGCTCTCGGGGGTGGGGCTCGGGGGCCGCCTGGTCGGTCCCGGCCTCCGTTTCCGTAGCCACAGGGGTGAACGGATCCTCCGCGAAGGGGTCCGCGGTGAACGGGGCCACAGTGAACGGTTCCGCCGTGTACGGGTCCGCCGTGTACGGGTCCGCCGGGAAGAAGTCGTACGGCTCGAACGCGGCGTCGTCGTCGTAGTCCGGTCGCGCCTCCTCGTCCTGCGCGGCAGCGACGCCCCGCCGCCACGGCAGCCGGGCCTTCGGGAGCGGGAGCGCGAGGGGCATCCGGGGGCGCCGCCACCACGACGTTCCCGGCTCACCATCCGCGTCCCGCACCACCTTGTCCCCCTGCTCCTCCTGCCCCTCCCGCTCCTCCTTCGCCTCGCGCGGCGCCCTCAGCCGCCAGGCCCGCAGCCCCACCGCCACCGGCACCCCCACCAGCGCCGTCCACCCCGCCGCCGCGAGCCCCGTCAGCCAGCCCGCGGGCCCGAACGTCGCCAGGCCCGCGCCGCCCATCGGCCCGCCCGCCGCCGCCGCGAGCCCCGCGAAGGCGAGCCCGCACAGCACCGCCGCGACGACCGCCGCAAGGGCCGTACTCCCCCGTGACCACGCCGCGTCCCGCTCCCCGTGCCGGGGCGCCGCCGCCCCCGTGACGAACCACGCCACCGTGAGCCCGGCCAGGACCGGCACGGCCGCCGCCGACCAGGTCAGCGGCGTTCCGGGACCCGGCTCCGGCACCGCCGCGAGGAGCGGGAACTCGGGCAGCATCGGCCCCGCCGTCACCCCGAGCGGCCCGGCCACGCTCCCCCCGCCGAGCGCGACACCGGGGCCCAGGGCGTACGCGGCGCCCCACACCACCGCGTTCGGGACCAGCGCGGCGGCCAGCAGGAGCACCGCGAGACGCCCCGACCACACGTCCGTGAGCTGCACGAACGAGTGCCGCACAAGCCCTTGGTGCCACGTCAGCGAGGCGGCCACGACCAGCGCGCCGCCCGCCACGAGCACCAGCACCCCGGCGGCGGCCGCCCGCGCGGCGACCGGCAGCAGACGCCCGGTGAGCATGTCGCGCAGGCCCCCGGGCAGCGCGTCGAGCCGGTGCCCGAGCAGTTCGGTCAGCGGGGTGCGGGGGCGGCCGTGCGCCGTCCAGATCCCGGCGCCCGCGGCGGCCACGGCCACGACCGTCAGATGGGCGGCGACGCTCGGCCAGGCGGGCCGCAGCTCACCGCCCGACGCGTAGAACGCGGCGGCGCCGCCGACCGCGAGATACCCGGCGACGACCCCGCACCACGCGCCCGGCACCCGCACCCGCGGCGCCTCCCCCTCCTCGTCGCCCTCCACCGCGTCACGCGCCGCGCGGTGCACGAGCCACACCGGAAGCACCAGAAGGAGCAGTGGCGCGACACCGATCGGCGCCGGCGTCCCGGAGAGCGTGTCCGTCCTGACGACCTCCGCGCCGTGCGCGAGCAGCCACAGCGCGGCGGCGGCGTGCAGGGCCCCGCCGGGACCGCTGTCCGGATACGGCGAGCTGATCCACAGCACCATGACGAGCACGGCGGACGAGCCGAGCCCGAGACCGGCCGCCACCGCCCCGCCGAGCAGGCAGCCGACGGGTCCCGGCGAGCGGTCACGCACGCGGGAGAGCAGGAGCGGCAACGACGGGCCACGGTCAGTCATTTGGGTCACCCGGCCATGCTCCCAACGACACGCTCTTTATTCGCGTAACAGGCGAAGACCGGATGTGTCGCTCAAGATACGTTTATGTACTTTTTCGCGCGAAAGGGCGTGTGGAGTTCCCCATGACGCAGAGCCCCACCTCCCCTCTGCCGACCCCCAAGGAGCGACGCAGACTCCGCGAGTCGAAGTCGCTGACCCAGGCTCAGGTCGCCGCGAAAGTAGGCGTCACCCGCGAAACGGTCCGCTCCTGGGAATCCGGCCGCACCACCCCGAGAGGCCGCAAGCGGGAGGTGTACGCGAAGTTCCTGGCGAGCATCGAGGCGGAGAGAGCGACGGCGCCGACGGCCGCCGCCACGGCCTCCACCCCGGCCGCCATCGCCTCCCCCACCCTGAACAGCCGTTCCGCAGGCCGTCCGGGTTCCGCCCCGAAGGTCCGGAAGCGGGAGTCCCCGGGGATGTGGGTGCGGCCGGCCGTCCGGACCGAGCCCGCCGAGAGCCCCCGTACGGACCGGTCCCCGAAGAGCGCCGCCGAGGCCTTCGACCGGCTGTACACCCACACGGCCCCCTCGCTCGTCCGCCAGACCTACCTCCTCACCGGCCGCCGCACCCTCGCCAGGGAGTCCGTCGAGCGGGCCTTCCAGCTCGCCTGGCAGCGCTGGCCCGAGGTCGCCGTGGACCGCGATCCCGCCGGCTGGGTCAGAGCCGCCGCGCACGAGTACGCCATGTCGCCCTGGCACCGGCTCCGTCCGAGCCACCGCCACCCGGACGCGCCGCCCGCCGACCCCGCGGACCGCGCGCTGCTCGACGTACTCCTGAGCCTGCCGCCCGCCTACCGGCGCACCCTGCTCCTCTACGACGGTGTCGGGCTCGACCTGCCCGAGACCGCCGCGGAGACCGAGGCCACGACGCCCGCGGCCGCGAACCGGCTGCTCCACGCGCGCGAGGCCGTCGCCGAGCAACTGCCCGCCCTCGCCGCCCCCGAGCAGCTCCACCGGCGGCTGACCGAGCTGGCGGGCGCCGAGAAACTCCAGGCCCCCAAGTCGACCCATGTCCGCACGGAGGGCGAGCGGCGCACCCGCTTCTGGACCCGTTCGGCCATCGCCTTCACGGTCCTGATCATCGGCGCGACGGCCATGACGCTGCGCACCGCGCCGACCCGTTACGAGCCGGTGCCCGCCCCCGGCGCCATGATCAGCGGGGTGCCGCCGCGCATGGGTCCGGGACCCCTCTCCCCCGCGGACGAGAAGCTGCGCGAGAAGCTGCGCGCGGCGGAGGAGAGCGGCCCGCACCGCCTGGCTCCCGAGGCGGACTGAACCGCACCACGGAGAGACGACAGTGGGCCCGCACCCCCGAAGGGATGCGGGCCCACTGATGTCGACGAGCGACATCGACAAGCGATGTCGACGGGCGACTCGACGAGCGGCCCGACGAGTCGCTGCGTGCTACTTGGTGAGCAGCTCGCGCGCCAGCTTGGCCGTCTCGGTCGGCGTCTTGCCGACCTTCACGCCGGCGGCCTCGAGGGCCTCCTTCTTGGCCTGTGCGGTGCCAGAAGAGCCGGAGACGATCGCGCCCGCGTGACCCATCGTCTTGCCCTCGGGGGCGGTGAAGCCCGCGACGTAGCCGACGACCGGCTTGGTGACGTGCTTGGCGATGTAGTCGGCCGCACGCTCCTCGGCGTCGCCGCCGATCTCACCGATCATGACGATCAGGTCGGTGTCGGGGTCGGCCTCGAACGCCTCGAGGGCGTCGATGTGCGTCGTACCGATGACCGGGTCGCCACCGATGCCGACGGCGGAGGAGAAGCCGAGGTCACGGAGCTCGTACATCATCTGGTACGTCAGCGTGCCGGACTTCGAGACCAGGCCGATGCGGCCCGGCTTCGTGATGTCGCCCGGGATGATGCCGGCGTTCGACTGGCCCGGGGTGATGAGACCGGGGCAGTTCGGGCCGATGATGCGGGTCTTGTTGCCCTTCGACTTCGCGTACGCCCAGAAGGCGGCGGAGTCGTGGACGGCGATGCCCTCGGTGATGACGACGGCGAGGGGGATCTCGGCGTCGATCGCCTCGACGACGGCGGCCTTGGAGAAGGCCGGCGGCACGAAGAGGACGGACACGTTGGCGCCCGTCGCCTCCATGGCCTCCTTGACCGTGCCGAAGACCGGGACCTCGGTGCCGTCGAAGTCGACGGACGTGCCGGCCTTGCGCGGGTTCACGCCGCCGACGATGTTCGTGCCGTCGCCCAGCATGAGCTTGGTGTGCTTCATGCCCGTGGCACCGGTCATGCCCTGGACGATGACCTTGCTGTCCTTGGTGAGGAAGATAGCCATGGTGGTGTCTGACCTCGTCCCTTACTTCGCAGCCGCGAGCTCGGCGGCCTTGTCGGCCGCGCCATCCATGGTGTCCACGCGCTGCACGAGCGGGTGGTTGGCGTCGCTGAGGATCTTGCGACCCAGCTCCGCGTTGTTGCCGTCCAGTCGCACGACCAGCGGCTTGGTGACCTCTTCGCCCTTCTCGGCGAGGAGGGCGAGGGCCTGGACGATGCCGTTGGCGACCTCGTCACAGGCGGTGATGCCGCCGAAGACGTTGACGAACACGGACTTGACGTCCGCGTCGCCGAGGATGATCTCCAGGCCGTTCGCCATCACCTGGGCGGACGCGCCGCCACCGATGTCGAGGAAGTTGGCCGGCTTCACGCCGCCGTGGTTCTCACCGGCGTACGCGACGACGTCCAGGGTCGACATGACCAGACCGGCACCGTTACCGATGATGCCGACCTCGCCGTCGAGCTTGACGTAGTTGAGGTTCTTGGCCTTGGCGGCAGCCTCGAGCGGGTTGGCTGCGTCCTTGTCCTCGAGCGCCTCGTGCTCCGGCTGGCGGAAGTCGGCGTTCTCGTCGAGGGAGACCTTGCCGTCAAGGGCGATGACCTTGCCGGAGGCGACCTTGGCGAGGGGGTTGACCTCGACGAGGAGGGCGTCCTCGGCGACGAAGGTCTTCCACAGGGTCTGAAGGATCTCGGCGATCTGGTCGGCGACCTCGGCCGGGAACTTCGCGTCCGCGACGATCTGACGGGCGACCTCGGGGGTCACGCCCTCGTTGGCGTCGATCGGGGTCTTGGCGACGGCCTCCGGACGGGTGGCCGCCACCTCCTCGATCTCCATGCCGCCCTCGACCGAGGCGATGGAGAGGAAGGTGCGGTTGGTGCGGTCCAGGAGGAAGGAGACGTAGTACTCCTCCACGATCTCCGGGGCCGTCTCGGCGATCATCACCTTGTGGACCGTGTGGCCCTTGATGTCCATGCCGAGGATGTTGGTGGCGTGCTGCACGGCCTCGTCGGTGGAGGCTGCCAGCTTGACGCCGCCGGCCTTGCCGCGGCCGCCGACCTTCACCTGCGCCTTGACGACCGACTTGCCGCCCAGCTTCTCGGTGGCCTCGCGCGCCGCCTCAGGCGTGTCGATGACTTCACCGGCCAGCACCGGTACACCGTGCTTGGCGAAGAGGTCCCTCGCCTGGTACTCGAACAGGTCCACGCGCGTCCGTCCCTTTTCCGTGATCTCGCTGCGATCTCGCTGCTTTGTGGTCAGCTGTCTGCGTGGGCGTGCCGCGGAGGGCAACGTGACTGCGCTGTCACAGGGGAGGCGTAGGACGGAGTCCGGTACGCGGCATGTCCGTCTCGCAGGTTATCGCCGCTCGCCCGGGGTCCCTAAATCGCAGATCACACCTGGGCGGTGATACCGGTCACAGATCGGGGCCTCACCGGCCTGGGGTGCGCCCGGTGAGGCCCCTTGGGAGCCCCCGGAAAGGACCCGGCGGAAGGACCTGGCGGGTCCTGCCGCCGAACCGGTGAAGGCCCGGGCGGACGATCCCCGTCCCTTGGGGACCACCCGCGGCCGTCCGCCGGGCCGGGGCCGGAGGGTTCTCCGGTCCCCGGACACCCGGCGGACGACGACTTGGCGACGGCCTCAGGTGGGCCGTCGCGCCTCGCGCCCGGCTTCGGACGGACCGTCGCGCCTTGCGCCCGATGCCGGGCACTCCTGGCGCCGGGCACTCCTGGCGCCGGGCACTCCTACGCGCCCGGCTTCGACCCGGTCTTCAGATGCCGAGACCGGCCCTCAGAAGCCGAGACCGGTTCTCAGATGCCGAGACCGTTGGTGGCCGCGTCCGTGGCGTACGACACGTAGCTGGGGGTGACCGAGGCGGCCACGCCCTGGACGCCGGTGACGGCGTTCCCGGCGAGCGGCTGGGCGTCGGCGGCGACGGTGTCCGTCAGGTCCTGCGCGAAGGGCGAGACCGCGCCCAGGACACCGGCGGCGAACGGCATCACGTCGCCGGCCACACCGCCGGCGAACGGCCGCACGTCACCCACGACGCCCTGCGCCAGGTACGACGCGCTGTCGGCGATGCCGTGCACGACCGGCTGCACCTGGTCCACGACGGCCTGCACGACGGGCTGGACCGCGCCGACGACACCGCCCGCGAACGGCTGCACGTCATGCCCGACCAGCGCCTGCGCGAACGGCTGCACCTGGCCCACGACCCCGTGCACGAGCGGCGCGACGTCACCGACGACGCCACCGGCGAACGGCGTCACGTCGTTGAGCGCACCACCCGCGAGCGTGCCGACGTCACCGACGGCGTGACCGGCGACCGGGAGCACGCCGTGCACGGCGGTCGCGACGATGGGCGGCAGCACCGCGGCCGAGGTCTCGTCGACCGCGGGACCGGCGGCCGTCGTGGCTCCGCCGACGAGGCCGGAGGCGGTGGCCGGGGCGTTCTGGGCGATGCCGGTGGCCGCGTACTGGACGTTCTGCACGTGGCCGGTGACCCCGGCGACGGCGGCCTGCGCGTAGCCCGGGAGCTGCGCGGCGGTGCCGTACGCCTGGCCGGCGATGTCCTGGACCTGGGCGCCGGTGTTCCCGACCTGGCCCTGCGCGCCGGCCAGGGTCCGCTCGACGTCGGGGGCGAAGGCCGACAGGGGGCCGAACAGGTAGTCGACCTCCTGCGCGGCGCCGCCCTGTACGGCGCCACCCTGGGCGGCGGCGTTCTGCGCGAGGGCGTCGGCCGACGGGGCGTGGACGCCCGCGGTGTGCGCGGCGGCCACGGTCCGGGCGGCGTCGGCGAACGAGGTGGCGCCCTCGACGTACTGGCGGGCCTGCTCCTTGGCGTGGGCGGCGACGGCCGCGACGCGCTCGTCGGCGAGGTGGTGGGCCTGGCCCTGGACGCCGGAGACTGCCTTGGGGGTGGCCTTGGCGGCGGTGCCCGAGACGGTGGAGGCCGCGCCGGACACGGTCGACTTCGCGTGGCCGGTCACACCGGAGACGGTGCCCTCGGCCTTGTCGGTGACGGAACCGACGGTGGCGTGGGTGACGCCGTCGAGGGTGCCCTGGACGTCGGAGACCGTGCCCTGGACGTCGGCGACGGTGTCACCGGCCACGTCGGGCACGGCCACGGAGTGCGCGGGCAGCTCGTCGGCGCTGGCGACGGCGGAACCGAGCGCCCAGGCGCCCGAGACACCGGCGGCGATCACGATGGAGCGGCGGATGTTCTTGTTCATGCTTGCTTCAGATCCTTCGAATTCTGTGGTCCGGGCGCTGCACTGGAGTGGTCCAGCGGCGCTCCGGCGGCATCCGGCCGGAGTGGTCCGGTCGGCGGGCAGACCTGATCCGCCCCCGCGCGGCAGGTCACGAGCGGGGAAGGGCTGCCCTAGCCGGGGAATTCGGGGATGTCCCGCTGTCTGTCGCGGGTGGGCGCGGCGTGGGCCGGGGCCGTGGCCCCGGACAGCAGCCGGGCCGTCGAGCCGCTGCCGAACGCGGCCGCCGCCAGATCGCAGTGCCGCGTCGAACTGCCGTCCCCCGCCGACTGGCCGACCGTGCTGCCGCTCGGGAACGCGGGCGTGGGGACCGGCGTACGGACCGCCTTCGCCACGGTGGCCCGAGCGGTCACGCAGTGGGCGGGCCCCAGGGCGAAGCCGCCGTTGGGGCCGGTCTCTTCCCGCGCGCCGTGGCGCGCGTGGTCACCACGGGCGGTGTCCGCGCGCGGCAACGTGCCGGTGGCCGGCGCCGTGTGCGCGCCGGCCCCGGACGGGCCGGGTGCGCCGCCGGGGGTGCCCGGGACGCCGGGCAGACCCGGCATCGAGGGCGGGCGGGGCAGGAACCCGGGCGGGGCGTCGGCGACGAGCCCGCTCACGATCTCCTTGGCCAACCCGCCCACGGGCCGCACCACTTCCCGCACGTCTCGCACGTCTCGCACGTCTCGCACGGCAGGGTCGAGGACCTGGTTCCGGATCGGCTGGGCCACGCGGGTCCCCACCGGTACGGCCACACGGCTGCGCACGATGTCGCGCACGCGAGCGACGTGGGGGGTGCCGGTGGTGCGGGTGGCGTGGGTGGTGCGGGTGGTGCGGGTGGTGCGGGTACCGGTAGGGGGCTCGGCCGTTGGCTTAGCGGTGAGCTCGGCCGTTGGCTTGGCGGTGGGCTCGGCCGCGGACGCGTCGGCGGGTGCCGAAATGGCGGACGCGTCGGCGGGTGCCGAGATGTCCGTGACGGCGGGTGCCGACACGTCCGTGACGGCAGGCGTCGCCGGGTCCGTGACGGCCGGTGCGTGAACGGCGCGGTCGCCCGCGCCCTCCGGCGCCGGGACGACTCCCTCCGCCGCGTGCGCCCTCCCCCCGCACAGCAGGCCGAGCGCGATGAGGCCCCCGACCAGCAGCGTCACCCGGAGCGCCAGGTCCAGCGCACGCCGACCGGCCGCTGCGCGCACGACGCGCGGAGCGGCAACAGGCAGAGCGACCGGGGAACTCAAGGTCGGGGGAACCCTCCCGTACGAGGGGTGCGTTGGGGGCATGGGCTCAGGGACACCGGACATCGGGTCCACGAAGAGCCGGGCCGATCCTTGCACGGGTCGCCCGCGGTTGCGCAAGCCCCCTGTTACCGATGGGTAGTCATGTCCGGATTTACGGCCTAGCGACCGTCGCGTTCCCTGAGTCCGGTATCGGCAGCGGTCTCTTCTCGATCGCCGCCGCCATCACGTCGGGGAACAGATCGGGTGTGCATGCGAACGCCGGTGCCCCCAGGCCCGCGAGCGCCGCCGCGTGTTCCCTGTCGTACGCGGGCGCCCCCTCGTCGGAGAGCGCGAGCAGCGTGACGAACTGCACTCCCGACGCTTTCATCGCGGCGACCCGCTTCAGCATCTCGTTCCGGATGCCCCCTTCGTAGAGGTCGCTGATGAGGACGACGACGGTCTCGGCGGGGCGGCTGATCTGGGACTGGCAGTACGCGAGCGCCCTGTTGATGTCCGTGCCGCCGCCGAGCTGGGTGCCGAACAGGACGTCGACCGGGTCGTCGAGCTGGTCGGTGAGGTCGACGACCGCGGTGTCGAACACGACGAGCCGCGTGGTGATGGACCGCATCGAGGCCAGCACGGCGCCGAACACGGAGGCGTAGACGACGGAGGCCGCCATCGATCCGGACTGGTCGATGCAGAGGATGACCTCCTTCTTCACCGACTGGGACGCGCGGCCGTATCCGATGAGCCGCTCGGGGACGACCGTGCGGTACTCCGGCAGATAGTTCTTGAGGTTGGCCGCGATCGTGCGGTTCCAGTCGATGTCGTGGTGGCGGGGCCTGCTGATCCGGGCGCTGCGGTCGAGCGCGCCGGTGAGCGTGGCGCGGGTCCGGGTGGCGAGGCGCTTCTCCAGGTCCTCGACGACCTTGCCCACGACGGCGCGCGCGGTCTCCTTCGTCGTCTCCGGCATCGCCTTGTTGAGGGAGAGGAGCGTGCCGACGAGATGCACGTCGGCGTCGACGGCCTCCAGCATCTCGGGTTCGAGCAGCAGCGCGGACAGGCCGAGCCGGTCGATGGCGTCGCGCTGCATGACCTGGACGACGGAGGACGGGAAGTACGTCCGGATGTCGCCGAGCCAGCGCGCCACGGACGGCGCGGACGCCCCAAGTCCTGCGGAACGCTCGCGCCCGCGCCCCTCCTTCTTGTCCTCTCTCCCGTAGAGCGCGGTCAGGGCGCCGTCCATGGCCGCGTCCTGAGCGCCGAGCGCGTGGCCCGTGCCGTCCGCCGTGTCCCCGCCGAGCACGAGCCGCCAGCGCCGCAGCCGCTCGTCGCGGGCCCTTGCGTCGGCTCCGTCCTTCTGTTCGACCTCCATCAGGCCACCCCCACAAGGTCGTTGTCGTCCCGGCCGCCCGCGGGCCCGCCGTCGTCCGTCCCCAGCAGCAGCCGCAGTACGGGCAGCACCGCGTCGGCCCGCCCCTGGTCGAGGCCCGGCGCGAACCCGGCCGGCGCCGCCCCCAGGGCCGCCGCCGAACCCGCCGCCGAGGGCCCTCGCCGCACCAGCTCGCCCAGGGTGCGGCGCACTCCGGGCTCATAGACGGAGAACGTGCGGCGCAGCAGGGGCAGCACGTCCGTGAACGCGTCCGCAGGGACGCCCGTCAGCCATCCGTCCACGAGCGCGAGCAGTCGCTCGTCGTGTACGAGGAGCAGCCCGCCGCCGGAACCGCCGCCCACGAACCCCTCGATCCACGCGGCCGCCTCCGCGGGCCCGGTGCCGGGCGACAGGGCGAGACCCATCAGCCGCGCGGCCTCCCCCTCGGCCAACTGCCCGTCGTCCAGGAGCAGTCGTGCGCACCGCCCCCGGATCACCCCGGCCACGCTGTCGCGTCCGGCGAGCACTCCGAGTACGGAGTGCCAGCGGCCCCGGTGGCCCGCCGGCCCGTCGCCCGCCAGGAGCCCGACCGCCGCGTGCACCGCGTCCACGTGTCCGCGCATCTCGGCGGCGGCGTCCGCGTCGAGCCCGGTACAGGCGGGCGGCAGCCCCACGAAGACCCGCTCGGCGAGCCCCGCCGCGACCTCGCCGAGCGCCCGCGTGTCCGTGCCGCGCACGTCGCCGTAGCGCAGGGAGCGCACCAGCGCGGGCAGCGCCTGGGCGAGATGGCCGACGTCCGCGTCCAGGGCGGCGCGGTCGGCGAGCACCTGCATCACGACCGGGAGCGCGTCCGGCAGTTCGGCGAGGAGGCAGCGCTCGGCGAGGGCCGTGACGTCGGCGAGGGTCTGCGCGCCGGTCGCGTCCGCCTCGGCTCTGGCGGTGGCCGCCGCGAGGACCGTCGTCCCCCAGACGCCCGCCTCGGCGACCCGCACGGACAACTCGGGTTCCCAGTGCAGCCGCCAGGTCTCCCGGAACGTCCCGGTGGTGCCGCGCGCCGAGCGTGCAGGCTCGCCCCAGCCGATGCCGAGGAGACGCAGACGGTGCAGGAGCCGGCTGCGCGCTGCGTCGGTCTCCTTGCGCAGGTCGAGCTCCAACTCCCGCTCCAGAGCCTCCGGTTTGAGCCGGAGGGAGCGCTGGAGCCGTGTGAGGTCGCGCTGCAGCGGCACGGCGGGGGCCGTGTCCGGGACCTCGCCGAGCACGTCCCCGACGACGAGCCTGTCGTGGACGAGGGACAGCGGCACGTCCGATCCCTCGCACATCACGGCCCGGATCGCGTCCGTCGTCTCCGTAAGGCCGGCCAGTGGGCGGCCCCGCATCGCGGCCAGCGTCTCGGCGAGCCGCACCGCCTCGATGACATGGGCGGAGGACACGATCCTGTCCTCGCCCCTGAACAGCCCGGCGACCTTGGTCATCCAGCGTTCGACGGGCCGGTCCGGAGCGCCGAACAGGTGCCCGTACCAGCCGGGCGAGTCGATGCCCGCCCCATAACCACTGGCCCGGGCGAGGCGCCGGTGCGTCCAGGGCACCCAGGTCATGTCGACCTTGACCTTGGGCAGCCCCTTGAGGAGGGCCCGGTCGGCGGCGACCGCGGTCTTCGCGCGGAGCGCCGGCACGTGCCAGGCTCCGCACACCACCGCGACCCCGTCCCCGAACTCGCGCTGCGCCGCCCGGACTTGAAGGCGCATATACGCCTCCCGGACGAGGTCCCGCCCGTGGCCCCCGTCTCCGTACTCCTCCCGTAGCGCGCCCATCGCCTCGCCGAGCGCCTCGAACGGGGCGAACGCGTCCCCCGAGGCGCCCCGGTGCTCGACGACGTCCTCCCACCAGCGCTCCGGGTCGTCGTATCCCGCGGTGCCGGCGAGCACGGCGAGCGGATCGACACGTAGGGCCAGCTCCCTGGCGCCGTCGCCCCCGTCGCCCCCGACATCCCCGCCGTCCCCGACATTCCCGACATTCCCGTCGCCCGTGTCCGCCTCGGGCGCGTCCTGCTCGCGCAGGGCCAGGCTGTGCGCCGCCGGCAGGTCGATGAAGCGGACCGGCACGTCCCGCTCCAGGGCCCACCGGATCGCGACCCACTCCGGAGAGAACTCGGCCAGCGGCCAGAACGCGGAGCGCCCCGGCTCGTCCACGACATGCGCGAGCAGCGCGACCGGCGGCACCATGCTTTCGTCGGCGGCGAGCGCCACCAGGGCGTCGGCCTCGGGCGGCCCCTCCACCAGGACCGCCCCTGGCCCGGACGCGTCAAGCGCGGCCCGCACCGCCCTCGCCGAACCCGGCCCGTGATGCCGCACCCCCAGCAGCAGCGGCCCCCGCCCCCGCCCGGCACTCATACGCTCACCTCCCGGCACGCGCGGTAGAAGTCCTTCCAGCCGTCCCGCTCGCGCACCACGGCCTCCAGGTACTCCTGCCAGATCACCCGGTCCGCGGCCGGGTCACGGACGACGGCGCCGAGGATCCCCGCCGCGACGTCCGACGGCCGCAGCACCCCGTCCCCGAAGTGGGCGGACAGGGCGAGCCCGCTCGTCACGACGGAGATCGCCTCGGCCGTGGACAGCGTGCCGCTCGGCGACTTGAGCTTCGTCCGCCCGTCCTCGGTGACGCCGCTGCGCAGCTCGCGGAAGACCGTGACGATGCGGCGGATCTCGTCCGTCCCCTCCGGAGCCGCGGGCAGGTCGAGGGAGCGGCCGATCTGGTCGACGCGCCGCGAGACGATGTCGACCTCGGCCTCGGCGCTCTCGGGCAGCGGCAGCACCACCGTGTTGAAACGACGGCGCAGGGCGCTCGACAGGTCGTTGACCCCACGGTCCCGGTCGTTGGCGGTCGCGATCAAGTTGAAGCCCCTGACGGCCTGCACCTCCTGGCCCAGCTCCGGTATCGGCAGGGTCTTCTCGGACAGGATCGTGATCAGCGTGTCCTGCACGTCGGCCGGGATACGGGTCAGCTCCTCGACCCGGGCCGTCATGCCCTCGGACATGGCGCGCATGACGGGGCTGGGCACGAGCGCGTCCCGACTGGGGCCGTGCGCGAGCAGACGCGCGTAGTTCCACCCGTACCGGATCGCCTCTTCGGGGGTGCCCGCGGTGCCCTGCACGAGCAGCGTCGAGTCGCCGCTGACGGCCGCCGCGAGATGCTCGGAGACCCAGGTCTTCGCGGTGCCGGGGACACCGAGCAGGAGCAGGGCGCGGTCGGTGGCGAGCGTCGTGACGGCGACCTCGACGATGCGTCGGGGCCCCACGTACTTCGGTGTGATGACGGTCCCGTCGGGCAGCTCCCCGCCGAGCAGATAAGTGGCGACGGCCCATGGCGAGAGGCGCCAGCGGGCGGGGCGCGGCCGGTCGTCCTGGGCGGCGAGCGCCGCGAGTTCGGCGGCGAAGGCGTCCTCGGCGTGCGGCCGCAGGGCCTGCGCGGCACCGCCCTGCTCCCCCGCGGGCGCGGCGCTCTTCTCGGTCGTTTCGACGGACACGGTCATGGCGATCCCCCTCGATCTCGGCCGGCTCAGCCGGCACGTCCGGCACATCCCGCGCACTCGGCCGGGCTGTGACTCCACCGTGCACCACGCCACTGACAACCACCCTCCGCACCCCTCTGACCTGCGCGAACACCGGCCTCACGGTCGATTGTCAGTGGCGGGACCTACCTTCGAGAACATGACTCAGCAGGGGGTGCGCTGGACGGCGGACCAGGTGCTGGCACTGGCGCCTGACGTCCCGTCACGCAAAGCGGGGAGCAAGCTCGGCGTCGCCGGACCGTGGTCGGGGGCGGGCAGTTCGGGCGAGGGGATGGTGTGGGGACTGTGCAAGGGCAGTGGGAGCAAGCCGTACCAGACGGTCGTGGATGTCGCGGACGCTACGGGTCCGGCCTACAAGTGCAGTTGTCCGAGCCGTAAGTTCCCGTGCAAGCACGCGCTCGGGCTACTGCTCCTGTGGGCCGGGGAGGACGGCTCGGTGCCGGACGCGCAGACGCTGCCGGACTGGGCCGAGCAATGGGCCGAAGGGCGCAGGAAGCGCGCGCTGACCCGGCGGGAAGCGGAGGCCGGCGGTGGCCCCGCCGCCGATCCCGAGGCCGCGCGCCGCAGGGCCGAGCGGCGTGCCGAGCGGGTCACCGCGGGCGCGGGAGAGCTGGAGCAGCGGCTCACGGACCTGCTCCGCGGCGGGCTCGCCGCCACCGAGCAGGCCGGGTACGGGATGTGGGAGGAGACCGCGGCGCGCATGGTGGACGCGCAGGCACCCGGACTCGCGGCACGCGTACGGGAGTTGGGGGCGATACCCGCCTCGGGGCCCGGCTGGCCGGTGCGGCTCCTGGAGGAGTGCGCCCTGTTGCACCTCCTCGACCAGGGCTGGCTGCGCCGCGACCGCCTTCCCGCGGGCCTGGCGGCGACGGTCCGCTCCCGCGTCGGGCTGCCGGCGTCGGCGGACGGACGGCCCACACGCGACCGATGGCTGGTCCTGTCCCAGTACGACACGGCCGACAGCCGGCTCACCACGCGCCGGACCTGGCTGTACGGGACAGAGTCCGACCGCACGGCGCTCCTCCTCTCTTATGGGGCGGCGGGCCGCGCCCCGGCGCTCTCGCTCCCCGTCGGCCTGGCGCTGGACGCCGAGCTCTCCGCATACGCGGGCGACGGACAGCTCCGCGCCGACCTGGGCGAACAGTTCACGGCGCCCGCCCCAAGTCCCGTACGCCCCAAGGGGGTGGGGGTCGTGGAGGCGGCCGTACGGTACGGCGACGCGCTGAGCCGCGATCCATGGCTGGAGTCGTGGCCGGTGACGCTGGGCCGGGTCACACCCGGGCCGGACGGCGAGAGCGGTGGCTGGCAACTGGCGGACGCCGAGGACGACTTGACGCGTCTGGCACTCCCGCTCACTCCCAAGGCCGCTACCGGCCCCGGCCTCTGGCGGCTGGCCGCACTGTCCGGCGGAGCGCCGGTCACCGTGTTCGGCGAGTGCGGGCACCGAGGGTTCACCCCTCTCACCGCCTGGCCCGAAGGCGCGGGGGAAGCGGTGGCGCTGTGCTGACGAACCGGGCCACAGAGCGGTCCCACACCCTGGAGCGATCCCACACCCTGGAGAGGAGCGACATGAACGGACCTTCGACCGACAGCGATGCGACGCCCCACCTCGGCAACACACCGGGTGCCGACGCTGCGGGCGACGACGCTGCGGGCGACGCGTGGGAAGAGCTGGTCACGGTGGCCCTGCTGGGGACGGACCGGCGTACGCCGCCGGGACACCCGACCGGCGCCGGCGCTCCCACCGCACTGCTCGACGCGGCCGCCGTACAGACCGTCCGACGACGCGCGGGCCTGCGCCCGGCGCCCGCCGCGGCGCTTCCCGGACGAGCGGCGGACGACACCCGACCCCCGCTCCCGGCCCCCGCGCGAAGCAGGCTCGCGATGCTGCTCACCGACCGGCCCGGTACAGCCGGCGGCCGCCGCGGCACGGCCCCCGATCTGATGGAGCTGCTGCCCCAATGGCTGGCCATGGCCAACGAACAGGGGCACGCGGCACCACCCGAGCTGCTGCCCGCACTCCTCGACGCGGCCCGCGGACGCACCGACCTGCGCCCCCAGGCCCTCACGTTCGCGGGCCCGCGCGCACTGTGGCTGGCGCGCCTCAACCCGGACTGGAAGTTCGCGCTGCGCTCCACACCCGGAGGCGGCACGGCGCTCCCGGCCCTCGAGTCCGCGGCCGACGTACAGCGCCTGTGGGAGGAGGGCCTGTTCGCCGAGCGCGTCGCCCTCCTGTCGGCCGTGCGCGCTCACAGCCCGGCCGCGGCGCGCGAACTGCTCGCCACCACCTGGTCCACCGAGCGGGCCGAGGACCGGCTGATGTTCCTCGACTCGCTGCGCATGGGCCTCGCCGACGCCGACGAGCCGTTCCTGGAACAGGCGTTGGCCGACCGCAGCCGGAACGTCAGAGCGACGGCCGCCGAGCTGCTGTCCGCGCTCCCCGGCTCGGCCCTCGCGGCCCGGATGGCGTCCCGCGCGGCCTCCTGCGTCGCGGTCGACCGCACACAGAGCGCGGCCACGATCACGGTCGAGGCACCGCACGAGTGCGACGCGGGCATGGAACGGGACGGGGTCGTCGCGAAACCGCCGACGGGGCGGGGCGAACGGTCGTGGTGGCTCGGCCAGTTGGTGGAGTCGACGCCGCTCGGCCACTGGACCGTGCGGCTCGGCGGGCGCACCCCGGAGGAGATCGTCGCGCTGCCCGTGGCCGACGACTGGCAGGGCGAACTCCACGCCGCCTGGTGCCGGGCGGCGGTGCGCCAGCGGGACGCCGTGTGGTCACGGGCCCTCCTGGGGGCACCGGCGTCGCCGGACGCCGGGGGCCCCGGCGCCGTATCGCTGTCCGAGCGGGCGAAGCTCCTCGGCGCGCTGCCCGGCGCCGAACGGGCCGAGTGGGTGGCGGGATTCATCGCGACGCACGGCCTGTCCGAGGCGTTCCAGCTGCTCGGGGTCTGCGCGCAGCCCTGGGCCGGACCGCTCGGGCGGGCCGTGGTCGACGCGCTGAACATCGCGCGCGACGCGGGCAGTTACCCCTGGAGCTTCAGCGGCGTCATGGGCCTGGCCGAACGCTGCCTCGACCCGGCGGAGGCGGCGAGACTCGAAGGCCTCACCGCCACCCCGGACGAACCGGAGGACGCGGCCCCCGGAGCCGGCGGCTACTGGTCGGAGGCGTTCCAGCGCCTCGTCAGCACGTTGCGCCTGCGGCGGGCCATGCGGGACGAGTTGAAGGGGACGTAGGCATGGGGTGGGGCCGACCGGCCCCACCACCGTGGATCACGCGGATGCCCGTTGATCACCGTGGATCACCGTGGATCACCGTCGAGAAAGACCCCTGGCAGGGATCACGCCCCGGCGGGCTGGCGGACGTTCGCGCGGACCCAGTCCACGATCGACGCCGTCGTCGCGCCCGGGGTGAAGATCGCCGCCACGCCCTTCTCCTTCAGCGGAGCGATGTCCGCCTCGGGGATGATCCCGCCGCCGAACACCTTGATGTCCTCGGCGTCGCGCTCGACGAGAAGCTCGATGACGCGCGCGAAGAGCGTGTTGTGCGCGCCGGAAAGGATCGAGAGGCCGATCGCGTCGGCGTCCTCCTGGATCGCCGTGTCGACGATCTGCTCCGGCGTCTGGTGCAGGCCCGTGTAGATGACCTCCATACCGGCGTCGCGCAGCGCCCGCGCGATCACCTTGGCCCCACGATCGTGACCGTCGAGCCCCGGCTTGGCGACCACCACGCGGATCGGACCGGCTGCCACACCCATCACTGCCTCCATGAAGCGACTTCTACCCGATACCTGACCTGATGCGTACCCGGGAAGTGAACGAACGTTATCGACAGCATCCCGCAACCGACCGTTTCGCGGTGCGGAGCGAGGGGGAAATCACACGTTGGGACACGTTCACTGCGCGCCAGGCCGCCGCAGGCGGCTCCGACGCCGCTTTTCCGGGGGCACAGGGCGCAAGGGGAGCCGCAAAGAGAACAGCCGCACCACACCGTCGCAGACCGAGCGGCGGGCGGCGGCAGGGCGCATCGGCGCCGCGGTACGCACGGAGATTCCGGGCCGCGCCGCGGTCCTCACGCACGGGCACCAACTGGTCACCGCCCGCGCACGACGAGCGCTGTCAGCCACCTCGGCGCATGCTTCCCATGAGGGCACACGGGGATACAGAGCCGTTCCCCGGGTGCCGACGGGAGGTCGGCCATGAAGGTCATCACGATCCTGCCCTTTCGCCCGCTCTGTCAGCTGATTCCCGCGAGACTGACCGGAATCTCCGTCGCCCTGCTGAAGGCGACCGCTCTCGAGGTCGCGATCCTCGCCGGGCACCTCCTCCTCTACCCGTCCGGAATCACCCAGGAGCGCAGGGGCATCCGCTCTCCCGACCCCCTGTACGCGGACGACGCGGAGGTCACCGAGCGGATGGGCACGGACGACGAAGCCTCGTACCCGACGGACGGCACCGGCCTGACAGGCATGACCGGTCCGACAGACCTGACCGGCCTGACGGGCGTACCGGAGGGCGGCGCCCTGCACCGGGGCCCCGGCACCCTCGGCGCCCGCACGACCCGCCTGCCTGGGGCCGACAGCAAACCCCCGGTCCTCCTCCTGCACGGCTTCATCGACAACCGCTCCGTCTTCGTCCTGCTGCGCCGCTCCCTCGCCCAGCACGGCAGGCACCACGTGGAGTCGCTCAACTACTCCCCGCTGACGTGCGACATCCGCACCGCCGCCGCGCTGCTCGGCCGCCATGTCGAGGAGATCTGCGAACGCACGGGCCACGACCGGGTCGACATCGTGGGGCACAGCCTCGGCGGACTCATCGCCCGTTACTACGTGCAGTGCCTAGGCGGCGATCTGCGGGTGCGCACGCTGGTGTCGCTCGGCACCCCGCATCGGGGCACCACGATCGCGCCGCTGATGGACGCGCACCCGATCGTCCGGCAGATGCGCCCCGGTTCGACCGTCATCGAGGAGCTGTCGCGGCCCGCGCCCGGCTGCCGCACCCACTTCGTGAGTTTCTGGAGCGACCTCGACCAGATCATGGTTCCGCTGGAGACGGCCTGCATCGACCACCCGGACCTGATCGCGCACAACGTCCGCGTGACCGGTGTCGGGCATCTCGCGCTTCCCGTCCACCCGGCGGTCGCCACCGGTATACGGCAGGCGCTCGACGCCGAGGGGTCACATGGAGCGCACGCCACCGACTCCGTCAGCGGCCTGACCGTGGCCTGATTCGCGCCCCCGAACCGCCCCCGAACCGCCCCCGAATTGCCCCCGAACCATCTCCGAACTGGCCAAACGTCGAACGAATCTCGAACGCAGAGCCAAAGCTCTGCCCACAGTCCGCCGAAAGACAGCCGAATGCCCCTTTCCTGCGAGCGGGAAACCTGCTGAAGATTGTCGAGCCCGCGTACCGCCGGGTACAGTCACCGCACTGCTCTGGCAGCCCCTGTTGTCGAGGCGAAAGAGAAGTTGGTGAACGACCGTCACCCGTCGGGGAATCAGACCACCCCGGCTCCGGCTCAGGACGCCGACTATGCGCCCTACGCTTCGTATGACCCGCAGAGCGCGCAGCACAGCGGCTACACCGGTTACGACGGACACGCCACCGGCGCTTTCGTGACCGATCCGCTCTTCGGCGACTATTCCGGCGCGCACGGCACGGGTTCGTACGCCGACGCCCAGTGGTCGACCGGCGCGCAGCAGACGCTGACGGCACAGGAGCCGCCGCACCACGACCCGTACGCGGCCCAGCAGCACACCTCCTCGTACGACACCGGCGGCTACGACACCACCGCCGTCTGGGGGACCGCGGCTCATCAGCAACTCGCCGATATTCCGGCGCAGTCCGGGCCGGACGCTTCCGGCCAGTGGGACACGAGCGCGTGGGCCGATCAGAGCGGGCAGTGGGACGCGAGCACCTTCGGAGCGCCGTCGCAGGGGTTCACCCCGCACGAAGCGTTCGCCACACAGGACGGCTTCGCCACACAGGATGCGTTCGGCGCGCAAGACGCGTTCGGCACGCAGACCTTCCAGGCACCGTCCGCTTTCGACAACGGGGCGACCGGGACGACCGGAACGTTCGACGCGCAGGGCTACGAGACCCAGGGCTTCGAGGCCCACGGCTACGAGAACCAGACCTACGAGACTCAGGCTTTCGACGCGCAGGCCTTTGACGCGCGGGCGTTCGAGGCCCAGCCGTTCGCGACGCAGGCCTTCGAAGCGCCGGCCTTCGCCGATCCGGCCGCCGCAGACGCCCCCAACTCCTTCGACTCCTTCGAATCCCCTGACGCCCGCCACGACTACGGCCAACCCGACGCCCCCGAGCCCGAGTTGAGCCATACCGAGGACATCGGGAACGCCGACGACGCCGACGATGTCGACGACGCGCAGGACGTCGAGGAGATCGTCGCCCGCGACGAGCGGCCCGCCCCGGTCGCGCCCGCGCAGCGCTCCCGTTCCCGCCGCCGCACCCCCGCCAAGCGTTCCGCCCTGTTCACGGTCGCGGTGCCGTCCGTGTGCGTGATCGGTGTCGCGGGAGTGGCCGCGGCCTCCGTCGGCGGTCTCGGCGGCGACGACAGCAAGGACACGACGGCGGCATCCGCGCCCGACGCGACCGCGGTGAAGCCGTCCGTCGCGAACAACAAGCTGGACACCCAGCTCGCGAACCTCTCCGCGGACGCGGGTGACTTCGCCGACCGGGCGAGCCGCACGCAGGAACGCATCGACCTCAGGGCCAAGCAGGAAGAGCAGCGCAAGCAGGCGGCGGAGGAGGCGGCCCGCAAGGAGCGGCTGCGGCCCAAGTTCGTCCTCCCCGTCACGCAGCGCGGGCTGAGCGCGTACTTCGGACAGGCCGGTATCAACTGGATGTCCATCCACACCGGCATCGACTTCCCCGTCTCCTACGGCACTCCGGTGATGGCCGCGACCGACGGCACCATCCGCAGCCAGTGGAACAACGCGTACGGGAACATGACGATCCTGACGGCGAAGGACGGCACGGAGACCTGGTACTGCCACCTCTCCAGCCGCACCGTGACGAGCGGACCGGTGAAGGCCGGGGACGTCATCGCGCACTCCGGGAACTCCGGCAACTCCACCGGCCCGCACCTGCACTTCGAGGTGCGCCCCGGCGGCGGCTCGGCCGTCGACCCGCTCCCCTGGCTCCGCAGCCACGGGCTCGACCCGACGTAGGGCCGAGCCGAGCCCCGCGAGGAACTGCCCCGCTTAAAGCTTCTCCACCGGCGCGTACCGCAGCAGCAGCCGCTTCGGCTTCGGGTCGCCGAAGTCGACCGTCGCCTCCGCGTTCGCCCCCGTGCCCTTGACGCCGACGACCGTGCCGAGGCCGAACTGATCGTGCGTGACACGGTCTCCCACGGACAGCGCGACGACCGGCTTCTCGGTCGCCCGGCGCGTGGCGAACGCCGGTGTCGTGCGCGAGCGCGAGGACGACAGGGACGCGGCGATCCCGCTCGTCGGCCCAGCCGACTTGGCCGGCGCCACCGCACCCGTCCGCTTCCACTCCAGATGTGCGTCCGGGATCTCCTCCAGGAAGCGGGACGGCGGGTTGTACGAGGGCTGGCCCCAGGCGCTGCGCAGCGTGGAGCGCGTCAGATAGAGCCGCTCACGCGCGCGTGTGATGCCCACATAGGCGAGGCGGCGCTCTTCCTCCAGCTCCTTGACCTGGCCGAGGGAACGCATGTGCGGGAAGACGCCGTCCTCCATGCCGGTCAGGAAGACGACGGGGAACTCCAGGCCCTTGGCCGTGTGCAGGGTCATCAGCGTGATGACACCGGAGCCGTCGTCCTCTTCGTCGGGGATCTGGTCGGAGTCGGCGACGAGCGCGACCCGCTCCAGGAACTCGGAGAGCGTGCCGGGGCTCGCCGCGGCGGCCTCCCCCTCGGCCCCGTCAGCCCCGTCCGTACCGGCAGCTCCTTCCGTACCGTCAGCGGCAGCCGCCGCTGCCGCCGCGTTCTCCTGCTCGAACTCCAGGGCTACGGCGGCGAGTTCCTGAAGGTTCTCGATGCGCGTCTCGTCCTGCGGGTCGGTGGAGGACTGCAACTCGGCGAGATATCCGGTGCGTTCGAGCACGGCCTCCAGGACCGTGGCCGGGCCGGCGCCGGACTCGACGATCGTGCGCAGGTCCTCCATCAGCGTGTTGAACCGCTTCACCGCGTTCGTCGAGCGGGCCGCCATCCCGTACGCCTCGTCGACGCGGCGCAGTGCCTGCGGGAAGGAGATCTTCTCGCGCTGGGAGAGGGCGTCGATCATGGCTTCGGCGCGGTCGCCGATGCCCCGCTTCGGCACGTTGAGAATGCGGCGCAGGGGGACGGAGTCCTCGGGGTTGGACAGGACGCGCAGGTAGGCCAGGACGTCCCTGACCTCCTTGCGCTCGTAGAAGCGGACTCCGCCGACGACCTTGTAGGGCAGGCCGACGCGGATGAAGATCTCTTCGAAGACACGGGACTGCGCGTTCGTCCGATAGAAGACGGCGACGTCGCCCGCCTTGGCGTCGCCCGCGTCCGTGAGCCGGTCGATCTCGTCGGCGACGAACTGTGCCTCGTCGTGCTCGGTGTCGGCGACATAGCCGGTGATCTGGGCGCCCGCGCCCGCGTTCGTCCACAGGTTCTTGGGGCGGCGGGACTCGTTCCGCTCGATGACCGCGTTCGCCGCGGAGAGGATCGTCTGCGTCGAGCGGTAGTTCTGCTCGAGCAGGATCGTCGTCGCGTCCGGATAGTCCTCCTCGAACTGGAGGATGTTCCGGATGGTGGCTCCGCGGAACGCGTAGATCGACTGGTCCGCGTCACCCACGACGCACAGCTCGGCCGGGCCGAGGTCGTCCGCGCTGGGCGGTACGTCGACACCCGCCTCCACGTCCTCGTCATGGGCGGCGGCGGTGCCGACCAGCTCGCGCACCAGCGCGTACTGCGCGTGGTTCGTGTCCTGGTACTCGTCGACCAGGACGTGACGGAAGCGGCGGTGGTAGTGCTCGGCGACGTCCGGGAACGCGCGCAGCAGGTTGACCGTCGTCATGATCAGGTCGTCGAAGTCCAGTGCGTTCGCCTCGCGCAGGCGGGACTGGTACATCGCGTAGGCCTGGGCGAGGGTCTTCTCGAATCCGTCGGCGGCGGTTGCCGCGAAGTCCTCCTCGTCGATCAGCTCGTTCTTCAGGTTCGAGATCTTGGCGCTGAAGGACTTCGGGGGGAACTTCTTCGGGTCCAGGTCGAGGTCACGGCAGACGAGGGCCATGAGGCGCTTGGAGTCGGCAGCGTCGTAGATCGAGAAGGACGAGGTGAAGCCGAGCCTCTTGCTCTCGCGGCGCAGGATGCGGACACAGGCGCTGTGGAACGTCGACACCCACATCGCGTTCGCCCGCGGGCCGACCAGGGCCTCGACGCGCTCCTTCATCTCGCCCGCGGCCTTGTTCGTGAAGGTGATCGCGAGGATCTCGCCGGGGTGCACCCCTCGCGAACCGAGCAGGTACGCGATGCGGTGCGTGAGCACGCGGGTCTTGCCGGAGCCCGCGCCGGCCACGATGAGCAGGGGGGAGCCGCCGTGGACGACGGCCGCCTTCTGGTTCTCGTTCAGCCCGTCGAGGAGCGCTGCCGGGTCGAGGGCCGGGCGGGGCGCGCCGCCGCGGTAGTACGCATCTCTGGCCGGAGGCACGTCGAACTTCCCGTCGAACAGGTCGTCCGGAACGTGCTCCGGAGCCGTGTCGTCCTCGGGCGGCGGCGGGGCATGTTCCTCACTGGCCTTCGAAGCCGTGAGGTCCGCCAGGAAGCTGTCGTCAAAGAGGCTGCTCATCGCTTTACGAGTCTAGGCCGCCCCACTGACACCCACGGCCGCCTCGCGAACTTCCTCCGACTTCACCGACGCGACCACCACGCGGAGTGCACGAATCACCCTCCGTGACGATTGCCGGAGGTCACGAACGAGATTGTCGAAGGTCACGAAAATGTATCGGGCATATCGAACATCAACCTTCACAGCAGCCACACGCGTTGGCTAGCGTGCTCCGCGGGCCGCCCGTCCCCCCGCCGGCAACCGCGCCGCGAGCGGGTCGCCCCCGCTGAGTTCAGTACGCCGAGAGGCATGGAACCGGGGACCCACGAACTTTGGGGTGAATCGGCCGACGACCCGTCAGGGCGCGGCCGTAGGGCAGCCTTCCGAATCTCCGCCCGAACCCGACAGCTAACCCGGTAGGCGGTCACTGGAAGGAGTCGCGCCCCTTGGCGTCGCACCGCAAACCGCGGACCAGGACAGCCGGTCCCCGCACGGCACCCGTCGTCGGCATCACCACGGCGGCCCTCACCTCCATCGCCCTGCTCTCGCAGAGCGCGAACGCCGCCCCCGCCCAGCCGTCGAAGCCGAGCCTGGAAGAGGTCCAGAAGAAGGTCGACAGCCTCTACCACCAGGCGGGCGTGGCCACGCAGCAGTACAACGCGGCCAAGGAGAGCACGGCCAAGCAGCAGAAGCGCGTCGGCGATCTGCTCGACGACGTGGCGCGGCGGGCCGAGAAGCTCAACAAGGCCCGCCAGGAGCTCGGCACGTTCGCCGCGGCCCAGTACCGCACGGGCGCCGTGTCCGACACGGCGACGCTTCTTCTCGCCGACAACCCGCAGGACTACTTCGACCAGGACCAGCTGATGTCGCGGCTCACGAGCCGACAGAAGAAGGCCGTCGACGACTACCAGGCCGAGCAGGCCGCCACCGCGAAGAAGCGCACCGAGGCGGCCAGGAACCTGCAGTCGCTGACCACGTCGCAGGCCACGCTCAGGAGCACCAAGAAGGACGTCCAGCAGAAGCTCGGCAACGCGCGCGAACTCCTGTCGAAGCTGACCGCCGAGGAGAAGGCGCGGCTCGCGGCGATCGAGAAGAAGAAGGAAGAGGCCGCCAGGAAGAAGGCGGAGGAGCTGGCGCGTCAGCAGGCCGCTGCGGAAGCCAAGCGCAAGGCGGCCGAAGAGGCACGGCAGAAGCAGAACCCCGGCACCGGATCGAGCACGGGGTCCGGCACGGGTACGGGTACGGGCACGGGTACGGGGTCCGGAAGCACCGGGTCCGGGTACGCCGCCAAGGCCGCGAAGGTCATCGCCTTCGCTCAGGCCCAGATGGGCAAGCCGTACGTGTGGGGTGCCACGGGACCGGACTCGTACGACTGCTCGGGGCTCACGCAGGCGGCGTGGAGGGCGGCCGGGATCTCGCTGCCGCGTACCACCTGGGACCAGGTCAAGGTCGGCACGACGGTCACCACGGCCAACGCGCAACCCGGTGACCTGGTCTTCTTCTACAACGACATCAGCCACGTCGGCATCTACATCGGCGACGGCAAGATGATCCACGCCCCGAAGCCGGGCGCGAGCGTCCGCGTCGAGTCGATCTACTACATGCCGATCCACAGCGTGGTGCGCCCGGCCTGACCGCTTCGTGGGGTTACGTTCGGGCGGTGCGCGGCCCGAACGCAACCTCACGTCCCGGACTCATCCGGTCCCAGCTCCCGCCGGCGGCCGGCGCCGCCGTCATGGCTACCGGCATCCTCTCCGTCGGACTTCACCTGACCGGTCACGCGGTGCTTTCAGGCATCCTGCTGGCGCTCGCCTCCGCCCTCTGGCTCGCCCTCGCGGCGGCCTTCGCGAGCCACCTCGTACGGGACCCGGCCCGCTGGGAGTCCGAGGCGGACACCCCGCCCGCGCTCGCCGCCGTAGCGGCCACGACGGTCCTCGGCACCCGGTTCTCGCTCTTCGGGTGGCAGACCCTGGCCGAGGCGCTGCTGGCCCTGGCCGTTCTCGTCTGGCCGGTGCTGCTGGTCGAGGCCGTGCGGCACTGGGAGCCGCGGATGCCGGGAGGCGTGTTCCTGTGCTGTGTCGCGACGGAGGGCCTGGCCGTCCAGGCGGCGACGCTCGCGTCCGCGGACGGCGCGAGCTGGCTGGGGCACACCGGGATGGTGCTCTTCTGGGGCGGGCTCGTCCTGTACGTCCTCGCGCTGTTCCACTTCGACCTGCGCCAGCTCGCGACCGGCGCGGGGGACCAGTGGATCGCGGGCGGCGCGCTCGCGATCTCGGCGCTCGCCGCGTCGGAGCTCGTCACGACGGGCCTGTGGAACGACGACGACACGGGCGCCCTGCGCAGCGCGAGCGTGCTGCTGCTCACCCTCGACGTCGCCTGGTATGTGGTCCTCGTGGTGGCCGAGGTGTGGTGGCCGCGGCCCCGCTACGACATCCGGCGCTGGTCGACGGCCTTCCCGATGGGAATGACAGCGGCGGCGGCCCTGTCCGTGGGTACCGCCGCCGACGCGCCCTGGCTCAGAGGCCCGGGGCAGGTTCTGCTGTGGATCGCGGTGGCCGTGTGGCTCGCGGTCCTGGTGGGAGCGCTCAGGTCGCTCGGGCCGCTCGGGCCGCACGGCCCCCTCGGGTCGCTCAGGTCGCTCAGGTCGCTCAGGTCGCTCAGGTCCAGAGCACCGCGATGAAGATGTTCGCGGTCGTGAGGAGACCGACCAGGCCGAACAGCCGCTTGTCGATCTTCTCGTCGTCCCGCTTCACGTAGACGAGGCCGAGGATCACGATCAGCAGCGCCAGCTTCACGCCGATCTTGATGGTGTTGACGGTGTGGTCGTCCGCCTGGTTGAGGCCGACCAGGACGACTCCGGTGACCAGCATGGTCAGCGCGCCGTGCAGCATCGCCGGGACGAACCGGGCCGTTCCCTTGCCCATCGCCTTCATCTGGGTGAGGAACCCACCGAGGAGCGAGGCGATGCCGATGATGTGCAGGCCGACGAAGAGGTGGATGAGTACGTCCATGCCGCGGAGCCTAGCCGGGGCCCCGATCGCCTCATGAAGCGGCCCGCACCGGACCGCTCCGGTCGACCGACGGTCACATACGGTCACACCCGGAACACAAGGGCCAGTTGCGGACAATCCATCACCAACCCGTGACCGCCAGGTTTAGCGTCCTTCCTCAGGTGACCGGCTCCCCACCGCCGTTCCGTCCGGGGCGGCAGTCGGGCACCTACCGCCGA
>NZ_RZYA01000022.1 GCF_004005495.1 Streptomyces antnestii
GGAACACAAGGGCCAGTTGCGGACAATCCATCACCAACCCGTGACCGCCAGGTTTAGCGTCCTTCCTCAGGTGACCGGCTCCCCACCGCCGTTCCGTCCGGGGCGGCAGTCGGGCACCTACCGCCGAGAAAGGTCCGGCGGCGGCCCGCTCCCCTGTGCGGGCCGCCGCCGAACGCGTAAGCAGTACGTACCGGAAGGACGTGGCCCCGTGGCGGCAGCGCACCGCAAGCCCCGACAGCGCTCGCTCACCGGCCCTACGGCCCGCACCGCGGCGACCCTCGCTCTCGCCTCCGCGGCGACCGCCACCGCCTTCGACGGCGCGGCGCACGCGGAACCCCGGCTCACCCCGAGCCAGGTGAAGGCCAAGGTCGACCGGCTCTACCAGGAGGCCGAAAAGGCCACCGAGAAGTACAACGGCGCCAAGGAGAAGGCGGACAAGGCCGAGAAGAAGCTCGACTCGCTGCGGGACGAGGCGGCGCGCCGCACGGACCGGCTCAACGCCCGGCGCGAGGCGCTCGGTTCGGCCGCCGCCGCCCAGTACCGCACCGGCGCCCTCGACCCCGCCGTCCAGCTCTTCCTGTCGTCCGACCCCGCCCGCTACCTCGACAACGCCGCGCTCGCCGACCGGCTCGGCACCCGGCAGGCCTCCGCCGTCGAGCACGTACGCCGCGAACTCCGCGAGATCGGCCAGCTGCGCGACGAGGCGGACGGCCGGCTCACCGAACTGCGGAAACGGCAGGCAGAGCTGAAGACGCAGAAGAAGACGGTGACCGGGAAGCTGGCCGAGGCCAAGCGCCTCCTCGACCGGCTGCCGGCCGCCGAGCGCACCGGCATCGGAGCGGGCGCGGGCTCCGGCGCCACCGGTACGGACGGGCGCGCCTCACGCTCCGACGGCTCCCGCGAGATGCCGTCCGGCGCGCTCCCCGAGGCGCCGGACTCCCGCTCGGCGGCGGCCATCGCCTACGCGTACAAAGCCCTCGGCAGCCCCTACGTGTGGGGTGCCACGGGCCCGAACGCCTTCGACTGCTCGGGCCTCACCCAGGCCGCGTACCGCTCGGCGGGCATCTCCCTGCCGCGCACCACGTACTCCCAGATCAACGCGGGACCCCGCATCCCGCGCTCCCAACTCCAGCCGGGCGACCTGGTGTTCTTCTACTCGGGCATCAGCCACGTCGGTCTCTACATCGGCGGCGGCAAGATGATCCACGCGCCGAACCCCAGCGCCCCGGTCCGCATCGCCCCCATCGACCAGATGCCGTTCGCGGGGGCCACGCGGGTGGCGTGAGCCGCGGTGCCGACCGCCGGTAGTGTCGCGCACATGTCCAACCGCGCCCTGCCGCCGCCTCCGCCGCCCGTCCATCTGCGCACCTGGCCCGACCGGCACACGCTGCTCACCGACCGCGGCATGGCACTCGCCGTCCTGCGGACGAAGCATCTCGGGGTGGGACGGCTCCTGCTGCTGTGGCTGTGCGGGGCGGGCGCCATGGTCGGCTGGGCCCTGCTGTCCCTGGTGATCCAGCAGTTCGAGGACAAGGATCCCCTGGTCTTCGTCATGGGCCCCGTCTTCGCGATCCTCGGCCTGGCCGCGCTGATCCCCTCGGTGATCGGCGTCGCCCTCGGCATCCGCCGCGACCGGAAGATACGCGAACTCACCGACGCCTGGCTCGCGTTGGACAGCGACCCGGTGTCCGACGCCCGCCTGCGCGCCCCAGGCGCCAGCCTCGCCTGGCTCCTGTCGTCCGTCGTGCTGTGCGCGCTCGGACTGTGGGCCTCCCTCGGAGTCGCCGCCACCGCGGAGCCGGGACGGGACACGTACGGAGACGTCGCCTTCGGGATGGGCGCGGGGCTCGTCATGTGGCTGACGGGCCTCGTCGGCATCGTGAAGGCGGTGGGGTACTACCGCTGGGCCCTGCGGAGCCGGGGCGCGCCGGCCACGGGCGGCGCGCACCGCTGACGGCCCGGCCCACCGTTGCAGACGGCCCGGCCCACCGGTGCCGACAGCCCGACCTACCGGTGCCGACAGCCCGGCCCGCCGTTGCTGACGGCCCGGCCCACCCTTGTCGAGCCGTCAGACCAGGCGTCGCGCCGTCGCCCACCGCGTGAGCTCGTGACGGTTCGACAGCTGGAGCTTTCTGAGGACCGCCGAGACATGCGACTCGACCGTCTTCACGGAGATGAACAGCTGCTTGGCGATCTCCTTGTACGCGTACCCGCGGGCGATCAGGCGCAGGACCTCGCGCTCGCGCTGGGTGAGGCGGTCCAGGTCCTCGTCGACCGGCGGCGCGTCGGTCGACGCGAACGCGTCGAGGACGAAGCCCGCGAGGCGCGGGGAGAAGACCGCGTCGCCGTCCTGGACCCGGAACACCGAGTCGACCAGGTCCGTGCCCGTGATCGTCTTGGTGACGTAACCGCGGGCTCCGCCGCGGATCACGCCGATGACGTCCTCGGCGGCGTCCGAGACCGAAAGCGCCAGGAACCGGACCGGGTTGTCGGCGGCCGACATCAACGGAGCGCAGCGGCGCAGCACTTCGACGCCGCCCCCGCCGGGCAGGTGCACGTCGAGGAGGACGACCTCGGGGCGCGTGGCCGTGATGACCGTGACCGCCTGGTCGACGTCCGCGGCCTCGCCGACCACCTCGACGCCGGTCGTCTCGGTCCGGCCGATCTCCGCCTGGACCCCGGTGCGGAACATCCGGTGGTCGTCGACGAGTATCACGCGCACGTGCCGGTCCACCGGCTCGGCCGCCGGCTCGCCCGCCTTGGTCGCGTCGGGCCTGGCCTGCTCGTCACTCATGGGTCATCTCCGCCCTCTTCATGGTCAGTTCGACCTCCGTGCCGCCGTCCGGGACCGCGCGCAGCCGCGCCGTCCCGCCGTTGCGTTCCATCCGGCCGATGATCGATTCTCTGACACCCATCCGGTCCCCGGGAATCGAGTCGAGGTCAAAGCCGGGGCCTCGGTCCCGTACTGACACGAACACCTTCTCCTCCTCGACCTCGGCGTAGACCTGGACCGCGCCGCCCTCGCCACCGTACTTGGCGGCATTCACCATCGCTTCTCGCGCGGCCTGCATCTGCGCCGAGAGACCGTCGTCGAGCGGGCAGTCGCCGACGACGACCACTTCGAGGGGCACGCCGTGCTTGTCCTCGACCTCGGCCGCGTTCCGCTTGACCGCCTCCGCGACGGTGGTGGGCTCGTCGGCCTCGTCCTTCCCGTTCCCCTCCGGTCTGTAGAGCCAGGCGCGCAGGTCGCGCTCCTGGGCCCGGGCCAGGCGCCGCACCTCGCTCGCGCTCTCCGCGCTGCGCTGGATCAGCGTGAGGGTGTGCAGGACCGAGTCGTGGACATGGGCCGCGACCTCCGCCCGCTCCTGCGCGCGGATCCGCATCAGCCGCTCCTCGGACAGGTCCTGCGTCATGCGCACGAGATAGGGGCCGGCGAGCAGGGCTATGCCGACGATGACGGCGAGGGCGGCCTGAAGGACGGAGCCGAGGTGCTGGGCCGACCCCTGCAGGACGAAGATCCCGGTGACCCCGGCTCCCACGAGGACGACACCGGCCGCGGCCCGTGCCAGATTCAGGGTGCGCTTGCGGCGGCCCACCTCCATCCAGCGGGCCCGGCGCGCATTGTCCGCCTGGCGCCAGACCAGGGCCACGCCCGCGCCGACGAGAAGCGCCGGCCACAGATACGCCTTCGCGTTCCCCGCGAGATTCACATTGCCGACGAAGACCATCGACACGACGACCATGAGGAGCAGGGCGACGATCTGGCCCTTGTCGGGCTTACGGGCGACGAGTCTGCGCCGGCCGTCCGGCGCGGTCTCCGTCGTGAACGCCGAGGCCCGCTCGCCGCCCACGCCGCCGACGCCGAGCGGGACGAAGAACCAGAACGCGGCGTAGAGGAGCGCGCCGAGTCCGTCCGCCATGAACAGGCCCACGAAGACGAGCCGCACCCAGATCACGGGCAGGCCGAGATGCCCGGCGAGCCCCCGCGCCACTCCCCCGAGCATGCGACCGTCGCTGCTGCGGTAGAGCTTGCGCGGCGCCCGCGGTTCGTCGATGGGTGCTGCTGCGGCTTCCGGCATGTCACTGATGGTCACACGTGGGCCGGGCCCGGGCATCAGGGTTCAGCCCGGAGACGCCCCTGATCTCCGGGCCGCCGAACGCCCGGTCTCCGGCCGCCGCACGACCGCGCTCCCCGAGCGGTGTCAGGGGCGATTTCAGGGTTCGTCCAGGGTCGTCCCGGCTGCCGCGGCGGGCCCGGGGCCGTCACCATGGACACATGACAGATCACCAGCACGCCACGACGGGAGCGGAGGCCGGGCAGCCACAGGACGGCGCGCCCGGTCACGGCTCCGCGGGTGCGTCCGCGCCGTCCGCGCCGGGACAGGAGACCGGCACCGCCGCGGCGCCGGCCAGGTTCCGGCGCGACCGGCGGAACGGGACGCTGGGCGGCGTGTGCGCGGGCCTCGGCCGGCACTGCGACATGGACCCGGTGATCTTCCGGATCGGCCTCGCGGTGATCGCCGCGACCGGCGGCCTCGGGCTGATCTTCTACGGCTTCGCCTGGCTCTTCGTCCCATATGACGAAGAGGAGGAGAACGAGGCGCGCAAGCTCCTCTCCGGCCGTGTGGACGGCCCCGCGCTCACGGCCGTGCTCTTCGCGCTCGTGGGCTGCGGGCTCTTCCTCTCGATGCTGAACAACGGCGGCGTGCTCACCTTCGCCGCCGTCCTCACCCTGCTCCTCGCGGGCGCGGGGTACTGGTCGCAGCAGCGCGGGGCGGCCGGCCCCGACCCCCTCGCGGCGCAGGCCGTCGCCGACGCGCCCCCCGAGGCGCAGGCCCCGCCCGTCACCGGCGCGCCGTCCTGGTGGCGGGACCCCATAGTCAAGGACGGCACCCATGTCGGCGGGACCGGGTATTTCTGGGGGCCCGACAGCGCGGTCGACGTCCGGTACGAGCCCACGGGGCACCGGCACGGCACGGCCTGGCTCCCCGACGACGCGCCGGGCGGCTCCGGACCGGGCCCCCACTCCGACTCCGGCTCGGACGCCGCGCCCAGGCAGCGCGGGCCCCGCTGGATCGGGGGCTGGACGTTCCTGTTCGCACTGGCCGCGGGCGGCGCGAGCACCGTGGCAACCTGGCACGGCCATCCGCTCGGGACAGCGCTCCAAACCGGTCTGGCGAGCGCGCTCGTCGTCTTCGGCCTGGGCATCGCGCTCAGTGCCTTCCTCGGCCGGACCGGCGCCGGATCGGTGATCCTCGCGGTCCTCACCGCGGGCCTCCTCGTCTCGTCCGCCGTGCTCCCGGCGAACATCACCACGCGCTGGGTGCACACCGACTGGACGCCGGCGTCGGCCACCCAGGTCGCACCGCGCTACGAGCTGGGGACGGGTGTCGGCACGCTGGACCTGAGCGGGGTCGATGTCGGCAAGGGAAAGACGGTGACGACGCGCGTGGAGGTGGGGGCGGGACAGCTCAAGGCCGTCCTGCCGAAGAACGCGACGGTCGTGCTGCGGGCCGAGGTGGGCATCGGTGACATCCGGATGCCGGACGAGCGGACCAAGGACGTGGACATCCGTCCGGGACAGGACCAGAAGACGACCCTCCCGCCACCGGCGGGCAGCAAGGACGGAGGCACGGTCGTGCTGCGGCTCGAAGTAGGCGTAGGACAGGTGGAGGTGGCCCGTGCCGCGTCATGAGTTCCAGCCGGGAAAGCTGGTCGCCGGGCTGTTCCTGGCCATCACCGGGGCGCTCTATCTGGGCGACGCGCTCGGTGGCTGGGAGGTGCCGTGGTTCGTGGCGTTCCCCCTGGTCGCCGGCGGGCTGTGCCTGGCCGGGGTGACGGGGACGGTCACGTATGCGGTGCGGCGGCGCCGAAGATCCCGTGCGGTGGGCTAGGTCTTCGGCTGCCTGCCGATGGGGGCAGGCCGGTGGGGGGACCGGCCGGTGGGGGCTGGTCGCGCAGTTCCCCGCGCCCCTATAGGGAGCGTCAGGCCAGTCCTCTCCTCGCGCGGCGGCGCGCCGTGAGCAGCGCGTCCGCCGAGAACACCGGCGCTCCCGCGAGGACCAGCGGCAGCCACGCCATCAGGTAGGCCAGGTCGTTGCCCAGGTAGTACGGGTGCGTCGACCAGCTCACCGTCAGCCACAGGCTCAGCGAGATCAGCATCCCGCCGACTGCGGCGACCCGGGCGAGCAGACCGATCAACGTGCCGATGCCGACGGCGAGTTCACCGAGGGCGATCGCGTAGCCGAAGCCCGCCGGGCTCTTGAGCGCCAGGTCGACCAGGGCAGGGATGGCGGAGATGTTCCGCACGCCATGCATCTGCTCACCGATCGACCCCGGTCCGGAGGCGTGGAGGAACGCGCTGTCGGTCAGCTTGTCGAGCCCCGCGTAGATGAAGGTGACGCCGAGAAAGATCCGTAGAGGGAGGAGTGCGAAGCGCTGGGCGCTGTCCCGCCAGCCGCCCCCGCCGTTGACATAACTGATGTGGGAGTCCATCCGCATGCCATGAACCATCGCCCGTCCGCCGCCTTTCGCGCCCGCCTCTGTGTCCGTCACCAGACCATACGTACGAGTCGACGTGACTGCTCAGTAACGTACAGACATCGGCCGGTCAGTCCGACACGTCGATCACGCACGGGTTCGTCTCCGTGCCGGCGGCGGTGACGACCCGTACCTCTACGCGGCCAGGTTCGACGTCGACGGGGACCGGGACCGTCAGGGTCGTGTCGGTCGGGTTGGTGAAGCCGCCCGGCACCGGCACGAGGGGCACATGGACGTACACGGGTCCGATGCGGACGACCATGCGGGCGAGCCCGTCCGCGGTGGCGGCGCCGGGCGGCACGAATCCGGCGCCGCGGATCTCGATGTCGTCGCCGGTGCGGATCGGCGCGTCCAGGTCCCCGGCCTCACGGGAGCGCACGACGGAGAGGATCACGGGCCGGCCGCCCTCCGCGTACTTGGCCGCGAGATAGGTCGCCGCCGAGACGAGGACGAGGACGGCGAGTCCCCAGGGCAGGTCGGGCAGTTGACCGGGGTCGCGGGCGAGGCGCGCCGCCACGAAGACCAGGGCGACGGCCGAGACCAGCACGTACTGGATGTCGGCGAAGGCGCCCCGGCCGGAGTCGTCGGTGAGCAGGTCCGCGGCACGCGGCCGGTCCGCGCGCACCTTCTGCAGGCGCTGGCCGAGCACGCGCAGCCCCACGACCCGGCGCACGAGGACGGCGACACCGCAGACGACGGCGAGGACCGTCACCACCCCGGCGCCCCGGGCGAGTTCGAGCCCGGAGAGCAGCGCGTCCCGCTCGCGGTGAGCGAAGGCCCCGGCGAGTTCGCCGGCCAGGACAAGCACCGTGTAGACCACGGCGAGTACCCAGCCGGCGGCGACGGCCCGGGAGGTGGACAGCCGGTTGTCCTCGCCGACGAGCGGGGCGAGCACCCCGCCGGCCGCCCGGTGGACGTGGGCTGCGCCCGTCAGGAGACTGCCCACGACGACCGCGGCGAGCAGCCCGGCCGTGCGGGCCGTCGTCCAGCCCGCGCCGATCGCCGTGAGCGCCTGCGCGATCAGGAGCAGCGCGCACCCGCCCCACACGACGGCGACCGTGCGCGGCCACAGCCCGGCGAGCCACGCGTCACCCTCTGCGCGCCCGCGGTCGGCCATGTCCTGTGCGGACTGGGTCAGTTCGTCCGAGACCCACTGCCGGGACGCGCCGGCCGAGTGGGCGACCGCGGTGGGCAGCCCCTGTCCGGACGCCAGTTCGTCCCGCTTGGCGAGGAACGCGGCCACGGCCTTGCGGTGCCCTTCGCGCGCTCCGTGCGGGCAGTCGCCGCAGGTGCAGCTCCCGCCGTGCGTTCCCTCTCGCGCCTCCTGGACCGCCACCCGGCACGCCCGCCTTCCCAGTCAGAGCCCGCGCGGCCCGAAGCGGCCACGCGTCAACTTCCGTGCAATGACTGCGAATTGTGCCGTACACAAGCCGGTCCAGGGCGGCCCACAGCGGCCGGGCGAGGGTGAACGGCGAACACTTGTGTTGACCCGGACCGGACCACCACCCGCACCGGACCACCACCTGCACCGGACCACCACCCGCACCCACACCCCACGTCAGCCGGCGGAGCCACCCGTCACGACAGCAGGTCCGGCTCCGCGCTGCTGATGTCCTGCCACAACGGCTGGTGGTTGATCCAGGCCACCAGGTCGCCGCCCAGCTGCTCGCGGGTCGCGACCGCCTGGCGGTGGTCGATCAGCACCGGCCGGCCCGCGGCCCGCGCGGCGAGCTGCACCTGGCAGGAGCGCTCCATCGACAGGAACCACCACGCCGCCGCGTCGACCGAACCGCCCACGGTGAGCAGCCCGTGGTTGCGCAGGACGAGCGCCTTGTACGAGCCGAGCGCGGCCGCGATCCGCCGCCCCTCGTCCGGGTCCACGGACACCCCGGTGTACTCGTCGAGCAGGGCGTGGTCCTCGTAGAACGCGCACGCCTCCTGGGTGATCGGGTCGATCAGCTCGCCCAGCGTGGACAGGGCCCGCCCGTGCAGCGAGTGGCAGTGGGCGACGGCGACCACGTCGGGGCGCGCCCGGTGGACCTGCGCGTGGACGGTGAAGGCGGCCTGGTTCACATGGCGGCGGCCCTCGACGACCTGTCCGTCACCGTTGGCGAGGACCAGGTCGGAGACGGTGATGTGCTTGAACGGCATGCCGAAGGGGTTCACCCAGTAGCAGTCGTCGTACTCCGGGTCCCGGGCCGTGATGTGTCCCGACACCCCGTCCTCGTAGCCGAGGCGCCCGAACAGGCGTAGCGCGCCTGCCAGGCGCTCCTTGCGGTGGCGGCGCTCGTCGGCCGGGGAGTCGTGGACCGGGGGCATCGCGAACTGGAGCTGTTCGGTGGGGATCGGTGAGGGCGCCTGCGTCGACATGGAGCGGAAGTTACCCGTGAGGAGTGCAGGAGGACAGAGGCGGGCTGTGAAGAGAGTGCGCCAACCGCTCGGGAGTCACGCGAATACCGGACAGCGGATGTCCGGTATCCGCGCCAGACTCGACGTATGACGTCGAACTGGGCCACTTTCACCGCGGCCGAACCGGACCTCGCCAAGACGGTCGAGGAGCGCTTCGGCCAGTTCACCCACCATGTCCTCGCGACGCTCCGCAAGGACGGTTCGCCCCGCACCAGCGGGCTCGAGGTGCAGTTCCTGAACGGGGAGTTCTGGCTCGGCATGATGCCGGGTTCGCTCAAGGCCCGCGATCTGCTGCGGGACCCGCGCTTCTCCGTCCAGGCGAACCCGGGCGCCGGCACCGACATGGGCGGCGGGGACGTACGGATCTCGGGGCGCGCGTTGCTCGTCGAGGACCCGGCGCTCATCACCTCGTACACGGCGGCGACCGAGGTCCCCGACCCGAACGACTTCCACCTCTTCCGCACCGAGCTGACCGAGGTCACCCGGACGTACGTCGAGGACGGCAAGTACCTGGTCCTCCAGGTGTGGAAGCCGGGCGAGGCGCTGCGCAGGATCCGGCGGACCTGAGGCACAAGCCCGTAGCGCGAGCCCGTACCGCAAGTCCGTACCGAGAGCCCATACCCGCACACGCGAAGGCGCCGCCCACTCGCACAAGTGGGCGGCGCCTTCACACACGGGATCGGGGAGCGATTACTCCCACTCGATGGTCCCCGGCGGCTTGCTCGTCACGTCGAGCACGACGCGGTTGACGTCCGCGACCTCGTTCGTGATGCGGGTCGAGATCTTCGCCAGGACGTCGTACGGCATCCGCGTCCAGTCCGCCGTCATCGCGTCCTCGGAGGAGACGGGGCGCAGGACGATCGGGTGGCCGTACGTGCGGCCGTCACCCTGGACGCCGACGGAGCGCACGTCCGCGAGCAGGACGACCGGGCACTGCCAGATGTCCCGGTCGAGACCGGCCGCCGTCAGCTCCTCGCGGGCGATGGCGTCGGCCTCGCGCAGCAGGTCGAGGCGGTCCTTGGTGACCTCGCCGACGATACGGATACCGAGGCCGGGGCCCGGGAACGGCTGGCGCTGGACGATCTCGTCGGGCAGGCCGAGCTCGGCGCCGACCATGCGGACCTCGTCCTTGAACAGCTGGCGCAGCGGCTCGACGAGCTCGAACTCGATGTCGTCGGGCAGACCGCCGACGTTGTGGTGCGACTTGATGTTCGCCGTGCCGGTGCCGCCGCCGGACTCGACGATGTCCGGGTAGAGCGTGCCCTGCACGAGGAACGCGACCTCGGGGCCGTCCTCCTGGAGGATCTCCAGCTGGGCCTGCTCGAAGACGCGGATGAACTCGCGGCCGATGATCTTCCGCTTGGTCTCCGGGTCGGAGACTCCCGCCAGCGCGTTCAGGAAGCGCTCGCTCGCGTCGACGACCTTCAGGTTCGCGCCGGTCGCGGCCACGAAGTCCTTCTCGACCTGCTCGGTCTCGTCCTTGCGCATCAGGCCGTGGTCGACGTACACACAGGTCAGCTGGGAGCCGATGGCCTTCTGGACGAGGGCCGCGGCGACCGCGGAGTCGACGCCGCCGGACAGACCGCAGATCGCGCGCTTGTCGCCGACCTGCTCGCGGATCGCGGCGACCTGCTCCTCGATCACGTTGCCCGTGGTCCAGTTCGGCTCGATGCCGGCGCCGCGGTACAGGAAGTGCTCCAGGACCTGCTGGCCGTACGTCGAGTGCATGACCTCGGGGTGGTACTGGACCCCGTACAGCTTCTTCTCGTCGTTCTCGAAGGCGGCGACCGGGACGACGTCCGTGGACGCGGTGACGGTGAAGCCCTCGGGCGCGGCCGAGCAGGCGTCGCCGTGCGACATCCACACGGACTGCTCGGTCGGGGTGCCCTCGAAGAGGGTGGAGCCGGCCCTGCTGACGCTGAGCGGAGTACGGCCGTACTCACGTGCGCCGTTGTCGTCGACCGTGCCGCCGAGCGTGGTGGCCATCAGCTGGAAGCCGTAGCACATGCCGAAGACGGGGACGCCGGCCTCGAACAGGGCACGGTCCAGGCGCGGGGCGCCCTCCGCGTACACGGACGACGGGCCGCCGGAGAGGAT
This sequence comes from Streptomyces antnestii, assembly GCF_004005495.1. GTDB lineage: Bacteria > Actinomycetota > Actinomycetes > Streptomycetales > Streptomycetaceae > Streptomyces > Streptomyces antnestii. The sequence goes on from NZ_RZYA01000022.1 coordinate 11,047, forward strand.
GATCGCCTTCGGGTTCTTGGCCAGCATCTCGGCCACCGGCATGGTGGACGGGACGATCTCGCTGTAGACCCGCGCCTCACGGACGCGGCGGGCGATGAGCTGGGCGTACTGGGCGCCGAAGTCGACAACGAGGACTACGTCCGGGTTGGAGACGTCGGGCGCGGCAGCGGATGTCGCTGTTGACACTACGGCGGCCTTCCGGCGGAGGAGCGGGCTCCCGGGGCGGGTTCTATTTGTCGATTCTACCGGCGCGCCGGTGCCGCTTTTCGTCTCACCATCCGAACCCGGGTTGGCCGCCGGTCCGGGGCTGGGTCCATACTGTGCGCATGCGCAAGCTCACGACGTTCGTCTTTACCTATGGCAACCGGCCCACCGGCTGCCATGGTCGTGCTGCTTGAGCAACTGACAAGCGACTTCCCAGGCGCCCCGGGCCGACAAGGCCCGGGGCGCCTGCGTTTTCCGGACCTTGCCGATCCGGGGCACCCTTCCCGACACAGGAGCCCCGACATGACCGCCACCACCACCGCTGTGACCCAGGCCGAGAAGACCGGCGCCCACACCCCCGAGGCCGCCGACGTGATCACCGGCGCGCGGGAGCGCATCGACGCGCTCGACGACCGGATCATCGGCCTGATCCAGGAACGGATGGCCGTCTCGGCCGTCATCCAGGAGGCGCGGATCACCTCGGGCGGGCGCCGCGTGAATCTGGCGCGCGAGCTGGAGGTCCTCGGCCACTACAGGGACGCCCTCGGCAAGCCGGGTACGGGCCTCGCGATGACGCTCCTGGAGCTGTGCCGCGACCGTGTCTGAGGCCCGCGCGAAGCAGACCGAGGCCTACGGCGGCACAGTCCTAGGCCTACGCGGCACCGTCCGGATGCCTACGCGGCACCGTCCGGATGCCTACGCGGCACCCGCCCGAGGCCTACGCGGCGCACCCACGTTCGGATCCGCTCTCACCCGTACGGCGCGTGACCGGTGCGCGGCACCCTTCGTTGGTCCCGTTGTCCGTGCCAGCCAGGTTGCGGGCCCGCTCAATCCACGCGTGGCTCCGTTGGAGCGATGAGACGTAGGGCTCCGTGCCGTACGTCGTGGGACCTCGCTCCAGCGTTTGTGACCGGACGGCAGGGGACAGCAGCCCGGTCACCCAAGAGAACGGCCGGTCCCGGGGACGCCCGGGGCCGGTCGGCCTCCCAGCGGGAATCCCCCGCCCCCCCCCCCACAATCCCCCACACCCCATAAAGCCCCACGTCCCGGGCTTCACAAGTGAACTGCCACCAGCAGACCCGCAGACCCGCAGCCAGCGGCGCAACCCCCCGGCGCCGCTCCCCGGCACCGACGCCGCCCTGACGTCGATGCTGCAGAGTGAAGGGCCCCACGGACGCGTACGTCCGCGGGGCCCTTCGCTCTGCCCGCCGCCTTTGCGTGAGCCCCCTTCTCTCCCCCCGGTGATCCAGGTCACATAAGAATCGCGTGAGTGCCTGCGCAACCATTACGCGGGGTCGCCGGTCACATGTGTGGAACCAACGGCCACACCCGCGACCCCACAGCGCGGAGGCCTCTCAGCTCGTACTGCGCCGCAGCAGTACGCCGGACTTTCCGAGGTCTTGATGAAGCTTCGCCGTGCCCTCGCCGCCGCGGCCGCGACGGCTGCCATAGCCCCGCTCGCGCTGCTGTCGGCGCCGGCCGCGTTCGCCGACGACTCGGCGCCCGTCGCCCCCGCGGCCGCCTCCGACACCCCGTCCTCCTCCCCTGCCGCCGACCCGGCCGCGCCGTCCACGGAAGCGCCCGCGCCGTCGGAGAGCACCAGCTCCACCCCCGCGGAGACCCCCAGCACGACGCCCCCCGCGGACAACGGCAACGCTCCCTTGGCCCCCGAGGCCTCCGCGACCGTCACCCCGAACGGCTCCACCACGCCGGCACCGGCCGCCTCCGAGACGCCGTCCGAGGACCCGTCCGAGCCGACCGGCATCTGCGAGGAGGACAACAAGGACTACAAGTCCAAGCTGGCCGTCTCGATCAGCGGTCTGCCAGGGAAGATCGCGGCGGGCAGCGGCTGGCACAACTTCACCCTCAACGTGAAGAACCCGTCGAAGGCCGACCTCACGGACGTCCTCTTCTACGCGGGCGTCGGCCCGAACGACGAGAACGCCGAGAACCCGTTCAAGGCGAGCCAGGTCCGTCTCCAGGGCAAGGTCGACGGCACCTGGGTCGACATCGAGGACAGCGGCTACTCGCTCGGCTACCTCGACCTGGCGGGCATCAAGGGCGGCCAGACGATCAACTACCAGCTGCGTCTGAACGTGACGTCCAGCGCCCCGGTCGGCTCCGGCCTGACCATCGGCGGCGGCTCGTACGTCGACGACGAGTTCGACTGCGTCGGCGACAGCCTCGCCAGCTACGTCATCCAGATCGTGAAGCCCGGCACGCCCACCGACGGGACCAAGCCGCAGGAAGGCGGCAAGGTTCCGATGCCGACCGAGAAGCCGAACCACCACAACACCCAGGAGGTGACCGGCCGCCTCGCCGAGACCGGTTCGTCCTCCATGGTCCCGACCATCGGCCTGGTCGGCGGCGTCGCCGTCGTCGCCGGTGCCGGTGCCGTGTTCGCCGTGCGCCGCCGCAGGGCCGGCGCCACCGCGTAACACCCGGTAGGGACACACAAAACGAAGGACCTGCGCTCGGAGGGGGGCGCAGGTCCTTTTCGTGTATCTACCTCATGTATCTGCTTCGTGTATCTGCTTCGTGTGTCCACAAGCCTCCGCGGGAGGCGTCCGGGTTACTTCTTCGGCGGGACCGCCGGCATTCCCAGGAACGGGAGCTTCAGCGCGCCGAACGCGTCCTGAGGGACCGCCGGGTTCTTCGGCGCGACCGCGGAAAGGCGGGCGTACTCCGCGCCCTGTGCCGGACGCGGGTCCTCCTCGCCCTTGTTGGGCCAGTACGACATCGCCCGCTCGGCCTGTGCCGTGATCGTCAGGGACGGGTTCACGCCCAGGTTCGCCGTGACGGCGGCGCCGTCGACGACCGAGATGCCGGGGTGCCCGTAGACCCGGTGGTACGGGTCGATGACGCCCGTCTCCGCGGAGTCGCCGATCGGGCAGCCGCCCAGGAAGTGCGCCGTCAGCGGGGTGCCCATCAGCTCGCCGATGTTCGAGCCGGCGAAGCCGTTGATCTCGGCGGCGATCGTGGACGCGGCGTCCACGGCGGCCTTGATCTGCTTCGGGTTGGGCGCGCCGTGCCCCTGCTGGGCCGTGAGAAGGCCCTTGCCGACGCCGTCCGGCTTCAGATACGTCGTCAGCGAGTTGTCCAGGGACTGCATGACCAGGCCGATGATGGTCCGCTCGGACCAGCGGTGGTTGGACAGCGAACGGGCCAGCAGCGTCGGGTGCTTGACCACGTTGGCGAGCCAGCCGGCGACGCGGGACGAGCCCTGCGCGTACGGCACCTGGAGGATCGTCATGCCGCCCATCGCGTTCGAGCCCTTGCCGTAGCGGACCGGTTCGATGTGCGTGTTCTCGTCAGGGTGGATCGAGGACGTGATCGCGACGCCCTGCGTGAAGTCGACCTTGGGCTTGCCGTGGCGCTTCTTGTAGCGGCGGTTGTTCGTCTGGGCGCCGACCAGGGCCTCGGAGTTCGTCCGCGTCAGCTCGCCCAGCCTGCGGGACAGGTAAGGGAGTTGACCACTCGCCTTCATGCGGTGCAGCAGGGTCTGCGTGCCGTACGTGCCCGCCGCGACGATGACGCGCCGCGCCTTGAACGTGCGGCCGGCGCCCTTCTTCTTGTCGTCCGTCGGGAGCGTCGCGACCGCGTAGCCGCCCTGCGAGTCGTCGGTGACGGAGACGACCGTCGTCATGGGGTGCACGACGGCGCCCGCCTTCTCGGCGAGGTACAGGTAGTTCTCGTTCAGGGTGTTCTTCGCGCCGTGGCGGCAGCCCGTCATGCACTCACCGCACTCGGTGCACGCCTTGCGGGCCGGACCCGCGCCGCCGAAGTAGGGGTCCGGCACCTGCTGCCCCGGCTCGGCCTTCACCTCGTCGGAGCCGGCCCCTTCCCCGCCGACGGCGTCCTTGCCGTCCCCGAAGAACACACCCACCGGCGCCATGTGGAACGTGTCGCCGATGCCCATCTCCTGCGCCGCAGCCTTGAGGTGGACGTCGGCCGGGGTCATGGTCGGGTTGAGCCGCACGCCCAGCATGCGCTGCGCCTGGTCGTAGTACGGCTTCAGCTCGGCCTGCCAGTCGGTGATGTCCTTCCACTGCGGGTCCTCGAAGAACGGCTTCGGGGGCACGTAGAGGGTGTTGGCGTAGTTCAGCGAACCACCGCCGACGCCGGCGCCCGCGAGCACCATCACGTTGCCGAGCAGGTGGATGCGCTGGATGCCGTACATGCCGAGCCTGGGGGCCCACAGGTAGTTCTTCAGGTCCCAGGAGTTCTTGGGCAGCGTGTCGGGCGTGAAGCGGCGTCCCGCCTCGACCACGCCTACCCGGTAGCCCTTCTCGGTCAGGCGCAGGGCGGACACGGAGCCGCCGAAACCCGATCCGACGACCAGGACGTCGTAGTCGTACGCGGCGTCGTTCTCGGCCTGGGACATGCGTGATCTCCTTGTGCGGCTCTCGTCGTGTGCGGCTCTCGTCGTGACTGGTCGCGCGGTGCGGGGGCGGCTACTTCAGGCCGAACTTCTTCATCAGGCCCAGGCTCGTGGTCATGAACTTGGCGTACTTCTCGTCGTCCATCCCGAACGACGGCGCCATCGGCATGATCCGCTGGTGCGCGACGGTCTGCGCCTCGGTGTACTTGAGGATGCCCTCGGAGCCGTGGCGGCGGCCGAGGCCCGAGTCCTTCATGCCGCCCATGGGCGACTGGACACTGCCGTACGCGGGCGCGTAGCCCTCGTTGATGTTCACGGTGCCGGTGCGCAGGCGGGCCGCGACCTGGTGGCCGCGCTTCGCGTCCTTCGTCCAGACCGACGAATTGAGGCCGTACGGCGTCCCGTTGGCGAGGTCGATGACCGCGTCCTCGTCGCTGAAGCGGTAGATGGAGACGACCGGGCCGAAGGTCTCCTCGTTGCAGACCGCCATCGGCGCCTCGACGCCGTCGAGGATGGTCGGCTCGAAGAAGTACGGGCCGATGTCGGGGCGCGCGACGCCACCGGCCACGAGCTTCGCGCCCTTGGCGACGGCCTCCTCGACGTGCCGCGTCACGGTCTCCAACTGCCGCTCGCCGACCAGGGATCCCATGTCCGCGCCGTACGCGAGGGACGTACCGAGGCGCATCGCCTTGGTGCGCGCGGCGAACCGCTCGACGAACGCGTCGGCGATCGACTCGTGGACGTAGAGCCGCTCGATGGAGATGCACAGCTGGCCCGCGGACGAGAAGCAGGCGCGGACCGCGCCGGCCGCCGCCTTGTCGATGTCGGCGTCCTCGAGGACCAACATGGCGTTCTTGCCGCCGAGTTCGAGCGAGACGCCGACGAGGCGCGCGGCGGCGCCCTGGGCGACCTCGCGGCCCGTGCGGGTGGAGCCGGTGAACGAGACGTAGTCGGCGTGCTTGACCAACTCGGGTCCCACGACCGGGCCTTCGCCCAGGACGACCTGGAAGACCTCGGCGGGCAGACCCGCCTCGATGAGCAGGTCGCGCGCCCACAGGGCGGTGAGGCAGGTCTCGGTGTCGGGCTTCATGACGACCGCGTTGCCGGACACGAACGCGGGCAGCGCGTCGCCGACCGACAGCTCGAACGGGTAGTTCCAGGGCGCGATCTGGCCCACGACGCCGCGCGGCTGGCGGAGTTCGGTGACCTTGGTGAGGGTCGGGACGGCGCCCGTGTGCCGCTTCGGCTTGAGGTAGGAGGGGGCCTTGCGCCCGTAGTGGCGGGCCGCGACGGCGACGGCCTGGACCTCTTCGTGCGCGTGCAGGCGCGCCTTGCCGGTCTCCAGCTGGATCAGGTCGAGGACCTCGGCCTGGCGGGCGAGCACCAGGTCGTGGAAGCGGAGCAGGACGGCGGCGCGCCGGCGCGCCGGCACCTTCGCCCAGACGGCCTGGGCCGCGCGAGCCCGCTCGAAGGCCTTGGCGACGTCCTCGGGCGTGGACTCCGGCAGCTCCGCGAGCTTCTCGCCGGTGAACGGCGTGTGGTTGGCGGTGCGGCCCGAGCCGGCCACGCCCTTGGTGAGCTGGGCGACCAGCTCGGGCGTCACGACGTCGGCCGCGGTGCGCGCGCCCTGCGGGGCGGGGGCGACCGGGTTCGTGCCGGTCTGGTCCGTACGGTCCTTGGAGATGGCCTGCGAGTCCGTCATGGCGCGAAGCGTATGCGCACGTACACGTTTTGGGTACCCGCGGGTAACGAGCTTTCACCAAGCACTCACACGACGCCAGCGATCGCTGGCAACAAAGGGCCTGATCAGGGCGTTGTCACGGCCCTGACCTGCCCCTCCGCCCCTTTTCAGAGTTTCTGGACGTCCAGGTTCGCGACGGCCGTCTTCGCGACCTCACGACCGCGCTCGACGAAGTCGCCCTTGCCCGGGTAGTCGATCCAGAGCTGGTACACGTCACCCGACCTCGTCTTGTAGTAGAAGAACTTGGCCTCGCGCGGCTTGGGGGCGGCGGAGTCCGAGTCGTCGGTGTAGGTGACGGTGTTCTCCGCGGACTCACGGTCCTTGTACGTGGTCTTGGCCGTCCTGCTGTGCGGAGCGGGCTTCTCCGCCATGAGCGGGTTGTCGCCCTTGTTGATCTCGTCGGAGTCCTTGTACGCCTGCGCGGACGCGGAGCTCGCGATCTCGTTCAGGCTGTCCTCCGACTTCTTCTTGAGCGTGAGGGTGATCGAGATCGCGTAGCTCGGATCGGTGTAGGAGACCCAGTGCTTCGTCTTGTCGATGCTGTTGTCCGCCTGGGATCTCACGTACTGGGGCGGCGCCGCGAACGTCGCGCCGATCGCCCTCTCGCTGTGCAGCTCCCACCCGTCCGGCAGCGGCCCCGCGAACGGGTTCGCGATCACCAGGTATGCCACCACCGCCGCCGCGACGACCCCCGCTCCGACGCCGAGCCACGCCTTGCGGCTGAGGCTGACGCCCCTGCCGCCGGGGCCCGCGAGCCGGCCGACCTGGGTGGGCGGCGGCTGCGGCGGGTTGGCCGCGCGCTCCAGGAGGTCACGGACGCGCGCCGCGTTCGGGCGGTGGGCCGGGTCCTTGGCGAGCAGGCCGTTGATGGCCTCGGCGAGTGGGCCCTGGGCGGCGGCGGGCGCCGCCGGGGTCGCGTTGAGTACCGACTGGAGCGTGGCGGGCGTGTTGTTGCGGCGGAACGGCGAGACGCCCTCCGTGGCCGCGTACAGGACGACGCCGAGGGACCACAGGTCGGAGGCGGGGCCCGGGCGCTGGCCGAGGACCCGCTCGGGGGCGATGAACTCGGGCGAGCCGACGAAGCCGCCGGTGTCCGTCAGATTGGTCTCGCCCTCGATCTGGGCGATGCCGAAGTCGGTGAGGACCACGCGGTCGTGGCGCCCGAGCATCACGTTGTCCGGCTTCACGTCACGGTGCAGGATCCCGGCGGCGTGCGCGGCCTCCAGGGCGCCGAGGACTTCGAGGCCGATCCTGGCAGCCTCGCGGGCGCCGAGCGTGCCCTCTTGAAGGGCGTCGCCGAGCGTGCGGCCCTGCACGAACTCCATGACGATCCACGGCTGGCCGTCCTCGACGGCGACGTCGTGGACGTTGACCACGCCCGGGTGGTCGAGCCGGGCCGCGGCGCGCGCCTCGCGCCGCATCCGCTCGAAGACGGTGGACCGCTCACGCTCCGGCAGATGGTCGGGGACGCGCGGCTCCTTGACGGCCACCTCACGGTCGACGGTCTCGTCCTTGGCCCGCCACACGGTTCCCATACCGCCGTGCCCGAGCTTGCTCAGCAGGCGATAGCGCCCGCCGACGAGCCGCCCGGCACCCGGCTCGGCCTGCGGGGCCTGCGAGGGCTGCGCTGCCTGCGGCGGCACGGGGGTGGGCTGGGGCTGCTGGTGGGGCTGGGACTGGGGCTGCTGATAAGGCTGGTGCTGCGCGTACGGGGCGGGGGGCTGCTGCGGCGCCGGGGCCTGGGCGTACGGGTTGCCCTGCTGGGGCGTGTGCGGCGGCTGCGGCGGCTGCAGTCCGAAGCTCGTCGGATCGTTCGGGCCGTAGGAGGCTCCCCCGTTGTCACTCATACCGTCATCCCTACCGTGCGAGCGCCCCCGGATCCACTCGCGTCGCGTACTTGTGACCGCCCCGATGCCTGTTCAGTCCGCCGTGGGCACAAACGTGGCGACCGCCGTGTCGAAGTACCGCTTGGCCTCCGCGAGTCGTCCGACGGGCGCCGACACCCACACGTCGTACATCCGGCCGCCCTGCTCCCAGCACAGGTCGTACGTGTGCCGGGCTCCCTCGGCCGTGCTGAAGCCGTTCCACGTGAAGCGCCGGAGCGCGGCGGGCCGGCCGCCGTGGGTGGTGTCGGTGACCGAGGCGTCGCGGTAACCCGGGTTGTCGCGCGGGCCCTTCGCGTCGGAGCGGCGCTGCACCGCGCCGGGACCGCCGGGGTCGGGGGCGGTCTGGCTGATGCCGATCCGGAACGTGTCGCCCGGCGACGTGTAGAAGATCCGCGGGCCGTCGGGCTTCCGGCTGAACCCGTCCGGCACGGCCAGGGAGAACCCTTCCGGGTCGACGGCCGTGCGGTAGCCGGCGGGCGACCCGGGCGGTGTGCTGCCCGTTTGCCGCTCGGTGACGGTGACCGTCGGGCGGGGCTGCGTGGCCGGGTCCGACGGGACCGCCGTGCCGCCCGTGGGGCCGGGTGCGGACGTCGTGGGGCGTTGACTGCCGCCGCCCTCACGGCCGTTCACCAGGAGCGCGGCGGCCGAGACGCCGGCCCCGGCCATCGCGGCGACGAGTGCGGCAGCCGCCAGGACGGTCCGGGCGGAACGCTTCTGCGGGGGCCCGGGCGCCGACAGGGGATTCCGGAGCGTGGGCGTGTAGGCGGCGACGGGCCGCGGGGTCGTGCCCGTGGCGACGTACGCGCGCAGGAGCCGGTCGGCCTCGTCGATGCCGAGCCTGCGCGCCGGATCCCGTTCGAGCAGGCCCCGTACGACGGGCAGCAGGGGCCCGGCGGCCGCGGGCGGGCGGATCTCGGCGGAGACGACGGCGTGCAGGATCCCGCCCAGCGAGTCGCGCCGGAACGGCGACTCCCCGGTCACGGCGGCGCAGAGCATCGCGCCGAGCGACCATAGGTCCGACTCCGGCCCGGTCCGCTCCCCCGAGATGCGCTCGGGCGCCGTGTACTCGGGCGAGCCGACGAAGGTGCCCGTCTCCGTGAGCGTCGTCGCGCCGCTGACCTGCGCGATCCCGAAGTCGGTGAGCACCACGCGGTCACCGTCCGCCTCGACGAGCACGTTCGCCGGCTTCAGGTCGCGGTGCAGCACGCCCGCGGCGTGCGCCACGCGCAGCGCGCCGAGCAGCGCGATCCCGATGCGGGCCGCCTCGGGCGCGTCGACGGGCCCGGTTCGCGCGAGCCGGTCCGCGAGGGACCCGCCCTCGATCAACTCCATGACGATGTACGGGCGTTCGCCGTCCTCGACGACGTCGTGGACGTCGATCACGTTCGGGTGCCTGAGCTGGGCGACCGCGCGGGCCTCGCGCAGGGTGCGCTCGCGGCGGCGCCGGGCCTCGTCCGCGGAGAGCGTCTCGTCGAGCACGAGTTCCTTGACCGCGACGCGCCGGCCGAGCAGCTGGTCCGACGCGCGCCACACGACGCCCATCCCACCGCGCCCGATCCGCGCCTCCAGCCGATAACGCCCGGCGATCACACGGGCGTTGTCCAACCCCTCGATCCCCATACGTCCCATCATGCCCCACGGAACGGGCCCCGGAGGGGTGTGCTCCGGGCCGTCAACGGATCAACGAATCCGCAGGCCGCGCCCACAGACGCGCGCCTACGGCTGCCAGCCGCGCAGGATCGCGTCGAACTGCTGCCGCGCCTCGCCCCAGTCGCCCGCGGGCACGGACAGGTAGATCGCGTACTCGGTGCCGTCGTTCTCGACGTACGTCTGCTCGATGGCGTGACGCGGACCCGATGTCGTGTCCTTGTTCCCCGCGGTCCAGGTGAACTCCCAGAGGGAGCCGGTGCGGTCACGGAAGGTGTTGGGCTGCAGGTTGACCTGCTGGTAGTCGGGCAGCTTCGTCACCTGCCGCTCCAGGTCCAGCTGGTGGTGGTACGAGTCGGGCCAGTCGGGGGACGTGTCGACAGCGATGCGTACGAAGTGGTCGCCGCCGTCCGGCGTGTAGTCGACCTGGTTGCCGTTCGCCTGACGCTCCCAGCCCTTGGGCAGCATGAGGCTGAACCCCTCGACGTCGTCCTTGCGGACCCAGCCGTCGGGGATGCTCCCGGACTTGTGGGCGGAGGAGCCGCCGCCGGAGCCGTTCGAGGTGCCCGGGGTCTTGTCGCCGCCCGCGCCGGTGCCTGTACCTGCGTCCGCGCCCGCGCCCGTGTTGCCGTCCGCCTTCGACTTCGACGGGGAGTGGGCGTTCAGGTAGTGGTTCGCGGCGAACACCCCACCGCCGCCGACGAGCGCCGCCGCCAGACACGCGGCGACGACCCGCGGCCACCTGCCGCGATGCCCGGCCGCGGGGGCCACGGGCAGGACGGGCTGCCCCGCGCCGAGCACGGTGGCCCGCTCCGGGCGGACCGGCTGGGGGTACGGGTGCGACTGCGGGTGCGGGTGAGGCTGCGGGTGCGGCTGCGACTGGGGGTGCGGCTGCGGTGGGACGTGCACCTGTGTGGGCACGTACGCCTGCGCCGCGTCGGGACGCCGGCCCTCCGCGGCCTCGGCGAGCATCGCCTCCGCCTCGTCGGCGGACGGCCGCGCGGCCGGATCCTTGCGCAACAGGGCCTGGATCACGGGGGCGAGGGCGTCCGCGTACAGGAGGTCGCCCGGCTCCTCCTCGACGACGGCCTGCATCGTGCTGATCGGCGACGTGCGCCGGAACGGGGACTTCCCCTCGACGGCCGTGAACAGCGTGGCGCCCAGCGCCCACAGGTCGGACGCCGGTCCGGGAGCCGCGCCGCTGACCCGCTCGGGCGCCAGATAGTCGACCGAGCCGACGATCTCGCCGGTCCGCGTGATCGTGGAGTCGCCCTCGACCTGCGCGATCCCGAAGTCGGTGAGCAGCACCCGGCCGTCGCGGGCGAGCAGGACGTTGCCCGGCTTGACGTCGCGGTGCAGCACCCCGGCCGTGTGCGCGGCGCGCAGCGCCCGCAGGGTCCACAGGCCGATGCGGGCGACCTCGCGCGGCTGGATCCGGCCGGCCTCCTTGACGGCGTCCGCGAGCGAGGGGCCCTCGACGAGCTCCATCACGATCCACGGCCGGTCGTCATGCTCCAGCACGTCGTGCACGGTGACGACGGCGGGGTGGTTGATACGGGCGGCGGCCCGCGCCTCCGTCTGCGTCCGCGTGAGCAGCACGGCGCGGTCGGCCTCCTGCACGTACTGGGCCGCCGTCAGTTCCTTGACGGCCACGGCACGGTGGAGCACCTCGTCGTGGGCCCGCCAGACCCGGCCCATGCCGCCACGACCGATCGAGTCACCGAGTCGATAGCGGCCCGCGAGGAGCAGGCCCTGTATCTGATTCACGTTCCCCCGCAGGCGCATCGTCGTGCCAGGGCCGGTCATGGCCTTGACAGGGCCACACTAGGGAGCGGCCCGGGCGCAGGGAACCGGCGGGGGGTCACGGAGACCGCACTGTGACGCTTGTCCCCTGTCTTGTCCCCTTATGAGGACAGGCGCCTTGTCCCCTGTGAGGACAAGGGAGTTCGGCATCCGGCAGACATGGGACGGATATCCGACCGACCGTCAGCCACCGCTCCGGTACGTCGTAGACGCCTGCTCGTACAGCCGCGTCACCTCGTCCCGCTCTGCCTCGGGCCCCCGCAGCTGCACCACGTGATAGCGCCCGCCCACGATCATCGCGAGGTTGCGCACGTACAACTCCCGGCCCGCCGAGTCCTGCCAGGTGAACTGCCCCTCGGCCATGGTCCGTCCACCCACGTCGATCCGGCGCATCCCGCTGGACGTCGCCCACGTCGAGTCGCGGAACGGCTGCAACTCCCGCTCCTTCTCCCGCTGATACGCCATCGGGTCGCTCCCGTACGCGGCCGTGCTGTCGCGGCCCGGGACGACGAGGAGCTCGAAGTCGCCGTGCGTGTAAAGGATCTGGCCCTGACCGTTCCGCCCCTGGCGGTTCCAGCCCTTGGCAACTGCGACGCGGAACCCCTCGGGGTCCTTGCGGAGCGTGAAGCCCTGCGCGACCTCGGGCTGCGACGAGTCGGTCTGCGGATCGGTGGCGGACGCCGTCGGCGTGGACCTGCCGCCCTCCGGCGCGGGCGCGCCTCCGCCGCTGGTGCCCGCATGGTCCTTGGTACCGGCACCCGGCGTGCCGCCGCTCGGTTCGGCCTTCGGCATGAACATCACCGCGTAGGCGACCGCGGCGGCCAGGCCGAGCAGTATGAGAAGGAGCAGGGTGCGCCCCAGCGAACGGGGCTTCCCGGTACGGCGCTCCGGCTGCTGCCGCTCCCTGGCCCGCTTGTGCCGCGCGTGCCCGGGAGCGGTGGCGGGGGCGGCGGAGCGGGAGCGGCGGCGCCGGCGCACGAGCTCGCCGCGGCGGCGCACGACAGGCAGCCGGGTGGCGTCGAAGGGCGGCGCGGCCACGACGTTGGCCCCCGCCTCCGGCTCGGGCGCGGAGCGCACCAGGGACCTGAGCCAGCCCCGTAGCTCCTCGAAGTCGAGGCGCTCGGTGGGGTCCTGACGCAGCAGCGACTCGACGACAGGCCGCAGCGGCCCGCACTCCTCGGCGAACGCGGGCGGCTCGGCGCACACCATCTGGACGAGCTCGGCGGTGTTCTCCTCGGGGTACGGGGCGTGCCCCTGGACCGCGCGGAAGAGCAGCGCGCCGAGGGCCCACAGGTCGGTGGCCGGGCCGATCGGGGCGGCCAGCTGCCAGTTCTGGTGGACGGGGCCCGCCTGCTCGGGCGCCCAGCGTTCGGTCACTGGCCCGACGACGGTCATCCGCGCCTGCCGCGCGCGGTCTGCGGCGAGCGCGGTGGTGGGGCCACGGCCGGCGGCCGGCACCGCCTGCTGCTGCTCGGGGGCGGGCTCGTCCCAGGTACCGCCACCACTGCCGCCATCGCCACCGCTGCCGGGTGCCTGGGGGCGGGGCGCAGGAAGCGCGGCGGCCGTGGCGGGCTCCGTCTGCGCCAGGCCGGGCCGCCGGCCCGCCCCGTGCCAGGGCCGCCCGTCCGGGCCGCGTACGCCGTCCGGGCCTCGTACGCCGTAGGGGTCGTCGATCCGGCCGGGCGCACCGGACTCCGGGCCGGGCCCGCGCTGGGACGGCGGCCCGGGCTGCGCATCCGTGTCCACGGCGCCGCGCGCGGCCGCCCGCGCACCCGCCCGGTACGCGGCGATCGCCCCGGCACGCGCGGCCCGTGGATCACTGGCGGCGTCGAGGGCGGCGGGCCGGGGCTGCGCGGGCGCGAAGGGGGAGGGCGTCCTGGAGGTGGGCGCGGGTAGCGCGGGGGGCACGGGGCCGGAGGGCTGTGGCGCGTGCGGCTGCTGGTGCGGGAGCGCCGGTGCCGAAGGGTGCGCGCCCCCGGACTCCGGCCCGCCCCCGGACTCCGGCCCGCCCCCGGACTCCGGCGCGGGCGCCGGGATCGGGTCGTAGCCGCACAGCGCCTCCTCCGCCGCGCCGGCCGCGAGTCCGGTCAGCACGATCCGGCCGTCGTCGCACACGAGGACCGTGCGGGCGGTGATGTTGCGGTGGACCCAGCCGTGGGCGTGCAGCGCGCGCAGGGCGGTCAGGACGTCGGAGGCGACCTCGGCCGCCCGGTACGGGCTCAGCGGCGCCTCGGCGAGCAGCGCGGCGAGCGGCCGCGCGGAGACGACCTCGCTGACGATCCACAGCGAACCGCCCTCGGCGAACACGTCGAAGACCTGGTCGAGCCGAGGGTGGTCGGGTATCTGCGCGGCGGCCTGGGCGGCCTCGATGGCGCGGCGCACGGCGGGGTCGGCGGGCCTGCGGGTGGTCCGCGCCGCGTCCCCCCGCTCCCGCCGCCCGTGCGACTCACGCGGCACGAACCCGTCCGGCAGCCCCTCGGCGTCGAGCACCTCCGCCTCGACGACCTCGGGTAACGGCACCTGCCTGACCAGGACCTCCTGGCCGCTGTAGGTGTCGAACGCCCGTGTCTCGGCGAACTCGTACGCGTCGGCGGGCGGCAGCGGCAGGCGGTAGCGGTCGGCGAGCACGCGCCCCGCATAGTCCTCCACGACGCGTCCCCCTGTCCGCCCGGTGGTCAATTCCGTTCGTTTTACGCCCTGTTGTGCGCAGTGAGGCGCACCGATGCGGCTGCGCACGGTCCGCAAGCACTCACGATACGTGCCGGACCGCTTTCCGGCTCAGGACTTGGGCTTGAACGTCTTGGTGAACGTCTGCCAGGTGTCCTTGCGCTGCGCACCGCCCCAGTCGGCGGCCTTGGCCGTGTACATCAGGCCGTAGCCGAGCCCGCTGTTGACGACGAACCCGCGGTCTATCGACCGGTACTTGGTGCCCCCGTCGACGTACGTGAACTCCCAGTCGGCGGTGTTCCAGCCACGGAAGTCGACGGCCTCTATGCGTATGCGGTCGTACTGGGCGCGGACCATGTAGTGCTCCTGGTTGCGCCAGTCCTGGACCGGGTTCGACTTGGGCGTCGTCGTCCAGCCGACGAGCAGCTTCTGCCCGTCCGGACCGGTGAAGCGCGCGCCGACCCGATCCGACGAGACGTACTTCCAGCCCTTCGGGAGCCCGATGGAGAAGCCCTGGTCGTGCTTGTACGTCGACGCGGCGCCGCCGCCCGGGAGTCCGCCGTCGCCTCCGGGCCCGCCCGGTGAAGCGCCCTGGCCGGGGTCGTCGCCCTTGCCGGTGTCCGAGCCGGAGCCCTTGCCCTTGTCGGAGCCCTTGCCGCCGTCCTGACCGGTATCGCTGCCGCTGCCGCTGCCCGATCCGCTGCCCTTGTCCTTGGCGCCGCCACCGCTGCCGCTGCTGCCGCCGCCTCCGGTGGCTCCCGCGGAGGCGGCCTTGTCGCCGCCCTTGGCGGACCCGCCGTCGTCACCGCCGCCGAGGGAGATGCCGAGGATCGTGCCGATCACGGCGAGCGCGACGAGGACAGCGACGATCACGAGGCTGCGGCGCGGGACCACGTCGGTGAGCGAGGCCCTGGTGGTGGTCGTGGCGGAGCTCGCGGCCGCACTCGGGGGCCCGGCGGGCTGCGCCGGAACGACCGGACCGTCCTGCCCGGATCCCGTCCCGCTGTCGCCGCCGCTCGTGCCGGACGTGCCTGCCGCCGTCGCGGCGGTGGCCGCGGCGGCCGCCTTCCGCACCGAACGCAGCGCCCCGCGCAGCCTCTCGGCGGCCTCCTCGCCCTTCTTCCCGACACCGGCGGCCACTCCCGCACTCGCGGAAGCGACCTCGGAACCAGAACCGGAAGCCGAGCCGGAACCGGAAGCCGAGGCCGCGGCGGCCCCCGCCCCCGAACTCCCCTTCCCGAAGCGCACCTTGGGTGCCTTGGGCGCCTTAGGTTCCTTGGGCGCCTTCGGCTCCTTGGACGCCTGCGGAGGAATGGGCGGCAGCGGCACGACCTTCGTCGCGTCGACCGGCTCCGGTTCCTCCTTCTTGGGCTCGGGCGCGTGCAGGACGTCGTTGAGCAGCGCCCGCGCCCCGGCGTCGTCGAGCCGCTGCTCCGGGTCCTTGGCGAGCAGCCCGTAGATGACCTTCTCCAGCGGCCCCGCGTTCTTCGGCGGGTCGACCGGCTCGGTCATGACGGCCGTCAGGGTCGCGATCGCGGACCCCTTGTCGTACGGAGGCACGCCCTCCACCGACGCGTACAGCAGTCCGCCGAGGGACCACATGTCGGCGGCGGGGCCGGGCTTGTGCCCGCGCGCCCGCTCGGGCGAGATGTACGAGGGCGCGCCGACGAGCATGCCGGTGGACGTGATCGAGGGGTCGCCCTCGACCTGGGCGATGCCGAAGTCCGTCAGGACGACGCGGCCGTCCTCGGCGATCAGCACGTTCGACGGCTTCACGTCGCGGTGCAGGATGCCCTCGCGGTGCGCGGCGCGCAGCACGTCGAGGATCGCGAGCCCGACCTCGGCGGCGCGGCGAGGCGTGAGGAGACCGTCCTCGCGGATCTGCTCCGCGAGGGACTTGCCCTCGACGAGTTCCATCACGATCCAGGGCCGGTCGTCCTCGTCGACCACGTCGTAGACGGTCACGGCGCTGTTGTTCCGGATCCGCGCGATCGCCTTCGCCTCACGCAACGTACGCGTGATCAGGCGACGCTTCTCCTCGTCGTCGATGCTCGACGGGAACCGCAGCTCCTTGACGGCGACCGTCCGGCCGAGCGTCTCGTCCTTCGCCCGCCACACGGTGCCCATGCCGCCGCGGCCGAGGACCTCTCCCAGCCGGTAGCGACCGGCGAGGAGACGTGCACTCTTGTCCTGACGAGCTGTGCCCGCCTGCTCCGCCTCCGACATGCGTCCCCTCTGCAACCCGCCCTGACAGAGCCTTCATTGTCCCTCACCCGGGGACCGCTCCTCGCCCAGGGTCGACCGTCCCGCATGATGGACCGCACACATGGAGGGACCGTCATGCCCGTACGCCGGACACTCCTGGCGATTCCCCTGGCAGTAGCCCTGTTCTGCATGTTTTCGGGCACTTCCGCGTCGTTGACGGCCTCGTCGGCACCGTCACCCCCGTCAGCGCGGCCGGAGCCGTCCACGGATGCCACTCTCCCCTTGCTGGTCACCGAGGGCAAGGCCCCCGCCGCCGCGCTGCTCGCCCGCGAGGGCGCGAGGACACGCTTCGCGCGCACCGGTCCGACGGTCCGCCGCTCCGACCACTTCCGGGCGGGCAGCATCACGAAGACGTTCATCGCGACCGTCGTCCTGCAACTCGCCGCCGAACACCGCCTCCGCCTCTCCGACACGGTGGACCAGCACCTCCCCGGCCTGCTCGGCCGCCCCTCGGTCTCCCTCCGCTCGCTCCTCACCCACACCAGCGGCCTGCCCGACTTCACGACCCGCACGCACGGCACGACCGCGGTGTCCGCCCTGGCCGCCGTACGCCTGGCCCAGGCGATGCCGTCCACCGCCCCCGGCCACTGGTCGTACTCGAACACCAACTACGTCGTACTCGGCATGGTCGTCGCCCAGGTCACGGGCCACTCGTACGCGACCGAGGCGCGCCGCCGCATCATCGAACCGCTCGGCCTCACCGGCACGTCGTTCCCCGGAAGCCGCCCCACGCTGCCCACCCCGCACGGCCGCGCGTACGACGCCACCGGCCGGGACGTGACGACCCTCGACCCCCGCGTGGCCGGCGCCGCGGGCGAACTGGTCACGACCCTGACCGACCTGAACCTCTTCTACACGGCCCTCCTCTCGGGCCACCTCCTCCCCCCGGCCCCACTCCGCACGATGCTCAACACGCGTACGGCGCAAGGCCACTACGGCATGGGCCTCTACCCCACGAGGCTCTCCTGCGGAACGACGGTCTGGGGCCACGACGGCCGCATCGCGGGAAGCTACGTCCGCACAGCGGCAACAAGATCAGGCACCCACGTCCTGACGTTCCGCACGAACACGGACACGATCACCCACGCCGCAACCCTGGAACGCCGAATCCTGACAACGGAGTTCTGCCCACCCCCTCCCAGCTCGTCCGGCGCTTGAGGACACCCACCCATCAGCCCGCCCGTCCGACCTCCGAGGCCGAGCCCACCCATCAGCCCGCCCGTCCGACATCCGAGGCCGAGCCCACCCCTCAGCCCGTCCGGCGCTTGAGGACACCCACCCCTCAGCCCGCCCGTCCGGCACTCGAGGCCGAGCCCACCTCCCAGCCCGTCCGGCGTTTGAGGACGAGCCCTTAAGGCGAAAGGGGGGCCCGGGGGCACAGCCCCCGGATAGCAACCCCGGCCCACCCAATCCTCCCCGCACACACATCAACGCGGCACAATATCCGGCGCCCCCAACCGCGCCGCATCGGCCGAGAGGTCATCCGGCTGACGCTGAGACTCCCGCTCCGCCTCCACCCGCTTCTCGTAGTGCTCCACCTCCCGCTCGATCTGGTCCTTGTCCCAGCCGAGGACCGGAGCCATCAGCTCCGCCGCCTCCCGCGCACACCGCGTCCCCCGGTCGAACGTCTCGATCGAGATCCGCGTACGCCGCGTCAGGACGTCATCGAGATGCCGCGCCCCCTCGTGCGAGGCGGCGTACACGACCTCGGCCCGCAGATAGTCGTCGGCGCCGGTGAGGGGCGCCCCGAGCCCGGGATCGGCCGCGACCAGGTCGAGCACCTCCTCGGCCAACGACCCGTACCGGTTGAGCAGATGCTCCACCCGCACGACATGGAGCCCGGTCCGCGCGGCGATCCGCGCCCGCGCGTTCCACAGCGCGTGATAGCCCTCGGCCCCGATCAGCGGGACGTCCTCGGTGACACATTCGGCGACCCGTTGGTCGAGCCCGTGCACCGCCTCGTCGACCGCGTCCTTGGCCATCACCCGGTACGTCGTGTACTTGCCGCCCGCGACGACCACGAGCCCGGGCACGGGGTGCGCGACGGTGTGCTCGCGCGACAGCTTGCTCGTGGCGTCCGACTCGCCGGCGAGCAGGGGCCGCAGGCCCGCGTAGACCCCCTCCACGTCGTCACGCGTGAGCGGCACCGCGAGCACCGAGTTCACATGCTCCAGCAGATAGTCGATGTCGGCGCTGGAGGCCGCCGGGTGCGCCTTGTCGAGGTCCCATTCGGTGTCCGTGGTGCCCACGATCCAGTGCCGCCCCCACGGGATCACGAACAGGACGCTCTTCTCGGTGCGCAGGATGAGCCCGGTCGTCGAGTTGATCCGGTCCTTGGGCACGACGAGGTGGATGCCCTTGGACGCCCGTACGTGGAACTGCCCCCGCTCGCCGACCATCGCCTGGGTGTCGTCCGTCCACACGCCCGTCGCGTTCACGACCTGGCGGGCGCGGATCTCGTACTCCCCGCCGCTCTCGACGTCCACGACCCGGGCGCCGACGACCCGCTCGCCCTCCCGCAGGAAGCCCGTCACCCGCGCCCTGTTGGCGACCTTGGCGCCGTACTTCGCGGCCGTCCGCACCAGCGTCGCCACATAGCGCGCGTCGTCCATCTGCGCGTCGTAGTACTGCAGCGCGCCCACGAGGGCGTCCTTCCTGAGCGCGGGGGCGACGCGCAGCGCATGGCGCCGGCTCAGGTGGCGGTGCATGGGCAGGCCGCGCCCGTGCCCGCGCGCCATCGACATCGCGTCGTAGAGGGCGACGCCCGAGCCCGCGTAGAGCCGCTCCCAGCCCTTGTGCTGCAGGGGGTACAGGAACGGGACCGGCTTCACGAGATGCGGGGCGAGCCGCTCCAGGAGCAGCCCACGCTCCTTCAACGCCTCGCGCACCAGCGCGAAATCGAGCATCTCCAGGTACCGGAGCCCGCCATGGATCAGCTTGCTCGACCTGCTCGACGTGCCGGAGGCCCAGTCCCGCGCCTCGACCAGACCGGTGGACAGGCCCCGGGTCGCGGCGTCGAGCGCGGTGCCCGCCCCGACCACCCCCGCGCCCACGACCAGGATGTCCAGCTCCCGCTCGGCCATGGCCGCGAGCGCCTCGGCACGCTCCGCCGGTCCCAGTGTCGCTGTCCTCACTGCTACCTCCTGCTGTCGGTCAGTCGGCGTCGATCCAGTCGGTCCAGTCGCTCCCGCCGGCGTCACCTGTCGGATGTGCCCCGGCTCTCCTCGCCCATGACCCGATTCTGACCGCCGTGCCGGACTTCAGCCACCACGCACTCACGGCCTGTGGACAACACTCCCGGATTCCCGGCGCCGCAATGCCGCAGAACGGTCATATTTACTCCTAACCTGACATTGCGCTCGTCCAGTTTGTCCACAGGGCTTGCGCTCTCCTCCCGCTCCGGCTATTGGGAAGGACGGCCCACCTCCATGCCCGCAGATCTCGCCGTCATCGGACTCGGTCACCTCGGCCTGCCCCTCGCCCAGGCCGCAGTCGCCGCCGGCATCGCGACCATCGGCTACGACCCCGCACGCGCCACCGACCTCGCGGCGGGCCGGCTCCCCGGCGACGGCGCCGAGGGTTCCCTGACCGCCGCCGACATCCGCCGGATGCTCTCGGGGGGCTTCCGGCCGACCGGCGACCCCGTCGAGCTGGGCCGCGTCCGCACCGCCGTCATCTGCGCCCCCGCACCGCTCGGCGCGGACCGCTCCCTCGACCTCGCCCAGCTCACCGACGCCACCCGCGCCCTCGCCGCCCGCCTGCGCCCCCACACCACCGTGATCATCGAGACCCCGGTCGCCCCCGGCACCACCGAAGGAGTCCTGCGCCCCCTCCTGGAGGACGGCTCAGGACTGCGCGCCGGCCGCGACTTCCACCTCGCCTACTCACCCGCCCGCCTCGACCCGGGCAGCCGCACGCACGCGTACGCCACGACGCCCAAGGTGATCGGCGGCCTCACCCCCGCCTGCACCGAGTCGGCCGCCGCCTTCTACGGGCGCCTGTGCGACAAGGTCGTCCGCGCGCGCGGCCCGCGGGAGGCGGAGACCGTGCAGCTCCTGGAGACCAACTACCGGCACGTCAACATCGCCCTGGTCAACGAGATGGCCGTCCTCTGCCACGACCTGGGCGTCGACCTGTGGGACGTCATCCGCTGCGCCGAGACCAAGCCCTTCGGCTTCCAGGCGTTCCGCCCCGGGCCCGGAGTGGGCGGCCACGGAGTCCCTCAGGACCTCTCGGGCCCACCCCTCGCGGTCCGCCCCCTGCGCATGGTGGAACTGGCCCAGCAGGTCAACCACCACATGCCGCAGTACGTCATCCAGCGCGCCGCGACCCTCCTCAACGAGCACGGCAAGTCGGCCCGCGGCGCCCGCGTCCTGCTCCTCGGCATCACGTACAAGCCCGACGTGCCCGACCTGGAGGGCACCCCCGCCCAGGAGATCGCCACCCGCCTCATGCAGCTGGGCGCGGCCGTCAGCTACCACGACCCGCACATCGCGTCGTGGAACGTCCTCGGCCACCCCGTCCCCCGCGCGGACTCCCTCTACGAGGCCGCCGCCGACGCCGACCTGACGATCCTGCTCCAGCAGCACCGCACCTACGACCTCCAGGGCCTGTCCGTGAAGGCCCAGCTCCTCCTCGACACCCGAGGCGCCACCCCGACGGGCGCGGCCCACCGGCTGTAACGGCCCTCTACGGAGAAGGGGCCCGCACCGAAAACGGTGCGGGCCCCTTCTTCGTAGACCTGTGTCAGCAGACCTGTGTCAGCGGCGGTGCTGCGAGTCCGCCACCGTGACCTCGACCCGCTGGAACTCCTTGAGCTCGCTGTAGCCGGTCGTCGCCATCGCGCGCTTGAGGGCGCCGAAGAAGTTCATCGAACCGTCCGGGGTGTGCGACGGGCCGGTGAGGACCTCCTCCGTCGTACCGACGGTCCCGAGGTCGACCTTCTTGCCGCGCGGCACGTCCTCGTGGACGGCCTCCATGCCCCAGTGGTGGCCCTTGCCGGGCGCGTCCGTGGCGCGAGCCAGCGGGGAGCCCATCATCACGGCGTCGGCGCCGCAGGCGATGGCCTTCGGCAGGTCGCCGGACCAGCCCACGCCACCGTCGGCGATCACGTGCACGTACCGGCCGCCGGACTCGTCCATGTAGTCACGGCGGGCGGCGGCGACATCGGCGACGGCGGTCGCCATCGGCACCTGGATGCCAAGCACGTTGCGCGTGGTGTGCGCGGCCCCGCCACCGAACCCGACGAGCACACCGGCCGCACCGGTACGCATCAGGTGCAGCGCGGCGGTGTACGTGGCACAGCCACCGACGATGACCGGCACGTCCAGCTCGTAGATGAACTGCTTCAGGTTCAGCGGCTCGGCGGCACCGGAGACGTGCTCGGCGGACACCGTGGTCCCGCGGATCACGAAGATGTCGACGCCCGCGTCCACGACGGCCTTGGAGAACTCGGCGGTGCGCTGCGGGGAGAGCGCGGCGGCGGTGACGACACCGGAGTCGCGCACCTCCTTGATGCGCTGCCCGATCAGCTCCTCCTTGATGGGAGCCGCGTAGATCTCCTGAAGGCGGCGCGTGGCGGCCTCCGAGTCCAGCTCCGCGATCTCGTCGAGGAGCGGCTGCGGGTCCTCGTAGCGGGTCCACAGGCCCTCGAGGTTCAGCACGCCGAGGCCGCCGAGCTCCCCGATGCGGATGGCGGTGGCCGGCGAGACGACCGAGTCCATGGGAGCCGCCAGGAACGGCAGCTCAAAACGGTAGGCGTCGATCTGCCAGGCGATCGAGACCTCCTTCGGGTCGCGCGTACGACGGCTCGGGACGACGGCGATGTCGTCGAAGGCGTACGCCCGGCGGCCGCGCTTGCCGCGCCCGATCTCGATCTCAGTCACGTGTGTGGCCTTTCCCTCTGCGTTTCAGCGCCTTCCAGTATCCCCGACATACGCGCCAGGGGCGGCCCCGGGAACCCCGGGGCCGCCCCTGGCGCGATCGGCGACTACTTGCTGCGGCTGTAGTTCGGTGCTTCGACGGTCATCTGGATGTCGTGCGGGTGGCTCTCCTTGAGGCCCGCGGACGTGATCCGGACGAAGCGGCCCTTGGTCTCCATCTCTCCGATGGAGGCGGCGCCCACGTAGCCCATCGTCTGGCGCAGACCGCCGACGAGCTGGTGCAGCACGTTGGCCAGGGGGCCTCGGTAGGGCACCTGGCCCTCGATGCCCTCGGGCACGAGCTTGTCGTCGGAGGCGACCTCGGCCTGGAAGTAACGGTCCTTGGAGTACGAGCGACCCTGCCCACGCGACTGCATCGCGCCGAGCGAACCCATGCCGCGGTACGACTTGAACTGCTTGCCGTTGATGAACTGCAGCTCGCCCGGGGACTCCTCACAGCCGGCGAGGAGGCTGCCCAGCATCACCGTGTCGGCACCGGCGGCGAGCGCCTTGCCGATGTCTCCGGAGTACTGCAGGCCGCCGTCACCGATGACCGGCACGCCGGCCGCGCGGGCGGCGAGCGCCGCCTCGTAGATCGCGGTGACCTGCGGGACGCCGATACCGGCGACCACGCGCGTGGTGCAGATGGAGCCGGGGCCCACGCCGACCTTGACGCCGTCGACACCGGCGTCGATCAGGGCCTGCGCGCCGTCACGCGTCGCGACGTTGCCGCCGATGACGTCGACGCCGACACTCGACTTGATCTTCGACATCCAGCTCAGGGCGTTGCTGTTGTGCCCGTGCGAGGTGTCGACGATGAGGAAGTCGACGCCCGCCGCGGCCAGGGCCTGCGCACGCTCCAGGGCCTCGGGGCTCGCACCGACCGCGGCACCGACGAGGAGACGGCCCTCGGAGTCCTTCGCGGCGTGCGGGTACTGCTCGGCCTTGACGAAGTCCTTGACCGTGATGAGGCCCTTGAGGACGCCCGCGTCGTCGACCAGCGGAAGCTTCTCGATCTTGTGGCGGCGCAGCAGCTCCATGGCGTCGACGCCGGAGATGCCGACCTTGCCGGTCACGAGCGGCATCGGCGTCATGACCTCGCGCACCTGGCGGCTGCGGTCGGACTCGAAGGCCATGTCGCGGTTGGTGACGATGCCGAGCAGCTTGCCCGCCGGGTCGGTCACCGGGACGCCGCTGATGCGGAACTTCGCACAGAGCGCGTCGGCCTCGGCGAGCGTCGCGTCCGGGTGCACGGTGATCGGGTCGGTCACCATGCCGGACTCGGAGCGCTTCACGAGGTCGACCTGGTTGACCTGGTCCTCGATCGACAGGTTGCGGTGCAGCACACCGACACCACCCTGCCGCGCCATGGCGATGGCCATGCGGGACTCGGTGACCTTGTCCATCGCCGCGGAGAGCAGCGGGATGTTCACGCGCACGTTGCGGGAGATGCGGGACGAGGTGTCGACCGCGTTGGGCAGCACCTCGGATGCGCCCGGCAGCAGCAGCACGTCGTCGTAGGTCAGCCCGAGTGTCGCGAATTTCTCGGGCACTCCGTCGACGTTTGCAGTCATGACACCTTCCCCAAATGGCCTTGATCGGTGCGGATGTCCATGCTAACGGGATCTGGACGTGTCTCATTCCACGATCAAGATCACCAAGCAGATTTGTACGTTCACACGTGCGTGGTTCCCGGTCCACGCAGGGCGGGGCTCACCGACGCGTGGCGAGACTCACTGCTCGGCGAGCGCCCGGAGCCGGCTGAGCGCGCGGTGCTGGGCGACACGGACGGCGCCCGGCGACATGCCGAGCATCTGCCCGGTCTCCTCGGCGGTGAGGCCGACGGCGATCCTCAGGAGCAGCAGCTCGCGCTGGTTGTCCGGAAGGTTGGCGAGGAGCTTCTTCGCCCACTCCGCATCACTGCTGAGCAGGGCGCGCTCCTCCGGTCCGAGCGAGTCGTCGGGCCGCTCGGGCATCTCGTCGGAGGGCACGGCGGTGGAACCGGGATGGCGCATGGCCGCGCGCTGCAGGTCGGCGACCTTGTGCGCGGCGATGGCGAAGACGAACGCCTCGAAGGGGCGCCCGGTGTCCTTGTAGCGCGGCAGGGCGAGAAGCACCGCGACGCAGACTTCCTGCGCGAGGTCCTCCACGAAGTGCCGTGCGTCACCCGGCAGTCGGGTCAGCCGACTGCGGCAGTAGCGGATCGCGAGGGGGTGGACGTGCGCGAGCAGGTCGTGCGTGGCCTGCTCGTCCCCCTCGACGGCGCTGTGGACCAGTGCACCGATGGCCCCCGGGCCGGCCGCCTCGTCGTCGCGCATCGGTCCATGGTGCCTTGGCGCCGTCCGATCCGTGGCACCGCGTCCGTAGTTGTGCACTGAAGCGTTATGAGCAGGTGCGCCGGAACTCATCTCGTGCGCCCTCCCCTTCCGCTCGGCCGACTCGTCCCTGAGGAACTCCACACCTCAAGGATGCGGCATCCCGGACGAAACGAGGACCGGCGGGCGTCCGCAGCCCCGTCCGCCCTGCGGCGGACGGGGATCGCTGTGCCCCGCGGCGGCGCATCGTGCGCCTTAGCGGACCAGGCCCCACCGGAAGCCGAGCGCCACGGCGTGCGCGCGGTCCGAGGCGCCGAGCTTCTTGAAGAGGCGGCGTGCGTGCGTCTTCACGGTGTCCTCGGAGAGGAAGAGCTCGCGTCCGATCTCCGCGTTGGACCGGCCGTGACTCATGCCTTCGAGCACCTGGATCTCACGCGCGGTGAGCGTGGGCGCCGCACCCATCTCGGCCGACCGCAGTCTGCGCGGGGCGAGCCGCCAGGTCGGGTCGGCGAGCGCCTGCGTGACGGTGGCACGCAGTTCGGCGCGCGAGGCGTCCTTGTGGAGATAGCCGCGGGCACCGGCGGCGACGGCGAGCGCCACACCGTCCAGGTCCTCGGCCACGGTGAGCATGATGATGCGCGCACCGGGGTCGGCGGAGAGAAGCCGCCGCACCGTCTCGACGCCGCCCAGACCGGGCATGCGTACGTCCATCAGAATCAGGTCCGAGCGGTCGGCGCCCCAGCGGCGGAGCACTTCCTCGCCGTTGGCCGCGGTCGTCACGCGCTCGACGCCGGGGACGGTCGCGACCGCGCGGCGGAGCGCTTCTCGGGCAAGCGGGGAGTCGTCGCAGACGAGGACGGATGTCATGACCGTCCTCCGCAGCTGATGCGCGTCACCTTGGGCCTCCAGGCTGGTACGAATCGTCACCTGTGCGGTCGACACTCTCCAAGCAATACGGACAGATGCCCGAGCGCTTGTTCTTTCAACCGCCTACGCACTCTCAACGACGGTCACTCGAAAGAGTTACGGGTTCGACGGTCTGCTTCGGCACTCTACGTGAGGGACCGGACACGGAGCGGCCGACGCAAGCGACTCACAAGGTTTCATCACAAGCCATGACCCATTTGGTCCTTTTTCTTCACTTCCGGTGGTGTCTGAGGCTAGATTCGCAATGAGTCATATTTTCATCTCCTTAGACAGTAGATGTACGGTCGTGGGCACCGTATCCGCGTCACAACGGCTACAAGGGGACAACGCAATGGCAGATTTCTCCCGCCTTCCCGGACCGAACGCTGATCTGTGGGACTGGCAGCTCCTCGCGGCCTGCCGCGGGGTGGACAGCTCGCTCTTCTTCCACCCGGAAGGCGAGCGGGGAGCGGCGCGAAGCGCCCGTGAGAACTCGGCCAAAGAGGTCTGCATGAGGTGCCCGGTGCGCGCGGAGTGCGCCGCTCACGCGCTCCAGGTACGCGAGCCGTACGGCGTGTGGGGTGGGCTGACCGAGGACGAGCGCGAGGAACTCATGGGCCGGGCTCGCAACAGACTCGTCGCCGCCGCACCGGCGTCGGCAGGCGGTGGACCGCCGTCGGCGAGCAACTGAAGGCAACCACAAGCAACTGAAGGAACGTTTCCTCAAGGTGGGCACGCTGTGGCGTGCCCACCCGCATGTGCGGGCCCGTTCAGCGGGCCGCGGCCCGCGCCAGATGATCGAGCGTGGCCGCCACGGCCGGCACCTGGGCCAGGTCGGGCAGCGTGAGCGCGACGATCTCGCGCTGCACGGCGGGCTCCACCGTCACTGTCCGTGCACCCTTGGGGCGTACGGACTCGATCGCGAGCTCCGGCAGGACCGCCACGCCGAGTCCGGCACCGACCAGCCCGATCACCGCCGGATAGTCGTCGGTGGCGAAGTCGATACGGGGGGTGAAACCCGCGCCCTCGCAGACCTCCACCAGCTGCCGGCGGCAGCGCGGGCAGCCGGCGATCCACGGGTCGTCGGCCAGCTCGCCGATCGGGACCGCGTCCGCTCCCGCGAGACGGTGCCCCTCGGGGACGAGGCCGACGAGCCGGTCGGCGAGCAGCGGCCGTACGACGAGGTCGTCCCATTCCTCCGCGGCCTGCGCGCCCTCATACCTGAAGGCGAGGGCCACGTCGCAGTCGCCCTCGCGCAGCATCTCGATCGAGCGCGGCGGCTCCGCCTCCACCAGGGAGACGCGGGTGCCGGGGTGCGCGGCGCGCAGGGCGGCCAGGGCGGTGGGGACGAGCGTGGAACTGCCGCTGGGGAAGGACACCAGGCGTACGCGTCCGGCGCGCAGGCCCGCGATGGCGGCGACCTCCTCCTCCGCCGCGGTCAGCCCCGCGAGGATGCCGGCCGCGTGCCGCACCAGGGCCTCGCCCGCCTGGGTCAGGCGCATCTCGCGGCCGCTGCGGATGAGGAGCGGGGTGCCGGCCGACGCCTCCAGGGCCTTCATCTGCTGGCTCACCGCGGGCTGGGTGCAGCCCAGTTCGCGCGCGGCCGCCGAGAAGGAGCCGGTGGCGGCCACGGCGCGCAGGACACGGAGATGACGGGCCTCGATCATTCTTCAAGCATAAGCGCGCCTTGGATGCAACGGGAAATATTGCGTCGACGCTTTGGCAGTGCGTCGCCTAGCGTGCCGCCATGAAGCTTCTGTCTCTGAATGTGGGCCGGCCCGTCGTCAGCGAGCACACCGACCAGGCCGAGGGCGTGACCGGTATCGACAAGCGGCCGGTGGAGGGCTCCGTGCGCGTGGCGGCGCCCGGGACCGAAGGGTTCGGTGCCGGCGGTCTGGAGGGGGACGCCGTGTGCGACACCCGGCATCACGGCGGCGAGCACCAGGCGGTCTACGCGTTCGCCCGTGAGGACCTGGACGCGTGGGAGCGCACGCTCGGCCGCACGCTGCACAACGGCTCGTTCGGCGAGAACCTCACCACCGAGGGCGTCGACGTGTCCGGCGCGAAGATCGGCGAGCGCTGGCGCGTCGGCTCCGACCTGGTCCTCGAGGTCGCCTCCGGCCGGATCCCCTGCCGCACCTTCCAGGGCCATCTGGGTGAGAAGGGCTGGGTCAAGCGCTTCACGGAGCAGGCCGCGCCGGGCGCGTATCTGCGGGTCGTCGAGCCGGGAGCGATCAGGGCGGGCGACACGATCGAGATCCTGCACCGGCCCGATCACGAGGTGACCGTCTCCTTCCAGTTCCGCGCCGTCACGACGGAGCGGGACCTGCTGCCGCGGATCCTTGTCGCGGCGGACACCCTCGCCCCCGAGGCGGTCCGGGTGGCGCGGACGTATATGGCGAAGCAGGGGTCGGGGGCCGAGGCGGGCGAGGCGCGGGGCTGAGACCTCGGGGAAAACCCTGGCGCGGTACGGGGGTTGGGGCAGGGCTGGTTGGGGGGCATCCCCGATGGCGCGGGGGTGCGGCAGGCGGGAAGCTCGGAGCATGCCCCGCGGAACCGCCGATGTCCGAACCAGCAAGGAGGGGAGGTGAGTTATGGGAGATGCCTTATGGAGGTGAGATGTGAGGGTGAGTCACCGAGGTGAGATGGAGGTACATGTCAGGATCACCGCCAACGCGCGGACTCCCGGGGGCGGTCGTGCCCACGACGGCCCATAGCCTTGCCCCATGACTACCGCTCTGATTACGGGATCCACCGCGGGGATCGGTGCCGCGTTCGCACGCCGGCTCGCCGCTGACGGGCACGACCTCGTCCTGGTCGCGCGTGACACCAAGCGACTGCGGGAGCAGGCCACCGAGCTCCACGACCGGCACGGTGTCGAGGCCGAGGTGCTCACGGCGGACCTCGCGACCGACGAGGGCATCGGCGCGGTCGAGGCACGGCTCTCCGACCGCAAGCGGCCGGTGGACCTGCTGGTCAACAACGCGGGCTTCGGCAACAAGGGCCAGTACCTGGAGGTGCCGCTCGCCGACGAGCTGACCATGCTCAAGGTGCACTGCGAGGCGGTCCTGCGGCTCACGTCCGCGGCGGTGGCGCCGATGCGGGAGCGCGGCAGGGGCGGTGTGGTGAACGTGGCGTCGGTGGCGGCGTTCGTGCCGCGCGGCACCTACGGCGCGTCGAAGGCGTGGGTCGTGCAGTTCACGCAGGGCGCGGCGAGGGACCTGGCCGGCAGCGGGGTGCGGCTGATGGCACTGTGCCCGGGCTTCGTCCGTACGGAGTTCCACCAGCGGGCGAAGATGGGCACGGACAACATCCCCAAGTGGATGTGGCTCGACGCCGACAAGCTGGTGGCGGCGGCGCTCGCCGATCTGGCGCGCGGCAAGTCGCTGTCGATCCCGGACCCGCGGTACAAGGCACTGATGGGCGTCGTGAAGCTGGCGCCGCGCGGGCTGCTCGGCGGGGTCACGGCGAAGACGGGGCGCAAGTACGGGCCGCGGTGAGCCCTACGGGCGTGGCACGTCGGTGGGAAAATGGACGTGTCCGTATCCGGCCGAGGGGGGTTCTGGGCGATCGGAGGCAGCGCCATGACATTTGTGCAGGTCATCGACTGCAGGACCACCCGATTCGATGAGATGAACCGGCTCATGGACACATGGGTCGACCAGACCAAGGGGAAGCGGACCGCGACGCACAGCGTCATCGGCAAGGACCGTTCCGACGACTCGCACTTCATCGAGATCGTCGAGTTCCCCTCGTACGAGGAGGCGATGCGCAACTCCCATCTCCCCGAGACCGACCGGATCTTCCAGGAGATGGTGGCTCTCTGCGAGCAGACCCCGACGTTCACGGACCTGGACGTGGTGCGGGACGAGCAGTTGTACGCGGCGAACATCCGCAGGCTCATGGCTGAGATGGGCACCAAGGGAGAGCTGCCCCCGCTCAACGACCTGATCGCCGAGCACTACCACGACCACGATCCGGCCAACGAGCAGGACACCCTCGGCCTCGACGCGGTCCGGCGCGAGATGGAGATGTGGCGCGGCGCGTTCGACTTCGCGTTCACCGTCGAGGACCAGATCTCCGAGGGCGACCGGGTCTACACACGCTGGACGTGGAACGGGACACAGAAGGCCGACTTCATGGGCATTCCGTCGACCGGCAAGCAGGTCACCATGACCGGCTGCACCACCTTCCGGTGCCGGGAGGATGGGAAGATCGTCGAGGGCTGGTGGCAGTACGACCGCCTCGGCCTGATGGCCCAACTGGGCGCGCTCGACGAGCTCGAGACCTGACCGCACACCCGACCGCACGCCTGAACATCCCAACACCCCAAACCGGTGAACACTCCGCACCGGGCCGCCCCCCGGCCCGCCCGCGCATGGGCCTGCGCCCACACATCGGCCCCGCCCACGCCCGCGCAGCGGCCCCCGCCCGCGCGAACGCCGAAGCCCGGCCCCGCGGTGAGCGCGGGACCGGGCCTCGTACGTACGACGTCAGTGCGCCGGAGTCAGCCGACCAGTGGCTGGCTTTCCGCCGGCGGCAGCCGACTAGTGGGAGTGGCCGTGCCCGTGGCCGGCGGCCTCGGGCTCCTCGTCCGCCGGCTTCTCGACGACCAGGGTCTCGGTCGTGAGGAGCAGGGAGGCGATGGAGGCGGCGTTCTCCAGGGCGGAGCGGGTGACCTTGACCGGGTCGATGACGCCGGCCTTGACCAGGTCGCCGTACTCGCCGGTCGCGGCGTTGAAGCCCTGGCCCTTGTCGAGCTCGGCGACCTTCGAGGTGATGACGTAGCCCTCGAGGCCGGCGTTCTCGGCGATCCAGCGCAGCGGCTCGACGGCGGCGCGGCGGACGACCGCGACACCCGTGGCCTCGTCGCCGGTCTTGTCGAGGTTGCCCTCGAGGACCTTGACGGCGTGCACCAGAGCGGAGCCACCACCGGAGACGATGCCCTCCTCGACCGCGGCGCGGGTCGCGGAGATGGCGTCCTCCAGACGGTGCTTCTTCTCCTTGAGCTCCACCTCGGTGGCGGCGCCGACCTTGATCACGCACACGCCGCCGGCGAGCTTCGCGAGGCGCTCCTGGAGCTTCTCGCGGTCCCAGTCGGAGTCCGTGTTCTCGATCTCGGCCTTGATCTGGTTGACGCGGCCGGCGACCTCGTCGGAGTTGCCGCCACCGTCGACGATCGTGGTGTCGTCCTTGGTGATGGTCACGCGACGGGCGGTGCCGAGCACGTCCAGACCGGCCTGGTCGAGCTTGAGGCCGACCTCCTCGGCGATGACGGTGGCACCGGTGAGGGTGGCCATGTCGCCGAGCATCGCCTTGCGGCGGTCACCGAAGCCGGGCGCCTTGACGGCGACGGCGTTGAACGTGCCGCGGATCTTGTTCACGACCAGGGTCGACAGGGCCTCGCCCTCGACGTCCTCGGCGATGATCAGGAGCGGCTTGGAGCCACCGGCCTGGATGACCTTCTCCAGCAGCGGCAGCATGTCCTGGATGGAGGAGATCTTGCCCTGGTTGATGAGGATGTAGGGGTCCTCGAGCACGGCCTCCATGCGCTCCTGGTCCGTCACGAAGTACGGAGACAGGTAGCCCTTGTCGAACGCCATGCCCTCGGTGAAGTCCAGCTCCAGACCGAAGGTGTTGGACTCCTCGACGGTGATGACACCGTCCTTGCCGACCTTGTCCATCGCCTCGGCGATGAGCTCGCCGACCTGCGAGTCCTGGGCCGACAGACCGGCGACGGCCGCGATGTCGGTCTTGTCCTCGATCGGGCGGGCGGTCGCGAGGAGCTCCTCGGACACGGCCTTGACCGCGGCGTCGATGCCCTTCTTGAGGGCGGCCGGGGAGGCGCCGGCGGCGACGTTGCGCAGGCCTTCCTTGACCAGGGCCTGGGCGAGCACGGTGGCGGTGGTGGTGCCGTCACCCGCGATGTCGTTGGTCTTGGTCGCCACCTCCTTCACCAGCTGGGCGCCGAGGTTCTCGTACGGGTCGTCGACCTCGACCTCGCGGGCGATGGTGACACCGTCGTTGGTGATGGTGGGAGCGCCGAACTTCTTGTCGATGACGACGTTGCGGCCCTTGGGGCCGATCGTCACCTTGACCGTGTCGGCAAGCTTGTTGACGCCGCGCTCGAGGGCGCGACGGGCGTCCTCGTCGAACTTCAGGATCTTCGCCATGGAGCTGTTAGTCCTCTCGAACGAACTGCGCCCCCGACGCCCGGCATGCTGAGAAAAGTCGCAGCTGAGTAGCGGGGAGCCAGGGGCGCAGAACTAAAACAGTGGGTGAATTACTTCTCGACGATCGCGAGCACGTCGCGAGCCGAGAGGACGAGGTACTCCTCGCCGTTGTACTTCACCTCGGTGCCGCCGTACTTGCTGTACAGCACGATGTCGCCGGTCTTCACGTCGAGCGGAAGGCGCTCGCCGTTCTCGAAGCGGCCCGGGCCCACGGCCAGGACGACGCCCTCCTGGGGCTTCTCCTTCGCGGTGTCCGGGATGACCAGGCCAGAGGCGGTGGTCTGCTCGGCGTCGAGCGGCTGGACCACAATGCGGTCCTCGAGCGGCTTGATG
Source organism: Streptomyces antnestii (assembly GCF_004005495.1). Classification (GTDB taxonomy): domain Bacteria; phylum Actinomycetota; class Actinomycetes; order Streptomycetales; family Streptomycetaceae; genus Streptomyces; species Streptomyces antnestii. The sequence goes on from NZ_RZYA01000022.1 coordinate 43,349, forward strand.
GCAACCTTGGAGCTGGTGGTCGTCACGATCCGACCTCCCCCTTCGGAGATCACGGGGTTAACTGTCTGAGGTGGCGACCAGGTGGATCCGTCGTCGCGGGTGCCGGACCTGCCCGTCGCTATTGGCACTCTCCAGTGGGGAGTGCCAGGGCCGAGACTATGACTGCGATTAGCACTCGGTCAAGCGGAGTGCCAATTCACTCTTCGGCGCGTCCTCCGCCCGCGCCTCCCGGCAGCCGTCCCGCCGCCCACGTGTAGTCCTCACACGTAGTCCTCAAGGCGCCCGACCGTGAACCCCTGGGCCTGGATGCGGCGCAGCATCCGCGCGGTCGTGTCGGTGAGCGTCGTGCCGGGCCGGCCGGCGCGGGCGAGCACGATGTCCCCGGGGCGCAGCCGGTCACCGGTTCCCGCGGCGCGCCCCAGGACCACGGCGTCGACCCCGCAGGTGGCGGCCGCGCGCAGGGTGTCCTGGTCGTAGGCGTCGGACGGCGGGCGCAGGAGGCGGGGGCGGGTGCCGAAGCGGCCCTGGAGCCGGTCCTGCTGACCGCAGATCTCCGCGTGCTGCTCGGCGTAGGCGAGCGCGGGCAGGGAGCGGTCGTCGAGGGTGTGGTTCTGTACGCCCGCGCCGAGGCGGCGGAGCGTGCCGAGGTGGTCGCGGCCGGGGCCCGCGACCTGGCCGGTGACGAACACGCTGACCGGCAGCCGCAGGTCGCGCACCAGGTCGGCGAGGCGCGGGTCGCGTCCCGCCGCGTCGTCGAAGGTCAGGAAGACGACCGGAGCCTTGGTGCGGACGTGGTCCACGACGGGCGGGAGCGCGTACGGGCCGCGGGCCGACCGGGGCGCGAGGTGGGCCGGGGGTCGCGGCGCGGGGGCGAGCGGCGCCGTGAGCCCCCAGCGGCGGTAGGCGTCACGAGTGGGGGCGGGGTGTTTCACGTGGGCGGCGGGGGCCTGCCCCGGCGTGGCGCGGGCCGTCAGCGGGACGGTGTGGGCCGGCATCCGCCCGAAGTCCGCCCCCGGCTTCCGCTTCCCGGGCTCGCCCGCACCGCTCACGCCGCCCGCACTGCTCGTACCGCTCGCGCTGCCCGCGTTCCCCGTGCCGACGGCGGGCACGGCCGTCGGCGCCCGGTGCGCGTGGCGGACCTTCTGGGCCGCCTTCCTGCCGAGCCGCTCGATCGGGTCCATGGGCTGGGCGCACCCGGTGAGCAGCACGGGCGCGAGGACGCCGGCGGCCAGGGCCGCGGCGAGCAGTCGCCGGGGCCCGGTGCGCACGGGGTCCCGTCGCGCCCGCACGGTCGTCACAGGTAGTCCTCCAGCCGGGCCACCGCGTATCCCTTGCCGGTGACGTACTTCATGAGCCGGCGGACCATGTCGGGCATGGTGCCCTTCCACTCGTCGCGGCCCCGGAAGTGGGTCAGGATGATGTCGCCCGGGCGCAGTTGCTTGTCCTCCTCGCGCCACTCGATGTGGTCGACGAAGGCCTCTTCGTTCCAGATCGGCGCGTACTTGATGCCGCAGGACCCGGCGGCGCGCAGCGTGTCCTGGTTGTAGTTGCCGAAGGGCGGGCGGAAGAGGACGGGCCGCTTGCCGAACTGCTTCCGCATGATGTCCTGCATGTCGCAGATCTCGCGCCTCTGTCCCGCGTAGGACAGGCCCGGCAGGTACGGGTGGGTCAGCGTGTGGTTGTTCACGCCGTTGCCGAGGGCCTGCATCTTCCGGAAGTACGCGTAGTCGTTCTTCACCAGGAAGTTGCTGAGGAACGCGGTGTACGGGATCTTCAGCTCGCTCATCATTCTGAGGAACGCCGGGTCCTTCTCGGCGCCGTCGTCGATGGTGAGGAAGACGACCTTGTCCGTGGTCGGGACGGTAGTGAAGACGGGTGGCAGATCCAGGTCCTCCTGGCCGTCAACCTCGAAGCCCTTGCGAACCTTGATCACGGGCTTCTTCGCGGGCGCGGGCGGCGCGGCGAGCGGGGGCTCGGCGAGGCGCCATCTCTTGGCCGCGGCGACGCGGGCGGCCTGCGCCGCCAGCAGCCTGCCCGCGTAGTCGTCGAGGGCTCTGGCGGGCGGCGCCTTGAGGGGCTGCTGCCCGTGGGCGGGCTCGACAGCATCCTTGCCGTCGGGCGCGGCGCACCCGGAGGCGACCGCGCAGGCGGCGAGCACGGCGAGGCCGGCGCGTGCCCGGCCGTGACGGGCCCTCGGGCCCCGCATCCCCTTCACGGCCCTTTTGTCGCTTTGTCGTACAAGTCGCATGGCGCCGGATCCTCCCAGCTCGCAGCGCCGATCCGGGCCCGACACCGCCGCCGGGCGCGCACCGTCCACCGACTGGCCCACAATGGGCCTGGTGAACGACCTCGCCGACCTCGCCTCCTTCGACTCGCTGCTCTCCGCGGAGGGCCAGGCACTCCTCGACGACGTACGGGACATCACCCCCGACCAGGAGCTCGCCGTCGCCACCCGGCTGCGCCGCGACCACCCGGCGGACCTCGTCTCGGCGGCCGTCGCGCAGGCCCGGCTGCGGCAGCGCGCCACGGCCAAGTTCGGCGAGGCGGACGCGCGCCGCATGTACTTCACGGCGAACGGCGTCGAGCAGGCGACCCGCACGAGCGTCGCCACGCACCGCGCGCAGGAGTTCGAGGCGCTCGGCGTACGCAGCGTCGCCGACCTGTGCTGCGGCATCGGCGGCGACGCGATCGCGCTGGCCCGCGCCGGGATCTCCGTACTCGCCGTCGACCGCGACCCGCTGACGTGCGCGGTCGCGCGGGCGAACGCCGCAGCCCTCGGCCTGTCCGGCCTGATCGAGGTCCGCGAGGCCGATGTCACCGAGGTCGACACCGAGCCGTACGACGCGGTGTTCGTGGACCCGGCGCGGCGCGGCGGGAGGGGCCGGATCTTCGACCCCGAGGCCTACTCGCCGCCGCTGTCCTGGGCGATCGGGACCGCGCTCAAGGTCCCGCGCGCGGCCCTGAAGATCGCGCCGGGCATCCCGCACGAGGCGATCCCCGACGCGGCCGACGCCGAGTGGATCTCGGACGAGGGGGACGTGAAGGAGGCCGTGCTCTGGTTCGGCACCGAGCCGGGCCGGATGCGGGCGACGCTGCTGCCGGGCCCCCGCCCGCTGACCGGCCGCGGCCTCCCCGACCCCGAAGTCCGGCCGGTGGGGCGGTACTTGTACGAGCCCGACGGCGCCGTCATCCGCGCGCACCTGGTCGCCGACGTGGCCGAGGAGGTCGAGGGCGGGCTGATCGACGAGACGATCGCCTACGTCACGTCCGACACGCTGCGGGCGACGCCGTACGGGACCGCGTACGAGATCACCGACCAACTCCACTTCAACGTCAAGAAGTTGAAGGCGCTGCTGCGGGAGCGTGAGGTGGGCATCCTGACGGTGAAGAAGCGGGGATCCGCCGTGGACCCGGAGGAACTGCGCCGCAAGGCCCTGCCGAAGCGGCACGGCAAGGCGTCGGTCACGGTCTTCCTCACGCGGGTGGCGGGGGCGCCGACGATGCTGCTCGGGCACCCCGTTCCCTGACACCCCGGCCCCCGCTCCTCAATCGCCGGGGCGGCTCGCACGGGCACGCCCCAGCAGGAACTCCCGCTCCCGCTCGTTGCCCGTCAGCGACGCCGCCCGCTCGAACTCCGCCCTCGCCTCCTCGTACCGCCCGAGCCGTTCAAGCAGGTCCCCGCGCACGCTCGGCAGCAAGTGGTAGGCGCGCAGCGCCGGTTCACCGGCCAGCGCGTCGACGAGGGCGAGACCCGCCTCGGGGCCCTCGGCCATCGACACGGCCACCGCCCGGTTCAGCTCCACGACCGGCGACGGGGTGCGGGCCGCGAGCAGCGCGTAGAGGGCGGCGATCTGCCGCCAGTCGGTCTCCTCGTACGTGTGCGCCCGCGCATGGCACGCGGCGATCGCGGCCTGCAGCACATACGGTCCCGGCGCCCCCGTGGACACCGCCTGGGCCCTGGCGAGCGCGGTGAACCCGCGCCGGATCAGGAGCTGGTTCCAGCGCATGCGGCGCTGGTCCCTGAGCAACACGGGCGAGCCGTCGGGCGCGGTGCGGGCGGCGCCGCGCGAGGACTGGAGCTCGAGGAGCGCGGCCAGGCCGTGCACTTCGGGCTCCTTCGGCATCAGCGTCTGCAGGACGCGGGCGAGCCGCAGCGCGTCCTCGCACAGGCCGGGGCGCAGATAGTCGTCGCCGGCCGTCGCCGCGTACCCCTCGTTGAAGATGAGGTAGATGACTTCGAGGACCGAGCCGAGCCGGGCCTCGCGGTCGGGGCCGTACGGGACTTCGAAGGCGACGTTCTTCGTGGCGAGGGTGCGCTTGGCGCGCACGATCCGCTGGGCGACCGTCGGCTCCGGGGCCAGGACCGCGCGGGCGATCTCGGCGGTGGTCAGGCCGCCGAGGAGGCGCAGGGTGAGCGCGACCCTGGCCTCGGCGGACAGCACGGGGTGACAGCTCATGAAGACGAGCCGCAGCAGGTCGTCGTCGATGTCGTCCGGGTCGGCGGCCTCCGGCGCCGCGTACGCGAACTCCGTGGCCCGGCCGACCTCCTGGAGCTTGCGCGCGTAGTTCTCGCGACGGCGTACGAGGTCGACGGCGCGGTGCCGGGCGGCGGCCGTGAGCCAGGCGCCCGGGTTGTCCGGGACACCCGCCTCCGGCCACTGCTCGAGCGCGGCGACCAGCGCGTCCTGTGCCAGCTCCTCCGCTATGCCGACGTCACGCACGACGCGGGTGACGGCCGCGATGATGCGCGGCGCCTCCATGCGGAAGACGGTCTCGACGGTGCGGGCGGTGGTGGGCTCGTGCTCTGTCACGGCCCACCATCAGACACCCCGGGCCCGTGTGTGGCCAAGGAGGTCAGCCCTCCTGGATCTCCCGGATCTCCGACGTGACGGTCCAGTAGTCCTCGTGGGCCTGGAGAAAACGCTTGGTCCACTCCAGGCACTCGGCCTCGTCCTTGGTCTGCAGGAGCGCGTAGCCGCCGATGACCTCCTTGGTCTCGGTGAACGGGCCGTCGGTGACGGTGATCCGCCCGTTCTCGTACCGCACGCGCTTGCCCTGCGCGGTGGGGGTGAGCCCGGCCGTGTCGAGCAGCACGCCGGCCTTCGTCATCTCCTCGATGAGGGCGCCCATGCGCTGCATCAGGCCCTCGCTGATGCCCTCGGCGGGGGTGTTGTTCTCGTCGATACGGACCATGGTCAGGTAGCGCGGCATGGTGACTCCTCGGTCGGTGCGGTCGGGGTCTCTCCCCGCTCTCACTTACGCGTCGAACGGGGGAGCGGCGAATCGACACGCGCGCCGGATTTCCTTCGGAGATCTCCCGGGCATGGCAGAGGCCCCGGGCGAATATGTCCTCCCGGGGCCCTGACCTGCCTCGATGCCTACGTGCCCACGTGCCTACTTACCCACGTGCCTACCTGCCCACGTGCCTACTTGACGGTGGTCTTCACCGATCGGGCCTGCGGCTGCGGCCCCGGCGCCACGGAGGCACCCGGCTGCCCGGCCTGCCGCGTGGTCGCCGTTCCCGCCGTTCCCGCCGGGGGCACCCCCTTGTAGTACGGGACGTAGTTCACGAGCGAGCTGCTCGCGCTGATCGCGGAACCGGCCGCCGCCAGCTCGGACGCCGACACCGATCCGGTGCCGCCGTACGCGATGACGGTGTTGACACCGGCGGCCTCGGACCGCAGATAGGCCGCGTCCGCGTCCGTCAGGGTCGTCGCGTCGGTCCACAGCACGGGCCCGTACCAGAGCTGCCCGGTGGCCGCGGAGATCCCGCCGCGCCAGCTGTCCGTCCTGGCGAGACCCACCTGGTGCGGCGAGGACCACCAGAACCTGGCGAGCGCCGCCGAGGTCCCGTCGTGGCCGCTGCCCGAGACCGGGTAGTACGACCAGGTGCCGGGCCAGTGGGAGAACGCGGTGTGCGTGAGGGCGTACTTCGCCGAGGCGCCGACCGGGATGACCATGGTCGTGTCCGGGTCGAGCGAGTTGAGGTACGACGCCACCGAGGACGTCAGGGAGTTGCCGTCGTTGAGGACGACGGTGCCCTTGCCCCCGTAGCCGAGCGCGCCCGCCGCCACCGAGGCCGCGATCGCCGAGTGGTAGTCGGTGCCGGTGGCGAGGAACACGTACTTGGGCGCGCTGGTGACCGCCTTCGCCACGGCGACCGAGGTCGAGTAGCGCGAGGTGCCGGCCAGCCGCTTCGGAGTGAAGCCCAGCGAGGTGACCTTGGTGGCGACCGCGCTGGAGAGAACGTCCGTACCGCCGACGAGATAGACGGTCGAGCCGGGCTTCAGCGTGCGCTTCAGCTCGCTCTGGACCGCGCTCGACAGCGACGACTTCGGCGTCATGAGGACCGGGCCCTGCTTCTGGCCGCCCAGCGTCTGAGCCGTGAGCGCGTAGGACGGGCTGTCCTGGCTGATCAGGACGGCCGACCTGGCGTCGGCGAAGCCGGGCTCGCTCTGGCCGAGGGTGTTCCAGCTCCAGCGGGACACGGCGGTGTTGGTGCCCTGCGCGTCCGCTCCCCAGACGCGCAGGGTGTTGTTGCGGCGCAGCGGCTGCCAGGCGATGTCCGTGGTGGACGAGGTGCTCGGGGGGTTCGGCATCGTGGCGACGTCGCCGCTCGCCACATCGACGATGCGGGTCGCCGACGCGTCTTCGTCGTTGCCGTTGTTGAACGCGATCCGGGTGCCGCTCGGCGCCCAGGACGGGGTGTAGGCGGCGTCGCTGAAGGTGAGCTGGCGCTCGCCCGTGCCGTCCACATTGATGACGAACAGCCTGGTCAGCCCGCCCGCTTCGCGTACGAAGGCGACCTGCGTGCCGTCGGGCGAGATCGCGGGGTCCTGGCCCTCGTCGGTGAGCTTGGTGAAGCCGCCGGTGTTCGCGTCGTACAGCCAGATCGCGGAACCGGTCGTCGTGCCGCAGGTGTCGCCGGTACGGACGAAGGCGATCAGGCCGTTGACCGAGGCGCTCGGCGCGCGGTCGCAGCCGTCCTCCGTGGTGGAGAACAGTGGCCGGCCGTAGCCGGAGCCGTCGGACGGCGCGTACCGCAGTCGGCCGTCGCCCGAGTAGACGACGGTGCTGCCGCCGTACAGGAACGTCGGATGCGCGACCCCGCGCACCGAACCGGCGCGCTCGGGGATCTTCACCAGGGTGGAGCCCGTGTAGCGGCGCGTCTCGACCCTGTTGTCCTTCACGTACGCGACCCGGCTGCCGTCCGGCGACCAGGCGGGCTCCGCCGCGCCGGCCACGAAGTCGGTGTACGTGCCGGTGCCGAGCTCGTGCGTCTGCAGGACGTTCAGCGCGCCGTTGAGGAACATCAGCTTGCCGTCCGTGGCCTGCCACGTGACCGGCTCGGCGGCGGCCGCCCCCGGTGCCGCCGCCATGCCCGCCGCCAGAGCGACAGCGGTGCCCAGTGCCGCGAGCACGCGGCATCTGTGAATCTTCATGTGCCCCCACAAGAGTGTACGAAGGGCCGTCGTTCGTCTCCCCGACGTGGAACGGAAACCTCACGTTCCTGTACGACAGCTGCGTCACTGTAGCGGCGCGGGTGGCTGCAAGGGAACGGCCTGGGCGGACCTGCACCGCAGGACCTGCACCGCAGGACCGGCACCGCAGGACCGGCACCGCAGGGCCGCCGCCCTGGCCTCAGGACGGGTCGACCGCCTCGAAGCGCCAGCGGTGCACCGAGCGGGTCACCAACTCCGCCGCAGGCTCCGGCAGTTCGGGCAGGTCGGCGTCGTACGGGGCGTCCCACCAGGTGATGACGAGGACCCGGTCCCGCGGGGCCCGGAAGAGCTCGCGGCGCAGCGGCTCGGGCGCGAGATCCTGCGCCCGGGCCCAGGTCAGCAGCTCCTCGCCGCGCCCCTCGGCCGCCCGGGCCTCCCACATCAGCGCGACGGTCATGAGTACAGGTTGTCCTTAGCGACCTCGTGCACATGGTCGTGGTCGTGCGTGTGGCCCGGCACGTGCGTCTCGGTCACCGGCAGCGACGAGTCGGCCGACAGGTCCCACGCGGACGCGGACCGGTTCCGCGCGACCATCTCGGCGCCGAGGGCCGCGACCATCGCGCCGTTGTCCGTGCACAGCTTCGGACGCGGCACGCGCAGCCGGATGCCGGCCTTCTCGCAGCGCTCCTGGGCGAGGGCCCGCAGCCGCGAGTTGGCGGCCACCCCGCCGCCGATCATGAGGTGGTCGACGCCCTCGTCCTTGCAGGCCCGCACTGCCTTCCGGGTCAGCACGTCGACGACGGCCTCCTGGAACGACGCCGACACGTCCCGCACCGGAACGTCCTCGCCCGCGGCGCGCTTCGCCTCGATCCAGCGGGCCACGGACGTCTTCAGACCGGAGAAGGAGAAGTCGTACGCGGGGTCGCGCGGGCCCGTGAGGCCGCGCGGGAAGGCGATGGCGGACGGGTCGCCCTCCTTCGCGTACCGGTCGATGACCGGGCCGCCGGGGAAGCCGAGGTTGAGGACCCGGGCGATCTTGTCGAAGGCCTCGCCCGCCGCGTCGTCGATCGTCGCGCCGAGCGGGCGCACGTCGGACGTGATGTCCTCGGAGAGCAGCAGGGAGGAGTGCCCGCCGGAGACGAGCAGCGCCATCGTGGGCTCGGGCAGCGGCCCGTGCTCCAGCTGGTCCACGCAGATGTGCGAGGCGAGGTGGTTCACGCCGTACAGCGGCTTGCCGAGGGCGTACGCGTACGCCTTGGCCGCCGAGACGCCCACGAGGAGCGCGCCCGCCAGGCCCGGGCCCGCCGTGACGGCGATCCCGTCCAGGTCGGAGGCGGCGACGCCGGCGTCCTTCAGGGCGCGCTGGATGGTCGGCACCATGGCTTCCAGGTGCGCGCGGGAGGCGACCTCGGGGACGACACCGCCGAAGCGGGCGTGCTCGTCGACGCTGGAGGCGACCGCGTCGGCGAGCAGCGTGTGGCCGCGGACGATCCCGACGCCGGTCTCGTCGCAGGAGGTCTCGATGCCGAGGACGAGCGGTTCGTCAGCCATTTTCGGTTCCTTGTACGGGTGTCACGGTGGTCGAGGGGTCGGTCAGACGCATCACGAGGGCGTCCACGTTGCCCGGCTGGTAGTAGCCGCGCCGGAAGCCGATGGGTTCGAAGCCGAAGCGCTGGTAGAGCTTCTGGGCGCGGGTGTTGTCGACCCGCACCTCGAGCATCACCTCGGCGCACTCGAAGGCGGTGGCGTGGCGCAGCAGGTCGGTGAGGAGCCGGGCGCCGAGCCCGGTGCCCCACTGGTCGCGGGCGACGGCGACCGTCTGCACGTCGCCCTGGTCCCCGGAGGCGGCGAGGCCCGCGTAGCCGACGAGGCGGTCACCGTCGACGGCCACCACGTAGCGCCGGGTCGATCCGGCGCCGCGGGCGTGCGCGAGCTCGGACCAGAACATGCCGCGGGACCAGGCGTCGTCCGGGAAGAGCTCTTTTTCCAGCGCGTGCACGGCTTCGATGTCCCACCAGCGCATCTCGCGCAGTGCCGTGCTCACTTCGGGGTGACCACCTTGTAGTTCTTGGGCACCTGCGCGTCGGGCCGGCGCAGGTACAGGGGCCGCGGCGGCTCCAGCTCCTCGCCGGCGGCGAGCTTCGACGCGGCGAGCGAGGCGAGGGCGGCCGCCGACACGTTCTCGGGGGCGCGGGCGTCGGGGAACGTGTCCGGGTAGAGCAGCGCGCCGGCGCCGACCGCGGGAAGCCCCGCGATCTGCTCGGCGATGTCGGCGGGCCGGTCGACCGCGGGGTCGTCGACCCGGGTGCGGGCGTCCGCGTAGCGCGCCCAGTAGACCTCCTTGCGCCGCGCGTCGGTGGCGACGACGAAGGGGCCGTCCACCTCGGCGGCGTACGCGAGCCCGTCAAGGGTGCACAGGCCGTGGACGGGGACGCCGAGCGCGAGCCCGAACGTGTCGGCGGTCATGAGGCCGACCCGCAGGCCGGTGTAGGGGCCGGGGCCCACACCGACGACGATGCCGGTGACGGCGTCGAGTCTGACGCCGGCCTCGGCGAGCACCCGGTCGACGGCGGGCAGCAGCAGCTCCCCGTGCCGGCGGGCGTCCACCTGGCTCGATGCGGCGACGACGGACGAACCGTCGTGCAGGGCGACGGTGACGGCGGGGGTGGCGGTATCCAGCGCGAGCAACAGCACACAAACAGCCTACGGCTCCGGCGCCCCGCCCACGGCCGCCCCGGTCTGCCGCACACCTGCTGCTACCGTCACCACGAAGACGTACGGACAACTCATACGGCTAGTCATACGGGCCAGTCGTACGGGCACGAGAGGTGGGCACACAGGTGGCACGGAGCAGCTCGGGATTCGTGGCCGGGCTCACCGCGGCGGCGCTCGCCGTGGTCGGCTTCCTCACCTACCAGGCGTCGGCGAGCGCGCCGGACAGCCTGGCCGCGCCGAAGAAGACCGAGAAGTCCCCCTCCGCCACCGCGACCCACGCCTCCAAGAACAAGCAGGACCCGAACGCGGTACCCGCGCAGTCCGGCATCGGCGAGCGGGTCGTCTACTCAGTGGGCGACGACCGGGTGTGGCTGGTCGGTGAGGGCGGCAAGGCGCAGCGCACCTTCAAGGTCGCGCCGAGCACGGTGGACCCGCCCGCCGGCAGGTACGTCGTGTCGTCGCGCTCGGGTGCCATCCCCGGCAGCGACGGCGTACCGATCGAGCACGTGGTGCGGTTCGCGAACGTCGAGGGCATCCCGATCGGCTTCAGCGCGGCGGTCGACGGCTCGATGCCGGAGCCGGACCCGCTGAAGAAGACCGGTGGCATCCGCGAGAAGCGCGCGGACGGCGACGCGATGTGGGAGTTCGCGACGATCGGCAAGAAGATCGTCGTCGTCCCCTGATCCCTGTTACAGGAACTGATCCCTGTCACAGGAACTGATCCCCGTCACAGGAACTGATCCCCGTCACAGGAACTGATCCCTGTCAGGAACTGATCCCCGTCACAACAATCGCCTGAATGGGCGCCGCGGTCACGCCGCGTCGCGTTCCTCCACGGCTCCGCCCTCCCGCACGCCCTTGCCCGGGGCCTCGTCGGCCGGCGGGGTGGACACGGCGGTCGCGGCGGCACAGGACGCCAGCAGCTCACTCATGGACGGCCCTGAGCCGCCGGCCTGCGGCACGTCATCCTGCCCCGGGGTCGTGCGGGACCGCTGCGGCACGTCACGTTCTGAAGCCGGCATGGATGCCTCCTGGGCTCCGGGGGAAGCAAAGTTAGGCAGGCCTAACCAGGACGGGTATCCATGTGACCACGCCGGGCACGCGCCGCGCAACATTTTGCCGACACCATGTCGGAACGTTCGGGTGAAGGTACGAGGATGCCGGGGAATCCGGCGGTCAGGCGGCGAGGCCCTCCAGGCCGGCCCCGGCCCAGCGCGCCCCGAGGCCACGCAGCGTCACCGACCGCACCTCGTCCGACGTGTCCCCGGTGGCCCGGTGGATCACGACGTGCAGCCGGTCGTCGGCCAGCTCCTCGACCTTGCCGTCGCCCCACTCGACGACGACCACGGACTCCGGCAGCGACACGTCGAGGTCCAGGTCCTCCATCTCGTCGAGCCCGCCGCCGAGCCGGTACGCGTCCACGTGCACCAGGGCGGGCCCGGCGCCCAGCGGCGGGTGCACGCGGGCGATGACGAAGGTGGGAGAGGTCACGGCCCCCCGCACGTCCAGGCCCTCGCCGAGCCCGCGGGTCAGCGTCGTCTTGCCCGCGCCCAGCTCGCCGGTGAGCATCACGAGGTCGCCCGGGCGCAGCAGCTTGGCCAGGCGACGGCCCAATTCCCCCATCTGGGCGGGCGAGTTGACGGTGATCGAGGCGGTGGCGGCGTCAGCCGCCGGGCTGTGCGGTGTCTCCATAACTTCCCACCGTAGCCCCTGCGGGCACCGCTCCCGTGCGAGCGAGCAGGTCGGCAAGCCGGTCGGTGACGGCCTCCGGGTGCTCCAGCATCACCAGGTGACCGGCGTCCGGCACGAGCACCAGCTCGGCGTCGGGCAGCAGCCCGGCGATGGCCTCGCTGTGCTCGCTCGGCGTCACCAGATCCTGGTCCCCGGCCAGCACGAGCACGGGAAGACGCGCGAACCGCCCGAGCGCCTCCGACTTCTCGTGCTCCTGGAACGCCGGATAGAACTCGGCGACGACGTCGATCGGCGTGCCCTCGATCATGCGCTCCGCGAAACGGGCGACGGCCGGGTCCACGTCACGCGACGCGAACGAGTACCGCTTGATGACCCCGGCGAACAGGTCGGCGGTGGCCCGCCGCCCCTTCTCCACCAGGTCGGCCCGCTGCCCCAGGAGATTCAGGACGCCGGGCAGCACCCGGCGCACCGCGTTCACCCCGGCCGCCGGAAGGCCGTAGCTGACTTCGCCGAGCTTCCCCGACGAGGTCCCGACGAGCGCGACGCCGACGACCCGCTCGTCCACCACCTCGGGGAACTGGTCGGCGAACGCCATGACGGTCATGCCGCCCATGGAGTGCCCGACGAGGACCAGCGGCCCCTCGGGAGCGGCGGCGTCGATGACCGCCTTCAGGTCCCGGCCCAGCTGGTCGATCGTGACGGCCGGCCCGCCGTCCGCCTGCTCGACGCCGCGGCCGGAGCGCCCGTGGCTGCGCTGGTCCCAGTAGACGCAGCGCACGACGCCCCGCAGCGCGGCCCGCTGGAAGTGCCAGGAGTCCTGGCTGAGGCAGTACCCGTGGCTGAAGACCACGGTGACCGGGGCGGGCGCCTTGCGGCCGAAGAGCCGGCGCCGGCGCGGAGCCGCCCCACCGGCCGCACCGTCCCCCGTCTCCACCTCGTCGACCTCGTAGGAGAGCTCCGTCCCGTCGTCGGCGTAGGCCTTGCCGGAGGTGCCGCGCAGGGACCCGTACGGGCCCGAGGCGTCGAGTGCGAGGCGCGCCTTGCGGCGCATGCCGCGGCCGACGGTGAGCCGCTCGACGGCGACACCGGCGGCGGCGCCCGCGGCGACGACACCTATCGCGGCGCCGGCGAGCCCGGCCAGCCGCCAGCTCGCGACGGCCGCCGTGGCCTCGGCGCTGCTCTCACTCACGTGCCGCTCCTCCGTCGTCGACGTCGTCCGCGCCGTCCGTGTCGTCGGCGTTGTCTGCGTCATCCACATAGACGCGCGGAACGCGCGCCCCGATCCGGGTGACGATCTCGTACGCGATGGTGCCCGCGGCCTGCGCCCAGTCCTCGGCCGTCGGCTCGCCCCGGTCGCCGGGCCCGAACAGTACGGCCTCGTCCCCCGCCACCGGCTCGTCGCCCCCGAGATCGACGACGAACTGGTCCATGGCGACCCGCCCCGCGACGGTCCGCCGCTTCCCCCCGATGAGGACGGGCCCGGTCCCGGAGGCGTGCCGGGGAATCCCGTCCGCGTACCCGAGGGGGACGAGTCCCAGAGTGGTGGCGCCCGGGGTGACGTAGTGGTGCCCGTAGCTGACGCCGAGGCCGCCCGGCGCGTGCTTCACCAGGGCGAGCGACGCCGACAGCCTCATCACGGGCCGGAGCCCGAAGTCCTCCGGCGTGCCGATCTCGGGGCTGGGCGAGATCCCGTACATGGCGATCCCGGGCCGCACCAGGTCGAAGTGGGTCTCGGGGAGGGTCAGGGTGCCGGGCGAGTTGGCGATGTGCCGGACCTCGGGCCGCACCCCGTGCTCCTCCGCGAAGGAGACCATCTCGCGGAAGCAGGTGAGCTGCGCGGCGATGGAGGGGTGCCCGGGCTCGTCGGCGCAGGCGAAGTGGGACCAGAGTCCGGTGACGGTGACGAGCCCCTCGCGCTCCGCGGCGACGGCGGCGGCCACGAGCTCGGGCCAGTCGGCCGGCAGGCATCCGTTGCGCCCGAGGCCCGTGTCGGCCTTCAGCTGGATGCGGGCGGGCCGCCCGGCCTCGCGGGCGGCGGCGGTCACCTCGTCGAGCGCCCACATGCCGCTCACGGACATGTCGAGATCGGCTTCGATGGCCTCCCGCCAGGGGCCGCCGGGCGTCCAGAGCCAGCACATGACCCGACCGCCGATCCCCGCGGCACGCACCGCGAGGGCCTCCTCGGGGGTCGCCGTGCCGATCCACGTGGCACCCGCCTCCCGCGCGGCGCGCGCGCAGGGAATCATGCCGTGGCCATAGGCGTCGGCCTTGACCACGGCCATGAACGCGGCGCCCGGCGCGTGCTCGCGCAGGGCCCTTACGTTGGCCCGCAGCGCGGCCAGATCGATCTCGGCTCGGGCACGGACCTTGGCAGGTGCTCTCTCAGTCATGGTGCGCCCAGTGTCTCAGAGGCCCATGACAGCCCCTCGTGACCGCCGTCGGCCCGTCGCACACCCGCCATTTCCCGGCCCCTCGGCCGCCCCGCTCCCCATGCCAGGCACTACGCCTCCCGCCGCTCCCCCTGACAGGCCCTACGCCTCCCGCCGCACGTCGGCCCAGGCGCCGGGGAGCGCGCCGGCCACGTCCTGGGCCGCGACGGGCGCGCCGCCGGAGACGCGCCGGGCGGCAAGTCCATGCAGATACGCGGCCACAGAGCCGGCGTCGAGCACGCCGAGCCCCGCCGCGAGCAGTGACCCGGCGAGGCCGGACAACACGTCACCGCTGCCCGCGGTGGCCAGCCAGGGGGTCCCCGTGGGATTGACCCGCACCGCGCCGCCGTCGGGCCCGGCGACGAGCGTGGTGGAGCCCTTCAGGAGCACGGTGGCGTGATAGCGCGCGGCCAACTCCCGCACGGCGGCGAGCCGCTCCGCCTCCACGTACTCGCGCGGCGTGCCCAGCAGGGCGGCCGCCTCCCCGGCGTGCGGGGTCAGCAGCGTCGGCGCGGCCCGGCCCCGTACGGCCCGTGCGTCGGCGAGCCGCAGGCCGTCGGCGTCGATCAGGACGGGCACGTCGGCGGCCACCACGTCCGCGAGCCGCGACGCGTCGTCGCCGAGCCCGGGCCCGGCCACCCATGCCTGCACCCGCCCCGCCTTCCCGGGCGAGCCCTCCGAAACCAGCGTCTCGGGGAACCGTGAGACGACCGCGCCGGCCGCGGGCCCGACGTACCGGACCGCCCCGGCCCCACCGTGCAGCGCCCCGGCGACGGCGAGGACGGCGGCGCCCGGATAGCGGGCCGACCCGGCGACGACACCCACGACACCCCGCCGGTACTTGTCGCTCTCCTCGGTGGGCACGGGCAGCAGACGGGCCACGTCGTGGTGCTGGAGCGCCTCCAACTCGGCCTCGCCGTCCGCCGGTTCGAGCCCGATGTCCACGAACCGGACGGCGCCCGCGTACTCCCGCCCGGGATCGACGAGCAGCCCCGGCTTGTACGCCCCGAAGGTGACCGTCACATCGGCCCGCACCGCCTCCCCGGTGACCTGCCCGGTGTCGGCGTCGATGCCGCTCGGCAGATCCACGGAGACGACGACCGCGGGGGACTGCGCCGCGGCACGCGCCAGCGGCACCGCACGCTCCCGCAGCCCGCCCCGCCCCCCGATGCCCACGATCCCGTCGACCACGAGGTCCGCGCCGTCGAACACCGCCTCACCGGAGCCGGCGACGCGCCCCCCGGCGGCGCGGAACGCGGCGAGCCCTGCCCGGTGCGCGCGCTCCGCGTCGAGCAGGACGGCGACCACCCCGGCCCCACGGCGGGCGAGCCGGGCACCGGCGTACAGGGCGTCACCCCCGTTGTCCCCCGACCCGACGAGCAGCACGACCCGGGATCCGTAGACCCTGCCGAGGAGTTCGGCGCAGACGACGGCGAGGCCGGCCGCGGCCCGCTGCATCAGGGCGCCTTCCGGGAGCCGCGCCATGAGGGCACGCTCGGCGGTCCGTACGGTGTCCACGCTGTAGGCGGTACGCATAACCGCGAGTATCTACCCCTCGGCGATCACGACCGCCGAGGCGACACCGGCGTCGTGGCTCAGCGACACGTGCCAGGACTTGACGCCCAGCTCCTCGGCCCGCGCGGCGACGGTCCCGCTGACCTCCAGGCGCGGCTGCCCGCTCTCCAGGACGCACACCTCCGCGTCGGTCCACCGCAGCCCGGGCGGCGCCCCCAGCGCCTTGGCCAGCGCCTCCTTGGCGGCGAACCGGGCGGCGAGCGAGGCGATACCGCGCTGATGACCGCTGGGCAGCAGCAACTCCCGCTCCACGAAGAGCCGTTCGGCCATTCCGGGCGTGCGCGCGAGAGACGCCTCGAACCGCTCGATCTCGGCGACGTCGATCCCCACACCAATGATCAAAATCCCAGCCCCTACTCCACCGTCACGGATTTGGCCAGGTTCCGGGGCTGGTCCACCTCGTTCCCCCGGGCCGTGGCCAACTCGCAAGCAAACACCTGCAGCGGCACCGTCGCAACCAGCGGCTGGAGCAGCGTCGGCGTGGCGGGGATCCGGACCAGATGGTCGGCGTAGGGCACGACCGCCTCGTCCCCCTCCTCCGCGATGACGATGGTCCGGGCCCCGCGCGCCCGGATCTCCTGGATATTGGACACGATCTTGTCGTGGAGCACGGACCGGCCCCGGGGCGAGGGCACGACGACGACCACGGGCAAGTCGTCCTCGATCAGCGCGATGGGCCCGTGCTTGAGTTCACCCGCGGCGAAGCCCTCCGCGTGCATGTAGGCGAGCTCCTTCAGCTTCAGCGCGCCTTCCAGGGCGACGGGATAGCCGACGTGCCGCCCGAGGAAGAGCACGGTCTTCTTGCCGGACAGCGACCGGGCCAGCTCCCGTACGGGCTCCATGGTCTCCAGGACCCGCCCGACCTCGCCGGAGATGGCGGCCAGGTCCCGGATCACAGCGCGGATCTCGTCGCCCCACTTCGTGCCGCGCACCTGCCCGAGGTACAGCGCCACGAGATAGCAGGCCACGAGCTGTGTGAGGAACGCCTTGGTCGACGCGACCGCCACCTCGGGCCCGGCGTGCGTGTAGAGCACGGCGTCGGACTCGCGTGGGATCGTCGCCCCGTTCGTGTTGCAGATGGCGAGCACGGTGGCGCCCTGCTCACGCGCGTGCCGCAGCGCCATCAGCGTGTCCATGGTCTCGCCGGACTGCGAGACGGCGATGACGAGCGACCGCCCGCCCAGGATCGGATCCCGGTACCGGAACTCGCTCGCGAGCTCCACCTCGCAGGGGATACGGGTCCAGTGCTCGATGGCGTACTTGGCGATCAGGCCGGCGTGGAACGCGGTCCCGCACGCCACGATCACGACCTTGTCGACCGCCTTCAACACGGCCGCCGGGATCCGCAGTTCGTCGAGCGTCAGCGCCCCGTCGACCCCGATCCGCCCGAGCAGCGTGTCCGCGACCGCCTTCGGCTGCTCGGCGATCTCCTTGAGCATGAAGGAGGCGTAGCCGCCCTTCTCGGCGGCGGACGCGTCCCAGTCGACGTGGTACGTGCGTACGTCGGCGGGCCGCCCGTCGAAGTCGGTGACGCTCACCCCGTCCCGGCGCAGCTCGACGACCTGGTCCTGGCCCAGTTCGATCGCGGACCGCGTGTGCTCGATGAAGGCCGCGACGTCGGACGCGAGGAACGCCTCCCCCTCCCCCACGCCCACGACCAGGGGCGAGTTGCGCCGGGCGCCCACGACCACGTCCGGCTCGTCGGCGTGCACGGCGACCAGGGTGAACGCCCCCTGCAGACGCCGGCAGACGAGCCGCATGGCCTCCGTGAGGTCCGCGCACCCGGAGAACTCCTCGGCGAGCAGATGCGCGACGACCTCGGTGTCCGTCTCGGACGCCAGGACGTGCCCGCGGTCGGCCAGCTCGGCGCGCAGCTCGGCGAAGTTCTCGATGATGCCGTTGTGGACGACGGCGACCCGGCCCGCGTTGTCGTGATGCGGATGCGCGTTCGCGTCGGTCGGGCCGCCGTGCGTGGCCCACCGCGTGTGGCCGATACCCGTGGCCCCGGCCGGCAACGGCCGCTCCGCGAGCGCCTTCTCCAGGTTGGCGAGCTTGCCGGCCTTCCGCGCCGAGGCGAGGCCACCGTCGGCGAGCACCGCGACCCCCGCCGAGTCGTAACCCCGGTATTCGAGCCGCCTGAGACCGGCGAGCACGACGTCGAGCGCCGACTGAGATCCGACGTATCCCACGATTCCGCACATGGCGGCAGCCTACGACCGCACGGTCAGCCGCCCCGGACGATCCGGTCCCGCGCGTCCTCAAGGAGCCCCAGATACTCCACTTCCTCGCAGCGCGGCTTGCTGCCCATCTCGTAGAGGTCGAGGCAGTCGTCGAGGTCCTCGCGCAGGTCCTCGTCGGGCAGGTCCAGGGCGAGCTCGCTGTGCACCTGTCCGGCGAAGTCCTCGTCGACGGGGCCGGGTCTGCGCCGGACGAGGTCACGTAAGCGCGGCACGGTCATGACGGTCCCCTCCCAGCCCGGGCGGCGCGGGTCGGCCCCGGGTGCCGGGAACGTATCCCTGTTCCTCCGCCCGGTCCAGACCTGTGGCCGAGAATCGGTCACGAACCGTCCACACGACCCCCACCGGACCCCCGTTCCGACGCAAAGGTGACGCACCCCACCCCCCACCCCGTCCACACAGCCGTAACAATGGACTGTGATCTCTTCGGTCTCTGTGCCCGCGACGGCACCGCGGAGCGCCCACCGGCACAAGCCGGAGGCGACTCCCTACGTCGACCTCACCCGCACCGAGTGGAGCGCGCTGCGCAACAAGACGCCGCTCCCCCTCACCGCGGATGAGCTGGAGAAGCTGCGCGGCCTCGGCGATGTCATCGACCTGGACGAGGTCCGCGACATCTACCTGCCGCTCTCCCGCCTCCTCAACCTCTACGTCGGCGCCACCGACACCCTCCGCGGCGCCCTCAACACCTTCCTCGGCGAGACCGTCGAGAAGGCGTCCCAGTCCGGCACGCCCTTCGTCATAGGGGTCGCCGGCTCCGTGGCCGTCGGCAAGTCGACGGTCGCCCGCCTCCTCCAGGCGCTCCTGTCCCGCTGGCCCGAGCACCCGCGCGTGGAGCTCGTCACCACGGACGGCTTCCTGCTCCCCACCAAGGAGCTGGAGCGGCGCGGCCTGATGTCCCGCAAGGGCTTCCCCGAGTCGTACGACCGCCGCGCCCTGACGCGTTTCGTCGCCGACATCAAGGCCGGCAAGGACGAGGTCTCGGCGCCCGTCTACTCCCACCTGATCTACGACATCGTGCCCGGCCAGAAGCTCACGGTCCGCCGCCCCGACATCCTCATCGTCGAGGGCCTGAACGTGCTGCAGCCGGCCCTCCCCGGCACGGACGGCCGCACCCGCGTCGGCCTCGCCGACTACTTCGACTTCAGCGTGTACGTCGACGCGCGGGCCGAGGACATCGAGCGCTGGTACCTCAACCGTTTCAAGAAGCTCCGCCAGACGGCCTTCCAGAACCCGTCCTCGTACTTCCGCAAGTACACCCAGGTCTCCGAGGAGGAGGCGCTGGACTACGCGCGCACGACCTGGCGGACCATCAACAAGCCGAACCTGCTTGAGAACGTGGCCCCCACGCGCGGCCGCGCGACCCTCGTCGTGCGCAAGGGCCCCGACCACAAGGTCCAGAGGCTGAGCCTGCGCAAGTTGTAGGAAGCTACGCTTCGCGCATGCTGCACCTGCGCCTGATCTCCCCGGCCGACCGGACCGACGCCGTCGTCAGCCTGATCGAGAACACGGTCGGCGCCACCCACCTCGTGGTGCTGCCGGACGCGGCCCGCACCCCCGCGGGCGACGTGGTGATGTGCGACGTCGCGCGGGAGGCCGGCGACGAACTGATCGGCGGTCTGCGCGGCCTCCGCCTCGACACGACGGGCTCGATCGCCGTCGAGAACATCGACCTGTCGCTGTCGCGGCGGGCCGACAGGGCGGAGGAGGAGGCGCCGGGCGAGGGCGCGGACGCGGTCCTGTGGGAGCAGCTGACGGACGCGACGCACGAGGAGTCGACGCTCACCGTCACCTACGTGGCGTTTCTCGCCGTCGCGACGATGCTCGCGGCCTGCGGTGTGATGCTGGACAACGCGATCCTGATCGTCGGCGCGATGGCCGTCGGCCCCGAGTTCGGGCCGCTCGCCGGAATCTCCACGGCGCTGGTGCAGCGCGCTCCACGGCTGGTGCTGCGCTCGCTGTGGGCGCTGCTCGCGGGGTTCGCCGCCGCGATGGTGGTGACGGCCGGGTTCAGCTGGCTGATGGACCTCTTCGGCCTGTCCACGCGCTCGATGATCGAGGCGGGCCGGCCGAACACGGCGTTCATCTGGAAGCCGGACTGGATGTCGTTCGTCGTGGCGTTCCTCGCGGGGATCGCCGGCACGCTGTCCCTGACGTCGGCCAAGTCGGGCGCCCTGATCGGCGTCGCGATCTCCGTGACGACGGTCCCGGCGGCGGCGAACGCGGCGGTGGCCTTCGCCTACACGGAGTACGCCCAGATGTGGGGCTCCACCGGCCAGCTCCTGGCGAACCTCGGTGGCATCGTCCTCGCCGGCACGCTCACGCTGCTCGCCCAGAAATGGTTCTGGGCGAGGCAGCGCCGGCGTACCCCTACGGCTGAACCGGCCTAGCCCAGCGCGGACTTGACGACGTCGGCGAGGCGTCCCGCGACCGCACGGGCCTGCTCGATGTCGGCGGCCTCGACCATGACGCGGACCAGCGGCTCCGTGCCGGACGAGCGCAGCAGCACCCGGCCCGTCGCGCCCAGCTCGCGCTCGGCGTCGGCGACGGCGGCGGCCAGCTCGGCGGAGGTGGTGACACGGGTCTTGTCGACGTCGCGCACGTTGATCAGGACCTGCGGGAGGCGCTCCATCACGGAGGCCAGGTCCTGGAGGGTGCGGCCGGTCTCGGCGACGCGGGCCGCGAGCAGCAGACCGGTGAGCGTGCCGTCGCCCGTCGTCGCGTGGTCGAGGATGATCACGTGCCCGGACTGCTCGCCGCCCAGCGCGTAGCCGTGCTCCTTCATCGACTCCAGGACGTAACGGTCGCCGACGGCGGTCGCCACGAACTGGATGCCCTCGCGCTCCATGGCCAGCTTGAAGCCGAGGTTCGACATGACCGTCGCCACGACCGTGTCCTCGCGCAGCGCGCCGCGCTCACGCATCGACAGGGCCAGCACGGCGAGGATCTGGTCGCCGTCGATCTCGGCGCCCGTGTGGTCCACGGCGAGGCAGCGGTCGGCGTCACCGTCGTGGGCGATGCCGAGGGCCGCGCCGTGCTCCACCACGGCGGCCTTGAGGAGGTCGAGGTGGGTGGAGCCGCAGCCGTCGTTGATGTTCAGGCCGTCCGGCTCCGCGCCGATCGTGACGATCTGGGCACCGGCCCGCGTGAACGCCTCGGGCGAGACCCGGGCGGCGGCGCCGTGCGCCTCGTCCAGGACGATCTTCAGTCCGTCGAGCCGGTTGGGCAGCACGTCGATGAGGTGGGCGACGTACGCGTCGAGGCCCGCGTCGTAGTCGCTGACGCGGCCGACACCGGCACCGGTCGGGCGGTCCCACGGCGCACCGGTGCGGTGCTGCTCGTAGACCGTCTCGATACGGTCCTCCAGCTCGTCGGCGAGCTTGTGACCGCCGCGCGCGAAGAACTTGATGCCGTTGTCCGGCATCGCGTTGTGGCTGGCCGACAGCATCACGCCGAGGTCGGCGCCCAGCGCGCCGGTGAGATGCGCCACCGCGGGGGTGGGCAGCACGCCGACCCGCAGGACGTCGACGCCCGCGCTCGCCAGACCGGCGACGACCGCCGCCTCGAGGAACTCGCCCGACGCCCGCGGGTCACGACCGACCACGGCCACCGGACGGTGCCCCTCGAACGTTCCCGCCTCGCCGAGCACATGCGCCGCCGCCACGGAGAGTCCGAGCGCGAGCTCGGCCGTCAGATCCGCGTTGGCGACACCTCGTACGCCGTCCGTACCGAACAGTCGTCCCACTGGTGTCCTCCGAACTTTCAAAATTCTCGAAGAAGCGTCGGAAATCATCCGAGCATGCAAGTATCTGAGCGCCTTGTGCCGTTATACGCCCAGGGCCGGTATATACGAACGCCCCGGTGGCACACAGCGTGCCGCCGGGGCGAACGAAACGAACAAGCAGCAGCGATTTAGCGCTTGCTGTACTGCGGAGCCTTACGGGCCTTCTTGAGACCGGCCTTCTTGCGCTCGACCGCACGGTCGTCACGCTTCAGGTAACCGGCCTTCTTCAGGGCGCCGCGGTTGTTGTCCACGTCGGCCTCGTTCAGCGCACGGGCGACACCGAGACGGAGCGCACCGGCCTGACCGGAGACGCCGCCACCCGAGATGCGGGCGATGACGTCGTAGCGGTTGTCGAGCTCGAGCACCTTGAAGGGCTCGTTGACTTCCTGCTGGTGGACCTTGTTCGGGAAGTAGTCCTCGAGCGTGCGCCCGTTGACCTTCCACTTGCCGGTGCCGGGCACGATGCGAACGCGCGCGATGGCGTTCTTGCGGCGGCCCAGGCCGGCGGCCGGCTGCGGGTCGCCGAAGCGCGCGGCGTTCGACTCCGAGGTGTACTCACCCTCGACGGGGACCTCGGACTCGGTGGTGTACTGCTCGACGTCGACAATCTCGGTCTCTTCGACCGGCTGCTCAACGGTGGTCTCGGCCACGATTCTCCTCAGATTCTTTTCTGTCTTTGGGGGTGTGGCCGGAACTACTGCGCGACCTGGGTGATCTCGAACGGCACCGGCTGCTGCGCAGCGTGCGGGTGCTGGTCGCCCGAGTAGACCTTCAGCTTGGAGAGCACCTGACGGCCCAGGGTGTTCTTGGGGATCATGCCCTTGATGGCCTTCTCGACGGCCTTCTCGGGGTTCTTGTCCAGCAGCTCGTCGTAACGGACGGAGCGCAGACCGCCCGGGTAACCGGAGTGGCGGTAGGCCAGCTTCTGGGTCTTCTTGTTGCCGGACAGGTGCACCTTGTCCGCGTTGATGATGATGACGAAGTCACCAGCGTCGACGTGGGGGGCGTAGATCGGCTTGTGCTTGCCGCGCAGAATGTTCGCGGCAGTGGTCGCCAGACGACCCAGGACGACATCCTGAGCGTCGATGACGTACCACTGGCGAGTGATGTCGCCGGGCTTGGGGCTGTACGTACGCACTTAGCAGCCTTCTTCTTCAGTGGATGGGTGCTGAAAATGGCATCACTGAAGCGATCGTGCAGCTGGGGACGACAGTGCCGGGTTCAGCGCCCGTATGCCGCCCACTGGTAACTGCTCCAGGGAACCTGTGCATGACCCCTCACTCAGGAGCGAGCAAGCCAATACACACAACGACTAGGCAGGATACCCGCGCTTTCCCCTACGGGTCAAAACGCGGACCTGGACCCCGGCATCGCCGGGTCCGCCGCACCAGACGGCCCTGCCCTCGCCAGGGTAACCGCACCACGGCGGAGCCTGCACCGCACCAGTACTCCCCCGCCCTCTAAGATGCGCCCCATGAGTTTTGGGCAGGGGGGACCCCAGTGGGGGCCCGGGGGCAGCGGTGGTTCACAGGGACCGGACTGGGCGGCACTCGCCGAGGCGTCCGAGGCGCGCAACCGGCGCCGGCGCTGGCTGATGATCGGCGGCGGCGCGCTGGCCACCCTCGCGGTCGGCTCGGCCGTCGCGTTCGCCATCGTCACCGCGAACAGCAAGAACTCGGCCTCGAACAAGCCGGCCGACCAGCTGCCGACGACCGCGGACATCCCGAGCGACACGGCCGCGTCGGACCCCACGTTCGCCGAGACCACGCCGCCGCCCCCGCTCGACCCCAAGGACTTCATCTCCAGTGCCAAGAAGGACACGGCGCCGCTCGGCCCCGGCACCCTCTTCCCCGGCACCAAGCTGACCGTCGGTGACCGGGTCTACAAGAAGGGCGCCACAGCCGACACGAAGAGCTGCGCGTCGGCCACCCACGGCGCGCTCGGCGACGTCCTGACGGGCAACGGCTGCACCCGCCTGATCCGCGCCACCTACGCCAAGGACGGCGTCGCGGTCACCGTCGGCGTCGCCGTCTTCGACACGGAGGCCAAGGCCACCAAGGCCAAGAACCAGTACACCAAGGGCACCGTGACCTCCCTGTCCGGCTCCGGCGTCCCCGACTTCTGCCGTACGACGATCTGCCGCTCGACCACCAACTCGTACGGCCGCTACGCGTACTTCACGACCGCCGGGTTCACCGGCGGCGGGCGCGACGTGACCACCAAGGACCGCGGGGTCTTCACCACCGGCGACGACCTCGCCGAGTTCACGTTCCGTCAGATCACGCGGCGCGGCGAGGCGCAGGCATCGGCGGCGGCCGAGGCGCCCCAGTAGGGGCGGCTCAGCAGCACCCCGGGTCCGCGAACGGCGCCCCGGGCAGCGTCCGCCTGTTCCGGGCCTCCTTGCTGCGCGCGGCGAGCAACTCGTCGGCCGGATAACCCACTTCCTCGAGCGTCAGACCGTGCGGCCGCACCACGTGCACCGCCGAGTCCCGCACACCGGCGGCCAGCACCTTCCCCGGCCAGTCCGGCGGACGGTGCCCGTCACCGACGAACAGCATCGCGCCGACGAGCGAGCGCACCATGTTGTGGCAGAACGCGTCGGCCCGCACGGTCGCTTCGAGGATCCCGTCGGCCGACCGCTCCCACCGCAGCTCCAGCAGCGTACGGATCGTCGTGGCACCCTCACGCCGCTTGCAGTACGCGGCGAAGTCGTGCTCCCCGATCAGCCGGTCCGCCGCCGCGTTCATCGCGTCCATGTCCAACGCCCAGTCGTGCCACAGGACATGACTGCGCAACAGCGGGTCCACGCCACCGGGGTTGTCGGTCACCCGGTACACGTACCGGCGCCACACGGCGGCGAACCGCGCGTTGAACCCGCTCGGCGCCTCGGCCACCTTCCACACCCGCACATCGTGCGGCAGCCGCCCCGCGAGCCGGCGCAGCAGCTTGTCCTGGTGCTCGGCCCACACGTCCTCCGGCAGATCGACATGCGCGACCTGCCCCCGCGCGTGCACCCCGGCGTCGGTCCGCCCGGCCACGGTCAGCTCGTACGTCTGCGCGGACCGCGTCACGGTCCTCAGCGCGTCCTCGATCTCACCCTGCACGGTCCGCCGGCCGCTGGCCTGCTTCGCCCACCCGGAGAAGTCCTTGCCGTCGTACGACAGATCAAGCCGCACCCGCACGAACCCGGGCTCTACCTCGTCACTCACACACAAATCCTCTCAGGCAACGGCAGGGGCATACGAAAGCGGGCCCGCCCCGAAGGGCGGACCCGCTCACACATCAAGGCAGCTGCCTGAAGAAGCCTCAGGCCTCTTCGGTCGCCTCGACGGCGGCCGGAGCGGCAGCCTCGGCGTCCTTGGCGGCACGCTTGGTGGCGGCCTCGGCCTCACCGGTGGCCTGCTGCGCGACGGTCAGCGCCTCGACCAGCTCGATGACAGCCATGGGCGCGTTGTCGCCACGGCGGTTACCGATCTTGGTGATACGGGTGTAACCACCCGGGCGGTTCTCGTAGCGCGGGGCGATCTCGGTGAAGAGCGTGTGGACGACGCTCTTGTCCGTGATGACCGTGAGCACCTGACGGCGGTTGTGAAGGTCACCCTTCTTCGCCTTGGTGACCAGGCGCTCCGCGTACGGGCGCAGACGACGGGCCTTGGCCTCGGTCGTCGTGATCTTGCCGTGCTCGAAGAGCGACTTCGCGAGGTTCGCGAGAAGCAGCTTCTCGTGCGCAGCGCTGCCGCCCAGACGGGCACCCTTGGCGGGCTTCGGCATGATGTTTCTCCTAGGTGTCTGCCCCGGCCGTATGAGGTACCGAGGTCAGTGTCCGAGCAGGCAGGTTTGCCTGTCGGAGACCCCGCGCCCCCTAAGGGGCGCGGGGAACTGCGCGACCAGCCGAAGCCGGTCTGCAGCCAAACTCAAAACCGATCAGTACTGCTCGGTCTCGACAAAGCCGGCGTCCGCGTCATCGTCAGCGCCAAAGGCGTCGGCGGCGGCGGTCGGGTCGAACCCGGGAGGCGAGTCCTTGAGCGCAAGACCCATGCCGGCCAGCTTCGCCTTGACCTCGTCGATCGACTTCGCACCGAAGTTGCGGATGTCGAGCAGGTCCGCCTCGGAGCGGGCGACGAGCTCACCCACGGAGTGGATGCCCTCGCGCTTGAGGCAGTTGTACGACCGAACGGTGAGCTCGAGCTCCTCGATCGGCAGCGCCAGATCGGCGGCCAGGGCGGCGTCCGTCGGGGACGGACCCATGTCGATGCCCTCGGCGTCGATGTTCAGCTCGCGGGCGAGACCGAACAGCTCGACCAGGGTCTTACCGGCCGACGCCATGGCGTCACGCGGACGCATGGCCTGCTTCGTCTCGACGTCGACGATCAGCTTGTCGAAGTCGGTCCGCTGCTCGACACGCGTGGCCTCGACCTTGTACGTGACCTTCAGGACCGGCGAGTAGATCGAGTCGACCGGGATGCGCCCGATCTCCTGACCGACCTGCTTGTTCTGAACGGCGGAGACGTAGCCGCGACCGCGCTCGACGGTCAGCTCCATCTCCAGCTTGCCCTTGCCGTTGAGCGTGGCGAGGACGAGGTCGGGGTTGTGCACCTCGACACCGGCCGGGGGCGCGATGTCGGCGGCGGTGACCAGACCCGGGCCCTGCTTGCGCAGGTACATCACGACCGGCTCGTCGTGCTCCGAGGAGACGACCAGCTGCTTGATGTTGAGGATGAGGTCGGTGACGTCTTCCTTGACGCCCGGCACGGTGGTGAACTCGTGCAGGACACCGTCGATACGGATGGACGTGACCGCCGCACCCGGGATCGAGGAGAGAAGGGTCCGGCGAAGGGAGTTGCCGAGGGTGTAACCGAAGCCCGGCTCCAGCGGCTCGATCACGAACCGGGAGCGGAACTCGTCGACGACCTCTTCGGTCAACGAGGGACGCTGAGCAATCAGCATGTTGCGATCCTTCAGTCAGGGGCACCCACTATTTGATGCCCTGATTCTTGGTACAAGGGTACGGGCGATACGGCCCGTAAGAGCCGTACCGCCCGAAATCCTCAGCTCAAGCGCAGTGCGTCAGACGCGGCGGCGCTTGGGGGGACGGCAGCCGTTGTGCGGCGTGGGGGTGACGTCCTGGATCGAACCGACCTCGAGGCCCGTGGCCTGGAGGGAGCGGATCGCGGTCTCGCGGCCGGAGCCCGGACCCTTGACGAAGACGTCAACCTTGCGCATGCCGTGCTCCTGGGCGCGACGCGCGGCCGACTCGGCGGCCATCTGCGCGGCGAACGGAGTGGACTTGCGCGAGCCCTTGAAGCCGACGTGGCCGGCGGAGGCCCACGAGATCACGTTGCCGGTCGGGTCCGTGATGGACACGATCGTGTTGTTGAACGTGCTCTTGATGTGAGCGTGCCCGTGAGCGACGTTCTTCTTTTCCTTGCGGCGCACCTTCTTGGCAGCGCCCTGACGACCCTTGGGGGGCATCTATTACTCCTACGGGAGGTGGTCGGTCCTGCAGCGACAGCTGTCGATAGACCGCTGAGCGAGGACTACTTCTTGCCCGGCTTCTTCTTACCGGCGATGGCGCGACGCGGGCCCTTGCGGGTACGAGCGTTCGTGCTGGTGCGCTGACCGCGGACGGGCAGGCCACGACGGTGGCGAAGACCCTGGTAGCAGCCGATCTCGACCTTGCGGCGGATGTCGGCCTGGATCTCGCGACGGAGGTCACCCTCGGTCTTGATGTTCGCGTCCACGTACTCGCGGATCTTGATCAGGTCCTCTTCGGACAGATCGCGAACACGGGTGTTGCGGTCCACACCGGTGGCGTCCAGCGTCTGCTGGGACAGCGTGCGGCCAATGCCGAACACGTACGTGAGGGCGACCTCAACGCGCTTTTCGCGCGGGAGGTCAACGCCTTCAAGGCGTGCCATTCAAGGCTCCTGTTGATACTCGGAGGTCTGCAGCAGGACCATTCCCAGGTGCCGTATGAGGTACATCCTGGGTCCCCGGCCTCCGACCGGGGGTGTCGCCCTCCATTACCGATGGATCTGAAGAGGGACGGGTCCTGCAAGTGTGCTTACTTGCGTCGCGCGAAAATCTGCGAACTGCAGTCGTGCGTCAGCCCTGGCGCTGCTTGTGGCGCGGGTTGTCGCAGATAACCATGACCCGGCCGTGACGGCGGATCACCCTGCACTTGTCGCAGATCTTCTTGACGCTCGGCTTGACCTTCATTGGGTGAGGTTCTCCGGGTCAGTGCCATCACCCCGTAGAAGCGGGGTGCGGGCAAGATCTACTTGTACCGGTAGACGATCCGGCCACGCGTCAGGTCGTACGGAGACAGCTCCACCACGACCCGGTCGTCAGGGAGGATACGGATGTAGTGCATACGCATCTTGCCGCTGATGTGAGCCAGGACCTGGTGGCCGTTCTGGAGCTCCACCTTGAACATGGCGTTCGGGAGAGACTCGACGACAGTGCCTTCGATCTCGATGGCACCTTGCTTCTTGGCCACGCTTTGCCCTTCGAATCGACTACCTTGATCGACTCAGCACGTACATGCAGGCATGCGTGTGCACGAGAGCCGACGAGTCAGTCTACGTCAGGGCACCCCGAAAGACGAATCGAAGAAGTCTGCCCCACACCCGAGATCCTTACGCCAACGGATCGAGCGGCTGCGCCGGCCTCCGACCGGCGGGCGGGGGCCGGCCGTCGCGTCACGCCAGCGGATCCGGCGCCGCCGTCACGCCCAGCTCGGCCAGCTTCGCCTTGCCGCCGTCCGGCGATGTGAGTACCAGCGGGCCCTCTTCGGTCAGGGCGATCGAGTGCTCCCAGTGCGAGGACCAGGTGCCGTCGGTCGTGATGACCGTCCAGTCGTCCTCGAGCACCTCGGTCCGCGGCGTGCCCAGCGAGACCATCGGCTCGATCGCGAGGCAGAAACCGGGGACGAGCTTCGGGCCTTTGCCGCGGCGGCGCTCGACGTAGTTCAGCAGGTGCGGGTCCATGTGCATCTCGGTGCCGATGCCATGACCGCCGTAGTCCTCGACGATGCCGTACTTGCCGCCGCCGGGCTTGGGCTGGCGGCGGATGTAGGCCTCGATCGCGCGGGAGATGTCGACAAGCCGGTTGCCGTTCTTCATCGCGGCGATGCCGGCCCACATCGACTCCTCGGTCACCCGGGACAGCTCGACGAGCTCCGGAGCGTGACCGGTACCGACGAACGCGGTGTACGCGGCGTCGCCGTGCCAGCCGTCGATGATCGCGCCGCAGTCGATGGAGATGATGTCACCGTCCTTGAGGACGGTCTTGTCGTCCGGGATGCCGTGGACGACGACCTCGTTGACCGAGGTGCAGATGGTCGCCGGGAATCCCCCGTACCCGAGGAAGTTCGACTTCGCCCCGTGCTCGTCGAGCACCTTGCGCGCGACCTGGTCCAGGTCCCGGGTGGTGGCACCGGGAACTGCGGCTTCACGCGTCGCGGCGTGGATCGCGGCCACGACCAGGCCCGCCTCACGCATCTTGGCGATCTGCTCGGGCGTCTTGATCTGCACCATGGGGGCCTGCGCTCTCCGTCTTCCGTCTACGGGTTTACCTGGACAACACTACGGCCGCGGCGCCCTGGGGGTCCCCCCGGACGAAGTCTGGGGGCGGGCACCGCGGCCGTAGCTGCGTAACGACTACTTGTCGCGCTTGAGGGCGTCCATGGCCCGCGCGGTCACCTCGTCGACCTTGCCGAGCGCCGAGATCGTCACGACCAGGCCCTGGGCCCGGTAGTAGTCGATGATCGGCTCGGTCTGCGTGTGGTAGACCTCGAGGCGGTTACGGACAGTGTCCTCGCTGTCGTCGTCCCGCTGGTACAGCTCGCCGCCGCAGACGTCACAGACGCCCTCGACCTTCGGCTGCGAGTACGTCACGTGGAAGACGTGCGACGAGTCCTTGCGGCAGATGCGGCGGCCCGCGATGCGCTTGACCACCTCGTCCTCGGGGACCTCCAGGTCCAGAACCGCGTCGAGCTGCACATCGTCGGCCTTGAGCGACGCGTCGAGGGCCTCGGCCTGCGACACATTGCGCGGGAAGCCGTCGAGCAGGAAGCCGTTCACGGCGTCCGGCTGTGCCATGCGGTCCTTGGCCATCCCGATGGTGACCTCGTCCGGCACCAGGTTGCCGGCGTCCATGAACGCCTTCGCCTGCTTGCCGAGTTCCGTGCCCTGGCTGATGTTGGCACGGAAGAGGTCGCCCGTGGAGATGTGCGGGATCGACAGGTTCTTGGCAAGGAACGCGGCCTGCGTTCCCTTGCCCGCACCGGGCGGCCCGACGAGGACGATACGCATCAGCGGAGGAACCCTTCGTAATTGCGCTGCTGAAGCTGGCTCTCGATCTGCTTCACCGTTTCCAGCCCGACACCCACGATGATCAGGATGCTGGTACCACCGAACGGGAAGTTCTGGCTTGCCCCGAAGCCAACCAACGCCATCGTCGGTACGAGAGCGATCAGACCCAGATACAGCGAACCCGGCCAGGTGATCCGGTTGAGCACGTAACTGAGGTACTCAGCGGTGGGCCGGCCGGCCCGGATGCCCGGGATGAAGCCACCATACTTCTTCATGTTGTCCGCAACTTCCTCGGGGTTGAACGAGATCGCCACGTAGAAGAAGGCGAAGAACACGATCAAGAGGAAGTACGAAACGATGTAATAGGGGTGATTTCCCTTGGTCAGGTGGTCGTTGATCCAGGTTTTCCACCCGGAATTACCTCCCGCGAACTGCGCGACGAGGGCCGGGATGTAGAGCAGCGACGAAGCGAAGATGACAGGGATCACACCCGCCTGATTGACCTTCAGCGGGATGTAAGTGGACGTACCGCCGTAAGACCGGCGACCGATCATGCGCTTCGCATACTGGACAGGAATGCGGCGCTGCGCCTGCTCCACGAACACCACCAGGCCGACCATGACGAGGCCCACCAGGATCACGGTGCCGAACTCGATCCAGCCGCCGGCCAGGTCGCCCGTCTTCTTGATGGTCCACAGGGCGCTCGGGAAGGTGGCGGCGATCGAGATGAACATCAGGATCGACATGCCGTTGCCGATGCCGCGGTCGGTGATGAGCTCACCGAGCCACATGACGATGGCCGTACCGGCGGTCATGGTGATGACCATCGTGATGGTCACGAAGATCGACTGGTCCGGAACGATCTGGTTCGCGACGGGGCAGCCCTGGAAGAGGGCGCCGCTGCGG
This sequence comes from Streptomyces antnestii, assembly GCF_004005495.1. Taxonomy (GTDB): domain Bacteria; phylum Actinomycetota; class Actinomycetes; order Streptomycetales; family Streptomycetaceae; genus Streptomyces; species Streptomyces antnestii. The sequence continues at coordinate 74,444 of NZ_RZYA01000022.1, forward strand.
GCGGTCGCGACGAGGCCGGTGCCCTGGAGGATGGCGAGCGCCACGGTCAGGTAGCGCGTGTACTGCGTGATCTTCGCCGTACCCGCCGAGCCCTCCTTCTTCAGGGCCTCGAGCCGCGGGATCACGACAGTCAGCAGCTGCAGAATGATGCTCGCGGTGATGTACGGCATGATGCCGAGCGCGAAGATCGTGATCTGCAGGAGCGCGCCGCCACTGAACATGTTGACGAGACCGAACAGCCCCTGGGTGCTGCTGGCCGCGTCCATGCAGGTCTGGACGTTCTTATAACTCACACCCGGAATCGGTACGTGCGTACCGACTCGGTAGATCACGATGATGCCGAGCGTGAAGAGCAGCTTCTTGCGCAGGTCGGGCGTCTTGAACGCCCGGGCGAACGCGGTGAGCACGGTGCCTCCTGCGACCCCCGCGCACGTGCGTCAGAGGTGACGGTCTTGAGGTTCGATGAATGAGGGACTACGTAGTACGTAACAGTCGAGCGCCGGGTGAAGTTCCGTCAGAACTCGTCGCCTTCAGAACACATCTCCCGGCCCGGGGCGCGAGCCCCAGACGGATACAGCACAGTGCAGGCCACCATACCGGCGACCGTGCCCCCCTTGGAACGACCAACCGGGGATGCCCCATATGTGGGGCATCCCCGGTCGGGAAACGCTCATGTCATCGAGACGTCTGAAAAAGTCAGACGAGCTCGGTGACGGTACCGCCGGCGGCGGTGATCTTCTCCTTGGCGGAGCCGGAGACGGCGTCGACCGTCACCTGCAGTGCCACGGAGATCTCGCCCTGGCCGAGGACCTTGACGAGGCTGTTGCGGCGGACCGCACCCTTGGCGACGAGACCCTCGACGGTGACTTCGCCACCTTCGGGGTACAGAGCCGACAGCTTGTCGAGGTTCACGACCTGGAACTCGGTCTTGAACGGGTTCTTGAAGCCCTTGAGCTTCGGGAGACGCATGTGGAGGGGCATCTGGCCACCCTCGAAGCGCTCCGGAACCTGGTAGCGGGCCTTGGTGCCCTTGGTACCACGACCGGCCGTCTTACCCTTCGAGGCCTCACCGCGACCCACACGGGTCTTCGCGGTCTTGGCGCCGGGGGCGGGACGGAGGTTGTGGATCTTGAGCGGGTTGTTCTCCGCCATGATCAGTCGACCTCCTCGACCGTCACGAGGTGCCGCACGGTGTTAGCCATGCCGCGGAACTCGGGACGATCCTCCTTGACGACCACGTCGTTCAGGCGCTTGAGCCCGAGCGAACGCAGGGTGTCGCGGTGGTTCTGCTTGCTGCCGATGTACGACTTCGTCTGCGTGATCTTGAGGCGGGCCATTACGCACCCGCTCCCGCACGCGCACGAAGCAGAGCCGCGGGGGCGACGTCCTCGAGGGGCAGACCACGGCGAGCCGCGATCTCCTCGGGACGCTGCAGGCCCTTGAGGGCCGCCACGGTCGCGTGCACGATGTTGATCGCGTTGTCGGAGCCGAGCGACTTCGACAGGATGTCGTGAACGCCGGCGCACTCCAGGACGGCGCGCACCGGGCCACCGGCGATAACACCGGTACCGGGGGAAGCAGGCTTCAGCAGGACGACGCCCGCAGCCTTCTCGCCCTGGATCGGGTGCGGGATGGTGCCCTGGATACGGGGGACCTTGAAGAAGTGCTTCTTGGCCTCCTCAACACCCTTGGCGATGGCGGCCGGCACCTCCTTGGCCTTGCCGTAACCGACACCGACGGTGCCGTCACCATCGCCCACCACGACCAGCGCGGTGAAGCTGAAGCGACGACCACCCTTCACAACCTTGGCGACGCGGTTGATCGCGACAACGCGCTCAACGTACGCGGTCTTCTCGGCGGCAGCAGCGCCACCGTCGCGACCCTTCCGGTCCCGCCGCTCGCCGCCACCGGCACCGCTTCCGCGGCGCTGGGGTCCAGCCATTGGAATTACCTCTCTTCGTTTTCCGCTAGCTACGGAACCGGATCAGAACTTCAGACCGGCTTCGCGGGCGGCGTCCGCCAGGGCGGCGATGCGCCCGGCGTACTGGTTACCACCACGGTCGAACACGACAGCCTCGACGCCCGCGGCCTTGGCGCGCTCGGCGACCAGGGCACCGACCTTGACGGCCTGCGCGGACTTGTCGGCCTCGACACCACGGATCGAGGTGTCCAGGGTCGACGCCGACGCGAGGGTGTGACCCTTAACGTCGTCGATGACCTGGGCGACGATGTGGCGGTTCGAACGCGTCACGACCAGGCGCGGACGCTCAGCCGTACCCGAGATGTGCTTACGGATACGAATGTGACGGCGCTTGATGGCAGCACGCTTGTAAGCGTCGCCCTTAGCAATCTTGACACCGTATGCCATGGCTTACTTACCCGCCTTTCCGACCTTGCGGCGGATGACTTCGCCTTCGTACTTGACGCCCTTGGCCTTGTACGGGTCGGGCTTGCGCAGCTTGCGGATGTTGGCCGCAACCTCGCCGACCTTCTGCTTGTCGATGCCCTCGACCGAGAACTTGGTCGCCGATTCGACCTTGAACGAGATGCCCTCGGGCGCCTCGATCAGGATCGGGTGGCTGTAGCCGAGCGAGAACTCCAGGTTGGAGCCCTTCGCCAGGACGCGGTAACCGACACCGCTGATCTCGAGCTTCTTCACGTAACCCTGGGTCACGCCGGTGATCATGTTCGCCACCAGCGTGCGGGACAGACCGTGGAAGGCCCTGTTCTGACGCTCGTCGTTCGGGCGGGTGACGTTCAGAACGCCGTCCTCGCCCTTAGCGATCTCGATCGGCGCCACGATGGTGTGGGAAAGGGAGCCCTTGGGGCCCTTCACCACGACCGTACGGCCGTCGATGGTGACGTCCACGCCGGCGGGAACCGTGATGGGGAGCTTGCCAATACGCGACATTAGCTATTCCTCCGTTCCCGACTACCAGACGTAGGCGAGGACTTCCCCACCCACGCCCTTCTTCTGCGCCTGCTGGCCGGTGAGCAGACCGTGGGACGTGGAGATGATCGCCACGCCCAGGCCGCCGAGCACCTTCGGCAGGTTGGTGGACTTTGCGTACACACGCAGACCCGGCTTCGAGATCCGCTTGATGCCCGCGATGGAGCGCTCACGGTTCGGACCGAACTTGAGCTCGAGAACGAGGTTCTTGCCGACCTCGGCGTCCTCGGTCTTCCAGCCGGTGATGAAGCCCTCCTGCTGGAGGATCTCCGCGATGTGCGACTTGATCTTGCTGTGCGGCATCGCCACGGAGTCGTGGTACGCCGAGTTCGCGTTACGCAGACGAGTCAGCATGTCCGCGATCGGATCAGTCATGGTCATGAATTGGCCTTCGGCCTCTCTCGCCGGGGTTTCCTGTATGCGCCATCCCTCTCCCCACACAGAGGCGGGACGGGTGCGGCGCGGGGACCTACGGCGTAGTAAGTCGGTATGGGCGGCGGGCGCCCAACCCCACAAGCCTACGGCATGTGAAGGAGGGTTCCCGCCGACCAAATACTTACCGAGAGCGTCCGGGGAATCCCAACTAGGGGATTACCAGGAGCTCTTGGTCACGCCCGGCAGCTCGCCACGGTGAGCCATCTCACGAAGGCACACGCGGCACAGGCCGAACTTGCGGTACACGGAGTGCGGGCGGCCGCAGCGCTGGCAGCGGGTGTAGCCACGCACACCGAACTTGGGCTTACGAGCAGCCTTGGCAATAAGAGCCTTCTTCGCCATCTCGCTTACGCCTCCTTGAAGGGGAAGCCGAGGTGACGGAGAAGCGCGCGGCCCTCATCGTCGTTGGTCGCCGTGGTGACCACGGTGATGTCCATACCCCGGACGCGGTCGATCTTGTCCTGGTCGATCTCGTGGAACATGACCTGCTCGGTGAGACCGAAGGTGTAGTTGCCACGGCCGTCGAACTGCTTGGGGGACAGACCACGGAAGTCGCGGATGCGCGGAAGCGCGAGCGACAGGGTGCGGTCCAGGAACTCCCACATGCGGTCGCCACGGAGCGTGACGTGGGCACCGATCGGCTGGCCCTCACGCAGCTTGAACTGCGCGATGGACTTGCGGGCCTTGGTGATGGCCGGCTTCTGACCGGTGATCGTGGTCAGGTCACGGACGGCACCGTCCATGAGCTTCGAGTCACGGGCGGCGTCGCCGACACCCATGTTGACCACGATCTTCACGAGGCCGGGGATCTGCATGACGTTCTCGTACGAGAACTCCTCACGCAGCTTGCCCGCGATCTCCTCGCGGTACTTCGTCTTGAGACGCGGGGTCGTGGTGGTAGCCATCAGATGTCCTCACCCGTCCGCTTGGCAACGCGGATCTTGTTGCCCTCGTCGTCGAAGCGGTAACCGACACGCGTGACGACCTTGTTGCCGTCCTTCTCCACGACCAGCTGGACGTTGGAGACGTGGACAGGGGCCTCGGTCGTGACGATGCCACCGGCCTGCGAACCGCTGGCGGTGGGGCCGGCCTTGGTGTGCTTCTTGACCCGGTTGACACCCTCGACCAGGACGCGGTCCTCGCGGGGGAAGGCCGCGATGACCTTGCCCTGCTTGCCCTTGTCCTTACCGGTGATGACCTGTACCAGGTCGCCCTTCTTGATCTTCATGCTTACAGCACCTCCGGCGCGAGCGAGATGATCTTCATGAACTTCTTCTCGCGCAGCTCACGGCCCACCGGGCCGAAGATACGGGTGCCACGAGGGTCGCCGTCGTTCTTGAGAATGACAGCGGCGTTCTCGTCAAAGCGGATGTACGAGCCGTCCGGACGGCGGCGCTCCTTGACGGTGCGAACGATGACAGCCTTGACGACGTCACCCTTCTTCACGTTGCCACCGGGGATCGCGTCCTTGACGGTGGCGACGATGACGTCACCGATGCCCGCGTAGCGGCGACCCGAGCCACCGAGAACACGGATGGTGAGAATTTCCTTCGCACCCGTGTTGTCGGCGACGCGAAGTCGCGACTCCTGCTGGATCACGTCTATCTCCTGTTTGTCTGCCGGTTCCCGGCAGGGGCCTTATCCCTTACGGGAGTCGAGCCCCTGCCGAGCCTGGCGGAACTGAACCTGAAGGAAACCCTTCAGGTAATTACTTGGCCTTCTCGAGGATCTCGACGATGCGCCAGCGCTTGGTCGCCGACAGCGGACGCGTCTCCATGATGAGGACGCGGTCGCCGACGCCGGCAGCGTTCTGCTCGTCGTGCGCCTTGAGCTTGTTCGTACGGCGGATGACCTTGCCGTACAGCGCGTGCTTGACGCGGTCCTCGACAGCGACGACGACGGTCTTGTCCATCTTGTCGCTGACGACCAGACCCTCACGGGTCTTGCGGAAGCCGCGGGCGGCAGTCTCTTCAGTCACGTTGCTCTCGCTCATCAGGCGTTCTCCACCGTCTCGATGCCCAGCTCGCGCTCACGCATGAGGGTGTAGATCCGCGCGATGTCCTTGCGGACGGCCTTCAGCCGACCGTGGTTCTCGAGCTGACCGGTCGCCGCCTGGAAACGGAGGTTGAACAGCTCTTCCTTGGCCTCGCGGAGCTTGTTGAGGAGCTCCTCGTTGCCCAGTTCGCGCAGCTCGGACGCCTTGGTACCGGCCGACATCACGACTCACCTGCCTCGCGCCGAACAATCCGGCACTTCATCGGAAGCTTGTGAGCAGCGCGGGTAAGCGCCTCACGCGCAATCTTCTCGTTCGGGTAGGACAGCTCGAACATGACCCGTCCCGGGTGCACGTTCGCGATCCACCACTCGGGGGAACCCTTACCGGAACCCATGCGGGTCTCGGCGGGCTTCTTCGTGAGGGGACGGTCCGGGTAGATGTTGATCCAGACCTTGCCGCCACGCTTGATGTGGCGGGTCATCGCGATACGAGCCGCCTCGATCTGGCGGTTGGTCACGTACGCCGGCGTGAGGGCCTGAATGCCGTACTCGCCGAACGCAACCGTCGTACCACCCTTGGCCTGACCGCGGCGCTTGGGGTGGTGCTGCTTGCGGTGCTTGACCCTACGGGGGATCAGCATTTCGGTCAGGCCTCCGTTCCGGTGCTCTCAGCCGGAGCGGCAGCGGCGGGCGCGTCAGCCTTGGGGGCCTCGGCGGCCGGAGCCGACTGCTGCTGCGGCTTGCGGCCGCGGCCGCCACGCTCGCCACCACGGCCACCACGGCCGGCGGGACGGTCGCCAGCGCCGCCACCACGGGCCGGGCGGTTACCCGCACGGGCCGCAGCGTTCTCGGCGCGGACCTCGGCGATGTTCTTGACGTCGCCCTTGTAGATCCAGACCTTGACGCCAATACGACCGAAGGTCGTCTTGGCCTCGAAGAAGCCGTAGTCCACGTTCGCGCGGAGCGTGTGCAGCGGCACACGGCCCTCGCGGTAGAACTCCGAGCGGGACATCTCGGCGCCGCCGAGACGGCCACCACACTGGATCTTGATGCCCTTGGCGCCGGCCTTCATCGCCGTCTGCATGCTCTTACGCATGGCGCGACGGAAGGAGACGCGGGAGGACAGCTGCTCGGCAACAGCCTGAGCGACCAGCTGAGCGTCGGTCTCGGGGTTCTTGACCTCGAGGATGTTCAGCTGGACCTGCTTGCCCGTGAGCTTCTCGAGGTCACCGCGGATGCGGTCGGCCTCGGCGCCACGGCGGCCGATGACGATGCCCGGACGAGCGGTGTGGATGTCCACACGCACGCGGTCACGGGTGCGCTCGATCTCAACCTTCGAGATGCCGGCGCGCTCCATGCCGGAGGTCATCATGCGACGGATGGACACGTCTTCCTTGACGTAGTCCTTGTACAGCTTGTCGGCGTACCAACGGGACTTGAAGTCCGTGGTGATACCGAGCCGGAACCCGTGCGGGTTTACCTTCTGGCCCATTACCGGGTTCCTTCCTTGCTGCTGACGACCACGGTGATGTGGCTGGTCCGCTTACGGATCCGGTAGGCACGGCCCTGAGCACGCGGACGGAACCGCTTCAGGGTCGGGCCCTCATCCACGTACGCCTCGCTGATGACCAGCGAAGAGGCGTCGGTGTGGTCGTAGTTGTGTGCAGCGTTGGCGATGGCGCTGTCCAGCACCTTGCCAACCGGCACGCTCGCGGCCTGCGGGGCGAAACGCAGGACCGCCTGAGCCTCCGTGGCATCCATGCCACGGATGAGGTCCACCACGCGGCGGGCCTTCATGGGCGTGACGCGGATGTACCGCGCCTGGGCCCTGGCTTCCATGGTTGTCCCTTCAGTGTTCGTCATAGTCGATTCCACCCCGCGTTAGCGGCGCTTCGACTTCCGGTCGTCCTTGACGTGACCCCGGAAGGTGCGCGTCGGCGAGAACTCGCCGAGCTTGTGGCCGACCATCGACTCGGTGACGAACACCGGGATGTGGGTCTTGCCGTTGTGCACCGCGATGGTGTGACCCAGCATGGCCGGGATGATCATCGAGCGACGGGACCAGGTCTTGATGACGTTCTTGGTACCGGCTTCGTTCTGAGCGTCCACCTTCTTTACGAGGTGGCCGTCAACGAAGGGTCCCTTCTTGAGACTGCGCGGCATCTAAACCCGCTCCTAGCGCTTCTTGTTCGTCTTGCGGCGGCGGACGATGTACTTGTTCGAAGCCTTCTTCGGCGAACGAGTACGACCCTCCTTCTGACCCCACGGGGAGACCGGGTGGCGACCACCGGAGGTCTTGCCCTCACCACCACCGTGCGGGTGGTCAACCGGGTTCATCGCCACACCGCGGACGGTCGGACGAACGCCGAGCCAGCGCTTGCGGCCGGCCTTGCCCCAGTTGATGTTCGACTGCTCGGCGTTGCCGACCTCGCCGATCGTGGCGCGGCAGCGGGCGTCGACGAGACGGATCTCGCCGGACGGCATACGAAGGTGGGCCATCGTGCCCTCCTTCGCCAGCAGCTGCACGGAGGCACCCGCGGAGCGGGCGAACTTCGCGCCACCACCGGGACGGATCTCGATCGCGTGGATCGTGGTACCGACCGGGATGTTGCGGAGCGCCAGGTTGTTGCCCGGCTTGATGTCGGCCCCAGGACCGTTCTCGACGCGGTCACCCTGCGACAGGCCACGCGGAGCGACGATGTAACGCTTCTCGCCGTCGGCGTAGTGCAGCAGCGCGATGCGCGCGGTGCGGTTGGGGTCGTACTCGATGTGCGCGACCTTCGCCGGCACGCCGTCCTTGTCGTGACGACGGAAGTCGATCACTCGGTAGGCGCGCTTGTGTCCGCCACCCTGGTGGCGAACGGTCACACGACCGGCGTTGTTACGGCCGCCCTTGCTGTGCAGCGGGCGGACCAGCGACTTCTCCGGCGTGGACCGCGTGACCTCGACGAAGTCGGCGACGCTGGAGCCACGACGGCCCGGCGTAGTCGGCTTGTACTTGCGGATTCCCATTTCTCAGTCCTCGTCCGATATTCGGACCAAGGCGCTCCGTTAGGAGGCCTGGCCGAAGATGTCGATACGGTCGCCCTCAGCGAGGGTCACGATCGCGCGCTTGCTGTCCGCACGCTTGCCGAAGCCCGTCTTGGTGCGCTTGCGCTTGCCCTGACGGTTGATCGTGTTGACTCCGGTGACCTTGACCGAGAAGACCGCCTGGACGGCCTGCTTGATCTGGGTCTTGTTCGCACGCGGGTCCACGACGAAGGTGTACTTGCCCTCGTCGAGAAGCGCGTAGCTCTTCTCGGAGACGACCGGCTTGAGGAGGACGTCACGGGGATCCGTGAAGCTCTTGCTCAGCGGCGTCTCGACGGTGTTCTTGCCCTCGGCCTCGTGGCGCTTCGCCTTGGCGATGCGCGCGGCCTTGGCGGCCTTGGCCGCCTTGGGGGCAATGCTCGGGTGACGCGTAGCCATCAGGCTTCGCTCCCTTCGGTGTCATTGGCCTGCGGGCCGGACACGAAGGACTCGAAGGCGGCCTGGGTGAAGACCACGTCGTCCGAGACGAGAACGTCGTACGTGTTCAGCTGGCCCGGCTCCAGGATGTGGACCTGGGGCAGGTTGCGAGCGGAGAGCAGCGAGGCCTCGTCGGCACGGTCGATCACCAGGAGCAGGTTCTTGCGCTCTGAGATCTTGCCGAGCAGCGACTTGGCGGCCTTGGTGGAGACTCCGCCGTCGACCACGCCGGTGACGACGTGGATGCGAGCGTTGCGGGCCCGGTCGGTGAGGGCGTGGCGCAGGGCCGCGGCCTTCATCTTCTTCGGGGTCCGCTGCGAGTAGTCACGCGGCTGCGGGCCGTGGACGACGCCACCGCCGGCGAACTGCGGCGCACGGGTCGAACCCTGGCGCGCGCGGCCGGTGCCCTTCTGGCGGTAAGGCTTGCGCCCACCACCGCGGACCTCGCCACGACGCTTGGTCTTGTGCGTGCCCTGACGGGCAGCGGCCAGCTGAGCGACGACGACCTGGTGGAGAAGCGGGATGCTGATCTTCTCTACGTCGAAGATCTCCGCGGGGAGCTCGACCGTCCCGGCCTTGTCGCCAGCAGGCGAAAGGATGTCAATGGTGCTCATCGGTTCCTCAAACCCCCTTGGCCGCGGTGCGGACCAGGACGAGGCCACCGTTCGGACCGGGAACTGCGCCCTTGATGAGGAGCAGACCCTTCTCCGCGTCAACGGCGTGAACGGTCAGGTTCTGGGTGGTGACCCGCTCGTTGCCCATGCGACCCGCCATGCGCATGCCCTTGAAGACACGGCCGGGGGTGGCACAGCCACCGATGGAACCGGGCTTGCGGTGCACACGGTGGGCACCGTGGGACGCCTTGCCACCCTTGAAGTTGTGGCGCTTCATGACACCGGCGAAGCCCTTGCCCTTGCTCTTCGCGGTGACGTCAACCTTGACGCCCGCCTCGAAGACCTCGGCAGTGATCTCCTGGCCCAGCGTGTACTCGCTGGCGCCGGAGGTACGGAGCTCCACCAGGTGGCGGCGCGGGGTTACGTCGGCCTTGGCGAAGTGACCCTTGAGGGGCTTGTTCACCTTGCGCGGGTCGATCTCGCCGAAGGCGATCTGGACCGACTCGTAGCCGTCAGTGTCGTTCGTACGGACCTGGGTCACGACGTTCGGACCGGCCTTGACCACGGTGACCGGGACGACACGGTTGTTGTCGTCCCAGACCTGGGTCATGCCGAGCTTCTCGCCCAGGATGCCCTTGATCTGCTTAGCCATCTCTTCCGCGCCTCTCAGAGCTTGATCTCGATGTCAACGCCGGCCGGAAGGTCCAGGCGCATCAGCGAGTCAACGGTCTTGGGCGTCGGGTCGAGGATGTCGATGAGGCGCTTGTGCGTGCGCATCTCGAAGTGCTCGCGAGAGTCCTTGTACTTGTGCGGCGACTTGATGACGCAGTACACGTTCTTCTCAGTGGGCAGCGGCACCGGGCCTGCGACCGACGCACCAGTGCGGGTCACCGTCTCGACGATCTTCTTCGCCGAGGAGTCGATGACCTCGTGGTCGTAGGCCTTGAGCCGGATGCGGATCTTCTGTCCCGCCATGGCTACTAGTAGTCCTGTCTCTCGAAACGCTCTGGAACCTGATGGGTTCTATTCCGTCCTCCTCCGACCCACGCGGTCGGGCGTGTCGCAGTCTCACTGCAGAAATTTCCTTACGGATTTCCCTGCGAGGGACTGCGGCCCAAGGACCGCGAAGCCGGGGGAAGAAACCCACCGGGCGCCTGGCTGAACCACCTCGCTGCACTTCCCGAAAGATTCCCGTACGTCCGCCCTAGCGCTGCCTGCGGATCTTTCGATCTTCTGACAGATGGGGCGACGAGTACTGTGGGACTCGCTTCCGGTCCTCCCGGCGGGAGGCGCGCAGCATCGGCACTCAACCGAGCAACCCCGACAGTCTGCCATAGCACTGCGGCGCCTGGCCAATCGAGCCGTAGAGAGTACCCGGGGAGTGACGAAGGTCAAACCGGGGCTCGCGGAGGCGTGTGGCGCAGGTCATTGAGCCTTACGCCGGCTTGCCCACCCGTCTCACCCGAGCCGCCACAGGGCGTACGCCGCGAGCAGCATCACGAGCCCGGCGAACGCCATGAGCACGCCGAGGAACCGCAGGTACCCCACGCTCCCGAACATGGTCGGGGACCCGTCGAGCCGCCCCATCGCCGCCCACGCGTCCGCGTTCCTCCGCCGAATCCGCTCGGACCGCCGGGTCGCGATGCCGCGCACGTCGAACGCCCAGTTCACTCCGGCCCAGACCGCGACGAGCCCCGCGAGGAGGAAGACGGAGAGGAGGACGGGGGACGGGTCGTGCGCCCCTGCGGCGAGCACGGATCGTCGCCGAGCTGGCCGCCAACGCCGCCGCCCACGGCCGCGTCCCCGGCCGCGACTTCCGCCTCGCGCTCCACGGGTCCCCCGACACCCTCCGCATCGAGGTCACGGACACCCGCCCCGAAAGGCTCCCAGCGCCCCAACACCCGTCCGCCGAAGCCGAGTCAGGGCGCGGACTGGTGCTCGTAGACGCCCTCGCACACCGCTGGGGAGTAGCCGACGACCGCTTCCCCCGCAAGACCGTCTGGGCCGAACTGAGCCTCACGCCACCGGAACCCGCCCCCTCGTGCCCCGGTGCCACCGGCGCCTTTCCCCAAGAAACATGAGAGGGAGAAAGAACCCGCACCAAGCCCCACCCCACCCGCCCTGAGCCTGCGCTCACTCACGCGGGTGAACATCACCGGTTCCGCTAGCTTTCTCTACCCCCAACTCCCCTACTGTCAGCGGCAGTAAGCCAGGGAAGAACAGCAAAACAACCCCAGACATGCGACGGCCCCCGGCCGGGAGTAGCAATCCCGATCGAGGGCCTGACCACCGAGGAAGTAGGAGCTTCCCGATGGATACCCAGAACCTTAGCGCGCCCTCGCGCGCCCAGTCCCGCGTTGCCGGGAAACCGCGCCCGAAGCGCGCCCTCGCGCCCCACGGCATCACCCACGCCAACATCCGCCACACCACCCGCTTCACGGTGATCGGCAACCACCTGGCCCAGCACCCCGAGCTCTCCCTCGTCGCGATCGGGCTTGCCGCCCACATCCAGTCGCTGCCGACCGGCGCCCGCGTGGACATCAAGACGCTCACCGCGCGCTTCCCCGAAGGGGCGACCCGCATCGCCGGCGCCCTGCGCGAGCTGGAGGCCCACGGCTACCTCCGTCGCGAGCGCCACCGCGTGCCCGACGGACGCATCGTCACGCGTACGGTCTCCTGCAATCAGCCAACCGCCGCCCGGCGACACTCCCCCGCTCCGGTTCCTCCCTCGACCCACCCGCCCGAGATCCCAGCCACAGCACACTCACCCCGCCCGAAGGCGCCCCGCCCCCTCCCTGCCGTACCGCACCCCTCCTGTCCGGCCCCCGCCCTCCTCCAACAGGCCACCGACCTCCTCGCCGGCCTGCACCGCCAGGCGCCCTGCCTGCTCCTCTCGGCCCACGACACGGCCCACCTCACCCCCGGCGTCGCCGCCTGGCTCGAACGCGACGTCACCCCCACCGCCGTACGCCAGGCCTTGACCGGCGACCTCCCGTCCGAAGGCGTACGCCGCCCGGCCGCGCTCCTCGCCCACCGCCTGACAGCACTGCTGCCACCACCACCCCCGTTCCGCGCCCCGGCCGAGTCCCCGGCGCCCGTCCGGCACCCCCTCCGGAACTGCGACACGTGCGACCGCGCCTACCGGGGCCCCGGCCCAGGCAAGTGCCGCGACTGCCACGCCACCGGCGATACGCCTGCACCGAATCGGCGACACACCCACTGACCAGGGAGAACACCCGACATGTTCGCGTCGCCCCACCCCGTGCGTCCCGGCCGACTAACGTGGCACGTGCACTCCCGGGAGGACTCCATGAGCACGCAGGCCGACCACGGACAAGAGCTGATTCCCCGCCCCGAGCAGACCCCGGACGCCCTGCGCGCCGCCCTCGCCGTCGTCGCCCCCGCACGTCTGCCGGAGATGCAGCGGACCAAGGACGAGGCTTTCGCCAAGGCAGTCGAGTGGCAGTCCCTCAGCCCGGTGCAGAGCTGGGTCCTTGTTTGGGCCCGGGACATCGAGATCGCCCGCCGCCCCGACTTGTCCGCCCGGCACGCACGCGCCACGCGGGATCTGGAGCGCGAGGACGCCGCGCTCGCTCATGAAGCGCTGCGCGAACTGAGCGCAGTCCTGGACGAAGCCATGAAGGCGGTACGGGCTTGAGCTGGCGCTGGGAGTACGTCTTCGCGGCAGCGGCGGCCGCCCCCAGCGCACCACCCGCCTTCCTCGCTGAAGTGGAGCGCAAGGCCGAGGAGTTGGTCAGAACGGCAGAGGCGCTGCACTTACACGGCCGCAGCCATGAGGGAGCCGACCCACCAGGCGACGACGTCATCGTCCGCGGCGGGATGTTCCGGTACCAGATCGTCGTCCGCAGCGAGCGGGTCTACATCGTCCAGCTCACGTGCATGGGGCGCTGAAGGGCTCCGGCTCCGGGCCGATCCACACCAAGGGAAAGAACTCGGGACTGCCGCCGTGACACGGTCGTCGGCCTCGCCTGGCAGGACGGGCGGCTCACCCCGAAACCGCCGGCCCGCCAAGACTCCCGCTTCGGGTGAACAGAACATGTCCGTGCATGGAACCCAGCCCCACTGACAAGCCTCTTCTCGATTGAAAGACGCAGGACGAAGGACCGAGAAGCAGCGCACATTCCGACCGCTGCGCACGGCGGACGGAGGACAGCGCATGCGGCGACAAGCAGAGACTCGAAAAGGGCGAATACCCGGACGCCGCGCCGTACTGCTCGGCTCCGCCGCTGTCGCCGCGACCACCGCCGCCGGCGTCGTCGTGGGCCGCACGGCGGCGTCCCCGCCATCGCCCCGCGCCACCGCCCCCTCCCCCGCCTCCGGGCGCCCCGCCGCCGAGGGCGATCACGCCCTGCTGCTCCAGGTCCTCGCGCACCCCGACGACGACCTGTACTTCATGAACCCGGACACCGCGCAGGCCATCGCCGCCGGCGTCCCCCTCGTCTGCGTGTACGTCACCGCGGGCGAGGCCGACGGCGTCAACAAGATCCCCGGCCGCCCGCATCCCCCGGCCGACAAGGCCGCCTACGCCTCCGCCCGCCACCAGGGCCTCCGCCAGTCCTACGCCGCCCAGTTCGGCCTGCCCGTCTTCAGCCGCTGGCGCACCGAGGTCGCCACGCTCGCCGGCGGCCACCAGGCCGAGGTGAACACCCTGGAGCACCGCGGCCGCCGCGTCGAGCTCGTCTTCCTCGACCTGGCCATGCACACTCCGGCCGGCCACATGGGAACCCCGGCCCTGTGGCGCGAGCGCGGCCTGCCCCTGCCTACCGTCGTCGTCAACGGCTCACCGCTGCGCCGGGCGCAGACGTACGACTACGACGGCCTGGTCGACGTACTCGTGGCCCTCTTCGAGCGCTACCGGCCCACCCTCGTGCACACGCTCGACCCCGACCCGGACATCCAGCACAGCGATCTGCGCACCCGCATCCGTGACAGCGAGCAGGCCGGTTACTCCGACCACGGCGACCACACCGCGGTGGCCGCGTTCACCTGGGCAGCGCTGATCCGCTGGGCGCAGCGCACGTCCGACGGGCCGCCCCCGTTCGCGGTCACCGCCTTCCGCGGCTACTACAACCACCACTGGCCGGACAACCTCCCCGAGGCCGTGCTGCACGCCAAGGCCGAGCGCCTCGTCCCCTACGGGGCAGCCCCTGACTGGCAGTGCGGCAACCCCTCCGGCTGCGGCGACTACAACGTCGGCGGGGACCGCCCCCTCACCAACCGCAAGGGCTGGATCCGCTCGACCCACTACCGCTACCCGGGGCCCAGGATCGCCCTCACCCAGGAACCCGACGGCAGGCTCACCGGCTACGGAGTGCTCGGCCTGCGCGCGGTCCGCTGGCGCGAGAGCGAGGAGGGTGTCTTCGGTCGGCCGACGGACCTCGGGGGCGGGCCGCTCGCGCCCACTCTCGGCGCCGCGACACTCTCCGACGGGCGGCAGCTGCTGTTCGGCCTGCGGCTCGCGGCCCTCGAAGGGCGCGGCGGCTCGGACCTGCGCGAGATCGCGCTCCTCGAACAGCGCGCCGCCGGCGGGAAGTTCGGCGCCTGGACCGGCCTGGGCAACCCGGAGACCGATCCCGTACGGGGCCGCCGCATCGGCGTCCCCGTCGCCGTCACCGCCCCCGACGGGCGCGTCCACCTCTTCGTGCGCGACGCGGGGCAGGGCATCAGTACGCGCGTTCGTAACCTCGACGGGCGCTGGTCACCGTGGCGCGGCCTGGGCGGCGGGCCCGTACAGGACGGCCTGACCGCGGTCGTGGGCGCGGACGGCGGCGTCCACGTGTACGCGCCGGGACGCGACACCGTGCACCACTGGACGCCGCAAGGCCCCGCCCCGCTCGCCGGGCTGCCGGTCCCCGCCGACGCGGTTGCCGCTGCGGGCGACCGGCTCTACTACCGGACCCCCGCCTCGTCCGCGCTGACCGCGACGGCCGGGCCGGCGGTCGGCTTCCCCGGCTACGGCCCCGTGACCGCCGACGGCCCGTATCTCTTGGGCCGGGACGCGAGCGGCAGGCTCCAGCTCCTGCGCGGCGGCGGCCGGATCCAGCACGCCGCCCGCGACCTGGTCAGCCTCGACGGCCCCGCCCTGCGCGCCACCCCGTCGGGCCCGGTGGCCGCGGGCCTCTCCCCCGCCGCCCGCCCCTGGCTGTGGCGCCCGACCAGGTCGACCGGCACCGGAAGCGGCACGGCCCGCAAGGTCTGATCCCGGTACAGATCCCGGGTACACGAAAGGGCCCGTACGACCGAAGTCGTACGGGCCCTCTCAGGTGCTCGCTGGAGCTACCAGGTCAAACCGTCAGGTAATTACTTGACGATCTTGGTGACCTGGCCGGCGCCCACGGTCCGGCCACCCTCACGGATGGCGAACTTCAGGCCCTCTTCCATGGCGACGGGCTGGATGAGCTCCACCTTCATCTCGGTGTTGTCACCCGGCATGACCATCTCGGTGCCCTCGGGGAGGGTCACCACGCCGGTCACGTCCGTCGTGCGGAAGTAGAACTGCGGACGGTAGTTGTTGAAGAAGGGGGTGTGACGGCCACCCTCGTCCTTCGACAGGATGTAGGCCTGGGCCTCGAACTCGGTGTGCGGCGTGACCGAACCGGGCTTGATGATGACCTGGCCGCGCTCGACGTCCTCGCGCTTGATGCCACGGAGGAGCAGACCGACGTTCTCACCGGCCTGGCCCTCGTCGAGCAGCTTGCGGAACATCTCGATGCCGGTGACCGTGGTGGTGGTCTTCTCCTGCTTGATGCCCACGATGTCAACGGTCTCGTTGACCTTGAGGACACCACGCTCGATACGGCCGGTGACGACCGTACCGCGACCGGTGATCGTGAAGACGTCCTCGATCGGCATGAGGAACGGCTTGTCGACGTCACGCTCGGGCTGCGGGATCGACTCGTCGACGGCGGCCATGAGGTTCAGGATCGACTGACCCCACTCCTTGTCGCCCTCGAGCGCCTTGAGCG
The DNA here is from genome assembly GCF_004005495.1 of Streptomyces antnestii. GTDB lineage: Bacteria > Actinomycetota > Actinomycetes > Streptomycetales > Streptomycetaceae > Streptomyces > Streptomyces antnestii. Next base: position 90,931 of record NZ_RZYA01000022.1, read on the forward strand.
CCGAGACCTTGACGACCGGCAGGTCGTCGCCCGGGAACTCGTACTCGGAGAGGAGCTCACGGACCTCGAGCTCGACGAGCTCCAGGATCTCCTCGTCGTCCACCATGTCGGCCTTGTTCAGGGCGACGACGATGTACGGAACGCCGACCTGGCGGGCCAGGAGCACGTGCTCCTTGGTCTGCGGCATCGGGCCGTCGGTGGCGGCGACCACGAGGATGGCGCCGTCCATCTGCGCGGCACCCGTGATCATGTTCTTGATGTAGTCCGCGTGACCCGGGCAGTCGACGTGCGCGTAGTGACGCGTCTCCGTCTGGTACTCGACGTGCGCGATCGAGATCGTGATACCGCGCTGGCGCTCCTCAGGAGCCTTGTCGATCTGGTCGAAGGCCGAGGCCTCGTTCAGGTCCGGGTACGCGTCGTGCAGCACCTTGGTAATGGCGGCCGTGAGGGTCGTCTTACCGTGGTCAATGTGACCGATGGTGCCGATGTTGACGTGCGGCTTAGTCCGCTCGAACTTCGCCTTCGCCACTGGGTCCTCCTGTGGAGTGGTTCTGTACGCCTTGCTTCATCGGCGCCAGGTGATCTTTGCTGGGAAACCCGCCGCCGGGGTCCGGGGTGACGAACCCCAGCGGTCGGTGTCAAGCCTAAAGCGTGAACTCGGGTGAGTTACTCGCCCTTGGCCTTCGCGATGATCTCCTCGGCGACGTTCCGCGGAACCTCGGCGTAGGAGTCGAACTGCATCGAGTAGCTTGCGCGACCCGACGTCTTGCTGCGGAGGTCTCCGACGTAGCCGAACATCTCCGAGAGGGGCACGAGGCCCTTCACGACGCGAGCGCCGCTGCGCTCCTCCATGGCCTGAATCTGGCCACGGCGGGAGTTGATGTCGCCGATGACCTCACCCATGTAGTCCTCGGGCGTGGTGACCTCAACGGCCATCATCGGCTCGAGCAGCACGGGCTTGGCCTTGCGCGCGGCCTCCTTGAAGGCCTGCGAACCGGCGATCTTGAACGCGAGCTCGGAGGAGTCGACCTCGTGGTAGCCACCGTCGAGAAGGATGACGCGGACGCCAGTCATCTCGTAGCCGGCCAGGATGCCGAACTGCATGGCCTCCTGCGCACCCGCGTCCACCGACGGGATGTACTCCCGGGGGATGCGGCCACCGGTGACCTTGTTCACGAACTCGTACGTGGCGTCGCCGCTGTCGATCGGCTCGATCGCGATCTGCACCTTGGCGAACTGACCGGTACCACCGGTCTGCTTCTTGTGGGTGTAGTCGTGACGCTCGACGGCCTGACGGATCGTCTCGCGGTAAGCGACCTGCGGCTTGCCGACGTTCGCCTCGACGCGGAACTCGCGCTTCATGCGGTCGACGAGCACCTCGAGGTGAAGCTCGCCCATACCACCGATGATGGTCTGGCCGGTCTCCTCGTCCGAGTGGACCTGGAAGGAGGGGTCCTCCTCCGAGAGGCGCTGGATGGCGACACCCAGCTTCTCCTGGTCGCCCTTGGACTTCGGCTCGATGGCGACCTGGATGACCGGCGCCGGGAAGTCCATGGACTCCAGGATGACCGGGGCCTTGTCGTCACAGAGCGTCTCACCCGTGGTGGTCTGCTTCAGACCCATGACGGCGACGATGTCACCGGCGCCCACCGACTCGATCTCCTCACGCTTGTTCGCGTGCATGCGGTAGATCTTGCCGATGCGCTCCTTCTTGCCCTTGACGGAGTTCAGCACGGCGGTGCCGGACTCCAGGCGGCCCGAGTAAACCCGGACGAAGGTGAGCTTGCCGAGGTGCGGGTCGCTCATGATCTTGAACGCCAGCGCCGAGAGGGGCTCCTCGTCGGACGGCTTGCGCTTGACGACCGTCTCCGGGTCCTTGACGTCGTGGCCCTCGATGGCCTCGACGTCCAGGGGGGAGGGCAGGTAGCGCACGACGGCGTCGAGCAGGGGCTGAACGCCCTTGTTCTTGAACGCGGTGCCGCAGAACACGGGGGTGACGGTGGTGTCGCCGCCCTTGCCGGAGGCGATGGTGATGCGACGCACGGCCGCGTACAGCTGGTCCACGGAGGGCTCGGTGCCCTCCAGGAACAGCTCCATCATCTCTTCGTCGTTCTCGGCGACGGCCTCGAGGAGCTTGCCGCGGTACTCCTCGGCGGCCTCGGTGTGCGTGGCCGGGATGTCGACGATGTCGTACGCCTCGCCCTTGGCCGCCTCGGCGGACCAGACGAACGCCTTCATCGTGACGAGGTCGACGACACCCTGGAAGTCAGCCTCTGCACCGATGGGCAGCTGCATGACGAGCGGGGTCGCACCGAGGCGGTTGACGATCATGTCAACGCAGCGGTGGAACTCGGCACCCGTACGGTCGAGCTTGTTGACGAAGCAGATACGCGGCACGCCGTAGCGGTCCGCCTGACGCCAGACAGTCTCGGACTGGGGCTCAACGCCGGCAACGCCGTCGAACACCGTCACGGCACCGTCGAGGACGCGGAGCGAACGCTCCACCTCGACGGTGAAGTCCACGTGACCCGGGGTGTCGATGATGTTGATCGTGTGGTCGACGTCGTTCAGCGGCCAGTGACAGGTGGTGGCAGCAGAGGTGATCGTGATGCCACGCTCCTGCTCCTGCTCCATCCAGTCCATGGTCGCGGCACCGTCGTGGACCTCACCGATCTTGTACGACACACCGGTGTAGAACAGGATCCGCTCGGTGGTGGTCGTCTTGCCCGCGTCGATGTGGGCCATGATCCCGATGTTGCGGACCTTGGCCAGGTCAAGTGAAGTGGTAGCCATATCGGCTCAGTCTTCTCTCGGTCTCGATGTGGGTTGCGACTACCAGCGGTAGTGCGCGAAGGCCTTGTTGGACTCGGCCATCTTGTGGGTGTCCTCACGCTTCTTGACAGCAGCGCCAAGACCGTTCGAGGCGTCGAGCAGCTCGTTCATGAGGCGCTCGGTCATGGTCTTCTCACGGCGGGCGCGGGAGTAACCCACGAGCCAGCGCAGCGCGAGCGTGTTGGCGCGACCGGGCTTGACCTCGATCGGCACCTGGTAGGTGGCGCCACCGACACGGCGGGACTTGACCTCGAGGGTCGGCTTGATGTTCTCCAGCGCGCGCTTCAGCGTGATGACCGGGTCGTTGCCCGACTTCTCACGCAGACCCTCCATGGCGCCGTACACGATGCGCTCGGCGGTGGAGCGCTTGCCGTTCAGCAGCACCTTGTTGATGAGGGAGGTCACCAGAGGAGAACCGTAGACCGGGTCGATGATGACCGGGCGCTTCGGGGCGGGGCCCTTACGAGGCATTCTTACTTCTCCTTCTTGGCGCCGTAGCGGCTGCGGGCCTGCTTGCGGTTCTTGACACCCTGGGTGTCAAGCGAACCGCGGATGATCTTGTAACGAACACCAGGCAGGTCCTTCACACGGCCGCCACGCACGAGCACGATGGAGTGCTCCTGCAGGTTGTGTCCCTCACCCGGGATGTAGGCCGTGACCTCGATGCCGCTGGTCAGACGCACACGCGCGACCTTACGGAGGGCCGAGTTCGGCTTCTTCGGGGTGGTCGTGAACACACGCGTGCAGACGCCGCGACGCTGGGGCGAACCCTCGAGTGCGGGCGTCTTGTTCTTCTCGACCTTGTCCTGCCGGCCCTTCCGGACCAGCTGCTGGATCGTAGGCACTACTTCTCCGGTTTCTGTGTGCCGAATAGTAAAGCTAACCTGGAACATTCCCCGACCCACGCGGTCGGGTGTGTCGAATACTGTGAACTCCCGCCGCCAAGCGGGAAGGGCGCAGATTGCGGTGGCCCATCCAGACTCCCGCAGCGGCTGACGACACGCACAGGAGCCCAGGCACACCCCAGGCACAAGGTCTGAGCGTACCTACCTCATCGGGTTCGGTCAAAACAAATGCGGCGAGGGCAGACACGCCGACCGTTCACACGTTGTCAGTCGGGGCCCCACAGCGCCGTATACGGCCCCCTGAGGGCCGAAATCAGCTTGATCCTTTACGCGAATTGAGACTTTCGTCCCATCCGCCACCCGCCGGCGCCACCCGCACACGAACGCCGAAGGCGCCCACCCCGCACGAATGCGAAGTGGGCGCCCTTCAGCAGACTTCAGCCCACGTCAGTAGACGTAGACCCACGCCTTACTGGTTGTACGGACCGTAGTCGTAGTCCTCCAGCGGGACGGCCTGGCCGGAGCCCGTGCCGAACGGCGAGTAGTCGATGTCGTCGTAGCCGACGGCCGAGTACATCGCGGCCTTGGCCTCTTCGGTGGGCTCGACCCGGATGTTGCGGTAGCGGGACAGACCCGTACCGGCCGGGATGAGCTTACCGATGATGACGTTCTCCTTGAGGCCGATGAGGCTGTCGGACTTGGCGTTGATCGCCGCGTCCGTCAGGACTCGGGTCGTCTCCTGGAAGGAGGCGGCCGACAGCCAGGATTCCGTCGCCAGCGAGGCCTTGGTGATACCCATCAGCTGCGGACGGCCGGAGGCGGGGTGACCGCCCTCGGTGACCACACGACGGTTCTCGGTCTCGAACTTCGAGCGCTCGACGAGCTCGCCCGGCAGCAGCTCCGCGTCGCCGGACTCGATGATCGTCACACGGCGCAGCATCTGCCGGATGATGATCTCGATGTGCTTGTCGTGGATCGACACACCCTGCGAGTTGTAGACCTTCTGGACCTCGCCGACCAGGTGGACCTGGACGGCACGCTGACCCAGAATGCGCAGCACGTCGTGCGGGTTGGTGGCACCCACGGTGAGCTTCTGGCCCACCTCGACGTGGTCGCCCTCGCCCACGAGCAGACGGGCACGCTTCGAGATCGGGAACGCCGTCTCGTCGCTGCCGTCGTCCGGGGTGACGACGAGCTTCTTGGTCTTCTCGGTCTCCTCGATACGGACGCGGCCGGCCGCCTCCGAGATCGGGGCGACACCCTTGGGCTGACGGGCCTCGAAGAGCTCGACAACACGGGGCAGACCCTGGGTGATGTCGTCACCGGCCACACCACCGGTGTGGAAGGTACGCATCGTCAGCTGGGTACCGGGCTCACCGATGGACTGGGCGGCGATGATGCCGACCGCCTCACCGATGTCGACGAGCTTGCCGGTGGCCAGCGAGCGGCCGTAGCAGAAGGCACAGGTGCCGACCGCGGACTCACAGGTCAGGACCGAACGGGTCTTGACCTCCTCGACGCCCGCGTTGACCAGCGCGTCGATGAGCACGTCGCCCAGGTCCACGTTGGCCGGCGCGATGACCTTGCCGTCGATGACGACGTCCTCGGCGAGCATGCGGGCGTAGACCGAGGTCTCGACGTCGTCCGTCTTGCGCAGCGTGCCGTCGGCACCGCGCTCGGCGATCTTCAGCTTGAGGCCACGCTCGGTACCGCAGTCCTCTTCGCGGATGATGACGTCCTGCGAGACGTCCACCAGACGACGGGTCAGGTAACCCGAGTCGGCGGTACGCAGGGCGGTGTCCGCCAGACCCTTACGGGCACCGTGCGTGGAGATGAAGTACTCCAGAACGGTGAGGCCCTCACGGAAGGACGCCTTGATGGGACGAGGAATCGTCTCGTTCTTGGCGTTCGACACCAGACCACGCATACCCGCGATCTGACGCATCTGCATCATGTTTCCTCGGGCACCCGAGTCGACCATCATGAAGATGGGGTTCGTCTTCGGGAAGTTCGCGTTCATCGCCTCGGCAACCTCGTTGGTCGCCTTGGTCCAGATCGCGATGAGCTCCTGAGTGCGCTCGTCCTTGGTGATCAGACCGCGCTCGTACTGCTTCTGGACCTTCTCGTCCTGCGCCTCGTAACCCGCGACGATTTCCTTCTTCGCCTCGGGAACGACGACGTCGGAGATGGCCACGGTGACACCGGAACGGGTCGCCCAGTAGAAGCCCGCCGCCTTCAGGTTGTCGAGCGTCGCCGCCACGATGACCTTGGGGTAGCGCTCGGCGAGGTCGTTGACGATCTCCGAGAGCTGCTTCTTGCCGACCGAGTAGTCGACGAACGGGTAGTCCTCGGGCAGCAGCTCGTTGAAGAGCGCGCGGCCGAGCGTCGTACGCAGACGGAAGCTGTCGCCCGACTGGTACTCGGCCTCACCCTCCTCGGCGACCGGCGGGGTCCAGCCGCGCGGCGGGATGGTGCCCACCGGGAAGCGGATGTCGACGGCCGACTGCAGCGCGAGCTCGCCGGCGTCGAACGCCATGGTCGCCTCGGCCGTGGAGCCGAACGCGCGGCCCTCGCCCTTGACGTCACGGAGCTCACCGTCGGTGGTCAGGAAGAACAGACCGAGGACCATGTCCTGGGTCGGCATCGTGACCGGACGGCCGTCGGCCGGCTTGAGGATGTTGTTCGAGGACAGCATCAGGATGCGGGCCTCGGCCTGCGCCTCCGCGGAGAGCGGCAGGTGCACGGCCATCTGGTCACCGTCGAAGTCCGCGTTGAACGCGGTGCAGACGAGCGGGTGGATCTGGATGGCCTTGCCCTCGACCAGCTGCGGCTCGAAGGCCTGGATGCCGAGGCGGTGCAGCGTCGGCGCACGGTTCAGGAGAACCGGGTGCTCGGCGATGACCTCTTCCAGGACGTCGTACACGACCGTGCGGCCGCGCTCGACCATGCGCTTGGCGCTCTTGATGTTCTGCGCGTGGTTCAGGTCGACCAGACGCTTCATCACGAACGGCTTGAAGAGCTCCAGCGCCATGGCCTTCGGCAGACCACACTGGTGCAGCTTCAGCTGCGGGCCGACGACGATGACGGAACGCGCCGAGTAGTCGACTCGCTTACCGAGCAGGTTCTGACGGAAACGACCCTGCTTGCCCTTGAGCATGTCGGACAGCGACTTCAGCGGACGGTTGCCGGGGCCCGTGACCGGGCGACCACGACGGCCGTTGTCGAAGAGCGCGTCGACGGCCTCCTGAAGCATGCGCTTCTCGTTGTTCACGATGATCTCGGGGGCGCCGAGGTCAAGGAGTCGCTTGAGGCGGTTGTTGCGGTTGATCACGCGGCGGTACAGGTCGTTCAGGTCGGAGGTCGCGAAGCGGCCACCGTCCAGCTGCACCATCGGACGCAGGTCCGGCGGGATGACCGGCACGCAGTCGAGCACCATGCCCTTGGGGCTGTTGCTGGTCTGCAGGAACGCGGAGACGACCTTGAGGCGCTTGAGCGCACGGGTCTTCTTCTGGCCCTTGCCGGTACGGATGATCTCGCGGAGGCGCTCGGCCTCCTCCTCGAGGTCGAAGGACTCCAGGCGCTTCTGCAGGGCAGCGGCACCCATGGAGCCGTCGAAGTACGTGCCGAAGCGGTCACGCAGCTCGCGGTAGAGCAGCTCGTCACCTTCGAGGTCCTGGACCTTGAGGTTCTTGAAGCGGTTCCACACCTCGTCGAGGCGGTCGATCTCGCGCTGCGCACGGTCGCGCAGCTGCTTCATCTCGCGCTCCGCGCCTTCGCGCACCTTGCGGCGCACGTCGGCCTTGGCACCCTCGGCCTCGAGCTCGGCCAGGTCGGTCTCGAGCTTCTTGGCGCGGTTCTCCAGGTCGGAGTCGCGACGGTTCTCGATCTGCTGACGCTCCACCTGGACGTGCGCCTCGAGGGAGGGCAGGTCGCGGGTACGGCGCTCCTCGTCCACGAACGTGATCATGTACGCCGCGAAGTAGATGACCTTCTCGAGGTCCTTCGGGGCGAGATCAAGCAGGTAGCCGAGGCGCGACGGAACGCCCTTGAAGTACCAGATGTGCGTGACAGGGGCGGCCAGTTCGATGTGGCCCATCCGCTCACGACGCACCTTGGCGCGAGTGACCTCGACGCCGCAGCGCTCGCAGATGATGCCCTTGAAGCGGACACGCTTGTACTTACCGCAGTAGCACTCCCAGTCCCGGGTCGGACCGAAGATCTTCTCGCAGAAGAGTCCGTCCTTCTCGGGCTTGAGGGTGCGGTAGTTGATGGTCTCAGGCTTCTTGACCTCGCCATGGGACCAGGTCCGGATGTCGTCCGCGGTGGCAAGGCCGATCCGCAGCTCGTCGAAGAAGTTGACGTCGAGCACTGTGCGTCAATCCCTCTTTCGGGGTTGTGCCCCTCGCGTTAGCGAGAAATAAGGCGCTTCATCATGGTCTGAACGGTCCCGGGGATGGCCGGGGGCTCCTTGTGGGAGCCCCCGGCCAGGCCCGTCAGACCTCTTCGACGCTGCTCGGCTCGCGCCGGGACAGGTCGATACCGAGCTCCTCCGCAGCGCGGAAGACATCCTCGTCGGTGTCGCGCATCTCGATGGACATGCCGTCCGAGGACAGCACCTCCACGTTGAGGCAGAGCGACTGCATTTCCTTGATGAGCACCTTGAAGGACTCGGGAATGCCCGGCTCGGGGATGTTCTCGCCCTTGACGATGGCCTCGTAGACCTTCACGCGGCCGGTCACGTCGTCGGACTTGATCGTCAGGAGCTCCTGGAGTGCGTACGCGGCGCCGTAAGCCTCAAGCGCCCACACCTCCATCTCACCGAATCGCTGGCCACCGAACTGAGCCTTACCACCCAGCGGCTGCTGGGTGATCATGGAGTACGGACCGGTCGAACGGGCGTGGAGCTTGTCGTCGACCAGGTGGTGCAGCTTGAGGATGTACATGTACCCGACCGAGATCGGGTCCGGGAACGGCTCACCGGAGCGGCCGTCGAACAGCTTGGCCTTGCCGGACGGCTGGACCAGGCGGTCACCGTCGCGGTTCGGGATCGTGGCCTCGAAGAGACCGGAGATCTCGTCCTCGCGGGCACCGTCGAAGACCGGGGTCGCGACGTTGGTGCCGGGGGCGACCTGGTCGGCGCCGATGGCCTGCAGGCGCTTGGCCCACTCGTCACCGAGGCCGGAGACGTCCCAGCCGCGGCTGGCGAGCCAGCCGAGGTGGATCTCCAGGACCTGTCCCGGGTTCATTCGGGACGGGACACCCAGCGGGTTGAGGATGATGTCGACCGGAGTTCCGTCCTCGAGGAACGGCATGTCCTCGATCGGAAGGATCTTCGAGATAACACCCTTGTTGCCGTGGCGTCCGGCGAGCTTGTCACCGTCCGTGATCTTGCGCTTCTGCGCCACGTAGACACGAACCAGCTGGTTCACGCCCGGCGGCAGCTCGTCGCCCTCTTCACGGTCGAAGACGCGGACGCCGATGACCTTGCCGATCTCGCCGTGCGGCACCTTCAGCGAGGTGTCGCGCACCTCGCGCGCCTTCTCACCGAAGATCGCCCGGAGCAGGCGCTCCTCGGGGGTCAGCTCGGTCTCACCCTTGGGCGTGACCTTGCCGACGAGGATGTCGCCGGCGACGACCTCGGCACCGATACGGATGATGCCGCGCTCGTCGAGGTCGGCGAGGACCTCTTCGGAGACGTTCGGGATGTCCCGGGTGATCTCCTCCGGGCCGAGCTTGGTGTCACGGGCGTCGACCTCGTGCTCCTCGATGTGGATCGAGGAGAGGACGTCGTCCTGCACGAGGCGCTGCGACAGGATGATCGCGTCCTCGTAGTTGTGACCCTCCCACGGCATGAACGCCACGAGCAGGTTCTTGCCGAGCGCCATCTCGCCGTTCTCGGTCGCGGGACCGTCGGCCAGGACCTGGCCCTCGATCACGCGGGCGCCCTCGTCCACGACAACCTTCTGGTTGACGGAGGTGCCCTGGTTGGAGCGGGAGAACTTGGCGAGGCGGTACGTGGTGTACGTGCCGTCGTCGTTCGTCGTGGTGATGTAGTCCGCGGAGACTTCCTGGACCACACCGTCCTTGTCGGCCTTGAGCACGTCGCCGGCGTCGGTGGCGCAGCGGTACTCCATGCCGGTGCCGACGAGCGGGGCCTCCGACTTAATCAGCGGCACCGCCTGACGCATCATGTTCGCGCCCATGAGGGCACGGTTGGCGTCGTCGTGCTCGAGGAACGGGATCATGGCCGTCGCGACCGACACCATCTGGCGCGGCGAGACGTCCATGTAGTCGACGTCGTCGCCCGGGATGTAGTCGATCTCTCCGCCACGACGGCGGACCAGGACGCGGTTCTCGGTGAAACGCATGTCGTCGGACAGGCCGGCGTTGGCCTGGGCGATGACGAAGCGGTCCTCCTCGTCGGCGGTCAGGTAGTCGACGTCGTCGGTGACGACACCCTCGACGACCTTGCGGTACGGCGTCTCGACGAAGCCGAACGCGTTGACGCGGCCGTACGAGGCGAGCGAACCGATCAGACCGATGTTCGGGCCTTCAGGCGTCTCGATCGGGCACATGCGGCCGTAGTGAGACGGGTGCACGTCACGGACCTCGAAGCCGGCCCGCTCACGGGACAGACCACCCGGGCCAAGAGCCGACAGGCGACGCTTGTGGGTGAGACCCGACAGCGGGTTGTTCTGGTCCATGAACTGCGACAGCTGGCTGGTGCCGAAGAACTCCTTGATGGAGGCGACGACCGGCCGGATGTTGATCAGGGTCTGCGGCGTGATCGCCTCGACGTCCTGGGTGGTCATCCGCTCGCGGACGACGCGCTCCATACGAGCCAGACCCGTGCGGACCTGGTTCTGGATGAGCTCGCCGACGTTACGCAGACGACGGTTGCCGAAGTGGTCGATGTCGTCGGTCTCGACGACGATCGAGGCACCGCTGTCACCCACGGTCTCGGTCTCACCGGCGTGCAGCTTCACCAGGTACTTGATCGTCGAGATGATGTCCTCGACGGTCAGGACGCCGGCGTCCAGCGGGGCTTCGCCACCCAGCTTCTTGTTGACCTTGTAGCGGCCGACCTTCGCGAGGTCGTAGCGCTTCGGGTTGAAGTAGAGGTTCTCGAGCAGCGTCTGCGCGGCCTCACGGGTCGGCGGCTCGCCCGGACGCAGCTTGCGGTAGATGTCGAGCAGCGCGTCGTCCTGGCCCTGGGTGTGGTCCTTCTCCAGGGTGGCGCGCATGGACTCGTACTCGCCGAACTCCTCGAGGATCTGCTCGGTCGTCCAACCGAGAGCCTTGAGCAGGACGGTGACGGACTGCTTGCGCTTGCGGTCGATGCGGACACCGACCATGTCGCGCTTGTCGATCTCCATCTCCAGCCAGGCACCACGCGAGGGGATGACCTTGGCCGAGAAGATGTCCTTGTCGGACGTCTTGTCGATGGAGGAGTCGAAGTAGACACCCGGCGAGCGGACGAGCTGCGACACCACGACACGCTCGGTGCCGTTGATGACGAAGGTGCCCTTGTTGGTCATGAGCGGGAAGTCGCCCATGAAGACCGTCTGGGACTTGATCTCGCCGGTCTCGTTGTTGGTGAACTCAGCCGTGACGAAGAGCGGGGCGGCGAACGTGAAGTCGCGGTCCTTGCACTCGTCGATGCTGTTCTTCGGAGGCTCGAAACGGTGGTCGCGGAACGTCAGCGACATCGACCCGGAGAAGTCCTCGATCGGAGAGATCTCCTCGAAGATCTCCTCCAGACCGGACTTGGTGGGGACGTCCTGACCGGACTCAAGAGCCGCCTCGACCCGACTCTGCCAGGCGGTGTTGCCGAGCAGCCAGTCGAAGCTCTCGGTCTGCAGCGCGAGCAGGTTGGGAACCTCGAGGGGCTCCTTGATCTTTGCAAAGGAGATGCGCAGCGGGGCGGTGCTTGCGCCGTTGTTCGTATTCGCGGTCGAGGCAGTGCGCGAGGCGGCCAAGAGGGGGTCCTTCCGAGGGCTCGGACTCACTACGCGCGTACCGGTCCCAAGCTGGCACGGGACGGGACGGAAATCCCCGGTCAGGGAGGCTTCAGTCCACGGTGCTCGAGCGAGGGTATGCCCCTGGTGACGGGCAGGAGGCAGCTAACAGGCAGCGCAAAGGGTCAGTGTAGCCACTTGGCTCACTGATGTCCAGTGCGGGTTTTTTGAGACCCTCGTTGTCCTCAACGACCCTCGTCAGACCCTCGTTGTTCTCAACATCTGCGACACGTCACTTACAGAGCGCACATCCTTACTGCCCTCTTCGCCGTCGATCCATGCCTCGGATCCGGATCCTTGTGACGACGCGTCCTGAGAATTGCGCGCTGCGTGCGGTTCGTCAAGGCCCCCATCCCTCCGGACGGGATCGCCGTGACCACCACCGACCGGCTCACACCGGCTCCAGGCACAACGAAGATCACCATACTCGTCGCAACCGTCAGTGCAAGGCAGCCGCCTCAGGAGCCCCCGGGAACGCCGAAGGGCGACCACCCAGATGGGTGATCGCCCTTCAGTACGTTCGCGTTACAGCCCCACGCGGGAGCCGCTCAGCAGCGAGTCAGGAGGCTCGCGAGGTGTTACTTGACCTCGACGGAGGCGCCGGCAGCCTTGAGGGACTCGGCAGCCTTCTCAGCGGCCTCCTTGGCGACCTTCTCGAGGACCGGCTTCGGGGTGCCGTCGACGAGGTCCTTGGCCTCCTTGAGGCCCAGGGAGGTGAGCTCGCGCACGACCTTGATGACCTGGATCTTCTTCTCGCCGGCGCCGGTGAGGATGACGTCGAACTCGTCCTGCTCCTCGGCAGCCTCGGGGGCAGCGCCACCGGCGGCGGGGCCGGCAACGGCGACGGCCGCGGCGGCGGTGACGTCGAACTTCTCCTCGAAGGCCTTCACGAACTCGGAGAGCTCGATGAGGGTCATCTCCTCGAACTGCGCGAGCAGGTCGTCCTGGGACAGCTTCGCCATGATGGCGTCCTTCCACTAATTCGGCTGGTGCCGATGTACATGTAGGCGGGCGTACGTTCGGCCCGCTGCGACCGTCGCCCTAGTGGGCGGCGATCATTGCGCGAGCCGAGTTACTCGGCACCGCCCTGCTCGGCCTGCTTGGCACGAAGCGCCTCCGCGGTGCGGACGAACTTCGACGGGAGCGCCTGGAAGACCTGGGCAGCCTGAGTCTGCTTGCCCTTGAAGGCGCCCGCCAGCTTGGCGAGCAGAACCTCGCGGGACTCGAGGTCCGCAAGCTTCTTGATCTCATCGGCGGACAGCGCCTTACCGTCAAGGACACCGCCCTTGATGATGAGGTTCGGGTTTTCCTTGGCGAAGTCACGAAGACCCTTCGCCGACACCACCGGGTCACCGGTGATGAAGGCAACCGCCGTCGGACCGTTGAAGAGGTCGTCCAGCGTGTTGATCCCGGCCTCGTTGGCCGCAATCTTGGTCAGCGTGTTCTTCACCACGGCGTACTGGGCGTTCTCACCGAGCGAACGACGCAGCGTCTTGAGCTGCGCCACGGTGAGACCCCGGTACTCGGTCAGCACGGCGGCGTTCGAGCTGCGGAACTGGTCCGTGAGCTCGGCTACCGCGGCAGCCTTGTCGGGCCTTGCCATAGAGCGTCGGCCTCCTTCCGGGTGATGAGGACCGCTCAGAAGGGGCTGTACAAAACAAAACGCCCCGGCGCAGGCGCACGGGGCGTAGCTCGACCGGTCTTTGTTCGGTGAAGAACAGCGTCCGGGAACTTTCCACAGTCACCTGCGCAGGTCGTCCGCTTTCAGCAGATCCTTCGGTCGCCGCTTCCTCTTGCGAGGGCACGGCAACGACCAGCGGTCTTTGGCTTCTCGAGGAGACTACGTGACGGGGTCCGGCTCAGGCAAATCCGCCCGAACGACGTCCCCATGTAGTACGCGTCGGGCAGGAAGCGGGACTGGGAGGGCGAGCCGCCCATCAGGCGGGTGGCCCCGGCCATCGAGCCACCCGTCGTGGCCACGCTCAGGGTGCCGCGTGCGGCCCGCAGCGCCCCGGTGACGTTCTCGTCGGCCTCGGGGGCCTTCGGCGCGCCGCAGGACACCAGACCGGCAAAGGCCGGGACAAGGCGAAAACGGGAACGGGCCCCGCACCTCGAAAGGTGCGGGGCCCGGAACCGACTTCGGTGAGCTACGAGGCTCAGACCGCGGCCGGGTCCTCCTCGACGAGGAGGTTGCGGGTGCGGTTCGGGTCGACCGGAACGCCGGGGCCCATCGTGGTGGCGATGGCGGCCTTCTTGATGTAACGACCCTTGGCGGCGGACGGCTTCAGACGAAGGATCTCGTCCAGGGCCGCGCCGTAGTTCTCCACCAGCTGGGTGTCGTCGAAGGACACCTTGCCGATGATGAAGTGGAGGTTCGAGTGCTTGTCGACGCGGAACTCGATCTTGCCGCCCTTGATCTCGTTCACGGCCTTGGCCACGTCCGGGGTCACGGTGCCGGTCTTCGGGTTCGGCATGAGGCCACGGGGACCGAGCACGCGGCCGAGGCGGCCGACCTTGCCCATGAGGTCCGGGGTGGCGACGACGGCGTCGAACTCGTTCAGGCGGTTGCCCTTGGAGATCTCGTCGATGAGCTCGTCGGAGCCGACGATGTCGGCGCCCGCGGCTTCCGCGGCCGCAGCACGGTCACCGGTCGCGAAGACCAGGACCCGGGCGGTCTTGCCGGTGCCGTGCGGGAGGTTCACGGTGCCACGGACCATCTGGTCGGCCTTGCGCGGGTCGACACCCAGACGGAAGGCGACCTCGACGGTGCCGTCGAACTTCGTCGCGGAGGTCTCCTTGGCGATACGGACGGCCTCGAGCGGGGCGTAGAGCTTGTCCCGGTCGATCTTCGCGTCCGCAGCGCGGAGAGTCTTGCTGCGCTTCACTTCTACTCCTGGAGTTCAGGTATGGAGTTCGTGGTCCGGGCCGGCGCTGGCCCTGCCACTGAAAGGTCTTACGGGGGTGAGGGTCAGCCCTCGACCGTGACGCCCATGGAACGCGCGGTACCGGCGATGATCTTCGCGGCGGCGTCCAGGTCGTTGGCGTTGAGGTCGGCCATCTTGGTGGTGGCGATCTCGCGGACCTGCGCGTCGGTGATCTTCGCGACCTTGGTCTTGTGGGGCTCGCCGGAGCCCTTCTCGATGCCGGCGGCCTTGAGGATCATCTTCGCGGCCGGCGGCGTCTTGGTCACGAAGGTGAAGGAACGGTCCTCGTAGACCGTGATCTCCACCGGGATGACCCAGCCACGCTGCGACTCGGTCGCGGCGTTGTAGGCCTTGCAGAACTCCATGATGTTGACGCCGTGCTGGCCAAGCGCGGGGCCGACCGGCGGGGCCGGGTTGGCGGCACCAGCCTGGATCTGGAGCTTGATAAGCCCCGTGACCTTCTTCTTCTTGGGAGGCATGTGCTCTCTCCGGGTCCTAGTGAGAGTTTTCAGCCGACATCCGGTCATCCGGATGGAGGCATACCGCACCACGATAACGGGTATCTATGTGCGGCCAAAAACCGAGCAGGTCAGACAGGCTTTGAGAGCCCGTCTGACCTGTTCGGAAGTGCTTGTTCCAGAAGGTGCCGGCAGGGGCTAGTTCTTCTGGATCTGGTCGAAGCTGAGCTCGACCGGGGTCTCGCGGCCGAAGATCTCGACGAGGCCCTTGACCTTCTTCGAGTCGGCGTTGATCTCGTTGATCGTGGCCTGCAGCGTCGCGAACGGGCCGTCGGTGACGGTGACCGAGTCGCCGACCTCGAAGTCCAGGACCTGGACCTCGACCTTGCGGGACGGAGCCGGCTTGCCCTCGGCCTCGGCGGCCTCACGGGCGGCCTTCTCCTCGGCCTCCGGGGCGAGCATCTTGACGATCTCGTCCAGGGTCAGCGGGTACGGGTCGTAGGCGTTGCCCACGAAGCCGGTGACGCCGGGGGTGTTGCGGACGACGCCCCAGGACTCGTTCGTCAGGTCCATGCGGACGAGCACATAACCAGGCAGCTTGTTCTGCTTGATCGTCTTGCGCTCGCCGTTCTTGATCTGCGCGACCTCTTCCTGCGGCACCTCGGCCTGGAAGATGAAGTCCTCGACGTTCAGCGAGACGGCGCGCTGCTCGAGGTTGGTCTTCACGCGGTTCTCGTAACCGGCGTACGTGTGGATGACGTACCACTCGCCGGGCAGCGTGCGGAGTTCCTCACGCAGGGCGGCGATGGGGTCGACCGGCTCGGACTCCTCGACGGTCTCGTCCTCGGCGGCGTCCTCGGACTCGTCCTCGAGGGACTCCTCGGCGGCCTCGTCCTCGTCGGCTTCGGCGGCGGCCTCGTCCTCGACGTGCACGGCGGCCTCTTCGGCAGCCTCACCGGCGGCGGCGTCGGCAGCCTCGGCCTGGTCCGGGTCCTCGGCGTCCGCCGCCTCGACGATGTCGAGCTCGTCCTCAACGGACTCGACGGGCTCGATCGCCTCGTTCAGGTTCGGGTCAGACACTGTGGCTGCTTCTTCCTGGATACATGGGGGTGGAACACGCGAAAGGGGCGCCGGGTCCGGCGCCCTTCGCTCTCGGCTCAGCCGAAGATGTACTTGACGGCGTGGTTGAAGCCATAGTCAATCACGGTCACCAGAGCGATCATGATGACGACGAAAACGATCACCACACTGGTGTACGTGGTGAGCTGGTTACGAGTCGGCCAGACGACCTTGCGGAGCTCCGCGACGATCTGGCGGTAGAAGAGCGCGAGACGGCCGAAGGGGCCCTTCTTGCCGCGCTTGCCGCCCTTGCGGGCCTTCTTTTTGGACTCCGGCGCCTCGTCCTGGGCATCAGGCATGTCGATGGAGCCCACGGCGTCCGTCACGCGTCCTCACCTGAATTCCCGGTCGTGGCCGTGCCGCGTCCGGTTGAGCCGCACGGCGATGCATTTGCAGTACGTACATGCGCACACATCCTGGCGAAGGAGTGTGTAGCAGGGCCGGAGGGACTTGAACCCCCAACCGCTGGTTTTGGAGACCAGTGCTCTACCAATTGAGCTACGACCCTTTGTCTTCCCCAACGTACCGCATCCTTCTGGCTGCACGTCGTGTGCCCGGAAAGTGCGGTCGGTGAAGGCCAACGAGCAGTGAGTGTACGTGCTCCGAAGCCCTCCGTCGAACAGATGGGGATCAGAAGTGGATCAACAACGGATCGTCCGGTCCGTGAAACCCGTGTGCCGGGCGGCTTTCCGGTCTGGAACGATGGGTTCATGAGCGCTGCTGCTACTCCCTCCTCCTCGCCCACCGAGCGCCGGGTCTCCGCCCGAGTCGGCGCGATCTCCGAGTCCGCGACCCTGGCCGTCGACGCCAAGGCCAAGGCCCTCAAGGCCGCCGGGCGTCCGGTCATCGGTTTCGGCGCGGGTGAGCCCGACTTCCCGACCCCGGACTACATCGTCGAAGCGGCCATCGAGGCCTGCAAGAACCCGAAGTACCACCGGTACACGCCCGCCGGCGGCCTGCCCGAGCTGAAGGCCGCGATCGCCGCGAAGACGCTGCGCGACTCGGGCTACGAGGTCGACCCCTCGCAGGTCCTGGTGACCAACGGCGGCAAGCAGGCCATCTACGAGGCCTTCGCCGCGATCCTCGACCCGGGCGACGAGGTCATCGTCCCGGCGCCGTACTGGACGACGTACCCCGAGTCGATCCGTCTCGCCGGTGGTGTCCCGGTCGAGGTCGTGGCCGACGAGACGACCGGCTACCGCGTGTCCGTGGAGCAGCTGGAGGCCGCGCGCACCGAGCGCACGAAGGTCGTCCTGTTCGTCTCGCCGTCGAACCCGACCGGCGCGGTGTACAGCGAGGCCGACGCCGAGGCGATCGGCCGCTGGGCCGTCGAGCACGGCCTGTGGGTGCTCACGGACGAGATCTACGAGCACCTGGTCTACGGGGACGCGAAGTTCACGTCCCTGCCGGCGCTCCTGCCCGAGCTGCGCGAGAAGTGCATCGTGGTGAACGGCGTCGCCAAGACGTACGCGATGACCGGCTGGCGCGTCGGGTGGATCGTCGGCCCGAAGGACGTCGTGAAGGCCGCGACCAACCTGCAGTCGCACGCCACGTCCAACGTGTCGAACGTCGCGCAGGTCGCCGCGCTCGCCGCCGTCTCGGGCGACCTGACGGCCGTCGCGAAGATGCGCGAGGCCTTCGACCGGCGCCGCAAGACCATGGTGCGCATGCTGAACGAGATCGACGGCATGTTCTGCCCCGAGCCGGAGGGCGCCTTCTACGCGTACCCGTCGGTCAAGGAGCTCATCGGCAAGGAGATCCGCGGCAAGCGTCCGCAGAGCTCCGTCGAGCTGGCCGCGCTCATCCTGGAGGAGGCCGAGGTCGCGGTCGTCCCCGGTGAGGCCTTCGGCACGCCGGGCTACCTGCGCCTGTCGTACGCGCTGGGTGACGAGGACCTGGTCGAGGGTGTCTCGCGGATCCAGAAGCTGCTGGCGGAGGCGCGCGACTGACGCGCGCCGCACGCGTGAGGCGGGCCGCCCCCGGGTCATCCGGGGGCGGCCCGTTTCTTCGTTCGGAGGGGGCCACGAACGAGGAAAGGCGCTTCCCGGGCGGTGGGTGTGTGCGGCAAGATCCTGGGATGGAGCGAGTACCACGTGATGTACGGCAGCTGCCCAAGGCCCATCTGCATCTGCACTTCACCGGGTCGATGCGGCCCACGACCCTGCTCGAACTCGCCGACAAGTACGGGGTCAGGCTGCCCGACGCCCTGACCGGGGCCGAGCCGCCGAAGCTGCGGGCCACCGACGAGCGCGGCTGGTTCCGCTTCCAGCGGCTGTACGACGCGGCGCGGTCCTGTCTGCGCGAGCCCGAGGACATTCAGCGGCTCGTGCGGGAGGCGGCCCTCGAGGATCTCGCGGACGGGTCCGGGTGGCTGGAGATCCAGGTCGACCCGACGTCGTACGCGCCGCGGCTCGGGGGGCTGATTCCGGCCCTGGAGGTCATCCTGGACGCCGTCGAGACCGCATCGCGGGACACGGGTCTCGGCATGCGGCTGCTGGTGGCCGCGAACCGGATGAAGCACCCGCTGGACGCCCGCACGCTGGCCCGCCTCGCCGTGCGCTACGCGGACCGGGGCATCGTCGGCTTCGGGCTCTCCAACGACGAACGGCGGGGCATGGCGCGGGACTTCGACCGGGCGTTCGCCATCGCCCGGGACGGCGGTCTCCTGGCCGCGCCGCACGGCGGCGAGCTGACCGGGCCGGCGTCCGTGCGTGACTGTCTGGACGACCTGGATGCCGCGCGGATCGGGCACGGGGTGCGGGCCGCCGAGGACCCGCGGCTGCTGCGGCGCCTCGCCGAGCGGGGAGTGACCTGCGAGGTGTGCCCCGCCTCCAATGTCGCGCTCGGCGTCTACGAGAAGCCCGAGGATGTACCCCTGCGCACTTTGTTCGAGGCCGGGGTGCCGATGGCGCTCGGCGCCGACGATCCGCTCCTGTTCGGCTCGCGCCTGGCCGCCCAGTACGAGATCGCCCGTCAGTACCACGACTTCGACGACACGGAGCTGGCCGAGCTCGCGCGCCAGTCGGTGCGGGGCTCCGCGGCGCCGCAGGACGTCAAGGCGAAGCTCCTGTCGGGGGTCGACGACTGGCTGGCCGATCCGGCCTGAGGATTCGGCGTCGCTCTACGCGATGCCCGCGAGCAGGGTGCGGGTCAGGGATGCGGCGAACTCGTCCAGGGGCTGCGGGGGCTTGCGGTCGGGGGCCATGTCGTACGCGAAGGCGCGCTGGGCGCAGGCTCCGAGGAGGAGGGACGCGGCGGCGTACGTGTCGGCGTCGGGGCGGACGCGGCCCGCGCTCTGCTCGGACCTGAGGTAGGCGTCCAGGCCCTGGATCGGCCGGTGGGGGCCCGTGCCGAGCTCGCGCATCGCCTCCTCGTGGCGGCGCTTGAGCTGGGGTTCCGCGTACAGGGAGGCGGCCATCGGGAAGGTCTGCTCGTAGAAGAGGGCGGCCTCGCGGGCGATCTCCGTGAGGTTCTCCTCGACGGTCCGCGTGCCCGGCTCCCCGGTCAGCTCGGTCAGGAGCGGTCCGAGCTTGGGCAGCCGCTCGCTGAGAACGGTCACGAACAGCTCTTCCTTGTTCGCGAAGTACTTGTAGAGCGCCGCTTCCGAACAACCCGCCGCCTTGGCGATCTCCTTGGTGGTCGCGCGGGCAAGGCCGATGCTCAGCATGAGTTCATGGGCCGCGTCGACGATGCGGACCCGGGCCGGCTTCTGGTGCATGCGGGCTCCAACCAAGCTTGACGAGCAGGTGAGTATCCACTCACTCTAGAGGTGAGTGAACACTTACCCACCCTAGGAGGGTGTGCCATGAGGCTCACTGTTTTCGGAGCGACCGGTGGCATCGGGCAGGAGATCGTCCGACAGTCCCTGGCGGCGGGACACCAGGTCACGGCGGTGGTCCGGGATCCCGCGCGGTTCACGGTGACGGGTGCGAATCTCGACGTGTTCCGGGCGGACGTACGGGATCCGGAGGCCCTGCGCCCCGCGGTCGCCGGGCGCGACGCGGCCCTGTCGGGGCTCGGCGCCCGCCGGCGCGCCGACGCGGGCATCGCGGCCGAGCTGACCCGGTCGGTGCTGCGGGCGGTGGAGGCGGAGGGCGTACGGCGGCTGCTCGTCGTCAGCGCGGCGCCGGTCGGCCCCGAGCCGGAGAACTCACCGCTCCTCGACCGCGCCCTGCTCGGCGTCATCAACTCGCTGCTCAAGCCCGTCTACGACGATCTGCGGGCCATGGAGCGCGAGCTGGCGGGCAGCGCCACGGACTGGACGTCCGTGCGCCCGCCCAAGCTCACCGACAAGCCGGTCACCGGCACGTACCGGACCGTCGTCGGCGGGAATCCGCGCAGCGGCCGCAGCATCTCGCGGGCCGACGTGGCTCACGCGATGCTGGCGATGATCGACGACCCGGCGACGGTGAAGCAGGGCGTGGGGGTCGCGTACTAGCGGCCCTGCTTCGAAAAGCTCAGAGACTCACGCCCACCGTGACCGGCTCGTTGACCAGCGTCACGCCGAAGGCGTCGTGGACGCCGGCCACGACCTCGCGGGCCAGGGCCAGGAGGTCGTCGGTGGTCGCCTCGCCGCGGTTGGTGAGGGCGAGCGTGTGCTTGGTGGAGATGCGGGCGGGCCCGGAGCCGTAGCCCTTGGTGAAGCCGGCCTTGTCGATGAGCCAGGCCGCGGAGGTCTTCGTCAGCCCCTCGCCCGCCGGGAACGCGGGGGCCTTCACGTCGGGACCGAGACGCTCGGCCACGCGCGCGTGGAAGGCGGAGGTCTCCGCGTCCGTGAGGATCGGGTTGGTGAAGAACGACCCGGCCGACCAGGTGTCGTGGTCCTCGGGGTCGAGCACCATTCCCTTGCCCGCGCGCAGCTTCAGGACGGTCTCTCGGGCGAGCGCGGCGGGGACCCGGTCGCCAGCCTCGACACCGAGGGTGCGGGCCGTCTCCGGGTACTTGACCGGGGCGCTCATGCCGCCCGCGTCCTCGAGCCCGAACCGCACGCGCAGCACCACGAAGCGGTCCGGGTCGGCCTTGAAACGGCTGTGCCGGTACGAGAAGGCGCACTCCTCGTTCGGAATCGTGACGGTCTCGCCGGTCTTCCGGTCGTAGGCGACCACCTCGGTGATCGTCGACGAGACCTCCTGGCCGTACGCGCCCACGTTCTGGATCGGCGTGGCGCCGGCGGAGCCGGGGATTCCGGCCAGGCACTCGATGCCGGCGAGCCCGGCCTCGACGGTGCGGGCGACCGCGTCGGTCCATACCTCTCCGGCCGCGAGTTCGAGCCTCGTACCGTCGAGGGAGAAGCCCTTCGTGGCGATCCGCAGGGCCGTGCCCGCGAAGCCCTTGTCGCCGATGACCAGGTTGCTGCCACCGCCGACGATCAGCAGCGGCGTACCGGCCTCGTCGGCCTCACGGACGGCGGCGATCACCTCGTCGTCGGTCGTCGCCGTCAGCAGTCGCGTCGCGGGACCGCCGAGTCGGAAGGTGGTCAGGGGGGCGAGGGGGGCGTCGTGGAGTTCCTGCACGGGCTCAAGAGTACGAGAACGGCCCCGCCGGCAGTGGCGGGGCCGTTTCTCGTACGGCTGCGTGTGTGCCTACTGGGCGAGCTGCACCACGGCGCGCGACATCCCGAGGACCTTCTGGCCCGCGCTCATGGCGGTGAGGTCGACACGGACGCGGCCGTCGTCGAGCTTGGCGGCGACCTTGCCGCTGACCTCGATCTCGGCGCCCTTGTCGTCGTTCGGGACGATGACGGGCTTGGTGAAGCGCACCCCGTACTCCACGACGGCGGCGGGGTCGCCGACCCAGTCGGTCACGACGCGGATCGCCTCGGCCATGGTGAACATGCCGTGGGCGATGACGTCCGGGAGGCCGACCTCGACCGCGAACTTCTCGTTCCAGTGGATCGGGTTGAAGTCCCCGGAGGCGCCCGCGTACTGCACGAGCGTGGCCCGGGTCACGGGGAACGTCTGGGCCGGCAGCTCGGTGCCGATCTCCACGTCCGCGTACTGAATGGTCGTCGTCATGGTCACGCCCCCTCGGCCGCGCGCGACACGAGCTTGGTCCAGGCGGTCACGACGTGCTCGCCCGCCTCGTCGTGGACCTCGCCACGGATGTCCAGGATGTCGTTGCCCGCGAGGGACTTGATCGCCTCGATCGTCGAGGTGACGGTGAGCCGGTCGCCGGCGCGCACGGGGCGCGTGTAGGCGAACTTCTGGTCGCCGTGCACGACGCGGCTGTAGTCGAGGCCCAGCTGCGGGTCCTCGATCACCTGGCCCGCGGCCTTGAATGTGATGGCGAACACAAAAGTCGGCGGGGCGATCACATCGGAGTGGCCGAGCGCCTTGGCCGCCTCCGGATCGACGTACGCGGGATTGGCGTCCCGCACGGCCTCCGCGAATTCACGGATCTTCTCCCGGCCGACCTCATAGGGGTCGGTGGGCGGGTAGGACCGTCCCACGAAGGACTGGTCGAGCGCCATGGACTCGGCACCTCCTGGATTTGCGCTGTTGCCGAACATTGCCGGACGTTGCCGGATGCTGCGGGATCTTACGGCGACTGGTCGAACGCGATAACGACACGAGGCCGCCCCCCGGTAAAGGGGACGGCCTCGTGTACGAGCCTGAGTCAGCGCGTTTCGCGGTGCGCCGTGTGCTGGTTGCAGCGCGGGCAGTGCTTCTTCATCTCAAGACGGTCCGGGTCGTTGCGCCGGTTCTTCTTGGTGATGTAGTTCCGCTCCTTGCACTCCACGCAGGCCAGCGTGATCTTCGGGCGGACGTCGGTGGCAGCCACGTGAGTGCTCCTTGGACGGACGGATTGACGGATGAACGCACAAATAGTAGCCGACCGGAGGACCGACCCCACAATCGGCTACTGTGTGTAGCGGTGACCGGACTTGAACCGGTGACACAGCGATTATGAGCCGCTTGCTCTACCGACTGAGCTACACCGCTTTGATGCGATGCCCCTCACCCTGAGGTGAGGGAACTTCACACCAGAGCCCCAATACGGAATCGAACCGTAGACCTTCTCCTTACCATGGAGACGCTCTACCGACTGAGCTATTGGGGCGAGCGATGAAGACATTACACGCTCGCCCGCCGATCGCCCAAATCCGTTTCCCGGCCGCCCTCCGCGGGCACAGCCGCACCCCTTCCGGAGCCGCAACAACCGCCTCCGCACGCCTCATCCGTACCGCGGCACGACAGCGGTACGACTATTGCGCTCCTCCTCGAAGCGGGCCTGCCGCAGCTCTAGGCTCGACCCGCGCTGCGTGATCTTGTACGCCCTGCCGGTCCCTCCTCTGCCCCGACGGGGAGGCCACCGCCCACGCGGCCGCCGCCCCCGAGCACCAGGAGCGCGATGCCCGACAGCCAGCCGCAGCACCCCCACTCCCCCGGCAACGACTCGACCGCCGAGAGCACCGCCCTCCTCCTGTGCGGAGCCCGGCTCACCGACGGCCGGACCGTGGACGTGCGGCTCGACGACGGGCGCATCGAGGCCGTCGGCACGGCCGGAAGCCTCACCACCCACTCCGCGCGCGTGGACCTCGCCGGCTATCTGCTGCTCCCCGCCCCCGCCGAACCCCACGCCCACGGCGACACGACGCTGTCCGCGGAGACGGAGGGGCCGGTCTCGTACGACGGGCCCGACGTGCAGCGGCGGGCGACCGAGGCCGCCCTGCTGCAGCTCGGACACGGCGCCACGGCGCAGCGCGCGCACGTACGGATCGGGGACGTGCAGGGGCTCGGCCCGCTGGAGGCGGTGCTCCAGGCGCGGCGGTCGCTGCACGGCCTGACCGACCTGCGGACCGTCGCCATGCCCAGGCTGCTGACGGGCCTCGCCGGGGCCGACGGGCTCTCGATGCTGCGGGACGCGGTGAAGATGGGCGCCTGCGTGGTGGGTGGCTGCCCGGATCTCGACCCCGACCCGACGGGCTACGTGGAGGCGGTCCTGGAGGTCGCGGCGGAGCACGGCTGCCCGGTGGACCTGCACACGGACGGTCACGACCCGGCGCGGCTCGGGCGGATCGCGACGATGACGGGCGGGCTGCGGCCCGGCGTCACCATCGGGCCGTGCGGCGGGCTCGGGCGGCTGCCGCGCGAGGTCGCCGCCCGCACCGCCGATCAACTGGCCGCCGCGGGCGTCACGGTGGTCTGCCTGCCGCAGGGCGGCTGCGCCGGGGTCGACGGCCGCGACACCGCCCCGGTACGGCTCCTGCGCGCGGCCGGGGTGCGGGTCGCGGCGGGCAGCGGGGCGCTGCGGGACGTGGCGAACCCGGTGGGGCGCGGCGACCCGCTGGAGGCCGCTTACCTGCTGGCCTCGCGCTACGGGCTGCGCCCCGAGGACGCGTACGACTGTGTGAGCGGGGCGGCGCGGGCGGCGCTCGGGCTGCCGGAGGTGCGCGTGGAGGCGGGTTTCCCGGCGGAGCTGATCGCCGTACGGGGTGAACGGCTCGCGGGGGCGCTCTCGCTGGCGTACAGCCGGATCGTGGTGCACCGGGGGCGCGTGGTGGCGCGGACGAGTGCGGTGCGGGAGTACTGCGACTCCGCCGCGGCGCTCGATCTGCCCCGGCAGGGGCGGATGGCGAAGCCGGAGGGCGGGGGCAGCGAGCGGGCCTGAGGGCGCGGGGCGGTGGGAGGAGCAAGGTGCCTTTACCCACTCATTATTGACGCTCCGTCATGTCGGGCTCCGGGGGGCGGGTGCGGGACAAGTCCGCGGGGCGCGGGGCTCGTCGCGCGGCGAACGGGGGCGGCCCGGCGTACGGTCGGAAGCATGCGCATTGTCATCGCTGGGGGTCATGGTCAGATCGCGCTGCGGCTCGAGCGTCTGCTCTCCGCGCGCGGAGACGAGGTCGCGGGCATCATCCGCCGCTCCGAGCAGGCGGGCGACCTGCGGGAGGCCGGGGCCGAGCCCCTGGTGTGCGACCTGGAATCGGCGACCGTCGAGGAGGTCGCCGCGCTGCTGGAGGGCGCGGACGCGGCGGTGTTCGCGGCCGGCGCGGGGCCCGGCAGCACCGCCGGGCGCAAGGACACCGTGGACCGCGGCGCGGCCGTGCTGTTCGCGGACGCCGCGGAAGCGGCCGGGGTGCGGCGCTACCTCGTGGTCTCGTCGATGGGCGCGGACCCGGCCCACCAGGGCGACGACATCTTCGACGCGTATCTGCGGGCCAAGGGCGAGGCGGACGCGTCCGTACGGAGCCGGCCGGGACTCGACTGGACGATCCTGCGCCCCGGGATGCTGACCGACGACGCGGGCACCGGCCTCGTACGCCTGGAGGCCTCCACCGGGCGGGGTCCGGTGCCGCGGGACGACGTGGCGGCGGTGCTCGCGGAGCTGGTGGACACGCCCGCCACGGCGGGCCTCACCCTGGAGCTGGTCTCGGGGTCCGCGCCGGTGTCGGTGGCGGTCAAGTCGATCGCGGGGAACTGAGCGCGGCCCAGGAGGCCGTTCAGAAGGCGCTTCGGAGGCGGTCCAGGAGGCGCTTCGGAAGGCGCTTCAGAAGAGCGGGAGCTGGCCGGGCACCGTCGGGACCGCGTAGCCGTCGAGGGAGGGCTGCGCGGCGCCGAGCTGCGCGGGCCTGCGGGAGCCGGGGCAGGACACCAGCTCACCGGCGGCGCGGGCGCCCGGCGGATCGTGACGGGCGTACCGGCCGGCCACGACGGCGATCTCCCGGCGGCACTCGGGGCAGTTCCTGCGGCGGGACGACGAGGGTGCAGACATGCGATCAGTCTGCGCCACGGTTTGTCCGTACATACGAAGAAACCCCCTCCGGACTGTGAAGTCACAGTCCGGAGGGGGTTTCCCACCATGTGGCGGCGCCAGGATTCGAACCTGGGAAGGCTGAGCCGGCAGATTTACAGTCTGCTCCCTTTGGCCGCTCGGGCACACCGCCATGGGTTCGCTGCCTTGGATCTCCGCTGTGGGGCGGTGCTCCGTGGCAACGACGTAAACGATACCTGATGGACGGGGGTGCTTCGCCACCCGATTGATCGGCACCCGGGGGCGGCGTGGTGGCTAGGCTTGACGCACGCGTACGCAAGCTGTTTCACACCCCGATACAAGGAGCCACAGGACATGGCCGACTCCAGTTTCGACATCGTCTCGAAGGTCGAGCGGCAGGAGGTCGACAACGCCCTCAACCAGGCCGCCAAGGAGATCTCGCAGCGCTACGACTTCAAGGGCACGGGCGCCTCGATCTCGTGGTCCGGCGAGAAGATCCTCATGGAGGCCAGCGGCGAGGAGCGCGTCAAGGCGATCCTCGACGTCTTCGAGACCAAGCTGGTCAAGCGCGGGATCTCGCTGAAGGCCCTGGACGCGGGAGAGCCGCAGCTCTCCGGCAAGGAGTACAAGATCTTCGCCTCCATCGAGGAGGGCATCTCGCAGGACAACGCCAAGAAGGTCGCCAAGATCATTCGCGACGAGGGCCCCAAGGGCGTCAAGGCGCAGGTCCAGGGCGACGAGCTGCGGGTCAGCTCGAAGAGCCGGGACGACCTGCAGGCCGTGCAGGCGCTGCTCAAGGGCCAGGACTTCGATTTCGCGCTGCAGTTCGTGAACTACCGGTGAGGACTTGCCTCAACTGTCGCTGAGGCAGGGTCAATTGCCCTGACGTGATGGCCTGCCGCCGCTCCCGGTGCGAGGCTGGTGGGACTTGATTCCCGCTGCCCGCAGGGCACAGGAGGTTGTTGTGGCGGCAGAACCCACGGTCGGCGCGGGCTCCACCCTCGAACTGGCGCTCCACGGGCCGGATCCGGAGCCCGAACTGGCCGCTCTCCAGCAGGCGCTGACGGCCGCGGGGGCCGCCAGTGTCGACCGGGTACGGCTCACGGCGCCCGCCTCCGACCAGCGCGTCGCCGAGCTGGTCCAGGTGTGCACGCTGCTCGTCGGCGGCGTGGTGGACGTGGTGGCGATCGTCGAG
Source organism: Streptomyces antnestii (assembly GCF_004005495.1). Lineage (GTDB taxonomy): Bacteria > Actinomycetota > Actinomycetes > Streptomycetales > Streptomycetaceae > Streptomyces > Streptomyces antnestii. Next base: position 118,033 of record NZ_RZYA01000022.1, read on the forward strand.
GCGGTGCGCGGCTGGCTCGCCGGGCGCCGGGAGGCGGCGGCGCGGCGGCCCGCGCCGGCCGGGGCGGACGACGTGGTCCCGTCCGTCGTCATCACCGTCGGCGACCAGCGCCTGGAGATCACCTATCCGTCGGACCGGGCGCAGAGCGACGCCATCGCGCGCTTTCTCGACCTGCACCGGCGGGACGGGCGATGACCACCCTCGACGTGCGCACCTCGGCGCACGGTCCGGGGCGCACCCAGTACGCGTACGGGCTGAAGTCCGGTGGCGGGTCCGTGGTGGGGCCGCTGGAGCAGGAGCATGCCGTCGATGTGAGCCAGGACCTGGTCAAGGACCTGTGCAAGGAGATCGACGAGGCGCTCAAGAACGCCGATGACGGTGACGCGACGCTCGGCAGAGTGCTCCGGCAGAAGGGGCGGCTTCTCTTCGACTCGCTCTTCCCGCGCTCCGGCGGGCCCGAGATGGTGCGCCAGCTGAAGGAGTCGACGGGGCCGCTTCTGGTGAGCACCAACGAGTCTTTGGTTCCCTGGGAGTTGCTGCACGACGGGGACAGTTTCCTCGGGCTCGTGCACGAGCTCGGGCGGCGGTCCGTCGTGAGCCGGCCGGTCGTGGGCGGGCGGGCCTGTACGCAGGTGCGGCGGGCGCTGGTCGTCGGCGACACCCTGGGGGATCTCGCGTCGGCCCGTGAGGAGACCGAGCGGATCAGCGCCTGGCTCCGGGAGCACGGCGTCACGTGCACGGTCCTCATCGGGCGGGACGCCACCCTGACCCGGGTGATCCAAGAGCTGGCCGAGGACGAGGAGCCGTACGACCTCTTCCACTACTCGGGGCATGTGTCCGGGGCCTCCGGGGCGGCCGGGCTCATGGTGCACAACCGCAAGCTCATCGACATGGACGCGCTGCAGCCGCTGGCCGGGCTCGGGGCGCCGCCCGTCGTGTTCATCAACGGCTGCGCGTCCGCCGAACCCTCGCTCGAACCGGGTGCCCGCGCCCTCGCCGAGGCCTCGCTCACCATGAGCGCCTGCATGTCCTTCATGGTCATGGGCGCGAAGACGGTGGTCGGTACGCGGACGCCGGTCGGGGACGCGAGCGCGCTGCGCTTCGCCGAGGCCTTCTACGGGCAGCTCCAGGACCAGATCACGGCCGGCGCCGCGATGCGGCAGGCGCGGGCCGACCTGGAGCGGCGGGCGGACTGGGCCTGGGCGTCGTTCGTGCTCTACGGGGATCCCGAGGTGCGGATCTCGACCGCGGCCGCCGACGTCGCCGCGCCGCTCCCGCCCGCGCCGGAGCGCCCCGAGTTCACGCCCGAGGCAGCCGAACTGCTGCGCAGGACCAGGAAGTTCGCGGCCGTACGGGGACTCGTGACCTCGGTCGACCTGCTGATGGCTCTCCTCGAGGACGACGAGGTGCGGGAGCGGGCCGCCGGGCGCATCGGCGCCCAGCGCATGGACCTGCTCGCCAAGGTGCTACGGGAACTGCAGGGGCAGCGGCCGAGCGACTCGACCCAGGTGGGCACGAGCAGCGCCTCGCTCGCCTCCGTGAACGGGCACGGGCACGGGCACGGCAAGCGGATCGCGCTCTCCGACACGGTGACCCGGGTCCTCGACGGGGCCGAGGCGCGGGCGCAGGAGGCCGGCCGGGACATCGGCGTCGACGACATCTCGCTGGCGTTCCTCGCGACCGGCGGCGGCAGCTGCGCCGAGCTGCTCCAGCTCTTCGGGGTCGCGCCCGAGCGGCTGCTGCTGCCGGGCGCCGACGCGCCGGCGCCCGGCGACGACGAGCGGGTGGACATCGCGGCGCTCGACCCCCGCGCGGCCGCCGCCGTGCAGTGCGCCCGGCTCCTCGCGTCGGTGCAGCGCAAGAAGATCAGCACGTACATGATGCTGCGCGCGTTCGGGATCGTCGGGAGTGAGGCGCTGCGGGGGGCGCTCGCCGCGCAGGGGGACGACGGCGCCGCCGCGTTCCGGAAGCTGGCCGGGCTCGGGAGTCCCCGGCCCGGGGAGTTCTCGTCGCGGACCCTCGGCAAGGTCCAGGAGGTGTGCCGGGACGCGCAGGAGCCCGTCGGCGAGCAGGAGTTGCTGATCGCGCTGCTCACCGACGAGGACTCCACGGCCCGGACGATGCTGCGGCGCCTGGGGGTGGCGCCGGAGCTGGTCATTCAGTCGTTGCAGGCTCCTTCTCCGTGAAATCAGTGGGCTCCGGGGGCTCCGGGGGCTCCGTGGGCTCCGTGTGCTCCGTGTTCGGGGGCTCCGTTCCGGACTCCAGGTGGGCCAGGCCCTTCAGCGCCGTCGCGTCGCCGGGCCTGCGGACGAGGACCTGACGCCAGTGGTGACGGGCCTCGTCCGGGTCGTCCAGGAGGAGACAGGCGAGGGCCAGGGCGCTGCGCGCCTCGGCGTCGCCCGGGCACCAGTGGACGACGGCGGCGAAGTGGTCACGCGCGATGGTCGTGCGGCCCGACCTGGCCGCTTCCAGGCCGTCGTTGAAGAGTTGCGCGGGGTGGGCGCGCAGGCGGGCCCAGGCGCGCAGGGGCGTGCCGCAGGACTGACAGGTCTCCGCCGTGGCCGTGTTGGCGGCCCGGCAGCGCGGCAAGGGGCAGGCGAGGCGGCCCGGGTCCGGCGTCACAGGGTCCCCCTCGGCGTCGCATCGGACATCACAGGCTCCCCCTCGGCGTCGCATCGGACATCACAGGCTCCCCCTCGGCGTCGCATCGGACATCACAGGCTCCCCCTCGGCGTACGGGACCCGGCCTCGTCGAGGGGGATGCCGGTGGCCTCGTTCGTGGTGCCGAGCAGGATCTGGGCGAGCTGGCGCAGGCGCGCGACCAGCTTGCCGGCCTCCTGGACCACCTGGTCCGGGTTGGTCGCGAGGAGCGGTACGAGCTGTTCGAGGCGGCCCTTGACGGTGGCCAGGTCGCTCTCCTCCGAGGCCCTGCGGCGGGCGACGGCGACCCGGCTCAGCTGCTCCACCTGCTGGAACCCGAAGCGCAGCAGGCTCTCGGCGCGGTCCTGCGCGGAGGGCTCCCCGCCGCCCGAGGAGGAGCGCAGCAGGCCCCGCAGATAGGTGAAGTGGCCCTGGAGCTGGGCGATCGCCTCGCCGTACCGGCGCTGGTCCCCGGCGGCGTGGGCGCGTTCGCCCTCGGTGCGCTGGGCCTCGATGGCGCGGCTCACCTCGGCGCCGTCGAACGGCTTGCCCCCGGCCGGGCCCTCCTCGCTCAGGTGGGCGTGCAGGCGCTGGCAGTCCTCGACGAGGGAGTCGAACTCCCGCTTGGGCGGGCGCAGTTCCTGGTCGGTCTCGCCCAGGCCTGCCACGATCTCCTCCAGTTCGCGGAACTCGTGGACCGCCGCGGAGACGTCGCCCCGGTCGCGGGCCGCCTCGAAGGCGCGCCGGGCGGTGGTCCACTTGACCCGGACCACGTTCTGCGGGCCCGCCGCCAGATAGCCGACGTTCTCCTCGAAGCGGTGGTAGAGCGCCTCGACCACGGGCGCCTCGGGCATCGGCGGGTCCACCGGCACTTCGAGCAGGGCGTCGAAGGTGGTGCCCTCACCGATGGAGCCCTGGACGGTGATGGACATGTTCTCCTGCATGGCCACGTTCATCCGGATCGCCGTTCCGCGCGGCGTCGACGAGGGGACCGTCACCTTGATCACCTGGATGGGCACCGCCTGCTGGAACAGGCGCAGTTCCACCTGTTCCTTGCCGGGATGTCCGAAGTCGTAGTCGGTCGCGAAGGGCAACTGCTGCATGGCCGGGACCAGTTCACGGCGGCCGGTGCGTCCGTCGCCCTTGTCCACCTCCAGGAGGATCGCCTTGGAGTTGATGGCCGCTCCGCCGGTACCACCGTCGGGCGGCAGCTCGCCGGTGCTGTGGGCGAGTGCGCGGCCCGCCGTGGCGACCAGGTCGCCCTCGGCGTCGTACACCTCGAAGGTGAGCAGGCTCTCCGCGTCCGGCTGGACCGGGATCTGGGCGAAGGCGAACGCGCCCTCCTCGGAGAGGTCCGCCTGGTCCTCGAAGCCCGCGGTGGTGAGGCGGACGTAGCCACCGGTGAGGTCGACGCCACCGGTGAGCACCTGCACGGAACCGCCGACGTGGGTGGCCGCGGAGCCCGTGGTGGCGCTGCCGCGGAACGAGACGCGGACGGTGCGGTCCTCGTCGTAGACGGCGAGGCCGCCGACGGCCGCCGCGCGGACCGCCGCTCCCAGGGCGACGGCCGTGTCGGCGTGGTCGCAGACCGGGGCCTCGCAGGCCGCGCGGACCTGGCGGGCGGAGCCGGGCGCGGGGTTCGCGCACAGCTCCTGCGTCACCATCTCCCTCACCAGCGGCATATGGGTGGAGCCGCCCGCCAGGATGATGTGGTCGACGTCGGCGAGGGTGATCCCGGCCCGGTCCTCGGCGCGGCGCAGCGCCTCGTCGCAGTACGCGAAGGTCCGCTCGATCAACGGGCGGGCGATGTCGTCGAGTTCGGGACGCTCCAGGAGCGCGTCGATGACCACCGGCCGCTTCTCCTGGTCGGTGAGCCGCCCGGTGTCGCGCAGCATGTAGTCGGGCTGGTCCGTGAGGGCCTTCTTGGCGCCCTCCGCGAGGATCTTCAGCTGGCTGAAGCGGAGCCGGTCCTCCGGGTCGTTCTCCGGGTCGAGGTCGAGGGCGTACCCGTCCGCCTGGAGCATCTTCTGGAGGTGGCGGGCGAACGCCTCGTCGATGTCATCGCCGCCGAGGCGGTTGTTGCCGCTGATGCCGAGCACCTCGAACGTGCCCGCGGTGCAGCGCAGGACGCTGACGTCGAAGGTGCCGCCGCCGAGGTCGTACACGAGGAACGTGCCGTCGCGGGTGGCGGTGCGCCAGCAGTAGTGGCTGGCGGCGGCGGTCGGCTCGTGGAGCAGGCCGAGGACTTCGAGCCCGGCCTCCTCCGCGGCCTTGCGGGTGGCGTCGATCTGCGGCTGGTCGAAGTACGCCGGCACGGTCACCACGGCGCGGTCCACGATCCAGCGGACGTCCGGGCTGTCGAACGCCGCCACGTCCGTCTCGATCCGGCGCTTCATCTCGGCCAGGATCGCGGCCGAGACCTGCGCCGGGGTGTACTCCTCGCCGGCCAGGTCGACCGTCGTACGGCTGCCCATCAGACGCTTCACCGACGTGACCGGCTCCGGGCTGCTGCCCTTGCGGGCGAACGCCTTGCGGCCCACGACGAGTTCACCGCCGGCCGGGCTGCGCCAGACGCAGCTGGGCGTCGTGTACGACTTCGAGACCGGATCGCGGTGGATCACGATCTCGCTGTCGGCGGGGTTCATGACGGCTACCGCGCTGTTGGTCGTGCCGAGGTCGATGCCTACGGCCTTGCTGACGATCTGCTGGCTCATGTGGGGTGACCGCTCCTTCTGTCAGGCGTCCGCGGGGTCTTCGGCGTTTTCGGATACGGGGTTCTGCGCCGGCGCGCCCATGACGACCTGCGCGAAGCGCACCACGGCGCCCTCGTGGAACACCGCGCACTCGTTCGTCTCCGCCACCACCTCGGCGTCGAAGTCCGGGCTCTGCCGCCAGTGCACCGGGTCCGCCCAGTCCAGGACGTCGTCGGCGGGAAGGCCGAGCGGGTCGCGCACCTCCACCCCGGCGCCGCGCAGCAGGTCGAGCATCCGGTCCTTCACGTTCCTCAGCTCGCGGTGCCGCAGCTGTTCGCCGACGGCCGCGAGCGGCTCCTCGGACCGGGTGACCTGCTGCTCCAACGTGCCGACGAGCGCGGCCAGTTCGAAGAGCGTCGCGTGGACCCGGGTCGCCGCCGCGGCGGAGGCGCCGCGGGCCACGGCGAGGTCCTCGTGGCGGCGCTGGAGTACGCCGGCCAGCTCGGCCTCGGGCGCGGTGGTCGCGCCATGGACCTCCGGGACGGGGCGCTCGGCGAAGTCGTCCCAGGTGGGTAGCCCTGTCGCGGGAGACGGTTCAGCCGAAGAGGACATCGCGCACCTCCAGTTCCCGCTCCGGGTCCTGGGCGAGGGCAGCCGCCGGGGACGTGCCCAGGGCCCAGCCCGCCCCCGCGACGGGCGCCTGCGCGAGGGCCCGGACGGTACGGCGCAGCGCCCCGGGCAGGTCGAAGTCGCCGGGGCGCAGCTGCCGGCCGCCGAGGTCCGCCGGGTAGGTACGGTGGGCGCGGGCGAAGGCGGTCCAGCGGCGGTCGCGGTAGTCGGTGCCGGGCGGCTCGGTCACCTCGTACCGCAGCCGGGTGCGGGGATTGCGGATGAGTTCGCGCATCGCCCAGTCGTAGAGGTCGCGGTCCTGTGCGGTGGACGCGGTCTGGATGCCTTCCTCGGCCCGTTCGACGATCTGCGCCTCGGTGGCGTCGACGGGGAGTCCGAGTACGTGGAAGGGGTTGGGCCGGCTCTTCGCCGAGGTGGGTGACGCTGGTGACGTGGATGAGGTCGGTGAGGCGGGTGAGGTCGGTGACGCGGGTGACGCTGGTGTCGTCATGAGCGCAGCCTTCGCAGGATGTCTTCGATTCGGGTGATGTTGTCCCGGGTCGCGGCGTCCGGGGAGATCCTCTCCGCCCGCCGCAACAGGTTGATGGCGGCCTGCAGTTCACCCTCCATGGCGTTGGGGCCGATACGGACCGAGCGTTCGACGCTGCTCAGCGCGGCGTTGCTCATGGCCACCGCGCGGTTGTTCATCCCGGTGGCGACGGCACGGAGCGCCTTGGCGGCCTCCTCGCGCATCTTGGGGTCGTCGCCGGAGGCGGCCACGCGCTCCGCGTCGCGCACCGAGCGTTCCGCCTCGTCGAGCCGCTCGGCGTCGAGCAGCACGTAGCCCTGGTTGATCAGGGTGCTGGCGCGGAGGCGGTCGAGGGTCCTCGCCGTCCCGTCGTCGCGCGGGACGCGGTCCAGCTCGACGAGGGCCTGGGGGTAGCGGCGCGCCTTGATATGCGCGAGCGCGGCGCTGAACAGGGCGTCCCGGCGGTACTGCGCGAGGAGTTGGGTGGCGTTGGTGTTGGCCGGGTTCCACTCCAGGGCCAGTTCGAAGTATCCGACGGCCTTGGTGGCGTCCGGGTCGAGGAGTCCGCGGTCCACGTAGTGCGTGGCGAGGAGCTGGTTCTCGCGCAGGTGCGGGCGGCCCTTGACGGCGCTTCGCGCGAGCAGTTCCGCGAAGCGCACGGCCCGGGTGACGACGGAGCGCATCGCGTCCCGGTCGTCCAGCTCGTAGTGGCAGTTCTGCCACTGGTTGTGCCAGGTGAGAAGGGTGCACAGGACGCCGGTGTCCGCGAACCCGTGGTCGACGGCGGTCGCCAGGCTTTCGATGCCCGCCTCGTAGTCCTTGTCCATGCCGTCCGGCAGGGCGCTGATCCGCTCGGGGTCCTCGGCCAGGCGCTCCGCCGCGAGAACCAGGTCCGCCGACCAGTCGTCGAGCAGCGCGCCCGCGCTGGCCGCGATCCCGGCGAAGAGTGCGTCGTCGACGCCGGGCAGCACCCCGGCCAGCGGCCCCTCCGCGAGCAGGGTGCGTGTGACGTCGGAGCCCTGGCGCAGCGCGGTCAGGCAGTTCAGGTGCAGGCGGGCCTGGTCCTCCCGGTGTTCGGCGAGGGCGCGGGCGCCGTGGCCGCGGTGCAGGGTCAGCAGCTCGTCGGTCAGGGACGTCCGCAGATACGCGGCCTCGGGAGCCGTCGCCGCGTCGGAGGGTGCGCCGTCGGAGCCGGCGCGCCCGTCGAACGCTTCCGCTTCCCAGAACGCCGGGTGGCACAGCAGCAGCGCCCACAGGACGGTCGCCGTGACCAGGTCCTCGTCGGCGGATCCCGTACGGGCCAGCTTCGCCAGGGCCTCTTCCCGGTAGACCACGGCCAGCGAGTGCAGTACGCGGATGTCGCCGCGGGCCGCCCTCCCCGCGAAGAACCGGGTCAGCTGCGCCCCTATGAGCTCCGTCCGCTCCGTCGCCAGCGCCTCCCACACGGGATGCCCGGCCATGGCGTTCTCCAGGGCCGGGAGCCTTCCTGGGCGTTCCCAGGACTGGGCGGCGTCCGGGAAGAGATGGCTCAGGAGCGCGTCGCAACGGTCGCTGCGCTCCAGGTCGGCGCGGTGGGCGTGAGCCGGGTGCGCGTCGGGGAGGTACCGGGCCGCCCGCTCCAGGAGCTCCAGGGCCCGCGCGGGGTCCCCGGCGGCGTGGGCGGTGACGGCTCGGTGGCAGAGGTAGGTGCCGTATTCGGTGGGGGCGTCTGTGCCTGTGTCTGCGTCTACGTCCGCGGCAGTGTCTACGTCTGCGTCGGGGGTGTCCGGGGCTGGGGCGGGCGCGTTCACGATGCGTCGCCACAGTCCGTCGGCCGTCACATGGTCACCGACGGCGGCGGCGCACCGGGCGAGGGTGACGGGGTCCAGCGGTACGGGGTCCAGGGCTACGGGATCGGTCCCCGCCGGGAGGTTGCCCTTGGGGAGGCCGTCCGCGAGACGGCGTATGACCGCCGCCAGGTTCTCGGCGCGGCCGTCGCGGCGCCTGGCGCGGGCCACCCTGGCGCACAGCGCGGGCAGGACGGCGCCCAGGTCGACGAGTCCCTTCAGGTCGTGGTCGCGCAGGGCCGCGGTGAGCGTCTCGGCGGCCTTCGCCTTCTGCGCCGGGAGGTGGCCGGCCGCCTGGACGACGAGGAGGGGGGCGGGCAGGGCGGGGTGGTCGGCGGCGGGCAGCGCCGCCGGTGGTGCGCCGTCGAGGGCGCCGGCGAGGAAGTCGACGATGCGGCCGGCGTCGGTCCCGGCCCCGTCAGCGGCCCGCAGCAGGCGTACGGCGCCCGGCCTGTCCCCGTTGTCGAGGGCGGTGGCCGCGAGGGACAGGGCGAGCAGCGGGTCGCCCCCGAAATCAGCCTCCGCCCTTACCTCCCCGTCGGCCTCCGCCACCACCCCCGTACCCCCCAGAGAAGCCGCCCTCCGCGCCTCGCCCCTGACCTCCGGCAGCGGCCACGCCTCCGCGAGGCGTCGCAGTAACTCCGCCAACTCACCCTGGAGCACCGCACTTTCAGCCAGCAGGCAGGCCCGCCCCAGCGCCACGGCCAGGGCCTTCACCGCACCGGCATCACCGGTGTCACCATCACTCTCGCCGTCACCGCCCGTCCCCTCCCCCTCCGCCCCCGCCACCCCCGCCCACTCCACCAGCGCCTCCGCCAGGACCGGTTCCGCCCGCTGCGGTTCCACCATGAGCTGGGCGAGGCCGAGCGGCCAGGCCGTGCGGGGGTGGTGGCGGACCACGCGCCAGGGTGCGCCGCCCGCACCGGGCCGCCCGGCGCGCTCCGCGAGGCCGCGGGCCGCGCGGGCGAGGAGCGCGGCGTCGGCGGGGACCGGCGGAAGGGCGCCGGCACCGGCGACGTGCGCGTCGATGAGGCGCGCCGCGGCCCGTTCGGCGCGCTGCACGGCCCGCTCGGTCTCGCCGGCGGCCCACAGCGCGGCGGCCTCGCGCAGGCCCAGTACGCCGCTTTCGTAGCGCGCCCGCGGGAGGGGCAGGCGGTCGAGCCGGTGTCCGGGCTCGGCGGCGCGGCCGAGGGCCAGTTCGGCGCGGGCGCGCACGAGTTCGGCCTTGGGTCCGCGTACGCCGTCGAGGAGGTCCGCCGCGCGGGCGGGGCGCCCGGCGTTGAGTTCGGTCACGGCGAGGACGAGGGTGGCGCGGTCGTGGCCCTGGCCGTGGGCCTGTTCGAGCAGGGCGCGGGCCTGGTCGGGGTCGCCGGGGAGGGCCAACAGGCCGCGCCACAGCAGCTGTTCGGGCAGTGGCAGGCGGCCGAAGAGAGAGAGGGCGGTGAGGTGGCCCGCCGTGCCCGGCCGGCCGGCGGCGACCTCGACGCCGAGGAGGGTGCGCAGGGTCTCCAGGAGTTCCGGGACGGTGGCGTCCTCGGCGCCGAGCGGGTCCCAGGCCAGGTCGACGCCGGGTTCCTGCCCTCCGGCGAGTTTCAGCCGGGCCGTGACGACGGCGGTGAAGGCGTGCGTGGCGCCCTTCATGGCCGTACGGTCCTCGGGGGCCGCGGGCCGGCCGGGGTCGGCGTCGGCGAGGAGGCAGCCGAGCGGCCAGGTGCGCGCGCCGCCGCCGGCCAGCAGGGCGCGGCAGCGGCGGCCCGCCTCTTCCCGTTCGCCGCATAGGAGTTGGGCCCAGGCCGCGTGATAGGCGAGGCCGGGCCGGTCGGGGAACGCGTCGGCGGCGACGACGAGGTTCTTGGCGGCCAGGTCGGCGTTGCCTTCGAGGAGTTGGGCGCGGCCGAGGGCGTAGCGGCCCCAGGGGCGGCTGTCGGGGCCGTCGGCGATCGTGGCGAGCCGTACGGCGGTCAGCGGGGCGGGGGCGGCCGGGCCCGGGGGTCCGTCGCGGCCGGGGTTGAGGTCCAGCCACTCCAGCATCCGGCACAGGTCGGCGAGTTCGGCGGTGCGCGGGGTGCGGGCGGCTTCGCGTCCGCGCAGGGCGCGGAGCGCGTCGGCGTACTCACCGGCGTGCAGGTGGGCGGCGAGGAGCCCGCGCAGCGCCTCCCCGTCGGTGGGGTCGGCGGCGCAGGCGCGGGTGAAGTGGTCCGCCGCGAGCGCCGGCTCGCGGCGCAGCAGCAGGGCGCCGAGGCCGAGGGTGCGGTCGAGTCCCGCGACCCGCAGGCCCGCCTCGGACAGCCGGCCGGCGAACGCGAAGGCCCGCTCCACCCGCCCCGTGGCGTCGGCGAATCCGGCGCCGAGCAGCCGCCCCACCGCCTGATGCACCTCGGGCGGCACGGAGGCGTAGCGCGTCAAAATGTCTACGTAGACGGCAAGTTGGTCGTCGCCCTCGGCGCCGAGCCGGGCCAGCGCGGTGGCGGCGATGGAGCGGGACTCCTCGTGGACGAACGCGCTGCGGTAGAGCCGCGTGTACAGGGACACCGCGAAGTCGTGGTCGCCGGGGGCGGACCGGGCGACGGCGGCGGAGGCCAGCGGGACCCAGCTCTGGTGGAGGCCGATCCGGCCCTCGGCGGCGAGGCGCTCACCGGCCCGGGCGAGGCGTTCCAGGTCGGCGGCCTCGACGAGCGGCAGGAAGCGGGGGCCGAGGAACGACTGCTGGAGGGACGGCCACAGGTCGGCGGTGCGGTCCGGGATCTCCTCGAAGCCGGTGAGGACCCCGCGCAGCCCCTCCAGGCCGACGCCCGGATCGGTCCTCTCGTCGACGGCGCTCGCCCAGGCGTTCTCCAGGCGGCCGCGCCGGGACAGACCTTTCCTCAGGGACCGCTGTGGCTCCACCCGTCACCCCCGGTCCCGCTCGGCGCGGGCCTGGCGGGCGAACCGTTCGGCCTGGAACCGGTTCCCGGCCTTGCGGAAGGCCTCCTCCGCGCGGCGGGCGAGCCTGGCGCGGTCCTGGCCGGACGGCATCAGGGCGCGCCCCCGGACGAGTTCGCACGCGTCGGCCCAGGAGTGGGCCGCCGCGAGGTGGTCGCCGCCCGACTCGTGGACGGGCCCGAGCTCGACGAGCAGGGCGAGGCGTATCGGGTCGGCGATGTCGTGGCGGGCGAGTGCGCGCCGGAGCGTGGCCGCCGCGGCCGCCCACTGCCGCTGAGCCCGCAGCCGCCGTGCCTCTTCGAGGTCGGCCTCTCCGGGCTGCCGGACGACGGGCCGGTCGAGGACCACGTCCAGGGCGGCGATCACGTCCTCCGCGCTGCGGTGGCGCTGTGCGGGCCTCGGTTCGAGCAGGCGCATCACGAGGGCGTCCAGGGCGGGCGGGACGAGGTTGTTGTGGACCGAGGGGCGTACCGGCGGTGCGCCCCGCTTCTGTTCCTGGAGCCAGTCGCCGTGCGCCGCGTCGGGCAGCGAGGGCGGCGGGGTCAGATGGGCGTACGCGTGGCGGCCGGTCAGGCCCTCGTACATCAGGAGCCCGAGCGAGTACAGGTCGGACTCGGGGACGCTGGAGCCGGCCGCGGTCTCGGGCGCCATGTACTGGAGGGTGCCGACGGTGCCGGGGACGTGGCCGAGCTCCAGCATCCGGGCGGCGAGCCCGAAGTCGATGAGCCGGACCCAGTTGTCGCTGCCCAGCAGGACGTTGTCGGGCTTCAGGTCGCGGTGCAGCAGGGGCGGGTCGAGGCGGTGCAGGCCGCGCAGGGCCACACAGATCTGCCGCGCCCACTTGACCATCAGGGGCGCCGGGACGCGTCCCATCGCGGCGAACTCGCCGGCGAGGGTGGCCCCGGGCACGTACTCCATCGCGAGGAAGGCGCGGCCCCCGAGGCCCTGGGCCAGGCCGCCGTCGTACACGTGCACGAGGTGCTGGCGCGCCTCGGCGTCGGTCATGCTGTCCATCGCCTCGGCGAGCAGCAGGACGTCCTGGAAGAGCTCCGCCGCGTTCTCCTCGGTCAGGCCCGAGCGCCGGGAGAGCTTGCAGGCCACACTGCGCACGGGGTGGCCCAGGATGTACTGGTCGGCGCGGAAGACGGCGCCGAAGCCGCCGCCGCCGATCCACTCGCTCAGCGCGTAGCGGCCGTCGACCACCCGGCCCTGGAGTCCCCGCAGATCGGACTCATCCGGTGGGGCCTGGTTCATCACGCGCCTCCCCCTTTCCGCTGTCGCCGGACGTGGTCAACCCGCCTTCCCCAGAGGACAGTTGGGCACCGTCCGCCGGTTCCTCCGGCGGCAGGAATCTCACTCGTGTGCGGGACGTGGCCGCCGACGCGCCGGGCACGGAGAACAGTTCATCGCGCGCGGACGTGCGCGGCGGGGGCGCGAACTCGACCACGATCCGGTCGCAGGCCTGGAACTCCTCGGGGCGCTCCTCGGCCGCCGCGAGTACGGGGTTCTCGACCAGGTCGGAGAGCACCTTGGCCATGATGCGGCCGCCCTCGCGGCCGCCCGCGTCGGAGTTGAGGCCGTGCCCGAGGTCGCCGGCGTGGCGCACCAGCTCCTCCGGCACGATCAGCTCCTTCTCGCGCTTCTCCCGCCAGAAGGCGCGCTGCCGGTCGAGGACCTTGCGGCCGATCGCGGTCATCGCCTCGCCGTCGAGCGGCCGGAAGACGATGACGCGACGGATCCGGGCCAGGAACTCGGGGGTGAAGACGGGCGTGCCGTCCCGGCTGCGCTCCGCCGCGAGCTTCTTGCGGACGGCGACGGAGATCTCCTCGTCCGAACTGTCCTCGCCCAGACGGGAGATGATCTCGTGCCCGGCGTTGGTCGTGAGGATGAAGATGGCCCGGTCGCCGTGCGCCTTCACGCCCCGCTGGTCGGTGATCCAGCCCTCGTCGAAGAGGTTGAGGAAGGGCCGCAGCACCTCGGGGTGGGCCTTCTCCGCCTCGTCGAGGAGGAAGACGCAGTACGGGTCGCTGTTGAGTTCATTGATGAGCCGCCCGCCGCGCTCGTGGCCCACGTACCCGGGCGGGGAGCCGAGGATGCCGGACACGCTGTGCGGCTCCGTGTAGTTCTCCATGGGGTAGGTCTGGAGCCGCTTGGACGCCGAGTAGAGGCCGGCGATCCGCTTGGCCAGCTCCGTCTTGCCGACCCCGGTCAGGCCCGCGAAGAGCAGGACCGACGCGGGCCCCGAACTGACCGCGGCCAGGCCCGCCTTGATCCGCCGCAGCTCGTCCGCGACCACCCGGACCGCCCGCTCCTGGCCGACCACCTCGGCACGCAGCGCCGTCGCGTAGTCGACCCGCTCCCCGCCCGTGCCGGCGATCTGCTCGCGCGGCATCCCGGACAGCTCGGCCACCACGTCGGCGACCTCGGACAGGGTCACGGCGCTGCGCTCGTCCCCGAGCTGCCGGCGCGCGTAGTCGAGGTCCTCGCAGGCACGGCGCAGCACCTTGACGGCGGACAGCGGCAGCCGCTGGTGCCGTACGAAGTCGCCCGCGAGGACCACCGCCCTCGCCACCGCGTGGTGCTCGACCCGAATGCCGGTGAACTCCTTCTCCAGGGCGTCGGCGGCGAGGCGCACCATGTCCCGCGCCGCGTCCCGCTCCGGCTCGGCCATGTCGATACGGGAGGTCAGCTCCTGGAGGACGTGGTCGGCGGCGACCAGGTCCTCGTAGTCGTGTCCGGCGAGCACCCCGATGAGGTGGATGCTGCGCTCCTTGAGGGCGCGGCGCAGTTCGAGGAGGTGGTCGGTGCCGTGGCGGCCGCGCAGCAGGGGGCCCAGGCCGTCGACGCAGACGACGAGGTCGGTGCGGCCCGCGACCTGGCCGATCAGGGCGGTGAGCTGGTCTCCGCTGTCCTCCGCCGCGACGTCCTTGCAGTCGACGCGCAGGAACCGCTTGCGGCGCAGGAACGGGATCTCGCCGGCCGTGGCCCGCCGGGCGAGCTCGCGCAGCAGGGTGGTGGTGCCGATGCCGGGCAGGCCGGTGATCAGCACGTGGTTGTTCTCGCTGCGGTGCAGGGCGCGGCACAGCGGCTCGAAGTAGCCGTCGAGGTGGGCGGCCGGGCCGACGGCCCCGGTCCTGGCCAGCCAGGTGAGGTCCTCGGAGGGCGGCAGGAACGCGGGCAGCCGGAAGGGCACCTCGCGGGGCGCCGCCGACCGGGACTCGCTCAGTACGTCGCGGACGCTCTCCCGCAACCGCTTGATGTCGAGACGCAGCGGCTCGGCGGCGAGCGCGGCGGCGAGGCGCTGCGGAGGGCTGTCCAGGAGGGCCGCGAGGAGGTGCGGGGTGTCGGTCCGCTCCGCGTCCCAGCGGGCGGCCGTCGTGCGGGCCGCGTGCAGCACGTCCCGCAGGGACTCGCCGATCCCGTCGCGGTCGAGGCGGGGGGCCGCCGTATCGCCCCGCTCGGTGATCCGGAACGCCTGGGTGATCGTCTCGACGGCCTTCACCAGGCCGACCTGGAGCGGCAGCTGGAGCCGGAAGACACGCTCCGCCGGCCCTTCGGTCTCCGCGAGGAGGGCCAGCAGGCAGTGCGGGGGCAGCAGCCGGTCGTAGCCGAGCTCGGCGGCGCGCCGGGCGGCCAGCTCCAGTACCGCCCAGGCGTCCTCCGTGAACTCCTCCGAGCGCAGCCGGCCCGACGCGTCGTCGTACAGCTCGGGCGGTTCGGCGGCCTGGACGCCCACCTGCCGGCGCAGTGCCTCGGCGGCGCGCTCCAGGTCGAGGAGCGGGGCGAGGAACTCCCGCTCGTCGGCGGAGGGGGTGTCGAGGACGCAGGCCAGCAGGAGTTCCAGGCGGGTCTGTGCGCCTACGCCGTCCCGCTCGCAGCGCCTCTCGAACTCCTCGAAGGCCGCCTCCAGTTCGGGGGCTACGTGTTCCCGTGCGCCGTCGAACGCGTAGCCGTTGCCCGCCGGGGCGTACACGGCGAGCGTCTCCAGGAGGTGGTGCGGGGCCGCGCCCTCGGCGAGCGCGCCCTCGATGGCGGGGAGCAGCGCCAGGTCGCGGGAGTCGAGCACCGCGTGGAGGAGGTCGCCGGGGCGTAAGCGCTCGGTGGCGCGCTCCGCGGCGGACAGCAGGACGGCGGCGGTGCGCTCGTCCCCGAGGGCGTCGGGGTCGAGGAGGCCGTCCGTGAACAGGCGTACGGAACGGCTTACGGGACGGCGGCCTTCGGGTCCGTCCTGACTGTCTGCGGTCTGTGCGGGAACATGCTGCATCTTCGCGCGCAGGCCGCGGCTTCACGACGATTCGGGCCTGCCTGCCCACCTCCCCCGTGCTCCGACCATGCTTCCACAGGGAGCACGCGGGGTCTCTTCGCTACGCGAAAGAGAGGACAACTCTTTGGCCACGCAGGCGAGTTGACCCCGTCAGGGTTCTCCCCGTCAGGGTTCCCCCTGTCAGGGGTCTCGCCCGCGCGCCTACCGGCCCGCGAACGGCTGGTCCGTGCGGACGATCTCGCGGCCGAGCGGCATCAGGGAGATCGGGATCAGCTTGAAGTTGGCGATGCCCAGAGGGATGCCGATGATCGTGATGCACTGGGCGATGCCCGTCACGATGTGGGCGAGGGCGAGCCACCAGCCGGCCAGGACCAGCCACAGCACGTTCCCCACGCAGGAGGGCGCGCCCGCGTCCCTGCGCTCGACCGTGGTCCGGCCGAACGGCCACAGCGCGTACCCGCCGATCCTGAACGCGGCGATACCGAACGGGATGCCGATGATCGTGATGCAGAGGATCAGACCGGCGACGAGATAGCCCAGGAACAGCCAGAAGCCGCTCAGGACGAGCCAGATGATGTTGAGGATTGTCTTCATCGGTGAGGACCTGCCATCTGCTCGAGGCGGGCGATGCGCTCCGCCATCGGCGGGTGTGTGGAGAACATCTTGGCCATGCCCTGTCCGGGACGGAAGGGGTTCGCGATCATCATGTGGCTCGCGGTCTCGATCCGGGGCTCCGGAGGGAGGGGCAACCGCTTGGTGCCCGCGTCCAGTTTGCGCAGGGCGCTCGCCAGGGCCAGCGGGTCGCCGGTGAGCTGGGCACCGGACGCGTCGGCCTCGTACTCCCGGGAGCGGCTGATGGCGAGCTGGATGACCGTGGCCGCCAGGGGCCCGAGGATCATGATCATCAGCATGCCGAGGAGGCCGGGACCGTCGTCGTCGCTGGAGCGGCCGATGGGGATCAGCCAGGCGAAGTTGACCAAGAACATGATCACGGAGGCGAGCGCGCCGGCGACCGACGAGATCAGGATGTCGCGGTTGTAGACGTGGCTCAGCTCGTGTCCGATGACGCCGCGCAGCTCCCTCTCGTCGAGGATCCGCAGGATGCCCTCGGTGCAGCACACCGCGGCGTTGCGCGGGTTGCGGCCCGTCGCGAACGCGTTGGGCGCCTCCGTCGGCGAGATGTACAGGCGGGGCATGGGCTGGCGGGCCTGCGTGGAGAGCTCGCGGACCATGCGGTACAGCGCGGGGGCCTCGAACTCGCTCACGGGACGCGCGCGCATCGCGCGCAGGGCCAGCTTGTCGCTGTTCCAGTACGCGTACGCGTTCGTCACGAGGGCGATTCCGAGGCTCACGATCAGTCCCGTACGACCGAAGAAACTGCCGATGACGATGATGAGGGCCGAAAGGCCCCCGAGGAGTACGGCGGTCTTCAGCCCGTTGTGCCGGCGGTGCACGGTAGGCCCTCCATGTGGTGCGGCAGGGGAACCCGCTGCTTGCTGGTGCTTGGTGCTTCCACTGGGTGCTTTCCCTGCCCAGTGGACCCTCCCGATCTGGTCAACGCCAGACGAGAAGGACGAGTTCCCTTGTGTGCGCGGAGGGCGCGTGTAGTCCGTACGGGTGGGGGGTGTGCTGCGGGACCCTCAGCGCTGGGCGGGGAGACCGGCGAGGGCGAGGGCCTCGGGGTCGGCCTTGAGCTCGCTGGTGCAGTGGCCGCAGCGGGTGGCGATCGCCGGGATCTGGGTGTAGCAGCGCGGGCAGTCGCGCTGGGCCGCCTTGATGTCGACCGGCTTGTCGCGGTCCATGCGGGCCTGGAACTTCATCATCGGGACGACGACGAGGAAGTAGAGCACCGCCGCGGTGATCACGAAGGCGATCGCCGCCGCGACGAACTTGCCGTACGGGAAGTCCGTGCCGTCGACCGAGAAGTGGGCGTCACTGAAGTCGCCGGTCGAGGCCGTGGCGAGACCGATGAGCGGGGCGATGAACGCCGTGCTGAATCCGGTCACGACGGCCGTGAAGGCGGCACCGACGGCGAGGCCGATGGCCATGGTGACGATGTTCCCGCGAAGGATGAAGTCCTTGAACCCGCTCAGCACGGCAGTGTCTCCCTGGGTACGACGATGAGGTAGAGGTCGCTACGAGGGTGCCTAGAAGAGGCCCGTCGAAGCAAAACGGAGAACGATCTGGGGGGCTCCGGAGAGGGCAACCCCGATGATCGCGGTGAGCCCGATCGCGGCCGTGAGCGGGGCCGGGACGCGCTGTACCTGCTGTTCTCCCACGGGTTCCTCCGCGGGTCCCTCCGCGGGACGGAAGAGCGTCGCCGTCCACCGGAGGTAGTAGTAAAGAGCGATCACCACGTTGACGGCCATGACCACGGCGAGCCAGCCGAGGCCCGCGTCGACGGCCGCCGAGAAGACGGTGACCTTCGCGAAGAGGCCGATGATGCCGGGCGGCAGGCCCGCGAGGCTGAGCAGGAAGAAGCCGAGGACCAGCGCGGCGAGCGGCCGGGACGCGTACAGGCCCCGGTAGTCGCTGATCCGGTTCAGGGGCTTCGTACGGGCGACGAGGGCGGCCACGGCGAAGGCGCCGAGGTTCACGGCGGCGTACATGAGGGCGTACGCGACGGTCGAGCCGATGGCCTTGCCGGCGTCCTTGGAGTAGGCGGCCGCGGCGATCGGGACGAGGAGGTAGCCGGCCTGGCCCACGGAGGACCAGGCGAGCAGCCGTACCGCGCTGTACGCGCGCGTGGCCTGCTGGCGCAGGGCCGCCACGTTGCCCACGGTCATGGTCAGCGCGGCGAGCGCCGCGAGGGCCGGGCCCCACACGTCGGCGTACGACGGGAAGGCGACGACGGTGACGAGGATGAGGCCGGAGAAGCCGACCGCCTTGCCGATCACCGACAAGTAGGCGGCGACCGGCAGTGGCGCCCCTACGTAGGTGTCGGGCACCCAGAAGTGGAAGGGGGCGGCGGCGGTCTTGAAGGCGAAGCCGACGAGAGTGAGGGCGACGCCCGCCTGGGCCAGGGTCTGGAACTGCCCGTCGACGTGCGTCAGGGCGGTGGCGATCCTCGTGAGGTGCAGGGTGCCCGTCGTCGCGTAGACGAAGCTCACGCCCAGGAGGGTCACCGCGGTCGCCGTGACCGAGGACAGGAAGAACTTCAGGGCCGCCTCGGCGGAGCGCCGGTCGTCGCGCTTGATGCCGACGAGGGCGAACGCCGGAAGGGAGGCCACTTCCAGGGCGACGACGAGGGTCGCCAGGTCGCGGGACGCGGGCAGCAGCGCGGCGCCCGCGGCGGAGGAAAGCAGCAGGAACCAGAACTCCCCTTCGGGGAGTTCCCTGGTGGTGTTCTTCACGTCCTTGATGCCGGTGACGGACAGCAGGGCGGTCAGCAGGGCGCCGGCCAGGACGAGGAACTGGATGACGAGCGTGAAGTGGTCGGCCGTGTAGCTGCACGCCGCCTGCTCGCCCTTGAGCGTGTCGAGGCAGAAGGTGGAGCGGTCGCCGTCCAGGAGGGGCAGCAGCGAGAGCGCGGCGGCGGCCAGGCCCGCGACGGAGACCCAGCCGAGCAGTGCCTTGCGGCGGTCGCCGAGGAACAGGTCCGCGACGAGCACGGCGAGCGCCACGACCGCCGCGATGGTGGGCGGCGCGATCGCGAGCCAGTCGACGGACTGGACGAGGGACGCCACCGAGGGCGCGGCGACGGCGGTCACTGGGTGCCTCCTGCGAGGAGCTTCTGCACGGCCGGGTCGGTGAGGCCGATCAGGGCCGCGGGCCACAGGCCGCCGACGACGGTGAGGGCGACGAGCGGGGTCCAGGCGGCGAACTCGTAGCCCTGGACGTCGGCGAGTTTCGGGGTCTCGGCCGCGTGCGGGCCCATGCAGACCCTGCGGACGACGACGAGCAGGTACGCGGCGGTGAGCAGCGTGCCGAACGCGGCGATCGACATGAACGTGAGGAACGCGGGGCGGCTCAGGTCGGCGGCCGGCTTGAACGCGCCGAACAGGGCGAGCATCTCGCCCCAGAACCCGGCGAGGCCCGGCAGGCCGAGCGAGGCGACGGCCGCGAAGGCGAGGAGGCCGCCGAAGCGGGGCGCCTTGCCGTAGAGCGCCATGCCGCCCTGCTCCGCGAGGGTGTCCAGGTCGGTGCTGCCCGTGCGGTCCTTGAGGGCGCCGACGAGGAAGAAGAGCAGGCCGGTGATGAGGCCGTGGGCGATGTTCGCGAAGAGCGCGCCGTTCACGCCGGTCGGGGACATCGTCGAGATGCCGAGCAGGACGAAGCCCATGTGGCCGACGGACGAGTATGCGATGAGGCGCTTGAGGTCGCCCTTCGCGCCGGTCCGCGCGAGGGCCAGGCAGGCCAGGGACCCGTAGATGATCCCGACGACGGCGAACGCCGCGAGGTACGGGGCGAAGGTGTGCATGCCGTCGGGCGTGATCGGCAGCAGGATCCGGACGAACCCGTACGTGCCCATCTTGAGCAGCACGCCGGCGAGGAGGACCGAGCCGACGGTGGGCGCGGCGGTGTGGGCGTCCGGCAGCCAGCTGTGCAGCGGCCACATCGGGGTCTTGACGGCGAGTCCGATCCCGATCGCCAGAACGGCGATGACCTGCACGGACGTGCTCAGGCCGCGGCCGTTGTCAGTGGCGAGTGCCACCATGTCGAATGTGCCGGACTTGAGCCCGATGAGGAGGATCCCCAGCAGCATCACGACGGAGCCGAGGAGCGTGAAGAGGATGAACTTCCAGGCCGCTCGGGTCCGTTGCTCACCGCCCCAGCGGGCGATGAGGAAGTACATCGGGATGAGGACCATCTCGAAGGCGAGGAAGAAGAGCAGCAGATCGAGGACGGCGAAGGTCGCGAGGGTGCCGGACTCGAGGACGAGGATCAGCGCGACGAATGCCTTGGGGGACGGCCCGGCGGGCATTTTGAAGTAGCTGTACAGCGCGCACAGGAAGGTCAGCAGCGCGGTCAGGACCAGGAGGGGGAGCGAGATGCCGTCGATGCCGAGGTGGATCCGCACGTCGAGTGCGGGGATCCAGCTGATGTCGGTCGTGGCCTGCATCTTTGACGGGTGGTCATGGTCGAAGCCGAGCGCGAGGACGATCGCGGCGAGAAGGATCACGCCGGTCACGGTCACGCCGTGGCGAAGCACGGCCTGGTCGGGGGACTTCCCCTTCAGCCCGGGCGGGGCCGGGAGAAGGGCGGCGACGGCGCCGACGAGCGGGCCGGCGACGATCACTGCGAGAAGGATCTGCATCACGGATTCGCTGATATCGATCACGGCTGCTCACGCTCCGGCGGTGGCGACGAGGACGACGGCGATCGCCAGGACGACGGTCCCTGCGAGCAGGGCGCTGAGATAGGTCTGCACGTTGCCGGTCTGGGCCCGGCGGACGGCCCGGCCCAGCCAGTCGGGCAGGGCGGCGGCGCCGCGTACGTAGGTCTCGACGACCTCGCGGTCCAGGAAGCGGACCAGTGAGGCGGCGGCCGTGACCGGTCGGACGAACAGGGCCGAGTAGACGGCGTCCACGTGGAAGCCACGGGCGGCGTGGCGGTGCAGCGGACCTAGCAGGAGACGGCCGGGGTCCGCCGGGTCGGGGACGTACGCGACGTCGCCGTACGCGGCCGCGTGGGCGGCCATCGCCTCGGCCTCGACGATGCCGCCGCCCGCCTCGGGGTGGGCGACGACCGCGCCCAGCGGAAGCCGCGCGGCGAGGGCCGTGGTGTGGCGCCAGGCCGCGTAGGTGACGAGTCCGCCGACCAGGGCGACGCCCGTGCCGAGGACGGAGGTGGTGAGGGTCGGGGTCAGCGAGCGGCCGTCGAACCAGCGGGGCAGGACACCGACCGTGAGGCCGAAGGCGAGCGAGGGGATCGCCAGGACCCACAGGACGGCGTTCATCGCGACGGGCTGCCTGCCGTGGTCCGGTGCCTCGGCGCCCCGGCCCCGGAAGGCGAGGAGCCACAGGCGGGTGGCGTACGCGGCGGTGAGCAGGGCCGTGACGAGGCCGGCGACGAGGACGATCCAGCCGGCCGAGGACGGGATCGCCTCCGCGTGGCCGGTGGCCGCGTGCTCGGCGGCGCCGAGGACGGCCTCCTTGGAGAAGAAACCGCTGAACGGCGGGATCGCGGCGAGCGCGAGGAGCGCCACGGTCATCGTCCAGTAGGCGTCGGGGACGCGGTCGCGCAGGTCCTTCATGCGGGACATCTCGGCGAGCGAGTTGGTGCCGGCGGCGTGGATGATCACGCCGGCCGCGAGGAACAGGAGCGCCTTGAAGGCGCCGTGCGACAGGAGGTGGAAGACGGCGGCACCACGGTCGCCGACGGCGAGGGCACCGGTCATGTAGCCGAGCTGGCCGATCGTCGAGTACGCGAGGACGCGCTTGATGTCGTCCTGGGCGAGGGCGGCGAGGGCCGAGCCGGTCATCGTGACGGCCGCCATGACGGCGAGGACGACCAGGGCGGCGCCGGAGGCCGTGAAGACGGGGAGGAGCCGGGCGACGAAGTAGACACCGGCGGCGACCATCGTCGCGGCGTGGATCAGCGCGGAGACCGGCGTGGGGCCGGCCATCGCGTCGGGCAGCCAGGTGTGCAGCGGGAACTGCGCGGACTTGCCCGCCACGCCCGCGAGGAGCAGCAGGGCGATCAGCGTGGGGTGGTCGAGGCCGCCGCTCGCGACGGCGCCGAGGACCGTCGTGATGCGGAAGGACCCGGCGTCCACGGCGAGCGCGAACAGGCCGATCAGGAAGGGGACGTCGCCGAGCTTGGTGACCAGGAACGCCTTGAGGGAGGCGGCGCGCGCCTCGGGCGTCTCCCAGTAGTGGCCGACGAGGAAGTACGAGCAGATGCCCATGACTTCCCAGCCGACGAGCAGCACGATCAGGTCGCCCGAGTAGACGACGACGAGCATCGCGGAGGTGAAGAGGGAGACGAGCGCGGCGTACGACGGGTAGCGCGGATCGTCGCGCAGGTAGGCCGTCGAGTAGATCTGCACGCACGACGCGACGACGCAGACCAGGACGGCGACGAGCGCGGCGAAGCCGTCGATGTGGAGCGCGAGTTCGACGGGGACCGAGCCGGTCGGGGTGAGTTCGGTGGCCGCGTCGATGGACCGGCCGCCGCCCTGCCGCACGGCGACGACGACGGCGAGCGCGAGCGCCGCGAGGGTCGGCAGCACGGCGAGGGGCCGTACGAAGCCGGGGAGGGTGCGGCCCAGGAGCAGGCCGGCCGCGGCGGCCAGGAACGGGAGGAGGGGGACGAGTACGGCGAGGGTCGTGGTGGTCACGCGGTGGCCTCGGCCTTCTCGTCCGTCACGGCCACGGCCGAGGCGTCCGGAGCGGAGCCGTCCGGTCCGTCGTCCGGGGACTCGGCGGTGTCGCGGAGCTTGTCGATGTCGGAGGTGCCGCGGCCCCGGTACACGGCGAGGACGATCGCCAGGCCGATGCCGATCTCGGCGGCGGCGATGGCGATCGTGAAGAGGGTCAGCGCCTGTCCGGAGTGGAGGGTGTCGCGGGCGGCCTTGCTGAGCCACACGTCGAAGGCCACGAGGTTGAGGTTGACGGCGTTGAGCATCAGCTCCACGGACATCAGGACCAGGATCGCGTTGCGGCGGGCCAGCACTCCGTACAGGCCCGTGCAGAAGAGGAGGGCGGAGAGGACGGCGGGATAGGCGAGGTGCATCAGCGGTTTCCCTCCCGGGTCCTGGCGGTCGTGGCGGTCTTGGCGGTGTTGGCGGTCCTGTCGGACTTGCGGGACAGGACGATCGCGCCGACCAGGGCCGCCAGGAGGAGGACCGACAGGGCCTCGAAGGGGAGCACCCAGTGCTGGAAAAGGATCGATCCGGTCACGGCGGTGGTGCCCTGGGCGGCGCCGTCCAGGTCGACCCAGGTCGTGCGGAACGCGTCCACGACGACCCAGACGAGAGCGGCGGCCGCGGCGACGGCGACCGTCAGCGCGGCCCACCGGTTGCCCGAGTCGGCGTCCGGGGAGCGGCCGATGGGCGCCCGCGTGAGCATCAGCCCGAACAGGAGGAGGACGACGACGGAACCGACGTAGATGAGGACCTGCACCCAGGCGATGAACTCGGCCGTGAGCAGCAGGTACTCGACGGCGAGACCGCCGAGCGTGACCACCAGCCACAGGGCGGCGTGCACCAGCTGCCGGGTGGTGACGGTGACGATCGCCGCGCCGAAGGTGGCCAGGCCGACGAGGAGGAACGCGATCTCGACGCCGGTCGGCGAGAGGAAGCCGTGGGTCTGCGTGGCCGCCGCTGCGAGGGTGTTCACGCGGGCCCCTCCTCTCCGGGCGCGGACTCGCCGGGGGCGCCCTCGGTGGTAGCGCCCTCGGTGGTGCCGCCCTCGGTGGTGGCCTCTTCGGCGGCGGCAGCAGCAGCAGCGGCCTGCGCCGCCGCCAGTTTGTCGGCGGCCTTGCGGGCGGTGGCGAGCTCCTTGGGTTCCTCGGCCGCCGGGTCGAGCGCGGGCGGGGCCGGGACCGTCCACATCCACTCGCGGAGCTTGTCGCGCTCGTGGGTGAGTTCGTGGATGTCCGTCTCCGCGTACTCGAACTCCGGGGACCAGAACAGCGCGTCGAAAGGACACACCTCGATGCAGATACCGCAGTACATGCACAGGGCGAAGTCGATGGCGAACCGGTCGAGGACGTTGCGGCTGCGCTCGCGGCCGCCCTCGACCGCCGGCGGGACCGTCTCCTTGTGGGAGTCGATGTAGATGCACCAGTCGGGGCACTCACGGGCGCACAGCATGCAGACCGTGCAGTTCTCCTCGAACAGGCCGATGACGCCACGCGTGCGCGGCGGCAGTTCGGGCTGGACGTCCGGGTACTGCTCGGTGACGTGCTTCCGCGTCATCGTGCGGAGGGTTACGGCCAGCCCCTTGGCGAGGCCGGAGCCGGGGATCGGAGCCATGGTTACTGGATCGCCACCTTCACGATGCCGGTGAGCGCGATCTGCGCGAGGGCGAGCGGGACGAGGAGGGTCCAGGAGAGCTTCTGGAGCTGGTCCTCGCGGAGACGGGGGTAGGTGACGCGCAGCCAGATCACGACGAACGCGAGGACGGCCGTCTTCAGCAGGGTCCACACCCAGCCGAGGCCCTCGGCGCCCCACGGCCCGTGCCAGCCGCCCAGGAACAGGACGGTGGTGAGGCCGCACAGGACGACGATCCCGGCGTACTCGGCGAGCAGGAACAGGGCGAATCGCAGCCCCGTGTACTCAGTGTAGGCACCGAAGATGATCTCGGAGTCGGCGACCGGCATGTCGAAGGGCGGGCGCTGGAGTTCGGCGAGCCCGGCGACGAAGAAGACGAGGGCGCCGACGATCTGCCACGGCACCCACCACCAGTGGAAGGCCGCCACGATGCCGACCAGCGAGACGGTTCCGGCGGCCATCGCGACCGAGGCGGCGGCGAGCAGCATCGGCAGTTCGTAGGCGAGGAGCTGCGCGGCGGTACGGAGTCCGCCCAGGAGGGAGAACTTGTTGGCCGACGCCCAGCCGGCCATGAGCGAGCCGAGCACTCCGACGCCCATGACGGCGAGCACGAAGAAGATGCCGGCGTCGACGACCTGTCCCACCGCGCCCTCGGCCGGGCCGATGGGGATGGCGAGGAGAACCAGGAGGTACGGCAGGAGCGCGACGGCGGGCGCGAGCTGGAAGATACGGCGGTCCGCATCGGCCGGGACGACGTCTTCCTTCTGCGCGAACTTCACGCCGTCCGCGACGAGCTGGGCCCACCCGTGGAACCCGCCCGCGTACATGGGGCCGAGGCGGCCCTGCATGTGCGCCATCACCTTGTGCTCGGTCTGGCCGACGACGAGGGGCAGGACGAGGAAGGCGACGAAGACGACGATGAGCCGCAGAGCGACGTCGAGCACGTCGTTCACTCCGTTCCTCCTGTGGGGGTTTCGGGATTCTCAGGCGGGGTGTCAGGGGTTTCCGGCTCCGCCGGCTCGGGCTTCGTCCCTGGCTCGGGCTTCGTCCCTGGCTCGGGCTTCGTCCCTGGCTCGGGCTTCGCCCCCGGCTCGGGCTTCGTCCCCGGCTCGCGCTCGCGCTCGGGCTCGGCCCCGGGTGCGTCGAAGGCCGGGCGCGCGTGGTGCCACGGCGCGTCACTGCTACCGGCCTTCGGCACGGGCTCAGGAGTGGTGGCCGGCGCGGGCGGCGTCTGCGAAGCCGACCCCTGCGACGCGCTCCGCGAACGCCTCGGCGGCGCGGCGGCCGTACCCGGCGCCGCCCCCGCGTCCGGCGCGCCCGTCTGGCTCGCCGAGCCCTCCCCCGCCGTACGCGTACGGCGCACCGGACGGTCGCCCGCCGCGCGGCCAGCGCCGCGTGCCGGGCGGGCCGGCGCGGGTGGCAGCTGGCCCTTGAGCGGGCCCCATTCGTTCGGGTCGGGAACACCGGGCGGCAGCATCTGCCGCCGCTTGGGCCCCCCGTGCTCGGACTCCCCCGGCTCTTTGGCGCCCGGCCACGCCTTCACGACACGCGCCGCCAGCACGAAGTCCTTGCGCAGCGGGTGCCCCTCGAAGCCTTCGGGGAGCAGCAGCGGAACGAGATGCGGGTGGCCGGTGAAGTCGACGCCGAACATCTCGTGCGTCTCGCGCTCGTGCCAGGCGGCGCCCGCGTACACGTCGACGGCGCTCGCGAGGACCGGCGCCGCGTGCGGCACCGTCGTACGCAGCATCAGACGGTGTACGGAACCGGGGGCGACGGCGGCGACGTGGGCGCACACGCGGAACCCGGTCTCCGGTTCGTCGACCGCGCTCAGCCAGTCGAAGTAGGTGCACCCCAGCGTCGTACGGGCCGTCTCCAGGGCGGTGAGCCAGGCGTCGGCGGGGACGTCGACCGTCAGCAGGTCGTACGCCTCCTCGACGGTGGCCCCGGCACCGAACAGTTCCTCGACGGGGCCCGGCAGCCAGCTCATCGGTCACCGCCCGAAGGAGTCGTACCCGGCACGGGAGGCTTCACCAGGCCGCTGCTCAGCGCGGCCGGCGACGGCCGGCCGGCTGCCGCGTCGGCGCCGTAGCGCTCGCCGAGCGACTCGCGCGCGATCTTCTCCTGGAGCTTGAGGATGCCCTGGAGCAGTGCCTCCGGACGCGGCGGGCACCCGGGCACGTACACGTCGACCGGGATGATCTGGTCGACGCCCTTGGTGACCGAGTACGAGTCCCAGTAGGGGCCGCCGCAGTTCGAGCAGGCGCCGAAGGAGATGACGTACTTGGGCTCGGGCATCTGCTCGTACAGGCGCTTCACGGCCGGGGCCATCTTGTCGGTGACCGTGCCGGAGACGACCATCAGGTCGGCCTGGCGCGGGCCGGGCGCGAACGGGATGACGCCGAGCCGGATGAAGTCGTGCCGGGCCATGGACGCCGCGATGAACTCGATGGCGCAGCAGGCCAGGCCGAAGTTGAAGACCCAGAGCGAGTAGCGGCGGCCCCAGTTGAGGACCACCTTCATGGGCTCGGGGGCCAGGCGGGACAGTACGCCCAGCTTCTTCGGAGCGACAGGCTCCGGCAGGAGCACCGGCTCCGACGGGTTCACGTCCATGTCAGGACGCCCTTCTTGTATGCGTACAGCAGGCCCACGGCGAGGAAGCCGAGGAAGATGAACATCTCCACGAGCGTCGCCGCGCCGAACTGCGGACCGGCGAAGACGGTCGCCCACGGGAAGAGGAAGATCGAGTCGACCGCGAAGATCACGTAGAGGAACGCGTAGACGTAGTAGCGGACCTGGGTGTGGGCCCAGCCCTCGCCGACGGGGTCGACGCCGCACTCGTACGTCAGATGTTTCTCGTGGGTCGGGACCACCGGCCTCAGCAGCCGTCCCGCGCCGAAGGCGACGGCCACGAACAGGACGCCGACGGCGACGAGCACGCCGACGACGGAGTACGTCTGGAAGTAGCCCGCGGCGACCATGGTCGATTCCGGCACGTCCGCCCCTCGCTCCGTGGTGTTCGACGATCTGTACGCACGGGAGTCTAGGGCCTGTTAAAGAGACGGTAAGCAGCCCGTCCAGGGTTGAGGTGGGGTTATCCCCCGCCGGGTCCGGCAGCCCGCCTCATGGCGCCCTCGTGCCGGGCCCGGCACGCTGTCGCATATGACCGCTCGCATCATCACCTCAGAGCCGGAGGCCGTGGACCGTCCGCCGGCCCCGCGCTTCGCCTTCGACCGGCATACCTGGAAGGAGATCGTGTATCTCCTCACCAATCTGCCGGTTACCCTGCTCGGCTTCGTCTATGTCGTGACGACGCTGTCCATCGGCGTCGGCCTGGCCGTGACGGTGATCGGTCTGCCGGTGCTCGCGGCCGGTCTGCTGGGCGCGCGCCTGCTCGGCCGGGCGGAGCGGGCGCGGGCCCGTGGGCTGCTCGGGCTGCGCGTCGAGGAGCCGAGCCCGCTGCCGAGGGCCAGTGTGGACGGCTGGTTCGGCCGCCTCTGGTCCGGCCTGAAGGACCCGGTGGGCTGGCGGACGATGCTGTACTCGTTCATACGGCTGCCGTGGGGCGTGCTCACGTTCACCGTCACGCTGGTCGGCCTGTTCGTGCTGTGGCCGGTCCTTCCGTTCGTCGTGAGGGGCCTCGCGAACGCGGACCGGGCGATGGCGCGGGCCCTGCTCTCGCCGTCGGACGAGCTGGAGCGGCGGATCGCCGAGCTGGAGTCGGACCGGGGCGTCGTGGTCGACACGGCCGCCGCCGACCTGCGCCGCATCGAACGCGACCTGCACGACGGAGCCCAGGCCCGCCTGGTCAACCTCGCGATGGGGCTCGGCCTGGCGAAGGAGAAGCTCCTGGAGGACCCGGACGCCGCCGCGGTCATGGTGGACGAGGCGCACGGCGAGGTGAAGCTGGCCCTCCAGGAGCTGCGCGACCTGGCCCGCGGCATCCACCCGGCCGTCCTCACCGACCGCGGCCTGGACGCCGCGCTCTCCTCCGTGGCCACGCGCTGCACGGTCCCGGTGAAGGTGACGGCGGACCTGCCGGAGCGGCCCGCCGAGGCGATCGAGGGCATCGCGTACTTCACGGTGTCCGAGCTGCTGCAGAACGTCAGCAAGCACAGCGGGGCGCGGTCGGCGTCGGTCGACGTGTGGCGCTCCGCCGACCGGCTCCTCATCCAGGTACGGGACGACGGGCGCGGCGGCGCGAGCCTCGACAAGGGCACCGGCATGTCCGGCCTCGCGGACCGGCTGGGCGCGGTGGACGGACTGTTCGTCGTGGACTCGCCGGCGGGCGGCCCGACCACGGTCACCGCCGAACTGCCCTGGCGCGACCGCGCGTAAAGGTGCGGCGGAGGTAGGGAAAACCCCCGGTCCAAGACGCCGACCGGCTCCATGGCCGCGGGGCGCCGCCGCGGGGAGTCTGGACGTATCAAGGCGGACGAGCAGAACGGACGGACCCCACCCATGACCACGCCCACGCAGCACGGACAGGGATACGGCTACCGCGACGCGGTGGCCGGGGAACGGCGCCGCCGGCTCCCGGCCGGGCTCCGCGCGCCGGTCGAGGCCCGCACGTTCCGCGAGTTCGGCTATCTGCTCCTGAGCCTGCCGCTCAGCATCATGACGTTCGTGTACGCGGTGACGATGGTGTCGCTCGGCGCCGGGCTGCTGATCACGTTCCTCGGGATCCCGGTGCTCGCCGCCGCCCTCGCCGGGGCCCGCGGGTTCGCCGCGATGGAGCGGTCGAGGGCCCGCGCGCTCCTCGGCCTGGACGTCGGCTCGCCGGGCCCGCTGCGGGCCCGCGGCCACGGCCCCATGGCCTGGACGGTCGCCCTCCTCAAGAGCGGCGAGTCCTGGCGGAACCTGCTGTACGGGATCCTGCACTTCCCGTGGGCCGTCTTCGCGTTCAACGTGGCGCTGGTCTTCTGGACGGTGGGCTGGACGCTGCTGACGTATCCGCTGTGGCAGTGGGTCTTCCCCATGTACACGGGCCAGGGCGGGATCCAGCTGTACGGCGACGGCGCGCACGACATCTATCTGGACAACCCCTTCGAGATCACGGTCACCGCCGTGGTCGGCCTGCTGATCACCATGGCCGCGCCGTGGGTCATCAGGGCGCTGACCTGGGTGGACCGGCTGCTCGTGAGCGGGCTCCTCGGCCCGTCGCGGCTCGGCGCGCGCGTCGTGGAGCTGGAGTCGGACCGGGGCGTCGTGGTCGACACGGCCGCCGCCGACCTGCGCCGCATCGAGCGCGACCTGCACGACGGCGCCCAGGCCCGCCTGGTCAGCCTCGCCATGGACCTCGGCGTCGCGAAGGAGAAGCTGGCGGAGGACCCGCGGGAGGCGGCGCGCATGGTGGACGAGGCGCACGGCGAGGTGAAGACGGCGCTCCAGGAGCTGCGCGACCTGGCCCGCGGCATCCACCCGGCCGTCCTCACCGACCGCGGCCTGGACGCGGCACTCTCCTCCGTGGCCTCCCGCTGCACGGTCCCTGTCCAGGTCGACGTCGACCTGCCCGCGCGGCCCGCGCCCGCGATCGAGGGCATCGCCTACTTCACGGTGTGCGAGCTCCTGCAGAACGTCAGCAAGCACAGCCGGGCGACCCGCGCCACGGTCGACGTGTGGCGGGTCGAGAACCGGCTGATGCTCCAGGTGGCGGACAACGGCGTGGGCGGCGCGGACGCCGCCGCCGGCTCGGGCCTCGCCGGACTCGCCGGGCGGCTCGACGCGGTCGACGGGATCCTCCTGGTCGACTCGCCGTCCGCGGGCCCGACCCGCGTCACCGCCGAACTCCCCTGGCGCCGCGCCTGACCCCCGTCCGTCTCCCATGCATACAGGCCCTTACCGGCCAATCCCGTGGCTGCGGCCCCACGCGGTCCGGATGCTGAGATGCTGGGAGCCGTTGCACAGGTGGGACTGGCTGTGGGGGGCCGAGAAACGTGGAGGACAGGGTGCGAGTGGTCATCGCCGAGGACTCAGTGCTGCTCAGGGAGGGCCTGACCCGGTTGCTGACCGACCGCGGGCATGACGTGGTGGCGGGCGTGGGAGACGGGGACGCGCTGGTCAAGACGATCACCGACCTGGCCGCGCAGGGCGAACTGCCGGACGTGGTGGTGGCCGACGTGCGGATGCCGCCGACGCACACGGACGAGGGCGTGCGCGCCGCCGTCCTGCTGCGCAAACAGCACCCGGGACTCGGGGTGCTGGTCCTTTCGCAGTACGTGGAGGAGCAGTACGCCACCGAGCTTCTGGCCGGATCCAGCCGTGGCGTGGGCTATCTGCTCAAGGACCGGGTGGCCGAGGTGCGCGAGTTCGTGGACGCGGTGGTGCGGGTGGCGCAGGGCGGGACGGCGCTCGACCCGGAGGTGGTGGCCCAGCTCCTCGGGCGCAGCCGTAAGCAGGACGTGCTGGCGGGGCTCACGCCGCGCGAGCGGGAGGTCCTCGGCCTGATGGCCGAGGGGCGGACGAACTCGGCCGTCGCGCGTCAACTCGTCGTCAGCGACGGCGCGGTGGAGAAGCACGTCAGCAATATCTTCCTGAAGCTGGGCCTGTCCCCGAGTGACGGGGATCACCGTCGCGTTCTGGCTGTCCTCACCTATCTGAACTCCTGACGACCTGACACCCTGTCAGATATGGCGGAGCCGGTGCCCTTCCCGGGGCGGCAGGGCCTAGAACCAAAGGATGAATGGGCGCGTCTTCGAAGAGGGGGCCATGGGGGTGGGAAAATCATGACAAACAAGGCCAAAAAGCTGTCTCATTGTCGCGTCCACCATGCGAACTATCCAGGGAAGGCGACCCTTACCGACGTAGAGTGGGCCATGGAGGGGCCGGTCGGCCGGCCACTCCCGCAGAGCCGCCTCGAGGGAGGTCCAGTTCAGTGACCAGCCAGGTCAGTAGCCCGGCCGAGCAGGCCGATGAGGCAGTGGTCGGAGAGCAGCGCAAACACCCGGGCGACAAGGACGTACGGCGCCTGGACCGGGTGATCATCCGGTTTGCGGGTGACTCGGGTGACGGGATGCAGCTGACGGGGGACCGGTTCACGTCGGAGACGGCGTCGTTCGGGAACGATCTGTCGACGTTGCCGAATTTCCCGGCGGA
>NZ_RZYA01000023.1 GCF_004005495.1 Streptomyces antnestii
CTACCACCGACGCCGCAGACAGGCATCCCTCGGCCGACTGACCCCCATCGAATTCGAGACCGTCATGACCACACCGGCCCTCCAGGCCGCGTGACCCAACCTGTCACCCAACCCTGCATCAGACCCGGCGGCGTCGCGGTCGGTTGGTGGTGCGGGGTCGACGAACGGTCGAGTAGGCCGATGTCGCCGTGCTTGCGCCACCGGTTTCAGCCACTTCGACGCGCACGCCCGCGAGACACCCATCTCGGCTGCGACGTGCGCGATCGGGCGAGTCTTGCATCGTTCGATCAGACGGCGACGCCCCTCGATAGACAGCGGCGCATTGGCATGAGTTCTCACCCGTCCATACCCTTGCCGTCGCACGTGACAGATTGGGCGAGCCAGTCGCTGAGAGCGCGAGACACACGCGACGGCGTTTCGACAGGGGCAAGGTGCCCAACCTCGCCCAGCGTGATCACGGGTGGAGTCCCGGGGAGCCGGTCTTGCAGTTGAGCTGCCTGGTCGACAGGAATCCAGGGGTCCTGCTCACCCCAGCCGATCGTCACCCCGCAGCTCACCTGCTGTAGGCGTTCCACGACCGGCCGCGTGTGTTCAGGCCGGAGCGCAGCGATCTGACGGTAGAAGGCCGGCTGACCCGACGCCCCCAACCACGGCTGACTCAAAGCGTCTACCCAACCGGTCGTCAACTGGTGGCGTGCCGCACCGGCGATGTACTCCTTGACCAAGGCCGTGTGGAGCGCGGCTGGGAGTTCCGCGAACACGTCGGCATGGTCGGCGACCAGACGGAAGAACGGCGATCCCCACGGATCGAGTGTCACCACGTCCCAGAGGAACAGACCCGCGTACTCACTGTCGTGAAGCAGGTGAGACCCAAGCGCCACGGCTCCTCCGATGTCGTGTGCGACGACGTATGGCCTGTCCAAGCGCCAGTACGCGAGCAGTTGAGCGAATCGCGACATCTGGATGGCGAGATCGATCGGAACTGCCGGATCCTTCGTTGATCTGCCGTAGCCGGGCATGTCCCACAAGAACACCCGATAGCTGCCGCTTAGGTGCCGTGCAGCCTCCGCCCATACCTGTGACGACCACGGCGTGCCATGGCAGAACACCACATCCCCCAGCGGAGCCCTCCGCTCGGGAGCCAGTACGTATGTTGCGACGCTTGCCCCGTCGACGGTGATGTGGACCGGATCCGGCAGCCGCGATTCCCTCGTATTCATGCGATGAAGCTAGAACCTCAGGTCGACCTGAGGTCAAGCAGGGATAATGGCCTCATGAAGATCGGAGAGGTCGCTCACCGTCTTGGAGTAGCGGTGCATGTGCTGAGGCACTGGGACGATGTAGGTGTCGTCGTGCCCGACCGCACACCGTCAGGCCAGCGCAATTACAGTGAGGAGCACCTCCACCGCTTGCGGGTTCTGCGGGCATGCCAGGGCGTCGGAATGAGTCTGCCGGAGATCCGGCAGGTTCTGCACCGAGGTGAACCCGAGAGAACGGGCGCGATCGAGCGGCAACTCCACCGTATCCGGACGCAACGAGCGCAACTCGAGGATGCCGAACGATTCCTCGTGCACGTGATCAACTGCGAGCACGACCTACTCACAAGGTGCGATTCGTGCACGAGATACGCCGCAAGCGTCCCCCTACAGCAGGACGAGCACGTGACGCCGTCAACCACGCCCTGACCCGCAACACCTAGGACTCGATCCCGGGAGGCCACGAGTGTCCTGTGGCCCGGCTGGTGGCCGCGGCTTTGAGGGGAGACCAGCGCAGCCACGGCAACATGGGCGAGGGGGCTGCCCCCATCAGCCAGTTACTCCTAAGCGTCGCGGGTCTGGGCAAGGTCATCTCCGAGGTCGTCCTGGACGAGCACGGTGTACGACGGGTGCGAAGCGGGAGAGGAAGCCCGAAGTGTCAGAAATGGGCGCGGGAGCTGACTGCCTCTACGACGAGCTGGAAGGCGAGGCGACGGCCGGAGCCTGACAGGGCCCATGGCAGGCACTGTGCTCTGCGGCCTTCGGCTTCTGCGTTCCCGCGCCGAATTCGGTCCGCTGTATGCGGCCGCGGGGAGATGACAGAGCCCGGCCGGGGTGACTACGGGCCCGACCGGGCTCTGCGTGGTGTGGGGCGGCTGCGGGTCAGGTGTCCTCGTCGCGCAGGTCACGCTCGTCAGGGAGCTGGTTTTCCTCGCGCCGTCGCTCATGCTGTGGGTCCTCGTCGCGCCTACTGCGGGAGGGATGGGGGGATTCGGGGTGGGCCGGGTCCTGATCGGGGCGGCTCGGACGCTTCTGCTCCTCGCGGCCCTTGCCGGGTTCCTGGCGCTTGTCATCCATACCGCCCATGACGGGTGACTCCTCGCATGCGTTGGGGGTTCCGACTTTTAGGCTCCCAGGCATGGTCACTTACCGCATTTTTTGGCAGCGGACCGTGGCGGTCCCGCCGTCCAGGACAGGTATACAAGGTCGCGTGCGCCGGGCCCTCAGGCGGCAGTTCGGCAGCATCGGGGTGGAGCCGGCGCCAACGCAGACACTCCGCCGGCGGTTGGCGACGGCGGGGTGACGCTGCCTCGGTGCGCGATCTCGGCCTCATGTAGGAGAAACGGCGCTAAGGTGACGCCGCCAAAAGCGATTTCTATCGCAAGGGGTGGGCCCGAGGGGGGGCATTCCCCCTGGGCCCGTTCAGTCTCATCATCAGGTGTGCTTCCTGATCTTGCCCTTCAGCTCCTCTGCCTCTCCACGAACGTTTTGCTCGGCCTTGCCAGCCGCCTGGCGGGCTTTACCTTTGACTCGATCCTCCGTTCCCTCCGCGCGCAACTCGTTGTCGCCTGTTGCCCGTCCGACCTTCTGTTTGGCCTTACCCATGGTTTCTTGGGCTTTGCCGTGCCATTTCTTTCCCGCGCCAGCCACACGGATCAGCTCCTCGGGCGAGTAAATAGACTCTTCTCCATTGTCACGCAAGAGCCCCGAAATGGTGCCGCCGGCCCGGTGCACCGGCGGGTGCTCCCCGCAGCCTGGCGTCCCTGCGAGGTCGTCAGTCGGGAGGCGGCAGCAACCTACCGAGTGGCCCCAGATCCAGATTGAGGTCTTCCATGGTCAGTCCGTACTCGGAACACAGACTCGCCATTCGTTCGTGGAGTACCAGGAGCGTGGCGCCGAGGCGTTCCTCCTGCTCTTCGGTGAGGTCACCTTGGTCGACCCGGTGGAGTGCCTGGCGTTCCATGAGTTGGCGCAACAGTTCCACCAGTGTGAGAACAAGCCTGACCAGGTCCCTTTCCACGGTGTCGGGGTCGGAGGTGATCCGGTGCGAGGGACCGCGTGGGGGCTCCTTCCCCGAGCGGAGGTCACGGGGCGTTGCGGGCAGAATCCGGAAAGCGCGCGCGGCAGCCTCGGCGATCTCGGCTTGTCGCTGAGCCTGCCTACGGCGTTCTTCGGATGTCATTGCTGTGTCCGGTGGGGAATGGAGGGGGCCAGGGCGAGGGATTGTCCGGACCGATGGAAACGATCAGGGCGCGCAGCGATATGCGCACGAGGTCGATGTCGGCGATGGAGAGCACCACGTCTCCGGTGAGGACCGCGCCTCCGCTGAGCAGCCGGTCGAGCAGGTCGATGAGGGCGACCTGTCGGTCCGGCAGGGGGTCCAACTGGGACGATTCGCCTGGCATCATGACGGCGCCCGTCCGTCCGCGAGCCGGCCCGGCCCAGTGGCTGCCGCGAACGAATAGGGGGCCCATGGGCCGGTGATCTCGACTCTCACGCCCTGGAGTCCCTCGGCAGCAAGCGCAGCCTCGGATCGGAAGATCTCCGCACGGTCTGCGGGAACCAGGTAGGCGTCGTTGACGACGTTCTCGTCCGCCGTGGCGGCGAGGTCGCCTGTCTGGACACGGTGACGTGCACGCCCGACCGCGTACTGGCGCCCAGCCGCCTCCACCCGCTCGGCTGCCTGTTGTGCAGCACGGTAGACCTGGTCACGGACACTCTGCTGCGCCCTGCGCTGCCTAAGGTAGGCCCGGCCCGGTGAGAGGTCGCCGGCTGGGGCTGGTGCCGGTGCGGCGGGGTCTGCGTAGATCTTGACACCCCACTCGACATGACCGGCGAGCCGAGTGAGCTGCTCGTCGAACACTGCCGCTTGTTCGTCCAGGACCTCACGTGCACGTGTGTTGTCGAGGTAGACGGTCGCCAGGCGTAGAGGGAGGACGTCGGTACGGGCCGAGAGGGCGTCGATGACGCTGTGATGGGCGCGGGCGACTGCCTCGAGCCACTCCATGTCCTCCAGACGGGCTTTGAGGGCGTCCTCCTGAAAGTCACTCGCTGCCACGCGGCTCACCACGAGAACGAGTGACGGGTCGCCGCCGCTGGGCACGAGGGCGGCGCTCTCGCCGGCGACGCCGCTGAGAGTGGCCGCGTACTCGGCCAGCCCGTCGGCGTCGCGGGCCACGGCGTAGGCGTAGGTGACCAGTTCACTCATCGGTACGGCTCCGGGTGTCACGCCTCGGCTGCTCCCGCTCTCCCTCAGGGAGCTCGCTGTCCCGGCGCAGAGCGTCGATCTCAGCCCTCAACCGCCTGTTCTCCTCGGACAGCGACCGCTCCCCTCTGGCTCGGGACGAGAGCGACGGATCGTGCTCCCACCAGTCGATGCCCATCTCCTTGGCCTTGTCGACGGAGGCCACCAGCAAGCGAAGTTTGATGGTGAGCAGTTCGATGTCGAGCAGGTTGATCTGGATGTCGCCGGCGATGACGATTCCCTTGTCGAGTACCCGCTCAAGAATGTCTGCGAGATTGGCTGACGAGCCTTGGGCGTAAGGCGGCCCGGCTCGGGTCGGATAGGAGCCGAGCCTGTTGGCGGGAAAGTCAGTCACAGCGGTGACCTCGCGTTCCGTTGCACGGCTAGAGAGCGCCTCGGTCTCGGCGATCTCTGATTTCATCGAGCCGGTCGAGGAGTTCATCTTCGCGAGCGTCGAATGTTGCCTCGTCGATCTCCCCATCGAGCAACTGACGTTCGAGTTCCGCCAATTCGCGATGCACGGGCGCGGGGTTGTAGTACTCGTCCTCCGCGGCTTCCAGCACGCGGTTGGCGACCCAGCCAACGCCGCGCACCGGCGCGAGGGGGAGGGTGAGGATCTGGGTGAGCAGGCCCATGGTAATTCCTCAGACGAAACTGTACGGGGGCAGAGGGCCGTTGAGCCGGAAGTGGACGTCCTCACCCAGCTGATTGGCGACGCTCAACTCCGTGGCGAGGAACATTTCCTCATGTTCGTGAGGGACGAGGAATGAGGCGTTGAGGAAGTCTTCGCCGGTCGGCTGGGCCGACTCCCTGTCCCGGGAGTAGGGGCGAAGTGCTTCGATGATCCCGTGGGCCAGGGCCTGTTCGCGCGCCTGGACCTCCGCGGCGACTATCTCGCCGAGTCTGACGGAGGCGCCGGGGGAGGCGCTCCCGCCACGGATCTCGTCGTTGAGCTGCCGTGCCTCCTGCGACGACTCAAGAATCTCCCGTAGCAGAACGTCCTGATCCTGCGACACCTTGAGGTTGTACTCCACTGAGTCCTCGAGTGCCTCCAGCCGGGCCGTGTACTCCTGGGCGCGCTCCTCGAGCGCGAGTCGTACCGCCTCGACGTCCGGGGCCAGAAAACCGAATCTCATCGGCAGCACCGAGCCGCCCTCCATCAAATGCTCCTGGACCTGGTGGTGGGCGGAGAGGTCACGGCGCTTGGGGCGCAGGTCATCCGGGGCGTCACTGATCACGGCGCACAGTGGTCCGCCGGTCACGGTCTGCAGCTGGGCCGGTGGATCCCCCACACCCTCGAGTCCCGCGAGCGGGAGGGGGTGCTGCTTGCTGGTGATTGAGTAGATGTAAACGGCCATCGCTCATTCCTTCTCGCGAGACGAGCTTCTGTCACGATGGGCCGTCCGCCGGGGGGTGCGCCGTCGCCGTTCCACGGGCTCCCTCTCCCTGGTGTCGCCCTCCTCTTCCTGATCGCTCTTCTCGCTGTCCTCCTCGTCCTCGCCCTCGTCACGTCCAGTGACGCCCTTGATGGTGTCGGTGACCGCTTCCACGGCACCGGTAAGTGCGCCCTTGGACTTCCCCTCGGCGCCGCTCTCCACTGCGTCGCCAACGATGTCGGTCAGTTGCGTGGGGGCCTTCCGTCCTGCCTCGAGATCCAGGCGGTTACACGCTTCCGCGAAGCGCAGATACGTGTCGACGCTCGCGACCACGATCCGGGCGTCGATCTTGAGGATCTCGATTCCCACCAGCGACACCCGGACGAACACATCGATCACGAGTCCGCGATCAAGGATGAGTTCCAGGACGTCGTACAGACTGCCCGTACCACCTCGGGAAATGTCGCTGCTACTGCTCTGCGGCACCATGGTCATGGTGCCTCCCTTCACCGACCGATCCGGTGCGTTCAGCCCCGACGGTCGATCTGCCCACGTGTGTAACGCCGGACCCGCTCGTAACCCACCAGGTCGCCTTCCTTGTCCAGAGTGACGCGATAGCTGGCCATGACGCTCGTCGTCTCGGGGATGCGCTCGAGCTCCAGCACCTCTACATCTGCCACCCAGCCGTCCTCCGTCGGATTCACGGCGGAGACGGATTCGGGGCGCCGACCCAGCAACTCGTACAACTGCTCCGCTGCGGACCGCATGGCCTGCGCGGCGTTGCCCTTGCCGGAGTGGTGCCGATCTGTGCCGGCACCTCCCTGGCGGGCGCGGCCGCCGGCCCCTGACCGGCGCTTGGCGGATTCTTCAGCGGGCATGACGCCACCGTTGGGATAGGAGCAGAAGCCACATTTCACGGATCCCCATATAATTCCATGCTATAGGGGCAATTGTCGCACCGCTGGATGGCTGCCGTTCCGAACGGCTGAGTCACCTGGTGTCTGAGGGTCGTGACGCCCAGTGGTGCGTCCCCATGGAATCCCGCGCTTCAACTGCGGTTCGGGCAAGAGACGTTTATTGACGCGCCTTTCCTGCGCTTGCGAAGGAGCCAGCCCATGAAAGACACCACCAAGATCGCCCTCGCCGGGGCCGTAGCCGGCGGATACGTCCTGGGGAGAACGAAGAAGGCGCGGCTCGCGTTCGCCGTCACGACGTATCTCGCGGGTCGGCGATTCGGGCTCGATCCTCAGAAGATGATCACTCAAGGTGTTCGCCAGCTGCGCGAGCTCCCCCAAGTCGCCGACCTGAATGACCAGGTGCGCGGGGAAGTGCTGACCGCGGGACGCCAGGCTGTGGCTGCCGCGGCCGACCGCAAGTTCGCGGAACTGGCCGAAACCCTCCGTGAACGGACGCTCCGGCTCGGCACCGAGGAGGGCGAAGAGGAAGGCGAGGACGAGGAAGCGGGCGAGTACGAGGGCGAGTACGACGAGACCGAGGAGAGCGACCGCGAGGAGGGAGAGGGGGAGGGGGAGTACGAGGACGAAGACCGCGATGGGGCGGAAGAGGAACCGGACGGAGAGTCTGAAGAGGGGGAAGGTGAAGGCCAGGAGCAGCCGCCGAGGAGGCGCCGGCAGGGCCGCGGTCGGTCATCCGGGTCAGCGGGCCGCGACTCCGGCGCCGCAAAGAAGCGGACACCGGAGAGGGAGGCGCCTGAAGAGAGAAAGACCGCCGCCAAGAAGACCGCGAAGAAGAGGGCACCTGCGAAGAGGGCGCCCGCCAAGAAGGCACCGACGAAGCGGGCGCCCGCCAAGAAGACGGCCGCCAAGAAGGCGGCGGCTCAGAAGGCGCCTGCCAAGAGGACGTCGGCCAAGAAGGCGTCCGCTAAGAAGACGTCGACGCGGCGGAGGTAGGGTCATGGCCACCAAAGATCGCCAAGCCGGCCGCGACGAGCCTTCAGGGCTGGAGCAGTTCCGCGACGAGCTGGTCGACCACCTCAGCGCTCGGGTGGAGGTCTTGGCAGAAAAGGCCGGCGACAAACTGGAAGACCTGACCGGTCAGCTCCTCGATACTGCCGAGAACGGCGGCCCCCTCCCGAAGGTCGGCCTCGGGATTCTTCAGGGAGACTCCCCTCTGAAGGCTCTCGTCGGTCAGAAGGTCAAGGGCCTCAAGGACAGCGTGGTCGGAAAGGCGAAAGACGCGCTGGGCGGCGGAGGAGGCAAGCGGAAGGCGGGCACCTCCAAATCGATGAACATGGTCGAAGCCCTCGATGTCGGAGTCCCGATCCGCACGGCGTACGACCACTGGACCCAGTTCGAGGCGTTCAGCAGCTTCACCAAAGGAGTACGAAGCGTCTCCCAGGGGGACGAAACCAGTAGTGACTGGAAGGTGAAGGTAGGGCCTTCGACCCGCAGTTGGAAGGCCACAGTGCAGGAGCAGGTGCCGGACGACCGGATCGTATGGACATCTGAGGGAGCGAAGGGCAGCACTCGCGGATGTGTGACCTTCCACGAACTCGCGCCAAACCTCACGCGCATCGTACTGGTCGTCGAGTACTACCCTTCTGGGCTCTTTGAGAAGACCGGAAACCTCTGGCGTGCCCAAGGCCGCCGGCTACGGCTGGACTTCAAGCACTTCCAGCGGTACGTCACCTTCACGGACGAGGAAGTCGAAGGCTGGCGCGGGGAAATCCGTGATGGCGAGGTCGTCCGCACACATGAAGAGGCGACGGAGGACGAGGAAGCCGAATATGAGGAGGAGGGGGCGGCCGAC
Organism: Streptomyces antnestii; assembly: GCF_004005495.1. GTDB lineage: Bacteria > Actinomycetota > Actinomycetes > Streptomycetales > Streptomycetaceae > Streptomyces > Streptomyces antnestii. The sequence continues at coordinate 8,646 of NZ_RZYA01000023.1, forward strand.
GATGAGGAAGAGGAGGACGACGGAGAAGGCGGCTACGAGGAGGAGGACGAGTACGACGAGGGGGAGACGGAGGACGAGGAGTAGCGTTCTCGGCGGCTTCGGGTAGCGAACAAGTCTCAGCTCATCGGCACAGGAGCCCTGTTGGTTCCCCATCCTGCCGTACTCGACCTCCCGCACGCGCTGGTCGGTTGGCTGACCATGCTCATCGCCACCCGTGAGGGTGACCGTCGCTGGCAAACCTCCGCCGCACCGGCGTGCCCTGGTCGCGCTAATGTGTCTGCGCAAGCACGAGTCGCTGGCCCAACCCCTGACCGGGTGGCGAACTCGCCGCGATACAACGGGCGTTGAGCCCTGGCCTGGCTGTCACCCGTGCACCGTCGAACGGGAATCACGTGCCGGTCAAGGGTGTTCCGGGGATCGGAGGCGAGACCATCGGCCAGATGAGGCGACACATTGCCCCAACCAGCTGCTGACCCATCTCGTCCACTCGCCGGGCGGATGCCTGACAGTGCAGTTTCACACCGGCGCAGGACGCACGCACGACGGAGGAGCCCGCACCATCGCCGATGTGCTGCGTGCCATCGGCAGTAGCCGCGGGACGGTGGTGAGCCGCAGTCATCAGGGCAAGGCCAGGGTCACCGTCTGGGGCCACACGCAAACATGTGGTCCGGTTACGCACCGCGACCGTTCGGCGGGCGATCTCTCTTCGCCTCTCCTACGTTGAAGGAGCAGGTGTCACACAAGATGCCACACAGAGAACGAGGAGCTGTCATGGCCGGTAAGCGCGGCACGGACAAGATCAAGGGCAAGGCCAAGGAGATGACCGGCAAGGTCACGGGCAATCGCGCCAAGGAGGCCGAGGGCAAGGTGGACCAGGCGAAGGCAGAGGCCGAGGAGTCCATGCGCGAGGTCCAGGACCGTGCCCGAGGCGCCGCTGAGCCCCCCAAGCGCCGCCACAACTGACGCCGCCGCGTGAAGGGCCCCCACCAAATGGGTGGGGGCTCCTGCGTATGGCGATGAGGAGAGGGGCCGGGGGAGGAGACCTGAAATCCGCGGCTTTGGGTACTCGAGGCGGCGTACGGCAGACCCGGCACGGGTTCTCGGGCCCATGGAAAGGGAGACCGCAAATGGCCTCGGAAGGCGGCGCGCCGCCTGGTGAGGACCCTCGTGTGGGGACGCCTCGCTCGGCGGTCGATGTCCCGGCGTTGCGGCGTGAGTTGTTGCGGCGGGTGGATGGTGAGGTCCGGTTCGACGCGGGCAGCCTGGGCGCCTACGCGACCGATGGCTCGAACTACCGCCAGGTGCCGATCGGCGTGGTGGTGCCGCGAACCGTCGACGCGGGTGAGGAGACGATCGCCGTCTGCGCCGAATTCGACGCGCCGGTGCTGTCCCGGGGCGGAGGTACGAGCCTGGCGGGCCAGTGCACCAACGCCGCCGTCGTCATCGACTGGACCAAGTACTGCGACAAACTGGTGTCCGTCGACGTGGCGAGGCGCACGTGCGTGGTGGAGCCGGGCATCGTGCTCGACGAGTTGAACCGGCAACTGTCCGACCATCAGCTGAAGTTCGGCCCGAAGCCCTCGACCCACAGTCACTGCTCGTTGGGCAACTGCCCAACGTCATCGACCGCGCGATGAGGACGGCGTACGCCAAGCGCACGGTTACCGCGATGATCATCCCCGCGGACGTGCAGGAACTCGACTACTCGCCGCCGACGCATGCGTTCAAGATGGTGCCCTCCAGCCTAGGCATGGCCTCCTACGCCCCGATCCCCGATCCGGCGGAGATCGAGCACGCGGCCAAGGTGCTGAACGCGGGGGAGAAGGTCGCGATCCTCATCGGGCAGGGCGCACGAGGTGCGCGGGCCGAGGTCGAGAAGGCTGCCGACCTCCTGGGGGCCGGCGTGGCCAAGGCGCTCCTCGGCAAGGACGCGCTCGCCGACGACCTGCCGTACGTGACCGGCTCGATCGGTCTGCTCGGCACCCGGCCCTCGTACGAACTCATGCAGGACTGCGACACCCTGCTGGTGGTGGGATCCAGCTTTCCCTACACGCAGTTCATGCCTGGACTCGACCAGGCGCGCGCGGTGCAGATCGACATCGATCCGTACATGATCGGCCTGCGCTATCCGTTCGAGGTCAACCTCGTCGGCGACGCGGCCGCCACCCTCAAGGCCCTGCTCCCGCATCTGAAGCGGAAGAAGCACGGTTCCTGGCGCAAGAAGATCGAGAAGGACACCGTCCGCTGGTGGGAGGTCATGGAGCGGCGCGCCGCGGTGGAGGCCGACCCGATCAACCCCGAGTACGTCGTACATGCCCTCGACGCGCTACTGCCGTCGAACGTCATGCTGGCCGCCGACTCCGGCTCCGCGGCCAACTGGTACGCCCGGCACCTGCGGATGCGTGGGAACATGCGCGGCTCGCTCTCCGGAACCCTCGCTACCATGGGTCCCGGAGTGCCGTACGTCATCGGCGCCAAGTTCGCTCATCCCGACCGGCCCGCCATCGCCCTCGTCGGGGGACGGGGCGATGCAGATGAACGGCCTGGCCGAGCTCATCACCGCAGCGAAGTACTGGCAGGAGTGCAGGATCCGCGCCTGATCGTCGCGGTGCTCAACAACCAGGACCTCAATCAGGTGACCTGGGAGATGCGCGCCATGTCGGGGGCTCCCCAGTTCCTGCCCTCGCAGGCGCTGCCCGATGTGCCCTACGCCGACTTCGCTCGCTCGATCGGGCTGGAAGGGGTGCGGGTGGAGAAGCCCAGCGATGTCGAGCCGGCCTGGCATCGAGCGTTGGGGGGCGGAACGTCCTTTCGTCATCGACTTCCGCACCGACCCGGCCGTGCCACCGATCCCGCCGCATGCCAGCCTCGACCAGATCGAGGCCGCGGCACTGTCGATCATCAAGGGCGACAGCGACCGGGGATCAATGATCAAGCAGGGCATCAAGGCGAAGGTGCAGGAGATGCTCCCCGGACGGAGCCGCGGTGGCGCGACGGACGCCGCGGAGGGACGACCGGAACGATGACTTGGCACACCAAGCCTGGTCCCGACCCGGCCAGCGACTCCGTCGAGGCCGCTGCCTACATCGTGCCCACCGACGCGCCGGAAGCCGACGGGACGTTGGCCTGGGACTCGACGACCCTGATCCTCGCACGGGTGCGCTCCGCCGACACCGTAGGCCTCGGCTACACCTACGGGGCGGCCGGCACCGCCCACGTCATTGACCAGGAGCTCGCCCATGTGGTGACAGGCCGCTGCGCATGGGACGTCCCCGCGGCCAACGAGGCGATGAGCAGAGCGGTCCGCATCACGGGCCGCCCAGGGCTTGTCGCCGGAGCCATCTCCGCAGTAGACATGGCCCTGTGGGACCTGAAGGCGCGGCTACTGGGTCTGCCTCTCACCCGCCTGCTCGGGGCGAGCACCAAAGATGTGCCCGTCTATGGCAGCGGCGGCTTCACCACCTACGACGATCAGCAACAGGACCGTCAATTGCGGGGCTGGGTCGAGGACCAGGGTATTCCTAGAGTCAAGATCAAAATCGGCGAGTCCTGGGGACGGGCCGAACCGCGCGACCGGGACCGCGTTGCGAAAGCCCGCCGGAGCATCGGCGATGACAGCGAGCTGTACGTGGACGCCAACGGCGCCTACACCCGAAAGCAGGCCATCAGCGTAGCCGGTCAACTCGAAGACCAAGGTGTCACTTGGTTCGAGGAGCCGGTTTCCTCCGATGACCTGGAGGGACTCGCACAGATCCGCGCAGCGACGGCGATCGATGTCGCGGCGGGGGAGTACGGCTACACACTGCCGTACTTCTGGCACATGATCAGAGCTGGATCGGTGGACTGTCTTCAGGCGGACGCGACACGGTGCGGGGGAATCACCGTCTGGCTGCGTGCCGCCGCGCTGGCCCAGGCGGCCGGACTGGAGATCTCGGGTCACTGCGCTCCCCAGGTCCACGCCCACGCCGCCGCCGCTGTGCCCAACACCCGGCATCTGGAGTGGTTCCACGACCACGTGCGGATCGAGACCCTCCTCTTCGACGGGGTGCTGGACTCGGAGGGCGGAACAATCTGCCCTGGGGCGAGCGATGCTGCGGGACACGGACTCGCCTTCCGACACCGTGCAGGTGAGCCGTTCCGCGTTCAGTGAGGGTGCCTGCACGACGCCGGTCGCGAAGGGGACATGTGGTCGGCGGCGCGACAGCCTGTGACTGTGCTTTGCGTGTGCGCGTTGACATGCTCGGTGACCACTGGCCCAAGTGGCTCAGATCCCGAGCTGCGGCAGTACCTTGGTGCGGTAGAAGTCGAAGAACCCCTGCTGGTTCTTGCCGATCTGGTTGATGTAGATGCTGTCGAAGCCGGCGTCCACGTATTCCTTGACCGCCGCCACGTGGGCGTCGACGTCGTCTCCGCACGTCAGGTTCGCCTCGACGCGGTCGGGTGTGACGAGTTCCGACGCCTGCTCGAAGTGGCGCGGAGTGGGAAGGATCTGGGCGAGTTCACCGGGCAGGTGTGCGTTCGCCCAAAGGCGGTGTGCGGTGCGCACGGCTGCCGCTGAGTCCGTGTCCCAGCAGACCTTGAGACCCGCCGCCACCGGTTTGGTCCCGCCACCGCTGCGGCGGAAACGTTCGATGGCCGCGGCGTCGGGGGCCATGGTGATGAGTCCGTCCCCGATCCGACCGGCGAGCTCGGCAGCCTGCGGACCGAAGGCGGAGACATCGATCGGCACCGGCTCGTCGGGAACGGTGAAGAGGCGGGCGTTCTCCACGGTGTAGTACTTGCCGCGATGGCTGATCTGGTCTCCGGTGAACAGGCGTCGCATCACCTGGACTGCCTCTTCCAGCATCTCCAGCCGGACAGGTGCTTCGGGCCAGGCATCGCCCAGAATGTGCTCGTTGAGGGCTTCCCCGGTGCCGATGCCCAGCCGGAACCGGCCGTCGAGCTGGACGGCACTCGTAGCGGCCGCCTGAGCTACCACGGCCGGGTGTATCCGCACGACGGGGCAGGTCACGGCGGTTTCCACGGGAAGTGACACGGCTTGGGAGAGGGCGCCGATCACTGACCAGACGAACGGGCTCTGCCCCTGGTTGCCGTTCCACGGATGGTAGTGATCGGAGATCCACAGCGAGGTGAACCCGGCTTGTTCCGCCATCCTGGCCTGTTCCACCAGCTCGTTCGGCGTGTGCTCTTCGCTCGACAGGAAATAGCCGAATTCCGTCATGAACACTCCTCAGGGGAGAAGGGACTCCTCAGCCGAGTGGCCCGACGGCGGACGATGAAACTTCACTGCGCCCAGTGCGCCCACTGTGCCCTTGTGTACACACGGACCGCGACGTTCAGGCGCTCGACCGCCACGTTGGGGCCGGCGGCACCGGGCGCATACGCGCGGCAGAGATCACGTCAGCGCGCGGGCTCCGCGAGCCGCAAGGGGGCGTCGCCCTCGTCCAAGGTCTGGATCAGCTCGGACCACCATGTGCTGCCCTCCTCCATGTGGCGCAGCAGGATTCCCTCGCGGATGCCCCAGGGGCAGATGCTGACCTCGGTGATGCCCATGAGCTTCATGGCTGTGTGGCCGACGAGGGCTCCGGCGAGGCTCTGCTCCGCGCGTGGTGCGGAGATCCCGGCCAGCTGCGCACGCTCGGGTGACGGCAGGACAGCGAGTCGGTCCACCGCCCCGCGCAGATCCTTTCGTGTCAAGTGGCGGGGTACGAAGGGGCCTTGACGGCCAGGAGGTGCGCCGCACAAGCGGCCCAGCTGCTCGAACGTCCGTGAGGTCGCCACGGTCGTGTGGGGAGCCTCCCAGCGGATCCGCGAGGCCACGTCCCGGAGCTGATGGCGAATTCTGCGGCGCAGCGCCCTGACGCTCTCCGCGCAGGGCGGGTCCTGTTCGACGAGGAACTCCCGCGTCAGCCGGTTGGCGCCGAGGGATAACGAGACCGCGAAATCGGGTAGTCGGCCACGCCCGAACGCCACTTCCAGTGAGCCGCCGCCGATATCCAGCATCGCCAGCGGGCCGGCGCGCCACCCCATCCACCTGCGCGCTCCCAGGAAGGTCAGCTCGGCTTCCGCCTCACCGGGTAACGTGCAGATCCGGATGCCCGTCCGGGTGCGTACGGTCCGCAGGACGTCGAGGCGGTTCGGCGCGTTGCGCACCACGGCTGTCGCGAATGACAACGGGGCTGCAGCGCCCCAGTGTTGGGCCTTTCTCGCTGCGGCGCACACCGCCATGACGAGTTGCTGGACGGCCTGCTCAGGAACCGTCCCGTCGGGCTCCACCTGCTCCGACAGTCGCAGTTTCCACTTGGCGGTGTGCACGGGCAGCGGCACGCCGCCCTCGGCGTCCGCCACGACGAGCCGGACGGTGTTGGATCCCACGTCGATCACGCTTATTCGCATGGCGTATGAGTACCCCGTCGCCGACAAGGCAGGCATGACGGCCGGTCTCGCACCGGTTCGCCGCAGGGCCGCCGCCAGGCGCCGCGAGGCGGGGGCGACGTAACTTCGACGGTGGCGAAGTGCCCCACCAGGGCTCCCCGCAGCGCGCGGTGCAGGCCGAACAGAGAGATGAGGTTGACCGCGGCCAGCGCTTCCGCGGCCGCCGCGTCGACGTACGGTCCGTAGGCGGTGCACAGGCCGAGATCCGCCCTGACGTCGGCGACGAGCTGGGCGCGGTGCCCTCCGGACGCCTGGCGCCGAACTCGACGGCCACCAGTGCCGCCTTGGCGAGGCCGCGCAGCGGGGTCTAACCCAGGAGTGCGGATCGGCGTGAGAGCTTCGTCGATATCGGGCTGCGGCGCCGCGTCGGCGGGCACTGCCGCGAGGAACGACCGTGGACGACAGCCCCTGGGCTGGGTGAGTGGAGGGGCTGTGACGCGGCGCTCCTCGGCGTCTGGCTGCACGAGCAGATCCTTCCTCAGGTCATGGAACCACGGGTGGTTCCGGCTGCGTCCGCACCTGCAGATCGCGACGGTGAAGGGGAGGGGCGCGAGGCGAAGACCGTGCTGGCGTCATCCGTCACTTGGACGGGACCTTCCACCAGCAGGGGATCGCCGGGGCGACGGTGACACGGCGTGTGTGTTCAGACCTTTTCGGCGCGTATGACCACCAGTTCCTCCCAGCTCTGCGCCCCCATGAGTCCCTGTCGGCGCAGCCACGCCGCGCGGGAGCGCAGAACCGGGCCCAAGGGGATGCGGGCCCGATCGATGACCTCGGGACGAAGCCCTGCGTCGGTGAGCCCCTTCAGCGTCACTTCTGTTCCGGGCAGTGCCGACTGCACGAGCAGCAAAACTCCGCCGGGCCGCAAGGCTGAGGGAGCGGCATCACAAATGCGATCCAACAAAGCCCGTCCGTCGGGCCCCGCGTCCCAGGATCGCGCCTTGCCACGACTCGGCAGGTCGGCCGAAGGGGAGGGCACGTACGGGGGATTACTGACGATGATTTCGAACGAGGGACCCCGGAGCGCGGTTTCCAGGTCACCGTGGCGCACGATGACGTGCTGTCGGGACAGGTGAGCATTGAGACGTGCGGCCCACACCGCACGCCAAGAGATGTCGATGGCGGTCACACGAGCACCCAAGCGGGCCGCCTGGATGGCGAGGGCACCGCTGCCGGTCCCCAGATCCAGCAGGCTGGTGGAGCGTCCTACGACCTCGCACGACAGTGCTCGAGCGAGCATCCGGGTGTCGTTCTGCGGTGCGTACACGCCGGGCGGGCTGATCAAACGAGGCAGCCGCACCGCTGCCGTTGCTGATGGCTGCGCTTGCGTGGTCATCGTTTTCCACTCTGTGGGAAGCGGTGCGTCACCGCTGCGACACGAGTGCCCGCAGGGGCAAGAACGACACATGGGCCCCTGAAGTGTGTTTGTGGGGTGCCGGAGGTGAGGGGCGTATCTGTTCACGTTCGAGAGGACGCCTCTCGGCGGATTGTCACGTCACTCGGGGACAGCGAACCTGATGCCGGTCGTCGATGTGTGGATGCAGCACCCCACGCTGCAAGGCCTCGGCGAAGTCGCGTGACGCCCGGCTTGTGATCGTGGGGTCCCAGGAGGTGAGAGGCGCGGAACGTCCACGAACTTGAGTGTTGATAGCTTCGCGCCCGTGATCGTGTATCCGCTGTGGCATGTCGGCCACCAGAACGAAGCCGGCGACGACGGCTCGACAGTGCACGTCGATGAGAGTGGCGTGTTCTGCGACGAGTCGGACGGCGACGACGTAAAGCTGCTCGGTATCTACTCAACCCTTGAACGGGTTGAAGAGCGCGTGCGTCAGGCCCGACTCCTACCGGGCTTCCGTGAGGAACCGGAGTGCTTCTACTTCGACGCCTGCGAGCTCGACGAGGGCGATTGGACCGAGGGCTTCGTTCGAGTTCCGCCGGGCGAGTAGGCCCGTGGGCGGAGTCTTGGCGGGATGCCGTTCCGTGGCCACGTAAGCCCCGGCTGCTCCTTCAGGAACCCCGCCGAGCCGGCAGATCACCACGAACCGGACGTCAAGCGACTACGCCGAAGCCCTGGCCTTCCACGCAGGCGATCGCCCGTCCGATTTTGGTCACGCAGGCTTTGCTGACGATTTCGCGAACTCCGCCAGAAGCGACTCGCAGAACGCCTCCAGGTCGTCCGGCTTGCGGCTCGTGATCAGTGTGTTGGGTCCGTCGTCGCAGATCCGCACCCGCTCGTCGACCCAGGTACCACCCGCATTACGGATGTCTGTGCGCAGACTCGGCCACGAGGTGAGTACCCGGTCGGTGACGACGTCCGCTTCGATGAGGGTCCATGGGGCGTGGCAGATAGCGGCTACCGGTCGGCCAAGGTCGAAGAAGTCGCGGACGAACGAGACGGCCTGGTCGTCCACCCGCAGCGCGTCGGGATTAGCCACCCCGCCGGGAAGCACGAGGCCGTCGAAGGACTCGGCCGTGACCTCGCCGATGATCTCATCCACGGGAAACGTGTCGGCCTTGTCGAGATGGTTGAAGGCCTGGATCCGCCCGGAATTCGTCGACACGAGGACAGGCTCATCGCCCGCGTCGACGACCGCCTGCCAGGGGCCGGTCAGTTCCACCTGCTCGACGCCCTCGGGCGCTGTCAGAAATGCAATGCGCATGGCTGCTCAAACTCCCTTGCTGCTCTGCTGATTGACGACGTACAGCCTTCGACGCCGGCTTCGGCGAGCTCGCCCTGCCCGTCGGCAGCGCAGCAACTCCTCGCCGTAAGGGAGGAGCACGCACGTGCCGATTGCGAGCGCTATACCCATGAGATAGCCGCGGGGCAGCGGCCGTCGGCGGGGCAGGAGCCGCCATGCGTCCGGGTCCGACCGGCCAGCGTCCAATAGGGACTTGACCTGGTCGCCGTGCAGGCACATCAACGAGGCGAGCGCGGCGAAGGGCAGTGACTCCTCGCCCTTCGTCGACGAGCGAAGTGGACGATGGCACGATGACCCGCCTGCGTTTGGCGATGCTGGTGAAGGCGAGTACACCGATAACGCCGACGATCATCATGATCACGCCGACGATCATCATGATCACGCCGACGATCATCTTGATCACGCCGACTGCATCGAGGTTGACGCTTCGCATATGCCAGTCGGTGCCGAAGGTGAGAATGGCGCCTGCGCCGATGAGAAGAATGCATCCGCCTAAGCCCATGGGATTCGCCTCCGGTGTCGGTGGGGATGGAGCAGGTCGCCCTCGGGTACCCGCAGCGTTCACCGCCATGCAGATCTGGGGTCCAGTGATGACCGGCCGGATATACACATGTGCCCCCGGGCCTGCGCCAGCACTCCAGCCGGACCCGCAAGCGTGTGACCGCGCCGCGTGGCAGGGCCCGGCTTCGCGCTTGTCGGTGGTGTTCCATGAGCCCCGACCGAGGTGATGGACTGATGTGGCTGTTGGACCGGCGAGGCCACATGCTGGCACCGGTTCGGTGGGTACATGCGTCTGTGTGTACTTCTTGGGCGCGGTGCCGTACGAGCTGTTCCCGATAGAATGGGCAGGTCCGGACCGCTTCGCAGCGGGCGGTGCATGTGGACCTCAGCCGGGAGCCGTTCCAGCAGAGCGGATGACAAGGAACCGTCGGTGACCGCGCGCGAGGCGCCAGGGACGGCGGTCAAGCGAAACTGGCCTTGGTACAGGCCTTGGTACAGGCGTTGGTGCAGGCCTTGATCGGGTCGGGCAGGCCGACGCCACCGCACGATTCTCGCCACGTGGAGACGTGAGGAGGGATGTCAATGCGCACGAACATCATCCGGCACGAGAACATGATGGTGAGCTACGACGAGGTCAACGGCTGGGCCGTCATCGAGGTCGACGGTGAGGTCGACGCCCACACCGCACCCATGATTCGCGAAGGCGTGATCAAGTTGCTCGATGAGGGACACCGCCACTTCGTCCTGGACCTGGGCTTTGTCACCTTCATGGATTCGATGGGGCTGGGCATGATCGTGGCGATCACCAAACGCGTCCGTGAACGTGAAGGCGCGCTGCGTTTCGCTTCCGTCCCGAGCCGGGTGCTGAGGCTCTTCGAGCTGAGTGGCCTGCGCGGGAGCTACGAGTTTCACGCCTCGACAGCGGAAGCGACGGGATCTGCTCCCTTGCCCGGTAGCCTCGCGCACTGGCCGAATGCCCCGGCCGACTGAAGAGAGGCGCCATTCTGGGCGGGGCATCGTGCCCGGTGCTCCGAAAGACGCATAGGGATTTCCGTCCCCGCCGATCATTGGCGACGGCACATGCTCCGCGTCGCTCCAGCCGAACGTGCACCGCTCGCCGTCTCCGCGGCCGCGCTCCGTTCGGTCGATCACCAGGGTGGCGGTGGGCAGTTCGTCCAACATGGTCAGAGCGCGCTTCAGCCGGCACGCCACCAGAACCGGCAGTCGGTCGAGGTTCCGGCGGGGCGTTGGAGCGGTACGTGGACGCGACTATTCCGGTCGCTGACGGTCTCCGCATCCGGCAGGGCGGCGCGTCGGGGCGGGGCCGATCGTCGCAGCGCGGAACCCGTGAGCAAACCAGCCCTCCGCTAACCGCTCACCTGGGCGAGGACGCTCGTGTCGAGCTGGCCGAGGAGGTCTGCGGGGCTGTCGTACACGGCAGCAGCCCCCGCCTCTTCGAGGTCCGTACGCGGGATGCCCCCGCAGAGTACGGCGATGGCGCGCACACCTGCCGCGGTGGCCGCCCTCATGTCCCAGACCGTGTCTCCTACGAACACCGCCTGGTCGGCATCCGTTTCTGCCAGTTCCAGTGCCCGGTGCACGGGATCGGGAGCAGGTTTTCCCTCGGCCACGTCGTCCGCGCCGGCCACACCCCAGATGACGTCGTCCGCGCCAATGGCGCGGCGGAGAGACTTCAGCTCCGGGTCCCCGGCTGAGGTGGCCAGAACGATGCGCCAGCCTCGGCCGGCAAGATTTCTGAGCAGGTCCTGGGCGCCTTGCAACTGTGGCAGCCGATCGTTGTAGGTGCCGTACAACGCGGTGTGCGCGGCACTGATCTGTGCGTCCTGTTCCTTGTCACGGTTCTTACCGAGGAGGTGGGTGAGGATGTCGTCGGAGCCGAGCCCGATCGCGCGGTGGACGTCGTGCATCGGGACGTCGTGCCCGGCCTGTCGGAACGCTTCCCACCACGTCACGACGTGCAGATGATTGGTGTCGACGAGTGTGCCGTCGACGTCGAACAGAGCGGCGCGTGCCACGAGCCCCACCTGCCTTTCGATGTGTCATGGTCGTGACCGCATTTGCTTCTGAGGATGGCGCATTACCAGGCAGAGGACATCTTGCCGGCGTCGCTGACGACGGTGGCGGCACTCAGCTGGGTGCGGCTGGTTCCGCGGGCTTCCCCCCTCGGAGGGAGAAGTCCTCGGCGTTTCCTTGACAGGGGGCGCGAGGCCGTCGACGGACTGACTTTAATGAGAGCTCTCGGCCTATTCGGAGTGACGCCCCTCCAGTGTTAGGCCACGCAGCCCGTTGGGGAAACCTTCAGTATCTCGCGGGCTGCGCTCTCAGGCTGCAACCAGTGACACGAGTGCTCATCAGGACAAGAAAGACAGGTGGGTCCCCTGAGGCGGTCGTGGGCCCCCTACTCAAAGGCAGGCGGCAGGCTATACGCCGCTCGGCGGATTGCCAGGTCACCGGGGGGCGCTGAAAGTAGTGGCACCATTCGTCGCCGATTGTCCTGGAGGCAGCATTGAGTCCCCGTCCTCACGAGCAGCGGAGCGATGAGCCTGCGGAGAAAGTCCCTGAGGGGCCGGTGCTGAAGCGGGAGGGCGGAGTAGGCCAGCCCCAGCCCGGAGCCTTCGACGCCGTAGTCGATCAAGCGGCAGGTGTGATCATCGCCGTTGGACGGATGTCCTCGGCCGAAGCCTGGGACGTCCTGCGTGAGACGTCGATGCGCACGGACATCAAGCTCCGTCATGTTGCTGAGCTGCTCGTCGAATGGGGCCGCTCGGGCGTGTTGTGCGCCGACATCCGTACAGAGCTGGCTCGCCAGTTCGCCCAGCGAAGGCAGGCGCCCGAGATCTGACGAAGTGCACGTGCTGCGCCAACGCATGAGGATTGGGTATTCGGAGAGGTGGTCAGACGTCGGCAGGAAGCGAACGGCGTTACGTGTCCTGGCGGTTGGGTACCCGGCCGCCATGGACTGTTTGGGGCAACTCGAACACGGCCGATCCGGCAATACGTGATGATGAGGCGCCCGAGAACGGTCGTTGTGACGGGTGCGAGCGGAAGTGTGGGCCGTACGGCCTTGGCTGCTGCCGCCCACGGGGACAAGGTTGCCCTCTCGGCCCGGGGAGCGTCGGACTGGACTGGACTGGACTGGACTGGCTGCGCCAGCGGATGAGGTGCGGGATGCAGGCGGCAAGGCCCTCGTCGTCATCTTCGAATGGGGCCGATGCCAAGGCCGTTGAGTGTGCTGCTCGACAAGTGGTGGACGTGTTTGACCCAACCGACGTTCGGGTCAACAACGCGTTCGCCGGAGTCTTCGCCCCTGTCGCCGAGGTCACGCCCGACGAGTAGCGAGGATGTCCCCTTGAAAGACTGCGTCGCCAAGGACCTCAAGCACCGCAGGATCGGCTCCTCGAGCCTGCTTGTGGCCCGGGGGCGTGAACCCGATTCGGCCCTGGTTGCGGTGCTCCGTCAGGGCCTCGAGCACGGGAGCGCGTGACTGATCCTTTTCGGAGTGCATGGCACACGGGCTCCCGAGTCGGCGGAAGATCGATGGGGCTGTTGAATGTCGTGCACCTACCCGCCCGGGCGCGTGGAGGTGTGTGACCGTGGCGGGACGGGCCGGCGCTTACGTTTTCTGCAGTTCTGTGATGCTCGCGGCGACTTGGTGCCGGATCGGCACCGGGAGCGGTTCACCCGTGACAGATCGGACGAGGTCGTCGGCCACCTTGTGGAGTTTGGTGTTCGTGTTCTGGGACACCGAGACCAGGACGGACCACGCGTCCTCGGGTTCCAGCCCGAAGGTAGCCATCAGGACGCCCCGGGCGAGGTCGATGACGGGCCGGGTCTTCATGGCCCTCCGGAGTTGGGCGAGTTCGATCCGGTCGACCTCGCCTGACGAGGGCGCCTCGTGGCCGTGGTTTTCGCGGTCCTCATTCGGGCCCTGTCCTGGCCCGGCCCGCTTATCCAAGGTGGCGAAAAGAGACAGAGTGCCAGTGCCTGTGAGTATGCGGTGCACCTCAGGACTGCAAGCTTGGAGAAATATGCTCTTGCCTTCGTTCAGGGCGCGGCGCTGCTCACTCAGCAGAACGTTGAGGCCGGAACAATCGCAGAAGTTGACCTTACTGAGATCGAGATCGATTCCGTCGCTCGACTGGAGCAGGGCCCGGCGCAAACCGTTCTGCAACGCCTGCTGGCTGACGATGTCGGCGGCCCCGGACACCGTCACGAGCATGCGCTCCGGCGCAGGCTCCATCGTGATGGTGAGCGGTGGCTCGTGGTCGGTGGACGGGTGTGCAGACACGTGTGGCTGGACACCTTGCACCGCTGTGTTCTTCGTCGATAGACCTGCGCGTCCTGGCATAGCAGCCACTCCATCGCGGTTCGTGCGTCTTCCCCTCCTCAAGACTCTGCCCGCGGCACCGCACACGTCAATAGATACACGAAATTCGATTCGCCTTTTTAAATACGTGAATCAAACACTACCCTTGGCTGTATGCGTGGAGTACCGGAATCACACACCGGCTGGACGTTCCTCACCAGCCACGCTCGCGTGCTGGCCGCGATCGCCGAGAACCCCACTACCCGTATCCGGGATATGGCGGTCAGATGTCAGCTCACCGAGCGTGCGGTCCAGAAGATCGTCGCGGATTTGGAGCGGGACGGCTATCTCACGCACACCCGCAGGGGGCGCTCCAACACATATCGCGTCGAGGACGGGACCGTCCTCCGTCACCCTGCCGAGTGCGGGTTGAGCGTGGCTGATCTTCTGGCTCTCCTCGTCGAGCACGATACGGCGCACCAGGACACGCCGCATGCCGTGCAGGCGACCGCACGATGGCAGAGACCTGAAGCCGCACCGAAGTAGCGCAGGGTGAGACCCAGGGATCGACCTGCCTCCCGGACAGGATTCGCACCCCTGGGTTCGCGTGGTCACACCTGCCGGACCTGCCCCGTCGTGCCGAGAATCAACCGGAGGGTTCGTCCGGCACAGGGTGCTCGGGATTCGGGCTCCCGGAGTGAGGCGCGCCCCGTCGGCCTGTGCCCGCCTCATCCGTGTCGGGGATCTCCGGGTCGGGCTCGGGCTGCTCCTCGTCGGCGGGCCGTGTCCACTCGTCGGCGGCCTCCCACGGGTCCGGGCCGGTGCCGGCCTGCTGATCCGGCGGGTCCCTAGGTGTGGGCTCCGAGTTCGTTGCTTTCGGCTTGTCCTCACTCACAGTGCTCTCGCTTCTTCGGTGGGCTTGTGTGCGTGTTCGACACGCGGGTACCCCTCGCGCAGAGACGATGCGGGGCGTGTGCGCCTCCGGGCGGGGACGATCCGCGGGGGTCCTGGTCCGGGCCCGCAGGTTCCGTCCGGGTCTCCGCCAATCCAGTTCAAGGCGGAAGAGTGGAAGTCGCGACAGCAGTGCGGCATGAGGGTGGTCGGCAGCAGGGGTTGTTGGGTATTCGCGGGCACGAGTACGGACATACAGCCGGCACGTGAGAGCTCAACTACCGGGGACAGGGTGAGGGCTGAGCGCGAGACACGGCGGGAAGTGCCGGGACCACGTCGGTGAGGCGGCGGACGCGCTGGCCCCGGACCAAGAAGTGCAGGAAGACGGCGAGCAAAGAAGTACGTGACGTGACCTATGGGAGGGCGGCGACCGCCACGCCGAGGTCGGAAAGCAGTCCCGCGTACGCGCTCTTCCGATCGTCGGCTCTGAGAACCGCTGACGGATGGATGGTACAGACGAGGCTTCGACTTCCCTGATCGCCGCCTGGCTCGCGACCCGAGGTGCCGTTCTCGTCGATGCTGTGCCCGAGTTCGTCCCACGCGGGGGCGGACAGCAGGATGCCTCGCTGCTCGCCCACCCGGAAGGAGCTGCCCAGCAGCGCCTTCCCAGCGGTGGCACCCAGCGCTACGACGACGTCGGGATCGACCGACTTCAGCTCGGCGACGAGCCACGGCCGACAAGCTGTCATCTCGTGAAGGTCGGGCGCTTTGTGTATGCGCCGTTTGCTCGGACCTTCTCGGCTGAATTTGAAATGCTTCACCGCGTTCGTGAGATAGGTGCTTCCCTCTTCGATACCGAGCTCGCCCAGGGCTTTGCGCAGCAGATGCCCCGCCGGTCCGACGAAAGGGCGTCCTTGCAGGTCCTCCTGGTCACCCGGCTTTTCTCCGCTCAGCATGATGCGAGCGGATCTGGTTCCGGCGCCGAACACTGTCTGTGTGGCGTTCTCGTACAGGTGGGGCCGCTTTGATGTCGGTCGGCGGGCTTTCGGAGGCTCCCTCCGCCCGCTTCCCGTCGTGACTCTTCGCAGTTTTGGCCCGTTCCACGCTCGCGCGCAGGGCTTCCATCAGGTCGACGACGTTGGTGGACTCCGCCGGCGGCTCTGTCTTGTCGATGGTCTTGCCGGTCCGTTTCGCTTCGACGAGCTTGGCAACCTCGTCTCGATAGGTGTCGTGGAATTCTTCCGGTTTCCACTCCATGCTCAACGCGTCGATGAGCTGTTCGGCCATCCGCAATTCGCGCTGGTCCACTTTGATCTCGTCCGGGATGGTTTCGATCTTGCGTGGATCCCGGATCTCATCCGCCCAGTGCAGAGTGTGAAGTGTGAGCATGCCCGCTTCGGCCTTCACGGCGACGAGGTACTCGCGGTTACGCATGACGAACGTGGCGATCGCGGCCCTTTTCTGACGGTCCATCGCCTGCGTCAGCAGCGCGTAGGTCTTGGCGTAGTCCTTGCCCTTGGGGCCGAGGTAGTACGTCTTGTCGAAGAAGATCGGCTCGACGTCGTCCAGGTCGACGAAACCGACGACCTCGAGGACTTTCGAGCGTCCTGGGGCTATGTCTTCGAGTTCGTCCGGTTCGACGAGCACGTACTCGTCCCCGACGTCGTAACCCTTGACGATCGCATCGAGCGGCACTTCCTTGCCGGTGCGTTCATTCACCCGCTGATTGCGCACCCGGTCCGAGGTGCCGCGCTCCAGCTGGTGAAAGTGGATGGTGTGGCTGTCTGTCGCTGTGAACAGCTGCACCGGCAGGGACACCAGCCCGAAGGTCAGGGCGCCGCCCCACACTGCACGTGCCATGCGTTCGCCACCTCCTCGCACCCAGTCACGTCGTGCGCGCGCAGGGGGGCAGGCGCCTTTGGGTCCCTGCGGGCTCCGGACGTCCGATCATGGGGCCGGGCGTCGTCACCCGCTGGTCGTACCTGACTGGGTGGTTCCCTTTAGCGGCCGAGGGCCTTGCGCAGCTCCTGCTTGTTCATCGAGGAGCGTCCGTCGATGTGGCGCTTCTTGGCCTCTTCGTAGAGCTGGTCCTTGGTGGGGCCCTGTGAGCCGCTGTGTGAGCGTTCGCCACCCCGCTGGGAGGCGGACTTCTTGTCTTGGGTGGAGGTCTTGCTGGCGGTCTTGGACTCGCCCGAGCGCGCTCGCTCCTTGTTGACGGTGCGTGCGGCGATCTCTTTGGCCCGTGAGGCCGAAGCGCCGCGCTTCTGAGCGCCTTCCTTGATGTGCTCGTACTGTCGTTCCCGCTTGGAACTGGATCCTGCCGGCATGGCCTTCTGCCTTTCTGACATGTGTGGTCGCGCGTGTGCGCACATCGAATAGGTGGGTGCAGAGCGTTCGTGCGTGCACGCTCTGCCGGGTAGCCCTTCTGAACCCGGTCTCCTCCACTTCAGGACCAAAACCCAGGATCCGCGACACCAGCGGGCCAAAGGATTGAGTACCCGGACGCCAGGTGACAAACGTGTCTGGATGGGCGGTCGCGTGCATGGATACGACAGTGGCCATGTTCGTTCGGCCCGTGGCGCGGTGGTCTGCCGTGCGGGATGGCTCACCTCCCGCACCGTTCTCCCCCAGCGTTCATGGAAGCCGCGTGGGAACGGTCAGAAGCGGCCACTCAGTCGTGGGCGCTACCAGACTCGTGCATCGAAGCGAGAGCCGTCGCGACGTCCCGGGGGTAGGTGCGCAGTGCCACCAGCAGCAGCAGCCCCGCGACCGTCAGAGGCGCCAGACACACCAGGAACGTTGCTTCGAGACCCCCGTTCGGCCCGTGTCCGCTGAACACCTGGGAGGCGAAGAAGCCGAACAGCAGGGGTGCGCTCGCCTCGGCGCCGACGCGTACGAGGGTGCGCGCCGCCTCCGACCTGCCCCACAGACCTGGCGGCACGACATCGAGGCGGGCGGCATCGAGCGGGGGATTTGGAGCCGCCAGCAACCCGCTTCCTACGGTCAGGAAGGGAAGGGCGATCAGCGGGGAGGACGCCAGGAATCCGGGTGCGATGACGGGCCCAACGACCAGCAGCGCCACCGCGGGAACGAGGACTCGACCGTGGGCATGGCCGTGGCGCAGTGCAATGTCCGGCAGGCGGGCCCCCGCCATGAGTCCTGCCAGGATGCCGACGCCCACCACGAGGACGAGTGCGCTGGCGGTTGACTTGCTCATCCCGTAGCGGTGGGTGGCGTAGAGCAGTCCGAAGGACCGGACACCCGTGAAGAAGAAGTAGCCAAGTGCGGACGCGGTGATCATCAGGACGACGGTGCGGGTGCCCAGCACATAACGGTAGGCCCGCCAGGCCGGCATGTGCCGCGGATCCTCGCGCAACACGCGGTCGGGCAGAGGGTCGCTCTCGGCGATGTCCACCACCTGCCGCGCCATGGGGTGCTCGGCCTCCGGGGAGGGATCCTCGGAATCCTCTTTCTCACGGGTCTCCACGCGGGATACAGAAGTCTCCCTCCGGACCGAAGGCAATTGGTCGCTACCGCCACGGGCCGGTTCTGGCAGCCGGTTCAGCAGCCAGGCCAGGAGCATGCCGGGGAGGACCAGCCAGGCGAAGGAGGCACGCCAGGAGAGGAACTGGGACAGATTTGCCGACACCACGTAGCCGAGCCCTGTTCCGAACAGTTCCCCCGCGAGGATGTAGCCGTACAGGTGGGCCCGTTCCGGCCCGGGGAAGAAGTCGCCCACCAGGGAAGCGACGGTCGGTCCGGCCGTGGCGGTGACGATCCCGAGGACGACACGGGCGGCGAGCATGAACCCGTACGTCGTGGCGGTCGCCGCGGCGACCATCGCCACGCCCCAGAGGATCACGCTGATGCTGAGCAGCCGCGTCCGGGTGACCCGGTCGGTGAGCACGCCTGTGGGCAGCGTAGCGACGGCGCTTGCCAGGGCCGTGGCGGAGATCAGCAGACCGATCTGGGTGGGTCCGATGCTGAAGGCGTGTTCCAAACTGTCGGCGTTCACGGCGACGGTCGCCTTGTCGGCGCCGTCCAGGGCGATCACGAAGGAGAGCAGCAGAACCACCCGGAGCCGCGCGCGCCCGCCGACCGCCCGCTCCGCGCGATCGGTCAGGACGGCTGCGGTGCGGGCGACGGGACGCCTCGCCGCGTCGAGCGGCCCACGTCCCGCAACGCGGTGGCTCCTGTCCAGCGTGCTCACCTCCCAGGAGTGGCCGACGCAGACCTATGGCCGGGCCGTGTCAGGGATAGATGCCCTGCTCGGCGGCTGAGACCTCGAAGACGCCGCGTACGGGTCTATCCGCGCGCGGCGGCGCGGCCACGACCGCGGGCCGGTACTTTTACCGCCTGGGTGCCCCTCCGCGCCCGTGTCGCACCCCAGACCGCGCGTACCGATCCGAATCTGCTCGCAACCTCGCGCCCCGCGTCCCTCGGTCGCACCCCTACGGCAGCTGGCAACCTCCAGTGACGTCGGCAGGTTCGATGCCGCTGGCCCTGGCAGAGTCAATTGAGACGGGCAACTGTGCTTCCAATGGGCGACTGCCAGGGGACCGTGACGGCCCGTACCGGCCGCCGTCACCGCCGTACTGAGATGCCGCATACCCGGATCCCTCCCGGGTACCGGATAGCCGACGGCAGACCCCAGCGATCCCACGCCGAGCGGTCCAGCCGGAGCCACGATGGGACAAATCGATGTGCGCCGACAGCATTCCCAAGGAACTGTTCGCGGCCGCCGCCCAGGAAGCCCTACGCGACCTCCATCAAGCACCAGCCGACCAGACCGCCCTGGACACGCTGGCCGCCTGCGACATTCTCGTTCCTGAACCTGACGAGATCGACGATCACAAGTACCCGGAAGACGGCCGACTGATCCTCCCCGTGATCGGCGACCCACCTCACCTGCGTGCTGTTCCTGTCTTCACGTCAGCGGAGCGAATGGGCCAGGCGTTCCCCGAAATTTGCGTAGGTCGCCAGGTACACCTCGGACTGCTGGCAGCCAACTGGCCCGCCGACGAAGACCTGGCACTCCTCATAGACCCTGGCCACCACGATGGCCTGATCCTCACCAGTCAAGGCGTACGAGCGCTGCTTGCTCCGCCACAAACATGATCCCGCGCTGCGGCGCCTTCTTGAGGAGCGCACGGCCGAACTTCAGCGCGTGAAGGCGGAGTACGACAACTACCGCAAGCAGGTGCGGCGGGATCGCATGGCCGTGCGGGAGATCGCGGTCGCCAACGTTCTTCGGGCGCTGCTTCCCGTGCTGGATGCCGTGGACCGTACGGGGGAGCGGGAGCCGGTCACGCCGGGTCTGAAGGACATCACCGACGCCCTGCGCACCCAGCTCGGCGCGCTGGGCCTTGAGTCGTTCGGTGAGCAGGGCGACGCGTTCGACCCCACGTTCCACGACGCCGTGGCGCATCATGTCTCCTCGTACGCAGACCGGTTGACCTGCGCGCGGATCTTCAGCGTCGGGTACCGGGTCGGTGACCTCCTGCTGCGTCCGGCCCAGGTGGAGGTCGTCGGACCGCTTCGAAGCAAACGTGATCCCCGCCTCGCGCGCCGGCCCAGCCCAGCCCTGCCGCCACCTGCGTGAGTCGGTGCCAGGCGCTGTGTGAGCGGAGGTACGGCAGGGAACTCTCGGGCGGTGAATACAGAAATCACCGTGCACGTCGACGGGGCACCACGTCGGCTCACCATCGACACCCGCACGACGCTCCTGGACGCCTTACGCGAACGGCTGGGCCTGACGAGCCCCAAGAAGGGGTGCGACCACGGGCAGTGCGGCGCGTGCACGGTGCTCTCCGGCGGGCGGCGAGTGCTGAGCTGCCTGATCCTTGCTGTCACCCAGGACGGCGCCAAGGTCGTCACCGCCGAAGGGCTGGCCGCTGAGGTGGCAACCGCCGGCGGAGAGCGCGAGGACGGCGACCTGCATCCTGTGCAGCAGGCCTTCATCGACTGCGACGCGCTCCAGTGCGGATACTGCACCCCGGGGCAGGTCGTCTCCGCAGTCGGCATGCTGGACGAGTTCGCGCGGGGCTGGCCGAGCGCCGCCACCCCCGGTACGGGGGCGCCGCGACTCGACTGCGCCGAAGTTGCTGAACGGATGAGCGGCAACCTGTGCCGCTGCGCGGCCTACGCCAACATCGTGCCAGCCGTTCTGCAGGCCGCGGCAGCGTCCACCGGGCCGGCGTCCGGTGCGGAGGTGGCACGGTGAAACCGTTCGACTACCTGAGCCCCACCGACGCGGCAGCCGCGGTGCGCACTGTTGCCGGGGACCCGACCGCGGTGTTCCTCGGCGGCGGTACGAACCTGGTGGACCACCTCAAGCTGGGCGTCGTCGAACCCGACCTGGTCGTCGGCGTCACCGATCTGCTGTCGGCCGATATCGAGGAGCTCGGTGCCGGCGCCCTCAGGATCGGCGCGGGTGCCAAGAACAGCGAACTCGCCGCGGACCCGCGGGTGCGCGAGTGGTTCCCCATGCTGTCCGATGCGCTGTTGTCGGGTGCGTCGGGGCAACTGCGCAACATGGCCACCACGGGCGGAAACCCGCTCCAACGAACGCGCTGCGTCTACTTCCAGGACATCACGACGCCCTGCAACAAGAGGGAGCCAGGCTCGGGCTGCTCGGCCGTCGGGGGCTGGACACGCAACCACGCGATCCTCGGCGCGTCCGAGCACTGCATCGCGGTGCACCCGTCCGACATGTCCGTGGCGTTGGCCGCGCTCGACGCGGTGGTGCGGGTGCTCGGTCCCGACGGTGAGCGCACGATCCCCTTCGCCGACCTGCACCGGCTGCCCGCCGACAGCCCTGAGCGCGACACGGTCCTTGAGCACGGCGAGCTGATCACCGCGATCGACCTGCCTGCGCGGCCCATCGCCCGCCGATCGGCATACCGCAAGGTGCGCGACCGTGCCTCGTACGCGTTCGCTCTGGTCAGCGTTGCTGCGGCCCTCGAAGTCGAAGACGGCGTGATCGTGGACGCGCGTATCGCGTTCGGTGGCGTGGCGCATGCGCCATGGCGGGCGCACCGGGCCGAGGAGGCGCTGCGGGGGTCCCCGGCGTCCGTGCGGAGCTACCGCGCCGCCGCAGACGTCGAACTCGCCGACGCGCGCCCGGCCGAGGGGCTGGACGGCGGCAACGCGTTCAAGATCCCCCTGCTGCGCCGCACCCTCACCGCCACCCTGCGTGACCTGGCCCGAGAGGACGCCCGATGACCTTCTTGAACGAACTGGATGCCATCGGCCGCGGCCTGCCCCGCCGGGACGGGCCCGCCAAGGTCCTGGGCACGGCTGTGTACGCCTACGAGACCCCGCTGGAAAACGCCGCCTACGTCTGTCCCGTCCAGGCCACGATCGCCCGGGGGACGGTCTCTCAGCTGGACACCACCGCAGCCGAAGCTCTCGACGGAGTGGTCGCGGTGCTCACCCCCGCCACTGCGGAGCGATTGGCCTCCACCGAGGACAGGGAACTTGCGACGCTGCAGGACCGGAAGATCGCCTTCCGTGGACAGGTCATCGCAGCGGTCGTCGCCGACAGTTCGGAGGTGGCGCGGCACGCCGCCGCTCTGATCCGTGTGACCTACGCGCAGGCTGCGCACGACTGCGAACTGCGGGCCGACCGTGATGATCTGTACGCGCCCGAGCGGGTCAACCCGGACTTTCCGACCGACACCACCGAGGGCGACGTCGACGCCGCCATGGCGGCCGCGGAGGTGACCGTCGAGCAGACGTACTCCACCGCGATGTATCACAACAATCCGATGGAGCCGCATGCCACGGCGGCACTCTGGGATCCGGCGGGGGACGGCTCCCTCACCCTGTGGGACTCTACACAGGGCGTCCACCCGACCCGGGCCACCCTGGCCGCCGTGTTCGGCCTCGACGAGGCACAGGTCAGGGTCGTCTGCCCGTACGTGGGAGGCGGCTTCGGCTCCAAAGGGCAGCCCCACGTCAACGTGGTGCTCGCCGCGCTGGCCGCACGCGCGGTCCCTGGCCGGCCCATGCGTCTGGCTCTGACCCGCCAGCAGATGTTCGCCCTCGCCGGCTACCGCACCCCGACGATTCAGCGATGCCGCCTCGGTGCCGACCACGACGGCACTCTCACCGCCCTCGAGATCAACGTCGTCGAACAGACATCAAAGGTCAAGGAGTTCGCCGAGCAGACGGGCGTTCCCGCCCGGATGATGTACGCCTCGCCGAACCGGCGGACCACACACCGGCTTGCCGCCCTCGACGTCCCGCCGCCCTCCTGGATGCGCGCCCCCGGCGAGTGCCCCGGCATGTTCGGACCCGAGGTGGCGATGGATGAGCTGGCCGAACGCCTGGGCATGGACCCGGTCGAGCTCCGGATCCGCAACGAGCCCGACGTCGAACCCGGCTCGGGCAAGCCCTTCTCCAGCCGGAACCTGGTCGGGTGCCTGCGCGAGGGCTCCGCACGGTTCGGCTGGTCGGAGCGCGACCCGCGCCCGGGCGTACGCCGCCGGGGTGCCTGGCTGGTCGGTACGGGCGTCGCGGCGTCCACCTACCCGGTGAGCAGGATGCCCGACTCGACGGCGACGATCCGACGGGAAGGCGACCGCTACGTCACCGAGATCGGCGCAGCCGACCTCGGCACCGGCACGTGGACCACACTGGCGCAGATCGCGGCAGACGCGCTCGGCGTACCAGTCTCGCGCGTAGATGTGCGGATCGGAGACACCGACTACCCGATGGCGTCGGTGGCCGGGGGTTCGTCGGGCATGACGACGTGGGGTTCGGCTGTTGTCGAGGCCGCTCGCGCCTTCCGCTCCAGGTACCGTACCGAGCCGCCGGACGGGGCCGAGGCGTCCGGCGTGGTGCAGCCGCCCGACGACCGCTACGCGATGCACGCCTTCGGCGCGCAGTTCGCCGAGGCACACGTCCATACGGACACGGGGGAGGTGCGGGTGCCGCGCCTGCTCGGCGTGTTCGCCGCGGGCCGGATCATCAACCCGCGCACGGCCCGTTCGCAGTTCATCGGTGGCATGACGATGGGCCTGTCCATGGCACTGCACGAGATCAGTGTGCTCGACCCCCGCACCGGTCATGTCGTGAATCACGACTTCGCCGACTACCACATCACAGCTAACGCGGATGTCGACGAGATCGAGGCGCAATGGCTCCCCGAGCACGACCCGCACGTCAACGCCATGGGATCGAAGGGCATCGGGGAGATCGGCATTGTCGGCACGGCCGCAGCGGTGTCCAATGCCGTGTGGCACGCGTGCGGTGTTCGTGTACGGGACCTACCGATCACGCTGGACAAGGTGCTGCACGCGCTGGAGTGATGGTCCGTTCGGTGCACGCCGGCCCGCCACGCAGGCCGCCAGCGGCCGAATCGCGCCGTGATGTCAGAAGTGGATATCGGCAGTGCTCGGGATGTTCGCCGCCATGTTGCGCTCCATCATCCGCAGCGCTGCATCCGCGAGGTCTTCATGGATGTGGGCGACCGCGTCGCGTGGCACGGTCACGTCCAGATGGCGGATGTGGGCATCGAGCGCCGAGTAGAGGACACACTGCTCGGTGACCTGGCCGCACAGCACGACATGCCCTATCCCCTGCTGTCTCAGCAGGTAGCTGAGCGGGGTCTCGAAGAAGATCGAGTGGCGTGCTTTGACGACGAAGAGGGACTCCTGGTCAGGGCTGAGAGGGCGCACCAGATCGGCGTGCGGTCCAGCGAGAGCCGTCTCGAGGATCTCGCCGTGGTGCGATCTCCACTGCCCGAAGTTGTCGTTGGCGTAGATCACGGGGACGTCGTGCCGGCGCGCGCCCTCCAGCAGGTTCACGATGGCGGGTACCGCAGCCTGTGCGGCGGGGAGCAGAAGGTGCGCGTCGTCGTGGTCGTACGTGTTGATCATGTCGATGACGACGACTGCTGTCTTTCCCATGCCGACTTCTTCCTTTCCGCGGACCGGGCGGTGCGAGAGGGCCCACCTTCACCAGAGGAGCACGGTCAGCAGGGCCATGCCTGCCAAGGTGAACGCGACGTAGTCGCCCAGGTGGCCCGACTGGAGGCGGTGGAGGGGCGCTGCCCAGCGGGACGGTTCGTCGGTCGCGGGCCGGCGCGTCGCCGTCCAGGCGAGGGCGACGGCGAGGGCCGCGGAGACAAGGCCGAGGGTGACGCCGATGCCCGTCCAGTGGGGTGCGGGTGTGACTGGAGGAGGGGCCGCTTCCGTCGTGCCCAGCACGGCTGCCGTGTAACCGGCATGGTCGGTGAACACGTCGGCTGCCCTGCCGACCGCCGGCCACAGCCACGGGACCACCCCTACGGCCAGAGCGCCCGCCATGAGCGCCACAGGTACGGCGAGCATCGTGTCCGGGATGCGCCTCAGCGGGCCACGTGTCTCCGGTTCCTCGTCCGTGCCGGGCGTGGTCTCCGGGTCAGTCGAGGGGCGGGGGCCCCAGCCACGGAAGATACGTGCAGACGCACGCAGGACCGCGCCTCCCGTGAGCGCCGAGGCGGCCACGAAGGCGACGGTCGGCCACCACCCCGCGGCTTCCTCGGACACTGCCTTGCCCAGGCCCGTGCCGAAGGGCGGCAGCCCGGCGAGCGCGAGGCCACCTGCCGCGAACAGCACGCCGATCAGGGGGAGTTGGTGTCCCCGTCCATACAGTTCGTGTTCGTCGACACTGCTGAAACGGTCCAGGAGGATGCCCGCGCAGGCGAAGAGGGCGGCCTTCACTCCCGCGTGGGCGAGGACGTAGAGGATGGTGCCGCCGAGGCCCTGCGGGCTGAGGACCGAGACGCCGATGAGGAACAGGCCCGTGTGCGAGACGCTGGAGAAGGCGAGCAGCCGCTTCAGGTGGCGCTGCTGCCCAGCACATCACGGCACCTACGAGGGCGGTGAGTACGCCGATGGCCAGCAGGGCGCGGTGCACGGCGGATCCCGGGATGCCGCCGGGACCGGCGAACACGGTCCAGTACACGCGTGCCGCGCCGTAGACGCCGAGCTCGACCATCACTCCGGACAGCAGGATGCACACGGGCGTCGGGGCGACGGCATGGGCGTCGGGGAGCCAGAAGTGGAAGGGTACGGCCGCCGCTTTGACGAGGAGCCCGGTGAGCACCAGGACGAAGGCGGCCAGAACCAGGGCGTCCGGGCGCCCGTCGTGCGGGTGCGTGTCGAGTCGGCCGCCGATCTGCGCGAGGCCGAGCTCGCCGGTGCGTGCGTACAGCAGGCCGACGCCGAGCAGAGTGGTGTAGCCGCCCAGCGAATTGACGATGCCGAAGGTCAACGCCCCCTGGACCGCCCGGGCTTCCTCGACCCGGTAGCCGGTAAGGGCGTAGGCGACCACACCCATGAGTTCGAAGAAGACGAACGCGTTGAAGAGATCGCCGGTAAGGGCGAAGCCGCACATGCCGGCCTGGAACAGCAGGATGAGGGCGGGGAACGCGCCCGCGTGCCGGTGCGGTGGTTCGTCGAAGTACCGCCAGGAATAGGCGAGCGCGGCGAGCACGAGGACGGAGGTGAGAGCGGCGAGCCCGACGCCGACCCGGTCGCCCACGAGCACGATCCCGACGCTCACTCCGTCACGGGGACGCCATCCGCCCATCCACTCGACGGCACGCGAGTCCGCCGACGGCAAACGCACCAGGAGAGCGACAGCCCACGCGGCCGCGCCCGCGCAGAAGACAAAACCCATCACCTCGGCGGCGAACCTGGGCAACCGCCGGCCCGCCGCGACCAGCAGCGCCGCGCCCAACAGAGGGGTGGCCACGACCAGAGGCAGGAGCGGCGCGGCTGTCACCCTCGCAGCTCCCTCAGTTCGTCCGGATCGACGGTCCCGTGCCGCTTCGCGGTCTGGATGACGAGCGCGAGCAGCAGCGCGGTGACCGTGGCGCCCACGACGACATCGGTGAGGGCGAGCGCCTGGACGACCGGGTCCACCACGGGGCGGGAGCCGGGGGCGATGTCTGAGAAAACGGGAGCGGTGCCGCCCCGGCGGTACCCCACGGCGAGCAGCAGCACGTACGTCGAACTCTGGCACACGGACAGGCAACCGACCGCGTGGATCAGATTGCGGCTCGTGGCCAGTCCGTAGCAGCCGGCGAGGAAGATCCATCCGGCAGCGAGATACGGCAGCACGCTCATCACCGCCTCCCCTCCTCGTCGTGTCGCCGCGGCCCGCCCGCTCCGCCGCCCTCGATCTCCAGGGCCTGATCGAGGAAGCGGGCGAGCAGGACGACGATCGCGCCGGCCACCTCCACCCCGATCGCGGCGTTGAGGAGCGGGACGGTGCCGCCGGAGGAAAGGGTGTTGAGCGTTCCGTACGGCAGGAAGTTGGCGAGGAACGCCGAGCCGGCGAGGAGTCCGGCCGTCCCCAGCAGGACGTAGGCGGCCTCGCCTGCAGCGTCCGCGACCGCGTAGGCGGCGGCAGGTCTGATGTGCTCCAGGGCCTTGTAGTCGACGGCGATGTAGAGGAGGTGCAGCGCGGTCGCCGCGATGACGCCGCCCTGGAAGCCGCCGCCTGGGCTGAGCTGGCCGTGCGCGATGACGTAGAGGCCGATGAGCAGGGTGACCGGCAGTGTGATCAGCGCGTAGCGGCGTACGGGAGGGTCGACGTGGACCGGCTCGGGCGGTTCGCTGTGCTCGTCGCGGGTCTCGCGGAGCAGGACGACGGTGCCGAGGACGGCGGCGAACAGGATGGACTCCTCGCCGAGGGTGTCGAAGGCGCGCTGGTCGAAGTTGACTGAGGAGATGGCGTTCGCGGTGTGCCGGGCGAGGGCGCTGCGGACCGCGCGGTCGCCGTACGGATGCGAGGTGCCGCCGAAGCCGGGAAGGTCGAAGACAGCAAAGGCGAGGAGGACAGCCACGCCGATGCCCCCGACCGCGAGTAGCCACAGCCGCGCCTTCTTGCTCACCGCGGCTCCCTCGCCCGTCCGTCGTGCCTGCCACGGCCGCGCACCTTGCGGACCGCGAGCAGAAGCATCAGCGGCGTCAGGGCGGACCCGACCGCGAGCTGGGAGAGGGCCACGTCCGGAGACTGCAGAACGGTGAACACGACGGCGAGCGCGAGCCCGAGCAGAGCCAGTACGAGGGCCTGACGGGCCGGGTTGCGGGTGAAGACGGCGGCGGTAGCGGCGGCCACCACAAGCGTCAGCGCCAGGACGATCAGCAGGTCAGCCATCGTGTGTCTCCCGTTGCAGGTGCGCCCCGCCCGCCATCGCCCGACCCGAGACGGTGTTGCCCGCCATCAGCAGTGCACCGATCACCAGCAGCTTTGCGAGGGAGCGGCCTGGACCCGTCACCACACAGAGCGGTAGGACGAGCGGCGGCGCCGCTACTGAGAGCGTCGTCATCGCGCGTGCGACACGGGCCGTGGGCGGGACGGCCGCCAACTCGTCGGCGAGCAGCCGAGCGTAGACGAGCGTCCCGGCCGGTCCCAGGACCGAAAGGACCAGGCCGAGGTCGATGTACGCGGGGCGGGCGTAGCCCTGGGCCAGCAGCAGCATCACCAGGCACACGAGGAGCGTCGCGAGGTTCTGCGCGACGACTCGACGCCGGACCGGACCGGTGGCCGCGCCCCAGAGGGCCGGTCCCACGCCGAGTACCAGCAGCGTGGCGGCCGCTACGAGCCAGCCGTTCACCGCGTCCGGCCCGGAGCACGGCGGAGCAGCAGCAGCGGCAGCAGGACGACGCGCGACGTCACGCGGATCAGCCCCGCCCCGTCGCGGCGACGCGCGCCGCGCGGGCGGCGAAAGCGGCGACCAGGGCGGCGCACGATCCGACCACCCACTCCAGCAAGTCGACACTGGAGATCAGCACGAGTCAGAGAACCGTCAACACCACCCACCAGACCACCAGTTCGGCGGTGACACGCAGGGGCGTAGAGCCCGCGACCGAACGAGCCATGAGCCCACCTCCCGCCAACCCGGGTGCCCGGCCGTCAGGTTCTTATGCCGTTGTCTGACATCTCGTCAACCTCGCCGGTGCGGTTCCAGTGGTGCGCGCAGCGCGCTACGGCCGTCGTACCAAGCATTCAAGAGGTGTCTGCCGAGGAGTTCTTCGAGGAAGACGGTGGCCTGCACACCGAGGGAGACGGAGGGGGCGAGTTCTGGTTCGTCCGACAGGAGCCCGTCGACGACCTCGTGGCGCACCACTTGCTCGTGGACGGCGTCGGCTTCCACGTGCTCGTCGTAGAAGCGCGCCGCGGCCGGTCCGGCACCGGCGCGGCGCAGGGCCGTGGCCAATCGGCGCGAGCCGGGGGAGGACGTCACCTCGACGGCGGCGAAATGGCCCACCAGCGCTCCGCGCAAGCTGCGGTGCAGGCCGAACAGCGACATGACATTGACGGTGGCCAGCGCCACTGGGGGCGCGAGATCCACGTAGCGGCCGTAGCGGTTGTCCAGTCCGAGATCGGTCATGAGGTCGGCGAAGAGCTGGGCGTGGATGTCCTCGGCCCGCCCAGCTCCGAACTCGTCGAACTCGATGGCCACCATGCCCGCCTTGGCACGTCCCCGCAGACGCGGGATGACCCAGGCATGCGGATCGGCTTCCTTGAGGTGGTAGAGCGATCGCAGGGCAGCGTACTCACGGAGCTGTTCCAGCGTGCCGTCCCTCTGCAGGAAGTGGCTCACGCTCGACGCGTCGTGGCCGACGGGCTCCAGCAGCAGTGGCGCGAGCGCGGCGTCCGCGTCGACCCGCGGGGGTACGTCCGCCCGCAGCGCGGCCAGGAAGCGCTCCTCGAGACGCGCGCGCAGGGCCAGGAGGCCGACGTCCCATTCGAGCTCGTCACGCACCCCGGCGAATCCCTGGTAGTGCATCTCGTAGAGGACGTACAGGGAGAGCTGGAGGTCGTCCCCGTACGGGTCGACGCTGGTCAAGGGTGCGCGCGGGCTCGATACGGAAGCCGCCCCGCGAAGGGCGTCGACCACGTGCCGCGAGATGTCGCCGCGCGGAGTGGGAAGAACGTGTCCGCGGGGGCTGGTCTCGCAGGTCTCAGGATCCACAGTCGGGCTCGCTCCCTCGGTCCTGCGGCCCGGCCGGACGTGTGACGGCGGCTGATGCCTCTGTCGAAGCAGGGGCGTCTGCCGCCGTGATCCGAGGCTTCGGGCGAGCCCGGTGGCTCGTGTCGCACCACGGGTAGGTGCGGCTGCGGCGGCAGGTGCAGATCGCCACGGTGAAGCGGCGGGAGACGGACACTGTGCCGTCGTCGGCGACCACTTCGACTGGGCCCTCCATCAGTAGAGGTCCGTCCGGATCGACGGTGACCCGGCGCGGTCGCTCAGATGCGTGCGGCATGGATGACCACCGGTCCTTCCCTGTCCTCCTCGCCCGAGAGCGCCCAACGGCGGAGCCAGGACGCACGAGAGCGGAGAACCGTCCGAAGGAGGTGCCACGTTGATGACGAGGTCGTACGTTCCCGTACATCGCGATCGTCAGGTCCCCGTGCCGTACGGTGCCGTGCTCCTGGGCCTGAGGCGCGTTGAGGCGAGTGGTCAGCACGGCGGCCCGTGAGCGGGCTCCCGATGCAGCGCCCAGGTGAGTATCCCGGTGTCGTACAGCGGTGCGTACACGCCATGCGGCCTCAGCCACCGGGCCTGGGGAACGGACTCAAGCGTCGGTGCCCGAGCCCGTGCTGGTGCCGGGGGAGTCATCGGCTGCCTTCCTCTATGGAGCGCGGAAAAACGAGTGCGTGTGTCTGCGCCTGGTGCCGCACACCCCGAGCACGGGCTGCACTTGCGGGGCAATGCGTAACCGAACTCGCCTCGCGCTCCACACCCCGCCAGTACTCCCCTTCGACCTGAGGTCAGGAACGGGGCGCGACATTGCCGAGGATGGAATGGCGTGATGTCACCAATAGTGCCGACGGCCGCCCACGGCATGACCAACCGCGCCGAGAAGCCAGAGGACGCAGCCGATGACCAGTAGGACGACTCCGATCGTCCATAGGATGCCGATCCCCGTGACAAGCCCGATGACGAGCAGGATGATCCCCAAGATGATCATGTTGGCCTCCAGAGTAGTGAATTTCGTGTACCCCTCCCGGATGTCGCCACACGCCCAGGAACGAGGCGTTCCTCGTCCCTATTTCGTCGGGTCTGACACCCAGCTCAGGTAGTCAGGGATGGGTCAACCCGCGCAGGATGCCGCCCGCGGGCGGGACGGCCGCCACCGTTGCCAGGCACTGGCGCTGTGCAGTGAGGCGGATCCTCCAGGGGGCCCGATGTCTCCACACGGGGCCGCTGACTCCCGTGTGCCCCGGCATATCGGCGTGACTCGTCGGGGGCAGCCATCCAGATCGGCTCCAGTGGGCCGTCGCACGCTATATATCTCGCATGACGACTGGGGATCTGCGTCAGCCATCCCACTGGCGTGGGCATTGGCCTGTCCGCCGCATTTCACCCCTGTGGTCCGGTGTCCTTCCCTCGCCTCGCTCGAGTACATCCTGTGCCTCGACCGTCGCGTCCAGTTCGCGTCGTTCATCGGCGGCACGGACGCGGTCCTTCGCGGTGGCCTCGGTGCACCGGTGTCGGAGGTCCTCCTGACCGACATGATGTCTGTCTCGTGACGACCGCCGACCTGTTTGCGTCGTCCAGAACTTCTGCGCGGTGACCGACACCACGCCGACGCCGATGGTCCAGGAGGGCACCGCAACCTTGGCGCGGCGCAATGCTGGTGGCGGGTGGTCAGGTCGTGGCCGAGCGACGGGCCTCGTTGCCTTAGAGGCCGCGCGGATAGGCGCGGTGGTGGTACCCGGCAGCAAGACAGGCACAGGTCCTGGCGATCTTGGCGTTGCGACGCTCTGTGATCACCGGGGAGACCTGTGCCTGCGCTGCCCTCATGGCTGGCCGAACCGCTCTGGGGCCAATTCGCGGCCCTGCTGCCCGAGCGGCCGGAGTACCACCCGGACCATCCACTTGGCTGCCACCGCCGACGCATCAGCGACCGAATCGTCGTCGACAAGATGCTGCAGCTCCTGCGCTTCGGCTGCTCCTACCCGGCGATCGCCGACACGACCTGCTCGGCCACCACGATCCGCAACCGCCGCGACGAGTGGATCGTCCTCGGCGTCTTCGCGCGGCTCAAGCAGATCGCGCTGGAGTCCTACGACCGGATCGTCGTCCTGGTCCTGGACCAGATCGCCGTCGACGGCTCGATCACCAAGGCCCCCGGAGGCGGCGAGGTGGCCGGGCGTTCCCCGGTCGACCGCGGTAAACGGGGTCTGAAACGCTCGGGCATGACGGACGGTTATGTCATTCCGCTGGCCGCGTCCTGGCCTGGGCCAACCGACGCGACTCCCCGCGCTGCTCGCGCCGACCCTGGACCGCCTGGACGACCTCGGACCGTTGCCCGATGACATCACCGTCCACCTGGACGCCGGCTACGACTCCGACAAGACTCGCGCCCCGCTCAACGAGCGTGGCCTGCAGGGCCGGATGGCGCACAAGGCGATAAGGCGCCCATCCAGGCAAGCCAGAGGTGGCACGTGGAGCGCACCCACGCCTGGCAGTACGCCTTCCATCGCCTCGTCCACTGCTACGAACGCCGCGTCACCATCATCGACACCTTCTTCGATCTCGCCGACACGATCATCACCGTGCGGAGCCTGATCCGGCAGGCGTGGACAACCCACCCGCTGGGCCGAACGCCCGCACCGCCGGCCATGACCCTCACACCCGTCCGCGCGACCTGTTCGTCAGAAAGCGGCCGGAAACAGGAACCGCACGTCGGTGAGTTGTTCCGACAGTTCCCACAAACGGCGGCCGGTCTGGGGATCGGCTGCCGCGGTGGACAACTGCACCTGCGTCGGGCCGCCGCGCAGCTCGGCGAAGCCGTCCGGCCCGATGAACTCACCGCCCTTCACGTCCGGGGCGGTGGCCGCGTACAGCTGGGGCAGTGCACCCTGCTCCGGGGGCTGGGCGAGCGGGGCGAGGATGTGGCCGAACAGCATCTTCACCATGCCGACCGGCGCGCTTGTTTGGAGATTGGTGGAGGTGTAGCCGGGGTGGGCGAGCACGCTGCGCACCGAGCTGTCGGCCGCGGTCAGCCTCCGGTGGAGTTCCCGTCCGAAGACGGCGTTGGCGAACTTCGACTGGTTGTAGAACCCCATGGGTGAGTACTTGCGCTCGCCGGAAAGGTCGTCGAAGTAGAGGTGCCCCTGCCGGTGGTTGGTCGAACTCACCGTGACCACGCGGGGGTCGGTGCCGTTGGTCAGCAGGTCGAGCAGTAGACCAGTGAGCGCGAAGTGGCCAAGGTGGTTGCAGGCGAACTGCAACTCGTGGCCCTGGGCGCTCAGTGAGCGGGGCGGCGCCATCACGCCGGCGTTGTTGACGAGCACGTCCAGCCGCGGATGATCGGCGCGCGTCTGATCGGCGAACGCTCGGACCGAATCGAGATCGGCCAGGTCGAGGCGGCGCACCTCAAGGTCGGCGCCAGGCTGCTCGGCGGTGATCTCTGCGGCGGCCCGGTGGCCTTTTGCCTCGTCGCGTACCGCGAGGATCACGTGCCCGCCTTTGCGGGCGAGTGCCCGGGTGGTCGCCAGGCCGAGCCCGCTGTTGGCTCCGGTGACGACAAACACCCGCTTGGCCTGGTCCGGGATCCGATCGGCGGTCCAGCGCTGGTTCTTCCTCATGCGGCACACGTTGCCGTGCGTGACACTTAGTGTCAAGGGGCCACCGAGTGCCATGGATGGCATGGGGGTAGGATTGCCCGGTGAGCCCCCGCCCTGAAGTCACCATGGCCCAGCGCAAACGCCAGCTCGTCTCCAACGAGCTGAGCGAAGCGGCGCTGCAGCTACTAGCGCTGAAGGGGTTCGACGCGGTCACCATCGACGAGATCGCGGCCACCGCCGGCGTGTCCAAGCGAACGTTCTTCCGGTACTTCGCCTCCAAGGAGGACGTGGTCGTCCAGTTCCTGGCCGACATGGGCATCGGCATGCGCGCAGCGCTGGCGTCTCGCCCCATCGAGGAGCAGCCTTCCGCGTCCCTGCAGCACACCGTCTGGGTCTCCATGGCCGCCTGCGCCGACCATTCCGACAGGGCATTGCGCGTGGTTCAGCTGATTCTGCGCACCCCCGCCC
The DNA here is from genome assembly GCF_004005495.1 of Streptomyces antnestii. Classification (GTDB taxonomy): domain Bacteria; phylum Actinomycetota; class Actinomycetes; order Streptomycetales; family Streptomycetaceae; genus Streptomyces; species Streptomyces antnestii. The sequence continues at coordinate 42,549 of NZ_RZYA01000023.1, forward strand.
TGCGCGCACGCTTTCTGGAACGCCAGGACCAGTGGCGCGACGACCTGGCAGCAGAGTTGGCGCAGCGCCTGGGGTTCGACCCCGTCACCGATCTGTACCCGCAGCTAGCCGCCGGGATGGCGCTCACCGCCTTCGACGCCGTGCTGCAACGGTGGAGCGGTAGCGACGGCGCTGAGGACCCCGCCGAACTGACCGACCGGGCCTTCGCCACAATTGCCCCGGCGTTGGACTCTGTGTCCGCCGCTGCTACTGGTGGAACAGTGCCACAACGGTGCAGAGGCTCATCAAGCAACGTCGGCTAGGGCGCGTTGCGTTCGGAACAACGTCGCGAACGGCGATCACGCGTTCCGGTCTGGAACACCACCCATGACCGCGCATTCTGGCGACTGCTCATATGGGTGAGGAGGCGAGCAGTCCGGCCCGGACGTCGTCGGCCGGGGGCTCGGCGTCCGCTGTTGCGAGTCTCTGGAGGGGCCGCGGTCGCCGTCGGGACGGTGAAACGGACCAGTGACATCGGCGGCACGTCCTCCCACCCCAGCAGTCGCACAGCAACTGCTCCGGTTGCGTTGCGACGGACTTCGAGCCCGTGGATGTCCGTGGACGGATCTTGTACAGGTGCGGGCACTTGGACCATCGAGACTCAGGGTGCTCGCAATCTTTGAAGAAGGTGCCCATCCCGCGGGCGAGCGCGCGTGCCGCCATGTGTGCTGACTCCTCGGCGTCCGATGCTGACCTTTTGCTGACTGCCGAGGGTGTCCGGTACCTCTGACCTGGGGAGAACCGCAGTTTCCGTGGTATGTGGTGGAACTTCATCGGCAGATCGCAGGACGACATCACCCAGGCCGGGGAGGACTGGATGACCGGGTCGAGATTTGGGGAAGTGAAGGGATACGACGGAGATCCCCTGGCTGCGCCAGAACTGCCGTCTGTCACGCTGAAACCTCGGGGACGAGTGCGCTGACCTGCCTCTCCGTGGCGTGATCCAAACGAAGCCGGGTGAGGGGCAAATCGACTCGCCCGGCTTCTCTTCACTGCGATCGCAAATATCTCTTGGGGTGCCTTGGCCCCACGTCCGCGAGTCGCAGGTGTCGTCGTCCTGTTGAGACGTGGGCGGGTCGGCCCGGAGCGTCTGCTCCGGGCCGACCCGCCCACGCAGTATCAGCGTGCGACGGGGACAGGGTCGCGGGTTGGTTCGGGCAGCGCCTCGGGTGCGGGCGTCTGCTTCGGACCGGGCTCGGCCGGCACCGCAGAATGGGCGGGGGCAGGGGCGTAGGGGATCTCTCCGCGCAGGACGGCCTTGGCGCGGTCCTCGTCCAGCTCGCCCTCCCACCGGGCGACAGCCAGCGTGGCGACGCCGTTGCCGACCAGGCTGGTCAGGGCGCGGGCTTCGGACATGAACCGGTCGACGCCGAAGACCAGCGCGAGGGCGGCGGCCGGGACGTGCGGGACGGCGCTGAGAGTGGCGGCCAGGGCGATGAAGCCGGAGCCGGTGACGCCAGCGGCGCCCTTGGAGGTGAGCAGCATGACGGCCAACATGGCCAGCTGCTGGGTGAGGCTGAGGTGGACGCCGAGGGCCTGGGCGAGGAAGACCGAGCCCATGGTCAGGTAGATGGCGGTGCCGTCGAGGTTGAAGGAGTACCCGGCGGGCAGCGTGATGCCGACGACCGGTTTCGAGGCGCCCGCGTGCTGGAGCTTGGCCATCATGCGCGGCAGGACGGGCTCGGTGGACGAGGTGCCCAGGACGATCAGCAGTTCTTCCTTGATGTAGCGCAGGAAGGGCAGCAGCCGCAGTCCGTTCAGGCGCATCACGGTCCCGAGGACGACCAGGACGAAGAAGAGGGCGGTCAGCCAGAACGAGCCGACCAGCAGGGCGAGATGACGCAGGGTGCCCAGGCCGTAGTTGCCGATGGTGAAGGCCATGGACCCGAACGCGCCGATGGGGGCGAGCCGCATGATCCAGCGGATGAGCGTGAACAGGACCGTGGAGAACTTCTCGACGCCCCGGGCGATGCTCAGGCCGGCCTCTCCGCTGGCGTGCAGGCCGAAGCCGAAGAGCACGGACACCAGCAGCACCGGCAGGATCTCGTTGCCGGTCAGGGCGCTGATCAGGGTGGCCGGGATGATGGCGAGGGCGAACTGGGCGAAGCCCTCGTGGGCCGTGGTCGCCTCCGGCGGCAGGCCCTTGGCGGACAGGGTCGAGAGGTCGACGTGCAGACCGCTGCCCGGCTTGACGACGTTGACGACGACCAGGCCGATCACCATGGCCACGGTGGTCAGCACCTCGAAGTAGACCAGAGCCTTCAGGCTCACGCGGCCGACCGCGCGGGCGTTGCCCATGGAGGCGATGCCGTGGACGACCGTGCAGAAGATGATCGGCGCGATGAACATCTTCACCAGCGCGATGAAGCCGTCGCCGAGCGGCTTCAGGTCAGCGCCGACGGACGGCCACAGCCCGCCCACGGCGGCGCCGAGGAGGACGGCGATCAGGCACTGGATGTAGAGGTGGGACAGCATCCGCCGGATGCGGCCCGGTGGTGCGGTGACGGTGCCCGGGGCAGCTTCGTTGCGGCTCATGCGGGGCGTCCTTCCAGGACGGGAACGAGGAGTTCGGCGCGGGCGATACGCCGGGCGGCGCGGTGCAGGAGCACCGTGGGGGACGCGCCGTCCGGTGCGGGGACGGCCTGCGTGGTGATCACGCCGGCGGGGGTGCCCAGACGCAGCGTGCCGTCGGCGGTCTGCCGGGCGACGCGGTGGGCGAGGGTGCCGGGGGTGGCGGCGGCCGCGGCCAGGGCCACGGCGGAGGTCAGGCCGATCGCCGGGTGTGGGGCGTGCATGGAGACCATGCGAACGGCCAGGTCGTACTCGTCCTGGTTGACGAGTGTGCCCTGTGTGGTGCGATAGGGGGCGGGCCGGGCGACGATGCCCACTTTCGGTACCGCGTGGCTGACCGGATCGCCCTCGCGGGCCAGGCCCATGGCCAGCGCTGCCTGGCGGCGCAGCAGTGTCAGGGAGGGCACCGCGGTGGCGAACGCGGTGAGGGATTCCGTGCCGTCGAGGCCGAACGCCTTGGCCTCGAAGAGCGCGGCCGGGGCGCCGGCGTCGACGAGGGACGCCTCGACGGGGCCGTCCGGGCCGGTCAGTTCGTCCAGTGCCCGGCCGGTCGGCAGTGCGCGGCCGGTCGTCGAGCCCGCCGGGTCCTGAAACCCGAGCAGGACCGGCACGCCCTGCGCCGACGTGCCCGGCACCACGGCCGTGCCCTCTTCCGGGGCCTCGCCCGCAGGCGTGGGGATCGTGCCGGTGAGGCGGGCCCCGGTGTTGACGTTGAGCATGTGGACGGTGGTGGTGTCCGAGGTGATCGGCACGAGCTTGTGGTGGACGGCGTACAGGGCCACGGCGGTGGCGCAGTTGCCGCAGTTGCTGGCCCACTCCACGCGCTCATCGCCGATTCCGACCTGCGCGAAGGCGTACTCGACATCCACACCGGCCTGGGTCGACGCCTGTACGACGGCGGCCTTGGAGGTGGTGGAGGAGGCGCCGCCCACGCCGTCGATCTGACGGGGGTCGGCGGCGTTGAAGGCGGCGAGCAGCAGGGCATCGACCTCCACGCCCGTGGCGACCACGTCGCGGTGGTCGAAGATCCAGCACTTGCTGGTACCTCCACGGATCATCTCGCCCTGCAGACGCAGCACAACTAGCTCCTCACAGACATGGAAAGGGAAGCCCAACGACGGTCTCGCCGTGCGTGGTGTCCTCCACGGTGGGTTACGGCAGCGTGAAGTACAATCTCGGAAATCTGCATGGCCATTAAGCTGAAGTGAACGCTGGAGGTAGCGGCATGCTGGACGTCCGGCGCATTTTGCTGTTCACCGAGGTCGCCCGGCGCGGCTCGGTGACAGCTACCGCCCGCGCCCTCAACTACACGCCCTCAGCGGTGTCTCAGCAGATCAGCCGCCTGGAAGTGGAGGCAGGACAGCCCCTCCTCGAACGCCACGCCCGGGGCGTCACGGTCACCGACGCCGGCCGGGCGCTGGCCGAACGAGGGGAACGGATCGAACGCGAACTGCGGGCCGCGGATAACGAACTCGCCGACTTCGCCGGGCTGCGCGCGGGCACGCTGCGCATCGGCACCTTCCCCACCGTCGGCGCCTCGCTCCTCCCGCAGGCCGTGATCGCCTTCCGGGACGCCCACCCCGACGTGCGGCTGACCGTCCGCAGCGCCCGTATCGCCGGACTCTGGACCATGCTGGAGAACCGGGAGATCGAGATGTCGCTGATGTGGGACTACGACTGGAGCCGAATCGACCGGGAGGACATCGTCGTCACCCCCCTCCTCGATGATCCGCCGGCCCTTCTCGTCAGCGACCACCATCCACTCGCCGGCCGTGACGCCGCCTCACTCGCCGACTTCGCGGACGACCCCTGGATCACCCGCGCCGAACGTCACCCGGTGGCCGAAGCCCTCGTCCGCGGCTGCCGCGCGGTCGGCTTCGAGCCGCACATCGCCTACGAGGCGCACGACTATCAGGAAGCCCAGGCCATGGTCGCCGCCGGTATCGGCGTCGCCCTCGCCCCCACTCTGGCCCTGGAGGGCATTCGACCCGGCGTCGACGTCCTGCCCCTCCAGCCGCCGGCCCCCGTCCGACGCATCCTCCTGGTTCACATGGCCGACCACTCGCTCACCCCCGCCGCCCTGACCTTCGCCGGACTCCTCCGCGACGCCGCAGCAGCCCGATCCCTCTGACACCGAACCCCGCCCACCGGTCATGGAACCGTCGCGCTCACCGCCACCAATCCAGGCCCCGCGCTTGGGTGTTGGACCTGAGCAACAGGAACCACCGGATTAGCCGGAAGGAGTGGCCATGCCACGCGGCTCGAGCTCGAAACGGGAACGCCAGTACGAGCACATCAAGGAGAGTGCCGAAGCTCGTGGGGAGAGTACCGAGCGCGCGAAGGAGATCGCAGCGCGCACGGTCAACAAGGAACGCGCCCGCTCGGGCGAGTCCAGGACCGCTAGCAAGTCCTCCACTCAGGACATGCCGTCGTCGAAGCGCGGTGGTCAGCGCTCCCACAGCGGCGCCGAGGGGCCCACGTACGACCAGTTGTACGCCGAGGCCCAGCGTCGCAACATCCATGGCCGGTCCTCGATGAACAAGGAGGAGCTCAAGCAGTCCCTCGGCCGGTGACGACGGCGCCGAGGACCGGCCGGGCCAGGTGGGCGCCCGGCCGAGTCGCCGCTTCGCGGAGGGGTATCCGTGAGGCGTCGACTGACCTGGAGGCCATCGTGATCATTCTCGGGATCATCCTGCTGGTCGTCGGATACGTCACCGGCATCAGCATCCTGTGGTCGATAGGAATCCTTCTGCTGATCATCGGACTCGTCCTCTGGACCCTCGGCGCGTTCGGCCATGCTGTGCGCGGCCGCCGGCACTACTGGTGACGAGGCTGCCCCGCCATGGCACGCACGGTATGGAACGGAGCTCTGACCTTCGGTGTCCGCAACAAGCGTGTCGACGAACGCACCGGAGGAGGTGCCGCTGGACGAGATGGTCCGAGATGGTCAAGGGCTTCGACGCCGGCGACGCGTACGTGCTCGTCGAGCCCGGTGAGCCGGAGGACATCGTGCCCGGCCGGTCACGGCAGCTGGAGATCAGCGGATCCATGGACCTGGAGGACGTCGTCCGCGCCGCAGGAGGCGGGAGAGCCGGCCGCCCAGGACGGAGGCGGTGGGCGCCGATGAGCGCCGGTCCTCCTCGGGGCCGGGCGCCTCGGTGATGTCCAGGAACACATACTCGGCCTGCGGCCACTGGTCGCTGATCCGCCGTTTGAGCCGGACGCAGACCAGTTCGACCTCCTCGCTGTCCAGGCCGGGTGCCAAGTCGACGCGGGCGGCGACGAGTACGGAGTCCAGTCCCAGCTTCATCGTCAGTAACGCCGCGACCTGGTCGACCTCGTCCTGGGACGCGAGGAAGTCACCGATCCGGTCGCGCAGACGCGTGTCGACGGCCTCGCCGATCAGCCGGTCGCGCGCCTCCCATGCGAGCCGATAGGCCACGCACACCAGCAGCAGCCCGATTCCCATGGAGGCGCCGGCCTCCCAGACCACCTGCCCGGTCGCCAGGTGGAGCCCGATGCCGGCCGCCGCGAGGAGAACACCCGCCACGGCTGTCGCGTCCTCCGCGATCACCGTGCGCAGCGCCGGGTCGGACGCGCCCTCCCGGTGCCGGCGCGCCTGGTAGAGGGCGCGGACCAGGGAGGCGCCGTCGGCCAGCAGCGCAACTCCGAGCACCGCCAGCCCCGCCAGGTAGCCGTTCAGCGATTCTTGCCGGTCCGTTCGTATGGCCTGAACGCCCTGATAGAACGAGAAGCAGCCGCCCATGACGAAGATCCCCACCGCGGCCAGCAAGGCCCAGAAATAGCGCTCCTTGCCGTAGCCGAACGGGTGCCGCTCGTCGGCGGGGAGCTTGCTGCGGCGCACGGCGATGAGGAGGAACACCTCGTTCAGGCAGTCCGCGACCGAGTGGGCCGCCTCCGACAGCAGCGCGGGGGACCCGGCGAAGAGACCGGCAACCGCTTTGGCCGCGGCGATCACGAGGTTGGCCGCGAGAGCGACAAAGACGGTGATCCGCGTACGCACGTCCCGGGCGCCGGAGTCGCGATCGCCACGACCGTCAGTGCCTGTCACTGGCGCTGCCCTTCAGTCTGATCTGGCAGTCCTGGCCCGCCCGTGTGGATGATATGCCGCCAACTGTTCAGGCTCATCCCTTTTGCTGCTGCTTGGGGTACCGGAACGCCCAGGGAAGGGGAACGCATTGCGCGACTGCCGCACGATCGTCTCGTCGGGACTCTGTTCGGTTCGGTCAGCCGCGGGACCTGCGAGCGGTCCTTCCCTTGAGCAAGAAGCTCCGCAGGCGGGTCTCCGGCCAGGTGTTGATCACGTCGTCCCTGGTGAGCCAGCCGCGCTGTGCCGTGCCCACGCCGTACCGCATGTTGGCCAGGTGGACGGTGGCATGGGCGTCGCTGTCGACGGAGAACTTCACGCCGTGCCTCTTGGCTCGCAGAATGTCCTCGTCGCGCAGATCCAGCCGGTCGGGGTGGGCGTTGATCTCCAGGGCGGTGCCGGTGCGCGCACACGCGGCGAAGATCTCTTCGAGGTCGGCGTCGATGGGCGGCCGCTTGCCGATGAGCCGGGTGGTGGGATGGCCGATGATGTTGACACAGGGGTTCTCGCAGGCCCGGACGATCCGCCGGGTCAGTGCCTCGCTTCCCTGGTTGAAGTGTGAGTGCACCGAGGCCACGCACAGGTCGAAGCCGGCCAGGAACTCCTCGGGCCAGTCGACGGTGCCGTCAGGGCCGATGTTCAGCTCAGCGCCGTGCAGGAGTCGCATTCCGCCCCGCCGGCCACGCGTTGTGTGCTCGCCGTCGAGTTCCCGGACGCGGTCGCGCTGGGCCAGGATGCGTTCATCGGTCATCCGCTGCATGTACAGGTTCGGGCCGTGATCAGTGACTGCGTAGTAGGCGTAGCCGCGCTCGGCGGCCGCGGCGACCATCTCTTCCAGCGGGGCCAGGCCGTCGGTGAGGTCGGTGTGGGTGTGGAGATCGCCCCGGATGTCCGTCTCCTGGACCAGGTCGGGCAGTTCGTCGTGCAGTCCGGCCTCGATCTCGCCGCGGTCCTCGCGCAGGGTGGGCGGGATCCAGGGCAGGCCGAGCCGGGCGTAGACGTCCTCCTCGGTCTCGGAGGCGATCTTCTTGCCGCTCTCGGCGTCGAAGAGCCCGTACTCGGAGAGCTTGAGCTTCTGGTGGACGGCCAGCTCCCGGGTACGGATGTTGTGCGCCTTGGAGCCGGTGAAGTACTGCAGTGCCGCGCCCCAGGAGTCCGGCGGTACGACACGCAGGTCGACGGACAGGCCCTTGGTGGTGCGGATGGACGTCTTCTTCTCGCCGTGCGCGATGACCTCCGAGACGTACGGCAACTCGGTGAAAGCCCGCATCACGGGCGCCGACCTGTCAGCCGCGGCGAGGACGTCGATGTCGCCGATCGTCTCGCGGAAGCGGCGCAGTGAACCGGCGTAGGTGCAGCGCTGACAGCCGGTCGCCCGGGACAGCTCGGTGACGATGTCGTCGGCGAGGTCCATGGCGACGTCGAGCAGGGCCCGTTCTCCGGAGGACTGCAGGAGTTCGATGCCGTGGAGGATGTTCTCCTCCGTCTTCGGCCCGAAACCCTTCAGGTCGCGCAGCCGTTCGTCGTGGATGGCGTCGGCGAGTTCCTCGACGGAGGAGATGCCCAGTTCCTCGTGCAGGGCGCAGGCCTTCTTCGGGCCGAGCGTGGGGATGGCGGTCAGCCGGCGGACCCCGGTGGGGATCTTCGCCCTCAGCTCCTCGACGGCGGACACGCTGCCGCTGCGGAAGTACTCGAGGATCTTCTCGGCGATGGACCTGCCGACGTTGGGGATCTCCTGGAGGCCCTTGACGTCAAGGGTGGACACATCGGCGTGGTAGCCGCCGATCGACCGGGCAGCCTTTTCGTAGACACGTGACTTGTACGCGTCTCCGCCATTGATCGAGATCAGGTCCGCGTATTCGTGGAACAGCGCGGCCACCTCGTCGTTGGACCGAGCCATGATTCCCGAGTAGACAGACGACACCCTGTTCATGCGTGCCGAGCACGTCCGCGTGCCCTGGAAACTGCATGGGCTCACGCGGCAGGCCGTGCGGTCAGTAGCGCAGGAGCGCGCCGATGCCGTCCTCCAGGGGTGTCTCTTCGCGGGGGACGACGATCAGTTCCGCACCGGTGGTGACGGCGGCATAGAGCAGCGCGGCGTCGGCGGGCTGTCTCTCGTAGCCGGCGACGCCGAAGGTTTGCAGCTCGGTGGGAGACAGGGCGATCTGGTCGGGGTCGGTGCCGAGCCAGATGGGGGGCCACTCCTCGAATGGGTGGTCGACGACAACGGCATCGGCCTGTCCGCGTTGCAGGGCCGCAACGGTGGCGGGCAGGCCCTCGCCGGCGCGGTTGCGAGCGCGCTGGGCGGCAAAGCTTTCCAGCCGGTCGCGGTCGTGGGCGGAGAGACGGCCGCGGAAGAGAGCGGCAAGTTGCCGCTCGAGCAGGGCGCGGCCGCTCTCCGCGTCCTCTCCGTCACCGGGGACAACGGCTACGCGGCTGCGGAGCGGGGCGGGCAGGCGGTTGACCAGGACGCCCCGGGCCCAGGTGTCGCCGCAGACCACGAGAGTGTCGGCGTGGCCGAGGTCGACGAGGTGGGCCAGCTCGTCGGCGAGCCGCCCGGCCTCCTCGTGCCAGCTGTGGATGGGCATGCGCAAGTCGGTCAGGGCCCGCGGGGCGACCGCACTGCTCGGCCAGCGTCCGGTCTGCAGCTCCACCTGCACATCTCCGGGCGCGCTGTCGCCGTCCCTTGCTCCGACGCGAGTGAGGACAACGGCCGCGTAGGGGATGTCGGGGGCATGCTGCAGTGCCAGGGGCATGGCATCGGGAAGCGCGGTGTACTTCGCCTTGTCGACGGGAGGAGGCTGGAGCAGCTCCTCGGTGAGGACCAGTTCGCCGTGGGTGGCGAACAGTGCCTGGCCGTGCCAGCCGGGCACGTCGGCGTCGGTCCCGACGGCGTCGGCGGAGGCGTCGGCGGTGGCCGGGTCGGCGCCGAGCGCGATCAGGTCCGAGCGGGTATGGCGCCTGCGCAGCTCGATCGCCCTGTCCGGGTCATCGATGTCCCGGGAGGTGTCCACGTAGACGGAGGCGTACGGGCCGGGTCTGGCATACAGCGAGTAGAGAAAATGCAGCCGCATGAGAGGCGCTCCTTGCTCTGGTTCACGCGCACGACGCGGTGACGTCATGGGGCTCCCACCGCAGGGCTCACTTTTCACCGGGTAGCCAAGGCAGCTCCCCGCAATCGCCGGGAGACCGTTGGCCTCCATGCATCACCGATCCCTTACGGCCCGCCGGGCATGCGGAGCACGGCCACGCCGTGGACGCGGTCGGCGGCGAGGTCGTCCAGGGCCGTGTCGGCGTGGGCGAAGTCGTAGGGGGAGAGGGTCGGTCGCGGCCGGTGCTCGGCGGCGGCGGAGAGGAAGGCGCGGCCGTCCTCGCGGGTGTTGGCGGTGACGCTGCGGACGGTCCGTTCGCGGAAGAGGTGCCTCTGGTAGTCCAGCGGCGGGATGTCGGAGAGGTGGATGCCCGCGATGGCGAGCGTTCCGCCGCTGGCCAGTGCTTCGAGGGCCACCAGGACGAGGGCGCCCTCAGGGGCGAAGAGGATGGCGGAGTCCAGTGGTTCGGGCGGTCCCGTCCGGGCGTCGCGTGCCGAGGCGGCGCCGAGTTCGCGGGCGAGGGCCTGGGCGGCGGGGGAGCGGGTGAGGACGTGGACGGTGGCGCCCTGGGCGAGGGCGAGCTGTGCGGTGAGGTGGCCGGAGGCGCCGAACCCGTAGATGCCGAGCCGGCCGCCGGTGGGGAGGTCCGCCCGGCGCAGCGCCCGGTAGCCGATGATCCCGGCGCAGAGCAGCGGCGCCAGCTCCTCGGCGGAGTACCCGGCGGGCATCTCGTACGCGTAGTCCGCGGGGACGGTCGCGTACTCGGCATAGCCTCCGTCCGCGTCCCAGCCGGTGTGGACCGATGAGAGGCACAGGTTCTCCCGGCCGCGCGTGCAGTACGGGCAGGCCCCGCACGTACCGCGCAGCCACGGGATGCCGATCAGAGCACCGACTTCAAATCCAGTGACCCCACTGCCCGTGGCCACGACGTCACCGACGGCCTCGTGGCCGGGCACGACCCGGTCGCGGTGCGGCAGCAGGTCGTGGTCGCGGACGTGCAGATCGGTACGGCATACCCCGCAGGCCCGCACGCGGACCAGCAGCTCGCCCGGCGCCGGGACCGGTACGGGCAGTTCCGCGCGCTCCAGGCCGCCCGGGCGGTCGGCGGAGACGACCCAGGCCGCCATCGTCTCCGGAATCGAGGCATCCATCACGGGCCTCCCTCGGTTCGCCGTGAAGTCCGGACACCTCCATCCTTGGAGCCCAGCCTGCCTCGCGCATGCCGGGACGGCCATGGCCGGGGATCCTCGGAACATGACCGAGAACGAGATCAAGCTCAAGGCCATCGCCGCTCTCACGGCTCTGCGCGCGGGTGACTCGGAGAACTTCGTCTCGGAACTCCTCGGGGAGGTCATCCCCGATCAGTTCGAGGTCCCTGTCGGGGCCTCGACACAAGAGGTCGGTATGGCCGTACTGCGCCAGGCAGCCGAGCCGATGAGCGCTCTGATCAGCGGATTCATCACCGCCTTCGGGGCGGTCGCGGACGCCTACGATGAAACGGGCGCCGAGCCGCACACCGATGCCGTCCTCCAGGAACTGGCGCTGCGCCTGGCAAGCGACGACATGGGATGACGAGCTGCGGAGGAGGCCGGGGTCCTGTCGCCCGCTCGGCTCAGCTTTCGTCTGTCCCTGCCGTGGCGGACGGGTGTTCCGGGGGTTCGGTGACGGACACGGTTCGCCCTGCGCGCCCACGCGCTCCAGGCCGAGGTCCATGAGACCGACCCGGGCCAACCTCGCGGAACTCCGCGGTGTGAAGCCCTCTGAGACGTTCGTGTGAGTACGGTTCTCGCCGCCTGTCAGGGCTCTGACCAGCGCGAATGGAGAACTCTCGCCGGAGTGCCTAGGGTCAGCGCGTGGCTTTTATCATGGTGTGCGAAGACGACGCGGCGGTTCGCGACGTCCTCAAGCGCGCCCTCGAGCACGACGGCCATACGATCGCGGTCGCGCCCACGGCGGACAGCCTGCTGCGGCACCTTGAGCCCGTCCCTCACCTGGTCGTCCTGGATCTGGGGCTCCCGGACGCGGACGGCCGCGATGTCTGCCTGGCGCTGCGGGCACGTGGCGTGGATGCCCCGGTGCTGATGCTCACCGCTCTGGACGGCATGCATCACAAGGTGGGCGGCTTCGAGGCCGGAGCCGACGACTACATGACGAAACCGTTCGACATACCTGAATTGCTGGTGAGGGTCCGCGCCCTGCTGCGCAGAACCACCGCGACGACCCCGCCGAGAGGCGTCCTTCTCGATCCGGCGAAACATGTCGTGATCCACGGTTCGACGAGCGAGAGCCTGACCCCGACCGAGTTTCGGCTGCTGGGCAGGCTCATCTCCTCGCAGGGCGACGCCGTACGCCGCCACGCCCTCGTCGCCGCCGGGTGGCCGCACGGCGCACAGGTCAGCGACAACACCCTTGACTCCTACGTCCGCCGGCTGCGGACCAAGCTCGGTGCGCTGGGCGTGGCCGATCGCCTGGCCACGGTCCGTGGGGTGGGCTACCGATGGGAGTGACGGGCTTCCGCGGGAGGGTCGTCGCGCTTGCGGTGCTGATCGCGACAGCGGTGGTCGCCGTGCTGGTGGTGGTCTCCCACGTGCTGCTCAGCCAGGTGATCGACGCTGACGCGAACACTCTGGCGCATTCGCGTGCGGAGGCGGTGGCGGCGAACGTGACCGTACGCAAGGGCCACGTCGCGCTGATCGAGGGCGGCAACGAGGCGCTGGACACGGTCGCGTGGGTGTATGCCGACGGTCACCTCGTCGACGGGCTCGTGCCGGGCGGCGTCCGTGACCGCGTCGAGGCGCTTGCCGACTCCGGGCGGTCCCAGTCCACCACGGTCGGCAATTACCTTCTGCACGCCCAGCCGATCCCGCTCGAAGGCCACCACGTCGTGGCGGTCGTGAGGGTGGATCTGACGCCGTACGAGACGTCTGAGCAGCGCAGCCTGGCGATGTCGCTCATTCTGGGCGGCATCTCGATCCTGCTCGCGGGCGTCGTCGCACGCATCGTGGTGGGGCGTGCGTTGCGGGTGGTTCACGAAATGGCCGCTCTCGCCGACGACTGGGGCCATCACGAACCCGGCCGCCGATTCGACCTCGGCGTTCCTCGCGACGAGTTCGGAGAGCTCGGGCGAACTCTCGACCGCCTGCTTGACCGTGTGGACAACGCGCTCGCGGACGAACGCCGGCTCACCGATGAGATCGCCCACGAGCTGCGGACGCCTTTGACGGCCCTGCGGGGCGAGGCACAGTTGGCGCAACTCTCCGGTCACCAGGTGGCACCGGAGGCTGTTCTGACCGAGGTCGACCGCCTGAACACGGCGATCACCACGATTCTGGGTGCCGCCCGGACGCGGATCGACGGCGGTACCCGCTGCGATCTCAGGGCGGCGGCGCGGCAGGCGATCGCCGGGCGCTCCATCGAACTCGCCGTCCCGGCCGACGTCGACGTCGCCGTGGCAGGCGAGCTCGTCGTGGCTGTGTTGTCACCCCTGCTGGAGAACGCCCTGCGGCACGCGAACTCGCGCGTCCGGGTCACCGCCCGCGTCGAGCCGCAAGGCGCCGTGATCGATGTCCTCGACGATGGCCCGGGGTTCGATCCGGCGGAGGTCGACCGGGTCTTCGAAGCGGGCGTGACCAGCGGCGACGGGCACGGCCTTGGGCTGGCCGTGGTGAAGCGTCTCGCCGCGTCCGCGGGTGTGGCCGTCCGTGCGGTCGCGGATGGTCACGGTCGCGTCGAGGTGACCTTCCCCACGCCGGAGGCGATCGCGTAGTCAGGTTGTGTGCAGGTTCCCTGCGTAAACCTCACTGCATGACAACGACAACGGAAGCACCCCCACGCAGCGGGCGGCTCATGCTCAACAAGGTCCCCGAGGTCACCATCTGGTTCTGGGTGATCAAGATCTTGTGCACGACCGTCGGTGAGAGCTTCGCCGACTGGATCAACATGAAGCTGGGCGTCGGCCTGGTGAACACGGCATGGATCTTCACGGCGGTGTTCGTGGTGGTCCTGGCCGTCCAGCTGCGGCTGAAGCGGTACGTCCCGTTCCCGTACTGGCTGACCGTGGTCGTTGTCAGTGTCACGGGCACGCTGTACACCGACATCCTGACCGACCAGCTCAACGTGCCGCTGTGGATCAGTTCCGCGGTCTTCTCGGTGCTGCTCGCCGTGGTCTTCGGCGTGTGGTGGCTGCGTGAGCGCACGCTGTCGATCCACGCGGTCACCACGCTCCCGCGTGAGTCGTTCTACTGGCTGACCGTCCTGGTCACCTTCGCGCTCGGCACCGCGACCGGCGACTGGACCCTGGAGCTGACCGGCTGGAGCCCGGGCGTCTCGGTGCTGCTGCCGCTCGGCCTCATCGCGGCGATCACGGTGCTGCGGAAGTACGGCGCCAACCCGGTGCTGTCGTTCTGGCTCGCGTACATCCTGACCCGCCCGCTGGGCGCCAACATCGGTGACTGGCTCGCCGCCCCGAAGGTCGCTCAGCCGGGCGAGCCGACCGGTCTCGCGCTGGGCACGTTCACCACCAGCCTGATCTTCCTCGGCCTGATCCTGGCGACGGTGGTCTACCTGACCGTGACGCGTTCGGATGTGACCGAGACCTACGAGGCGGCCCACGCCGAACCGGTCACCGGCGACCTGCGCAAGGAGCGCGTCGGGTTGGCCGGCTTCGGAGTGCTGGCCGCCGCCACCGCGGCCCTGCTGATCTGGGCCCATGGTCAGCCGCACGTCGGACCGGCGCCGGAGACCGATGCCACCTCCACCGTCAAGCTCGCCCCTGGCCAGGCCGTGAAGAAGTTCCCGCCGAAGAAGGTCGACGCACTCAAGGCACTCGCATCGACCGCGCTCAAGGACGCACAGTCGGGGAACGCGAAGGGGGCCCACGCGGCCACCCAGTCGCTGCGAGACCTCTGGGATGCCGACCAGGCCTCGTTGCAGCCGCTGGACAACACCGGCTGGACGTTCCTCGACGCCCAGATGGACCTGGTCCTGAAGACCTTCGGCATCGACCACCCGAACCCGCCGGAGTCGCCGGCCCATCAGGAGGCCGAACTCAAGACCCTCCTCACGGACATGCGCTGACGGACCTGATCGGCGGCGGCTTCCCTGAGGTCGCCGCCGATCCCGCTCTCGCGGTGCACGGGATCAGGGGCGCAATGGTCGCCGCCCACCTTCGACGAGGTGCTGCCCGAGCAGCTGCACGAGGCCGCGACGGTGCGCGGCCTCGCCCCGGTTCTGCCCTGGGTGCGCGTCGACGTCGAGCTCGTCATCGAGGTCGCCCCCGGCAGAGGCGGCCAAGTACCCGATACGACCCACAAGGCCGGAGACTGACGTAGACCGTGCGGCACAAGATTCTGGTGGTCGAGGACGATCACGTCCTGCGGGACGTGCTGCGCCGCTGGTTGTCCGAGGAGGACTTCGAGCCCGTCCTGGCCCCCGACGGTGCCACGGCTCTGCGGCTGGCCGCTGGTGACATCTCGGCGGCCGTCCTGGATATCGGTCTGCCCGACGCGGACGGCCGGGACGTGTGCCAGGCGATGCGCGCCAACGGTTTCCGGGCCCCGGTGATCTTCCTGACGGCCCGGCAGAACCTCACCGACCGTCTGTCGGGGTTTTCGGCAGGCGGCGACGACTACTTGCCCAAGCCCTTTCATCTCGCCGAACTCGCCGCCCGACTGCGGGCGTTCGTCAAGCGCGCGGCATCGGGCCCGGCGACCGCGGCCGGCGACCTGGTCCTAGACGCGGTCGGCCACAGCATCACCGTGCACGGCACCGTCGTCGCCCTGTCCGTCACGGAGTTCCGCGTCCTGGCCAGACTCGTGGCCGCCGACGGGGACATCGTGCGTCGCAGCGATCTGATCACGGTCGGCTGGACCGAGGGTGCCCAGGTCAGCGACAACACGCTGGACCAGTACCTGACCCGGCTGCGCCGCAAGCTGCGTGAGGCCGGCAGCGCGCTGACGATCGGCACGACGCGCGGGATCGGACACCGCCTGATGTGACGTTCATGGGGATCTTGAGACCGCGAGCAGCCCATGGCAGGCTCATGCCGCATGATCGATGACTTCGCGAAGGACAACCTGCACGGGAGACTGCGGCGGGACCGCGAGGCGCTGCTCTGGAAACTCGACGGCTTGTCCGAATACGACGCCCGCCGACCTTTGACAGCGACCGGGACCAACCTCCTCGGCCTGGTCAAACACGTGGCCACCGTCGAGGCCAGATACTTCGGCGAGGTCTTCGACCGCCCTTCCCCGGAACCGCTGCCCCGGTGGCAGGACTCCGACGGCAGCGATCAGTGGGCGGCCGAGTACGAGACCCGCGACCAGATCATCGGGTTCTACCGGCGCACGTGGGAACACTCGGACGCGACGATCAACGAGCTTCCCCTCGACGCCCCCGGCCACGTGCCGTGGTGGCCGGAGACTTGTCCCAACACGAACCTGTTCGCCGTCATGGTCCATGTCCTCGGCGAGTCCGTCCGGCATGCCGGGCACGCCGACATCCTGCGCGAGGGCCTCGACGGCCGGACCGGGCTGCGCCCCGAACACGAGAAGCAGATCGACGAGGAAGCCCGTGCAGCCCACTGCGCGAAGATCGAGCAGGCCGCCAGGGCGGCCGCACCGATCAAGGCTTAAGGCTTAGTCAGCGTTCGGTTCTCGGTTGAGGCGTCGGCGGTCTTCTTCGGGCAGTCGGCGATCTGCTGCATCTCATTGACGCCCGACTCGAGTTCGCGCTGGTAGTTCTCCCACAGGGGCGCGAACTTCGCCTTCGACTGTTCACCCGGCCCGTGGTGTACGGGGGCGGGGCCTCAGACCTGCGCCATGCCGCCGTCGGCGAACAGCTCGACTCCGGTGATGAAGCTGGACGCGTCGCTGGAGAGGAAGGCCGCGGCCTTGCCCATCTCGCGGGGGTCGGCGATGCGGCCGGTGGGGTTGCCCTCGCCCATCTTCCGGACTGCGGCGGGCACGGCGTCGGCGCCCTGTGCCATGCCGAGGGCGCTGCGCAGGGACTCGGTGTCGACGGCGCCGGGGCTGAGGACGTTCATGCGGATGCCGGAGCCCTTGATGTCCTGGATCCAGGACCGGATGAACGCGCGCACCGCGGCCTTGGCGCCGCCGTAGAGGCCCATGCCGGCCGGAGGCTGGATGGACGCGGTCGAGCCGATGATGACGACGGTGCCACCGGACGGCAGCAGCGGGATCGCGGGCTGGACGGTGAACAGGACGCCCTTGGCGTTGACGCCGAAGGTGCGGTCGAACTGCTCCTCGGTGATGGCGCCGAGTGGTGCGTGGGCGCCGATTCCGGCGTTGGCCACGACGGCGTCGAGGTGCCCGTGCCGGGCGATGACCTGCTGGTACGCCGCTTCCATGTCCGTGAGCTCGGTGACGTCGGCGACGATGCCGGAGCAGTTCGGGCCGATCGTGGCGACTGCCTTGTCCAGAGCGTTCTGCTGGAGGTCGGTGATGACCACGTGGGCGCCCTGGTCCACGAATTCCTGGGCGATTCCCAGGCCGACGCCGGACGCTCCGCCGGTGATGACGGCGACCTTGCCTTCGAGGGGGAGGCTCATGGGTTTTCTCCTCTGGGTGGGTGTGCACGCGCCATGGGTACGGCAGCGGTGGGTGCCCGTGGGGGGTGCCCTACACTCGTTAAGTGGAGGCGCCGCCGCTTACAGTAAAACCGTAACCGGAGATGCCTCCACTTAGCAATGCCGGCGAGGAAGGAGTCTTTTCGATGACCGCAGGGACCTCAGGGGCCTCAGACGCCGGGCGGCCGATGCGGGCCGACGCGCGGCGTAACCGGGAGAAGATCCTGTCCGTGGCCGTACGGGTCTTCGCCGAGGAGGGGCTGGATGCGCACCTCGAACGCATCGCCAAGGAAGCGGGCGTCGGCTCCGGCACCCTCTACCGGAACTTCCCGACCCGCGAGGCGCTGATCGAGGCCGCCTATCGCAATGAACTGAGCCGGCTCTGCGACGCCGCCCCCGACCTCCTGGCGGCCATGCCCCCGCGTGAGGCGCTGCGTGCCTGGATGGGGCGCTTCATCGACTACGCCACCGCGAAACTCGGTATGGCCGAGGCCCTGCGCGCCGTCGTCGACTCCGGCGTCAACCCCTATGCCCACAGCCGCGAGTTGATGATGACCGCCCTCACCTCGCTCCTGGACGCCGCGACCGCCGCCGGGACCATCCGGTCGGACATCAGTGCGGCCGACATGTTCGCCGCCCTCACCGGCGTCGCCCTCGCCTCAGGCAAGCCCGAACAGCGCGAACAGGCCGAACGCCTCCTCGACCTGACCCTGGACGGACTCAGGTACGGCGTGACTGACTAACTGATCGCTCAGCGGCTTGATGCCGCGCTTCCTCGGTCGACGGCTCACTTCGCGTGGTGGCGGCGCAGATTGGCGGCGAGGATGCGGTCGAGTGTGCGGTCGGGCAGTAGGCGGGTCAGGCGGGTGACGAGGGCTGCGTCTCGGCCCGCGGTGTAGCGGGGGCGGGGTCTGCGGGTCGTCACTGCCTTGGCGATGACTCGGGCTGCGGCGTCGGCGGTCAGGCCTGACGCGGTGCGCGTGGCCATCAGCTTGCTGTTCGCCTGGATCAGGTAGGCGTAGCGCTCTTCGTGCTCGAGCGGCGGTCCGTATGTCAGTGGGCGGCCACAAGTTCCATTGCCAGACAGATAGTTGACAGGTCGCGTACGCGGTGGGCGCGGTAGGGCGTCGGGCGGTCGCGGTGTGCCCGCCAGGAGCGGTTGGTGTCCAGCCATGAGCGCCGGCCGGCGGATTCGGCGGTCATGGAATTTCCGCCCTGTCGGCCCGCCGGCGTTCGAAAACGAGCCGCACGGCCGCGGAGCCTTCACCGACCGCCGCGGCGACCCGCTTGACGCTGCCGCTGCGTACGTCTCCGACGCAGAAGACGCCGGGCATGCTCGTCTCGAAGGGGAACGGTGCTCGCATGTCCGCCGGAAGGCCGGTGAGGTCGTGCCCGGTGAGCAGGAAGCCCTTGGAGTCGGTGGCCAGTTGGTCGTCGAGCCATCCGGTGCAAGGGGTCGCGCCGATGAACACGAACACCGCGCCGACGTCCAAGGCCGAGTGTTCCCCGGAGGCGTGGTTGACGACCTCGAGCCCCGTGACCGACGAATCCCCCGTGATGCCGACCGCCTCCGTACGAACCCGGACGTCGATCCTCGGGTTGGAGACGATCGCGTCGATCAGGTAGCGGGACATCGAGTGGTCCAAGTCCGCTCCGCGGACCAGGAGATGCACCCGATCGCAGGTCCGGGACAGGAACATCGCGGCCTGACCCGCCGAGTTCGCGCCGCCGATCACGGCCACCGGCCGTCCGCGCGAGTGTTTGGCCTCCGTCACTGTGGCGGCGTAGTAGACACCGTTGCCCTCCCACGCCTCGATGCCGGGGACGGCCAGGCGCCGGTACTCGGCTCCGGTGGCGATGATGACGTCGCGAGCCCTGAAGACCCGCCCGTCGTCGCAGGTGACCATGTGCAGGCCGGCGCGGCTGGTGAAGGCCGTGGCCCGGGCGTTCCGGTGGAGCTCGACCCCGAACTTCGTGGCCTGGATCGTCCCGCGGGCGGCCAGCTCGGCGCCGGAGAGACCGGCGGGGAAACCGAGGTAGTTCTCGATCCTCGACGACGTACCTGCCTGGCCCCCGAAGGCCGCCGCATCGATGAGAGCCGTATCGAGACCCTCCGAAGCGCCGTACACCGCTGCCGCCAGACCGCCCGGGCCGCCGCCCACGACCAGCAGATCGCAGACGTCATGCTCGGGGGCGGTCGCGCCCGGCGGCTCCCCGAACTCGGCGGCGAGGTCGGCCGGGTCGGGATTGCGCAGCAGTGGCCGGCCGGGGATCAGGACGATGGGGAGGTCCGAGACGGGGACCTGGAGCTCACGCAGGAGCGCCTCGGCGTCCGAGTGCTCTTCGAGGTCCATCCAGCGGACAGCCGTCCTGCTCAGCGAGAACGCTTGCAGCAGCCGGCGGCACCGCTCGTCGTAGCGGGAACCGATGACGGTCAGGCCGGCGCCTCTTCGCAGCAGATTCGCCCGGCGTTCGAGGAAGGTCCGAAGGATGTACTCGCTCAGCTCGGGGTCCTGCGCGACGAGCAGCTGGATCTGGTGCACCGATACGCGGAGCAGTCGGCCCGGTGTCCGCATCACACCGTAGAAGCGCGAGCGCTCGCCCGTCAGCATCCCGATCTCGCCCAGGAACTCCCTCGGTCCGAAGGATGCGACCAGGCGCTCGTCCGCCGCGCCGAGTCGTTCGACGATGTCCGCGGTCCCTTCAAGGACGACGAAGAAGTCGTAGGACGGATCGCCCGCCGAGAAGAGGACGTCGCCCGAGGCGGCCGAGAGCTCCGCCCCGAGTGCCGTCAGCCGCGTGAGGTGATCGCCGGAGAGCGGCGCGATCGGGGCCCACGACGGGTCCCTGCCTCGTTCGACGTCGGCCATGTGATGCCTTCCTTCACCTGGGCGGCAAGCATGATCTGTCCTTGGAGTAACCAATGCTCCGACGGGCCCGGCAACCTGTCCCTCACCTGAAGAGGTGAGAGGCCTGCGGTCACGAAGGCCGGATCACCTGAACCGGTGAGCGTCCGGTGGGCGGCCGACGTGGACCTCCGACCCACCTCGCCATCACGCGAACAGGTGAGGGTGCCGGCTCAGTCACGTATTCAGGTGATGCCGTGCCCCGCGTCCGCGCGCGACCATGTCACCGTCCGGCGAGCGTTCGCCGACGGCGGACCTTCACGTCAGGCTGGCAGGGAACGGTGGTCGGGCCAGATCGTCCCGGCGCGCTGCGACGTGGAGGAGAGCTCATGATTCCCGAGAACGCTGTTGACCCGTCGGTGCCGCCGAGTGGCACGGGCTGCGTCGAATGCGACGAGGTCGGTGGGTGGTGGGTGCATCTGCGGCGCTGTGCCCTGTGCGGGCACGTCGGCTGCTGCGACGACTCCCCGGCCAAGCACGGCACGGCACACGCCCAGTCCACCGGGCACCCGGTGATCCGCAGCTTCGAGCCGGGTGAGGCCTGGTTCTGGAACTACGCCACGTCCGAATACTTCGAGAGCGGCCCTGAGCTGGCCCCGCCGTTGAGCCACCCCGCCGATCAGCCGGTTCCCGGCCCGGCCGGCCGGGTTCCCGCCGACTGGACCGAACGACTCGACGCGCACTGAAGCCCCCGTCCAGCGCGTGATCACCACGCGCCGGACAGGTCCTTACGGCCCCCGGACAGGTCCTTACGGCCTGTCGTCTCCTTACGGACTGTCGTCATCCCTGGCGGGCCTTGAACCGGGGGTCCCGCTTGTTGATCACGAAGGTCTTGCCGCGGCGGCGGACCACCTGCGCGCCCGGCTTGGCCTTCAGCGAGTGCAGCGAATTACGTACCTTCATCGGCTCGTCCTTCCCTTGCCCCGCGCCGCCTGTGATGGCGGCGGGGACACGTCAACGTGGTCGGGCCCGCGCTTGTTCCCGCCGACGCGGGCGCCGCCACAGGCTGACGCGGCGCTGTCCGAACAGTCCGGCGGCTGCCACGACCGGAGTCATGCCACATCCGTCGTATGACTACGCCGGACAGGCGGGGCACGGAGGTCATTCGACTGAGGTGGAGTTGTGCCGCCGAGATCGTGACGGGCACATCCGTGACCAGCGCGATCGACGTCGGCGTCGGTCACCGCAGCGCGCGGTGCGACCTGGCACACAGTCGTGTTGCAGCCGGGTGAGCGGACAGCACGCAGGTAACTTTCGGATGCTGGCTGCCAGGCCCGACACCGGGATCTCGGCGGTAGATCGGTCCCTGGTTCAAAGAAGGCTCGGTCCGCGGTGTGTGACGCGGACGGCCA
The DNA here is from genome assembly GCF_004005495.1 of Streptomyces antnestii. GTDB lineage: Bacteria > Actinomycetota > Actinomycetes > Streptomycetales > Streptomycetaceae > Streptomyces > Streptomyces antnestii. The sequence continues at coordinate 64,202 of NZ_RZYA01000023.1, forward strand.
AACCCTGGCACCCCGGAGAACGCGGCCATGACGACCTCGATGCCCGTCCTGTTCATCCACGGACTATGGCTGCACGCCACGTCCTGGGGGGACACGCTCCCGATCGCCTTCGGTAACCCTGTTTCGGAGGAAGGGTCCAACGAACTGTTCGAACGCTGGACGATCCCGGCGCCGGGCAAGTCGTTGTCCGAGGCCGCGTTGGCGAACTTCACCCCGCATTCGCCCGCTGAGGTCGACACGGCCAATGCCGTGCGCGGACCTCTGCTGCTGATGAGCGGTGGCAAGGACCACACCGTGCCGGAGTCCGTGAATCGGGCCACGCTCAAGCAGTACCGCCGCTCCGATGCCGTCACCGACATCAGGGACTTCCCCGACCGGGGACACTCGCTCACCTGGTTGCGCAGGCAGGGCCTGTAGCAAGCGGGCGGACTCGAAAGGATCTGCCAATGGAACTCGGACTCGCCGGCAAGACCGCGGTCGTCACCGGTGCCGGCCGGGGGATCGGCCTCGCCATCACCCGCGCGCTGGCCGACGCCGGCGCGCGTGTGGTGGCCGGATCCCGGTCGGTCACCGCCGAACTCGGCGAGCTCGCCGCCGACGGCCAAGTCGTCGCGGTGGAGGTCGACCTGGCCGAGCCGTCCGGCCCCACGAAGCTGATCAACGCCGCCACGGCCGCGTTCGGCGGTGTGGACGTGCTCGTCAACAACGTCGGGGGAGTCCGACCGCGGACCGGCGGATTCCTGGAGGTGACCGACGAGGACTGGACCTCGGCGTTCACCCTCAACTTCCTGAGCGCAGTGCGTGCCACGCGAGCAGCCCTGCCGTCGCTCCTGGAGAACGGCGGCGGAAGCATCGTCACCGTGTGCTCCGTCAACGCCGTCCTGCCCGACCCACTGGTGATCGACTACGGCGCGGCCAAGGCGGCGCTCGCGAACTTCTGCAAGGCCCTGTCGAAGGAAGTCGGGCCGCGCGGCATCCGCGTCAACACCGTCAGCCCCGGCCCGGTCGCCACCCCGTTGTGGCTGGGCGAGGCGGGTGTCGCGGCCACGGTCGCCCAGGCCTCGGGGCTGGCTGCCGACGAAGTGGCCAAGCGGGCCACCGCCGACTCCGCCACCGGCCGCTTCACCCGGCCCGAAGAAGTGGCCGACCTCGTCCTGTTCCTGGCCGGCGAGAGCGCGGGAAACATCACCGGCGCCGACTTCGTCATCGACGGCGGTCTCATCAAAACCCTGTGACGTAGAGGCGTCCGGGGAGTCCAGCCGCGTTCGCCACAGGCACCGTAAGCACCACGGTCGAGGCCGCAACCGAGCCAGGGCCGAGGCCCGCGAAGCACGCGGTGGAGCAATCACCGCCCATGTTCGGCGAGCGCACGTCCAGGGGGGGGGCGAGCATGCCAAGCCGCGCAACCGTGAGCGACGGTTCGCCATCGTGTGAGTCAGCCGGAGCGAGCGGCTCTGAAAAATCGAACGAGTGCTTATTCGCTCGATGGGGGCTGCTGCCGACAACGAAGGGTGACGGTAACCCGGCAATATCCGCACACGTTCGCCAGCACGCGCCCGTCCCCGACGAGCCGGTCCCCGCGCCCGCGCCGAAACTCGCCCCGGCCGTCGCCGAACTCACCACCTGCGCAAGCCTCATGGACCGGGCCGAGCGGCTCGGCGGCACCGGGGTCCATGCCGACCGCCCGGTCACCATGGAGGAGCTCGGACAGTCCTCCGGATTCATCCTCTACGAGACGACCCTTCCGGAGGCGTTCCGCACGGTGCTCCGCGTCGAGCACGTACGCGACCGGGCCCAGATCGTCGTCGACGGGCAGCCGGTCGGCGTCCTGGAGCGGGAGAACCACGAGCACGCGCTCACCTTCCTCGTCCCCCCGGCGGGGCACCCACCTGGCCGTACTCGTGGAGAACCAGCGGCGCGTCAACTACGGCCGGGCCATGCACGACCGCAAGGGCCTGCTCGAACTGCACGGCTCGACCACCCGGACGGTGGCGCTTCGCGGCACACCCGACCTGGGACCCGTCGAGGACTGAGGCCGAAACGGACTGATCGATCCCTAGAAAGGGAACGGAGACAGCCATGCACAGCAAGCAGCGTCTCACCGAGCAGCGGCTCGCCCGCGTCCTCGAACAGCGCATCAGGCCGGCGGTCCACGCCCGCACCGTCCCGCTCGACATCGCGGTCTGGAACGTCCCCGGCGAGCCCGTCCCCGTCGCCGAGGGCCTGGCCGCACCGTACGAGCCGGTGGCGCTCGGCCACCGCTGGGGGCCGCCGTGGACCACCAGCTGGTTCCGGATCAGCGGCAGGGTGCCGGAGGAGTGGGCCGGCCGCCGCGTCGAGGCCGTTGTCGACATCGGCTTCAACCTCACCGGTGCGGGTTTCTCCAGCGAGGGCCTGGTCTACCGCGCGGACGGCACCGTCGTGAAGGCCCTCAACCCCCGTAACGCCTACATCCCGGTCGCCGACCCGGCGTTCGGCGGCGAGGAGTTCACGTACTACGTCGAGGCCGCCGCCAACCCGAACCTCAACGACGACCAAGTGCCCAGTCGCATGGGCGACCGGCCGTCCTGGCTGACTGGCACCGGTACCGGTAGCCACGATGCTCCGCTCTACCAGCTGCTCCGCCTCGACCTCGCGGTCTTCGACACCCAGGTGTGGGAACTCGCTCAGGACCTGGACGTCCTCGGCCAGCTCATGCGCGAACTCCCCGAGGCCGAGCCGCGCCGCTGGCAGATCCTGCGGACTATTGAGCGGGCCCTCGACGCCATCGATCTGCAGGACGTCTCCGGCAGCGCCGCCCGCGCACGCGAAGTGCTCCGCCCCGCGCTCGCGGCCCCCGCCGCCCCCAGCGCCCACCGCATGTCCGCCGTCGGACACGCCCACATCGACACCGCCTGGCTCTGGCCGCTGCGCGAGACCGTCCGCAAGGTCGCCAGGACGCTCTCGAACGTCACCCACCTCATGGACGACCACCCCGGCTTCCGCTTCGCCATGTCCCAGGCCCAGCAGCTCGCCTGGCTCAAGGAGCACCGCCCCGAGGTCTACGGCCGCGTCCGGGAGAAGGCGAGGACCGGACAGTTCCTCCCCGTCGGCAGCCTCTGGGTGGAACCCGACACCAACATCATCGGCGGCGAGGCCCTCGCCCGGCAGCTCATCCACGGCAAGCGCTTCTACCTCGACGAGTTCGGCGTCGAGACGAAGGAGATGTGGCTGCCCGACACCTTCGGCTACAACGCGGCCATGCCGCAGCTGATGAAGCTCGCCGGTGTGCGCTGGTTCCTCACCCAGAAGATCTCCTGGAACACCACCAACAAGTTCCCGCACCACACCTTCTGGTGGGAGGGCATCGACGGCACCCGGATCTTCAGCCACTTCCCGCCCGTCGACACGTACAACGCCGAGATCACCGGAGCCGAACTCGCCCACGCCGTAAGGAACTTCCAGGACAAGGAGGCCGCCAACAGCTCGCTGCTCCCGTTCGGCTACGGAGACGGCGGTGGCGGCCCCACCCCCGAGATGCTGGCCCGCGCAGCCCGGGTGGAGGACCTGGAGGGCTCTCCGAAGGTCGCCGTCGAGAGCCCCGCCGACTTCTTCGAGCGGGCGCACGCGGAGTACCCCGACGCCCCGGTGTGGCTCGGCGAGCTGTACCTGGAGTTCCACCGGGGCACCCTCACCAGCCAGCTGCGCACCAAGCAGGGCAACCGGCGCGGCGAACACCTCCTCCGGGAGGCCGAGTTGTGGTCGGCCACCGCAGCCGTCCGCACCGGATTCCCGTACCCCCACGAGGCGCTCGACCGGCTCTGGAAGACGGTCCTGCTGCACCAGTTCCACGACATCCTGCCCGGCTCCTCCATCGGCTGGGTGCACCGGGAGGCCGAGGCGACCCACGCGGCGGTCACCGCCGAGCTGCACGGGATCGTCGACGCCGCGCAGCGCGCCCTGGCAGGGAAGGGGGAGGAGACGCTCGTCTTCAACGCCTCCCCGTTCACCCGCGACGGCATCCCCGCCTTCGGTGCGTCGCCGTCCACGGACTCATGGGCCGGTCCGGTCGCGCCCGTACCGGCCGAGGGCGGCCACGTTCTCGACAACGGACTCGTCCGCGTCCGGATCGACGACCGGGGCCTGGTGACCTCGGCGTACGACATCACGGCAGCCCGCGAGGCCCTGGCCCCCGGCACGACGGCCAACCTCCTCCAACTCCACCAGGACTTCCCCAACGAGTACGACGCCTGGGACATCGACTCCTTCTACCGCAACACCGTGCACGACCTCCGCGACGCCGAGTCGGTGCGCGCGGAGGCGGGCGGGGTGCGGGTCGTGCGGACCGTCGGCGCATCCCGGATCGAGCAGTTCCTCTCTCTCGGCGAGGGATCCAGGCGCCTCGACATCGCCACCGACATCGACTGGCACGAGCAGGAGAAGCTCCTCAAGGCAGCCTTCCCGCTGGACGTCCGCGCGGACCACTCCAGCGCCGAGATCCCCTTCGGCCACGTCCGGCGCCCGACCCACACCAACACCAGCTGGGACGCGGCCAAGTTCGAGTTCTGCGCCCACCGCTTCCTCCACGTCGGCGAACGGGGCTGGGGCGCCGCCGTCGTCAACGACTCGACCTACGGACATGAGGTCACCCGCGACGTCCGCACCGACGGCGGCACCACCACGACGGTCCGCCTCTCGCTGCTCCACGCCCCCCGCTTCCCCGACCCGGACGCCGACCAGGGCCGGCACCACCTGCGGTACGGGCTCGTCATCGGCGCCGACATCACGGACGCGGTGCGCGAGGGATACGGCTTCAACGTGCCCGAACGCGCCGTCCCCGGCTCCTCGGCGGAGGTCGCGCCGCTGGTCGCCACGGACGACGACGCCGTCGTCATCGACACGGTCAAGCTCGCCGACGACCGCACCGGCGACATCGTCGTCCGCCTCTACGAGGCACACGGAGGACGCGCCACCGCCCTGCTGACCACAGGCTTCCCACTGGAGTCGGCCACCGTGACCGATCTGCTGGAACGCCCGCTCGCCCCGGACCAGGGCTCCGGCGCCGCGCGGGAGACGGCCTCAGGGCAGGTGACCCTGACCCTGCGGCCTTTCCAGATCCTCACGCTCCGGCTGCGCCCCGAGCCCACGGCCCACTCCGCGCGGTGAGCACGGCTGTTCAGGCGGTCTCCTCGTCCGCCGGCTCGGGCAGGGTCCAGCGTTCGTCGCGGCGGGGGTGCAGATACGCGTAGTAGTACAGGTAGCCGGTGGCGAAGATGGCCAGGGTGATCGCCATCGGCGCCCAGTCGGCGGTCGCCGTCTCCCAGGCCACGTAGCCCATCACGACGAGGATCAGCACCGGTCCGACGGTGCCGAGCGGCATCTGGTACGACGCGCCGGCGGTGCGCCCGGTGAGGCGTCCGGCCAGGGCGGACAGCGCCACCACGGCGTAGAGCACGAGCAGGTTGGCGCCGGTGATCAGGAGCAGCGTCGAGAAGGGCACGAGCCAGGCAAGAACCGCCGTGGCCACGCCGACGACGACCGTGGCGGGCACCGGCGTCCTGAGGCGGGGATGAACGGTGGCCAGTGGCCGGCCGATCGCGTCCGGCCAGGAACCGTCCCGGGCCGAGGAGTACAGCAGGCGGCCCATCTGAAGCATCATCGCGATCACGGCGTTGATGATGGCCAGGGCGATGCCGAGGCTGACGACGGTGTTGATCGTGCCGTTGCCGCGAGCCAGCAGGAAGTAGTTCATCGGCGCGTCGGCGCCGATCAGCGCCCGCATGCTCGGCGTTCCGAGCAGCACGGCGATCAGCGGAACCATCTCGGTGACCACGGTGATGCCCAGGGACCACAGGATGGCCCGACCGATCGTGGCACCGGCGTGACGGGTCTCCTCGGAGAAGTACACGGCGGTCCCGTAGCCGTTGTAGGCGAACATGGCTGTGGTCGTGGCGGCGGCGACCAGTCCCCAGGAAGCGCCTTCGAGCACGCCCGAGCCGCCCAGCGTCTGCGCGGTCCACAGCGTGGACACCGGCTGGTCGACGTGGACGAAGCCGAGCACGGCCAGCACCACGAGCGCCGCCATCTCCACCAGGAGGAACACGCCGGTGACCCAGGCGTTCGTACGGATGTTGAACAGCGCGACGACAGTGGCGATCAGCAGCACGGCGATCCCGACCCCCTTGCCGTCGAGGGAGCCCCACACCACACCGAGGTAGTCCCCGGTGCCCAGGGCGACGACGGCGAGGATGCCGACACCGCCGACGAGTGCGAGCAGGAACATCGCGAAGCCGGTGGGACGGCCCAGGGTGCGGGCGGCGAAGGCGTACTCACCGCCGGTGACCGGGTAGCGGCTGGAGAGTTCCGCGTAGCAGAAGGCCATGAACACGCCCGCCACCGCGGCGATGGCGAAGGCGATCGTGGCGGCGCCGCCTATTCCCTGGATGACGGACGGCACGATGATGAACACGCTCGACGCCGGAGTGACGGAGGAGAGCGTGATCAGCACATTCTCCTTGAAGGTCAGCGAACGCGACAGCTGCTGCGCGTACTTGGCTCCTGCAGCGGGCGCCGGCGCGCCGGGCGGGGAGCCGTCGGGGGCCGGCGGGGAGACGTCAGGGGCGGGCGGGGAGACGTCAGGGGCGGGCGCCGCCGGATGTCTGCCGCCGGTCTCGAGCTCTTCGTCCATCGGTCTCTCCCCTGTCGCGGGTTCTTTGGCGCCTCAGCCAAAGTCCTGTGACGCTCACCTGTCAATGCCCGGTCACTCTTCCCTTGAATTTTTTGGCTGGGTAGCCAAAGATTGAAGGGTGGCAAGACCAAAGAACCAGACCGCCCGACGAGCCCAGCTCGTCGCCGCCGCGACGCGCGCCGTCAGCGCGCACGGACCCGCCCGGGTGCGCGTGGCCGACATCGCCGACGCCGCCGGTGTGGCCCGGGGCTCCGTGCACTACTACTTCCAGGACCTCTCCGAGCTGCTGCGCCAGGTGTACAAGGAGGCCGTCGACCGCTTCTTCACCCGGCGCATGGCACGGGTCTCGACGCTGTCCGACGCCCGGGACAAGCTGGTGGCCTCGGCCCGCTGCGGCCTCCCGTCAGGCCCGGACGACGAACTCGTCCGGGCGTTGTACCGCTTCGGCTCCGACCTGCCCGACGACCCTGTCTACCAAGCCCTCATCCAGGGACTGACCGACCGTCAGGTCGCCGTGTACGCAGGCATCCTGGAGGTCGGCGTGGCGCAGGGCCACTTCCACCCCGCCGAGCCCGTCCTCGACATCGCCACCAACCTGGTCGGCCTGGAGGACGCGTTCGGGATGTACATCATCGCGAGCAGCCCCTCCGTCACCACCGAGCGCGCACTGGAGCTGATCCTCGGCTACGCGCGCACCGCGACCGGCTGCGCCGAACTCGTCCCCGACCGCCCGACCGCGCAGACGCCGGACAGCACCGCCCGCTCCCAGCCCGCCGCCGCCCCTCCGGAGGACCCCGCCCCATGAGCACCGACGCCCACACCACCCCGTCAGCCCACACCACCCCTTCGGGGCGGCCCCGGGCCCGCGCCCTTGGCATCCCCTTCGACGGCGCCCCCGGTCCGTGGAACGCGGTCACCGATGTGCCCGGCGTCGAGGTGGGACACGTGACCCTCGTCGAGAGCGACGCGGTGCGCACCGGGGTCACCGCGCTCCTGCCCCGTGGCCGCGACGCCGTGGGCACCGCCTGCGCGGCGGGCTGGTACTCGCTCAACGGCAACGGCGAGATGACCGGCACCGCCTGGATCGAGGAGACCGGCTCACTGACCCTTCCGGTCTGCATCACCAACACGCACGCGGTCGGACCGGTGCACCGCGGTGTCATCGACTGGGTGGCGGACCGCCGTCCCGGGCTCGCCCGGCAGTGGCTGCTGCCCGTGGTCGCCGAGACCTGGGACGGCTACCTGAACGACATCAACGGCCCGCACGTACGCCCCGAACACGCCGTCGCCGCCATCGAGGCAGCTGCCAGTGGCCCGTTGGAGGAGGGATCGGTCGGCGGCGGCACCGGCATGAACTGCTATGGCTTCAAGGGGGGTTCGGGCACCGCGTCCCGGGTCGTCGGCTACGGCCCGGACCAGTACACGGTGGGCGCGCTGGTCCAGGCGAACTTCGGCGACCGGCGCGAGCTCACCGTCTCCGGAGTCCCGGTCGGCCGCCACCTGCTCGACGACAACCCCATGGAAGACACCGACTGGCTCGCGCCGGGCGGGGCCGGCTCCGTGATCGTCGTGATCGCCACCGACGCACCACTGCTGCCCGGCCAGTGCAAGGCCCTCGCCAGGCGTGTGCCCATCGGCCTGGGCCGTACCGGCACCACCGGGGGCCACTTCTCCGGGGACATCTTCCTCGCCCTGTCCACCGCCAACTCCGGCGCTCTGGCCAGCTCCTTCCCGGTCGGTGAGCCGACAGCGGACGACTACGACACCCTGCGCAGCATCCCCTGGGGCCGCATCGACCCCTTCTACGAGGCCGCGGTTCAGGCGGTCGAGGAGGCGGTGCTCAACGCCCTTGTCGTGAACGCGGAGATGACCGGCCGGGACGGGCACCGCACCCCCGCACTCCCGCACGACCGGCTCCTCGACCTCCTCAAGGGACGTGTCGGCCCCGGCTGTTGATCAGAAACCCGCGATCAACAGCCGAGACCGGACGGGGTCGGACCAGATCGGACGGGATCAGACGAGTTCGCCCGCGCGGGCCACGACCCGGCCGCCGTGGACGACCAGGTCGCGCTGCGGCATGTCGATCACGATCTGCGGCACGCACTCGCCCCGCACCAGGACGAAGTCCGCCGGTGACCCGGGCTTGAAGTCGACGTGGGGCAGGCCCAGTACGTCGGCGGAGCCGTTCGCCCCGACCGTGTAGCACGCCGTCAGTTCCTCGTCGAGGCGTACGTCGGTGATCTGGCCGAGGATGTGCGCCCGGTGGAGCATGTCGGCGTTGCCGTACGGGCTCCAGGAGTCACGGACACCGTCCGAGCCGAGACCGACCCGCACCCCGTGCTTCTGCAGCGCGGCGATGGGCAGCACCGTGTTCTCGCCCGGCGCCACCGTCGTCAGGGCGATGTCCTGCTCCGCCAGATCGGCGGCCATCGTGTCGAGGTCGCCCTTCGACAGGTACGGCAGGCAGAAGACGTGACTGACCGTCACCTTGCCGCGCAGGGACAGCGCCCTGGTGCGCTGGATGATGCCGCGCAGCACCGTCGTGCCCCTCTCGTCCCGGTCGTGGAGGTGGATGTCCACCCCGACGCCGTACCGGTCGGCGAGGTCGAAGACCAGGTCGAGCTGCTCGTCGAGGGCGTGGTCGAAGCTGATCGGGTCGATGCCGCCGACCATGTCGATCAGGCCGGCGCGCGCCGCGTCCTCCAGCAGCTTCGCGGTACCCGGTGTGCGGACGACGCCGTGCTGCGGGAACGCCACGATCTGCACGTCGAGTGCGCCGGCGAGCCGCTCGCGGGCCTCGGCGATGCCCTCGACACCGGCCAGGCCGTACGCGGGTGCCACGTCGGCGTGCGCCCGCATGGCGCGGGTGCCGCGGGTCACGGCGTGCGCCATCAGTCCGTAGGCCCGCTCGCCGACCGGACGCTTCTGCGCCTTGAACAGCTCGACGTCCTGCTCGGTGAACTCGGCGATGGAGTGCGCCGGCTTGCGGGACACCCACGAACCGCCCCAGCTGGTCTTGTCCGGGTGGATGTGCGCGTCGACCAGGGCCGGCAGCGCGATGCGGCCGTCGCCCTGGACCACCTTGGCGCCCTTGGGCGCGGGCGCGTCCGAGACGACACCGTCGATCACCGTGAGGTCCACGGCTTCGGCGGCGCCGAAAGGCCGGACGTCGCGGAACACCACGGCCTTGCCGGACGCCTCGCGCCCGGTGGCCGACGCGGCCTGCGCCGTCCCGGCGGGGGTGAGCGCCGCACTGAGTAACGCGGCACCGGCGAGGACGCCGCGACGGGACAGGGGAGGGGGAGTCATACGGTTCTCCTCAGGGTTCTCTGGTTCTTGAGACGCTGCCGATCGGCCTATTGGTATACCGACCGAGGAAGGCGCGGCAAGGGTGCCTCGGGAGGAGTGAGAGGTCAGGCGGCATTTGTGGAGATTCCCGGGGCTCTCGACGCATCTGGGATGCGGGTGGCGTTGCTTTTGGTATACAAAAACAGCCGAGGGCTCGCCCGGGCGGAATGCGGGATAAATGGGCCAAAGCTATGCTCGGAGTTCCCGGCGTTGACGACACGGGTCGTGACGGATCCCAGGAGGCGAGGAGCCCGGCCGGCCGCCCGGGTTCTCCCGGCCCACTCCTCCGGAGCGAACGCATGGCAGGACGGCGCAGAACGGAGATCGCCCTCGGGGAGCGGCTCGCGCTGAACCGCGTGGGCAGTTTCGAGTGGGATCTGGAGGAGGGAACCCTCGAACTGGACGCGGCCGGCCTCGCCGTCTTCGACCTGCGCCCCGACGAGTACGACGGCCGCCCCGAGTCCCTGCTGGCACGTGTCTCACCCGAGGAGGGCGCCCGCCTCGGCGCCGCCGTGATGACGGCGATCCACGCGGGGCGGTCCTCGTACGGGGCCTACTTCCGGGTCCTGCGCCGCGACGGCGAGGAGCAGTGGACGCATCTGCGCGGCCGGGTCCTCAAGGACGAGCACGGCACCCCGCGATGCGTCGCCGGTGTCGTGCGGGACGCCGGCGCGGACCGGGCCCAGCTCGCCATGACCAGCCCCGTACAGCTCGCCGGATGGCAGCGGATGACCACCGCCCTCCAGGACACCGCCGACGCCCTGTCCCGGGCCATGACGGTGGAGGACGTGACCGCCGTCCTCACCGGCGAGGGCGGGCTCGAACGCTTCGGCGCGGACGGACTCGTCCTCGGACTCGTCGAGGGCGAGGTGCTCCAACTCGTCGCCCAGGCAGGGGAGTCGATGTCCGCGCTCGCGGAACTCAAACTGCACCGCATCGACGAGTCACTGCCCCTCGCCGAAGCGGTGATCACCCAGCGCCCCCGCTTCGTGACCTCACTGCGTGAACTCGCGGACCGCTTCCCGCGCCTCGGCCCGTACGCGAAACGGCTCGAGCTGGACGCGGCCGCCTTCCTGCCGCTGGTCGCCCAGGCCCGCTCCGTCGGCGGGCTCGCGCTCTTCTTCCGGGGGCGCGACGACTTCACGGCGGAGGACCGTGACCTGTGCCTCGGCCTCGCCGGCATCATCGCCCAGTCCCTCCAGCGGGCGATCCTCTTCGACGGCGAACGCGACTTCGCGACCGGCCTGCAGTCGACCATGCTGCCGCGGCACATCCCCGAGTTCGACGGCGTCGAGATCGCCGCCCGCTATCACGCGGCGAGCAGCGGCCGGGAGGTCGGCGGCGACTGGTGGGACGTGATCCCGCTGCCCCGCCGCCGGATCGGGATCGCGGTCGGCGACGTGGAGGGGCACGACACCCAGGCCGCCGCCGTCATGGGCCAGCTGCGTATCGCCCTGCGCGCCTTCGCCGGCGAGGGACATCCGCCGTCCACCGTCATGGCGCGCGCCTCGCGCTTCCTCGTCGAACTGGACACCGAGCGCTTCGCCACGTGCACGTACGCCCAGGTCGACCCCGCCACCGGAGACGTACGGGTCGCCAGGGCCGGGCACATGGAACCCATACTCCGGGCCACGGGCGGCCGCGTCAGCACCCCTCCCGTGCGCGGCGGGCTCCCGCTCGGCCTCGCCACGGAGTTCGGCGACGAGGAGTACCCCGAGACGCGACTCGACCTGCTGCCCGGCGAGACGTTCGTCCTGTTCACTGACGGTCTCGTCGAGCAGTCGGGGAGCGACGTCGTGGCCGGTGTGAAGGCGCTGACGGAAGCGGTGCGCGCCGGGCCCGTCCAGGCGACCGCCATGGCCGACCACCTGTCGGAGCCGCTGCGGCAGGCCAGGCCGAACGGCGACGACGTGGCCCTGCTCGTCCTGCGCCGCGACCTCGACCCGGGCACACCGCTGGCGCCCCGCATCCACCAGTACCTGCACCCGGCCGACCCCCAGGGCCTCGCCGAGACCCGCACCGCCCTGCGGCGGGCCCTGCAGGACTGGGGATTCGCCTCGATCGTGGACGACGTCGAGGTCGCCGCCGGTGAGCTGATGGTGAACGCCCTGCTGCACACGGAGGCCGGCGCCGTCGTCACCCTCGAAGTGCTGCCGGGCCCGGCGCGGCGGGTCCGGCTCTGGGTCAAGGACCGGTCCAGCGTGTGGCCGCGCCGTCGCACCCCCGGCGAGGCCGCCACCTCCGGGCGCGGCCTGCTGATGGTGGACGCGTACGCCGACGACTGGGGCGTCGAACCGCGCGGCGACGGGAAGGCGGTGTGGTGCGAGTTCACGGCGACCGAGCCGCTGCCCGACGGCGAGGGTGAGGGCGAGGGCGACGGGGACACGCGGCCCGGCACCGACAGGGGCGACGACACCCCCTAGGGAGTGTCCGACACTTTCCCGCGGCGTGACGACGCCCGGCACGCATGCGCGCACACACGCTCGCCGCGTCGCCGAAAAGTCAGGCGCCCGCTGCGACGCTCTAGGCTTCACCCGGCACCCGGCCCCCGTCACGACCTCAGGAGCGCACACCGTGAACGACCCCGCACCGGCCCACCCGTACCCCGACAGCAGCCGGCCGGACGGGGACCCCGCCCCGCACCCGCTCCTTGCGCCCGTGCTCGGCCTCCTCGGTACGTGGCACGGCCGCGGAGAGGGCGGATACCCCAGCCTCGACGGGGACTTCACCTACGCGCAGGAAGTCACCTTCAGCCACGACGGCCGCCCCTTCCTGCGCTACGAGGCGCGGGCCTGGCTGCTCGGCGCCGACGGCGCGCCGCTGCGGCCCTCGGCGCGGGAGAGCGGCTGGTGGCGGCTCCAGGCCGACGGCCGTGTCGAGTCGCTGATCACCCAGCCCACCGGCATCGCGGAGATCGCCGTCGGCACGGCGGACGGCACCACGGTCGACCTCACCACCGACCAGGTGGCGCTCGCCCCCACCGCCAAGGAGGTCGGCGCGACCCGCCGCGTCTACACGCTGACCGACGACGGCACGCTCACGTTCACGCACGATCTCGAAGCGGTGGGCCTGCCGCTCCAGCACCACCTCTCGGCACGGCTGCGACGCGCGGAGTGACAGCCAACAGGCCCTACGCGCAACGGAATTGAGAGAAAGTGGCCACCTGGAGGTTACCCAGAGGTAACTGCGGCTGCTTTGATGTGGCGTGCCCGCGTCCCTCACCGCACCCCCACATGAAACGGGAGGCCACGTGTCCCGCGTTGCCCGCCGCACGACCGGTTCCGCCATAGCCGTCACCCTGGCCGCCGTCTCCGCCGTCCTGACCGCCCCGCAGGCGTCGGCCACGACGTCCGCGGAGCCGCCGAGACTCAAGGTCCTGACGTACAACACGTTCCTGATGAGCACGAACCTGTACCCCAACTGGGGCCAGGCGCACCGGGCGGCGGCCATTCCGGCCGCATCCTTCTTCCAGGGCAACGACGTCGTCGTGCTCCAGGAGGCGTTCGACAACTCGGCGTCGGACGCGCTGAAGCACGACGCGGCGGCGCAGTACCCGTACCAGACCCCTGTCGTCGGCCGGTCCAAGGACGGCTGGGACGCCACCGGCGGCTCCTACTCCGCCACCACGCCCGAGGACGGCGGCGTGACGCTGCTCAGCAAGTGGCCGATCGTGCACAAGGAGCAGTTCGTCTACAAGGACGCCTGCGGCTCCGACTGGTACTCGAACAAGGGCTTCGTGTACGCCGTCCTCGACGTGAACGGCACGGAGGTGCACGTGGTCGGCACCCACACCCAGTCCACCGACTCGGGCTGCGGGGCGGGCGAGGCGGTCAAGGACCGCAGCCTCCAGTTCAAGGCCATCAAGTCCTTCCTGGACGCCAAGCACATTCCGGCCACCGAGCAGGTCATGGTCGCGGGCGACCTCAACGTGAACTCGCACGGCCCCGAGTACGCCTCCATGCTCGCCGACGGCGGGCTCGTCGGCGCGGACTCGCGGACCGGCCTCCCGTACTCCTTCGACACCGAGACGAACTCGATCGCGAGCTACCGCTACCCCGGCGAGCCCAAGGAGGACCTGGACTACGTCCTGCACGTCCAGGGCCACGCGCGCCCGAGCGGCTGGGTCAACGACGTGGTGAACGAGACCACGGCCCCCTGGACGGTGAGCAGTTGGGGCAAGAGCTACACATACACCAACCTCTCGGACCACTACCCGCTGCAGGCCGGGCGGTAGACACCGGAACTCCGGAGTGCAGGGAGTTCCCGGCGGGCGCGGGCGCGGGCCGCACCGCGTCCGCCGGGGCGCCGGCGGGCCGGACCCTCTCCTGTGGCGCCCCGCGATCCTCTCCGCAAGGCTGGGACAGGGGGCCGCCGCACACCAGGAAGGCCCGACCATGTCCGACGCGCAGGACCCCGGCCCGCACAGCGCCTCCATGCGGGGCGTACGCGTCTCGGAGAACGGCCCGTACGTCGTCACCGGAAACGTCCCCCTCACCCAGCAGGTGATCGTCACCGATGCGCGCGGCCAGTCCGTGGAGTGGTGGCAGCAGCGCACGTACGACACGGACGAGACGTACGCGCTGTGCCGTTGCGGACAGTCCGCGAGCAAGCCGTTCTGCGACCGCAGCCACGAACGGGTCGGCTTCGACGGCACCGAGACCGCGAGCCGGCTGCCCTATCTGGAGCAGGCCGACGAGCAGGACGGGCCCGAGCTGACGCTCACCGACGCCCAGCCGCTGTGCGCCTTCGCGCGGTTCTGCGACGCGGACGGACAGGTGTGGAACCTCGTCGAGGAGGAGGGCACCGCCGACATCGTGGAACGGGAGACGGCCCGCTGCCCCTCCGGGCGCCTCGTCGCCTGGAACCCCGCCGAACGCCGCCCCGTCGAACCTGCGCTCCCGCCCTCCATCGGCATCGTCGAAGACCCCCAGGAAGGTGTCAGCGGAGGGATCTGGGTGCGCGGCGGCATCCCCGTGACCTCCGCCGACGGAACGCCGTACGAGGTCCGCAACCGTGTCACCCTGTGCCGCTGCGGAGCCTCGCGCAACAAGCCGTTCTGCGACGGGACGCACGCGGCGATCGGCTTCAAGGACACCTGACCGCGTCCGTCACGCCCCGCCCACCAGCACCACCTCCAGGGTGCGCGGTCCGTGCACGCCCTCGACCCGGTCGAGTTCGATGTCGCTCGTGGCCGACGGGCCCGAGATCCACGTCAGGGGGCGGGTGGGGTCGAGACGTTCCAGGGCCTGCGGGACCGAGGAGACGACCTGGTCGGGGACCCGGACGACGCAGATGTGGTGGTCGGGGATGAGCGTGATGCGGCGGCGGCCCTGGTCGGGTGAGCCGTCGAGGACGATGGTGCCGGTCTCGGCGATGGCTACGGCGCAGGCGGTGACGACGCTGTCGACTCCGTCGAGGCCGGCGGGTGTGTTCGTGACCTCGTCGGGGACCCGGACGGCGTCGGTCTCTGAAAGCCAGCTCTCCGGCAGGCCGGGCGGTGTCACCACGGACCGCGTACCGCGCTGGTCGAGCAGTAGGGCCAGGGTGCCCGCGAGCTCGCCACCGGTGCACCGGTGCACGATCGCGCGGTAGTCGGCCAGGTTCTCCGCCAGGAGGTCCACGGTCTGCGCGGCTGTCCGGTGGCCGTGCTCGCGCAGGTAGCCCCGGTCGACCGCATGGTCGTACGTGTCCGGCGTCGCCGGTGTGCCGAGCGCGCGTCGCACGCGGCCCAGGATCAGGTCCCTGCTGCTCACTTGTCGGTTTCCTTTCCGCCGTGGGTGCGCTGCCACCAGTCACGGAACGGCTCTGCCGGTACGGCCGGCAGGTCGCGTGTGGCGCTCCAGGCGCGGCCGGGGCCGGGGAGGGTGCGAGGGTGGAGGCGGCGGGTGCGGGAGGCGAGGCGCTGGCCGGTGGTGAGGGCGGCCGGGTGGGTGAATGCCCAGCGTGCCGCGCGCATGGCGGCACGCTCGGCGGCGTGGCCCTTCGCCGGCTTGAGCACGACTTTGTTGCCCTGCCGGGTGGCCGGTCCGCCCTGGGCGACCCGTTCCCGCAGGTGCACCAGCACTTCGGGGATGTCGATGGCGACGGGGCACACCTCGTAGCAGGCGCCGCAGAGGGATGACGCGTAGGGGAGGGAGGCGTCGATGTCGCTTGCCGTGCCCCGGAGTTGGGGGCTGAGGATGGCGCCGATGGGGCCGGGATAGACGGAGCCGTAGGCGTGGCCGCCCGCCCTCTCGTAGACGGGGCACACATTCAGGCAGGCGGAGCAGCGGATGCAGCGCAGGGCCTGGCGGCCGATGTCGTCGGCGAGGGTGTCGGTGCGGCCGTTGTCGAGGAGGACCAGGTGGAAGGTCTGGGGGCCGTCGGTGTCGGTGGTGCCGGTCCACGTCGACGTGTACGGGTTCATGCGTTCGGCCGTGGAGGAGCGGGGGAGGGTCTGGAGGAAGACCTCCAAGTCGCGCCAGGTGGGGACGATTTTCTCGATGCCGACGACGGAGATCAGCGTCTGGGGGAGGGTGAGGCACATACGGCCGTTGCCCTCGGACTCGACGACGACGAGGGTGCCGGTCTCGGCGACCATGAAGTTCGCGCCGGAGATACCGACCTTCGCGCGCAGGAACTTCTCGCGCAGGTGCAGGCGGGCCGCTTCGGCGAGTTCGGCAGGGGTGTCGGTCAGACCCTCCGGGGCCGGGCGGCCCCAACTGCCCATCTTCTTCTGGAAGATGTCGCGGATCTCGCCGCGGTTGCGGTGGATGGCCGGGACGAGGATGTGGGAGGGGCGGTCGTGGCCGAGCTGCACGATGAGTTCGGCGAGGTCGGTCTCGTAGGCGGCGATCCCGGCCTCTTCGAGCGCTTCGTTGAGGCCGATCTCCTGCGTCGCCATGGACTTGACCTTGACGACCTCCGACTCGCCCGTCTCCTGGACGAGCCGGGTCACGATCCGGTTGGCCTCGTCCGCGTCGGCCGCC
This sequence comes from Streptomyces antnestii, assembly GCF_004005495.1. GTDB lineage: Bacteria > Actinomycetota > Actinomycetes > Streptomycetales > Streptomycetaceae > Streptomyces > Streptomyces antnestii. The sequence continues at coordinate 81,185 of NZ_RZYA01000023.1, forward strand.
CAGTGCACGGTGCCGCCCGCAGCGGTGACCGACTCCTCCAACTGGACCAGATACGTGTCGAGATGACGGAGCGTGTGGTCCTTGATCTGCTTGCCGGCCTCACGCAGGAGCGCCCAGTCGTCGAGTTCGGCGACGGCCTTGGCGCGTTTGTCGCGGATGGTGTGGGTGGCGTGCTTCAGGTTGGCGCGCAGGGTGGTGTTCGCCACCGCCTCGTGCGCGGCCTTCGGGAAGGCGGGCATGCCGACGAAAGTGCCGCTCATGACAGGGGCTCCTCTTCCGTGCTCGCCAGGATCTCCGCGATGTGGACCGGGCGCATCGCGGTGTGCAGCCGGGACATCGTGCCGCCGAGATGCATCAGGCACGAGTTGTCGGCGGCGCACAGCACATCGGCGCCCGTCGACTCGGCGTTGCGGACCTTGTCGGCGCCCATCGCGGCGGAGACATCGGAGTTCTTGACCGCGAAGGTGCCGCCGAAGCCGCAGCATTCCTGCGCGCCGGGCAACTCGACCAGCTCAAGTCCCCTGACCGCCCGCAGGAGCTGTGTGGGCCGGTCGCCGAGGCCCAGGGAGCGCAGGCCGTGGCAGGTGGGGTGGTACGTCACCGTGTGCGGGTAGTACGCGCCGACATCGGTCACCTTCAGCACGTCGACCAGGAACTCCGTCAGTTCGTACGTCTTCGGCACGACCGGCGCGAGCGCCGTCGCGAGACCGTCGCCACGGCCCTCCGCCCGAGCCCGCTCACCCATGCGCGGATACAGCTCGCGCACCATCGCCCCGCACGAACCCGACGGCGTCACGATCGCGTCGTAATCACCGAATACATCGGAGAACTTCCGGGCGAGCGGCTCCGCCTCATGGCGGTAGCCCGTGTTGTAGTGCGCCTGCCCGCAACACGTCTGCCCCAGCGGGAAGTCGACGTCGACACCCAGCCTGGTCAGCAGTTTCACCACCGCACGGCCCGTGTCCGGATAGAGCGTGTCGTTGACACACGTCAGGAACAGTGCGACACGCATCGCGGCCCCTTCGTATCGATCATCGGATGAGTGCAGCGTACGCGGCGGGCGGCCCGCACGGGAGTCACCGCGCATCACCCGTCCACGGAGCGCTGCCGGGCATGCGCCCGGACGGCCGGGGGCCGGGTCCGGGAGCACGCCCGCGTGTGCTGAACTGAGCGGACACCGCACACCGCATTCCGTACGCGCCCAGGAGCTCCCTTGACGACCGCCACATACCGCCAGCCCGGTGTCGTCCTCACCGACCGCCGTTTCTCCGTGCCGCTGGACCACGACCGCCCCGACGGCGAGCGCATCGAGCTGTTCGCCCGCGAGGCCGTGGCCACCGGCAAGGAGAACGCGAACCTGCCCTGGCTCCTCTACCTCCAGGGCGGCCCCGGGTTCGGCGCCAACCGGTTCTCCGGCAAGCAGGCCTGGCTCGGCCGCGCCCTCAAGGACCACCGCGTCCTCCTCCTGGACCAGCGCGGCACCGGCAGCTCCACCCCGGCCAACCGCCAGACGCTCCCGCTGCGCGGCGGCCCGCGCGAACAGGCCGACTACCTCACGCACTTCCGAGCCGACTCGATCGTCCGCGACTGCGAGGCGGTCCGCGGCGAGGTGACCGGCGGCGCCCCCTGGACCGTCCTCGGCCAGAGCTTCGGCGGATTCTGCGCCACCCACTACCTGTCGACGGCCCCCGACGGCCTCGCCGCCGCCGTCATCACCGGTGGCCTGCCCACCCTCGACGGCCACGCGGACGACGTCTACCGCGCCGCGTACCCGCGCATCGAGCGCAAGGTCGCCGCCCACTACGCGCGCTACCCGCAGGACGTCGAACGCGCGCGCCGCATCGCCCAGTACGTCGCCGAGCACGAGCCCGTCCTGAACGGCGGCTACAAGCTGACCGTCGAGGCCTTCCAGTCCCTGGGCATCCTGCTCGGCGCGAGCGGCGGCAGCGACCGCCTGCACTACCTCATCGAGGACGCCTTCGTCCGCACGCCCGGCGGCTTCGAGCTCTCCGACGCCTTCCAGGAGGAGGCGCGCGCCACCCTCTCGTATGCAGCCCACCCGCTGTACGCGCTCGTGCACGAGGCCATCTACGGGCAGGACGACCGGCCCACGAACTGGTCGGCCGAGCGCGTACGCGCCGAGTTCCCCCGGTTCGACGCGGCGAAGACGCTCGCCGGTGACGAACCGCTGCTGTTCACCGGCGAGTCCGTGCACCCGTGGATGTTCGACTGCGACCCGGCGCTTCGCCCCCTGCGCGAGACCGCCGAACTCCTCGCCGCCCGCACCGACTGGGCCCCGCTGTACGACCCGGCGCGCCTGGCCGCCAACGAGGTACCGGTCGCCGCCGCCGTGTACCACGACGACATGTACGTCGACACGGCCCACGCCCTGCGCACGGCGCGCACGATCAAGGGTCTGCGGACCTGGGTCACCGACGAGTTCGAGCACGACGGCCTGCGATCCGGCGGCCCGCGCGTCCTCGACCGGCTCCTTGCCCTGGTCAACGGCGAGGCCTGACCCGTCGGGTGGGTGCGGGGAGGGCGCGACATCCTCCCCGCACCGGGACGACCCCGTCTCCGCACCGGGACGACCCCGTCTCCGCACCGGGACGACCCCCTCCCGCGCCGGAACCTCGGCCTCCGTCGCGGCCGTCGCACTAGGGTGCCGCCATGACCGAGCCGAAGACCCCACCCGCCGCCCCCGACCAGCTGCTGCCCATGCCCGAGGACTGGCGGCGCGCCCTCGCCGTCGTGGCCCACCCGGACGACCTCGAATACGGCTGCTCGGCGGCGATCGCCGGCTGGACCGACGGCGGGCGCGAGGTCACGTACGTCCTCGCCACCCGTGGAGAGGCGGGCATCGACACCCTCGAACCCGCCAAGTGCGCACCTGTGCGCGAGCGGGAGCAGCTCGCGAGCGCTGCCGTCGTCGGCGTCGGCACCGTCGAGTTCCTCGACCACAAGGACGGCGTCGTCGAGTACGGGACCGCGCTGCGCCGCGACATCGCCGCCGCCATCCGCAGGCACCGCCCCGAACTTCTCATCACCCTCAACCACCGTGACACGTGGGGCGGCGTCGCCTGGAACACCCCCGACCACGTCGCCGTCGGCCGGGCCACCCTCGACGCGGCCGCAGACGCGGGCAACCGCTGGATCTTCCCCGAGCTCATCGACCAGGGCCTGGAACCGTGGAACGGGGTGCGCTGGGTCGCCGTCGCGGGCTCGTCCTCTCCCACGCACGCGGTCGACGCCACGCCCGGACTCGAACGGTGTGTGCGCTCCCTGCTCGAACACCGCACGTACATCGAGGCGTTGACGGACCAGGATCCGGAAAAATACTGCCGCGACTTCCTCACCGGCCACATCCAGGCCGTCGCCCCGCGCTTCGGCGGCACGCCCGCCGTGCCGTTCGAGCTCTTCAGTCGGTAGCGCTGATCATCTACCCTGCCCCTTCAGACGGCTCTTCTGATGACACGTCAGAAACAAGGCAGAGGTGGTGGCGGGATGATCGACACGACCAGCGCCGAGCTTCCCGGCGGCGGCGAACGGCGGCTCCGGCTCGACGTGGAAGAGGGCGGGATCGGCGTCCTCACCCTGTGCCGGCCGGAGAAGCTGAACGCCTGGAGCTGGGAGTCGAGCCGGCAGCTCGGCCTGCTCGCCGACCGGATCCGCTTCGACGACACGATCCGCGTGGTGCTGCTGCGCGCCGAGGGGCGGGCCTTCTGCGCGGGAATCGACGTGAAGGCGCCCGGCGGCGCGATCACCGGGCGCAGCACGGCCGAGCGGGGGCGCAACTACTACGAGGGCATCCGCTGGGTGCACGAGCGGTTCCGTGCCTTCGCCGGTCTGCCGCAGCCCGTTGTCGCGGCCGTGCGGGGGCACTGTCTCGGCTTCGGATTCGAGCTGGCGTTGATGGCCGACGTGCGGATCGCGGCCGACGACGCGGTCTTCGCGCTGCCGGAGGCGCGACTCGGCGTCGCCGTCGACGCGGGCGGCGACCTGCGGATCGCACGGGAGGCGGGCGCGGGCTGGGCCAAGTTCCTCGCCCTGACGGGCCGCCAGGTGGACGCGGCGACCGCGTACCGGCTCCACCTCGTCCAACAGGTCACCGGAGTCGACGAGTTGGAGGGCGTGGCCCGTGGCGTGGCGGCTGAGATCGCCGCCAACGCACCGCTCGCCGTGCAGTCCGTCAAGCGCGACATCGACGCCTACGCCGACGCGGGCCTGGGGGAGGCGCTCGACCGGGTGGCGATGAGCGCGGCACTCACCCTCACGTCGGAGGACATCCGGGAGGGGTACGCGGCGAAGGCGCAGCGACGCGAGCCACGGTTCGAGGGGAAGTAGCACCCTCCCGTCGGCCTAGGGAGTGTCCGCCCTGAACGGCCGGCGCCCCATCTGCTCGCGCACCGTCACGACCTGCGGGCTCACCAGGCCGCGCCGCTGCCAGTTCGCTCCGTCCACGACGAGCGTGTGGCCGCTGACGAAGCGGGCGTAGGGGGAGGAGAGGAAGGTGGCGGCCCAGCCCAGCTCGCGGGGCGCGCCGACCCGCAGGGCGGGCTGCCGTGCGCCGTGCCCGCCCACGCCCTGGCCGTGGTCCTCGCCCCGCGCGAGGTTGCCGCGGATGTCCGCGGTCATGTCCTCGTGCGGCATGAGGCCCGGCACGAGCCCGTTGACCTGGATCCCGTACGGGCCCCACTCCACGGCCAGCGTCTCCACCAGGTTCTTCACCCCGGCCTTGGCCGCAGCACTGTGGGCGAAGCCGGGGCCGCCCGTCCACGCGTACGAGGCGCCGACGGCGATCACCGAGCCCGGCGTGCCCGCCGCGAGGTGCCGGCGGCCGAACTCGCGGGTCATATAGAAGGTGCCGTTGAGGGTGATGTCGACGACGGTGCGCCACGCGTTCGGTGTCATGTCCTCCGTGGGTACGGGGAAGTTGGCGGCCGCGTTGTTGACGAGGACGTCGGGGGTACGTCCGTACGCCGCCTCCGCCGCGTCGTAGACCCCGGCGACACGGTCCGGGTCCCTGATGTCGCAGACGGCGGTCGTCACCGTGGCGCCGTCGGTGCTGAGCCGCGCCAGTTCCTCCCGCGCGGGCTCCAGATGGCCGGCCCGGCGGCTGACGATCATCACGTCCGCGCCGAGCCGTGCGAACTCGGCGGCGACGGCCTTCCCGAGCCCGGTTCCTCCACCGGTGACCAGGACCAGGCTGCCCCGGTACGTTCCCGGGGGGAGGGCCGTGGCGCCGGGCGGGGGAGGGGCGGGCAGGCCCTGCGGGGTGCTCGCGCCGGCGGGTCCTGTCGTGTCCGTCATGCCGTATCGATACCTCGGGGACGCCGAAAGCTCCATGCCCACGACGACCGACGTGTCTGCGACGCGCGAACGACGCGCCCACGGTGTGCCTGCGGCCGGTCTGCGGCGCGGTGCGCGAAAAAGGGGCCCCGGCCTGTTCCCAGAAATCCAAGCGACTGCTTAGTATGCGAGCGAGCCCGGTCAGACGAAGCAGTCCCGTGGAGGCCCCGCATGCAGGCATGGCAAGTGCACCGGAACGGCGAGCCGAGCGAGGTGATGGAGCTCGCCGAGATCGAGCGACCCGTCCCCGGGGACGGGCAGGTCCTGCTCAGGGTCCGCGCGGCGAACATCAACTTCCCGGACGCGCTGATGTGCCGCGGCCACTACCAGGTGCGCCCGCCGATGCCGTTCACGCCCGGCGTGGAGATCTGCGGCGAGACCGAGGACGGGCGGCGCGTCCTGGCCAACCCGGCGCTGCCGCATGGCGGTTTCGCCGAGTACGCCGTCGCGGACGAGGCCGCCCTGCTGCCCGCGCCCGATTCCCTCGACGACGCCGAGGCCGCCGCCCTGCACATCGGCTACCAGACCGGCTGGTTCGGCTTGCACCGCAGGGCAAACCTCCAGGCCGGCGAGACGCTCCTCGTGCACGCGGCGGCCGGCGGCGTCGGCAGCGCCGCCGTCCAGCTCGGCAAGGCCGCGGGCGCCACCGTCATCGGCGTCGTCGGCGGCGAGGAGAAGACGAAGGTGGCCCGCGACCTCGGCTGTGACGTCGTCATCGACCGCCGCGCCCAGGACGTCATCGCCGCCGTGAAGGAGTCCACCGGCGGCCGGGGTGCCGACGTCATCTACGACCCGGTCGGCGGCGAGGCGTACACCCAGTCCACGAAGGTCGTCGCCTTCGAGGGCCGGATCGTCGTCGTCGGCTTCGCCAGTGGCACGATCCCCAGCCCCTCCCTCAACCACGCCCTGGTGAAGAACTACGCGATCCTCGGCCTGCACTGGGGTCTGTACAACACCAAGGACCCGAAGCTCGTCGCCCACTGCCACGAGCAGCTCACCGGGCTCGCCGCGCGCGGCGCGATCAAGCCCCTGATCAGTGAGCGCGTGCCGCTGGGCGGCGCATCGGCGGCCGTGCAGCGCGTCGCCGACGGCGTCACCACCGGCCGCGTCGCCGTGGTGCCGGGTCACGAGGGGGCGGGCGAATGACCGACGCCGCCGAACTGCGCCGCCGTACAGAGGAGTTGCTGGCCGCGCACCCGCCGCGGAGCACGGACCGTTCCGACTTCCTGAAGGCCCGTTTCGACGCGGGTCTCGCCTGGGTGCACTTCCCGGAGGGGCTCGGCGGGCTCGGCCTGCCGCGTTCGCTCCAGGCCGTCGTGGACGCCGAACTCGCCGCGGCCGGCGCCCCGGACAACGAGCCGCGCCGCATCGGCATCGGCCTCGGCATGGCCGCGCCGACCATCCTCGGCTTCGGCACCGACGAGCAGAAGCGGCGCTTCCTGCGCCCGCTGTGGGTCGGCGAGGAGGTGTGGTGCCAGCTGTTCAGCGAGCCCGGCGCGGGCTCCGACCTCGCGGCGCTCGGCACCCGCGCGGTACGCGACGAGGCGAGCGGGGACTGGGTGGTCGACGGGCAGAAGGTGTGGACGTCCGGCGCGCACAACGCCCGCTGGGCCATCCTCATCGCCCGCACCGACCCGGACGTGCCCAAGCACCGCGGCATCACCTACTTCGTCTGCGACATGACCGACCCCGGCGTCGAGGTGCGACCGCTGCGCCAGATCACCGGCGAGGCCGAGTTCAACGAGGTGTTCCTCACCGGCGTCCGCATCCCCGACGCGCACCGCCTCGGCGCGGTCGGCGACGGCTGGAAGGTCGCGCAGACCACGCTCATGAACGAGCGCGTGTCGATCGGCGGCTCCCGCATCCCGCGCGAGGGCGGCATGATCGCCACGCTCGCCAAGACCTGGCGCGAACGCCCGGAGCTGCGCACCCACGACACGCACCAGCGGCTCCTCAAGCTGTGGGTGGAGGCCGAGGTCGCCCGCCTCACCGGCGAGCGCCTGCGCCAGCAGCTCGTCGCCGGCCAGCCGGGCCCCGAGGGCTCCGGCATGAAGCTGAACTTCGCCCGCCTCAACCAGGAGATCACCGGCCTGGAGCTCGAACTCCTCGGCGAGGACGGCCTGTTGTACGACGACTGGACCATGCGCCGGCCGGCCCTCGTCGACTTCATGGGCCGTGACGCCGGGTACCGGTACCTGCGCGCCAAGGGCAACAGCATCGAGGGCGGGACGAGCGAAGTGCTGCTCAACATCGTCGCCGAGCGCGTCCTCGGACTGCCGTCCGAACCGCGCACCGACAAGGACGTCGCCTGGAAGGACCTCGCGCGATGAGCGACCTGCTGTACACGGAGGAGGAGGACGCGCTGCGGTCCGCCGTCCGCGACCTCCTCGCCGACCACTGCGACGCCGCGTCCGTGCTGGCCCGCGTCGAGACGGACGAGCCGCACGACCGCGCGCTGTGGAAGTCCCTCACCGAGGGGATGGGGCTCGCCGGTCTGCTCGTCCCCGAGGAGGTGGGCGGCCAGGGCGCGACCCACCGCGAAGTGGCCGTGGTCCTTGAGGAGTTGGGGCGCTCCGTCGCCCCCGTCCCCTATCTGACCAGTGCGGTCGTCGCGACCGAGGCGCTGCTCGACTGCGCGGGTGACGAGGCGTCCACCCTGCTCGCCGCGCTCGCGTCGGGCCGCACGGTGGGCGTGCTCACGGTGCCCCTGTCGGCCGCGCCAGGCCAGGCCTTCGACGGCGTACGGGCGGAGGGCGGCCGGCTCGACGGGCGGGTCACCGGTGTCGCCGACGCCGCGGCGGCCGACGTGCTGCTCGTGCCGACGAGCAGCGGCCTGTACGCGGTCGGCGTCGGCGTGGACGGTGTCACGGTCGAGCCGCAGACCTCGCTCGACCGCACACGGCCCCTCGCCACGGTGACCTTCGCCGGGGCGCCCGCACGGGTGCTCACGGACAATGCCGTACCGGCCGTCCGCCGTGCGCTGCGGGCCGGGGCGGGCCTGCTCGCCTCCGAGCAACTCGGCGTCGCCGACTGGTGCTTGACGGAGACGGTGCGCTACACACGTGAGCGTCACCAGTTCAACCGTCCCGTCGGCTCCTTCCAGGCGCTCAAGCACCGGCTCGCCCAGGTGTGGCTGGAGGTCGTCGGCACGCGCGCCGCGGCCCGCAGCGCGGCGGACACCCTCGCGGCCGGGAGTGACGACGTGGACGTCGCGGTGGCCGTCGCCCAGTCGTACGCCGGCCCCGCCGCCGTCCACGCGGCGGAGGAGGCACTTCAGCTGCACGGCGGCATCGGCATGACCTGGGAACACCCGGTCCACCTCTACCTCAAGCGGGCCAAGGCCGACTCGATCGCCCTGGGGACCGCGGGGCGGCACCGGGAGGAACTGGCCGAACTGGTCGACCTCCGGGCGCCCTGACGTACGGGACCGGAGGTGGGGCCCGCCCTTGCCGGGCCCCACACCCGGTCGCGGCAGCGGCGGCAGATGAACCCGGGGTGCAGGTCCGGCCAACTCCCGCCCCGGGCCTGCCCATCGGGGCGCACGGGCACCCATACTCGCTGAGGTCCCGTACGGCACTCCCCGGGAGGTACACATGGCCCACCCCACCCGTCGCAGAGCCCTCACCGCCCTCACCACCCTCGCCGCGGCAGTCACCGCGACCGTCGCCGCCCCCGCCTACGCGCAGGCGGCCGAACGGAACCGCGGACCCCGGCCCCTGGCACGCGCCCACGCGCACAACGACTACGAGCACCCCCGGCCCCTCCTCGACGCGCTCGACCACCGCTTCGGCAGCGTCGAGGCGGACATCTACCTCGTGGACGGCGAGCTCCTCGTCGCCCACGACCCGGTTGACCTCGACCCCAAGCGCACGCTCGCGTCGCTCTACCTGGAACCTCTCGCGGCCCGCGTCAGGGCCAACCACGGCTCCGTGTACCGCGGTTACCGCACACCGCTGCAGCTCCTGGTCGATATCAAGACCGAGGGTGCGGCCACCTATCTCGAACTCGACCACCAACTGCGCGGCTACCGGCACCTGTTCACCACGTACGCCCACGGCCGGGTGCGGGACGGCGCGTTGACCGCGGTGATCTCCGGCGACCGCGCCGCCCGCGAACCCATGGAGCGGCAGCAGGTCCGCAGCGCGTTCTACGACGGCCGGCTCACCGATCTCGGCGGCGCCGCGCCCGCCTCCTTCGCGCCGCTCGTCAGCGACAACTGGACGAACAACTTCACCTGGCAGGGCGCGGGCCCGATCCCGGCCGCCGAGCGCGAGAAGCTGCGCGGCATCGTGGCGGCCGCGCACCGTGAGGGCCGCCGCGTCCGCTTCTGGGCCACGCCGGACCTCGCGGGGCCCGAGCGGGACGCCCTGTGGAGCGAACTGCTCGCCGCGGGCGTGGACCACCTCAACACGGACGACCTCGCGGGTCTCGAAGCGTTCCTCGACGCCCACGACGCGTAGGGGGCGCGCCGCCGTAATCAGGTGCGCCCCCCACATCACTCGTTCGGCGGACATGTCACTCGCCCGGGCGCAGCCTCCGCTACGCCACACTTGCGGCCGAAAGCCGCGGTGTTGGCGTGGCGGAGGAGGTTCGGCGATGTCCCTGTCGATTTCGGTCGTGCTGCTGCTTCTGATCCTGGCGGTGGTCTTCCTGCGCAACGGCGCGATGAAGATCTCGCACGCGCTGGTCTGCGTGCTGCTGGGGTTCCTGCTGGCCGGCACGAGTATGGCGCCCACCCTGCACAACGGGCTGACGGCGACGGCGGGCATCGTGAGCAGCCTGAATCCCTGAATCCCTGAATCCCTGAATCCCTGACCCCGGCCACCGGGGCGGCGATCACGCCGGTCACTGCTTCGAGAACACCCCGATCCCGTTCGCCACGGCACGCTCCGGCGGGTCCGTCGGGTGGTTCCGTACGGTGACGGACGCGGCGCCCGGGTCCCTGGTCGCCAGGGTCGACGAGCCGCCGCCGTCCAGGCTGAACGCGTCGTCCGCGCCCAACTTGCCCATCGCGTCGGCCACTTCGGCGATCGTCAGGCCCGTGCGGTACTTCGGGGCGCCGTCGAGAGCCAGCAGGAAGAGGTGGCGGCCGTCGCTCGTGGCGCCCGCGGCGGTCCGTACCGCGGCGGTCTTCGTGTCGAGGCCGGGCAGGGGCGCGCCGTCCCGCAGGACCGGGTAGCCGCCGACCGCGAAACGGAAGGGGACATGAGAGGAAGCCGCCACGAGCCGGTGGGTGATCTCGACGCGGTCGCCCTCCGACAGCTTGCGGAGCTCCTGCGCGCCCGCCTCGCGCCCGACGAGGACCGTGGTGCCGGACGCGACGGGACCCTTGCCGGGAGTGTCGGCCGACGACACGACGCGGCCCTCGCGGACCGTCACCTCGTACGTGTCCGTGCTGCACGGCGCGGCCCGGTTCATGTCCGTGCCGCACGTCGCGCGCACCCGGGAGACGGAGCCCCAGTCGGAGGTGAACGCGCCGACCGAACCGACCGGCAGGGCGTACTGGTTGAGGCCGCCCAGCGGCAGTGTCCTGCCGTCGGCGCGGACCGAGCCGTCCAGGGCCATGCGGTCGAGGCGGGCGCGGTGGTCGACGCCCACGCCGAGCACGTCCTCGGTCGTCGTGCCGGGCGGGAGCGCCGGACCGAAGCGCTGGCCGTCCGGCACGGCGGACTTGAGGGTCCGGCCGCTCGCGACGGCCGGGCCCACGGAGGCGCCGGTGGCCTCGACGCCCGGGTGCTGGGACTCCGTGATGTTGAAGAAGTCGCCGTTGACACCGCCGACGGCGCCGCTCGCGTCGGCCAGTGAGGAGATCGTGGCCCGGGCGCCCACCGCGTCCGGGTGCAGCAGATCGACCCGCACGTGCGGGGCCCGCAGGTCGACGCTCAGCACATGGGCGTGCGTGAGTCCCTTCGCCGCGGGTATGTCGAACTCCTCGTAGGTGACACCCGGGGCGATCGTGGTGCCGCCGCCCTCCGCGCCACTGGCCGGCGCCGCGCCGGCGAGGGCGGTGCCGGCCAGTGCGGCGAATGCGGCACAGGCCGCCAGTGTCGTTCTGACGCGCGCGTCGTGATGTCTCACGTGCCCCCCTGAAGCCCGGATAACTCACCCCTGTCTCAGGGGAGTTCACCAGACGCGGAGGGGCGCGTCGATGGCTAGGTGCCGACCAGCCGGGAACGGATGAGGAAACGTACACCTTCGGGTGCTTCGAGGGAGAAACCGCTCCCGCGCCCCTCGACCACGTCCACGATCAGCCGGGTGTGGCTCCAGACGTCGAACTGGCTCCTCGACATCCAGAACCCGACCGGCTCCGCCACACCCTCCACGACCAGCGACGCGAGCCGCACATCACTGCCGCCCGTGCGGAACTCGCCCGCCGGGTAGCACATGGGAGCACTGCCGTCGCAGCACCCGCCCGACTGATGGAACATCAGGGGCCCGTGGGCCGCGCGCAGCCGCCGCACCAGATCGGCGGCCGTCGGGGTCAGCTCCACACGCGGGGCCTCGTCGCTCACGGCAGGCTCCTTCCGTAGGCGGTGTCGCGGGACATCGACAGTCAACTCCCCGCTACGTTGCAGGAAGGTTGCGGCCCTGTCCGAGGCGGACGGCGCGGGGCGTGGTTCCCCACCAGCGCCGGCAGCAGCGGTTGAGGGCCGACTGCTCGGAGAGGCCGAGGAGCAGGGCGATCTGGCCGAGGGGGAGATCGGTGCCGGTGAGGTAGTGGTGGGCGGCGCCGCGCCGCTGCTCGTCGACGACCCGCGCGAACGTCGTGCCCGCGGAGCGCAGCCGTCGTTGCAGGGTGCGTGGATGGACGTTGAGGAGCCCGGCGACGGTCCCGATCTCGGGCGACGACGTCCCGAGCGACTGCTCGACCACGGCCCGCACACTGCCGACGACGTCCGCGGGCTCCCTCGGCAACTGCTCGTCGAGGTACGCGAGCGCGAGGTGCCGCAGACGCGAATTGCCGCCGCCGAGCGAGCGGTTGGCGAGACTGACGGGGACACGCAGCAGGGCGGCGGGGCGGTCGCCCTTGACGGGTACGCCGAAGAAGTCCTCGTACACGGACAGTGGCGCCGACAAGGGGTGGGGGAGCTCCACCGAGCCCAGTCCGTACGGGCCGACGAGGTACAGGACGGCGCGGTGCAGGAAGCCCAGGGAGAGGTCGATGCCCTGGGGCGGTGCCTGGACGCCCGCGCGCACGCCGTAGCGCAGGGCGGCCATGCCCGGGGTGCCGTAGGGGTCGGGCTCAAGGGTGAGGTGCATCGAGCGGGCGTGGACGAAGAGGTAGCGGGTGGTGCACTCCAGGGCGTCCCCGAGCGTGTCGGAGTTCTGGATGGCGAGGGCGAGCGCGCCCAGCATGCCCAGGTCCTGACGTGCGGCGATCCGCAGTCCGAGGTCGGCGCACCCGAGGTCGGCGGCGGCCAGTTCGAGGACGGTGGCCATCGCCTCCTCCGGCACGAGGACGTCGTCCGCGTCGAGCGCGGCCGGGGGACAGCCGGCCTGCCGGGCGTACGCGTCGGCGTCACCGCCGAGTTCGGCCACCGTGGCGCGGAAGCCGCGCAGCCCCGCCGATCTGATCACGGACATGTCGTCCAGGGTCAAAGAAGTGTCGCCCCGGGTCAATGCCTGCCGGGTGTGCTTCCGGACACTGGAAGACATGACGTACACCGCAGACTCCAGCACCGCGGGTTCCGCGGACCGGCCCGAACACATCGACGTCGTCATCGTGGGCGCCGGTCTGTCCGGTGTCGGCGCCGCGTACCGGCTGCAGACCGAGTGCCCGGAACGCTCGTACGCGATCATCGAGGCGCGGCGGTCCCTGGGCGGGACCTGGGACCTGTTCCGCTACCCGGGGGTGCGCTCGGACTCCGACATGTTCACCCTCGGCTACGCGTTCAAGCCCTGGCGCGACAGCAAGGTGCTCGCCGACGGCGGGTCCATCCTCCGCTACATCAAGGAGACGGCCGCCGAGTTCGGCATCGACCGGCGGATCCGCTACGGCACGAAGGTGCTCGGCGCCGACTGGTCGACCGAGGCGGCGCGCTGGACCGTGACGCTGGAGCACACCGACGAGGCCGGACACCGCACCCGCTCCACCGTCACCTGCGACTTCCTCTACTCCTGCGCGGGCTACTACGACTACGAGAAGGGGCACACCCCCGACTTCGAAGGCGTCGACTCGTTCGACGGCACCGTCGTGCACCCGCAGTTCTGGCCCGAGGACCTGGACCACGCGGGCAAGCGTGTCGTCGTCATCGGCAGCGGCGCCACCGCCGTCACCCTCGTCCCCGCGATGGCACAGAGCGCCGCGCACGTCACCATGCTCCAGCGCTCCCCGACCTGGATCAGCTCCCTGCCCTCGCGCGACAAGCTGGCCGACAGCGTCCGTGCCGTCCTGCCCGAGCGGGCCGCCCACCGCCTGGTGCGAAGCAAGAACATCCTGTTCGGGATCGGCGTCTACCAGTTCTGCCGGCGCAGCCCGAAAGCGGCACGACGCCTGCTCACCGGCCTCAACAAGCGCCTCCTCAAGGACGACCGCCTCGTCGACGAACACCTCACGCCGTCGTACGACCCGTGGGACCAGCGACTGTGCGCCGTGCCCGACGCGGACCTGTTCAAGGCCCTCAGGCGGGGCGACGCCGAGATCGTCACCGACCACATCGACCGCTTCGTCCCCGAGGGCGTCCGGCTGCGTTCGGGACGCGTCCTGGAGGCCGACATCGTCGTGACCGCCACCGGGCTCCAACTCCTCGCGTTCGGCGGGATAGCACCACGCGTCGACGGTGAACCCGTGGCCCTGAACCGCCAGTTCGTGTGGCGCGGCGCGATGATGACCGGCGTCCCCAACTTCGCGGTGTGCATCGGCTACACCAACGCCTCCTGGACCCTGCGCGCCGACCTCACGTCCCGGCTCGTCTGCAAGGTGCTCAACCACATGCGCCGCCACGACTACGCGGCGGTGGAGCCGAGGCCGACGAGCGCCCTGAAGGAGCGCCCGCTGCTCGACCTCGCCGCCGGCTACGTCCAGCGCTCCATCGACGCGTTCCCCCGGCAGGGCGACCGCAGCCCGTGGAAGGTCCGCCAGAACTACGTGCTCGACGCGGCGTCGACCCTGCGCACCAACCTGCACCGCACGCTGGCCCCCACTCCGGCGTCCCGCGTACGCGCGGCCCGCGCCGCGAGGGCCCTATCCCTCGTCGACCAGTGAGCCGAGGATGGCGCGGACGGTCTCCTCGGTGATGCCCGGGTGGAGGAAGGCGAGGCGGGCGACCGTCTCGCCCTCCCACACACTCGGCGTGACGAAGGCCGTCCCCGCCGCGAGCAGCCGCTTGGACCAGGCGTAGTAGTCCTCCGGCTGCCAGCCGGTGCGCCGGACGAGGACCACCGTCAGCTCCGGCTCGCGCAGCAGCTCCAGACCCTCCGTCTCCTCGACGAGGCGTGCTGTGCGGCGGGCGATGTCGGCTCCCTTGGCGACCGCGTCCCGGTAGGCGTCGGTGCCGTGCACCGCGAGCGAGAACCACAGCGGCAGCCCGCGGGGGCGACGCGTGAGGTGGTACGCGTAGTCGCTCGGGTTCCACTCGGTCTCGTCGTCGGCGCCGTCCGCCCCGTGGATGGCGTCGAGGTACGACGCGTCCTGGGTGTGGACCGCGCGGGCCAGCTTCGGATCGCGGTAGAGCAGCGCGCCGCAGTCGAACGGCGCGAACATCCACTTGTGCGGGTCGACCACGAGGGAGTCCGCGTGTTCGATGCCGCGCAGTCGCTCGCGCAGCTCCGGGACGAAGAGCGCCGCCCCGCCGTACGCCGCGTCGATGTGCAGCCACAGGTCACGGGCGCGGGTCTGCTCGGCGACGCCTTCCAGGTCGTCGATGATGCCGGCGTTGGTGGTGCCCGCGGTCGCGACGGCGGCGACGACGGGGGCGCCGCCGTCCCGCTCGGCGGCGTCGAGCGCGACGCGCAGGGCATCGCCGGTGAGCCGGTGGTCGGCGGTGGGCACGACGAGCGGCTCCACACCGAGGATGCGCAGCGTGTTCCCGACCGACGAATGGACCTGGTCGCTCACCGCGATCCGGACGGGGGCGTGAGGGGACAGGCCGCGCCGGTGGCGGCCGGTGTCGCGGGCGACGACGAGCGCGGAGAGGTTGCCGGCGGAGCCGCCGCTGACGAAGCAGCCGCCGGCCGACGCGGGCAGCCCGGCCAGGTCGGCGAACAGGCGAAGGACCTGGTTCTCCGCCGCGACCGCGCCGGACGCCTCCAGCCAGGAGACGCCGTGCAGGGAGGACGCGGAGAGCACCATGTCGAACAGGGCGGCGGCCTTGGTCGGGGCGCCGGGTATGAACGCGAGGAAGGCCGGGTGGTCGCACGAGACGACGGTGGGTTCGAGGGCGTCGGTGTAGGTGCGGAGCACGTCGGCGGGGGGCTGCGGGGCGGATCCGATCGCGTCCTTGAGCGCCAGGGTCAGCTCCTGGGGGTCGCCGAGGCGGCCGAGCGGCGGCTGGTCGAGCCGGAGTCGGTGCAGCAGGTGGTCCATGACCTGCCGAGTGAGGTCCTCGTCGTAAGAGTGCACGGGGCGTCTCTCCTGTCGCGCGCTGCCGGGTGGGCCGGTGTTTGTATTTGGGTCTCCATCGGATCCATTCCGGAGGGTAGGCGCCCGCGAGGTGTGCGTCAATCGCCGGCGCCGACGGAACGCGCCGCCCGGAAACCCTGCCGCACCCCGCCCGGCCGGGCACCCGCGTCAGTCGTGCGCCGCGAACTGGTCGAGCAGCGCGAGGAACTGGCGGTGCGAGTCGAGCAGGTGATCCCGCATCCGCGCCTCGGCCTCCGCGCCGTCCCCGGAGAGCACGGCGAGCGCGACGGCCTCGTGCTCCTGCCGGAACGCGGAGCCGAAGTCCCGCTCCGCCGGGTACACCCGGCTCCAGTCCGAGCCGAGCCATAGGGCGTTGCCCCCGACGAACATCTCGGCCCGCGCCCGGGTCACCGCCTCCGCCAGGACCTCGTTGCCGCCGGCGGCCGCGATGCCCAGGTGGAAGCCGGTGTCGGCGCGGTGGTACTCGCCGAGGTCCGTGACCTCGGTGTCGAGCATCGCCACGAGGTCACGGCGGGCCGCACCCGCCCCGCGCTCGGCGGCGAGCCGCGCGGCGAACGGCTCGATCGCGAGCCGGTACTCCATGTAGTCGCGCAGCGATGCCCGGATCGTCGCGGTGACCGCGGCCCGCGACCCCTCGCCGCCAGGGCGGGCGGGGGCCACGCGGGTGCCGCCGCTGCGTCCGAGCGTGGTCGTGACCAGGCCTTCCTCGGCCAGCTCGCGCACCGCCTGCCGCACGGTGTTGCGCCCCACGCCGAACGCGGCGGACAGCTCCCGCTCGGTGGGCAGCTTGTCGCCGGGGCCGAAGCCGCCGAGCGCGATGCGCTGACGGAGTGCCTCGGCCACCACGGCGTGCGACGCCGCCTGGCGCGTTCCCGCCGTCCAGTCGTCACGATTCTCGCTGTTGCTCACGGGCCCTCTCCCAGCTCGCGGGTCACGCGCGTCCCGTCATGCCCCCGGACGGCCATGGTATTGGACTTGGCGTGAACCCTATTGACAGCCCCCGGGGAGCCGCTTAGCGTCGCCCCCACGTTTTTGGGTCCATGGCGAACCCAATCGTTGGTCGTGAAGGAGTACGCACATGAGCACAGTCGCAGACGGCGCTACGGACCCGGGGCCCCGGCGCCGGTCCGGGCCGTGGAAGGTCGCCGGGGCCTCGATGATCGGCACCAGCGTCGAGTGGTACGACTTCGGCATCTACGCCACCGCCGCCGCGCTCGTCTTCCCCGAGCTGTTCTTCCCCGAGATGAACCGCGCCCTCGGCACGCTCATGTCGTTCGCGACCCTCTTCGTGGGATCCCTCGGACGCCCGCTCGGCGCGATCCTGTTCGGGCACATCGGAGACCGCTACGGCCGCAAGCGCGCCCTGATCTGGTCGATGACCCTCATGGGTGGCGCCACCTTCTGCATCGGCCTGCTCCCGGGCTACGCCACCATCGGCGTCGCCGCGCCGCTCCTGCTCGTCCTCATCCGCATGGTCCAGTCGCTCGCGGTCGGCGGCGAGTGGGGCGGCGCGGTGCTGTTCGCCGTCGAGCACGCACCGCCCCGGCGCCGGGCTTTCTTCGGCTCCTTCCCCCAAGTCGGCGACGGTGTCGGCTACTTCATGTCCACCGGCGTCTTCGCCCTGGCCGCCATGGCCGGTCACGCGGCCCTGGTCGGCTGGGCCTGGCGCCTGCCCTTCCTGCTCTCCGCCGTCCTGGTCCTCGTCGGCCTGGTGATCCGCAGGTCCATGGAGGAGTCACCCGAGTTCGAGGCGGCCCGTCGCGCCGAGGCCGCCGAGGAGAAGCAGGCGGCGCCCTTCATCGCCGTGGTCCGCGACGCCTGGAAGACCTGGCTCCTCGCCTCCGGCGCCTTCCTCATCACCGTGGGCGGCTACTACGTCGTCGTCACGTTCATGTCGACGTACGCCGTCACCGAACTCGGCTTCACCGACTCGCAGGTGGCCGGCGCCGGCACCGCCGCCTCCGTGGTCGTCATCGTGTGCACCCCGCTCGCGGCGATCGTCGCCGACCGGCTCGGGCTGCGCCGCGTCACCCTGACCGGCATCCTGCTGCATCTCGTCGTGGCGTTCCCGATGTTCTGGCTCGCCGACACCCGCTCCGTGCCCGGCCTCTGGCTGGCCATGTGCCTCCCGATGCTCGCCAGCACGATCGCCTACGCCTCGATCGGCACCCTCATATCCGGCTGGTTCGCTCCCCGGGTCCGCTACACGGGCCTGTCGATGAGTTTCCAGACGGCGGGTCTCGTCGGCACGCTGGCCCCGGCCGCGGCGACCTGGCTGTTCAGCGCCGCCGGGAACTCGTGGATCCCCGTGGCCGCTGCCTTCGCCGCGATGGCACTGGTCAGCGCGGGCTGCCTCGCGGCCTTCCGGCAGGCTCCGGCTACGGGGCAGGGCGGCGAGGAAGGCGAGAAGGCCGAGGGCGCAGGGCGTACGGCGGCGGAGGCGCTTCCCCAGGCAGCCGCACCGGTCGAGTAGACGCACGGCACGCGGCACACCCCTTACGACCCACGTCCCCCTGCCCTCACCCGGCGGACATCCACCGCAACACACCGCCCCGGTGACTGCTTCGGCAGCCGCCGGGGCGGTCTCTGTTCATACGAAGGCGGGGGCGGGGGCGGGGCGGGGGCGAGGGCAGCCAGCCCCGAGCCGGACGTCAGCCCGGCTCGGCGAAGTACCGCAGCGCCGAGTCGCGCGTGCCCGCCACATGGTGCCGGGCCAGCTCCTCCGCGCGCTCCGCGTCACGGGCGCGGATCGCCTCGTACAGCCGCTCGTGCTCGCCGCACATCGGGTCGCCGTCGTTGAGTTCGGAGGTGAGCCGGAAGAGGCGGCGCAGCCGGGCGTCCAGGGGGGCCATCAGTTCCTGGAGGAGCGGGTTGCCCGACGCCTCGACGATCTGCTGGTGGAAGTCCGCGTTGTGGGCCACGGCCTGGCGCAGCTTCCCCGCGTCGGAGGCCTTGCGGCTGCGCGCCAACAGCCGTTCCATCGTGCGCAGTTGAGTGGTCGTCGCATGGCGGGCGGCGAGCCCCGCCGCGAGCCCTTCGAGGTTCTCGCGGATGTCGAAGAGGTACGCGGCGTCCTGTGCGCCGAAGTCCGTGACCACGGAGCCCCGGCGGGCCTGCACGGTCAGGAACCCCTCCCGCTCGAGGCGTTGCATCGCCTCTCTCAAGGGGATGCGGGACACGCCCAGTTGCTCCGCCAGCTCCCGCTCCACCAGGCGCCGGCCGGCCGGGAAGGTCCCCTCGATGATCCGTTCGCGGAGTTCCACGTAGACCTGCTCGCGCAGGGACTGGTGGCTCTCGCCGATCGTGGGGAGGCGGTCAGGGCGGGTGGTCATCGAGTCCTTCTCCGGTGGGGTGCGGGGCGCGGGCGTGGCCGGCCCCGGGGCGCCTCTGATCATCGCAGACCTCCGAATCGGGTGCCGACAGCCATTGCCTGGTATTCGGTATACCAGTTAGCTTGTCGTTGCCCGCCGCTCACCAGCAGCGTAGCGCCCCAGTCGCCACCGGCTGGTCAGTCGTGCCGGGCGTCATACGAACAGTTGGAGGAAGTCGTGTCGCACCCCGCCGACACCCCGTCGATCCCGCTCGCCCCCGAGATCCTGAGGAACGCCACGTTGCCCGACGGCCGCCGCGCCGACGTGCACCTGGCCGGCGGCCGCGTCACCGCCGTGGTGGACCGGCCCGCCATGGTGGACCGGCCGGCCATGGTGGACGGGCCCGCCACGGTGGACGGGCCGGGCGCCGGACGCGGGCCCGATGCCGCGCCCGGCACCGGCACCGGCACCGGCACCGGCACCGGCACCGTCGACGTCGGGGGCGCCCTCGTCCTCCCGGCCCTCGTCGACGGCCACGCGCACCTGGACAAGACGCTGCTCGGTGCCCCCTGGCAGCCGCACCCCGCCTCGGCCACCCTGCGCGACCACATCGCGAACGAGCGGGCCCTGCGCGCCACGACCGCCGTACCCGTGGCGGACCGGGCCACCGCGCTGGCGAACCGCATGGTGTCCCTGGGGACCGGCCACGTGCGGTCGCACGTCGACATCGACCCGGACGTGCGCCTGGACGGACTGCACGCGCTGGTGGAGGTGCGGGAGAAGTTCCGTGACCGGCTCGGGATCCAGCTCGTCGCGTTCCCGCAGAGCGGGGTCGTGAGCGCGCCGGGCGTCGCCGACCTCCTCGACGCGGCGCTCGCGGAGGGCGCCGACCTGATCGGCGGGCTCGATCCGGCGGGCTTCGACGGTGACGTGGACGGACAGCTCGACATCGTCTTCGGCCTGGCCGAGCGGCACGGCGCCGGCATCGACATCCACCTGCACGACGGGGGAGAGACCGGCTCCGCGCAGCTGCGGGCGATCGCGGAGCGGACGGCGGCCCTCGGCCTGAACGGGAAGGTCGCCGTCAGCCACGCCTTCGCCCTCGGTGACGTCGACGGCCCCGAACTCGACCGCACGGCCGCCGCCCTCGCCGCCGCCGACGTGACGATCATGACGAACGGGCCCCGGCACTCCATGCCTCCCGTGCTGCGCCTGCGCGAGCACGGTGTCCGCGTCTTCGCCGGCTCGGACAACATCCGCGACACCTGGTGGCCGTACGGCACCGCCGACATGCTCGAACGCGCCACGATCATCGGGCTCCAGGACGACCTCATGACGGACGAGGAACTGCACGTCGCCGCGTCGCTGGTCACCGACGAGGCGGCGGCCGCGCTCGGCCTCGCCGACTACGGGATCGCCCCGGGCTGCCGGGCCGACCTCGTCGTCGTCGCGGCGGGGAGTGTCCCGGAGGCGGTCGCGGCCCACCCGCGCCGCCTGCTGGTCCTGCACGACGGACGGGTCGTGGGCCCGGCACCGGAAGCGGACTACCCGGCCTTCGCCGTACCGGGCGACGGCATCCCCACCACGGAGGAGAAGCGATGAGCGTCCAGTCGACCACCAGAGACTCCGCCGCCACCGCGGCCCCCGCCACCAAAGTCCCCGGCAGCCCCGCATCCGCGGACCCCGGCCAGGACACGGGCTCCGGCGCCGGTCTCTCCTCCGGCCAGATCGGCACGTTCGATCTCGTCTTCTTCGTCGTCGCCGCGGCCGCGCCCCTCACGGTGCTGGCGGGTGTGGCGCCCTTCGCCATCTCCATCGGCGGCGCCGGCACCCCTCTCGGCTACCTGATCTCGGGCGCGCTCCTCGTCTTCTTCGCCGCCGGTTTCACGGCCATGAGCCTGTACGTGCGCAACGCGGGCGCCTTCTACGCCTACGTCGCGCGCGGCCTCGGCCGCACCCTCGGTGTCGGCATCGCCTACGTCGCCGTGGTCTCGTACAACCTCATCACCCCCGGAGTCGCGGCCGCCTTCGGCTACTTCGCGGCCGGGTCGATCCACGACGCGACGGGCGCCGACATCCCGTGGTGGTCGCTCTCCGGCGTCTGTGTGCTCGCCGTCGGCGTCCTCGGCTTCCTCCGGGTGACCCTCAGCGCGAAGGTCCTCGGCGTCGCACTGGTCCTCGAAGTGCTGACCCTGCTCGTCATGGACGGCGGCATCCTCGGCCACCGCGGCACCGCCGCCCTCGACATGCAGTCCTTCGACCCGGGCACGCTCGCCACCGGCGGGGTCGCGGGCATGTTCGTCATCGTCATCGGCGCTTTCACGGGCTTCGAGGCCACGGCGATCTACGCGGAGGAGGCGCGCGAACCGAGCAGGACCGTGCCGAGGGCCACCTTCATCGCCATCGGCTTCCTCGCGCTGTTCTACTCCGCCGGAGTGTGGCTCGTCATGGGCGCCTTCGGAACCGACAAGGCGGTGGCCATGGCCCGAGCCGCGGCCGGACCCGAACTCACCTTCAAGGCAGGCGAGTTGTACGTCGGCGCCTGGCTGGCCGACACGATGCACGCCCTGGTCGTCATCAGCGCCTTCGCGGCCACCCTCGCCTTCCACAACGCCGCCGCCCGGTACCTGTACGCCCTCGGCCGTGAAGGGCTCCTGCCGCGACGCCTCGGCGCCGTCTCCGCCCGGCACGGCTCCCCGGGCACCGCGGTGACCGCGCAGACGGTCTTCAACCTGCTGGTGATCGTCGTCGGCGCCGTACTCGCCGCCGACCCCTTCGCCCAGGTCCTGATCTGGACCAACAGCATCGCGGTCCTCGGCATCATGCTCATGCAGGCGCTGGCGGCCCTCGCCGTGTGGGCCTTCTTCCGCCACGACCGGCGGGGCCTGTCCACGGCCCGGGTGGTGTGGTCCCCGCTCATCGCGTTCGCGGGCCTCGCGCTCCTGACCGTCCTCGCGGCCCTGCACTTCGACCTCCTGACCGGCGCGTCCTGGACGGTGAACGCCGTCCTCCTGGCACCGCTCCCGATCGTGCTGGTGGCCGGCATGGCCATCGCCCTGCGCATCAGGAGCCGGGATCCGCAGCGCTACGCCCGGCTGACGAACGTGGACGTCGAAAGGGACTGACACGCGCGCGGCGATGAGTTGAGGCGTCCCGCCCGGTCTATGTATCGACCGGGCGGGACACCTTTCCCGTATATCCGATACATCCGCTACATCCGCTACATCTGGTACACCGGAACCCTGGGAGATGTCATGGGCAGCGTAGTGATGCACAACGTCGTATCCGTGGACGGCTTCATCGCGGACGCCGACGACGAGGTCGGCCCGCTGTTCGAGTGGTACGGGAACGGGGACGTCGAGATCGGCGCGGGCTGCACGGTGTCGAAGACGTCGGCCGCCTATGTACAGCCCATGTGGGCGGACCTCGGTGTCCTGGTGATCGGACGTCACCTCTTCGACCTCACCAACGGCTGGGAGGGGTCGCCGCCCGCGGGTGAGCACGTGGTGGTCGTGTCGCACCGGCCCCGGCCCGAGGGCTGGCACCCCGAGGCCTCGTACTTCTTCGTCGACGACGTGGCGCGGGCGGTCGCCAAGGCAGGGGAACTGGCGGGGGACCGCACCGTCGGCGTGGCCGCCGGCGACGTCGGCGGCCAGGCACTCGCCCTCGGCCTGGTGGACGAGGTGGCGATGGACGTCGTACCGGTGGTCTTCGGCTCGGGCAAGCGGTACTTCGGCCCGGTCGACTCCCAGCACCTCCTGGAGGACCCGCACGTCGTGGTCCAGGGCGACCGCGTGCTGCACCTGCGCTACAAGGTCCGCCGTTAGGCCTCTGGGTCTCTGGGTCTCTGGGCCTCTTCGTCTTCTCGTCCCGGCTCACTCCTGCGCGGACGCGCCCGCGAGGAACCGGCGCCGGTCGACGATCGCCCGGTCGATCTCGCCCGTCGCGACCAGCTGCCCCGAGCCGTCCACCGCCCGGACACGGAAGGTGAGCTGCCGCCCCTCCGTCTCGGCGGGCGGATCGGCGAGGACGTCGACCCGGCCGCCCACCGGCGTGGCGTGGAGATGCCGGATACGGACACCGGTACCCACGGTCGTCAGGCCGGCCGTGACGAAGGGTGCGGCGGCCCGGACAGTGGCCGCCTCCATCCACGTGATCAGCCACGGGGTGGCGAGAACGGGCACGTCACCGCTCCCCACCGCCGTCGCGGTATGGGCCTCGGTCACTTCATGGCGCATCACACCACGCTAGGGCCTGTCGTCCCCTTCCCGCCTGCCGGGCGGCCACCTAGGGCAGGTGGTGGAGCCGTTCCAGGAGCAGGTACGCGCGTTGCTCGGCCGCCGCGAGTTCGGCGGGGTCGATTCCGGCCGGCCACAGTTCTCCCGCCGCCGCGTCGTCGGCATCCCTCAACTCCACGACCGCCACGACGAGTTGAACCTGAGCGACCGGCAGCGGGGGTCCTGCCCGCCCGGTCAGTGACCGCTCCGCCTGTGCGGACGCCTCCGTACACGCGGCCAGCGCCCGTTCGACCCGCACCGCGGCGCGGTCATGGAAGACCAGCAGCGCGCAGAGCAGCCCGACGACGATGCCGAGCACGCTCCCCAGCACCCGGTCCGCCACGAGGGAACCGGCCGGGGCGGGCGACGCCAGGTCGCTCATGAGCAGGGCCAGCGGCGTGAGGAAGACGACGCCCAGACCGTAGTTGCGCGGTACGAAGTACTCCAGCAGGAATTCGAGGAGCACGATCACGCAGGCCAGGGCCACCGGGTCCGGGTCGGTGGCGAGCACGCCGAGCGCGAGCAGCAGTCCGACGACGGTGCCGAGGGTGCGCTGGACGGCGCGCTGTGCCGTGGTGCGTACGTTGACGGAGTGCAGCACGGCGGCGGCGGAGATCGACGCCCAGTAGCTGTGCTCCAGGCCCGCGACCACGGCGAGCCCGCCCGCGACGCCGGTGCCCAGCACCATCCGCAGCGCGGGAACGGCCAGCACGGCCCGGTGTTCGGGGCCGCCGGTGCTGTGCCCCATGAGCAGTTCCGTGGCACGCCACGCGACGGACCGGTCGGGTGCGGCGGGGGACTGGCCGTCCTGTCCGGCAGGAGACGGTCCGGAAGAAGACGGTTCGGCAGGCGACTGGTCGTCCGGCGTGGGCGGGTACGGGCGGGAGAGTTCGGGCAGCATCGTGGGCGGCCGCCGGCTGCGTTCGGTGAGCAGACGCGCCTGGTCCCGCAGGTGTTCCGCCGTGGCGGCGGGGTCGTCGGGCGGCCTGCGCGCGGAGCCGATCAGCAGCGACCAGCACAGGTCGGTGAGGCGTACGAAGGTGTCCTCGCGGCCGGCCTCGCGTGCCTGTGCGGGCGGGGCGAGGCCGAGCGAGTGGTAGGCCCGCAGGACCGCGACGGTCGCGCGGTGCCGCGCCCGCCGCGCGTCGCCCCCGGACACCGGCCCGGTCAGCAGCTCCGCGATCTCCCGTAGGGCCGTGGCCACGGCGAACCGCTGCGGCCGGTCGGGGTGGACGAACCGGCCCGACACACCGAGCACCCAGGCGACGGCCGCGCCCGCCGCGGCCAGCGCGGTCTGTGGAAGGACGTCGGCGGGAGCGGGCGAGCCGTTGGCCGCCACCGCGAACGAGAACAGCAGCAGTACGGCGCCGAGCCCGCTCAACCGGGTCGCGTCGCACGCCCACTTCGCGAGCCCGGCGACCACGGCCGTCGCGGCGACGACGGCTGCGGCACCCGCTCCGCCCGCGTGCGGACGCACCCACGCGGCGAGCGCGGACCCGCTGCCCACGCACGCCGTCATGGCCACCGCGACGAGCGCGAGCACGCGCGCCCGGCGCGGGTAGGGGAGGTTGCGCCCGAAGGTGGTGGTGAAGGCGCCGAGCATCGCGTAGACGGAAAGGCCGGGCCGCCCCGCGATCGCCACCGGCAGCGCGACGAGCGCCATGGCGAGGGCACCGCGTACGGCGAAGAGCAGCGCCCCGTCCGCCCGGTGCAGCGTGAGGGACCCGCGCGGGGAGAGCAGGCGCACCGCGCCGGTCACCTGGAGCCGCCGCCCGTGCCTGGTCACAGCGGGAAAGGAACGGCGGCGAGAGGACATGTCCGGTGTATATCACCGGTCCCGCCCACCCACCGCCCCGGGCTTCGCCAGCCACGCTTCCCGGCCCCGGGCTTCCCCGCCCAGGCTTTGCCAGCCACGCTTCCCGGCCCCGGGCTTCGCCGCCCAGGCTTTGCCCGCCAGGCTCCCCGACCGGGGCTTCGCCGACTGGGCTTCCGCGCCCTGGGCTTCGCCGCCCCGGCTTTGCCAGCAGGGCTCCCGCTCGGGCTTCCCCGCTCGGGCTTCCCCGCTCGGGCTTCGCCGACTGGGCTTCGCCGGCCAAGCTTCCTGGCGCCGGCCCCCCGCCGGGCCCCTGTCCCTGGGCTTCGCCGGCCGGGCTCCCTGCCCGAGCTCCCTACCCCGGGCGTCGCCGGCCGGGCTTGCCTACCCCGGGCTTGCCCGCCCAGGGCTTCGCCGACCGGGCTTCCTGGCGCCGGCTCCCCGCCCGGGCCCCTATCCCTGGGCTTCGCCGCCACGGCCCCTACCCCCGGCTTCGCCGCCAGGGCCCCTACCCCCGCGGCTTCGCCGGTCGGGCAAGCCCGCCCCCGGCTTCGCCGGGCCAGGGTAGGAGGGAAACGCTACTGTGGCGGCCATGAGCGCCTGGCTGCCCTTGTCCGCGGTTCCCCGGCTGGGTGCGGCCGTGTTTCTGGGGGCCGTCGCCGGTGCGGTCGTCGGCGTGACGACCAACATCCCACTGGGTGTTCTCTCCGCCATCGCCGCGACGGAACTGGCCTTCCTGCTGGCCGGCTGGGCGGTGCTCTGGCCCATGGACGCCGCCGCCACCCGCGCCAACGCCCGGCGCGAGGACTTCCGGCCCGTCACCGACGAGCTCGTGATCGTCGCCGTCGCCCTGTGCGGCCTGATCGCCACCGTGCTGCTGCTCCTGCTGGGCAAGTCCGACAGCGGCCACGCCGCGGCGGCGGTCGCGCTCGGCGGCGTGTTCATGGCCTGGGCGGCGCTCCACCTGATGTACGCCACGCGGTACGCCTACCTCTACTACACCGCCGGCAAAGGGATCGACTTCAACTCCGACGACCCGCCCAGGTACAGCGACTTCCTCTACTTCAGCTACAACCTCGGCATGACCTACCAGGTGTCCGACACCAATGTGTCGAGCACGCAGATCCGTGCCGTGGTGCTGCGGCACACCCTCCTGTCCTACGTGTTCGGCACCAGCATCCTCGCCACGACCATCAACCTCGTCACGGGCATCGTCACCGGCTGACCCCGGAGGGCGCAGTGGCACGACCGGGAAACGGTGGGATGGACGGCAGGGACGACAGCCACACCCGCCTCGAACTGCACGCCGTCGAGGAACTGATCGCGGAGCAGCGGCGCCGGATCCACGCGTACGTCGGCCGGCGGGAGCGGTACACGGGCGGGCCGGCCGCGGGGGCTGTCCCGGCCGGGGACGCCGGCAGGACGCCGCTGTGCGAGGCCCGGGAACTCTTCGACGCGATGCCCGTCCCCGGGCTCCTGATCACACCGGTCCCCGCCGGGGACGGCACGCTCGACTTCCTGTACGCGGGGCAGAACGCGGCGTGCCGCCGCTACGCCGACGCCGTCGCGCCCGACTGGGAGTCGTGGTCCCGGCCCTGGCCGGGCCTCGTGCGGCTGTTCGACCTCTTCCCCGGCATGGCGGACAGCGGGGTGCCGCTCCTGCTCACCGACGCGTACCGCACCGGCGAGCCGCAGGGACCCGTGTCCGGCGAGTGGTTCCTGCAGACGCCCGGCGGGGAGGTCGTGCGCATCAGCAACGAGGTGCGTGCGGCCCGCTGCGGCAGCCAGCTCCTGCTGACCTGGGAGCGGGGGCACCGAGCGGCGCTGAGCCGGGCCGCCCAGCGCCTGGCCCGGTACTGCTGGGCGGAGTGGAACCTCGGCGACGGCTCGGTCCTCGGCTCGTTCGCGGTGCGCCAGGTCCTCGGCCTCCCCGCCGGCGCACCGGTCCCCGGCCTCCTCGATCTGGCGGCCATGACCGACAGGCGCGACCTCGACGCCCTCTACGAGGTGCTGTACGACGTGATCCTGCGCGGCCGCGCCGCCGAGTGCGAACTCACCCTCGCCCGGGTGAGCGCCCGCGTCGTACGGTTCGCGGCCGAACCCGTGCGGATCCCCGGCGGCCCCGTCTGGGGCGTACGCGGCGTCATGATGGACATCACCCGCGGCCGGCGCAGCAGCGAGCGCGCCCGGCACGCCGAACGCGAGGTGCTCAGGGAGCGGGAGCGCTCGCACGCCCTCACCGACGTGGCCGACACCCTGCGCGAGGCGGTGGTGCCGCGCTTCGCGAACCCCCTCGCCCCACTGGGCCTGGAGGCCGCGGCCGTGTACCACCCGGACCCGGGCGCGGCCGGGGTGGGCGGAGACTGGTTCAAGGCCCGCGTGCTGCCCAACGGCCGGGCACTCCTGGCGATCGGCGACGCCCGGGGACACGGCGTCGAAGCCGTCACGCTCATGGCCAAGCTCCGTTACGCGCTGGCCGGTCTCGCCTACACGGAGGAGCCGGTCGAGAAGCTGACCACCTGGCTCAACCAGGTCGCCTGCGACGACGGGCCGGAGTCCACCGCCACCGCGATCGTGGCCCGCTACCGCCCCGGCGCTTCCCTCCTGCGCTGGACGTGCGCCGGCCACCCTCCTCCGGTCCTGGTGCGGGGAACACGAGTTCACCCGCTCCCGGACCCTCCGGGCGGACCCGGCCTGCCCCTCGGGGTCGTGCCGGGGGAGTCGTACCGCGCGGCGGAGAGAGCCCGGGCGACGTGATCCTGATGTACACCGACGGCCTCGTCGAGCGGCGGGGCAGCGACCTCGACACCGACACGGCCCGCCTCCTGGACGTGGCGGAGCGGCTGGCCCGCGCGGGCATCGCGCCCGCCCACGACGGCCTTGAACGCTACGCGCAGGACGTCGTGCGGGAGATGGCCGGCCCGGACCAGAGCGACGACGCGACCCTTCTCGTCGTGCGCTGCCTGCATTCGGAGACGGACGGACAGGAAGCCGAACAGATCGAATCGTGAAATGAACCGGCCGGTTCAGCCGGTTCAGCCGGTTCGGCCGGTAATCCCCGGAATTCCCACGTGGCATTTCCGCTTGGTATTCCGCCGGCGCGGGTACGGGCGACGGCAGACGATTCGACGGGGACGTCGACGTACGGCCTGAAGGAGGCCCGGTGACGGACAAGGACCAGGAACGGAACCAGGTGGACGAGGCGTGGGGCGGGCCGCTCTGGCCCGCGGCCGATCTGATCACGCCCATGGCGCTGCGGGTGGCGGCGACGCTGCGGGTCGCGGACGCGATCACCGAGGGAGTCACCTCGGGCAAGGACCTCGCCGCCCGCCTCTCCGCCTCGGCCGACCCGCTCGTACGTGTACTGGACCATCTCGTCACCGCCGGGTTCCTGCGCCACGACGAGGACGGCAACTACGCGCTCACCGACGCGGGCCAGTGGCTGCGTGACGATCACCCGCAGGGCGTCCGGGCGACGATCGACCTGGAGGGGGCCATCGGGCACGCCGACCTGTCCGTCGTGGAACTCCTGCACACGGTGCGCACCGGTGAGCCCGCCTTTCCCCGGTACTTCGGGCTCGGCTTCTGGGAGGACCTCGCGGGGAACGCGGGCAGGGCCGCGTCCTTCGACACGCTGATGGGCCGCGAGCTGAACGCCGAAGCGGCGACCGTCGCCGCCGCGTACGACTGGTCGGCCCTCGGCGACGTCGTCGACGTGGGAGGCGGCAACGGATCGCTGCTGATCGCCCTGCTGCGCGCCCATCCCACGCTCCGCGGAACCGTGCTCGACCTCGCCGCGCCGTCCGCCACCGCCGCCGAGGCCCTGACAGAAGCCGGTCTCACCGATCGCGGGACCGTGACGACCGGCAGCTTCTTCGAGCCGCTGCCCGCCGGCGCGGGCGGCTACGTCCTCTCCCGGGTGATCCACGACTGGGGCGACGACGACGCGCGCCGCATCCTCCGGAACTGCGCGGACGCCGCACATCCCGACGGCAAGGTCCTCGTGGTCGAGCAGACGCAGGGCGGCGACCACGTCAGCACGGAGATGGACGTGCGTATGCTCGCCTACTTCCTGGGCCGGGAGCGCGGTCTGGACCGGCTCACCGAGCTGGCCCATGACGCGGGGCTCGTCCTCGGCACGGTCACGCCCGCCGGGCCCCGCACCGTCATCGAGTTCGGGTGCCGGTAAATCCCTCCGTGAGGATAAAACCTCCGGGAGGAATGGGCAGCCGCTGCGCCGTTTTCCCTGCGCTTGCGGGCCGGCGGACATCGCGCTTGGCTGGTAGCAATCTCTCGCGGCGTCTGGAGCGGCCATGTCGATGTCTTTCGGTTCGGATTTCGGTTCCTCGGATCCATTCGGCGAGTTGTTCAACCGGTTCTTCGGAATGTCGCCCGCTTCCTCTCCGCCTGCGGTCCAACGCGTGCCGATCGGACGGCTGTTGACGGACTCGTCGCAGGAACTCCTCAATCTGGCCGCGCGGAAAGCGGTGGAGGACGGAACCCAGGACCTCGACACGGACCACCTGCTCTGGGCGACGACGAAGGTCGACCCCACCCGCAAGCTCCTCTCCCAGATCGGCGTGGACCCCGACGCGCTCGCCACGGAGGTCGCCGCGGTCCTCCCGCAGGAGTCGGGCCAGCCGTCCGCCGAGCCGGGACTGACCCCGGCGGCCAAACGCACACTCCAGGCCGCCTACTCCCACTCGCAGGCGGCCGGCGCCTCGTACATCGGGCCCGAGCACATCCTCGCCGCGCTCCTCGACGGCTCCGACAGCGGTGCCGCGAGGCTCCTGCGCGCGCAGGGCATGGACCCGGAGCGGCTCGAAGGACTCGCGGACCAGACGGCCCGCCCGGAGGGGTTCGCCGCGGAGGCGAAGAAGCCGGCCACCACGCTCGACGAGTACGGGCGGGACCTGACCGAGGACGCGAAGGCCGGGAAACTCGACCCCGTGGTGGGCCGGGCCGAGGAGATCGAGCAGACCGTCGAGATCCTGTCGCGGCGCTCCAAGAACAACCCCGTCCTCATCGGTGAGCCCGGCGTCGGAAAGACCGCCATCGTGGAGGGTCTGGCCCAGCGCATCGTGGCGGGCGAGGTCCCGGAAACCCTGAAGGACAAGCGAGTTGTCTCCCTCGACCTGTCCGGCATGGTCGCCGGCGCGCAGTACCGCGGCCAGTTCGAGGAGCGGCTGAAGAAGGTCATCGAGGACGTCCAGGAGGCCGCAGGCAGCATCATCCTGTTCATCGACGAACTGCACACCGTCGTGGGCGCCGGCGCGACCGGCGAGGGGTCCATGGACGCCGGCAACATGCTGAAGCCCGCGCTCGCGCGCGGTGAGCTGCAGCTCGTGGGTGCGACGACCATCGACGAGTACCGCAAGCACATCGAGAAGGACGCCGCGCTTGAGCGCCGCTTCCAGCCCGTGCTGATCCCGGAGCCGACCGTCGAGCAGACGGTGCAGATCCTGGAAGGGCTGCGGGACGCGTACGAGGCCCACCACCAGGTCCGGTTCGCCGACGGCGCGCTCGCGGCGGCGGCCGAGCTCTCCGACCGGTACATCAGCGACCGGTACCTGCCCGACAAAGCCATCGACCTGATGGACCAGGCGGGCGCGCGCGTACGGCTGCGCAGCGCCGGCCGCTCCACCGAGGTCGTCAGCCGCGAGGACCGTATCGCCAAGCTGCGGCGTGAACAGCAACAGGCGGTGGCCTCCGAGGACTTCGAGAAGGCGTCGGAGTTCAAGAAGCAGATCGCCGGGATCGAGGGCGAACTCGCGGGGATCGAGGAGCGGCGCGAGGGCGTCGTCTCCGTCACCGCGTCCGACATCGCCGACATCGTCTCGCGCCGCACCGGCATCCCTGTCTCCCAGCTCACCGCCAGCGAGAAGGAGAAGCTCCTCAACCTCGAAGCGGAGATGCACGCGAGGATCGTCGGCCAGGACGAGGCGGTCACCGCGGTCTCGGAGGCGGTGCGCCGCAACCGCGCCGGCATGGGCGACCCCAACCGCCCCGTGGGCTCGTTCCTCTTCCTCGGCCCCACCGGCGTCGGCAAGACCGAACTCGCCAAGACACTCGCCGAGTTGCTGTTCGGCGACGAGGATCACATGATCCGGTTCGACATGAGCGAGTTCCAGGAGAAGCACACCGTCGCCCGCCTCGTCGGCGCCCCTCCCGGATACGTCGGATACGAGGAGGCGGGCCAGCTCACCGAGAAGGTGCGCCGGCAGCCGTACAGCGTGGTGCTGTTCGACGAGGTGGAGAAGGCCCACCCCGACGTGTTCAACACCCTGCTGCAGATCCTCGACGACGGACGCCTGACGGACGGTCAGGGCCGCACCGTCGACTTCCGGCACTGCGTCGTCATCATGACGTCCAACATCGGCGCCCACCGCATCCTCGCGCACCACGGCGACGTGTCCGAGATCAAGGACGACCTGATGCAGGACCTGCAGGGCCGGTTCCTGCCCGAGTTCCTCAACCGCATCGACGACATCATCATCTTCCACAGCCTCAGCGAGGACGATCTGTCGGAGATCGTGGAGCACCTCCTGGACCAGAGCAAGCGCCGGGTGTCGGCGCAGGGCATGACCCTGGACGTCACGGAAGCGGCCAAGAAGCTCCTCGTCGCGCACGGCCACCAGCCCGAGTTCGGCGCGCGCCCGCTGCGGCGCACCATCCAGGCCGAACTCGACAACCGCATCGCGTCGATCCTGCTCAGCGGCGACGCGGAGCCGGGCGACACCATCGTCGCCGACGTGGAGAACGACACCCTCCACTGCACCGTGCGCAAGAACGCCACCGTGGACGCCGGCAGCGCGCAGAACTGAGGAGGACACATGGTCCGTCACCACAAGCCCAACGGAGCCGTCGCAGGCGACACGTACGACAGCCACGCGCGGGGCCTGCCCCTGCGCCCCGACCCGGACGAACTCGACCGGCGGACCCGGGACGACGAACGGGCCGTGGGAATCCGCGTGAAGAAGGAGAAGGGACCCGAGGACCTGTACGAGGAGGT
Organism: Streptomyces antnestii; assembly: GCF_004005495.1. Lineage (GTDB taxonomy): Bacteria > Actinomycetota > Actinomycetes > Streptomycetales > Streptomycetaceae > Streptomyces > Streptomyces antnestii. The sequence goes on from NZ_RZYA01000023.1 coordinate 113,529, forward strand.
GCACGACGAGATCGACCGGCAGGTCGACCGCGGCCAGATGCCGACCGCCGCGCCACCTTCCCGCAGGCGCCAGAGCTGACCCGCCAGGGCCGACCGTCACACCACCACGAAAGGCGAGGCAGCGGGAATGACCTCAGAACCCGAACCGATGAGCGCCGCCGAACGCCGCGCGCTGGAGCGGGAACGCGCCCACGTGAGAGCCGAACGCGACGCGGACGCCGCCACGTTGCAGGACACCACCGAGGTGGGCGACCGCGCCGACCAGGCCGACGAACTGCTGCGTTCCGACGAGGTCGACCGCCTCGACGAGCGCCTCGACGACATCGACGTACGCCTGCGCGCCGCGAGCGACGCGGGCCCGCCCCGCACCGACGCGGTCGGCGTGGGCAGCACCGTCACCGTGCGGTACGCGGACGGGTCGGTGGCGACGCTCCAGGTCGGCGCGGGCGCCGCGGTCCTCGACCGGACGCTGGTCACCGCCGACAGCCCGCTCGGCCGCGCGCTCCTCGGCTCTCGCCCCGGCGACCGCGTCAGCTATGACGCGCCCGACGGCGAGGCGACGGTCACCGTGGTGTCGCTCGGCGACTGAGAAGCCCACGGCGACTGAGAAGCCCACTGAGAAGCCCGCATCACTCACCCGCCGGATCGCCGGGAAGGTGTTCCAGGGTGCTCGCCAGGTCGGTGTGCCGGGCGACCTCCGTCAGGGCGCGGGCCATGACCGAACCCGGCTCGCGGGCCGTGACGACGAGGCCGACCGGCACCGTCCTGGCCGGATCGACGAGCGGCACCGCCCGCATGCCGTGCGGGACGCCGAACACGTGCAGCCACGTGTGGGGCACGATGCTGGCCCACCGGCCCGTCCTGACGTGGGCGAACAGCGCGGCCACCGAATCCGTCTCCACCCGGGGCGCCGGCCGGGCCCCCGCCTCGGCGAACAGCTCGTCCAGCACCCGGCGCCCCTGCATGGACCGGTTCAGCAGACACAGCGGCAGCCGCGACGCCTCCGCCCACGTGGCCGTCGTCCGGTGGGCCAGGTCGTCGGCGGAGGTGATCAGCAGCACGTGCCGTTCCCGGTACAGGGGGACGGTCAGGAAGTTCTCCGACAGTTCCTCGTGCAGGTAGGTGATGCCGGCGTCGATCTCGAAGTTCTGCAGCAGCCGGAGGATGTCCGTGGACTGGAGGTCCGCCATCACCTCCACCGTCACCAGCGGGTGCGTGGCGCAGAACGGGCCGGTCAGCAGGGATACGGCGCCGGACGCGGTCGGCACGGAACCGATCCGCAGCCTGCCGCTGAGCCCCGTGCGCAGCGCGCCCACCTCGTCCTTGAGGGCGTCGCGGTCGGCCAGGATCCGCTGCGCCCACACCACGATGCGTTCGCCCTCGGGCGTGAGCCCCTCGTACTTGCGGCCGCGCCGGACCAGCGGCACGTCCAGCTCGTCCTCCAGCTTGCGGATCGCCTCGGAGAGGGCGGGCTGGGACACGTAGCAGGCCTGGGCGGCGCGGGCGAAGTGGCGCTCCCGCGAGAGGGCCACGAGGTATTCGAGTTGGCGAAACAGCACGCCTCGGGTCTACCCGAGCGCCCGGGGGAAAGCGAATCGGGCGCCCTCGACAGGCGCGTACGCGTCCGGCGTCAGGCCACGGGCACCGCTTCCAGCCGCTCGGCGCCCGTGTACACGTTCATCGAGGTGCCGCGCAGGAACCCGATCAGGGTGAGCCCGCTCTCCTCCGCCAGGTCGACGGCGAGCGAGGACGGCGCGGACACGGCGGACAGCATCGGGATCCCGGCCATCAGCGCCTTCTGCACCAGTTCGAACGAGGCCCGGCCGCTCACCATCAGGACCGTCCCGCGCAGCGGCAGCATCCCCTCGCGCAGGGCGTGGCCGATGACCTTGTCGACGGCGTTGTGCCGGCCGACGTCCTCGCGCAGGCACAGCAGTTCACCGTCGGCGGTGAAGAGCCCGGCGGCGTGCAGGCCGCCGGTGCTGTCGAACACCTTCTGGGCCTCGCGCAGCCGGTCCGGCAGGGCCGTCACGACGTCGGGGCCGACCCGCACCGGATCCTCGGCGACGGTCCACGCCGCCGACGTGCGCACCGCGTCCAGGCTGGCCTTGCCGCACAGACCGCACGAGGACGTGGTGTAGAAGTTCCGCTCGAGCGAGGCGTCGGGCGCGGCCACGCCGGGCGCCAGGAGGACGTCCACCACGTTGTACGTGTTGCCGCCGTCGGCCGTGGCGCCCGCGCAGTACCGGATCGCCGTGACGTCGTCGGCGGAGTGCACCACGCCCTCGCTCACCAGGAACCCGGCCGCGAGATCGAAGTCGTGGCCCGGCGTGCGCATCGTCACGGTGAGCGGACGCCCGCCGACCCTGATCTCCATCGGTTCCTCGACGGCCAGGGTGTCCGGCCGGTACGAGGACACCCCGTCCCGGATCCGCAGCACACGCCGCCGCGCGGTCACACGTCCCATGGTGGTGCTCCAATCCTCGGAGCCGCGCTCCGATGGTGTCGACGATATGACGCGCGGCGCGCGAGGGGCGAGGGTGCGGGGGTCAGCCGGCGGAGCTCGCCGGCTCAAGCCGCACCACGACTCCCTTGGACGTCGGGCAGTTGCTGATGTCGGCGACGCTGTCCAGCGGGACCAGGACGTTGGTCTCGGGGTAGTAGGCCGCGGCCGAGCCACGGCTCGCCGGGTAGGGGACGACGCGGAAGTTCTCCGCACGACGCTCACTGCCGTCGGTCCAGATGCTGACCAGGTCCACCATGTCGCGGTCGGCGATCCCGAGGTCCTTGAGGTCGGCGGGGTTCACCATCACGACGCGGCGCGCGTCGTGGATGCCGCGGTAACGGTCGTTCGGCGCGTACCAGATGGTGTTCCACTGGTCGTGCGAACGCAGGGTCTGCAGGAGCAGATGCCCCTCGGGGACGTGCGGCATCGTGAAGTCGTTGCGCGTGAAGACGGCCTTGCCGCTCGGCGTGCGGAAGGTGCGCGACCGTGCCGGGTTCGGCAGGTTGAACCCGCCGGGCACCGACACCTTCTCGTTGAAGTTCTCGAAGCCCGGCACGACGCGGGAGATACGGTCACGGATCGTGCCGTAGTCCGCCTCGAAGTCCTTCCAGGGCAGGGCCGGCATGTCCCCCAGGGTGAGGCTCGCGAGGCGGCTGATGATCGCCACCTCGCTGAGCAGGTGCGGCGAGGCGGGCGGCAGCTTGCCCCGCGAGGCGTGCACGTCGCTCATGGAGTCCTCGACGGTGATGAACTGCTCCACACCGTTCTGGAAGTCCTTGTCGCTGCGCCCGAGCGTGGGCAGGATCAGCGCGATGTCGCCGCACACGGTGTGGGACCGGTTGAGCTTCGTGGAGACATGGGCGGTGAGGCGGCAGCCGCGCATCGCCTGCTCGGTGACCGCGCTGTCGGGGGTGGCCCGGACGAAGTTGCCCGCGACACCGAGGAAGAACTTGGCCTGGCCCTCGTACATCGCGCGGATGCCGTTCACCGCGTCGAGGCCGTGCTTGGTCGGCGGGGTGAAGCCGAACTCGGTGCCAAGGGCGTCGAGGAACGCCTGCGGCATCCGCTCCCACACGCCCATGGTGCGGTCGCCCTGCACGTTGCTGTGGCCGCGCACCGGGCACACACCGGCGCCGGGGCGGCCGATGTTGCCGCGCAGCATCTGGAAGTTGACGACCTCGCGGATGGAGGGGACGCCGTGCTTGTGCTGGGTGAGGCCCATCGCCCAGCACACGATGATGTTCTTGCTCGCCAGGACCCGCTGGTGGACCTCCTCGATCTCCTCGCGGGTGAGTCCCGTGGCGTCGAGGACGTGCTCCCAGGTGACCTGCCGCACGTGCTCGGAGAACTCGGCGAAGCCGGTGGAGTGGGCCTCGATGAACTCGTGGTCGAGGACCGTGCCGGGCGCCGCGTCCTCGGCTTCGAGGAGGAGCCGGTTGAGGGCCTGGAACAGGGCGAGGTCACCGCCGGCGCGGATGTGCAGGAACTGGTCGGCGATGGCCGTACCCCGCCCGACGATGCCGCGCGGCACCTGCGGGTTCTTGAAGCGCATGAGCCCGGCCTCGGGCAGCGTGTTCACCGCGACGACCTTGCCGCCGTTGCGCTTGGTCTCCTCGAGGGCCGACAGCATGCGCGGGTGATTGGTGCCCGGGTTCTGGCCCACGACGAAGACCAGGTCGGCGCTGTGGATGTCGTCCAGGGAGACGGTGCCCTTGCCGGTGCCAAGGGTCTCGTTCAGCGCGGATCCGCTGGACTCGTGGCACATGTTGGAGCAGTCCGGCAGGTTGTTCGTGCCGTACGCGCGGGCGAACAGCTGGAGCAGGAACGCCGCTTCGTTGCTGAGCCGGCCGGAGACGTAGAAGAGGGCCTCGTCGGGGGAGGCAAGAGCCTTGAGCTCGTCGGCGAGCAGGCCGAGGGCCTCGTCCCAGTCGATCGGCTCGTAGTGGGTCGCGCCGGGACGCTTGACCATCGGCTCGGTCAGCCGGCCCTGCTGGTTGAGCCAGTAGTCGGACTTGCCGTCCAGCTCGGCGATCGAGTGCTCGGCGAAGAACTCGCGGGTGACGCGGCGCGAGGTGGCCTCGTCGTTGATGTGCTTCGCGCCGTTCTCGCAGTACTCGTTCATGTGGCGCTGGCCCGGCTTGGGCTCGGGCCAGGCACAGCCGGGGCAGTCGATGCCCTTGGCCTGGTTGATGTTCAGCAGCGTGAGAGCGGTGCGCTTGACCGAGGTCTGCTCCAGCGAGTACCGCAGCGCGTGCGTGACCGCGGGAACGCCGGCCGCATAGGTCTTCGGCGGGGTCACCGACAGGTCATCGATCGGGTCCTCGATGCTGCTCATGCTCTGCTCTGCCTCTTCCCTGCCGTGCGTATCGCGCTCCCGCTCTTTTCCATGGCGGAATCGAATGCGCGGATGCCTTATTGTGATGCCTTTTTGCGATGCCCTTTTACGGATACCGTTCGAGTTCTACTTCTGCGGCTTTATTCGAGCGTTTTTATCCGAGCGTGCGGTGCGCGTGTAGTGTCCAACAAACTGCGGGCGGCGTCAAAGAGGGGTGCTCGATGACGTGATCGGCGCCGCCTATCGGCCTGCTGGCCTTGTCCCGCCTGGGCTGTCGGGACTGTGTCTCTGGACCGTGCGGCCTGATAACCTCGGCCGATCACGTGATGGGGAATTCCGCTTTGACTTCTGCGCATTCGGCGACTTCTGTGGAACTTCCGACGGTGGCCGACGTCGGCGACAGTCGAACCGCACCCCCGAATCGCCGAGCCCGAGAAAAGCGAGGGAACCGCATGACCGTGGCACACCCGAACACCGCGGGCCCGGCGACGACCATCGCCGCCGTGCCGTGGGAACAGGCCCGCACGCTCGCCAGGGGCTGTGTCCGGCAGCCGCTGCCCGTCGTCACCCGCCCCCTCGGCGACGCCCTCGGCCACGCGCTGGCCGAACCGCTGACGGCGCTCACCGACCTGCCGCCGTTCGACACGTCCGCGATGGACGGCTGGGCCGTGGCAGGACCGGGGCCGTGGCGGACGGGCGGCGCCGCCGTCCTCGCCGGCGACCACTCCGGGTTCCTCGATCACGGCACCGCCGTTCCCATCGCCACCGGCGCACGGGTGCCGGAGGGCGCGACGGCCGTACTGCGCAGGGAACACGGCACCGTCGACGCCGGGGGCGACCTGCTGCACCTGCACCCCGCCGGTCCGGAGCCGGGCCGCGACATCCGCCCGCGCGGCCAGGAGTGCCACGCGGGCGAGCCGCTGATCCCGGCCGGCACCACGGTCACCGCGGCCGTCCTCGGCCTCGCGGCGGCCGCCGGGTACGACCGGTTGGCCGTACACCGCCGCCCCACCGTGGAACTCCTCGTCCTCGGCGACGAGTTGCTGGAGTCCGGGGTGCCCCGGGACGGCCGGGTGCGCGACGCGCTCGGCCCGTTGCTGCCGCCGTGGCTCCTGAGCTGCGGCGCCGAGACGGTCAGCCGTCGCGCGGTGGCGGACGACCCCGGACTCCTGCGGGAAGCCGTACGCCACTCGGCCGCTGACATCGTGGTCACCACCGGCAGCACCGCCGCGGGCCCCGTCGACTTCCTGCACGACACCCTCCATGGCCTGGGCGCCCGGCTCCTCGTCGACTCCGTCGCCGTACGGCCCGGCCATCCCATGCTGCTCGCCGAGCTGCCGCCCGCCGCCGACGGCCGGGCCCGGCGGCTCGTCGGCCTGCCCGGCAACCCGCTCGCCGCCGTCGCCGGGACGGTGACCCTGGCCGCGCCCCTGCTGCGGCGCCTCGGCGGGCACGCGGACGGGGAACCGTGCCGGGTGCGCGCCGCCGCCGCGCTGCCGGGGCACCCGCGGGACACCCGGCTGCTGCCCGTACTCCGCACCGACCACGGCGTGGCGCCCCTCCCGTTCGACGGTCCCGCGATGCTGCGCGGCCTCGTCCTCGCGGACGGCCTCGCGGTGGTGCCGCCGGGCGGCGCGCTCTCCGGCGCCACCGTGGAGGTGCTGGACGTACCCCGACGCGCTTGACTGGACTTACTGACCTGTACGAGGAACTCCGTGCGAAGAAACTACGAAGAAACTCGCACGAAGGACCCCGTACCAAGAACAGCGAAGAACAGAGGCGCGGCCATGAGCCTGAGCATCCGCAACCAGATCCCCGGCACCGTCCTCTCCGTCGCGGAGGGCGCGGTGATGGCCGTCGTGAAGGTGGAGCTGGCCGAGGGGCAGGAGCTCACGGCGGCGGTCACGGCCGACGCGGTCAAGGAGCTCGGCATCGCGCCCGGCGTCCGCGTCCGCGCCCTGGTGAAGTCCACGGAGGTCGCGCTGGCCACCGGCGCGGTGTCGGGGCTGAGCATCCGTAACCGGCTGCAGGGCGTCGTGACCGGGATCGCCCTCGGCGGCGCGATGGCCGGCGTGAAGGTCTCCGTCAACGGCGCCGAGCTGACCTCCGCCATCACGGCCGACGCCGCCGCGGAACTGGAGCTCGCGCCCGGCTCCCAGGTGGTCGCGCTGATCAAGTCGACCGAGGTGTCCCTCGAAGTGTCCTGACCGTCCCGCACACCGCTACCGTCGGGACAATTCGACGCGGCCCTGCCGTCGGGATGTATCGACGCAGCCCCCCGTCGGGAGACTTCAACGCGGCCCTACCGCCCAGAGCCTTCCACCAGTCGGCCGATGGCCTGTTCCAGGGCGGCGATGCGGTCGGCGAGCCCCGACGGTTCGGTACCCGTTCGTTCCCCGTCCCGCAGCATGCTCTTCACCTGGGCGAGCTGACGCTCGACGTCGGCGAGGCGGTGCTGCTCCTCGGGGGGCTGCGCGGGCACGTCGACCGCGAGCAGCCGCGTCAACTGTTCGGCCTGGTCCGCTAGTTGGCGGTTCTTGCGGTGGAGTTCCAGAAAGACGTTCACCTTGGTCCGCAGCAGCCAGGGGTCGAACGGCTTGATCAGGAAGTCCGCCGCGCCGACGGTGTATCCGCGGTAGGCGTAGTTCGGGTCGACCGCCGCCCCGGTGAGCAGGATGATCGGGATGTCCTTGGTCTGGTCGAGGCCCTTGATGTTGGCGGCGGTCTCGAAGCCGTTCATGCCCGGCATCAGGACGTCGATGAGCGCGACCGCGAAGTCCTGCCGCAGCATCGCCTTGAGCGCCTCCTCGCCCGAGTGCGCGCGGACCACCCGGGCGAGCGAGCCGAGCACGGCTTCGAGGGCGACCAGGTTCTCCTCCATGTCGTCGACGATGAGGATGCTCGACGTGTCCGACGCCGCACCCCGCGGCGCTGTCATGACCCCTGCCCCGGGGTGTCCTCGCCGGCGGTGTCCACGGGCGGTTCCGCGTGGGTCCGCGGGTCGAGGAGCCGGCAGATCACCGTCAGCAGCCGGTCGACGTCCACCGGCTTGGGGATGTAGTCGTCGGCGCCGCTCTCGAGCGCCTTCTCGCGGTCGCCGGGCATGGCCTTGGCGGTGAGCGCGATGACCGGCAGGTTGGCGAAGCGCGGCGTGCGCCGCATCGCCGCGATCATCTCGTAGCCGTCCATCTCGGGCATCATGATGTCCATCAGGACCAGGGACACGTCGGGTGTCCGGTCGAGCACCTCAAGTCCTTCGCGGCCGTTCTCGGCGTACTTGACGGTGATGCCGACACGGCCCAGCACATGGGTCAGCGCGAACACGTTCCGGATGTCGTCGTCGACGATGAGGATGCGGCGGTCGGCCAGCACCCTGGCGGCGCTGCCGGTGAGCCAGTCCTTGAGCCGGGTCGTCTCGGGCCAGCCGGCGTGCTCGTCCTCCCACTCGTCGGTCTCGGCCGGTACGGAGCGGGCCTCGGGAGGGCCGGCCGGCGAGCCGGGTGCGGTGATGGCCCGTGCGGCGCCGCCCGAGGGGAGCGGTTCGGCCGCGGGGCTCGTGTAGTGCACGGGAACGAAGAGCGTGAACGTGGAACCGGCGCCCGGTTCGCTCTCGGCGACGATCTTGCCGCCGAGCAGGGTCGCCATGTCGCGGCTGATGGACAGCCCGAGCCCCGTGCCGCCGTACTTCCGGTTGGTGGCGCCGTCGGACTGCTGGAACGCCTCGAAGATCCCCGCGAGCATCTCGGGTTTGATGCCGATGCCCGTGTCCTCGACGGACAGGGCGATGACGGCGTCCGCGTCGCGCAGCGTCTCCTCCTCGAAGTCCGAGGGGGTCACGCGCTCCACCTTCAGTCGCACCCCGCCGGACGAGGTGAACTTCACCGCGTTCGACAGGAGGTTGCGCAGGATCTGCTGGAGCCGCTGCTCGTCGGAGAAGAGCTCGGAGGGGACGCCCTCGCCGACCTCGATCCCGAAGGACAGATTCCGGTCCCCGCACAGCGGCTGGAACGTCGCCCGCACGTAGTCGAGCAGCTTGGCCAGCGGCAGCTTCTTGGGGTGCACGTCCATCCGGCCCGCCTCGATCTTCGACAGGTCGAGGATGTCGTTGATCAGCTGCAGCAGGTCGGAGCCCGCCTGGTGGATGGTGACGGCGAACTCCACCTCCTCCGAGGAGAGCCGGCCGCTGGGGTTGTCGGCGAGCAGCCGCGAAAGGACGAGGAGCGAGTTGAGCGGCGTGCGCAGCTCGTGCGACATGTTCGCCAGGAACTCGGACTTGTACTGGGAAGAGGTGGCGAGCAGCGCCGCCTTCTCCTCCAGCTTGGCGTTGGTGATCTGCAACTCGTCGGAACGCTGGCGCAGTTCGGCCGTGAGGCGCTGGGACTCCGACAGCAGGGACTCCGTACGGGAGTTGGCGATGATGGTGTTGATGGAGACACCGATGGTGTTCACGAACTGGTCGACGAACGAGAGGTGGACCTCGCTGAAGCGGCTGAACGAGGCGAGTTCGATGACGCCGAGGACGTGGTCCTCGAAGAGGATCGGCAGGATGACGATGCTGGCCGGCGGCGCGGCGCCGAGGCCGGAGCTGATGGTGATGTAGTCCGCGGGGACCGCGTCCACGAGGATCCGCCGTTTCTCCCCGGCGGCCTGGGTGATCAGACCCCAGCCGGGTGCGCCGGGGCTGAGCCGGGCACGTGGCGTGCGGCCCTCCGCCTGCCCGGTGCCGTATCCCGCGAGGAGTTCCAGGTCCTCGCCCGGCTCCGCGCCCGCCCCGGCCAGGAAGAACGCGCCGTACTGCGCGTTCACCAGCGGGGTCAGCTCGCGCAGGATCAGGTCCGCCACCTCGACCAGGTCACGGTGGCCCTGCATGAGGGCGGCGATGCGGGCCAGGTTGGACTCCAGCCAGTCCTTGGCCCGGGTGGTCTCGCGGAGGTTGGCGACCATGAGGTTGATGTTGTCCTTGAGGGTGGCCACCTCGCCCTTGGCCTCCACCGCGATGGAACCGGACATGTCGCCCTGCGTCACGGCGCTGGCGACCTCGGCGATCGCCCGCACCTGGGTGGTCAGGTTCAGGGCCAGGTCGTTGACGCTGGTGGTGAGGTTCTTCCAGGTTCCGTAGACGCCCTCCACGCGGGCCTGGCCGCCCAACTGGCCCTCGGAGCCCACCTCGCGGGCCACGCGGGTGACCTCGGAGGCGAACGAGGAGAGGGTGTCGACCATCGTGTTGATCGTCGTCTTGAGTTCCAGGATCTCGCCGCGCGCGTCGACGTCGATCTTCTTCGACAGGTCACCGCGCGCGACGGCGGTGGCGACCTGGGCGATGTTGCGGACCTGTGAGGTCAGGTTGTCGGCCATGGAGTTGACGTTGTCCGTGAGGTTCTCCCAGACACCGGACGCGCCGTGCACCTGGGCCCGGCCGCCGAGCCGCCCCTCGGTGCCGACCTCGCGGGCCACCCGGGTCACCTCGTCCGCGAAGCCCCGCAGCTGCTCCACCATCGAGTTGACGGTGTCCTTCAGCTCCAGGATCTCGCCCCGCGCGTCGACGTCGATCTTCTTGGACAGGTCGCCGTTGGCGACGGCGGTGGTCACCTGGGCGATGTTGCGGACCTGTGAGGTCAGGTTGAGTGCCATGAAGTTGACGTTGTCGGTGAGGTCCTTCCAGACCCCCGAAGCGCCCCTGACCTGCGCCTGACCGCCCAGGTTGCCCTCGGTGCCGACCTCGCGTGCGACGCGGGTGACCTCGTCGGCGAACGCGGAGAGCTGGTCGACCATCGTGTTGATCGTCGACTTCAGTTCGAGGATCTCGCCCTTGGCCTCCACGGTGATCGTCTTGCCGAGGTCGCCCTCCGCGACGGCGGTGGCGACCGCCGCGATGTTGCGGACCTGGGACGTCAGGTTGTCGGCCATGAAGTTGACGCTCTCCGTGAGGTCCTTCCAGACCCCGGATACGCCTCTGACCTGGGCGCGTCCGCCGAGCTGTCCTTCGGTGCCGACCTCGCGTGCGACGCGGGTGACCTCGTCGGCGAACGCGGAGAGCTGGTCGACCATCGTGTTGATCGTCGACTTCAGCTGGAGGATCTCGCCCCGCGCGTCCACGGTGATCTTCTGGCTGAGGTCGCCGTTGGCGACCGCGGTGGTCACCTGGGCGATGTTGCGGACCTGCGAGGTCAGGTTGGACGCCATGAAGTTGACGTTGTCGGTGAGGTCCTTCCAGACCCCGGAGGCGCCTCTGACCTGGGCGCGTCCGCCGAGCTGTCCTTCGGTGCCGACCTCGCGGGCGACGCGGGTGACCTCGTCGGCGAACGCCCGCAGCTGGTCCACCATCGTGTTCACGGTGAGCTTCAGCTCAAGCAGCTCACCGGTGGCCTCGACCGTGACCTGCTGCGTCAGGTCGCCGCGCGCGACGGCCGTCGTGACCACCGCGATGTCCCGCACCTGCGCCGTCAGGCGGGACGCCATCGTGTTGACCGCCTCGGTCACATGGAGCCAGTCACCCGAGAGGCCCTGGGCCTTGGCCCGGCCGCCGAGACGGCCCTCGGTGCCGACCTCGCGGGCGACGCGGGTGACCTCGCCGGTGAACAGGGAGAGCTGGTCCACCATGCGGTTCACGCCGATGCCCAGGCGCCGCAGATCGCCGCGGAGCTGGCGGCTGCCGTCGTGCAGGTCGACGTGCTGGGTCAGATCGCCGTCCGCGACGGCGTCGAGGACCCGTGTGGCCCTGGAGACGGGCCCCACCAGCGCTTCGAGCGCCGTGTTGGCCGCCTCTACGTTCGTGGTCCACGTGCCCGAGCCCGGACTCGCCGAGATCCGCTCGTCGAGCCGGCCCCGCCGGGTGATCTCGTGCCGGATGCGCTGGAGCTCGGAGGCGAGGTGCGCGTTCCGCGTCATGATCTGCTGAAGGACCGCGCTCATCTCCGCGACCACGGGGTCCTGCGCGGCGGCAGTGGTGTCGTCCTGGGTGCGGGAGACGGCGGCGGGGGCCTCTCGAACGGCGTCCGCGCGGGCCTCCCGAACGGCGTCCGCACGGGCCGAGAAGTCTCCGTCGCACAGGGCCTTCATCGCGGCGAGGAGCGGGCGCAGCTCACTCGTGCGGACCCACTGTCCTTCGGCTTCCGTGACCGGCCTGGCCGGTTCGGGCCGAGTCATGTCCATGGTCATGAACCACCCTCCGCCCGGAGTCCATCGAGCTCGCCAGCGGCCTGTTTCAGCATGTTTGTCATATTATAAAGGGCGCGAAAATACTTCTCCCATGCGTAGCCAGCGCACCCAGGGGGCGCCGTGATGCCGTTGCCCGCACACGCGGCGGAATTCGTGTGCAGCAAGGAGTTGCCGGCGAACCAGCTCGCGGCCGCCCGCGCGCGGAGGTTCCTGCGCGAGGCACTCTCGGGCGGGACACCGGCCACCGTGACACCCCCCGACGAGCAGCCCGTACCCGCTCCCGGGCCGGTCCCGCAGGACCTCGTCGACAACGCCGTCCTGCTCGTCAGCGAACTGGTCACCAACGCCGTCGTGTACGCGGGCACCGACATCGACGTCGTCTGCCGCCTGGAACGGCACCCGGACACCGGACCCTCCGTCGTCGTGGAGGTCGCCGACCGCCACCCCTCCCGGGGCGTACGCGGCGGGGCGGACGCCCACCAGGGCGAGCCGGGCTACGGCCTCCAGCTCGTGAGCGCGCTCTCCCAGGCCTGGGGTGTGACGTACCGGCGGTCGGAGAAACGGGTGTGGTTCCGCCTGGAGGCCTCCGCGGCGGAGGCGGGGGCCGGGGCGGCCACCGGCGCCGACGCCACCGCGCTCCGTGCCGACGAGACGACCGGGCCGGGGCCGGGACGGGCCGGTTCCCGCGTCACCGAATCCCGTCCCGCCCGGCCGTCGTCCTCTCTCGCGCACCGCCATGGGTACGCCGCCGAGTGGGTCGACCACAGCGGCCCGGCGTTCCTCGCCGAGACCAGCGAGCTCCTGGCCGGGCAACTGGACCAGAGCATGGTCACCGCGCTCGCGGCCCAGCTGCTCGTGCCCCGGCTCGCGGACTGGTGCGGGATCTGGCTGCGGACCCAGGGGGGCGGCCTGCAGCTCTCACGGGTCTGGCATGTCGACGAGGGGCGCATCGTGGCGCTGCGCGAGGAACTGGAGCGGGTTCCGCCGACCGCCGGGATCCGGGCCGGCGGCACCCCCTGGCCGTGGCCGGAGAGCGGCGGGTCCGACCGCACGGGCGGCTCGGCGTTCGCCTTCCCGCTGGCCGTCCGCGACACCGACGTGGGCGTGCTGCTGCTCGGCCGCGCCGGTCAGCTGCACATGACCGACGCCGTCGTCCGCATGCTCGACGACGTGGCCCGCCGGGTCGCGCAGGCCGTGGTCACCGCCCGCCAGTACATGAAGCAGACGACGATCAGCGTCGCGCTCCAGCGCAGACAGCTGCCGCCGACCCTCGCCAGCATCGCGGGCGTGGACACCGCGATCGTCTACGAGCCGCACGGCGAGGGCCAGACCGTGGGCGGCGACTTCTACGACGTCTTCCCGATGGGCGAGGGCCGCTGGTGCTTCCTGCTCGGCGACGTGCAGGGCAAGGACCCTGAGGCGATGTCCGTCACCGGCCTCGCCCGGCACCTCGTACGGCTCCTGGCACGCGAGGGCCACGGCGTCGAGTCGGTGCTCGACCGGCTGAACATCGCCATGGCGGAGGAGAGCGCCGAGGCCATCGCGGCCAACGGCGAACAGGCCGCCACCCGCTTTCTGAGCCTGCTCTACGGGGAGCTTGCCGTCGACCCCCGCCTGCCGGGCGCCCGCTGCCGGATCGCCAGCGCCGGCCACCCCCTGCCCCTGCACCTGTTCACCGACGGCCGGGTGGAACCGGCCTGCGAACCCCAGATGCTCCTCGGCATCGACGAGGGCGCCGAGTTCCGCGCCACCGGCTTCCACCTCGCGCCCGGCGAAACGCTGCTGTGCGTGACCGACGGCGTCACCGAACGCCGCCGCGGCAACTGGCAGTTGGACGACAACGACGGCCTGGCGGACGTGCTGCGTCAGGGCCTCGGCCTCGGTGCGAAGGCACTCGCGGAACACGTACGCCGAGCGGCACACGACTTCGGAACGGGCCCGGTCGAGGACGACCTCTCGGTCCTCGTCCTCCAGGCCCGCGCACCCGACGACAGAACCCACCACACGAAGAGAGATGCAGCAGGAGATGAGTAGTCGGAGGCCGATCAGGAGATGAGCAGGCGGAGGCCGAGATCTGCCGCGTCGAGGTGAGCGAGGTCGCTGTTGCGCTCGGCCCACCGGCCGGAGTCGAGGTCGTCGCCGAGGCGTCGCACCGCCCGCCGCTCGGCCTCCGGCCCGACCCGCGTCCACACCGACACCGCACGGCGCACGTGATCCTCCAGATACGCCTCCGGCCGGCGCCAGTACGCCTCGAACAGGCCGTCGGCGCAGTCCCACGGGACGGGCACCGGTTCGGCGCGGGCGCCGATCGCGTCGGCCATCCCGGCGAGCGAGGGGAACTCCGCGAGGACGGCGGCGAATTCGGGCAGGTAGTCGCGGGTGAGCCAGAACCGGTCCTGCCATCCGGGCTCGTCGGTGTCGAACGTGAGCACCACCACGCGGCGGGCCACGCGCCGCATCTCGCGCAGCCCCGCCATCGGGTCCCTCCAGTGGTGAACGGTGGAGACGGCCATCGCGACGTCGAAGGACCGGTCCGCGAACGGCAGATCCTCCGCGGCGGCGGCCACGCACGGCGCCGAGCCGGCAGGCCGCTGACCCCGCATGACCTCCGACGGCTCCACCGCGGTCACCTCCCGGTCGCCGGGCTCGTAGGAACCGGTGCCGGCCCCGACGTTCAGCACTGTCCGCGCGTCCCCGAGCGCGTCCGAGATCTGCGCGGCGATCCGCGGCTCGGTACGCCGTGTCGCGGTGTAGGCGCCGCCGATCGCGTCGTACAGCCGTGCACCGAGCACCTCCAGTTGCTCCTCCGGTGTCACTGTCAGCCCTTTCGCCCGTGCCTCGAGTTCCCTGTCGATGGCCGCCACCATGGCGGCGGCGCGATCACGCCGCTCCACCAGCAGGCCGCGCAGCCGGCGCAGGTGCGCGACCGCGTCGGTGGACGGGTCGCCGACCAGTTCGGCGACCTCCCGCAGCCCGAAGCCGAGGCGCCGGTAGGCCAGCACCTCCCTGAGCTGCTCCACGTCGCCCGCCGAGTAGGCCCGGTACCCGGCCGCGGTCCGCGCCGACGGCCGGACGAGCCCGATCTCGTCATAGTGATGCAGCGTGCGGACGCTCACGCCGGCCAGCTCGGCCACGCGTCCCACGGTCCAGTGATCCTTCACGGCACCGACTATGCGGCCTGACGCCACGTGAGGGTCAAGAACCGCACGCACGGCACCGAACCCACCGGATTCTCATGCCAGTTCACGCCGGTCGGGGTCGCGATGGCGTTCTCGGGGCCGAACGGTGCTGTGTGATCATGCACGCAAGAAGATCGGCCCCGGGGGGAGAGGGGCCGGGTGTGCCAGGAAGGGTGGATACGTGGTGGGCAAGGGCGAGGAGTCCATACCGGACGCGGAGTGGGAGCGATTCCTTCGTGAGGCCGAGGCCGGGACTCAGGGAGCGCCCAAGGAGCCGTCGGCGCGGGCCCGGATGGTGACGCGGCGGCTGCGGGAGGAGGGCGGCCGATCCGAGCCATGGCGAAGTCATCAACCGGCCCGGCGGCGAAAGGGCAAGGTCTGGTACGCGGTCGGTCTGCTGGTCGCGGCCGCCCTGCTGGTCGTCGCGCTGGAGCCGGGTCGGGTGGCCGACTGGTTCGGGGGCGGAGGCTGGGGCGGAGGCGACGAGAGTGCGCCGCTCGCCGCGGAGACGAAACGCCCGGCTCAGCCCCCGTCCGAGGAAGGGGCATCCATGCCTCCCACCCTGGCGCATCCGTTCAGGGGGTCACCGGCGGTGCGGTGGGCCGATGGGGCGGCCGGGATCAGCCTGCCCGAGGCGCGGGCGACCGGCTGGATGAGTAAGAGCGAGGTCGCCCAGGCGCTCGTGAAGAGCCGGGACTTCCTCGCCGCGTCCAGCCTGGAGCCTGGTGTGCTGCGCGGGGAGCGGCCGGGCAAGGCGATCGAGGCGGTCAATCCTCAGCAGGAGGATGTCCAGGACTACCTGGCAACCGCGTTCCGCGCGCCCAGCGAGGAGGCCGATCCTCGACTGTTGTTCAGCCGGTTCGACACGACGAAGGTCCGGCTTGTCGGGGACGTGGTGAAGACACGAGGACGGATCACATACCAGGAAGGCGAGCGCGGTGCGGTCGAGGTGACCACCGATGTCACCTACGTGTATCGGGTCGTCCGCGCCGAGGCGGGAAGCGAAGAGGTCGCGCGCACCATCGTGCGCCGTGAGGTCGTGATGAGCTGGGACGACCCGGCGAAGATCGATATCGAGCCGGGTACGTTCTCCCTCGTCTCCTACAAGTCGGACACCACCAACGGCGGTTGCGGCCCTGTCACCGGCTACCTGACTCCCGAGTTCGACGCGGAGCGCGCGGCCTCGGACCGGGGAGAAGGCCCCGAGGTCGACCCGTACGACCGGAGCACCACGATGGCGAAGCGGATGCGGGAGGCCCGCGACGCGGAGTGCGGGACGGCCACACGGTCATGAGTGCCGGTGAGCGCGCCGGGACGGCACCGCGGAGGGCGCCGGCCTCAGCGCCCTGCCTGGGCGCCGGTCAGTTTCGCGACGCGGGTGGCGGTCTCCGCCGGCAGGACGGGCGGCTCGCCCGTGGTCCACACCGCGCGCACGGACATGTGGCTGAAGCGCCAGCCGCTTGCGGTGCGTCGGAGCTTCGCCTCGTAGACGCCGCCCACCGTGAACAAAGGGTTGGCGTTCTCCCCCCGTGCTTGAAGCGTGGAGTCCAGATGCACGTGGGTCATGTGGGCGTTCCAGGAGGCACTGGCCGTCCGCGCGCCCGGTTCGGCCCGGACGAGGAGGTCGGAAGAGATGTGCAGGGTGGCGGCGAACCGGCCGGTGGCCTCCTCGATGTGGCGCACCGCGTCGGCGCCCTCGGCGATGCCGAGCGGAGTCGTCGTCCGTAGATCGTCGGTGAAGTAGGCCCCCGCCCACCCCTCGTCGAACCGCCGCTCGTCCATGGTGCGGAAGAAGCCGCTGACGAGGGTGCTGATCTCGAAGTGGTCCCGGGGATGCGTCGTACCACGCGTCTCGTTCATGGCTCGATCATTCGACCCCAACCGCGCTTGAGGTCAAGACGATCGTCAGGCGTGCGCGCACTCCTCGATGATCGACGCCACCTGTTGTACCGAGGGTGAGTTGCCGTGGGTCCGGCGGGCCAGGACGAGGTCGATGGTGTCCGGGTCGGTGAGCGGTACGTACGTGACGCCGTCGAGCCGCAGGCTCCGTACCGACTCCGGGACGAGTGCGACGCCATGGCCGGCCGCCACGAGGACGACGAGGGTGGCGGTCTCGCCGACCTCGACGAGGGACGGGGGCTGGAAGCCGGCCCGGCGGCAGGCGGACAGGACACGGTCGTACATGGCGGACCGGGCCTGCGCGGGATGGATGACGAAAGGTTCGCCCGCCAGCGATCCGAGTGAGATCCGTGGGCCGGCGGCCAGCGGGTGATGGGCCGGCAGCACCGCCATCAGGGGCTCGGTGCGCAGCGGCGTGCTGGTCAGCTCCTCGGCGGCGGCAGCGGAGCGCAGGACCGCCAGGTCGTACGTGCCGTCTAGCAGCCCGTCCGCGAGCTGCGGACTGAGCAGCTCGCCGCGCAGCTCCAGGGTGACGTGGGGGAGCCGGGCCTGCACGGTGCGGGCGACGCGCGGCAGCACGTCATAGGTCGCGGTGCCGATGAAGCCGACGGAGACACGGCCCGCGTGGCCCGTGGCGAGTTCCGCCATGCGGACCCGGGCGCGCTCGGCCTCGGCGAGCAACGTGCGGGCGTACCCGGTCAGGTCCCGCCCCGCTTCGGTGAGTTCGACGTGCCGGGTCGACCGGTGGAACAGGGAGATCCCCAGCTCGCGCTCCAGCTGCTTGATCTGCTGGGACAGAGCGGGCTGGGCGACGTGCAGACGGGCCGCCGCGCGCCCGAAGTGGCACTCTTCCGCGAGGGCGAGGAAGTAACGGATCTGGCGGAGCTCCACGGACATGCCTCCCATTGGCTGTACTTATAATGGTGCCTTATCAATGGACAAGAACTAAGTCTTGGACCTGATGAAGCTCGCGGGACTACCGTGAGATGCGTGACCGACAGTTACGTGTACGCAGCAGCAAGAACGCCTTTCGGCAAGTTCTCCGGCTCCCTCGCCGGCGTACGGCCGGACGACCTCGCGGCGCTCGCCGTGCGCGGTGTCCTGGCCAAGGTGCCGGGGCTCGAGCCGGGCGAGATCGAGGACGTCGTCTGGGGCAACGCCAACGGCGCGGGCGAGGACAACCGCAACGTCGGGCGGATGGCCGTTCTCCTGGCCGGACTGCCCACCTCGGTCCCCGCCACGACGGTGAACCGGCTGTGCGGCTCGTCCCTGGACGCCGCGATCATCGCCTCCCGGGCCATCGAGACCGGTGACGCGGACATCGTGCTCACCGGCGGTGTCGAGTCGATGAGCCGGGCGCCGTGGGTGCTGCCCAAGCCTGACCGGGCTTACCCCGCGGGGAACATGACCGCGGTCTCCACCACCCTCGGGTGGCGGCTCGTCAACGAACGGATGCCGAAGGAGTGGACGGTCTCGCTGGGGGAGGCCAACGAGCAGTTGGCCGACCGGTTCGCCGTCCCGAGGGAGCGGCAGGACGAGTTCTCCGTCCGCTCCCACCAGTTGGCCGACGCGGCGTGGACGGCCGGTTTCTACGACGACCTGGTGGTGCCGGTCGAGGTCGACGCCAAGGGGAACACGCTCACCCGGGACGAGGGCATCCGGCCGGGCTCCACCGTCGACAAGCTCGGTGCGCTCAAGCCGTCCTTCCGGCCCGACGGTGTGATCACGGCCGGCAACGCCTCACCGCTGAGCGACGGCGCCTCGGCCGTGCTCCTCGGATCGTCGGCCGCCGCGGCCCGCATCGGCGCTGACCCGCTGGCCCGTGTCGCCGGGCGCGGGGTGTTCGCGCTGGATCCGCAGATGTTCGGCTTCGCCCCCGTGGAGGCGGCGAACCGGGCCCTGAAGAGCGCGGGCATCACCTGGGCCGACGTGTCCGCGGTCGAACTCAACGAGGCTTTCGCCGTCCAGTCGCTGGCCTGTGTCGACGCATGGAAGATCGACCCGTCGATCGTCAACACCAAGGGCGGCGCCATCGCGCTCGGCCACCCGCTGGGCGCCTCCGGCGGCCGGCTCCTCGCCACCCTGGCCCACCGGCTGACGGAGTCCGGCGAACGCTGGGGCGTCGCCGCGATCTGTATCGGCGTCGGCCAGGCACTCGCCGTGGTCCTGGAGAACGTGAGGGAGACACACTGATGGCAGTCCAACTCTGTGCTGACGCCGACGAGGCCGTCGCCGGTGTCCAGGACGGGTCCACCGTGCTCATCGGCGGGTTCGGCATGGCCGGCATGCCCGTCGAGCTGATCGACGCGCTCATCCGCCAGGGCGCCACGGACCTGACCGTCGTGTCCAACAACGCCGGCAACGGCGACACCGGCCTCGCCGCGCTGCTCGCGAAGGGACGCGTCCGCAAGGTGGTCTGCTCCTTCCCGCGGCAGAGCGACTCGTACGTCTTCGACGAGCTGTACCGGGCCGGGAAGATCGAGCTCGAAGTCGTACCGCAGGGCAGTCTCGCCGAGCGGATGCGGGCGGCCGGCGCCGGCATAGGGGCGTTCTTCTGCCCCACCGGAGCCGGGACCCTGCTGGCCGAGGGCAAGGAGATCCGCGTCATCGACGGCCGCACCCACGTGCTGGAGTACCCGATCAAGGGCGATGTCGCGCTGATCGGCGCCCACCGGGCCGACCGCATGGGCAACCTCGTCTACCGCAAGACGGCCCGGAACTTCGGACCCGTCATGGCTACGGCCGCGACCACCGTGATCGCGCAGGTCCGCGAAGTCGTCGACACCGGAGCGCTCGACCCGGAGTCCGTGGTGACACCGAGCATCTACGTCGACCGTGTGGTGCAGGAGGCAAGCGCATGACCCCCGACCGACCCGCCGGGCAGACCGCCCTGGGCAAGCACGACATCGCCGCCCGCATCGCCCGGGACATCCCTCACGGCGCCTTCGTCAACCTCGGCATCGGCCAGCCGACACTCGTCGCCGACCATCTGCCGGCCGACGCGGGCGTGGTGCTCCACACCGAGAACGGCATGCTCAACATGGGCCCGGCCGCCCAGGGCGACGCGATCGACCCCGATCTCACCAACGCCGGCAAGATCCCCGTGACCGAGCTGCCCGGAGCGGCGTACTTCCACCACGCCGACTCCTTCGCCATGATGCGCGGCGGCCACCTGGACATCTGCGTCCTGGGCGCGTTCCAGGTCTCCGCGAGCGGCGACCTCGCCAACTGGCACACCGGCGCACCGGACGCGATCCCCGCCGTCGGCGGAGCCATGGACCTGGCGATCGGGGCCAAGAAGGTCTTCGTGATGATGACGCTGTTCACCAAGACCGGCGCGCCCAAGCTCGTATCGGAGTGCACCTACCCGCTGACCGGTCTGGCCTGCGTCGACCGGGTCTACACCGACCTCGCCGTCTTCGACATCACCCCGCGGGGCGTCGTGGTCCGGGAGACCTTCGGCCCCACCGTCGACGACCTCGCGGGCCGTCTGGACCTGCCGCTCATACCCGCGGGCGACTGACGTCAGCGGTCGGACGGGTCCCCTCGGCGGAGACGGGACCCGTCCACCCCGAGGGCCCGGCGGAGCGCCTCCGCCGGGTACGGGGTCTCCCTGCACGTGATGGTCCGCCAACTGCTGGCGTCCGCACTGTACGTGACACGACAGGACCGGGGTCTGAGAGGATCGCGGCGTTCATGTGCGCGGGGAAGCAGGGGAGTTCGCCGATGGGCGTGCTGGCGTGGGTGCCGGGGTGTGCGGCCCGGCTCGTGCGGTGGAGTGTGGTGTCTGCCGCCGCGCGCCGCCGCGCCGCCGCGGGGCTGCTCGCCGCCGTCGTCGTGGTGGCGGCAGGGACCGGATGCGATGCCCGCACGGACCGGGGCCCGGACCCGCGTCCCCGTACGACGGCCAAGGCGACGAACCCGCCACCGGGACTGCCCGCGGCCCTCACCGCCGGCCAGCGGCTCAACTGGTCGGTCTGCCCGGCCCCTTCAGGAGCCCAGGGCAGCGGTCACGCTCCGGGCGGCGGCTGGGAATGCGCCACGATGAAGGCGCCGCTGGACTACCGGGAACCGGGCCGCGCCGCGATCGACGTGGCCCTGATCCGCAAGAGAGCCACCGGACCGGAGCGGAACCGCATCGGCTCCCTCCTCTTCGACTTCGGCGGCCCGGGAGTGTCCGGAGTGACGGGGCTCCCCGAGTTCGCGCGCGACTACACCTCGCTGGGGCAGCGCTACGACCTGGTCGGCTTCGATCCGCGAGGAGTCGGCGGAACCATTCCCATCGACTGCGGGCAGAAGGCGTACGAGGGCGGCGACGTCTGCAAGAAGCGCTCGGGGCGGTTCCTGCCGTACGTCGGCACCACGCGGACGGCACGCGACCTGGACCTGATGCGCTACCTCCTCGGCGACCAGAAGCTGAACTACTTCGGTGTCTCCTACGGCACCGAACTGGGCGGCACCTACGCTCACCTGTTCCCCGAGAACGTCGGCAGACTCGTCCTCGAAGCCCCCGTCGACCCGACCCAGAACCTTCTGCGGCAGAACATCAGCCAGGTCAGGGCCGTCCAGTCCGCCTTCGACCGCTTCGCGCGCCACTGCGCGGCCACCTACGACGACTGCCCCACCGGCAGCGACCCCGACCGAGCCACCCCACGCGTCGTCGATCTGCTGGGCAAACTCGACAAGACCCCCGCCACCACCGGCGGCCACGGCAAGCTCGACGGCGACCGCGCCGCCCACGCCATCTCGAACTACCTTGACCGGGGCAAGGAAGGCTGGGGCCCCCTGGTGAAGGCGCTCCGCGAGGTCATGGACGAGGGCACCGGAAACCAGCTGATGGAGAAGGCGTACGACCACGCCCCCGGCGCCCGGTCCCTGAGCGGCACGGGAACCCACGGCGAACCCACAGGCGGCAACGGCACCTCCGCCTTCGTCGCGATCACCTGCGCCGACTCCGACCTGCGCCCCGGCTTCACCCGGTCCGAACGATGGATCAAGGACACCGAGGCCGCCTCACCCGTCTTCGGGAAGGCCTGGTCCTACGGTGTCTACCTCTGCTACGACTGGCCGTTCCACGGCGAGCGCGCCACCCCCGACGTCAGCGCGCACGGCGCCGCTCCGATCCTGGTCGTCGCCGGCACCAGCGATCCGACGACGCCGTACGCGGGCGCCGGGCACATGGTGAGCGAGCTGGGAGACAAGGTCGGCGTCCTGCTGACCGTACGGGCCGAAGGCCACGGGACGTATCCACAGAACCACTGCGCGCGCAGGGCAGTCGACACCTACCTCATCGCCGGGAAGCTCCCCGCACGCGGGACGACGTGCTCGTGACAGCGACGTGGGACTCAGAACCCGGTCGTGACGGGAGTATTGATCGGCACTGGTCACCGTGTTAGAAAATCCGGGTGACCAAGCGACGGACCTGCGACGCGGCGACAGCACCCGGATCGGTGCTGGTACGCATGTATGCGGTCCTGTGCCCCGTCATCCCCGAACCGCACTGGCAGACCGGGCTGTAGTTCTGCTCGTTTCCTGGCGAAACCTTCCCCGACGGTGCCTGCCGGCAGGATGATTTTCCCGCCTGTCCACGTCCGCACCGGGAAGCGTTTGCCGGGGAACGAGTGCCCCCGCAGCCCATGTCGCCGTACTCCACCCTCTGGAGACCCCAGTGCACTCCCTTTCCCCCTCTTCCCCCGCGCGCTCCTCCTACGACGCCGTGATCGTCGGTGCCGGGCACAACGGTCTGGTGGCCGCCGCGTATCTGGCGCGCGCGGGCCGCAGCGTCCTCGTCCTGGAACGCCAGGACCACACCGGAGGCGCCGCGGTCTCGGCCCAGGCCTTCAGCGGCCTGGACGCGCGCCTGTCCCGCTACTCGTACCTGGTCAGCCTTCTCCCGAACAAGATCGTCGATGACCTCGGGCTGCGGTTCCGGACACGGCAGCGCCGCATCGCCTCGTACACGCCCACCGTCGTGGACGGCCGGCCGAGCGGGCTCCTGGTCGAGGACGACGAGAGCCGAACCCGTGAGTCCTTCCGTCAACTCACCGGATCCGACCGGGACTTCGAGGCCTGGCAGCAGTTCTACGGGATGACCGGGCGCATGGCGCAACGGGTCTTCCCCACCCTGACCGGGCCGCTGCCCAGCCGCACCGAACTGGAACGCCTCGTCGACGACAAAGAGGCATGGGAGGCGCTGTTCGAGCGCCCGCTGGGCGAGACGATCGAGGCAAGGTTCTCGAACGACCTGGTGCGGGGTGTCGTCCTGACCGACGCCCTGATCGGCACCTTCACGCACGCCCATGACGAGTCGCTGCTACAGAACCGCTGCTTCCTCTACCACGTGATCGGCAACGGCACGGGGGACTGGAACGTCCCGGTGGGCGGGATGGGCGCCCTCACCGGCGCGCTCACGGACGCGGCACGTGCGGCGGGCGCCGAGATCCTCGTCAGCCACGACGTCGTGGGCATCGACACCGACGGCGCCGACGCGGAGGTGCGGTACCGGTCGGGCGAGAGCGAGGGGAGGGTGGCCGCGGGTACGGTCCTGGGCAACGTGGCGCCCACCACGCTCGCCCGCCTGCTCGGCGAGGAGGCGGATCCGGCTCAACCCGCCCCCGAGGGCGCGCAGTTGAAGGTGAACATGCTGCTGCGCCGCCTGCCGCGCCTGCGCGACCGGAACGTGGACCCCCGGGACGCCTTCGCCGGCACCTTCCACATCGCCGAGTCGTACAGCCAGCTCGAAAGCGCCTACCGCGAGGCCGCGGCGGGCCGGATCCCGAGCCTGCCGCCGTCCGAGATCTACTGCCACTCGCTCACCGATCCGTCGATCCTCGGACCGGAACTGGTGGACCGCGGCTACCACACCCTCACGCTGTTCGGACTGCACATGCCGGCCCGGCTGTTCGCCGGCGACGCGGACAGGGCGCGCGAGGAGGCCCTGCGCGCCACGGTGGCCTCGCTGGACGCCTGCCTCGACGAGCCGATCGCGGACTGCCTGGCCGTCGACGCCGACGGCCGCCCCTGCATCGAGGCGAAGACCCCGCAGGACCTCGAGGCGTCCCTGGGGCTGCCGTCCGGCCACATCTTCCACCGCGACCTGTCCTTCCCGTACGGCGAAGAGGCGAGCGGACGCTGGGGCGTCGAGACCGCGCACCCGAACGTCCTGCTGTGCGGGGCGGGGGCCACGCGCGGCGGCGGAGTCAGCGGCATCCCCGGCCACAACGCCGCGATGGCACTTCTCGAACGCTGAGCCACGACACGAGCGGCACGGGCGCGACACGCACCTAGCCCGTGCCGCCACTCGGCATGCCTTGCCTTCGCCTTGTCTCCGCCTCTCCGCCTCTTCGCGGCACTCGGCGCATTCCGCGTACCCCCGTACCCCGCCCTACTCCTAGCGAGGTTTCATGTCCCTGGTCGACAACAGAGAGACCGTGTCCCGGGCGCCCGGCGGCTCACTCAGACGCAGCGTCGGTCCGGTCGCCCTGCTCTGGGCGTCCGTGGGGTCGATCATCGGTTCCGGCTGGCTGTACGGCGCGAAGAACGCCGTGGTGCTGGCCGGTCCCGCAGCCGTGATCGCCTGGGGTATCGGCACGGTGGCCATCGTGCTGCTCGCCCTGGTCCACGCGGAGCTCGGGGGAATGTTCCCGGTGGCGGGCGGCGTGGCACGCTACCCGCACTACACCTTCGGCGGCCTGGCGGGCATCTCCTTCGGCTGGTTCACCTGGCTCGCGTCGGCGACCACGGCTCCCATCGAGGTCGAGGCCGTCATCGGTTACGCGGGCCACTGGCAGTGGGCTCAGGGGCTCCTTCGCGACGACGAGACGCTGACGGCGAGCGGCCTGGTCGTAGCGGTCGTTCTCATGGCCGTGTTCGTCGCCGTGAACTTCCTCGGCATCCGCCTGCTCGCGCACACCAACAGCACGGCCACCTGGTGGAAGGTCGCCGTTCCGCTGCTGACGATCCTCGTCCTGGCGGCCACGCACTTCGACGCCGGAAACTTCACGTCGCACGGCTTCGCCCCGTTCGGGGCCAAGGGCGTCCTCGAAGCGATCAGCACCAGCGGCATCATCTTCGCGCTCCTCGGCTTCGAACAGGCCATCCAGCTCGCCGGCGAGAGCCGCAACCCCCGTCGGGACATCCCGCGCGCGACGATCGGATCCGTGGCCATCGGCGCGGTCATCTACCTGCTGCTCCAGGTCGTCTTCATCGGCGCTCTGCCGGGTTCGTCCTTCGCCGGCGGCTGGGCGCATCTGGACTTCCCAGGGATCAGCGGACCGCTGGCCGGCCTCGCCACTCTCCTCGGCCTCGGCTGGCTGGCCTGGGTCCTCTACTTCGACGCCATCGTCTCCCCGGGCGGCACCGGTCTCATCTACACCACCGCCACGTCCCGCATCTCCTACGGGCTGAGCAAGAACGGTTGCGCGCCCAAGCTGTTCGAGAAGACCGACCGCCGAGGCGTGCCGTGGTTCGGTCTGCTGATCACCTTCCTCACCGGCGTGATCTGTTTCCTGCCCTTCCCGAGCTGGCAGCAGCTGGTCAGCTTCATCACCTCCGCCAGCATCCTGATGTACGCGGGCACTCCGCTCGCCTACGGGGTCCTGCGCGACCGGCTGCCCGACCACGTCCGCCCCTACCGCCTCCCCGCGGGCGGTGTCCTCGCGCCTCTGTCCTTCGCGGTCGCCAACCTGATCATCTACTGGGCCGGCTGGGACACGCTGTGGCGCCTCGGCCTGGCCATCGTCCTCGGGTACCTGCTCATGGGCGGCTACGTGGCGTACACCCACATCACCCGGCGCCCGGACGCCTCCCGGCTGAACTGGAAGGCGGCGCAGTGGCTGCCCGCCTACCTGCTCGGTATGGGAGTGCTCTCCTGGCAGGGAGGCTTCGGTGACGGAGCGCGGAACCACATTCCGATGGGGTGGGACGTCGTGGCCGTCACCGCACTCTCGCTCGCGATCTACCACTGGGCGCGCAGGACCGGTCTCCCCGCCGCCGCCATCGAGCGCAACATCCAGGACGTGACGGTCACCGACGAGGGCGCTCACTACGAGGGCGCTCACTAGTACCGCGGCGGCAGAACGGCCGGCCGCCGAGGGTCTCACATCGTGAGCAGTCAGGGCCTCGCACTCTGGTCACAGGTTTACATGCGCGTAACACTTAGCGTGTCCCGTGTGCGGCAACGGCGCCGTAGCACCCACCAGTGGACCGGACCCGAGCGAGCCGCACCCGTCGCGGATCCGGTGACAGCCGCGCCAGAAAGGCCTTCTGTGACGACTCGATCCGAGACGCAGTCCCTCCTCGACGACCTTCTCAGGGAGATCGAACACCGCAACCCCGCGCAGCCCGAGTTCCACCAGGCCGCCCACGAGGTCCTGGAGACCCTCGCGCCGGTGCTCGCGGCCCGCCCCGAGTACGCGCGGGCGGGACTTGTGGAGCGCCTGTGCGAGCCCGAGCGGCAGGTCATCTTCCGGGTGCCGTGGCAGGACGACCAGGGCCGCGTGCGCGTCAACCGCGGTTTCCGCGTGGAGTTCAACAGCGCGCTCGGCCCGTACAAGGGCGGCCTGCGCTTCCATCCCTCGGTGAACCTGGGCGTCATCAAGTTCCTGGGCTTCGAGCAGATCTTCAAGAACGCGCTGACCGGCCTCGGCATCGGCGGCGGCAAGGGCGGCAGCGACTTCGACCCGCACGGGCGCAGCGACGCCGAGGTCATGCGGTTCTGCCAGTCCTTCATGACCGAGCTGTACCGGCACATCGGTGAGCACACCGACGTGCCCGCCGGCGACATCGGCGTCGGCGGCCGCGAGATCGGCTACCTGTTCGGCCAGTACCGCCGCATCACCAACCGCTGGGAGGCCGGCGTCCTCACCGGCAAGGGCAGCGGCTGGGGCGGCTCGCTCATCCGCCCCGAGGCGACCGGCTACGGCAACGTGCTGTTCGCGGGCGCCATGCTGCGCGAGCGCGGCGAGGACCTGGAGGGACAGACGGCCGTCGTATCCGGCTCCGGCAACGTCGCGATCTACACCATCGAGAAGCTGACCGCCCTCGGCGCCAACGCCGTGACCTGCTCGGACTCGTCGGGCTACGTCGTCGACGAGAAGGGAATCGACCTGGAACTGCTCAAGCAGATCAAGGAGGTCGAGCGCGGCCGCGTCGACGCGTACGCGGAGCGCCGCGGCGGCTCGGCGCGCTTCGTGCCGGGCGGCCGTGTCTGGGAGGTGCCGGCCGACATCGCGCTGCCGTCCGCCACCCAGAACGAGCTCGACGAGAAGGACGCCGCGGCCCTGATCCGCAACGGCGTGAAGGCCGTCTCCGAGGGCGCCAACATGCCGACGACCCCCGAGGCCGTCCACCTGTTCCAGCGGGCGGGCGTCGCCTTCGGCCCCGGCAAGGCGGCCAACGCGGGCGGCGTCGCGGTCAGCGCCCTTGAGATGGCGCAGAACCACGCTCGCACCTCCTGGACCGCCGAGCGGGTCGAGGACGAGCTCGCGCGGATCATGACCGACATCCACGACACCTGCCACGAGACCGCCGAACGCTACGGTGCCCCCGGCGACTACGTGACCGGCGCGAACATCGCCGGTTTCGAGCGCGTGGCCGACGCGATGCTGGCCCAGGGCGTCATCTGACACATCTGACCCATCTGGCCTTCATGTGACCGGGCCCTCCCTCGCGCAGGCCGCGAGGGAGGGCCCGTGTCGCGCGTACGGTGAGCGGCAAGGCGGCATCCTGGCGGGTCGGCAGGTCGGCGGCTTGCGGCGCGTACAGCTGAACAACGGCGTTTCAGGCGGATACTTCCCGCTATGAGTCAGACCTCCGCGTTCTCGCTTCCCCCGATGGGTCGTCGGGCCGTTCTGTCGGGCGTGGCCGGCGCGCTGCTCGGCGCGGCGGGCTGCTCCAGCTCCGCCCCTCGGTCCGCGCACCCATCCGGCACCACGAGCCCGGCCGCCCGCCCCACCCAGGGAGCCGCGGGCACCCCGTCCCCGACACCGTCCGCCACCCTGCCCCGCACCACGCCGTGGCGCCCGACCTCCGCCGAGGTCGACCCGGCGGCGAAGCTGCGCGCCGTCGAACTGGTGGAGGCGATCGGCGCCTGGTCGCGCGGCCAGGGCGGGGCGGCGGCCGCCAGGTCCAGGGTGACGGCGCTCGGCCTGCCCGCCGCCCTGGTCGACGAGGCGGGACCGCTGCGGCCATCTGCGCAGGAGGCGGCACTGCAGGTGATCGACGCCCAGTACGGCGGCATCCTGTCCAGTTCGGCGAGCGTGCTGGTGGTGTGCCGTCAATGGACCCTGAACAGCGGCAAGTTGACCGCGGGCGGCACGACGGTCGACGTACGGCTCGTCCGGTCCGCGCACGGCTGGACGGTCACGGCCCTGCACCCCGCCGCCCCGGGACCGGGTGCCGCGTCACTGGCGTCGGACATTCGGGCGGCACTGGCCGACTCCCGCATCGTGCTGCCGCCCGCGGCCGAGGCGGACCTGCGGAGCGGCAACGTCCACACCAGTGTGGCGAAGGCGATGCTCACGCTGGCCGGGACGTACCGGCTGGGAGTGAGCGTGGTCCGCTCGGGCCACCCCCTCGACGTCTTCGGGACCAACCGCCCCAGCGACCATCCCCGGGGCCGGGCGTTCGACGTATGGCAGATCGACGGCCGGCCGGTCGTCGACCCGGCGACACCACGCACCCTCATCGAGCGCTTCATGCGGGACGCGGCGGCGGCCGGTTCCTACAACGTCGGCGGCCCGGTCCGACTCCAGGGCGGAGCGGTGGGCCAGTTCTTCAGCGACGCGACGCACCACGACCACGTACACGTCGGCTTCCGTACCTGAGCCGAGGAGCAGTTGATGTCTGGTCGCCCTCTGATCACCCTCTGGCGTCGGCGACTGCCGCGCTGTCCATGTAGTCGCGGGCCCGCGTGATCAGGCCGTCGCGGACGTGGAGGATCAGAAGTCCGGGGACGGTGAAGTCGGTTCGCTTGGCCGGCAGCGTTCCCACGACGACATGTTCAGCGACGATCACTCCCGGATCGGCGGTCTCGTAGGCCGAGACCTGCCTGACCTCCACCACCTGTACGGGGCTTGCGCCCCACGCCGCCCGGTATCCCGCGCGCACCGCCTCGCGCCCCTCGTAGAGGGGAGGGAAACCGGGCGAGGTGAACGGGAACTCGTGCATCCCGTCCACGGCATAGAGGTCGGCGAGAGCGTCCGGGGACTTGTCGAGCATGGCCTGGTAGTAGCGGTTCAGCACCTCGCGAGGGGTGCGAACGGAAGGTGTATCCACGTGGGGCACTGAGGCATCCATTCGCTCAACACTTGTTGACTCACCTGTCTCGCCTACCGTAGGGCCCGGCCGGAGGTTCGGTCAACGGCTGTAGAGTGAACCGGTGTCCACTCCTCGCCAGTCCCGCGCCGACCGCCGCCGAGCGACCGAGGCGCGCATCCTCGACAGCGCCCGGGAGTTGTTCGCCGAGAAGGGGTTCGACCGCACCACGATCCGCGCCGTGGCGACCGCGGCGAGCGTCGATCCGGCCCTGGTCATGCAGTACTTCGGCTCGAAGCGCGAGCTTTTCTCACGGGCCGTACAGGCGTTCTCCGTGCTGCCGGAAACCCCTGACTCCGACGCGCTCGTCGAGCAGCTGCTCGCCACGCTCGACTTCAAGCTCGGCGGCCTCCCCGAGGGCGCGGTGGCGATGCTGCGCTCCATGCTCACCGACCCGGCGGCAGCCGAGTACGTTCGCGACGCCCTCGACCGGCAGATCGACGGCGTCAGCGCCGCCTTGTCGCCCGCGACGGAGTACCCGGAGCTGCGGGCCGCACTGTTCGTCACCACCTTGCTGGGGGTCACGATCGGCCACCAGTTCCTCGGCCTGACCGCGCTCCACGGCGCCCCGCCCGACCGCATCGCCGCCCTGCTGCGCCCGGCGTTCAAGGCCCTGGCGGAACCTTCGGGCTGAGAGCCACGACAGGCGCCTCTTCTTCCCGATTCCCGAGGCTTGTGCTCCTCAGGACGGCTGGTGGATCTCCGTGATGATCGTGTAGAGCTCGATGATGACGCCGTGCCTGGTTCGGGCGATGTCCATGCCGCTGACCATCGGTGGTCGACCGTCGGGCGGGCCGTACTGGAAACCGAGATGGCCGATGTCGTCGAGCCCCGACGCGGGGCCTGCGGGGCGGTACACCCAGTCCGGGTTCTCGGCACGCAACTCTGCGGCGCGGCGCGCGAGTTCAGTGCGCCCATGGTTGACGCGGTCCGGCTCGTGCCACACCACGTCTTCGCCGTAGTGCTCGGCGATGACCGTGTCCCGACGACCCGGGTCGGGTTCGTCGAACACCTCGAGCAGGTTGACCGCATCAGATCAGCGGGGGATCTGGTCATGGTCAGTCCGTTCGTGTGCCGGTCGGTCGCTGCGGCGGGGTCCACCGGTCCGCGCGGGCGACGGGGTCAGGCCGTGGCGACCGGCGCTGTCCGTAGTGGGGCGAGGGCGGAGGCCCAGGCGATGACCTGGTCGAGCATGGCGTTCAGCGATCGGAGGTGGTGGTCGCCGGGCTGGAAGTCCTTGAAGTCCTTGAAGTCGGTGAAGAGGGAGAGCGTGACCTGCTGGCGTACGTCGGCCATCTGGAGCTCGGCGGCGACCAGCCGCAGTTGTTCGGCGGAGCGTATGCCGCCCGCGCCGCCGTAGGAGACCAGGCCGAGGGCCTTGTTGTTCCACTCGGCGTAGACGAAGTCCAGGGCGTTCTTCAGTACGCCGGGGATGCCGTGGTTGTACTCGGGGGTGACGATGACGAAGCCGTCGTACGCGGCGATGGTCTCCGCCCAGCGCCGGGTGTGCTCGTTCTGGTACTGGCCGAGGGAGGGCGGCATCGGCTCGTCGAGGTGGGGGAGGGGATGGTCGCGCAGATCGAGCAGCTCGAAGCGGGCGTCGGTCCGCCGCGAGGCGTGGTCGAGGACCCAGCGTGCCACCTGGTCTCCGACGCGGTTGGGGCGGGTGCTGCCGAGGATGATGCCGATGGTGGGCATGGTTGGCCTGCCTGTTCGTGGTGCCGTTCGGCTGCGGGCGGGGGGTGCCCGGAGCGGTTCGGTCAGCTCGGCACGGCGGCCGGCGCCGTGACGGCGGAGGCGAAATCGGGCTGTACGCCGAGCTGGGCGAGCATGACGCTGAGGCCGACGTAGCAGTTGAACGTCTTGATCTTGCCGTTCTCGACGTACCAGAAGTCGGCCGTGGGGATGTCGAGTGCGGCGCCGGTCGGCCGGACGGTGCCGGCGGGCGTCTCGAACGCCCCGGTGAAGGTGCCCTGGATCGTCAGCTCGACGGAAACGACGTTACCCGTGACGTGGAACCGGTGCAGCTCGCGGTGCACGTCGGGGGCGAGCGCTCCCATGAAGACGACCTGGTCGCCAAGGTGCTCACCACGGTAGGTCTCGCCGGCGACGACGTTGTTGAAGACGCCGTCCTCGGCGAACAGGTCCACGAAGCCTTGCACGTCCAGGACGCTGCCCTCGGCCGCTCGGTATGCCGCCCTGACCACGGTCTCCGCGTCGGTGCTCATGGTGTCCTCCTGCGCGAGAGAATCCATTCAAACCATTGATTTAATTGTGTGGAGAGGTCGGCCACCTTGTCAAGCAAACGATTGAATTCATCGGCGCGGGCGTACGGGGGTGCGCGGGCGTACAGGCGCGTGGGTTCGTAAACAGGCGGACGGCCGACTGGGTGAGGCCCACCCGGTGATATGCGGCGCTATGTACGGCGCAATCTGCAGCGCTATCTACAGCGCTTACCGGGCGGCTCCCCGGAACGCCCCGGCCACCACGGGGATGAGCATCCGCGCCACCTGCTCGGCGGGCTCGGTGGCCAGCTCGGCCCCGATGGGCGCCAGTGCGAGCCAGTTCAGCATTCCGGCCGCACAGCGGACACGGAACACGAGCTCCTGCTCGTCGGCCTCGGGAACGTTCGCCGCCAGTACGCGCACTGCCTGCTGCCGGGCCTGCTCGAACTTCCCGGTCAGCCTTTCCCATCCTTCGGGCGGATCGATCCCCACCCTGGCCACGGTCCGCATCACGGCCAGTTCCTGCCCCCCGGCCGCGAGCGCGCTCACCATCGGCCGCGCGAACGCCTCGGCCAACTCGCTCAGGGTCGCGCTTTCCGTCAGGGCGTCGACTTCCCGGATCTGTGCGTCCAGGTATCGCTCCAGGGCGTGCTCGATCGCCACGTCGCACAGAGCCTTCAGTGATCCGAAGTGGTAACTCACCGCGGCGACGTTGGCTCCGGCTTTCTGGGTGATCTCGCGGAGGGTCACCCCTTCCTGTCCCCGTTGTGAGAGCAGCTCGAGAGCAGCCGACAACAGAACATCGCGCGTTCGCTGACCGGCCTCGCGGCGAAGGTCTGTCTTCTCTGGCCTCACGATAGAACTCAAGCGACTGCTTGACTTCCTTGTCAAGCGATCACGGTCAAGCGATCACGAGAGTCAGGGCCCGGCCCCCGCTCCGGCACTAGCCTCGCCAGATGTTGTCGAACGCCGCGTCTTCGATGGTGCGACGCTGCCGTACGGCTTCCAGTTCCATCTCCGCGTTGCCGACCGCCGCCAGGACCGCCGTCACGTCGTCCGGCACGTTCGAGCTGTCGACAGCTGACTCGTCATGGATTCCGACGGCGGCGGCCAGGGCGGCCAGAACGGGTTCGTGCCACGCCCAGCGGTCGGCGGCGCGACGGCGGTCGGGCGAATCGGCGGACACCCGTACGCCGCCCGCCCGGAAGGGCCTCCTGGAACGCTTCGGCTGCGTGGGCTCCGCCTCCGCCTCCAATGCGGCGACATAGGCCGAGGTCAGGTCGCGGCCTCGACGCCACAGCCAGTCGTCGACCGACTCGTACGGCTCCTTTCGGACCAGCGACGAGGCGGCGGCCTGCAGCAGAGGGTCATCCGGTGCGGGGGAGGGGCCCGGCACGACGCGATCGCCGTCCAGCGCGATGGTCCGGGCGCTGAGCAGGTCGATCAGCTCGGCGCCCGCGAGAGCGAGCGACAGGTCGCCCTGCCTCACCTGGCCATTGGACTCGAAATCCCAGGCGACGATCAACAGGTCACGCGGCGTGCTCATGAGCGGCTCCCTCCGGAGGCGTGTGCTGGCGGCTGGTCAACACGATCGCAGCCTGGTCACCGCGGTGCACCAGGGCAGGTCTGGCCGCATGACTCGGGCTGAGGCGCGTCGCCCCTCCAGCTGGAGATCAGGGACCAGGACACGTCCGGGGCGTTCGGTACGGAGTCGGGCCGGTAGACGGGGGCGGTGCGCTGTGCGTCCTGTGCGTGTCGTACGGCCTCGGTCGAGGTCACGGGGGTGACGAGGCCGGCCTGGTGCCGGCTCGCGACGCGGGCAAGGGCGTGGCCTGAGGCCGCCAGGGGCACCAGCCGCTGTTGCGGTGGAACCACGGCGTGGGGAGCGTAGCCCAGGACCTCGGCGGGCTGAGGGGCGACGAGGCCCGATGGCCGAGGTCCTGAGGTGACGTCAGGACCAGGCTGCGAGGTGAGGCGGACATGGGGACACCGGCGTCCGCCGGCTCGCTGCGGGAGCCGACGCCCGAACAGGCTCGACTCGCCGTCCTCGAAACCGAGATCGAGATGCATCGCCCCGCCTTGTGTGGTGGCCTGGAAAAAAGACTGATTCCACCACAGCGATGCCGGACGACAGCACGCCGCCGCCCGGACGCGCTCGGAGGTGTGCTGTCGTGCACACGAATCACAGTCCTGCGGTAACAAGCCGATCCGGCGGAAACCTCGATCTGTTCGTCGTCGGCGACGACGGCATCGTGTACACCACCTGGTGGTACGCGGGGATCGACTGGGCGGCCGTCACCGGGAACTGGCGCCCCATCGGCGGGTTCTTCCCCGCCGGAGCCCCGGTGACGGCGATCGCCAAGTCGCCCAGCAGCATCGACCTGTTCCTGACCGGGAACGACGGTGTCGTCTACACCTCCTGGTGGTACGAGGG
>NZ_RZYA01000024.1 GCF_004005495.1 Streptomyces antnestii
CCGCGAGGTCGGCGACAGCCTCGTCTTCATGGACGGCGGCGTCGTCGTCGAATCCGGCCACCCCCGCGACGTCCTCACCAACCCCCAGCACGAACGCACCCAGTCCTTCCTCTCCAAGGTCCTGTAAAGCGCGAAGGTCCTGTAAAGCACGACGGTGAAAGGGGCGGTACGGGCCACACGGCCCGTACCGCCCCTTTCCCATGCGCACCCCGTCCCCGTCCCCAGGAACCCTCCCGTACGTAATACCCTCGAATCAGAAGCGTCCATTACGCCCCCACGCCAGCACATAGACCGCCCCGGTAAGGACTCACAGTGGAACTGGCCTATTACTCGGACTACGCCGTACGCCTGGTCAACACCGAGGAACCGGGGCGCGGCAAGGACTCCCTGACCACGGTCGACGCGGTGCGCGACCTGTTCGGGGTCCAGCAGTCGGCGGCCCGGCGCGCCACGGACGCCGACCTGACCCGCTTCCGCGGTGTACGGGCGCGCCTGCGCTCCGTCTTCGACGCGGCGGACAGCGGCGACGAGACGCTCGCCGTCGACCTGCTGAACTCGCTCCTCCTGGAGTTCCCGGTCAGCCCGCAGATCTCCGGGCACGACCACCGCGACGACGACGGCCGCCCGCTGTGGCACATGCACCTGGCGGACCACCCGTCGAACGCGACGGCGGGGTACGCGGCGATCGCCGCGATGGGCCTCGCCTTCCACCTCACCGAGTACGGCGTGGACCGCCTCGGCCTGTGCCAGGCCGCGCCCTGCCGCAACGCCTACCTGGACACGTCGACGAACCGCTCCCGGCGCTACTGCTCGGACCGCTGTGCGACCCGGGCCAACGTGGCGGCCTACCGCGCCCGCAAGCGCGCCGAGGCGGACCGGTCGGACAGCACGGGCCGCAGCGCGGAGAACGCCCACGCCGCGACGGCCACGAGCGAGCGCTGACGCTCGCCCTCCACCCACGGCTTGCGGCGCCGGAGCCGGCCGCGCACCTTGGCGAGGACGAGGTCGTCGGGCACCGCCCCGTACACCTCGCTGTCGCCGCCCGCGTGGGGGTTGTCGCCGAGCACCCACCAACCCCCTTCCCTGCGTTCGGAGATCCGCTTCACCACGAGCAGATCCTGCTGGAACGGGTGCCGCAGGATCACCACGTCCCCCGGCCGCACCCGGGCGCCGTGCTGCACGAGCATCCAGTCCCCCGGATACAGCGTGGGCACCATCGACGGCCCGTCCACCTCGATGATCTGGAACGGCACCCTGGCCTCCCGCGTCTTCGCCGCCGTCTCAGCCATTAAGACATCCTCCCCGGATCCGCCCGCCGGTCCACCGGTCCCATCCTCCACCAGTCCCGGTCGCGCCCTGGACTTTTGTCCTAAGCCCATGGGGGCACCAGAGAAAACCCCTCTGCCACGGAGTAATGTCCCACCTGAGAAGACGATCACGAGGAAGGACAGCTACATGCGTTCCCGCCTGTTTGCCCCCAAGGTGAAGGCCAGCGCCCACTGCGACCTGCCCTGCGGCGTGTACGACCCGGCCCAGGCCCGCATCGAGGCGGAGTCGGTCAAGGCCGTCCAGGACAAGATGGCCGCCAACGACGACGCGGCGTTCCAGACGCGCGCCATCGTCATCAAGGAGCAGCGCGCCGAGCTCGCCAAGCACCACGTGTCGGTGCTGTGGAGCGACTACTTCAAGCCCCCGCACTTCGAGAAGTACCCGGAGCTGCACCAGCTGGTCAACGACACCCTCAAGGCCCTCTCGGCCGCGAAGGCCTCGTCGGACCCGGCCACGGGCCAGAAGGCGCTGGACTACATCGCCCAGATCGACAAGATCTTCTGGGAGACGAAGAAGGCCTGACGCCTTCCCGTCGTCCGTTCCGACAGCACCCGGCATCCGCGCGGAGCCGGGTGCTGTCGGCGTTCCCGGTGGGTTCGGGTAGCGTCCCCCGGATGGACCTGTCGCGCCCCCGCCTTCTCTACGTCACCGATCTCGCGTACCCGGCCCGTGGCCGCCGCTACTGCGACGAGGACATATGGCTGTCGTCGCGTCTGCGCGAGGAGTTCGACGTCGCCCTGTGCCACCCGCTGGACGCCGCCGCCCTGATGGACGGCTTCGACGCGGTCGTCGTGCGCAACAGCGGGCCCGTACTGCACTACCAGGCCGCGTACGACGCGTTCCGTGAGCGGGCGCTCGCCGGCGGGGTGCCGGTCTTCAACGCGCTGTCCGGGAAGGGCGACATGGCCGGGAAGGGCTATCTGCTCGACCTGACCGCCGCCGGGTATCCGGTCATCCCCACGGTCGCCCGGGCAGCCGATCTCCAGCTGCTGCCCGACGCGGACGAGTACGCGGTCAAGCCGGTGCTCGGTGCCGATTCCATCGGCCTGGAGTTCGTCGGCCGCGAGGCGCTGTCCGCCCTGGACCTCGACGGCGGCGCCCTCCTCGTCCAGCCCCGGATCCGCTTCCGCTACGAGGTCTCGTTCTACTTCGTCGACCGGAGCCTCCAGTACGCCCTGTACGCGCCCCGGCCCGAGGAGCGGTGGGCCCTGGAACCGTACGAACCCACCGACGCGGACCGGGAGTTCGCGCAGAAGTTCGTCGACTGGAACACCATCGGCCACGGCATCCAGCGCGTGGACGCCTGCCGCACGCCGGAGGGCGGGCTGCTCCTGGTCGAGCTGGAGGACCTGAACCCCTATCTGTCCCTGGACCTGGCCGGCGCGGACGCGCGGGACGCGTTCGTCACGGCGATGACGCACTCGCTGCGGGGGCTACTGGCCGCCCGCGTCTGACACGGGCGCGTCTGACACGGGCGCGCCGGATCGGCTGTCGCGCCGGGGGCGGAGGAACAGCGCGGCGAGCACCGAACCGGCCGCCACCAGCAGCGCGTTGACGAGTACGGCCGTGGAGACCCCGGACAGGACCGCGTCCGGGCCGCTCGCGCCGGCCACCCGGGCGGTGACGACCGCGCTCATCACGGGGATGCCCATGGCGATGCCGACCTGCTGGGTCATGGTCGCGAGCCCGGTGGCGAGCCCCTGCTCCTCGTCGGGCAGCCCGGACGTGGCCGTCACCATGAAGCCGACGATCACCAGCATGTTGCCGACGCCCCCGACGAACGTCGCCGCGAGGAGCAGCCAGATCCAGGCGCCCGACGTGCCGAGCGCCACCAGGGCGAGCGTCGCGACGGCCTGGACGGCGCCGCCGACGACGATGGTGGTCCGGTTGCCGAGGCGTCCGACGGCTCGGCCGCCGAGCGTGCCGCCGAGCACCGTGCCGAGCCCGAGGACGCCGAAGGCGAGGCCCGTGGCGAGCGGCGAGTAGCCAAGGACTTCCTGCAGGTAGAGCGTGAGCAGGAAGACGAGGGACGTCTCGGTGACGAAGGCGATGAGGCCGGCGGCGTTGCCCCAGATCACGGTGCGCCGCTTGAGGATGCGGAGGGGGACGAGGGGCGCGGCGGCGCGCTTCTCGACGAACCCGAAGGCGACGAGGAGTGCGACTCCGGCGAGCAGCGCGGCAAGGGTCGTGGGGGCGCCCCAGCCGGTCTCGCCGGCCTGCGTGAGGCCATGGACGAGGAGCAGGAGTCCGCCGGTGACGGTCGCGGCGCCGGGCAGGTCGAGGCGGGGGCGGTGCGCGGGGCGGGAGTCGGTGATGACGGACGGGGCGAGGGCGAGGACGAGCGCGGCCACGGGGACGTTGACGAAGAACGCCCAGCGCCAGGAGAGCAGGTCGGTGAGCAGCCCGCCGAGAATCGCGCCCGCGGTGAAGCCGGCGGACATCAGGGCCCCGTTGAGGCCGAGCGCGCGTTCGCGCAGTGGGCCCTCCTTGAACGCGGTGGTCAGGAGGGCGAGTCCGGCCGGGGTGACGGCGGCGGTCGCGAGACCCTGCAACACCCGTGCCACGAGGAGGACTTCGGGCGATCCGGCGAGCCCTCCGAGGAGGGAGGAGGTGCCGAGGACCGCCATGCCGGCGAGGAACAGCCGCTTGCGGCCCACGAGGTCGGCGACGCGGCCGAAGAGCAGGGTGAACCCGGCGGCGGCGAGCGCGAACGACGTCGCGATCCACTGGAGTCGGGACAGCGGGAAGCCGAGGCCCTCGCCGACGACGGGCAGCGCGACGTTCAGGATCGAGAAGTCCACGGCGATCATGAACTGGGCGCCGAGGAGGAGGGTGAGGACGAGCTTCTGCCGGGCCGTCATGCGCGGGGGCGACGCGACGGCGGGGGCGGGTGAGGTCTGTGTGGGTGTGGTCTGTGTGGGTGAGGTTCGCGTGGGCGCCGACATGGCGGGCGGGCTCCTTAAATGGCTCAACGTTCCCGTTAAGGCACGCCAAACGTAACAGAGGGGAGCGCACTAAAGGAACCCACGTCCCATTACGGCTTCATCGGTCCGCCCCCCACCCCAGCACGACGGTCACGGCGTCGACCGGCAACGGCCCGTAGATGTGCGGGAATTCCTCGCCGCCGGGCTTCGCCGCCTCGAACCTGACCGGTGCGGGCACCCGCGTGCTGTCGATGACCAGGACCACCAGCTCGTCGGGCCCGTCGTAATCGCCGTACAGGAAGTCGGCCACCGGCTGGAGCTGGTGGGCGAGCGAGCAGTGGATGAAGCCCTCTTCGGCGAGGGTCCGGCCGCGCGTGGACACCTCGTAGGCGCCGGACCGGCAGGCCGCGTCCCACAGGGCGCGTTCGGTGATGTGCAGGAGTTCAGTCATACGGGACAACGTACGGGCGCGTCAGCCGAGGCGGGCCGCCCGGACGCCCAGATAACGCTTCTCCGGGCGGCTGAGCGTGCCGCTCGCCGCCGCCTGGTAGGCCGCCCGCGCCGCGTCACGGTCCCCGGCCAGTTCAAGGAGGTGACCGCGCACGGCGGCGAGCCGGTGGTGCCCGCCCAGGGCCTCCGTCAGTTTGTCCGTCTCCGCCAGGCCCGCCTCGGGCCCGTGCACCATGGCCACGGCGACCGCCCGGCCGAGCGCGGCCATCGCGTCGCCCTCGGGCACGACCCGCACGAGCAGGTCGTAGAGGGCGAGGATCTGCGGCCAGTCGGTGTCCTCGGCGCGCGACGCCTCGTCGTGCAACGCGGCGATGGCCGCCTGGAGTTGGTACGGGCCCACCGGTCCGCGCGGGAGCGCCGCGGCGACCAGCGCGACGCCCTCCGCGATCGCCTCGCGGTCCCACAGGGAGCGGTCCTGTTCGTCGAGGCGGACCAGTTCGCCCGCAGCGTCGGTGCGGGCCGCGCGGCGCGCGTCGGTGAGCAGCATGAGGGCGAGCAGCCCGGCGACCTCGCTGTCGTCGGGCAGCAGCGCACGGACGGCGCGGGTCAGCCGGATCGCCTCTCGGGCCAGGTCGGCGCGCTGGAGCCGGGGCCCCGACGACGCCGTGTACCCCTCGTTGAAGATCAGGTAGAGAACCTGGAGGACGGCGGGCAGGCGCTCGCGCCAGTCGCCGGGGAGGCTGAACCGCACGCCCCGCACCTTCTGCTTGGCGCGGCTGACGCGCTGCGCCATGGTCGGCTCCGGCACGAGGAAGGCGCGGGCGATCTCGGCGGTCGTCAGGCCGCCGACTGCGCGCAGGGTGAGGGCGATCTGGGCGGCGGGGGTGAGCTCCGGGTGGCAGCACAGGTAGAGCAGGGTGAGGGTGTCGTCCTCGGAGGGGGCCCGGCTCTCGCCAGGCGGTGGCGCCGTGAACGCGTCGCGCGGGGTGAGCGCCGCGTCCGCCTCCTCGCGTCTGCGGCGTGCGTCGTCGCTGCGCAGGGTGTCGACGAGGCGCCGGGACGCGACCTTGATCAGCCAGCCGCGCGGGTTGCCGGGCACCCCGGCCTCGGGCCACTGCCGGGCGGCGGCGAGCAGGGCCTCCTGCACTGCGTCCTCGGCGGCGTCGAAGTGCCCGTAACGGCGGACGAGCGCGCCGAGGACCTGCGGCGCGTTACGGCGGAGCAGGTCCTCGGTCTCCGGGGTCAGCACCGCGGCCGGTCCTCGGTCGACGCGGTCAGCACCGCAGCACGTCCTCGGTCGACGCGGTCAGCACAAGTCGCCGCCGCCGTCCAGGATGGGGCGGATGACGACCGGGCGGACGGGTGCGCCCTCGGGTCCGGGGCACTCGGCGACGCGCTTGGCGATCTCCGTGACGCGGTCCAGGCTCTCGCATTCGAGGACCCAGTAACCGGCGAGCAGTTCCTTGGTCTCCCCGTAGGGGCCGTCACTGATCACGGGCGGGCCGTCCACGCCGGGGGTGACGAAGCGGGTCTGCGCGGGCTCCGCCAGGCCGTTGCCGTCGAGCATCTCCCCGGTCTCGGCGAGGTCGTCGTTGATGCTCCGCATGTGGGCGAACATCGCCCGCAGCTCCTCCTCGCTCCAGGCCGGGTTGCCGTCGGACGGCTTGCCCCGCATCGCCTCGTAGTCGAGCTGTGTGCCCTGCACCATCACCAGGTACTTCATGGCTCTGCGCTCCTTCGGTCCGCCGTCCGCCGGGCGCGGGCGGCTTCATCGGAGACGTCGGAGCGGCAGCAGCGTTCTCGACACCGCCCGGAAAAAAGTCTAGTCGGGGAGGCCCGGACGCTTCCTGCTGTACGTCCGTACGGTCACGCCGTTGCCGAACGTGCGGTTCCGCGTCGGTTCGAACTCGGTGACCGCGAAGCCGGAGCGGAACATCGGCATGCCCGAGCCCAGGATCACCGGGTAGG
This sequence comes from Streptomyces antnestii, assembly GCF_004005495.1. Classification (GTDB taxonomy): domain Bacteria; phylum Actinomycetota; class Actinomycetes; order Streptomycetales; family Streptomycetaceae; genus Streptomyces; species Streptomyces antnestii. Next base: position 6,672 of record NZ_RZYA01000024.1, read on the forward strand.
TCTTGAGCACCAGCTCGTCCACCTCGTCGGCGAGCTCACCGGCGAGCGTCGCGCCGCCGCACAGCCAGATGTCGAACTCGCCGTCCTCCGCCTTCAGTTCACGGATCTTCCCGACGAGGTCGTCGGCGACGAGCTCCACGTTCGGGTCGGGGGACTTCTCGATCGAGCGCGTCGCGACGTACTCGCGCAGGTGCCCGTACGGGCTGGTCATACCGGCGTCCAGGCCGAGCTGGTAGCTGGCCCGGCCCTGGATGACGGTGTCGAAACGCTGGTTGGCCCGGTGTTCCAGGCCGAGGGCCCGCCGGCCCTGCGCCGAGATCGTCTCGGGGTACTCGGTCTTGAGGAAGCCGAGGAACTCGTCGTCCAGGAAGGACATGAAGGCGTTCGCATCCCCGTCCGGACCGCCGATGAAGCCGTCGACCGACACGGCGACGAAGTACGTGAGCTTTCGCAAGTCGTTCTCTTTCCGCAGGCGACAAGGGTGTCCGGGGGCGTGCCGTGGGCGGTGCGCCGTGGGCGGCACGTGACGCGGCCGGCACGTGACCCGTCCGAACCACTGCAGTTATAGTGCTTCACCTGTAGTGGTTGCAAGAGGTTTCCCTGAGAGAAGGAGCGTCGGCGGATGGCGAGGAATGCGGAGCGCAGGGCGGCCCTGGTGGACGCGGCGGTGGAAGTGCTCGCGGGAGAGGGCGCGCGCGGCCTCACCTTCCGCGCGGTGGACGCGGCGGCGGGTGTCCCCACGGGCACCGCGTCGAACTACTTCACCAGCCGCGACGACCTGCTGCACCAGATCGACGTGCGGCTGCACGCGCGTCTCGCCCCGGACCCCGCGGTGGTCGCCGAGCTACTGGAGCGGCCGAGGGACCGCGACCTCGTCGCGGCGTTCATGCACGACCTGCTCGGCCGCGCGCAGCGCGAGCGCACCGGCTATCTGGCCATGCTGGAGATGCGCCTGGAGGCGGGCCGCCGGCCCGAGTTGCGCGCGTCCCTCATGAAGTCGCTCCGCGACGACCTCGACTTCGGCATCTCGTTCCACGCCGAGGCGGGCCTCCCCGGCGGCGCGGAGACGGTGACCGTGCTCTATCTCGCCGTACTGGGACTCATCCTGGAACACCTGACGATGCCGGGGATGCTCGACGGCGCGGTGCCCGGCGTGAGCGTCCCGGACGGCCTCGTGGACCGGATCGTACGGACGGTCGTACCGCGGGAGTAGCTGACGAAGCCGGACGGTGAGGGATCAATTCCCTTGCGGGTCCCGCCACATGGGCCACATCGTCGGCCCGTCGGGCAGCGCGATCCCGCTGCCGGTGCAGGTGAAGCCGAGCCGCTCGTACAGCACACGGCTACGGGCGCTGCTCGCCTCCAGGTAGGCCGGGGCGCCGTCCTGGTCGCACCGGTCGAGGACGGGGGTCATCAGCGCGGTGCCCAGGCCCTCGCCCTGCCGCTCCGGTTCCACGGCGATCATCCACAGGTACTCGTGGGCGCGGTCGCGCGGGTGGGCCGCCGAGGTCAGCCGGCCGATCTCCTCCACCCGTTCGTTGTCCGGGTCCACGGCCGCGCGCAGCTGCGCGGGCCCGTCATCGGCGTGAGTGTCGGGGTCGAGATCGGGGTCGGCGTCGGGGTCGGGATCGGGGTCAGCGGTCCCGTCCGTGCCGCCGGGCGCGGCCGGGACCGACAGCCAGAGCGCGGCCGCCGCACCGTCCTCGGTGATGTCGACATAGCCCTCGCTCAGCGAGATGTCGACGAAGGCCGCCATGAGGGCCGCGTGCGTGCGGCGGCGGTGGGCCAGGCCGGGGAAGACCCAGCCGCTCACCGGGTCGTCCATGAACGCCACGTCGAGCAGCCGCACGAGATCCGCCCGGTCGTCCTCCGTGGCCCTCCGGATCGCCACGCCCATGGTTGGCCCGCCCCCTCATGTCGCGGCCCGCTTCAACGGGCCGTGCCCCTGCGCCGGTTGGCCGTCCCACGCCGGCCCGTCGGCAGCCTAGGCGATCGGCTCCGTACGCGCGTGCGGGCCCCACACTCCTCCCGGAACGCGGGACCCGCACGTCATAACGCCGTGCCCCCGGTGGCCGATCCAGCGGCCGACAGATGGCTCATGGTGGCTAATGGTTTCGCCGCGTCACGAACTCCGCGAGCGAGAGCAGTCCGCCCGCGGCCTCCGGCACCGGGACCGCCCGGGACAGCTGGTGCACCGCACGGGCCATCCGGTCGGCGGCGTGCAGCTGTGCCCAGTCACGTCCCCCGGCCCGCTCGACGGCCAGCGCCATGGCCTCCAGCTCTTCTTCCCGCGGCGGGCCGTCGTCCGGTCCCACCACGCCGTAGAGCGCGGCCAGCCGACCGGCCTCGGGTGTGCCCGAGACGAGCGCCGCCACGACCGGCAGGGACTTCTTGCGGACCGCCAGATCGGCGCCCGCCGCCTTGCCCGTACGGGCCGGATCCCCCCAGATCCCGATGACGTCGTCGATCAGCTGGAACGCGAGCCCGGCCTCCCTGCCGAACCTGTCGAGGGCCACGACCTCCTCCTCCCCGGCCCCCGCGTAGAGCCCTCCGATCGCGCAGCAGCAGCCGAGCAGCGCCCCCGTCTTCGCCTCCGCCATGACGAGGCACTCGTCGAGCGTGACCTCGTCCGGGGCGCGCCGCTCCAGGGCGACGTCGACCACCTGGCCCTCGCACAGCTCCACGACACAGGCCGCGATCCGGGCGGCCGCCGCCCGGGCCGCCGGATGCGGGTCCTCGGCGAGCAGCCGCTGCGCGAGCGCCTGGAGCCCGTCGCCCGCCAGGATCGCGTCGGCCTCCCCGAAGACGGTCCACGCGGTCGGCCGGTGCCTGCGCGTGGCGTCCCCGTCGATGACGTCGTCGTGCAGCAGCGTGAAGTTGTGGACGAGTTCCAGGGCCGCCGCGGCCCGTACGGCGAGCTCCGGGTCTCCCCCGAGCGCCCGCGCCGCGGCGAGGACGAGCGCCGGTCTGATGGCCTTGCCCGCGTGCCCCGCCGCCGGAGTGCCGTCGGCGTGCTCCCACCCGAAGTGGTAGAGCGCGACGCGGCGCAGCGACGCCGGCAGGGTCTCCACGGCCCTGCGCAGCTCCGGGTCCACCCGCGCCCTGGCCTGCGCCAGGATCGACGCCGCCTCCTGGCCCTCCGAAGCCGCCTGCTGCGGCGGCACTATGGACTGCTTGGTCCGCGCCATGAGCGTCACCGCCACCTGCCGATCTCGACGTTCTCCAGGACACCGAGCGCGTCCGGGACGAGTACCGCGGCCGAGTAGTACGTGGTCACCAGGTAGGAGATGATCGCCTGCTCGCTGATGCCCATGAACCGCACCGACAGGCTCGGCTCGATCTCGTCCGGGATGCCCGTCTGCTGCAGCCCGATGACGCCCTGTTCCTCCTCGCCGGTACGCATCGCGATGATCGAGGTCGTACGGGCCTCGCTGACCGGGATCTTGTTGCACGGGTAGATGGGCACACCGCGCCACGTGGGGATGCGGGTGCCCCCCATGTCGATGGTCTCGGGGACGAGTCCGCGCTTGTTGAGCTCGCGGCCGATCGCCGCGATCGCGCGCGGGTGGGCGAGCAGCATCTTCGTGCCGCGCCGCCTGCTGATGAGTTCGTCCAGGTCGTCCGGGCCCGGCACGCCGTCGTGCGGCTGGAGCCGCTGGTCGTACTCGCAGTTGTTGAGGAGCCCGAACTCCCTGTTGTTGACGAGTTCGTGCTCCTGGCGTTCCTTCAACGCCTCGACGGTGAGGCGGAGCTGGTGCTCCGTCTGGTTCATCGGCTGGTTGTAGAGGTCCGCCACGCGCGAGTGGACCCGCAGGACGGTCTGGGCGACGCTCAGCTCGTACTCGCGCGGCGCCGCGTCGTAGTCGACGTACGTGCCCGGGAGGACCGCCTCGCCGACGTGGCCCGCGGAGAGGTCGATCTGCTTCTCGCCGTAACTGTTCGCCCGCTGCTGCGGCACGGACCGCAGCCCCTGCAGGTGTCCGGCGAGGCTCTCGGAGCGCTCGGCGACCTGCTCCAGGTCCTGGCGCGGCAGCGTGAGCACGGTGCACGTGGTCACGGCGCGCGCCGTGTACTCCCAGATGGCGTCCCGGTCGAGGAGCGCCTGCTCGCCGAAGTACGCCCCGTCGGCGAGGACCCCGAGGACGGCGTCGTCACCGTAGGGGCCCGTGCCGATCTTCTCGACCTTGCCGTGGGCGAGGAGGAAGACCTCGTCCGCCGCACTGCCGAACGAGGCGAGCAGCTCGCCCGGTGCGTACTCCCGCTGCCGGCAGCGCACCGCCAGCTCGCCGAGCACCTCCTGGTCCCCGTACTCCCTCAGCGCGGGCAGTTCGCCGAGCTCCGCGGGGATGACCCGCACCTGGTCCCCGGTCTTCACGAACGTCACACGTCCGTCGCCGACCGAGTAGCTGAGCCGCCGGTTCACCCGGTACGTGCCACCCTGCACGTTCACCCACGGCAGGGTCCGCAGCAGCCACCTGGAGCTGATCTCCTGCATCTGTGGCGCGGACTTGGTGGTGGTGGCCAGATTCCGCGCGGCGGATGTGCCGAGACTCTGCTGCGGCTCGGACTCTTCCGCGCGGACCTCTTCGCCTACCGACATGGGCTTTGCCTCCCGATCAAGAACTGACCTGCGGCAACCAGCCTTCCAGCACGCAGCGTGGCCGCGCCATTACACAAACGAGCGGGGTTGAGCGAGAGTGGACGGGGCACGAGCCCGTTTTCCGGGTGGTGAACTCCGGTGCGGAGGAACTACAAGATCCCGGCGGGCGTTCAACCGGTAGACCGTGGCACCTATGACGGGAGACAGCGATGGCAGGCTTCCTGGACCGCGCCAAGGAGCAGGCGCAGCAGGCACTCAACCAGGGCAAGCAGAAGGTGGACGAGGTGCAGGCGCACCGGGCGGGCGGCGACCTCCTGAAGAAGCTGGGCGCGGCGTACTACGCGGAGCGCAAGGGGACGGGCACGCCCGAGGCGACGCAGGCCGCGCTCGGGGCCCTGGAGAGTCACGTCGCGGAGCACGGGGACGGCTTCCTGAGAAGCTGACGCCTCCGGCGGCCGACGGCCACACCACCCTGCCCCTGGCTCTGACCCTGGCTCTGACCCTGGCTCTGACTTCTGACTCCGACGCTGACGCTGACCGGAACGGCTCGCACGCGATGCGAACAAGTAGTACCCGCGAGCCGGTTCGGGTACAAGCGGCGGTACGAGACGGCCGCGCCCGGCAGCCGTCGCACCCGCGAACGGAGGCGGCCGTGGCCCCACCCATGTCCGCAAGCAGCTTCCTGGACGCCCTCAGGAGCGAGGGCCTGACGGTGGTCCAGGTCGGCGACTGGAGACACCACAACCGGAACGGCAAGGGGCCCTGGGGTCCCGTGCACGGCGTGATGATCCACCACACCGCGACGTCCGGCGGCAAGCGCACCGTCGAGCTCTGCCGGAACGGTCATCCGGACCTGCCGGGCCCGCTGTGCCACGGCGTCATCACCAAGGACGGCCACGTACACCTCGTCGGCTACGGCCGGGCCAACCACGCCGGCCTCGGCGACGACGACGTCCTGCGCGCCGTCATCGCCGAGAGAACGCTGCCCCACGACAACGAGGCGAACACGGACGGCAACCGCTGCTTCTACGGCTTCGAGTGCGAGAACCTCGGCGACGGCGAGGACCCCTGGCCCGCGGTCCAGCTGGAGGCCGTCGAGAAGGCGGCGGCCGCGGTGTGCCGCCATCACGGCTGGACCGAGCGGTCGGTGATCGGCCACAAGGAGTGGCAGCCCGGCAAGGTCGACCCGCGCGGCTTCACCATGGCCTCGATGCGGGCGCGCGTCCACGACCGGCTCAAGTAGCGCGCCCTCGGCACGCGGCCCCCGGCGGGCCCCTTGCACAATGTCCGGGTGACCCCGCCGACCTCGCCGAACCCGCTTCCGCACCCCCGGCTGCCTTCGCCGGTGGAGCCGGTCGACGACGACCGGTTCCACCGCCACGGCGTACGCCTCCTGCTCAAGCGCGACGACCTCATCCACCCCGACCTGCCCGGGAACAAGTGGCGCAAGCTGGCCCCGAACCTGGCGGCGACGACCGCCGCGGGCCACCGCACCCTGCTGACGTTCGGCGGCGCGTACTCCAACCATCTGCGGGCCACGGCCGCCGCGGGCCGCCTCCTGGGCCTCGGGACCATCGGCGTCGTACGCGGCCAGGAGCTCGCGGAGCGGCCCCTGAACGCGTCCCTCGCGCGGTGCGTGGCCGACGGTATGCGCCTGCACTTCGTCGACCGGGCGACGTACCGGGAGAAGCGGGATCCGGCCACGCTCGCGCGGATCCTGCGCGCGGTGGCGCCGCCCGACGGGCCGCCGGAAACCCCCTACGTCGTCCCCGAGGGCGGCAGCAACACCGCCGCCGTGCGCGGCTGCGTGGCGCTCGGGCACGAGCTGCGCCAGGCCGCCGACGTGGTGGGCGTCGCGTGCGGCACCGGCGGCACCCTCGCCGGGCTCGCCGCGGGACTCGCCGCGGGGCAGCGCGCCCTCGGCATCCCTGTCCTCAGGGGCGGCTTCCTCGGCGACGAGATACGCACGCTCCAGGAGGAGGCGTTCGGCGCCCGGCGCGGCGACTGGTCCCTGGACGAGCGCTTCCACTGCGGCGGCTACGGCCGCACCACCCCCGCCCTCCTCGCCTTCGCCGAAGACTTCGAACAGCGTCACGGCGTCCCCATAGAGCGCCTCTATGTGGCCAAACTGCTGCACGGTCTGCTGACCCTCACCGAAGAGGGCGCGTTCCCGCCGGGCACGCGCGTGGCAGCCGTGATCACGGGAACGCCCTCTCCGTAGCGGAGCGTCACTCGTCGACCTCCCGGTGGGCCGCCGCCTCCTCCAGGTCGAGCTTGCGCAGCAGCGTGCGCATCATCTCGTCGTCGATCCGCCGCTCGTCCCGCAGCCGTACGAAGACCTCGCGCTCGGCCGCGATCGCCTCCCGGGTGAGCCGGCGGTAGGTGTCGTCGGCGGACTCCCCCGTCACCGGGTTGGTCTGGCCGAGCCGCTCCCACACGGAGTTGCGGCGCCGCTCCAGGACGGTCCGCAGCCGGTCCTCAAGCGGCTGGGGCAGGCAGTTGCGCTGGTCCGACATCAGCTCGTCGATGCGCGCCTCGGCGGCCTGCGAGGCGACGGTCTGTGCCTGCGCCTCGGCCAGCGTCTCGGCCTGTGCGTCACGGCCCGGCAGCTTCAGGAGCTTGATCAGCCAGGGCAGCGAGAGCCCCTGGACGACGAGGGTGCCGATCACGGTCGTGAACGTCAGGAACAGGACGAGGCTGCGCGAGGGGAACGGGCTCCCGTCCTCGACGACCATCGGGATGGAGAAGGCGATCGCCAGCGACACGACCCCGCGCATCCCCGCCCAGCTCACGATCAGCGGCCGCCGCCAGTCGCTGTCCCGCTCCCGTTCCCTGATACGCGAGGAGAGGCACAGGGGAAGGTAGGTCGCCGGGTACGACCACACGAAGCGCATCGCGACGACGAGGACGAAGACCGCGACGGCGTACCAGAGGGCCTGTCCCACGCTGTACTCGCCGAGGTCCTTCAGGACGACGGGCAGTTGCAGTCCGATGAGTGCGAAGACCGCCGACTCCAGGATGAAGGCGACCACCTTCCACACGGCGGCCTCCTGGAGGCGCGTCTCGAAGTCGACCTGCCAGGAGCGGTGCCCCAGGTAGAGGGCGACCGTGACCACGGCGAGCACTCCGGAGGCGCCGACCTGCTCGGCGGCCGCGTAGGCGACGAACGGGATGAGCAGGGAGAGCGTGTTCTGCAGGATCGCCTCCCGCAGGTGCGTGCGCAGCCAGTGCAGCGGCACCATCAGGATCAGCCCGACCCCGATCCCGCCGACGGCCGCCACCAGGAACTCCTGGATGCCGCCCACCCAGCTGGCACCCTCCCCGACCGCGGCCGCCAGCGCCACCTTGTAGGCGGTGATGGCGGTGGCGTCGTTCACCAGGGACTCGCCCTGGAGGATCGTCGTGATCCGCGCCGGCAGCCCCACCCTGCGCGCGATGGCCGTCGCCGCGACCGCGTCCGGCGGGGCGATCACGGCCCCCAGGACGAGCGCGGCCGTCAGCGGCAGATCGGGGATCAGCTCGTACGCGAGCCAGCCCACGGCGACCGTCGCGAACAGCACGTACCCGACGGAGAGCAGCGCGACCGGTCTGACGTTGGCCCGCAGATCGAGGTAGGAGCTGTCCAGGGCCGCGGTGTGCAGCAGCGGCGGCAGGATCAGCGGCAGCACGATGTGCGGGTCGAGCGTGTACTGCGGCACCCCCGGCAGGTACGACGCCACGAGCCCCACCGCGACGAGCAGCAGCGGCGCGGGGACCGGGGTCCTGCGCGCGGCCCCCGCCACCGCCGCGCTCGCCGCGATCAGTCCCACCAGGGGTGCTACGTCCATCAGTCCGTCCCTCCGCCGTCCGCCATGCCGCCGCCGCCCGTCGTAACCTGGCCATCATGAACGAGTGCCCGCACGTCGAAGCGCTGCCGCAGCCCGAACCCGCACCTCTGAGCGACACCTGTCTCGAGTGCCTCGCGGCCGGTACGCACTATGTGCAGCTGCGGCTCTGCCTGGTGTGCGGACACGTGGGCTGCTGCGACTCGTCGCCCTTGCAGCACGCGACGCAGCACTTCAAGGAGACGGGCCACGCGGTCATGCGGACGTTCGAGCCCGGAGAGAGCTGGCGCTGGTGCTTCGTGGACAACCTGCTCGTCTGAGGTTCGACCGCGCGGGGCCTGGGTACGTCAACCCGGCGCCCGCTCTTTCCAATTGAGCCCGCACACCCCCTAGCCACTGTGCGTACCCGTAGACTTACTATGAGTGACACCGACGGGCCGGGGGTCCCCGGGACAGAAGACTTGGGCGCGCGGTAGCGTCACCGCTGAACACGTAGCGCGTCACCCCGGGGGACGAACCCCCCGGAGCCCGAAAGTGCTTGTACCACCATGGAGGTGAGGGTGTCCCAGATCGCAGGCGAGCCCGGGAATCAGGACTTCGTAGAAGTCCGGCTGCCGGCTGCGGGTGCCTACCTGTCGGTGCTGCGGACGGCCACGGCCGGCCTCGCGGCGCGTTTGGACTTCACCCTCGACGAGATCGAGGACCTCCGTATCGCGGTCGACGAGGCCTGCGCGATCCTGCTCCAGCAGGCCGTGCCCGGCTCCGTCCTCAGCTGCGTCTTCCGGCTCGTCGACGACTCGCTGGAGGTGACGGTCTCGGCGCCCACCACCGACGGCCGCGCCCCGGAGCGCGACACCTTCGCCTGGACGGTGCTGTCGGCCCTCGCGGGCAAGGTGGACTCCACCGTGGCCGACGACAACACCGTCTCGATCAGCCTCTACAAACAGCGCGGCGCGGGTCCCGGGCCGGCGTGAGAGACGGGGACGGGCCGGTGCGGGACGAGAAACACGGCACACAGGACCTCCCGGCCGACGGCGGGGACGGGATGCAGCGGCTGACCGGCGGCATCCCCGAACAGCAGGCCCGGCCACACCCCCAGGACCCCGCGGACCCCGCGGACCTGGACCGGCCGGGTCCGGCGGCGGTGGCCGATGCGTCGGAGCAGGAAGAGCCGGCCGGCGGAGAGAAGATCTCCGCGGGACCGGACGCGCGACGGGCGGGATGGATGAGCGAGCACGAGCGACACGGTGAGCAGCAGCGCCGGCACGACCCGCGGGACCGCAGCGGCGCGCGGGCGATGTTCATCGAGCTGCGCACCCTGCAGGACGGCAGCCCGGAGTACGCGGACCTGCGCAATCAGCTGGTCCGTATGCATCTGCCGCTCGTCGAGCACCTGGCCCGCCGCTTCCGTAACCGCGGCGAGCCGCTCGACGACCTGACCCAGGTCGCCACGATCGGCCTGATCAAGTCGGTGGACCGGTTCGACCCGGAGCGCGGCGTGGAGTTCTCCACGTACGCGACGCCGACGGTCGTCGGGGAGATCAAGCGGCACTTCCGCGACAAGGGCTGGGCGGTGCGCGTCCCGCGGCGGCTGCAGGAGCTGCGTCTCGCGCTGACCACGGCGACGGCGGAGCTGTCGCAGCTGCACGGCCGCTCCCCCACGGTCCACGAGCTCGCCGAGAAGCTGGCGATCTCGGAGGAGGAGGTCCTGGAGGGCCTGGAGTCGGCCAACGCGTACTCCACGCTGTCCCTGGACGTCCCCGACACGGACGACGAGTCGCCGGCGGTCGCGGACACCCTGGGCTCGGAGGACGAGGCGCTGGAGGGCGTCGAGTACCGCGAGTCCCTCAAGCCGCTCCTGGAGGACCTGCCGCCGCGCGAGAAGCGGATCCTGCTCCTTCGCTTCTTCGGGAACATGACGCAGTCGCAGATCGCGCAGGAGGTCGGCATCTCCCAGATGCACGTCTCCCGCCTGCTGGCCCGCACCCTGGCCCAGCTCAGGGAGAAGCTCCTCGTGGAGGAGTGAGACCGTCTACTTCTGTAGGCCGTCTGCTTCTGTAGATCGTCTGCTTCTGTAGATCGTCTGCTTCTGTAGATCGTCTGCTTCTGCAGACCGTCTACTTCTGTACGTCGCCGGGGGCGCCCGGGGTCCTGATGCCGAGCGCCCGCGTGGTCGCCGGGTTCACCAGGAGCACGAGCGCCGTCACGGCGACGACGGCGAGCGCGATGCCGCCGGGGATCATCAGGCTGTCGGCCTGGAGCAGCGTGTAGGCGACCGGCAGGGCCATGATCTGCGTGATGATCGCGGGCCCCCGGCTCCAGCTGCGCCGCTTCAGGAGGCCGCGCGCCGCGATCAGCGGCAGCAGCGCGAGGACGGCGAGTGTGACACCGCCCGTCACGGCCTGCTCGGGGTTGTCGGGGTGACCCGCGAGACCCATCACGAGCATGTAGACGCCGCCGACGAGCAGGGCGGCCCCTTCGAGCCCGGCAAGCGCCGCGGCCGCGGTCAGCCGTCCGGGGCGGGGGCCGTCGCCGGTGGTCGCTTCGGTGTCGGGGGCGGGATTCTGCTCAGAACTCACCCCAGCAGGGTAGCCCTCACCGGCCCCGACCCCGCCGCCGCGGGTACGGCCACCGGCGCCCGGACTCTTACCCGACTCCTACCTCGGTCTGGGCCGAGTACCACTCGGTAGGTACCCTGCTTCGCATGCGTGCACTTCTTGTGGTCAACCCGGCGGCAACCACCACCAGTGCGCGCACGCGTGACGTGCTGATCCACGCGCTCGCGAGCGAGATGAAGCTCGACGCGATCACCACGGAGTACCGCGGGCACGCCAGGGACCTCGGCCGGCAGGCCGCGGAGAGCAAGGACATCGAGCTGGTCGTCGCCCTCGGCGGCGACGGCACGGTCAACGAGGTCGTGAACGGTCTGCTGCACCACGGCCCCGACCCTGACCGCCTCCCCCGCCTCGCCGTCGTCCCCGGCGGCTCCACGAACGTCTTCGCACGCGCCCTCGGCCTGCCCAACGACGCCGTGGAGGCGACGGGCGCCCTGCTGGACGCGCTGCGCGAGGGCCGGGAGCGCACGGTGGGCCTGGGCCGCGCGGGCGGCACCCCGGGCACGGAGGACGAGTCGGTCCCGTCGCGCTGGTTCACGTTCTGTGCCGGCCTCGGCTTCGACGGAGGCGTGATCGGCCGGGTCGAACAGCAGCGCGAGCTCGGAAAGCGTTCGACGCACGCGCTGTATCTGCGCCAGGTCGTACGCCAGTTCCTCGGGGAACACGACCGGCGGCACGGCTCGATCACGGTGGACCGGCCGGGTGAGGACCCCGTCACCGGTCTGGTCCTGTCGATAGTCTGCAATACCTCCCCATGGTCATACCTGGGGAACAGGCCGCTCTACGCCTCCCCTCAGGCATCCTTCGACACCGGCCTTGACCTGCTGGGACTCAAGAAACTGTCGGCCTCTTCGGTGGCCCGTTACGGCACCCAGCTGCTCACCTCCACGCCCGACCGGGGCCCCCACGGCAAGAACGCCGTGACCCTGCACGACCTGACCGACTTCACCTTGCAATCGAAGGTTCCCCTGCCCCTCCAGATGGACGGTGACCACCTGGGGCTGCGGACTAGCGTGACGTTCACAGGCGTACGCCGTGCACTGCGTGTGATTGTGTGAGTGGAAGAGCCTGAAGTCCTTCATCTCGAACGTTTGGGCCAGGATCCACCCCATGGAAGTACGGCTGTGACCTAGCCGACACCGAGGAATCAAAAAAAACTTTCCTGAAGGGGTTGTATCCGCCGCCGAGGTTTGCGAATCTCTACATGGCGCTCGGGACGGCCCGCAACATCGGCCCCACAGAGAGCCCGAACCCCCTCCTTCAACGCATAGGACATCGTCGCATATGTGACGTAGGTCCCTTCCGTTGTCAGGGGATTCGTGAAAGCGTTCACATTCACAAGCAACCCGCACGTAATACCAAGGAGAGGTAGCAGCCATGGACTGGCGTCACAACGCCGTTTGCCGCGAAGAAGACCCCGAGCTCTTCTTCCCTATCGGCAACACCGGTCCTGCGCTGCTGCAGATCGAGGAAGCCAAGGCCGTCTGCCGCCGCTGCCCCGTCATGGAGCAGTGCCTGCAGTGGGCGCTCGAGTCCGGCCAGGACTCCGGCGTCTGGGGTGGCCTCAGCGAGGACGAGCGCCGCGCCATGAAGCGTCGCGCCGCCCGCAACCGTGCACGCCAGGCCAGCGCCTGACGCCCACGCCCCCCACGAGCCTGAGCCCGGCGGCGCGTACAGCGAGTACGCAACTCCCGCCCCCGAGCCGCAGCGCGCAGTACCCCCGATGCTCCACCCAGGCTCCGCCCGGGATGTAGACCCGGGCAATGCGAACAGTGAGCCCCGGACCACACGGTCCGGGGCTCACTGTCGTTTGCGGATGTGGCGATTGCGGATGTGGTGATGCTCGCCCGGCCGCCAGTTGCCGGTCCGTCGCCGGCGGCCGGCTACTTGGCAGCGACGATGGGGATGTCGAGGATCACCTGGGTGCCGCGGCCGGGCGCCGGGACCATGTCGAACGATCCGCTCAACTCGCCCTCGACCAGGGTGCGCACGATCTGCAGGCCGAGGTTGCCGGCGCGCTTCGGGTCGAAGCCCTCGGGCAGGCCCACCCCGTCGTCGGTCACCGTGATCAGCAGACGGGCGTCCTTGGTGGTGCCGCCGCGCACCGCGGAGACCTCGACCGTGCCGGTGTCGCCCTGCCGGAAGCCGTGTTCGAGCGCGTTCTGCAGGACCTCGGTGAGGACCATCGACAGCGGCGTCGCGACCTCGGCGTCCAGGATGCCGAAGCGCCCGGTACGCCGGCCCGTGACCACCCCGGGCGAGATCTCCGCGACCATGGCGAGCACCCGGTCGGCGATCTCGTCGAACTCGACGCGCTCGTCCAGGTTCTGGGACAGCGTCTCGTGGACGATGGCGATGGAGCCGACGCGGCGGACCGCCTCCTCCAGCGCCTCGCGGCCCTTGTCGGAGTCGATGCGGCGGGCCTGGAGGCGCAGCAGGGCCGCGACGGTCTGGAGGTTGTTCTTCACCCGGTGGTGGATCTCCCGGATGGTCGCGTCCTTGGTGATCAACTCGCGTTCGCGGCGGCGCAGTTCGGTGACGTCGCGCAGCAGGACGAGCGAACCGATGCGGGTGCCCTTGGGTTTGAGGGGGATCGCGCGGAGCTGGATCGACCCCTCCTCCCCCTCGATCTCGAACTCGCGCGGCGCCCAGCCGCTGGCCACCTTGGCGAGGGCCTCGTCCACGGGGCCGCGCGACGGGGCGAGTTCAGCCGTCGTCCGGCCGAGGTGGTGGCCGACGAGGTCGGCGGAGAAGCCGAGGCGGTGGTAGGCGGAGAGCGCGTTCGGCGACGCGTACTGGACCACGCCGTCGGCGTCGAGGCGGATGAGGCCGTCACCGACGCGCGGCGAGGCGTCCATGTCGACCTGCTGGCCCGGGAACGGGAACGACCCGGCCGCGATCATCTGGGCGAGGTCGGAGGCCGACTGGAGATAGGTGAGTTCGAGGCGGGACGGGGTGCGGACCGTGAGCAGGTTCGTGTTCCGGGCGATCACGCCCAGGACGCGGCCCTCCCTGCGTACGGGGATGGACTCGACCCGGACCGGGACCTCTTCGCGCCACTCGGGGTCGCCCTCACGGACGATGCGGCCCTCGTCGAGGGCGACGTCGAGCATCGGGCGGCGGCCGCGCGGGACGAGGTGGCCGACCATGTCGTCCTGGTAGGAGGTGGGGCCGGTGTTGGGCCGCATCTGCGCCACGGAGACATAGCGGGTGCCGTCGAGGGTCGGGACCCACAGCACGAGGTCGGCGAAGGAGAGGTCGGAGAGCAGCTGCCACTCCGAGACCAGCAGGTGGAGCCACTCGAGGTCGGTGTCACCGAGGGCCGTGTGCTGGCGTACGAGGTCGTTCATGGAGGGCACGGAGCCGAGGGTACCTGGCGCGTACGGGCACTAGAGCCGCCCGGCGGACGGGAAGGTGACGACACCGGCCCGGAGACACCCGCGGGCCGCGGCGCCTGGGAGGGACCCTCAGCCCTCCCGGCACCGCAGCCCGGAGTTGCAACGGCCGTCGGGTGTGCGGTCCCGTCCGGCCGTGTGAGGACCCGCCGCAGTCAGGGCAGAGAGCGCCGGCTCCTCGGTCCGCCCTCCTGTGCGGGGAGGGCGGAGGCTTTACCATCGCATTGTGGACTAGACCATTCTGTCATGTCTATGCGTTGGACGATGTTCGTCGATGTTTGTCGTTGGCTCTCGGTTCTCGCCTCGGTCACTTCGCGGGGCGACATTCTCTGGAAGCCCGCCCCCCCATAGCGTGCCAGAGCGGCGGCGTCGGTGTCCGGCGGAAACTCCCCCTCGGCGAAGCCCGCCCGGATGTGCGACGGGTTCGAGGTGCCGTCGGAGCGGGGAGCGCCGAGCATGGGCAGATGGGGGCGTACACACCCCGTGACCGACCGGGCCGCCTCTGCTAGATTGGTCTATACCACATGCGCAGCATCACCCTCTCGACCAGATCGGCAGGCCCAGCGTGGAAGTTGTGATCGTCCCGGACGCCCAGGCAGGCGGCGAGCTCATCGCCGAGGCGATGGCCCAGCTGCTGCGACGCAAGCCCGACGCCCTGCTCGGTGTGGCCACCGGCTCGACCCCGCTGCCCATCTACGAGGCGCTCGCGGCGAAGGTCCGCCGCGGCGAGGTCGACGCCTCGAAGGCGCGTATCGCACAGCTCGACGAGTACGTGGGTCTGCCGACCGGGCACCCCGAGTCCTACCGGGCGACGGTGCTGCGCGAGGTCGTCGAGCCGCTCGGCCTGAGCGAGGGCTCTTTCATGGGCCCGGACGGCAGCGCCGAGGACGTGCAGGCGGCCTGCGACGCGTACGACGAGGCGCTCGCGTCGGCCGGCGGCGTCGATCTCCAGCTGCTCGGCATCGGCACGGACGGGCACATCGGCTTCAACGAACCGTGCTCGTCGATCGCCTCCCGTACGCGGATCAAGACGCTGACGCAGCAGACCATCGCGGACAACGCACGCTTCTTCGACGGCGACCTGGATCAGGTGCCGCGGCATGTCATCACGCAGGGCATCGGCACGATTCTCGAAGCCCGGCATCTGGTGCTGCTCGCGACGGGTGAGGGTAAGGCGGATGCGGTGGCGGCGACCGTGGAGGGGCCGGTGGCTTCTGTGGTGCCGGCGTCGGCGTTGCAGTTGCACGGGCATGTGACGGTTGTCGTCGACGAGGCGGCGGCGTCCAAGTTGAAGCTGGCGGATTACTTCCGGCACACCTATGCCAATAAGCCGGCCTGGCAGGGGCTTTAACGGCTCGGTGAGTGTGACAGCGCCGGCCGCCCCGTCGTGGGGTGGCCGGCGTTCGTTCTGCGGCAGCGGGCCGTGGGTGGTTTGTGCCCACCCGTTCCGCCGTGCGGAACGCCTGCCCACAAACCAAGAGGTCAGCGTGCCGTGATGGCCTCGGCGGCCGCCAAGCCGCAGACCCGGGCCGCGCCATGTGTCGCCACGTGCAGGGAGTCCCTCGGTGGGGCCTGGGGGACGCCCATCTCGACAACCACCGTGTCGGGGCGGGCCGTCAGGAGTGTGTCCAGGGCCGCCGCCATCCACGCGTGACGGTGGGCGTCGCGGACCACGGCGACCATGCGCCGCTCCCCCGCCGCCGCAAGCGCCGCGGCCCCCGCGTCCTGGCCCGAGAAGCTGCCGGTCTCCGTGCCGGGGAGCAGGCGTTCCAGTTCGGCCGCGACGCCCCACGGTGTCTCGTCGCCGACGGCGATGTTGGCGACCGGCGTGAAGGCGGCGACGTACGGCGGCTCGGTGACCGGGGCCGCGTGGGCGCCGCGCGTGACGGTGACCGCCCGGCGCGCAGCGACCAGGCCGATCTCGGTGCCGGGCGCGCCCCCCGAGTGCTCGGCCGCGCCCGGCACCGAGGTCCATGCGGCGAGCGCCCGCACCCGCGCGGCCGCGTCGGCGAGACGCTCCTCCGGCAGTTCGCCCGCGCGCACCGCCATGACAAGGGAATCCCGCAACCGCCGGACCGTGAGGTCGTCCGCGAGTCCCCCGCCGACGCAGATGGCGTCGGCCCCGGCCGCGATGGCGAGGACGCTGCCGCGTTCGATGCCGTAGGTGGCGGAGATGGCCCGCATCTCCATGCCGTCGGTGACGATCAGTCCCTCGTAACCGAGTTCCTCGCGGAGGAGGCCGGTCAGGATGCGGTGCGAGAGGGTGGCCGGGCGGTCCGGGTCCAGGGCGGGGACGAGGATGTGGGCGCTCATCACCGCGCGGGTGCCGGCCTCGATCGCCGCGCGGAACGGGGCGAGTTCGCGTGCGTGCAGCACGTCGAGGTCCACGTCGATGCGGGGCATGTCGTGGTGGGAGTCGACCGCGGTGTCGCCGTGCCCGGGGAAGTGCTTGGTGCAGGCGGCGACGCCGGCGGACTGGAGCCCGGTGACGTAGGCGGCGGTGTGCCGGGACACGAGTGCGGTGTCGGCGCCGAAGGAGCGTACGCCGATGACGGGGTTGTCCGGGTTGGAGTTGACGTCGGCGGACGGCGCCCAGTTGAGGTTTACGCCGCAGGCCGCGAGGCGGCGGCCGAGTTCGGCGGCGACGGCCCGGGTGAGTTCGGCGTCGTCGACCGCGCCGAGGGCGTGGTTGCCGGGGAAGGACGAGCCCGAGCGCGCTTCGAGCCGGGTGACGTCGCCGCCCTCCTCGTCGATGGCGACCAGGACGTCCGGGCGCTCGGCACGCAACTGGGCGGTCAGGGCGGCGAGTTGCTCCGGGGAGGCGATGTTGCGGCCGAACAGGCCGACGGAGGCGAGGCCTTCGCCGAGGCGGCGCAGCAGCCAGTCCGGGGCGGTGGTGCCGGTGAAGCCGGGCTGCAGGACGGTGAGCGCGTCACGGGTGAGGGTGTCGGTGCCGCGTGCGGTGAGTGTCGTCATCTGGCGGTGTTATCCCTTCACGGCGCCGTCGGTGAGGCCGCTGACGGCCCTGCGCTGCAGGAAGACGAAGAGGATCAGGATCGGGATCGCGAAGAGCGAGGACGCGGCCATGGTCGCACCCCAGTCGTCGCCGAAGGCGGTCTGGAAGCTGGAGAGCCACAGCGGCAGGGTCTGTGCCTCGGGCGCCTTGTTGAGAACGAGGACCATCGGGAACTCGTTCCAGGCGGTGATGAATCCGAACAGTGAGGTCGACATCAGGCCGGGCGCGAGCAGCGGCAGGATCACCTTGCGGAAGGCCTGCGCGCGGGTGCAGCCGTCGACCATCGCGGACTCCTCCAGCTCCCTGGGCACCGCGGCGACGAAGCCGCGCAGCGTGAGGATGGTGAAGGGCAGGATCATCACCATGTAGAAGAGGGTCAGCGGGACGAGGCTGTTCAGCATCGACGCGTCGCGCACGATCATGTAGATCGCGATGACCATGACCTCCCAGGGCGCCATCTGGGCCAGCATGAACCCGATGACGAAGCCTCGGCGGCCCTTGAACCGCATGCGCGCGAGGGCGAACGACGCGGCCAGGCCGATGAGCAGCGAGAAGACGACGGCGAGCACGGTGACGGTGACCGAGTTGCGGACCAGGGTCCAGAAGTGGTCGGCGCCGACGGCCGTCCTGAAGTGCTCGAAGGTGATGTCGGTGGGGAACCAGACGGGGTTCTCGCTGATGATGTCGCCGGTCGGCTTGAACGCCGTCGAGAACATCCAGTAGACGGGGAAGACGAAGCCGGCGAACAGGATCACGGCCGTCACGTTGGGCCAGGCGCGGCCGAAGAGTGAGCGCTTCACAGCTCGTCCTCCTCTTGCTTCAGCACGATGCGGAGGTAGTACGCGGTCAGGGCCAGCAGGATCAGGATGGTCAGGACGGCGATCGCCGCGCCCATGCCGAAGTGCTGGTTGCCGACGCCCTCGATGTACGCGTACACGGGCAGGATCTCCGTGAGCCGGTCGGGGCCGCCGCCGTTGATGTTGAAGACCTGGACGAACGCCTTGAAGACCCAGATGACCTCCAGGAACGTCGTCGCGTAGAGGAACGGGCGCAGATACGGCAGCGTGACCGAGAGGAAGCTCTTCCAGGGGCCGGCGCCGTCGAGGGACGCGGCCTCGTAGAGCTCCTTGGGGATGGTGGTCGTCGCGGTGTAGAGGTTGATGGCGACGAAGGGGACCGACTGCCAGACGATCAGCACGGTGACGACGAAGAATGTCGACAGCTGGCTGCCCGTCCAGCTGTAGTCGGCCATGGAGTGCCGACCGAGCCTGTCGAGGACCCAGTTGACGACGCCGAAGCGTTCCGCGAACAGCCACTGGTAGACGGTGGTCGAGGCGACGACGGGCATCGCCCAGGCCAGCACGAGCCCGACCAGGAGCAGGACGCGCATCCGCCTGCCGAGCCGGGCGAGCAGCAGGCCGACGAGGGTGCCGAGCCCCATGGTCAGGAGGGCGTTGACGAGGGTGAAGACGAGGGAGCGCCCGGTCACCCGCCAGAAGTCCGGACTGGTCAGCGTCTCCTGGTAGTTGTCGAAGCCGTTCCACTCGGTGACGTGCTGGATCAGCTGCCCCATGTTGAGGTTCTGGAACGACAGGAGCCCGTCCTTGACGAGCGGCCAGCCGAGGAGGAGCACGGTGGCCGCGACGGCGGGGAGCAGCAGCAGGTACGGCGCGAGCGCGCCGGCCCGTTTCCCCGGCCGGGCGGGTCCCCCGCCGTCCGTTTTCAGGGCCACCGCCGGGCCGGAGGGCGGCCGTTCGGTCTGCACGGTCATGGTCGCCATTCCTCTTTCTGGGCCTGCCGGGACGCCGTGGGCCGCCGGGGTGGAGAACACGAGCCCGTTCCCTCCACCCCGTCAAGGCCGGTACTGCTACTGCTACTGCTTCTGCGAGAGGCGCTTGTCGAACTCGGCCTCGACCTGCTTGGCGGCGGCGGCCGGGGACTTCCCCTTCAGCACCGCGGTCATGTAGGTCTTGATCGGGTTGGGCGCGTTCTCGACCGGGGCCCACTCCGGGATCAGCGGGGTGGTGCCGCCGCCGGCCGCGGCGGGGGCGGCGGCCTCGGCGGCCGCGTTGCCCTTGAGGTTCGACTGCAGCGCCTCCTTGTTGGGGATCACGCCGCCTTCCTTGGCGAGCTCGCCCTCGAACTTGTCGGAGAGCGCGAGCTTCAGGAACTCCTTGGCGAGGCCCTGCTTCTTGCTGCCCGCGGCCACGGCGAGGTTGGAGCCGCCGAGGAAGACGCCCTCGGGCTTGTCCGCGGTGGCGCCGGGGATCGTGAAGTAGCCGATCTCCTTCTCGATCTTCGGGTTGGCCTTGATGGCGAGGGCGGACTCCCAGCCCATGCCGATGAACGCGCCCGTCTTGCCCTTGGCGAAGACCTCGGCCTGCTGGGGGGTGGCCTCGTCCTTGTCCTTGGGTGCCTTGGACAGGGCCTGGAACTTCTTGTACGTCTCCATGGCGGCGGCGACCTTGGGGTCGGCGAGGTTGGAGACGTACGTGCCGCCGTCCTTCTTGACCAGTTCGGCGCCCTCGCCGATGGTCAGGCCGACGAAGTGGTACCAGTTCTGGCCGGGCAGGTAGATCGGCTCGGCGTCGGTCTTCTTGCCGATGGCCTGGAGGTCCTTGTAGAACTCGTCGCGCGTCTTGGGGAGGTCCTTGATGCCGGCGTCGGCCCAGATCTTCTTGTTGTAGATGACGACGCGGTTGACCACGAACCAGGGGGCGGCGTACTGCTTGCCGTCCGAGACGGCCGACTTGTTCATCGACTCGGCCCAGTCGGCGCCGATGGTCGACTTGAGGTCACCGAGGTCGGCGAGGCCGCCGGTCTTGGCGTAGGCGGGGGTCTGAGTGTTGCCGACCTCGAAGACGTCCGGCGGGTTCTGCTCCGACAGGGCGGTGGTGAGCTTCTGCTGGATGCCGTTCCACTGCTGGATCTCGATCTTCAGCTTGGCGCCGGTCTTCTTCTCGAAGGCCGCCGTCACGTCCTTCTGCCAGGTGTCGGGCGTCGAGCCGTCCATGGCCCACACCGTCAGCGTCTGCCCCTTGTAGCCGTCGGCGCCGGCCTTCTCGTCCTTGCCGCCGCCGTCACCGCTGCCGCACGCCGCGATCGAAACCAACATGCCCGCGACACCGATAGCCGCGATGAGCCTGCGCTTCACGTCACCCTCCTCAGGGATGCCAGCAACCGCCCGCCCACAACGACGAACACGACGAACCAACGCACAACAAAACTCGACGTGGTACTGCACGTGGGACTGGGACCTGGTCTTTAATGGTGTAGACCAGTAACCGGGAGCTTGGCCTAGACCTTTAGGGGTGTCAAGGGTGCGCCGGAAGGGCTCCCGCGTCCGTTATCGGACCGACACCTGAGGGGGCACGGCCCTCCCGGGCAGGGCCGTGCCACGATGTGAGCCGCAACAGACGGAGGAGCCGGTGACGGCAGCACCACAGGAGCCGGGAAGGCGGGCCATGGGCACCCATGCGGGCAGCAGCGGAACCGATGCGGGCGGCGCCACGACGGCGGAGGCACCGGCAGCGGGCCGCACCGCGCGCGTGCCCAAGTACTACCGCCTGAAGCGGCACTTGCTGGACATGACCGAGACGCTGCCCCCGGGCACCCCGGTCCCGCCCGAGCGCACCCTCGCCGCCGAGTTCGACACCTCACGCACGACCGTGCGCCAGGCCCTTCAGGAGCTGGTCGTCGAGGGCCGGCTCGAACGCATCCAGGGCAAGGGCACGTTCGTCGCCAAGCCCAAGGTCTCGCAGGCGCTGCAACTGACCTCGTACACCGAGGACATGCGCGCCCAGGGCCTGGAACCCACGTCCCAGCTCCTGGACATCGGATATGTGACGGCCGACGACACCCTCGCCGGGCTGCTCGACATCACCACGGGCGGGCGCGTGCTGCGCATCGAGCGGCTGCGTCTCGCGAGCGGCGAGCCGATGGCCATCGAGACGACGCACCTGTCGGCCAAGCGCTTCCCGGCGCTGCGCCGCTCGCTCGTCAAGTACACCTCTCTGTACACGGCGCTCGCCGAGGTCTACGGCGTGCGCCTGGCCGAGGCCGAGGAGACCATCGAGACCTCCCTGGCCACCCCGCGCGAGGCCGGCCTGCTCGGCACCGACGTGGGTCTGCCGATGCTGATGCTGTCGCGTCACTCCATCGACGGCGCCGGGCAGCCCGTCGAGTGGGTGCGCTCGGTGTACCGGGGCGACCGCTACAAATTCGTGGCCCGCCTGAAGCGCCCGACAGACTGACGGACTTACGGGCTGGCGGCCTTACGGACGCGACCCCTACACGACCCCGAACCGCCCCAACGACCCGCGCCGGCCGACGAGTCAGCCTATGAACGACATGTCGGCCGCGCGATGTCCGTTATCCGGACGGGGGTTCCATAAGGCAAGATCCTCGCCTAGATTTCCCCACCGTTAAGCGTGAGATAAGCAAGCGGGCTCAGCGAGGGGACGGACCGCAGTATGTCGGATGCGCCTGAAGTGAAACGGCCGGTCGTCACACCGGTCCGCGTGGTCATTGCCCTGTGCCTCGTCGCGCCGTTCGTGGCGATGCTCTGGGTGAGCTCCTACGCGAAGGTCGATCCGGCCTTCATCGGCATCCCGTTCTTCTACTGGTACCAGATGCTGTGGGTCCTCATCTCGACCACGCTGACGATGATCGCGTACAAGCTGTGGCAGCGTGACCAGCGCGCCCGGAAGACGGGCGGCAAGGCATGAACGGCGGAGTCAACGGCGTCGCGCTCGGCGTCTTCATCTTCTTCTTCCTCGCCGTCACGGTCCTGGGCTTCCTGGCCGCGCGCTGGCGCAAGGCCGAGAACGAGCAGAGCCTCGACGAATGGGGCCTGGGCGGACGGTCGTTCGGCACCTGGGTCACCTGGTTCCTGCTCGGCGGCGACCTCTACACCGCGTACACGTTCGTCGCCGTCCCCGCGGCGATCTACGCGGCCGGCGCCTCCGGCTTCTTCGCCGTGCCGTATACGATCCTCGTCTACCCGCTGATCTTCACGTTCCTGCCCCGCCTGTGGTCCGTCTCCCACAAGCACGGCTACGTGACGACCTCCGACTTCGTGCGCGGCCGCTTCGGCTCCAAGGGCCTGTCCCTGGCGGTCGCCGTCACCGGCATCCTCGCCACGATGCCGTACATCGCGCTCCAGCTCGTCGGCATCCAGGCCGTCCTCGACGTCATGGGCGTCGGCGGCGACGAGTCGACCAACTGGTTCGTCAAGGACCTGCCGCTGCTCATCGCGTTCGCGGTGCTCGCCGCGTACACGTACTCGTCGGGTCTGCGGGCGCCCGCCCTGATCGCGTTCGTCAAGGACGGCCTGATCTACCTCGTCATCGCCGTCGCGATCATCTACATCCCGATCAAGCTGGGCGGCTTCGACGCCATCTTCCACGCGGCGAACGAGAAGTTCTCGGCGACGAATCCCGCGACGGGCAAGCCCGTCGGCGGGCTCGCCCCGGCCCCGGCCGGACAGTGGACGTACGCGACGCTCGCCCTGGGCAGCGCCCTCGCGCTCTTCATGTACCCGCACTCGATCACCGCGACGCTGTCCTCGCGCAGCCGCAACGTGATCCGCCGCAACACCACGATCCTGCCCCTGTACTCCCTGATGCTCGGCCTGCTCGCGCTGCTCGGCTTCATGGCGATCGCGGCCGGGATCAAGGTGCAGAACGGGCAGCTGGCGATCCCGCAGCTCTTCGAGAACATGTTCCCCGACTGGTTCACGGGCGTCGCGTTCGCGGCCATCGGCATCGGCGCGCTGGTCCCCGCCGCGATCATGTCCATCGCGGCGGCCAACCTGTTCACCCGCAACATCTACAAGGACTTCATCAAGCCGGACGCGACCCCCGAGCAGGAGACCAAGGTCTCCAAGCTGGTCTCGCTCCTGGTGAAGGTGGGCGCGCTCGCGTTCGTCCTCACCATGGACAAGACGGTCGCGATCAACTTCCAGCTCCTGGGCGGCATCTGGATCCTGCAGACCTTCCCGGCCCTGGTCGGCGGCCTGTTCACGCGCTGGTTCCACCGCTGGGCGCTGCTCGCCGGCTGGGCGGTCGGCATGGTCTACGGCACGTTCGCCGCGTACGGGGTCGCCTCCCCGACGCAGAAGCACTTCGGCGGCAGCGCCAAGGAGATCCCGGGCATCGGCGAGATCGGCTACATCGGCCTCACGGCGTTCGTCCTGAACGTGGCGGTGACGGTGGTCCTCACCTTCGCCCTGAAGGCGTTCAAGGCCCCCGAGGGCGTCGACGAGACCTCTCCGGGGGACTACACGGCGGACGCGGGCGACCCCGGCGTCCTGACGGAGCTGCCGGAGGCGACGGCGGGAGCGGGCGGGCACTGACCCGACTCCCGACTCTCCAACTCCCTTACGACTGGACGGGCCGCCGGAGCAATCCGGCGGCCCGTCCGCGTACTAGGGCCCGTCGGCGTACTTGGGGAGCCCCAGGGGGCTCACGAGGCGCCGTAGAGGTCCTTCCTGACCCTCTGGGCCGCCTCGGCCGCCGAGGAGAGCGTCAGGGCCCTGTCCGTGCCCGCCCCCACCGTCACCAGGACGCCGCCGACCCGCAGTTCGACCTCGTAGTGCGGGGTGCCGTCGAACTCGTCGCCGCCCGTCGTGCGCGTCGTCTCCAGTACCGCCTCGTCGCCCAGGTCCGCGAGCGGCCGGGCCTCGTGGTGCTCGACTACGGGGGCGGCGTCGGTGTCGACCGTGACACGGCCGCACGCGTCGTGGAGCGCGCGCCGCAGTTCGAGATACCGCCCGGCGCGGGCGGCCGGCATCGAGACCAGGCGCTCGAAGACGAAGGGGGCGTCGTCGCTCGTCGCCGCGGGGTCCGGACGGACCGTCCGCTCGGCGCTGGCCCCCTTCATGCGCACCAGTTCCCCGCG
This sequence comes from Streptomyces antnestii, assembly GCF_004005495.1. GTDB lineage: Bacteria > Actinomycetota > Actinomycetes > Streptomycetales > Streptomycetaceae > Streptomyces > Streptomyces antnestii. The sequence goes on from NZ_RZYA01000024.1 coordinate 31,022, forward strand.
CGCGTCCCGGCCGGCGGCGCAGGTGCTCCAGTCGCCGCCGCCGAAGTGCCGGTCGAACAGGCCCAGGGAGATCTCGTTCGCCGTCGCGTCGTCGCCGACGGACTGCGCCGGCAGGAGTACGGCTCCCAACTCGGCGTCCGTGAAGACCTTCCCGGGATCCGCCGAGCCGTCGACGCCGGGTGCCGAGGGCCGCCGCCCCGACCCGTCGGGCCCATCGGCGCCACCGGCCTCACCGCCTGCGCATCCCGCGACCAGCATCAGCAGTACCGCGGCACAGCCCGCTCCACGCCCTCGCGCCCCACCTCGCACGGCGCCTCCCCCTGCTCGGCCATCAGTTCGGCCGCCACCCTAGTCGACACAAGATGTGGGGCTGCGTTCCACGGCCAGCACAAGATGTATGCTCATGCTCGCTGTCGCCGCAGGGGAATCCGGTGCAAGTCCGGAACTGTCCCGCAACGGTGTACGTATGCACGCATACGCGAGTCCGAGGACCTGTCGACAGCACGCCCGAGCCGTCCGGCCCGGGCATGACGACGTCCGGGTCTCGTGGAGTGGGCCGGCGACGCGGGCCCCGCCATGCCCCCGTGCCCTCCTCCCCGTCAGGCCCACAGCCGAGCGAGGGAGAGCCCCACGTGACCATCGCGCCCGCCGAACCGGCCACAGCGCAGTCCGAGTCGGAGGACAGCCCGGGTACCGCGCTGCTGCGTACCCTGACCGAACTGACCGCCGACCTCCCCGACGCCGACCCCGGCCGGGTCGCCGCCGCCGCGCTGCGCGGCCGGTCCGCCGCGGCGGACGAGGCGGAGCTGCGCTCCCTCGCCACCGAGTCGGCCGCCGGACTCATCTCCGAGGACCCGGTCTACTCCAAGCTCGCGGCACGGCTCCTGACGATCAGCGTCGCTGCCGAGGCCGCCTCGCAGGGCGTCACCTCGTTCTCCGGGTCCGTCGCGGTGGGCCACCGCGAGGGCCTGATCGCGGACCGTACGGCCGAGTTCGTGCGCCTGCACGCCGAGCGGCTCGACGCGCTGATCGACGTCGCCGGTGACGACCGCTTCGGCTACTTCGGCCTGCGCACCCTGCACAGCCGCTACCTGCTGCGCCACCCGATCACCCGCCAGGTCGTCGAGACCCCGCAGCACTTCATGCTGCGCGTCGCGTGCGGGCTCGCGGAGGACGACTCGACGCGTGCCCTGGACGAGGTCGCCTCCCTGTACCGCCTGATGAGCCGCCTCGACTACCTGCCGTCGTCGCCGACGCTCTTCAACTCCGGTACCCGGCACCCCCAGATGTCGTCCTGCTACCTCCTCGACTCGCCCCTCGACGAGCTGGACTCCATCTACGACCGCTACCACCAGGTGGCCCGCCTCTCGAAGCACGCCGGCGGCATCGGACTCTCGTACTCCCGCATCCGCTCCCGTGGTTCGCTGATCCGGGGCACGAACGGGCACTCCAACGGCATCGTGCCGTTCCTCAAGACCCTCGACGCGTCCGTCGCGGCCGTGAACCAGGGCGGCCGGCGCAAGGGCGCCGCGGCCGTCTACCTGGAGACGTGGCACTCCGACATCGAGGAGTTCCTGGAGCTGCGGGACAACACCGGTGAGGACGCCCGGCGCACCCACAACCTCAACCTCGCGCACTGGATCCCCGACGAGTTCATGCGCCGCGTGAACGCCGACCAGCCGTGGTCGCTGTTCTCGCCGGCCGACGTGCCCGAGCTCGTCGACCTGTGGGGCGACGAGTTCGACGCCGCGTACCGCAAGGCCGAGGCCGAGGGGAAGGCCCAGCGGACCATCCCCGCCCGGGACCTGTACGGCCGCATGATGCGCACCCTCGCGCAGACCGGCAACGGCTGGCTGACCTTCAAGGACGCCGCCAACCGCACCGCCAACCAGACGGCGGAGCCCGGCAACGTCGTGCACTCCTCGAACCTGTGCACCGAGATCCTGGAGGTCACGGACGACGGCGAGACGGCGGTCTGCAACCTGGGTTCGGTCAACCTCGGCGCGTTCGTCGACACGGCGACCGGCGACATCGACTGGCAGCGCCTCGACGAGACCGTGCGCACCGCCGTCACGTTCCTCGACCGCGTCGTCGACATCAACTTCTACCCGAGCGAGCAGGCCGGCCGCTCCAACGCCAAGTGGCGTCCGGTGGGCCTGGGCGCGATGGGCCTCCAGGACGTCTTCTTCCAGCTGAAGCTGCCCTTCGGCTCCCCCGAGGCGCAGGCCCTGTCGACGCGGATCGCCGAGCGCATCATGCTCGCCGCGTACGAGGCGTCCGCCGCCCTGGCCGAGCGCAACGGCCCGCTCCCGGCCTGGGAGAAGACCCGTACCGCGCGCGGCGTCCTGCACCCCGACCACTACGACGTCGAGCTGACCTGGCCGGAGCGCTGGGCCGCCCTGCGGGAGCGCATCGCCGCGACCGGCATGCGCAACTCGCTGCTCCTCGCCATCGCGCCGACCGCGACGATCGCGTCCATCGCGGGCGTCTACGAGTGCATCGAGCCGCAGGTCTCCAACCTGTTCAAGCGCGAGACCCTGTCCGGCGAGTTCCTCCAGGTCAACTCCTATCTGGTGGCGGAGCTCAAGCGGCTCGGCGTGTGGGACGCGCAGACCCGCGAGGCGCTGCGCGAGTCCAACGGCTCGGTGCAGGGCTTCACCTGGGTGCCGCAGGACGTCCGCGACCTGTACCGCACGGCGTGGGAGATCCCGCAGCGCGGCCTCATCGACATGGCGGCGGCCCGTACGCCGTTCCTCGACCAGGCGCAGTCCCTGAACCTCTTCATGGAGACGCCGACCATCGGCAAGCTCTCGTCGATGTACGCGTACGCCTGGAAGCAGGGCCTGAAGACGACGTACTACCTGCGCTCGCGCCCGGCGACGCGGATCGCCCGCGCGGCGTCCGCGGCCCCCATCCCCGTCCAGCAGGTGGCCGACCCCGACGCCGTCGCCTGCTCCCTCGAAAACCCCGAGTCCTGCGAGGCCTGCCAGTAATGACGTCTTCCGCCGAAAAGAACCTGCTCGACCCGGGCTTCGAGCTGACCCTGCGCCCCATGCGCTACCCGGACTTCTACGAGCGCTACCGGGACGCGATCAAGAACACCTGGACCGTCGAGGAGGTCGACCTCCACTCGGACGTCGCCGACCTCGCGAAGCTGTCGCCGGGCGAGCAGCACATGATCGGCCGTCTGGTCGCGTTCTTCGCGACGGGTGACTCGATCGTCTCGAACAACCTCGTACTCACCCTTTACAAGCACATCAACTCCCCCGAGGCGCGCCTGTACCTGTCGCGCCAGCTGTTCGAGGAGGCCGTGCACGTCCAGTTCTACTTGACGCTCCTGGACACGTACCTCCCCGACCCGGACGACCGCGCCGCCGCGTTCGACGCGGTCGAGGAGATCCCCTCCATCCGCGAGAAGGCGCAGTTCTGCTTCAAGTGGATGGACTCGGTCGAGAAGCTGGACCGCCTGGAGACGAAGGCGGACCGCCGCCGCTTCCTCCTCAACCTGATCTGCTTCGCGGCGTGCATCGAGGGCCTGTTCTTCTACGGCGCCTTCGCGTACGTGTACTGGTTCCGCAGCCGCGGCCTGCTGCACGGCCTGGCCACCGGCACCAACTGGGTCTTCCGCGACGAGACCATGCACATGAACTTCGCGTTCGAGGTCGTCGACACCGTCCGCAAGGAGGAGCCCGACCTCTTCGACGACGAACTCCAGCGGCAGGTCACCGACATGCTCAAGGAGGCGGTCGCGGCGGAGCTGCAGTTCGGCCGCGACCTGTGCGGGGACGGCCTGCCCGGCATGAACACCGACTCGATGCGCCAGTACCTGGAGTGCGTCGCCGACCAGCGCCTCCAGCGGCTCGGCTTCGCCCCGGTCTACGGCTCGGAGAACCCGTTCTCCTTCATGGAGCTCCAGGGCGTCCAGGAACTGACGAACTTCTTCGAGCGCCGGCCGTCGGCGTACCAGGTCGCCGTCGAGGGCTCGGTCGGGTTCGACGAGGACTTCTAGGCGACAGGGCCTAGGCGGCCTTGGCGAACCCGGCGCGGCGTGAGGTCCCTTCGGCCTCGCGCCGCGCCTTCGCGATCTGGCGGTCGATGCGGCGGTCGTGGGCCATGCCGTACAGGGACGGGGCGGTCAGGAGGAGGAAGACGGCGAGGACGGTGAGGTAGTTCAGTGCTGTGTTCATGGCTCTACTTTCGCGCCGTGCGAGCGGGCGCGGCAGTGGCAGGACTGTCACTGACCCTCGAATTACTGCCAACTCTGCGGCACACTGAAGAGCATGCTGAAAAACGTCGCCGCGGTACTGCTCGACGGGGCGCACCCGTTCGAACTCGGCGTGGTCTGCGAGGTGTTCGGGCTCGACCGGAGTGACGAGGGGCTGCCGGTCTACGACTTCGCGGTCGTCTCCGCCGCCGGGCCGACGCTCACGACCCACGCCGGCTTCACCATCTCCACGCCGTACGGCCTGGACCGGCTCGACGAGGCCGACCTGATCGCCGTACCGGCCGCGACCATGCCGGACACGTATCCGCCCGAGCTGCTCGACGCGCTGCGCCGGGCCGTGGACCGGGGCACGCGCGTGCTCAGCGTCTGCTCCGGCGTCTTCGTGCTCGGCGCGGCCGGGCTGCTCGACGGCCGGCGCTGCGCGGTGCACTGGCGGTACGCGGCCGAACTGGCGGTGCGCCACCCGCGCACCCGCGTCGACCCCGACGTCCTGTACGTGGACGAGGACCCGGTCATCACCTCCGCGGGCACCGCCGCCGGCATCGACGCCTGCCTGCACATCGTCCGCAAGGAGCACGGCGCCGAGGTCGCCAACGCGATCGCGCGCCGCATGGTGGTCCCGCCGCACCGCGACGGCGGGCAGGCGCAGTACGTGGAGCGCCCCCTGCCCGTCACTCCCTGTGACACGGTGGGCGGCGTACTGGCGTGGATGGAGCGGCACTTGGACCAGGCGCTCACGGTCGAGGAGCTCGCGGCGCGCGCCCATATGTCGCCGCGTACGTTCGCGCGCCGCTTCCAGCAGGAGACGGGGACGACGCCGTACCGCTGGCTCCTGCGCCAACGCGTGCTGCGCGCCCAGGAGTTGCTGGAGCGGACGGACGAGACGGTGGAGGCGATCGCGAGCCGCGCCGGCTTCGGCAACGCGGCGGCGATGCGGCACCAGTTCATGAAGGCGCTTGGCACGACGCCCAACGCCTTCCGGCGTACGTTCCGGGTGCGCGTCGTCAGCGCTCCGCAGGCGAGCGGTCGGTGCGCGTGAGACTGCCGGTGACGTCGGGGCCGTCAAGGTGGCGCCGGGTGTGCGGCAGGGGGACCTCGACGAGCCTGCCGCCGTACATCATCCACAGGCCGAAGCAGTCGTCGTCCTCGCCACCGATGAGCACCTGCACCGTCTCCGGACACGGCCAGGGCAGGGACTCCAGGTGGGCGAGGAGTCCGTCCCAGTTGCGGCGCGTGAACTCGATGGTCCAGGCGTCCGACATGCCCACTTCGGCGGGGGTGAAGCACTGGTGCCACTCGCGGTCGCTGTCGGGACGAGTCAGTGGCTCCATCACCTCCTGAGCCCATCGGGCGATGACGACGACTCCTACGTATCTGCTCATCGCGCCAGTATCAGCGGCCTGTTGGCGTGCCGCTCCCGGATTTCCGGGGGCCGGTCACGACCCCCGGAAGACCGGGTCTCCGAGTCAGCGGCGCTCGACCCGCAGCAGTGCCCGCTTGGGCTGGAGCGTGATGCCGATCCGGGGCGTCGTGTCCGTCTCCGGGGCGGGAACCAGCCGCCACCGGGGCGTCACCGTGGCCAGGATGATGGCCAGTTCGGCCATGCTGTAGTGATCGCCGGGGCACTTCCGGTTGCCGACGCTGAACGGCATCATCGCGCTCTGCCGCACTTCCGCGGCGCGTTCCGGCAGCCAGCGGTCGGGGTCGAACTCCAGATGGTCACGGAAGGACCGCGGATCGCGCTGCATCGCAAAGGGGCTGTACACGATGTCCGACCCGGCCGGAATGTGATAGCCGCCGAGCTCGGTATCGACGGCGGCCTGCCGCGTCAATATCCATACGGCGGGCCGTACACGCATCGCCTCCGTGATGACATTGCGCGTATGCACGAGGTCTTTGAGGTCGGCAAATGCGACGGGCCTACCACCCGTCACGGATTCAACCTCGTCGTGCAACCGGCTTTCCTGCCCGGGGTGTTCCGCGAGGAGGTGGAACGCCCAAGTGAGGGTGGACGCGACATTCTCCGCGCCGGCCACGACGAGCGAGACGACCTGGTCGTGCACCTCCTGCTCGGAGACAGAATGGCCATTCTCGTCCTCGGCGCCGAGCAATGCCGCGAGCAGGTCGCCCGGATTGACCCCGGACGCGCGCCGCTCGGCAATGATCTCGTCGACGAGGCGATGCAAATCGGCCAGTGCCCGCTCGAATCGGCGATTGGCCGGAAGTGGCAGCCGATAGAACGGTCCGACGGACAGCACCATGCGCCGGTACAGACCGCTGAAGACGGTGTGCAGCGAGGAGCTGAGCCGGTCGGCCCGCTCGTCGACCGAGTCGACGTGCAGGACCGAGCGGGCGACGATGCGGACCGCGGTGCGGAACACCTCGGCGCCGATGTCGACCGTGTCGCCGGGCTTCCAGCGCGCCGCCATGGCGCGCGCCTCCTCCTCCATCACGGCGGCGTGGTCGGCGATGCGGTCCAGCCGGAACGCGGGCTGGATGGTGCGCCGCTGGCGCCGGTGCACCGAGCCGTTACTGGTCGCCACGCCCTTGCCCAGAAGGACTCCGAGGGTCTCCCAGAGGGGCCCGCCGACCATGTAGTCGGGGCTCTTGAGGAGGGCGGCCACGAGGTCCGGGTCGCAGACCGCGTAGGCCGTCTTCGGGCCGAGCCGGAGGCGGACGAGGTCGCCGTGGTCGCGCAGTCCGGCGACGAAGGCGAGCGGGTCGCGCACGAGGTTCCAGGCGTGCCCGAGGAGGGGCGCGCCACCACCGGCGTACGGCGGCGTGCGCCGACGCGCGGCCTGCGCGCCGGCCGGAATCGAGGATTCTGCCGATTCGACGCTCATTCGTCACCTGCCTGGTCGCTGATGTACGGAGGGGTGGCCCGGTCGTCCCAGCTGTCCACCTGATAGCGGCCCGACTCGTGGTGGAACCAGTACACGGAACTGAACCAGTTCCGCATATTGGAGACGCATGACCTGAGCGCCACCGCGAGGCTCTCTCCCGCTAAAGTCCCGTCCGCCGCCTCGTCCGCCATCCGGAGAACTTCCGGCTCGGCCTCCAGGAATTCGGAAATGCATTCCTGGACCCTTCGGCGGACTTCTTCGACGGCCTCTTCGAGCGAAAGCCCCTCGTGGTGGATGAGGCTGATCCCGAGATTGTGGAGTTCATCGCCCGCGAGTTCCTTGGGCAGTGAGCAGAGGTCGTTGTACCAGGCCGCGAAATCCTGGCACGCGAGCGCGGCGCGCCGGTAGGCGGCGCTTTCCAGGACCTTTTCCGGGAGTTCGTACTGGGCTGTCGGTTCGAGGAGATCGAGCCATATCCAGTGCGCGAAGGTATTCCTCCGCAGCTCGATGTATTCCTCGACCGTGGGGACCGCGCCCGTGGTCCGGTTCCGGAATTCCTGGTCGTACGCGTCGATCACCACGTGGAAGTGGCGGGCGAAGCGGGCGTTCCAGGTCCGGGTCAGCGAGCCGTTCAACCGGACCATACTGTCCGCGAAGGCCGCCACCAGCGGGTCCTTGTGGTGCAGATGGAGCTGAGGTGCCTCGAGTGCCGCGTGCAGCTGCACGGCGAGGCGCCGCCAGGCTCCGGTCCGCCCGTGGATCACGTCGCGGTCGTGGCGGTCGTCCCAGACGAAGAACCACGCGCTGTAGTCACAAATCGCGGAGAGGAGATCGTCGGGGGCGCCTATGTAGTAGCCCGCCATGAGGTCGGTGTAGCACAGGCCGTCGGCATATTTCTCCACCTTGTCCGGCGACATGAGCCGCTTTTGCAGCAGCCAGGACCTCGTCTTCTCCTGAAGCTTCGGCCAATACGGATGCAGATTGCGAGGAAACGCCTCCTCGATCACCGGTAGCGCGAGCGCCGGTGGGACCGCTGTCTGCGTCTGTGTCTGCGCGCGTGTCTGCACCCGAGTCCGTGAAGTGCTGTGTGAGAAAGCAGGCACGAACAAACCCCTCTCAGCCGCCTGGTGGCATGCGCCCCTTCGCTGTGCCGGGCGCGCGCCGTTGCGTATCCCCGCACTTTCTATTCAGCACTACAACTGACCGTTCTGGGAACGGATTTGCTCCCCTCACTACCCCCACACGCCGGAAAAGTCCCCTTAGATGACTGATTTTGGATCATCGGCGGCTGATCCGGTTCGCACACCTGACCGCCCGGGGGTGGCCGGAGGCACACACACGCGAGCGGCACCCGGCCAGGTGAACCCTGGCCGGACGCCGCTCGTGTCACTCGGATGTGCTCAGGGCCCAACGGGCCCTCCCGCATCAGTCGTTGGGGACGACCTCGTAGCGGGGCGTGCCCTCGGCCATCTGCTTCAGGGCGTCCTTGCGCTCACGCTTGGAGAGGCGGTCGATGTACAGGTACCCGTACAGGTGGTCCGTCTCGTGCTGGAGGCAGCGCGCGAAGAAGCCCGTGCCCCGGACCTTGATCGGGTTGCCCTTCTCGTCCTGCCCGGTCACCACCGCGTAGTCGGGGCGGGCGAGTTCGGCGTACGCCGTCGGCACGGACAGGCAGCCCTCGTTCCCGTCGTCGAGGCGGCGCCGGTCGGCCGGCAGCTCCTGGAGCACCGGGTTGCAGACCACACCGGTGTGACGCGCACCGTCGTCGTCCGGGCAGTCGTAGACGAAGACCTTCAGGTCGACGCCGATCTGGTTCGCGGCGAGGCCCACGCCCTCCGCGGCGCGCTGGCTGGCGAACATGTCGTCCACCAGCTGCGCCAGCTCGTCGCCGAACTCGGTGACGTCCTTGCACTCCTTGTGCAGGACGGGGTTCCCGACGACGGTGATCGGCCGCGCCGTACCGCGCGCGACGGCGGCCTCCTCGCGGGCGGCGTTGTCCTCGGTGTCGAGGACGAATCCCTCGTCGTCCACGGGGAGCACTCCGGCGTGCTCGTGCTCGGTGTCCTGCTGCGCCATGTCCGACGTACGCCTTCCGGTGCCTGCTACGGGGGAAATTCAGGGGTACAGACTACGGGGATCGCTCAGCACACCGCTCAGCAGACCGCCCAGCGGACCGCCCAGCAGGTCACTCAGCAGACTTCTTCGAGGTCCCGCCAGTCCCTGGAGTCCGGGCTGTCGGCGACCCAGCCGTCGAGCAGCCCCCGCACGAGCGACGCGGGCGCCGCGACGCCACACTCGCGCTCGGGCACCCACAGCTGGCCGTCGGTGCGGTGGCCGAGCGGTCCCGGATGGCCGGGTTCGCTGTGGTCGTGCGGGTCCAGGTGCTCGCCGTCGCCCTCGTCGGACGGCATCCGCGACTCGGAGCACATCCGGCACAGCAGCCGCACGGAGGACGACCAGTCCTCGGCGGCGAACCCGGCGTCGGAGGCGAGCTGCTCCAGCGCGTCCCGGTCGGCCTCGGTCGCGGCCTCCAGGAGGACGACCCAGGTGGGGACGGGCGAGGGAGCCCACAGTTCGATCTCGTCGAAGACGGGGTACGCGTGCCCGGCGGCCGTCGTCCGCTCGCCGTGGGGCACTCCGTCGTGCAGGACGACCTCGCCCCAGCGGCGCCCGGAGGACGGCAGCGGGATCGACAGGACCTCCATACGGGCGGGGTCGAGCCTGCGCCCCCACACCACCTCGGCCTCCCCCTCCGGCGAAAGCCGCACGGCCGCGCTGCCCAGGTCCATCCCGGTGGGCTCGCCGGCGGCGGTCGCGCCGCCCGGCACCTTCAGTCCGTACGCCTGCCAGGCCCGCCGGGCGAGCGGCCAGTCCTGCAGGGCGGTGGCCGCGATGCCCACGTTCCACCAGTCGGGGGCGCCGGACTCGCGCTCCAGGAGGGCCACCGCGCGCAGGCCCGCGGCCCGCGCCTGCTCCCAGTCGTGCCGGAACTTGTGCAGCAGGGCGAGGTTGAACCACGACTCGGACAGCCACGGCTCGAGGTCGGCGGCCCGGGTGAGCAGCGCGCCGGCGTCCTCGTACCGGCCGTCGCCGATGAGCGTGAACGCCCGATCGGTGGCCTGCCGCCATGAGGCGGAGGGCCGGTGCCGTCCCTTGCCGAAGATCCTCACGATTCCCGCCTGCATTCCCGCCTGTCGGTCCGGGGGGCAGTGCCCTCGGGGGGCCTTCCCCCTCAGAGCACGGCCGGGGCCGGAGCCCCCGGACATCCTCTTCTTCGCATCCAACCACGTACGGCCGGACAGTCGCTCATTACCCATGGGTTACCCCGCGGGAGGCAGGGTCACCCCGCCCCTCGACACGACCCTGGCCAGGGATTCCACCACATCCGGCTGGTGATCGCGCCCCGTCGCGAGACGCAGCCTCTCCAGGGCGGTGAGGGAGCCCTGGGGGCCTTCTCCCCGGGCCATCTCGTCGTATGCGTTGGCGGTACGGACGATCCTGGCACTGAGAGGCTGCTCACGGTAGGGGTCGGCCTGACGCTCGACGACGACGGCGACCTCGGCATCCACACCCGTCTGGCGCACGACGGCCCCCCCGAGCAGCGCGATCCTGCGCTGCTCCTGGGCGGGCAGGGCGGCGGTGGCGCCGTCGGCGATGGGGTCGACGAGGGACAGCTGCCCGATGTCGTGCATGAGGGCGGCGTACTCCAGGACGGTGAGGCCGGGTTCGGACAGGCCGAGGTCGCGGCCCACGGCGCGGCTGAGCGCCGCCACGCGCAGCGCGTGACCCTGCGGTGTGTAGCCGGCGATCTCGGTGGCGCGGGCCAGCGACGTGATGGTCTGCCGGTACGTGGTCCGCACGGCGGCGTACCGGCGGAAGGCGAGCTGGGTGAGGAGCAGGGGGAGGCAGAAGACGGGCAGGGCCCACAGTCCTGCGACGGCCACGGCGAGGGCCATGACGGCGCCGGTCGCGCCCACCGCCGAGCCGATGCCGATCATGGCCCGCAGCTCGTCCCTGAGCAGCGGCCCGAACGGCCAGCCGGTGCGGGCGTGCGCCATGACGGCGGCGAGTACGGCGTCGCACAGGGCGGTCAGGACGAGGAGCAGAACGAGGAGCAGGGCGTAGGCGGCGCCGTCGCCGAACCAGGCGCCGAACCGGCCCTGGTTGTAGAGGGGTTGGAAGCAGACGGCGGCGAACGCGACGGTGAGGACGCGCCGTGCCATGTGGTCGGCGGACGGCCCGCGCCCGCGTGCGAGGTGCGGCACGCAGCCGACGAGCCCCGCCGCGACGACCACGGCGACGACCTGGAGCGCCCCGTGGTGCGTGGCCCGCCCCGCCGTCTCCCCGAGCAGGGCGTACGCGAGCGCGCCGGCGGCCCCCAGGGGTGCGGGCTCCCGGTCCCCTCCGGGAGATCCCCAGCGGGCGAGTTCGCCGACGGCGATGAACACGCCGAAGGCGAGGGCCGTCCCCGGTTCCTCGACGCCGGTCCAGAGGGTGCCGCCGACCGCGGCGGCGGTGAGCGCGAGTGCGAGCCCATGGACGGCCACGGTCGTGGTGAGCGCCCGGCCGCTCCGCGTCCCGGGGGCCTCCGCCCAGGTCAACGCGGAGCCGCCCGCCGCGCGGCGCGGGGACCCGGCAGCTGAGGGGCGGGCTCGTCCGCCGTCACGGCGGGGCGCCACCCGTGCTGCCCGAGCGCCCGCACGAGCGCCCCGACCATCTGCGGGTCGAACTGCGCGCCCGCGCACCGGGAGAGCTCGGCGAGCGCGGCGTCGACGGGCCGGGCCCGCGAGTAGGACCGGGTGGACGTCATGGCGTCGAAGGCGTCGGCGACGGCCACCACCCGCGCGAACTCCGGGATCTGCGACCCGGTGAGCCCGTAGGGGTAGCCGCTGCCGTCCATCCGCTCGTGGTGGTGCAGGATCGCCGCCCGTGCCTCTCCGAGGAATCCGATGCCGCGCACCATCTCGTGCCCGTACTCGGGGTGCAGTTCGATGACGCGCCGCTCCTCGGGGGTCAGCGGGCCGTCCTTGCGCAGCAGACGGGTGGGGACGCCGAGTTTGCCGACGTCGTGCAGGATCCCGGCGAACCTGAGGACCTCGGCCCGCTCGTCCGCCATGCCGAGTTCGCGGGCGATCATCATGGACGCCTGGCCGACCCGCTCGCTGTGGCCGCGCGTGTAGCCGTCCTTGATGTCGACGGCCTGCACGAGCGCCCGGATCGTCGCCTGGTGGGCGGCGCGCTCGCGGTGGTACTGGGCGAACACCCAGCAGGAGATGTACATCGGCAGCAGCACGAGCAGCGCCGCGAGGGGCCCGTAGGGGCTGCGCCACAGGACGGCCATCATGAGGCCCGCCAGGCCGTGCACGGCGACGGGGGCGAGGGCCCGCGGGAACAGACCGCGCCAGGCGGCCCGCAGCGGGACGCGTTCGGCGGCGGCGAGGATCGCGCCGTCCAGGAGGGCGAGGACGGCGCAGAACACCAGGACGGCCGCTCCGGCGGGCACGAGGGCGTACGGGAAGTGGGGCGCGGACACCGCCGCGGTGCCGCCGAGCGCCGCGTGGACACGGGCGGCGGCCCAGGTGGCGAGGGCCAGCTGGGCGGCGCGCCAGGCGCGGCGGGGGGCGGCCGGGCGCCGGTCGGTCGTGGCGAGGAGCGCGCCGGGCACGGCGACGAGGGCGGCGGCCGCCGGCGGCAGGAGGAACGCCCCGGCGAGCAGGACGGGGAAGAAGGTGCCCATGCCCTGCGGCACGCGTCGCCCGATCACGCGGCACCGGCCCGCGTGTTCGCACGCGGCGTACAGGGCGGCGAGGAGGGCGACGGCGGGCCACGGGGTCGTGGGGCCGGCGGCGGGGGCGGCGCACACGAGGGCGCCGGCGACCGCGCACAGGACGCAGCCGAGGGCCAGAGGCGGAACCGTCCGCATGCCGAGTCCCCTCCCCGTGTCCGCTTCAGCTTCCGGAGAATAGGGCGAGGGGACGGGTGCGCGGGCGGCATCGCGAGGATTGCCCGGGCCACCGGCGGCGGATTAGCACATTCGGGTGACAGCGGCACGGAACGGCGGCGGGACGTGACGTACCGCCGTCACGTCCCGCCGATGCAGTGCTTTAGAGGATCAGGGCCGTTCAGGCTTCCCGGAGCTTCGGTGCCGAGGCCGTCACGTCCTGGTCGGGCACGGCCTGCCCGGACCGGATGAGCTCGATGCGGCCCATGACCTTCGACCGCAGGTCGGTCGGTACGTCGTCCTGGCCGCAGCACCGCTTGACCAGCTTCTTCACGGCCTGCTCCAGGCCGTACTTCTCCAGGCACGGAGAGCACTCCTCGAAGTGCGTCTCGAACTTCGTGCAGTCGCTGTCCGGCATCTCGTGGTCGAGGAACTCGTAGAGATGGTCGAGGACTTCACTGCAATCCGTCTCGTGCGGCTCTCCGCAGCTCATGAGCCCGAGCCTTTCGCTTCGTTCGACTCGCCGGCGCCGGCCGGGACCAGCCCACGGTCGCGGGCGTAGTCCTCGAGCATGCCGCGCAGCTGGCGACGGCCCCGGTGCAGCCGGGACATCACCGTACCGATGGGTGTACCCATGATGTCCGCGATCTCCTTGTACGCAAAGCCCTCTACGTCGGCCAGATAGACCGCGATGCGGAACTCCTCGGGGATCGCCTGGAGCGCCGACTTCACGTCCGAGTCGGGCAGGTGGTCGAGCGCCTGCGACTCGGCGGAACGCAGGCCGGTCGACATGTGCGACTCGGCGCGCGCCAGCTGCCAGTCCTCGATCTCCTCGGCAGCACTGCGCTGGGGCTCGCGCTGCTTCTTGCGGTACGAGTTGATGAACGTGTTCGTGAGAATGCGGTACAGCCACGCCTTGAGGTTGGTGCCCTCGCGGAACTGGTGGAACGACGCGTACGCCTTCGCGTAGGTCTCCTGCACCAGGTCCTCGGCGTCGGCCGGGTTGCGCGTCATGCGCAGCGCAGCCGAGTACATCTGGTCGAGGAACGTGAGCGCGTCCCGCTCGAAGCGCGCATTGCGCTCCGTCGCGGACTCCTCGGGCTCTTCCGCCTGGCCGCGTTCGGTACCTGCGTCGGTCCCTGTGACCGGACCCACCTCCTCCAACGACGTCGCGGGGCCGAACGGGACCCCACTCGAAACGGAGGATAGACGACGATCCGGTCCCCCCGCCGCCCGAATGGGGGCGGTCTTCGCCGCGTGCAGCACGCTCCACTCCAGGTCAGCGGCGCTGCTGCGGCTCGGGCAGATGGTCGAACCCATGCGGCGGACTTCCTCTCGTAAGACTCGTACGTTGTCGCAAAATCTTCGACAGCGTTCGCACGCCATCTGCTCCGCACAACAGAAGTGCGCCGCGCAACATTCCCAGGTGCTATGCGAGTGATCCGGCCCACTTCACGACGGCGTCCGTGATGAGGGCGACGGCCTCGTCCTGCCCGATGTCCGCCCGCTTCGGCACCGCGAACCCGTGGTCCCCGTAAGGGACTTCGACGAGTTCGTAAGCGGTCGAGTCGGGGAACTCGGCCGGCTTCCCGAAAGGGTCGTTGCCGCCCTGGACGACGAGGGTGGGGACCCCGGCGCCGAGGAGTTCGTCGGCGCGGGACTTCTCGGGGCGGCCCGGCGGATGCAGCGGGAAGCTCAGGGCGAGGACGCCGGCCGCGCCGAGCTCCACCGCCGTGCGGCACGCGACGCGCGCGCCCGCGCTGCGCCCGCCCGCGACGACCGGGAGCCCGGGCCGCGCCAGGGCGGGCCACACGCCGCGCCAGCCCACGTCCAGGGTCTTCGGCGCGGGCGCCACCTTCTTGCCGGCCACGCGCCACGGCTGCTCGACGAGCGCGACGCTCACGCCGTGGGCGGGCAGCTCGGCGGCGATGGCCTTCAGGTCGCGCGCCTCGATGCCGCCGCCGGCGCCGTGGCTGAGCGCCAGGACGAGCCGGGCCTTCTTCGCGGGCGCCGGATGCCAGGTGATACGCGCCTCACCGGCGTCGGTCTCGACGAGCTCGCTACGGGGCTCGTTACGGGACGTGTTCCTGGGCACATCAGAAGCTTTCTGGGTCACGTCAGAAAAGTGTGCCCTCTTCGGGCCCCTCCAGCTCCTTGAGCAGCTCCGGCCCGTTGTTGCGTACGTTGCTGACCGACGTCGACACGGGATACGCCCGCATCAGGCCCTCCGGCGGCGGCGCGAGCAGCGGCCTCAGGTCGTCGACGTCGGTGCGGAACGGGTCGAGCCAGGCGTCCCAGCGGTCCGGGGTGAGCATCAGCGGCATCCGGGGGTGGATGTCGGCGAGCGAGCGGGGGCCCTCGGCGGGCGCCACCGCGAGCGGCGCGGTCTCCGCCTCGGTGGTGATCACGGTGCACGTCACCCACCAGGCGAGGGGGTGCTCGTCGGGCAGGGTGCGGTCGCGCCAGAACTCGTACAGGCCGGCCATCGCGAAGACGGAGCCGTCGGCGGGCGTCACGAAGTAGGGCTGCTTGCGGGGCCGCTTCTTCTTGCCCTCGACCTCCAGGTCGCGCTCGGCGTCCCCGGTCACCCACTCGTAATAGCCGTCGGCTGGCAGGATGCAGCGCCGGCTCGCGAAGGCCCGGCGGTAGCTCGGCTTCTCGTACACCGTCTCGGCGCGCGCGTTGATCATCCGGGCGCCGCCCTCGGGGGTCTTCGCCCACGACGGGACGAGGCCCCACTTGAGGGTGCGCAGCTGGCGAACCGGATTCCGGTCGGCGGCGTCCTTCACAGGGCGGTCGAGAACCGCGTAGACCTCTTTGGTCGGGGCCACGTTGTAGTCGGGCGCGAGGGCCTCCTCGGGCTCCCACTTCTCGATCTCAAAGATTCCTGCGAGATCCTCGGGCCTACGACTCGATGCATACCGTCCGCACATACGTGCCACAGTGCCAGAATCCGGCCGACCAGAGGGAGCCTTCCCCCACCATGTACGTCATCGCGAGTACCGGCGCCGCCGACCTGTGGGACCGGGTCTTCGGCAGCCAGCCCGACCCGGACCAGTGGGTGGTGTTCGCCACAGCGGCGCTCGCGCTCGCCGCGATCGTCCCCCGCAACATATGGCGGCTCTCCCGCAACGCGATCACCATCGCCCACGAGGGCGGGCACGGCATCGTGGCCCTGCTCACCGGGCGCCGTCTCGACGGCATCAGGCTGCACTCCGACACCAGCGGCCTCACCGTCAGCCGCGGCAAGCCGTCGGGCCTCGGCATGATCCTGACCGCGGCCGCCGGCTACACCGCTCCCCCGCTGCTCGGCCTCGGCGGCGCCGCGCTGCTCTCCGCCGGGCACATCACGGCCCTCCTGTGGCTGGCCACGGCCCTGCTGGTGGCGCTGCTCGTGATGATCAGGAACGCGTACGGCGCCCTGACCGTGATCGTGACGGGCGGCGTCTTCGTGCTCGTGTCCTGGCTGGCGGGCCCGCAGGTGCAGGCGGCGTTCGGCTACGTCGTCGTGTGGTTCCTGCTCCTGGGCGGCGTGCGGCCCGCGTTCGAGCTGCAGAGCAAGCGCCGGCGGGGCGGGGCCGGGGACTCCGACGCGGACCAGCTGTCCCGGCTCACCCACGTACCGGCGGGCATGTGGCTGTTCTTCTTCCACGCGGTGTCACTGTGCTCGCTGATCGGCGGCGGGCGCTGGCTGCTGGGCCTCTGAGCTCCCCCTGTCCCCGGGTGGGGGCGCGTGATCCGGTCCGATCGCCTGAGCCCACTAAAGTAAAGGCATGACCGAAAACCCCGCGCACACCGACCTCTGGCCCGCCCCGCACGCGAGCGGCCCCGTCTCCGCGACGGTCCATGTGCCGGGATCGAAGTCGGTCACCAACCGCGCGCTCGTCCTGGCCGCCCTCGCCGCCGAGCCCGGCTGGCTGCGCCGCCCGCTCCGCTCGCGCGACACTCTCCTGATGGCGGCCGCCCTGCGCGCCATGGGCGTCGGCATCGAGGAGGGCGTGGGCCCGGACGGTTCGGGCGAGGCCTGGCGCGTCATCCCTTCGGGGCTTCACGGGCCCGCCACGGTGGACGTGGGCAACGCCGGCACGGTGATGCGTTTCCTGCCCCCGGTCGCGGCGCTCGCCGACGGCCCGGTGCGCTTCGACGGCGACCCCCGGTCCTACGAGCGGCCGCTGAACGGCGTGATCGACGCGCTGCGCGTCCTCGGCGCCCGGATCGACGACGACAGCCGCGGCTCGCTCCCGATGACCGTGCACGGCGTCGGCGCCCTCGACGGCGGCCGGGTCGAGATCGACGCGTCCTCGTCGTCCCAGTTCGTCAGCGCCCTCCTGCTGTCCGGCCCCCGCTTCAACCAGGGAGTCGAGGTGCGCCACGTCGGCGGCCCGCTGCCCTCGATGCCGCACATCCGGATGACCGTCGACATGCTCCGCACGGTCGGCGCCCAGGTCGACACCCCGGAGTCCGGCGGCGAGCCGAACGTCTGGCGGGTCACGTCGGGCGCGCTGCTCGGCCGTGATCTGACGGTGGAGCCCGACCTGTCGAACGCCCAGCCGTTCCTGGCCGCGGCCCTGGTCACCGGCGGCACGGTCACCGTCCCCGACTGGCCCGAGCACACCACGCAGCCCGGCGACCGGCTGCGCGAGATCTTCACCGAGATGGGCGGCTCCTGCGAACTGACCGAGAAGGGCCTGGAGTTCACCGGGTCCGGCTCGATCCACGGCATCGACGTCGACCTGAGCGAGGTCGGCGAGCTGACGCCGGGCATCGCGGCGGTCGCGGCCCTCGCCGACTCCCCCTCCACGCTCCGGGGCGTCGCGCACCTGCGCCTGCACGAGACGGACCGCCTGGCCGCGCTCACCAAGGAGATCAACGAGCTGGGCGGCGACGTCACCGAGACCGCCGACGGCCTGCACATCCGCCCGCGCCCCCTGCACGGCGGGACCTTCCACACGTACGACGACCACCGCATGGCCACCGCGGGCGCGATCATCGGGCTCGCCGTGCCGGGCGTGGAGATCGAGAACGTGGGGACGACGGCCAAGACTCTGCCGGACTTCCCCGACCTGTGGGCCGGGATGCTGGGGAACTGACGGGCGGATCGAGATCATGCGCCGCTACGGCAAGAACCCCGACGAGGACGACATCCGCGTCCGCCCCAACCGCAAGGGCAACCGCCCGCGCACGAACATCCGCCCGAAGCACGAGGACGCCGCCGACGGCATGGTCCTGACCGTGGACCGGGGCCGCCTCACCGTCCTCATCGACGACGTCCCGGTCATCGCGATGAAGGCCCGCGAGCTGGGCCGCAAGGCGGCCGTGGTCGGTGACCAGGTCTCCGTCGTCGGCGACCTGTCCGGCAAGAAGGACACCCTCGCCCGCATCGTCCGCATCGGCGAGCGCTCCTCCGTCCTGCGCCGCACGGCCGACGACGACGACCCGTACGAGCGTGTGGTCGTCGCCAACGCCGACCAGCTCGCCATCGTCACCGCCCTCGCCGACCCCGAGCCGCGCCCGCGCATGATCGACCGCTGTCTGGTCGCCGCGTACGACAGCGGCCTCGACCCGCTGCTCGTCCTCACCAAGTCGGACCTCGACCCGCCGGACAAACTCCTGGAGCTGTACGGGGCGTTGGGCGTCCCCTACGTCGTCACCAGCCGGGACGAGCTGGAGAGCGGGGCGGCGGTCGCGCGCGTGCGCGAGCAGCTCGACGGCAAGATCACCGTGTTCGTGGGCCACTCCGGCGTCGGCAAGACGACCCTGGTCAACGCCCTCGTACCGAAGGGCAGCCGCCGTACGACGGGTCACGTCAACGCGGTCACCGGGCGCGGCCGGCACACCACGACGTCCGCGCTCGCGCTGCCGCTGCCCGACGACAGCGGCTGGGTGATCGACACCCCGGGCGTGCGCTCCTTCGGCCTCCACTACGTCGACCCGTCGCGCGTCATCCACGCCTTCCCCGACCTGGAGCCGGGCACGGCGAACTGTCCGCGCGCGTGCAGCCACGACGAGCAGGACTGCGCGCTCGACGAGTGGGTCGCTCAGGGACACGCGGATCCCGCGCGTCTCTACTCCCTGAGGAGGCTGCTCGCGACGCGGGAGCGGCGCGAGGGCGACTGACCTCAGCGTTGTTTGCGCCCGTGCCGTGCCGGTAAGTGCATAATCGCGCGCAGGCCGGGCCCAAGATCGAGACGGTGGGGACGGCCCCGAGCGGTCACGGAAGTCGAAGATGCTGGAGGCAAGCACATGGCGTGGCTGCTCGTCATCGTGGCGGGGATTCTGGAGACCGGCTTCGCGGTCTGCCTGAAGCTCTCGCACGGCTTCACCCGCCTCTGGCCGACCATCGCGTTCTCGTGCTTCGCCCTCGGCAGCTTCGGCCTCCTCACCCTCGCGCTGCGCAAGCTCGACGTCGGGCCCGCGTACGCGGTGTGGACGGGCATCGGCGCGGCGGGCACCGCGATCTACGGCATGGTCTTCCTCGACGACCTGGTGTCCGTCCTCAAGATCGTCTCGATCTCGCTGGTGATCATCGGCGTGATCGGCCTCCAGCTGTCGGGCTCGGCGCACTGAGCCCTCTCGGGCGGCCATCCGATGTCCCCTGTGGCCCGAGGGCGACCTCGATCGATACTGTTCACCCATGCCCGACTACCACGATGATCTGCGTCTCGCCCACGTCCTCGCGGACGCCGCCGACGCCGCGACCATGGACCGGTTCAAGGCCCTCGACCTGAAGGTCGAGACCAAACCGGACATGACGCCGGTGAGCGAGGCCGACAAGGCCGCGGAGGAACTGATCCGCGGCCAGCTCCAGCGGGCACGGCCGCGGGACGCGATCCTCGGCGAGGAGTACGGCATCGAGGGCACGGGCCCGCGCCGCTGGGTCATCGACCCGATCGACGGCACCAAGAACTACGTGCGCGGGGTGCCGGTGTGGGCCACGCTCATCTCGCTGATGGAGGCGGGCGAGGGCGGCTACCAGCCCGTCGTCGGCGTCGTCTCCGCGCCCGCGCTCGGCCGCCGCTGGTGGGCCGCCAAGGGTGCGGGCGCGTACACGGGGCGCAGCCTGACGTCGGCCTCGCGCCTTCAGGTCTCCAAGGTCGGGCGCCTCGCGGACGCGTCGTTCGCGTACTCCTCGCTCAGCGGCTGGGAGGAGCAGGGCCGGCTCGACGGCTTCCTCGACCTCACGCGCGCGGTCTGGCGCACGCGCGGGTACGGCGACTTCTGGCCGTACATGATGGTCGCCGAGGGTTCGGTCGACATGGCGGCGGAGCCCGAGCTCTCCCTGTGGGACATGGCGGCGAACGCGATCATCGTGACGGAGGCGGGCGGCGTCTTCACCGGGCTCGACGGACGCCACGGCCCGCACAGCGGCAACGCGGCGGCGTCGAACGGCCTCCTCCACGGCGAGCTGCTCAGCTACCTGCAGCCCTGAGCGCCGCTGCTGCCTGCAGCCCTGAGCGCCACCGCTGCCTGCAGCCACTGCCTGAAGGCCTGAGCGCCGCTACTTGAATGCCGAGCGTCGCGCCGCAACCGCGCGCGGAAGCTCAAAAGCGGCGCAACGGACCCTTCGCGCCCCCTTGTTGACGGCCCCTTCGGCTGCGACTCTGAGAGTCCCCCCACTTGTGAACTTGTGAATCCGTTCTCCAGGTCGGGACCGGAGGCAATCCTTCGGCATCCCGGAGGTCGCGGGTTCACCAAGGAGGTGGCTCACGCCCATGCTCGTCCGCGACGCCATGAGCACGATGGTCCTCACCATCGGCCCCGCCCACACGCTGCGCAGGTCGGCCCGTCTGATGTCCGAGCGCCGCGTCGGCGCGGCGGTCGTCCTCGACCCCGACACCTGCGGCATCGGCATTCTGACCGAGCGCGACATCCTCAACTCACTCGGCCTCGGCCAGAATCCGGACCACGAGACAGCCGGCACCCACACCACGACCGACGTCGTCTTCGCCTCCCCGGCGTGGACGCTCCAGGAGGCCGCCGAGGCCATGGCGCACGGCGGCTTCCGGCACCTCATCGTGCTCGACGACCACGAGCCGGTCGGCATCGTCTCGGTCCGCGACATCATCCGCTGCTGGGCCCCGGCCCGCCGCCACCCCTCGACCCTGGTGAGCTGACGGCCGTACGCGAAGAGGGCCGGCCCCCGAAGGAGCCGGCCCTCTGCCTACGGCAGGCGTCCCGTCAGCCGCGAAGGGCCTGGACCGCGACCTCCAGGCGCTTGCCGAAGTCACCGTCCGCCTGACGGAAGTTGCCGATCGCGCGCTCGGCGATGTCGTCGCGGGAGACGCCCGCGATGTTCGCCGAGAGGTTCTCGATCAGGCGGGCCTTCTCATCCTCGGACATCAGGCGGTACAGGTCGCCCGCCTGCACGAAGTCGTCGTCCTCGGCATGCGAGGGGGCCTCGTGGCTGCCCGTGCCGCCGGTGACGGCGGACGTCACCCACAGCGGCCGGTCCGTCTGGGCGGGGCCGCCGAAGGAGTTGGGCTCGTAGTTCTTCGCGCCCTTGTGCCGGCCGTCGTACAGGTGCCCGTCACGGGAGTGGGTGCGCGCCTCGGTGGCGTGCGGCCGGTTCACCGGCAGGTGGCCGGCGTTGATGCCGACGCGGTAGCGGTGCGCGTCGCCGTACGCGAAGAGGCGGCCCTGGAGCATCTTGTCGGGGGACGGGCCGATGCCCGGCACGAAGTGGGCGGGCGAGAAGATGCTCTGCTCGACCTCGGCGAAGATGTTCTCCGGGTTGCGGTTGAGCTCCAGCCTGCCGATCTCGATCGGAGGGTAGTCCGCGTGCGGCCACACCTTGGTGAGGTCGAACGGGTTGAAGCGGTACGTCGCCGCGTCGGCCGCCGGCATGATCTGCACCTGCACGGTCCAGGACGGGAACTCGCCGCGCTCGATGGCCTCGCGCAGGTCGCGCTGGTGCGAGTCCGGGTCCTCACCGGCGAGCTTCGCGGCCTCGTCGGCGGTGAGGTTCCTGATGCCCTGGTCGGTCTTGAAGTGGTACTTGACCCAGAAGACCTCGCCGGCCTCGTTGTTCCACTGGTACGTGTGCGAGCCGTACCCGTTCATGTGGCGCAGCGTCGCCGGGATGCCACGGTCACCGAAGAGCCAGGTGACCTGGTGCGTCGACTCGGGGCTCAGGCCCCAGAAGTCCCATACGTTGTCGGCTTCCTGGCTGCCCGTGTAGGGGTCGCGCTTCTGCGTGTGGATGAAGTCGGGGAACTTGATGGCGTCCTTGATGAAGAACACCGGGGTGTTGTTGCCGACGAGGTCGTAGTTGCCCTCCTCTGTATAGAACTTCAGCGCGAAGCCGCGCGGGTCCCGCACGGCGTCGGCCGAGCCGAGGCTGCCCGCGACGGTGGAGAACCGCAGGAACGTCTCGGTCTGCTTGCCCACCTCGGAGAGGAACTTGGCCCGCGTCCACCGCGAGACGTCCCGGGTCAGCGTGAACGTGCCGTAGGCGCCGGCGCCGCGGGCGTGCACGATGCGCTCCGGGATGCGCTCGCGGTTGAAGTGGGCGAGCTTCTCCAGGAGCGACTGGTCCTGGACCAGCACCGGCCCGCCGATGCCCGCGGTCTCGCTGTTCTGGTTGTCGGCGACCGGCGCGCCGGCCTCCGTGGTGAGCGGTCCCTGCGACGTCACGTGCGCCTCCTGCGTCGAGTCCTACTGGTCCTGCGAGTCCTGTCCCCCGGCTTCGGCCCTCCCTCTTGTGTTCCTCTTGGCCAAAGCCTGGCCTCGATCCTACAATGGACATTGTCTAAGTCAAGGAGCTATCCAAAGTCACACCCGTTCGGGACCTGGTTCCCCGCCTGTTAGGCTGACCCTCATGAGTGACCTGTTGGAACGACTGCGCGGACGCGGCTGGCGCATGACCGCGCAGCGGCGCGTCGTGGCCGAGGTCCTCGACGGAGACCACGTACACCTGACGGCCGACGAGGTGCACGCGCGCGCCGTCGCCAAGCTCCCCGAGATCTCCCGCGCGACCGTCTACAACACGCTCGGCGAGATGGTCTCCCTCGGTGAGGTCATCGAGGTCGCCACGGACAAGCGCGCCAAGCGCTACGACCCGAACGCACACCGCCCGCACCAGCACCTGGTCTGCGCGCGGTGCGGCGCCATCCGGGACGTCCACCCGAGCGGCAACCCGCTCACCGACCTCCCCGACTCCGAGCGCTTCGGCTTCACGATCTCGGACGTCGAGGTCACGTACCGCGGCGTCTGCCCGAGCTGCGCGGCGGCGTAGCGCACACGACTCCTCCGAAGAGGGCCCGCACCGACCGGTGCGGGCCCTCTTCGCGCACCCTTCTCGTACGCCTTCTAGTACGCCCCCTTGGTACGTATCTCAACAACCCGCCCCCTTCCCCAATCTGACGACCCGTCATATCGTCGGCGGCGCCCACCTCCGCCGCACCCTGGGAGGGAACCCGTGGGACATCCGCACCCCAAACTCCAGGCCCGCACACTCACCCGGTCGTTCGGACGGGGCCACCGCACGGTGGCGGCCCTCGGCCCGCTCGACCTCACCGTCGCCCCCGGCGAGTTCACCTGCGTAGTCGGCCCCTCCGGCTGCGGGAAGTCCACCCTCCTGCGCATCGCCGCCGGCCTGCTGCGCCCCACCTCGGGCGAGCTCGCCATCCGCACCGACAGCGACCGCCCGGCCGCGATGATCTTCCAGGACTACGGGATCTACGACTGGAAGACCGTCCAGGCCAACGTCCGCTTCGGCCTCGACATCCAGAAGGTCCCCCGCCGCGAGGCCGACGCCCGCGCCACCGACTGGCTCTCCCGCATGGGACTCGCCGACTTCGCGGACGCCTATCCGTCCGCCCTGTCGGGCGGCATGCGCCAGCGCGTCGCCATCGCCCGCGCGCTCGCCGTCGAGCCCGAGATCCTGCTGATGGACGAGCCGTTCGCCGCCCTGGACGCCCAGTTGCGCACGATCCTCCAGGACGAGCTCCTCGACCTCACCCAGACCACCCGCACCACCACCCTCTTCATCACCCACAGCCTGGAGGAGGCGATCGTGCTCGGCGACCGCGTCCTCGTCATGTCGGCCCGGCCGGGCCGCATCATCGCCGAGCGCCGCCCGCCGTTCGCGCGCCCGCGCACCGGCGACATCCGCGCGACGCCCGAATTCACCGCGCTGAAGGGCGAGTTGTGGGACCTGCTGCGGGGCGAGGTCCGCCGCGACGAGGTGGTCCCGGCATGACGACCACGACCCCGAAGGAGGACACCCGGCTCCTGGTCAGACGGCCGGGCCCGCAGGAACTCCACCCCGCCCGCACCCACCGCAGGCGCCGCACCCTCGAACTCTCGCTCGCCGTCGCCGTCCCCCTCGCCCTGATCCTGCTCTGGCAGCTCGCCGCCACCCAGTCATGGATCGACGACCGCGTCTACCCGGCGCCGTCCACGATCCTCGCCGACGGCTGGCACCGCGCGGCGGACGGCGAACTGTGGCCGGACGTGTGGGCCACCCTCAAGCGCGTACTCGCCGGATACGCGATCGGCACGGTCACCGGATACGCCCTCGGCCTCCTGATGGGCTCGCTCTCCGTCGTCCGCGCCGCCCTCGAACCGATGCTGGACGCGCTGTACGTCGTCCCGAAGCTGGCCCTGCTGCCGGTCTTCCTGAACATGTTCGGACTCGGAGAGGGCCCCCAGATCGCGCTCGTCGCGGCGACCGTCTTCTTCTTCGTGTGGATCTCCACGATGGCGGCCGTGCTCGCCGTCCCCGCCGGCCACCGGGACGCCGGGCAGGTCTTCGGCGCCTCGCCGTGGCAGATGTTCCGGCACGTCCTGCTGCCCGCGTCCCTGCCGGCCGTGCTGGTCGGCGCCCGTATCGCGGCGGGCGTCGCGGTCCTGGTGATCGTCGCCTCCGAGCAGATCGCGGCCACGAACGGCCTCGGCCACCTGATCTTCGACGCCCGCGCCCTCTTCCAGAACGACGTGATGTTCGTCGGCATCGTCTGCGTCGCCGTCCTCGGCGTCGTCTTCTCCGAACTGGTGCGGATCGCGGGCCGGCTGCTCACCCCGTGGGCCCCGCGCGACCGCGGCCGCGGCCAGTCCTGACCCCGTCCGTCCCTGACCTCCCCCCTGACCTCCTCCCTGCTCTCCCCCCCCTGACCTCCTCCCCGCCCCTTCCCGTACGGAGGCTCCATGCGCACCAGACTCATCTGTACGACCCTGCTCGCGGCCGGCGCCCTGCTCACCTCGGCCGGCTGCGCCAAGACCGAGGCGAACTCGGACGGGCCCGCGAAGCCCCGCGCGGTCAAAGCGGTCGCGGGCTGCGAGAAGAACGGCTGGACCGACCCGTCGGACCTGTCCCCCGACCGCGCCCCGGCCCGCTGTGCCAAGGGCACGCCCGCCCCCGTCAAACTCGCGAAGACCCGCAAGCTCACCATCGCGACGGGCACCCTGAGCGCCGAGTACGTGGCCCCTCTCGAAATGGCCCTGGAGAAGGGCGAGTTCAAGAAGGAGGGCCTCGACGTCACCCTGAAGGTCCTGCCGACCCCGGACGCGCTGCCGCTCCTGGCCAAGGGCGACATCGACGCGCAGTGGGCCGCCCCCGAGGCCGCCGTGATGAACGGCATCGCGGGCGGCTTCGACATCAAGTGGGTCGCCTCGAACTTCTCCTCCGACCCGAAGTCCAGGAGCGGTCTGTGGGTGCGCCTGAAGAAGGGTGAGAGTCCGGACCACGTGTCGATGGCGGGACGCAGGCTCGGCACGATGATCGGCAAGGGCTCGGTCATCTCGTACCCGATGGACAAGGCCCTGAAGAAGCACGGCGGCGGCCTCGACAAGATCCAGTTCCAGCAGCTCGGCGCGGCGGACGTGCTGACGGCGCTCCAGAACGGCGGGGTCGACTCGGCCTGGCTGCTCGACCCGGTGTGGCGCAAGGTCGACGGCGACAAGCGGTACGCGTTCCTGGGCGGCCAGCCCGCCGGCGAACCCCTCGGCGGCCTCCTGTACGGCCCGAAGCTCCTGACGGAGGACCCGGACGCCGGGGTCGCGCTCCTGCGGGCGTACATCCGTACGGTCAACACGTACTTCGCGGGCGACTACAAGAAGGACCCGGCGTTCGTCGCCGACCTGGCCAGGCTCCTCAAGACGGACAAGGCCGTACTGGAGTCGACGCCGTCGCTGCACATGGACTGGGAGATCAGGTCGGGCACGACGGACCGGCTGCAGGCTGCGTACCGGACGGCGGGCGTCTCCAAGGGCGCCCCGCTCCCGGAGAGCAAGGTCGTGGACCGGGCGCTGTACGGGGAGGCGGTGGGCCACCGGCCCTGAAACAGAGCTGAGGCCCGGAACCAATGGTTCCGGGCCTCAGGCCTTCAGTAGCGGGGACAGGATTTGAACCTGCGACCTCTGGGTTATGAGCCCAGCGAGCTACCGAGCTGCTCCACCCCGCGTCGGTGAACCAGACTCTACGCGAGGCCCCCCGACCAGCGCAAATCGCTTACCGCGCCTCAACTGGTTACCCCGCCTTAACTGGTTTGTGGGCAGGCGTTCCGCACGGCGATGGGGGTCCCCCCGCTCGAGCGAAGCCGAGAGTGGGGGAGGGTGGGCACAAACCGACCCACCGGCCCGCACCCGCCCGACGGCCCCGGCCCGCGCAAGCCCTACGCGGACAATTCCGACCGCAACGCGTCCCGCAACCGCCCAGCCCGCTCCGCAACCTCCGGAGGCCCAAGCTCGACAGCCCGATGCGCCCACCGCTGCCCCTCGACCAGATCCCCGCGCCGAGCACAGAGCAGCGCAAGCCGAAGCGCCGCCCGCCCGTGCCCCGCGTCAGCGGCCCGCGTCCACCACAGCGCGGCCTCCGGCTCGCTCCCCTCGCGGGCGAGCAGCAGCCCGAGATTGAACGCACCGTTCCGCGATCCTGCCTCCGCGGCCTCCCGGTACCACCGCGCCGCGGACACCACGTCACCCCGCGCCGCGGCCAGCATCCCGACCCGCACCTGCGCACGCCGGTGCCCCTGCTCGGCGGCCCGCTCGTACCACTCCTCGCACTCGGCGCGCTCACTGACGCACTCGCCGAGCGCAGGCGGCCCGGGCGGCGGCTGCCGCGCGTCGAGGACGGTCGCCAGCCGGTACGCGCCCTCCGCACTGCCCCCACCCGCCGCGCACCGCAGGTGACGCTCGGCGGCCTGCTCGTCACCGTCGCGCAGCCGGGCGATCCCGGCCTGCAGCGCGGCCTCGGTGTGCCCGCCCGCCGCAGCCCGCTCGTACCACTGCAGGGCGGCGCCCTGGTCACCCCGGCTCGCGTGCAGGATGCCGAGGTTGAAGGCGGCGTCCACGCTGCCCGCCTCGGCCGCCTTGGAGAACCACGGCTCGGCGCCCGCCGCGTCGCGGCCCTGGAGCAGCAGTACGGCCAGCGCGTTCGCCGCCTCGCGGTGGCCGGCGTAGGCGGCACGCCGGTACCACTGGTCGGCCTGCGCGGTGCGGCCCTGCTCGGCGCAGAGCAGCCCGAGGTTGTACGCGCCGTTGATGTCGCCTGCGTCCATGGCCGCGCGGTACCAGCGCTCCGCGGTCTGGGTCTCACCGCGCTGGGCGTGCAGGGCGCCGAGCGCGTTCGCCGCGTTGCCGTCGCCGTCCTGGGCGGCGCGCAGCCACCAGACGGCCGCGCTCTCCTCGTCGCCCGCGTCGCGCAGCAGGAACGCGAGCGCGCACGCGGCCCGCGCCTCGCCGTCCTTGGCGGAGTTCAGATACCAGCGGCCGGCTTCCTTGAGCTCGCCGCGCCGCTCCAGGATCGCGCCGAGGTGCAGGGCGGCCCGGCGGTGTCCGCGCGCGGCGGCCTGCCGGTACCACTGCTCGGCCTCCGCGGCCGGGGGCAGTTTCCTGCGGGTTCCGGTCGCGGTCGGATCACCGGAGGCACCGGTCTCGGCGCGTAGAGCCCCCTCAGGGCGCTGCTGTGCGGCGCGGCGGTCGAGGGTGCGGGCGAGCCGGTAGGCCGCCTCGCGGTGGCCGTGCTCGGCGGCGGCGCGCATCCAGCGCTCGGCGCCGGCGTCGCCGCGGTGTTCGAGGAGGTCGGCGAGGGCGTAGGCGCCGAGGGCGTGACCCTGCTCGGCGGACTGGCGCAGCCAGTACTCGGCGGCGGGCTCGTCCCCGCGCTCGCGGTGGTGGCGGCCGAGCGCGTGCGCGGCGGCCGCCGAGCCGGCCACGGCGGCGATCCGCCACCAGCCGGCGGCCTCGTCCGCGTATCCGCGCTGGTGAAGGAGAACACCGAGGTTGTTGGCGGCGGCGCGGTCGCCCGCGGCCGTGGCGGCGCGCAGCTGCGGCTCGGCGCCGTCGAGGTCACCGCGGCGCAGCAGCATGGCTCCGAGGACACTCATCGCCTCGACGTCGCCGGACTCGGCCGCCGGCCGATGGCGTTCTTCCTCCGCGGCCGCCCCGGGTTCCTCCCGGTCGGCCGGCTGCGCAAACCGCCCTGTCTCCAACAGAGTTGCCTTGTCCCCCATAACGTTCATCGTCGCACCACCTGCAACCTGGGTACACCGGGTATACCGCAGCCATTGAGGTCACTACAGCGTTTTGTCGACTTGCCCACAGGGAGATAAGTGAAACACAAAAACCTCAACTACCCCCGGGAGAAGCACGCTTCGCACGCACACACGCTTGTGAGCACATGACGAAGGCCCGGATCCTGAATGATCAGGATCCGGGCCTTCGCCTGCAGTAGCGGGGACAGGATTTGAACCTGCGACCTCTGGGTTATGAGCCCAGCGAGCTACCGAGCTGCTCCACCCCGCGCCGTTGTGTTCAAACCGTACCACGGCGCGAGGGGGTCACTCGCTCAGCTGCTCGATCCTCCACTGTCCTTGCTCGCGCCCTCACCTGCGCTCTTGTCGGCGTTCTTGCCGGCGCTCTTGTCGGCGTTCTTGCCGTTGCCGGCCGCCTTGTCGGCCTCGGACTGCGCCTTCTCGGCGCGCTGGAGGGCCGCCTCCAGCTTGTCCTGGGCGTCGGCGTAGGCGTGCAGGTCGCCCTTCTTCATGGCGGCCTGGCCCTCCTCGAAGGCCTTCTCCGCGTCCGCGAGGGCTTCCTTGACCGTGGAGTTCGCCGGCGGCTGCGTGGTGTCGCCACCGGGCTTCTGCGGCTCGGCCGGCGGCTGCGCGCCGTCCACACCGAACGCCTGGGTCAGCGCGTCCCCGAGATTGTCGGCGAAGCCCGTTCTGTCGCCGTAGGAGACGGCGACCTTGCGCAGCAGGGGGTACTCCGCGTTGCGGCCCTGTGCGTAGATCGGCTCGACGTAGAGGAAGCCCTTGTCGAGCGGCACCGTCAGCAGATTGCCGTAGAGGACCGTCGAGTCGGCGCCCTTCATGTCGCGGACGAAGTTCGCCACGGACGACAGGGAGTTGAGCTTGTTCTGCACCTGTTCCGGGCCGTACACCTTGTCCTCGGTGACCCGAAGCAGTCGTATCGTGCCGTAGTCCTTGCTGGTGGCGTCGGCGTCGACCGCCATGAACGCCCGCAGATTGGGGCGTCCGCTCGGTGTGAACGTCGTCGTCAGCGAGAAGTTCTGGCTCGTCTGACCCGGCATCTTCATGGACAGGTAGTACGGCGGGACCGCGCTGTTGTCCTTCTTCGTCGGGTCGTTCGGGACCTGCCACGCGTCCGACGCGTTGTAGAACTGGTCGGAGTCGGTGACGTGGTACAGCGACAGCAGTTCACGCTGGACCTTGAACATGTCCTGCGGGTACCGCAGATGATCCTTCAGCTGCTGCGGGATCGCGCTCTTGGGCTCGACCGTGCCGGGGAACGCCTTCTTCCAGGTCTTGAGGACCGGGTCCTTGTCGTCCCACGTGTACAGCTTGACCGTGCCGTCGTACGCGTCGACGGTCGCCTTCACCGAGTTGCGGATGTAGTTGACCTGGTTCTGCTGGGCCACCACCGCGCGCTGGTTGTCCCCCTCGTTGAGGGAGTCGGCCGTGGTGTCACCGAGCGTCGTACGGGACGCGTACGGGTATCCGTTCGACGTCGTGTAGGCATCGACGACCCACTGGATCTTGCCGTTGACGACGGCCGGGTAGGCGTCGCCGTCGATGGTCAGCCACGGTGCGACCGCCTCGACGCGCTCCTTGGGCGTGCGGTTGTAGAGGATCTTCGAACCGCTGCCGATGGCTCCCGAGTAGAGGATCTGCGGCTCACTGAGCGACACCGCGTAGGCGGCGCGGTTGATCGGGTTGGAGAGGCTGACCCCACCCTTGCCGCGGTAGCTCGTGGTCTTCTGCGTGCCGTCGTCCTGCTCGTAGTCGAGCTCCTTCTGGGGACCGCCGACGATCGAGTACTGGCGCGTCTTCTCGCCGTAGTAGATCCGCTGCTGGTAGTCGCCCAGGGTGCCGCCTGCCGGCAGGCCCGACTCGGTGAACAGGGGTGCGCCCGGGGAGTCCGGGTCGGTCTGCGTGCCCTTGGCCGAGACCGCTCCGAAGCCGTGCGTGTAGGTGAAGTGGTCGTTGATCCAGTTCCGCTTCTCCACGCCCGCGAGGTTCAGCTCGCGCAGGCCGATGACGGTGTCCTGGCCCTTGTAGCGGTCGACGTCGAGCGTCTTGGGGAACTGGTAGTACTTCCGCTCCTGTTCCAGCTGCTGGAACGTCGGCGAGACCACGTTCGGATCGTTGACCCGGTAGCTGGCCGCCGAATCGGCGTCCGTGCGCTGCTGCTTGGCGTCCTTGACCGTGCCCTTGCCGGTGTAGTCCACCGGGGACACTCCGTCGATGCCGTACGCCTTGCGGGTCGCCTCGATGTTCTTCTCGATATACGGGGCTTCCTTGGACTGCTCGTTCGGCTGGACCTGGAACTTCTGGACGATGGCCGGGTACACGCCGCCGATCAGGATCGCGGAGAGCACCATCAGGCCGAAGCCGATGACGGGCAGCTGCCAGGTGCGCCGCCATAGCGTCGCGAAGAACAGCACGGCACAGATCGCGGCGATGCAGAACAGGATGGTCTTGGCGGGCAGATACGCGTTCGCGTCGACGTACCGCAGGCCCGTCCAGTTGTTCGTCGCCTTGAAGTCGCTCGACTTCACCGCGAGTCCGTACCGGTCGAGCCAGTACGCGACGGCCTTCAGCGCCACGAACACGCCGAGCAGCACGGAGAGATGGCCGGTGGCCGCGGCGCTGGCGCGCGCGCCCGGGCTGGTGATGCGCAGCCCGCCGTACAGGTAGTGGGTCAGCGCGGCCGCGATCAGGGAGAGGATCGTCGCCGCGAAGCCGAAGCCGAGCAGGAACCGGTACCACGGCAGGTCGAACGCGTAGAAGGACACGTCGAGATGGAACTGGGGGTCCGTCTGGTGGAACGGCACGCCGTTCACCCACATCAGCCAGGTGCGCCACTGGGTGGCGGCGGAGGCGCCCGCGATGAGGCCGACCAGGGCGGTGACGCCGAGCAGCAGCCACTTCTTGTAGGGCGCGATGCTCATGCGGTACCGGTCGAGGCTCTGCTGCTCGATCGACATGGCGCTCAGCGGGGGCCGCAGACGGTGCGCGAGCCAGACGTTCACTCCGACACCGGCCGCCATCAGCAGGCCGAAGACGAAGAACAGCCCGATCTTGGTCCACAGTGTGGTGGTGAACACGGACGAGTAGTCGACCGATCGGTACCAGAGCCAGTCGGTCCAGAACCCCGCGAACATGGTGAACGCCATGCCCAGTACGGCAAGGACGCCCAGCGTCATGAGCAGGCTGCGGGCCCGCCGCGAGGGCCGGCCCACTCTGATCCGTGGCCCCGTCGGGCCTCCGCCGCGGTCCGGCATCTGGAAAGCCAAGGTGCGCACCTCGAAGTTCGAAATCGATCGGTCAGGCCCCCGTGATCGCGGACCCATCACCTATGCAACTTACTCACGCTTTACTCAGTTCCCGGTTCCGGGTACTAACGAGGCAGGATTGTGACCATGTCCAACACTCCCATGGCAGCCAGCCCGCTCACCCGGGCCGTACTCGAGATCGACGAGTACACCTCCGGCCTCGGC
Organism: Streptomyces antnestii; assembly: GCF_004005495.1. Taxonomy (GTDB): domain Bacteria; phylum Actinomycetota; class Actinomycetes; order Streptomycetales; family Streptomycetaceae; genus Streptomyces; species Streptomyces antnestii. Next base: position 62,992 of record NZ_RZYA01000024.1, read on the forward strand.
TGGGACCAGCCCGCCCGCCTCTTCGCCCTTGTCGACACCGCCCGTCTGCGGGCCCAGGAACCCGGCCTCGCGGCCCAGCTCGGCCTGGACGGCGAGCAGGAGGCCGCGGCCTTCACCCCGATCGAGCAGGACGAGGTGCCCGCCGACAAGCCCCTCGACGAGTTCCTCGGCACCATCGCCTGGCCCGACGCGGTCGTCGGCTGCGCCCTCGCGGTGGAGCGGCTGATGCTGCCGCCGTCCGCGGAGGCGTCCGTTCCGGAGGGCCTCGGTGAGGCGCAGCTCGCGAAGTGGGTGGCACAGCACCCGGACCGCCAGGAGGTCCGGATGACGGTCGCGGTGCTGCGTGACGGCGCGCGGGAGTCGGCGCTGCGCCTGCGCGAGAAGGACTCCGCGACCGAGGTCCTCACGGGCTCGGACCTGGTCCCGGGTCTGGCCGAGGCCCTCGCGGCGACGTTCGCCGAGTAGGGCGGGAACACGAAAGGGGCGCCGCGGTCTGTCCGCGGCGTCCCTTTCCCGTACGCACGTACGGGGAACTCCTCAGCCCTTGGCCGTGCACTTGGGCAGGTCGGCGGTCCTGCCCGTGCGGACGTCCTTGAGGGCGGTCATCGCGTCGTCGATGGTGTCGACCTTGACGAGGGTGAGGCCGCCGGGGACGTCCTTGGCCGCCTCGGCGCAGTTGTCCTTCGGGGTGAGGAAGTAGCGCGCGCCCTTGCTGCGGGCGCCGACGGTCTTCATCTGGATGCCGCCGATCGGGCCGACCTTGCCGTCGTCGTCGATGGTGCCGGTGCCGGCCACGAACGTGCCGCCGGTGAGGTTGTCGGGCGTCAGCTTGTCGACGATGCCGAGGGCGAACATCAGTCCGGCGCTGGGGCCGCCGACGTCGGCGAGCTTGATGTCGATGGCGAACGGGAACGTGTGGTCGGTGCCGGCCTGGATGCCGACGATGGCGCGGCCGTCCTTGGCCTTCTCCGTGGTGACCGTCACGTTCTGTGTGCGGGTGGCCTGCTTGCCCGCCTTCTCGGCGGCAGCGGCCTCCTTGACCGGCACGATCGTGAAGACGACGTCCTGGCCCGGCTTGTGCTTGGTGACGAGCTTCGCGACGTCCGCGGGCTTGTCGACCTTGGCGCCGTCGACGGCCTTGATCACGTCACCGGCGTGCAGCCTGCCCTCGGAGGGGCTGCCCTTGATGACCGACTGGACGATCACCCAGGACTTCACGGGGATCTTCAGCTCGTTCAGGGCGGCCACCTTGGCGCTCTCCTGGGACTGGCTGAACTCCTCGGCGTTCTCCTGGGAGGACTGCTGTTCGGTCTTGCCGTCGGGGTAGAGCGTGTTGTGCGGCACGACGATGCTGTCGTGCGCCAGCCAGCCGTAGACCGCCGAGACGAGGTTCATGTTGTAGTCGGCGCTGGTGACCCGGACCGTCGTCATGTTGAGGTGACCGGTCGTCGGGTACGTCTTGTGGCCGGAGATCTGGAGCACCGGCTCGCCGTCGTGGTCGCCGAGCGTGTTGACCGTGGGTCCCGGGGTCATCTCGGCGTAGGGCACTTTGATGAGCACTCCCGCGCAGAGCAGCGCGATCAGCATCAGGGTCGAGGCGAGCATCGTCGCGGTGCGGCGTGGCATGGAACGACAGTACGGGACCTGTCTGTCAGTGCACCGCCGGGGCGTCCGTACGGGACTCCACGGACGCGGGCCGCGAGCCCGCGTCGGAGGCGGTGCCGTCCGCTTCCGGGCCGGTGTGCGACTTCTCCATGGCCTCGCGGAAGCGGGCGTACCCGTTGAGTTCCGTCGCGTCGCCGGTCCTGCGGTTCCGTGCGGCCCAACTGCCCCACAAACCGGCCCCGACCGCTGCGACAAGCGGAATGAGCAGCCACATGAGCGCTGCCATGCCGACCTCCGACCCCGTGAGCCACCGCAACTGACTGATCAGCAGATTAACCATCCGCTGCGTCAACGCTCGCCTCAGGGGTGCGGTTACGCAACCGGAGCCCACCCAGGCGGGCGACTCGCGTGACCGTGGCCGGATTCCGCCCGGTCAGCAGGCCCCGACCCACTCCTCGGTGCCGTCGGAAAACTTCTGGTGCTTCCAGATCGGCACCTCGTGCTTGAGGTCGTCGATCAGCTTGCGGCAGGCCTCGAAGGCCTCTCCCCGGTGCGGGCAGGACACGGCGACGACGACCGCGAGATCGCCGACCGCCAGATCGCCCACCCGGTGGACGGCCGCGAGCGCGCGCACCGGGAACTGCGCGACGACCTTCTCGGCGACCCGGCGCATCTCGGCCTCGGCCGTGGGGTGGCACGAGTAGCCCAGCGCGTCGACGTCGGCGCCGCTGTCGTGATTGCGCACGGTCCCCACGAACAGCGCCGTGCCGCCCGCCGCGTCGTCCCCCACGGCCCGGAAGACCTCGTCGAGGGACAGGGGGGTGTCACGGATCGCGAGAAGCCGGATGGGATCCGGCGCCGACTGCTCTCCGGGGTGGTCGTACGTGGTGCGTGCCATGAGGCCATCGTGCCGTACGCGGGCGGCGGCGTGGAATAGCGCTTTCCACCGGCACGCACGCGTACCGGCTTGGAGCCTCCTACAGGGAGGGCTGGTGGGCGGGCGGTCAGATCCTTCGCCGGGCCTTGCGGGCGCGCCGCACCACGGCGGCCGCGCCCAGCAGGGCGACGGTGGCGCCGGCCGCTCCGGCCGCGGTCGCGTCCTTGCGTCCGAGGCGGCGGCCCGCGACGGTGTGCCGCCCGGAGACCTCTTCGAGGAGTTCCGCGAGGACCTCCTCGTTGGTCCACTGGGGGCGCCAGCCCGCGTCGTGCAGCCGGCTCACGCTGACGACCCAGGGGTACATCGTGTACGCGAGGTCACCCGCGGGGGACGGCGTGAGCCCGATCCGGTGAAGTCTGGCGGCGGCGCCGAGGGCGACCGCGGAGGGCAGCTCCATGCGCCGGATCCCGCTGAGCTCCTCGATCTCCTCCTGCTCCAGCCAGCCGTCGCAGCCGACGGCGAGCTCCCCCTCGACCTTCTCCAGGACGGCGTACTCCAGGGCGCTGCACAGGTCCTCGACGTGGCAGAACTGCCAGGCGGGCCGGGAACCCGCCACGACGAGGAGCCGCGGCGACTCGAAGTACCTGGTCAGGGCGGTGTCGGTGCCGCCGACGAGGATGGCGGGCCGGACGACGGTCACATTGAGGCCGGGGTGGGCGCGCGGGGCGCGCCGGGCGAGCCGCTCGACCTCCAGGAGGTCGCCGACGCCGGTGGCCTCGGCGGTCGCGCGCAGTTCGGCGTCTTCGGAGAGGGGCAGTTCGTTGTCCTCGAGCGCTCCGTAGACCATCGCCGACGTGCACAGGACGACGCGGTGGACGCCGGCGGCAGCCGCGGCGGTGAGCACCGTCTGGGTGCCGCGCACGTTGTAGGCCGTACGCGCGGCGGGGTCGGTCTCCAGGTCGAGGTCGAGCGCGAGGTGCACGACGACGTCCGCGCCGCGCAGCTTCTCGGCGATCGCCGGGTCCCGCACGTCCAGGATGTGCCAGGTCGCGGACGCGCACTCGCCCCGGCGCTCGTCGATGGCCAGGACCTGCTTGATCTCGTCGGACGCGGCGAGGCGCTCGGTCAGCAGGGCGCCGACACCGGTGGCGGCACCGGTGACCGCGACGACGGGCCCGCGCGCGCCGGAACGGGTGGAGGGGTTTCGCGCTGCGCGAACCTGTGGATCTGGGGAACTCACCGGGCGTCTCCAGCGGTTGTCTTCAGTACGTGCGCGTATGACGCGTGCGTACCAGGAGGCATCCATCCTGCCGCAGGCCATGAGTCGGCGAAGCACCGAGGCCCGATCGCGTCATGGTGTCTACGCTGGGTGTGTAGTCGGGCAATCGCCGCCGGGACAGAACCGGTGGCCTTACCAGCCGAGGAATCCCGTGAGTGACACCCCATTCGGATTCGGCCTTCCGCCGGAGGAGCCGGACGACGGCGACGAGGGCAAGAAGAAGGACCAGCAGGGCGGGGGCGGTCAGGGACCTGCCAACCCCTTCGGTTTCGGAGGTCTGCCCGGCGCCGGCGGCGGGGACAACCCGTTCGCCGCGATGTTCGGTTCCCTGAACCCCAACGACCTGGGGGCCGCGTTCCAGCAGCTCGGCCAGATGCTCTCGTACGAGGGCGGCCCGGTGAACTGGGACATGGCCAAGGACATCGCCCGCCAGACGGTCTCCCAGGGCACCGCTGACGGCACCAAGGACGCGAGCGTCGGTCCCGCCGAGCGCTCGCAGGTCGAGGAGGCCGTGCGCCTGGCCGACCTGTGGCTCGACGACGCGACGTCGCTGCCGTCGGGCGCCGGGTCCGCCGTGGCCTGGAGCCGCGCCGAGTGGGTCGAGGCGACCCTCCCGGTGTGGAAGGAGCTCGTCGACCCGGTCGCCGAGCGCGTCGGCCTCGCCATGGGCGACGTCCTTCCCGAGGAGATGCAGGCCATGGCCGGCCCGCTCATCGGGATGATGCGCTCCATGGGCGGCGCCATGTTCGGCTCGCAGATCGGGCAGGCCGTGGGCGTCCTCGCGGGCGAGGTCGTCGGCTCGACCGACATCGGTCTGCCGCTCGGCCCGGCCGGCAAGGCCGCGCTGCTCCCGGTGAACATCGAGTCGTTCGGCAAGGACCTCGGCATCCCCAAGGAGGAGGTGCGGCTCTACCTGGCGCTGCGCGAGGCCGCCCACCAGCGGCTCTTCTCGCACGTGCCGTGGCTGCGCTCGCACCTGTTCGGTGCGGTCGAGGGGTACGCGCGCGGCATCAAGGTCGACACGGCGAAGCTGGAGGACGCGGTCGGCCAGCTCGACCCGCAGAACCCGGAGCAGCTGCAGGAAGCGCTTCAGCAGGGCATGTTCCAGCCGGAGGACACCCCGGAGCAGAAGGCCGCCCTGGCCCGCCTGGAGACCGCTCTCGCGCTCGTCGAGGGCTGGGTCGACGCCGTGGTGCACGCGGCGGCAAAGCCGCGCCTGTCGTCGGCCGACGCGCTGCGTGAGACGCTGCGCCGCCGCCGGGCGACCGGCGGTCCCGCCGAGCAGACGTTCGCCACGCTGATCGGCCTGGAGCTGCGTCCGCGCCGCCTGCGGGACGCCTCGCGGCTGTGGGCCTCGCTGACGGACGCGCGCGGTGTGGACGGGCGCGACGGCCTGTGGGCGCACCCGGACATGCTGCCGACGGCGTCGGACCTGGACGACCCGGACGGCTTCGTCCACCGCGAGCAGCTGGACTTCTCCGAGCTCGACAAGATGCTCGGCGAGGCGGCGAGCGGCGGCGGCGACCTGGGCGGGCCGAACCTGTCCAAGGGCGACGGTGAGCCCGATCACGGCCAGGACGACTCCAAGGACGACGAGGGCAAGTGACGCTGCACGACGACGCGGTCCTGGTGCTGAAGACGTACGAGGTCCGGGGTGAGCAGGTCGAGCTGCGCCAGGCGTATCTCGACCATGTCGCCGCCCACCCCGACGACGCTCTGTGGAAGTCCTGCACGGACGGCCACCTGACGGCGAGCGCCCTGGTCATCGACCCCTCGCGCGGCCGTGTGCTGCTCACGCTGCACAAGAAGCTCCAGATGTGGCTGCAGATGGGCGGTCACTGCGAGCCGGGCGACGTGACGCTCGCGGACGCCGCGCTCCGTGAGGCCACCGAAGAGTCCGGTATTCCGGGGCTGACGCTGCTGGCGGGCGGCCCGGTTCGGCTCGACCTGCATGCCATCCCGGGGCCGTGCACCCGGCATTTCGACACCCAGTACGCGGCCCTCGCGCCCGCGGACGCGGTCGCCGCCATCAGCGACGAGTCCCTGGACCTGCGCTGGTTCCCGTACGACCAGGTCGCGGACGTGGCGGACGACTCCGTCGTACGCCTGGTGGAGGCGACGCGCGCCCGCCTGTGAACGGGCATGGGTAAGGGGCGGTCACCATGGTGACCGCCCCTTACCCATGTGTGGGGGTCAGCTCCAGACGTTGCCCTGGTTCTGACCGTGTGCGCCCTGCTGGCCCATGCCGTACTGGGCGCGCAGGCCGCCGCCGATCACGGCGTTCTGCGGCGGCAGCAGCTCGCTGGGCTGGACGAGGGCGTAGCCCTGGCCCATGAAGCTGAGCTCCCAGCCCTCGCCGGTGTTGCCGCGGCGCCGCCACACTCCGGAGGAGTGCGTCTGGGCCTGCATCTGCACGCGCAGGCCGTTCGACCAGGCGACGACCGCGTCCGCGTCGGCGTTGACGTACTTGTCCGGGGTGACCTGGAGCATCAGCGGCTGCCCCGAAGTCATCAGGGCGACCTTGCCGCGTCCGGTGATGTTGAGCTGGTACTTGCCGGAGCCGGAGATGCCGTACTGGCTGTCGACGGCGACGACCTGGTGGCTGAGCGACGAGTCGAGCGCGAGGACATAGCTGCTGTCCACGGTCAGGCCGTCCTGCTCGACCTCCACGACGTGGATGTACTGGGCGAGGTTGGCGAGGTAGACGGTGCCCTGCCCGTGGCAGCGCATCAGGTCGAGGCCCTCACCCGTGTGGGCGCGGGCGCGCCGCTGACCGGAGGTCTGGATCTCGCCGTCGAACTCGACGAGGCCCTGGTAGGCGACCATGGCGCCCTTGCGGGCGAGGATGTCGTCGTGGCCCTGCAGGGCGACCCGCAGCATCTGCGGGTTCTGGACGGTGTAGCGCTCCTGGGACTGCGCTTCGGAGTGCGCGAAAAGCGGGCTCTGCATGATGTTCCGTTCCCCCTCAGCCCCGCACCCGGAGGCGGTCGGTGCTGTCCTCACTGGGCTGTACGACGACGATGCCCTCTCCGGAGAAGCCCATCTGGTAGGCCTCGCCGCTGCCGCGCCCGATGAGCGAGCCGGCCTTGAAGCTGCGCTTGCCCTTCACCTTGAGGTTCGGGGACCAGGCGATCAGCGCGTCAGGGTCGACATACGTCTCGTCCTCCCCGCGGCCGCAGTCGACGACGATGGGCGTGCCCCGGGAGGTCAGAGCGACATAGCCCTGACCCGAGATCTTGATGTTCCACAGGCCCTGTCCGGCGAACTTGGCGAGTCCCTTGACGCGCTCGACGCCCCACTGGAGGTGCGCGTCGAAGGCGAGCAGGTTCGTGCCGTTCACCGAGATCGAGTCGCCGCCGAGGTTGATGACGACGATCTCGGCGCCGTAGTCGGCGAGGTAGAGCAGGCCGTCTCCGGAGGCCTTCATCAGGGGTGCGCCCTCGCCGGTGATCCAGTCGCGGGCGATCTGGCGGACGGCGGGCGGGTTGGGCTCGTACTGGACGAACCCTTCGTAGGCGACCATCGAGCCCACGCGCGCGAGGAGGTCGTTGCCGGTCTGCATGGCGACCTTCAGCATGTTGGCGCCGTGGTTCTCCATGCGGGCGGCTACCGGGGTCGGGGCGTAGCCCGCGAGCGGCTGGTTCATGACGGGCTCCCTCAGACCTCGAACGGCTGGACGACGATGAAGTTCCCTGGCGCACCTCGGAACTGGAGGTTCACGCTCTCCCCGCTGTGGCCGGGGTAGGCGTTGTAGCGCATGCGCACCTGGCTGGACACGATCGCCTGCGCGGCGGCGGACCAGGCGACGACCGCGTGGCAGTCCGCGAACGTCGTCGGCGTCACCGGCAGCACGACGGGCGTGCCGTGCGTCTTGACGACGACGGTGCCCGTGCCCTGGAACTGCATCACGAACAGGGCGCCGCCGGGGATGCCGTGCCCCTCGATCCGGCGCACCTCGTGCTGGAGACGCTCGTCGAACGCCAGCACGTTCTCCGCGGACACGCAGATCGCGTCGCCCTGGAGCTCGATGGGGTGCAGATGCGTGGCTTCTTCCGCGAGGAAGACCTGCCCGCGGCCGGTGCAGCGCATCAACTGCATCTCCTGGCCGGTGGCGTTGCCCACGATGCGGCCGGCGAAGCCCGCGCCCTTGTAGCTGAACTCGACCTTGCCCTGGTAGAGCACCATGCTGCCCTGACGCGCGAGCACCGGCTGGTCGTCGGCGCCCAGGTCGACGCGGATCAGCTTCTTGTTCTGCAGGGTCCACCGCTGTCCGGTGGGCGCCTCACGGTACCCCTGCAGTGCGGCGGCGACGCCCTGGGCGCCTCCTCCTTGCGGGACTCCTTGGGGTGCGCCGTACGGCGACGGGGCCACCGACTGGCCCGACAGGGGCCCGGCCGGCTGCCCGTAGCCAGGGGGCGGGGTGGGCGCCGGCGGCTGGTGCCCGTAACCGGGAGGCGGGGTCGGCGCGTGGGGCTGCTGCCCGTAACCGGGGGGCGCCGTCGGCTGACCGTAGCCCGGGGGCGGGGGCGCGGTCTGGCCGGGCACCTGGCCGATCGGCGGCGCGTGCGGGGAGGGCGCGGCCGGCGGCTGCATGCCGCCGGGCGGTGTGCCCAGCGGCGCGACGATCGTCTGCGCCGCGTGCACCGACGGCGGGGCCGGAGCGGGCGCGGGCGGCGGCGTGGCTCCCTGCGGCGGCGCGAAGTTCTGCTGGGCGGGCTCCGGCGCGGGCGCGGATGCCGTGGGTGCGCCGAACGCGGGGGGCGCGGTGGCCTGCCCGGGCGGCGCGAACGACGGCGCACCGGCCGCCTCCTGGGGCGCCGGCGCGGGCTCCTCCTCGGCGACCTCTCCGCCGAAGTTCTTCAGCAGTGCGTCGAGGCCGCCGTCGAACCCCTGCCCGACGGCCGCGAACCGCCAGACGTCCTTCAGGTAGAAGTCGCCCAGCATGACGGCCCGCTCGGTGGAGAACTCCGCGCCGTTGAACGAGTAGCGGGCGACCTCCTCGCCCCCCGCGACGATCCGTACGTATCCGGGGGCGATCTGCGACATCTGGCCCGCGCCGTCGATCGTCGCGGTGAACGACAACTTCTGGATGTTCGCCGGGATCCGGTCGAGCGTGACGCGGAAGGACTCGGTGTCACCTGCCTGCGCGCCGAGAAGCTGAATCGACTCCTCGGGTGATTTCGGCTGATTGAAGAAGACGAAATACCGGTCGTCCGAGAGCCGTTCGTCGGCGTCGAGACCGAAACAGCTGATGTCGAAGGTCAGCCCGGGGCCCGTGATCTGCACACCTACGTACAGATCCGTGCCTGCGGTGAGGTCACTGATCCTGGCCTTGTGGCCGCGTTGGAATTCCCTGGCCATGCGTAACGACCGTCCCCCATCCCGAAGGTGAATACGTTGCGTCAGGCTAACCGCAAACGCTGACAACGACGGCAGCCGGTACAGCCCTGGTACACAACGGGCACGTCGCAACCGGGATCAGCGAACACGGCCGGCGGCCCCTCACGACGGTCACCTTTCGTGAGCGGTCACTCTTCGCTGCGGTCACTTTTCGCGGCGGTCACTCTTCGCGAGCGCCCGGCAGGTGCGGCAACCGGTCGGCCGCGACGACACCTTCGAGATAACCCCGCGCCCGCTCGGTACGCGGATACGCCTCAAGGAGACGCCAGAACCGCGGCCCGTGTCCCGGCACCAGCAGATGCGCCAACTCGTGCACGAGCACGTAGTCGACCACGTACTCCGGCATGCCCTGCAACCGGTGCGACAGACGGATGCTGCCCTCGGACGGCGTGCACGACCCCCAGCGCGTGTTCTGATTCGTCACCCAGCGCACCGACGTGGGACGCGCCCGGCCCTCGAAACACTGCTCGGACAGCCGCTCGGCCCGCTCCGTGAGCTCCGCGTCCCCCAGAACCCGCTTGCTCTCCTGCGCCGCCAGCTTGTCGAGCATGACGGTGACCCAGCGCTTCTCCTCGGCCTCCGACATCCGGGCCGGAATCAGCACCACGGTCCGGTCGCCCTCCCGGTACGCAGAAACTGTTCTGCGCCGGCGGGCGCTTCTGCGGACCTCGACCGCGCTCGCCCGCGAACCGCCTGTCGGCGGGCTGGTCGTGCTGCGCTGCGTGTTCGTGGCACGGTGCAGTGGGTCGACGGGCACGCCCCGACGTTACCCGCTGCACATGGGGGAAGTCCCGCCTCCGGGAGTCTTCGGTGCGGCCCCGCACCCCTCTTCCGCGACTTGTACTACTAACAACTCCCACCTGTGGATAACTTTTCACACCAATTCCCCCCCGCCGTGCATCCTGGCAATCAGCCGACGCGCCAACCGGAATTCCGAACCGCGCCACGGCCACATGCACATCACGGGGGAACATATGGGCACTTCACCACCGACAGCCACGCATCCGGTCCTGAAAACGGCACTGCGACGCGGCTGGCGCGATCTCAACACCGTCCAGTTCGGCGTCGCTCCCGCCCACGCGGTCGTCCTGGGCCCGGTCGACACCGCGACCGGCACCTTTCTCACCCTCCTCGACGGCACCCGCGGCGTACCGCTGCTGCGCGAGGAAGGCCGCCGGATGGGGCTGCCCGACGGACATGTCGACGCGCTGCTCCATCGCCTGACCAGGGCCGGACTGATCGACGACGCCACCGGCGGCGGGCCGGCGTTCGACGCGCTCCGCAAACGCAAAGGAGCCCTCGACCGTCTGCGCCCCGACCTGGCGGCCCTCACCGTCCTGTCCCCCGAACCAGCCGCGGGAGCCCAGAAGTTGGCGGCCCGGCGCACCCTGCGCGTCCAGGTCAGGGGAACGGGCCGGGTCGGCACGGTCATCGCGTCCGTCCTGTCCGCCGCCGGCATCGGCCACGTCGACGTACGCGACGGAGGCTGCGTCGAACCCTGGGACGTCGCCCCGGGCGGACTCCCCGCCGAATCCGTCGGCGAACGCCGCGACACCGCCGCCCACCGAGCCGTACGCAGGGCCGCTCCCTACCGCCCACCCCGCCCGGACCGCCGCGCCGGCCCGCCACATTCCCAGCCGTCTTCCTCATCCCAGCCCCCGCCCCAGGCCCTGTCCCATTCCGAGGAAGCGCCCCTCGCCCTCGCGATCATCGCCCCGCGCGACGGCCTCTCCGCCCACACCCCCGACCCGATCGCGGCCGAAGAACTCGTCGACTCGGGAACACCCCACCTCTACGCGGGCGTCATCGAGGCCACCGGAGTCGTGGGCCCCCTCGTACTGCCCGGCGGCACGGCATGCGCCGGCTGCCTCGCACGGGACCGCGCGGACCGCGACCCCACCTGGCCCCGGCTGATCGCCCAATGGCGTTCCGGGCACCAACAGCACGTCCCCGCATGCGACGTGGCACTCGCCACCGCCGTCGCCGGACTCGCAGCCGCCCACGCGCTGGCCTTCCTCGACGGCGAACTGCCCGCCAGCACCGGAGCCCGCTGGGAAGCGTCGTCCCCCGGCCTCGACTGGCACGCCCGCCCGGTATGGGCCCATCCGGACTGCCCGTGTGGAGCAGACAGACGGAGTAAGGGGGAGCAGACCTCGGAAGGTGAGGAGCAGCACGACACAATGGCCGGGTAACCGCCGCAGGCGGCACGGCAGTCTGGGACTTGGAGGGGCGCATGTCTGATCTTCCCCGGAAGGCGGTAACCCGTACCGCCAAACTGGCCGCGCTGCCACTCGGCTTCGCCGGGCGCGCGACCTGGGGTCTCGGGAAGCGGATCGGCGGCAAGTCCGCCGAGATCGTGGGGCGAGAACTGCAACAACGCACCGCGGATCAACTGTTCAAGGTGCTCGGCGAGCTCAAGGGCGGCGCCATGAAGTTCGGGCAGGCCATGTCCGTCTTCGAATCCGCCCTTCCCGAAGAGGTCGCCGGCCCGTACCGTGCCGCGCTGACCAAGCTTCAGGAAGCCGCGCCGCCGATGCCCACCAGGACCGTCCACGCCGTCCTGACGGAACGCCTCGGTGCCGACTGGCTCGACAACTTCCGGGAGTTCGAGGACAAGCCCTCGGCAGCCGCATCGATAGGCCAGGTCCACCGGGCCGTCTGGCACGACGGCCGCGAAGTCGCCGTCAAGGTGCAGTACCCGGGAGCCGGTGAGGCCCTGCTCTCCGACCTGAACCAACTCGGCCGCTTCGCCCGCCTCCTCGGCCCCCTGATCCCCGGCATGGACATCAAGCCACTCATCACGGAGCTGCGCGACCGGGTGTCCGAGGAACTCGACTACGAACTCGAGGCGCAGGCCCAGCGGGCCCACGCCGAAGAGTTCGCCGACGACCCCGACGTGCACGTACCCGACGTGGTGCACCAGTGCGACCAGATCCTCGTCACCGAGTGGATAGACGGAACACCCCTCTCCGAGGTGATCGTCGACGGCACCGACGAACAACGCGACCGGGCAGGCCAACTCCTCGCGCGCTTCCTGTTCTCCGGCCCCGCCCGCACCGGCCTCCTGCACGCCGACCCCCACCCGGGAAACTTCCGGCTGCTGCCCGACGGAGAGAAGGGCTGGCGACTGGGCGTCCTCGACTTCGGCACGGTGGACCGGCTCCCCGGCGGCCTGCCCGAACCGATCGGCACCTCACTGCGCATGACCCTGGCGGGCGACGCGGAAGCGGTCTACGAACTGCTGTGTACCGAGGGCTTCGTCAAGGAGACGATCGAACTCGAACCCGACGCGGTCCTCGAGTACCTGCTGCCGATCATTGAGCCGGCCCTGGTCGACGAGTTCACCTTCACCCGCGGCTGGATGCGCAGCCAGGCCGCCCGCATAGCCGACCTGCGCTCCCCCGCCCACCAGCTCGGCAAGCAACTCAACCTGCCGCCCGCGTACCTCCTGATACATCGCGTGACGCTCAGCACCATCGGAGTCCTGTGCCAACTCGGCGCGACGGTACGGCTACGGGACGAGCTGGAGAGCTGGGTGCCGGGATTCGCGACGGGCGAAGACGACGCGACGCTCGGCGAAGAGACGGCCGGCTAGGGCACGGAAGGGGAGGGGGGAGGGGAGGGGGGAGGGGAGGGGCCCCCACCGGCTCACCACCACTCCGAATCCAGCCGCCCCTCGATCGCTCTCAGGTTCTCCCTGGCGCAGCGGTCGCAGTAGTGGCGGCCGGTGCCGTTCTCCACCGAGTACGTCCAGGTGGGCGGTGGGCCCTGGGCGGTGGCGCCGCAGAGGGCGCACACGGTGGTGCCGGGTTCGGGCTCGGGTTCGGGTCGCTGCGTGGAGTGCCCGTCGGGAAAAGACGTCACGTGGCGACGATATCGCCGTCTTCCGGAGGTGTGGGGCGACGCACCGCGGGGGCCGGTCCGTGGTGGACCGGCCCCCGCGAAGTGGTCACTGCATGACCGCCATGGCGAGCGCGCGGCGGGCGCGCAACGAGGCGCGTTCGGCGCGGCGTTGCATCCGACGGGCCGTCATCAGGCGCACGGCCCGGCGTTCGGCCTCGGCGGAGCGCAGCTGCTCGTGCATATGCGCACGGGCCAGCGCTTCTGGGATGAGTTGCATCTCTCGGGTCCTGTTCTGGCGCGAGTCGTTCGCACCGGTGGTGGTGAAGTCTGGGGTCGCAGAGCCGGTGGGCTCGCTGGTGGACGGCGTCATCGGGGCCTGCTTCTGGGGGTCGTGCGTCAGGGGGCGGTCGATCGTTCCTCGTGCGTTCATGCCGCGACCGGGTTCTTGCGCGGGCGGCCACGGGGCCGCTTCCGGGCTACGACGACGCCCTGGACGAACAGTTCGCCACCCCAGACGCCCCAGGGCTCACGCCGCTCCTTGGCGCCGGCGAGGCAGGCCTCGACGAGCGGGCAGGTGCGGCAGAGGGACTTGGCGTACTCGACGTCCGCCGGCGACTCCGCGAAGAAGACCTCGGGGTCGTAGGCACGGCAGGGGACGGGTACGCCGAGGTTCTCGATGGCGTTGTCGAGCGCGGTGAGCGCGGTCAGGGGGTTCAAGGTGGAGTCCTCCGTGAGGCCGGGCGGGGGGAGAGTGTCTGAAGGCGGTACTGACGGGGCGTGCGCTTCGAGTTGCACGGTGTTGTCTTCCTCGTCTGTTCGTTCCGGCCTGTGGGCCGGGTGGCGGTGGTACCGGGTCTTTTCTTGTCCCGAGGCCCCTTCGCTCTGTCGTCCCGTGCGGGCAAAACAGAAGGGCCGCGGATCCCGGGTGGGGTTCCGCGGCCCTGAAGGCGCCGGCCTGATCGAGGATCAGACTGGATCACTCCAGGGTTCGAGCCCACGGAAGGCCCACATCGTGTGGTGGTGCGTCGTCTGCTTCCGGGATCCGGCACCGGCCGCCGCAAGGGCATAGGCCTGGGCCTGTGCCGCTGCTACTGCTTCCGGTGCCTTGGTCGGTCGCTCATTGCCCTCGCGGACGGGAAGGTTCGCGAGAGACAGGAAGGACTCCGGACGGGCGGCGGGAATGCCGGACAGACCGGTGCCCAGGTTCGAGAAACCGAGCAGGCAGGAAGCGACGACCGAGCGATCGGTCATTTTGGCGGTGCTGATGAAGCTGGCGTTGATGCTGATCACTGGAATTCGCCTCCTCTCGGCGTCTCTGGGACCGGTGTGACCGGTCCGACGGCTTTAGTACAGCACGGAACCAGGGCCTCGGAGTAGAGGCGCTGTTTCCGTGCTTAAGAACCTATGGGGATTGCTGGGGCATGCGCAAACTATTTTTTCGACGAGTTTGCATCAGTCGTCCTCGTCGACTCCTCCAAGCCCGGCATCTGGGGTCTCACCTGCGCAGATGCCCAGCACGTCGGTGCCGAACCGGTTGAGCTTGCGCATGCCGACGCCGGGGATCCGGGCGAGCCCGGCAGCGTCTTCGGGCACGGCTTCGGCGATGGCGACGAGGGTCTTGTCGGTGAAGACGCAGAAGGCGGGCTGTCCGAGCTGTTGCGCCTGGTCGGCGCGCCAGTCGCGGAGTCGCTCGTAGAGGCCTTCGTCCATGTCGGAGGGGCAGTCCTCGCAGCGCATGAGCTTCATCTCGCCGGCGTCGGTGAGGGTGCGTCCGCAGACGCGGCAGCGGGCGACGGTTCTGTCTGCGCGGCGCCGGACGGGGCCGGTGGTGCTGCGGGGGGCCGACGGGGTGCCGTGTTCGATGCCGCCCTGTCCGGTGCTCGCGTTGCGCGCGGTGGCTCCGGTGGTGCCTGGCCGAATGCCGTCGAGGAAGCGGCTGGGGCGGCGGTTGGGGCGGCCGCCGGGTGAGCGGGACAGGGCCCAGGACAGGCTGAGGTGGTGGCGGGCCCGGGTGACGCCGACGTAGAGGAGGCGGCGTTCTTCCTCGATCTGTTCGTCGGTCTTGGCGTAGGTGATCGGCATCATGCCCTCGGCGAGGCCGACGAGGAAGACGGCGTCCCATTCGAGGCCCTTGGCGGCGTGCAGGGAGGCGAGGGTGACGCCTTCGACGGTGGGTGCGTGCTGGGCGGCGGCGCGTTCGTCGAGTTCGGTGACGAGGTCGGTGAGGGTGGCGGCGGGTTTGGCGCGGGCGAAGTCCTCGGCGAGGCGGACGAGGGCTGCGAGGGATTCCCAGCGTTCGCGGACGGCTCCGGAGCCGGCGGGGGGCTGGCTGGTCCAGCCTTCGCCGGAGAGGACGGCGCGTACCTGGGAGGGCAGGTCCACGACGTCGTCGAGGAGGGAGTCGTTGTTGCCGAAGCGGGCGGCGCTGCGCAGGGCGTGGCCGGCTTTGCGTACTTCGGCGCGCTCGAAGAAGCGTTCCGCGCCGCGGAGCTGGTAGGGGATGCCGGCGTCGGCGAGGGCCTGCTCGTAGATCTCGGACTGTCCGTTGGTGCGGAACAGGATGGCGATTTCTCCGGCGGAGACGCCGTCGTCGATGAGGGCGCGGATGCGGCGGGCGGTGCCTTCGGCTTCGGTGGGTTCGTCGGCGTAGTCGGTGTAGGCGGGTTCTGGTCCTCGGTCCCGTTGGGAGATGAGTTCGAGGCGGTGTTCGGCGGCGCGGCCTCGGGCGTGGGAGAGGAGGGTGTTGGCGAGGTGGACCACCTGGGGGGTGGACCGGTAGTCGCGGACGAGTTTGACGACGGTGGCGCCGGGGTGGCGGGTGCGGAAGTTGAGGAGGTGGTCGGGGGTGGCGCCGGTGAAGGAGTAGATGGTCTGGCTGACGTCGCCGACGACGCAGAGGTTGTCGCGGTCGCCGAGCCAGAGTTCGAGGAGGCGCTGCTGGAGGGGGCTGACGTCCTGGTACTCGTCGACGACGAAGTGCTGGTATTGGGCGCGGACCTGTTCGGCGATGTCCTGGCGGTCCTGGAGGATGCCGACGGTGAGCAGGAGGACGTCTTCGAAGTCGATGACGGCTCGGTCGCGCTTGAGGGTTTCGTAGGTGGCGTAGATCTGGGCGGTCTCGGCGGGGTCGCGGGGGGTGTCGCGGCCGGTTTTGGCGGCTGCGGCGGCGTAGTCGGTGGGGACGGTCTGGGTGACTTTGCACCACTCGATCTCGGCCGTGACGTCGCGGAGTTCGCCGCGGTCGAGGCGGATGCGGCAGGCGGCGGCCGCGTCGGCGACGAGCTGGATCTTGCGGTCGACGAGTCGGGGGAGGTCGCCGCCGACCGCTTTCGGCCAGAAGAACTGGAGCTGGCGCAGGGCCGCGGAGTGGAAGGTGCGGGCCTGGACTCCGCCGGCGCCGAGGTGGCGGAGGCGGCCGCGCATCTCTCCTGCGGCGCGGTTGGTGAAGGTGACGGCGAGGACGCTGGCGGGCTGGAGGATGCCGGCGCGGACGCCGTAGGCGATGCGGTGGGTGATGGCGCGGGTCTTGCCTGTGCCCGCGCCGGCGAGGACGCACACCGGTCCGTGCAGGGCGGTGGCCACGGCGCGCTGCTCGGGGTCGAGCCCGTCGAGCACCGCGTCGGCCGTGTCCGGAACCTGCGGGAAGAGGGTGGAGTGCGTTGCTGCTGTCACCCCGCCATGCTGCCAGGTCGGTGGGGGCGGGTGCGTCGGGTTGTCCACAGGGGGCGGGCGCAGTCGTATTAATGCGGCGCGTGTCACGTCCGGGGGTTCGGTCGGTGCGGCGCTTGTCACGTCCGGGGGTGCTCGGCGCGGGGCGGGGAATGGTGGCCGGGTCACGTACGTTCGACCCATTGCGAACACGTAACCCGAGCCGTAAAGGAGCCCGAGGAACATGCTGGGGACTGTGACGATGTACAGCACGACGTGGTGCGGATACTGCCGTCGGCTGAAGGGCCAGATGGACCGCGAGGGCATCGAGTACACCGAGGTCAACATCGAGCAGGACCCGGATTCGGCGGCGTTCGTCGAGAAGGCGAACGGCGGGAACCAGACGGTTCCGACCGTTCTGTTCCCCGATGGTTCGACGCTGACGAACCCCTCGCTGGCGCAGGTCAAGCAGAAGCTCGCCGCCTGACCGGGGCGTGTGCCCCGGTCAGGGTCTGAGGGCTCGGGGCCGGGGTTCTTTCTCGGGCCCGGGATTCTGTCTCGGGCCCGAGGTTTATATGGCGTCGCCCGGCTTGGGCAGGGGCTTGCCGTACCAGAGCTCGATGAGGCGGGCCGCGATCGAGATTCCGTAGGGAGGCAGGACCTCCCCGGACTCGAACGCGGCCCGCAGGTCTTCGCGGGAGAACCAGCGGGCTTCGTGGATCTCCTCGCCGTCGACGTTGATCTCGGACGAGGTGGCGCGGGCCATGAAGCCGAGCATGAGGCTGGAGGGGAAGGGCCAGGGCTGGCTGGCGACGTACTCGACGTCCTGGCCGACGACGACTCCGGCCTCCTCGAAGACCTCGCGGCGTACGGACTGCTCGATGGACTCGCCGGGTTCGACGAAGCCGGCGAGGGTGGAGAAGCGGCCTTCGGGCCAGTGGACCTGGCGGCCGAGGAGCGCGCGGTCCTCATCGTCCGTGACGAGCATGATCACCGCGGGGTCGGTGCGGGGGTAGTGCTCGGCTCCGCATGCCTGGCAGCGGCGGATGTGGCCCGCGGCGGCGATGACGGTGCGTTCGCCGCAGCGGGAGCAGAAGCGGTGCAGTCGCTGCCAGTTCTCCAGGGCGACGGCGTGCACCATGAGGCCGGCGTCCCTGGGGGACAGGAGGAGTCCGGCTTCGCGCAGGCCGGCGGGGCGTGCCGACTGGTCCATGCGGCCGGGGAGGGTGTCCTTCTGGAGCGCGAAGTAGCTGACGCCGTCGTCGTCGGTGCCCAGGAAGTAGCGGTGGGATTCCGTGAGGGGCGCTTCGAAGGCCGGGGTCATGACGAGCTCGGTGGCGCCGTCCGGTGTCTCGTCGATGAGCGCCTGTCCGCCGGAGACCACGAAGACGCGGGTGGTGGGGTGGCTCCAGGCTGCGGCTAGCCAGGCCTCGTCGAGGCGGTGGTGTGCGGCGCGGTCGATGCCGCTCGGCGCGGAGAGCGCGAGCGGACGGTCGGCTGCGTGGTCGGTCCAGGTGGTCACGGGTGCTTCCAACTCCCCCGGTGGAATGGGTGTTTCGGCGGGACGGTGCGGCTGGGCGGGTGCGGGCCGCGGCGGGCGGGGTGGCTCATTCAGGGTGCATCGCGCCAGTTCTCCGCGAGGTCGCCCCACAGGTGGGCGGCGGTTTCGACGCCCTTTTTGAGGAGGTCGAGTTCGACTTTCTCGTTGGGTGCGTGCCAGCCGTCGGAGGGGACGGAGATGCCGAGGAAGAGGACGGGTGCGTCGAGGACGTCCTGGAGGTCGGCGGCGGGGCCGGAGCCTCCCTCGCGCGTGAAGCGGATCTTCTGCTCGAAGGCGAGGCCCATGGCGCGGACGACCGACTGGAGGGCGGGGTGGTCGAGCGGAGTGAGGCAGGGGCGGGTGGCGGCGCCGAAGGTGATGGTGTGGCGGATTCCGTCGGGGAGCTGCCGGGCGACCCAGTCGGTGACGGCCTTCTCGACGTGGTCGGGGTCCTGTCCCGCGACGAGCCGGAAGGACAGCTTCAGCGACGCGGAGGACGGGACGATGGTCTTGCCGCCGGGGCCCTGGTAGCCGCCGCCGATGCCGTTGACCTCGGCGGTGGGGCGGGCCCAGATCCGTTCGAGGGTGGTGTGGCCGGCTTCGCCGTGGGTGGCGTGCGACTTGGCGGTGCGCAGCCATTCCGCTTCGTCGAAGGGGAGCTCGGCGAAGAGTTCCCGTTCGCGGTCGGTGAGGGGGGTGATGCCGTCGTAGAAGCCGGGGACGGCAACGCGCGCGTGGTCGTCGTGGAGGGCGGCGACGAGACGGGCGGCGGCGGTGGCCGGGTTGGGTACGGCGCCGCCGAACGATCCGGAGTGGATGTCCTGGTCGGGTCCGTGGAGTTCGATCTCGCAGTCGGCGAGGCCACGCATCCCGGTGCAGACGGTGGGGGTGTCCTCGGACCACATGCCGGTGTCGGAGACGATCACGGCGTCGGCGGTGAGGCGGTCCCTGTGCTGCTCGACGAGGGCGCGGAAGTGCGGGGACCCGGATTCCTCCTCGCCCTCGATGAGGAGCTTGAGGTGGACGGCGGGGGTGGTGCGGCCGGTCGCGGCGAGGTGGGCGCGCACGCCGAGTGTGTGGAAGAACACCTGTCCCTTGTCGTCGGCGGCTCCGCGCGCGTGGAGGCGGTTTCCGATGACGACGGGTTCGAAGGGGTCGGTGTTCCAGCCGTCCTCGCGGGCCGCGGGCTGGACGTCGTGGTGCCCGTAGACGAGGACCGTGGGGGCGTGCGGGTCGTCCGAGGGCCAGTCGGCGAAGACGGCGGGGGCGCCGGGCGTCTCCCAGATCTCGGTCGTCGGGAAGCCGGTCTCCCGGAGTTTCGCGGCGAGCCAGTCGGCGCTGCGGCGTACGTCGGGTGCGTGGTCGGGCTGGGCCGACACGGACGGGATACGGAGCCACTCGGCGAGGTCCTGGAGGAACGCGTCGTGGTGGGTCTCGATGTACGCACGGACGGCACTGACGGCGTCGTCGGCGCTGACGGCGTTGTCGGCGTTCCTGACTGGGTGGCTCATGTTCCCGACCTTATCCGCCTGCTTGGGCGTGCTCGTCCAGCGGTTCCGGTCCGGTTCGTTCGCCCAGGCCGGGGGCGGGGTCTTCGAGGAGAAGACGTTCCAGTTCGGCCCGCCCGGGGAGGTCGCGGGGGGTGACGGTCTCGCCGTCGCGTACGTAGACGAACGTGGCGCGCACGGACTCGGGCGGGAGGCCGTGCTGCTCGGCCCAGGCGAGCCGGTAGACGGCGAGCTGGAGGGGGTCCGCGGTGCGGCCGCGCGCGGTCTTCCAGTCGACGATCTCGTACGTGGTGTCGTCGCCGTCGTCTTCTTTGTAGACGGCGTCGATGCGGCCCCTGATGACGCGGCCCGCGAGGGTGATCTGGAACGGGGTTTCGACGCGGTGGGGTGTGCGGTGGGCGTAGGGCGTGCGGTCGAAGGCTTCCTTGAGGGTTTCGAGGTCGCGTTCGTCGGCGATGTCGGCCTCGCTGCCGGGGAGCTCTTCGGGGTCGAGCATGGGCAGGCGGAGCTCTTCGAAGCGGGATTCGACCCAGGCGTGGAAACGGGTGCCGCGGCGGGCGGCGGGCTGGGGCGGGCGGGGCATGGGGCGGGCCAGGTCCTGGGCGAAGCCGTCGGGGTCGGCGGCCAGGCGCACGAGCTGGGAGGCGGTGAGGGTGGTGGGCAGGTGGACGTCACGGACGGCCTGGCGGGAGCGCAGGAGCTCGCCGGTGAGGGCGTCGAGGTCGCGGTCCCAGGAGGCGATGGTGCGGGTGTCCTCCGGGGTCAGCGGGGGGTGGTCGTTCTGAGGCGGGACGTGGGCGGCGGCATCGGCATCGGCGGCGTAGGTGTCGGTGTCCTGGGGCGTCGTCTGGTGCGGGAGGGTGGGGCGTTCCCGGGTCAGCTCGTCCCAGTCGACCGGCTCTTCAAAGACGAGATCTTCGTAGGCCGCGGCTTCGTAGGCGGCCTCTACGAAGTCGGCCTCTTCGAAGTCGGGCTCTTCGAAGTCGGGCTCTTCGGAGAACGGGGCTTCGTCATCCGGCGGAGTCGGCCAGTCCGGGTCGTCGTACGTCGCCGGGTGCGCCCGCGCGTGGGCATCGGCTTCCGCCGGCGTTTCGAGGTGGGCGAGGACCGTGGCCGCGGCCGCGCGCCGGCGGGCCATGGCCGTGTCGTCGAGCGGGAGCGGCCACGCGTGCTCGGCGGCCGCCTCCTGGAGGGCCGGGTTCTCCTCGTCCTCGTCCGGTTCGTCGGCCCAGACCTCGATCTCTCCGTGTCCGGCGGCGCAGTGGTCGTACAGCGCCTGGAGGAAGTCGGAGGGGCCGCGGGGCTTCTTCTGGGCGGGGCCCCACCAGTGGCCCGAGCCGAGGAGGAGGGTGCGGGGGCGGGTGAAGGTGACGTAGCCGAGGCGGAGTTCCTCGGTCCGCTGGTGGTCCTTCATCTCTTCGTGGAAGGCCTTCATGCCCTTGGAGTCCCACGCTTCGATGTCGGGCAGTGTGGCCGCGTCGCCGCGCAGTTCGTGCGGCAGGACCTTGCTCTGGGCGGTCCACTTCTCGCGGCCCTGGGCGCTGGGGAACGTCCCGGTGACGAGCCCGGGAACGGCGACGACGTCCCACTCCAGGCCCTTGGACTTGTGGGCGGTGAGCACCTTCACGGTGTTCTCGCCGCCGGGCAGCGCGTTGTCGAGGCCCTTCTCGTACTGGGCGGCGGTGCGCAGGAAGCCGAGGAAGGCGAGGAGCGTGGCGGAGCTGTCGTTCGCGGCGAACGAGGCGGCGATGTCGAGGAAGTTGGACAGGGTCTCGCGGCGGCGGGCGGCCAGGGCGTGCGGCGAGGCGGCGAGTTCGACTTCGAGGCCGGTGACGGCGAGGACGCGGTGGAGTACGTCCATCAGCGGGTCGGCGAGCGAGCGGCGCAGGTCGCGCAGCTCGGTGGCGAGGCGCGCGAACCGTACGCGTGCCTCGGGTGAGAAGGGCAGGCCGTCGTCGCCCGGCTCGTCGAGGGGGGTCTCCAGGAACGTGTCGAGGGCGTCGGCGAGCGATATCACTTCGGAGGGGTCGACCCCCTCGACGGCTTCGGCGAGGCGCCGGTCGGGGTCGTCGTCGGGGCCCCCGCGCGCGTGGGCGACGAGGCGGCGGGCGCGGCGGCCGAGGAGGGCGAGGTCGCGGGCGCCGATGCGCCAGCGGGGGCCGGTCAGGAGGCGGACCAGTGAGGCGTTGGCCCCGGGGTCCTGGAGGACTTCGCAGACGGCGACGAGGTCGGCGACCTCGGGGAGGTGGAGGAGGCCGGAGAGGCCGACGACCTCGACGGGGATGTCGCGTGCGACGAGGGCGCCCTGGATCGCGGCGAAGTCGGTCGCGGTGCGGCACAGGACGGCGATCTCTCCGGGGGCGGTCCCGGTGCGTACGAGGTGGGCGATGGAGTCGCCGAGCCAGTCGATCTCCTCGGCGTGCGTACGCACGAGGGCGCAGCGGACGATGCCGTCGCGTTCGGCGCCGGGGGCCGGGCGCAGGGCCTCCACGCCCGCGTGGAGGGCGCGCAGGGGCTGGGCGAGGTCGTTGGCGAGGTCGAGGAGGCGGCCGCCGCTGCGGCGGTTCTCGCTGAGGGAGAAGCGGGTGGCGGGGCGGCCGTCGGCGTGCGCGAAGTGTTCGGGGAAGTCGTCGAGGTTGGCCACGGAGGCGCCGCGCCAGCCGTAGATCGCCTGGCAGGGGTCGCCGACGGCGGTCACGGCGTGGCCCGTGCCCGCTCCGAAGAGGCCGGCCAGGAGGATGCGCTGGGCGACGGACGTGTCCTGGTACTCGTCGAGGAGGACGACGAGGAACTCGTCGCGCAGGATGGCGCCGACGTCGGCGCGGGTGCGGGCGAGGGTGGCGGAGAGGGCGATCTGGTCGCCGAAGTCGAGGAGGTCGCGGGCGCGCTTGGCTTCGCGGTACCGGGCGACGAGTCCGGTGAGGTCGCGGCGGGCGGCGGCCGTCTCGGGGACCTTGCGCAGGTCGGCGTTGGTGAGTTTGCGGCCTTCGAGGGTGGCCAGGAGGCGGGTGTCGTAGGCGCGCAGCGCGTCGGGGGCGACGAGGTGTTCGGAGAGCTCGCCGTCGAGGGTGAGGAGGTCGCTGACGAGGTCGGCGAAGGAGCGGGTCAGCGCCGGGTAGGGGCCGGGGGCTTCGCGCAGGATGCGGGCGGCGAGCTGGAAGCGGGTGGCGTCGGCGAGGAGCCGCGCGGTGGGTTCGAGGCCGATACGCAGGCCGTGGTCGGTCAGGAGGCGGCCCGCGAAGGCGTGGTACGTGGAGATCACGGGCTCGCCCGGGGGGTTGTCCGGGTCGATGGCGTCGGGGTCGGTGACGCCTGCCTTGATCAGGGCCTTGCGGACGCGCTCGGCGAGCTCGCCGGCGGCCTTGTTGGTGAAGGTCAGGCCGAGGACCTGCTCGGGGGCGACCTGGCCGGTGCCGACGAGCCAGACGACACGGGCGGCCATCACCGTCGTCTTGCCGGAACCGGCTCCGGCCACGATCACCTGCGGGGCGGGCGGCGCGGTGATGCAGGCCGTCTGCTCCGGGGTGAACGGGATCCCGAGGAGCTCCTTGAGCTGCTCGGGATCGGTGAGGCGTGTGGTCACCTCATCGAGGCTAACGGCCCCCACTGACAGCCCCGGACCGATCCAGGGCTGTGGAGGCGTAGGTCACTCCACGACGTGCTTGCCCTCGGGGCGGGCGCTGCACGAGGCGCGGAACGCGCAGTGGGTGCAGTGCTGTCCGGTGGTGGGCGAGAAGCGTTCGTCGAGGACCTTGCCGGCGGCGGTCGCGAGGAGGTCGCCGACCCAGTCCCCCTCGCCTCCGTCCGCAACGTCCCCCAGGGGCTGTTGCGACTGCACCTTGGGGAGGGCGTCGCCGCCGTCCTTCTTGGCGGCGCCCTGGCGCAGCTGGACGAGTTCGGCGCCGCCTGGTTCGGGGCGTGCGCCGCCGAAGGGTTCGTCGACGGCGCCCTCCCGCACGGCGAGCTGGTAGACGGCGAGCTGGGGGTGGCGGGCCACGTCCGCGGCGCTGGGGGCGTGCTTGCCGGTCTTGAAGTCGACTACGTAGGCGCGGCCTTCGGTGTCGCGTTCGACGCGGTCCATGGAGCCGCGGATGCGTACTTCGTAGGAGCCCGCTTCGAGGGTGACGTCGAAGGAGTGCTCGCTGGCGACGGGGGTGCGGACGCGGCCGGAGTCCACGTGCCACTGGAGGAAGCGTTCGAGCGCCACGCGCGCGTTGTCCTTCTCCTGCGCCGACTTCCAGGGGGCGTCGAAGGCGAGGGCGTCCCAGACCGAGTCGAGGCGTTCCATGAGGACGTCGAGGTCGGCCGGGGTGCGTCCGGAGGCGACCTCGTCGGCGAGTACGTGGACGACGTTCCCGAAGCCCTGGGCGGCCGTGGCGGGGGCGTCGGCCTTCACCTCGCGGCCCAGGAACCACTGCAGGGAGCAGGTGTTGGCGAGCTGGTCGAGGGCGCTTCCGGAGAGCACGACGGGCTGGTCGCGGTCGCGCAGGGGGAGCCGGCTCTCGGTCGGGTCGTCCATGCCCCACCAGCGGTAGGGGTGCGCGGACGGCACGAGGGGGCGTCCGTCGTCGTCGGTGAGGGCGGCGAGGCGGGCGAGGCGGCGGGCGGCGGCGTCGCGCAGTGGGGTGGAGGCCCGGGGGTCGACAGTGGTGGCGCGTAGTTCGGCGACGAGCGCGGCCACGGACAGGGGGCGCCGCGGGCGTCCGGTGACGTCCTGGGGGTCCACGCCGAGTTCGGTGAGGAAGCGGGACGGCTGGTCGCCGTCGTCGGCGGGCGCCTTCACAGCGGTGACGACGAGGCGTTCACGCGCGCGCGTGGCGGCCACGTAGAACAGTCGGCGTTCTTCGGAGAGGAGCGCTCCGGGGGTGAGGGGTTCGGCGAGGCCGTCGCGTCCGATGCGGTCGGCTTCGAGGAGGGAGCCGCGGCGCCGCAGGTCGGGCCACAGGCCTTCCTGTACGCCGGCGACGACGACTAGACGCCATTCCAGGCCCTTGGAGCGGTGGGCGGTCATGAGGCGCACGGCGTCGGGGCGTACGGCGCGGCCGGCGAGGGTGTCGGCGGCGATGTCCTGGGCCTCGATCTCTTCGAGGAAGTTGAGGGCGCCACGGCCTCCGGTGCGCTCCTCCGCGCGGGAGGCCGTCGCGAAGAGTGCGCACACGGCGTCGAGGTCGCGGTCGGCGTTGCGTCCCGCGGCGCCTCCCCTGCGGGCGGCGCGTTCCAGGCGCTGGGGCCATGAGGTGCCGTTCCACAGCTGCCAGAGGGCTTCTTCGGCGGTGCCGCCGGCCATGAGGACCTCGCGTGCCGCGCGCAGCAGGGCACCGAGGCGCTGGGCCCCGCGCGCGTGGGCGGGGTCGTGGACGGCGAGGCGCTCGGGCTGGGCGAGAGCGCGGGCGAGGAGTTCGTCGGAGGGCGGCGGTACGTGGTTGCCTGCGGCGCGTTCCTCCTCGCGCAGGGCGCGCCCGAGGCGGCGCAGATCGGCGGCATCCATGCCGGCGAGGGGCGAGGCGAGGAGGGTGAGCGCGGTCTCGGTGTCGAGCCAGACGGGGGGGTCCTGGTCGGCGGCGTCGGGCACGGCAGCGTCGGGCTCGGCGGCCTCAGGCTCAGCAGCGTCCGGCTCGGCGGCCTCAGGCTTAACAGCGTCGGGCTCAGCAGCGTCGGGCGCGACGGCCTCAGGCTCAGCAGCGTCCGGCTCGGCGGCCTCAGGCTTAACAGCGTCGGGCTCAGCAGCGTCGGGCGCGACGGCCTCGGGCTCAGCAGCGTCGGGCTCGGCGGCCTCAGGTACGACGGCCTCGGGCCCAACAGCGTCAGGCCCGACGACGGCCTCGGCGGACCCGTCGGCCCCCAGCACCACCTCCTCCGCCCCGGCCTCCGCCCCCGCCTCCGGCGCAACGCTGAGCGCCACCGCCCTGAGCGCCGTCAGCAGTGGGGTCACGGCCGGTTCGTGGCGCAGGGGCAGGTCGTCGCCGTCGATGTCGAGCGGGACGCCCGCGGCCGTGAGGGTGCGGCGGATCGCGGGGATGGAGCGCGTGCCGGCGCGGACGAGGACGGCCATGTCGTTCCAGGGGATGCCGTCCTCGAGGTGGGCGCGGCGCAGGATGTCCGCGATGTTGTCGAGTTCGGTGCCGGAGGTCGGGTACGTGTAGACCTCGGCCCGGCCGCCGTCCCGCGCGGGGGTGAGGTCGCGGTGGGCGCGGACCTTGTCGGCGGGGAGCCGGGTGAGGGGCATGCGCCGGGTGATGCGGCGGGTGGCGTCCAGGAGGTGCGCTCCGGAGCGGCGGGACGTCGTGAGGACCTCTACGGGGGCCGGCCGGCCGTCGGCGCGCGGGAAGTCGTGCGGGAACTCGAGGATGCCGTTCACGTCGGCGCCGCGGAACGTGTAGATCGACTGGTCGGGGTCTCCGAAGGCGAGCAGGGTGCGGCCGCCGCCGGCGAGGGCGTGCAGCAGCCTGACCTGGGCCGGATCGGTGTCCTGGTACTCGTCGACGAACACGGCGTCGTAGCGCGTGGCGAGTTCGTCGGCGACCGGGGTGCGGTGGGCGAGGAGGACCGCGCGGTGGACGAGTTCGGCGTAGTCGAGGACGCCGTGCAGGTCGAGGACGTCGAGGTATTCGGCGAGGAAGGTCGCCGCGGCCTTCCAGTCGGGGCGGCCGATGCGCCGGGCGAAGGCGTCGAGTGCGGCGGGTCCGAGGCCCAGTTCGCGGCTGCGGGCGAGGACGGCGCGGACCTCGTCGGCGAAGCCGCGGGTGGTCAGGCAGGCGCGCAGTTCGTCGGGCCAGCGCACATGGCCGAGGCCGGCCCGCTCCAGGTCGATCTGGCCGGCGAGCAGCTCGCGTACGGCGACGTCCTGTTCGGGTCCGGACAGGAGGCGCAGGGGCTCCGCGAAGAGGCCGGCGTCCTGGTGGGCGCGGACGAGGGCGTAGCAGAACGAGTGGAAGGTGGTGGCCTGTGGCGCGAGGGCGGCGCCGATGCGCTGGGCCATGCGGTCGCGTAGTTCGACGGCGGCCTTGCGGCTGAAGGTGAGGACCAGGATGCGCTCGGGGGCGGTGCCCTTGGCGACGCGTGCGGCGACGGCTTCGACGAGCGTGGTCGTCTTGCCCGTGCCCGGTCCCGCCAGGACGAGCATCGGACCGTGTGCATGGTCAACCACCGCGCGCTGCCGTGCGTCCAGACGAGGGGGGTCCACCGGATCCGGCACGGTACGCACCAGTCGGTACGCGCCGGGGATCCCCTGTCGTACCTGGCGGTGCGACAGGTTCCGGGTGGAGGAAGGGGAGCTCACGTGGATCGCTGGTCCTGGTGGGTGTGCGGGTGGTCGGACAGCCGTCCGCGTCGTCGGGGCGTCGCGGTGGCTGCGGGGTGAAGGAGGTGTGCGCCGTCGACGCTACGCCGTCGAGTGTGGCGGAAGCCGGTCTTCCGTCGGCTCTCCCAGGTCCGGTGCGGCACAGGTGTGCCGCGATTCACGAACGTACGCCGTGGCCGCGAAGTGCCCCTCTCGCCCCGTTTCCCCCGTACGGGGCACGGGGCGCCCGTCCGCGCGTGCGGGGGCGGAGGCTGTCAGGTGTGAGATTCCGCGCCTTCTTCGCCGTCCCATCGCGCGCGCCTCATGTCGAGGCGCGGGAGGTGGCCGTCGGACGCGCGGGAGGCCTGCCGCAGGGGGGTGCCCTCGGCTCGGTAGTGCTCCATGGCACGCAGTTCGTGGCCGGGCAGCAGGACGCCGTCGGAGCGGACCACGCGCCACCACGGAACGGCTCCTCCGTAGAGGGCCATCACGCGGCCGACCTGGCGGGGGCCGCCCTCGTCCAGCCACTCGGCGACGTCTCCGTAGGTCATGACGCGCCCGGGCGGGATCAGTTCCGCGACCTCGAGCACCCGCTCCGCGTACTCCGGCAGCTCGCCCGCCGCACCGGCATCGCTCTCCTCGCTCATCCGGCCATCCTGCCGCACCCCTCCGACACCGTGACGGTCCGGTCACGGGGCGTGGAGATGCTTTTGACGACACGCGAATCCGTGGTTGCGGGATACTTTCCTCCCCCGCATCACACCCTGATGCCCCCCGGCGTCGGTGGGACGTGCCACCATCGTGCGGGCGGTGACTGGTGATACGAGATCAAGAAGAAACGACGGAGCAGCAGGGCGTGCATCCCGATAAGGCGGAGGGCACCTCTGGGGCTTCGGCGCGCCCGGACACCGGTGAGGCCGACCACACGCCCGCGTCCGAGCGCCCCGGCCACCCGGCCAGCGCGGACGCGGCAGACGCGGCAGACGCGGCAGACGCGGCAGACGCGGCAGACGCAGGCTCTGACGCCGACGCGCCGGACGCGTCGGCGAAGGACGGCGGGGCGGAGCCCGAGCGGACCGAGCTTCCGCTCGTCGACCCTGAGTCGATCACCGCGGACCCGCACGCCGAGCAGGTGGAGGGCGACGAACCCCTCCTCCCCGCGCGCGTGCACCGCCCTTCCGACCTCATGCGTCTTCTGGTCGGCGTTCTCGCGGTCGCCGTGCTGCTGTCCGTCGCCGCGTTCGCGCACGGCACGACGTCGGGGCTGCAGCAGGACATCAGCAAGGGCACGGGCGCCGCACCCGACCTCATGATCAAGTTCGCGGGGCTCGCGTCGAGCATCGCGATCCTTCTCGTGCCGGTCGCCTTCGCGATCGAACGGCTGATCAAACGCGACGGGCTGCGCATCGCCGACGGTGTGCTGGCGGCCGTCCTGGCGCACGGGGTGACGCTCGCGACGGATCTGTGGGTCGCGCAGGGGGCACCGCAGTCGATCCAGGACGCGCTCACCCGTCCGTCGCCGGGCGACATCCACGCGCTGACGGACCCGGTGCACGGCTACCTCGCTCCCGTCATCGCCTATATGACGGCGGTCGGGATGTCCCGCAGACCACGGTGGCGAGTGGTCCTGTGGGTGGTGCTGCTGCTCGACGCGTTCGCGATGCTGGTGACCGGGTACACGACGCCGTTCTCGATCGTCCTGACGGTCCTGATCGGCTGGACGGTCGCCTACGGGACGCTCTACGCGGTCGGTTCGCCGAACGTACGGCCCACGGGCCAGACCCTCCTGGCGGGCCTGCGGCACGTCGGCTTCCACCCGGTGCGCGCGTCCCGCCAGGAGGCCCACGAGGGCACCACGGAGAACGGCGACAGGGGGCGGCGCTACTTCGTCACCCTGGAGGACGGCCCTCCCCTCGACGTGACGATCGTCGACCGGGAGCAGCAGGCGCAGGGCTTCTTCTACCGCGTGTGGCGTCGTCTGACGCTGCGGGGCATCACCACGGGCCGGAGTCTGCAGTCCCTGCGCCAGGCCCTCGAGCAGGAGGCGCTGCTCGCCTACGCGGCGATCGCGGCGGGTGCCAACGCCCCGAAACTGATCGCGACGTCCGAGCTCGGCCCCGACGCGGTCATGCTCGTGTACGAGCACACGGGCGGCCGTTCGCTGGACTCGGTGCCGGACGAGGAGATCACCGACGAGCTGCTGCGCGACACCTGGCACCAGGTGCGGGCGCTCCAGTCACGGCGTATCGCCCATCGGCGGCTCACCGGCGACGCGATTCTGGTGGATCGTTCCGGCACGGTGGTTCTCACGGATCTGCGCGGCGGCGAGATCGCGTCCGGGGACCTGATCCTGCGGATGGACATCGCGCAGCTCCTGGCCACGCTCGGCCTTCGGGTGGGCGCGGAGCGGGCGGTGGCGTCCGCCGTGGGCGTGCTCGGCCCCGACGCGATCGCCGACTGTCTGCCTCTGCTCCAGCCCATCGCCCTGAGCCGTACGACGCGCTCGACGCTGCGCAAACTCGGCAGGGAGCGTTCCGAACGGGAGCGCGAGGCCGTGCTCGAGGCGTCCCGCCAGGCCAAGCAGGCCCGCCTGGACGAGGCCGCCCTCGCGGAGACGTCCCACCCGGGGACCGTCGCCGCACAGACCACCGAGCGCCGCGAGGTGACGCAGCGCCTCCCGGACGGCGCCGACAGCGCCGCCGAATCGACGTCCGCCGGTACATCGACGTCTACGGAGGGGGCCGACACGAAATCGCCCTCTACGGAGACCCCCGCCGAGCAGCCCGCCGCCCCTTCGGCGAAGGCCGCCGCCAGGACCGCCGCGAAGTCCGGGCGCCAGACCGAGAAGGCCGAGCGGCAGGCGGAGAAGGCCGAACGGCAGGCCGAGAAGAAGGCCATCGACGAGGCCCTGGACGAGGCGCGCGAGGAGGATCTGCTCACCCAGATCCGCCATCAGGTGCTCCGCATCCGCCCGCAGGCCCCGGTCGAACCGGCCCGCCTGGAGCGCGTCAGGCCGCGCACCCTCGTGAGCTTCATCGCGGGCGCCATCGGCGCGTACTTCCTGCTGTCGCAGCTCACGCACATCGAGTTCGGCACCCTGTTCCGTGAGGCCCAGTGGGGCTGGGTCGCCGCGGCCGTCCTGTTCTCGGCGCTGAGCTACTTCGCCGCGGCGATGGCCCTGCTCGGCTTCGTCCCGGAGCGGGTGCCGTTCCTGAGGACCGTCGCGGCGCAGGTCGCCGGCTCGTTCGTGAAGATCGTGGCACCGGCCGCCGTCGGCGGTGTGGCGCTCAACACACGCTTCCTGCAGCGCTCGGGCGTGCGCCCGGGGCTCGCGGTGGCCAGTGTCGGCGCCTCCCAGCTGTTCGGTCTGGGCGCCCACATCCTGATGCTGCTGACCTTCGGATATCTGACCGGCACGGAGAAGACACCCTCCTTGTCGCCGTCGAGGACGGTCATCGCGGGTCTGCTGACCGTCGCGGTCCTCGTGCTCGTCGTGACGTCGATCCCGTTCCTGCGGAAGTTCGTCGTCACGCGCGTGCGGTCCCTTTTCGCGGGCGTCGTGCCGCGCATGCTGGACGTGCTCCAGCGGCCGCAGAAGCTGCTCACCGGCATCGGCGGCATGCTGCTCCTGACCGCCTGCTTCGTGATGTGCCTGGACGCGTCGATCCGCGCCTTCGGGAGCGACTCGACGACGCTCAGCCTGGCCAGCGTCGCGGTCGTGTTCCTCGCGGGCAACGCGCTCGGCTCCGCCGCTCCGACGCCGGGCGGCGTGGGCGCGGTCGAGGCGACCCTGACGGTCGGACTCATCGCGGTCGGACTGCCCAAGGAGGTCGCGGCCCCGGCCGTGCTGCTCTACCGGCTGCTGACCCTGTGGCTGCCGGTCCTGCCGGGCTGGCTCTTCTTCAACCACCTCTCCCGGAGGGGCTCCCTGTAGGACACGGCTCACGGAGGCCCGCCTCCGTGAACCTCACCCGCACGGCTCACGCCCCGAGCGGCCCGTAGGCCGTCGCCGCAGGATGGAATCATGCCCATTCCGCCCCGGCCGCGCGCCGCTGCCCTGGCCGCCATCGCCGTCCTCGTGACCTCCGCCCTCGCGGCATGCGGCAGCGAGTCCAAGGACGTGGACCTCACGTCCCAGTCACTCAGCTGGAAGGACTGCCCGGCGCCGTCGGAGTCGGAGGGAGGCGGTGCCGCGCCGTCCCCGCTGCCCGGCGGCGCCACCTGGCAGTGCGCGACCATGAAGGCGCCCCTCGACTGGGCAAAGCCGAAGGGCGACACGATCGATCTGGCCCTCGTACGCGCCAAGACGTCCGGGCCCGCGGACCGGCGTATCGGATCGCTCGTCTTCAACTTCGGCGGACCCGGCGGCTCCGGAGTGACCACGCTGCCCGCGTTCGGCAGCGAGTACGCCAAGCTGCGCACCCGTTACGACCTGGTGAGTTTCGACCCGCGCGGCGTCGGCCGCAGCGACGGCGTGAAGTGCGAGAACGACGAACAGCTCGACCATTACTTCCAGCAGGACTCCACCCCCGACGACTCCGCCGAGACGAAGAAGCTCGTCGACAACGTCACGCGGTTCAACAACGCCTGCGAGAAGAACTCCGGGAAGACGCTCCCCCACGTCGCCACCACGGACGCGGCCCGCGACATGGACCTGATGCGGCAGGTGCTCGGCGACGACAAGCTGTACTACTTCGGGATCTCGTACGGCACCGAACTGGGCGGCGTGTACGCGCACTTGTTCCCCAAGAACGTAGGGCGCGCGGTCTTCGACGGCGTCGTCGACCCGACGCAGAACTCCGAGGAAAGCGCGCTCGGCCAGACCAAGGGGTTCCAGCTCGCCCTCGACAACTACGCGAAGGACTGCACCTCCAAGGTCACGGAGTGCCCGGTCGGCGCGACTCCCGGCGAGGTCAAGGCGAAGATCGCGAAGCTGCTCAAGAGCCTGGAAACCAAGCCGATCCCGGGCAGCTTCCCGCGCAAGCTGACGCAGACGGCCGCGACGAACGGCATCGCGCAGTCCCTCTACTCCAAGGACTTCTGGGAGTACCTCACGGAGGGTCTCGCGCAGGCCTACCAGGGCGACGGCAAGATCCTCATGCTGCTGTCGGACTCGATGAACGGCCGTAACGACGACGGCACGTACAGCAACATCCAGGCCGCGAACGTCGCCGTCAACTGCGCCGACGACAAGGCCCGTTACACGGTGGCGAACGTGCAGGCGAAACTCCCGCAGTTCCGCGCCGCCTCGCCCGTGTTCGGCGACTACATGGCGTGGGGGATGCTCAGCTGCACGCACTGGGCGGTGCCCGGCGCGGCGAACCATCCCGTCGTGAGCGCGGCCGGTTCGGCGCCGATCGTCGTCGTGGGCAACACCGGCGACCCGGCCACCCCGTACGGGGGTGCGAAGAGGATGGTCGACGCGCTCGGCAAGGGCGTCGGTGTGGAAGTCACGTACCGGGGCCAGGGGCACGGCGCGTACGACAGTGGGAACAAGTGTGTGCAGGGCGTTGTGGACACCTATCTGCTGAACGGGACCGTGCCCAAGGCGGGAACGGTCTGCAAGTAGCCGCGGGGGAAAGTGTGTTCGGCGGACGCACACGGCCGTCGGGGCGGTTGTCAGAGGCGCTGCCTAGGATGGTGTGACTGTCTTCGGACCGGAGGCAGGCGAGGGGGTTCGCCAGGGGGAGGTGCCTGTGTCGCGTCATGTTCGTTCGTTCGCGCTGATGGCCGCGGGGTTGCTGATGGCCGGTGTCACCGTGGGCTGTGGCGGGCCGGGGGGCACGTCCGGGCACGGTGAGGGGAAGGGGCGGGCCCGGCCGCCGGCCTCGTCGTCCGCGTCGCCGTCCCGTTCCGCACAGGGCTCCCGTTCCCTTCCGGCGCTGCCTGCCGCGCTCACGTCGCAGCGGCTCGACTGGGGTCGCTGCAAGGCCGGCGACGACAGCCCGGCACCCGGTTCCGACTGGCGGTGCGCGACGCTGAAGGCGCCGCTCGACTACGCGAAGCCGGACGGGGAAACGATCGGCGTCGCCCTGATCCGCGCCAAGTACACGGGCAAGGGCGGCCGTTCCGGCTCGCTCCTGTTCAACTTCGGCGGCCCGGGCGGCTCCGGGGTCTCCCTGCTGCCCGCCTTCGCACCCCAGTACGCGAAGCTGCGCGAGCGCTACGACCTGGTGAGCTTCGACCCGCGCGGTGTCGGCGCGAGCGAGGGAGTGCGCTGCCGCGACGACAAGGCGATCCAGGCCGCCGAGTCCGTCGACCTGACACCGGACACCCCCGCCGAGGAGCGGGCGTACTTCAAGGACGCCGCGGACTTCGCCGCGGGCTGCGCGCGGCAGGCCGGCAAGCTGCTCAGGCATGTGTCGACGGACGACACGGCCCGCGACCTGGACCTCATGCGCCAGGTGCTCGGCGACGACAAGCTGCACTACATGGGCGTGTCGTACGGGACCCAACTGGGCGGTGTCTACGCCCACTTGTTCCCCCAGAGGGTGGGCCGGCTCGTCCTGGACGCCGTGGTCGACCCGGCAGCGGACTCCGTGGGCCACTCACTGAACCAGACGCGGGGCTTCCAAAGGGCCCTGGACAACTACCTCAAGTCCACCGGCCAGGACCCGGATCGCGGGACCCGGAAGATCGCCGCGCTGCTGAAGCGGCTCGACGCGAAACCCCTGCCGGGCACGGGCGGCCGCGTGCTCAACCAGTCGCTCGCCACGATCGGCATCACCGTCACCCTGTACAGCAGGAGCAGCTGGCCCGCGCTGACCAGGGGCCTGGAGGCGGCCGGGAAGGGGGACGGCACGCAGCTGCTGGCCCTGGCCGACACATACAACGAGCGGAATCCTGCGGGGCATTACGGCTCGCAGAGCCATGCGCAGCGGGCGATCTCCTGTCTCGACGACAAGGAGCGGCCGACGCCCGCCGAGGCGAGGAAGCGGCTCGCCTCGTTCCGCGCGGTCTCGCCCGTCTTCGGGGAGTTCATGGCCTGGGACACGGCGGGCTGGTGCCATGACTGGCCGGTGCCGGGCCAGTACGCGACCCCCGAGGTGAGCGCGCCCGGGGCCGCCCCGATCCTCGTCGTGGGCAACACGGGGGACCCGGCGACGCCGTACGAGGGCGCCCGCAGGATGGCCGACGAGCTCGGCAAGGGGGTCGGCGTGGAGCTGACCTGGAAGGGTGAGGGGCACGGTGCGTACGGCAGCGGGTCGGGCTGCGTCGACTCGACGGTGAACGGCTATCTGCTGGAGGGCCGAATACCGCGCGACGGGAAGGTCTGTTCCTGACGCGGGCGCGCGACCGCGGGCCGGACACGGCGAACGGGCCCCGCACGCGAGGTGCGGGACCCGTTCGGAAAAGCTGACCCTTGGCGACCGGTCGGGCCGGCCGGGGCGCGGTCTAGTAGATCGGCTTCTCGGGCTCGATCTGGTTGACCCAGCCGATCACGCCGCCGCCGACGTGCACGGCGTCCGAGAAGCCCGCGGACTTCAGGACGGCGAGGACTTCCGCACTGCGGACACCCGTCTTGCAGTGCAAGACGATCTTCTTGTCCTGCGGCAGGTCCTGCAGAGCGTTGCCCATCAGGAACTCGCCCTTGGGGATCAGCTTCGCGCCGGGGATCGAGACGATCTCGTACTCGTTGATCTCGCGGACGTCGATGATCTCGATATTCTCGCCGTCGTCGATCCACTCCTTGAGCTGCTTGGGAGTGATCGTCGAGCCGGCCGCCGCTTCCTGGGCCTCCTCGGACACGACGCCGCAGAAGGCCTCGTAGTCGATGAGCTCGGTGACGGTGGCGTTCGGGCCGCAGACCGCGCAGTCGGGGTCCTTGCGGACCTTGACCTGGCGGTACTGCATCTCCAGGGCGTCGTAGATCATCAGGCGGCCGACGAGCGGCTCACCGATGCCGGCGAGGAGCTTGATGGCCTCGTTGACCTGGATGGAGCCGATGGACGCGCAGAGCACGCCCAGGACACCGCCCTCGGCGCAGGAGGGGACCATGCCGGGCGGCGGGGGCTCCGGGTAGAGGCAGCGGTAGCACGGGCCGTGCTCGGACCAGAAGACCGAGGCCTGGCCGTCGAAGCGGTAGATCGAGCCCCACACGTACGGCTTGTTGAGCAGCACGCACGCGTCGTTGACCAGGTAGCGGGTCGCGAAGTTGTCCGTGCCGTCGACGATCAGGTCGTACTGGCTGAAGATGTCCATCACGTTCTCGGCTTCGAGCCGCTCTTCGTGGAGGATCACGTTCACGTACGGGTTGATGCCGAGGACGGAGTCCTTCGCGGACTCGGCCTTGGAGCGGCCGATGTCGGCCTGGCTGTGGATGATCTGGCGCTGGAGGTTCGACTCGTCGACCTCGTCGAACTCGACGATGCCGAGCGTGCCCACACCGGCCGCGGCCAGGTACATGAGCGCCGGCGAACCGAGGCCACCGGCGCCCACGGCGAGCACCTTGGCGTTCTTCAGCCGCTTCTGCCCGTCCATCCCGACATCGGGGATGATCAGGTGGCGGGAGTACCTGCGGACCTCGTCTACGGTGAGCTCAGCAGCTGGCTCTACCAGGGGTGGCAGCGACACGGGGGCTCCGTTGATCGTCATTTCCGAACAGTGGTTCTTGCGTCAACACTGCCACGCCCCCCTTCATTCCGAGACACCCGTTCCGACCCGCGAGACGATGTCGTCCCAGTAGCCGGGCATGGCCTCCCAGGGGTCGACGGCGCCGCCGCGGTCCGTGCGGTCGGTGAAGTAGATGGTGCCGGCCCCCTGCCAGCGGGCGATGCGCAGCGCCTCGTCGAGGTGTCCGCGGGGCACGCCGTGCACGAAGTGGCAGAAGCGCTCGGGCGGGTAGTCGGCGGTCCACTCGGCGACCTGCGACCAGCGGTAGTCGCTCCACGCCCCGGAGAAGGTGACCAGTTGGTCGGCGGTCTCCGCGTATCCCGGGTAGGGGTGCGTGCCGTGTCCGAGGACGATGTGGGCGTCCTCGCACAGGGCGCGCAGCGTGGTGATGATGCGGCGCACCTCGGGCAGGGCGGCCCGCTCGGTGGGGCAGCGGTCGAGCGAGAACCCGTCGACGCGGTACCAGTCGAGATACCGGTGGGCGTCGGAGACCACCTCCCCGAACGAGCGGGCGCCGAAGGTGAGGTCGAGGTGGCCCAGGACGCGCACACCCCGGTTGCGCAGCCTGCCCGACGCTTCGAGGCAGTGCGGGTCGGGGCGCGCCCCGGGTCCGCCCGCGACGTTGAGGACGACCCAGTGCAAGGGGGCGCCGGGGCGGGTGAGTTCGGCCCATTCGACGGGCGCCATGAGGGGGTGGGCGTAGCCGGGGATGCCGAAGCCGAGCCGGGTGCCGGTGCTCGCGGTCCCGGGGGCGGTGGGGGTCAGATACGGCATGCCGCCTCCATCCAGATGTCGGCGAGTGATTCCTCGAGGTTGATGCGGGGGCGCCAGCCGAGCCGGTCGCGCGCGGTGCGCACGTCGGCCTGCTGCCAGCTGCCGCAGCCGTCGGGGTACGGATGCGCGGCGGGTGCCACGTGGTCGGGGTCGGAGCGGGGGTGGCCGAGCGTGGGGCGGACGGGGCCGCCGGGTGAGTCGAGCTCGTGCAGGGCGCCGCCGAAGCCGGCGACGCGGGCGAGCACGGAGGCCGCGTCCCGCAGCCGGACGGCACGTCCCGAGCCGATGTTGATGACGCCCTGCGCGGCGGACAGCGAGGCGGCGTGCACGGCGCGGGCCACGTCGCGTACGTCGATGAAGTCGCGCTGTGCGCCGAGTCCGCCGAGTTTGAGTTCGCCGTCGCCGGACTGCATGGCTCGGCGCATGGCCTCGGCGAGACGGCCGAGCGGTGAGCCGGCGGGGGTGCCGGGTCCGGCGGGCGAGAACACGCGCAGGACGACGGCGTCGAGTCCGGAACCGAGGACGAGTTCCGTCGCGGCGAGCTTGCTCACGCCGTACGGTCCGCCGGGCCTCGGCACGGCGTCCTCGGCGGTGGAGGAGCCGGGCTGCGAGGGCCCGTACTCGGCTCCGCAGCCGATCTGGACGAGGCGTGCCCCGCAGCCGCTGCGCCGCAGTGCCTCGCAGACGGTGGCGACGGCGACGGTGTTGTGGCGGGTGAGGTCGCGGGCGCCGCCGCGGGTGGCTCCCGCGCAGTTGATGACGACTCCGGGGTGGACCGCGTCGAGGAAGCGGGTCAGCGCGCCGGGGCTGCCGGTGGCGAGGTCGAACCGTACGTCCGCGTCGTCTCCCCGGCCGAGCGCGGTGAGCTGTACGGCCGGGTCGGCGAGGAGGCGGTCGGCGACGAAGCGGCCGAGGTATCCGTTGGCTCCGATCAGCAGCACCCTCATCGGGCGGCTCCCTGGGTGAGCGTTCCGAGTTCTCCGGGAAGTCCCAGGCGCCTGGTGTGTCCGGCTGGTCCGGGGCCTCCGGCGGGAGGGGTGGTCATCTCGCGTTCTCCTTAGGGGTGTTGCCGTGGGTCTGCGGAAGGCCCGCGGTGTCGGCCCCGCGGGAGGGGAGCGGCCGGCCGGCCGCTTCGTGTGGGCGTAAGGCGTCGGGCGCGGTCACGGTGTGGCGTCCGTGGGCGCGTGGGCGGAGGCCCTGGTGAGGGTGCGGGCCGCGTGAACGAGCAGGGTGAGCGCGGCGGCGCCGCAGGCCAGGCCGGGTACGGTGCCGGGCCCCCAGGCCTGGACGGCGCTCTCGACCGGTACGGCGAGGAAGCCGCAGCCGGGCACGCGGCCGGCGAACACGGTGGCGAGGGCGAGTGCCTCGGCCGCGGCGGCGGCGCCGAGGACGACGGCGGGGGCGTGGGTGCGGCCATGCGCCGTGAGCAGGCGGGCGAGGAGCAGGAGTGCGCCGAGCGTGCCGGCTCCCGCGTAGGCGGCGCCCTGGCCGAGTACCGCGCCCGTCACCCCGATGAGGGTGCACAGCGCGCACAGGAAGAGCACGAAGACGGCGAGGAGGAGGGGGCGCGCGGAGGCGGCGAACTCGTCGAGGCCCCGGCTGGAGGCGAGCCTGCGCCGGGCCACGGCGGTGAAGAGGCGTGCGCACCAGGTCGCGGGGGCGACGGCGAGGGCCAGGGCGAGGAAGGGGGCGGTGGCGGGCGCCCAGGCCGCGTCGGGTCCCCCGGCGACGGCTGCGCTGAGAAGTCCGTCGCCGAGGAGCGCGTAGGCGAGGAGCCAGCAGGTCCAGACGCGGGCGGCGGGCACGGTGTGGGCGGTGGCGCGCAGCGGGCCCCGGCGCAGGGCCGCGCGGAGTGCGACGGACACGGCGAGCGCGCCGGCCGCTCCGATGGCGAGCCGCGGCCGGCCGCCGGTGAAGTGCAGGCCTACGAGGGTGAGCGCGCACAGGACGCCGGGCAGCAGGGCGAGGACGGCCCAGAGCGGGCGGGGGCCGCGAGACGTGTCGGTCCCGGCGCGCGGGGCTTCCGGTTCGGCCTCGGTGTCGCGGGGCACGCGCGCGTACATCTCTTCGGCGAGCGAGAAGACGTCGCGGTGCCGGAAGCGGGCGGCGGTCCGGTCGGTGACGCCGTGGGCCTCCAGGCCGGCGGCGATCTCCAGGGGGTCGACGGCCCGCTCGCACAGCTCGCGGTGCCGGTGCATCAGGGCTTTCACGGGGTCGACCCCGGTACGGCGACGGCTGCCGGCGGGCGCTTCGTCGCCCCCTTTGCCGGGGCGGCCTGCGTCAGCGGGAGGGGTCGCGGGCGAAGGGCGTGCGTCGGGGCGGGGGGCGCCCGTGGCCGCGGAGGCGGACCGCCAGGAAGCGGGCTCGCCGAGCAGCGCCTCGTCGCCCACGTCGCACACGTCGCCCACGTCGCCCACGTCAGGGTCTACGTCTCCTGCGTCAGGGTCGGCCTCATGGGCGGCGGCCCCCGACGCCTCCAGCGCCCCCAGCGCCTCCTCGGACCCCGCGCCCCACGCGTCCGCGCCGCCCGGCACCCGCGGCGCGTCCAGACCGAGCCCCAGGCCGAGCCCCGGGCCGAGGTCCGAGCCGAGGTCCGAGCCCTCGGCCACATCCACGTTCAGGCCCGCACTCTCACCGGAAGAACCGAAACCGAAACCGGAACCGGAGCCAGAACCGAAACCCTCCCCCCTCGCCGCAGCGTCCAACCCCTGCCCGCTCACGCGTCCCCCTCCCTACCGGGAAAGGCCCCGGCCAACTGCTCCCTCTGGCCGGAAACCCGCTCCCGCTCCCCGCCCGACCGCTCCCCCTCAGCACCCGAACCGGAACCGGAACCCGAAGCCGCGCCCTCACCCGACGAACCGGCCCCCGAACCCGAAGCCGCATCACCACCCGACGAACCACAACCCGAAACAGCGCCCCCACCCGACGAACCGGAACCCGAACCCGAACCCGCATCACCACCCGACGAACCGGAAACCGAACCCGAACCCGAAGCCCCCTCCGCCCAACTGGGTGCGTCCCCCGAGCCCGCCCGCCCGGCAAGCCACGTCGCGAAGCCGCCGCCCGCCTCGCTCGACGGCGCGGTCCAGCGCCCCGGCACATGGGCCTCCGGCGGATTGGCGAACGGAAGCGGCTCCCCCGCCTCGTCCACGGCCTCGCGGCGGACCGGGCAGTGCGACACGATCTCCAGGTAAATGCCGTGAAATGCCGCGATGTTCTGCTCGACGGTGAACAGTTCGAGCGCCCGCGCCCGCGCGGCGGCGCCGAGGCGTTCACGCCGCCCCGGATCCCGCAGCAGCGACACACACGCGTCCGCGAGGGCCCGGGGGTTGCGCGGCGGCACCACGAGACCCGTGCCGCCGATGACCTCGACGACCGCGCCCGCGTCGGTCGAGACCGTCGCGCGGCCGCAGAACATGGCCTCGACGAGGCTGATGGGAAAGCCCTCGACGACGCTCGACAGGACGACGACGCTTCCGGCGGCGTACGCGTCCGCGAGGTCGGGTGTCTCGGGCGCGCCGATCTCCTCGAAGGAGACGGGGTTGGCACCCATGGAGTGGGCACCCTCGGCCTCGTCGGGGAAGAGCTGGGCGGCGAGGGCCTTGCAGTGGGCGAGGTAGGCCGCGGCCTCGGGCCCTTCGGCGGGTGCCCCGACCAGGCGCAGACGGGCCTTGGGTTCCTCCTTGCGGAGCTCCGCGAAGGCGTGGAGCAGGGAGATGAGGTCCTTGGAGGCTTCGATGCGGCCGACCCAGACGAGGGTGCCGGGCTCCCCCGGCTCCTCACGTTCGCCGATGTCGGCGAAGCGGGAGGCCTCCATGCCGGGGTGGACGGTGCGCAGTTTCGCGCGGTCGGCGCCGCAGCGCTCCTGCCAGCGCCGGGCGTGCGTGTTGCCGGGGGTGATGATCGCGGCCTGCCGGTAGGTCTCGGCGGCGAGCCGGCCGTGGAAGGCGGCGAGCATCGCCCGTACGGGGACGCTCAGTCCGTCGTCGCCCGCGGCGATGTAGTGGGCCCGCAGCTGTACGCCGTACTCCGTGACGAGGAGGGGGATGCCGGTGAAGTGGCGGGCGACGAGTCCGGGGAGGGCGGCGGGGCCGCCGGAGGTGGCGTGGCACAGGTCGACCGAGCCGAGTCCGTCGTCGCCGTACCAGTCGAGGGAGAGCGGGCGCAGGGCGCGCTCGATGTGTCCGGCGACGGCGAGGAGGTCGGGGACCCGGGCGGCGCGGGCCGCGCGCTGGGCGCCGGGGGCGCGGCAGGCGCGCTCCAGCGTGCGCACGGCGGTCTCGGAGCGCAGGGCTCCGACGAGGCCGCCTTCGTTGCGGGCGAGTTCGGCGAGGGTGTACAGCGCGTTGCCGAAACGGTCCGCCTCGGCGTTGCCGGACTGTCCGGCGCGGTCGCCGAACCCGGCGGTGTCGGTCGAGAAGCCCGCGCAGACGGCCGCCGCGAGCTCGCCGTAGGCGTCGGCGAACCGTCGTCTCGCCCGGCGTCCGTAGCCGACTCCGTCGTCGTCGGCGGTCCACATCGGCGCGGCGCGCACCTGGCTGACCTGCGGCGGAAGCTCGATCCAGCCGTGGCGCTCCTGCTCCTGGCTGCGGCTGAGCGCGTAGAGGTCGAACTCATGCTGCTCGAGCCCGCGCACGAGCCGGTCGCACCAGAGTCTGGCCTCACCGCTCACATACGGATAGCCACCCTCCGTAAGCAGTCCGATGCGCACGAGTACACCCCCGATCTCCCGCATAAGGAGCCGCCGTTGGTCCGGTGGCTCAGGGGGACGAACGTATGCGGACATGCCGGTGGCGTGATGGACGGTTGTCCATCACGCCACCAAAAGGGGTGAACGGCCGTAACTTTCCCGCACGGGTAGCGTTCCGTCGCGCTACACGCCCGCCCAGTCACGGAGTGTCATGCTGCGGCCAGCTCCCTGCGGGCCGAACGGCGCCGTGCGGCGACCCCGGGATCGAGCGCGGGGACGGCCGCGAGGAGCTGCCGGGTGTACGGGTCCTGCGGCGCGCCGTAGACCTCGTCCACGGTGCCGTACTCGACGACGCGGCCCTTGCGCATGACCGCGACACGGTCGCTGACCTGCCGGACGACGGCGAGGTCGTGGGCGATGAAGACGAGGGCGAGGCCGAGTTCGTCCTGGAGTTCCCGCAGCAGGCCGGTGACCTGGGCCTGGGTCGTGACGTCGAGGGCGGAGACCGGCTCGTCGCACACGATGATCCGTGGTTCGGCGGCGAGGGCGCGGGCGATCCCCACGCGCTGGCGCTGGCCGCCGCTGAACTCGTGCGGGTAGCGCCCGTAGTGCGCCGGGTCGAGCCCGACGCGTTCCAGAAGCTCCTCGACGCGGCCGCGCACCTCCTTGTCGCCGCGCGCCCGCAGCGGGTCGGCGACCGACTCCCCCACGCTGCGGCGGGGGTTGAGGGAGGAGACGGGGTCCTGGAACACGATCTGTACGCCTGCGTCGGCTCGCGTCCCTGAAAGGAGCACCTGACCCCCCGTCGGTTCGAGCAGCCCGACGAGCATCCGTCCGAGGGTGGTCTTGCCACTGCCGCTCTCGCCGACGATCCCCAGAGTCTCGCCGCTCCGCACCGTTAGCGAGACCCCGTCGACGGCCGCGAAGGCCCGCTTGCCGCGCCCGAACTCCCGCCGCAGGTCCGTCGCTTCGAGCAGCACGTCACCGGCGGCGTCCGCCCGCACCGGCCGTGCCGCGTCCACCCGCGGCACCGCGCCGAGCAGTTCCTTCGTGTACGCGGCCGAGGGCGCGCCCAGCACATCGGCGACGGTTCCGCGCTCGACCGCGCGGCCGTGCCGCATCACCAGCACGTCGTCGACGCTCTCGGCGGCGACGCCCACGTCGTGGGTGACGAGGAGCAGGCCCATGCCGGTCTCCTGGCGCAGGCTGTGCAGCAGGTCGAGAATCTGCGCCTGGACGGTGACGTCGAGGGCGGTGGTCGGTTCGTCGGCGACGAGGAGGGCGGGTTCGCAGGCGAGGGCCATGGCGATGAGGGCGCGCTGGCGCATGCCGCCGCTGAACTCGTGCGGACGTGAGCGGGCGCGCCGCGCGGCGTCGGGGATGCCGACCCGGTCGAGGACGTCGACGGCACGCGCGCGTGCGGCACGCCGGGACGCTCCGGAGTGCACGCGGTACACCTCGGCGATCTGGTCGCCGACGGCGTAGTACGGGTCGAGGGACGACAGCGGGTCCTGGAAGACCATCGCGGCCGTCCCGCCGCGCAGCCGCCGCAGGGCGTCGTCGTCGGCCTCCTGTACGTCGGTGCCGGCGACCCGCACGGAGCCGGTGACGCGGGCGCCGGTTCCCCGGTGGAGGCCGAGGAGCGCGGACGCGACCGTGCTCTTGCCGGAACCGGACTCTCCGACGACGCCGAGCGCGGCGCCCTCCTCCAGCCGGAAGGAGAGCGTGTCGACGGCCCTCAGGTCCCCGAACTCGACGGTGAGGCCGTCCACTTCG
Organism: Streptomyces antnestii; assembly: GCF_004005495.1. Lineage (GTDB taxonomy): Bacteria > Actinomycetota > Actinomycetes > Streptomycetales > Streptomycetaceae > Streptomyces > Streptomyces antnestii. The sequence goes on from NZ_RZYA01000024.1 coordinate 105,824, forward strand.
ACCAGGCTCATGACAGCACCACCCGTCGGTCGGCCACCGCGTACAGGACGTCCGCGACGGCATTGGCGAGTACGACGAAGAAGCCGGTGACGAGGACCATGCCGACGACCACCGGCAGGTCGACGACGTTGACGGCGTGCACGAGTTCGCGGCCGAGCCCGGGGATGCCGAAGAGCGTCTCGCTGAGTACGGCACCGCCGAACATGGAACCGAAGTCGTTGGCGTTCAGGGCGATGACGGGCGCGACGGCGCCGCGCAGGGCGTGCCGGCCGATGATGGAGCGCTCGCCGACCCCGTAGGCGCGGAAGGTGCGTACGTGGTCCTCGGCGAGGGTCTCCAGCATGGAGGCGCGGGTGAGGCGCGCGTACTTGGCGGCCTCGATGAGGGCGAGCGACAGCCAGGGCAGGAGCAGGTTCCACGCCCACTGTTCGGGGTCGTCGCTGAACGGCACGTACTGCGGGAAGGGCAGCCACTGGAGCTGTCCGCAGACGACGATCATCAGGACCAGGCCGATGACGAAGACGGGCGTGGCCGTGCCGGCGAGGGTGATGCCGGTGAGGATCCGCTCCGTGGGACGGCCGCGCCGCCATGCGGACAGGACGCCGGTGCCGACGCCGAGGATCAGCCACAGCACCATGGCGCCGAGCGCGAGGGACGCGGTGGCGGGCAGCTTGGTCAGGATGAGCTGGGTGACCTGCTGGTCGGTCTGGTAGGAGAAGCCGAGGCAGGGCGCGTCGCAGTGCTGGAGCGCGGTGCCGGTCGAGAAGTCCTGTCCTACGAAGATGCCCTGGAGGAAGTGCCAGTAGCGCAGGTACAGCGGGTCGTCGAGCCTCAACTGGTCGGCCACTTGCTGCACTTGGGCGGGCGAGCAGCGCGGGCCGCAGCTGATCTGGGCGACGTTGCCGGGGGCCGCGTAGAAGACGACGTAGATGATCACCGAGATGGCGAGGAGCGTGACGGCGGCGCCGAGCGCTCTGCGCAGAAGGAAGCCGGTCATGCCCTGGCCTCCCGCTTGCGTCCTGTGCCGATGCTCAGGCGCGATGCGGCGCGCGGGTCGAGCGCGGTGCGTACGCCGTCACCGAGGACGGTGAGGGCGAACACGGTCACGAAGAGGGCGCCGGCCGGCAGCAGGAGGTACTGCGGCGCTGCCTGGTACCAGACGTCGGCGGCGGTGAGCATCTGTCCCCAGGAAGGCGTGGGCGGTTTGACGCCGACGCCGAGGAACGACAGCGCCGCCTCGACGGTGACGTTCGTCGGGACGAGCAGGGACGCGTACGTGATGACGGGCGCGGCGAGCGACGGCAGCAGCTCACGCCGGGCGATCTTCCAGGTGGGCCAGCCGCTGAGCCGGGCCGCGGCCACGAAGTCGAGTTCCTTGAGGGTGATGGTCTGGGCGCGCACGATCTTCGCGGTGCCGCCCCAGGCGACGAGCCCGACGACCAGGGCGACGAGGACGGGGCGCGGGAAGCCGGCCGGCACGATCGCCATCAGGGCGAGGGCCAGGATCATCAGGGGCAGCGCGACGATGACGTCGGTGGCGCGGCTGAGGATCTGGTCGACCCAGCGGTTGCCGAGCCCGGCGGCGATGCCGACGGTGACGCCGAGCAGGACCTGCACGAGGGTGGCCGCGAGGGCGACACCGAGGGAGACCCGGGCCCCGTAGACGAGGCGGGTGAACAGGTCGCGGCCGGTCTGCGGTTCGACGCCGAGCCAGTGCTCGGCGCTGATCCCGCCGAGCGGGCCGACGGGCACGCCGCCGCGCGCGGAGTCGATGAGGTGCGGGTGGTAGGTGTTCGGGTCCTGGCCTTCCAGGGCCGCGAGGAGCGGGGCCCCGAGGGCGACCAGGACGAGGAGCGCGACGACGGCCGCCGCGACGAGGGCGGCGCGCCGCGTGCGCAGGCGCCGCCAGAACTGACGGGCTCCGGAGACGGGGGCGGACGCCGTCAAGGCGCCCGCCCCTGCGGTCTCCGAGGCCACGAGTGCCTCGGTCATCGGGTCACTTCACCGAGACCTGCGAGATGTCCAGCACGCCGGTCCAGTCGCTGATGACGATGTTCCTGACGTCCGGTCCGTACAGGCGCTTGTAGACGGGGTGGAACAGCGGCACGGTCAGTGCCTGTTCCCCGATCTTCTTGTCCAGTGCACCCCAGCGCTTGGCGGCAGCGTCAAGATCCGTCAACTTGTTGATCGAGTCAATCTCGGCATTGATGGACTTGTCATCAAGGAAGCCGGAGTTGAAGTTCGCGCCGTCCTTGACGATCTGCCGGCCGTCGAAGATGGGGGCGAGGAAGGGGCCGCCGGAGGGCCAGTCGGCTCCCCAATGCGCGAGGAAGAAGCCGGGCTCCTTCTTGGCACTGTGCGCCTTGTCCTTGTAGTCGTTTTCCTCGAGTCCCTGCAGCTTGACCGTGATGCCTGCCTTCTTCAGGGCGTCCTGCAGAGCGGTGGCGATCTCCGGGCTGGTCTCGAAGTCCTTGGCGTTGGAGTGCGTGAGGGTGACGGTCAGGCCGTTCTTGTAACCGGCCTCCTTCAGCAGCTCCTTGGCCTTTTGCGGGTTGCCCGACGCACCGGCCGGGAAGTGGTCGTAGGCCGTGTAGCCGAAGGACTTCTGGTTCGGCAGGTACGTCGTCGCGGGCTCGGCGAGAGACGAGCCGCCGGCCGCGTTGATCACGGAGGAGCGGTCGACGGCGTACGAGATGGCCTGGCGCACCTTCGGGTTGTCGAACGGCTTCACCTTCGGGTTGAAGGCGATGTAGTTCGTGTAGCCGAAGTGGCCGGTGCCGACGCGGGCGGCGAGCTTCTTGTCGCCGGTGACCTTGGCGAGTTCGGCGGGCCCGAGGTTGGTGTCGGTGGTGACGGCGGCGGCGTCGGCGCCCTGGCCGGCGGAGAGCCGCTGGTTGATGACGGACGAGTCGAGGCCGGAGCGGACGTCGATCTTGTCCGGGTAGGCCTTGCGCTCGTCGTCGGTCTTCGCGGACCAGTGCGGGTTGCGCTCAAGGACGAGCCGCTCGCCGTCGTTCTCGTTCCTGACGACCTTGTACGGGCCGGACGAGACGGGGTGCTCCTCGTACTTGGTGCCGTCGTCCTTCGCCTTGGGCACGGGCGTGAACTGCGTCTGGGTGGCCAGGTAGGGGAACTCGCCCTCGGGCTTGTTCAGATGGAACACGATGGTCCGGGCGTCCGGCGTCTCGATCGACGTGAGGCCCTTCCCGGACTTGTCCTTGTAGGGACCCTGGTAGTCGGCGCCGCCGATCAGCCAGTCCCTCAAGTACGGTGCGCCGCCCGAGAGTTCGGCGGCGAAGGACCGCTCGATGCCGTACTTGATGTCGGCGGACGTGATGGGCGAGCCGTCCTCGTACGTGAGGCCCTTCTTCAGGGTGTACGTCCACACGGTCGCGTTCTTGCTCGGCTTGCCCAGGTCGGTGGCGAGGTCGGGGACGACCTTCGCGCCCTGCGCGCCGTCCTCGCGGTTGCGGGTGGTCAGCGTGCGGAAGACGAGCGAGGGGACGTTGCCGCCGCCGGAGGTGTAGAGCCGCGCCGGGTCGAAGTCGGACTGCGGGGCGGAGTTGAGGACGGTGAGGGTGCCGCCCTTCTGCGGCTTGGCGTCGGAGCTCCCCCCTGCGCCGCTGTCCTTGGGCCCGGCGCAGGCGGCGGCGCCCGCGGCGAGGACCACGCTGACGGATGCGGCGGCCACGCGGCGCGCTATGACGGACGGTTGACGCATCGGAAATCGACCCCTCGGGGAAAGGTGCGCTGCGACGGGCAGCAGAAGACAGGCGGGTTGAATGCGCGGAACTCGCCCGAGGCACACGTCGACGACCGGAAACCGGAAATCCGGCAACCCTCAGAGAATCCCCCAAAGCAAAAGGGGATGAACTCCGGGAAAGGATGAGAAATGCGACGCGATACGCCAGGGGCGGGCGTCAGCAACAGTGAATGTCGGCCACGCACAGCGCTGTCACGCCGATGAGCGTGAGCTCAATGGCGGCGCGCGAGGCTGCGTGACGGTGCGACATGCGGAGAAATATGAACGAACTTTCGCCGGATGTCAAAGCGGACCCGGGTGCGGCCCCCGCGCCGCACCTCAACTCTCGGGAAAGGCCCAGGGGTTGGGCTTGCAGGTGATTCCGTCGAAGGTCAGGAACTTGGTCTGCTGCTGCATGACGGGCGCGAGCGCGCCGCTCTTCGTGCAGGTCACATGGTTGAACCCGAGCCGGTGCCCGACCTCGTGGTTGATGAGCATCTGCCGGTACAGATGAATCTTGTTCCCGTAAGTCGTCGATCCCTGCGCCCAGCGATAGGCGTTGATCATGACGCGGTCCGTGGCGGCGGAATCGCAGGACACGTTGTCCTCGGTCGTGTCGAGCCCGGACTTCGCACACCACACACCGGTCGTCCCCGGACTGGCGAGCGTTATCACGAAATCGGGCTTTCCCGAGGAAATGCGCTCGAAAGTCCTGCCGCCGCCGTGGGCCCAGCTCCGGTCGTCGTTCAGCGTCTTCTGCACGGCCTGTGCGAAGAGTTCACCGTCGAGACCGAGACCTTTCTCGATGTCGACCCGGTAGCGGAACTTCTGCCCGCCGCCCGGCGCCCTGTCGAATCCGGGCACCGCCGTGAACTCCCCCGACGCCTTGAGCTTGGCGGACAGCGGATACGTCTTGCCCATCTTCTGGTCGTACGTCAGCGGCGTGACCGCCCCCGCCTTGTCCTCCGGGGTGGTCCGGTCGTCGGAACGGGACGCGGACCCGGTCGTCGAGCGCTCGTCGGGGCCGCCGGCGGACCGCGCGGCGGCGTCGGCCCCGCCTCCGCGACTCTGGAGGACCTGGCCCGCCACGACGGCGGCGAGCACGGTGGCGACGGCGGCTGCGGCTATACCGGCGTAGGTGCGCCCCTTGCGCCGCTTGTCACCGTCGGCGGGCTCGGCGACGTCGGTGGTCTCGGCACCGGATTGCTCGCCGTCCCAGTCGGTGCCGTCGGCGTACGAGTCACCGACGGAGCCGGACGAAACAGGACCAGGACCAGGACCAGGAACCGAATCAGAAACGGAAACAGAAACAGGACGGGAAACGGGACCAGGAACGGAAACGGGAACCGGTGAGGCGAACGCGTCGACGTAGTCCTGTCGCGGCCTCGGCACGGCGGGCGCCGCCGCGTACCCGACGCCCATCCGCGTCTCACCCCGGGCGCCCCCCTCGAACGGCTCGGGATGCCCGCCCCGCACATGCGGAACGCCATGGGGCGGAGTGACCCGGGGAGTCCCGTGCGGTGGCGTGACCTGGGGAAATCCGTGTGCCGGAGTCGGCTGGGAGAGACCGCGCGGCGGACCCGCGGGCGGTGGTGCCGAGCGGTACGGGGCCGGCCCGGCCTGCGCCTGACCACGCTGCGGGCCCGGCCTCGGCTGCTCCCGTGCGGGCGGCACATGACCACTCGGCTGCTCCCGTGCGGGCGGCACATGGCCACTCACCGGCGGAACGTACCCGCCGGCGGACGGAACATAGCCACCGGCGGGCGGCCCATGGCCTCCCGCGGGCGGCGGCGCCGCCGGGTAGGGGTCGTCGGGGGCGGCGCGCCGGCGGCGACCGCGACCGGGCGCGGTCGGTGCCCCCGCCGCCTCCGTATCGCCCGCCGTCACCGGCTCGGGTGCCGGGGCAGGCCCCCGCCGGCTATGCCGTCCCACTCGCCGCCTCAGCTCCCCGCCCGCTCGTCTCGTCGCCCCCGGTCGGTTCCGCCGCGTCCGCGAGGAGCTCGCGCATCGCCGTGGCGACCGTGTCCGGGTACTCCATCATCGCCACGTGCCCCGCGTCCGGCAGCGTCAGGAGCCGCGACGAACGGAAGGTCCGCGCGGCCCGCGACGCCATCCGGTAGGACACGAGCTGGTCGCGTCCACCGTAGACGAGGAGCGTCGGCGCGAGGACACGTTCGGCCTGACGCCACAGTCCGTGCTGCCCGCCCAGCGTGTACGCGTTGACGACGCCACGCGCCGAACGGGCCATCGCGTCCCAGAAATACGGCAGTTGAAGCCGCCGCTCCATCTCCTCGACGGCGGCGCGGAACCCCTCGGGGCTGACGTTGTCCGGGTCCCCGTAACAGAGCGCCATGACGCCGCGGACCCGCTGCTCGGCGGTCCATTCCCGGGTGAGGCGGGTGAAGAGCGAGGCGACGCCGGGTACGGCGAGGAGCGCGGTCGGCACCGCCGTGCGCTGCACCCTGATCTCGGGCAGCGCGGGCGAGACGAGCGTGAGAGTGCGGACGAGGTCGGGCCGTACGGCCGCGACGCGCGTGGTGATCGCCCCGCCGAGGGAGTTGCCGACGAGATGGACGGGCCCGCGGCCCGCCGCGTCGAGGTGGCGGATGACGGCGCGGGCGTGCCCGGTCACCGAGTAGTCGCCGTCGTCCGGCGGCGGGGAGTCGCCGAATCCCGGCAGGTCGATCGCCTCGCCGTCGACGACGTCCTCGAGGAGCGGCATCAGGGCGGACCAGTTCTGCGAGGAGCCGCCGAGGCCGTGCACGTACAGCGCGGGGGGCAGGCCTTCGCGGGTGCCGGGCCGGGAGCGGACGGTCAGGGTGAGTCCCGGCAGAGCGACCGAGCCGATCCGCTCGCCCTCCGCGACCCTGACGGCGCCCGGCTTCGGCGTGACGGCTGCGGCGACGTCGGGCACGCGCGGCGACTCGGTCGAAGACATGCGGGATATGTTACGAGACGATCACGTACTGGATCACGTGTTCGCCGTCACAGATCGCATCGCGCCCCGATCTGGTGTCTCCTACGCTCGGATCTGGGCACCCGCCCACATGAGGACGACCAGGGCACATGAGGAAGGGAGCCGCCATGACGGTTGACCCGTCCGACCCCGACACGTTCGAGGCGGAGGAGGATGACGCGGAGTTCGGCGTCGAGGCCCCCGAGGCAGACGCGGCCGAGCAGCTCACGGAGCTGGCGCCGCACCGGGACGACCCTCCCGCGGACGCGGACCCGGACACCGCGAACGAGGCGGACCGCGCCGAGCAGGCCCGCGTGGTTGATCTTGACGAAGACGATTATCGATGACCTATCGATGACCTGCCCGTATTTGCCCGCATGCGGACGGTTTCATCAGCTGTCCGGTCCGTGAAATTGTGCCTCCGCACCGCGCACACCACGGTTACCGAAAAGTACGATGGCGGCGACGCGGCGCACACCGCACACGGACGATCTTGGGAGGCGGCGTGACAGCCATCGAGCAGACAGAGGCAGCACGCCCTCGGGGCACGCGCCTGCCGCGTCGTGCCCGACGCAACCAGCTCCTGGGCGCCGCCCAGGAGGTATTCGTCGCGCAGGGGTACCACGCGGCGGCCATGGACGACATCGCGGAGCGCGCGGGCGTCAGCAAGCCGGTGCTCTACCAGCACTTCCCCGGCAAGCTCGACCTCTATCTGGCCCTGCTCGACCAGCACTGCGAGTCGCTCCTCCTTTCGGTCCGCACGGCGCTGGCCTCGACCTCGGACAACAAGCAGCGCGTCGCGGCGACGATGGACGCGTACTTCGCGTACGTGGAGGACGAGGGCGGCGCGTTCCGCCTGGTCTTCGAGTCGGACCTGACGAACGAGCCCGCGGTGCGCGAGCGCGTGGACCGCGTCAGCCTGCAGTGCGCCGAGGCGATCTCCGACGTCATCGCCGAAGACACCGGCCTGTCCAAGGAGGAGTCGATGCTCCTCGCCGTCGCCCTGGGCGGCGTATCGCAGGTCGTGGCGCGCTACTGGCTGTCCAGTCAGTCGACGATCCCGCGCGACAAGGCCGTGCAGCTCCTGACATCCCTTGCCTGGCGCGGCATCGCGGGCTTCCCGCTGCACGGCACCGAACACCACTGACGGCGGCCGGCGCACCGCCGTCGGCGGCCGGCCGGTGGTCTGTTCGCTCCTGGCGTGCAGCATGGACGCCGGGTACGTCCCCTCACCGGGCTAATGTGTGCTGGGTACGGCGCGGTCGTCCGCGCACATCACGGATCGTCGGAGGGACAAGGCCGTGGAGGTCAAGATCGGCGTGCAGCACGCGCCCCGCGAGATCGTTCTGGAGAGCGGCCAGACCGCCGAGGAAGTCGAGAGCGCGGTGGCCGAGGCGCTGACCGGCAAGGCGCAGCTGCTGACTCTCGAGGACGACCACGGCCGCAAGGTCCTGGTACCGGCCGAGCGCCTCGCGTACGTGGAGATCGGTGAGCCGACCGTGCGCAAGGTGGGCTTCGGCCCGGTGTAGCAAGCCCGGCCCGGCAGCAGCCGGGCCATGGAGAGACACATGAGAAAGGGCCCGATGGCATCCGCCACCGGGCCCTTTCTCACGTCTGTTCCGCGACCCCAGGGCACCCGTACGGGGAGGGTTGCGTTCCGCGGCCCGGGGGTAGACCGGCTAGGACCGATTTGCACCCCGGCCACTCGGGAGGGACCCCCCACGATGCTCCTGGAAGCGCTCGGCTCCGCCCTGCTCGGCCTCGGTCTCGGCTGGGCCGCGGCCCGCGGCCTGCCCCACCGGCTCCCGTCCCGGGCGCTGGTGCTGCCGACGGGAATCGCGGGTGCGCTCTTCGGGGCGTTTCTGACGCATACGACGCTGGGCTCCGGACACAGCGTGGCCACCCTCACGGGAGCGGTCGTCGTGGGCGTGGCGCTGTTGTCGCTACTGCTCCGCCCCTCCGCCAGAGTCCGCCGGTCGGCAGCGGTCTAGGCCGTGACCGACCGGCGGTGACGCGGCGTCAGGCGGCCAGCCCCAGAGCGGCCATCCGCTTGGTGTGCGCCTCGGTGATCCGGGAGAACATGCGGCCGACCTCCGCGAGGTCGAACCCGTCGGCCACGCCGCCGACGAGCATCGTCGACAGGGCGTCCCGGTCGGCGACGACCCGCTGCGACTGCGACAGGGCCTCCCCCATGAGTCGTCGCGCCCACAGCGCGAGCCGTCCGCCCACGCGCGGCTCCGCCTCGATCGCGGCCCGCACCTTCTCCACGGCGAAGCTGGCGTGCCCGGTGTCGTCGAGCACGGCAAGGACGAGGGAGCGGGTGTCCGAGTCGAGGCGTGCGGCGACCTCGCGGTAGAAATCACTGGCGATCGAGTCGCCGACGTAGGCCTTGACCAGGCCCTCCAGCCAGTCCGACGGCGCCGTCTGGCGGTGGAAGCCGTCGAGTGCGGCGACGAAGGGCTCCATCGCGTCGGTCGGCTCGACGCCGATCGCCGAGAGCCGGTCGCGCAGCTGCTCGAAGTGGTGGAACTCGGCCGACGCCATCTTCGCGAGCTCGGCCTTGTCGCCGAGCGTCGGCGCCAGCTTCGCGTCCTCCGCGAGCCGCTCGAACGCGGCGAGCTCCCCGTACGCGAGTGCGCCGAGCAGGTCGACCACCGCGGCGCGGTAGTGCGGGTCGACGGATGCCTTCGCCCAGTTCTGGGCTGCGATTCCGGTGGGTTCGTCGGCTGCTGCGGCGGCAGTGTCAGGCGTCTCCATAAACCGCACAATAGCCCGCCGGGCGCCGCCGGAAGTGCCTGGTCAATGACTGTGACGACGACTACGTGACCAATTCGGCCATCGCACATGCGCGATTCCGGGGTATGGTGGTAAAGAGCCCGCCGGGTACGGACAGTACTTTCGCGTATCTGTTTGTACGTCTTTCGACGGGCCTCATGAATGAGGATGCCCGGTCGGTGGCCCGATCGGCTCCGACCCGACAGCCCTCCGGGCGGTACGTCACACGACGTACGGCAAGAGGAGGGAATCCCTCAGCGGTACGAGCGCTCGAGCGTCGGCAGTGGTCCCGCGTCACCCGGCCCGCCCGCCTCTCGCTGGCGACCGGCGATCAATCGGCACGGTCACGACCCCCGCGTTCGCCTCGCACCGCGTCTCACAGAAGAGGCAACACCCTGACTACGCAGCAGATTTCTACGTTCCGAGACCTGGGCATCCTGCCCGAGACCGCCGAAGCCCTCGAGGCCGTCGGCATCGTCAACCCCTTTCCCATCCAGGAGATGACGCTCCCCGTAGCGCTCTCCGGAACCGACGTCATCGGCCAGGCCAAGACCGGCACCGGCAAGACGCTCGGATTCGGGCTTCCGCTCCTCGAGCGCGTCACCGTCCCCGCGGACGTCGAGGCGGGCCGGGCGAAGCCCGAGCAGCTGACCGACGCCCCGCAGGCGCTCGTCGTCGTCCCCACGCGTGAGCTGTGCCAGCAGGTCACGAACGACCTGCTGACCGCCGGCAAGGTGCGCAATGTGCGCGTCCTCGCCATATACGGCGGCCGTGCCTACGAGCCGCAGGTCGAGGCGCTCAAGAAGGGCATCGACGTCGTCGTCGGCACCCCGGGCCGCCTGCTCGACCTCGCCGGCCAGAAGAAGCTCGACCTGAAGCACGTCAAGTCCCTCGTCCTCGACGAGGCCGACGAGATGCTCGACCTGGGCTTCCTGCCCGACGTCGAGAAGATCATCAACATGCTTCCGGCCAAGCGCCAGACCATGCTGTTCTCCGCGACGATGCCGGGCGCCGTCATCGGCCTCGCCCGTCGTTACATGTCGCAGCCGACGCACATCCGCGCCACGTCGCCCGACGGCGAGGGCGCGACCGTCGCGAACATCTCGCAGCACGTCTACCGCGCGCACAACATGGACAAGCCGGAGATGGTCTCGCGCATCCTGCAGGCCGACGGCCGCGGGCTCGCGATGATCTTCTGCCGTACGAAGCGGACCGCCGCGGACATCGCCGACCAGCTGCAGAAGCGCGGTTTCGCCTCCGGCGCGGTCCACGGTGACCTCGGCCAGGGCGCGCGCGAGCAGGCCCTGCGGGCGTTCCGCAACGGCAAGGTGGACGTGCTCGTCTGCACCGACGTCGCCGCGCGCGGCATCGACGTCGAGGGCGTCACGCACGTCATCAACTACCAGTCCCCCGAGGACGAGAAGACCTACCTGCACCGCATCGGCCGCACCGGCCGCGCGGGCGCCAAGGGCATCGCGATCACGCTGGTCGACTGGGACGACATCCCGCGCTGGCAGCTGATCAACAAGGCGCTGGACCTGAAGTTCCCGGACCCGGTCGAGACGTACTCGTCGTCTCCGCACCTGTACGAGGAGCTGAACATCCCGGCCGGCACGAAGGGCGTGCTTCCGCGCTCCGAGCGCACCCGGGCCGGCCTGGCCGCCGAAGAGGTCGAGGACCTCGGCGAGACCGGTGGCCGTGGCGGGCGCGGCGGCCGTGGTGGCCGTACGTCCGCGCCGGCTCCCGTCGAGGAACGCGAGCGCGAGCCGCGTCCGGCGCGTACGACGCCGCGTCGCCGCCGCCGTATCCGTAACGGCGAGCCGGTGGCCGCTCCGGCGGCGAACGAGCCGCGGACGATCCCCGCGCCGGCCGAGTCCGCTCCCTCCGAATCCGCTGCCTCCGAGGCCGCGGTCGTCGAGCCGCGTACGCCGCGCCGTCGCCGCCGCACCCGTGCGGGCGCCGGTCCGGAGGCCGCCGTCGCGACGGCGGAGGCCGTGACGGAGATCGCCACGGAGGTCGCTACGGAGACCAAGCCGAAGCGCACCCGTAAGGCCGCCGCCCCCAAGGTCACGGCCGAGGAGGTCACGGAGACCGTCGAGGCGACGGTCCCGAGGCCGCGCCGCCGCACCCGCAAGGCCGCCGAGGCGGTCGTCGAGACCGTCGAGGCGACCGAGGCCGTCACGGAGACGAAGCCGAAGCGCACCCGCAAGGCGGCCGCGACGGTCGTCGACACGGTCGAGGCCACCGAGGCCATCACCGAGACGAAGCCGAAGCGCACCCGCAAGGCCGCCGCTCCCAAGGCGACCGCCGACGCCGAGGCCGTCACGGAGACCAAGCCGAAGCGCACCCGCAAGGCGGCCGCGACGGTCGTCGACACGGTCGAGGCCACCGAGGCCATCACCGAGACGAAGCCGAAGCGCACCCGCAAGGCGGCGGCCCCCAAGGCGACCGCCGAAGCCGCCTCCGAAGCCACGGAGACGAAGCCGAAGCGGACCCGCAAGGCCGCCGCCCCCAAGGCGGCCGCCGAAGCGCCCACCGAGGAAGCCCCGGCCACCAAGCCCCGCCGCCGCACCCGCAAGACCGCGGAACCGACGGAGAGCTGAGGCAGAACCAGGCAAACGGCCCGGTCCCCGCGAAAGCGGGGACCGGGCCGTTTCGCATGCACGGCCGGCGCCCCCAAGCCCCACAGCCCACCTTCGCCCCCGGCCGCCCCGCCACCGAGGACCAGCACCCACACGCAGGCCTCCGGCCACACCCTTGCCCCAAGGCCAGCACTCCAGGGCCCGCCATCCCCAGCCTCACAGCCCCGCCAAGCCCGCCCTCGGCCCCTCTCACCCCCGCCACGGCGATCCACTCGGTCCTGGAGCGCACGACGACGACGGGCGAGATCACCAAGTAGTCGCCCAACAGCCCCACCGGCCGGCAGCCGCGCCCCGACGGGAGGGGACGTGGCGGGATGTGCGCGCGGAGCCACGTGGGGGAGCGCTCGGGCTTCATGTGCTCGCGCCGGAACCCATAGAACAGCGAGCACGTACATCCCGCCGCGTCCCCGCACTCCCCTCACGGAGCGCACGCCCCACCGAGCCGCACGGAGCGCCCCTCCGAATGACCTCCGTCCACGCTGCCGTTAGCCTCGTCGCATGAGTCGGCCTTCCGTGTTCGTTCCGCCTCCCGGCGCCGTCGCGCACGCGCTGAGTACCGCGCGCGGCGACTTCGCCGCCATCAGTGCCGGGCCGCGGGACGCCGCGCACACCGGCACCGCGCTCCTGCTGCCCGGGTTCACCGGCAGCAAGGAGGACTTCATCGCCCTGCATGTGCCCCTCGCCGCCGCCGGATACCGGACCGTCGCCGTAGACGGCCGCGGCCAGTACGAGTCGCGAGGGCCGCGCGACGACGAATCCCCTTACGCACAGCGTGAGTTGGCGCGCGACGTGCTAGCGCAGGCACTCGCCGTGGACGACGGTACGCCGCTGCATCTGGTGGGACATTCGCTCGGTGGCCAGATCGCCCGGGCCGCCGTCCTGATCGACGCGGCCCCGTTCGCCTCACTCACGCTGATGTCCTCGGGCCCGGCGCAGATCTCGCCGTCGCAGCAGGAGCGCGTCAAGCTGCTGCGGGACGCGCTCACCGTGCTCGACATGGCGCAGGTGTGGGACGCGATGCAGGCCCTGGACGCGCCGGAGGAGACGGACACCCCGAGCCCGGGCGCGGACAACGCGGACGCACTGCGGCACCGCTGGCTGCTCAACAGCCCGGCCCAGCTCATCGCCACCGGCCGTCAGCTGTGCACGGAGCCCGACCTGGTCGACGAGCTGGCGGCCGTCCGGCTGCCCAAGCACGTGCTGTCGGGCGAGCGCGACGACACCTGGCCGGTGCAGCTCCTGGACTCCATGGCCGTACGTCTCTCGGCCCGCAGGACCGTCATCGCGGGCGCCGAGCACTCCCCCAACACGGACCGCCCCGAGGAGACCGCGACGGCCCTGGCCGCGTTCTGGGACCTGCACCCACCGGTGATCTAGGCCCCCCGCCGCCCTAGCACTAGTACTGGGCCTGGAGGTGACTCCAGAAGCCGTCTCTCAACGCCCGGCGCAGATCCGACTGCCCGCGCAGCGAGTACTGCAGCAGCCCCTCCGCCTCGACGAGGAGGTCCTGGTCGACGGGACCGGGCAGGTACGGGTGGCCCGGGAGCAGGTCGACCAGTGACTCCCTACCCCGGGCGGCCAGCCACTTCGCGGCGACCTGCGCGCCGACGAAGCGCACGTCCTCGCGCGAGGGTCGGGTCGTGCCCGCGTTCTCGAACGTCGGCCCGGCGCTGCGCCGGGACACGTACGGCTTGAAGAACGCCAGGTCGAACGTGCGCTGGCTGTCGACCTCCCAGAGGAGCGCCTCCGCTTGGTTGCGGCCTTCGGGCGCTTCGATGCCCCACAGGTGGACGCGCGCGCCGTACCCCTGTGCGGCCTCGACCGCGGAGACGAGGTCCTCGTCCCCGCCGATGAGCGCCGCGTCGCTGATGGCGCGGTGCCGGGCGAGGGACTCGAGGTCCGTGCGGATCAGGGAGTCGACGCCCTTCTGCTGGTTGTTCGCGTTGAGGTTGCCGAGCCTGACCTTGACGTCGGGCAGTTCGGCGATGGACTGCTGCTCGTTCGTGTGGATGCGGCGCCGGGCGCCGTCGTACCAGTACACGCGCAGCAGCCGGCTGTCCGCGAAGATCGTGCGGGCCCGGTCGATGAGCGCGTCGACGATCCCTTCGGCGTCCAGGTCGAAGGATCTGCGGTCCTCGGTCCCCGCGACGAGGCGGCCGGCGGCGGCGTAGAGGTATCCGGCGTCCACGAAGATCGCGTGGGTGGACGGCGTCTTGGCCACTTCGGCGAGCATGCGCGTGAGCAGCTCGTTCGTACGGTCGAGCTCCGCGCGGATGGCCGTCAGGTCGTCGTTCACGTTCATAGGTGACCCATTGTCCCGGCCGTCACGCTGCGAACACAACCGCTCCCGCTACCCACGGGTAATTAGTCTCGCGAAAAATTTCCTTAGCGTAGGGAATGTTTGCTGGGGGCAACTCGTTGACCACTACAGAACGCGGGGCACTGGAGCCACGCAATCCACTCTTAACGGTCAGGCAACCGCCTGGCCGTACGGCGGGCCAAGACTGTTGTCCCGCACCAGTAGTTCTCCTCCAGGAGGATGACCAGACGAAGGGAGAAGCCATATGCGCTTCGAAATCATGCGACTCGACGACGTCGACGGAATCGCCGTCGACACCACCGTCGTGGACGCCGCCTCCGTCAACCGGATCGTTCAGCAGGCGGCCTCCATCGGCCAGCGCCTCTACATCCGCCCGGCCGAGTCGCCTGCTTCGTAACGCGAAGACGACTCCCGATACACCGTACGTAATCGATTAACACGCTTCAGAGCCCCCGTACGAAAGCCGTACGGGGGCTCTTTTGCGTCTACGGCGGGCGGCGCCAGGGTCAGGAGCTCCGGATCACCTGGGTCACGCCGTTGATGATCTGCTGGACGGCGATCGCGGAGAGCATCATGCCCGCGAGGCGCGTCACCAGGACGACGCCGCCGTCCTTGATCACGCGGATGATCAGCAGCGAGTAGCGCATCACGAACCACAGGACGACATGGATGGCGACGATCGCCGTCCAGACCGACATCTGCGTGGCGACGCTGCCCGCCTTCTGCACGGCGAGGATGACGGACACGATCGCGCCGGGGCCCGCGAGCAGCGGCATGCCGAGCGGCACGAGCGCGACGTTGACGTCCTTGGTCTGCTTCGGCTCGTCAGTCTTGCCGGTGAGCAGGTCGAGCGCGATGAGAAGGAGCAGCAGTCCGCCCGCGATCATCAGTGCGGGGACGGAGACATGCAGGTAGTCGAGGATCTGGTGGCCGAGGAGGCCGAAGACCGCGATGACGCCGAAGGCGACGCAGACGGCCTGGAAGGCCATCCGCTTCTGGGTCTTGGCGGGCCGGCCCGCGGTGAGCGCGAGGAAGATCGGGGTGATCCCCGGGGGGTCCATAATCACGAATAGCGTGAGAAAAAGGGATCCGAAGACGGCGAAATCAAACACAGGGTGCCTTGAGAGTGGGGTCCGCGGGGTCATCCGGGACGCGACGTGCGTGGGGGCGCGGTGCGCGGGTGCCCGCACCGAGGTATGGAAGAGGCGGCCCGCCGGATCGCGGCGGGCGCCGGGTCACGCGGTGGTTCCGCCCGCCCCCGGCACGGGAAACGCCCCGGTGGCCCGGCGCGTGATCTCCCCGTAGACGTCGGGGTCGGTGGTGAACTCGCCGAGTACGCAGGTCTTCCGGCTGCCGTGGTAGTCGGAGGAGCCCGTGGCGAGCAGGCCGAGGTCGGCGGCGAGGCCGTGCAGACGGGCGCGCGTGGCCGGGTCGTGGTCCATGTGGTCGGTCTCGATGCCGTCGAGTCCGGCGGCGGCGAGGTCCGCGATCACCGACTCGGGCACGACCTGCCCGCGCTTGACGGCCGCCGGGTGCGCGAAGACGGTGACGCCGCCGGCGGCCTTGACCAGGCGGATCGCGTCGAAGGGGTCGAGCTCGTGCTTGGCGACGTACGCGCGTCCGCCGTCGGCGAGCCAGTCGGGCGTGAAGGCGTCTGAGACGGTGGCGACGACGCCGAGCTCGACGAGCGCCTCCGCGACGTGCGGGCGGCCGACGGAGCCGTCACCGGCGATGCGGGCGACCTGCTCCCAGGTCACGTGCACACCGAGGTCGTTGAGCTTGGCGACCATGCCCCGGGCGCGCGGCACCCGGTCGTCCCGGACGAGTTCGCGCTCGCGCAGCAGCTCGGGCTCGTCGGGGTCGAAGAGGTAGGCCAGCATGTGCAGGCCCACGCCGTCTAGGCGGCAGGAGAGTTCGGCGCCGGTGATGAGCGTGAGTCCGGCCGGGAGTGCGGCGACGGCCTCCGCGTGACCGCGGCTCGTGTCGTGGTCCGTGAGGGCGACGACGTCCAGACCGGCCGCGGCGGCGTTACGGACCAGCTCCGTCGGGGTGTCCGTGCCGTCGGAAGCGGTGGAGTGGGTGTGCAGATCGATGCGCACGCGCGTACTCCAGGCTCTGGCGGAACGGAAGGGGACGCTCAAGGGTAACGGGGATCGCGGGTATCCCCGTCATCGCCGTTTCCCTGAATGACTCCTTACGACGGATGACTCCTTACGACTGAGCCGCCGGCCCGTTACGCCAGGATGCGTGGTGACAGGGCCCCGATGGGCAGCAGGTCGAACTCCGCGCCCGCGTCCCGCAGGTCGGTCAGTATCAGCTCGTCGTACATGAGCAGCCCCGTCTGCTCCGGCCAGACGATCGTCCACATCCACAGGCCGCGCGCCTCGCCCGCGAAGACCGCGCGGTCCTCCGGAGTGCCGGTGACGTGCCACATCGGGGTCGGCCGGCCGGCGGCGAGGACCTTGGCCTGGGGCGGCTTCTCCACGTTCAGGTACGGGCCGGGGTCGGGTCCCTCGATGCCCGCGTACCGGGCACCGAGGCCGACGCCGAGCTCCTCCGCGACGATCAGCATCTCCCCCATGCCGCCGAGCGGCCCCGGGCCCGAGCACGCCACCGCGGTGGCCCTGCCGCCCGTGCGGTCGTCGCCCGCGCAGGCCACGCCGGTGAACAGCCACCCGATGGGCAGCGGCCACGGCATCCAGACCGGCACCTGGGCACGGTTCACCACGACGCCGAGCGCCTCGACGCTGGGCGGGATCACGGGCTGCAACGGATGCACCGTCCCGTGCACGTCGCACTGCCAGGAGTCGGAGAAGAGTCCGGGAGCCCTGACCCGGCCACCACACTTCGGGCAACTGGGTTCGCCCCTCATAAGGACCAACGGTCCTCCCCGTCTCCCGGTCCGTCAAGGAAGATCACCCGTTGATCACCCGTCCGAGGGTGTGGCGATGCACCGCCCCACCAGGGAAAAGTAGATGTAACTTGCATTAGTTAGCCGACCTAATTTATTATATGTATACGTCAACGATTTCCGTGCGAAGGTGAGGTGCCGGCATGGGCGGCCACAGCAGTACAGGAGGTCCCGCCGAGGGGGACCCGTTCGACGCGGGGGCGACCGCGGGGGCGACCAGCCTGCTGCGTCAGCCGAAGGCGGTCTGGGCGACCGCCGGGGCATCCGTCGTCGCCTTCATGGGCATCGGCCTCGTGGACCCGATCCTGCCCTCCATCGCCAAGGGCCTCGAGGCGACACCGAGCCAGGTCTCCCTGCTCTTCACCTCGTACTTCCTGATCACCGCCGTCGCGATGCTCGTGACCGGGTTCGTCTCCAGCCGCATCGGCGGCAAGAAGACGCTGCTCGCCGGGCTCGCGCTCGTCGTGGTCTTCGCCGCGCTGGCCGGCACCTCCGGCTCCGTCGGCCAGCTCGTCGGCTTCCGCGCCGGCTGGGGCCTCGGCAACGCGCTGTTCGTCTCGACGGCCCTCGCCGTCATCGTCGGCGCCGCGGCCGGCGGCTCGGCCGCCGCCATCCTGCTGTACGAGTCGGCCCTCGGCCTCGGCATGGCCTGCGGCCCGCTGGTCGGCGCGCTCCTCGGCAACGCCAGCTGGCGCTACCCGTTCTTCGGCACCGCTGCCCTGATGGCGATCGGCTTCCTCTGCATCACGGCGTTCCTGAAGGAACAGCCCAGGCCCGCGAAGAAGACCTCGATCCTCGACCCGATCAAGGCGCTCGGCCACGGCGGGCTCGCCTCGGCCGCGGTCTCGGCCTTCTTCTACAACTACACGTTCTTCACGATCCTGGCCTTCACGCCGTTCGTCCTGAACATGACCCCGTACAAGTCGGGCGGTGTCTTCTTCGCCTGGGGTGTGCTGCTCGCGTTCTTCTCGGTGATCGTCGCCCCGCGCATGCAGGCCCGCTTCGGATCGCTCAAGGTGCTCGGCGGCTCGCTGATCCTGCTCGCCGCCGACGTCCTCGTCCTCGGTTACGGCAGCCACACCGCCGCCATCGTGTGCACGATCCTGTCGGGCGCCTTCATCGGCGTGAACAACACCGTCTACACGGAGCTGGCCCTCGGCGTCTCCGACGCCCCGCGTCCGGTGGCCTCCGCCGGCTACAACTTCGTCCGGTGGTTCGCCGCCGCGGCCGCCCCGTTCCTGGCGCCGAAGATCGAGGAGTGGAGCACTATACACATCCCGTTCGTGGTCGCCGCGGTCACGGCCGTGCTCGGCGCCGTGGTGGTCTGGGTGCGCAGGAACGCGCTCACCCACGAGGCCGAGGAACTGGAGCCGCGGCACGCGAGCGAGGACGGCGTCTCGGCCTTCGCGAACTGACCCCTACCGGCCCCTACTGGCCCCTACTGATCCAGGGACACGGACCTGCGCAGCGGATCGCGCAGGTCCGTTCCGCTGTTCAGCCACTTCTCCTCAAGGGCGGCGGCCCCGTGCACCCGCTTCCACGCCGCCTCGTTCTGCGTCATCGGCAGGAGCGGCAGGAACCGTACGGGATCCATCGGGTCGTCCAGTTCCAGGTCTTCGACGAGGCCGCCGGACGCCGTGACGAGCACCGAGGTGAACGGGGCGCCGGGCCACAGGGGTTCGCCCACGTCGAGCGAGGCGCCCGGGGCCACGACGACGCCCTCGACCTGCGGCGAGGCGGCGAGCACGGCGAGCGGGCGCAGCACCTTGTCGGTGTCGGCGCGGCCGGCGCGCACCGAGAGGACGAGTTCCGCGCGGGGCCCCGCGACCGGGTCCGCGAGCGCGGACGTCGGGTCCGCCATGGGGGCCGCGGACATGCCGAGGGTCGCGTATCTGACGACGGCGCCGTTCTTCTCGTCCGTCTCGTCGGTGAAGCGCAGCACCTCGATGCGGTCGGTGCCGAGGAACGTCACCGCGGCGCGCGCGTCCGGTTCACCGAGGGCCGTACGCAGGCGGGCCTCGACCAGAGCAAGAACATCTCCCATGCCGCGAGCATAGAACTCGCATCCGACGGGTAAAGGATGGGCTCGCTTCTTCAGTCGGCTGATACTCTTGGCCGCTGGTAGGGGCAGCACGCCGAGCGTCGCTTTCGAGCCCCTGACCTACATGCGTCCCCTGCGAGGGATGAGACGTCGTCCCTCACGGGGGACCGGCTGGAGGAGGTGGGGCTGCAATGGACCGAAGTCGACCGTGCAGTACCACCCGCTCTTCCGGCCACTGAGCCGCGATTCCCGGCTTTCCGCGCACGCTCGAGTCTGTCTGCGCACCACGGAAGAGCACTTCGTTTCCGCCTGATCTGAATCAGTAGCGAAGCCGCCACCGTGCCGGTGCGGCGCTCCCCGCTTTGTGGACGTGCACCCAGGATCCGCAGTCAGGACGTCCTCATTCCGGTTAGCGCCGACCCAGATGGCCACCGGCGGCTCCCGCCCGCGAAGGAGCCTGCCCATGTCGATGATCCGTGACCTGCGTGCCGCCGTCCGCCCCGCGACCCGCGAGACCGTCAGCGCGTCAGCCGCCCCGTACGACACCACCCGTGACCCGTCCACGTCGACGGCCGTCGTCGACTGTGCCGTCTACCGCGACGGCGCCCGCGTCCGCGACGACGACTGCCTGACGCCCGGCGGCGCCATCCTCAAGGCGCGCCGCGACGGCGGCTTCGCCTGGATCGGCCTGCACGAGCCGACCGAGTCCGAATTCGCCGGTATCGCGGCCGAGTTCGGGCTCCACCCGCTCGCCGTCGAGGACGCCGTCCACGCCCACCAGCGCCCGAAGCTGGAGCGCTACGACGACACCCTGTTCACCGTCTTCAAGACCATCCACTACGTGGAGCACGCCGAACTCACCGACACCAGCGAGGTCGTGGAGACCGGCGAGGTGATGTGCTTCACCGGGCGGGACTTCTTCATCACCGTCCGGCACGGCGGGCAGGGCTCGCTGCGGGCGCTGCGCCACCGGCTCCAGGACGACCCCGAACTGCTCGCCAAGGGCCCGTCGGCCGTGCTGCACGCCATCGCGGACCATGTCGTCGACGGCTATCTCGCCGTCGCCGACGCGATGCAGGACGACATCGACGAGGTCGAGACGGATGTCTTCTCGCAGACCGGCAAGGGCGCTCCGCGGGGCACCGACGCGGGTCGGATCTACCAGCTCAAGCGCGAAGTCCTGGAGTTCAAGCGGGCGGTGACACCTCTCCAGCGGCCCATGCAGCTGCTCAGCGAGCGCCCGATGCGGCTGGTCGACCCGGACATCCAGAAGTACTTCCGGGACGTCGCCGACCACCTCGCGCGCGTGCAGGAGCAGGTCGTCGGCTTCGACGAACTGCTCAACTCCATCCTCCAGGCCAACCTCGCGCAGGCGTCCGTCGCGCAGAACGAGGACATGCGGAAGATCACCGCCTGGGCCGCGATCATCGCCGTACCGACGATGGTGACCGGCGTGTACGGGATGAACTTCGAGCACATGCCGGAGCTGCACTGGCGGTTCGGCTATCCGCTGGTCCTGGCCGTCACCGTGGGCGCGTGTTTCGCGATCCACCGCACCCTGAAGCGGAACGGCTGGCTCTGACCGGCCCGACGGCCGCCCTGAACGGCCCGACGGTCGCTCCCAACGGCCCGGCCGGTCACTCCGAACGCCTGACGGTCGCTCCGAACGGCCCGACAGCCACTCCGAACGGCCCGACGGTCGCTCCGAACGGCCCGACAGCGCTCTGAATGGCCCGGCTACGCTTGCGCCCATGACGGAACAGCTGCTCGACCAGGCCCTCGTCGAGGAGGCCACGAAGAAGTCCGGCCTCATCTGGGTACGGGGGGCCGTGGGCCCGGAGCGCGCCCTGTGGCACGTGTGGCACGAGGGCGCGGCGCACCTCGTCGGTGACGGGCCCGGCGAGCAGCCGCTGCCCGGACTCACGGACGGCGGGGCGGCGACCGTCACAGTGCGCAGCAAGGACAAGGGCGGGCGCATCGTGGGCTGGACGGCCACGGTCGCCGAACTCGCGCCGCACTCCGACGCGTGGGAGGCGGCGGTCGCCGAGCTGAAGGGCAAGCGCCTGAACGCGCCGGACGGCGAGGCGATGCCGGAGCGCTGGGCGACCGAGTGCCGGGTGCTCCGCCTGGAGCCGACGGGGGCCATGGTGGCGTCGTCGTCGGAGTCGGCGGCGGCCGCGCCGCTCCCGACCCCGGCCACCACCCGCCGCGAGGCCCCGGCGGCCCTGCCCCGGCTGCTGCTGCGCGGCAAGCGCCGCCGGAAGTAGGCCGGGGGCGACCCCCTGTCATTGCGGACGCGGGGCCGAACCAGTACAGCCCTCATGGAGCGAGGGGACCCAGCCTCTCCCACCCCACCCCGGCCATGAGCAAGGGGGGCGAGGGGGCGCAGCCCCCTCACTCTTCTCCCCGCCGCCACGGCGCCCGGCCGCGACGGCGCTGACCGGCGTTGCCGAGCCCACCGCAAGCCCGCCCGGGGATCGAAAGGGGCCGCCCCCTTTCAACACCCCCTCAAGACCCCGCTCAAGGCCCCTCAAGACTCCGGCAGCTGCGCCCCGTAGTCCACCGTCTCGGATCCCGCCGGTTCGCGGAGCGTGAAGTCCTTGCCCCAGTCGCTGAGTTGGAGCGTGCCCGCGCCGCCCGCGCGCTCCAGGCGCAACGGGTACGGGCTGCCTTCGAGGGAGACGTCGAGCGTGCCGCCGGCCCCCTTGTCGCCGGTGAGTTCGACCGTGCGCAGCCCGCCCGCGGAGCCCCGGTCACCCTTCGCCACCTTGCCGTGCAGCGTGAGCAGGCCGTCCAGGAGCGCGCCCTTGACGGTGAAGCCGCTCAGACGTTTGTAGGCCGGGTCGCCCACCGGCACCTTGACGTACTTGCCGTCGAGCTTGTCCGCGGCGGCCGCCGTGCCCGCCTGCGACGTGGCGCCCGAGCCCTTGGCGTCCTGGTGCGTCCAGAAGCCCGCGTCGGCCTTCAGGAACAGGTGTTCGCTGACCCGCAGCAGCTGGAAGGTGCGGCCCGCCGTGGTCACGGACCCCGTGCCGCCCTCGTCCTTGAGCCGCATGTCGATCTTGTACGAGTGCCCGTTGCTGACCACCGTGCCGGAGAGCCGGACGGCCTTGGCGCCCTGCGCGGCCTTGACGGTGCGGCTCTGGATCTTCGGGGCGGTCAGCTTGCCGAGGCCGTTCGTGCCCGCGTCCGGATCCTCGCCACCGCCGCACGCCGAGAGCCCGACACACATCAGTCCCACCAGGGCGATTCCACGGGTTCGGCGGCGGGCCAGGGGAAGTACGGTCACGGCGCGCGCTACCTCTCGTACGACGGCTTGCTCGGCGGCAGAACGGCAGCGTACCCGGGCCGCCGGGGCGGAACGGAGCCAGTCCGTCCGGACGCAGCGCAAAGGCGCACGCGACCAGGACGGGCTAGCCTGAAACACACCTTCAGGACGAATGCGGATGTAAAGGAGGCGCGGCGCATGGCGGCAGGCGCCCCCCGGATCTTCGTCTCGCATCTCGCCGGCATCGCCGTCTTCGACCCCAACGGCGACATGGTGGGCCGTGTGCGCGATCTCGTCGCCATGCTCCGCGTCAGCCGCCGCCCGCCCCGGCTGCTCGGCCTCGTCGTCGAACTGTCCACTCGGCGCCGGATCTTCCTGCCCATGACGCGCGTGACCGGCATCGAGTCCGGCCAGGTCATCACCACCGGCGTCCTGAACGTGCGGCGCTTCGAACAGCGGCCCACCGAACGGCTCGTCCTCGGCGAGATGCTCGACCGGCGCGTGCGACTCGTCGGGTCCGACGAGGAAGTGACGGTCCTGGACGTCTCCATCCAGCAGTTGCCGGCCCGCCGGGACTGGGAGATCGACCGCGTGTTCGTCCGCAGGGGCAAGCCGGGTGGCACCTTCCGCCGCGCCAAGGGCGAGACGCTGACCGTCGAGTGGTCGGCCGTCGACGGGTTCTCGCTGGAGGAGCACGGGCAGGGCGCCGAGAACCTGCTCGCCACGTTCGAGCAGCTGCGCCCGGCCGACCTCGCCAACGTCCTGCACCACCTCTCGTCCAAGCGCCGCGCGGAGGTCGCGTCCGCCCTCACGAACGAGCGGCTCGCGGACGTCCTCGAAGAGCTCCCCGAGGACGACCAGATCGAGATCCTCGGCAAGCTCAAGGAGGAGCGCGCGGCCGACGTCCTGGAGGAGATGGACCCGGACGACGCCGCCGACCTGCTAGGCGAGCTGCCCGAGGACGACAAGGAGCGCCTGCTCGCGCTGATGCAGCCCTCGGACGCGGCCGACGTGCGGCGCCTGATGGCGTACGAGGACAAGACCGCGGGCGGTCTGATGACGACCGAGCCGATCGTGCTGCGGCCCGACGCGACCGTCGCCGACGCGCTGGCCCGGGTCCGTAACCCCGACCTCTCCCCCTCGCTCGCCGCACAGGTGTACGTGTGCCGGCCGCCGGACGAGACGCCCACCGGCAAGTACCTCGGCACCGTGCACTTCCAGCGGCTGCTGCGCGACCCCCCGTACACCCTCGTCTCGTCCATGCTCGACGACGCTCTGCAGCCCCTGGCCCCGGACGCGGCGCTGCCCGTGGTCGCCGGGTTCTTCGCCACGTACGACATGGTGGCGGCGCCCGTGGTCGACGAGAGCGGTTCGCTGCTCGGGGCGGTCACCGTGGACGACGTCCTCGACCACATGCTGCCGGAGGACTGGCGCGAGCAGGAGTTCCACCTCGCGAACGGGGAGGTGGCCCATGGCGCCGGGTGAGCGCGAGCGGGACGGCCGCCCCGAGCCGCCGCGGCCGCCGCGCTTCCGGCTCGACCTGCCGCGCCCCCCGCGCCGCAAACTGCTGCCCGAATACGACCCGGAGGCCTTCGGGCGCCTGTCGGAGCGGATCGCCCGGTTCCTGGGGACGGGCCGGTTCATCGTCTGGATGACGGTGATCATCATCGCGTGGGTGGTGTGGAACGTCTCCGCGCCCGTGCACCTGCGCTTCGACCAGTACCCGTTCATCTTCCTGACCTTGATGCTCTCCCTCCAGGCCTCGTACGCCGCTCCGCTCATCCTGCTCGCGCAGAACCGGCAGGACGACCGGGACAAGGTCAACCTCGAACAGGACCGCAAGCAGAACGAGCGCTCGATCGCCGACACCGAATATCTCAGCCGCGAGGTCGCCGCCCTGCGGATCGGCCTCGGCGAGGTCGCCACCCGCGACTGGATCCGCTCGGAGCTCCAGGACCTGCTGAAAGAGCTGGAGGACCACCGCGTCACCTTCCCCACGCACTCCTCCGTCCGCTCCTCCCCGGACTCCGGCCACGGACGTGACATAGACGACCGCTGACAGGGCTTTCCGGACCACGGTTACCGCGCCGTACTATCGGCGTATGGCTACGGAAGACGCGGTGCGCGAAGCACTGGCGACGGTGAACGACCCCGAGATCGGACGACCCATCACCGAGCTGGGGATGGTCAAATCGGTGGAGATCGGGGCGGATGGCGCGGTCGCGGTCACCGTGTACCTCACTGTCTCCGGCTGCCCCATGCGCGAGACCATCACGAAGCGCGTGACCGACGCGGTCGCGGCCGTCGAGGGCGTCACGCGCGTCGACGTCACGCTGGACGTGATGGGCGACGAGCAGCGCAAGGAGCTGGCCGCGGCGCTGCGCGGCGGCACGGCCGAGCGCGAGGTGCCCTTCGCCAAGCCCGGCTCGCTGACCCGCGTGTACGCGGTGGCGTCCGGCAAGGGCGGCGTCGGCAAGTCCTCGGTGACGGTGAACCTGGCGGCCGCGATGGCCGCCGACGGACTGAAGGTCGGCGTCGTCGACGCCGACATCTACGGCCACAGCGTCCCGCGCATGCTGGGCGCCGACGGCCGGCCCACGCAGGTCGAGAACATGATCATGCCGCCGTCGGCGAACGGCGTGAAGGTCATCTCGATCGGCATGTTCACGCCGGGCAACGCGCCGGTCGTGTGGCGCGGCCCGATGCTGCACCGCGCGCTCCAGCAGTTCCTCGCCGACGTGTTCTGGGGCGACCTGGACGTCCTGCTCCTCGACCTGCCGCCGGGCACGGGCGACATCGCGATCTCCATCGCGCAGCTCGTCCCGAACGCGGAGATCCTCGTCGTGACGACGCCCCAGCAGGCGGCGGCCGAGGTCGCCGAGCGGGCCGGTTCCATCGCCGTACAGACCCACCAGAAGATCGTGGGCGTCGTCGAGAACATGGCGGGCCTGCCGTGCCCGCACTGCGACGAGATGGTCGACGTGTTCGGCACGGGCGGCGGCGAGCGCGTCGCCGAGGGCCTCACGCGGGCGACCGGCGCGACCGTCCCGGTCCTCGGCTCGATCCCGATCGACGTCCGCCTGCGCGAGGGCGGCGACGAGGGCAAGCCGGTGGTCCTGACCGACCCCGACTCCCCCGCGGGCGCGGCGCTGCGCGCCATCGCCGGCAAGCTCGGCGGCCGCCAGCGCGGCCTGTCGGGCATGTCCCTGGGCATCACGCCGCGCAACAAGTTCTGAGGCCTACCGAGGTCTCTCGCTCCGTGAGACAGAGCGCCCCGCCAGGGGCGCGGGGAACTGCGCACCCAGCCACGAACCGGCCCGCAGCAAACTCCCGCCCCGAAAGGGGCGCGGGGAACTGCGCGACCAGCCCGACACGGCCCGCAGCCAAGTCCCGCGCCCCGACAACCCCCAAATAAGGGGCGCGGGGAACTGCGCAAAAACACCACTCAGGCCCGCACCCGATTCCCGCCCCCCGTGGGCTACGCGTACGCGCCGATGTCCTTGATCATCGAGAATCCGAGCCCGTACGCGCTCATCCCGCGCCCGTACGCCCCCAGGTGCACACCCTCCTGCGTCGATCCGGCGAGCACCCAGCCGAACTCCGACTCGCGGTAGTGGAACGGCGTCGGGACGCCGTCCACCGGCAGGGACAGGCTCGTCCAGTCCTCGCCGTCGAGGTCGTCCGCGAGGGTCCACGCCGTCTCGGTCTGCTGGTCCAGCCAGTTCTCGCGCAGGGTGTGGTCCATCTGCGCGGGCCAGGTGACCGTGAGCAGGCCGACCCCGGCGAGCCAGGCGGCGGACGAGACCGACGTCGCCTCCAGGACACCCGTACCGTCGGCGCTGCGCCGCACGGGGCTGGCCGCCACGGTCACGACGACCGTGAACCGCTCCTTGTCGTCCTTCGCCCCGCGCCCTTCGCTGCGCACGATGGGCCCGTCGCCGTGCCCGATGGAACCGTGCTCCACAGCGCCGTCCGCCGAGGTACCGACCTGCGTCAGCCAACGCGGCCCCGTGAACGCCTCGTCGAGGCCGTACCACGGGAAGGGCGCCAGCAGGTAGCCGTCGACCGTGCGCCGGGTTGTGGGGACCTCGGAGGCCCCGTCCGTCACGGGCGCCTGCGCGCCTACCCGACTCGTCGTCTCCATGTACCCGGCCGCCTCCTCGCTCCAGTCGGACCGTGACGGCCCGCCCCCCTCGGGCGTCCGCGCCGCCGATCCGCGCAACAACAAGGCAG
Source organism: Streptomyces antnestii (assembly GCF_004005495.1). GTDB lineage: Bacteria > Actinomycetota > Actinomycetes > Streptomycetales > Streptomycetaceae > Streptomyces > Streptomyces antnestii. The sequence goes on from NZ_RZYA01000024.1 coordinate 132,712, forward strand.
GATGCCACACCCGCCCACCGGACCCGCCCTTCCCGCACGTCTCCCAGGCGGGTCGCCGTCCGGCGGGGGTTGACGGTTGAGGGTTCAGGGAGCTGGGCAGTAGTCAGACCGCGAAGTGGTCAATCCGCGAAGCCGTCAGGTCGCGTCGGAGTCGAACGGCGGGTGGTCGTCGGCCGCCGGCTTCTCGGGCCTCTTCTGCATGTCGATCTTGGCGGGAGCCGACCCGGACGCCGCGGACGACGACTCGTCCGTGCTCTGCACGGCCTCCGTGACCTCGGCCATCTCCTTCTTCAGGTCGAAGCCGTTACGGATCTCCTTGAGCCCGAGCTCGTCGTTGTCCAGCTGCTTGCGGATGAAGTTCTTCGGGTTCAGGTCCTCGAACTCGAAGTCCTTGAACTCCGGACCCAGTTCCTCACGGATGTCCCGCTTCGCACTGTCCGAGAACTCCCGGATCTTCCGGATCGTGCGCGTCACGTCCTGGATGACCTTCGGCAGCTTGTCCGGGCCGAAGACGAGCACACCGAGGACGACGAGCGTCAGCAGCTCGGGCAGGCCTATGTCGTTGAACACCTTGCGCTCCTAGCGTGTCCTCAGGCCCGCAGCTGATCTCTGTGGCAGGTCTTCCGGGTTCCGGACCGGGTCCACGGTACCCGGCGATGCTGTCCGTCCGGTAGCCACTGGGCTACGTCTCGGATCACCTGTCGCGCAAGCGCTTGCCATACGGGCCCCGCCAGAGTCCCGTCAGCGCCCCGCCAGGGCCCCGCCTGAGCCGCGTCAGGGCCCGCCGAAGGTCGCGGCGGGCCCTGACGGGCAGCGGTTCTGTACGGTCAGCTGCCGTCCGCGGAGCCGAGGACGAGGGTCACCTCGCGCTCCTTGCCGCCCCGTTCCACCGTCAGGGCCAGGCGGTCGTCGGGCCGGTGGGCCCGGATCCTGACGATGAGTTCCTCGGCGGAGTGGACCGGCACGCCGTCGACGGCGGTGACGATGTCGCGGGCCTTGATCCCAGCCTTGTCGCCCGGGCCGCCCGGATTCACCGGGGAGCCGCCGTTGCCGCCCTTCGCGGCGACACGCGCCCCGTCACCCGAGTAGCCCATGTCGAGTGTGACGCCGATCACCGGGTGGGTGGCCCGGCCGGTGTTGATCAGCTCCTCGGCCACGCGCTTGGCCTGGTTGACCGGGATGGCAAAGCCGAGGCCGATCGAACCGGCCTGAGCGCCCTCCAGGTCCGAACCGCTGTCGGCGGACCGGATCGCGCTGTTGATGCCGATGACGCGAGCCTTCGAATCGACCAGCGGTCCGCCCGAGTTGCCCGGGTTTATGGGTGCGTCGGTCTGAAGCGCGTCGACGTAGCTGATGTCGCTGCCGTCACCCTTCTCGCCGCCGGCCGTGATGGGCCGCTCCTTGGCGCTGATGATGCCGGAGGTCACGGTGTTGGCCAGGTCGAAGGGGGCGCCGATGGCCACGACGGGGTCGCCGACCTGCACGTTCTCCGAGTTGCCGAGGGCGAGGGGCCTGAGGCCCCGCACGCCGGTGACCTTGACGACCGCGAGGTCGTAACCGGAGTCGCGGCCGATCACCTCCGCCTTGGCGGTCTGGCCTCCGCTGAACGTGACCGTTATGGCGCCGTTGCTGCCGGCCGGTTCGACGACGTGGTTGTTGGTGAGGATGTGGCCCTTGGCGTCGAGGACGAAGCCGGTTCCGGTGCCCTGGGCGTCGGAACCGCTGACGTGGATCGTGACGACGCTCGGCAGGGCGCGGGCGGCGATTCCGGCCACGCTGCCGGGGGCACGCTTCGTCGACTCGGGGCCGGCCTGCGGCAGTTCCACGTCGGCGGACGCACCGTCACGTTCGAGGTACGTGCCGACGAGCCCGCCGATCCCGCCGGCGACGAGGGCGACCACGACGGTCCAGACGACGAGCAGCCGACGCCCCCGCTTGTTCCCGTCCCGCCGACGGGGCGCGGGCGCTGCCCAGGGGTCGTACCGCTGCCAGGGCCCTCCGGGCGGGGGCGGGTTGAACGGGTTGCCACCAGGACCCGCCTCGGCCCCGGCCCCGGCCCCGGGGTGCGACGTTCCGTGAGCTTCGGCACTCCCTGCCAGGTGCGGACCCGGAAGGGTCTGGGGCTGGGTCTGGGGCTGGGTCTGGGGCTGGGGTTGAGGCGCGGGCTGCGGGTGGCTCGCCATGGGGTACGGGCCGACCGGCGGTATGGGACTACCGGCGTACGGCGGTGGCAGCGGCGTGCCGTGGGCCGCGGACGGCATGGCGGTGCCCTGCGCGGGAGTCGCGGCGGCCGGATGCTGGACCGGCGGCGCGGGCGCCCAGGGGCCGGGCTCACCGTACGGCGGTGTGCCGTAGGGGTCAGGGTCATGGATGGGCCGCGGCCGCTCCGGAGCGACGGGGGCGACGTGCGCAACGCTCACGGGCTCACCACCGGCAACGGCCGCCCGCTCCCCCGACGCGGCATCAGCAACGGGCTCAACGGCCCCCGCCACCGCCCCGTCGGCAACCACTTCAGGCGCGACGACACCATCCGCACCGGCCGCAGACGCGGACACAAACGCCGAAGCCGAAGCCGAAGCCGACGCAGGCTCGGGCTCAGCCAATTCGAAGTCCCCGTCATCACGCGGCTCGCGCGGTTCATCCCGCGATGCGTCGCGCAGCCCGGCGCGCGCGCCATGGCCCGCGTCATCACGCGCCTCGAAGCCTCCGTCACCGCGCGGATCGCTCGACGGCTCGTCGCGCGCCGCCGACCCGGCGTCGTCGCCCGCCCCGAATTCCCCGTCACCGCGCGGAGCGCCCCCGTCGGGGCGGGGGCGGCTCCACCACTTCGCCTTTGTGGGCTTCCCCTCGTCCATGTCCCGCCGCTCTCCCCACACCTGGCCCGCGGCAACGACCCGCGGGCAGCCTCTCGGCGATCGCCCCGTTCGGCTCGCCCGTCGGCGTCGCGCCCCGGGATCATCCGGACGGCGCGGCCGCTCACCCAGGATTCAACCAGGTTCACGGACCGGCGCGCAGAGGGCAGTCCAGCCCGACGGAAGCCCCGGGCACACAGAGCGGAGGTCAGCCGACGCCCGCCCCGCCGACGCAGAGAGCAGGTCACGCCTCCACACACAAAGAGCACAGGGCAGAGGGCATGGGGCCCATCAGCCGGCAGAGCCCCCACACACAGCACGCAGCACGCGGCGCCCAAGCCACCCGGCCGACACCCCAGGCCGCCGCCCAGCGAACAAGTCAGCAGGTCAGCAGGTCAGCAAGTCAGCGGGCGGAAGCCCTGGGCGCTCCCGACTGCGGTGTCGCCGGAGCCGCCGCGACGCTGGACCCGGGGCTTCCGGCACCGGGGCCGAAAGTCGTATTGGCGCCGGGAAGCGGCAACGCGGGGACGGATGCGGCGGGGCGTATCAGCGGAGAGAGCGTCGCCGTGCCGCGCAGCAGCGGAGTCGCCAGCGGGTACACGGCGCTCTGCGCGCCCGGCTCCGTGGCCGCTCCGGACAGCAGGGGCGCCCCCGAGCCCATGGCGGCGACCGGCGCGTTCAGCGGGGTGCCCGTGCGTCGGCCGAGCATCGGCGAGACGTTCCGGCGGCGCTGGGCCTCGGCCGACGTGGCGACGCCGGTGCTCTGGCTACGCAGTGGTGTCGCGTTGCTGCCGGAGCCGGCACCGCGGCCGTCACCGCCCGTGTCGGCGGGAACACCCGTGGAGACTCCGCCGAGCGCGATCGCGGCCAGCGACACCGCGCCGGCCGCGGCGAACGCGAAACGGCGCCCGCGGGAGGCCGAGCGGTCACTGTCGCCGCGGCCGACCTCGTGGATACGGAAGCCGCGCTCCGCGGCGGGCGCGCTGGGGAGCATCGCTTCGTGGGCGCGCGACGGGGCGTAGCCGAAGGGCTCGGGGTCTACTCCGAAGACCCCGTTCCCGAAGCCTCTGCCGCCGAGTCCTCCCCCGCCGAACGGGGTGCCACCGCCGTCTCTGTCGTCACCTCCCCCGGGGAGTCCCTGGAGGCGGGCCAGGAAGCTCTCCGTGGGGGGCGGCGGTGCCGAGTCGGCGAAGACACTCTTCAGGCGCCGCTGTGCGTCGGCCTCGGCCTTGCACTTCGGGCAGGTGGCGAGATGGGCGAGTCCCCGCTCACGGGCGTCATGCCCCAGCTCACCGTCGACGAGGGCGGCGAGCCGGTCTCCGAGGTGATGCTCGGACAGGTGCCGCCCGGCGGGGTCCGGACGTGATCCACTCACGCGGTCGCGCCCCCTCCTCCGAGCGCCGGAACGCCCGTGGCCGCGAGCGAGCGACGCTCGGCGCGGGCTTCGGGCGACCGGTGCTGCAGGGCCTTGCGCAACTGGGAGCGGCCACGGTGGATCCGGCTGCGGACCGTGCCGAGCTTGACGCCCAGGGTCGCGGCGATCTCCTCGTAGCTGAGGCCCTCGATGTCGCAGAGGACGACGGCGGCGCGGAATTCGGGGGCGAGGGTGTCGAGCGCCTGCTGGACGTCCGCGTCGAAGTGCGTGTCGTGGAAGACCTGCTGCGGCGACGGCTCGCGGCTGGGCAGGCGCTCCGCCGCGTCGTCCCCGAGGGCGTCGAAGCGGATGCGCTGCTTGCGGCGCACCATGTCGAGGAAGAGGTTCGTGGTGATGCGGTGCAGCCAGCCCTCGAAGGTGCCGGGCGTGTACGTCGACAGCGAGCGGAAGACGCGGACGAAGACTTCCTGAGTGAGGTCTTCGGCGTCGTGCTGGTTGCCCGTCAGTCGGTAGGCGAGCCGGTAGACCCGGCCACTGTGCGTGCTGACGATCTCCTCCCAGGTCGGGGGAGTCCACGCCTGTGAGTCCGCATCTGCGGCAAAGGTCGCGGTCTGCGCGGAGCGAGTGGCGTAGGAATGGTCAGCGGTGTCGGTCACGGATTTCGGCTCACCCGCCGACCTGAGAAAGCGCCGTAGCACTCCTCCCCGATCCACAGGCGCAGCCGCACCTCCCCTGTCGGCTCTGGTGGTGTCCAGCGGAGCCCCTACCATAGCCACCTCGCCCGTTAGCTCCGGATAAGCGCTTTTACCGAGATTTGCCACGGGGCGTCCGGCGCCCCGTTTCCTCTGTCGATCCACCGGCCACCCCCGCGCTCGTTCCCAACGCTGTTTTCCCCCGCCCTCCTAAACGCCCGGTCCCATCTGCGAGTTCCCGCCACCAACGGATACAGTCACGCGCAGGCAACCACGGGGACAGGAGAGGGCCATTACCGGCAACCGGCAGACGAGCTGGGCGTTCGCCGACGCCTTTGTCGCCGAGGACGACGCGCTGCGCTGGGCCCGTGACCGGGCCCGTGAGGCCGGCACCCGCCCGGTGTCACCCGGCGCGGGCGCCGCGCTGCGGATGCTCGCCGCCACCGTGGGCGCCAAGGCGGTGGCCGAGATCGGCACGGGGACCGGGGTGTCCGGAATCCATCTGCTGCACGGCATGCGCCCCGACGGCGTCCTGACCACGGTGGATCCGGAGCCGGAGCGGCAGCAGTTCGCCCGGCAGGCGTTCCGCGCCGCAGGATTCGCGAGCAACCGGGCGCGTTTCATCCCCGGACGGGCCCTGGACGTACTGCCGCGGCTCGCGGACAGCGGGTACGACCTCGTCTTCTGCGACGGCGACCGCACCGAGTGCCTGGACTACCTCGCTGAATCGTTGCGCCTGCTGCGACCGGGCGGGCTCGTCTGTTTCGAGGGTGTCTTCGCGGACGGCCGGACGGTCGATTCGGGTCCCCAGCCGGTGGAGGTCCTGCGGATGCGGGAGCTGCTGCGGGCGGTGCGGGAGGCACAGGACCTGGTGCCCTCGCTGCTTCCGGTCGGCGACGGCCTGCTCTGCGCCGTCAAGCGCTGACGCCCGCCCCAGCCGCTTACGGGACCCACAAAAAACCTACTCTGACCTGCGCATATACGACTGCCCCGGCACCGCTTGCGGTGCCGGGGCAGTCGACAGGTATGGTCGCTTCCGCGTCAGCCGACGACCTTCTTGAGGGCATCGCCGAGTGCATCGGCCTCGTCCGGAGTCAGCTCGACGACAAGCCGACCGCCGCCTTCGAGCGGAACGCGCATGACGATGCCCCGCCCCTCCTTGGTCACCTCGAGCGGGCCGTCGCCCGTCCGCGGCTTCATGGCCGCCATGCTCGTTCCCCTTCCTGAAACCAGCTCATCGCAGCCGACAACCCAGGTGTCACCGGCATCGAACACATTGCTTCTTGGCCATTATCCCGCATCGCGGGACCCGATGACCAACTTCGGTCCGCATCGCTTGCACAACCCGCTTGAGCAAAACCACTCAATTCGGCGATGTGGCTGCGATACTGCGCCGCCTTCACGACCCCTCAGGGACGTATTTCTTTGACGCAGGTCACATGCGTGGCCCCCGCCTCGGACCGTGATCTCCGTCATGCTGGGCACTGACGACGACGGAGCCGTACGAGTTGGAGGGGATCCATGGCCGACAGCGTTCTCTACGAGGTGAGCGACGGGCTCGCGACCATCACGCTGAACCGCCCCGAGGCGATGAACGCGATGAACACGGAGTCCAAGGTCGCCTTCCGGGACGCGGCGCGGGCGGCCGCGGCGGACGGTGCGGTACGGGCCGTGCTGCTCACCGCCGCCGGCGACCGGGCGTTCTGCGTCGGCCAGGATCTGAAGGAACACGTCGGCTCCCTGATGGCCGACCGTGAGGCCGGCACCGGCAACACCATGAGCACCGTGCGCGAGCACTACAACCCGATCCTGCGGGCCCTGACGCAGATGCCCAAGCCCGTCGTGGCCGCGGTCAACGGCGTGGCCGCGGGGGCCGGCTTCGGCTTCGCGCTCGCCGCCGACTACCGGATCGTCGCGGACTCGGCGTCCTTCAACACCTCGTTCGCGGGTGTCGCGCTGACCGCCGACTCGGGCGTCTCCTGGACGCTGCCGCGCGTCGTGGGCCCCGGGCGCGCCGCCGACCTGCTGCTGTTCCCGCGCTCGGTGAAGGCGCAGGAGGCGTACGAGCTGGGGATCGCGAACCGGGTCGTGCCCGCGGCCGAACTGGCGGAGGAGGCGCGGAAGCTGGCGCGTTCGCTGGCCGAGGGCCCGACGCTCGCGTACGCGGCCCTGAAGGAGTCGCTGGCCTTCGCGGCGGGTCACACGCTGGACGAGTCCCTCGACAAGGAGGACGAACTCCAGGCACGGGCGGGCGCGTCGGAGGACCACGCGATCGCGGTGCAGGCGTTCATCGCCAAGGAGAAGCCGAAGTACCTGGGCCGGTAGGTGAAGTTCCTGGGCCAGGAGGTGCAGTATCTGGGCCAGTAGGAGAAGTACCTGGGCCGGTCGCCGTGTGTGGGGCCCGGGGCGCGCCTGAGGCCCGTTCTCAGCGCTCCCGGGCGACGCAGTCCACCAGATGGTCGTTGACCAGGCCGCAGGCCTGCATCAGGGCGTAGGCGGTGGTCGGGCCGACGAAGCGCAAGCCCTCTTTCTTGAGCGCCTTGGACAGGGCCGTCGACTCGTCCGTGATCGCGGGTACGTCGCCGAGGACGCGCGGCGCGGGGCGGCCCGCCGGGTCCGGGGCGTGCGACCAGATGAGGGAGTCGAGCTCGCCCTCGGGCCAGTCGGCGAGCACGCGCGCGTTGACCAGGGTCGCGTCGATCTTGGCGCGGTTGCGGATGATGCCCGGGTCGGCGAGGAGCCGCTCGCGGTCGGTGTCCGTGAACGCGGCCACGTCGGAGATCTTGAAGCCGGCGAACGCGGCGCGGAAGCCCTCGCGGCGGCGCAGGATCGTGATCCAGGACAGGCCCGACTGGAACGCCTCCAGGGAGACCCGCTCGAACAGCGCGTCGTCGCCGTGGACGGGCCGGCCCCACTCCTCGTCGTGGTACGCCACGTATTCCTCGGCGGACAGGCCCCACGGGCAGCGCAGCGCCCCGTCGGGGCCGGGCACGGCGCCACCGGCGATCACGGCGCTCGCGTCGTTCACCGGGCTCTCGGCGCTCGCGGTGCTCTCGGCGCTCACTGGCCCTCCTCCCCGCGGTGCCGTCCGAACGCGGGTCCTTCGTGATGTCTTTCGTGAGGTCCTTCGTGAAGTCCTTCGTGAGGTCCTTCGTGATGTCCCTCGTGGCGGGGCTGCGCCCGCGCGCCTGACAGGGCGGTCTCCAGGTCGGCGATCCGCCGGTCCCGCTCGGCGAGCTCGGCGCCGAGCCGCCCGAGGGCGTCGTCCACCTCCGCCATGCGGTAGCCGCGCAGCGCGACGGGCAGTCGCAGGGCCTCGATGTCGGCGCGGCCGACGGGCCGGTCCTGGGGCAGCGGGTCGGCGAACTGCTCGGCCGGCGCCTCCGGGAGTGTCCCGCTCTCGCCGCCGCCGAGCACGGCGAGGGTCACCGCGCCGACGACCACGACGAGCGCGACGACCAGAAACAAGAACATGACCATCTTCGCTGTCCCCTGGCTCGAAGCCCGGATCCGGTCCCGATTCCCGGTCCGGAAACTGTCTGCTCCGATCGTGCCATGCGGGTGTGACAGTTAAGGTCGCAGGCGACCGGTCGACCAGGTTTCACGTACAGCCGCAAGGAGAGTCACAGGGGATGCTCAGGCTTGGCCCGCGCGAGTTCGGCGCACACGAGCCGGTGATCATGGCGATCGTGAACCGGACCCCCGACTCGTTCTACGACCAGGGTTCGACCTTCCAGGACGAGCCGGCCCTCACCCGCGTCGAACAGGCCGTGGCGGAGGGCGCCGCGATCATCGACATCGGCGGGGTCAAGGCGGGTCCGGGGGCTGAGGTGAGCGCGCAGGAGGAGGCGCGCCGCACGGTCGGCTTCGTCGCCGAGGTGCGCCGCCGTTTCCCGGACGTCGTGATCAGTGTCGACACCTGGCGGCACGACGTCGGCGAGGCGGTCTGCGAGGCGGGCGCCGACGTCCTCAACGACGCGTGGGGCGGCGTCGACCCGAAGCTCGCGGAGGTCGCGGCGCGTTACGGGAAGGGCCTCGTGTGCACGCACGCAGGCGGCGCCGAGCCGCGGACGCGTCCGCACCGGGTGACGTACGACGACGTGATGGCGGACATCCTCGACGTGACGGTGGGGCTCGCCGAGCGGGCCGTGGCCCTGGGTGTGCCGCGCGAGTCGGTGCTCATCGATCCGGGGCACGACTTCGGCAAGAACACCCGGCACAGCCTGGAGGCGACGCGCAGGCTGGGCGAGATGGTGGAGACGGGCTGGCCGGTCCTGGTCTCCCTGTCGAACAAGGACTTCGTCGGCGAGACGCTCGACAAGCCGGTCAAGGAACGGGTGATCGGGACGCTGGCGACGACGGCGGTGTCGGCGTGGCTGGGTGCGCAGGTGTACCGGGTCCACGAGGTCGCCGAAACGCGTCAGGTGCTCGACATGGTGGCGACGATCGCCGGCCACCGGCCCCCGGCGGTCGCCCGCCGCGGACTGGCCTGACGCCTCCCACACACACCCGAGGCCGGAGGTCGACGCAGCCGCCCCCGAAGCCGGTGAGGCCGCCCACGGCCGAGCAGTGCCAGGGCGGCCCGAAGAAGGGGCCGCGGCAGGTGCTCGACATGGTGGCCACCATCGTCGGCCACCGGCCACCCGCGGTCGCCCGCCGCGGACTGGCCTAACGCCCGCACCCACCCGAGGCCGGAGG
>NZ_RZYA01000025.1 GCF_004005495.1 Streptomyces antnestii
GAGGAAGGAGCCCACGCGGTGGGGGCACCTCCCAGCGGTAGCTGGGGGAGTAGGCGACTGACGACAACGCCGCGAGGTGCGGTGCCAGGCCCCGCGAGCCCGGCATGATCCAAACGAGAGGCCCTAGTCGTGGGCCTCGGCCGGGTCAGCGTTCCGCGCGCCGGGCGTCCCGTACGCGGCGCAGCCGGTTCACGGTGACGGGGTCGTGGGCGAGGGCCCTCGGGTCGTCGAGGAGCGCGTTGAGCAGCTGGTAGTAGCGGACCGGGGCGAGGCCGAGCTCCTCGCGCACGGCCCGCTCCTTGGCTCCGGCCGACGCCCATCCGCGCCGCTCCAGGGCGAGAACGCCCTTCTCCCGCTCCGAAAGTTCGCTCATACGGCGACGCTACTCCGCGTTCTCCGCCCTGTCGGCGGCGCGCTGGAGGCTGCCGAGGGTGGCGCCCGGGTTGCCGTGGGGGCCGACGGCCGTGCCGATCTCGCGCTTGATGCCCGCGCTGACCTGGGCCCAGGACGTCTTGCCGACTGGGTAGAGCTGCGAGTTCGGCAGCGCGTCCAGGAACTTCGAGAGCTTCTGGTCGCGCGGGTCGCCGGACATCGCGTCGGACGCGGAGTGGGTGACCGGCAGGAGGTCGTACTCGCGGGAGAAGTCGAGGACGTTCTTCTCGCTGTAGACGAAGTCGAGGAACTTGCCTACCTGCTCCTTGTGGCCGTTCTGCCGGAACGCCGTCATCCAGTCGGCGACGCCCATCGTCGACCTGGCCGGGCCGTCGACGCCGGGCATCGGCACCATGCCGAAGCTGACGCCCTTCTTGGCCGCCATCCGCATCAGCGTCGGGTGGCCGTTGAGCATGCCGACGTCGCCGCGCGTGAACGCCGCGAAGGCCGCCGCGCGGTCGAGCTCGCCGGGCGGGGTCGGACCGGTGAGACCCTCGCCGACCAGGTCGTTCTTCAGCCAGTCGAAGGTCTTGACGTTCTGCGGGGAGTCGAGGCTGTAGTCGCCGACGTCGTCCGTGTACCCGGAGCCGCCGCTCAGCATCCACATCATGGTCTCGGCCTGCGCCTCCTCCTTGCCCAGCGGCAGCGCGTACGGGATCTTCACGCCGCGCGCCTTGAGGACCTTGGCGTCGGCCTGGAGCTCGGCCCACGTCCGGGGAGGGGTCAGAGCCGCCTTGGCGAAGAGGGCCTTGTTGTAGAACAGCAGCCGCGTGGAGGCCGCGAAGGGCATGCCGTACTGGACCCGGGCGACGTCACCGGCGTCGGCGAGCTGCGGCAGGAAGTCGGACTGCACGGGGATGGAGAGCAGGTCGTCCGCGCTGTAGAGCTTGCCGCGCGCGGCGTAGTCGGAGTACGCGCCGATCTGCGCCATGTCCGGCGCGTGGCCGTCGGCGACCAGCTTCTTGACCTTGGCATCGACGTCGCTCCAGGAGTAGACGCTGACGTCGACCTTGATGCCGGGGTTCTTCTTCTCGAAGGCGGCGGCCAGCCGGTCCCAGTACTTCTGGGAGCTGTTCGCCGGGGAGTCGCCGTAGTCGGCGGCGACCAGCTTCAGGGTCACGTCGTCGGATCCCGGGCCTGTGCAGGCGGCCAGTGCCGCCGCCATGCCGAGCGCGGTCACCGCCGCCGTCAGACCTGTCATGCGCCGCTGCACAGCCCGTTTCCCACCCTCTTGGACACCGGTCTCGACACCGGTCTCGACACTGGTCGTAGACACCGGTCGTCGACACCGATCGTTCGGATATCGGACCAAGAGCATCAAGGTCCGGACACCAGGTCTACACCACTCGGCCACCCGGCCCGCAACGGGCCTCCGCCACAGCACCCGGAAACGAATGATCGGCACACATCGACGCAAGATCCATGCAAGTGGACTAGACCTCTATTGGGTTCAGGCGCGAGACTGTCCCCCGTGAGACATGTCATCGCCCTCGATGTGGGCGGCACCGGAATGAAGGCCGCCCTGGTCGGGGCCGACGGCACCCTTCTCCACCAGGCGCGGCGCGCCACCGGCCGGGAGCGCGGTCCCGACGCGGTCGTCGAGACCATCCTCGCCTTCGCCGCCGACCTGCGGGCGTACGGCGAGGAGCACTTCGGGGAGCCGGCCGCCGCGGCCGGCGTCGCCGTGCCCGGCATCGTCGACGACGAGCACGGCATCGCCCTGTACGCGTCGAATCTCGGCTGGCGCGACGTGCCGATGCGCCGCCTGCTCAGCGAGCGGCTCGGCGGCATCCCCGTCGCCCTCGGCCACGACGTGCGCACCGGCGGCCTCGGCGAGGGGCGGCTCGGCGCGGGCAAGGGCGCGGACCGCTTCCTGTTCGTGCCGCTCGGCACCGGCATCGCGGGCGCCATCGGCATCGCGGGCCGCATCGAACCCGGCGCGCACGGCTCCGCCGGCGAGATCGGACACATCGTCGTACGCCCCGGCGGCACGGACTGCAGCTGCGGGCAGCGCGGCTGCCTGGAGCGCTACGCGTCCGCGTCGGCGGTCTCGCTCGCCTGGGCCGAGGCCACCGGCGACCCGGACGCCGACGCGGCGGACTGTGCCAAGGCCGTCGAGTCGGGGGACCCCCGGGCGCGGCAGGTCTGGCAGAACGCCGTGGACGCGCTCGCCGACGGGCTCGTCACCGCGCTCACTCTGCTGGACCCGCGCACCCTGATCATCGGTGGCGGACTCGCCGAGGCGGGGGAAACCTTGTTCACACCCCTGCGGGCCGCCGTCGGGGAACGCGTGACGTTCCAGAAGCTCCCCACGATCGTCCCGGCGGCCCTCGGGGACACCGCCGGCTGCCTGGGCGCGGGCCTGCTCGCCTGGGACCTGCTCGACCGTTCCACCGGCTCCACGCCCACCACCGGCACCGTGCCCACCGACCCGAAGCCCGCCGGTGCCACGCCCACCGCCGATGCCACGCCCACCGGCCCGAAGCCCACCGACTCCACGGAGGTAACCGCCTGATGGCCGCTCTGCATGTTCTCTCCGGCGCCCGCGTCGTCCTGCCGACCGGCGTCGTCGAGGACGGACGCGTGATCGTGGACGGCGCCCGGATCGCCGGCGGCGCGCCGGCCGGTGCCCCCTCCACCGATCTCACCGGCCACTGGGTCGTCCCCGGCTTCGTCGACATGCACAACCACGGCGGCGGCGGGGCCTCCTTCACCTCCGGCTCGATCGACGACATCCTCAAGGGCGTCCGCACGCACCGCCGGCACGGCACCACGACGACGGCCGCGTCCTTCGTCACCGGCGAGACGGACTTCCTCGTACAGCGGGCGGGCCTGCTGTCCGAGCTGGCGGAGCAGGGCGAGATCGCCGGCATCCACTTCGAGGGCCCGTTCATCTCCCCGTGCCGCAAGGGCGCCCACGACGAAACGCTCCTGCGCGACCCCGACCCCGCCGAGGTCCGCAAGCTGATCGACGCGGCCCGCGGCCGGGCCAAGATGGTCACCCTCGCCCCCGAACTCCCCGGCGGCACCGACTCCGTACGCCTCCTCGCCGAGCACGGCGTGATCGCGGCGATCGGCCACACCGACGCCACGTACGAGCAGACCGTGGAGGCCATCGACGCGGGCGCCACCGTCGCCACGCACCTCTTCAACGCGATGCCGGGCCTCGGCCACCGCGCACCCGGGCCGATCGCGGCGCTCCTGGAGGACGAGCGGATCACCGTCGAGCTCATCAACGACGGCACGCATCTGCACCCGGCCGCCCTGGAGCTGGCGTTCCGTCACGTGGGCGGCGGGCGCGTCGCGTTCATCACCGACGCCATGGACGCGGCGGGCTTCGGCGACGGCCGCTACATGCTCGGCACCCTGGAGGTCGAGGTGAAGGACAGCGTCGCGCGGCTCGTCGAGGGCGACTCCATCGCCGGCTCGACGCTCACCCTCGACCGCGCCTTCAAGCGGGCCGCCACCATCGACAAGGTGCCCGTCGAGGACATCGTCCGCGCCATCTCCGCCAACCCCGCGCGCCTCCTCGGCGTGGACGACCGGGTCGGCTCCCTCGAACCCGGCAAGGACGCCGACCTCGTCGTCCTGGACGAGGCCTTCGAGCTCAAGGGCGTGATGCGCAAGGGCGAGTGGGTCGTGGCACCCCGGCTCGATTGAGGTCTGGGCCTACCGCCGGGTCTTTGGCATGATCAGGCCGCGTTACTGAAGGTAGTCCCGAACTGAGGGGTGGGCTGGGGTCTCGTGATCCTCACGGTCACACTGAACGCCGCGCTCGACATCACGTACGACGTGCCGGCACTGCGCCCGCACACGTCGCACCGCGTCACCGAGGTCACCGAACGCCCCGGCGGCAAGGGCCTCAACGTCGCGCGCGTCCTTGCCGCTCTCGGCCATGACGTGACCGTCACCGGCTTCGCGGGTGGCGCCACCGGCCGCACCCTGCGGGAACAGCTCGCGGACACCCCCGGCGTCCGGGACGCCCTCGTCCCGGTCGCCGGCGCCACCCGCCGCACCATCGCCGTCGTCGACGCCATGACCGGCGACACGACGCAGCTCAACGAGCCGGGCCCCCTCATCACCCCCGGGGAATGGTCCGCGTTCACCGAGGCCTACGACGAGCTCCTGAAACCGGCGTCCGCGGTCGCCCTGTGCGGCAGCCTCCCGCCCGGCGTCCCGGTCGGCGCCTACGCCCAGCTGGTCCGCGCCGCGCGCGCCGCCGGCGTCCCCGTACTCCTCGACTCCTCCGGGGAGCCCCTGCGCCGGGGTCTCGCGGCCCGCCCCGACGTCATCAAGCCGAACGCCGACGAACTCGCCGAGCTCACCGGCTCCCACGAGCCGCTGCGCGCCACCCGCGACGCCCGCCGCCGCGGCGCGCACGCCGTCGTCGCCTCGCTCGGCGCGGAGGGCCTCCTCGCGGTCACCCCGGACGGCAGCTGGCGCGCCCCCGCCCCCGACCGCGTCAAGGGCAACCCGACGGGCGCCGGCGACTCGGCGGTCGCGGGCCTGCTCTCGGGCTACGTGGAGAACCTGCCGTGGCCGGACCGCCTGGCCCGCGCGGTCGCCCTGTCCGCGGCGACGGTCCTCGCCCCGGTCGCGGGCGAGTTCGACCGAGCGGCGTACGAGGACCTGCTCGGCCGGGTCACGGTGACCCACCAGACGCAGACAGCGGCCTAGGGCGTGTCCGGCGGATCAGGGCCGGACAGGTCACGGCGTCTGGCGCCGTGCGAAGGGGGGCACCTCCCAGCGGTAGCTGGGGGAGTCGCGACCCCGGCCATGACCCACCAGACGCAGACAGCGGCCTAGGGCGTTCCCGCCCCGGCCGCTGTCGGTCGAGCATTACCGGCTCAGCCGTTGCCGCCCTTGACCAGCCACATCTGGTCGAAGTTGGCGTCGCACTGGTTGTCCTGCCCGCACGAGATCGTGATCGCGTTCGTGCCCTTGCTGAGCTGGACGGCCGCCCAGGTGTTGGTCCAGCCCTTCTCCCAGTCGCCTTCCTTGGCGCCGGCGAAGTTGGTCATGTTCAGCGGACGGGTCTGCGCCTTGCCGTTGACCGTGATGGTCGCGTTCGCGTCCTTGCCGGGCACGCCGTAGTTCACGCGCAGGCTGTACGTGCCGTCCTTCGGGATGCCGTTGACCGTCCAGGTGAGCGTGGCGCCCACCTGGTTGAAGCCCTGCACGTAGACGCCGCCGTCGGCCTTCGCGCCCGGGACCGTCGACGCGGTCGACGTGCCGCCGTCCAGCTTCAGGGTCTTCGCGTCCGTCTTCGGCAGGTCGACCGGCTCGTCGGCCTTCTTGGTGGCCGTCTGGCTCGGCTGGACCGACTGGGAGCCGCCGGACGGCGTGGCGCCCGCGTCGGCGCCCTTGTTGTCACCCTTGTTGTCGCCGCCGAGGACCGCGACACCGATGCCGATGACCACGGCCGCCACGACCGCGAGCGCGCCGATCAGCAGGCCCTTGGTGTTGGGCCCGCGGCCCCGGCCGCCACCGCCGTCGCCGCCCCGCATCGAGGGCGTCACCGTGGTGGGCGCGCCGCCGGGCAGTGTCTCGGGCGCGGAGTAGTGGGCGTTCGGCTGCCCGTAGGCCTGGGTCTGCTGCGCGGGCGCCTGCCCGTACGCGGCGGTCGGCGCGGGCTGCTGCCCGTACTGCGGCTGCTGCCCGTACTGGCGCTCGCCGACCGGCCTGACCTGGTGGTAGGACCGGGGACCCGGATAGCCGTAGCCGCCGCCCCCGCTGGGCGGTGTCGCCCCGGCCGCCTGCCCGTCGGCGTACAGATAGCCGAACGGGTCGTCGTCCTCGGGCGTGCTCGCGCCGTTGTCAGCGGGCGCCATCCCTGATCACTCCCTACGTATCGCTTTACCGTGGCGAGCGTACCCGCTGGGAGTAGTCCTAAGGGGTGGCGTTGACCTCACCGATACCTGCGGAACGAGATCATCCGGCCCGTCGGTGCTGCTTGGCACGCGATCGTTTCTCGATGTACATCCGCTGGTCAGCTGATTTCAGGACCTCGTCCGCCGTCATCCCGCAGTGGGCCCAGCCGATGCCGAAACTGGCTCCCACCCGGACCGCTCTCCCGTCGACCCGGATCGGCGGGATGATCGCGTTCCGCAGGCGGACCGCGAGGTCCTGGGCATCGGCCCGGCCGAGCCCGTCGGCGAGTACGACGAACTCGTCGCCGCCCAGCCGGGCGACCGTGTCACCGTCGCGGACGCCGCTGGTCAGACGGCGTGCGACCTCGATCAGGACGGCGTCACCGGTGTGGTGCCCGAACCGGTCGTTGATCGACTTGAAGCCGTCCAGGTCGCAGAAGAGGACCGCGAGACCCTTCGTGCCGTCGTCGTCGCCCTCCCCCTCGGGCGCGACGATGTGGACGTGGTGGTCGAAGCCGAAGTCGTCGTAGATCCCGGACCGGCCAGGACCACCGCTCTGGCCGGCCGCCGCGGCGGCGGCGCCCGCGAAGTCGAAGCCGTGCCCGTGCGGGTCGTAGGAGCCGCTCCTGCGGTCCCCGTACGCGGCGTCCAGGGAGTCCACGGCGCTCGGCTCGGGCAGCTGCGGGCGGCGGCACAGACGGGCGGACAGGCGTGAGCGCAGCTCCGCCGAGTTCGGCAGGCCGGTGAGGGAGTCGTGGGACGCGCGGTGCGCGAGGTGCAGCTCGCGGCGCTTGCGCTCCTCGATGTCCTCGACGTGCGTGAGCAGGAAGCGCGGCCCGTCGGCGGCGTCGGCCACCACGGAGTTGCGCAGCGACACCCATACGTAGGTGCCGTCGCGCCGCCCGAGCCGCAGCTCGGCCCGCCCGCCCTCGGCGGAGGTGCGCAGCAGGGTGCCGATGTCCTCGGGGTGGACGAGGTCGGAGAAGGAGTAGCGGCGCATGGCCGAGGCGGGGCGGCTGAGCAGCCGGCACAGGGCGTCGTTCGTCCGCAGGATGCGCCCCTGCTGGTCGCCGCCCATCTCGGCGATGGCCATGCCGCTGGGCGCGTACTCGAAGGCCTGCCGGAACGACTCCTCGCTGGCGCGCAGGGCCTGCTGCTCGCGCTCCAGGCGGACGAGGGCGCGCTGCATGTTGGCGCGCAGGCGGGCGTTCGTGATGGCGATGGCGGCCTGGAACGCGTACATCTGCAGGGCCTCGCGGCCCCAGGCGCCGGGGCGCCTGCCGTTGCGCGGGCGGTCCACGGAGATCACGCCGAGCAGCTCGCCGTGGGAGCCCCCGGCCGCGTACATGGGGGCGAAGAGGCGGTCCGAGGGGTGCCACTCGTCCTCGAAGCGGGGCTGCGGCCCGGCAGTGTGCCACTGCGGCACGTCGTCCTCGTCGAGGACCCAGCCCTCGGTGTGCGGGATGAACCGCAGGTCGCCCCAGGCCTCGCCCATCGAGAGGCGGCGGTCCCAGGAGGCGCGGGAGCCGATGCGTCCGGTGATGAGGGCTTCGGCGGAGGAGTCGCCGGAGAAGGCGGCGACGACGAGATCACCGTCGGGGCCCACGAGATTGACGCAGGCCAGCTCGTATCCCAGACCGTTCACGACGCCGTCGGAGACGGTCTGCAGGGTGTCGGCCAGGCTGCGGGCGGTGTTCATGTCCGCCATCACCTGGTGAAGCTGCCGCAGGGTCGCAAGACGGACGTACGGCTCCGACTCGGTCTCCATGCTCAGCTCTCCCCGAGACCTCGACAGCACTCCAGAATTCTGATCGCCGATTCCGCACGTGCGGATGCACGCTCTTGTTGCAGTGTCTCCGCCACTGAATCACAGCGAGCTGTCCACTCGGTACACAGGGTCAACAATATCTGCCTCCTGTGACTCAAGTCACAAGGGAAGATGAAGCATTGGGGAGCGCTCCCGCGCGCCGACGGTGCATTTCCTGAACACAGGACCCACGCCTGGCGCCCCCGCAAGTCACCCGATCCCGAATAAATCGGGGCGAAATCCATCAGAGGTCCTAGGACCTGCCTCGGCCCCTGGCCCGATGTGGCGGCGCGCGCCCCCGGTTAGCGTCGACGTGTGCTGAAGACTTCACCCCCGCTGAACCCCCTCCCGCTCGTCCCCTCACCCGCGCCCGCCCCCTCACCCGCCTCCGCCGGGCATGCTGAAGGGGTGAGCAACGACGAGTTCCGCGCGGCCATGTCCCGACTCGCCGCGGGCGTGGTCCTGGTGACCGCGCGTGAGCTGCCGCTCGACCCGGACGACCCGTCGTCACCCCTGGGCGAGGACGTCGGCATGACGGCGACGGCGTTCCTGTCGGTCTCCCTCGACCCGCCCCTCGTCCTCGTCAGCCTGCGCAACGGCTCCCGCATGGACGACCTGCTCGACGAGCAGCCCCTGTGGGCGGTCTCCGTGCTCTCCGAGAGCCAGCGCCACGTCGCGGGCCGCTTCGCGATGAAGGGCCGCATCAGCGACCGCCTGCTCTTCGAGGACATCCCGTACGTGCGCGGCGAGGTCTGCGGCGCGCCCCTGGTGGGCGGCGCGCTCGCGACGCTGGAGTGCCGGACGGAGCAGCGGGTGGTGGCCGGTGACCACACGCTGGTGATCGGCCGGGTCCTCACGGCCTCGCTGCCCAGCGGCGACGGCGGGCCGCTGACCTACTTCCGCGGGAAGTACCGGCAGTTGGGGTGACCGGCCGGGAGTTCGGCTGACCGGCCGCGCGTCGGGGTGACCGGCCGGGAGTTCGGGTGACCGGCCGCGCGTCGGGGTGACCGGCCGGGAGTTGGGTCCCGGCCCCGATCAGCCCCAGCGCCACTCAGTCCCAGCCCCGCCCCGACCGTCCCCGCTTGGTGTCCGACCGCGCCTTCTTGTTGCGCAGGCGGCGCTCGTTGATGCCCCGGGGGATCCGGGTCGCGCGGCGGGGCTTGGGCGGCGGGGCGGTGGCCTCGGCGAGGAGGGACGCGAGGCGTACGGCGGCGGTCTCGCGGTTGCGCCACTGGGACCGGTGCTCCGAGGAGCGTACGGAGACGACGCCGTCGACGAGGCGGGAGGCGAGCCGCTCCAGGGCCCGCGCCTTCCACACCTCGGGCAGCGCCTCCGTGTTCGCGAGGTCGAAGCGGAGCTCGACCTGGGAGTCGCTGGTGTTCACGTGCTGGCCGCCCGGCCCGGACGACCGCGAGAATCGCCACTGGAGCTCGGCCTCCGGAAGGACCACCGAGCCGCGGATGCAATAAGGACCGGACATGCGTTCCATGGTCGCGCCTGAGCGGGGATGACGTCACCCCCTTTTAGATCAGGTAAAGAAAGTAAAGGCATCTGGAACCCTGGATCCGCCGTCGGCGTTCATAGGGGTACGAGTAGCTTCGTCCGCGAAGCGCACCGCACCGCATCACCCCGCATGACCCCGCATCACTTCGCATCACTCACGAGGGAAGGACTCCCCACAATGGCTGTAAGCCTGTCCAAGGGTGGCAACGTCTCGCTCACCAAGGAGGCTCCGGGCCTGACCGCCGTCACCGTGGGCCTCGGCTGGGACGTCCGCACCACCACCGGCACCGACTTCGACCTCGACGCCTCCGCCATCGCGGTGAACACGCAGGGCAAGGTCTACTCGGACGGCCACTTCGTCTTCTTCAACAACAAGCAGACCCCGGACCAGACCATCGTCCACACCGGGGACAACCGCACGGGCGAGGGCGCCGGCGACGACGAGGCGATCAACGTCAACCTGGCGGGCCTCCCCGCCGACATCGACAAGATCGTCTTCCCGGTCTCCATCTACGACGCGGAGACCCGCTCGCAGAACTTCGGCCAGGTGCGCAACGCGTACATCCGCATCGTGAACCAGGCGGGCGGGGCCGAGGTCGCCCGTTACGACCTCTCCGAGGACGCGGCCACCGAGACGGCCATGGTCTTCGGCGAGCTGTACCGCAACGGCGCGGAGTGGAAGTTCCGCGCGGTGGGCCAGGGTTACGCGTCGGGCCTCGTCGGCATCGCGCAGGACTTCGGGGTGAACGTCTGAGCCGAAAGGCTCAGTTGACCCTTTTCGGGCCAGTGTGAAGGGCCCCGGCCGGAGGACATCCGGCCGGGGCCCTTCCGCGTGCGCTCACCGTCATCCTCTCGCACCCCGCGCTCCCACCCCGGCTTTTCCCACGGGACCACTCCCGCTTTCCCCACGGCCTGCCCCCCTTTCCCTTTCCCCACGGCCTGCCTCCCCTGCTCTCCCCACGGCCTGCCCCCGCTTTCCCCGCAGCCCGGCGCTTCCCTGTCAAGCAGCGAATAACGGACAGGCGCCACCCGCATTCGGACACGAACTGGCAAATCTTTGACGGATCTCTGTCAAAGATCGCGTGTCCGGTGTCACTCTCTCCCCGCCCCCACCCGACGGGTCACCTCCCACGGGTCGTTGGACACTGAAGGAGTCCGAGTGACGCACCAGTCCCCTGCTCCCCGCACCTCCGGCCGCAAGACAGCCGCCCGCGCCACCGCGTTCGCCGCCTCGGCCGCGATGGTCGTCCTGGCCCTGCAGAGCGGCACCGCGGCGACCGCCGCCAACCGCACCGCAGGCGCCACCGCCGTACCGCTCAGCGCGTCGCAGCGAGCCACTGCCCTGCACGACGCGCAGGCCGACGCCCCGGCGGCCGCCCGCCGCCTCGGGCTCGGCAGCGGGGAGAAGCTCGTCGTCCGCGACGTCGTCAAGGACGCGAACGGCACGACCCACACCCGCTACGAGCGCACCTACGACGGACTCCCCGTGCTCGGCGGCGACCTCGTCACCCACGTCGCCAAGAACGGCGACCTCAAGGGCATCTCCAAGGCGCACAAGGGCGCGATATCCGTGGCGTCGACGGACGCCGGACTCGCCCCCTCAGCCGCCAAGAAGTCGGCGCTCTCGGCCTCGGACGCCAAGAAGGCCACCGCGAAGAACATCCGCAAGGTCGTCTGGGCCTCCGGCAGCAAGCCGGTCCTCGCCTACGAGACGGTCGTGACGGGCACTCAGGCCGACGGCACCCCGAGCCAGCTGCACGTCATCACCGACGCCGCCACCGGCAAGAAGCTGTACTCGTACGAGGGCATCGAGAACGGCACCGGCACCAGCGAGTACAGCGGCACCGTCACGGTCGGCACCACCCCGGCAGCCGGCGGCGGCTTCGACCTCGTCGACGGCGGGCGCGGCGGCCACAAGACGTACGACCTGAACGGCGGCAGCACCGGCACCGGCACGCTCTTCCACAACGCCACCGACGCGTGGGGCGACGGCACGCCGGCGAACCGCCAGACCGCCGCCGTCGACGCCGCGTACGGCGCCGCCGAGACGTGGGACTTCTACAAGACCGCGTTCAACCGGAACGGCATCGCGGGCGACGGCAAGGCCGCCTACTCGCGCGTCCACTACGGCAGCGCGTACGTCAACGCCTTCTGGGACGACAGCTGCTTCTGCATGACGTACGGCGACGGGACGAACAACACCCACCCGCTGACGTCCCTCGACGTGGCCGGCCACGAGATGAGCCACGGCCTCACCGCGGCCACCGCGAAGCTCAACTACAGCCGTGAGTCGGGCGGCCTGAACGAGGCCACCTCCGACATCTTCGGCACGTCGGTCGAGTTCTTCGCCAACAACAGCAGCGACGTCGGCGACTACCTCATCGGCGAGAAGATCGACATCCGCGGCAACGGCACCCCGCTGCGCTACATGGACCAGCCCAGCAAGGACGGCTCCTCCGCCGACTACTGGAACAAGCGGGTCGGCAGCCTCGACGTGCACTACTCGTCAGGCGTCGCCAACCACTTCTTCTACCTCCTGAGCGAGGGCAGCGGCACCAAGACCATCAACGGGGTCACCTACAACTCCCCGACCTCCGACAACTCCACGCTCACGGGCATCGGCCGGGACAAGGCCCAACAGATCTGGTACAAGGCCCTCTCCACGTACATGACGTCGACGACGAACTACGCGGGGGCGCGCACCGCCACGCTCCAGGCGGCGGCCGACCTGTACGGGGCGAACAGCGCCGAGCAGAACGCCGTCGCGGCGACCTGGACCGCGGTGAACGTGAAGTAACGGCAGCTACAGGGAAGTTCGGCCGGGCCGCCCGTCACTACGGGTGGTCCGGCTTTCCGTTGCCGTACAGCCAGTCGTCCCAGACGGGCCGCAGATCCTTGCCCGGGTTCTGCTTCTCCACGTACGCGGTGAAGTCGGCCGTGTCCGCGTTGCCGTAGCGGTGCGCGGCGGGCCAGCTCTTCAGCAGGGCGAAGAACCGGGCGTCCCCGATCGTCTCGCGGATCTTGTGCAGCACCATCGCCCCGCGCTGGTAGACGGGCGGGTCCGAGATGTGCGCGGCGCCCGACGGCTTCCCGGGCGGGAACGCCCAGATCGGGTCGTCGGCGTCCTTCGCGTAGTAGTGGTCGAAGGACTCCTGGGCGCTGTCGCCGTCGTGCTGCTCCTCCCAGAGCCATTCGCCGTACGTGGCGAAGCCCTCGTTGAGCCACATGTCGCGCCACGACTTCGGCGTGACCGAGTCCCCGTACCACTCGTGCGCCAGCTCGTGGACGAGGGTGGGGAGCTCGGGGGTGCCGGGGAAGACCGGCCGGTTCTGGGTCTCCAGGGCGTACCCGGAGTCGCCGTCCCGGTCGATCACGGCGCCGGTCGAGGAGAAGGGGTACGGCCCGAAGGTCTTCGTCTCCCACGCGATGACGTCAGGGATCCTGGCCATGACAGCGGCGCTCGCGTCCGCCACGTCCGGGTTCACGGCGGTGTAGACGGGAAGCCCGTCGGGCGTCTTGTACGCCTTGATGTCGAACCTCCCGATCGCCACCATCGCCACGTAACTCGCCATCGGCTGCGCGGTGTGCCAGTCGAACGTCGTCCGCCCGTCCACCGTCCGCCGCCGCGCCAACTCCCCGTTGGACACGGCCTCGAGGCCCTGGGGGACGGTGACGTGGATGTCGTACGTCGCCTTGTCGGACGGGTGGTGGTTCCCGGGGAACCAGGCCATGGACCCGGTGGGTTCGCCGAGCGCGAGGACCCCGTCCTTCGTCGGGAGCCATCCCTCCTCGGAGCCGTCCGGGTCGGTGATCGTCTCGGGGCTCCCGGAGTACGGCACGACCGTGCGGAACGTGGCGCCCTTCCGCAGAGGCCCGTCCGGACGGACCGTCAGCTTGTGCCCGGCCCGCTCGACCCGGGCCTTTCGCCCGTCGACGGTGACGCGGCCGACGGTCATGCCCTTGAGGTCGAGGTTGAACGCGCTGAGGTCCTGAGTGGCCCGCGCGGTGATCTCGGCGGTGCCCGTCAGGCGGTGCGGATCGTAGTCGAGGGTGAGGGAGTAGTGCGTGGCGTCGTAGCCGCCGTTGCCCATCTTCGGGAAGTACGGATCACGCACCCCCGACGCGCCGGGCACGCCGGCTGCGGAGCAGGCGGTGAGCGCGAGGGCGAGGGCGACGGGACCGGCCAGGGCTGCGGTCAGGCGAGGGCTGCGCACCCGGCGATCTTATGGGCGTATGCGGCGAACCGCTCCCTGTTGCGGCCGGTTTACGGCACGGCCACCGGCCCTTCTCACCGCACGGCCCTCAGCAGCCCGGCGATCTCCGTGAAGCCGCGTCGCTCGGCGTGCTCCAGGGCGGTGACGCCGTCGCCGTCGGGAAGACCGGGCGTGGCCCCGGCGGTGATGAGCAGTTCCACGATCTCCTGGTGGGCGCGGCCGCCGTCGCCGAGGATCACGGCTTCCAGGAGGGCGGTCCAGCCGAGCCGGTTGACGTGGTCGACGTCGATGTCGGTCTCGCGCAGCAGGGCGCGTACGTAGTCGACGTGGCCGCGCTCGGAGGCCGGGATGAGGGAGATGCCGCCGAAGCGGTTGCACAGCTTGAGGTCGGGACGCGCGGGAAGCAGGGCGCGCATCATGCGGACGCTGCCGGTGACGCCGGTGACCAGCCAGGGGCTGTCGTCCCGGTCGTCCTGCGCGTCCGGGTCGGCGCCGGCGGCGACGAGCGCCTCGGCGGCGGCCACGTGATCGCCGAGCGCGGCGAGCAGGAGCGGGGTGCGGCGGTGCCGGTCGCGGGCCTCGGTGCGGGCGCCGGCGGCGAGGGCGGCCCGCACGGCGTCGGCGTCGCCTAGTTCGGCGGCACCGAGCAGGGCGCGGTCTTCGGTGGTCATGGCGGCTCTCCTCTGCGCAGCGGTTCTCCCCGTCGTGGAGATCATGGCCGACGCGAACCGGCCGGCGGAGATCCGGGCGGCGCCGAACCTGGTGACGGAGATCCGGACAGCGGTCGGCAACGGCAGCGGCAACGGCATGACCGGGCTCCTTCCTTCCAGGGTCCAGGGGCGGCGGTTCTGGGTGGGGGTGGGACGTGGAGTGGGACGAGACCGGCGGTACCGGGCACGGGGGGGAAGCCGGATACCGCCGGGGTCCAAGAGGCAGGACCACGCGTGGGCCTTACGCGTGGGTCTTACGCGTGGGCCTTACTTGTTGAGGGCGGCCACGCCGGCCTGCGCGAACTTCTCGTCCAGGTCGCCGGAGGGCGCACCCGCGACACCGACGCCGGCGATCGGCGCGTTCTTGGCGGTGACCGGGGCGCCGCCCGCGAGGAACAGGGTGCCCGGGATGTCCTTCAGGGTCGGCGCGTTCGTGAGGCGCTTGGCCAGCTCGGACGTCGGGGCGTTCCAGGAGACGGCGGTGTACGCCTTCTTCACGGCCGACTCGTACGACTGCGGGCCGGCGCCGTCGCCGCGCAGGGTCACGATGGTGTTGCCGTTGCGGTCCACGACGGCCACGGAGACGCGCTGGTTGTCCTTCTTCGCGGCGTCGAGAGCGGCCTGCGCGGCCTTGGTGGCGGCGTCGATGGTCAGGTGGGTCGACGTCGTGGTGCTGCTCTCCTGGACGTTCGCCATGGGCGCGGCGGCCGGGGCGGCGCTCGCCGAGACGGTGCCGAAGGTACCGGCGGCCACGGCCGCGAGGACGGCGCCACCGGTGGCGATGCGGGCACGCTTGGAGAACTGGGAGATCTTCTTCATGGCTCGGCAACTCCTGAGAATCGTGGGCGGCGTCGCATGGACCGACGTCCGTCGCGGGTGTCCGGCGTTCCGGGCTTCGGGCGCCGGGTCCGGTGCGGACCCTGCTGTCCGGGTCCCGTCGACCGGGCGGCTTCTCGTTCTCGTCGCCGTCCCGCTCTGGTATCCATCCTGGGTCCGGAACCGGGTCCGGACCGTCGGCGTACCGGCTGGCCCCTGCGTCCCGAGCGGTGGACGCGGGGGTCAGCCGATCGGATGACCCCCGCTTCCGGCGGGTACCGGAGAATGGGAGTGTTTGCCCAGTTCATTCGGGGTTTTCGCAGCTACGAGGAGGTGTGGAAGCGGACATGCCCGCACACGAACGCCCGGCCGGCGGCCGAGGCGACGTAACCGAGATCTCTGGTGAGACCTCCGACGACGCCCTGCTCGAAGAGGCCGTCGTCGATCCCGACGCGCGCTGGCTCAAGGCAGTGATGCACGGAGCGTTCTTCCTGCTCCTCGGCTCATCCCTGGCCCGCTTCCTGATACGCCACAACAACGAGGAGCGCGTCCCCTGGATCATCGCGCTCAGCGTCGTACTGGCCGTGCTGTACGTCCTCGGCCCCGGCCGCGGCCTGCGCCTGACACCACGGACGCGGCTGCCGCGCTACGCCTGGCTGTTCGCGGTCGTCACCGTGTGGGCGGTACTCGTCGTGCTCGCGCCGAGCTTCGCCTGGTGCGCGGTGCCGCTCTTCTACACGGGCCTGCGCACCCTGCGCCCGCGCGCGGCGATCGTCCTGCTCACGCTGCTCGTCCTCCTCGTGGTCCTGGCCCAGCTGGAGCTGTCGGGCCGCTTCGACCCGGACCTGGTGCTCGCGCCGCCGGCCGTCGCCGCGATCGCCTCGGCGGTCTTCATCCAGATGGAACGCCAGTCGGCCCGCCAGCGCCGTCTCATCGACGACCTGATCCGCACCCGCCGTGAACTCGCCGCGTCCGAGCGCCGCGAGGGAATGCTGGCCGAGCGCCAGCGTCTGTCCATGGAGATCCACGACACGCTCGCCCAGGGCCTGTCCAGCCAGCAGATGCTGCTGCAGGCCGCGGAACGGATGTGGGGCGCCGACCCGGACAAGGCCCGCGCCCACGTCAGAACCGCCGAGTCCATCGCGGAACACAACCTCACCGAGGCGCGCCGCTTCGTGCACGACCTGGCGCCCGCCGACCTCGCGGCCGGCGGCGGCCTCGGCGAGGCGCTGCACGCGCTGGCCGCCCGCGAGTCCGGCGACCGGCTCACCGTGCGGGTCCACATCGACGACGGCGGCCGCCGCCCCGACCTGCCCGACCGGGTGCAGTCGGCCCTGCTCAGGATCGCGCAGGGCGCCCTCGCCAACGTCCGCGAGCACGCGGACGCCACCACCGCCGCCCTCACGCTCACGCTCCTCGACGACCAGGTCGTCCTGGACGTCGCGGACGACGGCCACGGCTTCGACCCGTCCGTCCTGCCCGGCACGGCGGCCGGGGTCCGCGGCCACGGACTGCCCGCGATGCGTGCACGCGTGGGCCAGCTCGGCGGCACACTGACCATCGAGTCGGTGCCCGGCGAGGGTGCCGTACTGTCCGCCGCCATCCCCCTGGAGACGCCACCATGACCGGCCCGGCCGCACCCCGCCCCGTCCGCATCCTCGTCTGCGACGACCACGTCGTCGTACGCGCCGGACTGCTCGCCCTGCTCGACAGCGCGCCGGACATCGAGGTGGTGGGCGAGGCGGGCACCGGCGAGGAAGCCCTGGCCCTGGCCTCGAAACTGGCGCCGGACGTCGTCCTCATGGACCTGCAGCTCGGCGAGGGAATCGACGGCGTGGAGACCACGCGCCGCCTCACCGCGGGCCCCGGCGACGCCCCGCATGTCCTCGTCCTCACCACGTACGACACGGACGCCGACATCACCCGGGCCATCGAGGCGGGCGCCACGGGCTACCTCCTCAAGGCGGAGCGCCCCGAGGAACTGTTCG
Source organism: Streptomyces antnestii (assembly GCF_004005495.1). Classification (GTDB taxonomy): domain Bacteria; phylum Actinomycetota; class Actinomycetes; order Streptomycetales; family Streptomycetaceae; genus Streptomyces; species Streptomyces antnestii. The sequence goes on from NZ_RZYA01000025.1 coordinate 17,341, forward strand.
CCGCGATCCAGGCCGCCGCCCAGGGCCGTACGACGCTGTCCCCGCCGGTCGCGAGCCGCGTCATGGCCCGCATGCGCAGCCCCCGCCCGTCCCTCACCGACCGCGAGCGCGACATCCTCGCCCAGCTCGCCCAGGGCCTGGGCAACCGGGACATCGCCCGCGCCCTGTTCATCAGCGAGGCCACGGTGAAGACCCACCTGGGCCGGATCTACGACAAGCTCGGCGTGGACACGCGGGCGGGCGCGGTCGCGGTGGCCAAGGAACAGCGACTGCTGGGGTGAAGGACCAGCGCCTGCTGGGGTGAAGGACCAGCGACTGCTGGGGTGAAGGACCAGCGCCTGCTGGGATGACGGGGAGCGACCTCCACCGGGGGCGTTGCCCAGCACGCACCGGCCGACGGACCCACGCCCCCAGACCCACGCCCCTGACCGACACCCCCCGGCCCCACGCCCCCGGCCCGTGACACCATCGGCTACGTGCTCGACATCGGCTACGCCCTCTCCCGCCGCTTCCCCGACCCCATCCAGCTGGACTACCGCCGCGCGGACGTCCACATGCTGCGCCACGACCTCTTCTGCGGCGACGTCTACCTCGCCGACACCAAGGCCGACCGCGAGCTGGCCACGGCCTGGGGATGGGTACCGGTCCTGGACTTCGCATGGGCGCTGTGCGACATCGTCGAGCAGCTGGACCGCGACCCGCGCGGCAGCCGCGCCTCGAAGCCGCAGTACGCCGAACTCGACTTCACCGAGTCGACGGACCGCATGCTCTTCGAACGCCGCTTCGGGTGGGTCGACATCGAGGCCGACTGGATGGAGGCCGACGAGCCGCCCCTGACGTTCTCCCACACCGAACTGCGCCGCGAGGCCCGCGACTTCCTGCACGACCTGATCGCGGACCTCACCGACCTGCACGAGGACCTGGCGGACAACCCGGCGATCTGGGACCTCCAGTCCCGCTTCCCCCGCGTCCCGAACGACCGCTGACACCCCAGCCCCCCCACGGGAAACCCCTACTCCACCCGCACCCCGATCTCCGCCGCGAACGCCGGCGCCAGGTCGAAGAGCTGGGCCGGGCTGATCACCGCCCCCGCCAGCCGGTCCACCCCGCGCGCGATGCTCAGCTCGGCCACGCCCCGCAGGTCCACATCCGTCAGCACGGCGCCGGTCAGATCCGCGCCCCGCACCACACAGCCCTGGAACTCGACCCGGTCCAGGCGCGCACCCCCGAAGTCCGGCTCCACCAGCACACACCCGTCGAAGACGACGTCCTTCAGGCGCGCCTTGCGCAGGTTCAGATACTCGATCTTGCCGCCGCGCACCACGACCCGTTCGAGCACGCTCCCGTGCAGCTGGACCCCGCCGAGCCGGGCGTCCACCACCTCGACGTCCCGCAGCGTCGCCTCCGCGAGGTCCGTGCCCACCCCCCGGATGCCCGTCAGCACGGAGTCGAGGACCCGGGCCCGCGTCAGCCGCGCCTCGTCGAACCCGCACCCCTCCAGCGCGCAGTCCATGAAGGTGGCGCCGCCCCCGTCCTGCCCGGTGAAGTCCGCCGCCGTGAACTCCACCCCGTCGTAGTCCCCGTCCGGCTCCAGCTCGCCGCCCGTCCAGGGCGCCAACGGAGGCAGCCGCACCTCGGGCCTCCGCGCCTTCTTCACCGCCGCCGGTTTCGCCGACGACGACTTCACCGGCCTCACCACTCGCTTCTCCGCCATGCCCCCATGCTGCCCGCCCCCACTGACAATCGGGGCACCGCCTACGAACCGAGCCGGGCCAGCGCCTCGTCCGTCAGCCGGTACACCGTCCACTCGTCCTGCGGCGCGGCGCCGAGGGCCTTGTAGAAGTTGATCGACGGCTCGTTCCAGTCGAGGACCGACCACTCCAGGCGCTCGTACCCGCGCTCCACGCAGATCCGCGCCAGCTCGGTCAGCAGTGCCTTGCCGTGGCCGCCGCCGCGGGCCTCCGGCCGTACGTACAGGTCCTCCAGGTAGATGCCGTGCACCCCGCGCCACGTGGAGAAGTTCAGGAACCAGAGGCAGAAGCCGACGGGCTCGCCCGTCGTGTCGTCCTCCGCGATGTGCGCGAACGCGGCCGGCCGCTCCCCGAACAGCGCCTCCCGCAACTGCTCCTCGGTGGCCCGCGCCTCGTGCAGCGCCTTCTCGTAGTCGGCCAGCTCACGGACCATGGCGTGGATGACGGGGACGTCGGCGGGAGTGGCGGTACGAATCATGACCGCAGGCTAACCAGTGCGGCCCCGCACCCGAGTACCGGTACCGGTACTCGACCAGGCCGACCGGAATGTCGATCACCCGGACGACCCTACGCGCATGCCTGAATGCCATACATGCGCCGATTCAGCCGATTCCGCCGAGCCGTTTGGTCCTACGTGCGCCACGCCCCCGGCACCTACATCTGGCTCGCCGCCCTGTTCGTCACGACAGTCGCCCTGCACCACATGAGCCCCCACTTCGAGCAGGAGTTCCTGCGGCAGCGCTCCACCAACCTCCACGAACTGTCACGGAACCCGGCCCGCGTCCTCGTCACCTCGGCCTTCTGGATCGACGGCAGCCACTGGTGGCCGTACGCCGCCCTCTACACGGTGTTCCACGCACAAGCCGAACGCTGGCTCGACACCTGGCGCTGGCTCGCCGTCGTCGCGCTCTCCCACGTCCTGGCCACGTTCATCAGCGAGGGCGCGCTCCTCTGGGCCATCCGCCACGCCCACGTACCCGCCTCGTCCGTCAACACCCTCGACGTCGGCGTGAGTTACGCGCTCGCCGGCGTCGTCGGCATCCTCACGTACCGGCTCGCCCCGCCCTGGCGCCACCTCTACCTCGCCGCCGTCCTGGTCATCTACGGCGCGCCGCTCATCACCGGCCGCACCTTCACCGACCTCGGCCACTTCACCGCCGTCCTCATCGGCCTCGCCTGCCACCCCCTCACCCGCGACCGGGGCGCCCCCGTGAACCCCCTGACCCTCCTGCACCCACGCAAGGACTCCCCGAACCCCCTGTCGGAGCGCTAACGTCCGGGGCCATGAGCAGCGAGAACGGCACCCACGGCGCCCAGGCCACCGTCAACGGCGGCATATCGTTCTGGTACGCGGACGACGGCATCCCCACCGCCCGCGAACCCCTGCCGGGCGACGCGTCCGCCGACGTCGTCATCGTCGGCGGCGGCTACACGGGCCTGTGGACCGCGTACTACCTGAAGAAGGCCGCACCCTTCCTCCGCATCACCGTCCTCGAACAGAAGTTCTGCGGCTATGGCGCGTCCGGACGCAACGGCGGCTGGCTCTACAACGGCATCGCGGGCCGCGACCGCTACGCGAAACTCCACGGCCACGACGCGGCCGTCCGCCTCCAGGAAGCCATGAACGACACGGTCACCGAGGTGATCCGCGCCGCCGCCGAAGAAGACATCGACGCCGACATCCACCACGGCGGCGTACTCGAAATCGCCTACACACCCGCCCAGTTGGCCCGCCTCAAGGCCTTCCACGCGGCAGAGGTCGCCTACGGCGAGAAGGACCGCACCCTGCACGGCGCCCGCGAGACCGCCGAACGCGTCCGCGTCTTCGGCGCCGTCGGCTCCACCTGGACCCCCCACGGCGCCCGCCTGCACCCCGTCAAACTCCTCAAGGGCCTCGCAGCCGCCGTCGAGGAACTCGGCGTCACGATCCACGAGTCGACCCCCGTCACCGAGATCAAACCGAAGCACGCCGTCACCCCCTACGGCACGGTCCGCGCCCCCTACATCCTGCGCTGCACCGAGGGCTTCACCGCCTCCCTCAAAGGCCAGCGCCGCACCTGGCTCCCCATGAACTCCTCCATGATCGCGACGGAGCCCCTCTCCCCCGCCCAATGGGAGTCCATCGGCTGGGAAGGCCGCGAAACCCTCGGCGACATGGCCCACGCCTACATGTACGCCCAGCGCACCGCTGACGGCCGCATCGCCCTCGGCGGCCGGGGCATCCCCTACCGCTACGGCTCCCGCACCGACAACGACGGCCGCACCCAGCCCGCCACCATCGAGGCCCTGCGCGCCATCCTCACCCGCTTCTTCCCCCAGCTCGCCTCCGTCGCCGTCACCCACGCCTGGTCCGGCGTCCTCGGCGTCCCCCGCGACTGGTGCGCCACGGTCACCCTCGACCGCGCCACGGGCCTCGGCTGGGCGGGCGGCTACGTCGGCTCGGGCGTCGCCACCACCAACCTCGCCGCCCGCACCCTGCGCGACCTGGTCCAACAGGACTCCGGCCAGTCAGGCCCCACGGACCTCACCACCCTCCCCTGGGTCAACCACAAGGTCCGCAAGTGGGAACCCGAACCCTTCCGCTGGCTCGGCGTCCACGGCATGTACGCCACCTACAACGCAGCCGACCACCGAGAACTCACCACCCACACCACCACGGACTCCCGCCTGGCCAAGGCGGCGAACCGAATCGCGGGCCGCGCCTAGCATCGAAAAGGCCCAGGTCACACCCGTGACCTGGGCCTTTCTCCTCATGGAGCCCCCTGTCGGATTCGAACCGACGACCTCGAGATTACAAATCACGCGCTCTAAACCAACTGAGCTAAGGGGGCATCGCGCGCTACAAAGCCGCACACGAAGGCGGCACCACTGTACACAGCCTCTGAACCCGCCGTCGCAAGCACCAGACTCGCAAGGCCACACCCCTGAAGAGCCACGTCAAAGCTCTGGGCGCCCAGCACCGCGTGTACCGCTACCGCTGCTATCCGACCGAGGAGCAGGCGGCGCAGTTGTCGAAGACGTTCGGTGCGTGCCGTTGGGTCTACAACGAGGGGCTGGCGCTGCGGCAGAAGGCGTGGCGTGAGTATCGGGTGTCGGTGGGTTTCGCGGAGACGTGCCGGGCGTTGACGGGGTGGCGGCAGTCGGTGGAGATGTCGTGGTTGCGTGCGGTGTCGTCGACGGTGCTGCAGCAGCCGTTGCGGCATCTGCAGGCGGCGTTCCAGGGGTTCTTCGACGGCTCGGCGAAGTATCCGAAGCGGAAGAAGAAGGGGCGTTCGCCCGATTCGGCGACGTATATGCGTACGGGTTTCAGCTGGAGGGAGGATCCGGAGCGGCCGGGGACGAGGGCGGTGAAGCTTGCTCTGCAGCGCGAGCCGTTGGATGTGCGGTGGTCGCGGCCGCTGCCAGCCGGTGACACGCCGTTGCGGTTGACGATGTCGCGGGATCGGGCGGGGCGTTTCTTCGTGTCGTTTCTGGTCGAGGAAGTGGTCCCCGCACTGCCTGCGGTGTTCGTCGCGGGGACGCGGGAGCCGCAGGCGGTGGGGCTTGATCTGGGGTTGGCGTCGTTGGTGACGCTCGATGACGGTACGAAGGTGGATCATCCGCGTCTGCTGCGGCGGTACCAGGCCAGGCTGAAGCGCTTGCAGCAGGAGCTGCACCGGAAGAAGCTACGGTCACGGAACCGGGAGAAGGTGCGCCTGAAGATCGCGCGGCTGTACGCGCTGATCAGTGATGTGCGCAGGGACATGCTGGATCAGCTCACCACCCGCCTCGTGCGCGAGAACCAAGTGCTCGTGGTGGAGGATCTGTCTGTGGCGTCCCTGATGGCTGCGGGGAAGGGAAAGGGCCGGCGGCGTAAGGCCCGGTTGAACGAGGCGATCAGAGATGCGTCGTGGGGCACGTTGTTGCGCATGCTCACGTACAAGTGCGAGTGGTACGGGCGGACGCTGGTGGTCGTGGACCGGTTCTTCCCCTCGACGCGGCGGTGTTCCGGGTGTCATGCCGTGGGGCCGAAGCTGGATGTGTCGGTGCGGCAGTGGGCGTGTACCGAGTGCGGGGCGCAGCATGACCGGGATGAGAACGCGGCGGTGAACCTTCGCGACGAGGGGATGCGCCTGTACTGGCAGGTCTCGATTTCGTTGCCGCCCGGCAGCAAGGCCCCGGCGTTGATCAAGGCGTCCGAGTTGTCGAAGGAGATTCGACTGGCCGCGTAGGGCGGCGACAGCGGTACGGACCGATGGGCCGTCGGCCGGAATGCCTGTGGAGTTCACATGAGACCGTGCGGGCAGTGGGAAACCTGCCGCTCCACGGCTGTGAACCGTGAAGCAGGAAACGTCGCTCGCCAAGGCGGCAGGGTCAATCGGATCGTCCGCACGTCATCAGAGAATTCGAACTCGCCTGCTACTGACAAACCCGGATCCGAGCGGTAGCGTCACGGCAGTTCACTACGTGGACTAGACCTCATCCTTCCTTCCACAACGGATCGTCCGGCACGTTCCTGCCGGTGAAGGGGGCTTCACAGCCATGGCTACTGTTTCGTTCGACAAGGCGACCCGGATCTACCCGGGCTCCACCAAGCCCGCCGTCGACGGCCTGGAGATCGAGATCGAGGACGGCGAGTTCCTCGTCCTGGTCGGTCCGTCCGGCTGCGGCAAGTCGACCTCCCTGCGCATGCTCGCGGGTCTCGAGGACGTGAACGGCGGAGCGATCCGCATCGGCGACCGCGACGTGACCCACCTGCCGCCCAAGGACCGGGACATCGCCATGGTGTTCCAGAACTACGCGCTCTACCCGCACATGTCCGTCGCCGACAACATGGGCTTCGCGCTCAAGATCGCCGGCGTGAACAAGAGCGAGATCCGCCAGAAGGTCGAGGAGGCCGCCAAGATCCTCGACCTGACCGAATACCTGGACCGGAAGCCGAAGGCCCTCTCCGGTGGTCAGCGTCAGCGCGTCGCGATGGGCCGCGCCATCGTGCGTGAGCCCCAGGTGTTCCTCATGGACGAGCCGCTGTCGAACCTCGACGCCAAGCTGCGTGTGTCCACGCGTACGCAGATCGCTTCGCTGCAGCGCCGTCTCGGCATCACCACCGTGTACGTCACGCACGACCAGGTCGAGGCCATGACGATGGGCGACCGGGTGGCAGTGCTGAAGGACGGGCTGCTGCAGCAGGTGGACTCGCCGCGGAACATGTACGACCGGCCGGCGAACCTCTTCGTCGCCGGGTTCATCGGCTCCCCGGCGATGAACCTCGTCGAGGTCCCGATCACCGACGGCGGCGTGAAGTTCGGCAACTCGGTCGTGCCGGTGAACCGTGAGGCCCTCAAGGCCGCCTCGGACAGGGGCGACCGGACCGTCACGGTCGGCGTCCGCCCGGAGCACTTCGACATCGTCGAGCAGGGCGGCGGCGAGGCCGCGAAGGCCCTCACGAAGGACAGCGCGGACGCCCCCGCGGGCCTGGCCGTCTCGGTGAACGTCGTCGAGGAACTCGGCGCCGACGGCTACGTCTACGGCACCGCGCAGGTCGGTGGCGAGGCCAAGGACCTCGTCGTCCGGGTCAACGGCCGCCAGGTCCCGGCGAAGGGCACCGAGCTGCACGTCGTGCCGCGCCCGGGCGAGACCCACGTCTTCTCCTCCTCGACCGGCGAGCGTCTCACCGACTGACGCCCCGTCCGTTTCCGTTGTGGAGCCCCGCGCTTCGGTGCGGGGCTCCACCGCGTCCTGGGCGGTACGGGAGGCGACGTTGTCGACAAATACCCCGGCAGACCGGCCATTTCGAGCCCCGTTCGACCCCCGTACGTCAACACGCGTTAAACAAAACCGGATTACCCATCCCTCGACCGAGTGACTAAATGTCGCCAAATCATCACCGACCGCTACGCTCACTCGCGTGACGCACTCCGCCAACTACACCCAGAAGCCGCGCCGAGGCCAGGGCCCCGCCCGCCGCGCCGCCCGCACGCTCGCGTTCGTCCTGCCGGTGATGCTGGTGCTCTCCGGCACACTCGCGGTCACCCGAGTGAACTGGTCCGGCAGCTCCTCGGACTCGATCCTCACCGCTTCCTCGCAGAACGTCTCGGCCCGCGCCAAGTCGCGCGCCCCGCAGGACGTCCTGCGCGACAAGCTGCTGCTCGAACTCCAGGAGAAGGACCCCGGTATCGCGCTCACCCACCTCCAGCAGGAGATGCACGAGCGGCCGTCCCTCGCCAAGCACTGCGTCTCCCTCGCGCGCGCCCTGGGCCGCGCCGCCGTGCAGGCCTACGGTCCCTCCCGCGCCCAGTCCTTCGCCCGCCCCGTCTGCGACACCGCGTTCGCCACGGGTGTCGCCACGGCAGCGCGCGGCTGACGCCTCACGCCCTTCACGGCCGGCCGGGAAGGGGCCGACGTACAGTGCGGGCATGACGAGCGCCCAGGCCCCAGACCAGGCCCCTGATCCGCACGCGCACAGCCCGCACCACCCCACACAGGCCGTCGTCCTGGCCGGCGGCCAGGGTTCGCGTCTGCGGCCCTACACCGACGACCGGCCCAAGCCGATGGTCGAGATCCCCGGCACCGGGACCCCGATCATCGGCCATCAGCTTGCCTGGCTGGCGCGCGAGGGCGTGACCGACGCGGTCGTCTCCTGCGGGCATCTCGCCGAGGTGCTCCAGGAGTGGCTCGACGGGGCCGAACTCCCCCTGCGCGTCACCACGGTGGTCGAGAAGGAACCCCTCGGCCGTGGCGGCGGCCTCAAGTACGCCGCCGCCCACCTGCCGCACCCCGACCGCCCCTGGTACGCGACGAACGGCGACATCTGGACCCGGTTCTCGCTGCGCGAGATGGCCGACTTCCACGCCGAGCGCGACGCCACCGCGACCCTCGCCCTGGCCCGCCCCCGCATCCCGTGGGGCGCCGTCGAGACGGACGCGTTCGGCCACATCACGGACTTCGTCGAGGCGCCGCCGTCCCCGTATCTGATCAATGCGGGTGTCTACGTCTTCTCCCCCGCCTTCACGGGCCTGCTCCCGGACCGCGGTGACCACGAGCGCACCACGTTCCCGCGTCTGGCCCGCGCCAAGCGCCTGGCCGGCTTCCCGATCCCGCAGGGCGCGTACTGGCGGGCCATCGACACGGCGAAGGACCTCACCGAGGCCGCGAAGGAGCTGTCCGCGCCGGGCCGTTGAGGTCCGTCCGAGTCCATCCGAGTACGTGGAAGGGGCCCGCACACGTGGTGTGCGGGCCCCTTGCGCGTACGGAGAGCGGATCAGCCGCCGAGGACTCCGCCGAGGAGGCCCGAGTTCTTGTCGCCTCCGCCGGAGCCGCCGCTGCTGCTGTCCGAGCCGCCGGTGCCGCCACCGGCGCCCGTGCCGCCGCCCGAGCTGGGCCCGCTGCTGGTCGCCGGGGGCTGCTGGGCCGGCGGGGCGGACCGCGGGGGCGCCTGGCCGGTGCCCTGCGTCTGGCTGGGCTGGCCCGCGCCGCTCGTCGTGGGGGCGGCGCCGGGGGAGCTGGCAGCGCCGGACGGCTTGGCCGAAGTAGCGCCCTGCGTCGGCGTGTTGGGCGCAGCCGAGTGAGTCGGGCGGTGTTGCTTGTGGCCGGGCTCGGACGGGAGCGGGGAGCCGGGCAGTTCGTTGCGCGGGGCCTCGCCGGGGCCGGGGGCCGTGACCCGGCCCGCGTCCCGTACGGCGCCGCCGAGCAGCGAGCCGATGAGCAGGGTGAGGCCGACGACGACGGTCGTGACGACGGCGCCGCGGCGGAGCACGTACCGGCGCAGCTCCCACAGTTCGGCGCGCGGGCCGAGGCGGCGCCAGGCGCCGCCCGCGAGGCGGCCGTCGACGGAGTAGACGGGCGCGCCGGCGATGATCAGCGGGGACCAGGCGGCGAGGTAGATGATGTCGGGCGCGTCGTAGGCGGGCACCGTCTTCCAGCTGACGGTGACGATGAGGGCGGCCGACAGGAGTACGCCGAAGACGGCCGCGACGCGCTGCCAGAGGCCGAGGACGGTGAGCACGCCGACGACGACCTGGAGGAAGGCGATGCAGAGTCCGGCACCGACGGGATGCTGGAGGGCGAAGTCGCGCAGGGGTTCGGCGAGGGCCCACGGGTGCAGCGAGTTGAGCCACTTGACCATGGAGCCGCGGTCGCCGCCGTCGAAGTAGACGGGGTCGCAGAGCTTGCCCATGCCGGCGTAGATGGAGATGAAGCCGAGGAAGACGCGGAGGGGGAGGAGGACGACGCCGAGGTTCATGCGGCGGCCGGGGTAGTAGGCGTGGCGCACCGGGTCGGCGCCGTGCCGCCGGGCGGCAGCGCCCTTGTCCCCGTCGTCGAAACCGTCGTCGAAACCGTCATCGAACCCGTCGCCGAACCCGTCGCCGGTCAACTCGTCGTTGCCGTACGGGGGTTGCTGGTAGGGGGCCTCTTCGAAGGCGCTGCCCGCCTGGCGCATCTGCTGCGGGAGGAGCCGGGTGCCCCGGTCGGTGACGGTGGGCAGTTCGCCGGTGACGTCGTCCGCGAGGTCGGTGTCGAGGTCGATGCGCGGGATGACCTGGGTGGCGCCGCCGTCCCCGCCCTCGAAGTCACGGCGGGGCAGCGTGCTTTCGCCGGCTCTGCGGGCCGCCTGGAGGAGGCCGGTGGCCCCGGGGTCGCCGGGCGCGGACCTGCCGCTCCAGACGACCGGGGCGCGCCGGCGTGCGGCGGCGGCGCCGACGACGGGGATGCGGGCGGTCTGGTCGAGGGAGCCCAGGTGCCGTGAGATGCGGGGGGACTGCGCCTGCTGCTCCCTCGGGAGCTGCACGCGGAAACTCGCGTGGCTCACGACGACCTGCGCGGGATCGCACGGCACCTTCACCATGCTCAGCGCGGGGCCGTCGTCGAATCCGGAATCGAATCCGGGGCCGAATCCGGGCGAGCGGTCCCCCGTAGATGTGCGGGGTGTTCTGGTGTCCACACTCATCTAACCGAGTGATGTGTGTTTAGGACACTGCCTTGACCGTGTGCAAATGTCCGGACCGCGTCAAGATCGCGGCCCGGACCGCCTGCTCAGGCCCTGCGGCGCGACGCCTCGTACAGCACGACGCCCGCGGCCACACCGGCGTTGAGGGATTCCGTGCCGCCCGGCATCGGGATCCGTACGCGGTAGTCGCAGGTCTCGCCGACGAGGCGGGACAGGCCCTTGCCCTCGCTGCCGACGACGATGACGACGGGCCCGCCGAGGGCTTCGAGGTCACCGACGGTGTGCTCGCCGTCCGCCGCGAGGCCGACGACGGCGATGCCCGCCTTCTTGTACGCCTCCAGTGCGCGCGTCAGGTTGGTGCAGCGGGCGACGGGCGTACGGGCGGCGGCGCCCGCGGACGTCTTCCACGCGCCGGCGGTCATGCCGGCCGCGCGGCGCTCGGGCACGACGACGCCGTGGCCGCCGAAGGCGGAGACGGAGCGGACGACGGCGCCGAGGTTGCGCGGGTCGGTGACACCGTCGAGCGCGACGATGAGCGGGTCCTCGCCCTGGTCGTAGGCGGCCGCGGCGAGGTCCTCCGCGTGCGCGTACTCGTACGGCGGGACCTGGAGGACGAGGCCCTGGTGGTTCAGGCCGTTCGTCATGCGGTCGAGCTCGGGGCGGGGGGCCTCCATCAGGTGGATGCCGCCGCGCTCACCAGCGAGCTGGAGCGCCTCGCGCACCCGCTCGTCGTTGTCGATGAACTGCTGGACGTAGAGCATCGACGCGGGCACGCCCTCGCGCAGCGCCTCGACGACGGAGTTGCGCCCGACGACCATCTCGGACGTCCCCTTGCCGCCGCGGCTCTTCAGCGTCGCGGGACGGCGGGCGGCCTGCTTGGCCTTGGCGTTCGCGATGCGGTTCTTCTTGTGCTTCTTGCGCATCTCGGCGGGCGGCGTGGGACCCTTGCCTTCGAGGCCCTTGCGTCGCTGGCCGCCACTGCCGACCTGCGCGCCCTTCTTGCCGGACATGCGGCGGTTGTTCGCGGCCATGATCTACCTGTCTGTGTGATGCGTGTGGGCGTCTATGTACGTGTGTACGTCTATGAAGTGTGCCGCCCGGAGGCCCGGGCAGCACATTCGCGCAGGTCCTCAGCGCGGGCCGAGCGTCCAGCGCGGCCCGGTCGGGCTGTCCTCGATGACGAGCCCGGACTGGCCGAGCTGGTCGCGGATGGCGTCGGCGGTGGCCCAGTCCTTGCGGGCGCGGGCGGACTCGCGCTGCTCGAGGACGAGCCGTACGAGGGTGTCGACGGCGCCGTGCAGCTCTTCGCCGCGGTCGCTCTCGCCGGCCCAGTGCGGGTCGAGCGGGTCCAGGCCGAGGACGCCGAGCATGGCGCGCACCTCGGCGAGGCGGGCGATGGCGGCGTCCTTGTCGTCGGCGGCGAGGGCGCTGTTGCCCTGCCGGACCGTGGTGTGGACGATCGCGAGGGCCTGCGGCACCCCGAGGTCGTCGTCCATGGCCTCGGCGAAGGCGGGCGGTACCTCGTCGGCGGGGTTGACGGCCTTCCCTGCCATTTCGGTGACCCGCTGCACGAAGCCCTCGATCCGCGCGAACGCGGACTCGGCCTCGCGCAGGGCCTCCTCGCTGTACTCGATGGTCGAGCGGTAGTGCGGGGTGCCGAGGTAGTAGCGCAGCACGATCGGGCGCCACTCCTTGACCATCTCGGACACGAGGACCGAGTTGCCCAGGGACTTCGACATCTTCTCGCCGCTCATGGTGACCCACGAGTTGTGCACCCAGTACGTGGCGAACTCGTCGCCGAAGGCCTTGGCCTGAGCGATCTCGTTCTCGTGGTGCGGGAAGATCAGGTCGATGCCGCCGCCGTGGATGTCGAAGGCGGTGCCCAGGTACTTGTGGGCCATGGCTGAGCACTCCAGGTGCCAGCCGGGCCGGCCGCGGCCCCAGGGGGTCTCCCAACTGGGCTCGCCAGGCTTGGCGGCCTTCCACATCGCGAAGTCGCGGGGGTCGCGCTTGCCGGTCTCGCCGTCGCTCTCCGGCTGGAGCAGGTTGTCCAGTTCCTGGTTGGACAGCTCCAGGTAGCCGGGGAAGGAGCGCACGTCGAAGTAGACGTTGCCCTCGGACTCGTAGGCGTGGCCGCGCTCGATGAGGCCGCGCATCATCTCGACCATCTCGGTGACGTGCCCGGTGGCGCGCGGTTCGTACGTGGGCGGCAGGCAGCCGAGGGCGCTGTAACCGTCGTTGAACGCGCGCTCGTTCTCGTACCCGATCGACCACCAGGGCCTGCCCTGTTCGGCGGCCTTCTTGATGATCTTGTCGTCGATGTCGGTCACGTTCCGCACGAACGTCACTTCGTAGCCGCGGTACGTGAACCAGCGGCGCATGATGTCGAAGTTGAGGCCGGACCGGATGTGCCCGATGTGCGGGGCGGCCTGCACGGTCGCACCACAGAGGTAGATCGAGACACAACCCGGTGTCAGCGGGACGAAGTCACGGATCTTCCGGGCGCTGGTGTCGTGCAGGCGAATAGTCACCCCTCCAGGGTAGTGGGCGCCAAGGGGTGCCGGTTCCCTCCGGGGGTGGGGGGTGGTACGGGTGCGGGTTGGTGGGGGCTGGTCGCGCAGTTCCCCGCGCCCCTGAAATGCAGGCGCTGCGCGCCGCATTTCCCCGATGAGGTGTCGCACGAAGTGCGGTGCACCTCAGGGGCGCGGGGAACTGCGCGATCAGCCACGACGCACCCGCACCCGCCCTAGACGCGAGCGACCAGCGCCGTCGCCACGGCCATCAACCCCTCGTCGCGGCCGGGGAAACCCAGGCCGTCGGTCGTGGCGCCGGACACGGAGACGGGCGCACCCGCCGCCTCCGAGAGGACCTTCTGCGCCTCGTCCCGCCGCTTCCCGATCTTCGGCCGCGGGCCGACGACCTGTACGGCGACGTTGCCGATGACGAAGCCCGCGTCGCGCACGATGCGTGCCGCCTCCGCGAGCAGCGTGAGTCCGGACGCGCCGGACCACTCGGGCCGCCCCGTACCGAAGTGGGCGCCCAGGTCACCGAGACCCGCCGCGGAGAACAGCGCGTTGCACGCGGCGTGCGCGACGACGTCGGCGTCGGAGTGCCCGGCGAGACCGGGGCCCTCGCCCTCCCACTTGAGGCCGGCGCACCACAGTTCGCGGCCCTCTTCGAAGGCGTGGATGTCGGTGCCGATGCCGACGAGGGGCAGGACCGGCATGACCGGCGGTTCAGAACCCATCGTTGGCCCTCCTCCGGGCGAGTACCGCTTCGGCGAGCACGAGGTCGAGGGGGCGGGTCACCTTGAAGGCCTCTTCGTGGCCCGGCACGACGACGACGGGCAGGCCGAGCTGCTCGACCATGCTGGCGTCGTCGGTGACGTCGTCGGTGACGGTCTCGTGGGCGCGCTGGAGCGTGGCGCGGTCGAAGCCCTGCGGGGTCTGCACGGCGCGCAGCCGGGCCCGTTCGGGCGTCGCGACGACGAGCTCGGGGCCGCCGTCGGTGCGCGGGTCGACCCGCTTGACGGTGTCCGCGAGGGGCAGCGCCGGGACGACGGCCGGGGCGCCTTCGCGTACGGCCTCGATGACGCCGTCGACCGTGTCGACGGGCACGAGGGGGCGGGCCGCGTCGTGGACGAGGACGACGTCGATGCCGGGCGGCAGCGCGTCGAGACCGAGCTTCACCGACTCCTGGCGGGTCTCGCCGCCGGGGACGACGACGAAGTCGGTCCTCTCGGGCAGCGCGTGGTCGGCGAGGAGGTGCTTCACCTCCGCGGCTGACGCCTCGTCGGGCGGGGCGACCACGACGACGAGGGAGACGGACCGCGAGGCGGCCATGGCCCTGACGGCGTGGATGAGCATGGGGGTGCCGTTGAGCGCGCGGAGCGCTTTGGGGGCGCCCGGGCCGAGGCGCACGCCCCGGCCGGCCGCCGGAATCACGGCCGCTGTGCGCGGGGGCCGCGTTTCGTCAGACATCGCTTCCGTTCAGGTTTGTGTGCTCGACCGAGGTGGGTATGGCCAACACCAGTGCCGGGCGCGACGCCTCGACCAGACCCTTCCGTGACATCTGGTCGAGCCAGCTGCCCGGGCCCGGCACACCAAGGAGTAGGCGCGAGCAGACCGCGCTTCGGTACAGAGTGCGGGTACGAACATGCCGCAGCGCCCGGCGACACCATGGAGGGTCAGCGGGCACCGCGGCATTATTCATGCGCCTGGGCTTTCACCCGGGACTTGATTGCGCAGCCGCGTGCCGGTCAGGGCACACGTCAGGACGCGAGAACCTCGTCGAGCAGGGCCTCGGCCTTGTCCTCGTTCGTGTTCTCCGCGAGCGCGAGCTCGCTCACCAGGATCTGCCGCGCCTTGGCGAGCATGCGCTTCTCACCTGCGGACAGTCCGCGCTCGCGCTCCCGGCGCCACAGGTCACGCACGACTTCCGCGACCTTGATGACATCGCCGGAGGCGAGCTTCTCGAGATTTGCCTTGTAGCGGCGCGACCAGTTCGTGGGCTCTTCGGCGTACGGCGCGCGAAGCACCTCGAAGACCCGGTCGAGACCGTCCTGACCGACCACATCACGCACGCCGACGAACTCCGCATTGTCCGCTGGCACACGCACCGTCAGGTCACCCTGCGCGACCTTCAGCACCAAGTAGGTCTTGTCCACGCCTTTGATCTGGCGAGTTTCGATAGCCTCGATCAGCGCGGCCCCGTGATGGGGATAGACCACGGTGTCGCCAACCTTGAACGTCATGTGACAGGTACCCCTTCCGTGGCTATCCAGGGTAACACGGATACGGCGTCTTCTGAATGGCGTTTTCGCAGGTCAGGGCATATCTCGGGGCTTGACAACAACAACCGGAACGTGCTGCGGAGACCTCACGGAAGGCGGTATTCGCAGGTCGGAGCGGCTCTTCGGCGGAGATGAAACGCGCACCGTACACCTACCCGGAGGCCCGCGCAGGAGGTTGAACGTCCTGGTTTGCGTGGTTCAAGTCACGGAACTTCCGCTACTCCGTTCGGTGACCCGGAGGCGCGTGCGACCAGAATCCGGAATTGATCACCGTGGCGGGTGATCGATTTTCCGTACCGCCATGCATTCCTTACGGGAAATCCGCAGGGGCGGCTCCGCGGAGTTATGTGAATGGTGAACGGGAGGCCAATGCGACCGGTCACGTTTGGTGAGGTGAGAGGGGCCGACGGGGGCCGGAGAGGTCCGGGTGACGGGTGGGCCGAGGGGTGCCGGACACCGGCCCTGATCCGCCGGACATGCTCTTGGGGCGGGTCGGGTGCAGCGGTGCGACAACGGCTCGGTAACCTGAGCCCGCTGACAGACCCTTAGGGCGG
The DNA here is from genome assembly GCF_004005495.1 of Streptomyces antnestii. Lineage (GTDB taxonomy): Bacteria > Actinomycetota > Actinomycetes > Streptomycetales > Streptomycetaceae > Streptomyces > Streptomyces antnestii. The sequence continues at coordinate 33,364 of NZ_RZYA01000025.1, forward strand.
CTTTACACCCGTCCAGGTGTCCAGACCCGTACCGCCCACGTTTAGGAGTTGCCGCCGCCGTGAGCAGCAGCCTTCGACGCGGCGCCCTCGCCGCCGCCGCCATCGCGTTCTCGATCGCCTCGCTCGCCGCGTGCGGCGCCGGCAGCAACGCACAGACGCTGGAGATCAAGCCGGACAACGCCGAGACCTCGGTCGGTGACGTCCGGATCCAGAACGCCACCGTGATCACGCAGCCCGACCTGAAGTCCAAGGGTCCGGCGGTCATCACCGCGACGCTCTTCAACAACGGCCGCAAGGCGCAGACCCTCGACTCCGTCGTGGTCGACGGCGTCGGCAAGGCGGCCGCCCTCACGGCCGCCGACGGCAAGAAGACCGTGACGATCCCGGCCGGGGGCTCCCTCGTCCTCGGCGGCAAGGGCAACGCGTCCGCGCAGCTGCCCAACAGCCGCACCGCCGTGCTCGACGGCAACGCGCAGAACATCACGTTCACGTTCAGCACCACGGGCGCGGTCAAGATCACGGCGTTCGTCGTGCCGGCCGAGTCCTACTTCAAGCAGTGGGGGCCGAGCGAGGTCCCGGCCGTGCCGACCGCGACGCCGACGCAGTCCGCGTCCGGCTCGGTGAAGCCGTCCGGCTCGGCGACCCCCTCCGGGTCCGTCTCGCCGTCCGGTTCGGCCTCGGGCACCCCGGCCGCCGGCGCGTCCGCCTCGCACAAGGCCGCCGGGCACTGATCGCGTACGTACGCGCATGACGTGCATGACATGAAAGGGCGGGACCCTGATGGGGGTCCCGCCCTTTCATGTCCGGCACGTGCCCAGGCCACTGTTCACGGCTCGAGCCTCATCCCGCGTGCGGCCCTCGCACTGCTCGGCCCCAGGGGCCTCGCAGGCTTCGGGCGCTGTGCCGGACTCCGTCCGGCCTCCGCGGGCCCGGGTCGTCTACGGCTCGAACTTGTAGCCCAGGCCTCGCACCGTCACCAGGTAGCGCGGGGCGCCCGGGTCCGGCTCGATCTTGGCGCGGAGGCGCTTGACGTGGACGTCGAGGGTCTTGGTGTCGCCCACGTAGTCGGCGCCCCAGACGCGGTCGATCAGCTGCATGCGGGTGAGGACGCGGCCCGCGTTGCGCAGGAGCATCTCCAGGAGGTCGAACTCCTTGAGGGGGAGGTCGACCTTGGAGCCGGAGACCGTGACGACGTGGCGGTCCACGTCCATGCGGACCGGGCCGGCCTCCAGGGCCTGCGGGGTGACCTCCTCGGGCTCGCCCCTGCGGCGGAGCACCGCGCGGATGCGGGCGACCAGCTCACGGGACGAGAAGGGCTTGGTGACGTAGTCGTCGGCTCCTATTTCGAGGCCCACGACCTTGTCGATCTCGCTGTCCTTGGCGGTCACCATGATGACCGGGACGTTGGAGCGGCCGCGCAGCTGGCGGCAGACCTCGGTGCCGGGCAGGCCGGGCAGCATCAGGTCGAGCAGGACGAGGTCGGCGCCGTTGCGCTCGAACTCGTCGAGTCCGTCGGGGCCGGTGGCCGCGATGGCGACCTCGAAACCCTCCTTGCGAAGCATGTACGACAGGGCGTCGGAGAAGGATTCCTCGTCCTCGACGACGAGCACTCGGGTCACGGAAGGACCTCCGGGGCGGCAGGAATGGGGTCGTATGCGGTTGTCTCGTCGGGCCCGGCGGCGTCGTTGCCGTCGTGGTGTCCGTATGCGTCGCCGCCTACGTGTCCTGGGCCGCGGTCGCGGGTCGCGCCTGCCTCCGGCAGCCGCAGGGTGAACGTGGAGCCCTGGCCTTCGGAGCTCCATACGGTGACTTCCCCGCCGTGCGAGGCAGCCACGTGCTTGACGATGGCGAGGCCGAGGCCGGTGCCGCCGGTGGCCCGGGAGCGGGCCGGGTCGACGCGGTAGAAGCGCTCGAAGATGCGCTCCTTGTCCTTGTCGGAGATGCCGAGACCCTGATCGGTGACCGCCATTTCTATGAGGTCTCCGCCGGGCGCGCTGACGCGGCGGGCGGCGATGCCCACGCGGGTCCGTGCCGGGCTGTAGTTGACCGCGTTCTCGACGAGGTTGCCGAGGGCGGCGGCGAGCTGTCCGCGGTTGCCCCAGATCTGGAGGTCCGCGGTGCCTCCCGCGGCCATGGTGATCTGCTTCGTGCCGGCCTGGTGGCGGCAGCGGTCGATCGCCTCGGCGACGAGTTCGTCCACGCGGACGGGCTCGGCGTCTTCGAGGGGGTCGTCGTTCTGGACGCGGGAGAGGTCGATGAGCTCCTGGACCAGGTTGGTCAGGCGGGTCGCCTCGATCTGCATGCGGCCGGCGAAGCGCTCCACCGCCTCCGGGTCGTCGGACGCGTCCATGACCGCCTCGGAGAGGAGGCTGAGCGCGCCGACGGGGGTCTTGAGTTCGTGGCTGACGTTCGCGACGAAGTCGCGTCGTACCGCTTCGATGCGGCGGGCCTCGGTCAGGTCCTCGACGAGGAGCAGGACCAGGCGGGAGCCGAGCGGGGCCACGCGGGCGGAGACGGCGAGTGCGTCTCCGCGGCCGGTGCCGCGCCGTGGCAGGTCCAGCTCGACCTGGCGTATCTCGCCGTCTCTACGAGTGTCCCTGGCCATCAGGAGCATCGGCTCCACGGCCAGCTTGCCTCCCCGGACCAGGCCGAGGGCGTACGCCGCCGAGCTGGCCTTGACCACGCTGTCCGCCTCGTCGAGGACGACGGCGGAGGAGCGCAGTACGGAGAGGACGGTGTCGACGCCGGGTGGAAGAACCGCTTCTGTGTGCAGGGAGGTACGGGTGGGGCGTTTCTGGTCGCGTTCGCTCCAGCGGAACGCCAGCATGGCGATCACGCCGGTGCACACCCCGGCGATCGCTGCCGCTGCGGCGACCGCCGCGTTCACGTCCATGCATTCAGGTTATGCGCCTCTTGAGTGGTGCCCACAGCCGTCAAGGTGCCGTTTCGAACGCTCGTCGCCCAGAGTTCACCTTGGGTACGGGGGTGATTCATTTGGGGTGACGGAAACGGACGCGTACTGGGCCGAACGTGGGAGCGTGGGGCACGAAAGCCCCGAAGTGAGTGAGAGGGACAGTTGTATGCGTGACGCGTACCACGAGGAACTTGACTCGATCGGCGAGGGCCTGGTCGAGATGGCCCGCCTTGTCGGGTCGGCGATCGGGCGCGCCACCACGGCCATGCTCGACGCCGATCTGAAGCTGGCCGAGAGTGTCATCGCGGCGGACCAGAAGGTCGACGATCTTCAGCACGACCTGGAGGCGCGGGCGATCGCCCTGCTGGCGCGGCAGCAGCCCGTGGCCACCGATCTGCGGATCGTCGTGACGTCGCTGCGGATGAGCGCCGACCTGGAGCGCAGCGGTGACCTGGCGCAGCACGTCGCGAAGCTGGCGCGGCTGCGGTTCCCGGACAAGGCCGTTCCGCACGACCTGCACGCGACCGTCCTGGAGATGGGGCAGCTCGCGCAGCGGCTGATGGCGAAGGCCGCAGAGGTCATCATCACCAAGGACGTCGACCTCGCCCTGCAGCTGGAGCAGGACGACGACGAGATGGACCAGCTGCACCGGACGCTGTTCCAGCACCTGATGGACGACCGGTGGAAGCACGGCATCGAGACCGCCGTGGACGTGACGCTCCTCGGGCGTTACTACGAGCGGTTCGCCGATCACGCGGTGTCCGTGGCCAAGCGGGTCGTGTATCTCGTGACCGGCGAGCACGCCGACGAGATCCAGCCGCCGCAGCCGCAGCCGGTCGACGGGAGCTGAGCCGCGCCCCGCTCGGGGTGATGGTCGTACGACGGGGCCCCGCACCTGGTGTCAGGTGCGGGGCCCCATGTCTTGCGCGTAGCAACTCAGCCGCAGCAGCCGCCGCACTGGCACGGTGCGCCCGACTGGCAGCCGCAGCCGCAGCCCGAGCCGCAGCCGCAGGCACCTAGCAGAACCAGCCGGTGCGGGTGCGCGACGACGTCCGTCGGCTGCTCGGTGACGGCTTCGGGGGTGGGGGACTCGGCCATGGGGTTCCCTCCTCGGGGGCGAACTGCCTGACACTCAGTTCATGCCCAGGCCTGCGGGCGCGTCAACGGCGCACGCGCGCGCGGGAGTTCAGCGCGTTGGCCACTGTGTGGCCGATGGTGCCGAGGAGAAGCAGAGCGACGACCGTGCCCAGCGTGAATGCCTCGAACGCCGTCCGCGACACCCCCCACGTGCCGTGGAAGTCGTACGTGATGCCGAGCAGCGCCTCCAGCGTGCCGGGGAACAGGGCCGCCCAGGAGCCGATGAGGATCCACACGTACACCAGGACCGCGCAGACCATGAAGCCCTTGCTGCCGAACGGGACCTGGTAGGGGCGCGGTACGTCCCTGTGGCGCAGGCGCAGCACCACCAGGGCCGGGATCACCGTCAGGTACGAGAGCAGGAGCGTCGTCACCGCGACGGTCAGGACGACGGAGAACACGGCCGCCGCGTCGCCGTCCGCCAGGCGCATCGCCGCCACCATGAAGATCGTCGCGATCGCGCCCGACAGGAGGTTGGTGCGCACCGGTGTGCCGAGCGTCGGGTGGAACGCGCCGAGCTTGCGGCTGAAGAAGCCGCCGTCCGCCGCCGCCATCGCCTGCATCCGGTCGCTGACGATCATCCACGCGCTGCCCTGGGTGAGGAGCGCGAACACGAAGAGGAGCGCGGTCGTCTTCAGGAGTGCGCCGCTCGCGCCCCCGTAGACGGTGAAGATCGTCGCGGCGCCGTCCATGAAGCCGCCGATGCCGGTCACCTTGCCGGCCGGGACCACGGAGAGGATCGCGAGGACCGGCAGCAGGTAGCAGGCCGCCGCGATCGCCGCGGAGCGGCCGAGGGCCACGGGGACGTCGCGCTGCGGGTTGTGCATCTCCTCGCCCGCCGCGTTCGGGGCCTCGAAACCGACGTAGGCGAAGAGGAGGACCGGGACCAGGGCCAGGAAGCCGGCCGTGGTGGGGCTGAACGTCGCCGCGTGCGCGCCGGTGGCACCCGTTCCGGTCAGGCCCTGGAAGCCGTGCTCCAGGCCGTACGCCACCGCCGTACCCGTGAAGACGGCCAGAGCCAGGACCTTCGCCCCCGCGCCCGCCGTGGTGATCCACTTGCCCTTGCGCAGCGAGACCACCGCCGTGAGGATCGCGATCCAGATGAAGAGGATCTTGAACGTGTAGTCGGCGAACGTGCCCTGGCCGAGCTTGAACACGAAGCCGTCCCAGGTCTCCGCCGCGATGAACACGAGGGAGCCGCCGAGCCAGATCGGGTTCGTCACCCAGTAGAAGAGGGTCGTGATCGCGGCCGTCAGACGGCCGAAGGCGAGCTTGACCCAGACGTAGGGGCCGCCCTCCTGGGGGAAGGCCGCGCCCGTCTCCGCGAAGAGCAGCGCGTACGGGATGAGGAAGGCGACGGCGATGACCGCCGTCCAGGTGACCGCCTCGCCGCCGCCCGTCGCGATCTGGCCGACCGTGTCGAAGGAGATGACCGCGGCCACCGCCATCGCGGTGATGTCGAAGCGGCGGAGGCTCCGGTGCAGGTTGGGGGTGGCGTCGGGGGTGGGTGCCGGCGCCTCTGGGTGCGGGCTCTGGTCTGTGGGTGTGGGTGTCTTGGGCACGACGGTCGGTCCTCGGGGGCTGCGGAGGGGTGGGACGGTGCGAATACCCGTGCGGGGGCGGGGGGTGTGGGGGGTGCCGGCTCGGTGGGGCGGGGCGGGGGCGTTTGGTGCGGCTCGCCGCGGGTGGGTGCGGCTCGGCTCGGCTTGGCTCGGTGGGGCGGGGGCGAGGGTGTTCGGTGGGGCTCGCCACGGGTGGGTGCGGCTCGGCGCGGGGTGCGCTCCAGTGCGGGGACGCGGCGGGATGTACGTGCTCGCTGTTCTATGGGTTCCGGCGCGAGCACATGAAGCCCGAGCGCTCCCCCACGTGGCTCCGCGCGCACATCCCGCCACGTCCCCTCCCGTCGGAACGCGGCTGCCGGCCGGTGGGGCTGTTACTTGATCTCGCCCGTCGGCGTCGTGCGCTCCAGGACCGAGCGGATCGCCGTCGCGGCCTCCTTGGCCTCCTGCTCCGTCATGATCAGCGGCGGGGACAGGACCAGGCTGTGGGCCGAGTCGCGGACGATGACGCCCGTCTCCTGCCGGATCACGTCGTGCGGCATGCGCGCCGGGTTCAGGGGGAGAGGGGTGCGGGTCTCGCGGTCCGCGACCAGTTCGACCGCCAGCATCATGCCGACCGAGCGGATCTCGCCCACTATCGGCAGGTGGCCCAGTTCGGCCTCGAGCTGGTTGTGGAGGTGTTCGCCCATCGTGACCGCGCGGGCCAGGAGGCCCTCCCGCTCGATGATGTCGAGGTTGGCGAGCGCGACGGCGGCCGCCACCGGGTGGCCGTTGTACGTGTAGCCCATCGGGAAGCCGTGGTCGCGGAGCAGGACCTCGGCCACGTCGTCCGAGACCATCAGGGCGCCCAGCGGGATGTAGCCCGAGGTGATGCCCTTGGCCGTGACGATGATGTCCGGCTGGATGCCGAAGTGCTGGGCCGCGAACCACTCGCCGACGCGGCCGTACGCGGTGACGACCTCGTCGAAGATGAGGAGGATGCCGTGGCGGTCGAGGACCTCACGGACGCGCGGCCAGTAGTCGGCCGGCGGGACGAGCATGCCGCCGACACCCATGATGGGCTCGCCGATCATGGCCGCGATGTTGCTCGCGCCGATGTCCGCGATGCGCGCCTCGAGTTCGGCGATCAGGAAGTCGGTGGGGTCCTCACCGTTGTAGAGCTCGGTGCGGTACGGCCACGGCGGCGTCAGGTGGCTGACGTGCGGCATCATCGGGGCGAAGCCCTCGTGGTAGACGGGGAAGCCGGTGGCCGAGCCGCCGCCGTAACCGATGCCGTGGTAGGCCTTGTTGCGGGCCAGGATCCAGGTCCGCGAGCCCTCGCCCCTGCGGTGGTGGTAGTAGCGGGCCATCTTGATGGCCGCCTCGTTGCCCTCGGAGCCGCCCGACGTGAAGTACACGTGGTTGAGGTTCTCGGGGGCCAGGCTCGCCAGGCGCTGCGACAGCTTGATCGCCGGCTCGTTCGAGAACTCCCAGAAGCTCGTGAAGTACTCGAGCTGCTTCATCTGGGCGTGCGCGACGTCCGCGACCTCCTCGCGGCCGTGGCCGATCTGCGCCAGCCAGAGGCCGCCCGTCGCGTCCAGGTAGCTGCGGCCCTCCGCGTCCGTGAGACGGCAGCCCTTGCCCTCCGTCATGATCACGCGCTCCTCGGCCGAGCCGGGGAGGTAGGGGTGGATGATGTGGGCCCGGTCCGTCGCGGCGAGCTGCTGTGCGGGGGTGAGGGTCATGGTGTGTTCGTCCCTTCGAGGGCGTGAGGGGCTTCGGGGGTGTGAGGGGCTTCAGGGGCTTCAGGGGCTTCAGGGTTTGAGGGTTTTTGGGGCTTGAGGGTTTTGAGGTTTTGGGGGTTCAGGCGGCTGCTCGTGTCGTCATTGCCAGCGCGGCCAGCGCCAGGGTCTTCGCCGTGGCCACCAGGTCGCTGACCTCGATGTACTCGTCGATGGTGTGGAGCGTCGGGGAGCCGTCGGGGCGCGTGGCCGTGGGGCCCAGGCAGACGGCCGGGGTGTTCGCGAGGCGCGTCAGGGTCGCCGCGTCCGTCCAGGACGGTTCGCCGAGGATGCGCGGGCTGTGGCCGATGCTCGTCGCCGAGGCCAGGACCGACGCGACCAGCGGGTGTCCGCCGTCGACCTCCGCGGGCGGGAGTTCCGTGTCCCAGGCGAAGGCCGGGGGGTACGCGGCCAGCCAGGGGTCGGCCGACACCGCCTTCGCCACGGCCGTCTCGATGTCCTCGCGGACCCGGCTCGCCCAGCCGCCGGCGTCCGCCTGGACGGGCAGGTACGTGACGTCCAGGGACACCTCGCAGGACGCCGGGTATGTCACCCACCACTCCCCGCCCTTGATCATCGTCGGGACGATGGAAGGGGGCGGGAGGAGAGGGTGGCGGTGGGCCGGGTCCGCGGACCAGCCCGCCCGGAGGTTCTGGAGCGCGGCGAGGACCGGGAGCGTCTTCTCGATCGCGTTGACCGCGCCGCCCTTGCGCCAGTCCCCCGGCGGGTGCTCGGCGTGGCCCGGCCGGCCGGCGACCGTGACCGTGCCGCCGAGGATGCCCCGCTGGGCTGTCACTACGTCGAGGTCGGTGGGCTCGGGCACGATCGCGGCGTCCGCCCGTACGCCGTACCCCACGGACGCCAGGGTGCCGGCGCCGTTCCACTCCTCGTCGGTCGCCGTGTTGATGAGGAGGTCGCCGGGGAGGCGGATGCCGAGCGCGGCCAGGGTCTCGGCCGCGATGACGGCTGCCGCGATGCCGCCCTTCATGTCGCAGGTGCCGCGGCCGTAGAGGCGGCCGTCGCGGACGGTGCCCTCGAAGGGGTCCGAGGTCCATTCCCTGCGCGGCTCCGCGGACACGACGTCGATGTGGCCGTTGAAGAGCAGGCTTCTGCCGTTTCCCGTGCCCGGGAAGCGCGCGATCAGCTGGGGGCGGCCGTCGAAGCCGAGGCCCGGTGGCGTCTGGGGTGAGGGCGGCAGGTCGGACGGCTTCGGGGTGAAGACGTCCGCGGTCGCACCCGCCGCGCGCAGCCGGGCCGCCAGGTACTCCTGGAGGTCGGCCTCGTCGCGGGCCGGTTCCGACGCGTCGCCGCGGACCGTCGTGTCGAAGCCCACCAGGTCGCAGGTGAGGGCGATCAGGTCGTCGGTACGGCTGTCGATCGCCGCGAGGAGCGCTTCGGTGTCCGTGGGTGCGTGGTTCATGGGTACGTGGCTCATGCGTACGTGATCCAAGTCGTCTTGAGGCCCGTGTACTTGTCGAGGGAGTGCAGCGAGAGGTCCCGGCCGTGGCCCGACTGCTTGAAGCCGCCGAAGGGGGTCATCGGGCTCAGCGCGTCCACCGTGTTCACCGAGACGGTGCCGGCCTGCAGGGCGTCCGCGACGCGGTGGGCGCGGCCCAGGTCACGCGTCCACAGCGAGGCCGCGAGGCCGTACGGCGAGTCGTTGGCCGTGGCGATCGCCTCGGCCTCCGTGGTGAAGGGGTGGACCGTGAGGACCGGGCCGAAGAGCTCCTCGCGGGCGAGCGGTGCGTCGGGGCGCAGGCCGGTGACGATCGTGGGCGTCAGGTAGGCGCCGTCGCGCGTGCCGCCCACGATCACCTGGCCGTCCGTCTCCTCGATCGCCCGGTGGACGCGGATCGCCTGGGCCTCGTCGACGAGGGGGCCGAGGTTCGTGGCGGGGTCCAGCGTGTCGCCCGGCACGAAGCGTGCCGCGTGCTCGGCGACCTTGGCCGTGAACTCGTCGGCGACCGAACTCTCCACCAGGAGGCGGGTGTTGGCCGAGCAGACCTGTCCGGCGTTGTACGCGAATCCCCAGGCCGCGCGCTCCGCCGCCGCCTCCAGGTCCGCGTCCGCGAAGACGACGTTCGGGCTCTTGCCGCCCGCCTCGGGCCAGACCTGCTTCATGTTCGACTCGGCCGCGTAGGACAGGAAGAGCTTCGCGACCGCGGTCGAGCCGGTGAAGACGAGGGTGTCGACGTCCGGGTGCAGGCCGAGGGCGCGGCCCGCGGTGTCGCCCATGCCGGGGACGACGTTGAGGACGCCGTCGGGCAGGCCCGCCTCGGCGGCGAGTTCGGCCAGGCGCAGGGCGGAGAGCGGGGACTGCTCGGCCGGCTTGAGCACGACGCTGTTGCCCGCGGCGAGGGCCGGGGCCAGCTTCCAGCTCGCCAGGTCCAGGGGGAAGTTCCACGGGACGACGGCGCCCACGACACCGAGCGGGGTGCGGCGGACCGTCGCCAGGTTGCCCGGGGGCGCCGGCGCGATCTCGTCGTACAGCTTGTCCGCGGCCTCCGCGTACCAGGCGAAGACACCGGCCGCGCCGGGCACGTCCACGCCGTACGACTCGGCGATCGGCTTGCCCATGTCGAGGGTGTCGAGGAGGGCCAGCTCCTCGGCGTTGGCCGTGATCAGGTCGGCGAGGCGGAGGAGGGTGCGCTTGCGGGTTGCCGGGTCCGTGCGGGACCAGCGTCCGTCGTCGAAGGACTCGCGGGCGGCGCGGACGGCCGCGTCGATCTCGTGGCCCTCGCCCCGGGTGACCTGCGCGGTGACCTTTCCAGTGGCCGGGTCGACGGTGTCGAACGTGGCTCCCGACCGCGCCTGGGTCCATGCGCCGCCGATGAACGCCTGGGTGCGCGGGGTCAGTTCGGCTGCTCGGCGCTGCCAGTCTGCGTGGGTGTTCATGCGGCGACTCCTTCAGGTGCGGGTGTGGCCTTGTGGCGTTCGGCGGCCGGGGCACGGGGTGCGCGGGGTGCGGGGTGCGGGGGACGATCGCGGTGCCCCGGCGCGCCAGGACCGGCCGTGGCGGTGGATCGTCTGCGGCCCGCCCGGCCGCGTGCCCCGCGCCTGGCGCGGTGCCGTCGGGAAGCCGCCGCCCCTACAGCTTCGACTCCCACCTCGACTTCTTTGTGGCGAGATTCAAACAATGGATCGCCGGGTCGTCAATGCCTTACCTGCCAGGAACTTGATTTATTTGAATCTGGTGACAGAGAATTAGGCCATGGGGAACAAGCCTGGGCGACCGAAGAACCAGACCGCGCGACGCGAGGCGCTCGTCGACGCGGCCGGGCGCGCCATCGCCGAGCGCGGGCTCGACGGGCTGCGCATCAAGGACATCGCCGCGGAGGCGGGGGTGTCGGCGGGGTCGGTCCTGTACTACTACCCCGAGCTGGACGAGCTGGTGGTCGAGGTGCACCAGGGCGCCGTGGAGCGCTATCTCACCGCCCGCCAGGCTTCGGTCGACGGCGTGATCGGGGCGGCGGCGCGACTGCGGGCCCTGCTGGGGAGCGGGCTGCCGGGCGGCTCGGGGGACGCCGTGCACGGGCTGCTGTTCGAGCTGCACCGGCGCGCCGACCGCAGCTCCGGGCACGCGACCCTGATGGCCTCGCTCTTCGCCCGCGAGGTCGCCCTGTACTCGACGATCCTCGAAGTCGGCGTGGCCGTAGGGGAGTTCACACTGACGGAGCCCGTCGCCGACGTCGCGCGCAACCTCGTCGCGCTGGAGGACGGCTACGGACTGCACATCGTCAGCCGCAACACCGAGCTGACCCCGGACGTCGCCCGCCGCCTGCTGCTCGGCTACGCGCGGACGGTCACGGGGTGCCCGGAGCTGTGACACCGGCGGGAACCATCCGCAGAGCAGATCTTTTCGAGCGGAAGCTTCTGCTCCAGTGATGGATTCTGAGGGCCGGGCGCCCTGTCGGCCTCTTACGACCTGAGCGCCTCCCGGCACGCCGTCGCGAACGCCTGCGCCCGGCCCGTCAGGCGCACCCCGCGCAGCTTCGCGAGGACGACAGGGAGCGCGGGCAGCGGGTCGGTGAGCGGCAGCGCGACGACGCTCGACCCGTCGTACGTGCGGTCGTGCGCGGGCCGCTGGTTGAGCATCGACCAGCCGTACCCTGCGGCGACCAGGGCGCGCACGGTCTCGTAGCTCCGGGTGCGGTGGCTGATGCGGGGCTCGACGCCGGCCTTGGCGGCGACGGCGCGGAAGTAGTCACGGCTGGCCGGCAGGTCGAGCAGGATCATCGGCTCGTCCGCGAGGTCGGCGAGGCGGGCCCGGCCGGCCTCCGCGAGCCGGTGCCCCTCCGGGACCAGGGCGTACGGCGGGGACATCGCCAGGACCTCGCACTCGATGTCGGGGTCGAGATCCATCTCGTAGAGCAGCGCCAGCTCGCAGACGCCGGTCCGCAGGCTGTCCTGCACGCCCGGGATGTCGCCCTCGACGACCTCGACGCGCACGGCGGGCTGGCGCTCGCCGAACTCGCGCAGCAGGCGGGGCAGGTAGAACGGCGCGAGTGTCTGAAAACAGCCCACGCTCAGCTCGCCGACCAGGTCGGCGCCCAGACTCCTGGCCGATTCGGCCAGCTCGTCGGCGTGCGTGAGGAAGCCGCGCAGCTCGTGCAGGAAGCGCTCCCCCGCGGCCGTCAGCGCCAGGCCCTTCGCGTGCCGGCGGATCAGGAGCTGCACGCCCAGCTCGCGCTCCAGATGGTGCACGGCGGTGGACACGGCGGACTGCGAGACGTTGATGCGCTGCGCGGCGGCGGTCATGCTGCCGAGCTCGGCGGCGGCGAGGAAGTACCGCAGCTGCACGAGGGTGAAGTTCGCGTCCTTGGCCATGGCTGGATTGTGCCCCCGGGCCCCCCGAGCTGTCTGCATCTGGAAAACAGATGTAACACAAGGGAAATCAATGTTTGACCGGGGATTACGAGGGCGGCGAGACTCCCGAACCAGAACCAAACGGCCTTTACGCCGCCCCTACACCCGCCCCACCCGTTCCCACCAAGGGCTCCCCGGCCCACCCCTCTCTCCAAGGCTCTCCCAGGCTCTTCCCCCGCTCTTCCCGCTCTCCCAGGACAGGGATTCCGCATGCCAGACACCCCCGCCGCCCCCGCGACGGCCGGCGCCCCGGCCGTCGAGCAGCACACCATCGACCACGTGCCCGAGACCGAGCGTCACGGCCGCGTCCGTGACCTGTTCACCATGTGGTTCGGCACGAACATCGCGCCCCTGCCGCTGGTCACCGGCGCGATGGGCGTCCAGGTCTTCCACCAGTCGTTCTGGTCGAGCGTTCTCGCGATCCTGGTGGGCCAGCTGGTCGGCGCCGTGTTCATGGCGCTGCACTCGGCGCAGGGCCCGCAGCTGGGCGTCCCGCAGATGATCCAGAGCCGGGCGCAGTTCGGCAGTGTCGGCGCGCTGCTCATCGTGGTCGTGGCGGCCGCGATGTACATAGGCTTCTTCGCCTCGAACATCATCCTGGCGGGCAAGTCCCTGCACGGGCTCGCGCCCGCGGTGCCGGTCGACGCGGGCATCGTGCTCGGGGCGCTCGGCTCGGCCCTGATCTGCTGGGTCGGCTACCGCCTCATCCACACCCTCAACAAGATCGCGACGTGGGTGCTCGGCATCGGCATCCTGGTCGGCCTCGCCGTCGTGATCACCCGCGGTCTGCCGGACAACTTCTTCTCCGCGGGCTCCTTCACCTTCGCGGGCTGGCTGGCGACGGTGTCGCTGAGCGCCCTGTGGCAGCTGGCCTTCGCGCCGTACGTCTCCGACTACTCGCGCTACCTGCCGCGCACGGTCCGCACGGCGTCGACGTTCTGGGCCACGTACTGGGGTTCGTGCCTCGGCTCGACGCTGCCGTTCCTCGCGGGCACGGTGATCGGTCTCGCGTCGCCCGGCACGGACGACACGGTGGCGGGCTTCGACAGCGCGGCCGGCTCGTTCGGCCCGGTCGTCCTGCTGCTCTTCCTCTTCTCCGTGATCAACCACAACGCGCTCAACCTCTACGGTGCGGTGCTGTCCCTGATCACCGTCGTCCAGACGTTCCGCCCCTCGTGGACCCCGCGCCAGACGGCCCGCGGCATCGTCTCGGCGCTGGTCCTGATCGGCGCGCTCGTCATCGCGACGGCCCTGTCCAGCGACTTCGTCTCCAGCTTCGTGAACCTCGTACTGGTCCTGCTCGTCGTCCTCGTCCCCTGGACCGCGATCAACCTCATCGACTTCTACCTGGTTCACCGGGGCAACTACGCGCTGGCCGACCTCTTCGCCCCCGACGGAGGCCGCTACGGCCGCTTCAACCCGGTGGCCCTGACGTCGTACGCCCTCGGCATCCTGGTCCAACTCCCCTTCGTGGCCACGTCGTTGTACACGGGCCCCCTGGTGGCCCCCCTCGGCGGAGCCGACCTCTCCTGGCTCGTCGGCCTGGTGGTGACGGCACCGGTGTACTACGTGTGGGCCCGCCGGGTGGCGGCACACGCCACGCCGGAGCCCACGACGGAAATCGCTCCCGAATCCGCCACGCCGACGTCACCGGCGGTGTGACGGAGGCCTGCCGCCTCAACTTCGAACAGTGACACACCAGTTTGATGGGCCCCGCCGGTTGGCGGGGCCCATCCGCTGTTCCCGGACCTCGCCCGTCACGCAACCACCGAAGGTCCGGTCCGTGTCCGAGACGATGAGGCCGCTTGTCCGGCCAAGAGGTCACGGGGAAAGGCAGGTCCATTCATGGCATGGGACGAGTGGGAGCATCTCAAGGGTGAGGCCGCCCAGAGAAGGGGGGCCCGCATGCAGCTCAACCAGGCACCCCCTGCAGGCGGCAACGACGGGCTCGTCGTGAACCAGGACGATCTCGGGGGCGTCGGACACGAGGCGTTCTCGCTGCACACTCGGCTGCGCGAGCAGGTCGACATCGCGGGCGCGGGCGCGGGCGCGGACGAGCACGGGTCCGGTTCGACCATGCAGGCCGCGGCCGAGCTGAAGAGCCACCACTTCGGCGCCGGCGGGGAGCTCGAGACCACCGTGGAGCTGTGGACGAGCCAGGTGAAGGCCGTACTCCAGGCGTGTGCCCACATCTCCAACCACCTCGACTACTCGAAGAAGTTGCACAGTCACGACGACGTGAAGATCGCCGCAGAGGTACGCAACCGGGCCGGCACCGCCATCTCCGTCTCCGTCTCCGTCTCCGTCTCCGTCTCCGTCTCCGTCTCCAGCCTCAACGAATACTTCAAATAGAAGGCTCATGCCATGTACGGGACGGGAGCGTGCGGCACGTGAACTACACAGACCTGATCGAGGTGGACCTCAGCAAATTAGGGGTTGCGGTCACCGATTGGAAGCAGGCGACGGACCGCCTCCAGACCCTCGTCGGCGACGCCCGTGACGGCCTCAAGGCCAAGTCCGACAAGGCGCACTGGGCCGGGCTCAACGCCGATGTGACCCGGGAATTCGTGGACAAGACCACGAAGGAGTTCTCAGACCTGCACGCGGAGGCCAAGAGCATCTGGAGCGTCATCGAGGACGCCCACAGTGAACTGGAATCGCTCCAGAACCGTGCCAAGCGTCTGACTGAGGCGGCGCGCAAGGAGGAGTTCATATCGTCATCGACGAGAAGAACGGCACGGTCAAGGTGATGGAGGCCATGTGCAAGGTCGACGAGAAGCCGGCCGGCCAGAAGAAGACCGACATCATGCAGTGGTACGCCGACACCATCACCGGCCTCGTCGCACACGCCTCCGAGGTCGACGCCGCCCTGGTGCGCGCCTTGCAGAAGAGTCACGGCACCGACGCCTTCAACGCGGGCCATGCCACATACACCTCGCTCGACGAGGACATGATGCCGCGCGCGGAGAAGCTCGCCGAACTGGGTGATAACGCAGATCCGAAGCAGCGCGCGGAACTCCGGCGACTCTGGGAATCACTGAGCCCCGAAGCACGGGCGCAGTTGTGGGCCCGCCACAAGGACAACCTGCTGTCCGCCGGTTTGCTGACCCCCACGGTCAAGCGCGGTGCGTCCGACGACGGAGCGGGTCCGTACGACGTCGAGGACCCCGGCATGCGCGACTACTGGATCCAGCTTCAGGCCGAGGGCATGGCAAACGCAGGCGACTTCATCGGGAACACCGATGCCGCACGGAACCTGGATCACTAACTGCGGGGCCTCGGCACCACTCTCGACCTGGATGTCGACCGGATGCTCACCGACGACGAGTCCCTGCGCCTGGCCTCGCAAGGCACGATCACAGGACAGCAGGAACAGTGGAAGCAACAGGCTCTGGCGGCCTTCGAGAAGTCCGGCGGGAAGCCCGTCTCCATTCCGGTGGAATCCCCTCCCCAGGGTTACACCCACAGCGACCGCAACTGGTATCTGGCAGTGGGCAGCGCGACGACCAACACCACCGGAGTCGTCACCGTCACCCCGGGCACGGACGGAAAGCCCAAGGTGTCGCTCGACTACCAGGTCAACGTCTGGGACCGGTACAACTGGGACCCAGGAAAATCCACCCCGATCGGCCCGACCGAAGTGACCGACGCGGACATGGCGCGCCTCCACACAACCGGTCTGGCCAGGGAGTTCGACATGCGAGGCAGCGGTTCAGTGCAGCACTACGACCTGGGGTCGTCCCCCGCGAAACTTCCTGACCCGGCAGAACCTGGGCGGGACGGGACCCGTACTGACCTCGGACGCAACGGGGACGCACGGTGAGGGTGGGCCGGCACTCGATGTTCACGGCTCGAGCGGTGTCCGCGGGAGCGCTGGGTCTCGTGGCCTGCTTCGTGCTCACCGGCTGTTCGGGCAGCACCGGAACCCGCACCGGTGAGAGTTCCGGTGCGAGTGCGGATTCGCGGAGGCAAGTCCCGTACTGGGAAGCGGGGACGACTCCCGAGGAGGTCGGTCGGCAGATGCACGTACACCTTCCCACCGAGGCCACGGACCGGCGCGCCGCCCACCAGAAGGGCTTCCAGGACGACGGCCTACTGCTCGCCTTCACACTGCCGAACTCCCGCGTGGACGCGTTCCTCGCCGAGCTCGCCCCCGAGCATGAACTCACTCGTCGCGCCGAGCCCCTTCAGAAGTCGGTGAAGCCCATGACGCCGTTCGCGCATCTCGGGCTCAAGGAGCCTGAGACGCTGGCGGACGTACGCTCCGGACCTGTGTGTGCTCCCTGCGCGAGCGAGTTGAACTCCCTCGATGTGACGGTGCATCCGCTCGATGCGCGAAGCAGCCGTGTCTACCTGCGTGGGGTCGACTGACCGGGCCCCCGCCCACCGGCGTCCCGTCCCCACCCTGCGTCGCCCTCCCGCGCGCCCTCGCTGCCGTCCTCTCGACGCGACCGGGCGGCCGGATCGACCTACGATGGGCGTGGGGCTTCTTCACCAGGTCTTCCTCAGGCCTTGCTCTGGTCTTCCTCATGGTTGGAGCCGGCCCATGACGCACTCAGGCACGCGACTGCGCAGGGGAGCGATCGCCGTGACGGCGGTCGGGATGCTGGCGGTACCGGCCGCGGGCGGGGCCGCCTTCGGAGCGTCGGCGACGACACCCGCCCAGGTAACCGCCACCCACCCGCCCTATCCACCCTCGCCGTCCTCACCGTCCGGTGAGTTCCAGCAACTCACTCCGTCCGTGGAGAAGGAGATCGACGCCGCCGTCCATAAGGTCATGCGTGAGGCGCATGTGCCGGGCGTGACCGTGGGCCTGTGGACACCCGACAAGGGCCAGTACGTACGGTCGTTCGGGGTCGCGGACAAGAGCAACGGCCAGAAGATGGCGCCCGGCCTGTACATGCGTATCGGCAGCGAGACGAAGACGTTCACCGTGACGGCGCTGCTGCAACTGGTCGACCAGCACAAGGTCGGCCTCGACGACCCGATCGGCCGGTACATCGACGGGGTGCCGGGCGGCGACAGGATCACCGTCCGGCAGCTGGCCGAGATGCGCAGCGGACTGTTCAACTACTCGGAGGATCCCGGGTTCTTCAAGGCGCTGACGTCCGATCCGCAGCGCCCGTTCACCCCACGGCAGCTCCTCGCGTACTCGTTCAAGCACCCGGTGATGTTCGCGCCGGGCGAGAAGTTCTACTACTGCAACACCAACCTCATCCTGCTCGGCCTGGTCGTCGAGAAGGAGAGCGGGCAGCCGCTCGGTAAGTACATCCGGGACCACGTCCTGACACCGGCCGGCATGCACCACACGCTGTTCCCGACCGGCAAGAAGTTCCCGAAACCGCACGCGCAGGGCTACACGAACCAGACCGCGACCGGGAAGACCGAGGTCTCCACGGACTGGGACCCGTCCTGGGCGTGGGCCGCGGGCGCGATGATCTCCACCCTGAACGACCTGCGCACGTGGGCACCCACGGTCGCCACGGGCACGTTCCCCAACGGCGCCGCGATGATCAGCCCCGCCACCCAGAAGCAGCGCCTGCTCACCCCGAAGACGACCATCCCCGGCGCGGGTTACGGCCTCGGCATCTTCGACATCCAGGGCTGGATCGGCCACAACGGCTCCCTGCCTGGCTACGAGTCCCTGACGATCTACCTGCCGTCGGCGAAGGCCACCCTCGTGGTGCTCCTGAACACGGACATCACCCACAAGGGCACCGAACCCAGCACCCTCTTCGGCAAGGCCATCACCCAGATCGTCACTCCGGCGAACGTCTTCGACATCCCTCAGCCGACGACGCGGTGATGACGGGGCTCCGCCGGTTCCACCCGGCGTACGCACTGCTCATGAGCCGATCCGGCGCCATCCCCGGCCCCAAATCCGGCCCCGGATGAGCGGATTGCCGCCAACCGACGTCAACTCCGTGACCACACCACCGGGCTCGGGCTACACAGGAAGGCGGCCGACGACATTCCTGCCTGCCGTTCCTGCCTGACGAAGGGGCTGGCCCGATGGTGCTGACGATCGACGTGGCGGTTCTGCTGGCGGTCGTGATCCTCCTGCGATTACGCCGTCGCACGCAGGCCCGAAGCCGGTCCGACGAGAAGCTGACCGTGGCCGTGGTGCTCGTGTTCGGGATACTCATCGCCCCGACCGCCTTCGGCCAGGGCGTCCTCGACGTGGTGGGTCAACTCGCGCAGGGCGTCACGCGGTCGGGCACCCCCTAATCTCGCGCGCTGGTTCCGGGACTCGTCGCGGCGATCGCGTTCGCCGTGGCCTGGCTGTCGGCGGCGCTCGGGCTGATCTCCAAGACGGTCGAGTCGGCGAGCAACAAGCCGCTGCTGATCCAGTTCCTGCCGTTCCTCGGCTCGGCGTTCGTGCCGGCCGGTTCGATGGCGCCGGGCCTGCGCTGGTTCGCCGAGAACCAGCCGTTCACGCCGATGACGGAGACGCTGCGCGGCCTGCTCACCGGCTCCGAGATCGGCAACAACGGCTGGATCTCGCTCGCCTGGTGCGCGGGAATCGCCCTCGTCGGCTACTTCTGGTCGCGCTCGCTCTTCAACAGCACGACGAAGCGCTGATATCGATCCGGGTATTCCGCGCATCCCGCGCAGGTCGTCAGTAGGGGCCCACCTCCGGAAAACCGGAGGTGGGCCCCTACGCGACGGGTGACCGGTGTCAGCGGGTCTCGTCGACCACCATGGCCGAGCCGCCGCCGCGGCGCTTCGGCTCGGCGACCGCCGTCACCTTGCCGTCGCGCCCGAACTCCAGCGCCGCGGCGGCGCCGATCTCGGGTGACGGGGTGAAGGCCTGCGGCGCCAGTACGAACTGGTGGCCGAGGGCTTCGAGCGCGGGGCGCTCGGACGAGTCGAGGAAGGCCGGTTCGGCGTCGGTCTGGGTGCGGTTGCGCTGCGAGATGCGCGGCGCGGCGACCGCCTCGGGCAGGGACATCCCGAGGTCGAGGCGGTTGACGAGGGTCTGCAGCACCGTGGTGATGATGGTCGCGCCGCCCGGCGAGCCCACCGCGATCTGCGGCTTGCCGTCACGCAGCACGATCGTCGGCGACATGCTGCTGCGCGGTCGCTTGCCCGGGCCCGGCAGGTTCGGGTCGGGAACGCCCGGCGTCAGCGGCGTGAAGTCGAAGTCCGTGAGTTCGTTGTTGAGCAGGAACCCGCGGCCCGGGACGGTGATCGCGGAGCCGCCGGTCTGCTCGATGGTCAGCGTGTACGAGACGACGTTGCCCCAGCGGTCCGAGGCGACCAGGTGCGTGGTCGACGGCCCCTCATGCGGCTCCAGGCTGCCGGTCCCCTGCGCACAGCCCTGCCCGGGGTTGCGCGGGTCGCCAGGAGCGAGCGGGCTGGTGAGCGCCTTGTCGGGCCGGATCAGGCAGGCGCGGTCCTTGGCGAATTCCTTGGACAGCAGCTCCTTGGCCGGCACGTCGGAGAACGCCGGGTCGCCCACCCAGCGGTTGCGGTCCGCGAACGCGATCCGGCTGGCCTCCAGGTAGTGGTGGAGCGCCTGGGTCCGGTCGTCGGACGACAGGTGGAAGTTCTCCAGGATGTTCAGCGCCTCACCGACGGTGGTGCCACCGGAGGACGACGGGGCCATGGAGTACACGTCCGAGCCGCGGTACGTGGTGTGCGTGGGGGTGCGGGCGATCGCTTTGTAGCCGGCGAGATCGGAGTTCTCCATGGACCCGGGGCGCACGTTCCGCGTCGAGCCCTCGGCCACCGGCGGGTGCTGCACGGTACGCACGACGTCGCGTCCGATGGACCCGCCGTTCATGGCGCCGGCGCCCTCGTCGGCGAGCTGCCGGTAGGTGCGGGCCAGATCCGGGTTGCGGAAGCGGGAGCCGACGACGGGCAACTGGCCGTGCGGGAGGAAGAGTTCGGCCGTCGAGCTGAAGTCGCGGAACCGCGCCTCGTTCATCTTGGTCTGGGCGCGGAACTCGTCGTTGACGACGAACCCGTCGTCCGCGATGCGCGTCGCCGGGCGCAGGGCCTGCTTCAGGGGGATGGTGCCCCAGTCGTCCAGGGCCTTCTGCCAGGTGGCCGGGGTGCCCGGAACGCCCACGGCCAGGCCCGAGTTGACGGCTTCGTCGAACGGGATCGGCTTGCCGGTCGACGGGTCGAGGAACGCGTCGGGTCCCATCCGGGCGGGCCCGGTCTCGCGCCCGTCGATGGTGCGCACCTTCCCGGTCGCGGCGTCGTAGTACACGAAGTACCCGCCGCCCCCGATGCCCGCCGAGTACGGCTCGACCACACCGAGCGCGGCAGCGGTGGCCACGGCCGCGTCCACGGCGTTGCCACCGTGCCGCAAGACGTCCAACCCGGCCTGGGTGGCGTACGGATTCACGCTGGAGACCGCACCACCACTGCCGACGGCGACGGCCTGCTTGGCGGGCGGCTGGAGCCCGGAACCGTCGGCGTGCGGCGCGGAGGCGGGAGCTCCGACGGCGCCGGAGGGAGTCAGGACGGGGAACAGAAGCGCGGCCGCTGACGCAGCCACGACAACGGTACGACGGACAGCCATGGAGCCTCCGGTGACCTGGAACGAGGGGATTGGCGGAAACCCTGGCAGCGTTTGAGCAGGTCAGCAATGAGACGCCGGAAGATTTGCGGGAAAGCTGAGGTTTCCGGCGAGTAGCTCGCGAGGGGTGCCGCCTCCGGGGGAGTTGCTCCAGGCGGGGGCATCGGTTCGGATCAGGGTGTCCGCTGGCCGGCTGATCACCAGACGGTACGACGGTGTCCGGGGCACCACGTCGAAGGGATGTGTCTGGATCGCCGCGCGGTACCGTCCGGGCCCGCTTCCGTCTCGTCTAGCCCGACGGCCCCAGCGACGGCCCCAGGGCAACAAAAAGCCCCTCACCGGCAACGAACCTGCTGGTGAGGGGCTTCTTCGTGGGCTGTTACTTCTTCTTGCCCTGGTTCTTGACCGCCTCGATCGCCGCCGCGGCCGCTTCCGGGTCGAGGTAGGTGCCGCCCGGGTTCAGCGGCTTGAAGTCGGCGTCGAGCTCGTAGGACAGCGGGATGCCCGTCGGGATGTTCAGGCCCGCGATGTCGGCGTCGGAGATGCCGTCGAGGTGCTTGACCAGGGCGCGGAGCGAGTTTCCGTGGGCCGCGACCAGGACCGTCTTGCCGGCCAGGAGGTCGGGGACGATGCCGTCGAACCAGTACGGGAGCATGCGGACGACGACGTCCTTGAGGCACTCCGTCTGCGGGCGCAGCTCCGGGGGGAGCGCCGCGTAGCGCGGGTCGTCGAACTGCGAGTACTCGTCGTCGCGGGGCAGGGCCGGCGGCGGGGTGTCGTACGAGCGGCGCCAGAGCATGAACTGCTCCTCGCCGAACTCGGCGAGCGTCTGCGCCTTGTCCTTGCCCTGGAGCGCACCGTAGTGGCGCTCGTTCAGGCGCCACGTGCGGTGGACGGGGATCCAGTGGCGGTCCGCGGCCTCCAGCGCGAGCTGGGCCGTGCGGATCGCCCGCTTCTGGACGGAGGTGTGCAGCACATCGGGGAGCAGGCCGGCGTCCTTGAGCAGCTCACCGCCGCGGACCGCCTCCTTCTCGCCCTTCTCGGTGAGGTTGACGTCCACCCAGCCGGTGAACAGGTTCTTCGCGTTCCATTCGCTCTCGCCGTGGCGGAGGAGGATCAGCTTGTACGGTGCGTCGGCCATGCCTTTGAGCCTAATCCAAGCCAATGGAGCCTCGTGCGTGAGGCCACGGGCCGGACGGTACGGGGCCGCCGGACGAGCGCGGGACGAGCCCGTACGAGGCCGGGGCGCCGCCGTCGATTGACGTTCGCCGTCAATTGAGTGGCTGCCCGCACCCCACCCCCCGTAAGTTACGCGTACCGCCAGCGCCGCTTACAGCTGCTTACCGCAGCTCATATGGCACCGAATGTCCCAGGGGGGATCCGCCCGATGTCCGTCACCACCCTCAGACGGGCCGCACGCGAAAGCGTGTCCGGCCTGCCGCGTCAGTTCTGGTGGCTGTGGGCCAGCACCCTGATCAACCGCCTCGGCGCCTTCGTCCTCACTTTCATGGCGCTGTACCTCACCACCGAGCGCCACTTCTCCGCCTCGTACGCGGGTCTCGTCGCCGCCCTCATCGGGCTCGGCGGCATGATCGCGTCGCTGCTCGGCGGGGTGCTCGCGGACCGGCTCGGGCGGCGGCCCACCCTCCTCGCCGCGCAGCTCGCGACGGCCGTGACCGTCGCCGTCCTCGGCTTCGTGCGCGACCCCGCCGGGATCGCGGTGACCGGTTTCCTGCTCGGTGTCGCCTCGAACGCGTCGCGGCCCGCCGTGCAGGCGATGATGGCCGACCTCGTCGCGCCGAAGGACCGTGTCAGGGCCTTCTCACTCAACTACTGGGCCATCAACCTCGGCTTCGCCGTCTCCTCCGTCTACGCCGGTTTCCTCGTCGCCACCAGCTACACCGCGGGCTTCCTCGTCGAGGCCGCGATGACCCTGGCCTGCGCGGTCCTGGTGTTCGTGAAGGTGCCCGAGTCGCGGCCCGAGCGGCCCGAGCCGAAGCCGGACGGGTCCGACGCGGCGCCGGTCGCCGACGTGACGATGCTGACGGTCCTGCGCGACGGCCGGTTCATGCTGATGGTGGGGCTTTCCTTCCTGATCTCCGTCGTCTTCACCCAGTCCTCGTCCGGGCTTCCCATCGTCATGGGGCAGGCGGGGCTGAGCAGTTCGGACGTCGGGCTCGTCGCCGCCGTCAACGGCGTCGTCATCGTCGCCCTCCAGATCCCGCTGACCCGGTTCATCGAGAAGCGCGACGCGGGCCGCCTGCTGACCGTGTCGTCGCTCCTGATCGGCTACGGCTTCGCGCTCACCGCGTTCGCCGGGTCGATGGCCTCGTACGCCCTGATCGTCGTCGTGTGGACGCTCGGCGAGATGGTCAACGCGCCCACGCAGTCCGGCCTGGTGGCCCGGCTCGCCCCGGCGCACGGGCGCGGCCGCTACCAGGGCATGTACGCGATGTCGTGGTCGGTGGCGGCCCTGGTCGCGCCGCTCCTGTCGGGCATCACGATCGACCGGTACGGCGCGGGCTGGCTGTGGGCGGGCTGCGCGGCGCTCGGGACGGTCGCGGCGCTCGGGTACTGGGTGCTGATGCGGGGGCTGCCGGCGGCCGGGGACCACACGGAGAAGGGGGCGGAGGAGGAGGCGGCGACTGCTGCTGCCGAGACGGCCGTTGCCAGCCCTGCCTAAGACTTGGCAGACGGCTCAGCCGACGGCTGGGTCAGATGCGCGAACGCGTCCAGGTTGCGTGTGGACTCCCCGCGCGAGATCCGCCAGGCGTACTCGCGGCGGATCGCGCTCGCGAAGCCGAGTTCGAGGAGCGTGTTGAACGCGCCGTCCGCGGCCTCCAGGACGGAGCCGAGGAGGCGGTCGACCTCGTCGGGGGTGACCGCCGCGAGGGGCAGCTTGGCCGTGAGGTAGATGTCGCCGAGCCGGTCCACCGCGTAACTCACGCCGTACAGACGGAGGTTGCGCTCCAGGAGCCAGCGGTGGACGCCCTGCTCGTTCTCGTCGGGGTGGCGGATCACGAACGCGTTGAGCGAGAGCGAGTGCTTGCCGACGATCAGCGAGAGCGTCGTCCACAGCTTGCGCGTGCCGGGCAGCTTCACGACGTACGACGAGCCGGGTTCGGGGCTCTCCCAGTCGAGTTCGGCCTCGGTGAGGACCCGCTCGATGACCGCCGCCGCGCCGGTCGTGGTGCTGTCAGCCATGCAGCGAGGGTACGTGACGGGGGTGCCGGTGCTCGTAGGTGGCCGCCGTGTACACGTCGGCCGTGGCGGAGGCCGCCGTGTCCCAGCCGAAGCCCTGCGCGTGCCGGGCCGCGGCGTCACCCATGCTGTCCACAAGCTGTGGACGGTCGGCGAACTCGCGCAGCACGCGCGCGTAGGCGGCCGGGTCGTGTCCCGGGACCAGGAAGCCCGTCGTCTCGTCGCGCACGGCGACGGGCAGCCCGCCGACCGCGGCCGCGATGACCGGCGTACCGGCCGCCTGGGCCTCGATGGCGACCAGGCCGAAGGACTCGCTGTAGGACGGCATGACGAGGACCGAGGCCGCGCGGAACCAGTCCGCGAGCTGGTCCTGGCCGACCGGCGGGCGGAAGCGCACGACGTCCGCGATGCCCAGCTTGGCGGCGAGCTTCTGCAGCCCCTCGGGCTTGGCGAGGCCGCTGCCGCTGGGCCCGCCGACGACGGGTACGACCATGCGCGAGCGCAGCTCAGGCCGCTCGTCGAGCAGGACGGCGACGGCCTTGAGGAGGATGTCGGGCGCCTTGAGGGGCTGGATGCGGCCCGCGAAGAGCGGTATGAGGGCGTCCTGCGGCAGGCCGAGGCGCTGCCGGGCGGCGGCGCGCCCGTCGGCGGGGCGGAAGCGGTCCAGGTTCACGCCGGGGTGGACGACCGCGACCTTGCCGGGGTCGGCCTCGTAGTGGCGTACGAGCTCGTCGGCCTCCTCCGCGGTGTTCGCGATGAGGCGGTCGGCGGCGCGCACGATCTGGGTCTCGCCGATGACGCGCGCGGCGGGCTCGGGGGTGTCGCCCTGGGCGAGCGAGGCGTTCTTGACCTTGGCCATGGTGTGCATGGCGTGCACGAGGGGGACGCCCCAGCGCTCGGCGGCCAGCCAGCCGACGTGCCCGGAGAGCCAGTAGTGCGAGTGGACGAGGTCGTAGTGCCCCGGCCGGTGGCCCGCCCACGCCTGCATCACGCCGTGCGTGAAGGCGCACAGCTGGGCCGGCAGCTCCTCCTTGGCCAGGCCCTCGTACGGGCCCGCGTCCACGTGCCGGACCAGGACGCCGGGCGCCAGCTCGACCGAGGGGGGCAGCGCGCCGGTCGTCGCGCGCGTGAAGATCTCGACCTCGATGTTGATGGCGGCGAGCCGCTTGGCGAGCTCGACGATGTAGACGTTCATGCCGCCGGCGTCACCCGTGCCGGGCTGGTGCAGCGGTGACGTGTGCACGCTCAGCATGGCGACTCGGCGTGGCCGGCGGTGCGCGCCGGGGAACCTGAGCCGCGGGGACGAGGCCCCGGAACGGCGGAGCCTGGACACGTACTGGCTCACGTGGCGGTCCTCCTTGCTGCGGGCACGACTACGAGGGGGGACACCGTCCCTCCTGCACGCCGTCCAACACCGGCGACCTCCGCTCCATTTCCGCTTTGCCAAATCATTACCCCCGGGGACTCAACCCCGGAGGTATCCGCCCCACCGCATACCCTCGTACCCATGAGACCGCGCACCCCGTCCCGCCCCGTGGGAACGGTCACACGCGGGACCACGAACCCCAATCGCCTGCGCCGCATGGACCGGTGGATCGCGGCCACGCACGGCGCCGCCCTGCGCCACGACCCGCACCCCGTCGCCGTCGACCTCGGCTACGGGGCAGCGCCCTGGACCGCGGTCGAACTCCTGCACCGCCTGCGCACCGTCGCGCCGCACACGCGCGTGGTCGGGATCGAGATCGAGCCCGCGCGGGTCGCCGCCGCTCTCCCCTACGAACGGGACGGCCTCACCTTCCGGCACGGCGGCTTCGAGCTGCCGCTCCCCCACGACCCGCTCCTGATCAGGGCGGCGAACGTGCTGCGCCAGTACGACGAGGACCAGGTCGCCGAGGTCTGGGACCGGCTCACCGCGCGGCTCGCGCCCGGCGGGCTCCTGGTCGAGGGGACCTGCGACGAGATCGGCCGCCGCCACGTGTGGGTCGCGCTCGGACCCGAGGGCCCGCGCACGGTCACCTTCGCGACCCGCCTCGGCTCCCTGGACCGCCCCTCCGACCTCGCCGAGCGCCTGCCCAAGGCGCTGATCCACCGCAATGTGCCGGGCGAGCCGGTCCACGCGTTCCTGCGCGACTTCGACCGTGCCTGGGCGGCGGCCGCGCCCTACGCCTCGTACGGGGCGCGGCAGCGGTGGATCCGGACGGCGCGGGCGCTGAGCGCGGACTGGCCGGTGACGGACCGGGCCTCGCGGTGGCGGCAGGGGGAACTGACGGTCGCGTGGGGGGCGTTGGCGCCGCGAGGGTGACGGGTGACGGGGCCGGGGGCCGGGGGCCGGGGGCCGGGGAACGATCTCCGGGGGCCGTTCGTCAGACGGAACGGGGACGGGGGTGGGGGCAGGGACCAGGGGGACTGGGGGGACGCGCCGGGAGCGGATAGGTAGTTGTTGCCCGGCTCTGTCGCATTCGACGTCCGCGTGGCACCATCCCCTGGACATCCGTAAGTTACTGACGGTAAATCAGATTCGCTTTGGGGGCGGGCGCGATGGGCAAGCGGAGCACGACGGTCATGGCGGCCGTGGCGCTGGTGTGCGCGATGGGCGTGCTGACACCGGGGGCCGCGTACGCCGCGCCCACGCAGCCGGCGCCACCGACGACGGCCGACCGGGGCGCGGACCTGGAGCAGGTCCGCGCACAGCTCGACCGGCTCTACCACGACGCGGCCGTCGCCACGGAGGCGTACAACGCGGCGGAGGAGAAGGCCCAGAAGCAGTCCGGCCAGATCGTCGAGCTGGCCAAGGACATCGTGAAGGGCCAGCAGAAGCTGGACCGCCTCAAGGCCCGCGCGGGCGCGGCGGCCCGCCAGCAGTACCGCGACGGCGGGATTCCTCCCGGGGCGCAGCTGATGCTCTCGGACGACCCCTCCCGGTTCCTCGACGGCGCCGACCGCCTGCGGCAGGGCCAGCACGCCACCAAGGGACTCATGGGCGAGCTCACCCGGACCCAGCAGGACCTGCAGACCTACGCCCAGGACGCCGAGCGGAACTGGCAGAAGCTCGAAGCGGGCCGGGTCGCGAAGGCCAGGGCGAAGAAGAAGATCAAGAGCAAGATCGCCGCCGCCGAGAAGCTCGAGTCACGGCTGGAGAAGAAGGAGCGGGAGCGCCTGAAGGAGCTGGAGCTGCAGGCCGAGTACAAGCGGCAGACGGCCTGGCTCAGCTCAGGCGCCCTCAAGGACGTCAGCGGCAGCGCGTCGGCGCGGGGCAAGAAGGCGGTCGCGTTTGCCACCGCGCAGATCGGCAAGCCGTACGTGTGGGGCGCCGAGGGGCCGGGCTCGTACGACTGCTCGGGGCTGACCTCGCAGGCCTGGTCGGCGGCCGGGCGGCCGATCCCGCGGACCTCGCAGGAGCAGTGGAAGCAGCTCAGACACGTCGACATCAAGGACATGCGCCCCGGCGACCTGATCATCTACCACGACGACGCCAGCCACGTCGGGATGTACATAGGGGACGGCGCCATCGTGCACGCGCCCCGGCCCGGACGGAACGTGACGATCGCGGGCGCGGGCTCGATGGCGATCCTCGGGGTGGTCCGCCCGGACGCGTGACGCGCGCGGGGTGACGCGTGCGGGGTGCGGGGTGCTGGGTGCTGGGTGCCGCGCGCTGGGTACTGCGTGCCGGCGGGGGCTGCGTGCCGGGGGCTGCGTGCCGCGTCTCACGTCTCACAGGGGGCGGCCGGACCTATTGAGCCCGTCCGGCGATTGAGGACGAGCCCGAAGGGCGATATGCCCCGCGCCGGGCACATGGCGCCGAACACATGGCACCGGCCACATGAGGGCCGGACACATGGCGCCAGCCACACGCGGCCCAGACGCCCTCCGGTGACCTGCGCCACGTGACCCAGGGCACTGGAACGGCTCCGGTTGCACCCCTCCCACGTGACCTTCGTCATCCCCGGAACCCCCGCCGAAGCCGCTGACGTGCCCAATTCCGTTACCTGATGCGGCATATGACAGTGGCGGTTCGCCTCTCAGCATTCCGTTGCCGGGCCGCGTACCGCTAAGGTCCACCGTCGGTGGTGCGACGACCTTCGCTCCACCACGCCCTCGGGGGGAGGGAAGGAAACCGAGCGATGCCCGTACCCGTACCGCGGCAAAGAGCGATCCCAGCCGTGGAAGCTGGTCAGGCTCCGGCTGTGCCGTCGCCTCCTGTCGTGCTGCCCGCGCAGCAGACGGCCTCCGGCGCCCACAGCGGCAAAGGCGGCCCCCTGACGCTCCTCGTCATCGAGGACGACCCCACGGCCTCCCTCAGCGTGCCCGAGCTGACCGACTCGGCGGGCAAGCCGATCCGTATCCGCACCGCGCGCAACCTCACCGAGGCCGAGCGGCTGCTCACCGACGACGTCCACTGCATCCTGCTCGACCTCGCCCTGCCCGCGCCGGGCGCCGCCGCCGCGGACGCCGACGAGCTGGCGACCCTGCGGCACGTCCTGCGCCTCGCGCCGCGGCACGCCGTCCTCGCCCTCACCGCCTCCGGCGACGCCGAGCGCGGCGCCGAGGCCGTGCGCGTCGGCGCCCAGGACTACCTGTTCCGCGACGAGCTGGACGGCCGCCTCCTCGGCCGCGCCGTCCGCTACGCCGTGGAGCGCAAGCGCGCCGACATCGCACAGCGGGGGCTCGCGGAGTCCCGGCTGCGCGCGGAGGAGAACGCCCGCCTGGAGCGCGGCCTGCTCCCGACGCCGCTCCTCGGCGGTTCCCCGCTGCGTTTCGCGGCCCGCTACCGCCCCGGCCGCTCCCGCGCGCTGCTCGGCGGCGACTTCTACGACGCCGTCCGCACGCCCGACGGCACGGTGCACGCCATGATCGGCGACGTCTGCGGGCACGGCCCGGACGAGGCGGCGCTCGGTGTCGAACTGCGCATCGCCTGGCGGGCGTTGACGTTCGCGGGCCTGTGCGGCGACGAACTGCTCTCCACGCTCCAGCAGGTCCTCGAACACGAGCGGGAGGACGACGAGATCTTCGCGACGCTGTGCACGGTCGACATCGCGCCCGACGGCCGCAGCGCAGGCCTGTGCCTGGCGGGCCACCCGTCGCCGCTGATCTCACGCCCTGGACGGCTCGCGCGGCTGCTTCCCTACGAGGACAACGGCCCGGCGCTCGGACTGCTGCCGCGCGCCCGCTGGCCGCGCCGGCAGGTGGACCTCGGCCCGACGTGGAGCCTGATGCTCTACACGGACGGCCTGATCGAGGGGCGCGTGCCCGGCGGGAAGTACCGCCTGGGCCAGGACGGCATGGTGGAGATCGTGCGCCGCAGGCTCGCGGAGGGGCTGCGCGGCGAGGAACTCATCGACGCGGCGGTGAACGAGGCCCGCGACCTCAACGGCG
The DNA here is from genome assembly GCF_004005495.1 of Streptomyces antnestii. Lineage (GTDB taxonomy): Bacteria > Actinomycetota > Actinomycetes > Streptomycetales > Streptomycetaceae > Streptomyces > Streptomyces antnestii. The sequence continues at coordinate 62,704 of NZ_RZYA01000025.1, forward strand.
GCGACCTCACGGACGACGTCGCCGTCGTCCTCCTGGACCGGGGCTGAAACCGGGTCTGAACCAGGGCTGGACCCGGGGCTGACCCGCCCAGCGATCCGAGGGTGCGGGGGTGCGGGCTCAGCGCCCGCCGTTGTACGGCCCGTACGGACCGTCGCTGCTGGAGCCGCCACCACGGCGGCCCCGGCCGCCGCCCGACACCTGATGGAGCGCGGGCCGCACGTCCACGAAGAACACGATCGTCGCGACGAGCCCCGCGAGCTGCAGGAACAGCATGGGGACGAGCAGATTCACCGCGACCGTGATCCCGAGGATGATCAGCCAGAACATCTTGTTCTGCTTGTCCGCCGCCCGGTACGCGTCCTCACGGGCGACAGCGGCCATCACCAGAGCGACCACCGCGAGCACGAGCATGGCGGTGTAGATCAGCCACATCAAGCCGCCGAAAGCCGACATCAGCACAACGCCCACCACCCGAGTCAGGTCAGTCCTACGCGGTCACCGTACCCGGAGAACGGACCGGACACCCGGTAAGTGCCCGGCCCGCCCCGAGGTACGTCGCGCCGCTATCGCAACAGCAACCGCAACCTCAACCTCAACCGCTGCCGCTTACTTCGCGGAGGGCGAGGTCTTCTTCGCGGTCGTCGTCTTCTTGGCCGGGGCCTTCTTCGCCGCCACCGGCTTCTTCGCGGACGCGTCGGCCGGCGCGGGCTTCGCGGCAGCCGGCTCGTCGGCGACTACGACGGGCTCCGCGTCGGGCTCGACGGCCTCGGCGACCTCGAGGATCTCCTCGGCCGCCTCGCCGCGCCACGCCCGCACGGTCTCCTCGCCGTGCTCGGCGACCTTCTCGTACGTCTCCCGCGCCTTGACGGCGTACTCGGCGGCGACGCCGACACCGCGCAGCGCGAGGTCCTGAGCGGTCTCGCCGAACTTCTTCAGGTCGGTGTCGAGGTTGCCGAGCACCTCGGTGACCTTGGCCTGGATGGCGGCCTGGGCCTCCTTGGCGCGGCCGGCCGCCTTCTCCTGGACTTCCTTCGGGTCGGTGTTGCGCACGGCCTCGAACCGGGCCGGGGCCTCGGCACGCAGCTGCTCCACGAGGCCGGGCACCTTCTTCGCCTGCTGGTAGGCCAGCTCGGCGGTGCCGGCGGCGAAGTACAGGGGGGTCGGGTTGCTGAGGGTCTTGCGCAGGTCTTCGGTGATGGCCATGGCGTGGTCCTCCCGGATCACATCGGCTTCAGCTTGAGGGTTCGGCGTCGCCCAGGTCGGCCGTGCGGGGGCCGTCGTCGGGGCTTCCTACTTCGTCCGCGCCGTGCTGGACCTCGGTCCCGTTCTCTTTCCTGAAGGACTCGTAGATCTGCAACAGCACTTGTTTCTGGCGCTCGTTGAGCGAGGGGTCGGCGAGGATGACGGCGCGCGTCTCCACTTCGTCCCGCTCCCGCTCCGCATCGAGGATCCCGGCCCTCACGTACAGCGTCTCCGCGGAGATCCGCAGGGCCTTGGCGACCTGCTGAAGGACCTCCGCGCTCGGCTTGCGAAGCCCGCGCTCGATCTGGCTCAGATACGGATTGGACACCCCGGCGGCATCGGCGAGCTGCCTGAGCGAGAGCTGCGCGCTGCGGCGCTGCTCCCGCAGGTAGTCACCGAGATTGCCGACGTTGAGCGATGCCATGCTCCGATACTGCCCCGACCGCGCTAACTTTTGCAAGCAGCCGCTTGCAAAAGTGTTCCAGACCACCCGGAAGGCCGAACCCCCCAGAGGGCCGATGTCCGTTCTCAGTAGATGTGGCGAGTTCCAGTGGTTCTGGCAAACGACCTGGCGGAGTCCCGGCGAAGCTGGCCGGCCTGTACGGTCCACCGCATGGTTGACGAGTTCGATGTGGCTCAAGCTCTGCGCGGTGGGATACCAGACAGGGCGCGAGCCTGGGCCTTCGTTCGGGACTTTGCCGCAGCGTGGGCGGAGCCGCTCGCCGACGGCGCGGGTACGCGAGCGGAGGAGCTGGAGCGAGCCGAGGAGATGCTGGGGCTCACGCTGCCGACCGCGCTGCGCGAGGCGTACTCGCTTCTCGGTACGCGTCACGACCTCACCGGCAACCAGGACCCGCTGCTGCGCCCTTCCGAGCTGTTCGTGCACGACGAGTTCGGTGGAGTGCTCGTCTTCCGCAGCGAGAACCAGGGATGCGCTTTCTGGGGAGTGCGGCTGCGGGACCTCGGTCAGGACGATCCGCCGGTGTTCGTCCAGTCACGGGATGGTTGGGTCCGCTACCTGGAGCGGGTCTCCTTGGCCTGTATCGAGCTCGTACTCAGCGAGACACTGCTTGGCGGCGGAGGACGGCTCTACAACGCCTGCGAACTTCCCGCCAGCCTGATTCGAGAGCTACCGAGTCGGTTCGCGCCGGTGGAGTTTCCCGAGTACCCGATGTGGACGGGGAAGGAAGAGTCACCCGTGTGCTGGTTTTCCGCGCCGGGGAAGCTCTTGCGGCTCGACGGACTGAGTGACCACAGCTGGCTGCACGTTCGGGGAAGTACGTTCGCCGACCTGGAGTCGCTCTGCGCCGCCCTCCCCGGCCACTGGGTACGTGGGTACTCAGAGCCGTTGGAAGCCGACGAACTGCCTTTCGAGGCATCCGAGGGTCTGCTTGGATGACCGGGAAAGTCTGTGAACCGAGCGCAACGGGGGCGTGTGGATGGCTGATCCGTACATCATTCTCAACGAACTCGCCCAGGAGCTTCGGCCGATGCCACAGGGAATCGAGTGGTTCGAGGGCCTCTCGACTGAGGAGCAGTCCAACACCCTGCGCCTCCTGTCACATTTCTGCATTCAGGCCCGCGCCACCGCCGAGGACGGCCCGGAAAGTATCCGACGCGCCGGGCTCCGCGCCACGCACACACCGGCAGTTCTGATCACACGAGGGCGGATCGACCAGCAACTCGGGAAGATCGCCAGTCTCACCCCGCACGACGAGCGACTCAAGTCATTCCGGCTACTGATCGCGGTGCTGGCCGTCGCCGACGAACGCCGACGAGAGCGCTTCTGCTCCGACGGTTGCGGCCACGCGTGGCATCGCCTGTCTGTCGACACCCCCGAAGCCTCAGCCTGATCCCTCGCGCTTTCGCGCCTACCGGGCCAGTGGCCGGAGGGGAAACATCGCGCTCAGCCTCGGCAGTTTGCGCATCGCTTCGTCTTCGCATCGCACGTCCCACTGCTCGCCGCGCGGCCCTGGATTGCCGCCTACAGCGCCCTGCTCGGCTTCGACGGCTTCATAAAATGCGTCGCCGCAGTCGTCATCCGCGCGGGTGAGTAGTCCATACGCCTCCATGGCGACGTAGTCGAGAGACTCCCACTCCGGCCAGCCGTCGTTCCAGAGCTCCCGAGGGCGACCCACCAGGCACTGAACCTCTGGAGTGTCGGCCAGAGCGTCGGGATCGATCACTGCCCGCGCGAAGGCTTCCCGACCGATCCCCACCATCCACAGGCCGAAGTAGCAGAATCCGTCGTCCGAACACCAGCCGCCGAAGATCCGCTCCGCAGCAGCCCATAGATCCCAGGTGAAGGCTTCGTGCGTCACTTCGTCCAGGCGAACCTGGAACTGCACGATCTCTGTCAGCGGCCTCCGCGACAACTCGTCACGCAACCACGTCAGCCGTTCGTCCCGGCCCCGCGTCTGCCGTCGGCACTCTTCGATGAGCTTCCAGAAGGAATCGATGTCCACGGCGGCACTGTGCCAGACACCTCTGACACCTCAGGGTCGGCGAACTATGTTCGAGCAGTGGAGAACACGGAGATCATCATCAAGCTCACCTCTGATGAAGCGCTGGTCCTGTCGGACTGGCTGGAGCGAGTGCAGATGACGGACCTCAGCCGTCTCGTCGACGACGAGGCCGTCTGGGCGCCCATTCATAGGCTGGCCGGAACGCTCGACAAGTCCCTGCCTGGGATCTTCGCAGCGGACTATGGCGAACGCCTGGACGCGGCGCGTCGCAGGCTTCGACCCGCCTCAGACGATCTCGCCAGTGATCATGAAGACTCTGACTGAGCTGGCTCGCAGCATCACTCACATGAGGGGTTTCAGCCCAAAACTTCTGGTGGATTCCCATTGATTCTGGACAGTGAAGTCCATGGGGTTGGGCGGGACGAGTGATACGGCACCGCTGGACGTGGGCGGATTCGAGGTCGGTTGGCGGGATGCCAAAGGTGAACACCGCCGACCGCTGAGTGAGGCGGAGGAGGTCGAGTTCGAGACGGGACTGCCAGTACGTGGTTTCCCTTCATACCGCGGCCAGCGGAACTTCCCGGGCCTGTACTGGTCGGCCACAACAGGCGGGCATGTGGGGTTCGAGTCGTGGCTGGAGCGGGATCACGCGATGCTGCTGGACTTCACACCCGAGGTGACTGGTCTGCTGTCGCAGCCGCTGTGGCTGTTCTGGCAGAACGACAAGGGCCGGGTGGTCTCGCACGCGCCGGACTACTTCGCACGGTTCGAGGACGGCCGGGGATTGCTGGTGGACTGCCGGCCTCTGGACCGGGTCGACGAGCGGTCGGCGGCCAAGTTCGCCGTGACGCGGCTGGCTTGTGAAGCGGTGGGCTGGGGCTACCGGGTGGTCGGGATGGTGGACCCGGTCCGGATGGCCAATGTCCGCTGGCTGGCGGGGTATCGACACCCTCGGCATGCGACCACCGCGGGGATGGCCGAGCGGCTGATGGCGGTGTTCTCGGTGCCCTCACCGCTGGTGGGGCAGGCGTCACTGTTGGGTGACCCGATTGCGGTGCTACCAGCGGTGTTCCACCTGCTCTGGGCGGGGCGGCTCCGGGCGGACCTGGCCAAGCCACTGACGGACACGACGCTGGTGTCGCGGACAGAGTCGTGGTGAGCGGACGGGCGGCGCTGCGAGTCGGCGACCAGGTCCGGCTCGACGAGCGGCTGCACACCGTGGTCGGATTGTCAGGGACGCTGGTGCGGCTGTCCGACGAGGCTGGGCGGGCGAGTCTTGTGCTACTGCCTCACCTACTGGCCGCCGAAGGCTTCGAGTTCCTTGGTCAGCGGGACGGGTCACCGGTAGTGGCGCCCTTCGCGTTGCTGGACACCGTTCCGCCACTGGAGGCAGAGAAGGCCACCGCCTGGGAACAGCATCTACTGGAGCTGGAGTCCGGGCGGCAAAGCGGTATCGGAGCCGGGGCGGGGCCGCGGCCGGAGTACGACCCGGCCCGGCATACCTTGGAGGAGCGGATCGCCGCGAAGGCCACCGAGTTGCGTGCCCTGGGCTGGACGGTGAGCGCGCGGACGGTCGAGAGGATGCGGACCCGCTACCGGGATCAAGGGGTCTGGGGGCTGGTCGATCACCGCAAGACCCGTCTGTCCTCGCCGACGGGCCGGGCTGATGAGCGGGTGGTGGCAGCCGTCGCGGAGGTGCTGGCCTGCCAGCTGAACGAGTCGACTGGGACACGAAACCGGGTGCGGCGCCGGGTCGAGGCCCTGCTTGCCGAGCAGCACGGGGCCGGGGTGGTGCCGATGCCGTCGAAGACGACGTTCTACCGGCTTGTCGAGGCAGTGAGCGCGGGCACGCACGCCTTCGGTTCGGCTGCTTCCCGCCGCTCCCAAGCTCGTCGGCCCGAGGGAATGTTCACGCCGTCCGCGGCCTGCCGACCGGGCGAGCTGGTACAGATCGACACGACTCCACTGGATGTGCTGGTGATCCTGGAGGACGGGGTGAGCGGTCGTCCGGAACTGACTATCGCCGTTGACGTGGCGACCCGGACAATCTGCGCGGCGGTGCTGCGGCCGGCGGGCACCAAGGCGGTCGATGCGTCGCTGCTGCTGGCGAAGATGCTGGTCCCCGAGCCGCTGCGGCCGGGCTGGCCGGAGGCCCTGGCCCTGTCGGCGACGCTGATTCCGCACGCCCGGCTGCTGGACATCGACGCCCGGCTGGAGCAGGCCGCCGCGAAACCGGTGATCGTCCCGGAAACCATCGGCATCGATCACGGCAAGGTGTTCGTCTCCGACGCGTTCATCGCCGCCTGTCGGTCGCTGGGCGTCTCCGTGCAGCCCTCGCGGCCCGCCACTCCGACGGACAAGGCCATCGTGGAGCGGACGTTCTCCTCCATCAACACCCTGTTCTGCCAGCACGTTTCCGGCTACACAGGCTCCAACACGGACCGCCGCGGCGCGGGTGTCGAGGCGGTATGGACGCTCGCCGAACTCGATGACCTTCTTCAGGAATGGATCGTGGCCTGCTGGCAGCAGCGGCCGCACGACGGGCTTCGTAGTCCGTTCCTACCCGGCCGGTCGATGTCACCCAACGACGCGTACGCGCTGCTTGTGGCCCGCACCGGCTACGTCCCGCTGCCGCTGAGCGGTCTCGACTACCTCGAACTGCTGCCGGCGGTCTGGCGGTCGGTGAACGACTACGGAATCCGTATCGACCATCGCACCTACAACTGCCCGGAGTTGGCTCCGCTACGGCGCCAACCTTCGGGATTGGCCGCGAAAGGCGGTCTCTGGGAGGTCCACTACGACCCCTACGACCTGTCTCAGGTCTGGGTACGCAACGCGCGCACCGGAGAGTGGATCACGGTTCCGTGGACACACCGGCACCTGGTCTCGACACCGTTCGCGGACTTCACCTGGCGCCGAGCCCGGGACCTGCTTGCGATGCGGGGCCAGGACGACACCAACCAAGCCGCCGTGGCCGCAGCAGTCGACCAGTTGCTGACGCGGGCGGAAACCGGGCCGGACCGCCGTATCGCGGCCCGTACCCGCGCCGCCCTGGAGCCCGCCCGGTCCGTCCCTGCTCTGCCGCAGGCTTCAGCTCCGGAAGACGCCGAGGACGAGACCACCGTCCTGGAGCAGCCGTCGAACGTCATTCCCTTCGGCGTCTTCGACGCCTTCACCGACGGGAGCCGCCTGTGAGCGAGGCTCCACCACAGGACATCGCCAACCCGCAGATGTCACTGACCACGAAGGAAGGCTGGCGGGCGTTCGTCGACGAGAACCCTGAGCCCCCGCCGTCACTCCCGTCCGGCACCGTCCTGGATGAGGGCGAGCTGGAGTCCTACAGGGAAGCGCGGGTCGACTACCACACACGATCCGTCATCGTGAACACTCCGACGATCCGCGGCGTAGTCACTACGGGTCGCAAACGCATCGTGCTCAACCGGCACCAAATCTCCGCCCGTCGCGGCCTGATCGTGTCCGGTTCGGCCGGCACCGGCAAGACCACAGCGATCACCCAGCTGGGCAAGAACGTCGAACAGATCACCCGGCGGCGCAGCCCCAACGCCGTCGGCGGACTGCCGGTCGTCTTCGTCACCGTCCCCCCCAGCGGCTACCCCGAAGATGCTCGCAGGCGAGTTCGCCCGATTCCTTGGCATCCCGCTGGAGCACCGCATGAGCCAGGTCCAGATCACCAACGCCGTCTGTGACCTGCTCGGAAAGCTCGGCACCACACTCGTCCTGGTCGACGAGATCCACAACCTCGACCTGACCACCCGCAACGGAGCCGAGGCATCCGATCAGCTGAAGTACCTCTCGGAACGGATCGCGGCCACCTTCGTGCTTGCTGGTCTCGACGTCGAGACCAGCAGCCTGTTCCAGGGCACTCGCGGACAGCAGATCGCCGGCCGCTACACGGTCATCCCCTCCCGACCCTTCGGCCACAAGAACCGCGCGGACAAGGAGAGCTGGCAGGCCCTGGTGGTGACGATGGAGGACTCCCTGCGACTACACGCCCATCGTCCCGGCACCTTGGTCGCCATGGCCGATTACCTTCACGAGCGCACTGGCGGGCTGATCGGCAGTCTTTCCCAGCTCATCCGAGAAGCCGCAGTCGACGCCATCGACAGCGGAACGGAAAAGATCACCAAGCGCATGCTCGACGAGATCGAGCTCGACCACGCTGTCCAGAAGACCCGGGCCGATCGCCCCCGAGCCAAATACGCCCGCAGGCCGAAGGCGGCCTGAGCAATGGAGCCCTGGGAAGCCCCGGTCAGGCTCCTGCCCCTTCCTCTGCCGCCTGTTCACGGGGAGGTCTTCGGCTGGTATCTGCACCGCCTCGCCGCCGCCAACCACGTGACGTCGGGCCAACTGGCGAAAACCCTGACCCCTTTCAAAAATGCGCTGATCGGCAAGCGGACGGACACGTTATGGCGCTGGACTCCGATGGTTCTGCCGCGGCTGGCACTCCTGACGGGTCTCCCTCACGAGACCCTTCGGATGCTATTGCCAGCGGTCTCCCGGATTGAGGCGCGTACCGGAGGCGAGGTGATCCGCTACCGGCGGCGTCTCTACGTCGCGTGCTCGCACTGCATGCATCGCCGTGGAATCACCGAACCAGTCCTCGCGCATCGCCCCGCCGATCTTCAGCTCTGCCGCCGACACGGCATCTGGCTCGACGGCAACCGCCAATACCGCGTCGGCCACCTTCCAGAACTTGTCACCGCTCAACACCGGCACCGGCGAATCGCCCGCCGCTTCCCCGACACCCTGGAAGCAGCGACGAAGGAAGCGCAGCACATGGTCCGATCCTGGCTTCTGAACAAGAAGCAGCCCCATCTGCTCTCACGCTGGAACGACCGTCTCGCGCAACTCCCGCCCAGGGAGGCCATCTACGAGAACATCATCAGGCGACGCGTCGACGAGCGGGAGTTCATCGCCACCTACCCGGAGTTCGTCACCATGCTCGGCATGGTGGCCGACCCTGCTTGGCGAGCACGACGGGCACCTCGCCAATGGGGGAACCTAAGCCAGCACCGGCGCACGATCGACGCCGTCTACGCAGAAGCCGAGCACCGGCTCAACGTCCCATCTCTCCGGGAGAATCGACACTCCCACACCTTCTACAACGACGCCCTCTTTCGCTGGACTGACTCCCTGGGACGATCACTGATGCTGGTGACGACGCCGGACGACCACGACGCCCTGCGGGAAGAGTCCCACCAGAACTGAAAAGCACCAGGCCACGGCCGTGCCGTCCGACAGAACAAATGGGACCGTCCCAGCTCTCGCTCAAGCAGGCGCATCACTGCGCAGATCCACTGGGCCGCCCGGCTTCCAACCCGTCCCAGCAGAACTGACAAGGCCCAGGTCAGAGACACCTCCTCGATCCAGATCTTTTGGGAACGGACAGCCGAACCCCCGGAAAGCCGAGGACGCGCCCTACGACCGCGCGTCGTCGGCGGGGCGGTTCCTGACCGGACGTGTGTGGATCTTGGCGACGCAAGCCGGCATGACCGCGCTGTCGTCGTGGGGGCCGGCCCGGTACGCGCTCGGGCTCTCGCCGACCAGTTCGGTGAAGCGCGAGCTGAACGACCCGAGCGACGTACAACCCACCGCGAAGCAGACCTCCGTCACACTCAGGTCGCCCCGCCGCAGCAGCGCCTTGGCCCGCTCGACACGGCGGGTCATGAGGTAGCTGTACGGGGTCTCGCCGAAGGCCGCGCGGAAGCTGCGCGAGAAGTGTCCGGGCGACATGTGGGCGCCGCGCGCGAGCGCCGTCACGTCGAGAGGCTCCGCGTAGTCGCGGTCCATCGTGTCCCTGGCCCGGCGCAGTCGTACGAGGTCCTCAAGCGTCACGCCGCCAGCCTACGGGCGCCGCCCGGCCCGCGCAGGCGTTCGCGCCCGTCGCGCCCCCGTCGCGCCTGGTCAGCGACTTTTTCCCGGCCCTCGGTCACATTTCCCGCCCGGCAGGGGTCAGAGAAGCAGACCTCGGAAATCCCGACGGTCCCGAAGATCTCGAAGATCCCTGAAATCCCTGAACCCACAGGAGCAGCCATGACCGCACCCATCCTGGTCACCGGTGGCACCGGCACGCTGGGCCGCCATGTCGTCCCCCTGCTGCGCGAGGCCGGCCGCACCGTGCGCGTCCTCAGCCGACACGGGCGCGAGGCCGCCGACGGAGTCGAGTACGTGAGCGCCGACCTGCTGAATGACAACGGCGAAGGGCTGTGCGACGCGCTGGACGGAACGGAGATCGTCCTGCATCTCGCGGGCGGCCCCAAGGGCGACGACGTGGCGACCCGGAACCTGGTGCGGGCGGCGCAGCGGGCCGGGAGCGTGAAGCACCTCGTGTACATCTCGGTCATCGGCGCGGACACGGTCCCGGTCGCCTGGCTGCGGAACAAGCTGGCCGCCGAGCAGGCCGTCGCCGGGTCCGGCATCCCGTTCACGACGCTGCGGGCCGCCCAGTTCCACGACCTCGTCCTGACGGTGGTGGAGAAGATGGCGAAGCTGCCGGTGCTCCCAGTGCCGGGCGGCCTCCGCTTCGAGCCGGTCGACGCGCGCGACGTGGCGGCCCACCTGGTGGAACTGGCGCTCGGCGAGCCGGCCGGCCCGGTTCCGGACCTGGCCGGTCCCCGGGTGTACGGGATGGCAGAGCTGGGCGGCGGCTACCTCGCGGCACGCGGCAGGCGCCGCCCGAAGCTGCCGGTCCGCATCCCCGGGAAGGCGGGCCGCGCGTACCGGGCGGGCGAGAACCTGGCCGGCGCGGGGGCCACGAGGGGCGGCCGCACGTGGGAGTCCTTCCTCGCCGAGCGCGTCACCGGCCCCCAGACCGATGACTGATGGCTGATGGCTGATGGCTGATGGCTGATGGCCGATGCGGAAAGTCGCAGATAATCCGCAACGGATCAAATTCGCTACCCTGGCAGGCATGACCTCCTCGGCGACCACCCGCACCGAACCGGACCTCTCCTTCCTGCTCGACCACACCAGCCACGTGCTGCGCACGCAGATGGCGGCGGCCCTCTCCGAGATCGGCCTCACGGCCCGGATGCACTGCGTACTGGTGCACGCCCTGGAGGATGAGCGCACCCAGGCGCGGCTCGCCGAGATCGGCGACATGGACAAGACCACGATGGTGGTGACGGTCGACGCCCTGGAGAAGGCGGGCCTCGCCGAGCGCCGCACGTCCGCGCGGGACCGGCGCGCACGGATCATCGCGGTCACCGAGAAGGGCGCGCAGGTCGCCGCGCAGAGCCAGGCGATCGCCGACCGCGTCCACGAGGAGGCGCTCGGGGCCCTCCCCGAGGCGGAGCGCGAGGCACTGCTGCGCGCCCTGAACCTCCTGGCCGAGGGCCATCTCGCCACCCCGGCGGAGAGCCCACGCCCGGCCCGGAGGGCACGCCGCGAGAGCTAGAAGCCTCAAGCCCTCAAGCCTGAGGCCTGAAGCCTGAAGCCTGACGACGAATCCGAACTAGATAGTCTGCAACGAAACCATCTGCTACGGTCATTCCTGTCGGCCCGCAGCGGCTCCCGCCGCGGCCTTTTCTCAGGAGATGCCCGAGATGCCAGCCGTTTCCGCACCACCCCACACCCGTTCGGCCCCCCGCACCCGTCCGGCACCCCGCACCCCCGGCCGCTCCCGCCGGGCGGCCCTCGGTGTTCTGGCCACGGGAATGCTGATGACGGTTCTCGACGGCAGCATCGTGACCGTCGCGATGCCGGCCATCCAGAGCGACCTGGGGTTCACCCCGGTCGGCCTCAGCTGGGTCGTCAACGCCTACCTGATCGCGTTCGGCAGCCTGCTGCTGCTCGCCGGGCGGCTCGGTGACCTCCTCGGACGCAAGCGCCTGTTCCTGGTGGGTACGGCGGTCTTCACCGCGGCCTCGCTCCTGGCGGGCGTGGCCACGAGCCCCGGGCTCCTGATCGCCGCGAGGTTCCTCCAGGGCGTCGGCAGCGCGCTGGCGTCCGCCGTCAGCCTCGGCATCCTCGTCACGCTGTTCACCGAACCCCGCGAACGAGCAAGGGCCATCGCCGTGTTCAGCTTCACCGGCGCCGCCGGAGCCTCGGTCGGGCAGGTCCTGGGCGGCGTACTCACCGACGCGCTCAGCTGGCACTGGATCTTCTTCATCAACCTGCCGATCGGACTCGCGACCCTCGCGGTCGCCGTGCCCGCCCTGCCCCGTGACCGCGGCCTCGGGCTCAGGGCCGGTGCCGACACGGCCGGCGCGCTGCTCGTCACCGCCGGGCTGATGCTGGGGATCTACTCCGTCGTCAAGGTCGAGGAGTACGGCTGGGCTTCGGCGCACACGCTCGGGTTCGGCGCCCTCGCCGCCGTCCTGCTCGCCGGGTTCTTCGTCCGGCAGGCCAGGGCCCGTACGCCGCTCATGCCGCTGCGGATCCTGCGCTCGCGCAGCGTCGCCGGGGCCAACCTGGTCCAGATGCTGATGGTGGCCGCCCTGTTCTCCTTCCAGATCCTGGTCGCGCTCTACCTTCAGAAGGTGCTCGGCTACGGCGCCGCGGCGACCGGCCTCGCGATGCTCCCCGCCGCCGCGGTCATCGGCGCGGTCTCCCTCGGCGTATCGGCCCGCCTCAACGCCCGCTTCGGCGAACGCACCGTGCTGCTCACCGGGATCGTGCTCCTCGTCGGCGCACTCGGACTCCTCGCCCGGGTCCCCGTACACGCGCACTACGCCACCGACATCCTCCCGGTGATGTTCCTCGCCGCCGGATTCGGCCTCGCCCTGCCCGCGCTGACCTCGCTCGGCATGTCCGGAGCCGGCGAGGCCGACGCGGGGCTCGCCTCCGGCCTCTTCAACACCACCCAGCAGATCGGCATGGCCGTGGGCGTCGCCGTGCTCTCCACGCTCGCCGCGTCCCGCACCCGGCAGCTCACGGCACACGGCGCCACCCGCGCCGAGGCCCTCACCAGCGGCTACCACCTGGCCTTCACGATCGGCACGGGTCTCCTCGTCAGCGCGTTCGTGATCGCGTACGTGGTGCTGCGCAGCCCCCGCAAGACGCCGACGAACTGATCGCCCCCCTCCTCCCCTCCCCCTCGCCCACCACCACGTCACACCCCGCCGACGGAGGCGTCATGACAGCGAAGAGCGGCCCCGCACCCCGGATCCTCACCGACGAAGAGCTCCACCTGCTGCTCGCCCGAGGGCAGTTCGGGACGCTGGCGAGTGTCCGGCGCACCGGGCATCCACATCTGTCCACCGTGCTCTACCACTGGAGCCCCGAGGAGCGCGTCGTGCGCGTCTCCACCACGGCCGACCGCCTCAAGGCCCGCCAGCTGCGGAGCGACCCGCATGCCGCGCTGCACGTCAGCGGCCCCGACGTGTGGTCCTTCGCGGTCGCCGAGGGCGAGGCCGAGGTGTCGGAGGTGACGGCCTCGCCCGGCGACGCCGTCGGCCGCGAACTGCTCGCCATGACACCGGGGTTCGACGACGCCGGGCAGGAGGCGGAGTTTCTCGCCCAGCTGGTCGAGGAGCGCCGCGTGGTGATCAGACTCCACGTCTCCCGGCTCTACGGAACGGCCCTCGATTTCCCGAAGTGAACGGGCCGCTCAGGGTGCCGCGGGGAACGGCAGCGGGCGGCTGTGCACGATGTCGAGGCGGGACACGGCGCGGGTCAGGACGACGTACAGCCGGTGCAGACCGCGGCGCTCGGCCTCGGCGACGGCGGCCGGTTCGACGGCGACCACATGGTCGTACTCGAGTCCCTTGGCGACGGATGCGCCGAGGACGGTGACGCGGGCGCGCGGGTCATCGGGGCCGCCCACCTCGATTCCCGCCGCCGTCAGGGCGGTCCGGAGCGCCGACACCGGTTCGCCGTCCGCCGCGACGACGCCCACCGATCCCTCGTGCGCCAGTGCTCCGCGCACGGCGTCGACGGTCTCCGCGAGCACGTCGTCCGCCCGGCGGATCCTCAACTCCCCGTCCTGGCGCAGGGAACGGGCCGGTGGCACGTCCACGTCGAGCAGGCCGAGGAGGCGGTTGGTGAGCGCGACGACCATGCCGGGGACGCGGAACCCGGTGGTCAGGGGCGCGACCAGGGCGTCGGGTTTACCCAGGTGGCCGAGCAGTTCGGGCCAGGTGCGGGCCGCCCACGGCGTGGTGCCCTGCGCGAGGTCGCCGAGCACGGTCAGCGATCCGAACGCGGCGCGGCGGGCGATCGAGCGGGCCTGCATCGGGGAGAGGTCCTGGGCCTCGTCGATGACGATGTGCCCGTAGCCGGCAGGGTGTTCGAGGAGCCCGGCGACCTCGTCGAGGAGGACCAGGTCCGCCGCCGACCACGCGGCCGACCGGTAGGAGCGCGGGGGCTTCGCCCACAGGATCGCCTGCTGCTCGCCGACGTCGAGGATCCCGTCGGCCGCGGCGGCGAGCGCGTCCGCGTCGCCGAGGAGCGCGGCCACGACCTCCTCGGGCCGCACCCGGGGCCACACCGCGTCGACGTACGCGCTCATCGGCCGGGACCGGCCGGTCTTGTGCAGCCAGAGGTTGTTCACCGGGCCCGACCTGCGTTCGGCCTGCTCCTGAAGATGCCGCAGGGCCCGGCTGCGCACGCGCTCGCGCCCGGTCGCGTACGGCGGTTCCTCCTCCCGTACGGCCTCCACGATCCGCGTGAGCACGGCGGACGGCACCCGCCAGCGGTACGAACCGTCGGGTACGGCGAAGGAGTCGGGGGCCGCGTCGGGCCGCACGCGCGCGTAGAGGGCGCGGCGCAGGACGGCGGCCATCCGGGCGTCGTGCTTCACGGCGGCGGCGGAATCGGTGTCCTCGTACATCCGCGCCTTGCTCACCGCCGCACCGCACTCCTCGACGAGGATCTCCTCGACCGTGGACTGGCGCACGCCGCTCTCGCCTAGCGCGGGCAGCACCTCGGAGATGTAGGTGAGGAAGGTGCGGTTGGGCCCGAGGATGAGCAGTCCGCCACGCTGGACGCGCTGGGGGTGGGTGTAGAGGAGGTACGCGGCCCGGTGCAGGCCGACCGCCGTCTTTCCGGTGCCGGGGGCGCCCTGTACGCAGACGGAGGCGGCGAGGCCGGCGCGGACGAGGTCGTCCTGTTCGGGCTGGATGGTGGCGGCGATGTCCCGCATGGGGCCGACGCGGGGCCGCTCGATCTCGCGGGCGACGATGCGGCTCTCCCCCACGGACACGCCGCCCTCCGCCTCGAGCCACTCGTCCTCCAGGCCGGTCAGGTCGGCGGAGTCGCCCTTGCTGCCGGGGGCCCAGCCGAAGCGGCGACGGACCGCGACGCCCTGCGGCTCCTGGGGGCCAGCCTGGTAGAAGGCGCGCGAGACGGGGGCGCGCCAGTCGACGACGAGGGGCGGGGCGGCCGGGTGCTCGCTGATACGGCGACGGCCCACGTGGTAGCTCTGCCCGGCGTGGTCGCCCGCGCTCTCCCTGGCCGCGAAGTCGAGACGCCCGAAGAAGAGCGGAACGTCGGGCAGTTCGTGAAGTTCCTTGGCTTTGCTGCGCAGTTGGTGGCCGAGCACTTCGGCGTCGGCCCCGGAGGCGGAGACGTCCTCGCCGACGACGACCTGTTCGTCGGCGCCTTCGATCATCGCGGCGAGGGCGGCCCGGCAGGTGTCGTGGTGGTCGCGTTCCTGGGCGAGGGTGCGGAGGTCGGCGGTGTCAGTCACCCCACGACGATAACGTAACCGAGTAACATTTTTAACCCAGACTCATGACAGCCTCACGAGGGGCCGATCGCCCCGAGCCCGCCCTCCAACTGCCGGAACCCCAGCTCGGCGGCGGCCACGGCATCCGGCGCCACGTCATCCGCGCTCTCCCCCGCGGCGATCCGCCGCCAGTTCTCCATGGCGAGAACGCGCTGCACGGCAAAGATCTGCCCGGCCCCGAGCGCCGCCTCGACCCCTTCTCCCAGCGCGTCGGCAAGCCTTTTCTCCGACCGCTCCTGATACCCGTAGGCCCGCGCGACCAGCGAGGGCGTCCCGTAGAGCAGCCGGTGGAAGGCGAGCACCGCGGGATGGTCGTTCAGGCCGGTCACCGGGTCGCGCCGCTCAAGCCCGTCGAGAAAGTGCGCCCGCAGCGCGGCGAGCGGCGTCACCCCGTCGCCCCGCCCGGACACGACCCGCGCGGCCTCGTCCTCGTGGTCGGCGAACCGGTGCAGGACCAGGTCCTCCTTGGTCGGGAAGTACCGGAAGAGGGTCGGCTTGGAGATCTCGACGGCGGCCGCGACCTCGGCGACCGACACGTTGTCGAACCCCTTCTCCAGAAACAGCCCGATGGCCGCCTCGGAGATCGCCTGATACATCCGCCGCTTCTTCCGCTCACGGAGGCCCATCTCACCGGTGTCGCCACTCATGCCGGGAAGCGTACGGGCCCGGGCGCGCCCGTCTCGCCGCTCATGCGGGGAACGTACGCAGGCCGCCGGTGTCACACGCCTGCGACGGGGGCAGTCGCCTGCCCCGCCAGCCAGCGGGCCAGCTCGTCGGCGATCCGGTCCGCCGAGGGGACCGACTCCAGGCCGAGGGGGACGGTCGCCGCGGACACGATGTCGTGCAGCTTGACGGCAGTCAGCCGGAGCAGCGATCCGTCCCGGACCGGGGAGGCGCCGAGCTTCGTCGCGGACCTGATCACATCGGTGTACACCGACTGCGCGGACTTGTAGTCGATCAGGAGCGGAAGGTCCTTCTCCCAGCCCCGGGAGCTGCCCTTCCTGACGTCCTCGACGCTGTCGCGCCACGCGTCGACGACCTCTTGGACCTGCTCCTGCGGGTAGCGCATGAGGTACAGGTGGGTCGCCAGGTCGTACAGGGGGTCGCCGAACATCGCGAGTTCCCAGTCGATCACCCAGAGCCGGGCGGCCGGGTCCACGATGAGGTTCTCCCGGTGGAGATCCGCGTGCAGCAGGCAGAAGGGGCGCTCCACCATGCCCAGGACATGCTTCCGCAGGCGCGTGAAAGCCTCGCCGTCCAGTCCCAGGCTCGTGAAGAGCCCGCCGAACCGCTCCTGGTTCTTTTGGTACACCTGCTTTTCGGTGAACCTGATCAACCGCTCCAGGAATTCCGCCGAGTCCCCTTCGGGCGCCTGGTCCTCCTTGGTGCAATTTCTGGCAATGGAGAGCGATTCAGGGCGCACTACGGCCATTTCATGGAACACCGCGCCCAGTTGGCCGCTGATATCCGCGGGGGCCGGGCGGCCCTGTTCGTGGAGGGAGCCGAGCGTGCTCCCCTCGATAAACCGCTGCAGCGGGGTGCCCTCGACCTCAACCACCTCGGGAATGCGCGACACTCGGCCCTTCAGGGCTCTGAGCAGCGGCTCTTCCGCTGTGAAGCAGCGCCGGTCGAACCAGAGGAGCCCGCTGCGCGGCTCCCGGCACTTCCAGCGGCCTGCCAGGGACGGGTCGTCCGTACGAAGAAAAGGGAGGACATAGGTCTCGTGGTGATGACCTTTGAGCGGCCCCTCGATCGACTGTTCGTCACCACTCAATGCGACAGCACGCCGCCAGGCCGCCGTCTTCGTCGTCGGGTCGGTTTTCATCGCCCATTCTTTCGCCAGGAGTAGCACCAGCGTTTTCGAAGTGGAGGAGTACGGTACTCCGCCACGCCGCTGCGTCCCAGAATCAACGGTGTGCGGGCGGAACCGTCACCCCCGCTCCCGCACCACCTGAAGCACCGGCTCCAGGGAGGACACCACCGCCTCCGCGCCCGCTTCCCTCAGCACCTTCGCCTTGCGTTCGTTGCGGGCGTAGCCGAGGAACGCGATGCCGGCCGCGGTTGCCGCCTCGAAGTCCGACGGAGTGTCGCCGATCATCAGGGACGCTTCGGGGGTCGCGCCCAGGGCGCCGAGCGCTCGTTGGACGCAGTGCGGGTGGGGTTTGAGGAGGTGGAGGTCCTGGGTGCGGCCGTAGACGTGCGGGGCGAAGCAGGTCGTGAGGCCGCGTGTGGCCAGGTAACGGGAGGCCACCGCCGGGGAGTTGTTGGTGGTGACGGCCAGGTGCGCGCCCACCGCGAACCAGGTCCTGATCAGCGGGTCGGCGTACTGCGTGGGCCAGGCCGAGGCCACCGCCGTCAGCTCCTGCTGGGTGAGGCGTTCCTCCAGCTCGACGACGAGGTCGCTGCCGGGGCTCCTGCGGTCGACCGCGCGCAGGACGGCGTGCGGGTCGGGTTCCGCGCGCTCCTCCTCGGTGAGCAGTCCGTGCAGGCCGCGCTCCTCCAGCCAGCGCACCTGATCGACGGCCACCCGTTCCGCGGAGTGCCCGGCGAAGAGCCGGCAGATCGGCCCGTCGAAGTCGAAGAGCACGAAGCGCGCCCTTTTGATCAATTCCCGCAGTGAT
The DNA here is from genome assembly GCF_004005495.1 of Streptomyces antnestii. Classification (GTDB taxonomy): domain Bacteria; phylum Actinomycetota; class Actinomycetes; order Streptomycetales; family Streptomycetaceae; genus Streptomyces; species Streptomyces antnestii. Next base: position 80,721 of record NZ_RZYA01000025.1, read on the forward strand.
TCCGTCGCTTCAGCCACCGGATCAGTCTGCTTCGTTGCATCAGAAGTCACTAGGAGAGTGTCAGGTCCGTGGTGATGGTTTCCCAGAGGGCGTCGAACCACTTCTGCGATTCCTCCACGAACGCGGTGTCCCGCTGCCCGCTCCGCTTCTCGAACGAGAACAGCAGCGACTCCGTGCCGAGCGTGTCGTACAGGTCGAGCGTGCCGCTCTCGACCTCCTCCTCGCGCCGCGTGACCAGGTAGTACGAGAGCAGCGCCTCGCTCCCGTTCAGCACGTAGAGCTTGACCGGCGGGGTGAAGGGCAGCGCGCGGAACGTGACCTTCACGTCGATGCCGTGCGAGGACCGCAGCGCGCGCAGGTTGTGGCGCAGCACCAGGCCCTGCGCGTTGCGCTGGTCGAGCCAGCGCCGGTGCACGACGTCGTCGTGGCCCGCGCCCTCGACGGGGACGGGGAAGGCGAGGGAGATGTCGCGGCTGGGCAGCAGGATGCGGACGTCGACCGAGTCGGGGTGCACGCGGCCCTCGTGGATGAGGCGCACCGGCTCGCCGAGCGCCATCATCAGGGTCTCGGCGGTGAGGCAGACGGCGTCGATCCGCACGTGGGGGGCCGCGAACGCCTCGGACAGGCGCGGGGCCAGGCCGACCATCGTGGGCTGCGGTTCGTCGCGGGCCGGGGCCTGTGCGGCGATCCTCGGGGGGCTGCCCTTGCTCACGTTGCTGAGGAGGCCGTCCTCCTGAAGTGAGCGCAGGGCCTGCCGTACGGTGCCGCGCTCCACGCCGAACTCCCCGGCCAGCTCCGCCTGCGTGGGCAGCCGCTCGCCCGGCCGGAGTTCACCCGCCTTGATGCGCGCCCGCAGGACGTCGGCGATCGCCTGGGGGGAGGACCTTCTGCTGCCGTTCACTGCAACGTTCTCCTGGGTCACAACCAAACGCTACAACTAACCGCTATTTGGCGGGAGTTGTTGAGGAGTTGTTTATTCCCTCCGGCCAAGTGGGGACAACTTCAGTGTAGTTGGTTGCCAACTTGGAGCAAGATGGCCTAAGGAGGAACCGCCATGCCCGTCCTCACCTTGCTGTCCGCGGTGTGCGTCGTCACGTTCGAGCAGCTGGTCCAGTGGCAGTACGGGCCCGCCGGGATCGCCGGCCTCCTGCTCCTCACGATCGGCGCCAGGACGAAGAGCCCCACGTGCAGTTCCGTCGGGGCCGTGCTGCTGGCCCTGATGCTCGCCCGCCCCGCACTCTGACGCTGATTATGACCCCACAACTTCCCGCCATCTTACGGGAGTTGAGGAAAAGGTGGTTAGGAGTCGGTGTTCGGCGGAGATAAGTACCTTGGAGTTGGTCGCCAACTTGGGCCACTTGGACGACATGGTCAGCAGCCCGGAAGGTTGGCTACCAGCTCCCGGACTGAAGGGGGACAGACATGCCGTTCATCGCCATCGCCGTAGCAGCCCTCGCCATCGGATTCGAGCAGCTCATCCAGTGGAAGTACGGGCCGCTGGGCATCATCGCGTTCGTCGCGCTCTCCATCGGCCTCAAGGCCAGGAACAACGTCATCAGCGGAATCGGAGCGGTGATCCTCGTGATGCTGCTCTCCCAGAGCGGCTGACCGGGCTCCCTTCCGGAGGGGAGCCGGGAGCCCGGTCACGCCTCGGTGTCACAGCACGCCTCAGGAAGTGCGCCTCAGAAGATGTCCGGGCACCAAGGTCGCCTGGACGTACGCAGCAGGGCGTCGGCGACGGCGGCGGCGCCCGCCTTCTCCTCCCGGACGCGGCCGAGCGCGGCGAGCCGCACCGCGGACTCGTCACCCAGCCACAACGTCCCCAACTCGCTCACGTCCAACGTGAGTTCGGCTTCCTCTGAGGTCGGCGCGCACACCGCACCCCCGGGCTCCGCGTCCAGGCGGTAGCGGCCCCCGGAGAGGCCGGCCGCGTCGTCGACCTCGATGACCAGCGATCCCGGTACCGCGTACGTGCGCGCCTCCAGGGCCCGTACGACGTCGAGGATCCGCACCCACAGCCAGTCGGCCTGCGTGACGACGCCGGCCGCCCGCGGGTCGGGCAGCAGATGCGGGAGCAGGTCGTCCGGGGCCCGGTAGCCCGTGCGGACGGTCGTGACCCAGTCGACGGAGCAGACGTAGTGCCACAGCGCGCGCTCGGCGGCCGGGGTGACGGCGATCAGGTCCCGGACGGTCGCCGTGTTCCGCGGCTGCTTGCTGTCGCCCCAGGCGTCGTCGGTGGCGTAGACGATCAGGCCCTCGGGCTCGCCGTTCGCCGCGCGGTAGACCGCGTAGAACGGCTCCTTCCAGGGTTCCTCGGGGGTCGCCGCGAGGCCCGTGTTGCGGCGCCACCACAGCTCGTCGCGGTCGACGACACCGTGCCGGGTGGCCCGTAGCCGCTCGTGCAGCTCCGGGCCCGTCTTGCGGACGTCCTCACCGTCGACGAGATCGACCCGGCCCCCGTCGTCCGGGCCCGCCCGGCGCGGGTCGAGACCGGTGCGCGGGACGTCCACGGCCCACTCGGTGAGGGAGGTGGCGGGGCCGAAGCCGTAGCGGCCGTAGATCGGGTACTCGGCCGCGATGAGCGTCGCGACGACATCACCGCGGGCCTTCGCCTCCGCCAGGTCGGCGGTCATCATCCGGCTCAGCAGGCCGCGCCTGCGGTGTGTGGCGCTGACCGTGACGTTCGAGATCGCGTCGGCGGGGACGGGGGCGCCGCCCGGCACGGTCAGTTCCTGCGGGAACGAGCGGAACGTGGCGACGCAGCGGCCGGCGTCGAACGCGCCCCGCACCCGGGAGACGCGGTTCTCCTCCCGGCGCTTTTCCAGGGTTTCGGGCGACACGGGGGTGCTTCGCAGGAAACCGGTGTTCAGGGCGCGGGACCAGTCGGCGAGCTCGTCGTCTGTGATCGGACGTACGTCGATGTCGTCACGGTTCATCTGGTCACGCTAAGCGTGTGGGGGTGGGGTGTCACCTGGATTTGGCGGGCCCGCGGGAGGCGTGGTCGGCGCCACCGCAATGGCACCCTGCGCGCGGGCTGTGCCCACCCTCCCCCAGCTCTCGGCTTCGCTCGAGCCGGGGGACCCCCATCGCCCCTGGCGGCCCAGCTGCCCACAGAGGGAGCGAGCAGGCAGAGGCAGCCACGGGCGGGCGCAGGTGGGCACAGTGAGTGCAGGCGCGCCTGGGCGGGCACAGCGCGCGGAGCGAATGCCGCGCGCGCAGCGTGCAGGCAGGCACAGCGAGCGCAGCGTGCAGGGCTAGAACGTCGCCCTGATCTCGCCCACCACTCCGCCGCCCCCGTGCAGCGGGGCCTCGCCGATGCGGGGGACTATGTCGCCGTCGACGCCCAGCATGGCCAGCGCGCGGGCCAGGACCGGGCCGAGGGCGCGCGTCGCGCCGTCGTCGATCTTGAAGGCGAGGGCGCGTCCGTCCGGGAGCGCCACGGCCTGGACCGCCTCCGCGCCCATCTTCGACAGGGCGCCCGGCACCGCGCGCATCAGCCACGTGTCGGGGCGGCGCGTACCGGCGACGTACTCGGGGTGCGCCCGCATCGCGTCGGCGACCCGGCGCTCCGGCGAGCCCTCGGGGGCGAGCACGAAGTGCCGGAAGGCGCGGGCGAGGCCGGTGAGGCTGATGGCCATCAGGGGCGCCCCGCAACCGTCCGTACCGACCGCCGCGACGGGCTCGCCGGCGGCCTCCTCGACCACCTCGTGGATGAGGCGCTGGAGCGGGTGCTCCGGGGCGAGGTACGAGTCCTTGGGCCAGCCGTTCAGGTCACAGGCGGCCAGCATCGCCGTGTGCTTGCCGGAGCAGTTCATCGTGATCCGCTCCCGGCCGGCGCCCGACGCCAGGTAGCTCTCGGTCTCGACCGGGTCGAGCGGCAGGTCGGGCGGGCACTGGAGCTCGGACGCGGTCAGCTCGTGCTCGGCCAGCATCTTCTGGACGAGGTCGAGGTGGAAGGTCTCACCGGAGTGGCTGGCCGCCGCGAGGGCCAGGCGCTCGCCCGAGAGGTCGAGGCCGGCGCGCAGCACGCCCGCCGCCTGCATCGGCTTGTTCGAGGAGCGCGGGAAGACCGGCGCGGTCACGTCCCCGAGCGCGTGTTCCACACTGCCGTCCGCGGCGAGCACCACCAGGCTGCCACGATGGTGGCCCTCGACGAAGCCGGAACGGACGACCTCGGCGAGGACCGGGGGTATGGCTGCGGCGGAGGAACGGGACATGGGTGGTGGCCTTCCGGGGCGGGTCCATGGCGGGCCATGGACAGACCCGCCCCGGCACGGGCCACCGGGATCACCGGTGCGGCCGCGTCACGCGAGCAGGTCGTCTACTTGTGCTTCTCCTTCACGGTACCTGCGGGCGATCTCGGCGCTGCAATCGTCGGCCGTCGTCTGGAGCAGGTGACGGCGCCGGGAGACCTGCTGCTCGTAGCGGACGAGGCGGCCCATCGCCGTGTGCAGCTCGTCGTCCGTCCGGGCGTCCAGGTCGGAGAGCTCGACCTCCGCGAGCATCTCGGCGGCCAGCCCCCGGATCTCCTCGCTGCGCGGCGTGCCGAGGGTGACGTGGCGGGCGGAGGAGCGGTGGCGGGTGGCCTTGTCGGTGAGGATCTCGGAGAGCCGGTCCACGACGGGCGCCTCGGGGTCCCTGCGCCGGGCCACCTCGGCCCGCAGGATGTCGATACGGCCCTGGAGCAGCCGCCGTACGTAGCTCAGGTCGGCCTCGTCCTGCTGGGCGTCGCGGCGCAGCGTGCGCAGCTCGGGAAGCCGCAGCGCGGACAGGTCGTGGGCGGGCGCCTCGGGCAGCTCGGGGCTGCCGACCCGCTGCGTGGGCGGGCGGGGCGTGCTCAGGCGGTTCGTACCGGTGATGCGACTGGCGTGCGTCAACGAAATGGGCGCCCCTGGGGGCTGCCCGATGCTCGATGTGTGGCTCATTGCGTCCCTACCGTCCCCTCGACCGGACCGACGCGGTGCACCGCGTGGGAGCAATCGTGCCACTCCGAGTGGTCGCTCTGTGCATGAGTGCCCCTAATCCGCCCCGGATGGGCGGTTCGGGAGCACGGCATGATGGTCCGTATGCGAGCAGTGGTGCAGAGGGTGGACGGCGCGAGCGTCGTGGTGGACGAGGAAGTCGTCGGCGAGATCAAGGGCGAGGGGCTGTGCGTCCTCGTGGGGGTCACGCACGAGGACACCGAGGAGAAGGCGGCCCAGCTCGCCCGCAAACTCTGGTCCGTCCGCATGCTCGCCGACGAGAAGTCGTGCAGCGACATCGACGCCCCGCTCCTCGTGATCAGCCAGTTCACGCTCTACGGGGACGCCCGTAAGGGCCGCCGCCCCACGTGGAACGCGGCGGCCCCGGGACCGGTGGCCGAGCCGCTGGTCGACGAGGTCGTGGCGCAGCTGCGGGCCCTGGGGGCGACCGTGGCGACGGGCAGGTTCGGGGCGAAGATGCGGGTGTCCCTGACGAACGACGGCCCGTTCACGGTGCTGCTGGAGATGTAGCCACCGCGGGAATTACGGCTCGACTACCGTCTCCTGCGAGGCCGCCGTCGTGTCCACGATGAGGTCCGCGTCCACCGGCACGTTCCGCTTCACCAGGGCGAGGGCGATCGGGCCGAGCTCGTGGTGGCGTACGGACGTCGTGACGAAGCCCAGCTGCCGGCCCTCGGGGCCGTCGGACGCGAGGCGGACCGGGGCGCCGTGCGGGGGCAGGTGCACATCGCTGCCGTCCAGGTGCAGGAAGACCAGGCGGCGCGGGGGCTTTCCGAGGTTCTGCACGCGGGCGACGGTCTCCTGGCCGCGGTAGCAGCCCTTCTGGAGGTGGACGGCGCTGCCGATCCAGCCGAGCTCGTGCGGGATGGTGCGGTGGTCGGTCTCGAAGCCGAGGCGCGGCCGGTGGTTCTCCACGCGCAGCGCCTCGTGGGCGAGGAGTCCGATCGCGGGCCCGTTCTGCTCCGCGTACGCCTCCAGGTCGGCGCGCGGCAGGAACACGTCACGGCCGTACGGCGTCTCGCGCACCGCGACGCCGTCCGGGACCGGCGCGATCGAACCGGCCGGCAGGTGGACGACCGCGAACTCCTCCGTGCGGTCGGCGACTTCGACCCGGTAGAAGAACTTCATCGACTCCAGGTAGGCGATCAGCGCCTCCTGTGTGCCGGGCTCGACGTGCGCCCACACGGTCGTGCCGTCGTCGACGAGGTACAGGGCGTGCTCGATGTGGCCGTGCGCCGAGAGGATCAGGGCCTCGGTGGCCTGGCCGGGCGGCAGGTCGCTGACGTGCTGGGTCAGGAGCAGGTGCAGCCACGCGAGCCGGTCGTCGCCGGTGACGGTGATGACGCCGCGGTGGGAGAGGTCGACGAGGCCGTTGCCGTCGGCGAGAGTGCGCTGCTCGCGGAACAGGTCGCCGTAGTGCGCGGCGACGCCTTCGTCCACGCCCTCGGCGGGGACGGCGCCGGGCAGGGACAGGAGGGGGCTCTTCATGGTCACAGACACTACGACGAGCCGGCGGACCGGCTTATTCCTGCGGCCGGCCCTCGTCTTTCGCCAAGCAGTCCTTGCAGCGCCCGAAGATGGCGAAATGCTTGAGGTCCGTGTCGAAACCGAAGGTGTCGCGCAGCTTCGCCGTGAACTCGGCGGCGACGCTCACGTCGGCCTCGATCACGTTCGTACAGTCCCGGCACACCAGGTGGATGTGGTGGTGCCGGTCCGCGAGGTGGTACGTCGGCGCGCCGTGCCCGAGGTGGGCGTGGCTGACGAGCCCGAGCTCCTCGAGCAGTTCCAGCGTGCGGTAGACGGTGGAGATGTTGATCCCCGACGCCGTCTTGCGCACTTCGCTCAGGATGTCGTCGGGGGTCGCGTGCTCGAGGGTGTCCACGGCTTCGAGGACCAGCTGACGCTGCGGCGTCAGCCGGTAGCCGCGCTGCCGCAGATCGCTCTTCCAGTCGGTGCTTTCGGTGCTCACCACACGCCGAGTTTAGGCCGCTCTACTTGAAGAAAGCGATGCCGTCGTCCGGCAGGTCCGGCAGGTTGCGGGCCATCGCGGCGACGTCGTCGGGCGAGACGACCTTCTTCAGCTGGGCCGACATGTAGGGGCGCAGCTCGACCTCGGGGGTCTGCTTCTCGCTGACCCACATGAGGTCGCTCTTCACGTAGCCGTAGAGCCGCTTGCCGCCGGTGTACGGGGCCGAGGCCGCGGTGCGCGCGACGGCGTCCGTGACCAGGTCGATCTGCGGCTTCTGGTCGGCGAGCTCGCCGTACCAGATCTCGACGACACCGTCGTCGCGGACCATGACGACCTCGACCTTGCGGTCCTTGTCGATCCGCCAGTAGCCCGACTCGGAGTCCAGGGGCTTCACCTTGTTGCCCTCGGAGTCGAGGATCCAGGTGTGCGAGTGGTACTCGAGGAAGTCCCTCCCGTCGTGGGTGAAGGAGACCTCCTGCCCGAAGTTCGCCTTCTCGGCGCCGGGGAAGTCGGTGACACCCGCGCCCGCCCAGTTACCGAGGAGGAACACCAGGGGGACAAGGTCGGGGTGCAGGTCGGACGGAATCTCGATCATGATCTGCGAAGCGTCTCTCTGATGGGGGTCAGCGCTGGCCCTGGTACAGCTTCTTCACGGTCAGCCCGGCGAACGCGAGAACGCCGACGCAGACCAGGACGAGCAGAGCGGAGAAGAAGGCCTCAAGCACGGGGTGCTCCTCGGTGAGCGGTGGTGGGCGGGTACAGAGCCGGGCCCCACTTTAGTCGGGTGGGGCCCGGCTCTCTCGATGAGGTCGCCCGAGCGTGGTGCCGGGGGGCGCGAACGGTCAGCCGAGGAGCTGGCTCTGCAGCGTGACCGTCTGCCGGAACGGCACCGCGTGCGCCGTGCCCCTGCGGGACTGCGTGATCAGACCGACCGTGTCGCCCGCGACCAGATACGCACTGCGCACGTGCACGGCACCGCGCGGCCGCGTCTCGTCGTAGACGTTCGACGACACGTGCTCGACCCGCGCTTCCTCGGGGTAGGACTCGTCGAGCTCGGCGTCGGGAGCCTCCGCCAGCGGCCGTGAGGGCGCGTACCCGCCGGTCAGCCGGTCGCAGAACCCGGTGGCCTCCGCGCCCGTGCCGAAGTGCAGCAGGAACACGCGGGTGGTGGTGCCGTCGGGCATGGTCCAGCCGCGCCCGGCGATGTGCCGCACCCCGCTGTCGGCCAGGTCTTCGCCGAGGCCCTCGCGTTCGTCCTTCGCGTACTGGGCGAGATACGCGGACGTGGGCACCCAGCCGTCGTCCGTCTTCAGGCCTGGATCGGGCCTCGCACCGTCGGGCGCCTTGATCACGAGGGCGCGCGGGTCCGCGTAGTGGGCCTGCGTGCGGTTGGCCCGGGCGAACGGGGCCGGGCTGCCCTCCGGCAGCGGGGGCCGGACGAGCTCGGGGTAGGTCCAGCGCCCGTCCGACGCCGTGGCCAGGCCCGGCAGGTCGGTACGCCGCTGCTCGGTCACCCCGTACGCCGTCGCCCCGGCGAGCGCGCCGAAGACGACAACGGCGGCGGTCCAGCGCAGCACGGCGCGCGCCACGCGCCGGTCCTTGGGGGCGGGGGCGTGCGGGACGCCGGCCTCGGGTGCGGCCTGGGTCGTCGTCTCGGTGCTCATACCGCCTCCCCGGGCGACTTGATGATGTCGAGCTGTTCGCGCATCAGCTCGGCCGGTTCTCCGGAGGAGACGAGGCCCGCCTTGGTGCCGTAGGCGCTGAACGTCACGAGGACGTCGCCGATGTGGCCGGAACAGACCATCATGTCGAGCTTCTCGCCCTTGTCCGCGGGCGGCAGGAAGCAGCTGGCGTCCTTGTGGTCCTTGATCTTCGGGCCCTTGCGGAAGACGGCCATCGCCTCGGCGAACCGCGACTGGAACCGGCTGATCTGCCTCACGGCCTGCCGGTTCCCCAGGCGGGACAGGGTGATGTGGACGACGATGCCGCCGTCGGCCCGGTCCCCGGAGGCATAGCTGCGCACGGCCATGCCCTGGATCTGCTGGCGGTCGATCTCCTTCTCCAGCGTGCGGCGCTCCCGGAGCGGCAGGGAGCGCAGCCCGTCCTTGCTCACGGCGGTCGCCCGCCGGCCGCTGAGTTCGACGTCGGCGCCGAACCCGATGATGTCCGGGCCGGGACCGTAGCCGTCGGGCAGCGGGAGCAGCGAGGCTTTCAGGCCCGTCCCCTTCTCCGGCGTGTCCTTTTCGCGCGGCGCGGCCGGGAACTTCCAGCGGGCGGCCCCGGCGTCATGGTCGGCGTGGGCCACCGTGACGGCGGTGCAGCCGATCCCTGTGCCGACCACCCCGAGCAGCAGCACGGGCACGGCGACGAGGCCGAGTAGCCGCCCCAGGCGCTGCCGCGTGGCGGCGCCGGGGGCCGGCACCGTCTCGTCGTCCCGCTCGGGCATCCTCTCCGTCTCGGTCATCCCAGTCGCTCCCACTGCTGCCGGGCCACCTGGGCCGCGCGCTTCTTGTCGATCGGGCGGGGGCTCACCAGGTAGACCTCCATCATGGTGTCGCCGCGGGACGCGAACGCCCTGGCCTGGTAGAGCGGCACATAGCCCGGCTCCCGGTCGGGCTGTGCGTAGACGTAGACCATGCCGTTGCCCGAGCCGGGGATATCCCGGCTGTACGTGGTCGGGTCTGAGTCGTCGGCCCGGCTCTGGTGGTTCACGACGGCGTCGGCGGACGCCACGATCTCCTCGTCGCGGTACTGCGTGAGGCTGACGGAGACCATCGTGCCGCCCTCGCGCCACTGGTCGATCGCCGCGCGCCGGAACTGCGCGTCCACCAGGTCGGTGAACGCGTCCTGGGGCCGGTTGTACCGCTCCGCGATGTCTATGAAGCTCACCCAGCGGTCCGAGGTCCGTGCCTTCGGCAGGCTCGTGGCGCCCTTGGGCCGGTTGAGCAGCAGTTTGCGCAGGTCACCGTCCATCCGGACCTGCCGGTCGCGGGCGGCGGAGAGCGGCGCCGGGCCCTTGCCCCCGGCCTGCGCCATGGCGGGCTGGTTCAGCGGCGGCAGCGGGTCCGGGGCGCGTCCGGCCTGGATGACGTAACCGGTGCACGTGCCCGCGACGACGCCGAGTACGGCGGCACAGGCGATCAGGAGGGTGGTGCGGCCGCGTCGGCGGCGGGGCCTTTCGGGCTCTGCGGCTCCTTCGGGCTCTGCGGCTCTTTCCGGCTCTTCGGGCTCTGCGGCTCTTTCCGGCTCTTCGGTCTCTGCCAACGGTCCCCCATGGAACTCGAAGCGCGGATTCCGTATCCGCGCGCACAGGAGACCCCCGGCCAATGTCCCTGGTTGTACGGGAGTTGATTACGATTCAGCCATGGCGAACAAGCTCGTGATCAAGGTGACCGCAGGGGCCGACGCCCCCGAACGCTGCTCGCAGGCCTTCACGGTGGCGGCGGTGGCCGTGGCCAGCGGGGTCGAGGTCTCGCTCTGGCTGACCGGCGAGTCGTCGTGGTTCGCGCTGCCGGGCCGTGCAGCCGAGTTCGAGCTGCCGCACGCCGCGCCGCTGCCCGACCTGATCGACTCGATCCTGGCGGCCGGGCGGATCACGCTGTGCACCCAGTGCGCGGCCCGCCGTGAGATCACGGAGAAGGACGTCCTCGAAGGGGTCCGGATCGCCGGCGCGCAGGTCTTCGTGCAGGAGGCAATGGCGGACGGGACGCAGGCGCTCGTCTATTGACAGGCGCTCGTCTATTGATCGGCGCGGACCTACGCTTGAAGCATGTACACGCGGCGTCGTCACCTGTACTTCGCCATGATGGGCTTCTGCATCGGCCTCTTCGTCCTGGCGTGGGCCGTCGTGCGCCTCTGGTCCGTGCCCGCCGCGGTGGCGATGTGCGTCGTCGCGATGGTGATCCCGCCCGTCGCCGCGATCGTCGCGAACCGCCGCGGCCCCGAGGACCGCTGGTGGGACGACCCCTCCGGGGACGCGAAGTCCGACGAGTGGTGGGACGAGCTGGACGGCAAGAAGCGATCCCAGGGCCCTTAAGGCCCCCAGGGCCCTTAGGGCCACCAGGGCTCTTAGGGCCCGCAGAACCCTTAGGGGCCCCAGAACCCCTAGGGCCGCCAGACCCCCTAGGCCCCCTCGCCCCGGTCGGCGCGCCGCAATCCCACGATCTCAGCGACCGTCTCCAGCCAGCGCGCCGCCAGTGCCTCCTCGTCCGGCGCCTGGGCGGCCTGCGCAGCCGTCTCCAGCCAGTCCCGCAGGCACTCCGACGCCTCACGTGACGGCAGGGGCTCGGGCAGAGCGGCCGCGTACGCGAGGCCACCAGCCCGGACGATCTTCGCCACGTACGTCACCGAGCGCGGCAGCACACCGAGCCGGTCGAGGGTGACGGCGGCCGCGATCGCACCGTCGCCGAAGAGCGCGGTGCAGAGGTGTCGCGGGCGAGGCCGTGACGCAGGAGCGTCCCGACGTCGGTGGCGGCGAGCACCTCGTCGTCGGTGCGTGGGAAGGGGTCGTGGACCATCGTCGCTCCGTTCCGTTCCGTACCGGTCCGGGTCAGCGGACGGTGATCGTATAGAGGTAGACGGCTGCTTCCTGGTCCGAGTCCTTCGGCGGGGCCGTGGCCGTCGGGACCCGCCCCGCCGCGGCCTCGTCAGCGCTGTGGCACCGGCCGTACGGGCAGAACAGCAGCTTCACCGTCGTCTTCCCGTGCGCGCGCGCCGTCAGGTCGAAGAACTGGGCACCGCCGCCACTGCCGACGACGTCCTCGTCGCCCCCGTCCTCCTCCTCGCGCCTGCCCTGGCACGTGACGACGCCCTTGTCGGGGTGCGGGCTCGCCAGGTACCAGTTCTGGCCGAGGGCGGGGTTGGCCGGGACCTCCAGCGTGAACTTCTCGCCGGCGTCGACGGTGATGGCCCGGTCGCCGGGGCCGTACGCGGTCGGCCCGGAGTCGCCGCAGCCGCCGAGGACGAGGAGCAGGGCGGCCAGGGCGGCCAGGGCGGGCGCCGTACGCAGCGCGGACCGCATGCCCGTGGACCGCGTGCCCGCGGATCTAGATCGCATTCCCACCGTCAGTTGCTTCGGTTGCATCGGTCGCATCAGTTCTGCTGGATGTACACAGTGCTGACGTCGCCCTCATGGGCCTTCGAGTAACGGTCGTCGGTGGCCGAGCTTGCCGCCGGCCGAGGAGATGCGCCCGCGCAGGCCGTTGAGCTTCTGGCTGCGGTCGTTCGTGGATTCCGTCATGGAGAGCGCGGCCCCGTCAGTAGTCGGCGAGCGCGGACGGGCGCGCGGCGTGGGCGGGCTGGGTGCTGACGCCGGCGTCGGGCTGCGGGCCGACGGGTACGCCATGGACACCGTGGACGCCGTGAACGCCCTTACGGACGTCGAGGTCCTTGCCGCGGTACGCGTGACTGGACAGCCTGACCTTGTCCGCGAGCTCGTGCAGGGCCGCTTCGAGGACCTTGGTCTCGGCCTCCCACGCGGCCGCGAACAAGTTGAACGCGGGCGCGGTGTCGGAGCCGCCGAGCACGTCCTCCGAGTAGCACATCGTGGCGGCGACGGCCTTGCCGATCTTGCCCACGTCGTCACCCGAGCCGTCGAGTTCACCGGCCTGGTCCGACATGCCCTTGTGCGCGACGTGGTACCCCTCCGGAGAGGTCATGACCTTCCCCCGATCCCGTAGGCACGGCCCCGTAGGCACGGCTCCGTATGCGCGTCCCCGACTCCCCATCCGTACAAGGAAGTTGAGCCGGATCACAGCAGTCAGGAAACCAGCAGCCGGCTGCCATGAACACGCAGGGCGCCGCGTCCCGGTTCCCGGCACGGGAAAGCCGAGGGACCGCACCTCGATTCCGTAGGCGTCCAACCCCCGGAGGTGCGGCCCCTCGGCCGTTTCGTGCGCCGCCGTCACACGGCGATGGCGACCTCAGCGAGACCACCGGTCTGGGCGACGACCGTGCGGTCCGCCGTGCCACCCGGGACCAGGGCGCGCAGCGTCCACGTGCCCTCGGCCGCGTAGAAACGGAACTGGCCCGTCGCCGAGGTGGGGACCTCGGCGGTGAACTCGCCGGTCGAGTCCAGGAGGCGCACGTAACCGGTGACGGGCTCACCGTCGCGGGTCACCTGGCCCTGGATGGTGGTCTCACCGGGCTTGATCGTCGAGGCGTCGGGGCCGCCGGCCTTCGCTCCACACATGTGATTCTCCAAAAAGGTCGGTCAGGAAGGTTCGCTGAGGGGTTACTTGTTGGCGCCGAGCTCGATCGGCACGCCGACGAGGGAGCCGTACTCGGTCCACGAGCCGTCGTAGTTCTTGACGTTGGCCTGGCCGAGCAGCTCGTGCAGGACGAACCACGTCAGGGCCGAGCGCTCACCGATGCGGCAGTACGCGATGGTGTCCTTGGCCAGGTCGACCTGCTCGTCCTCGTAGAGGGCCTTGAGCTCGTCGTCCGACTTGAACGTGCCGTCGTCGTTGGCGTTCTTCGACCACGGGATGTTGCGCGCGGACGGGACGTGGCCCGGACGCTGCGACTGCTCCTGCGGGAGGTGGGCCGGGGCGAGGAGCTTGCCGGAGAACTCGTCGGGCGAGCGCACGTCGACGAGGTTCAGGCTGCCGATCGCGGCGACGACGTCGTCACGGAAGGCGCGGATCGAGGTGTCCTGGGCCTTCGCCTTGTACTCGGTGACCGGACGGTTCGGGACCTCGGAGCCGTCGACCAGGTCGCGGGAGTCGAGCTCCCACTTCTTGCGGCCGCCGTCGAGGAGCTTCACGTCCTGGTGGCCGTAGAGCTTGAAGTACCAGAACGCGTAGGACGCGAACCAGTTGTTGTTGCCGCCGTAGAGGACCACGGTCGTGTCGTTCGCGATGCCCTTGCCGGAGAGGAGCTTCTCGAAGCCCTCCTGGTCGACGAAGTCACGGCGGACCGGGTCCTGCAGGTCCTTCGTCCAGTCGATCCGGATCGCGTTCTTGATGTGGTTCTTCTCGTAGGCCGAGGTGTCCTCGTCGACCTCGACGATGGCGACCTTCGGGTCGTCGATGTGGGCCTCGACCCAGTCGGCGTCTACCAGGACGTCGCTGCGGCTCATGTTTTCTCCTCCGGGGCAGTTGCGGCGGGGTGCGGAAGTGCGGGTGCGGCGCGGACGCGGCTCGGCATGCGAGGGGAGGCGTCGTCGACGCGCGCTAGGGGCAGGCCACCGAAAGGGGCCTGGTGAAGCGGGAGTTACCGTCCCGCTCAGACGGTGCGACAGAGCATGGCGGCGACGCGGCACAGGTCTACTGCCCGCCGCTTCGTGAGATCCGCCTGTCGCTTCATGCCACCGATCGTAGGTAGGCACGGGCGGCCGTGTCACCGGCGTGTCGTATCGTGAGACGAGATCGTCCGAAATGTGGGACGAACGCGCCCTCGGGGCCGCTCCCGCCGAGCCCCCGGGCCGGTGTCCCGCCCGCGTATCTGCAGGGCGGACGGGGTCGTCTCGCAGTGCGGACACACCCCGCTGTTACAGAGCCCTATTACAGAGACCGATACAGAGCCCGGTCGATGCGCCGCGCTCAGCCGGCCACGCGTACGCGCGCTCAGCCGGGTCAGGCGTACGTGCCCTCAGCCGGCCAGGCGTACGTGCGTGCCCTTCACCGAGATGTCCACGCCGTCGGACACCGCCTCGATCTTGTCGAGCTTCAGGCCCGCGGGCAGCCCCGCCAGCTGCTCGCTGAAGTCCGTGACGCTGCGGACCTCCTTCTCACCCGCCGGAACGGCCAGCCTGGGCAGGCCCTCGGCCACCACGGAGAGGGTCTCGCCGCTCACCTTCACCGACGACATGACGGCGATCGGCCGGGGCAGCGTGCGGCCGAGCACGGTCGCCTCGACGTCGACCTTGACCTTGCCGTTCCCGCCGTCGGACAGGCCGACGACCTTCGCCGTGAGGCCGGGCGCCACGTCGACCGGCTTGATCTGCGCGGCCTTCAGCAGCTCCGGGTAGCTGATGTGGGCGGTGCCGTCGGCGCGGTCCGCGGTGGCCGCGCTGTAGTCGCCGGAGAACGCGACCCCGTGCATCTCGGCGGTCAGCCGGTCGATGCGCATGGGCTGCGAACGCTTGGCCGAGCTGTTGCCGTCGCCCGGCGCGAGGTCGTAGTCGTCGATGCGGATCGCGATGTCGTCGAACCTGCCGCCCGCGAGCTGGGTCAGGAAGGGGAAGCCCTTGATCGACACGTCGGGGTTCTCGTGGAGGCCCTCGCTCGTGCGTACGCGGTCGGCCGCCTCGTTCTCGGCGAAGTTCAGCGCGACCCTGTCGGCGATGACGAACAGGCCGCCCAGGATCACGACGACGATCAGAAGTACCCGCAGAGCACGCATGACCCGGTGTTTCCCCCCGCCTGGACGACATTTCCTGCTCGCGAGCGTACGCGGCCGGGCCCCCGCGAAGAGGGCCCGACGGCAGAGTTGTCGATCAGCTGTGACAGGGCGGACGCCCGCCGGACGCTCAGCCGACGACCCGCCCGAGCAGGTAGACGGCCGGGGCCGCGGCGGCCAGCGGCAGGGCCACGCCCGCGGTCATGTGCACGAACCGCGACGGGTAGTCGTAGCTGGCGACCCGGTGGCCGATCAGCGCGCACACGCCCGCGCCGAGGCCGAGGAGCGCGCCGTCGGAACCCGTGCCCGTCACCCCGCCGACCGCGATGCCGGCGCCCGCGGCGGCGAGCAGCGCGACGACCACGGAGGCGGGCGTCGGGAGCGGGAGCGCCCGCGCGAGAACGGCGACGGCGACGGCCACGGCGCCGACGGTCACGGCGTCCGGGCCGGCCGCCAGATGCCCCGCCGCGACGATGGCGAGCGCCGCCGAGACGACGCTCACCATCAGGCCGTACATGCGCTCGTCGGGCCCCGCGTGGCTGCGCAGCTGGAGGACGAGGGTGAGCAGGACCCAGACGCCGAGGGTGCCGAGGATCGCGGCGGGCGCGTTCTCGCGGCCCACGGCGAGCAGCGCGACGTCGACGGCGACGCCGCCCGCGAAGGCGAGCGCGATGCCCTGCCGGGCGGGCCACATCCCGTTGAGCCGGAACCAGCCGGCGGCCGTGACCGCCTGGAGCAGGACGAGCGGCACGAGCAGCGCGTACGGGCCGACGGCGGCGCCGCCCGCGAGCAGCAGCCCGAGCAGCGCGGTCAGGGCGGCGGGCTGTATCCCCGGCTCGATGACCTGCGCCCGCCCCTCGGCCCGCGCCTTCTCCGCCGCGGTGAGGGGGGCGGTGCCGGTGGCGGCGGGTGGGGTGGGATCGGGGGCGGAGGCGGGGGCGGGGGCGGGGGCGGGGGCGGGGGCGGTGCTTTCCGCCGGCATCGGGTGCGCGTAAGCGGCCTGCGGGTGAGCGGCCTGCGGGTATGCGGCCTGCACGGGCGGGGCCTGCACGGGCGCGTGCTGCTGCTGGTGCGTGTGCTGCTGCGCGTGCTGCTGGGGGTACGCCGAGGGGTCGGCCGGCGCCTGGGCCGCGTGACCGGCCTGCGCGGGCGGGGCCTGCGCGGGCGCGTGCTGCTGCTGCTGCTGCGCGTGCTGCTGGGGGTACGCCGAGGGGTCGGCCGGCGCCTGGGCCGCGTGACCGGCCTGCGACTGCGGTCCCTGCCCGTACATGCCCTGGCCCGACGGGTCCTGCGCGTAGCGCTGCCCATGGGGCTCCCCGTAGGGCTGCTGCCCGTACGCCTGCCCGTATCCCTGGGCGGGCCCCTGCGGCGGCAGATACGTGCTCTGGACCTGCGTGTCCCACGTCTGCCCCTGCCACTGCTGGGTCTGCTGCGGCTGCTGGCTCTGCTGAGGCTGTGGCTGTGGCTGCTGGTATTGCTGCTGCGGATGCTGCGGATGCTGCCGGTGCGGGGGCAGCTGCCCGTACTGATCCTCGTACGGCTCGTCACTCATCGCGGTCACCCTCCTGCGAACGGCGGGAGCACCTCGACCGTGCCGCCCTCGGCAAGCCGTACCGTCTCATGCCCGCGCTTGCCGACTGGGTCACCGTCGACCAGGAACGAGGAACGCTGCAGGACGCGCACCAGGTCCCCGGGGTGTCGCGTGCGCGCGCCCGCCAGGGCGTCGGCCAGCGTCTCCGCGTCGTACGGCTCCTCGGCGACACCGGCGGCCGCCTTGGCCGCGGCCCAGTAGCGAATGGTCCCGTTGGCCATGTGCGGCGCTCCTCCCATGGGGGCTATTCGGCGGTTGCCGTCGTCCATGATGCCGTGGCCCAGTCGCGGACCCGCGCGAGGAGTCCGTCGTCCGCCGCGTGCTCGGCGTGCCCCATGCCCTGCTCCAGCCACAGCTCGGCCCCGCCGCCGGCCGCCGCGGCGAGCATCCGCGGGTGGTCGAGCGGGAAGTACGGATCCCGGTCGCCGTGCACGATCAGGAGCGGCGTCGGCGCGATGAGAGGCACCGACTCGACCGGCGAGAGCGGCACCGGGTCCCACTCGTGCGGGTGAATACGGGTGCGGAGCCCGACACGGCCCACGATCCGCCCGGCGGGCCGCGTGACCAGCCAGTGCAGCCGCCGCATCGGCGCGGTCCCCCGGTAGTACCAGCGGGCCGGGGCACTCACCGCGACGACTGCGTCGGAGCGCGCTTCCGTGCGCCCCCTGTGCAGCGCGGCATGGCGCAGCACGACGGAACCGCCCATCGAGAAGCCGACCGTCACCACGTGTTCATGCCCGAGTGACCTCGCCCACTCCACGGCGGCCACCAGATCGAGCACCTCGCGGTCGCCGACGGTGGACCGTCCTCCGGACCGCCCGTGCCCGCGGAACGAGAACGTGACCACGGCGGCACCCTGCGCGAACACCCCCGCCGCCCGCCGTACGTGCGGCCGCTCCAGATCGCCGGTGAACCCGTGCGCGAGCACGATCACCGGGCCGTTCGCGGGGCCCGGCCCGGGGTCGTACGCGGCCTCGACCGGTACGCCGTCGCGCGTGCGTAGCATCACGCGCCGTGATCGCGCAGTGATCGGCTGCACAGAAGACCATGCGTCTTGACCTGCCGGACCGGAACCCATGTGGGTTATTCTCTCTAGTCAGAGGATCCGGGCAGCGAAGCCCCCGGGTCCTTTTGTGCTTTCGGACGGCGTTGTATACGAACGCCGTCGGCCAGGCACACAGGGCCTCAGGGCGCGGGGCCCGAATCGCAGTACGAAGCAGTACGAGCAGTACGAAGTTGCAGTACGAAGCAGTGCCGCAAACGTCCTCGCAGGGACCGAGGAGGAACCAGACGTTATGGGCGAGCGAACCGTGCACGACCGCAGGACGACCCAGGCAGGTGAGCCGCGATGAGTTCATTGCTGCTCCTCACCAATGCCCTTCAGCCGTCGACGGAGGTGCTCCCCGCTCTCGGCCTGCTGCTGCACAACGTGCGGGTGGCCCCGGCCGAAGGGCCCGCACTCGTCGACACCCCCGGTGCCGACGTCATCCTCATCGACGGGCGCCGCGACCTCCCTCAGGTACGCAGCCTCTGTCAGCTCCTGCGCTCCACCGGGCCCGGCTGTCCGCTGGTCCTCGTCGTGACGGAGGGCGGCCTCGCGGCGGTCACCGCCGACTGGGGCATCGACGACGTACTCCTCGACACCGCCGGTCCGGCCGAGGTCGAGGCACGCCTTCGCCTCGCGATGGGCCGCCAGCAGATCGTCTCCGACGACTCCCCCATGGAGATCCGCAACGGCGACCTGTCGGTGGACGAGGCCACGTACAGCGCGAAACTCAAGGGGCGGGTCCTCGACCTGACCTTCAAGGAGTTCGAACTCCTCAAGTACCTCGCGCAGCACCCGGGCCGCGTCTTCACGCGCGCCCAGCTGCTCCAGGAGGTCTGGGGCTATGACTACTTCGGCGGCACACGTACGGTGGACGTCCACGTGCGGCGCCTGCGCGCGAAGCTCGGCCCCGAGCACGAGTCGCTGATCGGGACCGTCCGGAACGTCGGCTACCGCTTCGTGGTCCCCGAAAAGGTCGAGCGCGCGGCGGCCGAGGCGAAGGCCAAGGCGGACGCCAAGGCGGATGCCAAGGCGGACGCGCCGAAGCCCGCGGAGCGCCCGGCGGTGTCCACCCCTCGGGAAGCCGCCGGACGACCTGCCCAGCGGTAGGTCCATCCGCGTAGACTCCGCGCGTGGCCAAGGTGACTCGGGATGACGTGGCACGACTTGCGGGGACTTCGACCGCGGTCGTGAGCTACGTGATCAACAACGGACCCCGGCCGGTCGCCCCGGCCACGCGCGAGCGTGTCCTCGCCGCGATCAAGGAGCTGGGGTACCGGCCCGACCGGGTCGCCCAGGCCATGGCGTCGCGGCGGACCGACCTCATAGGCATGATCGTGCCGGACGCGCGCCAGCCGTTCTTCGCGGAGATGGCGCACGCCGTCGAACAGGCGGCGTCCGAGCGCGGAAAAATGGTCCTCGTCGGCAACTCCGACTACGTCGAGGAGCGCGAGGTCCACTATCTGCGGGCCTTCCTCGGCATGCGGGTGTCCGGGCTCATCCTCGTCAGCCACGGCCTCAACGATCTGGCCGCCGCCGAGATCGAGGCGTGGGACGCCCGTGTGGTCCTGCTGCACGAGCGGCCCGAGGCCATCGACGACGTCGCGGTCGTCATCGACGACATCGGCGGCGCCCAGCTCGCCACCCGGCACCTCCTCGAACACGGCCACGAGTACGTCGCCTGTCTCGGCGGCACCGCGGAGACCCCGTCCGTCGGCGACCCGGTCTCCGACCACGTCGAGGGCTGGCGCCGGGCCATGCAGGAGGCGGGGCGCTCCACGGAGGGCCGGCTCTTCGAGGCACCGTACAACCGCTACGACGCGTACAAGATCGGGCTCGCGCTGCTCTCCGGGCCCGACCGGCCGCCGGCGATCTTCTGCTCCACGGACGACCAGGCCTTCGGCATCCTGCGGGCCGCGCGTGAGCTGCGGATCGACGTGCCGGGCGAGCTGGCCGTCGCGGGCTTCGACGACGTGAAGGAGGCGGGTCTGACGGATCCGCCGCTGACGACGGTCGCCTCGGACCGCTCGGCGATGGCGCGCTCCGCCGTCGACCTCGTCCTCGACGACTCGCTCCGCGTCGCCGGTTCGCGGCGCGAACGCCTGAAGGTGTTCCCCTCGCGCCTGGTGGTCCGCCAGTCGTGCGGCTGCCCCTGACCGCCTGCCAGAGATCTTTATATCGGGCATACGGGGTTCTGTCGG
Organism: Streptomyces antnestii; assembly: GCF_004005495.1. Classification (GTDB taxonomy): domain Bacteria; phylum Actinomycetota; class Actinomycetes; order Streptomycetales; family Streptomycetaceae; genus Streptomyces; species Streptomyces antnestii. The sequence continues at coordinate 100,849 of NZ_RZYA01000025.1, forward strand.
GCTTCTCAGCGCACACTCAGGGTGCTCTCATGAACGCGGCACAGGCTTACGTACATGACCGAAAGCTTCCGCCGGGACGGCGAGTACCCCCAGGGCCAGCAGCAGTCGCAGTCCTCGTATCCGGGGACCCCCGAGGCGGGCGGCGCCTTTCCGCCCCCGCCGGCGTACGACCCCCCGCAGCCGGTCGACCCCGCGTGGCCCGCCCCGGCCCCGGCCCCCGGTTATGCCACGTCCCCCGCGCCCCGTCGGCGTATGAAGGGCCCGCTCGGGCTCCTCGCCGCCGTGGCCGTCGCGGCGGCGGCCGTGGGCGGCGCCACCTCGTACGCGTTCCAGCAGCTGACCGACAAGAACTCCACATCGTCCGCCGGCGCCTCGGCGAACGTCGTGCCGGCCAGCCAGAAGGGCACCGTCTCCGGTGTCGCCGCGGCAGTCAGCCCCAGCATCGTGGAGATCAGCGCGACGTCGAACGCGGGCAGTTCCACCGGCTCCGGCGTCATCATCACGAGCGGCGGCGAGATCGTCACCAACAACCACGTCGTCTCGGGCGCCTCGGCGGTCAAGGTGCGGACGAGTGACGGCAAGACCTACACCGCCGATGTCGTCGGCACGGACGCCAAGAAGGACCTCGCCCTCATCAAGGTGCGCGGCGCGTCCGGCCTCAAGCCCGCGTCCCTCGGCAACTCCGACAACGTGAAGGTCGGCGACGAGGTCGTCGCCATCGGCTCCCCCGAGGGCCTGACCGGCACGGTCACCAGCGGCATCGTCTCCGCGCTCCACCGCGACGTCACCGTCTCCACGGACGAGGGACAGCAGCAGCAACAGGGCGGAGGCGGCGACGGCCGGTGGCCGTTCGAGTTCGGCGGGCAGCAGTTCAACGGGGACACCGGCTCGTCGAAGACGACGTACAAGGCCATCCAGACCGACGCGTCCCTCAACCCCGGCAACTCCGGCGGCGCCCTCATCGACATGAACGGCAACATCATCGGCATCAACTCGGCGATGTACTCGTCCGGATCGGACAGCGGATCCGGCTCGTCGAGCGCGGGCAGTGTGGGCCTCGGCTTCGCCATCCCGGTCAACACCGTCAAGGCCGACCTCCACTCGCTGCGCAACGGAGGTCCCTCCGGCGGCTGACCGCTTCCCGAGGCGGCCCGCCGTGCCGCACGCACCCGCCACGCCACACCGATCCACGTCACCGTGCGAGGCTGATACCGGCCCCCCGTGAGCCCCCGTCCGCCCCCGCCCGCACCCCGAGGAAGCCCGCACATGAGCCCCGCCGAAGGCGACCGCGAACCCCAGCGCATTCTCATCGTCGACGACGAACCCGCCGTCCGCGAGGCGCTCCGGCGCAGCCTCGCCTTCGAGGGCTACGGCACGGAGGTCGCCGTCGACGGCGCGGACGCGCTCGACAAGGCGGCCGCGTACGGGCCCGACCTGGTCGTCCTCGACATCCAGATGCCGCGCATGGACGGCCTGACGGCCGCCCGCCGGCTGCGGTCCGGCGGGTCGCGGACCCCGATCCTGATGCTCACGGCGCGCGACACGGTGGGCGACCGCGTGACCGGGCTCGACGCGGGCGCCGACGACTACCTGGTCAAGCCGTTCGAGCTCGACGAGCTGTTCGCACGCGTACGGGCGCTGCTGCGGCGCAGCGCGTACGCCTCGGCGGCGGGGCCGGCGGACGACGCGGCCGGCGACGTGCTGTCCTTCGCGGACCTGCGGATGGACCTGGCGACCCGCGAGGTCACGCGCGGCGAGCGCACCGTGGAGCTGACCCGCACCGAGTTCACGCTCCTGGAGATGTTCCTCGCCCACCCGCGCCAGGTCCTCACCCGCGAGCAGATCCTCAAGTCGGTCTGGGGCTTCGACTTCGAACCGAGCAGCAACTCGCTGGACGTGTACGTGATGTATCTGCGCAGGAAGACGGAGGCGGGCGGCGAGCCGCGTCTCGTGCACACGGTGCGCGGGGTGGGGTACGTGCTGCGGGCCGGGGGCGGTGGGGAGTGACCCGGTTCGTGCGGCGACTGCGGGGGCTGCCCCTGCGGTCGCGCCTCGCGCTGCTCGTGACCACGGCGGTGGCCGTGGCGGTGGCCACCGCGGCGACGGTGTGCTGGTTCGTCGTGCAGAGCACGCTGATCAACTCGCTGGACGACGCCCTGAAGGGCACGGCCCGGCTGCCCTCCGACGTCGTCGCCCGCCTCATCACCCCCGACGGAAACTGCAGCCGCGTCGTCCTGAACCCGGACGACCCCGGGCTCTTCAAGCAGGTCATCCAGATCGTCGACCGGAACGGCGCCAGCTGCGTCATCTACGGCAAGCAGTCCGTCGGGGTGACCTCCATGGACGTCGGCGTCGCCAACGGCAAGGCTCCGGACGCCACCCATGACGCGATCGCCGGCAACGGCTCCAAGTACCGGGTCTACACGTACCCGATGAACGACTACCCCGTCGCGGTGTCGGTGGCCCGGCCGCTCAGCGAGGTCGACGACACGCTCAGCAAGCTCGGCCTCGTCCTGGCCCTCGTCGCCGGGATCGGCGTCGTCGGCGCCGGGGCGGCCGGCCTCTGGGTGGCCCGCTCCGGGCTCCGCCCCGTCGACGAACTCACCGACACCGTCGAGCACGTGGCCCGTACGGAAGACCTCACCGTCCGCATCCCCGTGGAGGGCGACGACGAGATCGCCCGCCTCTCCGCCTCCTTCAACTCCATGACCGCCTCGCTCGCCTCCTCCCGCGAGCTGCAACAGCAGCTCATCGCCGACGCGGGGCACGAGCTGCGCACGCCGCTCACCTCCATGCGCACCAACATCGAGCTGCTCACCCGCAGCGAGGAGACGGGCCGCGCGATCCCCCCGGACGACCGCAAGGCGCTCATGGCCTCGCTCAAGGCACAGATGACCGAGCTGGCCGCGCTCATCGGGGACCTCCAGGAGCTGTCCCGTACGGGACTCACCGGCAGTGACGGGCCGGTCAGGGTCGTCGCGCTGCACGACACGGTCCGCACCGCCCTGGAGCGGGCCCGGCTGCGCGGGCCCGAGCTGACGATCACGTCTGACCTCGCGCCCTGGTACGTGCGGGCCGAGCCCGCGTCCCTGGAGCGGGCGATCATGAACCTGCTCGACAACGCGGTCAAGTTCAGCCCGCCCGGAGGGACCATCGAGGTCGGCCTCATGCGCGGCCGCCTCACCGTGCGCGACCACGGGCCCGGCATCCCCGACGACGAACTCCCGTACGTCTTCGACCGGTTCTGGCGCTCGCAGACCGCGCGGGCGCTGCCCGGTTCGGGCCTCGGCCTGTCGATCGTGGCCCGCACGGTGGAGAGCTGCGGCGGCACGGTCGCGCTCGGAGCGGCGGAGGGCTGCGGCACGGTCGCGACGGTCCAGCTCCCGGGCGCGCCGACACCTCCGCCGGAGGTACCCGAAGGGGCCTAGGGGGTGTCCGACACCCCCTTCCGAAGCCGAAAGCCCCTAGCCTCCGAAGCCCAGTCCCTGGCCGGTGAGTCCGACGCGGATCCCGTCCTTCTCCACCCGTACGTCGCTGAGCCGCACGTCGCCCGCGTTCCCCGGCAGTTTCGGCAGCCGGAAGGCGAGGGAGAGCCGGTCGGCGAGTGCGGGGCGGGTGAGGCGGGTGAGGCCCTGGAGGAGCGCCGGGTCGAGGCCGAACCTCTTCAGGAGCGCCGGGTGCGCGAGCGCGAGGTCGACGAGGTTCAGGGACATCAGGCGGTGCACGAAGCGCGGTGACCCGGTGAGTTCGCTGAGCCGGGTGTCGCTGCGCAGCGCCTCACGGACGGCCGCGTCGGGCACGCCGAGCCGGTGCACGAGCGACGGCACCGACAGCAGGGCCTTCGCCTTCGCGGTCTCGGTGGCGAGCCGCGCCACGGAGCGGCGGCTGAGGTGGAGTCCTTCGGACGGGCGCGTGCCGGGCCGGTACGTGGCGAGGTCGCCGATGTCGAGCCGCATGCCGCCGATCTCGGTGGCGATGCCGGTGTCGCCGATGCGCCGGATCGTCGCGGCGGCGCGCAGCCTCAGGTCATGTCCGGCGACGGGCAGCGTGCCGCGCGCGAGGACCCGGTCGCGGCCCTGTCCGGTGAACGTGACCTGAGAGGCGCCGAGTTCACGGTTCAGGTCGTCGAAGGAGAGCAGCACCTCGCCGGTCATGTCACCGATACGGGCGCCGCGCACGTCGGTGCCCTCGCCCTCGATGCGTACGTCACGGATGGTCGCGGAGACCTTGGCGAGCGAGACGCGGCTCGCGGCGACGTCGGGGACGGTGACCCTGACCTCGTCGAGGCGCCGGCCGGCTAGCTGGGTGAGGAACGGGAAGCCCTGGATGTCGACCTCGGGCGCGGCGGTCAGGTGCAGCTGGTCCTTGAGCCGGCCGGCGGCGCGGTGCTCGGCGTAGAGGAGGGCCCAGCGGTCGGCCAGGGTGAGGAACGCGGCGAGGACGAGGATCCCGACGACGGCCTTCGTGGCGAGCGGGAGTCCGGCGAACCGGTTCCGGCGGCGGCTGCCGCGCCGGTGGTTGGGCGGCGCCCACACCGCCTCGTCGGGGCCGGTCTCGCGCGGGAACTCGTCGAGCGGATCGTCCGCGAGGGCGCCCAGCTCCTCGTAGGGATTGAGCGGCACGGCGCGCGAGGGAACGGATTCCTCCGTCCACTCATCAGAAGGGTCGGTGGGCGTGGCTATGCGGTGGGGGGAACGCATCGTGTGATTTCACCATACGTCCCGACCTCACCGCTGGACCTTACTCCCAGTAAGGGCAGGTTTCGGTCCTCAACTGGGCCGTGCGATAGGTCACTTCGGCCGTCGCGTGGAAGCAGCGGAAGTAGTTGCGCTGGTCACCGTCCCCGCGTCGCCCGCCCGGCGGGCTGGTTTCCCGGGACCGGGCACGGCCCGTCGCCGTACCCTCTTGGCATGACCAGCGATGCCGCGCCCGCCACCCCAGACCGCCAGATCGAAACGCTCACGGCCCTCACGCCCGACCAGGCGGAAGCCGTCTCCACGATCCTTTCGGACGCCGCCCGTACCGACGGGCAGCAGGCGGTGTCGGAGCAGGGCCGGCTGCAACTGCGCGGCGGCCCCAGGGAAGGGGTGCGCCACTTCCTGCTGACCGTCGGCGGCGAACTGGTCGGGTACGGCCAGCTGGAGGACACCGACCCGATCGAGGCGCCGGCGGCCGAGCTCGTCGTGGACCCCGCGCACCGCGGACACGGGCACGGGCGGGCGCTCGGCTCGGCGCTGCTCGCCGCGTCCGGCAAGCGGCTGCGGGTCTGGGCGCACGGCGGCCACTCGGCGGCCCGGCACCTCTCACAGGTCCTCGGCCTGACCCTGTTCCGTGAACTGCGGCAGATGCGGCGCCCGTTGGGCGAGGGCCCGGCGCTGCCCGAGCCGGTGCTCCCCGAGGGCGTACGGATCAGGACCTTCGTGCCAGGCGAGGACGACGCGGCCTGGCTCGCGGTGAACGCGGCGGCGTTCGCGCACCACCCCGAACAGGGCTCCCTGACCCAGCGCGACCTGGACGACCGCAAGGCGGAGCCCTGGTTCGACCCGGCCGGCTTCTTCCTCGCCGTACGGGAGAGCGACGGCGAGGTCGTCGGCTTCCACTGGACCAAGGTCCACGCCGAGGAGCAGATCGGCGAGGTGTACGTCGTCGGGGTCGCGCCGGGCAGCCAGGGCGGCGGCCTCGGCAAGGCGCTCACGGCGGTGGGCCTGCGGCATCTGGCGGCGTCGGGGCTGCCGACGGCGATGCTCTACGTGGACGCCGACAACAAGCCGGCGGTCACGGTCTACGAGCGGCTCGGCTTCGTCACGCACGAGACGGACCTGATGTACCGCACGGAGACGTGACGGATACGCAGGCGGAGACGTGACGGCGACGCAGGCGGAGACGTGACGGCGACGTAGGCGACAAAGGCGCAGGTCAGCGCACACGCACGCACGCGAGGGGCAGTGGTCATTTGACACTGCCCCTCCTTTGCACCACCCTTTCACTACTTGATTAGTGAAAGGGTGGTGTTGGAGAACGTGGTCGAGTACCGGATCGACCGGCGCAGCGGCGTCGCCACCTACCTCCAGATCGTCCAGCAGACCCAGCAGGCCCTGCGCCTCGGTCTGCTGGAGCCCGGCGACAAGCTGCCCACGGCCCGCGAGGTCGTGGAAGCCACCGCGATCAACCCGAACACCGTGCTCAAGGCGTACCGCGAGCTGGAGCGCGAAGGCCTGGTCGAGGCCCGCAGAGGTCTGGGCACGTTCGTGCGCAGGACGCTCGGCGCGGCCCCGGCCGACTCCCCGCTGCGCGCCGAGCTCGCGGACTGGGCCCGGCGCGCACACACCGCCGGCCTCGACCGCGAGGACGTCGCCGCCCTGTTCGGCGCCGTACTGGACGAAAACTTCCCGAAGGGGGACCAGTGAGTTCCACCAGCACCACCCCGGCCGTCGCCATCGAGGCCACAGGGCTCGGCAAGCGGTACGGCCGGCACGGCCACGCCGCCCTCGACGCCTGCTCGTTCCGGCTGCCCGCCGGCCGGATCAGCGCCCTGGTCGGGCCCAACGGCGCCGGGAAGTCCACCCTCCTCGCCATCGCCGCCGGGCTCCTGCGGCCCACCTCCGGAAGCGTCACCGTCCTCGGCGCCGCCCCCGGCGAGAACCGCGACCGCGTCGCCTACCTCTCGCAGGACAAGCCGCTCTACCCGCAGCTCTCCATCGCGGACACCCTGCGCATGGGCGCCGAGCTGAACCCGGGCCGCTGGGACGCCGCGTACGCCTCCCGGATCGTCGAGCAGGGCGACCTCGCCCCCAAGACCCGCGTCCGCTCGCTGTCCGGCGGGCAGCGCACCCGCGTCGCCCTCGCCCTCGCGCTCGGCAAGCGGCCCGAGCTGATGCTGCTCGACGAGCCGATGGCCGACCTCGACCCGCTGGCCCGTCACGAGCTGATGGGCACGCTGATGGCGGACGCCGCCGAACACGGCACGACGGTCCTCATGTCGTCGCACATCGTCGCCGAACTGGCCGACGCCTGCGACCACTTGCTGCTCCTGGGCGGCGGCCGTATCCGGCTCGGCGGTGGCATCGACGACCTGACGGCCGCCCACAGCCTGGTCACCGGGCGCGGCACGGCCGACGCCCTCGCCCCGCACACCGTGGTCGAGTCCCGCGCCGCGGGGCGCGGCCTGACCGCCCTGATCCGCCGCGACGGGCCGCTCGACAGCGCCTGGGAGTCGCAGGAACCGTCCCTGGAGGAACTGATCCTCGCCCATCTGCGCAACCCCGGCGCCCCCGCCCTGATCACCCCGGGCACGACCGCGTCCGCCGCGGCGGTGACGGCATGACGACGCTCATCGACCCCTCCACGGACCACCCCACCGCCCGGCGCACCCTCCCCGGCCCCGACGGACTCGTCTGGACCGTGCTGCGCCTGCACCGCACCGCACTGTGGGTGTGGACCGCCTACATCGTCATCACCGCGGGCCTGCTGCTGTGGCTGTGGGGGCCGGGCGCGGACGCGGCACAGAAGGCGTTCGACACGTTCGGCTACAGCGGGGCGCAGGAGAACTCGTACCACGACGGGTTCTCGTTTCTCGGTTTCGGCGGCTCGTTCGACGCCCGCTTCTACGGCCCGTCCTCGCTGATCAGCCTCGCCTCGTGCGCCATCGCCGTGTTCGCCGCCGGACCCCTGATCGCGCGCGAACTGGAGCGGGGGACAGTCACGTTGGCCTGGACCCAGTCGGTGTCCCCCGCCCGCTGGCTCACCACGAAGCTGGCCGTTCCCGCGGTGCTCGTCGCCGTCGGTACGGGTCTGCTCGTCGTCCTGTACCGGCTGGTGTGGAACGCGCACAACCATCTGCTGGTCGCGGGCATCGGCCCCCGCTCGTTCGCCTTCTCGCTCGGCCCGGCCACCGTCGCGAGCGCCCTGTTCGGTCTCGCCGTCGGCGTGCTCGCCGCCCTGGTCCTGCGCCGTACGCTGCCCGCCATCCTTGCCGCCGGTGCCGTGCAGTTCCTGGCCGGCGCGATGCGCGGGAACAACTGGCCCTTCCAGCACTCGCCGTTCTCGCGTCTCCAGCCCGAACTGCCCGTGTACAGCAAGGCGATCACGTCCTCGGGCGCCCGGATCTCCGACCCCGGCTGCTACCTGAGCCAGAAGTGCCTCGACCGGCACCACATCACCGGCTTCACCCGCACCTATCTCCCCTCTCCCGACTACTGGCCCCGCCAGCTCGCGGAGACGGGCGTCCTGCTCGGCCTGACCGCGCTCGCCGTGGTCGCCGCGTTCCTCGTCCTGCGCCGGTACCAGCCGCGCACCGGCCGGCCGAAGAAGGAGACCACCGCATGAGCGCCGCCGTCCTCTCCCCCTCGACCGGCCTGACCCGGACGGTGCTGCGGCTGCACCGGCTCGCCCTGTGGCTGTGGGCCGCGTACGTCGCGGTGACCGCGACGATGCTGCTGTGGCTGTGGGGGCCCGGCAGCTCCGGATGGCACATCACCGGCAAGTGCGTCGCGGGCGTCATGAACGCGTGCACCGCCACCGGGCCGGGCGCGGGCACGTACACCTACCTGCTCTCGCTCACCACCAGCCTGATCACGATCGTGCCCGCGATCGCCGCCGTCTTCGCGGGCGGCGTCCTCTTCGGGCGCGAGCTGGAGCGCGGCACGGCCTCACTCGCCTGGACGCAGTCCGTCCCGCCGGCCCGCTGGCTGGCGGCGAAGCTCGCTCTGCCGGCCTCGTTCCTCGTCGTCGGCACAGGCATCCTCGTGGCGCTGCGCCGCCTGGTGGCCGCGGGGGCGAGCGGCCTCCCCGACAACCAGTGGTTCACCACCGGCGTCTACGGCGCCCTCGGCCCGACCGCCGTGGCGCTCCCCCTGCTCGGTCTGGCGCTCGGCGCGCTCGTGGCGTTCATCGCCCGGCGCGTGATCGCGTCGGCCTGCGTCTCGCTCGCCGTCACCGGCATCGTGATCGCCGCGCTCGACGCGATCCGCGGCCGCCTGTGGTCCACCGCCACCGTCACCGGCGACATCCACCAGGGTTACCGTGGCTTCACCGGCCTGCTCCTCGACGAGGGAGCGGTCACCGGGAGCGGCGCCCGCGTCTCCGACCCCCTGTGTGTCGACGACGCCAACTGCCTCGCCCGGCACAACATCACCGGCTTCTACCGCGAGTTCCAGCCCGCCTCCCACTTCTGGCAGCTCCAGCTCGTCGAGACGGGCATCCTGCTCGCCCTGACGGCGCTCGTGACAGTCGCGGCGTTCACCCTGCTGCGCCGCCGCACGGCGTGATCGCCGGCACCGTCGGGGCGTCCCCGTAGACGCGTCCGGGGCGTCCCCCTAGACGCGTGCGGGACGCCCCGCGATGCCCCGCACGTCATGTCGCCGTAACCAGCCATTCAGACGGGCTTGCGACCCTCGGCGAATGCAGCCCGCAGCGCCCGACCCTGCCGGGGCCTGGCCGGAGCGTCCCCCGAACGGGAGGCTCCGCCTCACGCCCGCGCTCTCCGACGCGCCCATCGTCGTCCGGGCGCGGAAGAATGGGGCCATGAGCCAGCCGAACACCCAGGACCAGGTCTCCGCACCGCACGCGCAGCCGTCCGTCGGCTCCATAGCCGCGCACCGGCCGCACACCGTCGCGGGCGGTGACTACAAACCCGATCTCCCCGCGCTGACGTCGGACATCGACGCCGATCCGGACGAGTACGAGGACTACAGCGTCGAACTGCCCCAGGGCCGCTTCCTCGACCGGGAGCGCAGCTGGCTCGCGTTCAACGAGCGGGTGCTCGAGCTGGCCGAGGACCCCGACACCCCGCTCCTGGAGCGGGCGAACTTCCTGGCGATCTTCGCGTCCAACCTGGACGAGTTCTTCATGGTCCGCGTGGCAGGGCTCAAGCGGCGCATCGCGACCGGCGTCGCCACCCGTTCGGCCTCGGGGCTCCAGCCCCGCGAGGTCCTCGAACTGATCTGGAACCGCTCGCGCGAGCTCATGGCCCGGCACGCCGCCTGCTACCAGGAGGACGTCGCCCCGGCGCTCGCCGACGAGGGCATCCACGTGGTGCGCTGGGAAGAGCTCACCGACAAGGAGCAGTCCCGGCTCTTCACCCTGTTCAAGCAGCAGATCTTCCCGGTGCTCACCCCGCTGGCCGTGGACCCCGCGCACCCCTTCCCGTACATCTCTGGCCTGTCCCTGAACCTGGCCGTCGTGGTGCGCAACCCCGTCTCCGGGCACCGCCACTTCGCCCGCGTGAAGGTCCCGCCGCTGCTGTCCCGCTTCCTGGAGGCCTCGCCGCAGCGCTACGTCCCCATCGAGGACGTCATCGCCGCGCCCAAGCACCTGGGCGAGCTGTTCCCCGGCATGGAGGTCCTGGAGCACCACATGTTCCGGCTGACCCGGAACGAGGACCTGGAGGTCGAGGAGGACGACGCGGAGAACCTCCTCAAGGCGCTGGAGAAGGAGCTCATGCGGCGCCGCTTCGGACCGCCGGTGCGCCTCGAGGTCGAGGAGAGCATCGACCGGTACGTCCTCGACCTCCTCGTGCGCGAGCTGAAGATCAGCGAAGCGGAGGTGTACCCGCTGCCGGGTCCCCTGGACCTCACCGGCCTCTTCGGCATCGCGAGCCTCGACCGGCCCGAGCTGAAGTACCCCAAGTTCATCGCGGGCACCCACCGCGACCTCGCCGAGGTCGAGTCCGCGACCTCGCCCGACATCTTCGCCGCCCTGCGCGAACGCGACGTGCTGCTGCACCACCCGTACGACTCCTTCTCCACGTCCGTGCAGACCTTCCTGGAGCAGGCCGCCGCCGACCCCGACGTCCTCGCCATCAAGCAGACGCTGTACCGGACCTCGGAGACCTCCCCGATCGTCGACGCGCTCATCGACGCCGCGGAGTCCGGCAAGCAGGTCCTGGTCCTCGTCGAGATCAAGGCCCGCTTCGACGAGCAGGCCAACATCAAGTGGGCCCGCAAGCTGGAGGAGGCCGGCTGCCATGTCGTGTACGGCCTCGTCGGCCTGAAGACGCACTGCAAGCTGTCGCTCGTGGTCCGCCAGGAAGGCGACACGCTGCGCCGCTACTGCCACGTCGGCACGGGCAACTACCACCCGAAGACGGCCCGCCTGTACGAGGACCTGGGCCTGCTCACCGCCGACTCACAGGTGGGCGCCGACCTCTCCGACCTCTTCAACCGGCTGTCCGGTTACTCGCGCCGCGAGACGTACCGCCGGCTCCTCGTCGCCCCCAAGTCCCTGCGCGACGGCCTCGTTTCGAGGATCGACAACGAGATCCAGCACCACCGCGCGGGCCGCCCCGCCTACGTCCGCTTCAAGGTCAACTCGATGGTCGACGAGGCCGTCATCGACGCGATGTACCGGGCGGCGCAGGCCGGAGTCCCCGTCGACGTGTGGGTCCGCGGGATCTGCGCGGTGCGGCCCGGCGTCGCGGGCCTGTCGGAGAACATCCGCGTGCGCTCGATACTCGGCCGCTTCCTGGAGCACTCCCGGGTCTTCGCCTTCGGCAACGGCGGCGAGCCCGAGGTGTGGATCGGCAGCGCGGACATGATGCACCGCAACCTCGACCGCCGCATCGAAGCCCTGGTCAGGGTCTCCGACCCGGCTCACCGCGGCGCCCTGAACCGGCTCCTGGAGACGGGGATGTCCGACACCACCGCCTCCTGGCACCTGGGTCCGGACGGCGACTGGGTCCGGCACGCCAAGGACGCGGAGGGCCGGCCCCTGCGGAACGTACAGGAGATGCTCATAGACGCCCGGAGGCGCAGGCGTGGCACAGCAACACCTTGAGACACCCGGAGCGGAGGGCTGCGCGGGCGACGTCGTCGCGGCCTACCTGCGCGAGCAGGCCACGGAGTTCCTGCGCTCCCTGCGGCAGCACCGCGAGAGCGGGGGCGCCGCGTCGGGCACGGCCGCCGAGGAGACCGCCGAGGCGGCGCGCGCCCTGCGCCGCTCGGCCCGCCGCGTCAGCGGCACGCTCCACACGTTCCGCCCCCTGCTCGACCCGGACTGGTCGGACGCCCTGCGCCCCGAACTGGCCTGGCTGTCAGGCATGCTGGCCCAGGAACACGAGTACGCGGCCCGCCTGGAGAGGCTGCTCGCAGCCCTGCACAGACTCTCGGGCCCGTACGCGGTACCCCTGCAGCCTGTGGGCAGCAGTTCCGCTGGGGCGGAACGGGTGGGCACAGCCCACGCGCCGCGCAACGAAAAGTCGGCGTCGGGCCAGCTGACCGTGGGCGCCGCGAAGGCCGGCGCCCTCCTGGAACGCCAGCTCACCCTGGCAAGGACCCGGGCCCACTCCACGGCCCTCCAAGCCCTGGGCTCATCCCGCTTCCACGCGGTAGCGGACAGCGTCGCCCTGCTCGCCAGCGACGTCCCCCTGCGCCCCGCCACGGCCGACCTCAAGACGCTCGCCACCGCCGCGCAGACGCGCCTCACGGAGGCGGTCACCGCCCTGCCCCTGCACCAGGCCGGCCACCCCTACAACGCGGAAGCCCTCGTACAGGGCCTCACCGCCGACACGGCGCCCCCGTCCCAGGACGCCCCCTGGCACCACGTACGCCTCCTCCTGCGCCTGCACCGCTACGCGCAGGAGGTCGTGGACGCCGACGCGCCGGAGGCCGACGCGGAAGCGGCCGCCGCACTGGACCGGCACCGCGACGCCGCCGAGGCCGCGGCCGCCGCCGCCCACGCGGCCCGCACCCCCCGCATCGCCCCGGCGACGGCCTACGCGCTCGGCGTCCTGCACGCCGACCAGCGCCACGAGGTGGAAGCGGCCCGTTTCGCGTTCCAGCGGGCCTGGCTCAAGGAGGCGGTCCGCACGCCATGAGCAGCGGAAACAACGGCGACAACGACGTCATCCGCGCCGCCGGCTGCGTCCTGTGGCGCCGCTCCCCGTACGACGACGGCCTCGAGGTCTGTCTCGTGCACCGGCCCAAGTACGACGACTGGTCGCACCCCAAGGGCAAGCTGAAGCGGCGCGAGGACGCACTCGCTGGGGCGCTGCGGGAGGTCGAGGAGGAGACCGGCTTCCGCTGCGCCCCCGGCGCCCGCCTGCCCACCGCCCACTACGTGGCGAACGGCCGCCCCAAGCAGGTCGAGTACTGGGCGGCCGAGGCCACCGACGGCACTTTCAGGCCGAACCGCGAGGTCGACCGGATCGCCTGGCTCTCCCCGACCGCCGCCCGTCACCGCCTGACGCAGCCCCGCGACAAAACGCTCGTCGACGCGCTCCTCAGCGCCCTCCACCTGACGTAGGGCCTGCTGGGAGAGGGTTCAGTCACAGTCCGCGCCCGAGACATCACAAAACGTCACACATCACCTCACCGCACCGACCGCCGAGGTTCACCCGCCGTTCACTCCCGCCCATCGACGGCTTCACCTGTGCTGCCTAATTTCGGCCTTACCCGGTGCGAGTCGCCCTCCAGGGCGAACAGCGCGCCGCCTACCTGGAACGAACAGACGTCGCACGCCGTCCCGGAATCACCGACCGGCGGCTCCTGGAAGGAACATCCGAAAGTGAAGCTTCAGCGCAAGAACGGTCTCCGCGCCCTCTCGCTCGGCGCCATCGCCGTCTCCGGCGCCCTGGCCCTCACGGCGTGCGGCTCGGACAACGCGAGCACGGGCGGCGGCGCCAGCAGCGCGCCGGCGGCCAAGGCCGGCAGCATCAAGTGTGACAACGCCAAGGGCCAGCTCCTCGCGAACGGTTCCTCCGCGCAGGCCAACGCCATCCAGGCCTGGGTCAAGGCGTACACCGCCGAGTGCAAGGGCGTTCAGATCAACTACAAGCCCGAGGGTTCGGGCGCCGGTGTCACGGCGTTCACCCAGGGCCAGGTCGCCTTCGCCGGCTCGGACTCCGCCCTGAAGCCCGAAGAGGTCGCGGCCTCCAAGAAGGTCTGCTCCGGCGGCCAGGGCATCGACCTGCCGATGGTCGGCGGCCCGATCGCGGTCGGCTACAACGTCCCGGGTGTCGACAACCTGGTCCTGGACGCCCACACCCTCGCCCAGATCTTCGACGGCAAGATCAAGACCTGGGACGACAAGGCGATCGCGAAGCTGAACCCCAAGGCGAAGCTTCCGTCCACCAAGATCCAGGCGTTCCACCGCTCGGACGAGTCCGGCACCACGGACAACTTCACCAAGTACCTCAAGGCCGCCGCCCCGTCCGACTGGAAGTACTCGGGCGGCAAGGCGTGGCAGGCCAAGGGCGGCCAGTCGGCCCAGGGTTCGTCCGGCCTCGCCCAGCAGGTGAAGCAGACCGCCGGCGCGATCTCGTACTTCGAGCTCTCCTACGCCAAGGACGGCATCAAGACGGTCGACCTGGACACGGGCGCCTCCGCCCCGGTCAAGGCCACCACCGACAACGCCACCAAGGCCATCTCGGACGCCAAGGTCGTCGGCACCGGCAAGGACCTGTCCCTCCAGCTGAACTACGCGACGAAGGCGGACGGGGCCTACCCGATCACCCTCGTCACGTACGAGATCGTCTGCGACAAGGGCAACAAGGCCGACACCTTCCCGGCCACCAAGTCCTTCCTCACCTACATCGCGAGCCAGGACGGCCAGGACTCCCTGGCGGCCCTCGGCTACGCGCCGATCCCGTCCGAGATCAACACCAAGGTCCGCGACACCATCGCGAGCCTGAGCTGACCCAGCGTGCGGCCCGCCCCCTCACCGGGGGCGGGCCGCACCGTCCGGTGCACCGCCGCCTGGAGCCGCCGACCGTGGCTCCGCAGACCGGAGAATCCCCATGGACATATCTACGAAGACAACTGCTCCACCCGCACCCGCCGAACCGCCGGCCGCACCCCTGAAGACGACCCGTGGCGCGACCCGCCCCGGTGACCGGATCTTCCTCGGCCTCTCGCGCGGCTCCGGCATCCTGCTGCTGGTGATCATGGCCGCCATCGCGGCCTTCCTGACCTACCGCGCCTCGCTGGTGCTGTCCAAGAACGACGGCAACTTCCTCACGACCTTCGAGTGGAACGCCAACAACACCCCGCCGGTGTTCGGCATCGCGGTCCTCGCCTTCGGCACCGTCGTCTCCTCGGTCATCGCCATGGTGATCGCGGTCCCGATCGCCGTGGGCATCGCGCTGTTCATCACGCACTACGCGCCCAAGAAGATCGGCGGCGCGATCGCGTACGTCGTCGACCTGCTGGCCGCCGTACCGTCCATCGTGTACGGCCTGTGGGGCGCCCTCTTCCTGGTGCCGCACCTCACCGGCTTCTACAGCTGGCTCAACGACTACTTCGGCTGGACCCACGTCCTCGAGTGGCAGGGCGGCGCCCCGCGCACCCTCCTCGCCGTGGGCATCCTGCTCGCGATCATGATCCTCCCGATCATCACGAACGTCAGCCGTGAGGTCTTCCGGCAGGCGCCCCTGATGCACCAGGAGGCGGCGCTCGCGCTCGGCGCCACCCGCTGGGAGGTCATCCGCATGGCGGTGATCCCCTTCGGCCGCTCCGGCGTGATCTCCGCCTCGATGCTGGGCCTCGGCCGCGCGCTCGGCGAGACGATGGCCGTCGCGACGGTCCTCTCCCCCAGCTTCGAGATCAACGCCAGCCTGCTCGACCCGGGCGGCGGCACCTTCGCGCAGAACATCGCCGCGAAGTTCAGCGAGGCCACCGAGCAGGGCCGTGACGCGCTCATCGCCTCCGGCCTGGTCCTCTTCGTCATCACGCTCGTCGTGAACGGTGCGGCCCGCGCGATCATCGCCCGCCGCAAGGAGTACTCGGGGGCCAACGCATGAGCAACGCAACCATCACCCCGCAGGGCCCCGCCGCCGACTCCCTGAGCGCCGCGCGCCTGCCGCGCTGGTCGCCGTACGCGATCGCCGTGGGCGCCGTCGCCGCCGGCTGCGCGATCGGCCTGGGCGCCGGGCTCGACAGCCGCATCCAGTGGGGCCTGATCGCCGCCGTCCTGTTCGTGCTCGGCACGTTCGGCATCGCCACCAAGGTCGAGGGCAAGCGCCAGGCCAAGGACCGCGTCGCGACCAGCGTCGTCTGGGTCTCGTTCATCCTCGCCGTGGTCCCGCTCGTCTCCCTGATCTTCGAGACGGTCAGCCGTGGCGTGAAGGTCCTCGACGTCTTCTTCCTGACGCACTCGATGGGCGTCGTCGCGGACTACGAGCCCGGCGGCGGTATCTACCACGCCATCATGGGCACCCTGGAGCAGGTCGGCCTCGCCACCGTGATCTCCGTGCCGATCGGCCTGCTCACCGCGATCTACCTGGTCGAGTACGGCCGGGGCAAGCTCGCCAAGGCGGTCACCTTCTTCGTCGACGTCATGACGGGCATCCCGTCGATCGTCGCGGGCCTGTTCATCCTCAGCTTCTGGATCCTGATCCTCGGCTTCAGCTACTCCGGCTTCGCCGGGTCGATGGCTCTGTCGATCCTGATGATCCCGGTCGTCGTCCGCTCCACCGAGGAGATGCTCAAGCTCGTCCCGAACGAGCTGCGCGAGGCATCGCTCGCGCTCGGCGTACCGAAGTGGCGCACGATCCTCAAGGTCGTCCTGCCGACGTCGATCGGCGGCATCACGACCGGTGTGATGCTGGCCATCGCCCGTATCGCCGGTGAGACCGCGCCCGTCCTGCTGCTGGTCTGGGGCAACCCGCTGATCAACACGGACCCGTTCCAGGGCCCCCAGTCCTCGCTGCCGCTGTACATCTACCAGCAGTACCAGAACAGCGGTGGCAGCCCGGCGGCGTACGACCGCGCCTGGGCGGCGGCACTCGTGCTCATCGCCTTCATCATGATCCTCAACCTGGTGGCCCGCGGCATCGCCCGCTGGAAGGCCCCCAAGACGGGCCGCTGACGCGGCTAATGAAGCACTTCAGCGACTCGACCCCGGAAGTAGTGAGTTAGTTATGGCCAAGCGAATCGACGTAAGCGGACTGACCGCGTACTACGGCTCCCACAAGGCGATCGAAGACATCTCCATGACCGTGGAGCCCCGCTCCGTGACGGCCTTCATCGGCCCGTCCGGCTGCGGCAAGTCCACGTTCCTGCGCACCCTGAACCGCATGCACGAGGTCACCCCCGGTGGCCGCGTCGAGGGCAAGGTGCTCCTGGACGACGAGGACCTCTACGGCACCCACGTCGACCCGGTCGCCGTGCGCCGCACCGTCGGCATGGTGTTCCAGCGCCCCAACCCCTTCCCCACCATGTCGATCTTCGACAACGTGGCGGCGGGCCTGCGCCTGAACGGCTCGTACAAGAAGAGCGAGCTCGGCGACATCGTCGAGAAGTCCCTCAAGGGCGCCAACCTCTGGAACGAGGTCAAGGACCGCCTGAACAAGCCGGGTTCCGGCCTCTCCGGCGGTCAGCAGCAGCGTCTGTGCATCGCCCGCGCCATCGCGGTCGAGCCCCAGGTGCTCCTCATGGACGAGCCCTGCTCGGCCCTCGACCCGATCTCGACGCTCGCCATCGAGGACCTGATCGGCGAGCTCAAGGAGCGCTTCACGATCGTCATCGTGACGCACAACATGCAGCAGGCGGCCCGCGTCTCGGACCGCACGGCGTTCTTCAACCTGTCCGCGGTCGGCCAGCCCGGCAACCTCGTCGAGATCGACGAGACCGAGCGGATCTTCTCCAACCCGTCGGTCCAGGCCACCGAGGACTACATCTCGGGCCGCTTCGGCTAGACACCACCACCGACCCCTTGCGGTGCTGCATGGCGGTGCCACCGCAAGGCAAAGGGCCCGCCCCCTGGCTCCCGGGGGGCGGGCCCTGTTCTGCGTTCTACGCGACCGGCTCCGGCCGCGTAGAACCACTGACTATCCGAACGCCAGGTTCAACGCGGCAGCGACCAGGTCGGCGGCCGGCATCGTGATACTGCATCACCCGGGGGACGACCCCCGGACCCCCAGCCGCCTCAGCTCACCGGCGCTCAGCCGAACGCCAGGTTCACGACCCAGTAGCACGCGGCAGCGACCAGGCCGGCGGCCGGCATCGTGATGAACCAACCAAGGACGATGTTCTTGGCGACGCCCCAGCGGACCGCGTTCACGCGCTTCGTGGCGCCCACACCCATGATCGCCGAGGTGATGACGTGGGTCGTCGAGATCGGCGCCTTGAAGAGGTACGACGTGAGGAACATGATCGACGCGCCGGTGGTCTCGGCGGCGAAGCCCTGCGGCGGGTCCAGCTCGATGATCTTGCGGCCGAGAGTGCGCATGATCCGCCAGCCACCCGCGTACGTACCGAGCGAGAGCATCACGGCACAGGCGATCTTCACCCACACCGGGATCGGTGCGTCGGCGCTCTGCACGTTACCGATGACCAGGGCCATCACCACGATGCCCATGGTCTTCTGGGCGTCCTGGAGGCCGTGACCGAGCGCCATGCCGGCCGCCGACACGGTCTGCGCTATGCGGAAGCCGCGCTTGGCCTTGTGCGGGTTGGCCCGGCGGAACAGCCACATGATCACGGTCATCACCAGGTAACCGGCGATGAGACCGACGATCGGCGACAGGAACATCGGGATGACGATCTTCTCGAGGACACCCGACCAGATGACCTCCGTGCCACCCGCGAGCGCCGCGCCCACCATGCCGCCGAACAGCGCGTGCGAGGAGGACGAGGGAAGCCCGAAGTACCAGGTGACAAGGTTCCACACGATCGCGCCGAGCAGCGCGGCGAAGAGGATGCCCATCCCCTTGTCGCCGGTCGGCGTCTCGATCAGGCCCTTGCTGACGGTGTGCGCGACCCCCTGGCCGAGGAAGGCACCGGCGAGGTTCATCACCGCGGCCATCGCGAGCGCCGCGCGGGGCGTCAGCGCACGCGTGGAGACGGACGTGGCGATGGCGTTCGCCGAGTCGTGAAAGCCGTTCGTATACGTGAATCCGAGCGCGACGCCAATGGTCACGATCAGTGCGAAGGTGTCCATGAGAAGGCCTCAGGACTCCTTGACGGCGATGGTCTCCACCGTGTTCGCCACGTGCTCGAAGGCATCCGCAGCCTCTTCGAGCACATCCACGATCTGCTTGAGCTTCAGCACGTCCATGGCGTCGTACTTGCCGTTGAACAGGTGCGCGAGCAGCTTGCGGTGGATCTGGTCGGCCTGGTTCTCCAGGCGGTTGACCTCGATCCAGTACTCGGTGAGGTTGTCCATCGTCCGCAGGTTCGGCATGGCCTCGGCGGTCAGCTCGGCCGCCCGCGCCAGGACCTCGATCTGCTGCTCGACACCCTTGGGCAGCTCTTCGACCTGGTAGAGGACGACGAGGTCGACGGCCTCCTCCATGAAGTCCATGATGTCGTCGAGGGACGACGCGAGGTTGTAGATGTCCTCGCGGTCGAAGGGCGTGATGAACGAGGAGTTCAGCTGGTGGAAAATCGCGTGGGTGGCGTCGTCACCGGCGTGCTCCGCTGCCCGCATCCGCTCCGCGATCTCGGCCCGGGCGGAGGAATCCGCCCCGAGCAGTTCCATCAGGAGTTTCGAGCCCGTGACGATGTTGTCCGCGGATGCGGCAAACATGTCGTAGAAGCTCGTCTCCCTGGGGGTCAGACGAAAGCGCACGTGGGGTCCTCGGGGTGCTTTGGATTCGGTCAGGCTGATGCTAGGCGCATCATCCGGCCACGGCTAACCGGCAATACCCCAGTGTCGCCCATGAGACACAGTGATCAGCACGGGGTCCCGCGAACCCGCCGGACCCGCGACAAATTCGGTATCATATACCCACCAGGGGTATACAACGGGAGGACGCGATGACCACGGACGCGACCGGGATCGGGACCGAGGCCGGGACCGGAGCCGGGACCGAGCACGACGGCGGGATCGTGACCGACCACGACCGCGGGATCCACGGGTACCACCACCAGAAGGCCGAGCACCTCAAGCGCCTGCGCCGCATCGAAGGCCAGATCCGGGGCCTGCAGCGCATGGTCGACGAGGACGTCTACTGCATCGACATACTCACGCAGGTGTCCGCCTCCACGAAGGCGCTCCAGTCCTTCGCCCTGCAGCTCCTGGAGGAGCACCTGCGGCACTGCGTCGCCGACGCCGCCGTCAAGGGCGGTGACGAGATCGACGCGAAGGTCGAGGAGGCGACGAAGGCGATCGCGCGGATGCTGCGCACGTGACGCGCGCGCCCTGTCCATGACATACCCGTCTGTGACATATACGACGACGGCACACACGAACGGGGCGCGGAGATCCGCGCCCCTCATGACTTCAGGAGTCCCTGGGTGACTTCAGGAGTCGACTCGAGGAGTCCCTCGGGTCCTCGCCCTCCCGGGGCCACCACTCCTCGGCGACCCTGAGCACCTCGTCGATACGGTCCGCACTGAGCCGGTCCTCGTCCGCGGCCGACGCCGCGATGATCAATTCGCCGCACAGCTCGATCTCGGCGAGGGCTACGTGGTCATGAACCGCCGTGCCGCCCACCGGAGCCACGTTCATCACCTCTTCCAGCCGTAAGCCGTAGCCGTAACCGACTTCCTAGAGTAGGGAGCGGCCTACGCGCTGCGCATGGCACGGACGGACCATTTCCGGACCGCTAATTCTCGGCGATCTTCCCGTCGAAAATGTCCTTTGTGTCGGGAAGTTCGATTTTCGCGGAAACGCCGAACCCGTAGAGAAGAGTGGTGGACGCCACATCCACGACTTCCCTCTTGCCGCCCTTCCCCTTCCCCGTGCCCGCCGCCTTCGTGTTCACGAAACTGAACCGGTGCCGCAGCTTCCTGATCCGGCCCTGGTCGTCGAGGTACACGTCGAACGGCACCTGGTCCTTGGCGAACCCTTTCGCCGCGGCGGCGAGCGAGGGCCGGCTCGCCGGGGAGGCGGCGCGGGCGGCGGCCGCCATGTCGATGATCCCGCGGTAGTGCCGGACCTCCGTCCCCGCGAACTCGCTCTCCCCCGCGTACGTCACCCGGCGCGCGCCCCGCAGCAGTTCGGCGGCGGCCAGCGGGTCCGTGGCGCCGCCGGTGACCAGGTTCCCGTCGGACAGGGACGCCGTCTCGACCCGCACCCACTTGTCCGCGGGGACGCCCGCGCCCCGGTTCTTCATGTACAGGGCGCCGGGCGCGAGGAGTTCGGTGATGGGGCGGTGCTCGGCGACGCCGGAAGGATCCTGCGGAAGCACCACCTTCAGCCGCCCGACGTGCGCCCGGTAGTCGTAGACGCCCTGGCCGCGGATCGTGACGCGGGTGCCGCCGGTGGCCATCTCCATCGAGGTACGCGCCTGGGAACTGCCCTCGCGGACCAGCCGGTCGGCCGCGCGGTGCACGGCGGCGGTGGCGCCGGCCACGCTCTCGTTGTCCGCCTGCGCGTCGGCGGAACACCCGGTGGTGAGGAACGTCAGTCCGACCGCCGCGGCCGCTGCGGCCGCCTGTGCTGCGCGTCCGTGCTGCTGCACCATCGCTTGTCTGCCCCCAAGCATGTCCGAGCGTCCGCGGCCCCTTTGTCGACCGGATAACGACGATTGCCTGCACCCGTCACGCGTACCGTTGACCCGTGGCACAAGAGCAGTCCGAACCCCCCGAGCCCCATCACACGACCACGGCCGAACAGGGCCGCTTCTGCCTGGCCCGCTGCACCTGCGGCTGGCGAGGCCCGGCCCGCAGAGCCCGCTCAAAGGCGCGAGAGGACGCAGCCCAGCACACCCTCACGACCTGACCCGCTTCCCTCACTTCTGTGGGCAGCTGGTCCGCCAGGGGCGATGGGGGTCCCCCCGGCTCGAGCGAAGCCGAGAGTTGGGGGAGGGTGGGCACAGCCCACGCGCCGGGCAACGGCACATCGGCGCCAACCGCTCCCACCCACGTGGAACCCACCGCGCCGCAAAGACGTCTCGTACCCCGGGAAAACAACGGGGAGGCGTCCATGAAGCGGCGAACATTCATAGCGGCCGGCGCAGCCACACTCGCCGCCGGCACGGCCACCGCATGCAGCGCCGCCGACACCCCTGGAGGCAGCGGCGCCAAGGCCCCCACCACCCCCACCGGCACCGGCACCCGCATCCACGGCACAAGCGCAAGCGCGAGCGTCAGCGCGAACCTCAAAGCCCTGGCCCAAGACCTGGACGGCACCCTCATAACCCCCGGCCACCCCAAGTGGCCCGCCGCCCACCAGCTCTACAACACCCGCTTCGACACCCTGAAGCCCACCGCCGTCGCCTACGTCGCCCACCCCGACGACATCCGCACCACCCTCGCCTACGCCCGCGCGCACCACACCCCCGTCTCGATCCGCAACGGCGGCCACTCTTACGCCGGCTGGTCGTCCGGGAACGGCCACCTGATCCTCGACGTGTCCAAGCTCTCCACGATCAGGGCCTCCGCCGGCGAGGCGGTCGTAGGCGCCGGCGCCAAACTCATCGACGTGTACCGCGCGCTCGCCGCGAAGGGCGTCACCATCCCCGCCGGCTCCTGCCCCACCGTGGGCGTCTCGGGCCTCACCCTCGGCGGCGGCCACGGCGTCGTCTCCCGTGCCTACGGCCTGACGTGCGACAGCCTCACCCAGGCCACCCTCATCACGGCCGACGGCAAGCAGGTAGTGGCGGACAAGTCCCAGAACCCGGACCTGTTCTGGGCCCTGCGCGGCGCGGGCAACGGCAACTTCGGCGTCGTCACCGAACTCCGCTTCCGCACCCACCCCGCCCCGCAGGCCGTCTCCGCGTACATGACGTGGCCTTGGTCGAAGGCCACCGCGGTCCTGAAGGCCTGGCAGGAGTGGGGGCCGTCGCAGCCCGACGAGATCTGGTCGTCGTGCCACATCGCGAACGCGGTCGGGGGCCGCCCGACGATATCGATCGCCGCGTTCTCCCTCGGCACGTACCGCGAGCTCCAGAACGCCGTCGACCGCCTCGCCGACGGCCCCGGCGGCCCGGGCCCCGCGTCGAACGTCTTCCTGAAGCGCCGCTCGTACGAGGAGTCGATGGAGGTGTACGCGGGCTGCTCGGCGTTCGCCGAGGACGCGCAGTGCCACCTGCCGGGCGCCACCCCGGGGCGAAGCCCGCAGGGGGCGCTGCAGCGCGAGACGTACGCGGCCCGCTCCGACTTCTTCGACCGCTCGATCTCTTCGGCGGGCATCCGCGCGATGTTCTCGAAGATGGAGAACGTCGCCGCGGGCGCGGGCAGCATCGCGCTGACGGCGCTAGGCGGGGCGATCAACCGCGTGGACCCGACGGCCACGGCGTTCGTGCACCGGCGCTCCCGGATGCTCGCGCAGTACATCGTGTCCTGGCGCGCGGGCACGTCCGGCAGCACGGCGACGGCCTGGTTGAACGCGACCCACAACGCGATGCGCCCGTACGCGTCCGGCGCGGCCTACCAGAACTACACGGACCCGACCCTTACGAACTGGCGCCAGGCCTACTACGGCGACGCGACGACGCGCCTGGCGGCGGTCAAGAAGCAGTACGACCCCACAGCCTTCTTCAAGTTCCCGCAGTCCCTCTGACCCGCTGCCTGATCCGCCCTGTGTGAGGCGCCCCGTAAGGGGCGCGGGGCTGTGACATTCTGCGGCTCCGCCGCGTGGGCGCGAACAACCCCCACCGCCCCGCAGCGACAAACCGCCCCCCCTCAAGGGGCGCGGGGAACTGCGCAAAACCGCACGCCCATTCCAGCGGAAACCCCACACAGACGGCCCCCACGACTAGCCCAAACCCCACCGCAGCGTTCCGCTGGACCCATGAAGAACTCGCCCCGAATAACCGCCGCCGCCGCGGCCGCCGCCCTCGCCCTGGGAGTCACCACAGCCGCCGTACTGGACGACGACTCGACCCACCCGGACGCGGCCCCGCTCGCCGCCACCTCCGCCGCAGTCGCGGCCGCCGCCGCACTCGCCGGCGCCACACTCCTCCGCCGCGAAAACCACCGCGAGGACCGCCGAGAGAGCCGCCGTGAGAGCCGCGGCGAGAAGACCGAACGCCCTACGCCGCCAGATCCCGCTCCTCGGACTCCCGAGCCTCAGGAATCCCCACAGCCCCCGGCACGGCCCCCGCACCGGGCGACCACACCAGCCACCCCATCCGCCGCGTCCGCCCCACGGCCCGCGCCACTGGAGTGAGCAGCGCCGACGCGAGGGGCGAAAGAAGCAGCGCCACCGCCGTACCGAGCGCGAACCCGCCCACGACGTCGGTCGGGTAGTGCACGCCCATGAAGACCCGGCAGAACCCTTCGAGTACCGCGAGCCCGATGCCGATGAGCCCGAACTTGCGGTGCGCGACGAAGAGTCCGGCGCCGATGGCCATGGCGAGCGTCGCGTGGTCGCTGACGAAGGAGAAGTCGGACTTGCCGTGGACGAGGATGTCGATGCCGTCGTGGTCGACGAAGGGCCGCGGCCGTTCGACGAACCCGCGGATCGGCACGTTCACCAGGACGGCGATCCCGGCCGCGAGCGGCGCCCACACGACGGAGGCGACCGACGAGGCCGCGTCGTCGAGGGTGTCCCGCTTCCGCACGCCCCACCAGGCCCAGAGCGTGAGCAGGACGAGGGCGAGCAGCAGCCCGTACTCGCCGATGAACGCCATCGTGTGGTCGACCCAGCCGGGCGCGTCCTTGGCCAGGCCGTTGATGTCGTAGAGCAGACCGACGTCGGGGTTGGACCCGGAGGCTCCGAGTGCCATGACTCCAGCCAGAACAGCCATCTCGCTGCGGCCCCTTCGTCTTCTCGCTCCATGGGCGCACCTGGTGTGCGCCGCTCGTCCACCCCCGTGGTCGTAGATCCGCGGTCGTCGTCACTCCGCGATCGGCTCAGCAAAAGGAACGCACGGTCCCCCCTCTTACGTTCCGCACTCCACCGAATGATCACGCAGACGTTATCGAAGAGAGACACGAAGCCGCAGCTCAGGGCAGGGCTCTGACGGAGAGTTCCGTACCGGTCACACCTCGGGGTTCCGCTCGGGGTTGCCCTCGGGGTTCCCGTCCGGGCTCGTACTCGGCAGGGCCTTCGCGCCGTCCTCGGTGACCCGCGTCGCCCCGAAGTAGTCAGGGGTGTCCACGGGGTCGAAACGGATGACGGCGCCCGGGCGCGGCGCGTCGATCATGTAGCCGCCGCCGACGTAGATCCCGACGTGCCGGATCGCGCGGCTGTTGGTGAGGTCGTCCGAGAAGAAGACGAGGTCACCGGGCAGGAGTTCGTCCCGCTTGGGGTGCGGCCCGGCGTTGTACTGGTCGTTGGCCACGCGCGGCAGCTGGACCCCGACCTCCCGGTACGCGGCGAGGGTCAGCCCCGAGCAGTCGAACCGGCCGCCTTGGTCGGCGGTCCCGTTCCCGCCCCACAGATACGGGGTCCCGAGCTTCTTCTGCGCGAAGTAGATAGCCCCCGCCGCCTGCTGCGACGGCTGCACCCGGCCGACCGGCCGCGCGAAGCTCTTCTCCAGGGTCGTGATCGTCTTCACGTAGTTCTGCGTCTCGCGGTACGGCGGTACGCCCCCGTACTTGATGACGGCGTACGCGCCGGCGTTGTACGCGGCGAGCATGTTCTTCGTCTGGTCGCCCGGCGCGTCCTTCACGTACTTCGCGAGCGAGCAGTCGTACGAGGCGGCGGAGGGGATGGCGTCCTTGGGGTCCCAGATGTCCCGGTCCCCGTCACCGTCCCCGTCGACCCCGTGCGCGGCCCAGGTCCCCGGGATGAACTGCGCTATGCCGAGCGCCTTCGCCGGGCTCTTCGCCCTCGGGTTGAACCCGCTCTCCTGGTAGAGCTGGGCGGCGAGGAGCGCCGGGTTGATCGCCGGGCAGAGGTTCCCCCACTCCTGCACGATCGACTGGTACGCGGTCGGCACGGCGCCCTTGGCGAGCCCCACGGCCCCCTTGCCGATGCCGCTCGCGAGACTCCCGGCGGCCATGTACGTACCGACGACGAGCAGCGTCACGAACCCGGTCCCCCCGGCGGCGAGCGCGCCCCCGACGACCCACGCCTTACGCACCGTCAACCGCCTTTCGCCGCCCCGGAGTCCACCGCGTCAGTTTAGATGCGGGTGCGGCGATACGGCGGGAGTCGATCCCGTTGGCTCGTTTCGGCACTCGGCCCACAGCAGCTTGCCCCGATGGGTCGCGCCCAGGGAGTACGCGCCCCAGGCGTCCGCGCACGCCCGCACGAGATGCAGCCCGCGCCCGCTCTCGGCCGAACGTGGCGCGTTCTCCCCTACATGGAACCCTGGAGGGATCTCGGGGTCGGAGTCCCATACGGACACGCGGACCCCTCCGGGGCTACGGGGCGCGAGCCGCAGCCCGTACGCGCCGGTGGTGTGGAGATGGGCGTTGGTGAGGAGCTCGGAGGCGAGCAGTTCCGCGTCGTCGCGGAGGTCGGCGAGCCCATGCGCGTCGAGGATGACGCGAAGCGCTGCGCGAGCGATGCCGGGGGCCCGGGGGTCGTGGGGGAGATGGAGGGCGTAGGTCCAGGGGGGCGGAGATACGGTTGCCATGGAAGTCTCCGGTTGGCGTGGGGAGTTGGCGTTATTAAGGTAGCGACATCTATGTAAGTGCTTATACGGATCGCGTGAGATTCCTTATCTGCCACCCATGTGGGTGACCAAGGAGGCGGACAAGTAGTGCGGACCAACCCGACGGGCCGTCATCTCCGTTTGGGAGCCGAGCTGCGAAAACTCCGCGAACGCGCCGGCCTCTCCTCGACCCGGGCCAGTCAACTGCTCGGCGTGAAGCAGAACCAGATGAGCAACGTCGAGGCCGGCCGCGCAGGCGTGAGCCCCGAACGCGTCCGCACCTGGGCCTGCCAGTACGACTGCGGAGACAAGGCGCTCGTGGATGCCCTCGTCGGCATGGCGGCCGAACGCGTCCGCGGCTGGTGGGAGGAGTACCGCGAGATCCTGCCCGCTGCCCTTCTGGACCTCGCCGAGCTCGAAGCGAACTCGATGCGCCTGCGCTCGGCCGTGACGGTGCACATCCCCGGCCTGTTCCAGACGACCGAGTACGCCCGCGAGGTCTTCCGCCAGGGCGTCCCCCAGCTCCCACCGCCCGACGTCGAGCACCGCGTCTCGTTCCGGATCAAGCGGCAGGCCGTTGTCTTCCAGGAGTCCCCCGTCCCGCAGCAGGTCATCGTCCACGAGGCGGCCCTGCGGATGAGGCTCGGGGGCCGCGACGTGACCCGCGCCCAGCTCCAGCACCTGCTGGACATGAACGAGCGCGAGCACATCGCGATCCGCGTCATCCCGTTCGACACCGGCGTCCTGGCCGGTTCCGGGCAGTCGATCTACTACTCAGAGGGGCCCGTGCCCCAGCTCGACACCGTGAACCTCGACCAGTCACACGGCCCGGTCTTCCTCGACGCCGAGGCGCAGCTGCACAAGTACCGCGTCCTGCTCGACCGGATGGAGATCGCCTCGCTCACACCCGCGAAGTCGCAGGACTTCATCCACTCCATCGCCCACGACCTGTGAAGGAGCCCGAAGTGCCGGATCTGAACTGGCAGAAGTCGTCCTACTGCGCGGAGGGCAACTCCTGCGTGCACGTCGCCGAAACCACCGACGGAGTCCATCTCACCGAAAGCGCCGACCCCAGCAGAGCGATACTCACCACCGCCCCCGGCGCCTTCGCCGAGCTGGTCCGGTCCCTCAAGGAGAGCCATGGCTGACGTACCCGCCGACCTCACCTGGGAGCGGGCCGCGCCCGAGGACGCCGAGGGCCCCGGCCCCTGGATCGAGATCGCTTTCGGCCCGGACGACCTCGTGTACCTGCGCGAGACCTCGGACCCCGAGACCGTCGTCACGACTACGCAGAGCAAGTGGGACGCGTTCGTGCTCGGTGTCCAGGCGGGCGAGTTCGACCACTTCGTGGAGGACACCGCCCGACAGGACCCCTGACCAGGGACCCCCCGCACCGCGCAGCGGAAAAGTGGCCAACGAATCGTCACCGATCAGGTCACGGCGCAGAGCTGAGGTTCATTGCCCCAGGTGACTCTCCGTGATACACAGAGTGACCGTACGAACTCGGCCAAGGAATGGCGCCAAGTCGGCAGGCATCCGCGGCGATCTGGGCAAGAATGGGCCTGACCTCTGCGCTGCGGCGGGGGCGACAGAACTACCCACATGGGGCGGTGAGTTACACATGCTGCTGGCAGCCGGCAAAGGCAACATCGACACCATCATCGGCGGAATCGCCCCCGACTGGGGCCCGTTCCAGAACTTGGGCAAGGAAGCTCAGGTGATGGTCGAGGTCGTGATGGCGGTGGCGATCCTGCTGTGCCTGGGCATCGCGATCTGGGGCGCGGCCAAGCAAAGGATCGGCGCGACGGCGCTTCGCGACACGTTCAGTGCCGAACAGGGCAAGGGCCTGATCATCGCGGGCCTGACCGGCGTATTCATCATCGGATCGCTCGGCACGCTCTTCACCATTGTGTACGGCATGGCGATCTAGCCGCCGTCTCCGCCCGCTCCGGCCACACCTGCACCGAGGTTGCAACTCCCTGATGTCGAGTCACCACACCGCGCCCGCGCGGAATGCCGCGCGGCTACCGTCGTACGTGGCGGTTCAGCACGAGCTTGAGGGGGCGTACGCGGGATGAGTCTGGGCGACGGCCATGACGACGACGGCCTGTACGGCGGCACGGGCCAGACCCGCACGCGGCTTCCCGACGGGGGTCAGGGTGACGGCAGACCTCCGGTCAGGTCGTCGTCGCGGAGCCTGATCACGGTGGTCGGGGTCGTGGTGCTGCTCATCGGGGCGATCGCGTTCGCAAACCGGGGCGGGGGCGATTCCCCTTCGGGGGGTGGCGACGCGAAGAAGCCGGACGCGTCCGCGACGGCCCCGACCGGCACGAAGCCGGTCGCTTCGGGCTTCGCCCATGACGAACAGGGCGCGCAGAGCGCTGCCGCGAATTACGCGGTGGCGTTGGTTTCGGCCGACATTCTGAAGCCGGACCGCCGTACGCAGATCGTCAGGCAGCTGTTCGTCGCCGACAAGACCGCCGAGCTCGAGGCCAAGTTCAACAAGGCGTACACCCCTGACTTCCTGAGCCGCCTGGGTCTGGACACGAACGGCAACGCGCCGGCCGGCCAGACCTACGTGTCACGCACTGCCCCCGTCGGCACCAAGACCACCGCGTACTCGGATGGCACGGCCACGACGGAGGTCTGGTGCACGGGTGCCTTCGGTATGGCCGGTGAGAGCGCGAAGAACCCCGTCACAAACGACTGGTTCACGATGACGCTGCAGCTGAGGTGGGTGGACGGCGACTGGAAGGTCGAGAGCTTCTCCCAGAAGGACGGGCCGTCCCCCGTGAACGGCGACAACAAGATCTCCTCGGCTGACGAGATCGCCAGGGCCGTGCAGAAGT
The DNA here is from genome assembly GCF_004005495.1 of Streptomyces antnestii. Lineage (GTDB taxonomy): Bacteria > Actinomycetota > Actinomycetes > Streptomycetales > Streptomycetaceae > Streptomyces > Streptomyces antnestii. The sequence goes on from NZ_RZYA01000025.1 coordinate 130,066, forward strand.
ACGGAGGCTTCACCTATGCCCGGTAGCCGCGCTCTGCTGAAGTTCACCGCCGCCGCGGCGACCGTCCAGACCGCGGCCGTCCTGCTGGCGACCCGTGCCTACGCGGCGCCCGCCGATGACAAGTGCGACCTCATCGTCGGCCCCGCAAAGCAATATTGCGAACGCGGCAACGGAAAAACCGGTTCCGGCGGTGGCTCCCCCGTCACACCTCCCGGCACCACCAACCCCCTGGACCCCCTCTCCTCCCTGGCAAGGGGCTGCGCCGACGCCGCCTCCTGGACCATCGACAAGCTCAGCGAGTCCATCAAGCAGACGGCCAACGTCGACTTCACCAACACGAAGTTCCTCCAGCAGTACGCGATCGTGTTCGCCGCGTCGGCGATCCTCACGCTGGTGCTGTGGCTGCTCGCCGTCGCCAAGAGGGCCGTCCGGGGCGTGCCGCTCAGTACGGCGATCTCGGAGGCCATCGGGTTCCTGTGGCTGACGGTGCTCGCGTCCGCGTTCACGCCGCTGATCCTCTACACCGTCGTATCGGCGACGGACGGGGTGTCGGACGTGCTCGCGAAGGCGACCGGCAATCAGACGGACGCGTTCTTCGGGACGTTCTCCGGCGCGCTGAAGAAGGGCGACAGCATAGGGGGCGGGCCGATCATGCTGATCGTCGTCTCGCTCGTGTCGATCCTGGCCGCCGGCATCCTCTACCTGGAGCTGTATCTGCGGGCCGTGATGCTCTACGTCGGCGCGCTGCTCGGCGTCGTCGTGTACGCGGGGCTCGTGGACAAGAACCTCTGGGGGCACGTCCGCCGGTGGGCGGGCGTGATGATCGCGGTGATCCTGGTGAAGCCGGTGATCGTGATCGTCCTCGGGCTCGCCGGTGCGCTGTCGTCGTCAAACGGTCCCGACTCGCTGGCCGCCGTCGTGTCCGGGCTCGCGATCGTCCTCCTTGCCATCTTCGCCAGCGGCATGATCTACCGCTTCGTACCCGGCTTCGGCGACGAGATCGCCAACGGCCGCAACAACCGCATCATGCGCGGCGCCGAGGGCAAGGCCGCCGCGGTCATCAGTTCCCCCGCCGCACTCGTCTCGCAGGGCATCAAGACGCACAGCGCCCGCGCGGACGGTGGCGGCGGCAGCGGCGGCGGCCAGTCCCAGGCCCGCCCCGCGAACCCGGTGTCGGGAGGCGTGTCCGCACACAGCACCCGCCCCTCATCCGGGGGCAGTGGCGGTGGCGGCGGATCTGTCCCCTCCGCCGCACCCCCGCCCCGTACGAGTCCCACGAACACGCCGCACGCGGGCAACCGGAGTAGCGGCGGGAACACCGGCAACAGCAATCGGCAAGGAGGTGCAGGGCGTTGACGACCCAGTCCCATGTGTCCCATCCGGTCACGCCCCGCCGTACGTATCTGATCGGCCGGGCCCGGCCGAACGCCATCGTCGGCCGGAACCGCGAGACCGGCGAGATCGCCCTCATCATCGGGGGCGCTTTCCTGGGCATGATGTGCGGGCTGCTCGTCCCCGCCCTGTCGCTGCGCATCGTGCTGCTCCTGGGCTTCCCGCTGCTCGCGATCGCCGCCGTCTACATCCCGTACAAGCACCGCACGTTCTACAAGTGGTTCGAGATCAACCGCAGTTACAAGCGGCAGCTCAAGCGCGGGACGACGTACCGGTCACGGGCCATCGAGGCCGGGGTGGGACTCGACGGACGTGAGGTGGAGATCGGGCCGCCGCCCGGCATCGGCCGGCTCACCTGGCTCTCGGCGCCGTTCGGGCCCGACGAGATCGCCGTACTGCTGCACGCCGACCGGCGTACCGTCACCGCCGCCATCGAGATCGAGGGGCCCGGCGTCGGGCTGCGCGACTCGGAGGACCAGGAGGCGCTGGTCGACCGGTTCGGGACGCTCCTCAAGCACGTGGCCAACGGGGACGGGTTCGTCACCCGCATCCAGATGCTGGCCCGCACGCTCCCGGCCGACCCCGACGCCCACGCCAAGGACGTCGCCGTACGCGGCCACGACCGCGCGCCGGGCTGGCTGCAGGAGTCGTACAACCAGCTCCAGTCGATGGTGTCGACCAGCAGCGAGCAGCACCGCGCCTACCTCGTCGCCTGCATGCACTTCACGCGCGAACTGGCCGCCGAGGCCCATGCCATGGCGCGCGCGGCCCGTCCCCACAGCGGCCGCAAGGTCGACCGGGACGCCGGGCTCGCCGTCGTCATGGCGCGCGAGCTGACCGACATCTGCTCGCGGCTGCAAGAGGCCGACATCCGGGTGCGCCAGCCGCTCGGCCAGGGGCGGCTCGCCTCGCTCGTGCACTCCATGTACGACCCGGACCATCCCATCGACCACATCCAGGCGATGACGAAACGTAATGCCTGGCCGGCCGAGCTCGACGCGATGGAGCCGACGTATCTGCAGGCCAAGACGCGCGAGTCGTCCACGCGCGCGCCCTGGTGCCACGCCACCGCCTGGGTGAAGGAGTGGCCGATGACGCCGGTCGGCGTGAACTTCCTGGCCCCGCTGCTCGTCCACACCCCGGACGTCATCCGCACCGTCGCCGTCACGATGGACCTCGAACCCACCGAGGTCGCCATCGAACGCATGCTCACGGAGAAGACGAACGACGAGGCCGAGGCCAGCCGCCAGGCCAAGATGAACCGCACCGTCGACCCGCGCGACGTCGCCGCCAACAGCCGCCTCGACCAGCGCGGCGAGGACCTCGCCAGCGGCGCCGCCGGAGTCAACCTCGTCGGCTACATCACCGTCTCCTCCCGCTCACCGGAGAGCCTCGCGCGCGACAAGCGCACGATCCGCGCCTCCGCCGGCAAGTCCTATCTGAAGCTGGAGTGGTGCGACCGCGAGCACCACCGGGCCTTCGTCAACACATTGCCGTTCGCGACCGGCATCCGACGGTAGAGGCAGGGGCTGACATGCGGGATCCGCTGTCCATGGTCACGGACGCCTTCACCTCCTTCCTGTTCGGGAAGGTGGAGACGACCCGGCTTCCGGTCCGTACGTCGACGGGCCAGGCCCAGGCCGTCTACCTGCCGACGGCCGCCCCCGGCCTCGGCGACTCGGGCGTCATCATCGGCCGCGAGGTGTACTCCGGCAAGGGCTACATCTACGACCCGTTCCAGCTGTACGGGCAGCAGCTGCCCGCCCCGCACTGGCTGGTCCTCGGCGAGTCCGGCAACGGCAAGTCGGCCCTGGAGAAGACGTACGTCCTGCGGCAGCTGAGGTTCAAGGACCGGCAGGTCGTCGTCCTCGACGCACAGGGCGAGGACGGCGTCGGCGAATGGAACCTCATCGCGCAGGAGCTGGGGATAACCCCTATCCGGCTCGACCCCACCGCCGCCCTCGACATGGGCATCCGGCTCAACCCGCTCGACCCGGCGATCACGACGACCGGGCAGCTCGCGCTGCTCCGGACGATCATCGAGGTCGCCATGGGGCACGGGCTCGACGAACGCTCCGGCTTCGCCCTCAAGGTCGCGCACGCCTACGTCAACGAGACCATCGTCGAGCGCCAGCCCGTCCTCACCGACATCGTCGAACAGCTCCGCCACCCGGAGCCTTCGTCGGCCGAGGCGATGAACGTCGCCATAGACGACGTACGGGCCTGGGGCCTCGACGTCGCCCTCGTCATCGACCGGCTCGTCGACGGTGACCTGCGCGGCATGTTCGACGGCCCGACGACGGTCGGCATCGACCTCGACGCCCCTCTGATCGTCTTCGACCTCTCCCACATCGACCGCAACTCCATCGCCATGCCGATCCTGATGGCGATCGTCGGCGTGTGGCTGGAACACACCTGGATCCGGCCCGACCGCAAGAAGCGCATCTTCCTCGTGGAGGAGGCCTGGCACATCATCAACTCGCCCTTCGTGGCACAGCTGTTCCAGCGCCTCCTGAAGTTCGGCCGGCGCCTCGGCCTGTCCTTCGTGGCGGTGGTGCACCACCTCAGCGACGTCGTCGACGGGGCCGCCGCCAAGGAAGCCGCCGCGATCCTGAAGATGGCCTCCACCAGGACCATCTACGCCCAGAAGGCCGACGAGGCCCGCGCCACCGGTCTCGTACTCGGCCTGCCACGCTGGGCCGTCGAGATCATCCCCTCCCTGACACCGGGCATCGCCGTCTGGGACGTGAACGGGAACGTCCAGGTCGTGAAGCACCTCGTCACCGAGACGGAACGCCCGCTGGTCTTCACCGACCGCGCCATGACGGAATCCTCCAGCGACACGATCAGCGACGACGACGCCCTGCGCGCCGCCGAACTGGAGGCCGAGGAACGGGCGGCGGCGTTCGTGGAACAGCAGATGGGCGACCGGCTGAAGGACTCGTCGGAGTCGACGGTGGCCTGACGAACCCCTGACGGGGGTGGGCGAGAGCGAGAACGGCATGCGGCGGCAGGACGCGTACGAGTACGAGTACGAGCGTGAGGGCGGGGGCCGGGGTGGCCCGGCGCCCAGGGAGCGCGGCATTCCCGACGGGCTGCTTCTGGGCGTGCTCGCCTTCCTGCTCGGCATGACCCTCATGGTCTGGACGGCGACGGGCCTCTCTGGCCTGTTCACCAAGGGCGCCTGGCCGGACGGCGTGACGATCCGGAACACCCCGGTCGCCATGCGCGCCCTCATCGGCCGCCCGCACGACCTGCCGGCCGCCTGGCCGGACACCCCGGCCGCCCAGCTCTCCGGATACGGGCTGTTCTGGGGCCTGTTCATCGGCCAGGTCCTGGTACTGATCGTGCTCGCCGTGTTCGTGGCGGGGACGGTGACGCGGTGGCGGGCGGTACGGAGGAGGGGGAAGAAGGTGAGCGAGGCCGTACCGGAACCCGTAGCCCCGGACCCCGTAGCCCCGGAACCCGTAGCCCCGGAACCCGTAATCCCGCAGCCGCAGCCGCAGCCCGCGCAGTCTCAACTGCCCCAGCCCGCGCCGGAACAACCCGCACCCTCACCCTTGCCCCAGCAACGCGGGCCCGTGATCCTCGGCCCCGCTCACAGCCGTACCCCTCAAGCCATCCAGGCCATCAGGGACGCCGAGGGCCCCGTCCTCGTCGTCACGTCGTCGCCGAGCGTGTGGGCCGAGACGAAGGACGCCCGCTCGAAGCTCGGGCCCGTACTCGTCTATGACCCCGCCCACCTCTGCGACACCCCGGCCCGCCTCCACTGGAACCCGGCACGGGGCTGCGAGGACAAGCCGACGGCCACGTCCCGGGCGGCCGCCCTCCTCGCCCCGACCCGGCCCACCGCCAGGCTCGACGCGGCGACCGCGGACACGGCGGAAACGCTCCTGCGCAGCTATCTGCACGCCGCAGCCGTGGACAACAAGCCCTTCCGCCACGTACACCGCTGGGCCCAGGGCACCCAGGTCCAGGAGGCGGTACGCATCCTGCGGACCAGCCCCAAGGCGGCGGCCGGCGCGGCGGGAGAGCTGGAGGCAGCGCTCACCTCGCACCCGGAACGCCGGGACATGGCCCAGGAGTTGACCTCGCGCGCCCTGTCCTCGCTCCTCTCGGTGCACATCCGCGAGGCGTGCACCCCGAACCGAACTGATGCGCTCACCCTGGATTCCTTCGTCCATGAAGGGGGCACGCTGTATCTGGTGGGTGAAGCCATCGAGGATCCCAAGGCGGACCCGGGCGCGATGCCCCTCCTCACGGCCCTCGCCTCAAGCGTGGTCGAGCACGGCCGGCGCATGGCCGAACGGTCATCCGCCGGTCGGCTCGACCCACCAATGACACTCGTCCTCGACGACGTCGCCGCGGTGGCCCCGCTTCCCCAACTCCCTGAGCTCCTGTCCACGGGAACGGACCGGGGCCTCCCCACCCTGGCCCTCCTCCGATCCCAGGAACAGGCCCGCTCCCGCTGGCCCCACACCGAACTCCCGGCGCGCTAGCCCCTCTTGAGCACCATTTCCCACTCGGACTTCGCGGGATCGGCCGGCACCGGCTCACGCACCCCGCTACGGACGAAGCCGAACCGCTGATAGAAGCGCTGCGCGCGTTCGTTGTCCTCATGCACGAACAGCCGCACCCGCTCCAGGCCCTCCAAGGACCAGGCCCACTCCACAGCGGCCCTGAACAACGCCTCGGTCATCCCGCTCCCGCGCCACCCTTCGGCAACGAACACCCCGACGAGCAGGACCTGCCGCATCTCGCTCACCCGCCCGAACGCCGCCGGCTCACCCGCCTCCTCGATCCGCGCAGTAACCGACCCCAGCCACCGCCCGTCGGCCGCCTCCGCCACGAACTGCCATGAGGAACCGTCCAGTTCGAACCGCCCGGCCCGCTCCCGCCAGAACTCCTCGGGCCGCGCCAACGCCTCCTCTATCGTCTCCACGAAGGCGATCGGCGCCGCGGGATCCCGCAGCGCCGCGAGCCGCAGCTCCCGTACCTCCGCCCATTCCTCGGCACGGACAGGGCGCACGGTGTACTTCACGTCGGAGTCCATGGCGCAGACCCTATGGGAACAGAACCTCGTGAACGCAAAAAAGCCTCAACCCCCGAGTTTCCACTCGGGGGTTGAGGCTTTCTATCAAAATTAGTTCGGCGGCGTCCTACTCTCCCACAGGGTCCCCCCTGCAGTACCATCGGCGCTGTGAGGCTTAG
>NZ_RZYA01000026.1 GCF_004005495.1 Streptomyces antnestii
GGCAACGGCGACATCTTCTTGAAAGGTGCCTGTAAGGGCGGCCGGTTCGCCGGCACCCGTGTGCTCAAGCCCGCCGGCGTATGGATCCGGCAGCGGGTGAGAGGCTGAGCGGTGACGTCCGCGCATTTGGCGAATACGTCGATGACGACCACGGGGGCCGTCGCCGCGATGCTTGGGCTGCGTGCGCGGCCGCTGCACCGTAACCCCAGGACCAACGCGCCCCCCAGGGGGGAAGTGCGCCGGGGCGGCTGCAGCCGCCCCGTGTCGACGGCGTTGGTGAGACCGCAAGTGTCTCCCGTGCCAGATCCGTCACCCCGGCGGGGCAGGCGATGCGTGCTGAGTCACTCCGCCCGGAGCGGCTCAAACCGGCTACTGATCCGGCACCGGAGAGCAGATCTGCGTGAGCGATGCGTGAGCGATGCGTGAGCGGACGGTTCAGCTCACGGTGGACCGAGCGGCATGGGGATCGAGGCTGCACGTCTCTGAACTGGCAAAAACAGGATGCCGCGTCAGGCGCTGGCACCCCGCCTTTCGCGCCTCGGGTTCCGCGTGCACCGGGAAGGGCGGCTGATCTGCCGGTGCTCTCCCGCAAGGTGCGGTTGAGACTGCACGAGACCCTCGACCGCAAGGGGCGGCTAGAGATCGCCTCCGGCACCGGAGAGCAGCCCCGCGCCGTCCACTCGCTGGCGCTGGGTGCCCGCAGGGATCACCAGGGACCGGCTTCCCGGTGATACCGCTCCATCCCAACGCCCCTTGACCGAGATCCGGCAGCACCTGAGCCGGTCTCTGGAAGCCGCACCCGGCCTGCCGCAAGTCGAACCTGGTGGGCGGGTGTTGTCCTGCTCCAAGACCTTCGAACAGCTCGCCCTGCTCGCCGCCGCCCGGGGCAGGGCACCGCGAGCTGGACGGCAGCTGACGCTCCCCCAACTGCGCACGTCAGCCCCTCTGTTGGCCGACGCGGGACCGTCCCGACGTGCAAGCCCTCATGGAGGCTTGTGGAGCCAAGAACGTCGAGATCTGTCCCTGGTCCACCCGGGAAGGACTACTGCTCGAACACCTAGCGGTGCCCTACACCGCATTCGGCCGCCCCCGGACAGGAGAGCAGCCGTCGAGCTACGGTTCCTTGCCAGGAACTCCGCCCCCGGAGACGGCCCCACCCTGTACGCCAGTGACGGACAGTCCGATCCTGAATCCAGCCGTCGCAGACTGACAATGGCGGGCCCGGCCGTCCGGGCCCGGCATTTGCTGCTGAGCTGTGACATCCCCTACGGCGGGGAAGATGGAGAGGTGCGGGGTGTCCTGGACGTCAGTGAGACGCGCTGCTCGTCAGCTCCACCTCGAGCACCTGGTCGGAGCCGGCGGGCTGCTTGCCGTTGTAGTCGGCGTTGGTGGTCAGCACCCAGAGCGCGTTTTTGCCGGGGACCTTCTCGACGGTGCGGAGTCGGCCGTACTGGTTCTTGTAGAGCTCGACCGGGGTACCCACCTCCGTACCGTCGACGGGGATGCGGTACAGGCGTCTGCCGCGCATGGTCGCCATGTACAGGTCGCCGTCGGCGTAGGCGATCCCGCTCGGTGAGGCGTCCGTGGGCTGCCAGTGCGCCTTGGGGTTGGTCATCCCGTCAGTGGTGCAGGGGCCTTCGCACGTGGGCCAGCCGTAGTTCTTTCCGGGCTCGATCAGGTTGATCTCGTCGTACGTGTCCTGGCCGAGCTCCGACTCCCACAGGCGGCCCTGGGGATCCCACGTCAGGCCCTGAGCATTGCGGTGGCCGTAGGAGTAGACATACGAGTCGAACGGATTACCGGGTGCCGGCTTGCCGTCGGTGGTCAGCCGCAGGATCTTCCCGTTGAGGGAGTTCTTGTCCTGTGCCGTGGCCGACACGTTGGCGTCCCCGGTGGTGGCGTAGAGGTAGCCGTCGGGGCCGAACTTCAGGCGGCCGCCGTTGTGGATCAAGGACTTCTGGATCCCGCCCAGCAGCACGTGGTAGTCACTGAGGGTGGAGCCGTCGTATTTCATGCGCACGATCCGGTTTCCCTCCTCGGCCGTGTGCATCACATAGATGTAGTGGTCCTCTTCCCAGCAGGGCGAGACGGCGATGCCCAGCACGCCGTCATTGGCGTCGACGGTCAGGCTCCCCCTGGCCGTCGCCTCCGGCACGGTGCCGATGAAGGTCTTCTCGCCGTTCCGGGTGAGTCGGAAGAGCTTGGCCGAGTCGCGCTCGCCGATCAGTGCGGAGCCGTCCGGCAGCCAGCTCAGGCCCCAGGGGACGGTCCAGCCTGTGGACAGGGTGCGGACGGTGCCGGGTTGCGAACCCGCGTGGTGTCGGGGCGGTGAGGCCGTACTGCTGCTGGTGCCGGCGAACCCGACCAGCGTCGAGACGGCCATGACTCCGACCGCGATCACCGCGCGAAGCCGCCTGCTGCCGGTCGTTCTCCGGGGAATCGTCAAGATGGACACTCTGCTCCCTCCGGGGGCTCTGCGTACGTTGTGACGGAACGTAGGAGGGTGTTGGCCGGAGGTATGCAAGGCGCGCCGCTGATCCACCGGTTGGCCGGGGTGCGGTTGCGGGGTTGTCACCGGTGCCGAAGGTGGCAGAGGAATGTCCGAACTCCTCATGAAAGGACGGACACATCATGGTGATGAACACCATGGAGCCGACAGCGGAGCGGACCCAGGATCCTGGCTCAGCGGGAGCCGGCGACAATCGCGCCGGGAATGGTGCCGGGGCCTGGCAGGCACCCGGATACACGGTGGTGGAAACCGCGCTGGAAGTCACCGCGTACTCCCTGGCCACCCGCTGGCGGTGCCGCTGACGTGCTGCTCAAGGTCTTGGGTACCGCGGCCGGCGGGGGCGTACCGCAATGGAACTGTGCCTGCCCTCAATGCTCCGGGGCACGGGCGCACCCGGGGGCGCCGCCGCCTGCACGCCTCGCTCGCCGTCAGGGCGGGTGAGGGCCGCTGGTGCGTGGTCGACGCGACACCCGACATCACCGAACAGATCGAGGAATACGCCGAGTTGCCCCCCCGGACCCGAGCGGCGGCGTACGCCGGTGGCCGGAGTCGTGCTGACCGACGGCGAACTCGACCACACACTTGGCGTCGCGCGGCTTCGGGAGGCCGATCGGCTGGAACTGCTCGCCACGGACGCCGTACGCCACGCGGTGCTGGACCGCCAGCACCTGGGAGCAGTGCTCGCCCCCTACACCGAACTGACGTGGCGCGAGCTTCCCTCGGGCGGGCACGGCGAACCGCTCGGCGCGCAGTCCGCGGTTCACGTCAGCGCCGTCCCCGTCTCCGGCAAGCGGCCCTGCTATGCCGTGGAGGACGGGGCCGCGCCCGGTGATGACGGCCACTGGGCGCGCGCGCTGCGGCTCACCGATCGCTCCACCGGCGGTAGCGCCGTCTACGCTCCCGCGTTCGGCGTTTGGTCGGACGCCCTGAAGGAGGCGGTCGCCGAGGCGGACTGCGTCAGGCTGGAGACCGCTGAGCGGGCCGTCAGCGAGAAGCCTGCTCTGCGCGCGGTCGTCTCGGCCGCCGCGTCCGGTCCTGTCCTCCTGGGGGCTGCCGCTCCGTCCGTCCGCGCCGCTCCGCCAGCCGGGTGGGCTCGTCCCGGCGTGCTTCGTGAAATGCGTCGAGGAGGGCAATTCCCTGCGTAACCGTATCTATTGCCCTTCCTGAGCGAACGCCAAGGAGTAGGCAGTGGGTGACGTCGATGCGTTGGTGACAGGGGCCGGGGGATTCACCGGCGGGCATCTGACGCGGGCCCTGCTCGCCGAGGGACGCCGGGGCGACGGCGAGCAGACCCTGAGCTTCACCTACATCGACGACTGCGGCGAGGGCGGACGCCGCCCTCGCCGCAGTCCTGCTGTGCGTCATCACCCGCCGCGTGCCCAGCCCGCGGTTCGTGATCTGGATCCTCGGCCTCGCCGCCGTCCGTGCCACCTGGCAGGCCTCTCGCCCGAAGCTCCCCATCGCGCTCATCCTCACGGCCAAGGGGCTGACTCCGCGCACCACCGTCACGCCCGTCACTCCATGGCGACTGCCGGGCCGAGAAGCACGCGGTGACGACGTGCGGGGGCGTAGGGCCGGGAGGGCGTCGAGCCCGGTGGCTCCGGTGACCCCGGAACCGCCGGCCACGCTGCGCGATCGTTCCGACAACCCCCTGCGCGCTTCTGAGCACATCGGCACATGTGAAAGGCGATCAAGTGAAGCACCCCGAGCTCGACGAGGCATCGGTTCCGAGTCCCTCCGCGCGGCCGCCGGACGACGAAGGGCCTCGAAGCACTCCGACCGATCCGGACCGCCGGCCGTGCTCCCCTGAGAGGGATTCGGAATCCGACGGCAACATCAACCATGCACCCCGCGTCTCTCCCGCCGCCCCCTCCCGCATCACGCCGAACGAGGCCGCGCGCGCCCTTGTGTGGTCCGCGGCGCTGCTGCTGAGCGTCCTGCTGCTGCTCCTGGCCATGAGGCTGCCCTGGAACGGTGACCTCGGCATCCATGCGGCGACCATCGAGCGACTGCGCGCCGATCTGATTCATCCCGGCGGTCTGCAGGTCGACGCCGACGTCGACAGCCCGTACTACTCGCCTTGGACGGTGCTCCTCGGCATCGTGGCCAAGGCGACCGGGCTGGGCACCTTCAAGGTGTTGCGCCTGGCGGCCCTCACCGCCCTCCCCCTGCTGCTCACAGGTGTCTGGCACTTCACACGGACGCTGAGCACCCGACGCGTCGCGCCGGCCCTGGCCCTGCTGTGCCTGCTGCTGCTCTGGGGTCCTCCGGTCCTTGCGTGGAGCGGGTTCCTCAACCTCGGCTCGCTCGCCTTCACCCTCGCCTACCCGAGCACCTTCGTGCTCGGGCTCTCCTTCCACTTCTGGGCACTGCTCACCAAGGCACTGCGCTCCGCCGGCCGGTGGCCGGCCTTTCTCGGCCTCGGCCTGATGTGGGCGGTGATCCTGCTCAGTCACCAATTCACGGGGCTCGTCGCGACGTTCGGGGCACTGGGCGTGCTGCTTGCCGTACGCCCTTGGCCCGCCCGGGAGGTCTGGCTGCGGCTGGGAGCCGGGATCGTGCTCGCGGTCGTGGTGCTCGCCCTTTGGCCCTACTACTCGTTCTTCTCGCTGTTCGGTGTCGGCGGGCTCGAAGAGATCCACCGTCCGTTGTACGACAACATGGTGACGCGCTTCGGCCCGGCGCTGATCGGGGTCGCCGCCCTGTACTTCCGGTGGCGACGAGACCGGCGCGACCCGTTGGTGATCTTCTTCGTGCTGGGGACGCTGACGGTCGTGGGCGGTGGTGTCACGGGCCACTGGTCATGGGGCAGAGCGCTGCCCGCGGCTGTCATCCCCGCGCAACTGGCCGCCGCACTCGCGGTGGCGGACGCCGGAAGCAGGAGGGTCCGCAACGTCCTCGCGGCGGTCCTGGGCGGTGCGATGCTGTTGGGGGTGCTGCTTCAGGCCTTCACGTTCGGCTACGTCATCGCCGATGAGGCGTTGCCACCGGCCGTGCGGCACAAGAGCTGGTCGTCCGTGGAGGGCTACGCGTGGATGACCCCCTGGGTGCAGCGCGGCGACACCGTCATGACCACCCGGGACACCAGTCTGCTGGTCCCCGCGTACGGCGCCTACACGGTGGCCCCCGGCTATCCCGATCTCGTCCTGCCGGACGAGAAGGAACGGCAAGCTGCCGTCGCGCGCTTCTTCGCACCCCACTCCTCGCGTGCGGACCGACTGGACGTCCTGCACCGCTACCACGTCAGGTGGCTTCTGCGGAGGGAGAACGAGGGCGGACTGCCCGCGGACGACCCGGCCCTGCACAAGACGACCGTCGGGCCAGGGGGCCAGGCGCTGTACAGGGTGGTGGGATGACGGGGCGCCGAGGCCGACAACGAGCCGGCGGCCGGGATCCGGTGAACCAGCGGAGGTAAGCGGCGGCCGTCTCCTTCACGTCGAAGTCGGCCGCTGCATGCGCCCGTCCCGCGTCTGCCGGACGGGCGCGCAAACCGTGGTCGCCGCCGAGACCGCGTTGTACGGCCGTCGCGTACACGGGCATCCAGCGGCGTGCGGCCACCCAGGCGAGTGCCACCGGGACCATGCCGAGCAGCGAACAGCACGCCGCGGCCAGGGGAGTCCCGCCGAGTGACGCTCCGGCGAGGCCGCTCGCACAGAGCACTCCGCCGAAGGCCGCGTGCACCCGAGGCCGTAGGGCTTCCAGCCCAGGGCGAGCACAGCGGGGCCATCCCGCAGACCGGTCCGAGGGCCGAGAAACGGCCCTGGTCGAGCCGGCGCAGCGCCGTGGCCGCGACCGATGCCGCGGGCTGCACCGGGAACTGCGGCCGGCCAGGCGCAGCAGGGGATCCGCTGCCGCCAGGTCCAAGGCCGCGACGCACAGCGGAGTGACGGCCTGCAGCACCGCACAGCACACTGCGCCGTGGGCCACCGAGAGCCACCAGGCGCTGTGCACCATCCACCGGGTGAGCCGCTCGGCGCGCAGCAGATAGGTGCCGAGTCCGAGGCGGCGTAGGCCCCGTAGGCGCCGGTGGGCACCAGACGGGCTGTGTAGGCGGTGTAACAGAGCTGGAGGATCGGGCCGATGACCGCCCCGGAGGAGTTCCAGGCGACTACGACGAGGACTCCGCGCGATCAGGCTGCCCCTGTGTATTAGTCGACGACGCTGTGGGCGTTCACACCGATCCCCTTCTCGTACTCGACACCGACGATGGTGATCGGTTTTCCGTCGCCCGCGGCACTTTCGCCGTTGTTCGTGTTCCGTTCGACAGGACCCCAGCCGTTCGCCGGTGAACGACAGGTGGTCTCCAGCGTCAGATCGCAGACGCCGGTGTCCGTCCCTTCCGGAGCCTCCACGGTCCACGCCGTGGTGAAGAACCTGCCCGCGGGGACGTCGTTCGCGATCGTCGGTGAAGTGGTCTCGAGCTTCCGGTCCGAGGGGCCGGTGAAGGTCACCGCGACGTTCCGGGCGGGTGCGCGGCCGAGGTCGGTGGCCGTGGTGGTAAGCGCGACGGGTCTTTCCGGCTTCGACCAACGTGCTGCCGTCCAGAAGGAGCTCGACGGCAGGAGGGTGGGCGGCTCACTTGTCGTCGGCCGACACTCGCAGCAGGACGGTGCCGTGCGCGGGCACGGTCGCCGCGATGGTGCCCGCGGTGTGGTAGCTCTTGTGCTGCCACAGGTCGCGCAGGGTGTACGCATCGACGCCGGGCAGCCCGACTGCCGTCGTTGTCGTGGCGATCCGCTGTGCACTGCCTGACTCGTTGAAGAGGGCGACCGCGCGGCTGCCGTCCTGCATCTTCTTGGCGACGACCCAGCGCTCGCCCTCGGAGGAGACGACCTCGCCCTGTTTGCCCAGCGGGTCCTGGTCGACCGCGATCACCTCCCGGTTGCTGATGATCTTGAAGGTCGCGTCCGACGCTTTGCGTAGATCGGAGCCGATCAGCAGCGGCGCGGCCATCACGGACCACATCGAGAAGTGCGTGCGGTACTCGGTGTCCGTCATCCCGCCATTGCCGACCTCCAGCATGTCGGGGTCGTTCCAGTGCCCGGGGCCCGCGTACCGAGCGAGCGGAAGGTTGCTCTTCATGATGGACAGCACGGACGGCCAGCTGTCGGAAATGTCGCCGGTCGTACGCCACAGATTGCCCACGTCGGCCGCCCACTCCCAGGGCTTGTTCTGCCCCCACTCGCAGATGCTGTACACGATGGGCCGGCCCGTTGTGCTGGAGGCAGCCTTGAGGGCGTTGCGCATCGTGGTGTATCTCTGCTCGGCGTCCACACCCTGGTTGTTGCAGTTGTCGTATTTTCAGTTAGTCGACGCCCCAGTCTGCGAACTGCTGTGCGTCGCTGAACTCGTGGCCGAGCGCGCCGGGGAAGCCCGCGTCGTTGTTGCAGGTCTTGGTGCCTGCGCTGGTGTAGATGCCCAGCTTGAGCCCCTTGGAGTGGACGTAGTCGGCCACCGCTTTGATGCCGTTAGGGCGGCCGGTTTCACCGCGTTCCATACAACTGGGGAAACCATGAGCCGGCGCCCAACAGTGCCGCAGCGAGCACTTGGAGAGCTCTTCACATGGCTGGACGGGTGAGGAGATGACACATCGTTATGTTCCTCTGTGTTGGTCTCCGAGAGCGTGCGCACTCAGCGATGTGTTGCGGTGGCCCCTTGGATCACACGGGGAACACCGTCGGCCTGCTGGTCGCGGGGGACGGTGGGCCGGCCGGTCGCAGCCCGGCCCACTGGGCAGCGAGAAGCAGCAGGTAGTACGGGTTGAGGAAGAGGTACCGGCGCCACAGCCGGCGCGGTTCCAGACCCAGTCGCCACAGCCACTCCAGGCCGTGGTCGCGCATCCACATCGGCGGTCTGCGCAGGGTCCCCGCGTGGAAGTCGAACGCGGCACCGACCGCGAGCAGCGGCATCGGCAGCAGCGGACGCATGGCGTGCACGAAGGTTTCCTGGCGCGGGCAGCCGAGCCCGACCAGGACGATCCGCGCTCCGGACTCGGTGATCCGGGCGGCGATCTCCGCGTCCTCGCCAGGGCGCGCCGCACGGAACTTGGACGCCTCGTGGCCGGCGATCTTGAGGGCCGGAAGCGTGTTCTGCAGGTTCAGCATCAGACGCTCCAGCGTCTGCTCCGTCGAGCCGTACAGATACACCGGGAGGCCTTCGTCGGCCGCTTTGCGCAGTACGTGCCACGTCAGGTTCGGGCCGCACACCGGGTCGGTGAGGGCCGAGCCGTGCAGCAGGTTCAGTGCCCAGCGCACGGGCTGACCGTCCGGGGTCACCAGGTCGAAGGAGTTGAGGCGGGCGCCGTGCTCCCGGTCCAGCACGCCCGTCATCACGCCGTGGACGGCCAGCGCGGTCACCGCCAGCGTGCGCCGGGCGCGGGCCGCGGCGAGCACGGTGTCCACCGCCTCGCCGTAGCTGGTCGCGTCGACAAGGACGCCGAGAACGTTCTTCTTCACCGGCCCGGGACCCACCTGTCCACATTGGCCTCGTAGATCTCGTTCATGATCAGTGGCACGTCGTACGTCAACTGCCATTCCGGATAGTGCTGTTCGAAGCGCGCGTTGGAGCTGATCCACCAGATGTGGTCGCCGGTCCGGGGCGTTTCCACGTGTTCGACGCGCATCTCGTTCCCCGAGATCTTCTCGGCCAGCGCGATCGCTTCGAGGTTGGAGGCGTTGGAGTACCGGCCGCCCCCGAGGTTGTAGACCTCGGCGCTGCGCGGGTTGTGGAAGAACGCCTCGAACGCGGTGACGACGTCATGGCTGTGGATGGCGTCCCGCACCTGTTTTCCCTTGTATCCGATGAGTTTGTACGTGCGCCGTTCCATGGCGCAGCGCATCACGTAGGCGAGGAAGCCGTGCAGTTCCGTGGCGGAGTGGCCCGGGCCGGTGAGGGTACCCCCGCGGAAGCACGCCGTTCTGAGTCCGAAGTAGCGGCCGTATTCCTGGACCATGATGTCCGCGGCCACCTTCGAGGCGCCGAAGACCGAGTGCAGGCAGCCGTCGATGGACATGTCCTCGGAGATGCCGGCGCCATAGCGGTGACCTGGGGTGATCTCCCAGCGCGTCTCCTGCTCGACCAGCGGCAGGGAGTTGGGGCGGTCGCCGTACACCTTGTTGGTGGAGCAGTGGATCAGAGGGGCGTCGATGCAGTGTTCGCGTACGTTCTGCAGCACGTTGAGCGTGCCGCCGGCGTTGATGTCGAAATCGAGGAGCGGGTCACGCGCGGCCCAGTCGTGGGACGGCTGCGCCGCGGTGTGGATGACGACGGCGATGTCCCGGCCGTACTTCCGGAAGACGGCCGCCAGTGCGTCCCGGTCGCGGATGTCCACGTCGTGGTGGACATAGGCCTTGCCGAGGTCCACGGACAGTCGTTCCACGTTCCACGCGGTCGACGCTTCCGATCCGAAGAAGCGTGAGCGCATGTCGTTGTCGATGCCGATGACATCAAGTCCCAAGCGCGCGAAGTGCCGTACCGCTTGTGACCCGATCAGACCGGCCGATCCGGTTACCACTGCGACGCTCATACGATCGCCTCCTGAGGAGAGCTGGCAAAGGTGTTCTGTTCCGGCTTGTGCCGGCGGCGGGCCCGTCGTGACCGGCCGCCCGCGAGCAGGATTCCGGCCGCCCAGAAGAAGGGAGCGGCGCCGAAAGGCGATTCCAGGATGACGCCCAGCAGGGCGACGATGAGGAGCGAGATCACCAGCAGCACGCACAACGACGTCAGCTCGTCGGGTGGCCCTCGGCGCACGGTCTGGATCACCAGGGCCACAAGCCTGGCCAGCAGAGCGACGACGACGGCGAGACCGATGAAGCCCAGCCGGGCAAAACAGGTGACCAGGTAGTTGTGCGGGGACCGCACGCCGATTCCTCGGCCGATGGGAAGGTCGCCATTGGACAGTTGGAGAAAGTCCGGTCCGAATCCCACACCGACGGCCGCCCGTACCGGATCGTCCAGGGTGTACGTCACGACGCGTTCCCACGCGGTCAGACGTGCACGCTTGGTGCCCTGAGCGTTTTCCTCGAACTCTGAAGACGCTGTCGTGGGTCCGTTGAGCACGAGAAGGCGCTGGCCGGCCGGAGACATCGGGAGCGCCACCACCACGGCAAGGACCGCGGTCGCTCCGAACAGCAGTGCGCGGCCGGTGAGGCGACCGTTCCGGCCCGCCCTGAGCATGGCTGCCACCAGCACGCACGCGCAGCACGAGATGAGGCCGGCTCTGTTCACCTGCGCCAGACCGGTGGCGAGGGCAGCGATCGCCACCGGCGCATGCAGCCAGATCCGGCCCCGTGCGATCCGCAGGATCGACATGCCCGCCAGCACGCCGAGCACCGCCACGTCGAAATCCGTCCTGATCTCGAAGATGCGGGTATCTCCCACTGTGGGTAGCGTCGCGACGAACTCCGGTGCAAGGGTTGCCACCAGCATCCATCCGAGGTGCAGCAGCAGTCCGCCGTGGATCATCCGGAGCGTTCGCTCTCTGCCGCGATCGCTCACTCTTTGGTAGGCGCCTGCGGACAGATAGGCGATCGCGGCATAGACGAAGGGCTCCGCGTCACGGGCGGCCATCCACACATCGCCCTGCAGGGCGAGCAGCCGGGCCCCCGTGACCAGCAGCAGCAGTCCGATCAGGAGTCCCGGCCCGTGGATACGCCCATACTTTTTGCCGGAAAGGAGATTCGACCAGATGGCGTGCAGGAAAGCCGCGCAGAGCAGGGCATCACTGATGTAGAGCGGCCCTACGTTCACGTGGGAGACCCAGCGGCCTCCGGTGAGCAGAACGGCGACCGCCACCGATCCGGCGATCAAGTGGTGGTCGATGGTGGGATTTCGGCCGGACACCTGAAGTTCGGACGGGCTGTTGCCCGTTTCCGTTTGCCCGGCCACGTCAGTTTGCGGGTACGCCATGCGCACTTCCGTTTTCACGAATCACTCGCCCTTCAGGTGGCCTTTCCTATGCGGGCGCCGCGACGCGGTCGCTTGCGACGCGAACCGCCTCCTCGTATGCCCTGGTGATAACGCTGATCCAGGCCCGCTCGGTGAAGTGGTCGGCGTACACCTGACGGCAGTGAGCGCGGAGTGACGGGAAGCGGGTGGCCGCGTCCTTCAGGACCGGGGCGAGCGGCTTGTTCCACTCGGTGACCAGGCCGGTTCCGTGTTCCCGTACCGCCTCGGCCACCGACGAGCCCGCGAACGCCAGGACCGGAATCCCGGCCGCCAGGGCCTCGGCGTACACGCAGGGCGCGACCTCGTACCAGCGACTGGGGAAGACCAGGCCCCGGTAGGAGGGCATCCGCCGGCACAGTTCGTTCCGCTCGAGGTGGCCCACGAAACGGACGGAAGCGGGAGCGGCCGCGCGGCACTCGGCGAGGAGTTCGCCGTCGCCGATGACGTCGAGCGGCTCGTCGGCCGGCCACTGGCGCAGCAGTTCCAGGACGCCCTTCTCGGGTGTGAGACGCGCGGCGACGAGCCAACGGCCGGTGTCGTCGCCCTGAGTCCCGTCGGACTGCGGTGCGTCGACGAAGTTGGGGACGAGCGTCAGCCGCTCGGCGGGCACACCGGCACGCTGGTATGTCCGCTCGCTCAGCCGGGAGTTCACGACGATCCGGTCCGCGCGGGCCAGCAGCGGGTCCCGCGTATGGCCGTGCCGTCCTGCCCATGCCAGGGGCAGCGTCGCGGCCCGGGAATCGCGGTAGCAGCCGTACCGCAGGGCGGACCAGGGCTCGCCGTCCGGGCACCGTGTGCAGACGGCGCCCGCACGGTAGAGCGTCGCCGCGGCGCACAGTGGCCGGTAGTTGTGCAGGGTCGCCACGAGCGGGCCGGTCCAGTGCCGTACCCAGGAACGGGCGAAGTTGGGAAACAGGTTGTGCACGTGCACCAGGTCGGGGGCGTACGCGCGCAACCGGGCGAGCGGGTTGTGTCCTCGTCCGGTCGCCACGCGCGCCGCTGCCCGCAGAGGGTAGAGCGGATCCTGGGCCAGTTCGTCGGTGTGGGCGGCGAACAGCTCGACCTCGTGGCCCGCCGTGTGCAACGCACGCACCTGGTCCCGTACGAGTGCGTTCTCCCCGCTGGGTGTTGCGGAGGTGTAGAAGCTGTGGACCACGGCGATCTTCATGACGGGCTGCCTTCGGTGTCAGCCACGACTGGCTCTCTCTGGCCTTCAATGGTCATTTGGGGCATAAGGGACAAAATTGCGTAACCGGTGATCCGCTCTGACTCTTTGGGGAGGGTGCTCCGGTGAGTCCACTCGCCTGGCCGAGCGGCACGGAACGGACAGCTTTCCGATGCTGCTCATCGGGTGATCGTTCTCCTCGGTCAAGCGTCGCCACCCGCTCCACGCGTACCCGTCGGACAGACTCGGCTGCGTCCGCCCGCCTGCCCTGCCCCGGACGATGAGACCTGTGCCTTCACGGCTGCCATCGTCGGCTTTGATCCCGTGGACGGGTGCATGGACCCAAGTGATCCGCTGAAACCGGTTGGAGAGGGTGCCCGTGACTGTTCAGGGAGACGTCCCGTATGTGCCGCTGTCAGGGCGTCGGCAGGCGCAGGATCGGCAGCCGCCTCGCACCGGGCCGAGACGGGACGGCAAGCCCGTCTGGTACCTGCCGGCCGCGTTGGGCGTCGATGTCGTGGGCGCGGTCGTGTCGGCGTACACGGTCTTCCGCCTGGCCGGTGAGGCGCATGCCGGGTGGTACGCGGTGGCGGCAGCCGCGGCCTGGGTGGTGGTGCGGGCCTCGCGCACGCGGTACGCGTGGCGCAACCTGGGAGAGCGCGACAACGGCTCTCCCTTGCTGCGGGACTGGTTGATCCTGATGGCTGTGCTCGCCGTGATGAGAGCGGCAACCGGTGAATTTCCCGCCTTTCACCTCGTGTTGGCCGGCCTGGTCGTGTGCCTTCCTCTCGCGGCGGCCTGCCAAGGCCTGACGCACCGGCATCTGCTGGCTCGGCGCCGCTCGGGCCGAGGCGTCCGCCGGGCGCTGGTGATCGGCGAGGCGGCCGCTCTCGACGGTCTGGTGAATCACCTCGCGCGACGCATCGATCACGCGTTCGTCGTGGTCGGGGTGTGCCCCGTCGGCGACGACGACCCCCACCTGGTGGCTCCGATCACGGGACGGCTCGACCGGCACACCCCGGCGCAACCGTCCGACGACTCCTCGCCGGTGCTGGCAGCGGCCCGAAGGCTGCAGGTGGATCTGGTCTTCGTCGTGTCCGGACCCAGCATGGCCGCCGAGCGACTGCGACGGCTGTCCTGGGCCGTGCACGAGGACGGTCGTCCCCTCGTCGTCGTGCCCGGCATGACCGAGGTGGCACAACGCCGGGTCAATGTCTCGTCCCTGGCCGGCCTGACGATGCTGCATGTCGCCCCGCCTGTCCGCCGCGGCGCTGCCCTGCTGTTGAAGGCGGTGACGGACCGGGTGGGCGCCGCGGTGCTGCTGGTGCTGCTCGCCCCCGTGTTCGTGGCAGTGGCGATCGCCGTACGGCTGGATTCGCCGGGAACGATCCTCCATCGCCAGATCCGCGTCGGGCGGGGCGGCCGGCACTTCAGCCTGGCGAAGTTCCGCACCATGGTCGCCAACGCCGAGCAGTTGAGGTGCGAGCTCGCCGGGACCAACGAGCAGGACGGGCTGATGTTCAAGATCCGCCGCGATCCCCGGATCACGCGCACGGGCCGTGTGCTGCGCCGCTTCTCACTCGACGAGCTTCCCCAGCTGTTCAACGTGCTGCTCGGGCACATGTCCCTGGTGGGTCCGAGGCCACCGCTGCCCGATGAGGTGGCGAAGTACAACGAGGTGGAGGTGCGACGACTGAGCGTCAAGCCGGGGCTCACCGGACTGTGGCAGGTCAGCGGGCGCTCCGACCTGTCCTGGGACGAGACCGTCACCCTGGATCTGCGCTACGTGGACAACTGGTCCCCCGCCGTCGACTTCGGCATCCTGCGCCGGACGGTGCGAGCCGTCCTCGTGGGCAACGGCGCCTACTGACCGCCCGGATTCCGGCTTCGTTCGTGATCAGCGGCAGAGCACAGCGGGCAGCAGGCCGCGTTCCCGGGCGACGCGTACGCCGTGCAGAGCCGCCCCGTACCGCAGACAGCACAGCGCCAGCACAGCCGCGGCCGCCAGCTTGGCCACGAGGATCACCGGCGCGGGGCAACTGCCTTCGAGCTCCCGTTGAACGGACCACAGGGCGACCCAGAACAGGCCGGAGAGAGCAGCGGCCTGCGCGTACGCCCGAGTGACCGGTCGCCGGGTCGCGGGAAAGAGCCGGTTCAGCCATGCCTGGAACAGCGACAGCCGGACGAGCTGGCCCACCAGCACCACCACCATGAGCGCGTGGAGTCCGCCGCCGAGGCGCAGCGCGAGGGCCGTACCGGCGACGAGCACCGTCATCTGCACCAGATGGATGACCAGTTTGGGTCCCACCACTCCCATGGCCTCTCCCACGGTGCCCGAGAACTGCGCCACCAGACCGAGCACGCCGGCCAGGCCCAGGATCGGGACCAGTGCCACGCTGCCGTGCCACTGGCTGCCGAGCAGCAGTGCCACCAACTGCTCGCTGCTCGCGCCGATCACCGCCCACAGGGGGAAGAGGACCAGCGTGGTCAGTGACGTGCAGTCGGCGTAGGAGGCACCGAGCCGGCTGGTCTCGTGCTGGATGCGGCTGAGGCCGGGCAGGAGCACCTTGCTCGCCGCCTCCTGGATCTGCTGCAGCGGATAGGACGCCAGGAGCGCGGCGCGGTCGTAGAGCCCGGCGGCGGCGACGCCCACGTAGCGGCCGATGGAGAGCTTGGCGAAGTCCGCCGTGAGGTATTCCAGAAAGCCGTTGGCCGATACCTTGCCGCCGAAGCGTAGGACGTCACGCATGGCAGGCACATCGAACAGCGGGCGCAGCGAGTGCCGGACCATGACGTAGGGCAGCAGGTTCAGCAGTACCGTCCATCCGAGTTGGCCGTAGACGAGGCTCCACACGCCCGCGCCGAGGAGCGCGGACAAGAGTGCGACGCCGCAGTAGCCGACGATGAAGGAGGAGAATTCGGTGAGGGCGATCGCCCGATATCGCATGCCCCGGCTCAGCAGCCCGGTGGCGACGGTGCCCAGAGCCCCGATCGGCATGCCCAGCGCGATCACTCGGATCATGCTGGTCAGCTCGGAGGGGCCGTGGGCCAGCTCTGTGCCGTACGGCGCGATGAGCCAGACCGCCGCGTAGGAGCAGGTGCCGAGGGTGAGGGCCAGGGCGAAGATCACGCGTACGTCGCGGCCGGTGAGTGAGGGGCGCTGGACCACCGCGGAAGCCAGGCCGCCCTGGGCGAAGTGGTGAGCGAAACGCGGCACCAGGTATGCCAGTGCCATCAGCCCGAAGTCCTCGGGGGTGAGCAGGCGGGCCATCACGGCTGAGTAGGGAATCTGGACGGCGGCGCTGGCCGCGCTGGCGAGGTAGGCCCAGCGCATGCCTCGGACCGTGACGGACGTCAGTTGGGTCATGGGGACACCGGGTCGTCGGTTTCCAAGGGGGCTCCTCGCGTGTGCCTCGTGCGGGCAGGATCCTCTCGCGGTGCAAAGAGGGAGCCCCGGCGGCCACGCAGAACCCGGGGCGAAGTAGCCCCTGAGGCGTAGTAGTCACACAGGTGGCGAGGTGCGCGACGCGCGAGACGCCCATTCACACGTGCGAGTGACCAGTACGAACGCGGCATCGACTGTCCGCCCTGGCCGTCTCCTTCCGGGTACGGCCAAACAGTGCACGGATTCAGTTGCCCACACAAGGTTCGTCAGACATCCGCTCATATCCTTTTCGATGCTTCGGGAGTATCTCCCGACCTCTTCCTGCATTCATGGAGAAAAGCCATGCGCATTGCCGTGACCGGCGGGGGCGGTTTTCTGGGATCACACCTGTGTGAGGCATTGCTGCGGCGTGGAGACGCCGTAGTCTGCCTGGACAACTTCAGCACAGGGCGGCCGGAGAACATCGCACACTTGCGGAAATTCCCTGCCTTCGAATTCATCCATTCCGACGTGAGCGTCGCCGCGGACGTCCCCGGCCCGCTCGATGCCGTCGCCCATCTCGCAAGTCCCGCGTCGCCGCCGGACTATCTGCGACTTCCCCTCGAGACCCTCGCCGTGGGAAGCCGCGGCACAGAGAACGCCCTCGAACTGGCCCGGCGCAACCACGCCCGGTTCCTGCTCGCCTCGACGAGCGAGGTCTACGGCGATCCGCTGGTCCACCCCCAGGAAGAGGAGTACTGGGGGAACGTCAATCCGGTCGGACCGCGCAGCGTGTACGACGAGGCCAAGCGGTACGCCGAGGCCGTCTCGCTCGCTTACCACCGCAGTCACGGCGTCGACGTCGGAATCATCCGGATCTTCAACACCTACGGCCCGCGCATGCGCCCGCACGACGGCCGGGTCGTCACCAGCTTCATCAACCAGGCCCTCGGCGGCGAACCGCTGACCGTTTACGGCGACGGCAAGCAGACCCGCAGTTTCTGCTACGTGAGCGATCTGATCCGCGGCCTGGTCGCGATGCTGGACGCGTCCGTGACCGGGCCGATCAATCTCGGGAACCCGGACGAGTGGACGGTGTCCGAGCTCGCTCAGCTCGTCCTCGAGATCACGGGTTCGGACTCGGAGATCCAGTACCACCCGCTCCCCACGGACGACCCGACCCGTCGCCGACCGGTCATCACACGTGCTCGTGAGCACCTCGGCTGGTACCCGGAGGTGTCGGTCGCGGACGGAGTGCACCGGACCGTCGAGTGGTTCAGAGGCCGACCGCACGACGACGGGCTGCTCGCGGCCTTCGATACCCCGGCGCTCTGAGGCAGACGCTCTGAGGCAGAGAGGAAACCCATGCCCGGACGCACCACAGTGCTGGTGACCGGTGGCGCCGGTTTCATCGGCAGCCACACCTGTGTCGAACTCCTCGGCCACGGCTATGACGTGGTGGTCGTCGACGACTACTCCAACAGCTCGCCCGGCGCGCTGGAACGCGTAGCGAAGATCGCCGGCCGCCCCCCGGCCGCCGTCCACGAGATCGACCTGCTCGACCGCCGGGCGCTCTCCCGGGTGTTCGACGAGCACGACATCGACGCGGTGATCCACTTCGCGGCGAAGAAGGCCGTCGGGGAGTCCGTGGAACTGCCCGTCGAGTACTACGACACCAACGTCGGCGGCACCACGGCACTGCTGCGCGCCATGCACGACCACGGAGTGCACCGCCTGGTGTTCTCCTCGTCCTGCTCGATCTACGGCAACGCCACCAAGGTGCCGCTCACCGAAGAGGATCCGGCGGGCCCCACCAATCCGTACGCCACCTCGAAGTTGCTCTGCGAGCAGGTGCTCACGGACGTCTGCCGGTACCTGCCCGGGCTGTCCGTCCTGGCGCTGCGCTATTTCAACCCGGTCGGCGCGCACCCCAGCGGGCTGCTCGGCGAAGTGCCCCGGGGAGCCGCGCCCAACAACGTCATGCCGTACCTCGCCCGGGTCGCCGCCGGCCGGCTCCCGAAACTCAGCGTCTTCGGCGACGACTACCCCACCGTCGACGGCACGGGTGTGCGCGACTACATCCATGTGATGGACGTCGCCGAAGGCCACCGTGTCGCTCTGGATCACCTCGACAAGGGCAGCGGCATGCAGGTCTTCAACCTCGGCACGGGGCAGGGCACTTCGGTGCTCGAACTCGTCGCCGCGTTCCAGCGTGCCTCCGATACGCCCATCCCCTTCGAGATCACCGGCCGCCGCCCCGGCGACGTCGCCGCCCTCGTCGCCGACCCGAACGCCGTGGCCCGTGCCTGGAACTGGACCACGACGAGAGATCTCACCGCTATGTGCGAGGACGCCTGGCGGTTCCAGGAACTCAACCCGTCCGGCTATCCGAACTGACACAGAGAAGAGGCGAGCGAGATGCGACTCACCGTCATCGGAACGGGATACCTCGGTGCCGTGCACGCCGCGTGCATGGCGGACATCGGGCACGAGGTGCTCGGCGTCGACATCGACTCCGCGAAGATCGCGGCACTCGGAGAGGGCAGGGTGCCCTTCTTCGAACCAGGTCTGCAGGACGTTCTCGGCAGAACCGTCGCCTCGGGGCGACTGCGCTTCACCACCTCCCTCGACGAGGCGGCCGACTTCGGCGACGTGCACTTCGTCTGTGTGAGCACCCCGCAGCGCCCGGACTCGCCCGCCGCCGACCTGGGGGCGGTCGACGCCGTCATCGACGGACTGGCGCCCCGGTTGCGCCGCCGCTGCCTGATCGTGGGCAAGTCCACGGTCCCCGCGGGAACGACGGCTCGGCTCACCGCGCGCGTCCAGGAGCTCGCCCCGGAGGGCACGGACGTCGAGGTCGCCTGGAATCCGGAGTTCCTGCGGGAGGGCTTCGCCGTCCAGGACACGCTCCGCCCGGACCGGCTGGTGGCCGGCATCCAGTCGCGGCGGGCCGACGAAACCCTGCGCGAGGTGTACGCACCCATGCTGCGCGCCGGAGTGCCCTACATCAGCACGGATCCCGCGACCGCCGAGCTCGTGAAGGTCGCGGCGAACTCGTTCCTCGCCACCAAGATCTCGTTCATCAACGCCATGGCCGAGGTCTGCGATGCGACGGGAGGCGATGTCACCACTCTGGCCGAGGCCCTCGGCCACGACACCCGTATCGGCCGCCGCTTCCTCTCGGCCGGTCTCGGCTTCGGAGGCGGATGCCTTCCCAAGGACATCAGGGCGTTCACGGCACGCGCCGACGAACTCGGCGTCGGCAGCGCCGTGTCGTTCCTTCGCGAGATCGACGAGATCAACGCCCGGCAGCGGCGGCGCACCGTCGACATCGCCCGGGACATGGCGGGCGGAGGATTCGACGGCCGACGCATCGCAGTGCTCGGCGCCACGTTCAAGCCCGACAGCGACGACATCCGCGATTCGCCGGCCCTGGCCGTCGCGGCCGCGATCCACCGCGAGGGCGCGGACGTACGGCTCCACGACCCGGAGGGAATGGACAACGCGCGGGCCGTGCTGCCCCTGCTCGATTACGTCCCCGATGTGGCCAAGGCGTGCGAGGGCGCCGATCTCGTGCTGCATCTGACCGAGTGGACCGAATACCGCCGGATCGACCCCGCCGCGCTCGCCGCCGTGACCCGCGCGCGGAAGATCCTCGACGCGCGCAACGCGCTCGACGCGGCACTGTGGCGGTCCGCCGGCTGGACCCTGCGGGCGCTCGGCCGGCCGACGCCGCCCCCGCTGCCGAGCCAGCAGAAGGCCTTCGACCGCGTGTCGGCGGTCTCCCCCGCCGAGTTGGGGTGAGCCCGCCCCGGCTGCGGTCGGGCGCCCCGTTCACCGGCGCCCGGCCGCAGCCGGGCACGATCCTGGCCGGTGTCCGGGAAGAGCCGACGGACTCGGCCCCGTCCGTGCCTCGGAGCAGAACTCAGATTCCGCCCTGGGCAACGGCACTCGGCGTACGGCGAACCGAAAGATGCGCCACGATGCGGCGCAGCGTGTACCAAGGCCGGGCCGCCAGGGCGAGAGCGCACAGCGGGGTCGCCCTGACGTACCGGCCTTCCATCGCCAGCATGCCGGCGTCACGAAATCGCCGCGCCGCGGCGTCCTGCCGTCGCTGCGCTCTCGTGGGGCGATACGAGGACACGAAAGATTCCAGGTCGGGTGTGGGCCGGCCCTCGAGCCGGGCGGTGGCTCGCTGCTCGACGAAGCGCATGAACATCTTCACCCTGGCGTGCTGACGGGGGGCGGACAGGGAGCCGCTGTGAAGTCGGTAGGCACCGAGTGGTCGCATGACCGTGGCAACCGATCCGGCCAGGGCAAGTCGACTCATGAGGTCGATGTCCTCGACGACCGGAAGTGACTCGTCGTACTCTCCCGCGGCCCGGACGGCGTCGGCCCAGGCGATCAGGCAGGAGTTGATCGGGAACGGGGCCAGCTGACCCCGTTGCATGCGCTCTCGGGTGTCGGCGTTCCGGGCGTCCTGACCGATCTGGCTCAGTGGGCGGCGGCCGTCTTCGGACAGATAGTGGAAGACCGCGCCGACCGCGACGACGTCGCGGTCGCTCCGAAGGACGCTGATCTGCTCGGAGAGCTTGTCCGGATACCAGAGATCGTCAGCGTCGAGGAAGGCCACGATCTCACCCTTGGCGAGGGCGAGACCGCGATTGCGGGCGCCTGCTCCTCCCCGGTTCGGGCCTCGGTCGACCCGGACACGCTTGTCGGCGATGCTCTCCGCGATCGCCGCGCCGCCATCGGTGGACCCGTCGTCCACCACGATGACTTCGAGCTCCCGGTGCGTCTGGCTGAGGACGGACGCGATACAGGCTTCGATGTACTTCTCCGTGTTGTACAAGGGGATGATCACCGATACGAGCATGGTTGCCTCTCGGAGGTTGGGGCGGAAGACCGCCGGAGAACCGTCCCGCGGCCCGGACACCGGAGCCGGAGACCCCTCAGGTTCCGCTGTGGGCAACGGCACTCGGCGTACGGCGTGCCGGAAGACGCATCGCGATGCGGCGCAGGATGTACGACGGCCGGGCCGCCAGGGCGACAGCGCACAGGGCGGTCGCCCTGACGTACCGTCCTTCCATCACCAGCAGGCCGGCGTCACGAAATCGCCGCGCCGCGCCGTCCCGCCGCCGCTGCGCCTTCGTGAGCTGATACGAGGACACGAAAGATTCCAGGTCGGGTGCGGGCCGGCCCTCGAGCCGGGCCGTGGCCCGCTTCTCGACGAAGCGCGCGAGCATCATCATCTCGGCGGGCTGACGGGCCGACATGGCGCTGCTGTGAACTCGGTAGGCGCCGAGCGGCCGCATGACCGTGGCAACCGATCCGGTCAGGGCCAGCCGAGCCACGAGGTCGAGATCCGCGACCGGCGGAACCGACTCGTCGAACCCTCCCGCGTCCCGCACCGCGTCGGTGCGGGCGATCAGGGACGAGAGCGGGAACGGCATCAACTGCCCTCGCTTCAGGCGCTCGTGGGAGGCGGCGTCCCGGGCGCCCTCACCTGCCCGGCCGAACCGGCGGCCGTTCCCGGACAGATACTGGAAGACCGCGCCGACCGCGACGACACCGGCGTCGCTCTGAAGGACGCTGATCTGCTCGGAGAGCTTGTTCGGGTACCAGAGATCGTCGGCGTCGAGGAAGGCCACGATCTCGCCTTCGGCGAGGTCGAGTCCGCGATTGCGGGCGGCCGACACTCCCTGGTTCGGGCCTCGGTCGACCCGGACACGCTCGTCGGCGATGCCTTCGGCGATCGCCGCGCCGCCATCGGTGGACCCGTCGTCCACCACGATGACGTCGAGATTCCTGTGCGTCTGGCTGAGGACGGACGCGAGACAGGCTCCGATGTATTTCTCCGTGTTGTACAAGGGGATGATCACTGAAACGAGCATGGTTGCCTCTCGAAGGTCTGCGCGGACATCGACACTGCCGGTCACATCGGCCGTCTTCTCGAGGCGGGCAGAATGGCGCGGTAGAGCTCTTCGGCGGTTTCCGCCTTCGCCGCCCATGTGTGTTTCCGCGCCCATGCCAGCGCGGCTCGTTCCATACAGTGGCGTGTCTGCTGATCGTTCAGCACACCGGTGAGCGCGCACGCGAGGCGTTGCGGCAGGTCGGCGGGGTCGCCTAGCGGTACGGAGACCGACCCGCCCGGCGCCGAGAAGTCACTGATGCCGTGGTGGCCCAGATGAATGACGGGGAGGCCTCTGGCCCACGCTTCCAGGGTCTGCGTGCTGGAGGAGTCCCGCAGGCTGGTCATCAGAAACGCGTCGGCCTCGTCACAGGCCTCGAAAACCTGCTCCCGGGGCAACAGGCCGCGGAATTCGACGGATTCACCTACACCCAGGCGCAGCGCGAGCTGTTCGAGGGACGGTCGCAGAGGTCCGTCCCCGAGGATCACGAGGCGGGCGTCCGGAATCTCCGACCGCAGATGGGCGATCGCACGCACCGCCAGCTCGGGGGTCTTGCGCGGGTGCAGCCTGCCGACCCACAGAACGGTGGGCGGGCGACCGGAGCGAGCCGGCTGAGGCTCCGTCGGCTCCTGGATCAGTGACTCCTGGATACCGTCGGCCAGCATCAGACGCGTGGCCGTACGGCTCAGACGACGAACCCGTCGTTCCGTGTCCCGGTTGGTGGCCAGCACCGCCGCCGCCTCGCGGAGTGTCGTACGGCAGGACGGCCGGCGGCTGAGGCAGCGGACCCACAGCCAGGTCCGCAGCGCCTCCTGCCGGTAGGCGGCGCCCAGGTAACGCCGGTGACTGTGCGGTGCGATCTGGCCACCGCCGACGGGACCGAACACCAGGGGCGGTCCGAGGTGACGCAGGGCAGAGCCACCTTGCAGAGATCCGTACGAGACGTGGTGCACCAGGTCGGCCTTGTCGAGCCCGTGGCTGCGGGCGTACGCCAGAGCTCGCTGCTGCCATCCGTCGTAGCGCCGGACTTCCGCGGCCATGCCGCTCAGCGGGCCGGGCAGCAGACTGGTCCACCGGGGCGCTCGTGGTTCGGGGATGACGTGCAGTCTGATGCGTTCGCCCACAGCCCCCAGGTCCGCCACTCGTCGCTCGGCGTGCCGCACGCTGTCGAATTCGGGGTGCATCAGGACCTCTACGGTGTGCCCACGGCGCGCCAGTGATTCGGCCCAGCCCCACCCGATGGCCGGTTCGCTGCCGCGGGTGGGATCACAGGTGAACGCGACCAGGACGATGCGCAGTTCGCGTGACACGGAGGAGCCGTTCGCGGGCTCCGGCGTCATGGCGTCGAGGCCAAGAGGTGCCGCTTCATCGGCGATTGTCCTACGCATGAAGACCTGTCCGTCCGCTGTGGGAAGCCCGTTCTGCCGCCAGGCATATTGCTGCGGCGCGCGTCCGATTCAGCGCCGAAACCTTCGTCTCGCTGCGTTTTGGGGTTGATTTCCCCCCGATCGGCCTCGGGCTTCGGCCAGACGGATTGAACAGGCCCCGCGAAGGGGGGTCTTACGTGCCCCGTGTTGCCGAGGATCGCGAAGGCGTGGGCCTGCTGTGCCTATCCTGGGCGGCACATTGATGGCAAATGGTACGAAAAGGTACACCTCTAACCCTGTGAGGGACGCACGTTGGACCTTCGTGGATATCTCAAAGTACTGGCCAGACGCTGGCCTACCGTCCTGGTCTGCCTGTTGCTCGGTATTGGCGCGGGCGAGGCCGTGACCGCGTTGACCACGCCGGTCTACGAGGCCCGTACCCAGCTCTTCGTCGCCACCCGGACCGGAGTGGACACCAGTGATCTGACCCAGGGGCAGACCTTCTCGCAGGCGCGTGTCCAGTCGTACGCGTCGATCGTCGCCACCCGCCGGGTGACGCAGCCCGTCGTGAGCGAGCTGGGGCTGAAGTACACGCCGGAGGAGCTCGCGTCCCGCATCACCGCCGAGGCTCCCCTCAACACCGTGCTCATCAACATCACGGTGCGCGACACGATTCCGGCACGGGCGGCGGCCATCGCCGACGCCGTGGCGGAGCAATTCAGCACCGTCGTCGAGAAGCTGGAGACGCCGAAGCAGGCCCAGGCATCCCTCAGGGACTCCGAAGAAGCCAAGGCCCCCGCTTCGCCCGTCTCGCTCCGTATCACCCAGCAGGCGAGCATCCCCGAGAAGCCCGTTTCACCGAAGTGGCTGCTCGACCTCGCCGCCGGACTGCTCGGCGGGCTGCTGCTCGCCGCGGGAGTCGTCTCGCTGCGCGAGGCCCTGGACACCACCATCAAGACCAGCGACGGGCTCGGAGAGCTCACCTCGCTGCCGGTCCTCGGTTCCATCCCGTACGACAGGAGCTCGGTCCGGCAGAGGATCGCGGTGGACTCCACCAACACCTCCTCACGTGCCGAGGCCTTCCGCAAGCTGCGGGCCAACCTGCAGTTCGCGCAGGTGGACGACCGGCCGCGGGTGATCGTCGTGACCAGCCCGGTGCCCGGCGAGGGGAAGACCACCACGTCCGTCAACCTGGCACTTGCTCTTGCCGACGCGGGCATGCGGACCTGCCTGGTCGACGCCGACCTGCGCCGCCCGTCCGTGGCCGGGACCTTCGGCCTTGTCCAGGACGCCGGACTGACCACGGTGCTCATCGGCCAGGCCCGTGCCGAGGACGTCGTGCAGCAGGCCGGAAGCCGGCTCACGGTGCTCACCAGCGGTGCCGTGCCGCCCAACCCGACTGAGCTGCTCGCCTCCGAACGCCTGGGGGAGGTGCTGCGCGAACTCGCAGACACCTACGACGTGGTCATCGTGGACAGTGCCCCCATGCTGCCGGTCGCCGACACCATCGGCCTGGCCCAGCTCGCCGACGGCGTGCTGCTCGTCGTACGCGCCTCCAAGACCGGCCGCGACCAGATCCGCAATGCCGCCGAGCTGCTGAACCGGACGGGCGTACGCATGCTCGGCACCGTTTTCAGCATGGCCTCCTCCTTCAAGGGCAAGGCGTACGGCTACGGCTACGGTTACGGCTCGGCTGAAGTGCCCGTGCCCCGTCCGGCGATTGCGCACGAGGTGGCCGCGGAGGCCGCTGCGGCGCCCGGTTCCGGCGAGAAGTGAGCGGTCCTGTGCGCCGGACCACAGACGATGGGGAGATTGCCCCCGTGACCGCCTTCGAAGTTCTGTTCGTCTGCACCGGCAACCTGCACCGTTCACCGGTCGCGGAACGGCTGCTGGCCGCCGAACTGCCGGGACCGGACTTCACGGTGCGCAGCGCGGGCACGGGCGCCCGGCCGGGGCCTCTGGACCCCACGACGAGCGCGATCATCGACGAACTCGGTGGTGACGTACGAGGGTTCAGTGCCAGGGCCCTTGACGTCGCCCAGATCGAACGGGCTGATCTGGTGCTCGGCTTGGAGAGGTGCCATCGGGAGGCCGCGGTGCGGCTCTGCCCGCTGGCGCTGCGTCGCTGTTTCACTCTTCGGGAGTTCAACCGGCTCACGGACGGGACCAGGGCCGGCGCGCCGCTCGAGGCGGTCCGACTGGCAGCGTCCCGGCGTGGCCTGCTGGTTCCCCCACCGGACGAATCGGATGGCATCGACGACCCGGTCGGTGCCTCCCCCGGCGTGCACAGGGCGCGGGCCCTGGAGGTCCGTGACGCGGTCCTCACGTTGGCCGGGATCCTGAAACCCGCGACTGCACCGCTTCAGTCCTGATATCGAGCGAAGCCGGAGACACGGTGTGTGCACCGTGTCTCCGGCTTCGTCGTCTGCTCAGCCGCGCCTCTGCTCAGCCACCGCACGGACCCGCTGGTTTCACGGTGACCCGCAGCGGCGTCACCAGGGCCTGCCGCAGAATCGTCGGGGCGTGATCGGCCTCGGGTTCGTTCAGGCGCAGCACGAGCGTGCGGCTGGACTGCCGGGGGAGTTCCAGGTCGAGGGTGTAGACCGGGTGGCCGCGCTCGACGCCGGGGATCATGGCGACCCTGCGGCCGTCCAGCGTGGCCCCGGTCAGACGCGCCCCCTTGCCGGCGTAGTAGGACAGGAGGAGCCGGTTGTCGCCCGGATGGGTCCGGTAGGACGGGTAGTCGACCCGCTGGGTCACGTACTCGGGCAGGCCCGAGACGGGCGCCCGGTTGGTGAGGGTCATGGTCGTCGTGACCGAACGCCCGCGATCCGTGCAGGCGCCGGGCGCCCAGACGAGGCTGCGGTCGAGGTAGTAGTCCAGCTTGGTGCCGGCCGCGTTGTTCACGACCAGCCCCGCGAAGGGACCGGGACCGTCGGGGAGCACGCCCGAGAACGGCCGCGAAGCGAGCTGACGCTGCTCGTCCGCGTGCGCGCTCCACACCTGCAAGCGGCCCTCCCGCTGAACGTCGCGCACGGCACTCAGCAGCGCGGGGATCATTCGCGGGTCGTCGGCTGCCGTCATCAGCCGTCCGGCGGCGGCGCGGGCGGTGTCCACGAAGTACGCCTTGCGCTGGGCGATGTTGTCGAACTTCGCGTAGGCGTCCCGCTGGGTGATGTCGACGACGTTGTCCGCGGTGAGTGCGGTGCCGTCGGGCATCCGGGCAGGCCCGGTGGCGCGGAGCAGCAGGCCGAGCGCACCGGGGTCGATGGCGAACGCACCGTCCAGGCGTCCGCCGGTGTGATTCCGCCATGCCGCCGTCCAGATGCGGGCGGCGTTCGGGAAATGCGGGCTCAAATTGGAGTTGGCCCAGGCGCTCTCGGGCTGGTTGTTCCCGTACTGGGCGGTGAACTCGGCTCCGAGGTTCACGTGGGTGGTGGTGCTGTCCAACTCCGTGTTGTTGCCGAAGTGCTCGAACGAGAGATGGCCCCGGTCGGCTCGCAGCACGGCGAAAGCTCCGGGCAGGCCGCCCGTGCCGCGCGCCTCGGCCGTGTTCTGGAAGGCCAGGAAGTAGCGCCGTTGCCCGTGCGATCCGAGCATCGACGGCATCACACGCGCCGCGACGGCGGCGTCGCGGGTCTGCGGGACGAGACGATCGAGCTGGTCCGACAGCTGCGTACGGGCACGGTCCACGGCCGGCAGCCATGTTGAGCCGGGCAGACCGTGGGCGTCGTCCCGCACCTCGGCCGCGACACGTGCCGCACGGGCGAACGCGGGTGCCTCGCTCTCCAACCGCGTGAGGACGCGGGGGATGCCACCCGTCCGAGCACCTGCCTCGAGTCGGGGGACGGCTCCCGCCAGCGGTGACAGTACGGCCCCGGCCAGTCTGTCCGAGGCCTGTGCGATGCCGCGCACCGTCTCCAGAGGGCCGCCCAGGAAGGGCAGCTGGGCGGCGGTGTACCAGGCCGGTCCGGTGGTGAGGTCGTGAGCGCGCGCGGCGTGTCCGGCCGCGGAACGCGCCAGCCGCTCCTGGGCGGACTCCGCCGGGGCCCCTGCGGCGACGCCCTTGGAGGGGAGGTGCTCGGCCGATGTGGCGAACGAGTCCCGGAGCGCGGTGAGATCGTGCTGGGCGGCGAGGAGCTCGGAACGGGCGAGGACGCCGGTGACACCGATCCAGGCGGCCGCCGCCGCTGGAACAGCGGCGGCGGCCAGCAGCACGTTCCGGGCCAGAGGCCCGGAGACGCGCCGTCTTGCCCGCCGGGCGTCCCGGGCACGCCCGGGACGCCCGGTGAAGGGCACACGCACTTTGGGAACGGTCATGAGTTGTTGCGGCGGCGCACTACCAGCAGGGAGCCGGCGCCCAGTGCGACCAGGCCGGCCGCCACGCCGCCCAGGATGAGCTCCTGCTTGTTGTCGGCACCGGTGTGGGCGAGGTGTCCCGAGCCCTTTTCGTGGCCCTTGTCCTGGTCACTGCCGGAGCCGTTCTCGTGGCTGCTGCCCGAGTCGTCCCCGTGCTCGCCGCCGGAGCCGTTCTCGTGGCTGCTGCCCGAGTCGTCCCCGTGCTCGCCGCTGGAGCCGGAGCCGTTGTCGTAGCCGGAGCCGTTGTCGTAGCCGTTGTCGTGGCCCTTGTCGTGGCCCTTGTCGTGGTCGTTGTCGGAGGGGCAGTCGTCCCCGTAGCCGTTCTCGTCGCCGTAGCCGTTCCCGCTGCTGTCGCCGTACCCGTCCGACTCGTCCCCGTAGCCGTGCGGCTTCGGGGGGTACGGAGGCTTCGAATGCGACGGGCACGGGTGCGGGTTGTCCATGGCGAGCGCGGTTCCCGCACCGGCAAGCGGCGTCGCGAACAGCGCGGCGGCAGTGGCGGCCGAGGCCACGACAGCCCGCCATCTGGGCGATGTCGTCATCTTTTCCACTCTCCTCGAAATGAGTAGGCCTGACTGCACTACGGGTACCGTCAAAGGCCCTGATAGAGGAATAAATAGGACATCTGAGCCACGGATAATGCTCCGGCGTGCACAACTCACCGGATGGGGTGGCGCGAATGGAGGGAGGTGGCTCGAATGGACGGCCTGGCTGTTCAAAGCCGGCCGCCGGCCCGTTTCCACGAGGGTCGTTGAAACATCCCGACCGTCTCACCGCATCTAAAAGGTGTGGGCGATGAGGGGGAGGGCGCCTGATGAGGCGGTCCAAGGAGAGTGGTTTCCGGGAGTTCGCGCAGGCCCGGACAGGGCACCTGTTCCGTTCGGCGTGCCTGTTGACCAGTGGCGACACGCATTTCGCCGAAGACCTGGTGCAGGAGACGCTGGGCCGGATGTACGTGGCGTGGGGGCGGTCCTCAGGGCTCGAGAACCCGGCGGCGTACGCCCAGACCGTTCTCATACGTGCCTTTCTCGCGCACCAGCGGCGGCGCTCCGCGCACGAGCAGCCCAGCGACGAGCTTCCGGAGGGCACGGCCGGCGTCCCGGGTGACGCTTCGCTGCGGATCACCCTTCTCGACGCGCTGCGGCAGCTGCCGCCGAAGGACCGCGCCGTGATCGTCCTGCGGTACTGGGAGGACCGGTCCGTGGCGGAGACCGCGGACATTCTGAACGTCAGCCAGGCGGCGGTGCGTACGCGGAGCACGCGGGCGCTGGCCCGGCTGCGTGAGCAGCTCGGCAGCAGCGTGGCCGAGCTGGCCGCGTAGGGGAACGTGACTCGATCTTGTGTGAGGAGTGGTGGTTCGGCATGTCAGGAATTCAGGAAGACCGTGACCGGGATGCCTTCGCGGGCGGCCTCGGGGAAGCCCTGCGCATAACCGGTGACTCGTTCGACGCCCCTGGCGGATCGCTGGTCGAGGGCGGGGTGGCACGCGGCCGTCGCAGGCTGCGGCGCCGGCGGGCCGCGACGGTGACGGGGAGCGTCGCCGCGCTGGCCGTGGTCGGGTTCGGCGCGTCGTACGCCGCCGGGGCGTTCGGCGCCGGCGCGGTCCACGGCAGCCCGGTCGCCGCGCGGCCCGAGCCCGGCCGTACGGCCCAGGGGAAGACGGGCGCGTCGGCCTCGGGGAAGCAGTACCCCGCGAGCCACGTGATCAAGACCCTCGAAGGGCTGCTGCCCCAGGGCGAGCTCACTCATCGCACGGGACGCGGCACGGACGAAGACGGCGGGCCTTTCGCCTCGGTCGTCTTCGACGACGGCAAGGGAAAGGCGGCCATCAGTGTGAGCCTGGGCCGGGTCGACCCTGAAGACAGAATGGCCACGGACCAGCTCGCCTGCCCCGGCAAGGTCTACACCCCGTATGACGCGTGCTCCAGCAAGACTCTGGCCGACGGCACCCGACTGCTTCTCCTCCAGGGCTACGAGTACCCGGACAAGCGCGTGGACACGAAGTGGTGGCACGCGTACGCGGTCACGGCGGAGGGCTACACCATCGACGCCGGCGAGTGGAACGCGCCGGCCGAGAAGGACGCACCCGTCTCCCGGGACGAACCACCCCTCAGCGCCGGGCAGTTGAAGACCCTGGTGACCGCCGAGGAATGGCGTCCGATACTGCGGGCGCTGCCGGAACCGCAGCTCCAGCCCGTCCAGCAGCCGGCCCCGCAGGCCGCCACCGCGGACACCATCGTCAGGAACCTCACCTCGCTGCTTCCGAAGAGCACCAAGGTGACGACCAGTCACGGCGACGACGGCTTCGCCTATGTCGTGGTGAACGACGGCAAGGGGGCGAGCCTCGTCCAGATCAACGTGCAGCCGGACATGAAGGACGAGGAGGGCGACCTCTTCGGTTCGGACGCGCAGACCCGGCCGGACGGCATGAAGGTCGCCACGCATCAAGGGGCCGGCGACAAGGGGGTCCAGGGCGCCGCGATGTGGACCGTGGACACGATCAGCAAGGACGGGTTCCGTGTGGTCATATCGGCCTTCAACTCGGGCTCGCAGATCACGGCGCCCACGAGGAAGACGCCCGCGCTGACCATGGATCAGCTGAAGGCGATAGCCACGAGTGAGAAGTGGCGGGGGTAGCGGGGCCGTTGCGGCTGCGGTGGTCGTGGTCGTGACCTCGAGAGTGGCCGGTCGGCGACGTCACTTCGCGTCGGCGTAGCACTTCACCACCGCGGTGGTGAACGGGAAATGGACCGGGGTGTCGCCGAAGGTGAGGTGGCCCGCGAGCTCCGCGGCCTCGCGGATCGCCGCGGTCACCGCCTCCGCTTCCTCCTCCGGGCAGTGCACGATCACCTCGTCGTGCTGGAAGAAGACCAGCTCCGCCGCCATCCCCGCGCACGACTGGCGCAGGGCGGCGAGCATCAGGTCGGCCCAGTCGGCGGCGCTGCCCTGGACGACGAAGTTACGGGCGAAGCGGCCGCGGGCGCGGGAGTTGGACGAGGCGTATCCGGGGGTGAACTCATTGTCTCCCGGGGCCTGTTCGGGGGAGGGGTCGTCCTGGGGGATGCCCGCCTCGTCCTGGTCGCCGACACCGGCGGCCGGTGGGCAGGTGCGGCCGAGCCAGGTCCGTACGAGACGGCCCTCCTCGCCGGCGCGGGCCGCGTCGTCCACGTAGGCGACGGCCCGGGGGAAGCGGCGGCGCAGGGCGGCCAGGTTCTTCAGCCCGTCGCCGGACGTCTGGCCGTACACCGCGCCGAGCACGGCCAGCTTCGCCTTGTCGCGGTCGCCGGAGAAGGCGCGGTCGGAGACGGACTGGTAGAGGTCGGTCTCCCGCCCGGCGACCTCCATCAGGCCGGGGTCGCGGGAGATCGCGGCGAGGACGCGGGGCTCCATCTGGTCCGCGTCGGCGACGACGAGCCGCCAGCCCGGGTCGGCGACGACGGCGCGGCGGATGACCTTGGGGATCTGGAGGGCGCCACCGCCATTGGTGACCCAGCGACCGGTGACGGTGCCGCCGGGCAGGTACTCGGGGCGGAAGCGGCCGTCGCGGACCCAGTCCTGGAGCCATGACCAGCCGTGTGCGGTGTAGATCCGGTACAGCTTCTTGTACTCGATCAGGGGCCGCACCGCCGGATGGTCGATCGACTGGATCTCCCAGCGGCGCGTGGACGTGACCTTCACGCCGCTCTGGGCGAAGGCCTTCACCACGTCGGCCGGCAGGTCGGGGCGCACGCGGCGGCCGAACGCCTCGGACACCTCGTCGGCCAGCTCGGCGAGGCGACGCGGTTCGCCGCCGCCGGCGTAGCGCTCGCCGAGCAGTTCCTGCAGGACGGAGCGGTGTACGTCGGCGCTCCAGGGGAGGCCTGCCGCGTTCATCTCGGCGGCGACGAGCATGGCCGCGGACTCGGTGGCGGTCAGCAGCCGCATCCGGCCCGGGTGGGCGGTGGCGTCGTGCCGGCGCTGTTGATCGGCGTAGACCTCGACGAGGTCTTCGAGGGGGACATGGACGGGCTGGGGTTCGAAGAGGGAGGACTGGGAGCCGGGGGTCGCGGCGCGTTGCGGAGGGTCCGGGGGGACGGCTGTTCCACGGATGCGGGCGAGGGCGGCGGCAGCGGACCGGGGTTCGCCGAAGCGGCCGGCGTGGCCGAGCAGGAGGGTTTCGGCGTCCTCGACGTCGTAGCAGCGGGATACACGGACGCCTTGGGCGAGGAGGCGGGGGTAGACGGCGGACGTCGATCGCCAGATCCAGCGCGTGACGTCCGGACGGGAGCGGACCGCCTGCGCGAGGTCGGGCTCCTTGCGGACCGGTGCGGCGAGTGTGCCGTCGGCACCGAGCGGCGCGAGCTGGGCCCCGCCGTCCTCGGTGGCCGCCACGGCCCACTTCTCGGTCATGCGGGTGAGTCTTGCACCGGGCACTGACAGAGCCGGGGCCGAAGGGGCGGAAGGGGGTGGGTGAGGCCAGCTGTCGCCGCCCTAGCTGCCCGCGTCGTCCTCACCCGGCAAGCTGCTCACTCGACAAGCTGCTCACTCGACAAGAAGGACGAGCTTCCCCCGTACATGGCCTTCCTCGCTCAGGGTCTGGGCCTTGGCCGCGTCGCGGAGGGGGAACGTGCGGCTGATCGTCATGCGGAGGGCGCCGTCCGCGGCGAGGGAGGCCTGGTGCGCCAGGCTCTCAGCAGCCTTGGCGCGGTCGCCGCCGCCGGATGCGAAGGTGACGCCGTACTTGGCCGCCTCGGGGTCGGCGATGGTGACGACCCGGTCCGGGGTGCCGCCGCGCAGCTCGACCGAATCCGCCAAGGCGCCCCGGCCCGCCGCGTCGAACACCGCGTCGACGCCCTGCGGGGCCACCGCGCGGACGCGTTCGACGAGACCGTCCCCGTAGGCGACAGGGATGGCGCCGATGGAGCGCAGGTACGTGTGGTTGGCGGGCGAGGCCGTGCCGATCACCGTCGCGCCGAGCGCCACGGCCAGCTGTACGCCCATCGAGCCGACCGATCCCGCGGCGCCGTGGATCAGAAGGGTCTCGCCGGTGCGGACGCCGAGCAGATCGAGGACGCGTTGTGCCGTCTCGCCGGCGATGGGGAGGGCGGCGGCCTCGGCCGGTTCGAGTCCGACGGGCCGCGTGGCGACCGCTTCGGCCTGGGCGAGGGCGTAGGTGGCGTAGGCGCCGGTGGTGGTCCAGCCGAGGACTTCGTCGCCGACGGAGAGGCCGGTGACGCCCTCGCCGACCTCGTCGACGGTTCCGGCGAACTCGTTGCCGGGGATGGCGGGCAGGGCGGTCGGGAAGACCTGTTCCATCCACCCGTTCCTGATCTTGTACTCGATGGGGTTGACCCCGACCGCGGCGACCTTCACGCGGACCTGGCCGTGACCGGCGTGCGGCTCCTCGATGCCGTCCTTGAAGTGCAGTACCTCGGGTCCGCCGAACTTCTCGAAAACGATGGCTTCCATTCCGGTGCCTCTCACTGCGTCGTCGACCGGGTTCCTTGGGGCGATTGTTCCCGGGGCCGGACCGGCCCGCCTTTTCGGAGGGGGCCATCGGCGGGAGATGATCACGGTGGAGGGTGCCTGACCGGGAGGGTTGCGGAGCGACTTTTTATCCACAGGCTGTGGATGGGGGATCTGCGTTCTCGTCTCCAGAGACCCCTCAGACCCCTGAGACCATGGAGGTCGCATGGGTCGACGAGGTGAGGAGGCGGTCCCGGTATGACGGAACGCACGACGCGGGCCACCGTCGAGCAGGCATTCGCCGCCGCCCTGTACGGGGAGGGCGCGGAGGCAGGTCTCGACACGGGGGCGTCCCTGCTCGCCGCCGACCCGTCGGCCGACACCCAACTGGCGCTGCGCGGACAGGAGTTCGTGCGCCGGGCGTGGGAGCGCGGATGGCAGCCCGCCGACGTCGTGCGCCTCGTCGTACGCGACCTGGACGAGGCCCCGCACGCGCACATCGCGGCTCGCCTGATCCGTGCCGAGACCGCCCGCTACGCGCACCTGCCGCCCCGCTGGGACGCACAGCTCGCCGACCTGCCCGGCCTCCCCCAGGACGCGGCGCCCGGTAAGGGGTCGGGGTCGGGGTCAGGGCCACGCCTCGACCGTTTCTCGTACGCGACCGCTGTCCTGGAGCTGTACCGGCTGCTGCTGCGGCTCCCGCCGATCGAGGCCGTGGGGCCTGTTCCGGGTGAGTCCGTGGCGCGGCCCGTCGCGGGGGAGCCGCGCGAGCTCGCCCGGATCCGCGCGCTGCTCGCCAAGGCGGAGGCAACCGGTTACCCGCCGGAGGCCGAGGCGCTGTCGGCGAAGGCGCAGGAGCTGATGGCCAGGCACAGCGTGGACGCGGCGCTCCTCGCGGCCCGCACGCACGCGAAGGACGTGCCGGGCGCGTGCCGGATCGGTGTGGACGCCCCGTACGAGACGGCGAAGGCGGCTCTCCTGGACGCGGTGGCGTCGGCGAACCGCTGCCGCGCCGTGTGGAACAGCGGTTTCGGCTTCTCCACGGTCGTCGGGTTCGAGTCCGACCTGGAGGCGGTGGAACTGCTCCATACGTCGCTGCTGGTGCAGGGCACGGCGGCGATGACGCGCGCCGAGGCCGAACAGCGCGCCGGGGGGCGCAAGAGGACCAAGACGTTCCGGCAGGCGTTCCTCGCCGCGTACGCGCATCGCATCGGGGACCGGCTCGCGGCGGTCGCCGAGGAGGTGACCGGCCAGAGTCAGGAGGGCGGGCTGCTGCCGGTCCTGGCGGCGCGTGACGTCGCGGTGACGGACCGGACCGACGCCATGTTCCCGCAGGTCGTGACGACGCGGGTGCGGGGCGTCAGTGACGGTGCCGGCTGGGCGGAGGGCGTGGCGGCGGCCGACCGCGCCCGCGTCTCGGACCGGGCGGAGGTACGGGGCGGCACCAAGCGCGGGTGAGCCCGCGCCCACACGCACGCCCACACGGCACCGGAGAACCAGCAAGCGCCGGAGGACCAGCCAGCCCAGGCCGATCAGCCAGCCCAGGACGAACGAGCCCCCTAGCGCCCGCCCCCCCCCCCCCCGCGAAGCCCCGCTCCCCGCGAAGCCCCCGCCCCCTCAGGACGTAGGCAGGCCCATCGTCGGGAATCCCGAAGGCAGCTTCCCGTTGTCGGTCCTGCTGAACGTGTCGTCCCCGGAGCCCTGCCACGACACCTTCAGGGTCGTGGCGTCGACGGACTTGACCTGGCCCAGGTTCCGCTCGGTGTTCCCGTCGGCGCACTTCAGCGTCAGCGTCCGCAGGCCCGCCTCGTCCCCGGCGATCCCGCTGCACACGTGCTCGCCGACCAGGGCCACCTTCTTGCCGCTGATGAGGAGCGCGATGCTCTTGCCCTGGGACTTCGTGACCCAGCTCCCCTCCAGACTCCCGGACTGCCCACCGGAGCCACCGCCGGAATCGGAGCCCCCGGCAGGCGCCGTGGCCGAGGCCTCCGGCGTCCCCTTCGACTTCCCGCCGCCGGAAGCGCCCCCGCTGCCCCCGTCACCACTGTCGCTGCTGCATCCAGTGATCACGAGCGCCGCGGCAACTCCCGCCGCCGTGGCACCGATCCGTACGCGCCTGAGCACAAGATCCCCCTACGTCGCGGATGTGACTGCCGGTAAGTAGCCGGCCCGCAGCAAGCTACCAGCAGCCCGTCACCGCACTCCGCAGCCCGTCACCGCACTCAGAAGGGGAACTGGCTCCGGCCGTGCTGCACGGAGATCCACTTCTGCGTGGTGAACGCCTCGACGGTCGCCTCGCCGTTCAGCCGGCCGAGCCCGGACCGCTTCTCGCCGCCGAACGCGACGAGCGGCTCGTCGTGCACCGTCCCGTCGTTGACGTGGATCATCCCGGTGTCGATGCGCCGCGCGAA
Organism: Streptomyces antnestii; assembly: GCF_004005495.1. Classification (GTDB taxonomy): domain Bacteria; phylum Actinomycetota; class Actinomycetes; order Streptomycetales; family Streptomycetaceae; genus Streptomyces; species Streptomyces antnestii. Next base: position 35,479 of record NZ_RZYA01000026.1, read on the forward strand.
CGCGACGCCGCGCTCCACGTCCCGCGTGTGCACGGCCCCGCTCAGCCCGTACGGCGTGTCGTTCGCGACGGCCACCGCCTCCTCGTCCCCGTCGAAGGGGATGAGCAGCGCGACCGGGCCGAAGATCTCCTGCCGCAGTACGGGGGAGTCGGCCGGCAGGCCGGTCAGCACGCTGGGTTCCACCACGTTGCCGACGGTCCTGCCGTGCAGCAGCGCGGTCGCGCCCTCCGCGAGCGCCTGGTCGACGACGCCCGAAATGGCGTCCGCCTGCGTGGAGTTGATGACCGGTCCGATGACGGTCGACGGGTCGCGCGGGTCGCCCACCTTGAGGGACCTGACCTTGGCGACGAACTTCTCGGTGAACTCCTTCTCCACCTTGCGGTCCACCAGGATCCGGTTCGCGGCCATGCAGACCTGGCCCTGGTGCACGTACCGGCTGAAGACCGCCGCGTCGACCGCGTAGTCCACGTCGGCGTCGTCGAGCACGGTGAGGGCGCTGTTGCCTCCCAGCTCCAGGACGGCGTGCTTGAACTGGGAGGCGCACACGGTCGCCACGTGCTGGCCCACCGCGTCCGACCCGGTGAAGGAGATGACCTTGGGCACGGGGTGGGTGAGGAAGGCGTCACCGATCTCGGCGATGTCCGTGATGACGACGTTGAGCAGTCCGGCCGGCAGGCCCGCGTCCTCGAAGATCTTCGCGACGAGCGCGCCACCGCAGATCGGCGTGTTCTGGTGCGGCTTGAGGACGACGCCGTTGCCCAGGGCGAGCGCGGGCGCGACCGACTTGAGCGAGAGGAGGAAGGGGAAGTTGAAGGGGCTGATGACGCCCACGACGCCGACGGGAACGCGGTAGAGCCGGTTCTCCTTGCCGTCGACGGGCGAGGGGATGACCCGGCCCTGCGGGCGCAACGCCAGTTGGATCGCCTCGCGCAGGAACTCCTTGGCGAGATGCAGCTCGAACCCGGCCTTGAGCCGCGTACCGCCGAGTTCGTCGACGATCGCGTCGGATATCTCCGCCTCGCGCTCCTCGACGAGCCGCAGGGCCCGCTCGAAGACGAGGCGGCGCGTGTAGGCGTTGGTGTCCGCCCAGTCCTTCTGCGCCCGCTGCGCCGCGCGGTAGGCCTCGTCGACCTCGTCGGCCGACGCCACGGTGATCGAGGCCAGCTTCTCGCCGTCGTACGGGTTGAAGTCGATGATGTCCCACGCCCCTCGGCCGGGACGCCATGAACCGTCGATGTACTGAAGGGCCAGTTCGGTGAAGTAGGACATGAGATCCCTTGCTGCTGCCGGCGTCACCTAATGGCTCGTCATCTTACGTCTGCAAGAGTCGAGTTGGGGTGCTGTCAGGCGCAGGAACGGTCGCGGAGTGCCCCTGAGGGAGCGGCTCTCAGTCCATTTCGGACAGCAGGCCTCGGATGAGGTCGACGCTCTTCGCGGGCGTCGGGCATTCCGCCTGGAGCTGCTCCATGGCCCGCGCGTACTGCGTGACGTCCTCGCGCTTGTCGAGGTACAGGGCGCTGGTGAGCTGCTCCATGTAGACGATGTCCGAGAGGTCGGACTCGGGGAACGTGAGCATCGCGAAGGCGCCCGTCTCGCCCGAGTGGCCGCCGAAGCCGAACGGCATGACCTGGAGCGTGACATTGGGCCGCTCGGCGATGTCGATCAGATGCTGGAGCTGACCCCGCATCACCTTGCGCCCGCCGTACGGGCGCTGGAGCGCGGCCTCGTCGAGTACCACGTGGAAGTCGGGGGCGTGCTCGGAGACGAGGAGTTTCTGGCGCTCCAGGCGCAGCGCCACGCGCCGGTCGATGTCGGCCTGCGCGGCGTCCTTCATGCCACGGGCGACGACCGCGTGCGCGTACCCCTCGGTCTGCAGCAGGCCGTGCACGAACTGCACCTCGTAGGCGCGGATGAACGACGCGGCGCCCTCCAGGCCGACATAGGTGGGGAACCAGCCGGGCAGCACATCCGAGTAGGTGTGCCACCAGCCCGCGACGTTCGCCTCCTTGACGAGGGAGAGGAGCGCGCCGCGCTCGGCCTCGTCGGCGACGCCGTACAGGGTCAGCAGGTCCTCGACGTCCCTGGACTTGAAGCTCACCCGTCCCAACTCCATGCGGCTGATCTTCGATTCGGATGCGCGGATCGAGTAGCCGGCGGCTTCCCGGGTGATTCCGTGGGACTCGCGAAGGCGCCTCAGCTGTGAGCCCAGCAGGATGCGCCGCACCACCGAGCCTCCCCCGGGACTCAGCGTCTGGGGGGACCCCCACGACTCTCCTGCGCTCACGTCGCTCATCCCTCCCCATCGCTATCGCTCAGATTCCGAAGTCTGCCATTAAAACGCTTCGGCCTGTACTCGTTCGGTTACGGAAACGGAAAGGTTGCGAAAGCTCTCCGCAAGAAGTCATGGGAAGAAATGAGCAACAAGTGGTACGTGGCGCCCCAAGCCGGGCGCGTGCACGTGCATCTGCCCTTGCATCTGCTGTACGCATTCGGAACGATGGCTCCGCACCACCGCTCCACTCGCTCTGTACCGCGAATCCCGGGAGTGCCTCGCATGGGGACGAATGGACCGGCCATGCTCGAGCCGTTAAGGCAGGGGCTTCCGCCACTCGACCCATCAGCCGTTTCCAGTTCCGCTTCCTGCGCCCTGCCCGCCCGGTACGAGGCGGTGCGCAGCGCCCGCCGGTTCACGCGCGGGACGCTCGACGGCTGGGACGTGGCGGACAGGTTCGACGACGTCTGTCTCGTCGTCTCCGAACTCGTCACCAATGCCCTGCGGCACGCGCTGCCCTCGGACACCCCGCGCGCCCAGGACCCGCCGGTGCGTCTGCACCTGATGCGCTGGACCTCGCGCCTGGTGTGCGCGGTGCGTGACCCCAGTGACGAGAGCCCCGTCGCCCGTGACACGGACGACGACTTCAATGCCGAGTCCGGACGCGGTCTGTTCCTCGTCGACTCGTTCAGCGACAGCTGGGGCTGGCACCCGCTCGCGAGCGGCCCCCACGGCAAGGTGGTCTGGGCGCTGTTCCGCCTCTGACAGCCGGCAGTGGACAGTCGGCAGCGGACGGCCGTCAGCTGACGGCCATCAGCTGTTGGCCATCCGCTGTTGGCCGTCAGGGGTCAGCTGTCGGCTATCAGGTGGTCGAACTCGCCGTCCTTGACGCCGAGGAGCAGCGCCTCTATCTCGGCCGGCGTGTAGACAAGGGCCGGCCCCTCGGGGAAGTTCGAGTTGCGCATGGCGACTCTGCCCCCGGGCAGTTTCGCGAACTCCACGCAGGAGCCCTGCGAGTTGCTGTGCCTGCTCTTCTGCCAGACCACACCGTGAAGTTCCGTGGCCGCCATGCCGTTGTACACGTGGTGCACAGGTCGCTCCCCGGTGGTGCTGTGGCCTATGTGGCACTAGTGGCTCGTGATGCAGGTGTAGTGGTCAACTGTCCTGGATCATAGCTGCGTTCACATGCTGATGCATGGGCAGATGCACGTGCACGGGGGGTGTTCCCCCGGTTACAGTTCTTCGGGCGTCTGCCCCCGTGCTGCCATGCCATGCGGGCGCCGTAGGGAGAGACGCGCGTCACGGCCTTCCGGCTCCCGGTTCCCGCTTCTGGGGCGCGGGAGTGACGTCCTACGCTGGGCCTCATGTCAGCGATCCGCCTCCTGGTCCTCGGGGCTGTACGGCAGCACGGCCGCGCGCACGGCTACCAGGTGCGGAGCGACCTCGAGTACTGGGGCGCGCACGAGTGGTCGAACGCCAAGCCCGGCTCGATCTACCACGCGCTCAAGCAGCTGGCGAAGCAGGGATTCCTCCTCGCGCACGAGACCGCCCCGTCCACGGCAGGCGGCCCGCCGCGCACCGAGTACGAGATCACGGACAAGGGCACCGAGGAGTTCCTGGCGCTGCTGCGCGAGGCCCTCGTGACGTACGACCAGAAGCCGGACGTGCTGTCGGCGGCGCTCGGCTTCGTCGTCGACCTGCCGCGGCGGGAGGCGGTGGAGCTGCTGCGGCGGCGGGTGGCCGGCATCGAGGAGTGGCGTCGGTCGGTGACCGAGTACTACACGCCCGAAGAGGGGCCCGAGCGGCTCGGCCACATCGGGGAGATCATGAATTTCTGGGTGCACTCGGCAGACACGGGCGCGGAGTGGACGCGGGGTCTCATCGCCCGGATCGAGGGCGGGGCGTACACATTCGCGGGGGAGGGCGAGCCCTTCGTGGGGGTGCTCACCGAGGGGCAGGAGAACCCCTACGCCACGGGTGAGCCACATCCCGGGGACCGCTGACCGGGGACCGCTGACCGAGGCCCGCTGACCGAGACCCCGGGGCGTGCCGGCGGTCAGTGGTGGAAGCCGGTCGCCGCGTCCTTGTCATAGGTCAACGGGTGCCGCTGTCGGCGCAGTTCGGGCAGCAGCCGCCTGAGGTCGGCGAGGAACAGCTCCGCCAGGTCGGCCGAGAAGCCGTTGCGGCACACCACCCGCAGCACCGCCAGGTCCTCGCGGTGCGGGGGGAAGGTGTACGCGGGCACCAGCCAGCCGGACTCGCGCAGGCGGCGCGACACGTCGAAGACGTCGTACGCCTTCACCTCGGGCGCCGTCGTGAAGGCGAAGACGGGGAGCTGGTCGCCGCGCGTGATCAGCTGGAAGTCGCCCATGGCCTCGACGCGTTCGGCGAGGCCGCGCGCGACGTCCCGCGTCGACTGCTGCACCGCCCGGTAGCCCTCGCGGCCCAGGCGCAGGAACGTGTAGTACTGCGCGACGACCTGGGCGCCGGGCCGGGAGAAGTTCAGGGCGAAGGTCGGCATGTCGCCGCCCAGGTAGTTGACCCGGAAGACCAGCTCCTCCGGCAGGTCGTCCGACGTGCGCCACAGCGCCCAGCCGACGCCCGGGTAGACGAGCCCGTACTTGTGGCCCGAGGTGTTGATGGACGACACCCGCGGCAGGCGGAAGTCCCAGACCAGGTCCGTGTCGATGAAGGGCGCGACCATGGCGCCGGAGGCGCCGTCGACGTGCACCGGGATGTCGAGGCCTGTCTTCTCCTGGAGGGTGTCGAGCGCGGCGCACAGCTCGGCGATCGGCTCGTACGAGCCGTCGAAGGTCGAGCCGAGGATGCCGACGACGCCGATCGTGTTCTCGTCGCACAGCTCGGCGGCGGCCTGCGGGTCGAGGTGGTAGCGGTCGCCGGACATGGGGACCTGGCGCGCCTCGACCTCCCAGAAGTTGCAGAACTTCTCCCAGCAGACCTGCACGTTGACGCCCATGACGAGGTTGGGGCGGGCGTTCCTTGAGGGGTAGCGGTCGGCGTTCCGCTTCGTCCAGCGGCGCTTGAGCGCCATCCCGGCGAGCATGCACGCCTCGCTGGACCCGGTGGTCGAGCAGCCGACCGCGTCGTCCGGGTCGGGCGCGTTCCACAGGTGGGCGAGCATCGCCACACAGCGGCGCTCCAGCTCCGCCGTCCGCGGATACTCGTCCTTGTCGATCATGTTCTTGTCGCGGCACTCGCCCATCAGGATGCCGGCCTGCGGCTCCATCCAGGTGGTGACGAACGTGGCGAGGTTGAGCCGCGCGTTGCCGTCCAGCATCAGCTCGTCGCGGACCAGCTGGTAGGCCGTGGTGGGCGGCATGGGGTTGTCGGGCAGCCGGTGCTTGGGCGGGGCCTCGGTCATGCCGCTGACCGGATCGGCCGCGCCGTAGAAGGGGTTGATGGCCGTCGGCCGCTCGTCGCGCCCGTGGGGACCGTGGTGCAGCGGAGGCATCGGCGACTCCTTCTCGGGCGGCTGTCCACACATCCCCCGCGACAGCCTAGACAGAGATCACGAAGTGGGCATATCGGGCCATACGTTCATGAGGGGCGCCGGCGCTTGCACCTCACGCGGCGTGAGGACCCAAGCTGAAGCCCGTACCGGGAACGACAGGGAGAGGGCGGGGCCGTGAGGTATTCCGTGGGACAGGTCGCCGGGTTCGCCGGGGTCACGGTGCGCACGCTGCACCACTACGACGAGATCGGCCTGCTCGTCCCGAGCGAGCGCAACCACGCGGGACACCGCCGCTACAACGAGACCGACCTGGACCGGCTCCAGCGGATCCTCTTCTACCGGGAGCTCGGCTTTCCGCTGGACGAGGTCCAGGCCCTGCTCGACGACCCGGCGACCGACCCGCGCGAACACCTGCGGCGCCAGCACCGGGTGCTGCGTGCCCGTATCGAGAAGCTGCAGAAGATGGCCGACGCCGTCGAACACGCCATGGAGGCACAGAAGATGGGAATCCAGCTCACACCGGAAGAGCGCTTCGAGGTCTTCGGGGACAAGGACCCCGAGCGGTACCAGGAGGAGGCCGAGCAGCGCTGGGGGAACACCGAGGCCTGGGCCGAGTCCCAGCGCCGCGCGGCCACGTACACCAAGGAGGACTGGCAGCGCATCCAGGCGGAGACCGAAGACTGGGGCCGGCGGTACGCGGCGCTCGTGGCGGCCGGCGAGGAGCCGTCCGGCGAGGCCGCGACGGCCCTCGCCGAGGAGCACCGGCAGCACATCAGCCAGAACTACTTCGAGGTCTCCTACGAGATGCACGTCTGCTTCGGCGACATGTATGTGGCCGACGAACGCTTCAAGGCGTTCTACGACTCCATGGGTGAGGGCGTCGCCGAGCACCTGCGGGACGCGATCCACGCGAACGCCGCCCGCAACGCGTAGCCCGCGCTACACCGGCGCGATCACCACCGCCGTACCGTACGCGCACACCTCCGTGCCGACGTCCGCCGCCTCCGTGACGTCGAAGCGGAACATGAGCACCCCGTTGGCGCCACGCGACCGGGCTTGTGCGACGAGCCGTTCCATCGCCTGGTTGCGGGTCTCCACCAGGGTCTTGGTGAGGCCCTTCAGCTCCCCGCCGATCATCGATTTGAGGCCCGCGCCGATCTGGCTGCCCAGGTGCCTGGAGCGGACCGTGAGGCCGAAGACCTCGCCGATCACTCTGTCCACCCGGTAGCCCGGCACGTCGTTCGTGGTGACGACGAGCACATCCGTCTGGTCCTGGCCGCCGCCGAAGTCTTCGATACCCATACACACAGGTTTGCGACAGTTGGCACACCGTGCATCCTGAGAGGGCCACTGGAACCTGGTGCTGTCATCTTGCGTTGATAACTTTGCACCGCCATTGCCCTCGCTTCGCCAGCCCCTCAGGAGTCCAGAACCGTGACGACGCTTGCTCTCGGACCAAGCTGGCTGGACCCCAACCACCTGCTCAACACGTTCGGCATCTGGGGCCTGCTCCTCGTCGTGTTCGCGGAGTCCGGGCTGCTCATCGGCTTCTTCCTGCCAGGTGACTCGCTGCTGTTCACGTGCGGCCTGCTGATCACCGCCGGCACGCTGGACTTCCCGCTGTGGGCGGCCATCGCCCTGATCTGTCTCGCCGCGGTCCTCGGCGACCAGGCGGGCTACCTCTTCGGCAAGAAGGTCGGCCCCTCCCTGTTCAACCGCCCGGACTCCCGCCTCTTCAAGCAGGAGAACGTGGTCAAGGCCCACGAGTTCTTCGAGAAGTACGGCCCCAAGTCCCTGGTCCTGGCCCGCTTCGTGCCGATCGTCCGCACGTTCACGCCGATCATCGCGGGCGTCAGCGGCATGAAGTACCGCTCGTTCATCACGTTCAACGTCATCGGCGGTGTGCTCTGGGGCGCGGGCGTCACGCTGCTCGGCTCCTGGCTGGGCAACATCGAGTTCGTCCACAAGAACATCGAGCTGATCCTGATCCTGATCGTCCTCGTCTCGGTGGTCCCCATCGCGATCGAGTTCCTGCGCGCCCGTGGCAAGGCGAAGAAGGCCGCGGCGGCCGCGCCCGAGCCCCAGGCACCGGCCCAGGGCCAGCGCGGGCGCCACGCGAAGCGCTAGGGCGTGTCCGGCGGATCAGGGTCGGACACGCCCTAGCGAGCCGTCGGTCAGAACCCTCGGGTCCGCTTCGCCGCCCGGCGCCCCGCCGCGCCGGGCGAGCGCAGGAACAGGCGGGCGATCTCCGATCCGAGATTCACGCCGATCGCGATCGCCATGGCGAGGGCCGCCGCCTTGGACAGGGACACCAGGCCCGCGTTGACGTCGTTGTTGGCGATCGCCAGCAGACCGAAGTACGTCGCGGAACCCGGCAGCAGCGGCCCGATCGCCGCCGTCACGTACGGCAGCGCGGACGCGAACCGGTAGCGCGAGAGCAGCTGCCCGAACAGACCGACGAGACCGGCCGCCGCCGCCGTCGACGCGACCGGCGAGATCCCGCCGGTGAAGTGCATCGCCCCGTACACGACCCACGCCACACCACCGTTGAGCGTGGCCGCGAGCACGGTGGAGCGTTCCTGCTGGAGCAGGACGGCGAAGGAGAGCGACAGCGCCATCGAGGCGGCGATCTGCCAGTACGGGCGCTCGATGACCACGAGCGCCTCCTCCGGGTTCAGCTGCGCATGCAACTGGACGCCGAGATAGAGCACGATCAGGACGCCGAGGACGATGCCCACGAAGAAGTACATGACTTCGAGCAGGCGTGCGGACGCGGTGATGTAGTAGCCCGTCAGACCGTCCTGCACGCCCGCCACCAGGGCCCGCCCCGGGAGCAGCGCGAACAGTCCACCGGTGATCACCGCGGAGGCGCGTACGTCCACGAGGTTGTGCGCGAGGGTCAGCGCGACCCCTATCGCGGCGGGCGGCATCGCGGCGACCGTGAACTGGTAGAACTCCGGCAGCCCGCGGCCCGCGCACAGCCAGGCGAGCCGGTCGCCGAGGATCGCGCCGAGCGCCGCCGCGACGAACACGATCGCGTCACCGCCGACGAGGATCGAGGCGCCGCCCGCGAGGAGCCCGGTGGCCGCGGAGAGCGCCCAGCCGGGGTAGGGGTGGCGGTTGCGGCGGATCTCGGCGAGGCGCCGGTAGGCCTCCTCCAGGGAGACGTCGACCTCCTCGTCGCTGATGTCGTACACCAGCTGGAAGACGGCCGCGAGACGCGTGTAGTCGGTGCCGCGCCGCCGCACGGTCCGTGACGAGGTCACCGGGTCGTCGACCAGGGACGGCTGGTACGAGATCGACAGCAGTGTGAAGGTGACCGTCGGCTCGCAGCGGTCGAGGCCGTAGGAGCGGCACACGGCGAACATCGCCGCCTCCACGTCCTCGGCGCCCTCACCGCCCGCGAGCAGCAGCTCGCCGATACGCAGCGTCAGGTCGAGGACGCGAGGCACGGCGGGCCCCGCCTCCTCGTCGTGCCTCTGCGCGGGCTCGGCCGCCGGGCGCTCGGCCACCGGCATGCGCAGCATCGTGCGCATCCGGTCGTGCCAGGGCGCCTCCTTGGCCAGCTTGACCATGGGGACGCCGTGCGCGGGGGTGAACGCGGGCGGGGCGTGCCGGGAGCTGTAGGTCTGCGGGGGAGTGAAGGCGGAGCCGGCGGCGTCTGCGGGGGCGCCGGCCGGTTCGGCGACCCCGTCGGGGATCGCGAACTCGGACGTCGTCTGCGACTCGTCCTGCTCCGGCGCCGGCGTCTGCGGCACCACCCCCGGCGGCGGGGTGAAGGCGCTGCGTGCCTCGTCCGACTGCGGTTTGCGGTCTTCTTCCGCCTCCGGCTCGCGCTCCGTCACCAACTCGCCCTTCGTACGACGCCTGCGCACCTCCAGTACGCCTCAGTATGCGCACAGATACGCCGACGGGCCGCCCCACCCCTCTCGGGGTGGAACGGCCCGTCCGTGGCCGGGGAGGTCAGTGACCGCCCTGGTCCTTCAGGCGCTTGTAGGACCGCTCGATCTCGGCCTCGGCCTCCGTGCGGCCGACCCAGTCGGCACCCTCGACGGACTTGCCGGGCTCCAGGTCCTTGTAGACCTCGAAGAAGTGCTGGATCTCCAGGCGGTCGAACTCCGACACGTGGTGGATGTCACGCAGGTGCTCCACCCGGGGGTCCGAAGCCGGGACGCAGAGCAGCTTGTCGTCGCCGCCCGCCTCGTCCGTCATACGGAACATGCCGATGGCGCGGCACTTGATGAGGCAGCCGGGGAAGGTCGGCTCCTCCAGGATGACGAGCGCGTCCAGCGGGTCGCCGTCCTCACCGAGCGTGTTCTCGACGAATCCGTAGTCGGCCGGGTAGCTGGTCGAGGTGAAGAGTCGACGGTCCAGGCGGATCCGACCGGTCTCGTGGTCCACCTCGTACTTGTTCCGCGAACCCTTCGGAATCTCGATCGTGACGTCGAACTCCACCGGTGGCTCCTCCATGATCAACACATACGACTGGTGATGGTGCATCTCCCGGGGGACGACCCCCGGACCCCCAGCCGACTCGGGAGCCGGTGTGCCGCCCAGAAATGATCGTGCGGCGAGGGGCAGTGATTAAGTGTCCCTCACGCAGGTGTGTGATCGCGAAAGGGGCTGGTCCGTGGTGCCCGAGCTCAAGGCTTCGCAGGCAGTTTCACAGTCAGTTTCACAGGCGGTGAAGCTGCTCGCGAAGGTCAGTACCTGGCAGCTCACGGCGGGCGCCGCCACCCTGGGCCTGGTGCTCTCGGCCGTGGCGGTGGCCTCGGCCGGTCCCTGGGACTCCAGCGGTCAGCGTACGGCGGAGGCACGCCGTGCCGCCCTCCAGGACGCCGGGGGTGGCGCAGATCACGGCCGTGGCGGGCGCTCCGGGGAGCCCGACGCCGCTCCGAGCGCCCCCTCGGTGCTCGCGGCGCCCGGCGGCTCGGTCCCCGGCCCCACGAAGGCCGCACTCGCCGGCGTGCTCGACCCGCTCCTGAAGGACCCGTCCCTCGGCAGGCGCAGCACCGCCGCCGTCGTCGACGCGGCCACCGGTGAGCGGCTGTACGGCAAGAACTCCGGCGACGCCCTGACGCCCGCCTCGACCACCAAGCTCGCCACCGCGGTCGCCGCCCTCTCGATGCCGGGATCCGACCACCGCATCGTCACGAAGACCGTCCTGGAGCCCGGCTCGGGGAGCCGCGAGGTCGTCCTCGTCGGCGGCGGCGACCCCACGCTTACTGCCCGCAAGGACGCGGGCGGCAACGCGAGCCTGCGCACCCTCGCCGACGCCACCGCCAAGAAGCTCAAGGACAGCGGCACGACAGAGATCACCCTCTCCTACGACACCTCGCTCTACTCCGGACCCGTCCTGCACCCGATCGGGCCCAACGAAAATCTCGCCCCGGTCAGCGCCCTCATGGCCGACGAGGCGCGCCTCGACGACTCGACCAGCGGCACCGCCCCCCGCGCGGCGGACCCGGCGGCGGCCGCCGCGCGGACGTTCGCCGGCCTGCTGAAGGACCGCGGGATCAAGACGAAGGGCGACCCGGGCCCGGGGAAGGCCTCGGGCCGCGCCGAACAGCTGGCCAAGGTGTCGTCCCCGCCGGTGTCGGCCCTCGTCGAGCGCATGCTGACGCACAGCGACAACGACATCGCTGAGGCCCTGGCCCGCCAGGTGACCCTCGCGACGGGCGGCACGGCGAGCTTCGACGGGGCGGGCGCGGGGGTCCGCAAGGAGCTGGAGAAGCTCGGACTCCCGCTCTCCGGCACGCACTTCGCCGACGGCAGCGGTCTCGACCGCTCCGACAAGGTCTCCGCCGACCTGCTGACCCAGGTCCTCGCGCGCGCCGCCGACCGTGGGCGCCCGGGGCTGCGCCCCGTCCTCACCGGGCTGCCCGTCGCCGGCTTCACGGGCACGCTCAGCAAGCGCTACACGGACGCGGCCGACGCGGCGGGCATCGGCCTCGTACGGGCCAAGACCGGCACACTGACCGGGGTGAACACGCTGGCCGGCGCGGTCGTCGACGCGGACGGGCGGCTCCTGGTGTTCGCCTTCATGACGGACGGCACCGTGAACCCGGCGGCGGCCCAGTCGGCCCTCGACCGCCTCGCGTCGACGGTGGCGAACTGCGGCTGCCGCTGACCCGTCGGGCGTGGTGACGGCCCCCGTCCCCTAGGGGGCCGAACCGGGGCGCCGTCCGGGGACAAGGCCCTGTGCGGCAGGACCCGAGCACGTACGGTTGACGCATGACGAGCATCGGTGGTGCTTCTGGGATGGTCGACTGGAATCTCGCGGTGGCGACCGCGACCCGACTCGTGCGGCCGGGCCCGGAGGTGAGCCGGGACGAGGCGCGGGCGATCGTCGCGGAGCTGCGCCGGCACGCCAAGGCCGCCGAGGAACATGTGCGCGGCTTCACGCGCATGACCACCGACGAGGTGCACGACACCCCTGTCCTCGTCGTCGACCGCCCCGGCTGGGTCCGGGCGAACGTGGCGGGGTTCAGAGAGCTCCTCAAGCCCCTCCTGGACAAGATGGAGGAGCGGCGCGGCTCGGGCCCCGGCGGCGCGATGCTCGGCGCCGTCGGCGGCAAGGTCACGGGCGTCGAGCTCGGCATGCTGCTCTCGTTCCTGTCCTCCCGCGTCCTCGGCCAGTACGAGACCTTCGCCCCCGCCACCCGCGACCTGCCGGCCGCGCCGGACGGCGGCGGAAGGCTGCTGCTCGTCGCGCCGAACATCGTGCACGTGGAGCGCGAACTCGACGTGGATCCGCACGACTTCCGGCTCTGGGTGTGCCTGCACGAGGAGACGCATCGCACGCAGTTCACGGCCGTGCCCTGGCTGCGTGACCATCTCGAGGGCGAGATCCAGTCATTCCTCGGCGAGACCGACGTCGATCCGATGACGTTCCTGGAGCGCATCCGGGAGGCCGCGCAGTCCCTCGCGGGCGCGCGTCCCGAGGGCGAGCGGGGCGAAGGCGACGACGGCGGCCGCTCCCTGGTCGAGCTCGTGCAGTCGCCGGCCCAGCGCGAGATCCTCGCCCGGCTCACCGCCGTGATGTCGCTCCTCGAAGGGCACGCGGACTTCGTGATGGACGGCGTCGGACCTGCGGTGGTGCCGTCGGTGAGCGAGATCAGGGAGAAGTTCAAGGAGCGGCGGCAGAAGGGTGCGTCCCGCCTGGATCTGGCGCTGCGCAAGCTCCTCGGCCTCGACGCGAAGCTGCGCCAGTACCGCGACGGCGAGCGTTTCGTCCGGGCTGTGGTGAACGAGGTGGGAATGGACGGATTCAACCGCGTATGGACATCGCCGAACACGCTGCCGACCAAGGCGGAGATCGCCAAACCGGCGGACTGGGTCGCTCGGGTGCACCGCAAGGCCGAGGGTGCACCGTAAGGCAGGGTCGTGAAACAAATACGGCCAACGGCAGGAGAACGCCCCCGTAATCACCCATCCGAGGGACCGTGAGCCGTGGGTAGGCGTGCAATGCTCGGGGAATGGCTCGGCTCTGTCACCATCGACACACTCTGAGTGACCGAAGTCACCGGGTCACTGTTGAGTGACTAGTCCGAGCGTCACCCCCACCGAAAACTTCATGAAGGGAACCGGACATGGGTCCCCATCCTGCGGTCGCGGCGATACGCCTGGCGGTCCGCCGCGTACTCCACGACGTACTCAACGAGAACAGCGCCCCGCACACAGCCCCGCACGACGCACCCCGCGCCACCACACCCCTGGTGCTGGTCGCCTGCTCCGGCGGTGCCGACTCCATGGCACTCGCCTCCGCGCTCGCCTTCGAGGCCCCCAAGCTCGGCGTCCGCGCCGGTGGCGTGACCGTGGACCATGGTCTGCAGCCCGGCTCCGACCTCCGCGCAGCCGACGTCGTCGCGCGGCTCGCCGCCCTGCGTCTCGATCCCGTCGAGTCCGCGGCCGTGCGCGTCGGCCGCGACGGCGGGCCCGAAGCCGCCGCGAGGGACGCCAGATACGCCGCGCTCGACGCCGCCGCGGACCGCCACGGCGCCGCCGCGATCCTGCTCGGCCACACCCGCGACGACCAGGCCGAGACGGTTCTCCTCGGCCTCGCCCGCGGCTCCGGTATCCGCTCCCTGTCGGGAATGGCCGCGACCTCGGGGGTCGGCGGCCGTTACCGAAGGCCCTTCCTCCAGCTCGACCGGCAGACCGCCCGCACGGCGTGCATGGCCCAGTCGCTGCCCGTCTGGGACGACCCGCACAACGCCGATCCGGCCTACACGCGCTCCCGGCTGCGCCACGAGGGGCTGCCCGCCCTGGAGAAGGCGCTCGGCAAGGGCGTCGTCGAGGCGCTCGCCCGTACGGCCCAGCTGTCCCGGGACGACGCCGACGCCCTGGACACGTGGGCCGCGCAGGCCGAGGCCGCCGTGCGGGACCCCGCCGGCCTCCTGGAGTGCGCCAAGCTCTACGCGCTGCCGCCCGCCGTGCGCCGCCGTGTGCTGCGCCGAGCGGCCATCGAGGCCGGTGCCCCGGCGGGTTCGCTGTTCGCCCGGCACATCGAAGAGGTCGACCGTCTGATCACCGGCTGGCGCGGTCAGGGGGAGATCAACCTCCCCGGCCGGGTCGTGGCTCAGCGGCAGGGTGGCAGACTGGTCATCCGGCAAGGCTGACGAAGGACGCCTGTCCTTCAGCGGCCGGTGGGACGACCGAAAGTGATGCGGGTGGACGCGAAAGACATGGGCACCGACCTCCAGTCGGTGCTCATCACCAAGGAAGAGATCGACGCGAAGCTGGCCGAGCTGGCCGCGAAGATCGACGCGGAATACGCGGGCAAGGACCTGCTGATCGTCGGTGTACTCAAGGGCGCCGTCATGGTCATGGCGGACCTCGCGCGTGCGCTGTCCACCCCCGTCACGATGGACTGGATGGCGGTGTCCTCGTACGGCGCGGGCACCCAGTCGTCCGGCGTCGTGCGGATCCTCAAGGACCTCGACACCGACATCAAGGGCCGGCACGTCCTGATCGTCGAGGACATCATCGACTCCGGCCTGACGCTGTCGTGGCTGCTCACCAACCTCGGCACCCGCGAGCCCGCGAGCCTCGAGGTCTGCACGCTGCTGCGCAAGCCGGAGGCGGCGAAGGTCGCGATCGACGTGAAGTGGACCGGCTTCGAGATCCCGAACGAGTTCGTCGTCGGGTACGGCCTGGACTACGCGGAGAAGTACCGGAACCTGCCGTTCGTCGGCACTCTGGCACCGCACGTCTACGGCGGCTGACCCCGGTACCCCAAACCTGTGTGAGACGGTCGGGAACCCCTGAGGGTTTCCCGCCGTTGAGCAGGCGAAGGCGAGATTGCCAGTCGTCCCCTGCGGTATCGGGTGACAATGCTGGGGTACCGTCCGAAGAACAGTCTTCAAAACAGCCTTTATCAAACTCACTATGGCAGGAGGGACGGGGCGGCATCGCTCCGTATGGATGGACGTGAAGCGATACTTCCGTGGGCCGGTCATGTGGATCGTGCTGGCCGTCCTTGCCGTGGTCGTGTTGATGCAGGTCGTCGGTTCGTCCGGCGGCTACAAGACGGTGGACACCGGCCAGGTCATTCAGGCCATCGACGACAACAAGGTGCAGTCGGCCAAGCTGACCACCGGCGATGAAAACACCATCAAGGTCGAGCTCAAGAGCGGCCAGAAGATCCAGGGCTCCAGCAAGATCCAGTCGAGCTACATCGGCGACCAGGGCGTCGACGTGGCCAAGGATCTGCAGGCCAAGTTCGAGGACAAGAAGATCCCGGACGGGTACACCGTCTCCCCGACGAAGCAGAACGCCTTCGTGGGGATCCTGCTGTCCCTGCTCCCCTTCGTCCTGATCGTCGTCGTCTTCCTGTTCCTGATGAATCAGATGCAGGGCGGCGGCTCCCGAGTCATGCAGTTCGGGAAGTCCAAGGCGAAGCTCATCACCAAGGACACCCCGAAGACGACGTTCGCCGACGTGGCGGGCTCTGACGAGGCCGTCGAGGAACTCCACGAGATCAAGGAATTCCTGCAGGAGCCGGCCAAGTTCCAGGCCGTCGGCGCCAAGATCCCCAAGGGCGTGCTGCTCTACGGCCCGCCCGGAACCGGTAAGACGCTCCTCGCGCGCGCCGTCGCCGGTGAGGCCGGGGTCCCCTTCTACTCGATCTCGGGTTCCGACTTCGTCGAGATGTTCGTCGGTGTCGGTGCCTCCCGAGTCCGTGACCTGTTCGAGCAGGCCAAGGCGAACGCTCCGGCGATCGTCTTCGTCGACGAGATCGACGCCGTCGGCCGGCACCGCGGTGCGGGTCTCGGCGGCGGTCACGACGAGCGCGAGCAGACGCTCAACCAGCTGCTCGTCGAGATGGACGGCTTCGACGTGAAGGGCGGCGTCATCCTGATCGCCGCCACGAACCGGCCGGACATCCTCGACCCGGCGCTGCTGCGCCCGGGCCGCTTCGACCGGCAGATCGCGGTCGACCGCCCGGACATGCAGGGCCGTCTGGAGATCCTCAAGGTTCACCAGAAGGGCAAGCCGGTCGCGCCCGACGTCGACCTGTCGGCCGTCGCCCGGCGTACCCCGGGCTTTACCGGCGCCGACCTGTCGAACGTGCTGAACGAAGCGGCGCTCCTCACGGCGCGCAGCGACCTCAAGCTCATCGACAACTCGATGCTGGACGAGGCGATCGACCGCGTCGTGGCGGGCCCGCAGAAGCGGACCCGGATCATGTCCGACAAGGAGAAGAAGATCACCGCGTACCACGAGGGCGGACACGCCCTGGTCGCGGCGGCTTCGCCCAACTCCGACCCGGTTCACAAGATCACGATCCTGTCCCGTGGACGGGCCCTCGGTTACACGATGGTCCTGCCCGACGAGGACAAGTACTCGACCACGCGCAACGAGATGCTCGACCAGCTCGCCTACATGCTGGGCGGTCGCGCGGCCGAGGAGCTGGTCTTCCACGACCCGACCACGGGCGCGGCGAACGACATCGAGAAGGCGACCGCGACCGCGCGGGCCATGGTCACGCAGTACGGCATGACCGAGCGGCTCGGCGCGATCAAGTTCGGCGGCGACAACACCGAGCCCTTCCTGGGCCGGGAGATGTCGCACCCGCGTGACTACTCGGAAGAGGTCGCCGCGCTCGTCGACGAAGAGGTCAAGAAGCTCATCGAGACCGCGCACAACGAGGCCTGGGAGATCCTGGTCGAGAACCGCGACGTCCTCGACCAGCTGGTCCTCGCCCTCCTCGAGAAGGAGACGCTGAACAAGGAGCAGATCGCCGAGATCTTCGCTCCGATCGTGAAGCGCCCGGCCCGCCCCGCGTGGACCGGCTCCTCCCGGCGCACCCCGTCGACCCGCCCGCCGGTGCTCTCCCCCAAGGAGCTGTCACTGACGAACGGTTCGAACGTCACGGCACCGGCCGTGGAGACGGGTATCGAGATCGCGCCTCAGGACAGCCCCGAGGCCTGATCACCCCGGAATGGATGCCGCGTCCCCCACGCTTTACCGTGTGGGGGACGCGGTTTTTTGTTCAAGGAAGAGGCACAGATGACCGACCCGGTGACGCTGGACGGCGAGGGCCCGATCGGCGAGTTCGACGAGAAGCGAGCCGAGAGCGCCGTACGCGAGCTGCTCATCGCGGTCGGGGAGGACCCGGACCGTGAGGGCCTGCGAGAGACCCCGGGCCGGGTGGCGCGCGCGTACAAGGAGATATTCGCGGGTCTGTGGCAGAAGCCGGAGGACGTCCTGACGACGACGTTCGACCTGGGCCACGACGAGATGGTCCTGGTGAAGGACATCGAGGTCCAGAGCAGCTGCGAGCACCACCTGGTGCCGTTCATCGGGGTCGCCCACGTCGGCTACATCCCGTCGCACGACGGCAAGATCACGGGCCTGTCGAAGCTGGCCCGCCTGGTGGACGTCTACGCCAAGCGGCCGCAGGTCCAGGAGCGCCTGACCACGCAGATCGCCGACTCCCTGATGGAGATCCTGGAGCCGCGCGGCGTGATCGTGGTCATCGAGTGCGAGCACATGTGCATGACGATGCGCGGGGTGCGCAAGCAGGGCGCGAAGACCATCACGTCGGCCGTGCGCGGGCAGCTGCGCGACCCGGCCACGCGCAACGAGGCGATGAGCCTGATCATCGCCCGCTGACCCGGCCTGCCCGGAGGGGCACGGGGAGGGGCGCGGCCTGCGCTACGCGGCGCGCGCCGCCCCGCCGTGGTCCTCGTCGTCGTCCTCCGGGAGCTTGCAGACGCGCTCAAGGAACAGGGCGGCCGCTATCACGGCGATGCCGGTGAGGACCGAGAAACCGGCGTAGATCGCCTGGTCGCGGCGGGCCGGGTTGTCGAGGCGCTCCAGGAGGAAGACGCCCGTGCCGCCGTAGAGGCCGGCGACGAGGGCCGCCACCAGGGCGCTTGCCTGACCGAAGACGAGGGCGCGCGCCGCCATCAGCGGGTCGACACCCTTGGCACCCGGGCGCCGCTCGCGCTGGGCGCGCAGCCGGGCGCGGATGGAGAGCGCGGTCGCCAGCAGGATGACGGCGATCACCGCGAGGACGATCGGCGCCGCCAGCGGAACCCGGGGCAGCGTGCCGATCGAGTCCCACAGACGGGCGCCCGCCCAGCTCAGCACGCCGGCGATCGCGAAGAGGCCGGCCAGCGTCCTGATGCGCAGTTGCTTCATTCCGGTGGTCGCCCCTCAGTCCCCGCGTCGCTGTGCGTATGTCTGTGTGTGTCTGCCCGCACGACCCTAACGACTATTCGGGCAGCTGGAGTTCCAGGTCGGCGCGCGGCGCGACGCCTTCGCGGGTGACCGTGGCGAGCAGCTGGGCGATCGGTCCGTGGCCCGGCAGCTGGGCCTCGGGGTCCACGTCGTACCAGGGAGCGAGGACGAAGGCGCGCTGGTGCGCGCGGGGGTGAGGGAGCGTGAGGACCGGGTCGTCGGAGACGACGTCGGCGTACGTGACGATGTCGACGTCGATGGTGCGGGCGCCCCAGCGCTCGTCGCGGACGCGGTCGAAGGCCTCCTCGACGGCGTGCGCCCGCTCCAGGAGGGAGGACGGGGGCAGCGTCGTCCTGACCACGATCACCGCGTTGAAGTACGCGGGCTGGCTGCCCGGGTCGACGCCCCACGGCTCGGTCTCGTAGACGGGGGAGACGGCCTTGACGCGGACGCCGGGGGTGTCCTCCAGGGCGTCGATGGCGCCCTGGAGGGTCTCCAGCCGGTTACCCAGGTTCGAGCCGAGGGCGATCACCGCGCGCTTGGGGTTGGAGAGCGTGGTGTCGGCGGCGTCCACCTGTTCCACCACGGAGGCGGGCACCGGCTGTACGGTCGGGTCGCTCTGCGTCGGTTTCATACACGGCTCCGGGTGATGGTGACGGTCACGTCGTCGAAGGGGACGGTGATCGGGGCGTCCGGCTTGTGGACGCAGACCTCGACCTCCAGGACGCCCTCGTGCTTCAGACACGTCCCGGCGATGCGCTCGGCGAGAGTCTCGATGAGGTCGACCGGCTCGCCCTCGACGACGGCCACGACCTCCTCCGCCACGATGCCGTAGTGCACGGTCTTCGCCAGGTCGTCGTCGGCCGCGGCCGCGCGTGTGTCCAGTCCGAGCACCAGGTCCACGATGAAGGTCTGGCCCTCCTCGCGCTCCTTGGGGAAGACGCCATGGTGCCCGCGGGCCTTGAGGCCGCGCAGCGCGACACGATCCACGCGAATCACTCCTGCAATCGTCGGTAGTGGCGGGTTCGTACCGAGTGCGGTCGGTACACCAGCCGCGATCGAATCTACCTGCGAGCACCGACAGCGCTTGCCCGCGGGGGCTCTGGACAAGGCGGCTCCCCGCTGGTAGCCGCCCCTACCCATCGGTGACCTCAGGCAATCACGAGGAAACCCACGGGGACGCGTTCACGCCGTCCGGACCGCCAGGAGCCACTCAGGGGGCGGTGTCGGCGTCTTCCGGGCCTTCCGGGTCTTGTGGGCCCGCGTCCGCCTCGTCCTCGGTGAGGACCGGCGACGCGTGGTGCGACCAGAGTTTCCAGCCGTCACGTGTGCGACGGAACACATTCGTGGCGACGACGCGCTGGCCGACGAGCGGGCCGAGCTCGCCGCCCTCCTCGGGGGCCGGGCCGCCGCTGAGGATGTTCTCGGTGCAGGTGACCAGGGCCGTGTCGGCGACGACGCTGATGCGTACATCTGTGAGGAAGAACTGGATGTACTCGGTGTTCGCCATGATCAGCACGTACGACCGCAGGACCTCGCCGCGGCCGGTGAGGACCGGCCAGCCGGGGTGAACGCAGCTGACGGACGTGTCGTCGGCCTCTTCGGAGTCCTCGGTGTAGGTGACGTCCTCTGGGGCGAGCCAGAGCGTCGTCAGGAGTTCGAAGTCGCCCCGCTCCAGGGCCTCGTAGAAGGCGCGGTTGGCGCGGTCCACGGCGTCCGTGTCGGTGCGCGGGCCCTTCGGGCCGCCCGGCTCGTCGGGCTCCCTCGGTGGGGTCACTGGGCTCCTTCTACGGCGCGGGCGACCCGGACGGCGTCCGCGGTGGCGCGGACCTCGTGGACGCGGACCGCCCAGGCGCCCTGGTGGGCGGCGATCGCGGAGACGGCGGCCGTGGCGGCGTCGCGTTCGCGGGCCGGCGGCGGGGCGCCCTGCTCGCCGGCCAGCACATGGCCGAGGAACCGCTTGCGGGAGGCGGCCACCAGGAGGGGGTGGCCGAGGGCGCGCAGCTCCTTCAGGTGGGCCAGGAGCCGGAGGTCGTGGCCGGCCTCCTTGGAGAAGCCGAGGCCGGGGTCGACGACGACGCGGTCGGGGGCGATGCCGCCCTCGATGACGGCCTCCACGCGCGCGTGGAGCTCGGCGACGACTTCGGCGACCACGTCCTCGTAGACGCCCTTGACGTTGCCTCCCTCCAGGAAGCCGCGCCAGTGCATCACGACGAAGGGGGCGCCCGCCGCGGCGACGACGGGGACCATCGCCGGGTCGGCGAGGCCGCCGCTGACGTCGTTGACGAGGGAGGCGCCGGCCGCGAGGGAGCGCTCGGCCACGGAGGCGCGCATCGTGTCGACGGACACGGCGACGCCTTCGGAGGCCAGGCCCCGGACGACGGGGATGACGCGCTTGAGCTCCTCGTCCTCGTCGACACGGGTGGCGCCGGGACGCGTCGACTCGCCGCCGACGTCGACCATGTCGGCGCCTCGCGCGACCAGGTCGAGGCCGTGCTTCACGGCGGCCGTCGTATCGAACCAGCGGCCGCCGTCGGAGAAGGAATCGGGCGTCACATTGACGACTCCCATGACCGCGCAGCGGTCCCATTCGGGAAGGCCTGTGACATGGCCTCGGTGGCCCTGCGACGTGCTCATGCCTTCAAGCCTAGGCCCGGCGGCCCGGTGGCCGTGCCACGGCGGGATGCCGTGGGGCGTCAGGCGGCCGCCGCCTCCCGTTCGCGGGGCTCGTGGGCGCAGGGCAGGGGCGTGGCCGGGCGCCGGCGCAGGAGGCGCGGCGGGGTCAGGTGCACGAAGCCCTCCGCCTGCATCGCGGCGAGGCCGATGCGGGGCAGGTCGCGGGGCGAGCGGTAGACGACGAAGCGGGGCTCCCAGCGCGGCCGGAACTTCGCGTTGAACCGGTACAGCGACTCGATCTGGAACCAGCGGGACAGGAAGACGAGCAGTCCGCGCCACGCCCGCAGGAACGGACCCGCGCCGATCTTCTCGCCGCGGGCGAGGGCCGCGCGGAACATCGCGAAGTTCAGCGAGACACGGGTGATGCCGAGTCCCGGGGCGGCCTGGAGCGCGGCGACGATGAGCAGTTCGTTCATGCCCGGGTCGGCGGCGCGGTCGCGGCGCATCAGGTCGAGGGAGACCCCGTCGGCGCCCCAGGGCACGAAGTGGAGGACGGCCTTCAGGTCGCCGTGCGGGCCGGCCGGGCCGTCGGTCCTGTGGGCGGTGGCGACCAGGCAGTCCCCGTCCGCGGCGTCGCCGATGCGGCCGAGCGCCATGGAGAAGCCGCGTTCGGTGTCGGTGCCGCGCCAGTCGTCGGCGGCGCGCCGGATCCGCTCCAGCTCCTGCTCGCCCAGGTCACGGACGCGCCGCACCCGGGTCTCGTAGCCATTGCGCTCGATTCGCTTGACCATCTGGCGTACGTTGCGCATCGCACGCCCGGCCAGGGAGAAATCCGAGGTCTCCACCACCGCCTCGTCGCCCAGTTCGAGTGCGTCCAGGCCGGTCTCGCGGGTCCAGACCTCGCCGCCCGTCTCGGAGCAGCCCATGACGGCGGGGGTCCACGAGTGGGCCTTGGCCTCGTCCATGAACCGCTCGATGGCTCCCGGCCATGCCTCCACGTCCCCGATGGGGTCGCCGCTCGCGAGCATCACGCCCGACACGACGCGGTAGCAGACCGCCGCCTTGCCGCTGGGCGAGAAGACGACCGCCTTGTCGCGGCGGAGCGCGAAGTGCCCGAGCGAGTCGCGGGCGCCGTGCTTCTCCAGGAGGGCGCGAAGCCGCGCCTCGTCGTCCTCGGTGAGGCGCGCGGCCGGATGCTCGGGACGCAGCGCCAGGTAGATGGTGGTGAGGGCGGTGAGCAGGCCGAGCGCGCCGAGGGAGCAGGCCACGGTCCAGGAGGTGCCGCCCGCGTAGTCGACGGGGCCGTCCATGCCGAACAGGCCGTACAGGACGTGTTCCAGACGGTCCGACAGGCTCGGGTCGCCGACCAGTTTCCTCGGGTGGACGCTGACGATGGCGAGGCCGATGACGATCGAACCGGCGCCCATCAGGACGAAGTTCGCGAGGGCGCGCCAGCGGCTGCGCGGGTCGGGCAGGGCCGCGAACTCATTCCGGTGGCGCAGCAGCAGCGTCAGGAGGACGAGCGGTATCAGCACGCCGGCCAGGGAGTGCCGGTACGCGAACTGCGCTGCCGCGCCGATCGGCAGGAGCGCCACGGCCGCGCGCCAGGCCCGGCGTTTGCGGCGCCGCAGCCCGTGCGCGAGGAGCAGCAGCAGGACGCCCGCGCTGAGGGCGAGCGCGGCCGCGTACGGGCCGAGGGCGCCGGGCAGTACCTCGGCCAGCGCGTGCATGCGGCTGTGCCGGAACCGGGGGAAGACGCCCGCCGCGATGTCGAGGAGTCCGACGAGGACGGAGGCCCTGGCGATCAGGGCGGGCACGGCCTCCGGACGCGGGCCCCGTATTACTCGGCGCAGGTACCGTGTCCTGTCCGGAACCTCGCCTGACATATCGGCATCTATCCTGACAGACATCGCATCCCGTAGTTCCGCGAGAGGGTTCGAAGCCGGTGCCAATTCCGGCATCGGTCGCATTGCGCCCTCTAGGACGGGACTTGGGGGAGGCGGGTTCACCCAGCAAGGTAAATCGGTGGAAAAGGTTCAGTAAGAGAGAAAGCGCAGGCGGTACAGCACGATGGGTCTCACGAGCAGAAAAGTCCTTGCGCTCGCGGTCGTTGTGGCCGTGCTCCTCTTCATCGGCACGGTGTGGCTGTGGCCGCGCCTCGCGCACCGCGACTGGCGGGCCGTGGCCGGCCGGGTGGGGTTGCTCCTGGCGACGCAGCTCACGCTCTTCCTCTCGGTCGGGCTCGCCGTCAATCAGGCGTTCGGCTTCTACGCCACCTGGGACGACCTCCTCGGCAGAGAACAGGGCCAGGGTGTCGTGACCGATCTGAACGTCGCCGCGGGCAGAGGCCCCCTGAACGTCGTCGGCACGAGCTACGTGAACGTGCCCGGCGGCTCACGCCCCTCCGTCGGCGGCCAGATCCAGAAGATCGACATCCTCGGGAAGCGCACCCACATCGCCACCTCGGCGTTCGTCTATCTGCCGCCCGAGTACTTCCGGGCGGGCTCCAGGCGCCGGAGCTTCCCCGCCGCGGTCGTCCTCACCGGCTATCCCGGTACCGCCGAGGCGCTCATCAAGGGCCTGCACTACCCGTCCACGGCCCACCAGCAGGCCAAGGCGGGCGCGATGCGGCCGATGATCCTGGTGATGCTGCGGCCGGCCGTGGCGCCGCCGCGGGACACAGAGTGCGTGGACGTACCGAAGGGCCCGCGGACGGAGTCGTTCTTCGCCCAGGACCTGCCCCAGGTGATCTCCGCGCACTACAGGGTCGACCGCAAGCCCGGCGGCTGGGGCATCGTCGGCGACTCCACGGGCGGCTACTGCGCCCTGAAACTCGCCATGCACCACCCCGACGTGTACGGCGCGGGGGCGGGCCTGTCCCCGTACTACAAGGCGCCCATCGACCCCACCACGGGCGACCTCTTCCACGGGGACCAGGCTCTTGAACGGCGCGCCGACCTGATGTGGGTCCTGAAACACGGGACGCCGCCCGGCACGTCGCTGCTCGTCACCACGAGCAAGCACGGGGAGAAGGACTACAGGGCCACGATGCGGTTCATCCACGCTGTGAAGCCGCCCACCCAGGTGTCGTCGATCGTCCTGAACAGCGGCGGCCACAACTTCAACACCTGGCGCCGCGAGATCCCGGCCACGCTCGTGTGGATGAGCGCACGCCTCACGAAGAGCTGAGGCGACGGCAGTCGGCAGCGGGCTGGGGGCGCCGCGAGCTCGCGGGCCTCGGAGCCGGGGTGCCGGGGGTGTCGGGGAGCTCACGGGCCCTCGGAGCCGGGGGTGCCGGGGCGCTTACGGGCCCTCGGAGCCGGGGAGCTCACGGCCCCCCTCAGAACCCCGTCACCGTCTCCAGTTCGACCTCCGCGCGCGTGATGGCCCTGGCTTCCGCCGCCGTCGAGCGGCGCAGCGCCTCGTGCAGCCGGGCCGGGGTGAGGACGCCGAGGAAGCGGCCCTCGCCCCGCTCGTCGATGACCGCGATCCAGCCCGCGTCATGCTGGAGCATCGTGGCGAACGCCCGCTTCAGGGAGGCTCCGAGAGGCAGCCACGCCTCCATGCGGCGGGCGTGCTCGCGGACCGTACCGCTCTGTACGCGCGCGTGCTCGGCGGAGATCCAGCCGTGCAGGTTGTCGTCGCCGTCGAGGACCACCGCCCACGGCGCGTCGAGCGTGGCCGGCAGCGGGTCGTCGAGGTGTACGACGGGCGGCTGTTCGAGGTCGCTCTCCTCGATGGGCGTGACCGAGAGGCGCTTGAGGCCCCGGTCCGCGCCGACGAAGTCGGCCACGTAGTCCGTCGCGGGCGCGCCGAGGACCGTCGACGGCGTGTCGAACTGCTCGATGCGGCCCTGCCCGTACACGGCGATCCGGTCGCCGAGACGGACGGCCTCCTCGATGTCGTGCGTGACGAACAGGACGGTCTTGCGCACGGCCTGCTGCAGGCGCAGGAACTCGTTCTGCAGGCGCTCGCGCACGACCGGGTCGACCGCGCCGAACGGCTCGTCCATGAGGAGCACGGGTGGGTCGGCCGCCAACGCCCGTGCCACACCGACGCGTTGGCGTTGCCCGCCGGAGAGCTGGTCGGGGTAGCGGTCACCGAACGTGCCCGGATCGAGCCCGACCAGGTCCAGGAGTTCGGCGGCACGCTCGCGGGCCTTGGCGCGCTTGACGCCGAGGAGGTGCGGGACGGTCGCCGTGTTGTCGAGGACCGTCTTGTGCGGGAAGAGGCCGACCTGCTGGATGACGTAGCCGATGCGGCGCCGGAGTCGGACCGGGTCGACGCCGGATATGTCGTCGCCGTCGAGGAGGATCCGGCCCTCGGTCGGTTCGATGAGCCGGTTGACCATCTTCATCGTGGTGGTCTTGCCGCAGCCCGACGGCCCGACCAGCGTGACGAGTTCCCCCTCGTTCACCTCGAAGGACAGGTCGTCGACGGCCGTGGTCCCGTCGGCGTACCGCTTGGTGACGTGCTCGAACCGGATCATGGGTCCCCATTGTGCCGGGCGGTCGCGGTCTGTGGGCGGCCGCCGTGTGAAGGCCGTGTTGCGCCGGGACTTGGAGTCTCGGCGATTGTCAGTGGCGGGGGCTAGGGTCGTCCGCAGTCGGAATGACGCGCTCGCGGGCGCGGTTCGCAGACATGGGTTCGGGGATTCGGGGGAGGTGGGACGGGTGAGCAGTCCCAACTGCATGGTGACCAACGAGTGGGTGTGCGGGGAGTACCTCCGCTCCCGCAGGCAGGAGCTGGTCGACGCGGTCGTCCAGCACATCGGCATCACGGCGGCCGCCGTCGTGATCGGGGTGCTGATCGCCTTCCCGCTGGCCCTGCTCGCCCGGCACCGGCCCGCCTTCGCGGGCCCGGTCCTCGGCCTGACGACGGTGCTCTACACGATCCCGTCGCTCGCCATGTTCTCGCTGCTGCTCCCGCTGTTCGGGCTCTCCGCCTCGCTCGTGGTCACCGGACTCGTCCTCTACTCCCTGACGATCCTGGTGCGGAACACCCTGGCGGGCCTCCAGGCCGTGCCGGAGGAGGCGAGAGAGGCGGCCCGCGGCATGGGGTACGGGCCGGTCCGGCTGCTGTGGGAGGTCGAGCTGCCGCTGGCGCTGCCCGCCCTGCTCGCCGGCGTACGGATCGCCACGGTCTCCACGGTCGCCCTGACGACGGTCGGCGCGATCATCGACTACGGCGGCCTGGGCACGCTGATCCTCGACGGGCTCGACAGCGACTTCAAGGCCCAGGTGCTCACGGCGTCCGTGCTGTGCGTGCTCCTCGCCGTGGCCGCCGACCTGCTGCTGCTCGCTCTCCAGCGGTGGCTGACCCCCTGGACCCGCGCCTCGTCCCGGGCGCCCCGAATACGCAGACGTACCACCCAGAAGGCGGCGCAGACGGCATGAGCGCGATGGCGGGGGCCTACGACTGGCTGACGACGGGGGCCAACTGGCAGGGCGAGAAAGGGGTGTGGCACCGGCTCGCCGAGCATCTGTACTTCAGCGGAGTCACCCTCCTGGTGTCGTGTCTGATCGCGCTCCCGCTCGCGCTGTGGCTCGGGCACATCGGCAAGGGAGGCGGCCTCGCGGTGAACGTGTCGAACGCGGGCCGTGCGGTGCCCACGCTCGGGGTGCTCGTCGTGCTGACGCTGACGCCGCTCGGCCGGCACGGGGACCTGCCGACATTCATCGCGCTCGTCCTGTTCGCGGTGCCGCCGCTGCTGACCAACGCGTACATCGGGATGCGCGAGGTCGACCGGTCCGTCGTCGAGGCGGCGCGGGGGATGGGAATGAGCGGCGGGCAGGTGTTCCGCCGGGTCGAACTCCCGCTGGCCTACCCGATGGTGATGACCGGGGTCCGGTCGGCGGCGGTCCAGGTCATCGCGACGGCGACGCTCGCCGCGATGGCGGGCAAGGGCGGGCTCGGGCGCATCATCACCGCCGGCTTCAACCTTCAGGACACGCCTCAGGTCGTCGCGGGCGCGGTCCTGGTGGCGGTGCTCGCGCTGCTCGTGGAGGGCGTCCTGGTGGGCGTGGGGCGGGTGCTGAACCCGATGAGGGGCCGCTCCGCCGCGGCGCGCTGACTCCTTCGGACTTCCGGCTCAGGGCTTCCCGTTTCAGGACTTCCCGTTTCAGATCAATCCGGCTTTCGATTGGGTGGACAACGATGAACAGCAGAACGCGACGGATCGCCGTGGCGGCGGTCGCCGTCGGCGCGCTCACCACCGGGCTCACCGCGTGCGGCGGGGACAGCCTGGAGAGCGGCAAGGGCGGTAAGGGCGGCACGTCCGGCTCGGACACGGCGGGCGGTGGCAAGAAGGGCGCGGTCGTCGTCGGCGCCGCCGGTTTCACCGAGTCGAAGGTCCTCGCCGAGCTCTACAAGCAGGCTCTGGACGACGCGGGTTACTCCGCGTCGGTCAAGACCGTGGAGAACCGCGAGATCTACGAGCCGCAGCTCGCCAAGGGCGCGATCGACGTCGTCCCGGAATACGCGGCGACGCTCGCGGAATTCCTCAATCTCAAGAAGAACGGCGCGGACGCCAAGCCCGTCGCCTCAAGTGATCTTGATGCGACGGTCACCGCGCTGCGCGGGCTCGCCGCGCCCGAGGGACTGACGGCGCTCGACGCCGGACAGGCCGTCGACCAGAACGCCTTCGCGGTGAGCGCGGATTACGCGAAGAAGCACCACCTGAAGACCCTTTCGGATCTCGGTAAGTCCGGCCAGAAGGTGAAGATCGCGGCCGGTGACGAATGCGAGAAGCGGCCGTTCTGCGCCCCGGGCCTGGAGAAGACGTACGGCATCAAGGTCGCGGGCATCGACCCCAAGGGCGTCGGCACCACGCAGGCCAAGCAGGCCGTGAAGAACGGCGAGGACCAGCTGGTCCTGACGACCACCACGGACGCCACGCTGAAGAACTTCGGCCTCGTCCTCCTGGAGGACGACAAGAAGCTCCAGAATGCGGACAACATCATTCCGGTCGTGAACACCAAGGACGCGGGGGGTAAGGAGATAGCAGGCGTACTCGGGAAGCTCACCAAGACGCTCACGACCGCCGATCTCGTCGAGCTCAACCGGAAGGTCGACGCGGAACGCCAGAAGGAAGCCGATGTGGCCAAGGACTATCTCCGGTCGAAGGGTCTCCTGAAGAACTGATCGGCGAGACAGGCGAGTTCGGGGGAGAAGGGGAGTGGCGGCGGGTAAGGGCACGGGATTTTGGCGCCCGGGGCACCACGATTCGCCTACGCGCGGTAAGTTTCTGGCCATGCCACGTGGACGTCACCGCCATTCCCCACCCCTGCACAGGTTGCTTCCTCCATCGGCGATCGCAGGCGTCCCGCTCGTCTGCGCGGCCGGCGCCTGGCTGACCGCCGAACCGTTCGTGCTGCGCGGCCTGGCCGGCGTCGCCGCGTGCGTCGCCGTGGTCGGCGCGATCGTCATGCGCCGCTGGGACCGGCTCGCGGGCAAGCGCGTCGCCGAGCTGAACCGGTCGCGGGCGAGCGACGAGTGGCGCCACGACGAGCGGATCGCCGAACTCGAGTCCGACCTCGACGAGTCGCGTGAGCTGCGGGGCAAGCTGGAGGCGCGGCTGCGGGCCAAGCGTACGGAGCTGGCGGCCCTGCGCAACGAGCACGCGGCCCTGCTGCGGCGTTACGCGACGGCGGAGACGGAGCGGGCCAGCGCCCTGGAGGGCCGCAGGCAGCTCGCGATAGAGGCGTCGGCGCCGGCACGTGCGCTGCCGGCGGCGGCCGAACCGGCCCCGGGTGCCGAACTGGTCCCGGCGCAGCGCGCCACGTCGGCCGACGCCCCGGCGACGCCTCCGGACACGTCCCCGGCGACTCCTCCGCAGGCGTCTCCGGCATCGGCAACGGCAACGCCTCTGGCGACCTCCCCGGTGCTCTACCTGCGGGCCAACGCGGCGCTCGACCGCCTGGCGCGCGGCGCGCATCCTCGCGGGGGCGACGCCGGTCAGGGTCAGGCCCGTCAGGAAACGGGCCCGCAGGACGTGCGGAACGAGCGGAACGAGCGGAAAGAGCAGGGAGAGACACCGCAGGGGAAGTCCGAGGCGGCCCGCGCACAGGAGCTCCAGCACGCGGCCGCCCGTCCGTCCGGCGTCCCCGGCCACTTCACCGTTCCGGCCGCGGCGGCGGTCGTCCCGCCCGCGGCGGTGCGGCGGTCCCCGGTCGAGGGCGGTTTCGACTTCTTCGGCACGAAGGCCGTGGCGCCCGCCGCCCTGGAGGCCGTACAGAACCAGGACCTCGCGGATGTCGTCGGCGAGGAGGCCATGGCGCTGCACAAGGCGGACGCGGAGGCCGAGTTCAAGCAGGCCGACGCCGAGGGCGAGGCCGTGAGCCAGGTCATCGACCTCACGGCGCACGACGAGACGGAACAGATCGACGTGGCGGAGCTGCGGTCCGCGCTGGGGGCGTAGCGTCCGGCCCGAGCGGTCGGGCACGCGGTACGTCAACGCGGTACGTGAACGGGGTGGGGCCTCGGTGTGACACACACCGAGGCCCCACCCCGTCTCCGTGCCCCCACCCGTTTCCGTGTGCCGCCACCCGTCTCTGCTCCCTCACCCTCATGACGACATCCACCGGTCCGGGCGGGCCACTCTCCGGCCCGTGCGGGAGCGGTCCGCCTGGGCGCGCAGGAGTTCCACCGCCTCGCCCGCGTCCCGCAGCCGCGCCGTCACCGTCTGGTTCGCGCCCGTGTCCACATGGACGTCGGCCACGCCCCGCCATCGCTCCCAGGGCCCCTGTGTGAGCCGCACGCTCTGCACCTTCGCGTGCGGCACGAGGGCGAGCCGCCGCCGGACGAGCCCGTGCCGGGCGGCGAACACGGCATCGGTGGTCGCGAGCCCGTAGCCGCGCCACCAGAGGGGCACGCACCACCCCGAGCGTCGGGGCGGCCGGGTGAACGCCTCCGCGCCCGGCACCGTCACACCCGGCAGCGCCCGCTCCACCACGCCCCGCGCGACCTCGCGCGGGGCGACGGGCACGAGCACGGAGTTCGACGAGCCGGCGACGGCCAGTTCCACCCGCACCCAGCCGAGCCGCCGCCACAGCAGCGGCTCCACGATGCGTACGGTCTGCACCCGCCCCGGCGGCACCGTCTCGTGGTCGCGGTCGAGGAGTCCGTGGTCGATGCGCAGGCCGTCCGGCGACTCGCCCACCGTCCAGTCGTACTCCTTGATGAAGCGGCCCACGCTGTTCGTGCCCGCGCCGCCGAGGAGGGGGACGGCCGCCGCGACCACGGTCCACAGGCTGTGCGTGGCCAGCCACAGCAGGGACGGCACGACGAGCGCGGCGAGCAGCATCGCGAAGGGCGCGCCGGTGAGCAGGATCGCGACCGCGAGCATGCGGGGCGGCACGTGCAGGAGCTGCTCGGCCGGTGCCTCGCCGACGTCGTGCACGCTCTCGGGGGCGAACCCGGCGGCGCGGGCGAGGAGTTCGGCGCGCAGTGCGCGGGCCTCACGCTCGCCGAGAAAGGCGAGTTCGTCCCGCTTGTCCGCGCCGATGACGTCCAGTCTGAGTTTGGCGACGCCTATGAAGCGGGCCAGCAGCGGCTGGGTGACGTCCACGGCCTGGATCCGGTCGAGCCGGATGTGGGCGGTGCGGCGGAACAACAGGCCGGTGCGGATGCGCAGTTCGGTGTCGGTGACGGAGAAGTGGGTGAACCACCAGGACAGGAATCCGTAGAGGGCGGCGGCCGGGATCAGTACGGCGAGGCCCAGGAGGACCGTGGTCGCGGTCAGCTGGACGAGCCTGCGCTGCGCCTCGTTCAGGTCGTGGGCCGCCCAGCCGAGGACGACCGCGACGGGCGCCCAGGCCCGGCGCAGCGGCGTGACGGGGTGCAGCCGCCGTTCCCGCGCCGCCGCGTCGCCGGGCGCGTCCGCGGCGCCGGGTGCGTCCGCAGGGGCGTCCGGGGCGGTCACAGTCCCGCCGATCGGGCCTCGCCGAGTTCGGTGAGCCGGTCGCGGAGGCGTTCGGCCTCGGGCGGCGTCAGGCCGGGGATGGTCGCGTCGGTCGCCGCGGCGGCGGTGTGCAGCTGGAGGCTCGCGAGCCCGAACCGCCTCTCCAGGGGGCCGGACGTGACCTCGACGAGCTGCATGCGCCCGTACGGCACGATCGTTTCCTCACGCCACAGGACGCCCCGGCTGATCAGCAGGTCGTCGGCGCGCTCGGCGTAGCGCCACGAGCGCCAGTTACGGCCGAGCATCGCCCAGCCCCACAGCAGCGCGGCGAGCGGCAGCAGCGCGAACGCCGCCCACGCGCCCCCGGCGAACGCACCGAGCAGCGCCCCCGCCAGGATCGTCAGCGGTACGAGCCACAGCGCGAGCAGCAGCCTGCGCACCCTCAGCAGCCCCCTGGGAAGCCCGGTCCACACCGGCTCGCCCGCGGTTCCCGCACCCGGATCCGCCGTCCCCTCGGTCCCCGTCTCCATGCACCCACCCTATGTACGAGACACTGTTCCCATGACGCCCACGACGGAGACCACGGTCGGCATCGGCGGCGCCGCCGAGACCACCGACATGGTGCTCAACATCGGCCCGCAGCACCCGTCGACGCACGGGGTGCTGCGCTTGCGCCTCGTCCTCGACGGCGAGCGCATCCAGCAGGCCGAGCCGGTCATCGGCTATATGCACCGCGGTGCCGAGAAGCTCTTCGAGGCCCGCGACTACCGGCAGATCGTAATGCTGGCCAACCGCCACGACTGGCTCTCCGCCTTCTCGAACGAGCTCGGCGTCGTCCTCGCCGTCGAGCGGATGCTCGGCATGGAGGTACCGGAGCGCGCGGTGTGGCTGCGGACGCTGCTCGCGGAGCTGAACCGGGTCCTCAACCACCTGATGTTCCTGGGTTCGTACCCGCTTGAACTGGGCGGAATCACCCCGGTGTTCTACGCGTTCCGGGAGCGCGAGGAACTGCAGAACGTCATGGAGGAGATCTCCGGCGGCCGCATGCACTACATGTTCAACCGCGTCGGCGGTCTCAAGGAGGACCTGCCGGCCGGCTGGACCACCCGCGCACGCGCGGCGGTCGCCTCGGTGCGCTCGCGCATGGACGTGTACGAC
Organism: Streptomyces antnestii; assembly: GCF_004005495.1. Taxonomy (GTDB): domain Bacteria; phylum Actinomycetota; class Actinomycetes; order Streptomycetales; family Streptomycetaceae; genus Streptomyces; species Streptomyces antnestii. The sequence continues at coordinate 67,588 of NZ_RZYA01000026.1, forward strand.
AACCTGGTCCTCGGGAACGAGATCTTCCGCGGCCGCACGCGCGACGTCGGCGTGCTCTCTCCGGAGGCGGTGCACTCCTACGGAGTGAGCGGTCCGATCGCCCGCGCCTCCGGAGTCGACTTCGACCTGCGCCGCGACGAGCCGTACCTCGCCTACGGGGACCTCCAGGACACACTGAAGGTCGTCACCCGCGGCGAGGGTGACTGCCTGGCCCGTTTCGAGGTCCTCCTGGAGCAGACGCACAACGCCCTCGAACTCGCCGACGCCTGCCTGGACCGGCTCGCCGAGCTGCCGCCGGGCCCCGTCAACCAGCGCCTCCCGAAGGTCCTCAAGGCTCCCGAGGGCCACACGTACGCGTGGACCGAGAACCCGCTCGGGATCAACGGCTACTACCTGGTCAGCAAGGGCGAGAAGACGCCGTACCGGCTCAAGCTGCGGTCGGCCTCGTACAACAACATCCAGGCGCTCACCGAGCTGCTGCCCGGCACGCTCGTCGCGGACATGGTGGCGATCCTCGGGTCACTGTTCTTCGTCGTCGGCGACATCGACAAGTAGCGCGGCACTCAGACCGACGCCGACCGGCTGGACCAGCCACCCGAAGTCGCCGAGCCCGCCCGTCGCGGTCAGCTCGGCGGCCTCGCCCGCTCCGGACAGGGCCCGCACATAGGCCGCGGGATCACTGGACGCGAGCGCCAGCGGGGGGCGGCCGCCGGTCACGCCGAGGGCGTGCAGGGCCGCGCGCTGGGTGAGCAGCAGCGCCCCGGGGAGCGCGCACGCGTCGAGCGCCACATGGGCCGTGATGTCGCACGAGCCGTCCGGCACGGGCGCCGTCTCGCGGCCCCCACGGAAGCCCGTGAGCGTCCCGAAGGGCGGCCGGGCCTCCCGGGAGTGCGCGTAGTCGACGGCGACGGCCACGCCCCGCTCCAGCGTCCCCACGGCCGCCGCCCAGGCGGTGTCCCTGGGGAGCCCGATCTCCGCGCGGAGCCCCGGTTCACCGCCGAGCGGCCACCACCGGGACAGCCAGTCCGCCTCCGGCCCGTCCGTCACCGGTTCCCCGAGCGTCTGGGTCCCGTCGTCCTGGACGAGGACCTGCCGGGGCACTCCGTAGGCGTCGGTCTCGACGGCGTCCAGGGGGACGTTGTCCAGCCACTCGTTCGCGAAGAGGAGTCCGGTGACCCCCTTCGGGGGGTGTGCGCGCCACTCGATGCGGTGGTCGAGGCCGGCGGGACGCTCCGCCCGCTCCACCGCGTACGCGCGCGTGCGGGCCGCCACCTCGGCGGGCAGCGCGGCCAGGACGCCCGTCACCAGCTCGCCCCGGCCCGCCCCCATGTCCACGAAGGCGAGCTCCGGCGGGCCCCCGAGCGCGTCGTCCACCCGACACAGAAGGCGCGCCACGGCCTCGGCGAACAGCGGCGATGCGTGCACCGACGTGCGGAAATGCCCCGCCGGGCCCTCGGGTCTGCGGTAGAAGCCGGCCGGCCCGTACAGCGCCTCTTCCGTCGCCTCGCGCCACCCGCGTCCCGTACCCCGCCGCTCGTACCTCACGCGAGAAGGCTAAGCGGAGAGGGCGGGTCGGCCTCCACCTTGGGGAGTACGAGAGCGGTACGCGGATCGGACCTCCGGTTGACCCCTGCACACTGCGCGCCTCCCTACGCTGGGTTACGTGCAGCGCATTTATGACTTCCTCCGTAGACACCCGACAGGGGTCGACGCCTTCTGGGCCGTCGTCCTGCTCGGGGTCTCCGGCATGAGTCTGTTCGCGGGGCAGCAGGACATGCACCGCGAGGCGCGCATCCTCGGCGTCCCCGTCGTCCTGGCGCTGTGCCTGGCCGTCGCCCTGCGCAGGCGCGTGCCCGAGCGGATGCTGATCCTCGTCGCCGTCGTCGGCGTCTTCCAGCTCGTCACGGACGTACGTGTGCAGCCGGCCGACTTCGCGATGCTGGTGATCATCTACACCGTGGCGGCGGACAGCCCGCGCTGGGCCTCCAGATTCGCGCTGATCGGCGGCCTGTGCGCGGCGCCCCTCTCCCAGCTGCGCTGGCCGGCGCACGAGATGAGCAGCGCGGGGAACGTCCTCATCACCGTCTTCCAGATGGTGCCGTTCGCCCTCGCCTGGGTGCTCGGAGACTCCGTCCGCACGCGCCGCGCCTATCTGGCCCAGCTGGAGGAGCGCGCGGACCGCCTGGAGAAGGAGCGCGAGGCCCAGTCGAAGGTCGCCGTCGCCGCCGAACGCGCCCGCATCGCACGCGAGCTGCACGACGTCGTCGCCCACAACGTGTCGGTGATGGTGGTGCAGGCGGACGGCGCCGCGTACGTCATGGACACCGCTCCCGAGCAGGCGAAGAAGGCCCTGGAGACGATCTCGGGGACCGGCCGGCAGGCGCTCGCCGAGATGCGGCGCCTCCTCGGCGTGCTGCGCACCGGCGAGCACCAGGAGAGCGGCGAGTACGTGCCGCAGCCCGACGTCGAACAGCTCGACGAGCTGATCGAGCAGGTGCGCACCGCGGGCCTGCCCGTCGACTTCAAGGTCGAGGGCACCCCGCGCCCGCTGCCCAGCGGCGTCGAGCTGACCGCGTACCGCATCGTGCAGGAGGCGCTCACCAACACCCGCAAGCACGGCGGGGCGAACGCCGGCGCGAGCGTGCGGCTCGTCTACTTCGACGACGGTCTCGGCCTGCTCGTCGAGGACGACGGCAAGGGCGCTCCGCACGAGATGTACGAGGACGGGGGCGCCGACGGCCGCGGTCACGGACTCATCGGGATGCGGGAGCGCGTCGGTATGGTCGGCGGGACGCTCGACGCGGGACCGCGCCCCGGCGGCGGCTTCCGGATCAGCGCCCTGCTGCCGCTCAAGCCCGCCCACTGACACTGACCTCCCTGCACACCCGCAGCACACCCGCACGACTTCCGCCCATGTACCGAAAGGGATCCCCTTCATGCCGATCCGCGTGATGCTCGTCGACGACCAGGTGCTGCTGCGCACCGGTTTCCGGATGGTGCTCGCCGCCCAGCCGGACATGGAGGTCGTCGCCGAGGCGGGCGACGGGGTCGAGGCTCTGGAGGTGCTGCGCGGCGCGGATGTCGACGTGGTCCTGATGGACGTCCGCATGCCGAAGCTGGACGGTGTGGAGACGACCCGGCGGATCTGCTCGGACCCGAACCCGCCGAAGGTGCTCATCCTGACGACGTTCGACCTCGACGAGTACGCCTTCTCGGGGCTGAAGGCCGGGGCGTCCGGGTTCATGCTCAAGGACGTGCCGCCCGCCGAACTGCTCGCCGCGATCCGGGCCGTGCACAGCGGTGACGCGGTCGTCGCGCCGTCCACGACACGGCGGCTGCTCGACCGCTTCGCGCCGATGCTGCCCAGCTCCGGGAAGGAGCCGCAGCTGGCCGAACTCGCCCGGCTGACCGACCGCGAGCGCGAGGTCATGATCCTCGTCGCGCACGGCCTGTCGAACGGCGAGATCGCCGCCCGGCTCGTCCTGTCGGAGGCGACCGTGAAGACGCACGTGGGACGCATCCTCACCAAGCTGAACCTGCGCGACCGCGTCCAGGTCGTCGTACTCGCCTACGAGACGGGCCTTGTGCGGGCGGGCGGCGGAGGAGCGGCCTGACCCGATGCTGCTGTGGATCAACGGCCCTTTCGGGGCGGCGATCCATCGAACACGGCCGGCCTACGAGATCCGGCGGCGGCTGCCGGGCAGCGTCGTCTGCGACCCCGAGCACATCGGCTTCGGCCTGCACCGCCTGGCCTGCACCGCACGCTGCCGCCCGCGCTGTGCGGCGACTTCCAGGGCGCGCTAGCGCAGGACGCCCTCGATGAAGTCGCTGCCCAGGCGGGCGACCGCCGTCAGGTCCAGCTGGTGCTGGACGTAGCGGCCGCGGCGCCGGGTGGTGATCAGGCCCGCCTTCTTGAGCACCGTCAGGTGCCGGGATATCTCCGGTGCCGTCATCCCGTGCGCGTCGGACAGCTCACTCGTCGTGTACGCGCCGCGGGCGAGGTGGCGGCACAGGCGCATCCGTACGGGGTGCGCGAGGGCCGTCATGCGGCGCGTGAGCTGCTCGACGGTCGCCGGTGTGGTGAGGCCGGGTGAGCCGACCGGATACGTGATCGCCGGCTGCCAGCCGAAGCGGTGCAGCACCATGAGGTGCGGCCAGCCGAGGCTGGTCGGCACGAGGACGAGGCCGCCGTCCTCCGTGGTCGTGCGGCCCACGGTGATCTTGTCGACGGTGATCAGCTGCGCCGTCTCGTCGAGCGTGACGACCGACGACACCGCCGCCAGCGCCTCGGCCAGGCCCTTGCGTCTCAGGAGCTCGGTCTTGTGGCGCGCGTCGGCCGCCAGCTGGTGGTGCACACGCGCCCAGATGTCCGCGAAGAACGCCTCCTCGCAGTCCTCCACGAGGCGGCGGAACCAGGCGCGCACGGCGGGCGGGTCGTCGAGGAGCCGGTGCGTGAACTCGACCTGGGGCAACCCGCGTGTGGCCGCGAGGTCCAGGGCGCGGCGGCGCATGTCCGGGTCGTCCAGCGGGTTGGCCTCGCGCAGCGCGTAGCTGTTCTGGCAGGTGAACTCCAGGGCGGCGTCCACGAACTGGCGGTCCGTCAGCTTGTCGAGGAGGTCGAGCTCTTCGGCGAGGGTGGCGCCGGGCAGCGCGGACCGGCCCGGGATCCCGGCGAACGGCGCGAACACGTCCGAGAACGTCGCCCGCCACAGGAAGTCCGCCTCGCACAGCCGGTCCGCGAGGCACGGGTCGAGGCGCGCGGACACCGCGGTCGTCCAGCCCTGGAGCCCCGGGTGGTGCGCGGGCTCGGACAGGGCGTGCAGCGCCATGCCCAGCTCGGCCAGGGGCGAGGGCACGACGCTGATCCGCTCCGGGGCAAGCCCGCTGATGTCGATGCTCACGCTCATGACCCCATGGTGCACGGGGGGTCTGACAACGGCTCTCCCGATTGACGGCTCCCGTCAATCGACGTGACCGGGCGGGGGCGCCGGGCGGAGCCTCGTAGGGCCGGACCTCACGTAAGCGCACAAAGTGCGGCATTCAGGGGCACGGCATGACAATGAGGAAGACGAGCGAGGGGTTGGGGTACGTCATGAGCATCACCCAGCAGTACGCACTGGATGTCTATCGCGCTTCGCTGCACGGCGAGCCCGCCCCGCCCGCGCCCGGCCGCCACGACTGGCGCACCGTCCGCGAGCTGCGCGACTACCGCCGCTTCGAAGCGGTCATCGCCGGCCGTCCGGCGCGCGGCGGGATCCGGGCGGCCCTGGCCCGCCTGACCCACACACGGCACCGGGCGGCGGGCTGCTGAAACCTCTCGTCCGGATCAAGCCGGATCAAGCCGGATCAAGCCGGATCAAGCCGGATCGTTCGGATCAGGCCGTCCCGGGGATCCGCGCCACGAAGTCCGCGACGGCCGCGCGGACGTCGTCGGCGGTCCAGTCGAGGCCGCGCGCGGAGACCGTGACCTCGGTGACCGAGAGCCCCGGAGGACCCTGCTCCCACCAGCTCCGGAACAGCGACGTCTTCGTCTCCTCGGCCTGCGTCACGGCCGCCTCGTTCAGTTGCTCGGAGGAGTACGGCAGCCAGACCTGGAACTCGTGCGTGTGCGGCACCTCGGGGTGCACCCGCACCCACGGCACCCCCGCCTCGGCGAACGCTTCCCGCAGCGCCTCGGCGACCACGCGCGCGTGGGCCACGTACTCCGGCACGCGCGGCAGTTCGCGTTCCAGGCCGACCAGGGCCGAGATCACGGCGGGGAACTGCTGGAAGAGCTGGCCGCCGTACCGGTGCCGCCAGGTCTTCGCCTCCTCGACGAACGACCGGGGCCCCGCGAGTGCGGCGCCGCTGAGGCCGCCGAGGGTCTTGTAGAACGACACGTACACGCTGTCGGCGAGGGCGGCGATCTCGTCCAGAGGGCGCCCGAAGTGGGTCGTGGTCTCCCACAGGCGCGCGCCGTCGAAGTGCACGACGGCGTCCCGCTCCCTGGCCGCCTCGGTGACGGAGACCAGCTCGTCCCAGGTGGGCAGCACGTATCCGGCGTCCCGCAGGGGCAGTTCGAGCATCAGCGCGCCGAAGGGCTCGGCGAAGTCGCGTACCTCGTCGGCGTTCGGCAGCCGGGGCTCGGTCGTCGGGTGGACGGTGCGCAGGCCGCTCACCGCTGTGAAGGCGCCCCGCTCGTGGCGCTCCGGGTGCGCCATGGGGTGCAGGGCGACGGTCGCGTTCCCGGTGCGGCCCGCCCAGCAGCGCAGGGCCACCTGCTGCGCCATCGTGCCGGTGGGGAAGTAGGCCGCGGCCTCCGTGCCGAGGAGCCGTGCGACGCGCTCCTCCAGGTCGGCGACGATGCCGTCGCCGTACAGATCGCCGTCCCGGCCGGGTTCGGCGACGGTCCAGGCCGCGTCCGTGAGAGCCGCGAGCCGCTCGCCGATCGTGGTGTCCACACCGTGCATGCCCAGGATCCGCTCGGCGCCCCGCAGGGCCGCGAGGCGGCGGGCCCGGGCCTTCTTCGCGTCGTCCTGCGCGGGGGTCTCCCGCTCTTCGCTGTCCGTCATCCGACGAGCATGTCGTACGGGCGTGCGGTTGCCCACAGGGTTTTGCCGGGTGCCTTCAGCGGCCTCCAGCCACCGCTCGGGGCCCGTGCGGCAGATCGCGTTAACATGACGAGAAATCGTCCGGTACCCCGAGCGGACTGGAACGGAAGGCCGTCGTCCTGTGAACGCACCTCCTCGACCCGAACCCACCGACCCCAGGGACCGCCCCGCCCGGCTCACCGTCGGAGTGGTCGGCGCGGGCCGTGTCGGGCCCGCCCTCGCCGCCTCCCTGGCACTCGCGGGCCACCGCCCCGTCGCCGTCTCCGGAGTCTCCGACGCCTCTGTACGCCGGGCCGCGCTCATGCTGCCCGACGTCCCCGTCGTGACGCCCGCCGAGGTCCTCGCGCGCGCTGAGCTCGTGCTCCTCACGGTGCCCGACGACGCGCTGCCCGGCCTCGTGGAGGGCCTCGTCGAGACCGGGTCCGTACGCCCCGGGCAGCTCATCGTGCACACGTCGGGGCGCTACGGCACCAAGGTGCTCGACCCCGCGCTGCGGGCCGGCGCCCTGCCGCTCGCCCTGCACCCCGCGATGACGTTCACCGGCACCCCCGTCGACGTACAGCGGCTGGCCGGCTGTTCCTTCGGCGTGACCGCGCCCGAGGCGCTGCGGCTCGCCGCACAGGCACTCGTCATCGAGATGGGCGGCGAGCCCGAGTGGATCCGTGAGGAGTCGCGCCCGCTGTACCACGCGGCGCTCGCCCTCGGCGCGAACCACCTGGTCACGCTGGTCGCCGAGTCCATGGAGCTGCTGCGGGACGCGGGCGTCGAGGCCCCCGACCGCATGCTCGGCCCGCTGCTCGGCGCGGCCCTGGACAACGCCCTCAGGTCCGGCGACGCGGCGCTCACCGGGCCCGTCGCGCGCGGGGACGCGGGCACGGTCGCCGCCCACGTCGCCGAACTGCGCAAGCACGCGCCCCAGACCGTCGCCGGGTATCTGGCGATGGCACGCGCCACCGCCGACCGCGCCCTCGCGCACGGCCTGCTCAAGCCCGAACTCGCCGAGGACCTGCTGGGGGTCCTGGCCGACGGCGCCGAGGGAGACCCGCGATGACCACAGTCCTGCACACCGCCGACGACCTCCGCGCACGCCCGCGCAGCGGCCGCCGGGCCGTCGTCATGACGATGGGCGCCCTGCACGACGGCCACGCCGAACTGATCCGCACGGCCCGCTCGATCGCCGGCGCCGACGGCGAGGTGGTGACGACCGTCTTCGTGAACCCGCTCCAGTTCGGCGCGGGCGAGGACCTCGACCGCTACCCCCGCACCCTCGACTCCGACGTCAAGATCGCCGAACAGGCCGGCGCCGACGTCGTGTTCGCGCCCTCCGTCGACGAGGTCTACCCCGGCGGCGAGCCCCAGGTCCGTGTCACCGCCGGTCCCATGGGCGAGCGTCTCGAAGGCGCCTCGCGTCCCGGCCACTTCGACGGCATGCTCACCGTCGTCGCCAAGCTGCTCCACCTGACGGCGGCCGACGTCGCGCTGTTCGGGCAGAAGGACGCCCAGCAGCTCGCCCTGATCCGCCGCATGGCGCGCGACCTGAACTTCCCCGTGGAGATCGTCGGCGTACCCACCGTCCGCGAGAGCGACGGCCTGGCCCTCTCCAGCCGCAACCGCTACCTCTCGCCCGAGGAGCGGCGCACCGCGCTCGCGCTGTCCCAGGCGCTCTTCGCGGGCCGCGACCGGCACGCCGCCCAGGAGGCCCTGCGCGCGCGTGCCCACGAATCGCCCTCCACGCGCGCGCGTGCCGACGCCCTGGGCGCGCTCGGAGAGGCTCGCGCCGCCGCCGACGCCCACGCCCTCGCCAAGGCGTCGCCGGTCGGCCCCGAAGCCGTGCGCGCCGCCGCCCGCCAGGTGATCGACGAGGCCGCCCGCGCCACGCCGCCGCTCAGGCTCGACTACCTCGCCCTCGTCGACCCGGCCGACTTCACCGAGGTGGAGCACGGCCACATCGGAGAGGCGGTGCTCGCCGTCGCCGCCAGGGTCGGCACGACACGGCTGATCGACAACATCCCCCTGACCTTCGGAGCTCCCGTATGAGTGCCACAGGGACCACAGCCACCGGTACAGCGACCGGCATACGCCTGCACGCGCCCGCGCCCGGCTGGTCCGTCACCGCCGACGTCGTGATCGTCGGCTCCGGTGTCGCCGGGCTCACCGCGGCCCTGCGCTGCCAGGCGGCCGGACTGCGGACCGTCGTCGTCACCAAGGCCCGCCTCGACGACGGCTCCACGCGCTGGGCACAGGGTGGCGTCGCCGCGGCACTCGGCGAGGGCGACACCCCCGAGCAGCACCTCGACGACACCCTCGTCGCGGGCGTGGGCCTGTGCGACGAGGACGCGGTCCGCACCCTCGTCACCGAGGGCCCCGACGCCATACGCCGCCTCATCGAGACCGGCGCCCACTTCGACGAGTCGGCGGACGGCGACCTCGCGCTCACCCGCGAGGGCGGCCACCACCGCCGCCGTATCGCGCACGCGGGTGGCGACGCCACCGGCGCCGAGATCTCCCGCGCCCTCGTAGAGGCGGTACGCGCGCGTGGCATCAGGACCGTCGAGAACGCCCTGGTCCTCGACCTCCTCACGGACGCGGACGGCCGCACGGCGGGCGTCTCCCTGCACGTCATGGGGGAGGGCCAGCACGACGGCGTCGGCGCGGCGCTCGCCCCCGCCGTGGTCCTCGCGACCGGCGGCATGGGTCAGATCTTCTCGGCGACCACGAACCCGCACGTCTCCACCGGCGACGGCGTCGCGCTCGCCCTGCGCGCGGGCGCCGAGGTCTCCGACCTGGAGTTCGTGCAGTTCCACCCGACGGTGCTCTTCCTGGGCGCGGACGCGGAGGGCCAGCAGCCGCTCGTCTCCGAGGCCGTACGCGGAGAGGGCGCCCACCTCGTGGACGCCGACGGGGTGCGCTTCATGGCCGGCCAGCACGAACTGGCCGAGCTCGCGCCCCGCGACATCGTCGCCAAGGGCATCACGCGCCGCATGCTGGAGCAGGGCGCCGAGCACATGTACCTGGACGCCCGGCACTTCGGCGCCGAGATGTGGGAGAACCGGTTCCCCACGATCCTCGCCGCCTGCCGCGCCCACGGCATCGACCCGGTCACCGAGCCCATCCCGGTCGCCCCGGCCGCCCACTACGCCTCCGGAGGCGTCCGCACGGACCTCCAGGGCCGCACGACGGTCCCCGGGCTGTACGCGTGCGGAGAGGTCGCCTGCACCGGGGTCCACGGCGCGAACCGCCTCGCCTCCAACTCCCTCCTGGAGGGCCTGGTCTACGCCGAGCGCATCGCGGACGACATCGTCGCGACCCACCGGGAAAACGGCCTCCCCGCGCGCGTGCCGGCCCCCGTGCCGCACCCGGAGACCCCGACCCACCCCCTGATGCCGCCCGAGGCCCGGTTCGTCATCCAGCGCGTCATGACGCAGGGCGCCGGCGTGCTCCGCAGCGCGGACTCGCTCGCCGAGGCCGCCGCGGGGCTCGGGCGCATCCACGCCGACGCGGCGCGCGCCCTCGCGGAGAACGGCAAGACGTCGGAGCCCGGCGTCGACACGTGGGAGGCCACCAACCTCCTGTGCGTCGCCCGCGTCCTCGTAGCCGCCGCCCGCCGCCGCGAGGAGACCCGCGGCTGCCACTGGCGCGAGGATCACGCCGACCGTGACGACGCGAACTGGCGCCGCCACATCGTCGTGACGCTGAATCCCGACCGGACGCTGGCCGCGCACACCACGCCCACCGCAGAATTCCCCCCGACCCGCCCCGAGCGCCGTACCCACCAGCAGGAGCAGTGAGAGACGTGAGCACCCCCGACCTCCCCCTCGCCGAGAGCGGCGCCTGCGGCGACGGCTGCGGCTGCAGCGGCGGATCCGACGCCGACATGGCCGACATGATGGAGTGCGGCCTCGACCCCGCCCTCGCCCAGCTCCTGGCCGACGCGGGGCTCGACCCCGTGGAGGTCGAGGACATCGCGCACATGGCCATCGCCGAGGACCTCGCCGGCGGCGTGGACGTCACCACGGTCGCCACCATCCCCGAGGACGCCGTCGCCACCGCCGACTTCACCGCCCGCGAGGACGGCGTCGTGGCCGGCCTGCGCGTCGCCGAGGCCGTCCTCTCCGTGGTCTGCACGGACGAGTTCGAGGTCGAGCGGCACGCGGAGGACGGTGACCGGATCGCCGCGGGCCAGAAGCTCCTCAGTGTCACCACGCGTACGCGTGACCTGCTGACCGCCGAGCGCAGCGCCCTCAACATCATGTGCCGCTTGTCCGGCATCGCGACCGCCACGCGCGCGTGGGCGGACACGCTGGAGGGGACCACGGCCAAGGTCCGTGACACCCGCAAGACGACGCCCGGCCTGCGCTCCCTGGAGAAGTTCGCGGTCCGCATGGGCGGCGGCGTCAACCACCGCATGTCCCTCTCGGACGCGGCCCTGGTCAAGGACAACCACGTGGTCGCCGCCGGCGGCGTCGCCCAGGCCTTCAAGGCCGTACGGGAGTCGTTCCCCGGCCTCGCCGTCGAGGTCGAGGTGGACACCCTCGACCAGCTGCGCGAGGTCGTCGAGGCGGGCGCCGACCTGATCCTCCTGGACAACTTCACCCCGGCGCAGACGGCGGAGGCCGTCGGGATCGTCGCCGGCCGCGCCCTCCTGGAGTCCTCGGGCCGCCTGACCCTCGACAACGCGCGCGCGTACGCGGAGACGGGCGTCGACTTCCTCGCCGTGGGCGCCCTGACCCACTCGTCGCCGATCCTGGACATCGGCCTCGACCTGCGCGCGGCGGAGTAGCGCCATGCTGCTCACCATCGACGTAGGCAACACGCACACGGTCCTCGGCCTGTTCGACGGGGAGGAGATCGTCGAGCACTGGCGCATCTCCACCGACGCCCGCCGCACCGCCGACGAGCTCGCCGTGCTCCTCCAGGGCCTGATGGGCATGCACCCGCTGCTCGGCGAGGAGCTCGGCGACGGCATCGACGGCATCGCGATCTGCTCGACCGTCCCCTCGGTCCTGCACGAGCTGCGCGAGGTGACGCGCCGCTACTACGGAGACGTCCCGGCCGTTCTCGTCGAACCCGGCATCAAGACCGGCGTCCCGATCCTCATGGACAACCCCAAGGAGGTCGGCGCCGACCGCATCATCAACGCGGTCGCGGCGGTCGAGCTCTACGGAGGGCCCGCCATCGTCGTCGACTTCGGCACGGCGACCACCTTCGACGCGGTCTCCGCGCGCGGGGAGTACGCCGGCGGCGTCATCGCCCCCGGCATCGAGATCTCCGTCGAGGCCCTGGGCGTCAAGGGCGCCCAGCTCCGCAAGATCGAGATCGCCCGCCCGCGCAGCGTCATCGGCAAGAACACCGTCGAGGCCATGCAGTCCGGCATCCTCTACGGCTTCGCGGGCCAGGTCGACGGCGTCGTGAGCCGCATGGCGCGCGAACTCGCCGAGGACCCGGAGGACGTCACCGTCATCGCCACCGGAGGCCTCGCGCCGATGGTGCTCGGCGAGGCCGCGGTGATCGACGAGCACGAGCCCTGGCTGACCCTGATCGGCCTGCGCCTGGTCTACGAACGGAACGTGTCCCGCTCCTGACGCCCTTTCGGCAGCACGCCAACTGCCCCTTCGCGCACGCCCTTTCGGTAACGTGTGCGTGAAGGGTGCAACGGTTCGCACTCTGCGGTCGTCTCCGCGGAGACGGGGCGTGAGCAGTCGGGAGGACGGGCGTGGGACGAAATGTGGCGTAGGCGCGGACGGTCGGCGGCCGTGACGGCCGTGATGGCTGCGACGGTGATGGCCCTGGCGGGTCCGGCGAGCGCCACGGCCCGCGCGGCGGACGTCCCCACGGCGCCCCACCGGTCGTACGTCTATGTCGCCACCCCGGAAGCGGGCACGGCCACCGCCCCCGGCGCGGGCCACGACTTCGCCGGCGACGGCGCGCGAAGGCTCCCGCTGCCGGAGAACGCCACGTTCGTGATCGACGCGGCGGATCCGGTCGCCGCGACGCCCGGCGGCCCCGGCGCTTCGGACACGTCCGGGTCCGTGACGGTGACGTCGGCGACGGGTGCCGGATTCCTGCCCTGGCTGGCCACGGCGGCCGCGGGCGCGCTCGGCGTCGGCGCGATCGTGTTCGCCGTGTGGCGACGCCGGGCGGAGTGACCTGGGGCGTGTCCGGCGGATCAGGGTCGGGGTCGCGACAGGCGAGCCACGCCGCGAATTGGCGGTTAAGCCGATTTTGTCCGACTTGATGCGTATCGTCGGGCCATGCCCACGCCATACGGAAACCGCGGCGGCATGGCGTTCGGCGCTGAAGAGCTGCGTGTGCTCCGACGCGCCCTCGCCCTTGCCCTTCACCCCAGTCCCGTCTCCGCCCAGGACGTCCAGGACTGCCTCAGGCTCGCCGAATCGGTCGACCAGGCAGTCGACGAAGGCGCCCGCCTCCGCGCCTTCCTGCTGGCCGACCTGGCCCGCTACCGGGCCGCCCTGCCCGGCACCACCACCGGCTACCTGAGCCTGCTCGACGAGGCCCTCGCGGCGGGCTACGGGCCCGGCGCCGACGACCTCGCCGCCCTGCGCGCCCTGCGCGGCAACCCGTCCGCCGCCACCCTCCTCGAACGCTGCCGCACGCTCGCCGAGCGCGACGTGCGGGCCCGCCTGGAGGGCCGCACGCAGGTGCGCGCGCAGACGCGCGTGCAGCCCCGCGTACCGGCTTCCCGCACCCGACTGCTCGCCCTGCCCGGAGGCCTCGCCGCCGACGGCAAGCCGGCATCCGCCCCCAAGCCCCCGGCCGGCCCCCCGGCCCCGCCGCGTCCCATGCCCACCCCGGCCGAGGTCTTCCCGCCCAAGCGCCGCCCGGCGCCGCCGCCCGCGGCCCCGCCGAAGGAACTCGCCGTCGGATAGCTACTCTGGGGGCATGGACTACGTCTCCGCCCTCACGCCCCCCGTAGTGATGGCCGCCTTCTTCATCGGTCTCATCGTGACGATCGTGAAGTCCCAGGGCGGCGACAAGAAGGCCAAGGAGGACGCGGCCGTCGACGCCGCGCTCGCCCGCGCCGAGGCGGCCCGCCAGGCCACCGCGCTGCCCAGCGACATCTGAGAAGGGCGCCCCACCGGGCGCCCTTTTTGTCATTGTCAGGCACTGTTCGCCACGTCCGGTGCCCTATTGCCGACTTCTGCCACTAGTGTGCTACTTGTGCCGCGCCCATTGGGAGAACTCGAAGACGCAGTGATGACACGGGTGTGGAAGTGGAACCGCCCCGTGACGGTTCGCGAAGTCCTGGAAGACCTCCAGCAGGACCGGTCCATCGCGTACACCACGGTCATGACCGTTTTGGACAATCTCCACCAGAAGGGCTGGGTGCGCCGCGAAGCGGAAGGCCGGGCCTATCGATATGAGGCCGTCTCCACTCGCGCCGCGTACTCAGCCGCGCTGATGAACGACGCCTGGTCCCAGAGCGACAACCCCGCCGCGGCTCTCGTCGCCTTCTTCGGCATGATGTCGCCGGAACAACGCGAAGCCCTGAACGACGCCGTGCGCATGGTGCAGGGACCGCAGGGCCTGTCCACCGGGACCCGCGAGTCCGAAGGGCCCGAAGAGCCGGAAGACCCTGGAGAGCCGGAAGGCCCCGGGGGACCCGAAGGACCCGGGGGACCGGCCGAGGGCTCCGGGCGATAGCGTCCGCTCATGCCAGCACAGCTCCCCGATGTCACCGCAAAAGCAGTCACCGTACGCAGGGCGAGGACGGCCGATGTGCCGGCCGTGCGCCGACTCCTCGACGCGTACAGCCGTGAGGGGATCCTGCTCGACAAAGCCACGGTGACGCTTTACGAGGACATCCAGGAGTTCTGGGTCGCGGAACGGGACGACAACGCGGAGGTCGTCGGCTGCGGCGCCCTGCACGTCATGTGGGAAGACCTCGCGGAAGTCCGCACCCTCGCGGTGAATCCGGTGGTCAGGGGCGCGGGTGTCGGGCACCAACTGCTGCAGAAGTTGCTGCAGACCGCGCGCTGGATCGGTGTTCGCCGGGTTTTCTGTCTCACCTTCGAAGTGGAGTTCTTCCAGAAGCACGGCTTCGTGGAGATCGGAGAGGCACCCGTCGATACGATCGACACCGATGTCTACAGCGAGCTCTTGCGTTCCTATGACGAGGGTGTCGCGGAGTTCCTCGGTCTCGAACGAGTGAAACCGAACACCTTGGGCAACAGTCGGATGCTTCTGCATCTGTGATCTTCAAGCGGTATTCCTGAGCAGCACCCTGCCCAGGTGCCCTATGTCCGAAACGCGCATCTTTCCGGGCTTCCCGGTCCCTTGGTCTCTCCTGGATCTCTCCCAGGGGTTTGTGTTTTTCCAGCAAAAGCGGTTTGCTTTCCGACGTACTGCAGTACTGCATATAACAAGGGGCGGCGATTCGACGACTGAGGTCGTGGAGTCCGGCCCTACAGATATCGATGAAAGGAAATCCGGTGGCACAGAAGGTTCAGGTCCTTCTTGTCGACGACCTCGACGGTGGCGAGGCGGACGAGACCGTGACGTTCGCGTTGGACGGCAAGACTTACGAGATCGACCTCACCACTGCCAACGCGGACAAGCTCCGTGGACTTCTTGAGCCGTATCTCAAGGGTGGTCGTCGCACCGGAGGCCGTGCGGCCGGCGGGCGTGGCAAGGCGCGCGCGGCCGCGGCCGGCGGCAGCCAGGACACGGCGCAGATCCGTGCCTGGGCGAAGGAGAACGGTTACGAGGTCAACGACCGCGGCCGCGTTCCCGCGTCCATCCGCGAGGCCTACGAGAAGGCCAACGGCTGAGCGCTGGTACGTCGCAGCCGGATCCGGTGACACTGGGTCGCGGCCGCGTCCACCAGCCGTACGAGACCGGGGGCGCCCCCACCGCCCCCTACGGCCGACAGGGCCGTCAGGGCCGGAAGCGTCGGCTCCACGTCGCATCCGGGCTCGGGGGGCCGCACCCAGACAGCGGCCTCCTGCGGGTCCGGACAGCCCGGGGGCGCGGGCGCGTCGATCCGCCCGCCCGCACCGACCACGGTGAGATCGAGGGGCAGTGCCCCCCACTCCAGCCAGTCGAGCAGCCCAGGCAACTCCTCGGCGCTGCCCGCGGCCACCAGGAGTCGCATCGTCTCCCCCTGTAGCGCCACCGGGCAACGGGGGTCGAGACGCCGCAGCACGGAATGTCCCGCCTCCGCGGGCAGCTCCAGCACGTCGAAGCGCAGGCCTGTCAGCAGCTGCGGGCCCAGCGGGCCGGGCGCGCAGGCCCAGCCCAGCGCGTTCTCGTACCACTCCTGCCACGCGTGCCATTCCCGCGATGCGCGCACGGGGCGTCCCGCGTCGAGCGGCCGACGGGGCACGGGCACGGTGGGAACGATGGAGACCATGTCCGGAGCAACCGCCGGGAACCCTTCCGGGTTACGCAGCGTTGTGCCGTGTGTGCGCAGGGTTTCCCGAATGGGGGCGTGCGGACGTATTCGGCGGCGCAAGGATGTTCGCCCGTAGCGGAGGGAAGGGGGGTGTGCCGCATGGAGTGTCACTCCTGGCGGGTAAGACATCCCTAGTGAAGAGGGGCGACACGTGGGTTTCGGGCCTCTTGCGTTCGCCATCGGCGTACTGATGGTGGGGGTAACTGCCTGGCCTGCGGGAACATCGTCTCGCACCATCGGTGTTGGAGCAGTTGTCGGCGTTCGGCGCAGGAGAACCTCCGAGATGGGGTCCGGGTGTCGGCAGTTGGAATGAGCGGTCCCCGCTTGCGGGACTAAGCTGCGGAAGGACAGGGAGGGGAGCGTCCCCTTACTGCCTGACCGCTCTGAGGAGCGATTAACGATGTTCGAGAGGTTCACCGACCGCGCGCGGCGGGTTGTCGTCCTGGCTCAGGAAGAAGCCCGGATGCTCAACCACAACTACATCGGCACCGAGCACATCCTCCTGGGCCTGATCCACGAGGGTGAGGGTGTCGCCGCTAAGGCCCTGGAGAGCCTCGGGATTTCGCTCGAGGCGGTCCGCCAGCAGGTGGAGGAGATCATCGGCCAGGGCCAGCAGGCCCCGTCCGGGCACATTCCCTTCACCCCCCGTGCCAAGAAGGTCCTGGAGCTGTCGCTCCGCGAGGCTCTTCAGCTGGGTCACAACTACATCGGCACGGAGCACATCCTGCTCGGCCTGATCCGTGAGGGCGAGGGCGTCGCCGCCCAGGTCCTGGTCAAGCTGGGCGCCGATCTCAACCGGGTGCGGCAGCAGGTCATCCAGCTGCTCTCCGGCTACCAGGGCAAGGAGACCGCCGCAGCCGGTGGTCCTGCCGAGGGCACGCCCTCCACGTCCCTGGTCCTCGACCAGTTCGGCCGGAACCTCACGCAGGCCGCCCGTGAATCCAAGCTCGACCCGGTCATCGGGCGCGAGAAGGAGATCGAGCGGGTCATGCAGGTGCTGTCCCGCCGCACGAAGAACAACCCGGTCCTCATCGGCGAGCCCGGCGTCGGCAAGACCGCCGTCGTCGAGGGCCTGGCGCAGGCCATCGTCAAGGGCGAGGTGCCCGAGACCCTCAAGGACAAGCACCTCTACACCCTCGACCTCGGCGCGCTGGTCGCCGGCTCCCGCTACCGCGGTGACTTCGAAGAGCGCCTGAAGAAGGTCCTCAAGGAGATCCGCACCCGCGGCGACATCATCCTGTTCATCGACGAGCTGCACACGCTGGTCGGTGCGGGTGCCGCCGAGGGCGCCATCGACGCCGCTTCGATCCTGAAGCCCATGCTGGCCCGCGGTGAGCTCCAGACCATCGGTGCGACCACGCTCGACGAGTACCGCAAGCACCTGGAGAAGGACGCCGCGCTCGAGCGCCGCTTCCAGCCGATCCAGGTCGCGGAGCCGTCGCTGCCGCACACGATCGAGATCCTCAAGGGTCTGCGCGACCGGTACGAGGCCCACCACCGCGTCTCCATCACGGACGAGGCCCTCGTCCAGGCGGCGACGCTGGCCGACCGGTACATCTCGGACCGCTTCCTGCCGGACAAGGCGATCGACCTGATCGACGAGGCCGGTTCCCGGATGCGCATCCGCCGGATGACCGCGCCGCCGGACCTCCGCGAGTTCGACGAGAAGATCGCGGGCGTGCGCCGCGACAAGGAGTCGGCCATCGACTCCCAGGACTTCGAGAAGGCAGCTTCGCTCCGCGACAAGGAGAAGCAGCTGCTCGCCGCGAAGGCCAAGCGCGAGAAGGAGTGGAAGGCCGGCGACATGGACGTCGTCGCCGAGGTCGACGGCGAGCTGATCGCCGAGGTCCTCGCGACCGCGACCGGCATTCCCGTCTTCAAGCTGACCGAGGAGGAGTCCTCGCGTCTGCTGCGCATGGAGGACGAGCTCCACAAGCGCGTCATCGGCCAGAAGGACGCCGTCAAGGCGCTCTCGAAGGCGATCCGCCGTACGCGCGCCGGTCTGAAGGACCCGAAGCGCCCCGGTGGCTCGTTCATCTTCGCGGGCCCGTCCGGTGTCGGTAAGACCGAGCTGTCCAAGGCGCTCGCCGAGTTCCTCTTCGGTGACGAGGACGCGCTGATCTCCCTCGACATGTCGGAGTTCAGCGAGAAGCACACGGTCTCGCGTCTCTTCGGTTCGCCCCCCGGTTACGTGGGCTACGAAGAGGGCGGCCAGCTGACGGAGAAGGTGCGGCGCAAGCCGTTCTCGGTGGTTCTCTTCGACGAGGTCGAGAAGGCCCACCCGGACATCTTCAACTCGCTGCTGCAGATCCTGGAGGACGGTCGCCTGACCGACTCCCAGGGCCGCGTCGTGGACTTCAAGAACACGGTCATCATCATGACGACCAACCTTGGAACCCGTGACATCTCGAAGGGCTTCAACCTCGGCTTCGCGGCCCAGGGCGACACGAAGTCCAACTACGAGCGCATGAAGAACAAGGTTTCGGACGAGCTCAAGCAGCACTTCCGCCCCGAGTTCCTCAACCGTGTGGACGACGTCGTCGTCTTCCCGCAGCTGACCCAGGACGACATCCTGCAGATCGTCGACCTGATGATCGGCAAGGTCGACGAGCGCCTCAAGGACCGGGACATGGGCATCGAGCTCAGCCAGTCCGCGAAGGAGCTGCTGGCCAAGAAGGGTTACGACCCGGTGCTCGGCGCGCGTCCGCTGCGTCGCACGATCCAGCGCGAGGTCGAGGACTCGCTCTCCGAGAAGATCCTCTTCGGCGAGCTGCGTCCGGGCCACATCGTGGTCGTCGACACGGAGGGCGAGGGTGACGCCAAGACGTTCACCTTCCGCGGCGAGGAGAAGTCCACGCTGCCGGACGTCCCGCCGATCGAGCAGGCGGCCGGCGGTGCCGGTCCGAATCTGAGCAAGGAGGCGTAACCCTTCGGGGTGCGCCAGTGAAAGGGGCTGCCCGGGACTTCGGTCCCGGGCAGCCCCTTTTTCGCGTTCAGCTCTCCCGTCGGTGGACGGTGACTTCGGCCTGGGGGAAGAGTTCGGCGTACACCTGGTCGGGGGCGAGAGCGTGCGCGGGGCCGTGGACGTGGACGGTGTGTGCGGACGGGACGGCCGGTGCGAGGCCGGGGACGTCCTCGGTGCCCGTCCTCAGGTACAGATTGAGGACGCGGACCCCCGGCAGTTCGGTGGGCGGTCCGTGCGGGGACAGCAGCGCACTGCTCAGATACAGGTCGGTGAGGGAGGGGTGGGTGGCGATCGCCTCCCAGTCGCGTGGGCCGAGCGGGGGCAGCCCGTAGGACAGGTTCAGCCTGCTCAGGTGCGGGAATTCGGCAAGGCCGGTGAGACCTGTCGTGCCGGTGGCGCCGTCACCGAAGATGAGCTGTTCGAGCGGGGCCCCGACCGGCAGAGCCTCGGCGAGCGAGTCTCCGGGGATCGGCTGGACGACGCTGAGCGAGGCGAGGCTGGTCACCCGGCTCAGGCCGGCAAGCGCCGGCAGCGACGGCAGTCGGATCAGGGACAGATGGTGCAGCCGCATCGAAGAGAGCGGCGCGAGGTCACGGACCTCGGAGCAGTACATCAGCGCCAGGAACTTCAGCGCCGGCAGAGCCTGCAGCTCCCGCAGGTCCGTCAGGTACGGGTTGCCGCGCAGCGTCAGGTCCCGCGTGGTCGCCGGGTCCAGGGCGTCCATGAACGTGTCGAGCGGATACGCCCCGTCGAGCTCGAGCCGCGCCCACGGCGCCATCGTCCGAAGCGTCCGCACCTGTTCCTCGCTGCGCACCGTCAGGTCGAGATGGTCCCGCCCCACGTGGGCAAGCACCTCGTCCGCGTACTCCTGGGCGTCGAACCTTCGCCAGGTGCCGACGAGCTGTCGCCGTACGTCCAGTGACGCGTGGGCGCGATAGCGCTTCAGGACCGGCAGGGAGCCCTCGTGGCCGATGAGGGAGGCCGTGGTCACGACCGCGTGGGCCTCGTCGTCGGTGAGGCCCACGGGGCCGGGGAGGAGTTCGAGGACGAACGGGCCCGCCTGCGCGAGCTGTGCCGCCTCCTGCTGGGTCCGGGGCGGGACCAGGGCCGCGGCGCGCTGCCTGACCTCTTCGAGGACCTCCTGTTCGACGGCGGACGCGTCCTGGAGGCTCGCCAGTGCGAGCAGCGTCATCCGTGGGCTGTCCGCGGCGAGCAGGCCCCGTAGCAGGGTCGTCCGCTCGCGGGTGCGGGCGTGCGCCACCGCCATGCGCACGACGTCCTCCCACTGTGTGTCGCCGGCGTGGCCGAGCAGGACGTCGAGGTGGCCCTCCTCGACCGCGTAGCGCGCCGCCAGGTGGTCCAGAAATGTGCGGTGTGCGAAGTCCACGACCTGTGGGGCGGGGCTGCGCAGGACGCCGCTGCGCAGCAGGAGGTGGCGCAGGATCGTGGGTGCGTCGCCCTGCCGCGCGGCGTCGGGGACGGACGGCAGTGCCCTTTCGAGCAGGGTGAGTGCGGTCGACTCGTCCATCTCGGAGCGGCCCGCGAGGACCAAGGAGTAGGCGAGGCGCTGGAGGAGTTCGGTCTGGTCCTCGGTGTCGAGTTCGATCCCGTCGAGCCCGCCCATGCGGCGCTGACGGTCGCGCTCGGTGAGGATCATCTGGAGCGCGGCGTCGTACAGAGCCTTGCGGCGCGGCGGCAGATAGCCGCGCCGCGCGCGATGGAGGGCGCAGATCAGTCCGCACATCAGGGGGTTGGTCGCGAGCTGTGAGAGATCCGGCTTGGTGCGCAGGGCGTCCATGAGCGGTTCCTCGTGCTCCGGCGCGTCGGCCGCCTTGTGCCAGCGGCGGACGAACGCGTCGACCGTGCGACGCTCCATGGGCGCGAGGGTCAGCTCGGCGAACCCGTCGCCGGCCAGCCAGTGGGGGCGTACGGCGGTGGGGCGGGCGGTGAGCAGCCAGCGGTTGCCGGGGAAGGCGCGGACGAGACCGAGCAGCCAGTCGCGCACGCGGGGGCGGTCGGCGGAGGGAACCTCGTCCAGGCCGTCGACCATGACGAGGCCACGCCCCGCGGTCAGGACGCGCTCGGCCCAGCCGTCGGGAGGGGTGTGTGGGCAGTCGGCGCCGGTCAGGAAGGCGGCGGGGGAGGGGAGCCCCGAGGCGCGGATCAGGGTGCGCAGCGGCAGCACGTACGGGATGCGGTCCGTGGTGGTGATCGCCAGCCACTGGATGAGGGTGGTCTTGCCGGAGCCCGCCTCGCCGCGCAGCAGGACCCGGTCGTGGCCGTCGAACGCGTCCCGGGCGTCCACCCGGACGGTCGTGGTCTCCTGCGGTCCGGCCGCTTCGCCGACCGCGCTGTCGGGGCGGGCGTCGCGCGTGGCTTCGAGGCTGAGGTAGGCGACGTCGAGCGGCCATACGTCGGGGGAGTCGTGCAGGTCGAGGCCGAAGATGGTCACGCGGTTGTGTCGCTGGGCGAGGTGGGCGCGGTAGCGGACCTCGAAGGCGGTGTCCTGCGCGTCGCGCGGCGGTGTACGGGCGATCAGCGCGTCGACCTTGGCGATCAGCTCGGCCTGGGCCCGGCTCTGCTCGACCAGGGTGCGGGCCACGAACGTGGAGCGCTGGGTGAAGAAGTGCAGGATGTGCAGGCACGCCCACGCGGTGACCGAGTCGAGGAAGTAGGCGGCGTCGGCGGTGAGGCCGGGCGCGGGGGCCTCCCGGCGCAGGGCGCGGGCCAGCTCCCGGTGGCCGAGGCGCACCGCCTGGACGTCGTCCATGTCCAGGTCACCGAGGGCGAGGAGGCGGCGGGCGAGCGTGGTGGTGACCAGGAGCTGCTCGTCGGCGGGGAAGGGGGGCTCGCCCGGGGAGTCCAGGGCTTCGCGGACAAGGCGCTCGGCCAGGCGCTCGACGTCCTTCTCGCCCAGGGTCCGCTTCTCGCCCCGGAAGCTGACGAGGCCGGAGAGGCGTACGGGCCGGTCCACGAGGCCGGCGCCGGGACCGTCCCGGGTGACGAGCTGCTTCACCAGGGGTGAGAGAACGCTCGACGCGAGGCGTGTTCCGAGGACTGCGGGATCCATCTGACGTTCCCCCCGATGGCCATGATCCGGACCTGTCAGCGTAGCCCCGGTCACATTCCCGGGGCTCTGGATCTTGCCTGCCGGTGACATGACGCACAGGCGTTTTGTCCGGTACTAGGCGAAATAGTGGAGGGGTTGCGGGGGTGGAGGCTTGTTACGTCATCGATGGGTTCTGGTGAAATGTCCGATTCTTGGATCGGTGGGGTGAGAGTCCGATGGAGGCCGGGGCGCAAGGGCGCGAAGTGGGTCTAAACCTCGGATCGAGGAGCAAAAGCGACAGATCGCAGGGGTGATCCGTGGGCGTCAAGACGTTGAAGGTGTGACCTTTTCGTACGACTTTAGGTAGTAGGTGGGGCCTTTGAGGCGAGATGGGCGTTCGGGTTACCAATGAATGGCCAGCCCGGCACGAGGCGAATGCGTGCCGGGCGGATTCACGCCCGTCAACCCGGAGGTAACCCCGAATGTCGAAGCGCACCATGACCCTCTCCGCCGGCTCGTCCCAGCTCCGTAAGCGAGCGGCCGTCGTGACCGTCGCCCTCGGAGCCACGACGCTGCTGGGGGCCGGGGCCGCGGTCGCCGCCGAAGGCACTCAGGGGGCCGCCGCGCTGCCGCACGTGGCCGCCGCCTCCGTCCAGGCGCAGGCCAAGGCCGCCGACCAGGCGAAGCAGCACGCCACGCAGGTCAAGAAGGCCGCCGCGAAGAAGGCCGCGAGCTGGATAGACCCGGTCAAGACCTACAAGCTGTCCGCGGGCTTCGGCCTCGGCGGCAACATGTGGGCGCACAAGCACTCCGGCCAGGACTTCGCCGTGCCGCAGGGCACGAACGTCATGGCCGCCCACAGCGGCACCGTCGTCAAGGCCGGCGGCAACGGCGCCGGTGACGGTCCGGCGTACGGCAACGCCATCGTCATCAAGCACAGCAACGGCAAGTACTCGCAGTACGCGCACCTGTCCCGCATCGACGTGCGCGTCGGCCAGAAGGTGTCCACCGGTCAGCACATCGCGCGCTCCGGCAACACCGGCAACTCCAGCGGCCCGCACCTGCACTTCGAGATCCGTACGACCCCGAACTACGGCTCGGCGATCAATCCGGTCGCCTTCCTGCACTCGGTGGGCGTCAAGGTCTGACCGTAGTACGAGAGCTCAGTCGGCCCTGTGGGCCTGAGTGATGAGATCGGTGGCGACCTCGAGGATGGCCTTGCGCTTCTCCTCGGGGTCGCCTTCGACGTCTTTCAGGACGAACAGACCCGCGTGCATCGAGAAGATCGCGCTGAAGCAGCGGACCCGCTCGGTCATCGTCGCGTCCGGCGGCAGCAGCTGGTCGAGGAGCGTCGTCATACGGTCCTTGAACATCTCGCCGATGCTCAGCTCACGCATGGTCGCCTGGTTCTCCTGCATGAAGCGGAAGAGCGGCGCCGCGCCGGCGAGCGCCAGGCTGTAGCGCTCGATGAGCTGCTGCTTGGTGTCCAGGGTGGAGGGCTGCTCCCGGCCCCACTCGATCAGCTCGTCGATGGGCTTCGTCAGGTCCTCGAAGAGGCTGACGACGATGTCTTCCTTGGTCTTGAAGTGGTAGTAGAGCGCCGCCTTGGTCACGTCCAGCTGCTCGGCGATCTCCCGCAGTGAGGTCTTCTCGTAGCCCTGCTCGGCGAACAGTTCCAGCGCCACGTCCTGGATGCGCTGCCGCGTGTTCCCGCGGCGCTGCTTGCTGCTGCCCATCGTGTGGCTGCTCCTTCGTGCTGGTCGCGGGGCCCGGAGGGGGACCGGGAAGGGGGCCGGGAAAAACTTACTTGACGCCCGGCTAGTTAGCGCTCTATCTTCCCTCAGTGTAGTCAGCTTGCCGGGCGGCAAGTAAGTAGCCGCCGGCGGCGGATGCAGGTGGATGACCGGGGAGTGGGGAACGTGATGGCGGAGACGGGAACAGCGGTGGTGGACAGCGGAGGGGGCGGCCGCGAGGGTGGCCCCGAGGGCGGTAAGCAGCCGCGGCAGCGCAGCGTGCGCGTCGTCCTGATGGCATTGATGATCGCGATGCTGCTCGCGATGCTCGACAACATGATCGTCGGCACCGCGATGCCCACGATCGTCGGCGACCTGGGCGGCCTCGAGCACCTCTCGTGGGTCGTGACCGGATACACGCTCGCGACCGCCGCCTCCACCCCTATCTGGGGCAAGGTCGGCGACATGTACGGCAGGAAGGGCGCCTTCCTGACCTCGATCGTGATCTTCCTGATCGGCTCCGGGCTCAGCGGCATGGCCGACGGCATGACGCAGCTCATCGCGTTCCGCGCGATCCAGGGCCTCGGCGCCGGTGGCCTGATGGTCGGCGTCATGGCGATCATCGGTGACCTGATCCCGCCCCGGGAACGCGGCAAGTACCAGGGCATGATGGCCGGCGTCATGGCGCTCGCCATGATCGGCGGACCGCTCGTCGGCGGAGTCATCACCGACAACTGGGGCTGGCGCTGGTCCTTCTACATCAACCTGCCGCTCGGCGTCGTCGCCCTCGTCATGGTGAGCACCGTCCTGCACCTGCCGAAGAAGCGGTCGAAGGGCAAGATCGACTACCTCGGCACCGCGCTGCTCACCGTCGGCATCACGTCGATCGTGCTCGTGACGACCTGGGGCGGCTCGCAGTACGCCTGGGGCTCCGCCGTGATCATGGAGCTCATCGGCATCGGGGTCGCCGCGCTCGTCGGCTTCGTCTTCGTCCAGACGAAGGCGGCCGAGCCGATCATGCCGCTGCACATCTTCCGCAGCCGCAACTTCACCGTGATGTCCCTCATCGGCTTCATCACCGGCTTCGTGATGTTCGGCGCGGTGCTCTTCCTGCCGCTCTACCAGCAGTCCGTGCAGGGCGCGGACGCGACCAACTCCGGGCTGCTGCTCCTGCCGATGCTGCTCTCGATGATGGTCGTCTCGCTGGTCGCGGGCCGGGTCACCACCAACACCGGCAAGTACAAGGTGTTCCCGCTGGTCGGCACCGTGCTGATGATCGCCGGGCTCTTCCTGCTCGCGCAGATGGACACGGAGACGACGCGGGTCACCTCCGGCCTGTACATGGCCGTGCTCGGCGCGGGCATGGGCTGCCTGATGCAGATCACGATGCTGGTCGCGCAGAACAGTGTCGAGATGAAGGACATGGGCGTCGCCTCGTCCTCCACGACCCTGTTCCGTACGCTCGGCTCCTCCTTCGGCGTCGCGATCATGGGCGCGCTCTTCAACCACCGCGTCCAGGACGTGATGGCCGAGCGGGCCGGGGCGTTGGGGGGCAAGATCACGGAGCAGTCCGCGCAGCTGGATGCCGCGAGCCTGGCCAAGCTGCCGGGTGTGGTCCGCGATGCGTATGAGCACGCTGTGTCGGCCGGTACGCACTCGGCGTTCCTGTTGGGTTCGGCGGTTGCGGTGGCGGCGCTGGTTGCGGCGTTCTTTGTGAAGGAGGTGCCGTTGCGGGGGGCCGGTCCGGCCGAGGGGGGCGCTGGGTCCGCCAAGGGGGGTTCTGGGCAGGCCAAGGGGGCGGCGAGCTCGTCGGAGGACGGGGCGGTGTCCGACGGGGCTGGTGGTGACGTGAAGGCCGTCGATATGGCCAAGACTGTGTGAGCGGGGCCGTTTCGGTTCTGCGGCTTCGGAAGACCTCTGGTGCGGGTGGCTGCGCCGGGGGTCTTCGTCGTTTCTGGGGCCGGTGTCCGGGAGCCGTATCGGGGGGCTCTGGGCAGGGGGTTTCTTTCCCCAGGCCCGCCCCTTCCCGAAACCGGGGCTCCGCCCCGGACCCCGCTCCTCAAGCGCCGGAGGGGCTGAGTGGTGGGCCCGGACCGGGGTGAATGGTGGGCCTCGGACCGGCTGAATCGTGGGCCCCGGACCGGGCTGAACGATGAGCCTCGGGCCGGGCGAATGGTGGGCCCCGGACCGGACTGAATCGTGGCCCCCGGACCGGGGTGAATCGTGGGACCCCGAGTTCGCCCGCCGCGTCAGCGGCGGCGTCTCCTGGAGGGGGCCCGGTTCAGTCCGGCAGGCGCAGGATCGGGAAGCTGCCTGTGTTCGTCGGGGCGTGTTCCGGGAGCCAGAGGACAGCCACCGCGCCCTCCGCCGGGGTGTCCGCGGGGGTGCCCGGTGGGCGCACGTTGCGGAAGGTGAGGCGGGCGCCGAGTACCCGTGCCTGGCCCGCCGCGATCGTCAGGCCGAGGCCGTGCCCGTGGCCCGCGCGGTCCGCCGCGCCCGTGCGGAAGCGGCTCGGGCCCTCGTCGAGCAGTTCCTCCGGGAAGCCGGGGCCGTGGTCGCGTACGCGTACCACCCGGCCCTCGACGCTGACCTCGACCGGGGGCCGGCCGTGCTTCGCCGCGTTGGCGAGGAGGTTGAAGAGGATGCGTTCGAGGCGGCGCGGGTCGGTGGTGACCTCCGACTCGTGCACCACGTTCACCTGTACGTCCGTGTGGCGGGCGCCGACCCGCCGCGTCACGAACTCGCCGAGCAGGATGTCCTGGAGTTCGGCCCGCTCGGCCGCGCTGTCCAGGCGCGCCACTTCGAGTACGTCCTCGACGAGCGTGCGCATCGCCTGCGCCCGGTCCCTGACGAGTTCGCTCGGGCGCCCCGGCGGCAGCAGTTCGGCCGCGGTGAGCAGCCCGGTCACCGGCGTACGCAGCTCGTGCGCGATGTCCGCGGTGACGCGGCGCTCCGCTTCGAGGCGCTGCTTGAGGGCGTCGGCCATCGCGTCCACGGCCTGCGCGAGATCGTCGGTCTCGTCGCGTACGACGCCGCCGATGGCGTCCCCGACCCGGACGTCGGTGCGGCCCTGCGCGACCTCCCTGGCCGCGGACGCCGCCTTGCGCAGCCGCCGGGAGACCTGGCCGCCGATCAGCACACCGAGGGCGCACCCACCGAGGACGACCGAGATCGAGCCGATGATCAGCGCCTGGTCGAGGTCCTTCATGACGGTGGCGCTGCGGTCGGTGAAGCGGGTGTGCACGGACAACAGGCGCCCGTCGCCCAGCGGGACGGCCGCCCATATGTCGGGTACGCCGCCGGGCTGCTCGGAGATGAAGGTGGCGCGCCGCCCGGCCATCGCCTTCTTGCGCAGGTCCGGCGGTATGCCGGGGTCGTCGACCTTGAAGCCGACGGGGAGGCCGCGCCCGGTGGCCTCGTACTGGCGGGCCACGAACTGGATGCGTTCGTCCTGCACGTCGCGCGCGTTGTCCAGCATCGAGACGCGGGCCGCGTTGTGCACGACGAGGCTCAGGGCGACGGCGACGAGCGCCCCGACCACGGCGATCGCGACGCTGATCTTCCAGCGCACCCCGGTGTGCAGCACCGGGAGCAGCCGTCGCAGGGGCGGCGTCGGCCGCCCGAGCCGGGCGCGTACGGTCGCGGCGGCCCCCTTCATATCCCGATCCCGTCCCTCGTACGAGCACGACAGCGATCCACGCGGCCGGCAACGGGGCCGGGCGCGTGAACGGTTCTTCGGACTTCCCGCTCCGACACGTGCCGTCAGGCCCTGAGCTTGTAGCCGAAGCCGCGGACCGTCTCGATCCGGTCCTGGCCGATCTTCGTGCGCAGCCGCTGCACATGGACGTCGACGACGCGGGTGTCCCCGCCCCAGCCGTAGTCCCACACGCGCTCCAGGAGCTTGTCGCGGGAGAGGACCGTGCCCGGGGCGGACGAGAACTCCAGGAGCAGCCGCATCTCCGTCGGCGTCAGCGCGACCGGGGCGCCGTCCTTGCGGACCTCCATGCCCTCGGTGTCGATCTCCAGATCGCCGAACCGCAGCACGCCGCCCGCCGCCTCCGACTCCTCCTGGGCCGCCGCGGCCGCACCCGACGCCGACCCGCTCGCATGCCCGAACCGCCGCAGGACCGCCCGGATCCGGGCCACGAGGACGGCCCCGTCGAACGGCTTCGTCACATAGTCGTCGGCGCCCGCCTCCAGGCCGAGGACCACGTCGATCGAGTCCGCCCGCGCCGACAGCATGATCACGGGGACGGTGGACTCGTCCCGGATACGGCGGCACAGGCTCACGCCGTCCAGGCCCGGCACCATCACGTCGAGCAGCGCGATGTCGGGCCGGTCGGCGCGGAACGCCTCCAGGCCCGACAGGCCGTCCGGCATGGCCGTGACCACGAAGCCGTCCCGCTCGAGGGCGAGCTGGGTGGCCTCGCGGATGACGTCGTCGTCCTCGACGAACAGGACGTGGGTGTGCTCTGCCATCCGAATCCGCTGCTCCTGGTAGGTCGGGTGGGTGGGGTGAGTGGGGTAGGTCAGGTGGGCGTGGCGCTCAGTTGTCGGACGGGGCGGGGGTGCCCCCGTTCACCGCGTTGCTGTAGTCGCTGTGTGTCCGGGCCTTCTCGGCGAACCGGCCCGAGGTCCAGCGGTACGTCAGGACGTCCTCGCCCGACGGATAGGACACCGAGTCGCCCTTCTCGTACACCTGCTTGGTGACGACCAGGTCGCCCCGGTCTATCTCCGCGTACACCGGAGGCTCCTCGGCCTTGAAGACGTTCGTGTACCTGCCGCCCTCGTCCCGGTACACGTAGCTGCCGATGCTGACGGCGTCTCCGCAGGTCATCACGTTGACCACCACGTCGTTCGTCGTGTTGCCCGTGAGATTCCCGTAGCTCACGTCGACCGGGTACTCCTTGCCCACGCACGGCTTCAGGTCCCGCTTGACCTCCGGGCTCACGGCCGGGTCGTCCTTGACGAGCCTGACCGCGTTCACCTTCTTGGGCGCGGGCGTGGAGGAGGCGGACGACTCCGCCTTCGGGGCGGCCGAGCCCACCGGGTCGGTGCGGGCCGGCCCCTCGTCGCGGGCGCCGGTGCCGCCGGCCGAGCAGGCCGTGAGGACGCCGAGGAAAAGGCCGACGGCGGCGAGCGCGGCCACCGCCGTACTCCCCGCCCTCAGGACCCGACCGGCACGTATGCCTAGGCCGCGCAACGCTCCGTCTCCTCCCGGTCGAGCGCGCGGTGACCGGACTCGTGGCGGCTGCGGCTCTCCAGCTCCTCGCGGAGCCGGGCCAGCGCCCGGTGCAGCGTGCTCTTCACGGTTCCGGCCGACATGCCGAGGGCGGCGGCCGTCTCCTCTGTGGACATCTGCTCCCAGTGTCGCAGCACCACGACACTGCGCTGCTTGGGAGCCAGCACCTTCATGACGTCCATGAGGAGCGCGCGGTCGGCGTGCTGCTCGGTCGAGTCCTCGATACTCGCGTCGGGCAGCTGCTCGGTGGGCACCTCTTCGAGCTTGCGGGCGCGCCACCACTCCGTACGCGTATTGATCATGACGCGGCGCAGATAGGCGTCGGCCAGGCGCTTGTCCGCTATTCCGTCCCAGCGGCCGAACGTCCGCACGAGCGCGGTCTGCAGCAGGTCCTGCGCGTCGACGGGGTCCGGCACGAGGCGCCGGGCACTGCGCAGCAGGGCGTCCTGCCGGGTGCGGACGTACTCCTCGAACTCGAGCACCTCGCCGTGCGCCATGCCAACCGCCTCCCGTTCGCGACCTGTTCGCGCTGTCCCGTCCGTCACCTGAGGGTGATCGGTACACGGAAGAAGCTACGGAGGCGTTGTCACGGGGTTGTCCGCTTCAGCCTGCGGAGGGCGCACGGCTGTCCGTCGGTTGTGTAACAGCCGTAAGGAGTGGGTAAACAGATACGTCCGTCAGTGCCCGGCAGAGTCCGTCAGTGCCAGTCAGGGTCCTGCGGTGCCCGTCAGCGTGTGCCGGCTCACGTGTGCCGGCACACGTGTGTCAGCTCAGCGGGAGCCGGTAGAAACCGTCCGGAAGCGGCTCCACGAGACCGTCCGCGACCAGCCCGTCCAGGGCACGTGCCCGCTGCACCGGCTCGTCCCACACACGGTCGAGCGCCGCCTGCGGCACCGGCGTGACGGCCTCCCGCAGCACGGCGAGCAGCTTCCCGCGGACCTGCCGGTCCGTGCCCGCGTACGTCTGCCCGCGGCGCGGCGGACCCGTGTGTTCGGGCTTGCCCGCGTTGCGCCACGCGCACTGCGCGGCGATCGGGCAGCGGTGGCAACTCTCGTTCTTCGCCGTGCAGATGAGGGCGCCGAGCTCCATGGAGGCGGCCGCCCAGCGCGACGCCGTGGCCTCCTCCTCGGGCAGCAGCGCGCGGGCGAGCTTGCGCTCGGCCGCGGTCGTCGCGTTCGGCGGGTACCGCACCCCGCTCACCACGCGCGCGAACACCCGCCGCACGTTCGTGTCGAGGACGGCGTGCCGCTGCCCGTACGCGAACGACGCGACGGCCGCGGCTGTGTACTCGCCGATGCCGGGCAGCGCGAGCAGCTGGGCGTGGCCGGAGGGTACGTCGCCGCCGTGCCGCTCCGTTATGGCGACGGCGGCGCCGTGCAGCCGCAGCGCGCGGCGCGGATAGCCGAGCCTGCCCCAGGCGCGCACGGCCTCGCCGGGCGCCTCCTCGGCCAGATCGGCGGGACGCGGCCACCGCGCGAGCCACTGCTCGTACACGGGGAGGACGCGGTTGACCGGGGTCTGCTGGAGCATGAACTCGCTGACCATCACACCCCAGGGGCCCGCGTCGGGGCGCCGCCACGGCAGGTCGCGGGCGTTCTCGGCGAACCAGTCGATGACGGGGGCGTGGAGGGACTCGGTGCTGGTCTTCAAGGGCGCAGTCATGGCAGGACGATCCTGCCACGGGGAGCGGGTACGGCGCGGGTACGGGGTGCCGCGCAAACGGGTTGGCTCGGCCTCGCCGCCTTGACGCCCACCCTGACGATCGGCAGGGGCGGCGGCCCGCACACCGCTTGTACCTTCGGAGAAGTGAGACCTCCACGCCGTGGCAGGGGACCCCTGCTCTGGGCCGTCCTGGCCGTCCCCGTCCTCGCCGTCGACCGGCTCGGGCTGCACGAGCGGAGCCCGCTGTGGGCCCAGCTCGCCGGCCTCGCCGTCCTGGCCGCCGCGACCACGCTGCACCGCACCTGGCCCGCGACGGCGTTCCTGCTCGCCGCCGCGCCCGGCCTCGTGGCCTCCCCGTCCCTCTTCACGCTGTCGTACGGCTGCGCGCTGGCGGTCTTCGCCTTCCTGCTGGGCCTGCGCGGCACCGCGACCGGCGTCGCGCTGCTCTCGTTCGCGGCGGTCGCGGCGGCGGGCACCGCCAAGATCGCGGTACGGCAGGTCGATCCGGCCGCGGAGTGGCTCGTCCTCATGGGCACGTTGCTGTTCGGGGCCGTCTTCCCCTGGCTGATCGGCCGCTACTGGCGCCAGAGCGGGGAGCTGACCGCCGCCGGCTGGGCCCGCGCCGAGCAGCTCGAACGCGAGCACAGGATCGTCGCCGACCGGGTCCGGCTGCGGGAGCGCGCCAGGATCGCCCAGGACATGCACGACTCGCTGGGCCACGAACTGAGCCTCATCGCGCTGCGCGCCGGTGCCCTCCAGGTCGCGCCGGGCCTGAGCCACCCGCACCGCACGGCGGCCGCCGAACTGCGCGCGGCCGCGTCGGACGCGACGGACCGTCTGCACGGCATCATCGGACTGCTGCGCGAGGACGACGAACCGGCGCCGCTGGCCCCGCCGGGCGAGAGCGTCGCCGCCCTGGTGGAGCGGGCCGCCGACTCGGGCCTCCCGGTGACCCTCGTTCCCGCCGCGCCGCGCACGGCCGGTCCCGAGGACGCCGATGCCGCCACTCGCACCGCGTACCGGGTGGTCCAGGAAGCCCTCACCAACGCCGCCAAGCACGCCCCCGGCGCCCCCGTCACCGTCGAGCACGCGCGCGACGACCGCGGGACGACCGTCGAGATCACCAACGGCCGCCCCCTGCACCGCCCCGGCCCGGCCGGCAGCGGTACGGGCCTCATCGGCCTGCGGGCCGGCGTCACGGCGCTCGGCGGCACCTTCGCGGCCGGACCGCACGAGGAGGGCTTCCGCGTGACGGCCCGGCTCCCCGCCCCGCACACACCCGCCGACGAGCCCGTCCCCGGCGCCCTCTTCACGTCGGCGCGACGCCACGCAAACCGCCGGGTGGGGGTGGCGTTCGGGGCGGCGGCGGCCGTGAGCGCGGTCCTGATCGGCGGGGCGTTCGCCTGGTACGCGTATACGAAGACGCACGCGGTGCTGACGCCGGCCGCGTACACGAGCCTGCGGGTCGGGGCGTCGCTCCAGGACGTCGTCCTGCCGGACCGCACGATCAGCGACCCGCCGACGGACCGCGCCCCGACCCCGCCGCCCCCGGCGACGGACTGCCGCTACTACCGGGCGAGCGGCGAACTCTTCGTCCCCGTGGAGCACTTCAGGCTCTGCTTCACGCGGGACGGACGGCACGAACTGGTCGACAAGACTGTGATCCCGAGGGCGGGCACCGCCGACCAGGTGCACGAGGAGGAAGAACAATGGGCGCGATGATCCGCGTACTGCTGGCCGACGACGAGGCCATGATCCGGGCGGGCGTCAGTGCCATCCTCGCCGCGGGCGGCGACTTCGAGGTGGTCGCGGAGGCGGCGGACGGCCGTGACGCCGTGAGCCTCGCCCACGCCCACCGCCCCGACGTGGCGCTCCTCGACATCCGGATGCCGCGCCTGGACGGCCTGGCCGCGGCCGAGGAGATCGTCCGGGGCGTGCCGGGCACGGCGGTCGCCATGCTGACGACGTTCTCCGAGGACGCGTACGTCGCCCGCGCCCTGGCCGGCGGGGCCACCGGCTTCCTCCTGAAGTCCGGTGACCCCCATGAACTGATGGCGGGCGTCAGGGCCGTGGCGGACGGCGCGGCATTCCTGTCTCCGAAAGTCGCACGCCATGTCATCGACGGCTTCGGGGCGCAGCGCCTCGGCCGCGAGGCCGCCGCCCGCGCCCGTGTGGCCACCCTCACACCACGCGAACGCGAGGTGCTCGGCCTGGTCGGCGCGGGCCTGTCCAACCCGGAGATCGCCCACCGCCTGCACCTGGTCGAAGGCACGGTGAAGGCCTACGTCAGCGCGGTCCTCGACCGTCTGGAGGTCCGCAACCGTGTGCAGGCGGCGATCGTGGCGTACGAGGCGGGCCTGGTCTGACCGGGCCTGGTCCGACCGGGCCTGGTCTGATCAGCGCCGGTTGGCGTGCCGCGGAGCGCCGACCACCGGCATCTCACCGGCACTCGGCCCGGCGAACCACCGCACGGCCCCGTTCCCGGACCCGCGCATCGAGACGGCGACCCGGGTACCGCCCGCCGTCAGCAGCCGCACGACGAGGAACGAGACGAGCGCGCCGAGCACCAGACCCACGGCCACGTCGTGCGGGTAGTGCACGCCGACGAAGACGCGGGAGAACGCCATGAGGAGCGCGATCGGAACGGTGAGCCAGCCGATCGCGGGCCAGGCGAGCGCGAGACCGACGGCGGCGGAGGCCGCGATCGTGGCGTGATTGCTCGGGAAGGACCAGTCGCCGTGCGGCGGACAGGCGACGAGAGACGTCAGGGCGCCGGAGACGGCCCGGCAGGGACGCTCCTCGTCGATGCCGGACTTGACCAGCTCGCTGCACACATAGGCCACACCGGTGGCCAGCGGGGCGAGCACCGCGACCGCGAGGGCCCGCGGGTCACCGCGCCGGGCCCGCCACCAGGCGACCACGAAGAGTGCGGCGAAGAGCAGAAGGCCCAGCTCGGTGAACGCTTCCATGAGGTGCTGGAACCACGACGGGGTGTCGTGGGCGAAGCGTGTGATGTCGCGATAGAGATCGGAGTCCATGGTTCCCATCTCACGGACAGTACGTAATACCCGGCCGCTGTCACATCCCGCGATGGTCGCGTCCCCCACCTGACGATCGACAGGGGTCCTCCCTGCGCACCGGCTGGGCGTGCGCGCCGGGCCGCCCGGGACTATGATCCGCAAAACTCGCGCCCGAGGCGGCGGGTGGGGGCGGGAGAACCGGCGGATCTCTCGTACAGTTTGCGCCGTGGGATCTCTGCGCAATCCGATCGGGCCGCTTCCCTCCACCATTTACTGGCGCCGGAGGGCCGTTCTGCTGTCCACGATGGCGCTGCTCGCGCTGCTGATCGTATGGGCCGTCAACTCCGGTGGCGGAGGCAGCAAGAACAGCGCCGGTGGGTCGAACGGCAAGGACAGCGCGCCCTCTTCCATCACGCCCGGCCCCTCGGGATCCGGCCCCGCGATCAGTGAACACCCCGGCGGCCGCGACGAGTCGGGCGGCGGCAGTGGTGGCGGCGGTGCCTCTGACGGGTCCGACGGGGGCAACGGCGACGGCTCCGGCTCGGGCCAGGGCGGCGGCGCCGGGACCGAGGACGGCGCGAAGGGCGGCGGCGGCGCGGGCTCCCGGCTCCCCGTCGGCTCCAGCCTCCCGGACTGCACCGCGGGCGGTGTGACCCTGACGCTGCGCAGCGTCCACAACACCTACGCGCCGGACGAGAAGCCGAAGTTCGAGCTGACGGCCAAGAACACGACGGCCAAGGACTGCAAGGTCGATCTGGGCCCGAAGAACGCGGTCCTGACGATCACTCAGGCGGACAGCGACACCCAGATCTGGTCCTCCGAGGACTGCCCCAAGACCCCCGGCAGCCTGCTGCTGCGCGTACCGGCCGGAGGCCACACCACGCACACGGTGGAATGGAACCGCAACGCGAGCGCCGCCCAGTGCGCGACGCCGACCGCGGGCCCGGCGACACCCGGCACGTACCTGGTGGAGGTCAAGGCGGCCCAACTCCCGAAGGTCCAGACGTCGTTCGTCCTGTCGAAGGACTGAGCGCCGAAGGACTGAGCGTCGAGGGCTGAGCGTCGCGCCACGGGGTGGAGTGGGGCGGCCCGGACATCGCAAACGCCCGGAGGCTGATCGCCCCCGGGCGTTTGTGATGTCCAGGCAGTGCCGACAGTGCCGACAGTGTCGGCAGCGCCGTCGCGGTGTCCAGGCCGTCTAGACGTAACGCTCCAGGATCGAGGACTCGGCCAGCCGGGAGAGTCCTTCGCGCACGCTGCGCGCACGGGCCTCGCCGACGCCGTCGACCGTCTGCAGGTCGTCCACGCTCGCGGCGAGCAGCTTCTGCAGCCCTCCGAAGTGCTCGACGAGGCGGTCGATGATCGCCCCGGGCAGCCGCGGCACCTTCGCCAGCAGCCGGAAGCCGCGAGGCGACACGGCGGAGTCCAGCGTCTCCGGCGACCCGGTGTAGCCCAACGCACGTGCCACCGTGGGCAGTTCGAGAAGCTCCGCGTGTGTCAGGGCGTCGAGCTCGAAGAGGGCCTCGTCGACCGTGCGGGACCGCTTGGCCGTGGGCTCGGGCACGTAGTCCCGTACGACGAGTTCCCGCTCGGGCTCCACTCCGGCGATCAACTCGTCGAGCTGGAGGGCGAGGAGCCGCCCGTCCGTGCCGAGTTCCACCACGTACTCGGCGATCTCGGTGGCGATGCGCCGCACCATCTCGAGGCGCTGCGCGACCGCGGTCACATCCCGCACGGTCACGAGATCCTCGATCTCCAGGGCCGAGAGCGTCCCGGCGACCTCGTCGAGGCGGAGCTTGTACCGCTCGAGGGTCGCGAGCGCCTGGTTCGCGCGGGAGAGGATCGCGGCCGAGTCCTCCAGGACGCGCCGCTGGCCGTCCACGTACAGCGCGATCAGCCGCATGGACTGTGAGACCGAGACCACCGGGAAGCTGACCTGCTTGCTCACACGGTCCGCGGTGCGGTGCCGGGTGCCGGTCTCCTCCGTGGGGATCGTGGGGTCGGGGACCAGCTGGACGCCCGCCCGAAGGATCTTGGTGATGTCCTTGTCGATGACGATGCCGCCGTCGAGCTTGCACAGCTCGCGCAGCCGCGTCGCCGTGAACTCGACGTCCAGGATGAAGCCGCCGGTACACATCGACTCGACGGTCTTGTCCCAGCCGAGAACGATGAGTCCGCCGGTGTTGCCGCGGAGGATTCGCTCCAGGCCGTCACGCAGCGCCGTACCGGGCGCGACCGCGCTCAGTGAGGCGCGCATCAGCCCATCGGCACCGGAGCTCCCGCCGGACTTTCCGGGAGCTGCTGCCCGGTCGTTGGCTGCCACTGCACTCCTCCGGTCGCAGATGTCGCAGATATCGCAGATGTCCCAGATCGTGCGAATAATCTTGCGAATATCACCGATCTTGAATGCCCTGGGTTCGTACGCATGGGCGAGACCAGGGCAAAGTCTACCGGCGCTCCTCCGTCTCCCGTGGGGCCTCTCGGCGACGGCTCCTGGGCAGCACCCGCAGAGCGTCCCCCATGTCGGCGACTTCGGTGACCTTCATACCGGCCGGCACCTTGCCCGGATCGCTCGGCACGAGCGCGTGCGTGAAGCCGAGCCGGTGCGCCTCGGCGAGGCGGCGCTGCACTCCGGTCACGCGTCTGACCTCGCCCGCGAGGCCCACCTCACCGATCGCGACGAGATTCTTGGGGAGCGGGGTGTCGCTGGCGGCGCTGGCCAGCGCGAGAGCGATGGCGAGGTCCGCGGCGGGCTCGGAGAGCTTCACGCCGCCCACGGTCGCGGAGTAGATGTCGCGCTTGCCCAGCGCGCTGATCCGCCCCCGCTGCTCCAGGACGGCCAGCATCATCGAGACGCGGGAGGTCTCCAGGCCGGACGTGGTGCGGCGCGGGGACGGGATCTGGGAGTCGACGGTGAGCGCCTGGACCTCGGCGACAAGAGGCCGCCGCCCCTCCAGGGTGACGGTGAGACACGTCCCGGGGACGGGCTCGTCGCGGCGCGTGAGGAACAGTCCGCTGGGGTCGGCGAGTCCGGTGATCCCCTCGTCGTGCAGCTCGAAGCAGCCGACCTCGTCGGTCGTCCCGTACCGGTTCTTCACGCCGCGGACGAGGCGCAGGCGCGCGTGCCGGTCGCCCTCGAAGGACAGGACGACGTCCACCAGGTGCTCCAGGAGGCGGGGTCCCGCGATCGCGCCGTCCTTGGTGACGTGGCCCACGAGGAGGGTGGCCATGCCGCGCTCCTTGGAGGCGCGGATCAGGGCGCCGGCGACCTCGCGGACCTGGGCCATGCCGCCGGGGGCGCCGTCGATCTCCGGGGAGGCGACGGTCTGTACGGAGTCCATGATCAGGAGGCTGGGCTTGACCGCGTCCAAGTGCCCGAGGACGGCGGACAGATCGGTCTCGGCGGCGAGATAGAGATGGTCGTCGATGGCCTTGATGCGGTCGGCGCGCAGCCGGACCTGGCTCGCCGACTCCTCGCCCGTGACGTACAGCGTGCGGTGCTCGTCGCTGGCGGCCTTGGCGGCGACGTCGAGCAGGAGGGTGGACTTGCCCACGCCGGGCTCGCCCGCGAGCAGGACGACGGCGCCGGGGACGAGGCCCCCGCCGAGGACCCGGTCGAGCTCGGGCACGCCGGTGGAGCGGGCGGTGGCCTGCCGCCCGTCGACCTGGCCGATGGGGACGGCGGACGTCGTGACCCGGCCGGGCGCGGTCGTCCGCACGGCGGGCGCGCCGTACTCCTCGACCGTCCCCCACGCCTGGCACTCGCCGCAGCGGCCCAGCCATTTCGCCGTCTGCCAGCCGCACTCGGTGCAGCGGTAGGACGGGCGGTCCTTAGCGGTTTTCGTACGGGCTGCCATGCACGGAACCGTAACCGAGCCCACTGACAACCCGGCGCCGACCAGCACCCGCCGCCGCCCGGAGGGCCCTCCGCGCCGGGTGTGCGCCTGTGCGCCCCGGCGCACATAAATACGCCGCGCACGTGTTCCCCGAATGGAATGGGAAGTTCCCGTCCCCCTTTGAGGGATCGTTTCACCCGTACGGATTAAAAGTCCCCAAGGGGGAGGAAGGGTGCAGCATCATCCGCCTACGGTCGCACGGGTGATGACGAGCAGGCCGGAAACCCCCACGCAGACCACCGGCGCACACCGGGCGCACCGCGACGGGCGCGGGCGACCTGCGCCGCGGACCGTACCCCAGCGTCCCGCATCGCGCTACGAGCCTCATCTGGACGGCCTGTTCACCTACTGTCTGTCCGTCCTGTGCGATCACGACGACGCCGTGGCCGCCCTGGGCGAAGCCCTCGCCCTCGCCGAACGCCGCGGATCCCGCGGCCCCGAAGGCGAGAGCGACCGCAAGGCCTGGCTCTACGCGCTCGCGCGCTGGTCCTGCCTGCGCGCGCTGGCGGAGGCGAAGCGCCGCAGACAAGGAGCGCACGCCTCGGGCCGGCCCGCTCCGGAGGCCCGGGAAAAGGCCAGGAAGGCCCACTCCGTAGCGCTCCCTTCTCAGTCTTCTCAAGGCCAGGGCGCGCCTTCTCAAAGTCAGGGCGCCGCTTCCCAGGGCCAGGGCGCTCCTTCCGACGAGACCCAGGCGCGCCGCCGCCGTGAGCTCGCGCTGCTGGCCTGGCCGGAGGCCGCCGGTACGACGCCCGAACAGCGCGAGGCGCTCGAACTCGCCGTACGGCACCAGCTGTCGCCCAAGGAGGTCGCCGCCGCCCTCGGGACGGACCCGGGCCTGACCCGCGAACTGCTCGCCTCGGCAGCCTGCGAGGTCGAACGCACCAGAGCCGCGCTCGCCGTCGTCGAGACCGGCACGTGCCCGAGCGTCGCCCGCCTCACCGGGGACAACCAGCTCCTCCTGAGCTCCGCCCTGCGCCGTGAGCTGGTCCGGCACGTGGACGACTGCCCGCGCTGCCGCCGCACCGCCGAGCGCGCCGCCCCCGGCGCCTGGCCCGGCACCACGGTCACCCCGGCGGCCCTGCCCCTCGTGACGGCGCCGCGCACGGCCCTGCACGCGGCGATGGTGCACGGCGGGCGCCCTCAGCGCGGCGTCGTGCCCCGCTTCGACGGGCGCGGCTTCCCGATGGACCCCAAGGACCGCGCCGCCCGCCGCGACCGGCTACGCGCGCGTGCCGTCACGACCACGGTCGTCGCCACCGTCGTGGCCGCCCCGGTGCTCGCGCTCTGGGCGGCGTACCGGGGGGCGCCGACGACGGGCGAGGGGCAGGACGGGCGCTCGATCAGCGCGAGCGAGGCCGGCGAACCGGGCGGGCTCGACGGCAACGGCACGGACGGCGCGTACGAGAACGCGGGCAACGCGAGCACCACCCCCGACTCCCGCTTCACCGCGGGCAGCCGCTCCCCGGACGTCTCCGTCGAGGTCGTCACCCCCGGCGGCCCGACCCGGTCAGGGCCCGGGCGGCTCACCGTGGAGGCGCAGCCGAGCGGCTCCGCGACCCTCATCACACTGACGGCGTCCGGGAGTTCACCGGTCCACTGGTCCGCGCGCACGGGAGCCGACTGGCTCTACCTGACGAGCATGTCGGGAACCCTGCGACCCGGCGAGTCGTTCACGATCCGGGTGTACATCGACCACGACCGGGAGCCCGCCGGGCACTGGTCGGCGCGCATCGGCATCGACCCGTCCGGGGCGGTCATCTCGATAGAGGGTCACGGGAGTACGGGCCCCTCGCAGCCGGGCAGCCCGTCGTACCCCGCCCCCGACCCGTCGAACACCGGCAACCCGGGCCCCGGCCCGTCGGACCCGAGCCCCACGCCGTCCGATCCCACCCCGACCGACCCCGCCCCCACGCCCTCCGACCCGAGCCCCACCCCGTCCGACCCGTCACCGAGCCCGTCGGCCCCCACGGACTCGGCCCCGCCGCCGAGCGACAGCGGCACCGCGAGCCCGACCGGGGGCTGACGGGGCGCTGACCGGGGGCCAGCAGGAGGGGTCCTAGGAGACGGGGGCCAGGGCGCTGCCCACTGCCTACGAACTGGCCGGGTCCGCCGGATGCGGGGCGAGCAGCGGCAGCTGGGAGGCCAGCCGCTCCTCGCACAGCTCGGCGAGGCGGTCGTACCCCTCCTTGCCCATGAGCTCGGTCAGCTCGGGCCGGTAGGAGACGTACACCGGGTCGCCGGCCCCGTGTGCCGACGTCGCCGACGTGCACCACCAGTGCAGGTCGTGACCGCCGGGGCCCCAGCCGCGGCGGTCGTACTCGCCGATCGACACCTGGAGCACCCGGGTGTCGTCGGGCCGGTCGATCCACTCGTAGGTCCGCCGCACCGGCAGCTGCCAGCACACGTCCGGCTTGGTCTCCAAGGGCTCGCGGCCCTCCTTGAGCGCCAGGATGTGCAGCGAGCAGCCCGCGCCGCCCTTGAAGCCGGGGCGGTTCTGGAAGATGCACGAGCCGTTGTACGGGCGGGTCTGGCGCTCGCCGTCCTCGTCCTTCGAGACCCAGCCCGTCTGCGTACCGACCTCGTGGTGCTGCCAGATGTCGGGCGTGAGACGCGCCACGAAGCCCGCCACCCGCTTCTCGTCGTCCTCGTCGGAGAAGTGCGCGCCGAGCGTGCAGCAGCCGTCGTCCGCGCGGCCCGCCTGGATGCCCTGGCAGCCGCTGCCGAAGATGCAGCTCCAGCGCGAGGTCAGCCACGTCAGGTCGCAGCGGAAGATCTGCTCGTCGTCCGCCGGGTCGGGGAACTCGACCCAGGCGCGGGCGAAGTCCAGACCCTTCTCGTCGGGGACGGCGCCCTTCGGAGCCTTCGGAGCCTTCGGATTCTTCGGAGTCTTCGGCGACGACTGCGTCGGTTCCGGCTTCGGCGCCTTCGACGGCTTCGTGGCCGACTTGGCTTCCTTGTCGCTCTTACCGCGCTTGTCGCTCTTGTCGGCGTTGGCCTTTTTCGTCTTTGGCACGGTTCCAGGGTAAGCGCGCTCCTGTGCACTCGGGGACGGACCTGAGCCCGCGCGCGCAGTAGCGTTCCGCATATGAGACTCGGTGTCCTCGACGTGGGTTCGAACACGGTGCACTTGCTTGTGGTGGACGCACACCCGGGCGCGCGCCCGCTGCCCGCGCACTCGCACAAGGCGGAGCTGCGGCTCGCGCAACTCCTCGACGAGCGCGGAGCCATCGGCCCCGACGGAGTCGACCGGCTGATCGCCGTGATCCGGGACGGCCTGGAGGCCGCGGAGGACAAGGGCGTCGAGGACATCGTGCCCTTCGCCACGTCCGCCGTGCGCGAGGCCACCAACGCCGACGACGTCCTGGCCCGGGTCAAGGACGACACCGGCGTCGAGCTGCGCGTCCTCACCGGCGAGGAGGAGGCCCGGCTCACCTTCCTCGCCGCCCGCCGCTGGTTCGGCTGGTCGGCGGGCAAGCTGCTTGTCCTGGACATCGGCGGCGGCTCCCTGGAGATCGCGTACGGCATCGACGAGGAGCCCGACGCCGCGGTGTCGCTGCCGCTGGGCGCGGGGCGGCTGACGGCGGCCTGGCTGCCGGGGGATCCGGCGGACCCGGCGGACATCAAGGCGCTGCGCCGCCACGTGCGCGCGCAGATCGCCCGCACGGTCGGCGAGTTCAGCCGCTTCGGCAGCCCCGACCACGTCGTCGCCACGTCCAAGACGTTCAAGCAGCTCGCCCGCCTGGCCGGGGCGGCCCGCTCCACCGAGGGGCTGTACATCCAGCGTGAGCTGAAGCGGAAGTCCCTGGAGGACTGGGTGCCGCGCCTCGCCGCGATGACGGAGGCGGAGCGCGCCGAGCTCCCCGGGGTCTCGGAGGGCCGCGCGGGCCAGCTGCTCGCGGGCGCGCTGGTGGCCGAGGGGGCGATGGACCTGTTCGGGGTGGAGACCCTGGAGGTCTGCCCGTGGGCGCTGCGCGAGGGCGTGATCCTCAGGCACCTCGACCACATGCCTACGGGCTGACGCCTACTGCCTACTGCCTACTGCCTACTGCTGACGCCTGCGGGCTGACGGCCGGGGCGGGGCGGGGCGGGGCGGCCGGGGCGGGGCGGGGCGAGCAGTGAGGGGGGGAGCGTCCGACACCGGTGCCGGACTGAGGCGCACCCCACAGCGTGCGCCCCCCGGCCTGCTCCCCGGGGGTC
The DNA here is from genome assembly GCF_004005495.1 of Streptomyces antnestii. Classification (GTDB taxonomy): domain Bacteria; phylum Actinomycetota; class Actinomycetes; order Streptomycetales; family Streptomycetaceae; genus Streptomyces; species Streptomyces antnestii. The sequence continues at coordinate 109,354 of NZ_RZYA01000026.1, forward strand.
GGCCGGGGCCCGTACGCTGTCCCCGTGGCAGAACCAGTGGTGCGCATCCCGGATGCGAAGGTCGCCCTGTCGACGGCCTCGGTCTATCCGGAGTCGACCGCGACGGCCTTCGAGATCGCGGCACGCCTGGGCTACGACGGCGTCGAGGTCATGGTCTGGACCGACCCCGTCAGCCAGGACATCGAGGCCCTGCGCAGGCTCTCCGATTACCACCAGGTGCCGATACTGGCCGTGCACGCCCCCTGTCTGCTGATCACGCAGCGCGTGTGGTCCACCGACCCGTGGACCAAGCTCCAGCGCGCGAGGTCGGCCGCCGAGAAGCTGGGCGCGTCCACCGTCGTCGTCCACCCGCCCTTCCGCTGGCAGCGCCAGTACGCGCGCGACTTCGTCGACGGAATCTGGCGCATGGCCGGCGAGACCGACGTCCGCTTCGCCGTCGAGAACATGTACCCCTGGCGCTACCGCGACCGCGAGATGCTCGCGTACGCCCCCGACTGGGACGTCACCAAGGACGACTACCGGCACTTCACGATCGACCTCAGCCACACCGCGACGGCCCGCACCGACGCGCTGTCCATGATCGACCGCATGGGCGACCGCCTGGGCCACGTGCACCTCGCGGACGGCCGCGGATCGGCGAAGGACGAGCACCTCGTCCCGGGCCGCGGTACCCAGCCCTGCGCCGAGCTCCTGGAACGTCTCGCCCTGACCGGCTTCGACGGACACGTCGTGATCGAGGTCAACACCCGGCGCGCGATGTCCAGCGCCGAACGTGAGGCCGATCTCGCCGAGGCTCTCGCCTTCACCCGCCTCCACCTCGCGTCGGCGGTCCGGGTCCCTCGCCCATGACGGACCCGACCGGCCCCGGACCTGACGTCCCGCCCGCGCGCCGCAGGGGTCGCCCCTCCCGTACGGAGACGGAGGCGGCGGGCCCCGCGACCCGCGACCGCATCCTGGAGGCGGCCCGCGCGGAGTTCTCCGAGCGCGGCTACGAGAAGACGTCCGTCCGCGGCATCGCCAAGGCGGCCGGCGTGGACGCGGCGCTCGTGCACCACTACTTCGGTACGAAGGAGCAGGTCTTCGAGGCCGCCGTCGAGGTCGCCTTCGCCCCCGCCCTGCACGCGTCGGCCGCCGTCGAGGAGGGCCCGCTGGACGGCGCCGGCGAGCGGCTCACCCGCTTCATCCTGTCCGTCTGGGAGAACCCGGCGACCCGCGCCCCGCTCCTCGCGATCGTCCGCTCGGCCGTGAACAACGAGGCCGCGGCGGCCGTCTTCCGGCGCCTGATCGCCGTACAGCTGCTGCGGAAGATCGCCCGGCGTCTCGATCTGCCGGCCGAGGAGGCCGAGCTGAGGGCGGAGCTGGCGGCGGCCCAGCTCGTGGGGATCGCGATGCTGCGGTACGTGATCAGGGTGGAGCCGCTGGCGTCGGCGGACGTGGAGCGGATCGTCGCGCGGGTGGCACCGGTGGTGCAGGGACATCTGACGGGGGAGTGACGCGTACCGGCCTTGTACGTACCTCGCCTTGTACGCACCCGCCTGTACGCGCATGGCTGGCGTACGAATACGTGCATGGCTGGCGTACGAATACGTGCATGGCGGGCGTACGTGCACGCGCATGACGGCGTACGTACGGCGAGACGACCGTCCCGCATTTCGGACACCCGGTCCGGAGGCCGGATCGGCGGCGTACGCTCGGGAGCAGCCCTATCTGCCGCACGGGCCCCGGGAAGGGGCCCTTGAAGGAGCGAGCGACGATGCCCGAGCTGAGGTCCCGCACAGTCACCCACGGACGCAACATGGCGGGCGCCCGCGCCCTTATGCGCGCCTCCGGGGTACCCGGTGCGGACATCGGCCGGAAGCCGATCATCGCCGTGGCCAACTCGTTCACCGAGTTCGTGCCCGGCCACACGCACCTCCAGCCGGTCGGCCGCATCGTCTCCGAGGCGATCACGGCGGCGGGCGGCATCGCGCGCGAGTTCAACACGATCGCCGTCGACGACGGCATCGCGATGGGCCACGGCGGCATGCTCTACTCGCTCCCGTCCCGCGACCTGATCGCGGACTCGGTCGAGTACATGGTCGAGGCGCACTGCGCCGACGCCCTGATCTGCATCTCGAACTGCGACAAGATCACCCCCGGCATGCTGATGGCGGCGCTCCGCCTGAACATCCCGACGGTCTTCGTCTCCGGCGGCCCGATGGAGTCCGGCCGCGCCACGCTCGTCGACGGCACGGTCCGCACGCTCGACCTGGTCGACGCGATCTCCGACGCCGTGAACGACAAGATCTCGGACGAGGACATCCTCCGTATCGAGGAGAACGCCTGTCCGACCTGCGGCTCCTGTTCCGGCATGTTCACGGCCAACTCCATGAACTGCCTGACGGAGGCCATCGGCCTCTCGCTCCCCGGCAACGGCACGGTCCTCGCCACGCACACGGCCCGCAAGGCGCTGTACGAGAACGCGGCACGCACCGTCATGGACATCACGAAGCGCTACTACGAGGGCGACGACGAGTCGGTCCTGCCCCGTAACGTCGCCTCCTTCGCCGCCTTCGAGAACGCCATGGCCCTCGACATCGCCATGGGCGGCTCCACCAACACGATCCTGCACCTGCTGGCCGCCGCCCAGGAGGCGGGCGTCCCGTTCGGCCTGGAGGAGATCAACGAGGTCTCGCGCCGCGTGCCGTGCCTCTCCAAGGTCGCGCCGAACGTGGCGAAGGACCGCACGTACTACATGGAGGACGTGCACCGCGCCGGCGGCATCCCCGCCCTCCTCGGCGAGCTGTTCCGGGCCGGCCTCCTGAACGAGGAGGTCCACGCCGTCCACAGCCCGTCGCTCTCCGACTGGCTGAAGACGTGGGACGTGCGCGCGGGCTCCCCGTCCGCGGAGGCCGTCGAGATGTGGCACGCGGCCCCCGGCTGCGTCCGCTCGGCCGAGGCGTTCTCCCAGTCGGAGCGCTGGGAGGCGCTCGACGAGGACGCCGAGAACGGCTGCATCCGCTCCGCCGAGCACGCGTACTCGAAGGACGGCGGCCTGGCGGTCCTCAAGGGCAACCTGGCGGTCGACGGCTGCGTCGTGAAGACGGCGGGCGTCGACGAGTCGATCTGGACCTTCGAGGGCCCGGCGGTCGTCTGCGAGTCGCAGGAAGAGGCCGTCGACAAGATCCTCAAGAAGGAGATCACGCACGGCGACGTCGTGGTCATCCGCTACGAGGGTCCCAAGGGCGGCCCCGGCATGCAGGAGATGCTCTACCCGACGTCCTTCCTCAAGGGCCGCGGCCTCGGCAAGACCTGCGCCCTGATCACGGACGGCCGCTTCTCCGGCGGTACGTCGGGCCTGTCCATCGGCCACGCCTCGCCCGAGGCGGCGTCCGGCGGCACGATCGCCCTCGTCAAGGACGGCGACCGCATCCGCATCGACATCCCGAACCGCTCGATCGAGCTCCTCGTCTCCGACGACGAGCTGGCCACCCGCCGCACCGCCCTGAACGGCGTCTACGCCCCCGTCGCCCGGGACCGCAAGGTCTCGGCCGCGCTGCGCGCCTACGCGGCGATGGCGACGAGCGCGGACAAGGGCGCGGTGCGGGACGTGTCGAAGCTGGACGCGCTCTGAGCTGGACGCGCTCTGATCCTGCGTTCGATCGTGGGCCTTTGAGCGTGGGCCTTCGATCGTGGGCCTTAGATCGTGCGTTTGATGTTTCTTGCGTGAGCCCGTCCGGCGGCCGATGTGGTTGCCGGGCGGGCTCACGTCTTACCTGAGCCGCTTCACCAGCTCGCGGGGTTGCGTCCGTCCACCGCGAACACGCTCCCGTCCGGCGCACTCCCGTAGACGCGCCCACCCTCACCCACCACGGGCGCGGGCAGCTCCCCGACCACCCGCCCGGGTTCACTCCCGAGCCGTGGCCGCGTCTGGCCCAGGGGCTTGCCGGTGCGGAGGTCCGTGGCGAGCAGGCGGCCGTCGGGGGCGGTGAGGTAGAGCCTCCGGTCCGACACGACGGGCCGCGAAGGGCGACTGGCCGAGGTCTCCAGCCGCCAACGGACCGCGCTCTGCCGCCTCGTGGCCGTGGTGTCGACGGCGACGAGCGAGCCGCCGGCCCCGTACACGTAGGCGGTACCGCCGCTCTCGGTGGCCTCGGCCTGGTCCGCGGGCGTGGTCAGCGGGAAGCGGTGTGCGGTCCGGTCGGCGGTGTCGAGCCGTACGACGGCGTCCACCAGGAGGTCCGTGTTCGAGGACAGCAGGTACACGGCGCCGTCCGACGCACCGAAGGGGCTGAGGCTGCCCGCAGTCTCGGCGGTCCACCGCACGGCGCCCCCGTGGGCGTCGATCGCGCTGACCGACGTGGTGGCTCCGTCGGCGGACGCCGTCACGGCGAAGAATTCGCCGTCGTCGCCCGGTCCGGCGATCCACTGGGTGCCGAGGCCTCCGACGTGCTTCGTCCACCTCGGCTTGCCGGTCGTGCTGTTCAGAGCACGCACGGTTCCGCCCGATCCGATCAGCAGCGTCGTGTCCGCGCCGTGCTCCACGGCTTCGTACGCGGACGCGTCGACGGCCCAGCGGTCCTCGCCCGTACGCGGATCCAGAGCCCTGATCCGGCCGCCGTCGACCAGCTGCAGCAGCCCTCCGGACAGCGTGGGCGCAGCCGGAGTGGCCCGCCGTGCGGCCGTGCCGGAGCTGTGCCGCTCGCCGGCGGCGGCCGAGGCCCACATGACGTGGCCGTTCAACGGATCGAGGCGCGTTGTCCTGCCGCCGCTGACGCAATAGAGGGCACCTGCCCCGGAGACACATGCCGGGGCGGTGTCACTCGCGCCGCCGAGGTTCGTGTGCCAGGGCTTGAAGGAGCGTGCTTGTTGCCGCACGGCCGTTCCGCCGGGGCCGGGGCCGGTCCCGTCACCGTCCTCCGCCGCGTACAGCGCGATGCCTGCACCGACGGCCGCCAGCGCGAGTACGGCTCCTGCCGTCAGCGCCCAACGGCGACGTTGCCGCAGTGACTCGGGCGTGGCTCTCTTGCTTGGCCGGTGGTGGGTGGGCTGGTCCGCCCGGGACGCGGGGGAGTCCTGGCCGGCGGATGCGGATACGGATGCGGATGCGGGCCGGTCCTGGCGGCGGATCCGCCGGGTCCACTGGGTGCTTTGCTCGCGTCCGCCCTCCGCGAGCGGCTGCCCGCTCGGGCGCCGCTGGGCGGGTATGAACGCACCGGCCCCGGAACCGGTCGTCCCCGCCCCGGCCGTGGCAGGCAGCCGGAGCGCCTCCATGATCTCGCCCGGCAGGGGCCGTTCTCCGGGATCCTTCGCAAGGCAGCGCCTGATCAGCGGCGCGAGGTCCTCGGGCGCCCCGGCCAAGTCCGGCTCGTTGTGCACGACTTGATAGGCGACGATGTACGGGCTGTTCGAATCGAAAGGTCCACGCCCTGTCGCCGCGTGGGCCAGCACGGCTCCCATGGCGAACACATCTGCGGCGGGCCCCACTTCACGCGGCCGCTGGAACTGCTCGGGTGCCATGAAGGGCGGCGAGCCGATCAACTTGCCCGTCTCGGTCCGCAGATCGCTGTCCGTAGGGCGGGAGATGCCGAAGTCGATGACTTTCGGGCCGTCGGCGGCGAGCAGGACGTTGCTCGGCTTGAGGTCGCGGTGCACGACGCCGGCGCGATGGATGTCGCGCAGCGCCTCCGCGAGCCCCGCACCCAGCCTGCGTACGTCGTCCGGTGCCAGCGCGCCGTTCCGCTTCACCCGCTCGGCGAGCGTGTCGCCAGGGATGAACAGCGTGGCCATCCAGGGCAGTTCGGCATTCGGATCCGCGTCGACCACCGGCGCGGTGAAGGCACCGCTGACCCTGCGCGCGGCGTTGACCTCCTGCCGGAAACGGGCCCGGAACTCGGGATCCGCCGCGTACTCGGCATGCACGACCTTGATGGCGAGACGCAGCCCCGAGGCCGACGTCGCCAGGTGCACCACACCCATGCCACCCCCGCCGAGGCATGACTCAAGACGGTACTGCCCGGCGTATTCAGGATGTTCCGCTTCCCGGCCCGGTCCGGTGCTGCGCAGCGGCGGCATCGCCCACCCCCGTGTCTGTGTCCGCAAGCGCGACGCACGGAGCCTAGTCGATGGTGCGTGCGATGTCGGAGGGGCTTGCTAGCCTGCGCGGGTCGCAGGGCATGTACGCATGTTCGCGGATGTCAGAGACAGACGTGAGAATGGTCAACGGGGGAGAACAGCATGGCTGTTGAAGAAGGTGCGGGAACGGTTGAGGGCGTCGCGGCGCATGAGGCCGCAGGGGCGGCGGAGGGGCTGAGTGCCGACGAGCTCGCCTTTCGCTACCCGGTCGCCCCCGGAGTCCGCCTGAAGGTACGCAGTGGACCTGGCACCCAGTACCAGCTGGTCAAGGTCCTGCCGCTGGGCGCCCGCGTACCGATCAACTGCCAGAAGCCGGGCGAGACCATCAGTGGCACGTACGGCACGACGAACCTCTGGGACAACATCGCCAATGGCCAGTACGTCTCCGACGCGTACGTGCAGACCGGCAAGGACGGTTATGTGGCGCCGCGCTGCGCGTAGGGAGTAGGGCGCCGCGCTGAGCGTAGGGAGTAGAGGTGGGAGGCGCCCAGGCCTCGGTAGGACGCCTCCCCCACTAGGGCGTGTCCGGCTCGCGGAGCCGCCACCGTTCGCCGCGCAGGAGCTCGGCCACGTCGTCTCCGCGTTCCCGCCTCGCCCCGGCCCGCCCCGCCCACCGGGCACGGCCCGCGTCCCGGCCATAATCGACCCGTGAGCGACGAATCCGGCACCCCCAGCCCCGCCCCCGAGACCCCGGGAGGCTCCAGCGGTGTCCCCGTGGGCCCCCAGCCCGAGGAGATCCGTTTCTTCGGCAGGACCTGGGTCGAGCACGATGGCGGCTACACCTGGCGGCGCGTCGCCGTCGCCGCGGGCGCCCTCGTCGCCGCGGCAGCCGGCTGCTTCGTGCTCCGTTTCGCGTACGAGGGCCTGGCGATCGCCGACGTCGGCTCCTTCGTGAACGTGCTCGTCGTCCTGATGTTCGCCATCTGCAGCGCCCTCGCCTTCCGCCGCACCTGGGACGGCTTCTCGAAGCGCCCGGACCCCGGCACGCAGGCGTCCCTGCGCGGTTTCATGGCGATCGGCTTCGTCGGCGTCCTGCTCGCCCATTTCGTGCGCTGCTTCTCGGAGGCCCCCGGCGAGAAACTCCGCAGGCAGGAGTACGCGACCGCCCGCGAACAGTACGAACGCCGCGCCAACCGCCGCACGGGCAACCCGTCGAAAAAGAAGCGCAAGAACTGAGCGCACCACCTCCCCGCACACCGAGCGCAGCCCCTCGGCACACCGGGCGCCGCACCGCACGCCGCACCTCGCTCACCGTGCGCCGCCCAGCGGGCACCGCGCTCCGGCGACAGACGACCACCACGTACTGACGAGAGTCCGCAGCCGGGGCCAGGATGGCGGGATGACCACCGTCTCGCGTGCTCACTCCTTCAACGCCGCGGCCGCCCAGTACGCCGCGAACCGCCCGTCCTACCCGCCCGCCCTCATCGACGCCGTCGAAGCACTCGCCGGACGACCCCTCGCCGGCGCCTGCGTCGCCGACGTAGGCGCGGGAACCGGAATCGCCACCGCCCTCCTGCACGCGCGCGGCGCCCACGTGGTCGCCGTCGAGCCGGGCGAGGGCATGGCGGTCGCATTCCGGCAGACGCTGCCCGCCGTACCGATCGTGCGGGCCGACGGCAACGCCCTCCCGTTCACCGACGCCTCCCTGGACCTCCTCACCTACGCCCAGTCGTGGCACTGGACCACGCCGGAACGCTCGGCCCCCGAGGCGATGCGGGTCCTGCGCCCGGGCGGCACGCTCGCGCTTTGGTGGAACATCAGCGCCCTCGACGTTCCGTGGATCTCCGCGCAGCAGGAACGCATCGCGCGCCACGTCGGCGAGAACGGCCCGACGCAACGCCCCGACGAGGCCCGCGCCATCGAACTGTCAGGCCTCGCGGACCTCCCGGGGCGGGGCGACGTCACGCTGCGCCACATCCGCTGGAGCCGCCGCGTCCCGCTGGAGACGCACCTCGCCAACATCGGCAGCCACTCGGCGTTCCTCGTCCTCGACCAGGCCGACGCGGAAGCGTTCCTCGCCGAGGAGCGCGCCCGCCTCAGCGAACTCTTCCCGGACGGCACCGTGGAGGAGACGTACCTGGTCGAACTCCTGACGACCACCCGCACCTGACCAAGCTCCCCACCTGACCAAGCTCCCCGCCTGACCAAGCTCCCCACCTGACCAAGCTCCCTGGCCGACCAAGCCCCCCGCCCGAACAACAACCCCCCGAACAGGCCCCCCGAACAAGCCCCCCGACCTGGCCAGGCCCCGACGCTTGACGCCCGGCCCCGCCCGAGGGATATTCACCACATGATGAATATCCCTCCGGGGTCATCGCCGCCAGACCCCCGAACCCCACAGGAACCGGCCACCTCACCGGAGCCCCCCACCTCACCGGAGCCCCCCGCTCCACCGGACGCCCCGGCCATCCGCGCCGAGGGTGTGACCGTCGTCCGGGGCGCCCGGCCCGTCCTGCACGCCCTCGACTTCGCAGTCCCCCGCGGCCAGATCACCGGCCTCCTCGGCCCCTCGGGATGCGGCAAGTCCACACTCATGCGCGCCGTCGTCGGAACCCAGGCCAAGGTCACCGGCACCCTCACCGTCCTCGGCCGCCCGGCAGGCTCCGCCGAACTCCGCTCCCGCATCGGCTACGTCACCCAAGACCCCTCCGTGTACGCCGACCTGACGGTCCGCCAGAACCTGGACTACTTCTCGGCCGTACTCCAGCCGGGCCGCGCCGCCGCCTCCCGCCGCCGCGACGACGTCGCCCGCGTCATCACCGAGGTCGACCTCACCTCCCACGCCGACGTGCTCGCGGGCAAGCTCTCGGGCGGTCAGCTCAGCCGCGTATCCCTGGCCGTCGCCCTGCTCGGCACCCCCGAACTCCTCGTCCTCGACGAACCCACCGTCGGCCTCGACCCCGTCCTGCGGCGCGACCTGTGGAACCTCTTCCACGCCATCGCCGCCCGCGGAGCCACCCTCCTCGTGTCCTCCCACGTCATGGACGAGGCCGAACGCTGCCACCGCCTCCTCCTCATGCGCGAGGGCGAGATCCTCGCCGACGACAGCCCCGACGCCCTGCGGACGCACACAGGTGCCGCCACCGTCGAAGGCGCCTTCCTCCACCTCGTCGACCAGGCCGACGCCACTGCCACCGCCGCCGGCGCGGACACGAACGTGGACACGAACGCCGACACCCGCCGACGGAGCCCCCGATGAACGCAGCCCGTACCCTCGCCACCGCCGCCCGCGTCCTGCGCCAGCTCCGCCACGACCCGCGCTCCATCGCCCTGATGCTGCTCGTCCCGTGCGTGATGCTCGTCCTGCTCCGCTACGTCTTCGACGGCAGCGCAGGCACCTTCGACGCCATCGGCGCCTCGCTCCTCGGCATCTTCCCGCTCATCACGATGTTCCTGGTCACGTCCATCGCCACCCTGCGCGAACGCACCTCGGGCACCCTCGAACGCCTCCTCGCCATGCCCCTCGGCAAGGCCGACCTCATCGGCGGCTACGCCCTCGCCTTCGGCGCCCTCGCCGTCATCCAGTCCGTCCTGGCGACGACCCTCGCGCTCTGGGGCCTCGGCCTCGACGTCATCGGTTCCGCCTGGCTCCTGCTCCTGGTCGCCCTGCTCGACGCGCTGCTCGGCACCGCTCTGGGGCTCTTCGTCTCCGCCTTCGCGGCCTCCGAGTTCCAGGCCGTCCAGTTCATGCCGGCGGTGATCTTCCCCCAGCTGCTCCTGTGCGGCCTGTTCACCGCGCGCGACCGGATGCAGCCCCTCCTCGAAGCGATCTCCAACGTCCTCCCCATGTCGTACGCCGTCGACGGCATGAACGAGGTCCTCCGCCACACCGACCTCACCACCACCTACGTCCGCGACGTCCTGATCGTCGCGGGCTGCGCCTTCCTGGTCCTGGGCCTCGGCGCCGCCACCCTCCGCCGCCGCACGGCCTGACCGATGCCGCCCCGGCGTGGGCGGGGCGTCCGCCCACCGGACGCTCGACCGGAACCGCGCTCTCCGATGCGAGGATGGCCCCGGACGACGCACACGGGAGGGCCACGCTCATGAGCCAGAACTCGCGCCAGAAGGTCGCTGTACTCGGCACCGGCAAGATCGGTGAGGCGCTGCTCAGCGGCATGATCCGAGGCGGCTGGGCCCCGGCCGACCTCCTGGTCACGGCCCGCCGCCCCGAACGAGCCGAGGAACTCCGCACCCGCTACGGCGTCACCCCCGTCACCAACGCGGAAGCCGCCAAGCAGGCCGACACCCTGATCCTCACGGTCAAGCCCCAGGACATGGGCACCCTCCTCACCGAACTCGTCCCGAACCTCCCCGCCGACCGCCTGGTCATCAGCGGCGCGGCGGGTATCCCCACCACGTTCTTCGAGGAGCGCCTCCCCGAAGGCACCGCGGTCGTGCGCGTCATGACGAACACGCCCGCGCTCGTCGACGAGGCCATGTCCGTCATCTCCGCCGGCTCCCACGCCACGGCCGCCGACCTCGCCCACGCCGAGGAGATCTTCGGCGCCGTCGGCAAGACGCTGCGCGTCCCCGAGTCCCAGCAGGACGCCTGCACCGCCCTGTCCGGCTCGGGCCCGGCCTACTTCTTCTATCTCGTCGAGGCCATGACCGACGCGGGCATCCTGCTCGGCCTGCCCCGCGACAAGGCCCACGACCTGATCGTCCAGTCCGCGATCGGCGCGGCCACGATGCTCCGCGACAGCGGCGAACACCCCGTCAAGCTCCGCGAGAACGTCACCTCCCCGGCCGGCACCACCATCAACGCCATCCGCGAACTCGAGAACCACGGAGTCCGCGCCGCCCTCATCGCCGCCCTGGAAGCCGCCCGCGACCGCAGCCGCGAACTCGCCTCCGGCAACAACTGACTCCACCCCACCGGGCCCACCGGTCCGCTTCCTTCACCGGAGCCGGACCGGCACCAGGCCCGCTCACCCGCGGAGCGCCCCCGCCGCCGCAACGACCTCCGCCGTCGTGACCACCCGCGCGAAGCCGCCACCGTGGAGCGACACCGCCGAGGCCTGCGCCAGCTCCTCCGCCGTGCGCCGCCAGCCGAACGGGCCCTCCAGATCGAAGGTGTGCGTCGCGTCCAGCGCGAACAGCACCTCGTACCCCAGATTCCCGCCCATCCGTGCCGTCGTCTCCGCGCACATGTTGGTCTGGATCCCCGCCACCACGAACTGCCCGATACCGGCCGCCTTGAGCCACGCGTCCAGGTCCGGCGTCCCGTAGAACGCCGAGTTCACGGTCTTAGTCAGCAGGAGCTCCGCCCCGTCCCCCTTCCCCCGCCGCTCCTCCACGTAGTCCTTGAAGTCGTTCCCCACGTACCCCGGCCGCAGCGGCGACCCGGGCTTGGGCGAGTCGTGCCGGACGAACACGACCGGCCGTCCCGTCGACTGCCACGCGTCGATCAGCGACGCGATGTTCTCGTCCGCTCCCAGGTTGTTCCGCTTACCCCAGAACTCCTCCTCGTCGAAGCCCTTCTGCACGTCCACCACGATCAGCGCTGCGTTCTCTGCGATCTCCATGCCGACGATCCTGCCGCCCGGAGCGCCGCGGCCCCAGAGGTACAGAAGCCAGCGATCGATGGTTTACTGCCACCGTGTCGCGACCCCCCTCCCAGCGCATCGCCCTCCTCGCCTTCCCCGGCATCCGGGCGTTCGACGTCTCGGTCATCACCGAGGTCTGGGGCACCGACCGCACCGACCGCGGCGTCCCCGCCTTCGACCTGCGCCGCATCGCCGTCGACCCCACACCCGTCCCCATGCGAGGCGGCCTCACCCTCACCCCCGATCGCACCCTCACCTGGCTGACGCGCCTCGCACCCGCCACCGATCTGATCGTCGTCCCCGGCCTCGACGACCACGTGACGCCCGCGCCCGAGCCCGTCCTCGCCGCCCTGCGCCGCGCCCACGCCCGAGGCGTCACCATCGCGGCCCTCTGCGGTGGCGCCTTCACGCTCGCCCAAGCCGGCCTGCTGGACGGCCGCCGCGCGATCACCCACTGGAACCTCGTCGACCTGCTCCGCGCCCGTCACCCCCTCGTCACCGTCGAACCCGACGCGCTCTTCATCGAGGACGACAACATCTGGACCGCCGCCGGAACGGCCGCCGGCATCGACCTCTGTCTCCACCTCGTCCGCCGGACCCACGGCGCCGAGACCGCGGCCACCATCGCCCGGTCGATGGTCACCGCCCCCTTCCGCACCGGAACCCAGGCCCAGTTCATCGAGCACCCCACCCCGCGAGCCGACCGCGACGCCGACGCCCTCGCCTCCGTACGCGCCTACGCCCTCCAGCACCTCCACGAACCACTCGCCGTCGCCGACCTCGCCGCCCGCGCCGAAATGTCCCCCCGTTCGTTCGCACGCCACTTCACCGCGGCCACCGGCACCACCCCTTTGCGCTGGCTCCTGGACCAGCGCATGGCAGCCGCGCAGAAACTCCTTGAACGCACCGACCTCCCCATGCCGGACGTCGCAAGCCGTGCGGGCTTCGGCAGCGAGGTCACGATGCGCCAGCACTTCGCCTCGCGCCTCGCCACCAGCCCACGCGCCTACCGGGCCTCGTTCGCCCAGCGCCCCGTCACCCGGACTCGTCCCACCTAGGCAGGGGGAAGAAGCCCGATCGCCCGATAGGCGGTGTCCACGGTCGGCTTCGCCATCTCCCGCGCCCGCTCAGCACCCCGCCGCAACACCCCCTCTACATACGCGGAATCCCCGACCAGCTCCTTGTGCCGCTTCTGCAGAGGCTTCAGAAGCTCCACCACGGCCTCCGCCGCGGCCTTTTTCAACGCGCCGTACGACTCATAAACGCCGCTCAAGGCCTGCGGGTTCCCACCCTCACAAGCGGCCAGAATCTCCAGCAGATTCGACACCCCCGGCTTGGCCTCGGGGTCGTACTCGACGTCATTCCCGCTGTCCGTGACCGCCCGCAGGATCTTCTTCCGAGCGACGTCCGGCTCGTCGAGGAGATAGACGATCCCGGCCCCGTTGTCGTGCGACTTCCCCATCTTGGAAGTCGGGTCCTGGAGGTCCATGACCCGCGCGGCCACTGCGGGCGGCGTGGCCCGCGGCACCACGAACGTGTGCCCGTACCGATGGTTGAACCGCACCGCCAGGTCACGGGTGAGCTCGACGTGCTGCGTCTGGTCCTCACCCACAGGAACCTCGTCCGCCCCGTACGCGAGGATGTCCGCCGCCATCAGGACCGGGTACGTCAGCAGCGACAGGCGCACACTCCCGCCCCGTTCCCGCTCGCGCACGGACTTCTCCTTGTACTGGATCATCCGCCGCATCTCGCCGTCCGTGGCCACGCACTCGAGCAGATACGACAGCCGTGCGTGCTCGTCCACATGACTCTGTACGAACACGGTGCACAGCTCGGGATCGAGTCCCGAGGCGAGCAGGAGCGTCGACGCCTGCTGACTGAGCCTGCGCACCCGCCCTGGATCGTGGTCCACGGTCAGTGCGTGCAGGTCGACGACACAGAACAGCGCGTCAGCCCTGTGCTGATCGACTTCCGCCCACTGCCGTACGGCGCCGAGATAGTTGCCCAGCGTCAGGTGCCCGGTCGGCTTTACCCCGCTGAAGATCCGCGTCATTACTCAACCTCCTGGTCTGGCCCGCCGGCCCGGCCGCCGGGCTCCGTGGTCTCCAGGAGGGAGACACAAGAACGGCCGCCGAGGCGGCGGCCGTTGGATGCATGCTTGTGCCGGCCGCCGTCAGGCGGCCCACCACTGCTGGGTGTGCGCATGCGTAGTCACGCGGCCCAGGTTAGACCCGATGGGCCCCCTCAGGCATCAGGTTGACACTCCTGGGCCCGCTACGTAGTGTTCTCCGAGTTGCCCGACGTGAGCTCCGGTTCCTGACCGGTCCCCGGGCGGCCATTCCGCAAGACCCATTCAATGATCGATGACGTGTCTCTTCGAGGCGCGCCACGTGTCGTTTTCATGCGTCTTTGCGAAATGAGGAATCCGCGTTCGAAAGGGCGCCCCCGATTAGCTCGGGAGCCAGGAATCCGCTAAAGTCTCACTCGTCGGAACGGCCCAACAGCCGGGAAGACAAGCCCCCTCTGACTGGGAATCAGGCCCGAAAGGATCTGATAGAGTCGGAACCGCCGGAAAGCCGAAAGGCCGGAAAGCGGAGCAAGACCCCGAGGAA
>NZ_RZYA01000067.1 GCF_004005495.1 Streptomyces antnestii
AGCACAAGAATTTCGGGGTGCGCACGTTCCAGGCGGAGGACGAGATCGCGGGGATCGGGGCGGCGCTGGGGGCGGCGTTCGGGGGTTCGCTGGCTGTCACCACCACCTCGGGTCCGGGTGTGGCGCTCAAATCCGAAACCATTGGCCTTGCGGTGTCGTTGGAACTGCCGTTGCTGGTGGTGGACATCCAGCGCGGCGGCCCCTCCACCGGTCTGCCCACCAAGACGGAGCAGGCGGATCTGCTGCAGGCGATGTATGGGCGTAATGGTGAGGCGCCGGTGCCGGTGGTCGCGCCGCGCACGCCCGCCGACTGTTTCGATGCCGCTCTGGAGGCGGCGCGGATCGCGATCACGTACCGCACGCCGGTGTTCCTTCTCTCGGACGGCTATCTGGCGAACGGCTCGGAGCCGTGGCGGATCCCGGAGGTGGATCAACTCCCAGATCTGCGCACGCAGTTCGCGTCGGGGCCGAATCACACCGAGGCGGACGGCAGCGAGGTGTTCTGGCCCTACAAGCGGGATCCGCAGACGCTGGCCCGTCCGTGGGCGGTGCCGGGGACGCCGGGGCTCGAGCACCGGATCGGCGGGATCGAGAAGCAGGACGGCACGGGCAACATCTCCTACGACCCGGCCAACCACGAACTCATGGTCCGCACCCGGCAGGCCAAGATCGACGGGATCAGCGTGCCGGACATCGAGGTCGACGACCCGT
>NZ_RZYA01000027.1 GCF_004005495.1 Streptomyces antnestii
AGCTAAGCCTCACAGCGCCGATGGTACTGCAGGGGGGACCCTGTGGGAGAGTAGGACGCCGCCGAACTAATTTTGAAGAAAACCCCCGTAACGGATGAGAATCCTGTTACGGGGGTTTTCTGCGTTCTGGTCTTGTCCGGAGTTTAGGGTCGAGCCATGCGATACGACCTGGTCATCTTCGACAATGACGGCGTTCTCGTCGACAGCGAGCCGATTTCCAACAAGCTTCTCGCCGGGTATCTCACCGAACTTGGGCACCCCACCTCGTACGAGGACTCCCTCAGGGACTACATGGGTGCCGCAATGCACCGCGTCCACGATCTCGTCGAGGAGCGGACCGGGCGGCGGCTGCCGGCCGACTTCGACGATGTTTTTCACCAGCGGGTATTCGCTGCATTCGAGCGGGAGCTGGCGCCGGTGCCCGGGGCCGTAGAGGTTCTGGAGAAGCTGGCCGCAGATGGGGTGCCGTATTGCGTGGCCTCTTCCGGGAGTCATGAGCGGATCCGAGTCGGGCATCGCATGACCGGGCTCGACAAGCGGTTCGATGACGGGCGGATCTTCAGCTCGCAGGATGTCGGGCGGGGGAAGCCGGCGCCGGATCTCTTCCTGTACGCGGCTCAGCGCATGGGTGTGGCGCCGGAGCGGTGTGTGGTGGTCGAGGACAGCCCGCTCGGGGTGCGGGCCGCCGTGGCCGCCGGGATGGACGTGTACGGGTTCACCGCCATGACGCCCGCCGGCAGGCTCAGCGAGGCCACCGAACTGTTCAGTGACATGCGGGAGTTGCCCGACCTGCTCTCATGACCGACGACGACGGCGGCCGGGAATTTGTTCGAGATCTTCGAGATCCATCTACCCACGGGTAGCTCTGACGCATACGCTGTGCCGCCATGACGGAAGTACTGCGGCGTGGCAGAGGCTCGCTGGCGTTCAGTTTCTTTGTGCAGGGTGCCGCGTTCGCGCTCCTGGTGACCCGAATACCGGCGATCCAGGATCAGTACGCGATATCGGACGGGCTGTTGCCCGTGTTCCTGGCCGCGGTGCCGATCCTGGCGGGTGTCGGGAGTGTGTGCACCGAGAAGCTGGTGAAACGGGTGCGGCCGAGCCGCGTCCTGAGGTGGTCGCAGCCGGTCGTGCTGCTCGCGCTGCTCGGTGCGGGGGCGGGGGACGCGCTGTGGCAAGCGGCCCTGGCGCTGGGGGCGTTCGGGCTCGCGGTGGGCGCGCTGGACGCGTCGATGAACATGCTCGGGGTGAGCCTGCAGCGGGCGTACGGGCGCAGCATCATGCTCGGGTTCCACGCGGCGTACAGCCTGGGCGGGATCGTGGGGGCGTCGCTGGCCTGGGTGGGGGCGCACTGGCAGCTTTCGCTGTTCGTGTCGTATCTGCCGGTGGTCGTGCTGCTGCTGCCCGCGGCCTTCGTGGGGAGCCGCTGGTACGTCGACGGGGACGGCGGGGCCGGCGAGGGTGTGGACGGCGCGGAGGGGGCCGCGGGCGGGTCCTCGGTGGTCTTCAAGATGCTGCTGCCGCTGTGCCTGGTGATGACGTTCGCGTACATCGGGGACTCGACGGTCTCCAACTGGAGTGCGAAGTACCTCCAGGACGTGCTGGGGAGTTCGGAGCAGCTGTCGACGGTTCCGTACAACGTCTACATGGTGATGACGCTCGTGGGCCGGGCGCTCGGGGACCTCGGGGTGCGGCGGTTCGGGGCGGTCGTCGTGGTGCGGTTCGGGGCCGTGGTGGCGGCGGCCGGGTTCGGGGTCGTGGCGGTGGCGCCGGGGGCCTGGGTGGGGATGCTCGGGTTCACGCTGCTGGGGCTCGGGTTGTGTGTGATCGTGCCGCAGACCTTCGCGGCGGCGGGCCGGCTCTTCCCGAACGCCTCGGACTCGGCGATCGCACGGCTCAATGTCTTCAACTATGTGGGGTTCCTGGTCGGTTCGCCCCTTGTGGGAGCTCTGGGCGATGCGTGGAACTACCGCGGGGCGATGCTCGTTCCCATGGTGTTGGTGCTCGTGACTCTCGTGTACGCCCGGTCCTTCGCCCCCGGAGCGGACCGATACGGTGACGGGCATGAGCGGCCGCGCACAGTTGATGTGGGACGAGGCAGTAACGGGCTATGACTTCGGTCCGGATCACCCGATGGATCCGGTCCGGCTGGCCCTGACGAGGAGTCTCGTCGGGGCTCTTGGGCTCGATCGTGAGGTGGAGGTCGTCGCCGCCAAGCGGGCGGGCGAGTCGACGCTGCGCCTCGTGCACCGCGAGGACTACGTGGAGGCGGTCAAGGCCGCGTCCGCCGATCCGGCTTCGGCGGACGGGGCCTACGGTCTCGGGACGGTCGACGACCCGGCCTTCGCGGGGATGCACGATGTGTCGGCGCTGATCGCCGGGCAGTCCGTGGGTGCGGCGGAGGCCGTGTGGGGGGGCGACGCGCTGCACGCGGTGAACTTCGCGGGCGGGCTGCACCACGCGATGCCCGGGGGCGCCTCCGGGTTCTGTATCTACAACGACGCGGCGCTGGCCATCGCGCGCCTGCTGGAGCTGGGTGCCGAGCGGGTGGCGTACGTCGATGTGGACGTGCACCACGGGGACGGGGTGCAGGCGGCGTTCTGGGAGGACCCGCGGGTGCTCACCGTCTCGCTGCACGAGCATCCCCGGACGCTGTTCCCGCAGACCGGGTGGCCTCAGGAGACGGGCGCCGACGGTGCCGCGGAGGGTTCGGCGGTCAATGTGGCGCTGCCGGCGGGGACGGGGGACGCGGGCTGGCTGCGGGCCTTCCACGCCGTCGTGCCCGAGGTTCTCGCGGAGTTCCGGCCGCAGGTCCTGGTGACCCAGCACGGGGCCGACACGCACTTCGAGGACCCGTTGGCGCATCTCGCGGTGTCCCTCGACGCGCAGCGCGCCGTACAGGTCGCCTGTCATGAGCTGGCGCACGAGCACGCGGACGGGCGGTGGGTCGCGCTGGGCGGTGGCGGTTACGCCGTGGTGGACGTGGTGCCGCGGTCCTGGTCGCATCTGGTGGGGATCGCGGCGGGGCACGAGGTGGCGCCCGAGACGGTGATCCCGGACGGCTGGCGGCAGGAAGTGTTCGCGAGGACGCGGCAGTTGGCGCCCACGCGGATGACGGACGGGCGGTGGCCGGTCGCGTACCGGGAGTGGGAGGCGGGGTACGACCCGGCCGACCGGCTCGACCAGGCGGTCCTGGCGACGCGGCGGGCGGCGTTCCCCCTACGGGGGCTGCTGCCGTAAGGATGCCGTTGCGGTAAGCGTGTGGCAGCCGTAAGGGTGTTGTGCAGGGGCCGTTGTCGAGGCGGGCGGCCTGCGAGGGCACTGACGGTACTGAGGGTACGGGGTGTTACGCCAAGTGTGCGGTGTTCTGGGGTTTTAGCGATGCCGGGGACCCCAATGCGCCAGCATTTCAGGCGTGTTGAGCACCGGAGCGTTGCGTGCGCATCTGCTGGCCGCCCGCCTGGCCGGGCCCGTGGCGACGTCCCGCGAGGAGAGTCTGCGCAGTTATCGGCTCTTCGCGGCGAGGGATCCCCGGATACTGCTCGGCCTGGACCCCGAGTGGAGCTGGGGGCAGCGGGACCTGCTCGCGCTGATGGCGGACAAGTGCGGGGTCTCGGGCGATCCGCGGGACACCTCGGGGTACGACGTGATCGACCCGGAGCGGACCCTGGTGGCGCTCGACGCGTTCGCGAAGCGGCTCGGCGAGGCCGCGCGGGGCCGCGTCCCGGTGCTCTTCGGGACGGGTCACCCGCATCGACTCCTCGGTTTCTACGCCGGGTTGGCGGACGCCCTGTCGGCGGCGGGATGTCCCGTCCTCACCCCCGCGCAGGGTGAGAGTGTCGACATAACGACCCGGTTCGGACTACGTACGTACAACCTCGACTACGTACAGGGAGTCGCGCTGGTGCGGGAACCCGGCGCGCGTTCGCCCGGGAGTGAGACCGGCGCGCACACCCACTCACCGCTCCCTGTTCGCACGGTCCTCGCGGCGGCCGCGCAGTCCGGCGGGCTGCTGCCGGAACTGGTCGTGGGTGACCATGGATGGGTCTGCGGCGCAGGTCAGTTGGGGTTCGACGCGATCGGGCTCGCGGACACGGACGATCCCGCGCTGTTCGTGGGGGAAGCCGAGGGGCAGGTGTCCGTTGCCGTTCCGCTTGATGATGCTGTGCGGTCCGATTACTACCGGCCGCTTACTCGCTATGTACTCAATCGAGCGTGTCTGTCACAGTAGGCGGCCATACGCTGCTCCTCTTCCCCACTCGCACCACACGCCCCTACTCTGGGGAGTGAGCACGCAACGACGTTGAGTCACCGGAAGGGGAAGCCGGGGGCCGTCGAGTGCGGAAGGTTCAGGTGTGTCATGGCTGCTGGTGAGAGTAGGCCTCTGAACGAGGTGCAGTTCCTGACCGTGGCGGAAGTCGCCTCGGTGATGCGAGTCTCGAAGATGACCGTGTACCGGCTGGTGCACAGTGGTCATCTGCCCGCCATCCGGGTCGGAAGGTCTTTCCGAGTCCCGGAACAAGCGGTTCACGAGTACCTCCGCGAGTCCTACGTGGGGGTGGGAACAGCCTGACGGCATCCTTCGGGATCCCTCGATTACAGGCTCAGCGCTGGGCCGGGTAGGCTAGGCCGACGTAGGTCGTGTGGGCCCAGACGCCCCGCACCGAGTGAAGAGAAGTGAGCGAGGGTAGTCGTGGGCTCTGTTATCAAGAAGCGGCGTAAGCGGATGGCCAAGAAGAAGCACCGCAAGCTGCTGAAGCGCACCCGCGTGCAGCGTCGCAACAAGAAGTAAGCGACCGCTGCATCAAGCGCGCTCTGTGGCCCCTCCACCGTCCGGTGGAGGGGCCACAGTCGTTCCACGGGCCTGATGGGGCCGCTTTCGCGGGGTTGTGTGGGAACGTAGGGCCACGTTCCGGCGACCTCGGGCTGTACGTACGTCTGTGGCTGTCGTCACTTCCTGCATCGTGCGGTCATCACAGCGCAACATCCAGCCGCTAACGTTGTGGCCAGAGCCTGGCGGTGCGGAACCGGGGCCCGGCAGGGCTGCGACGGAAGGTAGGCGCTGATCTTGGGCAAGGTCGTGCTCGTGACCGGGGTGGCCCGGCAGCTCGGGGGCCGTTTCGTGCGGCGGATCCAGCGTGACCCCGAGGTGGACCGGGTGATCGGCGTGGACGCGGTGCCGCCCGCGCATCACCTGGGGGGCGCCGACTTCCTCCAGGCGGACATAAGGCAGCCCGCGATCGCCCGGGTGCTCGCCGAGCATTCCGTCGACACGGTGGTCCACCTGGACGTCACGGGTACCCCGCTGGGCGGCGGCGGCCGGGGCTCCGTGAAGGAGGCCAACGTCATCGGCACGATGCAGCTGCTCGGCGCCTGCCAGAAGTCGCCGGCGGTGAAGCGGCTCGTCGTGAAGTCCAGTACGAATGTGTACGGGTCCGCGCCGCGCGACCCGGCCGTGTTCACGGAGACGACGCCGCCCAAGTCGCTGCCCAGCGGCGGCTTCGCGAAGGACACCGTGGAGGTCGAGGGGTATGTGCGCGGGTTCGCCCGGCGCCGGCCCGACGTCGCGGTGTGTGTCCTGCGGTTCGCGAACATCCTTGGGCCCGCCGCCGACTCGCCCCTCGCCGAGTACTTCTCGCTGCCGGTCCTGCCGACCGTCCTCGGCTACGACCCGCGGCTGCAGTTCGTGCACGAGGACGATGTCATCGAGGTGCTGCGGATCGCCTCGCACGATCCGGCGCGGGGCACGCTCAACAGCGGCACGTTCAATGTCGCCGGTGACGGCGTGCTGCTCCTGTCGCAGTGCTCGCGCCGGCTCGGGCGGCCGACGGTGCCGGTGTTCCTGCCGGCCGTGACCTGGGTGGGATCGGCCCTGCGTACGCTGGGCGCGACGGACTTCTCGCCCGAGCAGATCAGGCTGCTCACGCACGGGCGGGTGGTGTCGACAACCCAGATGCGCGAGACGCTCGGCTACCGGCCCAAGTACACGACGGCGGAGACCTTCGCGGAGTTCGTCCGTGGCCGCGGGCCCGGACTGCTGCCGCCGGAGGCCCTCGCGGGGGCCGTCGACCGGATCGCCTCGCTGCCCTTCCTGGGCGGCGGCCACCCCCCGACGCACAGCGCCAGCTGAGGAGCGCATCAACGATGGCGGATGCCAAGGTCATTCCGTTCGACGACGACCGGTCGCGCGGCGGCGCCGGCAAGGTCGTGCCGCGCCGCCGTGGCGCGAGCGGCAGGCGCAAGGGCGAGCCCATGGCCGTACGCGAGGTCGCGCCGCTGCCCGGGCAGCAGGACGGCGAGCCGTCACCGGGCGCCGGGCGGTACGAGGCGCCGCCGGAGCGGCCGCGGGACGGCGGCGGCCTGGAGCGGCGCGTGGCGGGCGGCCTGGCCTTCCTGAGGCGGCGCCTGACGGGTGATTACGACGTCGACGAGTTCGGCTACGACAAGGAACTCACCGACCAGGTCCTGATGTCCCTGGTGCGGCCCCTGTACGAGAAGTACTTCAGGGTCGAGGTGAAGGGCATCGAGAACATCCCGGCGGAGGGCGGCGCGCTGATCGTCGCCAACCACTCGGGGACGCTGCCGCTGGACGGCGTGATGATGCAGGTCGCCGTCCACGACAACCATCCGCAGAACCGGCATCTGCGGCTTCTGGCCGCGGATCTCGTGTTCATGCTGCCGGTGGTCAACGAGCTGGCGCGCAAGGCCGGTCACACGCTGGCCTGCGCGGAGGACGCGCAGAGCCTCCTGGAGCGGGGTGAGCTGGTCGGGGTGATGCCGGAGGGGTTCAAGGGCATCGGCAAGCCGTTCAGCGAGCGGTACAAGCTCCAGCGGTTCGGCCGGGGTGGTTTCGTCTCGACGGCGCTGAAGGCCGGCACACCGATCGTGCCGTGCTCGATCGTCGGGGCGGAGGAGATCTACCCGATGATCGGCAACGCGAAGACGCTCGCTCGTCTGCTGGGCTTCCCGTACTTCCCGATCACGCCGACGTTCCCGTGGCTCGGGCCGCTGGGTGCGGTGCCGTTGCCGACGAAGTGGACGATCCAGTTCGGCGAGCCGATCCCGACGGACGGGTATCCGCCGGAGGCGGCCGAGGATCCGATGCTGATGTTCAATCTGACGGACCAGGTGAGGGAGCAGATCCAGCACACGTTGTACAAGTTGCTGGTGCAGCGCAGGTCGGTGTTCTTCTGAGTTCGTGAGTTCGTGAGTTCGTCGTGAGTTCATACGTGTTGGGGGCGGTCACCGGATTCGGTGGCCGCCCCCAACACGTAACGGAGTTACTAGCTTGCGTCCTCGCTGTCGATGCCCAGGCCGGGCAGGAGGCCCGGGAGGAGCGGCGGGAGGGTGACGTCGGGTTTCGGGGCGGTGTGCTTGCCCTCGGACGGGGTGGGGCTGGTGTTGTCCTTGGGCGGGTCGAGGAGGCCGCCTGTGGTGTCGCCGAGGAGGCCGTCGTCGTGGGTGCCGGAGGAGGACGGGCGGGGTTTGCCCGAGCTGTCCCCGTGGGCGCCCGACGCGCCGCCGGCCGTCGGGGTGGAGCGGTCGTCGCCGGAGGCGCCGGGCGTCGTGCCATGGGTGCCCGCCTGCCCGCCGCTGGGGGTGCCCTTCTCGGGGGCCTGCGGCAGCAGGGACCGTAGCGGACCGACCTCTTGGTCTATGGCGTCGAAGACCGAGCTGACCTGCGCGCCCACGTCACCGAGCTGGACGGGGAGCCGGTCGCGCAGCGCGTCCCAGTTCTGCCGGTGTGACTGGGAGAAGGACGAGAGGGCCTGGATGGGGCCCAGAGAACCGTCCCTGCGGTACGCCTCGAAGAGCAGGCGGTGGCCCTCGGACGCGTCGTACTGCACGCCGGAGAGGGTGCGCCGCACTTCGCTGAGGGATTCGTGGTCGAGCTGGCCGCTGCGGCCGCGCTCCATGAGCCGGCGCGCCTCGCCGAGGCGGGCGGAGGCCTGGTCGAGATAGATCTGGCCGCGGTCGGAGTCGCCGTCGGCCATGCCGAGTTTCAGGTCCTCCATCCCGCGTTTCAGCCCGTAGAGATGGTCACCGGGGAGGGCGTCGGAGCTGGCGGCGGCGACGCCGCCGAACGCTCCCGCGGCGACACCGACGGTGAGCCCGCCGGCCGCGATGCCCTTGGACAGGCGTGAGCGGGGTCGCAACTTCCCCAGCGGGCTCGCCCGGTGAGCGCCCTTGCGTGCGCGCTGCTCGGGCACCGAAGGGCCTGGGCCCGCACCCCCGGTGGCCGTGCCTTCGAGCAGCATGGCCTCCATGGCGGCCACGAGCTGGGCTCGCTGAACCACCTTGACCTCGGGGTCAAGCTCAGGCTTGGGCAGCTCGTCCAGTCCGGTCGCCAGAGCCAACAGCTTGCCCTGCTCGCCTTGATCGGCGAGGGGCTCTTCCTGCTGTACGGCCGCCGCTTCCCGGTCGGACTGCTCCTCCAGGGCCTGGGCGAAGGCGTTCGCCCGCCGGTGTGCCGATACGTTCGCGATCACTGGCGGCACCTCCTCTCGTCATGACGGTCGACTCCCCAGGGGGTCCTGAGGGTTGCACACCCTGAGCGCTTCCACTCGATCGAGTGAGTGGGAGCGGTCCGGGAGTGACCACAGGGAGCCTGCATCCCGCATAACGAGCGACGCGGCACTTGGGTTACGGACGGCGGATGATCGGACCGCGATCTCATCTGCCCCTCACGGAAGGTGAGTTGACGGATACGGAGCGGTGCGACGGGTGGGGCGGTCCCCACCGGCGGCTAGCGGGCGTCGTCCGGGAGCAGCCGCGCCAGTGTGCGTACGGCGCGGTACTGGAGGGTCTTGATCGCACCCTCGTTCTTGCCCATGACATGAGCGGTCTCGGCGACCGAGAGACCCTGCAGGAAGCGCAGGGTCACGCACTCCTGCTGCTGGGGGTTGAGGCGGCGCACCGCGTCGAGCAGGGCCGCGTTGGACAGGGACTCCAGGACGGAGTCCTCGGGGCTGCGTTCGACCTCGTTCGCGTCGAGCATTTCGCCGGTGGTCACTTCGAGACGGAAACGGCTCGACTTGAAGTGGTCGGCGACCAGGTTCCGCGCGATCGTGACCAGCCAGGCGCCGAAGTCGCGGCCCTGCCAGGTGAAGGTCCCGATGCGGCGCAGCGCCCGCAGGAAGGTCTCGCTGGTGAGATCCTCCGCCGTCGCCTTCCCGCCGACGCGGTAGTAGATGTAGCGGTAGACGGTGTCGCTGTACTGATCGTAGAGACGGCCGAACGCGTCGGCCTCGCCCGCCTGGGCGCGCTCGACGAGATCCATCATGCGGGCGCTGTCGCTGTCCGCGGCGGGGCGGCGGGCGGTGGACGTACCGGCGGAACCGGAGCGCGCGCGTCTTCCGACGGTTGTGCTCCCGCTCGCCAGGGCATAGCAAGGACCGGTAGGGCCGTTCGCGGCAGGGGCCGCGAGGGCGAGGGCGGGGACGGCGTACGCGGTGGGGACGAAGCCGCGCAAGCGGTCGGCGACCGTTGCGCGCAGCGTAGCCAGGCCCGAGGCGTCAACCCCGACGTGTGGGTACACGGGACTCCCAGAGGCAGAGCTTCCATCACGTGCAGTGCGGGACCGTTCACCCGTCGTGTTGACGTGTGGGTACCGGTTTGCGTCTGAGGAGAATAACGCTTCGTGCAGGGAGCGCTACACCCAGTTGCTCAAATCGCCGATTACGACGCTTCCGTAACTGAACGGAGTCGATTCAAGTGCCGGAGAGTGACCGCTTGTTGATCGGATTAGGTCATGTTCCGTCTGAGCGCGGGGTGTGTTGTGGCCGAGTTGAACCAGCGGGACTGGCGGGAGCCGTGCCGGGGTAAGGGGTGGGGAATGGCACGGCCGCCCCGGGGTGGCGCGGGTCAGCGGCGACGGCGGTGCAGGGCGACCGCGGCCGCCGTACCGCCGGCGAGCGCGCCGACTCCCGCCGCTGCCGGGATGCCGACCTTCGCGGCCTTGCGGCCGGTGCGGTAGTCGCGCAGCCGCCAGTCACGTTCGCGCGCGTGCTTGCGCAGTTTGGCGTCCGGATTGATCGCGTACGGATGTCCCACGAGCGACAGCATCGGGATGTCGTTGTGCGAATCGCTGTACGCGGCGCAGCGGCCCAGATCGAGGCCCTCGGCGGCGGCGAGCGCGCGGACGGCCTCGGCCTTCGCGGGGCCGTGCAGGGGTTCGCCGACCAGCTTGCCGGTGTAGACGCCGCCGACGGACTCGGCGACGGTGCCGAGGGCGCCGGTCAGGCCGAGGCGGCGGGCGATGATCGTCGCGGTCTCCACGGGGGCCGCGGTGACGAGCCACACCTTCTGGCCCGCGTCCAGGTGGGCCTGGGCGAGGGCGCGGGTGCCGGGCCAGATGCGTTCGGCCATGTACTCGTCGTAGATCTCCTCGCCGATGGACATCAGCTCGGCGACGCGGTGGCCCTTGACGATGGACAGCGCGCTGTCGCGGGCGTCCTGCATGTGCTCGGGGTCCTCGACCCCGGCGATCCTGAACCAGGCCTGCTGCCAGCCGAACTTGACCAGCTCGCGGCGCTGGAAGAACTTCCGCTTGTAGAGGCCGCGTCCGAAGTGGAAGATCGCGGCGCCCTGCATCACGGTGTTGTCGAGGTCGAAGAAGGCGGCGGCCCTGTCGTCGCCGACGACGGGGAACTCCGGTTCCGGGGTGCCTTCTTCGGGCTGTGTCGCCTCGCCGAGCTGTTCCAGCTCCTGCGACGACTTGCGGGCGGCCTCGGCCGAGGCCTCGCCAGCCAATACGCTCCGCGCGGTGGCGGAGCGCCTACGGGGTGTGAGCCATCCGAGAGCGGCCATGTCGTGAGCATAGCCAGTTTGTTCGGTGGTTCCGGAGTCGCGAGGATTCGGCCTTGTGAACTCTCCGCGACCGAGCCGTTAAAGAAGTGGCCGGGGAGGTGCGCCGGGTGGCGCGGGCGGGGCGAGAATGGCCCGTATGAGCCCCATTTTTCGCCGGAGCGACCGGAGCGAGAAGAAGAGTCCCGAGGAACGCCTCGTCACCCTGATCGGGAAGCCCGGCTGCCATCTGTGCGACGACGCGCAGGAGGTGATCGAGAAGGTCTGCGGTGAGCTCGGATCCTCCTGGGAGAAGAAGGACATCAATCAGGACGAGGAGCTGTACCGCTTGTACTGGGAGCAGATTCCCGTGGTGCTCGTGGACGGAGCACAGCATGACTTCTGGAAGGTGAACGAAGACCGACTTCGGCGTGCCCTGACGCGCTGACGCACCGGCGGCCGGCGGGGGAGTAGCGGCCGTCACTGACCGAGCAGTCCAAGTGGTCCGGAAATTCGCCTAGGATCGTGGGCGGTTTTGGTCTCGGGGGCGCGGATCGTAGAAGAGAGTGTGCGGTTTTGCCCCCATCCAGTAGGCAACGAAGCGGCTTGCGCGCTGGTTCCATATGCGCACGCCAGGGGCGCGTGACCCCGGTCACGTTGCCCGGGCAAATCGGACACAATCTTTGTGCACGCGTTCACAAAGACATAGCCTGCATTCGACGGGGCGGTCACGGGACGTACGACCGCCCGCAGCCCCGCTCTACCCGCAGGAGCACCGTGGCAACTGGCCGAACTCACCGACCGGCGACCCGCAGCCGAGGGATTCCCGAGGCCACCGTCGCCAGGCTTCCGCTGTACCTCCGAGCCCTCACCGCTCTGTCGGAGCGCTCGGTGCCCACGGTCTCCTCGGAGGAGCTCGCGGCCGCGGCGGGGGTCAACTCCGCGAAGCTGCGCAAGGACTTCTCGTACCTCGGCTCGTACGGCACCCGCGGTGTGGGGTACGACGTCGAGTACCTCGTCTACCAGATCTCCCGTGAACTCGGCCTGACCCAGGACTGGCCGATCGTGATGGTCGGTATCGGTAACCTCGGCGCCGCTCTCGCCAACTACGGCGGGTTCGCCTCCCGTGGCTTCCGTGTCGCGGCCCTCATCGACGCCGACCCGGCGATGACCGGCAAGTCCGTCGCGGGCATGGCCGTCCAGCACGCCGACGAGCTCGAGAAGATCATCGACGCGAACGGCGTCTCCATCGGTGTCATCGCGACCCCCGCGGGCGCGGCCCAGCAGGTCTGCGACCGGCTCGTCGCCGCCGGTGTCACCTCGATCCTGAACTTCGCGCCGACCGTCCTGTCGGTGCCGGACGGTGTCGACGTGCGCAAGGTCGACCTCTCCATCGAGCTGCAGATCCTCGCCTTCCATGAGCAGCGCAAGGCCGGCGAGGGCCAGGAGGAAGACGTGGCCGACGTGGACGTGGCGGGCGCCGTGGACGCGGGCGGTTCCGCCGCCGCTGCCGCCGCCGCGACGAAGCAGACCCGTAAGGGACCGGACGGGGACGTCCCCGCCGTGATGCCGGCATGAGTCTCCTCGTCGTAGGCCTGAGCCACCGCAGCGCCCCCGTCAGCGTCCTCGAGCGCGCGGCGCTCTCCGCGGACGCCCAGGCCAAGCTGCTCCAGGACACGCTCGCCGCCGAGCCCGCCGTCGAGGCCTCGGTGCTCTCGACGTGCAACCGCATCGAGCTGTACGCCGACGTGGACAAGTTCCACGCGGGCGTCGCCGAGCTCTCGACCCTCCTCGCCCAGCACAGCGGCGTCGGTCTCGAGGAGCTCACTCCCTATCTTTATGTGCACTACGAGGACCGGGCCGTCCACCACCTCTTCTCGGTGGCGTGCGGGCTCGACTCGATGGTCGTGGGCGAGGGCCAGATCCTCGGCCAGATCAAGGACGGCCTCGCGCGCTCCCAGGAGCTGCACACCGCGGGCCGCCTCCTCAACGACCTGTTCCAGCAGGCCCTGCGGGTCGGCAAGCGGGCCCACTCGGAGACCGGCATCGACCGGGCCGGCCAGTCCCTGGTCACGTTCGGTCTGGAGCAGCTGGCCGCCGGGCGTCCCGTGGACGTGTGGGCCAAGGACAAGCGTGCCCTGGTGATCGGCGCGGGCTCGATGTCGTCGCTGGCCGCGGCCACGCTCGCGCGCGCCGGTGTCGCCGAGGTCGTCGTCGCCAACCGCACCCTGGAGCGCGCCGAGCGCCTCGCTCAGATCCTCAGTGAGCCCGGCGGCACCGGGGTGACCGCGCGCGCCGTGCCCATGGACGCCGTCGGCGGCGAACTGACACGTGCCGACGTCGTCGTCTCCTGCACCGGTGCGACCGGGCTCGTCCTCACCGAGGCCGAGATCCGCCGCGCCGTCGAGGAGCGCACGGGCGGGCTCTCCCTCCTCGACCTCGCCATGCCGCGCGACATCGACGCCGCCGCCCACCGCATCGGCGGGGTACGCCTCGTCGACATCGAGTCGCTCGCCGAGGCCTCCGCCGACGCGCCGATGGCCGCGGACGTGGACCAGGTGCGGGGCATCGTCTCCGACGAGGTCGCCGCGTTCGGCGCCGCCCAGCGCGCCGCGACCATCACGCCGACCGTCGTCGCCCTGCGCACGATGGCCGCCGACGTGGTCACCGGCGAGATCGCGCGGCTCGACGGGCGCCTCCCGGAGCTCGACGAGAAGCAGCGCGCCGAGATCACCCAGACCGTGCGGCGCGTCGTGGACAAGCTCCTGCACGCGCCGACCGTGCGGGTCAAGCAGCTCGCGGCCGAGCCCGGCGGCGCCGGGTACGCGGACGCTCTGCGGACCCTCTTCGACCTCGACCCGGAGGCGGTGGCCGCCGTCTCGCGGGCCGATCTGAACGAGCTGAACGAGCCGGTAGCCAAGAATCGAGGCCGGGCATCATGACGGACAGGGCACTCAGGCTCGGGACCAGGCGCAGCAAGCTCGCCATGGCCCAGTCCGGGCACGTGGCGGAGGCCGTGCGCCAGGTGACGGGACGACCCGTCGAGCTGGTCGAGATCACCACGTACGGCGACACGTCCCGCGAGCAGCTGGCACAGATCGGCGGCACCGGGGTGTTCGTCGTGGCGCTGCGCGAGGCGCTGCTTCGCGGCGACGTCGACTTCGCCGTGCACTCCCTCAAGGACCTGCCGACCACGCCCCACCCTGGTCTCACGCTGGCGGCCGTGCCGCTGCGCGAGGACCCCCGCGACGTCCTCGTCGCCCGTGACGGACTGACCTTCGCCGAGCTCCCCGACGGGGCTCGCGTGGGTACCGGTTCGCCGCGCCGCATGTCGCAGCTGAACGCGTACGCGCGCAGCCACGGCATGCGCATACAGACCGTGCCGATCCGGGGGAACATCGACACCCGCGTCGGTTACGTGCACAACGGGGAGCTCGACGCCGTCGTGCTCGCCGCCGCCGGACTGAACCGGATCGGCCGCGCCTCGGAAGTGACGGACTTCCTTGCGGTCGACATGGTTCTGCCCGCCCCCGGCCAGGGGGCTCTGGCGGTCGAGTGCGCCGCGTCCGACGCGGACCTCGCCGCCGCGCTCGCCGAGCTCGACGACTCGTTCACCCGAGTCGCCGTGACCGCCGAGCGATCCCTGCTCGCCGCCCTGGAGGCCGGCTGCAGTGCACCTGTGGGTGCGCTGGCCGACCTGCTGGCCGACGGGCAGATTGCCAACGAAATGCGCCTGCGTGGCGTCGTCGGTAACCCCGACGGCTCCGCGTTGGTGCAGCTGTCCACCACCGGTCCCGTGCCCGAGACGGAAGACCAGGCCCTTGCGCTCGGTCGCGAACTCGCTGCCGAGATGCTCGCCAAGGGCGCGGCCGGTCTGATGGGGGAGCGAGCACTTTGAGCCCCACCACCTCTGACCCTTCGGCCACCTGGGCAACCGGGCACGTCACCTTCCTCGGTGCCGGACCCGGAGATCCAGGACTACTGACGCTGCGCGCCGTGGAGGCGCTCGCCCGAGCGGATGTGCTGATCGCCGAGCCCGAAGTGCTCGACGTGGTCCGCACACACGCGAAGGCGGGCGTGACCGTCCTCGGCGCGGAGAACCCGGGCACACCGGGGCAGACGGCTGCTGACGATGCGTCAACTGCCGCCGCAGTCCCCGCGTTGAGGGACTGCGCCAATCTTGTCATGGAGGCCGCGCGGGGCGGCAAGCGGGTCGTACGTGCCGTCAGCGGCGACCCCGGGCTCGACACCTACGCGGCCGGGGAGATGCTGGCCTGCGCGGCCGACGGCGTCTCCTTCGAGGTCGTTCCCGGCATCGCGGCGGCCGTCGGCGTGCCCGCGTACGCCGGTGTTCCGCTGCGGGACGCGCAGGGCGCGGACGTGCGGTTCGTCGACGCCCGCACCGCCTCCGAGCGCTGCTGGACCGAGGTCGGCGCGTCCGACGGCACGGTCGTCGTCTCGACGACGCTCGACGCGGTGGCCGCGGCCGCCGGCGAGCTGGTCGCGGCGGGCCGCAAGCCGGACACCCCGCTGACCGTCACGGTCGCCGGTACGACGACGCGCCAGCGCACCTGGAACGCGACGCTCGGGACCATCGCCCAGACCTTCAAGCAGGCGAAGGTGCTGCCGTCCCCGGAGGGCGGGCGTCCCGTCATAGCCGTGGTCGGCGAGCGCTCCGCGGCCGCCCAGCGCGACCAGCTGTCGTGGTTCGAGTCCAAGCCGCTGTTCGGCTGGAAGGTGCTCGTACCGCGTACGAAGGAGCAGGCGGCGTCGCTCTCCGACCAGCTCAGCTCGTACGGGGCCGTGCCGCACGAGGTGCCGACGATCGCCGTCGAGCCGCCGCGCACGCCCCAGCAGATGGAGCGCGCGGTCAAGGGCCTCGTCACCGGACGCTACGAGTGGATCGCCTTCACCTCGGTGAACGCGGTCAAGGCCGTGCGCGAGAAGTTCGAGGAGTACGGGCTCGACGCCCGTGCCTTCGCCGGGATCAAGGTCGCGGCGGTGGGCGAGCAGACGGCGAACGCGCTGATCGCCTTCGGCGTGAAGCCGGATCTCGTGCCGAGCGGTGAGCAGAGCGCGGCGGGCCTCCTCGAGGACTGGCCGCCGTACGACCCGGTCTTCGACCCGATCGACCGTGTCTTCCTGCCGCGCGCCGACATCGCCACGGAGACGCTTGTCGCCGGGCTCATCGATCTCGGGTGGGAGGTCGACGACGTGACCGCCTACCGGACGGTGCGGGCGTCGCCGCCGCCGGCGGAGACGCGCGAGGCGATCAAGGGCGGCGGGTTCGACGCCGTGCTCTTCACCTCGTCGTCGACCGTGCGGAACCTGGTGGGTATCGCAGGTAAGCCGCACAACGTGACCGTGATCGCGTGTATCGGTCCCGCGACGGCCAAGACGGCCGAGGAGCATGGGCTTCGGGTGGACGTGATGTCTCCGGAGCCGTCGGTTCACCGGCTGGCTCAGGCGCTTGCCGATTTCGGGGCGAAGCGGCGGGCTGCGGCGCTTGAGGCGGGGGATCCTGTGTCCCGGCCGTCGGAGCGGCGGCCGGGGGCCCGGCGGCGGCGCGCGGCGCCGTAGGTGAGAGGGGTGGGCGCCTGCGTGCCGTTGCCCGGCGCGTGGGCTGTGCCCACCCGTTCCGCCCTGCGGAACGCCTGCCCACAGAGGTACGAGTAGTCAGACGTGGAGTGTTGGTGTGACTGAGTACGGAACGTTTCCCGGGGCGCGGCCGCGGCGGCTGCGTACCACCCCCGCGATGCGGCGCATGGTCGCCGAGACCCGGCTGCATCCGGCCGATCTGATCCTGCCCGCCTTCGTGCGGGAGGGCATCAGTGAGCCCGTCGGGATCGGGTCCATGCCCGGTGTCGTGCAGCACACCCGGGACACCCTGAAGAAGGCCGCCGTCGAGGCGCTGGAGGCCGGGGTCTCCGGGATCATGCTCTTCGGCGTTCCGGAGGACGAGAAGAAGGACGCCTTGGGGACGGCCGGTACCGACCCCGACGGCATCCTCCAGGTCGCCCTGCGGGACGTGCGCGCCGAGGTCGGTGACGAGCTCATCGTCATGTCCGACCTGTGCCTCGACGAGTTCACGGACCACGGGCACTGCGGTGTCCTCGACGCCGAGGGTCGTGTCGACAACGACGCGACGCTCGAGCGTTACGCCGAGATGGCGCAGGTCCAGGCCGACGCGGGCGCCCATGTCGTGGGCCCCAGCGGCATGATGGACGGCCAGGTCGGTGTCGTACGCGACGCGCTCGACACCATCGGCAAGGAGGACGTCTCGATCCTCGCCTACACCGCCAAGTATTCGTCGGCGTTCTACGGGCCGTTCCGTGAGGCCGTCGGCTCGTCGCTCACCGGCGACCGCAAGACGTACCAGCAGGACCCGGCGAACGTCCGGGAGTCCCTGCGGGAGCTGGCGCTCGACCTCGAAGAGGGCGCCGACATGGTGATGGTCAAGCCGGCCGGCCCCTACCTCGACGTCCTCGCCAAGGTCGCCGAGTCGGTGGACGTGCCCGTCGCCGCGTACCAGATCAGCGGCGAGTACGCGATGATCGAGGCCGCGGCCGAGCGCGGCTGGATCGAGCGGGACCGCGCCATCATGGAGACGCTGCTCGGCATCAAGCGGGCCGGCGCGAACATGATCCTGACGTACTGGGCGACCGAGGCGGCGCGCTGGTTGCGCTGAGCCCAGTGACTGCGACTGTGTAGCAGAACGGCCCGGCCCTCAGGGAGACCTGAGGGCCGGGCCGTTCTGGGTCGTCGTCAGAGCTTCTCGGGCGTCCGGATGCCCAGGAGCGCCATTCCCTGGTGCAGCGTGCGGGCCGTCAGGTCGCACAGGAACAGGCGGTTCTCGACCTGCGCCGGGGTGTCCGCCTTCAGGACCGGGCACTGGTCGTAGAACGTCGTGTAGAGCGACGCCAGCTGGTACAGGTACGCGGCCAGCTTGTGCGGGGCGTACTCGGCGGCGGCCTCGAAGACCGTGTCGCCGAACCCGTCCAGGTGCAGGCCGAGCGCGCGCTCCGCCGGTGCGAGCGCCAGCTCCGGGTGGGCCACCGGGGCCGCGCCTTCGGCCTTGCGCAGGATGGACCTGATGCGGGCGTAGGCGTACTGGAGGTAGACCGAAGTGTCGCCGTTCAGGGAGACCATCTGGTCCAGGTCGAACTTGTAGTCCCGGCTCGGCGACGTCGACAGGTCGGCGTACTTCACCGCGCCGATGCCCACGTACCGGCCGTTCTCCACGATCTCCTGCTCGGTCAGGCCGACCTTCTCGGCCTTCTCGCGCACGACCGCCGTGGCCCGCTCGGCGGCCTCGTCGAGGAGGTCCTCCAGCTTGACCGTCTCGCCCTCACGCGTCTTGAACGGCTTGCCGTCCGCGCCGAGCACCGTGCCGTAGCCCATGTTGTGGGCCGTGACCTCGTCGCTCAGCCAGCCCGCCCGGCGGGCCGTCTCGAAGACCATCTTGAAGTGCAGCGACTGGCGCACGTCCACGACGTAGATGAGCGACGTGGCGTGCAGGTCGAAGACGCGGTCGCGGATCGCGGAGAGGTCGGAGGCCGCGTAGCCGAAGCCGCCGTCCTTCTTCTGCACGATCAGCGGGACCGGCTGGTCGTCCTTGCCCTTGATGTCGTCGAAGAAGACCACGAGGGCGCCCTCGGAGCGCACGGCGACACCCGACTCCTCCAGGAGGCGGGCCGTCTCGGCCATCATGTCGTTGTAGGCGCTCTCGCCGACGATCTCCTCGTCGCGGATCTCCATGTCGAGCTTCTCGAAGACCGAGTAGAAGTAGACCTTCGACTCGTCCACGAACCGCTGCCACAGGTCGAGCGTCTCCTTGTCGCCCGACTGCAGCGCGACGACCCGCTTGCGGGCCCGCTCCTTGAAGTCCTCGTCCGCGTCGAAGACGGCGCGGGACGCCTTGTAGATCCGGTTGAGGTTCGACATGGCCTGCTCGCCGTCGACCTCGTCGGCGGGGGCGAGCTCGCCCGGGTGCTCGATCAGGTGCTGGATGAGCATGCCGAACTGGGTGCCCCAGTCGCCGATGTGGTGCCGGCCGATCGTCTGCTCGCCCGTGAAGTCGAGCATGGCGCGCAGGGCGTCGCCGATGACCGCCGAGCGCAGGTGGCCGACGTGCATCTCCTTCGCCACGTTCGGCTGGGCGTAGTCGACGACCGTGACGCCCGCGTTCTCCTTGAGCGGGACGCCGAGGCGGTCGCCGTCGGCGGCGCGGGCGGCGAGCGTCTCGGTGATCGCCTTGTCGGTGACCGTGATGTTCAGGAAGCCGGGGCCCGAGACCTCGACCTCGGCGAGCAGGTCGCCGGCCGTGATCCGCTCGACGACCTGCGTGGCCAGCTCCCGCGGGTTCGCCTTGGCCTTCTTGGCGAGCGCGAGGATCCCGTTGGCCTGGTAGTCGGCCCGGTCGCTACGTCGCAGCAGCGGGTCCGCGCCCGCACCGGCCTCGGGGAGGGCGGCGCTGAGGGCGTCGGCGAGACGCTGGTTGACGGAGGACGTGAGGGACGTGACCGAGGCCATGGAGTGGTTGCCGTTCCGCTCGTAGGAGTACAGAAGAGGTGCAGAAAACGTCTTCAGTCTCCCACGGGGGCGGGCGGGCGGTCGCATGGATTCCCGCCTGCCCCCGGTGGCCGCCTCGTCAGGCCGCGGGCGCGAGGGACACGGCCGCGAGCGCGGGTGCCGACTCGGTGCCGTCCGCGTACACGGCCGTCACCCGGTAGTAGGCGGCGGTCCCGGCGGGGGCGTTCTCGTCGCGGTAGTGACGGAACTGCTGCGAGTACGGGTTCTCCAGGGCGCCTTCGGCGATCCGCTCGTAGGTGCTCGTGGTGCGGTTCCAGCGGTAGACCCGGTAGCTGGTGGCGCCGTCGAGGGTGTCCCAGTTCAGGGCGACGTCACCGGTGTTCTCCACGGCTTCCAGACCCGCGACGGGGGAGCCCGGTGCGGTCGCCTCCGTGGGGCGGGTGTCCTGCTCCGTTGCGTGGACGGTGACCGGCTCCGAGGCGTTGCCCGCGCCGTCGGCCGCGCGCACCTCCCAGCAGCGCTCCTCGCCGTCCGGCAGGCCCGACGTGTCCTGGAACGACGTGACGTTCCCGTCGACGACCTCCGAGCTGCCGCCCGCGCAGGTCAGCACCCCGTCGACCGTCTCGGGCCGGCCGGACCGCACCCAGTACGCGTGCACGTCGGCGGCGGTGGACTTGTCCCAGCGCAGGGCCGTGCCCCACGGCTGGGGGGTCGCGGTGAGACCGGTCGTGGCGGGCGGCGCGGTGGTGTCGTCGTAGCGGATCGTCTTGAGGTCGGTCGAGGTCACGCCGTTGCCGGCCACGGCGACGACGGTGACGTAGTGGTCCGTCGAGTCGCGGAAGTCGGTGAGGACGCAGCCGTACTCGATGTACGTGCCGGTGGCGGAGAGTTCCTTCGGCTCGCAGGCGCGCGGGTTCGTGCGGGCCGTGGAGGCGTAGGTGCCGGAGTAGACCCGGAAGCCGCCGCTGTGGTCGTTGTCCGCCGCCACCCTGAAGCGCAGCTCGGGACGGCCGTCCGCGTCCGGGCGCAGGTACACGGGCACGGCCGGTGCCACCTGGCGGCGCGCGGAGATCTTCACGCCGGACGAGCGGTGCCCGGCCGCGTCGACCGCGTACACGGTGTACGTGCGGACGACGCCGGGCTTGGCCGTCGTGTCGGAGTACGCGGCGGAGTCGGCGGTGCCGAGCAGGGTCGGTGTCGCCGTGCCGTCGGCCCCGTACACCTGCCAGCGCACGGCGTCGTCGGCCGGTGCGGCCCAGGTCAGCGCGACCTTGTCGGGGTCCGCCTTGGCCGCGAGGCTCGTCACGGCACCCGGCGCCGACGTGTCCGGCGTGGTCACCGCGACGGGCGTGGTGCGCGCCGAGGTGTTGCCGGCGGCGTCGGTGGCCGACGCCGCGTAGTAGTACGTCTGCTTCTCGGCGGGCGTCTCGTCGTACAGGTACTGCTCGTCCGGGGTCTCGCGCAGGTCGAGGGTCGCGACCTTGGTGTACGGGCCCGCCTCGGCCGTGGCCCGCCACAGGGTGAAGACGGGGCCGTCGGACGGCTTGACCTGGCCCAGCCAGACGTTGACGCGCGGCGTGCCCAGGTCCGTCGACACGGTGACGTCGGAGGTGCGCACGGCCGGGGCGGCCGGGGCCGTCTGGTCCGGGGTGCCGACGTACGGGCCGCACGCGGTGGCGCCGTAGTTCGTCCACTTGTCGACGGCCTGGATGCAGAACCGGTACTTCCGGCCGTCCTTCGGCAGCGCGTACGAGGTGCTGGTGCCGGTGGTGTCCCAGTCCGCGATCCCGGTCGTGGAGGTCTCGACGAGGACCCGGTAGTGGTCGATGTCGAGCTCGCGGTTCTTCGTCCAGCTCGCGGTGGCCTTGCCGGTCGCCGCGTCGTACGAGGTGGTGATGCCGGTCGGGGCCAGCGGCGCCTTGCTGTCGGAGGAGGCGGGCCAGGTGAACTTCACCCGGGAGAGCCCCGTCCAGTTCGCGTGGTCGACGCGGACGGTGTGGTTGCCCGAGCCGATGCAGAAGGTGCCCGGAACGCTGTTGCCCGCGTCACCGGTGTTCGTCCACTTGTTCACCTTGCGGACGCCGTCCACGTACAGGCGCAGGCCGTCCGTGCCGGAGAGGCGGTACGTGAAGCAGCCGCCCGAACCGAAGTCCCGGGTGAGCGACCAGCGCACGGAGAAGTTGTTCGTCGCCATCCCGGAGACCGGAGCGCCTGTCCAGTTCTGGTCGATGGTGGTGTCGCAGTCCGTCTTCTTCGGCGTACCCGAGAACGACGTGTTGGTGTAGAACGTCCGCTTGAACGTGGTGTTGCCGCAGGTCACGGCGGCCGAGGCCGACGGCGCTGCCAGGACGAGGCAGGCCGTGGGCAGGGTCATGGCGAGCCCGGCGGCCCCCACGCGCAGCCCGGCGCGGAATCTGTCTGTGATCACGAAAAGAGGACACGCGTGGGGTCCGTGGGGTTGTACGGAGGGACCCACCGGTTTTACCCGGCCTTGGCTCTCGTCTTTACCTGGCCTTGGCGCCCGATTTTGCCTGGCCTTGGCGCTCGCGGAACACGTTTCCCCCAAGCCCCCGGTAGCTGGGAGAATGGACCGAGCAGAGCTCACCCGCTCCACCCGACTCGCAGAGAAGGACGACCGAATCGTGGCCCAGAGCACAGGCGCGGAGACCCAGGACTGGGTCTCCCGTTACGCGGACGATGTCATCGCCGAGTCCGAGCGCCGCGCCCCGGGCAAACCGGTCGTCGTCGCGTCCGGACTCTCACCCTCCGGACCCATCCACCTGGGCAACCTGCGCGAGGTCATGACCCCGCACCTGGTCGCCGACGAGGTCCGCCGCCGCGGGTACGAGGTCCGGCACCTGATCTCCTGGGACGACTACGACCGGTACCGCAAGGTCCCGGCCGGCGTCCCCGGCACCGACGCGTCGTGGGCCGAGCACATCGGCAAGCCGCTCACCTCGGTCCCGGCCCCGGCCGGTTCGGAGTACCCGAACTGGGCGGAGCACTTCAAGGCCGCGATGATCGACGCGCTCGGCGAGCTCGGTGTCGAGTTCGACGGGATCAGCCAGACCGAGCAGTACACGTCGGGTGTCTACCGCGAGCAGATCCTGCACGCCATGAAGCACCGCGGTGACATCGACGCGATCCTCGACCAGTACCGCACCAAGAAGGCCCCGGCCAAGAAGCAGCAGCAGGGGCAGAAGCCGGTCGACGAGGCCGAGCTGGAGGCCGCCGAGGGCTCCGGCGCCGCGTCCGAGGACGACGGCAGCGGCGGCGCGGGCGGCTACTACCCGTACAAGCCGTTCTGCGGCGAGTGCGGCAAGGACCTCACCACCGTCACGTCGTACGACGACGCGACGACGGAGCTGTCCTACACCTGCACCGTCGACGGCTTCACCGAGACGGTCCGGCTCTCCGAGTTCAACCGCGGCAAGCTGGTCTGGAAGGTCGACTGGCCGATGCGCTGGGCGTTCGAGGGCGTCATCTTCGAGCCGTCCGGCGTGGACCACTCGTCGCCGGGCTCGTCGTTCCAGGTCGGCGGGCAGATCGTCGAGCTGTTCGGCGGCAAGCAGCCGATCGGCCCGATGTACGCGTTCGTCGGCATCAGCGGCATGGCCAAGATGTCCTCCAGCAAGGGCGGGGTCCCGACCCCGGCCGACGCGCTGCAGATCATGGAGCCGCAGCTGCTGCGCTGGCTGTACGCCCGCCGCCGCCCCAACCAGTCGTTCAAGATCGCCTTCGACCAGGAGATCCAGCGGCTCTACGACGAGTGGGACAAGCTGGCGGGGAAGGTGGCCGACGGTTCCGTGCTGCCGGCGGACGCCGCCGCGTACATGCGCGCCGTGGGCACCGCCGCCGGTGAACTGCCGCGCACGCCGCGCCCGTTGCCGTACCGCACGCTGGCCTCCGTCGCCGACATCACCGCGGGCCACGAGGACCAGGCCCTGCGCATCCTCGGCGAGCTCGACCCGGAGAACCCGGTCACCACGCTCGACGAGGTACGGCCGCGGCTCGACCGCGCCGACGCGTGGATCAGCAAGTACGTGCCGGCCGAGTCGCGCACCGTCGTGCGCTCCGAGCCCGACACGGAGGCGCTGGCCGCGCTCGACGACGACGCGCGCGAATCGCTGCGGCTCCTCCTGGAGGGCCTGGACTCGCACTGGTCGCTCGACGGCCTGACGCACCTCGTCTACGGCGTGCCGAAGGTCCAGGCCGGCTTCTCGCCGGACGCGACGCCGAAGGAGCTGCCGCCGGAGATCAAGACGGCCCAGCGGTCGTTCTTCGCGCTCCTGTACCACCTGCTCGTCGGCCGTGACACGGGGCCGCGCCTGCCCACGCTGCTGCTCGCGGTGGGCGCGGAGCGGGTGCGTAGCCTGCTCGGCGCGTAAGCAGAGGAAAGGGCCGCACCGGATGCTCCGGTGCGGCCCTTTCGCGTAAGCGGCGCGTCAGGCGATGTGGTTCTCGATGAACTCGCCGTTCAGACGGGACGTGAACTGATCCATGTAGCGCTGCAGATCACGCGCTTCCAGCTTCAGTCCGTACGTCGCCTCGATGTTCGCGGCGAACGCTCCGGGCGTCGGCATGCCCTCACCCTCTATCGACTTCTTGAACACCTGGTAGAAGCCGTCCTCGGAAGGCGGCTCCTCCTCGGCGACGGGGATCCCGTCACCGAGCGGCCGGGTGCGGCCGGGGCCGGCGGGGACGGGGAACTCCGGGTCCTGGGGCTGGGGCTGGGGCTGCTGGGCCTGCGGCACGGGCTGCTGCGGCTGGGCCTGAGCGGGGATGAAGGCCTCACCCGTGCCCTGATGGGCCTCGTACCAGTCCTCGTACTGCTGCTCCGGGTCGTACGTCGGGTCGTAGCCACCGTCGTACGACGCGGTCTGCGGCGGCGTCTGGAACCACGGGCTCGCCTCCTCCTCGGCGGCGGGCCCGACGGGCGCCCCCTGCTGCGCGAGGGCCGGGGCCTGGACCAGTTCCGGCGTGGCCGGTGCCGGTGCGGGCGGCAGCAGCGCCGGCTCGATGCCCGCCGCCGCGAGACCCGAAGGGGCCGTCTCCGAGAGCGGGACGCCGTAGCGCGCCAGGCGCAGCGGCATCAGGGACTCGACGGGGGCCTTGCGGCGCCAGGCGCGGCCGAAGCGGGAGTGCAGGCGCGCCTGGTAGACCATGCGCTCCTGCTCCAGCTTGATGACCGCCTCATAGCTGCGCAGCTCCCACAGCTTCATGCGGCGCCACAGCAGGAACGTGGGCAGCGGGGAGAGCAGCCAGCGCGTGAGGCGCACGCCCTCCATGTGCTTGTCGGCGGTGATGTCCGCGATGCGGCCGATCGCGTGCCGCGCGGCCTCGACCCCGACGACGAACAGGATCGGGATGACCGCGTGCATGCCCACGCCCAGCGGATCCGGCCAAGCGGCCGCGCCGTTGAACGCGATCGTGGCCGCCGTGAGCAGCCACGCCGTCTGGCGCAGCAGCGGGAACGGGATGCGGATCCAGGTCAGCAGCAGGTCAAGGGCGAGGAGTACGCAGATGCCCGCGTCGATGCCGATCGGGAACACATAACTGAAGTTCCCGAAGCCCTTCTGGATCGCGAGCGCGCGCACGGCCGCGTACGAACCCGCGAAACCGATGCCGGCGATGACCACCACTCCGGCGACGACCACGCCGATGAGTATCCGGTGCGTCCGTGTCAGCTGTGGCGCGGCCACACGTGTCCCCTCCCTGTACGGCTTGTTGCGTGCGACAGCCTCGCACATCGAAGCGGAGGCCCGTGTCCCGGTACGGCGGGAGCCCGGCCCCATAAGGGACCGGGCTCCGCAAAAGGCGTGACCGGGTGGCGAGTTGAGGCCGGCCGGGGGCCGACGGGGGGCGGCGGAGGGCCACTTGACGCCGCCGCCGCGCTCACGCCTTAGTTGGACGGCTTCGTGGACGCCTTGCCGGACGGCTTCGCCGAGGACTTCGAGGAGGGCTTCTCGGAGGGCTTCTCCGAGGGCTTCGCGGTGGCGGAACCGTCGGGCGCGCCCGACCCGTTCGCCGCGACGACCGCCGCGACGGCCTCCTTCGCCGCCTTCTCGGCGTCCTTCACCAGCGCGGAGGCGTCCGGCGCGCTCTGGCCCGCGAGACCCGCACCGTTGTAGTCGATCGTCACGACGACGTTCTCGACGCGCGCCACGATCGTCTGCTGCTTGAAGGTGCCTTCCTTCTTCTTCAGCTCGTACGTCACGGCCGTCGCCTCGTCGCCCGTGCCGCTCACCGGCTCGGCCTTCGGGGACTTCGCGCCCTCGGCCGACTGCGCGTCCGTCACCTGCTTGGTGAAGTACGCGTGCGCCAGCTTGTTGCCGCTGCCACGGGCCGCGTCCGAGTCGAAACGCATCAGCGACGCGTTCAGCCAGCGGAACTGCGAACCCTGCACGCCCTTGTTGTCGAGGCTCGACCAGGAGCAGGTGCCCCGCACCGACTCGTCGTCGGAGGAACCCGACTTGCCCGACTTCGCCTCCGGAACGAGGCTGTCGAGCGTCTTCTTGGAGATCGCCGAGCACGGCTGCGGCAGCGAGTCGAACGCCGCCTTCTTCACCTGGGGGGCCGCGGTGGCCGAGGCGGAGGACTTCGAAGAGCCCTTCTTCGCCCCGTCACCGGAGCCCGAGTCGGAGGAGCAGCCGGATGCGACGAGGATCACCGGCACGGCGGCTGCGCAGACGAATATGCGGGTGAGTCGCTTGGTCGGTCGGTGCATGGTTCCTTATTCTCCGGGTTGCCTGATACGTACCCGGAAGGTGCGGCCCGGGTCCGATGGGTCACCGTACGCCCAAGCCGCGCCGGACGGATCAGCTTCCCCGGACCCGCCCGGACGGGATACCGCCGGTTACTCGCTCAGCGTCCCGGCCTGCCGACGGGCCAGTTCCTGCGCCCTGTCCTGCATTTCCTTGCTGTCCGGGGCCTGTGCGGCGGGGCCGGACTGCTGCTCGTACTCGATGGTCACGATGACGTTCGACGTGCGAAACACCACAGTCACCGTCCGGTGGCCGCCCACGGACGCGGACCCCGACAGCTGGTCGTCGAGGAACGCCTCGTCGCCCAGACCCTGGAGGGCCCGGGGCTGAAGATCGGCGCTCGGCACGGCGTCGCCCGCACCGGACGAGGCATCACCTGACGGCGCACCCGAACCACTTCCCTTAGTCCCCTTCTTTCCCGTCCCCCCCTTCTCGCCCTTCTTTCCTGCAGACGAAGAAGACGAAGAGGATGCCGAAGAGGACACCGACGGGGAGGACGGCGACGACGTGTCCGACGGAACCGGCTCCGGCAGGTGCGCCGCGATCATCTTCGACGCGAAGACCTGACCGGCCTCCGTGTCGTCGCTCACCGTGTTGTCGTAGGAGACGACCCGCTCGAAGTCGATCAGCAGACGGTGCGAGGCGTCCACCCCGTCGTCCTTCCAGCGGCAGCCCACGTGCCGGTCCGTGTCGTACGTGACCGTGGCCGCGCCCTCGTAGGCCTTGTTGCGCTGGTCTTCCTCGGGGATCTCCCTGATGCCGGGCAGCATCCTGTCCAGCGTGCCCCGGTCGAGCTGACGGCACGGCTCGGGCAGCGTGCGGTACTTGCCGGGGCGGGCGGCCGGGGCGCTGGTGCCGGCGTCACCGGGCTTCGAGTCGACCGGGTCACCGGACGGGCCCGGCCCCCCGGTGCAACCGGTGAGCAGCGCTGCGAGGAGCGCGGCGACGCCGGGTACGTACGCCTTCCGCTGCACGGTGGGGGCCCCTCTCGACAAAGGTGACACGTCGTCGGACGTGCTTATTCGGTTGCCGCCACCAGGCGGCCGATGGACACAATGTCTATCGCACGCACAGCTGTGGACGCCGGTCCGATATCCCATTCGTTGACCTTGGCGCCGGTATTTGCGATTACAGACTTTTGATCAAGTATGGGAATGTACGGGGGAAACGAGGACACCATGTCGTACGTAGAGGTGCCGGGCGCGAAGGTTCCGATCCGGATGTGGGCGGATCCGGCGACGGTCGAGGACGTCGCGATGCAGCAGCTGCGCAATGTCGCGACGCTGCCGTGGATCAAGGGCCTGGCCGTGATGCCTGACGTGCACTTCGGCAAGGGCGCGACGGTCGGCTCGGTGATCGCCATGCACGGGGCGGTCTGCCCGGCGGCGGTCGGCGTGGACATCGGCTGCGGCATGTCGGCGGTGAAGACGTCACTGACGGTGAACGACCTGCCGGGCGACCTGTCCCGCCTGCGCTCGAAGATCGAGCAGGCGATCCCGGTCGGCCGTGGCATGCACGACGGCCCGGTGGACCCGGGTCGCCTGCATGGCTTCGGCACGGCGGGGTGGGAGGACTTCTGGGGGCGGTTCGGGGGTGTCGCCGACGCGGTGAAGTTCCGGGAGGACCGGGCGGTCAAGCAGATGGGGACGCTGGGCGGCGGCAACCACTTCATCGAACTTACGTTCGACACTGAGGGTGTCATCTGGCTCATGCTGCACTCCGGTTCGCGCAACATCGGCAAGGAACTGGCCGACCACCACATCGGCGTCGCGCAGAAGCTGTCCCACAACCAGGGCCTGGTCGACCGGGATCTGGCGGTCTTCATCGCGGAGACGCCGCAGATGGCGGCGTACCGGAACGACCTGTTCTGGGCGCAGGAGTACGCGAAGTACAACCGCGCGATCATGATGGCGCTCTTCCAGGACGTGATCCGCAAGGAGTTCAAGAAGGCGAAGCCGACGTTCGAGCCGGTCATCTCCTGCCACCACAACTACG
Source organism: Streptomyces antnestii (assembly GCF_004005495.1). GTDB lineage: Bacteria > Actinomycetota > Actinomycetes > Streptomycetales > Streptomycetaceae > Streptomyces > Streptomyces antnestii. The sequence goes on from NZ_RZYA01000027.1 coordinate 28,077, forward strand.
TGTCGGAGGAGCGGTACGAAGGCATGGACCTGCTCGTCACCCGTAAGGGCGCGATCCGCGCGGGCTCCGGCGAGTACGGGATCATCCCGGGCTCCATGGGCACGGGTTCGTACATCGTGAAGGGTCTGGGCAACGCGGCTTCGTTCAACTCGGCGTCGCACGGCGCCGGCCGCCGGATGAGCCGGAACGCCGCGAAGAAGCACTTCACGACGCGGGACCTGGAGGAGCAGACGCGGGGTGTGGAGTGCCGTAAGGACTCCGGCGTCGTCGACGAGATCCCGGGCGCGTACAAGCCGATCGAGCAGGTCATCGACCAGCAGCGCGACCTCGTCGAGGTCGTCGCGAAGCTGAAGCAGGTCGTCTGCGTGAAGGGCTGAACGGCTGAACGGCCGTCGGCCCGGGCCTACTTCGTGTGGGTGACCGCGTAGATCATGACCAGGGCTACGAGGTGGATGCCGAAGAGGAAGTAGGCGAGGTACCACCACATGTGGCGTTCGCCGCGCTTTTCCGCTGCGCGGCGGCGCTCGTCGTGTTCCTGTTCCAGGGCCTCGAGCGGGTCGGGGGCCTCGTGCTGGTCGTGCGGCATCACAGCTCCCTGTGCACCTTGGTGTTGGAGGCCTGGGCGCGGGGGCGGACCACGAGCAGGTCGATGTTCACGTGGCTGGGGCGGGTGACGGCCCAGGTGATCGTGTCGGCGACGTCGTCCGCGGAGAGGGGCTGGGCGACGCCCTGGTAGACCTTCTCGGCCTTCTCCTTGTCGCCGCCGAAGCGGGTGAGGGCGAACTCCTCGGTCTTGACCATGCCGGGCGCGACCTCGATGACGCGGACCGGGGTGCCGACGATCTCCAGGCGCAGGGTCTCGGCGAGGACGTGTTCGGCGTGCTTGGCGGCCACGTAGCCGGCGCCGCCCTCGTACGTGGCGAAGCCGGCCGTGGAGGAGAGGACGACGACCGTGCCGTCGCCGCTCGCGGTGAGCGCGGGGAGCAGGGCCTGGGTGACGTTCAGGGTGCCGATGACGTTCGTCTCGTACATCTGGCGCCACTCGGCGGGGTCGCCCGTGGCGACGGGGTCGGCGCCGAGCGCGCCGCCCGCGTTGTTCACGAGGACGCCGATGGTCTTGAAGGCCGTGGCGAACTCGTCGACCGCGGCGCGGTCCGTGATGTCGAGCGCGTACGCGGCCGCCTGGTGGCCCGCGTCGCTGATCTCGGCGGCGAGCGCCTCGATGCGGTCCTTGCGGCGGGCGGTGAGCACGACCCGGTACCCGGCCGCCGCGAGCTGTCGGGCGGTGGCCGCACCGATTCCGCTGCTCGCGCCGGTGACGACGGCGATGCGGGAGGCGGCTGCGGGCGCGGCGGCGGTCATGGACTGGCTCCTCGGGACGTGCGTCGGACGGGCGATCGACTCCAGCCAGGATAGGCAGGCCGCTCGCGAAGCCGTCACCGGCCGCCGCGGGGGGCGTACATGATCACGGCCATGCCTGCGAGGCAGATGAGGGCTCCCGTGACGTCCCAGCGGTCGGGTCGGTATCCGTCGGCGACCATGCCCCAGGCGAGCGACCCGGCGACGAACACGCCCCCGTACGCGGCGAGGATGCGGCCGAACTCGGCGTCGGGCTGGAGCGTGGCCACGAAGCCGTAGACGCCGAGGGCGATGACGCCCGCGCCGATCCAGGCCCATCCGCGGTGTTCGCGTACGCCCTGCCAGACGAGCCAGGCGCCGCCGATCTCGAAGAGGGCGGCGACGACGAAGAGGAGCGCGGAGCGGGCGACGAGCATGCGGACAGGCTGTCATGCCGGTTCCGGGCGGCTGCCACGCAGTCACCTGTTGGACGGCGCCTGCCGCGCGGGATGCGTGGGATAGATCAGGAGACCCGCGTCGGTGGAGCCGCCTCGGGGCGATCGGTGATCCGTGCTTGAGGACGAGATGGCGGCGAGAAACATGCTGGTGAGGCGAGTGTTGGGGCGTGGGTTCGGGGCGGTCGGACTGGGTGTGGTCGTGGTCCTCGGAGCGGGTCCTGCGGTCGCCGACGGGCCACGGCTGCCGTTGCCCGCTCCGGAGGCGGATCTGGCGTATCACGGTCAGGTCGCCGTCTCCGCGGGCCGGGTGGACGTCGGGTTCATCCCGCAGAACCACGGTCCGTCGGCGGTGGGGGACGCCACGGTGCGGTTGCGCTGGTCCGCGCCGGTCGCGTTCGTGCCGGGGCTGCCGCAGCAGTGCGTGCGGGCGGAGGCGCGGACGGTGCTGTGCCGGACGGGTGCGCTGCCGGCGGACGGCACGGGCGGGCGGATCGGGGTGTCGGTGTGGCTCGCGGGGGTGCCGTCGGAGGTGACGGTGCGGATCGACACGGTGTGGAGCGACGGCAAGGTGGACCGCAATCCGCAGAACAGCCGCCATCAGGTGCTGGCCCTGGACACGGGGGACGTCTACTACTTCTAGGGCGCACTTACTTGTAGCGCGCCCCTACTTCTAGCGTGCCGCCGGTGCGTATGCCGTCGGTGGTACGCCCACCGTGGTGGTGAAGTCCCGGACGAGGTGGGCCTGGTCGGCGTAGCCGAGGTCGGCGGCGAGTGCGGCCCAGTCGACGGTGGCCTCCGAGTCGGCGCGTTCCAGGGCCTGGTGGATGCGGTGGCGCAGGATGACCCATTTCGGTCCGACGCCGACGTAGGCGGAGAAGAGGCGCTGCAGGGCCCGTACGGAGAGGCCCTGTGCGGTGGCGAACTCGCCGACGCGGTGCACGGTGGCGTCGGTGCGGATGCGGTCGACGAGGTCGACGGCGAGGTCGGCCTGCGGGTCGTCGGCGGCGCCGAGGCCCAGCATGAAGGCGTCGAGCGCGGCCACGCGGGCCTGCTCGTCGTCGGGGCCGGTCACCGCGTGGGCGGCGTCGGCCGGGGCGCTGGTGAACACGTCGTGCGCGGGCAGTTCGCGGCCGGTCCACTGCATCACGGGTACGTCCGGGGCGAAGGGCCGGAAGCCCCCGCTGCGGAACTTCACCCCGCACACCCGGCCGCGTCCGGTCAGCTTCTTGGTGTAGAGGCCGAGCGAGACGCCGGTGAACACGCCGGTCGCCGGCTCGTCGTCGTAGCGCTCGAAGGTCAGGTTGACCGAGGGGTGCGGGACGATGTGGGAGGCGTAGGGCTCGGTCAGGTCCCAGTCGATGAACCAGTAGTTCTCGACGTAGCGGCGCAGTGGCGCGGCGGGGTCGTGGCGGCGGAACCGCACACGGGTCAGGAGCTCGGTGGGGTCGACGATGCCGCGGGTGTCGCGGCGGAGTGCGGCGGCCATGGCCGGATCGTATGTCGCCTTTCTTCAAGACGGCCGTCTTTCGGGTTCGTAGTTTGGCGTCATGGACGAGGTCAAGGACATCCGCGAGAACGCTCCACGCATCGGTGATCTTCTGGGCATGGCCGCCGAGCGGGCCGTCCCCGTGGTGGCCGCCCTGCCCGACGACCGGCTCACCGTGGTCACGCCGTGTGCCGAGTACGACGTGAAGGCCCTGGTGAACCACCTCTTTCACGTGGTGGTCGAGTTCCGGAAGCTGGCCGGGAAGCAGAACTCCGACTTCACGGTTTCCCCGGACTATGTGGGTGAGGGGCCCGACTGGCGTGAGCGGTTCGCGGAGGCTGCCCGGAAGCTGGTGGCGGCGTGGTCCGCGCCGGGGGCCGACGAGGGGACGACCGGGGCGATGAACATGCCTGCGGTCACGGTCGGTTCGATGGCTCTGCTCGACATGACGGTGCACATCTGGGACCTGGCGCGGGCGACCGGGCAGGAGTACGAGCCGGAAGGTGAGGCGCTGGCCGTCCTCGACCGGCTGGCGGGTGCGGTCGCGGAGCTGGCGCCGACGGCGCGGGCGATGGGGATGTTCGGGGAGCCGGTGGCGGTGCCGGAGGGCGCGTCGGCGTTCGAGCGGCTGCTGGGGGAGACGGGGCGGGATCCGCGGTGGGAGGCGCCCGTCGCGGGGTGAGGCGACTCCCGGGGGCAGGCCGGGGCCCCCGGGAACAGGGTGATCCGGGCCACAGGGAATAGCCGGGAGGGCGCCGCCGTTCGAGGGTATAGTTGAATCATCAACAACCTCGAAGGGTGAGCAGCCATGCAGTTCGGGATCTTCAGCGTCGGCGACGTCACAGCCGATCCGACGACGGGCCGTACGCCGACAGAGCACGAGCGCATCAAGGCCATGCTCGCCATCGCGCAGAAGGCCGAGGAGGTCGGGCTCGACGTCTTCGCCACCGGCGAGCACCACAACCGGCCGTTCGTGCCGTCCTCGCCGACGACGATGCTCGGCTACATCGCGGCGCGCACCGAGAACCTGATCCTCTCCACGTCGACGACGCTGATCACCACGAACGACCCGGTGAAGATCGCCGAGGACTTCGCGATGCTCCAGCACGTCGCGGACGGCCGCGTCGACCTGATGATGGGCCGCGGCAACACCGGCCCGGTCTACCCCTGGTTCGGCAAGGACATCCGGGACGGCATCGACCTCGCGATCGAGAACTACGCCCTGCTGCGCCGCCTGTGGGACGAGGACGTCGTGAACTGGGAGGGCAAGTTCCGTACGCCGCTCCAGTCGTTCACCTCGACGCCGCGCCCGCTCGACGGGGTCGCGCCCTTCGTGTGGCACGGCTCGATCCGCTCGCCCGAGATCGCCGAACAGGCCGCGTTCTACGGGGACGGGTTCTTCCACAACAACATCTTCTGGCCGATGGAGCACACCAAGCAGATGGTGAACCTCTACCGGCGCCGCTTCGCCCACTACGGGCACGGCGCGCCCGAGCAGGCCATCGTCGGGCTCGGCGGCCAGGTGTTCATGCGCAAGAACTCGCAGGACGCGGTGCGTGAGTTCCGCCCCTACTTCGACAACGCGCCCGTCTACGGGCACGGCCCGTCCCTGGAGGAGTTCACCTCGCAGACCCCGCTCACCGTGGGATCCCCGCAGCAGGTGATCGAGCGGACGCTCGGCTTCCGCGACCACGTCGGTGACTACCAGCGCCAGCTGTTCCTCATGGACCACGCGGGCCTGCCTCTGAAGACCGTCCTGGAGCAGCTCGACATCCTCGGCGAGGAGGTCGTGCCGGTGCTGCGCGAGGAGTTCGCGAAGAACCGTCCGGCGAACGTGCCGGACGCCCCGACGCACGCGTCCCGCGTCGCCGAAGGATTCGTCACGCCGGTCTCGTACACCACGCCCGCCACGCAGGACGCCACTCAGAACGCCACTCAGGAAGTCACGCAGGAAGGAAGTGCCGCATGAAGCTCGTCGTCGTGTCGGCGGGGCTCAGCGCCCCGTCGTCGAGCAGGATCCTCGCGGACCGGCTCGCGAAGGCGGTGACCGGACAGGTCACGGACGCCGGCGTGGACGTGGCCGTGGACGTGACCGTCGTCGAGCTGCGTGACCTGGCCGTCGAGATCGCCCACAACCTGGTCACCGGGTTCCCCGGGCCCGCCCTCAAGGCGGCGCTCGACGCGGTGGCCGGGGCGGACGGCCTGATCGCGGTCTCGCCGGTCTTCTCGGCCTCGTACAGCGGCCTTTTCAAGTCGTTCTTCGACGTGCTCGACAAGGACGCGCTCACCGGGAAGCCCGTGCTCGTCGGGGCGACCGGCGGGACGCCGCGGCACTCGCTCGTCCTGGAGCACGCGATGCGGCCGCTGTTCGCCTACCTGCGGGCCGTGGTCGTGCCGACCGCCGTGTACGCGGCGTCGCAGGACTTCGGGGCGGAGGGGCTGCAGGAACGCGTGGACCGGGCGGCCGGGGAGCTCGCGCGGCTCATGACGGGCCTCGCGGCGGCCCGCCCCGCGCAGGGCCTGGAGTGGGGCGACGACGTCGTCCCCTTCGAACAGCAGCTCGCCGCGCTGCGGGTTTAGGGAGAGCGGTTACGGGGCCTTCGGGCGGGTCGGGGCGAGCCAGGCCGTCCAGCCGGGGGTGCCCCGCAGGGGATACGGCGTCCAGTCGCGCGCATAGTGCGGCGGGCGCTGTCCCTTTTCCGTGAGCAGGGCCGTCGGCACCTTCGCGGCGCGCTCCAGGAGGCCCGCGACGGACGTCGACGCGTTGTTGCCGGACACCTCGGCGGAGGCGCAGCCCGCGTCGTAGGCGATCGGGAGGGCGCGCTGGCCCGAGACCAGGCAGGGCGGGCGCAGGCCCAGGGTGCGCAGCCCGTCGGCGGCGGCGCGGTAGCGGTGGTTCGTGGCGGCGGTCGACTCCGTGACCTGGTTCAGTACGGCGACCTGCGAGACGAGCTGCGCCGCGACCACGACTCCTACGACGACCAGTACGCTCCGCGCGCTGAAGCGGGTGAACAGGCCCGCGATCGGCAGCGCGACGAGCGCGTACGCCGGGAGCAGGAAGCGCGGGGCGGAGTAGTCGAGCAGGAGGAGATACGGCACCGCGAGCGCGGCGGCGCAGGCGACGGGGAGCGCGGTCTGCGGGAGCCGGTGCTCGCGCAGCGCGAACACGAGCGCGGCGGCGGCGAGGACGGGCAGGGTCAGCCACCACAGGCCGAGGCCGGGGTAGTCCAGGGTCGCCGTGCAGGGGCGGCAGAGCAGGGGACCGTCGAGGCTGTTCCAGGCGTTGCCGAAGTTGGGGTGCAGGCGCATGGTGCCCTCGGTGGCGCTGGACACGTGCAGTCGTTCCTGGATGGACCCGAAGCGGATGAATGCCTCCGCGACCCACTGGGCCAGGCCCACGGCGACCCCGCCCACGAGGTAGGGGAGGGTGCGGCGGGCACGGAACAGGGCCACTACGAACAGCGGCAGCGTGAGCCAGGCGACGTCCGACGCGCGGAACAGGGCGGCCGCGGCGACGCAGCCGGCGAGCCACCAGCCGGCGCGGGGTTCGCGCCGGAGCACCGCTCGCAGGAACCAGCCCACCGCGCCGACCGAGGCGAACGCCACCCAGAGGTTGGGCATGGCCTGCGGCCCGTAGAGCTGGGTGACCCAGAGTCCCGCGAACAGGAGCGCGGCGAGCGCGGTCGTACGGGCCCCGACGATGGGCCGCCACACGCGGAACGCGGCGTACAAGGCGGCCGACGACAGCAGCGTGAGCGTGATCCGCAGGGCGAGCGTGGACGAGGTGGCCGCGATGACCGGCGCGGTCAGGAAGCTGATGCCGCGGGAGCGGGGCGCGCTGAAGAAGGCGGCGGGGACACGGGGGTCGTACTGCGACACGTACACGGTCTCGTCCCACCCGAGCGCGTGCGCGAGCGGCGGCACGACGAGGACGAGCTGCACGAGCGCGTACCCGACGGCGACGACGAGGAGCCAGGGCACGCCCCGGGCCCGCTGCCCCAGGGACGTGCCGGCCGTTCCGGCCCGGGCGGGGGGAGGGTCGGGGAGGGGGGCTTTGGGGGAGGCCGTGGTGCCATCGGTGGGCGCGGTGGCGACGGTGGTCGTGGTGCCGTCAGCGGCCCCGGTGCCAGCAGTGGCCGCGGTGGCCGTGGTGCCGTCAGCGGCAGCAGTAGCCGCAGTGGCCGTGGTGCCGGGAGCGGCGCTGGTGGTCGCCTCGCGGCCGGGGTGCGTGGACGCGGGCGACGTGGACGCGGGTGACGTGGACGGCGTGGGGTCCGGGTTCCGGTACGGCGCGGGGTGGGGCCGGGGGGCGGGTCGCCGCCGGTTCTGATCGGCCCGCCTGCCCCGGCCCTCCGTGGCTCGTTCCCGCTTGGCCCCGGGGGCCAGTGGGCTTCGCGGGTGAGCCGGTTCCGGGGTCGACGTGCCGCGTCGCGGGTCGTCGCTCATGTGCCTTCCCCTCGTGCGTCAGGTGGTCCGCGGGTCGGAGCGGGCCCCGCGCGCGGCCTTGGGCGAGGTCCGTGCCGGTCCGCGGGTCGAACGGACCTTGCGGCGCGCCCAGTTGGCCGCGCGGTAGCGCAGCCGCTGCCAGGACCTGAGGCGCCGCGTCTCACGGAGTTCGGAGAACAGGAGCTCGTAGCGGGCGACGATCGGGTCCGGGTCGTAGCGGTGCGCCGACGCGAACGCGGCGCGGGCCATGGTGTGGCGCAGCGGCTCGTCCGTGATGAGGTCGACGACGGCCTCGGCGAGGGCCCGCGCGTCCCCGACCGGCACGAGCCGGCCATCGACGCCGTCGGTGATGATCTCGGCGGGGCCGAGCGGCGCGTCCGTGCTGACGACCGGGACCCCGCAGCGCATCGCCTCGACGAGCGTCATCCCGAAGGACTCCGCGTCGGACGCGGACACCACGATCGAGGCCTGTGCGAACTCCGGCTCGATCGGCGAGTGCGCGCCCATCAGGTGGGCGCGCCCGGTCAGGCCGAGCCCGGCGATCAGGTCGCGCAGCTTCGCCTCCTCGGGCCCGCCGCCGTAGATCCGCAGCTGCCAGTCCGGGGCCTGCGCGGAGACCGCCGCGAACGCCTCCAGGAGCAGGTCGAAGCGCTTGCCAGGGGCGAGCCGCCCCGCGCTCGCGATGATCTTGGCGGAGCCGTCGGAGGGCGGGCAGGGCGCCTCCGGCACGATGTTCGGGACGGACAGGACCTGTACGCCCGGCAGGGTCATGCGGGCCCGGTACACCTCGGCGTCGGCCGCCGTCATGGTGACGACGGCGTCGAGGGAGCGGTAGTGGCGGGCGAGTACCGCCCGGAGCTTCTTGCTGTGGGCGTCGTGGCGCAGGTGCTCCTGCCCGATGCGCAGCGCGGTGCGCGGGCCGTACATCGCCAGGTAGACGTTGATGCCGGGGCGCGTACCGATCACGACGTCAGCGTCGCAGTGCTCCAGGTACTCGCGCACGCGCAGATCGTGCAGTCGGGTGTACTGCTTGTGGCGCTTCTCGGCCGCGGGAAAGTCCTGTGCGGGCTGCCCGTACGCCTCGTGCTGCGTGTCGGTGCTGCCGATCCGGGTGTCCACGAGGGGGACCAGGGTGACCTCGGGGTCGACCGTGAAGCGCGGCACCTCGCGGTGCCGGGACATCGAGACGATCTCCACCTCGTGTCCCCCGCGCCCGGCGAACGCGGCCGCGAGGTTGAGCGTGGTCCTCACGGTCCCGCCGATCGCGTAGGCGTTGTGCAGCAGGAACACGATCTTCATGGACAGGCCCTCCCGGCGGGCCGGGTGCCCGCGACAATACGGGGGCAGCCTGGTCCAGGGAGGTAAGCCGACGTTCCCGGCCGGGTGAGAGGGGGGTAAGAAGGCCCAGGGTCGGTCCCTGATCGCGGGTTGAGCTGCGGCGACCTCAGGGCACACTGGAACGCGTGTCCCCTACCGCTGCGTCCGCCACGCCCCGCCCCGCGTCCCCGACCGTGCTGCTCGCCGAGGACGACCGTGCCATCCGCCATGCCCTGGAGCGGGCCCTGACCCTGGAGGGGTACGAGGTCACGGCCGTCGCCGACGGGGTGGAGGCGATCGCCCAGGCCCACCGCAGCGCGCCCGACATCCTCGTCCTGGACGTGATGATGCCGGGCATCGACGGGCTCCAGGTGTGCCGGGTGCTGCGCGCCGAGGGCGACCGGACGCCGATCCTGATGCTGACGGCGCTCGTCGAGACGCCGGACCGGATCGCGGGTCTGGACGCGGGCGCCGACGACTACGTCGTGAAGCCGTTCGACGTGGACGAGGTCTTCGCCCGGCTCCGCGCGCTCCTGCGGCGTACCGACGTCGGCGCCTCCCCGGACGAGGGGAACGGCGCGTTGCCCGAGGCCTCCGACGGCCAGGTCACGGCCGCCGACCTGAGGATGGACCCGCAGGCCAGGCGCGCCTGGCGCGGGGAGCGTGAGCTGGAACTCACCCGCACCGAGTTCGACCTCCTGGAGCTGCTCGTGCGCAACGCGGGCATCGTCCTCGACCACGCCACGATCTACGACCGGATCTGGGGCTACGACTTCGGCCCGGGGTCGAAGAACCTCGCCGTCTACGTCGGCTATCTGCGCCGCAAGGTCGACGAGCCCGGCGCCACCTCCCTGATCCACACCGTGCGTGGCGTCGGCTACGTGCTGCGGGAGGACTGAGGAGTGGTACGCCGCCGCCTGCGCGCGTTCCTGCGGGGGCGGGTGAGTGCCCGGTCCCTGCGCACCACGTTCGCCGTGTCCTTCGCCGCCGTCGCCGCGGTCGTCACCGTCCTGGTGGGCCTGCTGTCGTACGACGCCGCGGCCCGGCTCGTCCGCGTCGACCAGAAGGCCGTCTTCAACGAGGTCGTCCACGACCTGCGGGTGCAGGTCAAGGAGGAGAAGCTCACCCCGTACGACTTCGCCTCGGGTGACCCCGACCATGACGGCCCGCGCGACGACCTGATCCGGCCGTCACGCACGGACGTCCAGATACTCGGGTCCGGCGGCGTGATCGTCGACCGGGGGAGCCCGCAGCTGCCCGTGAACGCGGCGGACCGGCAGACCGCCGACTACGAGAAGCCCGGCCGGACCTCGGACGGCAAGGGCGTCGTGGGCCCCGGTTCACGGCGCGACGTGCAGCTGGCCGGCGACGGGTACCGCATGACGACCGTGTCGCTGGGGGGCGGGCGCGGGGCCGTCCAGATCGCGCAGCAGTTCAGCGACACGGAGGACCTGCTGCGCCAGCTCCAGCGGCGTACGGGTGTGGTGGCCCTCGCAGTGATCCTCGCCTCGGCCTTCGTCGGCTGGTGGCTGGCCCGGCGCATCACGCGCCGCCTGGTCCGGCTCGCCGGGGCGGCGGAGGAGGTCGCCGGCACCGGGCATCTCGATGTGCGGGTGCCGGTCGAGGGCGGCGACGAGGTCGGCAGCCTGGGCCGGTCCTTCGACCGGATGCTGGGGCGCCTCGCGCGCTCCATCGAGGACCAGCGGCGCCTCGTCCAGGACGCCGGGCACGAACTGCGTACGCCCCTCACCTCGCTGCGGACGAACATCTCGCTGCTGCGCCGCATCGAGGACCTGCCGCCCGCCGCCCGCGAGGAGCTGATCGCCGACCTGGCGCAGGAGTCCCGCGAGCTGACCGACCTGGTCAACGAGCTGGTCGACCTGGCCGCGGGCAAGGAGGACGACGAGCCGGTCGTCGAGGTGGCGCTCGCCGAGACCGCCGAGGACGTGGCGGTACTCGCGCGCCGCCGGACCGGCCGTGAGATCGCGGTGCGCGCGACGGGCGACACCGTGATCCAGGGCCGCCCGGCCTCGCTCCAGCGCGCGCTGTCCAACCTGGTGGAGAACGCCGCCAAGTTCGACCGCGGCGGCACGGAGCCGATCCGGATCGTGGTCACGGGAGGCATCCCGGACGGCGTACGGGTCGAGGTCCTCGACCGGGGCCCCGGCATCGCGGACACCGACCTCGAACGCGTCTTCGACCGCTTCTACCGGGCCCCGGCGGCGCGCAGCCTGCCCGGCTCGGGCCTGGGCCTGTCCATCGTCCAGGAGGTCGCGTCGGCGCACGGCGGGCGGGCTTTCGCGGAGCGGCGCACGGGCGGGGGAGCGGCGATCGGGTTCACGGTGCGGGGGGTGCGGACGGGGGCGGACCTATGACCACGCCACCCGCACCCGCACCCGCCCTCGCATCCGCCCGCCAGATGTGGCCCCTGTACGCGGCCGGGTTCACCACCGCCTTCGGCGCGCACGGCATCGCCGCCAACCTCGGTGGCCGCACCCATGACGCCGTCACCTCCCTGCTGGTGCTCGGCGGGCTGCTCGCCCTCTACGACGGCGCCGAAGTGCTGCTCAAGCCCGTCTTCGGCACCCTCGCCGACCGCGTCGGCGCCCGCCCCGTCCTGCTCGGCGGGCTCGTCGCCTTCGCCGCCGCGTCGGCGGTGTACGCCGTGGCCGACAGCCCTGGCTGGCTGTGGGCCGCGCGCCTCGGACAGGGCGCCGCCGCCTCCGCCTTCTCACCGTCCGCCTCCGCGCTCGTCGCCCGCCTGAACCCGGCCGCGAAACACGGCCGCGCCTTCGGCAGCTACGGCTTCTACAAGTCCGTCGGCTACACCCTCGGCCCCCTGCTCGGCGGCGTCCTCGTATGGGCCGGCGGCCTGCGCCTGCTGTTCGTCGTCCTCGCCGTGCTGGGTGCGGCGGTCGCCGTATGGGCCGGGCTCGCCGTGCCCGCCGTACCGCCCCTGCCGAAGTCCCGGCAGACCGTTCTCGACCTGGCCCGGCGGCTGGCCGACCCCGCCTTCCTCACCCCGACGACCGCGCTCGCGGCGGCCACGGCGGCTCTGTCGGTCGGGGTCGGTTTCCTTCCGGTCTCGGGCCGCGTGGACGGGCTCGGCACGGTCGCGACCGGGGCGGCGGTCTCGGTGCTCGCGGGCTGCGCGGCCATCGTCCAGCCGCACGCCGGGCGCGCTCTCGACGAGGGGCGCCTCACCACCCGTACGGGCCTGACGGCCGGGCTGCTGGTCACCGCCGTGGGCATGGCCTGCGCGATGCTTCCGGGCCTGACGGGCATCCTCGTCGGAGCCGCGCTGACCGGCGCCGGTACGGGACTGATCACCCCGCTCGGCTTCGCCGCACTCGCCGCGAGCACTCCCGCGGAACGCCTCGGCCAGACCATGGGCGCCGCCGAACTGGGCCGCGAACTGGGCGACGCGGGCGGCCCGTTGCTGGTCGCCGCCGTGGCCTCGTACACGACGCTCACGTACGGCTTCGGGGTGCTCGCCGTCCTGATCGGGGGTGTGGCGGCGGTGGTGTTCGCGCAGCGTCGGCCGGTGTCGCGCGTGCCCGGAGAAGTGTGACTCAGGTCTGGTGCCGGGCCCGCAGCACGTGCCGGCTGACCAGGGCGGCGATCAGGAGGCCGAGGGCGATGAGCGCGTAGAGCTGGTAGCGGCTGATCGCGTCGTACACGGCGGTGATGTGGGTGCCGGTGACGTAGGCGAGGGTCGCCCACAGGCCGACCCAGAGCGCCGCCCCTATGGCGTTGAAGACGAGGAAACGGCGCCAGGGCATGCCGCTGGTCCCGGCGATGATGCCGTTGACCTGGCGCAGCCCCTCGATGAACCGGGCCACGATGACGATCGTGCCGCCGTGGCGTTTGAAGAAGTCCTCCGCCTTGGCGAACCGCTCGGGAGTGATGAAGAGGTAGCGCCCCCAGCGGTGGACGAAGGCGCGGCCGCCGTAGTGGCCGATCAGATAGCCGATGTTGTCGCCCACGACAGCGGCCGCGAAGGCGATGGCGGCGACGGCCACGATGTTCAGCCGGCCGGCACCGGCGTAGACCCCGGCGGCGATCAGAATCGTCTCGCCCGGGGCGGGCACCCCGAAGTCCTCCACCAGCACCACGGCGCCGACGGCCCAGTACCCGTAATGGCTGAGCAACGGAGCGAGATGGGCCAACGGGCCCGGAAGGGGCGTCGTCATACCTGAACCGTACGCCGGGCAGGCGCCGCCGCCCTCAGCACGGCAGGTCAAGCGTGACCGCGCCCCCGTCCGCCGTGTTCTCGGCGTACGCGCCGCCCCCGTGGGCCACCGCCGCCGCCCGGACGAAGGCGAGCCCAAGGCCTGAGCCCTGGCTCGTGCGGCTCGCCTCCGCACGCGCGAAACGGTCGAACGCCCGGGGCAGGAACTCGGCCGGGAAACCGGGACCCTCGTCCGCCACGCGCAGCCGCAGCCGCCCGCCCCCGGCCGTCGCCGTCACCCGTACCGTCCCGTCGCCGTGGCGGAGCGCGTTGTCGACGAGGTTGCCGATCGCGGGCTGCAGCCAGCGGGCGTCGGCGTCGACGGTCGCGTCGGGCACCTCGACGGTCAGGGCGCGCCCCGCCCGTTCCGCCGTGCGCAGATGCGGGGCGACCGCCGCCTCGACGAGGCCGGGCAGACGCAGCGGGAACCGCGTGATGTGGGCGTTGCCGCCCAGCTCCTCCAGGTCGAGGAGCGCGTTGGAGAGGTCGATCAGGCGCTGGACCTCCGTGTCCACGGAGCGCAGGGTCTCGGTGAGTTCGCCGCGGGAACGGGGCCGGTGCAGCGCGACGTCGAGTTCGGCGCGCATGAGCGTCAGCGGCGTCCGCAGTTCGTGACTGGCGTCCGCGACGAACCGCCGCTCGCGCTCGGCGGACGCCTCGAGGCGCTCCAGCATGTGGTTGAGGGTGTGCCCGAGCCGGGTGATCTCGTCGTCACGGTCGGCGGGCACGTCGAGCCGGGTGTTCTGCGCGCCGTCGGCGAGCGTCGCGGCGCCGCTGCGGTACCGCTCGACGGGGCGCAGGGCCGCGCGGGCGGTGCGGTAGCCGACGTAGGACGCGGCGATCAGGGTCAGCGCGGACGCGAGACCGAGCTGGGCGAGGAGTTCACGCAGCGCCTCGTCCCGGTGCCCGCGGCGGAGCGCGGCGATCACGATGCGGGGCTGTCCGTCCGCCGTGACGCGCCGGGCCTGGAGGCGCAGGGTGCCGGACGTGATGGGCAGCAGGGAGCCGATGTCCCGCCGGATGGTCGCTCCGCCCGCGACGGCGGCCAGTTCGGCGGGCGTGAGCAGTCGGCGGGGGAGCGCGTCGCTGGACCGCAGGACGTGACCCTGTCCGTCGAGGACCTGCTTGAGGCTGCCGCTGGGGCCCGGCGGCAGGGGCGATCCGGCGCGAACGGCCCGGTCGAGCCCGCGCTGGTAGGCGGTGAGGTCGTCGTTGAGCTGCTGGTCGAGGGCAGTCTTGACCCGCCAGTAGACGAGTCCGGCCGCCCCGGTCAGGACCAGGGACATGGTGACGGCGACGGCGAGGACGAGGCGGGTGACGACGGGCAGCCGGCGCAGCCGGGCCCGTGTACCGGCAGGTTCGCCCGGTCCGCCCGGTCCGTGCTGCCCGGTCACGGGGCCGTCTCCAGGCGGTAGCCGCGTCCGCGCAGGGTCGTGATCGTCGTACGGCCGAAGGGGCGGTCGGCCTTGGCGCGGACCTTGGAGACATGGACGTCGATGGCGTTGCTGCGCAGGTCGGTCTCGCCGTCCCAGACCTCGTCGAGGAGCTGGAGCCGGGTGACGACCCGGCCCGCGTTCTCCATCAGCACTCTCAGGACGTCGAACTCGCGCCGGGAGAGGTCGAGTTCGGTGTCACCGCGCCAGGCCCGCTGCTGCTCGGGGTCGAGGACGAGGTCACCGACCCGGAGGCGGCCGGAGCCGTCGGGGCGGCGCCGGGATATGGCGCGCAGCCGGGCGAGGAGCTCCTCCATGGCGAAGGGCTTGACCACGTAGTCGTCGGCGCCGGCGTCGAGGCCGGCCACGCGCTCGCTGATCGCGCCGCGCGCGGTGAGCAGGATCACGGGTACGTCGATGCCTTCGCCGCGCAGGGCGCGGCACACCTGGACGCCGTCCGTCCCGGGCAGCATGACGTCGAGGAGTACGGCGTCCACGCGCGGATCACGGGCGGCGGCGAGCCCGGAGGGCCCGTCGTAGTGCCCCTCGGCGGTGTGCCCGGACTCCGTCAGGAAGCGGACGACCAGATCCGTGAGCCGCTTCTCGTCATCGACGACCAGGTAGTGCATGGCGGTCAGGTTAACGGGGGCCCTGACCGGGCCGACCGGGCCCGACAAGGCCGACCGGGCTGACCGGGCTGAACGGCTGCCGGCCCCTCGGCCGAACCCCGCCGCCCCGACCCCGACGCCCGTCAGAAACCTTCATGGTCTGTTCATGTGACTTCCCTACCTTCCGTCATGTCGCGGTGCTCCGCGGGCCGCGACCGGTCCGCCGTCCGTCATGCCGTGACGGAAGGGACAGACATGTACGCAGCGACAGCGGTCACCGTGCTCGCCGGCAAGGGCATCACCGACCACATAGCCCCCGCGGACCTCATCTCCCGCGGTGGCCTCGACGTCGTGGCGCTGCTGGTCCTGGTCGGCTGGCTCTACCGGCGCCGCCCCAGCGCGCCCGAGATCCCGCTGGTCCTGGCCGGCCTGAACATCGGCCTGTTCGCCGCGATGAGCACGATCAGCGCGGGCAAGTTCCCCGCCGGCGTCGGCTTCGGACTGTTCGGCATCCTCTCCCTGGTGCGCCTGCGCAGTGCCGCGTTCACCCTGCGCGACGTCGCCTACACCTTCGTCACCCTGGTCATCGCCCTGTGCACCGGCCTGCCGCAGCGCCAGACCTGGATGGTCGTCGCGCTCGTCGCCGTCGTCCTGGTCGCCGTGCTCGTGGTCGACGACCCCAGGTCGTACGCGCCGCCGACCCGGACCGTGAAGCTCACCCTCGACCGGATCTACCCCGAGCCCTCGCTCATCGCCGCCGACGTGGCGCGCCGCTTCGGGCAGGCCCCGCTCTCCGTGGCCGTCGACGAAGTCGACTACGTACGCGAGACCACCCGGGTCTCCGCGCAGTACCCGGCCGGGCCGGACGCGACCGCTGCCGACACCGGTACCGAGACCGGCACCGCCGTGGACGCGGAACCGCGCGAGCAGGTGGTCGTGTCATGACCCCGGCGTCCGCCTTCGCGGCCGGGCTCGGCCTGTCCGCCCTGCGGGGCGCCACGCTCGCCGAGGTCGACGCGGCCGCCGCGCTCCAGCACCGCACGGACCGTAAATATCTGCTCCCGCTCGACGTGGCCCGCGTCTTCGTCCGCCGGCTCGCCGACCACCACCACGTCCTCGACCTGGGCGGACGCCGTACGACGAGCTACCTCAGCGCCTACTTCGACACCGAGCGCCTCGCCTCCTGGCACGCGCACGTCCAGGGCCGGCGCCGTCGCTGGAAGGTCCGCACCCGCCTGTACGCGGAGGACGGCCTGTGCCGCGTCGAGGTGAAGACGAAGGACGGCCGGGGCAACACGGTCAAGCACGCACTGCGCGTCCCGGCCACCGCCTACGGCGAACTGGGCGCGCAGGCCGCCGACTTCGTGGACGAGACCCTGGAACGGTCCGGGATCCCCGTAAGGGCCGCGGACCTGTCGCCCGCCGCCGAGATCCGCTACGTCCGCGCCGCCCTCGCCGACCTGGACCACGGCACCCGCGTCACCCTCGACGGCGCCCTCACCTGCGGCCACGGCGACCGCACCGCCGCCCTCGACCCCGGCCACGTGCTCGTGGAGACCAAGGGTGGCCTTCAACTCGCCCCCGCGGACCGCCTGTTGCTGCACCTGAGGGTACGTCCCGTGTCCCTGAGCAAGTACGTCGTCGGCCAGTCCCTGCTCACGCCCGGCCTGCCCGACAACGACGTACGCCGTCTCGCCCGCACCCACTTCACCGCACCGACGAGCACGGACCTCCGCACGGAACCCCGCCCGGACCCCCTCCTCGAAAGGATCTCCGCCGCATGAACGCCCTGCGTGGCATCAAATGGCCGTACGCGCTGATCGCACTGGTCGCCGTCGCCGCAGCCGCCTTCGGCCTGCTGCACCCGGCCGCCGCAGCACCGACCGCCGCCAAGAAGAAGAAGCCCGGCGCCACGGCGCGGATCAAGCAGAACCCGCCGCCCCAGCTGTTCACCGACGCCGAGATCGCCAAGATCGGCAAGGCGGCGGCGGACCAGCACAGGAAGGCCGACGCGCTCTTCGCCAAGTGGAAGGCCCAGCACGGCACCGCCCGCGACGACAAGGCATTCGCCGCCTGGGCCGCGCAGCAGGTCCCGGCCGCGCCGCCGGCCAAGCAGCGCACCGCCGAACTCCACGACGTCCAGGCGCTCGCCAAGACCCGTACGGCCGCCGGCGAGAAGGCCGCGACCTGGCTGGAGGCGCATGGCAAGAAGGACATCTGGAAGCTCTACCTCCACGACCAGCGCGAACTGATCCCCGCCGCGCAGGGCAAGGTGGAGAAGGCCCAGCTCAAGGCCGCCCTGAAGATGGCCAAGAACGTCAGTGACCAGGTCGCCGCCAAGGACAAGCAGCCGGCGCCGTTCGTCATGGACCCGACGCTGCGCCCGGAGAAGCGCATCAAGCCCGGCGCCAAGGGCCCGTACTCCTACCCGTCCCGCCACGCGGCCCGCTCCGCCGCGGCCGTCACCTTCCTCAGCGCCCTCTCCCCGCACCGCGCCGCGGACTACGAGTGGATGCGCGCCGAAGTCCTGTACTCCCGCCTCTACATGGCCGGCCACGTGGACAGCGACCTCACCGCCGGCACGCTCCTCGGCGACCTGATCGGCGACTACGAACTCGCGATCAACGGCCACTGACCGACTCCGTCACACCGGCGGCATCCCCCTTGCGCGTACTGCGGCTCGGGGGGTGCCGCCGCCGTGGTCGAGGACGATGGCCACATGAAAGACGGTGGCCACGTGACGAGGACGATGGCCACATGAAAAGGGCGGAGCCCGAAGGCCCCGCCGAACGGTGTGAAACCCCGGCCTAGGGCCACACCAGGCAGTACGCCTGGTGGCCCGCGTCGTGCAGGCGGTGGCTGAAGTCCTGCCATTCGTGCAGCAGTTGGTACACGTTGAACGCGTCGCGCGGGCCGCCGCGGTCCGGGACCGTCGACCAGATGAACGCCGCCGCGCCCACCGCCTCCTCGCCCACGCCGCGCAGCGGGTCGACGACCGTCATCGGGAGCTTCACGACGGCGTAGTCCGGGTGCAGGACGACCAGTTCGAGCGGGGGCACCTTGTGCAGGGGTATGCCCTCGATGCCGGTGAGGACCATCGCGGCCATCGTCTCCGGCTTGATCTTGGTGAACATGCCGCCCATGCCCAGCTCGTCACCGCCGAGCTCCTCGGGACGCATCGAGATGGGAACGCGGGCAGCCGTGGCGCCGTCGGGCGCGCCGAAGTATTTGTACGTCACCCCCACCCGGCCACCATTCCTGCTCCCGGTCCCGCCCCGTGCCTGCCCCGCGTCCGCTTCGCCCGGGTTCCCCGCTGCTGCCGCTGCCGCCTCCGCGTCGCGCCGGTGCTTTCCCCGCCGGGCACGCCGGGGGCCCAGATCGTCGGTCCCCTCGCCCAGTCCGCCACCGCGATGCATATCTCCACCCGACTGCTTTTCCAGGGCGCCTGGCCCCCTTTTCTAGGCCGCGCGGCCACCACCGCGCAACCCGATCATCGTGTCAGTGACCTCCCCCACGGTCACTCGCCGAAACGTGCGGCGGAATACCTGGGAGTCTAGGTAGTCGGTTCCCGCCGTGGCCAGAGAAGCAGGGGATGAGCCGGGCTCCCGGAGGCTGCCCGTACGCTGAGAGGCATGGCAGAGGCGAACAACATCCCCGGGTCCGAGGCGCCGCTCTCGGGCGCGACCGCACCGTATCCCTACGAAGCACCGGTCTCGCAGGGTCTCTTCGACCGCGCGGCCCTCGTGACGCCGGGCGGCGTGAACTCGCCCGTACGCGCGTTCCGAGCCGTCGGCGGTACGCCCCGGTTCATGGTGTCCGGTACCGGTCCGTACCTGACGGACGCCGACGGCCGCGAGTATGTGGACCTCGTCTGCTCCTGGGGGCCGATGATCCTCGGCCATTCCCGGCCCGAGGTCATCGCCGCCGTCCAGGAGGCCGTCGCGCGCGGCACGTCGTTCGGTACGCCGGGCGAGGGTGAGGTCGCCCTGGCCGAGGAGATCGTCGCCCGCATCGCGCCGGTCGAGCAGGTGCGGCTCGTGTCCTCCGGGACCGAGGCGACCATGTCCGCGATCCGGCTCGCGCGCGGGTTCACCGGACGCGCCAAGATCATCAAGTTCGCCGGCTGCTACCACGGGCACGTGGACGCGCTGCTCGCCTCCGCCGGTTCGGGCGTGGCCACGCTCGGCCTGCCGGACACCCCGGGCGTCACCGGCGCCCAGGCGGGCGACACCCTCGTCGTCCCCTACAACGACCTCGACGCCGTGCGGGCCGCGTTCGCCGCGAACGAGGGGCAGATCGCCTGCGTCATCACCGAGGCGTCGCCGGGCAACATGGGCGTCGTGCCGCCGGCCGCCGGCTTCAACCAGGGCCTCGCGGACCTGTGCCGGGCGAACGGCGCGCTGTACATCTCCGACGAGGTCATGACGGGCTTCCGCACGTCGAAGGCCGGCTGGTTCGGCGTCGACGGTGTCGTGCCCGACCTGATGACCTTCGGCAAGGTCATGGGCGGTGGCTTCCCGGCCGCCGCGTTCGGTGGCCGTGCGGACGTCATGGGGCACCTCGCCCCGGCGGGCCCGGTCTACCAGGCGGGCACGCTGTCCGGGAACCCGATCGCCACGGCGGCCGGCGTCGCCCAGCTCCGCCTCCTCGACGACGCGGCGTACGCGAAGATCGATGCCGTCTCCGAGGAGCTGCGCACCCTGGTGAGCGCCGCGCTCACCAAGGAGGGCGTCGCCCACCGCGTGCAGAACGCCTCGAACATGTTCTCCGTGTTCTTCACGGAGAACGAGGTGCGCAATTACGAGGACGCGAAGCGCCAGGAGTCCTTCCGCTTCACCGCGTTCTTCCACTCGATGCTGGAGCAGGGCGTGTATCTGCCGCCGTCGGCCTTCGAGTCCTGGTTCGTCTCGACCGCCCACGACGAGCGGGCGGTCGAGCGCATCGCCGCCGCGCTCCCCGGTGCCGCGCGCGCGGCTGCGGAGGCCACGCAGGCATGAGCGCTGCTGCTGACAATCCCGACCAGGACATCACCGTCGTCCACGTGATGCGGCACGGAGAGGTGCACAACCCGGAGGGGATCCTGTACGGGCGGCTGCCCGACTACCACCTCTCCGAGCTCGGCCGGCGGATGGCCGACCGGGTCGCCGAGCACCTGTCCTCGCGTGACGTGACCCATGTCGTGGCCTCGCCGCTCGACCGGGCGCAGGAGACGGCGATGCCGATCGCGAAGGCGCACGGGCTCGACCTGGCGACCGACCCCCGGCTCATCGAGGCGGGCAACGTCTTCCAGGGCAAGACCTTCGGCGTCGGCGACGGTGCGCTGCGCAGGCCGGAGAACTGGAAGCACCTCGTCAACCCGTTCAAGCCGTCCTGGGGCGAGCCGTACGTCGATCAGGTCGTGCGGATGATGGGCGCGCTCGACGCGGCGAAGGACGCGGCGCGCGGGCACGAGGCCGTGTGTGTCAGCCATCAGCTGCCGATCTGGATCCTGCGCAGCTATGTGGAGAAGCGGCGCCTGTGGCACGACCCGCGCAAGCGGCAGTGCACGCTGGCCTCGCTCACGACGTTCACCTACCGCGGTGACCGGATCGTGTCCGTCGGCTACTCGGAGCCCGCGCGGGATCTCGTGCCCGCCCATCTCCTCGCGGGCGTCAAGCCCGTGAAGGGGAAGGACAAGGCCTTCGGCGCCTGACTCTCCGTCACCACGCACGTCCCCCTGGTGCGCATTGCCCAAATTTGTGTGACTTGACGGAACCCCTCCGTTCGTCCCGCCCTCTATGCAGGTGCCCCCTCTCGCAGGGGGAGACAGGGCGCGACGAATGGGGACCAGGGGATGCCGGACATCACACGAAGGGGACTGATCGGGCTCGGGGCGGGTGCGGCCGCGGCGGCCGCGCTCGCCGGGTGCGGTACGAGTGACGGCCGGGGCGGTACGGCCGCGCCGGGGGGCAGGCCGAAGGGCGGCGGACCGGAGGCGCCCGACGGGCCCGCGGCCCGGCTGATCGGTGACGGTTCGACCTCGTACACCGGCAGGCAGCCGAAGCAGCCCGCCGGGCCCGTCCCCCTCGAACCCGGCCAGACGCCGCCGCAGTTCGTCGTCTTCTCCTGGGACGGCGCGGGCGAGGTCGGCAACGGTCTCTTCCCGCGCTTCCTGAAGGCGGCCGAGGACCACGGCGCGCACATGACGTTCTTCCTCTCCGGTCTCTATCTGCTGCCCGAGTCGAAGAAGCGGCTCTACCGCCCGCCGAACAACGCGGTCGGGGCCTCGGACATCGGCTATCTCACCGACGCCCACATCGAGCAGACGCTGACGTACGTCCGCCAGGCATGGCTGGACGGCCACGAGATCGGCACGCACTTCAACGGCCACTTCTGCGCGGGCTCCGGCACCGTCGCCAACTGGACGCCGGCGCAGTGGCGCAGCGAGATCGACCAGGCCATGTCCTTCGTCAAGGAGTGGCGCACGAACACGGGCCGCCACGACCTGCCCTCGCTGCCCTTCGACTACGACAAGGAACTCGTCGGCGGCCGCACGCCCTGTCTGCTCGGCCAGGACAACCTGCTGCCCACGGCCCGCGAGCTCGGCTGGCGCTATGACGCCTCGTCGCCGGGCGGCCGGCAGCGCTGGCCGTCCAAGCGGGGCGGGGTGTGGGATCTGCCGCTGCAGGCCGTCCCGTTCCCCGGGCGCAGCTTCGAGGTGCTGTCGATGGACTACAACATGCTGGCCAACCAGTCGGTCAACACCACCCGGGCGCCCGCCTACAACTACCCGGCCTGGCGCAAGCAGTCGACCGAGGCCTACATCGCCGGCTTCAACCGGGCATACGAGACGAACCGGGCGCCCTTCTTCATCGGCAACCACTTCGAGGAGTGGAACGGCGGGATCTACATGGACGCCGTCGAGGAAGCGCTCAAGCACATGGCCGGCAAGAAGGACGTACGCCTGGTGTCCTTCCGGCAGTTCGTCGACTGGCTCGACGTCCAGGACCCGAAGGTCCTCGACAAGCTGCGCTCCCTCGACGTGGGCATACGCCCCGAAGGTGGCTGGAAACGCTTCCTGCGCGCGGCGGCGTGAGCGACACGCCGAACTCCGTCCGACCCCTGCTGAAATGGGGTTTTCCGTACACAAGGGGGGTGCGGAAGATCCCCTAAACAGACATGCGAAACTTTTCACATGAGTGCCGCCTGCCGCGTTCCCCACCTCGCTGCAACCAAGCGCCGTACCGTCCTCCTCGCCACGGGAGCCGCCGTCGCTGCGCTGACGCTCTCCGCCTGCGGCTCCGGCGGAACGGCGCGTGGCGGCAACAACACCAACTTCGTGTCGAGCTCCGGCGGCGTCTCCACCGTCAAGCAGGGCGAGCGCAACCCCGCGCCCCAGCTCGACGGCAAGGACCTCGACGGCAAGGCACTGAGCACCGCCGACTACAAGGGCAAGGTCCTCGTCATCAACGTGTGGGGCTCCTGGTGCCCGCCGTGCCGCGCCGAGGCCAACTACTTCTCGAAGGTCGCGAAGGCGACCGCGGGCAAGGACGTCCAGTTCCTCGGCATCAACACCCGTGACGCGCAGACCGAGCCGGCCGTCCAGTTCGAGAAGGACTACGGGATCCCCTACCCGAGCTTCTACGACCCCTCGGGCAAGCTGCTGCTCCGCTTCGACAAGGGCACGCTCAACCCGCAGGGCATCCCCAATACGCTGGTCGTCGACCGCCACGGCAAGATCGCGGCGCGCTCCCTCAAGGCGCTCAACGAGACGAGCCTGCGCAAGATGATCGACCCCGTGATCGCGGAGAAGTGAGCCACGGTGACCCCCACGCTCACCGCTCTCGCCGCTGACGACGGCTACAACCACACCGTCCTGAACGGCGCCCTCCTGCTCGCCGTGCCGGTCGCCCTCCTCGGCGGCCTCATCTCCTTCTTCTCGCCCTGCGTCCTGCCGCTCGTGCCCGGCTACCTCTCCTATGTGACCGGGGTGAGCGGCACCGACCTGGCCGAGGCCCGGCGGGGGCGGATGGCGGCGGGCGCCGGCCTGTTCGTCCTCGGCTTCACCGTCGTCTTCGTCTCCGGCGGTGCCCTGTTCGGCTATTTCGGCTCGACGCTCCAGGAGTACCGGGACGTCCTGAGCAAGGTCCTCGGCGTCCTCATGATCCTCATGGGGATCTTCTTCATGGGCCTGATGCCGTGGCTCACCCAGCGCGAATTCCGTCTCCACAAGCGGCCGGTGAGCGGTCTGGTGGGGGCGCCGCTGCTCGGCGCGCTGTTCGGCATCGGCTGGACCCCGTGCATCGGGCCGACGCTCGCCTCCGTGACCGCGCTCTCCCTGAACCAGGCGAGCGCGGGGCGCGGGGCCATACTGACCGTTGCGTACTGCGCCGGGCTCGGCATTCCCTTCGTGCTCGCCGCCGTCGCCTTCCGCAAGGCCCTCGGCGCCTTCGGCTGGGTCAAGAAGCACTACGCCTGGGTGATGCGGATCGGCGGCATCATGATGATCCTGACCGGAGTACTGCTGCTCACAGGAGCCTGGGACACCCTCGTCCAGCAGATGCAGACCTGGTCCGACGGCTTCACGGTGGGAATCTGATCCATGAGCACGACTGAATCCGGCAAGACGAGCACGGCGAGCGAGGCGAGCGACGCGGACGCGGTGACCGGCGACGAGCTCGGCGCGGCCGGCTCGCACCTGTCCACCGCCCCGGAGGAGGACCGCGAGGACCGCGGCCCGAACCTGCCCCGCCTCGGCGTCATCGGCTGGGTCCGCTGGTTCTGGCGGCAGCTCACCTCGATGCGGGTCGCCCTGATCCTGCTGTTCCTGCTGTCGCTCGGCGCGATCCCCGGCTCGCTGATCCCGCAGTCCGGGGTCGACGAGATGAAGGTGCAGACGTTCAAGGACGCGCACACCACGCTCGCGCCGGTCTACGACAAGCTCGGCCTGTTCCACGTCTACAGCTCGGTGTGGTTCTCCGCGATCTACATCCTGCTGTTCATCTCCCTCATCGGCTGCATCGTCCCGCGCACCTGGCAGTTCGTCGGACAGCTGCGCGGCCGCGCGCCGGGCGCCCCCAAGCGCTTCACGCACCTGCCGGCCTCCGTTACCTGGCGCACCGACACCGAGCCCGAGCAGGTCCGCGCCGCCGCGCTCGCCCTCCTCAAGAAGCGCCGCTTCCGCGCCCATGTCGCGGGAGACGCCGTCGCCTCGGAGAAGGGCTACCTGCGCGAGGCCGGCAACCTGATCTTCCACGTCGCGCTGATCGTGCTGCTCGTCTCCTTCGCCTGGGGCCAGCTCTTCAAGTCCGAGGGCGGCAAGCTGATGGTCGAGGGCGACGGAGGCTTCTCCAACGCCCTGCCGATGTACGACGACTTCAAGTCCGGCAGCCTCTTCGACTCGGACACCGACCTCACGCCGTTCAGCTTCCAGCTCGACAAGTTCGTGGGGACGTACGAGCGGACCGGGCCGAACAAGGCGACGCCGCGCACCTATCGCGCCGACGTCACCTACAGCGTCGGAGCGGACGGCAAGGCGCAGAAGACCGCGATCGAGGTCAACAAGCCCCTTGAGATCGACGGCACGAAGGTCTACCTCAACGGCCACGGCTACGCGCCCACCGTCACCGTCCGCGACGGCCGCGGCAAGATCGTCTCCCGCCAGGCCGTGCCGCTGCTGCCCATCGACTCGAACGTCACCTCAACCGGTGCCATCAAGGTCATGGACGGCTACCGCGACAAGAGCGGCAAGAAGGAACAGCTCGGCTTCAACGCCTTCTTCGTGCCGACCTTCGCGGGGTCCGGCAAGGGCAACATGTTCTCCCAGTTCCCCGCGCTCGACTATCCCGTCCTCGCGGTGTCCGCCTACCACGGAAGCCTGGGCGTCGACTCGGGCATCCCGCAGAACGTGTACCAACTGGACACCTCCAACATGAAGAAGTTCAAGGACTCGAAGGGGGAGCTGCTCAAGGAGCGGCTGCGGCCCGGCGAGACCATGAAGCTTCCGAACGGTGCCGGGTCGATCACGTTCGACAAGGACATCAAGCAGTGGGCGAGCTTCCAGATCACCCACCAGCCCGGTACGGGCTGGGCCCTCACCGGAGCGCTCGCCGCCATCGCGGGCCTCGCCGCCTCCCTGTTCATCCAGCGCCGCCGCGTCTGGGTCAGGGCGGCCCCGGGCGCCGACGGCGTCACCGTCGTCGAGATGGGCGGCCTCGGCCGCAGCGAGTCCTCGAAGGTGGCCGAAGAGCTCGGCGAGCTGGCCGCACACCTCCACGAACAGGCGCCCAGCGCCGCCGATCCCCGACCTGCTGTTCCTGCCGAAGGGGCTGAGAAGTGAATCTCGCCGCCGCAACCAACGAGAATCTCGCGCACATCAGCAATGTGCTGATCTACTCGTCGATGGCCGTGTACCTCCTGGCCTTCTTCGCGCACATGGCCGAGTGGCTCTTCGGCAGCCGCAGCAAGGTCGGCCGTACGGCCGCCGCGCTGACCCAGCAGAAGGACTCCGCGACCGCCACCCCCGGCACCGTGAAGGTGCAGGTCAAGGGGAAGAACGGCGGCACCACGACCCTGGAGCGCCCCGCTGTCGTGACCCGCGCCGTCGCCGGCGCGCGTGATGTGCCGGACGGCCCCGGCGCCTCCGGCGGCGACGAGCAGGGCGACCTCTACGGCCGTATCGCCGTGTCCCTCACCGTGCTCGCGTTCCTCGTCGAGGCGAGCGGTGTTCTCACCCGCGCGCTCTCCGTGCAGCGCGCGCCGTGGGGCAACATGTACGAGTTCAACATCACCTTCTCCACCGTCGCCGTCGCCGTGTACCTCGGCTTCATGCTGGCGAAGAAGAACATCGGCTGGCTCGGCCTCCCGCTGGTCACCACGGTCCTGCTCGATCTCGGCCTCGCCGTCACGGTCCTGTACACCGCGAGCGACCAGCTGGTTCCCGCCCTCCACTCGTACTGGCTGTACATCCACGTCTCCACCGCGATCTTCTGCGGCGCCGTGTTCTACGTCGGCGCGGTCGCCACGCTGCTCTACCTCTTCCGCGACGCGTACGAGAGCAAGCTGGCGAGCGGCGGACAGCCCGGCAAGTTCGCGACCTCCGTCATGGAGCGCCTGCCCGCCGCGGCCTCGCTCGACAAGTTCTCCTACCGCGTGAACGCGGCCGTCTTCCCGCTGTGGACGTTCACGATCATCGCGGGCGCGATCTGGGCCGGCGACGCGTGGGGCCGCTACTGGGGCTGGGACCCCAAGGAGACCTGGTCGTTCATCACCTGGGTCGCGTACGCCTGCTACCTGCACGCCCGCGCCACCGCCGGCTGGAAGGGCCGCAAGGCCGCCTACCTGGCCCTCATCGCCTTCGGCTGCTGGCTCTTCAACTATTACGGCGTCAACATCTTCGTCACCGGCAAGCACTCCTACGCGGGCGTCTGAGTCCCCCGGCGGGGTGCGCGAGCCGCGCGGGCGGGCCAGCCTGGAGGTATGAGCGACTCCACCGGAACCGAACCCGCCGGAACCGAACCCACCGCGCTTGTCGAGCCCGGTACGAGCAGGACCGAGGGACGGACTCACACCCTCCACTTCACGATCGCCCTGCCCCACCCCGTGGAGCAGGTCTGGGCGGCGGTGGCCACCGCGGAAGGACTTCCGGGGTGGCTGGCCGCCGCCGACGTGCTGGAGCCCCGGCTCGGCGGGACGGTCACGCTGCGGTGGCTCACCAACGGCGAGGTCCACACGGGCCACGTCACCGCGTGGGACGGCGAGCGCGTCGCCGAGTACACCCTGGAGGGACTCCACGGCCGGATGCGGTTCCATCTGGAGCCGACCGCGCGCGACGCGACGACCCTGCGCTTCACGAACGAGTTCGACGGTGACGACGAGCTGCGCCTCGACCGCCTGGCCGGCTGGCACGACCACTTCGAGCACCTCGTCGCCGCGCTCGACGGGCACCCGACGGACGAGCGGACCTGGGCGGCCTGGACCCCGGACCGGTGGCTGCTGCTGAGGGGCCGGTACGCCGCCGTCGCGGAGTAGCAGGGGCTCAGGCGCTGAGCGAACGCCAGATCCGGTCGGGCAGGATGCGCGCGGCCTGATCGAGGTCGACGTCGTCGACACCGGACAGCCAGCGGCGCGCCGTCGCGACGACGGGCCCCATGACCAGGCCCTCGACCAGCGGCAGGGGCAGCGGGGCCAGCTCACCCGAGTCGATGTACTGCCGCAGCCACTCCGCCATCGGCGAGAGCCGGGCCTCCTGAGCGTCCCGCAGCTGCCGCGCCTGCTCCATGCCGAGCCGGTCCGCGTAGGAGGAGTGCAGGAGCCGGGCGGCGTCCGGGTGCTCCTGGATGAAGGCCAGATAGGTCCGCACGAGGGCCCGGATCCCGGTCCGTGCGGTGCGGGACCGGCCCAGGGCGGCGCCGAGGTCGGTGAGCAGACGGCCCAGCCAGCGCACGACCAGCGCGTTCATGAGCCCGTCGACGCTGCCGAAGTGGTGGTAGAGGCTGCCGAGACTGACCCCGCTGGCCCTGGTGAGCGCGCTCACGGTGACGCCCTGCTCGCCGGCGTCGGCGTACACCTGGAGGGCGGCGTCCAGGAGGCGACCGGCCGTCTCCGCGCCGCGCTGTTGCTTGGGAGCCATGGTGAAAACCAGCCTAGAGCACGCGGATTATCCGGTTCCGTGTCGGGTCAGAGTGAAATGTGTTTCTAGAAAGAGCTACCAATCAGTACGGCCGATGGGTCAGACTGGTCGGCAGGCCGGTGATCGGGGACAGCGTGGACGGGGGGACCACCCCGGCCGAGGCCGTCGAGCGGTACGGGGGGCCGCTCGACGGTCACCGTGCCCGTGCGACGTACGTACCTGCCTGCGCGTCCGCGCTACTCGCCGATGTCCTCGTTCCACAGCTCCGGCCGGGACGCGATGAACTCCGTCATCAGGGCGACGCATTCGGGGTCGTCGAGCACCACGACCTCCACGCCGTGTTCGGCCAGCCAGTCGTGGCCACCGTGGAACGTCCGCGCCTCGCCGACGACCACCCGTGAGATCCCGAACTGCCGCACCAGGCCCGAGCAGTACCAGCAGGGCGAGAGCGTCGTCACCATCGTCGTGCCCCGGTACGACCGCTGCCGGCCCGCGGCGCGGAACGCGTCGGTCTCGCCGTGCGCGGACGGATCGCCGTCCTGGACACGGCGGTTGTGCCCGCGCCCGAGGACCTTCCCGTCCGCCGAGTAGAGGGCCGCGCCGATCGGGATGCCGCCCTCGGCGAGCCCCGCCCGCGCCTCCTCGACGGCCGTCGCCAGCCAGGTCCGCGCCAGTTCGGGGTCGAGCGGCGCCAGTTCGGGGCCGAAGGCGGTCACGCCTGCGGCTCCCCGCCCTGCTCCCGCTCGCGCCGCTTGAGTTCCTCCTCGCGGCGGCGCAGGTCGGCCTCCCAGTCCTTGAGGAGCGACTCGTCCTTCTTGTTCTCTTCCCTGAGGGACTGCAGGAACTCGGGGTTGTCGTCGGGCGCGACGAACGTGGTGCGGTGGTTGCGGTGCCACTCGGACGGTGTCGACCCGCCCGCGGGCGCGTGCCGCAGCCGGCCGGCGACGAGCCAGGCGATCGGCCCGACCAGCACCTCGCCGAAGAGCAGGATGATGATGACCCACACCACCTTCGGCAGGCCCCTGACCTGTTCCTCCGGAGTGTTCAGGCAGTCGATGAAGGCGTAGATCCACAACGCCAGGACCA
This sequence comes from Streptomyces antnestii, assembly GCF_004005495.1. GTDB lineage: Bacteria > Actinomycetota > Actinomycetes > Streptomycetales > Streptomycetaceae > Streptomyces > Streptomyces antnestii. Next base: position 57,090 of record NZ_RZYA01000027.1, read on the forward strand.
GCAGGAACGGGATATAGCGGAGCATGGTGTCGCGATCCCCCAAGGAGCGGCATGGAGGCGACGCAGGCCCCCGGTGACCGGGCCAGGGTAGCGGTTGCCCGATACTGGGTCGTATGGCTTACGACGATCTTCGCTCCCTCCTCCGGGCGCTGGAGCGCGAGGGCGACCTCAAGCGCATCAAGGCCGAGGTCGACCCCTATCTGGAGGTCGGTGAGATCGTCGACCGGGTGCAGAAGTCCGGCGGCCCCGCTCTCCTCTTCGAGAACGTGCGCGGCTCCTCGATGCCCCTCGCGATGAACGTGTACGGGACCGACCGGCGCCTGCTGAAGGCGCTCGGCCTCAAGTCGTACGAGGAGATCAGCGAGAAGATCGGCGGGCTCCTGCGGCCCGAGCTGCCGCACGGGTTCGTGGGCGTGCGCGAGGCGTTCGGGAAGCTCGGCTCGATGGTCCACGTGCCGCCGAAGAAGGTGAAGGAGGCCCCCGTCCAGGAGGTCGTCCTGACCGGCGACGACGTCGACCTCGACGCCCTGCCCGCCCTGTTCACCTGGCCGCAGGACGGCGGCTCCTTCTTCAACCTCGGTCTGACCCACACCAAGGACCCCGAGAGCGGCATCCGCAACCTCGGTCTCTACCGCCTCCAGCGCCACGACCGGCGCACCATCGGCATGCACTGGCAGATCCACAAGGACAGCCGCAACCACTACCAGGTGGCCGCCAAGCGGGGCGAGAAGCTGCCGGTCGCGATCGCGTTTGGCTGCCCGCCTGCCGTGACGTACGCGTCGACGGCGCCGCTGCCCGGGGACATCGACGAGTACCTGTTCGCCGGGTTCATCCAGGGCAAGCGGATCGAGATGGTCGACTGCAAGACGGTGCCGCTCCAGGTGCCGGCGAACGCCGAGGTCGTGCTCGAGGGCTGGCTGGAGCCGGGCGAGATGCTCCCGGAGGGCCCGTTCGGCGACCACACCGGTTTCTACACACCGCAGGAACCGTTCCCCGCGCTGACGATCGACTGCGTGACGATGCGGAAGCGTCCGCTGCTCCAGTCGATCGTGGTGGGGCGCCCGCCGACGGAGGACGGTCCCCTCGGGCGGGCCACGGAGCGGTTCTTCCTGCCGCTCCTCAAGATCATCGTGCCGGACATCGTGGACTACCACCTGCCCGAGTCGGGCGGTTTCCACAACTGCGCGATCGTCTCGATCGACAAGAAGTACCCGAAACACGCGCAGAAGGTGATGCACGCCGTGTGGGGCGCCCACATGATGTCGCTGACCAAGCTGATCGTCGTCGTCGACGCGGACTGCGACGTGCACGATCTGCACGAGGTCGCGTGGCGGGCGCTCGGCAACACGGACTACGCGCGTGACCTGACCGTCGCCGAGGGCCCGGTCGACCACCTCGACCACGCCTCGTACCAGCAGTTCTGGGGCGGCAAGGCGGGCATCGACGCGACGAGGAAGTGGCCCGAGGAGGGCTACACGCGGGACGGCGGCTGGCCCGAGATGGTGCTGCCGGACCCGCAGACGGCGGCGACGGTCGACCGCCGTTGGAAGGAGTACGGCCTGTGACCAGCGCCTCCGCCGCGATCCCGCAGCCGGGCCGGACCAAGGCGTTCCTGCGCCTCGTCATGATCGAGCACTCGGTGTTCGCGCTGCCGTTCGCGTACATCGCCACGCTCACCGCGATGTTCCAGGCCGACAGGAGCATCCACTGGTGGACGCTGCTGCTCGTCACCGTCGCGATGGTCGGCCTGCGCACGTTCGCGATGGCGGCGAACCGGATCATCGACCGCGAGATCGACGCCCGTAACCCGAGGACCGCGCACCGCGAGCTCGTCACGGGCGCGATGTCGGTGAAGTCGGCCTGGACCGGCGCGCTCATCGCGCTCGTGATCTTCCTGGGCGCGGCGGCCCTGCTCAACCCCCTGTGCCTGGCGCTCGCGCCCATCGCGGTGATCCCGATGGTCGTCTATCCGTACGGCAAGCGGTTCACGAACTTCCCGCAGGCCATCCTCGGTCTCGCGCAGGCGATGGGGCCGATCGGCGCCTGGCTCGCGGTCACCGGCCAGTGGTCCTGGGAGGCGGTGATCCTGGGGCTCGCCGTGGGCGTCTGGATCGGCGGCTTCGACCTCATCTACGCCTGCCAGGACGTCGAGACGGACCGCGAGGTCGGCGTGATGTCGGTGCCGGCCCGCTTCGGTATCCCGGCCGCGATCCGGGGAGCCCGTGCCTGCCACGCCGTCACCACGGCCCTGTTCGTCTGGTACGCCCTGGCCACGGACGCGGGCGTGTTCTTCTGGCTGGGTCTCGTGATCGTCGCGGGTGCCTTCCTCTACGAGCACACGATCGTACGGCCGAACGATCTGTCCCGCCTCAACCGGGCCTTCTTCCAGGTCAACGGGTTCATCGGGATCGCGCTGTTCGTGTGCGCGCTGCTCGACCTGCTGGTGCGCGGCCTGACTGTCTGACAGTGACCGCGTGCCGGATAGGCTCGGTGGCATGACCGCAGGAGAAATTGGGCGCCGGCCTTGGATCGTGGGGGTGTCCGGCGCGTCGGGGACCCCGTATGCCGCCGCCGTTCTGCGCGCGCTGCTGGACGCCGGTGAGAGCGTGGACCTCGTCGTGTCGCGGGCCTCGCGCCTCACGCTGCTCGACGAGACGGGGATCGCGTTCAGGGACGCGCACTGGCGGCAGGACCTGGGGGAGTGGCTGGCGCGCGGGGCGGACGGGAAGCCGGACGCGTTCGCGGTGGGTGACGCCCTCGGTCAGGTGCGGTACTGGGCCGCGGGGGATCTGGCGGCCGGGCCGTCGTCCGGGTCGTATCCGGCGAAGGGCATGATCATCGTGCCGGCCTCCACGGCGTGCGTGGCGGGGGTGGCGCTCGGTCTGTCGAAGGACCTGCTCCAGCGTGCGGCGAGCGTGACGCTCAAGGAGGGGCGCAAGCTGGTCGTCGCGGTGCGCGAGACACCGCTGAACGGGCAGACGCTGAAGCATCTGGTGGCGCTGGACGAGGCGGGCGCCGTGGTGCTGCCCGCCTCTCCGGCGTTCTACGCGGGGGCGACGCACATCCAGGATCTGGTGGACTTCGTCGCCGGGCGGGCGCTCGACGCGGCGGGGGTGCCGCATCGGCTCTACCGCCGGTGGGAGGGAGAGCTCGGGGGAGGCTCTCCGGACCGTTAGCGCTTCTTGGAACGCGCGGCCCGCTTCTCCGCGGTACGCGCCTCGACGGCGGACTGGTGGGCACGCGAGCGGTTGGCCTGGTCCTGCAGCTCGCGCATACGGGCGTAGGCCATCTCGATCGTGTACACGGTGACAACGCTCCTGAATGATCGTCTTTGATCGGTAGTTGAAGATCGTTTGAAAGGCCAGCCGAAGGTGAAACCCGGATTCGGCTGAAGGATTCGCAGGGCTTCCGTCCTGCATGCCTTAGATTCTACACGTAAAGTCGCGTCAACGCAGAATAATGAAAGGCATGGACCTATGGACGCCGTGGACAGGCAGCTCATTCAGGCCCTGCGAGAGAACGGCCGCGCCTCGTACGCCGAGCTGGGACGCCTCGTCGGCCTGTCCGGGCCCAGCGTCACGGACCGCATCAACCGTCTCGAGGCGGCCGGCGTCATCACCGGCTACCGCGCGACCGTCGACGCGCCCTCGCTCGGGCTCGGTGTCACCGCCCTGATCGGCATCTCGCTCTCCGACGCCGCCGACCACGAGGACGTGGCGCGCCGGCTCAAGGACCTGCACGAGATCGAGGACTGCTGGTTCATCGCGGGCGACGACTCGTACATGCTCAAGGTGCGGGCCGGTGACGTGGACGGCCTGGAGCGCACGATCCGCCGGCTCAGCGGCACCAAGGGCGTCTCGCGCACGCGCACGACGATCGTGCTGTCGACCAAGTGGGAGAACCGGGTGGGGGAGCTGCCTGAGGAGGAGTGACACGGGCACGGAGTGCCTGATGGGGGCCCCTCCCGCCCGGAGGGTGGGGGAGTACCGTTACCCGCAGTCTTTGGTGAGGAGCAATGGCAATGGACGTAGGGCTCAAGCGCGAGCTGGAGCAGAAGGTGCTCGACGGTGAGCGGCTGTCCCGTGAGGACGGCATCGCGCTCTACGAGTCGGACGACCTGGCCTGGCTGGGCGGTCTCGCCCACGAGGTGCGGACCCGTAAGAACGGCGACGTCGTCCACTTCAACGTCAACCGCCACCTCAACATGACGAACGTGTGCACCGCGTCGTGCGCGTACTGCTCGTTCCAGCGCAAGCCGGGCGAGAAGGACGCGTACACGATGCGTATCGAGGAGGCCGTCCGCCTCGCCAAGGCGATGGAGAACGAGAACCTCACCGAGCTGCACATCGTCAACGGCCTGCACCCGACGCTGCCCTGGCGCTACTACCCGCGCTCCCTGAAGGCCCTCAAGGAGGCGCTGCCGAACGTCGCCCTGAAGGCGTTCACGGCGACGGAGATCCACCACTTCGAGACGATCTCCGGGCTCTCCGCCTCCGAGATCCTCGACGAGCTGATCGACGCCGGCCTGGAGTCGCTGACCGGCGGCGGCGCCGAGATCTTCGACTGGGAGGTCCGGCAGCACATCGTCGACCACGCCACCCACTGGGAGGACTGGTCGCGGATCCACCGCCTCGCGCACGAGAAGGGGCTCAAGACCCCGTCCACGATGCTGTACGGGCACATCGAGGAGCCCCGCCACCGCGTCGACCACGTGCTGCGCCTGCGCGAACTGCAGGACGAGACGAACGGCTTCCAGGTCTTCATCCCGCTGCGCTACCAGCACGACTTCGTGGACATGCAGGACGGCAAGATCCGCAACAAGCTGCAGGCGCGCACGACCATGGCGACCGGCGCGGAGGCCCTGAAGACCTTCGCGGTCTCGCGCCTCCTGTTCGACAACGTGCCGCACGTGAAGTGCTTCTGGGTCATGCACGGCGTGCAGACCACCCAGCTCGCGCTCCAGCACGGCGCCGACGACATGGACGGCTCGGTCGTCGAGTACAAGATCACGCATGACGCGGACAACTACGGGACGCCGAACAAGCTGACCCGTGAGGATCTGCTCGACCTGATCCGGGACGCGGGCTTCCGGCCGGTCGAGCGGAATACTCGGTACGAGATCATCCGGGAGTACGACGGGCCCGACGCGGGGCGGCGTGATGTGCCGCAGGCTATGCGGGTCTGACGCCGGTTCGCCGTAGGCGTTTCTCTGTCTGGGCGGCTGCGGGTTCGCCGTGGTTGCTCGCGCCCCGCGGCGGAGCCGCTGATCGACACAGCCCCGCGCCCCTGTAGGCGTGCGGCTTCGCCGCTACCTACAGGGGCAGCATCATGTGGATGTCGTCTCGGTCGTCGCCCTGGGCCACGCGGATCGCGCCGGGGATGCGGCCGACCTCCTTGTAGCCGCAGGCCGCGTAGAAGCGGTCGGCGCCCGTGCCGCCGCGGCAGGTGAGGCGGATCGCCTCGATGCCGTCGAAGCCGCCGGCGGCCTCGGTCGCCGCGGCCATGAGCTCGCGGCCGTACCCCTTGCCCTGGTGCCGGGGGTGGACCATCACCGTGTAGAGCCAGATGTGGTGCCGCATCAGGCGGTGCGGGTTGAAGGAGAAGAACGCCGTCGCGCCGACCGCGCCCTCCGCGTCGCGTCCGACGAGGAGCCGGGTGCGGCCCTCGGCCATCGCGGCGAGGTGCTTGACCAGCTCGGGGCGTATGTCCTCGGCGGTGACGGGCGGGACGAAGCCGACGGCTCCGCCCGCGTTCGACACGTCGGCCCAGAGGGCGAGTACGCCGTCCCGCAGTGCCGGGTCGATGGGCGGGTCCAGCTGAAACGTAAGGGCCATAGGCTCAATGTAGCCATTACCAGCGGTGCCGCTCAATGGTGTCCGGACGGCACGTGCTTCACTGGTACGACCGATTCGGAACGGAAGAGTGGATTGACATGCTCCGCTACACGCTGATGCGCTTCGGGATCTTCGTGGGCTGCTTCCTCGCCGTCTGGGGTCTCGCCTCGACGGGCATCGTGCCCAGCGGCCTCGGCGGTTCCTACTTCCTGTGGATCGCTCTCCTCGGCCTCGTGATCTCCGCGCCCATCAGTTACGTGGTGCTGCGCAAGGAGCGCGACCGCGCGTCCGTCCAGATCGTCGAGCGCGTCGACCGTGCGAAGGCCAACATGGAGCGCAACCGCGCCCAGGAAGACCTCGCCGACGACGCGGCCCGCGCCCAGGGCTAGCTGTAAAGGCCTCGTAAGCTTCGTCACAGACAAGATGGCCCCAGCATCGATCAGATGCCGGGGTCATTTGTGTTTCCCCAGGTCGGCCGGGCAGGCGCCTGTGTTTCGCAGGTCGACCGACCCGAGAAGGGTCATGTTTAACCCAAAGAACCCCTTTGATGTTGTCAAAGGCTGGGTGTTAACGTGATTGTCATGAAGACATCCGCAGCCCGCATGCCCCTGAGCGTTCCGCTCGTGGCGCGCCTGCATGTCGATCTCTGCCGCTGCCTCTCCGCGGCCTGTCGCCTCTGACGCGACCCCTCGATGCAGCGGCGCCCCTGGTTCTTCCTCCCGCGGTGGCCGCTTCCTTACGTCCGACCCCACCCGCGCGTCATCACTGGAGTGTGTCCGTGTCCGCGAACACCGCGTCCGCGTCCGAGAAGCAGAAGCCCCGCTTCCGGATACCCATCCCCTTCTGGGCCCAGGTCCTGCTCGGCCTCGTCGTCGGCCTCGCGCTCGGCTTCGTCGCCCGCACCTACGACGTCTCCTGGCTCGGCACGACCCTCGACAAGGTCGGCGGCATCTTCATCCAGCTCCTGAAGCTGGCCGTCGCCCCGCTGGTCTTCTTCGCGATCATGGTGTCGATCACCAACCTGCGGAAGGTCAACAACGCCGCACGGCTGGCGACCCGCACCCTGCTCTGGTTCATGATCACCTCGCTGATCGCGGTCGTCATCGGCCTCGCGATCGGCCTGATCACCAACCCGGGCAACGGCTCGAACCTCACCCCGGCCGACGGCGCCAAGCCCGACCACGCCGGCTCCTGGCTCGACTTCCTGACGGGCATCATCCCGACGGACATCATCACGCCGTTCACGCAGCTCAACGTGCTGCAGATCGTCTTCATGGCCGTCGTCGCCGGTATCGCCGTCCTGAAGATCGGCCCGAAGGCCCAGCCGATCCTCACCCTCTCCGAGTCCGTCCTGGAGCTCCTGCAGAAGGCCCTGTGGTGGGTCATCCTGCTCGCCCCGATCGGCTCCGCCGGCCTCATCGGCCGCGCCATCGTCCAGTACGGCTGGGACCTGCTCGGCAACTACGCGACATTCACCGTCGACATCTACGTCGGCTGCGCCATCGTCCTCTTCGGCGTCTACCCGCTGCTCCTCGCGACCGTCGCCAAGCTGAACCCGCTCCAGTTCTTCAAGGGCGCCTGGCCCGCGATCCAGCTGGCCTTCGTGTCCCGCTCCTCGGTCGGCACCATGCCGGTCACGCAGCAGTCGGCGATCCGCCTCGGTGTCCCGAAGGACTACGCCTCCTTCGCCGTGCCGTTCGGCGCGACCACCAAGATGGACGGCTGCGCCGCGATCTACCCGGCGATCTCCGCGATCTTCGTCGCCCAGATCTTCGGTGTGCACCTCGGCATCAAGGAGTACATCCTCATCGCGTTCGTCTCGGTCATCGGCTCCGCCGCGACCGCCGGCCTCACCGGCGCCACGGTCATGCTGACCCTGACCCTGTCGACGCTCGGCCTCCCGATGGAGGGCGTGGGCCTGCTGCTCGCCATCGACCCGATCCTGGACATGATGCGCACCGCCACGAACGTGGCCGGCCAGGCGCTCGTCCCGGTCATCGTGTCCGCCCGCGAGAACATCCTGGACCGCGCGAAGTATGACCGCGCGACCGCATCTCCCGTCGAGGAGCTCGAAGAGTTCGTGGACGAGCCGCAGGTGGCGGTCGCCGCCGCCTGAGTCCCCCGGACCGTCCCGCCGCACCCCGCGCCCGCCCAGGGCGCGGGGTGTGCGCGTTTGCGGTGACCGTACGCTTGTGGGTGGACTTGGTACGGAGAGAGGCGGGCGGCCGGGGTGGGCGAAGTGAGGGCGAAGCGGATGCCGCGCGCCGAGCGCGAGCGGCAGATGCTCGACGCGGCGGTGCGGGTGTTCGGGGAGCGGGGCTACCGGGCCGCGTCGATGGACGACATCGCCGACCTCGCCGGGGTGTCGAAGCCGCTCGTCTATCTGTATCTGAACTCCAAGGAAGAGCTCTTCTCGGCGTGCATCCAGCGTGAGTCGGCGGCCTTGATCGCGGCGGTGCGCGAAGGGGCCATGGGCGGCGGCGCCGCCGACCGGCAGCTGTGGGACGGGCTGCGGGCGTTCTTCACGCACACCGCCCGCAACCCGTACGGCTGGGCCGTCCTGCACAGTCACGCGCGGACGGGCGGCGAGGCGTTCGTCGCCGAGGTCATGGCGATGCGCGAGGAGATCGTCGCGTTCGTGACCGGCCTGATCGTCGAGGCGGCCAGGGAGGCGCACGGTGATCCCGCGCTGCCCGGCCGCGAGGTGGCCGGGCTCGCGCAGGCCCTGGTGGGCGCCGCGGAATCGCTGGCGGGCTGGGCCAACACGGACGCGTCGGTCACCGCCAAGGAGGCCGCGGCCACCCTGATGAACTTCGCCTGGGCCGGCCTCGGGAACCTGATGGAGGGCCGGCGCTGGTCACCCCCGCCCGGCGCGTAGCGCTTCGCGTCAGGCGTTCGGAGTGGGCGGCCGGTGGCGGTCATCCCCGCCCGGCACGTAGCACCCCGCACGGGGCGGTCGACGTGGGCGGGCGGCGCTGGTCACCCCCGCCCGGCGCGCAGCACCCCGCACGGGGCGGTCGACGTGGGCGGGCGGCGCTGGTCACCCCCGCCCGGCGCGTAGCACCCCGCACCGGGCGTTCGGTGGCGGTCATCCTCCGGCGCGTAGCACCTCGCCCGTGACGTGGGTGCGGGTCGAGCGGAGTTCGAAGGCGGCTCCCCGGGACGCGTACGTCACCGTGGCCGGCAGGAGGACCGGGGCCTTGAACCGGGCGCTCACCTGGACCTCGCCGTGTGCGTCGCCGTGTTCGGCCAGGCAGCGGGCGACCGTCCACATGCCGTGCGCGATGGCGCGAGGGAAGCCGAAGAGGCGGGCCGTGAGCGGGTGCAGGTGGATCGGGTTGCGGTCGCCCGACGCGGCGGCGTAGCGGCGGCCGAGGTCGCCGGGCAGCCGCCACTCGGCGACGGCGGGCAGGGGCTCCGGCCGCCCCTCGGCGGGTGCCGTGTCCCCGGGGGCGTCGGTGCGGTGGCGCGCCAGGTACGTACTGGCCGACGTCCACGCGCGCGTGTCGCCCGCCCGCAGCTCGGTCACGACCGTGGCCTCGGTGCCGCGCCGGTGCGGCGTCAGTTCCTTCACGTGGACGGAGAGTTCGTACCGCTCGCCCACCGGCAGGTCGTGCCCCTGCGTGACGGTGAGGGAGGTGTGGACGAGGCCGAGCAGGGGGAGCGGGAAGCGCCGCTCCGCCATGATCCGCATGGCCAGGGGGAAGCCGAGTACGTGCGGATACGTGACCGGGAGTACGGCGGAGTCCGCGTCGAAGCCGCACACCTCGCGGTACGCGGCGAGCCGGGCGCGGTCGGCGCGGGCGTCCGGCAGTACGAGGCGGGTCGCGGGGGCCTCGGCGCCCGGGCCCGGCCGCTTGAGCGGGGAGAGCAGGGCGCCGCGGGCCAGGAGGGGCGGCAGGGACGGTGGGGCGGTGAGGGTGACGGTGGTCATGGAGGCCGCGGTGGTCATGGTCGTCACGCCCCGAGCAGGCTCTGGCCGCAGACCCGGACGACCTGGCCGTTCACGGCGCCGGAGGCCGGGTGTGCGAACCACGCCGTCGTCTCCGCCACGTCCACCGGCAGGCCGCCCTGCCCGAGCGAGTTCATGCGGCGGCCCGCCTCACGGATGAACAGGGGGACCGCGGCCGTCATCCTCGTCTCGATGAAGCCGGGTGCCACCGCGTTGACCGTGACGCCGTGCTCGGCGAGCGCCCTGGGCGCCAGGGAACGGGTCATTCCGGCGATGCCCGCCTTGCTGGCCGCGTAGTTCGTCTGGCCCGCGTTGCCCGCGAGGCCCGCGATGGAGGCGGTGGCGACGATGCTGCCGCCGCGCGTGAGCGTGCCGGACTTGAGGAGGGCGTCGGTGGTGGTCAGGACGCTCGCCAGGTTCACGTCGAGGACGGTGGCCCAGCGGTCGGCGGGCATCTTGGCGAGGGTGCGGTCGCGGGTGATGCCCGCGTTGTGGACGAGGGTGTCCAGGGCGGGCACGGTGTCCGTGATCCGCTCGGCGGCGTCGGGGGCCGTGATGTCGAGGGGCAGCGCCGTCGCGTCCAGGCGTGCGGCGAGGGCCTCCAACTCGCCCTGGGCGGACGGGATGTCGAGCAGGACGAGGTGCGCGCCGTCCCGCGCCAGGACCTCCGCGACCGCCTCGCCGATGCCCCGGGCGGCGCCGGTGACCAGGGCCGTGCGGCCGGCGAGGGGGCGCGACCAGTCGGTGGGCGCGGTCGTGTCGCTCGCCGCCACCTCGATCACCTGGCCGCTGACGTACGCGGACTTGGGGGAGAGGAGGAAGCGGAGGGTCGACTCGGCGGCCGCCACGGGGCCCGCGACCCGGACGAGCGTCACGGTGCGACCGCGGCCGGTCTCCTTGGCGAGCGAGCGCACGAACCCCTCCAGCGCCTGCTGGGCGGCGGCCTGGTGGTGGTCGTCGCCGGACAGCGGGGCGCCGAGGACCACGATCCGGCCGCCGGTCGCGACCGACCGCGCGACCGGGTGCAGGGCCGCGTGGACCTGCGCGAGCGCGGGGACGTCCGCGACCGCGGTGGCGTCGAGGACGATCGCGGCGGGCCGGTCGGCCGTGGCCCGTACGTCGAGGCCGGTGCGTGCGAGAAGGTCCGCGAGGTCGGTCGTCTGTGCGGGTTCGCCCGCCGTGAGGTGGAGCAACGGGCCGTCGAGTGCGGGGTGTTCGGGGCTCCAGCGGTGGAGCCTGGCGGGCTGGGGGAGGCCCAGGCGGCGGGTCAGGAAGCGGCCCGGGGCCGTGCCGGTGAAGTTCAGATAGCGGTCGGCCATTGGCCAACTCCCTGCTCGGTCGGTAATTTACTTCTGAGTAAGGTTACTCAACAGTCAGGAGTTGGTCGAGATGGAACGCCCCGCCCGCCCGGTCCGCGCGGACCTGCCGCGCCGCGTCGCCGTCGTCGGCGGCAGCCGCATCCCCTTCGCCCGCTCCGACGGCCCCTACGCGACCGCCTCGAACCAGGACATGCTGACCGCGGCACTCGACGGCCTCGTCACTCGCTGCGGACTCCAACAGCCGGGCGCGGTCGGTGAGTTCGTCGCCGGAGCCGTCCTCAAGCACAGCCGCGACTTCAACCTCGCCCGCGAGACGCTCCTCGGCTCCGCACTCGACCCGCGCACCCCCGCGTACGACATCCAGCAGGCCTGCGGCACCGGCCTCCAGGCCGTCATCGCCGCCGCCAACAAGATCGCGCTCGGGCAGCTCGACAGCGCCGTCGCCGGCGGCGCGGACACCGCGAGCGATGCGCCTCTCGGCGTGAACGACTCCCTGCGCCGGATCCTCCTCGACGCGCGCCGGGCCAAGTCCGTGCCTGCGCGCCTCAAGGCCCTCGCCCGGGTCCGCCCCCAGCACCTCGTCCCCGACATCCCGCGCAACGCCGAGCCCCGTACCGGTCTGTCCATGGGTGAGCACGCCGCCGTCACCGCGCGCGCCTGGGGCATCGCCCGCGAGGCGCAGGACGAACTCGCCGCCGCCAGCCACCAGCGCCTCGCCGCCGCCTATGACCGGGGCTTCCTCGACGACCTCGTCGTCCCGTACCGCGGGCTCGACCGCGACCAGAACCTGCGCCCTGGTTCGACCGTGGAGAAACTCGCCACCCTCAAGCCGGTGTTCGGCCTCGACGGCCCGAACGCGACGATGACGGCCGGGAATTCGACCCCGCTGACCGACGGCGCGGCCGTGGTGCTGCTCGCGAGTGAGGAGTGGGCCGCCGAGCGGGGCCTCGAACCGCTGGCCTACCTCACCGCGTACGAGACCGGCGCGGTGGACTTCGTGGACGGGGACGTCACCGGTGGCGAAGGGGACGGACTGCTCATGGCGCCCGCCCACGCCGTGCCCCGCATGCTGGAGCGGGCCGGGCTCGGGATCGAGGACTTCGACCTCTTCGAGGTGCACGAGGCGTTCGCCTCACAGGTGCTCGCCACCCTCGCCGCCTGGGAGAAGCAGGGGCTCGCGCCCGTCGACCGGGCCCGCCTCAACGTCGCCGGGTCCTCTCTCGCGACCGGCCACCCCTTCGCCGCGACGGGCGCCCGCATCGTGGCCACCCTGGCCAAACTCCTGAGCGAACGCGACGCCCCCGCCCGCGGCCTCATCTCCATCTGCGCGGCGGGCGGACAGGGCGTGACGGCGATCCTCGAACGGGCCTGAGGCGTCAACGGGCCTGAGGAGTCAGCGGGCCTGAGGCGTCGACGGGCCTGAGGAGTCAGCGGGCGTCCTGCGCGGCGCGGGCGGCCGGATCGAGGCGGAGCATCGCCGCCTCGTCCGGACTGCCGGGCGTGGCCTGGTACGTCACGAGCCGCTGACCGCCCGTGCGGGCCAGCTGCATGACCTCGAAGGTGAGGGTCATCGGGCCGACCTTGGGGTGGGCGAAGGTCTTGGTGCCGCCGCCGCGCTCAAGGACCTCGTACCGGTCCCAGAGCTTCGCGAACTCCGGTGACTTCAGGACGAGTTCGCCGACGAGGGTGGTCAGCTCCGGCGAGTTCGGGTCCTTGCCGCCCACCGCGCGCAGGTGCGCCACCGACTGGGCGACCGTCTCCTCCCAGGGGACGTAGAGGGTGCGGCCCACGGGGTGCAGGAACAGATACCGCGTGATGTTGCGCTCCGCCTCCGGCCAGTCCCACAGTCCGGGCAGGAGGCGGCGGCCCGCCGGGTTCGCCGCCAGGACGTAGTTGTGCCGGCTCACCACGTACGCGGGAAGCGGACTCAGCGCCTCCAGGACCCGCAGGACCGAGTCGCGCACCGTGCGGTCGGTCGTGGGGTGCGGCTCGGTGAGGCGGCCCGAGGCGAGCTCGGCCAGGTCGTGCAGCCGCTCGTGGGCGTCACCGCACAGCCGCAGGGCGCGGCTGATCGCGTCGATCACGGCGGTGGAGGGGTTCGTCTCACGGCCTCGCTCCAGGCGCGTGTAGTAGTCGACGCTGACCCCGGCCAGCGTCGCCAGCTCCTCCCGGCGCAGGCCCGGGGTGCGCCGGATCCCCGCGCCCGCGGGAAGTCCCGCGTCCGCCGGGCTCACGAGCGCGCGCCGCGCCTTCAGATACCTGCCGAGCTCAGTGCCGTCGTTCGTCGCTCCACCAGCCATACGTCCATTGTCCCTGCTGGGCGAGGTCCCTGGGGGGCCGTGTCAGGGCCAGGAACACCGCACCCCGGTGAACCGCGGCCTGCCACGCGGCACCGAAGCCGAGCAGAGTGGATCCCGTTGCGGGCGGCCCGGCCACCGCGGACCCAGGGGGTGCACGACACCGGACCGCGGCCGCGGTCGCCGGATCCGCCCGCACGACGCCACACCAACGACCCGCTCCGCCCGCCCATCCCCGGGCGACCACGAATTCCGCCCCCGCACCCAAGGAGTCCCGTATGCCGACGACGGTTCGCAGGTTCGGCCGGCGTGGTCCGGCGCGGCTGCCGGAGGTCGACGGGCGGACCGCATCCCCTTCCCCGGTGCTCGACGGGCGGACCGCATCCCCTTTCCCGGTGCTCCACCCCGAGCGGCCCGGGAGTTTCGACCCCACACCTGAGGAGTCCCGTATGCCGACCACCGTCCGCAGGTCCGGTCCGGCCCGTGTGCAGAGTTCCGCGCCGGTCCCGGAGGGGGGCGGGCGGAGTGGGGCCGGGTTCGCCCTCGGCGCCGCCCTCCTCGGGTTCACCGTCATCTCCATCGACGTGTCCGCGGTCAACATCGCGCTGCCCGCGATCCGTTCGTCGCTGCACGGCGGCATCACCGGTCTGCAGTGGATCGTCGACGCGTACACCCTGATGTTCGCCGCCCTGATGCTCTCCGCCGGGGCGCTCGCCGACCGGGCCGGTGCCCGGCGCGCCTATGCCTGGGGCGTCGGCCTGTTCACCCTCGCCTCGCTGGCCTGCGCCCTCGCGCCCGGCATCGGCACGCTCGTCGCGGCGCGCGTCGTCCAGGGCGGCGCCGCGGCCGTCGTCATGCCCGCCTCGCTGGCCCTGATCCGCCAGGCCTACGACGACGCCCGGCACCGCGCACGGGCCATCGCCTTGTGGACGGTGGGCGGTTCGGTCGCCATGGCCGTCGGCCCGGTCCTCGGCGGCGTCCTCACCGAGACGGCCGGCTGGCGCGCCGTCTTCTTCCTCAACCTCCCTGTGGGCGCGCTCATCCTGGCGTTCCTCGCCCGGGTCCCGCGCTCCGCGCGCCGCCCCGCCCCGCTCGACCTGGCCGGCCAGGTCACCGCCGTACTCACCCTCGCCTCGCTCGCCTTCGCCGTCATCGAGGGCGGCCACGCCGGCTGGACCGCGCCGCAGGTCCTCGCGGCCCTCGCGGTCACCGTCGCCGGCGCCCTCGCCTTCCGCGCCGCCGAACAGCGCCACCGCGCGCCCATGGTCCCGCTGCCCCTGCTGCGCCGCCGCGAGGTGAGCGTGTCCCTCGCCATCGGCTTCGCGGTCAACGTGGCTTTCTACGGCGGGATCTTTCTCCTCGGCCTCTACTACCAGCAGCTGCGCGGCATGTCCGGCACCGAGGCGGGCCTCATGTTCGTACCGATGGCGGCGATCATCACGTCGACGAACCTGATCTCACCGCCGATGGCAGAACGCTTCGGCCGCCGTCCCGTCATCGTGATCGGTCAGGCCGTCCTCGCCCTCGGCATGTTCAGCCTGCTGCCGCTGGCCCCGCACACCCCGGTCTGGCTGATCCTCGTACTCCTCGTTCCGACGGGCATGGGCGGCGCGTTCGCGGTCCCCGCGCTGACCGCGCTGCTCATGGACAGCGTGCCCGCCCACCGCGCGGGCACGGCGTCCGGTCTCCTGAACGCTTTCCGGCAGACCGGCGGAGCGCTGGCCGTCGCGCTGTTCGGCTCGCTCGTCGCGGGCGGCGCCGGGGACGGTTTCTCGCTCGACGGCATGCGGACGAGCCTGGTCATCGCGGGCGCAGTCCTGTGCGTGACCGCGGGGCTGGCGGCCTGGGGTCTGCCTAGGAAGCGCTGACGCCTCCCGGTGCCCGGCTCACGCTTCCTGGAGGCAGTGGGCCAGGCAGCGGCGTCTGAACTCGGCGTCCTCGCCCAGGAGTTCCAGCATCTGCTTCCCGTACGCGCGGGTGGCGGCGGACATGCGGAAGGCGCCGGATCCGGACGGGACCGGGGTGATCAGGGAGTGGGCCGCGAGGCCGTCGAACGCGACGGCGAGGTCGTCCGGCGGCAGGCGGTCGTCCGCGCACACCGTGACGGCGTCGGCCCGCGTGAACGGCCCCGTGAACACGCCGGCCCGCGCCCACAGCAGCCGCTCGCCGGGTGTGCACAGCCGCACGCTCCAGCACAGCGACCCGCGCAACGTACGCAGCCGGTGCGGCAGTTCCGGCATCGGGGCGGGCAGGTCGAGCAGCTGCCCGGGGCGGCCGATGAGCGTGAGCAGGTCGTCGGCTTCCCGGTGCGCGAGCTGGCCCGCCGCGATGCGCAGCGCGAGCGGCAGGCCGTCGAGGGACGCGCAGATCCGGTACGCCAGGTCGGGGTCGGGGTCATCGGGCGCCCCCGCCTCCCGCGCGGCCGAGGTGAGCAGCGGGACCGCGCTGTCGGGGGCGAGCGGGGCCAGCGGGAAGGTGCCCGGGGCGGCCGGCGGGATCCTGCTGGTGGCCAGGACGTGCAGCGCGGGGCACGCCTCCACCAGTTGCTCCAAGGTCTCGGCGCACTCCTCGGCCAGGCGTTCGCAGGTGTCGACGACGAGGAGCACCGGGCGCCGCCCGATCTCGGCGGCGAGCGCGGGAAGTTGCGGCAGCGCGGGACTTCCGTCGATCCGCAGGGCGCGGGCGAGGCTGTGCGGCACGAGACCGGGGACGTCGAGCGCCGCCAGGTCGGCCGTGCCCGCGGCGGCCCACGGCTCGTCGAGCAGACGCCCCGCGACCTGCGCCGCGAGCGCGCTCTTGCCGACCCCGCCGGGCCCGACGACGGTCACCAGGCGCTTCGCGCGCAGCAGCGACTCCAGCTCGGCCGCGGCGCCGTCCCTGCCGACGAGTCCTGCGGACCGGGTCTCCAGGAGCTCCCGCATGTTCTGGTGCCTCCGTGGGCTTGCGTTTCGTTCGGACGCGGCCAGCATGTGCCGGGCGGGGACGCCCCGGCATCGGTGGGTACCGGGAATCGGTATACCTACGTCTGCGCCGGGTCCGGTCCGGTGACGCGGAGGGCGATCACAGTAGCGGCGGTTCCGGCGCCACCGGCCCGTGCGACCGGTCGGGTCCGCTATCGGTCCGTACGGTGCGCAATGCGTTCGACCCGGGCCGGATCGGAGGCGGTAGTCGCCCGATCGGGAACGAAATCCCGCACACTGTCCCGCGCACTCGGGGTCCCGCGTACTCGCGCACTCGCCCCGGAGGCGGGGAACCCGGGGAACCCGGGGAGCCCAGGGAACCCGGGGAGGGAAAGGCAGGAGCCCCGTCTCCTCCGTGTGCCGGGGCACGCGGGGGAGCGGGGCTCCTTGGGTACTGCATCCGTTCCGGAGTCACGACGTCCCTAGGGGGAAACCCTGGGACGCCCCACTTACATGGGGGTGACGTTCTCCGCCTGCGGGCCCTTCGGACCCTGCGTGACGTCGAAGCTCACGGCCTGGTTCTCCTCGAGGGAGCGGAAGCCGTTTGCGTTGATCGCGGAGTAGTGGACGAAGACGTCCGGGCCGCCGCCTTCCTGGGCGATGAAGCCAAAGCCCTTTTCAGCGTTGAACCACTTCACGGTTCCGGTAGCCATAAGCCCTCCTTGGGCCAAAGGGTCGCCCTGCTCCAGAACCTGCAAATGCACTTGCGAACAACTGCAAAAGTCTGAAAACGACGAGAGCCCGCGGTCACATGCTCCGCAGGCTCTGTACTGCAAGGGAAACCAAACTGCAACTTGCGGCGAGCCTAGCACGCAGGCAGCCGAATGCAATAGAGGGCTAGATCACGTCACCCGGAGGTTTGACACGGGGTGCGGAAGGGTTGACACAACTGGTTCGGAAGGCTTGACAAAGCCGGTCCGGGGACTCGTCCGGGCGCCTCTCCGGGACCCTGGAGCCTGCACCGTACCGCATGGGGTCTAGCCTCGCGATGTGGACAATTCTCCCGAGACCCCGCAGCGCGTCCGGCCGCGTGTCGGCCACATCCAGTTCCTCAACTGCATGCCCCTGTACTGGGGGCTCGCCAGGACGGGAACGCTCCTCGACCTCGAGCTCACGAAGGACACCCCGGAGAAGCTCAGCGAGAGCCTCGTGCAGGGCGACCTCGACATCGGCCCCATCACCCTCGTCGAGTTCCTGAAGGCTTCCGACCAGCTCGTCGCGTTCCCCGACCTCGCGGTCGGCTGCGACGGCCCGGTGATGTCCTGCGTGATCGTCTCGCAGGTACCGCTCGACGAGCTGGACGGGCGCCGCGTCGCGCTCGGCTCCACCTCGCGCACCTCCGTGCGCCTGGCGCAGCTGCTGCTCTCGGAGCGTTTCGGCGTACAGCCCGACTACTACACGTGCCCGCCCGACCTGGGCCTGATGATGCAGGACGCGGAGGCGGCCGTCCTCATCGGTGACGCGGCCCTGCGCGCCAACCTGCACGACGCGCCGCGCCTCGGGCTCCAGGTGCACGACCTGGGCGCCCTGTGGAAGGAGTGGACGGGCCTGCCGTTCGTCTTCGCCGTGTGGGCCGCCCGCAAGGACTACGTGGAGCGCGAGCCGCTCATCACGCGCAAGGTGCACGAGGCGTTCCTCGCCTCCCGCGACGTGTCCCTGGAAGAGGTCACCAAGGTCGCCGAGCAGGCCGCCCGCTGGGAGGTCTTCGACGAGGAGCTCCTGGAGCGCTATTTCACGACGCTCGACTTCCGCTTCGGCGCGCGGCAGCTGGAGGGGGTCACGGAGTTCGCCCGGCGGGTGGGCCCGACGACCGGCTTCCCGGCCGACGTCCGGGTGGATCTGCTGCAGCCGTGACGCGGTAGCTCCGCGCCGGCGGGAAGGCGTACGGGAATTCCTCCGCGGGAATTCGCGTACGCCTTCCTTGTGCGGTCGGTGTGGTCCTCTCGGAGCTGCCTCTCGGGGCTCTCTCGGAGCTGTCTGTCGGATCTGCCTCTCTGGTGTGGGCAATTCCGGCTATCCGGAAACAACGGGCCGCCCCGGGGTGAGCGTCCGTGCTCCCCGGGAATTTCACCGGTGAAGTTTTTTTGGAATACCATTTGCCGCGATATGGGGCGGCGGGGGCGCGGGGGCGGGTGCGGTGCGTTATCGGCTCCCGGATATCGGAACGGTCCATTCCACGAAGGCCGGTGCGGGGGAGGACTACCCTGGCCCGACCGACGCATGGGCACAGGGGGAGGCCAGGTCATGCAGCCGCTGGAAGCCGGCGAACCGACCGCGATCGGGCCGTACCGGCTGCTCGGCCGGCTCGGCTCGGGCGGAATGGGCCGGGTCTATCTGGGGCGCAGCGCCGGCGGCCGCACCGTCGCCGTGAAGGTCGTCCATCCCCACTTCGCGCTCGACGAGGAGTTCCGGGCCCGCTTCCGGCGCGAGGTCGACGCCGCGCGGCGCGTCGGGGGCGCCTGGACCGCGCCGGTCCTCGACGCCGACCCGGAGGCGTCCGTGCCGTGGGTGGCGACCGGTTACGTCGCCGGCCCCTCCCTCGCCCAGGCCGTGAAGGAACGCGCGCTGCCCGACCACTCCGTACGGGTCCTGGGCGCGGGACTCGCCGAGGCGCTGTCGGCGGTGCACGCGCTCGGGCTCGTCCACCGCGACGTGAAGCCGTCGAACGTCCTGCTGACCGTGGACGGCCCGCGCCTGATCGACTTCGGGATCGCCCGCGCCACTGACGGGACGGCCTCCCTCACCTCCACCGGCGTCTCCATCGGCTCGCCGGGCTACATGGCGCCCGAACAGATCCTCGGCAAGGGGGTCACGGGCGCCGCGGACGTCTTCTCCCTCGGCGCGGTCCTCGTCTACGCGGCGTGCGGCACGTCCCCGTTCCCCGGCGACTCGTCCGCCGCGCTCCTCTACAAGGTGGTGCACGAGGAGCCCGAACTCGGCCTGGCGCGGGGGGAGCTGCGCGACGTCGCCGCGGCGTGCCTCGCGAAGGACCCGGCGGCGCGTCCCACCCCCGACGAGGTGGCGCGCGCCCTGGCCCCGCAGGGCGCGGCCCGGGCCGTGGCGGCGGGGTGGCTGCCGGGCGCGCTGGTCGAACAGGTGGGACGCGGCGCGGTGGCGCTTCTCGACCTGGAGGGGGCGGCGCCGACGGGGGAGGCGGAGCGTTCCGGGCCGGTCGGGTTCAGCGAGCCGTCGGTCGACTGGCCCTCGGGTGCGGGTGCGGGGGCGGGTGTGGGGGCGCCGGCCGGGGTGTTCGGGCCGCCCGATCCGGCGTTCGGGTCGGCCGATTCCGCGTACGGGCCGGCCGCTGCGCAGACGCCCGCGCCCGCGCAGACGCCCGTAGCCGGGCAGGCGCCCGTGCCCGCGCCGCGTACCGAGGTGCCGGGTGCCGGGAAGGTCTCCGTCAGTGTGGCCGCGACGTCCGTGCCGGGTGCCGGTGGGCGCGGGCGCAGGATCAGCTGCACGGTCGCGCTCGGGGTCGCGGGCGCGCTGGCCGCGGTCACCGTCGGCTCGGCGTTCCTCCTCGACCTGCTGCCCGGCTCCTCGAAGGGGGGAGGCGACACGGCGGGTGGGCGACCGCCCTCGGCGACCGCGTCCGCGCTCCCCTCCGCAGGAGCGGAGCCCTCGCCGGTCACCACCCCCTCGTCGGGAACGACCCCCGTGAAGGGTGCGGTCCCCGCCTCCTACATCGGCACCTGGGAAGGCCCCGCCACCGGGCTCGACGGCAAGCTGCCGATGGGCACGTTCCGCGTGACCGTCGAACAGGGCGCGACCGGCGAGGAGTTCGGCACGTTCCACCAGACCGACCCGATCGGCGCGGTCTGCGAGGACGTGCTCGTCCTCAGGAAGGTGGAGAAGGACCGCATCGTCGCGACGGGCATCGCCGAGAAGTCGAACGGCGGGCAGTGCACCACCGGCCGCCACGAGGTCCGTCTGATCCTGTCGAGGTCGGGTGACCGCCTCACCTACGAGACGGACAATCCGCGCGCCGGCGACCCCGTCGCCACGATGCGGCGCACCGACTCAAGCAGCTGAACCAGCTGAACCAGCGGAAAAGGGGGCGGGGATGGTCGATGTGGTGCCGGTGGTCGTGGTCCTGGTCGCGGCGGCGTGGGGCGCCGTCGCCGGGCTGCTCGTGCCGAGGGCCGCGTACCGGCTCGGCGTGGAGCCCGACGAGAACTGGCTCGCGAGCTGCCCGGACGGGCATCCGCTGCCGGCCGGTGCACGCGGGTGGCTGGGCCGCGGGCGGTGCGGGACGTGCGGGCGCGGGCTCGGCCCCGGCTCCCTCCTGCCCGTCACCGTCACCACCGCCGTCTGCGCCGCACTCGCCGCCGCCACCGGCACCCGGCCCGAGCTGGCCGCCTGGCTGCTCCTCGCGCCCCCCGGCGTGCTCCTCGCGGTGGTCGACGCCCGGGTCAGACGGCTGCCCGACGTCCTCACCCTGCCGCTCGCCGTGGCCGCCCCCACCCTGCTCGGCCTCGCGTCGCTGCTGCCCGAACCGGGCGGCCACTGGTCCGCGGCCCTGCTCGGCGCGCTCCTGCTCGGCGGCGGCTACCTCGTCCTGTTCCTCATCCACCCCCAAGGCCTCGGCTTCGGCGACGTGAAGCTCGCCGTCGGTCTGGGGGCCGTACTCGGCTGGTACGGGTGGGGCGTGGCGTTCATCGGGACGTTCGCCGGGTTCCTGTTCGCCGCCCTGTACGGCGCGGGTCTCGTGCTCGCCCGGCGCGCGGGCCGCAGGACGGCGATCCCGTTCGGCCCGTTCCTGCTCGCGGGCGCGCTGACCGGCGTACTGCTGGGCGCGTACGCCGCCTGACGTCGGGGGCCGGGACCCGCTGGCGTAGGCTGAGTCGGTCCGTCCACAACCCTTACGAACACTACGAAAGGGACGCCCGGTGACCGAGAAGGCCGACCTTCAGACCGTCCTCGACCGTGCCGCCGCGGGTGGACGCATCACCCCCGAAGAGGCGCTCGACCTGTACCGCGACGCCCCGCTGCACGCGCTCGGCGCGGCCGCCGACGCCATCCGGCGCCGCCGCTACGCCGGCACCGAGCACATCGCGACGTACATCATCGAGCGGAACATCAACTACACGAACGTCTGCGTGACGGCGTGCAAGTTCTGTGCCTTCTACGCCGCCCCCAAGGACACCGCCAAGGGCTGGACGCGCGACCTCGACGACATCCTGCGCCGCTGCGCCGAGACCGTCGAACTCGGCGGCACGCAGATCATGTTCCAGGGCGGCCACCACCCGGACTACGGCGTCGAGTACTACGAGGAGCACTTCTCCGCGATCAAGAAGGCGTTCCCGCAGCTGGTCATCCACTCCCTCGGCGCGTCCGAGGTCGAGCACATGGCCCGCATCTCCAAGTGCTCCGTCGAGGAGGCCATCCAGCGCATCCACGCGGCGGGTCTCGACTCCTTCGCGGGCGCCGGCGCCGAGCTGCTCCCGGAGCGCCCCCGCAAGGCGATCGCCCCGCTGAAGGAGTCCGGCGAGCGCTGGCTGGAGATCATGGAGGCCGCGCACAACCTGGGCGTGGAGTCCACGTCCACCATGCTCATGGGCACCGGCGAGACCAACGCCGAGCGCATCGAGCACCTGCGCATGATCCGCGACGTACAGGACCGGACGGGCGGCTTCCGCGCGTTCATCCCGTACACGTACCAGCCGGAGAACAACCACCTGAAGGGCCGTACGCAGGCGACGCTCTTCGAGTACCTGCGCATGATCGCCATCGCGCGGATCTTCCTCGACAACGTGGCCCACATCCAGGGCTCGTGGCTGACCACGGGCAAGGAGGTCGGCCAGCTGTCGCTGCACTACGGCGCGGACGACCTCGGCTCGATCATGCTGGAGGAGAACGTCGTCTCGTCGGCCGGTGCCAAGCACCGCTCCAACCGCATGGAGATCATCGAGCTGATCCGCAAGGCGGGCCGCGTCCCGGCGCAGCGCGCCACGACGTACGAGCACCTCGTCGTGCACGGCGACCCGGCGAACGACCCGGTCGACGACCGCGTCCAGTCGCACATCTCGTCGACCGCGATCGAGGGCGGCACGGCGCACCCCGAGCTGAAGCTCGTCTCCACCAACTGATCCACCGGCCCATTCACCGGCTGATTCACCAACTGAGGCTCTGTTGCTGACGATCCATGTGGCCGAGGCCTCCCCGGAGGCCGCGGTCCTCGTCGACGGCGCGTCCGTCGCGGCGGTCGGCCCGTACGAGGACCTGTCCGCCGTCCGGCCCGACGCACGGGTGCGGCGCTGGCCCGGCATCCTCACGCCCGGCCTGCTCAACCCGTACGGCCCCGAGATCCTGGAGGCCACGTACCACCCGGATCCGCGCGAGGCCGACGAGTTCGGCACCAGGCCGATCGTCGGGGAGCGCGCGCAGGAGATCTTCCGCGCCGATCCGTCCCGGGTCGGGGCGAGCGCGCGGCGCGGCATCCAGCAGCTGTTCGCGCACGGCACGGTCGCCGTGGCCGGGGAGCTGCGGGCCCGCGCCGTGGTGGACGCGGTGCGCAGGGCCGGGCTCGCCCTCGGGCAGCGCCCGCCGAACCAGCCGGGCCCGGTGTCGTTCTCGCCCGTCCCGCTCGTGCTGCTGCCCCGCCTCACGCCGGGCGGGCCCGCGCGGTTCGCCGTGTTCGACGTGCCGGACCGGGCCGCGCTGGCCCGGCAGGGCGCGGCCACCTGCGTCGCCACGGTCGTCGAGGGACGCCTGGTGTACCGGCGCCGCTGACGGTGGTGCCCTGCCCGCCGGGGCCGGGGGCGTACTGCCACAATGGACGCGTGACCCGCGCATCCCTGGACAAGCAGCCGCACGAAGTCGCCTCGATGTTCGACGACGTGGCGGCGAACTACGACCTCACCAACGACGTGCTCTCGCTCGGCCAGGCCCGGCTGTGGCGCAAGGAGGTCGCGAAGGCCGTCGACGCGCGGCCCGCGCAGAAGATCCTCGACCTGGCGGCCGGTACGGCGACGTCCTCCCAGCCGTTCGCGCGGGCCGGCGCGTACGTCGTGCCGTGCGACTTCTCGATCGGGATGCTCCAGGTCGGCAAGAAGCGCCACCCGTGGATGCCGTTCACGGCGGGCGACGCGACGAAGCTGCCGTTCAAGGACGACACGTTCGACGCCGTGACCATCTCCTTCGGGCTCCGGAACGTGCAGGACACGGACTCGGCGCTGCGCGAGATGTACCGGGTGACGAAGCCGGGCGGGCGCGTCGTGATCTGCGAGTTCTCGCAGCCGACGTGGACGCCGTTCCGCACCGTCTACACCGAGTACCTGATGCGCGCGCTGCCGCCGGTGGCCCGCGCGGTGTCCTCGAACCCGGACGCGTACGTCTATCTCGCCGAGTCGATCCGCAGCTGGCCCGACCAGCCGGCGCTCGCGGCCCGCCTCCAGAAGGCCGGCTGGTCGAACGTGGCGTGGCGCAACCTGACGGGCGGCGTGGTGGCGCTGCACCGGGGAACGAAGTAGCCAAGTAGCGGCTCTCGGGCCGCAAAGTGGCGGCTCTCCGGCCGCCAAGTAGCGCTTCGCGCCCGTCCGTTGTGCCGAATCCCCGCCACGGGGAACCGGCCACCGGGAAAGATGTGTCCGTTGAGTACGTGGTGACGGCCGGTCACCGTCGGTGACGGTACGACTTCCGACTTCCCGGATGACGGAGCATTTCCCATGGCGTCGCTCTGCCCGCACTGCGGAGCCCAGGCTCCCGAAGAGGCCCGTTACTGCCTGACGTGCGGGCGCGAACGTGCTTCGGAGGGGGAGCGTCCGGTAACGGCCGTACCGGAGCGGCCACTTCAGGCGCCGGGCGGGGCGCCCGCCCCTGTGGAGTGGCCCGCCCCCGCTGAGTGGACAGCCCCGGACGTGCCTCCGGCCCCTGCCGAGTCACCGGCCCCCACCGAACCGCCCGCTCCCACCGAACCCCCCGCCCCCGCAGGCCCGCCCGACCCCGCCGCGGCGGCCGCCGCCCTGCCCACAGCCACAGCCGCTTCCTCCCCCTACTACGGCCCCCATGCCTTCCAGCCGGCCGCGCCGCAGGCCCCCGCACCCGTCAAGTCCCCGCGGCGCGCCGGAATCTGGGTCGCCACCGTCGCCGGGGCGTTCCTCATCGGGGGCGGTGTGGCCGCCGGAGCGCTCCTGCTCCAGAACGGCGGCGGCAACGACGACAAGGCGGGCCGGGACGACAAGCCCGCCGTCAGCACCGAGCAGCCCGCCGCCACCTCCCAGCAGCCGACTCCGACGCCGACGCCGAGCCCCACCCCGAGCCGGACTCCGGACGCCACGCCCGCCGGGACCCCGGACGCCACGGTCCCGGCCGGTTACCGCAAGGTCGCCGACCCGATGGGCTTCTCCTTCGTCATCCCCGACGTGTGGTCGCGCCAGGGCGTGGCGAACGGCAGCCAGATCACGTACGCGGGCAGCACCGGCGCCGAGCACTACCTCATCGGCGTCATCCCCAACGCGGGCTACACCTCGTACGACAACGTCCTCAACATGGAGAAGCACGCCAAGGAGGACAAGAAGAAGAGCGACTACCAGCGGATCGACCTGCGCCGGAACACCTTCCAGGGGCGGCCGGGCGCGATCTGGGAGTACACGTACCGCGACGAGGGCGGCCGCACGATGCACGGCATCGACCAGTCGTACGTCGCCGAGGACGGCACCGAGTACACGATCTTCCTGGTGGGGCAGCAGAACGTCTGGGCCGACATGAAGAAGACGTACAGGACCGGCCTGGAGTCCTGGCGCCTGACGGGCTGACCCGGCCACCAGCCCCGACGGCACCCTGACGGCAGTCCGGACACCAGCCCGGACGACAGTCCTGACGGCACCCTGACGCCGACCCGACCCGACCCGACCCGACCCGACCCGACTCGGCCCCGCCCGCGACGGACGTCGCTACGTGCCGACCACGGAGTACGGTTCGCCCGGCTCGTCCAGCTCGCGTTGCAGCCCGCCGCCGCGCGGCCCCGGCATACGGGGCTCGTTCACCCCGGCGCCTCCGCCGCCCTCGCCCTCGGGAAAGTCGAACCAGACGGTGACGACGGCGCCGCGGGGCACCTCGGTGTCGGGCAGTGGGTACTGGCGTACGACGTAGTCGACCACGGTGCGACGGAAATCGGGGCGGTCGGGCGCGGCGAGCAGTACGCCGCGCGCCGCCGCGGCCTCGCGCGCGTCGACGGCCATGAGGCCGACCAGTTTCGGTACGCGCACTTCGGGCGTCTTGGGTGTAATGCGCACAGACTTCACCCCCAGCGGTACCCGAAGGGTAGCTCCGCCCGGGCCCCGACCGGAAGCGGCCTACAGCCCCCGCCGTACAGCTCCCTCCGTACGGCCCTCTACAGCTCAAGCCTGAAACAGACGCCCCGGCGCAGGCCCCCCGGCACGGTGAACGTCTCGGCCGGTGTCATCCCGAGCCGCCGCGTCACCGCCACGGACCGTTCGTTGCGCGCGTCGACCATCGCCACCACGCTCCGCACACCGGCGGTCCGTACGCGTTCCAGGGTCGCGAGCGCGGCGGCCGTCGCGTATCCGCGGCCCCAGTGCGCGCGCCCGAGCCGCCAGCCGATCTCGATCTCGCCCGCCGGACCCCACGCGTGCGGCCACGGCTGCGCGCCCGTGAAGCCGATGACCTCGCCGTCCGCGTCGGTCATCGTCCACAGACAGAAGCCGCGCTCCGCGTCGTGCCGCCGCTGCCGCGCGGTCAGCTCCTCGTACACGGACAGCTCGGCCGCGGCCCCGCCGTGGAACTCCATGACCTCCGGGTCGCCGAAGACGCGGTGCCAGGCGAAGGCGTCCTCGTCGGTCGGGACACGGAGCTGTACATCAGGCAGAGCTCGGTTCACAGGGCGGCCCTTCGGCTGGGTGATCGGTACCGCTGCATAGACTGCCCATATCCGGTGCCGCGCGGCACGCAGATTTCGAGTCTTCGGGAGAACCCGCCGTGACCGAGCCCCTCTCCGAGCACAGCGCAGATGTGATCGTCGTCGGGGCCGGGCCAGCCGGCTCGACGACCGCGTACTACCTGGCCAAGGCCGGTCTCGACGTACTCCTCCTGGAAAAGACCGCTTTTCCCAGGGAGAAGGTGTGCGGCGACGGCCTCACGCCCCGCGCCACCAAGCAGCTCGTGTCGATGGGCATCGACATCTCCGAAGAGGCGGGCTGGCTGCGCAACAAGGGCCTGCGCATCATCGGCGGCGGCGTCCGGCTCCAGCTGGACTGGCCGGATCTCGCCTCCTACCCGGACTACGGACTCGTCCGCAAGCGTGACGACTTCGACGAACAGCTCGCCCGCCAGGCGCAGAAGGCGGGCGCGCGCCTGTACGAGCGCTGCAACGTCGGCGCCCCGATCATCGACGACCGCACGGGCCGGATCACCGGCGTGAACGCCAAGCTCGGCGAGGAGAAGCGCGAAGTCACCTTCCACGCGCCCCTCGTCGTCGCCGCCGACGGCAACTCGACCCGACTGTCCCTCGCGATGGGCCTGCACCGGCGCGAGGACCGCCCGATGGGCGTCGCGGTGCGCACGTACTTCGAGTCGCCGCGCCACGACGACGACTACCTGGAGTCCTGGCTGGAGCTGTGGGACCGCCGAGGCGCCCAGGACCGGCTGCTGCCGGGCTACGGCTGGATCTTCGGCATGGGCGACGGCACGTCGAACGTCGGCCTCGGCATCCTCAACTCCTCCAAGGCCTTCCGCGAGCTGGACTGGCGCGAGATCCTGAAGGCCTGGTGCGCGTCGATGCCGGAGGACTGGGGCTACACCCCGGAGAACATGACGACGCCGATCCGCGGCGCGGCCCTGCCGATGGCCTTCAACCGCCAGCCGCACTACACCAAGGGCCTTCTCCTGGTGGGCGACGCGGGCGGCCTGGTCAACCCGTTCAACGGCGAGGGCATCGCGTACGCCATGGAGTCCGGTCAGATCGCGGCCGACGTCATCGTGCAGGCGCACGCCCGCGCGACCGACGCCCAGCGCGAACTCGCCCTCCAGCGCTACCCGAAGGTCCTCAAGGACACCTACGGCGGCTACTACACGCTGGGCCGCGCCTTCGTGAAGATGATCGGCAATCCGAAGGTCATGAAGATCGCGACGCAGCGCGGCCTGACGCACCCGGTGCTCATGAAGTTCACCCTGAAGATGCTCGCCAACCTGACCGACCCCACGGGCGGCGACGCGATGGACCGCATCATCAACGGCCTGAGCAAGGTCGCCCCGAAGGCCTGACCTCCGGGTAAGCCCTGCGCCCGATTTGGCCCCCGCACCCCGCGGGGGTCACCCTGGTCGCATGATTTTCATCGCCGTCAAGTTCACCGCCCGGCCCGAGTACGCCGACTCCTGGCTGGAGCACACCGCCGAGTTCACCCGCGCCACGCGCGCCGAGGACGGCAACCTCTTCTTCGACTGGTCCCGCAGCGTCGAGGATCCGAACCAGTACGTCCTCCTGGAGGGCTTCCGGGACGGGGACGCGGGGGCCGCGCACGTGGGGTCCGACCACTTCAAGGCCGGCCTGGAGACGATGTCCGGCCTGATCGCCTCCGTGCCGGAAATCATCAACACCGAGATTCCGGGCGGAAGTTGGGGCCCGATGGGGGAACTCTCGCCGCAGGACTGAAGTGCGGACGCGGTGTGAGGGTGCTGTGGGCGCTGCCGCGCACCGGGTTACCGGGAGTACCCCGATTCCCTAGCCTGACGCATTCATGTCAGTGATGTGTCATATGTGTCAGGGGGAACGGAATGACCACTTCCACCGGACCGGGCGGACCGACCCGGAGACGGATCCTGGCGGGCACTGGCGCCGCGGTCGGGGCCGCCGCGCTGCCGGCGACCGGAGCCGCGGCAGCCGCCGGCACTCGTACCCGCGTCGCCGTCCTCGGCGGCGGCGTCTCGGGCCTCTCAGTCGCCCATGAACTGGCCGAGCGGGGCTACGCGGTGACGGTCCACGAGTACTACGACGTCCTCGGCGGCAAGGCCCGCTCCATGGACGTGCCGGGCTCGGCCTCGGGGGGCCGCAGGCCCCTCCCCGGCGAGCACGGCTTCCGCTTCTTCCCCGGCTTCTACCGGAACCTGCCCGACACGATGCGCCGCATCCCGTTCCCGGGCGGTGCGGGCGGGGTGCGGGGCAATCTCCGTAACGCCACCGAGGAACTCTTCGCCCGGCACGCGGGCCGCCCCGACCTGCACTTCCCGCTCCGCCGCGTCACGAATCCGCCGACCCTCGGCGCTGTCACGACGACCTGGCTGCGCGACGAGATCACGGCCGCCCTGGACACGGCGACCCGGCTGCCCGCGCACGAGGTCGCGTACTTCGTGAACCGTCTGCTCGTCCACCTCACCAGCTGCGACGCCCGGCGCGAGAGCGAATGGGAGGCCACCGCGTGGTGGGACTTCATCCGCGCCGACGACTTCAGCGAGGAGTACCGCACGGTCCTCGGCATCGGCCAGACCCGCAATCTCGTCGCTACCCGCGCACAGGAGGCCTCCACCCGCACGGTCGGCCGCGTCATCATCGAGGCGCTGATCCTTTGGGGACTGCTCGGCCGCGGCCTCGACGGGCCCGACGCCGACATCGACCGCGTGCTGAACGCCCCCACGAGCGAGGCGTGGATCGACCCTTGGCGCACCCACCTCACCTCCCTCGGCGTCGACTTCCAGTTCTCCAGCGACGTACGGGAGGTGATGTTCGCCGATGGACGCGTCACCGGTGTCCGGATCACTGACCCCGACGGCGGCCGCCCGCGTGTCGTCACCGCCGACTACTACGTCCAGGCCATGCCCGTCGAGCACGCGCGGCCCACCTGGGGTGCCGCCCTGCGCGCGGCCGACCCGCAGCTCGCCCGCTGCGACGGGCTCCGCACAGACTGGATGACCGGGATCATGTTCTATGTGCGGCGGCCCGTTCCGTTGGTGCACGGACATGTCAACTGCCTGGACTCGCCGTGGGCGGTGACGGCCATCGGACAGGCGCAGTTCTGGGACGGGCGGGACTTCGCGGCCGACTACGGCGACGGGCGGGCCGTCGACTGCGTCTCGACGATCGTCTCCGAATGGGATGTTCCCGGCATTCTCTACGGCAAGCCGGCCCGGCAGTGCACCCGCGAGGAGATCGTGGAGGAATGCTGGGCGCAGCTCAAGGACGGCGTGAACGACAGCGGGCGCACGCTCATCGAGGACGCGGACCGGCTGTCCTGGTTCATGGACCCGGCGGTGACGGGGCTGGGCGGGCCCGCCCCCGCCAACCGCGAACCGCTGTTCATCCACCCGACCGGCACCTGGCACCTGCGCCCCACCGCCCGTACGGCGGTGCCGAACTTGTTCCTCGCCGGGGACTACGTCCGCACCGACGTTGACCTCGCCACGATGGAAGGCGCCAACGAGTCCGCGCGGAGGGCCGTCAACGCTCTCCTGGACCAGGATAATTCGGGCGCCGAGCGCTGCCGGATCTGGGAGCTGTACCGCCCGCCGGAGCTCGAACCCCTCAAGCGCGTCGACGAGACCCGCTTCCGACTCGGTCTGCCGAACACTTTCGATCTGGGCTGAGGCGCCCGCGAACGCCGAAGGGCCACCGCTCCCGCGAGGGGAGGGTGGCCCTTCGGCGTTGTTCGGTGCTCAGAGGAGGCGGACAGCGCCGCTCGCCGGGTAGCCGGACAGGTCCTGGATGACAACGCCCTTGGAGGGGTTGGCGGCGTCCAGGTACTGGCCGTTACCGATGTACACACCCACGTGGTACGCCGAGCCTGCGCCGCCCCAGTAGAGGAGGTCGCCGACCTGCAGGTTGGAGAGCGAGACCGGGGTGCCCGTCGTCGACTGCTCCTGCGAGGTGCGGGGGAGGCTCACGCCGGCCTGGCGGAACGCGGCCTGCGTCAGACCGGAGCAGTCCCAGGAGTTGGGGCCGGTGCCGCCCATGACGTACGCGTCGCCGAGCTGCGCCTTCAGGAAGGCGACGACGGACGCGACGCTGCCGCTGGCGGGGATCGAGACGTCCGCCGAGGCGGAGGGGGCGGAGAGCGTGGCGCGGGCGGCGGCGCGCGACGCACGCGCTTCCTCGGCCTTGCGGCGCGCCTCGGCCTCGGCCTTCTTCTTGGCCTCCGCCTTCTTCTCCGCGAGAGCCTGGTCCGCCTTGGCCTGCTTCGCGGCCTTTGCGACGGCCTGGTCCTGCTCGGCCTGCAGCGCATAGGAGTTCGCGGCCTGCTGGGTGGCTTCCGCGGACTGCGCGACCTGGGTGGAGAGGTCGGCCGTGATGGTCGGCATCTCGATGGTCTGGGTCACCGGCTCGGCAGCCTGGGCCGCGCCGGACGCCCCGGCAACGGCCAGGGTGCTGAGGACGCCACCGGCAACTCCGGCGCGCAGGCCGATTTTCGACGCGCTGCGGCGGGGCTTCCGGTGGCTGGGTATGTGAGCGGTGTGGGACATGAGTACAACCGCTATCAGGGCCTCCATGGTTCCTTCAAGAAACGTGTGGTGCGCCACAGTTGCCGTGTCGCCGTGTGAATCCCGGGCGTGGCGGCCTTTATTGACGCCGTAACGGGCAATCCGGACAGGGCCGATCAGGCCTGTGATCATGGGCTTTCCGCAATACGCCCGAATTGCCCGCGGCTTACCATCCGTTGATACCGATGGCCAAGCCCGGTTTCCAAACGGTTACGGCCCATGTGGCGCAGGTCACAAAGGGGCCACCTTCGGGGAGTGGTCGCCTCTCGTGAACGTGTGCACGCGTCCACTTACGTACACACCTCTCCCTCTGACGTGTGAATGCCGTCCACTATCAGCCAGTTGTGTCCAGCGCCAATTTGCTTGTGTGGGCCATCTCTTGATAGGGCGACAGCGCTTCTACCTGGGGTAACGAGCCAAGATGTCACCTCTGGTGATCACTCAGGCGCTTCGCGTGTGAAGATCACCGCTCATCCGACTTCATGATCCTTCGTCAGGTGGTGGAGATCACAAAGCTGTTGGCGCACCCCGTGTCGCAGATCACAGACCGGCGGGCATAGGATGCGGGGCAGTTGGGCTTGTGACCTGCTTCACATGTGGGCGATCTTCGTGCGGTCGGGGGGTGGCTTTCGCGGAAGCGGGGGCGGGTCCGACGTATCCGCCAGCAGTCAGCGCCGACTGAGAGGAGCGAGGAGCGGTGAACGCGTATGCGCCCATCCTCGTACTGGGAGCCCTCGGGGCAGGCTTTGCGATCTTCTCCGTGGTCATGGCCACGCTTATCGGTCCAAAGCGGTACAACCGGGCGAAGCTTGAAGCCTACGAGTGCGGCATTGAGCCGACCCCCACGCCGGCCGGCGGCGGGCGCTTCCCCATCAAGTACTACCTGACGGCGATGCTCTTCATCGTCTTCGACATCGAGATCGTCTTCCTCTACCCCTGGGCCGTCACCTTCGACGCCCTGGGTGTTTTCGGGCTCGTGGAGATGCTGCTCTTCGTGCTCACCGTCTTCGTCGCGTACGCGTACGTATGGCGGCGCGGCGGCCTGGAATGGGACTGAGGGGCCTTAAGCCATGGGACTCGAAGAAAAGCTGCCGAGCGGCTTTCTGCTGACCACCGTCGAACAGGCCGCGGGCTGGGTGCGCAAGTCATCCGTCTTCCCGGCCACGTTCGGCCTCGCGTGCTGCGCCATCGAGATGATGACGACGGGCGCGGGCCGCTACGACCTGGCGCGCTTCGGCATGGAGGTCTTCCGCGGCTCACCGCGGCAGGCCGACCTGATGATCGTGGCCGGGCGCGTGAGCCAGAAGATGGCGCCCGTCCTGCGGCAGGTCTACGACCAGATGCCGAACCCCAAGTGGGTCATCTCCATGGGCGTGTGCGCGTCGTCGGGCGGGATGTTCAACAACTACGCGATCGTGCAGGGCGTCGACCACGTCGTCCCTGTGGACATCTATCTCCCCGGCTGCCCGCCGCGGCCCGAGATGCTGATGGACGCGATTCTCAAGCTCCATCAGAAGATCCAGACCTCCAAGCTCGGCGTGAACGCCGAGGAGGCGGCCCGCGAGGCGGAGGAAGCGGCGCTCAAGGCGCTCCCGACGATCGAGATGAAGGGGCTGCTGCGGTGAGCGACGCGCACAGCGAAGGGGTCAACCCCGAGAAGGACCTCAGCGCGGCCAACCTCCCGGGGCAGCGCGGCGACCAGGGCGAGGAGATCCGCGTCCAGCGCGGCATGTTCGGCGCGAACAACGGCGGCGACACCTCGGGTTACGGCGGCCTCGTCCGCTCGGTCCGGCTGCCGGGCGCCGCCTCGCGGCCGTACGGCGGCTGGTTCGACGAGGTCGCGGACGAGCTGGAGGGGGCCCTGGAGGAACAGGGCCTCGTCCCCGAGAACGCCATCGCGAAGACCGTCGTCGACCGCGACGAGATCACCTTCCACATCGAGCGCGAGTACCTGGTGCGCGTCGCCCACACCCTGCGCGACGACCCGGCCCTGCGCTTCGAGCTCTGCACGGGCGTCAGCGGAGTGCACTACCCGGACGACAAGGGCCGCGAGCTGCACGCCGTCTACCACCTGCGCTCGATCACCCACAACCGGCTGATCCGCCTCGAGGTCAGCGCCCCCGACGCGGATCCGCACGTCCCCTCGCTCGTCGCCGTCTACCCGACGAACGACTGGCACGAGCGCGAGACGTACGACTTCTTCGGCCTGGTCTTCGACGGCCACCCGGCGCTGACGCGGATCATGATGCCGGACGACTGGCAGGGCTTCCCGCAGCGCAAGGACTACCCCCTCGGCGGCATCCCCGTCGAGTACAAGGGCGCCCAGATCCCGGCTCCGGACCAGCGGAGGTCGTACAGCTGATGTCCACTTCTTCTGCTTCTTCTTCTGCTTCGTCGGCGTCGCCTCGGGAGACGACCGAGGGGACCGTGTACACGGTCACCGGCGGCGACTGGGACGAGGTCGTCCAGTCCGCGGCCAAGGCCGACGACGAGCGCATCATCGTCAACATGGGCCCGCAGCACCCGTCCACGCACGGCGTGCTCCGCCTGATCCTGGAGATCGACGGCGAGACGGTCACCGAGGCCCGCTGCGGCATCGGCTACCTGCACACCGGCATCGAGAAGAACCTCGAGTACCGCACGTGGACGCAGGGCACCACGTTCGTGACGCGCATGGACTATCTGACGCCGTTCTTCAACGAGACGGCGTACTGCCTCGCGGTCGAGAAGCTCCTCGGCATCGAGAACGAGATCCCCGACCGGGCGTCGATCATCCGGGTGCTCCTCATGGAGCTGAACCGGATGTCCTCGCACCTCGTCGCCATCGCCACCGGCGGCATGGAACTCGGCGCCACGACGATCATGATCTACGGCTTCCGTGATCGTGAACTGATTCTCGACATCTACGAACTCATCACCGGCCTGCGCATGAACCACGCGTACATCCGGCCCGGCGGACTCGCCCAGGACCTGCCGCCCGGCGCGGTGGACCAGATCCGCGAGTTCGTGAAGAAGATGACGAAGAACCTTCCCGAGTACGACAAGCTCGCCACCGGGAACCCCATCTTCAAGGCCCGTATGCAGGACGTCGGCTATCTCGACCTCACCGGCTGCATGGCCCTCGGCGCCACCGGGCCGATCCTGCGCTCGGCCGGCCTCCCGCACGACCTGCGCAAGGCCCAGCCGTACTGCGGCTACGAGAACTACGACTTCGAGATCCCGACCGCCGACAGCTGCGACTCCTACGGGCGTTTCCTGGTCCGCCTGGAGGAGATGCGCCAGTCGCTGCGCATCGTCGAGCAGTGCCTGGACCGGCTCGCCCCGGGCCCGGTCATGGTCGAGGACAAGAAGATCGCCTGGCCGGCGCAGCTCGCGCTCGGCCCGGACGGCCTCGGCAACTCGCTCGACCACATCAAGAAGATCATGGGCACCTCCATGGAGGCCCTGATCCACCACTTCAAGCTGGTGACCGAGGGCTTCCGGGTCCCCGCCGGGCAGGCGTACGCCGCCGTCGAGTCACCCAAGGGGGAGCTCGGGGTGCACGTCGTGTCCGACGGGGGTACCCGTCCCTACCGGGTCCACTACCGCGACCCGTCCTTCACCAACCTGCAGGCCATGGCGGCGATGTGCGAGGGCGGCCAGGTCGCCGACGTCATCGTCGCCGTCGCGTCCATCGACCCCGTGATGGGAGGCGTCGACCGGTGACCACCACTCCTTCCGATCAGGGCCAGGGCGTCAGCCTGGGCATGCCCCAACTGCCCGCGCCCGACTACCCGGACGACGTACGAGCCAGGCTCGAGACGGACGCGCGCGAGATCATCGCCCGCTACCCGGACTCCCGCTCCGCGCTCCTCCCGCTGCTGCACCTCGTGCAGTCGGAGGAGGGATACGTGACGCGCACGGGCATGCGGTTCTGCGCGGACATGCTGGGCCTGACCACGGCCGAGGTGACCGCGGTCGCGACGTTCTACACGATGTACCGCCGCAAGCCGAGCGGCGACTACCAGGTCGGCGTCTGCACCAACACGCTGTGCGCCGTCATGGGCGGCGACGCCATCTTCGAGGCACTCCAGGAGCACCTGGGCGTCGGCAACGGCGGGACCACCGAGGACGGCAAGATCACCCTCGAGCACATCGAGTGCAACGCGGCCTGCGACTTCGCTCCCGTCGTGATGGTCAACTGGGAGTTCTTCGACAACCAGACCCCGGGCAGCGCGAAGCGTCTCGTCGACGACCTGCGCGCGGGCGCCCAGGTCGAACCCACCCGCGGCGCGCCCCTGTGCACGTACAAGGAGACCGCGCGGATCCTCGCCGGATTCCCTGACGAGCGGCCGGGCGCCGTCGAGGCGAGCGGCAGCGCGGGCCCCGCCTCCCTCATCGGGCTGCGCCTCGCCAAGGGGGAGGCCGCCCCCGCGCGCGTGGTGCACCCGCGTACCTCGGGCCCCCAGGACGTCACGCCGAACGACGAGCCGGAGACCGGCCAGGCCACCGAGGAGGGGGAGTGATGACCTTGGCAGCCGAGATCGACAACAACGACACCAGCCCCGAGAAGCTGCTGGCGCCGGTGCTCTCCGCGTTCTGGGACGAGGAGAAGTCCTGGTCCCTCGACGTCTACCGACGGCACGACGGCTACGAGGGCCTGCGCAAGGCGCTCGCCATGTCGCCGGACGACCTCATCGCCTATGTGAAGGACTCCGGCCTC
The DNA here is from genome assembly GCF_004005495.1 of Streptomyces antnestii. Lineage (GTDB taxonomy): Bacteria > Actinomycetota > Actinomycetes > Streptomycetales > Streptomycetaceae > Streptomyces > Streptomyces antnestii. The sequence continues at coordinate 92,581 of NZ_RZYA01000027.1, forward strand.
CGCGGGCGCGGTGGCGCCGGCTTCCCCACCGGCATGAAGTGGCAGTTCATCCCGCAGGGCGACGGCAAGCCTCACTATCTTGTTGTCAACGCCGACGAGTCGGAGCCGGGGACCTGCAAGGACATCCCGCTCCTCTTCGCGAACCCGCACAGCCTCATCGAGGGCATCGTCATCGCGTGCTACGCGATCCGTTCGTCGCACGCGTTCATCTATCTGCGGGGTGAGGTCGTCCCCGTGCTGCGCAGGCTGCACGAGGCCGTGCGCGAGGCGTACGCGGCGGGCTTCCTCGGCGAGAACATCCTGGGCAGCGGACTCGACCTCGAACTCACGGTGCACGCGGGCGCGGGCGCGTACATCTGTGGTGAAGAGACCGCACTGCTCGACTCGCTCGAAGGCCGCCGTGGCCAGCCGCGACTTCGTCCCCCCTTCCCTGCCGTCGCGGGCCTCTACGCGTGCCCCACTGTTGTCAACAACGTCGAGTCCATCGCGTCGGTTCCCGCGATCCTGAACCGGGGCAAGGACTGGTTCAAGTCGATGGGCAGCGAGAAGTCCCCGGGCTTCACGCTCTACTCGCTCAGCGGGCACGTCACCAACCCCGGCCAGTACGAGGCGCCGCTCGGCATCACGCTGCGCCAGCTCCTCGACATGAGCGGCGGCATCCGGCCGGGCCACCGCCTCAAGTTCTGGACCCCGGGCGGCAGTTCGACCCCGATGTTCACCGACGAGCACCTCGACGTGCCCCTCGACTACGAGGGCGTCGGTGCCGCGGGCTCGATGCTCGGCACCAAGGCGCTCCAGTGCTTCGACGAGACGACGTGCGTCGTGCGCGCGGTCACGAGGTGGACCGAGTTCTACGCCCACGAGTCCTGCGGCAAGTGCACTCCGTGCCGTGAAGGGACGTACTGGCTCGTGCAGTTGCTGCGCGACATCGAGGCCGGCAAGGGCTCGATGAGTGACCTCGACAAGCTGAACGACATCGCCGACAACATCAACGGCAAGTCGTTCTGCGCGCTCGGTGACGGCGCCGCGTCCCCGATCTTCTCCTCGCTCAAGTACTTCCGCGAGGAGTACGAGCAGCACATCACGGGCAAGGGCTGCCCCTTCGACCCCGCCAAGTCGACCGCTTGGGCGGACCAGCGCACGGAGGTGAACGCATGACGGTAACCACAGGCGCTCCCTCCGGGGGCGGCGAGGCGGCGGTGCCGCCGGAAGATCTCGTCTCGCTGACCATCGACGGCATCGGGATCAGCGTGCCCAAGGGCACCCTGGTCATCCGCGCCGCCGAACAGCTCGGCATCGAGATCCCCCGCTTCTGCGACCACCCCCTGCTCGACCCCGCCGGCGCCTGCCGTCAGTGCATCGTCGAGGTCGAGGGCCAGCGCAAGCCGATGGCGTCCTGCACCATCACCTGCACCGACGGCATGGTGGTCAAGAGCCAGCTCACCTCGCCCGTCGCCGAGAAGGCGCAGCGCGGTGTGATGGAGCTGCTGCTCATCAACCACCCGCTGGACTGCCCGGTCTGCGACAAGGGCGGCGAGTGCCCCCTGCAGAACCAGGCGATGTCGCACGGCCAGGCCGACTCCCGCTTCGACGGGAAGAAGCGGACGTACGAGAAGCCGGTCGCGATCTCGACGCAGGTGCTGCTCGACCGCGAGCGGTGCGTGCTGTGCGCGCGCTGCACCCGGTTCTCGAACCAGATCGCCGGCGACCCGATGATCGAGCTGATCGAGCGCGGCGCGCTCCAGCAGGTCGGCACCGGTGAGGGCGACCCCTTCGAGTCGTACTTCTCCGGGAACACCATCCAGATCTGCCCGGTCGGCGCGCTGACCTCGGCGGCGTACCGATTCCGTTCGCGCCCGTTCGACCTCGTGTCCTCGCCGTCGGTGTGCGAGCACTGTGCGGGCGGCTGTGCCACTCGTACCGACCACCGGCGCGGCAAGGTCATGCGCCGCCTGGCGGCCAACGACCCCGAGGTCAACGAGGAGTGGATCTGCGACAAGGGACGCTTCGGCTTCCGTTACGCGCAGAAGCCCGACCGGCTGACCACGCCGCTCGTCCGCAACTCCGACGGTGTTCTGGAGCCCGCCTCCTGGCCCGAGGCGCTGGAGATCGCCGCCCGGGGACTCACCTCGGCCCGTGGCCGTGCCGGGGTCCTCACCGGCGGCCGGCTCACCGTCGAGGACGCGTACGCGTACAGCAAGTTCGCGCGCGTGGCGCTCGACACGAACGACATCGACTTCCGCGCGCGCGTGCACAGCAGTGAGGAGGCCGACTTCCTGGCCTCGCAGGTCGCAGGGCGCGGGCGTGACCTCGACGGCGTCGGCGTCACGTACACCTCCCTGGAGAAGGCGCCCGCCGTCCTTCTCGTCGGGATCGAGTCCGAGGAGGAGGCGCCCGGCGTCTTCCTGAAGCTGCGCAAGGCGTGGCGCGGGCACGGCCAGCGGACGTTCGGGCTCGCCCCGTTCGCCACCCGGGGTCTGGAGAAGGCGGGCGGCACGCTGCTGCCGGCCGCGCCGGGCACCGAGACGGAGTGGCTGGACGCGCTCGCCTCCGGCTTCGGCCTGGAGGACGGCGGCGCGGAGGCGTCCGAGGCGCTGCGCGCCGAAGGCGCCGTCATCGTCGTCGGCGAACGGCTCGCCTCCGTACCGGGCGCCCTGACCGCCGTCGTACGGGCCGCGACCGCGACCGGCGCCCAGCTGGTGTGGATTCCGCGCCGGGCCGGGGAGCGCGGCGCGATCGAGGCGGGCGCCCTGCCGTCGCTGCTGCCCGGCGGACGCCCGGCCACCGACCCGCGCGCTCGGGAGGAGGTCGCCGCCGCTTGGGGCGTGTCCGAACTCCCGCACCGCTACGGGCGCGACATGGGCCAGATCGTCGAGGCGGCCGCCGGCGGCGAGCTGCGGGCGTTGGTCGTCGCCGGTGTCGAGGTCGCGGACCTGCCGGACCCGGCACGCGCGCGTGAGGCACTGCGCGAGGTCGCGTTCGTCGTCTCCCTGGAGCAGCGCCCCAGCGAGGTCACGGACCGCGCGGACGTCGTCTTCCCGATCGCCGCGGTCGCCGAGAAGGCGGGCACGTTCCTCAACTGGGAAGGCAGGGCACGCCTCTTCGAGGCCGCGCTCAAGCCCGACCACATGACCCGCACCCTGGCGCCCACCGACGCGCGGGTGCTCCAGATGCTCGCTGACTCCATGGACGTGCACCTGGGACTGCCTGATCTGCGGTCCGCGCGCGGGGAGCTGGACCGGCTCGGCGGCTGGACCGGGCCGCGCGCGACGGAGCCCCTGGAGACGTCGGTGCAGCCGCCGCGGCCCGCCAGTGGTGAGGCCGTTCTCGCGGGGCACCGGCTCCTGCTCGACCAGGGCCGCCTCCAGGAGGGCGACGACGCGCTCGCCGGGACGCGGCACGCGGCCCACGCGCGCGTGTCCGCCGCCACGGCCTCCGAGGCGGGCGTCAAGGACGGTGACGTACTCGCCGTCACCGGACCGGCCGGGACGGTGCGACTGCCGCTCCAGGTCACTGAGATGCCGGACCGCGTCGTGTGGCTCCCGTTGAACTCCACCGGCGGGGGCGTCGCCTCCGACACGGGAGCGGTGCCCGGCGAACTCGTCCGGATCGGTCCCGCGGGCATCGACGAGGCCAAGGAGGTGCAGTCATGATCCCGCTCGCTCTCGAAGACCTCTCGCTTTTCGGCCGCGACCCCTGGTGGCTGGTCGTGATCAAGGCGGTCTTCTGCTTCGCCTTCCTGATGGTGACCGTGCTGTTCTCCATCGTGTGGGAGCGCAAGGTCGTCGCCTGGATGCAGCTGCGCATCGGCCCCAACCGGCACGGCCCCTGGGGCATGCTCCAGTCGCTCGCCGACGGCATCAAGCTGATGCTGAAGGAAGACGTCGTCGTCAAGCGCGCCGACAAGGTGGTCTACATCCTGGCGCCGGTCGTCGCCGCGATCCCGGCCTTCATGGCGATCGCCGTGATCCCCTTCGGGCCCTCGGGCAACGAGGTGTCGATCTTCGGCCACCGTACGACGATGCAGCTCACCGACCTGCCGATCGCGATGCTCTACATCCTCGCGGTCGCCTCGGTCGGCATCTACGGGATCGTGCTCGCGGGTTGGAGTTCCGGATCGACCTACCCCTTGCTGGGTGGTCTGCGGTCCTGCGCGCAGATGATCTCGTACGAGATCGCGATGGGCGCCGCGTTCGCCTCGGTGTTCCTCTACTCGGGTTCGATGTCGACCTCGGAGATCGTCGCCCAGCAGCACGACCGCTGGTACATCGTGCTCCTGCCGGTCTCGTTCCTGATCTACATCATCACGATGGTCGGCGAGACGAACCGCGCACCCTTCGACATGCCGGAGTCCGAGGGCGACCTCGTCGGCGGCTTCAACACCGAGTACTCGTCGATCAAGTTCGCCCTGTTCATGCTCGCCGAGTACGTGAACATGGTGACGGTCTCGGCCGTGTCGGTGACGCTCTTCCTGGGCGGCTGGCGGGCCCCGTGGCCGGTGTCCACCTTCTGGGAGGGCGCGAACCACGGCTGGTGGCCGATGCTCTGGTTCGTCATCAAGGTCCAGCTCCTGCTGTTCTTCTTCATCTGGCTGCGCGGCACGCTCCCGCGCGTGCGCTACGACCAGCTGATGAAGCTCGGCTGGAAGGTCCTCATCCCGGTCTCGGTGGTCTGGCTGATGCTCGTCGCCACCGTGCGGACGCTGCGGAACCAGAACTACGACTTCGCCTCGATCGCCCTGTACGTGGGCGGCGGTGTACTCACCCTGCTGCTGCTCTCGTTCGTCGTCGACATCTTCAGGGACCGCGGCGGCAAGGAACGTGCGGAGCGCGAGGCGGCCGCGGAGCCCGCGGCCTTCGACCCGATGGCGGGCGGCTTCCCGGTCCCGCCGCTGCCCGGCCAGACCCCGCCGGCTGTGCCGCGCCGACGCCCGCGCAGGGAGCGGGAGTTGATTGTCAGTGGCGGGCCGGATACTGCCAGTGACGGAACTGATGACGGTTCTCGTGACGGAAAGGAGGCGTCCCATGGCTGAGGAGTCGACGGAGGGCGGGCAGATCAAGCCCGGTTTCCAGAATCCCGTGGCCGGCTTCGGCGTGACCTTCAAGGCCATGTTCAAGAAGCGGCTGACGGAGCAGTACCCGGAGCAGCCCAAGACCACGGCCCCGCGCTTCCACGGCCGGCACCAGCTCAACCGTCATCCGGACGGCCTGGAGAAGTGCATCGGCTGTGAGCTCTGCGCGTGGGCCTGTCCCGCGGACGCGATCTACGTGGAGGGCGCGGACAACACCGACGAGGAGCGCTACTCGCCGGGCGAGCGGTACGGCCGCGTCTACCAGATCAACTACGCCCGCTGCATCCTGTGCGGCCTGTGCATCGAGGCGTGCCCCACGCGCGCGCTGACGATGACGAACGAGTTCGAACTCGCCGACAGCAGCCGCGAGAACCTGATCTACACCAAGGAGCAGCTGCTCGCCGGCCTGGAGGAGGGCATGGTCGACACGCCTCACTCGATCTTCCCCGGTACGGACGAACAGGACTACTACCGGGGCCTGGTGACCGAGGCCGCGCCCGGCACGGTGCGTCAGGTGGCCGTATCCAAGGGCGAGAAGCCGGAACCCGAGGGGGCGGGCGCATGACTCAGCTCGCCGCCGCAGCCACTCTTTCTGCTGGGACCTCCACGGGTGAGGCCTTCCAGTTCTGGGTTCTCGGCACCTTCGCGGTGCTCGGCGCCCTGTGCACGGTCCTGATGAAGAAGGCGGTGCACAGTGCGCTGTGCCTCGCCGGGACCATGATCGTCCTGGCGATCTTCTACCTGGCCAACGGCGCCTACTTCCTGGGCGTCGTCCAGATCATCGTCTACACCGGCGCGATCATGATGCTGTTCCTCTTCGTGGTCATGCTCGTCGGCGTCACCGCAGCGGACTCCCTGAAGGAGACCATCAAGGGCCAGCGCTGGCTGGCCCTGCTGTGCGGCCTCGGCTTCGGGATCCTGCTGATCGCGGGCATCGGGAACGCGTCGCTCCACCATTTCAACGGCCTCGGCAAGGCGAACGCCGGGGGGAACGTGCAGGGCCTGGCAGCCCTCCTCTTCACGAACTACGTCTTCGCCTTCGAGATCACCGGCGCCCTGCTCATCACGGCCACCCTCGGAGCGATGGTGCTCACGCACCGCGAGCGCACCGAGCGGGCCAGGACGCAGCGCGAGCTGGCCGAGCAGCGCGTGCGCGAGGGCAAGCACCTGCCGCCGCTGCCCGCCCCCGGTGTCTACGCCCGGCACAACGCGGTGGACATCGCGGGCCTGCTCCCCGACGGCACCCCGTCCGAGCTCACGGTCAACAGGACGCTGCGCCAGCGCGGTCAGATCCGCGACGTGTCGGCCGAGGCGCTCGGCGATCTGAAGGCCCTGGAGCAGCGCTCTGCCGAGCGCCTTGAGAGGCCCGAGGAGGCGTCGAAGTGAATCCGGTCAACTACCTGTATCTCGCCGCCCTGTTGTTCACGATCGGCGCCACCGGCGTGCTCATCAGGCGGAACGCGATCGTCGTGTTCATGTGCGTCGAGCTGATGCTCAACGCGTGCAACCTCGCGTTCGTCGCGTTCTCCCGGATGCACGGCAATCTCGACGGCCAGATCATCGCCTTCTTCACGATGGTCGTCGCCGCCGCCGAGGTCGTGGTCGGGCTCGCGATCATCGTGTCGCTGTTCCGTTCCCGCCACTCGGCCTCGGTCGACGACGCCAGCCTGATGAAGCTGTAAGGGGTCGCTGCACAGTGGAAAACCTGATCGCGCTGCTGGTAGCGGCGCCACTGCTCGGAGCGGCCGTACTGCTGTGCGGCGGACGGCGGTTGGACCGTGTGGGCCATCTGCTCGGCACGCTGCTCGCGGCCGCCTCCTTCGTCATCGGTGTCGTGCTCTTCGCCGACATGCTCGGCAAGAACGCCGACGACCGCACCTTCACCCAGCACCTGTTCAGCTGGATCCCCGTAGAGGGCTTCCAGGCGGACGTCTCCTTCCAGCTGGACCAGCTGTCGATGACGTTCGTGCTCCTGATCACCGGTGTGGGCTCGCTGATCCACATCTACTCGATCGGTTACATGGAGCACGACGAGCGGCGCCGCCGCTTCTTCGGCTACCTGAACCTGTTCCTCGCGGCGATGCTCCTCCTGGTCCTCGCCGACAACTACCTGCTTCTGTACGTCGGCTGGGAGGGCGTGGGCCTCGCCTCGTACCTCCTGATCGGTTTCTGGCAGCACAAGCCCAGCGCGGCCACCGCGGCGAAGAAGGCCTTCCTGGTCAACCGCGTGGGCGACATGGGCCTGTCGATCGCTGTCATGCTGATGTTCACGACGTTCGGGACGTTCGCCTTCGGGCCGGTCCTCAAGTCGGCGGAGGAGCACCTGGGCGGCGGCGCCACGCTGACGGGCATCGCCCTGATGCTGCTGCTCGCCGCGTGCGGCAAGTCCGCCCAGGTGCCGCTGCAGTCCTGGCTCGGCGACGCGATGGAGGGCCCGACCCCGGTCTCGGCCCTCATCCACGCGGCGACGATGGTGACCGCCGGTGTCTATCTGATCGTCCGCTCCGGCGCGGTGTTCAACGCGTCGCCGGACGCACAGCTCGTCGTGGTCGTCGTGGGTGCGGTCACGCTCCTGTTCGGTGCGATCGTCGGTTGCGCGAAGGACGACATCAAGAAGGCGCTGGCCGGCTCGACGATGTCGCAGATCGGCTACATGGTGCTCGCCGCGGGCCTCGGCCCCATCGGCTACGTCTTCGCGATCATGCACCTGGTGACGCACGGCTTCTTCAAGGCGGGCCTCTTCCTCGGCGCCGGTTCGGTCATGCACGGCATGAACGACGAGGTGGACATGAGGAAGTACGGGGCCCTCAGGAAGTACATGCCGGTCACGTTCGTCACGTTCGGCCTCGGCTATCTCGCGATCATCGGCTTCCCCGGTCTGTCCGGCTTCTTCTCCAAGGACAAGATCATCGAGGCGGCGTTCGCGAAGGGCGGCACGGAGGGCTGGATCCTCGGTTCGGTGGCCCTGCTCGGCGCGGCCATCACCGCGTACTACATGACGCGCGTGATGATCATGACGTTCTTCGGTGAGAAGCGCTGGCAGCCCGATGGCGAGGGCCACGAGCCGCACCCGCACGAGTCGCCGAAGTCCATGACGATCCCGATGATCGTGCTCGCCGTCGGATCCGTCTTCGCGGGTGGCTTCTTCAGCATCGGCGACCGCTTCCTGCACTGGCTGGAGCCGGTCACCGAGCACAGCCACGGGAACGCGCCGATCAGCGCCACGACCGTCACCGCGGCCACCATGGTGGTCCTGGTCGTCGGCGCGGGTCTCGCCTACCTCCAGTACGGCCGGCGCCCGGTCCCCGTCGTCGCCCCGCGCGGCTCGCTGCTCACCCGGGCCGCCCGCCGCGACCTCCTCCAGGACGACTTCAACCACGTGGTCCTGGTCCGCGGCGGCGAACACCTCACCCGCTCCCTGGTCTACGTCGACCACACCCTGGTCGACGGCGTGGTCAACGGGACGGCGGCCTCGGTCGGCGGGCTCTCCGGCCGGCTGCGCAAGCTCCAGAACGGCTACGCCCGCTCGTACGCCGTCTCGATGTTCGGCGGTGCGGCACTCATCGTCGCCGCGACCCTGCTGATGAGGGCGGTCTGATAGCAATGTCCTTTCCTCTGCTGACAGCGACGGCGGTGCTCCCCGCCGTGGGAGCCGTCGCCACGGCCGCCGTCCCGGCGGCGCGGCGCACCGCGGCGAAGTGGCTCGCGCTGCTCGTCTCGCTCGCCACGCTCGTGCTCGCCGCGGTCGTACTCGCCCGCTTCGAGCCCGGCGGCGCCCGCTACCAGCTCACCGAATCGCACGCCTGGATCAAGGAATTCGGGGTGCGGTACGAGCTGGGCGTGGACGGCATCGCGGTGGCGCTCATCGCGCTCACCGCCCTCCTGATGCCGTTCGTGATCCTCGCGGGCTGGCACGACGCCGACCCGCAGGAGACGGGCAGTTCGAGGTGGCGGCCGACGCAGGGCTTCTTCGCCCTGATCCTCGGCGTCGAGGCGATGGTGATCATCTCCTTCGAGGCCACCGACGTCTTCCTCTTCTACATCTTCTTCGAAGCCATGCTCATCCCGATGTACTTCCTCATCGGCGGCTTCGGAGACCGCGCCCACGCGGGCAGCGACGAGCACGCGGCGGCCCAACGCTCGTACGCCGCCGTGAAGTTCCTGCTCTACAACCTCGTCGGCGGCCTCATCATGCTGGCCGCCGTGATCGGTCTCTACGTGGTGGCGGGGAACTTCTCGCTCCCGGAGATCGTCGCCGCGCGGGCGAACGGTTCGCTGCACATGGCGACCAGCACGGAGCGCTGGCTCTTCCTCGGCTTCTTCTTCGCCTTCGCGGTGAAGGCGCCGCTGTGGCCGCTGCACACCTGGCTGCCGAACGCGATGGGGGAGGCCACCGCCCCGGTCGCCGTCCTCATCACGGCGGTGGTCGACAAGGTCGGCACGTTCGCGATGCTCCGCTTCTGCCTCCAGCTCTTCCCGGAGGCGTCGAAGTGGGCGACGCCGGTCATCCTCGTCCTGGCCCTGATCAGCATCGTCTACGGCGCGCTGCTCGCGGTCGGCCAGCGGGACATCAAGCGCCTGGTGGCGTACGCGTCGATCTCGCACTTCGGGTTCATCATCCTCGGCATCTTCGCGATGACGAGCCAGGGCCAGTCGGGCGCGACGCTGTACATGGTCAACCACGGCATCTCGACGGCCGCGCTGATGCTGGTGGCGGGATTCCTGATCTCGCGCCGCGGCTCGCGCCTGATCGCGGACTACGGAGGCGTGCAGAAGGTCGCCCCGGTGCTCGCCGGCACGTTTCTGATCGGCGGCCTCGCGACGCTCTCGCTGCCGGGCCTCGCGCCCTTCGTGAGCGAGTTCCTGGTCCTGGTCGGCACGTTCGCGCGGTACCCGGTCGTCGGGATCATCGCGACCTTCGGCATCGTGCTCGCCGCGCTGTACACGCTCGTCCTCTACCAGCGGACGATGACGGGCCCGGTGAAGCCGGAGGTCTCGGCGCTGCCCGACCTGCGCGTGCGTGAGCTCGCGGTGGTCGTCCCGCTGATCGCCGCGCTGATCTTCCTCGGCGTCTACCCGAAGCCGGTCACCGACCTGGTGAACCCGGCGGTCAAGCACACCTTGTCCGACGTACACAAGACGGACCCGAAGCCAGCGGTGGAGGCGGCCAAGTGAGCGCAGCAGCCGTCCACAGCCTGTGGACAACGGCAGCCGATCCCATGTTGAAGATCCCGGCGCCGAAGATCGAATACGGGCAATTGTCGCCCACCCTGATCGTCATCGGTGCGGCGGTCGTCGGGGTACTCGTCGAGGCGTTCGTGCCGCGCAGGTCCCGGTACTACGTCCAGGCGTTCCTCGCCGTCGTCGCCCTGGCCGCCGCGTTCGCCGCGGTGGTCGGGCTCGCCGCCGGCGGGTACGGCACCACGAAGGCGCACATCGCGGCCATGGGCGCGATCTCCGTCGACGGCCCGGCCCTGTTCCTCCAGGGCGTCATCCTGCTCACCGGACTCGTCGCGATCTTCACCTTCGCCGAGCGCCGGCTCGACCCGGAAGCCCACGGCAACCGCGTCGACTCGTTCGCCGCGCAGGCCGCGTCCGTGCCCGGCAGCGACAGCGAGAAGGCCGCGGTCAAGGCCGGGTTCACGACCACGGAGGTGTTCCCGCTCGCGCTCTTCGCGATCGGCGGCATGCTGGTCTTCCCCTCGGCGAACGACCTGCTGACGCTGTTCATCGCCCTGGAAGTCTTCTCCCTGCCGCTCTACCTCCTGTGCGCCCTGGCCCGCCGCAAGCGGCTCATGTCGCAGGAGGCCGCGGTCAAGTACTTCCTCCTCGGCGCCTTCGCCTCGGCGTTCACCCTGTTCGGCATCGCCCTCCTCTACGGGTATGCCGGCTCGGTGTCGTACGGGAAGATCGCCGACGTCGTCGACGGGTCGGTCCAGAACATCGACCCGGCGCTCGCCGACACCATGGGGAACGACGCGCTGCTGCTCATCGGCGTCGCGATGGTCGCCATGGGCCTGCTGTTCAAGGTCGGCGCGGTCCCGTTCCACATGTGGACCCCGGACGTCTACCAGGGTGCGCCCACGCCTGTCACGGGCTTCATGGCGGCCGCCACGAAGGTCGCCGCCTTCGGCGCCCTCCTGCGGCTCCTGTACGTCGTCCTGCCCGGCATGCGCTGGGACTGGCGGCCGGTCATGTGGGGCATCGCGATCATCACGATGCTGGGCGGCGCGATCGTCGCGATCACCCAGACCGACATCAAGCGGCTCCTCGCGTACTCGTCGATCGCGCACGCCGGGTTCATCCTCGCCGGTGTCATCGCCACGACGCCCGACGGCATCTCGTCCGTGCTCTTCTACCTGGGCGCGTACTCCTTCGTGACCGTCGGCGCGTTCGCGGTGGTCACCCTGGTCAGGGACGCGGGCGGCGAGGCCACGCACCTGTCGAAGTGGGCGGGGCTCGGGCGGCGCTCACCGCTCGTCGCGGCCGTGTTCGCGGTGTTCCTGCTCGCCTTCGCCGGTATCCCGCTGACCTCGGGCTTCGCCGGAAAGTTCGCCGTGTTCAAGGCGGCGGCGGAGGGCGGGGCCGGGGCGCTCGTCGTCATCGGTGTGATCTCGTCGGCGATCGCCGCGTTCTTCTACATCCGTGTGATCGTGCTCATGTTCTTCAGCGAGCCGAAGGCGGACGGCCCGACGGTCGCCGTGCCGTCGCCGCTGACGATGACCACGATCGGCGTGGGTGTGGCGGTCACCGTGGTGCTGGGCCTCGCGCCCCAGTACTTCCTGGACCTGGCGAACCAGGCGAGCGTGTTCGTCCGGTAAGCCGTTGTACGAGTGTGCTGCCGCCCGGTGTCCCGAGAGGGGTGCCGGGCGGTGGCATCTCCAGGGCCCGGTCACCCTCAGCCTGTGGATAACTTTTCGGGCTGTCGGTGCGGAGCCCTATCGTGGCAGCAGTGGTCGAACCACGGAGTACGGACGTACGGGGGACAGGGCGATGAATGGGATCGGTGGCATGAGCGAGGTGACGGAGCCCGGTGGGGCGACGGCGATGACGACGGCGGTGCGGAGCGACGCGCTGGAGACACTGCACCGTGTCTTCGGATACGACGCGTTCCGCGGCGAGCAGGAAGCGATCATCGGGCACGTCGTGGACGGCGGGGACGCCGTCGTCCTGATGCCGACCGGCGGCGGAAAGTCCCTCTGCTACCAGATTCCGGCCCTGGTCAGGCCCGGCACGGGCGTGGTGGTGTCGCCCCTGATCGCTCTCATGCAGGACCAGGTGGACGCGCTGCGCGCGCTCGGCGTCCGCGCCGGGTTCATGAACTCGACGCAGGACTTCGACGAGCGCCGCACCGTCGAGGCCGAGTTCCTCGCCGGCGAGCTCGACCTCCTCTATCTCGCCCCCGAGCGGCTGCGCCTCGACTCGACCCTCGGCCTGCTCTCCCGCGGCAAGGTCTCCGTCTTCGCGATCGACGAGGCGCACTGTGTGGCCCAGTGGGGTCACGACTTCCGGCCCGACTATCTGTCCCTGTCCGTTCTCGGCCAGCGCTGGCCGGACGTGCCGCGCATCGCGCTCACGGCGACCGCGACACACGCCACGCACCAGGAGATCACCCAGCGCCTGGGCATGCCGGACGCGAAGCACTTCGTGGCCAGCTTCGACCGGCCCAACATCCAGTACCGGATCGTGCCGAAGGCCGACCCGAAGAAGCAGCTCCTCGCCTTCCTCAAGCAGGAGCACGAGGGCGACGCGGGCATCGTGTACTGCCTGTCGCGCAAGTCGGTGGAGGCGACCGCCGAGTTCCTCAGCCGGAACGGCGTCGAGGCGGTCCCGTACCACGCGGGTCTCGACGCGGGCACCCGTGCGGCGCACCAGTCCCGCTTCCTGCGCGAGGAGGGCCTGGTCGTCTGCGCGACCATCGCGTTCGGCATGGGTATCGACAAGCCCGACGTCCGGTTCGTCGCGCATCTCGACCTCCCCAAGTCCGTCGAGGGCTACTACCAGGAGACGGGCCGCGCCGGGCGTGACGGGCTCGCGTCCACGGCCTGGATGGCGTACGGGCTGCAGGACGTCGTGCAGCAGCGGAAGCTGATCAACATGGGGGAGGGGGACGAGGCGTTCCGGCGCCGGGCGGGGGCCCACCTCGACGCGATGCTGGCGCTGTGCGAGACGGCGCAGTGCCGCAGGTCCCAGCTGCTCATGTACTTCGGGCAGGAGCCGCAGACGGCCGCCTGCGGCAACTGCGACACGTGCCTCTCGCCGCCGGAGACCTGGGACGGCACCGTCGCCGCGCAGAAGATCCTTTCCACGGTGGTGCGCCTCGACCGGGAGCGCAGGCAGAAGTTCGGTGCGGGCCAGGTCATCGACATCCTGATGGGCCGGCGCACCGCCAAGGTCATCCAGTTCGACCACGACCAGCTCTCCGTCTTCGGTATCGGCGAGGACCTGAGCGAGGCCGAATGGCGCGGCGTGGTGCGGCAGTTGCTGGCGCAGAGCCTCATCGCGGTCGAGGGCGAGTACGGGACGCTGGTGCTCACCGAGGAGAGCGGGACCGTGCTCGGGCGGCAGCGGGAGGTGCGGCTGCGCAAGGAGGCGCCCCGGCCCGCGACGTCCCGCTCGGCCTCGCGCGACCGCAAGGCGAAGTCGCCCGCGGCGGACCTGCCGGAGCAGCTGTTGCCCGTCTTCGAGGCGCTGCGCGCGTGGCGCGGCGCGCAGGCGAAGGAGAACGGGGTCCCGGCGTACGTCATCTTCCATGACGCGACGCTCAAGGAGATCGCCCTCCAGCACCCCACGTCCATCGGTCAGTTGGGCACGATCGGCGGCGTCGGCGAGAAGAAGCTGGCGACGTGGGGCGAGGGTGTCCTCGAGGTCCTGGCGGGCCTGGACGGCGCCGGCGCTGGAGCCGGCGGCAGCCAGGGCGCAGCGTCCGGCGGCCAGGCGCCGGCCGGCCACGCCGCCGGGGAGGAGCCGGAGCCGGACCCCGGCTGGCCCGAGGACGAGCCGGCGCCGGAGGACATCGACTGGTGAGGTGACGGCGGCGGCGCCCCCTCAGGTCACTGACAGCGCCGCCGCCACGCCCTTACCCCGCCGCCACGATCCGACCCGTCACCTCGCCGATGCCCACCCGGGTGTTGTCGGGGCCCGGGGCCCACGCCGTCATCGTCACCACGTCGCCGTCCTCCAGGAACGTCCGCTTGCCGTCCGGGAGTTCGATGGGGTCGCGGCCGTTCCAGGTGATCTCGATGAGGGAGCCGCGTTCGTGCTCGGAGGCGCCGCTGATGGTGCCGGACCCGTACAGGTCGCCCGTGCGCAGGGACGCGCCTCCCACCGTCATGTGGGCCAGCATCTGCGCCGCCGTCCAGTAGAGCGCGGCGGACGAGGTCTCCGCGATGACATGGCCGTTGAGGGTGACGGTGATGCGCAGGTCGTAGCCGCCGGGCTCGTCCGCCATGCCGTCGCCGGGCGGGGCCGTGTCGTCCAGGTAGGGGAGGAGCGGGACCGAGCGCTCCGGCGGGGCCACCCGCGCCGCGTCGAGGGCGTCGAGCGGCGTGATCCAGGCCGACACCGACGTGGCGAACGACTTGCCGAGGTGCGGGCCGAGCGGCACCGTCTCCCACGACTGGATGTCGCGCGCCGACCAGTCGTTGAGGAGGCAGAGCCCGAACACGTGGTCGCGGTACGCGGACAGCGGCACCGGCGTGCCCCGCTCGGACGGTGTCCCGACGACGAAGCCGAGCTCCGTCTCGATGTCGAGCCGCACCGACGGGCCGAAGACGGGGGCCGGGTCGGCCGGGGACTTCCGCTGGCCCGAGGGGCGCACGACGTCCGTCCCGGACACCACGACGGTGCCGGACCGGCCGTGGTAACCCACCGGAAGATGCTTCCAGTTGGGCTTCAGGGGCTCCTCGTCCGGGCGGAACATCCGGCCCAGGTTGGTGGCGTGGTTCTCGGAGGCGTAGAAGTCCACGTAGTCCGCGACCTCGAACGGGAGGTGCAGCGTGACGTCGTCGAGCGGGTGCAGCAGGGGCAGTACGGCCTCGCGGTGCGCCGGGACCGTCACCCAGGCCGTGAGCGCGCGCCGCACGTCCGACCAGGCGGTGCGGCCCGCGGCGAGGAGCGGGTTCAGGGTGGGCCGCGCGAGCAGGGAGACGTAGGGCGAGCCGAGCGCGGCCGCCGCGGCGCCCGCGTCGAGCACGTACGAGCCGAGGCGCACGCCGACCCGGCGCAGCTCCACGGCCTCCCCCGGCAGGGAGAACACCCCGTACGGGAGGTTGTGCGGGCCGAAGGGGTCGCCTTCGGGGAGGTCGAGGGGGGTGAGCGGGGTCTGCTCGGACATGCGTACCTGCCTCGCTTTCCATGTGGGTGGGCCACACGTTACGTGGGAGCGAGCCGTTGGGGCAGTGCCTGAAGAGTTCACAATGTCCGAATAAGCCCTGCTGGAGTGGTCAACTCCGGCTCAGCGCCCTGTCGGGGCACGGGCGGGGTGGGTGCGCGGAGCGGTCCGTATTCTCTCGATCATGGCCGCTCCGTTTCGCTCCGCCCTCTTCGATCTCATCGCCACCGACCTGGACGGGACGCTGCTGCGCGGTGACGACACGGTCTCCGGCCGGACCCGCGCCGCGCTCGCGGCGGCGGCCGACGCCGGGGCGCGACACCTGGTGGTGACGGGGCGATCCGCGCCGGGCGTACGGGAGTTGCTCCGCGCACTCGGCGGCCGGGGGCTCGCGGTCTGCGCGCAGGGCGCCCAGCTGTACGACGCGGCGGCCGACCGCATCGTGTGGTCCCTGACCCTCGACCGTGACCTCGCCGAGCAGGCCCTGGGCAAGATCGAGGCCGAGGTCGGCCAGGTCGACGCGGCGGTGGACCAGAACGGAGCGGACGGCCTGACCCTCATCGAACCGGGCTACGTGATGTCGCACCCCGGGCTGCCTTCCGTGCGGATCGGGCGCCGCGAGGAGCTCTGGGCCGCACCCATCAGCAAGGTGCTGCTCCGTCATCCCCGCCTGGCGGACGACGAGTTGGCGGCGACGGCCAGGGCGGTCGTCGGCGACCTGGCCACGGTCACCATGTCGGGCCCCGGCACGGTCGAGCTCCAGCCGTACGGCGTGACCAAGGCGACCGGGCTGGCGCTGGCCGCCGAGCGGCTCGGCGTGACGCCGGAGCGCACGATCGCGTTCGGGGACATGCCGAACGACCTGCCGATGTTCGCGTGGGCGGGCCACGGCGTGGCCATGGCCAACGCCCACGACGAACTCAGGGCGGCGGCGGACGAGGTGACGCTGTCCAACGAGGAGGACGGCGTGGGGGTCGTCCTGGAGCGGGAGTTCGGGGTCGGGTAGCCCGGGTCACCCCGCCCCCGTACCCAGGCCCGCCCCCGCCTCACCCCGCGTATGCGGCCGCCTCACCCCGACGTGCGCGGAATCCGCTGCTCCCACGTCCGGTGGAAGACCACCTCGCCCCCGTCCCGGCACACCACCTCGTTGCTGGTGATGAAGTCGGTCGCGTCGCAGGTGATCTCGGAGCGGGTGGTGACGGTGACGTCCCAGGCCAGTTCCGGCCGGTGGAGCCGGATCGTCCAGTCGGAGCGGGTACGCGCGCTCAGGGGGTCCGCCTCCTGGATGACGTACGTCTCCACAGCGTCCTCGGTGAATTCGAGGCCGTCCGGGTAGACCCGGGTGCCGCCGTAGCGCGGGTCCACCTCCAGGCGCCATTCGCCCTTGGCGATGTCGCGGACGCAGAGGCGCTCGGGGCGCTGTTCGTCCAGGGTGACGGGGTGGACGACGCCGAGCGGTGCGGACTGCTCGGGTGCCTCGAACGTGATGCCGCTGTCCGCTCCGCCCACCCTGACCGGCAGTTCGAGGGCGCTGCCCGCCGGGTCGAGGGTGAAGCCGGCCTCGGAGCCGGGCTGCGGCCAGATCCACGGCCAGTAGGCGGAGGACACCGCGAGCCGGATGCGGTGTCCGGGCGGGAACGTGTGGCCGATGCCGTTCAGTTCGAAGGAGACCTCGTCCGTGGTGCCGGGGGGCCAGTCGACGGACTTGTCGCGGCCCTCGCGGGCGGACAGGTTCAGGACGCCGCGGGTGACGAGCGTCGACGAGCCGTCCGGGGCCACGTCGCACACGCGGGCGACGACCTGGCCGCGCGGCACCTCCGAGGTGATCCGCAGCGTCACCCGCGGCCGGCCGAGAACCCGTACCTCCGAGGGCACCTCGAACTCGAAGCACGCCGACTTCGCGTCCTCGTCCCGCTGGTCCGGCGGCAGGTCGGCGTCGTTCCCGAAGGGGAAGAAGCGGCCCGCGTCCAGGCCCGTCTGCTGGGGCGACCTCACGATCACGGGCGGGCCCTGAAGGGCGTACGCGAGCGGGGCGATGTTCGGGGACGGCCAGGACGGGTCGCCGACCCAGTGGCCCGACAGCTGGGGGTAGACGGTGGCGGGCGGGTGCGAGTCGCTGATCCAGGAGCGGAGCTTGGGCTCGGCCATGACGCCATTGTCTTTGCCCTTGAGGTGGTGATCCCACCAGCGGAGCGTCTCCTGGAGGAAGCCGATGGCCGGGCCCGGCGGCAGCCCGCGGTCCGGGTACTGGTGCGACCAGGGGCCGATGATCCCGCGCACCTGCCGGTCGGGCAGGTGCTCGACCAGGCGCAGCACGGTGTCGCGGTACGGGTCGTGCCAGCCGCCCACCGCGAGGACGGCCGCCCGGACGGCCGAGTAGTCCTCGCAGACGCTGCCGTGCTTCCAGTAGGCGTCGCGGGTCTGGTGGGCGAGCCAGGTGTGGATGAACGGGTCGACCGCCTCCAGGCGCTTGAGCCACATGTCACGCCAGCCGTCGCCGACGAACTGCGGGTCCGGCGGCCGGGACACGAAGGCGAGCATGGTCGCCGCCCACGCGTGCATGTCCACCGCGAGGACGGAACCTCCCATGTAGTGCACGTCGTTGTCATAGCGGTCGTCCGTCGAGCAGACGGTGACGATCGCCTTGAGCGGCTCGGGCGCGAGGGCCGCGATCTGGAGGGAGTTGAAGCCGCCCCAGGAGATGCCGAACATGCCGACCCTGCCGTTGCACCAGGGCTGTGCGGCGAGCCAGTTGACGACCGCGACGCCGTCGGCGAGTTCCGTCGAGTCGTACTCGTCGCCGGGCATGCCCTCGGAGTTGCCGTGCCCGCGCACGTCGACGCGCACGGAGGCGTAGCCGTGGCCGGCGTACCAGGGGTGGCGCTGCCAGTCGCGCGGCGCGGTCCAGTCGCTCAGCCGGTAGGGGAGGTACTCGAGGATCGCGGGCACCGGTTCGTCGGTCACCGGACGCCAGACGCGCGCGAACAGCGTGGTGCCGTCCGCGAGGGGTACACGGACGTCTTCGCGGGTCGTCTCGTAGGGGAAGGAGGTCCGGATGGTGAGGGGCGGGGACTTCGACGGTTGCGGCGTTTTCAGCGGGTTCAACGGGTTCAACGGGTTCGGCGGGTTTGGCGGGTGCGGTGGGTTCAGCGGTTCTGACATACGAGTCACCTCAGTGAACGGGGTGCATGGTCCTGCGCAGCCACGGCGCGAGGGCGATCACGGCCAGGCCGGCGACGACGGCGACGGCGCCGTTGACACCGAAGTAGGCGGGGTTGGAGACCGTGCCGTAGAGCTTCACGGTCTGGGCCTGGATACCGTTGGCGAGGGCGAGCGACAGGAACCACAGGGACATGGTCTGGCTGGCGAAGGCCTTCGGCGCGAGCTTCGTCGTCGCCGACATGCCGGAGGTCTCCAGAAGGATGTCGCCGAGGCCGAGCAGCAGATACGAGCAGACGATCCACCAGGCGGCCATCCGGTACGTGTCCCCGCTGTGGCCCGAGGTGGGGATCACCATCAGCAGGAACGACAGGCCGCCCAGGATCACACCGAACGCGATCTTGTTGGAGGCGTGGGGCTGGCGCGGCCCCATCCGTGCCCACAGTCCGGCCACCACCGGCGCGAGGGCGACCTCGAAGGCGCCGAGGGCGGACGCGTACCAGCCGGCGGGGAAGTGGAAGCCGAGGATCTCGGTCCTGGCGTTCGTCGAGGCCAGCAGGATCATCGTCGAGTACGCCTGGAACAGAATGAAGTTGAAGACCACCGACGCCAGGAAGAGGACGACGTAGGGCCGCAGCCGGCCCCGTTCCTCCGCGGTCACGCGCGGGCTGCGGAACATCACCACGAAGTACACGACGGGCGCGATCACGGAGACGACGGTGAGGACGTCGACGAAGCGGCCCATCGTCAGCCAGCCGGCCGACGCGAGGGCCACGGCGAGTACGGCGGCAAGGAGCGCGCCGGCGATCATCAGCCGGACGGCGCGCCGCATCCCTTCGGGCGGCAGCGCGCACTCGGCGGCGTGCTTGCGCCCGGCCAGGTGACGCCGCCCGGCGACGTACTGGACAAGACCGAGCGTCATGCCGATCGCGGCGGCCGAGAAGCCCCAGTGCCAGCCCTTGTGGTCGCCGAGCCAGCCCGTGATCAGCGGGCCCGCGAAGGCGCCGATGTTGATGCCCATGTAGTACAGCGCGAAGCCGGCGTCGCGGCGCTCGTCGTCGGTGCGGTAGAGCTTGCCGACCATGGTGGCGACATTGGGTTTGACCAGGCCCGTTCCGGCGCTGATCAGGCCGAGGCCGACCCAGGTCATGCCCGCCGTCGGCACCGCCATGGCGTAGTGGCCGCAGGCGATCAGGATGCCGCCGTACAGGACTGCCCGGTACGAGCCGAGGATCCGGTCGGCGAGCCAGCCGCCGCCCACCGAGACCAGGTAGACCAGCGTTCCGTAGGCCGCCGATACGGACGCCGCCGTCCCCGCGGACATGCCCAGGCCACCGTGTGCCACCGTGTCCGCGAAGTAGAGGACGAGGATGGCCTGCATGCCGAGGAACGAGAAGCGCTCCCAGACCTCCAGGCCCGACAGGGTGAGCAGGCCGCGCGGCTGGCCGAGGAACGCGTGGTCGTCACCCGGCGGCGGCCGCCCCGTCTCAGGATCGTTCGGCTCGGCCTCGGAACTGGTGCGGGACAAAGGGGTTACCCCCGGTCTACTCGGTCCTATGAGCTGATCAAGAACATACCGGGGGTGTTCGTGGGCCGCTCGGTCTCGTCCGTGCGGGCAGGCCCCCACTGTGATCGAAACGCGACCGGATACGCTGACTTGAGTGATGGCAGCGACACATCGACGAACCGTGTCATCGAGCAAATGATCGACCGAGTTCACCATGTGATCGTCAGCAGACAGGAGAACCTCTCGTGACCGTCGTCGGGACTTTCGGTCTTAGCGTGCGGGACCAGGCTCTCGAAGCCGATGTCCAGGCCGGATTGGCGGCTGTCGAGGAGGGCCTGCTCGAGGCGACGAAGAGCGAGGTCCCCTTCATCACGGAGGCCGCGCAGCACCTCGTGCGCGCGGGCGGCAAACGCTTCAGGCCGCTGCTCGTGATGCTCGCCGCCCAGTTCGGCGACCCGTACGCGCCCGGTGTCGTGCCCTCCGCCGTCGTCGTCGAGCTGACGCATCTCGCGACGCTCTACCACGACGACGTGATGGACGAGGCGGACGTGCGCCGCGGCGTGGAGAGCGCCAACACCCGCTGGGGCAACTCGGTCGCCGTCCTGACCGGCGACTTCCTCTTCTCGCGCGCCTCCCACATGCTGGCCGACCTCGGGCCCGAGGCCGTCCGCATCCAGGCGGAGGCCTTCGAGCGCCTCGTCACCGGCCAGATCCTGGAGACGGCCGGACCGCGCGACGGCCGCGACCCGGTCGACCACTACCTCGACGTCCTCAGCGGCAAGACCGGCTCGCTGATCGCCGTGGCCGTGCGGTTCGGCGCGATGATGTCGGGCGCCGACGAGCACGTCGTGGAGATCCTCGCCCAGTACGGCGAGCGGCTCGGCGTCGCCTTCCAGCTCGCCGACGACGTCCTGGACATCGCCTCCGACTCGCACGAGTCCGGCAAGACCCCCGGCACCGACCTGCGCGAGGGCATCCCCACGCTGCCCGTGCTGCGGCTGCGCGAGCGCGCCGAGCAGCTCGGGCTGCCCGAGGACCGCGCTCTGGTCGAGCTCCTCGACTCCGACCTGACGGACGACGCGCGACACGCCGAGGCGCTGGCCAGGCTGCGGGTCCACCCGGCCCTGGAGCAGGCCCGCAGGGACACCGTGCGGTACACGGAGGAGGCACGGGCGACCCTCGCGCCGCTGCCCGAGTGCGACGCGAAGGCGTCCCTGCTCGAGCTGTGCGACGCGGTGGTGCACCGGGCCGGCTGACGCCGACGTGGTGGTGCACCGGGCCGGCTGACGCCGCGGGGTGGTGCACCGGGCCGGCTGACGCCGCGGGGTGGTGCACCGGGCCGGCTGACGCCGCGCGCGTGGGTGGGTCAGCGGGGGCGGGTCAGTAGCCGCTGCCGGAGCCGCTCGAACCGCCGTTGGTGCTCATGGCCTTCGCTCCGGTGGGTGTGGCCGCGAACCAGGTGCCGAGGACGCCCTGCCCGTACGCCTCCTTCGGCTGGTCGTCCTTGGAGTAGCGGTAGAGCGGCCACCCTGCGAGGGTGATCTGCGTGGTGCCGTCCGAGCGCTTCACCGTCGACACCAGCTTCTTGTCGATTCCCTTGACCGTGATGCTCTTGGCGTCGGTGGCCGTGGCGGCCGGCCACAGCGTGGCGCAGCTGCCGTAACAGGTCACCTTGGTGGGCTTGGCCGAGTCCTGGTCGAAGCGGTACAGGACGAAGCCCTTGCTGTCGGTGACGACCGTGCCGACCTTGTCGACCTTGGCGGCGGTCAGGGTCGCGGAGCTCGTGGTGGGGGCACTGCTCTTGGCCGTCCCGCTGCTCTTGCTCCCGCCGCCGCTGCCGCCGCATCCGCTGAGCGCGAGCGCGAAGACCGCGGCGCCCACGGCGGCGTAACCGGCGATGCGGGTGTTCCTCGTGGTGGCGAGCATGGCAACCCCTTTGCCGATGCGGAATGTCTGCCACCCAGGAGTACGGATCCGCGCCGGGTTCTGCTCACGTCCTCTCACGCGGACCGGGGCCTTCCCCTACGGGAGTGTCATACCGCGGGAGTACGCGGAGTTGAGCCTCGGGTCTGACGCTTCCGGCCCGCGGATTTGGTCAGATTGGTAGCACCACTCCCGACCAATTCGGGTGAGAATGGCGGCTTGGGGTGGGCAGACGAGCAAGGACGGTAGGCCGCCGCCCAACACGGAGGTAGGGCAACAACATGGCACCGTACGAATCCGAAACCGCCGGTCGTCGCAAGGCGACCCGCTACGTGGTCCCGGTCGCGGTGGTGGGGGTGGCCGCGGCGACGATCGGACTCGTCCCCGCGCTGGCCGACTCCGGCAATCCCGATCTGCCGAAGCTCAGCGCACAGCAGCTCATCGAGAAGATCGCCAAGTCGGACGTCCAGCAGATGTCCGGCACGGTGAAGATCTCCACGGATCTCGGCCTGCCGTCCCTGGGCGGCGCCGCGGGCGCTTTCACGCCGGGTGGCGGCGGTCCTTCGGGGAGCGCGGACGGCAAGGGCGGCTCCTCGGCCGACCCGCAGTCCAAGCTGATGGAGCTGGCCTCCGGCACGCACACGCTGCGCGTCGCGACGGACGGCCCCGACCGGCAGAAGCTGTCCGTCCTGGACAGCGCCGCCGAGTACAGCGTGATCCACAACGGCGACGAGGTCTGGGCCTACGACAGCGCGTCGAACGAGGCGTACCACGCCAAGAACGCCAAGGACGCCGGGGCCGCCCGTGACCGGGCCGAGAAGCAGGGCAGGGACAAGCGCGAGACGCGGGACGGTGTCCCGGCCACGCCCAAGCAGCTCGCCGACGAGGTCCTGAAGGCGTCCGGCAAGACCACGTCGATCTCGGTCGAGGGCACCGCGCAGGTCGCGGGGCGTGACGCGTACAAGCTGCTCGTGAAGCCGAAGCAGGCCGGTTCGACGGTCGGCGGGATCACCATCTCGGTGGACGCGAAGACCGGTCTGCCGCTGAAGTTCACGCTGGCGCCGGCGGGCGGCGGCAAGGCGGTCGTGGACGCGGGCTTCACCACGGTGGACTTCTCCAAGCCGGCCGCGTCGACGTTCGACTTCACCCCGCCGAAGGGCGCCAAGGTCACCGAGGGCGACGACCACAAGGCGCCCGGCATGTCGCACGACAAGTCCCACGCGCCGAAGGACCTGCCGAAGGGCATGCGCAAGGACATGCCGAAGGACATGCCCAAGGAGCTGCGGGCCGGTCAGGGCGGCGGCGGTCTGAACGACCTGAAGGTCCTCGGTGAGGGCTGGACGTCCGTCGCCGAGCTGAAGCTGCCCGGCGGACACGGGCTGCCGACGGGCGGTTCGGGCTCCGGCTCCGGCGATGTCCCGCCGGAAGCGCAGAAGTTCATGAACGCCCTGGGTGACCACGTGAAGGGCAAGTTCGGCTCCGGCACGGTCTTTTCGACCCGCCTGGTCAACGCGCTGGTCACGGACGACGGCAAGGTCTACGTGGGCGCGGTCACCAAGGACGCGCTCGTGAAGGCGGCGAACGCGGCGCACTAGCCGTACCGCGGCGCATCAGCCATACGCGGCGCACTAGTTACACACGGCGCACCAGCCGTACGCGGCAGGAGAGTTGGCAGGGGGAGTGGAGGTGCCGGGTCCCGGCGCCTCCACTCCCGTACTCCGCACGACTTCGGGAGCGACATGGCGGCGAGCACAGCCGGGGAGTCCGTGATCGAGACACGGGCCCTCACCAAGCGCTACGGCGGCGGCCAGTTGGCGGTCGACGGCCTCGACCTCACCGTCCCCGCCGGCAGCGTCTTCGGCTTCCTCGGGCCGAACGGCTCGGGCAAGACGACCACCATCCGCATGCTGATGGGCCTGATCGCGCCGACGTCCGGCGCGGCCCGCGTCCTCGGCGAGCCCATGCCCCGCGCCACCCGCACGGTCCTCCCGCACGTCGGCGCGCTCATCGAGGGCCCGGCTCTGTACGGGTATCTGTCCGGCCGGGACAACCTGATCCGGTACGACTCCGCCGACCCGGCCGCCGACCCGCGCACCCGGCGCGCACGCGTCGCCACCGCCCTGGACCGGGTGGGCCTGACGGCCGCCGCGGGCAAGAAGGCGAAGGCGTACTCGCTCGGTATGAAGCAGCGGCTCGGGCTCGCGGCCGCGCTGCTCCAGCCCCGCAGGCTCCTCGTGCTCGACGAGCCGACGAACGGGCTCGACCCGCAGGGCATGCGCGAGATCCGCTCGCTGGTGCGGGAGCTGGCGTCGGACGGCACGACCGTCTTCCTCTCCTCGCACCTCCTCGACGAGATCGAGCAGGTCTGCACGCACGCGGCCGTGATGGCGCGCGGCCGGCTCCTCACACAGGGCCCGGTCGCCGAGCTCGCGGCGGGCGCCCGCGGCCGGCTCGTCGTCACGACACCCGACCCGGGGGACGCGGCGCGGGTCCTCAAGGAGCGGGGCGTCGCGGATCTGACGGTGACGGACGACGGGGTGACGGGCGAGCCGCCCGCGCCCGGCACGGACCTCGCCGATCTGAACGCGGCGCTGGTCGCAGCGGGCGTCCGCGTCCGCGGCTTCGGAGTCGAACGGGCCTCGCTGGAGGACGCGTTCGTGGCGCTGACAGGAGAGGGATTCGATGTCGCAGGCTGAGGCGGCCCCCGTGGGCGCGGTCACCGTGGACTCCGTGCCCGTACGCAAAAGGATCTGGACGCTCGGCCTCTTCCGCAGCGAGCTGGTCACGACGTTCCGCCGCTGGCGCACGCTCGCGCTGCTCGCCGTCCTGGCCGGGGTGCCGATCCTGGTCGGGATCGCCGTGAAGATCGAGACGAGTGGCGACTCGCCGGCCGCGGGCGGCGGCGGGGGAGGCCCCGCATTCATCGCGCAGATCACGAACAACGGCCTGTTCCTGGTCTTCACGGCGCTCGCCGCGACGCTGCCGTTCTTCCTGCCGATGGCGGTCGGGGTGGTCGCGGGCGACGCGATCGCCGGCGAGGCGAGCGCGGGGACGCTGCGCTATCTGCTGGTCGCCCCCGCGGGCCGCACCCGCCTGCTGCTCACCAAGTACGCGGCCACGATGACGTTCTGCCTGGTCGCGACGCTGGTCGTGGCGGCGACCGCGCTCGCCACGGGCGCCCTGCTCTTCCCGCTCGGCGACGTCGTCACGATCTCCGGCACCCGCATCGGCTTCGGCGAGGGTCTCGTACGGGCCCTGCTGATCGCCCTCGTGGTGGCCGCGTCACTCGTGGGCATCGCCGCGCTCGGCCTGTTCGTCTCGACGCTCACCAACAGCGGGATCGCGGCGATGGCGACGACGGTGGGCCTGCTCATCACCGTCCAGATCCTCGACCAGATCCCCCAGCTGCACGCGATCCAGCCGTATCTGTTCTCGCACCGCTGGCTGTCCTTCGCCGATCTGATGCGCGAGCCGGTCTACTGGGACGACCTGGTCAAGAACCTGGGCCTGCAGGGCCTTTACGCCGCCGTGTTCGGCTCGGCGGCGTGGGCGCGCTTCACGGCGAAGGACATCACGGCGTAGCCAACTGCCCCGCTACCGCACCTCGTAGGGGAAGCGGGCGATCTCCGGCTCCCGCTCCGGCGTGAAGAACGTCTTGGCGCGCAGCAGCGCCTCCTCGTCCCCGAGTACGTCGCCGGGCTTGCTGCCGTTGCCGAACAGGACCCCGCCGAAGCGCATCCCCATGTACGCGGCCGAGTTGCGCAGCGTGCCGACGAGCGGGTCGGCGACGACCTGCTCCTCGTGCGCGAGCGCCGTCACGCCCCACAGGGTGCGGCCTTCGAGCGTGGCCTTGAAGTCGATACCGGGGGTGCGCAGCCAGCCCGACCAGTGGTCGAGGTAGCGCTTGGTGTGGCCCGAGACGGAGTACCAGTACAGCGGCGACGCGATGACGATGTCGGTGGCTTCGAGCGTCGCGTCGAGGAGCAGTGCCGTGTTGTCGCCGGACGGCCGCGTGTGGTCGCTGTCGTGGCGCAGGTCCTCGAAGTCGGGGAGCGGGTGCTCGGCGAGGCTGATCCAGCGCTGCTCGACGTCGGGGGAGAGCTGCTCGGCGGCCCTGCGGGCCAGGATCTCGGTGTTGCCTTCGCCGCGGCTGCTGCCGAGCAGGAAGAGGAACGTGCGGGACATGGGGCACTCCAGAGTCGGTCGGTCGCACCGATTATGTGCGCGTGCAGTTTATGCACACGCAACTAAGTCCGTCCAGGCCCCGCCGTTCCACGGCCCTGCGGTCCATGCCCCTGCCGTTCCATGCCCCTGCCGTTCCATGCCCCCGCCGTTCCATGTCCCTGCCGTAGCTGTGAGGCACCCGGCGCCGCCCACAGGCCGCCTACTGCACGTCGAACTCGTTCCCCTCCGGGTCCGCCATCACCACCCACTCGCCCGACGGCTCCTTCACGCGGTGGATCACGCTCGCGCCGAGGCCCTCCAGGCGCGCGACCTCGGCGTTCCTGCGGTCGCTGCCCGCGTGCAGGTCGATGTGCAGCCGGTTCTTGACGGTCTTGGGCTCGGGGACGCGCTGGAAGAGGATGCGCCGGCCGAGCCCCATCCCGCTCCGCTCCTCGACCGGGTCGTCGGGGTGCCGTACGGCCATCAGGTCACGCCACGCGAGGTGGCCGCGGAACTCCGTGGTCGCTTCCTCGGGGGCCGCGCCGAGTCCGAGCAGATGGGAGATCAGGGTGCTGTTGTCCTCGACCTCGTAGCCGAGCGCCTCGGCCCAGAAGGCGGCCTGGGCCTGCGGATCGGCGGCGTCGAAGACGAGTTTCCAGTCCAGAGTCATGCACCAGTCATAGGTGCCGTGCGAGTGGCGCGGCAACAGGAATGGGATGGTCCGGAGTCAGGCGGCCGGTTCCGGTTGCGATGCCTGCGGCTCCGCCTCCGTGGCTGCCGTCGCCCGAGCCTCCTGCTCGGCCAGCGCGATCCGCCCGCGCCGCGCCGTCCGCAGCGCGTCCCACGTCAGCAGGGTGAGCGCCAGCCACACGAGCGCGAAGCCCGCCCAGCGCTCGGGCGGCATGGCCTCGTGGAAGTACAGGATGCCGAGCAGGAACTGGAAGACGGGCGCCAGGTACTGGAGCAGTCCGAGGGTCGAAAGCGGGACGCGGATCGCGGCGGCGCCGAAGCAGACCAGGGGGAGCGCGGTGACCACGCCCGTCGCCGCGAGCAGCGTGGCGTGGCCCGCGCCGTCGCCGAAAGTGGACTCGCCCTGTGCGCCGATCCACAGCAGGTAGGCGAGCGCGGGCACGAACTGGATCGCCGTCTCGGCGGCGAGCGACTCCAGGCCGCCGAGGTTGACCTTCTTCTTCACCAGGCCGTAGGTGGCGAACGAGAAGGCGAGGATCAGGGAGATCCAGGGCGGCTGCCCGTATCCGAAGGCGAGGACGAGGACCGCGGCGAGGCCGACGCCGACCGCCGCCCACTGCACGGGCCGCAGCCGCTCGCCCAGGAGCAGGACGCCCATGGCGATGGTGACCAGCGGGTTGATGAAGTAGCCGAGCGACGCCTCGACCACGTGGCCGGCGTTCACGGCCCAGATGTAGACACCCCAGTTGACCGTGATGACGGCCGCGGCGACGATGACCAGCCCGAGCCGGCGACGGTCGCGCAGCAGCTCGCCGGCCCAGGCCCAGCGCCGTACGAAGAGCAGGGCGACGCCGACGACGGCCAGCGACCACACCATGCGGTGGGCGAGGATCTCGCCGGCGCCCGCGGGCTTGAGCAGAGGCCAGAACAGGGGCACCAGGCCCCACATCCCATAGGCCGCGATGCCGTTCAACAGTCCCGTGCGCGCTTCGCTTCTCGACTGCCCAGCTTCCACGGCCCCTCCTCCACCGAAACGGCCGCCCCACGACGGCCACCCATGAAGGTAGCGCCGAGGGGCACCAGCTGTCATGTCCGTATCCCTATACGGTCATGACACGGAGTTTGTGCTGGTGGGGGCCGTGAGCGCGGTCAGGCGAGCGCGGCCTTGATCGCGTCCGCGAGCGGGGTCGTGGGGCGCCCGGTCAGGCGGGCGAGGTCGCCGCCGGTGCCGGCGAGCAGGCCCTGCTCGATGGCGGTGTCGACGCCCACGAGGATGTCGGCGAAGGGCGCGGGCAGACCGGCGCCGAGCAGGATCTCCCGGTTCTGCTCCGGCGTGACGGCGTTGTACGCGATCGTCCGGCCCGTCTGCTCCGACAGCTCGGCGGCGTACTCGGCGAAGGACCAGGCGACGTCGCCGCTCAGCTCGTACACCTTGTTCTCGTGGCCCTCGCCGGTCAGGACGGCGACCGCGGCGGCGGCGTAGTCGGCGCGCGAGGCGGAGGCGACCCGGCCCTCGCCCGCGGAGGCGACGACGGCGCCGTGCTCCAGGACCGGGGCCAGGCGCTCGGTGTAGTTCTCGTGGTACCAGCCGTTGCGCAGGAACGTGTACGGCAGGCCGGAGTCGAGGATCGCCTGCTCGGTCACCTTGTGCTCGGCCGCGAGCTCGAAGTCGGCGTCGGGTCCGCCGAGCACGCCCGTGTACGCGAGCAGCGCGACGCCCGCGCCCTTGGCGGCGTCGACCACGGCCCGGTGCTGCGGAACGCGCTGCCCGACCTCGCTGCCGGAGATCAGCAGGACCCGGTCCCCGGCGGCGAACGCCCCGGCCAGGGTCTCGGGCGCGCTGTAGTCGGCGACGCGCAGCTCGACGCCCCGGGCGGCGAGATCGGCGGCCTTCTCCTTGTCGCGGACGACGGCGGCGATGCGGTCCGCCGGGACACCGGCGGCGAAGAGGCCGTCGATGACAAGACGGCCGAGGTGTCCGGTGGCTCCGGTGACGACGATGCTCATGTCTGAAATCTCCTCTGAGTGCGTATCCGCCACCGAGCCTAAGGGGAGCGCTAACTATTCGTAAGTACCCACTTTGAAGTAAGGTACGGGCATGGGAGTAAGCAGCAGGGTCGCCGGGGCCGAGGAGATGTGCCCGTACCGCCTCGTGCTCGAACACGTCACCAGCCGATGGGGCGTCCTCGTCCTGATCGCTCTCGAGGAGCGCTCCTACCGGTTCAGCGAACTGCGCCGCGAGATCGGCCGGGTCAGCGAGAAGATGCTGACGCAGACGCTCCAGACCCTGGAACGCGACGGCATGGTGCACCGGGACGCGAAGCCGGTGATCCCGCCACGCGTGGACTACTCACTGACGCCCTTGGGCCGCGAGGCGGCAGCACAGGTCCGCACACTGGCGACGTGGACGGAGCGCCGCATGGACGAGGTGGCACAAGCCCGCGTCAAATACGACGAAACCCGGCCCTGACACTCCAGGACCGGGCTCGAACGCGCCCCTTAAGGGGCGCGGGGAACTGCGCGACCAGCCACGACGGACCCGCAGTCAAACGCCTACCCCACGACCGTCCACGTATCTCCCCCGGCCAGCAGAGCGCCAAGGTCACCCTTCCCGTTCTGTTCGATGGCCTCGTCGAGCTGGTCGGACATCTGGACGTCGTAGACGGGCCGCTCGGTGGAGCGGAAGACGCCGATCGGGGTCTGGTGCAGGGTGTGCGGGTCGGCCAGGCGCGAGAGCGCGA